>NZ_CP056269.1:0-5224399 GCF_013728515.1 Citrobacter sp. RHBSTW-00881
GTGTCACTTTCGCTTTGGCAGCAGTGTCTTGCCCGATTGCAGGATGAGTTACCAGCCACAGAGTTCAGTATGTGGATACGCCCGTTGCAGGCGGAACTGAGCGATAACACGCTGGCTTTGTATGCGCCAAACCGTTTCGTGCTTGATTGGGTAAGGGATAAATACCTTAATAATATTAATGGATTACTCAATAACTTCTGTGGAGCGGATGCCCCGCAGCTGCGCTTTGAAGTCGGTACTAAACCCGTCACGCAAACGCTGAAAACGCCGGTGAACAACGTTGTTGCGCCCGCTTACGTGGCTCAGCAAGTGCAACCGCAACGTGCCGCTCCGGCGGCGCGCTCAGGCTGGGATAACGTCCCGGCACCGGCAGAACCTACCTATCGTTCTAACGTCAACGTCAAACACACGTTTGATAACTTCGTTGAAGGTAAATCTAACCAACTGGCGCGCGCGGCGGCACGTCAGGTGGCGGACAATCCTGGTGGCGCCTACAATCCGTTATTTCTTTATGGCGGTACGGGTCTGGGTAAAACCCACCTGCTGCACGCTGTCGGTAACGGTATTATGGCGCGTAAGCCAAACGCGAAAGTGGTGTATATGCACTCCGAACGTTTTGTGCAGGACATGGTTAAGGCCCTGCAAAACAACGCGATCGAAGAGTTTAAACGCTACTACCGTTCCGTGGATGCGCTGCTGATTGACGATATCCAATTCTTCGCGAATAAAGAACGATCGCAGGAAGAGTTTTTCCACACCTTTAACGCCCTGCTGGAAGGCAATCAGCAGATCATCCTAACTTCGGATCGCTATCCGAAAGAGATCAACGGCGTTGAAGATCGTCTGAAATCCCGCTTCGGCTGGGGACTGACTGTTGCGATCGAGCCGCCTGAGCTGGAAACGCGCGTCGCGATCCTGATGAAAAAAGCCGACGAAAACGACATTCGTCTGCCGGGTGAAGTGGCGTTCTTTATTGCCAAGCGTCTACGCTCTAACGTACGTGAGCTGGAAGGCGCACTGAACCGCGTGATCGCCAACGCTAATTTTACCGGCCGGGCGATTACCATCGATTTCGTGCGCGAAGCGTTGCGCGATCTGCTGGCTTTGCAGGAAAAGCTGGTCACCATCGACAATATTCAGAAGACGGTGGCGGAGTATTACAAAATCAAAATTGCGGATCTGCTTTCTAAGCGTCGATCTCGCTCGGTAGCTCGTCCGCGCCAGATGGCGATGGCGCTGGCAAAAGAGCTCACTAACCACAGTCTGCCGGAAATTGGCGACGCGTTTGGTGGGCGTGACCATACTACCGTGCTTCATGCCTGTCGCAAGATTGAGCAGTTGCGTGAAGAAAGCCATGATATTAAAGAAGATTTCTCCAATTTAATCAGAACATTATCTTCGTGACGCTATGAAATTTACCGTTGAACGTGAACATTTATTAAAACCGCTTCAGCAGGTCAGCGGCCCGCTGGGTGGACGTCCTACACTGCCTATTCTCGGAAATCTGCTGCTGCAGGTTGCTGACGGTGCGCTTTCTCTGACCGGTACCGATCTCGAAATGGAGATGGTGGCGCGCGTGGCGCTGATCCAGCCTCATGAACCTGGTGCGACCACCGTTCCGGCGCGTAAATTCTTCGATATTTGCCGTGGGTTGCCGGAAGGCGCGGAAATTGCCGTTCAACTGGAAGGCGATCGCATGCTGGTGCGGTCTGGCCGTAGCCGTTTCTCGCTGTCTACGCTGCCTGCCGCCGACTTCCCGAATCTGGACGACTGGCAGAGCGAAGTCGAATTCACTCTGCCGCAGGCCACGATGAAGCGCCTGATTGAAGCCACGCAGTTTTCGATGGCGCATCAGGACGTGCGTTACTACTTAAACGGCATGCTGTTTGAAACCGAAGGGGAAGAGCTGCGTACCGTGGCGACCGACGGTCACCGCCTGGCGGTCTGTTCAATGCCTGTCGGTCAGCAGTTACCCAGCCATTCGGTGATCGTTCCGCGTAAAGGCGTGATTGAACTGATGCGTATGCTCGACGGCGGCGACAACCCGCTGCGCGTGCAGATTGGCAGCAACAACATTCGTGCGCACGTGGGTGACTTCATCTTTACCTCCAAGCTGGTTGATGGCCGTTTCCCGGATTATCGCCGCGTATTGCCGAAGAATCCGGACAAACATCTGGAAGCCGGTTGCGATATCCTCAAACAGGCATTTGCTCGTGCGGCGATCCTCTCTAACGAGAAATTCCGCGGCGTGCGTCTGTATGTCAGTGAAAACCAGCTGAAAATCACCGCCAACAACCCGGAGCAGGAAGAAGCGGAAGAAATTCTGGATGTCTCCTATCCTGGCACTGAACTGGAAATCGGTTTTAACGTTAGCTACGTACTGGACGTACTAAACGCGCTGAAGTGCGAGAACGTTCGTATTCTGCTGACCGATTCCGTATCGAGCGTACAGATTGAAGATGCTGCCAGCCAGAGCGCGGCTTATGTTGTTATGCCAATGAGACTGTAATGTCGCTCACCCGTCTGTTGATCCGCGACTTTCGCAATATCGAAAGCGCGGATCTCGCTTTATCCCCTGGCTTTAACTTCCTGGTTGGCGCGAACGGCAGCGGCAAAACCAGCGTGCTGGAAGCCATCTATACGCTCGGCCACGGCCGGGCGTTTCGCAGTTTGCAGATTGGCCGCGTAATTCGCCACGAGCAGGAGTCGTTTGTTTTACACGGGCGTTTGCAGGGGGAAGAGCGTGAGACATCGATTGGCCTGACGAAAGACAAACTGGGCGACAGCAAAGTGCGCATTGACGGCACTGACGGGCACAAGGTCGCGGAACTGGCGCACCTGATGCCGATGCAGCTGATCACGCCAGAGGGGTTTACTTTACTCAATGGCGGCCCCAAATACAGAAGAGCATTCCTTGACTGGGGATGCTTTCACAATGAAGCCGGATTTTTCACCGCCTGGAGCAATCTGAAGCGACTGCTAAAGCAGCGCAACGCAGCCCTGCGCCAGGTGAGTCGTTATGAACAACTGCGTCCGTGGGATAAAGAACTGATCCCGCTGGCGGAACAAATCAGCACCTGGCGCGCGGAGTACAGCGCCGGTATCGCGCAGGATATGGCGGATACCTGTCAGCAGTTTCTACCCGAATTTTCTCTCTCCTTCTCATTCCAGCGCGGCTGGGAGAAAGAGACCGATTATGCCGAAGTGCTGGAACGCAGTTTTGAACGCGATCGCATGTTGACCTACACCGCGCACGGTCCGCACAAAGCGGATTTTCGCATTCGCGCTGACGGTGCGCCGGTGGAAGACACGTTGTCGCGTGGGCAGCTAAAGCTGCTGATGTGCGCCTTACGTCTGGCGCAAGGGGAGTTCCTCACCCGCGAAAGTGGGCGGCGGTGTCTCTACCTGATAGATGATTTTGCCTCTGAACTTGATGATGCCCGTCGTGGGCTGTTAGCCAGCCGCTTAAAAGCGACGCAATCTCAGGTCTTTGTCAGCGCAATCAGCGCTGAACACGTTCTGGACATGTCGGACAAAAATTCGAAGATGTTCACCGTGGAAAAGGGTAAAATAACGGATTAACCCAAGTTTAAATGAGCGAGAAACGTTGATGTCGAATTCTTATGACTCCTCCAGTATCAAAGTCCTGAAAGGACTGGATGCGGTGCGTAAGCGCCCGGGTATGTATATCGGCGACACGGATGACGGTACCGGTCTGCACCACATGGTATTCGAGGTGGTAGATAACGCTATCGACGAAGCGCTCGCGGGTCACTGTAAAGATATCGTTGTAACGATTCACGCTGACAACTCCGTGTCCGTTACCGATGATGGCCGTGGTATCCCAACCGGTATTCACCCGGAAGAGGGCGTTTCGGCGGCGGAAGTTATCATGACCGTTCTGCACGCAGGCGGTAAATTCGATGATAACTCCTATAAAGTTTCCGGTGGTCTGCACGGCGTAGGTGTGTCCGTAGTAAACGCCCTGTCACAGAAACTGGAGCTGGTGATTCGTCGTGAAGGCAAAGTGCATCAGCAAACTTACGTGCACGGTGTGCCGCAGGCGCCGCTGGCGGTAACCGGCGAAACAGAAGCGACGGGTACTCAGGTACGTTTCTGGCCAAGCCACGAAACCTTTACCAACGTCGTTGAGTTTGAATACGAGATTCTGGCTAAGCGTCTGCGCGAGCTGTCGTTCCTGAACTCCGGCGTCTCTATTCGTCTGCGCGACAAGCGCGATGGTAAAGAAGACCATTTCCACTACGAAGGCGGCATCAAGGCGTTTGTTGAATACCTCAACAAAAACAAAACGCCGATCCACCCAAATATCTTCTACTTCTCCACCGAAAAAGACGGTATCGGCGTTGAAGTTGCGCTGCAGTGGAACGATGGTTTCCAGGAAAACATTTACTGCTTCACCAACAACATTCCGCAGCGTGACGGTGGTACTCACCTTGCAGGCTTCCGTGCGGCGATGACCCGTACCCTGAACGCCTACATGGACAAAGAAGGCTACAGCAAAAAAGCCAAAGTCAGCGCCACCGGTGATGATGCCCGTGAAGGCTTGATTGCCGTTGTTTCCGTGAAAGTACCGGATCCGAAGTTCTCCTCACAGACCAAAGACAAGCTGGTCTCCTCTGAGGTGAAATCGGCGGTAGAACAGCAGATGAACGAACTGCTGAGCGAATACCTGCTGGAAAACCCGTCTGACGCGAAAATCGTCGTTGGCAAAATTATTGATGCTGCACGTGCCCGTGAAGCGGCACGTCGCGCGCGTGAAATGACCCGTCGTAAAGGCGCGCTGGACTTAGCGGGCCTGCCGGGCAAGCTGGCGGACTGTCAGGAACGCGACCCGGCGCTGTCCGAACTGTACCTTGTGGAAGGGGACTCCGCGGGCGGTTCTGCGAAGCAGGGCCGTAACCGTAAAAACCAGGCGATTCTGCCGCTGAAGGGTAAAATCCTCAACGTCGAGAAAGCGCGCTTTGATAAAATGCTCTCTTCTCAGGAAGTGGCAACGCTGATCACCGCGCTCGGCTGTGGCATCGGTCGTGACGAGTACAACCCGGACAAACTGCGTTATCACAGCATCATCATCATGACCGATGCGGACGTCGACGGCTCGCATATTCGTACGCTGCTGTTGACCTTCTTCTATCGTCAGATGCCGGAAATCGTGGAACGCGGCCACGTTTACATTGCACAGCCACCGCTGTACAAAGTGAAAAAAGGTAAGCAGGAACAGTACATTAAAGATGACGAAGCGATGGATCAGTACCAAATTTCTATCGCTCTGGATGGCGCAACGCTACACACTAATGCCAGCGCACCTGCTCTTTCAGGTGAGTCGTTAGAAAAACTGGTTTCTGAATACAACGCGACGCAGAAAATGATTGGCCGTATGGAACGTCGTTTCCCGAAAGCGCTTCTGAAAGAACTGGTTTATCAACCGACGCTGCCGGAAGCTGATTTGGCGAACGAGCAGACCGTTACCCGCTGGGTTAATTCGTTGATTACCGAGCTGAACGAAAAAGAACAGCACGGCAGCCTGTGGAAGTTTGATATCCACCACAACGCAGAGCAGAACCTGTTTGAGCCGATTGTGCGCGTCCGTACTCACGGTGTGGATACCGACTATATTCTGGATCACGAGTTTGTGACTGGTGGCGAATACCGTCGTATTTGTACGCTCGGTGAGAAGCTGCGCGGGCTGATCGAAGACGATGCGTTTATCGAACGTGGCGAGCGCCGCCAGCCGGTTGCCAGCTTTGAGCAGGCGCTGGAATGGCTGCAGAAAGAGTCACGTCGCGGCCTCGCTATCCAGCGTTATAAAGGTCTGGGCGAGATGAACCCGGATCAGCTGTGGGAAACCACCATGGATCCGGAAAGCCGTCGTATGCTGCGCGTTACCGTGAAGGATGCGATTGCCGCCGACCAGCTGTTCACTACGCTGATGGGCGATGCCGTTGAACCGCGTCGCGCGTTTATCGAAGAAAACGCCCTGAAAGCGGCGAACATCGATATCTAACTTGCACCCAGGTCTACAACCGTCCGGCAAAAGGGGAATCTCGATTCCCCTTTCTATCCCCCTTTTCGTAGCTGTTTTTTGAGCGGAATCGCGTTAGCATGAGGACGGACTCATTTAATCCGGGGAACTCATGGCTATCAAACTTATTGCTATCGACATGGATGGCACACTTCTGCTGCCCGATCACACCATTTCACCCGCGGTCAAAACGGCGATTGCCGCAGCGCGCGCGCGTGGCGTAAATGTGGTGCTGACCACGGGGCGCCCGTATGCCGGCGTCCACAGCTATCTGAAAGAATTGCATATGGAAGAACCCGGTGACTACTGCATTACCTACAATGGCGCGCTAGTGCAGAAAGCAGGGGATGGCAGTACTGTCGCGCAAACCGCGTTGAGCTATGATGATTATCGTTATCTGGAGCAGCTCTCCCGGGACGTTGGCTCGCATTTCCACGCTCTCGATCGCAACACCCTGTATACCGCGAACCGTGATATCAGCTACTACACGGTGCATGAATCGTTTGTTGCGACGATTCCGCTGGTGTTCTGTGAAGCCGAGAAAATGGATCCCGCAACCCAGTTCCTGAAAGTGATGATGATTGACGAGCCGGAGATCCTCGATAAAGCTATCTCGCGCATACCTGCGGAAGTAAAAGAGAAGTACACCGTGCTGAAAAGTGCACCGTATTTCCTCGAAATCCTCGATAAACGCGTCAATAAAGGGACTGGCGTGAAATCGCTGGCCGATGCGTTGGGTATAAAAGCCGAAGAGGTGATGGCGATTGGCGATCAGGAAAACGACATCGCGATGATTGAATACGCAGGCGTGGGCGTTGCCATGGACAACGCTATTGGGTCAGTCAAAGAAATCGCCAACTTTGTGACGAAATCTAACCTTGAAGATGGCGTCGCGTATGCCATTGAGAAGTTTGCGCTGAAATAAGATGTTATGGGCAAATGCCTTGGCGCATTTGCCCTGTTTCAGCAATTATTTGTGATACTGAGTGTTCACCTTGAGGAATATGCGCCACGCCGCTGCGCATTATCCATTTGCGGGAAAACGCCGACGTCAGGGCCCGACTTTTCAGGATTTTGCCAAACAGTTTGAGACGTAACTTGCGGGTGGCTTTGCGGTAAGCGTGATTCATATCTGGTGCATCCCGCAACAATACAGATTTGAGTGCCTCCGCGCTGTCCAGCGCATAGCTAATCCCCTCCAGTGAGCTGGCGCTGATAAAACCGGCCGCTTCGCCAATCAAAAATGCGTTGTCCTTGCCACAGACGAAGTCTTTCCAGCGTGAAGGAAACAGCACCGTACATTTTTCACTTTTCACCGGTTTGCCGAACTGAAATTGGAACGCTTCCATCTTCGCTTTCAGCGCGTCAAAGCGCGCCTGGCCGTCCTTCATCGGGTAGGCACCGCCAAAGATAAAATAGCCATCTTTGCTGATACTCCAGGAATAACAGTCGGTTGCGTCGTTATCAAAAATGCAGGAATAGAACGGGACGGGATGCTTTTCCGCAAACCATTGTTGAATAGCAACATATTTACGGATCTGGTGCCGGGGATAGAGATGACGGCGTACCAGTGAGTTCGCGCCGTCGGCTCCCACCAGATAACGCGCGGTGATCTGCTGCTCCCAACCGTCGGCGCGGAAGATGACATGCCATTTATCGCCCTCGCGCCAGATTTTCCGACACAGGCTATCGTGGTACACCTGTACATCATCAGGAATGAGAGATTTAAGCCATAAATCAAAAGCATGGCGGTTGATATTAATGTAGCTGCGCTGGTAGTTACGCGTCAAAGAGGCTGCAACATCAACCGTTTTAACGCTAAATATTTGTGGGTTAGCGATGACATCAACGGGTAAGGTTATCCCGTCGCGGATAAACGAACGCTGGGCATCCGGGGCCAACAGACCGCCGCAGGGTTTGGTGAAACCTTCGTTGCCGCACTGGTGTTTTTTATCCAACGCGATCACGCGCATTTTTCCATTCAACTGCCGCGCCAGCGCTGCGCCTGCCGGGCCTAACCCGATAATGGCTACGTCAAAATGTTCCATCTTTCTGTCCGCAAAAATGAAGATGGCGATACGCTAAAGCCTGAAAGTGAAGTGCTTGTGAAGTATGATTGCTGAAATCGTCTTGTATCAGGGCATTCCATGAAGCAAATCACCTTTACGCCGCGTAATCATCAGCTTACCAATATCAATACCTGGACACCGGACAGCCAGTGGCTGGTCTTTGATGTGCGTCCTTCCGGTGCCTCTTTTACCGGCGACACAATTGAGCGCGTCAATATTCATACTGGCGAGCTGGAGGTGATTTATCGGGCCATGCAGGGATCGCACGTTGGCGTGGTGACCGTTCATCCAAAGTCGGAAAAATATGTGTTTATTCATGGGCCTGAAAATCCTGATGAAACATGGTATTACGACTTCCATCATCGGCGTGGGGTGATAGCTACGCAGGCAAAAGTGGAGAATCTGGATGCAATGGATATTACCGCCCCATATACGCCGGGCGCGCTGCGTGGCGGTAGTCATGTGCATGTATTCAGCCCGAGCGGCGAGTTTGTCAGTTTCACCTATAACGACCATGTGCTGCATGAGCGCTCACCGGCGCTGGATCTACGCAATGTCGGTGTGGCTGCGCCCTATGGTCCGGTGACGGTCTCCGCGCAGCATCCCCGTGAGTACAGCGGGAGCCATTGGTGCGTGCTGGTAACCCAGACGACACCCACGCCTAAACCGGGTAGCGATGAGATTAACCGCGCCTATGAAGAGGGCTGGGTAGGGGAAAACAAACTGGCGTTTATCGGTGATACGTTATCAGTCACGGGCGAGAAAGTGCCGGAGTTATTTATTGTTGATTTACCACAGGATGAAAGCGGCTGGAAACAGCCGGGCGACGCTCCGCTGGAGGGCACTGAGGCGACAATGCCTGCGCCGCCATTTGGTATTTATCAACGCCGTCTGACGTTTACTCATGCGCGCGCCTTTCCCGGTCTGGTAAATCAGCCGCGCCATTGGGTGCGCAGTAATCCAAAGGCATCTGAGATTGCGTTTTTAATGCGTGATGACGTCGGCATTGTGCAACTGTGGCTGATTTCCCCACAAGGAGGAGAACCGCGTCAGCTTACCCGCTGCGCCACGGATATTCAGTCAGCATTCAACTGGCATCCGTCAGGGAAATGGCTGGGGTTTGTACTGGATAACAAAATTGCTCGTTGTGATGCTCAGACGGGAGAGGTTGATTTTCTAACGGACCGTCACGGCAACCCACCATCGGGCGATGCGATCATCTTCTCTCCTGATGGTCGACAGGTTGCGTGGATGGAAGACGTCGAGGGTTTCCGCCAGCTGTGGGTAACAGAGACTGGGCGTTAACTTAAGGAGCAGGCATTTCAGCCGGAGGGATAACAGCGTTCGCGGCCTGCGTTCTCTCCTCGCTTTTTTCTACACGGGATCTCACCGAGTTATCTTTGCGAAAGAGATCCCACGGAAGTAATACTGTATCCAGTACTGCGGTAAACGGCATATCCAGAATCGCCAGTGACTTGGTTCCCCAGTTTGTATCACTTTCGCTAATCATTGTGGCGCTGGCGCGCGTGCCAGGATACGTCCCTTCTTTGCCTCCGGTATGCGACATAATGCTGGAACAGCCGCTCACAAACGCCATCCCGCTGCACATTGTCAGTGTTACCAACATTTTTTTTATCATCATTTTTTTCATCTGTATTTATTGTGTTTGCATGGTGAGTTAAAGCGATCCGTTGCGAAAATAACATCACCATTTCGTCACACTGTGGCGGCTATCGCGATTTAACGATAACAACTGCTCCCACCAGTGTATGCAATAGACAACAAACTGCAAAAAAAGTCAGATGAATACGCTTGAAAAGTTTGTATTAAGACCCATTTTTAGAGTGTAGACAAATGAAGGGCATGCCTGATGGGTGTCCTGGCTACCTGACCTGTCCATGATGGAAGGTCTATTATTCTCGCTGATTTCAGGAGCTATTGATTATGCGTAACTTTGATTTATCCCCGCTGTACCGTTCTGCTATTGGTTTTGATCGCCTGTTTAACCTGCTGGAAAACAATCAGGGCCAGAGCAATGGCGGCTACCCTCCGTATAACGTTGAGCTGGTAGACGAAAACCATTACCGAATTGCGATTGCCGTTGCTGGTTTTGCTGAAAGCGAACTGGAAATTACTGCCCAGGACAATCTGCTGGTGGTGAAAGGCGCCCATGCGGACGATCAAAAAGAACGTACTTACCTGTATCAGGGGATTGCCGAGCGCAACTTCGAACGTAAGTTCCAGTTAGCCGAGAACATTCATGTTCGCGGCGCGAACCTGGTGAATGGTCTGCTGTATATCGATCTCGAACGCGTGATTCCCGAGGCGAATAAGCCGCGCCGCATCGAAATCAACTAATTCTGTGGGCCGCTTCAGGCGGCCCTGCTAAGCAATCGGCTTGCCGTCAGGGAGCCAAAAGGTACTTACTCGCTTCTTAGAAGGAGATTATTATGCGTAACTACGATTTATCCCCACTGCTGCGTCAATGGATCGGTTTTGACAAACTGGCCAATGCCTTGCAAAACACGGGCGAAAGCCAGAGCTTCCCGCCTTATAACATCGAAAAGAGCGATGATAACCACTACCGCATTACCCTTGCGTTAGCCGGTTTCCGCCAGGAAGATCTGGATATTCAACTGGAAGGCACGCGCCTGACCGTGAAAGGTACGCCGCAGCAGCCGGAAAAAGAGACCAAATGGTTGCATCAGGGGCTGGTCACTCAGCCGTTCAGCCTGAGCTTTACGCTGGCTGAAAATATGGAAGTCTCCGGCGCAAGCTTCACTAACGGCTTGCTGCATATCGATTTGACCCGGAATGAACCTGAAACCATCGCTCCACAACGTATCGCCATCAGCGAACGTCCCGCATTAGACAGTTAAATAGCTCCATGCCTTTGCCCCGCCAGAAATGACGGGGCTTTTTTGTGCATCAGCCCACATGAAACTATGATCTGGAGGGCAGGATGCCGGAAGCGCTGCCATTGCCAGAAAAAAGCATTCAGCAATTTCAAATCGACGTGAAGAAAAACAGTAAAGAACGCCCTTCTTAAGCGCTCCTGGGCGCTCTGTAGCATGATAATGTGCGCCACTCTGCATTCATGCCTGAACGGTTCAGTCATAATCTTCGTTAAATAAAATGTTATTCACAGGGAACAGGAAAATGAGTGATATAGCATTGACGGTCAGCGTTCTGGCAATGGTGGCAGTTGTCGGATTATGGATCGGCAACATAAAAATACGTGGTGTTGGTTTTGGCATCGGAGGCGTGCTGTTCGGCGGTATTATTGTCGGGCATTTTGTCGATCAGGCAGGGATGACCCTGAGCGGCGACATGCTGCATTTTATTCAGGAATTTGGCCTGATTCTTTTCGTCTACACCATCGGTATTCAGGTGGGGCCGGGCTTTTTTGCGTCACTGCGCGTTTCGGGCCTGCGGCTGAATCTGTTTGCCGTGCTGATTGTTATCATGGGTGGCCTGGTCACCGCGATCCTGCATAAGATTTTTGCCATTCCCCTTCCCGTGGTGCTGGGCATTTTTTCCGGTGCGGTCACTAATACTCCGGCGTTAGGCGCGGGGCAGCAGATTCTGCGCGATCTGGGTACTCCTGTTGATGTGGTGGATCAGATGGGGATGAGCTATGCCATGGCTTATCCTTTTGGTATCTGCGGTATTTTGCTCACTATGTGGCTGATGCGCCTAATTTTTCGCGTTAACGTCGATGCCGAAGCCCATCAGCATGAATCCACGCTGACCAACGGACACGCGCTGATTCAGACGATGAATATCCGTGTGGAAAACCCGAACCTCAACAACATGGCGATTCAGGATGTCCCAATCCTGAACAGCGACAAAATTATCTGCTCACGTTTAAAACGTGAAGAAACATTGATGGTGCCGTCGCCGGGGACGATTATCCAGATGGGCGACCTGCTACACCTGGTTGGTCAGCCTGCTGATCTGCACAACGCGCAGGTGGTGATTGGGCAGGAGGTGGACACATCGCTGTCGACGCGAGGCACCGATTTACGCGTTGAGCGCGTGGTGGTGACCAACGAACAGGTGCTGGGGAAACGAATCCGCGACCTGCATTTCAAAGAACGTTACGACGTGGTTATCTCCCGTCTGAACCGTGCGGGGGTTGAGCTGGTAGCCAGCAGCGACGCCAGCCTGCAGTTTGGCGACATCCTCAATCTGGTCGGTCGACCTTCCTCGATTGATGCTGTTGCTAATGTGGTGGGTAACGCCCAGCAAAAACTGCAGCAGGTGCAGATGCTGCCGGTATTTATCGGGATCGGGCTGGGTGTTCTGCTGGGTTCAATCCCGCTGTTCATTCCTGGGTTCCCGGTGGCGCTTAAACTGGGGTTGGCCGGTGGGCCGCTGATTATGGCGTTGATCCTGGGGCGTATTGGCAGCATCGGTAAGTTGTATTGGTTTATGCCCCCCAGCGCTAACCTGGCGCTGCGAGAGTTGGGTATCGTGCTGTTTCTCGCAGTGGTTGGTCTGAAGTCAGGCGGTGATTTTGTTCATACCCTGACGCAGGGGGATGGCCTGAGCTGGGTGGGCTACGGTATTTTCATCACCGCGATTCCGCTGATTACCGTGGGGCTGCTGGCGAGGATTTTCGTCAAAATGAACTACCTGACGCTGTGCGGCATGCTGGCTGGCTCAATGACCGATCCGCCTGCACTGGCATTTGCTAACAACCTGCATGCCACCAGCGGGGCAGCGGCGCTTTCGTATGCGACCGTTTATCCGCTAGTGATGTTCCTGCGAATTATCACGCCGCAACTGCTGGCGGTGATTTTTTGGGGGATGGGTTAAAGAGCGAGTATCCGGCCTGCATCACCTGTAGGCCGGGTAAGATGAACGTCGCCATCTGGCATGCAAACTAAACCGGTGAAACGTTGCCGAGAAAGGAGAAGATCAGAATAAGCAGGATGATGGCGCAGATAATTCCAATACCAAAAAGCAGGGCGTGAAAGGCGAGCGTTCCGCCACCAAAGCACATCGCACCACAAATACCCCAACGATTTTCTTTGCGCATGCCGCCAATAAATGCACATACCAGCGCGATGACGGCAAGAGCAATGCCGCTGTTATCCAGTATCTTATCGATATCTGTTGCTGGTTTTTCCACTGTGGTAGACGCTTGTTCGCCTTTCAGTCCAGCAAGAATACCTTTTTTAATGGCTGATACCTTCTCTGATACCACGCTTTCAAGCGTAGGAGGCGGGGCGGAAAAAGGGCCGAAAGAAAAATGAAAAATGCCAAGGAACAATGCAATGGCGCCAAAAAGCATTCCCAATGAGCTACATTTGTTTTGCGATAATATGTCCATCAGACCTCCTTGTGCTGGATGGCATAAAGAGTATCAGCAATACCATGTTCGCAATTCTGAAAGTGAGCAGCGTTGCAGCTGAACTGTGAAAGTAAAAAGGAGTCCTGATGAAAATTTCCCGCCTTGGAGAAGCCCCGGATTACCGCTTCTCACTGGCAAATGAGCGTACCTTTCTGGCGTGGATCCGTACCGCGCTGGGGTTTCTGGCGGCGGGGGTTGGTCTCGACCAACTGGCTCCGGATTTTGCCACGCCGGTAATTCGTGAGCTTTTGGCGCTGTTGCTGTGCCTGTTTGCCGGTGGTCTGGCGATTTATGGCTACCTGCGCTGGCTGCGTAATGAGAGGGCGATGCGCCTGAAAGAGGATTTGCCCTATACCCATAGCCTGTTAATCATCAGTCTGATTTTGTTTATTGTCGCGGTGATTGTCATGGGACTGGTACTGTATGCCGGATAGCCGTAAGTCGCGACGTATCGCCGATCCGGGGTTACAACCGGAGCGAACATCGCTGGCCTGGTTTCGTACGCTTCTGGGTTATGGCGCGCTAATGGCGTTGGCGCTGAAGCACAACTGGCATCAGGCGGGTTTCCTGTTTTGGGTTTCAATTGTGGTGCTGGCGATGGTGGCGATCGTTCTGTGGCGCTATACCCGCAGCCGTAATCTGATGGATGTTACGCATAGCGATTTTTCTGAATCTCGCGCGGTGCGTGACAAATTTATGATCTCCCTCGCGGTGTTATCCCTCGCAATACTGTTTGCTGTAACGCATGTCCGCCAACTTATTGCGTTTATCGGGAATTTAGCATGACAGGATGTCAGGTCATGGCCAAACCAGCCAGCTCTCGTTGTAACCTGGATTGTCGTTACTGTTTTTACATCGATAAACCCACTCAACCCGAAATGGATGACGCCACCTTAGAGACGTTTATTCGTCAGCATATCACCGCACAGCCGGGGGCTGACGTGATGTTCGCCTGGCAGGGCGGAGAGCCAACCCTCTGTGGCATCGACTTTTTCCGCCGCGTAGTGACGTTGCAAAAACAGTACGGGGAAGGGAAGAAAATCCATAACGCGTTCCAGACCAACGGGATTTTGCTCAACGACGAATGGTGTCAGTTTTTGCACGATAACGGCTGGCTGGTGGGGATTTCGTTGGATGGCCCCGCCGAGTTGCACGATGCTTATCGTGTTAACCGCAGCGGAAAACCGACTCACCATAAGGTGGTGGACGCCATTGCCAGGCTCCGTAAGCATCAGGTGGAGTTCAATCTGCTGGTAGTGGTTAATTCTCTGAACAGCCAGCGACCAGGACAGATGTATCGCTACCTTCGCCAGCTTGGCACGCCTTTTTTGCAGTTCATTCCGCTGGTTGAATATGATGAAGACGGCGAGCTTACCGCCGAATCCGTCCCGCCTCAGGCGTGGGGAACCTTCCTGAATACCGTCTTTGATATCTGGGTCAGAGAGGATATTGGCCGCGTATTCGTCCAGCTATTTGATTCAACTCTGGGCGTATGGTGCGGACACCCGGCGCAGATGTGTTCGCTAAGCTCCACTTGCGGACATGCTTTTGCTCTGGAAGCGAATGGCGATTTGTATCAATGCGATCACTATGTTCACCCTGATTTTCGCCTGGGTAATATTCATCGCACGTCGTTGAGTGAGCTCAACGCCAGCCCGTGGGCAGTGGCGTTTGGTCAGTCCAAGAGAACCACGCTGAGCGCGGAATGCCAGGCGTGTTCGCTATTACGCTTTTGCCATGGCGATTGTCCAAAGCATCGCGACAGCAGTGGAAAGAGTGCGATTTGCGGCGGATACAGCGCTTTCTTCAATCATACCGCGCCGCATATGCGCGTGATGCGTGACCTTCTGAAGCAACATCGCTCACCGATGGAACTGATGGCGATGCTGCGTTAAGTTCAGCGGCGTTTAACGTCCTTTGGCCAGATACTGCGCCATTTCGGCTTCCGGCACCATGCCGCCGCCGGTCGCCCACACCAGGTGGGTGGCGTTATTGAGCTGCTCCGCGCTGAAGCCGTGCATTTGCTGATAGTCAGCAGAAGCGCAAACGTGCTGCGGACCGGCCATCCCGGCCAGCGCCGACGGCTCAAGGCGAATGCCTTCTTCCTGCGCCAGCCAGCCCAGCATGTCGTACATAGTCTGATCGTCCAGGGTGTACAGACCGTCGAGCAGACGTTCCATTGCCCGGCCAACAAAGCCGGACGCGCGGCCCACCGCCAGCCCATCTGCCGCTGTCAGGTTATCGATGCCAATGTCCTGCACAGAAATCGTATCGTGCAGCCCGGTATAAATCCCCAGCAGCATGCACGGTGAATGGGTCGGTTCTGCGAAGAAACAGTGCACGTTATCGCCGAATGCCAGCTTCAGGCCAAAAGCCACCCCGCCAGGCCCACCGCCGACGCCGCACGGCAGGTAAACAAACAGCGGATGGTCGGCATCCACCACGCGCCCCTGCTGCGCGAACTGCGCCTTCAGACGCTCGCCGGCGACCGCATAACCTAAAAACAACGTGCGGGAATTTTCATCATCGATAAAGAAACAGTTCGGATCGGATTGTGCCGCCTTACGGCCCTGCTCAACCGCCACGCCATAATCTTCTTCATACTCCACGACCGTCACGCCGTGGCTGCGCAGTTTGGCTTTTTTCCATGCGCGAGCGTCGGCAGACATATGAACAGTTACCTTAAAGCCGATACGGGCGCTCATAATGCCGATCGACATCCCAAGGTTGCCGGTGGAGCCTACGGCGATGCTGTACTGACTGAAGAACTGTTTAAACTCAGGCGAAAGCAGAATGCTGTAATCGTCTTGTGTGGTCAGCAGACCGGCTTCCAGCGCCAGTTTTTCCGCGTGGGTTAGCACTTCATAAATACCGCCACGCGCTTTAATTGAGCCGGAAATCGGTAGATGGCTGTCTTTCTTCAGCAGAATTTCGCCGTTGATGCGCTGCCCATACTCTTTTTCCAGCCGCTTTTGCATCGTTGGGATCGCGGCCAGTTCAGATTCGATAATGCCGCCGGTGGCTGCGGTTTCCGGGAATGCCTGCGCCAGATACGGCGCGAAGCGCGTCAGACGAGCGTGGGCATCCTGAACATCGTGCTCTGTCAGGCCAACATACGGTAAACCTTCCGCAAGAGAGGTAGTGCCAGGGTTAAACCAGGTCGTCTCCTTGAGAGCGACCAGATCTTCCACTAAAGGATGCTGGGCGATAAGTGTTTGAATGTTTTCCATAGTCAGTCTCTTTGCGCTTAGATAATAAAGGAAAGCAGGAATGTGCAAACCAGTGCAATAACGGACGCGATAAATGTCGCGGTCGTATAATATTTGAACGTCTCATTTAGGGTGGCGCCGCAGTACTGCTTCACCAGCCAGAAGAGGGAATCGGTGACGATCGTGCAGCCAATCGCGCCGGAACCGATGGCAATGGCGATGATCTCCGGGCTAACGTTGGGGTAGAGCGGCAGCATCGGGGCCACGATTGCCGTCGCACCCATCATCGCCACCGTGGCAGAGCCCACCGCAGCATGCAGGATTAACGCCACCAGCCAAGCCAGCAGAATCGGGTGCATATGCATGTTCGAGAGGATCAGCGCGAGGGTATCCGCCAGTCCGCTGCTCTTGAGGATAGCGTTGAATGCGCCGCCTGCGCCGATAATCAGCAAAATGTTAGCAATGGAGCCAAAACCGTTTTCGGTGTGGGTCAGCAGCGCACCCATGCCAATGTGCTGACGCAGGCCGAGAATGTAATAGGCCACGAAAACGGCAATAAACATCGCGGTGATCGGGTTACCAATAAACTCCAACAGCGTATAAACCGTGCTGCCTTTCGCCATGTTCAGCTCAGCGACGGTTTTTACCAGCATCAGGCCAATCGGCAGCAGTACGGTAAACAGCGTAGCGCCCAGCGATGGCAGCGTACTTTCGTCGCGCACCTTGAGGTCGGAAAACTCAGCCGGAACCGGTTTAAACGGCAGACGGTTACCGAGGAATTTCAGATACAGCGGACCGCCGATCAGCGAGGCCATTAAGCCCACCAGTAAGCCGTAGACAATCACGGTGCCAATGTCCGCGCCCAGCTTGTTCGCCACGAACAGGGCGGCTGGATGCGGCGGCACGACGCAGTGTACCGCCATCAGCGCTGTACATAACGGAATCGCCAGCTTCAGTAGCGAGGTATTGGTTTTTTTGGCAATTGAAAAGGCCAGAGGAATCAACAGCACTACGCCGACTTCAACAAACAGCGTGATCCCGCAAATCAGCCCGACCAGTACCATAATGACGTCAGCGGAAAGCCAGCGACAGCGCTGTAGCGTCAGGCCGATACGTTCGGCCGCGCCGGACACTTCCATCATTTTGCCAAGAATGGTCCCAAGGCCGATAACCGCGGCGAGGAAGCCCAACGTACCGCCGATGCCACTCTCAATGGCATTGACCATATCCAGCGGCCCCATACCCATCATCGTACCCACGAAGAAGCTGGCTAACAGCAGCGCCAGAAACGGGTGGAATTTGAACTTCACGATGGTCAAAACGATTAACACGATGCTTATCAGCAGCGTGCTCACAACCCAGATTTGAGAGTGCATAACTCACCTTGCCCTGTGATTAATATAGGGTTATTGGACAAAAATAAGGCATGGTCTGACAAACGATATAAACCCCCTTTCACATGAGCCAGATTGCATCAAGTAGGTGATTTACGTCTAATTACGCTTTGTTTATACGATATGGTTCACCTTGATTCATCTTTGTGCTGATTTTTGCAGCGAACTTTTTTACACTCCGGCGAATGAATCAGGAGGACAGGAGGTGAACATGGATCCCTTACGCGAGGTCAGAAATCGGCTGCTCAACGGCTGGCAGTTGTCAAAGCTGTATACCTTTGAAGTGGCGGCCCGACATCAGTCGTTTGCGCTGGCGGCAGATGAGCTGTCATTAAGCCCCAGCGCTGTCAGCCATCGCATTAATCAGCTGGAAGATGAGCTGGGTATTCAGCTGTTTGTTCGTTCGCATCGTAAAGTGGAACTCACCCACGAGGGCAAGCGGGTGTTCTGGGCGCTGAAATCATCGCTGGATACGCTGAATCAGGAAATCCTTGATATTAAAAATCAGGAGTTGTCCGGGACGCTCACCGTCTACTCACGGCCTTCTATCGCTCAGTGCTGGCTGGTTCCGGCGCTCGGCGACTTTACCCGTCGCTATCCGTCGATTTCGCTGACCATGCTGACCGGGAACGACAACGTCAATCTGCAGCGTGCCGGGGTCGATCTGGCCATCTATTTTGACGACGCGCCCTCCGCGCAGCTCACGCACCACTTCCTGATGGATGAAGAGATCCTGCCGGTATGCAGCCCGGACTACGCTCGCCGCCATGACCTTACCGGTTCGCTGGTGAATTTACCGCACTGTACGTTGCTGCATGACAGACAGGCGTGGAGTAACGACTCCGGGACCGATGAATGGCACAGTTGGGCGCAGCATTTTTCGGTGAATCTGCCGACATCATCGGGAATCGGTTTCGATCGTTCTGATTTGGCGGTGATTGCGGCGATGAATCATATCGGCGTGGCGATGGGCCGAAAGCGGCTGGTGCAAAAACGCCTCGACAGTGGAGAGCTGGTTGCGCCTTTTGGCGATATGGCGCTGAAATGCCATCAGCACTACTACATCACCACCCTGCCTGGCAGACAATGGCCGAAAATCGAGGCGTTTATTCGCTGGCTTCAGGAACAGGTTAAATAAGCGGGCCGCGAATATTTTTTACGCTTTCTCGCTACACGCAAAGTGAAAAAGCATGCTAAATACGTGATATCACTCCTGATGATTTGCGTAAGGACGACCGTGTTAAAGCCGATAGTTTCCCTTTTACTGTTAGCCAGCGCCACTGTGTGTGCCGCGCAACCTGTGCTGACCGCGGCGCAGTATGCGCAGCAGCTTGGCGTTGGGATGGACGTAGACTGGGCGCGCACCGATCGGGGTATTCGTGAATTCGATCCGCTGGTGGTGCGGGATTACAAGGCGAAAGGGTTAACCCACGTGCGCATTCGCGTGGCGGGAGAGCCTACGGAGGCGCGGCTTATACATCTGCGCAAGCTGGTGGAAGCCTGCGAGCAGTATGGCGTGATCCCGATAATTGCCTATCAGGCTGACGAATATAAAAAAGATCCCAGTACCGGTAACGAAAAAGAGGTGGTTAACTGGTGGGTGGCGGTGGCGCATTACTTTGGTCAAAGCTCGCCGTTGCTGGGTTTCGACCTGATATACGAACCCTCTGATAAGCTCAACCATAATCAGGTATCGCTCAATCGGGTGTATGACAAAACCATTCGTACTGTCCATGCCATCGACCCGCAGCGGATGATTTTTATCGCGCCGCGACTACGCGCCGCGCCGGAAGATTTGCCTGACCTGAAACTGCCGCCGCAAAGTCAGAATACCGTGCTGGCTCAATGGCATATTTTTCCGTGGGGGCCGCTGAAAAATAACGGTAAATATCCGTGGACCTCAGGCACAGCGGCAGAAAAGGCCGCTATTCGCGCTCGTATCAATACCGCCATTCATTGGCAGCAGAAAACGGGTCATGTCAGTTGGGTGGGAGGCTGGTCGCCAGGAGAAACCATCAGGAACGCGCCTTCTGCCTCGCAAATGGCGTTTGCCCGCTTTATGGCGTGCGAACTGAAAAAAGCGAAAATTCCCTATGCTATCAATGCGGATACGCAGTTTTATGATGGCGAGGAAGGCGCCTGGCGTCCGGCGCTGGAGCCGTTACTGACGACGATGATCGCGCCTGAATGCGAAAAGCCCGGCGATAAGCCGGGCCATCATACGCTTAAACCGCCTGCCCCTGATGCGACACGCGTGACGCCAGCGGAAGCCAGCAAACAAAAATCAACAGTCCCATAAGGGTCATCAGCAGGCCCAGACTGGCTTGCCCGGTCTGCGGCAGCATTGCAGAGAACCACGCCAGCACGCCGGAACCAATATTCTGTAATCCCCCAACCAGCGCACCGGCAGTGCCTGCCAGGAATGGGAAAGGCTCCATTGCGCCACTGGTTGCCAGCGGAAACAGCATCCCGGCACCGAAGAAAAATAGTGCGGCGGGAATCAGCAGCGTCCAGACGTTCATCACGTCAAACAGGCCCGGGATCCACATCATTAAACCGGCTACCAGACAGCAGATAACCGACTGCCACATCAGCGTCGAGAAACGCTTATTCGGGCGACCGGCGAACCAGGCGCCGAAAAATGCCGCCGGGATGGGCAGAATAAACAGGATACTGACCACCATGCTGCTTAAACCGAGCCTTGCGCCCAACAATACCCCGGAGCAGGCCTCGAAGACTGCAACGCCCGCCAGGCCGCCGATCAGCATCAGCACGTAACAGGTGAAAGAACTGTTACCAAACAGCGTTTTATAGCTGGCGATAAGGCGTGGACGCGGTGCGCCCGCAGGACGCGTTTCCGGCATCCAGCGCGCCATGCTAAACGTGACGCCCGCGCACAGAACCAGCAGGAAAATGTAACAGGCGCGCCAGTTCCACAAGGTATCCAGCATGCCGCCAATCAGCGGGGCCAGCAGCGGACTCACCAGAATCCCCATGTTTAACAAACTATTCGCGTGGCGCAGCTGCGTGCCTTCGTACAGATCGCGCGGTAAGGTTCGCGCCATTACACCGCCGACGCCTGTGCCCATGCCCTGGATTGCACTGGCGATAATCAGTACCGTCAGGCTGTGGGTGGTAATCGCGACCAGCGTGGCCAGCATAAAAATAGACATTCCGGTGAGGATCACCGGACGGCGGCCAACGCGATCGGAAAGTGGGCCGTAAAACAGTTGTGACAGGCCGTAGGTCAGCAGGTAGGCGGCCATTACGCTTTGCACCGCTCCTTCGCGAACGTTCAGTTCACGCGCCATATCAGCAATCGCGGGGATATAAATGGTTTGCGCCATCTGACCTACCGCCACCAGTAATACCAACATCAACAACAAATTGACGCTTCTATGCCTTTTCATTTCGCTGATTACTTTTAAAAAAGAGAAAAAAGAAGAATAAGGTGCTGTACTTTCCCGTAAATGCGCGTGGAATCTACCACAACAGAAAAAGAAGGCCAGATAGTGGGCTGGAATGTTTACGCGATGAACGGCAGGAAATGTAAACAAAAAACGGCAACAAATGTTGCCGGATTGCATCGGGTTTACGGCGCGATCATGACAAGCGGAGTAAGACAGCGCCTACGGCAATTCCGGCTGCCGCGACAAGGCGTATTCCGGCAACCTTTTCTTTCAGCAGTAGCCAGGCGAGCAGAGCGCCAAACAGAATGGAGGTTTCACGCAGCGCTGCGACCACCGCCAACGGAGCCTGGGTCATGGCCCACAGCGCCAGACCGTAAGAACCCATCGTGCCAATCCCGCCCAGAATACCTTTCTTCCACTGCTGTACCAGATAGCGTGACGCTTCCCGGCGCCGGGCGATCATCGCCCAGCCCAGCAGACAGGAACCGTTCAGAAAGAAGGTCCACAGCGTATAACCGAGCGCGGTTTCTGATAAGCGTACGCCGGTGCCATCAACCAGCGTGTAACCAGCGATAAAGCAGGCGTTAATGAGCGCCAGTACGATCCCGCGTTGTGAGCTGCTGCGTCCGTTAAATGCCATGCCGAGAATGGCCAGACAGATCGTAGCAATCCCCACCCAGGCAAACACAGACAGGCTATCGCCAAGGAACAAGACGCTGATAATCGCAACCAGCAGCGGTGCTGTCCCACGCATCAGAGGATAGGTCTGGCTCATATCCGAAACCTGATAGGTTTTGGCGACCAGGACCGTATACACCACTTGCAACGCGGTTGAGACGGCCAAAAACGGCAGGCTGGCGGTGGAAGGCTGAGGCGCGAAGGGTAAGCAGATCAATGCCATAATCGCCGCGGAGCCGCTGACGCCAATCGCCGAGTACAGTTTATCGTTTCCAGCTTTAACAATGGCATTCCAACTGGCATGCAGCAGCGCGGCAAACAGCAAAATGCAGAAAACAGAAAGCGTCATGGTGGCGTTCTTCCCTGAGAATGTCATAAAAACGTAACATATTGGCGCGAGACAAGCACCAGGGAGAAGGTGAAAGGGGAGCGGAGTGTTACCCGCTCCCCTTAGGTGCGACTTGAATCCGAATTACTTAACGTATTTCAGAACAGCATCAAGTAGTTGCAGTGCTGCAACAATGAGTTTGAGGATAAGAATAGCGATATCCACGAGGCTCATACGCTCTCCTTTTGGTACAAGGAGCACGGTGCTGACGTACCTCGCCGCTGCCTGTTGCCAGCACCTTTGTTGACATAACACAGTGTGCTCACACGGGGGTTAAGGCGCTGACGGCACCACCCGTTTCAGCCAGGACTTTGATGCGCCGGTTTACGATGCGGCCCCCGCATAACACATTGCGTACCGAGACATTATAGATAAATACTGTATAAATTAACAGTATTTTATGGACATTGTGCCATTCATGTTCCATACTCAAAACCATCAAAATTCGTGCCGAAATTGCGTGTTCTTCGCAGAACGCGTATACTTTTTCCGTTGACATAACACAGTGTGTTCGGCGGCTACCAACCGCACAGCGCTGAAAAAAACCTCGCTCCGGCGGGGTTTTTTGTTTTCCGACTCTGCACAGCGAAATGTGATCGTTGACGCATTTTTATGCAGATGAAAAATTTTCCATTGTCACGCTGAAAAACCTGTGTTTGTATAAATCCAGTTAATCAACAAACAGACAGGTCCCTAATGAACCCTTCCATGCTGACTGCGACCCTACTAAAAACTGCGCCATCTCGCGCAGCGGTCGTCGTGCGTGTGGTGGTGGTCGTCGGCAATGCGCCGTAGGGTCCGGATCAACACACGATTCCAAAACCCCGCCGGCGCAAACCGGGCGGGGTTTTTCGTTTAAGAGACCTGCCCGAAGCAAAGGCCCAGAATAAAAGGACTGGAGCATGGCAAGTTCGGGCATAACATCCAAGCGTACGCGTTTTACGGGCGCAGAATTCATCGTTCATTTCATGGAACGCCAGGGGATTCAGGTGGTCACCGGTATTCCTGGCGGATCGATTCTTCCCGTCTATGACGCTTTAAGCCAAAGCACGCAAATCCGTCATATCCTGGCGCGCCACGAGCAGGGCGCGGGGTTTATCGCGCAGGGGATGGCGAGAACCGATGGTAAACCCGCCGTCTGTATGGCCTGTAGCGGACCGGGCGCGACCAACCTGGTGACCGCCATTGCCGACGCGCGGCTGGATTCCATCCCGCTGGTGTGTATCACCGGGCAGGTTCCGGCCTCAATGATCGGGACCGACGCCTTCCAGGAAGTCGACACCTACGGCATCTCTATCCCCATCACCAAGCACAACTATCTGGTCCGCCATATCAGTGAATTACCGCAGGTCATGAGCGATGCGTTCCGCATTGCGCAGTCCGGCCGTCCGGGCCCGGTGTGGATAGACATTCCTAAGGATATTCAAACCGCCGTTTTTGAAATTGAAGAGATGCCGGAGCCCGCGCAGAAAATGGCGGCACCGGCGTTCAGCCAGGACAGCATTCGCGATGCCGCAGCCATGATTAACGCCTCACAGCGTCCGGTGCTGTATCTCGGCGGCGGCGTGATTAACGCGCCTGAGCGGGTTCGTGAACTGGCAGAAAAAGCCATGCTGCCCACCACCATGACCTTAATGGCGCTCGGTATGTTGCCGAAAGCGCATCCACTGTCGTTAGGCATGTTAGGTATGCACGGCGCGCGAAGCACTAACTTTATTCTGCAAGAAGCGGACTTATTGATTGTTCTGGGCGCGCGTTTTGATGACCGGGCGATTGGTAAAACCGAGCAGTTCTGTCCGAACGCCAAAATCATCCATGTGGATATCGACCGCGCGGAGCTGGGTAAAATCAAACAGCCGCACGTGGCGATTCAGGCGGATGTCGATGAGGTTCTGGCGCAACTGATCCCATTAATTGACGCGCAGCCGCGAGAGTCGTGGCATCAAATGGTGGCCGATTTACAACGCGAATTCCCCTGCAGCATTCCGCAGGAAAGCGACCCGCTCAGCCACTATGGGCTGATCAACGCCGTAGCGGCCTGCGTGGATGACAACGCCATTATCACCACCGACGTAGGCCAGCATCAGATGTGGGCCGCACAGGCTTACCCGCTGAACCGTCCGCGTCAGTGGCTGACCTCCGGCGGTCTTGGAACCATGGGCTTTGGCCTGCCGGCGGCAATTGGCGCAGCGCTGGTCAACCCGGACAAAAAGGTGCTGTGCTTCTCCGGCGACGGTAGTCTGATGATGAATATTCAGGAAATGGCGACGGCCAGTGAAAATCAGCTGGATATTAAAATCATCCTGATGAATAACGAAGCGTTGGGTCTGGTGTATCAGCAGCAGAGTTTGTTCTATAAGCAGGGCGTTTTTGCGGCGACATATCCGGGGATGATTAACTTTATGCAGATAGCCGCCGGGTTTGGCCTCGAAACCTGCGATTTGAATAACGAAGCGGATCCACAGGCAGCGTTGCAGGAGATTATTAATCGCCCTGGACCTGCGCTGATCCACGTGCGCATCGATGCCGAAGAAAAAGTGTACCCGATGGTGCCGCCGGGTGCGGCAAACACAGAAATGGTGGGGGAATAAGCCATGCAACAGCAGACTCATGACAACGTAATCCTGGAACTCACCGTACGCAACCATCCGGGCGTAATGACCCACGTCTGCGGGCTGTTTGCCCGCCGCGCATTCAACGTGGAAGGCATTCTCTGTCTACCGATTCAGGACAGCGACAAGAGCCGCATCTGGCTACTGGTCAACGACGATCAGCGTCTTGAGCAGATGATAAGCCAGATCGACAAGCTGGAAGATGTGGTGAAAGTGGCCCGCAACCAGTCCGACCCGTCGATGTTTAACAAAATCACGGTTTTCTTTGAGTGAGTTAGTCGCCGTCTGAATCCGGGGTGATGACTTTGACAGAACCGTTCCGGCAGTGGGTTGCGTAATCTGCCGGCAACGGGCGATCGCTTATCAGTACGTCAAAAGTGGAAAGCGGACCAATGCTGGCGGGAGCAACCTCATCAAACAGGGCGTGGCGGGTCAGCAGAATTTTGCGCAATCCGCGTTCCATCGCTTTGCGTTTGGTGGCCAGATCGTCCGGATTGAACCAACTAACGCCGAAATGCTCATGGACTCCGCTGGCAGAGATAAACACTTTTCGTGGGTTGAGCGCATCCAGCGGAGAGGGGTTGCTGCTGTCGTAAAAGGCATCACTTTTCGCCCGATAGGTGCCCCCGCAAAGAATCGCCGTGGCGTTGGGTTTTTCATTTAGCGCCACGAATACCCGGTGTGAGTAGCAAATTCCGGTAAAGGTAATATCGTCCGGGATCATGCTGACGACTAATGGCATTTCCGCACCATTATCAAAAAAGACCAGATCGTTTTCACTGACCAGTCCCGCGGCCAGAATGGCAACCGGTAAATCGTCGCGATGATACTGCTTTTGCACGGGGAGCGGAGCGTTAACGAGAGTGGCGGGCTTGTTCACCATCACGATGTAACCACCGAGTAGCGTAAGCGGCAATGGTTCGTCATCCTGGCTGAGATCCCGACGGATGGTCATCACGGAAACCTCCAGCATGCGCGCCGCCTCTTTCAGATGGATTCTGTCGGTCTTCTTCAACAATTCCATCAGACGTCGAATACGTTCTTTTTGCTTGGTTTCCATGCACACTCTCCACGAATCATGTTTTCATGTTCCTTCAGTAACATTTATGTGTTTCTGAGAACATGACATTGCTGCATTACTATACGTCTGACCATTGGGAAATAAAAGCGTGTTTTTACACGTTTTATTGATTATAAGCAGCGAGTTTTCAGTCAATTGTAAGCAAGTTAATCATTTTGAGTGTGATAGAGACGCAACATTTAGCATAATAAATAAACAATAAAATGATCCTCCAATCGCGATCCTAGTCACAAATGATACGGAAGTAACATGATAATGTTATTTTAATATCATTGTTGTGTGATTGTTTCTGAGAGGTAGTAAAATGGATATCGCGGTTATTGGCTCCAACATGGTGGATCTCATCACCTACATCAACCAGATGCCCAAAGAAGGGGAAACGCTGGAAGCACCCGCCTTTAAAATTGGTTGTGGCGGTAAAGGAGCAAATCAGGCCGTTGCGGCTGCTAAGCTCAATTCCAAAGTGCTGATGCTGACGAAAGTCGGTGATGATATTTTTGCGGATAACACCATTCGTAATCTCGAATCCTGGGGGATTAATACGACCTATGTCGAAAAGGTACCCTGCACCAGCAGCGGCGTTGCACCGATCTTTGTTAAGGAAGGTGCGAATAAGCGGGGAAATTCTTCTCGGCTGACTCAGTCATTTCATTTCTTCATGTTTGAGCCGATTTTTTCTCCCGTAAATGCCTTGAATCAGCCTATTTAGACCGTTTCTTCGCCATTTAAGGCGTTATCCCCAGTTTTTAGTGAGATCTCTCCCACTGACGTATCATTTGGTCCGCCCGAAACAGGTTGGCCAGCGTGAATAACATCGCCAGTTGGTTATCGTTTTTCAGCAACCCCTTGTATCTGGCTTTCACGAAGCCGAACTGTCGCTTGATGATGCGAAATGGGTGCTCCACCCTGGCACGGATGCTGGCTTTCATGTATTCGATGTTGATGGCCGTTTTGTTCTTGCGTGGATGCTGTTTCAAGGTTCTTACCTTGCCGGGGCGCTCGGCGATCAGCCAGTCCACATCCACCTCGGCCAGCTCCTCGCGCTGTGGCGCCCCTTGGTAGCCGGCATCGGCTGAGACAAATTGCTCCTCTCCATGCAGCAGATTACCCAGCTGATTGAGGTCATGCTCGTTGGCCGCGGTGGTGACTAGGCTGTGGGTCAGGCCACTCTTGGCATCGACACCAATGTGGGCCTTCATGCCAAAGTGCCACTGATTGCCTTTCTTGGTCTGATGCATCTCCGGATCGCGTTGCTGCTCTTTGTTCTTGGTCGAGCTGGGTGCCTCAATGATGGTGGCATCGACCAAGGTGCCTTGAGTCATCATGACGCCTGCTTCGGCCAGCCAGCGATTGATGGTCTTGAACAATTGGCGGGCCAGTTGATGCTGCTCCAGCAGGTGGCGGAAATTCATGATGGTGGTGCGGTCAGGCAAGGCGCTATCCAGGGATAACCGGGCAAACCGACGCATGGAGGCGATTTCGTACAGAGCATCTTCCATCGCGCCATCGCTCAGGTTGTACCAATGCTGCATGCAGTGAATGCGTAGCATGGTTTCCAGCGGATAAGGTCGCCGGCCATTACCAGCCTTGGGGTAAAACGGCTCGATGACTTCCACCATGTTTTGCCATGGCAGAATCTGCTCCATACGGGACAAGAAAATCTCTTTTCTGGTCTGACGGCGCTTACTGCTGAATTCACTGTCGGCGAAGGTAAGTTGATGACTCATGATGAACCCTGTTCCATGGCTCCAGATGACAAACATGATCTCATATCAGGGACTTGTTCGCACCTTCCTTAGTTCAGAGTGCCTTTTATGGCGGTTATTTTTTAATTGCGATTCCGGCATCTTTGGTGATTAAAAAGACCAGTTATAAAATCGCCATCTTAATGGGACTGACCCTTTATATTGTTGGCTGTACGCTCTTTTTCCCAGCATCGCACATGGCCACCTACACCATGTTCCTCGCGGCAATTTTTGCGATTGCGATTGGCCTGAGCTTCCTGGAAACTGCAGCCAACACCTACAGCTCCATGATTGGCCCAAAAGCGTATGCCACCCTGCGCCTGAACATCAGCCAGACCTTTTACCCCATTGGTGCAGCCGCTGGTATTCTGCTGGGTAAATATCTGGTCTTCTCTGAAGGCGAGAGTCTGGAAAAACAGATGGCTGGGATGAACGCGGAGCAGATCCACAACTTTAAAGTGTTGATGCTGGAAAATACCCTTGAGCCTTACAAGTACATGATTATGGTGCTGGTTGTGGTGATGGTGTTGTTCCTGCTGACCCGCTTCCCGACCTGTAAAGTCGCGCAAACGGCGAGTCATAAACGTCCGTCAGCGATGGATACGCTGCGTTATCTGGCCAGCAATGCCCGTTTCCGCCGTGGGATTGTGGCGCAGTTCCTGTACGTGGGGATGCAGGTCGCGGTGTGGTCATTTACCATCCGTCTGGCGCTGGAATTGGGTGATATCAACGAGCGCGACGCCTCAACCTTCATGGTCTATAGCTTTGCCTGCTTCTTTATCGGCAAGTTTATCGCCAACATCTTGATGACACGCTTCAATCCGGAAAAAGTGCTGATCCTCTACTCCATCATTGGCGCACTGTTTCTGGTCTATGTTGCGCTGGCGCCAAGCTTCAGCGCCGTGTACGTTGCCGTACTGGTGAGCGTCCTGTTTGGACCCTGCTGGGCGACAATCTATGCCGGTACGCTAGATACCGTGGATAACGAACATACTGAAATGGCGGGAGCAGTCATTGTCATGGCGATTGTTGGTGCAGCGGTGGTTCCGGCAATTCAGGGCTATGTGGCCGATATGTTCCACTCGCTACAACTCTCGTTCCTGGTCTCCATGTTGTGCTTCGTGTACGTCGGTATCTACTTCTGGCGTGAAAGCAAAGTGCGCAATAACCTGGCTGAAGCGACTGTTTCCTGAGGAGAGCGATCATGACAACACGTATCACGCTGTGGCGGGAACTCTTTGCAGAGCATCCGCGAATCTTACTGAAGAATAGCGACTTCACGGTTACCGCATTTCGTTACGCCAGCGGTGTGGAAGGGCTGAAGGTAGAAAACAGTCGTGGACATCTGGTTATTCTGCCCTGGATGGGGCTGATGATCTGGGATGCTCAGTTTGACGGGCATGAACTGACCATGCGCAACATGTTCAGTCAGCCGAAACCGGCTGCGGAAGTGGTAGCGACTTACGGCTGCTTTGCTTTCCACTCGGGTATATTGGCTAATGGCTGCCCTTCGCCGGAAGATTCTCACCCGTTGCATGGCGAAATGGCCTGTGCCGCGATGGATGAGGCCTGGCTGGAGCTGGAGGGAGAGAATTTGCGCGTGAGCGGACGCTACGAGTATGTGATGGGGTTCGGTCATCATTATCAGGCGCATCCTGCGGTGGTTATGCGCAAAGCGAGTGCGCTGTTTGATATTCAGATGGCGGTCACCAACCTCGCCTCAGTGGCAATGCCTTTACAGTATATGTGCCATATGAACTATGCCTACGTACCGGAAGCGACCTTCAGCCAGAATATCCCGGATGAAGCCATGAAGCTGCGTGAGTCGGTACCCGCGCATGTTAAGCCTACCGAGCAGTGGCTGGCGTTTAATCAGCGGATCATTCAGGGCGAGACCTCGCTGGGGCGCCTCAACGAGCCCGATTTTTACGATCCGGAAATCGTTTTCTTCGCTGACCAACTGGACCGATACACGGATAAGCCTGAATTTCGCATGATCGCACCTGATGGCACCACGTTCGTGACGCGTTTCTCCAGCGCGGAGCTGAATTATGTCACCCGTTGGATCCTCTATAACGGCGATCAGCAGGTGGCAGCCTTCGCCCTACCTGCGACCTGTCGCCCAGAAGGCTTCCTGGCGGCACAGCGAAAAGGCACGTTGATTCAGCTAGAACCGCAGCACACCCGCACATTTACCGTCACAACTGGCATCGCCTGATCGCTCAAGGCTTAAACAGCAGCGCGTCGGAACACAAAATCCTTCAAGCTGCATAAGGCGGCAAGTCTGCTCACCTCAGAAGCTTACTCAAGTCAGTGACTGGGGTGAGCAGACCAAGCCAACGCAGAGGCTGCTTGAAGGATAAAGTGTATATCGTTAAGGTAAGCACGTTTTTTATCCCCCAGGACAGAACCCATGATCACCGTTGCCCTTATCGACGACCACACTATCGTCCGCTCCGGCTTTGCCCAGTTGCTGGGGCTGGAACCTGATTTGCAGGTTGTGGCTGAGTTCGGCTCAGGCAGCGAGGCGCTGGCGGGATTACCGGGACGTGGCGTGCAGGTATGTATCTGTGATATCTCGATGCCTGATATCTCCGGTCTTGAACTGTTAAGCCAGTTGCCAAAAGGGATGGCGATTATCATGCTCTCCGTCCACGACAGCCCGGCGCTGGTGGAGCAGGCGCTCAACGCGGGCGCGCGTGGTTTCCTTTCTAAACGCTGTAGCCCTGATGAGCTGATTGCGGCGGTGCATACTGTGGCGACCGGCGGCTGCTATTTGACGCCGGATATCGCCGTCAAACTGGCGGCTGGTCGTCAGGATCCGCTGACCAAACGCGAACGTCAGGTGGCGGAGAAACTGGCGCAAGGCATGGCGGTCAAAGAGATTGCCGCCGAACTGGGCCTGTCGCCGAAAACGGTGCACGTGCATCGCGCTAACCTGATGGAAAAACTGGGCGTTAGCAACGATGTCGAACTGGCCCGCCGGATGTTTGACGGCTGGCAATGAACACGCTCTGTTCCCGGTTAATCACCGTTGTTGCCTGCTTCTTTATCTTCTCTGCCGCGTGGTTCTGCTTGTGGAGTATCAGCCTGCACCTGGTTGAGCGCCCGGAGCTGGCGGTACTGCTGTTTCCGTTTGGCCTGCGTCTGGGGCTGATGCTGCAATGTCCACGCGGCTACTGGCCGGTGCTGCTGGGTGCGGAATGGCTGCTTCTTTTCTGGCTGGCGCAGGAAGTGGCGCTGGCTCACTTGCCACTTTTGATGATCGGGAGCTTCCTCACGTTACTCCCGGTGATGCTGATTTCGCGCTATCGCCATCAGCGCGACTGGCGCACGCTGCTGTTACAGGGCGCGGCGCTGACGGCAGCGGCGTTGCTGCAATCGCTGCCCTGGCTTGGGCAAGGCGAAGAGGCGTGGAATGCCCTGCTGCTGACGCTCACCGGTGGATTAACGCTGGCCCCGATCTGTCTGGTTTTCTGGCACTATCTTACCAGCACCACCTGGTTGCCGCTGGGTCCGGCGGTGGTGTCTCAGCCAGTGAACTGGCGCGGGCGGCATCTGGTCTGGTATCTGCTGCTGTTTAGCGTCAGCCTGTGGTTGCAGCTTGGCCTGCCCGATGAACTGTCACGTTTCACGCCGTTTTGCCTCGCACTGCCGATCATTGCGCTCGCCTGGCACTACGGCTGGCAGGGGGCGCTGATTGCCACGTTAATGAACGCCATTGCGCTGATTGCCAGCCAGACCTGGCACGATCATCCCGTTGACCTGTTGCTCTCCCTGCTGGTGCAAAGCCTGACCGGGCTGCTGCTCGGCGCGGGGATCCAGCGTCTGCGCGAGCTTAACCAGTCGCTGCAAAACGAATTAGCGCGCAACCACCGTCTGGCTGAACGCCTGCTGGAGACCGAAGAGAGCGTGCGCCGGGATGTGGCGCGCGAACTGCACGATGATATAGGTCAGACCATCACCGCCATTCGCACCCAGGCGGGCATTGTCCAGCGGCTGGCGCCGGAAAACGCAGGGGTGAAGCGCAGCGGGGCGCATATCGAACAACTTTCTCTTGGCGTATACGATTCTGTGCGTCGTCTGTTGGGTCGTCTGCGTCCGCGCCAGTTGGATGATCTCACGCTGGAACAAGCGATCCGCTCATTGATGCGTGAAATGGAGCTGGAAAGCCGTGGCATCGTCAGCCACCTTGACTGGCGAATTGACGAATCTGTACTCAGCGAAAGTCAGCGGGTGACGCTGTTTCGCGTCTGTCAGGAAGGGCTGAACAACATCGTTAAGCACGCCAACGCCAGCGCGGTGACGCTTCAGGGCTGGCAGCAGGATGAACGGCTGATGCTGGTGATTGAGGACGACGGCAGCGGCCTGCCGCCGGGGTCGAATCAGCAGGGATTTGGCCTCACCGGGATGCGTGAACGTATTACCGCCCTCGGGGGATCGCTCTCGATTTCCTGTACGCACGGCACGCGGGTCAGCGTGTCGTTACCCCAGCGTTATGTGTAAGGAGCGGTCATGTTTTCGTTTTTAAAAGCCCCAGTCAGCGCGCCGCTCATCACCGATAAGCGTGAAGTGGATGCCCTCTACCGCTACTGGCGGCGGCATATTCTGACCACTATCTGGCTCGGCTACGCGCTGTTCTATTTCACACGCAAGAGCTTCAACGCCGCCGTACCGGATATCCTCACCAGCGGCGTGCTGACCCGCAGCGACATTGGTCTGCTGGCGACGCTGTTTTACATCACCTACGGCCTGTCGAAGTTTGTTTCCGGTATCGTCAGTGACCGTTCCAACGCCCGTTATTTTATGGGGTTTGGGCTTATCGCCACCGGCGTGGTGAACATTCTGTTTGGTTTTTCCACCTCGCTCTGGGCTTTTGCGGTGCTCTGGGCGCTGAACGCCTTTTTCCAGGGCTGGGGGTCGCCGGTCTGCGCGCGTTTATTGACTGCGTGGTATTCGCGTACCGAACGCGGCGGCTGGTGGGCGCTGTGGAATACTGCGCACAATGTTGGCGGGGCGCTGATCCCTATCGTGATGGCGGCGACGGCGCTGCACTACGGCTGGCGTGCCGGGATGATGATCGCCGGGCTGCTGGCGATTGTAGTGGGGATTTTTCTCTGCTGGCGGCTGCGCGACAGGCCGCAGGCGATTGGTCTGCCGCCGATTGGCGACTGGCGCCATGATGAGCTGGAAATCGCCCAGCAGCAGGAAGGCGCAGGGCTGAGCCGTAAAGAGATCCTCACCCGCTATGTATTGCTGAATCCCTATATCTGGCTGCTGTCGCTGTGTTACGTGCTGGTGTACGTCGTCCGCGCCGCCATCAACGACTGGGGCAATCTGTATATGTCGGAGACGCTCGGCGTGGATCTGGTGACCGCCAATACCGCCGTGACCATGTTCGAATTGGGCGGATTTATCGGCGCGCTGGTCGCAGGCTGGGGCTCGGACAAACTGTTTAACGGCAACCGCGGTCCAATGAACCTGATTTTCGCTGCCGGAATTTTGCTCTCCGTGGGCTCGTTGTGGCTGATGCCGTTCGCCAGTTACGTGATGCAGGCGGCGTGCTTCTTCACCACCGGATTCTTCGTCTTCGGCCCGCAAATGCTGATCGGCATGGCGGCGGCGGAGTGCTCGCACAAAGAGGCAGCGGGCGCGGCAACCGGATTTGTCGGGCTGTTTGCCTATCTGGGGGCATCGCTTTCCGGCTGGCCGCTGGCGAAGGTGATGGAGGTCTGGCACTGGACCGGATTCTTTGTGGTGATCGCCATTGCGGCGGGGATTTCCGCGCTGCTGCTGCTGCCGTTTTTGAACGCCCAGGCTCCACGCGAACTTAACGAAGCGTGATGCACCTCACCTTTTTGCCCCGAGTAGGGCAAAACTAAGAAATTTTCCCGGTTTCACCTGGACGCTGTCTCAGGCGCGTCCCCCGGCTGATTTTTACAATGCCTGCCATTCGCAGGTATAAAAATTAGCTCGGGAGTGTCAAATGCTGGCCTTTCTAAACCAGGTACGCAAGCCGACCCTGGATCTGCCGCTCGATGTGCGGCGCAAAATGTGGTTCAAACCGTTCATGCAGTCCTATCTGGTAGTCTTTATTGGCTACCTGACCATGTATCTGATCCGCAAAAACTTCAATATCGCGCAGAACGACATGATCTCCACCTACGGGCTGAGCATGACGCAGCTGGGGATGATTGGCCTGGGCTTCTCCATCACCTACGGCGTGGGTAAAACGCTGGTTTCCTACTACGCCGACGGCAAAAATACCAAGCAGTTCCTGCCGTTTATGCTGATCCTCTCCGCCATCTGTATGCTCGGCTTCAGCGCCAGCATGGGGGCGGGTTCAACCAGCCTGTTCCTGATGATCGCCTTCTACGCGCTGAGCGGTTTTTTCCAGAGTACCGGTGGCTCGTGTAGCTATTCCACCATCACCAAATGGACGCCGCGTCGCAAGCGGGGTTCTTACCTCGGTATGTGGAATATCTCCCATAACCTCGGTGGTGCGGGTGCGGCTGGCGTGGCGCTGTTTGGCGCCAACTATCTGTTCGACGGTCACGTCATTGGTATGTTTATCTTCCCGTCGATTATCGCCCTGATTGTCGGCTTTATCGGCCTGCGCTACGGCAGCGACTCCCCGGAGTCTTATGGCCTCGGTAAAGCTGAAGAGCTGTTCGGCGAGGAGATAAGCGAAGAGGACAAAGAGACTGAAGAAAATGAGATGACCAAATGGCAGATCTTTGTTGAGTACGTGCTGAAAAACAAAGTGATCTGGCTGCTGTGCTTCTCCAACATTTTCCTGTACGTGGTGCGCATCGGTATCGACCAGTGGTCCACTGTCTACGCTTTCCAGGAGCTGAAGCTCTCCAAAGAGGTGGCGATTCAGGGTTTTACCCTGTTTGAAGTGGGCGCGTTGGTCGGCACGTTACTGTGGGGTTGGCTTTCTGACCTGGCTAACGGTCGTCGTGCGCTGGTAGCCTGCGTGGCGCTGGCGTTGATTATCGCGACCCTGGGCGTTTATCAGCACGCCAGCAACCAGTATGTCTATCTGGCTTCGCTGTTTGCGCTGGGCTTCCTGGTGTTCGGTCCTCAGCTGTTAATCGGCGTTGCAGCCGTCGGATTCGTACCGAAAAAAGCGATCGGCGCAGCCGATGGGATTAAAGGCACCTTCGCATATCTGATTGGTGACAGCTTCGCCAAGCTGGGTCTGGGGATGATTGCCGACGGCACGCCGATTTTCGGTCTGACCGGCTGGGCGGGAACGTTCGCCGCGCTGGATACCGCCGCCATCGGTTGTATCTGCCTGATGGCCATCGTGGCCGTGTTTGAAGAACGTAAAATTCGCCGCGAGAAAAAAATTCAACAATTGAAAGTCGCTTAAGTTAAGTGTGCATTGGTAACTTTTGCCCGCCTGAATGGCGGGCTTTTTTATGCCGCGGATCCATCCTGAATCGCGTTGATACGTTCAGTCGTCGACAGAGAGGAATTTGCCGTTATGATGGGCATCCTGTCTGGTAATGGATGTGCGCATGATTTGGATAATGCTGGCCACATTGGTCGTTGTTTTTGTAGTGGGTTTTCGGGTGTTGACGTCCGGATCTCGACGGGCAATTCGCCGTCTGAGCGAGCGACTGAATATTGATGTTGTGCCGGTAGAGTCGATGATCGATCAGATGGGAAAAGTACAGGGTGAGGCTTTTTTACAGTACCTCCACCGCCCAGATGAATCGCATCTGCAAAATGCTGCCCAGGTGTTGTTGATCTGGCAAATCGTTATTGTCGACGGCAGTGAGTCGAATCTGCTGCAATGGCACCGTTGGCTGCAAAAAGCCCGATTGGCCACACCGATTACTGACGCACAGGTGCGTCTGGCGCTCGGTTTTCTGCGCGAGATAGAGCCGGATATGCAGGAGTTTAATGCGTTTCAGATGCGCTATAACGCCTTTTTCCAGCCCGAAGATGGCGTGCACTGGCTGCACTGACAGTCATGCCTGTTGGCGAATTAATTGTGCAAATATAAATTGATTTAATAGCTAATGGGCTATAATTTACCTATAGCTTATTAGCTATGAGGGATCGTTGATGTGGGAAGTGGAAACAACGGATGTTTTCGATAAATGGTTTGACGTACAGACCGAGGCGCTCAAGGAAGATATGCTCGCAGCGATGATGATTTTATCCGAGTATGGTCCTCAGTTAGGCAGGCCGTTTGCTGATACGGTAAATGCTTCTGCTTTTTCAAATATGAAAGAGTTGCGAGTGCAGCATCAGGGCAACCCGATTCGGGCGTTCTTCGTGTTTGATCCTTCTCGCCATGGCATCGTGTTATGCGCAGGCGATAAAACAGGGTTAAACGAGAAGAAATTCTATAAAGAGATGATCAGGCTTGCTGACGCTGAGTACCGAAATCACCTTAATAAGTAAGGAAAATTATGGCGACGCTTAAAGAATTGATGGCGAAACAAAGCCCGGAAAGCCAGGAGCGCATTGCTGAAAAAGTAGAAGTGCTACGTCAGGTGATTGCGTTAAATATGTTACGGGAAGAACTGAATCTCTCTCAGGCGGAACTTGCCTCGGCAATGGGCGTTAAGCAGCCAACAATCGCAAAAATGGAACAGGCGGATAACGATCCTCGTCTGTCGACGCTTAAGCGTTATGTCACAGCGTTAGGTGGCGAACTGAGCATTGATGTTAAGTTACCGACAGGTAAAAGAGTCGCGTTTCATCTTTAAAAATCCGTGTGGCCTGGATTTTGTGTAAGATGAAAGTAGTTGCCAAAACGTTAAATGCGTCACAAATTTAGTGTTACACTGCGTAACTTTTCTGCAATAACCCCACGCAGGTAACAAAATGAGTGAAGCTGTTGAACAAAAATCCCGCGCTGAGGCAAATGCCCGACCGAACTGGTCGGCGGTATTCGCCGTGGCGTTCTGCGTTGCCTGCCTGATAACCGTTGAGTTTCTGCCCGTTAGCCTGTTAACGCCTATGGCGCAGGATCTGGGGATTTCTGAAGGTGTTGCCGGACAATCGGTGACTGTGACGGCATTTGTTGCCATGTTCGCCAGCCTGTTTGTGACGCAAATTATCCAGGCGACCGATCGTCGCTACGTGGTGATCGTGTTTTCGGTGCTGCTGACGCTCTCCTGCCTGTTGGTTTCCTTTGCCAACTCTTTTTCACTGCTGCTCATTGGCCGCGCCTGTCTCGGTCTGGCGCTTGGCGGATTCTGGGCGATGTCGGCGTCGCTGACCATGCGTCTGGTTCCCGCCCGTACGGTACCGAAAGCGCTGTCGGTGATTTTTGGCGCGGTCTCTGTCGCGCTGGTGATTGCCGCGCCGCTGGGGAGTTTTTTGGGCGGCATTATCGGCTGGCGCAACGTGTTTAATGCGGCGGCGGTAATGGGCGTGCTGTGCACGATTTGGGTGGTGAGAGCGCTGCCGTCGTTGCCAGGTGAACCTTCGCATCAGAAACAAAATATGTTCAGCCTGCTGCAGCGCCCGGGGGTGATGGCCGGGATGATTGCCATCTTTATGTCCTTTGCCGGACAGTTCGCCTTCTTTACCTATATTCGCCCGATCTATATGAATCTGGCAGGCTTTGAAGTTGATGGCCTGACGTTGGTGCTGCTGAGTTTTGGTATCGCCAGCTTTGTCGGGACGTCGCTCTCCTCGGTGGTTCTGAAGCGCTCGGTCAAACTGGCCTTAGCCGGTGCGCCGCTGGTGCTGGCGCTTAGCGCGCTGGTCCTGATCCTGTGGGGTAGCGACAAAGTTGTGGCGGCAGGTATTGCGATTATCTGGGGCCTGGCGTTTGCGTTGGTTCCGGTCGGCTGGTCGACGTGGATCACCCGATCGCTTGCCGATCAGGCAGAAAAAGCCGGATCCGTCCAGGTCGCCGTGATCCAACTTGCCAATACCTGCGGGGCAGCGGTGGGAGGCTATGCGCTCGATAACCTCGGACTGCTTTCACCCCTGATGCTTTCCGGCAGCCTGATGCTGCTGACGGCGCTTCTGGTCACGATGAAGGTCAGAATACAGTGAGATTGTTGCCTGATGGCGCGCAGCTTTCAGGCAACACCGTTATCTGACGACTGAATCAATCAAAACCATTGTTTTCGGCGGTATGGGCAAACCATTCGCCGCTTTTCTTCACCGTACGTTTTTGCGTATCTAAATCTAACTGGACAAAACCGTAGCGGTTTTTATATCCGTTGAGCCAGGACCAGTTATCAATAAAGGTCCACATATGGTAGCCAAGACAATTACACCCTTCGCTAATGCCTTTATGTAGCCATTTAAGATGCGCAGAAACAAATTCAATACGGTAGCTGTCGTTGATTTGGTCCTGCTGAATAAAACGTTGCTCATTTTCGACTCCCATGCCGTTTTCAGAAATAAAACAGCGCGGGTTGCCGTAGTTATCACGCAGATTAGCAATAATATCGTAAATACCTGGCTCGTAAATTTCCCAGCCACGGTAAGGGTTCATTTTACGCCCCGGCATTTCGTAATAATCAAACAGCCACTCCGGCATAAACGGCGCGTCAGGATTGACGGCAGTATCACGACATTTCACGCGGCGCGGCTGATAATAATTAATACCGAGCAGGTCGATTTTGCCATCGGCGATGAGCTGACGGTCACCTGGCTGACATGCTGGGAGTTGATCGTACTCTTTTAGCAGCTCTATCAGATCCGCCGGATATTCACCTTTTAGCACCGGGTCAAGGAAGCTGCGGTTAAACAGCAGATCCGCATGGTGCGCAGCTTTTACATCCGCTGGGTGTTGTGAGCGCGGATAAGAGGGCGTTAAATTCAGGATCACACCGATTTCACCGTCATAACTTCCGGCGTGGTACGCGCGCACCGCCGTGGAATGCGCCAGTACGGTGTGATACGCCACGGTGGCCGCGCGTTTGAAATCCACCACATTAGGGTAATGGAAGTCATACAGATAGCCGCCTTCTACCGGGACAATCGGTTCGTTAAAGGTGAACCAGTGCTTCACCCGATTGCCGAACAAGGTAAAACAGGTTTGTGCGTAGCGACCAAACGCCTCAACCACATCACGGTTTTCCCAGCCACCTTTCTCCTGCATCACCATCGGCATATCGAAGTGAAACAGGGTGATAAATGGCGTAATGCCTTGCGCCAGCAGCTCATCGATGACGTTGTTATAGAAATCAACCGCCTGCGGATTGACGTCGCCAGTACCGTCCGGGATCAGTCGTGACCAACTGATTGAAGTGCGGAAGCTGTTGTGCTTCAGCTGTTTGAGCAGTGCGATGTCCTGTTTCCAGTGCTGATAAAAGGTCGAGGTGTTCGCCGGGCCAACCCCCTGATGGAAACGCCCTGGCTGGCGGTCGAACCACACGTCCCATGTTGTCTGGCTTTTGCCGCCGTTCAGACTATCCCCTTCGGTTTGCAGCGCCGAGCAGGCACTGCCCCACCAAAAGTTTTCGGGAAAACGGTATCGCATTATCTTGCTCCTTGATGTGTTTCATTTCCCTACACAATAGGCGATTTTGCAAAACAGAAACCGGTTACAGCACTCGTTTTTCAATGCGATAGTTACAAATCCGGGCATTCAACTTTGCCCAGCGCTTCCCAGTAGTTGTTCTGATTGTTTCTTTGTATTGCCAGAATGGCTTCGCGGATGTGTTGCTGATTACGGGTATCAGCCATAATCGTTTTTTCCCACACCTCATCCGATGGCGACCCCTGCGGGGTACAAATCTTGCGTAAATCCTTCAATACGGTGTTTTTTTCATGAACGGACTGTAGAGAGCCATAAGCCGAATCGGCCTGCGCCAAACCCGGCAGCATGAAAAGAATGGCAATAAGCGGTAAAACGGCTTGTTTCATGATAATAATCCTTGTTGTCGATGCGCATCATCTCAAGAGTAAGTGTAGACGGCATGCGCCTCACTCATCAGCCTGTGTTAATTTCTAAAAAGAAAATCAGCCAGAAGTTTTAGTTTTTCAGGAGGATAGGATGCAAATACAGATTACAGATACCATTACTGAAGACGATCAAAATGCTCTGCTTGTTGGATTGCGCGCCTACAATCGCCAGTTCCTGAGGACCACCAATTTTGGCGACCTGGCGGTGTACTGGCGCGATGAGCACAATGAAATACTGGGCGGGCTGATCGGTAAAATCAAAGGCGAATGGCTGTGCATTGATTTCCTGTGGATGCATGACTCGCTGCGTAAAGGCGGTTACGGCACAAAGTTGATGCAGGCCGCTGAACAGACGGCGCGTGAGAGAGGATGCCTGCATGCGCTGGTGGACACGATGAGTTTCCAGGCGCTGCCGTTTTATCAGAAAAACGGCTATCAGTTGCAAATGACCCTCGATAACTTTCCAGAAACCGGTTCCGCGCGCCATTATTTGTCGAAAACGTTTTGATGACCGGAAGGACAGCAAAAGGGATGACTTGAAGGCAAACAGGAAGAAGCGTTGCGGATAGCCCAAGCCATGCTTGAAAAGGGGATTGATCGTGAACTGGTGCTAATTATTACTGGGCTTTCCTTTGATGACCTAACGGCACATTCCGACTCATTTTCCTTTTCGCATTATGCTTTTTTCTTCTTGCTGATGCTTTTTCGTTTTTTAAACCGCAGCGGCCTTCCCGCTATAGTCATTTCATTACTCATCAGGCGGTTATTGCAAAAGGATAAAACGTGAAACTGAAGATACCTTATTTCGGGGCTGGGGCGGCGTTATTACTGGCGGGATTATTGCTGGCAGGATGCGATCAGCAGAACAATGATGCAAAGCATATTAAAGTGGGCGTGATTAACGGTGCAGAGCAGGATGTGGCGGAAGTCGCGAAGAAAGTCGCTAAAGAAAAATATGGCCTGGAGGTGGAGTTGGTGGGATTTAGCGGTTCTCTGCTGCCCAACGATGCCACTAATCATGGTGAGCTGGATGCCAACGTCTTCCAGCATCGTCCGTTCCTTGAACAAGATAATAAAGCGCACGGCTATAAGCTGGTAGCGGTGGGCAATACCTTTGTGTTCCCGATGGCGGGTTATTCGAAGAAAATCAAAACTGTTGCTGAACTAAAAGACGGTGCGACGATTGCGATACCTAACGATCCGACCAACCTTGGGCGGGCGCTGTTGCTGCTACAAAAAGAGAAGTTAATCACTCTGAAAGCGGATACCGGCCTGCTGCCAACGGCGCTGGATATTACGGATAATCCGCGACATCTGAAAATTATGGAACTGGAAGGGGCGCAGCTACCGCGCGTGCTGGACGATCAAAAAGTGGATGTGGCGATTATCAGTACCACCTACATCCAGCAAACCGGGCTTTCTCCGGTACATGACAGCGTATTTATCGAAGACAAAAATTCACCGTACGTGAACATTCTCGTGGCGCGAGAAGACAATAAAGATGCCGAGAATGTGAAAGAATTCCTGCAATCTTATCAGTCACCGGAAGTGGCGAAGGCGGCAGAAACTATCTTTAACGGCGGCGCAGTTCCGGGCTGGTAATCGTCACCCGTTGCCGCGCCGGTTGGGGTTAAACCGCTCTGGCGCGGCGACGTGAGTCCATTGAGATCAGCACGACCGATGAGAGGATCAAAAGCGTACCCAGCCAGTCTGGCAGGGTAAAGGTGATGCCTAACAGCAGCAGGGACAGCAACGCACTGCTCAACGGTTCCGCGCAGCTTAAAATGCTCGCTTTCGGTCCGCCAATCATCTGCGCGCCTTTCAGGTACAGGCTAAACGTGAGTGACGTGCCGATGACCACCAGATAGAAAAACGCCAGAATTAAACTGCCATTCACCACGAAATGAGTTCCCTGCCCGGCATAGAACGGCAGTAGGATCATTCCACCGATTAACATACTCCAGCCGACGACCGGTAATGTGCCGTAGCGCGCGATGAGCGTTGAGGGGTAGGTGGTATAGAACGCGGCGGCAAACGCCGAGGCTATTCCCCAAAACAGCGCGGCAGCTGAGATAGATAACGACGTCGGATTACCGTGGGTGACCAGTAAGAAGGTACCGATGAGTGAGGTGAAGATCGCCGTCAGCACTAAAATCCCCGGCCGCGCTTTGCGCACCACGGAGAACCACGCCACGATAATGGTCGGTGACAAAAATTGCAGCACCGTCGCGGTGGCGGCGTTGGATTTTTCGATGGTCAGCAGGAAGGTTAGCTGTACGGTGAGTGCCCCGACCACGGAAAAAATCAGCAGGCTGATGGCGTCCTTGCGGTTTTTGATAATGGAGAACACGTTGTCGCCGTGAACGAAAGAGAGCATCAGCAGAATGAGCCCCGCGAAAATCAGGCGCGTCATGGTCAGAAACTGCGACGACATCTGGCTTTGTTCCATGATGTACTGCGCGCAAACGCCTGAACTTCCCCATAATACGGCGGCAATCAGGACGTTCATCATCCCTCTTCTGGTGGAACTCATCTTTCCCTCTGCATGTTGTTTTGTTTTATTTGTGTGCAGGCATCATAGCAGAGATAGCGAAGCGAGTGAGACATGACGGGCACAGCCCCCCACACCGCAGGGGGCTTCGGCAGTCATCTTACGGCGCAATCGGCGTCAGATAATCCAGTCGTAGCGGTTCGGCCAGCAGCTCGTTCATTTGTAGAATAAACGTCTGGAAATGGGGCAGGGCGATATGCTCGTCCAGACCGGCCTGACCGCGCCAGGATTCACGAACGTAGAAGACATCCGGTGTGTCGCGCAACTGGAACAGGGCATACTCAATATTGCCCGGCTCCTGGTGCGTGGGCAGCAGCAGAGCCTGCAGCGCCTGTTTTAGTGCGTCGATTTTCCCCGGTCTGGCTTTCAGTACCGCAATAATTGAAATCACCTCTGAATCAGACATGTTAAAACCCCTCCAGCACAATCTTGCCGACTGAACGACCGGTTTCAATTTGCGCGTGCGCTTTTTGCAGATTCGCCGCGTTGATTGCGCCAAAATGCTCGCCCAGCGTGGTGCGAATGGTGTTGTCATCGATCAACTGTGCCACGCGGGTTAATAGCTGATGCTGCGCAATGATGTCGTGGGTGGTAAACATCGAACGGGTAAACATAAATTCCCAGTGCAGCGAAATGCTTTTGGCCTTCAGTGGACGTGCATCGAGGGTTTGCGGATCGTCAATCAGCGCCAGTTTGCCCTGCGGCGCCAGGGCGGCAATAATTTGCGGGTAGTGCTGCTCGGTATTGTTCAGGCTGGCAACGTGCGTCACCTCTTTAATGCCTATCCGAGCCAGCTCTTCCATCAGCGGCTTGCTGTGGTCAATCACATGATGAGCGCCTGCTTCACGTACCCATTTCTGGCTCTGTGGACGTGAAGCGGTACCGATGACAGTCATTTTGGTCAGCTTACTGGCCAGTTGCGTCAGGATAGAACCGACGCCGCCAGCAGCGCCAACAATCAATAACACATCATTTTCATTGCCATTTTCCTCAACGCCCAGGCGGTCGAACAGCATTTCCCAGGCGGTGATGGCGGTCAGCGGCAGTGCCGCAGCAGAAGCGTTGTCCAGAGATTGCGGCTTCAGCGCGGTAATACGTTCATCAACCAGCTGAAATTCACTGTTACTGCCAGCGCGACCCAGCGCACCGGCGTACCAGACTTCATCGCCAGGAGCGAACAGAGTGACTGCTTCACCCACGGACTTCACTACGCCAACGGCGTCCCAACCCAGCACGCGGGGCACATCAGCGTTAAAACCTTCGCGGACCTTGGTGTCAACGGGATTGACGGAAATGGCCTTCACTTCAACCAGCAGATCGTGCCCGGAGGCGACGGGCATGGGCAGGTCAATCTCTTGTAAAAATTCAATGTTACTGCCGTCGGTTGCGGCGCGGGTAATAGCGATGGCTTTCATAATCTCTCCGGTTAATAAACCTTCTATCTGTTGAATAATTCGATGGTAAACCGGTAGCAGAACGGGAAAAATAGCCCTTCGGCGACAGGACTTATACTCGGGGAGTGAAAATGTTCCGGCTTGAAGATCTCACGTTGTTTGTCCGCGCCGCGGCGCTGAATAGTTTTAGCGATGCCGCACGCGAAGTCGGCGTTCAGCCAGCTCAGGTCAGTTCTGCTATTAAGCGCCTGGAATCTACGCTGGCTATCCGCTTGTTCGCCCGCTCCACGCGCAGTCTGCGCCTGACGCCGGAAGGTGAGGTCTGGCTACCCTATGCCCGCCAGATGCTGGACGTGATGCATGCCGGACTGCAAAAAATTCAGACCCCGGAAGATGAAGTTTCAGGCACGCTGCAAATCGCTGTACCTTCCGATCTCGGTCGGAACCTACTGCTGCCGGTCTTTCAGTCGTTTCGACGCCGCTATCCCGCGCTGCGCCTGCGGATTTTTTTCTCCGACCAGGTGACGGATGTCTTTAAAGACCCCGTCGATGTAGCGTTTCGCTATGGCAACACCGAAGACGCATCTTACATTGCGCTGCCTGTCGCACCGGGTAACCGACGCGTGCTGGTGGCATCACCGGAATGGGTTGTGCAAAACGGCGCGCCGCAAACTCCGGATGATTTAACACAGCTCAACGCCATGACCTTCGTCTTACGCGGACGCCTGCACGATCGCTGGACGTTTACGCATAACGGCGAGGTTAGCAGTGTGCAGGTTAACGGCACCATTATGAGCGACGATGCTGAAGTAATCCGACGGCTGGCGATTGCCGGAGAAGGCATCGCGTACAAGTCGTGGCTGGATGTCAGCGAGGATGTGCGTGATGGACGATTGCAGCTACTGATGCCAGATTACCTGGGCGAGAAAACCCCGCTAAATATGATTTGCCCACATCGTAAGCAGCTTTCAACGGCGGTCCGTCTGCTGCATGACGCCGTGAAGGCGCGGTGTGACACATTGACGCAAAGCTAATAAGTACTTTGCGCCAGCATGTCATCGTGCCGTTACTCAGTCTTTTTTCGCAGCGTTTGCAAAGAAGATATCAGACTGAATGTCTTTAGTGCGGATGGTAAAGAGCTGATTAGTCAGATCTTCCGTCAGCTTCTCGGCATCGGCCATGATGCGCAAGTTGAAGTCATTCAGCATCTTATCTGCGGCAGGTTTATCGGTTTTCGCCATCTTCAGATATTTTGCTTCGACCTCTTTTTGCTCCTTCGCCACTTTATCTTCCCATGCTTTGTAGGCTTTTTTGACGATTGGCGCGAGCTTCGGATAATCGGTCATCGTCAGCGTCTGTAACTTACGGTATTTCCAGTAAATGGACTGATCGTCCGCTTTATCGGTACCCATCGTATAGTTTGCCGGATACGCTTTCAGGCCGCTGTAGTACGGAACAAACGCGGTGAGGTCGGCCATACCCAGACCAATGTAGGTCGTTTCACCAATCTCTTTTGGCAACCACGGACGGACCTGCATCACGTGTGCTTCATAGGTGCGGAAGACGCTAACCGGACGCCATGGCTCTTTGCCGTTCAGACCGTTGGTGTACGGGTCATGGCTGGTGCCTTCGTAATGGTTACGCAGCACGGCCTTCACATCATCCAGCGTCATCTTCTTCTCTGGCGTCATGAACACCGGGAATTCGCGCCCTTTGGCCATATCCTGATTTACGGAAGGATTGAACTCTTTCTGGATGGTCCATACGCGAGGATCGTTATACGTGCGGTCACGCTCATCATCACGGGTATAGGCTTTGGAGAAGTTGAATTTGCCATCTTTTGCCGGTTCATACAGACCTTTATCGGTCGCAAATTGAATCAGGTTTTTTGACGCCATCATGTCCGGGTTTTTAGGGTCGTAATCCTGTAAGCGGCCCTGATTACCGGTGGCAAAATACTGGTTACTCGGCAGGCGTTGCGCCATCCACTGGTGACCGCTGCCGGTTTCCAGGTACCAGATTTCGTTATCGTCGACGACGGCCACGCCAAAACCTTCCCCAGCGCCGACGGTCTCAACGATATGACCCAGTAACGCCACGGCTTCACGCGCGGTTTTGCTCTGGGACAACAGAATATCCGGGATATCATCTTCGGTGATCCCTTTATCTTCAACGTAGGGGTCGGCAGCCAGCGCTTTTGCTGAGGCAAAAATAGATTCTGTACCGCTCACGCCAACGCCCAATTCGTTAAATCCGGTCGCGCCGTGCAGTTGGGTTTTCCAGTTTGGAACGGTGGTATAACGCAGAGAGTTTTTGGGTAGCGGCCAGGTAAAGTCATTCGCGCCATTATGTGCTTTGGTGCTGTATATCCCGGTCTGATTCTGCTTGGCCGGATGAATGACAAAATGCTGCGCTTTCAGGGCATCGCTGTCAGCGCTACGGGCTACCAGCATGGAGCCGTCCGCTGATGCTTCATTACCGACCAATAGGGTCGTACAAGCAAAACCTGATGAAACAACGGCCAAATTTATAGAAAGTGCAATCAGGCACTTTTTAAAAGTAAACATTACGTATCCCTCATATGTACGCCAAAAATACACCGGAAACACACCGTTTCCTGAAATGCGATAACGCCTGAACGCTCAGACATTGCTCGCGAGAGAGATAAACGCCCCTGTCCACGTCTTCTCCAAATATCCATCCGTAGGTTGAAGTCTTCTGGGCAAAATAAAACGCCCATTTCGCTTAATTATTGCGCAATGGATATCGTGGTATTCAGGATGTTTCCTGATTCGGGATGAAGAATAGCAATGGGATATGAGTGGATTCAGTGACCCATGTCGCGTAAGTCGATGATGGCAAATATGAATTCTATTGAAGGGGGCGTGCTTTTTGTATCCGGATATGACGTTACCTTTTGCGGCAATACAGCGAGGGGACATTTGAGCTGGCAAAAATCCATGCGCCCTTATACTCCTCCATAACCAGGCTCAGGTTTCGCCCGCTTTGACGGTAAAATCCGGGTAATGTGTTGTTAATATCAGCTTCATCGGCGCTATCAGCGAAGGTTTTGACCACCTGCATTGCCTGTAGCACTCGGGCTTCGTGCTGCCGGGTATAACTGAAATAGATGTTCCTGCTAATGTCTGAGGTATTACGTCCGTACAGTTTTCCGGTAATGGTCGCTAGCCCTGCATCTTTGTACATCCGAAATGAAACCGTACCTGCAAAGCGGTTGCTGCCAATATTCCATTCGACATTTCCAACGCAATTTAGCTGCTTTTCGGCATAGCGTGAATGCCATAGCCATCCGCCTGAGCCGAGCAATGTCGCCACGCCGATTACGATTAAAATAAGGTGGTGTATTTTTTTCATTGCCCGCGCATCCAGTAATAATGGGTAGTACAAAACGCGTACGCATCTACCCGTGCATCTTTATCACAAACAAATGCCACGATCCTCTCCGCTTTACGGTAGCCAGAAAGGAAAACATGCTTGTTGTTTTCACAGAGAGAAGGGTGCAGTTGCATCAGATTGAAATAATTTTCCTGATCGTGATCATTCAGTGAGTAATAAATTTTACAGTTTTGCCGAGATGGGACCTGCATAGAAACAGAAATGAATTTACTAAACGGCATAACAGGACGTGTCTGATACCACACCAGCCAGATAATCAAAGTGGCAATAACGATGCCAGCGCTAAATATAATATTCCACCAGGGGACCCGCGTCGTTTGTTGTGCCGCGGGAGGAATTATCTTTGGGGGCGCGTATTCCTCTATTAGCGGTGACTGGAAAACTTCACTCTGAAGATGCGTTATCGCCTCTACCTGCGTATTTCCATTTAATCTGAGTCCGCGTCGTGAAATAGTTTTCACCGTATCACGTGGCAGACCCACATCCGCCAGCGCGTTACGTAGCGTCAGAATAGCCTGGTAAAATGTGTTGGTTGTGGTCACATTATTTCTCTCACCCCAACCCACTTTTATCAATGTGTTCTGCGAAACAATGTCACTTGCGTGAGTAATTAAATAGAGAAAGCAAAGCGAAGCTGGGAGCTGAAGTTGTATTGCGCGCCCGGTCTGACGATTGACCAGACTTTTGCTGTCAGGATTAAATTCGACCAACTGATTGATAAGGTACAATTGCCCAGCCCTCAGTAACTATAACGTATCACCGCGTGTGCCTACACATACCTTAAATTTTACATCCAAATCGTGAATATGCCTCACTCTTTGTACGTGATCGAAGATAAGAATTTCACTTAAGGATTAAAAATACTTTAAATACAACGTGTTACGTGTGTAAATTCTTAGGTGAGTATTAACTAATGTTAAATAATGAGAATTCATTACAGTTTTATCTGAATTCTCATTATATTTATCAACAGCACTTCAAGGGGGATTGAGTTATCAGGATTGTGTAATTAATAAGAGCCCCTTTCATTGGTTAATTTTTAGCAAATAGTGCTTTTTTAATTTTTATTCTGGGATTTGGATTTATGCATAAAATTCCTAATACCCAGACTGTTATTCTGAGATAAAGCAGAAAAAAGCTTAGCGCAATCGCATTACTTATAGCCTATACATAATAACATATCAGGAGTTTATTACATTTTTTAGGTGTCACTGTTATTAACTGACAAGGAATGTCACACGTGTCGGATTGACACATTTATTTACCAATGAAATATTTATGGAAAAATAACAGGAGTCATTTTTGATGAAGAGATCACCATCACAGAGTGTTCGTTGCATAAGCTGTGAATTATCCTGTCAATTATTTCCGGATACTGTGGTACGCGCCAGCTACTGTCACCGAGCCACTTTTGCGATCTGGCCAGAGGGAAATAGTTTTCTGCAAAAAGGAATTATTGAAAAACTTCTCCTTAATAATCAAAATCATTTGTCGCGTGGGTTTATTTTTGTGGACTTTTCCTTCCCAAACCTGCGCCTGTTCGCCGATCCGCAATGGGTTGACCGGCTGGCCTACAGCGGTATGTATATTGTGTTGATAGCGGACAGGAATCTCGCGCCGTTAGCCAACTACTGGCTGTCGAAAAGCAATAAAATACAAGGGATTATATATTCCGATGATGATGATGAAGTTCAGCATCAGAAAATTCGCCGATTATTTACCGGCCACCTTGCGAACAGTAAACGCGGACGCTCACTCAACTATACAGAAATGATATTACTGAAGCGGTTTGTGTCAGGGAAAAGTATTCAGCAAATTACCAAAATAGATAATATAGATATTAAGAAAATATATGTCTACAAGCTCAGGCTTGAAGATAAATTAGGCCATAGCATTCATCAAATACTGTCGAATATTTTATAACGCATTTTTGATTTTTACTATTTTCACATCTTTGCGATGTGGTGGACGCCCTACGCCCGAAAGCAGGAGGCTATTATGAAAAAACCTAAGCATTACTCACGCATTGCGATAGCGGTATCAACCGCGTTAACGTCAATGGTATTTTCAACCCACGCGGCCTGGATTGATATTGATAGTCTTCCTGCCAGTGGATTGGTGAGCAGTCTTTCGCCGGAGTTGCAGGCTTTATTTCCTGCACAGACGAATGACAGTTTCAAAAAAAACAGCGAAACGCCGAATTATGTTTATCAGTGGAGTGCCGGTACCATTCCCGTTTATGGTCATGGATTAACGCTGAATGGGCCAGGAGGAGAAGCCTTCGAACACACCATTACCGTTATTCAGAACAGCGCGACGGGTAGCCCGGGCGTTATTTTCGGTGACGACCTTACGATTCGCACACAGTCAAAGAATGCCGCTAATAATGGTAAAGATGTTGACGGTATCCGCACGCACGGGGCTAATACGCCGGATAATCCAGTCTTTATTATCACCGGGGATCGCACCAGTATTTATGTGGACGGCCAGGATGGTGATGGTATTAACGCCGGATACAACGCCATCGGTCAGGGTGGGATAGGCTCAGCAAACATCTACGTCGGCGACGATCTGTATATTCAAACCACCGGTAACCAGGGACGTGGCATCACCGCCAACGCGTTTAGAGACGCAACGCTTGCCAAAAATACGATTATTGTCGGCGATCGTGCCCACATTGTGACTACCGGTAACAGCTCAGAGGGAATCCGCTCCGGACAGAGCGGGTCCTCAATCCGCCTTGGCAATGACGCCACCATCGAGACATCGGGCACTTCCTCAATAGGGGTCTACGCCGCCTCATCTTCCAAAACGGAACTGGGCAATAACGCCACTATTTCGGTGAGCGGAGCCAGCGCCCATGCGGTCTATTCCTATAATGCGACGGTGAATCTGGGTGATAATGCGACGATTCGTGTTAACAGCATCGATAAAGTTTACTCATTCAGCAAGGCCCCACGCGGCCTGTATGCGATTTCACGCGGCACGGTAAATCTCGGTGGCGGCGCTACTATTGCTATGGCGGGCAATCACAGCAATGAAAGCTATGCCATCAGTACAGAAACGGGAGGCATCGTCGACGGTTCTACTGGCGGGCGTTTCCTCATCGATGGCGATCTTCACGCAGCCGGTGCTATTGCCGCAAACAACACCCAGCCGCAGCAAAACAGTACCATCAAACTCAATATGACCGACAACTCGTTGTGGAGTGGGGCGTCATACGTCACCAGCGCCACTGCCGGGACGGGGGTTATCTCGCTGCAAATGAGCGATGCGACCTGGAACATGACCAACAGCTCAACGCTCACCGACCTGACGCTGAACGGCGGGTCAGTGGTGAACTTTGGGCATGCTGACGGCGAACCGTGGCAGACGCTTACTATCAATGAAGATTTTACCGGCAACGGCGGAAAACTCGTTTTCAATACCGTCCTGAATGACGATGCCTCTGAAACCGACAAGCTGAAAGTGCTCGGCAACACCGCGGGTAACGCATTTGTGGCAGTGAACAATATTGGCGGAACCGGGGCGCAAACCATTGAAGGTATTGAGATCATCGAAGTGGCCGGTAATTCTGACGGTACTTTTGAGAAAGCGGGCCGTATTGTTGCCGGTGCGTACGACTATAACGTGGTGCAAAAGGGCAGCAACTGGTATCTGACCAGCTTTATTCCTGCTCCGCCGGATCCGGAAGAGCCGGACCCCGTCGATCCGGACCCGGTTGACCCTATTGACCCAGATCCCGTTGACCCGGACCCGGTTGACCCTATTGACCCAGGTCCTGTTGACCCGGACCCGGTCGATCCTGTCGACCCGATTATCCCTGAGCCGGAAGAACCTGTTGCGCCCCCTGTCACTGAGCAGCAGTACCGCCCGGAAGCAGGCAGTTATCTGGCGAACAACTACGCTGCTAACACGCTGTTCATGACCCGACTCCACGATCGTCTGGGCGAAACGCAGTACGTCGATATGCTGACGGGCGAGAAAAAAGTCACCAGTCTGTGGATGCGTAACGTCGGGGCACATACCCGCTTCAAAGACGGTAGCGGGCAGTTGAAAACCCAAAGCAACAGCTATGTCTTGCAGTTAGGCGGTGACCTGGCGCAGTGGAGCAGCGACGGTCTCGACCGCTGGCACCTCGGCGCGATGGCTGGTTATGCCAACAGCCAGAACCGCACGCAGTCCAGTCTGACCGGCTACCATTCACGTGGTCAGGTCACTGGTTACAGCGTGGGACTGTACGGCACCTGGTATGCTAATGACGCTGACAAGACCGGCACTTATGTAGACACCTGGATGCTGTACAACTGGTTTGATAACAAGGTGATGGGCCAGGAGCAGGCGACGGAGAAATATAAATCCAGCGGGATCACCGCTTCTGTTGAAGCCGGTTACAGCTTCAAACTGGGTGAAAACGAGCGCAACAGCTATTGGCTGCAACCGAAAGCTCAGGTGGTGTGGATGGACGTGCAGGCCGACAGCCACCGGGAAGCGAACGGTACCCGCGTGAAGGACAACACCGATGGCAACCTGATGACCCGTCTGGGGGTAAAAGCCTTTATCAACGGTCACAACGCCATCGACGACAATAAATCTCGTGAGTTCCAGCCGTTTGTTGAAGCCAACTGGATCCACAACACGCAGACGACTCGCGTGAAGATGGATGATGTGAGCAACGACATGCGTGGCACCAAGAACATTGGCGAGCTGAAAGTCGGCGTTGAAGGTCAAATCACTCCGCGCCTCAACGTGTGGAGCAACGTGGCCCAACAGGTTGGTGACAAAGGCTACAGCGATACTCGGGGTATGCTGGGTGTGAAATATAACTTCTGACGTAACTGCAGGTGACAGAAAGCCGCTGATTAACCGATCGGCGGCTTTATTTTTTGTGGGGGGGAGGCCGGATAAAGATTTCAGCAATCCCCCCACCTGTTGCGCCAAAGCCGTTTTTTTCTGTGGAGTTCCTTAAAGATATAGAAGAATAATTTAAGGAAAATGGTATGTATAAATCATCAGGACTATTTTTTTACTTTCAAAGCAAACTGCTTCGGTGTAATGCCAAAGAACTCTTTAAAGTTACGAATAAAATAAGATGTACTGGTGTAGCCCACTTCATTGGCGATTCTATTAATATGCTTCTCGGTAGTGGTGATGAGTTTTGCCGCCTGATGCATGCGAATATCCAGCACTAGCGTATTAAAATTATTACTCTCTTTCTCCAGCTTTTTACGAATCGACACCTCCGACATATGTAAAATGCTCGCCAGATCTGCCAGCTTCCAAGATTTAGAGAGATCAGCTTCAATGATTGACTTCAGCCGCTCAGTAAAGGTGGTATCCGTTGATACTGATAAGGAATAAACTAACGATTCTATATCCCTCATTTTAGAAAGAAGATAAGTTATTTTATAAACTTGTCGGTGTTGTGGGACATCGCTTCCAGTTAATCGTTTGAAAATTTTTGTATCTGTTTCATCAACAGGACAAGTAAATATTTTACGCCGCATCTGGTTAACGCTTTGCGGATCCAACAGAAGCGGTTCCATCACTTTACAGATACAACTCAATACATCACTGTCAACTTGATAGAGCTCATAGGGAACACCTTTGCCTAACACTTTTAATGTAATATCAATCACGGTGTTTTTTTCGACGTAACAAAGTGATTCAGGGGGAACATTAAAGGACTGCCCATCTTTTGTTTTTATAAGCAGTTGCGCATCCCGCAGATAGATAATCGCACAGTTATAAAAACGGATTTTTTTCAGCACCAACAGATTGTTGTGTGCAAAATTTTCCTTAGCCGGAAAAATAAGGTTACTTAAAGCACTTTGGCTATTCATACAGTCACCCCCATGCTTTGCATGCATATAATTTCATGGGTTATCAGCCATGTAAACTCGGAATTTTTTAATAATAGAAAAAGTGTATAATTCTAATTATTTGTTTTTTAACTATGTATTTCTTTGAAATACAAAGAGTTACCCAGTGGCTTTGGTGAGATAATTAACAATTTTAATATTTTCAATGAGAAATAGTGCGGAAATATGGTAATCACACATTCGGTGCAAGAAAAAAATTCTTAAGCAATATTGGAAGTTTTCGGCTGGATTCTGCCCCCAGTTTGCGTTTAATCGATTGTATTTTATAATAAATACTGCTCTCTTTTAGCTGCGTTAGCGTCGCGATTTCTCCGATTCTCTTCCTCTTAAAAAAATACAGATAGACTATTTTTCGTTCATCATCCGTCAAGCCATTGAACACTGAAGCAGGCGAAGGTGTTCGGCTTGAGAATACACGCAGCTGCTCATTCTGGTATGATACCTGCTTAAAGCAGAGGCAGGTTACCGGGAATTTTTCCATCAAAAAGCAGTAAGATAAGTAATCATCCCTGTCACAAACCAAATAGACTTTTTTATATTTATTCAGTATTTCATGAGCAGAATAAAAATTCCTGTACTCGTAACATTTAATATCTGAATTGTCATTGGCGAGCAATGATAATCCGTAATTGAAAAAAGCATTTTTACTTGCCAATAAAAAAGCAATGGACATAAGAACTCTTCGCTATCAAATGTATTAGACACCTTAACTAAAAGTGACTATAAGGTATGAAAAGTACAAAAACCACCCTAAAAAATAGTCTATTGCGATAAAATTATGTACCACAGCTTATAGTGTAAATGGATTTAATTATCACTTGCAATTAATCCATAAAAAAACCTGAACTATCGATTCAGGCTTTTACTTGCTCAAAATTTAAAATCAAAATGAATAACGAATATTGGCGTTAATTGCCTTATCAATATCGTAATGACCAAACGCCGAACGCTCAAAATTAAGACTAATCCTGGTGTTTTCTTTTATTTCAGCATTGACACCGAAATTAAAGTTTACCCGGCTATCTTTACCATTTCTGATGGACGTTTTCCCGGCAAAATCACGAATGACCGTCTTCGCAGGATTAAACAGGTCATACTGATAATGAACGCCCGTCAGCGCGGTCAACTTCCAGTCTTTACCTGTGAAGGTTTTACCGATATCAACGCCGGTACGACCTATCAATGGATTATCCTGCTTACGCTGCATACGGATGTCTGAGCCTGCAGACTGCCAGTCAAACCGGTTTCCTGACACCGAGCCATAAACCAATTCCGTCTGCGGCTGAATAAAGGTTTCGTCAGGTAACGAGAAGCGCCAGCCGGTTTCTGTGCCCAGATACCAGGAATGTGAGCGGTAATCCTGCTCCGGCATTTCGATTTCGCTTGCCGAATAGTGGTTATCGTGGCGGACATATTTACCGATTGCATCCACATACAGCCCGGAGTCAAACATCGCGGAAGCATAGAAACCGATACCGGTTGATTTTGTCTGACCGGACCAGCCATCACCATGGCTGCTATTGTGAGTGAACGTTGCCGTCACACCGGTAAACAGATCACCGCCGTCAAACGCGTGCTTTCTGTCGGCTCCAATCTGCAGATGTGTCCAGCTGTTGGAATTGCCCGCCTCAGCGGAACCCGTACCGCTGAAGATTCGCGCCCACGCCCCGGTTTCACCGTGGGTGTTGCGCAGATCGCCCATGCGGTAGTTCAGGTTGTTCATCTCTGTCAGGAAGTTTTTATATCCCGCATTCATAACTGATTTGCTGGCCTGCAGCGCCGCGTTGTCCTGCTGCACGTCAAATCCTTCCAGCCGCCATTGTTTACTGTTTTCGCTCTCCACGATGCCCAATTGCGGCGTGAAGGTATGAATACCCGCGCGCTGTGTCACTGGTTTGAGCGTGAACACATCGGCAGCCGTCGTTTTCGGTGCTGTGACTAACGCTACGGATGACATTCCCTGGCTCACTGAAGCCACAGACGGGACAACAACCAGCGCATTGTTTTTACCGGACAGCGACTGCTTAACCGTTACCGTATCTGCCGTTTTACCGTCAGTGTTCAAGATGAACTGGCTGTTGCTGGCCGTCAGAGTGTCCACCGTCAGAGAACCCGCTGCGCCGGTATTGCCAAAGCGCACCTGTGAACCTTTCAGGTCGAGAGATTTCACCACGGACTGCCCGTTCGCCTGCCAGAGGGTATTCGTCATCACCGCGCCTGCCAGTGGCGCACTCAGGTTGCCACCATAAGCCGTGAACAGATTCTCACTGGCTTCCTCTGCTGTACCAAAATTCAGGCTGGCAGTATCATTCGCCTGAATATTTCCCGTTATTACGCTACCCGTGCCGACATTCAGCGTGGTGCCTTGGCCGTTAAAGCGCCAGCGCTCAGCCGAGTACTGTCCGGACAACAGCGAAAGTGTCGATCCCGCACCGGCAGCCACTTCACTGTCAGAAATCAGACCCAAGGTTGCCGTCAGCTTCGCGCCATCCGCCAGCGACAGCGATGAGTGGCTGAAGCTGCTTTTCTGGTTGAGAACGGCATCGGTGGACGCCACCGTCACCGAGCTGTCTGCGCTGTCAATCCCGCCGGTAAAATGCTCATTAATCTTAAGAGTAGAACCGTTATTCAGCTGTACGCGGCCGATGAAACGGCTCCGATCGGCGTCGTTTGTCGCTTTTGACTGCCCGAATGACGGCGTGGTTTTCACACCGTTACCGTCATTGAGATCGATATAGAGATCTTCACTACCCAGCGTCACGGCGGAATGGTCTGCAAAAAGCGTTGTATTGAGGCTGGCATTCCTCGCCAGACTGAAATCAGTATTGTAAAGATTAAGCTGTTTCAGGCTGAACTGGCGGGTCTCCCAGTCACTTTGGGTAAAGGAAACCGGCTGAGTGAGGACAGAATTGTCGCCAAGCGCCTTCAGCTTATCCGCGACAGCCTGAGTACTGACGGCATGTACAACCGGATGCCCCTGAATAAACAGGCGGCCATTATGTTGGGTGAAGTTTCCCTCCGTGTTCATCCCTCCATCCATGACAAAGTCGTTCTGCGTTCCGGGCGTCACGGTATTTTTAACATCAACATTACCGGTAAAATGGCCGTGCCAGATGTTGGCAACCGCCGTCGTGGCATCTGGCTTGTTGAAATCCAGGTTGACGGAGGCCTGACTCCCGCTGTTGGTCAGAATCGCCCCATCGTCGGCGCCGTTCAGCTGATGGAAGGTGAGGCTGTTACCGTTGATATCGAGCTTACCGCCGCGATAGCCCCATTTGATATTGTCGGGATTGACCTGTTTGTCATCGCTTAAAACAACGGTTGGGCGACCGCTTACAATACTGACATTATTAAAGGCCTGAACATTACCATCGCTATCCGGCCGTTGTGCCAGGACGACAGTTCCTTCGCCAACATTCAGCCCTCCGGGGTTGATTCCCGTGCCGTTAACTTTTAATGTCCCGACACCAAGTTTGTGCAGGTTATCGCCCTGAACACCATTAACTTGCCAGTCAACGCTATGATCGCCGTTGATAATGATCCCACCACCTTCCCAGGTCTGAGAGTCGAGCGGTTTGACCGTATAATCGTCATCAAAAGTCAGCGTTCCTGCACCTTGGTTAACGGCATGTTCTAATACAACGGTGCCACCGCCCTGGAAGGTGAGATCTTTACCGCTGTTTAATGAGGTTGGCGCAGTAGGGCCGAAATTGCCATGCATTGACCATGAGGCTGCACCCTGGGTTAATGTGCCAACGCCTGTGTTATCATCATATGACCAGCGAATATCTCCCTCATTTTGTTGTGATTTAATAGGAGCATCAGCGTCCTGTTTCATGGTATCAGCCACATCTCCGACAGGGATGATCGTATACCAGTTAGTTTTTCCATTCACACCTGCGTAAGAATTGAGCACGGCAGTGACAACCCATTTATTTTGCTTAGCATCCCAGGCAAAAAGTGGGGAACCACTGTCGCCAGGTGTGCCATAGGTGGAAAGTGGCGTATTTGTTGTATTAGTGACAAAACTCCAGTCAGAAATAAACGGATGATTTACGATCCCCCCGGTTTTATACGAGTATGCCCCTGACAGCTTAGTCAGTTTACCACTCTCATCTTTTACATATTGCGTTCCCGTACCGACCCGATAGAAAACGGGGAACCGCTCCTGATTCTGATATGTGCCTTTGGCCGTTCCCGCGTCAGTCATATCCAGAGCGCTAACCTCTGTCACAATTTTGTTTAGTCGGGGGGTATGGAAGTCTCGCTTGTGGTTATTTCTGTCAACCAGGGTGTAGGTAGTGTCGTCGTTGTAACCAAACTTCACCTTTTTATAGCCCACATTGTGCTTAACGCTGACGATATATTGTGGCGCAACTAATGTAGCAACCCCAGTCCTGTCATTAGAACTGAAATCTATCATGGGTGCTTTATTTAACGTGGTGAAGACATTTCCATTTTTATCATATAGCGGGATGTTTTCTGCATCTGGTTTAAACGAGCCTTTATTTTCAGCGAAATCGCGATATGTTTGATAATTAACCCCACTGCTGACAACAGAAGCATTTGATGCAGCAGAACATAATATCCCCATCATATTCACTAGCAGTACGCTTATTGATACTCGCGGAGTGATGTTCTTCTTTATACCTTCACTGACTTCTGAAACGACAACGGCCTCATCTTTACTGTTCTTTTTTATCGCGTATATCTTATTCACGTTTCCCCCAGTCACTATCCGCTTAAATAAATGACATTTAAATGAAAATCAGATCCAGTCAATAAAAAAAAGCGTCCTTTTATTTTTTTATCCTGAAAGAGCATTGTAATGAGGGATTTATTGCCACCTTTTTCTATTTTTATCAGCTCTATTGAAAATAAAAGAGTTAGTTATAAAAATTGAAACAATAAAATTAACCTAATCGCAAATAAAAAAAACCGATAAAAAAGTAATGATTGCTATTTTTTGGTTTGCCAGCGAGTTTTTAGAGCAATATATTCCGTCTCGCTCATTAAGATTGTTATGAGCTGAATTATGAATTAAGCCTATTAATGGAGTATAAAATGAAAAAGCTGATTTTAGGTTCGGCAATTGTGGCAGTTCTGGGTGTAGCGTCTAGTGCTATGGCTGCGCCAAACACCGGTACTGTAAACTTTACGGGGGGTGTTTCGAGCGCGACTTGTAATATTGATCTTAAAGATTCTACTGGTAGCGATATTTCAACAGTTGATTTAGGGACAATTGCAACAAATGCTACTGCCGGAACAGTCGTAAACTTCAAATTGATCCCTAAAGAACAAGATTGCCTCACTAAGACTGCTGCGACTATTTCTTGGAGCTCACCAACTTTGAATGCAATGGGTATGAGCAATAGCGTAGCTGATGGTACTAATGCGGTTATGCTTCTGACGGCTTCAAATTCTGGTGCTAAAGATAAATCTGTTAAACAAGGGAACACCACTTTTGATTATAACGTAACGGGTGGTATCAAGTCATTTGATTATGCTGCTGCACTTGCTAAACCGAATGCAAGCACAGCATTTACTGCGGGTGCCTTCAGCGCAGCTGCTACTTACTCAATTGTTTATAAATAATCGCTGTTAACTCTAAGAAGGGAGCATCGTGCTTTCTTGCCTGCTCCCTATTACTTATTAAATTTTATGACTGGTGGCAAGAATAAATGAAAAAAGGGATGGTTTTGTTTTTAATTATTTTTCATTTAGTTCAAAAATATGCTCTTGCCGAGGAGTTTAATTACAGTTTCATTCGTGGTGGAAGCAAACAGATACCTGAGATACTCAATAACATCGACAAAAACGCTTCTGGTAAATACTTCGTCGATATAATATTTAATAAATCAAAAGCTGCTGCCTCCGTTGAGTTAAATATTAATGAAAAAGATTCTGAATATATTTGTCTGTCAGAGGAGTGGCTAGAAAATTCAGGAATTCACATTAACAAAGAATTTTATAAGACTTTTTTTAATGCTAGCCAAGAGTGCTATTATATTGGAAAAGAAAAAAATAGCCAAGTGAAACTGGATCCTTCCTTGCAGGAGTTATCAATCGATATGCCTCAGGCTGGCTTTATAGATTCAAAAAAGGAAGGCGGCACCTGGGATTATGGCAGTACCGGTTTCAAACTCGCCTATGATCTTAATACGTCAAAATCTACTGACCAGGATCGGACAACATACGGTAACATCGAAGGCCAGATCAATATCGGCGAATGGGTCCTGCTGGGCAGGGGATATGCATATCAGGGAGAAAAGTTTGAGAGCAATAACCTGCTGTTAACACATGCGATAAAATCGATTAAATCAGATATTCTTATCGGTAAAACCCAGTCCTACAATACCCTGAACGATGGTTTTACCTTTTATGGCGCGCAGTTAAAGTCTAATCAGGATATGTATCCCTGGGACTCGCAGTCTTATGCTCCGGTCATTAATGGTATTGCCAGAACACATGCCCGTGTCACTGTCGAACAAGGCGGATACACATTAAAGTCGTTCGTGGTTCCACCGGGTCCTTTTGTGATTAACGATCTGACCGGCGTATATTCTGGCGACATTATCTTAAAAATTTATGAAGAGGATGGTTCGGTAAAAGAACAGCGATTCCCCGTCGCCGTGCTGCCAAATTTATTAAAACCCGGAAATTATAATTACAATATCGCGGTGGGGAGTAAAGTTGACCAATACAGTAACAAGCGTGATGATGACAGCTTATTCGCGCAAATGACTTATGATTACGGTTTTGAGCCCTTTACGCTCAATACCTCTGCACTGGTCGATAAAAACTATAACAACATTGGTCTGGGTCTGATCCGCTCTTTCGGCTGGTTTGGCGCCGTGGCAATGAGTGGCAATCTGTCACAGGCAAAATACCATAATGGTAAAGCCATGAACGGCTTTAGCGCATCGGTGAAATATGCCCGCGCCTTAGGGGAAAACGCAAATTTACAGTTGATTGGTTATCGTTTTAACTCAGAAAACTATATTGATTACACGGATTTTAACTATCGCTATTACAGCCTGTTAAACAACAGGCCTAAACAGCGATATGAATCGATTATCACCTATCAGCTTCCGGAAATGAATGTGTTCTTCAACATGTCGGCATGGAAGGAAGACTATTGGGACAGTTCCAGTGAGGTAGGTGCAAACCTGAATCTCAATAAGAGCTTTAATAATATTTCTGTCTCTCTGAATGCCGGGTATTCCCGACTGCAGGGGATGGAAAACGATTATAACACCGGTATCTCACTGAGCGTGCCCTTTAGCGTGTTTGATAAATCGCAATATAGCTTCTCTGGCATAAATTACGATCGCCGTAATGGAACGAATTTCAATACCGGTGTTTCGGGAAGCATTAATTCTCGCCTGAGTTATAACGCATCCATCAGTCAGTCACGCAACACCACGGGAAGTGCGGTTTCAGCTTCTTATCTGTTTGATGAGGTTCAAACCTCGGCCAGCTATTCGCAAATGGGGAGCTCGTCCAGCTCTACCTTCCAGGTTGGCGGAAGTATTATCGGACTGCCAGATGCAGGTATTCTTTTTACGCCAGTGAAAAATGATGAAATTGCCGTTGTACAAATGGAAGATATGCCAGGCGTCAGATTTAATGGCTCCATGCCTGGCGATAAAAAAGGGCGCGCTGTCATACCGTTAACCGCGTATAACAATAATACCATCACCGTCAATGCGGATAACTTGCCACAGAGCGTTGAGTTAACAGAAAACGCAATCAATGTGACGCCGACGGAAAACGCGATTATCTATAAAAAAGTGAAATACAGAAAAATTAACACGTATATCGTTAAAGTCATCAGCAGTAATGGTTTTGTTATTCCAATGGGAAGCATCGCTAAAAATGCAGAAAATCAGGAAATCGGCTACGTCAACAACGGCGGGATTCTGTTAATGAATCTTGAAGATAAAGATGAAGGGATCATTTCTGTTGGTGATTGCAAATTCGATTCACGATCGCTGCAGAAAGATATGGGTAAAGTACAGGAGATTAAGTGTGGCTAAGAACAATACACTGAGAAAGTTTTTCATTTCTGCATCACTGTTGTTATTTACAGCATCAAGTCATGCGGCATTTGCCCTTAACAGCACACGTTATGTGTTTGATGAAAAAAGAGAGAATATCTCTGTACAGGTTGATAACCAGTCCACTCAGGAATATGGCGGACAGATATGGATTGAAAACCAGGACCAAGACGACAAGAACGTCTATTTTGTACCCAGCCCGACGTTCTTTAAAGTGGCCGATCAGCACAAACAGATCCTGCGTATCCTGAAAATTAATGATGCGCTACCAAAAGATAAAGAATCTCTCTTTTGGATAAACGTACAGGAGATTCCGAAGGCACCAAAAGATGGCGCAAATGCATTGTCTATCGCCCTTCACACTCAGGTGAAAATGATATATCGACCTGATATATTGAAGGACAAAAGAGAAAATGCAGAAAAGAACATTAAACTTATTAATGATGAAAGCAGTACGGTGTTGTTCAATGACTCTCCATATTATTTTGCGGTAATCAATGTTAAGCAAAATGGAAAAACTGTAAATCTGGAAGATGATGTTAAAAATAAAATAGCTGTATTTTCTCCTTTTGAGAAAATATCACTCAACAAAAAACTAACTGGAAATATTAGTTTCGTTGCTTTTGATGATTACGGTGTTGATAGAGAATATAATATTTCTCAACATTAATTAGTAGATGGGATATCTATATGCTTAAATTTTTTATATCTCTCCTGATACCATTTTCATTATTGATACATCCTGCCAGTGCAAAAAATTGTGGGACAGGACTCGGCATCGTATGGAATTTAGGAAGTGCAGGTTCAGAATATTTAGCATCAGGTTATTATACCTCCGTGGATAGTTACTATGCAGGGGAGCTTATAGCTACCATTAATGGTGATATGTATTGTGACGCCGATTACATGGATGGAGTTACAGGGATTAGCCGAATGATAATGAGGTTAAATGATGGGCTACAATGTAAGGATAGTAGTACCATCTCAATAGATGGAGTGACCGGCGCGGAATGGAAATTAACTGGAATGGTCTGCGAGAATAATAAGATACGCTCGACGACGACAAAGAGTACACCTTGGGATCAAAAAGCTAAGTGGCCTAATGGAACAACCATTGGATCAGCTAAATTACTCATAGGTTCAGCATATTGGAAAAACTATCATGTAGATGATCAGCGAAGTGTAATGATACCCTCTCCAAGTTTCGGGTTGGGAGTTTTAGACAATAGCCCAACTATCAATGTTGGTTCCGTTATTGAAAAGGGGAGACAAATGAATATATATAATCAAGGTACCTGTACGATGTCTTTATCTACTGAGAACTTAAACTTTGGACGCTTATCCCCGCCAGATATTAATAACGGAAATATTAAAAAGGATTTCTACTTAGATTATTCCTGTAAAAATAAAGGTGCAGTAAATGGTGTATATATCAAGTATGAACCAGAACACACAATAGATGCTTCCCAAGGCACATTTAGTGCCAAAGACAAGAGTGGGAATAATTTAATTTTTAAAATAAGCACACCTTCTTATTCCAATCGCACTATTCCTCTTAACACATTATGGCCAATGGTTTCCCCATCGGCCTCAGATACATCTGGTAGAGTCTATTATGACGTACAAGTTATGCCTTCTACGCCACTACCTTCCGGTGCTGTATCTACTTATTTAAATGTTTCTCTTGTTTATAGATAATTGGTGGCTGTATGCAAAGGTGGTGTTTATATCTGTTCTTGATAATGCTCCCTTGTTGTAAAGGATTTGCAGTAACAATACCGAAGAAAGTAACTATTAATGCAGAAATAGCATTAAATACATGCGCGGTAACACTATCACCTGCAAATATTAATTTTCAGCAAGTGAGTGTAAGCCAACTTGAAAACAACGCAACTACACCACAGACAGTTGATTTGAATATTGCTTGCAGTTGGCCCGCAACCGGGATCTCACTAAAATTCTCGCCTGCTGCTGGCGTTTCCAAGAGCAGCACTAACCTGATGAATACGGGGTTATCCGGCGTTGGGCTTGCGTTGTCATGGAAAGATCCAGCCGGCACAGATTTTAAGTCGCTAGAATTAAATAAGCCTTTTGCGCTCCCAACTGCATCAAGTAACAAAAATGAAACGCTTGGTCAGTTTCAGCTGTTGCCTAAACAAATTCCGGGTGAAACGCTCCAGGCAGGGAATATTTCCACCAGTCTGACTGTCGAGGTGACCTATGATTGACAGGAGATGTCTTTTTTTCCCATTGCTGGCGGGACTGTTAAGCACATTAACGGCGTTTAATAACCAGGCCGCACAAAAGGCAAGCGTAAGTCTCCCCATTGCAATGCAGGTCACTAATCCTCAGTGCCAAATCAATAAAGGACTTGGCCTGCCTGAAACCGTGCAACTTCCGCTGATCACAACTTCAGGTGCCTTATTAGGTGATAGTAACGTTGAAGTTCCCATTGTGATTGACTGTGCCAGTGATATCACCAAATTTGAAGTTACCCTGGCAGGGGGCAGTAATTCGAAACTCAGCACGTCAAATAATAAGGTTGATATTACCTTGTCATGGAAGAAAGGTGGAGGAGCCGTAGAATTCGGGAAGCCGGTCGAGCTGAGTAAAGCACCGTTTCTTGTGAGCCAAAAGCAATTTGATGGCTCCTTATTGGCCAGAGTGTCTCCACATACAGGGAACATACCGGCAGGTAATTACACAGCCAGTTTACCGGTGACGTTTACTTATTATTGAGATAGCATAATAAAAGCTGGGGAAATTCCCCAGCTTGTTAATCAATTAATCAAACACGCCATTGATAATTGCGGTCACTACTGAGGTGCTCAGTGCAATAAGAACGAAATCATTCCTTACTATTTTCCATTCATAGCCAGGATAATAAGGTCGTTGCCCCAACATCGATGCCGGAACCGTTTTTTTCGCAATGCCTGGTGGTAAGGAGCCACACCCCGCCAGGCCATAATTCACCGCCAAATGTCGGGCAGCCGAAAAACTGATATCAGAATCGACATGATCCGGTTTGCCATATTTTTTACGGTGATCGGATGATGCGTTATTTTTCTGACCCGCATTGCCTTTCTGCGCATTCCCTTTATTTCCGTGATTATCACTATTATTGCCATGGTTGCCACTATTACCATTGCCGTTCCCATTGCCTGGATTCGCCAGTGCCGGGGTGGCAAAGAGCGAAAGAGAAATGAGGGTTGCCAGTACAACTTTTAAACCATGCCGTGTACCTATGCCCCTGTTCATCACCCGTGCTGAGTGGCAGGTGCAGCGCTGAATCATCCAGTTTGCGGGTCGCCACCAGCAACACCCGGAATCCTTGCGCGTTGTAATCTTTCGTTTTCGCCAGCAGTAACTCACGACGGTTTCATTCAGCGCGACCACCTTGTCACCATCAGCATCTCTTCCACTGCGCCTTTGCAAATCAGACTATTATCACCGTTACGTACATCCTCTACCGACGCAGATACTAGGGTTATTTCTCTTTTTTTATCAGGTATTACAGGGGTTTTGTTGACTTCGAGGGAGCTCAGGAGAGGCTAATTGGCGGAGATCACAGGAGTCGCATTTGATACTTAACTCATTGATTTAAAATTGCCATTTTGTGTTGGATAAGTGAGTAACCCCCATAAGCACCCCCAAATGATTTTGCTTGTGGAGAGCAGAGGCATCCAGAGCTACTTTTTGGCCTGTAGTAAAGCGGCAATATCCTTTTCGCCTCCGGCTTCTGTTTAACGCCGAGTTGTTTGGTAAAACCGAACAACTGAAGTTTCGCATATTCAGTTTGCCAGCGTCTGGCGATGCTCTCCCTGCTGAACTTGTAAATTAGACTTACAGGTTACGTAGTAGCCTGTTGAGAGTTCTTGGCCGCAATGATTATGCCAGAAACCCATAATCTACTCAGGTTATCTTGCAGGTAGCGCTCCAGGAAAATGTTTTGCCACGATATCATTCATCCTCTCCACCAGATCAAGGCGTTTAAACGTGATATGTCCGCTGCCTTTCTGAAAATAACGAATGCTAAAGAAATCATCCTCGAAGACCTGTTGATGTGGATTATCGCGAACAAAATCCATGAACCGAATGGAGATATCGTGCCGGTTATCAGGGATGGTTTTACCATCCAGCAAATACAGCATACGTTCCAGATCGGCTAACTGATCGCGCCGCCAGCCCCAGTTCAGGCTGTAGCCCCATCGGTCATGCTTCACCAGATTGTTGACGATAATCTTCTTACCGAAGCTGCAGGGACTGTTGGTTTTGTAATCCCACGACAGGCCTTTGAACACGTTAATGATGCTGCGTTCGAAGACGTCCATTTTATTCAGATGTAGCTGCTCAAAGGTGCTGAGGATATTCGCCTCGCTGATAGCAGGAAGATCGCCCTCCTCCAAGTTCTTATGCCACTGGTCACGAGCCTGCGCATCCATCAAGGCCATCATGCCGGACTTCAGCATCAAATCGCGCCAGATACTGCGGTCAATATTGTGGGTGACGGCAGGTAGCGCTCTATCAGTATTTTCAGTCAGCCAACTGTCGTAACGGTGCCCGGCTTTCATCGCCCAGTCTTGCGCTGTACCACCGCCTATTTCTGAGGTCAGCCGTGAAATGGCATCAATTTGCTGAATGAGTTGTTCGATCTGTTTTAGTGCTGTATCGCGGCCTGTCACTATACGTTCAATACTAGTCGAGCAAATCAGTTCGCTATGACCGGTTAATACTTCAGCTTCAGTTTGCATGATATTTTATCCGCAAAAAGCAAACGCGGCTGCCGGGTAGTGGCAGCCGCATTATGCAATATGTAAACAAGGGAGAAAGATCGGAAGTGCAAATCGGGAAGGTTGTACGCAATATTCACCGTACTGCGTTGTTACGGCTTTGTCGCAACAGGCCAGTTGCCTGTCTTGCCCGTAAAATATCTACCGCCCGAATATAAGGTGATTGCTCCTGACAGTTAAAACTTCTGCGATCGATACGAACCAGTTCGTACTTTTCCACCAGAAAGTTAACGGCATCAGCCAGCGTAATACCGGCGTTGATATGCTCCTGAATAACGGTTACATCACTGAATGGTGTGTCGTTCAGCGTCAGGCCATAGTGTTGCTCCAGCAGGCGTGTCAGTAGCATTTGCCAGACTGCAACGGTCGACAGACAGGGCTTCGCCGCCCGCGAAATTGTAGCAGGTAGAGTTTTCATGCTTGTTCTCGTGAAATTAAGTTAGCGTTGAGTGGGATAAACAGCGATGTATACGTAGCCGCAACTGCCAAGAGTATCGGCTTCGCAGGTATAACCGTTGTGGTACAGGGTGACGCAATGGGCATGCCGAGGATTCATTTCACCAGTGGTCAGCATCGATTCCATCTGACTGATAAAATGCGGAAATGCGATATCCAACTTCTGGCATTCGGCATCACTAAACTTACTGGTGATACTGGCCCGGTCAGCCAGATAGTGCAGCCGGTTGCCCTCCTGTACCAGACGTGCCCCCATGCGCGGTGTAATATCCCGCTGCAGGCCCCATGTGGTGTTGCTCATTTATAACCTCTTTATTGTCAGTTCAGGGTGATACTCATCAGGCAGGCGTAAGGCCCGTTACGGTCCTGGCGGCGTTCGGCGTACACAGCCAGGACTCCAGTGATATCCGGAACGTCCCTGCCTGTGTAATGACAGACGCTACCGTGCCACTGGTATTTGCCGGTGCAGTAGCGAAAGATTCGGGACTCAGGATGCTGGCGGTATATCGTCATTGCCCGGCGTTTACTGATAATTTTCATTTAATACCTCACAGAAGACCGTGTTCCGCGAACGAATAGATTTGCCTGCCGCCGACAATCAGATGGTCAGGGATACGGATATCCACCAGTTGAAGTACCTGAACCAGTCGCTGCGTGAGGGCTTTGTCAGCTTGGCTGGGCATCGTCTCGCCGGAAGGATGGTTATGCGCCAGTATCACCGCCGCCGCATTGAAGTGCAGTGCACGTTTTACCACTTCCCGGGGATAGACCTCGGTGCGGTTAATCGTGCCACTAAAGAGGGTCTCATGGGCGATAAGCTGGTTCTGATTATCCAGATACAGCACCCTAAACTCTTCCCGCTCAAGTGCGGCCATATGTAGTCGCAACCACTCCCGAACGGCATGAGTGGAGGTGAAGGATACCCCTGGCTCATGCAGGTGCCGCTCCAGAGCCCTGAGCGCCCGCTGAATGAGACGCCGGTCCTGTGGCGTCATCTCGCCGGGTAAAAAGGAAAGCTGTTTCATTCGTTGTTCCTCTGGTCAGTCAATGATACGCAGAATGGCGTGGGCTTCTGGATGCTGCAGGGCGTAGTCCCGCAGACGGTAATAGTGCTCCGTCATGGCATCGCATTCGGTACGGCAGGCATGGTGGCTGTATTCAATCAGGCAGACAGCAATACCTGCGGCTTCTGCGCTCATTTCCGCACCATTGCCGTTCATGCCGTTGAACAGATGCCATTTATCGTCACCTTCAGCATCAGGAGCCATAAACGCACCGCCATTGCTCAGCGTGTAAAACTGCCAGATACCGCCACTGTAATCCGCGCAGAAGCGGTCCATCCAGGCAAAGATGCGCGGCTCCAGCATTAGCCACTGTGGAATGGTGCCAAAATGCTGCGGCCAGAAATGAATACGCAGCGCATCGGGGACGTCGGCGACAGTAAGGGTAAGTTGCGGCTCATTAGCCGGGGTAAATACAGGCTGAGTCAGGGAGGTCATGGTGTTCTCCATTAATAAAAACGCCAGCGGTTGTGGCTGGCGTATCGGGGAATAAAGAGATGTTGATGGCGTGTGACGCTGGGTGAAATACGTAAGAAATTTGCAGGGTGACGGCTATCGCCGGATGCTGTACTGCCGGAGATACGGGTTAATCCCTGCACCGGCGTCAGGCTCAAAGCTCCAGGCTCGCCAGACCATACTTCCTTCGCTATCGTGAACCACCAGCCGAAAATGGCTGTCCTGGTCATCTTCAATAGCGATGTTGCGGTAAGCTGTGGCGACAGCTTCTGCCTGCTCCCGGGTGAATGGCCCGGGCGGCAGCAAAACAAATTCAGGCATTTTGTTGCACCTTAAAAAGTAAAAACCCCTGGCGCAGAAGCGACAGGGGACAGAAAGAGGGGGGATTTGGTATGTTTCGTGTTGTAACGATAACGCTACTGCTTAGCCGCTTGTTTTGCTTTTTCCCAGGACGGACGATCCTTACCGGTGAAGTCGCGTACCAGTGACCAATACTCGACCGGGTACTGCATCACAACTTCACTGCCTACACCAACATCAACAGTCCAGTATTGGCCGTTGTTCATAGAGCCTTTGCGTATCCAAGCATTCGGACTACAAGTTCCGGTATCGTACTGTTTCCAAAACAATTCATCTTTGTCAACCATGTAGATATCACCGAAAGCACACCCGTTCAGAGACTGGTGGTTCCAGATGGCCACGATATGTTTGGTACTGCCCACAACCGTACACGTCTGTTTATTACCACCACAAACATCGCCCAGCGTTCTACCGTCATCACCAGTGACTTCCCAGATGGTCTTTGGTGCTGCCTTCGCTGGGGCGGCTGTCGGAGCTGGAGTAGCGGAAGCTGTCGTGCTGTTTTGTGCCGGCGTCACTTCTCCTTTGACCAGGGAACGCAGTACCTTCGCTTCCCCGTCACTCGGGGTATTTACCCACTGTCCGTCGTTACGGTTAGTGTAAAATCCGATGAAGTTCCCGTGGTCGAGTTCGTACAGGAAGATCAGGTTGTGATCGCCACAATCTCCGTCAGCACACATCGAACCTTTCAGATAATCTTTCCCGTCGATTTTCAACGGCTCCAATGGCCCCTGTGGGCCATTGAGTGCTCCCTCCTGCCCCAGCAAACCAACCAGTCCATTCCAGGACATGGCGGTTTCAATAGACTTCTTGAACTCCGGGTCAGTCTTCATTAGGTCGGCTGGGTACGGACAATTGTTCGCTTGCGGCTGACAGTTTTTAGCGTCCATCGCAGTTTTGAAATCGGCGTGGGCGATGGTAGGTGCTACCAATGCTGCAGATAGTACCAACCAACCCCATTTCACGCTGGCAGGGAAATATTTTCTTTTCATTATCAAACTCCTGAAATAAAAAAAGGGCCATATCAGGCCCTGTACAGTGATTAACTCTCGCCACGGTCACGTAAAGTTTTTCGTGCAAGGCGTTTTTCCATTTCTGTTGCGCCGCTGAAGTAACCGTCATCCGCGACAATTTTCTTCAACGCGGTACTGCTCTGACCATCTAGGCGGTCATGAATCGCCTTCATTTCCCGGGAACTGTCGAGCGCGTCTTTAGCGACGTTTTTGGCGAGTTTCCCGGCAGTATCCCAGAATCCCATGTATTCCTCCTTTGCAGGTAACCCTTGGCGATGTTGAGCAGCGTGTGATAAACCAGTACCGCCCACCCGATACGGCGCTAGACGCCTACTCAAATGCCATGCCGGAGGTGTGTTGCACTGTGCTAGGGCGGCCATCAGTGGCGTGGTGGAAAGCTGTTGCCACTCCGTCATTCCCTACCGCCATACCAGCGTGGATACGGTCAGCTCACTGCGTTGTATGCGTCCGGTGATATCGTCTTCAGTCACACCGTCGTGACGTACGCTATTTTTCTCGTAAAACTAGGCCATTGTTTTTTTCCTTGTTAACAGAGGTCATTAAACCGAAGCCTAGCCCGATTCCACATTATCGGCAGCCTGTGACAGAACTTCACGGATACAGTCGAAGTGCGGAAGTGCCCGGATAAAGCCCGACTGTGTGGTTAACTGGCTGAGACGTTTTTTCGGGATAAAAGTGGTATTGAGGACTGTCACCGCATGGATGGTCGTCAGAGGATGCACGGTGATATACCCGTTAAGTTCACCAGTGAGGTACCAGCAGCCGTCGAGTGATATCAGGCGGTATGGGGCCAACCCGTCACAGCGCTCTCCCTCGGCCAGCAGCAGTACCCGCTGGCAGGCGGTAATGGCACTGACGAGACGGTAGAAGACCAGTGAGCTGGTCGGTGACACAGACTGTGGCGGCTGCCATACCAGACACGGCATCCCTCCTGCAGTGAGCAGCATGCCCGCCAGACGCCGGTCCAGCCCCGGAAAAATATCAGCCAGTCCGGCCCGGTGCGCGAAGGTCAGCGCATCGAGCTCCCCCTGTACGCCCCCACCGGTGCTGCGCAGGCGGCATTGCCCCCGTCGATACTCAAGGTCGAGGTACATCAGCCGTTCACGAAAATCCCGTCGCAGGGTACGGACTGACACTCCAAACTCTGCAGCAAGCCGCGTCATGTTCAGCGTTTCACCTGCAACCAGGCGGCTGATTATCAGTGACAGCCTGACAGCCAGCCGGTCATGACGGCGCTCTGCCTGTGTCATCTTAAATCTCCGTAATAGTTAACTGACTGAATATGAAATGATTCTAAAGAGGGGGGAGGACAGGGTATGGACATGGAATGAACTATTTTTTATCTGCCACCGGAAGCAGGCCCGACGCGGCACATCGTGAAATACGGTGAAAAAACACTCAATCCAGAGGAGGTAAAACGGACAGGGAGTGTCCTTTCCTAACATGCTGATAACAAGCTCAGGACTGAAACCCACTCAGCATCGCTTCAGCCATCACCCACAGTGCCCGGTTGAGCTTAACGTCGCCGTCGATACCGCGCACTGCACGGGTATGCGTTCGTCCGCCTTTTGCACTCCGTCCACTGAGCCCGCCCTTAATCAGGTTCTCCTGAATACGCTGATACGTGGTCCACAGGTCGTTACTCTCATCCTGCCAGCGACGCGGGGAGAGTACCTGTGACGGCGCAACCGGCTGGTGGTCCTCCCCGAAACGGTACGTCAGTGCAGCCTGTGCCAGAGCCTGTTGTGCAGAGGGCGGCAGCATCAACGACTGCATGGCATCCCGTTTCTCTTCTACACGGTCAAAAATCCCCAGTACCTCATAGGCTCCCTCAATCACCTGACTCACCACATCGCCTTTGTGCGGTACCCGCACCTCGCCAAACGACTCACCGCAGACGAGCCCGTTCTGGCATACCGCACGGAATAATCCCGGCAGCATCTGATACGAGCTGGTGCCATCATGGGAGTTGAGCAGAATAATTTCCGGCACCTGCTTACCGGTAATCTGCCCCTCACGCCGCAGACGCAGCATGTGCTTGGTATGTTCACGGCGCCCTGGGTCACGAACGCGAGTCTGACAGGCAAAGAACGGCTGAAAACCCTCTCGCTGCAGATTTTCAAGAACAGTAATGGTTGGTATCCAGGTATACCGTGTGCTGCGTGACGCATGCTTCTCCTCACTGAACACGCTGGGCACCACCCGACACAACTCTTCACGGGTTAGCGGGCGGTCACGGCGAATAAGGTTTGCTGCGCCAAAGCGCGAAGCCAGACGGGTCATAAGCAGACTCCTCATGATGGAAAATAAAGACAAAAAAGCCCTGTCGCTCAAATGGCGGCAGGGCTCAGGAAACGACGGATTAAGTGGCAATATTCAGAAGAAGAAATTCCAGACGGCCCGGGCGACCGACACCACGGTATCGCGTACAGCCTGAATGATGGTCCGAACCGGGGCTGGTATCAGGGGTAGGGAACTTACTGTATCCAGTACCGAGCCGACCGTTTCCCCAAAATCGTCACGGGCTTTTTTATTAATGGCATCGGTACGAAGCGGGGCACTGAGCTGTACCGCTACCGGGCTGCTGGCCTCGCGTGGCAGGCAACGGATCATCCTTTCAGCCATTACCCGAAGCCCCCATTGCAGACGTACTGACACCGCACAAACCGGGTTTACCGGCTGGAACAGTTCATGTAACAGGCAGATTTTGCGGCTGATATTCTGTTTCTGCTCTGTAGACAGCTTTTCACCACCGCTGGTGGGTTCGGCCTTATCCGACTGACTGATAACAAACAACACCTTATGCCGGTATGCCTCACCAATCACCTCCCGGTAAAAATGTTCATCCACTGCCAGCGCCCGGTCATCGGCCTTAATCAACCACAGCACCAGGTCCAGCCGGGGAAGCTGTTCGCTGTAAAGCGCAGCATATTCTTCATCGTGCCTTTCACTTTCACCGACACCGGGCAGATCCACGATGGTCATAAAGTGCTCACCCACCTGAAAACGGAAGCGTAGCGGTTTACGGGTACAGGCTGCAACATCACTGACCGGCGAAACGTTCCCGGCAAAAAGCGCATTACACAGGCTGGATTTTCCGGCTCCGGTCTTACCCATAATGCCGATCACTGGCTCATAATCCGCAAGCCTGCTAATATTCGAAAGTATTTGTTTTCTAATAAAATCAGGAAGAACAGCCACAGACTGCGTGATATCTTGCAAACCTTCATGTATCTTCATCAAATAACCTCAGACAAATAAAAGAAACTCGCCTTAATGTCTATAATTCAGGCGAGCTTTCGGGGATGATCATTGTGATAATATCTGTCTGAAATATTTTTAAATGCTTCTGATATTCTTCGGAAGTTTTAAATATGCAGAATTAATGCATAACTCTAACATCTCTTGCCGGGTCATTTCACTGGCTTGTGATAAATCAGACAATTTTTTTTGTAATTCAGGCGTCAAAATGGCAAGAACCGTATTCTTGACTTTGTCTTTTTTATTTTTCCCAGATAATTTGAAATTCCTCTGAGCATATGCATTCTTTATCTTTTTACTAAAATTAATAATGGTTTCATCAAGTAAAACAGTGGAAGTACACCATATATCAAATGCTGCATTGACAGCCAGATAAACGTCATGTGGGTTATCCATTATGGGCGTAATGTATTCACCAATCATTTTTCTTTCACTAAGATAATTCCATGCCCACAGACAATCATCTTTTTTCTTGGGCGACAGAAATGATAGTGCGTTTTTTTTACAAGTAATCTGTCTGTAAGAATTTCTCATTTCATTTAAAAATCTACGTTTGCCTTGAGGGTTAATCCATCGATCAAAAAAATTCACAATATTAAAGAATCGTGCCCTGCTATTTCCAGGGAGGGGATCACAGCCCAAAAAAATATAAGGAGTTACGCCTGGTTTCTTAATAGGTGGTGAAAAAAAGAGCGCAGGCATTGTGTAAATGTTACACCACATCCAGTAACAAGCCCGGTCACTGTCCTCAATCCAAGAGAAATCACTGAATTTATATACATTTTCTAATGCGGAACTAACTATGTTATCCAGTAATAATTTTGTTTGTTCAACATCAATGTCGGTATTAATTTCGGGTATTTCTTTATGTAGAAACCTTATCCAATTGTCCACCCCTGATTTCATTAAATGGCTCGTGAATGTAATGGACTGGCTTTTCAACGCCTGACTGATGTAGCCGCATAAGCGACTATCGTAATCTGAATCTGAGCTAAATCGTCCTTTCATCGTACCTTCTACACACTCATCATTGAAGTAATTAAAGGATAATAAAACAGTAACCAAATGATAATCAATAGGTAATAAAATGGTAATGAAAAAATCCAGGAAAGGCTTGTCCGTAGCTGTTAAAAAAGCCTATCACATGCTTACAGTTTAAGAAATTGATGAATCATGTACCCTGCATCATCGTCTGCACATACCAGTGGCTATCTACACCCAATCGATTTAGAGTTACAGGACGATGACCAGCCCGCGAGTCCCCAGGAGCATAGATAACTATGTGACTGGAGCGGGTGGGCGCAACCAACGCACCTGTATAGTTATTATCGGAATGGTCCAGTAGGTTACCTCTTATTATACAAGGGAGAATAGAGTACGGAGGATGATAAAAAGTCTTAATAGCCAAGAGTAAGTTCATAAAATTAATAATTAAGGTTAATTGGTATTATAGAGAGTAGATCCCAATTGATAGACATCTAACATCCCAACCTCGGGATGATACATATCCGTCATAAGTGATTGAACCCTGCTTGACAGAAAAAACAGATGCACTAGTTCCTTTGAATTCATCCAAAGGAACAGAGCAATGCAAAGACATTACCCACATTTAAAGAAAATCATCCCTAACGACTTCCTGCTGAATTTGATTAATCACCATCTCAATCAGATCCTGGCATGTCACGCCAAGATACTGGCGTTTCGAATGGATTTTGATTATCAGCGTGGTACGAATCGATTCATTCGTAACTCCTCGATAGAAATACAAGATGACCTCAGAGAGCTTACTCAGGCAATGATCAGCCTTCCTGGCGTTATCGGTAGCTTCTGGGTACTGGAATGGACATCAGAAGGGGCAGTTCATGCCCATGCTATTTTTTATCTTAATGGCCGGGAACATCAGAAATCATTCCCATTCATTTCACAGGCAGGAGAACTGTGGCATCAAATTACTTATGGCGAGGGAAAATACCAGCGATGCAAACCAAAGGAATATCATCAGGACAACATTAACAATGTTGTTGAATATCACAATAACGAAGCCATAAACAGTCTCAGACGTATAGCCAGTTATCTAACAAAAGAAGACCAAAAATATGGTTATCTAATTTGGGGATGTAATGAGGTTCCCTCGCCTGCAAGGCAGGGTAGACCAAGAAAGTTTTGTTAGTTTTTAACAGCAGCACCGGTTGCTATGCCGGAGCGGGCAGCAGAATAACCCCGACTTCGGTTTCCATTTAGCTACCGGAGAATCAAATCATGACAGTTAAACCAACCCTACTTGAAGATCGCTTTGTTGATATGGCTTTCATCACCCGCCTGCTGGGGGTCAGTGATAAGTGGATTTACCGACTCATCAAAGGTGGCATATTCCCCAAACCTATCAAATTGGGGCGAAGTTCACGATGGCTACAGAGTGAAGTGGAAGCATGGCTACAGGAGCGTATCGCTCAATCTCGTCAGTAACGCTTTCCGGTGTTTGCCACATATTTCCCAGCCAGCTTAACGATCCGCCTGCTGCGGAGGTTTCTGGCTGTCTGTTTTACAGAGATGAAGGATTCTTTACCGATGAAAGAAACCATTGCCCGTTACGACTATTTACTTAACACCTACCAACGCTGGTTGGCCGATTTAACCAATATCGCAGTCCGAAACGGCATGTGCCATCCGGATATTCAATCAAGCCATCTTCTTACGCTCTCAACGTTACATTTTCCTGAGACTGGCGCAGTGGTTGCGGTCGTGCCGCAATGCCTCTACCGGATTATTTATGGTAAAGCACGACCAGAACCGTTGACTATCCAAAACGATTTGCAAATAAGTCTTGAAACCGAAAATGAACTTCTGTTCACCCATGCCGGGATGGAAGGGGTTTTACTGAGTGAGTGTGTCAGATTGAAGCAAAGCCGCATAGCCAATAAGTTGATCAGCCTTTCCGCGCGATTTAAGGCGCGTGAGATTCGTCATAAGCTGATCTGGCTGTGCTGGCACGATTTGATGCAGGGGGCTTCGATGACCGATTGGCTGGAGAACCTGAAGCGGATGAATCATGTGGAAATTTGCTTCTGGCTGGGGCAACGACAGGAGAAAAATGCGGCGCTGACGAAGCTGATGGATGAGTATGTGGTTTTTACGCGTTATTAGCCTTTTAAACTTAATAAGTTAGCTTTTCCTCTCTTTGCCATAGAGATAACTTCTCCACCAGTCTATTCATTCCTGCCATATGTCATCGGGCTCACTTTGCCAGCTAAATTAGTGTGATATTCTTTCCAGAATTCCTGTTGTATCCACGACATAAGGCGATGATTGATGGAGCAGTCTCTCAATTTTGAAATGTTGCGCAGCCAGTGGCCGGAACTGGCTGAGCTGGGATTAATGGCGGAACGTTATGTTCACACCGATCCAGAAAGCTGTCTGGTGAAACTGCGTAACTACACCGAATTGATGGTGCGTTGGTTATATCGTCAGGAGCGACTGCCGGAAGGTATCAAAGCGAATCTGTATGATTTAATGAACGCCGATGTCTTCGCCAGCATGATGCCGGAAGCCATCATCATGAAAATGGATGCGCTACGTATCCACGGTAACCGCGCCGCGCACGGCGGACGTATCAAAGCTAAAGATACTTACTGGCTGCTTAAGGAAGCATATTTACTGGGGGTTTGGCTGTATGTTCGCTATGCCCACGGGAATGTTGATGACTGCCCCAAATTCTCTCTCCCACCATTAACACAATCTTCAGGACGTGCTGATGAAAAACGTCTGGAAGATGCAATCAGGGCTCAAGATGAAAGCCGTGAGCGCGAACTGGCATTACAACGTGCACTACAGCAAGAGCAGGAAAAGGCCGAACACCTTACTCAGCGCCTGAATGAAGCCAGAGCTCGCAACCAGCATATTGTCGACATTCTTTCTATTGATGAAGCGGAAACCCGCCGCCGCCTGATTGACTCCCGCCTGCTTGCTGCTGACTGGAATGTAGGGGAAGAGCTTAACAACACCGATCAGGTTACGCAGGAACATCCAGTTAAAGAACAACCTACCGCAACCGGCGACGGTTATGCGGATTATATCTTGTGGGATGAGGCGCACAAACCGCTGGCGGTAGTGGAAGCCAAAAAAACCAGCGTCAATGCCGAACAAGGACGAATTCAGGCCCGGTTGTATGCAGACTGGCTGGAAAAAGAATATGGTCAGCGTCCGGTCATCTTCTGCACCAACGGCTACGATATCTGGCTATGGGACGACCATAAAACTCATGGCTATCCTCCGCGCCGGGTATTTGGCTTCTATTGCAAGGAAAGCCTGCAATATCTTATTCAGCAGCGTGAAACCCGTCTGCCGCTGAATAGTGTGCCGCATGTCAAAGACAACGAAGGTAAGGCCGTTGCCGGACGTTTGTATCAGCTTGAAACCATCGCCCGCGTCAGCGAACGGTTTACCAACAAGTACCGACAATCGTTAATTGTACAGGCCACTGGTACAGGCAAAACCCGCGTGGCAATTGCACTAAGCAAACTGATGATTGATGCTCGCTGGGTAAAACGCGTCCTGTTTCTTTGCGACCGTAAAGAGCTGCGTAAACAGGCGGCGAATGCCTTCAATCAGTTCACCAATGAGCCGCTGTATGTGGTCGGGAAATCAAAGAAAGCAGACAGACAGAATGCCAGAATCTACATCGCTACCTATCCGGGCATGATGAAAATCATGGACCATTTCGATGTCGGTTATTTCGATCTGATCATCGCCGATGAATCCCACCGCTCTATCTACAACGTCTACGGCGATCTATTTAAGTATTTTGATGCCCTCCAGATTGGCCTGACGGCCACGCCGATCGACATGGTGAGCAAAACCACTTTCGGTCTGTTTGGTTGTGAAGGACGCATCCCTACCGCCAACTACAGCCTGGAAGATGCTATCGCCGATAACAATCTGGTGCCTTATGAAGTCGTTACGCACACCACGGAATTCCTGCGCGAAGGCATTAAACGGGAGAAATTAAGCGACGCACAAATCCGTGAGCTGGAAGAACAGGGTATCGACCCCAATACGCTGGAATTTGATGGCAAGGCACTGGATGAGGCGATCTACAACAAAGACACCAACCGCTATATCCTGCGTAACCTGATGGAAAATGGCCTGAAAGATCGGGACGGCCAACTGCCAGGTAAAACCATCATTTTCGCCCGTAACCACAAACACGCGCTGCTGTTGAATGAATTGTTCGACGACATGTACCCGCAGTTTGCCGGACGTTTCTGCCAGGTCATCGACAACTACGATCCCCGCGCCGAGCAACTGATTGACGATTTTAAAGGGCTGGATGAAAGCACCAATAAAGAGCTGACCATCGCTATCTCTGTTGACATGCTCGATACCGGTATTGATGTCCCGGAGATTGTGAATCTGGTCTTTGCCAAACCGGTCAAATCGAAAGTGAAGTTCTGGCAGATGATTGGCCGTGGTACACGCCTCTGCTCGGGGCTTTACGGCAACGATGAAAACGGCAAGCCGCTGGATAAACAGAAATTCCGTATTTTCGATCACTGGGGCAACTTTGAGTATCACGAACTGCATACCGAAGAGGCCGAAGTAACAGCTACAAAATCGCTGGCGCAAAAACGCTTCGAAGCGTGGGTTATGCTGGGGGCTGCTGCACAGCGTAAGTTCGACAAACAGGCGGTGGATTTAGTCGCTCACCAGCTCCGCGAGCAGATCAACGCGCTGGATGAAAAGTCGATTGCCGTACAGGAAAAGTGGCAGCAAAAAGCGCAGTACAGTGATGAAAAGGTGCTGCGCCAGCTTTCTCCGAAAACACAGCAGGATCTGCTATCTGTTCTGGCCCCGCTGATGCAGTGGCTGGACGTGCGCGGACAAAGCGATGCCATACGCTTTGATATGGATATTCTGGCGGCGCAAACTGCCCGTTATACCAACCCGGAAGAGCTGGATGTGCTCTGGCCGGTCATCGTCGAAAAAGTGGAGCGCCTGCCGCCGCATTTGGCGCAGGTGCAGCAACAGGGACAACGAATCAATCAGCTTCGTGATCTAGGCTGGTGGAAGCAAGCCAGCCTGGAAGAGCTGGAGGATATTCGCATTCATCTGCGTGGGATCATGCACCTGATGGAAAAAGACGCGACGCCAAAATTTGGTTCGATACAGGTGGATATTACCGAAGATGCGAACCTCATCCAGACAGAAACCCGCAAAACTAATATCCGCTCGATTGATTTCAAACTCTATCGCCAGCAGGTTCAGGGGGCACTGGAGCCGCTGTTCCAGCAAAATCCGGTGCTGAAGAAAATCCGCAACGGCGAGCCAGTCACGCAAAACGAGCTGGATGAGCTGGCGAAGCTTGTGCTGATCCAGAACCCCAACGTTGATATTCGTGCGCTGAAAGAGTTCTATCCGCAGGCAACTGCCAGCCTGGATAAACTTTTGCGTACCATCATCGGGATGGACAGCGACGCGGTGGAAGTGCGCTTTGCTCAGTTCGCCGCTGATAACAGTCTGACCAGCCAACAACTGCGCTTCCTGTCATTGCTGAAAAACCACATTCGCGATTACGGCACCATTGAAATGCGGCAGCTCTTTGAACAGCCTTTTACGCATATCCACAACGAAGGCGTTACCGGTGTGTTCCCTGATATAGAGCAGATCGCCCGCTTGCAAAAGATAGTCGAAGAGCTGGGTGTTGTGACCGACGCAGCGACGGTATAATACACGCATGACAAGCCCCGGCAGCGGGGCTTTTGTATTTAAAACAGGATATAAACGCTAACAATGATCACCGGTGACTTAAAAAGTAAAATCGACGGACTATGGGAAGATTTCTGGGTGGGTGGTATCACCAACCCGCTGACCGTAATCGAACAGATCACCTATCTAATGTATTCCCGGATGCTGGATACTCAGGAACAACGTGACGAGAAGCGTAAACAAATCGCGGGTATTGATTTTAAACCGCGTTTTACGCCAGAACAGCAGGAGTTCCGTTTCAGTCACTATAGCAATCTTGGCTCGGATGAGATGATGGAAGTGGTGCGCGATGGCGTATTCCAGCATTTTCGTCAGCTCGGCCAGGCCGATGCGTCGAAGGTAACGCTGCTGGGCAACTTTATGAAAGATGCCCGTCTGGAGATTGTTAAGCCGTCATTGCTAACCAAAGCGGTTGAGGTGATCAAAAACCTGCCATTGGATCGCGGCGATACCAAAGGCGACCTTTACGAATACCTGTTAAGCAAGCTGACCACTGCCGGGATCAACGGTCAGTTCCGCACACCGCGCCACATTATCCGCACGATGGTTGAAATGATGGAGCCGAATCCCGCCCGCGACGAGACGATTTGCGATCCGGCCTGTGGCACCGGTGGCTTTCTGGCGACCAGCTATGAATATCTGCTGGAGAAGTACAGCTCGCTGGAATCCATTCATACTGAGATTGGCACCAACGAGCGTGGCGAGCTGGAAGAACAAAAAATCTTTACCGGCGATCTGCTGACGCCATGGCGTAACCATGTGGATAACAATATGTTCCACGGTTACGATTTTGATACCACCATGCTGCGTATCGCTGCCATGAACCTGATTATGCACGGCGTGGAAGCGCCTGATATTCACTATCAGGACACAATGAGCCAGAGTTTCAGCACTAACTTCCCGCAGGCCAGTAAAAACGCCTTCAACCTGATTCTGGCGAACCCGCCGTTTACCGGTTCACTGGATGAGGAAGATATCGACTCCACGCTGTCGGCAATGGTGAAAACCAAGAAAACCGAGCTGCTGTTCCTGGCACGTATTCTGCAAATGCTGAAAGTTGGCGGACGCAGTGCCACTATCGTGCCGCAGGGCGTGCTGTTTGGCTCCAGTAAGGCGCACCAGTCACTGCGTAAAACGCTGGTGGAAGATAACCAACTGGAAGCGGTGATCAATCTGCCTTCCGGCGTATTTAAACCTTACGCTGGCGTGGCGACGGCGATCCTGATCTTCACCAAAGGCGGTCAGACGGATGAGGTCTGGTTCTACGATCTACAAAATGACGGCTACAGCCTGGATGACAAGCGCAACCCGATAAAAGACAACGATCTGCCGCATCTACTGGCAAGCTGGAAGCATTACCGTACTTTACGCGGGCTACCGGTTGATAACTTTATGGGCGAGAAATTAGCCTCGTTGCTGAAACAGCAGTACCCAGAAGGGATTGATGCTGACGTTGATTTTAAAGATCGCACTCAGGCGGCGTTTGTTGTACCAAAAGAAGATATTGCTGCGCAGAAATACGACCTCTCTATTAATCGTTATAAAGAAGTGGTGTATCAGGCGGAAGAGTATGAAGATCCGAAGGTGATACTGAAGCGATTAAAAGATCTGGAAAAAGAGATTCTGGCGGATCTGGATGAGCTGGAGGGGATGCTGTGAGTTGGCCGATGGTGAAGTTAGGGGATGTAGCACCTGCAATTCCAATTAAAAATGTTAATTTGGACGAAGATGAACTGGTTTGGCAGTTAAATCTTGATCAAGTTGAATCCAATACAGGAAAAATCATTGATAAAGTTAAACAACCTTTATCAAGTGCAGGCCCATCTACTCATTTTTTCAATAATGAACATGTTCTGTACTCAAAATTACGCCCTTATTTAAATAAAGTAGTTGTCCCGGATGAGTTGGGTATCGCAACTACTGAATTAGTGCCAATGAAGCCGGACCAGAAGAGATTAAATAAAAAATATTTATCCTACTACCTGCGTTCAAAGCCATTTGTCGAGTGGGTATCTACCCAAGTCTCTGGTGCAAAAATGCCTAGGGTTGTAATGAGTATTTTCTGGCAACATGAAATGCCTCTTCCTCCACTATATGAGCAAGAGAGAATCGTTGCTATTCTCGATAAATCCGATGGAGTATGCAAAAAACGTGAGCAAGCTAACAAACTGGCTGATAACTTTTTAAAAACTACGTTTCAAAAAAAATTCAATGATGAAACTTTTTTATTAAATGGTTGGGAGTTGAAAGATTTAAAAGACATAGCATTTATCCAAACTGGACCATTTGGAACCCAGCTTCATAAGGAAGATTATGTTGAAAATGGTATACCACTAATTAACCCTACAAATATTAAAAATGGTATTATCATTCCCAACTTTAAACTATGCGTAGATCGCCACAAATATGACAAACTAAAAGAATATCATTTAAAAAAAGGTGACATTATAATGGGCCGAAGAGGAGAAATGGGTCGTTGTGCACTGATTAATGATAAAGAGGATGGATGGTTTTGCGGCACAGGAAGCCTTTTTATTAGATTAAAAACGCCAAATGAAATACTTTCTTTTTATTTGAACGAATATTTATCTAGCGATTCGATTAAGAACTTTTTACAGAAAGAGTCTCGTGGGGTTACGATGGCGAACCTGAATAAAGATATAGTTGGGAAGATTAAAATAAACATCCCCCCAGAAAACGTACTGACTTCTTTTATGAAGATAAAATTAAAAGTCGATAGCATTAAGAAAAAAATAAACCATAACGATTTGGAAGAATTACTGTCATCATTAAGTAAAAAACACTTTCAAATTCAAAATCTATTATAATCTATAAGTCAAAGGTTTCACTTAATAAGTGAAACCTTAACTCTTAAAATTTATTGCTATTCTTTATAAAATCATACAGACAGACCAGTCTACAAAAATTACTTGATAGAGCCTGAATGCTCATCGCTTCATCAATATGCTTTTTCAGTATTTTATGTAGTTCATTCATATCTCGATTAATTAAACCTGGTTCCATATAGGGCATCATCCTCAAAAAAAAACCGAAATCATAAGCAAGATATAACTCATTTACACCAACTCTAACTTCAGGAACGTTTTCAGAACGTCGTTTATCCCAACCTTGAGACTGAAAACTTACAGGAGTAATATCTAATCGTGATAAAACACCACCTGCAAGTTCAGGCTCGTTAATTATACTCCCGTCAGGATTAATTAAATTAGCATGATTTAAGAAATGAAAAATAGGAATGCGCGCATTACCTTTGCAAATATTTGGCAGAACATCATTAACAACGCATTCCCAATCATAATGTCCATTTTCGAATACAACTTCACGGATGAGGTCTACACGCTCCAGCCCAACCAATCCTTTTGCTGCCATCGATTCTGATTTTTTCACCATCGAAATAGCACCATATCCCACAACAAACTCTGTTGTATTGGCGCCCTCTTCAATCTTCTCTGAGTCCCTCACATATAATTTCCCTTTCGGATCATCAGTTAAGACTAATTCATAAAGTTCATCTTTTATCATTCGGAATAAATGTGCTGGAATCCTTTTTTTAGTTTCACTCAGCACTTCAAATATTTCTTTATAAGATGGTGCCTGAACATATTTTACTGGTATTTTTTTATGAATAACAGAATCACTAATGTCGGCCTCTTCAAGTTCAGGTTTCCATTCAACAAACAATAATTTGTTCTGTAAAAAATCCAAACTAGCATCAGGAAAACAACTAACTATATCTTCCAGGATTTCAGCTATATGTTCATCTGTTAAAGAGTAACCTAAGAAAATAACAGGCCTCTCTATAAACATAGTTAGTAACTTAGATGATAGGTAGGGGTTTTTCTTCCTATATTTATCATAGTCACTTGATGTTAAAATCAATGAGTTAGGCTCAGTGCAGCAACCATGTATTTTATATATTTCGGCAATGCCGTGACTCCTGCCAGTAATCAACCCGTCCTGGCCTATAAAGGTTGTAAATTTAGGGAAAAGGCTTTCTAGAAAAACATCCCAGTTTGTGGTAATAACCCCATCAATATTTGCTTTCGCAAAAAGAGAAATTTCGTGTTTTAACTCATCATTTTCTATAATATTTTTATGTGCATTCTCAATATATTTAGATATTGACAACTTCAAAGGAGACTGTTCGTTAATGAAAATTTTCTCCTGTTCTTTTTCACTTAATGCTAATTGTCCTTCTTTAGTATCCCACCATTTCTCAGCGTATGCCGACACTAATAATTGTGCATATTCGGGTAAGTCACCATTAGATTTTGTTTTTAATTTTATATGATTTTCCCCAATCGCCTCAGCAAAATGCTTCAAAAGGTCTTGCCAACATGGCACACCAAGGTAACGACGAGACACTCCGGAGCCAACAAATAACACAGGGGATGCCTCAAACTGCTTAAAATGCTCTTCGAGTTTTTTCTTGAAATTCATATTGGTATTCCCTATCAAAAATCCTCAACTGAGACAACGGTAAGACATTGCGGTTGCCATCTCCAGTGCATGATTAAAAAATTTTGCACCTTTAAAATTCATTTATCTGTTCTGGCAATTTGGCCCATTATCTATAGATCTGTGGCCAGTATCCGCTACACAGTGCCTGCGTTATGATACGGTGGTGCAGTAATCTTGCCCCTTTACTTCAGGATAAACAATGCCTTTAGATTTAAGTAACACCTTAGTTATTGGCATCAGTGCAACTGCGCTTTTTGACATGAGTGAATCCGATCGCATGTTTCGGGAAACCTATGCGACCGATCCTGATAGCGCCATTGAAAAGTATCGCGCCTACATGCTGGAACACGAAAACCAACCTTTGCAGCCTGGTACAGGTTACCCCTTGGTCAAAGCGCTTCTGGGTCTGAACCAGTATCGTCAACCGGATGATCAATCACCGTTGGTTGAAGTCGTTGTTATGTCGCGTAACAGTCCTGATACAGGTATCCGTGTTCTAAATACCATTCGCCATGACAAACTCGATATTACACGTTCAGCTTTTACCGCAGGCGAAACCGTTGCCGATTACCTTGATGCCTTTGATGTGGATCTGTTTTTAACAACTAACGTTGAAGATGCGCAAAAGGTAATTGATTCCCGATTCTGCGCCGCTGCAATCCTCAAAGATCCTCCCTCCGACGCCTCAGATATCCCGGAAGGGCAGGTCCGCATTGCGTTTGACGGTGATGCCGTGCTTTTCTCTGATGAAAGTGAGTTAGTTTATAAGACTCAAGGGATGGCTGCTTTTCATGCGCTGGAGGATGCACAACAAGATATCCCAATGGCTGAGGGTCCATATGCCACTTTGCTAAAAAAAATAGCCAAGCTTCAGGAGCGACTACCGACAAGAGTTGAGTATTCCCCTGTCCGTATTGCACTGGTGACCGCCAGAAACAGCCCATCGGAAATGCGCGTCATTAAAACACTGAGAAGCTGGGGGGTGTATGTCGATGAAGCTTTTTTTCTTGGCGGTGTAGAGAAAACAAAAGTTTTGAAGGCATTTAAACCGCACATTTTCTTTGACGATCAGGATGTGCATTTGAATACTGCTGCAAAGGTGGTTCCTTCCGGGAAAGTACCTTACGCCAGCAATTCAGAGCTTTTTGAAAACAAAGCGTCATGAAACCTTAAATAAATAGCCATCTTTACCGCTAGAAGGCTATTTATTAATTTATGCAGTCTTCCCAAACATCCCTTCTACCACTGCCCCAGCTCTCCCTAACTCATCGATATAATCCGCATACCACTGCATCATTTCCCTACGCCCATCAAGATACTGAGCATGGTTATACGTCCCGCGAATCGCGTTCTTATCGACGTGTGCAAGCTGCGTTTCAATCCACGCGGAGTTAAACCCCTGCTCATGCAGAATGGTGCTCATCGTGTGGCGGAAACCGTGCCCCGTCAGCCTGCCTTTATATCCCAGCAATTCGATAACCTGATTAATGCTTTCCTTGCTGATCGGCTTGCGAGGATCATTCCTGCCGATAAAAACCAGCGGGTGATGCCTTGAGATCGGTTCAAGCTGTGCAAACAGCGCAATGACCTGCTCTGAGAGCGGCACAATATGAGGCCGTTTCATCTTCATCACTTCTGCCGGGATTTCCCACAATTTCTTCTCAAAATAGATATCTTCCCAGCGAGCGAAACGCAGCTCTTGTGTACGCACGCCGGTTAACATGATGATCTGTGTGGCTGTTTTGGTGATAATACTACCGGTGTATCCGGCCAGATCTTTAAGGAAGTGTGGTAACTCTTCGACTGTGAGGAACGGGAAATGTGTTTTCTTAGGCGTTGCCAGCGCTGTAGCAAGATCTGACACGGGATTATATTCAGCTCTCCCGGTAACGATAGCGTAACGGTAGACTTCATTACAACGCTGGCGGACTTTGCGCATTTTCTCTAAAGCGCCGCGCTTTTCAAGGCGACGAAGGATCTCAAGCCAGTCCATCGGCTTAATATCGACGATAGGGCGTCTTCCCGTATGAGGGAAGATATCCTTCTCGAAGGTGTCGATGATTTCATCGCGGTAGCGTAATGACCAGCGATCGGCTTTCGTCTGATGCCATTCGCGGGCAATGGCCTCGAACGTATTCTTTTGGCTCATTTGCTGGGCGATTTTTTCTTCTTTCTTTACTTCACCCGGATCTCCTCCAGCGGAGAGAATTTTTCTGGCCTCACTGCGCTTTTCGCGTGCGTCTGCCAGGGAAACATCAGGGTATACGCCAATGGAAAGCATCTTTTCTTTACCGGCGAAGCGGTACTTCATACGCCAGTATTTGGAACCATTAGCGTTAATCAGTAGATACATGCCGCCGCCATCGGTCAGCTTATAGGGCTTTTCTTTTGGCTTTGCGGTTTTCACTTTTACATCGGTTAGCGCCATTACATCCTCCGGCTTTTGATAAATCCATCCTCCAGGGGACTTCCGCTAATGATTAACCTGATACCCCCATGTACCCCTTATATAACAAAGATGTCTTTGAAACCTGTTGTTATATATCACATTTTTACCATTATGGGGGTGCTGATATTTTAAAGGAAAATAACACCCCCTAATGTACCCCCAAAAAGGACTTGATGCCGATTACCTTCAGGCGACAATGGTGGGGTTATTTCTCTTATTTTATCAGGTATTACAGGGGTTTTGTTGACTTCGAGGGAGTTCAGGAGAGGCAAATTGGCGGAAGATCACAGGAGTCGAACCTGCCCGGGAACGCTGGCGTCCCCAACTGGATTTGAAGTCCAGCCACCTCACCGGAGATGACGATCTTCCGCGCCTCGATTGCTACATGGAGGCGGGGCGCATTATAGCTACTTCCAAACGTTTCCACACCCCCTCACTCACTTTTTTAACTTCCGTTTCTCTATACCATGACCAGTTTCAAATAAATCCCCGCAAAATCCATTACTTACACTTAGACACATTTTTAGACGCTACGCTGATCACAGAAAACAAGAATCGTAATTTGATAACGAGATATCGGAATACCCGCGCTCACAGGGATGGTTTACAAGAACTGTAACCGGTATCAGGGCGTGTGAAAGTGCTAACAAGGATGCGTAATGAAAAGTGAAATTCTGTCTGTTAAAGAGAAGATTGGCTACGGAATGGGCGATGCGGCTAGCCACATTATCTTCGATAACGTCATGTTATATATGATGTTCTTCTATACCGATATTTTTGGTATCCCAGCCGGATTTGTCGGCACCATGTTCTTACTGGCCCGCGCGCTGGATGCCATCTCAGACCCTTGCATGGGGTTGCTGGCCGACCGTACCCGTTCGCGCTGGGGGAAATTCCGCCCATGGGTGCTGTTCGGCGCACTGCCGTTTGGTCTGGTTTGCGTGCTGGCCTATAGCACGCCGGATCTCAGCCTGAACGGCAAAATGATTTATGCCGCAATCACCTACACGCTGCTGACCCTGCTTTATACCGTGGTCAATATTCCCTACTGCGCGCTGGGCGGCGTGATCACTAATGACCCTACGCAGCGTATCTCCCTGCAATCATGGCGCTTTGTGCTGGCGACGGCGGGCGGCATGCTCTCCACCGTGCTGATGATGCCGCTGGTGAATCTGATTGGTGGCGAGGATAAAGCGTTCGGCTTTCAAGGTGGGATTGCGGTGCTCTCCGTGGTGGCGTTCCTGATGCTGGCGTTCTGCTTCTTCACTACCAAAGAACGCGTGGAAGCGCCGCCGAGCACCACCTCTATGCGTGAAGACCTGCGCGACATCTGGCAAAACGACCAATGGCGCATCGTCGGCCTGCTGACCATCCTCAATATTCTGGCCGTCTGCGTTCGTGGCGGCGCGATGATGTATTACGTCACCTGGATTTTGGGTAAGCCGGAGGTGTTTGTCGCCTTTCTCACCGCCTATTGCGTCGGCAACCTGATCGGCTCTGCGCTGGCAAAACCGCTGACCGACTGGAAATGCAAAGTCAGCGTCTTCTGGTGGACCAACGCTGCGCTGGCGGTGGCGAGCCTGGCGATGTTCTTTGTGCCGATGCACGCCAGCATCACCATGTTTATCTTTATTTTTGTCATTGGTGTACTGCACCAGCTCGTTACGCCAATCCAGTGGGTAATGATGTCCGACACCGTTGATTACGGCGAATGGTGCAACGGTAAACGCCTGACGGGGATCAGCTTTGCGGGCACGTTGTTCGTGCTCAAGCTGGGTCTGGCGCTCGGTGGGGCGCTGATCGGCTGGATGCTGGCGGGCGGTGGCTACGACGCCGCAGCGAAAACCCAGAACAGCGCCACCATTAGCATCATCATCGCCCTGTTCACCATTGTCCCGGCGATTTGTTACCTGCTGAGTGCCGTGATTGCCAAACGCTTCTATACCCTGAAAACGCCGTATCTGACGGAAATTATGAGTCAGTTGGCTCAGGGCGCGCGCCGCAACCAGCAGGATTTCACGACGAAAGAATTACAGAACTAAGGAACTGACGATGAAAATTAGCGATGGTAACTGGCTGACCCAACCTGGCCTGAATTTAATACACCCAATTCAGGTGTTCGACGTTGAACAGCAGGGTAACGAGATGATTGTCTACGTTGCGCCGCGCGACGTGCGTGAACGTACCTGGCAACTGGATACCCCACTCTTCACCTTACGCTTTTTCTCGCCGCAGGAAGGGGTGGTGGGCGTACGTATGGAGCACTTCCAGGGCGCGCTGGATACCGGCCCGCATTACCCGCTGAACGTGTTGCAGGACGTCAATGTTGAGATGCGAAACACCGCTGAATTTGCCGAACTGAAGAGCGGCAATCTGAGCGTTCGGGTGACCAAAGGTGAGTTCTGGTTGCTGGATTTCCTGCGTAATGGTGAACGTATTACCGGCAGTCAGCTAAAGAATAGCGGTTACGTGCAGGATACCCACAGCGGGCGTAACTATATGTTTGAGCGTCTGGATTTGGGCGTGGGGGAAACGGTGTACGGGCTGGGGGAGCGTTTTACCGCGTTGGTACGTAACGGTCAGACGGTGGAAACCTGGAACCGCGACGGCGGTACCAGTACCGAACAGTCTTACAAGAACATCCCGTTTTATCTCACCAACCGCGGCTACGGTGTGCTGGTGAACCATCCGCAGTGCGTGTCGTTTGAAATCGGCTCTGAGAAAGTGTCGAAAGTGCAGTTCAGCGTTGAAAGCGAGTATCTGGAATATTTCGTCATCGACGGCCCAACGCCGAAGGCGGTGCTGGATCGCTATACCCGCTTTACCGGCCGTCCGGCGCTGCCGCCAGCCTGGTCGTTCGGTCTGTGGCTGACCACGTCATTCACCACCAATTACGACGAAGCGACGGTGAACAGCTTTATCGACGGCATGGCCGAGCGCAATCTGCCGCTGCACGTCTTTCACTTCGACTGTTTCTGGATGAAGGCCTTCCAGTGGTGCGACTTTGAGTGGGACCCGGTGACCTTCCCGGACCCGGAAGGTATGATCCGCCGCCTGAAAGAGAAAGGGCTGAAGGTGTGCGTATGGATAAACCCCTACATCGGTCAGAAATCCCCGCTGTTCAATGAACTGAAAGCGAAAGGGTATCTGCTCAAGCGCCCGGACGGTTCCCTGTGGCAATGGGATAAATGGCAGCCGGGCCTGGCGATTTATGACTTCACTAATCCACAAGCCTGCGAGTGGTATGCCAACAAGCTGAAAGGTCTGGTGGATATCGGCGTTGACTGCTTCAAAACTGACTTTGGCGAACGCATCCCCACGGATGTGCAGTGGTTTGACGGTGCCGATCCGCAGAAGATGCACAACCATTATGCGTACATCTACAACGAACTGGTGTGGAACGTGCTGAAAGAAACCGTCGGTGAAGAAGAGGCGGTGCTGTTCGCCCGTTCGGCCTCCGTGGGCGCACAGCAGTTTCCGGTGCACTGGGGCGGCGACTGCTACGCCAACTATGAATCGATGGCGGAAAGCCTGCGCGGTGGTTTGTCTATTGGCCTGTCCGGCTTTGGCTTCTGGAGCCACGATATCGGCGGCTTTGAGAATACCGCTCCGGCGCACGTCTACAAGCGCTGGTGTGCGTTTGGGCTGCTCTCCAGCCACAGCCGCCTGCATGGCAGTAAATCCTACCGTGTGCCATGGGCGTACGATGACGAATCCTGCGATGTGGTGCGCTACTTCACCGAACAGAAATGCCGCATGATGCCGTACCTGTATCGTGAAGCAGCGCGCGCTAATGCGCAGGGCACCCCGATGATGCGCGCGATGATGCTGGAGTTCCCGGACGATCCGGCGTGTGATTATCTCGACCGCCAGTACATGCTGGGCGATAGCGTGATGGTCGCGCCGGTGTTTAGCGAGGCGGGCGATGTGCAGTTCTACCTGCCGGAAGGACGCTGGACGCATCTGTGGCGTAATGATGAGGTGGCCGGCAGCCGCTGGCATAAGCAGCAGCATGACTTCCTGAGTCTGCCGGTTTATGTGCGTGAGAACACCCTGCTGGCGCTGGGCAGCAATAACCAGAAGCCGGACTACGCCTGGCACGAAGGGACAGCGTTCCAGCTGTTCCATCTGCAGGAGGGGCGGGAAGCACTCTGTGAAGTTCCGGCTGCTGACGGCTCGGTTATCTTCACGCTGAAGGCGGTGCGCACGGGTAATACCATCACCGTGCAAGGTAGTGGAGATGCGCGTAACTGGACGCTGTGCCTGCGAAATATTCAGAAAATTGGCGGCATTAAATGCGGTTCGCATATGGGCAGCGAGCTGGGTGTAGTTATTACTCCACAGGGCAGTGAGCTGACGATTACCTTGTAAGCATGTGTCGACGTGGTGCCGGATGCGTCTTATCCGGCCCACGCCGCGAGCAGCGTTCCAGATCTGAAAATCAAAAACATCCAGACTTTAATTTTTACCTCCCCATATTTGCGAGCGCTATCACTCTAATTCCCGCGAAAAATGTGATCTGCGCCGTAAATATCTCACTATTTCCTCTTTTTGTCTTATTTCTGTCCGGAATACAGGACACGATTTAGTATTGTTGGCGCATCGTAGTCCTCTTATATTTATCATCACGGATTACACGTGGAGCATAAACGCTTCTTTATAACCTAAATAATTCGAGTTGCAGGAAGGCGGCGACGCAGCGAATCCCCTGAGCGTACATAAGTACGTGACAGGGGTGAGCGAGGAAAGCCAACGCACATGCAGCTTGAAGTATGACGGGTATAGATATTTAATCTGGTATGTAATAAGGGTAAATAATGCAAATGATTACCTCGCGACAAAACAGATTATTAAAGTTTCTTCTGTCCAGGAAGGAATATGTTACGCTGCTAAAAATTGCCGAATATTTATCTGTTTCAGAGAAAACCGTCCAGCGCGATCTGCGGTTACTGGAACAATGGTTATCGGAATGGAAAATATCCATCGATAAACGTGCCGGTGCGGGCGTGATATTAAGTGCCGATAACATTACTGACCTTTTATATCTGGATCAGTTATTAGGGTCGGAGGGTGATGATGCTGACGGCATGATGAATAATTCACGGCGGGTTAAGATAGCCTCGCAATTATTAAGTGAAACGCCGCATGAAACATCGATCAATAAATTATCCGAACGTTATTTTATTAGTAGTGCATCGATTGTTAACGATCTGAAAGTAATTGAATCCTGGATTACCCCGCTGGGCCTGTCGCTGATTCGCAGCCAGAGCGGCACACACATTGAAGGCAGCGAGAGCGGGGTGCGCCAGGCGATGGCGTCGCTGATTAACGGTGTGATTAACCATAATGAACCTGGAAGCGTGATTTATTCACGACTTGATCCGGGCAGTTATAAAGCGTTAGTGCATTACTTTGGCGAAGAAGACGTTTTATTTGTCCAGACGCTGTTGCAGGAAATGGAGAACGATCTGTGCTGGTCGCTGGGCGAGCCTTATTACGTCAATATCTTTACTCATATTCTGATCATGATGTACCGCATTACGCGGGGCAATGCGCTACCGAGAAAAGAAGAAAGCATCACGTCATGTGATGAGAACATCTTTTCCATTGCCAGTCGCATGATTCAGCATATCGAAAAACGCATTGCCCATCCGCTGCCGGAAGACGAAGTCTGGTTTATTTATCAATATATTATCTCCTCCGGTATGGTGATTGAAGAGCATAACGATGTGACCGTAATTGGCCATATGCACTCCAGCGACGAAGCACGCTTGATTACCCATCGGCTGATTGCCACCTTCGCCGAAATGGTTGACTGCGATCTTAGCCAGGACACTGCGCTGTATGACGGATTGCTGATCCATATTAAGCCGCTGATTAACCGCCTGAACTACCAGATCCGCATTCGTAATCCGCTGCTGGAGGACATTAAAGGCGAGTTGCAGGACGTCTGGCGTCTGACTCAGTGTGCGGTGAATCGGGTGTTTAGCGGCTGGGGCGAACGGGCCGTGTCGGATGATGAGGTGGGATATTTAACCGTGCATTTTCAGGCCGCGATGGAGCGTCAGATAGCGCGTAAACGTGTGCTGCTGGTTTGCTCAACCGGTATCGGCACCTCTCACTTACTCAAAAGCCGCATTCTGCGCGCCTTTCCGGACTGGACCATCGTCGGCGTGGTGTCGGCAGGCAGCTTGCCCTCCGTCCTGACGGACGATATTGAACTGGTGGTATCGACGATCAATTTACCTGCCGTTGCCATGCCGGTCGTGTATGTCACCGCCTTCTTCAATGATGCGGATATTAAGCGGGTAACAGAAACGGTTATTACGGAAAAATTACATCGGGCGACGTCGCTGGTCGTTGAAAATTAATGTCTGAACTCCATGAGGTATGATTTATGGACATCACGAAAATACTCAATACAAATCGCGTTATTTTGGACATGAAGGCCACAAACAAAACGGAGGTTATTGAGGAACTGACGGATATTCTGCAAAAAGATGGGGCAATTAGCTGTCGGGAAACGTTTATTCAGGATGTCTGGCAGCGTGAAGCAGAAGGCTCGACCGGATTCGAAAATCATATTGCGATTCCGCACGGGAAATCCTCGGCGGTGGTCAATACCACGCTGGCGATTGGGCGTACCCGCCAGGATATTCCCTGGGAAACCCTGGACGGCAGCAACGTGCGCTGCATCATTCTGTTTGCCGTACGCCTTGAAGATCAAAACACTACCCATATTCGTCTGCTTTCGCAGGTTGCCGGCGCGTTGGCGGATGAGGACATTATTGAACAACTGTTAGTCGAAAGCAGTCCACAGAAAATTATTGAGCTTTTTAGCCAATATGCTGAATCCAATGTCTGCTAAATAAAACGTGGAGCATGTTATGAATATTGTTTGTGTTGCCGCCTGTACGGCGGGTATTGCGCACACCTATATTGCCCGTGAGAAGTTAATTAAAGGTGCTAAAGCGCTTGGTCATAATATAAGAGTAGAAACCCAGGGGACTATCGGCACGGAAAACGAACTGCTGACAGAGGACATTTCTGCTGCTGATGTCGTGATTCTCGCTGTGGATGTAAAAATAAAAGGGGAGGAACGATTTTTAAATAAACGTATTGTGCGAGTAAAAACTGAAATCGTCATAAAATCGCCCATTCAGTTTCTTGAAAAGGTCGAAAAATCATTAGTTAATAATAACCAGTAGCGATCCCCATTCTGGAGGGATTTCACATGAGTGAAAATAAAATTCCGCTATCTCAGGAAATAAAAAGACATTTATTAACGGGGATTTCGTGGATGATCCCGTTAATTGTTGCCGCCGGGATCTGTATTGCTCTCGGGCAAATACTTGGCGGCACTGACGTGGGTGAAAAAACAGGAACCATCCCCTGGATGCTCAACCAGATTGGCGGCTGGGGGATGGGGTTAATCGTACCGCTGATTAGCGCGGCGATTGCGTACTCCATTGCTGACCGCCCCGGATTCGCACCGGGTCTGATTGTCGGCTTTGTCTGCGGTGAAATTCATACCGGTTTTATCGGCGGGATGCTGGGCGGTTTTCTGGTCGGTTATACCGTCCTGCTGCTCAAGCGCTATATCCGTTTGCCGCAGTCGATGCAGGGGTTGATGCCCATCATGGTGTTGCCGGTACTGAGTACCGTCATTGGCGGCCTGTTGATGATGACGCTCATTGGCAAACCGATAGCCTGGCTGCAGGACGCGTTGATTCATCTGCTGGAGTCCATGCAGGGCGGGTCACGCTTTTTAATGGGGGCCATCCTTGGCGCAATGGCGACATTCGACTTTGGCGGACCGGTGAATAAAACCATGTCGCTATTTGCTGACGGCATGTTGGTCAGCGGCGTGTACGGTCCGGAAGCGGTGAAGTTTGTCGGTTCGATAATCCCTCCGTTCGGCATTACGCTCTCCTTTTTGCTGACGCGTCACAAGTACACCCGCGCGGAGCGTGAGGCGCTGAAAGCGGCATTCCCGATGGGGATCTGCATGATTACCGAAGGAGTCATTCCCATTGCGGCGCGCGACCTGCTGCGCGTGGTGGGGTCCTGCGTGGTGGCCTCGGCGATAGCGGGCGGTCTGATTATGGTGTGGGGCGTCGAAAGCCCGGTACCGCACGGCGGCATGTTCGTGGTCCCGCTCTTTACGCATCCGCTACTGTTTTGCATGGCGCTGGGGATCGGCACGGTGATTTGCGGCGTCATGCTGTCGTTGTGGAAGAAACCGGTGACCGAACGTGACGAAGAGTTTGATGAACTTAGCGATCAAAAGCTGAAAGACGAAGAGATCACCTTCACCCTGGAATAACCGGAGGCCGTATGTTTGCCGATATGAAAAGCATGGTGACGAAAGCCTGGCGCGAGCAGTACGCGCTGCTGGCCATCAACTGTATGAACCTGGAAAGCGCCCGTGCGGCGGTGCGGGTGGCTGAGAAACACCGTGCGCCCATCATTCTGAATCTGTATCAGGGGCATCTGGGCCATTTTCCTGCACCGATAGCGGTGGCGGTCGTCAAAACGCTGGCAGAGGAAGCGTCGATACCGGTCGCGCTGGCGCTGGATCATGGAAAGGACCCAGTGCGCATTCGCCAGGCTTTTCGCGCCGGATTCAGCGGGTTAATGATCGACGCCTCCGCCTTTGCGCTGGAGGAGAACATTCGCCAGACCCGGGCGGTGGTTGAGCTCGCGACCAGCGTTTCTCTGTGCGTGGAAGGTGAGCTGGGGCATCTGGCCGACGCCCCGCGCTATGATCACGCAGCTAACGCTGATTTGATGACCCAGGCCGCCGATGTGGAGCCCTTTATCCAACAAACCGGGATCGATTTACTGGCGGTCTCGGTCGGCACGGCACATGGCATGTACGCGCCCGGTGTCATACCCGCCATTGATTTCCAGCGACTGGAGGAAATTGCCCGTTTATCAACGGTGCCGCTGGCGCTGCATGGCGGCAGCGGGACGCCGTTTGACCAGCTACAGCGCTGCCCGACGTTTGGCGTCGCCAAGATAAACGTTGGCGCGGCGGTTTTCGAGGCCGGAAAGGCTGCTCTGCTGCATACCCTGTGTCGCGACACATCCGGTGAACTCGTTGATGCCCTGGCCCTGATGGAGCAGGCCTGCGAGGAAGCCATTATTCCGTACCTGCAGGCCAGCGGCGCTATCGACAAAGCCTGATTCATTTTCTGTAACGCCTTCTATGCCTCTGCGACGACGCACTGGCAGGGCTTTCTACACCCTGAAACTGGAGAATTAACATGTTAGTTTCGATGAAAGAATTACTGCAACCTACCCGTCAGCACGGTTTTGCCATCGGCGCATTCAACGTGGCGGACAGCTGCTTTGTACGTGCAGTAGTGGAAGAAGCGGAAGCAACCAATACCCCGGCGATTATCTCCATTCACCCCAGCGAACATGATTTTGTAGGCGATGCGTTTTTTAGCTACGTCCGTGATATCACTCTGCGCAGCCCGGTTCCCTTTACTCTGCATCTGGACCACGGCGCTTCGGTCGAGCATGTCCTGCGGGCGATTCAGTGTGGGTTTACCTCGGTGATGATTGATGGCTCGCTGCTGCCGTATGAAGAGAACGTGGCGCTGACCCGCGAAGTGGTCAAGCTGGCGCATGCGGTAGGCGTTTCGGTGGAAGGGGAACTGGGTACGATTGGTCAAACCGGGACGTCAGTGGAAGGTGGCGTATCGAAGGTCACTTATACCGATCCTGATCAGGCACAGGATTTTATCGCCCGTACCGGCGCGGACACGCTGGCGGTGGCGATTGGAACTGCACACGGCATCTACCCGAAAGGGATGCAGCCAGAGCTGCAAATGAGCATCCTGCGCGACATCGCCGGGCGAGTGGACATTCCGCTCGTGCTGCACGGAGGTTCCGCGAACCCGGATGCGGAAATTGCTGAGTCCGTTACGCTGGGCGTTGGCAAAATCAACATTTCCAGCGATATGAAATACGCTTACTTCCAGAAAGTCCGCGAAATCCTGGCGAAAGAAACCTGGTGGGACCCGAACGTTATTTACCCGGAAGCCATTAGCGCCGCGCGAGATGTGATCCGTCACAAAATGAAACTGTTCGGCTCAACCGGCAAAGCGTCACTTTACTAACAGCATACAGGCGGGGTGACCCGCCTTTTTCGCAACAAGGAAAAGTGGAATGAAGCGTTCACACATTAATTATGCCGTCGATAAAGCGCATGCCATCGCCGAGACTTTTCGGGTTTGCCTGCCTGACTTTGCGTATTTTACGGCTGATGCCTGGCGGCAACAGGATCACACTCTGTGGCGTGAAGTGCTCGATCTCCAACTGGGCTGGGATATAACCGACTTTGGGCGCGGAGATTTTGCGCAAACGGGGCTGACGTTACTGACGTTGCGCAATGGTCAGTTAGGGTCAGCCAGCTACCCCAAACCGTACGCCGAAAAGATGCTGCAGATTCAGCAGGATCAGCAGACGCCATGGCATTTTCATCGTCATAAAATGGAAGATATCGTTAACCGCGGCGGCGGTGATTTATGTATGCAGTTGGCGTGGGCTACGCCTGATGGCGGGTATGATGCCCGGCGCATTGTTGAGGTTAGCGTCGATGGTCAGCGGCGTTCCGTTGACGCTGGCGAGACGCTGGTATTGAAACCGGGGCAGGGGGTATGCCTGCCGCCGCGGTTGTATCATCGCTTTTGGGCGGAGAAAGCGTTCGTGCTGGGCTGGGAGATCTCGATGGTCAATGACGACCTGCATGACAATCACTTCCTTGAGCCAGGCGGTCGCTTCCCGGCGATAGAAGAGGACGAGCCGGTGAAGTGGCTGTTGTGCAGTGAATATGCGCGCTTACAGCGATAAACGGCGACCCAGTCGGCAAATCGCCGCCGGGCCGTCAGATTTTACTGCGCAGCGGGTGGGGCGGTAACTTCACTACCGGATACCACGCCCGCCTGCATGGTTTGCGTTACCTGCTGTTTCTCCACGTTCACCGCATGCAACTGGCCGCTGACCGTTGGCTTGAGTGGCGCATCGGCTTGAATATTGCCGCTGGCCGTAAGCTGGATGTTACCGTCGCCGGAAAGCGGCAGTGCGGGCCATCCCCACTGTTGCAGAATCGTCATTGGCACGCCGCGCCCGTTCAGGCTGACCTGAGTTTGACGCTGAGGCAACTGTGAAATACTGGCAGTGGCCTCCAGCAACCCTTTTTCCGTATAGGCGCTTAGTTCGCTGATATTGATGGTGCTGCTGTTCGCCGTCAGCGCCAGCGAAGGACGACGCACGTCGGTGCGGTTAAAGGTGCCGGCAGCGGCGTTGAGGTTAGCGCTCCCGCTCCAGATCCCCCACTGATTGTTCTGCACCAGCCCGAGGTTAGCACCGTAGCCGTCCAGCGCGGTGAGCTGCCATGGGAAGCTCGGGTCGATATCAATCACCAGATTACGGCTGGCGCTGAATTTCTTCAGCGTCAGGCTGGCTAGCCAGGCTGGTAGGGGTTTCATCCACAACTGTTTCCAGTTTTCCGGCAGCGTGTACTCCAGGCCGGCAATGGCGGCATCATCGAGGACCAGCGCTTTGTTGTTGCGCTGCCAGTTTCCGGAGGTTCTGACCATTCCCCCTTCCCAGCGGGTGGTGAACTGACGCAGCGCTATGCCCTGCGGCGAAAACTCGGCGTTCATAATCGGATCGAAAAAGTGCAGAGAGCCGTAGATAAACTCGCTGGCGTTCATCGACAGTTTTCCTTCCTGAGTTTGCCAGTCGTCCTTGCTGAAGGTCATGTTGCGCAAGCTCAGATCGAGATCCGTCACCGCCCAGTCAGGGCCTTGCAGACGGGCATCTGTTACTTCCAGACGACCAATTTGCAGGGAAGGAATAGTGCTTAACGGAGCAAAAAACTCGGCCAGCGATTTGTCGCTTTGCAGCCGAATATCGTTCAGGCGCAGATTCTCCACTACCCAACTACCGTCGGCATTGCGTTGTGCCACGCCGGTTAATGCGCCACGCGCCACGTCTGCGCCAATATTGCTCAGCATCACACGGTCATGGTCAATACTGCCTTCAATCAATACGTTGGTCGTGGGGACGTCGTTCAGCGTCAACGAACTGGCGCTGAGCTGAATTTGCGCTTTACTCCCGAGAATTTTACCCGCCTCAGGACTCCAGGGAATGACTCCGCCGTTAACGCGCTGCGCGCTCAGGGTCCACTCGCTACCGGGACTGTTAAGCGCCATATCTTGCAATTGCAGGCGATCGGCCTGGAACGGCAGCGGCGCAGTTTGCTGGGAAAGATTCAGCGTGCCGTTTTGCAAAAGGATGGTGTCTACGTGCAGCGGGTCGGTGATTTGGCGGCTGCTCAGTCCAATATCGACCGTTTTGGCGACCAGCGTTGCGGGCTGACCATCCCGGCCAAAGGTGACGTTTTCCAGCAGAATATGGGAAGGAGAAGAAAACCGGTGATCGATGGCATCAAATGCCAGATGGTAGCTGCTGTTCTGCGAAACCCAGGCGCTGACGTGCTCTGCGCCCCAGCGGGTTTGCAGTAGAAAATATAAGCCGAGGATCGCCACTGCAAGGGCGATCAGCACGTAAAGAAGCAGCTTTCCAATAAATTTCATGGTCTTCCATCCCGCGAAGTGCACATAGTCAAGTTATGCACGATTTAGGCGCAATGCTCAAGGCGGGAATGGTGAAAGAGCGTTACAGCGGCGTTGATTCAGAATCAACGCCGCATTTTGCTTATTGCTTCTCTGGTGGGAACACCAGATTCAGAACGATAGCGGTAATACCGCCTGCGGCAATGCCGGAAGAGAGCAGGTTTTTCACCCAGTCCGGAGCGAACTGCAGGATCAGCGGCTGCTGGGAAACGCCGAGGCCGACGGCCAGCGACAGCGCGATAATCAGAATTGCGCGGCGGTTCAGCGGTTCGCGGGATACGATACGCACGCCGGATGCCGCGATAGTACCGAACATCACCAGCGTTGCGCCGCCGAGTACCGGCTCAGGAATATGCTGTACAAAACCGCTGACCGCCGGGAACAGGCCCAACGCGATCAGCATCAGCGCAACCACAAAACCAACGTAGCGGCTGGCAACGCCCGTTAACTGAATAACCCCGTTGTTTTGTCCAAAACAGGAGTTCGGGAAGGTGTTAAATACGGCTGAAACAAACGAGTTCAGACCGTTCGCCAGTACGCCGCCTTTCAGGCGTTTCATGTACAGCGGACCAGAAACGGGCTGCTCGGAGACATCGGAGGTGGCTGTAATATCACCGATGGTTTCCAGCGAGGTAATCATAAACACTAGCATCAGCGGCAGCAGTAAGCTCCAGTCGATACCCAGGCCATAATACAACGGCGTTGGCACCATCAGCAGGTCCTGACTTACCGGCGCGGTATTTTGCGGCAGCATATCCATAAACCACGCCAACAGGTAACCTGCCGCCATCGCAATCACCAGTGACGCAACGCGCAGGTACGGGTTGCGCTGGCGGTTAAGCAGGATAATCAGCGCCAGCACGACGCCAGCCAGCAGTAAATTCTTTGGTGCGCCAAAGGTGTTGTCGCTCATTGCCGCATAGCCGCCGCCAATCGACGTCAGACCTACCTGAATCAGTGACAGGCCGATAATCATCACCACCACGCCTGAGACCAGCGGGGTAATGATACGACGCGCCAGATGCAGTACGCGTGAGATAACCATCTCAGTGCAGCTTGCCAGCATCAGTGTACCGAACAGCGCCGCCATCATGGTTGGGACATCTGCACCACCGGTTTTTAGCGCTGTACCGCCCATAATCAGTGGCGCAACAAAGTTAAAGCTGGTGCCCTGAATGGATAATAGCCCTGAGCCGACCGGCCCCCAAGCTTTGATCTGAATGATAGAAGCCACGCCGGAAGCGAACAGCGACATACTGATAATGTGTTGAGTATCCTGAGCCGGTAAACCGAGCGCCTGGCAAATTAACAGCGCTGGGGTGATTACCGCGACGAACATGGCCAGCAGGTGCTGACAGGCGGCAAACAGGGTCTGGGCTAGCGGGGGGCGATCTTCAAGACGGTAAATCAGTTCACTGTTGTGAGTCTGCGCAACCGGTTGCGCATTTGTTGACTCTACGGCGTTAACGGACATCAGAGGCAATCCCATGGTGGAAAAGCGGTGATTTTATCTGACCATGGCGGAAATGCAAACGTTTGCTACCAGGTGTTCTTAATATTTAAAACGGATAAACAAACATTTTTATATAACTTTTCATGATTTTCTGCTTAAAATCCACACCGAAAACTCAATAAGAGCTAAAAATCGGTCTGGAATGCATCGTGCGTGATTGTGCTAAACGCACTAATGGAGTTGTAAATGTTTTATCTCGATACGTTATCAACGCTGGTTGCGGCAACCCTTGTGTTGCTGCTGGGACGTAAGCTCGTCCAGTCTGTTTCCTTCCTGAAAAAATACACCATTCCCGAACCTGTAGCTGGCGGATTGCTGGTGGCGATTGCGCTGCTGGTGCTGAAAAAAAGCATGGGTTGGGAAGTGAACTTCGATATGACCCTGCGCGATCCGCTGATGCTGGCATTCTTCGCCACTATCGGCCTGAACGCCAATATCGCCAGCCTGCGCGCGGGTGGCCGCGTGGTGGGTATCTTTCTGATTGTGGTTGTTGGCCTGCTGCTGATGCAAAACGCCATCGGTATTGGTATGGCGACCCTGCTGGGTCTGGATCCGCTGATGGGTCTGATCGCCGGTTCGATAACCCTCTCTGGCGGGCATGGAACCGGGGCCGCATGGAGCAAACTGTTTATTGAGCGCTATGGTTTCGCTAATGCGACGGAAGTGGCGATGGCTTGCGCAACGTTTGGCCTGGTGCTGGGCGGATTGATTGGCGGCCCGGTGGCCCGCTATCTGGTCAAACACTCTACCACGCCAGACGGCATGCCGGACGATCAGGCTGTGCCTACCGCATTTGAAAAGCCGGATGTCGGACGCATAATCACTTCGCTGGTGCTGATTGAAACCATTGCGCTGATCGCTATCTGTCTGACGGTGGGTAAAATCGTTGCACAAATGTTGGTCGGAACGGTGCTGGAACTGCCGACTTTCGTCTGCGTGCTGTTTGTTGGGGTGATCCTCAGTAACGGCCTGGCGTTAATGGGTTTTTATCGGGTGTTCGAGCGCGCGGTTTCGGTGTTGGGTAACGTTAGCCTGTCGCTGTTCCTGGCGATGGCGCTAATGAGTCTGAAGCTGTGGGAGCTGGCTTCTCTGGCCCTGCCGATGCTGGCAATCCTGGTTGTGCAGACCATTTTCATGGCGCTGTACGCGATATTCGTCACCTGGCGCATGATGGGTAAGAACTACGATGCCGCCGTGCTGGCAGCCGGACACTGCGGTTTTGGCCTCGGTGCGACACCCACGGCGATTGCCAACATGCAGGCAATTACAGAACGTTTTGGACCATCCCATATGGCGTTTCTGGTGGTGCCGATGGTGGGGGCGTTCTTTATCGATATCGTCAATGCGCTGGTGATTAAGCTGTATCTACTGCTGCCGATTTTTGCGCAATAATGTCTGTGCGGCGGGGTCACATCCGCCGCCGCTATGAATCGACTATGCGTTGGAGTAGCGCTCGGTTTCCGGCATCCAGCGTTCAATCAGTGCCACAGCCTGTTGCGGGTAACGTTCGTGAATATGACGGGCAATGCGCTGAACTTCCGGGATAATCGCCTGATCGCGCAGCAAATCTGCGACTTTGAATTCTGCCGTTCCGGTCTGGCGCGTACCCAACAGCTCGCCGGGCCCGCGGATCTCTAAATCTTTTTGCGCGATCACGAATCCGTCGTTGCTGTCGCGCAGAACCTGCAGACGTTTTTGCGCGGTTTTTGACAGCGGCGATTTGTAGAGCAGGACGCAGTGGGAGGCCACCGCGCCACGACCTACGCGACCACGTAGCTGGTGCAACTGCGCCAGGCCCAAGCGCTCCGGGTTTTCAATAATCATCAGGCTGGCGTTAGGTACGTCTACGCCCACTTCAATCACCGTGGTGGCAACCAGCAGCTGCAGTTCGCCCTGCTTAAACGCCGCCATTACCGACTGCTTCTCTGCGGGCTTCATACGGCCGTGTACCAGGCCAATATTCAGCTCTGGCAGCACCAGTTTAAGCTCTTCCCACGTGGCTTCAGCCGCCTGAGCTTCTAACAAATCAGACTCCTCAATCAGCGTACAGACCCAGTACGCCTGGCGCCCTTCATGGGTACAAGCGTTGCGCACGCGGTCAATAATATCGCTGCGGCGGGTATCCGGAATCGCCACCGTGGTGACCGGCGTACGCCCCGGAGGGAGTTCGTCAATGACCGACGTGTCGAGATCGGCATAGGCGGTCATCGCCAGCGTACGCGGGATTGGGGTGGCGGTCATGATTAGCTGGTGTGGATGGAAACCCTGCTGCTGGCCTTTCTCCCACAGCGCCAGGCGCTGATGTACGCCAAAACGGTGCTGTTCGTCGATGATAACCAGTGCCAGTCCGTTGAACTGCACCTGTTCCTGGAAAATTGCGTGCGTGCCGACAATCATCTGCACCTCACCGCTGGCGATAGCTTCCTGCTGTGCCTGGCGCGCTTTGCCTTTCTGTTTACCTGCCAGCCAGCCAACTTCAATACCCAGTGGCGCGAACCAGTTGCGGAAGTTATTGGCGTGCTGTTCAGCCAGCAGTTCGGTGGGGGCCATTAGCGCAACTTGCTTACCATGTGCGATGGCACGTAGGGCGGCCAGCGCCGCAACCAGCGTTTTACCTGAGCCGACATCGCCCTGAACCAGACGCATCATGGGGACATCCAGTGCCATATCGCGTTCGATCTCAGCGGTAACGCGGGCCTGGGCGCCGGTGGGTTTAAACGGTAGAGCCGCCAGCAGCTTATCTTTCAGCGCGTTGTTTGCGATCAGCGGCTGGGCGTGGAAACGTTGCGCCCCGGCGCGTAGTGCCAGCATGCTGAGGTTATGCGCCAGCAGTTCTTCCAGAATCAGACGTCGCTGTGCTGGATGCTGACCGGTTTCCAGATCGCTCAACTGCAGTGACGGCGGTGGACGGTGCAATGTGCGCAAAGCTTCCGGCAGGCTCATCATACCTTGCAACAGCTCTGGCGGCAGCAGTTCGGCAATAGCGCAGGTATCGAGCAGGTCCAGCGCTTGATCGGTCAGTTTGCGCAGCGTGGCCTGCTTCACGCCTTCGGTGGTTGGATACACCGGTGTGAGCGTTTCCTGCAATTCCGGCGTGCTGAGATCGCCCTGCACGCGATACTCCGGGTGGATCATCTCTGCGCCGTATTTTCCGCGTTTGGCTTCGCCATAGGCCAGCACCCGGCGACCGGTGGCGAGACTGTTTTTCATTGCGGCGCTGAAGTTGAAAAAGCGCATGGTGAGAATGCCGGAGCCATCACTGATCTGACAGGTCATCATCCGGCGTCCGCCGAAGGTGATATTGCAGTTCAGCACTTCACCTTCTACGGTGGCATAAACGCCCGGCAGCAGTTCGCCAATCGGGTACAGGTGCGTGCGGTCTTCGTAACGCAGAGGGAGGTGGAGCAGAAGGTCCTGCACGGTGTGCAGGCCAATTTTCGCCAGTTTACTGCTTTGCGCTGCGCCAACGCCGGTCAGAGAATTGAGTGGGATGGCATCCAGTAAACGGCCTTTCATCGCGTTTATCTCGCAGATTGCATAGTGGCCCACCACGTTGCATCGGCTTCAATTTCGCCCTGCGTGTTTACGTGGGGGTAGGGAAGACCTTTGCGCTTAGCGACATTCGCCAGCACCGGATAACCGCCTTCAAACAGCAAACGCTGCTGCTCATCTTGCGCCAGCATGCTGTTTTCTCGTCGGTACATGCCGGCGTTTTGCCGCTGGCGCTGTGCTTCGTACAGAATCAGCGCGGAGGCGACCGAAACGTTCAGCGATTGCACCATGCCAGTCATGGGAATGATGATGTCCTGATCCGCCAGATCCAACGCTTCCTGAGTGATGCCGGTTTTCTCCTGGCCCATCAGGATGCAGGTGGGGCGCGTGTAATCAATCTCGCGAAAATCCACGGCTTTATCTGACAGATGTGTTGCCAGAACCTGCATTCCCTGGCTTTTTAAATGTGTGACCGCATCGCCAATAGTGCGGTGAGTCTTCACCTGTACCCAACTGTTGCTGCCTGCGGCAGAAGAGGCCATGGTGCGCATACGGCTACCAGGCCAGACGGCGTGGACTTCATGCACGCCGACCGCGTCTGCAGTACGAATGATTGCAGAAACGTTATGAGGTTTGTGGACCTGCTCCATGCAGACGGTCAGATCGGGCTGACGACGTGCGAGCATCTCGCAAATACGTGCATAACGTTGAGTATTCATAAAACGTGTTCTAGTTACGGTTACGGGTGACTTTTATCACGTCCGGCATGACGCGGATTTTGCGCATGATATTCGCCAGGTGCACGCGATCGCGAGCGGTCAGGCGAATAAAGGCGCTATAGACGCGGCCATCTTTCTCTTCCGTATTCAGACTTTGAATGTTGGAGGTGGTCGTGTTGATTGCCGCCGTCAGGTTCGCCAGAGCACCCTGGTGGTTAAACATATCCACCTTAATCTCGGTAATGAACTCCTGCTCTGTCTCTTTATCCCATTCCACCGCCATAAACTTCTCTGGCTCTTTTTGATAGCCACGAATGTTACGGCAGGATTCATGGTGAATCACCAGACCTTTACCCGGGCTGACGTGGGCAATGATTGGATCGCCAGGAATCGGACGACAGCATTTCGCGAAGGTGATCAGCACGCCATCTGCGCCTTTGATCGGCAGATGACCGTGGCCAGATTGCGCTGGCACGTTTGCCGTTGCTTCGCCCTGCTGGAGGTTTTTCGCTACCACCACGCTCATGGCGTTACCCAGACCGATTTCCGCGAGCAGATCGTCAAGCGTGGCGAGCTTCATGCGCTCAAGCTCACGCTGGATGCTCTCTGGCGGGATCTCAGCCAGTTTACGGCTACCGCCTAAGGCATGGTTGAGCAGTCGACGACCCAGACTGACGGAATCATCGCGCTTAAGGTTTTTCAGCAGTTGGCGAATTTTGGCGCGCGCTTTCGAACTGACGACGAAGTTGAGCCACGCTGCATTCGGACGGGCGCCCGGAGCGGTAATAATCTCAACGGTCTGGCCACTAAAGAGCGGCTGCGAAAGCGGGTAAGGTTGTCTGTCGACGCGTGCGCCGACGCAGGCGTGACCGATATCGGTATGCACGGCGTAGGCGAAGTCGACAGGCGTTGCACCGGCAGGCAGTTCGACAATGCGCCCTTCCGGTGTGAAAACATAAATCTCATCCGGGAAGAGATCAGATTTGACGCTTTCAATAAATTCAAACGAGCTACCGGCGCTCTGCTGCAGTTCCAGCAGGCTTTGCATCCAGCGTTGAGCGCGGATTTGTGCGGTGGTGCTGCTTTCGCCGCCGTGCTCTTTGTAAGCCCAGTGCGCTGCTACACCCATTTCTGCCATCTGGTCCATGTCTTCGGTACGAATCTGTACTTCAACCGGGACGCCGTGAGGGCCGATCATTGAGGTGTGCAAAGACTGATATCCGTTCGCTTTCGGAATGGCGATATAGTCTTTCACGCGACCAGGACGAGGTTTGTACAGGCTGTGCATCTGGCCGAGTACGCGATAACAGGTATCGGAATCATGAACGATAACGCGAAAAGCGTAGATATCCATGATGGAGTGAAAACGCTGCTCTTTGAGCACCATTTTGCAGTAAATAGAGTACAGGTGCTTCTCGCGGCCACTTACGCGACACGGAATGCCTGCCTCCTGTAAACGCCCTTCGATTTCCGAGAGGATTTTTTGGATCATCTCTTTGCGGTTGCCACGAGCGGCTTTAACCACTTCTTTAATCACGCGATAGCGGTTCGGGTACAGCGCTTCAAAACCCAGCTCTTCCAGCTCGGTTTTAATGTGATGAATACCTAAACGGTGTGCCAGCGGACTATAGATTTCGAGGGTTTCACGGGCGATGCGGCGACGCTTGTCCGGGCGTAATGAGCCCAGCGTGCGCATGTTGTGGGTACGGTCAGCGAGTTTGATGAGAATGACGCGGATATCCTGCACCATCGCCATAATCATCTTGCGAAAGTTTTCAGCTTGCGCCTCTTTCTTATCGCGAAACTTAAGCTTATCAAGTTTCGACACCCCTTCTACCAGTTCAGCAACGCTTTTACCAAAAAGCTGTTCCATGTCCTGGTAGGTGGCTGGGGTATCTTCAATCACGTCATGCAGCAGCGCAGCCATCAGCGTTTCATAGTCGAGTTTCATCTCGGCCAGAATGCAGGCTACCGCTACCGGGTGCGTGATATAGGGTTCACCGCTTGAACGTGTCTGGCCCTCGTGAGCGTCACGTGCAACGAGATACGCCTGCCGAAGACGCTTAATCTGGTCTTCCGGCAGGTAGTTTTGAATCAGTTGATTCAGGCTTTCAAACAGATACAAGGGCGACCCGCTTTGTGATTAACGACGACCTTCAGCAATAGCGGTAACGGCTTGTAATTCAGCGGCTTCCTGCTCTTGCTGTTCCTGGCGCTCACGCACGTCGAGGATCTGGTTGTTGATCAGACCTTCTTCGATTTCGCGCAGCGCGATAACGGTAGTTTTATCGTTTTCTTCCGGTACGAGCGGATCCTTTCCGCCTACCTGCATCTGACGAGCGCGACGCGCGGCGACCAGTACCAGGTCAAAACGGTTACCAATTTTCTCTACAGCGTCCTGAACAGTTACGCGTGCCATACTTAAAATGCTCCACAGGTGAAGAAATGACTGGGCATGATACTGAATGTGGGTTCAGTCTGCCAACAGTTTGCTGATTAAAGCGTCATGACGCTGCTTTTGGCGGCTCATGCGCAGACGTTCGGCGCGAATGATAGTTTTCAAATCGCCCAGGGCGGTATCGAAATCATCATTCACAATAAGATAATCATATTCGGCGTAATGGCTCATTTCTGCAACAGCTTGCGCCATACGTTTTGCGATCACGTCTTCGCTATCCTGACCGCGGCCACGAAGACGGCGATCCAGCTCAATCTTAGATGGCGGCAAAATAAAAATACTGCGCGCATGCGGCATTTTTTGACGAATCTGCTGCGCACCTTGCCAGTCGATATCTAAAAAGACGTCTACGCCGGATGCTAATACTTGCTCAATGGTCTCACGCGAGGTGCCGTAGTAATTACCGAAAACCTCAGCGTGTTCCAGGAACGCGTCTCTGCCAATCATGTTTCTGAATTCGTCATGGTTCACAAAAAAATAGTGTTCACCGTGCACTTCCCCCGGGCGCGGTGCGCGCGTGGTGTGCGAAACAGAAACCTGGGTGTCATACAACGGTTGGGTCTTTAATAAAGCCTGAATCAGGCTGGATTTACCCGCGCCACTGGGGGCAGAAACAATATAAAGCGTGCCTTGAGCCATGAGTATCTTAATGTATGTGATTGTCGAAAGAGAGCCTACATACGGGCTTATTATACACGTAGCCGCTATGTGACGTAGCCCTTGTCACACTTTTTGCGCATGTTTATTGCGTTTTGCGTACCAGTTTCCTGTTTTATCCGCGATTTGCAGCAATTCGTGCAAATGTCAGGAACGTTGCTCGCAGGATGAGTTTTTGCCGCTCTGTTTCCATTTCAATTCGCGTTATACCTGCCGGGAAACGTATGGTTCAGCGGAGATAGCATGGGATTATGGAAATGCATAGGGCTGGTTTTGCTAATGTGGTATCTACCCTCATGGGCGGTATGCCCCGTCTGGTCGCCAGCCAGGGCACAAGAGGAAATTTCACGGCTACAGCAGCAGATAACACAGTGGAATGACAGTTACTGGAAACAAGGGGAAAGTGTCGTAGACGACGCTGTTTATGACCAGCTCAATGCGCAACTCATCCAATGGCAGCGCTGTTTTGGCGATGAAGCCCCACCAGATCTATCTGCGCCCCCAATAAGTGGAACAGTCTCGCACCCCGTTCCCCATACGGGAGTTCGAAAACTTGCCGATAAGCAAGCGCTACAGCAATGGATGCATGCTCGTAGCGATCTCTGGGTGCAGCCGAAGGTGGATGGCGTGGCGGTCACGCTGGTTTATCGCAATGGAAATCTGATACGGGCGATTAGCCGTGGTAACGGTCTGAAAGGCGAAGACTGGACGCAAAAGGTTCTTCAGATCCCTTCCGTTCCACGTACTACCACCGGGCCGCTCTCTAACAGTACGTTGCAGGGGGAGATATTTTTGCAGCAACAAGGGCATATTCAGCAGCAGAGAGGGGGAATGAACGCCCGCTCAAAGGTTGCTGGAATGATGATGCGCCAGAGCAACCCGGAAATGTTACGTTCGCTGGCTATTTTTATCTGGGCCTGGCCTGATGGTCCAGTTGCCATGTCGGAAAGACTTGAGCAACTCACTGCTGCCGGGTTCAGTTTCACGCAACGATATACTCAGGCCGTGAAGAGTGTGGATGACGTCGAGCAGGCGCGTGCCAGGTGGTGGACTTCAGCGTTACCTTTTGTGACGGATGGTGTGGTGGTGCGAACGGGAAAAGAACCGCGGGCGCAATATTGGCTACCCGGACAAGGAGACTGGCTGGCAGCGTGGAAATATCCTCCCGTGGCCAGGGTATCTGAGGTGACGGGTATTCAGTTCTCCGTTGGCAAAAGCGGGAAAATTGCGGTGGTTGCATTGCTGGTCCCCGTCATGCTGGATGATAAGCGGGTGCAGCGCGTCAATATTGGCTCAATCCGGCGCTGGAATGAATGGGATATTGCGCCTGGCGATCAGATTCTGATAAGTCTGGCTGGACAGGGGATTCCCCGTATAGATGAGGTGGTCTGGCGCAGCATCCAGCGTAATAAGCCAGCACCACCTGAGGGGCGCTTCAATTCACTAACTTGTTTTTATGCCACAGCGGAGTGTCAGGAACAGTTTGTTGCCAGACTCGTCTGGCTGGGGGCCAAAGATGTGCTAGGGCTGGAGGGTATGAGCGAAGCGGGATGGCGGGAGTTACATCAGACGTATCGCTTTGAACATATCTTTTCCTGGCTTGGATTAACGCAGGAGCAGCTACAGTCCACATTTGGCGTGAACAAAGGGGGGAAGCTGTGGCATCAGTTCAATCTGTCACGCCATCTTCCATTTACGCGCTGGGTGATTGCCATGGGAATACCGTTAACACAGGCAACGTTGAATGCCAGTCGGGATGGATCGTGGCAGCAGTTACGGGAACGCAGTGAACAAAGCTGGCGGCAACTTCCTTTCATGGGAGAGCGACGGGCACGACAGGTTATTCAGTGGCTGGAAGATAAAGAGATCACAGCGCTGAGCAAGTGGTTAGCTGCTCAGCGGATCACGGGCTTTATGCCTTAATGGCCTTCATGGCGATAGTAAAATACCGGCAGCCCCAACTTCAGGCGCAGGGCCAGTAGTCGGGCGGTAAAGCCGAAGAGCAGGGTAGAGATCACCACCACATCGTGGCTGGAGACATAATGTTGCAGCACGATATACAGCACAGCAGCGGCAAATGAAACGCCGGCATACAGTTCTTTCTGGAATACTAACGGGATGCGTTTGCAGAACATGTCACGTAATACACCACCAAAGACCCCGGTAGTGACCGCAGCGACCACGGCAATAATCGGTCCATGACCCATATCCAGTGCCACCTGGGCGCCAATAATAGAAAAGACCACCAGGCCCAGCGCATCCAGGACGAGGAATATTTTACGCAGATAGGGCATGACGGGGGCAATAATGGTGGTGAGTACCGCAGCGGTCGCCACGATAATGACGTATTCAGGGTGCTTTACCCAGCCGAGCGGATAGTGGCCGAGAAGAATGTCGCGTACCGAGCCGCCGCCAATGGCCGTCGCGGTGGCAATGATAATAACGCCAAATGTATCCATACGGCGACGCCCAGCCGCAAGCGCACCGGTCATGGCTTCGGCAGTAATACCAATTAAATATAAAACGTGTAACAGCATGTATTCCCCCTGATTTGCTGGGGCTAAGGTTAACGATTTGTGCGCATTGTCACGATTGAGATTTTCTAAGGTGAAGCGATTTTAATAACTACAGCTAATGTGAGTTTGCTGTAAATGCGTTATGGCATGCACTTTGTTTTATTAGTGTTGATAATAAAGGATGAGAAAATATAATTCGAACTGGATGGGTCACAACCGAAGTGTTGGGAAAACACGTAACCCCGCCGTTTATGGGGGGGCTACGTATCATATTTCACCCAAACTATCACCCTCGACCACTGGACAAATTGACACTCCGGTTCGTATTTGAGTCATACCTTGAATGTTGCAGCGAGAGATTAGTAGGTGTGGTATGTACTTTGGTGCGCTGCAAAAATGGTATTTCTTACAATGACTACACATCCAGATGTCATTGGGGAAGTTATTCTGAGTAAAGTCTGATATTCAGCGGCTTCTATTCTGAAAAATGACTTCCTCAGCTATCGCTTCTATATGTATGGGTGCATTTACAGCAAAATCTTCAGCATTTAGTGCGTTGGAGTGCTAGGTATGAGCGTAAGAGAAGAAATTCAGGATGTCAGAAAGTTACTCTCGGATATGCACCAAGGCGAGCATTCAGGAAACAATTATTACGATGTAAAATACACTCAAAGTATGGGAAAAGGAGGGCTCACAATTGGGAAGTTCATTAGATGGAGAATTAAAAAAGGGCGCAGCTTATTTGAACGATATAGTATAGCGCTTTCCATGATGATGGCGCTTGCTCATCGTTTTGAAGGTTTACAGTCAAAATTCCCCTTTTATCTTTACACCGACAGCGGTTTCAGTGGTGAGGATTTAGTATCCGATTTGTTGGGCTTCTACCGAGTCGTCTCAAATAGTAACCCATTCCCGCTATTGCAGCCCGTCAGCAAAGAGGAAGCCCTCAGACGTTGGGATTATTATGGTCCAATCGGCTCTTTTAAAAACACCTCATTCCAACCGATTTTATTTCCCGATCCGATGAAATCAGCTTTAGCTCTTCCTGTAAAAGATGTTTTACCCTCATTCATGAGAACAGTGATACCTTACAGCGATTTCAGTTCTGGTAACGTTAAAATAGTTTCCAGAGATGGAACGGTCGTTAACTCGTAAAACAGGGAAACATATGAAACAGGCAGTCATAATAGTGCTGATGGTAATAGCTATATGCAGCTCTTATTTCTGGCCTAATATTAAAATGAGACTTGCAGGTAACGCACAATATACAGAGTTTGATAAAGCCAAATATGATTATTACACTCCCCAAGTTTTAAAAAAAATGCCGAGAATATCCCAAGTGTATGACTTTAATTATACGAACATTTCTGGTCCTAAGGCTGATGTATGGAGTGTGACGTTCCATGATACCAGGGATACGGGGAGGATTAGTAAGTATCTCTCAATGGCGGGCTATGAAAAACAGGTAAAATGCGATGTTGAGGCAGAATGCTGGCGCCTCAGGGGATCCGATGAAGTACTGACAGTCGTGAATATGAACAGCAGTAATGCTGTTCGGGTTGATATTCTGAAGAGTATTTATAACGACAAATATATGCCAGATAAATAAGTATTCAATTTTATATCAATCAGCACTTACTGGCGGTACGGATAGCCTGCATTGAGCAGGCTATCTAGTACGTTACGATAGCATAGGCATGGTACGCAAAATTACTCGATATTCTGAATCTGCTCGCGCATTTGCTCGATCAATACCTTCAGTTCAATTGCGGAATTAGTCACCTCGGCATTGATAGACTTGGATGCAAGAGTGTTCGACTCACGGTTGAATTCCTGCATCATGAAGTCCAGACGGCGGCCAACAGCCTCTTTTTTCTTCAGAATGTTGTAGGTTTCTTTGACGTGGGCTTCCAGACGATCTAACTCTTCTGCTACATCTATGCGCTGCGCCATCAGCACCAGTTCTTGCTCAAGGCGGTTATTCTCCAGTTGCACCTGGGCGTCTTCCAGTTTGGCTACCAGACGCTCACGCTGCCATTGCAGAATTTCCGGCATATGTGCACGCACTTTAGCGACTTCAGTGCTGACGCCTTCCAGACGCTGCTCGATCAGCGCTTTCAGCGCCTGACCTTCGGTTTCTCGCGCGATGATGAAGTCATCCAGCGTACCGTCAAGCGCGGCGAGGATCTCGGCGGCAATGGCGTCCAGATCTTGCTCCTGGGCAGCCATTACGCCTGGCCAGCGCAGGATATCAACTGGGTTAATTTCACCTTCATCACTCTGCATTTTGACCCAGTTAGCAGCGCTAACGAGCTGTTTAGCGAGCTTTTCATTTAGAATCAGCTCGCCCTGGGCGCTGGCATCAGGTTCAAAACGCAGCGTACACTCGACTTTACCGCGCGTCAGACGCGTGCGTATGCGTTCGCGAACAACGGGTTCAAGACTACGGAACTGTTCCGGCAGGCGAAAATAAGTTTCCAGATAACGCTGGTTTACCGAGCGCATTTCCCAGGTAGCGCTACCCCATTCACCCTTGATTTCACGCCGGGCGTAGGCGGTCATGCTGCGGATCATAGACGTTCCTGTTTTTAAAGATGAGATGGGAGGATTATAGCCATCCACGTCTTGTCAGGATAGGAATAACAGTCGGAAGTCCGTATAATGCGCAGCCACATTCGTTTCAAGCCGGAGATTTTATCATGCGTCCAGCAGGTCGTAGTGCCAACCAGGTGCGTCCCGTCACCCTGACCCGTAATTATACAAAACACGCTGAAGGCTCCGTGCTGGTCGAATTTGGTGATACCAAAGTGCTGTGTACCGCCTCTATTGATGAAGGCGTACCGCGTTTTCTGAAAGGTCAGGGCCAGGGCTGGATCACCGCAGAATATGGCATGCTGCCACGCGCCACGCACACCCGTAACGCCCGTGAAGCGGCGAAAGGTAAGCAGGGCGGTCGTACCATGGAAATCCAGCGTCTGATCGCTCGTGCGCTGCGCGCCGCCGTTGATCTGAAGACGCTCGGTGAATTCACTATTACGCTGGACTGCGATGTTATTCAGGCAGATGGCGGTACGCGCACTGCATCAATTACCGGCGCATGTGTGGCATTGGCTGATGCGCTGAACAAGCTGGTAGCGAGCGGTAAACTGAAAACTAACCCGATGAAAGGGATGGTCGCCGCGGTTTCCGTGGGCATTGTGAATGGTGAAGCGCTCTGTGACCTCGAATACGTTGAGGATTCTGCCGCAGAAACCGACATGAACGTGGTGATGACTGAAGACGGACGCATTATAGAGGTGCAGGGTACGGCAGAAGGCGAGCCGTTCAGCCATGAAGAACTTCTCACACTACTGGCGTTAGCCCGAGGGGGAATCGAATCCATTGTAACGACGCAGAAGGCGGCGTTAGAAAATTGATTTTAAAGGCGACTGATGAGTCGCCTTTTTTTTGTCTGTAATAAAGTGAGATGAGGAGCGAATCCATGAAACCGTATCAGCGCCAGTTTATTGAGTTTGCGCTTAGCAAGCAGGTACTAAAGTTTGGCGAGTTTACGCTGAAATCCGGGCGTAAAAGCCCCTATTTCTTCAACGCCGGGCTGTTTAATACCGGGCGCTGCCTGGCACTATTAGGCCGTTTTTATGCCGAAGCGCTGATGGATTCCGGTATTGAGTTCGATTTGCTGTTTGGTCCGGCCTACAAAGGTATCCCGATTGCGACCACCACGGCTGTTGCGCTGGCGGAACACCACGATAAAGATTTGCCGTACTGCTTTAACCGTAAAGAGGCGAAGACCCACGGTGAAGGCGGTAATCTGGTAGGTAGCGCACTTGAGGGGCGTGTAATGCTGGTGGATGATGTTATCACCGCAGGTACGGCTATTCGTGAGTCGATGGAAATTATTCAGGCTAACGGCGCCACGCTGGCGGGGGTACTGATTTCTCTCGATCGTCAGGAACGCGGTCGCGGCGAGATTTCAGCTATTCAGGAAGTGGAACGCGATTATGGCTGCAAGGTGATTTCTATCATTACCCTGAAAGATCTAATTGCGTATCTGGAAGAAAAACCAGAAATGGCAGAACACCTGGCCGCAGTACGGGCGTATCGCGAAGCGTACGGCGTATAAGAACTGCCGGATGGCGCTGCGCTTATCCAGCCTACGCACCGCGGGGTTCGTAGGCAAAATAGGCGAGGTCGCCATCCAACAACGGTGTTACTGCAATTGAGCGGCAACCAACGGCCAGCGGATGTCGAAATCATCCGTTGGGCGGTATTTAAATTCGCTACGTACAAACCGGGACAGCATACCTTCGCAGAAAGCCAGTAGCTGGCTGGCCAGCAGCGTTTCATCCACGGTGTAGCCTTCACCTTCACGCATTCTTTTTTCTCGCAGAACCTGGCGTAACTGCGCCTCAATTCGCTCAAAAAGCTGGTTAATACGGCCTTGCAGACGGTCTTGCTCGAACATCAATGCGTGTCCGGTCAGAATTCGCGTCAGGCCAGGATTACGTTCACCGAACCCTAAAATCAGCAGTACGATCAGACGCAATCGCGCGTTAGTGTCTTTTTCATCTTTCAAAATCAGATTGATACGGGTAATCAGACTATCTTCGATAAACTCAATCAGGCTATCGAACATGCGGGTCTTGCTGGGAAAATGGCGATACAAGGCCGCTTCGGAAACGCCCACAGAGGCCGCCAGTTTAGCTGTCGTGATGCGTTGGCTACCATCGCTGGACTCAAGCATCAGTGCCAGAGACTGAAGTATTTCTTCGCGACGATTCCTTTTCGCAGTTTGCTTTTCTACCATGTTACAAAATACCCCTGAAAATAAGCTCTTGCCAGGCAGGCATCCACACAGCGACCGCAAACGGGTGTTTGCGGTGTGTTATTGCGTTATTACGCTGTGAGATACTTTTCTGCGGGTTACTTGCGCCCGGAATGGCCGAAGCCACCTTCGCCACGATCGGTGGCTTCAAACTCTTCCACCAAATTAAATTCAGCCTGGACGACCGGTACAAATACCATCTGCGCGATACGTTCGCCCGGTTCAATAGTAAAGTTGTCCTGACCACGGTTCCAGATTGAAACCATCAGCTGGCCCTGGTAGTCGGAATCAATCAAACCGACCAGATTGCCCAGTACGATCCCGTGCTTATGGCCCAGCCCGGAGCGCGGGAGCATCACTGCCGCAAGAGAAGGATCGGCAATGTGGATAGCTAACCCGGTTGGCACCAGCGTTGTTGCGCCAGGCGCCAGTTCTACGGCGTCATCAAGACAGGCACGCAGGTCAAGTCCGGCAGAACCAGAAGTGGCGTACGTCGGGAGCGGAAATTGTTGCCCTACGCGCGGGTCCAGAATCTTAACGTCGATTTTTTTCATCATAACGGGTCACGATCTCGTCGAGTAATAATTGGCCCAGGAGTTCTTTGCGCTCAAGCGGTAAGACTTTATCTCCATCCTGCCAAAAAAGGTGTAATGCGTTGCTGTCGCTGTTAAATCCTTGAGTGGACAGCGAAACGTCGTTCGCACAGATCACATCAAGGTTTTTGCGGATGCGTTTTTGCCGGGCATATTCTTCCACATTATTTGTTTCGGCGGCAAACCCAACGACAAAAGGACGGTTAGCATCCAGTGCGGCAACACCAGCGATGATGTCCGGGTTTTTGACCATTTTTACTGTTAATTCATCACCCTGCGTGGCCTGTTTTTTGATTTTTTCACTGGCGACAGTTTCAGCGCGATAATCAGCGACTGCGGCGCAGCCGATAAAAATATGCTGTTGTTGCACCGCAGATTGCACAGCGGCTTCCATTTCCAGCGCGGTCATCACATCAATGCGCTGGACAAAAGGCGGTGTAGGTAACGAAACCGGACCTGATACCAGCGTGACGTTTGCCCCGCGTTTTGCGGCAGCGGCCGCGATAGCAAATCCCATTTTCCCGGAGCTGTGGTTGGAAATATAACGCACGGGATCAAGCGGTTCACGCGTCGGGCCTGCTGTAATCATGATGTTGAGATGTTGCAGATCTTTGACAGGTGAAAAATGTTCTGCCGCCATATCCACAATTGTTAACGGATCCAGCATACGTCCAGGACCGACATCACCACATGCCTGACTACCGCTGTCAGGGCCCCAAATGAGCAAACCGCGCGAGGCAAGAATGCCCAGATTGTGTTGGGTTGCGGCAGCGCGGTACATCTGCTGGTTCATAGCCGGCAGCACGGCAACAGGCGCTGGCGTTGCCAGACAGATCGTAGACACCAGATCGTTGGCCATACCTGCGGCAACGCGGGCAATCAGGTCTGCCGTCGCTGGGGCCAGTATAACCAAATCGGCCCATTTCCCCAGTTCAATATGGCCCATCGCGGCTTCGGCTGCGGGGTCAAGCAGGCTGTCGGAAACGGGATAGCCCGAAACCGCCTGTAAGCTCAGAGGAGTAATAAACGCTTTTGCTGCTTCGGTCATCGCCACGCGGACGTCTGCGCCGCGTTCCCGTAAACGACGCACCAGCTCAGGGGTTTTGTACGCAGCAATCCCGCCACTGACGCCAAGTACGATTTTTTTACCGGCCAGGCTCATCATGATCTTTCCTGTTGGGTTTCACCAGAAGGCGGATATTTTATCACAATCCGCAATGTGTCGTGCTTTTGCCCGCGCTCCAGTTTGCGAGGCTCTACGAAGAAGTGAAAACAGAGCGTCGATTCGCCGCTGGCGTTATGCCACTATGCGGAGGCGAAAGGAGGGGAAAAGCATGGAAAATACAGGACGTATAATGCCTCGGGAAAAGCTGTTGGCGCAGGGGGCCAGTTCGCTGACCGACGTAGAGCTACTGGCTCTTTTTCTACGCACCGGAATACTGGGTAAAGATGTGCTTACGCTGGCGAAAGAGATGCTTCAGCATTTTGATTCGTTGTATGGCCTGTTGTCTGCTGATTACATGGATTTCAGCTATGTTCAGGGCATCGGTATCGCGAAGTACGCACAGTTGAAGGGAATAGTGGAGCTGGCAAGGCGCTACTACAACGTACAGGTGATAGAGGAACGTGCGATACTTAGCCCGGAAATGGCGCGTGAATTTCTGCAAAGCCAGCTTTCGCAAGAGGAACGCGAGATCTTCTATGTGATCTTTATGGATTCTCAACATCGCGTGATTAAACACCGTAAACTTTTTTCCGGAACGCTAAGCCACGTTGAAGTGCATCCGCGAGAAATTGTCCGCGAAGCGATAAAAATGAATGCTTCTGCGGTGATCCTTGCACATAATCACCCTTCGGGGTGTGCAGAGCCGAGCAAAGCAGATAAACTCATCACCGAGCGTGTTGTGAAATGCTGTCAGTTCATGGATATCCGGGTGCTTGATCATCTGGTCATTGGGCGCGGAGAGTACGTTTCTTTTGCGGAACGCGGTTGGATTTAACGCACTTTACGCGATCCATCGGGATCTTTGTCTGTTCGGGACTTGAGCACATCGCTGACTCAGCGTATACTACGCCACCTTTGAGAATCTCGGGTTTGGCATTTGGGCCTGGCAATCGAGAGTTCGCAAATACGCAAAATCATTCTTGTTGCGTCCAATGACGAGGCAACGATGAAAGATTTAGTGTATTGAACTGCGATAACCGGGCTGAGAAGCCTGACGAGGCGCCAATACCCCATACGAAGCTCGAGCTAATTTGATTTTTGGAGAATAGACATGTCCCGAGTCTGCCAAGTTACTGGCAAGCGTCCGGTGACCGGTAACAACCGTTCCCACGCACTGAACGCGACTAAACGCCGTTTCCTGCCTAACCTGCACTCTCACCGTTTTTGGGTTGAGAGCGAGAAGCGTTTTGTCACCCTGCGTGTATCTGCTAAAGGTATGCGTGTTATTGATAAGAAAGGCATCGAAACAGTTCTGTCTGAACTGCGTGCCCGTGGCGAAAAGTACTAAGTACTAAGAGGAAATAAATCATGGCTAAAGGTATTCGTGAGAAAATCAAGCTGGTTTCTTCTGCTGGTACTGGTCACTTCTATACCACCACGAAGAACAAACGTACTAAGCCGGAAAAACTGGAGCTGAAAAAGTTCGATCCAGTTGTTCGTCAGCACGTTTTATACAAAGAAGCGAAAATCAAATAATTTCCGCTTTGATGTAAAGAAAAACCCTGCCTCGGCGGGGTTTTTTGTTTTCTGGCCGTCCCCATATTAATGAGACCTGATACACCGCCGGAGATACTATGCCTGAATTACCTGAAGTCGAAACCAGCCGCCGCGGTATTGAGCCGCATCTGGTGGGGGCAACGATTATGCACGCGACTGTGCGTAACGGTCGTTTGCGTTGGCCAGTATCAGAGGAAATCTATCGTCTGAGTGATAAACCTGTCCTGAGCGTACAGCGGCGCGCGAAATACCTGCTGCTGGAGCTATCAGATGGCTGGGTAATCATTCACCTGGGGATGTCGGGTAGTTTGCGTATCCTTTCTGAAGAGCTTCCGGCAGAAAAACATGACCACGTCGACTTAGTGATGAGTAACGGCAAAGTCCTGCGCTATACCGATCCGCGTCGTTTTGGCGCCTGGCTGTGGACTAAAGAGCTGGATGGGCATAATGTCCTCGCCCATCTTGGCCCTGAGCCTCTTAGCGACGATTTCAATGCTGGTTATCTGCAGCAGAAATGTGCGAAGAAGAAAACTGCGATTAAACCCTGGCTGATGGATAACAAGCTGGTCGTGGGGGTGGGAAACATCTATGCCAGCGAGTCGCTGTTTGCGGCTGGTATCCATCCTGACCGTCTGGCGTCATCTTTGTCGCAGGATGAGTGCGAACTGCTGGTGCGCGTTATCAAGGCGGTTTTGCTGCGTTCTATCGAGCAGGGCGGGACCACGCTGAAGGACTTTCTGCAAAGTGACGGTAAGCCGGGTTATTTTGCCCAGGAGCTGCAGGTCTATGGGAGAGAAGGTGAACCCTGTCGCGTATGCGGCGCGCCAATCATTGCGACAAAACACGCTCAGCGCACAACGTTTTATTGCCGTCGCTGTCAGAAATAACACCATTATCGGCCGGACGTAGCGTATGCCTCATCCGGCCAGACGCATTACTTCAGTTTACTCAATAATGCCTGATGAACGTTTTCCGGCAGAAAGTGCGCTACGTCACCCTGGTGGCGGGCAACTTCTTTTACCAGTGACGATGAGATAAATGACCACTCTTTAGACGGCATCAGAAAGACGCTTTCCAGTTGTGGCATCAGATGACGGTTCATATGGGCCAGCTGCATTTCATACTCAAAATCGGCTACCGCACGCAGGCCACGGATCAGAATGTTAGCCTGATTATCGCGGGCAAAGTTTGCCATCAGATCGCTGAATCCCAGAACCTCCACATTACCGAGATGCGCCGTTGCCTGTTGTGCCAGCTCAACGCGCTCTTCCAGAGTAAACATCGGTTTTTTACTGGGACTTGCGGCAATTGCCAGGATTACGTGATCGAACATGCTTGTCGCTCGTGTCACGATATCGAGGTGGCCGTTAGTAATGGGATCAAAGGTTCCTGGATAAATCGCCCGTTTTTGCATGACTTGCCTCAATGCGTTTTGGGTGGCAGATAAGGTTCCAGCAGCTGCAGCAGACGCTGAAGCGCGCCCTGATTTTGATACAGAACTTCAACTGCGTGACGGCCATAAAAATTACGATAATCTGCATCGGTCAGTAAAGAAGAGACCTCTTTCACCAGAGTAGTTGCGTCGGTGACGGTGATCAATCCGCTTGCCTGTTCGAGGCGGGCGCAAATATCTTTAAAATTAAAAGTATGTGGCCCCATCAGTACCGGAATGGCGTGCGCCGCGGCTTCCAGTGGGTTGTGTCCACCGCGTTCAACCAGCGAACCGCCAACAAAAGCAAGGTCAGCTATGCCGTACAGCAACATCAACTCGCCCATGGTGTCGCCGATTACGACTTGGGTTCCTGATGACGGAACTTCGCCCGAAGAACGTGTCGTATAGCTTAGCCCAGCCTGGCGTACGAGGTTAATGGCATCCGGGAACCGTTCAGGATGTCTGGGTACCAGAATCAGTAAAAGATTAGGGAACTGGTTTAATAACGCCTGATGGGCGGCAATGATTATGCTTTCTTCGCCGTCGTGCGTGCTGGTTGCAATCCATACCGGGCGGTGAGGTGCCCATTGACGGCGCAATGTAATCGCTTTTGCGGCCAGCTGCGGCGTGACGGAAATATCAAACTTCAGGCTACCGGTAACGGTGACCTGATTGTTTCTGGCACCAAGCGTGATAAAACGAGCGCCATCTTCTTCGTTCTGGGCGGCAATCAACGTAATTCGGCGCAGTAGCCTGCCAACAAATTTACCTAATTTAGCGTAGCCAGCAGCTGAGCGAGCGGAAAGACGTGCATTGGCAATGACCAGCGGAATATGGCGCTTATGCAGTGCTGCGATCAGATTCGGCCACAGCTCGGTTTCCATAATTAGCACCAGCTTGGGGTCAACTTTATTCAGGAAACGGTTAAGGGCATCCGGTAAGTCGTACGGCAGATAAATATGCTGAACGTCAGGGCCAAAAGCGGATTGTACGCGCTCGGAACCGGTTGGCGTCATGGTGGTGACCGTGATCGGCAAGTCGGGGTAACGATGTCGCAGAGCGCGGACTAATGGGATAGCTGCCAGCGTTTCGCCTACGGAAACCGAATGAAGCATGATACCGCCTGGTTTTAGCGGACGGCGGTAAAAGCCGTAGCGTTCACCCCAGCGTTTACGGTAGGCCGGAGCCTTACGTCCGCGCACCCAAAGCCGTATCCAGATCAAAGGCTGAATAAGGTAGAAAAGGGCGGTGTAAAGCAATTCGAGCATAATGGTAGCTGACTTATGAATGTGCTGGGGATTCTATGTATTTAGCTGTGGCTTTACCAATACTTTTCCCATTTTTAAATTAAATAGCGTCCCTCGCGGGGGAAGTCCAGGGTACCAGCATCTTTTGCATCTTTACGTTTTCTGTTGATATTTTCCGGTTTAGTCGAGATAGAGGGCTAAAAATCAAAAGGTCTGAACATCTTAATTCATTGATTTATATGTTTTAAAATCATTGGCTGTGCAAGAATTATTCGAGTCGGAACATGGCGAAAGAAGTGATACACTAGCGCGTAAAAAATCAGTGCGATATCAGTAATCAGGTAGCTGTTGAGCCTGGGGCGGTAGCGTGCTTTTTTCTGCTTAACTTTACCGGACACTCACGATAAAAGAGCCGCTTGTGGATAAGCCAATTAATAGAATTCTGGTCATAAAAATGCGTTTTCACGGAGATATGTTGTTAACAACTCCGGTCATTAGTACGCTAAAGCAGAACTATCCTGATGCGAAAATCGACGTGCTTCTCTATCAGGATACCATCCCAATTTTGTCGGAAAACCCAGAAATTAATGCCCTTTATGGTATTAAAAATAAAAAGACAAAAGTAACTGATAAAATTACTAATTTTCTGCACCTGATCGGAACGTTGCGCGCAAACGGGTATGATTTAGTTGTAAACCTTACCGATCAGTGGATGGTTGCGATACTGATGCGGCTACTGAACGCGCCAATCAAAATCTCTCAAGATTATGCACATCGGCAATCTTCTTTTTGGAAAAATAGTTTTACATGTCTGGCTCCGCTTAGCGGTGAAAATGTGGTGGAAAGCAATCTGTCTGTGCTGGCCCCGTTGAAACTTAAATCGACTGTTACGCATACAACAATGAGCTATCCTCCGGATAGCTGGGAACGTATGCGCACAGAATTAAATCGGGCTGGAGTTGGTGATGAATACGTTGTAATTCAACCAACGGCACGCCAACGCTTCAAGTGCTGGAATAACGAAAAGTTTTCACAGGTAATTGACGCCTTACACCAGCGTGGTTTGGAGGTAGTTATGACCTCAGGCCCAGGCGAAGACGATCTGGCTTGCGTGAATGAAATTGCACAAGGTTGCAAAGAAAAGCCCGTTACTGCTCTGGCGGGAAAGATGAGCTTCCCCGAGCTAGGAGCGGTCATCGATCATGCGCAGTTGTTTATTGGGGTGGATTCTGCTCCGGGACACATTGCTGCTGCGGTTGATACACCATTGATATGCCTGTTTGGCGCAACGGATCATAATTTTTGGCGACCATGGTCAAAGCAGATGATTCAATTTTGGGCTGGTGATTATCGTCCGATGCCTCCACGCGAGCAGCGCGATCGCAATGAAATGTATCTTTCGGTGATACCCGCTGACGATGTTATTGCTGCTATCGATAAATTATTACCGGGTAGACTTGTGCCGCCACAAGCGGGGAGTCCCGTATGATTGTTGCTTTCTGTTTGTATAAATACTTCCCATTCGGTGGGTTACAGCGTGATTTTATGCGCATTGCGCAAACTGTAGCGGCACGTGGTCACCATGTTCGTGTCTATACGCAGTCCTGGGAAGGTGAGTGTCCTGACGTTTTTGAATTGGTTCTTGTACCGGTCAAGTCCCGGACAAACCATGGTCGCAATGCGGAGTATTATTCCTGGGTCCAGGCACATTTACTTCAGCACCCTGTCGATCGGGTAGTTGGTTTTAATAAAATGCCAGGGCTGGATCTCTACTATGCTGCTGACGTTTGCTATGCCGAGAAAGTGGCACAAGAAAAAGGTTTCCTCTATCGGTTAACTTCACGATATCGGCACTATGCAGAGTTTGAACGCGCGACGTTTGAGCAGGGTAAACCGACGCAACTATTGATGCTAACTGATAAGCAGATTGCTGATTTTCAGAAACACTATCAGACAGAAGCTCAACGATTTCATATTCTTCCTCCAGGGATTTATCCAGACAGGAAGTATAGCCAGCAGATTCCGAATAGCCGTGAAGTTTATCGCCAGAAAAACGGTATAACAGAGCAACAAAATCTATTATTGCAGGTAGGCTCTGATTTCACTCGTAAAGGTGTGGATCGTTCAATACGTGCACTGGCCTCGTTACCAGAAACGCTTCGAACTAATACGCTACTGTATGTTGTTGGACAAGACAGACCGAGAAAATTTGAGGCGCTGGCGGAAAAACTTGGCGTACGCAGTAATGTCCATTTCTACTCTGGCCGTAATGATGTTGCAGAATTAATGGCTGCGGCTGATATATTGATGCATCCAGCTTATCAGGAGGCGGCAGGTATTGTTTTACTAGAAGCAATCACTGCCGGGCTGCCGGTGTTGACCACAGCCGTATGCGGTTACGCGCATTATATTGTTGATGCTAATTGTGGTATGGCAATTACAGAACCATTCCGGCAAGAAACGCTGAATGAAGCCTTACGTAAAGCGCTGGTAGAGCCTTCATTGCGTTCGGAATGGAGGGCAAATGCACGACACTATGCGGATACGCAAGATTTATACAGCCTACCGGAGAAAGCAGCGGATATGATTACGGGTGGTTTAGATGGTTGAATTAAAAGAACCGTTAGCCACACTATGGCGCGGGAAAGATGCATTTGAAGAAGTTAAAAATTTACAAGGTGAAGTATTCAGAGAACTGGAGACTCGCCGTACTCTACGATTTGAACTAACGGGTAAAAGCTATTTTTTAAAATGGCACAGAGGCACTTCTCTGAAAGAGATTGTTAAAAACCTACTTTCATTACGCATGCCAGTATTAGGTGCTGATAGAGAATGGAATGCCATTCATCGCCTGAGTCAGTTAGGTGTGGATACAATGACAGGCGTGGGATTTGGTGAGAAAGGGTTGAATCCACTGACTAAAACCTCGTTTATTATTACTGAGGATCTCACACCAACTATCAGCTTAGAAGATTACTGTGCTGATTGGGCCACAAATTCTCCCGATGTGAAAGTGAAGCGTATAATTATTGATCGTGTTGCCACCATGGTGCGTAAGATGCATGCTGGTGGTATCAATCATCGCGATTGCTATATTTGCCACTTTTTATTACATCTGCCTTTTTCAGGGCATGAGGACGATCTCAAGATTTCAGTGATTGATTTGCACCGTGCTCAGATTCGGTCGACTGTTCCCCGACGCTGGCGCGATAAGGACTTAATCGGTCTCTATTTTTCGTCCATGAACATTGGATTAACCCAGCGTGATATTTATAGATTTCTACGCATCTATTGCGAGTTGCCGTTGAAAAGCATCCTAAGTCAGGAGGCTGATTTGTTCAAGGAAGCTCAGGTTAAAGCTAATAAAATACGCGAAAGAACAATCCGTAAATCTCTGTGATTAATTTATCCTGAACTATTTGAAATGCATCATGTGAGAACATGGTCTATTTCTCAAAAATTGGTAAGAGTCAAATGTCTCAATTTAGCGATAAAGAAGTTATCCTTTCTGTTTTTGAGTACGATTTTCGGGAAAATGCTTCTGCAGACTGTTTTAATATCGGTTATGGTATTGACAGGAATTTTTTATTTGGCTGCGGTGTATCAATAGCCTCTGTATTATTGTCGAATAAAAAAATCGATTTCACATTTCATATATTTACTGATTATTTCGATGAGAGTGATAAAGCCAGATTCGCCGATCTTGCTAAACAATATCAATCCTGTATCAAAGTTTACCTAATTGATTGCAATAAATTAAAAGACTTACCTAGTACAAAAAACTGGACTTATGCAACATACTTCCGTTTTGTTATTGCAGATTATTTCTATAATAAAATAGATAATTTATTATACCTGGATGCCGATATTGCTTGCCAGGGTAGTGTACGAGAACTGGTCGATTATAAGTTTTCCGCAGATGAGATCGCTGTCGTTGTAACGGAAAGAGATTCCGAATGGTGGCATAATCGTTCTGTAACGCTGGCCACTCCAGAATTAATCACCGGATACTTTAATGCTGGATTCTTACTTATCAACATCAACGCATGGCACAGTAATAATATCTCTTCCCGAGCCATCGAAATGTTGCGAGTTCCAGAATGGGTGGAAAGAATAACTCATCTTGATCAAGATGTCCTTAATGTATTGTTAGCCGGAAAAGTAACTTTTATCAATGGTAAATACAATACACGCTTTAGCATTAATTATGAACTGAAAGATAAAGTAGTCAATCCTGTGAATAATGAAACTGTCTTCATTCATTATGTGGGACCGACAAAACCCTGGCATGAGTGGTCCAACTATCCGGTATCGAAGAGTTTTTTAGTTGCGAAAGAGGCCTCGCCCTGGCATTCAGTAGCGCTTCTCAAACCGACCAATAGCAATCAATTCAGATATTGTGCAAAGCATAAATTTAAACAAGGGTTATACGTTCAGGGACTGTGTAACTACTTTAATTATTATCTGACCAAGTTGAAAGGTTAACTGCTGGCTAAGTACATTGTTAAAATAATCAACAGCAATGCATATCTTAGCCGCTGGAAAATATAGCTGAAATAATTAAAGGTAATTAACTTGGACTTCAAAAGATTAACTAACTTCAAAGATATTATTGAGTTAGACAGACGTGTTACACCATGTGATGATCGTGACACTTTTAATATCTCATGGGGAATCGATAAAAATTACCAAACTGGTGCGGCAATTTCTATTGCCTCAATCCTTGAAAATAATAAACAGAGTAATATTAATTTTACTTTTCATATTATTGCGGATTATTTAGATCAAGAATATATTGTACTTTTGACACAATTAGCAGAACAGTATAAAACAGTTATTAAGCTATATCATATTGATTCTGAACCGTTGGTGTCACTACCTAAAACAAATATATGGCCAGTGTCAATATACTATCGCTTGCTTTCATTTGATTATTTTTCTGAACGATTAGAACGACTGCTATATCTTGATGCTGATATTACGTGTAAAGGCTCTTTAGAGGATCTTGCCGCACTGAAATTTGATGGGGAATATGGTGCGGTTGTTGTAGATGTTGATTCAATGCAGGATAAAAGTGCAGAGCGTCTACATAATCCTGAGTTTAAAGGCAACTACTTTAACTCGGGTGTCATGTATATAAACTTGCAGCAATGGCTTAACTCTAATTTAACGAAAAAATTCTTCGAACTATTGTCAGATGAAAGTATAGTTTCCAGAGTAAAATATCCTGACCAGGATATTTTAAATATCATGTTTTTGCATCATGCGGTATTACTACCGAGGAAATATAACTCAATTTATTCATTGAAGTCTGAGTTTGAGATTAAAAATAAAAATTACTATAAATCAGTGATTAATGAAGAGACAGTATTTATTCATTATACTGGTGTAACAAAACCATGGCACGAGTGGGCTGACTATTCCTCAGCACAATTTTTCCGCACAGTATATGAGAAGTCACCATGGAAGAATCAGCCTTATCAAGTTGCAAAACAAAAGCACGAATATAGAGAAGAATATAAACACCTTCTTTATCAAAATAAAATAATTCCAGGCCTGATCGCAGCAATTAAATATAAAACAATGTAATGGTGATCTTTATGATTGATAAAATCATATTTACTGTAACACCTATTTATTCTATTCCACCACGTGGTGCCGCAGCAGTTGAGACCTGGATGTATCAGGTTGCCCAAAGAACCAAATTCCCTAATCGTATTGTCTGTATAAAGAATGAAGGATATTCTGATTATTCTTACGTAAACGAAAGATGTAGTATTCATCGTATTGGATTTAGCTCGGTATATAAGCGTATTTTCCAAAAGTGGACTCGGCTGGATCCGTTACCTTATTCAAAGCGCATACTGAAAGTTGCCGAAAAGTTTGAGATAACCGATCAAAGTGTGATTGTTGTCCATAACAGTATGAAGCTATATCGACAAATTCGTTCGCAAGCTCCTCAGGCTAAAGTTGTGATTCATATGCATAATGCGTTTGAACCTAAGTTGCTTGATAAAAAAGTTAAGATGATCGTACCAAGTTTGTTTTTGAAGAACTATTATCAATCTTATCTTCCTGAAGCTGATATTGTTATTGTGCCTAATGGTATTGACCTGGATATCTATCAATCGTCATATGAATCAATATCAAAAAATAAATTAAATATTCCCCCTGAAAGCAAGGTGGTATTTTTTGCTGGACGTATAGTCCCTGATAAAGGCGTTCTCTTACTTCTGCAGGCTTTTGAAAAGTTGCTGCATGAGAACAATAATCTGAAGCTTGTGGTTGTTGGTGATCACATGGAAGTAAGTAAGAACGATAAAGGTGATTATCAGCGTGAAGTTCGGGAAATAGCTGAGCGCCTCAAACCACATTGTATTATGTTAGGTAGTATCTCACCCGAGAAAATGCACTATTACTATCCACTGGCAGATATAGTTGTGATTCCTTCTCAATTTCAGGAGCCATTTTGTATGGTGGCTATTGAGGCTATGGGCGCTGGAAGACCTGTATTAGTCAGTACTCGAGGCGGCATGGTTGAGTTTGTTAAAGATAAAATTACAGGCTATCACCTTACAGAGCCGATGACTGCAGAAACTATTGCTCAGGATATTACCAGGGTAATGGCGGAAAGTAGTTTAGCGGATACCGCCCAACGAGGTCAGCAATATGTCTTTGGAAACTATAGTTGGTCTGCGGTTACACAACGGTTTGAAGAGGTTATTTGTAACTGGTTCGAGTGAAAAAAAGACTACATAAAGTAGCCTTTTTTTTACTATTTTATTTATTCTTCAGCGCTAACAGAAAACCTGCAAAAATACCCAACAGATCTAACTCAATCTGCTCAACGTTGCCACGTATAATAAAATAACCGAAAAATGAAAGTAAAATTATTATATAAGCATTGTATGGGGAATAGTAATTCTCCCTAAATGCATGCGTAACACATTCTCTCACAATGCTAGTGTACACCAGTATTAAACCCACAAGTCCAAGTAATCCTGTACCAAACCATACAAAAAGAATAAGGTTGTGTGGTCCAATTGACTCGCGGAATGTCCAGTTTGGATAATCAACAACACGCTTGTTGTATACAGTTTTATAAGCGTTATTACCAAAACCATAACCAATAACTGGATTTTCTAAGATTAGGTCAAACGCACTTCCTTGCGTACCGTTAGTATAGCGATATGAACTGTCAGTTTGCTGCAATTTAAAGGTCAGTTTTTCTGACATATCTTTGTGTGAAAATATAGCTGTCAGAGCAACAATAGCTACGAGGATTCCTACAGTAAGCAATCGCCATTGTTTGTACATGATTATCCATGTAAGAGCAATAATGAATACAGATAACCATGCGCCACGGGACAATGTTCCAAGAATTAAAAAGGTGTATATCGCCCCTAACAACAGGAATAATATACGGTATTTCGCTGATTTAACGAGCCATAGATTCAGAAGCACTGGGAATAAAAACACCATTGCATCTGAAATTCCGCGATGTTGGTAATTAGTAAAAGGCATGATTCCTTGCTGATAGTCCTGATAATAAAGGACAAGTTCTGAAAGGCATCGCAAACTAAGAGCTGTAATGAACGAGAAGAATATCAACTTTGAAATGGTTTCTTTGCTTTCTTCTCTTAGTAATACAGGGATCGCAATAGTGCATAATAAGACATTTTCAACAACTGAGTTGTTTATCTCTTTCAGGCTAGCTTTTAGTTCAGGAGTGAACACTAAAGAGACGAAGGTAGCGATTACAAGAAATGATACACTTGCAAAAACAAATGTTTTAAAAATAGGAATATAATGTCGAGGATTCTTACATAAATAAACTATCGTTGTGATAGTCATCAGGATGACAATCAAATGTTTATAACGAGTAATACCACCTAAGAAATAGGTGGCGACAAACAGAAATATAAGTCCTCTATTCCAGTTTATCTTCCAGTTTTTTTTCTCATCTAAAAAAAACTTTGTTAAAGCCATCATTTCTCCGACACTTACAGACAATTATTTAAAAAATCGCAATTAATTGATTTCAATACGGTCGAAGAACGTAAGTCTGAAAGATTTTCACTTCCTGAGCGACATACCACTTGATTCTTCCCATACCCACCAATCAATCCTGGGTCCGTTGGACCGTACAACGTAATATTTGGGCGATCCAGTGCAGCGGTTAAATGACTCAGGCCTGTATCAACCGACACCACAAATTTTGCCCCCGCCAGTACGCGAGCGACCTCTCCCAAAGTCATCCGTGGAAGAACATCAACATAAGAAAAACCATTTGCCAGCCTACGGGCTCGTGCTTCTTCATGAGGAGCACCCCATGGCAGTTTAATACGTATGCCAGCGTTATTTAACAAGCCAATTAGCTCCCGCCAGTTGGCTTCTGGCCAGTGCTTATCATCACGCGTTGTGGCATGCAGAAATACGGCATACTGGCCCGCATCAGCATTACGTTCTTTCAGAAAATGCTGAGCGATAGCGTAATCACCCTGCGACTGGGGCCTGGAATATCCCAGACTTTTGGCGAACAATTCACGCGTACGTTCTACCGCGTGCTGCTGTTTGGCAATGTGATGTTTGCGATTATAAAACAGGCTCGCCAATGGTTCGCGCGCCGTGCTCCAGTCCATACCATGCTTGATGCCACGTGCCAGACGCGTAACCAACGCCGCGCTTTTAACCAGACCCTGCGCATCAATTATCGCGTCATACTGCTGTAAACGCACCGCATCACGAAAGGCTTTACGCTCGGCTTTAATCGGCGCTGAAAACCAGGCTTTACGCCAGCGGCGGATCGCCACTGGAATAACCCGGTCAACGGCTGCATGCCAGGATGGGATCTGCGCGAAGCCTTCTTCCACTACCCAATCAAATTGAATATCCGGCATGACCTGCTGCGCATCGGTTAATGCCGGTAACGTATGCAGTACATCGCCCATAGACGATGTTTTAACGATCAGTACCCGCATCCGTCAGGCTTCCTCTTGTAACAACAGGTCGTTGAGTTCTTCCAGCACGCGCTGGGGTGTGATGTCAATCAGGCTCTGATGATAGCCTTCTGCTGCATCTCCCTTGCGTACTTTGTGATAGCCCGTAATCAAGCGAATTACGCGAGCCTTGTGTGAAAGCGGCGGAGTAAAATCCGGGCTGCTGGGGCCATATAACGCTACCAGAGGTCGATTCAACGCTGCGGCAACGTGCATTAATCCAGAGTCGTTGGTGACCACCGCTTTGCAGGCGGCGAGCAGAATAACGGCCTGCTCCAGCTGTGTTTCGCCCGCCAGATTACGGCACCAGGCCTGCTGATCAACGCTCAGCGTCGCCAGGATCTCATTTCCGGCGTCATGGTCTTTTGCAGAGCCAAAAAGCACAATCTGATGGCCTTCATCGATCAGTTGCTTCGCCAGGTCTGCGTAGTGGTAATGTGGCCAGCGTTTCGCTGGACCAAATTCCGCACCAGGGCAAAAGCCGATGATGGGGCGTTCGGCAGAAAGGGAAAACTGGCGACAGGTCAGGGACTTTTCACCTTCGCTTACCTGCAACTGCGGCCATAGCAGAGGCTGCGGTAAATCTTTAGCTGACAGCATTACGCCTTTATCATAGGCCAGGGCTACATAGCGTTCGACCATCAGCGGCCAGGCATCTTTATCCAGCACGCGCGCATCGTTTAGCAGGCCGTAGCGCATTTCACCACGCCATCCGGTACGATGGGGAATGCCAGCAAAAAACGGTACCAGCGCGGATTTAAACGAGTTAGGCAGCACATAGGCGCGGTCATAGCGTTTTTCACGCAGGCTATGACCGAGTTTACGCCGCTCGCCGATCTCCAGCGCGCCGTGTCCCAGCGGCATGGCGATAGCTTCGTTAACTTCAGGCATGCGCGACAATAACGGACGGCACCATGCAGGTGCCATCACGTCGATTATCGCCTGGGGATAGCGCGCCTTAAGCGTGCGATAGAGACTTTGCGACATCATCATGTCGCCCACCCAGGACGGGCCTACCACCAAAATTTTCATACTTACGCGTCGCGGTTCAGCCAGGCCATATATTCCGTTACACCTTCAGCAACGGTTTTAAACGGCTTGTCATAGCCCGCAGCACGCAGATTAGTCAGATCGGCCTGGGTAAACGCCTGATAGCGACCTTTCAGTTTTTCCGGGAATGGGATGTACTCAATGCTGCCTTTTTTGTGGTACGCAAGCGTTGCATCGGCAACGGCCTGGAAAGATTCCGCACGACCGGTACCAAGGTTAAAGATGCCGGAAACCCCGTTTTCCAGGAACCACAGGTTCACCGCAGCCACATCGCCTACGTAAACGAAATCACGCTTGAAGTTTTCACTGCCTTCGAACAGTTTTGGTGTTTCGCCATTGTTGAGCTGGGTGTTGAGGTGGAAAGCGACGCTCGCCATACTGCCTTTATGGCCTTCACGCGGTCCGTAGACGTTGAAATAGCGGAAGCCAACAATCTGAGAATTGGCTTCTGGCAGGATCTGACGAACGTACTCGTCGAACAGGAATTTTGAGTAGCCGTAAACGTTCAGCGGTTTCTCATATTCACGGGATTCGATGAAATCAGAAGTGCGGCCGCCGTAGGTGGCGGCAGAGGACGCATACAGGAACGGAATTTCACGCTCCAGGCAGTAGTGCAACAGCTCTTTGGAGTATTGATAGTTGTTATCCATCATATACTTGCCGTCCCACTCGGTAGTGGAGGAGCATGCGCCTTCGTGGAAGATCGCTTCGATATCGCCGAAATCTTCTCCGGCCATAATTTGGATCAGGAAGTCTTCCTTGTCCATGTAGTCAGCAATATTCAGATCCACTAGGTTAACAAACTTGGTGCCATCTTTCAGGTTGTCCACCACCAGGATGTCGGTGATGCCTTTATCATTCAATGACTTGACGATGTTGCTGCCGATAAAGCCCGCGCCGCCGGTAACGATGATCATAAATGTAACCTTCGAATTTTGGAGTCAGAGACAATCTCAGACACTAATGTCTGTAATCATACCATCACATCGGCATCCCTTCAGCCTCTTAAGTAAGATGGTGGGTCGGTAGAAGGCCTATAAACACCAGTATAATAATGCTTATTTAATGGTTATTAAGTCTATTAAATTAATCTTAAATGTACTTAGTTTTTTTATATCCATCTATGTATATTATATGTACAAAAACAAAAACTATGTGATATAATATTTTTTTTATTAATGGTTTGAAAATGGTTATGAAATCGTCTACCACTATTGTGACAGCATATTTTGATATCGGTAGGGGGGAGTGGACTGTTAATAAAGGCTTCCGTGAAAAACTTTCCCGATCTTCTGATGTCTATTTTGACTACTTCAAACGGTTAGCCGCTTTAGAAAATGATATGGTTATTTTTACCTCGTCTGAGTTTGAAGACAGAGTTGCGGAAATACGCAAAGGTAAGCCCACAAAAATTATAACCATAGATTTAGGTAAAAAATTTAAGCATATTAATAATAAAATAAGACAAATTCAGCAGGATGATACCTTTAAGAATAAATTAGAGACGCGACAGCTAGGTAACCCTGAGTACTGGTCTCCAGAATATGTGTTGATCAATAATTTAAAAGCATATTTTGTAGTGAAGGCCATAAATGCAGGCTTAGTTAATACTCCGATGGTTGCCTGGGTAGACTTCGGATATTGCCGTAAACCGCAGGTTACTCGCGGATTAAAAGTATGGGACTTCCCTTTTGACCGTAATAAAATGCATCTCTTCACGATTAAAAAGGGTCTGGTTATATCATCCAGAAAACAGGTTTTTGATTTTATGATCGGAAATCATACTTATATTATCGGCGGCGCTATTGTTGGTTCACCAGAGAAATGGAAAGAGTTTTACTCATTAGTCACTGAGTGTCAAAAAGAGACTCTCAGAAATAATATTGTTGATGATGATCAGGGTATTTTTGTCATGTGTTATTACAAGCGCCCTGATCTATTAATGCTTAATTACCTTGGTCGTGGCAAATGGTTCGATCTGTTCCGTGTTTATCGGCGAACCGCTTTAGGTGCAAAACTCCAGGCATTGCGAATTTTTCTCACTCGAAAGTAGTGGCTTGAATGAGATTGAAGGGTTACCTAACCAGATAGAATGCTGCAAAGGCATTCTTCTGCTATTGCTGTTGTTTTTTTATGATTTTTTATAAAATCCAGCCAATTCAATTGGTTGAGATTCAGTGCGTCCAATGAATCCATACGACGGCATCACTGATTAGCCATGTGGGTATACGTGATTTATGCTTCATTTTGAAGAAGTGATGATGCGTCATCTCGTATCAGCGTATAGCTTTGGGTAATATGTGCTGAAATTTGCCCAGTCTGGAGAATTGAAATGCGTGGGGATTTTTACAAACAGTTAACGAACGATCTCGAAACCGCACGTGCGGAAGGATTGTTTAAAGAAGAGCGCATTATTACGTCTGCCCAGCAGGCGGATATCACCGTGGCGGACGGAAGCCACGTTATTAACTTTTGTGCGAACAACTATCTGGGGCTGGCTAACCACCCGGAACTGATTGCAGCTGCAAAAGCAGGTATGGATTCTCACGGATTTGGTATGGCTTCGGTCCGCTTTATTTGCGGTACCCAGGACAGCCATAAGCAACTGGAGCAAAAACTGGCGGCATTCCTCGGTATGGAAGATGCCATTCTTTACTCTTCCTGCTTTGACGCCAACGGCGGCCTGTTTGAAACGCTGCTGGGCGCAGAAGATGCGATTATCTCAGATGCGCTCAACCACGCTTCTATCATTGACGGTGTTCGCTTGTGTAAAGCAAAGCGTTTCCGTTACGCCAACAACGACATGGTCGAACTGGAAGCTCGTTTGAAAGAAGCGCGTGAAGCGGGAGCCCGTCATATCATGATCGCCACCGATGGCGTGTTCTCTATGGATGGTGTGATAGCTAACCTGAAAGGCGTTTGTGACCTGGCGGATAAATACGACGCGCTGGTCATGGTTGATGATTCCCATGCTGTCGGCTTTGTCGGCGAAAATGGTCGTGGCTCACATGAATACTGTGACGTTATGGGGCGTGTGGACATCATCACTGGTACGCTGGGTAAAGCTCTCGGCGGCGCATCTGGCGGTTATACCGCAGCGCGCAAAGAGGTTGTTGAGTGGCTGCGCCAGCGTTCCCGTCCGTATCTGTTCTCCAACTCATTGGCTCCTGCAATTGTTTCTGCCTCCATTAAAGTGCTGGAGATGGTCGAAGCAGGCAGCGAGCTGCGCGATCGCCTGTGGGCGAACGCACGTCAGTTCCGCGAGCAAATGTCTGCCGCAGGCTTTACGTTAGCGGGAGCGGATCACGCAATTATCCCGGTCATGTTGGGGGATGCGGTAGTGGCGCAAGATTTCGCCCGCGAGCTGCAAAAAGAGGGGATTTACGTTACTGGATTCTTCTATCCGGTGGTTCCAAAAGGTCAGGCGCGTATTCGTACCCAGATGTCTGCGGCGCATACCCCTGAGCAGATTACGCGTGCTGTTGAGGCGTTCACACGCATTGGTAAACAACTGGGCGTTATTGCCTGAGGATGTGAAATGAAAGCGTTATCCAAACTGAAAGCGGAAGAGGGCATTTGGATGACCGACGTTCCTGAACCGGAAGTCGGCCATAACGATTTGCTGATTAAAATCCGTAAAACAGCCATCTGCGGGACTGACGTTCACATTTATAACTGGGATGAATGGTCGCAAAAAACCATCCCGGTACCGATGGTCGTTGGACATGAATATGTCGGCGAAGTTGTTGGCATCGGCCAGGAAGTTAAAGGCTTTAAAATCGGCGATCGCGTTTCAGGCGAAGGTCATATCACCTGCGGGCATTGCCGTAACTGCCGCGGTGGACGTACTCACCTGTGCCGCAATACGACCGGTGTTGGCGTAAACCGTCCAGGCTGCTTTGCAGAGTACCTGGTGATCCCGGCATTTAACGCGTTTAAAATTCCGGACAACATCTCTGACGACCTGGCGTCTATCTTCGATCCGTTCGGTAATGCGGTGCATACGGCGCTGTCGTTCGATCTGGTTGGGGAAGATGTGCTGGTTTCCGGCGCGGGTCCAATCGGTATTATGGCGGCAGCGGTTGCCAGGCACGTTGGCGCACGCCACGTGGTGATTACCGATGTTAATGAGTATCGCCTTGAACTGGCGCGTAAAATGGGCATCACTCGCGCGGTCAACGTGTCGAAAGAGAGTCTGACCGACGTGATGGCTGAACTGGGCATGACCGAAGGGTTTGATGTCGGTCTGGAGATGTCCGGCGCGCCGCCAGCGTTTCGCACCATGCTGGACACCATGAACCACGGTGGCCGTATTGCTATGCTGGGTATTCCACCATCAGACATGTCCATCGACTGGACTAAAGTTATCTTTAAGGGATTGTTTATTAAAGGTATCTACGGTCGTGAGATGTTTGAGACCTGGTACAAGATGGCCGCATTGATTCAGTCTGGTCTGGATTTGTCGCCGATCATCACCCATCGATTCTCCATTGATGAATTCCAGCAGGGCTTTGACGCGATGCGCTCGGGCCAGTCAGGGAAAGTGATCCTGAGCTGGGATTGAATGCTCGACTTGTATTAAATGCTACCAACGGCCAGATTCTTTATTCTGGCCGTATAAATAATAAATACTATTTGCCACGAAGCTTTCTGGATAAAGATCTTATCGCTTCTTTGAGCCAGATGAGCTTATAGATTAATCCTTTTCCTTTGATGTTAATATGATATTTTCGCTGCAAAGCTAAAATATCATTAGCCTGGCAAATCTTCATATTTCCCTTACAGGATAAGTCAATTATTCTTAATTCACCGCCTGGCGTACGAATGAAATTTCCAGGGTGGATATCATTAGATGCCAACCCGGCTTTGTGAAGGCGCAGAACGCACTGCTTCACTTCATCGGCATTCTTATGGTTAATTTCTTTTAAAGGAGTGCCTTCAACATATTCATGAATAATATAAACATCATGACACTGACGAAGTCGTACTTTTTCAGCGGCATAGTAGAGATCGGCTGTACAGGCGCGCATTTCCGGGGAGAGTGTGTCCAGCTTCTTGATGAGCCAGGAATAAAAGGGGCCGGAGATAAAATTCTGCATTTTTTTCTCAAATCGAGGATCAACTTCACGGTCGTTTTTGATGATAAATTTTTGTGAGTTGTACTCGACCAGTTCTACACTGCGCATGGCGTTACCACTGCTCAATGGTTTGCCACTGATTTCTTTGTTTATATACTTATTCATCAGTGACTTAAGGTCTGTTTTGGTCTCTTTGCAATAGACCGTATAACCTTTCTCATGTGTCTTACTGATGGCCATCACTTTCCTCAATATCAGTGTACATCGCGCGTTAATTTACAGGGGTATAGTATACAGGTTGTGTCCCTCAATATGTAGACGATCTGAGCTATCACAGCCCGCTGAACTCAGGCGCCGCATGGCATTTTCCCATACTGGTTGCTTTCGCTGCGCCGCTTCTGAAAATTAAACGTTCTAGCCTTAATAATTCCTTAATGAAACTGTAGTAAAAGTCATCAGTGTACTGACAAACTTGGGTTATCTGATGAGAAACCGCACAAATATGTTGAGTGTTATTATTCCGTTGTATAACGCGGGTGATAGTTTTCGGGGTTGCATGGAATCTTTGATCGCACAGACATGGGCTGCGATAGAGATCATTATTGTGGATGACGGTTCAACGGATAACTCTGTTGATATTGCAAGACATTATGCTGATAACTATTCCCATGTCCGGTTGTTACATCAGGCTAACGCCGGGGCATCTGTCGCGCGTAATCGTGGTCTGGCAGTGGCCAAAGGGGATTATGTTGCATTTGTCGATGCCGATGACCTGGTTTATCCCAATATGTATGAAACCCTGATGACCATGGCGCTTCAGGATGACCTCGATCTGGCACAGTGCAATTCTGATTGGTGCATTTTCGAAACGGGGGACACCTGGCAATCAATACCGACGGACCGTCTGCGGTCTACGGGTGTATTGACCGGCCCCGACTGGTTACGTATGGCATTGGCTTCACGCCGTTGGACGCATGTGGTCTGGATGGGGGTTTATCGCAGAGATGTTATCGAGAAAAACAAGATAGCGTTTATTCCAGGGTTGCATCATCAGGATATTGTATGGACGACGGAGTTTATGTTTAACGCCAAACGTGTGCGATATACCGAGCAATCATTGTATAAATACTTCTTACACGATCAATCAGTTAGCCGCCTTAAAAGACAAGGCTTAAAAAATCTCAATTACCAACGCCACTATATTAAAATTACACGGTTATTGGATAAGTTGAATCGTGAATATGCGGGTCGGATTACTATTTATCCGGAATTTCATCAGCAAATAACCTATGAAGCATTACGCGTTTGCCACGCAGTACGCAAAGAGCCGGATGTCCATATTCGTCAACGCATGATTGCAGAGATTTTTGTCTCTGGTATGTATAAGCGCATGATTACTAACGTACGCAGCGCCAAAGTTTTGTACCAGGCGCTGCTATGGTCATTCCGTCTCTGGAAATGGCGCGATAAAACATCCTCGCCCTCTCGTATTGCCCGTAAAACGCTTAATTTACGTTAGCGTTCATAGCGCTGGGTGAGGATGTATTCCCCCAGCCCTGCCATTGCAGGCGCATGTACTGCACCAGCGTGCTTTGGGTGATGCTTTCACCGAGCACGCTGAAGAAGCGGCTGGCGTAAACCGGCTCTAACGGCTGCTTCGGTTTGCATAATCTCACCCCGCGGAAAGGATTACGTGGCACATCAGGTTTACCATTCTTCGGCGGTGTAAGGTTTGGTCTGGAGGTGTCTACCTGTGGTTCATTGAGCAGGCTGCTTGGGCGAACCAGCGTAATGTCCGCAGGCAGGTTATAAAGCATCTGCTGCAGGACGCGAACCGTCGAAGGGTGAGGATGCCCAATGGCAATTGCTGAACCGTTGCGGCGCGCAAGCTCAACGGCCCGATTAAACTGACGGCGAATATCGGCTTCGTTTTGCGTGTCATCCAGGAAGACTTTGCGTTTGATAACCTTCACGCCGGTTCCTGATGCTGCGCGCATTGCCTGACTGTTGCCGATGGTCATACTGTCCAGGAAGTAGAGATCGTAGCGTTCCAGCGCCTGCATCACCTTCTGCATGCCGAACAGGCTGGAGGTCATCGCGCTGCCCATATGGTTGTTCAGCCCGACCGCATTCGGTACTTTGCTTACCGCGTCGCGAATAATCCGCTCAATCTCTTCGCTGCTCATTTCCGGGCGCAAAGTATCTTTCTCTAACGGCTGTTTGCTCAGCGGCGCCATCGGTAGATGGATTAACACTTCATGCCCGCTGTTATGCGCTTTAATCGCCATTTCACGCGCGTGTGGGGCATTAGGCAGAACGGCAACGGAGAGGGTGGAAGGCATCGCCAGAACCTGATTTTCGGTGTGTGGACGATAGCCGAAATCATCAATAACGATGGCAAGTTTGCCAGCAAAAACAGGTGTTGCGAAGGCCAGCACGCTGGCGAGAGAGAATAATAGACGACGAAATTGAGGCAAAACTTATCTTCCCAACCACGGCTGTGGATTGACCGCCTGACCCTGGCGACGAATTTCGAAATAGAGTGCCGGCCTGCCCTGTCCGCCGCTGCTACCCACAAGTGCAATAGGCTGCCCGGCGCGAACCTGCGTACCGACGCTGACCAGCGCGCTCTGGTTATAACCGTAAAGGCTCATATCGCCTTTACCGTGCTCAACGACGACCACCAGACCGTAGCCTTGCAACCAGTCCGCCAGAATGACGCGACCATCGGCAATGGCTTTAACTTCGGTGCCTTCGGATGCGCCAATAACCATCCCCTTCCAACGTAGCTCACCTTGCAACTGTTCGCCATAACGATGTAGCGTTGGACCACGAACGGGCCAGAATGCCTGGCCGCGTGGGGAACCTAAACCGCCGGTACGGGACATCAGTGATTTTTCGCTTTCGGTTGGCTTGTAGGTTGAGCCTTTCCGTGACGCATCCTTCTGTTTGTCACGTACGGCCTGCGCCTCGCGTGCTTCACGTTCCGCGCGTGCTTTGGCTGCGGCTTCGGCGCGAGCAATGCTGTTGCGCAGGCGTGATTCGTTGGCGCGCATTTCGCCCAGTTGCTGCTGACCCTGCTGAATCGATGACTCCAGACCCGAGAGCGTCTTCTTGCGTTCATTACGCGCCTGCTCCAGCTTAGCCTGCTGAGCGCGCTGTTCGTACAGCAACGTCTGCTGTTCGCTCTGCTTATCTTCCAGCTCGGCTTTTTGCGAGTCGACCTCTTCGCGGGTTTGTTTCAACTGCGCGATGGTTTCCTGCCGCGCCTGGTTCAGATAGCCGAAATAGGCCTGCAGGCGTTGCCCGCGCTGGCTCTCTTCCCCGCTCAGAATGAGCTGAATACCGGTGTGTTCGCCCTGGCGAAACGCTGCGTCAAGTTGCGCTGCCAGGCTACGCTCTTGCGCAGCCCGCTGTTTTTCCAGCTTCGCGAGGGCGGCATTCATCTCTGTGATTTGTGCATTCAGCTGCGCCAGCGAGTTTTGCGTTTCGCGTAGTTGCCTGGCGGCAACGGCGATGGCCTGTTCCTGAGCTTTAAGTTGAGCGAGGAGAGTGGAGCGTTGTTGTTGTTGTTGGCGTACCGCGCGTTCTTTTGCCGCGATATCAGCCTGAATAGATTTGAGCTGATCGCGCTCGTCCGCGTGGGCGGAAAAGGCGCACAGCAATACGCCAGCGCTAAGCGCGCTGGCGTAGAACAAGGGCCTGACTGAAAGCTTTCGCAGTTTCACGGCCCAAGTGATGGTATTAATCGCCTTTCCCCTCATGGGGAGGGATTATTCCACGATGAACAGCGGCTTACCAGTCATCTCTTGCGGGATTTCCATACCCATCAGCGTCAGCATCGTCGGGGCGATATCAGAAAGTTTGCCGCCTTCAACTGCTTTGACGTTTTTACCACCGACATAAATCAGCGGAACGGGCAGGTTGGTGTGTGCTGTATGCGCCTGACCGGTGGACGGATCGCGCATTTGCTCTGCGTTACCGTGGTCGGCGGTGATCAGCAGTTGGCCGCCAACGGATTCAACCGCTTTAGTCACCTGCTCAACGCAGTGATCCAGCGCTTCAACCGCTTTAACCGCAGCTTCCATCACCCCGGTGTGACCAACCATGTCGCCGTTCGGGTAGTTACAAATGATGGTGTCGTATTTTCCGCTCTGAATCGCAGCAACCAGCTTCTCAGTCAGCTCAGCAGAGCTCATTTCCGGCTGCAGATCGTAGGTCGAGACTTTCGGCGAGTTGATCAGGATGCGATCTTCGCCTTTGAACGGCTCTTCTACGCCGCCGTTAAAGAAGAAGGTCACGTGGGCATATTTTTCAGTTTCGGAAATACGCAGCTGCGTTTTGTCATTCTTCGCCATCCACTCGCCAAGGGTGTTGGCCAGAGACGCTGGTGGGTAAGCAACAGCCGTTTTGATGTCGGCTGCGTATTCGGTCAGCATCACAAAGTTGAGGTTAACGACTTTCTTACGGGCGAAGCCGTCGAAGTCAGCGTTAACAAACGCACGGGTGATTTCACGCGCACGGTCAGCACGGAAGTTCATGAAAATCAGCGTATCGCCGTCTTCCATGGCGGCTTCAGCCTGGCCTTCAGCACGGATCACGGTCGCTTTCACGAATTCGTCGTTTTCGTCGCGGGCATAAGCAGCCTGCAGGCCTTCAACAGCCGTAGCGAACTGGAACTCGCCTTTTGCCAGCGTCATCAGGTCATAAGCCTGTTCAACGCGATCCCAACGGTTGTCGCGGTCCATGGCGTAGTAACGACCGATGATGGACGCTACGCGGCCTTTGCCCAGCGCGGCAAATTTCTCTTCGAATTTCTGCAGCGAATGTTCAGCGCTGCGCGGCGGGGTATCACGGCCATCAAGGAAAGCGTGCAGATAGATTTTCTCAGCACCGCGTTCAGCTGCCATTTCGACCATCGCCATGATGTGATCTTCGTGGCTGTGAACGCCGCCAGCAGAGAGCAGGCCCATGATATGAACCGCTTTGCCGCTATTTTTTGCCTGGTCGACCGCATCGGTCAGCACTGGGTTAGCGAAGAAAGTCCGTTCTTTAATTTCAACATCCAGACGGGTCAGGTCCTGATACACGATGCGGCCCGCGCCCAGGTTGACGTGACCCACTTCGGAGTTGCCCATCTGGCGATCGGGCAGGCCGACTTCCAGGCCAGAGGCATCAATCAGGGTATGCGGACGTTTTGCCCACAGAGCATCCATTACCGGGGTTTTGGCATTAAAGATGGCGTTATCCTGGCTGTCTTCACGATAGCCATAGCCATCCAGAATCACCAGTACCATAGGTTTTTTAGAAACCGACATTGCGACAACCTCACACTCAATAGACAAAAATAATTGCGTAATTTTACTACAGCTGAATCGATAAAATAGCCCCAGAAGATCAAATAATCGACCAGAGCGTGTCGCAGAGGGCGCGGATTTACGTTTTTTTTTCCGTAGCGCCCCGCAAAAATGCAATCCAATGCACGCTCTGGCTGTATTTGCGCCAACGCGCAGGTATACTCCTTTCCTGGTTTTTTAATCACTAAGTCGGGAGTTGTTACCCCCCATGCAAGAAATTATGCAATTTGTTAGTCGCCACCCTGTATTGAGTATCGCCTGGATTGCGTTACTGGCGGCTGTATTATTTACCACGTTTAAGAGCCTGACTTCGAAAGTGAAGGTAATTACGCGCGGAGAAGCCACTCGTCTTATCAACAAAGAAGATGCGGTGATTGTGGATTTACGTCAGCGCGACGACTTCCGCAAAGGTCATATCGCGGGCTCCACTAACCTGCTGCCGAGCGAAATCAAAGCCAACAATTTTGGTGAGCTGGAAAAACACAAAAACAAACCTGTTATTGTGGTTGATGGCTCTGGTATGCAGTGCCAGGATTCAGCAACTGCGCTGATTAAAGCCGGTTTTGAGCAGGTATCTGTACTGAAAGACGGCGTAGCGGGCTGGAGTGGCGAGAATCTGCCACTGGTTCGCGGCAAGTAATTTACCCGTATTCTTTCATGCCGCAGGGTAAAAGAACACTGGAGATAAGTCATGGCCAATATTGAGATCTATACCAAAGCGACCTGCCCGTTTTGCCATCGCGCAAAGGCACTGTTGAACAGCAAGGGTGTGAGTTTCCAGGAACTTCCGATTGACGGCGATGCCGTGAAGCGTGAAGAGATGATCAAGCGCAGTGGCCGTACAACGGTTCCGCAGATTTTTATTGATGCACAGCACATTGGTGGTTGTGACGACTTGTATGCGTTGGATGCACGTGGTGGACTGGATCCACTGCTGCGTTAAGGCGTACCGAAGTATTTAAAGGACAACACTAAAGGGTTTTCTCAACATGTCAGAACAAAATAACACTGAAATGGCTTTCCAGATCCAACGTATTTATACCAAGGATGTGTCTTTCGAAGCGCCAAATGCACCACATGTTTTCCAGAAAGATTGGCAGCCAGAGGTTAAACTGGATCTTGATACCGCATCTACCCAACTGGCAGATGATGTGTATGAAGTAGTGCTGCGTGTCACCGTAACGGCTTCTCTGGGTGAAGAAACTGCGTTCCTGTGTGAAGTTCAGCAGGGCGGTATTTTCTCCATCAGTGGTATTGAAGGGACTCAGATGGCGCATTGCCTTGGTGCATACTGCCCGAACATTCTGTTCCCGTATGCCCGCGAATGCATCACCAGCCTGGTTTCCCGCGGTACATTCCCGCAACTGAACCTTGCGCCGGTCAACTTTGATGCGCTGTTCATGAACTATTTACAGCAGCAGGCTGGCGAAGGTACTGAAGAACATCAGGATGCCTGATGAACCAAAGTAATGCTTCAATGACTGTGATTGGTGCCGGCTCGTACGGCACCGCTCTTGCCATCACCCTGGCAAGAAATGGCCATCAGGTTGTCCTGTGGGGCCATGATCCGAAACATATCGCGACCCTCGAGCACGATCGCTGCAACGTCGCGTTCCTCCCTGATGTGCCTTTTCCCGAAACGCTGCGCCTGGAAAGTGATTTAGCCACTGCGCTGGCCGCCAGTCGTAATATTCTGGTGGTGGTGCCTAGCCACGTCTTTGGCGAAGTGCTGCGCAACATCAAACCGCTGATGCGTCCTGACGCGCGTCTGGTCTGGGCGACAAAGGGTCTGGAAGCGGAAACGGGACGCCTGCTGCAGGACGTCGCGCGTGAAGCGCTGGGGAATTCTATTCCACTGGCGGTTATCTCCGGTCCGACGTTCGCCAAAGAGCTGGCGGCGGGCATGCCGACGGCGATTTCTCTGGCCTCGACGGACGACACCTTTGCTGACGATCTCCAGCAGTTGCTGCACTGCGGCAAGAGCTTCCGCGTTTACAGCAATCCGGATTTCATTGGCGTGCAGCTTGGCGGCGCGGTGAAAAACGTCATTGCGATTGGCGCGGGGATGTCTGACGGCATCGGTTTCGGCGCGAATGCGCGAACCGCATTGATCACCCGTGGACTGACCGAAATGTCTCGCCTTGGCGCGGCGTTGGGTGCCGATCCTGCCACCTTTATGGGGATGGCGGGTTTAGGCGATCTGGTGCTGACCTGTACCGACAACCAGTCGCGTAACCGTCGTTTTGGCATGATGCTCGGCCAGGGGATGGACGTGCAGGGGGCGCAGGATAAGATTGGTCAGGTGGTTGAAGGCTACCGCAATACGAAAGAAGTTCGTGAATTGGCGCACCGTTTTGGTGTTGAGATGCCAATAACCGAGGAAATTTATCAAGTATTGTATTGCGGAAAAAACGCGCGCGAGGCAGCATTGACGTTATTAGGCCGTGCACGCAGGGACGAGCTGAGTCGCCACTAGCTGTAAGGAACTGTTGAATATAACGACCCGACCCGCGAAGAACGGGTCGGTCGTTTTGCTACCTTCTGGAGTACGCAATGCCGTGTGAAGAACTGGATATCGTCTGGAAAAACATTAAAGCGGAAGCCCGGGCACTGGCGGAATGTGAGCCAATGCTGGCCAGTTTTTATCACGCAACGTTGCTCAAGCATGAAAACCTCGGCAGTGCGCTGAGCTATATGCTGGCGAATAAACTCGCTTCTCCGATCATGCCCGCCATTGCCATTCGCGAAGTCGTGGAAGAGGCCTACGCGGCCGATCCTGAAATGATTGCCTCAGCGGCCTGTGATATTCAGGCGGTACGCACGCGTGATCCGGCTGTCGATAAATATTCCACCCCACTTCTGTATCTGAAGGGCTTTCATGCGCTTCAGGCCTACCGTATCGGTCACTGGCTGTGGCATCAGGGGCGTCAGGCGCTGGCGATCTTCCTGCAAAATCAGGTGTCCGTTAGCTTCCAGGTAGACATTCACCCGGCGGCAAAAATTGGCCGTGGGATTATGCTCGATCACGCCACTGGTATTGTGGTCGGTGAAACTGCCGTGATTGAAAACGACGTCTCTATTTTGCAATCCGTCACGCTGGGCGGGACCGGTAAAGCTGGCGGTGACCGTCATCCGAAAATTCGTGAAGGCGTGATGATTGGCGCGGGAGCAAAAATTCTCGGCAACATTGAAGTCGGGCGCGGCGCGAAGATTGGCGCAGGTTCCGTCGTTTTACAGCCGGTACCCCCGCATACCACTGCAGCAGGCGTTCCGGCACGCATCGTCGGCAAGCCTGACAGCGATAAGCCGTCCATGGATATGGATCAGCATTTCAACGGGATACATCATACTTTTGAGTATGGAGATGGTATCTGATTTCGAGCTATCTTACCTGGCAGATTAAACCTGGGCTGTGCTCGTCATCCTCACGGACTGCGTGTACGCTCCGGTGACTGCGCGCAGTCCGTGTTCAATCTGTCTGCGCCGATAACGCTCGAAATGAATTTCATCAAATTAATGTAGGTCGGATCAGGCGCTAGCCGCCATCCAACAATCATCAGCTACGCAGTACCGCGCCCGGATACCCTAGCTGGCGCCAGGCCTCATACACCACCACCGACACCGCATTTGACAGGTTCATGCTGCGACTGTCTGGCATCATTGGAATACGAATTTTTTGTTCGGCCGGCAGCGCGTCAAGGATGCTGGCTGGCAGACCGCGTGTTTCCGGACCAAACATCAGATAATCCCCGTCCTGATAGCATACCGCGCTATGCGCTGGCGTACCTTTGGTGGTCAGAGCAAACAGGCGCTGCGGATGTTCTGCGGCGACGAAGGCGGCGTAATCAGAGTGGCGCAGCACGGCGGTAAATTCATGGTAATCCAGCCCCGCGCGACGCAGGCGCTTGTCGTCCCAGGTAAAGCCCATTGGCTCTATAATATGCAGACGAAAGCCGGTGTTGGCGCAAAGACGGATAATATTGCCGGTATTTGGCGGGATTTCTGGTTCGAATAAAACGATGTTAAGCATACTGCCCCCTTGATAACGGGGGGCAGAATAGCAGAAAGAGCGGGTACTATGCGACGGTCAGCGCGTGCGGTTTATAGCGTTGCAGCTTGTAAATTGTCGCGGCAGCAGCGACCAGGGCCGGAAGGCTGAGGAACATTAAGATACTGTCTGCCTGCCATTGCAGGGAAAGCAACTGGGCGCTCATCATCGTTCCGGCTACGCCGCCGAAGCGGCCCACGCCCTGCATCCAGGCAATGCCCGTCGCACGGCAGTGGGTTGGATAAAACGTGGCGGCCAGCGTCTGCAGCCCGGACTGCGCGCCGTTCATGGTAATCCCCATCAGGAAGATCAGTGCGCCGAACAAGATGATGTGGTTATGTTCAAACCCGAGAGCGAGGGCAAACAGCATCGTCAGAATGAAGCCGAGTGAGACCACTTTATGGGCTTCCCAGCGGTCCATTAACCAACCGGCCAGCAGGATCCCCGCCGTACCGCCAAAGGTAAACAGCGATGTCAGCCAGGCGGATTCGGCCAGCGCATAGCCCATTCCCAGCATCAGCGTTGGCATCCAGCTCAGCAGCACGTAATAGATAACCAGCCCCATAAAGTAGGTCATCCAGAGCATCAGCGTACCCGGCAGCCAGGGCATACTAAATAACTGTGCCACGCTGCTTTTTTTGACCGTGATACGGTCTTCATCCAGATAAAACTGGGTAACCTGTTCCAGACTTCCCAACATAAAGCGTTGAGCAATGCGTTTGATCTGTGCAACCCCTTTACCGCGGTGAACCAGATACTTAACCGACTCCGGCAGGAACAGCACCAACAGTACGGTGAGGACCAGTGGGGCGATCGCACCAGCAAGCAGAACACTGTGCCAGCCGTAGTTGGGGATCAGCCAGGAGGAGATCACGCCGCCGCCCGCAGCCCCTAATGGAAAGCCACAGTACATGGTGTTAATCGCCATTGAACGACAGCGTTTCGGGGCGAATTCTGACACCAGGGTGATGGCATTGGGCATTGCCGCGCCAAGCCCAAGCCCGGTGAGAAAGCGCCAAAACGTGAGCATATTCAGCGTCTGGGCATAGGCGGTTCCCAGACTGGCGAGGCCAAAGAACAGACAGGAAAAGACCAGGACGCGCTTACGACCCATACGATCGGAAATCGGTCCGGCCAGCAGGGCACCAAATGAGAGGCCCAATAGCGCGGCGCTTAACACCGGTCCAAGATCTTGTTTCTTGATGCCCCAGTCGGCTGAAAGCGTGGGGGCAATATAGCCCATCGCCGCCGTATCGAAGCCGTCAATGGCTAAAACCAGAAAACCCAGGACAATAATGACCCAGTGGAAGCGCGAAAAAGCACTGTCATCTATCGCCTGCTGGATATTCACTTTTCCGGAATAAGCCATGTCACCCTCGCCCGTTATGATGGTTGTTATATGTATAAAATGCTGTTGTATTAGCTTGTCTATACATTTGGCAGGTGGATAAAAAGTTGTCAAATATATTGGTTGTAAATGTTAACTAGTCGTTATTTTTGGATAAAAAATGGTCGAGCTGAAAACAGACCGACCATTCAGAAAATGGGGTTTACGGGGATGTTGTTACGCTGCGCTACCCTGGACCAGAGGTGCCAGCGCGGCAGGCAGGCTCTTACCCAGTTCCTGTACCAGCGAATCACGGCTGATTTCACTAATCGACTTCGCACCGGTCAGGGTCATCGCCACCTTCATCTCTTTCTCGATCAGGTTCAGCAGATTCGCCACACCGGCCTGGCCGTGGGTCGCCAGCGCGTACAGATAAGCACGCCCCAGCAGCACGCTATCCGCGCCCAGCGCTATCATGCGTACAACGTCCAGACCATTGCGGATCCCGCTATCAGCCAGAATGGTAATATCGCCTTTCACCGCATCGGCAATGGCGGGCAGCGCACGAGCTGAAGACAGCACGCCATCTAACTGACGGCCACCGTGGTTAGAGACAACGATGCCATCCGCGCCAAAGCGTACGGCGTCGCGGGCATCTTCAGGATCGAGGATCCCTTTGATCACCATCGGACCATCCCAGAATTCACGGATCCACTCGAGGTCTTTCCAGGAAATCGACGGATCGAAGTTATTCGCCAGCCAGCCGATGTAATCTTCAAGGCCGGTGGGTTTGCCAAGATAAGTCGAAATATTGCCTAAATCATGCGGGCGACCGTTCAGACCAACGTCCCATGCCCACTGTGGATGAGTGACTGCTTGCCAGTAGCGACGCAGTGCCGCATTTGGGCCGCTCATACCGGAATGGGCATCACGGTAGCGTGCGCCAGGCGTTGGCATATCGACGGTAAAGACCAGCGTGGAGCAACCCGCCGCTTTGGCGCGCTCCAGTGCGTTACGCATAAAACCGCGATCGCGCAGAACATACAGCTGGAACCACATCGGACGCTTGATGGTCGGGGCGACTTCTTCAATCGGACATACGGACACTGTGGAAAGCGTAAACGGAATGCCTTTGGCATCAGCGGCGGCGGCGGCCTGAACCTCGCCCCGGCGTGCGTACATGCCGCATAAGCCGACAGGCGCGAGGGCTACCGGCATGGAGAGTGTTTCGTTGAACAGCTTGGTTTCCAGGCTCAGGTCGGACATATTCTTCAGTACGCGCTGGCGCAGCGCCACCTCTGACAGGTCTGCCACGTTACGGCGCAAGGTGTGCTCGGCATACGCCCCGCCGTCAATATAGTGGAACAAGAAGGGGGGCAGGATGCGCTGGGCTGCGGCGCGATAGTCGCTGGCTGCTGAAATAATCATGTGTTGTTCTCCCTGCTATTCTCACCAGGATCACCGGGCAGGCGAGTAATACGCGCCTGCCGGGCCTGATCTTCATCAAATCGTTTAATTGTGGTGTGGACAAAACTGAGGTGCGCCATCATGGCCTTACGCGCCCCGTCGGCATCCCCGGCAACAATGGCGTCCAGCACGGCCTGATGCTGCGCCGTCAGTTGAGAAAATACGGGCGGTACCAGGTACATACGTTGGCGGCTCTGTTTTACCGAAGACTGCAGGACGTCGAAGAAACCGCGCATGGTCTGCAACAGCACCACGTTGTGTGAGGCTTCCGCAATGGCGAGATGAAAGCGAACGTCAGCCTGCGAGGCGAGATCCGGATCTTCGCTTTGCGTGGCCTCGAAACAGAGCCTGATTTTCTCTTTATCCGCGGCGGTGGCCCGCATGGCTGCGTGCCAGGCGGTACTGGCTTCGATGGCGTGGCGGGCCTCCAGAATATCGAAACTGTAATCAGGATCGTCCGCCAGTAGGGTTTTCAGCGGCTGAACGATGTTTTGTTCAGACCAGGCCTCATGCTGCCAGCGGATAAACGTCCCGCCGCCACGACGGCTAATCAGTACGCCTTCACTGACCAGCTTTGCTAACGCCTCGCGCAGCGAGTTACGCGATACGCCGAGCTGTACGGCCAGTTGGCGCTCAGCGGGCAACTTCATGCCCGCCTCCAGCTGTTGTTCTTCAATCAGCGCCCGCACACGAGATGCGACTTCGTCTGACAGGCGTCTGGGCATCACTATCATGGAATCATCCAGGTTAAGACATAGGCCTGCAGCGTGGTAATCACACCCACCATGCAGGTGAAAATCAGGCTGTGTTTCACGGTAAAGCGGAACAGGTCAGACTCTTTCCCCACTAATCCCACTGCCGCACAGGCGATAGCGATAGATTGCGGCGAGATCATCTTGCCGGTCACGCCGCCGGTGGTATTTGCCGCAACCATCAGCACATCCGAAACGCCGATTTGCTGAGCAGCCGTAGCCTGCAGGGCGGCAAACAGTGCGTTTGATGAGGTGTCGGACCCGGTCAGAAATACCCCCAGCCAGCCGAGGAACGGTGAGAAGAAGGTAAACGCGCTGCCGGTGTGTGCCAGGGCCAACGCCAGGGTTGATGAAAGCCCGGAGTAGTTTGAGATAAACGCGAATGCCAGCACCATTCCGATGGAGTAAATAGGTAATGCCAGATCTTTCAGCGTGCTGCCAAAAGTCTGCAGCGCTGCGGACGGCTTCATCTTCAACCAGACGATAGACAGCAGGGCGGCAAACAAAATTGCGGTACCGGTCGCGGAGAACCAGTCAAATTTATACACCGCCGCGTAGGCTGTGGCTTCGTGTACGACCGGCGGCATACGGGCAACCAGCTTATCGAGGTACGGAACCGGAATATTGACCACCCAGTGGTACATCGCGCCGCCTGGCGCAAACAGCGCTTTAAACGGCGGTACGCTCCACAGCGTGACGGTGGCGGTCAGGAACAGGAACGGAGACCAGGCGCGGACCACCTGTCCAGCGGTATAGTGGGTGCGAGCCAGCGTCTGATCGACCTGTGAAGCGCCCATATCGCCAAAGCGGAAGATGCGTACTGGCTGCCAGCGTTTCAGGAACAGCGTCAGGCAGACCAGCGAAACCAGAGACGAGATAATGTCTGGCAGTTCTGGCCCGATAAAGTTAGAGCTGAGGTACTGCGCGATAGCAAACGAGCCGCCAGCGACCATCACCGCAGGCCAGGTCTCTTTTACGCCGCGCCAGCCATCCATAATCGCCATAATCCAGAACAACACGATAATGGTCAGGAACGGTAACTGACGGCCCACCATCTGACCAATCTCGAAGCTATCCAGCCCGGTAACCTGACCGGCAACCAGAATCGGAATGCCCATTGCGCCAAAAGCGACCGGAGCGGTGTTTACGATCAGGCACAAACCTGCCGCGTACAGAGGATTAAAGCCCAGACCAACCAGCAGTGCGGCGGTAATCGCTACCGGAGCGCCAAATCCTGCCGCCCCTTCGAGGAATGCGCCAAAGGAGAAACCGACAATCAGCATTTGCAGACGTTGGTCCGGGGTAATCGAGAGTATTGAGGAGCGGATGATGTCGAACTGCCCGGTTTTCACCGAGATTTTATAGACGAATACCGCGGCGATAATAATCCAGGCAATTGGCCACAAACCATAGAAGAAGCCGTACACCACGGAAGCCAGAGCGTGATCGACCGGCATTTTGTAAAACAGCAGGGCGACCGTCAGAGCGATCACCACCGTCCATGACGCCGCAACATAGCCTTTCAGCTTGAGCTTAATCAGGGCGAAGAAAAAGAACAGGATAGGGAGCGATGCGATCAGACTGGAAAGCCAGATGTTACCGGCCGGGTCGTAGTTCTGTTGCCAGAGATTCATTGCAGGTCTCCTGGGGGCCGCCGACATAATGGAATGAGTCTGTGCTCATCTCCTGGTCACATTATGTGTAAAAGTGGCCCTGCCAATATTGTTGTGTAGGGGTAATGACAATGAATGGTTAATCAAATGTTATTTATTGGCAACGGTATTGTACGCACATTTTAATGAAATGTGAGGTGCTGGTAGGATCTGGCTGAAATTGGTAGGGCCAATTGCGAGGGGAAGGGAAGGACCGGGCAAGAGAATGTTGCCCGGTGGGAGATCAGAACTCGCTCTTCGCGAAGCCCGTCATCTCTTTCAGGCCCATTTCACGGCCAAGCTCGGTCATCGGGTGAACGACGATCAGGCCGCGCACGCTCTTCTTCAGCTTGCCCATGTCGGCCTGTTCTTTTTTGGTGATAGCACGACGGAAAGGAAGTTTCGCCAGCTTTTGCGCTTCTTTGCTCAGCTTCTGGCCGTGGACGTCACGCAGACGCGTAATCTCGGTTTCCAGCGTTTCTTTCTCTTGCTCCAGCTCGGCATATTTGTCGGCGGCTTCAACCAGGGACAGGTCTGCCTGCTGGTGGCGGATAGCGTCCAGACGATCGCTCAGGCGTTTAATTTCGTTTTTTTCGACTTCTTTCATAGGATAGCTTCTGATAAAAATAGGATGAATATCCTATAGTATGCGCGCAGAGCGGGATTATTCACAACTAATCGAAGATAAATAATCAAATGCCGTAAGTATTAATTAGCTAATGATAACTCTACTGTTTTGATTAACAAGGAATTTTAAGCAATAAGATCGGCCATGGTGCTTTTTGTTGACGTGTTCGTGGTGAAGCACGTTTTCCTCAATATAAACACCCAACCGATCCTAAACTTAAATGAGCAACCGCACAGGCTGAGCGCGGTTAATACATGGAGGAGGGAAGATTATGGCGAAAATAGGTGAGAACGTTTCGGCCCTTATTGATAAAACTGTCGATTTTATGGCTTCAAGCCAGGCTTTTCGCGAATATCTGAATAAAACACCCCCGCGCAACGTTGTGCCTACTGAAATACCGCAGGAGAATGCGCAGCTGTATCTGCAACGTCTGGCGTATTATCGGCAGCTGTATCGACCGCAGCAGGAAGAGAAGTAAGCATGCAGGGTCTTATTTTTGAAAGGCTTTTTTTAAGCTGATTTTAGAAATCAGCTCGGTCAGGGAAAGTACCATCGTGGAGCGTACCATCTGCTGGTAGCGCTGAATCTGCATTGCGTGCAAACCTGAGTCTGAGGTATCAAACTGCGGTGGCGGCGGGAGTGCCGTCACGCAGTGGAGTTCGCCAAACGGGCCAAGAATTTCGTCGTCGGTGAACGCGTATTCATTACCGTCATGGTTTAACTCTTCCCGCAGCGCCATCAGAAGCTCCGCATCTTCATACTCCGGCCGGCTGAGTACGCCCAGACCGTAAATTAGCTTCAGACGAACGGAAAGATCGCCCAGCGGACCGTCGCCGTCGAGCAGGGGTTCTACGGCATATTTTACCGCATAGTCGTCTTTGCGAAATACCTGAAGCACAAGGATATTCACCGCTTCGGTGAGCAGTTCTACGGCGGTGATGAGGAAGCTGCGTACGGTTTTGCCAGCATTCAGACGCTCAAGCACACGATTTTCAAAGGCCTGCGTTTGTTCCATTATTGCCTGCATATCTGACAATCTGTCATTTGGGCGCAGGCTGACCTGCGCCACATTCTCTATCATTTGGTTGCGTTATATACGTTAACCGCCTCCGCCACCACATCACTGTTGGCATCCAGACCGGAAACCTGCGCCAGCGCGGCCTGTGGACCTTTTTCGTCAATCAGCGCGACCAGTTCCTGGGCCTGCGGATCTTCTTCACTGCGATAGTGCATCGCTGCAGCAATACCGGTGACCAGATTCGCGTGCGGCAGGCCATACTCCAGCGTGCCCAGCAGCGGTTTAATCAGACGGTCGCCCGCGCTCAGTTTACGCAGCGGCTGACGCCCCACGCGCTCAACGTCATCTTTCAGATACGGGTTTTCAAAGCGACCGAGGATTTTCTGAATGTATGCCGCATGTTTTGCTGCATCAAAGCCATAGCGTTTGATCAGTACCGCGCCGCTCTCTTCCATCGCACCTTTTACCACTGCACGGATTTTCTCGTCGAGAATCGCGTCACGGATGGTCTGATGACCGGTCAATTTTCCGAGGTACGCGGTTATAGCATGCCCGGTGTTCAGCGTGAAGAGTTTACGTTCGACAAATGCCATCAGGTTATCAGTTAATTCCATTCCCGGGATGTCAGGCAGTTCGCCTTTGAACTGTGTTTTGTCGACAATCCACTCACTGAAGGTTTCGACGGTGACTTCCAGCGGATCGTTGGTCGCAGAAGCCGACGGGGGAACAATGCGGTCCACGGCGGAATCGACGAAGCCAACATGTTCTTCAACCCAGGATTTGTCTTCATCTGCCAGCGCGTTCATAACGTGGCCTTTCAACTGGGTGGTTCCGCGCACCATGTTTTCACAGGCGATAATATTCAGCGGAGTGGCGATGCCCTGCGCCTTGCGTTTAACCAGCCCTTTGGCGATGGCCGGAGCGATACGCTCAAGAACGACCGGACCGACGGCGGTAGTGACTAAATCTACCTGGGCAATCAGGTCGACAACATCATCGCCGATGCTGCTCACGGCGTTGACGCCGGAAACGGTATCAACCTGCTCGTTTTCACCCACCACATGAACCTGATAGCTATGACGGGCATTCAGGGCATCGAGCACGACCTGGTTTACATCCGCGAACGTCAGTTGTATCCCCGCGTCCGCCAGCAGTTTGCCGATAAAGCCACGACCGATATTACCTGCGCCAAAATGTAATGCTTTCATAGTATTAACCTTCATTAATGTTTTTACCCAAGAGGGCTGGGGTGAGGCTTTTCCCTCAACCTAACCCTCTCCACAAGGGAGAGGATATCGCCTTCATATTTCGAACTGCAGATGCGTTGGCTCTCCTCGCTCACCCCAGTCACGTACTTATGTACGCTCCTGGGGATTCGCTGCGTTGCCGCCTTTCTGCAGCTCGAACTATTTTGGAGATACTTAACGGTTAAGCTTTTTTACCAGCCAGCAGTTCCAGAACTTCATCCACGCTGGTGGTATGGGCCAGACGTTCGATCACGGATTCGTCATCCAGAGCGTTGGTCAGGCTGGTGATCACCTGGATATGTTCATTGTTACGTGCGGCGATACCAATGACCAGGCGGGCAATGTCGTCTTCTTCTTCACCGAAGCGCACGCCTTCCGGGTACTGGCAGAACACCACGCCGGTTTTCAGCACGCGGTCTTTGGCTTCAACCGTACCGTGCGGCACTGCGATGGACTCACCGAGGTAAGTCGGGGTTAGTTTTTCGCGGTCCAGCATTGCCTCGACGTATTCTGGCTCAACGTAGCCGCCTTTCACCAGTTGCTCACCGGCAAAGCGAATCGCTTCTTCTTTGTTAGTGGCTTTACGGCCGAGGAAGATATTCTCCGCACCCAGTTTGAACAGGTGGGTATCACCCTCTTCGAAGCTGTCTTTCAGGTGATCGCGGACTTTCTCTTCGTTCACGTTGTGGCGCTGTGCAGCAACCAGACGTTCGGTCAGGCTGGCGTACAGGCCGCTGTCGAGGAAGTTGGTCAGCGAAATGTGTTGTGCCTGAGGCACCTGGCGCATCGCACGTTCGGTCAGGTCACGGTGAGTAATGACCAGATCGACATCCGGCGGCAGATTGTTAATCGCGCTGTTGGTGACGGAAATCTGAGACAGACCGGCATCCTGCACTTTCTTGCGCAGTACGCCCGCCCCCATGGCGCTGGAGCCCATACCCGCATCGCAGGCAACGATGATTTTACGCACATGGCTCAGGTCGTTAGTCACGTCGCCAGCCGCCAGCGGAGATGCACCTTTGGATTCCGCTTTCATGTCGTGCATACGACGAGTTGCGGCATCAATGTCATCATCTTCTTTCACTTTGCTGGTTTTCAGCAGAATGGCTGAGACGACAAAGGAGACAGCCATTGCGGCACAAATAGCAGCGATGTTCGCGAAGTAAGCACCCTTCGGCGTCATTGCCAGCACGGCCAGGATAGAACCCGGAGAAGCCGGAGAAACCAGGCCGCCGTTCAGGATAGTCAGGGTAAATACGCCAGTCATACCGCCGAGGATAACGGCCAGGATCAGACGCGGGTTCATCAGCACGTACGGGAAGTAAATTTCGTGGATACCACCCAGGAAGTGGATGATAGCCGCGCCGCCTGCAGACTGCTTAGCGCTGCCGCGACCGAAGAACATGTATGCCAGCAGAACGCCCATACCCGGACCCGGGTTAGCTTCAATCAGGAAGAAGATGGATTTGCCCATCTCATGGGACTGCTGAATACCCAGCGGTGAGAAAATACCGTGGTTGATGGCGTTGTTGAGGAACAGGATTTTCGCCGGTTCAACGAAGATAGACGCCAGCGGCAGCATGTCATGGACAACCATGAAGTTAACGCCTGCCGCCAGGATTTTGGACAGTGCTTCAACCAATGGGCCAATGCCAAGGAATGCCAGAATGGCGAGGATCATCCCGATGATGCCTGCGGAGAAGTTATTCACCAGCATCTCAAAACCGGACTTGATCTTACCGTCTACCCAGTTGTCGAAATGTTTGATAGCCCAGCCGCCCAGCGGACCTGCGATCATCGCGCCGAGGAACATTGGCATATCGGCACCGACGATAACGCCCATGGTGGTGATAGCACCCACCACGCCGCCACGCTCGCCGCCAACCAGCTTACCACCGGTATAACCGATCAGCAGCGGCAGCAGATAGGTGATCATTGGGCCGACAAGCTTCGCCAGCGTTTCGTTCGGCAACCACCCTGTCGGAATGAATAATGCGGTGATAATACCCCACGCGATAAACGCGCCGATATTTGGCATCACCATGTTACTGAGGAATCGACCAAAGCTTTGCACTTTGATCTTAATATCGGATGACATAAAAACACCCCTTCTTATGTTTGCTGTCGCGCAGGCTAAAAGCCCGAGGTTTGTTAATGTAGCGGCAGGAGGTAGCCGGACCCTGTAGATACTGCGAAATCTGGCACTGAATCGTTCAACTGTCCAGTCGACGACTTTTTATGTGACGTTTGTCACGTAAATATAGGGTGTATGGCGTTAGTTAATGTGATTTTCATCACAAAATATCGGTACAAAAAAACATCACAGGTCAAGAATTGGCTAAAAATGGTCGTTAAGTGTGAAGTTATTCACGTTTTTGCTTTGGCTGTTTGTTGGATATTTGTGATCTACATCGCAATAAATATTTGTCTGGATTTCTCTTGGTGTGATCTGGAGCGGATTCTGTTTCATCACCTATTTCTTGCAACTACCCCGCAAGCCATCAACCTGAAAATTTATACCCTGGTGGTATGGCGGAAATGGCTAACTGCAATTATGTTCAAATTACCAGCCATGACTCCTTTCGGCTGCCTGCAATTGAAAGCTCTGATTAGCGTGAATACGAGGCGGGTATGTTTCTAAACTATTTCGCGTTAGGTGTGCTGATCTTCGTTTTTCTGGTTCTGTTTTACGGAATCATCGCCATCCATGATATTCCCTATAACATGGCTAAGAAGCGCAACCATCCCCATGCCGATGCCATCCATACGGCGGGTTGGGTGAGCTTATTTACGCTGCATGTTATTTGGCCCTTCCTGTGGATCTGGGCCACGCTCTATCAGCCAGAACGAGGCTGGGGAATGCAGTCACACATCACGCCGTCCGGGAAGGAACCTGACCCTGAAATTGCCGCGCTGGCCGCGCGCATCACCCAGTTGGAAAATAGACTGGATGGGGAGAAAAAAAACGATAACTCCACCTTTCCGGAGATTTGATCATGGACTTGTTGATTGTCCTGACCTATGTGGCATTCGCCTGGGCCATTTTTAAAATATTCCGTATTCCGGTAAATCAATGGACGCTTGCTACCGCCGCATTAGGTGGGGTGTTTATTGTGGCGGGACTGATTTTATTAATGAACTATAACCACCCGTATACCTTTACGGCGCAAAAGGCGGTTATTTCAATTCCTGTTACCCCACAGGTCACCGGAATTGTTAGTGAAGTGACAGATAAAAATAATCAGCTGATTAAAAAAGGCGAGGTGTTATTTAAACTCGATCCCGTTCGTTATCAGGCGCGGGTCGACAGGCTGCAGGCCGACCTGGTGACCGCTACGCACAACATCGACAATATGAAAGCGCAGCTGTCTGAAGCCGTAGCCAATACCACCCGCGTTTCCGCTGAACGAGATCGCCTGTATAAAGATTATCAACGCTATTTGAAGGGTAGTCAGGCGAAGGTTAATCCATTCTCTGAAAGCGACATCGACAATGCCCGGCAAAACTACCTGGCGCAGGATGCGCTGGTCAAAGGCTCCGTTGCTGAACAGACGCAGATTCAGAGCCAGTTAGACAGTATGGTCAATGGAGAGCAATCTCAGGTTGCGTCTCTGCGCGCCCAGCTCGCTGAAGCCAAATACAATCTTGAACAGACTATCGTACGTGCGCCCAGCAACGGTTATGTAACACAGGTGCTTATCCGGCCCGGGACCTATGCCGCCGCGCTGCCTCTACGCCCGGTGATGGTATTTATTCCGGAACAAAAACGGCAAATCGTGGCGCAATTCCGCCAGAATTCGTTGCTGCGCCTTAAACCGGGTGATGAAGCGGAAGTGGTCTTCAACGCGCTGCCAGGCCAGGTATTCTCCGGCAAGCTCACCAGCATTCTGCCGGTTGTTCCGGGCGGTTCTTATCAGGCGCAGGGAGCATTACAGTCCTTAACGGTGGTGCCGGGTACCGATGGCGTGCTGGCCACGATTGAGCTGGCTCCCAATGCCGATGTGGATGCGCTGCCGGACGGTATCTATGCCCAGGTGGCGGTCTATTCCGACCATTTCGCTCACGTTTCAGTGATGCGTAAAGTGCTGCTGCGCATGACCAGTTGGATGCATTACCTTTATTTGGATCATTGAGACCGTCATCACCTGCCATTTGCACTGACCTGAGCCATACTGATATTTTTGTTGGCAAAAAGGACCCGGCATGAAACTCATTGGCAGCTATACCAGCCCTTTTGTGCGTAAAATTTCTATTCTGTTACTGGAAAAGGGTATCACCTTCGAATTTGTGAATGAACTCCCCTATAACGCAGATAACGGCGTGGCACGCTATAACCCGTTAGGAAAAGTGCCCGCGTTGGTTACCGATGAGGGCGAGTACTGGTTTGACTCTCCGATCATCGGGGAATACATAGAACTGCTGGATATTGCGCCAGCGATGCTGCCGCGTGAACCACTGGCGGCGCTGAAGGTACGCCAGTTGGAAGCGCTGGCCGATGGCATTATGGATGCCGGTTTAGTCTCAGTACGCGAACAGGCTCGCCCCGCCGCGCAGCAGTCAGAAACCGAACTGTTACGCCAGCGGGAGAAGATTACCCGTAGTCTGGATATGCTGGAAGGTTATCTGGCGGAGGGGACGCTGAAAACGGATACGGTTAACCTGGCCACCATTGCGATTGCCTGTGCCGTCGGTTATCTCAATTTCCGTCGGGTTGCGCCCGGCTGGTGTGTTGATCGCCCGCATCTGGTCAAACTGGTGGAAACGCTCTTTCAACGCGAAAGTTTTGCCCGTACGGAACCGCCAAAGGCTTGATACACATTATACTCGCCTGAGCAAAGTCACGGTACAATCCTTCCTATATCGATATCCCTCTCCACGGTGGAGAGGGCCACCAACAGCCAGGCCCTTTCATGACAACCGACATGCGTTCACTCTACAGCCAGCTTCCTGCTATCGATCGTTTATTGCGCGATAGCGCCTTCCCAGCCTTACGTGAGTCTCACGGTCATACCCGGGTGGTTGACCTGCTGCGTCACATGCTCGACGAAGCCAGAGAAGCTATTCGCGACACGCACGCGCTCCCGGCATGGTGTGAGGACTGGGCGCAAGAGGCCTGCGCCCGGCTGGAACGAGAATCGCAAAGTGCGCTGCGTCCGGTGATTAACCTGACCGGAACGGTGCTGCATACCAATCTTGGTCGCGCATCGCAGGCCGAAGAAGCGATCGAGGCGGTGGTGCAGGCGATGCGCACGCCAGTGACGCTGGAATACAGCCTGGATGATGCCGGGCGTGGACATCGGGATCGGGCCCTGGCGGATTTACTCTGCCGTCTGACGGGGGCGGAAGACGCCTGTATCGTCAATAACAACGCGGCAGCGGTTTTGCTGATGCTGGCGGCCACGGCTAACGGCAAAGAGGTGGTCGTTTCACGCGGAGAACTGGTAGAAATTGGCGGCGCATTTCGTATTCCGGACGTGATGTGTCAGGCCGGATGTATTCTGCGCGAAGTGGGTACCACCAACCGGACCCACACGAAAGATTATCGTCAGGCGGTAAATGAAAACACCGGTCTGCTGATGAAAGTGCATACCAGTAATTACAGCATCGAAGGCTTTACGAAGTCGGTGGATGAGGCAGAGCTGGCCACTATTGGCAAGGAGCTGGATGTTCCGGTAGTGGCGGATCTCGGCAGCGGCTCGCTGGTTGATCTCAGCCAGTATGGATTACCGCAGGAGCCGATGCCGCAACAGCTGATTGCAGCTGGCGTTAGCCTGGTGAGCTTCTCTGGCGATAAATTACTGGGAGGGCCGCAGGCAGGGATTATTGTCGGTAAAAAAGAGATGATCGCGCGCTTACAGAGCCATCCGCTGAAACGTGCATTACGGGCTGATAAAATGACGCTGGCTGCGCTGGAAGCGACGCTGCGGCTCTACCTGCACCCGGAAGCGCTGGCAGCGAAGTTGCCGACGTTACGCCAGCTCACCCGCTCGCAGGAGGCTGTCCACGCGCAGGCACAACAATTACAGGCACGGCTTGCTGATCATTACGGCGACGAATTCGCCCTGAACGTTATGCCTTGTTTATCGCAGATAGGCAGCGGTTCGCTACCTGTTGATAGGCTGCCCAGCGCGGCATTAACCTTTACTCCACATGACGGGCGCGGTAGCCGCCTCGAAGCACTGGCCGCCCGTTGGCGTGCGCTGCCCGTGCCGATCATTGGGCGAATTTATGATGGTCGCTTATGGCTGGATCTGCGCTGCCTTGAGGACGAGACCCGGTTTATGGAGATGATGCTGAAATGATTATTGCAACCGCCGGACACGTTGACCACGGAAAAACAACGTTATTACAGGCGATTACCGGCGTGAATGCCGACCGTTTGCCGGAAGAAAAAAAGCGCGGCATGACCATCGATCTCGGTTATGCCTACTGGCCGCAGCCGGACGGAAGGATTCTGGGATTTATCGATGTTCCCGGACACGAAAAGTTTTTGTCCAACATGCTGGCGGGTGTCGGCGGGATCGACCATGCGCTGCTGGTGGTGGCGTGTGATGACGGCGTGATGGCGCAAACGCGTGAGCATTTGCAAATTCTGCAACTGACGGGCAATCCGCAGATCACCGTGGCGCTCACGAAAGCCGATCGCGTGGATGACGATCGCATCAACGCGGTACGTACTGAGGTGCATACTGCGCTTGAGAACTATGGATTCGCCGATGCGGTTCTGTTCGTGACGGCTGCCAGTGAAGGTCGTGGAATCGAAGAACTGCGCGATCATTTACAGCAATTAACGTCGCGCGAGCATGCCCGCGATCGCAACTTTCGCCTGGCGATTGACCGTGCCTTTACGGTCAAAGGCGCGGGTCTGGTGGTGACCGGGACGGCGCTTAGCGGTGAAGTGACTGTTGGTGACACGCTGTGGCTCACGGGCGTCAACAAACCGATGCGCGTACGTAGCTTGCATGCGCAAAATCAGGCCACCGATCGCGCGCAGGCGGGGCAACGTATTGCGCTGAATATTGCCGGTGATGCACAAAAAGAAGAGCTTAACCGCGGCGACTGGCTGCTCTCCGATGCACCGCCAGAGGCGTTTACCCGCGTGATTGTCTCTTTAGAGCATGCCGCGCCGCTGATGCAGTGGCAACCGCTGCATATTCACCACGCGGCCAGCCACGTCACCGGGAGAATCTCGCTGCTTGAAGGGACGCTGGCGGAACTGGTGTTTGATACACCGCTCTGGCTCGCCGATAACGACCGTCTGGTGCTACGCGATATTTCGGCCCGCACGACGCTGGCTGGCGCGCGTGTGGTAACGCTCAATCCGCCGCGTCGCGGGAAGCGTAAGCCGGAATATTTGCAGTGGCTGGCAGCGCTGGAGAAGGTACAGAGTGACGGCGAAGCTCTGGCGCTGCATCTGACGCGCGGGGCGGTGAATATTCCTGACTTCGCCTGGGCGCGTCAGCTCAACGGCAACGGTATGCGTCCGTTGATTGAGCTGCATGGCTTTATTCAGGCGGGATACAGTCTGTTGAATGCTGCCGTTGCAGCGCGCTGGCAGCGGAAAGTCCTTGATACGCTGGCAACGTACCACGAGCAGCACCGTGATGAACCAGGACCAGGGCGAGAACGCCTGCGCCGTATGGCTTTGCCGATGGAAGACGAAGCGTTGGTCCTGCTGCTGATTGAAAAGATGCGTGAGAGCGGCGCCATCCATAGCCATCATGGCTGGCTGCATTTGCCGGATCATAAGGCCGGTTTCAGCGAAGAGCAGCAGGCTATCTGGCAAAAAGCAGAACCGCTTTTTGGCGATGAGCCGTGGTGGGTGCGCGATTTGGCAAAACAGACGGGCACAGATGAGCAGATGATGCGTGTGGCGTTACGACAAGCAGCGCAGCAAGGCATCATCACCGCGATCGTCAAAGATCGCTATTACCGTAACGATCGGATTGTGGCCTTTGCCAATATGATCCGCGAACTGGATCAGGAGAAAGGATCGACCTGTGCTGCCGATTTCCGCGACAGGCTTAACGTTGGACGCAAATTGGCTATCCAGATTCTGGAATATTTTGACCGCATTGGTTTTACGCGTCGCCGGGGAAATGATCATTTATTACGCGATGCTTTGCTGTTTCCCGAAAAGTAATGAAACAATTAATTCAGGAATTAAATGAATTAATACAAAATCAATATTGATTGAAATAAGCACATTAGATTATGAACCTAATGTGCTTTTTAATTGTGGGTGTTATTAAAATAACAACCACGATCATATTTTGTTGGATATTTCACTCGTATGCTTCCTGACTCTTTAGAGTAATTAAGGATCGTACAATGACTGCTTCAACATTTTTTATTCCTTCCGTGAATATAATTGGCGCTGATTCATTAAAAGACGCAATGAATACAATGGCGGAATATGGTTTTCGTCGTACGCTGATTGTCACGGATGCCATGCTGACAAAATTAGGTATGGCTGGCGAGATTCAAAAAGCATTACAGGAACGTGATATTTTCAGCGTAATTTTCGACGGTACGCATCCTAATCCCACGACCAGTAACGTCGCTGCTGGCCTGCATATACTGAAAGAAAACGAATGTGATAGCGTTATTTCCCTCGGCGGCGGTTCTCCGCACGATTGTGCGAAGGGCATTGCGCTGGTGGCGGCTAACGGCGGCGATATTCGCGATTACGAAGGTGTGGACCGTTCTGCAAAACCACAGCTGCCGATGATCGCCATTAACACCACCGCGGGCACGGCATCTGAAATGACCCGTTTCTGCATCATTACCGATGAAGTACGCCACATTAAAATGGCGATTGTGGATAAGCATGTTACGCCGCTGCTGTCCGTTAATGACTCCTCGCTGATGGTCGGCATGCCGAAGTCCCTGACAGCGGCAACCGGTATGGATGCGCTGACCCACGCCATTGAAGCCTACGTGTCTATTGCTGCAACGCCGATTACCGATGCGTGCGCGTTGAAAGCTGTCACCATGATTGCGGAAAACCTGCCGGTCGCCGTTGCAGAGGGCAGCAATGCTCAGGCGCGCGAAGCCATGGCTTACGCGCAGTTCCTCGCGGGCATGGCTTTTAACAACGCTTCTCTTGGTTATGTGCACGCAATGGCGCACCAGTTGGGTGGCTTCTACGATCTGCCGCACGGTGTATGTAACGCAGTGCTGCTGCCGCATGTGCAGGTTTTCAATAGCAAAGTGGCTGCCGCTCGCCTGCGTGATTGCGCTGCGGCAATGGGCGTGGACGTTGCTGGCTTGAGCGCAGAGCAAGGTGCGGAAGCCTGCATCGCGGCGATCCGCGAACTGGCGCAGAAAGTGAATATCCCGGCCGGTCTGCGTGAGTTGAACGTAAAGGAAGAGGATATTGCCGTACTGGCGACCAATGCTCTGAAAGATGCCTGCGGTTTCACTAACCCGATTCAGGCGACTCATGAAGAAATCATGGTGATTTATCGCGCAGCCATGTAATTCGTGATACCTGTCGTAAAGCAGTAAATGGCTGGCGAATAATTCGCCAGCCCCGTCTACCCTTGTAGTACCCCTACAGCAAGGAGACGGTCATGACCAATAACCCCCCTTCAACGCGTATTTATCCCGGCGAGTATGGTTACCCTCTGAAGTTAAAAGCCCGATACGATAACTTTATCGGCGGTGACTGGGTTGCCCCGGTGGACGGCGAGTATTACCAAAACCTGACGCCGGTAACCGGGCAATTACTGTGCGAAGTGGCCTCTTCCGGCAAAAAGGATATCGATCTGGCACTGGATGCCGCGCACAAAGTAAAAGACAAGTGGGCGCAGACATCCGTGCAGGACAGGGCGGCGATACTGTTCAAAATCGCCGATCGTATGGAGCAAAACCTGGAACTGCTGGCGACGGCAGAAACCTGGGATAACGGTAAGCCCATCCGCGAAACCAGCGCGGCAGATGTTCCGCTGGCGATTGACCATTTCCGCTATTTCGCTTCCTGTATTCGTGCGCAGGAAGGGGGTATAAGCGAGGTTGATAGCGAGACCGTGGCTTATCACTTCCATGAACCTCTTGGCGTGGTAGGGCAAATTATCCCGTGGAATTTCCCGTTGCTGATGGCCAGCTGGAAGATGGCGCCCGCGCTGGCGGCGGGTAACTGCGTCGTGCTTAAACCCGCGCGCCTCACGCCGCTGTCCGTGCTGTTGCTGATGGAAGTCATCGGCGATCTGCTCCCGCCAGGCGTGGTAAACGTGGTAAACGGTGCGGGTGGGGAAATCGGTGAGTATCTGGCGACGTCTAAACGCATTGCGAAAGTGGCGTTTACCGGCTCCACGGAAGTTGGGCAGCAGATCATGCAATACGCTACGCAGAACATTATTCCCGTCACGCTGGAGCTGGGTGGGAAATCGCCCAATATCTTCTTCGCTGATGTGATGGATGAAGAGGATGCTTTTTTTGACAAAGCGCTGGAAGGTTTCGCGCTGTTTGCCTTCAATCAGGGTGAAGTGTGTACCTGTCCGAGCCGTGCGTTAGTACAGGAATCTATTTACGAACGTTTTATGGAAAGAGCTATTCGCCGGGTGGAGAGTATTCGCAGCGGCAACCCGTTAGACAGCGTGACGCAAATGGGTGCGCAGGTCTCGCATGGTCAACTGGAAACCATTTTGAATTACATCGATATTGGTAAGAAAGAAGGGGCTGATGTTCTCACCGGCGGGCGGCGCAAGCAACTGGATGGCGACTTAAAAGAAGGTTATTACCTCGAACCAACCATTCTGTTTGGCAAGAACAACATGCGGGTTTTCCAGGAAGAGATCTTCGGGCCTGTGCTGGCCGTCACGACCTTTAAAACTATGGAAGAGGCGCTGGAAATCGCCAATGACACCCAATATGGGCTTGGCGCTGGTGTCTGGAGCCGTAACGGAAATCTGGCGTACAAGATGGGCCGTGGGATTCAGGCGGGGCGTGTATGGACCAACTGTTACCATGCTTACCCGGCCCATGCGGCATTCGGTGGCTATAAGCAGTCGGGCATCGGGCGCGAGACGCATAAGATGATGCTCGAGCATTATCAGCAAACCAAATGTCTGCTGGTGAGCTACTCAGATAAACCGCTGGGACTATTTTAATTTCTCATCACTTATTGCCCGGTTTTGCGCCGGGCATATCTTTATTCTGCAGTTATATATAAACCCATATATCGTTATATAAATAAGACGATTGCATCCAATCTGGTCATTCCACTACTATTATCAACTCTATTGTGTAAATCAAATTGCAGCCGAATTTTCAATTTAAATCCCTGAGGCAAATATGTTCCTTAATTATTTTGCATTAGGAGTGCTTATTTTTGTATTCCTGGTCATTTTTTACGGGATTATTATTCTGCATGATATTCCCTATCTCATTGCAAAGAAACGTAACCATCCTCATGCTGACGCAATACATGTCGCGGGCTGGGTGAGTTTGTTTACCTTACATGTCATGTGGCCCTTTTTATGGATCTGGGCAACGCTTTATCGCCCGGAACGCGGGTGGGGTATGCAAAGCGCGGATTCTTCCCTGATCCAGTTGCAGGCCAGGGTTGCCGATCTGGAAAAGAAACTGGGTGAGGCGAAGACCTCTCCGGCGGAGTAATATCGATGGATTTATTGATCGTTCTGACCTATGTGGCGTGCGCATGGTCAATATTTAAGATTTTTAAAATTCCTGCCAATAAATGGACAGTACCCACTGCAGCATTGGGCGGTATATTCATTGTTTGCGGGCTTATATTACTGATGAATTATAACCATCCGTATACATTTAAGGCACAAAAGGCAGTAATTTCTATTCCCGTAGTACCGCAGGTCACGGGGGTCGTGACGGAAGTGACGGACAAGAAGAATACGCTGATCAAAAAAGGTGAGGTACTGTTTAAACTTAATCCGGGACGTTATCAGGCACGAGTTGATCGCCTGAAAGCTGATATTGTCACCGCACAACATAAAGAGCAGGTGCTGGTAGCGCAGTTAGACGAAATGCAAGCCAACACGCAGCGGGCAAAGGCTACGCGTGACAAGCTAGCTAAAGATTACCAGCGCTATGCGCAGGGGAGTCAGGCGAAGGTCAATCCTTTTTCTGAACGCGATATCGATGCGGCGCGGCAAAACTATTTGGCGCAGGAAGCAGCAGTGAAGTCCTCCGTTGCGGAACAACAGCAAATCCAGAGTCAGTTAGACAGCCTGGTGCAGGGTGAGAATTCGCAAATTGCCAGCCTGAAAGCGCAGTTAGCCGAAGCGGAGTTCAACCTGGACCAGACAGTGGTTCGCGCGCCCAGCGATGGTTACGTTACGCAGGTGCTGATGCGACCGGGAACCTATGCCGCCGCGCTGCCTATGCGTCCGGTGATGGTGTTTATTCCGGATCAAAAACGGCAAATTATCGCCCAGTTCCGGCAAAACTCGTTGCTGCGATTGGAGCCAGGCGATGAAGCTGAAGTGGTGTTTAACGCCCTGCCAGGTAAGGTTTTCAGCGGCAAACTGGCTGCCATCAGTCCGGCCGTACCGGGGGGGACATACCAGTCGAATGGGTCGCTGCAATCCTTAAATTCTACGCCCGGATCGGAAGGGGTGATCGCCACGATTGAGCTGAATGATAATGTGGATGTGAACGCTCTGCCTGATGGGATTTATGCGCAGGTCGCGGTTTATTCTGATCACTTCACCCATGTGTCAGTGATGCGTAAGGTTCTGCTGCGTATGACCAGTTGGGTGCATTATCTGTATCTCGATCACTAGGCGCAGGCTATTTTGCTTACCATTTTGAACCTGGTAACCTACTTTCGCTTACTCAGGCTGCTGTTCCAGCGCCTGAGTAAGTTGCTGGCGGAGCTCTGCCAACATCTCATCAAGAATAAACTGTACCCGCCATGGCTGATATTCACGTTTGCGGAAAATCACCACCAAATCCAGCCACCATTCATGTTGTTCTGAGAAACATGGAACCAGCGACCCGGATTCAATATCTTTTTGGATACTCGCATTTGGCGCAAAAACAATGCCCAGATGGTTACGTGCCAGCGCCAGTGCAGACTGCGTATTGTCGCAGACATAATTTCCGGTCACCCGATAATCGTGCATCTCCTTGCCTCCGGCAGAAGTGAAACGCCAGATATTAGCCTCATCTATCATCATGGAATCAATCAGGATACAGGAATGTTCTTCCAGTTCATCAGGGCTACTAATAGGATGTGCTTTGATATACTCAGGGCTGGCAAAAGCCGTCACCGCATATTTGGTAATGAAACTGGCAACCAGAGATTCATCTTTAGGATGCGCATAGGTGATTAAAATATCACAATCTTCAGGGAAGTCGACACCTTCAAAAAATGCCTTTCGTTCCAGGTTACATGTTTTAAGTGAGAGGCTAATTCCACCGATATCCTGAATTTTTGCGATCACATGTTGCGATAAATAAGCAATTATGCCCGTCGGTGCATATACGGTTACCCGGCCACGTTTTTCGTGCTTATAATCAGCAATGAAATTATTGAGCTGATCGTTTCTGTCCAACATGTCATTGATGTAAGGAAGCAGCGCCGTACCAAACGGCGTGAGGGTGAGCTGTCGAGTGGTGCGATCAAATACCTTTAGTCCAACTTTTGATTCAAAATCAGCAAGGTACTTACTAACGTTGGCTTGTGCGATGCCGAGAACCGTAGCGGCATGACTGATGTTTTCACTGGCAGCAATTACTGAAATAATCTTCAGTTCCCGGTGTTTGAGTTGTAATTTGTTCATCGCCAAACCCAATATATATATGTTTGTATATATTACTATATAAATATGAATCTTGCACCGATGAAATTGTAAGCATTATTATGCACGCGTTTTGTATCTTATTTTAAAATGGAATGTGGGCATGTTAATTAAACGCAATATTGTGGCGCTATTCGCCTTTTCATTTATGGCGAGCGCAACTGCCGCAGAATTTTCTATTGGCGGCGGCGCTGTATATAACGAATCTCCTTATCGTGGATATAATGATAACGTTCACGCAGTACCGCTTGTCAGTTATGAAAGTGAATCATTTTATTTTAGGCAAACAACGTTAGGTTATATTCTTTCAAAAAATGAAAGTAATGAATTTAGCATTACTGCCTCGTACATGCCGCTTGAGTTTGATCCGGGTGATAACGACGATCAAGCGATGAAGCAACTGAACAAGCGTGACGCAACCGCGATGGCGGGTGCTGCATGGTATCACCATGAGAAATGGGGCAGCGTGAAAGTCTCCGCAGCAGCGGATGTGCTGGACAACAGCAACGGTTGGGTTGGGGAAATGTCTCTGTTTCGCCAAATGCCGATGGGCAAGCTGACGCTGACGCCGGCGATTGGCGTGCTCTACTATGACGAAAACTTCAACGAATATTACTACGGCATCTCTGGCAATGAATCCCGCCGTAGTGGGTTATCAAGCTACTCCCCTGGCGATAGCTGGACACCGTATGTTGGCCTGTCCGCTAAATACGCATTGACCAGCAATCTGACGCTGCTGGCCAGCGCCAACTATAGTGCGCTGCCAGATGATATTAAAAATAGCCCGATGGTTGACCGTGATGACAGCTTTACCTTTATGTCCGGTCTGACCTGGCGTTTCTGATTCTCACCCGTTTGTCCTCAGGGAGGAGGGCAATCTTTTCAATGTGATAGACCGGATAAGACTCGAAGCATCGTCATCCGGCACGCCTTCAGTTACTACTCGTTTACCCAGATACGCATTTCGCTGTTTCGCAAGTTCTTACGCGTGCAGGAAAATATTCATCGCAGCGTTGCGTTGGAACTGATCCTACTGCTGATTTTGCAGCAAATCTCCGCGGCGGCTAGCGAGCAACCCGCAGATAGCCCCGGTAATGCGCTGGCATGGAAAGCGCAACAAATAATCCACACCCAGTTCCACCTGCCGATTAGTGCTTCAACTCTGGCGAAAGAACTGTATTGCAATGCGGATTATCTGGGGCGTGTATTCCGTAGCGCTTTCAGGCTGACGCTAACTGAAGCATTGCATCGCCAGCGGGTAAGGGCGGCAGAAAAACTGTTGATCAGTGGCTCGCTGTCGCTTACCGAAGTGGCGATAAAATGTGGATTTAATGATGTGGGTTACTTTCGCAAAATCTTTCGCAAGCATACCAGCCTGACACCCGCGGCGTGGAAACGGCGCTATTGCAAAGAGCATATTAATAGCGCCTGACCCGTTACTGCCCGTAATACGCATTCACGCCGTGTTTGCGCAGATAGTGTTTATCCAGCAACTCCGACTGCATATCCGGCAACTGAGGGGCTAACTGGCGCGAGAACAGCCCCATGTAGGCGCACTCTTCGAGCACCACCGCGTTATGTACGGCGTCTGCGGCATCTTTACCCCAGGCGAACGGACCGTGTGAATGCACTAATACCGCCGGAACCTGCAGCGGATTAAGATCGCGTTGCTCAAAGGTCTGAATAATGACCTCACCGGTTTGATATTCATATTCGCCGTTAATCTCCTCAACGGTCATCAGACGAGTACACGGAATAGAACCATAGAAATAATCGGCATGTGTGGTGCCCCATGCCGGGAGATCAAGACCCGCCTGTGACCAGATCGTCGCGTGGCGTGAATGGGTGTGGACGATCCCACCGATTTCAGGGTAGCGACGGTACAGCGCCAGATGGGTTGGCGTGTCTGAGGAGGGTTTTTTACTGCCTTCAACCACATTGCCGCTGGCAATATCCACCACCACCATATCGTCGGCGGCCATCACGTTATATTCCACGCCGGACGGCTTAATCACCATCAGCTTACGCGTTTCATCCACCGCGCTGACGTTACCCCAGGTAAAGGTGACTAAACCATGAGCCGGAAGCGCCAGATTGGCCGCCAGCACCTCGGCCTTCAGTTGTTCTAACATGGAAATCCTCCTTCCTGCATACGTGCTTCTATCCAGCGTCGCGCCTGGATAATTTCCAGTACCGGCTCATTCGCTTTTTCAGTCCACATTTCAATCAGAAACGATCCGCGATAGTTCAGCTCATGCAGCGTTTTAAAGATACCGACAAAGTCCACGCACCCTTCGCCAAAAGGCACATCGCGAAACTGGCCCGGATGGGTTTCGGTTACCGGTAGCGTGTCTTTCAGGTGGATAGCGGCGATACGGTCGATGCCCAGCGTCAATTCGGCAGTGACGTCATTTCCCCAGGCGCTGAGATTGCCTACGTCCGGATAGACGGTGAACCACGGCGATGACAGCATTTCGTCCCACTTTTTCCACTTGCTAATCGAGTTCATAAAAGCGGTATCCATAATTTCTACCGCAAGCATGACCTGCGCGGCGGCGGCTTGCTCGACTGCCCATGCCAGCCCTTCGGCAAAGCGCTGCTGCGTACCTTCGTCATGTTCCTCGTAATAGACGTCGTAACCTGCCAGTTGAATGGTGCGAATACCGAGATCGCGCGCCAGACGAATAGCTTTGGTCATGATGTCGCGCGCCCGAACGCGGACTGATTCATCGCGGCTGCCAAAGGGAAAACGGCGGTGGGCGGACAGGCACATTGAGGGGATTGCCACGCCGGTTTCCAGCATCGCGCTCACCAGCGATGCGCGCTGAGCGGGGCTCCAGTCGAGACGCGACAGACGTTCATCGGTTTCATCCACCGACATCTCGACGAAATCAAAACCGCAGCTTTTCGCCAGCACCAAACGCTCCGGCCAGGATAGGTCTTTCGCCAGCGCTTTTTCATAGATACCTAACGGATGATTACGCATACTGTGCTCCCCAGATGGCGTCGATTTGCGCATGGAATTCAGCGGCAACCTGCGTTGGGTTTTGCGCCCCAGCCAGCGCGCGTCCGGCGATAAAGGCTTTGACGTTGATATCGCGAAACAGCGGCAGGTCGGCGGGCGTAATCCCGCCGGTAATCGACAACTCCAGACCGATATCGGAAAGCGCTTTCATGCGCGCCAGATCCGCTTCTCCCCACTGTTGCCCGCTGGCCTGGGCATCGCGCCCCCGATGGTAAATCGCCTGGCGAACCCCAACGTGATACCAGTCACGGGCGTCATCCAGCGTCCAGTTGCCGAACAGTTCCATCTGAATTTCGCCGCCGCAGGACTGCGCGACGCCATGGCCTTTCTCTACCGTCGCCAGCGGCGCAGCGCAGATGATGGTCATCCAGTTAGCGCCAGCACCAAACGCTTGCTGTGCAAGGGTTTCGCCCGCATCGGCTACCTTCCAGTCGGCGACGATGATTTTATTTGGGCACTGGGCGCGCAGCGCTTTGACGGCGCTAAGGCCTTCGGTTAAGCAGAGAATCGTTCCCGCTTCAACGATATCGACACTTTCTTGTAGCAGTGCGACATCGCGCTGGGCTGCCTGCAGGTTGGTGTGGTCGAGCGCCAGTTGCAGTAATGGTCGACTCATCATTCATGCTCCTTAATGCGGGCGTGATAGCCCTGTAGTGCGGTAATTAAATTCTGGTATTGGCGGTATTTGCGCTGGTAGCTCGCATGCGCGGCGGCGTCTGGCAGCAGTGTGCGCACTGGGTGCTGTAAGCTGCGCTGCGCGCCGCTGAAATTGTGATAAACGCCGGTGCCTACGCGGGCGGCGAGTGCTGCGCCAAAGCAGCCGGTCTCTTCAATCTGTGGCAGCTCGATACGTAAGCCGCTGACGTCTGCCAGCATTTGCATCCAGATGTCGGAGTGCGCCGGACCTCCGGTGACGCGCAGGGTATGTGCCTGCGTAAAACGTTCACGCATGCGGTTCAGGTGGGTCATGTGGCTGAAAACCACGCCTTCGTAGATGGCCTGTAATAAGTGGGCGCGAGTGTGTATAGCCTGCATGCCATAAAAGCCGCTGGTCATCTCCAGCCCGGCGTTACTGCCGTACAAAAAGGGCAGGAAGAAAAGCGCGCTACCGGCTTTCGGTAAGCTAGCAACGGCCTGATTAATTTCATCAAAAGAGAGCTCACCCCACTGAGCGGTAAACCATTCCAGATTGCCGGAGGAGGTCGGACTGGCTTCATGAACGATGTACTGCCCGTCATTCACATAGCGGCCATAAACATAGGGATGAGGCTCGTGGTCGCGCAGGCCGTGAGCGATCCCGCTGGTGACAGCCCACGTTCCCATCACCGCGTTAAGGGTGTGCTCATCTTCGATACCGGCGCAGAGTGCGGTGGAAACCACATCAAACAGACCGCCGACGACGGGCGTACCCGCCGCCAGACCGGTGATGGCGGCTGTCTGGGCGGTGATTTCCCCGCATATTTCTGCTGACCCCACGATGGGGGGCAGGGCATGGTCGATTTCACTGATACCCAGCCACTGAGTCAGCTTCGGGTCGTACTGACCCGTGGTCATGTTGTAGAGGTTCGACTCGGAGATATTGCTCTCTTCGCAGCCTTTGACGCCGGTTAAGCACCAGCGCAGGTAGTCATGACCCATCATGACGCTACCAATTTGCGCGTAGCGCTGAGGGGTGTTCTCTTTCACCCAGCGTAGGAGCGATGCCGGATGCCCGGTCCACAATGTCTGGCGGGTGACCGGGTAGAGCTGCTCAGGGATCCCATCCTGCTGCCAGCGCTGTACGATGTCCATCGCACGTCGGTCAGAAGAGAGAATGGCATTACCTAGCGGCTTATCTTGCTTATCAAGTAGGAACAGGCCTTTGCCCTGAGCGGATATACCGACACCTTTGATTTGCTCGCCGCAGACACCTGTACGCTTTAACAGCCCGGCAATGGTCGCGACGCACTGTTGCCACAGTTGGTGCATATCGCGTTCGGCGTACCCGGGTAATGGCGATATTGTCTGCAGCGATTGCCGGTTAATTCCCTGCTCGTGACCTTTGGCATCATACAAACCTGCTTTCAGATATGTACCGCCGCAATCAATACCCAGCCAGAAGGTCGCTTTCTCACTCATCTTTGTTATCTCATTTTTGCCGGATGGCGCTGCGCTTATCCGGCCTACGACGGTTGCTACCTGTAGGCCCGGTAAGCGAAGCGCCACCGGGCATTGTTTTAAGCTGTACGTTTATGTGGATTCAGTGTATTTAGCGGCGCGGCGCCGGCATCGCATTTCGCTGGCAGCAGCAGGGCCATCAGCGCGGCCAGAGCCAGTGAAATTGCCAGGCAGTAAACGCCCGCATCTTTGCTGTACAGGGTGATGAGTACGCCGACCGCGTAAGGACCGCAAAAGCCACCGAGGTTGCCGAGAGCGTTGATGACCCCACGTGCGCCACCGGCCATTTCCGCGCTGAACAAACGCGCCGGAATAGTCCAGAACACGCCCGCAGCCGATTGCAGGAAGAATCCGCAGCCGACCAGCGCGGCATAAGCCAGCCAGACGTTATTTTTCAGCGCCACAGAGAGGAACATGCACAGGGCAAAGCCAATCAGCGGCAGGCAGACGAACAGCTTGCGTTTACCGGTGCGGTCAGAGAGAGAAGAGAACAGGAACATCCCGGCAATTGCGCCGACGTAAGGCAGAATGGCGAGCATGCCGACCTGCCCCATGCTGCTGTGAGTCAACTCTTTGAGAATGGTCGGCAGCCACAGGGTGTAACCGTAAATCCCGGTCTGATAGAAGAAGTTCAGCGCGATTAGCTGCCACATAGTTTTATCGGAAAGTACTGCGCCCAGAGAGGCATTTTTGACTTCGGTTCCGGCAATGGCTTTTTGCTCGGCGGCCAGCGTTTCCACCAGGTAATTTTTCTCGGCGTCAGAGATCCAGCGCGCTTCCTGCGGACGGTCGTAAACGGTATAGGCCCACAGCACCAGGACGACGACAGACAGTAAACCTTCAATGATAAACAGCCAGCGCCAGTCGAGCACGGTGATGATCCAACCCGAGAGCGGGGCGGTAATGATCCCGGCAATCGGCACAAACATAATCACAATCGCATTGGCGCGACCGCGTTCGGCATCGGGGAACCAATTACTGATCATCGTCAGCACGACCGGCAGCATGCCGCCTTCGGCAACGCCGAGTAAGAAGCGCAAAACCAGCAGTTGATACTGATTCGTGATCAACCCCGTCAAAACGGAAATGACCGCCCAGGCAACCAACGACCAGCCGATAAATTTCTTGCCGCTGCCGTGTACGGCAATTTTTCCGCCGGGAACCTGTAAAAACAGATAGCCGATAAAGAAAATACCACCGGCCAGACCGGCCATGGTGGCGGAAATACCTAATTCCTCATCCATTCCGCCGGGCATCGCGAATGCGATATTGACGCGGTCCATATAAGAAATAATACAGGCGATGAGAATAGGTGGAATAATCCGTAGCCAGCGCTGACGGGGTATATCTTGAAGTGTAGGGCGAGAGGTCATGTTCATATTAATATTCTCGTAGAGTAGTATTTTATTTTTATAGTTTTGCTTTATTTAATGCGGCGATACCGTCGCGCAATATTGCTACACGATGAGCCACATCTGCATTGGCATTTATTTCCAGTAATTTAATGCCGGCAAATTGCAATGGCTCGGTTCCTGCGCAGGCGAATAATTCGCGGGCATGCTCTGTGGCCATCAAACCTTCTGGACAGAAAGGGGCAAACGGTGCGTGTAAGTCCTGCCACTCGCCGTATTCCCCCGCAAGCGTGGTACCGGAAAACATCAGTGCGCCCAGTTTTCCAGCCCGTTGGGCCTGCTGCGTGTGGGTCAGCGGTAGGGTGAGGTTCCGTCCTTCAATGGCCGATCGCGCCCAGTTAATGCACACGCTGATGTCATACCCGGCAATGACCTCCAGCACGTTGTCCAACGGCAGAAAACCTTTGCGCGGCGCAATACCGGTCATGGCATCACAATGTTCAAGCACCAGATCGCAGGACCAGTCCCAATTGGCTATCTCTTTAAGCGAACGGGCGAATGCGTCGGTGGCCTGCGCAACATCTGGATTGCTGGCACGGGGGGCGGCATGCAGCTCCAGCGCAATCACTTTTCCGGCGTGGGACGCATTGATATGGTTGATTTTCTGCTGCAGATGACGGTAATACGCCACGCAGGCTTTACGTTGTTCTTCGTCGCTGGAAGCCAGCCCAAAAGCGCTGTTTGCGCCACGACGGCGCATGGTTTCCATTATAGCTGTGACCACGATTTGCCAGTCGCCCGGTGTATGACGTAATAACCATTCGTCGCCTAACGGGTGAAGATGTTCAAGGCAGGGCTGCTCCAGTCCGCGAATATCCGGGGTATCGGCGAGTTGTCGCCAGAAATCCTTCTCTTCCTCTTCACTCTTTTGGTGAAATGAGGGTGCACAGGGGTACGCACCGATAATATAACCGGCATTATTAACGCTCATGTTGTGCTCCTTTTTATAAAACTGAAATAGCGACCTTCACAACTATTTTACGGATCGGCGTGGCGACAGTTTTATGACATGCAGGGCGGTGAACATCCTGCGGGAAAAATATGGCATAACTTCCCGGAATCATTTCAATGAAAGATTCATTTTCGCTGGCGTGATAAAAAATAATATCGCGCTGTTCTAATAACGATTCACTGGTTTGGTTATTCCCGGTATCAATGGCGATCCCGATTTTCTCTTCACCCCAGGCCAGAAACTGAATATCCAGATAGCGGCGATGCACCTCAGGACGATTTTCGGCAACGTCACGGGTGGTTAAATCGATAATTTGCGCGAAGATATTTTTACCGTCGATCTCCACCACGCCCGGCTCCAGTTTTTGAAAATCTGTGGTGCGCAGAAAGTCGAGCGCCCTTTCAATCGCAGCGGGCAAACGGCATGGGTTAGGTTGAGCAATATGTCCGAAGATCATGGTGTTGCTCCTTACAGGGCCTGAATTTTTGCCCAGACGCTGTCGTCAACGGTGATACCGTTCCGGCGATTTTCTTCCAGTAGCTTTGTAAACTCGTGGCCCGGCAGACGGACAGGCGTGTTTTCATCTGCGCGTTCGGCGGTAGTGATGAAATCCATAATCCGCTGTAGCTTGGCATCGCGGGTGGCACCGTCGATCAGCTTATCCACTTCAATGGCGATAAAAATCTGTGAAACGCCATATTCATCGCTGTTATCCTGGGTGACTTCCGCAACGGAGGAGCCATCAGAAAGCAGGGTGGCAATCATATCCAGCACAATCGACAGACCTGAACCTTTCCAGTAGCCCATTGGCAAAATGCGGCGGTTTTTTTCGATAACGCCCGGCTCTTTGGTGAGATTGCCTTCATCATCAAAGCCACCATCTACCGGCAGTTGGCGACCGGCCAGGCGATTCACTTCCAGCATGCCGTAGGAGAACATCGACATCGACATATCAACCATGGTGATTGGTGATGAGGGGATCGCGACGATCAGCGGGTTAGTACCAATGCGGCACTCTTTCGAACCCCACGGTGGCATGACGGCAATCGAGTTAGTCCAGCAGATACCGATGTAACCTTTCTCCGCCGCCTGCCAGCCATAGCTACCGCCGCGCATCCAGTGGTTGGCGTTACGCAGTGCGACCAGGCCAATACCGTGATCGGAGGCCAGCTCAATGGCTCTGTCCATCATCTTTTTCGCCGTCAGGTTGCCGATCGAACGCTGGGCATCCCATTGTTCAATCGCCCCCAGGCTGGTAATGCGTTGCGGTTTGGCCTCAGGAATGATGTCGCCGTTATCCAGTTGCTGAATAAAACGAGGAAAACGATTCACACCGTGCGAATAAACGCCGGACTCGGTGGTGCGCGCAAACATTTCGGCACAGGCATCGGCGGTTTCAACGGCAATACCGCGTGCCAGCAGTACCCGCTTGAACGCATCTTTCAACTGCTCAAAAGTGACTTTCATTCCTGTTTCCTTGTTTAAATTTGATCGCTTTTTTATCTCTAAATTTCACTATGCGAAATCTGATTTCAAATATAGCGATCAAATTTTGACAGATCAACGGGGTGGTCTATTTTTTAAAATCATCAAAATCAAATAGTTGTGTTTTTTCGGTTCAGATCGTGAACTGAAACACACTTTGCGCTACCATCAGAGCGCGACGAAAAGGGGAGCGGAAGCGATGGGCACAAAAGAGAGTGAAATGACGCAAGACAAAGAGAGGCCAGCCGGAAGTCAGAGCCTGTTCCGTGGTTTAATGTTGATTGAGATTCTGAGTAACTATCCGAATGGGTGCCCACTGGCCCATCTGTCTGAACTGGCCGGGCTGAACAAAAGTACTGTGCATCGACTCCTGCAAGGGCTGCAGTCCTGCGGATATGTCACGCCTGCACCTGCTGCGGGTAGCTATAGGTTAACCACTAAATTTATCGCCGTGGGTCAGAAGGCACTATCCTCACTGAATATCATCCATGTTGCCGCACCGCACCTCGAAGCGTTGAATATTGCCACGGGTGAAACAATCAACTTCTCAAGCCGTGAAGATGACCACGCGATTCTGATTTATAAGCTGGAACCGACGACGGGCATGCTGCGTACCCGCGCTTATATCGGTCAACATATGCCGCTGTATTGCTCCGCGATGGGTAAAATTTACATGGCGTTTGGACATGCGGATTATGTGGAATCTTATTGGGAGAGCCATCAGGATCTTATTCAGCCGCTGACCCGCAATACCATTACCGGTTTGCCGGCGATGTACGACGAATTGGCGCAGATCCGCGAAAGCAGTATGGCGATGGATCGTGAAGAGAACGAACTGGGCGTTTCCTGTATTGCTGTACCGGTGTTTGATATTCATGGTCGGGTGCCGTACGCGGTGTCAATTTCACTCTCTACTTCGCGACTTAAGCAGATAGGGGAAAAAAATCTACTCAAGCCGCTACGGGAAACCGCGCAGGCGATTTCCAATGAGCTGGGCTTTACCGTTCGCGATTAGGCGGATCGCCATAGTTGTTCAGGCACCTGACAATATTTAACCGTTTCCCCTGTCCGATCAAGGCGTCAGGGGCAACCTCTCTGGCACTCTGTGGTTTTCACGCAGACGGAGGGAGCAATGAACGAGTTTATTATGGCGGATGCGGCAAAATGTATTGGGTGTCGTACCTGCGAAGTTGCTTGCGTCGTCGCGCACCAGCAAAACCAGGACTGCGCGTCGGTCTCTTCCACTGCGTTTACCCCGCGCATCCGCGTGATCAAAGACGACGCCTTTACGACGGCAGTCGCCTGCCATCAATGCGAGGACGCTCCCTGTGCAAATGTCTGCCCGACGCACGCAATTCGTCGTGAACATGGGCATATCTTCGTTGAACAGACGCGTTGTATTGGCTGTAAAAGTTGTATGCTGGCCTGCCCGTTTGGGGCAATGAATGTCGTCGCCCGCTCGTCACGGGTGCAGGCGATAAAATGCGATTTATGCTGGCACCGTGATGCGGGACCCGCGTGTGTCGAAGCCTGCCCGACCAGCGCGTTGCAGTGTATAGATGCCGTCAGTATTCAGCGCCAGCGTCTGTGTTCACTTCCACAGTAATGTGAGTCCCGACCTGTGGTTAGGTCGGGACTTGCGTTAGCCTTCCTGCCAGGCGCGTTCGATCTCTTCAGCCAGAATCTTCACTCCAGCTTCGATTTTCTCCGGTTCTGGCACGTAGTTCATCCGCATACACTGATGGGTATGCGGCCAGGGTTTATCCAGACCCGGGAAGAAGTAGTCACCGGGAACCATGAGCACGCCGCGCGCTTTCAGACGCTGATACAACAGTTCGGTGCTGATAGGCAAATCTTTGAACCATAACCACAGGAAAATCGCGCCCTCCGGTTTATGAATAAGGCACCGATCTTCAGATAAATAGCGGCGAATGATCGCAATCGTCTCCTGAACGCGCTGATAATAAAACGGCTTGATCACCGTCTCGGACAGGCGCAGAAGGTCGTTGCGCTTAATCATTTCGCACATGATTGCCGGGCCCATTCCGCCAGGCGCGAGGCTGATAATGCCGTTCATGTTGGTGATGGCGGTGATGATTTTTTCATTCGCGATAATGATGCCGCAGCGGGAGCCTGGCAGACCCAGCTTGGAAAGGCTCATGCACAGCACAATGTTGGGATTCCACAGCGGGCGCGCTTCGCTAAAGATGATGCCGGGGAACGGTACGCCATAGGCGTTATCAATCACCAGCGGGATCCCATGCTGGTTGGCCAGCCGGTCCAGCTTCATCAGCTCTTCATCGGTGATCACGTTGCCTGTCGGATTTGTCGGACGTGACACGCAGATCATGCCCGTCTCTTCACCGATGTGCAGGTGTTCAAAATCAACGTGATACTTAAACTGACCTTCTGGTAACAGTTCGATGTTTGGACGCGCGGAGACAAAAAGATCCTCTTCCAGCCCGGAATCAGCATAGCCAATGTATTCCGGAGCTAACGGGAACAACACTTTTTGCGTTGTTCCGTCGGCGCGGCGTCCGGCGAACAGATTGAATAAGTAGAAAAACGCGCTCTGACTGCCATTTGTCAGTGCAATATTTTGTGGCTCGATATCCCAACCCTGCTTCTCACGTAGCAGTTTCGCCAGCTCAGTCAGCAGCTCGGTTTTACCTTGTGGACCATCGTAATTGCAAAGCGCATCAGTGGCTTTGCCGTTTTCCAGCATATCTGCCAGCAGAGACTGAAAGTAATTTTGCATCTCTGGAATTTGCGCCGGATTGCCGCCACCGAGCATGATGGCGCCTGGGGTGCGTAAACCGTCGTTAAGGTCCTCCATCAGGCGTGTGATGCCTGAATGGCGGGTAAATTTGTCGCCAAAAAGTGAGAATGTCATAGCAGGTGGTCTGTCGAACTGAGTAATAAAGTGGCTAACCATAGCGCTACCCATGGCAGGGTGCAAATCAGGGGTATCAGGCCGGATTGAGATTTTGTGCTACTGATTTTTATTTGGCTGGTTTTTAATGTTGAGTAAGGCTTCCCGCTGCGTGCACAGCGAGAAGCCTGCCGGGATCAGGGCTGACCGGCCCATACCACCATCACCTTATCGTCGCCATGCTCACGAATAAATCCGTATCCCTGCGTCAGCGGCAGCGTGATTTGTTTACCGGCGCCAATGGCGGGATGTCTGGCCCTGAACTGACTGATTCGCTGCCAGTGGGCGACGCTGGCGGCAGATTTCCCGGTCACATCCTGCCAGTTCATCTCTGAGCGCGTACCCTGTAATGGGTCTGAGCCGGTTGGGCCAAAGGGGCGGTCCGACTCGTCGCCATAAAAGAGTTGAACCGCGCCAGGTGCCAGCAGCAATAGCTCGGCGGCTTTGTCTCCACCTTCGCGGAACAGACGTGTATCGTGCGAGGAGAGATAGCTCAGGACGTTGAAGTCCTGCAATTTATCCGCCATCTGCTGCCAGGTGGGGTCCATATTTGCCAGACAATCAACGGCCTTTGCCGCCTGCTCCTGGTAGTCGAAATTGATCATCGCATCGAAGCCGTGACGGTAATAGTCGCTTTGCATCACACCGTGACCCCAGGCCTCGCCAGTCATCCAGAAGGGGTTATCATCCAGCGCTTTTTCCGGATTGGCTTTCTTCCATTCGACCAGCGCCGCGCTGGCTTGTGTTTTTAGCTGCTGCCAGGCGGGAAGCTCGACGTGTTTAGCGGTGTCGACCCGAAATCCGTCAATTCCATAATCACGCACCCACTGACTGAGCCAGTGCGTCAGATAATCCCGGGGCGTGTAACCGGCGATGGCTTTGGCGTGCGTATCCGGCTTGTGCTGATAAAAGTTTGGCAGCCCGGAAGGCGTGGTGGATTCGGTTTTCAGATCGGGCAGGAAGGCCAGCGACATCGTCAGGTCGTCAAAGCCAGGATTGTCGTAATCGCCAATATCGGTGCGGACCCAGTTTTTCCCCCACCATTTTTCCCAGCCAGCTTTATCGCTAAAGTTGATGTAATCATTGAAACTGTGCCAGCTTTGCCCGGCGGATGGCTGCCAGTCCGTCCAGCGTTCCCCGAGCGTTTTTTTCAGTTCATCGCCCGATAGGTACAGTGCCCCAAACTGATACTCCTGCATATCCGCCAGCGTGGCGTAGCCGGTATGGTTCATCACCACATCAAACAAGACACGGATGCCGCGCTGGTGTGCGCCATCAACCAGCGCACGCAGGTCCGCTTCGTTTCCCATATTGGCGTCAAGCGTGGTCCAGTCCTGGGTGTAGTAGCCGTGGTAAGCGTAGTGGGGGAAGTCCCCTTTGGAGCCACCGCCGACCCAGCCGTGGATTTGCTCAAACGGCGCGCTGATCCACAGGGCGTTGACGCCTAACTGTTGCAGGTAGTCGAGTTTGCTGGCGAGCCCGCGCAAATCGCCACCGTGGAACGTGCCAATTTCCTGCATGCCGTCGTTGCGACGCCCATAGCTGTGGTCGTTACTCGGATCGCCATTCACAAAGCGGTCCGTCAGGACGAAATACACCGTGGCGTTATGCCAGTCGAAAGCTGTGGGGGCATCGGTTTCCGCCCGTTCCAGTAGCAACAGCCCGTTACTGGTTGCGGCGGGCTGTAGGGTAATCGACCCGTTTTTTACCGTTGCCGTTTGCTGGCTGTAGAAATCACGCACCACGGCACCTTCCGGGAAGGTCTGGCTCACGTCCAGCGTTAATGGTGAACCGTCCCATTTCGGGCATTGGCGAATCTGGGTGGTGACGGTGTCCTTAGCACTTTTTACCAACAGCATCAGCGTCGGCGTACCGGAGCGGGTATCGATTTCCAGCGTGTAATCGCCGTCTTTGAATAAACGCCACTGTGGCGGCGCGCCTTCACAAGGTTTTAGCGACAGCATCTGGTTGAGTTTTATCGCATCAGCAGGCTGCCAGCACTGTTGGTCAAAATTCAGGGTTAAAGGACGGGTACCCTTCGTCAACGCTGCATGGCTGACGAATTTACCCGTACCTTCCGCTTCGAAGGTGGGAAGTCCTTGAGACGTCCATGATGAGGCGATGGCAATGCCGGGCATTAGCGCCAGCGCAACGGCGGCAAGTTTCATAGTGCTGTCCTTGATGCTGCGATTTTCGCCAGTTTGCCAGTGAAATCAGGCCGGAAACTCCTCCTTTGAGTTGATTCCGCCAGGAGGAGATGTGAGGGTGAGCGATCGCGCGCAAAAAATGAACTGATTTTGCGATAACCTCCACATTTTCTTCGAATTAATGGCACCCAGAACCGTTAATACGTGACATAGTTTCAGAATTGGACTATTCCTGTGGGTGCTCTTGACGGCTATTTTTGATATGATTTGAGATTCATCTCTCATTTTTGTGAAAAATATAAGGTGTTGGAATGTATAAATCCGACCAGGAGACCTAATGATATTGACTCCCATTCGACGATATGGGGCAATGATTCTTATGTTACTCACCGTTGCATTTTCGGGTGAGGTGCTGGCAAAGACACACACGGCGACAACGAGTCACAAGCCCCAGATAACCAAGGCAAGTAATAAACAGGTTAGCAGTAAACAAGAGTATTCTCGCAATAGTGCAAAGAGTAGTTCACTTCCTGATTTGCGAAAATACCCTTCCGGAACACCAAGGAAAAAAGCGTTTCTCCGGACGGTTATGCCTTATATTACCAGTCAAAATGCTGCCATTACGGCGGACCGTAACTGGCTGATTTCAAAACAGTACCAGAACCGCTGGTCACCGACTGAGCGTACGCGTATGAAAGACATCGCGAAGCGCTACAAGGTGAACTGGTCTGGTAACACGCGTAAAATTCCGTGGAATACGCTGCTTGAGCGTGTAGACATTATCCCGACCAGTATGGTGGCAACCATGGCTGCGGCAGAAAGCGGCTGGGGTACGTCGAAGCTGGCGCGTAGCAACAACAACCTGTTTGGCATGAAATGCGGCAAGGGTCGTTGTAACAATGCACCGGGTAAGGTCAAAGGCTACTCACAATTTGAATCAGTGAAAGAGTCGGTGAATGCTTACGTCATTAATTTGAATACGCATCCGGCCTACTCTTCCTTCCGTAAGTCACGTGCGCAGTTGCGTAAAGCCGATCAGGAAGTCACCGCCACCGCGATGATCCATAAGCTGAAGGGTTATTCCACTAAGGGACAGAGTTATAACAACTATCTGTTCGCAATGTATCAGGACAACCAGCGTTTAATCGCCGCGCATATGTAATTTCGAGTGCCGGATGGCAACTTCGCCATCCGGCTATCATCCTATAGCAACACTTCACTGTTCACATCGCGATACTCTTTTGGCGTCGTGTCGTACTCTTTCTTGAATACCGAATAGAAATACTGCAGAGACGGATAGCCGCACATCTGTGAAATTTCGTTGATTGAAAGCGTGGTAGAAATCAACAGACTGCGCGCCTTTTCCAGCTTTTCGGCATGAATCACGGCGTGAATGGTCTCTCCGACCTCTTCTTTAAAGCGCTTCTCCAGATTCGAACGTGAAATCCCTACTGAGTCCAACACTTGATCAACCTTGATACCTTTGCAGGCATGGTTGCGAATGTAATGCATCGCCTGAATAACGGCAGGATCGGTAAGTGAACGATAATCTGTAGACTGACGCGCAACAACGCGTACAGGAGGAACCAGAATGCGCTGTAAGGGTATCTCTTCGTGAGCCAGCAGGCGGTGGAGTAGTTTGGCTGCCTGATACCCCATTTGTCTGGCTCCCTGAGCGACGGAGGACAAGGCGACTCGTGACAGATAACGGGTCAGCTCTTCGTTATCGATACCAATGACGCACAGTTTTTCCGGTACCGGAATATGCAGATGTTCACAGGCCTGCAGAACGTGCCGCGCACGTGCGTCGGTGACGGCGATAATCCCGGTTTGCGGCGGCAGAGTTTGCAGCCAGTCCGCCAACCTATTTTGCGCGTGCTGCCAGTTTTCTGGCGCGGTTTCCAGACCTTGATACACCACGCCGCGGTACTTCTCTTTGGCAACCAACTGGCAAAACGCATATTCACGTTCTGCGGCCCAGCGTTTACCGCTTGAAGCCGGAAGACCATAAAATGCAAACCGGTTAATCCCTTTCTCTTTCAGATGCAGGAAGGCGCTTTCTACCAGCGCGTGGTTGTCGGTGGCAATGTAATGTACTGGTGGATAATCTTGCTGCAGATGGTAGGAACCCCCAACGCCAATGATCGGAACATCCACATCGACAAGTAATTGCGCAATATCATCATCGTCATAATCGGCAATAACGCCGTCGCCTAACCACTCTTTAATGTTATCAATGCGAGCACGAAAATCTTCTTCTATGAAGATATCCCACTCCGATTGCGACGCTTGCAGATACTCGCCAACCCCTTCAACCACCTGACGGTCGTAGGCTTTATTGGCATTAAATAACAACGTAATACGATGACGTTTATAAAACATGGTTCTTTTCCTGCTGAATCATGTAGATAAGACAATGCCGGTTGCATTAACCGGCATTGAGATACACCCACTTCTTTAATTCAGGAACGACGTTTGGTTGCTGAGTCCATCCATACCGCCAACAACAATATCGCCCCTTTCACTATGTATTGCCAGAAGGTGGGGACGTCCATCATACTCATTCCATTATCGAGAGAAGCCATAATGAATGCGCCCATGACGGCGCCGGCAACACTCCCGACCCCTCCCGCCAGGCTGGTTCCCCCGATGACACATGCGGCAATGGCATCCAGTTCTGCAATGTTCCCTGCGGAAGGGGAACCTGCGCCAAGCCGGGAGCTAAGAATGAGCCCGGCAATGGCGACCATCAAACCATTAATAGCGAAGACGGCAAGTTTGGTGCGTTCAACGTTGATACCTGAAAGGCGGGCGGCTTCCAGGTTCCCGCCAATGGCGTAAATTCTCCGACCGAATGCAGTGCGCGTGGCCATAAACATCCCACCGAGCAGCAGCAGCGTCAGCAGCAGGACGGGCGTTGGAACACCACGATAATCGTTTAATAGCCAGATTGCCCCTAAGACGACAATGGCTGTGAATGCCTGGCGACCCACAGCCGACGTTGATGCGGGAGTGGCAAGGCCTAACGCCTGGCGACGCATACGGCCTCGCCATTGCCAGCCAACAAACGCCATTAAGCCGAGAGCACCGATGACAAAGCCTGTGCCATCAGACAAGTAGCTCTGACCAATCTGAGACATTGCTGCGCTGGTGGGTGATACGGTGGTGCCGTTGGTGATGCCAATCAGAATACCGCGGAAAGCCAGCATTCCCGCAAGGGTGACGATAAACGACGGAACCTTGCGGTAAGCAACCCACCATCCATTCCATGCCCCGAGGAGCAATCCCAGAGTCAGGGTAACGATCACCGTCAGCGGTAAAGGCCAGCCTAGCCACACATCACAGATCGCCGCTACGCCGCCCAATAATCCCATCATGGAACCGACAGAGAGATCGATTTCAGCGGAAATGATCACAAACACCATACCCACGGCAAGAATACCGGTAATCGCAGTCTGTCGAAGCAGGTTCGAGACATTACGTGCGCTCAGGTATGCGCCATCAGTGGTCCACGTGAAAAACAGCATAATCACGATAATCGCCGCAATCATGACGAAGACTTGCAAGTTAAGCGATTTTATTGCTGGGAAACCACCTGTGATAGAGGGAGAAAGTTTCGCTTCAGACGGATTGTTTTTCGACATGATGTTCGCTCCTTAATGCGGCTTCCATCACCTGCTCCTGAGTCAGGTTATGATTTACCAGGTTAGCTTTCAGTTTTCCTTCATGCATCACGAGGATGCGATCGCTTAGTCCGAGCACTTCAGGTAATTCAGAGGAGATGACAATCACGGCAATGCCTTCCTGGACGAGCTGGTTGATGAGTTTGTAGATTTCATATTTGGCGCCGATATCAATACCCCTGGTGGGTTCATCAAGAATGAGAATCCGGGGATTTAACAGGAGGCAACGCGCGAGAATCGCTTTTTGCTGATTCCCTCCGCTCAGACGCCCGATCGCAAGGTCGGGGGACGATGTTTTTACTTTGAGCTGTTGAAGCGATTCCAGAATGCATTTTTGTTCAGCGGCATCATCAAGATGGCTCATGCCCCCGGTAAATTTATCGAGTGCAGCCAGCGTGATATTTTTCCCCACAGCCATCACCGGAACAATGCCATCTTTTTTTCTGTCTTCAGGCACCATGGCGATGCCATGAGCAATAGCTTGCTGGCAGTTATGGATATGCACCTGAGTGCCTTCAATAAAAATCTTTCCCTCCCAACGACCAGACCAGACGCCAAACAGACACTGTACGGCTTCGGTACGTCCTGCACCGACGAGTCCGGCAATACCAAGAATTTCGCCCTGCTTGAGTGAGAAAGAAATGTCGTTGACGCGTTTTATATGGCGATTGACGGGATGCCAGGCTGTCAGATTCTCAACCCGTAAAATCTCTTCTCCCGTGGTATGAGGCTCGCTGGGGTAAAGTGCGGTGAGCTCACGACCAACCATCATGGTGATAATATCGTCTTCAGTCATGTTGGTCGCATCGCGTGTGCCGATGTGTTTACCGTCGCGAATAACGCAAATGGTATTCGAGATGGCCTTAACTTCATTCAATTTGTGTGAAATATAAATGCAGGCGATATCATGCTGTTGCAGGTCACGTATAATATTCAGCAGTATTGCAGTTTCCTGCTCGGTGAGGGAGGCCGTTGGTTCATCCAGAATAAGTAAGCGGACCTGCTTATTCAGCGCTTTTGCAATTTCTACCAGCTGTTGTTGCCCTAATCCTAAATCGCCCACGCGCGTATCTGGCGAAATAGACAAACTGACCTGATCGAGTAATTTTTGACAGCGTAACGTCATCATCTCGTAATCAAGAACGCCGTTACGGGTCATTTCGTTACCGAGGAAAATATTTTCCAGTATTGTTAACTCTTTCACCAGGGCTAATTCCTGGTGGATGATCGCAATACCCTTACGTTCGGTATCACGAATATGGCTGGCACGGATGGCTTCGCCAGCAAAAATGATCTCGCCTTCGTAGGTTCCATGCGGATAAATTCCGCACAGAACTTTCATTAGTGTCGATTTACCCGAACCATTTTCACCGCATAATGAAATGATTTCGCCAGCATTGATCCTAAGGCTAACGTTATCAACCGCCTTCACTACGCCGAATGTCTTGGTAATGTTTTTCATTTCAAGAAGATATGGCATAACTGCTCCACATAAGCCAATAAGAGAACCCTGCGTGGACATTCACGTATATCCGTGGCGAATTTGACACCACGTTTTATTGCCCTCTGATTTGCAGAGGGCACATGGCTTACAGATCGCTTTTCTTGTGGAATCCGTCTTTAATGACGGTCTCGTTAATATTGTCTTTGTTAACATCAATAGGTGTGAGTAGTCGGGAAGGGACATCTTTCAGGCCATTATTCAGCGAAGTATCTGCTTTAGGCTGTTGATCATTTCCCAGTTCGACGGCGATTTCCGCAGCGGTATTTGCGAGCAATGTAATAGGTTTATAAACCGTCATGGTTTGAGTCCCGGCGACAATGCGCTTGATGCCTGCAAGGTCTGCATCTTGTCCGGAAATAGCGACTTTTCCTGATAATCCTTGCGCACTCAGCGCCTGAATCGCACCGCCAGCTGTGGCGTCATTTGAGGCAACTACTGCGTCAATTTTGTTATTGTTGGCGGTTAGCGCATTTTCCATAATCTTCAACGCATTCTCCGGTAACCAGCCGTCAACCCATTGATCGCCCACTACCTTAATTTTTCCGCTGTCGATATAAGGTTTTAATACTTTCATTTGTCCAGCGCGGAACAGCTTCGCGTTGTTATCAACGGGTGAGCCACCCATCAGGAAATAATTCCCTTCGGGAACAATATTGACTAATGATTGAGCCTGTAATTCACCTACTTTTTCATTATCGAAAGAGATATAAAAATCGATGTCAGCATCATTGATCATGCGATCGTAAGCCAGCACCTTGATCCCTTCTTGTTTTGCTTCTTTGATAACATTGCTTAATACCTGACCGTTGTAAGGGATTATCACAAGGACATCCACGCCCCGGTTTATCATGTTTTCAATCTGCGACATTTGGGTTTCTTCATTACCATTCGCCGATTGTACAAATACTTTCGCACCAAGCGATTCAGCTTTGTTGACGAAAATATCGCGATCTTTCTGCCAGCGTTCCAGGCGGAGATCATCAATCGCCATACCGATTTTTACTTCTTTGGCATAACCTGCGACACTGGTGAGTAAAAGGGATGTGCAAACAGCAAGTAAAATGTTCTTCATCTTCATAATCGTGATGCCTTTTGTAGGGGAGAAATAGCAGTAAAAGTAACAATCACAGCATAAGACGTAGCAGAGTTTTAACAGGTAACGGCGGGAAGGCAATTATAGATTTTTATCTTCCAATTACGTTTTTTGGTTTATTTCTTGATTTATGACCGGGATCGTATTTTAAATGATTCGTTACCTGGGTTGCATTTAAGTTTGATAAGTAACAATTTTTAAATTGTTCAGATTTTATTTTGAGAAGTAGCGCACACTTGTGAATTATCTCAATGGCAGTATGAAATAACATAATTGAGCAATAGGTGGGGAGTGCCCAATATTACGACATTATCCATCACCCGCCGCATTACCTGATTATGGAGTTCATTATGCCAGCCTATTTTGACCAGCTTGAGCGCGTTCGTTATGAAGGCACCAAATCAACTAATCCATTAGCATTTCGCCACTACAACTCTGATGAGTTAGTGTTAGGTAAGCGTATGGAAGATCACCTGCGGTTTGCTGCCTGCTACTGGCACACTTTCTGCTGGAATGGTGCAGATATGTTTGGTGTTGGTGCATTTAATCGCCCGTGGCAGCAGCCCGGTGAAGCGCTGGAATTAGCGAAGCGCAAGGCGGACGTGGCGTTCGAGTTTTTCCACAAACTGAACGTGCCCTACTACTGCTTCCATGACGTGGATGTCTCCCCGGAAGGCGCGTCGCTGAAAGAGTACAAAAACAATTTTGCGCAGATGGTTGATGTACTGGCGGCAAAACAGGAACAGAGCGGCGTGAAGCTGCTGTGGGGAACGGCAAACTGCTTCACCAACCCACGTTACGGCGCGGGCGCGGCCACGAACCCGGATCCGGAAGTGTTCAGCTGGGCCGCCACGCAGGTGGTTACGGCTATGGATGCCACGCATAAATTAGGCGGTGAAAACTACGTTCTGTGGGGCGGTCGTGAAGGCTATGAAACGCTGCTGAATACCGATCTGCGTCAGGAACGTGAGCAAATTGGTCGCTTCATGCAACTGGTCGTGGAACACAAACACAAAACTGGTTTCCAGGGCACTTTGCTTATCGAGCCGAAGCCGCAGGAACCGACCAAGCACCAGTACGATTACGATGCGGCGACCGTATACGGATTCCTCAAGCAGTTCGGTCTGGAAAAAGAGATCAAACTGAATATCGAAGCCAACCACGCCACGCTGGCGGGTCACTCGTTCCATCACGAAATCGCCACCGCTATCGCGCTGGGTCTGTTTGGCTCTGTCGATGCCAACCGTGGGGACGCACAATTGGGCTGGGATACTGACCAGTTCCCGAACAGCGTAGAAGAGAATGCGTTGGTGATGTACGAAATCCTGAAAGCCGGCGGCTTCACCACCGGTGGCCTGAACTTCGATGCCAAGGTTCGTCGTCAGAGTACCGATAAATACGATCTGTTCTATGGTCATATTGGTGCGATGGATACCATGGCGCTGTCGCTGAAAATTGCGGCGCGTATGATTGAAGACGGTGGTCTGGATCAGCGCGTGGCTAAACGTTATGCCGGTTGGAATGGTGAGCTGGGCCAGCAAATTCTGAAAGGGCAGATGACGCTGACGGAAATTGCGCAGTACGCTGAACAACACAACCTGGCGCCAGTGCACCAGAGCGGTCATCAGGAATTGCTGGAAAATCTGGTGAACCATTATTTGTTCGACAAATAACGGGTCTCTGAGAATGTCCGTAAGCCCGGTCAGCTCGCGCGACCGGGCCTTTCTTTAAGGAACGATGCCCTATGTATATCGGGATAGATCTTGGCACATCAGGCGTAAAGGCCATTCTGCTCAACGAGCAGGGCGATGTGGTCGCTTCGCAAACGGAGAAACTCACCGTCTCGCGCCCGCACCCGTTATGGTCAGAACAAGACCCTGAGCAGTGGTGGCTGGCAACGGATCGCGCTGTGAAAGCTCTGGGTCGGCAGCATTCACTTCGCGAGGTGAAAGCGTTGGGAATTGCCGGACAGATGCACGGCGCGACGCTACTGGATGAACAACAGAAGGTATTGCGCCCGGCTATCCTGTGGAACGATGGTCGCTGCGCCGAAGAGTGCGTCATGCTGGAGAGCCTGGTTCCGCAGTCTCGTGCCATCACCGGCAACCTAATGATGCCTGGCTTTACCGCGCCAAAGCTGCTGTGGGTACAGCGCCACGAACCGGAGATTTTTAGCCGGGTTGATAAAGTCCTGCTGCCGAAAGATTACCTGCGCCTGCGTATGACCGGCGATTTCGCCAGCGATATGTCTGATGCGGCTGGTACCCTGTGGCTGGATGTTGCGAAGCGTGACTGGAGTGATGTCATGCTGGAAGCCTGTAAGCTGACTCGTGCGCATATGCCTGCGCTCTATGAAGGCAGTGAGATTACCGGAACATTGTTGCCAGCAGTCGCCAGGGCCTGGGGAATGCAGGAGGTTGCGGTGGTCGCCGGAGGTGGGGATAACGCAGCGGGGGCGGTTGGCGTGGGCATGATGAATGCCGGTCAGGCGATGCTATCGCTGGGTACTTCCGGGGTCTATTTTGCGGTCAGCGACGGCTTTCTCAGCAAACCGGAAAGCGCGGTCCATAGCTTTTGCCATGCCTTGCCTGAACGATGGCACCTGATGTCTGTGATGCTAAGTGCGGCATCCTGCCTGGACTGGGCGGCAAAATTAACCGGACTGGCGAGCGTTCCTGCGTTGATTGCCGCAGCGCAACAGGCGGATGAACACGCTGAGCCGGTCTGGTTTTTACCCTATCTGTCCGGTGAACGTACGCCGCACAACAACCCGCAGGCGAAGGGCGTATTTTTCGGTCTGACGCATCAGCATGGTCCGGCGGAGCTGGCACAGGCGGTGCTGGAAGGCGTTGGTTTTGCATTGGCTGAGGGTATGGACGTGGTACACGCCTGCGGCGTGCAGCCCTCCAGCATTACGCTGATTGGCGGCGGGGCGCGCAGCGAATACTGGCGTCAGATGCTGTCTGACATCAGCGGATTGCAGTTGGATTACCGTACCGGCGGCGATGTTGGTCCTGCTCTCGGTGCGGCGCGTCTGGCGCAAATTGCCATTAATCCGCAGCAGCCATTATCAGACCTTCTACCTCAGCTTACGCTGGAGCAGGCGCATTATCCTGATGTCGAGCGCCATGCCCTTTACCAACAGCGTCGGGAAACCTTCCGCCGAATCTATCAGCAATTACACCCGCTGATGTCCTGACCCTAAATCCCCTCTGGTAAACAGAGGGGATTTATCAAATATATATTTCAATCTAATTAATAATTAGCGCGCATGAATTTATTCTGAAAGTCCGGCGTAGTGACCTTTTCTGTGTTGTCTTTAGCGGGTTATTCATATTGTATCCATGATGGATAAGGAGGTCCCAATGAAGACGACAAGGCTGTTGCCATGGATATTATTCTTCTCTGGTGCATTTATTTACGTTATTGGCTTATGGCGGGCATGCCCGTTATTGAGTAGCAAAGGCTATTTTTTTGCCGTGCTGATGACGGGAATGTTTGTGACGTACGTTTATCAGCGTGCAGAAAATCTCAATCAGAACGATGAACACTTCGCCTCTGTATGTCAGATGGTGGCGCTCATCACGGTCGGGGTGCTGTTGGTGGGCGTATTGAATGTCCCATTATCCCCCCTCGAAAAGGGGCTGTTCCCGGTGGCATTCATCGTATGTTTACTGGGGCAAGTTTTACTCATGCGTTCAGCAGAATATTTATCTAAAGGACAGGACCTCTAAATGGAAAACAGGACATCAACTTATTCACCGGCATTTAGTATTGTGTCATGGGTCGCGCTTCTCGGCGGCATTGTGGTTTATCTGCTGGGGTTGTGGAATGCCGATATGCAGTTGAACGAAAAGGGGTATTACTTTGCTGTTTTGGTGCTTGGTTTGTTTTCTGCTGCGTCGTATCAAAAGACGGTACGGGATAAATATGAGGGGATCCCGACAACGCCGATTTACTACATAACCTGTCTTGCCGCGTTTATTATTGCGGTTGCATTGTTGGTTATCGGTTTGTGGAATGCCACGCTGCTGCTAAACGAGAAAGGGTTTTACGGCCTGGCCTTCTTTTTAAGCCTGTTTGGTACCGTTGCGGTGCAGAAAAATATCCGTGATAGTGGCTTTGAGCATCCAAAAGAAACGCTGGCAGTCGCAGACGATTTTACGGAGTGATCGTATGCCCTCGATGGTTGCCGATCGAGGGCTTTTATTGTTAGCTCACCAGTCTGCGCGTATCGATGCGCTGCAACAATACAGACAACAGTAAACTTCCCGCCAGTGTGGCGCTAAAAATCCATAGCATATCCAGCGGCGGCCAGTTTTTGAGTTCTACACCGTTGGTGCGTAGCGCGTGAATGATCAGCGCATGAAAGCCATAAATGCCCAGGGAGTGGCGGGAAATAAGGCCCAGTAACGGCAGAGTGCGCGTACTGAGCGTATTTTTGACCAGCGTCAGGAGGGAGGCAGCACAAATAAACACCGCCGGGCCGCAATAGAGATACCAGGTATCGGCAAAATTGCCTCGCCAACGCAGTTCATGCAACGTGCCTCGAGAAATAATAAACACTGCGGTGATAAACAACGCCGCACAGAGCCAGGTAAGCGCGCGCTTGTGCGTATCCATCATACCAATCGCTCGGCCTAGCATACCGTACACGATGTAGTAGAACGTGTCGCCACTGATGTACAGGTTGATGGGAAGCCACTCAAAACCGCCAATTTTTTGTGAGACGGTATTGGGATTGGCAATTACCCCAATCACTACCATAAGCGCCAGCAGCATCTTGCCGCTGATATTTTTTACCTGTATCAGCGGGGAAACCAGGTAGATTACGGCGATCGCGAAGAAAAACCACAGGTGATAGAACACCGGCTTTTGCAGCAGGTTTTTCAGCGACAGCTCAGCGTTGATCGAGGTAAACAGCAGGATGTAGGCCAGCGCCACGCTGCTGTAAAACAGGATGCAGAGCGCAATGCGCATGAAATGGCGCGGTTTGGCGCTGCGCTCGCCAAAAAACAGATAGCCCGAAATCATAAAGAACAACGGGACGCTGACGCGAGAAGCTGAATTGAGCACATTGGCCAGATCCCAATTCAATGGGCTGACGTTTTGCGCATTGGTGATGTACCAGGCCGTGGTGTGGATCATCACAACCATGAGACAGGCTATCCCGCGCAGGTTATCAATCCAGAATATTTTGGGCTGCATCAGTTCCTCTGTATTCATTAAAAAAAGTCTGACCGAAATTTTGCGAGCGTAGCTCACTGGAAAAATCCGAGTTCTTACGCTAAAGCTTGAGATGGTCTGATGAGATTCTCAAAATAGCATCCGTTTCCAGACACTTAATAATAAGACTGACCAGCAAACCAGGCGGTAATAAAATGATGATGAAGTATTTCTTTTCCGCGATCGTTACCCTTTTACTGGTTGCGTGCGCCGACACCCAGCCGCCTGCACCCGCGCAGAAGGCGCAAAAGATCAAAGTCAGTGCAACACGTTCGCTGGATATGGAGTCACTGTGTAAAAATGAGGCGGCACAAATCTACAACACTGGTGTGCAGAAAATTGATATCTCCGGTCTGGAACAATTTCAGGGCAGCTATGAGATGCGTGGTTCTACCTTCCGTAAAGAGAGTTTTGTCTGCTCTTTTGATGCAGACGGGCAGTTTTTACACCTTTCCATGCGCTAAGTTCCCCCTTTTTCCCGTTTCGTACTGTATATCTTGCAGCCAGCGGGTATACTGACCGCTTCCTTTAAATCCACACGTATCCAGCACGAAATAATATGCAAAAGTTTGATACCAGGACCTTCCAGGGCTTGATCCTGACCTTACAGGATTACTGGGCTCGCCAGGGCTGCACCATCGTTCAACCATTGGACATGGAAGTCGGCGCGGGGACATCTCACCCAATGACCTGCCTGCGGGCGCTGGGGCCGGAACCGATGGCGACTGCTTATGTGCAGCCTTCTCGTCGTCCGACCGACGGCCGCTATGGCGAAAACCCGAACCGCTTACAACACTACTATCAGTTCCAGGTAGTGATTAAGCCGTCTCCGGACAACATTCAGGAGCTGTACCTGGGTTCTCTGAAAGAGCTGGGTATGGACCCGACCATTCACGATATCCGTTTCGTAGAAGATAACTGGGAAAACCCAACGCTGGGTGCCTGGGGTCTGGGTTGGGAAGTGTGGCTGAACGGCATGGAAGTCACGCAGTTCACCTACTTCCAGCAGGTTGGTGGTCTGGAATGTAAACCAGTGACCGGGGAAATTACCTACGGTCTGGAACGTCTGGCCATGTACATTCAGGGCGTAGACAGCGTTTACGACCTGGTCTGGAGCGACGGCCCGCTGGGTAAAACCACTTACGGCGACGTGTTCCATCAGAACGAAGTGGAGCAATCCACCTACAACTTCGAATACGCCGACGTGGACTTCCTGTTCACCTGCTTCGAGCAGTACGAGAAAGAAGCGCAGCAGCTGCTGGCGCTGGAAAATCCGCTGCCGCTGCCTGCGTATGAACGTATTCTGAAAGCCGCCCATAGCTTCAACCTGCTGGATGCGCGTAAAGCCATCTCCGTCACCGAGCGTCAGCGCTATATCCTGCGTATTCGCACCCTGACCAAAGCAGTGGCAGAAGCTTACTACGCTTCCCGTGAAGCCCTTGGCTTCCCGATGTGCAACAAAGACAAATAAGAGGCGGCCATGTCTGAGAAAACTTTTCTGGTGGAAATCGGCACTGAAGAGCTGCCACCAAAAGCACTGCGCAGCCTGGCTCAGTCCTTTGCTGCGAACTTTACCGCGGAGCTGGATAATGCTGGCATCGCGCACGGCAACGTGGAGTGGTTCGCCGCGCCGCGTCGTCTGGCGTTGAAAGTCGCTGCCCTGGCTGAAGCACAACCCGACCGTGAAGTAGAAAAACGCGGCCCGGCCATTGCCCAGGCGTTTGACGCCGAAGGTAAACCGAGCAAAGCGGCCGAAGGTTGGGCGCGTGGCTGTGGCATCACGGTTGATCAGGCTGAGCGTCTGACCACCGACAAAGGCGAGTGGCTGCTGTATCGCGCGCATGTGAAAGGCGAAAGCGCTGAAGCGTTGCTGCCGAATATGATCGCCACCTCACTGGCGAAGCTGCCGATCCCGAAACTGATGCGCTGGGGCGCGTCTGACGTTCACTTCGTGCGTCCGGTTCACACCGTGACGTTGCTGCTGGGCGACAAAGTTATTCCGGCAACTATTCTGGGGATTCAGTCCGATCGCGTGATCCGCGGGCATCGCTTTATGGGCGAGCCGGAGTTCACTATCGATAATGCCGATCAGTACCCAGAAATTCTGCGTGAGCGCGGCAAAGTGATTGCGGATTACGCTGAGCGTAAAGCCAAAATCAAAGCCGATGCCGAAGACGCGGCGCGTAAAATTGGCGGCAACGCCGATCTGAGTGAAAGCCTGCTGGAAGAAGTCACCTCGCTGGTGGAATGGCCGGTCGTGCTGACCGCGAAGTTCGAAGAGAAATTCCTCGCTGTTCCGTCCGAAGCGCTGGTACACACCATGAAAGGTGACCAGAAGTACTTCCCGGTATACGCGAACGACGGCAAACTGCTGCCGAATTTTATCTTCGTTGCCAACATCGAATCCAAAGACCCGCAGCAAATCATCTCCGGTAACGAGAAGGTGGTTCGTCCGCGTCTGGCGGATGCCGAATTCTTCTTCAATACTGACCGTAAAAAACGTCTGGAAGACCATCTGCCACGTCTGCAAACCGTGCTGTTCCAACAGCAACTGGGTACGCTACGCGACAAAACTGACCGTATCCAGGCGCTGGCGGGCTGGATTGCTGGTCAAATTGGCGCTGACGTTAACCACGCAACGCGTGCTGGCCTGCTGTCCAAGTGCGACCTGATGACCAACATGGTCTTCGAGTTCACCGATACTCAGGGCGTGATGGGCATGCACTACGCGCGTCACGATGGTGAAGCGGAAGATGTCGCTGTGGCGCTGAACGAGCAGTATCAGCCGCGTTTTGCCGGTGATGACCTGCCGTCTAACCCGGTTGCCTGTGCCGTGGCGATTGCCGATAAGATGGACACACTGGCGGGTATCTTCGGTATCGGTCAGCATCCGAAAGGCGACAAAGACCCGTTTGCGCTGCGTCGTGCCGCGCTGGGCGTACTGCGTATCATCGTTGAGAAGAACCTGAATCTGGATCTACAAACGTTGACCGAAGAAGCGGTTCGTCTGTATGGCGACAAGCTGACTAACGCCAACGTGGTGGATGATGTGATCGACTTTATGCTCGGTCGCTTCCGCGCCTGGTATCAGGATGAAGGTTACACCGTCGATACTATTCAGGCAGTACTGGCGCGTCGTCCGACTCGTCCGGCTGATTTCGACGCACGTATGAAGGCGGTTTCGCACTTCCGTACGCTGGAAGCCGCGTCCGCACTGGCTGCAGCGAACAAGCGTGTATCGAACATCCTGGCGAAGTCTGAAGAGACGCTGAATGACCGTGTAAATTCGGCAACGCTGAAAGAGCCGGAAGAAATTGCGCTGGCGCTGCAGGTTGTGGTGCTGCGCGATAAGCTGGAGCCTGTCTTTGCAGCTGGTCGTTACCAGGAAGCGCTGGTTGAGTTGGCGGAACTGCGTGAACCGGTTGATGCGTTCTTCGAGAAAGTGATGGTCAACGTGGAAGATAAAGATCTGCGTATTAACCGTCTGTCTATGCTCGCAAAACTGCGCGAACTGTTCCTGCGCGTAGCGGATATTTCTCTGCTGCAGTAACGCTCCTGAGCTGACTTTGAAAAGCCGGATAAGCATTGTGCCATCCGGCTTTTTTGTATGTAGTTAGCGCAGCTGTAATTTTGTCAGGCAGGTCTGGCTGTCTTCCATCGTCTTGATGGGATACTCCGCCGTTTTACCGTTGTAACTTACCGCGATTGTGCCTGCCATATTGCGCGGTAGCCATACCCCGACGAAGCCATTTCGACCGCTCTTCATCACTTTTTGTACCACCACCTCACCCTTGTTATCCGTCACTTTGACATTGAATGCCTTCTCCGGCATTTCGCCCTGGCAGCCAGAAAGGCTGTGGTTGAAGCAAGGATGTGTTTGCCATTCATAAGGGGCAAATGACAGATAGAACTTGTCACCGAGCGGTAGGGTATAAATCTGATCGCCCGAAGAGAGCTTCAGTTCGGTACTGGTGATAGATGCTGAGTACGGCAGCGGGCGGTTCTGTGGCGACTGGTCAATGGTCTCGACGATTTGCTCGACGGATTTACCGCTGAGCCCGTGTTCCGCCAGAAAAGCAGCTTCCGGAGTTGCTGCGAACGCGCTACCGGTTGTGAGCAAACCTAAAACCAGCAGCAGTGAGGATTTCGACATAACTTCAATTCCTTGTGAATATTGTGGAATACAGACTGGCTCACTATAAAGCTTGCCCTTAGGGAAAGGTCAAAGGGAGGACGGGTAAAGTAATGCAAAGAAGCGTTTGGGCGGGGAGTCTCGCGAAGTACAGATAAAAAAAATCCCCGCCGTTTGGCAGGGATTCAGAATTTTGAGCTTTTTAAGCTTACAGGCTGGTTACGTTGCCAGCTGCCGGGCCTTTAGCGCCGCTTTCGATGGTGAAGGAAACTTTCTGACCTTCGTCCAGAGATTTGTAGCCATCGTTCTGGATAGCAGAGAAGTGTACGAACACGTCTTTAGAGCCATCGTCAGGAGTGATGAAGCCGAAACCTTTGTCAGCGTTGAACCATTTTACGATACCAGTCATTTTACCGGACATAGTGTATTACCTTTTAAAAAATAAGTGTGCCTTTCGGCGATATGGCGTGCTTTACAGATTTTTTAACAGTAAAGGAAATGCTCACTACGAAGGGTATCAACGATAACTCTTGAAGGGACTTGCCTTACTAACTGCTGTAATGGTCTGTACGTCAAACCGTTGAGGGCATTAACTCATTTTACGCATGTGGATGCAACTACTATTTTCTTTTTTGTGGATAACCCCCTTAAGGGAACGGCCCTTTTACAGGACCGTTCATAAGTAAAATTAAAAAATAGTTCAATCCATCAGTTGCTTACTTAATCTTGGGTCTGCCTGAATCAGGCGCATTAACTTCAATTCGGTATTGGAAGGCTTTACGCGTTTAGACTCCCATTCATGAACCGTCGCGACCGTCACGCCCATCACTCGGGCAAAATCATCTGTTTTTAAACCTGTCCCTCGTCGTAGCTGTTCAAATTCGGTGAAAGGGTTGGTTTTTTGCGTCAGAGTAACCGTCTGCGATACATCTTTAAAAACAATCTGCTCCAGACTGCTCAGCAGTTCAAACATAGGATCTTTGTATTCCATTGAGAACTCCTACAAATCACACAGCGGGATCGTGAATTTCATCGAAGCTCATTAAGAGTAGTCGGAAAAAATGAAGCCGGATTTTAGGTTTGCGTGATGGATTCGTTTCAGCGGATCGGGGTCGACAATCTTTTGCAGGCTAACGAACTGATAAAGGTCGGGATCTGCGAACGATCGATCCCGATTGTAAAGATGACTAAAATATGACGTCGTGTGGTAAATGGCGCATTGTTTAGCAAAACGATGGGTGGCGGGAGCGGTTATTTTCCCCCACAAGATTACGCGGAAAGGGTATCTTGCGGGGCTGACCTGGACTATCCTTGTCAACGTCAGGCACGCGGGTGTCGTTGTGCGCATTTTTGGGTGAAAGGAGTATTAAAATGGCGACAGGTAAGTCCTGCTCTCGCTGGTTTGCGCCTGTTTTGGCGCTCTTAATGGTAGTTGGCCTGAGTGGGTGTTTTGATAAAGAAGGCGATCAACGCAAAGCGTTTATCGATTTTCTGCAGAATACTGCAATGCGTAGCGGAGAGCGTTTACCAACGCTGACCGCCGATCAGAAAAAACAGTTTGGCCCGTTTGTGTCCGATTACGCGATTCTGTATGGCTATTCGCAGCAGGTTAATCAGGCAATGGACTCCGGTCTGCGCCCGGTGGTTGATAGCGTAAATGCGATTCGTGTTCCTCAGGATTATGTGACTCAGCGTGAACCGCTGCGTCAGGCAAATGGTGCGTTGGGCGTATTAGGGCAACAGTTGCAGAATGCGAAACTGCAGGCAGATGCTGCGCATGGCGCGCTGAAGCAGGGCGAGGATCTGAAGCCGGTCTTTGACCAGGTCTACAATAAAGTCGTCACTGTACCTTCAGAGGCGCTACAGCCGCTGATCCCTGCCGCGCAAATCTTCACGCAGCAGTTAGTGCAGGTCGGTGATTTTGTGGCACAGCAGGATACGCAGGTGAGCTTTGTCGCTAACGGTATCCAGTTCCCAACTTCACAGCAGGCAAGTCAGTACAACACGCTGATTGGCCCGTTGGCCTCTCAGCATCAGGCATTTAATCAGGCCTGGACTGCGGCGGTGAATGCCGCTCAGTAATGAAGGCGATGTAATACATAAAAGGCCGGGTAAGCGTAAGCGCTACCCGGCCTTTTGTTTATGGCGCGACCTGCGGGTTCACGCAATTCTTCTCAACGCGTCCTTGCAGCGCATCGATTAAGTTATCCACCGCACAGGCCGCCATGTTATAGCGCGTTTCATGCGTCGCTGAACCTATGTGCGGTACGGCTACCACGTTTGGCAGCGCCAATAACGGTGAGTCTGCCGGTAATGGCTCCTGCTCAAACACATCCAGGCCTGCGGCATGAATTTCCCCGCTTTGCAGGGCGGTAATCAGCGCTTTTTCATCGACCACTGGCCCACGCCCGGCGTTAATGAAAATGGCGGAGGACTTCATTTTGGCAAACTGTTCGGTACTAAACAGATGATGCGTTTCTGCGGTTAACGGCAGGATCAGACAGACAAAATCGGACTCCTGCAACAGCGTATCGAGGTCGCAGTAACGCGCGTTGAAGCGTTCTTCCGCCTCCTGGTGATGACGGCGCGCGTTATAAAGAATCGGCATGCTAAAACCAAAATGCGCGCGTTGCGCCAGCGCCAGACCAATACGGCCCATGCCGACAATCCCCAGCGTTTTGTGGTGTACATCCGTACCAAACCAGTCCGGCCCGATACTTTTGGTCCATTCGCCAATTTTCACCCGTTCAGCAACTTCTACCACGCGGCGAGCGGTGCTTAACACCAGCGCCATTACCGTATCGGCGACAGTTTCCGTCAGCACGGTTGGCGTGTGCATCAACAGCACCTTGCGCGCGTTGAGGGCATCGACGTCGAAGTTGTCATAGCCTACGGAAATCGTGGATGTCGCACGTAGCCTGGGCATTCTCTCCAGTAGGGCGGTATTGACGGCTTCACTGGAACCCAGCAGACCTTCCGCGTTGGCAAAAGCCTCGGCGTGCTGTGCGACCGTTTCCGGGCGCAGGTTAGGCACATGAGTCACAGTAAAATGCTCTTCCAGGCGATGCAGTAAATCGTCAGGTAACGCTTTATAGAGAATAATGGACGGCTTCATGCGAATCTCCGTAAGTTAAAATTTAAGCGTGGCGTGCGCCAATAGGTAATTGCTGATTATTAGCAGGCTTAACAATTAAAGTTAGCCATACTGAGACAAAAAGCGCTACCCCCATAAAAATGTACGAGGCGGATGGGCTGCCGGTTGCGCCATTGAGGTAGCCGACAAACCATGAACCAAAGAATGAGCCTAGCGCGCCCATGCTGTTAATCAGCGCCATTGCACCCCCGGCGACGTTGCGCGGCAACATTTCCGGGATGATGGCGAAGAAGGGGCCATATGGGGCGTACATTGCCGCACCCGCAATAACTAACAGCGTGTAAGAAATCCAGAAGTGGTCTGCACCCACGGCCCAGGAGCCGATAAAAGCGAAAGCGGCTATCAATAACAGCGGCCAGACAAACAGTTTACGGTTTTGCAGCTTATCGGAGGCCCAGGAGACAAGGATCATCGCCGCCGTCGCCGCCAGATAAGGTACGGATGACAGCCAGCCAACCTCTACCATGCCCAGATTTGCGCCGCCGTTGCGGATAATCGACGGTAGCCACAGGACAAAACCATAGACGCCAATACTCCAGGCGAAATACTGCATGCACAGCAGGATGACGTTACGTGAGCGGAAGGCCTCGCTATAGTTACGCACGGCTTTGATGCCCTGCTGCTCTTTTTCCAGTTGCGCCTGAAGGGCGGCTTTTTCAGATTCTGACAGCCAGCCGACCTGAGACGGTTTGTCTTTTACCAATACCCACCAGCAGAACGCCCAGATGATGGCCGGGAAGCCCTCAATGATAAACATTTCCCGCCAGCCCAGCGCCTGGATCAGATAACCGGAAACCACAGACATCCACAGGACGGTAACCGGGTTACCGAGGATCAGGAAAGTGTTAGCGCGCGAGCGTTCGGATTTCGTAAACCAGTTGCTGATATAAATCAGCATTGCGGGCATCACCGCGGCTTCAACGACGCCAAGAATAAAGCGGATGGCGGCAAGCATTGGAATATTGCTGACCATACCGGTTAACGACGCGCATGCGCCCCAGAGGATCAGACAGACAAAAATCAGTTTTCGTACGCTGCGCCGTTCTGCGTAAATCGCGCCTGGGATCTGAAAGAAGAAATAGCCGAGGAAAAACAGAGCGCCCAGCAGGGAAGAGATCCCTTTGGTAATGCCGAGGTCCTCGTTGATACCGGCGGCGGAGGCGAAGCTGAAGTTCGCACGGTCAAGGTACGCCAGGCTATACGTGATAAACACGATTGGCATAATGTACCACCAGCGTTTTGCTGCATTAGTTGAGCTATTCATAGACTGCCCTCTGGTTATGCTGATACGCCGCCTCTGTATGTAGGGTACAGAGACAGAGTTGGCCGGGAGTTTATTCCCCTAATTGTTCACGTGTGGGTAATCCTTCGCTGTCGCCCTGAACCTGAATGGCCAGTGCGCCGATTTTATTGCCGCGGGTCACCGCCTGATGCAGCGAACGGCCTTCCAGCAGGGCGCTGATAACGCCCACGGCAAAGCCATCGCCTGCGCCGACCGTATCGACCACGTTGTCGACTTTTACCGGTGCAACGCAACCTTGTTCACCGCTGGCTGTTTTGTACCAGGCGCCATCAGCCCCGGTTTTGATGATCACGGCCTTCACTCCGTGACGCAGATAAAAGTCGGCGATGGCTTCAGGCGTCTGTTGGCCGGTTAAAATCATCCCCTCTTTTAATCCAGGTAAAACCCAGTCAGCCTGGAATGCCAGCCGGTTCAGTTTTTCCACCATCTCGGCTTCGCTTTTCCACAGCACCGGACGCAAATTTGGGTCGAACGAGATGGTTTTCCCCTGGGCTTTCAGCGTGCGGGCGGTGTGCGCCAGTAGTTCATAGGAGCTGGCAGAAAGCGCTGCCGCCACGCCGCTCAGGTGTAAGTGGCGCGCGCTGGCGAAATAGTCCTCGTGATAATCCTCAACGCTGAGGTGGCTGGCGGCGGACCCTTTGCGGAAATACTCCACAATGGGATCGGTTCCATTTTCGACCTTAGATTTAAGCTGAAAGCCGGTAGTGTAACGCCCGTCCTGGGTAACTCCCTGCGCATCTATCCCTTCTTTTTCCAGCGACTTAACGATAAAACGACCAAAACTGTCGTTGCCTACGCGGCTCACCCAGCCGACCTTCAGGCCCAGACGAGCAAGACCGGTCGCCACGTTGAGTTCAGCGCCTGCAACGCGCTTGATAAACTGCTCTACATCCGTCAGTTCGCCGGTTTGCGTGGCGACAAACATCGCCATCGCTTCACCAATAGTGACCGCATCCAGTGAATTTTTCATGTGTTACTCCTTGCGTAACAGCTCGACGTAGTGGCGGGTAACCGCCGTCAAATCCTGCCCTTCCAGGGGGAACTCAATACCGCGCGGAACATCGTTGGGCAGCGTTTTTAACAGCGCCAGCCAGCGTGAATCTGCTTCATCAGGCGGTACGGCACGGTAGCTATCGCGATGCGTAACTGCGGCTTTGACATGGATATATCCGACGGTTGGCGCCAGGTTCTGCGCGGCCTGTTCCGGGGAGTCGCCAACCCACAGCCAGTTGCCCATATCGAAAGTCAGAGATATCGGCAGGTTTTGCGTCTGACAGGCTTCATTAAAGCGTTGCATCGGCTGCAGGCGTCCGCAGGCGGTCTGATCGTTTTCCACAACCAGCTCCATACCGCTGTTGTCCAGCCATTCACGTAAATCGTCGAACTGTTCGGTATGGGAAAAATGACCGAGAGAGACTTTTAACCACAGCGCCTGTAGGGCCTGCGCTTCTTCGAGAAGCTGCGGAAGTCGGGGATTCAGGTTCCCATCCTCAAGGAATAACGGTTCAGGCGCTGAATAACAGGCCAGCAGGCCGAAGAGTTCGATAGCAGAGGCCATTGTGGACAGCGTTTTCAGCTCGGCGTCGGTTAATAACTCGCGGCGGATTTCGACGCCGTCAGCACCGGCTTCGGCAATGATGGGCAACATTGCCGTTTGCCCGCCTGCTGCCCGCACCTGGTCGTAGCCGTAGGCGGCGGTAACCACCATAATTTTTCTTTTCATGGAAACTCCAGACTAGCATTCTTGTTATAACGCTAGATGGAACCGGTTCCAAAGAAAAGCTCATGATGTCGAATTTATGATCACCATCACGAAGGAAATTTAACGGGCGGTTGAGCCGCGCACGATCAGCTCGCCGGAGAATACCTGTTCCTGAATGGCAGCAGAGCCGCCATCAATTCGGCGTACAACCTGCTCAACGGCGGTGTAGCCAATCTGCCATGTGGGTTGTTTCAACGTGGTGATACCGACGCCCGCCAGCTCCGCCCATTCCAGTTCGTCAAAACCGAGCAGGCCGATATCGCTGCCCCAGTTAAGGCCAATGCGCTTCAGGGCGCGGGCAACCTGCAGCGTGAGAGCGCCGTTGGCAGAGATAACGGCTTTGCGCATCCCCCGATGCTGCTGGTGAAACTGGCGCAGCGTGTCATCCAGTTGCGTATTGTCCGTTAGCGGGACTTCGGCATTTTGCGCGATAACGCCGGGGTACTGTGCGAGCGTGGCGCGAAAAGCGCTCAGGCGTTCGCGGCGGGTATTCACCATGCCCAGCGGCTCGCTGAGGAACAGGATGGCTTCAAAACCTTGCTCGACCAGATGTTCAGTGGCAACCGTTGCCGCCTGGGTGTTATCCAGCCCGACCATATCACAGGCAAAATCGGGAATTTTACGGTCAATCAGAACCATCGGCAGCGCAGACTGTTGCAGGCGGTTCAGCCCCTCTTCGCGCATTCCAACGGCGTTGACCACAATCCCTTCGACCTGGTAGCTGCGCAGCAGGTCGAGATAATGCAGCTCCTGATCCACTTCGTTGTTGGTGTTACACACCAGCGGGGTAAAGCCCTTATCGCGACAGGCGGCTTCAATCCCGCTTAACACGTTGACGGAGTAGGGATTAGTAATATCGGCGATGATCAGACCAATCAGACGGGTACGACCGTGTTTCAGGCCTCTTGCCATCAGGCTGGGACGGTAGTCGAGATCGGCAATGGCTTGTTCAATGCGGGCCAGTAGCGCGTCGGAAAGCAGGTGCTTTTCACCGTTGAGGTAGCGTGAAATGCTGGTCTTGCCGGTTTTTGCGGCTTTCGCCACATCGCTGATGGTTGCCCGTGTTGATTTGCTCATCGCTGATTTCCCTAAATTTGGTGACAACACCTTAACGCGAAAATCAACGATGGCAAGTGCTTCATGCCGGATAAGACGCTGCCATTATCCGGCACAAAACGTTACTGGAGCGGGCTTAAGGTGATCTCTACGCGGCGGTTTTGCGCTTTACCTTCCGCCGTGCTGTTGCTGGCGATCGGATTTGCCGGGCCCATACCCTGAGTACGGATACGGTTAGCGGCGACGCCTTGAGTGATTAAGGCGCTGGCCACGGAGTCCGCGCGCTGCTGCGACAGGCGCATATTCAGATCCTGACTGCCGGTGCTGTCGGTGAAGCCGAGCACGTTGACGGCGGTTTTATTGTACTCTTTCAGTACCATTGCCACGCCGGTCAGGGTGTTGGCACCCGCAGGTTTCAGGTTGCTGCTGTTGCTGTCGAAGGTGACGTTATTTGGCATATTCAGGATGATGTTATCGCCACTGCGCGTCACGCTGACGCCCGTTCCCTGCATTTTGTCGCGCAGTTTTGCTTCCTGCACGTCCATGTAATAGCCGACACCGCCGCCAACGGCCGCGCCAGCCGCCGCACCAATCAGCGCGCCTTTGCCGCGATCTTTCTTCGAAGAAGAGAGTGCGCCAATACCCGCGCCGACCAGAGAGCCAATACCCGCGCCAATGCCGGATTTACCCGCTTCGCGTTCTCCGGTGTAAGGGTTTGTTGTGCAGCCAGAAACCGCCAGGGCGCCGCTCACGATGGCAGCAATAACAAAAACACGTTTCTTCATCTTAATTCCTTAATGACTTTTTCTTCTTTGCCACAGCGACCGTGGCGGTTGATTATGACGTGTGAACATGAAGAAAATTCCAGGGAAGACTCTGAAATTTGTAAGTAACATTGAACGGCATAATAAATAAGCCGTCACATCGCATTCAGGAGCGCCATCTTGGCTAATTCACCCGCACATTACTCGGTGTTAACCGCCGCCCACTGGGGACCTATTCTCGTCGAAACCGATGGCGAGACGGTTTTCTCCTCTCGCGGCGCGCTGCCCACCGCCCATCCCAACTCATTGCAAACCGTGGTGCGCGACCAGGTACACAGTAAAACGCGGGTACGTTTTCCCATGGTGCGTAAAGGCTTTCTCGCCTCGCCGGAGAATCCGCAGGGAGTGCGCGGGAAAGATGAATTTGTTCGTGTCAGTTGGGACGACGCGCTGAATCTTATCCATACGCAGCATAAACGCATCCGTGACAGCTACGGCCCGGCCTCGATTTTTGCCGGTTCCTACGGCTGGCGTTCCAACGGCGTGTTACACAAAGCCGCAACCCTGCTACAGCGTTATATGGCGCTGGCGGGTGGTTATACCGGGCATCTGGGGGATTACTCGACAGGCGCTGCGCAGGCCATCATGCCGTACGTGGTGGGCGGTAACGAAGTTTACCAGCAGCAGACCAGTTGGCCGGTGGTGCTGGAGAACAGCGAAGTGGTGGTGTTATGGAGCGCCAATCCGCTGAATACCCTGAAAATTGCCTGGAACGCCTCCGACGAGCAGGGCCTCGCTTACTTTGAGGCACTGCGTGGCAGCGGGAAGCGGTTGATCTGTATCGATCCGATGCGATCGGAAAGCGTCGATTTCTTTGGCGAGAAGATGGAATGGATCGCTCCGCATATGGGGACCGACGTGGCGCTGATGCTGGGTATCGCGCATACGCTGGTGGAAAACGGCTGGCACGACGCGGACTTTCTCGCCCGGTGTACGACCGGATATGACCGTTTTGCCGACTATCTGCTGGGCAAATCTGACGATGTTGCAAAAACGGCAGAATGGGCCGCTGAAATTTGTGGTGTTCCGGCGGCTAAAATACGTGAACTTGCGGCGATATTTCACCAAAACACCACCATGCTGATGGCGGGATGGGGTATGCAACGCCAGCAGTATGGCGAGCAGAAACACTGGATGATTGTCACGCTGGCTGCCATGCTCGGGCAAATCGGGACGCCTGGCGGCGGCTTTGGGCTGTCGTATCATTTTGCCAACGGCGGCAACCCAACGCGCCGTGCTGCGGTGCTGGCTTCAATGCAGGGCAGCGTTAAAAACGGCACCGACGCGGTGGATAAAATCCCGGTGGCGCGAATTGTTGAAGCGCTGGAGAATCCGGGTGGTTTTTATCAGCACAACGGTATGGACCGCCATTTCCCGGACATCCGTATGCTGTGGTGGGCGGGCGGCGCTAACTTCACCCATCATCAGGACACCAACCGTCTGATTCGCGCCTGGCAAAAACCGGAGCTGGTGGTTATCTCAGAGTGTTTCTGGACAGCCGCAGCGAAGCATGCCGATATCGTGCTGCCGGCGACGACGTCTTTTGAGCGTAATGATTTGACTATGACCGGCGATTACAGCAACCAGCATCTGGTGCCGATGAAGCAGGTTGTACCGCCGCAGGGTGAAGCGCGAAATGATTTTGATGTCTTTGCCGAGCTGAGTGAACGCTGGGAGAAGGGCGGGTATGAGCGATTTACCGAAGGCAAAAGCGAGCTGGAATGGCTGGAGACTTTTTACAACATTGCCGGGCAGCGTGGGGCTAGCCAGCAGGTGACGTTGCCGCCATTCACCGAGTTTTGGCAGCGGAATGCGCTGATCGAAATGCCGGAAAACGCCGCCAGCGCGGAGTTTATCCGTTTCGCGGATTTTCGCCGCAACCCACAGGCGCATCCGCTGAAAACGGACAGCGGTAAAATTGAAATCTACTCCGCGAGGATTGCCGGTTACGGTTACGCGGACTGTGCGGGGCATCCGATGTGGCTGGAGCCGGATGAGTGGTTCGGTAACGCCGAGCCGGGCCAGTTACAGCTGCTTTCCGCCCATCCGGCGCACCGTTTGCACAGTCAGCTTAATTACAGCGCGTTGCGCGAACAGTATGCGGTAGCGGATCGTGAGCCCGTCACGATTCATCCGCAGGATGCCAAAGCGCGCGGTATTGCGGATGGCGACACGGTCAGGGTGTGGAACCAGCGTGGGCACGTTCTGGCGGGAGCAGTCGTGACGACGGGAATTAAACCCGGTGTCATCTGTATTCATGAGGGCGCCTGGCCTGATTTGGACCTCGCCGCCAACGGTATTTGTAAAAATGGCGCCGTCAACGTGCTGACCAAAGATCTCCCCAGCTCGAAGCTGGGGAATGGCTGTGCGGGCAACACTGCGCTGGCGTGGCTCGAAAAATACAGCGGACCAACGTTGACGCTTACGGCGTTTGATCCGCCTGCCAGCCCATAATCCACGTAGGATGGTGAGTCTCTTCCTGCCATGCGCCATCTTCAATGCGAAAACCCAGCGCATGGTAGAAGTTCACCGCTGATTGATTCTTCTGGTAAACCTCGAGGCTGAGTAACGAAAAGCGCTGCTGCACATGCTGCACCAGCGCTTTGCCGATCCCGCTTCTGATGGCGGCAGGCGCGACGAACAGCGCGCCGAGAAAGCGGTCGTCAATGACGCTGGCAAAGCCTTTGAGCACCCCTTCTTCTTCCCATACCCAGGTTTGTGCGGCTGGCAGGTAAACATCCCGCACGATGGATTCACTTTCGCGCCAGTAGCGTTCTTCGATAAACGGATGGGCATGGATCGTGCTTTCCATCCACAGCGCCAGAATCGACGGTAGATCGTCAGCCTTTGATTCACGAATCATGTTGTTCTCCCGGGTAACAGATACAGCTGGTGACATGGTCGTTGACCAGGCCGCATGCCTGCATAAAGGAGTAACAGATGGTGGTGCCGACAAACTTAAATCCGCGTTTTTTTAACGCTTTAGACAGTGCATCTGACGCCGGTGTAGAGGTGGGGATATCGCTCAGGTTGGCGGCGCGGGTCAGTTGCGGTTGGTTATCAACAAACGACCAGACGAACTCGCTAAACGATTCTCCGTTTTGCGCCATGGTCAGAAAGGCGCGAGCGTTGCCGATAATGGCCTGAATTTTTCCTCTATGGCGAATAATGCCGGCATCCAGTACCAGTCTTTCCACATCCTCTTCGGTCATGGCCGCCACTTTTTCCGGGTCAAAATGGTGGAAGGCGTGGCGATAATTTTCCCGTTTCTTTAGCACGGTGATCCACGATAAACCGGCCTGTTGGCCTTCCAGACAGATCATTTCGAACAGCTTGTTGCCATCTGTTTCGGGGACGCCCCATTCCTTGTCGTGGTAGGCAATGTAAAGTGGGTCCTGGCTGACCCATCCGCAACGCTGCATATTCTTCCTCGCTGTTTTTACTGGCGTAAAAATTTCATTCGGCCCGCCTTGACGCGCCAGCTAAAAAGACAATATTTAATACAGGGCCTGATGGGCCCGATATCCTTCACACAATGACAATAATATCGCCGAATTCGGCTCTTTTCTGGAGTCGCGTTGATGATTATAAGAAACAGTAGTGGTCGCCAAAGGTTAACTCTGGCGAGCGTCGTAGTTTGTGCGCTGTTCATCAATACAGCATATGGCTGGCAACAAGAATATATCGTTGATGCAATGTCAGGGCATACGGCTGAACGTTATACATGGGACAGCGATCACCAACCACGTTATAACGACATTCTGGAAGAACGTATTCGCTCCACTCAAAACGTGGCGGGTCCCGTGGTGAATCTGGCGGATGAAACGCCTATGGATGCGACCAGCGGCATGAGTATGGGCTGGAACTTTCCGCTTTCAAGGCAGGTGATGACCGGTCCGGTGGCCGCGCTGCATTATGACGGTTCGACCACGTCTACTTACAACGAATTTGGCGATAGCGTGACGTCGGTAACGCAGAACGATCCGCTGTGGCATGCCAGCGTCAGCACGTTAGGCTGGCGAGTCAATTCTCAGTTCGGTGATGTGCGACCGTGGGCGCAAATCAGCTATAACCAGCAGTTTGGCGAGAATATCTGGAAAGCGCAGTCGGGCCTCAGTCGCATGACGGCGGCGGGTCAAGACGGTAACTGGCTGGATGTTACCGTTGGCGCAGATATGCTGTTGAACCGGCACATGGCGGCTTACGCGGCGCTTTCGCAGGCGGAAAATAGCACCAATAACAGCGACTATATGTACACCATGGGAGTGAGTGCCAAATTTTAACGCAAACAATCATCATATAAACATCTCTGTTACATATTGAGATCAACAATCACAAGCCCCTCAGCGATAGCGTGTACTAACTCTTACGATAAAATTCAGTAACCCGACTTTTTGTCTCGTCATTCATTCCGCATTCCAGGCATTTCATTCCGTCCTGGCGGCATTTCATGCCGTTTTCTCCTAGCCATAAAAGCGCTTCGGTATGGTTGTTGGCAGAGAATTTCCCATTTTGCTTATGCAGGAAGACTGCCATGAAAACTTCTGATTATCAGCGCACTCGCTGGCTAACACTGATCGGCACGATTATTACCCAATTTGCTTTAGGTTCTGTTTATACCTGGAGCCTGTTTAATGGCGCGCTCTCTTCTAAGCTCGATGCGCCGGTAAGTCAGGTGGCATTTTCCTTTGGCTTGCTGAGCCTCGGGCTGGCGATTTCCTCTTCCGTTGCCGGCAAGCTGCAGGAACGTTTTGGCGTGAAACGCGTCACCATGGCCTCCGGTATTTTACTCGGCGTCGGTTTCTTCTTAACCGCCCATTCCAACAGCCTGATTATGCTGTGGCTGAGCGCCGGTGTGCTGGTTGGTCTGGCGGATGGTGCAGGTTACCTGTTAACGCTTTCCAACTGCGTAAAATGGTTCCCTGAGCGTAAAGGGCTGATTTCCGCCTTTGCCATCGGTTCTTATGGCCTTGGCAGCCTCGGTTTTAAATTTATCGACAGCCAACTGCTGAGCACCGTGGGCCTGGAAAAAACCTTCATGATTTGGGGCGCAATCGTACTGGTGATGATCGTCTTTGGCTCCACGCTGATGAAAGATGCGCCGAATCAGGAAGTGAAAGCGAAGAATGGCGTAGTTGAGAACGACTACACCCTGGCGCAGTCCATGCGCAAACCGCAGTACTGGATGCTGGCAGTCATGTTCCTGACGGCGTGTATGAGCGGTCTGTACGTCATTGGCGTGGCGAAAGATATCGCACAAAGCCTGGCGCATATGGATGTGGCGACGGCGGCGAATGCGGTTACCGTCATTTCTATCGCGAACCTGTCGGGTCGTCTGGTGCTGGGGATTCTGTCCGATAAAATCTCCCGTATTCGCGTGATCACCATTGGTCAGGTCGTTTCGCTGGTCGGTATGGCTGCACTGTTGTTCGCGCCGCTGAATGACGTAACCTTCTTTATGGCAATTGCCTGTGTCGCATTTAACTTTGGCGGCACCATCACCGTATTCCCGTCACTGGTCAGCGAGTTCTTCGGTCTGAATAACCTGGCTAAAAACTACGGTGTTATTTACCTGGGCTTCGGTATCGGTAGCATTTGCGGTTCCATTATCGCCTCGCTGTTTGGCGGGTTCTATGTGACCTTCTGCGTTATCTTTGCGCTGTTAATCATTTCGCTGGCGCTTTCTACCACTATTCGTCAGCCACAACGTAGCGTCTATACCGAGGCGCACGCCTAAATCTATTAGTAGTATGATTAATACCTGGCGCATATATTTACAAAAATTTATGCGCCATTTTCATTCTCTATAAGCACTTTTGCTCCCTCCTGTGGTCTACTTACCCGCGCCCGTAGACATTTCACTTCTGCTGTTGTCGCATTTTTCCTCTGTCAGGTCTGATTGATCGCTGCTCAGGGTTTTTTATCCCGATTTCCAGGGTTTGTTTGCATGAGATACATTAAGTCGATGACGCAGCAGAAACTCAGTTTCTTGCTGGCAATCTATATCGGTTTGTTTATGAACTGTGCTGTATTTTTCCGTCGCTTTAGCGGATATGCGCACGATTTTACCGTCTGGAAAGGACTCTCCGCGGTTGTTGAATTGGCCGGCACTGTGCTGGTGACCTTCTTTTTACTACGCCTTCTCTCTTTGTTTGGCCGCCGCGCCTGGCGTGTCCTGGCAACCTGTTTGGTGCTGTGTTCTGCCGGCGCCAGTTATTATATGACCTTCCTGAACGTGGTAATTGGTTACGGTATTATCGCCTCCGTAATGACCACGGATATTGATTTATCGAAAGAAGTCGTCGGCTGGCATTTCATCGTGTGGCTGGTTTCGGTCAGTATTATTCCCTTGGTGCTGATTTGGAGTAACCGCTGCCGCTACACGTTGATGAGACAAATTCGTACACCGGGCATGAGGTGGCGTAGCGTAGCGGTAGTTTTACTGGCCGGCCTGATGGTGTGGGCGCCGATTCGCCTGCTGAGCATGCAACAGAGAAGCGTAGAGCGAGAAACAGGTATCGATTTACCCAGCTATGGAGGGGTTGTGGCGAACTCTTACTTGCCGTCAAACTGGCTCTCTGCGCTGGGTTTGTACGCCTGGGCACAGGTGGATGAATCCTCAGACAACAAATCGCTGATGAACCCGGCGAAGAAATTTACCTATGTTGAGCCTAAGAATCTCGACGACACCTATGTGGTCTTTATTATCGGCGAAACCACCCGCTGGGACCATATGGGGATTTTTGGCTATGAGCGAAATACCACGCCAAGGCTCGCCCAGGAGAAAAACCTGGCCGCGTTCCGTGGATATTCCTGTGACACGGCGACCAAGCTTTCGCTGCGCTGTATGTTTGTGCGTGAAGGTGGGGCGGAAGAAAACCCGCAGCGTACCCTGAAAGAACAAAACGTCTTTTCCGTGCTCGGTCAGTTAGGGTTCAAGACAGACCTCTACGCGATGCAAAGCGAGATGTGGTTCTACAGCAATACCATGGCGGAGAACATCGCTTACCGAGAGCAGATTGGCGCAGAGCCGCGTAACCGTGGCAAGAACGTTGACGATATGCTGTTGATTACCGAAATGCAGCAGTCTCTGCAACCGACGGATGATGATGGCAAACGTCTGATTATTCTGCATACCAAAGGTTCGCATTTTAACTACACGCAGCGCTACACCCGCGAATATGCGCAGTGGAAGCCGGAGTGTGTCAATGTGGATAGCGGTTGCTCGAAAGCCGAGATGATTAACTCTTTTGATAACTCGGTAACCTATGTTGATCACTTTATTACCAAAGTGTTTGATCAACTGCGGGATAAGAAAGCGATAGTGTTCTACGCCGCCGATCACGGTGAGTCGATTAACGAGCGTGAGCACCTGCACGGTACGCCGCGTAAAATGGCTCCGCCAGAGCAGTTCCGCGTTCCTATGCTGGTGTGGATGTCAGATAAATATCTGGAAGACCCAGACCATGCGAAGGCGTTTGCACACCTGAAGCAAGAAGCTGATATGAAGGTGCCGCGTCGTCATGTGGAACTGTACGACACTATCTTGGGTTGCCTCGGTTATACCTCGCCAAATGGCGGTATTAACGAGAATAACAACTGGTGCCGTATCCCGGACGCGAAGAAGGTTACGGCTCAGTAATTGGGCTGCTGACTTTCTCGCCGATCAAATGGCATTTTGATACTAAGGGATTGACGGGGGCGCGGCTGAGCAGTAAGATGCGCCCCGCATTCGGTGATTGGCGCAGCCTGGTAGCGCACTTCGTTCGGGACGAAGGGGTCGGAGGTTCGAATCCTCTATCACCGACCAAATTCAAAACCCTGCTCAACGAGCAGGGTTTTTTGCATTTGAAACCCACGAGGATGAGAACCTCCGGGGGTAAGAGGTTCGACTCGAGCGCAGCGAGAGAACGTTGCGTTAGCAACGGCCCGTAGGGCGAGCCACGTCAGTGGCGAGTAATCCTCTCTCACCGACCAAAATTGACCTTCCTTTTATCTGCAAAAATTGTGCACCACTTCCCACTGACTGTTAACGATTCTGTGACATATTCCATTGCCTTTTTTTATATTTGCTTGAAACTTTTTTTGCGCTACTTATGGCTGAACCTGGCATTTTCCGCTGTGCGCTTTAGCGTTCATGGCATTAATCGCTCAGATATGCAGCATTAATTTAGAAAGTTTTAATAATTTGCATAAATGTTAATCACCAAATGTTGCGAAATATGAAGATGTTTATTCTGGCATAGTGCGCGTAGCACAAATTTCCCTGCTGAAAATGTCCTTCTGCACTTTTTTTAATCTTTGTTTGCGAATTCTCACCGTTGGTGTAAATCACGGTTACCTGTATTGACGTTTTCACATTCTGTTGACAGATTGTAGGGCATGAGGGGCATTTCATGGAGAATCCGCACTGCAACTCAGTCGCTTATGTGAACGGAATCCCTATCCTCTTAACGCCGACCCGGCCGGGTAAAAAACAAAAAAGGCCAGGCGGTGCAAACCCACTGCAAAGGGTAAAACAACAAACATCACATTTGGAGCAGAAGAATGAGTATTTCCTTGAAGAAGTCAGGGATGCTGAAGCTTGGTCTGAGCCTGGTGGCTATGACCTGTGCCGCAAGCGTACAGGCTAAAACTCTGGTTTATTGTTCAGAAGGATCTCCTGAAGGCTTTAACCCACAGCTTTTCACCTCTGGCACGACCTATGATGCCAGCTCCGTGCCGATCTATAACCGCCTGGTCGAGTTCAAAACCGGTACAACTGAAGTGATCCCGGGCCTTGCTGAGAAGTGGGAAATCAGCGAAGACGGTAAAACCTATACCTTCCACCTGCGCCAGGGCGTGAAGTGGCAGGACAACAAAGATTTCAAACCGACGCGCGATTTAAACGCCGATGACGTGGTGTTCTCTTTCGATCGTCAGAAAAATGCCCAGAACCCGTACCACAAAGTCTCTGGCGGTAGCTATGAATACTTCGAAGGGATGGGTCTGCCAGATCTGATCTCCGAAGTGAAAAAAGTGGACGATAAAACCGTTCAGTTCGTGCTGACTCGCCCGGAAGCGCCTTTCCTGGCTGACCTGGCGATGGACTTCGCTTCTATTCTTTCCAAAGAATATGCAGACAACATGCTGAAAGCCGGTTCCCCGGAGAAAGTGGATCTGAACCCAATTGGGACCGGTCCGTTCCAGCTGCAGCAGTACCAGAAAGACTCCCGTATTCTGTATAAAGCATTCGAAGGTTACTGGGGCACCAAGCCACAGATTGACCGTCTGGTCTTCTCCATTACGCCTGACGCTTCCGTGCGTTACGCCAAACTGCAGAAGAACGAGTGCCAGGTGATGCCGTACCCGAACCCGGCAGATATCGCGCGCATGAAGCAGGATAAAAACATTAACCTGATGGAGCAGGCCGGTCTGAACGTTGGCTACCTCTCTTTCAACACCGAGAAGAAACCGTTTGATGACGTGAAAGTCCGTCAGGCGCTGACCTACGCGGTGAACAAAGAAGCCATCATTAAAGCGGTATATCAGGGCGCTGGCGTTGCCGCGAAAAACCTGATCCCACCGACCATGTGGGGCTATAACGACGACGTTAAAGACTACACCTACGATCCTGAAAAGGCTAAAGCGCTGCTGAAGGAAGCGGGTCAGGATAAAGGCTTTACCGTTGAGCTGTGGGCCATGCCGGTACAGCGTCCTTACAACCCGAACGCCCGCCGTATGGCGGAAATGGTTCAGGCTGACTGGGCGAAAATCGGCGTTCAGGCCAAGATTGTGACCTACGAGTGGGGCGAATATCTGAAACGCGCCAAAGCAGGTGAGCATCAGGCGGTGATGATGGGTTGGACCGGTGACAACGGGGATCCGGACAACTTCTTCGCCACCCTGTTCAGCTGTGCGGCAGCGAAAGACGGTTCCAACTACTCTCGCTGGTGCTACAAGCCGTTTGAAGATCTGATCCAGCCGGCGCGTGCGACCGACGATCACAACAAACGTATTGAACTGTACAAGCAAGCTCAGGTTGTTATGCACGATCAGGCCCCGGCTCTGATTGTTGCTCACTCCACCGTGTATGAACCAGTGCGTAAAGAAGTGAAAGGCTATGTGGTTGATCCATTAGGCAAACATCACTTCGAAAACGTCTCTGTCGAATAATTAAAAGCAAGCCAGGCAGCGCTACGGACCGTTAAGTCGGGTCACCGTAGCGCCACCTGACAGTAATGCTTTATCTCCCTCTCGCTGGAGGGGGAGATAAGATTTGTGAGCAATACAGATTCACGGTTCCAGGCCGTGCGTCATTAGAGAGAATCCGGGTTATGTTGCAGTTCATTCTCCGACGTTTGGGACTCGTCATCCCCACGTTTATCGGTATCACTCTTCTCACCTTTGCTTTCGTTCATATGATCCCCGGCGATCCGGTAATGATCATGGCGGGTGAGCGTGGAATTTCCCCTGAGCGTCATGCTCAACTGTTGGCTGAACTCGGTCTGGATAAACCGATGTGGCAGCAGTACCTCCATTACATCTGGGGGGTTATGCATGGTGATTTAGGTATCTCGCTGAAAAGCCGATTACCGGTGTGGGAAGAGTTCGTTCCTCGCTTTAAAGCAACGCTGGAACTTGGCGTCTGCGCGATGATTTTCGCCGTTGCGGTGGGTATTCCGGTGGGGGTACTTGCTGCCGTTAAGCGCGGCTCAATTTTCGATCACACTGCCGTTGGCCTGGCGCTGACCGGTTACTCCATGCCGATTTTCTGGTGGGGCATGATGCTGATCATGCTGGTTTCCGTGCAGTGGAACCTGACGCCGGTTTCCGGTCGGGTGAGCGACATGGTGTTCCTTGATGATTCCAATCCCCTGACCGGTTTCATGCTGATTGACACCGCCATTTGGGGTGAAGAGGGCAACTTTATCGATGCGCTGGCGCATATGATCCTGCCGGCAATGGTGCTTGGCACCATTCCTCTGGCGGTAATTGTGCGTATGACTCGTTCATCAATGCTGGAAGTACTGGGTGAAGATTACATTCGTACCGCACGCGCCAAAGGCCTGACCCGTATGCGCGTCATCATCATTCACGCTCTGCGTAACGCGATGCTTCCCGTTGTGACCGTTATCGGCCTGCAGGTCGGTACGTTATTGGCTGGGGCGATCCTGACCGAGACTATTTTCTCGTGGCCGGGACTGGGACGCTGGTTGATCGATGCGCTACAACGCCGTGATTATCCAGTGGTACAGGGCGGGGTGCTGCTGGTCGCGACGATGATTATCCTCGTCAACCTGCTGGTAGACCTGCTGTACGGCGTGGTGAACCCGCGTATTCGGCATAGGAAGTAAGGGGCCATCATGTCACAGGTTACTGAAAATAAAGTTATTGCTGCACCGGTGCCCATGACCCCGCTGCAGGAGTTCTGGCACTATTTTAAACGCAACAAAGGTGCGGTTGTTGGGCTGGTGTACGTTGTCGTGATGATCCTGATTGCGGTCTTTGCCAACGTCCTCGCGCCGTACAACCCGGCAGAGCAGTTCCGCGATACGCTGCTGGCTCCTCCTGCGTGGCAGGAAGGCGGTACCATGGCGCATCTGTTTGGTACTGATGATGTGGGCCGCGATGTGCTGTCCCGCCTGATGTACGGTGCGCGTCTGTCTCTGTTGGTCGGCTGTCTGGTGGTGGTGCTCTCCCTGCTGATGGGCGTGATTCTCGGGCTGATTGCCGGTTACTTTGGCGGGATTGTCGATAACGTCATCATGCGTGTGGTCGATATCATGCTGGCACTGCCGAGCCTGTTACTGGCGCTGGTGCTGGTGGCGGTATTTGGGCCCTCGATTGGCAACGCCGCGCTGGCGCTGACGTTCGTGGCATTGCCGCACTATGTGCGTTTGACGCGCGCCGCCGTCCTGGTGGAGGTTAACCGCGACTACGTTACCGCATCCCGCGTGGCCGGAGCCGGTGCGATGCGCCAGATGTTCGTCAATATTCTTCCTAACTGTCTTGCGCCGCTGATTGTTCAGGCGTCGCTTGGCTTCTCTAACGCCATTCTCGATATGGCTGCCCTCGGCTTCCTGGGGATGGGCGCACAGCCGCCTACGCCGGAATGGGGCACCATGCTCTCTGACGTGTTGCAATTTGCCCAAAGCGCCTGGTGGGTCGTGACCTTCCCGGGGCTGGCAATCCTGCTGACGGTGCTGGCATTTAACCTGATGGGTGACGGTCTGCGTGACGCGCTCGATCCCAAACTGAAGCAGTAAGAGGTTCGAGATGGCGTTATTAAATGTAGATAAATTATCGGTGCACTTCGGCGATGTGGGGTCCGAATTCCGTGCCGTAGACCGCATTAGTTACAGCGTGAACCAGGGTGAAGTGGTTGGCATTGTAGGGGAGTCCGGCTCTGGTAAGTCCGTCAGCTCGCTGGCGATTATGGGACTGATTGACTACCCAGGTCGCGTTATGGCCGAAAATCTGGAGTTTAATGGTCGTGACCTGAAGCGCATCTCTGAGAAAGAGCGTCGCCAGTTAGTGGGCGCGGAAGTGGCGATGATCTTCCAGGACCCGATGACCAGCCTTAACCCGTGCTACACCGTCGGCTACCAGATTATGGAAGCCATTAAGGTGCACCAGGGCGGCAACAAAAAAACGCGTATTCAGCGGGCGATTGACCTGCTGACGCTGGTGGGGATCCCCGACCCGGCCTCGCGTCTGGATGTCTATCCGCACCAGTTGTCCGGTGGGATGAGCCAGCGCGTGATGATCGCGATGGCGATTGCCTGTCGTCCAAAGCTGTTGATTGCCGACGAACCGACAACGGCGCTGGATGTGACCATTCAGGCGCAGATCATCGAGCTACTGCTGGAATTGCAGCAAAAAGAGAACATGGCGCTGGTCTTAATCACGCACGACCTGGCGCTGGTGGCCGAAGCGGCGCACAAGATCATTGTGATGTACGCCGGGCAGGTAGTGGAAACCGGGGCCGCGCAGGATATTTTCCGCGCGCCGCGTCATCCGTATACTCAGGCGTTGCTGCGCGCGTTGCCGGAGTTCGCTCAGGATAAAGCGCGTTTGGCTTCGTTGCCGGGCGTGGTGCCTGGTAAATATGACCGCCCGACCGGTTGTTTACTGAACCCGCGCTGCCCCTATGCGACTGACAAATGCCGCGCTGAAGAACCTGAACTGAACCTGCTGGAAGGCGGTCGTCAGTCGAAATGCCACTACCCACTTGATGATGCCGGGAGGCCTGGGCTATGAGTACGCAAAAGGCCGCTTTGCCACAGCCGCTGTTGCAGGCAATTGACCTGAAAAAACACTACCCGGTGAAGAAGGGGATGTTCGCCCCGGAACGCCTGGTGAAAGCGCTGGACGGCGTCTCCTTTACCCTGGAACGCGGCAAAACGCTGGCGGTGGTAGGCGAGTCGGGCTGTGGGAAATCCACCCTTGGTCGCCTGCTGACGATGATTGAAGTCCCGACCGGCGGTGAGCTGTATTATCAGGGGCAGGATCTGCTTAAGCACGACCCGCAGGCGCAGAAGCTGCGCCGGCAGAAAATCCAGATTGTGTTCCAGAACCCGTACGGTTCCCTGAACCCGCGCAAGAAAGTAGGGCAGATTCTGGAAGAGCCGCTGCTGATCAACTCCACGCTAAGTAAAGAGGAGCGTCGTGAAAAAGCGCTGGCGATGATGGCGAAAGTGGGGCTGAAAACCGAGCACTACGACCGCTATCCGCACATGTTCTCCGGCGGTCAGCGTCAGCGTATTGCCATCGCTCGCGGGCTGATGCTTGATCCAGACGTGGTGATCGCCGACGAACCGGTCTCGGCGCTGGACGTTTCTGTTCGTGCGCAGGTGCTGAACCTGATGATGGACTTGCAGCAGGAACTGGGGCTGTCATACGTCTTTATCTCGCATGACCTGTCGGTGGTAGAGCACATTGCCGATGAGGTGATGGTGATGTATTTAGGCCGTTGCGTGGAAAAAGGAACGAAGGATCAGATCTTCAATAATCCGCGTCATCCGTATACGCAGGCGCTGCTCTCTGCGACGCCGCGCCTGAACCCGGACGATCGCCGCGAGCGTATCAAGCTGACCGGTGAGCTGCCAAGCCCGCTGAATCCACCGCCGGGCTGTGCGTTCAATGCCCGCTGCCGTCGGCGTTTTGGTCCGTGTACCCAGCTTCAGCCGCAGTTGAAGGATTACGGTGGACAACTCGTGGCCTGTTTCGCTGTTGACCAGGATGAAAATCCACAGCAATAAACGTGGGTTATGACCTGATAACCGGAGCCTTGTGCTCCGGTTTTTTTATATTTTGTTTTTACGTCCACAATGTGAGTCCTCTGGCAGAACATTATTCCACAGCGTCTAAAATGTAGTCAGATTTCCTCTCGTCACAGAAATATCTATTTCGCAGTTGCTAACTGTCAGGAGCAAATGTGGTCACGATACGCTGGGATATTAAAACAATTGATCGTCTGTCGATGGTTGAGGATGTCCTGAAGGAATTTTCCTGCTGCGATATCAATATCATCTCTATGAAAGTCACGCCTGGACGGATTCTGATTAAATCCTGGTGCCGCCAGTTACAGGATATTTCCTGCGTGCAATCCTGTTTAGGCCGGCGCGCCGATATTATTAACGTCGCTTACCTGTGTGAAGAGATAAGCGAACTGTCAACGCCTGAGCCGGAACGCCCGCGCTATTTCTCTGACATTATTTGTAGCAGCCAGAGCATGCACTCGCTTATCGAAAAGGCGATAAAAATTGCCGACAGCAAATATACCGTTTTGATCCGCGGCGATACGGGTACTGGCAAAGAACTGCTTGCCCGGGCTATCCATAATTCCGGGCAGCGACGTTTTTATCCGTTTATTCCTGTCAACTGCTCTGCGCTACCTGAGTCGTTGATGGAGAGTGAATTCTTTGGCTATGAGAAAGGAGCTTTTAGCGGTGCAGATTGTAAAGGCAAAAAAGGGCTGTTTGAAATGGCCGATAAAGGCACCCTTTTTCTCGATGAATTTGGTGAAATGTCGCTGAGCTTACAGGCTAAATTACTGCGCGTACTTCAGGATGGCGGGATCCGTCGCGTTGGCGGGGCGCAAATTATTCCGGTCAATGTGCGCATTATTGTGGCAACCAACGCCAATCTGGAAGAGATGGTGGAACAACGTCTGCTGCGCGCCGATCTCTATTACCGCATCAATGTACTTTCACTGACCATTCCGCCCCTGCGGGAGCGCCCGCAGGATATCAGCCTATTGATTCGCCACTTTGTGCAGAAATACGCGAAGGAATTCCAACGACGGATCATTCTGGATAAAGCCTGCTTTGATACCCTGCATCATCACACCTGGCCGGGAAACGTTCGCGAACTGGAAAATACCATCATTCGCCTGATGCTGATGGCGGAATCCGATGTCATTACGCGGGAAGAATTAGGGATGGTGAATTTGCCTGCCGTTGAGCTGACGCCGACAGAGCGTCCTTTTAAAGAACAGGTTTTGTGTGCTGAACGCCAGCTTATTGAACAGATGGTGGAAGAGAATGTGTCGTCGCGGCATATCGCTAAAGCGCTGGGGGTGTCACATACCACGGTACTGAATAAAATTCGCAGCTATCAACTGGAGAGTGTGAGTTAAGCGCCGTCAGTCACTGACGGCGCTGTAAACGGATTAGTCAATCAGCTTCAATAATGGCGACAGGCACAGCAGGATCCCGTACAACAGGATTAGCCAGGTTTTCAGCCCGCGTAGTTTATCCAGTTGCGTTACTTTATAAATCAGGAAAAACGGAATAATACACGACACAATCCCGTAAAGTGGGCTACCCAACTGGAAGAACACCAGTACCGATACACGAAATGACACCCAGATCACCAGGGTGATAACAATAAAGGTGCAAATACCCAGCGTAAGCACCAGGGGATTAATTTTCGCCACATCAATAACGCGGCTCAGAACATTAAGAATAATACCCTTAATCGCCTCGTGGAACCCCAGATAAATACCAAAGAATGCGGTTAATACGGCGAAGATATTTAGCACCGTTGAGGTGATATGAATAATTTGGCCAGGAATGACTTGCGCTGCCAGCGCCAGTGCGGAAATATTTTGTTCGAAGGCCGAAACGGCCTCTTCATGACTAATAGAAAAGGTAAAAGAGAATGAGAAAAACAGAATGACCGCAATCAGCGTAATGTAACTGATGCGATGCGTGCGTATTGCCATGCGGGTGGCCAGAACCCGGTCCGCTACCCGTTTGCGGTAGGCGATGTTCATTGGGTTCAATACCTGAATAAACACCGCCGAGAAGAAGCAGAATGGGATGGTCAGCAGCACGTCGCGAAAGAAGACCGATGCTTCAGGGAATGCGCTGATATTAGAGAAGTTCCAGTGCGGAACCATCGCAAAACCAAACACGATGATGATCCCCACTTTGACTACCACCATCGGGCCGGAGATTTTAAACAGCAGCTTTTCTCCCCCGGAAGCAATGGCCACCAGCACGGCAAAAATGGCCACTTTATAGATTATCGATTGTGAAAGATCGGCATCGGTTAAGCCGAAGGTTTTGATATATGAGGCACTGTCAAAAACCACGGATAAGGAATAGATAAATATGCCGTGAATAATCATCAAAAAATAGATGACGCCAAGAAATACACCCCAGTTTTTTCCCAAGTAATGACTGATAATATCGGTATAGTCATTACAAGTTTCACTTTCTGATAATGTTTTTAAATAAATATCCTGCACAATATAGGTTGCTGGATAGGCAATAATAAAGGCGACGATAAATACCCAAATGCCTGTTAAGCCTATTTGTACCGGCATCAGTACCGTTCCAGCACCAATTGCCATACCGATACACAGTAATACCCAGCCAAAGTCGTATTTCGTAAACGGTATTTTCTTTGAGAATGGTACGGTGGTTGCTGTATTGTTGCTTAGTTGTAATGTGTCGTCCTGCATAGAACCCCCTGCCCAAAATACGCGCTCTCCCCGAAACAGGATTGCGCGTATTACCAGACTGTTGTGCCTTGATTCTCAACAACCTGAACCGATCGGCGTCGGTTCAGGTCATAATGGTCAGAATGTTGCCTTTCTGATGGCGTGTTCAAGGTCGTTAATAATATCTTCTGGATCTTCAAGACCCACAGAAAGACGGATAAGCCCGTCGGTAATACCTGCTTTAAGCCGTTCCTCTGGCGCAACGGGCGAATGTGTCATAGACGCTGGGTGCTGAATGAGGGTTTCGGTATCACCGAGACTGACCGCGAGGAGGCACAATTCTACAGAATTGATCATCCGTCTGCCAGCCTCGAGGCCGCCGGCGATTTCGAAGCTGATAATTCCTCCTGGCAGGCTCATCTGTCGCTGGCCCAGCTCATACTGCGGGTGTGAAGATAAGCCAGGATAATAAACGCGGGTAATGGATGGATGCCCCTCGAGGAAGCGGGCGATTTTCAATGCGTTTTCACAGTGGCGTTCCATACGTATACCCAGTGTTTTAACGCCGCGTAGAGTCAGCCACGCGTTGAAAGGACTCATGCAGCCGCCGGTGATATCTTTCAGACCAACAAACCGCGCCTGGTCAATAAACTCCTGCTTACCAACAATGATCCCGCCAATCACGTCTCCGTGACCGTTGATATATTTAGTGACGCTGTGTACCACAATATCCGCGCCTAACTGTAAAGGCTGCTGGCAGTACGGTGACATAAAGGTGTTATCCACCACCAGCAATGCGCCTTGTTGATGGGCGATACCGGCTACCGTTTCAATGTCGACCAGCGACAGCGTCGGGTTAGCGGGCGTTTCGATATACACTACTTTGGTTTCCGGGCGCATGGCGGCGCGGATTTCTTCAGGCTTTGCCGCATCGACGAAGCTGACGTTAATCCCAAACTTCGGCATGCTGTGCGACAAAAACGCGTGGGTGCAGCCGTAAATTGCGCTGGCGGAAACGATATGGTCGCCCTGCTGGCACAACGTCAGCAGCGTGGTGGTGATGGCAGAAATACCGGATGCGGTTGCCAGCCCGGCTTCACCTCTTTCCAGTACCGCCAGCTTTTTCTCCAGCGCATCGGTGGTGGGGTTACCCAAACGGGTGTAAATGTACCCGGACTCCTCGAGCGCAAAGCGGGCGGCACCTTGTTCGGCGCTGTCAAAAACAAACGTTGAAGTCTGGAAAATAGGCGTACTGAGCGCGCCAGTTGAAGGGTCGGGTTGTTGCCCCGCGTGAACGATCTGGGTGTTGAATCCGTAAGTACGACAGTCAGACATGATATCTCCTTTGATTCGGAACAGAACAGCTCACAGTCAAATAGCAATCGCTGTGCCAGAAAATGAAGGCATAGATATCAATGAGATATGTCTTTTTCAGTATTGAAGAGCGGCAGGAATGTTGCCAACTGGCAAGAATCTTTCCAGCGTAATGGTGAGAAAACAGGTGAAATGCGAGGCGCTACGCAGAGCCGTGTATTGCGCAGTGATATGGCAAGAGGGCTACCGTAGAATCTGCGGCAAGCCGGTAATTCCCGGTGAGGCGCAATGTTGCGGGGGCTTGATCCCCGGCGGCATCGGTTGCTGGAAAGAGAAAACCCCCGCACGTTGTTCGGTATAAACCTGGCAACAAAACGGGGGCTAACTTGAACCTGAACAACTCAAGAATAGCCGTGAACAGTTGCCATTGCAACACAGGCGGCTATATGACGCTCGCACAGTTAGGCGTGGCCTTCTGGCACGATTTAGCGGCTCCGATCATCGCTGGCATTATTGCCAGCCTGATTGTGAGCTGGCTGCGTAACAGGAAGTAATGCACCTTGCGGGCGTCTGTCTGCCGTGATGGCAACATGCGCCCGAACCAGGACGCAGGGGGAAACCTTGCGGCCTTTTTCGGCTTAAATGCAGATAAATCTCGTCGCCAGGTGCCTATCCTGTCGGGATAATGCATGCTGGGAAGTTTTCAGATACCGCCTCTCTTAATACCGCTACGATCGGGTATACTCTGACGGCAGTTTCGTCTATCCGTGGAGAGTCAGTTTGCGTGTCAGTCGCTCGTTAACAATTAAGCAGATGGCAATGGTTGCGGCCGTTGTCATGGTGTTTGTGTTTATTTTTTGCACCGTTTTGTTGTTCCATCTGGTCCAGCAGAATCGCTACAACACGGCTACGCAACTGGAAAGTATCGCTCGCTCCGTCCGTGAGCCTCTGTCGGGCACGATCCTGAAAGGGGATATTCCCGAAGCAGAAGCTATTTTAAGAAGTATTCGACCAGCAGGCGTGGTCAGCCGCGCCGATGTGGTACTTCCCAATCAGTTTCAGGCGCTGCGGATGAGCTTTATTCCTGAACGCCCGGTTCCGGTTACGGTGACTCGCCTGTTTGAACTTCCGGTACAAATTTCGCTGCCGGTCTATTCTCTTGAGCGTTCAGCGAATCCGCAACCGCTGGCGTATCTGGTGCTGCAGGCGGATTCGTACCGTATGTACAAGTTCGTGATGAGTATGCTCTCAACGTTAGTGACCATTTACTTACTTCTCTCGTTAATACTCTCGGTAGCCATCTCATGGTGTATTAACAGATTGATTTTGCATCCATTACGTAAAATAGCGCGTGAGCTGAACGACATTCCCCAGCAGGATCTGATTGGCTATCAGCTGGCATTGCCGCGTCTGCATCAGGACGACGAGATTGGCCTGCTGGTGCGTAGCTACAACCTCAATCAGCAACTGATTCAGCGCCGCAGTGAAGAGCAAAGCGACCATTCAATGCGGTTCCCGGTTTCTGAGCTGCCCAACAAGTCGTTTCTGATGGCGCTGCTGGAGCAGGTTGTGAATCGTCAGCAGACTACGGCGTTGATGATTGTCACCTGCGAAACTCTGCGTGATACCGCGGGTGTGTTATCCGAGACCCAGCGGGAAATCCTGCTGCTTACGCTGGTTGAAAAGCTGAAGTCAGTATTGGCCCCCAGAATGGTGCTTACCCAGGTGAGCGGCTATGACTTTGCCATCATCGCACATGGTGTGAAAGAACCCTGGCACGCTATTACGCTAGGTCAGCAAGTGCTCACTATCGTTAACGAGCGATTACCGATTCAGGGCATTCAACTCCGTCCAACCTGTAACATTGGGGTGGCGATGTTTAATGGCGACTTGACCGCAGAACAGCTTTACCACCGCGCACTCTCAGCTGTGTTAACGTCGCGTCACAAGGGTAAAAACCGGATTCAGTTCTTTGACCCGTTGCAGATGGAAGAGGCGCAACAGCGTTTGACGGAAGAGAACGATATTCTTACCGCGCTGGATAACCATCAGTTTGCGCTCTGGATGCAGCCGCAGGTGGAGATGTCCAGCGGTAAGGTATTGAGCGCAGAAGCATTATTGCGAATGCAGCAGCCAGACGGAAGCTGGGAGCTGCCAGAAGGGTTAATCGACAGGATTGAGTCCTGTGGCCTGATGGTGACGGTCGGTTACTGGGTGCTGGAGGAGACATGCCGCCAGCTGTCAGCCTGGCAGGAACGCGGCCTGATGCTGCCGCTCTCGGTGAACCTGTCTGCACTACAGCTGATGCATCCGAGTATGGTGTCGGATCTGCTGGAGTTGCTAAACCGCTATCGCATCAAGCCTGGGACGTTGATTCTGGAAGTGACCGAAAGCCGGCACATTGATGATCCTAACGCCGCTGTGGCTATTTTACGCCCGCTGCGCAACGCGGGCGTGCGTATCGCGCTGGACGATTTTGGTATGGGCTATGCGGGCCTGCGGCAGCTGCAGCACATGAAGTCGCTCCCGGTGGATGTACTCAAAATTGATAAGATGTTTGTTGATGGCGTCCCTGAAGATTGCAGCATGATCTCCGCCATCATTCAGTTGGCGCATAGCCTCAATTTGCAGATGATCGCTGAGGGCGTCGAAACCGAAGCACAACGCGAATGGTTATCACAAGCGGGGGTAGAAGTGGCACAAGGGTTCCTGTTTGCCCGGCCGGTTCCGGCGAATATCTTCGAAGAACGTTATCTGACGCCGAAAAACGCTGATTACAAAAGTTAAAAAAGGTCTCGCTTGTGCGAGCCAGCTCAAAATTTTTAACATTTCTGTATCAATTATGATCCAGGCGCATTTCTGTCATGTTGTGTGGGTGTTACTTTAAGGCCGCAGGTTAAACAAAACCTTACAAGACCTGTGGTTTTTACTTTAAGGACACCCTATGAAAACCTCTATATTCAAAAGCCTTTACTTTCAGGTCCTGACAGCAATTGCCATAGGTATCCTCCTTGGCCATTACTACCCTGAATTAGGCGCCCAAATGAAGCCACTTGGTGATGCTTTCGTGAAGCTCATCAAAATGGTCATCGCACCTGTCATCTTCTGTACTGTCGTGACCGGCATTGCAGGCATGGAAAGTATGAAAGCCGTAGGCCGCACCGGTGCGGTTGCACTGCTTTATTTTGAAATTGTCAGTACGATTGCGCTGATCATCGGCCTTATCATCGTCAACGTGGTGCAACCCGGTGCCGGTATGAACGTCGATCCGGCGACGCTGGATGCCAAAGCGGTTGCGATTTACGCCGAACAGGCAAAAGACCAGGGGATCGTAGGCTTCCTGATGGATATTATCCCGGGTAGCGTCATTGGCGCGTTCGCTAGTGGCAACATCCTGCAGGTATTGCTGTTTGCGGTTATGTTTGGTTTTGCGCTGCATCGTTTAGGTAGCAAAGGCCAGATGATTTTCAACGTGATTGAAAGCTTCTCGCAGGTTATTTTTGGCATCATCAACATGATCATGCGCCTGGCGCCGATCGGTGCTTTCGGTGCCATGGCCTTTACCATCGGTAAATATGGCGTCGGGACGCTGGTGCAGTTGGGTCAGTTGATCATCTGTTTCTACATCACCTGTATTCTGTTTGTGGTTGTGGTGTTGGGCTCGATTGCGCGCGCAACCGGCTTCAGCATTTTCAAATTCATCCGTTATATCCGTGAAGAACTGCTGATCGTTCTGGGTACCTCTTCTTCCGAGTCCGCGCTGCCGCGTATGCTCGATAAGATGGAAAAACTGGGCTGTCGCAAGTCGGTAGTCGGGTTGGTTATACCCACGGGCTACTCGTTTAACCTTGATGGGACATCAATCTATCTGACGATGGCGGCGGTATTTATCGCTCAGGCCACCAACAGCCATATGGATATTTTCCATCAGATAACCCTGCTGGTGGTGCTCCTGCTCTCTTCAAAAGGTGCTGCGGGTGTGACCGGGAGTGGCTTCATTGTTCTGGCCGCGACTATCTCCGCTGTGGGCCATTTACCGGTTGCTGGTCTGGCGCTGATTCTCGGTATTGACCGCTTTATGTCTGAAGCCCGTGCGCTGACTAACCTGGTCGGTAACGGTGTGGCAACTGTTGTAGTAGCGAAATGGGTGAAAGAACTGGACCATAAAAAGCTGGATGATGTGCTGAATAATCGTGCGCCGGATGGCAAAACGCACGAAATATCCTCTTAATCTCTCCACTTATGCCCGTAGTCCCTTCCAGGACTGCGGGCGTTTGCGCATAATTAACCCCTGTGCCTGAAACCGCCGATTCGGCGGCGTCGGGATTTTTTCACTTCCTCCGTGACATTTTTATGTTCTTGCGGTCTAACACGAAGTGTTTTTAACGTCATATTCAGAGAGTCCTCTCGCGGGCTGTCTTTTTATTTCCAGGATAGTTGATCAGGGGTTCACATGCAGGGCACAAAAATTCGACTTTTAGCGGGCGGCTTGCTGATGATGGCCACTGCCGGCTATGTGCAGGCAGATGCGCTCCAGCCTGACCCGGCGTGGCAACAGGGCACGCTGGCAAATGGTTTACAGTGGCAAGTCTTAGCCACTCCCCAGCGCCCCAGCGACCGTATTGAGGTTCGCCTGCTGGTCAATACCGGTTCACTCACCGAAAGTACACAACAGAGTGGTTTCAGCCATGCGATCCCGCGTATCGCGCTGACGCAAAGCGGTGGCCTCGATGCTACGCAAGCCCGTTCTCTGTGGCAGCAGGGGTTCGATCCCAGTCGTCCCATGCCGCCCGTTATCGTTTCCTATGATTCCACGCTGTATAACCTCAGTCTGCCTAACAGCCGCAACGATCTGCTGAAAGAGTCACTTTCTTATCTGGCGAATATTTCCGGTAATCTGAGCATCACCCCTGAATCGGTCAATCATGCGCTGAGTAGCGAAGATATGGTTGCAACCTGGCCGTCAGATACCAAAGAGGGATGGTGGCGCTATCGTCTGAAGGGATCGACGCTGCTGGGTCACGATCCTGCCGATCCGCTCAAAACGCCTGTTGATGCGACGAAAATCCAGTCCTTCTACCAGAAATGGTATACCCCGGATGCGATGACGCTGATTATCGTCGGTAACGTAGATGCGCGCAGCGTGGCTGATCAAATCAATAAAACCTTCGGCGAATTAAAAGGTAAACGCGAAACGCCTGCGCCGGTACCCACGCTCTCTCCGCTGCGTGCAGAGGCCGTAAGCATAATGACCGATGCGGTACGTCAGGATCGCCTGTCTATTATGTGGGATACGCCGTGGCAGCCGATCCGTGAATCTGCCGCGCTGTTACGTTACTGGCGCGCTGATTTAGCCCGTGAAGCGTTGTTCTGGCACATTCAGCAGGAGCTCACCAAAAACAATGCCAAAGACATTGGCCTTGGCTTTGACTGTCGGGTGCTGTTCCTGCGCGCGCAATGTGCCATTAACGTTGAATCACCGAACGGTAAGCTGAACGCGAACCTCAGCACGGTTGCGCGTGAGCTGGCCAAAGTGCGCGATAAGGGGCTGCCGGAAGAAGAGTTTAATGCGCTGGTGGCGCAAAAGAATCTGGAACTGCAGAAGCTGTTTGCCACCTATGGTCGCACCGATACCGATATTTTGATCAGCCAGCGTTTGCGCTCGCTGCAAAACCAGGTCGTAGATATTGCGCCTGAACAGTATCAGCGTTTACGTCAGAGCTTCTTGAACAACCTGAGTGTTGAGATGCTGAATCAGGACCTGCGTCAGCAACTGTCGCAAGATATGGCGTTAATTCTGTTGCAGCCGAAGGGTGAACCTGAATTCAATATGAAGGATCTGCAGGCGACGTGGGATAGCATTATGGCGCCGGTTACCGCCGCGGCAACGTCGGTAGAAACGGATGAATCACATCCTGAAGTGACGGACATCCCGCCGGTGCAATAAGGGAATCGTGACCTGCAGGCCGGACGCGACGTTAACGTCTAATCCGGCCTGCCAGAACGCCAGATTACTGCGGCATGGCGTCGCGAGGAATAATCGCCCCGCGATGCTGAATAACGGTGCTTGCCGTCAGGTGCCCGCGTTTTGCGGCATCAGCGGCATCGCCACCGGTCAGACGTACCGCCAGATACCCGGCGCTGAAGGAGTCTCCCGCAGCGGTCGTATCGATAACCTTCTCTTTCGGTAGTTTTACGGCCGGAACGTCGATGAGTTCTTCGCCTGCGATGGAAACCAGGCAAGAGTCTGCACCGCGTTTCACAACCACTTCCTGTACGCCAGCCGCGTGAGTACGGGCAATCACCTCGGCAACCGGTTTTTCACCCCACAGCGCGTCTTCATCATCCAGCGTCAGAAACGCGATATCGGTGCATTCCAGCATTTGCTGATACACCTGCTGGGTCTCTTCTTTACTGCTCCACAGACGTGGGCGGTAGTTATTGTCAAAAATGACCTTTCCACCGTTGGCGCGGCATTCTTGCAGCAGCGACAGCAGCTTGTCACGACTTGCCGGGCTTAAAATAGCCAGGCTGATTCCGCTCAGATACAGATAGTCAAATGTCGCCAGTTCTTCGCAAATAGCGGCGGACTGTTCGCTCTCAAGCCAGAATTTTGCGGCGGCTTCATTACGCCAGTAATAGAAGGTGCGCTCGCCGGTGCTATCGGTTTCAATGTAATAGAGGCCCGGCAGGCGGTTTTCCATGCGTTGGGTTAATGAGGTATCCACATTTTCGCTCTGCCAGGATTCCAGCATTTGTTGGCTAAAACTGTCGGTACCCAGCGCAGTCACATAGTGTACGGAAAGTGCCGCAGCATCGACCTGACGGGCGATATAAACGGATGTATTCAACGTGTCGCCACCGAATCCGCGCTGAACGTCAGCGCCTTTCTGTGACAGCTCAATCATGCATTCGCCAATCACGGCAATCTTTCTGGACATAGTCGTAACCTGCTCTGAAAAAAATTAGCGTTAGTGTGCGCTGTGGGTGGTAAGTGGTCAACTATATTAAAACATCGTTCCATTATTTTTTTGAGCCAGCACGTGTTCTGCGTCGTTTTTTGCCGCTTAGTTTCTATTTTGCGTAGGGCTGAACGTAAAGTTCTTCGCCTGAGCGCCGATAACCTTTGACGAGTCCGGTCAGTCACACTCTTATTTACAGGACATCTCAGATGATAAAGCAGGTTACCCAGTAGCTAATTACGCTCGATGCGAGTATTGAAAACTTGCAGGAGAGACGCTATTGGCTGCAGTGCGAGCGTGCTTACACCTACCAGCCGATTTATCAGACCAACGGACGGCTGATGGCCGTTGAGCTGCTGACCGTCGTGAGCCATCCTGAAAACCCCTCCCAACGTATCGCGCCGGACCGCTATTTCGCCGAAGTGGCCGTACGACATCGTGTAGATGTGGTGAAAGAGCAGCTTGTACAGCTTGAACAAAAAGGGGCGTTTTTCAAAGCCCACGATCTGCTGGCATCCGTGAATGTCGACGGGCCAACGCTGATTGCAATGCGCCAGGATCCCGAAATCCTGAAAATCATCGAATGTCTGCCGTGGCTGCGCTTTGAACTGGTGGAGCATATCCGCTTGCCGAAAGGTTCGTCGTTCGCCTCAATGTGCGAGTTTGGCCCGCTCTGGCTGGATGATTTTGGTACCGGAATGGCAAACTTCTCGGCTCTGAGCGAAGTGAGTTACGACTATATCAAAGTGGCGCGGGATCTGTTTGTCATGCTGCGCCAGACGCCGGAGGGCCGCAATCTCTTTACGCTGCTGTTACAGCTGATGAACCGCTATTGCCGCGGTGTGATTGTCGAAGGCGTTGAAACGCTGGAAGAGTGGCGTGATGTGCAAAACTCACCGGCTTTCGCTGCGCAAGGCTATTTTCTCTCTCGTCCAGTGCCTCTGGATACCCTTGAAGACGTAATTCTGTCGCTTTGATAAGGATGTAGAACGCCTCCTTTTCCTCTGCTGGACTATCTTTAGGACAGGCAAGGAAGAAAGTAAGGAGGTTAAACATGACGAGAACAGGCAAAATAACCACTTCAGTAATAGGGGTTTTCTTGTTGTTGATCGTCGTACTCATCATCGTGATTGCGACATTTGACTGGAACCGGCTCAAACCGACCATCAACCAGAAAGTCTCTACAGAACTCAACCGGCCCTTCGCCATACGGGGTGACCTGGGCGTGGTTTGGGAACGCCAAAAACAGGAAACCGGCTGGCGTAGCTGGGTTCCGTGGCCGCATGTTCATGCTGAGGATATCATCCTCGGCAACCCGCCGGACATTCCTGACGTCACCATGGTGCATCTCCCGCGCGTTGAAGCCACGCTCGCCCCACTGGCATTGCTGACAAAAACCGTCTGGCTCCCGTGGATCAAGCTGGTAAAACCCGATGCGCGGCTTATCCGCCTGTCGGAGAAAAACAATAACTGGACCTTTAACCTGGCAGGGGATGAAAACCGCGATCCCAATGCGCCGCCATCAGCCTGGTCTTTCCGGCTGGATAACATTCTGTTCGACCAAGGTCGCATCGCCATTAACGATAAGGTGACGAAGTCAGAGATTGAGATCCTGGTCGATCCGCTGGGTAAGCCGTTGCCCTTTAGCGAAGTGACTGGCGCAAAAAGTAAAGAGAGCAACGCCCACATTGAGGACTACGTGTTTGGCCTGAAAGCGCAAGGCCGATATAACGGGGAACCGCTAAGCGGTAGCGGGAAGATAGGCGGAATGCTGGCACTGCGCGGTGAAGGAACTCCTTTCCCGATTCAGGCTGATTTCCGTTCGGGTAATACGCGTGTGGCGTTTATGGGTACGATAAACGATCCGATGAATATGGGCGGGGCGGATCTGCGGCTTAAATTCTCGGGAGATTCGCTAGGGGATTTGTACGATTTGACCGGCGTGCTGCTCCCGGATACGCCGCCGTTTGAAACCGACGGACATCTGATCGCGAAAATTGACCCGGAAAAATCCTCTGTTTTTGATTACCGCGATTTTAATGGACGAATTGGCGACAGCGATATTCACGGAACGCTGGCCTATACCACCGGTAAGCCGCGCCCAATGCTGAAAGGGGATGTTGAGTCACGCCAACTGAGGCTGGCTGATTTGGGGCCGCTGATCGGTGTGGATTCAGGCAAAGGGGCCGAGCGGGCCAAACAATCTGAACAGCGCAAAGGTGAGAAGAGCGTCCAGCCCGCGGACAAGGTCTTGCCGTATGACCGTTTTGAAACCGACAAATGGAACGTGATGGACGCTGACGTACGTTTCAAAGGACGGCGTATTGAGCACGGCAGTAGCCTGCCGATCAGCGATCTCTCCACCCATATCATCCTGAAAAATGCCGACCTGCGCCTGCAGCCGCTGAAATTTGGCCTCGCGGGAGGCAGCATTGTCTCCAGCATCCATCTGGAAGGGGATAAAAAGCCGATGCGGGGGCAGGCGGACATCCGGGCTCGCCGCCTGAAGCTAAAAGCGCTGATGCCGGATGTGGAGCTGATGCAGAAAACGCTCGGTGAAATGAACGGTGACGCCAGGTTTAGCGGGAGCGGAAACTCGGTAGCGGCGCTGCTTGGTAACAGCAATGGCAACCTGAAGCTGCTGATGAACGACGGTTTGATCAGCCGGAATCTGATGGAAATTGTTGGCTTGAATCTGGGCAACTATCTTGTTGGACAGATATTTGGTGATGACGAGGTGCGGGTGAACTGCGCGGCGGCGAATCTGGATATTGTTAACGGCGTAGCCCGCCCGCAGATTTTTGCCTTCGACACGGAAAACGCGGTCATTAATGTCACTGGTACGGCGAGTTTTGCGTCGGAGCAACTGGATTTAACCATCGATCCGGAGAGCAAAGGCATTCGTATTATTACCCTGCGTTCGCCGCTGTATGTTCGCGGCACCTTTAAGAATCCGCAGGCCGGTGTGAAGGCCGGGCCGCTGATTGCGCGCGGTGCGGTTGCTGCCGCGCTGGCAACGTTAGTGACGCCCGCGGCGGCCTTGTTGGCGCTGATTTCACCTTCTGAAGGAGACGCTAATCAATGCCGGACCATTTTGTCGCAAATGAAGAAGTGATTTTTGCCGTTGTCGGATGGCGCTAACGCTTCACTTCTGCGGCCTACATTTCATGCTCAACGTAGGCCGCAGACGGTGGTTACAGCCAAAGAATCACAATGACTGATGGCGGGTTTCGTGGGTTAACAGCAGCGCAATCAGCGTTAACGCCGCCATTGATGCCAGATACGTACCGACCGCCGCCAGACCGTAATTCGCCTGCAGCCATGCGGCAATGTAAGGGGCAACGGAAGCACCAAGAATCGACGAAACGTTGTACGAGAACGACGCCCCCGTGTAGCGCACTTCGGTCGGGAACAGCTCCGGCAGTAGCGCGCCCATCGGACCAAATGTCAAACCCATCAGGCTCAAACCAAGCAACAGGAAGGCGAACACCAGCACCGGATTGCCAGAGCCGAGCAGCGGTTTAAAGGCAAACAGCGCAAACAGAATAATAAGCGTGGTGATGATGAGCATGCTCTTGCGACGACCAAACGCATCGGCCAGCAGGCCCGCCACCGGCACCATGACGCCAAAGCCAATAACCGCCATCATCAGCATCCACAACACTTCATTACGCGGCAGGCCAAGCCCTACAGGCGCCGCGGCGGTGCTGAACGTCATGGAATAGACGGTCATGATATAGAACAGCGTATAGGTCGCCAGCATGATGAACGTGCCGAGGATCGTCACGCGGACATGTTTTGTCAGCAGGGTACCCAGCGGGATTTTCACCTGTTTTTTCGCCGCAGCCACTTTGGCAAAGACCGGGGATTCATGCAGCGAAACGCGAACGTACAGACCGATAATCACCAGCACCGCAGAGAAGATGAACGGTACGCGCCAGCCCCAGCTCATAAACTGCTCGTCGGTCAGCAGCCAGGAGAGCAGCAGGAAAGTGCCGTTGGCGAAGAAGAAGCCGATAGGTGCGCCCAACTGCGGGAATGATCCGTACAGCGCGCGTTTACGCGGCGGTGCGTTTTCCGTCGCCAGTAACGCCGCGCCGCCCCATTCACCGCCCAGTCCTAAACCCTGACCAAAACGCGCCAGCGCCAGCAGCAGCGGGGCGAAAATACCGATAGTTTCATAACCCGGCAGCAGGCCAATGACAACCGTCGAGATCCCCATAGTGAGCAGTGAGGCAACCAGCGTGACTTTACGCCCTACGCGATCGCCAAAATGCCCGAACACAGCAGAACCGATAGGCCGTGCCACAAAGGCGATAGCAAAGGTGGCGAGGGACTGCAGCGTTGCCGCGGTCGGATCCCCCTGCGGGAAGAAGATATGGGGGAACACGATCACCGCGGCGGTGGCGTAGATATAGAAGTCGAAGAACTCAATGGCAGTGCCAATGAGTGAGGCGACGACGACTTTATTGCGCGAGTTGACCGGGGTGTGTTCCTGTTCGTTGTCGAGCGTTGTGGCTGTTGCTTGCATAATATTTTCTTATTTTTGGTCGAACGAAAGGTCATATTACGCACAGCAAAAGAGACATTTCAATCTGTAACAAACCTTGCGATTGGTCAAAAACAGAGCAAAAAGGGGATAATTTTTAGGCTGGAGATTTCACTTCCATGAAATGCTTCACATAATTTAAAACTTGGATGATAAAACTGGTTTTTGGTTAAACAAAAGTTACGGGCTGGATTTTAATTCTGATAATGCGCAGAATTTCGACGTAAGCATTGGGTTGGCCGGATAAGCGCAGCGTTATCCGGCAGTTAACAAAGATTAGCGGTGGGTTTTCCCCGGCATTCGCGGGTCGTCTTTGTATTCCGCTGTGGCAATCCAGGCAGCGCAAAACAGAGTCAGACGGGCGAAGAAGTAGAAGAACGCCATCAAGCCAAGTACGGAACCAAACGCCGCGCCTGACGGCGATTGCACCAGTGATGGCAGCGTGTACGTCATGATCATTTTGATGACTTCAAACCCCAGTGCCGCGATAAACGTGCCGCGAATGAGCGCTTTTTTGCGCGGTCGGTGACGCGGTAGCCGCCAGAAAATCCAGAAGAACAGCAAGTAGTTGGCGAAAATAGAGATGGTCAGGCCGATCAGCCGCCAGGCGGGCTTCAGCCATTCGATGCCGTCGAGATACAGCGCAGAGATAATCATCTGCTGGGCGGAACCGGCGATGGAGGTAATGGACAGCGTAACAATCAGCGCAATCAGTAAACCAATCAATGAGACAAAATCACGCAGATATTTGACCCAAATTTTTTCCTGATCCTGTGGGGTCCGCTCCCAGACATCCCGCGACTGGGCACGAATAGCTTCGCGCAGGTTTCCCATCCAGTTAATTCCGGAATAGAGCGCGATGGCAAGACCCACCAGACCGACGGTGGTGCGTTGCTGAACGGCGGTATTGATGGTGTTTTTCAGCGTGGAGGCGAGCGTCGGATCGCTGACGTTGAGCAGGATTTTGCTGAAGATATCCTGCAACAGCGTAGGGTGCGAAGCGAGAATAAAACCCGCGGCGGCAAACGACACCATCAGGATAGGGATCATCGACAGAAACGAGAAGTAGGTAATGGCGGCGCCAAACTGATTTCCCATACGATCGTTAAATCTCTCCGCGGCGCGAATCAGATGGGCAATCATGGGCTGGCGTTGAATTTTATCGGCGAAGGTCAGGGCGGTTTTCAGCGCCTGGTTGGTCTTACCGTTGGTTTCTGTATTTTTACGCTCCAGGGTCTCAATTTTTGGGATTGGTGCGTGCTCAAGTTCCTGAATGGGGCGTTTAATCTCTTTTTCCTGCGTCATCAGGGCAGTAATCCTTGTTCTGTTCATTCTCAGGACAGTATAGCTTGTCAGTCCACATAGTCTTTCATCACGCCGGTCAGCCATTCCATAAACAGATGTACGCGGCGGGAGAGGTTACGGCGATGCGGATAGAGCAATGAAACCGGTAATGGTTCGGCGCGATATTGCGGCAATACTTCAATCAGCGTACCGGCGCGCAGGGCATCACGCACGCCCACGCGCGGTACCTGAATAATGCCCAGACCGGCAAGACATGCCGCATGATACGTTTCGGTACTGTTCACCGTCAGCATGCCGCCGGTTTTAACCCATTTAGCACCGTTGTCTGTCGCCACTTCAAAGCCTTGCGCACGTGTTCCCAAATTGACTGAGTAGTGCACCACCGCATGCGAGGCTAAATCCTCCAGGCTTTCCGGATAACCAAATCGGGCGAGGTATTGCGGGCTGGCGCAGTTAATCTGCGTGAGTTTTCCCAGCGGGCGCGCAATCAGCCCTGAATCTTTCAGCGTCCCCACGCGTACCACACAGTCGAAGCCTTCGCGGATCAAGTCTACCAGGCGGTCGCTGCTGCTAAGTTCGAGCTCAAGCCCCGGATACTGATGCAAGAAGGCCGGTAAGCGGGGCATCACCAGATTTCTCGCCACACCAACCGGCATATCGACGCGCAGCTTGCCGCTGATGCTGGCCGGGTCGTGATGGAATAGCCCATCCAGTTCATCGAGATTGCTCAACAAATCTTTCGCTCGTTCGTAATAGATCATGCCGTCTTGCGTGAGCTGAACGCGGCGGGTTGTGCGGTGCAACAACTGTGTGCCCAGGTGATTTTCCAGGGCCTGGATTTGACGCGATACGCTACCTTTAGGAAGTCCGAGGGTGTCTGCCGCGCGCGAAAAGCTCTCCAGTTCTGCGACGCGGATGAACAACTGCATTGCGTGAATTTTATCCATTCTCATGCCCTATTGTTGTTCTAAATGAAACAGTAATGCGCAGTTAGCGGTATTTATTGTTTTTCTACCACCTAATAAGCTTTGTCTCAATCTTCACAACACCTGAAATGAGGTTTCTTATGACGCAACGTATCGCATTGGTGACCGGCGGCGGCCGTGGACTCGGTAAAAACGCGGCGCTAAAGCTGGCGAGTAAAGGCATTGGTGTCATCCTGACGTGGAACAACAATGAAAAAGAAGCGCAGCAGGTTGTAGATGAAATTCGCCAATCTGGCGGTAAAGCTGCAGCATTACCGTTGAACGTCGGAAATATTTCCACTTTCCCTCAGTTTGTCAAACAGGTGCAGGAAACCCTACAAACGCACTGGCAAAGCGACACCTTTGATTATTTATTGAACAATGCCGGAGTTGGCATTAACGCACCGTATCCGGCGTTCACTGAAGCGCAATTTGACCAGCTTTTGGACATCCATTTTAAAGGACCTTTTTTCCTGACACAGAACCTGCTGGCGCTGATCAACAACGGCGGACGCATTCTTAATGTCTCGACCGGATTGTCGCGCTTTGCGCTACCGGGTTACAGCGCTTACGCTGCCATGAAAGGGGCGATGGAGGTGTTAACCCGTTATCAGGCGAAAGAGCTGGGAGAGCGCGGCATTACGGCGAATATTATTGCGCCTGGGGCAATCGAGACGGATTTTAGCGGCGGAAACGTGCGGGATAATGCGCAATTGAATGCCTACATTGCATCGCAGACGGCGCTGGGGCGTGTTGGGTTACCGGATGATATTGGCGACGCCATTGCTGCGTTGCTCAGCGATGAGCTGGCCTGGATGACGGCACAGCGTATCGAAGTCTCTGGCGGGATGTTCCTGTAATCGACCGCCTCTTACTTAGCCTTTTGAGCAAGAGAAAACTGGCGCGCTATCAGAGGTCAAAATATAGCTGATGGCGTTTGCCGGTATTATTTGGAATCTGATACCGCGGAAAGAGATCGGGGATAAACGTTCTGAAGAGTTCATTCTTCTTCGGGAGTGGATTTGTTGTATCAGAAACCATGATCACCTTCCCATTCTCATGCCCGAATGATCATTTAATGCGATATTTTGTTTTGTAACATATTTGTCTGTTATCGTGAGTTTCTTATTTTTAGCTAAGAATATAAACTCCGGGTTATTAATATTAGTAATCCAGTTTTGAACGTCAAATATTAAGGATTTTCTGAACATTTGACCCCGATTTTGATCCTTTGTGTGATTCTTTGGTTTCAGCTGTAACTATTTATAACGTCTGCTTCTTTCTTCTCCGTCTATCGGTAAAATGGCCTCCGCCAAATGGTGACTTCATATTTTGCCCCTCGGATAATACCCTTCCGCGTGTTAAGGCTAATATCTTATTCAGACGGAGATAAATAATGCAGTTAATAATGTTTGACAGGCAGTCAATATTTATTCATGGAATGAATGTAATTTTGCAAGAGCGTATTCCAGGAGTGAATGTTCAGGGTGTCAGTCAGGCAGATGATCTTTGGCGGACGCTGGAAGACAATCCTGATGCACTGGTAATGCTGGATGGAGATTTTGACGCTGAATTCTGCCGTAGCTTGCTGCAACAGATAGCAGAGCGCTTTGCGAAGGTAAAAGTGCTGGTAACCGCAACGGACTGCCGTAAAAAATGGCTACAGGAAGTCACGCAATTAAACGTGCTGGCCATTGTTCCGCGCGATTCTGATGCGGAAACCTTCACGCTGGCACTCAATAGCGTCGCGATAGGTATGATGTTTATCCCCAGAGATTGCATCACAGCGACCGAATGTGGCGGGCAAAATATCAGATTGCTCAGCGCGCGTCAGCGGGAGATTCTGACGATGCTGGCCGCCGGAGAATCTAATAAACAAATTGGTCGATTATTAAATATCAGCACTGGAACGGTAAAAGCCCATCTTGAATCGCTGTATCAGCGCCTGGAGGTAAAAAACCGTACGCAGGCGGCAATGATGCTAAACGACACCCTATAATGGGAAAATATTTCACAGTCAGACTGTTTCTGGCTGTGAAATAGCCCCCGGCCAGAATTCAGCAGTGCAAAACCGGCTAATCCCCACGCTGAGCATCCATGCAATTAACGCTTCCTGTTGAAACCGATCTTGTATTTGCGGCATTTCCTTATGGATGAATGCCTCGCAGATATTTATATCCGCGAGCAGCAATGTTTCGGCTTGCATTAGCATAATTGGGGCATCAAAGGATTCATCTGCGGTGATTTCGTGCCCGTAGCCAATGACCCAGATCCCCTTTTTGTCCTGATACTTTTCCAGCGACAGGCCCTGCCATTGCTTAATAAATGCGATACAGGCGGGCGTGAAATGCGTCGAATGCAGCGGCATAATAATCTCTGTACAAAGAGACCTATTTTAGGAAACACACCCCGTTACGCCAGCCGCCATCCAGCCATTTTTTACAGCAAAACGCCTGATGGCGCGGGCGGCTGATATTCATGTTTTAACAGGCCGAAAATCCAGTCATCATGCCAGGTTTGATGTAGCCAGTAGTTTTCGCGCAGCGTGCCTTCGAGAATGAACCCGACCTTTTCCAGTAGACGCCGTGAGGCATCGTTTCCTGCGGTGACGCAGGCCGTCAGTCGGCGTAGTCCTCCGGCGGTAAACGCATAATCGCAAACGGCATGCAGGGATTCAGCGCCATAACCTTTGCCCTGCGCCTCGGGAGTGAGCAGAAAGCCGACCTCGGCACATTCATTTTTATCCTGAATATATCCGGTTACCCCAAGCGGTACGCCCGATGCCTTATCGCACAGGACCAGGCACAGCCAGTGTGGACTGCCGGGAGACCATTCAGGCAAGCGGGAGTCAAAGACTGTCCGTATCTCCTCTTCGATACGCGAGTCAGCGATAAAGCGCATCACATCTGCGTTCTTCTGTAACGTTAAGAAAAACGCCCAGTCGTCATGTGTGAGCGGGCGGCAGATCAAACGCGAGGTTTTCAGTACAGGCACAGGCTTATCTCCAGAATAATTTTCAATGATTGTGTGGAAGTCACTGTAAAACATATTTATTTGCTATATGAATGTGTTTTAGTCTGTGGCGGCACAGCGCTGCATTTAAAAAAGATAACTACACACCATTGTGAGGCCGCACTTTTTGGGTCCTTTTAGGGAAGATAATGACCAATAGCGCGTTACAGGCGACATGTACACCATTCGAACATTGTTTGGGGATAATCCGGCAGGCCTCGGTAGAAATTTTGCTGATGCTTGGCGTGCGCGTCGCAGAGGGTAAAGATCCACGCTGGTTTCTCGAGCAGCTTGACCAGGCGCGATTGAATCTGGGAGGTTGGGGTGTTGTCGCCAGGCGGTTGCAGATGAATGACGCGCAATTGAGTCAGTTCACGTTGCGGCTACGCCATCTTCAGCAGAGCGTGCCGCAATATGAAAATGGCCAGGACGTCAGTGAAAACCAGCTGATTTCTGCGCTGCGCTTTGTCGCTTCTCTGGAACAGTTGCGCCAGCAACAGCCCCTCCTGAAGTATCCAACCGAGATTGAACGTGCAGAGCCGGATGCGCAGATGCGGGCGCAGCGTCAGCTTCGCGCAATAGAATTAACCCTCAAATCGCTGATTGCGCGGGTATGGCCGGATCAACATCCGCTCAACAGCTTCCTGAAACAGCACTTTGGCGGTGAACGTCTGCGTCGCTGGTTAAAGCTGGGGGAAAGTCGGGATGCGCTGGACGGCATGATGTTTAGCGAACTGGCGCTGATGGTTGTCGATAAGAAGTTATTCGTTCGGCATTTTAGCGAGATTTTTAACGATACCTCGGTACTCATGTCGTTTGTTGAGCCACGTATCACGCTGAGGATGTTCCTGGATGACTGCCGCCTGGCCCGTAACTGCGTTATCGCGCAGCAGCCGCTAACCTCAGTACAACTGCTGTTGCTGGATTGCCAGTACCGACAGATTACTCACCCTGTGCAGCGGGCATTTGAAGAACGGCGTACGCGCATTAATCCTGCGTCGTATCTGGCGTCCGATGAGGCGACGGTTCGCCAGTTTTGGGAAAACGCAAAGCAAAAAGACGAGCAGGCAGGGGGCGATAAACAGGAAATCGCAGACAGTATCGATCCGCCGGAGAAGCGCGCCAGGCGCACGGCGGAAGAACGTGAACAGCTGATTTCCGGCATGTTGTGGGTAGCGGTCGGCGTGATGGTGCTGGTGATTTCGCTGGGCGCGTTCTGGTTATTCACTTCGCCAGCGCCACAAGCGTCTTCCGGACAATCTGTTGAAATCGTGCAGGAGGAGCCACGGCGTGATGCCCCTGGTGCGCGGGAGTCGGTGACCCGAATGGGCATCACCTGGGATGCCTTTAACATGCGCGCGGCTATCGAGCGCAACGACACCCGTGTGACGTCACTTTTCCTGCAGGGCGGGATGGACTGGAAGCTGGCGTGGACGGAGCAGGCATTCTCGGCAGGCAATACCGAGGTGTTGAGGCTGCTGCTGCGTTACCCTTCGCAGATGAGTGAGAGTAAGCCATGTCGGCAGTTTATGACCACGGTCAGCCATGCGATGGCGAATGGGGCGTCACTCACATCGCTGCATAAAAGCTATCTGCAAAGTTTTTGCTCGGTGCCGGCGGTTGTCGCGCGTCAGCAGTATGACCTTGAACAGGCCGAGCTACGCGTTCGCGCGCAGCCAAGCCCAGAGAACAAGAAATGGCAGAAAATTCACGCCGAACTGTACGATGCGATTAACTGACGGTCTGATAATTCAGACTGTCAGCTGCTAGGGTTCGCCATACAGACCGATGAGTCGGCGCACCACGCCATTGGTCCAGCCAAAGCCGTCCTGTAACGGATATTCTCCGCCGCCGCCTTCGCGCGGCGCGGCGTCGGCGATGTGGTATTTTTCGATAAGCTTGTGGTGTTCCTGATAAAAGAGATTCACTGTTTTCAACCAGTTACGGGCGATTTCATCCCCAAGATGGTCGTCGCCGTAAAGTTTGAAACCCTGGATCGCCATCCACTGCAGCGGCGCCCAGCCGTTGGGTTTATCCCATTGCTCACCCGTTTCATGCTCTGTGGCTAAAATCCCTCCGGGGGTTAGCAGGCGACTGCGGACCGCATTGGCAAGTCGGTCGGCTTGTTCATGCGTTGCCATGCCGACATACAGCGGCACAATACTGGCGGCAGAGAACAGGGCCATTTGTTCGCGCCGCCAGTCGTAATCGCGATAGCAGCCGTTTTCATCGTCCCAGAGATAGCGATTCACCGCATCGCGGCGGTCATTGGCTTTCTGGCGAAACTGCGCTTCAGTGTCTTTGTCGCCTTTCAGTGCGGAAATATTGGCGATAGTGCTCTCCAGCTTGTAGAGGAACGCGTTCAGGTCAATAGGGATGAACTGAGTGGTGCGTATGCTGGCAAGACGGCCTGCATCGCGTAGCCAGCGCGAGGAGTAATCCCAGCCGGAGGCCGCGCCCGCGCGCAAATCCCGATACACTTCATTGGGTGGGCGACCCGAATGCTTGGCGGTCTCGACGTCTTCAAGCCACGACTCATCGCGCGGCGTATCACGATCGTCCCAATAGCGGTTGAGCAGGGAGCCGTCCGACATTCTGATCACGTGACGGTAGGCTTGGTTGAGTACCAGGGAATCTGCGCCATCCATCCAGAACGCGTACTCCATTTTTAGATGATCAAGGTAACGACGCGCGCCGCGTACGCCATCCTCTTCAAACAGTTCGACCATCAGCGCAAAGACCGGCGGCTGCGAGCGACTCAGGTAGTAAGTACGGTTACCGTTCGGGATATGACCATAGTTTTCAATCATCCAGGCAAAGTTATCCGCCATACATTTCAGCAGATCTTCGCGACCGCTCTCCGCCAGACCCAGCATGGTGAAGTAGGAATCCCAGTAGTAGGTTTCACTAAAACGCCCGCCGGGCACAATATATGACTGCGGTAACGCCAGTAGCGAGGACCAGGGAATGTGGTCCTGTGGTTCGCGCGTCAGCACCGGCCACAGTTGATCGATATGCTCTTTCAGCGAATTTGCCGGGTCAGAAACATATTCACTGGAGGGCGTTTCCGGGAGCCAGAAGTGGTTCTCGACGAAGCGTCGCAGATCAAAGTCGCGGTGGCGTTTAACCTTGCGATAGCGGATCAAAATATCCAGCGGATCCATTTTCGGCGCACAGTCGGGGAAGGTTTTGCTATCGGCAAACAGTTTCGACGACTGAACGTGTTCGAACAACTCGAGGTAACGATCGGCGGGAGTTAACGCATCTGAGGCGGGTAACCCTTCAATCATCTCCGGTTCAGGCTCCGCCTCAATCATTTCATCCAGCTTTAACTCGCACGGATCCATTTCATAAAGCAGATCGATGTCGATCGTCATTTCTTCAGAAGGGGCGTGGGGTAGTTTCTGGTTGAGCATAATGCGAAAGACCTCCGATGGACGTTGAAAGATTAAGGCTATTGCCCGCTCGTCAATTAAGCGTAGACATTCGCTTCGGTATCTGGTGAGTAAAGCGTGCGGTCGATCACATTTTAGTGCTGCGCAATATCCAAAAAATAAATCTATCCCAATGAAAATAATGCAGAATTCCGAATTCTGCACAACCTGAGGATATTCCATTTTCAGAACATTCGATTGCAACGAGGTGTGAACACAACCTGGTAACGTTTAACTCTATAATAGGCACAGGCTATTCTATCGATAGTTCTCCTCCATGTAATTGCTTGATACTTATCAAAATAGTAATCCCCTCATTTCCTATGATGGTCAGGTCTGACAAAGACTGTCTATTAATTATTCTAATTTTCTGGGTCACAATAACTCACAACGGTGAGGGTAAAATAATGAAAATCATTACCCGTCTTACCGTGATTGCCATAGCTGGCGTCGCGATTTGTTATTTTGGATTATCCGGTTATGTGTGGTATCACGATAATCAACGGAGTAAACAGGCTGATGTTCAGGCCTCTACGCTGGAAGAAAATAATAAAGTACTAGGGTTCTTACGTGAAAAAGGATGCGATTATTGTCACACTCCTTCGGCTGAATTACCTTTCTATTCTTCTTTTCCCGTCGCTAAGCAGTTGATGAATTACGATATTCAACTGGGATACAAATCATTCAATCTGGAGGCCGTTCGTGCGGCGCTGGTCGCGGATAAACCCGTTTCGCAAAGCGATCTGAATAAAATTGAGTGGGTGATGCAGTACGACACCATGCCGCCGACGCGTTATACCGCATTGCACTGGGCTGGCAAGGTAAGCGATACGGAGCGAGCAGAGATCCTGGGCTGGATTGCGAAACAGCGTGAGCAGTACTACGCCAGTAACGATACTGCCACGCAGCATCGTAATGAACCTGTACAGCCGATACCGGAAAGCATCCCGACCGATGCCCGCAAAGTAGCGCTTGGTTTTACGCTTTACCATGACCCGCGTATTTCCGGCGATAGCACGATTTCTTGCGCGCACTGTCACGCCCTGAATGCGGGCGGCGTGGATGGCCGGAAAACGTCAATCGGTGTAGGCGGCGCGGTTGGCCCTATCAATGCGCCAACGGTATTTAACTCGGTCTTTAACGTTGAGCAATTCTGGGATGGCCGTGCGCCAACATTGCAGGCGCAGGCCGGTGGTCCACCGTTGAACCCTATCGAAATGGCGTCTAAATCCTGGGATGAAATTATCCAGAAACTGGACAAGGATCCGCAACTTAAGCAAGAGTTCATTGCCGTTTATCCGCAGGGATTCAGTGGGGATAATATTACCGATGCGATTGCTGAGTTTGAGAAAACGCTGATTACGCCAAATTCGCCGTTTGATAAATGGCTGCGTGGTGATGAAGCGGCCTTAACCGCTCAGCAAAAACATGGCTATCAGTTGTTTAAAGATAATAAGTGCGCGACCTGTCATGGCGGTATTATTTTAGGCGGACGTTCATTTGAGCCATTGGGTCTGAAAAAGGACTTTAATTTCGGCGAGGTCACTGCTGCAGATATTGGCCGCATGAACGTCACCAATGAATTACGTGACAAGCTGCGTCAGAAAGTCCCTGGATTGCGTAACGTTGCGCTGACTGCACCTTATTTCCATCGCGGTGATGTGCCTACGCTCGACGGTGCGGTAAAACTGATGCTGCGTTATCAAGTGGGTAAAGAACTGCCGCAGGAAGATATCGACGATATCGTGGCATTCCTCGAAAGCCTTAATGGGGTATATACACCGTATATGCAGGGTAAATAATTACTCTCTGGTCCAGATTCGGACGTAAAAAAACCGACTTCGCGTCGGTTTTTTTACGCTTCAGCCCGAGTTGGTGGTTCTGGCCGAAGTGAGAGTTCCATCATCTAACGCTTCAATCGTATTACCTTACCGGTAGTATTGCAAGAATACGCTGGTTGTTTTGATTAAAATAACTGTATACTTATCCAGTTAGCTCTGAAGCATTTTCATTCCGGACGCGCGCTAAACGCTTTCTAAGTCCTGATCGGCTGTACGGGTGGTGCCGTTGGCCGATGCTCTGGCCGGAGTGAGAGTTCCATCATCTAACACTGGGACATGCGCCGTGACAGGCAATGGATGAGTAAGCGGATGCATTCTCACTCCATCTGATGGAGAAAACGGGTGATTGATAAAGCAATCATCGTTCTGGGAGCGTTAATCGCGTTGCTGGAGCTGATCCGCTATCTGCTGCAACTGCTGAACTGATAGCGGAAACGTAACTAAGGGCAAAGAGCTAACCCCTCTTTGCCCTTTAACATTCCTGAAGCGCGATTAACGCATGGTCACGAACTCTTCAGATGCCGTTGGGTGAATGGCAACGGTGTTATCAAAGTCTTTCTTGGTTGCGCCCATTTTCAGAGCGACCGCGAAGCCTTGCAGCATTTCATCCATCCCAAAACCAATGCCGTGAATACCGACAATCTTCTCTTCCGGGCCGACGCAAACCAGCTTCATGCGGCACGGCTGACGGTGGGTGGTGACAGCGGTATACATCGCGGTAAACGATGATTTATACACTTTCACCTGATCATCGCCGTGCTGTTCGCGAGCCTGCTGCTCGGTCAGGCCCACGGTACCAATAGGCGGATGGCTGAAGACCACGGTCGGGATGTTGCTGTAGTCCAGATGTTCGTCCGGCTTATTGTTAAACAGACGCTCGGACAGACGACGGCCCGCGGCAACGGCAACCGGCGTCAGCTCAACGGCCCCGGTGTTATCGCCGACGGCATAAATACCCGGCACGCTGGTGTTCTGGAATTTATCAACGACGATGTAGCCTTTTTCGTTGGTTTTCACGCCAGTAACCGCCAAGTTGAAGTTGTCGGTGGCAGGTTCACGACCGATCGCCCAAATCAGGCAATCTACCGTTTCGCTACGACCATCTTCCAGTTGCAGGGTCAGGCTACCATCAGCGTTTTTAACGACCGCTTTTGGAATCGCGTGAGTATGCAGAGTCGGGCCTTCGGCGTTCATCACCTCAACGAGCGTGTCGACGATCATCGGGTCGAAGCTGCGCAGCGGCGCGTGTTTACGAACGAACAGATGCGTTTGTGCGCCCAGACCGTTAATTACGCCCGCCAGTTCAACGGCGATGTAGCCTGCGCCAACAACGGCCACGCGTTTTGGCAGCGCGGGCAGCTCAAAGAAACCGTCGGAGTCGATACCGTATTCCACACCCGGAATGCTCGGATGGCTCGGGCGACCACCGGTAGCAATCAAAATATGATCGGCAGTAATGGTTTCACCGTTCACTTCAATGGTTTTGGCATCCACAAAGCGGGCAAAGCCTTTAATCACATCGACATTATTTTTGCCCAGCACGTTGTCGTACGAGGTATGAATGCGATCAATATAAGCGGTACGCGTGGCGATCAGTTTATCCCAATCGAACTTATTGATGGTGGTGTCGAAACCGTAATCCGGCCCGTACATGTGGATTGCTTCGCGGACCTGTGCGGCATGCCACATCACTTTTTTCGGTACGCAGCCAACGTTAACGCAGGTGCCGCCTAGCTCTTTGGCTTCAATCAGCGCGCATTTCTGGCCGTACATTGCTGCACGGTTAATGGAGGCAATACCGCCGCTGCCGCCGCCAATAGCGATGTAATCATAGTGCTTGGTCATGACCGCTCCTTCATGTTCATTGTAGGGCGGAGAAGCGTTACGCCATCCGCCAAAATATTCGCGATTGTATACCTGAAATTAAAAGGTTCCACCGATGACTGCGATTACTCCGGCACGATCCAGCTTACCGACGTATGACCGGTTCCTGCCGGAACCAGTTTGCTGTGCAACCACGGCAGGACACTGTTCATCTGCTGCTCCAGCTTCCACGGCGGGTTTATTACAATCATACCGGACGCCGTCATGCCGCGCTGATCGCTGTCCGGACGCACCGCCAGCTCAATTTGCAGAATTTTGCGGATACCGGTGTCTTCCAGGTCGTGGATCATGCGTTTGATTTGCTGGCGCAGAACTACCGGATACCACAGCGCATAGGTGCCGGTTGCGAAACGCTTATAGCCTTCGTTAATACCGGTCACCACCGCCTGGTAGTCGCTTTTGATTTCGTAGGGGGGATCGATAAGGATCAGCCCGCGACGGGAAACCGGCGGTAATTTTGCTTTTAGCTGCTGATAACCATCGGCTTTGGCCACGCGTGCGCGCTCATCTTTCTGGAATTCGCCGCGCAGCAAAGGAAAGTCGCTCGGGTGCAGTTCCGTTAATTGCAGGCTGTCCTGTTCTCGCAGCAGCTGGCGAGCAATTAACGGAGAGCCGGGGTAATAGCGCAACTGGCCGCTACGGTTGAAGTGCTTCACCACGCCAATGTAGGGTTCCAGTTCGGCAGGCAAATCGTCCTGCTGCCAGATACGGGCGATCCCTTCCAGATATTCACCGGTACGTTCGGCATGCTCACTGCTCAGCTGATAACGGCCTGCGCCAGCATGGGTATCCAGATAGAGAAACGGTTTTTCTTTCTCTTTAAGCGATTCGATGATCAGGCTCTGGACGGTGTGTTTAAGGACGTCGGCGTGGTTGCCAGCGTGATAACTGTGGCGATAACTCAGCATGGGTAAACGTGTTCCAGGTTATAAACGTAGGCCCGAAAACAGCGCAATATCGGGCGAAAATAAAGCGTATCGCCACAGTATACAGAAAAGTCGTCACTGCCGCGAAAGCGCAACGCCTGGCATTGAAATCCTCTACACTTAACCCCATTGTACAAATTAATATGCACAGCGCCGGATACGCGCTTCATTCACTCTTTTCAACAGGACCGCGCTAATGACCAATCCATTGCTGACCCCCTTCGAACTGCCGCCGTTTTCTAAAATTCAGCCTGAGCACGTCGTGCCTGCCGTGACTAAGGCGCTGAACGATTGCCGCGAAAACGTTGAGCGAGTGGTTGCGCAGGGCGCGCCGTACACCTGGGAAAATCTTTGCCAGCCGTTGGCGGAAGTTGACGATGTGCTGGGGCGTATTTTCTCTCCGGTTAGCCACCTGAACTCGGTGAAAAACAGCCCGGAATTGCGCGAAGCCTACGAACAAACGCTGCCGCTGCTGTCTGAATACAGCACCTGGGTTGGGCAACATGAAGGTCTGTACAAAGCGTACCGCGACCTGCGTGACGGCGATCATTACGCCACCCTGAACACCGCACAGAAAAAAGCGGTCGATAACGCGCTGCGCGATTTTGAGCTTTCTGGTATTGGTCTGCCGAAGGAAAAACAGCTGCGCTATGGTGAGATTGCCACCCGCCTGTCTGAGCTGGGCAATCTCTACAGCAATAACGTCCTCGATGCCACGATGGGCTGGACTAAGCTGGTGACTGATGAAGCTGAACTCTCCGGCATGCCGGAAAGCGCGCTGGCGGCTGCAAAAGCCCAGGCTGATGCTAAACAGCAGGAAGGCTACCTGTTAACGCTGGATATCCCAAGCTACCTGCCGGTGATGACCTACTGTGATAACCAGGGGCTGCGTGAGGAGATTTATCGCGCTTACTCCACTCGGGCGTCTGACCAGGGGCCAAACGCTGGTAAATGGGACAACAGCCCGATAATGGAAGAGATCCTCGCGCTGCGCCACGAGCTGGCACAGCTGCTGGGCTTTGAAAGCTACGCTTTTAAATCTCTGTCCACCAAAATGGCGGAAAACCCGCAGCAGGTACTCGACTTCCTGACGGACCTGGCGAAACGTGCCCGTCCTCAGGGCGAGAAAGAGCTGGCTCAACTGCGCGCCTTCGCGAAAGCGGAATTTGGTGTCGATGAGCTGCAGCCGTGGGATATCGCTTACTACAGCGAGAAACAAAAACAGCACCTCTATAGCATCAGCGACGAGCAGCTGCGTCCATACTTCCCGGAAAACAAAGCCGTTAACGGCCTGTTTGAAGTGGTTAAACGTATTTACGGCATTACCGCTAAAGAGCGCACTGATGTTGACGTCTGGCACCCGGAAGTACGTTTCTTCGAACTGTATGACGAAAACAACGAACTGCGCGGCAGTTTCTATCTTGACCTGTATGCCCGTGAACATAAACGTGGCGGGGCGTGGATGGACGACTGCGTCGGCCAAATGCGTAAAGCCGACGGTACGCTGCAAAAGCCTGTTGCCTACCTGACCTGTAACTTTAACCGCCCGGTGAACGGCAAACCCGCGCTGTTTACCCACGATGAAGTGATCACCCTGTTCCACGAGTTCGGCCACGGTCTGCACCATATGCTGACCCGTATCGAAACTGCCGGTGTTTCAGGTATCAACGGCGTGCCGTGGGATGCGGTCGAACTGCCGAGCCAGTTTATGGAAAACTGGTGCTGGGAGCCCGAAGCGCTGGCATTTATCTCTGGTCACTTTGAGACCGGTGAGCCGCTGCCCAAGGAGCTGCTGGATAAAATGCTGGCGGCGAAAAATTACCAGGCGGCGCTGTTTATTCTGCGTCAACTGGAGTTTGGCCTGTTTGATTTCCGTCTGCATGCGGAGTTTAACCCACAGCAAGGGGCGAAAATCCTCGAAACGCTGGCGGAAATTAAAAAGCAGGTCGCCGTGGTGCCGGGACCAACGTGGGGCCGCTTCCCGCATGCCTTCAGCCACATTTTTGCTGGTGGCTATGCGGCGGGTTACTACAGCTACCTGTGGGCCGACGTGCTGGCGGCGGATGCATTCTCTCGCTTTGAAGATGAAGGGATTTTCAACCGTCAAACCGGACAATCGTTCCTCGATAACATTCTCACCCGTGGTGGTTCTGAAGAGCCGATGGAACTGTTCAAGCGCTTCCGTGGCCGTGAGCCGCAACTGGATGCAATGCTGGAGCATTACGGGATTAAAGGCTGATTATTCACGTGAAAATCTGCTTAGTAGATGAAACAGGCGCCGGAGACGGCGCCTTATCTGTTCTTGCCGCCCGCTGGAATCTTACGCACGATGAAGATAACCTGATGGCGCTGGTGATGACACCGGAACATCTGGAACTGCGTAAACGTGATGAGCCCAAACTCGGCGGTATCTTCGTGGATTTCGTTGGCGGTGCGATGGCCCATCGGCGCAAATTTGGCGGTGGTCGCGGCGAAGCAGTGGCTAAGGCGGTTGGCATTAAAGGCGATTACCTGCCGGATGTGGTTGATGCGACTGCAGGGCTGGGGCGCGATGCGTTTGTGCTGGCCTCAGTAGGCTGCCGCGTGCGAATGCTGGAACGTAACCCGGTCGTGGCGGCGCTGTTGGATGATGGCCTGGCGCGAGGGTATGCTGACCCGGAAATCGGTCCGTGGCTGCAGGAACGTTTACAACTGATCCACGCTTCAAGCCTGACGGCGTTAACCGATATCACCCCGCGTCCGCAGGTGGTGTACCTCGACCCGATGTTCCCGCATAAGCAGAAAAGCGCGCTGGTGAAAAAAGAGATGCGCGTGTTTCAGTCGTTGGTGGGGCCGGACCTGGATGCGGATGGGCTGCTGGAGCCTGCGCGTCAGCTAGCCACTAAACGTGTAGTAGTGAAGCGCCCGGATTACGCGCCGCCGCTGGCGGATGTCGCCACGCCGAACGCGGTAGTCACGAAAGGGCATCGGTTTGATATTTACGCGGGGACCGCGTAGTTTGTAGGCCGGATAAGGCGTTAGCCGCTATCCGGCATTACTGCTTAAACAAACGGTGCGTATGGGTCAGCCATCTCAAATGCGACGGCTCTTTCCGCTTTCGGCGGATAAATCAGTTCACTGACAATCGATACTTTCAGTTTCTTCGCTTCTGCGCGAGTGAGTTTGACCTGCTGATCCCATCCTTCGGTATACACCGCGCCCCACGCGCCGAGATCCAGACAGGTGACGTACATCTCCTGACGGTACGGTGAAGGTTCTACTCCTAGCAGGCTTGCAGCGGCGTTATTACCGGCAAATTTACCCAACAAAATAGCGTGCTGGCAGGTCATTAACGCATGGTTGCCTTTGTCATCGGTGGCGGCGTAGGCCACATCGCCAGTGGCGTAGATATCATCATGACCCACGACCTGCAGATTGGCATTCACATGCAGGCGGCTCTGTCGATCGCGCGGGGCGTTAATCTGTGCTGTCAGGCTATTGGCCTGCACACCGACGGTCCAGATAACTGTTTGAGAGGCAATAACCTGCCCATCTTTCAGCGTTACGCCGCCAGCATCCACGCTTTCTACTTCTGCATTTACCAACCATTCGATACCCAGTTCAGTGGAGGCTTCGATTATTACGTCGCGTAATTCCTGGCTCCAGCGCCCGGCAGGCTGAGCACCGCGCTCAACTACGACCACTCTGGTCTTAGCATCGGCACCCAGAATCTCACGCAGACGACCAGGCAATTCCAGCGCCATCTCAATCCCGGTAAAGCCGCCGCCACAGACCACCACCGTATTGCGAGCCTCACTTTCCGGCTGTAATGCCAGGTCTGTAATGTGCTGCTCCAGTGCGGCGGCGCTCTCGAGCTGGTCGAGGTCAAACGCATGCTCGGCTGCACCGACAACGGCGTCGCGGTTAACGTGACTCCCGCTGGCGAGTACCAGGCGGTCGTAGCGGCGCAGATGAATTTCTCCGTTGGCATCTTTCCAGCTCACCTCTTTAGAGTCCGGGATGATCTGCTCGACGTGACCTTGCAGGAAGTTGACGCCGGTAACGTCAAACAAGGGTTGCAGCGGGGCGACCAGGGTTTGTACGGCGCGTTCATAAAAGCGTGGGCGGACACGCAGCTCTGGCTGTGGTGCAATTACTGTAATATCAATGGCCTGCTGATGTTTATCCGCCAGTCGTGCGGCGCTTAATGCTGCCCACATACCGGCAAAGCCGGCGCCCACGATCAGAATTCGTTTACGCATTGGGGGGTTCTCTCTGGTGACTACGAATAATTTACTCGGATTTTATTTGTCGGAGTTAAGAATTGCAATGCGATCAGGATCCTTTTTGTCCTGATGTCGTAGGGTTTTTGATTATCTATTTGATAAATATAAGATTAAAGTTTTTATATAAATATGGGTTGTGCTGCTGTCTGGAATGAATGAGACGAAAAAGCTACAATTAACTCAGATTCATTTTGGCTGAGATAAGAGAATGGCATTTTACAGTTCCGGGGTTGAGTACGGCATTCATAGCCTGATGTGTATGGTCGACAGCAAGGGCGACGCGCGGGATATGAGCGTGCGGGAAATTGCCGAGCTGCAAAGCGTGCCGTATGACTACCTGGCGAAAATTTTCACCCGTTTGTCGAAAGCGGGCCTGGTGCGCAGCATTGAGGGAAAGGGCGGCGGTTTCCAGTTGGCTAAACCTGCTGAACACATTACGGTGCTGGACGTGGTGAATGCCATTGATGGCGATAAGCGCATCTTTGAGTGTCGTGAGATTCGCCAACGGCTGGCGGTATTTGAGGAGCATCCGCCGGAGTGGGCCTGTGAAGGCATTTGTGGTGTGCGCTCGGTAATGGATATGGCTCAGCAGCGAATGGAAGAAGCGCTCGGTCAGCATACGATTCTGGATTTGGCGCGCAAAATGTACCGCAAAGCGCCGGACACTTTTGTGGTCGAAGTTCAGGAGTGGATTAACGCGCGCAAAGGGTAGCGATTGAAAATGCCCGGTGCTCATCCTCGGTTAGAAGCGTTTTCCACTGGCGTGATAAAACTGAAGTCTTAATCAACGCAATATCGTTCATGGTCATGTCCATGCATGATGACCTGTTTGTATAAACTACGCTCTTACAATGCAGGACTTAAAAGGCAAAAAAAACCGCGATGTGACTCGCGGTTAATGATAAAAAAGCTTATTTACTGCTATCTGGCGTATTAATCATTCGGTTCAGCCAGGGCACCATAATCGCCATCACCACCGTGACAGCCAGGGTGACCAGGCCTATCTTACTGAAGACGTTGGTGTAGATCGGCAGCGTTTGCAGCGGGTCGGTGATGTTCTCCGGTACGGCAGTGAACGTGGCGACATACCCGCCCATCAGGAAGGCAGCGGCTTGCGTCAGGAACCACATCCCGAGAATAAAGCCCATCAGGTGCTGCGGCACGAGAGCGGCGACCATCGCCAGTCCCAGGGCACTAATCAGCAGTTCACCCAGGCTCTGGAACAGATATACCAGCACGATAAACCACGGCGACGTCAGCCCCTGCGCATCCGCAAACCACATCCCGGCAGCGGCTGCCGTCAGGAAGCCCAACGAGCACAGGAACATACCGAGCGTAAATTTCATCGGCATAGTCAGGTCTTTGCCTTTGTTTCCCAGACGGGTATAGATCGCGGCCAGTACCGGACTTGCCAGCACCACCCAGAACGGGTTCAGCGCCTGGAAGCTCACTGGGTTAATGGCGAAACCGAGAATTTCATGGTGCACGTTATTGATAGCAAAGAAGTTCAGCGATGTCGGCATCTGCGCGTACAGCACGTAGAACACAACCGCTTCCAGCATCAGGATGAAGGCCACGAACATCTTGTTGCGCCCGGTTTTATCCAGTTTGAATGCCTGACGGAAGAAGATGATAGTCACGGCAATCGACAGGACGATCAGCACCAGGTTGGCAATCTGCACGTTGTGCATCAGCCAGGCGCAGATAAATACCATCACTACCGTACCGGCCAGCACGTAAAGTAGGTTACGGAAATTCAGCGGCTTATGGTCTGGCTCAGAACCGATATTTTTTACCATCCCACGGCAGGCAAAGTAGACCAGCAGCGCGACGATAAGCCCGGCCCCGCACAGGTTGTAGGTCACCGCGTAGCCAAACTTATCGGCAATCACCGGCGCCAGCGACAGTGACAGCAACGAACCGATGTTAATCGACATATAAAACAGGGTGAAAGCACCGTCCAGACGGGCGTCTTTTGGTGGATAGCATTTTGACAACAGGCTTGCCGGGTTGGCTTTAAACAGCCCGTTACCGACGGCAATGGTACCCAAAGCAATAAAGATCAGATCGGGCTTGAGCAGCGACATCCCGGTCATGAAGTAGCCGATTGCCAGCACAATGGCACCGAGAACCAGCGTGCGCTTGGTGCCTAACAGGTGGTCGCCGACGTAGCCGCCGATCGAGATCAGGCCGTAGACCAGCGCAGCAAAGGCACCAAAGGTGACAAATGCCTGTTCCTGTGAAAATCCTAGCTGCTTAACAAAGAATACCGCCAGGATGCCCTGAACGCCGTAATAGCCAAATCGTTCCCATAATTCTACAAAGAAGATCATGAAGAACGGACGAGGTTGCTGCAGCAAGCCCGTAGGTGCAGTTTTATTCATATTCCATCGCCTTTCAAAGCCATCCCGAAAAGTATGAACGCGTATGCTTAAACGCGCCGAAAAAGTCTTATTTTGTTATAGACTGCGGCTATTGGCCGCGAGAGTAGAGTATTATAGAGATGGTTTTCGATCCAATTAGTTGATCACACTAATTATGATTTGTTTGTTGGATTGATGTACTAATTGTGTCCGAATGATAAAAACAAAAACGCCCGCACAGGCGGGCGTTTACAGGCTTAACTACTTGCAGCAGGCCGGGCTATTTCCCGGCGGCAAGCATTTTATGCTTCTTCGTCGTCACGCAGCGGAACAATCAACATGTCGACGTGGACGGTGTTGATCAGTTGGCGCGCGGAGGACATCAGTTTGCTCCAGAAATCCTGGTGGTGACCACAAACGACCAGATCCATGTCGTATTTTTTGATGGCATCAACCAGAACCTGACCCAGGTCGCCGCTACCGCTCAGGGTTTCGGTGATTGGGTAGCCTGCGTTGGTGGACAGCTCGGTTAACGCGTGGTGGGTTTCTTCAGAAATGCGTTTCTGCATGTCGCCCAGATTCACGTCGATAAGGCCGGTGTACAGGTCGGAATAGTTTACGTCAACGTGGATAAGGGAAACTTTAGCATTGTAAGGCCGCGCCATAGAGACCGCTTTTTCAACCAGAACTTTGCTTTCCGGAGAAAGATCAACCGCGATAAGAATGTGTTTATAAGCCATAGTGTTACTCCTTCCATAAGTTGTCGATGACTAGCCTGCTGGCGTTTCTCTGCCGCCGCGTCATCCGCGTCCTGCGAACCTTGTGCGCGGGGCTAGCCCAGTCGTAAAAACGTACCATATAAGGACTATCCTTACATTATAGCGACCAGAATAATCCGTCAATCCGCCTTGCTTGCCAAGCAGTTAAACAAATTTTTTAGTTAATTGCATTGATAGCGATTAACCTTCTGGCAAAAAAATTAACTAATCTCCTACACTATCTAGAGGGGCGTTCGAATGCGTGATACTAATACGAACGGTTTCTTCAGTACTCTTCACTGAATGGTTTGGCAGGGTATCGGGGAGCGGTAGTCCCGGAAAGGAGTTCCGTGGGCGGGTCGCCGGGGAGGGGGTATGATAAGCACCATTGCATTGTTCTGGGCTTTATGTGTCGTTTGCATTGTTAATATGGCGCGCTATTTTTCTTCGCTACGCGCACTGCTAGTAGTACTTCGTGGTTGCGATCCATTGCTTTACCAGTATGTAGATGGAGGGGGCTTTTTTACCTCGCATGGGCAACCGAACAAGCAGATGCGTCTGGTGTGGTATATCTACGCTCAGCGTTACCGCGATCATCATGATGATGAATTTATTCGCCGCTGTGAGCGGGTTCGCGGTCAGTTCATTCTCACCAGCGCGCTATGCGGCCTGGTGCTAATCAGCATGGTTGCGCTGATTATCTGGCACTGATTCCAACGACAGATACAAAAAAAGCGGGCCAGTTTCCTGACCCGCTTTTTTACCGCGCATTCTCTTAGATAAGCTTCAGGGAGAGCCAGTACAGCCCGCCGGAAAGAAGAATTGCTGCTGGCAGGGTGAAGACCCAGGCCATCAGAATGCTGGTCACCGTTTTACGCTGCAAACCGCCGCCATCAACAACCATCGTTCCCGCAACGGAAGAGGAGAGAACGTGTGTGGTGGAAACGGGCATACCGGTGTAGCTGGCAAGACCGATAGAGACTGCGGCGGTCATCTGCGCCGACATCCCCTGGGCATAGGTCATGCCTTTCTTACCGATTTTCTCACCGATAGTGGTTGCCACGCGACGCCAGCCAATCATCGTACCAATACCCAGTGCCAGTGCGACGGCCATAATGATCCAGATAGGCGCGTACTCAATGGTGCTCAGCATGTCAGATTTCAGTTTCTTCAGCAGACGCTGATCGTCAGCGCTTACGCCAGGCAGCTTAACCACTTTATCGGTGGTATCAGAGATGCACAGCATAATACGGCGCAACTGACCACGCTGTTCGACGCTTAACTTGTCGTAGGTTTCCAGATTCGCCAGCATACCTTTCGCACGTTCCAGCGCGTTGATGGTATTCGCCGGGTGGCAATGGAACTCGGTCGGCGTCGCTGGTGCCGCGTCCGTCGGGGACGGAATCAGCTGGTCTACGCCTGTGGCCTGTTTAAGCAGGTCAGGGCGCTGCTGGAAGAAGACTTCGACGTTATTGATTGCATCGCGGGTACGGGTAATTTCGTAACCGGAAGCATTCATATTCACCACGAAACCTGCTGGCGCTACGCCAATCAGCACTAGCATCACCAGACCAATGCCTTTCTGACCATCGTTCGCGCCGTGGGAGAACGCCACGCCGATAGCGGAGAGGATCAGTGCAATACGCGTCCAGAACGGCGGCTTTTTCTTTCCGTCTTTCTTTTCACGTTCTGCCGGCGTCAGGTGGATACGGGCACGTTTTTTCGTACCGCTCCAGTAGCGACGCAGAATGAAAATAAGACCACCTGCAACCACCAGACCGACAATAGGTGAGATGATAAGCGAGGCAAAAATACCGATAACTTTCGGGATGTTAAGTGCATCCACCACCGAGGTGCCGTTCATCAGCGCATTGGTTAAACCAATACCGATAATGGCGCCAATCAGCGTGTGGGAGCTGGATGCAGGCAGACCAAAGTACCAGGTACCCAGGTTCCAGATAATTGCCGCCAGCAACATGGAGAACACCATGGCGAGGCCATGTGACGATCCCATATTAAGCAGCAGATCCGTTGGTAACATATGCACGATGGCATACGCCACGCTGAGACCACCCAGCAAAACACCAAAGAAGTTGAACACCGCAGCCATGACCACCGCCAATTGCGAACGCATTGCACGGGTATAGATCACAGTTGCGACAGCATTGGCTGTATCATGGAAGCCATTAATTGCTTCGTAGAACAGCACGAAAGCCAGAGCAAGCAATAGTAAAAGCCCGGTATGTAAATCCAGGCCAGCAAACAAATGTAGCATAGGACGTTACGCCATTTTGAGGACATGAACGCGGCGCATTATCAGTGACTTTGGCGGCGCGGGCAAAGTGAAATATAGAGTTTTTTTGATTTGTCTCCTGCTTTGTTTTACACCACTAAAGAATTATCCTATATATTTCAGATAAATACCCTTTATCGGTAGTTTGGTGCTGGTGCGACCACTGAGGAATCTTTACAATTCACTCCCGCTTTTTAGAGAGGATCGCAACGTGGAAAGGTTTGATACCGTTATTATAGGCGCTGGCGCAGCGGGTATGTTTTGTGCCGCGCAGGCAGGACAAGCAGGTAGTCGCGTACTGCTGATTGATAATGGTAAAAAGCCCGGGCGCAAGATTCTCATGTCTGGCGGGGGCCGCTGCAACTTTACCAACCTTTATGTCGAGCCGGCTGCGTATTTAAGTCAAAACCCGCATTTTTGCAAATCGGCGCTGGCGCGTTATACACAGTGGGATTTTATCGATCTGGTGGGTAAGCACGGTATTGCCTGGCATGAAAAAACGCTAGGCCAGCTTTTCTGCGATGATTCCGCCCAGCAAATTGTCGATATGCTGGTGGATGAGTGTGAAAAAGGTAACGTAACTATGCGGTTACGTAGCGAAATCCTGAGCGTTGAGCGAGATGGTGACGATTTTGTCCTGGAATTGAATGGGATGAGTGTCGGCACGAAAAAGCTGGTTATCGCCTCCGGTGGTCTCTCTATGCCGGGTCTGGGCGCGACGCCGTTTGGTTATAAAATTGCGGAACAGTTCGGCCTGAACGTTTTGCCTACGCGCGCAGGGCTGGTGCCTTTCACCTTACATAAGCCGCTACTGGAGCAGCTTCAGGTGCTCTCTGGCGTATCCGTTTCTTCCGTTATCACCGCCGAGGACGGCACCGTATTTCGTGAAAACCTGCTCTTTACGCACCGCGGGCTTTCTGGTCCGGCCGTGCTGCAAATTTCCAGTTTTTGGCAGCCAGGCGAATTTGTCAGCATTAATTTGTTGCCGGATGTTGACCTCGCAAGCTTCCTCGATGACCAACGTAGCGCACACCCTAATCAAAGCTTAAAGAACACCCTGGCAATGCAGTTGCCAAAGCGTCTGGTGGAATGTTTACAGCAGTTAGGTCAAATCCCGGATGTCTCGCTGAAGCAGCTTAATGTGCGCGATCAGCAAACGCTGGTTGAGACGCTGACCGAATGGCGGGTGCAGCCGAACGGTACGGAAGGGTATCGTACCGCTGAAGTCACGTTGGGCGGCGTCGATACCAACGAGCTGTCATCGCGCACGATGGAAGCGCGCAAAGTGCCGGGACTCTACTTTATCGGCGAAGTCATGGACGTCACCGGCTGGCTGGGCGGCTATAACTTCCAGTGGGCGTGGTCGAGCGCCTGGGCATGCGCGCAGGATTTGACACCTGCCTGACCGTGGTGCCCGACAACCTGGGCTGCCGGGCGTTATCATTAGTTCAGACCAAGAAAATACTGGGCGATTTTAAAGTAGATAATCAACCCGGTACCGTCGATAAGCGTGGCGATAAACGGGGCGGAAACCACGGCGGGATCAATGCCGATACGCTTGAGCACCATGGGGATCACTGATGACACCACGGCGCTCCACAACGTAATGCAAACCAGCGTCAGGCTGACGATTAGCGTGATTTCCACTCCGATACCCATCATCCACGCGCGCAAGCAGCCTGCCAGACCCAGCGTCAGGGCGATCAGCAGCGAAGTTGAAACTTCTTTGCGGATCACCCGACCCATATCGCGCAGCCGTACTTCTCCCAGCGCCATTGAACGTACCAGCGTTGAGGTGATCTGCGTACCGCTGTTGCCGCCAGTACCAATTAATAGTGGAATAAAAAAGGCCAGTGCAATAGCAGATTCCAGCGCCTCTTCAAAATGTTGAAGAACGCTGCTGGTATAGGCTTCTGCGACAAAAAGCAGCAGGAGCCAGACAGAACGTTTTTTCCACAATGTCCACGGGCTAATCTCCAGGTAGGGTTTTTCCAGCGGCAACGTTGCCCCCTGAAGCTGAACATCTTCGGTAACATCATCTTCCTGTAGATGAGCAATCTCTTTTTCCATCAGACAACCGACCAGCTCACCTTTCTCAACGACAGCCACCAGATCGAGTTCGCGTTCGGCTAACTCGGCCACGACCTGTGCCCGTTCATCATCAGGCTTTACATGAAACAAACAACTGTCCGTAAGATGGTTGATGCTCAACGTTGTATCTTTTTCCTGCAATAAGCGCTTGATGGATAACACCCCGCGCAGCGCTTTTCCAGCCACAACAAAGACCTGGCCTGGAATATCATCCGTTGTGAGCTGGGAGACAAAGTATTCACGAGCGCCGTTCACGCTGAGATGATCCGGCAGGGTAATAAAATCGGTGCGCATATATTGCGCGATAGCATCGCCATTGAAATCCGGCATAGGATGATGGGCGGCGCAGAGTGGCATAGATGACATGGTGTAATTCCCTATAAAAATCTCTCATAGGGGCGAACAAGACAGGGTTAGCGCAGGCGGATCCCTACGTCCTGGTTTTAGCACTGAACAACGTATCTGCCCGATGGTGAAATCGTCAGAAGTTACCTTGGCAACACCTTGATTCGATGGATGCCTGTATTTCCCTGAGTGGCCTCTCTCGATACCAGCAGGGCGGTAACTTGTATTTGTACAGGAGCCTCGCCATAACGAGATCGGTAAATGAGCCACTATTATAGCGATGTCTAATTATTGATTATGTTTATAGTTGTGAATGTTTATCAATCGTTGATATACGAAATATTCCCTGTGCCAGAGCGCGATAGGGCTGAAGTGGAAACTACAACCGAATAGACATATTGAATCCAGGTGTTAGTATTCAATAGACAGCAGTTATGAGTATGCGTGTTTCATTTCCGGCCAGGAACGCTGATGATGACAACATTACTACCCGATTTCACAGCATTTTCGTCATTCACTTCCTGCGCGGCGCAGGTTGCCTTAGCGCCTGTCCGCTCTCTGGCCATGGTTTCTTATTCCTTCTTATCCCGGATGGAATCTCCCGCTGAATAGCTATTCAGCGGGCTTTGTGACACGCATCGTTTGATAACAGGGATTACGGCGGGTCGAATATGGATAAGTTTAAGCGTCATGTGATGTGGTGGGGGGCGGGCATCCTGGTCGTGGTGGCCGCGATAGCATGGTGGATGCTCCGTCCTGCCGGAATACCGGAGGGGTTCGCAGCCAGCAACGGCAGAATTGAAGCCACCGAAGTGGATATTGCTACCAAGATTGCCGGGCGAATTGACACGATCCTTGTGTCGGAAGGGCAGTTCGTTCGTCAGGGCGAGGTGTTGGCGAAAATGGATACTCGCGTGCTGCAGGAGCAGCGGCTGGAAGCGATCGCGCAAATCAAAGAGGCCGAAAGCGCGGTGGCGGCGGCGCGAGCGCTGCTGGAACAGCGGCAAAGTGAAATGCGCGCCGCGCAGTCGGTAGTAAAACAGCGCGAGGCGGAGCTGCAGTCGGTTTCTAAACGCCACGTGCGTTCCCGTTCGCTATCCCAGCGTGGGGCCGTGTCTGAGCAACAACTGGATGACGATCGGGCCGCGGCAGAAAGCGCACGTGCGGCGCTGGAATCCGCAAAGGCGCAGGTCTCAGCGGCAAAAGCCGCAATTGAAGCCGCTCGCACCAGCATCATTCAGGCGCAAACCCGCGTAGAAGCTGCGCAGGCCACCGAACGTCGTATTGCGGCTGATATTGATGACAGCGAGCTGAAAGCCCCGCGCGATGGTCGCGTGCAGTACCGCGTTGCTGAGCCGGGTGAGGTGCTTTCTGCGGGTGGGCGCGTCCTGAATATGGTCGATCTCAGCGATGTCTACATGACGTTCTTCTTGCCTACCGAACAGGCTGGCTTACTGAAGATTGGCGGCGAAGCGCGCCTGGTGCTGGATGCCGCACCGGATCTGCGTGTTCCGGCGACCATCAGCTTTGTGGCAAGCGTTGCGCAGTTCACACCGAAAACGGTCGAAACCAGCGATGAGCGGCTGAAGCTGATGTTCCGCGTTAAAGCGCGTATCCCGCCAGAGCTATTGCAGCAGCATCTCGAGTACGTGAAAACCGGTCTGCCGGGCATGGCGTGGGTGCGTGTCGATGAAAATCGAGCCTGGCCTGACGACCTGATGGTGAGGTTGCCGCAATGACGCATCTGGCGCTGGTTCCTGTTCCTCCCGTGGCGCACCTTGACGGCGTGAGTCAGCATTACGGGAAAACGGTAGCGCTGAACAATATCACGCTGGATATCCCCGCCCGCTGTATGGTGGGGCTGATTGGCCCGGATGGCGTCGGAAAATCAAGCCTGCTGTCGCTCATCTCCGGTGCGCGTGTCATTGAACACGGTAACGTGATGGTGCTGGGCGGCGATATGCGCGACCCGAAACATCGCCGGGATGTCTGCCCACGCATTGCCTGGATGCCGCAGGGGTTGGGGAAAAACCTGTACCACACGCTGTCGGTGTATGAGAACGTCGATTTCTTTGCCCGGCTGTTTGGCCATGACAAAGCGGAGCGCGAAGCGCGGATTACCGAGCTGCTGAACAGCACCGGACTGGCGCCGTTTCGCGATCGTCCGGCCGGGAAACTCTCGGGTGGGATGAAGCAAAAGCTGGGGCTGTGCTGCGCGTTAATCCATGACCCGGAACTGTTAATTCTCGATGAACCTACCACCGGGGTCGACCCGCTGTCCCGCGCCCAGTTCTGGGATCTGATTAACAGCATTCGCCAGCGGCAGACCAACATGAGCGTGCTGGTTGCGACCGCCTACATGGAAGAAGCCGAGCGCTTTGACTGGCTGGTGGCGATGAACGCCGGGGAGGTGCTGGCCACCGGGAGCGCGCAGCAGCTACGCGAAAAAACCAACTCCGACACGCTGGAGCAGGCGTTTATCGCGCTGTTACCCGAAGCCCAGCGCCAGGCGCATAAGCCAGTGGTGATCCCGCCGTATCACGCTGAGCATGAAGAGATTGCCATCGAGGCGAAAGATCTGACCATGCGCTTCGGCAAGTTCGTGGCCGTTGACCACGTTAACTTTCGTATTCCGCGCGGGGAAATCTTCGGTTTTCTCGGCTCCAACGGCTGCGGTAAATCCACCACCATGAAAATGCTCACCGGGCTGCTACCCGCAAGTGAAGGTGAGGCGTGGCTGTTTGGGCAAGCGGTTGACCCGAAGAATATCGATACCCGTCGCCGGGTAGGTTATATGTCGCAGGCGTTTTCGCTCTACAGCGAGCTGACCGTACGGCAAAACCTCGAGCTACACGCGCGGTTGTTCCATATCCCCGAAGCAGAAATCCCGGGGCGGGTACAAGAGATGAGTGAGCGCTTTTCGCTGACCGAAGTCGAAGACGCGTTGCCCGGCGCGCTGCCGTTGGGGATCCGCCAACGCCTGTCGCTGGCGGTGGCGGTGATCCATCGCCCGGAGATGCTCATTCTCGATGAACCAACCTCCGGGGTCGATCCGGTGGCGAGAGACATGTTCTGGCAACTGATGGTCGATCTGTCGCGTCAGGATAAAGTGACCATTTTTATCTCCACCCATTTTATGAACGAAGCGGAGCGCTGCGACCGCATGTCGCTGATGCACGCCGGAAAAGTCCTGGCCAGCGGTACGCCGCAGGAGCTGGTGAAACAGCGTGGTGCCGCCAGTCTGGAAGAGGCGTTTATCTCCTGGTTACAGGAAGCGGCAGGTCCGGCGCCGGAGGCTCAGTTACCGCCAGCCAATGTCCCGGCAGTGCATGAAAACAGTCAGCCGCCGCACCAGGGATTTAGCCTGCGGCGCTTGTTCAGCTACAGCCGCCGCGAAGCGCTGGAGCTGCGACGTGACCCGGTACGTTCAACGCTGGCGCTGATGGGCACGGTGATCCTGATGCTGATCATGGGCTACGGCATCAGCATGGATGTGGAAAACCTGCGTTTTTCGGTGCTCGATCGTGACCAGACAGTCAGCAGCCAGGCGTGGACGCTGAATCTGGCGGGATCGCGCTATTTTATCGAGCAGCCGCCGCTCACCAGTTATGACGAGCTGGACAAACGGATGCGCTCGGGCGAAGTCGCGGTAGCCATAGAGATCCCGCCAAATTTTGGCCGCGATATCGCGCGTGGAACGCCGGTGAAGATTGGCGTCTGGGTCGATGGCGCAATGCCGAGCCGTGCGGAAACGGTCAGAGGTTACGTGCAGGCGATGCACCAGACCTGGCTGCAGGATGTGATGGCGCGTCAGCCAAATACCAGCGGGCAAAACGGATTGATGACCATTGAAACTCGCTATCGTTACAACCCGGATGTGAAAAGCCTGCCAGCGATTGTTCCGGCGGTGATCCCGCTGCTGTTGATGATGATCCCCTCCATGCTCAGCGCTCTGAGCGTGGTGCGTGAGAAAGAGCTGGGGTCGATTATCAACCTGTACGTGACGCCCACTACCCGCAGCGAGTTTTTACTCGGCAAGCAGTTGCCTTACATCGTGCTGGGCATGCTGAACTTCCTGCTGCTGTGCGCGCTGTCGGTGTTTGTATTCGGCGTCCCGCATAAGGGGAGTTTTGTGACCCTGACGCTGGCCGCGTTGCTGTACGTCACCATTGCCACCGGGCTGGGATTGTTAATTTCCACGTTTATGAAAAGTCAGATCGCCGCCATTTTTGGTACGGCGATTATTACGCTGATCCCGGCGACGCAGTTTTCCGGAATGATCGACCCGGTCGCCTCGCTGGAAGGGCCTGGACGGTGGATTGGCGAAATTTACCCGACCAGCCATTTTCTGACCATCGCGCGCGGGACGTTCTCTAAAGCGCTGGATCTGACCGATCTCTGGCCGCTGTTTATTCCGCTGGCGGTAGCCATTCCAGTGGTCATTGGTCTGAGCGTATTGCTGCTGAAAAAACAGGAGGGGTGATGCGCCGATTACGGAATATTTATAACCTCGGCATCAAAGAGTTACGCAGCCTGCTGGGTGACAAAGCGATGCTGACGCTGATCGTCTTCGCCTTCACGGTCTCGGTTTACTCTTCCGCGACCGTTCTGCCAGGGTCGCTGCACCTGGCGCCGATTGCCATTGCCGATATGGACCAGTCGCAGTTGTCGAATCGCATTGTGAACAGTTTTTATCGTCCGTGGTTTTTACCACCGGAGATGATTACCGCCGATGAGATGGATGCCGGGCTGGATGCCGGGCGCTATACCTTCGCTGTGAACATTCCGCCTGATTTTCAGCGCGATGTACTGGCCGGGCGGCAGCCGGATATTCAGGTTAACGTCGATGCCACGCGGATGAGCCAGGCCTTTACCGGCAACAGCTATATCCAGAATATCATCAGTGGCGAGGTGAACAGCTTTGTGTCGCGTTACCGCGATAACAGCGAGCTGCCGGTGGCGCTGGAAATGCGTATGCGCTTTAACCCTAATCTGGAACCCGCCCGCTTTGGCGCGGTGATGGCGATCATCAACAACATCACCATGCTGGCGATTGTGCTTACCGGGTCGGCGCTGATTCGCGAGCGTGAGCACGGGACCATTGAGCACCTGCTGGTAATGCCGGTGACGCCGTTTGAAATCATGATGGCAAAAATCTGGTCGATGGGGCTGGTGGTGCTGGTGGTTTCCGGTCTGTCGCTGATGCTGATGGTAAAAGGGGTGCTTGGCGTACCGATTGAAGGCTCGATACCGCTGTTTATGCTGGGAGTGGCGCTGAGCCTGTTCGCCACCACGTCAATCGGCATTTTTATGGGCACGCTGGCGCGCTCCATGCCACAACTGGGGCTGCTGATGATTCTGGTACTGCTGCCGTTACAGATGCTCTCCGGCGGCTCTACACCGCGTGAAAGCATGCCGCAGGCGGTGCAGGACATTATGCTGACGATGCCGACTACCCATTTTGTTAGCCTTGCGCAGGCGATTCTTTACCGCGGCGCAGGATTTAATATTGTCTGGCCGCAGTTCCTGACGCTGCTGGCGATTGGCAGTACGTTCTTCGTGATAGCGCTGCTGCGTTTCAGAAAGACGATTGGCACGATGGCGTAAATATTATTGCCGGGTGGCGGCTGCGCCTTATCCGGCCTACAAACGGAAACGAGTGTAGGCCGGGCAACATAACAGGCAATTACTCTTCTTTCGGCAGGCACTGCAGATGACCGTGGCGCACGCCGCGCTGGGAAATCACGTCATCGGCAAAATGCTGCACATCGCCCATGTCACCTTTTAGCACAGCGATTTCCAGACAGTCGTCATGGTTGATGTGCACGTGCAGCGTGGCGACTGATAAATCGTGGTGGTGATGTTGGGTGGAAACAATACGGCTCGCCAGGTCACGCTTCTCATGCTCATAAACATACGAGAGCACTGCGAATCCCTGAGTGCCGTGCTCCTGGGTGGTTTCCTGCGCCAGTGCGCCGCGCAGAATATCGCGGATCGCTTCGGAACGGTTGTTATAGCCACGGCGCTGGCTCAAGCTGTCGAGCGTTTCCAGTAAATCGTCATCGAGGGTAATGGTGACTCGTTGCATCTGCAATTAACCTTTCATGTGGCGCGTGGGCGCACAGGGAGTAAGGGGAATAGCGTATTTTGTAACACACGTCCGGCATCCGGGGAAAAGGTTAATGCTCTCGCAATAAACGCAGCAGGGTTGTTACCTGTTCATCCAGCGGCGCGAGCGTGTCTTTGACGATCAGATGCAGCGGGGTGGCACGGCGAGCGCCATGGCTTAACGGCAGCGGTCGTAATAGCCCCTGCTCAAGCTGCTGCTGAATTCGCTCCTCAGGCAACCAGCCGTAACCGACCTGATACATCACCGCCTCAATCGCGGCATCAATGGTCGAGAAGGTCCAGGCATCGCGCACCGCTTGCTGCGGGGTGTCGCGATCGGCAATGCGAATCAGCGGCCACGCGCGTAACGCGTCTTCATCCAGCGGCGCATCCAGCATGCAGAGCGGGTGATCGCGGTGGGCAACGGCCACGAAGTCAATATTCATCAGCCATTCGCCGCGGCCGGTGATATCCTGGCGTCGGGTCAGGACCATCACGTCCGCATCGGCATGCGCTGCCAGTCGATCGTCAGCATTCTCCAGCACTTCGGTCAAACGCACCTGCGTCTGCGGCCACGCCTGCTGAAACTGCTTGAGGATCGCGAACAGGCGTTTGCGTGGGAAGATGCTATCTACCATGAAATCCAGCCGCGTTCGCGTGCCGTTTTGCAATGTTGCTGCCCGGGTTTCCACCCATAAAAAGGCCTTCAGTAACGGTTTGACCTGGCCCAGCAGTAGCTCTCCCGCAGGGGTTAATACCGCCCTGCGACCTTCCGGCGTCAGCAGCGTCACGCCAAGCCGCTCCTGCAGTAGCGCCAGATTGTAACTCACCGAAGACTGGCTACGGTTGGTCTCTTCTGCAGCTTTCGCAAAGCTGCCCAGCTCCACGACTTTCTCCAGTAAGGCCCATTGCTCCAGCGTTGTCTTGTGCATAACTCATCTAAAAATTGAATGAATATGATGTAAACATAGCGTTATTCATCCAATTTTTGAAGCGGTAAGATCCTCGCATCAAGTAAGAGGAGAACGAATATGAGCACTTTTGATAAACATGATTTGAGCGGCTTTGTCGGCAAACATCTGGTCTATACCTACGATAATGGCTGGAATTACGAGATCTACGTGAAAAACGACACCACTCTGGATTACCGTATTCACAGCGGCATTGTGGGGAATCGTTGGGTGAAAGATCAGCGGGCGTACATTGTGCGGGTTGGCGAGAGTGTTTATAAAATTTCATGGACCGAACCGACCGGGACCGACGTCAGCCTGATCGTAAATCTGGGCGACAAACTCTTTCACGGCACCATCTTTTTCCCACGCTGGGTGATTAACAATCCGCAAAAAACGGTCTGTTTCCAGAATGACCATATTCCGCTGATGATGTCATATCGCGATGCGGGTCCGGCATATCCAACTGAGGTGATTGACGAGTTTGCGACCATCACCTTCGTGCGTGACTGTGGGGCGAATAATGACAGCGTTATTGCCTGTGCGGCGAGCGAATTGCCGGAAAACTTCCCGGAAAATTTACGCTAAGGCTTCCAGACGCTGCACGGCGTCTGCGGTCAGGGTAAACGGCGTGGGGGTACACACCGCCAGGCTCAGGGTATCGAGCTGGCACTGGCTGACTGAGAGTGAGGAGGTTAGCGCGGTGCTGTCGACACTGACAATTTGCCAGGCGCTGCCGCCACGCTGTTTCACGATAGCTTCTTTACGCGTCCAGATGCGCCAGAACGCCGCCAGCTGTTGCTCCGGGCGTTCGGCCTCAACTTCGGCATGTTCCCTGAGACTGAACACCGTATTTGCCAGCGTCTGCCAGTTATCGCGCGGGCGAACGACTTCAATATCACAGCCGACTTCCCCTTCGTCGCTGAGCAGCAGGGCAATATCATCACCGCTGTGGCTGAGATTGAACCACAGCGGTGTGTCAGCGGAAAAGGCCGGTTTTCCTTGCTCGCTGTAGACGATGTCCGGTAATGGCGAAAGAGTATGGGAAAGCAGCACGCGACCTGCCAGCCAGCGCGCACGACGAGCGCCTTGCGGGGCCTGATCATGCAATGCGGCAGGCAGTGTGCCAGCGCTTAAAACAGAAACTTTCCCAAGAACGATCCGGTACATATCAGGGCCAACGTTTAATGATGATAGAAGTATTTATGCCGCCAAACGCAAAGTTATTGCTCTGCAAAAATTCGCAATCAATCTTGCGGGCTTTACCCATAATGTAATCCAGCGCTCCACAATTAGCATCTGGCTGACTCAAATTTAGCGTAGGCGCAAACCAGCCTTCTCGCATCATTTGCAGACTCATCCAGGCCTCTAGTGCGCCACAAGCGCCAAGGGTATGTCCAAAATAGCTTTTAAGCGAGGATAGCGGCACATTATCACCATAAATTGCAGCGGTTGCCTGACTTTCTGCAATATCACCGCGATCGGTTGCGGTACCGTGCGCTGAAATATATCCGATATCACGGGCGCTAATACCGGCCATATTCAGCGATTTTTCCATGCAAATCTGCATTGTTTCGCGCTGTGGCTGGGTGATATGGGCAGCATCGCAGTTAGTGGCAAAGCTAACGATTTCACCATAAATCGTTGCTCCGCGCGCTTTAGCGTGTTCCAGCTCTTCCAGCACCAGCGTACCTGCGCCTTCTCCGATGACCAGACCATCGCGTTTTTCATCGAACGGGGAGGGGGTGGTTTTCGGCTCGTCGTTGCGCTGGCTAGTAGCGAACAGTGTATCAAACACGGCGGCTTCGGAAGGACACAGTTCTTCTGCACCGCCGGCGACCATCACTGTTTGATAACCGTGCCGAATGGCTTCCCATGCGTAACCAATTGCCTGGCTACCGGATGTGCAGGCGCTGGATGTCGGAATGACTCGCCCCCGAAGACCAAAAAATAATCCAGTGTTAACGGCAGTGGTGTGCGGCATCATTTGCACGTAGGTCGTGCCGGTGATGTTATTAGTATGCTTCTCGGTCAGCATGGTCGCGAACTCGCTCACTGGACCGGTACTACCGGTTGATGAACCATAAGCGATCCCGGTTTCACCATTAGTCAGTACCCGATCGCCAATCAGCCCGGCCTGCTCAAGCGCCAGCTCTGTTGCGCGGGTGGACATCAGCGATACGCGACCCATGGCGCGAATTCGCTTGCGGGTATAGTGTTCCGGCAGAGTGAAGTCGTCGATCGGCGCACCCAGCAGTGTGTGCAGTCCGTCATAAACCTGCCACTCCGGCATTTTGCGTACCGCATTTTCATATGCCAATAACCTGGCGGAGACAGCCTGCCAGTTTTCCCCAAAGGCGGTGACGCCGCCCATGCCTGTAATCACGACACGACGTGTCATAACATCCCTCCATTGATGGAAATCACCTGGCGAGTTACATAGCCCGCCACATCCGACATTAAATAACTGGCAAGCCCGGCCACTTCTTCAGCCTGACCTATCCGTTTCATGGGGATCATCGACATCGCCTCTTTCAATGCGGCTTCTTCCATCTCGATCATCCCGGTATCAATGAGTCCCGGTGCAATGCAGTTTACGGTAATTTTGCGTTTTGCCAGTTCGATGGCCAGCGCTTTAGTGGCACCAATAATTCCGGCTTTTGCCGCACTGTAATTGACCTGACCGCGGTTGCCCATCACGCCCGAAACCGAAGACAGTGTGATGATACGGCCCCCCTTGCGTGCGCTGATCATCGGCATAATGCACGGATGAATGACGTTGTAAAAGCTGTCGAGGTTGGTATGGATCACCGCATCCCAGTCGTTATCACTGAGCGCAGGGAAAGCGGCATCACGAGTGACCCCTGCGTTGCTAACAATGCCGTACCATGCGCCGTTTGCCTCAATATCTTGCAACAGTATTTCACGGCACTGCTCGCGATTGGCAACATCAAATGTCAACAGGCGCCCTGCGCCGCCAGCGGCGAGGATAGCATCCAGCGTTTCTTGTGCTCCTTGCACATCGCGATGATAGTGTACGCCGACCACAAAACCGTCCGCGGCCAGTTGTCTGGCGATGGCGCGACCGATACCTTTGCTGGCACCCGTAACTAAAACTGAACGGCTCATGTGGACGCTCCTTGTTGAAATAGCGTGTTAATTTCTTCTGATGTCGGCTGGAAGGTGTTGACGCGACCGGTTGCCAACGTCTCGTTGTCTGCCTGGATGGCACATTCAAAGCTACCGAATCGTGCATCCTGCATCAGCAATTTGACATGGATGCTCAGCTTCTTCCCGGCAGGCAGAACACCTGTGGCACAGACTAACTCACGTGCGCCCAGTACCATGCCTAACGTAATACTCGCCTGACCTTGTTGCTGGCGGTGCCAGCCAGACCAGACGCCAATGGTCTGCGCCATCAGTTCCAGTGCGAACCAGCCAGGTAGATTGCCATCGGGGTCGAGGAAAGGGGCCAGTACGCTGTTTGCTGATACCGTCACGTGGCAGATGGCGGTTTCGTCCGCCACACTGACGACCTCTTCAAGGAGCAGCATTGGCGCATCATGCGGCAAATAGTCGCCCGGTGATAAATAGTGGCTCATGAGATTCTCCCGAGCAGGATGCTGGCATTATTACCGCCGAAGGCAAACGAATTTGACAAGATAACCGGGCGAGTCAGCGACTGCGGCTGTTCAATGATGCCGCAGGCTGGCAATGTTTCATCGCGTGGTGACTGGCTAAAATCCTGCGGTGGTAGCGGCAGGTCGCGTTGCAGAATCAACACACCGATAGCTGCTTCGGTGATCCCCGCGGCACCCAGTGTGTGCCCGGTCAGGTGTTTGGTTGAACTGCACGGGACCGTTTCGCCAAATAGCGCGCTCACGACGTTGGACTCAATCTGATCGTTTAGCGGTGTGGCGGTACCGTGCAGATTGATATAGCCCACGTGTTCCGGCGTCATTCCTGCGTCGTTAAGTGCCTGGTCGATGGCGCGAATGGCACCTTCCCCCTGTGGATGGGGAGCCGAAATATGGTACGCGTCGCTGGATTCGCCGACGCCAAGGAGCGCGATAGGCTGTGGCTCGCGGGTTAATACCATCAAGGCGGCGCCTTCGCCAATGGTGATCCCACAACGGTCACGGCCAAACGGCTGACACAGCGTTGGGGAGAGTGATTCCAGACTGTGGAATCCGTTGATTGGCATTCGGCTTAGCGTATCCGCACCGCCGACAATGGCGATATCGACCAGACCAGATTCGATCAAACGACGTCCGCTCATAATAGCCCTTGCACTGGACGAGCAGGCGGTTGAGAGCGTAAAGGCCGGGCCATCCAGCGCCAGCCAGTGGCTAAGAAAACGCGACGGATCGCCTAGTTCCTGTTGCGGATAGCGCCAGTCAGTGCTCTCTTTGCCGTTGAGCATCAAATCAACGTGAACGTCACCCTCATCCAGGCCGGAGGTGCTGGTGCCGAGAACAACAGCAATACGATCGCGACCAAATCGGGCGATAGCGTCGTCCACCTGCGGCTGGATTTGCATCAGTGCTGCCAGCAATAGCTGGTTGTTGCGCGAACGATGAGCGCTAAAGTGCTGAGGAATAGCGGGTAACTCACCGTCAACGCCTGCTAACACGGCGGATGGGTGTCCTTGCAGCCAGCCCGTGCGCGGGCGCATTCCCGGCGCTATGCCACGAGTGAGGTTGGCTGCGATTTCATCAGTGTTATTGCCCAACGCGTTAATCATGCCAACGGCAGAAATGTAGATCATCTCAGTCACCCAGATATTGAATGGTGATGTGGTATTTAAAAACGTGCTGCTCAATGCTGATCGGTTCGCGTTTTCCTCTTCGATTCAGATACGTGATTTCCGTGACCACTTTGCCGCGTGCATTGCGCAGCTCACGCTTATCACCCGTATCGACGAGCGTCCAGCCTGTGGGTAATTGCGGTTGCCAGGTGCTAATCGGCCAATGGCTAAGCATCACGTCAGCCAGCACCTGGCTGGCTGGCGGCAATTGTGGAACGATGATCGATTGCTCGGTGTGCAGTCCTTTTTCATCGTAAGTCACGAGGAACAGGCGAATGCCGACTGATGACAGCCCGGCAAGTGTGATTTTCTTGTCATCAGCATTGAGCATGACCAACAGTGACTGAGTTTTGCCGTTAAAACTTCCGGTTAGTAGTTGTTGCGAATTCACCGCGGGAGAAATACCCGGAGCAGGTAGCGTTACACGAGTACCCGGCTCTAACCAGGCTTGCGGGCGGCCTTTCTGTTCCGGCTGTGAGTGGCTGCAACCTGCCAGCAGCAACGTGGCGACGAGCAGGCCCCGTCGGATGGCGCTGCGCTTATCCGGTCTACAAATGGTGTGCTGACGTAGATCGGATAAGGCAATGCCGCCATTCTGCAAAAGCCCACTCAACCAACGAAATATCGGTTTACTCATCGTTTTTTCTTCTCTCTTTTCGTTGGCATCGCCAGCGGTGACAGCAAAAATGCGGTGAAAATACCGCTTACTAGCACAATGCCAAAACTGCTGATTGCCTGAGTGGCACTAAAGACCAGCATGCCGAGCGTCAGGAGCGTGGTCATCATCGCCAGCGTGATAGCCAGCAGCGACGTCAGTGGCGTACCGCGTGGATTACTGAAAAACAGCGTGTAGTTAATGCCAATTCCCAGTACCAGCACCAGTGCCAGCAGCGAGAACAAGTTGAGCGCATGACCGCTCAGGGCCAGTACTGCCAGACCACAACCTAAAGACAGCACTGAGGGCACCAGGCTAATTAAGCCCTTACGCCAGCCAAGCCGAATGATGGCGCCACAGGCAATCACCGCCAGCGCAATGCACAGCAGGCCGGTCAGAATATGGCGATAAAGGGCAAACAGGTTGTCAAAGCTGCTCTTGCGATCCACCCACGCCACGCCGGAATATTTCACGCTGAGCGTATTTAAAGCATCACTTTGTTTCACCCCTTCAACGGGAACCAATACGCTGCTTTCGCCATCAGCCAGAGACAGCCATAGCAAGCGCCAGCCTTCACTGGCTGGGCTGGCAAGCCAGGCATCGACGGTTACAGGCATGGCGCTAAGATCGGGGTTCACCGTTGCCAGCCCGGCGTTGTTTAGGGCTTTCGTGATGGCGGGAGAAGCATCTTTTAGCAGAGAGAGATCCTGGTGTTGCCGGGCGAGTGAATTGAGCGGAATAGTGCGATATCCGCTGAGTAACCCGTCTTTTTTTGCCTGTTCCAGCGCGGGGGTAAAGGTTTCCAGCCGCTCCAGCGTTTGCTGAGCGGATTTGCCGTACACCACAAACCACTTCTGGTCGACGCTTTGCCCGGTCAGGGCGGTAATCGCTTTTTCCTGAGCGAGAATTTCCTGCGGCAGCGCCTGTAACTGGGAGATATCATCATCTACGCGCAGCGTCGCTATTCCTGCCAGCGAGAACAACGCCAGTGCCACCGGCAGGCCAACGGAGAGTTTTTTATTGCGTCGCCATGCAGCAAGCCAGCGTAGCATGAGTACCATTGCCGGCACCGGGCGTACCGGCAACCGACGACACAACCACGGGTGCCAGAAAATGACCGTCAGGCAGGAGGCACTCAGACCTACCGCCGCGAATACCGCCATCTGGCGAATACCGGGGAAGGGGGCCAGCATCATAATCAGATAAGCCGCTACGGTGGTGAGTAGCGCCAGGAGCAGGGCATTGCGCACTTTGGCAAGGCTTTGCCATGGCGATGTTTCCGCACCGTGCACCATCCGTTCGGTCAAATAGTAGAGCGTATAGTCGGCGGAAATACCGATGATGCTCATGCTCATCACCAGCGTCATCAGATGGAGCTCGCCAAAAATCAGCAGCGTGACGACGGTCCCCGCCAGCGCACCAATGCCAATCGAAATCAGGCACAGCAGCAGCGGACGCAGCGAACGAAATACAGCCACGATGAGCAGGATCACCCCGAGCACAGTGGCTATGCCGAGAGTAGAGATATCTTTTTTCGCCTGCTGGCTGGCGTAATCGCTATAGAACAGCGTCCCGCGAGACAGCAGTTGAGCCTGTGGATAGTGGGCTTTGAGCTCACCTTCCAGCGTATTCAACGTGGTGACCAATTGGTGCGTCTGTTGCATATCAAACGATGAACCGGTCAGTTCGCCATGTAACAGATACCAATAGTTGCCTTGTTCATCCTGGGTGACCAGCCAGCCGTCCATCAGGCGCAGACGCTGCCCAGTTTTGGCCATGGCCAGCTGCGAGCCACGCATCAGCATGAAGGGATCGTTTTGTAGCTCTTTGCCACTGACGCCAGAGAATGCGGAGTAAAGTTGGGACAGGATCCACTGGCCCTGCGCTTCGCCGCCGTTTTGCAGCCGGGCGCGGGTCTCGTTATCTATCAGGCCGTTACGATGTTGCCAGAAGAATGCCCCCCAGGCCTGCTGGCTGTCGGCATCCATTGGACCTTTTACCTGGGCTAGCGCGTGCGATTTTTGCAGTAAAGCCAGCCAGTCCCGGGCTATCGCTGGGTCCGGTTGCTTACCGGGACTTACCAGCCAGACCACCTGACGGTCAAGGCGCTGCATAAATCCCTCGTTCAGACCCGGAGGTATAGCGCCCAGCGTCTGCTTTGGCAACATGGCCAGCACGCTGCTGTTAAGGCGGGCCTGAGGTAGCAGCGTCAGAAAGATGCCCAGCAGAAGCAGGCAGATGACTCCCCATAACAGCGCGGGACGTTTACTGGGCGGCAAAGCGTTGGCGTTCGTCATCGGTCAGTTGCGCTGGCGTTAGTTGGTGTTGGGAAAGCGCGATATCGGTGCGATCGCCCTGTTTATCATTGAGCTGAATGCTCTCCAGGTAGGTCTTTCCTGCTAAATCAATCGTCGCAAAAATCTTATCCAGCGGTGTGGTGATTGGCGTCAGGCGTAGCGTCCAGCGACCTTCTCCTAAGTCTGCGAACTCCACGCGGAAGTTTTGTTCCAGCACTTTACGATCCGCCTGGAATAACGCCCGCAGCAGATGATTAAACTGGAACATTTGCGGGTTATTCTCAGCGGTAACGGTCTGCGGTGGTTGACCGTTAATTGCCTGAACCATCCGTTTGTCATCCAGCAGCAGCTGCATCGGGAACGGGGACGTTTGATCCCACAGCAACCCCTTGTCGCGGGCGATCAACATCTTGCCCTGAGATCGCAGCGGTTGTGGTAGATCCTTTATCGTCCGGGTTTGATCGAAGTGGGCGCGAACCACCGGTTGCTCGGTAAAACGCTGTTGTAGGGAGTCGAGCGTCAGGGCACTGACGAAAGGGCTGACGAGCAGCACGAGCAATGGCCATAATTTCATGGTGTCACTCCCATCCGTTCAAACAGAATATCCGGGCTGACAAAGCACAGTTCACGGCTTTTTTCGTCGACGGCGACCTGGATGGTGTAGCCTGTTGTAGCACGTTTACCTGTTTCGGCATCAAAAATTTCGTAGCCGATTCGCAGGCGATTTTCGTACTCTTTAATTTGGGCGCGTACACGGATACGCTGCTCGAAAGTCAGCGCATTGCGATACTTCACCCGAGTGTCGACCACGGGCCACAGATAGCCAGATTCTTTCATCTGCCGATAGCCATAATCGAATTGGTTCAGCAGTGCCTCACGGGCAATCTCGAAGTAACGGAAGTAGTTACCATGCCACGCTACGCCCATCATATCGACGTCGTGAAACGGAATAGTTAGCTCGACTTCAGCCGTAAAACGGGGATCGTTAAGCACCCTTTACTCCTTGTCATTGGTGTCCGGCAGTTGCCAGAAATCGAAAAAGTTAAACCAGTCGAGGGGCGACTGAAGCGCATAGTGCTCAAGGCGTTCGGCGTAGCGATCGACAGTATTCTGTAATGCCTGTTGTCGTGTGGCGCGCGGTAAGAGCAGCGGGTCGGCAAACGGTTCGCAGTAGATGTGGAGTTTCTCCTGCTGGCGCAGGGCAAAAATCAGATCTACAGGGCAGCGTAAAATAGACGCAAGAATAAACGGGCCCTGAGGGAATGGCGCGTTTTGCCCCATAAAGCGGCTCCAGCACACACGCCACTCGCCGCCGCGTTGGGGATTGACTGCGATGCGATCGCCTACGATGGCTACCCATTCACCGCGCTCCAGTTTCTCTTTGAGCAGAATGGCAGTATCTGGACCAATACTGTTCACCGGGAGCAGATTTAATCCAGCCTGCGGCGCCATCTCTTGCATGATCTGTTTAAAGCGTTGGGCGTTATCGCTAAATACCAGCGCATTGATTGTTTTACTGCCCTGTAGCTGGGCCAGTGCCCGACAGGCTTCGACATCGCCAAGATGTGAAGCCAGCAGCAGTTTTCCCCGAGGATCGCTGACATTTAGCGTTTTTTCTGCGCCTGGTGCAAAAATTACATCGCGACCGAAGTGCAGTTCACCGCGCCAACTGGCAATCTTATCCAGCATCGCGCTGCCAAAACGCAGGAAATGCTGATAACTGGTCAGGTTTGGCGGTACTGGCATCCGGCGTGTGATCAGTTGCGCTCTTACGCGGCTAATCCAGCGTTGAGAGGCTTTTCGGGCAGTTGAAGCGCTGAGCCAGTATACGCCGACGACCGGATACAGCAGCAGGGAGAAGGCTTTGCGACCCAGTACACGCCAGACCAGCAGCATCAGACGCATTCCCCACAACCCTTTGACTTCCTGCTGCTGCGCCCAGTGTGTCGATGAGCGACGACACAGCAGGGAGGGGATGCGCGGTAACATGCCAAAGAACAGGCGAGTGTGCATCAGTGAAATGTGCAGATTGTCTTTAAGCGCGTCGAAATGGGATAGCCCGTCCTGCGGATAGGTGACTCGCGTGGGGATAAAATAGCTGGTGTTGCCTTGCCAGTAGAGGCGCACCATCACTTCAGTATCAAAATCCATCCGTTTGCCAAGCGTTACACGCTGTGCCAGTTGCAGCGTGGGGGCCACCGGATACACCCGGAAGCCGCACATACTGTCTTTGAGCTGCAACGAGAGCGTTTCTATCCACACCCAGATATGGGTTACCCAACGACCGTACAGGCGCGAGCGAGGGACCGAATCATCGTAAATCGGTTGTCCGGAAATCAGTGCTGTCGGATGTTCTTTTGCCAATGCAAGCAGCCTGGGAATATCTTCAATGGCATGTTGCCCGTCGGCATCGACCTGCACTGCATGACTGAACCCGGCATCTGCTGCCGTCTGCATTCCGCGAATAACCGCCGCGCCTTTGCCTGCGTTGATGGGCAGGCGAATTAACGTCAGATTGCTGTATTCTGCCGCCAGGCGTGCCAGTTCATCTCGTGTAGTCTCGTCGCTGCCATCGTCCACCACAATGCAGGGGAGATTGAACGGCCGAAGACGATCCAACACGTCCGACATCATCGCGCCGTGGTTGTAGCAGGGGATCAACACGCATGGGGAAAAGGTCAGCGGCATAACCGAATCTTCCCGCTGCTGGCGGTATGGCGCACGTCACCGTCGTGGCGCTGGTAGCTAAAAGTGAGCATCTGACGCGCTTCCTGCCAGCTCAGACTCAGGGTGACGGTGGCCTCTGGCAATAGCGGTGACTGGAACTTCACGTTTTGAATACTGTGAAAACGCCAGCCAGGGACCAGCAGCGTGGTGGCGTAATCCATCGCCCAGTTTAGCTGTGCAACGCCCGGCAGCAGTGGCTGCACGCTAAAATGCCCGCTGAACCAAAACAGAGAAGGGTCGAGTTGTAAAACAATCTCAGCCTGATGAGGCAGTGCCTGATGGCGCTCAATTTCATGGGGTTTCATGAAATAACTCCTGTAATTGCGCATAGACACGCTTGTTCATACTGTTGACCGGAATCTCATCAATCACCCGCCAGTAGCGGGGAACAGCGACCGGCTCCAGCCAGGGCAGCAGCGAACGTCGCCAGGTCAGTTCTTGCGGTTTACCACCGCACTCAAGCCAGCGTTGCCGGGCTTCGTCATCCAGTACCAGCAGGACACCAACGCCCTGACGACCTCCGCGTGAGACGGGCAATGCTGCGACTTCACGGATACCGTCCAGTGCCAGTAAACGTTGCTCCACTTCGCTGAGTGAAATGCGTTTCTCTTCAATCTTGACCACCCGCCCGCGTCTGCCCATCAGGCGGAACTGTCCGTTTTCGATAAACTGAAGAATATCATCGAGTAACAGGCCATCATCAGCTGCAATTAGTGGTGAAAACACACGAAACGCGTCGTCTTCTGACTGGAATCTGACTCCGGGAAAAGGCAGCCATGTCACATCATCCTGATGGCGATAGCGCCACGCGAGGATTCCGGTTTCAGTGCTGCCGTAGATCTCATCGGGCCAGACATTCAGCCAGTCAGCAGCCTGCTTGACGTCCTGCCAGGACAGCATGCCGCCCGCGGAAAGAATCAACTCGATTGGCGGCGGTGTCAGGTGGTGGTCGAGGCGTTTCAGAAACGCCGGACTGCTGATAAACGCATACCGATGATCAGGGCTCAGTGCCGCCAGTTGTTCGGCATACCAAAGCATCGCCGCATGCAGCGGGAGGCCTAAAGCCATCGGCAAGAAGATACGAAACGTCAGACCATACAGGTGTTGCGGTACCACTGACGCGACGACCCGGCAACCTGCCAGACGATCAGCAAAACGCGTAGCGAGCAATGCTGCTTCGCTATCCAGACGAGCAATCGGTTTGATTACGCGTTTCGGCTGGCCGGTCGAACCGGAAGTGAATAGCTCCACAAAGGCGTCACTGCGTATTATCGGGAACGTGATGTCGTGGGCCACAGATGTCATGGCAGAGCTGACCACTCGCAGCGTTCCCTGCCAGTCCAGCGCTTTATCGCTCAGTACGCCATCAAACAGCAAGTGCTGCTCGTTTAACAACGAGACGCGACAATGTCCCGGGATCACCGGTGTTTTGCCAGCATGGAGCGTTGCCAGCAACGCGACGATGAATAAATAGCTGTTCTCGAAGCATAATGCCCAGCGTTCACCTTCCTGCTGCTGCAGTTGCGTTATCAACTGGGCCACATCATGGCGCAGATGGCCAAGTGTCCACGTATGATCTTCTTGCCACGCAACAGGAATGTCGTCCGGTCGTGGGGCACAGAGCCATTGAGCAAGTGTGAGGGGCTGCTTCATTGGGTATCTCGCTTTATCACCAGTTGGCGAACTAACCACTCGCCTACCATCAATGTTCCCATCAGCAGATAGGAAACCATACCGTTCCAGGTCGTCCACAGGGTCATATCGCCATTCAATGCAGTAAAGAGCGCAACGCTGCCATTGATGATGAAAAAGGCGCACCAGATTAGTGTCACAAGGTACGTGTAGCGCACGCCTGCTTCGGGCAGATTTGGTTCGCGCAGCCGCGCCAGACGTTCAACGATGGGCATCGCTGACCACAGAGAACCACCAAAAACCGACAGCATGACGGCGTTTACCACTACGGGATAAAACAGCAGCAGCTGGTGCGTTTTGAGCAGATAACTGGTAATGCATAAGGTGATACCCGCGATCACCACTACCTGTGTCACGACGCGCAACGGTCCCGCCTGTCGCCGGACCTGGCGAAAGCGTAAAAAAAGGAGTAGCGCCATTAACGGCAGCAACCAGTGCAGACTGTTATGCGCCAGGCCAAACCAGATCAAAAACGGCCAGGCCAACAACAGTAGACCTGTCAGCAGTTGTACGACTGGCAGGGAGCGAGTGCCTGACACGGTGAATTACGCTTCTATGAGAAGGCGTTCAACCGCATCGACGACATCTTGTACGGTGCGTACTGCTTTGAACTCTTCCGGCTTGATTTTCTTACCAGTTTTCTTTTGAAGATGCACGATCATGTCGACTGCGTCGATGCTGTCGAGTTCCAGATCTTCGTACAGGCGCGCCTCAGGCTTAATATCTTGCGGGTCAACTTCAAACAGCTTGACCAGCAGTGAGGAGACTTCATCGTAAATGGCTTTTTGTTCGGTCATAACGGACTATCCTCAGGCACGTTGCGCGTGAATGAAAGATGCCAGCGTGGCGACGGAGAAGAAGTGCTGACGCATTTCTTCGCTCTCCGCTGAGAGGACCACGCCATACTCGTTTTTCACCGCCAGACCCAGCTCCAGGGCATCGATTGAGTCCAGGCCTAAGCCATCGCCAAAGAGTGCCGCTTCGGTTTCAATATCGTCAGCTGTTAGTTCGTCGAGATTCAATGTCGTTATAATGAGATTTTTGATTTCAAGATAAAGCGCTTGCATCATTAATTCCTGAAAGAGGTAAAGTACCTGGTTGTAATTGAAGCAAAAGATGCCGGTTCAACTGCCTTGCGGCCAGCGCCGGTTCTTGTGAATTTGCGTCGTAAAATTGGTCGATCTTAACCCGCTCGTGTACTGAAATGGTAAACATGGGTTTTACCGATGGGACGTCGTACCATTGGCTTTCTTTGTTCAGCATTTGTTCGCTGCATTTAATGGTCACTATGCGTAAATCACTGCTGCAGCGCACGGCGATATTCGCCGCACCACGCTGTAACGTCATTTCCTCTCCGGGGCGTGTACGGGTTCCCTCGGGGAAAATTAAAATAGTATCGCCTTGTTCCAGACGTTGCTGGCACGCGGGCAATAGCGCGTCAGCCTGGCTGTTAATCAGATAATCTGCCGCCCGGACCCACGCCGCTGAGGAACGGATTTTTTAGTAGTGCACTTTTCACCAGACAGTCGGTTTCGGGCATTACCGATGCCAGTAGCACGTAATCGATGAGCGTCGGGTGGTTGGCGACGACCAGGCATCCTTGTTCATTGCGTAAAATATCTCGTCCTTCAATTTGGTAATCCAACACACCAAGCCGTTTCGCCACCGTTAAAAAGAGGCGAAAACTGGCGGCGATGCTGCGTCTGGCGATACGCCGACGTCGGGCTTTATCCCATATCGCGATCAGCAAGACGTTAAACCAGAACGTAGAAAGAAGGAGTCCGCCGAGGCCAAACAGGGCAAAGCAAAGACCGGTCATCACCAGTCGCCATACCCGGTTAAGCCGCAGGAGCATCGTGTTCATCCCTGACTCCACTGCCATTGTACGCGTTCGCCAGACAGGGTAAACGCCTTGGTATCTTGCAAGTAATGTTGTAAAAACAATAGGCTTTGCGGCAACGTTGTCTCACCCCGCCCGCAGTGCGGACGGGTTTCACATTGCCAGCTATCACCGGATTCAATGACCAGCGCGACGGCAAACGGCCATGTTGGCATGTCTGGTGGTAACTGTGGGTGATAAAACTCGGGCAGAAAACCGTCGAAATCGACCATCAATACGCGCTGATATCCCGCCTGCAACAGCCCGATGACTTCACATAGCCCTTGCTGGAACGTATCCCTGCCAGCAGAAAGCGAGGAGGAGGCAATCGGTTTTTTCGCAGCGATCGTCAGGTTACCCACAGCAGAGTTATGTACAGAGAGGGCAAAATCGGTTGGTGAGAGTGCCTGCCCAGTCGCCAGGGCGTGCAGGATCCTGTAGTTACGCTCCAGTTCACCATGGCGGCTTGTATACAAAACAGCATTGATATCATGGCGGCGTAGCATCGCCAGCCCACAATCGACGGCCAGTTTGCTGCCGGAACTGAGTCGGCGAGCCGTCATCATCGGTAACTCGTTGAGCTTAGCCAATGGCGCAGTGGGATCGATGGCGTGCGAAAGCCGTGACCATTCATGCCACTGTTCTGTTTCGCTTAACCCTGGCGCCCTGGCCTGCCAGTCTATAATGTTGAAAGCAAATTTCATCAACGCGTATCCGCGGTAAATCGGTTGTTCCGATTGTTTCTTATTTTTTCTTCTGACATATCAATAAAGTATGCCCAACACCTAAGTTGTCGTGGCGTTCATCTACCTGAAAACCTGCCAGATTCAGATAGTGATAAAACCTCTCTACGCTGTAGAAACGGCTGTTGCCATTCGCCATACAGGTAAAATAAAGCGAAGACGCATTCAGGCTAAATGAGGCCGCTTCAAATTTTTGGGCATCCCAAAACAGTTCCATAATGAACAGCTTCGCGCCCGGTTTCATCACCCGGGCAACGTTGCGCAGCATAGCGATAATTTGTTCCGGAGAAAAACAGTCCAGAAATTGACTCATCCACCAGATATCAGCGCCGGCAGGTAAAGGCGAGTCGCTAAGCATATCCACAGCATGGAAATTTATGCGATGAGATAATCCTGCATTTTCTATATTTTCGCGGGCAAGTGCAATTTGTTGCGGCAAATCTAATAGGGTGACAGTAATATTGTCATCATGTTGACAACAACGTAATGCCCATTTCCCGGTATTTCCGCCGACATCGTACAGGGTTGCAGGGGCGCTGGCGAATACATATGGCAATGCGGCATCAAATGCTCCATCTGAATAGTAATGATCGAAAGCAAACCAACTTTCACGCGCAGCCAGCGGTAATTGTGATAGTGCAGGATAGATTGTTGACCAGTCGCCAAAAGTTTTTAACCCTACGGGTTTTCCTTCTTTAAGTGCATTTTCCAGATAGAACAGCCCCTGATAACAAACATCCTGGGTGAAGTCCATATTCACACGCGTCATCGTGTCATGTAAAAGAAAATGACCGACTTTAGCGAGGTAATAATATCCCTCTTTGTGGGTAATGATGCGCCCACTTAACCCCATATCCAACAGGATGCTGGCGGCATATTCGTTGATGGTGCTGTTTGCGGTAATCTCGTCGAGCGTGGCGCCGCGTTTACCTTGCTTGTCCAGCCAGGTGAGTACTCCAGCATTTCGCAGACACAACGCGGTTTGAAATAGCATAGGGGCAAAGGCGATACGTTGTGCTTCAGTAATGGCATCCAGTGCGCTAAGCGAATCCTGTTCGTACATGTGGGGACAACCTGTTAAATGGCAGATAGTAAGAGTATCGGGCCTTTTCGGCCCGACTTTAGGCGTAATTACAGATTGGCGCCGGCTGACAGATTAAGCTGGATGTCTTTATCCAGATTGCGTACCCAGCGGTTGTAGTTTTTGTGAATCTTTCCACCAGAAGCCTGCAGGTTGAGGCTGCTGTCATATTTGATGTCATAGCTGGTGGCGGTATAAGTGATACGGACTTCAGCCACATGATCGCGGGTTTGTTGGCGAGCTTTAATAATACCTGGTCCGGCTTCGGACATGACCCATTGGCGTTGAATACCGGCTTTCAGGATCGCGGTTTTAACCTGGTCCTGAGTATGTCCCGCGCTCACACTGGTGTGAACTTGATCAATCGGCGCAGTACGTGCACAACCCGCTAGTGCACCGACAACGGCAATGGCTGCAAACCACTTAATATACTTTTTCATTAAAACTCCCTCTCAAAGTACCGTTTATACATGTTAACTTATAAGCTCCAGAATCATGATGCACCCTTTATCACCTGAAATTTTATTTAAACTAAATTAGCGTTTTATTTCACTCTGTTGATAGCGAGGCAATGAGATGACCAGATGATAATATTCTATGACTTTCTTCAACAGAAATTTTTCAGCGTCATCATCGGCGAGAAGTATAGATTTTTAGAGAAAACGTATCAAATAAAATAACCTTTAAATCTAAGTGGATAGTTTAAGTTAAATGCTTTGGAGGTGTTCGTTATTTTTATGTGTTTTGGCAAAGAATAATGCATGTGGATTATATGTTTCCTTTATAAAAGAATGAATTCCTTTTCACTCTTTATTTAAGATAAGCCACTTTATATAGCTGTGTTGACGTCATTTTAACGTCAATATGGAAATATAATAACTACCTCGGTTGGTAGTTTTCAGGGTAGCCGACTTTTGGGCCTGCCGGGTCCCAGCAAAATTGCCAGTTTGCTACCGCCTGTGGTGGTTTCCATCCAGATTTTACACACGCTGGTTAACGGCACGGAGAGCAGCATACCTACCGGACCAAGCAGCCATCCCCACACCAACAGAGAGAGAAACACGATTAGCGTCGATAATCCCAGTCGGTGCCCCATCATGCGGGGCTCAAGGATGTTGCCAATTACCATATGCACCACCAGAAACAGCGCCCCAACCAGCACGCATTCGTAAACGCCGTTGAACAGCAGCGCCTGGATCATGGGTGGAACGGCGGAAATGACCGAGCCAATGTTGGGCACGTAGTTTAGCAGGAATGCCAGCACACCCCACATCAGAGCAAACTGAATACCCATTAGCGCCAGTCCGAGCCAGACGATGGCACCGGTCCATAAGCTGAGCAACGTTTTCAGCGCCAGATAGTGAGAAACACCTTTCAGCGCCCGATGCAGCCCCGCAATATGGATTTGGGGGTTGTTCAGCGCAAAGCGCAGTTTATAGGGGACATGACGCACCTCAAACAACATAAAGACCACCGTCATCACCAGCAGAACGACGCTGGCCATGGCACCAGAAAGACTTGTCATCAGCGTGGTTGTGAAGGTCATCAGCTTGTCGGAGTCCATACGTTGCAGCATGCGCTCCGGGGACATATGCAGATTTAGAAAAGGCACCATCTCTTGCAGATACAGAACCTTGCGCGTCAGCTCCTTATTGTATTTTGGCAGCATGGCCATGAATTCAGTGATGGATGACGCCAGAACGCCGATTAACGCCGTAAGAACGATCAGCATCACCACCACGACTAACGTTATCGCGACCGGCCGACGTACACCCCGGCGAATAAACCAGATGACCAGCGGATTCAATACAATGGCAAAAAAAAGGGCCAGCAGAAGCTGTACGATGATATCCGCCGCGGCATGAATACCCGCGAGGATCACCACCAGAGCGGCCAGTTTGAGCAGAATGTGCAAACCCGTTTTATCGGGCTGGGCGGTTGTCATGTCGTCTTCCTGTTTGCGTTTTTGCATTAAGTGTAGCGGCTGGCTTGCGACTGATATTCCTAAACTGACTACTGATTTCTGCCCGGCAACATGGTAGAAATGAAACACTGTTGTGAAAACGTGGTGATCCTCCATGCCCGAACCCGTCGCTGAACCGACGCTTAGCGGTTTACGCCTTAATCTGCGTATTGTCTCTGTGGTGATGTTTAACTTCGCCAGCTACCTGACCATTGGTCTGCCGCTCGCTGTATTGCCAGGCTATGTCCATGATGTGATGGGATTTAGTGCTTTTTGGGCAGGGCTGGTCATCAGCCTGCAATATTTCGCTACGCTGCTGAGCCGTCCACATGCCGGTCGCTATGCCGACCTGCTGGGGCCAAAGAAGATTGTGATATTCGGACTGTGTGGCTGTTTTTTAAGTGGTCTGGGCTACTTCCTGGCGGGCTTCACGAATGGCTGGCCGCTGGCCAGCCTGCTGCTGTTATGCCTGGGGCGCGTGATTCTAGGGATCGGGCAAAGCTTTGCCGGGACTGGCTCTACGCTGTGGGGGGTTGGGGTCGTTGGTTCAATGCACATCGGACGGGTGATTTCGTGGAACGGCATCGTGACCTATGGCGCGATGGCGATAGGCGCTCCGCTGGGTGTACTGTTTTATGCCTGGGGTGGCTTACAGGGACTGGCGCTGACCGTGATGGGCGTGGCGCTGTTGGCAATACTGCTGGCGCTCCCTCGTCCGGCGGTGAAGGCCAGCAAAGGCAAACCGTTGCCGTTTCGCGCGGTGCTTGGGCGTGTCTGGTTGTACGGCATGGCGCTGGCCCTGGCCTCAGCCGGATTTGGCGTGATCGCCACTTTCATTACCCTGTTTTATGATGCCAAAGGCTGGGACGGTGCCGCTTTCGCGCTGACGCTTTTTAGCTGCACGTTTGTGGGGACCCGCCTGTTGTTCCCAAATGGTATCAACCGTTTAGGTGGACTAAATGTGGCGATGATCTGCTTTAGCGTCGAGATTATTGGGCTGCTGCTGGTGGGGATGGCTTCCATGCCGTGGATGGCGAAAAGCGGCGTCCTGCTGGCCGGTGCAGGGTTCTCGCTGGTATTCCCGGAGCTGGGCGTGGTGGCGGTAAAAGCCGTCCCGCAGCAAAATCAGGGCGCTGCGCTGGCGACGTATACGGTGTTTATGGATTTATCACTGGGAGTTACGGGGCCGCTGGCCGGGCTGGTTATGACGTGGGCGGGCGTGCCGGTTATCTATCTGGCGGCGGCAGGGCTGGTGGCGGTGGCGTTATTGCTGACCTGGCGATTAAAAAAACGGCCTCAGGTGGTGTCACCGGAGGCCGAGTCATCGTCTTAACCGTTACTGGATAACCAGCGTGTTAATGATGTTTTCTGCGGTAGTCTGCGCTTTTTGCTGATCGTCAGCAGGCAGCGTGATTTGCAGAGTCAGCAGTTGGTTATCGACTTTACCCAACACCACGGAAGAGTAAGCGGTCTGGCCTTTGGCCGAGATGATGCTGTCTAACTGCTGCAGCGTGTGGCCTTTCAGCTCAATAGATTTATTGGTGACGACCTGCAACTGCGGGTCGCGGCTACGCTGCTGATCTTCCAGGCGTTTTGCCAGCACAGCCAGGTCTTCGTTGGTATTGTCGCCAACAATCACAATCACCGCTTTCTGGCCGGTTGCGTCAGAATAAACGTGCATATTGTTCGCCTGGGTGCCCAGTTTGCCGCTCTGATCGGTCATATCCGCTGGCAGGGAAAAACTGAGTTTACCGTCCAACAGGCTGACCGGTTGTCCAGTGGCGCTACTTTCTGCGGCAGCACCCTCTGCTGGCGCTTTTGTATCGCTATTATCACAGGCCGCAAGCCCCATAACCAGCAGGCCAATACCGACATATTTAACCAGATTGCGCATTGACTTCTTCCTTTCGATAAACGGCCATAACGGCTCATTCGTCCATCTTATCACAACTCGGAAAATGAACCTTTAACTCGTCTGCAATGCAGAGATTTCGGATTTATCTGCCAGCCTTTTCAGTAACATATTCAGCAGCACGCCGTACATCGGCAGGAAGAAAATAATGCTGATCAGCACTTTGAAGCAGTAGTCGACCAGCGCGATTTCCATCCAGTGCTCGGCCATAAAGGCATCCGGGCTGCGCCAGAAAGCGATAAAGAAGAAGGCTAACGTATCGCTGATGTTGCCAAACAGCGTGGAAGCCGTTGGCGCCAGCCACCAGCGACGGTTCTGACGCAGGCGGTTAAAGACATGCACATCCAGAATTTGACCCAGCGCGTAAGCCATAAAGCTGGCGGCGGCGATACGGGCGACAAACAGATTAAAGTGCAGCAGTGCGCCGAATCCCTGCCACGATCCCATATAGAACAGTGATGAAACGACATAGGAGATCAGCAGCGCGGGGATCATTACCGCAAAGATGATACGTCGTGCCAACGGAGCGCCAAAAATACGCACGGTCAGATCGGTCGCGAGGAAAATAAACGGAAAGCTGAAAGCGCCCCATGTGGTATGGAAACCAAAAATGGAGATCGGTAGCTGCACCAGATAGTTGCTGGAGGTGATCACCAGCAGATGAAATAGCGATAGCCAAAACAACGCTTTTACGCGTTGAGATTGTGTAAACGGAGTCATATTGTGACCTTTTTGTTGGATGGGGTGAGGGAACCCAATAAAAAACCGTCGCATGATACTGCTTTAAGAGCACATTGCAATGGTTGTTTTTCACGCAATCGTTAACCTGATTGGCTTACGCCACAACAGAGCGTAAAATAACGCCGTTTTTGAATGAACGAGACTACGATGAGCGATCTGTTTACCTCTCCCGACCATACTCTTGATGCCCAGGGGCTGCGCTGCCCGGAACCCGTAATGATGGTGCGTAAAACCGTGCGCGGCATGCAGGCGGGTGAAACGCTGCTGATTGTCGCCGACGATCCGGCGACAACCCGTGACATTCCCGGCTTCTGTACCTTTATGGAGCATGAGTTGGTGGCAAAAGAGACCGACTCTCTGCCGTACCGCTATCTGGTGCGCAAAGGCCAGTAATCTTAGCCGGATGGCGCTAATGCAACAGCCGTCCGGCACAGACTCATTATCCTTTACGTAGTAACCGCAGCGCGTTAGCGGTCACCAGTACCGTCGCCCCCGTATCTGCCAGCACCGCCAGCCACAGTCCGGTTATTCCGAGCAGCGTGGTGACGAGAAAAATCCCCTTCAGGCCTAGCGCAATCGCAATGTTCTGGCGAATATTGGCGTGGGTGGCGCGGGCTAACTGAATCATTTGCACCAGACCACGCAGGCGGTTGTGGGTCAGGGCGGCATCGGCGGTTTCCAGCGCGACATCGGTCCCGCTTCCCATCGCAATGCCAATGGTGGCTGCTTTCATTGCCGGAGCGTCGTTGATGCCGTCGCCGACCATCGCCAGCGGCGACTGTTGGTTAAGATGGGTAACGGCCTGTACTTTATCTTCCGGTAATAGACCCGCTTTGAATTCTAGACCCAATTCACTGGCAATAGCTGCCGCCGCTCGCGGGTTATCACCCGTCAGGATCACCCCTTTCACACCAATCTGATTAAGCTCGCTGATGGCGCTACGGGCGTCGTCGCGCAGCGTGTCCTGTAGGGCCAGCACGCCGAGAACGGCATCGTTACGCAGCACCAGCACCACCGTTTGACCCGCGTTTTCCAGCTCGCTTATCTGCCCGGCAAAAGCATCGGCAGGCTGCTTACCGGCGGCGCAAATCAGCACGCGTTCACCGTTGACCAGTGCTTCAATGCCAGAGCCAACCAGCGCCCGCTGATCTTTTGCGACAGGGATAGTCAGTTCGCGCGTTTGGGCTTCCCGAACAATCGCCTGCGCCAGCGGGTGCGTCGCGCCTTGCTCTACTGCTGCCGCCAGCGCCAGCAGTTCTGCCTCGCCAATACCGCTTGCCGGGTGAATCGCCGTGACGCGCGGTTTACCGATGGTCAGGGTGCCGGTTTTATCAAACGCGACCTGCGTTACCCTACCCAACTGCTCCAGCGCGGCCCCGCCTTTGATTAACGCGCCACGACGCGCCGCGGCGGCAAGGCCAGAGGTAATGGCTGCGGGTGTGGAAATCACCAGCGCACATGGACAGCCAATCAGCAGCAGCGTCAGCCCTTTATAAATCCACTCCTGCCAGGATGCGGCAAACAGCAGCGGTGGTACAAGGGTGACCAACAACGCAACCGCCATAATGGCTGGGGTGTAAATCCGGCTGAAACGGTCAATAAAGCGCTCAATGGGGGCGCGGCGTTCTTCCGCTTCTTCAATCAATTTCAGAATACGGTCAATGGCGCTGGCACCCGGTTCGGAGAGTACTTCCAGCGTTACCAGACGGTCCACGCTGGTGGCGCCCGCCGGGACTTTCTCGCCGGTGGCGCGCTCAACCGGTATCGATTCGCCGGTCAGGGCGCTTTCATCAAAGCTGGCAAATCCGGAGACCAGCTTGCCATCGGCAGGTAAACGCCCACCCGCGGCAACCTCGATAACATCGCCTGGCTGGAGAGTATTGATAGCAACCTCTTCGCGCTCGCCGTTACGCAGGCGCGTGGCGGTTTCCGGCTTGAGCGCCATCAGTGCGCTGACCCCTTTACGGGCGCGGCTGGCGGCCCATCCTTCCAGGCGTTCGCCAATTAAAAACAGCAGCAGCACCATGGCGGCTTCGGCCGTCGCGCCGATAAACAGTGCGCCAATGGCGGCCACGCTCATCAACGTTTCAATGGCAAAGTAGCTGCCGGTTTTCATCAGACGCAGGGCCTGACGGGCAATCGGATACAAACCTACCAGCGTGGTGGCGACAAATGCTATCTGGCCAAAGGGGTGATTGAACTGCTCCAGCCCCCAGCTAATCGCCATCATGATAATCAGCGAAATCAGCGGCAGGTTCTCTTTAAACCGCGACTCGGGGGCGGCGTCTGGCGCTTGCTCATCGCGCAGGGTATAGCCTGCCTTTTGCACTGCGCTTTCAACTTGCAGGCGGATATCGGAACCCGCGTCGACTACCAGTTTTTCGGTGGCGAACAGAACCTGGACCTGGTTGACGCCGTTGACCTGGCGGACCGCATTCTCCACTTTTCGGGCGCAGGCTGCACAGTCCATGCCTGTCACTTTCCAGGAGTAGCGGGTACCCATTACGGTACCGGATACGGGTGGTGGGGTGGCGCAACTTCCTTCGCAGCAGCAGTCGTCAGCCTTTTGTGGCGCAGGCGCTAGCTTGAAAGAAGAAAATTGTGGGGCTTTTTTGCCACTGGAATCGGGTGTCGACATGGCATCCTCCGGTTGATAATCATTTCATATTAACCGGAGGATACACTCTGGAGTCGACTCCAGAGTCAAGCGTTTTAAAGATACAACGAACGAACAATCAGGAAATGTCCGGCGAAGTAGCAGGCGGCAGCAATTGCGTTATCGGCGCGGAAGCGGCGACGGTAATGGCTACCCAGCCAGACAATGTTGCCGATGAACAGGAGTGATGCGCCCATAAAGGCCGACAGCGCCGGAGCGGTCGGGCGGAAGAACCACAGCTCACCAGCCATCCAGACCATCATCAGCGTGATACCAATAAAGGTACAGATAGCGATGCGTAGCTCTTCCAGACGCGTCCAGATCACGGCAATCAGCAACGCCCCCAGCACCACCAGCACCAACGGCAAAGGCCAGAAGAACGACAGCGTCATTTGGCTGGCGAAGTAAATGGTATACAGCAGATGCGACAGGAAGAATGCCCCCACGGCATACAAAAGGCGTTGGCGCGGTAACAGCGTCAGCGCATCGCCCAGCAGCGAGGCAAGCAGGCCAGCCAGCACCAGATAGCTGACAGCATTAAACATTGGCGCCTGCCAGGCCAGCAGCGCCAGCAGAAGTAAGGTTAGGGGTTTAAAGACCCAGCGTTGCCAGGCGGGCCCACGATAGGAAGCATCCACGAACAACCATGCGGAAAGGCAGACAGCGATAAACGACCAAAGCATCTTAGTTCCTTGAATTCGTTATTTTTTCGTAAGCGGGGTGCTCACGGCTCTACTGTTCAGTGTAGAGGTCGACACTGCCAGATGACAACACCATAACAGGCAATGTATGCTTATTTCCGCATTTTCTGATGGGTTAATAATATGAGCAAACCACCACTTTTTTTCATTGTTATCATTGTATTAATCGTTGTTGCTGCGTCGTTTCGCTTCGTTCAGCAGCGGCGTGAAAAAGCCGATAATGATACTGCGCCGTTAGTGCAAAAGCAGGTGGTGGTGAGTAACAAACGGGAAAAACCGCTTAACGATCGGCGATCCCGCCAGCAGGAAGTGAGCCCGGCGGGGACCAGCATGCGCTATGAAGTCAGTTTTAAGCCACAAAGTGGCGGCTTCGAGCAGACGTTTCGTCTGGATGCCCAGCAGTACCATGCGTTAACGGTCGGGGATAAGGGAACGCTGAGTTATAAAGGTTCGCGTTTTGTTGATTTTACAGTGAACGCTAAGGTTTCATCTGACTGATGCCGGATGGCGGCTTACGCTTTGTCCGGCCTGGAGATTTTGTCGCCCCGGCCTGCTAAGCGCCGCCGGGCGAAAAGATCACAGTTACTTTTTCAACTGATCTTTAATCTTCTTCTGCCAAACCAGTAACTCAAAGACGCCGAACAGAAAAATACGGATTTTCTCTCCGCGGGTCATCTGCGGGCCATCTTTAGGCATGGTGCTTTTTAACAGCGCCAGTTGTATGCCATGCATCAGCACCATAAAAATCAGTGCGACGTTAACGAAGATGTTAAGCGGGCGTGGAAAGGGTTGGAAAATATTGAGTAGTAAAAATGCCCAGACGCACAACATCAGCAGGCGTCCCAGGTTAATCAGCATCGTGTTCTCCTCGTGCTTCACGTTGGTAAAGGCGATAGGCGACCTGTCCGGCGACTTTTTCGCGGTACAGCGACCAGTTCACCGGAACCGGCGGCAAACCGTTTTCTACTTCGCTTTCAACGTAAATATACGCTTCATTTGCCAGCCAGCCATGAGTTTCCAGAAGAGTTAATGTTTCTTCCAGTAATCCTTTGCGAAACGGCGGGTCAACAAACACCACGTTATGCGGCGTACCCGTCTGGGCCAAAAATGTCAGGGTATTGGTGTTGACGACCCGGGCATGGGGGGCTTTCAGCGTGGCGAGATTGTTTTGTAGCTGCTGTGATACCGCGCGATCCATTTCCAGAAGCGTCGCATTTGCCGCGTAGCGAGAGAGGGCTTCCAGCCCCAGCGCGCCGCTGCCGGCGAAGCAGTCCAGGCAGTGAGCATCGACCATTACCGGGGCCAGCCAGTTAAATAAGGTTTCGCGTACGCGGTCGGTGGTTGGGCGCAGACCGGGACTATCCGGAACCGGGAGTTTACGGCCACGCCATTGACCGCCAATAATGCGGATCTGGCCGCTACCAGAGTGATTCGGTTTTTTCATTTCAATTATTGCTCAATCCGCTGCTGACGTGTCATTCCAGGCGGTGATGTGAGTTAAGTTAACCCGTCGCCTTTCAAGTTACCTCTTCGTTGGCTGCACTTACTCACCCGAATCACTTACTAAAAGTAAGCTCATCGGGATTCGTGCGCTTGCCACCTTGACGTAACTCGAAATTCATTGGGTATAAGTGATAGACTATTTCATCATTTTTTTAGCTGCTATGTACATAGCGTTGACGCTGTGCCATGAAGCAACAGCGGGGGAGTGTAGTCGCAAATGGCGAAAGAGAAAAAACGTGGCTTTTTTTCCTGGCTGGGCTTTGGTCAAAAAGAGCAGGCACCGGAAAACGAGACAGAATTAAAAAACGAAGAACAACAACCGGTTGCTGAAGAAACTACCGTCGTTGACGAACAGCCGCACGCCGAGGAAACCCGTAGCGAGGCGGAAACGGAAGCTTTTGCAGCTGAAGTTGTTGAAGTGACTGAACAGGTTGCGGAAATCGAAAAACTGCAGCCGGAAGCAGAACCTGTTGCCGAACAATCGCAGCCGGAGATTGAGCGGGTTGCTGAACCCGCTGCTGAACCCGTAGTGGAAACGCCAGCGGCGACGGTTATCGAACGCGAAGAATTGCCGCTGCCGGAAGAGGTGAAAACCGAAGAGGTTTCTGCCGAAGAGTGGCAGGCCGAAGCGGAAACCGTGGAAATCGTTGAGGCGGTTGAAGAAGAAGCCGAAAACGAACCGCACCTGACTGATGAAGAGCTGGAAGCGCAGGCGCTGGCTGCTGAGGCAGCTGAAGAAGCCGTGATGGTGGTGCCGGTAGAAGAACCTGCCGTAGAAGCACCGACAGAAGAAGAGGGAGTCCAGGAGCAGGAAAAACCAACGAAAGAAGGTTTCTTTGCGCGTCTGAAACGCAGCCTCCTGAAAACAAAAGAAAACCTTGGTTCCGGATTTATCAGTCTGTTCCGTGGTAAAAAGATCGACGATGATCTGTTTGAAGAGCTGGAAGAGCAACTGCTGATCGCCGACGTGGGCGTAGAAACGACCCGCAAGATTATTGCGAATCTGACGGAAGGTGCCAGTCGTAAGCAGCTCAAAGACGCGGAAGCGCTGTACGGCCTGCTGAAAGAAGAGATGGGCGAGATTCTGGCGAAGGTGGAAGAACCGCTGAATGTTGATGGCAAGACGCCGTTTGTTATCTTAATGGTTGGGGTCAACGGCGTGGGTAAAACCACCACTATCGGAAAGCTGGCGCGTCAGTTTGAGCAGCAGGGTAAATCGGTGATGTTGGCGGCGGGCGATACCTTCCGTGCGGCGGCGGTAGAGCAGCTGCAGGTCTGGGGTCAGCGTAACAACATCCCGGTGATTGCTCAGCATACCGGCGCGGATTCCGCGTCCGTCATCTTTGATGCTATCCAGGCGGCGAAGGCGCGTAATGTAGATGTGCTGATCGCTGATACCGCAGGGCGTTTGCAGAACAAATCGCACCTGATGGAAGAATTGAAAAAAATCGTTCGCGTCATGAAGAAGCTCGACGAAGATGCGCCGCATGAAGTTATGCTGACTATCGACGCCAGCACCGGGCAGAATGCGATAAGCCAGGCCAAACTGTTCCATGAAGCCGTGGGCTTAACCGGTATCACCCTGACTAAGCTGGACGGTACAGCGAAGGGCGGGGTCATCTTCTCGGTTGCCGATCAGTTTGGCATCCCTATCCGCTATATCGGTGTGGGCGAACGTATCGAGGATTTACGTCCGTTTAAGGCGGACGATTTTATAGAGGCACTTTTTGCCCGAGAGGATTAACAATGATTCGCTTTGAACATGTCAGCAAGGCCTATCTCGGTGGGAGACAAGCGCTGCAGGGAGTTACCTTCCATATGCAGCCTGGCGAGATGGCATTTCTGACCGGCCACTCCGGTGCGGGGAAAAGTACCCTGCTGAAGCTGATTTGTGGAATTGAACGGCCCAGCGCCGGGAAAATCTACTTCAGCGGGCATGACATCAGCCGTTTGAAAAACCGTGAAGTGCCGTTTCTGCGTCGTCAGATTGGCATGATTTTTCAGGATCACCACCTGTTGATGGACAGAACCGTGTTTGACAACGTGGCAATTCCGCTGATCATCGCGGGCGCCAGCGGGGACGATATTCGTCGTCGCGTGTCAGCGGCGCTGGATAAGGTCGGACTGTTGGACAAAGCGAAAAACTTCCCTATTCAGCTCTCCGGCGGTGAACAACAGCGCGTGGGCATCGCCCGTGCGGTAGTGAACAAACCGGCGGTATTGCTGGCGGATGAACCAACAGGGAACCTGGATGACGCGTTGTCGGAAGGGATCCTTCGCCTGTTTGAAGAGTTTAACCGCGTCGGGGTCACGGTATTAATGGCCACGCACGATATTGGCCTGATCTCCCGTCGCTCCTATCGCCAAATGGTTCTGAGCGATGGACATCTGCATGGAGGCCTGGCCCATGAATAGACGTGACGCTATTAATCAAATCAAACAGTTCGGTGGCCGACTGGATCGCTTCCGTAAATCGGGCGGCGCGCCGGGAGATGGCGGTCGTAACGCGCCAAAGCGGGCGAAAGCCGCGCCAAAGCCGAACTCGCGTAAAACCAATGTCTTTAACGAGCAGGTACGCTACGCGTTCCAGGGCGCGTTACAGGACCTGAAAAGCAAGCCTTTGGCGACGTTCCTGACGGTGATGGTTATTGCCATCTCCCTGACGCTGCCAAGCGTATGCTACATGGTTTATAAGAACGTCGACCATGCGGCAAGCCAGTATTATCCTTCTCCGCAGATCACCGTTTACCTGCAAAAAACGCTGGATGATGATGCAGCGGCGCGGGTGGTTGGTCAGTTGCAGGCCGAGCAGGGCGTGGAGAAAGTGAATTATCTTTCCCGCGATGACGCGCTGGGCGAATTCCGTAACTGGTCCGGCTTTGGCGGCGCGCTGGATATGCTGGAAGAGAACCCGCTACCGGCCGTGGCGGTAGTTATCCCGAAACTGGACTTCCAGGGCACGGAGTCGCTGAACACGCTGCGCGACCGTATCGCACAAATCAACGGTATTGATGAAGTGCGCATGGATGACAGCTGGTTTGCCCGTCTGGCGGCTCTGACGGGCCTTGTCGGACGCGTCTCCGCGATGATTGGCGTGCTGATGGTAGCGGCGGTCTTCCTCGTCATCGGTAACAGTGTGCGCCTGAGTATTTTTGCGCGTCGCGATACCATTAACGTGCAGAAACTGATTGGCGCGACGGATGGGTTTATCCTGCGTCCGTTCCTCTACGGCGGTGCGTTGCTCGGTTTTTCCGGCGCATTTCTTTCACTGATTTTGTCAGAAATTTTGGTGATGCGCCTGTCGTCAGCGGTTACTGAGGTGGCGCAGGTTTTTGGAACTAAGTTTGATATCAACGGCTTATCATTCGATGAATGCCTGTTATTGCTGCTGGTGTGCTCGATGATTGGCTGGGTGGCAGCCTGGCTTGCCACGGTTCAACATTTACGCCACTTTACCCCCGATTAAAAAATCTCTGGTATAATCTTTCCCTGCACTGAGTAGTTAGCTCTGCAGGGAAAGAGTCCCTGTTATCTCTTCCCGGCGTATTCATTGTGATGTCACATTTTGTGCGTAATCTATACACATTACGACATGGAACTTGTGGATAAAATCACTGTCTGATAAAAGATTGAATGATATTCTCGTTGCTCATAAGCTCTGGCATGGTTGTTGCTATTAGTTTTAGCCAACGCGTCAGATGAAAAGATTGAGAGGATTTGAATGACCAAAGAAATGCAAAATTTAGCTTTAGCCCCTGTTGGTAACCTGGAATCTTACATCCGGGCTGCGAACGCGTGGCCGATGTTGTCGGCTGACGAGGAGCGGGCACTGGCTGAAAAGCTGCATTACCAGGGCGATCTGGAAGCAGCTAAAACGCTGATCCTGTCTCACCTGCGCTTTGTTGTTCATGTTGCTCGTAATTATGCGGGCTATGGCCTGCCGCAGGCGGATCTGATTCAGGAAGGTAATATTGGCCTGATGAAAGCCGTGCGCCGTTTCAACCCGGAAGTGGGTGTGCGCCTGGTTTCTTTCGCCGTGCACTGGATCAAAGCTGAGATCCACGAATACGTTCTGCGTAACTGGCGTATCGTAAAAGTCGCGACCACCAAAGCGCAGCGTAAGCTGTTCTTTAACCTGCGTAAAACCAAGCAGCGTCTGGGCTGGTTCAATCAGGACGAAGTTGAAATGGTTGCTCGTGAGCTGGGTGTTTCCAGCAAAGACGTGCGCGAAATGGAATCCCGTATGGCGGCGCAGGACATGACGTTTGACATGTCTTCAGACGACGAGTCTGACAGCCAGCCGATGGCGCCGGTTCTGTATCTGCAGGATAAATCATCTAACTTTGCCGACGGCATTGAAGAAGATAACTGGGAAGATCAGGCCGCGAACAAACTGACCCACGCAATGGAGGGTCTGGACGAGCGTAGCCAGGACATCATTCGCGCCCGTTGGCTGGACGAAGACAACAAGTCGACGTTGCAAGAACTGGCCGATCGCTACGGCGTCTCTGCTGAACGTGTTCGTCAGCTTGAAAAGAACGCCATGAAAAAACTGCGTGCGGCGATCGAAGCATAATCACGCCGTTTAACGCATTGCCCCTATAACCCCTGGATGCCCATTCGGGGGTTTTTTATGTCTGATTGATACTCCAAACTGCTATCACGCTTTCCTCTGCCAGGTTTGCTTTTGCCTCTCTGGTGTTGTGGAGGGGGGCCGAAGTGATTGATGCCTCTGCGCTTGACAAGGTGACATGTTTGCCCGGTTTCTGGGCAAACATGTCACCTTAATGCAGCCGAATACTGTCGGTAAAACTTATTGTGGCAGGAGATTATAGGCTGCCAGCATCTCTTTGATATCCTGAGTGATGATTTCATTCGGCATATGTATTGGTCTTCTGGTAATGCCTGCGGTGATCCCCATTAAGTTAAGAGCCTCTTTCATTACTGCAGGTGCGGTCATTTTCTTAATGTTCATACGCAGCGCATCGATCTTATTACGCTCTTCCTGTGCTTGATCCAACTGCCCCGCGATAAAGTAGTTATACAAATCCACTTCAATCTTCGGTAAAACATTTGATGTGGCTGCGACGCTGGCAACTGAACCTTCTTTAAATGCATCAAGCATCAGCGAATCTGAACCGTTCAATACTTTAAAATTTTTGTGTTTTGAAATCTCAAGGTACTGTTTTTGTACTTCAAATTTTCCACTGCTATCTTTTATTGCCACGATATTATCGATATCAGCCAGGCGATTCGCTGTTTCGTATTCAATACTTAGGCCCGTTTGCCCTGGGAGATTGTATAGAATAATAGGTGCTGCTGTGCTGGCCGCAATATCATAGTAATGTTTATATAAATCTTCCTGATTAGGCACCAGATAGTAGGGGGTTACAACTGAAATGTAATCTGCGCCAGCATCAACGAGTCGTTGAGTCAGAGCAATAGTTTGCTGTGTGCTACAGCAACCGGCACCGGCGCAAATAGTTACGTCATCACCCACTTCATCAACAACTGCTTTGGTGAGTTCTACTTTTTCATCATCTGATAACAGATGAAATTCACCGTTGGTGCCACAAATAAATAATCCATGAACACCATTATTGACTAACCAGCGAGCCATCTTTCTTGCTGCCGGGATATCCATATTTTCCGTTTCATCAAAAGGTGTCACCATCGCAGTAATAATTCCCTTAAGTTCTTTCATTATCTTTTCTCCAGTTCGTTGGTAACATTTTTAATCGAGATTTGAATTGTGTTAAGATCTGCTTCCTGAGTAAACGAAGCCGCATGTGGCGTGATCGAGTAATTTATGAGTTGTTTTGTTGCTTCTTTTCGTTCTTTAAGTTCAATATCTTCACTAGCAAAAGAAATTTTGTGAGTAATTAAAGCATTGTATAAACTATCTTCATCAATCAAACCGCCTCGTGCAGTATTTATCAATATTGCGGAAGGTTTCATTTTTTCGAATGCGTGCTGATCAATCATGTGCCTGGTGCTATCTAATAAAGGCAAATGAAGCGAGATAACATCACTGAGCTGATACACCTCATCTAACTCTTTAAAGTTTATATACGGAAAAATCTGACTCTGATTGATATAAGGGTCGTATGCAATGATCTCCATACCCATAGCGTTAGCGATGTGGGCTACATGTTTGCCAATAGCACCAAGGCCAATCAGCCCTAATGTCTTTTTATGTAACTCAGTACCCACCAATCTTACATCATTACTAAATTTAGCCTGTTGTTCGATTTCAACATACTTTCTGGCACTGGATAGCATCATTAGAATAGCCATTTCTGCTACCGATACAGAATTGGCGTTGAGTGCTTTATGCACCACAATATTTCTGCTGTTCGCATACTCAACGTTTATATTATCTAAACCAACACCATATTTTGAGATTACTTTTAGTTTTTTTGCACAATCTATAACGTCTTGATCTAAAGGGTCGTTGCCTGTAATAATAGCATCGGCATCTTTAATTTTTACCATCAACTCTTCTTTACTAAAACGTCCGCCGCTCGTATTACATTCGACGATATAACCTGCTGCCTGTAATTCATCCAGATATTTTTGCCCCTTACTAAGAAAGGGCCTTGGCGTTATAAGTATTTTTTTCATATTACAATAAACCGAAGAATGAAAAAATAAGGCTTAAAGAGAGGATTGCTACCAGTATTCGTAGGAAATGCGGTCCACACTTCTGGATGTATATATAAATACCGAGAACCGCAACCAGGGGGAGTAAGTTAGGCACAATTTTGTCTAACATGTCCTGCAGGACAATAGTATTCCCCCCACCAGTAGTAATATGTAGTGGTGTCTTAATCTTTACATAAGTGGCAGAAAGCGCCCCCATCATCAACAGGCCGAACATACCTGCGCCTTCAATAATTTTATGGATACTGCCAGAGTGGAGTATCTCTAAAATTGACTCTTTCCCCTTTTTATAGCCAATATTAAGTGCAAATCGGCTAGCGAAGAACATATAAACAACTTGATAGATCAATGGCAGTAATGCGGCTAATACGTACCCTTGCAATACAAAAGGAATACATACCCCAATAACAATAGGTCGCAATGTGCCAAAATCTAGCGTATCCCCGATACCTGAGACTGGACCCATTAACCCCGTTTTTAAACTGGTCACTAATTGGGTTGTGGCTGTTCGCTGTTCTTCAGGTTCCTGGGATGCTTTTTCTTCTAGTGCGATAGTGATGCCGTTTACCACTGAGCCCCAGTTAGCTTGTGTGTTAAACATCGTCAAATGGCGCTGTAACGCTTTTGAAAGATCCCTCTTATTCGGGTATAGCTTAGCTAAAATCCCTGTCATTGAATTACAAAAGGCTAGAGCCTGTAACCGTTCAAAATTTAATGATGTTTCCGAGAAAGCATGCCATTTTAACCAGACAATCTGCACATCTCTATTCGTAATTGGTGAGCTTTCGGCTTCCTTTAAGTCGATATTATTAGCCATTTTGTGTTCCTTTCGCAGTTTTTGATTGCATGTATAAGAGAACAGCACATAAACCAAAAATGGATATCCCTATGGTGTTTAGCCCTGAATATGTGACCAAGAAGAAACCAATGATGAATAACGGGATGTATTGTTTTTTCCCGATCACAATGATAGTGATAGCAAAACCTAATGCTGGAAGAATATTACCAGCGATAGCTAAGCCGTTGGTGGTCCAGGAGGGTAACAGTTTGACAAATGAGGCAATAGCATCTGGGCCATACAAACAGGCAACGAAAACAGGAACGAAGCGCATAGGGAAGGCCAACAGAATAGGATAGATAGTTGCTACCCGCTGAATCCCTTTGATATCTGCTTTTTCGGCATAGCGATCGGCCATATGAACAAATGTGGTATTAACCGTTTTACGAACGTTTTCGAGGACAACCCCTAATAAACCTATTGGGATTGCCAACGAAATAGCTATTTCAGGTTTTATCCCCGCAGTAAGAGCAATAGGTATAGCGATGCAGGAGGCCAATCCCTCATCTGCTGGCGGGTTCCCACCAGGAGCAATACTACCTATATAGATCATCTGTAATGTCGCACCGACTGATAATGCAGTCGGCATATCATCAAAGATAATTCCCATAATGGGGGCAATAGATAACGGCATGCGCATGATTGAAAAGCCATACCATACCTTCGCTTGTGATATCCAATAAACTAAACCAATCAATATTGCTGTAGAAACGCCCATAAGTTCCTCTCCTTTTTAAGGTAACTTATTCTTTATTTTTTGCAGACTGGCTGGTTCTTCTTCTGGGATAGTCTGGAAATAAACTTTAATATTCCTGTCTTCTATGACTTGTAGTTTTTCTGCATCTTCTTTATTTATTGATATCTGATTAAAGACGATTTTTCTGCCAGGGATGTTTTCTATGCCGCCTACTTGCAACTCTTCAAGTTCTAATCCGCCCTGAATAGTCTTTAATGCTGAATCAATAGATTTGAAAAGGATTAAAAGTTTGCCAGTATAGAAATTTTTCTCATTCCAGCGGGTTGTCGTTTCCTCAATGGATGTCATGATTACTTCGATGCCGCTGGGGGCCGCCATTTTATAAACTTCGGCTAAAAAAGGATCATTATATAATTCGTCATCAATAACTATTATTTTATCGGCGTTGCTCCTTTTCAGCCATTTGGTGATAACCTGTCCATGAATTAGGCGATAATCAATGCGGGCATGTACTATACTCATACTCTATTATCCTTTATTAAATTGATAACTTTGAACCATATCTTTACCGGCATCATGAATACATTGAACATATTCTTCGATGGTGATTTCTTTATCGGAGTCTTGTAACATATTCGCTTCAAGCAGCATGGCAAGGTTTACGCCGCTAATACAATGAATAGGGTATTCTCTGGAGAGAACCGTCGCTACATTTGATGGTGTTCCACCATATATATCGGTAAGAATAACGGTTTTAATATTGGGTCTGAGTATTTTCCTTGTTTGCTCCATTAACGTTTCTGGTGACATCCCGATGATCAGAGAAATAGCCGTTGTATTTTTCGTTTTGCCAACAATCATTTCACTACTGTTTAATAACTCTTTACCTGCGTCACCATGTGTTAATATGATGATATCATAGAGATTCAATGGTTATCTTCCTTATATATATAATCCATATGTTTGATTTATATTTTGTATGTAACAGATTCCATTCTTGAGAGTGGTTTCTGTTCTTTGAATATATATTGTTTTATGGATTTTTAAACGTTACCAAGATCACATATTGAATGTATTGACTAATATGGCTATTTCTAGCGGATGCATATAACGCATAACAAAATAATATAATATTTGGCTTTTATAATTAATAATGTCATTTATATATATTCAACAATGCATCTTAATTAAGATTATATTTTATATCGATGATATAAGGTCATATTATGGAGATGAAATTGATATTTATAGTTTTGTCACCTATATGTTATGTCATCGCAAAAATTCACGTTTCAAATCCATAAAAATGGGGTATGTTTTAGCAGAGTATGCTGAAAATGCACGGTCAGCATGCCTAAATATCAATGTCTTATACTTGGCGTGACGCCAATATCAGAATAATGTGCTAAATAACAACATCACAACAAATGCAACAACCATAACAATGAGGAACCTCAGGATGAAAATGAAGGGTAAAGCGTTACTGGCAGGATGTATTGCACTCGCATTCAGCAACATGGCATTAGCAGAAGATATTAAAATTGCTGTTGTGGGGGCGATGTCTGGCCCGGTAGCGCAGTATGGCGATCAGGAATTTACCGGCGCAGAGCAGGCAATTGCGGATATCAACGCCAAGGGTGGCGTGAAAGGTGACAAACTGGTCATGGTGAAATATGACGATGCCTGTGACCCGAAACAAGCGGTAGCGGTTGCGAACAAAGTGGTCAACGACGGGATTAAATATGTAATCGGTCACCTGTGCTCTTCTTCCACTCAGCCTGCGTCAGACATCTATGAAGACGAAGGCATTCTGATGATCACCCCAGCGGCAACGGCGCCGGAGCTGACCGCGCGCGGCTATAGCTTGGTAATGCGTACCACTGGTCTGGATTCCGATCAGGGCCCAACGGCCGCCAAATATATCGTTGAAAAAGTGAAGCCGCAGCGCATCGCGATTATTCATGATAAGCAGCAGTACGGTGAAGGTCTGGCCCGCGCGGTGCAGGATGGCCTGAAAAAGGGTAACGCCAACGTGGTGTTCTTTGACGGGATCACCGCCGGGGAAAAAGATTTTTCTACGCTGGTAGCGCGTTTGAAGAAAGAGAATATCGATTTCGTTTACTACGGCGGTTACCACCCGGAAATGGGGCAAATCCTGCGCCAGGCACGCGCCGCGGGTCTGAAAACCCAGTTTATGGGGCCAGAAGGTGTAGCGAACGTGTCGCTGTCTAACATAGCCGGTGAATCTGCAGAAGGCTTACTGGTAACGAAACCGAAGAACTACGACCAGGTTCCGGCTAACAAACCCATCGTAGATGCTATCAAAGCCAAGAAACAGGATCCGAGCGGCGCATTCGTATGGACCACCTACGCCGCGCTGCAATCTTTGCAGGCCGGTCTGAACCAGTCTGACGATCCGGCTGAAATTGCCAAGTATCTGAAAGCAAACTCAGTGGAAACCGTGATGGGGCCGCTGTCATGGGATGCGAAGGGCGACCTGAAAGGCTTCGAATTCGGCGTGTTTGACTGGCATGCTAATGGTACGGCGACCGACGCCAAGTGATCGAGTGCCGGGTAAGCGTTAACGCCACCCGGCTTTTTTTTAGCGCTTTTCCCAGCCATTCTCCTGGGCCGTAAACCCTAACACCTGCATAAATGCGGCCATCACGCTGCGGTCTTCAACGCCGACGTCGGCCATCCACCACGAACTCACGTCAGGGTTTTCCCGGATCACTTCTTCGATCAAATACTGCCCGACGCCGCGACGGCGGGTGATATCGCGCACGCGCAATGAATCCAGTGCGCCTTGTGTGCCGCTCAGGGTTACCCGCACGGCGCCTAACAGACGCTCGTTAAAGCGTGCGGCGTAGATCCGGTGCGTTTCATCTACGCTTAATGATGAGGCGGAATATTCCGGCCAGATTTTGCCCAGATCAATCAGGTCCTGGTCGCTAAAGTTATCTAAACGAACGATGGTCAGCTTCATTAACAGCATGTCCAAATCACAAAAGATGGAATCAGTGTACCGAAATAATTCGCCCGGATGCTTTCTCTTTTTAATGCGATTAACCAGGTTAATAGTTTTGTAACAACGACAATGACAGATTGAAACAGTAGAGATTGAAAAACAGGCAGGATAATACCCTGGAATGCAGCATTTTATTCCGCTCTTTGTGCCGTTATTTTATGCTGACAAATGCACTTTTTTTTGTTTATCTATAGTGAAAAGCAGAATATTATCTTTTCTTAATCGACTGAAAAATAGAGATTTTAGCCGTAATTTGCTTAAAAAACTGCGCTAAACCATTAACGAGACTGGTAAAAATAGTACAGTTCAAAAAAAGCACAGTCTGCTTTTTAACCACATAAATACAAAATATATACATCATCACGAATGGGGATTCAGGAAAATGAAACGGAATGCGAAAACAATCATCGCAGGGGTGATAGCACTGGCAATGTCACACGCGGTCATGGCGGAGGATATCAAGGTCGCTGTTGTCGGGGCGATGTCAGGTCCTGTCGCGCAGTGGGGTGATATGGAATTTAATGGCGCACGTCAGGCCATTAAAGATATCAATGCCAAAGGCGGGGTCAAAGGCGACAAACTGGTTGCCGTCGAATATGACGACGCCTGCGATCCGAAACAGGCCGTTGCGGTAGCGAACAAAATCGTCAATGACGGCATTCAGTACGTTATTGGTCATCTGTGCTCATCTTCCACGCAGCCCGCATCAGATATCTATGAAGACGAAGGCATTCTGATGATTTCCCCGGGCGCGACCAACCCGGAACTGACCCAGCGCGGTTACGCACACATTATGCGTACAGCGGGCCTGGACTCCTCTCAGGGGCCGACCGCCGCGAAATACATTCTGGAGAAGGTGAAGCCGCAACGCATCGCCATCATTCACGATAAACAGCAATACGGTGAAGGCCTGGCGCGTTCAGTGCAGGAGAGCCTGAAAGCGGGCAAAGCCAATATCGTCTTCTTTGACGGGATCACTGCCGGGGAAAAAGATTTTTCTGCGCTGATCGCCCGCCTGAAAAAAGAAAATATCGATTTTGTTTATTACGGCGGCTACTACCCGGAAATGGGACAAATGTTGCGCCAGGCACGCTCCATCGGGCTGAATACCCAGTTTATGGGACCTGAGGGCGTGGGCAATGCGTCGCTGTCTAACATTGCCGGTGATGCCGCTGAAGGCATGCTGGTGACCATGCCAAAACGCTATGACCAGGATCCGGCGAATAAAGCTATCGTCGATGCGCTCAAAGCTGACAAGAAAGATCCAACCGGGCCGTACGTGTGGATCACTTATGCAGCCGTCCAGTCATTGGCGACAGCAATGGATCGCAGCGGTAGCAAAGAGCCGTTGGAGCTGGTGAAAGATCTGAAAGCACACGGGGCTGACACCGTGATTGGGCCGCTGAAATGGGACGAAAAAGGCGATTTGAAGGGATTTGAGTTTGGTGTCTTCCAGTGGCACGCGGACGGATCATCGACCGTCGCGAAGTAATAGCTGAAGACGAGTTATCCCACCGCCCGTGCAAAACGGGCGGGTTAAGAAAGGTTACCTTATGTCCGAGCAGTTCCTCTATTTCTTGCAGCAGATGTTTAACGGCGTCACGCTGGGAAGCACCTACGCGCTGATCGCTATCGGTTACACGATGGTGTACGGCATTATCGGCATGATCAACTTCGCCCACGGCGAGGTGTATATGATCGGCAGCTATGTCTCCTTTATGATCATCGCTGCGCTAATGATGATGGGTATTGATTCCAGCTGGCTACTGGTCGCGGCGGGCTTTGTCGGCGCGATTGTGATTGCCAGCGCCTACGGCTGGAGCATTGAACGCGTAGCGTATCGGCCCGTGCGCAGCTCTAAGCGCCTGATCGCGCTGATTTCCGCTATCGGGATGTCCATCTTCCTGCAAAACTACGTCAGCCTGACGGAAGGTTCGCGCGATGTGGCGCTGCCCAGCCTGTTTAACGGCCAGTGGACCGTCGGCAGTAGCGAAAACTTCTCTGCTTCCATCACCACTATGCAGTTGGTTATCTGGATTGTAACCTTCCTGGCGATGCTGGCGCTGACGCTGTTTATCCGTTACTCCCGTATGGGCCGTGCCTGCCGAGCCTGCGCGGAAGACCTGAAAATGGCCAGCCTGCTCGGCATAAATACCGATCGCGTGATTGCACTGACCTTTGTGATTGGCGCGGCAATGGCGGCGGTAGCGGGCGTACTGCTCGGCCAGTTCTACGGCGTAATTAACCCCTATATCGGCTTTATGGCCGGGATGAAAGCCTTTACCGCGGCGGTACTGGGCGGCATCGGCAGCATTCCTGGGGCGATGATCGGCGGTCTGATTCTGGGTGTCGCGGAAGCGCTCTCCTCTGCTTATCTGAGTACCGAATACAAAGACGTGGTTTCATTCGCGCTGCTGATTCTGGTGCTGCTGGTGATGCCGACCGGTATTCTGGGTCGCCCGGAGGTAGAGAAAGTATGAAACCGATGCATTTTGCAATGGCGCTGCTCTCTGCCGCTATGTTCTTCATCCTGGCGGGCGTCTTTATGGGCGTCCAGTTGGAGCTTGACGGCACCAAACTGGTGGTGGATACCGCCGCGGATATCCGCTGGCAGTGGGTGTTTATCGGCACTGGCGTGGTCTTTCTCTTCCAACTGTTGCGTCCAGCTTTCCAGAAGGGCCTGAAGAGCGTCTCCGGACCGAAGTTTATTCTGCCGGCGATTGATGGCTCCACCGTTAAACAGAAGCTATTCCTGGTCGCGCTGCTGGTGATTGCCGTGGCGTGGCCGTTTATGGTGTCGCGCGGTACGGTTGATATTGCCACGTTGACGATGATTTATATCATCCTCGGCCTCGGCTTAAACGTGGTGGTGGGGCTTTCCGGTCTGCTGGTGCTGGGTTACGGCGGCTTCTATGCCATCGGTGCTTACACCTTCGCGCTGCTGAACCACTATTACGGACTCGGCTTCTGGACCTGTCTGCCGCTGGCGGGGCTGGTTTCCGCTGCTGCGGGCTTTATGCTCGGCTTCCCGGTACTGCGCCTGCGCGGTGACTATCTGGCGATTGTGACTTTAGGCTTCGGCGAAATCGTCCGTATCCTGCTGCTCAACAACACCGAAGTGACCGGTGGGCCGAACGGTATCAGCCAGATCCCCAAACCGACCTTTTTCGGTCTGGAGTTCAGCCGTACTGCCCGTGAAGGTGGCTGGGATACCTTCAGCAACTTCTTTAACGTGAAGTACGATCCCTCTGACCGCGTGATTTTCCTCTATCTGGTGGCGCTGCTGCTGGTGGTCTTCTCGCTGTTTGTCATCAACCGTCTGCTGCGTATGCCGTTGGGTCGTGCGTGGGAAGCGCTGCGCGAAGATGAAATAGCCTGTCGCTCGTTGGGCTTAAACCCTACGCGCATCAAGCTGACCGCTTTTACCATCAGCGCCGCGTTTGCCGGTTTTGCCGGTACGTTGTTTGCCGCGCGTCAGGGTTTTGTCAGCCCGGAATCCTTCACCTTTGCCGAGTCGGCCTTTGTGCTGGCGATTGTGGTACTGGGCGGAATGGGCTCACAGTTTGCAGTGATCCTCGCGGCCATCCTGCTGGTGGTGTCACGCGAGCTGATGCGTGATTTCAATGAATACAGCATGTTAATGCTGGGTGGTTTAATGGTACTGATGATGATCTGGCGTCCGCAGGGCTTGTTGCCGATGACCCGTCCGCAGTTGAAGCTGAAAAACGGGGAAGCAAAAGGAGAGCAGGCATGAGTCAGCCATTATTATCCGTCAACGGCCTGATGATGCGCTTCGGCGGTCTGCTAGCGGTAAACAACGTTGAACTGGAGCTGAGACCACAGGAGATCGTCTCGTTAATCGGGCCAAACGGCGCGGGAAAAACCACGGTCTTTAACTGCCTGACCGGTTTTTATAAGCCGACGGGTGGGACGATTAAGCTGCGCGACCAGCATCTGGAAGGGCTGCCGGGTCAACAAATTGCGCGGATGGGCGTGGTGCGTACTTTCCAGCACGTGCGTCTGTTTCGCGAAATGACGGTGATTGAAAACCTGCTGGTGGCGCAACATCAGCAGCTGAAAACCGGCGTCTTCTCCGGCCTGTTGAAAACCCCGTCGTTCCGTCGCGCGCAGAGTGAAGCGTTGGATCGCGCCGCCACCTGGCTGGAGCGTATTGGTTTGCTGGAGCACGCCAACCGTCAGGCCAGTAACCTGGCCTACGGCGACCAGCGCCGTCTGGAGATTGCACGTTGCATGGTGACCCAGCCGGAAATCCTGATGCTCGACGAACCCGCCGCAGGCCTCAACCCGAAAGAGACCAAAGAGCTGGACGAGCTGATTGCTGAACTGCGTAACCATCACAACACCACTATTTTGTTGATTGAGCACGACATGAAGCTGGTGATGGGTATTTCCGACCGTATTTACGTGGTGAATCAGGGCACGCCGCTGGCGAACGGGACGCCGGAACAGATTCGTAACAACCCGGACGTGATCCGCGCCTATTTAGGTGAAGCATAATGGTGGTGACGCATAATATGGAAAAAGTCATGTTGTCCTTTGACAAAGTCAGCGCCCACTACGGCAAGATACAGGCGCTGCACGACGTCAGCTTGTATATCAATCAGGGTGAAATCGTGACGCTTATCGGCGCCAACGGCGCCGGAAAAACCACGCTGCTTGGTACGCTGTGCGGCGATCCGCGAGCGACAAGTGGGCGAATTGTCTTTGATGGTAAAGACATTACCGACTGGCAGACGGCGAAAATCATGCGCGAAGCGGTAGCGATTGTTCCGGAAGGGCGTCGCGTGTTTTCCCGCATGACGGTGGAAGAGAACCTGGCGATGGGCGGCTTCTTTGCCGAAAAGGACCAGTTTCAGGAACGCATCAAGTGGGTGTATGACCTGTTTCCCCGCCTGCATGAACGTCGAATTCAGCGTGCGGGCACGATGTCCGGCGGTGAACAGCAGATGCTGGCGATAGGCCGTGCGCTGATGAGTCAGCCGCGGCTGCTGCTGCTTGATGAGCCGTCGCTGGGTCTGGCGCCGATTATCATCCAGCAGATCTTCAACACCATCGAACAACTGCGCGAGCAGGGGATGACAATCTTCCTCGTCGAACAGAACGCTAACCAGGCGCTGAAGCTCGCCGATCGCGGCTACGTGCTGGAAAACGGTCATGTGGTGTTGGAAGACACTGGTGATGCGTTACTGGCTAACGAAGCAGTGCGCAGCGCGTATCTGGGCGGTTAACATTCTCTGAATGGACAAGGGGGCCTGATATGGCCCCTTTTTATTGCTCTATGTTATTATTGAGAATAGTTATCAATAATAAAAGTGAACATGGAGAAAGGATGATACGTTCCGGTATCTGCATGATGATTGGCGGTTTGTTTTGGACGCTTTCATCAAATACCCTGGCCTTAACACCGCCAGCGTTCGACCCGCGCGACCCTTCAATCTGGGAAGAGAAACCGGACAACTCGTTAGCCCAGTCCAGCTCGCCCTGTGAAGTGTTCACCACCTCTGTCTGCCCGGGCTGGGAAGATGAGAAATCGGATATTCAGCGCGAACGTGAGCGGCGGGAACAGCAGCGTTTACAGAATGAATATGAACGACGCTGGCGTAAAGATTAATGTTCCTTGCTGGCTGCAACAGATAACGTCATCCTGGCCGGGTAAGACATAGCGCTACCCGGCTTTGTTGTGCACCACCCCGCATTTTCCTGTCACTACGCTTTCACCGCCTTGCCATCTGTTTGTCGCCTTACTATCTTTTTTTTGTAATAAAAAAGTTATTTTTCTGTCATTCGAGCATGTCATGTTACCCCCGCGAGCATAAAACGAGTGATATCGCGCATCCGGCACAACAAGAGAGATAACCGATGATATCGTTACGACATACAGCTTTAGGACTGGCACTTAGCCTGGCGTTTGCAGGTCAGGCTCTGGCCGTCACCACTATCCCGTTCTGGCACTCAATGGAAGGTGAACTGGGTAAAGAAGTTGATTCACTGGCGCAACGTTTTAATGCCGCCAATCCCGACTACAAAATTGTTCCGCAGTACAAAGGCAACTACGAGCAGAGCCTGAGCGCAGGTATTGCGGCTTTCCGTACCGGAAACGCACCTGCGCTACTGCAGGTTTATGAAGTGGGCACGGCAACGATGATGGCCTCGAAAGCCATTAAACCGGTCTATGAAGTATTCAAAGAGGCTGGTATTAACTTCGATGAGTCTCAGTTCGTGCCGACGGTTTCCGGTTATTACACCGACTCTAAAAGCGGACACTTACTCTCCCAGCCGTTTAACAGCTCCACGCCGGTGCTGTACTACAACAAAGATGCCTTCAAAAAAGCCGGTTTAGACCCTGAGCAGCCGCCAAAAACCTGGCAGGATCTGGCGGAATACACCGCGAAGCTGAAAGCAGCAGGCATGAAGTGCGGTTACGCCAGCGGCTGGCAGGGATGGATTCAGATTGAAAACTTCAGCGCCTGGAATGGTCTGCCGGTGGCCACCAAAAACAACGGCTTTGACGGTACTGACGCGGTGCTGGAATTCAATAAACCGGAACAGGTGAAACATATCGCCCTGCTGGAAGAGTTGAACAAAAAAGGGGATTTCAGCTACTTCGGGCGTAAAGACGAGTCTACCGAGAAGTTCTATAACGGGGATTGTGCCATTACCACTGCCTCTTCCGGTTCTCTGGCTGACATCCGCCACTACGCCAAATTCAACTATGGCGTCGGCATGATGCCGTACGATGCCGATGTGAAGGGCGCGCCGCAGAACGCGATTATCGGGGGAGCCAGCCTGTGGGTGATGCAGGGTAAAGACAAAGCAACCTACGAAGGCGTGGCGCAGTTCCTCAACTTCCTGGCGAAGCCTGAAATTGCTGCCGAATGGCACCAGAAGACCGGCTACCTGCCCATTACCACCGCCGCGTACGACTTGACCCGCGAGCAGGGCTTCTATGATAAGAACCCTGGGGCTGATATCGCCACCCGCCAGATGCTGAACAAGCCACCGTTGCCGTTCACCAAAGGGCTGCGTCTGGGCAACATGCCGCAGATCCGCACCATCGTAGATGAAGAGCTGGAAAGCGTCTGGACCGGGAAGAAAACCCCGCAGCAGGCGCTGGATGCTGCCGTTGAGCGTGGCAATCAGTTACTGCGCCGCTTTGAGCAATCGACTAAATCGTAATGTGAAATGCCGGGTGGCGGCTGCGACTTACCCGGCCTACAAATGCGTGTAGTTTGTAGGCCGGATACGGTGTGTGCACCGCAATCTGGCACCTTCCAGGAAAAGAACCTACATGTCTTCATCCCGTCCGGTGTTCCGCTCGCGCTGGCTTCCCTATTTGCTGGTGGCCCCGCAGCTGGTTATCACCGTTATTTTCTTTATCTGGCCCGCCGGTGAAGCGCTGTGGTACTCACTACAATCCGTTGATCCGTTTGGTCTTTCTAGCCAGTTTGTCGGACTGGAAAACTTTATCGCGCTGTTTCATGACCCGTACTACCTTGATTCATTCTGGACCACCATTAAGTTCAGTACGTTAGTCACGGTAAGCGGTTTGCTGGTGTCGTTATTTTTTGCGGCGCTGGTGAATTACGTGGTGCGCGGCAGCCGTTTTTACCAGACGCTGATGCTGTTGCCTTATGCCGTCGCGCCCGCCGTCGCCGCCGTATTGTGGATCTTCCTGTTTAACCCAGGGCGCGGGCTGATTACCCATTTTCTCGGTGAGTTTGGCTATGACTGGAACCATGCGCAAAACAGCGGTCAGGCGATGTTTCTGGTGGTGTTTGCGTCGGTCTGGAAGCAGATTAGTTACAACTTCCTGTTCTTCTTTGCCGCACTACAGTCTATTCCGCGGTCGCTGATTGAAGCCGCCGCGATTGATGGTGCGGGACCGGTTCGCCGCTTCTTTAAGCTGGCGCTGCCGCTGATTGCACCGGTCAGCTTCTTTCTGCTGGTGGTGAATCTGGTTTATGCCTTCTTTGATACCTTCCCGGTGATCGATGCCGCCACGGCGGGTGGGCCGGTACAGGCGACCACTACGTTGATTTATAAGATCTATCGCGAAGGCTTTGTCGGGCTGGATCTCTCCGCCTCGGCCGCCCAATCGGTAGTGCTGATGTTCCTGGTCATTATTTTGACGGTGGTGCAGTTCCGCTATGTGGAAAGTAAGGTGCGTTACCAATGATTGAGAATCGTCGTGGGCTGACAATATTCAGCCATGCCATGCTGATTATGGGGATCATGGTGATCCTGTTTCCGCTGTACGTCGCGTTTGTCGCGGCGACGCTGGATAACAAAGCAGTCTTTGAAACGCCGATGACGCTGGTTCCCGGCACACAGCTGCTGGAAAACATGAAATACATCTGGGTCAACGGCGTGGGCGTCAACAGCGCGCCGTTCTGGCTGATGATGCTCAACAGTTTCATCATGGCGTTCAGTATTACAGTAGGGAAAATCACCGTCTCTATGCTCTCCGCATTCGCCATCGTCTGGTTCCGCTTTCCACTGCGTAACCTGTTCTTCTGGATGATTTTTATCACGCTGATGCTGCCGGTCGAGGTGCGTATTTTCCCGACGGTGGAAGTGATCGCCAACCTGAAAATGCTCGACAGCTATGCGGGTCTGACGCTGCCGTTAATGGCATCGGCGACTGCGACGTTCCTGTTCCGGCAGTTTTTTATGACCCTGCCGGATGAACTGGTTGAGGCGGCGCGTATTGACGGTGCGTCACCGATGCGTTTTTTCCGCGATATTGTACTACCGCTGTCAAAAACCAATCTGGCGGCGCTGTTTGTGATCACCTTTATCTACGGCTGGAACCAGTATCTGTGGCCGTTGTTAATTATTACCGATGTCAATTTGGGCACTGCGGTGGCAGGTATCAAAGGCATGATTGCTACTGGTGAAGGCACCACGCAGTGGAATCAGGTAATGGCAGCCATGCTGCTGACGCTCATCCCTCCGGTAATCATCGTGTTAGCCATGCAGCGTGCCTTCGTACGTGGCCTGGTCGATAGTGAGAAATAAAAATGGCTGGTTTAAAACTACAGGCAGTAACCAAAAGCTGGGACGGCAAAACCCAGGTGATTAAACCGCTGACACTGGATGTCGCGGACGGAGAATTTATCGTGATGGTTGGCCCATCCGGCTGCGGTAAGTCAACGCTGCTACGGATGGTGGCCGGGCTTGAACGGGTGAGCGGCGGCGATATCTGGATTGATAATAAACGCGTCACCGAAATGGAGCCTAAGGATCGCGGCATTGCGATGGTCTTTCAGAACTACGCGCTCTACCCACATATGAGCGTGGAAGAAAATATGGCCTGGGGGCTGAAAATCCGCGGGATGGGCAAGGAGCATATTGCCGAACGGGTGAAAGAGGCGGCGCGAATTCTCGAGCTGGGTGAACTGCTCAAGCGTCGTCCGCGCGAGCTTTCCGGCGGTCAGCGCCAGCGTGTGGCGATGGGGCGGGCGATTGTCCGTGACCCAGCGGTATTCCTGTTCGATGAGCCGCTGTCTAACCTCGATGCCAAGCTGCGCGTACAGATGCGTCTGGAGTTACAACATCTGCATCGCCGACTGAAAACCACCTCACTGTATGTGACGCACGATCAGGTTGAAGCGATGACCCTCGCCCAGCGGGTGATGGTGATGAACAAAGGCATTGCCGAGCAGATCGGCACGCCGGTTGAGGTATATGAAAAGCCTGCCAGCCGCTTTGTGGCGAGTTTTATCGGCAGCCCGGCGATGAATCTGCTGGACGGGCGCATCAGCGCCTCGGGCACCCATTTTGAGCTGGATGACGGCATGACGTTGCCCCTCGGCAGAAGCGCGAGGGAGTCTGGTGGGCGTAACATGACGTTGGGTATCCGCCCGGAGCATATTGCGCTAAGCTCGCAGGCCGAAGGCGGCGTGCCGTTGGTCGTCGACACGCTGGAAATGCTGGGAGCGGATAACCTGGCACACGGACGTTGGGGTGAGCAAAAGCTGGTGGTGCGACTGGCGCATCAGCATCGCCCGACGGCAGGCAGCACGCTGTGGCTGCATCTGCCAGAAAATCATCTGCATCTTTTTGATGGCGAAACAGGACAACGCGTATGAGTAACTGGCCTTACCCCCATATCGTCGCCCATCGCGGCGGCGGTAAGCTGGCACCGGAAAACACCCTGGCGGCGATCGACATGGGGGCGCGATACGGGCATACCATGATTGAGTTTGACGCTAAATTGTCGAAAGACGGTGAGATCTTCTTGCTGCATGACGACAACCTGGAACGCACCAGCAATGGTTGGGGTGTGGCAGGCGAGCTGAACTGGCAGGATTTATTGCGCGTGGACGCCGGTGGCTGGTTTAGCGGTGAGTTTAAAGGCGAACCGCTACCGCTGCTCTCGCAAGTGGCCGAGCGCTGCCGTCAGCACGGTATGATGGCGAATATTGAAATTAAACCCACCACCGGCACCGGAACGTTAACCGGCAAAGCCGTAGCGCTGGCCGCTCGGGAACTGTGGGCGGGAATGACACCACCGCTGTTGTCATCCTTTGAAATTGACGCGCTTGCAGCGGCGCAGCAGGCGGCGCCTGAACTGCCGAGAGGCTTACTGCTTGATGAGTGGCGCGAGGACTGGCGTGAGCTGACAACGCGGCTGGGCTGCGTCTCTATTCATCTTAATCACAAGCTGCTGGATGAAGCGCGCGTGGATGCGCTGCGCGACGCAGGGCTGCGTATTCTGGTGTATACCGTCAACCGACCCCAGCGCGCGGCGGAACTGCTGCGCTGGGGAGTGGACTGCATCTGTACCGATGCCATTGATACGATTGGTCCGGATTTCCAGCCCTGTTAAGGCCCAATTGTTTTTAACGGAACGTTAGGCTGCGGCGTGCTGGAGGGCTTCAGCATGTCGCCGTTCTTTTTCTCCGACAGCATATGTTGCTTATTCAGCGAGCTGTCCGGGTTACGGGTTCCACTTAACATCCCACCGTTGCTGTTGGGCAACATTTGCTGCTGGCTGGAATTAAATTCACCAGGCTGGGACTGAAGGACGCGCTGGGAGTTGGTATTGATTTGGTTTTCCATATGCTGTTGTTGCATACGCGTCTGCGTTTGCAACTGCTGATTGAGCATCCCTTTCTGCTGAATCTGCTGCGATTGCATTTGGGTTTGCATACGCTGCTGGCTCGGGATCTGATAACCGGGTTGATTCGGGTTATTCATGGTGTTGATGGGCTGTGCAAAGCCTGCAAACGGCAACAGCATGGCTAAAAGTAAGAGTCGTTTCATCGCTTTTCTCCTCTCGGGGATCTCTTAAGTTTACTCCTTTCTCGCCGTTACGATGATTATTTCAGAGTTATGCACCAGGCTTAGTGGGGGCTGACCCCCATACATCTGGAGAATAACGATGATAAAACCGACGTTTTTACGCCGGGTAGCCATTGCTGCTCTGCTCTCAGGAAGTTGTTTTAGCGTTGCTGCCGCTCCGGCTGCACCGCCGCCGGTATCATACGGTGTTGAGGAGGATGTGTTCCATCCCGTGCGTGCGCAGCAGGGGATGGTGGCCTCCGTGGATGCGCTTGCCACTCAGGTGGGGGTGGATATTCTTAAACAGGGTGGGAATGCCGTCGATGCCGCCGTGGCCGTTGGCTACGCGCTGGCGGTGACGCATCCCCAGGCGGGCAATCTGGGCGGTGGCGGTTTTATGCTGCTGCGTACCAAAGATGGTAACACCACAGCGATTGATTTTCGCGAAATGGCCCCTGCTGGCGCGACCCGCGACATGTTCCTTGATGAGCAGGGCAACGCCGATGCGAAAAAGTCGCTGACGTCGCATCTGGCATCCGGTACGCCAGGTACCGTCGCGGGTTTCTCGCTGGCGCTGGAGAAATACGGCACGATGCCGCTGAACAAAGTGGTACGTCCGGCGATGAAGCTGGCGGAAGAGGGCTTTGTGGTTAATGACGCACTGGCCGACGATCTGAAAACCTATGGCAGTGAAGTGCTCCCTAATCACGAGAACAGCAAAGCCATTTTCTGGAAAGACGGCGAGCCACTGAAAAAAGGCGATAAGCTGGTGCAAAAGAACCTGGCGAAAAGCCTGGAAATGATTGCCGAAAGCGGCCCGGATGCGTTTTATAAAGGGGCTATTGCCGATCAGATCGCCGGGGAAATGCAGAAGAACGGCGGGCTGATGACCAAAGAGGACTTAGCCAGCTATAAAGCCGTGGAGCGTACGCCGATTAGCGGTGACTATCGCGGGTATCAGGTCTTCTCCATGCCGCCGCCGTCCTCTGGCGGTATTCACATCGTGCAGATCCTCAATATTCTTGAAAACTTTGATATGAAGAAGTACGGGTTTGGCAGCGCCGACGCCATGCAGGTCATGGCTGAAGCGGAGAAATATGCCTACGCTGACCGCTCGGAGTATCTGGGCGATCCCGATTTTGTGAAAGTGCCATGGCAGGCTCTGACCAACAAAGCCTATGCTAAAACGCTTGCCGATCAGATTGATATCAACAAGGCTAAGCCTTCCAGCCAGATTAAACCTGGCAAGCTCGCCCCGTATGAAAGCAATCAGACCACTCACTTCTCGGTGGTGGATAAAGACGGCAATGCCGTGGCGGTGACCTATACCCTGAATACCACCTTCGGGACCGGTATTGTGGCGGGTAACACTGGCATTCTGCTCAATAATGAAATGGACGACTTCTCTGCCAAGCCGGGCGTACCGAACGTATACGGTCTGGTAGGCGGCGATGCCAACGCGGTCGGACCGAAGAAGCGTCCGCTGTCATCTATGTCGCCGACTATCGTGGTAAAAGATGGGAAAACCTGGCTGGTTACCGGCAGCCCAGGCGGGAGTCGAATTATCACTACTGTGCTGCAAATGGTGGTCAACAGCATTGATTTCGGGATGAACGTCGCCGAAGCGACCAACGCACCACGCTTCCATCATCAGTGGTTGCCGGACGAGCTTCGTATTGAGAAGGGCTTCAGCCCGGATACAATTAAGCTGCTGGAGCAAAAAGGACAGAAAGTGGCGCTGAAAGAAGCGATGGGCAGCACGCAGAGCATTATGGTTGGACCGGATGGCGCACTGTATGGCGCGTCCGACCCGCGTTCCGTGGATGATTTAACGGCGGGGTATTGAGGATAATGGCCCTCTTCGCTGGAAGAGGGCCGGTTTGGAAGGCCCAATGGCAGTTATTATAATTCATTGTCTCCAGGTAACCTTAGCTTCGTGTTGTTTTGCTCTCTTCGTAGTCTTGTAAATATTTCTCCAGCGGCCAGGCAGCGCCTAAACCAACGATTTCACCGCTATCTTTTATCGATGATGAATGGCGCATATCGCTGCAGCGATTCAGACCAGCGGAATATTTGGCTGCTTTTATCCTGCAGGTTTACGCGCTCTAAATCATAAAACCCGTGCGTTTTTGCCGAACGTATTTTGAGGATATATTTACTTTCGCTGATGTCGTGCTGTCTTGTACCGTCTTTATTCCACTCTCCGGCGATGTCCGTATATTGATAAACAAGGTCGGAATACACGTTGATTATCCTGTTGTCTTTGATCGCATAGAGCTCCAGCACTTCATAAAATGCGCCGCCGCCGGAATACGCATCAGAGTATCCACCGCGCACCCCAAACGCCAGCGTATCGGGTGCGATCCGGTACGGTGCCAGATCCAGTTTTGTATAATAGGCCAGCGGTCTGACGGACTCATCATCGCTCTCTTTTTCGGCGGTTTTATTCCACTCAGAGAGTTGGTTTAATGGTTTTTCCGAGCGTGCAATCGGCGTTAGCTGTTGGTTCTGCCAGGAAAAAACGCCGAGATATAATTTATTGGCGCGCCCGTTGCTGTAGTTTTCCGGACAGTTGTTATCCGCGTATTTCTTTGCCTGCCCGGCGTCGGCCGGATTGTCGGCGAAACAGGCGACACCGATATATTTGCCGTCTTTGCCCCAGGCTTTGGCACCCGTGAGGATCAGGTTGTCAGGATCTTCATTCGGCGCAACCCAGGCAATCCACGCGTTCTCAGATAATCCCTGTGGAAGCTCGCCAAATCCTTTGGCTGGGGTTGCTCCCGCCATTTGCTCAGCAAAAATCTGTTTACCTTCCGGGTGTTGAATAGCGCTGGGCACGGAATCGAGATTTTGTACGGTAGTGGCGAAAGCAGGGGAGAGTGCTGCCAGCAACACCAGGAGAAGGTACTTTTTCACTCTTGCGTCCTTTCAATAAGAAGGGCGATAAGACTCGCCCTTACATTTATTTCATACGTGCCATAAAGTAGGCATCAACGTATTCACCGTTGCGCAGGCCGTATTTCTTACCTGTGCCTTCGATTTCAAAGCCGTATTTCTTATACACCGCCACGGCCGGCTCATTATCAACAAATACCGTTAGCTCAATACGCTCGACGCGCAGCCAGTTGTCGCACATGTCGATCATCGTGCGAATCAACGCGCTGGCAACGCCGCGATTGTGCCACCGTGCATCCACGCAGATACCAAAATCGGCCACGTGGCTGCGCCGCGGGCGTTGCGCGACCTCAATACAGAGATGCCCCACGACGATATCGTCAATGCAGGCAACCAGTTGTTTGACCCCGGCTTGCTCGGTTAGCCTCGCTTGCCACATCTCGAGGGAAGGATGAGGAACCTGTAGGGTGTTGTGGTACACCTCCGGCTGGGCGTGGATCTGACGAATTGCGTCGTAATCTTTCGGTTCAGCGTGGCGTATCACTATCTCACTCATTCCTTATCTCCAGCAGGGTTAATTGTGTATTTACACTCGCTGAGAAAGAAAATTCCGTCAACTGCATTTTTTTGCAAAAAGAAGTAGACAAGTGCGAATGAGAATGATTATTATTGCTCTGCGTTCAGGGGAACCCCTACGGAGAACCTGAAAGCACGACATTGCTCACATTGCTTCCAGTATTACTTTAGCCAGCTTTTGCTGGCTTTTTTTTTGAGGTTTTGTGTCTGCCTGGCTTACTTGCCATTTCGTCCCCGGGAAGTGCTCGTGCTCCTCACGTACATTTAGTACGCTCCGGGCCCTGCGCGCTTGCCGTGAACAAACTGCCTGCGACGCCGACGGCCGATCCTGTCGCCCTGTGGTGCAGTTCAAGCGCCATCCGGCAAAGAATCCAACATTCAGTCTCCAGCCGCTTTGCGCTATGGTGTAGACAATCACCTTCGAAAGGATCGTCTCATGGCCTTACACTGCGCATTTATTGGTTTTGGTAAAAGCACCACTCGCTACCATTTGCCGTACGTCCTCAACCGCAAAAATAGCTGGCATGTCGCGCACATTTTTCGCCGCCACGCCAAGCCGGAAGAGCAGGCGCCACAATATTCACATATTCACTTCACCAGTGACCTTGACGAGATCTTAAACGATCCGCAGGTGAAGCTGGTGATCGTCTGTACCCATGCTGACAGCCATTTTGAATACGCCAAACGCGCGCTGGAAGCGGGTAAAAACGTGTTGGTTGAGAAACCCTTCACGCCGACGCTTGCGCAAGCAAAAGCACTGTTCGAACTGGCGCAAAGCAAAGGGCTGACCGTTACGCCATATCAGAACCGTCGTTTTGATTCCTGCTTCCTCACCGCTAAAAAAGCGATTGAGAGCGGCAAGCTCGGTGAAATTGTTGAGGTTGAAAGCCATTTCGATTACTACCGCCCCGTGGCGGAAACCAAGCCGGGACTGCCGCAGGACGGCGCATTCTATGGTCTGGGCGTACACACCATGGATCAGATTATCTCGCTGTTCGGTCGTCCCGATTGCGTGGCCTATGACATCCGCAGCCTGCGCAACAAAGCGAACCCGGATGATACCTTTGAAGCACAGCTGTTCTACGGCTCCCTGAAAGCCATTGTTAAAACCAGTCACTTGGTGAAAATCGACTATCCGAAGTTTATCGTTCACGGTACCAAAGGCTCGTTTGTGAAGTACGGCATCGACCAGCAGGAAACCAGCCTGAAGGCCAATATCATGCCAGGTGAGCCAGGTTTCGCTGCTGACGATTCCATTGGGATGCTGGAGTACGTCAACGATGACGGCTTGACGGTAAAAGAAGAGGTGCAGCCGGAAGTGGGGGACTATGGTCGCGTCTATGATGCGCTTTACCAGACGCTGACAGCCGGTACGCCTAATTATGTCAAGGAATCTGAAGTTCTTACCAATCTGGAACTCCTCGAACGCGCCTTTGAACAGGCTTCTCCGGCGACGATAACTCTCGCCAAATAGCCTGCGCAGACTCTTCTGGGCTTGTTCATTTTTTTTGAACAGAGGAGTCAATTTTCACCCTCTATGATCCCCGGCGGATTGAGTCCACACTTACTCCATCGAAAACATCTGGGGGTGAACACAATGATCTACTTACGCAAAGCTAATGACCGTGGCCACGCTAATCATGGCTGGCTCGATTCCTGGCATACCTTCTCTTTTGCCAACTACTATGATCCAAATTTTATGGGGTTCTCGGCACTGCGCGTGATTAACGATGACGTGATCGACGCAGGTCAGGGCTTTGGTACTCATCCCCATAAAGACATGGAAATCCTGACTTACGTGCTGGAAGGCGCGGTGGAACATCAGGACAGCATGGGGAACAAAGAGCAGGTTCCGGCCGGTGAGTTCCAGATAATGAGCGCCGGGACGGGGATCCGTCACTCGGAGTACAACCCGAGCAATACTGAGAAGCTGCATCTGTATCAGATTTGGATCATGCCGCAGGAAAACGGTATTACCCCACGCTATGAGCAGCGCCGTTTTGATGCCGCTCAGGGTAAACAACTGGTGCTGTCGCCGGATGCCCGTGATGGCTCGCTGAAAGTGTACCAGGATATGGAACTGTACCGTTGGGCACTGATCAAAGATGAGCAGTCGGTGCATCAGATTGCCGCTGAACGCCGCGTCTGGATCCAGGTAGTAAAAGGTAACGTGACAATTAACGGGACCAAAGCGACCACCAGCGATGGTCTGGCAATCTGGGATGAGCAGGCCATTTCTATTCATGCCGACAGCGACAGCGAAGTGTTGTTGTTTGATCTGCCGCCAGTATAAATATACACGGCATGCTTAAAGCTGCATCTGTGTTGGCTTTCCTCGCTCACCCCGGTCGCGTACTTAATGTACGCTCCCGGGGATTTACTGCGTCGCCGCCTTGATGCAACTCGAATGATTTTGTGTATTTCTCACAATAAAAAACTCCTTTTTTTCTCTGCGAAGGTTCACGCACGTCCGTGGTAAACTGGGGGAATCTATCCCTTTTTAACGCTTCAGGACGATGAAAAAGAAAAGACCCGTACTTCAGGATGTAGCCGACCGCGTGGGCGTGACCAAAATGACGGTCAGCCGCTTTTTGCGTAACCCGGAGCAGGTCTCCGTGGCGCTGCGGGGCAAAATTGCCGCTGCACTTGATGAGCTGGGTTATATTCCCAATCGCGCTCCTGATATCCTTTCTAACGCCACCAGCCGCGCTATCGGCGTGCTGTTACCGTCTCTCACCAACCAGGTTTTTGCTGAAGTGCTACGCGGCATTGAGGCTGTCACTGACGCTCATGGTTATCAAACCATGCTGGCGCACTACGGCTATAAGCCTGAGATGGAACAAGAGCGTCTGGAATCAATGCTGTCGTGGAATATTGATGGCCTGATCCTCACCGAACGTAGCCATACGCCCCGTACGCTGAAAATGATTGAGGTTGCCGGTATCCCGGTGGTTGAGCTGATGGACAGCCAATCCCCATGCCTTGATATTGCCGTGGGCTTCGACAACTTCGAAGCCGCGCGTCAGATGACAGCCGCTATCATCGCCCGCGGGCACCGTCATGTTGCCTATCTTGGCGCACGCCTTGATGAACGTACTATCATCAAACAGAGAGGCTACGAGCAGGCAATGCGCGATGCCGACCTGGTGCCGTACAGCGTGATGGTGGAGCAGTCTTCTTCCTACTCCTCCGGTATTGAACTTATCCGTCAGGCGCGGCGTGAATACCCGCAGCTCGATGGTGTCTTTTGTACCAACGATGACCTGGCGGTAGGGGCGGCCTTCGAATGCCAGCGTTTAGGGCTGAAAATCCCTGATGACATGGCGATTGCCGGATTCCACGGTCACGACATCGGGCAGGTGATGGAGCCGCGTCTGGCGAGCGTGCTCACGCCGCGTGAACGCATGGGCAGCATTGGCGCAGAACGTCTGCTGGCGCGCATCCGCGGTGAAGCCGTCACACCTAAAATGTTAGATTTAGGTTTCACCTTGTCACCGGGCGGATCTATTTAAGCCAACAAGTTTGAAGTAGCTCACACTTATACACTTCGAGCACGAATGGATATTGCTTCTCTATTTATCCGGCTGGACAATGTTACCGATAACAGTTACCCGTAACAATTTCCTGATTCTTGTACCAGTGGGGGCAACGCTTTGAGCACGACTAATCATGATCACCACGTTTACGTTCTGATGGGCGTATCGGGCAGCGGTAAATCTGCTGTCGCCAGCGAAGTGGCGCATCAACTGCAGGCCGCGTTTCTTGATGGCGATTTTCTCCATCCGCGCAGCAACATCATGAAAATGGCTTCCGGTGAGCCACTCAACGATGACGACCGCAAACCGTGGTTACAGGCGTTGAATGACGCCGCCTTTGCGATGCAGCGTACCAACAAGGTTTCGCTGATCGTCTGTTCCGCCCTGAAAAAAGTCTATCGTGACCAGCTACGCGACGGTAACCCGAACCTCTCATTCATCTATCTGAAAGGGGATTTTGACGTTATCGAAAGCCGCCTGAAAGCGCGTAAAGGTCACTTCTTCAAAACGCAGATGCTGGTGACCCAGTTTGAAGCGCTGGAAGAACCGGGTGCGAATGAAAACGATGTACTGGTGGTCGATATCGATCAACCACTGGACGGTGTGGTCGCCAGCACCATTGAGGTTATTAACCAGGGCAGTAAGTAGTGAGTACATTAACGCTTGTTTTAACAGCAGTAGGGTCCGTTTTATTACTGCTGTTTTTAGTGATGAAGGCGCGTATGCACGCCTTCGTTGCTTTGATGGTGGTATCCATTGGTGCAGGTCTCTTTTCCGGTATGCCGCTCGATAAAATCGCGGCGACCATGGAAAAAGGGATGGGAGGCACGCTCGGTTTCCTGGCGATTGTTGTGGCGCTGGGGGCGATGTTCGGCAAGATTTTGCATGAGACCGGAGCTGTCGATCAGATTGCCGTCAAAATGCTGAAATCCTTCGGTCACAGCCGCGCACATTATGCGATTGGCCTGGCCGGTCTGATTTGCGCGCTGCCGCTATTCTTTGAGGTGGCGATTGTGCTGCTGATTAGCGTGGCATTCTCAATGGCGCGCCATACGGGGACAAACCTGGTTAAGCTTGTGATCCCGCTGTTTGCGGGCGTAGCGGCTGCTGCGGCATTTCTGCTGCCTGGGCCTGCGCCGATGCTGCTGGCCTCTCAGATGCACGCCGACTTTGGCTGGATGATCCTGATTGGCCTGTGTGCCGCGATTCCGGGCATGATTATCGCCGGGCCGCTGTGGGGGAATTTCATCAGCCGTTACGTCGAGCTGCACGTACCGGAAGATATTTCCGAGCCGCATTTGGGCGAAGGCAAAATGCCATCCTTTGGCTTCAGCTTATCGCTTATCCTGCTGCCGCTGGTTCTGGTGGGGCTGAAAACCATCGCCGCACGCTTTGTTCCGGTCGGTTCTACAACCTATGAATGGTTCGAGTTTATCGGTCACCCGTTTACCGCGATTCTGGTTGCCTGTCTGGTGGCGATTTACGGTCTGGCGGTGCGCCAGGGCATGCCAAAAGACCGCGTGATGGAGATCTGTGGTCATGCGCTGCAGCCGGCGGGGATTATTCTGCTGGTGATTGGTGCGGGCGGTGTGTTCAAACAGGTTCTGGTTGATTCTGGCGTCGGTCCGGCGCTGGGCGAAGCGTTAACCGGTATGGGTCTGCCGATTGCCATCACCTGCTTCGTGCTGGCGGCGGCGGTGCGTATCATTCAGGGTTCCGCGACTGTGGCCTGCTTAACGGCGGTCGGTCTGGTGATGCCGGTGATTGAGCAACTGAACTACTCCGGTGCCCAGATGGCGGCACTGTCTATCTGTATCGCGGGCGGCTCTATCGTGGTCAGCCACGTTAACGACGCTGGTTTCTGGTTGTTCGGTAAATTTACCGGTGCGACCGAAGCGCAAACGCTGAAGACCTGGACGATGATGGAAACCATCCTCGGCACGGTCGGTGCGATTGTCGGTATGATTGCCTTTCAGCTGTTGAGCTGATGGCATTGCCCGGTGGCGCTTACGCTTACCGGGCCTGGAAACGAGCACACATCCACACCGTAGGCCGGGTAAGCGCAAGCGCTACCCGGCTTTTTTATAGCACGACCAGCCCTTCTTCTGTTTTCAGCCAGCGCGGCGCTTTTAGCGTATCGGCGAAATAGCCCACCAGATCCTGCAGTAAGTCACCCGTCACTCGTTCCATCTCGTCAGACAGCGTTTTACTCATCAGCAGGTGCGTTAATAACTGACAGTAGCGCCCCATCTGGTCTGGTTCCGGCTCGAAAAGGGGAAAACGGGTCGGGAATGTTTCTACCGTCAGGCTCGCTTGCAGATGCTGCGGTACAGGCTCCGTTAAGGTCGGTTGCAATAACGCGAGACAGGCCGACAGACGTGCACAAATCGCCAGTTTTTCAACCGGGTCATGGCATTCAACCAGCCCTTCGACAAAACGCTCGCAGTTATCCGCCAGTTCGGTGAAATCCGTGGCAGGGCTAAAGGGCAGGGTAAATAAAGAGTGTGAAAAGAGAGGGGTAGTCGCCATAGGGCAGCCTCCAATGAGTCAAATTTTACCGCCACCTAAGGGACCAACCTTTTGGTGGCGGGCTGAACGGAGTTGGTCCTACCGGCCTCATTGGATACCGGCGCGTCTTACGACGCCACCGTCCAGCCCACCATTGAGGTGTAGCTGGTCGCACGACAAAAGTGAATTTTATCGCGAATGAGGTAATCAGGGGACCAATCCTGGCACCTGATTTTGCAGGTGCAGCGAGAAGATAATGCCAATCCGCGATGCTGACAAGAGGGCATTCCGGAAGGCACCTCGCAGAAATGAAAATACGTTTTTTCAGCGAGTTAAAAGCGTAAGGAATACCTGAAATTACAGCGGTGCCGGAGAGCCTGGATTGTTAAGGGGTTCAGTACACACGTAGCCCCCTTAACACGTTCACTGGTGACGAGATCTCAGAGAAGCAATGAGCATAACGTGAACGGAACTGTTCTCCGGGTAACATGCTATCTGAGCCAAAAAGGAGAGATTACCCCTTCATCCACATCCGTACGCCGTCGAGGAACATCTGGGTAGCCATCATCACCAGAATCAGCCCCATCAGGCGCTCCAGTGCGTTAACCCCTTTCTCGCCCAGCAGACGCAAAAACAGCGACGACTGCAGCAAAATCACAAAAGTACCACCCCAGGCGATCAGCAGAGCAATCACCAGATGCCCCATCTGATTAGGGTATTGATGCGACAACAGCATTAATGAAGCCAGGATTGTCGGACCGGCTACCAGCGGAATCGCCAGCGGCACGATAAACGGCTCTTCGCCTGCCGGAAGCCCGGTGCTATTCCCGGTGGCGCTGGGGAAAATCATCTTAATGGCGATCAGGAACAAAATGATGCCCCCGGAGATCGAAACGGTTTCCGCGCGCAGGTTAAGAAATGCCAGTATTTTCTCGCCCGCAAACAGGAATATCAGCATCACCAACAGTGCAATAAACAGCTCGCGAATCATAATCGCGCGGCGGCGTTTGGGTTCGGTATGTTTCAATACGGACATGAAAATGGGCAGATTTCCGAGCGGATCCATAATAAGGATCAATAAAACTGCCGCTGAAATGATTTCATTCATAACTCAAATTCCCTGATAATTACTGCGGACTTTCTGCTTGCTTGCGCAGCGGGATAAGTCGCATTACTGATGGCTTCGCTATCATTGATTAATTTCACTTGCGACTTTGGCTGCTTTTTGTATGGTGAAGGATAGGCCAGTAGGATACTGGTTAGCATACACAGCACACATCTCTGCAGGAAAAAACGCTATGAAAAATGTTGGTTTTATCGGCTGGCGCGGTATGGTCGGCTCTGTTCTCATGCAACGCATGGTTGAGGAGCGTGACTTCGACGCCATTCGCCCTGTTTTCTTTTCTACTTCCCAGCTCGGGCAGGCGGCACCGACATTCGGTGGAACCACGACCGGCACGCTTCAGGACGCTTTTGATCTGGATGCGCTGAAGGCGCTCGATATCATCGTGACCTGTCAGGGCGGCGATTATACCAACGAAATCTATCCAAAGCTTCGTGAAAGCGGTTGGCAGGGTTACTGGGTTGACGCGGCCTCTTCGCTGCGTATGAAAGACGATGCCATCATCATTCTCGATCCGGTTAACCAGGATGTCATCACTGACGGCCTGAACAAAGGTATTAAGACCTTTGTCGGCGGTAACTGTACCGTTAGCCTGATGCTGATGTCCCTCGGTGGCCTGTTTGCCAATGACCTGGTTGACTGGGTTTCTGTGGCGACCTATCAGGCGGCCTCCGGCGGCGGCGCGCGCCATATGCGCGAACTGCTGTCCCAGATGGGTCATCTGTATGGCCATGTGGCCGATGAACTGGCAACCCCTTCCTCTGCTATTCTCGATATCGAACGTAAAGTGACGACCCTGTCCCGCAGCGGTGAACTGCCGGTTGATAACTTTGGCGTACCGTTGGCCGGTAGCCTGATTCCGTGGATCGACAAACAACTTGATAACGGTCAGAGCCGCGAAGAGTGGAAGGGACAGGCTGAAACCAACAAAATTCTTAACACCTCTTCCGTGATCCCGGTTGATGGTCTGTGCGTGCGCGTCGGTGCGCTGCGCTGCCACAGCCAGGCGTTCACCATTAAACTGAAAAAAGATGTGTCTATTCCGACCGTGGAAGAACTGCTGGCAGCGCACAATCCGTGGGCCAAAGTCGTGCCAAACGATCGGGATATCACCATGCGTGAGTTAACCCCGGCGGCCGTTACCGGCACGCTGACCACGCCAGTAGGCCGTCTGCGTAAGCTGAATATGGGACCGGAGTTCCTGTCAGCCTTTACCGTGGGCGACCAGTTGCTGTGGGGTGCTGCGGAGCCATTGCGCCGTATGCTGCGTCAGTTGGCGTAATGTGGGACTGCCTGATGACGCCACGTTTATCAGGCCTACAAACGACGCGAACCACCAGGCCGGATCAGTCAATACGGCTTTCCGGCAGAGGGATTGCGTGTTTTAACAATGGGTGCTGAGTCACCCATTTTTTTGCGTAATACAGGAGTAAGCGCAGATGTTTCATTTTTTACCAGGAGTAAGATAAAGCATTGGCTATTCTTTAAGGGTGACTTAGTACCGGAGGTATTAAGTTGTTGCCTGAAGGTGGGACGACGCAGAGAGGATGCACAATTGTGCTGCGCCGTTCAGGTCAAAAAAAGTGTCACTACCTGATGTCGAAGATCAGTTGGAAGGCGTGACACCATAAAACAGGATGACAACCATGTCCGTTCGTATCGATAGAGACGTGATTAATGCGCTAATTGCAGGCCATTTTGCGGATCCTTTTTCCGTACTCGGTATGCACCAAACTGACGCTGGACTTGAAGTCCGCGCCCTATTACCTGACGCCACCGAAGTGTGGGTGATCGAACCCAAAACCGGACGCAAAGTCGGCAAGCTGGACTGCCTCGACTCTCGCGGTTTTTTCTGTGCTGTACTTCCCCGCCGTAAAAATTTCTTTCGCTATCAGTTAGCTGTTGTCTGGCATGGACAGGAGAATCTGATTGATGACCCTTATCGTTTTGGCCCGCTGATCCAGGATATGGATGCCTGGCTGTTATCTGAAGGTACGCACTTGCGACCTTACGAAACGCTGGGCGCGCATGCGGATACCATGGATGGCGTAACCGGTACGCGCTTCTCCGTCTGGGCGCCTAACGCTCAACGCGTGTCAGTGGTTGGGCAGTTCAACTACTGGGATGGCCGTCGCCACCCGATGCGCCTGCGCAAAGAAAGCGGTATCTGGGAGCTGTTTATCCCCGGCGCGCAGCATGGTCAACTGTATAAATACGAGATGATCGATGCGAACGGTAAGCTGCGAATCAAAGCGGACCCTTACGCCTTCGAAGCGCAAATGCGCCCGGAAACCGCGTCGCTTATCTGCGGTCTGCCGGAAAAAGTGGTGCAAAGCGAGGAGCGAAAAAAAGCCAACCAGTTTGATGCGCCGATCTCTATCTATGAAGTGCACCTGGGCTCATGGCGTCGTCATACCGATAACAACTTCTGGCTGAGCTACCGCGAACTAGCGGATCAGCTGGTGCCTTACGTCAAGTGGATGGGCTTTACCCATCTCGAACTGTTGCCGATTAATGAGCATCCGTTCGACGGTAGCTGGGGCTACCAACCTACCGGTATGTATGCGCCGACCCGTCGTTTCGGGACGCGTGATGATTTCCGCTATTTTGTGAATGCCGCGCATCAGGCTGGACTGAACGTCATTCTCGACTGGGTGCCGGGCCATTTCCCGTCGGACGACTTTGGTCTGGCAGAGTTTGATGGCACCAATCTGTATGAGCACAGCGACCCGCGCGAAGGGTATCACCAGGACTGGAACACGCTGATCTACAACTACGGTCGCCGTGAAGTCAGTAACTATCTGGTAGGCAATGCCCTGTACTGGATTGAACGTTTTGGTATCGATGCGCTGCGCGTAGATGCCGTGGCGTCGATGATTTATCGCGACTACAGCCGTAAAGAAGGGGAGTGGGTCCCGAACGAATTTGGCGGTCGTGAAAACCTCGAAGCCATTGAGTTTTTACGCAATACCAACCGTATTCTTGGCGAGCAGGTGCCGGGGGCCGTGAGCATGGCGGAAGAGTCCACCGACTTTGCCGGCGTTTCAAGGCCACAGGATATGGGCGGTTTAGGATTCTGGTATAAGTGGAACCTCGGCTGGATGCACGACACGCTGGACTACATGAAGTTGGATCCGGTTCATCGTCAGTTCCATCACGATAAGCTGACCTTCGGCATGCTGTACAACTACACCGAAAACTTTGTCCTGCCGCTGTCGCACGATGAAGTGGTACACGGTAAAAAATCAATTCTCGATCGCATGCCGGGGGACGCATGGCAGAAGTTTGCCAACCTGCGCGCCTACTACGGCTGGATGTGGGCCTTCCCGGGTAAGAAACTGCTGTTTATGGGCAACGAGTTTGCTCAGGGGCGTGAGTGGAACCATGACGCCAGCCTCGACTGGCATCTGCTGGAAGGCGGCGATAACTGGCACCACGGCGTACAGCGTTTGGTGCGCGATCTGAACCTTACTTATCGTCATCACAAAGCGCTGCACGAGCTTGATTTTGACGCCTATGGCTTCGAGTGGCTGGTGGTAGATGACAAAGAACGTTCGGTGCTGGCTTTCGTTCGTCGTGACAAAGTCGGTAATGAAATCATTGTTATCAGCAACTTTACGCCAGTACCTCGCCACGGCTATCGCTTCGGTATCAATCAGCCGGGCAAATGGCGCGAGATCCTCAATACCGACTCGATGCATTATCACGGTAGCAATACCGGTAACGGCGGCGCGGTGCACAGCGATGAAATCGCCAGTCATGGTCGTCAGCACTCACTGAGCCTGACGTTGCCACCGCTGGCAACGATCTGGCTGGTGCGGGAGGGATAATGACGCAACTGGCAACCGGCAACGCCACCCCCCATGGTGCAACGTATGACGGCCATGGCGTCAATTTCACCCTCTTTTCGGCCCACGCTGAACGCGTTGAATTATGCGTATTCGATGAGCAAGGCTGCGAACTCCGCTACGACCTGCCGGGGCGTAGCGGCGATGTCTGGCACGGCTATCTGGCCAACGCCCGTCCCGGTCTACGCTATGGCTATCGCGTCCATGGCCCATGGCAACCGCAGCAGGGCCACCGGTTTAATCCGGCGAAACTGCTGCTTGACCCTTGCGCGCGTCGGGTGGATGGCGAGTTAAAAGATAACCCACTGCTGCACGGTGGGCTGAATGAACCGGATCATCATGATAATGCCGCCATCGCGCTGAAGGGCGTGGTGGTGTCCGACCATTATGACTGGGAGGATGATGCCCCGCCGCGCACGCCGTGGGGCAATACCGTAATTTACGAAGCGCATGTCAAAGGGCTGACGTATTTGCATCCTGACCTGCCGGAAGAGATGCGCGGGACCTACAAAGCGCTGGGTCATCCGGTGATGATCGACTATTTCAAGCGCCTCGGCATTACCGCGCTGGAGCTGTTACCGGTGGCGCATTTCGCCAGCGAACCGCGGCTTCAGCGACTGGGCCTGTCAAACTACTGGGGCTACAACCCGGTGGCGATGTATGCGCTGCATCCGGCCTATGCCAGCTCGCCGGAGAGTGCGCTTGATGAGTTTCGCGACGCGGTAAAAGCGCTGCATAAAGCGGGTATTGAGGTCATTCTCGACATCGTTTTAAACCACAGCGCCGAGCTGGATCTCGAAGGACCTGTCTTCTCGCTGCGCGGAATTGATAACCGTAGCTATTATTGGATCAGAGATGATGGCGATTACTACAACTGGACCGGTTGTGGGAACACCATCAATCTGAGCCATCCTGGCGTTGTGGAATACGCATGCGAGTGCCTGCGCTACTGGGTTGAAACCTGCCATGTGGATGGTTTTCGTTTTGATTTGGCTTCCGTCATGGGGCGTACGCCTGAGTTTCGTCAGGATGCTCCGCTGTTTACCGCGATCCAAAACTGTCCGCTGCTCTCACGCGCCAAGCTGATTGCGGAACCGTGGGATATTGGTGAAGGCGGGTATCAGGTGGGGAATTTCCCCCCGCCGTTTGCCGAGTGGAATGACCATTTCCGCGATGCAACGCGACGTTTTTGGCTCCAGCGTAATCTCTCGTTGGGCGAGTTTGCCGGACGTTTTGCCGCATCCAGCGACGTGTTTAAACGCCCGGGCCGCAATCCCAGCGCCACGGTCAATCTGGTGACCGCGCATGACGGTTTTACGCTACGCGACTGCGTTTGCTTCACAAATAAGCACAATGAAGCGAATGGTGAGGAAAATCGCGACGGCACTAGCAATAACTACAGTGACAATCATGGTAAAGAAGGATTAGGCGGCTCGCTGGACCTGATTGAGCGGCGGCGCGACAGCATTCATGCGCTGTTAACCACGCTGTTGCTCTCCCAGGGGACGCCGATGCTGCTGGCGGGTGATGAGCATGGTCATAGCCAGCACGGTAATAATAACGCTTACTGCCAGGATAACGCCTTAACCTGGCTGGACTGGCAGCAGGCAAACAGTGGGCTAACCACATTTACCGCCGCGTTGATTCATCTGCGCCGGCAAATACCTGCATTAACAGGCGATTGCTGGTGGGAAGAGGGCGATGGCAATGTTCGTTGGCTGAATAAGTACGCACAACCCTTAAGTGCGGATGAGTGGCATAACGGCCCGAGGCAGATGCAAATCCTGCTTTCAGATCGTTTCCTGATTGCAATAAACGCCACGCTTGAGGTGACAGATATCGTTTTACCTGAAGGGGAATGGCACGCCATTCCCCCATTTGCCGGAGAGGATAATCCGGTGCTTACGGCGGTCTGGCAGGGACCTGCGCACGGACTGTGTGTGTTCCAGAGAAGATAAAAAGGAGTTAGTCATGGTAAGTTTAGAGAAGAACGATCGTGTAATGTTGGCGCGCCAGCTGCCATTAAAATCTGTTGCCCTGATCCTGGCCGGTGGCCGCGGTACTCGCCTGAAAGATTTAACCAATAAGCGTGCCAAGCCTGCCGTGCACTTTGGCGGTAAGTTCCGCATTATCGATTTTGCCTTATCCAACTGTCTTAATTCTGGGATCCGCCGTATCGGCGTGATCACTCAGTACCAGTCACACACGCTGGTGCAGCATATTCAGCGCGGCTGGTCGTTCTTTAGTGAAGAGATGAACGAGTTCGTCGATCTGCTGCCTGCCCAGCAGAGGATGCAGGGTGAAAACTGGTATCGCGGTACGGCGGATGCGGTGACCCAAAACCTGGACATCATTCGACGCTATAAAGCGGAATATGTGGTGATCCTCGCGGGCGATCATATTTATAAGCAGGACTACTCACGCATGCTGATCGACCACGTTGAGAAAGGCGCGCGTTGCACAGTGGCCTGTATGCCAGTGCCTATTGAAGAGGCCAGCGCGTTTGGCGTAATGGACGTGGACGACACCGATAAAATTATCGAGTTCGTTGAAAAACCTGCCAACCCGCCAGCGATGCCTAATGATCCGACCAAATCGCTTGCCAGTATGGGGATCTACATCTTCGACGCCGATTATCTGTATGAACTGCTGGCGGAAGATGACCTCGATGAAAAATCCAGTCACGATTTTGGCAAAGACATCATCCCGAAAATCACCGAAGCTGGCATGGCATATGCACATCCATTCCCATTGTCCTGCGTACAGTCTGACCCGGAATCCGAGCCGTACTGGCGCGATGTGGGAACGCTGGAAGCCTACTGGAAAGCAAACCTCGATCTGGCTTCGGTGACGCCTGAACTGGATATGTACGACCAGGACTGGCCAATCCGTACGCATATGGAATCACTGCCGCCGGCGAAATTTGTTCAGGACCGTTCCGGTAGCCACGGAATGACGCTGAACTCGCTGGTCTCCGGCGGCTGTATTATTTCTGGTTCGGTGGTAGTGCAGTCCGTTCTGTTCCCGCGAGTGCGGGTGAATTCATTCTGTAACATTGATTCGGCAGTGTTGTTACCTGAAGTGTGGGTGGGACGTTCGTGCCGCTTACGTCGTTGCATTATCGACCGCGCCTGCGTTATTCCTGAAGGCATGGTGATTGGTGAAAACGCGGAAGAAGATGCACGTCGTTTCTACCGTTCAGAGGAAGGTATTGTACTGGTCACGCGTGAAATGCTGCGCAAACTGCAGATCAAACAGGAGCGATAATGCAGGTTTTACACGTTTGTTCAGAGATGTTCCCTTTGTTAAAAACCGGGGGACTGGCGGATGTTATTGGGGCGTTACCCGCAGCGCAAATCGCGGACGGTGTGGATGCCCGCGTGCTGCTCCCGGCGTTTCCTGATATCCGTCGCGGCATTCCCGATGCGCAGGTAGTGACGCGTCGCGATACCTTCGCCGGACGTATTACGCTGCTGTTCGGGCATTTCAACGGTGTGGGCATTTACCTGATTGACGCGCCGCATCTCTATGACCGTCCCGGTAGCCCGTATCACGATACTAACCTGTTTGCATATACCGATAACGTGCTGCGTTTTGCGCTGCTGGGTTGGGTCGGCAGTGAAATGGCCTGTGGCTTTGACCCATTCTGGCGCCCGGATGTGGTGCATGCGCACGACTGGCATGCCGGTCTGGCCCCGGCGTATCTGGCGGCGCGCGGCCATCCGGCGAAATCGGTGTTCACCGTGCACAACCTGGCGTATCAAGGCATGTTTTATGCAAAGCATATGGATGACATCCAATTGCCATGGTCGTTCTTTAACGTGCACGGACTGGAGTTTAACGGGCAGATTTCTTTCCTGAAGGCCGGGTTGTACTACGCCGACCACATTACGGCGGTCAGTCCGACCTACGCGCGGGAAATTACCGAGCCGCAGTTTGCCTACGGCATGGAAGGTCTGTTGCAGCAGCGTCATCGTGAAGGACGTCTTTCCGGTGTGCTGAACGGCGTTGATGAAAAAATCTGGAGCCCGGAAACCGATCTGCTGCTGGCGTCGCGGTATACGCGTGAAACGCTGGAAGAGAAAGCGGAGAACAAACGCCAGCTACAGATCGCGATGGGACTTAAGGTTAACGACAAAGTGCCGCTATTTGCCGTAGTCAGCCGCCTGACCAGTCAGAAAGGGCTGGATCTGGTACTGGAAGCGCTACCGGGGTTGTTAGAGCAGGGTGGACAGCTGGCATTGCTTGGTGCGGGCGATCCGGTTTTACAGGAAGGTTTCCTCGCCGCGGCGGCGGAACATCCTGGACAGGTGGGCGTACAGATTGGCTATCACGAAGCCTTCTCGCACCGCATCATGGGTGGGGCCGACGTTATATTGGTCCCCAGCCGTTTTGAGCCGTGTGGCTTAACGCAGTTGTATGGACTGAAGTACGGCACGCTGCCGCTGGTGCGGCGCACCGGTGGGCTGGCTGATACGGTCTCTGACAGTTCGCTGGAAAACCTGGCGGATGGTATCGCCAGTGGGTTTGTATTTGAAGATAGTAATGCCTGGTCGCTGCTACGCGCGATTCGGCGTGCTTTCGTATTGTGGTCCCGGCCTTCGCTGTGGCGGTTTGTACAACGTCAGGCCATGACCATGGATTTTAGCTGGCAAGTCGCGGCGAAGTCATACCGTGAGCTTTACTATCGTTTGAAATAGATATCCAGGAATCACCTATATGAATGCTCCATTTACTTATGCATCGCCCACACTCAGCGTAGAGGCACTTAAGCATTCTATCGCCTACAAGCTGATGTTCACGATTGGTAAAGACCCGGTCATTGCCAATAAACATGAGTGGCTGAACGCCACGTTGTTCGCGGTGCGCGATCGTCTCGTGGAGCGCTGGCTGCGTTCTAACCGTGCGCAATTATCCCAGGAAACTCGACAGGTTTATTATCTGTCAATGGAGTTTCTGATTGGCCGCACACTTTCCAATGCACTGTTATCGTTGGGTATTTATGACGATGTCAAAAATGCGCTGGAAGGTATGGGGTTGGATCTTGAAGATCTGATCGATGAAGAAAACGACCCTGGTCTTGGCAACGGTGGCCTCGGGCGCCTGGCGGCCTGCTTCCTGGACTCACTGGCAACGTTGGGTCTGCCGGGACGCGGCTACGGTATTCGTTATGACTACGGCATGTTCAAACAGAACATTGTTGATGGCCGACAGAAAGAGTCACCGGACTACTGGCTGGAATACGGTAACCCGTGGGAATTCAAACGCCACAATACGCGCTACAAAGTGCGCTTTGGCGGGCGTATTCAGCAGGAAGGCAAGAAAACGCGCTGGATAGAAACTGAAGAGATCCTCGCGGTAGCCTACGACCAAATTATTCCCGGTTATGACACAGACGCCACCAATACGCTGCGCTTGTGGAATGCCCAGGCCAGTAGCGAAATCAACCTCGGTAAATTTAACCAGGGCGACTACTTTGCGGCGGTGGAAGATAAAAACCACTCCGAGAACGTCTCCCGCGTGCTGTATCCGGATGACTCCACCTATTCAGGACGCGAGCTGCGTTTGCGCCAGGAGTATTTTCTGGTCTCCTCCACGGTGCAGGACATCCTGAACCGTCATTATCAACTGCACAAAACCTACGACAACCTGGCAGATAAGATCGCCATTCACCTCAACGACACCCATCCGGTACTGTCGATTCCTGAGCTGATGCGTCTGCTGATCGATGAGCACAAATTCAGTTGGGATAATGCGTTTGAGGTCTGCTGCCAGGTCTTCTCGTATACCAACCACACCTTGATGAGCGAAGCGCTGGAGACCTGGCCTGTCGATATGCTGGGCAAAATTCTGCCGCGCCATCTGCAAATCATCTTTGAGATTAACGACTACTTCCTGAAGACGTTGCAGGAACAGTATCCGAACGATACCAGTCTGCTGGGACGGACGTCGATTATCGATGAATCCAACGGCCGCCGGGTGCGTATGGCATGGCTCGCAGTGGTGGTGAGCCACAAGGTTAACGGCGTTTCTGAGCTGCACTCCAACCTGATGGTGCAGTCGCTGTTTGCTGACTTTGCGAAGATTTTCCCGACTCGCTTCTGTAACGTCACCAACGGCGTGACGCCGCGCCGCTGGTTGGCGCTGGCTAACCCATCGCTCTCTGAGGTACTGGATGAGAACATTGGCCGCACCTGGCGAACCGATCTCAGCCAGCTAAGCGAGCTTGAACAGCACTGCGATTACCCGCTGGTAAATCAGGCGGTGCGCCGTGCGAAACTGGAGAATAAAAAACGTCTGGCAACGCTCATTGCCCAGCAGCTTAACGTGGTGGTGAACCCGAAATCGCTGTTTGATGTGCAGATCAAGCGTATTCACGAATACAAACGGCAGTTGATGAACGTGCTGCATGTGATCACCCGCTACAACCGTATTAAGGCCGATCCTGACGCCGAGTGGGTGCCGCGCGTGAATATCTTCGCCGGTAAAGCGGCTTCGGCCTATTACATGGCGAAGCACATCATTCACCTGATCAACGACGTCGCGAAAGTGATCAACAACGATCCGCAAATTGGTGACAAGCTGAAAGTGGTGTTTATTCCTAACTACAGCGTCAGCCTGGCGCAGGTGATTATTCCTGCTGCCGACCTGTCTGAGCAGATTTCGCTGGCCGGGACCGAAGCCTCTGGTACCAGTAATATGAAGTTTGCCCTCAACGGTGCGCTGACCATTGGGACGCTGGACGGTGCCAACGTCGAGATGCTGGAGCATGTGGGCGCAGAAAATATCTTTATCTTTGGTAATACGGCGGAAGAGGTCGAAGCCTTACGCAGCCAGGGCTACAAGCCGCGTGAGTATTACGAGACAGACGAAGAGCTGCACCAGGTGCTGACGCAGATTGGCAGCGGTGTATTCAGTCCTGAGGAGCCGGGGCGCTATCGTGACCTGGTTGACTCGCTGATCAACTTTGGCGACCACTATCAGGTTCTGGCGGATTATCGCAGCTACGTTGACTGCCAGGATAAGGTTGACGAACTGTATCGCCACCCGGAAGAGTGGACCACCAAGTCGATGATTAATATCGCCAACATGGGCTACTTCTCGTCGGACAGGACGATCAAAGAGTACGCCGAAAACATCTGGCATATCGACTCGGTGCGGTTGTAACAAGGGCAGGACGATCTGTCGGCTGGATAAGGCGTTAGTTGCCATCCAGCAAAAGGCCCGGTAGCGCTGACGCTTACCGGGCCTACAGTTTTATATCGAGTGTCTTAAGACGCCAGCGACAGCTGCTGTTTCTCAATGTACTCCGCCAGCCACTGGGTCATGCGCGACTGCTGTTCAGCGTTCAGCCACATACCTTCTTTCGTGCGACGCCACAGCGCATCTTCCGCACGGCGCACCCATTCGTGATCGACCAGATATTTCAGCTCGGCCTCATAGAACTCATGGCCGAAGTCTTCACCTAACTCGGCAAGCGAGGTGGCTTCCCCGATAATCCATTCGGTGTTACTGCCGTAGGTGCGCGAATAATGGCGCGCCAGCGACTCGGTCAGGAACGGGTAGCGACGGCGCAGTTTGGCCGCGTAATCTTCACGATCGCCGCCGATGTCACCGCCTGGCAGAATGCACTCTTTTGTCCACGCCGGACCGATTCCCTGATAGTACGACGCCAGTTTTTCCATCGCGTGTTCGGCCAGCTTACGGTAGGTCGTCAGCTTACCGCCAAAGACCGACAGCAGCGGCGCTTTGCCGTTTTCATCGTGGATATCCAGCGTGTAATCACGGGTGATAGCCTGCGGCGAGTCGGACTCGTCATCGCACAGCGGGCGTACACCCGAGTAGGTCCAGACGATATCGTCACGGCCCAGTTGTTTCTTAAAGTGCGCGTTGTAGACCTTCAGCAGGTAATTGATTTCACTCTCATCAATTTTTACCGCTTTCGGATCGCCTTTGTATTCGACGTCAGTCGTCCCGATGATCGAGAATTCGTCCATCCATGGGATGACAAACACAATACGTTTATCTTCGTTTTGCAGAATATAAGCTTGCTTCTGGGTATGGACGCGCGGCACCACGATGTGGCTGCCTTTAATCAGACGAATACCGTACGGCGATGGCAGATGCATGCCGTCGTCGAAGAACTCTTTCACCCATGGGCCGGTGGCATTGACCAGACCACGCGCCTGCCAGGTGTGCTTTTTACCGGTATCGATATCTTCAGCTTCAACAATCCACAAACCGTTTTCACGGCGAGCGGAGGTAGCGCGAGTGCGGGTTAACACCTCTCCGCCTTTGCGTACGACCATTTGGGCGTTTGCCAAAACCAGCCGCGCATCGTCTACCCAGCAGTCAGAATATTCGAAACCGCGCACAATCTCAGGTTTCATTACGGAATCTGCGCCAAAACGCAAACCGGTCGAACTCGGCAAACTGGTGCGTTTGCCCAGATGATCGTACATAAACAGACCAATGCGGATCATCCACGCTGGACGCAGGTGCGGGCGATGGGGCAGACGAAAGCGCATCGGGAAGGCGATATGCGGTGCCATTTTCAACAACACCTCACGTTCGGCCAGCGCTTCGCTCACCAGGCGAAATTCGTAGTGTTCCAGGTAGCGCAGGCCACCGTGGATGAGTTTGGAGCTAGCGGAAGAGGTGGCGCAGGCTAAATCCTGCGCTTCCAGCATCAGCACGGATAAACCGCGTCCAGCGGCATCTGCCGCGATACCGGCACCGTTGATGCCTCCACCTATCACAATCAGATCTTTGGTTTCCATGCTGGCCTCTCGCACTTTCGTTATAGCTCATTAATGTTCGTTATCGAGCATAATAGCAAAGAATCGCGCCATTGGTAACATCGGATAAACAATTTACAGTGATACATATAACATTATGGCGTTTAACTGCCGTCGGGACGTACACTAAGAAGTAACATGTCTGAAAAGCGTCACCTGCAATATAAAGAAGAGAGAGCAATGGATCAGTTTGAATGTATTAATGTCGAAGAAGCGCATCAGAAGCTGCACCAGGGGACCGCGGTGTTAGTGGATATCCGCGACCCGCAAAGCTATGCGATGGGTCACGCCCCACAGGCGTTTCATCTGACGAACGACACGCTGGGGTCATTTATGCGCGAGCATGATTTCGACACCGCCGTGTTAGTAATGTGTTATCACGGCAACAGCAGTAAAGGCGCGGCGCAATATCTTCTTCAGCAGGGCTATGACGTGGTTTACAGTGTTGACGGCGGCTTCGACGCCTGGCATCGACATTTTCCGGCAGAAGTGGCATACGGTTCGTAAGACTATACCCAAATTAATTCGAGTTGCATCGCGACGGCGACGCAGCGAATCTCCGGGAGCGTACGAGCAGTACGTGACCGGAGTGAGTGAGGAAAGCCAACAAAGATGCAGCTCGAAGTAAGAAGGGTATATATACTGTCCTCTTTTGTGTGGAATAAGCGACAGCAACCATGTTGATGATTACCTCTTTTGCTAACCCCCGCGTGGCGCAGGCATTTGTTGATTATATGGCGACACAGGGCGTTATCCTGACGATTCAACAACATCAGCAAACGGATGTCTGGCTGGCGGATGAGTCCCAGGCTGAGCGCGTGCATGCTGAGCTGGCGCGGTTTCTGGAGAATCCAGGCGATCCGCGTTACCTCGCGGCAAGCTGGCAGTCGGGTCATACCGACAGCGGTCTGCGCTACCAGCGTTATCCGTTCCTGGCCACATTGCGCGAACGCGCAGGCCCGGTAACCTGGGTGGTGATGGCCGCGTGTGTGCTGGTCTTTATCGCGATGAACACGCTGGGCGACCAGACCGTGATGCTCTGGCTGGCATGGCCGTTTGACCCTTCGCTGAAATTTGAATTCTGGCGTTATTTCACCCACGCTTTTATGCACTTCTCGCTGATGCATATTCTGTTCAACCTGCTGTGGTGGTGGTATCTCGGCGGTGCGGTTGAAAAGCGTCTGGGCAGCGGAAAACTGATTGTAATTACCGTGATCAGCGCCCTGCTAAGCGGCTACGTTCAGCAGAAATTTAGCGGCCCGTGGTTTGGTGGGCTGTCTGGCGTGGTATATGCGCTGATGGGTTATGTGTGGTTGCGCGGCGAGCGCGATCCACAAAGTGGTATTTTCCTGCAGCGTGGTTTGATTATCTTTGCTTTGATCTGGATTGTTGCCGGCTGGTTTGATGTGTTCGGCATGTCAATGGCGAACGGCGCACATATCGCCGGGCTGGCCGTGGGTCTGGCAATGGCGTTTGCCGATACTATGAATGTACGAAAACGAACGTAATTTCAGGGAACAATAATGAAGCAAACACAACGACATGACGCGATCATCGAGCTGGTAAAGAAACAGGGATACGTCAGTACTGAGGAGCTGGTGGAGCATTTCTCCGTCAGCCCGCAGACGATTCGCCGCGATCTTAACGATCTGGCCGATCAGAACATGATTTTGCGCCATCACGGTGGCGCGGCGCTGCCCTCCAGCTCGGTCAACACCCCGTGGCATGACCGTAAAGCGACACAGACGGCGGAAAAAGAGCGCATTGCCCGCAAAGTTGCCACGCAGATCCCGAACGGTTCTACGTTGTTCATTGATATCGGCACTACGCCGGAAGCGGTGGCTCACGCGCTGCTCAATCACAGCAATTTACGCATTGTGACCAACAACCTCAATGTGGCGAATACGCTGATGGCGAAAGAGGATTTCCGCATCATACTCGCCGGTGGCGAACTGCGTAGCCGCGACGGCGGTATTATGGGCGAAGCGACCCTCGACTTTATTTCTCAGTTCCGCCTGGACTTCGGCATCTTAGGGATTAGCGGTATCGATAGCGATGGCTCCCTGCTGGAGTTTGATTATCACGAAGTTCGCACCAAGCGCGCGATTATTGAGAATTCACGGCATGTGATGCTGGTGGTGGATCACTCGAAGTTTGGGCGTAACGCGATGGTGAATATGGGCAGTATCAGCATGGTGGATGCGGTGTATACCGACACGCTGCCGCCAGCTGGCGTGATGCAGGTTATTGCGGACCATCATATTCAGTTAGAGCTGTGCTAAGTTAATTCCAAGCCTGATAAGCGTAGCGTATCAGGCATTAACTAAACCCCATACCCCATCATTTTCAGCAGTTTCTGCGCATGTTGCACCGCATCCTGGCGGTGTGCGACGCCGAGCTTTTGATACAAATTGCGGATGTGCGTCTTGATGGTCGTTGCCGCGACGGCCAATTCTCCGGCGATCTGCTCGTTGCTGTAGCCCGAATAAATCAGTCCCAGAACCTGCCATTCGCGCTGGGTCAGCGGGCTGGTCCGGATAAGCTCCGGTACTTCCGGGTGAGTAAGCAGACGCTCAACGAATCCTTCATCGAAGTGGGCGAATTTATGGCGGTGATGCTGGTTAATCTCACGCAAAATACGCTGGGCGCGGTGCTGATCGAGTTCCGGTAAGGTATTGAGCTGAATCAGCTGACGCAGTTGCTGCGCCATGGCCTCACCTTCAATGACAAAGTGACTGATAAATCCGGTGCGGTTCGCCAGCTGCAGCGCGTCGAGTAACACGCGCTGTGCGTCATTTTTGCGTCCTGCCTGCCAGTAGAGCTGATTAAGCAGCAGCAGGTTACGGTTCAGATCGCTCATCAGGCGCAGATTGCGCGCATTTTCATTCAACTCTTCCAGCACAATCTCAGCCGGTTCAAACTCGCCCAGCAGGATCTGCGCGCGGGCGATGTTGCGCCACTGGCTTTGCAGGAAGTGGTTATTGGCGAATTCCGGTTTCGGCGTGTGGCGCAGCCAGTTGGCGGCCGAATTTTTGTCGCCCACCATTTGCCAGTAAATCACCCGTACCTTATCGGCGTTCGAGATCCAGTCACTGTGATAGTGACCGTTACCCAGCAGGTTTTCCAGGCGGTTAAGCAGGCTACGCGCATTGTCCAGATCCCCCCGGGCCAGCGAACATTGAATCAACAGCGCCAGGCACTGTAGCTGTTGCTGCGGCTGGAATGTGGAAAGCAGTTCAATACCCGCGCGGGCAGACGCTTCCGATTCGTCCAGGCGCGCCCATGCCCACAGCAGTTGCGCGCGAATACGCACCAGGAACTCGTGCATCGGCAACTGTTCCAGATGCTGCTCTTTGATCAGCTGAAACGCTTTTTCCTGAGTCTCCCAGGCGGCCTGTAAAAAGCCCTGGGCAAACAAAATTTCACTTTGCTGAATTAAACTCCACAGCGCGTAATGCCAGACGTCATGGTGGCGCGCCATTTGCTCGGTTTGCTGCATCAACGCCAGAGAACGCGTGAGATCGCCCTTACAGTGCAGGACTTCACCATGTACCGAGGTGGCGACGATACGGCTATAGAACCAGGCGATGGGTAACTCATCCAGCGCCAGCTTTGCCAGGCGCTCGGCTTCGTCAGGATTTCCGTCGTTAATCGCGACCTGCGCTCGCAGGGCGTTAAATTCGGCGTGCAGCGTCGGTTCCATGTCGCCTTTTATTTCCTGCTCAGCGCGCGCCAGCAGGGTATTAACCTCGCCGTAGCGGTGCTGGCTTTGCATCAGCCAGGCTTGCAGCAGAACCAGACGCGGATTTTCCAGCAGACTTTCCCACGGCAGGGCTTTCAGCGACTCTTCCAGTAATGTCAGTTCGCTGTGGTTAAACAGTCCCCACGCATGGTTAAGCAGGATATCGCGTAGCATATGCGCGTCGCCTGCCGCCAGCGCGTGGTGGATCGCTTCGCTGGGGAAGCCTTGCGCCATCCAGCTTTCAGCGGCGGCGCGGTGTATTTCGGGCAGTTCGCTTGCCAGTTCCCACTGACAGCGCTGGCGTAAAAAGCTGCCAAACAGCGGGTGATAGCTGAACCACTCACCGACGTCATCCATCCGCTGCAGGAATAATCCCTGGCGCTCAATCTCCTCCAGCCGCATCTGGCCGTTTTCTTCCCCGGTGACCCGGACGATCAGTGCGTCGTTCATTGAGCGCAGAATGGCGCTTTTCAGCAGGAAATGACGGGTGCCGAGGTCGACGCTGTCCAGCACTTCATCAACCAGATAATCGGACAGATGGCTGGCGTTGATCCCGGCGAGGCGGCGTGCGGACTGGTGTGCAGAGTGGTTGTTCTGGCGGGCGGAGAGGGCAATCAGCTGTAACGCCGTGGCCCAGCCAGCAACGTCATCGCACATCCGGCTGCTTTCTGCCGCTTCGATAGGCGAGGACAAACGTCGATCGAAAAATTGTTTGGCTTCCTGGTGGTTAAACGCCAGCTGTTGGCTGCCTATCTCCAGCAACTGATCGCGTACTCGCAGGTTGGCAATACCCAACTGCGGCAGGTTGCGCGACAGCACGACCAGCGTGAGGTTCTCAGGCTGATGACGCAGGAAGAAACGCATCGCTTCGTGAATTGCCGGATTGGAGATGAGATGATAATCATCCACTACCAGGTAGAGCGGGCGGTGCCACTCGGCCAGTTCAATAAATAGCTGCGCAAACAGTGACGTCAGGCTGGCGTATTGGCGCTTTTGCACCATCGCTTCGCTGGTGGTGCAGTGTCCACCGGTTGCCTGCTGGATAGCGGCGATCAGATAGCTGGCAAAGCGCTCTTGTTGATTATCGCCTTCATCCAGAGAGTACCAGCCTAAGTCGTTCTTCCCCGCTGCCCATTGTGAAACCAACGTCGTTTTTCCATAACCAGCAGGACTTGTTATCAGGGCAAGCCTGAAATTGTTCGCGCCGGAAAGTTTAGCCAACAGGCGCTCACGAACCACCGTATGGTCGAGTCGAACCGGACGACTTAATTTAGACGGAATCAACATAAGTTAGTCACTTCACTGTGTGAAAATGGGGAAAAATGATTTTTTTTGCGCTTCGTAATTAATAGATATAAGGTCGGCCAGATTAGTGTTTTATGCAAGCTAAGCGGACTTTTTGTGTGTCTGATTTTGCACTATGTCACAAATCTAAACATCTATTACATTAATTGCTTTAAAGAGTCACAACAGGCGTGGCGACTGGATCCGTCGGTATTTTGGCTGAGCCGAAAAATACCTCCCTTTTTATAAGGTTACTCAGTTGCTTAATGTAAAGAGCCGAATTTTGTGGCCGACTTAAAAATTTTATGTGAATTATCTTATCCACCTTGGATATTTCAGGTTAGAAACTATTTCTCTGTTTACACATTGTTTCCCATCGTCACCCCTCTATTTGATATTGTCGATTTATCTCTTGTTATTAATGCGCCGTCCGTTGGGCATTACAGGGGCGTTATGCCGGGCTTACGCGAATTTACGGGCGATAACACCCCCTTTAAGTGGCGGCGATCACACTTTTATGCTCATCCCCGCTCCTCCTCCCTGCCTAATCCGTGCCAGGATGAGGAAGGTCAACAACGAGCCTGGCAAACTAGCGATAACGTTGTTTTATTACCTAAGGATCTGGAACCCCTATGTCACAGCCTACTTTCAACAAAGATCAATTTCAGGCTGCCCTGACGCGTCAGTGGCAGCGCTTCGGTTTACTGTCGGCTCAAGAAATGACGTCGCGCCAGTGGTGGCAGGCAGTGAGTGGGGCGTTGGCTGAGTTACTCAGCGCCCAGCCTGCGGCGAAGCCGGCAAAAAATCAGCGCCATGTTAACTACATCTCGATGGAGTTTTTGATTGGCCGTCTGACTGGCAACAACTTACTCAATCTCGGCTGGTATCAGGCGGTGAGCGATGAACTGAAAGCGCATGACGTCAACCTGACCGACCTGCTGGAAGAAGAGATCGACCCGGCGCTGGGTAACGGTGGATTGGGACGCCTGGCGGCCTGCTTCCTTGATTCGATGGCGACAGTCGGTCAATCGGCGACGGGCTATGGTCTCAACTACCAGTACGGCCTGTTCCGTCAGTCATTTGCCGATGGGCAGCAGATGGAAGCCCCGGATGACTGGCATCGCGGCAGCTATCCGTGGTTCCGTCACAACGAGGCACTGGATGTGCAAGTAGGGATTGGCGGCAAGGTCACCAAAGAAGGGCACTGGGAGCCGGGGTTTGTTATCACCGGCCAGGCCTGGGATCTACCGGTTCTCGGCTACCGTAACGGCGTGGCGCAACCGCTGCGTCTGTGGCAGGCCAGTCACGCGCATCCGTTTAACCTGACCAAATTTAATGACGGCGATTTCCTGCGCGCAGAGCAGCAGGGCATCGACGCTGAAAAACTCACCAAAGTGCTGTACCCGAACGACAACCACACCGCGGGTAAAAAGCTGCGCCTGATGCAGCAATACTTCCAGTGCGCTTGCTCCGTAGCTGACATTCTGCGCCGCCATCATCTGGCAGGGCGTAAACTGCATGAGCTGGCTGATTTTGAGGTGATTCAGCTCAACGATACTCACCCGACCATCGCCATCCCTGAGCTACTGCGTGTGCTGATTGATGAGCACCAGATGAGCTGGGACGATGCGTGGGCTATTACCAGCAAGACCTTTGCTTATACCAACCACACTTTGATGCCAGAGGCGCTGGAGTGCTGGGACGAGAAGCTGGTGAAAGCACTACTGCCGCGCCATATGCAAATCATCAAAGAGATTAACGACCGCTTTAAGAAGCTGGTCGATAAAACCTGGCCGGGTGATGCTGAAGTTTGGGCGAAGCTGGCGGTGGTGCATAACAAACAGGTGCGTATGGCCAACATGTGTGTGGTCAGCGGCTTTGCGGTTAACGGCGTGGCGGCGCTGCACTCCGATTTGGTGGTGAAGGATCTGTTCCCGGAATATCATCAGCTCTGGCCGAACAAATTCCATAACGTCACTAACGGGATTACTCCGCGTCGCTGGATTAAGCAGTGCAACCCGGCACTTGCCGCGCTGCTGGATAAATCGCTGAAAAAAGAGTGGGCCAACGACCTCGAACAGTTGATTAACCTGGAAAAATACGCCGACGACGCGAAGTTTCGTCAGCAGTATCGTGACATCAAGCTGGCGAACAAAGCGCGTCTGGTGAAGTTTATTAAAGCGCGTACCGGTATTGAGATAACGACTAACGCTCTCTTTGATATTCAGATTAAACGCCTGCATGAGTACAAGCGTCAGCACCTCAACTTGCTGCATATTCTGGCGTTGTACAAAGAAATTCGAGAGAACCCGCAGGCCGATCGCGTGCCGCGCGTATTCCTGTTTGGCGCGAAAGCCGCTCCGGGTTACTACCTGGCGAAAAATATCATCTTCGCCATTAACAAGGTTGCAGAAACCATCAATAACGACCCGCAAGTGGGCGACAAGCTGAAGGTCGTATTCCTGCCGGATTATTGTGTCTCGGCGGCGGAAATGTTGATCCCAGCGGCGGATATCTCTGAGCAAATCTCCACCGCAGGGAAAGAGGCTTCCGGCACCGGTAACATGAAGCTGGCGCTGAACGGTGCGTTAACTGTCGGTACGCTGGATGGCGCAAACGTCGAAATCGCCGAGAAGGTAGGTGACGAGAATATCTTTATCTTTGGTCATACCGTGGAAGAGGTGAAGGCGCTCAAGGCCAAAGGGTACGACCCGGTGAAATGGCGTAAGAAAGATAAAGTGCTGGATGCTGTTCTGAAAGAGCTGGAAAGCGGGAAGTATAGCGACGGCGATAAACATGCCTTCGACCAGATGCTGCACAGTATCGGCAAGCAGGGCGGTGACCCGTATCTGGTAATGGCGGACTTCGCGGCCTACGTTGAAGCCCAGAAGCAGGTTGACGTGTTGTATCGTGACCAGGAAGCCTGGACCCGGGCGGCGATTCTGAATACCGCGCGTTGCGGCATGTTCAGTTCGGATCGCTCCATTCGCGATTATCAGACTCGTATCTGGCAGGCGAAACGTTAAGGAATCGCGATGGAAAGCAAACGTCTGGATAATGCCGCGTTGGCGGCGGGGATTAGCCCCAATTACATTAATGCCCACGGTAAACCGCAGTCTATTGGCGTCGAAACCAAGCGGCGTTTGCTTGACGCTATGCATCGCTCCACCGCCACCGCTCAGGTGGCGGTGGCCCCGGTGCCGAATGTCATGGTTTATACCGCTGGTAAGAAAATGCCGCTGGCAGTTGAGGGACGCGGAGAGTTTACCTGGCTGCTGACCACCGAAGAGGGCGTGCAGCACAAAGGACATGCCGTCGGCGGTAAATCGTTCAACCTTCCGGCGAAGCTGCCGGAAGGGTATCACACGCTTACCCTAACCCAGGGGGAGTTGCGTACCCATTGCCGCATCATCGTCGCGCCGAAACGCTGCTATGAGCCGCAGGCTCTATTAGCCGGGCAGAAGCTGTGGGGCGCATGCGTTCAGCTCTATACCCTGCGTTCAGAAAAAAACTGGGGGATTGGCGACTTTGGCGATCTCCGTGCCATGCTGGTGGAGGTGGCGCAACGCGGCGGCGCGTTTATCGGCCTGAATCCGATTCACGCGCTGTATCCGGCGAACCCGGAGAGTGCCAGTCCGTACAGCCCGTCGTCACGCCGCTGGTTGAACGTTATTTATATTGATGTGAACGCAGTAGACGATTTTCGCCTGAATAAAGAGGCGCAGGCCTGGTGGCAGAAACCCGCGACTCAGCAAGCTCTGCAACGCGCGCGTGATACCGAGTGGGTTGATTATTCTGCCGTTACCGCATTGAAGATGACAGCGCTGCGTATGGCGTGGAAAAGTTTCTCTGCACGTGACGATGAGCAGATGGCGGCATTTCGCCAGTTTGTGATTCAGGAAGGGGATAGCCTGTACTGGCAGGCGGCCTTTGACGCGCTGCATGCGCATCAGGTGAAAGAGGACGCACTGCGCTGGGGCTGGCCGGTGTGGCCGCAAGCTTTTCAGTCGGTGGATTCGCCAGAGGTAAAACGCTTTTGCGAAGAGCATCGTGATGAAGTGGATTTCTACCTGTGGTTGCAGTGGCTGGCGTATACCCAGTTTGCTGATTGCTGGAAAACCAGCCAGGGCTTTGCGATGCCGATTGGATTATATCGCGATCTGGCTGTCGGCGTGGCCGAAGGCGGGGCGGAAACCTGGTGCGACCGCGAGTTGTATTGCCTGAAAGCCTCGGTTGGCGCACCGCCGGATATTCTCGGTCCGCTCGGGCAAAACTGGGGATTGCCGCCGATGGATCCGCATATCATCACGGCACGCGCTTACGAACCGTTTATCGAACTGCTGCGTGCCAATATGCAGAACTGCGGTGCGTTGCGTATCGACCATGTTATGTCGATGCTGCGTCTGTGGTGGATCCCTTACGGCGAAACTGCCGATCACGGCGCCTACGTGCATTATCCGGTCGACGATCTGCTTTCAATTCTGGCGCTGGAAAGTAAACGTCATCACTGCATGGTAATTGGTGAAGATCTGGGGACTGTGCCGGTAGAGATCGTCAGCAAGCTGCGTGACAGCGGCGTGTACTCCTACAAAGTGCTTTATTTTGAGAATGACCATGAGAAAAATTTCCGCGCGCCGAAAGCGTACCCGGAACAATCAATGGCAGTCGCGGCGACGCATGACCTTCCTACGCTTAAAGGTTATTGGGATAGCGGCGATCTGACGCTGGGTAAGGCACTGGGTCTGTACCCGGATGAAGTCGTGCTGCGTGGGTTGTATCAGGACAGAGAACTGGCGAAACAGGGGCTGCTGGACGCGCTGCACAAATACGGGTGCCTGCCAAAACGTGCTGGTCACAAGGCGTCACTGATGTCGATGACGCCGATTCTTAATCGCGGCATGCAACGCTACATCGCTGACAGCAACAGTGCGCTGTTGGGCCTGCAACCGGAAGACTGGCTGGATATGGCTGAGCCCGTCAATATTCCGGGGACCAGCGACCAGTACAAAAACTGGCGGCGTAAGCTCACCGCCACGCTGGAGCAGATGTTTGCCGATGACGGTGTGAACAAGCTGATTAAGGATTTGGATAAGCGCCGAAAAGCGGCCGCGAAGAAGAAGTAAAAAAGCCGGGGATTTCCCCGGCTTTTTTAGGGTGATAGCAGGTAGGCCGGGTAAGCGAAGCGCCACCCGGCACAGTTTTATCAGACCACCATACCCAGCAGCAGACACCCTACCAGACCGCAGACGGAGATAATGGTTTCCAGCATTGACCATGACTTGATGGTTTCACCGATGGTCAAGTTGAAGTACTCCTTGAACAACCAGAAGCCTGGATCGTTCACGTGGGAGAAAATGACGGAACCGGAACCAACCGCAATAACCATTAGTTCAGGGCTTACGCCGGTCGTTGCAATCAGCGGTGCCACAATCCCACCAGCGGTGATCGCTGCAACGGTTGCGGAGCCCAGTGCGATACGCAGTACCGCAGCGATAGACCATGCCATCAGCAGCGGAGAAACGTTTGAACCGTGCATCATTGACGCGATGTACTTGTCCACGCCGCTATCCACTAGGACCTGTTTGAAGGCACCGCCACCACCAATGATCAACAGCATCATCGCGATGATTTTGATGGAGGACACCAGCGTGTCGTTGATCTGATCCATCGAACGTCCACGGTTCAGACCAAAAGTGAACATTGCAATCAGCACCGCGATAAGCGTTGCCATAACCGGGTCACCCAGGAATTCTGCCACCGTCAGGAAAGCGTGGCCTTTTGGCAGAATCATCTCCGCCACGGCGCGCATCGCCATCAGGATAACCGGTACCAGAGAGGTCCAGACGCTGACCCCAAAGCCAGGCATCTCTTCTTCAGTAAACGTTTTCGCGCTGTACAGACCTTCCGGGATTGGCTTATCGATGCCTTTCAGGAAGCGAGCGTACACCGGACCGGCGAGAATAACGGTCGGGATTGCCAGAATCGTACCAAACAGCAGGGTTTTACCCATATCTGCATGGAAAATGGTGGCAATAGCGGTCGGACCTGGGTGCGGCGGCAGGAAGCCGTGAGTTACGGACAGCGCAGCAGCCATCGGCACGCCAACATACAGCAGCGGGATGTTGGCAGCAGCGGCGATGGTGAACACCAGCGGCAGCATCAGCACGAAGCCGACTTCGTAGAACAGGGCAAAACCGACAGTGAAGCCGGTTAATACCACCGCCCACTGAATATGTTTTTTGCCGAATTTAGCAATCAGGGTGGTTGCGATGCGCTGTGCGCCGCCGCAGTCCGCCAGCATTTTGCCCAGCATGGCGCCAAAACCCATAATCAGGGCGAGGCTGCCAAGGGTTCCGCCGACACCGGCTTTAATCGAACCGATGACTTTATCCAGTGGCATCCCTTGCATCAATCCGACAGCAAGCGCCACCAGGACGAGAGCGATGAAACCGTTCATTTTGAAACGGATCATCAGGAGGAGTAACAAGATTACACCGATAGCAACGATGACTAATGGCATGATTTACCTGGCCTTTACTTTGTTATGGGTAACGTCAGTGTTTAGATGACAAATTCCGATTGTCCCGACCGGGAACAGAGCATTCTCAGCACCAATGCTGGTTGCCTTCAAAACTAATCAGTTTAGCTGGCTGTTATGTGTGTGTTAGGTGCTGATGCGAATGATACGGGTAACATGCGGCGCTTGAAAATCACCTGGGCAGGCAAAATTTAAATTATGAGAGGCTGGTCAAATTATGAGGGGGATTGTTGCAGGAAATATGCGGAGAAATGCAAGGTTGTAGGCCGGATAAAGCGATTACGCTGCCATCCGGCATCAATGCCCGATGGCGGCGCGGATGCGTCTTAACGGGCCTACGGAAACTCTACAGGTTGAGGCGTTAGTAGTAAGAGTGCTCGCCGCGCTGGTGTTCGGTTAAATCGCGAACGCCTTTCAGTTCAGGGAATTCAGCCAGCAGCTGCTTCTCGATACCTTCTTTCAGCGTTACATCCACCATTGAACAGCCGTTACATCCGCCGCCAAACTGCAGAATAGCGTAGCCTTCATCGGTGATTTCCATCAGAGAGACGCGACCACCGTGACCTGCCAGCTGTGGGTTGATCTGCGATTGCAGCATGTACTCCACGCGTTCCATCAGCGGCGCATCATCGGCAACTTTACGCATTTTGGCGTTTGGTGCTTTCAGGGTCAGCTGGGAGCCTAACTGGTCGGTAACGAAATCGATTTCTGCATCTTCCAGATACGGTGCGCTCAGTTCATCAACATATGCGGTCAGCAGGTCAAATTTAATGGCGGTGTCGGTTGCTTCCACGGCGTCCGGCGGACAATAAGAAACGCCGCATTCAGCGTTAGGCGTGCCGGGATTAATCACAAATACGCGGATTTGTGTCCCTTCTTCCTGATTTGCCAGCAGTTTGGCAAAGTGCGCTTGTGCAGCATCGGAAATATGGATCATAGTAATGGCCTAATAGTTGACTATTTTACTTGGTTATAATACGCCCATCATCGAGGCTCTACAAGGTTCGACACAGGCACCATACCTGGACAGTCGCCGCGCCGTTGCGTAAAAGCAGCTGCGCGATTTCCGCGACGGTACTTCCGGTAGTGACGACATCATCCACAATGACCATATGGAGTCCCTGCACTGGCAATTCAAGGCGAAAGGCGTTTTTCAGGTTACGTTTACGTAATCGGGCGCTGAGATGGTGCTGTGTGGCGGTTGCCCGAACCCGCGTGATGGCCCGGCTGTCCCAATCGCAGCCCAGCCAGCGGGCCAGGGGACGACACAGTAAGTCGCTCTGATTAAACCCTCTGCGCCAGTGCCGGCGTTGCCAGAGCGGGACGCTGACGAGCCTGTCCGGCAGAGGAAGACCGCTGACGCGCCGGGCCTGTAATACCTCCAGCAACAGCAAGCGTGAAAGAGCGGGGGCCATTTCGCCACGTCGGGAAAACTTGAGCTGGTGGATAAGCCCGCTCAATGGCGGAGCATAGTCGCTGACGGTAACCAGTCGCTGCCACGGCGGTGGTTTTTGCAGACAGCGCCCGCAGGGAACGACGGTATGCGCGGCAGGGAGTCCACATTGAGGGCACCGGCTGACGTGCTGATGCGGTGCCCGTGTGCAGACTGAACAGATCCCCCAATGCCCTAACGTCAGGGGCATTCGGCATAGCCAGCACAATCCCGGTACTGTTAGCATAGAAGCATCCTTTCAGGCTAAAAGAGAACAATAACTGATGAATGACATCTGGTGGCAGACCCAGGGTTCGGGAAATTGCCATCTTGTGCTGCTGCACGGATGGGGACTGAATGCGCAAGTGTGGCATTGCATAAGCGAGGAACTGAGTTCGCATTTCACGCTGCATCTTGTCGACTTACCGGGATTTGGTCGCAGCCAGCGGTTCGGCGCAATGTCGCTGGAAGAGATGGCTGAGCGGGTAGTAAAACAGGCACCGGAGAAAGCCATCTGGCTCGGCTGGAGTCTGGGCGGGCTGGTCGCAAGCCAGGTGGCGTTAACCCATCCTGAACGTGTTCAGGCGCTGGTGACCGTGGCGTCTTCCCCTTGCTTTAGCGCGCGTGACGAGTGGCCGGGTATCAAGCCAGAAGTGCTGGCAGGTTTCCAGCAGCAGTTGAGCGAAGATTTCCAGCGTACGGTGGAACGTTTTCTGGCGTTGCAGACGATGGGCACGGACACCGCGCGTCAGGATGCGCGAGCACTGAAGAAAACAGTGCTGGCGTTACCCATGCCGAAGGTCGAGGTGCTCAATGGCGGACTGGAGATCCTGAAAACGGTCGATCTGCGTGAGCCTCTGTGCGCTGTGAACATGCCTTTTCTGCGGTTGTACGGCTATCTCGATGGACTGGTTCCGCGCAAAGTGGTCCCAATGCTCGATGCCCTGTGGCCGCATAGCGAGTCATTGATATTTGCTAAAGCGGCGCATGCACCGTTTATCTCGCATCCTGCAGAGTTCTGCGCAGCGCTGGTGGCGTTAAAAAAACGCCTATAAATCTGTTGTATTGCCCGGTAGAGCCACGCTTACCGGGCTTGAGATTAATGGCTACGCGTAGCCAGATCCTCAGCGGTCAGTCCGGTAATTCTGAAGATGGTCAGCGGGTCGATACCATCAGCCTGCAGGGTTGATGCAATACGTAAAGCTTCCTCTCGTTTACCTTGTTGCAAGCCCGTTTGTAACCCTTCTTGTAATCCCTCTTGTAACCCTTTCATATGACCTTCCTGAAGACCATTAAGATGCCCTTCTTGTCGTAATCTTTCGGCGATAGTCATCAACTTTTCCTTATGTTGGGGTAAACGTTCGGCGACCTCATGAAGAAACTCGGTAAAATGTGTGGTGTCCCCGACCTGCATTAGATAATTAAACAAGGCTTTCAACTGGCTGTCATTAGCGTGTCCTTTAATAATCAGGATGGCCAGTTTTTCTACCAGCCCCATCAAATCGCGTTTACGAATATGTTTTTGGATGAGTTCCAACAGCGCCATCCGGCGATGCTGCATGATCTCGTCATCGGGAACCACGGTGATATCGATCAGTGGAAACGCTGAGGTATAAAGTTGTCTGGCGGCCTTTGGGTCGTCAAATTCGTCCAGCCAGCAGAGTGAGTAGGGGTATGGGCTTGCCGCGCCATGATAAAAAAGCATGGGTATCACCAGCGGGAGTTTCTTGTGACCTGCAGCCAAATGACGATGCATGACCGCAATGGCATAACGCATCAGCCGAAATGCCATATGGGCATCGGCGGTGCTCTGATGCTCAATGATGGTGTAAATATAGCCATCGCCTTCGCGGGTTTTTAATGACCACAGCACATCGGAATAGTACGCGCGCAAATCGTCCTCAATAAAGCTGCCCGATTCCAGTTGTAGCGTGTTCAGATCGCACAGTTTTTGCAAAGAGGCTGGAAGATGGAGCCGAATAAAGTCGCGTGCGGTAGCAGGGTGGTTTAAGAACGTTTTAAAAATCGCGTCATGCGGCGTAGCAGTCGTGTCAGTATTCATGGCGATCCGTCACCTGAGAAACAAGATGACGAGACTCTACTTCCCTGGTCGCCAGTAATCATCCACGAGTTGATAACGATGCGCGCCAGGCTGGAGGATAGATCTGCTTTGCTGAAACAGAGATATCTTTGTGGAATCCATTACGCAAAAAGCCAGATATCAGCATAAACGCTTTATCCGGCCAGGACGTTTGCAGTCATTTTTAGACCGGAAGCGTAGCGCCATCCGGCATCGAACTAGCGCAAAGCCCACCACTCGCGCAGGCAGGCTTTACCTTCCGGACAACTCTTGCAGCTTCCGGAAAGACACCCGTCGGCATCTTCCTGAATCCGCACCGCTTTGCCCATCTTTTCTAACTGATTCAGCATGGCGTCAATCATAGGCTGCGGGGTGTGCAGCGTGTGGCTAATTTGAGTTGCCTCCATGCGTCCCCGCAAAGCCAATAAATCACGAACCTGAATAAGCGATGCCATTGTCGATAACCTTAGTGGCAGTCGCCAGTGGTGCTGGAACAGCAGGAGCTTGCCGTCCTGTTGGTCGCCAGCAGTGCGAGATCCACGCGACTGCGAGCTCGACGCAGCAGGCCCAGCAACACAATGTTAAACAGGATGACAGCTAAAATGCACACCAGGCTGTAGGTCGGGTGCTCTTTGTAGCTGACCGCCTGATAAAACAGCGTCGACAGAGAGTAGGCGATGTTCAGGCCCCACAGAATCGAGAAGCTCATCCAGCCACGGCTGGATTCACGTGCAATAGCGCCCATTACCGAAATACACGGCACATACAGCAGCACGAAAATCAGGTAGCTGTAAGCGGCGGCAGCGCTGCCAAATTTTTCGCCCATCACGCCCATTGCACCCGTAGCCATTTCACCGTCGCCTTTGCTGGCTTCAATAGGGTTAGCCAGTACGCTCAGGCTGAAGGTGTCTTTCAGGCTTTGCCAGGTCTCATCTACCGCGCCGAGCAGCTCGTCACCGAGGTGGAAATCTGCCGGGTTGAACTCTTCTTCCTGAATGTTTTCTGCGGTATAGAGCGTGTTCAGCGTACCGACAACCACTTCTTTCGCCATCGCGCCGGTGAACAGACCTACGGTTGCCTGCCAGTTATCTTCGTGAACGCCAATCGGCTTGAAGATCGGCGTGATTACGCGGCTGACGGAGGCCAGAGCAGAGTCGTTGATGTTGTCGACGATTTTTCCGCTCAGCGAGAAACTGTTAAACGCGCTGAGGAAAATGCTGACGATGATGATGACTTTACCCGCACGCAGAACGAAGCCTTTCAGGCGTTGCCAGGTCTGAATAATCAGACTCTTAATGTGCGGCACGTGGTACACCGGCAGCTCCATCACGAACGGCGTTGCTTCGCCACGCATGATGGTGTGTTTGAGCATCAGACCGGTCAATACCGCCATAACGATACCCAGTACGTACAGTGAGAAGACCGCCAGCGCACCGTTCTGACCAAAGAACGCTGAGGCAAAGACGGCGAAAATCGCCAGGCGAGCGCCACAGGACATAAACGGCGCCATCATGATGGTCATCAGACGTTCACGCGGGGCGTCCAGCGTACGTGCGCCCATCACTGACGGTACGTTACAGCCAAAGCCGACGATCAGCGGGACAAACGATTTGCCCGGCAGCCCCAGCGCCTGCATCAGACGGTCCATTACAAACGCGGCGCGCGCCATGTAACCGGAGTCTTCAAGGAAGGAGAGGAACAGGTACATCATGCCGATTTGCGGTACCAGTGGCAGCACGGTGTTAATCCCGCCGCCAAGACCTTGCGCCAAAAAGATAGTGAGCCAGTCCGGGAAGTGCAGCGTGTAGCCAATCCACTGAATACCATGGATAAAGAGCGCTACGGAGCCGACGTCAAACAACGGTTGCAGCGCGCCGCCAATGTTGATGGCGAGCAGGAACATCAGGTACATCACGAACAGGAAAATCGGCAGCCCGAGGAAGCGGTTGAGGACGATTTTATCTACTGCGGTGGTGAAGCGGCTCGGCTCTGCCGTCAGGGTGTTGCTGACGGTATCGCAGATAGCGGCAATGCACTGATAGCGCGCATCGGCGATATGCAGTGCCGGATCGTCCATTGTCTCGCTCAGACGTGCAATGGCGGCATCAAGGTTTTGCGCGGCATCACCCGCGTAGGCCCGGCTGTAGATATCGCCTTCCAGCATCTGCAGGCCTAGCCAGCGGCGCTGTTTTAACGGCATATCTTTGGCCATCGCATCGGCGAGGGAATCCGCTTCCTGCAGCAGCGGCTGGGCATAATGAACCAGCTCGACGGTGTCGTTTTCTTTGTAGCGATCGATAGCCAGCTTTAGCGCTTCAATGCCGCGGGCGCGGGTGGATACCAGCGGAACCACCGGGCAACCAAGGCGAGCGGAGAGGGCATCGATATCGATACGGATTTGCTGCTTCTCGGCAATATCCAGCATATTCAACGCGACGATGCAGGGGATGCCCAGCTCAAGCAGTTGCAACGTCAGGTAGAGGTTGCGTTCAAGGTTTGAAGCATCGACCACGTTGATCAAGAGATCCGCGTCGCCGCTTAAAATATAGTGACAGGCGATCTGCTCATCGAGAGAGGTCTGGGATGAGATTGTCGTCAGAGAATAGGTGCCGGGTAAATCAACCAGCGTGACCTGGTGGTCCGTCGTTGCGAAATGACCTTCTTTACGCTCAACGGTAACGCCAGCCCAGTTGCCTACACGCTGGCGTGCGCCGGTAAGCTGGTTGAATAAAGTTGTCTTGCCGGAATTAGGATTGCCAATTAAACCAATGGTTAGTTTTTTCATTTTTATAGACTCACTGTATTAACAGGAAACCGCTTCCACTTCTAATAACGCCAGATCTTTCTTACGCAATACCAGACTTACGCGACGCGTTTCGATATGGATAGGATCGCCGAGTGGGGCGACGCGTACCACGTTGAAAGAGGAGCCGGGTAGCATGCCAAGTGACAACAGTTTCTGACGATAAGCCGGGCTGATTTCACGGGCAAAACCGGTAATTTTCCACGCACTGTCAGGAGTGAATTGCATAGGGACCTACTTATATCTCGCTAACTGGATGATTACCTCATGGGGCGACAAGGCGGCATGAGGCCAGATGATTAGCCAACGTAAGGAAAGAGTAAATAATCAACAGATCAATGATAATGAGAATGGTTTCTATCATCAATAGAATAAATGTGACGGAATGTACAATTGGATAATAATTTGCGCCAATTTTGATATTCCTCAATATTTATTCTGGTTGGGAACGAATGATTCGCGGAAATAATTAGTGAGGATCTTAATGTTTAATTAAGGTTTCATCTGTTAATGAAGTGATAAATATATGGCGGTAGAAAGCGGGAAAGAGACTAAATATGCCGGATGGCGACGCTCACGCGTGTTATCCGGCTTACAAATTAATTGCGACAAGTTAGCCGGATAAGGAGGTTACCCCCCCATCCGGCACAAAAGTTACACTAGCGTTTTTTACCCATTGCCGCCGCCAGCGCATCCATCATGGCGCTGTTACCCGCAGGCTGTGCGTCACGACCACGAGGTTTCGCGGCTTTTGGTGCCGGGCGATTGCTTTGAGTGCGATCGTTATTCCCGCCGCCGCGACGCGCATTGGTTTCACCCGGCTGCTCGTCCAGACGCATGGTCAGTGCGATACGCTTACGTTGCAGGTCAACTTCCAGCACTTTCACCTTCACAATGTCGCCCGCTTTCACCACGGTGTGTGGATCTTCGACGAACTTATTCGACAATGAAGAGATATGCACCAGACCATCCTGATGAACGCCAATATCAACAAACGCGCCGAAATTCGTGACGTTAGTGACTGCCCCTTCCAGAATCATTCCCGGCAGCAGATCGTTCATGGTTTCTACGCCATCAGCAAACTGCGCGGTTTTAAATTCAGGACGCGGGTCGCGGCCCGGTTTTTCCAGCTCTTTGATGATGTCGGTGACGGTCGGCACCCCGAAGCGTTCGTCGGTAAAATCGGCTGCTTTCAGATTGCGCAGTTCGTTGCTGTTGCCCATCAGGTCACGCAGCGATTGTTCGGTTGCGGCCAGAATGCGTTCCACAATCGGATAAGCTTCCGGGTGAACGGTAGAAGCATCCAGTGGGTTATCGCCATGGTTGATACGCAGGAAGCCCGCGCATTGTTCAAAGGCTTTTGGCCCCAGGCGGCTAACTTTTAGCAGTTGCTGACGGTTCTGAAACTGACCGTTCTCATCGCGCCAGGCGACGATGTTTTGCGCCATCATGCGCGTCAGGCCAGCAACGCGGGTCAGCAGCGGCACGGAAGCGGTATTCAGATCGACGCCGACGGCGTTCACGCAGTCTTCCACCACCGCATCCAGCTTACGCGCCAGCTGCGTCTGGCTAACATCGTGCTGATACTGGCCCACGCCGATAGATTTCGGATCGATTTTCACCAGCTCAGCCAGCGGATCCTGCAAACGACGGGCGATAGACACCGCGCCACGCAGCGAAACATCGAGATCCGGGAACTCCAGCGCCGCCAGCTCGGAAGCAGAGTAAACCGATGCCCCGGCTTCGCTGACGATCACCTTCTGCGCGGTCACTTTCGGGAATTGTTTCTGCACGTCGAGGAAGAAACGCTCGGTTTCGCGCGACGCCGTACCGTTACCAATCGCGACCAGCTCAACGTTGTATTTTTCACACAACGCCGCCACGGCAACGGCGGCTTTGGCTGCCTGGCCGGTATGCGGATAAATAGTGTCGGTCGCGACCAGCTTGCCGGTACCGTCAACCACCGCCACTTTTACACCGGTACGCAGACCCGGATCGAGACCCATTGTGGCGCGCAGCCCGGCCGGGGCGGCCATCAGCAGGTCATGCAGGTTACGGGCAAAGACGTTGATTGCTTCATCTTCCGCACGTTCACGCACGGTACCCATCAGCTCAGTTTCAAGGTGCATCAGCACTTTGATGCGCCACGTCCAGCTAACAACGCCTTTACGCCAGCTGTCAGCGGGGGCGTTGTTCAGGCGCAGTCCCAGGTGATCCTGGATAATCTGCTCGCCGTGGCTCTCTTTTGGCGGCTCATCGAATTGCGGATCGGCATTTAGTGAAAGCTGCAACACGCCTTCGTTACGACCACGGAACATGGCCAGCGCACGGTGGGATGGAACGGTAGAAATAGGTTCGTGGTGATCGAAGTAATCGCGGAACTTAGCGCCTTCCTCTTCTTTCCCACTAACCACGGCGGCAACCAGATGGGCGTTTTTCCACAAATAATCACGCACTTTTGCCAGCAGCGCAGCGTCTTCGGCGAAGCGCTCCATCAGAATGTAGCGTGCGCCATCGAGGGCGGCTTTGGTATCGGCCACGCCGTTTTCGGCGTTGAGATATTTTGCAGCTTCGGTTTCCGGGTCATGGGACGGTTCGTTCCACAGCAGATCTGCCAGCGGCTCCAGTCCGGCCTCAATGGCTATCTGCCCACGGGTGCGGCGCTTAGGTTTGTACGGCAGATAGAGATCTTCGAGTTCGGTCTTACTTAACGTGCCGTTGATCGCGTTCGCCAAATCGTCGGTCAGTTTGCCTTGCTCGCCGATAGATTTCAGGATTGCCTGACGGCGGTCTTCCAGTTCACGCAGATATCCCAGACGGGTCTCCAGATTACGCAGTTGCGTATCGTCCAGACCGCCGGTGATTTCCTTACGATAACGTGCGATAAACGGCACGGTGTTCCCTTCGTCAAGCAGGCGAACGGCAGCTTCTACCTGTTCAGCACGAGCCTGAATTTCACCTGCGATAATGCGGCAGAAAGAATCATTCATCATGGATAGCTTCGTCTATAGGATAAAAAATCAGGGGATAGTTATACGGATTGACTGGCAAAAATGCCAGTCATCTACCGGGGCTTCGGATTGTTCCGGTCTCACTTAACGTATTCAATTTCGTTCACGTACCAACTGGCTTCACCACCAGGGGTGTTGACTATCGCGAGATCGCCGACCTCTTTTTTCAGCAGCGCCCGCGCCATCGGTGAGTCGATAGAAATGTAATCTTTACGACCGAAGATCTCATCGTAGCCGACAATACGGAATTTACGGATGTCGCCATCGTCATTTTCTATCTCGACCCACGCGCCAAAGAAGACTTTGCCCTCTTGCTGCGGGGAGTAATCGACGATTTTCAAATTCTCCATGCACTTGGTCAAATAACGGACACGGCGGTCGATCTCACGCAGACGCTTTTTATTATACTGGTAGTCGGCATTTTCGCTGCGGTCACCCAGACTTGCGGCCCAGGTAACCTTTTTGGTGACTTCCGGGCGCTCTTCACGCCAGAGGTAATTCAGCTCTTGTTTGAGTTTTTCATACCCTTCGCGGGTTATCAGGGGCGTTTTCATCTTATTGTTTTACCTTCGACTCTGTGATGATGCGCACAATTAGTATTACGCGAGCATATCAACAGAATAAATAATGTATTGCGAGAAACATTGTATACTTAAGCTGCTGTTTAATATGCTTTGTAACAATTTAGCCTGGAATTCATACCAGAATTCGCTGGTGACTCACGTTAGCTTTCTTAAGAATATACACTTAATTGTTGCGAACCTTTGGGAGTAATAACAATGCAAGAGAACTATAAGATTCTGGTGGTCGATGACGACATGCGCTTGCGTGCGCTTCTGGAGCGTTATCTGACCGAGCAGGGCTTCCAGGTTCGAAGCGTCGCTAACGCTGAGCAGATGGATCGTCTGCTGACCCGTGAGTCCTTTCACCTGATGGTGCTGGATTTAATGCTGCCGGGAGAAGATGGCCTGTCTATTTGCCGTCGCCTGCGCAGTCAAAGCAACCCGATGCCGATCATTATGGTCACGGCGAAGGGTGAAGAAGTCGATCGTATCGTTGGGCTGGAAATCGGCGCTGACGATTACATTCCGAAACCGTTTAACCCGCGAGAACTGCTGGCGCGTATTCGCGCTGTACTGCGTCGTCAGGCGAACGAACTGCCGGGCGCGCCTTCTCAGGAAGAAGCGGTCATTGCTTTTGGTAAGTTTAAACTGAACCTCGGTACGCGTGAAATGTTCCGTGAAGATGAGCCAATGCCGCTCACCAGCGGGGAATTTGCAGTACTGAAAGCGCTGGTAAGCCACCCGCGCGAGCCGCTGTCCCGCGACAAGCTGATGAACCTGGCCCGTGGTCGTGAATATTCGGCGATGGAGCGGTCTATCGATGTCCAGATTTCTCGCCTGCGCCGTATGGTGGAAGAGGACCCGGCGCATCCGCGCTACATTCAGACCGTGTGGGGTCTCGGCTACGTCTTTGTTCCGGACGGTTCTAAAGCATGAGGCGAATGCGCTTCTCGCCACGAAGTTCGTTTGCCCGCACGTTATTGCTCATCGTCACCTTGCTGTTTGCCAGCCTGGTGACGACTTACCTGGTAGTGCTGAACTTCGCGATACTGCCGAGCCTCCAGCAGTTTAATAAGGTCCTGGCCTACGAAGTTCGTATGCTGATGACCGATAAACTGCAGCTGGAGGACGGTACGCAACTGGTGGTGCCGCCCGCATTCCGCCGGGAAATTTATCGTGAGCTGGGTATTTCCCTCTATTCCAACGAGGCCGCTGAAGAAGCTGGACTGCGTTGGGCGCAACACTATGAATTCTTAAGCCATCAGATGGCGCAGCAACTGGGCGGTCCGACGGAAGTCCGCGTTGAGGTGAACAAAAGCTCGCCGGTCGTATGGCTGAAAACCTGGCTGTCGCCCAATATCTGGGTACGCGTGCCGCTGACGGAGATCCATCAGGGCGATTTCTCACCGCTGTTCCGCTACACGCTGGCGATTATGCTGTTGGCTATCGGTGGCGCGTGGCTGTTTATCCGTATCCAGAACCGGCCTCTGGTGGATCTTGAACATGCGGCGCTGCAGGTGGGGAAAGGTATTATTCCGCCGCCGCTGCGTGAGTATGGCGCTTCAGAGGTGCGCTCCGTTACCCGAGCCTTTAACCATATGGCCGCGGGGGTGAAGCAACTGGCCGATGACCGTACGCTGTTAATGGCGGGCGTGAGCCACGATTTACGTACTCCGCTGACGCGTATTCGTCTGGCGACCGAAATGATGGGCGAAGAGGATGGTTATCTCGCGGAATCCATCAATAAGGACATCGAAGAGTGTAATGCCATTATCGAGCAGTTTATCGATTATCTGCGTACCGGTCAGGAGATGCCGATGGAGATGGCGGATCTGAACTCGGTATTAGGCGAAGTGGTCGCAGCGGAAAGCGGCTATGAACGTGAAATCGAAACTGCGCTGCTGCCGGGCAGCATTCAGGTGAAAATGCACCCGCTGTCGATCAAGCGTGCGGTTGCCAATATGGTGGTTAACGCCGCCCGTTACGGCAACGGCTGGATTAAGGTCAGCAGCGGTACGGAGACGCATCGCGCCTGGTTCCAGGTAGAAGATGATGGTCCGGGCATCAAGCCGGAGCAGCGTAAACACCTGTTCCAGCCGTTTGTCCGCGGCGACAGCGCGCGTAGTACCAGCGGCACGGGCCTGGGTCTGGCGATTGTGCAGCGTATTATCGATAACCATAACGGTATGCTGGAAATTGGCACCAGTGAACGAGGAGGGTTGTCGATCCGCGCCTGGCTTCCGGTTCCCTTCACTCGCGCGCAGGGCATCACGAAAGACGCATAAGAAAGGGAGGCGAAATGCCTCCCTTTTTGTTGCTGTAGGCCGGATAAGGCGAAACCGCCATCCGGCACTCTTCGTTACAGCTTCGGTCCGGCGCTAACCAGCGCTTCACCCGCAGGGGTATCGGTGTATTTCTCGAAGTTCTCGATAAACAGTTTTGCCAGCGCGTTGGCTTTTTCCTGCCACTGCTCCGGAGAAGCATAGGTATTACGCGGATCGAGAATGCGAGTATCCACGCCCGGCAGCTCGGTTGGGATAGCCAGGTCAAACATCGGCAGACGGAACGTTTCTGCGTCATCCAGTGAACCGTTCAGGATAGCGTCGATAATCGCGCGGGTATCTTTGATAGAGATACGCTTGCCGGTACCGTTCCAGCCGGTGTTAACCAGATATGCCTGCGCACCTGCCGCCTGCATACGTTTCACCAGTACTTCTGCGTACTGCGTTGGGTGCAGTGACAGGAATGCTGCGCCAAAGCAGGCTGAGAAGGTTGGGGTCGGTTCGGTGACGCCACGTTCGGTACCGGCCAGTTTGGCGGTGAAGCCAGACAGGAAGTGGTACTGGGTTTGGTCTGCCGTCAGGCGAGAGACCGGCGGCAGCACGCCAAACGCATCGGCGGTCAGGAAGATCACTTTGGTGGCGTGACCCGCTTTTGACACCGGCTTAACGATGTTATCGATGTGATAAATCGGGTAGGACACGCGGGTGTTTTCGGTTTTGGAACCGTCGTCGAAGTCGATGGAACCATCTGCGCGCACGGTGACGTTTTCCAGCAGCGCGTCACGACGGATTGCGTTGTAGATTTCCGGCTCGGCATCTTTAGACAGTTTGATGGTCTTCGCGTAGCAACCGCCTTCAAAGTTAAACACGCCGTCGTCATCCCAGCCGTGTTCGTCATCGCCAATCAGGCGGCGTTTCGGATCGGTGGACAGCGTTGTTTTACCTGTACCGGACAGGCCAAAGAAGACTGCCACATCACCTTTTTCCCCGACGTTTGCCGAGCAGTGCATGGAGGCAATGCCTTTCAGCGGCAGCAGGTAGTTCATTACGGAGAACATACCTTTCTTCATTTCGCCGCCGTACCAGGTGCCACCAATCAACTGGATACGCTCAGTCAGGTTGAAAGCCACGAAGTTTTCGGAGTTCAGACCCTGCTCTTTCCACTGCGGGTTAGTGCATTTAGCGCCGTTCATCACGATGAAATCAGGTTTGAAATCAACCAGCTCTTCGTCGCTTGGGCGGATGAACATATTTTTAACAAAATGCGCCTGCCAGGCTACTTCGGTAATGAAGCGTACGGAAAGGCGGGTATCGGCGTTAGCGCCGCAGAATGCATCAATGATAAACAGACGCTTGCCGGAAAGCTGCTGGGTGACTAATCCTTTCAGATGCTGCCAGGTTTCCGGGGAGAGCGGTTTGTTGTCGTTCTTACCTTTACCTTTGTCGGACCACCAGAGCGTGTCGCGCGTGGTGTCGTCACGGACAATATACTTATCCTTTGGCGAACGTCCGGTAAAGATACCGGTATCAACGGCAACGGCGCCCAGGTTTGTTAACACGCCACGCTCATAACCTTCCAGGTTTGGATCAAGTTCCTCCTGGAAAAGCGTGTCGTAGTCTGGATTGTAAACGATATCCTGAACGTCATTGATACCATAAGCCTTGAGATCTTGCGGGGTTAAACTGTTGTTCACACGCATTTCACTGCTCCTTAGCCAATATGTATTACCTGGAATAGTAAGGTTTTTTAGGGATTGCTAACCGCGACAAGGCTCATAGATTTACGCATCCGGGAAAATCACGGATAACCGAATGCGCTGCGACTCCTGTCACAAAGAGGCGGATATTATGGCAGGAAACCCTTTTTTGTTGTGGAAAATGTTCTTAAAACGTTAATAGAGAGTGTTTTTGGCGGGAAACTTGTGAGTGTAATCGCATTCACGTAAGAAAATAACGTAACTCATACATAAACAATATCGATTCACTTCCCGTCGCAGTGGTCCGGGATCGGCCTATCAATGCTCAAAATTGTGAAGTTGATGCGATAATTACCTTTTCTCTTCATTCTGGGTGACGACATGGATAGTGTTGAGCTTTCACGTACTACTCGCTGGGGCATGATATCTATCGGCCTGTTACAGGGGATATTGTGCTACCTGCTGATGACATATCTGGTGCCGCATAATGACGGCTGGCTGTTCTATGGCATGCCCGCGACAATTGCTCTCTCCTCGGCGCTTTTACTCACCGTTGTCTCTTTCAAACAACGTGCGCTGTGGTACTGGATGGCGCTGATCTTTGTTGTCGTGCTGGCGATGAGCGTCTGGCTAAAGTGGCAAGTCGAGGGCAGCGATAAGTGGCGGAAAAATGATATTTTTATGTTGTACGGCTGGAGCTTACTGCTGATGGCGATGCTGGCATTGCCATGGATTCAGTACTCGCTCCACGCATCCCGCCAGCAGGCGCGCTATGCGCAGTTTTATGCTAGTTTGTGGCTTAATGCGCTGACGTTACTGATTGTCTTTGTCGCCAACGGTCTGTTCTGGATGGTGCTCCTGCTATGGAGCGAGATGTTTAAGCTCGTTGGTATTACCTTCTTCGACACGCTTTTCTTTGATACCGACTGGTTTGGCTACGTGGCCTTTGGCCTGGTTACCGCACTGGCGGTGGTACTGACCCGCACGCAGTCGCGTCTGGTTGCGGCGGTCCAAAAGTTACTGACTTTGATCGCCACCGGTCTGTTACCCCTGGTCGCGCTGCTGGCGCTGATGTTTGTATTGACCTTACCCTTCACCGGCCTGGAGGCTATCTCGCAGCGGGTGTCTGCGGCCGGGTTGATGTCAACGCTGGCGCTGCTCCTGCTGCTGTTGATGGCTATCGTTCGCGAGCCGCAGAAAGAGGCGCTTCCCTATCCAGCCGCGTTACGCTACCTGATCAAATGCGCCCTGGTTGTCGCGCCCATCTATATGCTGATTGCCGGTTGGTCACTGTGGGTGCGAATTCAACAGTACGGTTGGACGCCCGAGCGCTTATATGGCGTGCTGGTGGTCTGCGTGCTGCTGCTCTGGTCGTTTGGCTATCTGGCGAGTATTTTACGCCGTGGGCGCAATCCGCTTGAGCTTCAGGGGAAGGTGATTCTTTGCGTTTCGTTGCTGGCGTTGGGGCTGTTGATTTTGCTGTCGTCGCCGGTTATTGATGCCTGGCGCATCAGCGTCAACAGCCATATGGGGCTGTATCACAGCGGCAAAATTAAGCCGGATCAGGTCAGCCTGTATATGTTGGGTAAGAGCGGAAAACCGGGACGTGCGGCATTGGAGGCATTACAAAAAGATGCGGCGTTTAACCAAGACAGTAAGCGCCGGCGCGACTTAAATTCTCTGCTGCAAGGACGTCGCGATCCCATGCAGAACCTGACTACCACTCAACTAGCGCCGAAAGTGATGATCGCTCCGGGTAGCAGGCAACCCGATGAGACCTTCTGGGCGTTTGTCAAAGGGCAGAGCTACCGCATTAGATCTTGCGTTGAGCAGGATGCATGCGTCCTGGTCGATCAGGACCTCAATGCTGATGGTAAGCCTGAGCAGGTGCTGTATGCTTTTGGCGATGGTGAGAGTCTGGTCTTTGCCAGGAAAGAGGATAAATGGGAACTCATCGCATCAGGTCAGCTACCTGCAGGATTCAATAAGGATAAACTGCTGCAGGCGGTGGCGAATAATCAACTGGATTCAGCCCCCAGAGTTTGGCGTGATATCACCATTGATGGCACCCGATTGCCGATAAATTATTACAACGAGTGAGCGTGTTGCGGATAGCGTTTTGATGGATGGCGGTGCGAACGCCTATCCGGTCGACGATTGTGGGCCGGATAGGCAGTAGTGATTAATGTACCTGCGGGTCCGCCGGGGAAGCGTTGCTGCGGATCTCAGCAATGTCCATGGCGTTAAACAGATAGTGGCTCCCGCAGTAATCGCAGTGCATATCGATCTCGCCTTCTTCCGCCAGAATGCTGTCCACTTCTTCGTCCGGCAGCGTTTTCAGTGCGCCAGCGCAGCGTTCGCGTGAACAGGTGCATTTGAACTCAACGTCCTGCGGATCGTAGAGAGTAACCTCTTCTTCGTGGTACAAGCGCCACAGCACGTCGTTGGCCGGGAGCGTTAACAGCTCTTCAGTTTTGATGGTTTCGGTCAGGGCTGTCAGGTGATCGAAATCATCTGCCTGCGCGTTTTGCGCCGGCATTACCTGCAGAAGCATCCCGCCAGCAGCGGGTTTGCCATCGACGTCGCCAGTACGGATAAACAGACGTGTCGGCAACTGTTCAGAACGCATGAAGTAATCTTCCAGACAGGCGGCCAGCGTGTCGCCTTCCAGACCAACCACGCCCTGATAGCGCTCGCCTTCTTCTGGGGTAATGGTGATCACCAGGTAGCCGTTGCCTACCAGCGTTTTGAGATCAGCGCCTTCAGGGATATCGCCCTGCATACGGGCCACGCCGCGCATCTGCTGATTGTTGTTGCCGTTAATGACGGCCAGGCTCAGCGGACCATCGCCCTGCAGCTGTACGGTGATATCACCGGCAAACTTCAGCGTGGCGGTGAGCAGGCTGGTGGCGACCAGCAGTTCAGCCAGCACGTTCTTGACCGGCTGCGGGTAAGTATGATTTTCGAGGATCTGTTGCAGGGTTTCCGAAACGGTCACCAGCTCGCCGCGCACGGCAAAGTTTTCAAACAGATAACGATGTAATTGGTCATGTTGCGGCATAATCATCTCTCTTGCAGGTGACAGTCACTCGCTGTCGCCATGTTTAAATCGTAACAGGTCGCGGCGCTCTTTCTTGTCCGGTCGCCTGTCCGGGTGCGGCATGGTTAACGCGTTAAGTTTACGCGCCAGCGCCACTTTTTCGCGTTTTTCTACGCTTTCCGCGGTTTCTTCATACAGCGTAACGGCTTCCGTGGCCGGGCGACGCTGCTCGGTAATAGCCTTGATAATGACCGTTCGCTCGTCATTTCCCTGGCGCAGGGTGAGGGTGGCGTTCAGCTCGACAATCTTGCTCGGTTTGCTGCGCTGGCCGTTGTAATGCACCTTACCGCCTTCAACCATTTCGCGGGCTAGCGCACGCGTTTTGTAAAAGCGTGCAGCCCACAGCCATTTATCCAGCCTGACTTCAGTAGAGGGCTTTTCTTTCATGGCGTCTCCTTCACATCAGTGAGGGGATCAGTCGGCGGTAGTCATTCAGTGACGGATGGCGTGCGTACTGTTTTTCCGCGATGCCTGAGTCGGGATTGGTCACGCCGAGGCAGTAACGAATACCGTACAGAGCAGCGGCGTCGAGAATGGGTTCGCTGTCATCAATAAACAGCGTCTTCTCTGCACTCATTCCCGTTTCTTCAGCCACAGCGTGCCATAACCGCTGATCCTCTTTGGGATAACCAAATGTGTGGGTGGAAAGTAATAAATCAAGGTGTGAGGCCAGACCGGTATGCTCCAGCTTCACCGCCAGGTTATGGGGATGCGCGTTGGTGAGCAAAATACGGCGCTTGCCGCTGGCTTTTAAGGCATCAAGAAACGGTACAGTATCTTCACGCAAAACGGCGCGCAGTCCCTGTTCCGTTGTCATGGCGCAAATATCAAGATCCAGGCATTCGCTCCAGTAATCCAGGCAGTACCAGTTTAGCGTATGCTGCACGGCATGATACTGCTGACGAATATAGTCCTGGGCTTCCTGGGGAGAGATACCCTGTTTCGCGCCATAGGTTTCCGGCACCAGTTTTTGCCAGAAATAGTTATCGAATGCCAGGTCGAGCAGCGTGCCGTCCATATCTAACAACACGGTATCGACATCCTGCCAGGCAATATTGATCTGCATGGAAACTCCCCAGAAGAAAACATGATGCGCGACAGGGTAGCATATCCTGTCGCGCGAGCGTGTTATCGAATCAGGCTTTCCGGGTTGTCAATCAGCGTTGGATTCAGGCAACTTTCGTAGTAGCTCTGAATTTCCGTGATGCGGGAGCGGTGACGCTGGTAGCGTCTGAAAGCCTGTATGCTGTTGTAGACAGCGCATCCGAGCATGGAGAACATCAGCAGCGTCGTGCCAAGGTAGCGCCATAATCCTGAACGATCCGGGATACGGTGCAGGCCAATGTGCTGGGTGCCATTGGCGTCGGTCGAAATATTGGTGACGATCCCCTCCGCGCGAAACGGCGTCTGCATCAGCATCTGCGCCAGGCGCTGGAAGGCGTTCCACTGTTCCTGTGGGGGATAGTCATATAGCGAGGTTGTCGGCCACGGCTGATCGACCAGATCGCTGCCTTCGTCGCTGATAATCAGGAAACCGCCAGGGGCTGGGCTATTCAGCGTCTGGGCCGCTCGCGCAGTCTCGCGTGAAATAAACGGCGCCGTAGAGGTATTCACCAGATTATCCAACGACTCCGCGCTTACCGGACGCAGCAGCACGTTCACGCCATCCAGTTTGCCTGCGTTCGCCCGTTTCACCAGCGCCGTCCAGTCTTTACTGTTACCAAGGTTAACCAGTGCATTTTTTAAACGTACACATTCATCTTTGGCCGCGCACAGATCGGCCGTTTTCAGGACGATCTCGCCAAAATCGTCCAGTAACACCATTCCGGACTTTTGAATTGCCGAGCGTAACGATGCGCTGACGCGAGAGTCATCATCCGCTTTGGGGTGCAGTTGGCGGTTTACCGCCTGCGTGAGCGCGGTGGCTTTATTCACCAGATCGGACTCAGGCAGCGGTAATGCGCGCGCGTCATTCCAGATAATTTGCGTGCAATCGAAAGGCATAAACGGCGCGGAAGGCTGCGCATTCCAGCTCCCCTGGGTATGAATGTTACACATACCCGTACCGCTCAGATGCAGCGTGTCACCCACGCGAACGCCCGCGTTTTCAAGCTGTTTAACGCTGGTGGCTTCGATAGTTTGTGCGCCCTTCATCCAGGAAAGCGTAAGCTTTATCGGCATATCCAGCGGGATCCAAAACAGCAGCATCAGCAGCACCAGCAACGAGCCGCCCGCGATGACGGCGTTGTGCAGCCAGTGCTGTAACGGGAAGTTTTTGACTTCGTCATGCAGCGATAAAAAGCGTCCCTGGCGAACAACGTGGCGATCGAGATAAATATCGATATCCGTTTGCTGGCCAAGATCTTGTGCGATGTAAGGCTGCCAGTGCGGTGGATAAATCAGATCAATAATACCTAGCGAGATATTATTAATTTGCTCCTGGTCGTTTTCGCCAAACAGCCCCCAGCGACGCGGCGTACCGCGCAGACAATGAATTTCCCGCAGGGCGGTTTTAGACGGGGGGGCAAACAGCCCCCACAGACCCGCAGCCAGTAGCAGCACCGCGCCACCAACTGTCCACGGAACAAACGTATCCGGGATTATCAAACAGAAAAAGAACAGCAGGAACGATGCGGCAATCAGTAACGCCTCGCGCAATCCAGACGGGCGGCTGAGCGCATATTCTTCATGGGTTTCCTGGCGAATATTCAGCAGTTCAATCTGCTCGCTTTCTTCACCGCGAATGGACGCCTGGGTAGAGGCGGTGTGCTGTAACGCATAGCCACGCGCTTCCTGCATATATTCCTGCAGCGTATGGCCGTTCAGGGAGATAACCAGCGGTATCGTATTGGTGTGGATTAGCTCAACGCTGTTTTCGTCATTGATGTATTGTTCCCAGAAAGGGGGAAGATGTACCTCAACGGAATCAAGATAGTAACGCCATTTGTTAGGATCGTCGGTAGTAATGCCGTAACGTGTAATCGCGTGCGTAAGTACGATGACGCTATTACTTTGGGCATTCAGCGTTAATGACACCGGCGCGGAGCTGGCGCCCGTTGGACTAGGTACCTGTTGAATTTGACTAAGGCTTTCGAGATAGTTTTCGACTGCACTGCGCTCTTCAGGCGTGAGTTTACGCTTCGAGGCGTCTGAGAAGACGTTGCTCAAGGGTAAATTTTTCCGTCTGGATTTCGTTCTGAGTAGCCATCCTGCAAGCAATGAGCAGGCCAGCAAAGCAGCTAAAAAAATCAGAATGGTGCTCATGCTTTCCCCATCTTACTTAGTCTGTCAGGCGTGGTCAGTCGCACCCTGTTCAATATTCGTGATTCTGTGGTTGGCTATCGGCAAGTGTGGAGTCGAACTTGAGCATCTTTAAGTACAGCCCAGTAAATGCGAATCATAGCAAAATCACTAAAAATGGAATATCAGCAAATTCCTGGAGTTATTTCAACCTATTGACTTTTAATTTGAAATAGGGATTAACTTTTAGTACGTTACATAAATGTAAATAAACGGCAATTCACATTGCCGAAACCGTGCGGTATATCGCACAATAACCCCAGATTTCACAGCAAAGATCCTCACAATGAGCAAATCATTACAGAAACCCACGATTTTGAAAGTGGAAACCGTCGCCCAATCCCGGCTGTTTAAAGTCGAAAGCGTGGACCTTGAGTTCAGCAATGGCGTACGCCGCGTTTATGAACGTATGCGCCCGTCCACGCGTGAAGCGGTAATGATTGTGCCGATTGTGGACGACCACCTGATCCTCATCCGCGAATATGCGGTCGGGACCGAATCTTACGAACTGGGTTTTTCTAAGGGGTTAATCGATCCTGGCGAAAGCGTGTATGAAGCGGCGAATCGGGAGCTGAAAGAAGAGGTGGGGTTTGGCGCAAAAGATCTGACGTTTTTAAAGAAACTCAGCATGGCGCCGTCCTATTTCTCCAGCAAAATGAACATCGTGGTGGCGGAGGACTTATATCCTGAATCGCTGGAAGGTGATGAGCCTGAACCATTACCGCAGGTGCGCTGGCCGCTGGCGCATTTGATGGATCTGCTGGAAGATCCTGATTTTCACGAAGCGCGTAATGTGAGTGCGCTGTTCCTCGTGCGCGAATGGCTGAAAGGGCAAGGGCGGCTTTAATTTCTCTTCACGAATAATAAAAAAGGCGCCGAAGCGCCTTTTTTTGATCGGTCAGGGATCAGAACAGTTCGTGCGTCTCACCATTATCGATAATGGTCGTCCCCACCTCATGCACCGCCTGTTGCGTCGGCTGAGTGCCTTCAATGAAGTATTCTGCGCGGCTGTTGCCACCGCTTGCCAGTTGACCGGTGCTGCGATCGATATTGACCGTCACAATACCCGGCGGCGGCGTCAGCGGCTGCTCAGGCACGCCTTCCAGCACGGACTTCATATAGGCATCCCAGGCAGGCTGTGCGCTCTTTGCGCCGCCTTCGTAGCCGGAGATCTGGTCTTTGATCGCCCCAGAAGCCGTCGTGTGTCCGAGATTGCGGCGATGGTCATCAAACCCGATCCATACCGACGTCACCACGCCTGGCCCGTAGCCGGAGAACCATGCATCTTTAGAGCTGTTGGTGGTCCCGGTTTTCCCGCCGATATCATGGCGCTGTAAATCGCGACCTGCACGCCAACCGGTTCCCATCCAGCCCGGCTCACCAAAGATATTGGTATTCAGGGCGCTTTTAATCAGGAAGGCCAGCGGCGTGTTGATCACGTGTGGAGCGTACTCCTGCGTTCCGCTTTGCGCGACCAGCGCCTGGTTTGCCTGCTCAAGCTGAGGCATAGGCACGGAGGCATTCTGCTGTTCCTGCGAGACGGCGACATCTTCGACGTTACTGTTTTCCAGCACGTTAGATTTCTGGGTATCACCATAAATCACCGGAATATCGCATTCCGGACAGGCAATTTTCGGCTTCGCCTCGAAGATAACGCCGCCCATATCGCTTTCGATTTTACTGATGAAATACGGATCGACCAGGAAGCCGCCGTTAGACATCACTGCATAACCGCGCGCCACCTGCAACGGCGTGAACGAGGCAGAACCCAGCGCCAGCGACTCGGTGTGCACAATGTTCTGTGCCGGGAAGCCGAAACGTTGCAGATACTCTGCCGCGTAATCCACGCCCATCGCGCGCATGGCGCGTACCATCACCACGTTTTTCGACTGACCCAGCCCCTGACGTAAGCGGATAGGACCGGCGTATTGCGGCGGTGAGTTCTTCGGCTGCCAGTCGGAACCCGCGCCGGCATCCCAGCGGGAGATCGGCACGTCGTTAAGCATGCTCGCCAGCGTCAGACCTTTATCCATCGCGGCGGTATACAGGAATGGTTTGATGTTGGAACCCACCTGGCGTAACGCCTGGGTTGCACGGTTAAACTTGCTCTGGTTGAAGTCAAAACCACCGACCAGCGCCAGCACCGCGCCGTTTTGCGGATTGATGGAGACCAGTGCGGAGTTGACGTCCGGTACTTGCGCCAGCCACCAGGCATCGCCAACCTGGCGTACCCAGATTTGCTGCCCGGTTTGCACCACATCAGTCACTTTGCGCGGCGTCGGGCCTTGCTGGGTATCCGAGCGGTAAGGACGCGCCCAGCGCATGCCTTCCATCCGTAATGACACTGACGTACCATCCGCCAGCGCGGCAATGGCTTCCTGCGGATTGGCGCTGGTAACAACCGCCGGTAGCAGGGGACCATAAGTCGGTAGCGCTTTCAGCGTATCGGTGATTTTCTTGCTGTCCCAACTGCTTTCGCCCACTTTCCACAGCACGTTCGACGGGCCGCGATAACCGTGGCGCATGTCGTAATCCATTACGTTGTTACGTACTGCCTGCTGAGCAGCCTGCTGTACTTTGCGCGTAATAGTGGTGGTGATGCGATACCCGTCCTCATAGGCTTTCTCGCCATAACGGTTATACATCTCCTGGCGCACCATCTCAGAGAGATACGGCGCGGAGAAGGCGATTTCCGGCGCGTGGTAGTTGGCGTCAATGGCTTCGCCGCGCGCCTGATCGTACTGGGCCTGCGTGATGTAGTTTTCGCTCAACATACGCGACAGTACGACGTTACGTCGCGCGGTTGCCCTTTCCATCGAATAGAGGGGGTTGAAGGTTGACGGCGCTTTTGGCAGACCGGCAATCACCGCAATTTCACTTAAGCTGAGCTGATCAACCGTCTTACCGAAATAGACCTGCGCGGCAGCACCTACGCCATAAGCGCGATACCCCAGGTAAATCTTGTTCAGATACAGTTCGAGGATCTCATCTTTACTCAGCAGTTGTTCAATGCGGATCGCCAGGAACACTTCTTTGATCTTACGCATCAGCGTACGTTCCGGGCTCAGAAAGAAGTTTCTCGCCAACTGTTGGGTAATGGTGCTGGCCCCTTGCGATGCATGGCCGGAGAACAGCGCGACGCTGGCAGCACGGAAGATCCCCACCGGGTCTACCCCGTGGTGCTCATAAAAGCGACTGTCTTCGGTAGCGATAAAGGCTTTAACCATTACCGGCGGCATCTGATCCAGGGTGACCGGGATTCGACGTTTCTCGCCATATTGCGCGATCAGCTCGCCATCAGCGCTGTAAACCTGCATCGGGATCTGTAAACGCACATCTTTGAGCGTCGCGACGTCAGGTAATTGCGGCTCAATATAGCGATAGAGGCCATAAATCGAGCCTGCTCCCAGCAGGATGCAACATACTGCAAGGATTAATAAATACTTTACGAACTTCACTGGAGATTTCCCATTTAGTGGCATTTGGGCAGTTTATAAACAAACGCGCGGTAGTATAAAGGCAAGCCAGACGCATTGATATACCCGTTAAAGCAACGGGTGATAAGGAGATCATCAGCAATGGCTTTCAATATCTGGAAAATTGGTCTGCATATTCAGCAACATGAAGCGCTGGCTGTCGCCGTAGTTCACGACGCATCCGGTTGGTTTCTCCAGCGCTGGTGGCGTATACCGCTGACGCCTCAGGTTATCGTCGATGGCCATATTCGCGAGCCTGAACAGCTTGTCGCAGCGCTACTGCCGTGGAGCCGGGAGCTTCCTCGCCGACACCATATTCATCTCTCTTTTCCTGCCAACAGGACGTTACAAAAAAAGTATCCTCGTCCGGAAATGATGCTGCGCGAGCCGGAGCAAGCCGCATGGTTATCCGGTTCGATGGCGCGTGAGCTGGATATGGCGCCAGATGCGCTGCATTTTGATTATAGCGAAGACACGTTAAGCCCGGCGTTTAACGTCACTGCCGCGCAAAGCAAAGAGATTTCAGCGCTTCTGACGCTTATCCAAACGTTGAAGGTGCAGGTTACGGCGATTACGCCGGATGCCAGCGCGTTACAGCGATTTATACCTTACCTGCCAGAACGTCATCAGTGTCTGGTATGGCATGATGATACCCAGTGGCTATGGGCGACCCGTTCGGCATGGGGGCGTAAATCAACGGCCGATATTGGCTGTATCGACGAGCTTGCCGCGACATTATCGCTTTCCACAACAGCCATTGCGCTATGCGATCCCAGCGGCTTCGATCCTTTAAGCGTGGTGTCTGTACGCCAGCCGCCAATTCCAACGCAAAGCCATCGCTTCACCATTGCACTGGGACTCGCTATGGGAGGCTCATGTTGATGATAGCGACCATCAATCTTCTGCCCTGGCGCCAGACGCGACGTCGCGCCTGCCTACGCTTCTGGAGTGTTTTATTTGGCGTTTCGCTACTGCTTAGTATTGGCGTGTTGTTGCGCTATTACAGTGTTTTGAGCGTAGAAAACCAGGTCGAATTGTTGTTAGCGGATGCCGAAAAGACGCGGGCCGAGGCTTTAATGGCGCTAAAGCCGCGTGTGCAGCAGCGCCAGCAACGATGGCAACAGGTTCAAGCGCGGAACAAACAGCGTGAGCAGACCCGAAGCTGGCAGCGGGTTTTGCAAGGGCTGGCGGAATTACTGCCGGAGCAGGCGTGGTTAACAAAAATCACCTGGCAGCAGGAGACACTGGAACTGACGGGAAACACGCTGAGCTTTGCCGCGCTGAAGGCGCTGGAAGCGCAATTACGCCAGCTGCCGCTATTTAAATTGGGTAGCCCTGGCGAAACGCAGCAGGATGCGCAGGGACGCTGGCAATTCCACTATCGACTGATGCGGAGCGGTGCGCATGAAAACGCTTTGTGATAGCTGGTTAGCGCAGTCGCCGCGCTTTCGGCTCATCTGCGGCTGTGGCTGGATGCTGGGACTGCTCATCGTCGTCATGTTATGCCTCAGCTCCACCGCGCAGAAACGGGTTATACAACAAGAGGCGCTAAACCAGCAACGAGCGGCCATTCAGGCACAATGGCGGAATTTATATCTGCTGGCGTCATCGCCAGAAGAGCCTGAAGAGACGCTGATTCCGTTCTCCCCACTGCTGTTTCAGACTCCTCTTGCACATCTTATCCACTGGCAACCCTCCGCGCAGGGCGGAGAAATGACGCTGAAGCCAGGCTGGGATGCCATCCCGCCGATGTTTGTCCAATTAGCGGAGCAAGGGATGAACGTCAGCCGGTTTTCTCTTTACGCAGAAGGTGCGGAGCTGCTGTTAACACTACAACTGGAGCGTCTGAATGATGGTTGAACGCTGGCTGTTGGCGTGCATAAGCGTACTGATACTCACCGGTATGCGTAATCCCTTCCTGCCGCCGGAGGACCGTTGCCAAATTGCTGAGCTGTCGGCATGGCGCTATCAGGGAATATTGAGCCAGGGCTCGCGACCCATTGGCATTGTTCAGGATAGCCAGAAAAAATGGCAGCGGGTTGAGCGAAATGATGTCCTGAAAAACGGTTGGACGGTTACGCAGATAACGGCCCAGAGCGTAACCCTCGACACAGGGAAAAACTGCGAGCCGCCGCAGTGGCATTGGCAACGACAAGGAGCGATAAATGAAGCGATGGATGGCATGGATAGTGCTCGTACTGGTGGTCGGGATTCAGAGCGTACTGGCGGCGAAATCACAAAACGTGACGCTGGTGGTCGATGATGTGCCGGTTGTGCAGGTATTGCAGGCGCTGGCCGAACAGGAAAAGAAAAACCTGGTAGTTTCACCGGATGTCAGCGGTGTGCTGTCACTGCATTTGACGGATGTGCCCTGGAAGCAGGCATTGCAAACGGTGGTGAAAAGCGCCGGGCTGGTATTACGTCAGGAAGGCAACATTCTGCATGTGCATTCTGTTCAATGGCAGAGTGAAAATGCGGCTCGTCAGGACAATGAGCAGGCACGGCTTCAGGCCAGCCTGCCGTTGGAACATCGCAGTATCATTTTGCAATATGCTGATGCCTCCGAGCTGGCAAAAGCCGGAGAAAAGCTGCTCAGCGCCAAAGGAAGCATGACGGTGGATAAACGCACCAACCGCTTACTGCTGCGTGATAATAGCGTTGCGCTTAACGCACTGGAAACGTGGGTGGCGCAAATGGATCTGCCGGTTGCACAAGTCGAACTGGCGGCGCATATCGTGACGATTAATGAAAAAAGCTTGCGTGAGCTGGGGGTGAAGTGGTCGCTGGCTGACGCACAGCAATCGGGGGCGGTGGGGAACGTCACAACGCTTGCCAGCGATCTTTCTGTATCCACAGCCACATCCCGTGTGGGATTTAACATTGGCCGTATTAACGGTCGTTTACTCGAGCTGGAACTGTCTGCGCTGGAGCAAAAACAGCAGTTGGACATCATCGCCAGTCCACGCTTACTGGCTTCTCACCTGCAACCTGCCAGTATTAAGCAGGGTAGTGAGATCCCTTATCAGGTCTCCAGCGGTGAAAGCGGCGCGACATCCGTCGAGTTCAAGGAAGCTGTATTAGGGATGGAAGTCACGCCCACCGTATTGCAGAAAGGACGAATCAGACTGAAACTGCATATCAGCCAGAATGTTCCCGGGCAGGTGCTACAGCAGGCGGATGGCGAAGTTCTGGCTATTGATAAGCAGGAGATTGAAACCCAGGTCGAGGTAAAAAGCGGCGAGACGATTGCGCTGGGCGGGATTTTTTCACATAAGAATAAATCCGCAGCCGACAGCGTGCCGCTGTTGGGCGACATCCCCTGGCTTGGCTCTCTCTTTCGTCATGATGGTAAAGAAGACGAACGGCGTGAATTAGTGGTTTTTATTACGCCCAGACTGGTTTCAACGCAATAACTTATGCATGAAAAGCCGTTGTTTTTGCACTGAACACGTTTCAGAGATTTGACGTGCGGGTGTATTTAGCATACAAGGAGTACCGATTTGAGTGTCGGTACTTTTCTTTACTTATGCGGCAGTAAATACGCTTTGCCTTTCTGGTGGTGTGTCATAGGCTTATTTGGTGTCATTTGGCTGCGCGATACGTCGCCAGGCCTGATGTTTGCAGGGTAGCATGCCTGCCACGACCAGAAATGCGTAAGGTTTGGTGATTTATTCAGTTGCCAAACCCGCTTGAGTATTGAGATAATTTTCAGTCTGACTCTCGCAATATCTTATGAGGTTTCAGTTCATGTCCTGCTGCGCTGAGTGTCTGCGAAGCGGGTTTACCATTAACGAATAGTCTTAGTAGTACCGAAAAAATGGCAGAGAAACGCAATATCTTTCTGGTTGGGCCTATGGGTGCCGGAAAAAGCACTATTGGGCGCCAGTTAGCTCAACAACTCAATATGGAATTTTACGATTCTGATCAAGAGATTGAGAAACGAACCGGAGCTGATGTGGGCTGGGTCTTCGATGTAGAAGGTGAAGACGGCTTCCGTGATCGCGAAGAAAAAGTCATCAACGAGTTGACGGAAAAACAGGGTATTGTGCTGGCAACTGGCGGTGGCTCTGTTAAATCACGTGAAACACGTAACCGTCTTTCCGCGCGTGGCGTCGTGGTCTATCTTGAAACGACAATTGAAAAACAACTTGCGCGAACTCAACGTGACAAGAAACGCCCGCTGCTGCAGGTAGAATCGCCGCCTCGTGAAGTTCTGGAAGCGTTGGCTGACGAACGCAATCCTCTGTACGAAGAGATTGCTGACGTGACCATTCGCACCGACGATCAGAGCGCAAAAGTCGTAGCAAACCAGATTATTCATATGTTGGAAAGCAACTAATTCTGGCTGAATACACACTCGTCTGCGGGTACAAGTAACTAAGGTGGATGTCGCGTAATGGAGAGGATCACAGTCACTCTCGGGGAACGTAGTTACCCTATCACCATCGCGGCTGGTTTGTTTAATGAGCCAGCTTCATTCTTACCGCTGAAATCGGGCGATCAGGTTATGTTGGTAACCAACGAAACCCTGGCTCCCCTTTATCTCGATAAGGTTCGCGGCGTACTTGAACAGGCGGGTGTAAACGTTGATAGCGTTATCCTTCCCGATGGCGAGCAGTATAAAAGCCTGACGGTTCTGGATACGGTTTTCACTGCGTTACTGCAAAAACCGCACGGTCGTGATACCACGTTAGTCGCACTTGGCGGCGGCGTGATAGGCGATCTGACCGGTTTTGCGGCAGCCAGCTATCAGCGTGGTGTTCGTTTTATTCAAGTCCCGACAACCCTGTTGTCGCAGGTCGACTCCTCCGTTGGCGGCAAAACCGCCGTAAACCATCCCCTCGGTAAAAACATGATTGGCGCGTTTTACCAACCGGCGTCCGTGGTGGTGGATCTCGATTGTCTGAAAACGCTTCCTGCGCGTGAGCTGGCATCGGGGCTGGCGGAAGTGATCAAATACGGCATCATCCTTGACGGTGAATTTTTCAGTTGGCTGGAAGAAAATCTGGATGCGTTATTGCGTCTGGATGGTCCGGCGATGGCGTACTGTATTCGTCGTTGTTGTGAGCTGAAAGCAGAAGTTGTCGCAGCGGACGAGCGTGAAATGGGCTTACGTGCTTTACTGAATCTGGGACACACGTTTGGCCATGCGATCGAAGCTGAAATGGGTTATGGCAATTGGTTACATGGTGAAGCCGTTGCAGCAGGTATGGTAATGGCTGCTCGTACGTCAGAACGTCTTGGACAGTTTACCTCCGCTGATACGCAGCGCATCATTACGCTGCTCCAGCGAGCGGGCTTGCCGGTCAATGGACCGCGTGAAATGTCCAGCGAGGCTTATCTGCCGCACATGCTGCGAGATAAAAAAGTGTTAGCGGGAGAGATTCGTTTAGTGCTTCCGCGGGCTATAGGGAAGAGTGAAGTGCGCGGCGGAGTGTCGCACGAGGTGGTTCTTAACGCTATTGCTGATTGCCAGCCGGCGTAACAACAAGAAAGGTCTGGCTTGCGTTGCGAAACGTAGGTCTTTTAGCTTCAGGTTATGTGCAAAGTCGTAAGCATTAACCTTTGAGTGGGGTGTTAAATGGATGAATTCAAACCAGAAGACGAGCTGAAACCCGATCCCAGCGATCGTCGTACTGGTCGTTCTCGTCAATCGTCTGAACGCGATAATGAGCCGCAAATCAATTTTGATGATGTTGATCTGGATGCTGACGATCGCCGTCCTGCGCGCGCACGTAAAGAGCGTGAAGAAGAACGGGACATTGAAGAAGAGTATGAATCTGATGACGATGACGTGGATGAAGAGCGTGTAGAACGTCGTCCGCGCAAGCGTAAGAAACCCGCCAGCAAGCCTGCCTCTCGTCAGTATATGATGATGGGTGTCGGTGTCCTGGTGCTGTTGCTGCTGATCATCGGTATCGGTTCTGCGCTGAAAGCCCCCTCATCATCTCCCAGTGAGCAGGCTGGATCGGGCGAGAAGAGCATCGATCTTTCTGGCAACAACGCGACGGATCAGGCGAGCACGACTACGCCTGCAACGGGCGCTGAGCAGACCGCTGGCAATACCCAGCAGGATGTTTCCTTACCGCCGATTTCCTCTACCCCAACTCAAGGTCAGACACCTGCGGCAACTGAAGGCCAGCAGCGTGTTGAAGTGCAGGGCGATCTGAACAACGCTCTGACGCAACCGCAAGGCCAGGAGCAGGTTAACAATGTAGTGGTTAACTCTACGCTGCCGACCGAACCTGCGACCGTTGCGCCAGTTCGTAATGGTAATGCTGTGCGCCAGACTGCGAAAACGGAAACGACTGAACGCCCTGCTGCGACACACCAGGAACGTAAACAGGCCGTTATTGAGCCGAAGAGCAAACCGCAAACTACGGTGAAAGCGACGCAGACAGAGCCGAAACCTGTTGCTCAGGCAAAACCAACTGCAACTGCGCCGACGACCACAACCAAGGCACCTGTGGTTACCGCTACGCCGAAGGCGACCGTTGAGCCGAAAGCTACCGCGACTACAACGCCTGCGCCAACTGCGACGGCAACAACGTCAACACCTGTTGCTGGTGGAGCGAAAAGTGCAGGAAATGTCGGAGCGTTAAAATCTGCGCCGTCCAGCCATTACACGCTGCAGCTCAGCAGTTCTTCTAACTACGACAACCTTAACGGTTGGGCGAAGAAAGAAAACCTGAAGAACTACGTGGTGTATCAGACGACGCGTAACGGTCAACCGTGGTATGTTCTGGTAACAGGCGTGTATGCGTCTAAAGAAGATGCGAAACGTGCAGTGTCTACGCTACCCGCCGATATTCAGGCGAAAAATCCGTGGGCAAAACCGCTGCACCAGGTTCAGGCCGATTTGAAGTAAGATAGGATATGTTCTGCAATGGTTTGCTGTTTCGCCCAATTGCGGGACAAAGACTAAAGCGCAGGATGCTGTCGGAGCTTTCTCCACAGCCGGAGAAGGTGTAATTAGTTAGTCAGCATGAAAAAAAATCGCGCTTTTTTGAAATGGGCAGGGGGAAAATACCCCCTGCTTGATGATATCAAACGGCATTTACCTCAGGGTGAATGCCTGATTGAACCTTTCGTGGGTGCCGGGTCGGTGTTTCTCAACACCGACTTTTCTCGTTATATTCTTGCCGATATCAACAGCGACCTCATCAGTCTCTATAACATCGTGAAGACACGTACCGATGAGTATGTGCAGGCTTCGCGTGAGCTGTTTATGCCTGAAACCAATCAGGCTGAGGTGTACTATCGGTTCAGAGAAGAATTTAATGCCAGTCAGGATCCGTTCCGCCGTGCAGTACTGTTCTTGTATCTGAACCGCTTTGGTTACAACGGATTGTGCCGTTATAACCTGCGCGGCGAGTTTAATGTACCGTTTGGTCGTTATAAAAAACCTTACTTCCCGGAAGCCGAGTTGTACCATTTTGCTGAAAAAGCGCAGAATGCGGAGTTCCATTGTCTCTCCTATGAAGAGTGCATGGACCGTGCGGATAGCAACTCAGTGGTTTATTGTGACCCGCCTTATGCACCGCTTTCGGCGACGGCAAATTTCACCGCGTATCATACCAACAGCTTTAGCCCAAAAGAGCAGGCGCATCTGGCCGAGATGGCAGAAAAGCTGGTCAGTAAGCAGATCCCGGTGTTAATTTCGAACCATGACACGCCTGATACCCGCGAATGGTACCGATCGGCGAAACATTTTCAGGTCAAAGTGCGGCGCAGCATTAGCAGCAATGGCGGCACGCGTAAAAAGGTGAACGAACTGCTGGCACTGTATAAACCAGGAGTTGTAACGCCTGCGAAGAAATAATTCTCAAGGAGAAGCGGATGAAACAGTATTTGATCGCCCCCTCAATTCTGTCGGCTGATTTTGCCCGCCTGGGTGAGGACACCGCGAGAGCGCTGACTGCCGGTGCCGATGTCGTACACTTCGATGTCATGGACAATCACTACGTACCGAACCTGACCATCGGCCCGATGGTACTGAAATCGCTGCGTAAATATGGCATTACTGCCCCGATTGACGTTCATCTGATGGTGAAACCGGTCGATCGTATTGTCCCGGACTTCGCCGCCGCCGGCGCGAGCATCATTACTTTTCACCCGGAAGCCTCCGAGCATGTCGATCGCACTTTACAGCTGATCAAAGAGCATGGCTGTAAAGCGGGCCTGGTGTTTAACCCGGCAACACCGCTGAGCTATCTGGACTACGTCATGGATAAGCTCGATGTGATCCTGCTGATGTCCGTTAACCCAGGCTTTGGCGGGCAGTCCTTTATCCCACAAACGCTGGATAAGCTGCGCGAAGTGCGTCGTCGTATTGATGAATCTGGCTACGATATCCGCCTCGAAGTGGACGGCGGCGTCAAGGTGAACAACATTGGTGAAATCGCGGCGGCGGGTGCAGATATGTTTGTCGCAGGCTCTGCTATTTTCGACCAACCAGACTACAAAAAAGTCATTGATGAAATGCGCAATGAACTGGCGAAGGTAAGTCATGGATAAGTTTCAGGATATTCGGGGCGTTGCCTTTGACCTCGACGGTACGCTGGTCGACAGCGCGCCGGGATTAACCGCAGCGGTGGATATGGCGCTGTATGCGCTGGAACTGCCGATTGCCGGTGAAGAACGCGTTATCACCTGGATTGGCAACGGTGCAGATGTACTGATGGAGCGCGCGCTGGCGTGGTCGCGTCAGGAGCGCGCCACACTACGTAAGACAATGGGTAAACCGCCCGTTGATGATGATATCCCAGCCGAAGAACAGGTGCGTATTTTGCGTAAGCTGTTCGACAGATACTACGGCGATGTCGCAGAGGAAGGGACATTCCTGTTCCCTGATGTTGCCGACACGCTGGGCGCGCTGCATGCGAAAGGATTGCCGCTGGGTCTGGTGACCAACAAACCGACCCCGTTTGTCGCGCCATTGCTTGAGGCGTTAGATATCGCCAAATACTTTAGCGTGGTCATCGGTGGTGACGACGTGCAGAATAAAAAACCGCATCCGGATCCGCTACTGCTGGTAGCAAGCAAGCTTGGCATCAAGCCTGAGCAATTGCTCTTCGTAGGGGATTCACGTAATGATATTCAGGCGGCAAAAGCTGCTGGCTGTCCGTCCGTTGGCCTGACTTATGGCTACAACTACGGCGAGTCGATCGCGCTGAGCCAACCCGACGTTATTTACGACCGTATTAATGAACTACTGCCCGTTCTCGGGCTTCCGCATAGCGAAAATCAGGAATCAAAAAATGACTAAGCCCATCGTTTTTAGTGGCGCACAGCCCTCAGGTGAATTGACCATTGGCAACTATATGGGTGCGCTGCGTCAGTGGGTGAGCATGCAGGATGACTACCATTGCATCTACTGCATCGTTGACCAACATGCCATCACCGTTCGTCAGGATGCTCAGCAGCTGCGTAAAGCAACGCTCGATACGCTGGCGCTGTATCTGGCATGCGGTATCGATCCTGAAAAAAGCACCATTTTCGTCCAGTCTCATGTACCGGAACACGCACAGTTAGGTTGGGCGCTGAACTGCTACACCTATTTCGGCGAGCTGAGCCGTATGACCCAGTTCAAAGATAAATCCGCACGCTATGCGGAGAACATCAACGCCGGTCTGTTTGATTATCCGGTGCTGATGGCGGCAGACATCCTGCTGTATCAGACCAACCAGGTACCGGTTGGTGAAGATCAGAAACAGCATCTGGAACTAAGCCGCGATATCGCCCAGCGCTTCAACGCCCTGTATGGCGACATCTTCAAAGTGCCTGAGCCGTTCATTCCTAAATCCGGTGCGCGCGTGATGTCGCTGCTGGAGCCGACGAAGAAAATGTCCAAGTCGGATGACAACCGCAACAACGTGATCGGCCTGCTGGAAGATCCGAAATCCGTGGTTAAGAAAATCAAACGTGCGATGACCGACTCCGAAGAGCCGCCTGTTGTACGCTACGACGTGCAGAATAAAGCGGGTGTTTCCAACCTGCTGGATATCCTCTCTGCCGTTACCGGCCAGAGCATTCCGGAGCTGGAACAGCACTTTGAAGGCAAGATGTATGGTCATCTGAAAGGTGAAGTCGCAGAGGCTGTTTCCGGCATGCTGACCGAGCTTCAGGAGCGTTATCACCGTTTCCGTAACGATGAAGCTTTCCTGCAGCAGGTGATGAAAGATGGCGCGGAAAAAGCCAGCGCACGCGCGTCTGTTACGCTGAAAGCGGTTTACGAAGCGATTGGTTTTGTCGCCAAGCCGTAATGCGCTCTGCGTTGCTGAAGAAACCGGGTTCTACCCGGTTTTTTTTCGCCTGTTCGCTGGTGAATCTCAAAAAATATGAAGCGCCTCGCCGTTTGCATATTTCCTTATATCAATCACTTTAATGAAGATATAAATATTCAATTTACTGAAGATATAAAATGCGTCGGATATTTATCAAGAGAGAGGAGGGACTGACAACCCTGGCCCGCTACCTGCTCGGCGAGAAGTGCGGTAACGTGTGAATGAGCATTTAACCTATAAATATAAAAACCGGGGATTTCCCGGTTTTTTTGTATCTGCGCAATCGCTTCTGTTACAGATCTGCAGCCGGGCCACAGCCACCAATAATTTTAGAAATAGAAATTGCCGGATGCAGGAAGTAATCGTAGGTGCAGTTATCTTTTTTGTTATCGACATGACCAGTACACGCGGTCAGCGTAGCCAGAACACCAGCAACGATAGTGATTTTTGCAAATTTCAGCATGTTAAAATCCTTGTAAGATATCTATTTTTAAATGGATGAAATCCATTTCTCGGCGGTTAAGATATCAACTAAAATAAATTTAAAGTAGTCCGGATTAGGACATAACAAGTTTTATATAAAATATTATTTCAATGAATTTAAATGTTTTAAAGATATATTTAATTAATGATTAACGGTTGGGCTACTGAGGCGAGTATATAGCGTGTATCGGTTTTTGATTTATTTCTATCGGAAGATAAATAAATGCCCTGAATATGAACTGTCCAACTTTATAGGGGCAGTCCAATATCAGGGCATTTTTGAGCATTCAATTAATGGTTCGAGAACCAGTTCAGCTTATCGCGTAGTCCAACCACGCGGCCGACGATAATCAGCGCCGGGCTTTCAACCTGCTGCGCCAGTTCGCCGAGTTGCGAAAGCACCCCGTTAACAACGCGTTGCTTCACGGAGGTACCGTTTTCTACCAGCGCGACAGACATATCGGGTTGCATGCCAAATTCGATCAGTTTTTCCTGGATAGTAGCCGCCTGATTGAGGCCCATGTAGAACACCAGCGTCTGTTTCTCTGCCGCCAGGTTTTCCCAGTCCAGCTCGCCGCCGGTTTTCAGGTGCCCGGTGACCAGACGTACACTCTGGGCGTAATCTCGATGGGTCAGTGGAATGCCGGAATAGGCGGAACAACCGGATGCTGCGGTAATACCTGGCACAACGGAGAATGGAATACCGGCATGGCACAGGGTTTCCAGCTCTTCGCCACCACGGCCAAAGATGAACGGGTCGCCACCTTTCAGGCGCACGACGCGTTTGCCCTGTTGCGCTTCACGCAGCAGGATCTGGTTAATTTCTTCCTGCGGTACACAGTGGTAGCCCGCGCGTTTACCGACGAACACCCGGTCGGCATCGCGGCGTACAAGGTTCATGATGTCGTCGGATACCAGACGGTCATAAACCACGACATCCGCTTGCTGGATCTGCTGTAGACCTTTCAGCGTCAGCAGCCCGGCATCGCCAGGACCGGCGCCAACCAGCACTACTTCGCCTCGATGGTCCAACGGTTCGCTGAGCAACTGCTCGGTGGTTTCCTCGACGGCTTTCTGGTCACTGTTCGCCAGCGACTGCGCCAGGCGGTCATTCACGAACAATTTTTCCCAGAAGCGGCGACGTTCACCCATGCTGGCAAACTGTTCTTTCACTCGGGCGCGTAACTTGCCTGCATATTGCGCGACCTGGCCCAGATGCTGAGGCAGCACAGATTCAAGTCTTTCACGTAGCAGACGGGCAAGCACCGGCGATGTACCGCCGGAGGAGACCGCCACCATCAGCGGCGAGCGGTCGATAATGGAGGGCATGATAAAACTGGCTGCTTTTGGCGCATCGACCACGTTGCAGAAAATACGACGTGATTCTGCGGCGGTGCTGACGCTTTGGTTGACGGCATCGTCATCGGTGGCGGCAATAGCCAGCCAGCAGGTGTCGAGCAGGGACTCGTCGAACGGTCCCTCAACCAGCGTCAGCATGCCTTCATCTGCCCATACGGTGAACTGCGGAATAAACGCCAGCGCATTAACCGTTATACGGGCGCCCGCTTCCAGCAGTAACCGCGCTTTGCGTTCTGCGACATCACCACCGCCGACGATCAAGCAGTCGCGGTCACGTAGTTGACAAAATATAGGCAAATGATCCACGACATTACCCCTTAATTATTGGCAGTAGCCTCTGGCTGGTTGATTTTTGCCGGAACAGGACGCTCCGATTTTGGCGTAGCATACCAATAACCCAATCCCATGAATACGACACCGGACAAAGTATTACCGAGTGTCACCCACAACAGGTTATGACCAATTCCTGACAGGGTATAGGCTTCGCTGTGGTGGCCGAACCAGGAGAGGGCAAACAGCGTCATGTTGGCAACCGAGTGCTCGTAGCCGGAAGCGATAAACGCCAGTAGACACCACCAGATAGCGAGGAATTTTGCTGCGCCCTCGGTACGAATTGCCATCCAGATAGCCAGACAAACCAACCAGTTACACAGTGCGCCTTTAAAGAACAGCACCGTTGCTGGCGCGGTAGTTTTCGCCAACGCCACCGAATGGACGATGCTGGTATCGACCGGCAGCAGGCTACCGCCGCCCCAACTGTAAAGCAGAGCGACAAACACGGATCCGACCAGGTTACCCAGCCAGGTTTGCGGCAGAATAGCCCACATCTGACCGTGACTGATGGTGCCCGCTTTGACGCCGAGCGTCAGGAACATGGTGTGACCGGTAAACAGTTCCGAACCGGCGATAATGACCAGCGTCAAAGCGATACCAAAGGTTGCACCCATTACCAGAGGACGAACGGACGGGTCGAGCAGATTACCGAGGGTGAAAATAAGAATGATGCCGAGACCGACGTAGGCCCCCGCCATTGCCGAACTGACCCAGAATCCGAGCGGGTTATTAGCCGACAGTCGTGCGATGCGCGCAGCGTTAGCCGCACACTTATTAATAGTGTCTGTGAACATGTGTTGATTATCCTTGAAGTACAAACAATAAAAAGAAATCGTAACCGTAGGCCGGATAAGGCATTTATGCCGCCATCCGGCAATGTGCTTGTGCAATTGCCTGATGGCGCTACGCTTATCAGGCCTACAAATAAAAGACCTACAAATACGTCAAAAAAGGGGAGGCGTTGCGCCTCCCAAAAAGTTATTAACCGCGCAGTTGCACCGTGCCGTCTTTCACTCGGGCTTCGTAATGTTTCACGGAGAACTGTTCGTCTTCCATGCACAGACCATCGCTTAAGCGAAAGCGCTGTTTTTTCAGCGGGCTGGCGACCCACAATTCGCCCTGATGTTCAGCAATCAGCCCACGAGAAAGCACGCTGGACTCAAAGAACGGGTCGATGTTGCTGATCGCAAACACCTGGTCGCTGTGATACGGGCGGAAAATCGCAACTTGCTCGCTACCTAACAGGGCGCAGACGCCTGTTGCAGGCAGAATGTCATCGATTTTGCAGATGTTTTTCCACTGGCTCATGCGTTTTCCTCCACCAGAGTCACCGGGATACGCTCATAGGGCGTGGCCGGACGATGTTGTTCACGTTCAGGCACAACCTGGACATTCGGATCGCGTTGATCGCTGTTGATAAAGTGTTTGAAGCGAACCTGCGCGGATGGAGTGTTAACGGTTTCTGTCCACTCGCAGACCACCGCTTCACGCAGACGGGCCATCTCTTCTTCCAGGTGCTGGTTCAGCCCCAGTTTGTCGTCGATGATGACCGATTTCAGATATTCGATACCGCCTTCCAGGTTGTCTAACCATGGTGCGGTTCGGGTCAGTTTGTCAGCGGTACGGATGTAGAACATCATGAAACGATCAAGGTATTTGAGCAGTGTTTCGCGGTCGATATCCGCTGCCAGCAGGTCTGCATGACGAGGTTTCATCCCGCCGTTACCGCAAACGTACAAGTTCCAGCCTTTCTCAGTGGCGATGATACCCACGTCTTTGCTTTGAGCTTCCGCACATTCACGGGTACAGCCGGAGACGCCGAATTTCATTTTGTGCGGGGTACGAATGCCCTTGTAGCGGTTTTCCAGCTCCACGCCGAATCCGACGCTATCGCCGACGCCATAACGACACCAGGTACTGCCTACGCAGGTTTTCGCCATACGCAGCGCTTTGGCGTATGCGTGACCGGTTTCAAAGCCCGCTTCAATCAGCTGACGCCAGATTTCCGGCAGGTCATCTTTTTGCGCGCCGAACAGGCCGATACGCTGAGAACCGGTGATTTTGGTATACAGGTTAAATTCACGCGCGATACGGCCCACGGCCACCAGGCCTTCAGGAGTTATTTCTCCGCCCGCGGAGCGCGGGATCACGGAGTAAGTACCGTCTTTCTGGATGTTCGCCAGGAAGTTGTCGTTAGTGTCCTGCAGCGGCGTGTGCTGTGGTTTGAGGATGTACTCATTCCAGCAGGAGGCCAGCAGGGAACCTACGGTTGGTTTACACACTTCACAGCCGTAGCCTTTCCCGTGTTTTGTCAGCAGCTCTTCGAAGGTTTTAATCCCTTCTACACGGATCAGATGGAACAGTTCCTGACGCGAGTACGGGAAGTGTTCACACAGGTTGTTGTTAACTTCGATCCCCTGTTTCGCCAGTTCAGCGTTCAGGACCTGCGTTACCAACGGGATACACCCGCCGCAGCCGGTACCAGCTTTGGTTTCAGCTTTCAGCGCCGCAACGGTGTGGCAGCCTTTGTTGATAGCGGCGATCAGCATGCCTTTGGTGACGTCGAAGCAGGAGCAAATCTGCGCGCTGTCCGGCAGTTTATCGACACCGATAGACGGCTTACCGCTGCCCGCGTGAGCTGGCAGAATCAGTGAGTCTGGGTTTTCCGGCAGTTCGATGGCGTTCAGCACCAGCTGCAGCAGGTTGCCGTAATCGCTGGTGTCACCGACTAAAACCGCCCCGAGCAGGGTTTTGTTATCTTCGCTAACGATGAGGCGTTTGTAGACTTCTTTGCTTTCGTCGAGATAGACGTAGCTACGGGCGCCCGGCGTGCGCGCATGCGCGTCGCCAATCCCGCCGACGTCAACACCGAGCAGCTTCAGCTTGGCGCTCAGATCCGCGCCTTCAAAGGCGTTTTCGGTTTCGAGAATATGGTCAACGGCAACCTGCGCCATTTTGTAGCCTGGAGCGACCAGGCCATACACGCGGTTGTTCCAACTGGCGCATTCGCCGATGGCATAGATGTCCGGATCAGAAGTCTGGCAGGTATCGTTAATCACAATACCACCGCGCGGCGCAACGTCCAGGCCGCATTGGGTGGCCAGTTTGTCGCGTGGGCGAATACCGGTAGAAAAGACGATGAAATCGACTTCCAGTTCGCTACCGTCGGCAAAACGCATGGTTTTGCGCGCTTCGGTGCCTTCCTGGACGATCTCTTTAGTGTTTTTGCTGGTGTGGACACGCACGCCCATGCTTTCAATTTTGCGACGTAACTGCTCGCCACCCATGTGATCCAGCTGTTCGGCCATCAGCATCGGGGCAAATTCAATCACGTGGGTTTCAACGCCTAGGCTTTTCAGCGCCCCGGCGGCTTCCAGGCCCAGCAGGCCACCGCCGACGACGGCACCACGTTTGCTACGGCGCGCGCAAGACTCAATGGCGTTGAGGTCTTCGATGGTGCGGTAAACGAAGCAGTCTTGGGTTTCCGAACCTTTAATCGGTGGGATCCACGGATAAGAGCCTGTCGCCATGATCAGCTTATCGTAATAGACCGTACGACCCGCGCTGGAGTGGATCACCTTCTCCTGGCGGTTGATGGTGATTGCGCGCTCGCCCACTAACACCTTAACGCCATGCTTCTCGTAGAATCCTTCACGCACCAGAGAAAGTTCTTCGGCGGTGTGGTGGGAGAAGTAGGACGACAGGTGGACGCGGTCGTACGCTTTGCGGGGTTCTTCACAGAAGACGGTAATATCAAAATTGGCAGCGTCGGATTTATCAAGAAGATCCTCAATAAAGCGATGGCCGACCATACCATTACCGATAATAGCGAGTCTGACTTTGCTCATTTTTGCCTCGATTTCTTTTCTATTACTGCCTACCTTAACGATTCAGCAACCCCGCTTATTGATGCAAATCAAATTCGCCTTTATATACTCCTTAAGAGGTATATGGCTGATTTAACTGCATTTTTATAAGTTACGGAATTAACAGGCTTTTCGTGTTTGTATAAATATCGTACAAATTAAGGGGTTTTTGTAAGAATTGGCCTACAGCACCAGAGAAAGAAGAGGGCGCGGGAATAGGCCGGAGGGCGTCTGCGCCTTATCCGGCCTACGAACAGCTTGTCTTGTAGGCCGGATAAGATACGTTAGCATCGCCATCCGGCACTCAGATTAATGCGTTGCGGGTGCGTTATGCTGGCGATGACGCGTGACGAACCCAAGAATAAAGCACATCACGAATACGACCGCATACAAGCCGTTAGCCGTCTGCAATGCCGCCAGCGGACCGCTGTGCGCCACGATAGGGCCAGTGACCACGAAGGTGAGCATAGTACCGATGGTGCCACAGGTCAGAACGAAGTTAACCAGTTTAGGTGATGCGACCTTCGTCTGCTGGGAGCCGAGGGTAATGATGGTGGTATAAATCGCGCTGGAGAAGAAGCCCAACGTCAGAATGAACCACGGCATATGCTCCGGCGTACCGGTGATAAACAGATACATCAGGACGGTAGCCACACCCGCCAGTACGGTCAGGATGCGCTGCAAATCGAAGAAACGCAGGATAAAGCTAAATGCCCACATGCCAACCATGTAAGACATCCAGAAGTCACTGACCAGTTTACCTGCGTCGTTCAGGCTCATGCCCAGACTTTTGGCGTATTCCGGCACCCAGGAGATAAAGCCCAACTGACCGAGGATGTAGCACAGCGCGGCGATCGCCAGGAACAGCACGCCAATGCCCCATTTTTCTTTTACCACAGGCGCGTCCGGTTGCTGCGCGTGTTTACCCAGCGCCGGGAATTCGCAGCCGAAGGTCAGCAGGAAAATGGCGACGTATACCAGGCCGATGCAGGCATAAACCCAATACCATTCGATGCTGCGCGCTAACAGGAATGCTGCCACCATCGGGAAAATCATGCCGGCCATGCTGAAGAAGGAATCAGTAAACAGCAGGCGGGAACCGCGCTGGCGACCTTCGTACATCTGAGTCACCAGGAACGTACCAATCGACATGGTGATACCGCTCACCAGACCCAGTACAAACATGGCGGCTGAGAACAAGGCCAGGCTATGGCTGAGCATCAGTCCGGCGACCGCCAGAACCATCAGGATAAAGCCAAAGCGCAACTGGGTTTTCAGTGGCACAATTTCCATCAGCCATGCATTCAGAAAAATAGAGATCAGAATGCCGGCATTCAGAAAGGTGAAGGTGTTACTCATACTGGAAACGGGCAAATGGAAGTAATCTGCGATGTTTCCCATCACCATCCCGGTGACAATTACCAACGCGCCTGTCAGGGCGTAGGAGAGAAAGCTAATCCATGTGAGCTTGATGCGATTGCTGTTAGTCATGACTGGCCTGTATAGAAGTGTTAGGCGCATTGACTGCGCCGTGAGCGGGCAGATTTTAGGCGCTTTAGTGATGCATTTAAATGTTTATTGGTAATTACTTGCTACGTTACATTTTTTTATGTGATCTAGATCGCATTGAATCTTGAGGCTATAAGGTTACATTTGTTTCAAGTACGTAAAATTAAGTAAAGGGATGGCCTTGTTCTTGAAGGCTCTTTAGAATCAATTCACTTGCTTCATTTCTGCTCTTGTTAAGGAATTCTCATGCTCAAATCGACTCTGGCGGCTGTTGCAGCTGTTCTCGCTCTTTCTGCTCTCTCTCCCGCAGCACTGGCAGCAAAAGGTGACCCGCATGTCCTGCTGACAACCTCTGCCGGTAACATTGAGCTGGAGCTGAACAGTCAGAAAGCCCCGGTTTCAGTGCAAAACTTTGTCGATTATGTCAACAGCGGTTTCTATAACAACACCACGTTCCACCGCGTGATCCCTGGCTTCATGGTGCAGGGCGGCGGTTTTACCGAGCAGATGCAGCAGAAGAAACCTAACCCGCCAATCAAGAATGAAGCTGATAACGGACTGCGTAATACCCGCGGCACGATTGCCATGGCGCGTACAGCAGATAAAGACAGCGCGACCAGCCAGTTCTTTATCAATATTGCAGACAATGCGTTCCTCGATCACGGCCAGCGCGACTTTGGGTACGCGGTCTTCGGTAAAGTTGTGAAAGGTATGGATGTCGCGGATAAGATCTCTCAGGTGCAGACCCATGATGTTGGTCCTTACCAGAATGTCCCGTCAAAACCGATTGTTATCCTGTCTGCCAAAGTCCTGCCGTAAACGTCTTTTGCGCGGGCAGTTCCTGTCCGCGTTCTTTCCCTTCTCTGCGTAACCTGAAATTGCCGCTTATACTTGTGGCAAGTGTCGGCTCATTCAGGGAGGTCACGTGAAAAAACTCACCGATAAACAAAAGTCCAGACTCTGGGAACAACGGCGAAATGCCAATTTCCAGGCCAGTCGGCGGCTGGAAGGCGTGGATATTCCACGGGTGACTTTGAGCACGGAAGACGCCCTGGCGCGTCTTGAAGAGTTGAGGGGGCACTATGAGCGATAAATTCGGTGATGGACGCGATCCCTATTTGTATCCGGGCCTGAATGTCATGCGTAACCGTCTGGGGATTCATCAGGCACAGCGCCTGGCGCAGGCGGCGTATGAACTGACGGCGCTGCGTGCGGCCACTATCGAATTAGGCCCGCTTAAACGGGGCTTGCCGCATCTGTGCGCCATTCATCGCCAACTGTATCGGGATATTTTTGACTGGGCGGGACATCTGCGAGAAGTGGATATTTACCAGGGCGATACCCGCTTTTGTCATTTCGCTTATATCGAGAAAGAGGGCAATGCGCTGATGCAGGACCTGGAAGACGAGTCCTGGTTGGTGGGGTTACCGGAAGATAAGTTTGTGGATCGTCTTGCGCACTATTATTGCGAAATCAACATGCTGCATCCGTTTCGTATTGGCAGCGGTCTGGCACAGCGAATTTTTTTCGAACAGTTAGCGATTCATGCCGGGTATATATTGAGCTGGGATGACATTCCGGTTGAGGAGTGGAACCTGGCTAATCAGAGTGGGGCGATGGGTGACCTGTCTGCGCTTCGGGCGATATTTCGTAAAGTGGTAAGCGAAGCACCGGAAACTGAGTAGAATAGCGCGGTTCTTATGTACCGGAGCCGCCATGATCCTGCTTATCGATAACTATGATTCTTTTACCTGGAACCTGTACCAATACTTCTGCGAACTGGGCGCTGATGTCCTTGTCAGGCGCAACGACGAACTGACGCTGGCGCAAATCGACGCGCTAAGCCCGCAAAAAATCGTAATATCCCCAGGCCCCTGCACGCCGGATGACGCTGGTATCTCATTGGATGTTATTCGTCATTTCGCGGGCAAGACGCCCCTGCTGGGTGTTTGTCTGGGACATCAGGCTATGGCGCAGGCCTTTGGCGCGATAGTGGTTCGGGCAGCTAAAGTGATGCACGGTAAAACCTCGCCAATTACGCATAACGGGCAGGGTGTTTTTCAGGGGCTCGCCAACCCATTAACGGTGACGCGCTACCACTCTCTGGTGGTTGCCCCCGCGACGCTTCCTGACTGCTTTGAGGTGACGGCCTGGAGTGAAACGCAGGAGATTATGGGCATTCGTCACCGCGAGTGGGATATGGAAGGTGTGCAGTTTCACCCGGAGAGTATTCTCAGCGAACAGGGGCATCAACTGCTGGCTAATTTCCTCAACAGGTGATTTGTGGTTGCTATTCAGTGATTTTTTATTCATATTTTGTGATTATAATTTCACTAACATTTCTGCTTAACAGGGTGGCAATGACATGGCAACTGAACAAACTGCAATTACGCGCGCGACATTCGATGAAGTGATTCTGCCGATTTATGCACCGGCTGAGTTTATCCCGGTAAAAGGAAAAGGGAGTCGAGTCTGGGATCAACAGGGCAAAGAGTATGTTGATTTCGCGGGCGGCATTGCAGTTACTGCACTAGGGCATTGCCATCCGGCCCTGGTGGAGGCGTTAAAAACCCAGGGTGAAACCCTGTGGCATACCAGCAACGTTTTCACCAACGAACCGGCGTTGCGCCTGGGCCGTAAAATCATTGATGCGACCTTCGCCGAGCGCGTGCTGTTCATGAACTCGGGTACCGAAGCTAACGAAACCGCCTTTAAGCTGGCGCGCCACTATGCCTGCGTGCGCCATAGCCCGTTCAAAACCAAAATCATTGCCTTCCATAATGCGTTTCACGGTCGTTCGCTGTTTACCGTGTCCGTCGGCGGACAGCCGAAATACTCTGACGGCTTTGGACCAAAACCAGCGGATATCATCCATGTACCGTTTAACGATCTGCATGCGGTCAAAGCGGTGATGGACGATCACACCTGTGCGGTGGTGGTTGAGCCTATTCAGGGGGAAGGTGGCGTCACTGCGGCAACGCCGGAATTCCTGCAAGGTTTGCGTGAACTTTGCGACCAACACCAGGCGCTATTGGTATTGGATGAAGTGCAGAGCGGGATGGGCCGTACCGGCGATCTGTTTGCCTATATGCACTACGGCGTGACGCCGGATATCCTCACCAGCGCGAAGGCCCTCGGCGGCGGCTTCCCGGTGAGCGCGGTGCTGACCACCCAAGAGATTGCCTCCGCATTTCACGTGGGTTCGCACGGTTCCACTTATGGTGGCAATCCGCTGGCCTGCGCAGTTGCGGGGGCCGCGTTTGATATCATCAACACGCCGGAAGTGTTGGAAGGTATTCAGGCTAAACGTCAGGCGTTTGTCCAACATTTGCACAAAATTGATCAACAGTTCGACATTTTCAGCGATATTCGCGGGATGGGGCTGCTGATTGGCGCCGAGCTGAAGCCGCAGTTTAAAGGCCGGGCGCGCGATTTCCTGTATGCCGCCGCGCACGAAGGGGTGATGGTACTCAACGCCGGACCGGACGTGATGCGTTTCGCGCCGTCGCTGGTAGTTGAGCAGGCGGATATCGATGAAGGGATGCAGCGTTTCGCACAAGCGGTAGCGAAAGTCGTTGCCTGATTACCTGTTGCCGGATAAGCACAGCGCATCCGGCAGTCGATCTTAACCTTTCATGTCCCGCAGACGGCGGCTCAGCCAGATTCCGTGGTGCGGTCGCTGACGCCATGCTACCGACGAAATGGTGTGCATGGTGTTCAGATGCCCCAGTATCCGTTGCAGATGCTGCTCAAGGGTGCTTAACGGACCGTGGGACAGCATCTCTGGCGCTTCGAGAATATTCACATCGCCTGAGCTTCCCGGTCCGTCATATTCCAGCCGCTGCTGACAGCGCTGGAGCGCAATTTCACAGGATTCCAGATACCGCTGCGCTAAATCCGGCGTCAGCATTGTATGTTCCCTTGCCAGTGTGGTCATCGCGTTGATGTGCTCGACGATGAACTGGCTATGCGTGACCCACAGTTTCATGTCCGCCAGGTAGTGCGAGTTGAATCCTGGCTCCTGCATCGCCTGGTTCAGTGAGTTGAACAACGTGTTATGCGCCTGATTGACCCGCATGCGTTGATACGCCAGCGGCGTGGCCTGCGGATCGTTGCTGAGGATCAGGCGAATGGCCTCCTGATCGGCTTCTAACGCATCATGGGCGTTCTTACGCAGCAGGCCGCTCTGCCACTGCGGCCACAGCCAGAGTGTACCGCCAAAGGCGATTAAGCAGCCAATAACCGTATCGACAAACCGCGGCACGATAAACTGTTCTCCGTTCAGCGTCAGCAGTTGCAGGGTGTATACCGCCGTGACCGTAAAGCCGACGGTAGCCCAGCCGTAGTTTTTGCGCATGATCAGATAGCTACCCAGGGTAATCAGCAGCATGCCTGCCAGCGTGTAACCTTCCTGAATATGAAAGTGCAGGGTGACTCCGGCAATGACCAGTCCAACGAGCGTTCCTGCTGAACGGTGTAAAATACGTACCCGGGTTGCTCCGTAGCCATTTTGCGTGACGAACAGGATCGTCATCAAAATCCAGTAAGGCTTTGGCAGGTGTAAAGCGCTGCCCATCAGGCTGGCGATACTCAGCATGACGCTGATGCGTCCGGCATTACGCAGCGCCGGCGATTTCAACGACAGATAGTTTTTCAGGGCCGGGATCAGCGGCAACCGACGCTGCTTGTCCGCCATTAAATCTCGGGCGTACAGCGGTCGCTGGGTGCGTAGCACGCGGGCAATACGGCTGAAGTGCCAGTAGCAAAATTGTCCCACCGGATTGTCCGGATGCTGGTTGGCGATTTTCTCCAGCGTGCCAATCTGCTTGTCCATCGAGAAACGGGTCGGCAAGCGGTGATACAAAATATCATCGGCCAGTACCCGAAGGCGTTCGGCGACGGTGCGCGCATTCCAGCGAATCACCTGTTCGGCGTGGCTGCGTTCGACCAGCTTTTGCACCTCTTCCGGCTGGTGAAGGCTGACGGAAATATGCTCCTGCAAGTCCAGCGCCTCCTGAAAGGCACGCAGCAGGCGCTTGTAATCGTTGTTGCGATGCGCCGACAGCATATGCATTTGCTGGTAGCACTGGGTAATCAGATCCACCGCTTTCTGCTGGCGAACCAGTAGGGGAGGCAGCGCTTTTTCCGGATCGGCATGCTGGGTCAGCAGGCTGTACTTGGCCTCACAGTAATCGGCTAATTCACGGTACAACAAGCTGAGCGATTCACGGAGCGGCTGCTCGCGCCACATCCAGAACCAGAACCAGTTGAACAGGCCGTACCATAACGTGCCCAGCGCATAGATCAGCAACGGTTCCCAGACGGGCATATTCCCGACCAGGCTTAGCGTGAAAATCGCGGCGATAAGTGAGGCCGGTAACAGTCGGGCATGCAGAGGGCTTAGCTCGGCGGTTACGCCAAGAATCAGCGTCAGTCCGGTGAGGATAAGCGGCAGCGGTATGGCCTGTGCCAGCAGCAACTGCATGATCAGACTGCAACCGGCAAACAAAGACGCGCCAATAGCTAAACGTTTGAAAAAGCGCTTATGCGGGGTATCAAGACCGGCAATGTTGCAGCAGGCAGGGACCAGGGAGAAGAGGAGTCCCAGATGAAGCTGACCGATGATCAGACCAACAGCCACAGGTAAACATAGCACCAGCGTCTGCCGTAGTGCGTAGTTGATCTCTGGGTGGTATATCAGTCTTCGCCACATCGGTGTAAACAAAAGTGGCGCATCACTGAGTAACGCGCCACTTCGATGGGGTTAACGGGTGCCGTAGACGACGATGGTCTTACCGTGTGCGGAGATCAGGTTCTGATCTTCCAGCATCTTCAGAATACGACCAACGGTCTCACGGGAGCAGCCAACGATCTGGCCGATTTCCTGACGGGTGATTTTAATCTGCATGCCGTCCGGGTGGGTCATCGCATCAGGCTGTTTCGCCAGATTCAGCAGAGTCTGCGCGATACGACCCGTTACGTCGAGGAAGGCAAGGTTGCCGACTTTTTCAGACGTGACCTGCAGGCGACGAGCCATCTGTGAAGACAGGCGCATCAGAATATCCGGGTTGACCTGGATTAATTGGCGAAATTTTTTGTATGAAATTTCAGCGACTTCACATGCGGTTTTGGCACGTACCCAGGCGCTACGTTCCTGACCTTCTTCGAAGAGGCCTAATTCACCAATAAAATCGCCCTGATTCAGATAAGAAAGGATCATTTCTTTCCCTTCTTCATCTTTGATCAGCACTGCCACTGAGCCTTTAACGATGTAATACAACGTTTCCGCTTTTTCACCCTGGTGAATCAGCGTGCTCTTCGATGGGTACTTATGAATATGGCAATGAGACAAGAACCATTCGAGAGTCGGGTCTGTTTGCGGTTTGCCAAGCACCATGCGCGGTTATCCTCTGTTATAAGCTGTCTCCAGAGCCAGAAAACGACGCTGCCTCTGGGTTTGCAAAAATATGCTTCCCGCTACCTGGGAAAGGGGCTGTCAAAAATTAACTGCAGCCTGTAATGTGATGTCCTCTGCATACATGCAGTACGTCAATGTATTACTGTAGCATCCTGACTGTTTTAGCATAGCTTTCGCCGTGTGTCTCCTGGTGTCTCGCTTCAGCATGACGCAGGTCGCCTTCCGTTGCGAGAATTGTTATGTACGCGTAATCTGTCAGGAAAATTGAAACATTGGAGTTACGAAATATGCAAGCGCGTGTAAAGTGGGTTGAGGGGTTAACCTTCCTCGGTGAGTCCGCCTCTGGTCACCAAATTTTGATGGACGGTAACTCCGGTGATAAAGCGCCGAGCCCGATGGAAATGGTATTAATGGCTGCGGGTGGTTGCAGCGCAATTGATGTGGTTTCGATCCTGCAAAAAGGTCGTCAGGATGTGACCAACTGCGAAGTGAAACTGACCTCAGAGCGTCGTGATGAAGCGCCGCGCCTGTTTACCCACATCAACCTGCATTTCATCGTAACGGGTAACGATCTGAAAGATGCGTCCGTTTCGCGCGCAGTCGATCTCTCTGCGGAAAAATATTGCTCCGTGGCGCTGATGCTGGAAAAGGCGGTGAACATTACCCACTCCTATGAAGTGGTTGCTGCTTCGTGATGTCATGCCTGATGGCGTTTCACTTATCAGGCCTACAGGATATAAACGCGTAGGCCGGATAAGGCATCAGCCGCCATCCGGCAAAATAACACCTTACTCTATCTTTTTGCCTTCCATCAGTCGCTGGACCAGCGGCAGCATAATCAATTCCATCGCCAGACCCATTTTCCCGCCCGGAACAACCAACGTATTGATATGGGAAATGAATGATCCCTGCAGCATGGCCAGTAGCCACGGGAAGTCGATCCCTTCCAGGTTCCGAAAATGAATCACGACAAAGCTTTCATCCAGTGATGGAATACTTTTGGCGGCAAAGGGGTTGGAGGTATCAACGGTCGGTACGCGCTGGAAGTTAATATGCGTACGGGAAAACTGCGGCGTAATGTAATTGATGTAATCGTCCATTGAGCGCACCACTGAGTCCATCACCGCTTCGCGCGAGTGTCCTCGCTCGCTGGTATCGCGGGTCAGCTTCTGAATCCATTCCAGGTTCACGATCGGCACTACGCCAACCAGCAGATCGACATGCCGGGCCACGTTTTGCTGTGGGGTTACGACGCCGCCGTGCAGTCCTTCATAGAACAGGACATCCGTCGGTTCAGGCAGCGGCTGCCAGGGCGTAAATGTACCCGGAACCTGATTCCACGGTACGGCCTCATCGTAGGTGTGCAGATATTTTCGCGACTGACCTTTGCCCGTCTGGCCGTATTCGATGAAGGTTTGCTCCAGCAGACCGAAGTCATTAGCTTCGGGGCCGAAATAGCTGATATGCCGCCCGGCATCGCGCGCTTTGCGAATCGCCATGTCCATTTCCGGACGGGTATAACGATGAAAACTGTCACCTTCCACCTCGGCGGCGCGCAGATTTAACTGCGCGAAAATTTTACGAAACGCGAGGCTGGTGGTGGTGGTCCCCGCGCCGCTGGACCCTGTTACCGCAATCACCGGATGTTTGGCAGACATAACAACTCCATGAATAGGTTGAATTTTTATTATAGTCGGCCGTCGGCTACGGATTACTCGTGAATCTGCTTCCTCGGCATAATGTTGACCGTTTCATGCAGTTCGGACCATACCAGCACGGCTTCACCAGATTGTAGTTGGCGTTTGACGTCGGCGACTTTTTGTTCGAGCGAGCGTTCATGTTCACCATAATCGGTGCCTTCGCGCAAGACAAAGCTTTCAATCAGATTGTCCAGCGCGTCCGGGGAGATGTCTTGCCAGGGGATGATCATGATGATGCCTCCAGATACGTTGTCAGCCAGTCCGGGATTCTGGATTCCAGCCACATCTCAGGACGGCGCACCGTGCCGCCAATGAATCCGACGTGGCCGCCGTGTTCCGTCAGTTGATACTCTACCTGTGAGGGCAGATTTTCCGGTTTAGGGATCACGTGATGATCCATAAACGGATCGTCTTTGGCATGGATAATCAGTGTGGGTTTGGCGATCTGGTTGAGCAACGGCATAGCGCTACACTGACGGTAATAGTCTATAGCATCGGCGAAACCATGGATTTTGGCGGTGATCAGATCGTCAAAATCGCGAATGCGACGCAGAGATTTCAACTGGCCCAGGCTCACCGGCAGCGATCCTGGATACGCCTCTAGCTTACGCGAGGCATTGGCTTTCAACAGGTTTAGCAGGTAGCGCTGATAGACCCGGGAGAATCCCTTGTCCATATGGTAACTACAGGCTTCCAGCACGAAAGGCGCGGAAACGATAACCGCGGCATCAATTGGAATCTCAGTACCTTCTTTTGCCAGCAGGCAGGCCAGCATGTTTCCACCGAGCGAATAGCCTACCGCCGCGGTCGGCACGCGACCGAACTCACGTGCCAGCCAGTGTAAAAACCAGGTGCCATCTTCTGTTTCACCGGAGTGATAAATACGGTTCAGACGATTGGGTTCGCCGCTGCAGCCGCGAAAATGCATCACCACGCCCAGCCAGCCGCGCTTTTGCGCTGCTTCAATCAGGCCATGTGCGTACGGGCTGTTCAGACTGCCTTCCAGACCGTGAAAAACCACCAGGCGCGGTTTGTGTTTCGCCTGTTGCGGATCTTCACTCCATGCCAGATCGACAAAATCACCGTCGGGCAATTCCAGACGCTGCCAGTGGGCGTCGAACTTCACCTTGCGGCGAATTAAACGCGGCAGCATCGTCTGCAGATGGCGGTTACTGATACCGCGCATCGGACGGAATTCTCGTGAATCGTCGGTAGGTGGAGTTATTTCTGTGGACGTGATTTCAACCATAACACCAGAGCAATTAATAATCGGAAAGAATAACTATACCGCGCACAGCGCGTGCGGGTTAGCCAATATGTGATTTTGTCGCGAGTCAGTCAGCAGGCAATCATCGGCTATAGTGCCGGATGGCGGCTTCGCCTTATCCGGCACTCATGATTACTCGGCCAGCATCTGCTCAAGCTGTTCCTGAGCCTCCAGCCAGGCCATCTCGCACTCTTCCAGTCCGGATTTCGCACTGGCCTGCTGCTGCAAGCATGCTGTGAGTTCGGCTTTGCGGTTTTGGTCGTACAGTTCGCTATCGCCGAGTTTTTCTTCGGCCTGCGCCAGCTGTGCGTGCAGTTTCTCCATCTCTTTTTCCAGGCGGGAAATCTCTTTACGTAGCGGTTGCGTCAGGGTGCGTAGTTCAGCTTCGCGACGCTTCTGGTCTTTACGTGCCTGGGCGCTGTTAACGCTCTCTTTTGCCGGTTCGTCGCTCTGGTTTTCCTGTTTTTGCACATCGCTCAGCCACTGCTGATAATCCTCAAGATCGCCATCAAACGGCTCGACTTTCTTGTCGTGCACCAGATAGAGGTCATCGGTAGTAGAGCGAATCAGGTGACGGTCGTGCGAGACCACAACCAGTGCGCCTTCGAAATCGATCAGCGCTTCGGTCAGCGCCTGACGCATATCCAAATCCAGGTGGTTGGTCGGTTCATCAAGCAGCAGCAGGTTCGGGCGCTGCCAGACGATCAATGCCAGCACCAGACGCGCTTTTTCACCTCCGGAGAAGCGGCGAGTCTCTTCGCTGACTTTATCGCCCTGGAAGCCGAATCCGCCGAGGTAGTCTCGCAGTTTCTGCTCCAGCTCCTGCGGCGCCATGCGCGCCAGGTGCTGAATCGGTGATTCATCGGCGCGCAAAAACTCCAGCTGGTGCTGTGCGAAGTAACCCAGCTTGATGCCTTTTGCCAGGCCAATCTCGCCGTTGATGGGGGCCAGTTCGCCGGCCAGCAACTTAATCAGCGTAGATTTACCCGCGCCGTTGCGTCCGAGCAGGCCGATGCGAGACCCCGGTACCAGATTCAGTTTGATCGAATCGAGAATGACGCGGTCGCCGTAGCCGGCGCTGACCTTTTCCATCTTTAACAGCGGGTTCGGCAGGCTTTCCGGCTCGCGGAAGCTGAAGTGGAACGGGTTGTCCACGTGCGCAGGGGCAATCAGCTCCATACGTTCCAGCATTTTGATACGGCTCTGCGCCTGCTTTGCTTTGGTGGCTTTAGCGCGGAAACGATCGATATAGCTTTGCAGATGCGCCACGCGCTCCTGCTGGCTTTCGTACATTGCCTGTTGCTGTGCGAGGCGGGTCGCACGCTGGATTTCAAACGCGCTGTAGTTACCGGTGTACTCGAACATCGTTTGCTGTTCGATATGAATAATTTTATCCACCACCGGATCGAGGAAGTCGCGGTCGTGGGAGATCAAAATCAGCGTGCCCTGATAGCTTTTCAGCCATCTTTCCAGCCAGATCACCGCGTCGAGATCGAGGTGGTTGGTCGGTTCATCGAGCAGCAGAAGGTCTGAACGGCAAATCAGCGCCTGAGCCAGGTTGAGACGCATACGCCAGCCACCGGAGAAATCGCTGACGGGACGTTCAAGCTGTTCGTTGGAGAAACCGAGGCCATGCAGCAGGCTGGCGGCGCGTGAGCGCACAGTCCAGGCGTCGATGGCATCCAGCTTGCCATGGACGGTGGCAATGGCGTGTCCATCGTTACGTTCGTTGGCATCGTTCAACTGTGCTTCCAGTTGACGATACTCGCGGTCGCCGTCAATCACATACTCCAACGCCGGCTGTGGCAACGCAGGCGTTTCCTGATTAACCCACGCGAGCTGCCAGTTTCCCGGATAGGTAAATCCTCCGGCGTCGGCGCTGAGTTCATTTTTCAGCAATGCCAGCAGGGTAGATTTACCGCAGCCATTTTTACCTACCAGGCCAACTTTCTGCCCTGGATTAATGGTGGCTGTGGCATTTTCCAGCAAGACGCGCACGCCGCGACGAATTTGTAACGATGAGAAAACAATCATAAGGCGCCGTATGTTCAGACTATGTTAATTTATCATTATGATAATGTAATGTGTGGGCCATTTGCCGCACCGAGGCGCAATGGTAGCCCAAAACGTCGAAAATAGACAAAAGACAAAACCGGGAGGGGGATGATGTTCCAGCCAGCGAAAGTCTTGCTGCTGTATGCCCATCCGGAATCTCAGGACTCGGTCGCGAACCGGGTACTGCTTAAACCGGCTATGCAGCTCAGCAATGTTACCGTGCACGACCTGTACGCGCACTATCCTGACTTTTTTATCGACATTCCGCATGAGCAGGCGCTGCTGCGCGAGCATGATGTGATTGTTTTTCAGCACCCGCTCTACACCTATAGCTGCCCGGCGTTGTTAAAGGAGTGGCTTGACCGCGTACTGAGCCGAGGATTTGCCAGCGGCCCCGGGGGGAATCAACTGGCGGGAAAGTACTGGCGGAGCGTTATCACTACCGGCGAGCCGGAAAGCGCCTACCGCTATGACGCGCTAAACCGTTATCCAATGAGCGATGTACTGCGCCCTTTTGAGCTAACGGCCGGTATGTGCCGCATGCACTGGATGAGCCCTATCATTGTCTACTGGGCCAGACGGCAAACGAAGCAGGAGCTGGACAGCCATGCGAAAGCGTATGGTGACTGGCTGGCGAATCCGATCCCTGTGGGAGGCCACTGATGGAAGGTTCTGATTTATTGACTGCCGGCGTGTTGTTCCTCTTCGCGGCGGTGGCTGCCGTTCCTCTGGCCTCAAAACTGGGTATCGGTCCGGTGCTGGGTTACTTGCTGGCGGGGATTGCTATTGGCCCATGGGGATTAGGGTTCATCAGCGACGTGGATGAAATCTTACACTTTTCCGAACTGGGCGTAGTTTTTCTGATGTTCATCATTGGGCTGGAACTTAATCCAGCCAAACTGTGGCAATTGCGGCGTTCAATTTTTGGCGTCGGTGCCGCGCAGGTGATGCTAAGCGCGGTCGTGCTGGCAGGGCTACTGATGCTTACAGCGTTCTCCTGGCAGGCGGCAGTGGTTGGCGGCATTGGTCTGGCGATGTCATCGACCGCTATGGCGCTACAGTTGATGCGCGAAAAAGGCATGAATCGCAGTGAATCCGGACAACTGGGCTTTTCGGTGCTGCTATTTCAGGATCTGGCGGTGATCCCCGCATTGGCGCTGGTTCCGCTGCTGGCGGGGTCTGCTGACGAACATTTTGACTGGATCAAAGTGGGGATGAAGGTGCTGGCCTTTGCCGGCATGCTGATAGGTGGGCGTTATTTGCTGCGTCCGGTTTTCCGCTTTATTGCGGATTCTGGCGTGCGGGAAGTGTTCACCGCCGCCACGCTGCTGTTAGTGCTGGGTTCTGCTTTATTTATGGATGCGCTGGGTCTGTCGATGGCGCTGGGGACCTTTATCGCGGGCGTTCTGCTGGCGGAAAGCGAATACCGACATGAGCTGGAAACGGCAATCGATCCGTTTAAAGGCCTGTTGCTTGGCCTGTTTTTTATCTCCGTAGGTATGTCGCTTAACCTTGGTGTGCTCTATACCCATATTTTATGGGTGGCGGCGAGCGTGATGGTGCTGGTGGTCGTAAAAATGCTGGTGCTGTATGTACTGGCGCGTCTTAACGGCATGAGAAGCTCAGAACGGATGCAGTTTGCCGGGGTTTTAAGTCAGGGCGGTGAATTCGCTTTCGTGCTGTTTTCAACGGCCTCTTCCCAACGGCTGTTTCAGGGTGACCAAATGGCGCTGTTGTTGGTGACCGTCACGCTGTCGATGATGACCACGCCGCTGGTGATGAAGTTGATTGATAAATGGCTCTCCCGCCAGTTTAACGGCACGGATGAAGAAGATGAAAAACCCTGGGTGGAAGATGATAAACCGCAGGTGATTGTGGTGGGTTTCGGGCGCTTTGGTCAGGTTATTGGTCGTCTGTTGATGGCCAATAAAATGCGTATTACCGTCCTGGAAAGAGATATCAGCGCAGTGAATTTAATGCGCAAATATGGCTATAAGGTCTATTACGGTGATGCCACGCAGGTGGATCTGTTGCGTTCCGCGGGTGCAGAAGCCGCACAGTCTATTGTTATTACCTGTAATGAACCTGAAGACACTATGAAGCTGGTGGAGCTGTGCCAACAGTATTTTCCGCATTTGCATATTCTTGCGCGTGCACGCGGACGTGTAGAGGCGCATGAGTTATTACAGGCTGGTGTGACGCAGTTTTCCCGCGAAACGTTTTCCAGTGCGCTGGAGTTAGGGCGAAAAACGCTGGTTACGCTAGGGATGCATCCGCACCAGGCTCAGCGCGCTCAGCTGCATTTTCGGCGGCTGGATATGCGCATGTTGCGGGAACTGATCCCCATGCACACGGATACGGTACAAATCTCCCGAGCCAGGGAAGCCCGGCGCGAGCTTGAGGAGATTTTCCAACGAGAGATGCAGCAAGAGCGACGTCAGCTGGATGGCTGGGATGAATTTGAGTAGAGGTAACCATGGCAATTCGTAAACGTTTTATCGCAGGCGCAAAATGTCCGTCCTGCCAGGCGCAGGATACGCTGGCGATGTGGCGCGAAAATAATATCGATATTGTTGAGTGTGTTAAGTGCGGTCATCAGATGCGGGAAGCGGATAAAGAGGCGCGCGAGCACGTTCGCAAAGAAGAGCAAGTGATCGGGATTTTTCATCCGGACTAGCGATATGGCGCAGCTTTTTTTAAGCTAGAGGGTACACGGGTGCAGAATTCCGCTACAATCTGCGCCACTATTCTTTCCATGCTCAGGAGATATCATGAAAGTAGCAAAGGACCTGGTGGTCAGCCTGGCCTATCAGGTACGTACAGAAGACGGTGTGTTGGTTGATGAGTCTCCGGTGAGTGCACCGCTGGACTACCTGCATGGTCACGGTTCCCTGATTTCTGGCCTGGAAACAGCGCTGGACGGTCATGAAGTTGGCGACAAATTCGATGTTGCTGTTGGCGCAAACGACGCATACGGTCAGTACGACGAAAACCTGGTGCAGCGCGTTCCTAAAGACGTCTTCATGGGCGTTGATGAACTGCAGGTTGGCATGCGTTTCCTGGCTGAAACTGACCAGGGGCCAGTACCGGTAGAAATTACCGAAGTGGAAGACGACCACGTTGTGGTTGACGGTAACCACATGCTGGCTGGCCAGAACCTGAAATTCAACGTAGAAGTTGTCGCTATCCGCGAAGCGACCGAAGAAGAGCTGGCTCACGGTCACGTTCACGGTGCGCACGGTCACGACCACGATCATGACCACGGTCATGACGGTTGCTGCGGTGGTCACGGTCACGACCATGGTCACGAGCACGGTGGCGAAGGCTGCTGCGGCGGTGGCGGTAAAGGCGGCGGTTGCGGTTGCCACTAATCGTTATACGGCATAAAAAAAAGCGGGAATATCCCGCTTTTTTTATGTCTCAATAATGTGGCGGCGGGGTCTCTTCAGACTGCGACGCGATGTGGGACGGCTGCGTTGCCTTGAGCTTCTCCGTCAATAAACGCAGATGGTCGCGGAGTTTTGCCATTTCCAGTTCATGCGCGGTCACCGTCACGTTGAGCTCTTCAATGGTTATCTCCTGAAATGCCAGGCGACTTTCCAGTTCAGCCAGGCGAGTTTCCATTGTTGTATCCTGCATGATTCACCTCTTTCTTTTTTCTCCGGCAGATCGCGGACTGCGGCGAATTCTACTTAACTTTGCCTGTTTGCACAGCACTCAATCTTCGGTCACGAAACTAATTTAAACAAAAAGAGTCTGAAAAGTGGTGATAATAGGGCGTGCCCGTATGTTGATTTGTTCTGCAACGCTTTATAGTACATTTTTATGTTAGCTAACCTTGGGGTGAGATGCCCCGGCCCTGGAGATATGGATGAAATCACTGTTTAAAGTAACGCTGCTGGCGACCACAATGGCTGTTGCTCTGCATGCCCCGATCACCTTCGCTGCTGACGCTGCGAAACCAGCCGCTACTGCTGACAGCAAAGCAGCATTCAAGAATGACGACCAAAAAGCCGCTTACGCGCTGGGCGCGTCCCTGGGTCGTTATATGGAAAACTCTCTGAAAGAGCAGGAAAAACTGGGCATCAAACTGGATAAAGATCAGCTGATCGCTGGCGTTCAGGATGCGTTTGCAGACAAGAGCAAACTGTCTGACCAGGAAATCGAACAAACTCTGCAGGCGTTTGAAGCACGCGTGAAGAGCTCCGCTCAGGCGAAAATGGAAAAAGACGCGGCTGACAATGAAGCCAAAGGTAAAGTTTACCGCGAGAAATTTGCTAAAGAGAAGGGCGTTAAAACCTCTTCTACTGGCCTGGTCTATAAAGTAGAGAAAGAAGGTACCGGCGCTGCACCGAAAGATAGCGATACCGTGGTAGTCAACTACAAAGGTACGCTGATTGACGGTAAAGAGTTTGATAACTCTTATACCCGCGGTGAGCCGCTCTCTTTCCGTCTTGACGGTGTTATCCCAGGCTGGACCGAAGGCCTGAAAAACATCAAGAAAGGCGGCAAAATCCAGCTGGTTATCCCGCCGGATCTGGCTTACGGCAAAACCGGCGTACCGGGCATTCCGGCTAACTCTACGCTGGTCTTTGATGTTGAACTGTTAGACATCAAACCGGCACCGAAAGCCGATGCGCAGCCAGATGCTGCACCGGCTGCTAAAGCTGCGGACAGCAGCAAAAAGTAAGTAACCAGACACCGCCGCCCACAGGGCGGCGGTTTTTTATTATCGACAGGATATAATTAATACTGGAAAGCGCCTTGTGCGCTGTATTACTTTAGATGCCCCTATAATAGTGATGAGCCTGCCCTGACAACATAACGACAGGCTCCTGAAAAGGAGTGCTTTTTTTCATGTCCAGGTCGCTTTTAACCAACGAAACCAGTGAGCTAGATTTACTGGATCAACGTCCTTTCGATCAAACCGATTTCGATATCCTCAAATCCTACGAAGCGGTTGTGGACGGGTTGGCGATGCTCATTGGTTCCCATTGTGAAATCGTATTGCACTCTTTGCAGGATTTGAAATGCTCGGCCATCCGCATTGCTAACGGTGAACACACGGGCCGCAAAATTGGCTCGCCGATTACTGACCTTGCGTTGCGTATGCTGCATGATATGACGGGTGCGGATAGCAGCGTGTCGAAGTGTTACTTCACACGTGCGAAAAGCGGTGTCTTGATGAAGTCGGTGACGATTGCCATTCGCAACCGTGAGCATCGCGTGATTGGTCTGCTGTGCATCAACATGAACCTTGATGTTCCATTCTCGCAGATAATGAATACCTTTATCCCACCGGAAACCCCGGAAGTGGGTTCTGCCGTTAACTTCGCTTCTTCGGTGGAAGACCTGGTTACCCAAACGTTGGAATTCACGATTGAAGAAGTGAATGCCGATCGTAATGTTTCCAACAATGCCAAGAATCGCCAGATTGTCCTGAATCTGTATGAGAAAGGTATTTTCGATATTAAAGATGCCATTAACCAGGTCGCCGATCGGCTGAACATCTCCAAGCACACGGTTTACCTCTATATTCGTCAGTTCAAAAGCGGCGATTTCCAGGGGCAAGACAAGTAATGCGTTTTGCCATTATGGTGACGGGGCCAGCTTATGGCACGCAGCAGGCGAGCAGCGCGTTGCAATTTGCTCACGCGTTACTCAAAGAAGGGCATGAGCTATGCAGCGTCTTTTTCTATCGTGAAGGTGTGTATAACGCCAACTTCCTGACTTCACCTGCCAGTGATGAATATGATCTGGTGCGGGCCTGGCAACAACTGAACCAGCAGCATGGCGTGACGCTGAATATCTGCGTAGCTGCGGCGCTGCGTCGCGGCGTCGTTGATGAAACAGAAGCGAAGCGACTGGGACTGGCAGGGGCTAATTTACAATCAGGTTTTAACCTCAGCGGGCTGGGTTCGCTGGCTGAGGCATCCCTGACCTGCGATCGCGTGGTGCAGTTTTAATGAAACGTGTTGCTTTTGTCTTTACTACCGTGCCGCATGGCAGTTCGTCTGGCCGCGAAGGGTTAGATGCCTTACTGGCGACATCGGCATTAACGGAAGACCTCGGCGTATTTTTTATCGGCGATGGCGTTTTTCAAATCCTCCAGGGACAACAACCGGATGTCGTGCTGGCTCGCGACTATATCGCAACCTTCAAGCTGTTAGGGTTGTACGATATCGATCAATGTTGGCTTTGTGCCGCCTCGTTACGCGAGCGGGGCCTCCAGCAGGGGGGTAATTTTGTGGTCGATGCGACAGCGTTAGAACCGGAAGATTTACGCCGTGAGCTAGGCAACTATGACGTCATTTTAAGGTTTTGAGATACTCATGCTGCACACATTACATCGTTCCGCGTGGCTTACCGATTTCTCCTCTCTTCTTCGCCTGATTGATAAAGACGATGAACTTTTATTGCTTCAGGATGGCGTGACCGCGGCAATAGAAGGAAGCCGTTTCCTTGAAAGTCTGCAAAATGCCTCCATTAAGGTCTATGTACTGGAAGAAGACATTAAAGCTCGCGGCTTAGGTGGTCAAATTTCAGACAGTGTCGTCAGGGTTAGCTATACTGACTTCGTCAGACTTACGGTGAAGCATCCCAGCCAGATGTCCTGGTAATTGTGGGATCGTTGTATATTTCTTGACACCTTTTCGACACCGACCTAAAATTCTGCGTCCTCATATTGTATGAGGTCGTTTTATTACGTGTTTACGAAGCGAAAGCTACAACCAGGAGCTATTTAATGGCAACAGTTAACCAGCTGGTACGCAAACCACGCGCACGCAAAGTTGCAAAGAGCAACGTGCCTGCACTGGAAGCATGCCCGCAGAAACGTGGCGTATGTACTCGTGTATATACTACCACTCCTAAAAAACCAAACTCCGCACTGCGTAAAGTATGCCGTGTGCGTTTGACTAACGGTTTTGAAGTGACTTCCTACATCGGTGGTGAAGGTCACAACCTGCAGGAGCACTCCGTGATCCTGATCCGTGGCGGTCGTGTAAAAGACCTCCCGGGTGTTCGTTACCACACCGTTCGCGGTGCGCTTGACTGCTCCGGCGTTAAAGACCGTAAGCAATCACGCTCCAAGTATGGCGTGAAACGTCCTAAGGCTTAATGGTTCTCCGTTAAGTAAGGCCAAACGTTTTATATTAATGTCAAACTAAACTCGTAGAGTTTTGGACAATCCTGAATTAACAACGGAGTATTCCCATGCCACGTCGTCGCGTCATTGGTCAGCGTAAAATTCTGCCGGATCCTAAGTTCGGATCAGAGCTGCTGGCTAAATTTGTAAATATCCTGATGGTAGATGGTAAAAAATCTACTGCAGAAACCATCGTATACAGCGCGCTGGAGACCCTGGCTCAGCGTTCTGGTAAAGATGGCCTGGAAGCTTTTGAAGTAGCCCTTGAAAACGTGCGTCCGACTGTCGAAGTTAAGTCTCGCCGCGTTGGTGGTTCTACTTATCAGGTTCCAGTTGAAGTCCGTCCGGTTCGCCGTAATGCCCTGGCAATGCGTTGGATCGTTGAAGCTGCTCGTAAACGCGGTGATAAATCCATGGCTCTGCGCCTGGCGAACGAACTTTCTGATGCTGCAGAAAACAAAGGTACTGCAGTTAAGAAACGTGAAGACGTTCACCGTATGGCAGAAGCCAACAAGGCGTTCGCACACTACCGTTGGTAATCCCTTCGGAGTTTTAGTCACCAGGCGGGCGCTTCTAGTAAGCAGCCCGCTTTGGGCTACTTAAATTGAACGCCTAAAAGATAAACGAGGAATCAAATGGCTCGTACAACACCCATCGCGCGCTACCGTAACATCGGTATCAGTGCGCACATCGACGCCGGTAAAACCACTACTACCGAACGTATTCTGTTCTACACCGGTGTAAACCATAAAATCGGTGAAGTTCATGACGGCGCAGCCACCATGGACTGGATGGAACAGGAGCAGGAGCGTGGTATTACTATCACCTCCGCAGCGACTACTGCATTCTGGTCTGGTATGGCTAAGCAGTATGAACCGCATCGCGTAAACATCATCGACACCCCGGGGCACGTTGACTTCACTATCGAAGTAGAACGTTCCATGCGTGTGCTTGATGGTGCAGTAATGGTTTACTGCGCAGTTGGTGGTGTTCAGCCTCAGTCTGAAACCGTATGGCGTCAGGCAAACAAATATAAAGTTCCACGCATTGCGTTCGTTAACAAAATGGACCGTATGGGTGCGAACTTCCTGAAAGTTGTTGGTCAGATCAAAACCCGCCTGGGCGCGAACCCTGTTCCGCTGCAGTTGGCGATTGGCGCTGAAGAAGCGTTCACCGGTGTTGTTGACCTGGTGAAAATGAAAGCCATCAACTGGAACGAAGAAGATGCAGGCGTAACCTTCACTTATGAAGATATCCCGGCTGACATGCAGGAACTGGCTGAAGAATGGCACCAGAACCTGATCGAGTCCGCTGCGGAAGCTTCAGAAGAGCTGATGGAGAAATACCTGGGTGGTGAAGAACTGACTGAAGAAGAGATCAAAAAAGCTCTGCGTCAGCGCGTTCTGAACAACGAAATCATCCTGGTAACCTGTGGTTCTGCGTTCAAGAACAAAGGTGTTCAGGCGATGCTGGATGCGGTAATTGATTACCTGCCATCCCCAGTCGACGTACCTGCGATCAACGGTATTCTGGACGACGGTAAAGATACTCCGGCTGAGCGTCATGCTAGCGATGAAGAGCCGTTTGCTGCTCTGGCATTCAAAATCGCTACCGACCCGTTCGTGGGTAACCTGACCTTCTTCCGCGTGTACTCTGGTGTGGTTAACTCCGGTGACACCATCCTGAACTCAGTGAAAACTGCACGCGAGCGTTTTGGCCGTATCGTACAGATGCACGCTAACAAACGTGAAGAGATCAAAGAAGTTCGCGCGGGCGATATCGCTGCTGCTATCGGTCTGAAAGACGTGACCACTGGTGACACTCTGTGTGACCCGGATCACCCGATCATTCTGGAGCGTATGGAATTCCCTGAGCCGGTAATCTCCATCGCGGTAGAACCGAAAACCAAAGCTGACCAGGAAAAAATGGGTCTGGCTCTGGGCCGTCTGGCTAAAGAAGACCCGTCATTCCGCGTTTGGACTGACGAAGAATCTAACCAGACCATTATCGCCGGTATGGGTGAGCTGCACCTCGACATCATCGTTGACCGTATGAAGCGTGAATTCAACGTTGAAGCGAACGTCGGTAAACCTCAGGTTGCTTACCGTGAAGCGATTCGCGCGAAAGTTACCGATATCGAAGGTAAACACGCTAAGCAGTCTGGTGGTCGCGGTCAGTACGGTCATGTTGTTATCGACATGTACCCGCTGGAGCCGGGTTCAAACCCGAAAGGCTACGAGTTCATCAACGACATCAAAGGTGGTGTAATTCCTGGCGAATACATCCCGGCCGTTGATAAAGGCATCCAGGAACAGCTGAAATCTGGCCCGCTGGCTGGTTACCCGGTTGTTGATCTGGGCGTGCGTCTGCACTTCGGTTCTTACCATGACGTTGACTCCTCTGAGCTGGCGTTTAAACTGGCCGCTTCTATCGCCTTCAAAGATGGCTTTAAGAAAGCGAAACCAGTTCTGCTTGAGCCTATCATGAAGGTTGAAGTAGAGACTCCGGAAGAGAACACCGGTGACGTAATCGGTGACTTGAGCCGCCGTCGTGGTATGCTTCGTGGTCAGGAATCCAACGTCACTGGCGTTGTTATCCATGCTGAAGTTCCGCTGTCTGAAATGTTCGGATATGCAACCCAGCTGCGTTCTCTGACCAAAGGCCGTGCTTCTTACTCCATGGAGTTCCTGAAGTACGACGATGCGCCGAACAACGTTGCTCAGGCCGTTATTGAAGCCCGTGGTAAATAAGCCACAGGATTAAAACCTAAGTCCCGTGCTCTCTCCCCAGGGGAGAGCACTATAGTAAGGAATATAGCCGTGTCTAAAGAAAAATTTGAACGTACAAAACCGCACGTTAACGTCGGCACCATCGGCCACGTTGACCACGGTAAAACTACCCTGACCGCTGCAATCACCACCGTACTGGCTAAAACCTACGGCGGTGCTGCTCGTGCATTCGACCAGATCGATAACGCGCCGGAAGAAAAAGCTCGTGGTATCACCATCAACACTTCTCACGTTGAATATGACACCCCGACTCGCCACTACGCACACGTAGACTGCCCGGGCCACGCCGACTATGTTAAAAACATGATCACCGGTGCTGCGCAGATGGACGGCGCGATCCTGGTTGTTGCTGCGACTGACGGCCCGATGCCGCAGACTCGTGAGCACATCCTGCTGGGTCGTCAGGTAGGCGTTCCGTACATCATCGTGTTCCTGAACAAATGCGATATGGTTGATGACGAAGAGCTGCTGGAACTGGTAGAAATGGAAGTTCGTGAACTTCTGTCTCAGTACGATTTCCCGGGCGACGACACTCCGATCGTTCGTGGTTCTGCTCTGAAAGCGCTGGAAGGCGAAGCAGAGTGGGAAGCGAAAATCATCGAACTGGCTGGCTTCCTGGATTCTTACATCCCGGAACCAGAGCGTGCGATTGACAAGCCGTTCCTGCTGCCTATCGAAGACGTATTCTCCATCTCCGGTCGTGGTACCGTTGTTACCGGTCGTGTAGAGCGCGGTATCATCAAAGTTGGTGAAGAAGTTGAAATCGTTGGTATCAAAGAGACTGCTAAGTCTACCTGTACTGGCGTTGAAATGTTCCGCAAACTGCTGGACGAAGGCCGTGCTGGTGAGAACGTTGGTGTTCTGCTGCGTGGTATCAAACGTGAAGAAATCGAACGTGGTCAGGTACTGGCTAAGCCGGGCTCTATCAAGCCGCACACCAAGTTCGAATCTGAAGTGTACATTCTGTCCAAAGACGAAGGCGGCCGTCATACTCCGTTCTTCAAAGGCTACCGTCCGCAGTTCTACTTCCGTACTACTGACGTGACTGGTACCATCGAACTGCCGGAAGGCGTTGAGATGGTAATGCCGGGCGACAACATCAAAATGGTTGTTACCCTGATCCACCCAATCGCGATGGACGACGGTCTGCGTTTCGCAATCCGTGAAGGCGGCCGTACTGTTGGTGCGGGCGTTGTTGCTAAAGTAATGAGCTAATTATTGATTAATTAGCTTTGAGCTTAAAAAGGGCGCTTCGGCGCCCTTTTTGCTGTCCGCTATTTAACGGTTGTCATATTTATTCGCATTTTTCATTCATTCTCCCGCTGCGTAAATAGCGTTGTGCTATTGTAATCATAACTATTCTCATTTACACTTTGCGCAGAAATTGAACGGGAGCGATCATGTACGTTTGTTTGTGTAATGCGATAAGTGATAAAAAAATACGTCAGGCTGTTCGCCAGTTTCATCCTCAGTCCTTTCAGCAATTGCGTAAATTTATTCCTGTTGGAAATCAATGTGGTAAGTGCATTCGTGCTGCCCGCGAAGTCATGCAGGATGAATTAACGCAAATGCCAGAATTTAAAGAGATCGCCTAAGTCACACTCTTTTTTTTGACATCCCTGTAGCCCCATCTACGCTCTAAGAGTGGAAGCGGAGGGACTATAAAATGAAAGGTGATGTTAAAATCATAAATTATCTCAATAAACTATTGGGAAATGAGCTTGTCGCAATCAACCAGTATTTTCTCCATGCTCGTATGTTCAAAAACTGGGGACTGACTCGCCTCAATGATGTTGAGTACCATGAGTCTATCGATGAGATGAAACACGCTGATAAATATATCGAGCGTATTTTATTCTTAGAAGGGCTCCCAAACTTACAGGATCTTGGTAAGTTGGGTATAGGCGAAGACGTTGAAGAGATGCTGCAATCCGATCTTCGACTCGAACTCGATGGGGCAAAAGATTTACGTGAAGCCATTGCCTATGCCGACAGCGTCCATGACTACGTTAGCCGGGATATGATGATCGAAATCCTTGCTGATGAAGAAGGTCACATTGACTGGCTGGAAACGGAACTGGATCTGCTCCAGAAGATGGGACTCCAGAACTATCTTCAGGCACAGATTCGCGAAGCGTAGACGCAAACTTTGCAGAGCGGCAGTCCTGCCGCTCCTTTCAGTACCCGATAACACCTGAGCTTTGCGCGCTGAAAATCAACCAGCCTGCCAGTCCAAGCCACGGACCGAACGCGATAAGCGGTATCGACGTCCTTCGGGTAATGCGTAGGATCAGCCACCAGGCAATGCCCAGCAATGATGCAGCGAGTAAAATGGGCGGTAGCGCTGACCATCCACACCAGGCACCCATCGCCGCCAGTAGCTTAGCGTCACCCAGGCCGATGCCCTCTTTTCCCGCGAGAATTTTGCATCCCCACCAGACCAGCCATAGCGTCAGATAGCCAGCGACAGCGCCGTACAGCGCGTCGGATAACATCTCTCTGTCGTAAACGCTGTGATATAGCAGACCGAGCCAGAGCAGCGGCTGCGTCAGCACATCCGGCAGCAGGTACGTCCGGAGATCAATTTGCGCCAGCGCGAAAATAAACCAGAACAGCGTCATGATGGCAATCGCATCTGATATTGAAGAGACAAACGCGGCGATAAGCGCAAAAACACAAGAACACGCCAGTTCAGTCAGTGGGTAACGCCATGAAATTGGCTTAGCGCAGGCCTGGCAACGCCCCCGCTGCCACAGCCAACTGAATAGTGGAATAGTGTTACGCACCGATAGCCTGTGCTGGCAGTGCGGACAGTGCGACGGAGGCCAGGCGATATTCCATGTTTCGCTGTGCCGATGCTCAATCATGATCGGCAGTCGATAAACCACTACATTCATAAAGCTGCCGACTATCAGCCCGACAAGCGCCATTGCTGCAATGTTAATGAGTTCCGTCATTTCCCCACCGGATAGAGTTCAAGGGCTTCCACCGCAATCTCCCCGGCGACCGGGCGGGCGCTAAACGTGAGTTGCGAAACCTGTATTCCCTCATTTTGTAGGGTATTAAGCCACGCAAATAATGGTTCGGTTTTGACAACGGGAAGCGAGATCGCAAAATGATCGGGAGTGGATGTCACAACGCTGATATTCAGACCTGCCTGCTGCGCGCTATGTTGTATCAGTGCCGGATCGGTCTTTGTGCCCGGTCTACTGGCAACTAATCCGCGACGCTGAATCGCCTCATTTACCCACAGGATCTCACTCCTGAGACGATCATTTTCCTGCCTCTGCTGTGAAATAGCGTTATCCAGGGGCTGAACCACGCCGTACCAGAATCCCGCCAGCAGACAGAAAACGGCGAGGAATATCAGACTGCGTTGCTCTCTGCCGTTTTTTTCGCTCCACCAGCTATTCATATTCATTTGCGCTCCTTCAGGGTCAGCCGGACGCTACCTGTCGTCCCTTCTGGCGGTTGAGTCAGGATAAATTCATCGTTTGTCTGCACCATAAAGCGGCGAAGATGTTCCGGATCGCGAACGTTGAGCGTCAGGGTAAAAAGGCGTTGTTCGAGCCGGTAGTTGACCTCACGGATGGTAAGCCCCGGCAATGTGCTTAATCGGGTCTGAAGCTGAGTCAGTAACGTCAGCACATCCGGATAGCGATCCCTCGCGGACGATTCGAAGAAATATTTAAAATTGCTGTTGCGGTTATCACCTGGGAAATAGCGGTTCCACAGGGTGGCACCTTCAGCTGAGAGCGCCTGTTTCTGTTGATGAAGCTGCCAGAGCATCACCCCTTTCAGCCCTGAGAAGAGCGCTATCGCCAGGGCAAATGTTGCTATGGCGGCATATTTCAGCAGACGCGGGGTCGGTTGTGTCGGGGGCAAAGGGCGGAAGCTGCCGTGTAATACGTTAATGTCCTGAATATTATCACCATTGCAGGCGCACGCCAGCGGCGGCTGCCAGTCAAGGTATTCGACATGAGCGTGAGGCACAGGAAGCGGGCTGGCGCTGATGATTTTTTGCTCTGTATGGCTGGCGAGTAAATGCGTGAGCAGTGCTTCACTCAGCACGCCTGTTTTCCACGCGTCGTAACGGATTAACCATCGCTCATCTTGTTTTAGCAGACTCCAGCTATCCGTGACATACGGCAGCCAGAAACCATCCGGAACGATATACGTCAACGTCACGCCAGCTGTGCGGAAAGTCGTCAATAGATCGTTCAGCGTAGTCCTGGCGATCCCGGCCAGATGGAGCGTGTTTTCTTCTCTGGCGAGAACCGTCCAGTGCAGGCTATCTGTATCACCGACAACGGCGTCCTCCACCAGCCAGCCCAGCGTTTGTTCACTGATTTTGTAGTTTTCCGTCGGTAATTCGACGCGACGAAAACAGAAATAATCAGGTGACAGGAACAGGCAGGCGTTACCGGCATCCGGCAGGTCGGCCAGCGCGTTCGGCTGGAGGTAAGCCGCCTGTTCAACAATAACCGGAGGCTGTGCCTCGTTGGGGCAGCACCATTCCAGTTTTCCCGGCAGCGGACGTAGCAGTAATGTGTCTGGCGTCATTTAGTTCCCTTTAATGGTCGCGCGCCACGCTTTTGCGGGCTGTAATAAACAGAGCCTTTCTTTTGGGATCGTATTCCAGCTGGCTGATGGTGCTCCCGGCGCTATCGCCCTGTTCGATAGTCGTTTCAAGGCGGAAGTAACGACTGGTCGCCACCGCAATGCTTTTGAATGTGGACTGCGACAGCTTATGAGCTGGATTATCCTTATCGAATGTCTTTAACAGCGTCTCAATGCTGATTTTTCGTCCTTTGCGCGGGGTATCAAAAAAGCGCTCAATCTCGCGTGGCGGGACAGCATTATTGAGCATCGCCGCAAGCAACGGTGCATCTCGGCGCGTCAGGGTGTTGATGTTGATTTTTAGCTCATCATCTGGCAGCGCGCAGAGTAGCGGGGAGATTTGCTGGTAAAGAGAAAGCGTCATCCCTTTGATTTGTTTGAGCTCACTGATTGACCAGATACGTCGTCCGCCAATGGTGTGGGGGTCGTTACTTGTCTGGTAATACTCATTTTCGGCACCGGAGGCGCGTGGAATATCGTCGTTATCGATGTAGTCGGCGATAGCATCAACCAGCGCCTCTGCCTGGGCATTGGTGACGCCAATGTTTTCCAGCAGTGCCAGAAAGACGCTCACGCTGGCGGGCGGCTCTTTCATTCGATCGGTCGGGGCGTTAATCAGCGCATTAATGTTGTAACAGGCCTGCTCGTCAGATAGCTGCCAGCTAACAGCGTCGCCGCTGGCGAGCTGAATACGCTGCGGCTGCGCCCAGAGCTGCTCGTGAGTGAGGTATTTCTCATTATCCCGCAGGTCCTGTTCAAGAGTACGCATGGCCTGGCTTTCAGCCAGCTCTGCCAGCCAGTTTTGCTGTAGCCGCAGCCGGGTGTAGCTGGTGCGTTTGAGGTTGATCTGGTAGCGCACGGTCATTTCGCTGGCCAGCGCCGCCATAATTGCCAGGATCATCAGCACTACCAGCAGCGCCACGCCCTTTTGCCGGGTCATTGCTGTTCTCCTGGCTGGCGGTTCTCTGGCAACAGCGTCAGACGAGTTATCGTGCCGGAATCAGCAAGTTTAAGAGTGACTTCCATCGCGCCAGGAGATGGGGTAGCCGCCGTGTCCATCCACGCTTTCTCTTTACTGTTGTAATAACGCAACGTGAAGGCGTTCACACCATTGAGCATCGGTTGAGTGATGGCCGGGGTTGTATCTTCCGGGTAGCGCCAGAGCGTGCGATATAAAGTATGATCCTGCAGATACCACTGAACTCGCTGGATATCGGGCGCACAGCAGGCGTCGGGATAACTGTTACTGCTGGCTGTCGTCAGCATCAGCGTCTCTTTTTCGCCCTGCAATTGGGTTACCGGCACCCGCTGTCGGATATCTTTATCCAGCAAATTGACGGTACGCACGATAGCGGAAAAACGCTGCTGATGCTTTTTGGTCTGCTCGTTACTGTCAATTGTCGTCGTCAGCATCTGCGCCGTCAGCAGGCTGAGCATGGCGAACAGAGCAATAGCCAGTAAAACTTCCAGCAGGGTAAAGCCGCGCTGTTTCTCAGGGCCGGGAGACATTTTGCGGTCCTCCTTGCGGCGAGGGGATAAAGCGCTGCAGGTGGATCTGCTGTTTGTCCTTAAGAGCGACGTCTGCTGTCCAGGTGCTGAGGCCGGAAGCATCGGCGGGTGAGACTGTCAACGACCAGTCCCAGCGGCGTTTACCCATAATGCTGCTGCCTGTCGCTGTTTTAGCGGGGATCTGCCCGGTCAGTTGATAGGTTTTGAGCACATTATCCGCTACCCAACCGGCAAGCACCTGTTCTTCCATTTTTGCGGTGGCGCTAACCTGACCGTGCAGGCTGTTGAGTAGCGCGAGAGAGCAGGTGGCGAAAATGAATATCGCCAGTAGCACTTCCAGAAGCGTCATTCCTGATTGCCTTTGGCTCATCGGCTTTCGCCTCGGGTGAGCACCAGCGGCAGCCCGCCGGTACTGGCGAGCGTGAACAGCAGCCTGTTATTTTTACGGCTGCGGATGTGTAGCGTAAACGGCGTAATTTCACCGTCCGGGTGAATCAGAATTTGCGGCATGCCGACGGATTGCCTGGCGAGCGACGCCGGGAACAGAGCCACCTGCCAGTCACTTTCCCACTTTCCCTCGGTCGCCAGGCGATAGAACTGGGTTGGCGTCTGCCAGCCATTGCCGATTGGTGTGACGATGCGCCAGCCTTGTTCGCGGATCTCGATGCCGGTACTGCGGTCCTCCATGGTTGACCAGTCAGCGGCATATTCAGTCAGTGCCGCCAGCTGTTCGGCTGCAGTAATAGCTTTCGCGGTATCATTTTGTCGCCCGTAGGTCATCATCACCAGCGAGGCGCCAAGCGCGATAATCGTCAGCACCAGAATGACTTCCAGTAGCGTGAATCCCTTCTGCCTCATTCCGATTATTTCGCTTTACCCAGTTCCCAGTTAGTAATGTCGTCAGCGGTGCCGGGTTCACCGTCCTGACCTGCGGAGAGAATATCGTAATCGCCGTGTTCACCAGGGCTTACCAGCAGATACTCATTACCCCAGGGATCCTGTGGCAGACGCTTGATATATCCCTTCGCGTTGTAATTTTCCGGGATTGGGCTGGCGGTCGGTTTTTCGACCAGCGCCTTTAGCCCCTGCGCCGTCAGCGGATAGCGATAGTTATCCAGTTTGTACATATCCAGCGCATTCTCCAGCGCCACGATGTCGCTGACGGCTTTCTGGTGAGCGGCTTTGTCTTTATTGCCCATTAAGCTGGGGACGACCAGGCTTGCGAGGATGCCCAAAATAACCAGCACCACCATCATCTCCAGCAGCGTAAATCCTCGCTGCTTATGTGCATCACTATTCACGTTTTATCCTTAACTTACCAATGAGTTGAGTTGCAAAATGGGTTGCAGAACCGAGACGATGATGAACAGCACAATCATCGCCATCGTAATAATCAGCGCGGGTTCAAACAGCGCCAGCGTCAGCGCAATGCGGTTTTGTAGCAGTGTTTCCTGCTGATCGGCGGCGCGCGCCATCAGCTCGCTGAGCTGGCCGCTTTTTTCCCCGGAGGCAATCATGTAGAGCATCATCGGCGGGAAGATATCGCATTTTTCCAGAGCGAGATGAAAGCCTGAGCCCTGGCGCACGCGCTCCGCGGCCTGACCCAGCCGCTGACTGATTTCTCGGTTACCGATGCCTTCGGTTGCCAGCGTCATCCCTTCCAGCAGCGGAACGCCGCTGATATTAAGAATGCTCAGGGTGCGCAAATAACGGGCGCAGTGGATAGCGCGCAGCAGGGCGCGACTGAGTTTGAAATCAAGAAGCCAGCGGTCAAGCAGATGCCGTTTGCCGGGGCGGGTGAGCCAGTGGCGAAACAGGAAAAAGGCAATCAGCAGCAATGCGATTACCCACAATCCGTAGTGGCGCATGGCACCACTGATTGCCAGCAACACGCGCGTGGACATTGGCAGCGCTTCTTTCATATGCAGAAACTGCTCGACGATTTTGGGTACTACGGTGGTGAGCAGGATAGCGACGACGGCGATCGCCACGCTGGTCAGCAGGGAAGGATAAATCAGTGACTGGATGAGTTTACTGCGTGTTGCCTGTCGTAACTCATTGTAGTCAGCCAGCTGTTCCAGCACACAGCCGAGCTGTCCGCTTTTTTCGCCGGCTTTCACCAGCGTGCGGTAAACGGAATCGAAGATCCGCGGCCAGGCGGCCAGCGATTCGGAAAGCGTATGTCCGGCGAGGATCCGTTCGCGCAGGTCGTGTAGCACCAGCCCCAGTTTATTATTTTTGTTCTGCCGGCCAATAACGAACAGCGCCTCTTCAAGCGGTAGCGAAGCGTTGGCCAGCGTGGCGAGCTGGCGGGTGAACAGCGCCAGTTCACTGCCGCTAAGCCGTAAACGAGGCGTTTTTTTTACCGTCCGGAACAGCGAAATGACCTTTTTCTCATTTAACACCAGCGGGTGCAGACCCTGGGCGCGCAGCGCCTCGCGCGCCTCTTTGCTGCTGGCGGCATCCAGCGTTCCATGGTGAGTCGTGCCGCTGTCATCCATTGCCTGCCACTGATATTTCATCGCGTATCCTCTTGCGCAGAGGTGACGCGCATGACTTCCTCAAGCGTGGTCTCGCCTGCCAGCACGCGCAGCAGGCCGTTCTCCCGCAGGCTCCGGCTTTGCTGGCGCAGGCACTGTTCCAGGGCGTGTTCATCAGCGTCACGATGGATGATGCTGCGCATAGTTTTATCCACCAGCATAATTTCATGAATCGCCAGTCGCCCCTGATAGCCTGTTCCCCGACATTCGCCGCATCCGCAAGCCTGCCAGATTGTCTGAGCGGTGGGATCGAGCGCGTGCAGGGGGGATTTCTGAGAGTCAGGAATGGGAGCATGCGCGCGGCAGGCCGGACAGAGGCGACGCACCAGGCGTTGGGCGATAACGCCGCTTAGCGATGATGAGAGCAGGAAAGGTTCAACGCCCATGTCCCGTAATCGGGTGATCGCACCGCAGGCGCTGTTAGTGTGCAGGGTGGAAAGCACCAGATGTCCGGTGAGCGATGCCTGAACCGCTATCTGCGCGGTTTCGGCGTCACGAATTTCGCCGACCATGACGATGTCCGGATCCTGGCGCAGGATGGCACGCAGTCCCCTGGCGAAAGACATATCCACCCGGCTGTTTACCTGGGTTTGTCCGACGCCTTCCAGCTCGTACTCGATGGGATCTTCGACGGTCAGGATATTACGCTGGGGGGAATTCAGCTCGGCGAGAATCGCATACAGCGTGGTGCTTTTTCCCGACCCCGTCGGGCCGGTGACGAGAATGATGCCGTGCGGCTGCTGTACTAAACCCTTCAGCCGCAGGCTATCCACCGCCGATAGCCCCATATTCTCCAGCGTCAGGCGCAGACTGTTTTTATCCAGCAGACGCAGCACGGCTCTTTCGCCATACTGCGAGGGTAACGTCGAAACGCGGACATCAATATTTTTGCGTCCGAGGCGCAGGGAAATACGCCCATCCTGCGGCAGTCGTTTTTCGGCAATATCCAGTCGTGCCATTACTTTGATACGCGAAATCAGCAGCGGCGCCAGTTTTTTAGCGGGCTGAAGGACTGGCTTAAGGACGCCGTCGATACGAAAACGCACCACCAGAGATTTTTCGAAGGTTTCGATATGCACATCCGACGCGCCTTCCCTCACGGCTTCATGAAGGACCGCGTTGATCAGTCGGATAACCGGTGCGTCGTTTTCATCACTGAGCAGATCGGCGTTGTCGGGTAACTCCTCGCTCAGCGCCGTCAGGTCGATCTCCTGATCGATATCCTGGGCAATCTGCCGGGACTCTCCGGCGCCGTGCTGGAAAAGTTGCTCCAGGTGGTCGTCAAATTGCGCTGGCGTCAGGCGGCTGAAGCGCTGACAGGCAACGCTGGCCTCGAGCACGTTTTCCAGCGGCGTGTCGGTGCGGTAGAACAATTCATCCACCGCGACCGCGATACCAAATTTTTGCCCCTGTGCGTAATTAAGCGGCAGAGGATGCTGGGGAGGAATGCGCGTCCATAAGTCAGTCATGTTGGATCATTCCCGGAAGGGATTGCGCGATGGCTGGTCGTTGGGCGCGTCGGTCGGCACATCGAAATTCAGCTCTTTAAGCATCGGGCGTTCTTCGTCCTTCACGCCGACCAATCCACTGGATTGCTTATCAATACGCTGCTGCTGTAAATCACGAAATCGGGTGTACTTATCCTTTGAGAGCGAACGATAAACCTCGTCGTCGCGAATAATGGTCGGCCTGATAAAGACCATTAAATTACGCTTCGCATTTTCCGTTGAGGTGTAGCGGAATAGCTGTCCGAGAACAGGGATATCGCCCAGCAGCGGTACTTTGGAAACCTGCTCTTTGCTTGAATCATCCAGCAGGCCACCCAGCACCACGGTTTCGCCACTTTTGACCAGCACGGCATTCTGGATAGTACGGGTGTTGAACGTCGGACCGAGATCGCTGGCGTTACCGGAGGCGGTATCGACGCTCGACACCTCCTGCTCGATCTCCATCAGCACCGCGTCGCCTTCGTTGATTTGCGGTGTGACCTTCAGTTTGGTGCCGACGGTTTTACGTTCGACCGTATTAAAGACGTTGTCGCCGGAGGTCGTTTGCGAGCCGGAAAGCACCGGCACATCCTGGCCGACATTAAACGATGCTTCTTTGTTATCCAGCGTCACAATGCTGGGGGTGGCGAGGATATCGTTTTTGTTGTCGGAGGAGATCGCGGTGAGCAGGACGCTCCAGTCCCCCTCAAAGAAGCCCGTCGCCAGGCCGTTAAAACTGCTTAACGCGCTGGCGATAGGGTTGTCGCTGGTCATCGAACCATTTTTATCAAACTGGCGCGCGCCTCTTGAGGCGTCGAAAATCGGCAGCCCCGTTTTGGTATACTGCTGACCGCCGACGTTGCTGTTGGCCCACTGCACGCCAAGATTCAGGCCGTTTCCATCCTGGACTTCCACAATGATGGCTTCAACCAGTACCTGTGCGCGGCGAATATCCAGACGAGCGATGACTTTTTCCAGCTCCTGCATGGTGCTCTGGTCTGCGGTAATGACCACCGAGTTGGTTTGTTCATCGGCGTTAATCGAGACATCCCGGGAAGGGGTAGCCACGCTCTGCGAAGACGACTGCTTGTCTTCCGTCAGTTTGGTTGACACGCCGGTCAGCACTTCAACGATTTTAGTGGCTTTGGCGTATTTCAAATAGAACACGCGAGTATTGCCCTGCGTGGTCTGTTCGATATCCAGTTTAGCGATTAAAGATTTCATCCGCTGGCGCACATTGTCCGGCCCGCTGATAAGAAGGGCGTTGGTGCGCTTGTCGGCGACAATTTTAGGCAGCAGGATCTGCGTTGGGTTTTCCTTTGACTCTTCGCGAATCAGGCTGTTAATTACGTCAGATAAATCAACTGCCGAGGCGTAGCGCAGTTTGATAAGCTCACGTTCCTGAGTACCGATAACATCGACCCGTTTCACAACCTCAAGGATGCGATTGACTATATTGGCTTTACCGGTGATCAACAGCGCATTAGAAGGATCATAGTGTACGACGTTGCCGATGCCGCCGCTGTCCATCATCTGGCGTAATAGCGGAGCCAGATCGCGTACCGGGACATTTTTCAGCGCCACGACGCGGGTGATAAATTCATCGCCGACCGCCGGTTGCGACTGTGCCAATACTTTTCCCGGCGCGGTCTTAAGCGTTGCGGAGCGAACAACCTTCAGCAGGCCGTTATCCAGGGTGATAACCGAGTAGCCGTAGATATCGAGAACGCTGAGAAAAAACTGGTAGTATTCCTCCTCGTTGAAACTGTCAAAGCTGCGAACGGAGATTTTTCCCTGGACGGACGGATCGATCAGAATGGTTTTGCCCATTTGCTTACTGACCGAGGTAATAAACTCCCGGAGATCCGCATCCTGGAAGTTTGCCGAATATTGCGCTGACATGGTTTGAAATGGAAAGGAGCAAAACTGTAGCGCCAGTATCCATGCAGCCGTTTTTTTAATTCCTTTGCGCAATTTTGTCGTCCTTAAGGTTAATCATTCTCAGTAACGGATACATTCACCAGCGCTTCCTGACCGTTTCGTATTACGGTGAACTGGGCAGAGTTTAAGGTTACAAATTCCTGTAGTGCCGCTTTTGCTGACGCTTCCTGAGTTAGCGGATGGTTGTTCATTTTGATCGCAATATCGCCTGGCCTGAGTCCGGTTGCTATAAAACGTTCAACCGGACCACGGGCGTTTAATCTGACGCCCTGTAGCGCTTCCTGCTGATAGATAAAGTTAGTAATAATGATGTCGCTGAGGGAATGTGGCGCGCTGTCATGTGGCAGCGATGGTGCCGGTGCCCTGGAGAATATATCAGGCTCATCAATAAAAGCGATGCGTTGCCGGGAGCCATTGTTATCAATCGTCACGCTATTATTATCAATGTCCGTAATTTTTACGTCAGGGAGATCGTCAAGTTTATCTCCGGTACTGTAAAATTTTGCTTTCTCATTAATGGTGATAATAGCCTGTGAACGTGTTTTTAGCGTGCTCGCAATAATGCCATTTAGCTGGAGATCGAGCATCGAATTTTTAATTGAAACATCTTCTTTATTATCAGTCGCATTTTCCCTACTGTTTTTCGGTAAATTCATTGGCAGCCTGAGGACAACGGACGTTATTGAGTGACTGGTTTTGTTTTTTGTATTTGTCGAATCAATAAATAATCTATAGGCATATAACGAATGAATAATAACAATGGCACCGACAAAAAACATAACGCAGTACAGCACATCGTTACGCTTTCTCTTAAATATAAAGGTAAATTGCTTCGCGATAACATCCATTGTTAATAGCACGCCTGTTCTTTTCGGGAGAAGCATGATATAGGCTTACTTTCAGGTTTTCAATTTAATCGTCGGAACATGTCGTTTAATTCAAATATAAAAAATTGATAATATTTACCTGGCATATAATAAGTTAAATACCCGCATCAATTACTGGAACTTATCGATGACTGAACGCGAATTACCGTATGTAATTTACTCTTTTTCGCAACATACCCTTATCAAGAATATCTTTATTCATGAGCTGGGCGCTGGCGATGTGGGCGTATTATGCGGCAAACCGGGGTGTGGTAAATCGACGCTTATTTATCAGTTAGGTAAGGATTTTCCCGGCAGGGTAGTGGTGTTTACCGCCACCGGTTTATCTGGTTTCTGTCAATTGACACACACGGCGTGTACGCACGGAAAACTCCAGCCAGACTGGCGAGATGTGAGAATTAGCCGTTTCTGGTCAACGCTGATGCCTGCCCTTAGTCCGGCAGCGCAACCAATAATAATTGTCATTGATAATGCTGACGCACTCGCCAGACATCTTCCGGCATTTGTCGATAATTTCCGTCATCTGGCGGCTTCATTTGACGCTGGCGCCAGCTTGCTACTGGTGGGGGGCGAAGCGCTCAGGCGTAACCGACGACTTAAACGGCGTATTACGCTGTCGGCGATCATCGCTGCGCCGACGGACGATGAATATCTTGATTTTATGCATCAACAGCAACTGCGTGAGGCGGATGGCGAGCCTGTGCGCATGCGTCATGAATTTGTGCGCAAAGCGGTTCGGGCAGTGCAGGGAAACCTGGCGTTGCTGAGGCGCATCGCCCGGGCGGCGAGAAAAATGGCAACGGACAGGCAAGCGGATGTGTTAACCGCTCAACAGGAAAAATTGTTGCTGGAAACATTTACTCTCCGCTCTTGCGTATTGCGCAAGGGAATACTGCCCGGACTTTACGCTGCGCTGGCTTTGACGTTCGGCTGGCTGGCGGTCGATGTTTTTCCCCTTCAACTTCCTCTGCCCGCCGGGTTAACGGTGGCGATGACGCAAAAAAAGGAAAACCTGCCGGATATTGGCGACGCACGGGGAGGATTACGCGATGCCATGCAGCAATTATTCAGCGTCTGGGGATTCGACACAGCGCATGACGAGGCATGGTGTGACCAGGCCGATCGCGCTGAGTTGGTGTGCGAAAGCGGCAAGGAACGTTTAGATAACCTCATCAGGCGCGGGTTGCCGTGGATCGCGCATTTGAATATCGATAAACAACCGGTCTACGGTGTTGTGATGCGTGTATCAGGAAACGAGCTGGATCTTATCATTGATAATAAAACCTGGATCGTCAGTCAGGAGTGGCTGGCGAAGCACTGGCAGGGAAATTATACCCTGATGCTCAATTTAACGCCTGACAGGAAAATGCAGATCGGTGAAAAGAGTCCGGCGGAAACCATCATCTGGTTTGATACGATGCTGAGCCGCGCGCTGGGCGTTCCCGGCGATAAATCAGGCTCATGGACGCCATGGTTAATCGAAAAGGTCAAAGCATTCCAGCAGCGGGAGAATTTGCCTGTGGATGGTAAGCCGGGAAAAGAGACGCTGATAAGGCTGCGTCAGAGTCTTGGAGACGCGCCGGTATTAATCAATGAGGCGGCACCTGTGCTCACACATGTGTCATCTAAGGAGCGTATGTGATGATGCACATCTATCAACCCATTGATGCGAAAACAGTGTTGAGTTGCCGCTGGCGGCAGGCGCTGCATTCCTGTTGCTGGCTGTTGTGGGTCAGCCTGATGCTAATGTGCGGCTACTACGGACATTATGTCTGGTTGGTGCGCCATCCGACAACCACCACGCAGGGAGTGCCCGATTCTCAGGCGTATCGACTCTCGGATGTGCATTACATTTTTAAGCGGAAACCTCTGCCGATACGCATCGATTTACCCACCCAGAACGAAGAGGGTGACAGTATGCTGGAAGAGATACCCTATGATGATGCGTCCGGGCAGGAAGTGCCGGATGGCGAAGTATTGCGCTCACGTGTGCAACAAGCGCTGAGAGAAATCGATGGCAAATAGCCATAATCACTTGCATCCGTACCGGCTATACGTATAATACGCCAGCCTGTCAAATCTGACGGGTAGTTCGATATGAACTGTGGCGGTTTACCGTCAACAACGCTCCCAATCAGGGGGCTACGTAAGAACGGTTACACTCTCCCATCAATCGTAATGGGTTTGAGGAGTAACTATTTCGTCTATAAAATAATTGGAGCTCTGGTCTCATGCAGAACCAAAGAATCCGTATCCGTTTGAAAGCGTTTGATCATCGTCTGATCGATCAATCAACCGCGGAAATCGTCGAGACTGCCAAGCGCACTGGTGCGCAGGTTCGTGGTCCGATCCCGCTGCCGACCCGCAAAGAGCGTTTCACCGTTCTGATCTCCCCGCACGTCAACAAAGACGCGCGTGATCAGTACGAGATCCGTACTCACAAGCGTCTGGTTGACATCGTTGAGCCAACTGAAAAAACCGTTGATGCTCTGATGCGTCTGGACCTGGCTGCCGGTGTAGACGTGCAGATCAGCCTGGGTTAATCAGGTCATCGAGCGATTGAGAGGTTGATACAATGATTGGTTTAGTCGGTAAAAAAGTGGGTATGACCCGCATCTTCACTGAAGATGGCGTATCTATCCCAGTAACCGTTATCGAAGTTGAAGCAAACCGCGTTACTCAGGTTAAAGATCTGGCTAACGATGGCTATCGCGCTGTTCAGGTTACCACCGGTGCTAAAAAAGCTAACCGCGTAACTAAGCCGGAAGCTGGTCACTTTGCTAAAGCTGGCGTAGAAGCTGGCCGCGGCCTGTGGGAGTTCCGCCTGGCAGATGGTGAAGAATACACCGTTGGTCAGAACATTAGCGTTGAACTGTTTGCTGACGTTAAAAAAGTTGACGTAACCGGTACCTCTAAAGGTAAAGGTTTCGCTGGTACCGTTAAGCGCTGGAACTTCCGTACCCAGGACGCTACTCACGGTAACTCCTTGTCCCACCGCGTTCCGGGTTCTATCGGTCAGAACCAGACTCCGGGCAAAGTGTTTAAAGGCAAGAAAATGGCAGGTCAGCTGGGCAACGAACGTGTAACCGTTCAGAGCCTGGACGTAGTACGTGTTGACGCTGAGCGCAACCTGCTGCTGGTTAAAGGTGGTGTTCCGGGTGCGACCGGTTGCGACCTGATCGTTAAACCAGCTGTGAAGGCGTAAGGGGATAGCAATGGAATTAGTATTGAAAGACGCGCAGAGCGCGCTGACTGTTTCCGAAACTACCTTCGGTCGTGATTTCAACGAAGCGCTGGTTCACCAGGTTGTTGTTGCTTATGCAGCTGGTGCTCGTCAGGGTACTCGTGCTCAGAAGACTCGTGCTGAAGTAACTGGTTCAGGCAAAAAGCCGTGGCGCCAGAAAGGTACCGGCCGTGCGCGTTCAGGTTCTATCAAGAGCCCGATCTGGCGTTCAGGTGGCGTGACCTTCGCTGCTCGTCCACAGGACCACAGTCAAAAAGTTAACAAAAAGATGTACCGCGGCGCGCTGAAAAGCATTCTGTCCGAACTGGTACGTCAGGATCGTCTGATCGTTGTCGAATCATTCTCTGTAGAAGCGCCTAAAACTAAGCTGCTGGCACAGAAACTGAAAGACATGGCTCTGGAAGATGTGCTGATCATCACCGGTGAGCTGGACGAAAACCTGTTCCTGGCTGCGCGCAACCTGCATAAGGTTGACGTACGCGATGCAACTGGTATCGACCCGGTTAGCCTGATCGCCTTCGACAAAGTCGTAATGACTGCTGATGCTGTTAAGCAAGTTGAGGAGATGCTGGCATGATTCGTGAAGAACGTCTGCTGAAAGTGCTGCGCGCACCGCACGTTTCTGAAAAAGCGTCTACTGCGATGGAAAAAACTAACACCATCGTTCTCAAAGTTGCTAAAGACGCGACCAAAGCAGAAATCAAAGCTGCTGTGCAGAAACTGTTTGAAGTCGAAGTCGAAGTCGTTAACACCCTGGTAGTTAAAGGGAAAGTTAAACGTCACGGACAGCGTATCGGTCGTCGTAGCGACTGGAAAAAAGCTTACGTCACCCTGAAGGAAGGCCAGAATCTGGACTTCGTCGGCGGCGCTGAGTAAGTCGGAGGAGTAATACAATGGCAGTTGTTAAATGTAAACCGACATCTCCGGGTCGTCGCCACGTTGTTAAAGTGGTCAACCCAGAGCTGCACAAGGGCAAACCTTTTGCTCCGCTGGTTGAAAAAAACAGCAAATCCGGTGGTCGTAACAACAATGGCCGCATCACCACTCGTCACATCGGTGGTGGTCACAAGCAGGCTTATCGTATTGTTGACTTCAAACGCAACAAAGACGGTATCCCGGCAGTTGTTGAACGTCTTGAGTACGATCCGAACCGCTCCGCGAACATCGCGCTGGTTCTGTACAAAGACGGTGAACGCCGTTACATCCTGGCCCCTAAAGGCCTGAAAGCTGGCGACCAGGTTCAATCTGGCGTTGATGCTGCAATCAAAGCAGGTAACACCCTGCCGATGCGCAATATCCCGGTTGGTTCTACCGTTCATAACGTAGAAATGAAACCAGGTAAAGGCGGTCAGCTGGCACGTTCCGCTGGTACTTACGTTCAGATCGTTGCTCGTGATGGTGCTTATGTCACCCTGCGTCTGCGTTCTGGTGAAATGCGTAAAGTCGAAGCAGACTGCCGTGCAACTCTGGGCGAAGTTGGCAATGCTGAGCATATGCTGCGCGTTCTGGGTAAAGCAGGTGCTGCACGCTGGCGTGGTGTTCGTCCTACCGTTCGCGGTACTGCGATGAACCCAGTCGACCACCCACATGGTGGTGGTGAAGGTCGTAACTTTGGTAAGCACCCGGTAACTCCGTGGGGCGTTCAGACCAAAGGTAAGAAGACCCGCAGCAACAAGCGTACTGATAAATTCATCGTACGTCGCCGTAGCAAATAATTTTAGAGGATAAGCCATGCCACGTTCTCTCAAGAAAGGTCCTTTTATTGACCTGCACTTGCTGAAGAAGGTAGAGAAAGCGGTGGAAAGCGGAGACAAGAAGCCCCTGCGCACTTGGTCCCGTCGTTCAACGATCTTTCCTAACATGATCGGTTTGACCATCGCTGTCCATAATGGTCGTCAGCACGTTCCGGTATTTGTTTCCGACGAAATGGTCGGTCACAAACTGGGTGAATTCGCACCGACTCGTACTTATCGCGGCCATGCTGCTGATAAAAAAGCGAAGAAGAAATAAGGTAGGAGGAAGAGATGGAAACTTTAGCTCAACATCGCCATGCTCGTTCTTCTGCTCAGAAGGTTCGCCTTGTTGCAGACCTGATTCGCGGTAAGAAAGTGTCGCAGGCTCTGGATATTCTGACCTACACCAATAAGAAAGCGGCTGTACTGGTCAAGAAAGTCCTGGAATCTGCCATTGCTAACGCTGAACACAACGATGGCGCTGACATTGACGATCTGAAAGTTACGAAAATTTTCGTAGACGAAGGCCCGAGCATGAAGCGCATTATGCCGCGTGCAAAAGGTCGTGCAGATCGCATCCTGAAGCGCACCAGCCACATTACTGTGGTTGTGTCCGATCGCTGAGACTCTGGAGACTAGCAATGGGTCAGAAAGTACATCCTAATGGTATTCGCCTGGGTATTGTAAAACCATGGAACTCAACCTGGTTTGCGAACACCAAAGAATTCGCTGACAACCTGGACAGCGATTTTAAAGTACGTCAGTACCTGACTAAGGAACTGGCTAAAGCGTCTGTATCTCGTATCGTTATCGAGCGTCCGGCTAAGAGCATCCGTGTGACCATTCACACCGCTCGCCCGGGTATCGTTATCGGTAAGAAAGGTGAAGACGTAGAAAAACTGCGCAAAGTCGTAGCGGATATTGCTGGCGTTCCTGCTCAGATCAATATCGCCGAAGTGCGTAAACCTGAACTGGATGCAAAATTGGTTGCTGACAGCATCACTTCTCAGCTGGAACGTCGTGTTATGTTCCGTCGTGCTATGAAGCGTGCTGTACAGAACGCAATGCGTCTGGGCGCTAAAGGTATTAAAGTTGAAGTTAGCGGCCGTCTGGGCGGCGCGGAAATCGCACGTACCGAATGGTACCGCGAAGGTCGCGTACCTCTGCACACTCTGCGTGCTGACATCGACTACAACACCTCTGAAGCGCACACCACTTACGGTGTAATCGGCGTTAAAGTGTGGATCTTCAAAGGCGAGATCCTGGGTGGTATGGCTGCTGTTGAACAACCGGAAAAACCGGCTGCGCAACCTAAAAAGCAGCAGCGTAAAGGCCGTAAATAAGGAGCGTCGCTGATGTTACAACCAAAGCGTACAAAATTCCGTAAAATGCACAAAGGCCGTAACCGCGGTCTGGCGCAGGGTACGGATGTTAGCTTCGGCAGCTTCGGTCTGAAAGCTGTTGGCCGTGGTCGTCTGACTGCCCGTCAGATCGAAGCAGCACGTCGTGCTATGACCCGTGCAGTTAAGCGTCAAGGTAAGATCTGGATCCGTGTATTCCCGGACAAACCGATCACTGAAAAGCCGCTGGCAGTGCGTATGGGTAAAGGTAAAGGTAACGTGGAGTATTGGGTTGCCTTGATTCAGCCGGGTAAAGTCCTGTATGAAATGGACGGCGTACCGGAAGAGCTGGCCCGTGAAGCATTCAAGCTGGCAGCAGCGAAACTGCCGATTAAAACCACCTTTGTAACTAAGACGGTGATGTAATGAAAGCAAAAGAGCTGCGTGAGAAGAGTGTTGAAGAGCTGAACACCGAGCTGCTGAATCTGCTGCGTGAGCAGTTCAACCTGCGTATGCAGGCTGCAAGTGGCCAGCTGCAACAGTCTCACCTGTTGAAGCAAGTGCGTCGTGATGTCGCACGCGTTAAGACTTTACTGACTGAGAAGGCGGGTGCGTAATGACCGATAAAATCCGTACTCTGCAAGGTCGCGTTGTTAGCGATAAAATGGAGAAATCCATCGTTGTTGCTATCGAACGTTTTGTGAAACACCCGATCTACGGTAAATTCATTAAGCGTACGACCAAACTGCACGTACATGACGAGAACAACGAATGCGGTACTGGTGACGTGGTTGAAATCCGCGAATGCCGTCCGCTGTCCAAGACTAAGTCCTGGACGCTGGTTCGCGTTGTAGAGAAAGCCGTTCTGTAATACAGTAGGCATTCTCAACGAATAAACGGCTCAGCGATGAGCCGTTTATTTTTTCTACCCATATCGTTGAAGCGGTGTTATAATGCCGCGCCCCCGATATGGGGCTTTTTTAACGACCTGATTTTCGGGTCTCAGTAGTAGTTGACATTAGCGGAGCACTAAAATGATCCAAGAACAGACTATGCTGAACGTCGCCGACAACTCCGGTGCACGTCGCGTAATGTGTATCAAGGTTCTGGGTGGCTCGCACCGTCGCTACGCAGGCGTCGGCGATATCATCAAGATCACCATCAAGGAAGCAATTCCGCGTGGTAAGGTCAAAAAAGGTGATGTGCTGAAGGCGGTAGTGGTGCGCACCAAGAAGGGTGTTCGTCGCCCGGACGGTTCTGTCATTCGCTTCGATGGTAATGCATGCGTTATTTTAAACAATAACAGCGAGCAACCTATCGGTACGCGTATTTTTGGGCCGGTAACTCGTGAACTTCGTAACGAGAAGTTCATGAAAATTATCTCTCTGGCACCAGAAGTACTCTAAGGAGCGAATCATGGCAGCGAAGATCCGTCGTGATGACGAAGTTATCGTGTTAACCGGTAAAGATAAAGGTAAACGCGGTAAAGTTAAGAATGTCCTGTCTTCCGGCAAGGTCATTGTTGAAGGTATCAACCTGGTTAAGAAACATCAGAAGCCGGTTCCGGCCCTGAACCAACCAGGCGGCATTGTAGAGAAAGAAGCAGCTATTCAGATCTCTAACCTTGCTATCTTCAACGCGGCAACCGGCAAGGCTGACCGTGTAGGCTTTAGATTCGAAGACGGCAAAAAAGTCCGTTTCTTTAAATCTAACAGCGAAACTATCAAGTAATTTGGAGTAGTACGATGGCGAAACTGCATGATTACTACAAAGACGAAGTAGTCGCTAAACTCATGACTGAGTTTAACTACAATTCTGTCATGCAAGTCCCTCGGGTCGAGAAGATCACCCTGAACATGGGTGTTGGTGAAGCGATCGCTGACAAGAAACTGCTGGATAACGCAGCAGCTGACCTGACAGCAATCTCCGGTCAAAAACCGCTGATCACCAAAGCACGCAAATCAGTTGCAGGCTTCAAAATCCGTCAGGGCTATCCGATCGGCTGTAAAGTAACTCTGCGTGGCGAACGCATGTGGGAGTTCTTTGAGCGCCTGATCACTATTGCTGTTCCACGTATCCGTGACTTCCGTGGCTTGTCCGCTAAGTCTTTCGACGGTCGTGGTAACTACAGCATGGGTGTCCGTGAGCAGATCATCTTCCCAGAAATCGACTACGATAAAGTCGACCGCGTGCGTGGTTTGGATATTACCATTACCACTACTGCGAAATCTGATGAAGAAGGCCGTGCTCTGCTGGCTGCCTTTGACTTCCCGTTCCGCAAGTAAGGTAGGGTTACTGAATGGCTAAGCAATCAATGAAAGCACGCGAAGTAAAGCGCGTAGCTTTAGCTGATAAGTACTTCGCAAAACGCGCTGAACTGAAAGCTATTATCTCTGATGTGAACGCGACCGACGAAGATCGTTGGAACGCAGTTCTCAAGCTGCAGTCTCTGCCGCGTGATTCCAGCCCGTCCCGTCAGCGTAACCGCTGCCGTCAAACAGGTCGTCCGCATGGCTATGTGGGCAAGTTCGGGTTGAGCCGTATCAAACTGCGTGAAGCCGCTATGCGCGGTGAAGTACCAGGCTTGAAAAAGGCTAGCTGGTAATTACCAATTGAATCACGGGAGTAAAGACAGATGAGCATGCAAGATCCGATCGCGGATATGCTGACCCGTATCCGTAACGGTCAGGCCGCGAATAAAGCTGCGGTCACCATGCCTTCCTCCAAGCTGAAAGTGGCAATTGCCAACGTGCTGAAGGAAGAAGGTTTTATTGAAGATTTTAAAGTTGAAGGCGACACCAAGCCGGAACTGGAACTTACTCTTAAGTATTTCCAGGGTAAAGCTGTTGTAGAAAGCATTCAGCGTGTCAGTCGCCCAGGTCTGCGCATTTATAAGCGTAAAGACGAGCTGCCGAAAGTTATGGCTGGCATGGGTATCGCAGTTGTTTCTACCTCTAAAGGTGTTATGACTGATCGTGCAGCGCGCCAGGCTGGTCTTGGTGGCGAAATTATCTGCTACGTAGCCTAATCGGAGGAAAAAATGTCTCGTGTTGCTAAAGCACCGGTCGTTATTCCTGCCGGCGTTGATGTAAAAATCAACGGTCAGGTTATTACGATCAAAGGTAAAAACGGCGAGCTGACTCGTACTCTCAACGATGCTGTTGCAGTAAATCATGCAGATAATGCACTGACCTTCGGTCCGCGTGATGGTTACGCAGATGGATGGGCTCAGGCTGGTACCGCGCGTGCCCTGCTGAATGCAATGGTTGTCGGTGTTACCGAAGGCTTCACTAAGAAGCTACAGCTGGTTGGTGTAGGTTATCGTGCAGCGGTTAAAGGGAATGTAGTAAACCTGGCTTTAGGTTTCTCTCACCCTGTTGACCATCAGCTGCCTGCGGGTATTACTGCAGAATGTCCGTCTCAGACTGAAATCGTGCTGAAAGGCGCTGATAAACAGCTGATCGGTCAGGTTGCAGCAGATCTGCGCGCCTACCGTCGTCCTGAGCCTTATAAAGGCAAGGGTGTTCGTTACGCCGACGAAGTCGTGCGTACCAAAGAGGCTAAGAAGAAGTAAGGTAACACTATGGATAAGAAATCTGCTCGTATCCGTCGTGCGACCCGCGCACGCCGCAAGCTCCAGGAGCTGGGCGCAACTCGCCTGGTGGTACATCGTACCCCGCGTCATATTTACGCACAGGTAATTGCACCGAACGGTTCTGAAGTTCTGGTAGCTGCTTCTACTGTAGAAAAAGCTATCGCTGAACAATTGAAGTACACCGGTAACAAAGACGCTGCTGCAGCTGTAGGTAAAGCTGTTGCTGAACGCGCTCTGGAAAAAGGCATCAAAGATGTTTCTTTTGACCGTTCCGGGTTCCAATATCATGGTCGTGTCCAGGCACTGGCAGATGCTGCCCGTGAAGCTGGCCTTCAGTTCTAAGGTAGAGGTGTAAGATGGCTCACATCGAAAAACAAGCTGGCGAACTGCAGGAAAAGCTGATCGCGGTTAACCGCGTATCTAAAACCGTTAAAGGTGGTCGTATTTTCTCCTTCACAGCTCTGACTGTAGTTGGTGATGGTAACGGTCGCGTTGGTTTTGGTTACGGTAAAGCGCGTGAAGTTCCAGCAGCGATCCAGAAAGCGATGGAAAAAGCCCGTCGCAATATGATTAACGTCGCGCTGAACCACGGCACCCTGCAGCACCCGGTTAAGGGTACTCACACGGGTTCTCGTGTATTCATGCAGCCGGCTTCCGAAGGTACCGGTATCATCGCCGGTGGTGCAATGCGCGCCGTTCTGGAAGTCGCTGGAGTTCGTAACGTTCTGGCTAAAGCGTATGGTTCTACTAACCCGATTAACGTGGTTCGTGCAACTATCGATGGCCTGGAAAATATGAAATCTCCGGAAATGGTCGCTGCCAAGCGTGGTAAATCCGTTGAAGAAATTCTGGGGAAATAAACCATGGCAAAGACTATTAAAATTACTCAAACCCGCAGTGCAATCGGTCGTCTGCCGAAACATAAGGCAACGCTGCTTGGCCTGGGTCTGCGTCGTATTGGTCACACCGTAGAGCGCGAGGATACTCCTGCTGTTCGTGGTATGGTCAACGCGGTTTCCTTCATGGTTAAAGTTGAGGAGTAAGAGATGCGTTTAAATACTCTGTCTCCGGCCGAAGGCTCTAAAAAAGCGGCTCGCCGCCTGGGTCGTGGTATCGGTTCTGGCCTCGGTAAAACCGGTGGTCGTGGTCACAAAGGTCAGAAGTCTCGTTCTGGCGGTGGCGTACGTCGCGGTTTCGAGGGTGGTCAGATGCCTCTGTACCGTCGTCTGCCGAAATTCGGCTTCACTTCACGTAAAGCAGCGATTACAGCCGAAGTTCGTCTGTCTGACCTGGCTAAAGTTGAAGGCGGTGTTGTAGACCTGAACACGCTGAAAGCAGCTAACATTATCGGTATCCAGATCGAGTTCGCGAAAGTGATTCTGGCTGGTGAAGTCACTACTCCGGTAACTGTTCGTGGCCTGCGTGTTACTAAAGGCGCTCGTGCTGCTATCGAAGCTGCTGGCGGTAAAATCGAGGAATAAGTAGCAGATGGCTAAACAACCGGGATTAGATTTTCAAAGTGCCAAAGGTGGCTTAGGCGAGCTGAAACGCAGACTGCTGTTTGTAATCGGCGCGCTGATTGTGTTCCGTATTGGCTCTTTCATTCCGATCCCTGGTATTGATGCCGCTGTACTTGCCAAACTGCTTGAGCAACAGCGAGGCACCATCATTGAAATGTTTAACATGTTCTCTGGTGGTGCTCTCAGCCGTGCTTCTATCTTTGCTCTGGGGATCATGCCGTATATTTCGGCGTCGATTATTATCCAGCTGCTGACGGTGGTTCATCCAACGCTGGCAGAAATTAAGAAAGAAGGGGAGTCTGGTCGTCGTAAGATCAGCCAGTACACCCGCTACGGTACTCTGGTGCTGGCAATATTCCAGTCGATCGGTATTGCTACCGGTCTGCCGAATATGCCTGGTATGCAGGGCCTGGTAATGAATCCAGGCTTTGCATTCTATTTCACCGCTGTTGTAAGTCTGGTTACAGGGACGATGTTCCTGATGTGGTTGGGCGAACAGATTACTGAACGTGGTATCGGCAACGGTATCTCAATCATTATCTTCGCCGGTATTGTCGCGGGACTCCCGCCAGCCATTGCCCATACTATCGAGCAAGCGCGTCAAGGCGACCTGCACTTCCTCGTGTTGCTGTTGGTTGCAGTATTAGTATTTGCAGTGACGTTCTTTGTTGTATTTGTTGAGCGTGGTCAACGCCGCATTGTGGTAAACTACGCGAAACGTCAGCAAGGTCGTCGTGTCTATGCTGCACAGAGCACACATTTACCGCTGAAAGTGAATATGGCGGGGGTAATCCCGGCAATCTTCGCTTCCAGTATTATTCTGTTCCCAGCGACCATCGCGTCATGGTTCGGGGGCGGGACTGGTTGGAACTGGCTGACAACAATTTCGCTGTATTTGCAGCCTGGGCAACCGCTTTATGTGTTACTCTATGCGTCTGCAATCATATTCTTCTGTTTCTTCTACACGGCGTTGGTTTTCAACCCGCGTGAAACAGCAGATAACCTGAAGAAGTCCGGTGCATTTGTACCAGGAATTCGTCCGGGAGAGCAAACGGCGAAGTATATCGATAAAGTAATGACCCGCCTGACTCTGGTTGGTGCGCTCTACATTACCTTTATCTGCCTGATCCCGGAGTTCATGCGTGATGCAATGAAAGTACCGTTCTACTTCGGTGGGACCTCACTGCTTATCGTTGTTGTCGTGATTATGGACTTTATGGCTCAAGTGCAAACTCTGATGATGTCAAGTCAGTACGAGTCTGCATTGAAGAAGGCGAATCTGAAAGGCTACGGCCGTTAACAGTCGCCCGAGAAGTTACGGAGAGTAAAAATGAAAGTTCGTGCTTCCGTCAAGAAATTATGCCGTAACTGCAAAATCGTTAAGCGTGATGGTGTCATCCGTGTGATTTGCAGTGCCGAGCCGAAGCATAAACAGCGCCAAGGCTGATTTATTCGCATATTTTTCTTGCAAAGTTGGGTTGAGCTGGCTAGATTAGCCAGCCAATCTTTTGTATGTCTGTGCGTTTCCATTTGAGTATCCTGAAAACGGGCTTTTCAGCATGGTGCGTACATATTAAATAGTAGGAGTGCATAGTGGCCCGTATAGCAGGCATTAACATTCCTGATCAGAAACATGCTGTGATCGCATTAACTTCGATCTACGGCGTCGGCAAGACCCGTTCTAAAGCCATTCTGGCTGCCGCGGGTATCGCTGAAGATGTTAAGATCAGTGAGCTGTCTGAAGAACAAATCGACACGCTGCGTGACGAAGTTGCCAAATTTGTCGTTGAAGGTGATCTGCGCCGTGAAGTTAGCATGAGCATCAAGCGCCTTATGGACCTTGGTTGCTATCGCGGTTTGCGTCATCGTCGTGGTCTCCCGGTTCGCGGTCAGCGTACCAAGACCAACGCACGTACCCGTAAGGGTCCGCGCAAACCGATCAAGAAATAATCGGGGTGATTGAATAATGGCAAAGGCACCAATTCGTGCACGTAAACGTGTAAGAAAACAAGTCTCTGACGGCGTGGCTCATATCCATGCTTCTTTTAACAACACCATCGTTACCATTACTGATCGTCAGGGTAACGCACTGGGTTGGGCAACAGCCGGTGGTTCCGGTTTCCGTGGTTCTCGCAAATCCACTCCGTTTGCAGCTCAGGTTGCAGCAGAGCGTTGCGCTGAAGCCGTAAAAGAATACGGTATCAAGAATCTGGAAGTTATGGTCAAAGGACCGGGTCCAGGTCGCGAATCTACTGTTCGTGCTCTGAACGCCGCTGGTTTCCGCATCACTAATATTACTGATGTGACTCCGATCCCTCATAACGGTTGTCGTCCGCCGAAAAAACGTCGCGTATAACGCTGTCGTTTCTAGGATTGTTGGAGAAAGAAAATGGCAAGATATTTGGGTCCTAAGCTCAAGCTGAGCCGTCGTGAGGGCACTGACTTATTCCTTAAGTCTGGCGTTCGCGCGATCGATACCAAGTGTAAAATTGAACAAGCTCCTGGCCAGCACGGTGCGCGTAAACCGCGTCTGTCTGACTATGGTGTGCAGTTGCGTGAAAAGCAAAAAGTTCGCCGTATCTACGGTGTGCTGGAGCGTCAGTTCCGTAACTACTACAAAGAAGCAGCACGTCTGAAAGGCAACACCGGTGAAAACCTGTTGGGTCTGCTGGAAGGTCGTCTGGACAACGTTGTATACCGTATGGGCTTCGGTGCCACTCGTGCAGAAGCACGTCAGCTGGTCAGCCATAAAGCAATTATGGTAAACGGTCGTGTTGTTAACATCGCTTCTTATCAGGTTAGTCCGAATGACGTTGTTAGCATTCGTGAGAAAGCGAAGAAGCAGTCTCGCGTGAAAGCCGCTCTGGAGCTGGCTGAGCAGCGTGAAAAGCCAACCTGGCTGGAAGTTGATGCTGGCAAGATGGAAGGTACGTTCAAGCGTAAGCCGGAGCGTTCTGATCTGTCTGCGGACATTAACGAACACCTGATCGTCGAGCTTTACTCCAAGTAAAGCTTAGTACCAAAGAGAGGACACAATGCAGGGTTCTGTGACAGAGTTTCTAAAACCGCGCCTGGTAGATATCGAGCAAGTGAGTTCGACGCACGCCAAGGTGACCCTTGAGCCTTTAGAGCGTGGCTTTGGCCATACTTTGGGTAACGCACTGCGCCGTATTCTGCTCTCATCGATGCCGGGTTGCGCGGTGACCGAGGTTGAGATTGATGGTGTACTACATGAGTACAGCACCAAAGAAGGCGTTCAGGAAGATATCCTGGAAATCCTGCTCAACCTGAAAGGGCTGGCGGTGAGAGTTCAGGGTAAAGATGACGTTATTCTTACCTTGAATAAATCTGGCATTGGCCCTGTGACTGCAGCCGACATTACCCATGATGGTGATGTCGAAATCGTCAAGCCACAGCACGTGATCTGCCACCTGACCGATGAGAATGCATCTATTAGCATGCGTATCAAAGTTCAGCGCGGTCGTGGTTATGTGCCGGCTTCTACCCGAATTCATTCGGAAGAAGATGAGCGCCCAATCGGCCGTCTGCTGGTCGACGCATGCTACAGCCCTGTAGAGCGTATTGCCTACAATGTTGAAGCAGCGCGTGTAGAACAGCGTACCGACCTGGACAAGCTGGTCATCGAAATGGAAACCAACGGCACAATCGATCCTGAAGAGGCGATTCGTCGTGCGGCAACCATTCTGGCTGAACAACTTGAAGCTTTCGTTGACTTACGTGATGTACGTCAGCCGGAAGTTAAAGAAGAAAAACCAGAATTCGATCCGATCCTGCTGCGCCCTGTTGACGATCTGGAATTGACTGTCCGCTCTGCTAACTGCCTCAAAGCAGAAGCTATCCACTATATCGGTGATCTGGTACAGCGTACTGAGGTTGAGCTTCTTAAGACGCCTAACCTTGGTAAAAAATCTCTTACTGAGATTAAAGACGTGCTGGCTTCCCGTGGACTGTCTCTGGGCATGCGCCTGGAAAACTGGCCACCGGCAAGCATCGCTGACGAGTAACCGGATCACAGGTTAAGGTTTTACTGAGAAGGATAAGGTCATGCGCCATCGTAAGAGTGGTCGTCAACTGAACCGCAACAGCAGCCATCGCCAGGCTATGTTCCGCAATATGGCAGGTTCACTGGTTCGTCATGAAATCATCAAGACGACTCTGCCGAAAGCGAAAGAGCTGCGTCGCGTAGTTGAGCCGCTGATTACTCTTGCCAAGACTGATAGCGTAGCTAATCGTCGTCTGGCATTCGCCCGCACTCGTGATAACGAGATCGTGGCAAAACTGTTTAACGAACTGGGCCCGCGTTTTGCGAGCCGCGCCGGTGGTTACACTCGCATTCTGAAGTGTGGCTTCCGTGCAGGCGACAACGCGCCGATGGCATACATCGAGCTGGTTGATCGTTCAGAGAAAACAGAAGCTGCTGCAGAGTAATCTGTAGTAACGTAAAAAAACCCGCCTCGGCGGGTTTTTTTATATCCGTCATATCCCCACTTACCTACAATATCTGTACTCTTTTTGTTCATCACTGGAGTGTTGTATGTGGTTACTGGACCAGTGGGCAGAGCGCCATATTACTGATGCGCAGTCTAAAGGTGAGTTTGATGGTTTGCCTGGTACAGGAGAACCGTTGGTTCTTGACGATGATTCCCACATTCCGCCGGAACTTCGAGCCGGATTCCGTTTATTAAAAAATGCGGGATGTCTTCCTCCTGAGCTTGAGCAGCGCAGAGAGGCAATACAACTGCTTGAAATACTTGCAGGGATCCGCAAAGATGATCCCCATTATCAGGAACTGAGTCGAAGACTGTCACTACTGGAACTGAAACTTCGGCAGGCTGGACTCAGCACCGAGTTTTTACACGGTGAATACGCAGATAAGTTGCTGCAGAAGATCAACGACGAATAGCGGAGATAGTATGTACCGTATTGGTGAATTAGCGAAACTGGCTGACGTGACGCCTGATACTATCCGCTACTATGAAAAGCAGCAGATGATGGAACATGAAATACGTACAGAAGGCGGGTTTCGTCTCTATACGGAAAGCGATCTTCAGCGTCTAAAGTTTATTCGCTATGCCCGTCAGCTTGGTTTCACTCTGGAATCGATCCGCGAACTGCTTTCGATCCGCATCGATCCCGAACACCATACCTGCCAGGAATCAAAAGGGATCGTCCAGGAAAGATTGCAGGAAGTGGAAGCGAGAATAGCTGAGCTTCAGGCGATGCAACGGTCGCTGCAGCGATTGAATGACGCGTGTTGTGGCAAGGCACACAGCAGCGTGTACTGCTCTATCCTTGAAGCACTTGAGCAAGGCGCCAGTGGATCACCATCAGGCTGTTGATTTATTGAACGGTCAGGTCTACACTCGCGGCGTAAATTACGACAACCGGAGGTATTATGAGTCGTTATCAGCACACTAAAGGGCAGATAAAAGATAACGCCATTGAGGCGCTTCTACATGACCCACTGTTCAGGCAGCGCGTTGAGAAAAATAAGAAAGGGAAAGGAAGTTATCTACGTAAAGGTAAACATGGTAATCGGGGTAACTGGGAGGCCAGTGGCAAGAAAGTCATTCACTTTTTTACCACTGGCCTTCTTGTTTCAGTGAGTGCTTAAGAGCGGTTATTCTGTTCTTTCAGCAGGTCACGAATTTCACTCAGCAATACTTCTTCTTTGGATGGCGCCGGCGGTGCTGCTGGCTCTTCCGCTTTTTTACGGTTCAGTTTGTTGATCAGCTTGATTGCCATAAAGATAGCAAACGCAACAATAACGAAATCAAAGATATTCTGAATAAATACACCGTAATGCATAACGACTGCAGGGATATCTCCCTGTGCATCACGTAGTGTTAAAGCAAACTGTTTAAAATCAATTCCACCAATTAACAACCCCAGCGGCGGCATGATGATATCGGCAACCAGTGATGAAACAATCTTCCCAAATGCCGCACCAATAATGACACCCACTGCCAAATCGACAACATTCCCGCGCATCGCGAATTCGCGAAATTCTTTAATAATGCTCATCTTATTCTCCCTATGCAGCTGACGTTTATAAGTTTAACAAATGTTTAGGCAATTTCCATTTATGTATTGCCTAAATAAAAATTTATTAAACCATGAAAAATAAAGGGAAATAATTTAGGCGCAGTTTCAGCGCCCAAATTATTACAGGAAGAACGGACTTGGCTGGAATAGTCGCTCGACGTCGGTAATAAACTTTTTATCTGTCAGGAACATAATTACGTGATCGCCCTGTTCAATACGCAGGTTATCATTGGCAATCATCACATCGTTACCACGCACAACGGCGCCAATAATGGTTCCTGGTGGAAGTTTAATTTCATCAATTGAGCGACCCACAACCCGTGACGTCGTTTCATCACCGTGTGCAACGGCTTCAATGGCTTCCGCGACGCCACGGCGCAGTGAAGATACACCAACAATATCCGCTTTACGCACATGACTGAGCAGAGCAGAGATGGTTGCCTGCTGCGGTGAAATCGCAATATCGATCACGCTGCCTTGCACCAGATCGACGTATGCTCTGCGTTGGATCAACACCATCACTTTCTTGGCGCCCATCCGTTTGGCAAGCATCGCCGACATGATATTCGCTTCATCATCGTTGGTTACCGCAATGAACAGATCAACCTGATCGATATGTTCTTCCGCCAGCAGCTCTTGATCCGAGGCATCACCGAAAAAGACGATCGTATTCTGCAGTTTCTCCGCAAGCTCGGATGCGCGCTGTTGATTACGTTCAATCAGTTTGACGCTGTAATCTTTTTCCAGCCGCCGTGCCAGCCCGGCGCCAATATTACCACCGCCCACTAACATAATGCGTTTGTAAGGCTTTTCCAGACGCTGTAATTCGCTCATTACGGCGCGAATATGCTGCGAGGCCGCGATGAAGAAAACTTCATCACCCGCTTCAACAATGGTAGAACCTTGCGGACGGATCGGTCGGTCATGACGGAAAATCGCCGCAACGCGGGTATCGATGTGCGGCATATGCTCACGCATTGTCGACAGCGCATTACCAATCAGCGGCCCACCGTAATAGGCTTTCACCACGGCCAGGCTGACTTTTCCTTCGGCAAAATTCACTACCTGCAATGCGCCCGGATATTCAATCAGGCGATAAATGCTATCGATAACCAGTTGCTCAGGCGCAATCAGGTGATCGATAGGCACCGCATCAGATTGAAATAGCTTGTCCGCATCACGAACGTAATCCGGTGAACGAATACGAGCGATGCGATTAGGCGTGTTAAACAGTGAATAAGCTACCTGACAGGCAACCATATTTGTTTCATCTGAGCTGGTTACGGCAACCAGCATATCGGCATCGTCAGCACCGGCTTCACGTAGAACGCGGGGATGCGAACCATGCCCTTGCACGACACGGAGATCAAACTTGTCCTGCAGGCTACGCAGGCGCTCACCATTGGTATCGACTACCGTGATATCGTTGTTCTCTCCGACCAGGTTTTCAGCCAGCGTACCGCCAACTTGCCCTGCGCCCAGAATGATAATTTTCATCAGTCGCGACCCGTTATCTCATCACTTTTTGATTAGCTTAGCGTAAAAGAAGCCATCACCATCTTCCGCACTCGGTAAATTCTGACGTCCAGGTTTTTCCGGCGTACCAGTGACGCTTAATACCGCATCTGGCGTGCGCGCAAGGAAGGCGGCAATTTGCTGTTGGTTTTCTTCTGGCAGGATAGAGCAGGTTGCATAAACCAGCGTGCCGCCAGGTTTAAGATGTGGCCAGGTTGCATTCAGGATTTCAGCCTGCAACTGGGCAAGTTCAGCAATATCCCGGTCGCGACGCAGCCATTTGATATCCGGATGGCGACGGATCACTCCGGTGGCAGAACACGGAGCGTCCAGCAAAATACGGTCAAACTGTTGTTCACCGCACCACTGCTGTGGATAGCGGCCATCACCCTGTTTTACGGTTGCCTTCATACCCAGACGTTTTAGATTGTCGAAAACGCGCGATAAGCGTTTTCCATCAACATCGACAGCCATTACGTTAGCGTGCGGAGCAACTTCCAGAATGTGAGTGGTTTTGCCCCCCGGCGCACAGCATAGGTCGAGGATCTGTTCACCGTCCTCCGGCAACAGATAGTTTATGCATCCTTGAGCGGAAGCATCCTGGACGGTTACCCAGCCTTCATCAAAACCTGGAAGGGCGTGCACAGGAGCTGGCGTTTCCAGACGCACTGCATCCGGGTAATCTGGATGCGGGAAACCGGTTAATCCCGCTTCGGTCAGCAGGTCCAGCCAGGCATCGCGCGTATGATGGTTACGATTGACACGTAACCACATCGGCGGTCGCTGGTTATTGGCTTCAAGAATGGCTTCCCACTGCTGCGGATAAGCGGTCTTAATACGTTTCACCAGCCAGGAGGGGTGTAAGAAACGTAAATCGCTTTGAGAGAATTCAGCCAGTAGCTCTTCTTGACGGCGCTGAAACTGGCGCAGCACGCCGTTGATCAGCCCTTTAAGCTGCGGACGCTTAATAACGACCGCGCCTTCTACGGTCTCTGCCAAAGCAGCATGCGGTGGAATACGAGTATGCAGTAGTTGGTAGAAGCCCACCATGATCAGATAGTGAACGGTGCGCTGTTTGCCCGTCATTGGACGTTCCATCAACTGCTGGATCATCCACTCCAGTTGGGAGAGTGTACGCAACACGCCGAAGCAAAGCTCCTGCAACAGTGCTTTGTCTTTATCGGCAACTTTTTGCTGCATGGCGGGCAGCACGTTGCTTAATGATTGTCCCTTTTCGACAACCTGTTCGACGGCCTGGGCCGCCATACTGCGTAAATTAAGATGTTTTTTCATAAGCGCAAAAATAAAAATGCCCGGAGATACCGGGCTTAAAGAGATGAACCGTCATACCAGACGGTTACCGGGTACAAACCATTCCCGACGCGAATTAAGCAGATCCTGCGCGCTCATGGCTTTTTTACCGGCAGGTTGCAAAGAGACGAGATTCAGGATGCCGTCGCCCGTTGCGACCTGGATACCCTGTTTTGTCGCCTCAAGAATAGTGCCAGGTGCGGCCTGTGTGTTCGCTGTAATAACCGTAGCTTGCCAGACTTTCACTGGCTGGCCGTCGATTTCAAGCCAGCTCATTGGCCACGGGTTAAAGGCGCGGATGCAGCGTTCCAACTGAGCGGCCGAAAGCGACCAGTCGATACGGGCCTCTTCTTTGCTGAGTTTTTCTGCATGCGTAACCAGTGATTCATCTTGTACAACGGGTTTTATGGTGCCAGCCGCCAGCTGTTTTAGCGTTTCAATCAGCCCCTGAGGCCCTAAATCTGCCAGCTTATCGTATAACGAACCGCTGGTATCTTCTGCAGTTATCGGGCAGGACAGCTTAAGCAGCATATCACCGGTGTCGAGGCCAACATCCATCTGCATGATGGTCACACCAGTTTCGGCGTCGCCTGCCCACAGTGAGCGCTGGATTGGGGCTGCGCCACGCCAGCGTGGAAGCAGGGAACCGTGAACGTTGATACAACCCAGACGCGGCATTTCCAGTACGGCTTTTGGCAGTATCAGGCCATATGCTACCACTACCATCACGTCTGCGCGTAAATCAGCAACCAGCTGCTGGTTTTCCTGAGGACGAAGAGAGACGGGTTGGAAAACCGGTATCCCTTTTTCTTCCGCCAGCACTTTTACCGGGCTGGGCATCAGCTTTTTACCGCGTCCCGCCGGGCGGTCCGGTTGGGTAAACACGCCAACGACGTTATGTCCAGAAGACAACAGCGCGTCGAGATGACGCGCTGCAAAGTCAGGTGTACCCGCAAAAATAATACGTAGTGAGTCTGACACGTTGATTCTTGTCCTTAAGCTCGGGCGTTCAGGCGGTCGAGTTTTTCAACTTTCTGACGAATGCGTTGTTGCTTCAACGGAGACAGATAATCGATAAACAGTTTACCGACCAGGTGATCCATTTCATGTTGAATGCAGATAGCCAGCAGGCCATCGGCTTCCAGTTCAAAAGATTTGCCGTTGCGATCGAGCGCACGAATTTTTACTTTCTCTGCGCGCGGTACTAACGCACGCTGTTCGGGAATAGACAGGCAGCCTTCTTCAATACCTGTTTCGCCGTCTTTTTCCAGCAGCTCTGGGTTAATGAGTACCAACTGCTCGTCGCGATTTTCAGAGACATCAATAACAATGATGCGCTGATGAATATCGACCTGAGTTGCTGCCAGACCGATACCTTCTTCGGCGTACATCGTTTCGAACATATCATCAACGATACGCTGAATTTCTGCATTCACTTCTTCGACCGGTTTTGCGACTTTGCGAAGGCGCTCGTCCGGAATATGTAACACTTGCAAAACTGACATAGTTATCCAGAGTTGTGTTCAGGAGTTGAAAAGATTATTACCTCTATTCTAGACAAAACCCCCTCTGATTGACAGCATCAGTGACCAATCGCAAAGATTGCCAGGACTGCTTGTGGCAGGGGAACAGGGATGACCAAAATCGAAATTTGGCTACGTTTAGCACAAGTGAATGAACTGTATGGTGATGAGATGGTGCGCGTTGCCCACTGGCTCAATACTCAGCCGTGTATTAACAACGTGGTACTTCATCATGCTGGGCTCTCTCCCCGCCAGGCCCGGCGCTTTTTAACCTTTCCAGATCAGACGCTGGAAAAAACGCTGCGCTGGCTTGAACAGCCCAACCATCATTTTGTGGTTGCCGACAGCGAGCATTATCCGGCACAGCTCCGTGCAATTGAGGATTATCCTGGGGTGCTTTTTGTGGCAGGAAATCCCATATGCCTTAGCTCGTTTCAGGTTGCCGTCGTCGGTAGCCGACAGCACTCCTGGTATGGCGAACGCTGGGGGCGGCTGTTTTGTGAAAAGCTTGCAGCATGCGGCGTGACGATCACCAGCGGCCTGGCCCGGGGGATTGATGGTGTGGCGCATAATGCTGCGATAAACCGAGAAGGCACGAGTATTGCTGTGCTGGGAAATGGGCTTGAGACCATTCATCCACGACAGCATGTCAGTCTGGCTAAACGACTGATTGAGGCTGGAGGCGCACTGGTGTCTGAGTTCCCATTAGATACGCTTCCTTTGCCGCGCAATTTTCCCCGACGAAATCGCATTATTAGTGGTCTAAGTAAAGGAGTTCTGGTTGTAGAAGCTGCTCAGCGTAGCGGGTCACTGGTCACTGCGCGTTGTGCACTGGAACAAGGGCGGGAGGTTTTTGCGTTGCCTGGACCGATTGGGAGTCCGGGAAGTGAAGGTCCACATTGGCTTATTCAGCAGGGAGCCACGCTTGTGACGGCCCCAGAAGAAATTCTGGAAAATTTGCAATATGGGTTGCAATGGTTGCCAGATGAACCTGAAAAATCAATTTATTCGCCAGATCACGAAGAGGTGGCATTGCCATTTCCGGAGCTCCTGGCTAACGTAGGAGATGAGGTAACACCTGTTGACGTCGTCGCTGAACGTGCCGGCCAACCTGTGCCAGAGGTAGTGGCTCAACTGCTCGAACTGGAGTTAGCAGGATGGATCGCAGCTGTACCCGGCGGCTATGTCCGATTGAGGAGGGCATGCCATGTTCGACGTACTAATGTATTTGTTTGAGACATATATCCATAACGAAGCTGAGCTGCGTGTGGATCAGGACAAACTGGAACGGGATCTTACCGACGCTGGTTTTGATCGTGAAGACATCTACAACGCGTTACTTTGGCTGGAAAAGCTTGCTGATTATCAGGATGGTCTTGCCGAACCTATGCAACTGGCATCCGATCCTCTTTCTATACGTATTTATACCGCAGAAGAGTGCGATCGACTGGATGCAAGCTGTAGAGGGTTCCTGCTATTCCTGGAACAGATTCAGGTGCTAAACCTCGAAACACGAGAAATGGTCATTGAGCGCGTACTCGCGCTGGATACGGCAGAGTTCGATCTGGAAGACCTGAAGTGGGTGATCCTGATGGTGCTTTTCAATATTCCAGGTTGTGAAAATGCCTATCAGCAAATGGAAGAATTACTCTTTGAAGTGAATGAAGGTATGCTGCATTAATCAATCTTCATTCAGTATGAGTTGTTATGGCTAAATCAGCACTGTTTACGGTGCGTAAAAACGAGCCCTGCCCACAATGTGGGGCTGAACTGGTTATGCGTTCCGGGAAACACGGTCCGTTTCTCGGTTGTTCACACTATCCAGAATGCGATTACATCCGTCCGCTGAAATCTTCCGCGGACGGACATATTGTCAAAGTTCTGGAGGGTAAGCTTTGTCCTGCATGTGGCGCCGAGCTGGTGCTGAGACAGGGAAGATTCGGGATGTTTATTGGATGCAGCGATTATCCAACGTGTGAACACACCGAACTTATCGACAAGCCAGATGAAACAGCAATAGTCTGTCCTCAATGCCAGACTGGCCACCTGGTCCAGCGGCGTTCCCGTTATGGCAAAACATTTTACTCCTGCGATCGCTATCCGGAGTGCCAGTTTGTCATTAACTTCAAACCGTTAGCTGGAGAGTGTCCTGAGTGCCATTATCCGCTACTCATCGAAAAGAAAACCGCGCAGGGTGTGAAGCATTTCTGTGCCAGTAAACAATGTGGAAAGCCGTTCTCGGCGGAATAAAAAAGTGAATAATAACCTGCCCACAGGCCCTATTGCTGCTGCGATAGCGGTTCTGAAACAAGAAAAAGTCATCGCCTATCCAACAGAAGCTGTATTTGGTGTCGGCTGCGATCCCGACAGCGAAACGGCTGTTACCCGTCTGTTGGAGCTAAAACAACGCCCAGTCGATAAAGGCTTAATTTTGATTGCGGCTAATTTTGACCAGCTTAAGCCCTATATTGACGATAGCACGCTTACAGATGCTCAACGTGAGGCCGTGTTCGCTCGCTGGCCTGGTCCTGTCACCTTCGTTTTCCCTGCGCCTGCGACTACGCCCCGTTGGCTGACCGGTCGTTTTGACTCGCTGGCCGTGCGAGTCACCGATCATCCGCTGGTGGTTGCATTGTGCCAGGCTTATGGCAAACCGTTAGTCTCCACCAGTGCTAATTTGAGTGGCTTACCGCCTTGCAGAACGGTAGAGGAAGTCCGCGCGCAGTTTGGTACAGACTTTCCCGTAGTTGAAGGGGAGACCGGAGGGCGTTTGAATCCTTCGGAGATCCGTGATGCTCTGACCGGTGAACAGTTTCGACAGGGGTAATATGAAAGAAGCCTATGCTGTTTTTGGTAATCCGATAGCGCACAGTAAATCGCCCTTTATTCATCAGCAATTTGCAGAGCAGTTGAAAATTGATCATTCCTATGGACGTGTACTGGCACCTATCAATGATTTTGTGAATGCGCTGAATGCCTTTTTTGCTGAGGGCGGGAAGGGGGCAAATGTCACAGTGCCTTTTAAGGAAGAGGCGTTTGCGCGTGCCGATGAATTAACGGAGCGAGCATCGCTTGCTGGAGCGGTCAACACTCTTAAACGACTCGAGGATGGGCGTTTACTGGGAGATAACACGGATGGTATCGGCTTATTAAGCGATCTTGAACGTTTATCTTTCATTCGTCCCGGATCGCGAGTTCTGTTGATTGGCGCCGGTGGCGCATCCCGTGGGGTTTTATTACCTCTTCTTTCTCTGGATTGTGCGGTAACCATCGTTAACCGTACTGCTTCGCGCGCAGAAGAACTGGCGCAAATCTTCTCCCATACCGGCAGCGTGCAGGCGGTGGGAATGGACGAGCTTGATAATTACAGTTTTGATTTAATTATTAATGCGACATCCAGCGGAATTAGCGGTGAGGTACCTGCCATTCCGACATCGCTTATTCACTCATCTGTCTATTGCTATGACATGTTTTATCAGCAAGGGAATACACCGTTCCTTTCCTGGTGTGCTGAACATGGGGCGAAACAGTATGCCGATGGTCTGGGGATGCTGGTGGGACAAGCAGCGCACGCCGTTTTACTCTGGCATGGTGTATTGCCACAGATTGAGCCCGTCATCAAAAGCATGCAACAGGAAATGTCGGTATGAATCAGGCGATCCAGTTTCCCGATCGAGAAGAATGGCGGACGGATATTAGCGCCGTTGTTTTCCCTGTGTTGGTCCATGGTATGCAGTTAACATGCGCTATATCAGGGGAGACGTTGGCGTCCCGCTTTGGCGGCTGCACGCCTGAACAATGGCTGGAAATCTTTCAACAGCATCGCTGGGACCTGGAAGAAGAGGCCGAAGCATTGATCCAGGACCAGCAGGAAGACTCTCAGGGTTGGGTTTGGTTACTCTGATTTAAATACTCATCTTTCCATTTAACGTAGTTGTTAGCAGAGTATTTTAAGCCTGCTTTCTCTTCGTCACTTAATGGCCGGATCTGTTTAACCGGGCTACCCAGGTACAGATATCCACTCTCCAGGCGTTTGTTTTGCGGCACCAGGCTTCCTGCCCCAATCATAACGTCGTCTTCTACCACTACGCCGTCCAGTAAAATTGATCCCATACCGACCAATACGCGGTTGCCAACGATGCAGCCGTGTAGCATGACTTTATGACCGACCGTCACATCCTCACCCACGATCAATGGATTACCTTGCGGATTAGATGTGGATTTATGTGTGACATGGAGAACGCTGCCGTCCTGAATGTTTGTACGGGCGCCGATTTGTACATAGTTGACGTCGCCACGAATCGCAACCAACGGCCAAATCCCGACGTCATCAGCCAAACGAGTATCACCAATGACGACGCTACTGGTGTCGATCATCACGCGTTTTCCGATCTGTGGGAAAAGATCCTTATAAGGACGTAATACATCAGACATGTTTACCTCAACAAAAATAGAGCAGTAATGAAGACTTTGGTTGGATTATCGAGACTGTGCAAGTGATTTAGCTATCAAAAATCAGCCAAATTGTGCAGGAATATAGCGAAAGGGGTGAAAAACAAGCACTCAGCAAAAAAGATCCAAAAAATACTTGTGCTAAAAAATGGGATCCCTATAATGCGCCTCCATCGACACGGCGGATGTGAATCACTTCACGCAAACAGCCGGTTCGGTTGAAGAGAAAAACCTGAAAATGAGGGTTGACTCTGAAAGAGGAAAGCGTAATATACGCCACCTCGCGACAGAGCGCTAAAGCGCGTCGCAACTGCTCTTTAACAATTTATCAGACAATCTGTGTGGGCACTCGAAGATACGGATTCTTAACGTCGCAAGACGAAAAATGAATACCAAGTCTCTGAGTGAACACGTAATTCATTACGAAGTTTAATTCACGAGCATCAAACTTAAATTGAAGAGTTTGATCATGGCTCAGATTGAACGCTGGCGGCAGGCCTAACACATGCAAGTCGAACGGTAGCACAGAGGAGCTTGCTCCTTGGGTGACGAGTGGCGGACGGGTGAGTAATGTCTGGGAAACTGCCCGATGGAGGGGGATAACTACTGGAAACGGTAGCTAATACCGCATAACGTCGCAAGACCAAAGAGGGGGACCTTCGGGCCTCTTGCCATCGGATGTGCCCAGATGGGATTAGCTAGTAGGTGGGGTAACGGCTCACCTAGGCGACGATCCCTAGCTGGTCTGAGAGGATGACCAGCCACACTGGAACTGAGACACGGTCCAGACTCCTACGGGAGGCAGCAGTGGGGAATATTGCACAATGGGCGCAAGCCTGATGCAGCCATGCCGCGTGTATGAAGAAGGCCTTCGGGTTGTAAAGTACTTTCAGCGAGGAGGAAGGTGTTGTGGTTAATAACCGCAGCAATTGACGTTACTCGCAGAAGAAGCACCGGCTAACTCCGTGCCAGCAGCCGCGGTAATACGGAGGGTGCAAGCGTTAATCGGAATTACTGGGCGTAAAGCGCACGCAGGCGGTCTGTCAAGTCGGATGTGAAATCCCCGGGCTCAACCTGGGAACTGCATCCGAAACTGGCAGGCTAGAGTCTTGTAGAGGGGGGTAGAATTCCAGGTGTAGCGGTGAAATGCGTAGAGATCTGGAGGAATACCGGTGGCGAAGGCGGCCCCCTGGACAAAGACTGACGCTCAGGTGCGAAAGCGTGGGGAGCAAACAGGATTAGATACCCTGGTAGTCCACGCCGTAAACGATGTCGACTTGGAGGTTGTGCCCTTGAGGCGTGGCTTCCGGAGCTAACGCGTTAAGTCGACCGCCTGGGGAGTACGGCCGCAAGGTTAAAACTCAAATGAATTGACGGGGGCCCGCACAAGCGGTGGAGCATGTGGTTTAATTCGATGCAACGCGAAGAACCTTACCTACTCTTGACATCCAGAGAACTTAGCAGAGATGCTTTGGTGCCTTCGGGAACTCTGAGACAGGTGCTGCATGGCTGTCGTCAGCTCGTGTTGTGAAATGTTGGGTTAAGTCCCGCAACGAGCGCAACCCTTATCCTTTGTTGCCAGCGATTCGGTCGGGAACTCAAAGGAGACTGCCAGTGATAAACTGGAGGAAGGTGGGGATGACGTCAAGTCATCATGGCCCTTACGAGTAGGGCTACACACGTGCTACAATGGCATATACAAAGAGAAGCGACCTCGCGAGAGCAAGCGGACCTCATAAAGTATGTCGTAGTCCGGATTGGAGTCTGCAACTCGACTCCATGAAGTCGGAATCGCTAGTAATCGTGGATCAGAATGCCACGGTGAATACGTTCCCGGGCCTTGTACACACCGCCCGTCACACCATGGGAGTGGGTTGCAAAAGAAGTAGGTAGCTTAACCTTCGGGAGGGCGCTTACCACTTTGTGATTCATGACTGGGGTGAAGTCGTAACAAGGTAACCGTAGGGGAACCTGCGGTTGGATCACCTCCTTACCTTAAAGAAACGTTCTTTGTAGTGCTCACACAGATTGTCTGATGAAAATTAGCAGTAAGAAAATCTCTGCAGGCTTGTAGCTCAGGTGGTTAGAGCGCACCCCTGATAAGGGTGAGGTCGGTGGTTCAAGTCCACTCAGGCCTACCAAATTCGCCTCCGTGCTGTGTTACGGCGATGCTCGCATACTTCAGTATGCTTCGCACCACCGCGTCTTGCCCGGAAACGAATTAGGGTACAGAGATTAGCATTTACGATGGGGTTATAGCTCAGCTGGGAGAGCGCCTGCCTTGCACGCAGGAGGTCTGCGGTTCGATCCCGCATAGCTCCACCATCCTTTACTGCAAAAACACAAGAAAACTTCAGAGTGTACCTGAAAAGGTTCACTGCGAAGTTTTGCTCTTTAAAAATCTGGATCAAGCTGAAAATTGAAACGACACACTGTTTCATTTCTCCGTAAACAAGAAATGAAAAGCGGTGTGTTCGAGTCTCTCAAATTTTCGCAACACTGAAGTGTTTTACGAAACATCTTCGGGTTGTGAGGTTAAGCGACTAAGCGTACACGGTGGATGCCCTGGCAGTCAGAGGCGATGAAGGACGTGCTAATCTGCGATAAGCGTCGGTAAGGTGATATGAACCGTTATAACCGGCGATTTCCGAATGGGGAAACCCAGTGTGATTCGTCACACTATCATTGCGTGAATACATAGCGTAATGAAGCGAACCGGGGGAACTGAAACATCTAAGTACCCCGAGGAAAAGAAATCAACCGAGATTCCCCCAGTAGCGGCGAGCGAACGGGGAGCAGCCCAGAGTCTGAATCAGCATGTGTGGTAGTGGAACGGTCTGGAAAGTCCGGCGATACAGGGTGATAGCCCCGTACACAAAAGTGCATGTGTTGTGAACTCGAAGAGTAGGGCGGGACACGTGGTATCCTGTCTGAATATGGGGGGACCATCCTCCAAGGCTAAATACTCCTGACTGACCGATAGTGAACCAGTACCGTGAGGGAAAGGCGAAAAGAACCCCGGCGAGGGGAGTGAAAAAGAACCTGAAACCGTGTACGTACAAGCAGTGGGAGCCTCTTTATGGGGTGACTGCGTACCTTTTGTATAATGGGTCAGCGACTTATATTCTGTAGCAAGGTTAACCGAATAGGGGAGCCGAAGGGAAACCGAGTCTTAACTGGGCGTTAAGTTGCAGGGTATAGACCCGAAACCCGGTGATCTAGCCATGGGCAGGTTGAAGGTTGGGTAACACTAACTGGAGGACCGAACCGACTAATGTTGAAAAATTAGCGGATGACTTGTGGCTGGGGGTGAAAGGCCAATCAAACCGGGAGATAGCTGGTTCTCCCCGAAAGCTATTTAGGTAGCGCCTCGTGAACTCATCTTCGGGGGTAGAGCACTGTTTCGGCTAGGGGGTCATCCCGACTTACCAACCCGATGCAAACTGCGAATACCGAAGAATGTTATCACGGGAGACACACGGCGGGTGCTAACGTCCGTCGTGAAGAGGGAAACAACCCAGACCGCCAGCTAAGGTCCCAAAGTCATGGTTAAGTGGGAAACGATGTGGGAAGGCACAGACAGCCAGGATGTTGGCTTAGAAGCAGCCATCATTTAAAGAAAGCGTAATAGCTCACTGGTCGAGTCGGCCTGCGCGGAAGATGTAACGGGGCTAAACCATGCACCGAAGCTGCGGCAGCGACACTATGTGTTGTTGGGTAGGGGAGCGTTCTGTAAGCCGTTGAAGGTGGCCTGTGAGGGTTGCTGGAGGTATCAGAAGTGCGAATGCTGACATAAGTAACGATAATGCGGGTGAAAAACCCGCACGCCGGAAGACCAAGGGTTCCTGTCCAACGTTAATCGGGGCAGGGTGAGTCGACCCCTAAGGCGAGGCCGAAAGGCGTAGTCGATGGGAAACAGGTTAATATTCCTGTACTTGGTGTTACTGCGAGGGGGGGACGGAGAAGGCTATGTTAGCCGGGCGACGGTTGTCCCGGTTTAAGCATGTAGGCGGAGATTCCAGGTAAATCCGGAGTCTTGTTAACGCTGAGGTGTGATGACGAGGCACTACGGTGCTGAAGTAACAAATGCCCTGCTTCCAGGAAAAGCCTCTAAGCATCAGGTAACACGAAATCGTACCCCAAACCGACACAGGTGGTCAGGTAGAGAATACCAAGGCGCTTGAGAGAACTCGGGTGAAGGAACTAGGCAAAATGGTGCCGTAACTTCGGGAGAAGGCACGCTGATATGTAGGTGAAGTGATTTACTCATGGAGCTGAAATCAGTCGAAGATACCAGCTGGCTGCAACTGTTTATTAAAAACACAGCACTGTGCAAACACGAAAGTGGACGTATACGGTGTGACGCCTGCCCGGTGCCGGAAGGTTAATTGATGGGGTTATCCGTAAGGAGAAGCTCTTGATCGAAGCCCCGGTAAACGGCGGCCGTAACTATAACGGTCCTAAGGTAGCGAAATTCCTTGTCGGGTAAGTTCCGACCTGCACGAATGGCGTAATGATGGCCAGGCTGTCTCCACCCGAGACTCAGTGAAATTGAACTCGCTGTGAAGATGCAGTGTACCCGCGGCAAGACGGAAAGACCCCGTGAACCTTTACTATAGCTTGACACTGAACACTGGTCCTTGATGTGTAGGATAGGTGGGAGGCTTTGAAGTGTGGACGCCAGTCTGCATGGAGCCAACCTTGAAATACCACCCTTTAATGGCTGGTGTTCTAACGTAGACCCGTAATCCGGGTTGCGGACAGTGTCTGGTGGGTAGTTTGACTGGGGCGGTCTCCTCCTAAAGAGTAACGGAGGAGCACGAAGGTTAGCTAATCCTGGTCGGACATCAGGAGGTTAGTGCAAAGGCATAAGCTAGCTTGACTGCGAGAGTGACGGCTCGAGCAGGTGCGAAAGCAGGTCTTAGTGATCCGGTGGTTCTGAATGGAAGGGCCATCGCTCAACGGATAAAAGGTACTCCGGGGATAACAGGCTGATACCGCCCAAGAGTTCATATCGACGGCGGTGTTTGGCACCTCGATGTCGGCTCATCACATCCTGGGGCTGAAGTAGGTCCCAAGGGTATGGCTGTTCGCCATTTAAAGTGGTACGCGAGCTGGGTTTAGAACGTCGTGAGACAGTTCGGTCCCTATCTGCCGTGGGCGCTGGAGAATTGAGGGGGGCTGCTCCTAGTACGAGAGGACCGGAGTGGACGCATCACTGGTGTTCGGGTTGTCATGCCAATGGCATTGCCCGGTAGCTAAATGCGGAAGAGATAAGTGCTGAAAGCATCTAAGCACGAAACTTGCCCCGAGATGAGTTCTCCCTGACCCTTTAAGGGTCCTGAAGGAACGTTGAAGACGACGACGTTGATAGGTCGGGTGTGTAAGCGTAGCGATACGTTGAGCTAACCGATACTAATGAACCGTGAGGCTTAACCTTACAACGCCGAAGATGTTTTGGCGAAAGAGACACGATATTCAGCTTGATTACAGATTACATCGACATGCGAAAAGCGTGTTGATAAACAGAATTTGCCTGGCGGCTGTAGCGCGGTGGTCCCACCTGACCCCATGCCGAACTCAGAAGTGAAACGCCGTAGCGCCGATGGTAGTGTGGGGTCTCCCCATGCGAGAGTAGGGAACTGCCAGGCATCAAATTTAGTGTGCTGATATGGCTCAGTTGGTAGAGCGCACCCTTGGTAAGGGTGAGGTCCCCAGTTCGACTCTGGGTATCAGCACCAGTTTTTCGGTTAAAGTTTGGCACTTAGAAAAGAATTTGTCTGGCGGCTGTAGCGCGGTGGTCCCACCTGACCCCATGCCGAACTCAGAAGTGAAACGCCGTAGCGCCGATGGTAGTGTGGGGTCTCCCCATGCGAGAGTAGGGAACTGCCAGACATCAAATAAAAACAAAAGGCCCAGTCTTTCGACTGGGCCTTTTGTTTTATCTGTTAAACGCCAGTGCTGTATCCGGCGCATGGCTTTAATGGATAACCTGCGACAAAAACGCACGCGTGCGTTCAGATTTGGGGTGAGCAAAAAACTCATCCGGTGCTGCCTGTTCAACAATCTCGCCAAGATCCATAAAGATCACCCGGTCGGCCACTGTACGGGCAAAGCCCATTTCATGGGTAACACACAGCATGGTCATGCCTGATTGTGCCAGACCTATCATGGTATCAAGCACTTCTTTTACCATTTCAGGATCCAACGCTGATGTGGGTTCATCGAATAACATGATTTTGGGTTTCATGCACAGTGAGCGTGCAATGGCCACGCGCTGTTGCTGCCCACCAGAGATTTGCCCAGGATACTTATACGCATGTTCAGCAATGCGAACTCGCTCAAGGTAGTGCATTGCCAGAGCTTCAGCCTCTTTTTTCGGCATCTTTTGTACCCAGATTGGTGCCAGCGTGCAGTTTTGCAGGACCGTCAAATGAGGAAAGAGATTAAAGTGCTGAAAGACCATGCCAACTTCTTGTCTGACGCGCTCAATATTGCGGATATCTTCATTGAGTTCGATCCCATCCACCACAATACGTCCTTGCTGATGCTCTTCCAGATGGTTGATACAGCGGATAGTTGTCGATTTACCCGAACCGGAAGGTCCGCATAATACGATGCGTTCTCCCTGCTTTACCTTCAGGTTGATGTTTTTCAGGACGTGAAACTGTCCGTACCATTTGTTGACGTTTTCCAGCGTAATCATCGCGTCGGTAGACGGCATTAATAATTGGCTCATAAATTCCTCAGTGCGGTGTACGCCCGGTGTTAAAACGTTTTTCCAGATGTTGGCTGTAACGCGACATGCTAAAACAGAAGATCCAGTAAATCAGTGCAGCGAAAACATATCCTTCCGTCGACATCCCCAACCATGCAGGGTCCACAGTTGCCTGCTGCACGCTACTGAAGAGATCAAACAGGCCGATGATGATGACCAGACTGGTATCCTTAAACAGGGCGATAATCGTGTTAACTAGACCCGGAATAACCAGCTTGAGGGCTTGCGGAAGAATGACCAGCCCTTGCGTTTTCCAGTACCCTAACGCCAGTGATTCAGCGGCTTCATACTGACCTTTTGGTAGGGCCTGTAACCCTCCGCGAACCACTTCTGCGACATACGCCGACTGGAAAAGAATCACGCCGACCAGCGCCCGGATAAGTTTGTCGATACTGGTCCCTTCGGACATAAACAGAGGAAGCATGACCGAGGACATAAAAAGGACGGTAATCAACGGCACACCGCGCCAGAACTCAATGAAAATGACGGATAAAATCCGCACGACTGGCATATGAGACCGACGTCCAAGCGCCAGTAAAATACCCCACGGAAGCGCGCCCGCAATCCCCACGGATGCAATGATAAGCGTCAGTGTTAATCCGCCCCACTGTCGGGTTTCTACGCGCTCAAGTCCGAAAAAACCACCGTACATCAACCACCAGACCACCACGGGATAAACGACGGCCCAGACGGCGATATAGCGGCCACGGTGAGGCATAGATTTCCAGAACATAGGGACGATAGAGGCCAGGCCAATGATCAGGGCCAGATTTACGCGCCAGCGCTGATCGTGGGGATAAAGTCCATACATGAATTGCCCAAAGCGTTCATGAATGAACACCCAGCAAGCCCCTGCTTTGGTGCAGTCTGCGCGGGTTGAACCGACCCAATTGGCCTGAAAGAATACCCAGTTCATCAGTGGCGGAAGAAATGACCAAATCAGCCAAACGCACAGCAGCGTGAGCAGGCTATTTGACCAACTGGAGAACAGGTTTTTACGCATCCAGAGTAGACTGCGGCTTGCCGGGTTACTGTTCTGACGCGAGGGGTGAGACAGCAGTGCTTTTGTCATCATGGCTCCTTAGCGCTCAATCAGTGCAATACGGCGGTTATAAATATTCATCAGCAGAGAAATGCTCAGGCTGATGATCAGGTACACCGACATCGTGATAGCAATGGTTTCAATGGCTTGCCCTGTTTGATTGAGTACCGTGCCGGCAAACAGTGAAACCATATCCGGGTAGCCAATAGCGGCCGCAAGAGAGGAGTTTTTGACGATATTCAGATACTGGCTGGTTAATGGGGGAATGATGACGCGCAGCGCCTGTGGGATGATCACCTGGCGCAGTGTCACCGGATTTGGTAGACCCAGCGAGCGTGCTGCTTCATGTTGGCCATAAGGAACGGCCTGGATTCCCGCTCGAATAATTTCTGCAATAAACGCCGAGGTATACACTGAAAGCGCCAGCGTCAGGGCAGCCAGTTCGGGAATAAGCACCATACCGCCACGGAAGTTAAAACCGCGAAGGGCGGGGATATCCCAGTGAAGCGCTGCGCCAAACAGCCACTGTGAGATCATCGGTAAAAGCACGATCAGCGCCAGAGCCGTGGGCCAGGTCCGGCGTAGCTGACCGGTTTTAGTCTGGTGCATTCTGTTGTAGCGAAATAGCCCGATAGTGACGACGATAGTGATAATTACAGCGCCGCAAAAGGCAAAAAATCCTTCTCCTATTTGCGGTGCCGGAATATAGAGCCCCCGGTTACTCAGAAACATCAAGTCCAGCGCGTTAACGGCCTGACGTGGGCCGGGCAGGTTACGTAATACGGCGAAATACCAAAAGAAGATCTGCAGCAGCGGCGGTATATTGCGGAACGTTTCGATGTAGATCGTCGAGAGCTTTCGTAATAACCAGTTATCTGACAGGCGTGCCAGTCCGAGAAAGAAACCAAGAATTGATGCGAAAACAATACACAGTGCAGAAACCAATAGCGTATTGAGTAGGCCAACGATAAAGACACGGCCATACGTATCGCCTTGCTCGTAATCGATCAGATGCTGGACAATACCAAATCCGGCGCTGCGATCGAGAAAAGAGAATCCCGAGGTAATACCGCTATTGTTCAGGTTATTTATCGTATTATGAATGAGATAGACCGCAATACTGACGACCACAATGACGGCAAGTATTTGAAATAACCAGGCGCGGACCGCAGGGTTAGAAAAGGATAACGATCCTTTTACGATTGAGCGGCGATGGAACATAAGAAAACCTCGGTAACTATGACTCTGGACTGAGCGCCGCAGTCGCGGCGCCCGTTACATCACTACGCATTAGCGCACCGGTGGCGCATATTGAATGCCACCGTTATTCCAGAGGTTGTTCTGTCCACGTTTGATCTTCAGTGGGCTTTCCGATCCCACGTTACGCTCAAAGATCTCCGAGTAGTTACCTACCTGCTTGATAATGTTGTAAGCCCATTTGTTATCAAGCTTCAGATCCTTGCCATAATCCCCTTCTTTGCCTAACAGGTGTGCCATATCCGGCGTTGCAGGATTAGCCGCTTTTTCATCGACGTTTTTCGAGTTAACGCCCATTTCTTCCGCATTCAGCATGGCGAACAGCGTCCAGCGAACAATGGAGAACCACTCATCGTCTCCACGACGTACAACAGGTCCCAGCGGTTCTTTAGAAATAACTTCTGGCAGGACAATCCATTCCGCAGGATTACTCAGCTTGATTCGCAGGGCGTACAACTGAGACTGGTCGGAAGCCAGCGTGTCGCAGCGTCCAGATTCCAGAGCTTTAGCTGATTCATCCGAGCGGTCAAAAGTGACAGGGGTGTACTTCATGTTGTTGGCTTTAAAGTAGTCAGCCACGTTCAGTTCGGTATCTGTTCCTGCCTGGATACAAACTGTTGCGCCATCCAGCTCTTTAGCACTCTTAAGACCCGCTTTATTGTGGGTAAGAAAACCAATGCCGTCGTAATACGTTACGCCAGTGAAAGACATTCCCATTCCTGCGTCACGAGAGGAGGTCCAGGTGGTATTACGAGAGAGCATGTCGACTTCACCAGATTGTAGTGCGGTAAAGCGTTCCTTGGCGGTGAGCGGGGTATATTTTACTTTGCTATCATCGCCAAATACGGCGGAGGCAACGCCACGACATACGTCGACATCAATACCTGAGAACTTACCGCTTGCATCGGCATAAGAAAAGCCAGGCAACCCGTCACTGATCCCACACTGCACAAAACCTTTTTTCTTTACGGCATCAAGTGTTGCGCCGGCATGTGCCTGATTTGCAACCGCAAGCAGCACGCCGGCCGCAGCCAGGCTGGCTATTATCATCTTTTTCATAGAGCATCCTGTGTGGAGGAATTATTGTTATGGAAACGTTCTGAAAACGTCTTTTACCTGTCTGTGGCTATGGCCATACTCTTTTAAGCAAAGGTAGTGCCAGGTTTTTGCGCACGATTATTCGACGCAATATTCAGAGTGTAGACAGGAAAAAATAGTTGCAGCGCCCTGAAGTGGTGCAAAATTGAAACGTAAGCCACATTTCGGCGCAAAAAATTTAAAAATCAAACCGGACGCGTGATAACGATTTCGTACGTTAATATTGATGACGTGAGAATAATGAAAAGAAAGCGCGCTGTTACGAAGAACTGAAAAAATGCTAATTTCAAATCGTGGATATGTGAGGAAAATCTATAATGATTTTATTATACGTTGAGTGCTATATACCAACGTTTTGTCTTATATGAAGATTTAATTCTTATTGCAAAAAGCGCGGTACCCACCGCGCTTTTAAGAAGATTTATTTGGTCAGGGCGACTATCCCAAGCGTCAGCCCGGCAACGGCTGCTGCGCCACCGGCGATGGCACCGGCTGTTTCCCAGTTATCCTGCGTGGTGCCTTTCATACAGGTATTGGTATGAACCAGGCGCCCCTGATCGTCGTATACAGGTACGCAAGGAGAATCGTGTGCACAGCCGGCCAGGAATACGGTAAGCAATGCAACGGATATTAATCTTTTCATGGTGTTACCTCAAAAATAAGCGTTTCGCTAATTGAGCAAAGACAAACGCTAAGCCATCTGCGAACTCGGCGATTATTTTACCACTTCTTAAAAAAATACTGACATGAGGAATAATCTCAATTCATGTGGATTGTAAAAATAATGGATAAAAAGAAAGGTGATTCGCGATTTTTTCAGGAAGGGTTTATTAGAAATAAATGGCTATCTTATTAATAAATAAAGAGGGGCATCTTAGGTGAAAAAGGCGTCCGAAGACGCCTTTATTTTACAAATTAAACGTTGCGCCGACTAAAACGCCGTCTGACGACAACGAAGAAGACGGGGACGAAGAAGATTGCTAACAATGTCGCGGTCAGCATACCTCCCATTACACCTGTACCGACCGCATTCTGTGCCCCGCTACCCGCTCCGTGGCTGATAACCAGAGGCATAACCCCCAGAATAAACGCCAGGGATGTCATCAGGATTGGACGAAGACGCATGCGTGACGCCTCCAGTGTGGCTTCAATCAACCCTTTACCTTCTTTATCCATCAAGTCTTTGGCAAACTCCACGATAAGGATAGCGTTTTTGGCGGAAAGACCGATGGTAGTCAGCAGACCTACCTGGAAGTAAACGTCGTTATTCAGACCGCGTATGGACGCCGCCAGAAGCGCACCGACCACGCCGAGCGGTACAACCAACATGACTGAAAATGGAATAGACCAGCTCTCATACAATGCGGCGAGACACAGGAAGACGACAATTAACGAAATAGCGTATAACGCAGGTGCCTGATTGCCGGAGAGCCGTTCCTGATATGACATCCCCGTCCAGTCATAGCCGATACCGGTTGGCAGCTGTGCTGCCAGGTTTTCCATGAGCGCCATGGCTTCACCTGTGCTTCGACCCGGCGCGGCCTCTCCCAGTATTTCCATTGATGGCATACCGTTGTAACGCTCCAGGCGAGGTGAACCATAAATCCAATGCGATGAACTGAACGCAGAGAATGGCACCATTTCACCATTCCCACTACGTACGTAGAGATTGTTGATGTCGTTGGGTAACATACGGAACGGCGCGTCAGCCTGAACGTATACCTTTTTCACTCGGCCATGATCGATAAAATCGTTCACATAGGTGCCGCCAAGGGCCGTGGAAATCGTTTGGTTTATATCCGACAGACTTACGCCTAACGCCTGGGCTTTTTCCTGATCAATATCCAGCTTAAATTGTGGGGTATCTTCCAGACCGTTAGGGCGCACGCGCACCAGCAAATCTGGATGTTCTCTCACCATACCCAGCAACTGGTTCCGGGCTTTCGTCAGTTCTGTATGACCGAGGTTAGCCTGATCAATTAACTGAAAATCAAAGCCGGTCGCGGTACCCAGTTCAAGAATGGCAGGCATATTGAACGGGAACACCAGTCCATCTTTGATCTGGCTGAACGCCCTGGTCGCGCGTTCAACAATAGCCGTCACGCCGTTTTCATCGCCCGAACGCTCTTCCCATGGTTTGAGGCTAATAAAGACGATACCGGAGTTCTGTCCCTGGCCGCTAAAGCTGAAGCCATTAACGGTGAACACCGATTTTACGTTCGCTTTTTCCTGGTTCAGGTAGTAATTCTGAATCTGATCCAGCACCTGCTGTGTGCGCGTCTGTGTCGCACCGGCAGGAAGTTGCACCATTGTCATAAAGACCCCCTGATCCTCTTCGGGCAAGAAGGAGGTAGGGAGGCGTAAAAACAGAACTGCCATTCCGCCGACGATAAGAACATATAGCAACAAGTAGCGTCCGGTTTTGCGCAGAATACCGCTGATACTATTGCTGTAATGCCCGACGCTTTTATCGAACAGGGCGTTAAACCATCCGAAAAAACCGCCTTTCTTTTCATCATGTCCGGCGGAAACGGGTTTTAGCAGCGTTGCGCAAAGCGCTGGCGTAAGAATGAGGGCGACCAGAACAGAAAGCGCCATCGCTGAAACAATGGTCAGAGAGAACTGGCGGTAAATGGCGCCGGTCGAGCCGCCAAAGAACGCCATGGGGATAAATACCGCCGAGAGTACCATCGCGATCCCGACCAGCGCGCCCTGGATTTGGACCATGGATTTCTGCGTCGCCTCTTTGGGCGGCAGTTTCTCTTCCGCCATGACGCGTTCGACGTTTTCTACTACCACGATGGCGTCATCGACCAGCAGGCCGATGGCCAGCACCATTCCGAACATCGTTAGCGTGTTGATGGAGAATCCGAATGCTGCGAGGATCGCGAATGTTCCCAACAGCACGACAGGCACTGCGATAGTTGGAATTAGCGTGGCGCGCAGATTTTGCAGGAACAGGTACATCACCAGGAAGACGAGGATGATGGCTTCAAACAGCGTTTTCACCACCTCGTTAATCGAGATTTTTACAAATGGTGTAGTGTCATAGGGGTAAACCACTTGCAAACCTTGCGGGAAGAAAGGTTGTAACTCAGCCAGCTTTGCTTTGACGCCTGCGGCAGTATCCAGCGCATTTGCACCGGTCGCCAGCTTAATGCCCAGACCTGTTGCGGGCTGACCATTAATTTTCGTCACCATGTTATAGTTTTCGCCGCCGAGTTCGATGCGGGCTACATCTCTGAGGTGAACCATTGAGCCATCCTGGCCCACCTTCAGCGTTATGCGACCAAACTCTTCCGGCGTTTTCAGGCGTGTCTGAGCAATAATGGAGGCATTAAGTTGTTGACCCTGGACGGATGGTGCGCCTCCCAGTTGGCCTGCGGCAATCTGATTGTTTTGCGTTCTCAGTTGATTGATAACGTCCAGTGGAGTCAACTGATATTTGTTCATTGCGTTGCTGTCGAGCCAGATGCGCATTGCGTACTGTGCACCAAACATCTGGACATCGCCGACACCTGCTGTTCGGCTTATTGCGTCTTTAACGTTAGACGCCACATAGTCGGAAATATCATCCTGCGTCAGATTGTTATTATCGGAGACAAAACCCGCCACCATCAGGAAACCGCTACTGGATTTCTCGACGCTGATCCCCTGCTGCTGTACTTCCTGTGGCAGTAAGGGCATCGCTAACTGTAATTTGTTTTGCACCTGGACCTGTGCGATATCCGGGTCAGTACCTGACTCGAAAGTCAGAGTAATGGTGACGCTCCCGGAGGAATCGCTGGTGGAGGACATATACATCAGGTTATCGATACCGTTCATATTCTGTTCGATAACCTGCGTAACCGTGTCTTGTACTGTCTGCGCATCCGCACCTGGGTAGGTGGCAGAAATAGCGACCGCAGGAGGTGCAATGGTCGGATACTGTGCAACGGGCAGTTGCATGATTGCCAGAGCCCCTGCCATCATCAGAATGATGGCCAGAACCCAGGCAAAAATAGGGCGATTGATAAAAAAGTTAGCCATGTCCGGTTACCTTATTGCGCAGTTTTTGCGGCTGGAGTTTCGGTATCGGTGGTTGCTTTAACCTTTACGCCGGGACGCGCTTTCTGCAATCCGCTGACGATAACCTTATCGCCAGGCTGTAAGCCCTCGCTGATTAACCACTTATCACCTATCGCCTGTGTAGCAACGACGGTGCGAGCCTCGACCTGACTCTTGTCATTGACAACCATCACCGTTGCATCGCCGCGTGGCGTACGTGTTACCCCTTGTTGGGGAACGAGAATGGCATTCGGCTGGACGCCTTCATCAATACGAGCACGCACAAACATGCCCGGCAGCAGCGTGTGCTGTGGGTTAGGGAATACGGCCCTGAGGGTGATGGATCCGGTACTTTCATCAACGGTGACATCAGAGAACTGCAACGCACCTTTCAGCGGGTACGACTGACCATTTTCCATCACCAGTTCGACGGTACTGCTGGCGCTGTCTTTATGCAGGCTCCCTTGCTCAACGGACTGTTTAAGGCGCATAAAGTCATTACTGGACTGTGTTACGTCGACGTAAATAGGATCAAGTTGTTGCACGGTAGCAAGTTCAGTTGCCTGGCCATTCGTGACTAATGCGCCTTCGGTGACGTTAGATTTACCGATACGTCCGCTAATGGGCGATGTCACTTTGGTGTAGGCCAGGTTGATACGAGCGCTTTCGACCGCCGCTTTTGCCGCGATAACGGAGGCATCGGCCTGGCGAGCATCAGCAATGGCCTGATCGTACTCTTGCTGGCTGATGTACTTAGTGCCAACCAGTGGGACATAACGTTTTACCGTTAAATGTGCGATAGCTGCCGCCGCTTCACTCTTTGCCAGTTCGCCTTTGGCGCTGTCGTAGTCAGCCTGGTATGTCGCAGGATCGATCTGATAAAGCGACTGACCGGCTTCAACATCGCTTCCCTCGGTAAAATTCCGTTTAAGTACGATCCCGCTGACCTGAGGACGGACTTCAGCAATACGAAATGCTGTTGTGCGCCCTGGTAATTCGGTCGTCACGGCTAAAGGCGCCTTTTCGACGACATGGACAGTCACCTGCGGCTCTGCGGGGTGAGCTTGTGTTTCTCCCTGATCGTTACAACCGGCGAGTAATACAGCGGACATGATGATGAATGAGGGCAGGAGTGAAAACCTGGCATTTTTCGTCATTTCTATTCCTTAAAAAACCGAACGCTCGTTATTAACCGGGTAACGCAGAGGCGATAACGCGCACAAGTAAAAATAATGGTTGGCTATCCTACAAATTATTAGCTTGCGATGTAAGCAATACTTATTTATGGGCGCGATACACGGCACGTAAAAACAAAAAAGGATTAATCTTCGGTTGTTTCATTATGGTTTTAATAGTAATGCAATGATGCGCATAAACACATATTGAAATAAGTATTTGATTGGTGAATATATTGGTGGTTGTTATTTGTTTTGTTTATTCGTGTGCAATATCCATAATTAACTGTTTTAGAACTCGTCTAAATAAACGCTAAGTGATACATTTGTTCCGTTTAGCAAATATTACATAAGAAAGTTAATCATTCTCTACCTTACCTCAGACAGTCGAAACCATGGCCAGAAAAACGAAAGCTGATGCCCTCAAAACACGACAGCACCTGATAGAAACAGCGATTATGCAGTTTGCCGTGCGTGGTGTTAGCAATACGACGTTAAACGACATTGCGGATGCCGCCAGCGTGACGCGGGGGGCGCTCTATTGGCATTTTGAAAATAAGACGCAATTGTTCAATGCGCTATGGTTACAACAACCTTCATTACGCGATCTTATTCAGGATAAGCTTATTGGTCGTTGGGGGGATAATCCTTTACAGCGACTGCGTGAAAAGTTTGTAGTGGGATTGCAATATATTGCACAGAATCCTCGCCAGCAGGCATTAATGCAAATTTTATATCATAAATGTGAATTTCATAACGATATGATATCAGAACAGACCATTCGCGATAAAATAGGTCTCAGTCATCAAAGCATTCGTGATTCACTGCAAAAGTGCGTGGATGAAAATCTGATTGCTACCAGTCTGGATTTAGATGTCATCATCATTATTCTGCACGGTAGCTTTAGCGGGATAATAAAAAACTGGTTAATGAATCCAGTGAGTTATGATTTGTATGGGCAAGCGCCAGTATTAGTTGATAACGTATTAAAAATGTTAAGCCCAGACGGCTGTGTAATGCAATTAATGCAGAGTGAAAATCAGCAAGGGTAGTTTTAGCCGCCTGGGCCTGACGGCTGTCGACGTATTTTTCGTCGTGCTATTCGAGGTCGACGCAGTTGACCAGCTTGAGGGGGTTTACAGAATTCATATTCCGGCACTTATCGTGCTCCGTTGTCATCAGCTCTATCCACTGAATGAGCAGCGCATCAAAGAGAAAAACGAAGACCGCAAAAACAACCAGCCACCAATACTTGCGAATCATTACCAAACCCTGTGTATTCATGCCCAAGCGTGCAGGGAATATACACGAAATCTGCAAGCTGAAAAGCAGACTTACAATGCCTTTACTTTGCTGAAAGATCGCCGCTCTTTGCTGTTAATCGACTCTTTTTAGACAGATTTTTTGTCTTCCGCTTTTTCACCTTTGCAAGTTCATTCTCTGAAAAATGCGAACCAATGCTCATTCTTCTGAGCCCCATTTTTACGTACTCGGCATTGATTTCAATCCCGACAAACTTGCGACCTAATTCCACGGCAGTGGCACCGGTAGTGAAGCTACCGGCAAACGGATCCAGCACGCTGTCATCTGGACTGGAGGAAGCCAGAATGATGCGTTCAAGGAGGGCTTTGGGTTTTTGAGTCGGGTGATTTTCGTATTCGTCCATCAGATAACGAACGCGTGGAAACTCCCAGACATTGCCTGGTACTTTTTTCTGGTTGTAAGGTTGGGGCGGGTTCTTTCTGTAGTCTATCAGTGCACGTTTAGCGCCCGTTTTGGCTTCAACCAAAATATCATCACGATTAAACGTGTAGTTTTTCTGATCTTTTACCATCATCAGAAGCGGTTCATACATCGAACCAAAGTAATTTTTGGCCTGCACCCCGGAGCTATCGTATGACCACACGATACGGCTCTTGATGGTAAAGAGCTGGCGGCATTTGAGATCGATGTACGGCATGTTCTCTGTACTGTTCATGATGTACATGGTGCCGTGTGGTTTGAGAATGCGATGGCACTCGTCAATGCACTCAAACAGCCATGCCAAAAATGCCTCTTCGTCCCAGGATTCCACCATCCCGTCAAAGTCTTTACCGATGTTATAAGGTGGGTCGGCGAAAATGAGATCGACGCTTTCTGACGGCAACTTTTTCAGTTCGGTCAGAGCATCACCCAGGATTATCTTTTTAGATTCATCGCCAAAATAGACAGGTTCACATCTTGCGTTCATCGCCAAAGCCTCCCGTGTGACGTTAATAAAAAAGGCGCTTCCCCATGCCGAGTAGCGCCTTTTAAAACAAACACTTAACTGATTAGTATCAGTTCATGCCGTATTTTTTCAGTTTTTTACGCAGCGTACCACGGTTGATGCCCATCATCAGGGCAGCACGGGTCTGGTTACCGCGGGTGTATTGCATCACCATGTCCAACAGGGGCTGTTCTACTTCAGCCAGTACCAGCTCATAGAGATCGTTAACATCCTGACCATTCAATTGAGCAAAATAGTTCTTCAGTGCCTGTTTAACCGAGTCACGCAGGGGCTTTTGAGTTACCTGATCCTGAGAGTTAACGGTAGAAACGGTCAGTACGTCAGAATTTACGCGTTGTTCGAACATAGTTCTGTCAGCTCTTTATTTCTGTTTACGCAAAATTTTCGAAGTATGCCTCCAACGCCGCCAGCTGTTCGCTGGAATCTTCAATGGCGTTGAATGTGCGCCGAAACTGGTCATCCGGAGCGTGTTCCTGGAGATACCAGGATACGTGTTTACGCGCAATTCGGTACCCTTTTGCCTGACCATAAAAGTCGTGCAGTTCCCGAACGTGCGCACAAAGCAAGCGCTTCACCTCTGCCAGAGGCAGCGGGGGCAGCAGCTCCCCAGTGTCCAGATAATGCTGGATTTCCCGAAAGATCCAGGGTCTTCCCTGAGCTGCACGTCCTATCATCAGGGCATCCGCCCCCGTATAGTCGAGTACAGCTCTGGCTTTATGCGGGTCAGTAATGTCGCCATTCGCGATAATCGGAATGGAAACTTTCTGCTTAACTGCCCGAATACTGTCGTACTCAGCATCTCCATTGAACAAACAGGCGCGGGTGCGTCCATGAATGGTCAGAGCCTGAATGCCACAGTCTTCAGCCAGTTGGGCAATCTCTACGCAGTTACGGTGTTCCGGAGCCCAGCCGGTGCGAATCTTGAGTGTGACAGGAACGTCCACTGCATTGACGACCTCGGTTAGTATTGATTTCACTAGATCCGGGTACTGCAAGAGGGCTGAACCTGCGAGCTTGCGATTCACTTTTTTAGCCGGACACCCCATATTGATATCAATAATCTGGGCGCCGCTTTCCACGTTAATACGTGCGGCATCGGCCATCTCAACAGGGTCGCTACCGGCAATTTGCACCGTGCGAATTCCTGGCTCATCAACGTGCACCATCCGTAAACGAGACTTGTCACTTTCCCAAACCTGCGGGTTAGAAGACATCATCTCGGATACCGTCAATCCTGCTCCCATCTCATAGCACAGCGTCCTGAATGGTCTGTCAGTGATGCCAGCCATAGGTGCTGCGATCAGGCGATTTCTGAGCTGGTATTGTCCGATGCGCATGAGTTAAGAAATGACCATACTGTGACTGCAAGGCGGCGTATATTACGCATTTTTCGCACGAGATGAAAGGCCAAACTTTGACCAATCCACTGAGGTGGATCAATGAATTGCTGGTTAAGTACACAGTTTCAAATTAAAATCTTTAATAATCAGTTTGATACGTGGTTGTGCTAATTTTTCATCCGTTTATAAATTCCGAAAACTTCTCTTTTTTTATTACGGCCAGCCTCAGGTTATCAGGATAAAAAGCTGTTTTTGTGAGCAAATAGTGGCTTTGTAATGCGATCTCGCTCTCATTTCCGCAAATCCTTTTGCGAAAAAAAGAGCGATTATTGCGTTACCAACGGTAACGAGAGGGGATTATTTTTTCTGACCGGTAATGCGGCACCACTCTTCTTTCTCGATAACCGGATCGAGCGTAAAGAGTTCGGCATAGGCCTCACAGACGCTATCCGCCTGGCTGGCAAGAATGCCAGAAAGACCCAGTAAACCGCCCTCAACGGGCAGTACGCTGATTAACGGTGCCAGTTCACGTAATGGGCCTGCGAGGATGTTTGCGACCACCACGTCGGCTTTCATCGCCTCTGGCTGGTCTTTCGGCAGATAAAGCTCCAGACGCTCAGAAACGCCATTACGCTGGGCGTTATCACGGCTGGCCTGAATTGCTTGCGGATCGATGTCTACGCCGATGGCTTTTGCCGCACCCAGCTTCAGTGCCGCAATGGCAAGAATGCCGGAGCCGCAGCCGAAGTCGATGACGGTTTTGCCGTTAAGATCGAGACCGTCCAGCCATTGCAGACATAGGGAGGTGGTGGGGTGAGTGCCGGTACCAAACGCCAGACCCGGGTCCAGCATCACGTTGACGGCATTCTCATCCGGGACATCGCGCCAGCTTGGGCAAATCCACAAACGTTCACCAAAGCGCATCGGGTGGAAGTTATCCATCCATTCGCGTTCCCAGTCTTTGTCTTCGAGCTGTTCGATTTTATGCGCGAAGCCTGCACCCAGCAGCGGATGCTGCTCCAGGATGGCAACCACTTCTTTCATGTCGGTTTCTGCATCGAACAAGCCGATAACGTCGGTATCTCCCCACAGGCGAGTCTCGCCCGGCAGAGGCTCAAATACCGGCGTATCATGCGTGTCCTGGAAAGTAATGGAAACGGAGCCCGCTTCCATCAGCGCATCGCTCAACTCTTCAGCGTTGGCACCGGTCGTGTTCAGTTTCAGTTGGATCCATGGCATGGCAAAACTCTTTTATTTATCAGTAGTCAATATGGCGGCTTGCGGGACGGCAGAACCGAAACGGTTGCCGATCAGGAAAGCCAGCAAGCTTATCAGTAACGAGGGCACAATCGGGTGGAAACCCAGGTACTGAATGTTAAATGTAGCGAGTACGGCATAAAGAACGCCGCCGATAATCATCGCGCTCAAAGCGCCCGCCGCGTTTGCACGCTCCCAGTACAGGCCCAGCACCAGCGGCCACAGGAAGACGGCTTCCAGCCCGCCAAACGCCAGCAGATTAAGCCAGATAATCATTTCTGGTGGTTTCCAGGCAGCCAGTAGCAGTAACGCGCCGAGCAACAGGGTAATCACTGCCGACATGCGCTTCAGCCGGGTTTCGTTTTTCAGCTGTTCCGGACGCAGGTTCAGGTACAGATCCTTAATGATCGTAGCGGAACTTTGCAGCAATTGGGCATTGATCGTCGACATGATCGCGGCCATGGGGGCCGCGAGGAAGATCCCAGCAGCTACCGGCGGCAACACTTTGACCATTAGCGTAGGGATAACCAGATCCGGCACTGTCAGATCAGGGATCACCGCACGCCCCAATGCACCCGCCAGATGCATACCAAACATCAGGATCGCCACTACGATGGTGCCGATGATAATGCCGCGGTGTACAGCTTTGCTGTCTTTATAAGAGATGCAGCGTACTGCTGTATGCGGCAGCCCAATTACGCCAAAGCACACCAGTACCCAGAATGAGGTCATGAACGTGGGTGACAGAATGTCATCCGCGCCTTGCGGCGAGACCAGTTTAGGGTCGATAGTTTGCAGGGTTACCACCGCATTGCTGAGGCCACCGGCAGCATGAACGACGCCGACCAGCAGAACAATAGTACCAATCAGCATCACCATACCCTGCATGGTGTCGTTCAGTACGCTGGCGCGAAAACCGCCGAACGCCGTATACAATGCGATACTGACGCCAAAAATAAGCAAACCGGTTTCGTAAGGTATACCTGCAGCGGTTTCAAGCAAACGTGCGCCGCCAATAAACTGTACGGTCATTGCTCCGACAAACGCGACCAGCAGGCTAAGGCTTGCCAGCCACACAAGCAGGCGACTCTGGTAGCGGGCAAACAGCATATCGTTGAGGGTAACGGCATTATAACGGCGCGCCAGAATCGCGAATTTCTTACCAAGAATCCCCAGAGAAAGCCAAACGGCGGGCAACTGGATCATCGCCAGCAGCACCCATCCCAGCCCGTATTTGTAAGCGGCGCCAGGACCGCCAATAAACGAACTGGCGCTAATGTAGGTTGCCGTTAGCGTCATGGCTAATACGACCCCGCCCATCGAGCGGCTGCCGAGGAAATATTCATTCAGGAAAGTGCCGGTCGATCTCTTACGCATGGCGTAAACGGAAAGACCGAAGACCACCAACAGATAGGCGACCAGCGGCAAAATAACTTCAAGCTGCATCGTCATCCTCCAACGGAATGTCGCGATAGATAAACTTCACCATCGCCCAGCACAGCACGATGAAAACCAGCGGCGTTAGCAGGCAGGCCATTTCGAACCAGTGTGGTAAGCCGGTAAAACCGAGCGTGGAATCTGGTAAGTAAGCGGCCACTAACCATGTAGCAAGATATAAAAGGGTCAGCCACAGCGCCCAGCGCGCCTCTTTATGGGCCTGAACAAAACGAGCGTCCATTTTTTGTCCCTTGTGGATAAAGAAAGCGGGGATTGTACCTTATGGCACGTGCGGGAGGGGAGAAAAACAAAAGGCCGGAATTTCCGGCCTTTTCAGTTAACGCACGCTTACTTTTCCTGAAGTCCGAGTTTTTTCTCCAGATAGTGGATATTGGTTCCACCGTGCTGGAAATGCTCGTCATTCATGATGCGGATCTGCAGATCAACGTTGGTTTTGATACCGTCGATGATCAGTTCCTGCAATGCGTTTTTCATACGGGCGATCGCTACGTCGCGGTTTTCGCCATAGCAGATCAGCTTACCGATCATTGAGTCATAGTACGGAGGTACGGTGTAGCCTGCGTAAATATGAGACTCCCAGCGCACACCAAAGCCACCCGGCGCGTGGAAACGCGTGATTTTACCCGGGCTTGGCAGGAAGGTGTTCGGGTCTTCGGCGTTGATACGGCATTCTACCGCATGGCCTTTAACCACAACTTCATCCTGCTTGATGGACAGCGGTTGTCCCGCAGCGATGCGCAGCTGCTCTTTGATCAGGTCAACGCCGGTGATCATTTCGGTTACCGGGTGTTCAACCTGAATACGGGTGTTCATTTCAATGAAGTAGAACTCGCCGTTTTCGAACAGGAACTCGAAAGTACCTGCCCCGCGATAGCCGATATCAACGCACGCTTTGGCGCAACGCTCGCCGATGTAGCGACGCAGTTCCGGAGTAATGCCTGGTGCTGGTGCTTCTTCGACGACTTTCTGGTGACGACGCTGCATGGAGCAGTCACGTTCTGCCAGATAAATCGCGTTACCCTGACCGTCTGCCAGCACCTGAATTTCGATGTGGCGTGGGTTTTCCAGGTACTTCTCCATGTAAACCATGTCGTTGTTGAAAGCCGCTTTCGCTTCCGCTTTGGTCATGGAGATGGATTGTGCCAGTTCGGCATCGCTGCGCACGACGCGCATACCGCGACCGCCGCCGCCGCCGGAGGCTTTGATAATAACCGGATAACCGATGCGTTTAGCATGAGCGCGGTTAGCGTCCATGTCGTCGCCCAGCGGGCCGTCAGAGCCTGGGACTGTCGGTACGCCAGCTTTCTTCATCGCGGTAATTGCGGACACTTTGTCGCCCATCAGGCGGATGGTGTCGGCTTTCGGGCCGATGAAGATAAAGCCGGAACGTTCTACCTGTTCAGCAAAGTTGGCATTCTCAGAGAGGAAGCCATAACCCGGGTGAATTGCCACTGCGCCGGTGATTTCAGCAGCGCTAATGATAGCCGGGATGTTCAGATAGCTTTTTACGGACGGAGCCGGGCCAATACAGACCGTCTCATCCGCCAGCAATACGTGTTTTAAATCGCGATCCGCGCTTGAATGCACAGCGACAGTCTTGATGCCCAGCTCTTTACAGGCACGCAGAATACGCAGGGCGATCTCACCGCGGTTGGCGATAACAATTTTATCCAACATGTTCGCCTCGTTATTCGATGACGACCAGCGGCTCGTCAAATTCAACCGGTTGACCGCTTTCTACCAGAATCGCTTTCACTACACCGGATTTGTCGGCTTCGATCTGGTTCATCATTTTCATGGCTTCAACGATGCACAGGGTATCGCCCGCATTCACTTTCTGGCCGATTTCGATGAACGCTTTCGCATCTGGGCTCGGGGTGCGGTAGAACGTACCAACCATTGGGGAGCGTACGATGTGACCACTGATTTCCGCTGCTGCCGGAGCTTCCATACTTGGAGAGGCAGTTTGTGCGACAGCGTTAGACAAAGCTGGCTGCTGCATCACTGGTGCAGCATAAGCCTGTTGCATCATTGGAAAACTTGCAGCTGGCGCCGCACGGCTGATGCGTACAGACTCTTCGCCTTCAGAAATTTCCAGTTCGGAGATGCCTGATTCTTCAACCAGCTCGATCAGTTTTTTAATCTTACGAATATCCATGAGTGGGTTCCGTACTCTTTGTTTAGTGAGATTGTGACAAGCGTTTTACCGCCGTCTGTATAGCATTTTTATAACAGTGAGTGACAAGATGCCACGCATCTCAGGCATTGCACTGGGTGCGGTTGCCATTAAGTGAGATTGCCAGACTTGTTAGTCATTGTGCGGCTATCTTCTGCCATTTTCGGGTAAAAGACAAAATATACCTTCAACATGCGAATGTCACCCTTTCAGCGCTCTAAAAACGCTACCGGGGATAGCAAAGTCGCACATTATAACTATTTCGTAGCAATTGGCAGCTAAATACTGGTCTTATCAGGGAAGATAATCAACCGTTAACATGTAAAGAAAATCGGATCGTCCACATTTTGTAACGCACTGCACATAACGTGAAACTACCGCCACCACTGGCGAAACTTCTTGTAACGGCAGGCTAACAACACCACAGCGAGTGCTGCATAAATAATCGGTTGAGGGGAGATAATTTTTACCGACCACAGATAATGTATGGGTGCCAGGATCGCCACAAGATAGACGAAGTTGTGCAAATACTGCCAATTTTTGCCCAGTTTTCGCTGAGCCGACTGGGTGGAGGTTAACGTGAGGGCGAATAATATGCCCCAACTGGCAATGCCCAGCATCAAATAAGGTCGCGTGATTAATTCCCGTCCTAACAGCGCCAGATTATGAATGCCCAGTTCCAGGAGTGCGTAGCTGGTTAAATGCAACGTTGCCCAGGCGAAACACCATAGCCCTAACAGGCGCCGTGTGCGTATCAATAATGGCTGTTTAGCGTAGCGCGCGAGGGGAGAGACCAGCAAGGTCGCCAGCAAGAATTTCAGAGCTGTCCTACCGGTAAAGTGCTGGATATCTTTGACCGGGTCTGCGCTCAGACCACCGTGATTCACCGCCCAAAATAGCCAGACAAACGGTAAAAAGCCGGCAAGGTGCAGGCAAACTTTCAGCCCGGTAATGTGCTTTGCAGTCAGGCGCACTCAAAAATTCTCCTGCAGGTTAAGACCACGGTACAGCGAAGCGACCTCGTCGGCGTAACCGTTAAACAGCAGCGTGGGTTGGCGCTGAACGTCCAGAATACCGCCTGCGCCAATAAAACGCTCAGTGGCCTGGGACCAGCGCGGGTGATCGACATGCGGATTCACGTTGGCATAAAATCCATATTCATTGGGGGCGGCCAGATTCCAGGTTGTCGGGGGGCGTTCGCGGGTTAGTTTAATACTCACGATCGACTTAATGCCTTTAAATCCGTATTTCCACGGCACAATTAAGCGAATGGGCGCGCCATTTTGTGGGGGAAGAGCTTTTCCATAAACCCCCACGGTAAGCAGAGTGAGTGGATGCATAGCTTCATCCAGACGCAGTCCTTCAACATAGGGATACTTCAGCCCGCCGCCAATAAAGCGATCTTTTTGTCCTGGCATCTCATCCGGCGCGTAGATCGTTTCGAAGGCGACATATTTTGCGTTGCTGGTGGGTTCAACCTGCGCCAGCAGTTTATGTAACGGAAAACCAATCCACGGCACGACCATTGACCAGGCTTCCACACAGCGCATCCGGTAAATCCGTTCTTCCAGTGGGAAACGGGCGGTCAGCGCATCGTGATCGAGGGTGAGTGGTTTTGCCACCTCACCACTGATTTTTAACGTCCACGGATCGGTTTTCAGACCGCCAGCATTGGCTGCCGGATCCGCTTTATCGAGACCGAACTCATAGAAGTTGTTGTAGCCAGAAACTTTATCCGCTGGCGTTAAAGGAAGCGAATTTTGCCAGGCTGCGGGTTTACTGAAATCAAGCGGCTTACCCGCGGGCGCGGGCGGGCGGTCATTCCCCTTAAACCAGCTAAGAAGGTCAGCCTGCGCAGAGAGGGGGAAAGACAACGCGGCGGCGCTGATTCCTAATGCTTTCAGTACCTGGCGGCGTTGCATAAAAAAAGCCGACTCGTCAGTGACGTCGGCTTCTGTAAATGGACGTAATTTCTTCATAACAGACTCCCGGCTTACGCGTCATAACTGACAGGGGACGCGTAGTTAATATGGCAGGGAGTCTGTAGATATGCCGCGAAATTTCGTTAATTAAGTGTAAATTTCTGCGCCAGAGCCTGTTACTTCACCTTCACCAGCGTACGACCTTGCACCTGGTTATTGATGATGGCATCGGCAAACTTCGGCGCATCCGCCAGCGTAATCTCCGTGGCGGCCTGAGCATAGAAAGAGTCCGGTAGATCCTTAACCAGACGCGCCCAGGCTTCTGCCCGGCGTGCCGGCGGGGTCATCACCGAGTCCACCCCTTGCAAACGAACGTTACGCAGAATAAATGGCATCACCGTCGTCGGCAGAGCGAAACCGCCAGCCAGGCCGCAGGCGGCAACGCAGCCACCGTAGTTCATCTGTGCCAGGACTTTTGCCAGAACTTTGTCGCCAACGGTATCAACCGCACCAGCCCACAGCTGTTTTTCCAACGGGCGAGATTCAGCAAATTCATCGCGGCTAAGGATACGGTTAGCGCCCAGGCTCTTCAGGTAGTCGTGAGTGCTTTCGCGACCCGAAACCGCCGCAACCTGATAACCCAGCTTATGCAGTAATGCCACGGCCGTGCTGCCCACGCCGCCGCTGGCGCCGGTGACGACAATCTCACCGTCTTGCGGGCGAATACCTGCATCTTCAAGCGCCATGACGCACAGCATGGCGGTAAAGCCAGCGGTACCGATGACCATGGCTTTACGTCCGTCCAGCCCTTGTGGCAGCGCAACCAGCCAGTCGCCTTTCACGCGTGCGCGTTCGGCCAGTCCACCCCAATGATTTTCACCCACGCCCCAGCCGGTCAGTAAAACTTCCTGACCTGCATGAAAACGGGGATCTTCGCTTGCGCGCACGGTACCGGCGAAATCGATACCAGGAATCATCGGAAAATTGCGAATGATTTTACCCTTGCCGGTGATAGCCAGGGCGTCTTTATAGTTCAGGCTTGACCAGTGGACATCCACCGTCACATCGCCTTCCGGTAGCTGATTTTCGTCGAGGGGTTGAACGGATGCGAGGGTTTTTCCGTCCTGCTGTTCTAAGATCAAAGCCTGCATAACCTGTCCTCAATTCGTATAGTGGATTGGAAAATTATTAATGAAGACTATACTCGCTAATCAAAACATGATGCCGATTCCGCGCAATAAATTGCCAGATATACCTAATTTGGTAGTATGCCCACACTGTTTGTATAAATGGACGGATTTTGCGTTCAGTTTTGCATTTTCGCGCCGCTTTATCACTTTCATGCCTGTTTCATAACTGTCGGAGTTAACACAAGGATGCGATTAACGACGAAATTTTCAGCTTTTGTGACGCTGCTTACAGGGTTAACGATCCTCGTGACTCTTATCGGCTGCTCGCTGAGTTTCTATAACGCGATTCAATATAAGTTCACCACCCGTGTTCAGGCGGTGGCGACAGCGATTGATACGCACCTTGTCTCCCGCGATGTCGTTGCGCTAACCCCGCAAATCGATGAACTGATGGTTTCGGTGGATATCGTGCGCGTCGAACTGCTACAGGGCGAACACGTGGTGTATGACCACTCCCGAACCAGCAGCTACCGCCCGGCGGGGACGAACAATCTGTATCGTGATGTCACCGTCCCGTTGGTCAAACACCCGGGCATGTCGCTGCGTCTGGTTTATCAGGATCCCATGGGCAACTATTTCCATTCGCTGATGACTACCGCGCCGCTCACGTTGGCGATTGCTTTCATTATATTGATGCTCTTTTTGTCTGTGCGCTGGCTTCAGCGTCAGCTTTCAGGTCAAGAGTTGCTGGAGATTCGTTCAACGCGCATTCTTAACGGCGAACGTGGACCGAACGTGCGGGGGACTGTTTATGAATGGCCTGCGCGTACCAGTAGCGCGCTCGATATGCTGCTGACCGAAATTCAAAGTGCCCGCGAGCAACGTAGCCGACTGGATACGCTGATTCGTTCCTATGTGGCGCAGGATACAAAAACCGGGCTAAGCAACCGCCTGTTCTTTGATAACCAACTGGCAACGCTGCTGGAAGATCAGGAAAAAGTGGGATCGCATGGCGTCGTGATGATGGTACGCCTGCCGGACTTTACGCTGCTGCGCGATAGCTGGGGAATTACCCTTGCGGAAGAACAAATTTCAACGCTAATCAATTTGTTGTCGACTTTTATGACGCGCTATCCGGGCGCGTTGCTGGCGCGCTACCACCGTAGCGATTTTGCCATCCTGTTGCCACACCGCACGCTGAAAGAGGCGGAAAGTATTGCCGGGCAATTATTAAAAGCGGTAGATGCGCTTCCGGCTAATAAAATGATCGACCGTGCCGATATGGTTCATATTGGCATTTGTGTTTGCCGCAGCGGTCAGTCGACGGAACAAGTGATGGATCACGCCGAAGCCGCCACGCGGAACTCGGTATTGCAGGGTGGGAACAGTTGGTCGGTCTATGATGACTCACTACCGGAAAAAGGTCGGGGTAACGTACGCTGGCGAACGCTGATCGAACAGATGCTCAGCCGGGGTGGACCAAGAATTTATCAAAAGCCTGCGGTAACCCGTGAAGGACGGGTGCACCACCGGGAGCTGATGTGCCGTATTTTTGATGGCAGCGAAGAGGTTATTTCGGCGGAATATATGCCGATGGTCCTGCAGTTTGGCCTGGCTGAAGAATATGACCGTCTGCAAATCAGCCGTCTGATCTTACTGTTGGGCTACTGGCCGCAGGAAAACCTGGCGATGCAGACAACGGTTGAATCGCTAATTCGCCCACGTTTTCAGCGCTGGCTACGTGATACGCTGATGCAGTGCGAAAAATCATTACGCAAACGCATAATTATTGAACTTGCTGAGGCAGATGTCTGTCAACATATCAGCCGGTTACAGCCCGTCATCAGATTGATGAATGCGCTGGGTGTGCGAATTGCCGTTACGCAGGCGGGTTTAACGCTGGTGAGCACCAGTTGGATCAAAGAGCTTAACGTTGAGTTATTGAAGCTGCATCCAAGCCTGGTGAGGAATATTGATAAGCGAACCGAAAACCAGCTCCTGGTGCAAAGCCTGGTGGAGGCTTGTTCTGGAACGCCAACGCAGGTTTACGCCACGGGCGTTCGTTCGCGAAGCGAGTGGCATACGCTGACGGAACGCGGAGTTGCGGGTGGGCAAGGGGATTTTTTTGCCGCATCACAGCCACTTGACACTAACGTGAAAAAATATTCGCAAAGATACTCGGTTTAACCTGCCGTTTAATTCGTTTTCACGTAGAATAACGCGCGCTGTGCCTTCTGGGGGTGTGCTTGTCTGCTCGCCAGGTTGTAACAGCAAACATGCAGGTGAATGACCTTTGACAGGTTGCAAACAAAAGCGAGGAGTGCTGCTGATTTATTCAGCCCTGATGGACTCAGGCCGATTTTGTAACAAAGGAAACGAACTGCACTAATTTTCACCGTAGCAGATGATTTTTGCGCCTTGTCGCTGCTGCGTGTGGTTGGTAAAGTAAGCGGATTTTGTTTTCCGCCCCAGCTTTCAGGATTATCCCTTAGTATGTTGAAAAAATTTCGTGGCATGTTTTCCAATGACCTGTCCATTGACCTGGGTACCGCGAATACCCTTATTTATGTAAAAGGACAAGGCATCGTATTGAATGAGCCTTCTGTTGTGGCCATTCGTCAGGATCGTGCCGGCTCGCCAAAAAGCGTAGCCGCAGTGGGCCATGACGCGAAGCAGATGCTGGGTCGTACACCGGGCAATATCGCTGCCATTCGCCCAATGAAAGACGGCGTTATCGCTGACTTCTTCGTGACTGAAAAAATGCTCCAGCACTTTATCAAACAAGTGCACAGCAATAGCTTCATGCGCCCAAGCCCGCGCGTACTGGTATGTGTACCGGTTGGAGCAACTCAGGTTGAACGCCGCGCGATCCGTGAATCCGCTCAGGGCGCAGGTGCCCGTGAAGTATTCCTGATCGAAGAGCCGATGGCGGCTGCGATCGGGGCGGGTCTGCCAGTTTCTGAAGCAACCGGTTCTATGGTTGTGGATATCGGTGGTGGTACAACTGAAGTTGCGGTTATCTCCCTGAACGGCGTGGTTTACTCCTCTTCTGTACGTATTGGCGGCGACCGCTTCGACGAAGCCATCATTAATTATGTTCGTCGTAACTACGGTTCTCTGATCGGTGAAGCCACCGCAGAACGTATTAAACACGAAATCGGTTCCGCTTATCCGGGCGACGAAGTGCGCGAGATCGAAGTTCGCGGCCGTAACCTGGCAGAAGGTGTTCCACGCGGCTTTACCCTGAACTCCAACGAGATTCTGGAAGCCCTGCAGGAACCGCTGACCGGTATCGTGAGCGCGGTGATGGTTGCACTGGAACAGTGTCCGCCAGAACTGGCGTCTGACATCTCCGAACGCGGCATGGTACTGACCGGTGGCGGTGCTCTGCTGCGTAACCTTGACCGTTTGTTAATGGAAGAAACCGGTATTCCAGTTGTTGTTGCTGAAGATCCGCTGACCTGCGTGGCGCGCGGTGGCGGCAAGGCGCTGGAAATGATCGATATGCACGGCGGCGACCTGTTCAGCGAAGAGTAATCGGATGCAGGTAGGGTAGCCCGCGGGTTGCCCTTCCGCTCTGATACGAGAATACGCATAGACTATGAAGCCAATTTTTAGCCGTGGCCCGTCGCTACAGATTCGCCTTATTCTGGCGGTGCTGGTGGCGCTCGGCGTTATTATTGCCGACAGCCGCCTGGGTACGTTTAGCCAAATCCGAACGTACATGGATACCGCCGTCAGTCCTTTCTACTTTATCTCAAATGGTCCTCGTGAATTACTCGACGGCGTTTCGCAAACGCTGGCTTCGCGTGACCAACTCGAACTTGAAAATCGGGCGTTGCGTCAGGAACTGCTGCTGAAAAACAGCGAGCTGCTGATGCTGGGGCAATATAAACAGGAGAACGCGCGTTTGCGTGAGCTGCTGGGATCGCCGCTGCGTCAGGACGAACAAAAGATGGTGACGCAGGTCATCTCAACGGTTAATGACCCTTACAGCGATCAGGTGGTGATCGACAAAGGGAGCGTTAACGGTGTCTACGAAGGTCAACCGGTTATTAGCGACAAAGGCGTTGTGGGTCAGGTCGTAGCGGTGGCTAAACTGACCAGCCGCGTGCTGCTGATTTGCGATGCGACGCATGCTCTGCCCATTCAGGTACTGCGTAACGATATCCGCGTGATCGCTGCCGGTAACGGCTGCACCGACGATCTTCAGCTCGAACACCTGCCGGCCAACACCGACATTCGCGTTGGCGATGTGCTGGTTACCTCGGGTCTGGGGGGACGTTTCCCTGAAGGCTATCCGGTTGGTGTTGTTTCTTCCGTTAAGCTGGACACTCAGCGCGCTTATACCGTGATTCAGGCACGCCCGACCGCGGGTCTGCAGCGTCTGCGTTATCTGCTGCTGTTGTGGGGCGCCGATCGTAACGGCGCAAATCCGATGACGCCAGAAGAAGTGCACCGCGTTGCCAATGAACGTCTGATGCAAATGATGCCGCAAGTTCTGCCTGCACCAGATGCCATGGGGCCGCCTGCACCAGTGCCAGCTCCCGCAGCAGGCGTGACTCCAGCGCCTGCGGGTACCACGCCGCCACAACCTGCTCCGCGTAAGCCGGGAGGACAGTAAGTGGCAAGCTATCGTAGCCAGGGACGTTGGGTGATTTGGCTCTCGTTCCTTATTGCACTGTTGCTGCAAGTCATGCCCTGGCCGGACGATATTCTGGTTTTCCGGCCAAACTGGGTACTGCTCATCTTGTTGTACTGGATCCTGGCGCTGCCGCATCGCGTAAATGTGGGCACGGGGTTTGTGGTGGGTGCCATACTGGATCTCATCAGCGGCTCCACGCTTGGCGTGCGCGCATTGTCGATGAGTATCATTGCTTATCTGGTCGCGCTGAAATTCCAGCTATTCCGTAACCTCGCGCTCTGGCAACAGGCGCTGGTGGTCATGCTGTTATCACTGGTCGTGGATATTATTGTTTTCTGGGCCGAGTTTTTAGTGATCAATGTCTCTTTCAGACCCGAAGTGTTCTGGAGTAGTGTAGTGAATGGTGTGCTTTGGCCATGGCTATTCTTACTGATGCGTAAAGTCCGTCAGCAGTTTGCGGTGCAATAAGGTTGATATGAATACTCTGTATCTTGCTTCTGGTTCTCCACGTCGTCAGGAACTGCTCGCTCAGCTTGGTGTTACCTTTGAACGGCTGGTGCCTGGGATTGAAGAACAGCGACACCCGCAGGAGAGCGCGCAGCAGTATGTTTCGCGTCTGGCACGCGAAAAAGCGCAGGCTGGCGTGGCGCTGGCGCAGCGCGATTTGCCGGTATTGGGTGCAGATACCATTGTTATCCTTAATGGCGAAGTGCTGGAAAAACCACACGACGTCGCCCATGCCGCAGTAATGCTGCGCAAACTGTCGGGCAAAACGCATCAGGTCATGACCGCCGTGGCATTGGCCGACCGCCGGCACAGTCTGGACTGTCTGGTGGTGACGGAAGTGACGTTCAGAGCACTAACCGATGAGGACATCGCGGGCTATGTTGCCAGCGGTGAACCAATGGATAAAGCAGGTGCATACGGTATTCAAGGGTTGGGTGGCTGTTTTGTCAGGAAGATCAATGGCAGCTATCACGCCGTAGTCGGCTTACCGCTGGTAGAAACGTATGAGTTGCTGACCAATTTTAACGCACTGCGTGAGAAAAGGGATAAACATGACGGCTGAATTGTTGGTAAACGTAACGCCATCGGAAACTCGGGTTGCTTACATTGATGGCGGTATTCTGCAGGAAATTCATATTGAACGTGAGGCGCGACGCGGAATCGTAGGCAATATCTACAAAGGTCGTGTAAGTCGTGTACTTCCGGGTATGCAGGCGGCTTTTGTAGATATTGGACTGGATAAAGCCGCATTTCTTCACGCTTCAGACATCATGCCGCACACCGAATGCGTGGCGGGTGAAGAACAAAAACAGTTCACCGTGCGCGACATTTCTGAACTGGTGCGCCAGGGCCAGGATCTGATGGTGCAGGTGGTAAAAGATCCGTTGGGTACTAAGGGCGCACGCCTGACGACGGACATCACGCTTCCTTCCCGTTACCTCGTCTTTATGCCGGGTGCTTCGCACGTTGGCGTTTCCCAACGTATCGAAAGCGAAACCGAACGCGAACGCCTGAAAAAAGTGGTGGCGGATTACTGCGATGAACAGGGCGGATTCATCATTCGCACAGCGGCGGAAGGCGTCTGCGAGGAGGATCTAGCCTCGGATGCTGCCTACCTGAAGCGCGTCTGGACTAAAGTCATGGAGCGTAAAAAGCGCCCGCAAACGCGCTACCAGATGTACGGCGAACTGGCGCTGGCGCAGCGCGTGTTGCGTGATTTTGCTGATGCCCAGCTTGACCGGATCCGCGTTGACTCTCGTCTTACTTATGAAGCGTTGCTGGAGTTCACAGCGGAATATATCCCCGAGATGACCAGCAAGCTGGAACATTACAGCGGACGCCAGCCCATTTTTGATCTCTTTGACGTTGAGAATGAAATCCAGCGCGCGCTGGAACGCAAGGTTGAACTGAAATCTGGCGGCTATCTGATCATCGATCAAACTGAAGCAATGACCACCGTCGATATCAATACCGGAGCGTTTGTTGGGCATCGTAATCTCGACGACACTATCTTTAATACTAATATTGAAGCAACGCAGGCCATTGCTCGTCAGTTGCGTCTGCGTAACCTCGGCGGCATTATCATTATCGATTTTATCGACATGAATAATGAAGATCACCGTCGACGGGTGCTGCACTCTCTGGAACAGGCGCTGAGCAAGGATCGCGTAAAAACCAGCATCAACGGTTTTTCTCAGCTGGGCCTGGTGGAGATGACGCGCAAACGCACGCGTGAAAGCGTGGAGCATGTGTTGTGCAACGAGTGTCCGACCTGTCATGGGCGCGGTACGGTGAAAACCGTGGAAACTGTATGCTATGAAATCATGCGCGAAATCGTGCGGGTACACCATGCATATGACTCCGATCGTTTCCTGGTTTATGCATCTCCGGCAGTGGCTGAAACCCTGAAGGGTGAAGAGTCACATGCGTTGGCGGAAGTGGAAATCTTTGTCGGCAAACAGGTTAAAGTACAAGTCGAACCGCTGTATAACCAGGAGCAGTTCGACGTTGTCATGATGTAATCTGGCCTGGTAAACGCCCAATGGCGATACCTTGCAGGCCGGAGAAGGCGTTCACGCCGCCATCCGGCAAGACGGTTTTGTGAGTCACATTTTTTGGTAGACAAGGAGAGGCGCGTGAGGCGATTGCCGGGGATATTACTGCTCACTGGAGCCGCATTCGTTGTCATCGCAGCGCTGCTGGTCAGTGGGCTGCGCCTTGCGCTGCCTCATCTTGATAGCTGGCGTCCGGCCATCCTTGACAAGATTGAATCCGCTACCGGTCTGCCCGTCTCCGCCAGCCAACTTTCCGCTAGCTGGCAAAATTTCGGTCCTACTCTTGAAGCGCGCGATATCCATGCGCAGCTTAAAGATGGCGGTGAATTTTCGGTAAAGCGGGTCACATTAGCGCTGGATGTCTGGCAAAGCTTGCTGCACATGCGCTGGCAGTTTCGCGATCTCACCTTCTGGCAGTTGCAACTGCGTACCAATACCCCCATCCAGCGCAGCGAAAGCGGTGATGGAATTGAAGCCGGCCACCTGAGCGATCTCTTCCTGCGTCAGTTTGATCATTTCGATCTACGCGACAGCCAGATTAGCTTTTTAACCCTCTCAGGCCAGCGTGCAGAACTGGCGATCCCGCAGCTTACCTGGCTTAACGGTAAAAACCGACATCGCGCTGAAGGGCAGGTCAGTCTCTCCAGTCTGACCGGGCAGCACGGTGTTATGCAGGTTCGAATGGATCTGCGTGATGACAACGGGCTGTTGAATAACGGTCGGGTCTGGTTGCAGGCCGACGATATTGACGTCAAGCCGTGGCTGGGTAAATGGATGCAGGATAATGTCGCGTTGCAAACCGCGCGTTTTAGCCTGGAAGCATGGATGACGATCAGAAAAGGTGCCGTTTCCGGCGGCGATGTCTGGCTGAAAAAAGGTGGGGCAAGTTGGCTGGGAGAGAGTCGTACGCACACGCTCTCCGTCGATAACCTGACGGCGCACATCAGCCGCGAACAGTCGGGCTGGCAATTCTCCATTCCCGATACCCGTATCACGATGGATGATAAACCCTGGCCAAGCGGGGCGTTAACGCTGGCCTGGATCCCTGAACAGGAAGTCGGCGGCGAGAATAACAAACGCAGCGACGAGCTACGCATCCGCGCCAGCAATCTGGAGCTGGCCGGGTTAGAAGGGCTGCGTCCGATGGCGGCCAAGTTATCGCCTGCGCTGGGTGATATCTGGCGGGCCACGCAGCCGAGCGGCAAAATAGATGTGCTGGCGCTGGATATCCCGTTACAGGCAACAGAAAAAACCCGCTTCCAGTCCTCGTGGACCAATCTGGCCTGGAAACAGTGGAAGCTGCTGCCAGGGGCAGAGCATTTCTCCGGTACGCTTGCGGGCAGCGTTGAAAACGGGGCGCTCACTGCTTCCATGAAGCAAGCTAAAATGCCGTATGAAACCGTCTTTCGCGCACCGCTGGAAATAGAGGACGGCGTAGCGACGCTAAGCTGGCTGAAGAATGATAAAGGTTTCCAGTTAGATGGGCGCAATATTGATGTTAAAGCGAAAGCGGTACACGCACGCGGTGGTTTTCGCTATCTGCAGCCCGCCAATGATGAGCCATGGTTGGGCATTCTGGCAGGTATCAGCACCGACGATGGCTCTCAGGCCTGGCGTTACTTCCCGGAAAACCTGATGGGCAAAGAGCTGGTTGATTACCTCAGCGGCGCTATTCAGGGCGGCGAAGCGGATAACGCCACGTTGGTGTATGGCGGCGACCCGCATCTGTTCCCGTATCTACACAATGAAGGGCAGTTCCAGGTACTGGTGCCGCTTCGCAATGCGAAGTTTGCTTTCCAGCCCGACTGGCCCGCGCTGACTGACCTTAATATTGAACTGAACTTCATTAACGACGGCCTGTGGATGAAGACCGATAGCGTTAATCTGGGCGGCGTGAAGGCCAGTAATCTGACGGCTAACATCCCCGACTATGCCAAAGAAAAACTGCTGATTGATGCCGACATCAACGGGCCGGGCAAGGCGGTTGGACCTTATTTTGATGAGACGCCATTGAAGGATTCACTCGGCGCTACGCTTGAGCAGTTGCAGATTGACGGCGATGTGAATGCTCGCTTACATCTTGATATTCCGTTAGACGGCTCGCTGGTTACCGCCAAAGGTGACGTCAACCTGCGTAATAACAGCCTGTTTATTAAACCGCTCGACAGCACGCTGAAGAATTTGAATGGTAAATTCAGCTTTATCAACGGCGATCTGAAGAGCGAGCCGATGACCGCGAACTGGTTTAATCAGCCGCTGAACGTCGACTTTTCCACGACCGAAGGGGCGAAAGCCTATCAGGTAGCCGTGAATCTGCAAGGTGACTGGCAGCCAAGCCGCATGGGGATTTTACCGACGCAGGTCAACGACGCGTTGAATGGCAGCATAGCGTGGAATGGCAAGGTAGGAATCGATCTTCCGTATCATGCCGGGCCGACCTACAACGTTGAGTTAAAGGGCGACCTCAAGAATGTAAGTAGTCACTTACCTTCTCCGCTGAATAAGGCGGCCGGTGAGGCGTTGCCGGTGAACGTTAAGGCCAACGGCAATCTGCGCAGCTTTGATCTGACCGGCAACGCTGGCAGCAAGAATCATTTTAATAGCCGCTGGCTGCTGAATCAGAAACTGACGCTTGACCGCGCAATCTGGGCGTCGGAAAGCCGCACCGTGCCAGCGTTACCCGATCAACAAGGCATAGAGCTTAATCTTCCCCCTATGGATGGCGCGCAATGGCTGGCGTTATTCCAGAAAGGCGCTGTGGATAACGTGGGCAGCAACGCTAACTTCCCGCAGCGCATCACGGTGCGTACGCCATCGTTATCCCTGGGCGGTCAACAGTGGAATAATTTGAGTATCGTTTCTGAGCCTGCGAGCAATGGCTCCACCGTGCAGGCGCAGGGCCGTGAAATTAACGCCACGCTGGCTATGCGCAATAATGCGCCGTGGCTGGCCAATATTAAGTATCTTTATTACAACCCAAGTGCGGCAAAACCGTCACAAAATAGTACGCCAGCCTCGCCGTTCTCAGCCATCGACAACGTCAGCTTCCGTGGCTGGCCGGACCTTCAGCTGCGCTGTGCCGAGTGCTGGATGTGGGGACAGAAATACGGGCGCATTGACGCCGATGTAGCGATTAAAGGCGACACGCTCACCTTGAGTAACGGTCTGTTGGATACGGGTTTTGCCAGACTGACCACCGACGGCGTGTGGGTGAATGCGCCGGGCAAGGAGCGAACGTCGCTGAAGGGTAAACTGAGCGGCAATAAAATTGACTCCGCAGCTGGTTTCTTTGGCGTATCAACGCCGATTCGCAATTCTTCATTCAACGTGGAGTATGATCTGCATTGGCGTAATCCGCCGTGGGATCCTGATGTAGCCTCGCTGAATGGTATTTTGCGTACCCGGCTGGGCAAAGGCGAACTTACCGAACTCAGTACCGGACATGCGGGGCAACTGTTACGTCTGCTAAGCTTCGATGCGTTACTGCGTAAACTGCGCTTTGATTTTAGCGACACCTTCAGCGAAGGCTTCTATTTCGACTCGATTCGCAGCACGGCGTGGATCAAAGATGGTGTGATGCATACCGACGACACGCTGGTGGACGGTCTGGAAGCCGATATTGCGATGAAAGGTTCAGTGAACCTGGTACGCCGGGATCTGGACATGGAAGCCATCGTTGCACCAGAAATATCTGCCACCGTAGGCGTTGCCGCCGCGTTTGCCGTCAACCCGATTGTTGGTGCGGCGGTGTTTGCCGCCAGTAAGGTGCTGGGGCCGCTGTGGAGCAAAGTCTCGATTCTGCGCTATCGCATCACCGGTCCGGTCGATAAGCCGCAAATTAACGAAGTTCTGCGTCAGCCGCGCAAAGAAAGCCAGCAATGATTTGACGGGGGCGAGTAATTGCCCCAATCTCAGTACATAGTATTGCCGGATGGCGCAGCGCTTATCCGGCCTACAGCAGCCTAACAACGTAGGCCGGATAAGGCGTTTTTTCCGCTATCCGGCAGAATTAAATGAGTAATCAAAACGATGAGTCTGAACCTGGTAAGTGAACAATTGCTAGCGGCAAATGGCCTGAAACATCAGGATCTGTTTGCCATCCTGGGCCAACTGGCCGAACGCCGTCTTGATTACGGCGATCTCTATTTTCAGTCGAGCTATCACGAATCCTGGGTTTTAGAAGACCGCATCATTAAAGATGGTTCTTACAATATCGATCAGGGCGTTGGCGTGCGCGCCATCAGCGGCGAGAAAACAGGGTTTGCCTATGCAGACCAGATTAGCCTGTTGGCGCTGGAACAAAGCGCTCATGCCGCGCGTACTATCGTGCGTGACAACGGTGACGGCAAAGTAAAAACGCTGGGGGCCGTGGAGCATCAGGCGCTTTACACCTCGGTTGATCCGTTGCAGAGCATGAGCCGTGAAGAAAAACTCGATATCCTGCGCCGCGTAGACAACGTGGCCCGTGCAGCCGACAAACGCGTCCAGGAAGTGACCGCCAGCCTGACCGGTGTTTATGAACTGATCCTGGTGGCCGCGACTGATGGTACGCTGGCCGCTGACGTCCGCCCGCTGGTACGTTTGTCCGTAAGCGTACAGGTCGAAGAGGACGGTAAGCGTGAGCGCGGCGCCAGCGGTGGCGGCGGTCGTTTTGGCTATGACTATTTCCTTGGCGACCTTGATGGTGAAGTCCGTGCCGACGCGTGGGCGAAAGAGGCCGTACGGATGGCGTTAGTCAATCTGTCCGCGGTAGCAGCGCCTGCTGGTACGCTGCCGGTAGTACTCGGCGCTGGCTGGCCTGGCGTTCTGCTGCATGAAGCGGTCGGTCATGGTCTGGAAGGTGATTTTAACCGCCGTGGCACCTCGGTATTCAGCGGTCACATGGGTGAACTGGTGGCATCAGAACTGTGTACCGTTGTGGATGATGGCACAATGGCGGACCGTCGTGGTTCCGTGGCTATCGATGACGAAGGGACACCGGGTCAGTACAACGTGCTGATCGAAAACGGCATTCTGAAAGGCTACATGCAGGACAAACTGAATGCGCGCCTGATGGGCGTAGCGCCAACGGGTAACGGTCGCCGTGAATCTTACGCGCACTTGCCGATGCCGCGTATGACCAACACCTATATGCTGCCGGGGAAATCCACGCCGCAGGAAATCATCGAATCCGTTGAATACGGTATTTATGCGCCTAACTTTGGCGGCGGTCAGGTGGATATCACCTCCGGGAAATTTGTATTCTCGACGTCCGAAGCGTATCTGATTGAAAACGGTAAAGTGACCAAACCGGTGAAAGGCGCAACGCTGATTGGCTCCGGTATCGAAGCGATGCAGCAGATTTCGATGGTGGGTAACGACCTGAAACTGGATAACGGGGTTGGCGTTTGCGGTAAAGAAGGACAGAGCTTGCCGGTGGGCGTGGGCCAGCCGACGCTGAAGGTGGATAACTTGACCGTAGGTGGCACCGCGTAACGACCCGGTCGCCGGATAGCGCTCAGCGTATCCGGCCTGGAATGTGTGCTGGCACTGAATGTAGGCCCGGTAAGCAAAGCGCTACCGGGCTTTTTTATTTCTCTTTTCCCCGGCCGTACATCCCCTGAAACAACTGCGCCACATCGACAAAATAATCCGTCAGATAATTAATCACCACCTGGACCTTGAGCGGTAGTTTGTCTTTTTCGGTATACAGTGCATAGACCGGACGTGGATCCGACTGGTAGCGGGGCAGCAGGATCTCCACTTCGCCACGATTGATCTCATTGATCACCCACATCAGCGGCACATAGGCAATGCCCGCGCCTGCGGCCAGCCAGCGCACCAGCGTCATCGGATCGTTAGTCACGAAGCGCCCCTCCGGGATCAGGCGGGTAGAGATCCCCTCCGGAGCGATAAGTTCGAATTCATTATCCGGGCGCACGCTGTATTCCAGCCACGAGTGGTTGCTGAGATCGGCGGGTTTTTCCGGCACGCCAAACTGCGCGAGATAGCTTTTAGCGGCGCAGACCACCATCGGCATGGTTCCCAGGCGACGTGAAAACAGGCTGGAGTCCTGCAACGCGCCGACGCGAATAACCACGTCCAGACCGTCGGCGATTAAATCCGGTGCCGGGATGCCTGTTACCAGATTTACCGTCAATCCTGGATACTCTTTCAGCATCGTTGCGGTCAACCCGGCGAGGACATTTTGTGCCATGGTTGAAGAACAACCAATGCGCAAGGTGCCGATGGGCGTGTTGTTAAAGGCATAAAGCTGCTCGTGAACATCCTGTGCTTCGTGCAGCATCCGGCGGCAGCCCTGATAATAAATTTTACCGGCTTCGGTTAGCCCAATGCTGCGTGTGCTGCGGTTTAGCAGCTTGACCTGTAGCTCATCTTCCAGTTTAGAGACCGTCTGGCTTATCGATGAAACGCTCATTTGTAGCTGTCTTGCGGCGGCGGTGAAGGAGCCCAGTTCGACAACTTTGGCAAACACCGACATACGTTTTAATCGTTCCATTGTTCACTCTGACTTAAAAGTGATTTAGATCACATAATATAGATAACAGCATAACAGTTACGTTAATATATTATTATTCAAATAACAGCTATGTCGCTCTCGCCTGGCTCATCCTTGCCCTTCTCTGCGGTGACATACGCTAGAAAATCTATCACCTGCACTCTCTTAAGCTACCAAGGTCAACATGAGTCTGTTTCCCGTTATCGTGGTGTTTGGTCTGTCCTTCCCACCGATTTTTTTCGAATTACTTTTGTCACTGGCGATTTTCTGGCTGGTGCGCCGGGTACTGGTTCCAACTGGCATCTATGATTTTGTCTGGCACCCGGCTCTGTTTAACACCGCGCTGTATTGCTGCCTGTTCTATTTAATAACGCGCCTGTTCGTTTGAGGTTGAAGTGAAAACACTAACAAGAAAACTCTCCCGTACGGCCACGACTCTCGTACTGGTCATTCTGGCCTTCATCGCCATTTTCCGCGCATGGGTGTTCTACACCGAGTCGCCGTGGACGCGTGATGCGCGCTTCAGCGCCGACGTTGTGGCAATAGCCCCGGATGTCGCCGGGCTTATCACTAACGTCAACGTTCATGATAATCAACTGGTGAAGAAAGACCAGGTTCTGTTTACCATCGATCAGCCGCGCTATAAAAAAGCGCTCGAAGAAGCGGAAGCAGACGTCGCCTACTATCAGGTGTTATCACAGGAAAAACGCCAGGAGGCCAGCCGTCGTAATCGGCTGGGCGTGCAGGCTATGTCTCGTGAAGAGATTGACCAGTCAAACAATGTCCTGCAAACCGTATTACACCAGCTTGCGAAGGCGCAGGCGACCCGCGACCTGGCGAAATTAGATCTGGAACGTACCGTCATTCGCGCGCCAGCAGATGGCTGGGTGACTAACCTGAACGTCTACAGCGGCGAATTTATTACTCGCGGCTCTACGGCGGTGGCGTTGGTCAAACAGCATTCTTTTTATGTGCTGGCCTATATGGAAGAAACCAAGCTGGAAGGCGTCCGCCCTGGGTATCGCGCAGAGATCACCCCGCTGGGCAGTAATCATGTGCTGAAGGGCACCGTTGATAGCGTGGCGGCTGGCGTAACGAATGCCAGCAGCACTCGGGACGCAAAGGGTATGGCGACCATTGATTCCAATCTTGAATGGGTGCGCCTGGCGCAGCGTGTACCGGTGCGAATTCGTCTTGATGAGCAGCAGGGCACCCTGTGGCCTGCGGGGACTACGGCTACCGTCGTCATTACCGGCAAGCAGGATCGCGATGCAAGCCGGGAATCCTTCTTCCGTAAAATGGCGCACCGCCTGCGCGAGTTTGGCTAATCGTGATGGGCATTTTCTCTATTGCCAACCAGCATATCCGCTTTGCGGTGAAACTGGCGTGCGCGATTGTACTGGCGCTGTTCGTTGGCTTTCACTTCCAACTTGAGACCCCGCGCTGGGCGGTGCTGACCGCCGCCATTGTGGCGGCTGGCCCGGCCTTTGCCGCTGGCGGAGAGCCCTATTCTGGTGCTATACGCTATCGCGGCATGCTGCGTATTGTCGGGACATTTATTGGCTGTATTGCTGCACTGATCATTATCATCAGCATGATCCGCGCCCCGTTATTGATGATCCTGGTGTGTTGTATCTGGGCCGGTTTTTGTACCTGGATCTCGTCGCTTGTGAAGATCGAAAACTCCTATGCCTGGGGACTTTCGGGCTATACGGCGCTGATCATCGTCATTACCATCCAGGCTGAACCGCTGCTGACGCCGCAATTTGCGCTCGAACGCTGTAGTGAAATAGTGATGGGGATTGTCTGTGCTATTGTGGCCGATCTGCTCTTTTCGCCCCGTTCGGTGAAACAGGAGATTGATGTCGAACTGGACAGTCTGCTGGTGGCGCAGTATCAGCTTATGCAGCTGTGCATTAAGCATGGTGACAGTGAAGAAGTGGACAAAGCCTGGGGCGATTTAGTCCGGCGTACGGCGGCACTGGAAGGCATGCGTAGTAACCTGAATATGGAGTCCTCACGCTGGGGGCGGGCTAACCGCAGACTCAAAGCATTGAACACGCTGTCACTCACGCTCATCACGCAGTCCTGCGAAACCTATCTTATTCAGAACACTCGACCCGAACTGATCACTGATACCTTCCGCGAGTTGTTCAATATGCCGGTTGAAACGGTGCAGGATGTTCATAAACAGTTGAAGCGGATGCGGCGGGTGATTGCCTGGACCGGCGAACGCGAAACGCCGATCACGATATATAGTTGGGCAGGCGCCGCGACGCGCTACCTGTTGCTCAAACGCGGTGTACTGAGTAATACCAAAATTAGCGCCACAGAAGAAGAGATCCTGCAAGGTGAGCCAGTGGTGAAGGTGGAGTCTGCCGAGCGCCATCATGCGATGGTCAACTTCTGGCGCACCACGCTTTCTTGTGTGCTGGGAACTTTATTCTGGCTGTGGACCGGATGGACCTCCGGCAGCGGCGCAATGGTGATGATTGCGGTTGTCACTTCGCTGGCAATGCGTTTGCCCAACCCGCGCATGGTGGCAATAGACTTTATTTACGGTACGTTGGCGGCGTTACCGCTCGGGGCGCTCTATTTCCTGGTGATTATCCCCAATACGCAACAAAGCATGTTGTTACTGTGCCTGAGCCTGGCGGTGCTGGGGTTCTTTCTGGGTATAGAGGTACAGAAACGACGACTGGGATCAATGGGGGCGCTGGCCAGCACTATTAATATCATCGTGCTGGATAACCCGATGACCTTCCACTTTAGTCAGTTCCTTGATAGTGCGCTGGGGCAAATTGTTGGCTGCGTGCTGGCATTTATCGTCATTTTGTTGGTGCGCGATAACTCTCGTGACAGAACGGGTCGCGTGTTGCTCAACCAGTTTGTCTCGGCGGCGGTTTCAGCGATGACCACCAACGTGGTACGTCGTAAAGAAAACCATCTCCCGGCGCTTTATCAGCAGCTGTTTTTGCTGATGAACAAATTTCCCGGCGACCTGGCGAAGTTTCGCCTGGCGCTGACGATGATCATTGCGCATCAGCGCCTGCGCGATGCGCCGATACCGGTAAACGAGGATCTATCCGCGTTCCATCGCCAGCTTCGTCGCACTGCGGATCACGTGATTTCCGCAGGCAACGACGACAAGCGCCGACGCTACTTTAGCCAGCTGCTGGAAGAGCTTGAGATCTATCAGGAGAAATTAAACATCTGGCAAGCTCCACCGCAGGTGACCGAGCCGGTAAAACGACTTAGCGGGATGCTGCACAAATACCAGCATGCGCTGACCAGTAATTAAGAGTTGGAAACCGACGCTAAAAGCGTCGGTTTTTTTATGGCTATACTTACCTGAAAATGCAGGAGGTTCCTGCATATTGATGGTCTGTAGAGTGACTGGCGTCGGGATGGTGGCTATAGATGAACATCTATACATTTGATTTTGACGAGATAGAAGACCAGGGGGATTTCTACCGTGAGTTTACGCGCGCGTTCGGTCTCGCCCGGGAAAAGGTGGTTGATTTAGATTCTCTGTGGGAGGTGGTTATCGGGGACGTTTTACCGCTGCCGCTGGAGATTGAATTTGTTCATTTGCCGGACAAGTTACGCAGGCGATACGGCGCGCTGATTTTACTGTTCGATGAAGCGGAAGAAGAGCTGGAAGGACAGCTGCGCTTTAACGTTCGTCACTCAATGTAAGGCATAAAAAAGCCCCCGGCAGGCGGGGGCAAGTCGTCGGACTAGACGACGAGGGTTTATTTGTAGAGTTCTGCAGTCGCGTGCCAGTGAGCGCCTTCACGGAGTTCGGTGACGCGATAGCTGCTGGCACCCGCTTTTTCAGCTTTAGCGGCGATAGCCTGACGCATGTCCATTGGTGAGCTACCGATCTGAGATACGGAGATGCTGCCCATGGATTGCAGGTTCTGTGCTTCTTGTGAGTTCACCTGAGTCACTGCGGCGCTTGCACCGAAAGAGAGAACAGAAAGAAGGCTTAAGGTTGCAATAGTTGTTTTGATTTTCATGATATTTACCTCGTCGAATTCTTTTATTGGGGTCTGCGTTTCGTGACCCTCATCACAAAATCAAGTATACACTAATCACTTGATAAATTAATACCACGCTAATTGTTTCCATGCGGGTTAAGTATTAAGAAAAATATTTTTTATAACAAAACGGAATTAAAAATAGGGTTTTAAGCATCAATTTTATAATAAATTCAATTAAATCATTGAGATATGAATTTTTGCAAAATGTGCGTTTTTAACTCTTCATATTCGCTATGTGAATGACTTTTGACGGTTAAACGCACCATTTGTTAAATCAATGGCAGTGGATAATAGAGGAAGGAGGGGGGAAACAGAGGTTTTTCCCCCGCCGCGAGGCGACGGGGAGGAAGTATTACAGCTCTTGTTCGAACAGTTCCAGAATGGCTTCGTACAAATCTTTTACCGTAAAACCCTTAGCTGGGGTGGTGAAGATGGTATCGTCACCGGCAATTGTACCCAGAATCCCTTCCGCTTTACCTAATGAGTCCAGCAGACGTGCAATCAACTGAGCAGCGCCAGGGCTGGTATGAATAACCACAACTGCATCGTTGTAATCGATATCCAATACCAGATTTTTCAGTGGACTGGATGTTGTAGGTACCCCTAACTCTGCCGGCAGGCAGTACACCATTTCCATTTTCGCATTGCGGGTACGCACGGCGCCGAACTTGGTCAGCATGCGAGAAACCTTGGACTGATTGATATTATCAAAGCCCTGATCCTGCAACGCGAGGACGATTTCGCCCTGAGAGCTGAACTTTTCTTCTTTAAGCAGCGCTTTAAACGCCTTTACTAATTCTTCTTGTTTTGCCGAGCTTCGCATAAGTCACCCGTAATATGGCGGTAGAAACAACATTATTGTGCATACAGATGAATTTTTATGCAAACAGTCTGCCTTGTTCAAGGCTGAAATAATGTTATGAAAGAGCGGAATTTTATCAAATTTCGTTATCAAGAAACATGCCTGTGTCACGGCTCGCAAATAAGGTTAAAAGTAAATTAAATGTTATCAAATTGATGTTGTTTTGAGAGGTGGGTAGGGTATATTGTCAGCACCTGTTGGAAAGTTGCTCTACTGTGTGGGTGGTTTTGAATTACGTAACTTAGGTTTTATTTTACGTAAGTTAAATGCATAAAAGCCAAATTTGCGTGACTACGCATTCTTGACGCGTGGTTGTTGTATTCGTTGGATTTGTGAATTAAGGTCGCCGCCGCGGAGCAATAGACACTTTGCTTATCAATATAATAAGGAGTTTAGGATGAAAGTTGCAGTCCTCGGCGCTGCTGGTGGTATCGGTCAGGCGCTAGCATTACTGTTAAAAACCCAACTGCCTTCAGGTTCAGAACTCTCCCTGTACGACATCGCTCCAGTAACGCCTGGCGTGGCCGTTGATTTGAGCCATATCCCTACTGCTGTGAAAATCAAAGGCTTCAGCGGCGAAGACGCTACCCCTGCACTGGAAGGTGCTGATGTGGTACTGATCTCTGCGGGTGTCGCACGTAAAACGGGTATGGATCGTTCCGACCTGTTCAACGTTAACGCCGGTATCGTGAAGAACCTGGTGCAGCAGGTTGCTAAAACCTGCCCGAAAGCATGTATCGGTATTATCACCAACCCGGTGAACACGACCGTTGCTATCGCTGCAGAAGTGCTGAAAAAAGCAGGCGTATACGATAAGAACAAACTGTTTGGCGTGACCACGCTGGACATCATCCGCTCCAACACCTTTGTTGCGGAACTGAAAGGCAAGCAGCCTGGTGACGTTGAAGTCCCGGTTATTGGCGGCCACTCTGGCGTGACCATTCTCCCGCTGCTGTCACAAATCCCTGGCGTGAGCTTCACTGAGCAAGAAGCGGCTGACCTGACCAAGCGTATCCAGAATGCGGGTACAGAAGTTGTGGAAGCTAAAGCCGGTGGCGGATCTGCAACTCTGTCTATGGGTCAGGCCGCAGCACGTTTCGGCCTGTCACTGGTTCGCGCGCTGAGCGGCGAAAAAGGCGTGGTTGAATGTGCTTACGTTGAAGGCGACGGCCAGTATGCTCGCTTTTTCTCTCAGCCGCTGCTGTTGGGTAAAAACGGCGTAGAAGAACGCCAGTCTATCGGCAAGCTGAGCGCATTTGAGCAGAGCTCGCTGGAAGGTATGCTGGATACGCTGAAGAAAGATATCACCCTGGGTGAAGAGTTCGTTAAATAACGCCTTTATGTAGGCCGGATGGCGGTGTTTAACGCTTTATCCGTCCTACAAATATCGCGAATTTGACGCATAAAAAAACCGGAGCTATCTCCGGTTTTTTTACATCGTTTCGTTTGTGATTTAGTTTGTAGCCGGGTATTCCTGAATCGTTACCTGCAGCGTCAACTGCTTGTCATCACGCATCACGACAACAGAGATAACCGAACCAGGGCGAATCTCTGCCACCTGGTCCATGGTCTCCAGCGCAGATACCGCCGGTTTGTTATTGACCGAAATAATCAGATCGTTAACCTGAATTCCAGCCTGCGCAGCTGGACCGTCTGGAGCCACTTCGTTAACCACAATCCCCTGAATTTGATCCATCCCGCCGCCCTGGGCGTGCAGTGGCGCAATTTCGCGACCGCTGATGCCGATGTAGCCACGAATCACGCGCCCGTCACGAATCAGCTTATCCATGATTTTGGTTGCCAACTGAAACGGAATAGCAAAGCCGATCCCTTCCGGGGTTTCGCCATCGTTGCTCTTATCAAACGACAGCGTGTTAATACCCATTAACTCGCCCAGCGAGTTGACCAACGCGCCGCCGGAGTTGCCGTGGTTGATGGAGGCATCCGTTTGCAGGAAGTTTTGCCGTCCAGTCGGGTTCAGGCCAATACGACCGGTGGCGCTGATAATCCCCTGAGTGATGGTTTGACCAAGGTTGTACGGGTTACCAATGGCGAGGACGACATCGCCGATGTGCGGCACGCGTTTGTTATTAATTGGGATTGTCGGCAGTCCGCCAGTCGCGTTGATTTTCAGCACCGCAAGATCGGTTAACGTATCAGAACCCACAAGCAGCGCTTCGAATACACGCCCATCCTGCAACGCGACGATGATTTGGTCGGCATCATTAATGACGTGCTTATTGGTAATGATATAGCCGCGCTGATCCATGATAACGCCTGAGCCGAGTGTGCGGATCTCAAGCTGGTTATGCGCTGTGCTGTTCATACTACGGTTATAAACGTTAACGACGGCAGGCGCTGCACGGCGAACCGCCGGGTTATAGCTGGCGGGCGTTTCATCTGCACTGTCGAACTGTGGCGCGGTAAGCGTATTTATTTTTCGCAGAGAGGGCATCGCGGCCAGCAGAATAGCGCCGACGATTAAACCAATCGCGACCGAACGTAAAAGCTTCACAAACATGATGGCGGCGTCATTAATAAAGGGAACGGCAGCAGCATATCACGAGTTTACCGGACATCACACGGGGGGGCTGATGTCCGGTTGCATGCGTTAACGCAGGAGCAGGTAAATACTCTCGTTACCACGAACTACCTGCAGAGCAATGATCGACGGTTTTGTTTCCAGCACTTTACGCATTTCGGCGATCGAATTTACACGATCGCGGTTAACGCCAATGATAACGTCATCTTTATGCAGACCGGCCTGCGCGGCTGGGCTGCTTTTTTCAACGTTATCAATTTTGATGCCTTTGGTGCCGTCTTTAAGCTGACCGTCACTGAGCGTAGCCCCTTGCAACGCAGGAGCAATCATCTCCGCGCTGGCGGACGATGATGTACTGGTATCCAGGGTTACTTCAACCTCCAGCGGTTTACCGTTACGCAGCAGGCCCAGTTTGACTTTGGTCCCTGGTTCGGTTGTCGCTATGCGTGAACGCAGTTCGGCGAAGCTGTTGAGCGGTTTGCCGTTGAGGCTGGTAATGACGTCACCAGACTTCACACCTGCTTTTGCGGAGCCAGAGTTAGGCAGAACCTCGCTGACAAACGCGCCGCGCTGCACGTCCAGTTTGAACGCTTTGGCGATATCGGCAGTCATTTCGGTGCCTTTAATTCCCAGCAGACCACGTTTGATTTCACCAAACTGCATCAGTTGCTGCGCCAGCGTGCGTGCCATATTGCTCGGGATCGCAAAACCAATACCGATGCTACCGCCGCCGGGGGCCAGAATCGCGGTGTTAATGCCAATCAGCTCACCATTGAGGTTAAGCAACGCGCCGCCGGAGTTACCCCGGTTGATGGAGGCATCGGTCTGAATAAAGTTTTCCAGACCTTCCAGGTTCAACCCGCTGCGACCCAAAGCCGATACGATGCCGGAGGTGGCCGTTTGCCCCAAACCAAACGGGTTACCCACGGCCACCGCGAAATCACCGACGCGGAGTTTGTCGGAGTCGGCAATGGCAATTTGCGTCAGGTTGCTGGGGTGTTGAATTTGCAGCAGAGCGATATCGCTCTGGTCGTCGCTGCCGATAAGCTTAGCGTCGAACTCACGGCCATCATTAAGCTGAACGCTGATTTTTTGCGCCTGATTGATGACGTGATTATTGGTCAGGACGTAGCCTTTGGCGGCATCAATGATGACCCCGGAACCCAGCCCTTCAAAAGGTTGTGCAGGTTGATCGGGAAGTTCATCACCAAAAAACTTTTTGAACTCTTCCGGGACTTTCTGCCCCTGAGCGGCGGTGCCTTCGACCCTTACGCTCACCACGGCAGGTAACACTTTCTCCAGCATCGGGGCGAGGCTGGGGAGCGCAGCCTGACCGGGAACCTGGCCGGGAATCGACGCTGCGGCTGGGAATGGCGCCGAGAGAGTTAACCCGACACTTAACGCTAATGCACTCAACAGCTGGGTGTGTTTTTTCATGGATCCTGCTCTCGTACCTTGAGTAAACGGAAGATGATTCAAAACAGTTTGATGTTATTGAATTTTCGGTTTGGTCACAATGAGGCTAACGACTAAATAATAGCTGGGACAGGAAGAGAAGCGGAGGGCGCAATTGCTGCGCCCAATAAATTTCTTAACGATGTGCGGTTAGTCGCGCTTTGCGCCACTACGCAGCAGGCCAGATGCGCCTTCAGAATAGTCACGCGGCATCTGAACCGGCGCCTGATCGTTACCCGCTTCGGATTCTGCCAGACGATTACGGAACGGATTATTTTCCGGTGACATACCCGGCAGCAGGTTGCTGGAGCTTTTCGCCATATGCTGGTAGATCTGACGATAATCGTCCGCCATGTTATCCAGCAGTTCAGCGCTGCGGGCAAAGTGGCTCACCAGCTCTTCGCGGTACTCTTCCAGCTCAGCTTTATTTTTTTCCAGTTCGTACTGCAATGCCTGCTGTTGGCGTAATTTACGATTACCAAAACGCATGGCTACAGCACCAATAATGATACCGACGACTAACCCAATTAGCGCATATTCCCAGGTCATGAACATCTCCCGTTGTCTTGTGTTTCCGTAGGGTGTTGGCTTTAGGCTCCATGCCTGCGCCTGATTATGCCACTATAACCGCTAATCCCGTAGAAGTGGAATCCCGTGTTTATATCACGTAATGTAGAACGGCCTTTTTTTCGTCAACCGTGAGCGACGGCACATCGATTCTCAAGGAATAACAATAACATCATGCAAAGCCTTTCCCCGACATCGCGTTACCAGCAAGCCCTCAAAGACGGCAGTCATCAGCCCGACAACGTACAACAAGAAGCAGTGAATCGACTGGAAACAATTTTCCAGGCGCTTTCGACGCCAGCACGTCCTGCGCCGCAGGAGAGCGGACTGATGGCGCGTTTTGGCAAATTGCTGGGAAAACGTGAGTCATCGACCAATGCGCCGGTGCGTGGTCTGTATATGTGGGGCGGAGTCGGGCGCGGAAAAACGTGGCTGATGGATCTGTTCTACCATAGCCTGCCGGGCGGGCGTAAACAGCGTTTGCACTTTCATCGTTTTATGCTGCGTGTCCATGAAGAGCTTACGGCCCTGCAGGGGCAGAGCGATCCGCTGGAAATCATTGCCGACCGCTTTAAGGCCGAAACGGACGTGCTGTGCTTTGACGAATTTTTTGTTTCTGACATCACCGACGCCATGCTGCTCGGCGGTCTGATGAAAGCGCTGTTTGCCCGTGGTATTACGCTGGTGGCAACCTCCAATATTCCGCCTGATGAGCTGTATCGCAACGGTTTGCAACGCACGCGTTTTCTTCCTGCCATTGATGCCATCAAACAGCATTGTGACATCATGAATGTCGATGCTGGCGTCGATTATCGTCTGCGCACCTTAACGCAGGCGCATTTGTGGTTGTCACCACTGAATGAGGAAACTCGTCAGCAGATGGATAAGCTGTGGCTGGCATTAGCGGGAACGAAAAGTGAACATGCGCCGACGCTGGAGATCAATCATCGTCCGATGCAGACGCTGGCCGTCGAAAACCAAACGCTGGCGGTGTCGTTCACCACGCTCTGTGTCGATGCGCGTAGTCAGCATGACTACATTGCGCTATCGCGTCTTTTTCATACGGTGCTGTTGTCTGATGTGCCGGTCATGACGACGCTGATGGAGAGCGAAGCGCGGCGTTTTATCGCACTGGTGGATGAGTTCTACGAACGCCACGTTAAGCTGGTGGTCAGTGCGGCCTCACCACTTTATGAAATTTATCAGGGCGAGCGTCTGAAGTTTGAATTTCAGCGTTGTTTGTCGCGTTTGCAGGAGATGCAAAGCGAAGAGTATCTGAAGCGGGAACATTTAGCCGGTTAAACCTGCTGCAAATCACATAAAGGGGTCGATCTTTGACCCTGACTTCTCTATAATCTTGCGACCCCACGTTACGAGAGAGTTTTTTTCCCAAAACTTTCTATGCGCCGGCATAGGCTATTCGAAGGGGTAGGTTTGCTGGACAATGTCGTGTGAACCTCAACTGACAAAACGTTTGGGTGTTCACCAACGTGTAACTTATTTATTTGGGTAAGCTTTTAATGAAAACTTTTACAGCTAAACCAGAAACCGTAAAACGCGACTGGTATGTTGTTGACGCGACCGGTAAAACTCTGGGCCGTCTGGCTTCCGAACTGGCTCTGCGCCTGCGCGGTAAGCACAAAGCGGAATATACTCCGCACGTAGATACCGGTGATTACATCATCGTTCTGAACGCTGACAAAGTTGCTGTAACTGGCAACAAGCGTACTGACAAAGTGTACTATCACCACACCGGTCACATCGGCGGTATCAAACAAGCGACCTTTGAAGAGATGATTGCTCGCCGTCCTGAGCGTGTGCTTGAAATCGCGGTTAAAGGCATGCTGCCAAAAGGCCCGCTGGGTCGTGCTATGTTCCGTAAACTGAAAGTTTACGCTGGCAACGAGCACAACCACGCGGCACAGCAACCGCAAGTTCTTGACATCTAATCGGGATTATAGGCAATGGCTGAAAATCAATACTACGGCACTGGTCGCCGCAAAAGTTCCGCAGCTCGCGTTTTCATCAAACCGGGCAGTGGTAAAATCGTAATCAACCAACGTTCTCTGGAACAGTACTTCGGTCGTGAAACTGCCCGCATGGTAGTTCGTCAGCCGCTGGAACTGGTCGACATGGTTGAGAAACTGGATCTGTACATCACTGTTAAAGGTGGTGGTATCTCTGGTCAGGCTGGTGCGATCCGTCACGGTATCACCCGCGCTCTGATGGAGTACGACGAATCCCTGCGTGGCGAACTGCGTAAAGCTGGCTTCGTTACCCGTGATGCTCGTCAGGTTGAACGTAAGAAAGTCGGTCTGCGTAAAGCACGTCGTCGTCCTCAGTTCTCCAAACGTTAATTGTACTCTGCTTCGGCAGACAACAATTTGCGAAAAAACCCGCTTCGGCGGGTTTTTTTATCGTTACTGCTCTCCGTATAACCACGGTAATCCGCTGATTGCCACCTCTTTTTCCCCATTTCAAGAATCGACTCACCACAAAGGTCACAAAATCTGGTAAACTATCATCCAATTTTCTGCCCAAATGTCCGGTATCGTTCATTTTTTGTTTGTATTTTGAACAGTAATGGCTTTCCCGAATATGGGTGACATCACTTCTGGCTGGCCACTTAGTGGCTGGTAGCAGTAAAAATTCTGAATATACCTGGAGGTTTTCATGGCTGTCGCTGCCAACAAACGTTCGGTAATGACGCTGTTTTCTGGTCCTACTGACATCTATAGCCATCAGGTCCGCATTGTGCTGGCTGAGAAAGGTGTTAGTTTCGAGATTGAGCATGTGGAGAAGGACAATCCACCGCAGGATCTGATCGACCTCAACCCGAATCAGAGCGTACCGACACTGGTGGATCGTGAGCTGACCCTGTGGGAATCTCGCATCATTATGGAATACCTGGATGAGCGCTTCCCGCATCCGCCGCTGATGCCGGTTTACCCGGTTGCGCGTGGTGAAAGCCGCCTGTACATGCAGCGTATTGAAAAAGACTGGTACACGCTGATGAACGTCATCGTGAACGGTTCTGCTTCTGAAGCCGAAGTCGCGCGTAAGCGTCTGCGCGAAGAACTGCTGGCAATTGCACCAGTATTTGGCCAGAAACCTTACTTCCTGAGCGATGAGTTCAGCCTGGTAGACTGCTACCTGGCGCCGCTGCTGTGGCGTTTACCGCAGCTGGGCATTGAATTCAACGGTGCAGGTTCGAAAGAACTGAAAGGGTACATGACTCGCGTCTTTGAACGTGATTCTTTCCTGGCTTCTCTGACTGAGCCTGAACGTGAAATGCGTCTGGGCCGGGGTTAACCTGTATGGATTTGCCACAGCTAACACCACGCCGTCCGTATCTGCTGCGCGCATTCTATGAGTGGTTGTTAGACAACCAGCTTACGCCGCACCTGGTGGTGGATGTGACGCTTCAGGACGTGCAGGTTCCTATGGAATATGCGCGTGACGGGCAAATTGTTCTGAATATCGCACCGCGTGCGGTGGGTAACCTGGAACTGGCTAACGATGAAGTGCGCTTTAACGCGCGCTTCGGTGGTGTGCCGCGTCAGGTTTCTGTACCGCTGGCGGCAGTTCTGGCAATTTATGCTCGTGAAAATGGCGCCGGTACTATGTTTGAGCCGGAAGCTGCCTACGACGAAGATGTCGCCAGCTTAAATGATGACGACAACGACGCAACTGGTTTTGAAAGTGAAACGGTCATGTCGGTCATTGATGGCGATAAGCCTGACAATGGCGACGACAACGATCCGGATGACACGCCGCCGCCGCCTCGCGGTGGGCGTCCAGCGCTACGCGTAGTGAAATAAAAAAACAGGCCCTTTGGGGCCTGTTCTGTTTTCTGCCTTCGGGATCAGTAAAACAGCGTGATGGTGGCTATCATATTGACCACAAATCCCACCGCCATCGGAATGGCCGTACGTTTTACCACTTCAAAGGGCGATACGCCCGCAATACCTGATGTCACCACAATGACCGCTGTAATGGGGGATACCGCCCGGGCCAGCGTAGTAGCAAAATGCATCGGCATAATCATCACTACCGCAGGAATATGTAGTCCGGCGGCAATATCTGGAATCAGGCTGGCAAAAGACATAAACGGCGCGTTACCTGACCCCATGACAATCGCACAGGCGGCAATGACCACGGCCATGATGATCATCACGCCGATACCGCCAAGGCCGGAATGCTCTGCACCTTTTATTACGGCGTCGACAGTCCCGATAGTCGTCAACCCTTTCGCAAAGATCTCACCGGCGACCACCAGCGTGACAACGTTGGCAAACTGGGTTCCCATGCCATCAAAGAAGGCCTGCACGTCATCCATCGTTTCGCGCAGATTATGTTTATGCAGGAACTCGACAAACATCGTCAGCGTCATGCTCATCAGCATGACCACCACCAGATTCAGCTCTGTTTTCATTAACCCTATATGTGCCAGGGCAAGCGAGCCCAACATCAGAAGCAGCGGCATGACGGGTAGAATGGCGTAATAGAGAGGTGGCACGTTTTCCAGCGTCTTTTGTTCAGCGAATCCGTTGCTTTCCGGGAATGCTTTTTTATCAAACTGCCGCTGAACGAAAAAATGTGCAATAGCGACGGCGACGATAACACACGATGCGACGGGTAACTGATAGTGAAAGAAGTAGGTAGCGATTTTCATGCCCGCCACCTGCGCGGCAAAAATAGAGTTGGTTTCCAGAATGCCCCATTCAATTGACATTGAAGTGGCAATGACCGCCACCGCGGATAAACGGCTCACGCCAAGACTGACCAGCGTCGGGAACAGCGTCACCATCAGCAGCATGCCTAACCCGGAAGCGCTGGTGATGAACTGCGCCATGATCTGACCAATCACATAGGTGGCGGCAAGAACAACATAGGGTGAGCGGATTAGCTTAAGCGGACGGCTTAACAGGCTAACCATCGCTCTGCTGGCCCCCATCCTGTCCATATAACGGGCATAACCACCTACCGCCATGATTGATAACCCTAGTCCGGCCGCCCGATTGGAAAGCATACGCAGAATTTCGTTGTAAATATCGACCAGTAGATAGCCGCTGCTCTTGTCGTCAGCGACCAGCGCGCCGTAGCCTAGCCAGACGCCGCAGAGCATCAGGAAGATCCCTGCGGCTGCCAGCACTACCTGCGGTTTGTAGTTTTTGAGGATCAGGTAACCCATCGTTAATAAAACGATGACAGAGATAATGATGCCGAACATTGTTTCACTCCATGCCAGAGAAGAAGATAAATCCGGTAATAACGCTGTTGTCCAAACGGATGTTATATTTTTTCGGGTGATTTTTATGGAGTGAATATCTTATTTTTAATTCGATGTTTAAATTATTTATCGTTATAAAATAGATGGTTATGATAATTTATCACGTTCATATTCATAAATTTCACGAAGCGAATATGATTGTTTTCAATTAAAGATAAGCTGAATGTTTTAGCGTAACAAAATATCCGGATGCGTTAGACCGCCAATAAGCCCGACAGTCTGATTGACCATCATTTCACCCTGCTTTCGATCCTGTGTTAGGATAAACCCGCTGTTATTTGTCACCACGACTTAGCTGAATGGGCCCTATGAACGCATTTGATTCGCAAGCTGAAGACTCTCCATCCACCATTGGCCGTAGCTTACGCAATCGCCCGCTGGCGCGTAAAAAGCTGTCTGAAATGGTTGAAGAAGAACTGGAGCAGATGATTCGTCGTCGGGAATTTGGCGAGGGCGAACAGTTGCCGTCTGAGCGGGAGCTGATGGCCTTCTTTAACGTGGGCCGTCCTTCTGTACGAGAAGCGCTGGCAGCGTTAAAACGCAAAGGTCTGGTGCAAATCAACAATGGCGAGCGCGCCCGCGTTTCGCGTCCTTCAGCTGATACCATTATCAGCGAGCTGTCCGGTATGGCGAAAGATTTCCTCGCGCATCCCGGCGGCATTGCCCACTTCGAACAGCTGCGACTGTTCTTTGAATCCAGCCTGGTACGATACGCCGCAGAACATGCGACGGATGAGCAAATCGACAGACTGGCGAAAGCACTGGAGATCAACAGCCAGTCGCTCGATGACAATACGCTGTTCATTCGCTCGGACGTTGATTTTCACCGCATACTGGCGGAGATCCCGGGCAATCCCATCTTTATGGCTATCCATGTTGCGCTGTTAGACTGGCTGATTGCCGCCCGTCCGACCGTAGCCGACCAAGAGTTGTATGAGCACAATAACGTGAGTTATCAGCAGCATATCGCTATTGTCGACGCGATTCGTCAGCGCGACCCTGAGGAAGCTGACCGCGCACTTCAAGAACATCTCAACAGCGTTTCCGCTACCTGGCACGCCTTCAGCAAAAGTAAAAAATTGCGTAAGTAATCGCGATCCTGACGATCGTTTAGTGAGGCAGATCGCACTATAAGCGTTCTGTATTGTATTGCTGCTTATTTGATCTGGTATAACAGGTATAAAGGTATGCAGTCAGATAACACTAATCATCATCAGAGGTAGCTATGGCAAGAGATTTAAAAGGCGTAATGCCAGCGTTGTTAACCCCATTCGATAGCCAACAGCGACTGGACATTGAGAGCCTGCGCCGCCTGGTGCGTTTCAACATTGGGCAAGGGATCGACGGGCTGTATGTCGGTGGGTCTACGGGTGAGGCATTTGTCCAAAACCGCGTTGAGAGAGAGCAGGTACTGGAAATTGTTGCCGAAGAAGCGAAAGGCAAGGTGACGCTGATCGCTCACGTTGGCACAGTGAGTACCGAAGAGAGCCAACAGCTGGCGAGTGCCGCGCATCGCTACGGCTTTGATGCGGTTTCAGCCGTCACACCGTTTTACTATCCGTTCAGTTTTGAAGAGCACTGCGATCACTACCGCGCAATTATTGATTCCGCTGATGGCTTGCCGATGGTGGTCTATAACATCCCGGCGCTGAGCGGCGTAAAACTGACGCTGGATCAGATCAACACGCTGGTGACGTTGCCGGGCGTTGGCGCGCTGAAGCAAACCTCAGGCGATCTCTATCAGATGGAACAAATCCGCCGCGCTCACCCCGATCTGGTGCTTTATAACGGTTATGACGAGATCTTCGCTTCTGGTCTGCTGGCGGGCGCTGATGGCGGTATCGGTAGCACTTACAACATTATGGGATGGCGTTATCAGGGAATTGTGAAAGCGCTCAAAGAAGGCGACATCCGGACTGCGCAAAAGCTGCAAACCGAGTGCAATAAGGTTATCGATCTGCTCATTAAGGTTGGCGTGTTCCGCGGCCTGAAGACGGTATTGCACTATATGGACGTGGTTTCTGTTCCGCTGTGCCGTAAACCATTTGCCCCGGTAGATGAACAATATCTGCCGGAACTGAAAGCGCTGGCCCAGCAATTAATGCTGGAACGCGACTGATCGGACGCCGGATAGCACAATGCTTATCCGGCCTGCAAAAACAAGACTCGTAGGCCGGATAAGGCGAATCCGCCATCCGGCACCACAACGAAAATAAAGATCGTCGGGAGAGTAAAATGAGTACTTCTACCCAGAGCATCCCGTGGTATCGCCATCTCAATCGGGCGCAATGGCGGGCATTTTCCGCCGCCTGGCTGGGATATTTGCTTGATGGTTTTGATTTTGTATTAATCGCCCTTGTGCTGACGGAAGTACAAGGCGAATTCGGACTGACGACGGTGCAGGCGGCCAGTCTGATCTCGGCCGCTTTTATCTCCCGCTGGTTTGGTGGGTTAATGCTGGGCGCGATGGGCGACCGTTATGGACGCCGTCTGGCGATGGTCACCAGTATCATTCTGTTCTCTGTGGGGACGCTGGCCTGCGGCTTCGCGCCGGGCTACACCACCATGTTTATCGCCCGCCTGGTTATCGGTATGGGGATGGCTGGTGAGTACGGCTCCAGCGCAACTTATGTTATTGAAAGCTGGCCCAGGCACCTGCGAAACAAAGCCAGCGGCTTCCTGATTTCCGGCTTCTCTGTAGGCGCAGTGATCGCCGCCCAGGTCTACAGCCTGGTGGTCCCGGTCTGGGGATGGCGCGCGCTGTTCTTCATCGGCATTTTGCCGATTATCTTCGCCCTCTGGCTGCGTAAAAATATTCCGGAAGCGGAAGACTGGAAAGAGAAACACGAAGGCAAAGCGCCGGTACGCACGATGGTGGACATTCTCTACCGGGGCGAACATCGGGTTATCAATATTGTGATGACTCTCGCCGCCGCAACCGCGCTGTGGTTCTGCTTTGCAGGCAACCTGCAAAATGCCGCTATCGTGGCGGTCCTTGGCCTGATATGCGCGTTTATCTTCATTAGTTTTATGGTGCAAAGCAGCGGGAAACGCTGGCCGACGGGCGTCATGCTGATGGTGGTTGTGCTGTTTGCCTTCCTTTACTCGTGGCCGATTCAGGCGCTGCTGCCAACCTATCTGAAAACCGAACTGCTGTATGACCCTTCCACTGTCGCCAGGGTGCTCTTCTTTAGCGGCTTTGGCGCGGCGGTCGGTTGTTGCGTCGGTGGTTTTCTTGGCGACTGGCTGGGCACGCGTAAGGCCTATGTCTGCAGTCTGCTGGCTTCGCAGTTGCTAATTATTCCAGTGTTTGCGATTGGCGGCTCAAACGTCTGGGTACTGGGTTTACTGCTGTTTTTCCAGCAAATGCTCGGTCAGGGGATCTCCGGGATCTTACCAAAACTGATTGGCGGCTATTTCGATACCGACCAGCGTGCGGCGGGTCTGGGCTTCACCTACAACGTGGGTGCACTGGGCGGGGCGTTGGCACCGATCATCGGTGCGCTGATTGCCCAACGACTGGATCTGGGCACCGCGTTGGGATCGCTCTCTTTCGGCCTGACATTTGTGGTGATCCTGCTGATTGGTCTCGATATGCCGTCTCGCGTACAGCGCTGGCTGCGGCCTGAAGCATTGCGTACGCATGATGCCATTGATGGCAAACCGTTTAGCGGGGCCGTGCCGTTTGGCGGCGACAAAAGCACCATGGTGAAATCCAAAAGTTAATCCGTTTGCCCGGTCCTGCGCCGGGCAATAGTCATAAGGGAATAAGCATGTCGTTACTTGAACAACTGGATATCAAGATTGCCGCGAACGGCGGGCTGATTGTCTCCTGCCAGCCTGTTCCTGACAGCCCGTTAGATAAACCGGAAATTGTTGCGGCGATGGCGCTGGCCGCAGAACAGGCTGGCGCGGTGGCGTTACGCATTGAAGGGGTGGAAAACCTGAAAGCGACCAGGGCGGTAGTTTCGGTGCCGATTATCGGCATTCTCAAACGTGACCTTGATGACTCTCCGGTCCGCATCACCGCATATCTGGAGGATGTTGATGCGCTGGCGCAGGCAGGCGCTGACATCATCGCCATCGACGGTACCGATCGCGTACGTCCGGTACCTGTAGAAACCTTACTGGCACGTATTCATCATCACCAACGCCTTGCGATGGCTGACTGTTCGTCCATGGCGGATGGCATGGCCTGCCAGAAACTCGGTGCCGAAATCATTGGCACTACCCTTTCTGGTTATACCACGCCAGAAACGCCCGAAGAGCCGGATCTGGCTCTGGTGAAGTCTTTAAGTAACGCGGGTTGTCGGGTGATTGCTGAAGGACGTTACAACACGCCAGCGCAGGCCGCTGAGGCGATGCGTCATGGCGCTTGGGCGGTGACAGTCGGCTCAGCCATTACCCGGCTGGAGCACATTTGCCAGTGGTACAACACAGCGCTAAAAAAGGCGGTGCTATGACCACGCTGTCGATTGATATTGGCGGCACCAAACTGGCTGTCGCACTGGTAGACAGCAGCCTGCAAATTCAAGAGCGTCATGAATTGCCGACGCCCGCCAGCAAAACACCGGATGCTCTGCGTGCCGTGTTACAAGCACTGGTTGCGCCGCTACAGGGGCAGGCAACGCGGGTGGCGATCGCCTCAACGGGGATTATCCGCGACGGTTCTCTACTGGCGCTGAACCCGCACAACCTCGGCGGGCTGCTGCATTTTCCTCTGGTGCAAACGCTAAAAGATCTCACCGCTTTGCCGACGCTGGCAGTCAATGACGCGCAGGCAGCGGCGTGGGCTGAGTATCATGCGCTTGGCGGCGAGTACCGCGATATGGTGTTTATCACCGTCTCCACCGGTGTAGGCGGCGGGGTGGTAAATGATGGGAAGCTGCTGACCGGGATTGGCGGTCTGGCCGGGCACCTGGGACATACGCTGGCTGATCCGCATGGGCCGGTGTGCGGTTGCGGGCGTGTGGGTTGTGTCGAGGCGATCGCTTCCGGTCGTGGGATCGCGGCGGCTGCCGAAGGTACGCTTGCTGGATGCGACGCCAAAACCATTTTTAGCCGCGCCGGGCAGGGTGATGAGCAGGCCAGTCGGTTGATCCATCGTTCGGCACGTACTTTGGCAAGGCTTGTCGCCGATGTGAAGGCCACGATCGATTGCCAGATTGTGGTGATTGGCGGCAGCGTGGGGCTGGCGCCAGGGTATCTGGCGCTGGTGGAAAACTATCTGGCACAAGAGCCTTCGGCTTACCACGTAGAATTACGGGCGGCGCATTACCGTCATGACGCTGGATTACTGGGGGCCGCGCTGTTGGCCCAGGGAGATTGATTATGATGTCAGATGAGTTGCGTTCATTGCCTTCTGCCGGATTACATCCGGTTTTGCAGCAGGCGTTAACGCTGGCTGTTGCGGCGAATCCGCAGGAGAAAACGCCAGGGCGCTACGAGTTGCAGGGCGATAATATTTTTATGAATGTCATGCAATTTGCAACGCAGAGCCCGGAGCAAAAGAAAGCGGAACTGCACAGGGAATACATTGATATTCAGGTACTGTTATCCGGTGAAGAACGCATTCTGTTCGGAATGACTGATTCTGCTCGTCAGTGCGAAGAGATGCACGTGGAGGATGATTATCAGCTGTGTAGCCAGATTGCCGATGAGCAGGCGATGGTACTGAAGCCGGGAAGATTTGTGATTTTTATGCCGGGCGAGCCGCATAAGCCGGGCTGCGTGGTACAGGCTCCGATGGACATCAAAAAGGTGGTGATCAAGGTGCGCGCCAGTTTATTACGCACCTGACGATGAGAGTGACGGTGTCGGATGGCAAGGCTTGCGCCATCCGACACCGGATATTACAACCTAGCGCTTAAACGTCACCGCTTCCGGCTGCGTCAGATGCAGCGTCGTTTGGCTCGGCACAGTCTCGGCAATGATTCGCCCGTGACGAATGGAATAACGTGCAGGCGTCTGGCGACGAACCGCGTCAAATCCATTCTCTGCCGGTAAAATCACCAGGTTCGCGGAATTCCCTACGCTCAGACCGTAGTCCTGCAGGTGCAGGGTTTTCGCGCTGTGGGTGGTGATCAGATTCAGGCCATCGTTAATTTGTCCGTATCCCATCAGCTGACACACATGTAACCCCATGTGCAGTACCTGCAGCATATTCGCGGTGCCTAGCGGATACCACGGATCGAAGACATCATCATGGCCGAAGCAGACGTTGATCTCTGCCTCCAGCATCTCTTTGACGCGTGTGACGCCGCGGCGTTTAGGATACGTGTCAAAGCGCCCTTGCAGGTGAATATTCACCAGTGGATTCGCGACAAAGTTAATGCCGGACATTTTCAACAGGCGGAAAAGACGGGAAGCATACGCGCCGTTATAGGAGTGCATTGCCGTAGTATGGCTGGCGGTCACGCGCTCGCCCATATTGTCGCGATGGGCCAGCGCCGCGACGGTTTCAACAAAGCGTGATTGCTCATCGTCAATTTCGTCACAGTGCACGTCGATAAGTCTGTTGTATTTTTGCGCGAGGGCGAAAATTTTGTGCAACGACTCCACGCCATATTCACGCGTAAATTCAAAGTGGGGGATAGCGCCAATGACGTCGGCCCCCAAACGCACGGCTTCCTCTAATAACGCTTCACCGTTGGGATAAGAAAGAATGCCCTCTTGCGGGAACGCGACAATCTGTAGCTCTACCCACGGAGCGACTTCTTGCTTCACCTCCAGCATGGCTTTCAGCGCGGTCAGCGTTGGGTCGGAAACATCAACGTGAGTGCGGACATACTGGATGCCGTTGGCCATCTGCCACTTAAGAGTCTGCATGGCGCGCGCTTTGACGTCATCGTGAGTGAGCATTGCCTTACGTTCGGCCCAGCGCTCAATGCCTTCAAATAACGTACCAGACTGGTTCCAGCTCGGCTCCCCCGCGGTTTGCGTGGTATCCAGGTGGATATGTGGCTCTACGAACGGTGGGATTGCCAGGCCACCTTCGGCATCAAGCACTTCCCCCTGCGGCAACGTAGCGGCGTCTTGAGCCTCAATTCGGCTGAAACGTCCGTTTTCAACCGTGAGCTGCCACAATCCTTCGCATCCCTGTAAACGCGCCTGACGAATGGTGATGTTATTATTCTGCATGGCTGACCTCTGGTGATTTAGCAAGGCTGCGATTGAAAAGTGGGTTCAGCAGGATATAGCTGAATACGCCGCCGAGTACGGCGTTGACGGGCACGATACCGGGAATATAGTGACCGGCGGCAATGCCCAGTGCAACGGACAGGATAGCTATCCAGTTTACGGAAATAAATTGTGCTTTGCTGAAGTCGGCATATCGGCGATGGTTCAGCAGATAGTCGGCGATAATCACTCCACCAATTGGAGGAATCGCTGCCGACAAAAATGTCAGCCAACCGACAAAGTTATTGTAAAGCCACAGTGCGCACAGTGTGCCGATAATACCGTTAGCCACCGACAACGAACGGCTGGAAAGGCCGGTAATATTGGCAAATCCCAAACCTGAAGCGTAGAGCGCATTGTCGTTGGTGGTCCAGATATTCAGGCCGAGCACCACAATCGCGGGCAGCAGCAGGCCCTGAGCAATCATCACGTCAGAGATGTCCGCCTGTCCAACAGCGGCGGCACCCGCAGCGCCGAAGATAAACATCAACGAGTTGCCAAGGAAAAATGCCACCATGGCAATCAGTACCGCACCTTTGGCGTTGCGGCCAAAGCGGACAAAGTCGGCGGTTAACGTGCCTGCGCTGATAAATGAGCCGACCACCAGCGCCAGTGCGGTGGAGAAATTCAGCGGTGTCTGCGGCACTATCGCTTTTAAATGGTCTAAACCGCCGACATCGCTCACCGCCAGCCAGACGGAGTAGCTGCCAAGAACGACGATGGCAGGTACGGCGATGATAGATAAAACGGTCAGCGCCGAGATGCCAAAAAAGATAGTCAGGGTCATCAACAGACCGGAAACCGCAATCAGAACATTGACGTCAATCCCCGTCGCTTTGCCAACCGGGATAGCAAACATGGCCACACCAACGCCAAACCAGCCTACCTGTGTACCGCCTAAGAGCAGTGAGGGAAGCCATGAACCTTTCAAACCAAATGAGTAACGTGCCAGAAGGTGGGTTGAGAGCCCTGTTTTTGCGCCGATAAAACCGAGAAATGCAGTGTAAATACCGAGGAGAAGATTACCGAAGAGAACTGCCAGGAAGAAATCATTATAGGAAAGACCGGTACCGAGTGTGCCACCGGTCCACATACTGGCGGAAAAAAATGTGAGTCCCAACATGACAAACGTTAGTGGAATCACGCCCTTCCGCGCCGCCAGAGGGACGGGGCCCTGGCTATAATTGTTGTCCTGCGACACAACGCCTCCATGAATTTTGCCCAAAAAATCCGCCGCATAATATACAGTTCTCAGAATAAAGCAAACGTTTCCGTATGTTTTTTTAGTTCTCTTTCACGGTGTTGATAGAGGGGAGGGGGCAGGGGTATTGCGAGGAATCTGGCATCTCATCAGCGTTTGAAGATGAGATGCCAGAGGACGCTTACTTACACTTCCAGGTAGTTCAGGATACCGTCTGCCGCTTTACGACCTTCGGCAATCGCGGTGACTACAAGATCCGAACCACGCACGATATCGCCACCAGCGAAGATTTTTGGATTGCTGGTCTGGAAGGCGTTATCGCTGCGTTCCGGAGCAATAATACGGCCCTGAGAATCCAGCTCGACGCTGTGCTCTTTCAGCCACTCCATGCTGTGCGGGCGGAAGCCAAACGCCAGTACCACCGCATCAGCTGGAACAACGTGCTCGGAACCAGCGACGATCTCCGCGCGGCGACGACCCTTCGCATCCGGTTCGCCCATTTCGGTGCGCGCCATTTTCACGCCGCACACTTTACCGTTGGCATTCACTTCCACGCCTAAAGGCTGGACGTTGAACTGGAACTCGACGCCTTCTTCACGCGCGTTTTTCACCTCGCGTTTGGAACCCGGCATGTTCTCTTCGTCGCGGCGATAGGCGCAGATTACGTGTGCCGCGTTCTGGCGAACCGAGGTCCGCACGCAGTCCATCGCGGTATCGCCACCGCCGAGAACAACGACGCGTTTGCCTTCCATGCTGATGTACGGCTCGTCACTGCTTTCGCCGAATCCCATCAACTGTTTGGTATTGGCGATCAGGAACGGCAGGGCATCAAATACGCCGGAAGCGTCTTCGTTTTCCAGCCCACCGCGCATCGACTGATAGGTACCTACGCCAAGGAACACGGCATCGTAATCCTTCAGCAGATCGTTGAGCTGCACGTCGCGGCCCACTTCCACGTTTAGTTTGAACTCAATACCCATACCGGTGAAGATTTCACGGCGACGGGTCATGACCTCTTTCTCCAGCTTGAACGCCGGGATCCCGAAGGTCAGCAGACCGCCGATTTCCGGGTGGCGGTCAAATACCACCGCCTTCACGCCGTTGCGGGTCAGCACATCAGCACAGGCCAGGCCCGCCGGACCTGCACCGATGATCGCCACGCGCTTGTCCGTCTGGCGAACGCCAGTCATATCCGGACGCCAGCCCATCTCGAACGCTTTATCGTTGATATAGCGCTCGATGTTGCCGATAGTCACCGCACCGAACTCATCGTTTAGCGTGCAGGATCCTTCACAAAGACGATCCTGCGGGCACACTCGACCACACACTTCCGGCAGAGTGTTAGTCTGGTGCGACAGTTCTGCCGCTTCAAAAATACGTCCCTCATTCGCCAGCTTAAGCCAGTTCGGGATGTAGTTATGTACCGGGCACTTCCACTCGCAGTACGGGTTGCCGCAGGAAAGACAGCGATCTGCCTGTGCTTTGGCCTGGCCTTCGGAAAACGGCTCGTAGATCTCGATAAATTCGATCTTACGGATCTTCAGCGGTTTCTTCGGTGGATCAACGCGCTGCAGGTCGATAAATTGGTATACGTTCTGACTCATTGCTGCTACCCCTTACTGCGCCTGCACACGCAGCTCTGCTGCGCTACGACTACGGTGACCCAACAGTGCTTTCACATCACTGGATTTCGGTTTTACCAGCGCGAATTTCGCCGAGAATGCTGGCCAGTTCGCCAGGATCTCTTCGCCGTGTGAAGAACCGGTATGTTGTACGTGCTCGGTAATCAGGCCGCGCAGGTGTTCCTCATGAATAGCCAGCGAGTCCACGCTCAGTACTTCTACCAGTTCCGGGTTCACGCGTTTGCGGAATTCACCGTCTTCGTCGAGCACGTAGGCGAATCCGCCGGTCATGCCTGCACCGAAGTTGACGCCGGTTTTGCCGAGAATACACACGATGCCGCCGGTCATATATTCACAGCCGTTGTCGCCAATACCTTCAACCACGGTAATAGCGCCGGAGTTACGCACCGCAAAACGCTCACCCGCACGACCCGCAGCAAACAGGCGGCCACCGGTAGCACCATACAGGCAGGTGTTACCAATGATGCTCGCCTCATGGCTACGGAAAGCAGAGCCAACCGGAGGACGCACTGCCAGCAGGCCGCCCGCCATGCCTTTACCGACATAGTCGTTGGCATCGCCGGTCAGATACAGCTCCACGCCGCCCGCGTTCCACACGCCGAAGCTCTGGCCTGCGGTACCGCTGAAGTGCGCTTTAATCGGGTCAGATGCCAGCCCCTGATCGCCATGCGTCTGAGCGATATAGCCCGACAGCGATGCGCCGACGGAACGGTCGGTGTTGCGGATATCGAACCAGAAGGTTTTGCTCTGGCGCTCATCGACAAACGGTTTCGCCTGCTGTAACAGCTGGGCGTTCAGCACGCCGTTATCAAACGGCGGATTGTTTTCAGTGCAATGCAGCGCTTTACCTGGATGCGGTTCAGCGGTTTCCAGCAGACGAGACAGCTCCAGCTTCTGCTGCTTGGCGGTAAACCCTTCCAGCTCTTTGAGCAGGTCGGTACGACCAATCAGATCCACCAGACGTTTCACGCCCAGTTGCGCCATCAGCTCGCGGGTTTCGCGGGCGATAAATTCAAAGTAGTTAGTCACTTTGAACGGCAGACCGTGATAGTGGTTCTTACGCAGTTTGTCATCCTGAGTTGCCACGCCGGTTGCGCAGTTGTTCAGATGGCAAATACGCAGGTATTTACAGCCCAGCGCGACCATGGGGCCGGTGCCGAAACCGAAGCTTTCTGCACCCAAAATTGCCGCTTTAATGATATCGACGCCGGTTTTCAGACCGCCATCGACCTGCAGACGGATCTTGTGACGCAGACCGTTAGCCACCAGTGCCTGCTGGGTTTCCACCAGACCGAGTTCCCACGGGCAGCCCGCATACTTCACGGAGGAGAGCGGACTTGCACCGGTACCGCCATCGTAGCCGGCAATGGTAATCAGGTCCGCATAGGCTTTCGCAACGCCGGTGGCAATAGTGCCGACGCCTGGTTCGGAAACCAGCTTCACCGAGATCATCGCTTTCGGGTTGACCTGTTTCAGGTCGAAAATCAGCTGCGCTAAGTCCTCGATAGAGTAGATATCGTGGTGCGGCGGTGGGGAGATCAGCGTCACGCCCGGCACCGAATAACGCAGTTTGGCGATGTACGGGGTGACTTTATCACCCGGTAACTGACCGCCTTCGCCCGGCTTCGCGCCTTGAGCGACTTTAATCTGAATGACATCAGCATTGACCAGGTACGCTGGGGTTACGCCAAAGCGACCGGAAGCCACCTGCTTAATGCGCGACACCTTGTTAGTGCCGTAGCGCGCCGGATCTTCGCCGCCTTCACCGGAGTTCGAGTTACCGCCGATGCTGTTCATGGCTTCGGCCAGCGCCTCGTGTGCTTCCGGGCTTAATGCCCCGATAGACATCGCTGCGGTATCAAAGCGTTTAAACAGTTCGGTTGCGGGTTCTACTTCGCTAATGCTTACGGCTTCATCGCCAGGTGTAATCGCCAGCAGATCGCGCAGCGTGGCCGCCGGACGCTCATTGACCAGCTTTGCATATTCCTGATAGTCGCTGTACTCGCCGCTTTGTACTGCCTGTTGCAGCGTGCGCACCACGTCCGGGTTGTAGGCGTGGTATTCGCCGCCGTGAACGTACTTCAGCAAACCGCCCTGGCTGATAGGCTTACGCGCCAGCCAGGCATGTTTGGAGAGGTTCAGCAGATCCTGCTGGAAGTCGGTAAAACCCGCGCCGCTGATGCGACTGACCACGCCCTGGAAGCATAAAGCCACAACATCATCGTGCAGACCAACGGCTTCAAACAGCTTCGAGCAGCGGTAAGAGGCGATGGTCGAGATGCCCATTTTGGACATGATTTTGTACAGACCCTTGTTGATGCCGTTACGGTAGTTCAGCATCACGGTCCGGTAATCTTTGGCAATCGCCTGAGTGTCGATCAGACGTCCCAGCGTTTCATACGCCAGATACGGATAAATGGCCGTCGCGCCAAAACCGAGCAGAACGGCAAAATGGTGCGGGTCACGGGCGCTGGCGGTTTCAACGATGATGTTGGCATCGCAACGCAGGCTTTGTTCTACCAGACGTGTTTGTACTGCGCCAACGGCCATCGGTGCCGGAACCGGCAAGCGGTTTTTTGCGATATTACGGTCAGAGAGCACCAGTAGCACTGTGCCGTTACGCACCATCTGTTCAGCCTTATCGCACAATGCCTTGACGGTCTCTTCGAGCGTGGTTTCAGTCACGTCGAAGGTGATATCCAGTCGGTCAGCGCGATAATGCTCCTCTTTCATGGTGGTGAGCTGGGTGAAATCGGAGTACAGCAGGATCGGCGACTTAAAGCTCAGACGGTGCGCCTGACCTTCGGCTTCGCAGAAGACGTTCATCTCACGACCGATGCTGGTGGCCAGCGACATGACGTGCGCTTCACGCAGCGGGTCGATCGGCGGGTTGGTGACCTGGGCAAACTGCTGGCGGAAGTAGTCATAAATGATGCGCGGCTGGCTGGAGAGCACGGCAAACGGGGTATCATCGCCCATTGAACCGACCGCTTCCTGACCATTTTCACCGAGCACGCGGATAACGGAATCCAGCTCTTCAGCGCTGTAGTTAAACTGTTTCTGGTAGCTGGCGAGGGTGTCATCGTCCAGTTCACGGCTGCCGACCTGATCGTCAGCCAGGTCTTCGAAAGGCACCAGACGGCGGACGTTCTTCTCCATCCACTCTTTGTAGGGGTGGCGGCTTTTCAGATCGTCATCGGTTTCAGCCGAATGCAGAATGCGCCCGCTGCGGGTATCGATAACCATCAGCTCCCCTGGGCCGACGCGACCTTTCTCAACCACTTCATCCGGCTGATAATCCCAGATCCCGACTTCAGAAGCGCAGGTAATCAGCTTGTCTTTGGTGATGACGTAGCGCGCCGGACGCAGGCCGTTGCGGTCAAGGTTACAGGCGGCAAAGCGACCGTCGGACATAACGATACCCGCCGGACCATCCCACGGCTCCATGTGCATGGAGTTAAAGTCGAAGAACGCGCGCAGCTCCGGGTCCATATCCGGGTTGTTCTGCCAGGCCGGCGGCACCAGTAGACGCATGGCGCGGATGATATCCATCCCGCCCGCCAGCAGCAGTTCCAGCATGTTATCCATCGAGCTGGAGTCGGAGCCGGTTTCGTTAACGAACGGTGCGGCGTCGTGCAGATCAGGGATCAGCGGCGTCTGGAATTTATAGGTACGAGCGCGCGCCCACTGGCGGTTGCCGGTGATGGTGTTGATTTCACCATTGTGCGCCAGGTAGCGAAACGGTTGCGCCAGCGGCCAGCGTGGTACGGTGTTGGTGGAGAAGCGCTGGTGGAACAGGCAGATGGCCGATTCCAGACGCAGGTCCGCCAGGTCCAGGTAAAAGCGCGGCAGATCCGCCGGCATACACAGACCTTTATAGATATTGACCAGGTTCGACAAGCTACAGACGTAGAAGTCTTTATCTTCCTGGAGGCGTTTTTCGATACGACGGCGCGCGATGAACAGGCGACGCTCCATATCACGCGGACGCCAGCCCGCAGGGGCATTAACAAAAATTTGCTCGATACGAGGCAGGGAGGAGAGCGCAATTTCACCGAGAACACCTTCGTTAGTCGGCACGTCGCGCCAGCCGACAATCGACAGGGTCTCCTGCTGTAATTCTTCTTCTACAATGCGACGAGAAGCCGCTGCCAGCTCAGCGTCTTTATTTAAAAAGATCATGCCGACGGCGTAGTTTTTGGCTAAACGCCAGCCGCGCTCTTGCGCTACGATGCGGAAAAAGCGGTCAGGTTTTTGTAACAGCAGGCCGCAACCATCGCCGGTTTTTCCATCGGCAAGAATTGCGCCACGGTGCTGCATGCGGGCCAGTGCGTGTATGGCGGTACGCACTACCTTGTGGCTAGGTTCGCCTTCTATGTGGGCGATCAGGCCGAAACCACAGTTATCCCTCTCAAGGGATTTATCGTACAACATATCAGTGAACCTCCCCAGGCTCTGCGGGATTCCCATCTGGACCGTTGCGCACGGGCACACCAAGAGCATGGCGACGGGGTTTGCGTGTCATACGCTTACCTCGCATTCGCCCTCTTTATCCTTTTCGCACAGGTCAAACAAGTTTGAGGACTTGCTTCAGAGGGAATCTCAATTACTGCATAAATATGATGAGCAGACTGCTCATCCAGAAAGCTTCCAGCGGATTTCCAAGTTATCGGGAATCCACACACAGGTCAAATGGCAATCTTATTTATGCAAAAATGTGCTATTGGGCAATTAACTTTATGAAAATATTGAAATAAAAGGGTTTTATACATTGATATAACCTGAGGAGGATGCCCTGGGAAGTGTGATCTGTCTCACTGTAAGAGAGGCCGGATATCTCTCGTCCTCCCTTTGTTTATCGATATACTTGGCATTTTATGCTGGTTTTTAGAGTTTTGGCGTCTTAAAGATACTGTTTTTACGCTGAGAGTATAAGAAGATAAAAAAAACAGCTGGATATAAGGAAAAGTAATTATATTTTGAGTGAATGTAATTTCGATTATTTTGATTTGTTATGCAATAAATAAAGGCTCGCCAGGGCGATTGATCCTGGTCATCGCCGACTGGGGCAAAAAATGGCAGGCTTTGGCCTCTTTTCAAGGCGCGGTCTACCAGATTATGCAGTTACAGAAATTAGTCAATATGTTTGGTGGGGATCTTTCTCGCCGTTATGGGCAAAAGGTTCATAAACTCACGCTGCACGGCGGATTTAGCTGTCCAAACCGTGATGGCACCATCGGACGCGGCGGATGTACTTTCTGTAATGTCGCCTCGTTTGCCGATGAAGCACAGCAGCACCATTCAATTGCCGAGCAGCTTGAGCATCAGGCTCAGTTGGTCAATCGCGCCAGACGCTATCTGGCCTATTTCCAGGCTTATACCAGCACCTTCGCGGAAGTACAGGTGCTGCGCTCGATGTATCAACAGGCGGTCAGCCAGGCCAACATCGTCGGGTTATGCGTTGGGACGCGCCCCGACTGCGTGCCGGATGCGGTACTCGATCTGCTTTGTGAGTATAAAGACCTCGGCTATGAGGTATGGCTGGAGCTCGGTCTGCAAACTGCGCATGACAAAACTCTGCACCGGATTAACCGCGGCCATGATTTTGCCTGCTATCAGAACACCACGCGGCTGGCGCGCGAGCGCGGGCTGAAAGTGTGCTCACACCTGATTGTTGGTCTGCCGGGAGAAGGACAGGCAGACTGTCTGCAAACCATGGAACGTGTGGTGGAGACGGGCGTTGACGGTATTAAGCTGCATCCGCTGCATATTGTGAAAGGCAGTACGATGGCAAAGGCCTGGGAAGCTGGACGGCTGAACGGAATTGAACTGGACGACTACACGGTTACCGCAGGGGAGATGATCCGCCATACGCCGCCAGAGGTGATTTATCATCGAATCTCTGCCAGCGCGCGTCGCCCAATGTTGTTGGCTCCGCTATGGTGTGAAAACCGCTGGACCGGGATGGTCGAACTGGATCGCTATCTCAATGCTCATGGTGTTCAAGGCTCTGCGCTTGGCACTCCGTGGATTCAGCCTGGGAGCTAACCATCCGGCAATCTGCGCCTGCTTGCCTGATGACGCTACGCTTATCAGGCCCACGTTGAATCTCTCCTCGGTCATTTCACCGATAACCTCCGCATTTCTTGCACAATCTTCAACGTCACGCTGAGAATTGAGTATTATTGTGCCAAGTTGTCGTGAAGGAACCCTCTATGAAGCAAATCCGTATGCTGGCGCAATATTACGTCGACCTGATGATGAAATTGGGTCTGGTGCGCTTTTCGCTGTTATTGGCGCTGGCGCTGGTCGTGTTGGCGATTGTGGTGCAGATGGCTGTCACCATGGTGCTGCATGGCCAGGTAGAAAGCATTGATGTTATCCGCTCTATCTTTTTTGGTCTGTTAATTACCCCCTGGGCCGTCTATTTTCTGTCAGTGGTGGTGGAGCAACTGGAAGAGTCCCGGCAACGCTTGTCACGACTGGTACAAAAGCTGGAAGAGATGCGCGAGCGCGATCTCAAGCTCAATGTGCAGTTGAAAGATAATATTGCCCAGCTTAATCAGGAAATTGTTGAGCGCGAAAAAGCCGAAGCGGAGCGCCAGGATACGTTCGAGCAGTTGAAGGTTGAAATCAAAGAGCGCGAAGAAGCGCAGATTCAGCTTGAGCAGCAGTCTTCCTTTTTACGCTCTTTCCTTGATGCCTCGCCGGATCTGGTTTTTTATCGTAATGAAGATAAAGAATTTTCCGGCTGTAACCGTGCCATGGAACTGCTGACCGGCAAGAGCGAAAAGCAGTTGGTGAATTTAAAACCGGCTGATGTTTACTCCCCTGAGGCGGCAGAAAAGGTCATTGAAACCGACGAGAAGGTGTTCCGTCATAACGTCTCGCTCACCTACGAACAGTGGCTAGACTATCCGGACGGGCGCAAAGCCTGCTTTGAAATTCGCAAAGTACCTTACTATGACCGCGTAGGTAAGCGGCATGGTCTGATGGGTTTTGGGCGCGATATTACCGAGCGTAAGCGTTATCAGGACGCGTTAGAGCGCGCCAGCCGCGATAAGACCACCTTCATTTCTACCATCAGCCACGAACTGCGCACCCCGCTTAACGGCATTGTCGGCTTAAGCCGGATCCTGCTGGATACGGATCTGACCGCTGAGCAGGAAAAATACCTGAAAACAATCCACGTCTCTGCCGTGACGCTGGGAAATATTTTCAACGATATTATCGACATGGATAAGATGGAGCGACGTAAAGTTCAGCTCGATAACCAGCCGATCGATTTCACCAGCTTTATGGCGGATCTGGAAAACCTCTCTGGCCTGCAGGCGCAGCAAAAAGGGCTGCGTTTTGTGCTTGAGCCGACGTTACCACTACCGCATAAGGTCATTACCGACGGCACGCGTTTGCGCCAGATTCTGTGGAATCTGATCAGCAACGCCGTGAAGTTTACCCAGCAGGGACAGGTAACCGTGCGGGCGCGCTATGACCAGGGGAATATACTGCATTTCGAAGTTGAAGATTCCGGGATCGGTATTCCGCAGGATGAGCAAGATAAAATCTTCGCCATGTATTATCAGGTTAAGGACAGCAATGGCGGCAAACCGGCAACGGGAACCGGGATTGGACTGGCCGTATCGAAGCGTCTGGCGAAAAACATGGGCGGCGATATTACGGTCTCCAGCCAGGCTGGCAAAGGCTCCATCTTTACGCTGACCGTGCATGCGCCTGCGGTAGCGGAAGAGATTGAAGACGCCTTTGAAGACGACGACATGCCGCTGCCAGCCCTGAATGTGCTGCTGGTGGAAGATATCGAACTGAACGTTATTGTCGCGCGTTCAGTGCTGGAAAAACTGGGCAACAGCGTGGATGTCGCCATGACCGGGAAAGCCGCGCTGGAAATGTTCACGCCGGGCGAATATGACCTGGTGTTGCTGGATATTCAGCTACCGGATATGACCGGTCTGGATATCTCGCGCGAGCTGACGCAAAAATACGCCCGTGAGGACCTGCCGCCGCTGGTTGCGCTTACCGCCAACGTTCTGAAAGATAAAAAAGAGTATCTGGACGCGGGAATGGACGACGTGCTGAGTAAGCCGCTGTCGGTTCCGGCGTTAACCGCCATGATCAAAAAATACTGGGATACCCGAAACAAAGAGGAGAGCACTGTGACATCTGAAGAGAGCAGTAAATCGCAAGCGCTGTTAGATATTCCTATGTTGGAACAATACCTCGAGCTGGTGGGACCGAAGTTAATAACCGACGGGCTGGCGGTGTTTGAGAAGATGATGCCGGGATATTTGAGCGTGCTGGAGTCTAATCTGACCGCACGGGATAAAAAAGGCGTTGTTGAGGAAGGCCATAAAATTAAAGGCGCGGCAGGTTCCGTGGGGCTGCGCCATCTGCAACAGTTAGGTCAGCAAATCCAGTCGCCAGACCTTCCAGCCTGGGAAGATAATGTTGCTGAATGGATTGAAGAGATGAAGCAGGAGTGGCAGCACGACGTGGCGGTATTGAAGGCCTGGGTGGCGAGCGTGGAAAAAAAATGACCCCGGCTTGACCGGGGTGCGCGAATACTGCGCCAACACCAGGGAAATCGTGGCTGCGCCGTAAATTATTATCATTGTTTACAAGGGCGCAGCCCTAATTTTCAGGCCGCACGCAGTTAAGATAGCAAATCTTAAATAATTTGTTACATGAATCAGTTAAATGTGTGAAGCGTAGCATTTAAATCATAATAACTAATATGTTTCAGCCAGTTGAGAAAGGAGTATCACGATGAAAAAAGTGGGTGTAGTGCTCAGCGGATGCGGCGTGTATGACGGCGCAGAGATCCATGAAACTGTTCTCACGCTTCTGGCGATTGCCCGCAACGGCGCTCAGGCCGTCTGTTTCGCACCGGATAAACAACAAGCGGATGTGATTAATCATCTGACCGGCGAGCCGATGCAGGAAACGCGTAATGTGCTGATTGAAGCCGCCCGTATAACACGCGGTGATATTCGCCCACTTGCTCAGGCAGTCTCAACGGAACTGGATGCGTTGATCGTGCCAGGCGGGTTTGGCGCGGCTAAAAATCTGAGCAATTTTGCCAGCCAGGGCAGTGAGTGCCGGGTTGATAGCGACTTAGCTGCGCTGGCGGTGGCTATGCATCAGGCGGGTAAGCCGCTGGGATTTATGTGCATTGCGCCTGCCATGTTACCTAAAATTTTTGACTTTCCGCTGCGTCTGACCATCGGTACTGATATTGATACGGCAGAGGTGCTGGAAGAGATGGGCGCAGAACATGTGCCTTGTCCGGTTGATGACATTGTCGTTGATGAAGACAACAAAATTGTCACTACTCCCGCCTATATGCTGGCGCAGGACATCGCTCAGGCCGCGAGTGGTATCGATAAACTGGTATCACGTGTGCTGGTGCTGGCTGAATGAGAAAAGGAGTTACCGCCTTTCTGCGACGTATCTTTCTGCGGGCGGTCGTTGTCCTCGCCGTATTTTGGGGCGGGGGCATCGCACTTTTCAGCGTGATGCCAGTCCCTTTCTCTGCCGTGATGGTCGAGCGGCAACTGAGCGCATGGCTGTCCGGTGATTTCGGTTATGTGGCGCACTCAGACTGGGTGAGCATGGATGAGATCTCACCGTGGATGGGACTGGCGGTGATCGCCGCGGAGGACCAGAAGTTTCCCGAGCACTGGGGATTCGATGTTTCCGCCATAGAGAAAGCGCTGGCGCACAACGAACGTAATGAAAACCGTATTCGCGGGGCGTCGACGTTATCGCAACAGACGGCAAAAAACCTCTTTCTGTGGGATGGACGTAGCTGGGTGCGTAAAGGTCTCGAAGCCGGGCTAACGCTGGGTATGGAAACCGTCTGGAGCAAGAAGCGTATTCTGACCGTTTACCTGAATATTGCTGAGTTTGGTGATGGGGTTTTCGGCGTGGAGGCAGCGGCGCAGCGCTATTTCCATAAGCCAGCCAGTCGGCTGAGTCTGTCTGAAGCGGCCTTGCTGGCGGCGGTATTACCCAATCCTTTGCGTTTTAAAGCGAATGCGCCTTCTGGTTATGTACGTAGCCGTCAGGCGTGGATTATGCGCCAAATGCGCCAGCTAGGCGGTGAGTCGTTTATGCGGGAAAATAAGCTGTATTAACGGGTTTATTGCCGGATACGGATCCGGCCTACGGGAGTGAGACGTTGCCGTGTAGGCCTGATGAGCGCAGCGCTTCAGGTACTCGACTAATCTTCATCAAACCCTGAATTAAACAGGGCAATCACCGCTGCCAGGGCTTCCACTTCCTGTGGACCCGTGGCTTCAACTTCTATCTGACGCCCTTTGGCGGAATCCAGCATCAGCAGAGCGATAACACTGTTTGCCTCGGCTTCCGTTCCTTCATCATTACGCAGCAAAACTTCTGCTTCAAAACCCTGCATCAATTCAAACAGTTTCATGGCTGGGCGAGCATGCATACCCAGCTTATTCGTGATTTCAACGGTTTGCTTCACGGTCATGATTTACGTTTTTCCAGCGTACGATGGCGTGACTGTACGTTTTTACCGCGTGAGCGGAAGTAGTCTGCCAGCTGCTCTGCAATATACACCGAACGGTGTTTCCCGCCGGTACAGCCGATAGCTACGGTGAGGTAGCTGCGGTTGTTGGTCTCCAGCATGGGTAACCATAGCTCAAGATAGCTGCGAGTCTGGTAGATAAAATTGTGTACTTCTGTGTGCCTGTCAAGGAAGGCGGCAACGGGGCGGTCAAGACCGGTCATCGGGCGCAGCTTCGGATCCCAGTGCGGGTTAGGCAGGAAGCGCACGTCAAAGACGTAATCCGCATCAATTGGGATACCGTGTTTGAAACCAAAGGATTCGAATACCATCGTCAATTCGCGTTCACGCTTGCCCAGCAGGCGAGTACGCAACATTTCCGCCAGTTCGTGCACGGACATTTCGGAGGTATCCACGATCAGGTCAGCACGAGAGCGCAGAGGCTCCAGCAAATCGCTTTCCTTATCGATAGCGCTCTCCAGAGATAAGTTCTTGCTGGAAAGAGGATGCAGGCGACGCGTGTCGCTGTAGCGGCGAATCAGGGTGTTACGATCGGCGTCAAGGAACAGCAACTGTGGTGAGAAGCCTTCAGGCAGATTGTTCATTGCCTGCTCGAAAATCTCTGGGGACTCAGGCATGTTGCGCACATCAATGCTGACGGCCGCAGAAATCTGGCGATCGGCCAGAGTACGAGCCAGATCGGGCAACAGCACTACGGGAAGGTTATCCACGCAGTAAAAACCCATATCTTCCAGCGCTCGCAGGGCGACAGATTTTCCTGACCCCGAACGACCGCTGACGATCATCAGTACCATGTACTGTTTCTCCTCACAACGACAAAAAAGGATGCCATTGGGTTGTTATGCTTCATCCAGTCCACCTTCGGTGTCCGTGATGATTTGATACAACTCCTGGTCACTCTGTGCTGCGCGCAGGCGGCGGCAGATGGTTTTATCGGCCAGACGTTTGGCGACCAGCGACAACGTATGCAAATGCGTCTTGGTTTGGTCTGCCGGAACCAGCAGGGCGAAAAGCAGATCGACGGGTTGATTATCAATGGCGTCGAAAGCAATTGGCGTTTCAAGTTGCACAAACACGCCAACTGCGCGCATCGTGTCTTCTTCCAGCTTTCCGTGCGGGATAGCAATTCCATTACCGATGCCGGTACTGCCCATTTTTTCACGCGTCAGAATGGCTTCAAATACCACCTGAGAGGGCAAGCTGAGCTGTTTTGCCGCCAGTTCGCTGATGATTTCCAGCGCGCGTTTCTTGCTTTGGCAGTGAACGCCAGCGCGTGTACATTCCTGGTTAAGAACATTGCTCAGTTGTAGAGTCGTATCGTTATTTGTCATAATTTCACCTAAGCGCTAACTGTACAAATGGCCCGTTGTGCTACACAACAGGCCGTCCTGCACCCGCTAACTGCCCGGACAAGTTAGTGCTGTTTCAGTTTATCTTTATGTTTTGTTAACTGCCGAGCCAGTTTATCAATTAAACCGTCAATGGCGGCGTACATATCCTGACCTTCCGCGCTGGCATGAATTTCGCCACCGTTCACATGCAGTGTTGCATCCGAGATATGTGTCACCTTCTCCACTTTCAACACAATATAGACCTGATTAATCCGGTCGAAATATTGTTCTAGCTTGGCGAATTTTGTATTAACAAAATCGCGTAAGGCTTCAGTGATTTCGACGTTGTTTCCAGTGATGTTGAGCTGCATAGTGTCTTCCTTATCGGTTGGGTCAGACCAGCTGTTTGCGCTGGTTTGACGGCGGAATGGATAAAGACTCTCGGTACTTCGCAACAGTGCGGCGTGCCACCATGATACCCTGTTCTGACAGCATAGAGGTTAACTTGCTGTCACTCAGCGGTTTCGCGGGGTTTTCCGCAGCAATTAATTTCTTCACCAGTGCACGTATAGCTGTGGATGAGGCTTCGCCTCCGCCTTCAGTGTTAACGTGACTGGAAAAGAAATACTTCAATTCAAAAATGCCGCGCGGACTGTGCAGATACTTTTGCGTGGTCACTCGGGAAATGGTCGATTCGTGCATCTCGACGGCCTGGGCGATATCCGCCAGCACCATCGGTTTCATAAACTCTTCGCCTTGATCAAAGAAGGCTTGCTGCTGTTCAACGATACAGCGACTGACGCGCAGCAGCGTATCATTGCGACTTTCCAGGCTTTTAATCAGCCACTTTGCATCCTGCAGATTGCTACGAATAAACTGGCTGTCAGCGTCGTTGCGCGCGCTGTTGCACATGGCGGCGTAGTGCTGGTTAATCTGCAACCGTGGAATGCTGTCGCCGTTGAGTTCGACCACCCAGCGATCGTTATGCTTACGCACCAGTACATCCGGAATAACGTATTCTGGCTCCCCGGTCTGGATAGACTGCCCAGGTCTGGGGTCCAGGGACTGAATAAGATTGACGGCTTCTTTCAGCACATCTTCTTTCAGCCGGGTTACGCGCATCAGCGTGCGGAAGTCATGGTTGGCTAACAGATCGAGGTGATCGCTGATGATCAGGCGCGCTTCTTCCAGCCACGGCGTGGCTTTATCAAACTGGGAAAGTTGGATCAATAAGCAGTCGCGGAGATCTTTGGCCGCCACGCCCACGGGATCAAAACGCTGAATGCGTTTAAGCACGGCTTCGATTTCGTCCATGCCGACGTCGTCATCGCCCATGCTTTCGAGAATATCGTCCAGGGTTACGGTGAGATAACCGGTTTCGTCTACCGCATCAACAATGGATGTCGCAATTGCGCGATCGGTATCCGAGAACGGGGTCAGCTCCACTTGCCACATCAGGTAATCCTGCAGCGATTGCGTGGTCTCACCCTGATACACAGGCAGTTCGTCGTCGATGTAATCCCCGCTGGTGCCAGAAGGCGTACCGGCGGTGTAAATTTCATCCCAACTGGCGTCAAGCGGCAGCTCCTCTGGCATCTCTTTTTGTTCGAGAGCATCTGCGGTGTCGAGGGATTCGCTGTCCTGTTTTTCCTGGGTATCAATTTCGTCGTGAAGATCGGTTTGCTCGAGCAGTGGATTACTTTCCAGCGCTTGCTGAAGTTCTTGCTGAAGTTCCAGCGTGGACAGCTGCAACAGACGGATAGCCTGTTGTAGCTGAGGCGTCATCGCCAGTTGTTGGCTAAGCCTGAGTTGCAAACCTTGCTTCATGTTCAGAGTTGTTCTCTCCTGCGGTGACGTGAAGTCTTCTACCCTATCAGAGTCTGAAGTCTTCCCCAAGGTATACGCGTTTAACGTGCTCATCCTGCAGTATTTCTGTTGGCGTGCCATGCGCGATCAGGTGGCCCTGACTCACGATGTAGGCGCGCTCACACACTGCCAGCGTTTCGCGAACGTTATGGTCGGTAATCAGCACCCCAAGCCCGCTGTCGCGCAGGTGTTCGATGATCCGTTTGATATCAATAACGGAAATCGGGTCAACACCGGCAAACGGTTCATCCAGCAGGATAAATTTCGGATTCGCGGCCAGTGCGCGGGCGATCTCCACGCGGCGTCGTTCACCACCGGAGAGCGACTGTCCCATGCTGTCACGCAGGTGTTCGATGTGGAACTCTTCCATCAGCTCGTTGGCGCGATCTTCCCGCTGCTCGCTGGTAAGATCGTCACGAATTTGCAGCACCGCCATCAGGTTATCAAACACGCTCAGGCGACGGAAAATAGACGCTTCCTGCGGCAAGTAGCCGATGCCGCGACGCGCGCGCGCATGCAGAGGCAGCAGGCTGATGTCTTCGTCATCAATGATAATGTTGCCCGCATCACGTGGGACAATGCCGACCACCATGTAAAAGGTCGTTGTCTTGCCCGCACCGTTAGGACCGAGCAGACCGACGATCTCCCCGGAGTTGACGGTCAGACTGACATCTTCCACCACACGGCGGCCCTTATAGGCTTTTGCAAGGTTCTTTGCAGTTAATGTTGCCATAACGAATCAGTTACCTTTTTTCTCTGCCGGAGCCTTGTTTTTGTCCTGCAACTGCGACGGTACCAGAACGGTGGTGACGCGTTTGCCTTTATCGCTGAAGGCCTGCATTTTCTGCTCTTTCACCAGATAGGTGATCTTATCGCCCGTGATGTTGCTATCGAGCTGTTCCAGGTAAGCCTTACCGGTGAGAACGACGAAGTCTTTCGCCAGTTCATAATGCATGTGTGAGGCGTGGCCTTTAACCGGTTTACCGTTGTCCTGCATCTGGTAAAAGGTTGCAGGATTACCGTAGCCATCAATGACTTCTTTACCGTCTTCACCGCCAGGGCGGGTTACGACGACTTTATCGGCGTTAATTTTGATGGTGCCCTGAGTCACAATCACATTGCCAGTAAAGGTCACCACGTTGCCTTGCATATCAAGAGACTGCTGGTCCGACTCAATGTGAATCGGCTGCTCGGTATCGCCGGTAACGGCGAATGCCGGGATGCTGGCGGCCAGAAGTGCGCTGGCAAGCACAAGATTAAGGCTGAGTTTGTTTGTTTTGGATTTCATATGAGGTTCTAACCTTTTCAATCAGCTCGGCGTTCTTGCTGCGTAAGTTGCCGCGCATCTTCAGTCCGCTGGAGTTAAATGTTGTGCCATATAACGTGACGAGATCATCGGAAGTGACGTCTTGTGTCACCAGGTTAATCTGTGCGTTATCGGTCGTCATTCTGCGTAGTTGAGAGTCGGGCACCAGGGCGTTGACCTCAACATGGCCGTACAGATATAGCATCCGATCGTTGGTCAATTTGGCTTTATCAGCCTTGATCGTCCAGGTCGGTACTTTATCCTTATCAAATGTGGTTAATACCGGTTGAGTAAACCACGAAACCGCTTGTTCCGAATAATATTCAACGTTTTGCGCGATCAAGTGATAGCTCAGTGCGCCTTCGGGACTATACACAACGGTATCAGTATGTTCGCTCTTATAGGTTGGCTCGTTATTATTTACGACGACCTCAGCGGTGTCGTCTTTGTCTGCCAGATTAATACCAATCATCACAAGGACAGCCAGCGACAGTAGAATGATAACCCAACGTCTGGTTTTGCTCATATCGATTGCCCTTTGGCCTCGTCCAGTTTGCCCTGCGCCAGGAGTAATAAATCGCAGACTTCGCGTACCGCGCCGCGTCCCCCATCGATGCGGGTGACATAATCAGCCCGCGGGATCAGCAAAGGATGAGCATCCGCCACCGCCACGCTTAATCCCACTTGTGCCATCACCGGCCAGTCGATCAGATCATCGCCAACGTACGCAACATTTTCAGGAGCGATCGCCAGTTTGCTAAGGAGATCGTTAAAGGCGACCAGTTTGTCTGACTGCCCTTGATACAAATGCGTGATCCCCAATGTGGCACAGCGATCTTCTACAAGTTTAGCCTTTCGTCCGGTAATAATGGCAACCTCGATACCGGAAGTGAGCGCACAGCGAATTCCGTAACCATCGCGGACGTTAAAAGCCTTCAGCTCTTCACCGTTGTTGCCCATATAAATCAGACCATCAGACAGTACGCCATCCACATCCAGGATCAGCAAACGGATGTTCTCTGCCCGGGTGATAACGTCTGTGCTGACGGGTCCATAACAGGTCGCAAGCGACGCACCTGCTTTACTCATTTTCTTTATCCTTGAGTTTCTTACACTACACCTGCACGCAGCAGATCATGCATATGTAACACACCAAGTAACCGGTCGCCATCAGCAACCATTACCGAGGTGATATGGCGGGACTGCATTAAGTTCAGGGCATCGACGGCAAGAATGCCCGGACGCACGCGAATGCCGCCAGGGGTCATCACATCGGCAATGCCTAACTGGCGAACATCAACGCCCATATCGAAGACGCGACGTAAATCGCCATCGGTGAAAATACCGTCAATCTTCATGTCATCATCGCAAATGACGGTCATGCCGAGATTTTTACGCGTGATCTCAAGTAAGGCGTCACGCAGGCTGGCGCTTTTAGTCACATGCGGGATCTCATCGCCCGTATGCATAATATCGTTAACGCGCAGTAAAAGCTTACGGCCTAGTGCGCCACCGGGATGAGATAACGCAAAATCTTCCGCGGTAAAGCCACGCGCTTTTAATAATGCCACGGCTAGCGCATCGCCCATCACCAGCGTTGCGGTCGTGCTGCTGGTCGGCGCCAGGCCTAACGGGCAAGCTTCCTTGGGCACTTTAACACACAGATGCACATCTGCCGCACGCGCCATGCTGCTTTCCGGACGACCGGTCATGCAGATAAGCGGTACATGAAGGCGTTTTAACACCGGGATTAACGCCGCTATCTCATTGGATTCACCGGAGTTAGAGATGGCGATGACTACATCCTGCGGCGAGACCATGCCCAGATCGCCATGTGCGGCTTCGCCTGGATGCACGAAAAATGAGGGGGTGCCGGTGCTGGCAAATGTGGCTGCCATTTTCCGCCCGATATGTCCAGATTTCCCCATCCCCATCACTACAACTTTGCCCGGGCAGCTGAATATTTTCTCGCAGGCGAGAGTAAAATTTTGGTTGATGTACTGATCAAGCTCCGCCAGGCCTTCACGTTCAATTGCTAGGACTTCCTTGCCTGCTTGCTGAAAGTCAAAACCCGGTTGCAACTCTAAGTGCGACATAATGCGTTTCCAGTTATCCAACGAGAAGTGGCGATAACCAATACAGCATCGCCAGCCATATGATAAAACCGCCGGTCAGCAGCGCTCCCGCGCCGCGACCAATCTGGCGCGGACGTCGCCAGCAGAGTAGTGCAAAAATTACGCTCACCAGCAGCATGACGCTATAGTCACGGGTGAAGGCCATCGGATTAACTTCACCCGGCGTAATCAGCGCCGGCAGTCCGAGGACGATAACAATATTAAAAATGTTCGCGCCGATGATGTTGCCGACGGCAATATCGTTTTCGCCTTTACGCAGACCCGCAATTGCCGTTGCCAGCTCCGGCAGGCTGGTACCAATGGCGACAACCGTCAGCCCGATGGTGAGTTCGCTCATGGCGAAGTAGTTCGCCAGTACGGTTGCGTTATCTACCACCATACGCGTTGCCATTGGCATAATAATTAGCGCAATACCCAACCACAAAAAGGCGACCGGTAATCCACCTTCGCGCGGCAGTTCCGCGATCTGCTCGCGGGTCAGGCTGTCGTTACCTTGTCGCTCAGCCAGACGGGCGATTTTAACAATGAATAACAGCCATAGCACGGCCAGAAGCAGAAGAAAGAAACCATCGCTGCGACTCAATTGCCCGTCATACAGGACCGATGCGGCTAAGATGCTTACCAGCAACATTAGCGGTAATTCACGACGCAGAACATCAGAATGCACGGTAAAAGGATGAATCAGCGCCGACAGGCCTAAAATAAGCAGAATGTTGGTAATGTTAGAGCCGATGGCGGTACCGACGGCTAAATCAAGCTGCCCGTTCATCGATGCGGCAACGGAGACAATTATCTCGGGTAACGATGTACCAATGCTGACCACGGTCATCCCGATGATAATGGGGGGAATACCGAAGTTTCGACATAAAATGGATGCGGCAAATACCAGTCGGTCGGCACCGTAGACCACCAGAAGTAAACCAATTATTAACAGCGCCGTCGCTAAAAGCATCTAAAGTCCTTTCTTCAGGTATACTCGCCGGTCCACTTGAAGGATTTCTGGAAGCCGTCACGAATTCTTAATTTTGACTTTATGCGGCTAAAAAGTAAAACAAATGCCAGCTTTCGCTAACCAGGACAGGTAATAATCTGTAAATATGTTGGGTTCAGGGCTAAATTGAGCGCCAAGCTCTTCGATCAACGAGGCAATAGTAAAGGATGAATCAATGGGTCAGTCTGTGGCGAATCTAATCGATATGCGCGATGTCAGCTTTTCCCGAGGCGACCGCTGCATCTTTGATAATATTTCCCTGACGGTGCCGCGTGGTAAGGTGACGGCGATCATGGGGCCATCAGGCATCGGCAAAACGACGCTGTTGCGTCTGATCGGCGGACAAATCTCCCCGGATAAGGGCGAGATCCTGTTTGACGGCGAAAATGTCCCGGCCATGTCCCGTTCGCGTTTATTTACCGTGCGTAAGCGCATGAGCATGCTATTCCAGTCTGGTGCGCTGTTTACTGATATGAATGTGTTTGACAACGTTGCATACCCGTTGCGCGAGCATACAACGCTGCCTGCGCCGCTGCTGAAAAGCACGGTAATGATGAAGCTCGAGGCCGTTGGTCTGCGGGGCGCGGCAAAATTAATGCCTTCTGAATTATCCGGTGGGATGGCGCGTCGTGCAGCGTTAGCACGTGCTATCGCGCTGGAGCCAGACCTTATTATGTTTGATGAGCCGTTCGTCGGCCAGGATCCCATCACCATGGGCGTGCTGGTGAAGCTGATTTCTGAACTGAACAGCGCGCTGGGCGTCACCTGCGTGGTGGTTTCCCATGATGTGCCAGAAGTGCTGAGTATTGCGGATTACGCCTATATTATGGCGGACAAAAAAATAGTGGCCTACGGTAGTGCTCAGGCGCTGCAAGAAAATGCCGATCCGCGTGTGCGTCAGTTCCTCGATGGCATTGCCGATGGACCGGTTCCGTTCCGTTACCCGGCGGGCGACTACCACATCGATTTACTCAAAACAGGGAGTTAAGCCACCCATGTTGTTAAATGCGCTGGCATCACTCGGACATCGGGGAATAAAAACCCTCAGGACGTTCGGGCGAGCCGGATTAATGTTGTTCAATGCAGTTGTCGGCAAGCCGGAGTTTCGCAAACATGCGCCGCTGCTGATACGCCAGCTCTATAATGTCGGTGTCTTATCGATGCTGATCATTATTGTTTCTGGCGTGTTCATCGGCATGGTGCTGGGGTTGCAGGGATACCTGGTGCTGACGACCTACAGTGCGGAAACCAGCCTCGGTATGCTGGTGGCGCTGTCATTGCTACGTGAGCTGGGGCCGGTGGTTGCGGCGCTGTTGTTTGCCGGGCGGGCCGGATCGGCCTTAACCGCAGAGATTGGCCTGATGCGGGCGACCGAGCAGCTTTCCAGCCTGGAAATGATGGCCGTCGATCCACTGCGCCGAGTGATCTCCCCGCGTTTTTGGGCCGGTGTCATTTCATTGCCGCTGCTGACGATTATATTTGTCGCGGTGGGGATCTGGGGTGGGTCGTTGGTTGGCGTAAGCTGGAAAGGTATTGATGCAGGCTTTTTCTGGTCGGCTATGCAAAATGCCGTCGACTGGCGTCTGGATCTGGTCAACTGCCTGATTAAGAGCGTGGTTTTTGCCATTACGGTCACCTGGATTGCATTGTTCAATGGTTATGATGCTATCCCGACCTCTGCCGGGATTAGCCGGGCAACGACACGCACCGTAGTGCACGCCTCTCTTGCCGTTCTGGGGCTGGATTTTGTGCTGACCGCACTGATGTTTGGGAATTGAGTTCATGCAAACGAAAAAAAATGAAATTTGGGTCGGGTTATTCCTGCTGGTTGCGCTGCTGGCCGCGCTGTTTGTCTGCCTGAAGGCGGCGAACGTCACCTCAATGCGTACTGAACCGACTTATACGATTTATGCGACCTTTGATAATATCGGCGGTCTGAGAGAGCGCTCTCCGGTGCGGATTGGCGGGGTCGTGGTAGGACGCGTATCGGACATCTCGTTAGATCAGAAAACGTACCTGCCGCGCGTGACGCTGGAAATTGAATCGCGTTTTAACCATATTCCTGACACCAGTTCTCTGAGCATCCGTACTTCCGGTCTGTTGGGCGAACAGTATCTGGCATTGAACGTAGGTTTTGAAGATCCTGAGCTGGGAACGTCTATCCTCAAAGATGGCGGTACGATTCAGGACACGAAATCTGCGATGGTGCTGGAAGATATGATTGGTCAGTTCCTTTACAACAGCAACAGTAAAGGTGATGACAATAAGAATTCTGGCGATGCGCCAGCCGCAACTGAAGGCAATAATGAAGCCACTACGCCTGCGGGCGCAACGAAATAATCTCAGGAGAATCGACGTATGTTTAAACGATTGATGATGGTGGCTATGCTGGTGATTGCTCCACTTAGCGCGGCAACCGCAGCGGACCAGACGAACCCGTACAAACTGATGGATGAGGCGGCGCAGAAGACGTTTGACCGTCTGAAGAACGAGCAACCTAAAATCCGTTCCAACCCGGATTACCTGCGTCAGGTAGTCGATCAGGAACTGCTGCCTTACGTGCAGGTTAAGTATGCAGGCGCACTGGTACTGGGCCGCTACTACAAAGATGCGACCCCGGCTCAGCGTGACGCCTATTTCGCCGCATTCCGTGAATATCTGAAGCAGGCTTACGGTCAGGCGCTGGCGATGTACCACGGCCAGACCTATCAGATTGCCCCTGAGCAGCCGCTGGGTGATGCGACCATCGTGCCTATCCGCGTAACCATCATCGATCCAAACGGTCGTCCTCCGGTACGTCTGGATTTCCAGTGGCGTAAAAATTCCCAGACGGGTAACTGGCAGGCGTATGACATGATTGCTGAAGGCGTAAGTATGATCACCACCAAACAGAATGAGTGGAGCGACCTGCTGCGTACGAAAGGTATTGATGGCCTGACGGCACAGCTGAAATCTATTTCTCAGCAGAAAATCACGCTGGAAGAGAAAAAATAATGACGCAGTCACTCACCTGGATGCGTGAAGGCGACAAGCTGGTGCTGGTGGGAGAGCTGGATCAGGACGTGTTAAACCCATTATGGGATGCGCGAGTTGAGGCGATGAAAGGGGTATCTTGCATCGACCTGAACCAGATTTCCCGGGTGGATACCGGTGGTCTGGCATTACTGCTGCACCTGATTAATGAGGGCAAGCAGCAGGGGAACAGCGTTTCGCTCGCTGGCGTTAACGATAAAGTGTACACGCTGGCGCAGCTTTACAATTTGCCTGAAGACGTTCTTCCGCGTTAATTTTTGTAGGCCGGATAAGGTCTTGTGCCGCCATCCGGCAAATCTTCTGCGGGGGATCTGCCACTAAAGCCTTGTCTGATTTATCAGCGGGGCTTTTTGCTTATTTATGACAGCGCCACTTTGCTCTAAGATGTTGGGCTGTTTTCACTATCTGACGAATGAAGAGCCCATGGAAAATAATGAAATTCAGAGCGTGCTGATGAATGCACTCTCCCTCCAGGAAGTCCACGTTTCTGGCGACGGCAGTCACTTTCAGGTTATTGCCGTGGGTGAGATGTTTGAAGGCATGAGCCGGGTCAAGAAACAGCAATCGGTCTATGGCCCGTTGATGGAGTACATTGCGGACAACCGCATTCATGCCGTGTCGATTAAGGCGTTTACTCCAGCGGAATGGGCGCGCGATCGCAAACTTAACGGTTTTTGAGCTACGGGTGATATGCCGGTAGCGAAGATAAATTCTTAACAGAGAACAGAATAATGGATAAATTTCGTGTTCAGGGGCCAACCAAGCTCCAGGGCGAAGTCACAATTTCAGGCGCTAAAAACGCCGCGCTGCCGATCCTGTTTGCGGCGCTGCTGGCTGAAGAACCTGTAGAGATCCAGAACGTCCCGAAACTGAAGGATGTTGACACCTCAATGAAGCTGCTGAGCCAGTTGGGGGCGAAAGTTGAGCGTAATGGTTCTGTGCACATTGATGCACGTGACGTGAACGTCTTCTGTGCGCCGTACGATCTGGTCAAAACCATGCGTGCATCCATCTGGGCGCTTGGGCCGCTGGTTGCCCGCTTTGGCCAGGGCCAGGTTTCACTGCCGGGCGGCTGCACCATCGGCGCGCGTCCGGTTGACCTGCACATTACTGGTCTGGAGCAGTTAGGCGCGACTATTAAGCTTGAAGAAGGCTATGTGAAAGCGTCCGTTGATGGCCGCCTGAAAGGCGCGCATATCGTCATGGACAAAGTGAGCGTCGGCGCGACGGTCACTATCATGTGCGCAGCAACGCTTGCTGAAGGCACTACCATCATCGAAAACGCCGCGCGTGAACCGGAGATCGTGGATACCGCGAACTTCCTGATTGCGCTGGGCGCAAAAATCACAGGCCAGGGTACCGATCGTATTACCATCGAAGGCGTTGAGCGCCTCGGCGGCGGTGTGTATCGCGTTCTGCCTGACCGCATCGAAACCGGTACTTTCCTGGTCGCAGCGGCAATTTCTCGCGGCAAAATTATCTGTCGTAATGCACAACCTGACACGCTGGATGCCGTTCTGGCGAAGCTGCGTGATGCGGGAGCGGATATCGAAGTCGGTGACGACTGGATCAGCCTGGACATGCACGGTAAACGTCCGAAAGCGGTCAATGTGCGCACGGCACCGCACCCGGCGTTCCCTACCGATATGCAGGCCCAGTTCACGTTGCTGAACCTGGTGGCAGAAGGGACGGGTTTCATCACGGAAACCGTGTTTGAGAACCGCTTTATGCACGTGCCTGAGCTGAGCCGTATGGGCGCTCACGCAGAAATTGAAAGCAATACCGTGATTTGCCACGGCGTGGAAACGCTCTCCGGCGCACAGGTTATGGCGACCGATCTGCGCGCATCTGCAAGCCTCGTGCTGGCAGGGTGTATTGCTGAAGGTACGACGGTAGTCGATCGTATTTATCACATCGATCGCGGCTATGAGCGCATCGAAGATAAACTGCGCGCGCTGGGCGCAAACATTGAGCGCGTGAAAGGCGAGTAATCGTCTACGTCTCTTGTAACCCCCAGTTCTGTGAACCGGGGGTTACTACTCATCAGTGTTCATTCAGGATTCTTTTTCTCTTTGCGTCCCCTCATCATCCGCGTTCTGTCGATAAACTCATGTGTTTTTGCATCGTGATAGCGTGACGGCCAAATCACCCACGGGTCGGTTCCCAACGATCGGGCGATAATCAACTCACCTTTTGGCCATGGGCGTGTTAACGCATTGGCCAGCGTTGATGAGCTTAATCCATTTTTACGTGATTCAGCGGCCATTGAGGTCCCTTTCTTGCGCAGTCCGGCGATGATATCGGCCGGATGCCAGTCAATCAGCTTGTTTTCCATAAACTCATCTCTCCTTTGGTTATCGACTTATGGTTCCACGATCGGTTGTGGAGACACTATAACGCCCGGAGAACGAATGTTCTAAAATGTTCATGTAAAGTGTGAGAATATTCAGAATATGCCAAATTTATGCGAAGATTGCTGGAGAGGGGGGAAGTATTTATTGGAATTTATAAAAGCATCCCGTGCAGGGCACGGGATGATGAAAGATGCCGCAGGGTATTAACGGTCGCGCTGTACGGCGATATGCGCCAGACCAATCAGCGCTTCTCTCCACGGCGTATCAGGCAGTACCTGCAGCGCAGCGATGGCCTTATCAGCCTCTTCTTCTGCACGTTGGCGAGTCCACTCCAGGGAACCACAGGCGTTCATCGCTTCCAGAACAGGCTCCAGAAGGTGACGGCCATTACCCTGCTCAATAGCCTGGCGGATCATTTGTGCTTGTTCAGGGGTGCCGTGGCGCATGGCATGCAGCAGCGGCAGCGTTGGTTTACCCTCGTTGAGGTCATCACCGACGTTTTTACCCAGTTGCTCGCCATCCGCGTTGTAATCCAGCAAATCGTCAATTAACTGGAAAGCAGTACCGAGATAACGGCCATAATCCTGCAACCCTTTCTCTTGTTCTTCGCTGCAACCAGCCAGAATGCCAGAGCATTGGGCAGCCGCTTCAAACAAACGCGCAGTCTTACTGTAGATAACGCGCATATAGTTTTCTTCAGTGATGTCCGGGTCGTTGACGTTCATCAACTGCAAGACTTCACCTTCGGCGATGACGTTGACCGCTTTCGACATGACTTCCAGCACTTTCAGCGAACCGAGGCTGGTCATCATCTGAAAAGCGCGGGTATAGATAAAATCGCCGACCAGCACGCTGGCCGCATTGCCAAACGCCGCATTCGCCGTGGCTTTTCCGCGGCGCATGTCGGACTCATCCACAACATCGTCGTGCAACAGGGTCGCGGTGTGAATAAACTCGATGAGGGCTGCAATCGTAACGTGCGCATTTTCCTGGTAGCCAACTGCACGCGCGGCGAGTACGGCGATCATTGGGCGAATGCGTTTTCCGCCGCCGCTAACGATGTAGTACCCCAGTTGATTGATCAGCTGCACGTCGGAATTGAGCTGTTCAAGGATTGTCGCATTGACCCCCGCCATATCTTGCGCGGTTAACTCATTGATTTTTTCTAAATTCATCGCAAAAGCCGGGCTTCTCGCCCCGATTACCTCACTGTATCGGAAGGTAACGTCGGGTTTAGGGTTATAAATATATGCTGATTGTACTGAAAAAACGCCATAGATAAACGTTACCGTACGTGTTGTGTTTTTTTTCTTCATGTATTGACGTAGCACTTGTCAAAGGCTCGCGTTTTGCGTAATATTCGCGCCCTATTGTGAATATTTATAGCGCACTCTGAATCATCAAAAAGGTGTGCGCGGAAGCGGAGTTTTTTATGTACGCGGTTTTCCAAAGTGGTGGTAAACAACACCGAGTAAGCGAAGGTCAGACCGTTCGCCTGGAAAAGCTGGACATCGCAACTGGCGAATCTGTTGAATTCGCAGAAGTTCTGATGATCGCAAACGGTGAAGAAGTCAAAATCGGCGTTCCTTTCGTTGATGGCGGCGTTATCAAAGCTGAAGTTGTTGCTCACGGTCGTGGCGAGAAAGTTAAAATTGTTAAGTTTCGTCGTCGTAAACACTACCGTAAGCAGCAGGGCCATCGTCAGTGGTTCACTGATGTAAAAATCACTGGCATCAGCGCTTAAGTTAAGGGGAGCAGATTAAATGGCACATAAAAAGGCTGGCGGCTCGACTCGTAACGGTCGCGATTCAGAAGCTAAACGTCTGGGCGTAAAACGCTTCGGCGGTGAAACAGTTCTGGCTGGTAGCATCATCGTTCGTCAACGTGGTACTAAATTCCACGCTGGCTCCAACGTTGGTTGCGGCAAAGACCACACTCTGTTTGCTAAAGCAGACGGTAAAGTGAAATTTGAAGTGAAAGGCCCGAAAAACCGTAAATTCATCAGCATCGTTGCTGAATAAGTTTTTCGCGTCCCGGTAACGGATAAAAGCCCCGCAACACGTTGCGGGGCTTTTTACATTCGACGGCCGGTAAATACGCTCGTCGCGCCGTGATAACCCGGAAACGAGCCCTTGCAGGGAATACGGCATGAAGCAGCAGGCAGGTATTGGTATTCTGTTAGCACTCACAACGGCAGTATGTTGGGGCGCTTTGCCAATAGCGATGAAGCAAGTGCTGGAGGTGATGGAGCCTCCTACCGTGGTGTTCTACCGTTTTTTAATGGCAAGCATTGGCCTTGGCGCTATTCTTGCGGTTAAAAAAAAGCTCCCTCCGTTGCGTATTTTTCGCAAAGCGCGTTGGCTGATCCTGTTGGCTATCGCTACCGGTGGGTTGTTCGGTAACTTCATTCTGTTTAGTTCATCCTTGCAATATTTGAGCCCAACGGCTTCGCAGGTTATCGGTCAGCTGTCACCGGTTGGTATGATGATTGCCAGCGTCTTTATCCTAAAAGAAAAGATGCGCGGTACGCAGGTGATTGGCGCCATTATGCTTCTGAGCGGTCTGGTTCTGTTTTTTAATACCAGTCTGATCGAAATTTTTACCCGTCTCACCGATTACACCTGGGGCGTTATCTTTGGTGTTGGTGCGGCGATGGTCTGGGTGAGCTATGGGGTCGCGCAAAAGGTGTTATTGCGCCGCCTGGCATCACCGCAGATCCTGTTTTTACTGTACACTTTATGTACGATTGCGTTGTTGCCGTTGGCTAAACCCGGTGTCATCACGCAGCTCAGTGACTGGCAGCTGGCATGCCTTGTATTCTGCGGCCTGAATACGCTGGTAGGATACGGTGCTCTCGCGGAAGCGATGGCGCGTTGGCAGGCGGCACAGGTGAGCGCCATTATTACGCTCACTCCGCTGTTTACGTTGTTATTTTCAGATTTATTATCACTGGCCTGGCCCGATTTCTTCGCCAGACCGATGCTAAACCTATTAGGTTATCTCGGTGCGTTTATCGTGGTTGCGGGCGCGATGTATTCCGCCATTGGTCATCGAATTTGGGGCGGTTTACGTAAGCATGAAACGGTGGTTTCGCAGCCCCGCTCAGGCGAATGATTTACGGAGAGTAAAATGAAGTTTGTTGATGAAGCATCGATTCTGGTCGTTGCAGGTGATGGCGGTAATGGTTGCGTCAGCTTCCGCCGCGAAAAGTACATCCCAAAAGGCGGTCCGGACGGTGGAGACGGTGGTGACGGTGGTGACGTTTGGCTGGAAGCCGACGAAAACCTGAACACGCTGATCGATTACCGTTTTGAAAAATCATTCCGCGCGGAACGTGGACAGAATGGCGCGAGCCGTGATTGCACCGGCAAGCGTGGTAAAGATGTCACGATTAAAGTGCCTGTAGGTACGCGTGTAATCGATCAGGGCACGGGCGAAACCATGGGCGACATGACCAAACACGGTCAGCGTCTGATGGTCGCTAAAGGCGGCTGGCACGGTCTGGGCAACACCCGTTTCAAATCCTCGGTCAACCGTACTCCGCGTCAGAAAACGATGGGTACACCGGGCGATAAACGCGATCTGATGCTGGAGCTGATGCTGCTGGCGGACGTGGGGATGCTGGGCATGCCAAACGCCGGTAAATCGACGTTTATCCGTGCGGTGTCCGCGGCGAAGCCGAAAGTCGCTGACTATCCGTTCACCACCCTGGTTCCGAGCCTGGGTGTGGTGCGTATGGACAACGAAAAGAGCTTCGTGGTTGCCGACATTCCGGGTCTGATTGAAGGCGCGGCTGAGGGCGCAGGCTTGGGTATCCGCTTCCTGAAACACCTGGAACGTTGCCGCGTACTGCTACACCTCATTGATATCGATCCGATTGACGGTTCCGATCCGGTTGAAAATGCCCGTATCATTATTGGCGAGCTTGAAAAATACAGCCAGGATCTGGCATCTAAACCGCGTTGGTTAGTGTTCAACAAAATTGATTTGCTGGACAAGGCTGAAGCGGAAGAGAAAGCGAAAGCGATCGCCGAAGCGTTAGGCTGGGAAGGTAAATATTACCTGATCTCCGCCGCCAGCCAGTTGGGCGTGAAGGATCTCTGCTGGGATGTGATGACCTTTATCATCGAGAACCCGATTGTTCAGGCTGAAGAAGCGAAACAGCCAGAGAAAGTCGAGTTCATGTGGGATGATTATCACCGCCAGCAGCTCGCTGAAGTCGAAGACGAAGCAGAAGATGACTGGGATGACGATTGGGACGAAGACGACGAAGAAGGCGTTGAGTTCATCTACAAGCGTTAATCACATTAAAAACCCCGGCCATGTTGCCGGGGTTTTGTTTCCAGGTTTCAGAAGGCCGGATTAGGTGCGTTAGCGCTGCCATCCGGCAAACATACTCAGTTATTCTGATAAATATCCTTGTATAACCGGCTCTCGAAGCGGACCAGTGGAATACGGCGATTACGCTGATCGGCTGGCTCTACCGCATAACCAGACAGATACTGCACAAATGCCATGCGCTGACCGCTTGCCGTGGTGATGAAGCCTGCCAGGTTATAGACCCCCTGCAGTGAGCCTGTCTTCGCCGATACTTTGCCATCTACGCCAGCCTGATGCAGACCCGCACGGTATTGCAAAGAGCCGTCATGGCCTGCCAGCGGCAGCATGGTGATAAAGTTCAGCTCGTTATCGTGCTGAGCGATATATTGCAGTACCTGCATCATGGTCGCCGGGGCAATCAGGTTATGGCGCGAGAGACCAGAACCGTCGGCAATAATGGTGTTGCCGATATCAATACCCGCTTGCTGACGCAGAATCTGGCGTACGGCATCAGAACCTGCTCGCCAGGTGCCAGGCACGTTAAATCGTACATGGCCAATCATACGGAAAACGGTATCGGCAATCATGTTGTCCGATTTTTTCAGCATAATCTTAAGCAGGTCGTGCAGCGGCGCCGACTGCTTACTGGCTACCACGGTCCCCGGCTCGTTGACCAGCGTCTGGCGCAGCAGAGTCCCGCTGTAAGTGATACCGGCTTGTTTTAGCTCATCTTTGATAATCGCCCCGGCATAGCTGGCGCCGTCCTGAATAGCGAATGCCAGCGGCAGCGGATCGGCTCGTTGGGGCAGGCATCCGGTCAACGTAAAGCGGTTGAGATCGCCTGGAACCACGTCCAGTTCACAATATTGCGCTTCGGCAGAGCCACGAGCGAGAGTACGCACCTGACTGAACATGGTGACCGGGTAGTAAGATGCCACGCGGATAAAGGCGAGATCGTTAGGTTTTTGCGCGCTATAGAGTGAAACCGAGAAACAGTTACGATCGACAATGGCTGCCGCGGGCGGTGCGCTAAAACACTGCGTCATGTCGTTCCAGGGCCAACCAGGCGCTTTATCATGGCTGGCGAAAATGGAGGTGTCGATCATGACATTTCCAGCAATTTGCGTCACGCCTGATTTTTTCAGGGTTGCCACCATATTGCGAATATCCTGACGTTTTAGCGTCGGATCGGCACCAAATCGCGCCACTAAGTCACCTTTCAAAACGCCGCCTTCCACGTTGCCTTTAGTCTCAAGCGTGGTGGTAAAACGAAAGTCAGGCCCGAGCTGAATCAATGCCGCCAGCGCGGTGATCACTTTCTGGGTACTGGCCGGCAGCGCCATCTGCTGGCTATGGTAATCAATAGCAGGAGCAGGTGCGCCAACCTTCTGTACCATAAGGGCGAGGTTGGCCCCGGCAGGGAGCTGATTGATATACTCGTCGACGTTCGCAGCCTGAACGCTGAACGCTATACTGGCAGTCAATCCAATGGTAAATCTGGAAAATCGCATAATCTCGCGCTAACAACCTGGAAACAGGCCGTCATACTACGGCGCAACGCCCCAAAAAGTAAACGATGACCCATAGGGAACTCCAGGGTAAAATGATCATCAAATAGAGAATTGTAGCTGACCTGGGACCCTGAGCCCCGGGTCGGTATTTTTTTGCTTCTGACTCTGGCATGGCGTATGCCAGAGTGGGCTTAGCAGCCGGGGTGAGAGCAGCCGCCCCCTACAGGAATGTTCAAGAGGTATAACAAATGCAAGCTATCCCAATGACCTTACGTGGTGCTGAAAAACTGCGCGAAGAACTGGATTTTCTGAAATCGGTGCGCCGTCCTGAAATCATTGCCGCTATCGCAGATGCGCGCGAGCATGGAGACCTGAAAGAAAATGCAGAGTATCACGCGGCGCGCGAACAGCAGGGTTTCTGCGAAGGGCGCATTAAAGATATCGAAGCTAAACTGTCCAACGCGCAGGTTATCGACGTCACAAAAATGCCGAACAATGGTCGCGTAGTTTTCGGCGCGACGGTTACCGTGCTGAATCTCGATAACGACGAAGAGCAGACCTGGCGTATTGTCGGCGATGATGAAGCCGATTTTAAACAGAACCTGATTTCGGTGAACTCGCCTATTGCTCGTGGCCTGATCGGTAAAGAGCAGGATGACGTGGTGGTTATCAAAACGCCGGGCGGTGAAGTGGAATATGAAGTAACGAAGGTAGAATACCTGTAATTCGCATCTTGGTTAAGATGTTGATACATTGTAAAGAAAGGAAAAAGGCCGCTTAGCGGCCTTTTATCAACGAAGAGAGCGTGGCATTTTGCTCTCCTGCTAGCGGAAAATCCCGCGTTTTACACAAACTTCGTGTGCAACTTTGGGATATTCTTAGCGTGGCAGCGAGATTTTACGTTCTTTAGTCGGGCGATACAGTACCAGCGTTTTACCGATGACCTGTACATTGCAGGCGCCGGTTTCGCGTACGATAGCTTCCACGATCAAGGTTTTAGTATCGCGATCTTCCGAGGCGATTTTCACCTTGATAAGTTCATGGTGCTCTAACGCTTGTTCAATCTCGGCCAGTACCCCTTCGGTCAAACCATTGTTGCCAAGCATAACTACAGGCTTGAGCGGATGTGCCAGACCTTTCAGGTGCTGTTTTTGTTTAGTACTCAGATTCATCGTATATTTTTGCTTACGTTGGGATTGAAAACGGGTCATTCTACCGCCATCTCCCATATATCGCCAAATAGCTGTGTAGAAATTTACACCATTGGTTACGATGAACTGCCCTTTGGGAATGTGAAATGACAGGTAAAAAGCGTTCTGCCAGCTCGAGTCGCTGGCTTCAGGAACACTTTAGCGATAAATATGTTCAGCAGGCGCAGAAAAAGGGGTTACGTTCCCGTGCCTGGTTTAAACTTGATGAAATACAGCAAAGTGACAAAATTTTTAAACCGGGGATGACGATTGTTGATCTCGGTGCTGCACCCGGTGGCTGGTCGCAATATGCGGTTACGCAGATCGGCAACACTGGCCGCATTATCGCTTGCGATCTTTTACCTATGGATCCAATCGTTGGTGTGGACTTCCTTCAGGGCGACTTTCGTGATGAATTAGTCCTGAAAGCGTTACTTGAACGCGTAGGTGACAGTAAAGTACAAGTTGTCATGTCTGATATGGCGCCAAATATGTGTGGAACACCGGCGGTGGATATTCCCCGGGCCATGTATCTGGTAGAGCTGGCGCTTGGAATGGCTCGTGATGTATTAGCGCCAGGTGGTAGTTTTGTAGTGAAGGTGTTCCAGGGCGAAGGCTTCGATGAGTATCTAAGAGAGATTCGCTCCCTGTTTACGAAGGTCAAAGTTCGTAAGCCGGACTCTTCTCGCGCCCGTTCGCGTGAAGTGTATATTGTAGCGACCGGGCGTAAACCATAACCGGTAGATTTCAAACGAAAGTTTGAAAGAAACTGGATATAGAGTATCCTGACGCTGTTTTTAACACAGTTGTAATATGAGGTTAATCCCTTGAGTGACATGGCGAAAAACCTAATTCTCTGGCTGGTCATTGCCGTTGTGCTGATGTCAGTATTCCAGAGCTTTGGGCCCAGCGAGTCTAATGGCCGTAAGGTTGATTACTCTACCTTCCTGCAAGAGGTCAATCAGGACCAGGTTCGTGAAGCGAAGATCAACGGACGTGAGATTAACGTTACCAAGAAAGATAGTAACCGTTACACGACCTACATTCCGGTTAACGATCCGAAGCTGCTTGATAACCTGCTGACCAAAAACGTCAAGGTTGTTGGTGAACCGCCTGAAGAGCCGAGCCTGCTGGCTTCTATCTTCATTTCCTGGTTCCCAATGCTGCTGCTGATTGGTGTCTGGATCTTCTTCATGCGTCAAATGCAGGGCGGTGGTGGCAAAGGTGCCATGTCGTTCGGTAAGAGCAAAGCGCGCATGCTGACGGAAGATCAGATCAAAACGACTTTTGCGGACGTTGCTGGTTGCGACGAAGCAAAAGAAGAAGTTGCTGAGCTGGTTGAGTATCTGCGCGAACCGAGCCGTTTCCAGAAGCTGGGCGGTAAAATCCCGAAAGGCGTCCTGATGGTCGGTCCTCCGGGTACGGGTAAAACCCTGCTGGCGAAAGCTATCGCAGGTGAAGCGAAGGTTCCTTTCTTCACCATTTCCGGTTCTGATTTCGTGGAAATGTTCGTGGGTGTCGGTGCATCTCGTGTGCGTGACATGTTCGAACAAGCCAAGAAAGCGGCACCGTGCATCATCTTCATCGATGAAATCGACGCCGTAGGCCGCCAGCGTGGTGCAGGTCTGGGCGGTGGTCACGATGAACGTGAGCAGACACTGAACCAGATGCTGGTTGAGATGGACGGCTTCGAAGGTAACGAAGGCATTATCGTTATCGCGGCAACTAACCGTCCGGACGTTCTTGACCCTGCGCTGCTGCGTCCAGGCCGTTTCGACCGTCAGGTTGTGGTTGGTCTGCCGGATGTCCGCGGTCGTGAACAGATCCTGAAAGTGCATATGCGTCGCGTACCGCTGTCTCCGGATATCGATGCGGCAATCATTGCACGTGGTACGCCTGGCTTCTCCGGTGCAGATCTCGCGAACCTGGTCAACGAAGCGGCGCTGTTTGCAGCTCGTGGCAACAAGCGTGTTGTATCGATGGTTGAATTCGAGAAAGCGAAAGACAAAATCATGATGGGTGCGGAACGTCGCTCCATGGTGATGACGGAAGCGCAGAAAGAATCTACCGCGTATCACGAAGCAGGCCACGCGATTATCGGTCGCTTGGTACCGGAACACGATCCGGTGCACAAAGTGACGATTATCCCGCGCGGTCGTGCGCTGGGTGTGACCTTCTTCCTGCCTGAAGGCGACGCAATCAGCGCCAGCCGTCAGAAACTGGAAAGTCAGATCTCCACGCTGTACGGCGGTCGTCTGGCCGAAGAGATCATCTACGGTGTTGAACATGTTTCTACCGGTGCGTCGAACGACATTAAAGTCGCGACTAACCTGGCGCGTAACATGGTTACTCAGTGGGGCTTCTCCGAGAAACTCGGTCCGTTGCTGTACGCTGAAGAAGAAGGCGAAGTATTCCTGGGACGTTCTGTGGCGAAAGCTAAACATATGTCCGATGAAACGGCTCGTATTATCGATCAGGAAGTTAAACTGCTGATTGAGCGTAACTATGACCGTGCGCGTCGTCTGCTGAACGAAAACATGGACATTCTGCACTCGATGAAAGATGCGCTCATGAAATATGAGACCATCGATGCGCCGCAGATTGATGATCTGATGGCTCGCCGCGAGGTACGTCCGCCAGCGGGTTGGGAAGAACCGGGTTCTTCTAACAACAACTCTGGCAGCACCGGCAAGCCAAGTGCGCCGCGTCCGGTTGATGAACCGCGTGCGCCGGACTCTGGCACCATGTCAGAGCAACTGGGCGACAAATAAGTTATCGTTGATGATGACCGTGTTTTAATTTAAAACCCTGGGGCTTGCCCCGGGGTTTTTCTTATTTGTATATTCAAGATGTTATCAGGGATAAAACTATGAAACTCTTTGCTCAGGGGTCTTCACTGGATCTCAGCCATCCACACGTCATGGGGATTTTGAACGTCACGCCAGATTCCTTTTCCGATGGTGGTGCGCACAACTCTCTGGTTGAGGCGGTAAAACACGCAAACCTGATGATTAACGCCGGGGCGACTATCATTGATGTGGGTGGTGAATCCACACGTCCAGGCGCGGCCGATGTGAGCGTGGAAGAAGAGTTGCAGCGAGTGATCCCGGTGGTGGAGGCGATTGCTCAACGTTTTGAAGTGTGGATTTCGGTCGATACTTCAAAAGCAGAAGTGATTCGCGAGTGCGCCAGAGTCGGCGCACATATCATTAATGACATTCGCTCACTCTCGGAGCCTGGGGCGCTGGAAGCCGCAGCAGAAACGGGATTACCGGTTTGTCTGATGCATATGCAGGGTCAGCCGAAAACCATGCAGGAAGCACCAAAGTACGAGGATGTTTTTGCTGATGTAAACCGTTACTTTGTTGAACAAATAGCACGCTGCGAGCGGGCTGGAATCACAAAAGATAAATTGTTGCTCGACCCTGGGTTCGGATTTGGTAAAAATCTCTCTCATAACTACACATTACTGGCACGTTTGGCTGAGTTTCATCATTTTAATCTGCCATTGCTGGTTGGAATGTCACGAAAATCAATGGTTGGCCAGTTATTGAATGTGGGGCCATCCGAACGCTTGAGCGGGAGCCTTGCGTGCGCGGTCATTGCGGCAATGCAGGGGGCGCATATCGTTCGTGTCCATGACGTCAAAGAAACCGTAGAAGCGATGCGTGTGGTGGAAGCCACATTGTCTGCAAAGGAAAATAAACGCTATGAGTAATCGTAAATATTTTGGCACCGATGGGATCCGTGGTCGCGTAGGCGACGCCCCAATTACCCCTGACTTTGTGCTCAAACTGGGTTGGGCTGCAGGAAAAGTGCTGGCACGTCATGGTTCACGTAAAATTATTATCGGCAAAGATACGCGTATTTCTGGCTATATGCTGGAGTCCGCACTGGAAGCGGGTCTGGCTGCCGCCGGACTGTCGGCTTCTTTCACGGGCCCAATGCCAACACCCGCCATTGCGTATCTGACGCGCGCCTTCCGTGCTGAAGCTGGGATTGTTATCTCCGCTTCGCACAACCCGTACTATGACAACGGGATTAAATTCTTCTCCATCGATGGGACCAAACTGCCGGATGCGGTTGAAGAAGCTATCGAAGCCGAAATGGAAAAAGCGATCACCTGCGTGGACTCGGCTGACCTGGGTAAAGCTACCCGTATCGTTGATGCTGCCGGTCGTTATATCGAGTTTTGCAAAGGCACCTTCCCGAATGAATTGAGTCTGAGTGAGCTTAAAATTGTGGTGGATTGCGCTAATGGTGCGACGTACCACATTGCGCCAAATGTACTGCGTGAGCTGGGCGCAAACGTGATTGCTATTGGCTGTGAGCCAAACGGTGTGAATATCAATGAAGAAGTCGGCGCTACCGACGTCCGTGCCCTGCAGGCGCGCGTGATGGCGGAAAAAGCTGATCTGGGTATTGCGCTGGATGGTGACGGCGACCGCGTCATTATGGTTGACCACGAAGGCAATAAGGTCGATGGCGATCAGATCATGTACATCATTGCCCGTGAAGCCCTGCGTCAGGGGCAACTGCGCGGTGGCGCGGTAGGCACGCTGATGAGCAATATGGGCCTCGAGCTGGCGCTGAAACAGTTGGGTATTCCGTTTGCCCGTGCGAAAGTCGGCGACCGCTACGTACTGGAAAAAATGCAGGAAAAAGGCTGGCGTATCGGTGCTGAAAACTCAGGCCATGTGATCCTGCTGGACAAAACCACCACCGGTGACGGTATCGTGGCGGGCCTGCAGGTACTGGCGGCGATGGTGCGCAACCATATGAGTTTGCACGACCTGTGCAGCGGCATGAAAATGTTCCCGCAACTGCTGGTTAACGTACGTTACACCGCAGGTAGCGGCGATCCGCTGGAACATGAAAACGTGAAAGCGGTGATGGCTGAAGTTGAAGCTGCACTGGGCAATCGCGGACGTGTTCTGCTGCGTAAGTCAGGTACTGAACCGTTAATTCGCGTGATGGTTGAAGGTGAAGATGAAGCGCAGGTGACTGAATTCGCTCACCGTATTGCCGATGCCGTCAAAGCGGTGTAATCACTAAAGACAGTGAAAACCGGAGTCTGGGACTCCGGTTTTTTTTTACTGTACGGGAAGCGATTGTTTATGTCGGCGCTGCCAGAAGTAACCACCGATCATTAATATTACAAGGACTGCCAGCCACGGCAGAACCGCCAGCAAATGCCCTGACCGGGCAAAGGTCAGCGCAATCATCAGTAACCAACCGCCCAGCATCGGAATCGCGGTGCGCTTAACAATGTCCACAGGTGAGACGCCTGCAATTCCCGCGATAGCAATGATGACGCCGGCAATGGGGGATAACGTACGACCAATACCCGCCGATATCTGGATAGGCAACATCATGACTGCGATATCGCTACCGATATGACGGCTGATGTCCGGTACCATTGGGGCGAAGGAGAAAAACGCCGCATTTCCGGAGCCCATTAGCGCTGAAATTGCAAAGGTGATAAGGGTCATCAGCAGGATAATAGAGGCGGCGCTGAGGCCAAATTCACCGGAAAGCGACAGCAGCGCATCGACGGCGCCAATAGCTTTCAGTCCGGCTGAAAAGACTTCACCGGCGATAATCAGCGTGACGACGGTGGCAAAAACGCTGCCCATGCTGTCAAAGACTTTTTGTACGCCTGCCATCACCTCGCGCGCCTTACGATGACGGCAATACTCACAAACCAGGGTAATGGCGAGGCTTATCAGTACGGCGGTATCCAGCGTAATTTTGAGCGAACTGAATACTAAATCACTGCACACCAGCATCAACACCAGAGGTAGCATGGGCAGAAAAAGCCAAGCGATCGGTGCTTCAGTTTCATCGGTCGACGTTAATGTCTGCATCTGCTGAGCCACACCGTCACTGCTTTCCCGATGGTCGAAAAAGCGTTGCACAACAATATGTAACAGGGCGATGAACAGAATAACGGGGACGACGATCGGCAACTGATCCTGCACGAAATAGTTCACCACCTCGATGCCTGCGGTTTTGGCGGCGAGAACCGAGTTGCCGGAACCTGGACCAAATTCAACCGCACAGGTACTGGCGATAACGGCGGCAACGGCAGCGCGGCTACAGCCAAGACGGGTCAGCAGCGGGTAGAGCGTCGCCATCAACAGCAGACCCAGCCCGGTGGCGCTGCTGATAAACAGCGACAGGAATTGACCCAGCAACAGCGCCAGCCCCAACAGCAGATACGGTGAGTTCAGGCGTTGCAAAGGGCGAGATGTCACCCGAACCAGCACCTGGCTTGCGCCAATGGCCGACATATATGTAGCGAAACCACCAATCAGCATAATTTGCAGCCCAAGGCCGCCGAGGCGCACGCTCAGGGTATCGCGAATAAACTCGAAGGCATCAAAGGGGCCGAATCCGGTGCTTTTTTTCACCAGGTCACTGAGCGTGGTCATCCCGCTAAAATGCGCGATAAGCAGCAGCACAATCCCGGTCAACAGCAACACTGACTGGGGGTGATATTTTTTGAGGATCAGACGTCCGGCAAAAATGATGGCAATTAGCGCCAGTAATAATGACATTCTTGCCCCCTTACTCGAAGTTGCCAGTAACCAGGCACTCGCCATCCCGCAGCAACGGCTTACCCGCAGCGAACAGATGGGCCAGCGAGAGGTCATCATTGAGTACACAGATATCAGCACGTTCCCCGGCGCAGAGCACGCCGCCGGAAATACCCAACGAGCGCGCAACGTTTGCCGTCAACATCGCGATCGCTTGTGGCACAGGGATCCCCACATCAATCAAGCGAGGAAGAAGATTAAGGTTACCTGCGACCGGTGCCGCGCTTAAGCCTTCCACAATACCCTGGGCGTTGAAGCGCGGAACGCTGCCATTACCATCAGAGCTGATCGTGATGCGATCGGCTGGAACCTGGGCTTCCAGAGCGTGGAGGATTGCCTGCTCCTGAGGCATAAAGCGACTACCGCCAGACGTAACGTCGATATGGCCGCCACGATGAGCGAACGCAATCGCCTGTTCGAACAAGGGCGCTGTTCTCGCAACATGGGTCGGTGAAATGTGGTGAATCGGAATGCCTGCATCACACAGCTCAATAAGCTGCGACATCCCTTCCGGCAGATTCCCAAGATGTACATGCAGTAACCCTTTTTTGCCTGCCAGCAGGGAAGCCACGCGGATATCGCTTACTATTCTCAGCAATTCCTGGAAAGAGGGGTAAGAACCACGGTGATCGGCGAGGGCGATTTTGACGCCAAGTATCGCCGGAATGAAGGTCATGTCATCGCGGATGGATCGCGTAATGGTTGGGCTGGGTACCGCGTAGGCTCCCGTATGCATAAATGCGCGTAATCCCTCAAGGTTGAGAGACTGCATTTTGGCGTAGAGGTCTTTGGGCGAACGAGAAATGGCATCGGTACCTAACACGCCGACAACCGTGGTAATACCTGCCTGAATCAGATCGCGTAGCTTGACGGCTGGCGTTCGGCTGGCAAATCCAGCCTCGCCACCGCCACCGGTAAGATGGACATGCTGATCGATTATGCCTGGGATAACCCATTTGCCATGACAATCGACGACCTCGTCGACGCCATCAAACAGGGAAATATCTTTTTCTACCGCCACAATTCGGTCGGCATGAATGAGCAGGGAGCAGAGGCCTAAATCCTCGGGAGAAAAAACACGGGCATTGGTCAATAAAGTAAACATATCGGTCCTGTCAAACGTCGTGGGTGAGAGTCGGCAGGTGAAAAGGAATATTGTTGTTATGATGCCCACCATAAAGCCATTACTATAACTATGACTATTACCGATTTGGTATTGGAGGATGCGGTTATGGCATGGTGGAGAGTTCAACGTGGATTGTAAGTGGCTGGAAGATTTTCTGGCATTGAGTCAGCATGGAAACTACTCTCAGGCCGCGGCGCAGCGGCATATTACTCAACCCGCACTCAGTCGGCGTATAAAGGCGCTGGAAGAGGTGTTAGGGGTACCGTTGTTTGACCGGACCACGACCCCCGTTACGCTGACACGCTATGGTGAACGCTTTGAACCCTATGCCCGGCACGTCCTCAGTACACTAACAGAGGCGCGCCACGAGCTATCGGCGATGACGCCAGCAACGGACAATACGCTGGTGATGGTTAGCCTGCATACGCTGTCGGTGAATATCCTGCCGGATATGATCAACTATCTGCGACAGAGCGAACTGCAGTTAAATTTTACGGTTAATGCCAGTATTCAGGGGATAGACAACCACTTTAACGCCTTGATAGATCGGCAAATCGATCTGCTGGTGACCTACGATTTACCGTCTTCGCAGCCGGGGCTGGAGATTGCCGGAGGGTTAAAACGTTCACTATGGCGGTATGAGCGATTTATACCGGTTATTTCTGCGCAGTTGGCTAATGCGCTTAACGATCCGCATGCGCCGATCCCATGGCTATGCTATAGCGACTACACCTTTGTCAGACGCATTATTGAGCCAGCTGAACAACGCGTCCGCCCACGTCTGAAAAAAGTGTTTGAGAGTGGTTTAAGCGAAACGATACGAGAAATGGTGCTGCGGCATATGGGAATGGCATGGTTACCCGAATCGATGGTGGCGGAAGAGTTGGTGAACCAGCAAATTATTCACTGCTGGCCAGAAAACGCTGACCTGATTTGTGAAATCCCCGTTGTGGTATGGGCGAATCTTGACGATCAACGCGCCGTCATGCAGAGATGCTGGGAGAAGTTGCTGCGTTTTTGATTGATATGGCGATTTTTTCCGCAGTTGATACAATGCCAACAAATTGCCCTTGCGAAGGTTATTCGCTTTGGTTAGTATTCACACCCGCTTCAGTGGGAAACAGTAAACATTCCCGCTTTAATGGTCGAAGCATTGTACGCGGCAACTCCGCAAGGAACAGGTTGATTATGCACGAAGCTCTTTTAGTAGTTTTCCTTATTGTGGCAATTGGCCTGGTAGGCTTGATCATGCTGCAGCAAGGCAAAGGCGCTGATATGGGAGCCTCTTTTGGCGCAGGCGCTTCTGGTACTCTGTTTGGTTCAAGTGGTTCTGGTAACTTCATGACCCGCATGACAGCTGTATTGGGAACCTTGTTCTTCATCATCAGTCTGGTGCTGGGTAACATGAACAGCAATAAGACCAATAAAGGAAGTGAGTGGGAAAATCTGAGTGCACCGGCGAAAACCGAGCAAACTCAGCCAGCTGCTCCGGCTCAGCCGACCAGCGATATCCCACGTTAAGTATTCTGTACCGAGGTGGTGGAATTGGTAGACACGCTACCTTGAGGTGGTAGTGCCCTAACGGGCTTGTGGGTTCGAGTCCCATCCTCGGTACCAAATTCCAAAAAAAAGACGCTGCAAAGCGTCTTTTTTTTCGTCTGTCATTTGTGGTAGTTCTGTAGGTCGGATAAGACATTTAGGACGCCATCCGACTATTACAATACCTGATGATGCCAAGCTTATCAGGCCTCAGGGTAACAGAACATCCCTATTTTCTGCGCATAAAAAAGGCCGCTTTCGCGGCCTGAAGATGATGAATATTTACTTCGCCTTGTTTTCCAGATTTTCAACCTGCGGCAGGCCGGTTGTGGAAGAGGCGGTCAGCAGGCCAGACTGCGCATAACCGAACAGCTTCTCGCGGGTATCAGTGATATCCAGATTACGCATGGTCAACTGACCGATACGATCATCCGGAGAGAATACCGAGTCGCCTTTTTCCATCGTCAGACGTTCTGGTTTGTAAGTCAGATTGTCAGACACGGTGTTGAGGATTGAGTAATCATTACCGCGACGCAGTTCCAGCGTCACTTCACCCGTAATCTGGCTGGCAACCCAACGCTGCAGACCGTCACGCAGCATCAGTGCCTGAGAGTCAAACCAGCGACCCTGATACAACAGACGACCAAGCTGGCGACCGTGTGCGTGATACTGCTCGATGGTGTCTTCGTTGTGAATCCCGGTCAGCAGACGCTCGTAGGCGATGTGTAGCAATGCCATCCCCGGAGCTTCGTAGATGCCCCGGCTTTTCGCTTCAATGATACGGTTTTCAATCTGATCGCTCATACCCAGACCGTGACGACCGCCGATGCGGTTGGCTTCCAGCATCATCTCAACGTCGTCGCTGAAGGTTTTACCGTTCAGCGCAACCGGATGACCCTGCTCAAAACGCACGGTGACTTCTTCTGCCGGGATCTTCACGCTCTCATCCCAGAATTTCACGCCCATAATCGGGTTGACGATTTTGACGCTGGAGTTCAGAAACTCGAGGTCTTTTGCTTCGTGGGTCGCCCCGAGCATATTGGAGTCCGTTGAGTACGCTTTCTCAACGGACATCTTGTAGTCGAAACCACAGGCAATCATAAATTCGGACATCTCATGGCGACCGCCGAGTTCATCGATAAAATCGGTATCCAGCCATGGTTTGTAAATCTGCAGTTCGGCGTTGGTCAGCAGACCGTAACGATAGAAGCGTTCAATATCGTTACCTTTATAGGTGCTACCGTCACCCCAAATATTTACGCCATCTTCTTTCATGGCCGCAACCAGCATGGTGCCGGTGACAGCACGGCCCAGCGGAGTGGTATTGAAATAGGTCAGTCCGCCGGTGGTGTTGTGGAATGCTCCGCACTGAATCGCAGCAATCCCTTCGGCAACCAGCTGCTTACGGCAATCTACCAGGCGAGCATTCTCAGCACCATATTCCATTGCACGGCGAGGAATGGCGTCATAGTCATCCTCATCCGGCTGGCCCAAATTCGCAGTATATGCATATGGGACAGCCCCTTTTTGTCGCATCCACAGCAGTGCTGCACTGGTGTCCAGGCCGCCGGAAAAAGCGATACCAATACGTTGACCTACCGGGAGATGCTTGAGAATCGTCGTCATAAAATAAAACCCTGCTTGATAGACTGGTGAAGAGGTCGGCTTATTATACTAATTGCATTTTTATGCAAAATAAGTGAGTTTTCATTTAATCATCTTTTCTGGATGACAGGAAGAGTTTAGTGATAATTTCGTTAAATAACGGCGCGGGTGACACATTTATCTGGTCGAATATTCGCTGGGCAGCATTCATTGATTTGCATAGTCGTAACAAGGTTGACATACCGCATAGTGAATCAATATACTGTGCGCAGATTTTACGTCCCGTCCTCGGTACCAAATCCCAGCAGTATTTGCATTTTTTACCCAAAACGAGTAAAATTTGCCACGTTTCAGGCGCGGGGTGGAGCAGCCTGGTAGCTCGTCGGGCTCATAACCCGAAGGTCGTCGGTTCAAATCCGGCCCCCGCAACCACTTTCCCTTAGAGTTCTTTTTCAAATATACTGTGAAGACTTAGGCCTTCGTAGCTGGATTTGAAAAAAATTCTTTCGGAAGGTTTTCCGAACCGCAGGTGCGGTTATAGGGTTCAGTTATATAAAGCCCCGATTTATCGGGGTTTTTTGTTATCTGACTACAGAATAACTGGGCTTTAGGCCCTTTTTTTATGTCTTGGGGGTGGGCTTGTCCACATTAGAGCAAAAATTAACAGAGATGATTACAGCGCCAGTTGAAGCCCTGGGCTACGAGTTGGTCGGCATCGAATTTATTCGTGGTCGCACATCCACACTGCGCATCTATATTGATAGTGAAGATGGCATCAATGTTGATGATTGTGCTGATGTGAGCCATCAGGTAAGCGCCGTGATGGATGTCGAAGACCCAATCACCGTTGCCTACAACCTGGAAGTCTCCTCTCCGGGTCTCGACCGTCCTCTGTTCACAGCTGAACACTACGTGCGTTTCCTGGGTGAAGAAGTGACGCTGGTTCTTCGTATGGCGGTACAAAACCGTCGTAAATGGCAGGGCGTTATCAAAGCGGTGGATGGTGAGATGATCACGGTCACAGTCGAAGGTAAAGATGAAGTGTTCGCGCTGAGTAATATCCAGAAGGCGAACCTGGTTCCCCACTTTTAACAGTCTGGATTGAGGTGAAAAGCCCGCGATGAACAAAGAAATTTTGGCTGTTGTTGAAGCCGTATCCAACGAAAAAGCGCTGCCACGCGAGAAAATTTTTGAAGCGCTGGAAAGTGCGCTGGCTACAGCAACAAAGAAAAAATATGAGCAAGAGATCGACGTTCGCGTAGAAATCGATCGTAAAAGCGGTGATTTCGATACCTTCCGTCGTTGGGTAATCGTAGAAGAAGTTACTCAGCCGACCAAAGAAATTACGCTGGAAGCGGCACGCTTCGAAGACGAAAGCCTGAACGTGGGCGAATATGTTGAAGATCAGATTGAATCTGTCACCTTTGACCGTATCACCACCCAGACCGCGAAACAGGTTATCGTACAGAAAGTACGTGAAGCCGAACGCGCAATGGTTGTCGATCAGTTCCGCGAACACGAAGGCGAAATCGTCACCGGTGTGGTGAAGAAAGTTAACCGCGACAACATTTCTCTGGATCTGGGCAGCAATGCTGAAGCCGTGATCCTGCGTGAAGACATGCTGCCGCGTGAAAACTTCCGCCCAGGCGACCGTATCCGTGGCGTTCTTTACTCTGTACGCCCGGAAGCGCGCGGTGCCCAGCTGTTCGTAACCCGTTCCAAACCGGAAATGCTGATAGAGCTGTTCCGCATTGAAGTGCCGGAAATTGGCGAAGAAGTGATCGAAATTAAAGCGGCTGCTCGCGATCCGGGCTCACGTGCGAAAATCGCCGTTAAGACCAACGACAAGCGTATTGATCCGGTCGGCGCCTGTGTGGGTATGCGCGGTGCGCGCGTTCAGGCGGTTTCTACCGAACTGGGCGGCGAGCGTATCGATATCGTCCTGTGGGATGATAACCCGGCGCAGTTCGTGATTAACGCAATGGCGCCAGCAGACGTCGCTTCTATCGTGGTGGATGAAGACAAACACACCATGGATATCGCGGTTGAAGCCGGTAACCTGGCTCAGGCGATTGGACGTAATGGTCAGAACGTCCGCCTGGCTTCACAACTGAGCGGTTGGGAACTCAACGTGATGACCGTTGATGACCTGCAGGCGAAGCATCAGGCTGAAGCACATGCAGCCATTGATACCTTCACCAAATATCTCGATATCGATGAAGATTTCGCGACGGTTCTGGTAGAAGAAGGTTTTGCGACGCTGGAAGAACTGGCCTACGTGCCAATGAAAGAGCTGCTGGAAATTGACGGCCTGGATGAACAGACCGTTGAAGCGCTGCGCGAGCGTGCTAAAAACGCACTGACCACTCTGGCACTGGCCCAGGAAGAAAGTCTCGGTGATAACAAACCGGCTGACGATCTGCTGAATCTGGAAGGATTGGATCGTGAGATGGCCTTCAAACTGGCTGCCCGTGGTGTTTGTACGCTGGAAGATCTCGCTGAACAGGGCATTGATGATCTGGCTGATATCGAAGGGTTGACCGACGAAAAAGCCGGTGAGCTGATTATGGCTGCCCGTAATATTTGCTGGTTCGGCGACGAAGCGTAATAAACTGTAGCAGGAAGGAACAGTATGACAGATGTAACCGTAAAAACGCTGGCTGCAGAGATACAGACCTCCGTGGATCGCCTGGTACAGCAATTTGCTGATGCAGGTATCCCGAAGTCTGCTGACGACTCTGTGTCCGCACAAGAGAAACAAACCTTACTGGCGCATCTGAACCGTGAAAACGGCTCAGCGCCCGATAAGTTGACATTGCAGCGTAAAACGCGCAGTACTCTCAATATTCCAGGTACCGGTGGAAAAAGCAAATCGGTACAAATCGAAGTCCGCAAGACACGCACCTTTGTGAAACGCGATCCGCAAGAGGCTGAACGCCTTGCCGCGGAAGAGCAGGCGCAGCGTGAAGCGGAAGAGCAAGCCCGTCGTGAGGCAGAAGAAGCTGCCAAACGCGAGGCGCAACAAAAAGCCGAACGTGAGGCCGCAGAACAAGCTAAGCGTGAAGCCGCTGATAAAGCGAAACGTGAAGCTGCGGAAAAAGACAAAGTGAGCAATCAACAGACCGACGATATGACTAAAACCGCCCAGGCCGAAAAAGCCCGCCGTGAAAATGAAGCCGCAGAACTGAAGCGTAAAGCGGAAGAAGAAGCACGTCGCAAGCTTGAAGAAGAAGCGCGCCGCGTAGCGGAAGAAGCTCGCCGTATGGCGGAAGAAAACGAGAAGAATGGTGTGAATAACGCTGAACCTGTTGAAGATACCAGCGATTATCACGTCACCACCTCTCAGCATGCTCGCCAGGCAGAAGACGAGAACGATCGTGAAGTAGAAGGCGGCCGTGGTCGTACTCGCAGCACGAAAGCAGCGCGTCCGGCGAAGAAAGGTAACAAACACGCTGAATCTAAAGCTGACCGTGAAGAAGCGCGTGCAGCGGTTCGCGGCGGTAAAGGCGGTAAGCAGCGTAAAGGTTCCGCTCTGCAGCAGGGCTTCCAGAAGCCGGCTCAGGCCGTTAACCGTGACGTTGTGATCGGCGAAACCATCACCGTTGGCGATCTGGCGAACAAGATGGCAGTCAAAGGTTCTCAGGTCATCAAAGCGATGATGAAGCTGGGCGCAATGGCGACCATTAACCAGGTCATCGACCAGGAAACCGCACAGCTGGTTGCCGAAGAGATGGGCCACAAAGTTATCCTGCGTCGTGAAAACGAGCTGGAAGAAGCAGTAATGAGCGACCGTGACACCGGCGCTGCGGCAGAACCGCGCGCACCGGTAGTGACCATCATGGGTCACGTTGACCACGGTAAAACATCTCTGCTGGACTACATTCGCTCCACGAAAGTTGCCTCTGGCGAAGCGGGCGGCATTACTCAGCACATCGGTGCGTACCATGTTGAAACTGACAACGGTATGATCACCTTCCTGGATACCCCGGGTCACGCCGCGTTTACCTCCATGCGTGCTCGTGGTGCTCAGGCAACGGATATCGTTGTTCTGGTTGTTGCAGCAGATGACGGCGTGATGCCGCAGACTATCGAAGCTATCCAGCACGCGAAAGCGGCAGGTGTGCCGGTAGTGGTTGCAGTCAACAAAATCGATAAACCAGAAGCGGATCCAGATCGCGTTAAAAACGAACTGTCCCAGTACGGCATCATGCCGGAAGATTGGGGCGGCGAGAGCCAGTTCGTCCACGTTTCTGCGAAAGCGGGTACCGGTATCGACGAACTGCTGGATGCTATCCTGCTGCAGGCCGAAGTACTGGAACTGAAAGCTGTGCGTAAAGGTATGGCGAGCGGTGCGGTTATCGAATCCTTCCTGGATAAAGGTCGTGGTCCGGTTGCTACCGTGCTGGTACGTGAAGGTACGCTGAACAAAGGCGACATCGTACTGTGTGGTTTCGAATACGGCCGTGTTCGTGCGATGCGTAACGAACTGGGTCAGGAAGTACTGGAAGCGGGTCCATCCATTCCGGTGGAAATCCTGGGTCTGTCCGGTGTTCCGGCTGCGGGTGACGAAGTTACCGTTGTTCGTGACGAGAAGAAAGCCCGTGAAGTTGCACTGTACCGTCAGGGCAAATTCCGTGAAGTTAAACTGGCTCGTCAGCAGAAATCTAAACTGGAGAACATGTTCGCCAACATGACCGAAGGCGAAGTTCACGAAGTGAACATCGTTCTGAAGGCCGATGTTCAGGGTTCTGTAGAAGCGATTTCCGACTCTTTACTGAAACTGTCTACCGACGAAGTAAAAGTGAAGATTATCGGTTCTGGCGTAGGTGGTATCACCGAAACCGACGCGACCCTGGCTGCGGCATCCAACGCGATTCTGGTTGGCTTCAACGTCCGTGCTGATGCCTCTGCACGTAAAGTTATCGAATCAGAAAGCCTGGATCTGCGTTACTACTCCGTCATCTATCATCTGATCGACGAAGTGAAAGCAGCGATGAGCGGCATGCTGTCTCCGGAACTGAAACAGCAGATCATTGGTCTGGCTGAAGTTCGTGATGTGTTCAAATCACCGAAATTCGGCGCTATCGCAGGCTGTATGGTTACCGAAGGCACGATTAAACGTCACAACCCAATCCGCGTACTGCGCGACAACGTGGTTATCTATGAAGGCGAGCTGGAATCCCTGCGCCGCTTCAAAGATGACGTCAACGAAGTCCGTAATGGCATGGAATGTGGTATCGGCGTTAAGAACTACAACGACGTTCGCGTTGGCGATATGATCGAAGTGTTCGAGATTATCGAGATCAAACGTACCATCGCATAATCTTCGTCGTCTTTTGGGCCGCAACTGCGTTAGCTGCGCTCGATCACCCCGGTCACATAGTTATCTATGCTCCCGGGGATTTACGAGTTTGCCGCCTTGCTGCAACCCAAAATCCTTAGAAGATGATTAAGTGTAGGCTGGGGAAGCGAAGCGCCACCCGGCAAGAAATTTAAAAAGGGGCTTATGGCCCCTTTTTTGTCTTTATTCTGGAGAATTTATTATGGCGAAAGAATTTGGTCGCCCACAGCGTGTCGCGCAGGAGATGCAGAAAGAAATCGCACTCATCCTGCAACGCGAAATCAAAGACCCGCGTGTTGGTATGATGACCACCGTATCGGGTGTTGAGATGTCCCGAGACCTGGCATACGCTAAAGTGTTCGTGACTTTCCTCAACGATCAGGACGAAGCTGCCGTGAAAAACGGCATTAAGGCACTGCAGGAAGCCTCTGGTTTTATCCGCTCTTTGCTGGGTAAAGCAATGCGTCTGCGTATCGTGCCTGAGCTGACCTTCTTCTACGACAATTCGTTAGTTGAAGGAATGCGCATGTCCAACCTGGTGACCAGCGTGGTGAAACATGACGATGAGCGTCGTGTGAACCCAGCGGACGACAGCAAGGAGGACTGATGAGTCGTCCTCGTCGTCGTGGTCGCGACATTCACGGTGTTCTGCTGCTGGATAAGCCGCAGGGCATGTCCAGCAATGACGTACTGCAAAAAGTAAAGCGCATCTACAATGCCAACCGCGCGGGACATACCGGCGCGCTGGATCCGCTGGCGACAGGCATGCTGCCTATCTGCCTCGGTGAAGCGACTAAGTTTTCCCAGTATTTGCTGGATTCTGACAAACGCTATCGTGTGGTTGCCCGTCTGGGCCAGCGTACCGACACCTCCGATGCCGATGGGCAAATCGTGCAGGAGCGTCCGGTAACCTTCAGCGCAGAGCAGCTTGCCAGCGCGCTGGAGACTTTCCGCGGCGATATCGAGCAGATTCCGTCAATGTATTCGGCGCTGAAGTACCAGGGTAAAAAGCTGTACGAATATGCGCGTCAGGGCATTGAAGTGCCGCGTGAAGCGCGCCCGATTACCGTCTATGAGCTGCTGTTTATTCGCCACGAAGGTAACGAGCTGGAGCTGGAAGTTCACTGCTCCAAAGGCACTTATATTCGCACCATCGTTGACGATCTCGGTGAGAAGCTGGGCTGCGGCGCGCACGTAACGTATCTGCGTCGTCTGACGGTCAGTAAGTATCCGGTGGATCGTATGGTTACGCTGGAACATCTGCATGAGCTGGTTGAACAGGCCGAACAGCAGAACATTCCGGCGGCGCAGTTGCTGGATCCTTTGCTGATGCCAATGGACAGTCCTGCATCGGACTACCCTGTTGTTAATTTGCCTTTAACATCGTCGGTTTACTTTAAAAATGGTAACCCGGTACGGACGTCAGGTGTGCCGCTGGAAGGGTTGGTGCGCGTGACGGAAGGCGATGACGGCAAGTTTATCGGCATGGGGGAGATTGACGATGAAGGTCGTGTCGCCCCTCGTCGCCTGGTGGTTGAGTATCCTGCATAGCGCTCTCTGTCTTGCGATAAAAGGGCGCTGCGAGTAGAATACTGCCGCTTAACGTCGCGTAAATTGTTTAACAATCTGCGTGGCGTGTACACAAAATCATTCGAGCTGCATCAAGGCAGCAGGTCTGAGGATCCTCAGGAGCTTACTCAGGTAAGTGACCGAGGTGAGCGGACACAGCCAGCGCAGGGTCAGTTTGAAGAAGGCGTGTATACACTGGGATAGCTGAATTAGAGATCGGCATCCTTTCATTCTTAACACTTTGGAGTTTTAAAATGTCTCTAAGTACTGAAGCTACCGCTAAAATCGTTTCTGAGTTTGGTCGTGATGCAAACGACACCGGTTCTACCGATGTTCAGGTTGCTCTGTTGACTGCACAGATTAACCACCTGCAGGGCCACTTTGCAGAGCACAAAAAAGATCACCACAGCCGTCGTGGTCTGCTGCGCATGGTTTCTCAGCGTCGTAAACTGCTCGACTACCTGAAACGTAAAGATGTTGCACGTTACACCGCGCTGATCGAGCGTCTGGGTCTGCGTCGCTAATTCTTTCGAGTTTCAGAAAGAGGGGGCCTTCATGGCCCCTTTTTTCCAGCAGATGGCAGCAATTCGCTGGAAACTAATGTATTGTTGCTATGAATGATCTTCCGTTGCAGAGGTTCGCGCGGCTAATGAGAGGCTTTACTCATGCTTATGGGTTAGGGTTGTCATTAGTCGCGAGGATGCGCAGAAGATCGGGTATTAACGATGGCGCAAAAATGTGCCGTCAAAAAATAGAGAAAGGATATTAATTTGCTTAATCCGATCGTTCGTAAATTCCAGTACGGTCAGCATACCGTTACGCTGGAAACCGGCATGATGGCGCGTCAGGCGACTGCCGCTGTTATGGTTAGCATGGATGACACTGCGGTATTCGTTACCGTTGTTGGCCAGAAAAAAGCGAAACCAGGCCAGGACTTTTTCCCACTGACCGTTAACTATCAGGAGCGTACCTACGCTGCTGGCCGTATCCCGGGTAGCTTCTTCCGTCGTGAAGGCCGTCCGAGTGAAGGCGAAACTCTGATCGCGCGTCTGATTGACCGCCCGGTTCGCCCGCTGTTCCCGGAAGGCTTCGTTAACGAAGTTCAGGTTATCGCGACCGTTGTTTCCGTTAACCCGCAGGTTAACCCGGATATCGTGGCAATGATTGGTGCATCTGCTGCGCTGACTCTGTCTGGTATCCCGTTCAACGGCCCGATCGGTGCTGCACGTGTTGGTTACATCAATGACCAGTACGTACTGAACCCGACTCAGGACGAACTGAAAGAAAGCAAGCTGGACCTGGTTGTTGCTGGTACTGAAGCTGCCGTACTGATGGTTGAATCCGAAGCTGAACTGCTGAGCGAAGACCAGATGCTGGGCGCTGTAGTATTCGGCCACGAACAGCAGCAGGTTGTTATTCAGGCTATCAACGAGCTGGCGAAAGAAGCTGGCAAACCGCGTTGGGACTGGCAGCCAGAAGCCGTCAACGAAGCGCTGAACGCACGCGTTGCCGCACTGGCAGAAGCTCGTCTGAGCGATGCTTACCGTATCACTGACAAACAAGAGCGTTACGCTCAGGTTGACGTGATCAAATCTGAAACCATCGCGACTCTGGTGGCTGAAGACGAAACCCTGGACGCTAACGAACTGGGTGAAATCCTGCACGCTATCGAGAAAAATGTTGTTCGCAGCCGCGTACTGGCAGGCGAGCCGCGCATCGATGGTCGTGAAAAAGACATGATCCGTGGTCTGGACGTGCGTACTGGCGTTCTGCCGCGTACCCACGGTTCCGCACTGTTCACCCGTGGTGAAACTCAGGCGCTGGTTACTGCGACCCTGGGCACCACTCGTGATGCGCAGAACCTTGACGAGCTGATGGGCGAGCGTACTGACAACTTCCTGTTCCACTACAACTTCCCTCCGTACTGCGTAGGTGAAACCGGTATGGTCGGTTCTCCGAAGCGTCGTGAGATTGGTCACGGTCGTCTGGCGAAGCGTGGCGTACTGGCAGTGATGCCGGAACTGGATAAATTCCCGTACACCGTACGTGTGGTTTCTGAAATCACCGAATCTAACGGTTCTTCTTCCATGGCTTCCGTATGTGGTGCTTCTCTGGCGCTGATGGACGCAGGCGTGCCGATCAAAGCTGCCGTTGCGGGTATCGCGATGGGTCTGGTGAAAGAAGGCGACAACTTTGTTGTTCTGTCTGACATCCTGGGCGACGAAGACCACCTGGGCGATATGGACTTCAAAGTGGCGGGTTCCCGCGACGGTATCTCTGCACTGCAGATGGATATCAAAATTGAAGGTATCACCAAAGAGATCATGCAGGTTGCTCTGAACCAGGCTAAAGGTGCGCGTCTGCACATCCTGGGTGTGATGGAACAAGCGATCAACGCACCGCGTGGTGACATTTCTCAGTTCGCCCCGCGTATCCACACCATCAAGATCAGCCCGGACAAGATCAAAGACGTTATCGGTAAAGGCGGTTCTGTTATCCGTGCTCTGACCGAAGAAACCGGCACCACCATTGAAATTGAAGATGATGGTACTGTGAAGATTGCTGCGACCGACGGCGAGAAAGCGAAATATGCTATCCGTCGTATCGAAGAGATCACCGCAGAGATCGAAGTAGGCCGTATCTACAATGGTAAAGTGACCCGTATCGTTGACTTTGGCGCATTTGTTGCCATTGGTGGCGGTAAAGAAGGTCTGGTACACATCTCTCAGATCGCTGACAAACGCGTTGAGAAAGTGACCGATTACCTGCAGATGGGCCAGGAAGTACCGGTCAAAGTTCTGGAAGTAGATCGCCAGGGCCGTGTACGTCTGAGCATTAAAGAAGCAACTGAGCAGTCTCAGCCTGCAGGCGAACCGGAAGCTCCGGCAAGCCAGGGCGAGTAAGGTTGCCATTGCCCTCCGTGAAAGCGGAGGGCTTTTAACCCGGCAGGACGCCTTGTTAGCAACCGGGGAACCTGGACGTTCATTCAATCGTTGTCTTCGGGAGTGGGAAATGAAGCCTTTTTTGCGCTGGTGTTTCGTTGCGACAGCACTCACGCTGGCTGGATGCAGTAATTCCGCCTGGCGTAAGAGTGAAGTCCTCGCAGTACCATTGCAACCGACTTTGCAGCAGGAAGTGATTCTGGCACGTATGGAACAAATTCTTGCCAGTCGGGCTTTAACCGATGACGAACGCGCACAGCTTTTATATGAGCGCGGAGTGTTGTATGATAGTCTCGGTCTGAGGGCACTGGCGCGAAATGATTTTTCACAAGCGCTGGCAATCCGACCAGATATGCCTGAAGTATTCAATTACTTAGGTATATATTTAACGCAGGCAGGCAATTTTGATGCTGCCTATGAAGCGTTTGATTCTGTACTTGAGCTTGATCCAACTTACAACTACGCGCACTTAAATCGCGGTATCGCATTGTATTACGGCGGTCGCGACAAGTTAGCGCAAGATGATCTGCTAGCGTTTTATCAAGACGATCCCAATGATCCTTTCCGTAGTCTGTGGCTTTATCTCGCCGAGCAGAAGCTCGATGAGAAGCAGGCTAAAGAAGCGTTAAAGCAACGCTTTGAGAAATCGGATAAAGAGCAATGGGGATGGAACATTGTCGAGTTCTACCTGGGCAACATTAGCGAAGCAACGCTGATGGAACGCCTAAAGGCGGACGCAACGGATAACACCTCGCTCGCTGAGCATCTCAGTGAAACCAACTTCTATTTAGGTAAGTACTACCTAAGTCTGGGGGATTTGGACAACGCTACGGCATTGTTCAAACTGGCGGTGGCTAACAACGTTCATAACTTTGTTGAGCACCGATACGCATTGTTGGAATTATCGCTCCTGGGCCAGGACCAAGATGACCTGGCAGAATCGGACCAGCAATAGCTGACGTACACATCAGCCCGTAATCTTTTTTGATTGCCATCACCTTCACGGGTGAGGGCGTTGTTGTTCGTTAATACACCTACTTTGAGCCGGTTCACACTTTTCAATGAAAATTGCAGATCAATTTCATGATGAGTTATGTAGACTGGCCGCCATTAATTTTGAGGCACACGTACTACATGGCTGAATTCGAAACCACTTTTGCAGATCTGGGCCTGAAGGCTCCTATCCTTGAAGCCCTTACCGATCTGGGTTACGAAAAACCATCTCCAATCCAGGCAGAGTGCATTCCGCATCTGCTGGGCGGCCGCGATGTTCTGGGTATGGCCCAGACGGGTAGCGGCAAAACTGCAGCGTTCTCTTTACCGCTGCTCAACAATCTTGATCCTGAGCTGAAGGCACCTCAGATTCTGGTGCTGGCACCGACCCGCGAACTGGCGGTTCAGGTTGCAGAAGCCATGACGGATTTTTCTAAACACATGCGCGGCGTGAACGTGGTTGCCCTGTACGGCGGCCAGCGTTATGACGTGCAATTACGTGCCCTGCGTCAGGGACCACAGATCGTTGTCGGTACGCCGGGCCGTCTGCTGGATCACCTGAAGCGCGGTACTCTGGACCTCTCCAAACTGAGCGGTCTGGTACTGGACGAAGCGGATGAAATGCTGCGTATGGGCTTCATCGAAGACGTTGAAACCATCATGGCGCAGATCCCGGAAGGTCATCAGACCGCTCTGTTCTCCGCGACTATGCCGGAAGCGATTCGTCGTATTACCCGCCGCTTTATGAAAGAGCCGCAGGAAGTACGCATTCAGTCCAGCGTAACTACCCGTCCTGACATCAGCCAGAGCTACTGGACCGTCTGGGGCATGCGTAAAAATGAAGCGCTGGTGCGTTTCCTGGAAGCAGAAGACTTTGATGCGGCGATTATCTTCGTTCGTACCAAAAATGCGACCCTGGAAGTGGCAGAAGCGCTGGAGCGTAGCGGTTATAGCAGCGCTGCACTGAACGGCGACATGAACCAGTCCCTGCGTGAGCAGACTCTGGAGCGTCTGAAAGATGGCCGTCTGGATATTCTGATTGCTACCGACGTTGCGGCCCGTGGCCTGGACGTTGAGCGTATCAGCCTGGTTGTTAACTACGACATCCCGATGGATTCCGAATCTTACGTTCACCGTATCGGCCGTACCGGTCGTGCGGGCCGTGCGGGTCGCGCGCTGCTGTTCGTTGAGAACCGTGAGCGTCGTCTGCTGCGTAACATCGAACGCACCATGAAGCTGACTATTCCGGAAGTAGAACTGCCGAACGCAGACCTGCTGGGCAAACGCCGTCTGGAAAAATTCGCCGCTAAAGTACAGCAGCAGCAGGAAAGCAGCGATCTGGATCAGTACCGTGCTCTGCTGGCGAAAATGCAGCCGGAAGAAGAACTGGATATCGAAACGCTGGCAGCCGCTCTGCTGAAAATGGCTCAGGGCGAACGTCCGCTGATCCTACCGCCAGATGCGCCGATGCGTCCGAAACGCGAATTCCGCGACCGTGACGATCGTGGTCCGCGTGACCGCAACGATCGTGGCCCGCGTGGTGACCGTAATGAGCGTGGTGGTGAAGACCGTCCGCGTCGTGAACGTCGTGACGTTGGCGATATGCAGCTGTACCGCATTGAAGTGGGCCGTGATGACGGTGTTGAAGTCCGTCATATCGTTGGTGCGATTGCTAACGAAGGCGATATCAGCAGCCGTTACATCGGTAACATCAAGCTGTTTGCTTCCCACTCTACCATCGAGCTGCCGAAAGGTATGCCGGGCGACGTGCTGCAGCACTTTACCCGTACTCGCATCCTGAACAAGCCGATGAACATGCAGCTGGTTGGCGATGCAGTTCCGCACACCGGTGGTGAGCGTCGTGGCGGTGGCCGTTTCAGCGGTGAGCGTCGTGAAGGCGGTCGTGGCGAAGGTCGTGGTTTCAGCGGCGAGCGTCGTGAAGGCGGTCGTAGCGAAGGTCGTCGTTTCAGCGGCGAACGTCGTGAAGGCAACCGCGGTCCGCGTCGTGACGATTCTTCTGCTCCGCGTCGTGATGATTCCGCTGGTCGTCGTCGTTTCGGTGGTGATGCGTAATCCATGCGAAATTACGGTTTAATACCGTAAAGTAAAATATACAGCCCCGATCTCAACAATCGGGGCTTTTTTTATTTCATTTGTACTCGTGTACTGGTACAGTGCAGCACATTGAAATGTAGTCACAATATAAATGACTGGAGAGATGGCTAAATGGCAACACTAACCACCACCCAAACGTCACCTTCGCTGCTTGGCGGCGTGGTGATCATCGGCGGCACCATTATTGGCGCAGGGATGTTTTCTCTGCCAGTGGTCATGTCCGGGGCGTGGTTCTTCTGGTCAATGGCGGCGCTGATCTTCACCTGGTTTTGCATGCTGCACTCCGGACTGATGATCCTTGAAGCTAACCTCAATTACCGCATTGGTTCCAGCTTTGACACCATCACGAAAGATCTGCTGGGCAAAGGCTGGAACGTTGTGAACGGCATCTCGATTGCTTTCGTTCTCTATATCCTTACCTATGCGTATATCTCGGCGAGCGGTTCGATCCTGCATCACACCTTCTCGGAGATGTCGCTGAACGTTCCGGCGCGTGCGGCGGGTCTTGGTTTTGCGCTGCTGGTGGCGTTCGTGGTGTGGTTAAGCACCAAAGCGGTTAGCCGCATGACGGCGATTGTGCTGGGCGCGAAGGTGATTACTTTTTTCCTGACCTTCGGCAGTCTGCTGGGGCATGTTACGCCCACGACGCTGTTTAACGTGGCGCAGAGCAACGCTTCGTATACGCCGTACCTGCTGATGACGTTACCGTTCTGCCTGGCCTCATTCGGCTATCACGGCAACGTCCCGAGCCTGATGAAGTATTACGGCAAAGATCCGAAGACCATCGTTAAGTGCCTGGTGTACGGCACGCTGCTGGCGCTGGTGCTGTATACCGTATGGTTGCTGGGGACGATGGGTAACATCCCGCGTCCGGAATTTATCGGTATTGCGCAGCAGGGTGGTAACATTGATGTGCTGGTACAGGCGCTGAGCGGCGTGCTGAACAGCCGCAGTCTGGATCTGCTGCTGGTGGTGTTCTCCAACTTTGCGGTGGCGAGTTCATTCCTCGGGGTCACGCTCGGTCTGTTTGACTATTTGGCGGATCTGTTTGGCTTTGATGACTCGGCAATGGGACGTTTTAAAACGGCATTGCTGACGTTTGTCCCGCCGATTGTCGGTGGCCTGTTGTGGCCGAACGGTTTCCTGTACGCCATTGGCTATGCAGGGCTTGCCGCGACCATCTGGGCCGCCATTGTTCCGGCGCTGCTGGCCCGTAAATCCCGCGAGCGTTTCGGCAGCCCGAAATTCCGTGTCTGGGGCGGCAAGCCGATGATTGCGCTGATCCTGGTATTCGGCATCGGCAACGCGGTTATCCATATTCTGTCGAGCGTGAATTTGTTGCCTGTGTACCAGTAACCTTTTAGTGCCGGATGGCGGTTGCGCCTTATCCGGCCTATACGATCTCGTAAGCCCGGTAAGCGAAGCGCCACCGGGCAAAACAACGATTACCCCACCAACTCTTCTTTCACCTGCATCGCCAGGTCAAACGAATGTAGACGTGCCTGATGATCAAAAATCTGGCCGTTAACCATAATTTCATCGGCCTGGGTTTCACGCAAAATGGCGTCGAGACCGTGTCGCACTTTCGCTTTATCACCAACCAGCGACATGCTCAGAGCCTGTTGTACGCCGTACTGCTCGGAAGCGGACCACAGCTGATGCATATTCTCTACCGGTGGCGGTAGCTGGCCGGTTTCGCCACGACGCAGTTTCACACACGCCTGCTGCATTGAGGTGAAAAGAAATTCGGCATCGCGGTTGCTGTCGGCGGCAATGATGTTGATGCACACCATTGCATACGGCTTTGCCAGACGCGCTGAGGGCTTGAACTGGGTGCGATACAGATGCAGCGCCTGATGCAACATATCCGGAGCAAAGTGCGAGGCGAAGGCAAATGGCAGGCCGAGCTGGGCTGCCAGCTGTGCGCTGTACAGGCTGGAGCCTAATAACCAGACCGGGATCTGCTCGCCGTAGCCGGGAACCGGACGTACATGAGGATTTGGATCGCGGGCGTCGAACCAGTCCACCAGTTCAGCTACGTCGCGCGGGAAGTTATCGATATCACCACTCATATGGCGGCGCAACGCGCGCATGGTCGGTTGGTCGCTACCCGGCGCGCGGCCAAGCCCGAGATCGATTCGTCCCGGATACAGCGTATTCAGGGTACCGAACTGCTCGGCGATCACCAGCGGCGAATGGTTGGGCAGCATAACGCCGCCAGAACCAAGATGCAGCGTGGTGGTATTGGCCGCCAGATAGCCAATCAGCACAGAGGTCGCAGCGCTGGCGATGCCGGTCATGTTGTGATGTTCTGCCAGCCAGTAGCGGTGGTAGCCGCGCTTTTCGGCCAGTCGAGCGAGATCAAGCGAGTGTGTGAAGGCCTCTTTTGCCGAAGATCCTTCAGGGATCGGCGCCAGATCCAGCACCGAGAACGGAATAGTTTTGTCAGTCATAACGGCTCACTTTGTTACCGGTTAATCTTTTAATACTGCATTAAAGATTAGCGAATGTTGTTAACAAAGTGAGCTATTAATCACGGCTGTAGTTCAAGACCTGCCAGCCGTTTCCAGTAGCCGTTGCAGTCGCTGTGGGCAGCAAGCGGTAATGGGGCAGTGCCATTTTCATTGGCGCGGAAGGCATCGAGCATGGCGAACGTGTCGCTGCCTGAAGGGGACAGACGCACAATATCAACCAGACCCTGCATCGATGTCAGCTCGTTGCCGAGGTTGTAAACATAGCCGCTCATGGTCTGGATGCCGTTGAGGACAAAGACCTGCTGATTCTCCTGCGACAGCACATCGCGCCCATTCGGGTATTTGATGCAGCAGGTTTCACACTCATCTTTTGGACGGTCTTCAGAGCGTGCGGTAAAGCAGCGGGCAGAGTACGCCAGCGGCAGATGCCCGTAGCTCAGCACCTCTACTTCAAACTGATTGCGAATACCCAGCTCTTCACACTGGTTAAGCAGATTGACCAGCCAGTCACGGGACAGTTCTACCGGCATACACCAGCGCACCATGCCCTGCCTGAGCAGCAAACGCAGGGTTACCGCGTTGTAGCAGTTGAGCGCATGCCCGGCGACAAACGGCAGCTTACGCTCGGCACACATGTTTACCACGCCGAGATCGCTGGCTTCCAGCAGGAAGTCGCCGTTTTCGACATAGCGCTTCAGTTCTCCCAGCTCAGAGGAGGCCTGCACCAGCGCCAGCGTTGACAGCACCACCTGTTTACCGCTGCCAGCGAGCGATTTCGCCATATCGATCCAGTCGCCTACTTTGGTAGCGCGGCGTTTACTGCACACCGCTTCGCCAAGATAGATAACGTCGGCCTGGCTGGTGGCGGCCTGCTGATAAAAATCTTCCAGCGTTTCTTTCGGCCAGTACCACAGCACCGGCCCTAAGGAATATTTCATTGCTTCTCTCACTGCCATTTACGGTGATACGCGCCAAGCGTGGTCTGCGTGCCTTCGGACATTGAACCGAGCGTTTCCATCCACGCGGCCTGTGGGGCGTAGTTTTGCGGGTCGGCCATACAGCGGTCGATCGCCTGGCGCCACACTTTCGCCACCTGGCTGACGTAGGCCGGGCTACGCTGACGCCCTTCGATTTTCACCGAGGCAATATTGGCCGCCAGCAGTTCTGGCAGCAGCTCCAGCGTATTCAGGCTGGTGGGTTCTTCCAGCGCATGATAGCGCTCGCCATCAACCAGATAGCGGCCTTTACACAGCGTCGGATAACCGGCGTTTTCTCCGTCCTGATAGCGGTCGATCAGCACTTCATTAAGACGGGATTCCAGCCCTTGTTGGGTCTGCTGCCAGCGAACAAAACGGGCAGGAGAGCAGGCGCCAACCGTATTAGGAGACTCGCCCGTCAGATAGGATGAAAGATAGCAGCGGCCTTCCGCCATAATGCACAGACTGCCAAAGGCGAACACTTCCAGGGGAACTGGCGTGACGCGAGCGAGCTGCTTCACCTGGTGAATAGACAGTACGCGCGGCAGTACCACGCGGGCGACATCAAAGTTGCGATGATAGAAATTAATCGCCTCTTCATTGGTTGCGGATGCCTGAACAGAGACATGACGCTCAATATGCGGGTAGCGCTCTGCGGCATACTCAAGCATGGCGAGGTCGGCGAGGATCAGCGCATCCGCACCCAGTTGCGCCGCCATATCTACGGCACGTTGCCAGCGCGCGTAACCATCCGGATGCGCAAAGGTGTTAATCGCGATGTGCAGCTTACGGCGGTGCTGATGGACAAAACTCACCGCTTCCTGCAATTTTTTCTCGGTAAAATTAAGGCCGGCGAAATGACGGGCGTTGGTATCATCTTTCAGCCCGATGTAGACCGCATCAGCGCCGTTCTCGATGGCCGCCTTAAGCGCCGGGAGGTTTCCGGCAGGGCAGAGCAGCTCCATAATTTATCCTGAACGTTGCGCCGTAAAGGGCGCAGAAATGTTAACGAAGAGGGATTTTAGTTAACCTTGCTGAGACAATTTTTGATTTGAGGCAGTTAAAGTCGTATTGGTGATACCAATAAGAGGTAACAATTTCGTAGCGAATTGTTGATTTATGCCGCTATGTCGTTTATTTGATATGGCAAAATAGCAGGATAATTGAAACAGGGAGTAAAGCTCGTGTTGGATAAACTGCGTTCACGCTTAGTACATTTTGGTCCTTCTCTGATGAGTGTACCGGTTAAACTGACGCCCTTTGCGCTGAAGCGCCAGGTTCTGGAGCAGGTCCTGAGCTGGCAGTTTAGTCAGGCGCTGGCCGATGGGGAGCTGGAGTTTCTCGACGGTCGCTGGCTGAGCATTCATGTGCGTGACATTGGCCTTAAATGGTATACCTCTGTTGAGAACGATAAACTTATCGTCAGCCAGAATGCAGAGGCGGATGTGAGTTTTAGCGCGGATGCCAGCGATCTCCTGATGATCGCGGCGCGTAAGCAGGATCCGGATACGCTGTTCTTCCAGCGTCGCCTGGTGATTGAAGGTGATACAGAATTAGGGCTGTATGTAAAAAATCTGATGGACGCCATCGAACTGGATCAGATGCCTAAAGCGTTGCGCGTCATGCTGATGCAGTTGGCGGATTTTGTTGAGGCGGGGATGAAAACGTCGCCAGAAACCAAACAGACTTCGGTAGGTGAGCCATGCTGATTCGAGTTGAAATTCCCATTGATGCCCCAGGTATTGATGCATTGCTGCGTCGTTCATTTGAGAGCGATGCGGAAGCGAAATTAGTGCACGACCTGCGTGAAGACGGTTTCATAACGCTGGGTCTGGTTGCTACCGATGACGAAGGTCAGGTAGTGGGTTACGTCGCGTTCAGCCCTGTCGATGTCCAGGGCGAAGACCTGCAATGGGTAGGCATGGCGCCGCTCGCGGTGGATGAAAACTACCGTGGGCAGGGCCTGGCGCGTCAGCTGGTCTATGAAGGACTCGATTCCCTGAACGAGTTTGGTTACGCCGCGGTGGTTACGCTGGGCGATCCGGCGCTGTACAGCCGCTTTGGTTTTGAGCTGGCTGCCCATCATGACCTGCGTTGCCGCTGGCCGGGTACCGAAAGCGCGTTCCAGGTTCATCGCCTGGCGGACGATGCGCTGGAGGGTGTGACGGGCCTTGTGGAATACCACGACTACTTCAATCGTTTTTAAGCGCCGGGGGTTTGCAGGCTGCTCAGTAGTGCCTCAAGCCCTTCGCCTTCAACAAGGCGCTCTTTCTGCCGCTTTGTAAGCTGTTTGACGCGATATTCTAAGCGCAGGGCCAGCGAACGGTCGCCGACCTGAGCCGCAAATGCCAACGTGAGTTCCCCCTTTCCGCGCAGCGCCTTCGCGCCTTTCCCACTTTGATGCTGCTTATAGCGGCGCTGCACATCGGTGGTTATTCCGGTGTATAAGGCGTTGTCCGCAGTACGGATCAGGTACAGATACCAGGGTGTCATTGTCACCATCGACGTGATAATTTTCAGGCCTACAGTATAAAAGAGAACAGAAATGGAAACACTGACTGCGGTGACCCGCTGGCTGGCAAAGCAGCACGTCGTGACCTGGTGTGTACATCATGACGGTGAATTATGGTGCGCCAATGCGTTTTACCTGTTTGATGCGCAGAAGATGGTGTTCTATGTGCTGACCGAAGAAAAAACGCGCCATGCGCAGATGTCCGGGCCGCGCGCGCCGATTGCCGGCACGGTAAATGGTCAGCCCAAAACGGTCGCCCTGATTCGCGGCGTACAGTTTAAAGGGGAAATCCGGCGTCTTGAAGGGCAGGAGAGTGAAGCCGCGCGTAACGCCTACAACCGCCGTTTCCCGGTCGCCAGAATGCTGCCAGCGCCCGTATGGGAGATTCGACTGGATGAAGTCAAATTCACGGACAACACGCTGGGCTTTGGCAAAAAAATGCACTGGCAACGTGATCTATAGTTAATAGAGTGATTAAAGAGTCAGGGGAAGATTAGCGATGAGTCAGGTATTAATAACAGGCGCAACGGGGCTGGTAGGCGGAAATTTGCTGCGTATGCTGCTCAATGAACCCCGGGTCAATGCCATCACGGCGCCGACGCGTCGACCGCTGGCTGATACGGCTGGCGTCTATAATCCCTATGATCCGCAGCTAACCGATGCGCTGGCGCAGGTCACCGATCCGGTAGATATTGTCTTTTGTTGTCTGGGAACCACCCGGCGTGAAGCGGGTAGCAAAGAAGCGTTTATCCATGCTGACTATACTCTGGTGGTGGACACGGCCCTGACGGGGCGTCGGTTGGGCGCTCAGCATATGCTGGTGGTCAGTTCGATGGGGGCCAATGCCAATTCACCGTTTTTTTATAACCGGGTGAAAGGGGAAATGGAGCAGGCGCTGATCGCGCAAAATTGGCCGCGGCTGACGATTGTTCGGCCTTCAATGTTACTCGGAGAGCGGGATAAACAGCGGGCGAATGAGAGGTTTTTAGCGCCGTTATTTCGGCTGCTGCCGGGGAACTGGAAGTCGATTGAGGCGCGTGATGTAGCCCGGGCTATGCTGGCGGAGGCACTGGCGCCTGGACATGAAGGCGTTTCGATCCTGACCTCTTCCGAACTGCGCGAAAGAGCCAAATAAAATGCCGGAGAGGACGCTCTGGCGTCCCCATCCGGCATTTGTAGCAGTCTTACTTAATAAACGTAAAAGCCGTCGTGACGCGTTTCACGCCGCTTACCCGGCTGGCGATGTCTGCCGCAGCCTTCGCTTCACGTTCAGTCACCAGACCCAACAGGAACACTTCCCCGTTTTCGGTGGTGACTTTCACGTTAGAGGATTTCACCTGATCGCTGGTCAGCAACTGGGAACGTACTTTAGTGGTTATCCAGGTATCGTTAGACGCATCGCCCAGCCCGATTGGCTGACCCTGACGGATCTCGTTAAAGACCTCAGTGGTACCTTCTACGCCCATCGCAATCTGTTTTGCTCGCGCAGACAGTTCGCTATTTGGCGACTGACCGACCAGCAGCACTTTACCCTGATACGCGCTCACGTTGATACGCGCCTCTTTCTTGATCTGGGCATCTTTCGACAACGCGGTATTGACGCGTAATTCCAGGGTTCCGTCATCTACCTGGGTGCCAACACTGCGAGGATCCGTCGCGGCTTTGGTGCCGACAGCAGCAGTTCCGACAACGGCGGCAGCGACACAGCCTTGCAGTAGCAGGGCAGCGATAATCACAGCAAGCGGCGAAAATGCCTTCATGTGTACTCCTTAATCATCCTGGTGAGGGAAAAGCGTGTTATCGATGAGATCGCAAAGGCAGTTGACCGTCAGCATATGCATTTCCTGAACGCGGGCGCTGTGGTGTGAAGGGATACGGATTTCAACATCCTGCGGCCCCAGTAACCCGGCCAGCTCCCCTCCGTCATACCCGGTCAGTGCGACAATTGTCATGTCGCGTGTCACGGCGGCTTCAACGGCTTTTACGATATCGCGGCTATTACCACGCGTAGAGATTGCCAGCAGAACATCCCCTGCATGTCCCAGCGCACGGACTTGTTTTGCATAAACTTCGTCGTGCAGGCGATCGTTGGCAATCGCAGTTAAGACCACATTATCAGTATTTAGTGCAATCGCAGGTAAACTTGGGCGCTCTGTTTCAAAACGATTGATCATGCTGGCAGCAAAATGCTGTGCGTTGGCAGCGGACGTCCCATTACCACAACAGAGAATTTTGTTGCCATTGAGCAGGGACTGAACCAGCGTCATGGCTGCACGGGAGATCGCATCCGGAAGTGCTTCAGCCGCAGCTATCTGAGTTTGAATGCTTTCTGTAAAGCAGACTTTAATTCTATCTAACACGCTAATCCTTAAGAACCAGGCTCTGAATCTTCAACTATGAGCGGTCGTTGAACGCGTCCTTAAACCACTCAACATCATTTCCGGTGAAGGCTAACACATCGAACCGGCAATCCACAGTATCAAAACTTCCATTGTGGCGCGCAAGCCACAAGCGGGCAGTCTGTAATAATTTGTGTTGTTTGCTCCGGGTCACACTCGCCGCTGCACCGCCAAACTGGGCTGAGCGCCGATAGCGAACCTCAACAAATACGGTGGTGTTGCCTTCACGCATTATCAGGTCGATTTCGCCGCCACGCTCATGCACGTTGGCGGCGATAAAATGCAGTCCCTTGCTCTGCAGCCAGTCACGCGCGGTGGATTCCCACGCGTCACCGGTCTGTTTACTCGTTAACTGGCGGGGACGACTTGTCCTTGCTGGTATTTGAGCCATGATAACTTCCTGTTAATCACACAATCCTGCGTTGCGGTTAAGGCTCCGGTGTTGCCGTTAATTTCGAAACCCTGCACCTGACGCATTTGCGAGAAGTGGTTGGCAAGCGACCAGGCATCGACGCCCATCGCGTACATACGCGCCAGCGAGTAGTCGTTACGAACCGCGCCCAGCGCCTGCTGCATGAGAGGGGCGTTAGCGCCTGCCAGCATCGGAATTTCGCTGTATTGCAAGCCTTCCATCTCCAGACGGAAATCCGGGCCGGCAGTTCCCTGCGCGCTACGGGAGCTGGCGTACAGCGTGGCACCGCTCTGGCTACCGTTGCGCATGGCGATCATCGGCTTTATAAATGCAATTTCTTCCGGCGTTGCCAGAATATATACGGCATCAACACGACCGCTGCCGCCGGTGATTTGCGCATCGGTAGGTGCTGCCGGAATGGTCAGACCGCCAATCGTCACGCCAGGCTGCGCGGGTACAGAAGAGGCGACCGGGCTGCCCGTCAGGGAGATCCCCGAGCCGCCGTTGACGCCCATTTTCAGCTCAGCGGTGGAGCCGAACTTCTGCTGCAGCACCACGCCGCCACCCAGTTTTTGCCACTCCTGTGCAAAGGCGTTGGCAACGCGATCGCCTAACGAACTCCGCGGGATCAACAACAGCGGCGTCTGTTTTCCTTGATCGCGAATGTGGCGTGCTGCGTCGCGCGCTTCATCTTCTGGCGACAGAGCGAAGTAGCAGACGTTCGGCAGGTTTTTCACCGACTCCGGCTGATTAAGCGCCAGGACGTTTAATGGCGTGTTGCTTTTCATCAGCTCTTCAACATTGTTCTTCAACAGTGGGCCAACCACGATGCTGGCGCCATCCTGCTGAACCTGAGTCAGGATCTGATTCAGTGGCTGTGATGACGTGTCGTAGATTTTCAGCTCCGCGGACGGATTCGCTGGTGCGCTGGCGGTTGTTGGCTGCGCAGGCGCTGTTGGCTGTGGGGCTGTAGCTTCTGGCTGTGCTGGCGTCTCGTTGGTCAGATCGCTTACTGACGCCTGAGCCGGGCTGGCAACACCGTCAGTCGTTTGCGGCTGTTCCGTGGTCGTCGCAGCCGCTGTATCCGCAGCAGGCGCGGCAACAGCAGGGTCCGCTACGGGTTGAGTACCCATATTTTTCGCAGCTTCAAAGCCTTGCTGAATAGTACGGCCAAATACAGCGGCCTGACCGTTCAGCGGCAGCAGCAGAGCAATTTTGCTGGTGGAAGCGGGTTTAAAGCTCTGCACGTTAACCAACTGCGTTGGCAACAGTTTTGCCCCCGGGTTTTGTGGATAACGTTTCTGCCAGTCAGCAATACCGGCTTTCATCATGTCTGGATCGTTACGGTTATCGAACCAGACGCGCTGGAGATCTAACCAGCCTTGCAGCACGTTTTCATCCGCATTGATGACCAACGCCTGCGCTTGCTCCTGGGTCATGGATGACAGCGCCAGCCAGGTAGCATCCATGTTTTTCTGCTTAGCGTTCGTGGCCAGCAGCGGTTCCTGGGCGATCAGGGCGCGCAGTAGCGTCAGCGATGGACGACCCTGGTTGACGTCGATTTGCGCCTGCCAGTATCTCACCTGCTGGTTTTGATCAAAATCGGCGGGGGTTAGCTTATCCAGCAGGGCCTGTGCGCCAGCGACATCTTTCTGCGTGAGCTTAATTTCGACGGCCAGCAGTGACTGCTCACGACGCTGGGTATCGCTTAGCTTCTGTGGTAGCTGGTTGAACAGCTCGATAGCCTGCTGGCTCTTGCCTTCTTTCAGCAGTGCACGAATGGCGAGTAATTGCCAATTGGTCTTGCTATCATCTGAGCTTTGCTGCATTTGTTGCAGATAAAAGCCGGAATCAGCCTGCGCAGTGCCCTGCATATGGGCTGCACTCTGGTCTGGCGCCTGGGTGCCACAGCCTGCAAAAATCAGTGCTGCCAGAATGACTGGTAGCGCGCGTGCGGCTTTCAAACGAGAAAATGTTGAGGGTACCATACTGTATCCAGTGATATTTTTTTACTCAATGCTCAATATTAAATCGGCAATACGGACGACACAATGAAACAACACGAATCGGCGGATAATTCTCAAGGCCAACTCTTTATTGTACCTACTCCTATAGGAAATTTGGCTGATATTACCCAACGAGCGCTCGAAGTTTTACAAGCCGTTGATTTGATTGCCGCTGAAGACACTCGTCATACAGGACTCTTGTTACAACACTTCGCGATTAACGCGCGTTTGTTCGCTTTACATGATCACAACGAGCAGCAAAAGGCCGAAACGCTGGTGGCGAAGCTTAAAGAAGGGCAAAACATTGCGCTGGTTTCCGATGCCGGAACGCCGCTGATTAACGATCCTGGCTACCATCTGGTACGGACCTGTCGCGAAGCAGGGATCCGCGTTGTTCCCCTGCCAGGCCCTTGCGCGGCGATTGCTGCCCTGAGCGCTGCAGGTCTGCCTTCAGACCGCTTTTGCTATGAAGGTTTTCTGCCTGCCAAATCGAAAGGGCGTCGTGATGCGATGAAAGCCATTGAGGCTGAACCGCGTACGCTTATTTTTTATGAATCCACCCACCGTTTGCTGGATAGCCTGGAAGACATGGTTGCCGTCTGGGGCGAATCCCGCTACGTGGTGTTGGCGCGTGAGTTGACCAAAACCTGGGAAACTATTCACGGTGCTCCGGTCGGCGAACTGCTGGCGTGGGTCAAGGAAGATGAAAATCGTCGTAAAGGCGAAATGGTGCTGATTGTCGAAGGACACAAAGCGCAAGAAGACGACCTTCCGGCTGATGCGCTGCGTACGCTGGCCTTATTGCAGGCAGAGCTGCCGCTGAAAAAGGCCGCCGCACTGGCCGCTGAGATCCACGGCGTGAAGAAGAATGCGCTGTATAAGTACGCGCTGGAACAGCAGGGGGAGTAACGGTGAGCACCTACCAACCACCTTTCGTCATCACTCCATTGATCCTCAATCAAGTCATTGAAATTGGGGAGTTGATGGGAAATTGGGCGGCGATGGCTGGTAGGGCATCTCCTCTTTTGCGCAAAGAGAATCGTATTCGCACTATTCAGGCCTCTTTAGCGATTGAGCATAATTCGTTGACTACGGAACAAGTCACCGCTCTGATGGAGGGGAAACGTATTCTGGCTCCGGCTAAAGATATACAGGAAGTCAGAAATGCGATTCTGGCCTATGAAAAAATGTCAGAGTGGAAAAGTGAAAGACTCTCCGATCTTTTACAGGCACATCAAATCCTGATGATGGGGCTTGTCGATAACCCGGGTCAATTGCGAACCGGCAATGTCGGTGTTTACAGGGAGAAACAGCTTATCCATATGGCCCCACCGGCGTCACAAGTTCTTCGATTGATGAATGACCTACTGGGCTGGTTAAAAACGACAGAGCTCCACCCACTGATTGCTGGTGCTATTTTCCATTATGAATTTGAATTCATTCATCCTTTTGCCGACGGCAATGGACGGATGGGCCGGTTGTGGCAGACATTAATCCTCCGTGAGTGGCGATCGGAATTGGCGTGGTTACCAGTAGAGACACTGATCCACTACCAACAGGATCGCTACTACCAGGTGTTAGGGCAGTGCGATCGGCAAAGTAGCTGCACGCCATTTATAGAATTTATCCTTGAAAACATCATCTCTGCTTTGCAAGAGGGATTGGGGAAATCATCAGCCCTGTCGGAAGAAATGTCGGAAGAAATGTCGGAAGAAATGTCGCCTGATTTACTGGATATTGAAAAACGCATACTACAAATCTTGTCGAATCAGCCAGGCAGATCCGCCAAAAGTATCGCTGATGAGTGTGAAATCTCAGCCCGAACTGTAGAACGCTATCTGAAAGCGTTGCAGCTAAAAGGCAAACTGCAACGCGTTGGCGCGACGAAAGGGGGGCTATGGAGGGTAATTTAAACGACCAGCAGTTCAACCCCTGTTTTGGCCAGCGCTGATTTATCCTGTTTGCTGATACTGTCGTCGGTTATTACGCAGTTAATCTTCTCCATTGGAAGTACCTGATTAAAACCTCGTCGGTTAAATTTTGTTGCATCCAGTACGGCAATAACCTTATGTGCCGCAGCAGCCATCACGCTACTAATCGAATAGCCTTCGTTGAATGTCGTTATACCATTAGTGGCATCAATCCCGTCGGCGCCAACGAACATCAGGTCTGCGCTTATCCCTTGAAGGGAACGTTCAGCGATAGTGCCATGCATTGAATGAGTTTTGTGACGCACCGTGCCGCCGCAGACGACCAGCGTAATGTCTTTGTTTTCCGATAACGTAAACGCAGCGGGCAGGCTATTGGTAATAACTGTGATATTACTTTTTCGGTTTAGCGCCTCAGCGATCAGTAAGGTCGTGCTTCCGCTATCCAGAATCACGGTCATTCCTTCCTCGACCATTGCCGTTGCAGCCTGAGCGATCCGCTTTTTGGGATCGCTGGCAAGCTGATACCGGTCTTCTAATAATACTTCCTGATTGTCACCTTCAGCCAGATGGCTTCCTGGTTTTGCCGCACCGCCATGAAAACGGGTGACCAGACCCTTCTCTTCTAATAACCGCAGGTCAGCGCGAATGGTTACTTCAGAAATACCAAAGGTATTCGAAAGATCCATTACCAGTACGCTACCTTGCGTATTAATCAGGTCGACAATTTTATTCCTTCTCTCAAATGAGTTCATATTGATTTGCCTGATAATTTGACTGCCACTAGTTTAATCGAAGGATTGCGAAAGGTGAACGCTAAATTTCGAAAGTAAATGTGAGCCAGCGCAGGTTGCTGGCTCGTTGGGTCAGGAGAGTTTGAGCAGAATTTTCCCCTGCATCGGCGCGCCATTGAGTGACTTGACTGCGCTGGCAAAGCTGTCGGCATCACCACTGTGGGCAATTAACGGCTCAAGCTGTAAGCGTTTCTCCGTGAGTAAACGGGCAGCGGTTTCCCACTCTTCTCCAGGCCATGGGCTGGAATAGTTCATCCAACTGCCAAGGATGGTTAACTCTTTACGCAATATTTGCCCAAAAACACCTGAAGCTAGCGCCAGATCGTGATGCAGCGTACCGACTAATGCCAGTTGAGCGCGAGGTCCGGCAATTTCGATCGACAGAGTAACAGTTTGTGGGGTTCCCGCAGTCTCCAGGATGAGTTGGTCAAATTGAATGTTCTCCAGACTGGAGTGGATCTCGGTCGCAGTCATCTCCCTACTGTTAAACACATAGGTTGCCCCCAGTTCTTTTGCTAACGCCAGCTTCTGCGGGTTGATATCAATCGCCGTGATGCTTTTTGCGCCGAGTTCGCGAGCACATTGCATTGCCAGTAAACCGATAGTACCTGCACCAACGATGATCACGTTTTTGCCTTCGCATCCCTGAGCGAGGTGAAAAGCATGCAGGCCAACGGTAATGGGCTCAATGAATGCGCCATCATCAATCGGCATTTCTGAAGGCAGGCGGAACAGGTTGGCGCGTTTTACCACCACATATTCTGCATTGCCGCCTTCGCTGCGCGATCCGACAAACTGATATTGCTTACACAATGAGAAATATCCACGCTCGCACTGAGGACAGTGGAAGCAGGGGAGCAGCGGTACGCAGGCAACGGCATCTCCGGGTTGTAGATCGGTTACGCCCGCGCCGTAAGACTCAACATAGCCACTGAACTCATGCCCAAGTGTGATTGGATAATAGTGAGCGCCATGATTGAAGACTCGGGGAATATCTGAGCCGCAAAGCCCTGAACTGACCACCTTGACCAGTACATCTTCATCAGTTTGTAGTTGTGGTATGGGACGTTCTTCAACGCGTACGTCGCCCTCAGCGTGAATAACCACTGATTTCATAAGTGTCTCCAGAAAAGTGAAGGGGAGCAAATGCTCCCCAGAAATTAAGATGCGGTCTGGCTTTCTGTTATGGCTGCCGCTTTTTCAGCCGCCACGAAATTACGCGCCCGACGCCAGGTCAGCAGTACACCCAGCAGGTAAATAGCACCGATAATGATGAAACCCACCACGTTCTGCCAGGTGAAGAGCTGGATTAGCAGCCAGGTGATTGGGGAACCGCCCTGGTCCATTGAAGCCACCATGCCACCAGCTTTCAATGCGCCCGCATTGGCGGCTAGCTGGGTATGTAAACCAATGGTTTGCGTGGCTATCCACAGGGTGATACCCATGATGATGACGCCGGAGATCAGCGTGCGGAAAAGGTTTCCCTGATGAACGGCTACCGCCATGGCGACAAAGAAACCAATGGTCGCGAGATCGCCGAATGGCAGAACCTGGTTTCCTGGTACCAGAACGGCAATCAGAATGGTCAGCGGGATAAAGATAAGACTGGCGGAAACCACCGACGTATGGCCGAGCAGTAGCGCAGGATCCAGGCCAATCAAGAACTCCTGGCCACCAAATTTTGCCTGCAGGCGCTTGCGAGCATGCTTTGCAATGGGAGTGAGTCCATCCATAATCGGTTTAATGACGCGCGGCATGAGCAACATAACGGCAGCTGTTTTCACCGCCAGTTGGAGCACTGCTTTAACGTCATACCCTGCCAGCATGCCGATCACTAACCCCATCACAAAACCGACGGTCACGGGCTCGCCGAAGGGGCCGAAGCGTTTTTGTACATCATCCGCACTGAAATGAATGCGGTTCAGACCTGGGATTTTTTCAATGATCGTATCAACCAGGACCGCTATCGGGCCCAGATATGCCGAGGAACCATGTGGAATGGCGATGCCTTCCAGGCCAAAAAAGTCGCGCGTGTCTTTGGCAAACCAGTCGCCCAGTTTGTAGACGAAGGCGGCATGAACAACCACACCGAGGATGCCCAACCAGTATGAACCGGTCGCCAGATGCAACATGGCGCCGGTAAACGTCATATGCCAGATATTCCAGATGTCGACATTCACCACGCGGGTCATGCGGGTAACCAGCATCAGGATATTCACCCCAATGGCGACAGGAATCGCAATTAACGCAATTTGTGAAGCCCAGGTCATCGGTGATGAACCAGGCCAGCCGACATCGATGACGTGCAGGTTGATTTGAAACTGTTCTGCCATTGCTTTTGCGGCAGGTCCAATAGAGTCCAGCATCAGGCCGATTACCAGACCGATGCCGACAAACCCAATCCCGATATGCAGACCAGATTTAAAACAATCCCCGAGCTTCATTCCCAGCAATTTTGAGAAGATGATGATCACTAACGGCAGCATAACCGTTGGACCTAAATCGAGGATATAACGCATTATTTCGCTAAACATGGCGTTACCCCACGAGGATGGTCAGGATTTTTTGCTGCAATGCTTCGATACCCACGCCTGAGACAAAAGGCATGCCGTGAACCACCGGGATATCGCCAAATGTACGGTCAACGCGAGCCGTGGTACAAATGAGGTCTGCGCCGTCCATATAGGTTTCGATTTCTGTTACACGACACTGAACCAGGTCGAGTTGTATATTGTTGGCTTCACAGAGTTCTTTAATTTCTTCTGCAGCCATTGTTGAAGTTGCTACAGCACCGCCACAGGCCACAATTACTTTACGTTTCATAGGGTATTCCTTTTATTATCAGTTTTTTATCAAATCTGGGCACAGAGCTCAGACTCAAGGATTTTTTCCCGAAAGAGCATTGCCAGTTCTGCATCGGGCGCATTCAGTAATGCTTCAATGGTGTTCGGGTTTTGTAGCTCACTAAACAGACGACGCAGGAGCTTCAGTTGTGCCGTCGGGTTCTCAACGATTAAGGCGATAATTAAAGAGACGGCGATCTCTTCATCATCATCCGCTTGTTGAAAGTTGACCGGTGTATCCGGGCGAATCAGATAGATAGCAGGAGATTTAGCATGGACAGCTTCACAATGTGGAATCGCAACGGCATGACGTTCCAGCGCTATTCCAGTTGGAAAGGTTGCTTCACGCTCAATCAGGGCCTGCGGGTAGCTTTCGTGCACGACCCCTTTGGCCAGCATCTCCTCCCCAATATGTGTCAGCGCATGCTGACACGAGCTAAAGTTAATTCCTGTTCGGACAAAAAGTTGGCTCATATATTCTCCTGATTTCAGGCAAGTGCTGGTGCGCAACCAAAGCGATAGGCGCGCAGAACGTCCTGAATTTTGTCGATAATCAGATTGTGTGGCGTCGCGGTTAACGTTCCTTCAGACAGACGCTCAAATTGCACGGGCATAAATTGGCTAATTAGCCCCAGTGGTAAAGCGACGTCATTAAGATTGGTTATTAATTTCTCTACGCTTTGACGAATGCGGGGATGCGGCCAGTAGTAACGAATACGGTCGGAGAGACTGAAGTGAATATCAACCATCGCCTGACTCCAGGTTGGGCGATAGTATTTTTTCCAGTAGTCCGGTTCATTCAACATAACTTCGTCAATCACTTCCAATACCCGGCTTCTTTGCTCCGGAGATACCAGTTCATTTTCCATTTGCGCAAGGGCAAAAATAGCTTCACGCAGAGCGAAGGTGAGTGCTGGACCTACTTTCAAAATCGCATAGTGATCGCGTACCAGCGCACGGTATGCCTGGCGGGTTTGATAATCGGTAGAATGCGCTTCGTAGACCATTGGGGTCTCTTTGATCCAGGCGGAAAGCGCTTTTGCAGCTTGTGGCTGATAGTGAATAATTTGAGTGTGATCGAATTCGACGCCGGGCTGGACCACAATGGCGATTACGCGCGTTAACGCTTCTTCAAGCCCTAATGCACTGAAGGCAACCTGATGGGTTTCCAGTGTCCGGGCGGCATCTTCTTCACGTGTGACATGAACGGTACCGATGGTGGTGGCTTCTCCACCAGGTACGGGAACTTCAGTGCCAATCACGTAAGTCAGATGGCGTTTCTGTTCTTCGGTTGCTGTTGATTCTGCTGCCTGGCAAAGTATGGCTGCTCGCTGAGCAACAACCATCGGGTCTAGCGGTGTCGGATCGTCAGCGCAGGGCATTGAAGCATCAAGATGGATTTTGCTGAATCCTGCGGCGACGTAAGCTTTAATCAAGGCTACGGATTTCTCCATCGCTTCTGCCGCTACTTCATTTTGCCAGCAGTTAGGGCCGAGGTGATCGCCCCCCAGGATCAGTCTTTCTCGAGGGAAGCCAATTTCTTGTGCGATGCCATAGACAAAATCACGGAAATCGGCGGGTTTCATCCCGGTATAGCCACCAAACTGATTAACCTGATTAGACGTTGCTTCGATCAGAACTTTACTGTCCGTATTGAGATCAAAGCGTAATGCGGATTCAATGACCAACGGATGTGCTGAACAAACAGAACAAATACCTAAATGTTCACCTGCTTTATGACGAGAGATTATTTCTTTCACTTCTATCTCCGATATCTTTTGTTTATCTTCATAATATTTTTGGATTGAAGGCAAAGGGTAAAAGCAGCTTTCGTGATCCAGCTTTAAAACAGACCTTTGCCAGAATTCATACAATTCATATTAATCAATTGCTTATAGTTTTCCTTCGCAACCGCAGTCGGCAATGACTTTACGTACCACTTCTTTCATGGCGGCTTTTGCTGGCATCATGTAATGCCGTGGGTCATTCGCATTGGTATGTGTACTCAGATAGGTTTTGAGTGCGCCAGAAAAGGCGATTTTGAGTTCGGTAGCGACGTTGACTTTGCAGATCCCTAAAGAGATGGCGCGCTTAATATCATGTGCTGGCAGGCCGGAGGCGCCATGTAGAACCAGTGGAATATCAACCGACTGACGAATTTCTGTTAGCCGTTCAAAATCCAGTTTAGGTTCAGTGCTATACAGACCATGAGCCGTGCCAATCGCGACCGCCAGTGAGTCGATACCGGTTTTTTCCACGAACTCCCGAGCCTGTTCTGGGTGGGTATAAAGCGCATCTTTTCCGTCCACGATTAGGTCATCTTCTTGTCCACCCAACCGTCCCAGCTCAGCTTCAACGCTAACGTCATAGCGATGGCAGTAATCTGTTACGTGTTTAACTAACGCAATGTTGTCGACAAACGGCAGATGGGAACCATCGATCATGACGGAGCGAATACCTGTAGCGACTTTCTCTTCAATATCGGTGGCGCTTTCATGGTGATCGAGATGGATGGCGAGAGGATGGTTCCAGCATCTTGCCAGTTCACTGGCGATTGCAACGATATTACCGACACCGGCATAGCTAAAAGTGCCAGGCGTGCCGGCGACGATCAACGGAGAGCGTAGTTCGGCTGCTGTTTCCACGACAACCTGTAAGGTCTCCAGGTTGTGAATGTTAAACGCCGGTACGGCATAGCCTTCTCGCTGTGCCTTCTTCAGCATCATTTTGCTTGAGATGATAAACATACTTCCTCCGAAGTCTTTCGATTGCTTTCTTCGAAATAAAGTATAGGGTTTCGTAACGTTTTTTTGTGATTTCGATCTGATAAATGAAAGTTTCGAAAGAAAAGGGAGGGTTGCGAAAGTATATGGCGAAAAAAAAAAGCATGCCCGAAGGCATGCTCATGAAGAAAAAACGTGGATAATCAGGTCACTGGCGCCGGGTTAAACACCGCCAGTTGGTTATGCAGTCCCCATTGATCCGAGAAGGTTTTCTTACGCCCGCTGGCGACGTCGAGAATAAACTCGAACAGTTTCAGACCCACGTCTTCAATGGTTTCTTCGCCGGTGGCGATGGTGCCTGCGTTGATGTCCATCAGGTCAAACCAACGGTTGGCCAGCTCGGTACGGGTCGCCATTTTTATCACCGGCACGGCCATCAGGCCGTACGGCGTACCGCGACCGGTGGTGAACACCTGCACGGTGATCCCGGAAGCGACCTGCTGCGTACCGCAGACAAAATCACTGGCGGGTGTAGCCGCGTAAATCAGGCCGCGTTTGGTTGGGCGTTGGCCCGGCGACAAGACTTCGACAATCGCGCTCTTGCCAGACTTGGCAATAGAACCCAGCGCTTTTTCCACCACGTTTGCCAGACCGCCTTTCTTGTTGCCTGGAGAAGGGTTGGCGCTGCGATCCGTTTTGCCCATATCAAGGTAGTTATCGTACCAGGCCATCTCTTCAAGCAGGCGTTTACCTACTTCTTCGTTAATCGCACGTGGGGTCAGAAGATGGATGGCATCGCGCACTTCGGTAACCTCAGAGAACATTACGGTGGCACCGCAGCGTACTAACAGGTCGGAGGCATAACCGACCGCCGGGTTGGCCGTCACGCCGGAAAACGCATCGCTGCCGCCGCACTGCATGCCGACCACCAGTTCTGACGCCGGGCAGGTTTCACGCTGGCGTTGATTGAGTTTTGCCAGATGGCGTTCGGCCACCTGCAAAATATCGGCAACCATCGATTGAAAGCCAACGTGTTTTTCATCCTGCAGGCTGACGATGCTGGCGCTGTCGACCGGAATACTTTTCACGTCGTGCGTGCCTTCCAGCAGGCGCTCTGGCTGCAGTTTTTCGCAGCCGAGTCCAATGACCATCACTTCACCGCCAAAGTTCGGGTTTAGCGCAATATTGTGAATGGTACGAATCGGCACGATGGCGGCTGGGGCATTAATCGCCACGCCGCAGCCGTACAGGTGATTGAGTCCGACCACGCCGTCAACGTTCGGGTATTTGGGCAGCAGATCGCGCTCAATGATTTTCACCACATAATCCACCACGCCCGCCACGCAGTGCACGCTGGTGGAAATACCGAGCAGATTCTTGGTGCCGACACTACCGTCCGCATTGCGATAACCTTCGAAGGTGTAACCTTCAAGAGGCGGCAGCGGCTCTGGCACTTTGGTTGCCAGCGGCAGCGTCTCCAGCGGCGGGGCCTTGGGTAGCTCAACCATTGATTCATCAATCCAACTGCCGCGAGGGATATCGCGAACGGCATAGCCTATCACTTCGCCATAACGCACGATTTCGCCGCGAACAGGAATATCCAGGAGGGCCACTTTATGTCCCTGAGGAATATGTTCAATGAGTTCCAGTCCGTCTGGAAAACGCGTCCCAGCTTTCAGACCATTGTCATTGACAATTATCGCCACATTATCTGTTTCGTGAACTTTAATATAAAACGCCGTTGGCGATTCTTGTCTGATTTCGATGTCGGCCATTGTCCAGTATTCTCCAACAAGGTGGTGATAATAGTGTGGATATTTATATTTTGAATCTAATTATAAGTAATAAAGATTCGGTATCGTGAAATAAGAATGTCAGGAGTTTATCGCCAAGAATGTGATGATGATCACTTAAACTCAGCAAGGCCGCCCCACCAGGGGTAGCAATACGTAAATGTGTGCATTAGCGCCCATGCATGTGTGCATATGCCCAAAACATTATTTTAATAACGCATGTTTAATGAGCGCTTGCACAATGATTAACGTGGCGCTGCTGATTATACTAAATCACGGTTTCATAGTGTCTGATAAATTATTATGCGTTCTTATTATCAGTAATTTATCACCAGGAATATCTACCCAATAATAATAAAAATTTAATGTACCCGAGGTAATTAGAATGATTCTGGATACAGTTGTCGAGAAAAAGAAAGGCACGCACACCCGTTACTTAATATTGCTGATAATATTTATCGTTACAGCCGTTAACTATGCGGACCGTGCAACGCTGTCAATTGCCGGCACGGAAGTAGCGAAAGAGTTACAGCTCAGTGCCATCTCAATGGGGTACATTTTCTCCGCTTTCGGCTGGGCTTACCTGTTAATGCAAATCCCCGGCGGCTGGCTGCTGGATAAGTTCGGTTCAAAGAAAGTCTACACCTACAGCCTGTTCTTCTGGTCGCTGTTTACCTTCCTGCAGGGCTTTGTAGACATGTTCCCGCTAGCCTGGGCGGGTATTTCAATGTTCATCATGCGCTTTATGCTGGGCTTCTCGGAAGCGCCGTCCTTCCCGGCGAATGCCCGTATCGTGGCGGCCTGGTTCCCGACGAAAGAGCGCGGTACGGCGTCCGCAATTTTTAACTCCGCACAGTATTTCTCTCTGGCGCTGTTTTCGCCGCTGCTGGGCTGGCTGACCTTCGCCTGGGGCTGGGAACACGTCTTTACCGTGATGGGCGTGATTGGTTTTGTGCTCACCGGACTGTGGGTAAAGTTTATTCATAACCCAACCGATCACCCGCGTATGTCGCAAGAAGAGCTGAAGTTTATCTCTGAAAACGGCGCGGTCGTGGATATGGACCATAAAAAGCCGGGTGATGTGAAGTCAGGCGGTCCTAAATTGCATTATATCAAGCAGTTGCTCACTAACCGTATGATGCTCGGCGTGTTCTTCGGACAGTATTTTATCAACACAATTACCTGGTTTTTCCTCACCTGGTTCCCGATTTACCTGGTACAGGAAAAAGGCATGTCGATCCTGAAAGTGGGCCTGGTGGCTTCGATTCCTGCGCTGTGCGGATTTGCCGGTGGCGTACTCGGCGGCGTGTTCTCTGATTATCTGATTAAACGTGGCTTCAGCATCACTCTGGCACGTAAGCTGCCGATTGTGCTCGGAATGCTGCTCGCCTCGACCATTATTCTGTGTAACTACACCGATAACACCACCCTGGTGGTGGCGCTGATGGCGCTGGCGTTCTTCGGTAAAGGCTTCGGGGCGCTGGGGTGGCCGGTGATTTCCGATACTGCGCCGAAAGAGATTGTCGGTCTGTGCGGTGGGGTATTTAACGTATTTGGCAATGTGGCTTCCATCGTCACGCCGCTGGTGATTGGGTATCTGGTGAGCGAGCTGCACTCATTTAATGCTGCGCTGATGTTTGTAGGGTGTTCGGCGCTGATGGCAATGGTTTGCTACCTGTTTATTGTCGGTGACATTAAACGTATGGAATTGCAGAAATAAACAAAGGTGTAAGCGATGAATAACACGATTTTTCCGAATAAGTTTAAAGCGGCTCTCGCGGCGCAACAGATTCAGATTGGCTGCTGGTCTGCATTAGCCAGCCCAATCAGTACCGAAGTTTTAGGCCTGGCGGGTTTTGACTGGCTGGTGCTGGACGGCGAACACGCGCCGAACGACATATCGACGTTTATCCCGCAATTGATGGCGCTGAAAGGCAGCGCCAGCGCGCCGGTAGTGCGTGTACCGACCAACGAGCCGGTAATTATCAAACGCCTGCTGGATATCGGATTTTACAACTTCCTGATCCCGTTCGTGGAGACGGAGGAAGAGGCGGTGAACGCCGTGGCGTCGACCCGCTATCCGCCGGAAGGTATTCGCGGTGTGTCCGTATCCCATCGCGCCAATATGTTTGGCACCGTACCGGACTATTTTGCGCAGTCGAATAAGAACATCACCATCATCGTGCAGATCGAAAGTCAGCAGGGCGTCGATAACGTTGACGCAATCGCGGCGACAGAAGGCGTCGACGGGGTCTTCGTCGGCCCAAGCGATCTGGCTGCGGCGTTAGGCCACCTCGGCAATGCGTCACACCCTGATGTGCAGAAAGCTATCCAGCACATTTTTGCCCGCGCGAAAGCACACGGCAAACCAAGCGGCATTCTGGCCCCGGTAGAGGCGGATGCGCGTCGTTATCTGGAGTGGGGCGCGACGTTTGTTGCCGTTGGCAGCGATCTTGGCGTGTTCCGTTCAGCCACGCAAAAATTGGCTGATTCTTTTAAGAAATAACCCCCCTCGACAGTAGAGAGAGATAAAGACATGACAATGAAAGTTGGTTTTATTGGCCTCGGTATTATGGGTAAACCAATGAGTAAAAACCTCCTCAAGGCAGGTTACTCGCTGGTGGTTGCTGACCGTAACCCGGAATCCATTGCGGAAGTAATTGCCGCAGGCGCAGAAACCGCCGCTACGGCGAAAGATATTGCCGAGCAGTGCGATGTGATCATCACCATGCTGCCGAATTCTCCGCATGTGAAAGAAGTGGCGCTGGGAGAGGGTGGCATTATTGAAGGGGCGAAACCGGGGACAGTGCTGATCGACATGAGCTCCATCGCGCCGTTAGCCAGCCGTGAAATCAGCGACGCGCTGAAAGCGAAAGGCGTGGATATGCTGGACGCGCCGGTAAGCGGCGGCGAACCGAAAGCCATCGACGGTACTCTGTCGGTGATGGTTGGCGGTGATAAAGCGATTTTTGACAAATATTACGATCTGATGAAGGCGATGGCAGGTTCCGTGGTACATACCGGTGATATCGGCGCAGGTAACGTCACCAAGCTGGCGAATCAGGTGATTGTGGCGCTGAACATTGCGGCAATGTCGGAAGCGCTGACGCTGGCGACCAAAGCGGGCGTAAACCCGGATCTGGTGTATCAGGCGATCCGTGGTGGGCTGGCGGGAAGCACCGTACTGGATGCGAAAGCGCCGATGGTTATGGACAGAAACTTTAAGCCGGGTTTCCGTATCGACCTGCATATTAAGGATCTGGCGAACGCGCTGGATACCTCTCATGGCGTTGGCGCTCAGTTACCGCTGACTGCTGCAGTCATGGAGATGATGCAGGCGCTACGCGCAGATGGGCTGGGCACCGCCGATCATAGCGCACTCGCATGCTACTACGAAAAACTGGCGAAAGTGGAAGTCACTCGCTAACAAGAAGGGCGCGGATGCGCGCCCTGTATTTCTTGCCTTGCGCGGCACTGTCAGGCTACATAACTATGAAAATCGTAATTGCCCCAGACTCTTATAAAGAAAGCCTTTCTGCCACCGAGGTAGCTCAGGCAATAGAAAAAGGATTTCGGGAAATTTTCCCCGATGCGCAATATGTTTCTGTCCCGGTTGCCGATGGCGGTGAAGGAACGGTCGAAGCCATGATTGCCGCTACGCAGGGGAGTGAACATTCAGCGTGGGTGACGGGGCCGCTGGGCGAAAAAGTGAATGCCTGCTGGGGCATGTCTGGAGATGGTAAAACCGCGTTTATCGAAATGGCGGCAGCCAGCGGTCTGGCGTTAGTTCCTCCTGAAAAGCGTAACCCGTTAGTCACCACGTCGCGCGGCACCGGGGAGTTGATTTTGCAGGCGCTGGATAGCGGTGCGCAGAGCATTATTATTGGTATTGGCGGCAGTGCGACCAACGACGGCGGCGCGGGTATGGTGCAGGCGCTGGGGGCGAAACTCTGCGACGCCAACGGGACAGAGATTGGCAACGGTGGTGGAAGCCTGGAGAGTCTGAACACCATCGATATAACGGGCCTGGATCCGCGCTTAAAAACCTGCTCAATTCGCGTGGCCTGCGATGTAACCAATCCACTCACCGGCGATACTGGCGCTTCGCGCATTTTTGGCCCGCAGAAAGGGGCGACGGAAGAACGCATTATCGAACTGGACCGCAATCTGTCTCACTATGCCGACATCATTAAAAAATCGCTGCGGGTTGATGTGAAAGACGTTCCTGGCTCTGGTGCGGCTGGCGGAATGGGCGCCGCGTTAATGGCTTTTTTAGGTGCGGAGCTGCGCAGTGGTATTGAGATTGTGACCCAGGCGCTCAATCTGGAAGAGCATATTCATGACTGTACGCTGGTGGTGACCGGAGAAGGGCGGATTGACAGCCAGAGCATTCACGGCAAAGTGCCGGTGGGTGTGGCGAATGTCGCGAAGAAGTACCACAAGCCGGTAATTGGTATTGGCGGCAGCCTGACGCGCGATGTGGAGGTGGTGCATCAATATGGTATCGATGCGGTGTTTAGCGTATTAACCACCATCAGCACGCTGGAAGAGGCCTTTCGTGGGGCATTTGATAATATTTATCGCGCTTCAAGAAACATCGCCGCCACGTTGGCGATAGGAATGCGCAGTGCGGGGTGACAATGCCCCGCAAACCCTCTATACTGCGCGCCGAAGCTGACCAGACAGTCGCCGCTTCGTCGTCGTCCTCTTCGGGGGAGACGGGCGGAGGGGAGGAAAGTCCGGGCTCCATAGGGCAGGGTGCCAGGTAACGCCTGGGGGGGAAACCCACGACCAGTGCAACAGAGAGCAAACCGCCGATGGCCCACGCAAGTGGGATCAGGTAAGGGTGAAAGGGTGCGGTAAGAGCGCACCGCGCGGCTGGTAACAGTCCGTGGCACGGTAAACTCCACCCGGAGCAAGGCCAAATAGGGGTTCACAGGGTACGGCCCGTACTGAACCCGGGTAGGCTGCTTGAGCCAGTGAGCGATTGCTGGCCTAGATGAATGACTGTCCACGACAGAACCCGGCTTATCGGTCAGCTTCACCTCTTTATAAAACCCCGCTTCGGCGGGGTTTTTTGCTTTATAGGCAGACTGTCCACGACGCTATGCTCAAAAGAACTCGGCTTATCGGTCAACTTCACTCTTTATAAAAACCCCGCTTCGGCGAGGTTTTTACTTTGTAGGCAAGTGAGATGAATGACTGTCCACGACGCTATGCTCAAAAGAACGCGGCTTATCGGTCAACTTCACTCTTTATAAAACCCCGCTTCGGCGAGGTTTTTTGCTTTATAGACCGGATAAGACGTTTACACTGCCATCCGGCAGACGTTTTTCCTGTCGTGTTGTAGTTGGTTCACCACGAATCTGGCCTTTATTTCCCATTAATCTCATCGTTATTTGACCTTTATTTACGCATTGGGCTTCTTTTATCTGAGGGAATGTCTCGCGGGATAATTCATTTTTTGTGATGACTAGCACAAAACGCTGCGCGATACGTTTTTATCGAGAATAATCGAACGCAATCGATCGCCATCACAAAATTACTGGCTGATAAATCGTACAAAACTACTGTTAATGCAATGTTGCATTTGATAGTTCTTTGTATGTTTTGGTTTAAATATTAATAAATGCAATGTTTCTTTACAAACAAATAAGGCTAAAAAACGTGATGCATAACGTTATTTGACCACTATAAACGATAAAATATAATTATATTTGATAAGTTGCTTATTAAATTTAAGCGCTGTTTTGCCTGGTAATTACTCTGTAATTGATTGAAATATAGCCTTTCGTGGTTTTAAGAAATAGCAGGAGAAATGGTGTTGTTATAGCCATAAAAAATCGTTATCCCCCCATCTTTTTTTGATTAAAGTCAGGATAAAGTGAGATCGATATTTCATATCTATATGATTATTAAGTGATTTCAATTTAAATAATAGTCTTACAAAATGTAAGTCAAGGGGATTTGTGAGTGGTAGCACATATCCTCGTTCGCTTAATTTGGTACACTTCCTGCCGTCAACAAAGTAATTAGCGCAGGTCGATATGAATACTATTACACTCCCTAAAACACAGCACTTAGTGGTCTTTCAGGAAGTCATTAGAAGCGGTTCTATCGGCTCAGCTGCAAAAGAATTAGGTTTAACTCAACCGGCTGTCAGCAAAATCATTAATGATGTAGAAGCTTATTTCGGTATTGAGTTAGTCGTACGCAAAAATACTGGTGTGACTTTAACTCAGGCAGGTCAGGTTATGCTCTCATGGTCTGAATCTATTACCCGTGAAATGAAGAACATGGTTGATGAGATGAACAGCATGACGAGCAATGCGGTCGTTGATGTGTCGTTTGGCTTTCCTTCACTGATTGCCTTCACCATCATGTCCGGCATGATTAAAAAATTCAAAGAAGTGTTCCCGAAAGCGCAGGTTTCCATGTATGAAGCTCAGCTCTCCTCGTTCTTACCTGCGATTCGTGACGGGCGTCTGGACTTCGCGATCGGTACGCTGAGTGATGAGATGAAACTGCACGATCTGCATGTTGAACCGCTCTTTGAGTCAGACTTCATCCTGGTTGCCAGCAAGTCCCGAACATGCACCGGCATCACCTCGCTGAGCGCGTTGAAAAACGAACAGTGGGTGTTGCCACAAACGAATATGGGGTACTACAGTGAACTTCTAACCACGTTACAAAATAATGGCATCAGCAGTGAAAACATCGTTAAAACAGACTCCGTCGTTACGATTTATAATCTTGTTCTCAATGCTGATTTCTTAACAGTAATTCCCTGCGATATGACCACACCATTTGGCTCAAACCAGTTTATTACTATCCCGGTAGAAGAAACCTTACCCGTCGCGCGTTATGCCGCCGTATGGTCGAAAAATTATCGAATTAAAAAAGCAGCATCTATTTTGGTGGAATTAGCCAAAGAGTATTCATCATATAATTGTCGGAGACGAAGGCAATTAATTGAAATTGATTAAAGATTGAATTTGTTTTAACACGAAATCAACGCCATCTGTCTATTTCTGACAATGGTCACGGCTATCTATTTACTTTAATACCCTAGTAAGAGGTTCTAATGCACATTACATACGATCTCCCAGTTGCAATTGAAGATATCCTCGAAGCGAAAAAAAGACTGGCGGGGAAAATTTATAAAACGGGAATGCCTCGCTCTAACTATTTTAGTGAACGTTGCAAAGGGGAAATTTTCCTCAAGTTTGAAAATATGCAGCGTACCGGTTCATTTAAAATCCGTGGCGCGTTTAACAAGCTCAGTTCATTAACCGAAGCTGAAAGATGTAAGGGCGTGGTGGCTTGCTCTGCAGGTAACCATGCGCAAGGGGTTTCTCTCTCCTGCGCCATGCTCGGAATCGACGGCAAAGTGGTCATGCCGAAAGGCGCGCCGAAGTCTAAAGTTGCTGCAACCTGCGATTATTCCGCAGAGGTTGTGCTGCACGGCGACAACTTCAACGACACCATCGCTAAGGAAGGTGCGAATAAGCAGGTCATTTCTTCCCAAGCTGACTCGCTGATTAAAATTTCGCGGATCTGGGCCGATTTTTTTCCCGCAAACACATCGAATCAGCCTATTTAGGCTATTTTTTCCACCATTTCTGGCGTTATTTCCGGTTTTTACTGAGATCTCTCCCACTGACGTATCATTTGGTCCACCCGAAACAGGTTGGCCAGGGTGAATAACATCGCCAGTTGGTTATCGTTTTTCAGCAGCCCCTTGTATCTGGCTTTCACGAAGCCGAACTGCCGCTTGATGATGCGAAACGGGTGCTCCACCCTGGCACGGATGCTGGCTTTCATGTATTCGATGTTGATGGCCGTTTTGTTCTTGCGCGGATGCTGCTTCAAGGTTTTTACCTTGCCGGGACGCTCGGCGATCAGCCAGTCCACATCCACCTCGGCCAGCTCCTCGCGCTGTGGCGCTCCTTGGTAGCCGGCATCGGCTGAGACAAATTGCTCCTCTCCATGAAGCAGATTACCCAGCTGATTGAGGTCATGCTCGTTGGCCGCGGTGGTGACTAGGCTGTGGGTCAGGCCACTCTTGGCATCGACACCAATGTGGGCCTTCATGCCAAAGTGCCACTGATTGCCTTTCTTGGTCTGATGCATCTCCGGATCGCGTTGCTGCTCTTTGTTCTTGGTAGAGCTGGGTGCCTCAATGATGGTGGCATCCACCAAAGTGCCTTGGGTCATCATGACGCCTGCTTCGGCCAGCCAGCGATTGATGGTCTTGAACAATTGACGGGCCAGTTGATGCTGCTCGAGCAGGTGGCGGAAATTCATGATGGTGGTGCGATCCGGCAGGGCGCTATCCAGGGATAATCGGGCAAACAGGCGCATGGAGGCGATTTCGTACAGGGCATCTTCCATGGCACCGTCGCTCAGGTTGTACCAATGCTGCATGCAGTGAATACGCAGCATGGTCTCCAGCGGATAGGGCCGTCGGCCATTGCCCGCCTTGGGATAAAACGGCTCGATGACAGCGGTCATATTCTGCCATGGCAGAATCTGCTCCATGCGGGAGAGGAAAATCTCTTTTCGGGTCTGACGGCGCTTAGTGCTGAATTCACTATCGGCGAAGGTGAGTTGATGGCTCATGATGTCCCTCTGGGATGCGCTCCGGATGAATATGATGATCTCATATCAGGAACTTGTTCGCACCTTCCCTAAGGTTAGCGAGATTGTGGAAACTGAAGGCCGTATCTTTATTCCACCCTATGATGACCCGAAAGTGATTGCTGGTCAGGGCACTATTGGTCTGGAAATTCTGGAAGATCTGTACGATGTCGATAACGTGATTGTGCCAATTGGCGGTGGTGGACTGATTGCTGGTATTGCAGTGGCAATTAAATCTATTAACCCGACTATTAAAATTATTGGCGTACAGTCTGAAAATGTTCATGGCATGGCGGCTTCTTTCCACGCTGGAGAAATAACCACGCACCGAACGACCGGCACCCTGGCGGATGGTTGTGACGTTTCCCGCCCGGGTACTTTAACGTATGAAATTGTTCGTGAGTTGGTGGATGACATTGTCCTGGTCAGCGAAGATGAAATTCGCAACAGCATGGTGGCATTAATTCAGCGAAATAAAGTTGTGACTGAAGGTGCCGGCGCGCTGGCTTGCGCAGCATTATTAAGCGGGAAATTAGATAGCTATATCCAGAACAGAAAAACAGTCAGCATTATTTCTGGCGGTAATATCGACCTTTCTCGTGTATCTCAAATTACTGGTTTAGTTGACGCTTAATATACTTCGTTGAGGATAGGATATGAGTACTACTGATAGCATTGTATCCAGCCAGACAAAACAGTCGTCCTGGCGCAAATCGGACACCACCTGGACACTGGGTTTATTTGGTACAGCCATCGGCGCCGGGGTGCTGTTCTTCCCTATCCGCGCAGGTTTTGGCGGACTGATCCCCATTCTGATAATGCTGGTGTTAGCATACCCCATCGCCTTCTATTGCCACCGTGCGCTGGCACGCCTGTGTCTTTCCGGTTCTAACCCTTCCGGTAACATCACAGAAACGGTTGAAGAGCACTTTGGTAAAACGGGCGGCGTGGTTATCACGTTCCTCTACTTCTTTGCGATTTGTCCGCTGCTGTGGATTTATGGCGTCACCATTACCAACACCTTTATGACCTTTTGGGAAAACCAGTTGCAGATGCCAGCGTTAAACCGTGGCTTCGTGGCACTGTTCCTGCTGCTGTTGATGGCATTCGTCATCTGGTTTGGTAAGGATCTGATGGTTAAAGTAATGAGCTACCTGGTATGGCCGTTTATTGCCAGCCTGGTGCTGATCTCTCTGTCTCTGATTCCTTACTGGAACTCTGCGGTTATCGATCAGGTTGATCTCAGCAATATCGCTCTGACTGGCCATGACGGCATCCTGGTTACCGTGTGGCTGGGTATTTCCATCATGGTGTTCTCTTTCAACTTCTCACCTATCGTTTCTTCCTTCGTGGTCTCTAAACGTGAAGAGTATGAGAAAGATTACGGTCGCGAATTTACCGAGCAGAAATGTTCAAAAATCATCTCCCGCGCCAGTATGCTGATGGTTGCCGTGGTGATGTTCTTTGCCTTTAGCTGCCTGTTCACGCTCTCTCCGGCAAACATGGCGGATGCGAAAGCGCAGAACATTCCAGTACTGTCTTACCTGGCGAACCACTTCGCTTCACTGTCCGGTTCGAAGTCCACCTTCGCGACCGTTCTGGAGTACGGCGCTTCAATCATCGCACTGGTTGCTATCTTCAAATCTTTCTTCGGCCACTACCTGGGCACGCTGGAAGGTCTGAACGGTCTGGTACTGAAGTTTGGTTACAAAGGCGATAAAACTAAGGTTTCCGCTGGCAAACTTAATACCATCAGCATGATCTTCATCATGGGCTCCACCTGGGTTGTGGCTTACGCCAACCCGAACATCCTGGACCTGATTGAAGCAATGGGCGCGCCGATTATTGCCTCTCTGCTCTGCCTGCTGCCGATGTATGCCATCCGTAAAGCGCCGTCACTGGCGAAATACCGTGGCCGTCTGGATAACGTGTTTGTTACCGTGATTGGTCTGCTGACTATCCTGAACATTGTCTACAAACTGTTTTAATCCTTAAGCTCAGGATGAGCGGAGTAGTGAAATGAATGAGTTTCCGGTAGTACTGGTTATTAACTGTGGTTCGTCTTCCATTAAATTCTCAGTGCTGGATGCAGCGAACTGTGAAGTTTTAATGGCGGGAATCGCGGACGGTATTAACTCTGAAAATGCGTTCATAGCAATTAATGGAGGAGAGCCAGCTAAGCTGGCTCACCACAGCTACGAAGACGCATTAAAAGCAATCGCCGTTGAACTGGAAAAACGTAATTTAATGGACAGCGTGGCCTTAATTGGCCACCGCATTGCCCACGGTGGAAATATCTTTACCGAATCAGCAATTATTACTGACGACGTTATCGATAATATTCGCCGGGTATCGCCTTTAGCACCGTTACATAATTATGCGAACCTCAGTGGGATTGAATCCGCACAGCACCTTTTCCCAGGCGTGCAGCAGGTTGCGGTATTTGATACCAGCTTCCACCAGACGATGGCCCCAGAGGCCTATCTTTACGGTCTACCGTGGAAATATTTTGAGGAGTTAGGCGTTCGTCGTTATGGCTTCCACGGCACGTCGCACCGCTATGTATCTCAGCGAGCGCATGAGCTTCTTGAGCTGCAGAGTGATGACTCCGGTCTGGTTGTGGCTCACCTGGGGAACGGCGCGTCAATCTGCGCGGTGCGTAACGGGCAGAGCGTTGATACCTCAATGGGCATGACGCCGTTGGAAGGACTGATGATGGGCACACGCAGCGGTGACGTCGATTTCGGCGCCATGGCGTGGATTGCCAGCGAAACCAACCAGACGCTGAGCGACCTTGAGCGCGTTGTGAATAAAGAGTCCGGTTTACTGGGTATTTCCGGTTTGTCCTCTGACTTACGTACGTTAGAAAAAGCCTGGCACGAGGGACATGAGCGTGCGCAGTTGGCGATTAAAACGTTTGTGCATCGTATCGCGCGCCATATCGCCGGACATGCCGCTTCGCTGCATCGTCTTGATGGGATTATTTTCACCGGTGGAATAGGTGAGAACTCGGTATTAATTCGTCGTCTGGTTATTGAACATCTCGCCGTTTTAGGGGTGAATATCGACAGCGAGATGAATAGCCTGCCAAATTCCCATGGCGAAAGAATTATCTCTAATAAAGATGCTCGTGTTATTTGTGCGGTTATTCCCACAAATGAAGAGAAAATGATTGCGCGTGATGCCATTGCGTTAGGCAAAATTAATATACCAGTAGAATTTGCATAATTAATTTTCAGCAGAGAGATTATTTTTCATGAAGGTAAATATCGATACCAGCGATATGCTGTATGCCGAAGCCTGGAATGGCTTTAAAGGTACGGACTGGAAAGAAGAAATTAATGTCCGTGATTTTATTCAGCACAACTATACGCCTTATGAAGGGGATGAATCTTTCCTCGCCGAAGCAACGCCAGCGACCACTGCATTGTGGGAAAAAGTCATGGCGGGCATCCGTATTGAAAACTCGACGCACGCGCCGGTTGATTTCGATACCAATATTGCCACCACGATAACCGCACATGATGCGGGTTATATTGAACAAGAACTGGAAAAAATCGTCGGTCTGCAAACGGATAAGCCGCTCAAGCGCGCTCTGCATCCGTTTGGCGGCATCAACATGATCAAAAGCTCTTTTGATGCTTATGGTCGTGAGATGGATGCTGATTTTGAATACCAGTTTACTGAACTGCGTAAAACCCATAACCAGGGCGTATTCGACGCCTACTCTCCAGATATGCTGCGCTGCCGTAAATCTGGCGTGCTGACCGGTCTGCCGGACGGCTATGGCCGTGGTCGTATCATCGGCGACTATCGCCGCGTCGCGCTGTACGGTATCCGCTACCTGGTACGTGAGCGTGAACTGCAGTTTGCCGATCTCCAGTCGAACCTGGAGTGGGGCCAGAATCTTGAAGCCACGATTCGCCTGCGCGAAGAGCTGTCTGAGCACCGTCGCGCCCTGCTGCAGATGCAGGAAATGGCAGCGAAGTACGGCTGCGATATCTCCCGTCCGGCGCGTAATGCGCAGGAAGCGGTGCAGTGGGTTTACTTTGCTTACCTGGCTGCGGTGAAATCTCAGAACGGCGGCGCAATGTCGTTGGGCCGTACCGCATCGTTCCTCGACATCTACATTGAGCGCGATTTCAAAGCGGGAATTTTAAACGAGCAGCAGGCGCAGGAGCTGATCGACCACTTCATTATGAAGATCCGTATGGTGCGCTTCCTGCGCACGCCGGAATTCGACACCCTGTTCTCAGGCGACCCTATCTGGGCGACTGAAGTTATCGGCGGCATGGGGCTGGATGGTCGCACGCTGGTGACGAAAAACTCGTTCCGCTACCTGCATACGCTGCACACCATGGGACCGGCGCCTGAGCCGAACCTGACGGTGCTGTGGTCTGAAGCGCTGCCGATTGCCTTCAAAAAGTACGCCGCCCAGGTGTCTATCATCACCTCGTCTTTGCAGTATGAAAACGACGATTTGATGCGTGCCGACTTTGACAGCGATGACTATGCCATTGCCTGCTGCGTAAGCCCGATGGTTATCGGCAAACAAATGCAGTTCTTCGGTGCGCGTGCCAACCTCGCCAAAACGTTGCTGTACGCAATCAACGGCGGCGTGGATGAGAAGCTGAAAATTCAGGTTGGGCCGAAAACGGCACCGCTGATGGATGACGTGCTGGATTACGATACGGTGATGGAGAGCCTGGACCACTTTATGGACTGGCTGGCCGTGCAGTACATCAGCGCGCTGAACATCATCCACTATATGCACGACAAGTACAGCTATGAAGCTTCGCTGATGGCGCTGCACGATCGTGATGTCTATCGCACGATGGCTTGTGGTATGGCGGGTCTGTCCGTGGCGGCGGATTCTCTGTCGGCTATCAAATACGCCCGCGTGAAACCGATTCGTGATGAAAACGGTCTGGCTGTCGATTTCGAAATCGAAGGCGACTATCCGCAATACGGCAACAACGACGAGCGAGTAGACAGCATTGCCTGCGACCTGGTTGAACGCTTCATGAAGAAAATTAAGGTGTTGCCAACCTACCGTAACGCGGTGCCGACGCAGTCCATCCTGACCATCACCTCCAACGTGGTGTACGGACAGAAAACCGGTAACACGCCGGACGGACGTCGCGCAGGTACGCCGTTTGCGCCGGGGGCTAACCCGATGCACGGTCGCGATCGTAAAGGCGCGGTTGCGTCATTAACCTCGGTGGCCAAACTGCCGTTTACCTATGCCAAAGACGGTATCTCGTACACCTTCTCCATTGTGCCGGCTGCACTGGGCAAAGAAGATGGGGTGCGTAAAACCAACCTGGTTGGTCTGCTGGACGGTTACTTCCACCATGAAGCGCATGTGGAAGGTGGGCAGCATCTGAACGTTAACGTTATGAACCGTGAAATGTTGATGGATGCTATTGAGCACCCGGAAAACTATCCAAACCTGACGATCCGCGTGTCTGGCTATGCGGTGCGCTTCAACGCGTTGACCCGTGAACAGCAGCAGGATGTTATTTCACGTACTTTCACCCAGGCGCTCTGACGCCGGAGGGATTATGAGAAAAGTTATTGCAACCGAATGTGCGCCAGGGGCGATTGGGCCTTACGTACAGGGGGTGGATCTGGGCAGCATGGTGTTGACGTCAGGTCAAATCCCGGTGTGTCCACAGACCGGTGAAGTGGCAGAAAACGTGGCCGATCAGGCACGTCAAAGCCTGGAAAACGTGAAAGCGATCGTCGAGTCCGCAGGTTTGAAAGTGAGCGATATCGTGAAGACTACCGTTTTCGTATCCGACCTGAACGACTTCGCCACCATTAACCAGGTGTACCAGCAGTTCTTTGATGAGCATCAGGCTATCTACCCCACGCGCAGTTGCGTACAGGTCGCCCGCTTACCAAAGGATGTGAAGCTGGAGATTGAAGCCATCGCCGTACGTGGCGACACGCTGTAATCCCTTGCGGGGCGATCTCAGGATCGCCCCGATCCTTAATGAGTGTGAAACCTGGTCTTCACTGAACGGCAATCCGAGGGTGTGGATATGATTAGCGCATTCGATATTTTCAAGATTGGCATTGGACCTTCCAGCTCCCATACCGTGGGGCCAATGAACGCAGGTAAAAGCTTTATCGATCTGTTGGTCAGCAGCGGCGAACTCCCCAGAACCACGCATATTGTGGTCGATCTTTACGGATCGCTTTCCCTGACCGGGAAAGGTCATGCGACAGATGTCGCGATCATGATGGGGCTGGCCGGTAACAGTCCGCAAAACGTTAATATAGACTCAATCGCTGGTTTTACTCAGGAAGTGGCCCGTACCGGACGTTTGCCGGTTGCTGAGGGCGCGCATGTTGTCGATTTCTCTCCAGATGAAAATATTCTCTTTCATACCGAAACGCTGCCGCGCCATGAAAATGGCATGCGTATCACCGCGTGGAACGGCACCGAGAGGCTATTAAGCAAAACCTATTACTCCGTCGGCGGTGGTTTTATCATTGAAGAGGAGCAATTTGGGCAGGTGCATGATGTTGAAGCACACGTGCCCTACAATTTTCATTCCGCCAGCGAACTGCTGAAACTGTGCGAGCGCAATGGGCTGTCTGTTTCCGGCTTGATGATGCAAAACGAGCTGGCGATGCGCAGCAAAGAGGAAATCGATGCTGGCTTTGCCGCCATTTGGGACGTCATGCACGCCGGGATTGAGCGCGGCATGAACACCGAAGGCGTCCTGCCGGGGCCGCTTAACGTTCCGCGTCGCGCCGTGGCGTTACGCCGGTTGCTGGTTTCCAGCGATAATCTGTCCAGCGACCCGATGAACGTTATTGACTGGATCAACATGTTCGCGCTGGCCGTGAGCGAAGAAAACGCCGCCGGGTGCCGGGTTGTGACGGCGCCGACCAACGGTGCATGTGGGATTATTCCCGCCGTATTGGCCTATTACGACAAGTTCCGCCGTCCGGTGAATGCGAACTCCATTGCCCGCTATTTGCTGGCCGCGGGGGCGATAGGCGCGCTGTATAAGATGAACGCCTCTATTTCTGGTGCTGAGGTGGGCTGCCAGGGTGAGATTGGCGTAGCCTGTTCAATGGCGGCTGCCGGGCTGACAGAACTGCTGGGCGGTAGCCCGTCGCAGGTCTGCATTGCAGCGGAAATCGCCATGGAGCATAACCTGGGGCTGACCTGCGATCCGGTAGCCGGACAGGTGCAAATACCGTGCATTGAACGTAATGCGATCAACGCAGTAAAAGCCGTCAACGCCGCGCGCATGGCGCTACGTCGAACGTCAGAACCACGCGTTTCGCTCGATAAAGTGATCGAGACCATGTATGAAACGGGCAAAGATATGAACGACAAATACCGTGAAACCTCACGCGGTGGGTTGGCAATTAAAGTGGTTTGTACCTGATGTGAAAAGACGTGCCTGGTCAGCGCAGCGCTATCCAGCAATAAATTAATCAATATGGCATGATAAAAAAGGTGCACGTTAGTGCGCCTTTTTTGTTGTGATCTGCTTCAAATATAGAAATTCAATTCTTTATATGGAAATAAAAGAGAAAATATTTCTTAACTTTTAGAAATTACAGGGGTTTGTTTGTGAAGTTTTTCTCTGATCCTGCGCGTATGATTTCCTCATTACTCCAATAGCTCACCTGCACCGTAGTACTGCGTATCGCATTGAGGCAGTACGAAAAAAATATAAAAACCTCTACCTACACATTGAGCGGAAAATTATGGAAACGGCAACGAATAACAGCGTAATACTCGACGCATCTGCTCCGGCACGTCGGGCGGGGATGACCGAAAGTGAATGGCGCGAAGCCATTAAATTCGACAGCATGGACACCGGCTGGGTCATTATGAGTATCGGTATGGCAATTGGTGCGGGGATTGTTTTTCTTCCCGTCCAGGTGGGTTTGATGGGGCTGTGGGTGTTTTTGCTCTCCTCTATCATTGGCTATCCAGCCATGTATCTGTTCCAGCGTCTGTTTATTAATACGCTGGCTGAGTCCCCAGAGTGTAAAGACTACCCGAGCGTAATCAGCGGCTATCTGGGTAAGAACTGGGGCATCCTGTTAGGTGCGTTGTATTTTGTGATGCTGGTTATCTGGATGTTCGTCTATTCCACCGCCATCACCAACGATAGCGCCTCCTACCTGCATACTTTTGGCGTTACTGAAGGTTTACTGTCCGACAGCCCGTTCTATGGCCTGGTGCTGATTTGCATCCTGGTGGCTATCTCGTCCCGCGGGGAAAAACTGCTGTTTAAAATCTCCACCGGTATGGTACTGACCAAGCTGCTGGTGGTGGCGGCGCTTGGCGTGTCGATGGTTGGGATGTGGCATTTATATAACGTAGGTTCACTGCCGCCGATGGCGCTGCTGATCAAAAACGCGATTATCACGCTGCCGTTTACCCTGACCTCGATTCTGTTTATTCAGACCTTAAGCCCGATGGTTATCTCCTATCGTTCTCGCAATAAATCCATTGAAGTGGCACGCCATAAAGCCCTGCGAGCCATGAATATTGCGTTCGGTATTCTGTTTGTGACCGTCTTTTTCTACGCCGTTTCCTTCACGCTGGCGATGGGCCATGACGAAGCGGTTAAAGCTTATGAGCAGAACATTTCCGCTCTGGCGATTGCCGCGCAGTTTATCAGCGGCGCGGGTGCTGGCTGGGTGAAAATCGTCAGCGTTATTCTGAACATCTTTGCCGTAATGACCGCTTTCTTCGGCGTTTACTTAGGGTTCCGTGAAGCCACTCAAGGGATCGTGATGAACGTGCTGCGCCGCAAAATGCCAGCCGAGAAAATCAATGAGACCCTGGTTCAGCGCGGCATTATGGTTTTCGCTATCCTGCTGGCGTGGGGAGCCATTGTGCTCAATGCGCCGGTACTGAGCTTCACTTCTATTTGTAGCCCTATCTTCGGCATGGTGGGATGTCTGATCCCGGCCTGGTTGGTCTACAAAGTTCCTGCACTGCACAAATACAAAGGCGCCTCCCTGTATCTGATTATTGTCACGGGCCTGCTGCTGTGCGTTTCTCCGTTCCTGGCATTTTCCTGAGATATCTGAGCAAAGGTTGTTGTTATGTTTGAGACTACATTGAATCCATTATGGGATAGTTTTATCCGCGCGGTGCAGGAAGAAGTTAAGCCTGCGCTGGGCTGCACGGAACCTATCTCTCTGGCTCTGGCGGCAGCGGTCGCCTCCTCTGAGCTGGACGGCGCGGTTGAACGCATTGATGCGTGGGTCTCACCGAACCTGATGAAAAACGGCATGGGCGTTACCGTGCCGGGTACCGGAATGGTTGGGCTGCCTGTCGCGGCGGCACTGGGTGCGCTGGGGGGAAGTGCCCACGCCGGTTTAGAGGTACTGAAAGACGCCTCGCCTCAAGCGATTGCCGATGCGAAAGCGATGCTTACCGCCGGGAAGGTCGCGGTGATGCTGCAGGAGCCATGCGAGGACATTCTCTTCTCCCGTGCGAAGGTTTATAGCGCTGAGGGATGGGCGTGCGTGACGATTGTTGGTGGGCATACCAACATTGTGCACATTGAGACCAATAAGGGCGTGGTGTTCACGACAGAACAGAACGCTCAGGAAGAGGAGCAAGAGTCACCGTTGGCGGTATTGTCTCACACATCGCTGGAAGAGATTCTGGCGTTCGTGAACGCGGTACCGTTTGAGTCAATCCGCTTTATTCTCGATGCGGCGAAACTGAACGGTGCGCTGTCCCAGGAAGGGCTGCGCGGTAACTGGGGCTTGCACATCGGAACCACGCTTGAGAAGCAGTGCGCGCGTGGCCTGCTGGCGAACGATCTCTCCACCTCTATTCTGATCCGCACCAGTGCGGCATCGGATGCGCGAATGGGCGGGGCGACGCTTCCGGCAATGAGCAACTCGGGCTCTGGAAATCAGGGGATTACCGCGACCGTTCCGGTAATGGTGGTGGCTGAGCACTTTGGTGCGGATGAAGAAAAACTGGCGCGTGCGCTGATGTTGTCTCACCTGAGCGCTATCTACATCCATCATCAGCTTCCGCGTTTGTCTGCACTGTGTGCGGCAACCACGGCGGCGATGGGCGCCGCGGCGGGGATGGCGTGGATTGTTGATGGTCGCTACAACACCATCGCGATGGCAATCAGCAGCATGATTGGCGACGTGAGCGGAATGATTTGCGATGGCGCCTCAAACAGCTGCGCGATGAAAGTTTCAACCAGCGCATCTGCGGCGTGGAAAGCGGTGCTGATGGCGCTGGATGACACCGCAGTGACCGGCAATGAAGGGATTGTGGCGCACAACGTGGAGCAATCGATCACGAACCTGTGTGCGCTGGCATGTCGCTCGATGCAGGAAACCGACAAGCAGATCATTGAGATCATGGCCAGTAAGGCACATTAATCTGCAGGCCGGGTAAGGCGGAATCGCCCCCGGCATAACTCTAAGCCGCCTTTTCAGGCGGCTTCTTCGTCTTCCAGACGTAGCTCGGCATCCGCCACAATCGCTTCCAGCTCTGTCAGCATTTCTTCATAGCCGAAGGTCACAGTATCCTGTTTTTTCGGCTCAACCTGCGGCTGGCGTTTTTTTGATGATTTCTTGCTCAATAGTCGTACTCCATTGTTTTCCCTGACTATACGGGCAAATCTATCAGCAAAGCGCGCAGCGCGGTATCGGCGACTAACGTTATGTTAGTTTCGTCACGAATAAATGCACCATCGCCGCAGGTGAGCGCTTCCTTTTCGGCGCCAGATGTCACCGCATGGAATCTGCCGTGGATCGACTGTAAGTAAGCCCGCGGCCCATGTAACTGAAAACTCAGCGATTCACCTTGTTGCAGTTCAACGTGGTGCACCCATACCTGTTGACGCAGATGCAGGCTGCCTTGTTCTCCATCCGGCGAGGCGAGCAACTGATGCTTACCGGCACTCAGCGTGGCTTTCTGTACGCAGGCGTTTTCGCGCTGCGGGCAGGCATCCAGCCAGAGCTGCATTCGGGTTAACGGTTTATCTTTGCTGATATTGTGTTCGCTGTAGCTAATTCCCGGCTGTGTGGCGAGCAGTAAAACTTCTCCTGCCTTGGCCTGGATATGGTTACCTTCACTGTCGCGATACTCCGCTTCCCCTTCGAGGATCAGATTGACGATATCCACCTTCGGATAGGTACGTGGCTGGAAAGAGGCTCCCGGTGCCAGAACTTCCTGGTTCAGAACACGCAGCGAGGCATAACCCAGCAGTTTAGGATCAAAATAGTGTCCAAAGGAGAAGGTATAACGGGCCTGCAGCCAGCCGTAGTCTGCTTGCCCGCATTGTTTGGCTGTACGGGTAGTAATCATAGTTCTTGACCTCTCTTTACTTCCTTTTATGTTAAATGGCTAGACGCTGCATTGTTAGCCAGATATTCTGCCCGGTATGTTCAAATTTCCTGAATGAGAACGAGATGGCCAAAGAAAGGGCTTTAACGCTTGAGGCGTTACGCGTCATGGACGCAATAGACCGGCGTGGCAGCTTTGCCGCCGCAGCGGACGAACTGGGGCGCGTTCCTTCCGCGCTCAGCTATACCATGCAGAAGCTGGAGGAAGAGCTGGACGTCGTGCTGTTCGACCGTTCAGGTCATCGCACAAAATTCACCAACGTCGGGCGTATGCTGCTGGAACGTGGGCGTGTACTGTTGGAAGCTGCGGATAAGCTGACCACCGATGCCGAAGCGCTGGCTCGCGGTTGGGAAACGCATCTGACCATCGTCACCGAAGCGCTGGTGCCGACGGCGGCGTTTTTCCCGCTGATCGACAGACTTGCCGGGAAGGCCAATACCCAGCTTTCCGTTATTACCGAAGTTCTGGCCGGGGCGTGGGAGCGTCTGGAGCAGGGGCGGGCGGATATCGTGATTGCGCCGGATATGCATTTTCGCTCATCTTCGGAAATCAACTCGCGCAAGCTGTACTCGTTGATGAACGTATATGTGGCGGCCCCGGATCATCCAATTCATCAGGAGCCGGAACCGTTGTCGGAAGTCACCCGCGTGAAGTACCGAGGAATCGCGGTGGCGGACACGGCCCGCGAACGCCCGGTGCTGACGGTTCAACTGCTGGATAAACAGCCGCGTCTGACGGTGAGTTCGATAGAAGATAAACGCCAGGCGCTGTTGGCCGGCCTTGGCGTGGCGACGATGCCATATCCGCTGGTGGAAGAGGACATTGCGGCGGGTCGGTTGCGTGTGGTTAGCCCGGAATCGACAAGCGAAATTGATATTATTATGGCCTGGCGTCGAGACAGCATGGGCGAAGCGAAATCCTGGTGTTTGCGGGAAATTCCCAAGCTGTTTGCGGGTAAATAGCAGGGCTGTTACGCCGGATGCGGTGCAAATGCACCTTATCCGGCCGACAAGATGGTGTATTACATCAGGACAGTTGTTTAGGGTCAGCGCCGAAGCGGTTGCTCCCCTGAGTCCCGTTTTGACAGTTGAAAATGATGATTACCAACCAGCCTACGATCGGGATCAGCAGCACCAGTAGCCACCAGGCCGAGCGGTCGGTGTCATGTAAACGCCGGAACTGCACCGCCCACCACGGGATAAAGACCAGAACCCCATAAATCGTCGTTAATATGCCTTCCCCTCCGGCGCGTTCCCAGCCAAGCATTCTGTCCAGAATGCCCAGCACGAACGTAAAGATGATGTTGACCAGCACAAACATCCAGTATTCTTTACGACGCGCGCGGCCCCCAAAACCAAAGTAGTTCTTTAATACGTTTAAATACCAATCCATTTTTGCCTCGTTCTGTATTCAATTACTTGTTTTTAAAGCAATCAAATTAAGAATAGCTGCGAATGGAATACTGGTAAATATTTGCAGTATTAATTATTTGGCCCCCAAAGGGGACCCGTGTCATTCAGGCAAAACGGTCATCACGCCCGTGGGGTTCGTTGAGGTCCTGCCACGGTCCGACAGAAATAATGCCGGTCGGGTTAATGGTTTTGTGGCTACGGAAGTAGTGATTGCGGATGTGATCGAAATTAACGGTCTCCGCAATGCCTGGCATCTGGTAGATATCGCGCAGGAAACCGTACAGGTTCAGATAGTCGCTAATCCGGTGTTTGTCGCACTTGAAGTGCGTCACATACACAGGATCAAAGCGCACCAGCGTGGTCCACAGGCGAATATCGGCCTCTGTTAACTGGTCCCCGGTCAGGTAGCGATGTTGCCCAAGGATCTGCTCCAGTCGCGCCAAAGATTGAAAGACTTTTTCTACGGCGTCGTCGTAGGCTTCCTGACTGGTGGCAAATCCGGCTTTATACACGCCGTTATTGACGTTGTCATAAATCCAGCCGTTCAGCTCGTCGATTTTAGTTTGCAGAGCGGGTGGATAGTAATCCCCGGCTTTCGCGCCCAGCGCATCAAACGCAGTGTTAAACATACGGATGATATCTGCAGATTCGTTGCTGACAATGGTGTGGTTCTTTTTGTCCCACAGCACCGGAACGGTCACCCGACCGCTGTAGTGCGGATCGGCGTGTAAATAGAGTTGATAAAGAAATTCGTGCTGATACAGGGTATCGCCGGTTGCCGCCGGGAAGTTATCGTCAAAGGTCCAGCCGTTTTCCAGCATCAGCGGATGCACAACGGAAACGGAAATAAAAGGTTCCAGCCCTTTGAGTTTACGCAAGATCAGCGTGCGATGCGCCCACGGACAGGCCAGAGAAACGTAGAGATGATAGCGGTCTTTTTCGGCGGCGAAACCCCCTTCGCCCGTTGGACCCGGTGCGCCATCCGCGGTGAGCCAGTTACGGAAAGCTGATGCAGAGCGTTGGAATTTTCCCCCGGTTGATTTGGTGTCATACCAGGTGTCATGCCATACGCCGTCAATGAGTTGTCCCATGTTTTCGCCTCCTCAGATAGCAAAAGCGAGGAGATGTCTCCTCGCTTTTTGATGCGTTTAGTATAGCTCGCTTACCATTTTTTATTCAGTACACGGTCGATGCTGAATGCGCCCGGACCGGTGATAGCCAGCAGCAGGAAGCCGCCTGCGATGGTCAGGTTTTTCATAAACATCAGAGAGTTCACACCTTCCGCAAAGTTGCTGTGGAAGAGGAACGCCGTCAGCAGCGTGAAGCCCGCGGTGAACAGTGCGGTAGTACGGGTCAGGAAACCAAACAGGATGGCCAGACCGCCGCCAAACTCAAGCAGGATAACCAGCGGTAACATAAATCCTGGGACGCCCATGGCTTCCATGTACTGTTGGGTACCCGCATATCCGGTGATTTTTCCCCAACCTGCGGTAATAAACAGGATTGGCATCAGAATGCGCGCTACCAGTACACCAACATCTTCTAATTTCTTCATCATACTCTCCAGGAAACCACTCAGGCGGCTTATTGTGTTTTTTTGTGCAACTACGTCGCAGAGCGCGTCGTTGCTGTCGATGGAGAGAATCATAAACGCGGCTAATGACAATTGTTAGCAAGGAAAACTGTCAGAAATTTTCAAAAAATTTGAGGTTAGGGGGAGGAGAGGTGATTAGCCGCGCAGTTGCTGTTGTCTGATGGTCGATTTAACCAGACGCCAGATGCTCCACACGCTAAAGCCGCGTTTAGCCCAGCGTACCAGCAGATTCGGGTTACGAATGGTGCGAACCGCCATAATACTGCTTCCGACCAACACCCAGCCACGCAGGTTCAGCAGCGTCTTCCAGCCACGATCGTAAACTTCGGTGGCTTCCAGCCAGTCGCGGCGAGTGGCAGACAGATCCAGCCTTTGCTGCTGGATCTGTCCAAGCAGTTGCGCCTTACGTTGTTGACGTTCGACTTTACTGCTCATTATGCATCATCCTCCAGGGCCTGCCTGTCGTTAGCGAGTTCATTGCGCGTATGGCGTAGCAGCGTTGTTTTACGCGCTTTACTCAGCGTCCATAGCCCGCCGATAAGCGCTAAAAGCAACAGCACAACGGTGGTGGCAATCATGGCGTTCAGGCGATACTGCGGGTCTATGGCCCAGATGATAAGCACCATCAGACTCATCAGACCAAACGCCGCGAACAGCATGGTCAGCCCAAGCATCAGCAGGATCTGGATGAGATTGGCTTTTTCCTCTTCCAGCTCAACGACGGCCAGCCGCAGCCGCGTCTCTACGATCTCAACGAGAATCGTCAGGATCCGCTGTCCAATACCCAGTACGCCTTTGCCTGGACCTTGTGCGTGTTGAGAGTCTGCCATTATTAACGGCGCGACAGCAGTACACCAAGTACCACACCGACTGCAGCGCCAATGCCGACGCCTGTCCATGGGTTTTCGCGTACGTAGTTATCGGCTTTTGCCGCGGCCTCACGGGTCTGTTTGGCAATCACATCGCTGGTTTCGCTCAGACGATGGCGGCTCTCGCGTAACGCATGTTCGGCTTTGCTGCGAATTTTACTCATCTCTTCCTTCGACTTATCGCCAGAGGAGCTAAGTACTTCTTCAAGCGTATCCGCAAGAGATTTCAGCTCAGCGCGCAGGTTTTCCGTAGCATTATCTTTCGACATAGTTTTCTCCAGTTGAGTGGCTAGTTACCGTACTTAGTAATCGCGTGTCTCGAGTTCTTTCAGCTCTTGCTGAGCTTCAGCAAGCTTATGTTCGCGCTTGGCTATCTTATCCGCATCGCCTTTTTGCTTCGCTTCGGCCAAATCACGTTGACGCTCGGCTATCTCATTTTTCTGCTCGGCGATTTTTTTCTGATGGTCGGCGCGCAGTTTGCTGTCAGTACAATTTGCCCGAACTTCGCTCAGCGCTTTGTTCAGACCATTGATGCGGTTTTGATTGTTGTGCTTTTCGGCATAGCTTATCTCCCGCTGAATATCCTGTTCTTTTTCCTGACAGAGGGTGGAGGCGTAACTGCCGGCACTGAGAGCGAAAAGACTAATTGCTAAAGCGATGCGGTATTTCATTCTTGAACCTTCCATTGTGATTCGACCTTGTGGCTTTGGCCGATGCTCCAGAATAATAAAGCAATGGGTCATAAACCCAGTTTATTAATCATAGGCGCTAAATGATGAAATCACCAAAGTGAGTGATCTAATTCAGATTCCTGGAGATTAACCAAAACGGTGCGGGGTATCACGTAAGCGGGATAACCACTGTACCGCCTGATTATCATCATCCTGCTGAGCAATAACGAAACCGTGCGGTAACGTTCGGTCCAGCACGACCTTTGCGGCTGCGCTTTGCGCGCTGGAATCAAAGGTGATCAGCAGCGCGTCATTTTGCGGAGTAATGCTTTTAAAGCGAATGCCGTTGGCGTCCAGGTGATGCCAGATAGAGAAGCCATCAGGCATGGTGGCTCCCTGGTTTACAGCACGAATGGCAAGCGTTGACTCCTGCTGGCGGATGACCGACCAGGTCAGGAGCAGCGCGCCGATAAACAGCATAAAAGTAGTCGTCCAGGCCAGTCGTCGGAGTGTTATGCATGATTTCAGCATAATTTACCCTCGGTTCCCGTATTTCTTTTTCCAAAGCACAACCAGTGAACCTGCCAGACCAAACACCAGTAACACCACGGGAAGCAGCATCAGACAAGACATCAGCTGATCTTCATATTTGAGAAACACTGGCGTTTTGCCCAGCAGATAGCCAAGCGTTGTGAGAATCAGAACCCAAAGCAGTCCGCTCATCCAGTTAAAGAACTGAAAGCGCGCATTGTTCAGACCGGACAATCCTGCGATGGTCGGCAGTAATGTTCTGACAAACGCGATAAAGCGACCGACCAGCAGGGCAGACAAGCCATGCTTATGGAACAGATGATGTGCGCGCTGATGGTAGTGCGCGGGTAGATGAGACAGCCAGTTTTGAACGGTGCGGGTATTTCCCAGCCATCTCCCCTGGATATAGCTGAGCCAGCAACCCAGGCTGGCCGCGGTGGTGAGCAGCAGTACCGTTTGCGGAAAACCCATCGCGCCTTTAGCGATAAGTACGCCGACCAGTACCAGTAGACTGTCGCCAGGTAAAAAGGCTGCTGGCAGCAGTCCGTTTTCCAGAAACAAAATGGTAAACAGTACGAAATAGAGCATGCCAATCATGGAGGGATTGGCCAGCGTTTCAAAATCCTGAGCCCATAAAGCATTCAGTAATTGAGTCAGTAGTTCCATTCAATATTCCTGGAGAATCGGTTGTCGTCATGCCGGTATTCTGGAGTTTGTAACGCCGCAATTTTATTGGTGTTTTTTACATGGATCGCGGTCTGACACAAATTCACGGCCTGAACTATTCCCTGTAAAGTTGTGAAGTAAGCAAGCTCTCAAACACAAAAATTCAAATAACAACTAATTGTAACAAAGGTCAACGTAGTCCGTTATAGAAATTACGGGTGTTGTCCTGTGATTTTGCTTATCGCAATGGAGGGAGGCGAGAGGATTTACACAGGCTGACACTTTATACCTAATGCTTACCAAGCGTCAGAAACAGGCGCTTTGTCGCGCCTGCATCGTTAAGATTGTTTATTTTGCGCCGTTAGCTGCCGTATCGAGATGAATGACGGGATTATCGGTAAAAAGATAACGGTCTGCGTTGAATTCAAAATCATCGCTGGTTTCGTTAAACAGCATCTGCTTTGTGTTCTCAAGATGCTGCCACATCGCCAGTTTGGCGGCGTGTGGATCTTTGCGAATCAGCGCCCGCAGGATCTGGTCATGGTCGTCGCACCAGTTATCTACCGTACGCAGGTCGATGTGGTCGTGCAGCTTCTTCCAGTAGGGGTTGTGAATACGCTGAGTCCACATTTTTTCAACAATCGCGGCCAGGGCAGAGTTCTGTGTTGCCAGCGCGACCTGCACATGGAACAGGAGATCCCACTCGGAGTCACGAAAGCTTTTTTCGTTACGCGACTTCTCCTGAATTTCCATCAGTTTCATGATGTCCTGTTTGGTCACCTGGGTGGCGGCAAACTCAGCAATATTGCTTTCTATGAGCTGGCGAGCCTGGAGCAGCTCAAACGGACCGTAGCTGGCGAACTCCAGACTTTCATCTGGCGCGACATAGTGTTTGGGTTGGTTTGAAATGACGTGGATCCCCGATCCTTTACGCACTTCAACGTAGCCCTCAACCTCGAGCATGATAATCGCTTCACGAACCACGGTGCGGCTGACATTTTTTTCATCGGCGATAAAGCGCTCGGCGGGGAGTTTGTCACCCACCAGGTAGACACCCTGCTCAATGCGTTCTTTCAGATCAGCGGCAAGTTGTTGGTACAAACGTCGTGGTTCGGTGATTTCCATATGCGCTCCAGGCATGATACGGCAGACTCTATTTGTTATACCACTTTTGCGATTACGGCTCCACTCGCGGCGATAAAAAAGCCGCCAGATGACTGGCGGCTTAGATTACATAACCTTGTTAAATCGTGTCTGGTTAACTTTGCGCAGCGGGATCGCCAGTTTGCGAAGCCGACTCTACCTCGCTGGCCGATTTGTTCTGCAATACCGTCCAGATGACTAACGCGCCGAGCAGGTCGAATACCGCCAGTACGGCGAACAGCGGGCTGAAGCCGATGGTGTCAGCCAGCGCGCCAACGACCAGCGCAAACAGCGTACTTGCAAGCCAGGCGGACATACCGGTCAGACCGTTCGCGGTTGCCACTTCATTACGACCAAATACGTCAGAAGAGAGCGTGATCAGCGCACCGGACAGCGCCTGGTGAGCAAAGCCGCCGACGCACAGCAGGGCGATAGCAATGTACGGGCTGGTGAACAGACCGATCATCCCTGGGCCAATCATCAGCAATGCGCCCATGGTGACGACCATTTTACGGGAAACGATCAGGTTAACGCCGAACCAGCGCTGGAACAGCGGCGGTAAGTAACCCCCTACGATACAACCCAGGTCAGCAAACAGCATCGGCATCCAGGCAAACATCGCAATCTCTTTCAGGTTAAAGCCGTAGACTTTAAACATGAACAGCGGGATCCAGGCGTTGAAGGTACCCCAGGCCGGCTCTGCCAGGAAACGCGGCAGCGCGATGCCCCAGAACTGGCGGTTACGCAGGATCTGACCGAGAGACATTTTCTTGGCGGTGCTGTTTTTATGCTGTGATTCCTGACCATTCAGAATGTAATCACGTTCTTCATCAGACAGTTTTTTCTGGTCGCGTGGGTGTTTGTAAAATACCAACCAGCACATGGCCCAGATAAAGCTCAGGGCACCGGAAATAATGAAGGCCATCTGCCAGCTGTGCATGACGATAGCCCAGACGACCAGCGGCGGAGCAATCATCGCGCCGATAGAGGAACCGACGTTAAAGTAACCCACGGCGATTGAACGTTCTTTTGCCGGGAACCATTCAGAACTGGCTTTCAGACCCGCAGGGATCATCGCAGCTTCAGCGGCACCGACTGCGCCTCGCGCCAGCGCCAGTCCACCCCAGCTACCAGCCAGTGCGGTCGCGCCACAGAAGACGGCCCACAGAACGGCGAACATCGCGTAACCAATTTTTGTGCCGAGCACATCGAGCACATAGCCGGCAACGGGTTGCATTACGGTGTAAGCAGCAGAATACGCTGCGATGATATAGGAATACTGTTGGGTGGAGATGTGTAACTCTTCCATCAGAGTTGGCGCAGCTGCCGCCACAGTGTTACGTGTCAGGTAACCCAGCACGGTGCCAAGCGTCACCAGTGCGATCATGTACCAACGTAACCCTTTAATTTTACGCATGTAAAACCTCATCGTTTTGTTATGTCCGCGAACGAGCGGTCATCTTCCAGTTCAGGGAGGAGGATGTTCTTTTACGAGGGGGTGACCGAAAAAAAGCCGGTACTCCCCGAACTCTGCCATGTCAATATTTGTGCTAATTCGGTTTCCGTACCGGTTAATCCGATGGTGATACATCGGTAATTTGCATTCCGTCGGCTTATGTATCGCGACGGCAAAAAGATAACTTGTCATACAGCTTTAAAAGGTGAGTGCCATCACAAAAGTGTGAATCTTCGTGTGGTCATTATTTCGATTCAGCAAAGCCAGTGCTGGTGCGGCTTGGCGCGCGGTTTACCTCTTTGAGAGTAATTTTTTTGTCGCCATTTGTTGATCTAACTCACGAAAATATCTTCAGTGTATGGAAATTGGTGTGATAACTTTGTCAACATCAAAACATAAGCAATCTGACGCACTCGCTGAGAGGAAGACGATAATGACCCCGTTTATGACTGAAGATTTCCTGTTGGACACCGAATTTGCCCGCCGTCTGTATCATGATTACGCCAAAGACCAGCCAATCTTCGACTACCACTGCCATTTGCCACCGCAACAAATCGCGGAAAACTACCGTTTTAATAACCTGTATGACATCTGGCTGAAGGGTGACCACTACAAGTGGCGTGCGATGCGTACTAACGGCGTCGCTGAGCGCCTGTGTACCGGCGATGCGTCCGATCGCGAGAAGTTTGACGCCTGGGCCGCCACGGTTCCGCACACAATCGGTAACCCGCTGTACCATTGGACCCACCTCGAATTACGTCGCCCGTTTGGTATTACAGGTAAGCTGCTGTCTCCGGCAACGGCTGACGAAATCTGGAACCAGTGCAACGAACTGCTGGCGCAGGACAAATTCTTCGCGCGCGGCATCATGCAGCAGATGAACGTGAAAATGGTCGGTACTACCGATGACCCGATCGACTCTCTGGAGCATCACGCTGCCGTTGCAAAAGACGGAAGCTTTGATGTGAAAGTGCTGCCGAGCTGGCGTCCGGATAAAGCCTTTAACATTGAGCAGGCGACCTTTAACGACTATATGGCGAAGCTCGGTGAGGTGTCTGACACGGATATCCGCCGCTTCAGCGACCTGCAAGCTGCGCTGACCAAACGTCTGGATCACTTTGCGGCTCACGGCTGTAAAGTCTCTGACCACGCGCTGGACGTGGTGCTGTTTGCTGAATCTAACGAATCTGAACTGGATAGCATTCTGGCACGCCGCCTGGCGGGTGAAACGCTGAGCGAGCATGAAGTTGCCCAGTTTAAAACCGCGGTGCTGGTGTTCCTCGGTGCGGAATACGCGCGTCGTGAATGGGTACAGCAGTACCACATCGGCGCGCTGCGTAATAACAACCTGCGTCAGTTCAAACTGTTGGGTGCGGATGTCGGCTTCGACTCCATCAACGATCGCCCGATGGCCGAAGAGCTGTCCAAACTGCTGAGCAAGCAGAACGAACAGAACCTGCTGCCGAAAACCATTCTCTACTGCCTGAACCCGCGCGATAACGAAGTGCTGGGCACCATGATCGGCAACTTCCAGGGCGAAGGTATGCCGGGCAAGATGCAGTTCGGTTCCGGCTGGTGGTTCAACGATCAGAAAGACGGTATGGAACGTCAGATGACGCAACTGGCCCAGCTCGGTCTGCTGAGCCGTTTCGTCGGCATGCTGACCGATAGCCGTAGCTTCCTGTCATACACGCGCCATGAATACTTCCGTCGCATCCTGTGCCAGATGATTGGCCGTTGGGTTGCTGCAGGTGAAGCGCCGGCAGATATCCAGCTGTTGGGTGAAATGGTCAGAAATATTTGCTTCAACAATGCGCGTGATTATTTCGGCATTGAACTGAACTAAGGCCTGGGTGAAGGTATGCAATACATCAAGATCCATACGCTGGATAACGTCGCGGTAGCGCTCGCTGATTTGGCTGAAGGAACCGAAGTCACCGTTGATGGGCAAGCGGTAATCCTGCGCCAAGCGGTTTCTCGTGGCCATAAATTCGCTTTATGCGATATTGCGCAAGGCGAAAACGTCATTAAATACGGTTTGCCAATCGGTCATACATTGGTGGACGTGGCGGCGGGTGAGCATATTCATGCTCACAACACGCGCACGAATCTGAGCGACCTGGACACGTATAGCTACCACCCTGATTTTCAGGCAGAGCTTGTTCAACCCGCCGATCGCGATGTACAGATCTACCGTCGCGCCAACGGCGAGGTCGGCGTGCGCAACGAACTGTGGATCCTGCCGACGGTCGGCTGCGTCAACGCCATGGCGCGTCAGATGCAGAACCGCTTTCTGAAAGAGACCAACGACGCCGAGGGTATCGACGGCGTGCATCTCTTCAGTCACACCTACGGCTGTTCACAGCTGGGTGATGACCACATCAACACCCGTACCATGCTGCAAAATATGGTGCGCCACCCGAATGCGGGTGCGGTGCTGGTGGTCGGCCTGGGCTGTGAAAACAACCAGGTTGATGCCTTCCGCGAAACTTTAGGCGAGTACGATCCTGAGCGTGTTCACTTTATGGTCTGCCAACATCAGGAAGACGAAGTGGAAGCGGGGATTGAACATCTCCATCAGTTGTACAACGTGATGCGTAACGATAAGCGTGAGCCGGGTAAGCTGGGCGAGCTGAAGTTTGGTCTGGAATGCGGCGGCTCTGACGGCCTGTCTGGTATTACCGCCAACCCAATGCTGGGGCGTTTTTCCGATTACGTGATTGCCAACGGCGGCACCACCGTGCTGACTGAAGTACCGGAAATGTTCGGTGCCGAGCAGCTGCTGATGGACCACTGCCGTGACGAAGAAACCTTTGGCAAGCTGGTGACCATGGTCAATGACTTTAAGCAGTACTTCATTGCTCACGACCAGCCGATTTACGAGAATCCATCGCCGGGCAACAAAGCGGGCGGGATCACCACGCTGGAAGATAAATCTCTGGGCTGCACGCAAAAAGCGGGCTCCAGCCAGGTGGTGGACGTACTGCGCTACGGCGAACGCCTGAAGACACACGGCCTGAACTTACTGAGCGCGCCGGGTAACGATGCGGTTGCTACCAGTGCCCTCGCGGGCGCGGGCTGTCATATGGTGCTGTTCAGCACCGGCCGCGGTACGCCGTACGGCGGTTTTGTGCCGACGGTGAAAATTGCGACCAACAGCGAGCTGGCGGCCAAGAAAAAACACTGGATCGATTTTGACGCCGGACAGCTGATCCACGGTAAAGCGATGCCTCAGCTGCTGAGCGAGTTTGTCGATACGATCGTTGAGTTCGCCAATGGCAAGCAAACCTGCAACGAGCGCAACGATTTCCGGGAACTGGCTATCTTTAAAAGCGGCGTAACATTGTAATTACCCTTCATCTTTCGCGTGACAGCCGCGTTGGCTGCGTCCATTCACCCCGGTCACTTACTCCAGTAAGCTCCCGGGGATGTCTGAACTTACCGCCTTGCGGTAGCACGAAATCTATTGGGTAATCGAAATGGAGTGGATTTTAAAAACGGCGTTTCATAATATGGAGCGCCGTTTGTTTTTGCGTTTCCTCACAAGGATCTCCCATGACCGCGTATTGGCTGGCCCAGGGCGTAGGTGTCATCGCCTTTTTGATCGGCATTACCACCTTTTTCAATCGAGATGAGCGCCGGTTCCGGCTGCAACTTGCCGTCTACAGCGCCACCATTGGCGTGCATTTTTTTCTGATGGGCGCCTGGCCTGCGGGAATGAGTGCAGAGCTAAACACCATCCGCACACTCGTCTCGATGCATACCCGCAAACTGTGGGTAATGACCGTTTTTATTATCCTTACCCTGGTTCTCGGGCTGGCGAAATTACAGCATGCGATGGAGCTGTTACCGATTATTGGCACGCTGGCCAGCACCTGGGCGCTGTTTCGCTGCCAGGGGCTGACCGTGCGCTGCGTAATGTGGTGCGCAACCGCCTGTTGGGTTATCCATAATTTCTGGTTGGGATCGATTGGTGGGACGATGATCGAAGGTAGTTTTCTGGTGATGAACGGCCTGAACATTATTCGCTTCCGGCGGATGCAAAAACGCGGAATTGATCCATTCAAAATTGAAAAAAGCGTACAAGAAGAGAACCCCTCCGTCCGGTGACGGAGGGGCAGAGATTAGCCGCGCAGGGCGTTATTTGCCAGACGTTCGTCTTCAGCCTGGCAGGCCGCAGCGGTAAACAGGACGTCTGTAGAAGAGTTCAGCGCCGTTTCACAGGAATCCTGCAATACGCCGATGATAAAGCCAACGGCAACGACCTGCATGGCGATGTCATTCGGGATACCGAACATATTACATGCCAGTGGGATCAGCAGCAGAGAACCGCCCGCCACGCCCGATGCGCCGCAGGCGCACAGCGAAGCCACCACGCTCAGTAACAGCGCCGTCGGTAAATCGACCGGAATACCCAACGTATTCACCGCCGCCAGCGTCAACACGGTAATGGTGATCGCCGCGCCTGCCATGTTGATGGTGGCTCCCAGCGGGATAGACACCGAATAGGTATCACGATCCAGGTTCAGCTTCTCACACAGCGCCATATTCACCGGAATGTTTGCCGCGGAGCTGCGGGTAAAGAAGGCGTACACGCCGCTTTCACGCAGACAGGCCAGCACTAACGGATATGGGTTGCGGCGAATTTTCCAGAATACCAGCAGCGGGTTGACCACCAACGCTACCAGCAGCATACAGCCTACCAGCACGGTCAGCAGATGTGCGTAGCCCCAAAGCGTGGCGAAACCGGTGGTTGCCAGCGTGGAGGAGACCAGGCCGAAGATACCGATCGGCGCGAAACGAATCACCAGCTTCACCATAAAGGTGACTGCGTTGGACATATCGTTGACCAGATTTTTGGTCGTTTCATTACCGTGACGCAGCGCAAAGCCCAGACCGACGGCCCAAACCAGGATGCCGATGTAGTTGGCGTTAAGCAGTGCATCAATTGGGTTAGAAACCATGCTCATTAGCAGGCCACGCATCACTTCAATAATGCCGGACGGCGGTACGATATCGCTGGCGCTGCTGGAAAGATGCAGTGTCGATGGGAAGGCGAAGCTGAAGACAACGGCCGCTAACGCTGCGGAAAATGTTCCGAGCAGGTAGAGGAACAGGATTGGGCGGATATTGGTTTTTTGCCCGTGCTGGTGGTTGGCGATAGAAGCCATTACCAGCATCAGAACCAGAATTGGTGCGACGGCTTTTAACGCGCCGACGAACAGAGTACCCAGTAAACCAACGGCTTCTGCCGCAGGTTTTGACACCAGTGCCAGTAAAATCCCCAGAACCAAACCGATCAAAATTTGTTTAACCAGGCTCCCTTGCGCCAGGCGCGAGAATAGCCCCGATGAACGTTGCGTAGTCATGTAGTAATCCTTTCATTGTGTTGTTGCCCTGCCTTTGTGCGTTCTGTAGACGCATCTTTCAGGATGGGGCAAATGTTTGCATGGCTGAGTATAAGGAAAGAACAGGGTTCTGGAAGCGAAATATCCTGGATTTCGCGTTGAGATCATATTTTATAACTTTGAGTTAACATTATTTTGACATGATAAACAAAAAGCCCGACGCACGCAGTGTGCTGTCGGGCTTTTCAGCTAGCAGATGAAACTTACTGTATTTGTTGCTTTTTATCGTGCTGGTGGTTGACCCAGGCGTTCACAATCAGTGTCACAAACAGAATGCCAAATACCACGCCTAACGAGATAGCGATCGGGATATGGTAGAAATCGACGATCAGCATCTTAATACCGATAAACACCAGAATGACCGACAAACCGTACTTCAGCATGGAGAAACGCTCCGCCACGCCCGCCAGCAGGAAGTACATTGCGCGCAGACCCAAAATAGCAAACAGGTTTGAGGTCAGCACGATGAACGGGTCGGTAGTGACGGCAAAGATAGCCGGAATACTGTCGACGGCGAAAATGACGTCGCTCAGCTCAACCAGAATCAACACCAGCATCAGCGGCGTAACAAACAGCAGGCCGTTTTTACGCACGAAGAATTTTTCATCTTCGATGGTATCGGTCATGCGCAAATGACCGCGCAACCAGCGTACTAACGGTCTGTCGCCAATACCGGAAGCATCTTCTTTCGCCAGCGCCATCTTCACGCCGGTAAACAGCAGGAATGCACCGAACACGTACAACAGCCACTCAAATTGGGTGATAAGCCAACTGCCGGCGAAGATCATGATCGTACGCAGAACAATGGCTCCCAGCACGCCATACACCAATACCCGACGCTGCAACGCAGGCGGTACGGAGAAGTAGCTGAACAGCATCAACCAGACAAAGACGTTATCTACTGCCAGCGATTTTTCGATCAAATAGCCGGTAAGGAAAGCCAGCGCCTGTGGGTCGGCAACGGCGCGGCCCTGAGTTTGTGCCAGGTACCACCAGAAGACGGCGTTAAACAGTAACGACAGCGTTACCCAAACGATTGACCAGGCCGCAGCCTGCTTCATCGACATCGTATGCGCGCCACGACGACCCTGCAACAGCAGGTCGATGGCCAGCATAATTACCACCACGACAGCGAAGCCACCCCATAACAACGGTGTGCCGACAGTATTCATTGTATTTCCCCATGCATAAAAAAAACGGCCAACGCCGAATGACGTTAGCCGCTGCTTTTTATGCATAGACCTTGCCATTCGGCAAGGTCTCACTTACAACAACAAAGGAATACGATGGCGTATTCCTTTGTTATCGCCCGGCGACCGGATGTGGTTTTTCACACATCGTAATGACGATCAACCGACAACGAAGTTACTCCCCTTTGCGGGTTACAAAATATTACAGGCCATGCATTCAGTCAATGGCCTGCAACATTCGTTTTACATACCTTTACGCAGTCAGCGATGTTACCGCTTCATCTGCCGGGAAAATCACGCCGGTCTGGCGGCGAATCTCTGTTTGCAGTTTGGCGGTGATACGGCTGACGGCCAGTGCGGGGTGATCCACTTCGCCGGATTCAACCAAATGAGCAAAAGCCTCTGCCTCATACAGCATAGTATTGATGTGCTGAGGCGTCGTCAGATCCTGGGTTTTCCCCCCGCGAGGAACGAAGCACACTTTCTGACACTCGGAGATATGCTCGATCACCAGCGATCCCTGCTCGCCCTGAATTTCACTGGCTAACACCGAGTCGCTTACTTTTGAGTGCTGGAGTGTGACGCTGAAATCACCGTAATTCATCACCACCACGCCGTGGGCATCTACGCCGCTTTCCAGCAGACTGGCGCTGGCCTGAACGCTTTGCGGTTCACCCCACAGCGCAACCGCTGAGGCCAGGCAGTAAAAACCGATATCCATGATCGAGCCATTTGAGAACGCCGGATTAAACGTGTTCGGATTTTCACCGTCCAGATAGCGCTGATAACGCGAGGAGTACTGGCAGTAATTAATAAACGCTTTCCTGATTCTTCCGACTTTGGGTAGAGATTGCTGCAACAGCAGGAAGTTAGGCAAGCTGGCGGTCTTAAACGCTTCAAACAGCACGACCTGATTTTCGCGCGCGCAGGCGATAGCGGCTTCGGCTTGCGCCAGGTTTGAGGCCAGCGGCTTTTCGCAAATAACATGCTTTTTGTGCCGCAAAAACAGCTCGGTCTGCGGGAAGTGCAGGGAGTTTGGACTGGCGATGTAGACGGCGTCGATCGCCTCGCTTTGCGCCATCGCGTCCAGCGAGGTAAACAGATGCTCGACGGGGTAATCGTTGGCGAAGGTCTGCGCCTGTTCAAGGCTACGGGAATAGACCGCGGTTAACTTATATTTGCCGGTTTCATGGGCGGCATCGACAAACTGGCGGGTGATCCAGTTTGTGCCAATTACTGCGAAACGTATCATAATGGCCTTCAGGCTGCGAAAAGGGATCCTTTCGTCAATTTAGCATGCTCTGAAGACAAAGCCAGTGCGCGACTACGCAGTTTGCTTTAACGATTGTTGCGTTAACCACAGGCGGGTATCGAACTCCAGTTGATGATACTGAGGCTCCATATGACAGCACAGCTGGTAAAAGGCTTTGTCGTGCTCTTTTTCTTTCAGATGCGCCAGTTCATGAACGACGATCATGCGTAAAAAAGGTTCAGGGGCATTGCGAAACACGGTGGCAACGCGGATCTCCGCTTTGGCTTTTAGCTTACCGCCCTGCACGCGAGATACGGCGGTATGCAGCCCCAGCGCATTCTTCAGAACATGTATCTTGCTGTCATACATGACTTTATTCAGCGGCGGGGCATTACGCAGGAACTGATTTTTCAGATCCTGAGTATATTGCCAGAGCGCTTTGTCGGTCGCGAAATCATGCGTCCCCGGATAGCGCTTCTCCAGCACTGCGCCCAGACGCTGTTCAGCAATCAGCGTTCTCACCTGAGAAAGCAAATGTTCCGGGTAGCCCTGGAGATAAGTTAGTTGGTTCATCTTTGCCCATGCCAATCATAAAAAGTGTATACTCACGCACCCTTTTCAGGGATACGCCGAAATTTTACCATTCAGGAGGGCCGATGAGCCACATAGACAACGGTTTCCGTTCGCTGTCACTTAAACGTTTCCCGGAAACGGATGACGTTAACCCGCTGCTGGCGTGGGAAGCGGCAGATGAATATCTGCTGCAACAGTTGGACGATACCGAGATTAGCGGCCCGGTGCTAATCCTGAATGATACCTTTGGCGCGCTGGGCTGTGCGCTGGCGCAACATGCGCCGTACAGCATTGGCGACTCCTATCTCAGCGAGCTTGCCACACGCGAGAACCTGCGTCATAACGATATTGCCGAGTCGAGCGTCAAGTTCCTCGACAGTACGGCTGACTACCCGCAGGCGCCGGGCGTGGTGCTGATTAAGCTGCCAAAAACCATGGCGCTGCTGGAGCAGCAACTGCGCGCACTGCGCGAAGTGGTAACGCCGCGAACGCGTATCATCGCCGGGGCAAAAGCGCGTGATGTGCATACCTCGACGCTGGAGCTGTTTGAAAAAGTATTGGGTCCAACCACCACCACGCTGGCCTGGAAAAAAGCCCGTTTAATCAACTGTACGTTCAGCAAACCTGAGCTGGCCGCTGCCTCGCAAACGCTAAGCTGGAAGCTGGAAGGTACCGAATGGACTATCCATAACCACGCCAACGTCTTCTCCCGTACCGGACTGGATATCGGCGCGCGCTTTTTTATCGAGCATCTGCCGGAAAACCTCGAAGGGGAGATTGTTGACCTCGGCTGTGGTAACGGCGTCATCGGTATGACGCTGCTGGCGAAGAACCCGGAAGCCAGCGTGGTATTTGTTGATGAATCGCCGATGGCGGTGGCTTCAAGCCGCTTGAACGTGGAAAGTAACATGCCTGAAGCGCTGGATCGCTGTGAGTTTATGATCAACAACGCGCTGTCGGGCGTCGAACCGTTCCGCTTTAACGCCGTGCTGTGTAACCCACCGTTCCACCAGAAGCACGCGCTGACGGATAACATTGCCTGGGAGATGTTCCACCACGCTCGCCGCTGCCTGAAAATCAACGGTGAGCTGTACATTGTGGCTAACCGTCACCTTGACTACTTCCACAAGCTGAAGAAGATTTTCGGCAACTGCGTGACCATCGCCACCAATAATAAATTCGTGGTGCTAAAAGCGGTCAAAACCGGTCGCCGCCGCTAATCGTGTGTGCCGGATGGCGGCGTGACCGCCTTATCCGGCCTACGAAATACATACTGTTAAATTTCCAGCGCCAGCGTCGTCCCTTGGGCAATAGCGCGTCGGGCATCCAGCTCCATCGCCACATCGCAGCCGCCGATCAGATGCACCGTTTTACCTGCTGCGTGGAGTGGATCAACCAGTTCACGGCGCGGCTCTTGTCCGGCGCAAATCACCACGTTATCCACGTTAAAGATCAACGGTTCGCCGTTCAACACGACGTGTAACCCATCATCATCAATTTTCTGATAGCTAACTGCCGGGATCATTTTCACGCCGCGTGAGAGCAGGGTGGCGCGATGGATCCAGCCCGTCGTTTTCCCTAAACCTTGTCCCGGTTTGCTGGCTTTGCGCTGCAACATCACTATCTGGCGCGGGCTGCGGGATAAGTGCGGGCCTTCCAGGCGTAAGCCGCCAGGCTGTTGCAGGCTGGTGTCGATCCCCCATTCCACGCAGAATTCCGCAATGTTTTGGCTGGTGGGCTCACCGGGCTGGCTCAAATACATGGCGGTATCAAAACCGATCCCGCCGCAGCCAACGATCGCTACGCGTTTGCCCACCGGCATTTTATCGCGCAGGACGTCGAGATAGCTCAGCACTTTAGGATGCGCGATCCCCTCGATCGGTGGCATACGTGGCTCGATCCCGCTGGCGAGGATCACTTCGTCGAAGGGGTACAGATCGCGTGCGCTGACAAAGTGATTCAGCTTCAGCGACACGCCAGTCACATCGATCATCCGGCGGTAGTAGCGCAGGGTTTCATAAAATTCTTCTTTGCCGGGGATCTGCTTAGCGATATTAAACTGCCCGCCAATCTCGCTATGCGCGTCAAACAGCGTCACGTGATGACCGCGTGCGGCGGCATTAATGGCGAAGGCGAGGCCTGCAGGACCTGCTCCGACAACCGCCAGATTTTTCGGCGCAGTGGCGGCAACGATCGGCATTTTGGTCTCATGGCAGGCGCGCGGATTCACCAGGCAAGAGGTGACTTTGCCGACGAAGATCTGATCCAGGCAGGCCTGGTTACAGCCGATACAGGTATTGATCTCATCCGCTCGCCCGGTTTGCGCTTTTGACAGCAGTTCGGCATCGGCGAGGAACGGACGGGCCATCGACACCATATCGGCATCGCCACGGGCCAGAATGTCATCGGCGACTTGAGGATCGTTAATGCGGTTGGTGGTGACCAGTGGGATCGTCACATGCCCTTTCAGCTTACGTGTCACCCAACTAAACGCACCGCGCGGCACCGGGGTGGCGATAGTGGGAATACGCGCCTCATGCCAGCCAATACCGGTGTTAATAATGGTCGCCCCTGCGGCTTCTATCGCCTGCGCCAGCTGGACGGTTTCGTCGAAGGTTCCGCCGTTTTCCACCAGATCGAGCATCGACAGGCGGAAGATAATAATAAAGTCATTACCGGCACGCTGGCGTACCGCGCGCACCACTTCCACGGCAAAACGCATGCGGTTGGCATACTCGCCGCCCCATTCGTCATTGCGCTGATTGGTACGCAGAGTCAGGAATTCGTTGATGAGATAGCCTTCCGAGCCCATCACTTCGACGCCATCATAGCCCGCTTCCCGCGCCAGTTGAGCGCAGTGGGCAAAATCTTCAATCAACTGCAGCACCTCATCGTGCGTCAGCTCATGTGGCGTAAAGCGGTTGATTGGCGCCTGAATGGCAGAAGGTGCCACCAGATGCGGCTGGTAGCTGTAACGCCCGGTATGCAGGATTTGCAGGGCGATTTTGCCGCCTTCGTCATGCACGGCGTCGGTAATGACGCGATGATGTGCAAGCTGGCTGGTGTCGTTCAGCATCGCGCCGCCTTCCATCCCCACGCCGGAAAGCGCAGGCGCAATACCTCCGCTCACAATTAATGCTACGCCGTGACGGGCGCGTTCGGCGTAGAACGCGGCCAGCCGTTCTGCACCGTCGGGATACTCCTCCAGCCCGGTATGCATTGAACCCATCAGCACGCGGTTTTTAAGCGTGGTGAAGCCTAAATCGAGCGGGGCGAACAGCGACGGATAGCTCATAAAGGTGTCCAGTATGTAAAATTATTGTTATGTGGTCGGATGAGTTAATAATTTAGCCGTCGCCGCGTAAAAGGGAAAAGGGGAATGCCGTGATTGTGATGGGATTCAAAAAATGCCCCTGCGGACGCAAGGGCAAGTGGGTCAGAACGCCAGTCGTTTACCCAGACCGTCAAAGAGGTGCAGGTGCGACTCTTGTACGGTGAGCGTAAGCGGTGTATCCGGCATGAAGCTAAGCTGTTGAAAAGACTTCAGGCACACGGGGTGGCCGGCTAAATCCAACCACACCAGCGTGGAGTCGCCCTGTAATTCACACAGCCGGGTACGCCCTTGCAATGTGAAATCCCCGGTCTGCTGGTATTGCATATGCTCCGGGCGGATGGCGACAAACAGTTTGTCCCCGTCGCTAACGCCTGCGGGCTGACGGGTGAGGCGGAAGACGAGGTTATCGGCGATATGCAGCGCGCCTTCGCGCCATACCGCTGGCAGAACATTGATTTTCGGCGTGCCGATAAACTCAGCGACGAACAGGTTTGCCGGGGTGTTATACAGCTCCAGCGGCGTGCCCACCTGCTCAATTTTTCCCTTGTAAAGCACCACGATGCGATCGGCCAGCGTCATCGCCTCCACCTGATCGTGCGTTACATAAATCATGGTGTTTTTCAGGGTGTTATGCAGCTGCTGGATCTCCTGGCGCATCCCGACCCGCAACGCGGCATCCAGGTTAGACAGCGGTTCATCAAACAGAAACAGTTCCGGTTGCTGGACAATAGAACGCCCGATCGCCACACGTTGGCGCTGCCCGCCGGACAGATTCTGCGGCAGCCTGTCCAGCATCTCTTCCAGCTTCAGCATGCTGGCGGCGTGAGCGACCCGCTTATCAATCTCGGCGGCGGGCGTATTGATATTACGTAAACCGAATGACAGATTTTCCCTGACGGTCATATGCGGGTAGAGGGCGTAGGACTGAAACACCATCGACAGGTTGCGTTTGCCCGCCGCAAGCCTGGTGACCTCTTTTCCCCCCATCACCAGTTTACCGCCGTCGGGGATTTCCAGTCCGGCGATGATCCGCAGCAGCGTGGATTTCCCGCATCCGGAAGGGCCAACCAGCACAATGAACTCCCCGGAGGCGATCTCCAGCGACAGATTTTCAATGATGGTGTTCTTGCCCCAGGCTTTATGAATATTGCTCAGGCTTAGCGCGGTCATAACCTCTCCTTGTCAGAATCCCAGGCTGCAATCAGCGTTAAAAGTTCATCGGTTTTGCGCGCCAGCAGTGCCGTATCCGCGCGGGTTTCCACGTTCAGGCGCAGCAGCGGCTCGGTGTTGGAGGCGCGTAAGTTGAAGCGCCAGTCAACGAAGTCGATGCTCAACCCATCGCAATCGTCACGCAGGCCGCCGGCTTGCAGATAGTGAGCGGCGATGGATTGCATGACCGATTGCGGATCGGCCACCGTCAGATTGATTTCGCCGGAAACCGGAAAGCGCACCTGGGCGTGTTCGATATACGCCGACAGCGGACGGCTGTCGCTGCCGATAATTTGCAGCAGCAATACCAGTGGGATCATCCCGCTGTCGCAATAGCCAAAATCGCGGAAGTAGTGGTGGCCGCTCATTTCTCCACCGTAGACCGCGTCCTCTTCGCGCATCCGCGCTTTGATAAAGGCATGCCCGGTTTTGCTGATGACCGGGATTCCGCCGCAGCGAGTTACAACGTCCAGCGTATTCCACGTCAGGCGCGGGTCGAGAATGATGTGACTGCCTGCGGAGCGTTGCAGGAAGTGCTCGGCGAACAGGCCAACCAGGTAGTAGCTCTCAATAAAGCGGCCACACTCATCAAAGAAGAAGCAGCGATCGAAATCGCCGTCCCAGGCGATGCCGAAATCAGCCTGATTCTCGATAACCGCCTGCTGGGTGATTAGGCGGTTTTCCGTCAGCATCGGATTGGGCACGCCTGCCGGGAAATGACCGTCCGGCTGATGGTGCAGGCGAATAAACTCAATGTGAACGCCCGCACGGGCCAGTCCGTCGGCGATCGCGTCAAGCGCAGGCCCGACGGTGCCATGTCCGGCGTTGGTCACAATACGTAGCGGGCGAGTCGGCGGATGCTGAAGGAAGCGCAGCAGGCAGGCAATCCAGGCGGGGCGATTATCATAAGGGATGAGGCTGCCACGATGGACGATCGGAGCAAAGTCATTGCGCTCCGCCAGCGCTTTTATCTCCAGCAGGCCGTTGTCGTTACTGATCGGACGCGCCTCTTCGCGCACCAGCTTCATACCATTGTACTGCGCCGGATTATGGCTGGCGGTTATCTGAATGCCGCCGTCGGCACGCAGTTCCCGGGTGGCGAAGTAGATCTCTTCGGTGCCTGACAGACCAAGGTCGATAACATCCACGCCGCTGGAAATCAGCCCGTCGGTCACGGCGGATTTTAACGATTCCGAGCTAAGGCGAATGTCGGCGCCGATCACTACCCGGCGCGGATGGCGCCAGGCGGCGTAAGCGCGACCGATGCGAAAGGCAATATCCGGCGTCAGGTTGACGCCAACCTCACCGCGAATGTCGTAGGCTTTAAAACAGGTTAGTTCATCCATAATCTACTCTTCTGTAATTAATGAGTCAGGCTGACTCCCGAATGATGAGCTGGTAAGGCAATTCATAGTGGGTCACCGGTCCTCTGGTGAGCAGCAATTTGACGGCCATTTCCCCTTTCTTTTCCGCGTTTTGCGCGATGGTGGTCAGGCGTATTCCCGCCACCTCAACGGCGAGATTATCGAAACCGGTAACGGCAACCCGCTGCGGAACCGCCAGCTGCTGCCGTTGGCAGTAGTGGATCGCGCCGACGGCGAAGCGATCGGAAAGGCAGATAAGCGCAGTGATCTCCGGATGGGTTTCCAGTAACGCTTTGGCCGCCTGTTCGCCGTGTTCTTCATCGTGTCGGGTTTGATACAGCCAGCACGTATCAAGGGCGAAGCCGCGCTGCTGGAAAACCTCCCGGCAGGCATTCACGCGGGAGAGCATCAGCAGGTTGTCGCCGGTGACGGGGGCGGTCAGATCGCACATTCCCTGCGCGGAGGGCTGTGACGGAAAGGCGATGATGCCGAAATGTCGATGACCTTTATCGGCCAGATAGCGGGCAATATCGCGCATGGCGCAGGCGTTATCGATGGAGACGCTGCTGTGGTCGGGAAACTGAAAATCGAGCGTGACCACCGGACGCCCATGAGCCAGCGCGTGCTGGATCATGGCCGCATTGTTATGCGTGGCGTTGAGAATATAGCCATCAACCAGGGTGTTGAGCGGCGTCTGTTGCCGCTTACGCAAAGGGATCAAGACCAGATTGACGTTTTGTTCTTCACACTGGACGGCGATCCCCCGCATCAGCGCAATGTCGTGGGGATCGATAAACACGTAACTCATAGAGTCGTTGAATATCACGCCGATGGTGTCAGATTTGCCGGTACGCAGCGCGCGCGCCAGCTTGTCTGGTCCCTGAAAGCCAAGCTCGCTGGCGTATTGCAAAATTCGCTGGCGCAGCTCCGGAGATAATTTTTCCGGATTATTCCATGCGTTCGATACCGTGGTATGGGAAATACCCATAATCTTGGCCAATGATTTTATCGTAATACGTTTCTTATCTTTATTATCATTAACGTTTATTTTCATGTTTAATATATTTGTTGGGTTTATATATTGGCGTGAATTATTTATTTCTATCGTCCATTGCGTTGAACGTTGATGCAAAGTTTAACGTTAAACAAAAATCGTTTTGTGATTTGTTTAACGTTAAACATAAAAAGGGGGTGTTAATTTACGCTCCATTCAATAGCAGGGTAGCGGTAAATCAATACTTATTGAAAGTAAATGGAGAATTATCGTGAGAATTGTAAGGTTAGCTAAATTAACAGCCTGTGTACTATTCGCATTTTTTATTTCTGGTTGCGGTCCGGATGATAAAAAATCCGCAGAGACAGCAAAAACGCCAATTAAAATGTGGGTGGCACCAAACGAAAATGAAGAAGCCTTCTGGAATACTATGGTTAAAGAATGGAATAAAGACCCGGCGCATACCCCGGTCGAATTTACGCCCATTCCTGCCGCCAGCAGTTCTGAAGAGGCAATAATGAACGCGCTGGCTTCCGGCACGGAACCCGATATTTCCAGTAATATCTTTATCGGTTTTGCCAGCCAGTTGGTGGAAATTGGTCAGCTTGAAGACCTGTCTAAAATGAGTGGTTTTAATGAACTCGTTAATAACCGACAGATGGGCAAAATTATTCCTGCCTGGCAATTAAACGGCGAGCAACACGTTCTGCCAATCTATATTAATCCTATCGTCTGGTGGTGGCGGGGCGATTTACTCAAGCAGTATGGTTTTGACCATGTTCCGACCCGTTATGATGAGCTTTATCAGCTGGCAGAGCGCCGGGCGGCGGATAATAATGGCTATGTTATCCAGATGACCGCCGGGAAAAACTGGTGGGAACGCTGGTTCGATTTTATTCCGCTTTATTATGCGCAAAACGGCGGTAAACCTTACCTCGCGGGTCATCAGGCGACGTTTGCCGATCCTGCCGGACAGGCGGTACTGACCTTTATGGGGAAAGTCTTTAACAGCAAGTGGAGCAGCTACGACTTCACCGCCGCCGACGATCCGTTAGCGACCGGACAGGTGCTGGCATCCGCGCGCGGTCCGTGGGATATCGCTCGCTATCACAAGCAGTATCCGGAGATCCTCAAAACGCTGCAAATTGGGCCGATGCTCACCGAGAAAGGCGACGCGCACCCGTATACGTTCGGCGACAGCAAAGGGGTGGTGATCTTCAGTTCCAGCAAGCGCAAAGCGCAGGCGTGGGCGTTTATTCAGTGGGTCTTTAACAACGCCGAGCACGACCGGAGCTGGCTGGAGCTGACCGGTATGCCGCCAGCACGCAGTGATTTAATGAGTAATCCGCTGTTTGTGAATTACTTTGAGAAAAACCCGCTGGAGAAGGCGATCGCATCTTACGTGGACGTCGCGCTGCCGCCAGCGGCCACTACGCAAACCACGGAGATTCAGCGCAGCATGACGCAGATGCTGGAGCAGGTCATTTTCAACCACGCCGATCCGGCAGCCACCCTCGATAAATCCGCGCAGGAAATTAACACGTTGCTGGCGAAATAAGGGGAAAAAATGGCTGGATATGAATCCCGCACCGGAGGCCTGTTGGCCTCCACGTGGATCGGTTATTCGTTGCTGTTCTGGTTTTATCCGCTGTGCTGGCTGGTCGTGCTTAGCGTGACGAACTGGCAATTTATTGGCACGCCGACGTTTAGCGGATTACAGAATATCATTGGCGTGTTTCATGACGCGTTATTCTGGCAGTCGATGTGGAACGTGTGCCGTTTTTTAATGTGGTATATCCCGATTGTCTTTCTTGCCTCGCTGCTGTTTGCCGCGGGATTACGAAAAATTAAGTACGGGAAAAGTTTTATTGCCCTGAGCTTTTTACTGGCGAATATCTCTTCGGGGGTGGCCTATTCCATCGTCTTTGCAAAACTGTTCAGCGAATACGGGCCGGTCAATCAATTTTTACAGGCCAGTTTCGGCATCTCTGTGCCCTGGTTTACCAACCCTGACTGCGCCATGTTATCCATTGCGTTAATTGTTACCTGGAAATTCGTCGGTTATTACGGGCTGATTCTCTATTCCGGGATGGTGGCGATCCCCGCGGATATTTACAGCGCGGCGCAGTTGGATAAAACCGGGAAGTTTAAGCAAAGTTGGGCGATTACCCTGCCGATGATGAACGCGCAAATCGTGATGGTGATGGTGCTGGCGATTACCGTGGCGTTCAGCATCTTTACCGAGCCGTATCTTATCACCGGCGGTGGACCGCTCAACAGCACCACCAGTCCGATGGTGGTGATGTATGAAGTGGCGTTCCAGAAAATGAAGCCAACCTGGGCGGCGACCATGTCGATTATCGTTGCGGCATGCAGTTTCCTCGCCATTTGGGTCTTCCGCAAAGTATTCGAAAAACATATCGAGATTGTGTGAATGAAGAAACTGACTCCCTTAACGCTGCTCATTCACGCCGTGATGTTTTTGCTGGCGCTCACCTGGCTGTATCCTTTTATCTGGATGGTGATCTCTTCGTTGAAACCGACGGCGCAAATCTACACGACCGGGCTGTTTTCCGGTCATCTGACGCTGGAGAATTACGCTTTTCTTTTCGATAACAGCAACCGGGCGGACAAACCTTTTTTGCGCACCCTGGTTAACTCGCTGTTCGTGTCGCTCACCATTACCGTCTGCGTCACGCTGACCTCAATGCTGGTGGGATATGCCGTCGCGAAAACCGAGTTTCGCGGCAAAAATGCGTTTCGCAACCTGTTGATTGTGCAGATGGTTTTCCCGGTCTTTATGTTCATCATTCCACAGTTTGTCCTGATGCGTGAACTGGGGCTGATCAACAGCTACGGGGCGATGATCCTGCCGTATGCGATGAGCGCCTGGGGCATTTTTATGGTTTCGCAGAGCTTTAAAGGCACGCCGAATGATTACCTGTATGCCGCAAGGCTCGATCACGCCAGCCTGTGGGGGATCTTGCGGCATGTGATGATGCCGCTGAATAAATCCATTCTGGCGATTGTCGCACTGTTCACCTTTTCCAGCTCATGGGACAACTTCCTCTGGCCGCTGATCGTGATGCGCGAAGTGGACAAAATGCCGTTTTCGGTGCTGCTGGCCACCTTCAGCAAATCCTATGGCATCTACCTGGGACCGGTGCTGGCGGGGTCGGTGGTGCAGATGCTGCCAATCGTTGTCCTGTTTATTCTGTTCAGAAAATACTTCCTCGAAGGCATGTCGTTATCACTGAAATAAGGAATGTGACGGTGAAAAAGCAACCGTGGTGGCAGGCGTGTACCTGTTATCAAATTTATCTGCCTTCGTTTTGCGACGGCAATAACGACGGACTGGGCGATTTTCCGGGCCTGATTTCCCGGCTGGATTATTTGCAGGCGCTGGGCATCGGCGCGGTGTGGATCACGCCGTTTTATCCCTCTCCGCTGGTGGATAACGGCTACGATATTAGCGATTACTGCGCCGTTGACGCCCGTTTCGGCACTCTCGACGATTTTCGCCGGGTGGTTGACGGCTGCCACGCCAGAGGCATTCGGGTGATTATCGATCTGGTGGTCAATCACGTCTCCTCAGAACATCCCTGGTTTTGCGATGCGTGGAATAATCCGGACAGCCGCTATCGTGATTATTTCCTTTTTCGCCGCCAGCCGAATAACTGGCGTTCTTTCTTTTCCGGCAGCGCGTGGACCGCGGAGCCTGACACCGGCGAATTTTATTACCATAAATTCGCGCCCGGCCAGGTGGATCTCAACTGGGCCAACCCCGCGGTGGAACAGGAAATTTACCGGGTGGTTGATTTCTGGGTTACGCAGGGGGTGGACGGTTTTCGCTTTGACGTCATCAACTTTCTTACTACCGACGGCATTGGGCCTGATAACCCGGAAGAGAACGGCGAGCAGCGCCATGAATTTGACATCAATCAGCCGCGACTCCCTGAAACGCTGCAACGGCTGTGTGCCCATGTTCGGGCGCAGGGCGACTATTTCCTGATTGGCGAAATCGGCAGCGAAGACCCTGACGTGCTCAGCCGCTATCAAAGCCCGCAGCTGATGGACGTGGTGTTTAATTTCAATATCGGCAGCCAGAAAACCTTTGATGTTTCCCGTCTTTTCAGCCAGTTAAAAACCACGCTGGCTGCGCAGTCGGGTTTACCGACGCTGTTTTTCTCCAGCCATGATATGTCGCGGATGATCAGCCGCTTTGGCGAAAACGAGCGCGATACCGGGCGGGCGCTGGCGGTGCTGGCGCTTCAGTTAACGGTGAGCGGCGTGCCGTTTATCTTCCAGGGCGAAGAGCTGGGGGTGACCGACTACCGTCCGCACACGGCAGAGCAGCTTTTTGATATTCAGGGAAAAACCCATTACCGCACCGCCCTTGCCGCAGGCAGCAGCCCACAGCAGGCGCTGGCGCTGGCTATTGAACATTCGCGGGATGGTTCGCGCGCGCCGCTGCCCTGGCGCGACGCCCCCTTTGGCGGATTTTCCTCCGTCGCGCCGTGGATGCCCGTCGGCGGCGATATCGCCCTGATTAACGCGGAGCGCCAGCAGCAGGATGAAACATCGTTCTGGCATCAGTACCGGCTGCTTATCGCCCTGCGCCGCCGCGTTGCGGCGCTGCATCAGGGACAGCAGGACTCGCTTGACCTCACTGACGAATGCGTCTGGTTTACCCGTTCGACGGCGGCGGAGCAGGTCTGGGTCGCCATCAACTTTGGTGCGCCCGTTCGCAATCCGTGGCAGGAGATTGAGGCTGAAGTGCTGTACGGGGAGGACGCGCAATGGATTGGCAAGAATCAATGTTTGATCAAAAGGAGAGTACATGGACAGGCACAGTAAAAACCCGTTGATTACCCCGGCGGACGTGACGCCTTCACTGCCCGGCAGGAAGGTCGATTGTGTTTTCAATGCTGGCGTAACGGAGTGTGACGGGGAGATCGTTTTGCTGCTGCGGGTGGCGGAAAGCGTGATCAATTCCGACCCGCAGCAGCGTGTCGTACCGCTGTTGGAAAAAACCGATGCGGGCTGGGTACAGGCCACAGCGAGTTTCGATCGTCGCGATGAACGCTATGATTTCAGCGATCCGCGGGTGATCGTGCTGAAAAGCGATCCGGCGCGGGTGTGGCTGACCTCCATGTCGCATCTGCGTCTGGCGCGCAGTCGCGATGGGGTGAACTTCCGGATTGACAGCCAGCCGTTTATCATCGCCGATACGCAATATGAAGAGTTCGGCTGCGAAGATGCGCGGATCACCCGCATCGATGATACCGCGTACATCAACTACTCGGCGGTGTCGTCGCTGGGGATCTCTACCGCGCTGGCGGTGACCAAAGATTTTGTCACGGTGGAGAAAAAAGGGTTGATCCTCTGTCCGGACAACCGCGACGTCTGTTTTTTCCCGGAAAAGATCGCCGGTAAATATCACGCCCTGACCCGTCCAGCCCCGTGCCACTTTGGTCATCCGGAAATCTGGATCTGCGAGTCGCCGGATATGCTGCACTGGGGCAACCATCGCCACCTGCTGGGACGGTCCGGCGATGCCTGGGACTGCCGTAAATCAGGCGGCGGCGCGCCGGTATTAAAAACCGATCGCGGCTGGCTGGAGATCTACCACGGTGTGGATGCCGATCAGCGCTACTGCCTCGGCGCGCTGCTGCTGGATCTCAACGATCCGACCCGCATTCTGGCGAAATCACCGGTGCCGTTGCTGGAGCCAGATGCGCCCTACGAGCGCGAAGGCTTCTTCGGCAATGTGGTGTTCACCTGTGGGGCGCTGATCCGCGATGAGACGCTGCACGTCTGGTATGGCGCCGCCGATGAGTGTGTCGCGCTGGCGACAATGCCGCTGGACAAACTGTGGCGGCATTTGGGGGTTGAATAAATGCCGCAGAGCGTCCTGGGTTGCTAAACCTCCTTCTGGCAGGGGGTGTCGATTCACACGTTGCGGCCGCTGGTGGACGAATCTTTGCTGCAAATAATGAAAATACACAACAGAAGAGCAGGGCAATAAATGCCCTGCAAGTCTGTATATTTAATTTCACATTGTATTTCAGGCGCGCAAGAAAACAGACAGCCTTTTATCGTTATCAATATTTTAATTAATATTTGTAGCAGGGGATGCTTCAATATCCTTTTCTTCTTTGGTTAAACTTTTAATGTATCTGCTGTATTTCCACCAGGCAAAACCGAGGAAAATGACAATCCCGCCCACGTTATAGAAAATAATCGTCAGAATATTGCCTCCGGTTGGGAAGGTTGAGGCGATAAAGCCGACGGTGAAGATGGCGATTAACATTGAAACGATAATAATACCGGTCCTTTGCGAACCCATGCGGAAGTCGCGCGGTAAGTGGTCCAGTTTTGCGCGCAGATTCAGGTAAGCCAGCATAATAAACAGCGGCGGCAGCATTGATGCGGCGGCGGTCATGTTGATGATAGTGTTCATTAAATCCTGCACGGTATTGGAGCCGAGCGTTGGGATAATCATCAGCGGGATAACAATCAGGAACTGAATCCAGGCTGCGCGGGCCGGAACGCCGTTTTCATTCAGTTCGACGGTTTTTTTACCGAAAATTCCCGCCGGAATTTCAGAGAAGAAAATTTTCACCGGCGTTGCGGTCCACATCAGCAGAGAGCCGAACATCGCGGTAAAGGAGACCAGGCCGACAAAGCGGTTAACGATCAGTTCCGGCAGGCCAAAGTATGCCGCCAGGCCGTGGAATACCTGTACCGAACCACCGGTAAATTTCAGCTCTTTGCTGCTCACGAAGACGTTGATCAGTACCGAGGAGATGGAATAGAGCACGCCGATAAAAATCCCGGCAATGATAATGACCTTCACGAACGATTTTGACCCGCCCTTGACGTCGTTGACGTACACTGCCACCGACTCCGCACCGCCTGCCGCCATAAAGATCCAGGTGGTGATACCGAGGAAGGCCCAGTTAAAATTCGGGATCATTGCGTCTACGGTGATAGGGTCAGCAGGCTGTACGCCGCCAACCAGCGCAGTACCCGCCAGCAGGATGTAGGACAGGGTCAGCAGCAGCATCAATGTGGAGGTGACCGAAGTAATTGGTCCTAACATTTTTGCACCGTTGGTCGAAACCCAGGTGGAGAAGGCAAACAGCACCATACTTAACACAGTGGTTGCGAACGGCGTCAGAATGTATTCGTAGCCTAAAAAAGCATATGAGGCGTAGGCGATAACACGGGGTAACAGCGAGGTAAAAAAGAACAGGTTAACGAACCAATAGGTATAGGCGGTAATAAATGCCCAACGTCCGCCCAGCGAACTTTTCACCCATGCATAGACACCGGCTTCGGAGTTTTTATTCAGCGAAACAAATTCAGCGATGATTAAGCAGAACGGAATAAAGTAGAAGATCGTCGCGAGGAAAAACATCGGTGCGGATGCCAGACCCAGCTCAATATTATTGTTGATAACGTTATTAAAACTATAAACCGCGGCAAAGGTGAGTGAAAGTAAGCCGAACTTGCCGATGGTATTACGTTTGGTATCAGACATAGCACATCTCCGATTCCTGATTATTATAGGGTACTGGCGGCGCAACGTCGGCGCCGCCTGTGTTTTTATTTATTATGAAAATAACCATCTTCGATGGTGACTTTGAGTACGACTTTCTTCACTGCGTTATTACAAATAAAACGATAGGCTTCATGGTTGTCACAAATAACCATTTGTCCTTCGCGCACTTCTACGGTTTTTCCACAGCCTTTCAGATATTCGCGATCGGTTTCATCGCGATAATATTCAACCACCTGGAGATCCTCTTTGGCGGCATACTCTATTTTTTGCTGTCCTTGCAGGTAGTAATGGATTTCAAAATAACGACGATGACCGGTAAACAGCGCATCGGTCGCGGAGTCTGTCTCCACGCGATAGCTCAGGGAATCACCGATAGAGTGGGCGACGCCTGGTTGAATATTATCAATATTTTCAATCGCTTCGACGCAGCGCTGCCACTTCTTCCCGGATGCGTAAATTTGTTGGAACTGCGCTAAGTTGTCGATGATCCTCATTTTGTATTCTCGCTGTGCAAATTCGTGGAAAAGAACCCGGTACCAAAGACGCGGCTGGCGGCGGTTTGAGCGCTAGATTCGCTACCGGAAACCGGCAACAACGTGAAGCCGTAGCTGAACGAACGGAACCAGACGCGCCAGGAATCAAGCACCTCGCTTCCCCAGGAGTTGGAGCCTAAGCCCAGCACCTGGTGGTCCAGATTCAGGGTGATGTCATCGCTGCGCTGCAGCGCATTACAGTGCTGTGCGGCAAAGATATTTTCTGGCGTATAGCGCCAGGCGCTCAGGTTGACAGGGCGCTGCGGAACCACCAGCAGACCGTTGCCGTGGCGGTTGGTTAGCGTTGCCCAGCGCACGTCCTGACGATTGCCGTTGTTTTGCGGGAACGGATAGTTTTCGAACATCTCATCCACGCTGCTGCGCCAGATATCGATGATGTTGGCCTGCTGGCTATCGGCATAGTTTTCACCGGGACCACGTCCGTAATACGCCACCTGCCCCAAATCGCCGTTGATGCCCATCGTGAAGCCGATGCACGGAATAATGTCCCGGTACTCGCCGTAAGGCTGGCCGGAAAGCTCCACGTTCAACTGACCGTCTGCGGCAATCCGCCAGCGGTAGGTACAGCGCATACCGAAATCAAATACCGGCGGGGCGATAATCGTCTGGCTGGTTATCAACAGCGCGTCATCGGTTTGCTCAATGGCAAAATCGCGCAGATGCTCCTGCATAATCTGTAAATGATTTGGTTGCCAAAGGCCTTCGAACTCTTGTTTGTGGTTATCAATGGTTGGTTTGAAGAAATTAATCTTCGGCTCGCGGGTAATCAGCTCCTCACCGTTAACGGTCCAGCTAATGGGCTTACCGTTCAGTTTTGAGAAGGTCAGAAGGAAGTTATAACCGCGTATGGTGCAGCTCTGGCGGCTGTCTTCCAGCGTCAGAGGGGTAGCGTTTTGCTGGCTAAACGGTACGGCAGCCGCCGTTCTGGCCTTCAGCGGGAACTGATAAGTCGCGATGTGGTGCCCGGCTTCGCTGTATGCCGTACGGGAATCTTTCGTCACGATGACGTTGAGGAACGCTTCGCGCGCATCCAGCTCCGGCAGTGTGCATTGCACGAGGGTATCGCTGTCAGGAGGGACGTCGCGCAGTTTTATCTGCTGAGCAGAAAGCGTATCTCCTTCGGCGCGAACCTCAATATGCAAGGTGTAGTCGTCAAGCGTGGTAAACCACAGTTTGTTTTCTACCCGTAGCTCGCCGCGAGCCAGATCCTGTGCGCGTACTTTTACTGGCGCAATCACCTGCTTGTATTCCTGCAGACCCGGCCCCGGGGTTTGATCGGAATAAATCAGGCCATCAAGGCAGAAGTTGTAGTTGTTCGGATAGTCGCCGTAGTCGCCGCCATATTTGTACCAGACGTTGCCGTCGTCATCTTTGGCCTGAATCCCGTGATCGCACCACTCCCAGACATAGTGTCCCTGAATGCAGTCATGCTGATAAAAGACGTTCTGATATTCCGTCAGCCCGCCGGGACCGTTGCCCATGGCGTGAGCATATTCGCAGATGATGCGCGGCTTAGGATGTGGATATTCGCCAAACTCATTCATCAGCGGCACACGGGTGTACATGGTGGAGATGATATCCACCACTTCGGCGTCACGATCTTCTTCGTAATGGATCAGACGCGTGTCATCCAGCGCTTTCGCGGCGTGATACATGGCGCGGATGTTACAGCCGTATCCGGATTCGTTGCCGAGCGACCAGATGACGATCGACGGGTGGTTTTTTTGTGCATGGATGTGGCGCACGATGCGCTCAACGTAGACGTTTTCCCACAGCGGATCGTCGGTTATCCGGCTGATATCGCCGATATTGGCGAAGCCGTGAGATTCAACGTCGGTTTCGGCCATCACGAACAGACCGTAGATATCGCACAATTCATAGAAACGCGGATCGTTCGGGTAATGGGCGGTACGCACGGAATTGATGTTGTGCTGCTTCATTAACAGCAGATCTTTTTCAACGCGATCCATGCCAACCGCACGGCCTTTAAGATGATCGTTATCGTGACGGTTAACGCCATGCAGCATCACGTAGCGGTTATTAATGTAAAACAGACCGTCGCGAACTTTGATATCGCGGAATCCGACCCGCTGTGGCACGACCTCAAGGAGATTGCCGTTGGCATCTTTCAGCGTCATCACCAGATGATAAAGATACGGCGATTCCGCTGACCACTGCTGCGGCGCGCTAACCTTGAAATTAAAAGCGGTGCGGGTGTGTTGATCCACTGCCAGATTGTTAATCACGCCGCTATGCAGCGCCTGCTCACCGTCAAACAAGGTGTATTCGAGCGACGCCATCGCTGGCGTGGCAGCCAGGTTTTCCAGCGCAATGTCGCAGGTGAGGATGGCGTCGCGATAGTCATCATCGAACTCGGTGCGAACGGTAAAATCCTGAATATGGGTCGCCTGTTTGCCTACCAGATAGACGTCGCGGAAAATTCCCGCCGACCACCACATATCCTGGTCTTCAACGTAAGTGGAATCAGCCCATTGCATTACGCGAACGCACAGCAGGTTGTCACCGGTCTTCACCACCGCGCTGATATCAAATTCAGCCGTCAGGCGGCTGCCTTTGCTGAAACCGACGTACTGACCATTCACGTAAACTTCGAAGTAGGTTTCTACGCCATCAAATTTAATCAGCGTTTGTTTGCCCTGCCAGCCTTCGCTGAGGGAGAAAATGCGCTGGTAGGCTCCGGTGGGGTTATTGGTCGGAACGTAGGGGACATCAATCGGGAAAGGAAAACCTTCGTCGGTATACTGCAGTTTGCCGTGTCCTTCCATCTGCCACATGCATGGGACGGTGATGCTGCCCCAGTCATTCATAAACTGCGACGTAAAGATTTCCGGCACCTGCAGCGGATGCTCAAAGAACTGAAAATTCCACTGACCGCTTAGCAACTGAAAGAGGCTGCTGGTTTCGCGGGCAAACGAGCGAGCCTGCGCAACGGAGTCATAAGAGAAAAAATATGCGCGTGGCGCCAGTCGATTTTCGTGGGTGAGCTGAATGTTTTCCCAGCGATTCATAAGGCCTCCCGGTGGAGAAAAATCGGAACCATTCATTGTAATGGTGAGTAAGTGTAATTGATGGTGATTTTAGTAAAAGTTTTACTAAAATATAGCGAGTGAGGTGATTTACTTTAACTGGATCACGAAAATAATGGGGCGCAGAAAATAATGCATGACAATGCGCGCCCGGAATCAGAAGAAACCGGGCGTGTTTACTGGGGATTTTAGCGGGTGGTGCCGCGCAGTTTCAGCTTGCTGGGAACAAAAACCAGCAGAGGAAGCGCACGCCCGTCGCGGGCTTTCTCAAACAGCAGGTTGACGCCCTGACTGCCCATCATTTCTGAATGGATGCGAACGGTGGAAAGCGGAGGAAAGGTGAAGCGCGCTGTCGGGATATCATTAACGCTAATCAGCGAAATGTCCTGCGGAATGTTCAGGCCACGCTCGTGAATGGCGCGCAGAACGCCAATAGCAATCGAGTCTGAAGCCACAAACAGGGCACCGGGATAGTCGGCTTTCGCCAGCATTTTTTTTGCCAGTTCATACCCTGATGAACTGGAGAAACCGCCGCGATAGATGTCCTGTTCAGAAACGACCTGCTGCAGACGACCGTATTCGACAAACGCGGCTTCACGGATATCTGCCTTGCCGGGTTCGTCTTCACCGCCGATGAAGCCAATGCGAGTGACGCCCTGGGCGATGAAGTAGTCGATGCTCTCTTTACTGATGCGGGCCAGATCGATATCGACGGCGTCATATTCGCTGCCGGGTTCATGGAAATCGATAAAGCAGATGTTGTCGGTAAGCGCTGCTGCTGCATTACGCAAAACCGGAGAAGGCTTGCCGACAATAAGAATGCCGGTAATGTTTTTGCTCTCCGGCAGCCCACTGTGCTCATAGCAGTTGGTCAGTTCGATCCCCAGCTTCTCACACTGGGTTTCTATTCCGTGACGGATCGCGAGATAGTAAGGATCGTTGATTTCCAAATCCTGCTGGTAGCTGTAGAGCGCCAGAATATGCTGGGGGCCGAGCGAGCTGGTCTGGTTTTTACGAGCACTGCTGGTTTTGTACTCCAGTTTTTCCGCGATCTCCAGAATGCGATGCTTGGTCTCTTCTTTTACATTCAGCGTGGGGTCATCATTTAAAACCCGGGACACTGTCGCCAGGGACACGCCAGCTTCGATTGCGATGTCTTTAAGTGTTGCCATGTTTGCCTTTTCCCTGAGTTACCTGCGCATTGTAAATGAAGTGCTTATCTATTCATCTGTTTTCAGTAAAAAAAGTACGTTTAATTGACATGCCTGGGGTAAAACTGGGCCTTCAGAGTGTGATGACTACGTCATTTTCCCGCTTTTGAGAACCATGCCCGGAAAATATTTTGCTAGCATTTAGTAAAATTTTACCAAAGGAGAACACAATGGATACCGTCGCATTTGCTGATTTTGCCCGAATGGAAATACGTGTTGGAAAAATCGCACAGGTAAAGCGCCATGACAATGCTGATAAGCTGTATATCGTGCAGGTGGATGTGGGAGAGCGTACGCTGCAAACCGTGACCAGCCTGGTGCCTTATTACAGCGAAGAGGAGCTGATGGGGAAAACGGTGGTGGTGCTGTGTAATCTGCAAAAGGCCAAAATGCGCGGGGAAACGTCAGAATGCATGTTGCTCTGCGCTGAGACGGACGATGGCAGCGAAAGCGTGCTGCTGACGCCAGAACGCCTTATGCCTGCGGGTGTGCGGATTGTTTAAGTTGTGCTAATTGCCGGATGGCCGCTACGCTTTTATCCGACCTACATTTGATCCCGTAAGCCTGAGATGCGCAGCGCCATCCGACATGTATTACACCTGCTCCACGCTCACCCGTAATGCTGCCAGGGCTTTGCGCGTCGATCGCAATACCAGATCGCATTGCTCGATCGTTAACGTTAACGGCGGTTCGATACGGATCGTCTTTGCATTGTTGAGCGTGCCGGCAACCAGTACCCGCTGGCGGAACATCTCACTGGCAAAGTTGTAGCCGATTTCATTATCGACAAACTCAATTGCCATCAGCATGCCTTTACCGCGTACATCATGCACCAGGTCTGGGTACTCCCGCGCAAGCTGGCGGAAACCATCCAGCAACATATCGCCTTTCTGCTCTGCCTGAGCCGGTAAATTTTGCTCCAGCAGGACGTTAATGGTGGCTAGCGCAGCCGCACAAGCGAGCGGGTTGCCGCCAAACGTGGTGGTATGCAAGAAGGGATTGTCGAACAGGACGGAAAACACCTCTTCGGTGGCAATGGTTGCGCCAATTGGCATCACGCCGCCGCCCAGCGCTTTGGCCAGACACATAATGTCGGGCTGCACGTTTTCGTGCTCGCAGGCGAACATTTTGCCGGTACGACCCATGCCGGTCTGCACTTCATCAAGGATCATCAGCGCGCCAAACTCATCGCAAAGTTTACGCACGGCGGGCAAATACCCTTGCGGTGGCAGGATCACGCCCCCTTCACCCTGGATAGGTTCGAGGATCACGGCTGCGACGTCGTCACCGGTCTTTTTACACTCGCTGAGCATGGTGCGCATCGCGTTAATATCGCCAAACGGCACATGGCGGAAACCCGGCAGCAGCGGCATAAACGGTTTGCGGAAGGTTGATTTAGCCGTAGCGGACAGTGCTCCCAATGATTTGCCGTGGAATGCGCCGCTGGTGGCAATGAACGTAAATTTACCGCGCGGCGATTGATACGCTTTCGCCAGCTTCAGAGCGGCTTCAACCGACTCGGTCCCGCTGTTACAGAAAAAACTGTATTTCAGTTTACCTGGTGCCAGCGCGGCGAGGGTTTTTGCCAGCATGGCCCGCAGAGGGTCAAGTAGCTCCTGGCTGTGCAGAGGTTGTTTCGCGAGTTGATTCTGTACGGCGGAAACCACGACTGGATTACGGTGCCCCACGTTGAAAATTCCAAATCCACCCAGGCAATCGACGAACTCCTGCCCCTGGGTGTCGACAAGCGTATTCAGGCTTCCCGCTTGCCACTCTACGGCTCCGTAATCCCCGCCTGCAGTTACAGATTTTCGATACTCTAAGAACCCCGGATTGACATGCTCCTTGAAGTATTCAATCACCTCTCGGTTTAATGATTTCATTTCCTCATGATCAAGCGTGCGCTTTTCGATGAGATTCAGTGCGTGTGCGCTGCAGGCCAGGGCCGATGCGCTGGAAGGTAACCTGTTCAAAATATGCTCCCGGAGCTCGCGTATCACATGATACTGATTTAAGTATTGCAGTGATTGCGCCATTCCGGCGCGCTTAGCAAAAATCGGGATAAACACCAGGAAACATCTCATTCACGCAACATTTAATGCTGATGTTTAACATTTGCTGGCGTTTTGCCCAGGTTAAGGCCGCGAAAACAGATCGGAAAAGCACTTTTCTGCGCTAAAAGTGAGCAATGTTTGCACTGTGACGGTGCGTTGGTAGAAGTGCAGTTGAATAGTTACTGAATGAAAGTATTTTAAATCAATGGATTAGAATGCGTACAGATTTTGAGGTTTAATCGCAAATTGCGATCTAAATCAAATTTAACAACTAAAGATAAAAAAATTATCGCCGAAATAACATAAGCCGAAAGAGTTAACAACCAGATAACCTGCACAGGACGCAATCATGTCTTCTCATCCCTACGTTAGTCAGCAAAATACACCGCTGGATGATGATATCACCCTCATGTCGACCACCGATTTACAAAGCTATATCACCCACGCGAACGATACTTTTGTCCAGGTCAGTGGCTATCAACTGAATGAATTGCTTGATAAGCCGCACAATCTGGTTCGTCATCCGGATATGCCAAAAGCGGCGTTTGCGGATATGTGGTACACCCTGAAACAGGGCGAGCCATGGAGCGGGATTGTGAAAAACCGACGTAAGAATGGCGATCACTACTGGGTAAGGGCCAATGCGGTGCCGATGGTACGGGAAGGTCGTGTCACCGGATATATGTCGATTCGTACCCGGGCCACTGACGAGGAGATTGCGGCGGTAGAGCCTTTATATAAAGCGCTGAATGAAGGGCGTTGCAACCGACGTATCCATAAAGGACTGGTGGTACGCAAAGGCTGGCTGGGTAAACTCCCGGCGCTGCCGATTCGCTGGCGAGTGCGCAGCGTAATGGCAATTATGTTTATCGTACTGGCAGCCGCATTGCAGCAAATGGGCGCCGAATGGCCGTTACTGCTGATAAGCGCGCTGGTGATGATGCTGGGAACGGCTATTTTCGAATGGCAGATTGTGCGTCCTATTGAGAATGTCGCTCGTCAGGCGCTAAAAGTGGCGACCGGTGAACGAAACAGCGTGTCGCATCTTAACCGCAGTGATGAACTGGGCCTGATGCTGCGAGCGGTGGGGCAACTGGGGCTAATGTGCCGTTGGCTCATCCATGATGTCTCCAGCCAGGTGAGCTGTGTGCGCAGCGACAGCGAAACGCTGGCGAAAGGCAGCGATGATTTAAACAAGCATACGCAGCAGACCGTAGAGAACGTGCAGGAAACGGTGACCACCATGAATCAGATGGCGGCATCGGTGAAGCAAAACTCAGAGACCGCCGCCGCGGCCGACAAGCTCTCCATTGCAGCCAGCAGCGCGGCGACGCACGGCGGCGAGGCGATGGATACCGTCATCAAAACTATGGACGATATCGCCAACAGCACCCAGCGGATCGGCACCATTACCACGCTGATTAACGATATTGCTTTCCAGACTAATATTCTGGCCCTGAACGCCGCTGTTGAAGCCGCACGGGCGGGTGAGCAGGGGAAAGGGTTCGCCGTGGTGGCGGGAGAAGTGCGTCATCTTGCCAGCCGCAGCGCCAGTGCAGCCAATGATATCCGCAAGCTGATTGATGCCAGCGCCGATAAGGTGCAGTCCGGATCCGACCAGGTTCACGCCGCAGGGCGCACGATGGATGATATTGTGGCGCAGGTGCAAAACGTGACGCAGTTGATCGCCCAAATCAGTCACTCAACGCTGGAACAGTCAGATGGTCTTTCGAGCCTGACTCGCGCAGTGAATGAATTAAGCAACATTACGCAGAAAAACGCCGAACTGGTTGAAGAGAGCGCCCAGATTTCCGCGATGGTGAAACATCGCGCTGGTCGTCTGGAAGATGCGGTTACGGTGCTGCATTAATATTAACGATAAGGCGGAACGCAGGGCAAACGCGTTCCGCCTGCTCTGTAGATTAATCCAGTTGAGTAATATCCAGCGCAGCGCGATCGATAATACCGATGATTTTTTTGATCTGCGCATCGCTGGTATCACCATGATTGACCCGTAGGTCCAGCACGGCTTTGAAGTTCTCCAGCGCGCGTTTCATCTGCGGGTTCTTGCGTAATTCAAAACCCACGCAGCGGGCTTTAATACGTTCGTGGATATGTTCCAGATGCTCACGGTTTTCATCCAGCCACTGCTGGCCCTGGGTTGTGATCGCAATCTGTTTACGCCCGCCTTCCTCGTCGCTGATAGTGATCAGCTCTTGATCCTGCAAGAAATCCAGCGTCGGATAGACGACGCCCGGGCTCGGGGTATAGTTGCCCTGAGTCAGGGTTTCAATCGCTTTAATCAGCTCATAGCCGTGGCTGGCGTCGCGGGTCAGGATATCCAGAATGACCAGGCGTAATTCTCCGTGACCAAAGAAGCGCTGGCGACGACCGCCGCCGCGACCGTGGCGGTGTCCACACCCCTGTTCGTGGTGATGTTCTTTGTTGCAGCCTTCATGGCGATGTTCTTCACCTTTGCAGCAACCTGCATGGTGTTCGTTGTGGCGGCCTTCGTGGTGATGCCCTTCACCCTTGCAGCAGCCTTCGTGTTGGTGCTCTGTATGCTTGCAGCAACCTTCATGATGGTTTTGCATCATCGTCTCCTGATGTGTTTTAGATATATCTAATTTATATCTAAATATCATTTTTGTGCAAGGGTATAAAATATTTTTTATTTAACTTGTTGATTTTTATCTTTTTTTAAAATTGTGCGTTAGCCAGTTAATCAGAAGGCGACTATATCAAAAAAGTGCTTGCAATCTTGCTGATTAGCAATCATTATCATTTAAAAATTAATTTAGATATATCGTATTATCTTTCCGAAGGCGAAAAAATGACAAAAAACACCTCACGCTACCCGCAGCGCGTTCGCAATGAACTGCGTTTTCGGGAACTTACCGTCCTGCGCGTCGAACGTATTAGCGCGGGCTTTCAGCGCATTGTACTGGGCGGTGACGCTCTGGATGGTTTTAGCTCACACGGCTTTGACGACCATACCAAGGTCTTTTTCCCTGAACCGGGCAGCCACTTTGTGCCGCCGGTTGTCACCGATGAAGGTATTGTCTGGGCTGACGGCGTGCGTCCGATATCCCGTGATTACACGCCGTTGTATGACGAAGCACGCCATGAGCTGGCACTGGATTTCTATATTCATGACGGTGGCGTGGCAAGTACGTGGGCGATGAATGCCCGCGAGGGTGACAAGCTGACGGTAGGCGGACCGCGCGGTTCTTTGGTGGTGCCAGAGGACTATGCGTATCAGGTTTACGTGTGTGATGAATCGGGAATGCCTGCGCTGCGCCGACGCCTGGAGTCGCTCAGCCGTTTAGCGGTACGTCCGAACGTCACGGCGCTGGTAAGTGTGCAGGATGCCGCGTACCAGGACTATTTTGCTCATCTCGACGGATTTACTATTCAGTGGTTTATCGGCCATGACGAGCAGGCGGTGAATGAACACTTATCGCGGCTAAGCGTACCCGCAGATGATTATTACATCTGGATTACCGGCGAAGGTAAGGTGGTCAAAAACCTGAGTGCTCGCTTTGAAACCGAGGCGTTCGATCAGCAACTTGTTCGCGCAGCGGCTTACTGGCATCAGCGCCGTTAATCAGTAATTAGATGGCGGCACGCCAAACGCCTGGCGGAATGCGTAGCTAAATGCCGCGGTGCTTGAATACCCTACGTCGAGCGCCACGGCGGTCACGCTTTTATTTTTCTTCAGCATTAATACGGATTCCAGAATACGCATTTTTTGCTTCCAGACGCTGAAAGGCAATCCGGTTTCTTTTTTGAAATGGCGTGAAAAGGTACGGGCAGACATACCCAGATGCTGCGCCCAGTATTCAACCGAATGCTCCAGCGCCGGGGATTCTTGTATTGTTCGACAAACTTTAGTTAATTCGCGATCCTGCGGCCAGGGTAATACAAAAGCGACTTCCGGAAGCTGCAGAATAATGTCGACCAGGACGCTAACCAGCTTGCCCTCTTTTGACTGGCTATCATAATGGCCCGAAATTAAATTCGTGGCGTAATGAATAAACTCTCTGGCGAAATCACTGATAGCCACCACTTTACATTCATTGATGCTCTCTTCAAGAAAGCTCGGTTTAATATCCAGATTCTCTAAATGCACATCATCCAATGCCCAAACCGCATGCTCCGTATGATTTGGGATCCAGATGCCATAATGCGCCGGGATTATCCAGCACTTGCCGGCAACATCAATACGCATACTGCCTTTGCGGGCGAAATGAAACTGCATAAAAGAGTGTGAATGCTGTGGAACATGATGATTGGCTTCCAGGACATAAGAGCGAAAGTAAACATCCTGCGGCAGTTCCGTCATGGAGTTATCCGGGAAGGAGTTCCACTGTTTTTGCACGAGAGTTTCCATAAATAGATCGTCAATGCTCCCGATGGTGTGTCCGCTGCTCGATAGATCTTGTCCGCGGATCATAATACATACACTCTTTTTTCCATAATAATCTTGCGTAAGAATTTTTAGCCCACCTTTGGTAAATACCATGAACTCGCTTTGTTCAGATGCTGTCATCGTCAATGAAACAAATGATAACTGGACCCGAATGGGAAAAGAGCTGCTTTCGCAAGCGGATATCAGGATTAATGGCTCCCGTGCCTGGGACATTCAACTTCATCATGCCGGTTTCTTTAAACGGGTACTGCAACAAGGCTCGTTAGGGCTTGGCGAAAGCTATATGGAAGGCTGGTGGGACTGCGAGCGGCTCGATATTCTGTTCTGCAAAATCCTGAAAGCAAAACTTGACCAGCAGATGCCGGGTAACCTGAAAGATATTTTACGTATTGCCAGCGCACGCCTGTTTAATTTGCAGTCGCGGAGCCGCGCGTGGATTGTCGGCAAAGAACATTATGATATTGGTAACGATCTCTTTGCGCTGATGCTTGATCCACATATGCAATATTCCTGCGCTTACTGGAAAGATGCGACCACATTAGACGATGCGCAAAATGCTAAATTAAAAATGATCTGTGAGAAGCTACAACTTAAACCGGGCATGCGTTTACTCGATATTGGTTGTGGCTGGGGCGGGCTGGCGGAATATGCGGCGCGTCATTATGGCGTGGCGGTGGAAGGCGTCACCATTTCCAAAGAGCAGCAAAAAATGGCGCAGCAGCGCTGTGAAGGACTGGACGTTAAGATTCTGCTGCAGGATTATCGCGACCTCGATAAACACTACGATCGCATTGTCTCCGTGGGGATGTTTGAACACGTCGGGCCAAAAAACTACGACACCTATTTCAGCATCGCCGACCGTTGTTTAAAACCGGACGGACTGTTCCTGCTACATACCATTGGTAGCAATAAAAAAGGGATGAGCGTCGATCCGTGGATCAATAAATACATTTTCCCGAACGGCTGCTTACCGGCGATCTCCCATATTGCCGAAGCCAGCGAATCACGGTTTGTGATGGAAGACTGGCATAACTTTGGCAGCGATTACGATAAAACGCTAATGGCGTGGCACGAGCGCTTTAATCAAGCATGGCCGGAGCTGTCATCACGTTATTCCGCCACCTTCAGAAGAATGTTTAACTACTATTTATGCGCCTGCGCCGGGGCTTTCCGCGCCAGAGATATTGAACTTTGGCAGGTGCTGTTTAGTCGCGGCGTAGAGGGCGGGATCCGCGTGTATCGTTAACGTTCTGCCTGATAAGCGAAGCGCCATCAGGCAGTAAATACCTGAGAAGCGCTCCTTGTTACATCTTAGCCCAGCTCACTCTCCGCTAGCGCTTTAAACACCATCGCTACGGCGTGCGCGCCGGGGTCCATGTTTCCGAGCAGGCTTTCGCTGCTCAGATACGATGCGCGACCCGCATTGGCTTTGCTCGACAAACAGGTTCGTTCGGCTCCCGCTTGCGCGGCGTCGAATGCGGCCTGCAGATTTTTCGGCTGTGCGAGCAGCGAGGTCAGGGCCGGTTGCAGCGCATCAATCATCGTGCGATCGCCTTCGTCTGCGCCGCCGTAGAACTTCATCTGCGCCAGCCCCGTATTTAGCGCTTCGACAACGTTAGCGCCCTGTTCCAGTTTCTGCCCGGCGGCGGTAAAGAAGATTGACATCAGCACACCGCTGGAACCGCCCATCACCACGGTCAGACGTTCGCCAATCAGCGCGAACAGCGTGGCAAGGTTATTCAGCGGCAGCTGCTGGCGATGCAGCAGGCTGGCAATTTCACGCGCGCCGGCGGCAAAGGTCGAACCGGTATCGCCATCGCCGACTTTGGCGTCCAGCGCATTCAGATGAGTCTCCAGATCGGAAAGGGTTGCGGTGACCAGCTCCACAATCCCGGCCACCAGGGCGTTTGCCGAAGGCTGGAATTCCACGCGGGCGCTACGCTGAGATGACGCTACGCAGCTGATTTCACGCGGTGGGACCGGCGTCGGCCAGTTGCTGGTTTCCACTTCGGTGAGCAGTGCTTTTTCGATGCTCTCTTCCAGCACGATGGCCGTCAGTGAGAAGCCTTTCATATCCAGCGCGGTGACCAGCGAGGCCGGGCCAATTAGCCAGTCGATACGCGAGTGCAGCGGGCTGCTGGCGAGTTCGCGGGTGATGATGGCCATTTCAGCCACGGAAACGCCGCCAAGATTATTAATCATCACCGCCAGACGACCGGTTTCAGGCAGGGAGGCCAGCAGTTTATCCACCATCAGGTTCACCACTTGCGCACTGTTTTGGGTGTCGATAACCGATGCGCCTGGTTCGCCGTGAATGCCCATACCCAGCTCCGCATGACCCGGATGATGACGAGGGGCTGCGTCGGTTTCTTGCGGCAAATGACAGCTGGAAAGGGCTACGCCCAGGCTAAAGGTGTTGCTGGCTGCGTACTGCGCTTCACGCAGGACGGTGGCGAGGTTATAGCCGCGTTCGGCAAAATAGCCTGCGATTTTATGCACCAGGATAGTTCCCGCAATGCCACGTGGGTGTTTGTTATCCGGCAGGGAGATGTCGTCGCCGACAATCAGCATTTCAACGTTATAGCCAAGGCGACGCGCCTTCTCGGCGGCGAGACCAAAATTAAGACGGTCACCGGTGTAGTTTTTCACAATCAACAAACAGCCAGCCTCACCGGTCACCGCCTGAATGGCGGTCAGTACAGCATCCACGCTCGGGGAGGCGAAAACGTCGCCGCAGACCGCAGCGGTTAGCATGCCTTTACCGATAAACCCAACGTGCGCGGGTTCGTGTCCCGAACCGCCGCCGGAAATGACCGCTACGTTATTTTTATTAAGGTCACGACGGACCACGATGCGAATGGCCGGATCGCTTTCCAGACGCGCCAGGTTATTCCATGGGCTGGCGATAATCGCCCCGTCGATGACGTCGCTCACAAGATGGGTGCGTTGGTTAAAAAAGAATTGAGACATAACGGCTCCTCGAGGTTGAGTGAAAGACAAACCCCCGAATGTAGGATCATGGTGCGGAGGCAATGAAGAGATTCTGGCGAAGTCAGCGTGGAAAAAAACAACGCTAAAATGAGTTTCATTACGGAACGCTGACGTTGTTTTTTGTTCCGAAATGAAACTTAAAAAGGCGGGGAATGATCATAATGCGAGCTCGCTCGACTTTTTTCTCCTGCGATCAGCGCCGCTCATACGGCGCAGCCAGCCTTTTTTTGCCGGTTTTAATATAACTGCATGAGTAAAAGAGGAACTGAGCTTCGTGTTTGCTGGAGATTTGGGGGTAAATGAACGGATCGGGATCGCAAACCTTATCATTTTTGTGGATAAGCGTTCCAGAATGGAACGTGCGTCGTTTTTATCTGTTTCATATCAGAACAAAATGACGAAAGATTTTTTTGTTCACGCCTCGCCATACAGTTATTGCATCGCTCCGGTACCTCCTGTTTTTGCCGACAGCAACAGGCCAAACAGGTTAACGCCAGGGCTCACCATGTAAAAACATGTACTTATTTGAGGATGAAAGGAATGCTAAAAGTTATTCAATCTCCAGCCAAATATCTCCAGGGCCCTGACGCTTCCACCTTATTTGGTCAATACGCTAAAAATCTGGCGGACAGCTTTTTCGTGATTGCGGATGACTTCGTGATGAAGCTGGCGGGAGAGAAGGTACTCAATGGCCTGCACAGCCACGACATTAGCTGCCACGCGGAACGCTTCAACGGTGAATGCAGCCATATTGAAATTAATCGCCTGATTGCCATTCTGAAACAGCACGGTTGCCGCGGCGTGGTTGGGATTGGCGGCGGGAAAACGTTGGATACCGCCAAAGCGATTGGTTACTACCAGAAGCTACCGGTGGTGGTGATCCCGACTATCGCCTCTACCGATGCGCCAACCAGCGCGCTGTCGGTTATCTATACCGAAGCCGGTGAGTTTGAAGAGTATCTGATCTACCCGAAAAACCCGGATATGGTGGTGATGGACACCGCAATCATTGCCAAAGCGCCGGTACGCCTGCTGGTGGCCGGGATGGGCGATGCGCTCTCAACCTGGTTTGAAGCGAAAGCCTGTTATGACGCCAGAGCGACCAGCATGGCGGGCGGACAGTCCACCGTAGCGGCGCTGAGCCTGGCGCGCCTGTGCTATGATACCCTGCTGGCGGAAGGCGAAAAGGCACGCTTTGCCGCGCAGGCTGGCGTGGTGACTGATGCGCTGGAGCGTATTGTCGAAGCGAACACTTACCTCAGCGGCATCGGCTTTGAAAGCAGCGGTCTTGCAGGGGCGCATGCTATCCACAACGGTTTTACGATTTTGGAAGAGTGTCACCATTTGTACCACGGTGAAAAAGTCGCCTTTGGTACGCTGGCGCAGCTGGTGCTGCAAAACAGCCCGATGGAAGAGATCGAAACCGTGCTGAATTTCTGTCAGAAAGTAGGCCTGCCGGTAACGTTAGCGGAAATGGGCGTGAAAGACGACATTGACGGCAAGATCATGGCCGTAGCCAAAGCGACCTGCGCAGAAGGTGAAACCATCCACAATATGCCGTTCCCGGTGACGCCTGAGAGCGTACATGCCGCGATACTGACGGCAGACCTGCTGGGACAGCAGTGGCTGGCGCGTTAATCAGTCGTCGGTAAGTTTTTATCCGGCATCTTCTCCCCCCTCTGACAGTCTCTGCCGGAGGGGTTGTCTATGGTAAAACAGCGGAAAGGGATATGACGACGCACACTCAGGACATTGGGAAGGAAGTCTCTTCGGTCATTGCCCAGTCATGGCATCGTTGCAGCAAGTTTATGCAGCGGGAAACCTGGCAGGCGCCGCATCAGGCGCAGGGCCTGACCTTTGAGTCGATCTGTCGTCGCAAAACGGCGCTGCTGACGATTGCTCAGGCCGCGCTGGAAGATGCCTGGGAGTTTATGGACGGCCGTCCGTGCGCGTTGCTAATTCTGGATGAATCGGCCTGTATTCTCAGCCGTTGCGGCGATCCGCAGACGGTGGAGCAACTGGCGGAGCTCGGTTTTCGCGACGGCAGTTACTGTGCGGAAAGCATTATTGGCAGCTGCGCGTTGTCGCTGGCGACGATGCCGGGGCAGCCGACAAAAACCTCTGGCGATCAGCACTTTAAACAGGCGTTGCATCCGTGGTCGTTCTGCTCTACGCCAGTATTCGATAACCATGGTCGACTGTTTGGCTCCATCTCGCTGTGCTGTCTGGTAGAGCATGAGTGCGTTTCTGATTTATCCCTGACGCTGGCGATTGCCAGAGAAGTCGGCAACTCATTGCTGACTGACAGCCTGCTGGCTGAATCCAACCGCCATCTGAACCAGATGTACGGGCTGCTGGAGAGTATGGATGATGGCGTGATGGCCTGGAACGAACAGGGCGTATTGCAGTTCCTCAATGCGCGCGCGGCGCTGCTTTTGCATCTCGACGCGCAGGCCAGCCAGGGGAAGAATATTAACGACCTGCTCAATCTCCCCATGCTGCTGCGTCGGGCGATCAAACATGCCCGCGGCCTGAATCATGTCGAAGTCACCTTTGAAAGCCAGCACCAGTTTGTTGATGCCGTCATCACCCTGAAACCGATTGTTGAAGAGCAGGGCAACAGCTTTATCCTGCTGCTGCATCCGGTGGAGCAAATGCGTCAGCTGATGACCAGCCAGCTCGGCAAGGTGAGCCACACCTTTGAGCAGATGTCGACAGACGATCCAGAAACCCGACGCTTGATCCATTTCGGTCGTCAGGCGGCGAGGGGAAGTTTCCCGATCCTGCTGTGCGGGGAAGAGGGCGTCGGTAAAGAGCTACTGAGTCAGGCCATTCACAATGAAAGCGAACGCGCCAGCGGGCCGTATATCGCCGTGAACTGCCAGTTGTATGCCAACAGCGTACTGGGGCAGGATTTTATGGGCAGTGCGCCCACTGATGATGAAAACGGGCGGCTGAGCCGTCTTGAACTGGCGAACGGCGGCACGCTGTTTCTGGAAAAAATTGAATATCTGGCGCCGGAGTTACAATCCGCGCTGCTGCAGGTGATTAAGCAGGGCGTTTTAACCCGCCTGGATGCCCGGCGGCTGATTCCGGTGGATGTCAAAGTGATCGCTACCACCACGGTTGATCTCGCGAATCTGGTGGAGCAAAACCGCTTTAGCCGTCAGTTGTATTACGCGCTGCACTCTTTTGAGATCGTAATCCCGCCGCTGCGGGCGCGGCGTAACAGTATTCCATCGCTGATTTATACGCGGTTGAATAGCCTGAAAAAACGCTTTTCATCCAGCCTGAAGATCGACGACGACGCATTGGCACAACTGGTGGCCTATTCGTGGCCGGGTAATGATTTTGAGCTGAACAGCATTATTGAAAACATCGCCATCAGCAGCGATAACGGCCATATTCGGCTGAGCAATCTGCCGGATTATCTGTTTGCCGAACGCCCTGGTCTGGAGACGGCATCTTCACTGCTGCCCGCCAGCCTGACTTTTACCGCCATCGAGAAAGAGGCGATTATCCATGCCGCCCGCGTGACCAGTGGGCGTGTTCAGGAGATGTCGCAACTGCTGAATATTGGTCGCACCACCCTGTGGCGTAAGATGAAGCAGTACGACATTGATGCCAGCCAGTTTAAGCGCAAACATCTGGAGTAGTTTCTTCGATTCTGGCCATCGAGAACAGCGCATCCGACAGCCGGTTGATATAACGCCTGGCCTCATCGCGTAACGTCAGCGTTCTGCCCATCGCGATGAGGATCCGCTCCAGCCGACGCGTCAGGGTTCGCGCAACGTGCAGTTGTGCCGATGCCAGATTTTTCCCCGGAATAACAAACTCTTTGAGCGGGCCGCTTTGCGCCATATTGCGGTCAATAAGCTGCTCCAGCGCCTGAATATCCTCTTCGCCAATACGCTGTTTTAAGCGTGTGAGTCCTTTCTGATCGCTGGCGAGTTCCGCCCCCAGTACGAACAGCATCTTCTGCATAGCGTGCAATTCCTGGCGTAGCTCGGCCTGGCGCGTGCTGGCATAGCAGACGCCAAGCTGGGAAATCAGTTCATCCACCGTGCCGTAGGCCTCAACGCGGATGTCGTCTTTATCGATACGGCTGCCGCCAAACAGCGCGGTCGTGCCGTTATCGCCGGTTCGGGTATAGATGCGGTACATTTATTTTATCTCGCTGAAGGGAAGAACTTTAACCAGTTGACCGGCATTGGCGCCGAGCGTGCGGATCTGTGCTGTCCCGGCGCGGGTATGCCCGCAGACCAGCGCCCGATCCTCGGGCAACTGGGCATGGGTTAAGGCAATATCACCGGTGGCGTTGAGACCGAGACCCACGCGCAGCGTCGAACTTTTGGCCGCCAGTTTGCCGAGCGCCAGCGCGCAGTCATGATCGTCGCAACAGATTGCCCGGCAGGGAACGCCTTGCTCTTCCAGCCCCCAACACAACTCATCAAGCACGCGAGTACCCTGCCAGCGTGAGTGATAAAACAGATGTACGCCCGGTGATGAAAGTGACATTGCGCCCCCTGCGTTATCAGAATGCCTGACGGAAGATCCCGGCAATTTCTTTCTCGTTCCCTTTGCGCGGGTTGGAGAAGGCGTTGCCGTCCTTCAGCGCCATTTCCGCCATATACGGGAAATCGGCTTCTTTGACGCCCAGATCGCGCAGATGCTGCGGAATACCGATGTCGGCGGAGAGGCGGGCAATAGCATGAATGGCCAGCTCGGCGGCATCCATGGTGGAGAGTCCGTCCGTGTTCTCGCCCATAAACTCTGCGATGTCGGCAAATTTTTCCGGGTTAGCGATCAGGTTATAGCGTGCCACGTGCGGCAGCAGTACGGCATTCGCCACGCCATGCGGCATGTCGTAAAGACCGCCAAGCTGATGCGCCATCGCGTGAACGTAGCCGAGGTTGGCGTTGTTGAAGGCCATACCCGCCAGCAGGGAGGCGTAGGCCATGTTCTCGCGAGCTTTCAGGTTGCTGCCCAGCGCCACGGCCTGGCGCAAGTTACGGGCGATCAGGCGGATCGCCTGGATAGCGGCAGCGTCGGTGACCGGGTTGGCATCTTTGGAAATGTAGGCTTCCACGGCGTGGGTCAGGGCGTCCATCCCGGTGGCCGCAGTCAGTGGGGCTGGCTTGCCGAGCATCAGCAGCGGATCGTTAATAGAGACCGACGGCAGGTTGCGCCAGCTGACAATCACAAACTTCACTTTGGTTTTGGTATTGGTCAGTACGCAGTGGCGGGTGACTTCGCTGGCGGTCCCGGCGGTGGTATTCACCGCAACGATCGGCGGCAGCGGGTTGGTCAGGGTTTCAATCCCGGCATAGCTGTAGAGATCCCCTTCGTGAGTCGCGGCGATACCGATGCCTTTACCGCAGTCATGCGGGCTACCGCCGCCAACGGTAACGATGATGTCGCAATGCTCTTTCTGAAAGACCTCCAGGCCGTCGCGCACGTTGGTGTCTTTGGGGTTTGGCTCAACGCCGTCAAAAACCACGACGTCAATACCGGCTTCACGCAGATGTGTGAGGGTTTTATCTACCGCGCCGTCTTTAATCGCCCGCAGACCTTTATCAGTGACCAGCAGCGCTTTTTTACCGCCCAACAGTTTGCAGCGTTCGCCGACCACGGAAATAGCATTGGGGCCAAAGAAGTTCACATTTGGCACCAGGTAATCAAACATACGATAGCTCATAATATACCTTCTTAGATTTAAATTATAATTCAGAGAAACAATTCAATGCGGTTTCTGCTAATAATCTGTCTTGTTCGACGGTACCGCCACTTACGCCAACGGCACCGATTACTTTGCCGTTTAATATGACAGGTAAACCGCCGCCAAAAATAACAATTCGTTGTTGATTGGTGAGCTGCAAGCCATATAGAGAGGCACCTGGTTGTACCGCGTCGGTAATTTCATGGGTACCCTGTCGCAGGCAGCAGGCGGTATAAGCTTTATTAAGAGAGATATCACAGCTGGTGACAAACGCGTCGTCCATACGTTGCATTAGCAGCGTGTTCCCGCCGTGATCCACCACGGAAAAAACCACCGCAACGTTGATTTCAAGCGCTTTAGCCTCGACGGCCTGCGCCATTTTCTTTGCAGCCGCCAGCGTAATGGTGGCGATTTGTTGGCTCTTATTCACAGTCTCTCCTGAAAAGGTTGTAGGGCTGAGGTCACGAAAACATCGCGCAACAGCTATTTTTATCATTGGCTTTATCTTATTTTCTCGCCCCGCGTTATTAAGTCAATAGGGTGGGAATTTCAAAAATATTACCTTCAGTTTCCTGTCGCGGCGTTTATTGATAATGATCATTTAACCTCGTCACAATTCGCGGTGAATATTCCTGAGTCGCGTTTCAATATGAAACGATGGGTTTTTATTACGTACCAAATTGGAACGAAATTAATTTTATTTTTTTATTGTCCTGCTCATTTAGAGTTCGGCTATTGCTGATGAAAGGCGAATGCCGGGTGTTGTGTCCCCGGCAATACGGCCCGGCGTCCCTATTTTTTATCTTTTGAGTCCATAAACTATGAGAAGATCAAAACGATTCGAAGTGCTTGCCCAGCGGCCTGTAAATCAGGATGGGCTAATTGGCGAATGGCCTGAAGAGGGGCTGATCGCAATGGAAAGCCCTTACGATCCGGCTTCGTCGGTGAAGGTGGAAAATGGTCGTATTGTTGAGCTGGACGGCAAGAGCCGCGCCGAGTTCGACATGATTGACCGGTTCATTGCCGATTACGCGATTAACGTGCCCGAGGCCGAGCGCGCCATGCAGCTCGACGCGCTGGAGATCGCCAGAATGCTGGTGGATATCCACGTCAGTCGGGAAGAGATCATTGCCATTACGACTGCCATCACCCCGGCGAAAGCGGTGGAGGTGATGGCGCAAATGAACGTGGTGGAGATGATGATGGCGCTGCAAAAAATGCGCGCCAGACGCACCCCCTCCAATCAGTGCCACGTGACCAACCTGAAAGATAACCCGGTACAGATTGCTGCCGACGCTGCTGAAGCGGGGATCCGTGGTTTTTCCGAACAGGAAACAACGGTCGGGATCGCCCGCTATGCGCCGTTTAACGCCCTGGCGCTGCTGGTGGGGTCCCAATGCGGTCGCCCCGGCGTGCTGACGCAATGCTCCGTTGAAGAGGCCACGGAGCTGGAGCTGGGAATGCGCGGGCTAACCAGCTACGCCGAAACGGTGTCGGTATATGGCACGGAGTCGGTGTTTACCGATGGCGATGATACGCCGTGGTCAAAAGCGTTTCTTGCCTCGGCGTATGCTTCTCGTGGTCTGAAGATGCGCTACACCTCCGGCACCGGTTCGGAAGCGCTGATGGGCTATTCCGAAAGTAAATCGATGCTTTATCTGGAGTCGCGTTGCATTTTTATCACCAAAGGCGCGGGCGTACAGGGGTTACAAAACGGCGCGGTCAGCTGTATCGGCATGACCGGCGCTGTGCCGTCGGGGATTCGCGCGGTGCTGGCGGAAAACCTGATTGCCTCTATGCTCGACCTTGAAGTGGCCTCCGCCAATGACCAGACCTTTTCCCACTCCGATATTCGTCGTACTGCTCGCACCCTGATGCAGATGCTGCCGGGCACCGACTTTATCTTCTCCGGCTATAGCGCGGTACCGAACTACGACAACATGTTTGCCGGGTCGAACTTCGACGCTGAAGACTTCGATGATTACAACATTCTGCAACGCGATCTGATGGTTGACGGGGGCCTGCGTCCGGTCACGGAAGAGGAGACAATCGCCATCCGCAATAAGGCCGCGCGCGCCATTCAGGCGGTTTTCCGCGAACTGGGCCTGCCGCTGATTAGCGATGAAGAGGTGGAGGCCGCCACTTACGCTCACGGCAGCAAAGATATGCCCGCGCGCAATGTGGTGGAAGATTTGGCTGCCGTGGAAGAGATGATGAAGCGCAATATCACCGGGCTGGATATCGTTGGCGCGTTGAGTTCCAGCGGCTTCGAAGATATCGCCAGCAATATCCTCAACATGCTGAGGCAGCGTGTTACTGGTGATTACCTGCAAACGTCGGCCATTCTGGATCGTCAGTTCGACGTCGTCAGCGCCGTTAATGACATCAACGACTATCAGGGACCCGGCACCGGCTATCGCATCTCTGCCGAACGTTGGGCGGAAATTAAAAATATTGCGGGCGTGGTTCAGCCCGGCTCGATCGAATAAGGCGGTACACAGTGGAATGCACAACTGAACGTAAGCCGGTTTTCACCTTGCAGGTGAGTGAAGGCGAGGCGGCTAAAGCGGACGAACGCGTGGATGAAGTCGTGATAGGCGTCGGCCCGGCCTTTGATAAGTATCAGCACAAAACATTGATTGATATGCCGCACAAAGCGATTTTGAAAGAACTGGTTGCCGGCATTGAAGAAGAGGGGCTGCATGCACGGGTGGTGAGGATTCTGCGCACCTCGGATGTTTCATTTATGGCATGGGATGCGGCAAATCTCAGCGGTTCTGGCATCGGGATTGGTATCCAGTCGAAAGGAACCACGGTGATTCATCAGCGCGATCTGCTGCCTCTGAGCAACCTTGAGCTGTTCTCTCAGGCTCCGCTGCTGACGCTGGAAACCTATCGCCAGATTGGTAAAAACGCCGCGCGCTATGCACGTAAAGAGTCGCCTTCGCCAGTGCCAGTGGTTAATGACCAGATGGTACGACCCAAATTTATGGCCAAGGCCGCGCTGTTTCATATCAAAGAAACCAAACACGTGGTGCAGGATGCTGCGCCTGTCACGCTGCATATTGCACTTGTAAGGGAATGACCATGAACGACAACATCATGACCGCGCAGGATTATCCATTAGCAACCCGCTGCCCTGAGAAAATCCAGACTCCTACCGGCAAACCGCTAACCGAGATTACCCTTGAGAATGTGCTGGCGGGCCGCGTAGGTCCGCAGGATGTGCGTATTTCTCAGCAAACGCTGGAGTACCAGGCGCAGATTGCCGAACAGATGCAGCGTCACGCCGTGGCGCGTAATTTCCGTCGTGCGGCGGAGCTTATAGCAATCCCGGATGCCCGTATTCTTGAAATTTACAACGCGCTGCGGCCGTTTCGTTCTTCGTTCGCCGAGCTTCAGGCCATTGCCGATGAACTGGAACATACCTGGCATGCCACGGTGAACGCCGGGTTTGTCCGCGAGTCGGCAGAGGTGTATCTGCAGAGAAACAAGCTGCGTAAAGGCAGCCAGTGACGGAGGTTGTATGCCGTTAATTGCAGGGATTGATATCGGCAACGCCACCACCGAAGTGGCGTTGGCGCAGCATGGCCGGTTTATCTCCAGCGGGATTGTCGCTACGACCGGTATGAAAGGCACACGGGACAATATTGCCGGGGTGGTGGCCTCCCTGCAGCAGGCGCTGAATAACACCCCGTGGTCGCTTCAGGACGTGGCGAAAATCTGCATCAACGAGGCGGCACCGGTGATTGGCGATGTGGCGATGGAAACCATCACTGAAACCATCATTACCGAATCAACAATGATTGGGCATAACCCGCAAACGCCCGGCGGCGTTGGCGTGGGAATGGGAACTACCATCGCCGTGGAGAAGCTGGCGGCGTTGAGTGAAGATAGGTTTGCCCTGGGCTGGATCCCGCTGGTCGGTGAGGAGAGGGATTTCCTCGAGGCGGTTTGGTATATCAATGAGGCGCTGGATCGCGGCGTCAACGTGGTGGCGGCGATCCTGAAAAAAGATGATGGCGTGCTGGTGAACAATCGCCTGCGTCGAACAATGCCGGTGGTAGATGAAGTCACCCTGCTGGAGAAGGTGCCGGAAGGTGTGCTGGCGGCGGTGGAAGTGGCAGCCCCAGGACAGGTGGTGCGTGTGCTGTCGAATCCTTACGGCATCGCGACCTTTTTTACCCTGACGCCCGAGGAAACGCAAACCATCGTCCCCATCGCCAGGGCGCTAATTGGCAACCGTTCCGCCGTGGTGCTGAAAACCCCGCAGGGTGATGTGCGCTCAAGGGTGATCCCGGCGGGTAAGATCTTTATCCGCGGCGAAAAGCGTGGCGGTGAAGCCGACGTAGCGCAAGGCGCACAGGCCATTATGCAGGCGATGAGCACCTGTGCGCCCGTGTGCGATATTCGTGGTGAAGCAGGTACGCATGCAGGCGGTATGCTGGAGCGGGTGCGTAAAGTGATGGCCTCGCTGACCGGTCACGACATGAACGCGGTGTATATTCAGGATCTGTTGGCGGTGGATACGTTTATTCCCCGCAAGGTGCAGGGCGGTATTGCCGGGGAGTGTTCAATGGAGAACGCCGTTGGCATTGCGGCGATGGTGAAATCCGATCGCTTACAGATGCAGGCCATCGCCAGTGAGCTGAGCGCCCGGTTAAACATCCCGGTTGAAGTCGGCGGCGTGGAGGCCAACATGGCTGTCGCCGGTGCGTTAACAACGCCCGGATGTGCTGCACCGCTGGCGATCCTCGATTTAGGCGCAGGCTCCACCGATGCCGCCATTATCAATAGCGATGGCGTTGTGAAAGCGGTCCATCTGGCTGGCGCGGGGAATATGGTCAGCCTGTTGATTCAAACCGAGCTGGGCTTAAGCGATCCGTATCTGGCGGAGGAAATTAAAAAATACCCGCTGGCAAAAGTGGAGAGCCTGTTCAGCATTCGCCACGAGAACGGCGCGGTGGAGTTTTTTCGCGAACCGCTCAGTCCGTCAGTGTTTGCCAAAGTCGTTTATCTGAAAAACAGCGAGCTGATCCCCGTAGATAACCAGACCTCGCTGGAAAAAATTCGGTTGGTGCGCCGACAGGCCAAAGAGAAAGTTTTTGTGACCAACTGCCTGCGCGCTTTACGCCAGGTGTCACCCGGCGGCTCTATTCGCGATATGACTTTTGTGGTGCTGGTGGGCGGCTCCTCGCTGGATTTCGAAATCCCGCAGATGATCACCGACGCGCTGGCGCATTACGGCGTGGTTGCCGGACAGGGCAACATCCGTGGTACCGAAGGGCCGCGTAATGCGGTAGCGACCGGGCTGGTTTTGGCCGGGATAGCGAATTAATCGTGCAGAAAACAGCCGCCGCAAGCGTTTAGCTGCGGGGTAAATCAAATAAAGGTGATGTTCTCTTTGATATCCCGGCGGAGTTGGGTACATAGTATAAATGTGTCTCTCACGTGGTTAATTTTAAGGATAAGAGCATGCCAACAGCAATTGAGAAAGCATTGGATTTTATTGGTGGTATGAACACTTCGGCGTCAGTACCCCATTCAATGGATGAAAGTACCGCTAAGGGAATCTTAAAGTATTTGCATGACTTAGGTGTGCCAGCAAGTCCAGAAGCTGTGATGGCACGGGGTGAGCAGGAGGGATGGAATCCCGAGTTCACGAAAAAAGTGGCCGGATGGGCAGAAAAAGTGGCCTCCGGTAACCGCATCCTTATCAAGAACCCAGAGTATTTTTCAACCTATATGCAGGAGCAGCTCAAAGAGCTAGTTTGAGCTGACTATCGAATCAAACTCTAACGGACGTTTCCATCTTTGGATGGCGACGTCCAGAGGGGGACAGTGACCAGCTTGTTGCTGGACAGAGGCATCCCGTAATATATCTTCAGGCCCCGCCTGCCGTATTCTTCCCGGCTCTTATTTCACATTCTGGTGCGAACAGATATTGATTTGTTCCAGCAGGAATCCTTTTGGCTCGCGCCAACATCTACGGAAGAACCCCCAAAAAAAAGGACCTGCGATTACTCGCCAGCCCTTGCTGTGTTTGGTGGCCCCTGCTGGACTTGAACCAGCGACCAAGCGATTATGAGTCACAATTTGAAGTGAGTGAAATCAATAACTTGCTGATTTTAAAGATTTCTCTGAGCTGAATAGTGATGAAAAGTGGCGAATAGAGTTGCGCTCTGCTGCCACTTTGCTGCCAATTTATGGGACGTATTCGGAGACAAATTTAAAAATCCAAAATTCAGGCTTATTCAGATAATTTATTTTTTATGAAATCGACAAGATAACTTACATTGTCGGGACACATCATCGCTAGGTTTATGCAGCATCTATCCAGCATTTCAGATTCATTAACACCAAGCAATAGCGCAGCTTCGTAAAATTCTTTATGTTTTTCTGAGCCTGCACCACGATTTAGTGCAGCTGTAGTAACGTCAGGTTCCCCATTTACCAGTATTGAAAGATTATCTACATATTCTAAATTTTTACTTATAATCCATTTTTCAGGCCACTCATTGCCGGGCATGTAGTTTATATTCTCTGAGAACCACTGCGTGAACTCTTCGTGGTTCTTTTCTAGCATAGAATGTGCACATTTTAGGTTGTCTTTATAAAATCTTTTTTGGTCACCATCAAAAATTGTTATTACTTTATTTTTCTTCCCCCTTTGGAAAATAGCGGCCATTTGACGTGACAATGAGCTAGCTGAGCCAATTACTTCAATTTGCAATCTTGAACGGATATTACTAGGAAGAACGCTTGATAAAAGCTTTGCTGCAACTACATCCTCAACCAATACATCGAGTTCTTGAGAGTTTTCCGAGCTTAATTTTCCAAAGGCATATTCAGGAGATATTTCAGTATTAATTATGGTTTTAGAGTTTATACTTTCAATATAGACTCTGGCATCGTCTGGGATACATCCAAATATTATATCTGAGTGAGTGGTGAATATAATTTGTAGCTTTCTTTTATGAGAGGCGGACTTTAATCTTTCAATAAGCTTAACCTGTGCTTCCGCATGAAGGCCCAACTCGATTTCATCAACAATGATTAATGCTCCAGGTTCTGCTGAATATAATATCGAGAATATTTCGAAGAGCGCATTCTCTCCCGCCCCCATGTTGAATCCAGATATTGTTTTACCTTCATGCGTGACAATTGGTAACCTATATCTTGAGTGTGAAACAAATTTAAAATCATCATATTTTTTGTTAAGTATATAACCTACATTGTCTCTTATTTCATTTTCACACCCTAACTCATGGCCATTAAATATAAATAACTTAGCATAACTCTTGGATTGACTTTTTTCACTGTGGGGAACTATTCGTTCAATTCCCAAGAAGATTACTTGACGTTTCACTCTCTTGTCGTAATTATTCCATTTTCCTCCTTTCTTTTTAAAACGTAGTTGCCTACCAATCCCTTTTCCTGTGGGTACTGTCTTAGACGGTGTCCAGTTGTTATGAGCAATATGATATCCTATTGCTATTCCTTCTTGAGGCACTTCGTCAGAATGCTGAATGAAAAAATCTGCAAAAGTATAATAAGGCTTTCTTTTTCCAGACATAATATGCTTATCTTCAGCACTATGATAAGCACAAGCAATCATAGCTAATAAAGTCGATTTTCCAGATCCATTTCTTCCAGCTATTGCTAGCAATGGATAATCTATTTTAATTTCAAATGAGGATAAGGAGCGTAACCTTCCTTGCTCGAGAGCTACTTTTCTTAAAAGCGCGTGCTCTAGTGAATTTGAAAACCATTTTCTTAAACTTAAGTCAGTTTGACTTTCTCTATACTTCATTTTTTCCTCAGTATAAATTTGTAATTTTTTTACTCGAAGTTATTGAATCGGAAATTATGTGTAAGAATATCAAAAGGTTTTGTTTTCATTATTAACTCAGCCTATCAAGAGGGTTAAGCAACATAGCTTCTGATAAATGATCTGGTGCAAAGTGTGCATATCGCATTGTCACTTTAATGTCTGTGTGCCTAAGTATACGTTGAAGCACTAGTATGTTGCCGCCGTTCATCATAAAATGAGACGCGAAGGTATGACGCAAAACATGCGTAAGTTGTCCAGCTGGCGTCTCAATGCCTGCACGTTGCATAGCTTTTCTAAAAGCTGAATAGCATGGTTTAAAAAGCAACTGCGCCTTCCTGCTTGATGGTAGCTCAACCTGTGATTTTTCAGTTATCGGAACCGCGCGATTTTTCTTGCCTTTGGTTTCTACGTAGATGATCTGGCCGGCGCGGATTTGGTTTCCTTTCAAACCTTCTGCCTCACTCCATCGTGCGCCAGTTGCCAAGCAGATTTTCACAATGGTAGCCAGGTCTTTGGAGCGGCTTTTCTCACATTCAGCGAGGAGGGTTCTAATTTCCTCAATGGTAAGATACGCCATCTCCGACTCACTGATTTTAAACTCGCGCATATTCTCTAACGGATTTGGAGCGGTCCATTCGTCCAACCGGCGCAGTTCATTAAACATCGCCCTGAAATACGCCAGTTCTAAATTTACTGTGCGAGGCGTAACCGTCTTCACTCGAGTGGAGCGGGTTATTTTTCCACTTAATCGCTGCTCGCGATAAGATGCAAAAATCTTGGCGTTAAACTCGGTTGCTAGTGGGTTTCCCATCGACTCACAGGCGAACGCCATTGTGGTTCGCCGCTTCTCACCATCAGCCAAAGTAATACCATGCGTGTTAAACCACAATTCAACCAGTTCGATTACTCGCCGCTTATCTGCTTTCTCTCCCAGCCAAGGCTTATCCTGAGCCTGTTCTTTTACAAACTTCTCATAGGATTGTGCTTCACCCTTAGTTGCAAACTGGCGGCGTATCCTTTTGCCGTTACGGCCGTTTGGGAAAACCTGAGCCTGCCATTTACCGTTGCTTAATTTGCTGACTGCCATAGCTTAACTCTGGTTTGTTGAACGCATTAGGCTTTGCCAGTGTTCCTCACTGAGGATTTTAAGAGGGACGCCTTTATTGTCGCGGTAGTCAATAGCCTGCTCAATTTTTCTACCAAAACTTTGGAATTTCCAATCTTTAGAGCTAAGTGCTCCTATGATGAGGTAATCCAAATCTTGGGTTACGCGATCTGATATTTTACAACCTAGTTTAATTAGGTCGGCTTCACACTGGCGGCGAGAGCCACATAAGAACTTCCCTGTGAGGCACACCTTGCTGCTTTCTGAGGTGAACTTTTCTATGAAGTCCACTGGTGACGTTGTCGAATACCCGTCTACTATGCCCTCAGAGATGTTAGAGCCTGTGAACGCGGTGATCTCCTGTAATAATTCAATGCGTTCGTCCCCAGTTATTATCCCGTCACTGAGAATTTCTCTGACTAATTCATACAAATGTTTACCAGGATAGTTATTTTTAAGGCAAGCATTAGTGGAGAGGAACCAATTAAGATAGCTAATTTCGTCATTACTCAGATGATAATCAGAAGCCATTCCTTTGCATAACCCTTCTAGTAGATGCTTGTCTGAATCAACAGAATAAAGGTCAATATTTGGAGTGTCGATTAGGCCGCGCTGCATCTCAAGCAGTAATTCTTTTAAATCGTCTAGTTCGTTTTGTTCAACGATACCATCAGAGAGAATGTCTGTAATCTTATCTCTAATGCAACCCACATAATAGTTTTGAGAAATTATTTCTGATTCTAATAACCATGTATCAAGAAAAATCATTTCCTTTTCACTAACTTTTCCATCGCAGGTTATACCTTCGATAATGTTAATAAGGTTTGCTATGGCTTTATCTCTATTATTTGAGTAGTTTAATGCGCTGAACTGACTCATTTTAAATCTCCTTATTCCATAAACTCAGTTTTGCTGATGACTTTTCCGAGAACCTTGATTTCAGATACAGAGCATTCAAATGATGCTTTGCCGTTCTCTACGCGTATACGGCCTCCTGGGAAGCGGTAAAGCTCTCGTACACTCGCGATTCCATCAATTTCAATAAACCAGAAACCGTCTACCAGCTCGCCTTCATAGCTGTCTGCTAGATATGTTGTTTTATCAGCCGTCAAAATGAATGGTGATGTTAAGCCGTCGGGAATGGTTGACCTATCAGTTATGATTTCTTTTTGGGTAGCAATGTTCCCATTTGTGATGTCTATGTGTTTTAGATGCACGGTTTCGTGATCGCGCCCATCCACAAATTTATTGCCAGTGCCCGTACTTAGCCAGATTAATGATGCGCCCGTTTCGAGATGGCAAACTATGACCCAATCAGCCGGGAATGTGTCGCGCGCATACCTGTTCGCCATGGTGCTCTGAGATACACCTAATTGATTACATAGGGATATTCTGGTCGTAAACCCATAGGCTTCAAGGATGCGCCCTATCACCTCTTTACCACCTCTATTCTGGAATATAAAATCTCGAATCAAGCTGATATCATCATTTTTCGTTAAGCTTGTGGTTGACACGTTCATTTGGTGATCCTAATATCTCGATTCAAGATGTTGTGAATAGTGTGAAACAGTGACGAGTAGTAAGTTCGTCGCTCAAATTGAGGAATAGTGCATCATGAATCGTAACTTTTCAATGCGCCCCAGCATCAATCTTGTGGTGTCTGAGCTATTCATCACACTGGATGAGTTCTGTTGTCGCACTGGCTACAAGCTTAGCTATGCCCGTCAGATGATCCGCGAGGGTCGTTTACCTATCCGCAAGAAGGAACGCTCAACCAATGGTTTGCATTTCGTCACAGCATCTACCAGATTCTTATCAAAGTTGCACTGGGTGTCAGTGTTAGAACATACCTTTGGAGTTTCAGCTGCTTTTTCATCGTCACCACTGCCAACGAAATACATGATTATTCCCACAATGATAATCAGTATCAGACAGCCGCTAAGTTTCTGCTTTGCACCAAAGCCAGGATCTTTTACGCCACAGTGTGGGCAGGTCTTTGCAGAGGTTGATACTTCTTTTTTGCATTCTTTGCATTTAGTGAGTGCCAGAAACATTTCCTTATAAATTTTGCGCCTGAATCATAACCAGCCATGAGCAAAATGTAAAAAATGGGCATGGTGTTGGATTAGGATGCGGACGAGGAGGGGGGCTCTTTTGGCATGAGGGGACAAAAAGGGGACACTGACTATTTAAAATAAAAAAGCCACCTTCTCAAATGTGGCTTAATTATATGATTTTAAAGCTAAAATTTGGTGGCCCCTGCTGGACTTGAACCAGCGACCAAGCGATTATGAGTCGCCTGCTCTAACCACTGAGCTAAGGGGCCGTGGCGATGGATTATAAAGTAACTCCGCGTTGCAATCCAGACATAAGCGTACGGATGCTGTTTTTATAAACAATGTATTTTCAGTCCGTTATACTTGTTCCTCTGATGTATTGATGGGAGTAATTATGGTTAAGGACATACTGGCGCCGGGGCTGCGGGTGGTGTTTTGCGGCATCAATCCGGGGTTGTCTTCCGCAGGTACAGGATTCCCCTTTGCACATCCCGCTAATCGCTTCTGGAAGGTCATCCATCAGGCGGGATTTACCGATCGCCAGCTCAAACCCGAAGAGGCACAACACCTGCTGGACTTCCGTTGTGGCGTGACTAAATTTGTCGACAGACCGACGGTGCAAGCCAATGAAGTGAAGCTACAAGAGATGCGCAACGGTGGTCGTAAGCTCATTGAGAAAATAGAAGAGTATCAGCCTGCTGCACTCGCAATCCTTGGGAAGCAGGCATTTGAGCAGGGCCTCAGCCAGCGTGGGGCGCAGTGGGGAAAACAAACGCTGACTATTGGCGCGACGCAAATATGGGTTTTGCCGAATCCCAGCGGGTTAAGTCGGATTACGCTGGATAAACTTGTGGAGGCGTATCGGGAAGTGAATGACGCCCTGGCCAGGCGGGGACTATAAAGAAAAACGCCACCTTGCGGTGGCGTTTATGCTTATGCGGCGAGATTAATCGTCGAGGAAGCTACGCAGCACTTCAGAGCGGCTCGGGTGGCGCAGTTTACGCAGCGCTTTCGCTTCGATCTGACGGATACGTTCGCGGGTAACGTCGAACTGTTTACCGACTTCTTCCAGCGTGTGGTCGGTATTCATATCGATACCGAAACGCATACGCAGAACTTTCGCTTCACGGGCGGTCAGGCCAGCCAGAACGTCGTGCGTTGCGGCACGCAGGCTCTCGGTGGTAGCAGAATCCAGCGGCAGCTCGAGGGTGGTATCCTCGATGAAATCACCCAGATGCGAATCTTCATCGTCGCCGATCGGCGTTTCCATGGAGATAGGCTCTTTAGCGATCTTCAGCACTTTACGGATCTTGTCTTCCGGCATCAGCATGCGTTCAGCCAGCTCTTCCGGCGTCGGCTCGCGGCCCATCTCTTGCAGCATCTGACGGGAGATACGGTTGAGCTTGTTGATGGTCTCAATCATATGTACCGGGATACGGATGGTACGTGCCTGATCCGCGATCGAGCGGGTGATCGCCTGACGGATCCACCAGGTTGCATAGGTAGAGAACTTGTAACCACGACGGTATTCAAACTTATCAACCGCTTTCATCAGACCGATGTTACCTTCCTGAATCAAATCCAGGAACTGCAGACCACGGTTGGTGTATTTCTTGGCGATAGAGATAACCAGACGCAAGTTCGCTTCAACCATCTCTTTTTTCGCACGGCGGGCTTTCGCTTCACCGATGGACATGCGACGGTTGATGTCTTTAACCTGCTCGATGGTCAGGCCGGTTTCTTCTTCAATCTGCTGCAGTTTCTGCAGTCCGCGGTGAACATCATCTGCCACGTCGTGCAGTTTTTCAGACCACGGTTTGTTCATCGCGATTGCCGCGTTGAACCAGGTTTCGCTGGTTTCGTTGCCAGTGAACAGGGTGATGAAGTTTTTCTTCGGCATTTTGCACTGCTCAACGCAGAGCTTCATGATCAGACGTTCCTGAGTACGCACGCGGTCCATCATGACGCGCATGCTGTTTACCAGGTAGTCGAATTGCTTCGGCACCAGGCGGAACTGTTTGAACACTTCAGACAGCTTCTGAATTTCTTCCTGCGCGGCAGCATGGCTGCGGCCTTTCGCTTTGATGGTGTCGCGAGTGATTTCGTACTGAGTACGCAGTTCACCGAATTTTTCACGCGCTAATTCAGGGTCGATGCTGTTGTCGTCATCGCTGCTGTCGTCATCATCTTCTTCATCTTCGTCTGCATCGTCATCCATCTCTTCCTGAGAGAGCTCAGAACCGACGTGTGTCGCCGTTGGCGCCATGTCTTCTTCCGCGTTCGGATCGACAAAGCCGGTGATCAGATCGGAAAGACGCGCTTCTTCAGCTTCTACACGATCGTATTGCTCAAGCAGGTAGGTGATGGCTTCCGGGTATTCGGCAACGGAGCATTGAACCTGGTTAATCCCGTCTTCGATGCGTTTAGCGATGTCGATTTCGCCTTCACGGGTTAACAGTTCAACGGTACCCATTTCACGCATGTACATGCGGACCGGGTCAGTTGTACGACCGATTTCGGACTCAACGCTGGACAGAACCTGGGCAGCCGCTTCTTCCGCGTCTTCATCGGTGCTGTTGGAGGTTTCAGCAAGCAGCAGATCATCGGCATCAGGTGCTTCTTCCATCACCTGAATACCCATGTCATTGATCATTTGGATGATGTCTTCGATTTGATCTGAATCGACGATATCTTCCGGCAGATGGTCATTGACCTCGGCATAGGTCAGATAGCCTTGCTCCTTACCACGTTGGACAAGTAGCTTCAGCTGTGACTGCGGGTTTTGCTCCATAAGACGGTATCCACACTTAATTCGTTTGATTGGTGTTGGGCGGTAAAACCGCCAACGGCAAAACGAGGGCATACTTATATTTTGCCGCTGCCTCTCCGTGCGGCTGTCGGGGGCTTCCCGAGCGATATTCGGCAGTTAAGCCGTTAAATACTTTTGTCTTTCTGTTATTTCTTGGCCAGTTCCTGGTTCAGCGTCCAGAGTTCCCGGCGTTCTTCGCTGCTTAAACCGTGTGTGCGCTCACGAGCTATCAACTCTTCCTGGCGCAGCTCAAGCATCGAATCAAACATATGGTTGAGTGAGTCGGTGAAGGTTTTTTCTGCGATATCTTTATCTGCTATATCGTCCCACATCGACAGTTTTTCAAGGGTCGCAGCATCATTTGTGCCACGATAGTGTTCTAAAAGTTGTCCGGTGGTCAGACCTGGCTGAGCCAGACAAGTGTTGACCAGTTCTCTGAATAAGCCAAGTCCAGGCAGTTTATTGCTATCCAGTGCGCCTAACGGCGGAACCAGCGGGGCGAGACCCGGGTTCTGTACCAGCAACCCTATAAGTATACGCATGGTCGTACGTTTTAGCTGTGGAACAGGGCGGGAAGCCCCATTTTCTGCCAGTTTTGGCATTAAACGTTCAAGCTGGCTGTCATCCAGAATGCCGAGCTTGTTTCCCAACTCCTGTCGCAGATAAATGCGTAACGTTTCGCCTGGTACCTGAGTAATCAGCGGTAATGCCAGCGTGCTGAGCTGTGCGCGTCCGTCCGGGGTACTCAAATCCACCTGCGGCATCAGGCTGTTAAATAAAAACGCGGAGAGTGGCAGCGCCTGCTCCATCCGGGCTTCAAAGGCCTCTTTCCCTTCTTTACGCACCAGCGTATCGGGGTCTTCGCCGTCAGGTAAAAACATAAAGCGTAGCTGGCGTCCGTCTGTCATATAGGGCAGTGCGGTTTCCAGCGCGCGCCATGCTGCGTCGCGTCCGGCACGGTCACCGTCGTAACAGCAAATTACGTTGTTCGTCGCGCGGAACAACAACTGGATGTGATCGGCGGTGGTTGACGTCCCAAGGGATGCCACTGCGTAGTTAATGCCGTATTGCGCCAGCGCCACCACATCCATATAGCCTTCTACCACTAACAGGCGCTGCGGATCGGCGTTATCCTGCTGGGCTTCATAAAGGCCATACAGCTGGCGACCTTTATGGAAAATATCGGTTTCCGGGGAGTTGAGATACTTCGGCAGGGCATCGCCCAGCACGCGTCCACCAAAACCAATGACTCGACCACGTTTGTCGCGGATGGGGAACATCACCCGTTCGCGGAAGCGATCGTAACTGCGTCCCTGATCGTTGGTGACCAACATTCCCGCATCGACCAGCGATTTACGATTCTCAGCATTGCCGCCAAACCGTTTCAGGACGTTGTCCCAGCCGGGGGGCGCAAAACCAATAGCAAAACGGGTGATAACGTCGCTACTTAATCCTCGCTTTTCCAGGTACTGGCGCGCGGGGGTAGCGGCGGGTTGCATCAAAGACTGTTGATAAAAAGTGTTCAGGCCGTCCATCAATTGATAAAGGCTTTGCCGTTGATGGCGCTCTATCTGACTAGGGCCACTGCCTGCTTCATAGGGCACTTCAAGGTTGTGCATTGCGGCCAGTTCTTCGACGGTTTCCACAAACTCGAGCTTGTCGTAGTTCATGAGAAAGTCGACGGCGTTGCCATGTGCGCCACACCCAAAGCAGTGATAAAACTGTTTTTCACCGTTTACGGTGAAAGAGGGGGTTTTTTCGTTATGGAACGGACAGCACGCGTGATAATTTTTGCCCTGTTTCTTCAGCTTTACCCGCGCGTCGATGAGATCGACAATGTCGGTTCTTGCCAGCAGGTCATTTATAAATACGCGTGGAATTCGTCCAGCCATATGCCCCGTTTATTTTTTATGACTTATATACACAAAATCATTCAAGATGCATCAAGACGGCAAGGGAGCGAATCCTCAGGAGCGTACATCAGTACGTGACTGGAGGGAACGACTGCAGCCAACGCAGAGGCAGCTTGAATGATGACGCGTATAAACGAAAACAAGCCGCGCATTCCTTCCGGAAGCACGGCCTTACAACTACAACTCTGTCTGAATTGAGAGCCTTGGCTCTCAATGGATTAGTACAGACGAGTACGGCGTGCGTTTTCGCGAGCCAGTTTCTTCGCGTGACGTTTCACAGCAGAAGCTTTAGCGCGCTTACGTTCAGTAGTCGGTTTTTCATAGAACTCACGACGACGAACTTCCGCCAGAACACCTGCTTTTTCGCATGAACGCTTGAAGCGACGCAGTGCTACGTCGAACGGCTCGTTTTCACGTACTTTAATTACCGGCATGTAACTCTCACCTTTATAAATTCGGTTTGCCGCTGGCATCAACGCCAGCTTATTTCAAAATGGTGCGGAATTTTACTGCAATTGCTGCTGCTTTGTAAAGCACCGACGCGATTTTGAAAGGGACTTTTATAAGGATAAGGAGTATACACGAGCGGAACTCCTGGGGCGAACAAAGTTTTACATCAACCCGCATTGGTCCTACACTGCGCGGTAATAGAGCGAGGTAAAACAAGTCATGCGTGTACTGGGTATTGAAACATCCTGCGATGAAACCGGCATCGCCATTTACGACGATGAAAAAGGTCTTTTAGCCAACCAATTGTATAGTCAGGTGAAATTACACGCTGACTACGGCGGCGTAGTGCCAGAACTGGCCTCGCGCGATCACGTACGTAAAACCGTACCGCTGATCCAGGCCGCGCTGAAAGAAGCGGGACTGACGGCAAAAGAGATTGATGCGGTGGCGTATACCGCAGGTCCTGGTCTGGTTGGCGCGCTGCTGGTCGGCGCAACCGTAGGACGTTCGCTGGCGTTCGCCTGGGGCGTACCGGCAATTCCTGTGCACCATATGGAAGGGCATCTGCTGGCGCCGATGCTGGAAGATAATCCCCCTGCTTTCCCGTTCGTTGCGCTGCTGGTTTCCGGCGGTCACACGCAACTGATCAGCGTCACCGGTATTGGGCAGTATGAATTGCTGGGTGAATCGATAGATGATGCCGCCGGTGAAGCGTTCGATAAAACGGCCAAGCTGCTGGGGCTGGATTATCCTGGCGGCCCAATGCTGTCAAAGCTTGCATCGCAAGGCGTTGAAAAACGCTTTGTCTTCCCGCGCCCGATGACCGACCGTCCGGGTCTGGATTTCAGCTTCTCCGGCCTGAAAACTTTCGCCGCGAATACCATTCGTAATAACGAAAATGACGATCAGACGCGTGCAGATATCGCCCGTGCGTTTGAAGATGCTGTGGTTGATACGCTGATGATCAAGTGTAAACGCGCGCTGGATCAAACCGGTTTTAAACGTCTGGTGATGGCGGGGGGCGTGAGCGCTAACCGTACGCTGCGTGCAAAACTGGCCGAGATGATGCAAAAGCGTCGTGGCGAAGTGTTTTACGCGCGTCCGGAATTTTGCACCGATAACGGGGCGATGATCGCCTACGCGGGCATGGTGCGTTTTAAAGCGGGTGCAACGGCGGATCTTGGCGTGACCGTGCGTCCTCGCTGGCCGCTGGCGGAATTACCGGCGGCATAAGTACATAATATTGTAGGCCCGGTAAGCGTAGCGCCACCGGGCAATACTCTACTCCCGCAGCATCCCTTTCTCTTCCAGAAACGCGATAATTTTTTCCAGACCCTCTCCGGATTTTAAATTACTAAATGTCCACGGACGCTCGCCGCGCATGCGTAGGGTATCGCGTTCCATCACCTCCAGCGAGGCGCCCACGTAAGGGGCCAGATCGGTTTTATTGATCACCAGAAAATCAGATTTGGTGATCCCCGGGCCACCCTTACGCGGGATCTTCTCACCTTCGGCAACGTCGATCACATAGATCGTCAGATCCGCTAATTCCGGGCTGAAGGTGGCGCTCAGGTTATCGCCGCCGCTTTCCACAAAAATCAGATCCAGATTGCCGAATTTCTCGCTCAGCGCCTCTACGGCGGCCAGATTCATCGACGCATCTTCACGGATAGCGGTGTGCGGGCAACCGCCGGTTTCCACGCCGACGATCCTGTCTGGCGCCAGTGCGCCAGCCTCGGTGAGAATGCGCTGATCTTCTTTGGTATAGATATCGTTGGTTACCACCGCCAGTTGATAGCTGCTGCGCATGGATTTGCATAACGCTTCCAGCAGCGCCGTTTTGCCGGAGCCAACCGGGCCGCCAACGCCCACGCGCAGGGGATGCTTGTTGTTACTCATTTTTTCTCCTCAGGAGCGGAATAATCGGGAATATTGGGTTTCATGCCGGGCAGATGCGATGGCCGCCAACGGCGTTGCTGAGCCGAGGCTGGCGTCAGGACACGCCAGCGCCTGTGCCAGACCTTGCGCATACCGATTGCAGAGCGCAATGATCAAACGCTGGGCCGCCTGCTGCCCAAATGGAACCAGTTTGACGCCAGCCATCACTGCGCTCTCAATCCAGCTGTAGCCGAGGCTTAACGCCAACTCCGTCAGGGGGATTTTCCAGCGCACGCCTAGCCAGGCCATACCGCAGAGTTGGCTGTCGACAAAGAGCGCGCGCCACTCCCGCGAGCAATCCGCTTCCCAGTCGGTGACCAGCCGCGTAAACGCCGCGCCCCGACTGCGTTCTTCATCCCGTAGTTCGCGGGTTTCCCGACAGGCCAACAGGTAAGCGCTCCAGCGGCGTGCAGCAGCGAGATCGTCCTGCTCGCAGGCGCGATACAGTCTCGCCAGTAGCGGTAGGTCGACGGTAAAGAAGTTCTGCTCCATCTGCTGGATTTGCCAGTCAGAGAAGTCATCGGCGCTTTTCACCCAGCCGATTTCAACCGCCCACTCCAGACCCTGGGACCAGGTAAACGACCCCACCGGGAGAGCGCTGCTGGCAAGCTGCATCAGACGCAGCTGTTGGATGTTATGCATCAGTGCGCATGGGCGTGATGATGCCCGTGTGATTCACTGGCATAAGCGCCTGCTTCCGGTTCAAACGGTAGTTGAGCAAACGTCACCTCTAGGTTGAACTGGCGCAACATGGTGTCCAGCACATGATCGTGATGGTAGCGCAACTCATCCGGCAGAATTTGCAGCGGGACGTGGCGATTGCCGAGGTGATAACAGGCTTTGGCGAGCAGGAAAGGATCGGCGCAGCGCACCACGGAAACCGACTCCGGCGCGGCGATCACTTCGATCACCTCGCTGCCATCTTCGGTGGTCAGCAGATCACCACTGCGTAACAGCAAACCGCGCGGAAGCATTAGCCCGGCTTCGCGACCGTCGTTCAGCGTCACTCTGGCACGGCTTTTTACTCGAATATCAATGGGTAGCGTGACGCTTGCGGTGACGCGATGGGCGTGGTCAAGGCGTTGGGTCAGGTAGATCATCGTCACTCCTCAAAACAGGAAATAGCGTTGCGCCATCGGCAAAACGTCTGCCGGTTCGCTGGTGATAAGTTCGCCATCAATGCGCACCTCATAAGTCTGAGCATCGACGGTAATATTGGGTTGCAGGTCGTTGTGGATCATGTCGGCCTTTTTCACCGTCCGACAGCCTTTGACGACGGCGATGGCGCTTTGCAAATTGAGCTGCTGCGGGATGTTTTGCGCGTTAGCGGCCTGCGAAATAAAGGTCAGCCGAGTACGATGCCGCGCCGCGCCAAGTGCGCCGAACATCATGCGGTAATGCACCGGCTGCGGGGTGGGGATCGAGGCGTTGATATCGCCCATCGGCGCACACGCGATCATCCCGCCCTTTACGATCGTCGCTGGTTTTACGCCAAAAAAGGCTGGGGACCACAGCACCAGATCGGCCAGTTTGCCAGGCTCAACGGAGCCAACTTCGTGGGCGATGCCGTGGGTTAGCGCCGGGTTGATGGTGTATTTGGCGACGTAGCGTTTAACGCGCTGGTTGTCGTTGTCGCCTGTTTCTTCTGCCAGCGGACCACGCTGAACCTTCATGCGGTGCGCCACCTGCCAGGTGCGCAGGATCACTTCGCCCACGCGCCCCATCGCCTGTGAATCGGACGAGGTCAGGGAAAACGCGCCAATGTCATGCAGCACATCTTCGGCAGCGATCGTTTCCCGGCGAATACGTGATTCGGCAAAGGCCACGTCTTCGGCGATATCCGGATCGAGGTGGTGGCAAACCATCAGCATGTCGAGATGCTCGTCGATGGTGTTGACGGTATAGGGCAGCGTCGGGTTAGTGGAGGAGGGCAGAATATTCGGATGCGCGCAGGCGGTGATGATATCCGGCGCATGGCCGCCGCCCGCGCCTTCGGTGTGGAAAGTATGAATGGTGCGATCGCCAATCGCCGCCAGCGTATCTTCAACGAAACCGGACTCATTGAGCGTATCGCTGTGCAGCGCCACCTGGATATCCATCTCCTCTGCCACTTCCAGGGAACAGTTGATGGCGGCTGGCGTAGCGCCCCAATCTTCATGGATTTTCAGGCCAATGGCGCCCGCGGTGATTTGCTCGCGAAGGGCGTCAGGATTTGAGCCGTTGCCTTTACCCAGCAAACCGATGTTAACCGGCAAGGCGTCTGCCGCCTGCAGCATGCGCGCGATGTACCACGGACCCGGCGTGCAGGTGGTGGCGTTAGTTCCTGCTGCCGGGCCGGTGCCTCCGCCGATCATCGTCGTTACGCCGGAAACCAGCGCCTCCTGTGCCTGCTGTGGGCAGATCCAGTGAATATGCGTATCCACGCCGCCCGCGGTGACGATCTTGCCTTCCCCGGCGATGACTTCAGTTCCCACGCCGATCGGGATCGTGACGTCGGGCTGAATATCAGGATTACCCGCTTTGCCGATGGCGAAGATCCTGGCGTCCTTGATGCCGATATCCGCTTTCACGATCCCCCAGTGATCGACGATCAGCGCGTTGGTTATCACCAGGTCCACACACGCTTGCGCGCGCATTTGTCCCTGGCCCATGCCGTCGCGGATCACTTTCCCGCCGCCGAATTTGACCTCTTCGCCGTAGGTGGTGAAGTCTTTTTCCACCTCAATCCACAGGTCGGTATCCGCCAGACGTACCTTATCGCCGGTGGTTGGGCCAAACATGTCGGCGTACGCCTGCCGTGAAATTTCACTCATCATTTGCCTCCAGCGCGCCCATCACTTCGCTGCGAAAACCCACGATCCTTTGTGCGCCAGCGACGCGTACCAGTTCGACTTCGCGTTTTTGTCCCGGCTCAAAACGTACCGCCGTGCCCGCAGGAATGTTTAGACGAAAGCCGCGTGCAGCCCGCCTGTCAAAGCGCAGCGCCGGGTTCACCTCGGAAAAGTGATAGTGCGATCCCACCTGGATGGGTCTGTCGCCATGGTTTTCCACCACGATCGTACAGGTTTCCCGCCCCTGATTGAGCGCGATATTGCCTTTGGCTATCTGATATTCACCAGGGATCATTGCCGCTCCTTAAACGATCGGGTTGTGGACGGTGACCAGCTTTGATCCGTCCGGAAACGTCGCTTCAACCTGAATATCTGGGATCATCTCCGGTACGCCTTCCATCACCTGATCGCGGCGCAGGATGTGACGCCCGTCTTCCATCAGCGAGGCCACAGTTTGACCATCGCGTGCCCCTTCCATGATGAAAGCGCTAATTAGCGCCACCGATTCCGGATAGTTCAGCTTCAGCCCGCGGGCCAGGCGACGTTCTGCCACCAGCGCGGCGGTAAACAGCAACAGCTTGTCTTTTTCTCTGGGGGTCAGTTCCATACGGGGTCTCTTAGGTTTGCCAGATTCGCGGTACTACGGGCGGTTTGTGTGTCAAAAGCGGGCGCAGAAATTGCCAAATGTCACGCATAACGCGCTGAACAATCAGGTTGTCGTCGGCAAGAAAGCGGATCGTCAGCAGTGAGTCGTTAAGCGTTGCCCCGGCGTAATCGCCAAGCGGCGTCAGCCGCTCGCGCGTGCCTTCCAGCATGTTTTCAGTGGCCGGATAACACAGCAACGTACCGACCCAGGGATGGTGCGCGACGCCGCTCAGCTCCCCCTTCTGCAACTGCAAGCGCTCTATCAGCAGCGGCTGCCCATTTCGCCACACTTCCAGACGGTTTTGCAGCGTGCCGTGGCTGAAGGACTCCTGCATAACTGGTCGCCCGAGGCACAGCAGATCCCAGGCCAGCAGTCGACTCTCCGACGCGATGTGAAAGACGGACTGGATAGTGGCGTTGGCGCCAGGAAAGAGGATCGTATCCTGGGGGAGCCACTCCAGCGTGGCGTGCGGGGCGAGCGTGAAATGTTGGAGCAGCAACGCTTGCGGCCCACCGCTGCGATAAAACTTTCCCGCGCCGGGCTGGGTGATTAACGCATGGCTGTTTTCGTTGAGAGTTACGGCAATGTGTAGTTCATCCCCGCCGACGATCCCCGCGGGTGGATGAAGCAAATAGAGGTGGCAGACGTCCTCTTCCGGGTAAAACGGACGCTGAACCGTCAATGGACCATGATGACGCGCCGAGGCGAGCACCGTGTTGTGCCCAGTGCGGGTGAAATGCAGATCCAGTTCGGCCTGCCAGCCCCGTGTGAGTGTCTCGTGCGCAACCGTGTCCAGAGCGTTTCCCTTATCAGCATGAGGGTGTTTGCATACAAAAAAGTATGCCTCAGCGCATCGGGAAATCGATCATATGAGAAGCTTATGGATAAAGGGGCGACAATATGCCGCCCCAATGGGGTTTTACAGTAAAACGAGGGGCATCCAGACCAGACCGGTAATCACCAGCAGCACAAGGAAAATCAGGCCAAAAATAGCACCGAGTCGCCAGTAATCTACCGTCGGCAAATAGCCGCTGCCGTAGTAGATAGGGCTAGGACCGGTGGCATACGGGGTCAGAATGCTGCCGAGACCAATGGCTGCGCCGACCATCAGGCAGAAGACCGGAAGTGGAATTTCCGGCATTGCCAGTGCGGCGGCAATCATCATCGGCGCCAGGGCGGAGGTATACGCCGTGGCGCTGGCAAAGAAGTAGCGCAGCAAATAGAACACCACAATGAGCGCCACCATCACCATCATCGGCGAATAACCGCTCAACCCGTTTGCCAGCAGCTTGCCGAACCAGGTAATAAAACCGGTGTTATTGAGCCCGGTCGCCAGCGTTATCAGCGAGGCCAGCCAGAAAAAGACGTTCCACGCGGCTTTATTACTGACGATGTCATCCCAGCTAATGATGCGCAGTACCAGCATCAACGCCACTACGCTGTATCCGACCATCGCGGCGTCAATGTAATCGCCGCCGAAGATCCACAGCACCAGTGCGCCGACCATCAGCACCAACATCTTTTTCTCGCGTGCGCAGAGCGGTCCCATTGCTTTTAGCTCGGTATCCGCCCAGCGCGGAACCTGATCGCCGGATTTCAGCACCGGTGGATACAACACGTACGCCAGCCAGGGCACAATCAGCACCAGTAAAATACTCAGCGGCAGCATGCCTAAGAACCAGTCGCCCCAGCTCAGCGCCGTGTGTGACGCGCCTTTCATCAGGCCGATTAACAGCAGGTTCGGTGCCATCGCCGTTAAGAAAATGGCGCTGGTGACGCAGTCGGCGACAATGCCCATCCACATAATGTACGAGCCAATGGAGCGAGAACTGGCGCTATTGGGCTGCGAGTTATACAGCGGCGGCAGGTTGCGGATAATCGGGTAGATTATTCCGGCCCCGCGCGCGGAGTTGGATGGCGTGACGGGAGCGAGGATAAGCTCAGAGAACATCACCGCATAGCCGAGAAACAGCGTCCGGTGCCCCATCTTTTTCACCAGCATCAGCGCGATACGTCGACCGAGCCCGGTTTTCTCATAGCCGGTACCAAACATAAAGGCCGCGAAGATAAGCCAGATTACCGAGTTTGAAAAACCTGATACCGCCCATGACAGCGATTTGGCGGTAAATTTAAAACCGTCCTGCGCGAGTTGCTCCGGGCTGAACAGCAGCCACGGTGAAAGGACGGCGATGATCGAAATGCCAATCATCGCTACCACCGCGCCCGGTACAGGTTCCAGAATAAGCCCCACAATCACACCGGTAAAAACGGCAAAATAGAGCCAGGTGTGGCTCTCAAGGCCGTTGGGGACGGGCAGTACAGCTATAATGGCGATGACCACCAGCGGAGCCAGGTATCGCCACCAACCAGCTAAAGGTGCCATTGTTGTATCCCTACGAAAAGGGAGAGGCGCAGCGCCTCTCCGGGAGGGTTATTTGATGTAGTGCACGTGCTCGCAGATTTCATCGACGATAGGATCGCGACGTTCAGCGAACAGCTTTTTGTTTTCGGCGATCAGGTTATTGCCGTGGGTATCGATGGAAACGATCAGCGGGCCGAACTCTTTAACCCGACATACCCACAGGGACTCCGGCATGCCAAGTTCGGTCCAGTGTACCTCTTCGATCTCTTCAACCTGGGTTGCCGCCACGACCGCACAACCTGCCGGGAAGATTACGTGCAGCGCTTTAAACTGTTTGCAGCCTGCTTCCGTTAGCGGTCCCATGCCGCCCTTGCCGACTACCAGTTTGACGCCCGTCTGCTCGATAAAATCTTTCTCAAACGCTTCCATACGCATGCTGGTGGTTGGGCCAACGGAGACCATCTCCCATTTTTCACCGTTCTTACGTACGATGGGCCCCGCGTGGAAAATGGCTTTGCCGTTCAGGTCATAAGGAATCGGGCGCTTCAGTTCGATCAGGCGGCGGTGACACACGTCACGGCAGGTCACCAGCGTACCGGTCAGGTAGATGACATCGCCAACGCGAATGTCGGCCAGATCTTCGGCTTTGATCGGGGTTGTGAGGATCTTTTTCATAACGCGCTCCGGGTGTGAGACAGGTTTTCGAAGGAGAGGTCAGCATGAACCAACAGCGTGCCGCGACGGTGTGCCCAGCAGCCGGTAGAAACGGCAACGCCGATAGTCGACGGATGGCGTGCGGCGGATTCGATATGCACGCCCATCACCGAGCTATTCCCGGTCAACCCTTGCGGGCCAATGCCCAGACGGTTCAGCCCTTCTTCCAGACGCAGTTCCAGTTCGGCCGCTTTTGGATTCGGATGACGTGATCCGATAGGACGTAGCACCGCTTTACGAGAAAGGACGGCGGCGGTTTCCACGGAGGTGGCAATACCTACGCCCACCAGCACTGGCGGGCAAGCGTTGACTGCCAACGTGGAGATATTTTCGAAGACAAATTTCACCACGCCCTCGTAGCCTTCAGAAGGCATTAACACTTTTGAACGTCCCGGCAGCGTACAACCGCCGCCTGCCATGTAGACTTCGATTTCCGCGTCGTCGTTATCAGGGATGATGTCCCAGGTGACCCACGGCACACCGGTACCGGTATTTTTGCCGGTATTCACTTCGTCAAAAATCTCGACCGCGTTATGGCGCAGCGGCGCTTTTACCGTGGCGTCTTCAACGGCCTGTTTCAGGATGCTTTGCAGTTCGCCCAGCAGCGGAAAACGGGAGCCTACCTTCACAAAGAACATAATCTCGCCGGTGTCCTGACAGGCCGGACGGTTCAGGTCGATAGCTTTCTGCATGTTGTCAAACATGGTGTGGTAGATGATTTTACCCATCGGCGAAGTTTCGCCTTCACGCAGCTGTTTTAATTTATCTACGACGTCGTCAGGCATGCGGGTAGAAATCATGGCGGTAAAATCGGCGACAATGTTTGTCAGCGTAGTTATCGCATTTTGGTTATTTTGATTGCTCATCTTGTTAACTCCAGTTCTTTTATTTATCTGGAAATAAATTCTCCGCCACAAACTAACACTAAAAATGTGGGTTTATATTATTTGCCACTGTGAATATCCAATTAACAGATCGTGAATGATGTTCAGATAAGCAATAAAAATTGCGCAAAGGCAGGGTTTAATACGCATGAGGGAATTACACTGCGGTTAACAACTTTACGGATATACCGATCATGCTGAACACGTATCCCCTCGCGAAAGACCTGCAGGTCCTGGTTGAAATTGTTCATAGCGGCAGCTTCAGTGCCGCCGCCGCGGCGCTGGGCCAAACACCCGCGTTTGTGACGAAACGCATTCAGATCCTTGAGTCCACGCTGGGGACGACGCTGCTAAGCCGCTCCGCGCGCCGCGTGACACTCACGGAGAGTGGTCAACGTTGTTATGAACATGCGCAGGCTATTCTTGCGGGCTATCAGCATCTGGTCGATGACGTCACGCAACTCAAAACACGCCCGGCAGGGATGATTCGTATCGGCTGTAGCTTTGGCTTTGGGCGCAGTTATATTGCACCGGCTATTACCGAACTGATGCATAGCTATCCTGAATTACAGGTGCATTTTGAACTTTATGATCGGCAAATTGATTTGGCGCAGGATAATATCGATTTGGATATTCGTATTAATGACGAGATTCCGGATTATTATATTGCGCATTTGTTAACGAAAAATAGAAGAATATTATGTGCAGCGCCGACGTATTTACAAAAATACGGTGAGCCGACAACGCTGCAGGAATTAAGTCGTCATGATTGCCTGGTCACTAAAGAACGCGATATGACGCACGGGGTGTGGGAGCTGGATAACGGCCAGGAGAAAAAGTCGGTCAAGGTGGCGGGACATCTTTCCTCTAACAGCGGCGAGATTGTGTTGCAGTGGGCGCTACAGGGAAAAGGGATTATGCTGCGTTCCGAATGGGACCTGCAGCCGTTTCTGGCAAGCGGTGAACTGGTGCGCGTGCTGCCGGACTATGCGCAAAGCGCCAATATCTGGGCGGTTTATCAGGAGCCGCTGTATCGCAGCGTGAAGCTTCGGGTGTGCGTGGAGTTTCTGGCGACGTGGTGCCAGCACCGATTAGGCAAACCGGTAGAGGGGTATCACATTCCCCACGCCGGATAAGACGCTGTGGCGTCGCTATCCGACATTAAAATCACTCTGGGTCTCTTTCGCGTTTTTTCTTCAGCTTGGTCCAAATCTTTGGCTCCTGACGACGCCACAGACGCTGAATGTTGTCATGGTGGCGTAACAGAATTAAGCACGACAGCATGGACACCGGGAAAGTGAACTGGGGATTGAACCACCAGACGTAAAAGGGAGCGATCAGCGCGCTGACGATAGCGCCTAATGATGAATAGCCGCTTAATAAGACGGTCAGCAGCCAGGTTCCGGCCATCACGCCGGTTAAATCCCAACCAATCGGCGCAATTGCGCCAAAGGCGGTGGCAACGCCTTTCCCACCTTTAAAGCCGAAGAAGACCGGCCAAATGTGACCCAGACAGGCGGCGATCGCGATCAATCCCAGCCAGAAGGGGCTAATGCCTAGCGCATAGGCACCCCAGACGGGTAACATACCTTTCAGGACGTCGAAAATCAGCACCGCGACGGCGGCTCCTTTGCCACCGATGCGCAATACGTTTGTCGCGCCCGGATTCCCAGATCCGCTGTCACGCGGGTCCGGTAATCCAGCAAGGCGGCATACCAGAATAGCACTGGAAATTGAGCCACAGAGGTACGCGAAGATAATCATTCCAGGCGCGATTGCACTCATAAGCTGTTCCGTTTTGAAAATGTCGTGTAAAACGCTACTTCTGTGGATAATACGCATATTTCGCCGGAAGTGGTATCCGGGTTAGCCAAAAAGCAGGCAGGTCGTGATGGATATTGTATTTATAGAGCAACTTTCTGTAATCACCACTATTGGTGTTTACGACTGGGAACAAACGATCGAACAACAGTTGGTGTTCGATATCGAAATGGCGTGGGACAACCGTAAATCGGCTAAAAGCGATGATGTGGCTGATTGCCTGAGCTATGCTGATATTGCTCAAACGGTTGTTAATCATGTGGAAGGCGGGCGCTTTGCGCTGGTCGAACGCGTGGCGGAAGAGGTGGCGGATCTGCTGCTGAGCCGTTTTAATTCTCCATGGGTGCGGATCAAACTCAGTAAACCTGGCGCGGTAGCCCGTGCGGCGAACGTCGGGGTTATCATTGAGCGTGGCAATAATCTGAAAGAAAATAATTAAAATAATAATATCTAAACCAAACGGGTATAAAAGGGTCTTTATGTCGGCTCGTTTTCGCCGTGGTTTATCTATCTAGAGGTTCATTAATGAGTGATATGCACTCGCTGCTGGTGGCGGCAATTTTAGGTGTGGTCGAAGGATTGACGGAGTTTTTACCCGTTTCCAGTACCGGCCATATGATTATTGTTGGCCACTTGCTGGGTTTTGAGGGTGACACCGCAAAAACATTTGAGGTGGTTATCCAGTTGGGCTCTATCCTGGCGGTCGTGGTGATGTTCTGGCGACGCCTGTTTGGCCTGATTGGCATTCACTTCGGTAAGGTCCCACATGAAGGCACTGGCAAAGGTCGGCTGACGCTGGGCCATATCCTGTTGGGGATGGTTCCTGCCGTCGTACTGGGACTGATTTTCCACGACATCATCAAATCGCTGTTTAACCCGATCAACGTCATGTATGCGCTGGTGGTAGGGGGCGTGCTGCTGATTGCCGCAGAATGCCTGAAGCCGAAAGAGCCGCGTGCGCCGGGTCTGGATGATATGACTTATCGCCAGGCGTTTATGATTGGCTGTTTCCAGTGTCTGGCGCTGTGGCCGGGTTTTTCTCGTTCCGGGGCGACGATTTCTGGCGGTATGCTGATGGGAGTAAGCCGTTACGCGGCCTCCGAATTCTCCTTCCTGCTGGCCGTGCCGATGATGATGGGCGCAACGGCGCTGGATCTCTACAAAAGCTGGACGTTCCTCAGCGCATCAGATATTCCGATGTTTGCAGTTGGTTTCGTGACGGCGTTTATCGTGGCGTTGGTGGCGATCAAAACCTTCCTGCAGCTGATTAAGCGCATCTCGTTTATTCCGTTTGCGATTTACCGCTTTATTGTGGCGGCAGCCGTTTACGTCGTGTTCTTCTGATTTTGCTAGCTTGCCGGATAGCGGCGTTAACGCTTATCCGGCAATGCACTGTCTATGCTTTTGGGCAACGTTGTTCTTTCCAGGCGGCCACCGCCGCGATCCGACGCCGGGTCAGTTCCTCGCGAATAGCCTGACCTTTGAATCCCGCCTCAACGACGTCTTTCGTTGGTACCGCCTGCGCAACCTGCCAGGCTTCACGCAACAGCCTGCCTTGCGGATAATCCGCCGCTTCAAAACCGGTTCGCCCACGCACGTCGGCCTCGCTGGTCAGGGCGATTTGCTCCACGCGCTGCGGTTTGCGCCAGGCATCGATGGAATCAAACAGCTTAACGATGGTTTTCGGCTGCAGGATCGGGAAGGTATGAATGAGGTCGTGGAACTCGGCTACCAGTTTGGCTAAATCACGGATGTCATTCGGCACGCGCAGGCGTTGGCACAGTTGCTCGACCAGCTTCACGCCAGCCGGACCGTGACCGTGGTGGCGTGGCCACAGCGCTTTTGGCGTCAATGCCTTGCCAAGATCGTGGCACAGCGTGGCGAAACGCACGTCGACCTCCGGACTTAACATGGCCGCCATCGACAGCGTCATCAGCGTGTGAATACCGGTATCAATTTCAGGATGCCATTGCGCGGGCGCGGGAACGCCAAACAGGGCATCTACTTCCGGAAACAGGACGTGCAGTGCGCCGCAGTCGCGCAGGACCTGAAAAAATACCTGTGGGTTGCGGGTGGTTAAAGCACCTTCTGTTTCTTTCCACACCCGCTCTGGCGTCAGGTGTTCCAGTTCCCCTGCGGCGTTCATATCGCGCATCAGCGTCATGGTTTCTTCAGCGATACGAAAACCGAGGTGCGCATAGCGGGCAGCAAAGCGCGCCACGCGCAGCACGCGCAATGGATCTTCGCTAAAGGCGGGGGACACATGGCGTAGCAGACGGTTTTCCAGATCGTCGCGTCCGTTATACGGATCGATAATCTCGCCGTCGTCATCGCGGGCCATTGCGTTGATGGTCAGATCGCGACGCTGAAGATCAGCCTCCAGCGTCACATCCGGCGCGGCGTAACAGGTGAATCCGGTATACCCCGAGCCTGATTTGCGTTCGGTACGCGCCAGCGCATACTCTTCCCGGGTTTGCGGATGCAGAAACACAGGAAAATCGCGGCCTACCTGCTGGTAGCCCGCGTCGAGCATCTCTTGCGGCGTGGCGCCGACAACAACCCAATCTTTATCTTTAATCGGTAGCCCTAATAACGCATCCCGAACAGCACCACCGACAAGATAAATCTTCACGCCACTTTCCTTTTGAAATTATGATCCCTTAATCATATGCCAGTGTGGCGGAGAAGGCGATTCAGTTCATCCAGCGATCTTTACGTTTACGGCTGGGGATCATGTGTGGCAGAACCAGGCCGAGCAACAAACCAAGACCTAGCACGCCGCCGCCGTACATAAACCACTGCATGATGATGGTGCGCTGTTTGTCATCAAGCTGAAGGTTGGCTGCGCTGACCTTCTTTTGCGCCACGATAAGCTCGTTCCTCAGCTTCTGGTTTTCTTGTTTCAGCCCGTCGATTACGCTGTCGCTTTGCGACACTTTTTGCTGCATATCGGCGGTGCGCTGATTCCACGTGGTGTCGATATTATTGAGCTTATCGGTCAAGGTCTTAACCTGGTTTTCCAGATCGGGAACGCGGGTACGCAGGCTCGGCGTACTGTTCAGCTCTTTCAGTGGGATCCAGGCGGTACGTCCGGTGCTGTCTTTCACCTGGGCGTAGTTAGTGTTGGCATCGGTCTGTAATAGCGTGACTTCCTCGCCGGCGTTAACCGTACCCACGAGGCGATAATTATCTCCCGGACCGCTGCGGACCCAGGTGTTCAGTTCGTCAGAAACATAGCGCTTTTCTTCGGCATGAGAGACTGCAGTGGCGCTAAGTGCGAGTAAAGTTAATCCAATCAGGCGTAATTTTGGCATCAGGCTGTCGTTATTGTCATAGAAAGTGGAACGATAGTAGTGGCATCAGTGTCTCTACGCAAAGCATTCGACATCAATCGGAATCATCTGTGTCCTTTTTGCCACCACTCGAAACTTTTACGCCCGTCAAATTGCTCGTTGCATGGCAATTTGGCGCAAAATACTATCTACTGACCATAAAGAACGAGCTTAGTTCGCAGTCAGCTTTCTCAACTGTGACATAACCCATAAGTACAAGACCATGGCCCAGGAAATCGAATTAAAATTTATCGTCAATAGTGACGCTGTAGATGCGCTACGTGAACGTCTGAATACGCTGGGGGGAGAGCATCATGCGCCCAGCCAGTTGCTGAATATCTACTACGAAACGCCCGATGCGTGGCTGCGTGGTCACGATATGGGGCTGCGTATTCGCGGTGAGAACGGTCATTACGAAATGACCATGAAAATTGCAGGACGAGTGACGGGCGGCCTGCATCAGCGGCCGGAGTTTAACGTTGTGCTGAACGCGCCAGAGTTGGATCTCACCCTGTTTCCAACGGAAGTCTGGCCTGATGGCGAACTGCCCGCTGAACTTGCCTCTCATGTACAGCCGCTCTTCAGCACCGATTTTTACCGTGAGAAATGGCACCTTGATATCGACGGTAGCCGCATTGAAATGGCCCTCGATCTCGGGGAAGTGAAAGCGGGCGAGTTGGCTGAACCTATCTGTGAGCTTGAACTGGAGCTGTTAAGCGGCGATACCCGTGCGGTATTGAAGCTGGCAAACCAGCTGGTATCGCAAACCGGTTTACGCCAGGGCAGCCTGAGTAAAGCGGCGCGCGGCTATCATCTGGCTCAGGGGAATGCACCGCGTGAACTCAAACCGACGCGCATTTTGAAGGTTCCGGCAAAAGCGAGTATTGAGCAAGGGCTGGAAGCGGCGCTGGAGCTGGCATTATCACAGTGGCAGTACCATGAAGAGCTGTGGGTGCGCGGCGTCAAAGGGGCGAAAGCCGAGGTGCTGGCTGCGATGGGCCTGGTGCGTCACATTCTGATGCTGTTTGGCGGTAATGTGCCGCGAAAAGCGAGTGCTCACTTACGTGATTTGCTGACCCAGTCGGAAGCGATCATTGCGTCTGACGTTTCTGCCGTTTCCGCGGTTTACAGCACGCAAACGGCGATGGCCAAGCTGGCGCTGACCGAATGGCTGGTGACCAAAGGGTGGCAGCCGTTCCTTGATGCGAAGGCGCAGGGTAAAATAGCCGACTCCTTTAAGCGTTTCTCAGATACCCATCTCTCGCGCCATGCTGCTGAACTGAAAACAGCTTTTGCTCAGCCGCTGGGCGATCAGTACGCCGATCAACTTCCGCGCCTGACGCGCAACATTGATAGCATGCTGATGCTGGCGGGATACTACGACGAAAAGGTCGCATCGGAATGGATCGCCACCTGGCAGGGTTTACGTCACGCCATTGCGGCCAACCAATACATTGAAATTGAACACTTCCGCAACGAGGCGATCGCTTTGGAACCGTTCTGGCTGCACAGCGGAAAACGATAATCAGGGTGAGGCCGGGATGCCTGATGGCGCTGCGCTTATCAGGCCTACGCGATGGGCGGAAGCGGCATGCAGGCTGGATAAGGCAACATGCCGCTGCCCGGTACTATTCAAAGGATAATCCATAAATGAAGCAGCTCTCTTCACCGTTACAGCAGTACTGGCCGACCGTTGTTGAGCGGCTGCCAGCAGCAATATCTGAGTCCTCGCTTAGTATTCAGGCGAAGTCAGTGCTTACATTCAGTGATTTTTTTCGCGACAGCATTATTGCCCATCCTGAATGGCTGGTCGAACTGGAGAGCACGCCACCCGGGGCGGATGAATGGCAACACTATGCTGATTGGTTACAGCAAGCATTGGTCGACGTTAGCGATGAAAACACGCTGATGCGTGAGCTGCGCCTGTTTCGCCGTCGCATCATGGTGCGTATCGCCTGGGCGCAGACGCTGTCGCTGGTGACGGAAGAGAGTATCTTGCAGCAGCTAAGCCATTTGGCTGAAACGCTGATCGTCGCCGCGCGTGACTGGTTATACGCCGCCTGCTGTCGTGAATGGGGTACGCCCTGTAATCCACAAGGTGTTGCGCAACCGCTGCTGATTTTAGGCATGGGGAAACTGGGCGGCGGCGAACTGAATTTTTCCTCTGATATCGATCTAATTTTTGCCTGGCCGGAGCACGGCAGTACGCAGGGTGGACGTCGCGAGCTGGATAACGCGCAGTTCTTTACCCGTATGGGCCAGCGGCTCATCAAAGTGCTGGATCAGCCCACAATGGATGGATTTGTCTATCGGGTGGATATGCGTTTACGCCCGTTTGGCGACAGCGGCCCGCTGGTGCTGAGCTTCTCCGCGCTGGAGGATTATTACCAGGAACAAGGGCGCGACTGGGAACGCTATGCGATGGTCAAGGCCCGCATTATGGGCGATTGCGACGGTACTTACGTCAGTGAGCTTCGCGCTATGCTGCGGCCTTTTGTTTTCCGCCGCTATATTGATTTCAGCGTGATCCAGTCTCTGCGTAACATGAAAGGAATGATTGCCCGCGAAGTGCGCCGCCGTGGTCTGAAAGACAACATTAAGTTGGGCGCGGGCGGTATTCGTGAAATCGAATTTATCGTGCAGGTATTCCAGCTTATTCGCGGTGGGCGCGAGCCGTCATTGCAATCCCGCTCGCTGTTACCCACGCTCAGCGCCATCAATGCGTTGCACCTGCTGTCAGACACCGACGCGGAACAACTGCGCGCAGCCTATCTCTATTTACGTCGTCTGGAGAACCTGCTGCAAAGTATCAATGATGAGCAGACCCAGACGTTGCCAGGCGATGAACTGAATCGCGCGCGGCTGGCGTGGGGGATGAACGTCGATGACTGGCAGCAGCTAACCGATGTGCTGGCCAGTCATATGGACAACGTGCGCCGGGTGTTTAACGAGTTGATTGGCGATGACGAAGCAGAAACCCAGGAAGAGTCGCTCTCAGAACAGTGGCGTGAACTGTGGCAGGACGCATTACAGGAAGATGACACCTCGCCGGTGCTGACGCATCTGGCGGATGACGATCGCCGGCGCGTGCTGTCTCTGATCGCCGATTTTCGCAAAGAGCTGGATAAACGCACCATTGGCCCACGCGGACGCCAGGTGCTGGATCACTTAATGCCACATCTGCTGAGCGATGTCTGTTCGCGTGACGACGCCTCAGTCCCACTGTCGCGCATCACACCGCTGCTGGTAGGCATTGTGACCCGTACGACCTATCTGGAGCTGCTGAGCGAATTCCCCGGAGCGCTTAAGCATCTGATTTCGTTATGTGCCGCTTCGCCGATGATCGCCAGCCAGCTGGCGCGGTATCCGCTGTTGCTCGATGAACTGCTGGATCCGAACACCTTGTATCAACCCACTGCGACGGATGCCTACCGTGATGAACTGCGTCAGTATTTGCTGCGCGTGCCGGAAGATGACGAAGAGCAGCAGTTGGAAGCGCTGCGTCAGTTTAAGCAAACGCAGCTGTTGCGCATTGCCGCGGCAGATATCGCTGGTACGCTGCCGGTGATGAAGGTGAGCGACCACTTAACCTGGCTGGCGGAAGCTATTATTGATGCGGTAGTCCAGCAGGCGTGGATGCAGATGGTCGCTCGCTACGGGCAACCCACTCATCTTAACGAGCGCGAGGGGCGCGGTTTTGCCGTCGTCGGGTATGGCAAACTGGGCGGCTGGGAGCTGGGCTACAGTTCGGATCTTGATTTGATCTTCCTGCATGACTGTCCTATGGACGTGATGACGGATGGTGAGCGTGAGATTGACGGGCGACAGTTCTATTTGCGTCTGTCGCAGCGCATTATGCACCTTTTCAGCACCCGCACCTCATCCGGTATTTTGTATGAAGTGGATGCGCGGTTGCGTCCGTCCGGCGCGGCGGGAATGCTGGTGACATCAACCGAGGCTTTCGCTGATTACCAGCGCAACGAAGCCTGGACGTGGGAGCATCAGGCGCTGGTGCGCGCTCGAGTGGTGTACGGCGACCCACGGTTGACCTCTCAGTTTGATGCGATTCGTCGCGATATCATGACCCTCGTCCGCGATGCGAAAACCTTGCAGACCGATGTGCGCGAAATGCGTGAGAAAATGCGGGCCCATTTGGGCAATAAGCATCGCGATCGTTTTGATATCAAAGCGGATGAAGGCGGCATCACCGACATTGAGTTTATTACGCAATACCTGGTGCTGCGCTATGCGCATGAAAAACCGAAGCTGACGCGCTGGTCGGATAACGTGCGCATTCTGGAGTTACTGGCGCAAAACGACATTATGGATGAGCAGGAAGCGCTGGCGCTTACCCGTGCTTATACGACGCTGCGTGATGAACTTCACCATCTTGCATTGCAGGAACTTCCGGGCCATGTGGCGCCGGAGCACTTCGACGCTGAACGTACGCTGGTGCGTGACAGCTGGCAGAAGTGGCTGGTTGCCGAGTGAAGTGTGCTATTATCGCGCGCAAATTTTAAGACCCTCAGAGAATCTCTCAGGAGACAGGAATGAAAGTAACGCTGCCAGAGTTTGAACGTGCAGGAGTCATGGTTGTCGGTGATGTGATGCTAGATCGCTACTGGTACGGTCCTACCAGCCGTATTTCACCTGAAGCGCCGGTTCCGGTGGTGAAGGTTGATACCATTGAAGAACGTCCCGGTGGCGCAGCAAACGTGGCGATGAACATTGCCTCTCTGGGAGCGAATTCGCGTCTGGTTGGCCTGACTGGGATTGACGACGCGGCGCGTGCGCTGAGCAAAACGCTGGCGGATGTGAACGTAAAATGTGACTTCGTTTCTGTGCCAACTCATCCGACGATCACCAAACTGCGCGTGCTTTCCCGCAACCAGCAACTGATTCGCCTGGATTTCGAAGAAGGTTTTGAAGGCGTGGATCCGCAGCCACTGCATGAGCGTATTAACCAGGCTCTGGGCTCCATTGGCGCTTTGGTGCTCTCCGATTACGCCAAAGGCGCGCTGGCAAGCGTGCAGCAGATGATTGCTCTGGCGCGTAAGGCTGGGGTGCCGGTGCTTATCGATCCGAAAGGGACCGATTTTGAACGCTATCGTGGCGCAACGCTGCTGACGCCGAATTTGTCTGAATTTGAAGCGGTGGCCGGTAAGTGCAAAAGCGAAGATGAACTGGTTGAGCGCGGCATGAAAGTGATTGCAGATTTCGACCTTTCCGCGCTGCTGATCACGCGTTCCGAACAGGGTATGACGCTGCTGCAACCGGGCAAATCGCCACTGCATATGCCGACGCAGGCGCAGGAAGTGTATGACGTGACGGGGGCGGGCGATACGGTGATCGGCGTGCTGGCTGCGACGCTGGCGGCGGGGAACACTCTGGAAGAGGCGTGCTATTTTGCTAATGCCGCAGCGGGTGTTGTCGTCGGTAAACTGGGGACTTCAACCGTTTCCCCGATTGAACTGGAAAACGCCGTGCGCGGTCGGGCCGACACTGGCTTTGGCGTGATGAGCGAGTCTGAGCTGAAACAGGCCGTAGCCAGCGCCCGCAAGCGCGGTGAGAAAGTGGTGATGACCAACGGCGTGTTCGACATCCTACATGCGGGCCATGTTTCCTATCTGGCGAATGCGCGCAAGCTGGGCGATCGTCTGATCGTGGCGGTAAACAGCGATGCTTCGACCAAACGTCTGAAAGGCGAAACGCGTCCGGTCAACCCGCTGGAACAGCGCATGATCGTGCTGGGCGCGCTGGAAGCCGTCGACTGGGTGGTCTCTTTTGAAGAAGACACACCACAGCGTCTGATTGCCGGCATCCTGCCGGATCTGCTGGTAAAAGGCGGCGACTATAAGCCGGAAGATATTGCGGGCAGCAAAGAAGTGTGGGCGAACGGCGGAGAAGTGCTGGTGCTGAACTTTGAAGATGGCTGCTCAACGACCAATATCATCAAGAAGATCCAAAAAGACAGCGATAAATAACAAATGCTGGAAACGTATCGAACTTTTGGATTCGATACGTTTCTTGCTATTGATGCTGCTGTTTTCTTCAACCCAGAGTAAAGGAATAAGGGGAGAGGGGATTTCTCCCCCCGATTTACTTTTACATGACGTTACAATAAGCGTGCGTCACGCTGACCTTAAATCCGACCCCTCTTAGATTTCGTGGGAAACTGTGAACCAGCGCAGTGGTTTTGCGCACAATATGTACAGAATAACTTCGCATCCAGGGAAATACTGAAATTAGAAAAAGCATATGGCCTTAACAGATATTCAATAACTGGAGGGTATGCTCATGAACAGCAATATGTATTCAATGAACAATTTCGATTTCCTGGCCCGTAGTTTTGCCAGGATGCAAGCTGAGGGCCATCCCGTAGATATCCAGGCGATAACTGGGAATATGGATGAAGAACATCGTAGCTGGTTTTGCAAACGCTATGCGCTGTACTGCCAGCAGGCGACGGAGGCCAGGAAGCTAGAACTGGAACACTAACAGAAAAAACGGGCCTTGCGGCCCGTTGTCGTTTTTACTCTTGCGGATCGACTGACGGGATCGCGGGAGCAGGCTTAACTTCTGCCGTTTTTTCACGCGATTCCAGCTCCGTCAGACGTTGCTCAAGCAGCGCCAGCTTTTCACGGGTACGCAGCAAAACCTGAGTCTGTACATCAAACTCTTCACGGCTTACCAGATCCAGACGGGTCAGCTGTGACTGCAGCGTTTGACGAATTTTCTTCTCGACGTCTTCGCCAAACTCGCGGATCCCTTTCGGCATCGACTCGTGAACCTGACGAGCAATCTGCTCAATTTTTTTCGGGTCAATCATTGTGGTTTCCCTGAACTGGTACGTGTTGTTGCCTATTGTAGTGCGAACTGGCACAGGCATAAACCAGAATTGTGTGAAGCTAAGACGAGCAAAGGCGTTGATGAAGGTAATCAATAGCGTTATAGTTAACCCGCTTATTCTCAGGGCGGGGCGAAATTCCCCACCGGCGGTAAATCAACTCAGGTTGAAAGCCCGCGAGCGCTTTGGGTGCAAACTCAAAGGTCAGCAGATCCGGTGTAATTCCGGGGCCGACGGTTAGAGTCCGGATGGGAGAGAGTAACGATCCAGTCGGGCATGGACCCGCTCACGTTATTTTTTTGCCGCTTAGACGGTACTCCTAAGACTGCCCTGATTCTGGTAACCATAATTTTAGTGAGGTTTTTTTACCATGAATCAGACGCTACTTTCCTCTTTTGGTACGCCTTTCGAACGTGTTGAACTTGCGCTGTCTGCGCTGCGTGAAGGACGCGGTGTGATGGTGCTTGACGACGAAGATCGTGAAAACGAAGGCGATATGATTTTCCCGGCAGAAACCATGACTGTTGAACAGATGGCTCTGACCATCCGTCACGGCAGCGGTATTGTATGCCTGTGCATCACTGAAGACCGACGCAAACAGCTCGATCTGCCAATGATGGTGGAAAATAACACCAGCGCTTACGGTACCGGTTTTACCGTCACCATTGAAGCCGCAGAAGGCGTGACCACCGGCGTTTCCGCTGCGGACCGTGTTACTACGGTGCGTGCGGCAATTCAGGATGGCGCTAAACCTTCCGATCTTAACCGTCCGGGGCACGTTTTCCCGCTGCGTGCTCAGGCAGGTGGCGTGTTGACCCGCGGTGGTCACACTGAAGCAACCATCGACCTGATGACGCTGGCAGGGTTTAAACCGGCAGGCGTGCTGTGCGAACTGACCAATGACGATGGCACCATGGCGCGTGCGCCAGAATGTATCGAATTTGCCGGCAAGCATAATATGGCGGTAGTTACTATCGAAGACCTGGTGGCTTACCGTCAGGCGCATGAGCGCAAAGCCAGCTAATCGCAAATTACCACGTTAGTCGCGGTAAGCATAAAAAACCGAAGCCATCTTCCAGGCTTCGGTTTTTTTGTTTCTTGCTCCGATTATTTGGTTCTCACCCGCTTTAATGCCCATGCGCCGCTCATAATGACGAGCAACAGTAAGCACAAACTAAAGGCCAACAAACAGGCCTGCGCCATGTTCATAAAATGCCAAGGCGGGATCAGATACCAGCCTTCTGACTGCTGGTACAGATCGACAAACCACTTTTGCGTACTGCTGAGCGCCACGCCGTCGGGAACAATGGGAGCGTCATAGCCGCAATCTCCTGTGGGTTTAAACCACTCCGGTGCCCAGTTGGCCAGAGGCAAATTAAAAGGGAATGTCGGATCGGTGGAGCATCCCTGTACGCCAAACAGCGAATCCGGGTCCGGGTTATGTACAGCATAATGAATGCCGTTAAGTTTGATGGAGAACTTAATGCCCAGGATGCTGCCGTAAAATGCCGCGATACAACCGATGAGCTTCAGAACAACATTTTTGGGGTTGATTGCCGCAATCAATCCGCCAAAAACCATCACCAGCATGGCAAAGCGAATGTAGACACATTGTTCGCAGGGGGCCATGTAGAGATAGATTTGGAAGAACGAATGCGCCAGAATAATCAATCCACCCATTGCGCAAGCCATCAACAGCCACAGAAAGCGCTGTTCCTGCCATCTCACCAGGGTATCAACCGGTGTATTGCGTAAGTCTCGCCACGATCCTTTTATGAAAGCCATAGCCGGGTCCCTGTTTATTTTTTCGCGAGCTCTCTGACAAGCTCAGCCATGGAATCAATAGATTTGATATTTTTGGTGTAGATCAGGTATTTACCATTGACGACGTAAGCCGGAACGCCCTGGATTTTGGCGACATCATATGCTGCTTTCCATTTCTCCAGCGTTTGCTGGACGGCTGGATCCTTCAATGCCGCGTCAAAATCAGCCTGGCTCATGCCCGCTGCATCCAACCCTGTTTTGATGAATGAGGCGGGATCTTTACCCTCTGACCAGCGCTCTTTCTTATCGTGGTAGGCGGCGTAATAAGCGAACTTGGCTTTTTTAAACTGTGATTTGGCGTCAAACAATGAAATACCTGCAGCCATGTCCCTGGCAATCATTACGGCAAAGATTTCACTGGCCTGCTTACCGTATTCCCCTTTGGTTTCCAGATGAAACGGAGTGAAAGTAACGACATCGGCGACTTTGTCTGACACGGGCCCTGTCACGGCTTTATCATATTTGTAGCAAAATGGGCAGGCGTAACTGAATACTTTGATCAACGTCTTATCAGCATTGGGAATTGGTTTTTCCAGAACCATATAATCAGTGCCTTCAGTAAACGCTGATGCTGCAAACGGTGAGGCAAGCGCGGCGGTTAATACCACACTTTTAAATAATGAAGTGATCCATTTAGATGACATAATTAATCCTTAATCTAACGTAATTATTTAAACATTTGGCGTGGATGAACCAGCAATGCACGGTAGTGAGTTTGATTTGGCTTATCGGACAGGACATTAATTTCGACTTTGACTTCTTTTGTTTTGTAGTCAATTTCGTTGATTTTGCCGATGGTTGGCTGTCTAACGTCAAATAAATTAATCGAACCACCAAAGCCAAACATGGTGTCGCGATCTTTTTGATATTCGATAACCGAGGTGATAGGGCTATAAAAATCATAACCGCGCTCTTTTCCGTACTCCCAAATTTGCTGGACGGTCCCTTTTTTCTCGTCAATTTTATATTCGACGAAACGGGAGTATTTCATCGTTGGTAACGCCGGTTGTTCGAGTCCGCGGCCATCGCCGTTGTCAAAAATGGTGAGCGTTCCTTTGCTGGAGAGCCATGCGGTGTGTTGAGTGTAGGTAAAATCAAAATCGGTATTCTCGCACTTGCCATTTTCATCACATTTCAGTGCGTTGCCTTTATCATCAACCGGTTTTAACAGCTTGCTTGCCAGCGCCTTATTCCAGCCTTTAGACGGTGCAAGGATCCACTTCACCTGTTTATCTCGACCGATTTTGACAACCCCCTGATGGCGGGAAGAGATAATGATGGCGTCATCTTTGGCGTCAAAGGCGATGGAGTTAACGTGCGCCCAGTTACGACCCGCACCCACGCCGAGGGCATCACCGTAGGGGGTATCTGGCTCCAGTTTTGCCTGCTGGCCGGCATGAGCGAGGTCCACGTTGACGCATACCGCGCCCGCATCCAACGCACCCAGCAGTGCATCACGCATCGGATCGAGAATTTTTGTCAGATCCCACACGTCAACAACACGACCGGATTTGTCGACTTCAATAATCTGGTCGCGGATAGTTTGCACGTGAATGCCATCTTCCTTGCGATAGTCCCGTTTACCCACGCGAAGCAGTACGGTGCCGTTCACCGTTTCGACGGACTCATGCGATGCGTCGAGGAATCCGCGCGGCAGCTTATGGTCGGCCAGAATCTGGCCCATCATATCGAACTCATACCAGTGCTGGCCCTGTACGGCGGTGAAGGTGCCGCGCGGTGTCTCCCGTATGCCCATCAGGTAACCGCGCTTGTTGATATCCATGTCATGACCGTCATAGAAAGTGTCCTGATCCAGCCACCAACGATATTCGCCTTCCGTATCAACGACAAAGGTAAAGGGTGCGATATCAAAGGGTAATGCGCCACCGGCCGGACCTGCATCCAGGATACCGGCATTTTTATCTTTTTCACCATGCCAGTGGAATTCTGCGCCCTGCGCGGTAAAGGTGTGGGTATTCACCAGATAGAGACGGTCTTCAAAGCCAGGTGCGACCTTAATAACGTTTGTTTGCTGTAAATCGGAAATAGAACGGCTATCCATGTAGTGATTAACGATGGCAGATGTTTGCACCACGTAATCTTCCTTGATGGCCTTGCCATTTTCTTTATATTCAACAGTGACCTTATTAGCAAACTTTTGATAAAGGCCAAAAATAGGAACCCCATCGTAGGTGGCGAGGGATTCTTTGCCGACGGTATAGGTAATTGGGACTCCTTTTTCACCTTTACCATGAACGGTGACTTTAACATCCGAAATAACGTGACTATCTAATTCAACCAGTGCGGTAAGAGGGGCGTTTCCGTATGGGTCAACGACTATCGCACCCAATTTTCCTGCGGGCTGGGCTGGTTGGAAACCTGCGGCAAATGAATTCCCTGCGGCAAAGCCAAACGTCAGTGCAAGCGTTCCGGCTAGAAGTGTTTTTCGGTACTGTGTAAACATGGATATATCTCCTTATATTATCTTTAAATATAACAGTGCTGAATATATTATGTTTTTACGATGTGAATATAATAAAAAATGGTATTGCTGATGCTACTTTTATGGTGAATATATTAATATTGATGAAATGTATTATTTTGCAGGTGCTAATTTTTATTATTTTGGGGATGGTATGAGTGCGTTATTTTAAGGGCAATATTTATTATTGCGCAGTGTGATCTTGTCGACATTGTTTTATTTTTTATAACGGTGTTAACTATTTGCATAGCTGCTGGTTTATATGATCGAAATCATATATTTGTTTCTGGAATATGCCACTATAGGAGTATGTCAGAATAAGGTTGTGTAAAATTTTAACGTTAAATGTTTAATGATGTTAAATTTTAAGGGTAAAAGAATGTTTATCGCCTGGTACTGGATTGTATTAATTGCACTCGTTGCAGTTGGTTATTATTGCCATATGAAGCGTTATTGTCGGGCATTTCGGCAAGACCGGGATGCATTACTCGAGGCGCGAAACAAACTCTTTCGTCGTTCTGGCGAAGATAACAGCGCGGTTAAGGAACAGGAATAGTCCTTCACGTTCTGCTATGGATGAGCGGATGCTGTAAATTAGCAGGGTGGCATCCGCCCTCTGAATTAGCCGATCCCCATGGACTGGAGGATGACAAGACTTAACCCCATCACCGACATTCCACAAAGTACCCCATAGCTGGGATTATTATTCGGGTCGATCTCTTTTGCCAACGGCATTAGCTCATCGACGGACAGCGCCACCATAATTCCTGCGACTGCTGCCATTATTGCCGCCATCACCACCGGTGAGATCAGGCTCCCCAGAATTAACCACGCCAGTACGCCGCCCAGGATTTCCGCCATGCCCGAGATCCCGGCCCAGAATATCGCCGTCCGTTTGGAGCCCGTGGCTGCATAGACTGGACCCGCAACGGCTAATCCTTCAGGAATATTGTGTAATGCGACGGCAAGGGCAATACCAAAGCCTAGCTCGAGGTTGCTGCTGGCGGTAACAAACGTCGCTATCCCTTCCGGGAAGTTGTGCAGGCTAATGCCGAGCGTTAATAAAATCGCGGTACGTTTAATGGAGCCGGGCAGAGGCCGCGTGGTTTTCTGTACCAGATCCTGAGGGTGCGCATGCGGCAATAGGCGGTCAAGGCCAAAGTATCCCAGTAAGCCAACGATAAACATTCCGTAGCCCAATACCGGCGACATGCCTTCAGCAGCCAGTGCGGCTGGGAGCATCTCCATCAGTGAGATCAGTAACATAATCCCTGCGGCGAAGCCTAACGAAAAGGCGAGTACGCGGTTGGAGGGTTTTTGCTCTAACACGCCGAGAAATGCGCCGATAAACGTGGCGGCGCCTGCCAGTAAAGTCAGAAGTAAAGGTACTGACATCGACAAATAAAACTCCTTATCAATCTGCTGTCCGGGTCAGATCGTCAAAATAACTGATGATCTTCATCATGGTTATCTGAGTTCTTCATCAGCCGAATAAGCGTATTGTGGTGGTATCAAAATGACTCCCTCAGTAAGGATATCATCATGTCTTCAACTCGTATGCCAGCATTGTTTTTGGGTCACGGTAGCCCGATGAATGTTCTGGAAGATAACGTTTATACCCGCGCCTGGCAGCAACTGGGGGAAACGTTGCCGCGCCCGAAAGCCATTGTGGTGGTCTCGGCGCATTGGTTCACTCGTGGCACGGGCGTGACGGCGATGGAAGCGCCTAAAACGATCCACGATTTTGGCGGTTTTCCGCAGGCGCTGTATGACACCCATTACCCGGCTCCTGGATCACCGGAACTGGCGCAGCATCTGGTTGACTTGCTGGCCCCAGCGCCCGTTACCTTAGACAAAGAGGCGTGGGGTTTTGATCACGGTTCATGGGGCGTGCTGATCAAGATGTACCCGCATGCGGATATTCCGATGGTGCAGCTGAGCATTGACAGTACCAAACCTGCGGCCTGGCATTTTGAAATTGGCCGCAAGCTGGCGGCACTGCGTGATGAGGGCATTATGCTGGTAGCCAGCGGCAACGTGGTGCATAACCTGCGCACTGCGCGTTGGCACGGTGAGAACACGCCATATCCGTGGGCGACCTCATTCAACGAATATGTTAAAGCAAACCTGACATGGCAGGGACCGGTTGAACAGCACCCGCTGGTGAACTATCTCGATCATGAAGGGGGATCGTTATCGAACCCGACACCGGATCACTATCTGCCGCTGCTGTATGTATTAGGTGCCTGGGACGGCAAAGAGCCAGTGACTATTCCTGTTGACGGGATTGAGATGGGAAGTTTGAGTATGTTGTCGGTGCAGGTCGGATGATAAATGCGCCCGATGGCGCTGCGCTTATCGAGCCTACAGTTCGTGCTGTAGGCCGGGTAAGACGCAGCCACCACCCGGCACTCTCAGTCATTCGACAAAAATATGCGGATAGAAACGCGAGAGATCCTGCGTGATCAACGCGCGGTCTTCGCGAATGCCAATGCCAGCTGGTTGATCGTTGATTAGCCAACTGCCGATCAACATATAGCTGTCGCCAAACTTCGGTAGCTGATGGAATTGCTGCACGATCATACCTTCTTCGCCGTACGGCCCTTCCACTGCTTCGATCGTTTTACCGTTTTCGATAATTGAAACGTTCGCGCCTTCACGTGAGAAGATCGGCTTTACGACGAATTTATCCATCTGAGGATAGTCATCTTCGGCGAAATACGCAGGCAGCAGATTCGGATGATCCGGGAACATTTCCCACAACAGCGGTAATAACGCTTTGTTGGAGATGATGCTCTTCCAGGCTGGTTCCAGCCAGCGAACGCCAGCGTCTTCCAGCTTAGTGGAGAACATTTCACGCAGCATGAATTCCCACGGATAGAGCTTGAACAGGTTAGCTATGACCTGATCTTGCATATCCGTGAACTGACCTTTTTCACCAAGACCAATATCTTCGACATAGAGGAATTCAGTGGCGATTTCAGCTTCGGCAGCGCAATCCTGCAGATACTGGATCGTTCCGCGGTCTTCCACCGTATCGCGACAACAGGTCAGATGTAGCAACTGAAAACCATACTGCTCACGCAGCTCGGCGAAACGCTCGATCAGCTTTTCCTGCAGACTGTTGAATTGATCGCTGCCTTCCGGCAGGTTGCCTGCATTGAGTTGGTCTTCCAGCCAGATCCACTGGAAAAACGCAGCTTCGTACAGAGAGGTTGGCGTATCGGCGTTGTTTTCTAACAGCTTAGGCTCGCCCGTGCCGTCCCACGCCAGATCGAGACGCGAATAGAGCGACGGTTGCTGTGTCAGCCAGGACTGGCGGACAAAGCCCCAGGTATGCTTCGGAATGCGAAACTTGGTCATCAGCTCATCGCTGGCGATGACCCTTTCCACCACTTTGAGGCACATTTGATGCAGCTCTGCGGTGACCTCTTCCAGCTTTTCGACCTGAGCAAGCGTGAGCTTATAATACGCATCCTCACACCAGTACGGCTCGCCGTACATAGTGTGAAAGTTGAAACCGTATTCGGTGGCTTTATCGCGCCAGTCCGGGCGCTCAACAATACTGACTCTTTCCATGACGATCAGCCGCCCATTGAACGAGTGGTAGTACCGCTTGCGCTACGCTGCATGGTGCTCTGTTTAGCCACAGATTCGCCAAATCCGCCGCGGGTTACGGTAGAGGTGGTAGCCGGTTTCGGCGCCATGGCGGTTTTCGGTACGGTCATGGTGCGACCCGGCGTTGCGGCGCCGTAGTTTTTGCCGCCGGCATCCGTATATTTGCCGTATGCCGGGCTGGCCGGATTTTTCGAGCTGAACAGCGGCTGCTGAGCGCCCATACCGCCACCCATCATGCGGCCCATCATATAGCCTGCCATCAGCGGCATCCAGAAGCTGCCGCTGCTTTGATTCTGCGCCTGAGCCTGGCCTTCACCGGTCGGCGCCATGCCCGCTTGTGCAGGTGCCTGTTGGCACTGGCCTTCGCCGAATTCAGCGATACAGTCTTCGCGAGTGGCGTATTTTGGCGCGGTGCGTTCAGCTTCTTTCAGCGCATTGTTAAACGCGGTGGTACATTCGGCGCTTTTACCCGGATTAGCTGCAGAGCAGTCGTCCGCGTTCTGATAAAGCGAAACCGTTTCGTCACTCTTTTCACAGCCCGCGAGCATAAAAACAGCGGTAACTGCCAGAGCGACAGGAGTCAGGTGGCGCGCGCTCCAGCTTTTGCGGAACGAGGCGTGATGTATAGATTTTGTCCGTTTCATTTATGTCTTCCAGGACCCAGTGGTAACTCTGCTCAGAATAGAGGATGACTGGTCGAAATTGAAGCGGGAAGAGGCGAGAATGCGGAAGAAGGGGCGGATCTTTACGTTGCCTTACGTTCAGACGGGGCCGAAGCCCCGTCATCAGCATCAGTTACGGAACGGGTTGTTACCGTTGCTGCTGGTTGAACGTGCAGCCGTTGGTTGAGCCGCAGGCATATTGCCGTTGCTGTTAAAGTCATTCACAGCGGCATCTTGCTGCGGATTTTGCGGCGCTACGTTATCCGGAGAAGTCGGGATCGGTTTACCCAGCGTATTGTTCAGAGCCACCAGATCCTGCTCGTTCAGCGTACCGAGCGCAGATTTGACGTTAAGCTGGTTGATAAGATAGGTATAACGCGCATTCGCCAGTTGCTGCTTGGCGTTGTACAGCGTGGTGGTGGCATCCAACACATCCACGATGGTACGGGTACCTACGGAATAGCCTGCTTCCATCGCATCTAAAGAGCTTTGGGCAGAGACAACCGCTTGTTTGTACGCGTTAATGCTACTGATAGAAGCATTAATGTTGTTGAACGAAGAACGCACGGTTTGCACCACGCTACGGTGTGCGCTTTCCAGTTGTTCGCTCGCGCCAACAAAGTTGTACTGCGCTTGTTTCACCTGCGAATTAACCATCCCACCCTGGTACAGCGGCAGCGAGAAGTTCAGACCGATTTTGTTCTGGCCCATGTTGCTGTCGTCATACTGGGAGGTGTTGGTTTTCGACCCGCTGTAGGAGGTGTCAGAAACGCCGGTAGAGGCGGTCAAACCCAGCGTTGGTAAGTGACCATCCTGCGCCAGACGAATCTGTTCACGCGCCAGATCCTGGCTCAAACGCGCCTGCAATAATGAGAGGTTGCGGTTTTCTGCTTCTTTCAGCAGCGCGTTCACCGCCTGCGGTTTGTTGGTTTTAAAGCCATCAACGTTCAGCGAAGCCAGTTCCGGGTAGTAGTTACCTGTCACCTGGCGCAGCTGTTCTACCGCGTTGTCCAGATTGTTACGCGCGGTCACTTCGTTCGCCAGCACGGTGTCGTATTGTGAACGGGCGTTCTGTACGTCAGTGATGGCGACCAGGCCAACGTTAAAACGCTGTGTGGTCTGATCTAACTGACGATAGACCGCATCTTTCTGTGCCTGAGTGTAAGACAGCACGTCAATCGCGTTCAGTACGTTAAAATAAGCGGTAGCGGTATTCAGGATCAGCGTTTGCTGATCGGTCTGATACGTTACGTCCTGGATGCCTGCTGCTTTTTCTTGCAGCGTCAGGGCACGCCATTTAGACATGTCGAACAGCGTCTGAGTCAATTGTAATGACGCGCTGGTTGCGTTGGAGTTGACGCCATTTGCATCACGGTAGCCATTGCTGTAGGTGTAATCGGCACCTAAACCTAGTTGCGGCAGTAATGGGCTACGCGCTTCGTTAATTTTTTCGAATGCAGCATCGCGATCGGCGGCGGATTTACGCAATTCCGGGTTGCTCAGGCGTGCTTGCTGATAAACCTGCATCAGGTTTTCTGCCTGGCTCAAAGTAGTGAACCCCGACAGGCTCAGGCCGATAAGGATGGGGAGCAATTTCTTCATTTGCATTCCTTGTTGTGAAGCAGTATTTAGCGCTGATCAAATTGTAAAAATATTTGCTGATTCTAGCAGAATCCGCCACTTCAAAAAGTTGGCGTTACGTGCCATACGGCGTTAATTTGCATCAATTTAACACAAGGGCGTTCAAACATCAGTCAAACGACCTTGAAATTCACATTTTAATCACTATTGGTTTCAGGACAGCACAATGCGTAAACCAGACAACTTGCCAATGACTTTCACTAAAAATGATGTAGAAATTATTGCACGAGAAACGCTATACCGCGGTTTTTTTTCACTGGATCTTTATCGGTTCCGCCATCGCCTGTTTAACGGCGGTATGAGCGGTGAGGTAAAGCGCGAAATTTTTGAGCGCGGACACGCGGCAGTCTTGTTACCCTTTGACCCTGAGCGGGACGAAGTTGTTTTGGTCGAGCAGATCCGTATCGCAGCGTTTGATACCAGCGAAAGCCCTTGGCTCCTGGAAATGGTGGCCGGAATGATTGAAGAGGGCGAAACCGTTGAGGAAGTGGCTCGTCGTGAAGCGATGGAAGAGGCCGGGCTGGAAGTTAAACGTACGAAGCCCGTTCTGAGCTATCTGGCAAGCCCTGGCGGCACCAGTGAGCGCCTGTCTATTTTAGTTGGCGAAGTGGACGCCACGACCGCGAGCGGGATCCACGGTCTGGCTGATGAAAACGAAGATATTCGTGTTCATGTGGTGAGCCGGGAGCAGGCTTATCAATGGGTTGAAGAGGGGAAAATCGACAACGCGGCTTCTGTCATCGCCTTGCAATGGTTACAGCTGCACTATCAAGAGTTAAAAACTGAGTGGAAAAAATGAAGCGTTACACACCTGACTTCCCTGAAATGATGCGCCTGTGCGAAACCAACTATTCGCAATTGCGCCGCCTGCTGCCACGTAATGATGCAGCCGGTGAAACAGTGAGCTATCAGGTAGCAAACGCACAATATCGGTTAACGATCGTTGAATCGACCCGATACACTACGCTTGTCGCGATCGAACAAACGGCACCCGCGGTTACTTACTGGAGCCTGCCGTCATTGACAGTCCGCCTGTATCATGACGCGAGGGTGGCTGAAGTGTGTTCGAGTCAGCAGATCTTTCGCTTCAAAGCGCGGTATGATTATCCAAATAAAAAGTTGCATCAACGCGACGAAAAGCATCAAATTAATCAGTTTCTGGCCGACTGGTTACGGTACTGTTTAGCACATGGAGCGATGGCGATTCCGGTTTATTAGCGTCGTGAAACCTAAGGACACCATTTGGAAAGCCTGTTAACCCTTCCTTTGGCTGGTGAGGCCAGAGTCAGGATCTTACAAATTACAGACACTCACCTGTTTGCCGAAAAGCATGAAACGCTGCTGGGTGTAAACACCTGGGACAGCTATCAATCCGTACTGGATGCAATACATGCAGAGTCGCCTGAATACGATCTGATCGTCGCGACTGGTGATTTGGCGCAGGATCAATCCGCTGCGGCCTATCAGCATTTTGCTGAGGGCATCGCAAGCTTTCGTGCGCCCTGCGTTTGGCTACCGGGCAATCACGATTTTCAGCCGGCAATGTACAGCGCGCTACAGGACGCGGGGATCTCACCCGCTAAACGCGTCTTTATTGGTGAACAGTGGCAAATCCTGTTGCTGGACAGCCAGGTATTCGGCGTTCCCCACGGTGAATTAAGCGAATTTCAGCTCGAATGGCTGGAACGTAAACTTGCCGATGCGCCTGAGCGCAATACTTTGCTGCTTCTGCATCATCATCCTCTGCCAGCAGGTTGTAGCTGGCTCGATCAGCATAGCCTGCGTAATGCCGCAGAGCTGGATAACGTGCTGGTGAATTATCCTCGTGCCAAGTATTTGTTGTGTGGGCATATTCATCAGGAACTGGATTTGGACTGGAACGGACGCCGCCTGCTGGCGACGCCGTCGACCTGTGTGCAGTTTAAGCCACACTGTTCCAACTTCACGCTAGATACCATCAGCCCAGGCTGGCGGACGCTGGAGCTTTTTGCTGACGGGACGTTGCAGACGCAGGTACGCCGTCTGCAGGGTAATCGGTTCCACCCTGATACCGCTTCAGAAGGCTACTGATGTCTACGCTTCTTTATCTTCACGGATTTAATAGTTCTCCTCGTTCGGCGAAGGCATGTTTGCTGAAAAACTGGCTGGCGGAGCATCATCCGCACGTTGAGATGATCGTACCCCAGTTGCCACCGTATCCGGCCCAGGCCGCAGAGATGCTGGAATCGATCATTCTTGAACATGGCGGAGAGTCGCTGGGAATTGTCGGTTCCTCGCTAGGAGGCTATTACGCCACCTGGCTGTCGCAATGTTTTATGCTGCCCGCGGTGGTGGTGAACCCTGCTGTCCGACCTTATGAACTGCTGGTCGACTATCTCGGTCAAAACGAGAACCCCTACACGGGGCAGCAATATGTGCTAGAGTCACGCCATATTTACGATCTTAAAGTCATGCAGATTGACCCGCTGGAAGCGCCGGATTTGATCTGGCTGCTTCAACAAACGGGCGATGAAGTGTTGGACTACCGCCAGGCGGTGGCGTATTACGCCTCCTGCCGCCAGACAGTTATTGAGGGCGGAAACCACGCATTCACGGGCTTCGAAGATTATTTCAACCCGATTGTCGATTTCCTTGGACTGCACAGTTTCTGACGATCAATTCGAATTGCTTATTTAAACCATGACGCAAACTTATAACGCTGATGCCATTGAGGTACTCACTGGGCTTGAGCCGGTACGCCGTCGCCCGGGGATGTACACCGATACAACCCGTCCGAACCATCTTGGACAGGAAGTGATTGATAACAGTGTGGATGAAGCACTGGCGGGCCACGCAAAACGCGTGGACGTGATTTTACATGCCGACCAGTCTCTGGAAGTTATTGATGATGGCCGCGGCATGCCGGTAGACATTCACCCTGAAGAGGGCGTTCCGGCGGTAGAGCTGATCCTCTGTCGTCTGCACGCAGGCGGTAAGTTCTCCAACAAAAACTATCAGTTCTCTGGTGGTTTACATGGGGTGGGGATCTCCGTGGTCAACGCCCTGTCGAAGCGTGTGGAAGTGAACGTGCGCCGCGACGGGCAGGTGTACAACATCGCGTTTGAGAACGGCGATAAGGTGCAAGATTTACAGGTTGTCGGTACCTGCGGTAAACGCAATACCGGAACCAGCGTGCACTTCTGGCCGGATGAAAGCTTCTTTGACAGCCCGCGTTTTTCCGTTTCGCGCTTAACGCACGTACTGAAAGCCAAAGCGGTGCTGTGCCCTGGCGTTGAGATCACCTTCAAGGATGAGGTCAATAACAGTGAACAGCGCTGGTGCTACCAGGATGGACTGAATGACTATCTGAGCGAAGCGGTGAATGGCTTGCCGACGCTGCCGGAAAAACCGTTTATCGGTAATTTCAGCGGTGAAACAGAAACCGTGGACTGGGCGCTGCTCTGGCTGCCGGAAGGCGGCGAGCTGCTGACTGAAAGCTATGTGAACCTGATCCCCACCATGCAGGGCGGTACGCACGTTAACGGCCTGCGCCAGGGTCTGCTGGATGCAATGCGCGAGTTCTGTGAATACCGCAATATTCTGCCGCGCGGCGTGAAGCTGTCGGCGGAAGATATCTGGGATCGCTGTGCTTACGTGCTGTCAGTAAAAATGCAGGATCCGCAGTTTGCCGGACAAACCAAAGAGCGCCTCTCTTCGCGGCAGTGCGCGGCATTCGTCTCTGGCGTGGTGAAAGATGCTTTCAGCCTGTGGCTGAACCAGAACGTGCAATCAGCCGAACTGCTAGCTGAGATGGCGATTTCCAGCGCCCAGCGTCGTCTGCGGGCCGCGAAAAAAGTGGTGCGTAAAAAGTTGACCAGCGGTCCGGCGTTGCCGGGGAAACTGGCGGACTGTACCGCACAGGATCTTAATCGCACCGAACTGTTCCTCGTCGAAGGTGACTCGGCGGGCGGATCGGCTAAACAGGCGCGCGATCGTGAATATCAGGCGATCATGCCGCTGAAAGGTAAGATCCTCAACACCTGGGAAGTCTCTTCCGATGAAGTGTTGGCCTCGCAGGAAGTTCACGATATTTCGGTGGCGATCGGCATCGATCCGGACAGTGATGATCTGAGCCAGCTGCGCTACGGTAAGATCTGTATTCTGGCGGATGCGGACTCCGATGGTTTGCATATCGCCACGCTGCTGTGCGCGCTGTTTGTGAAACACTTCCGTACGCTGGTGAAACACGGTCACGTCTATGTGGCGCTGCCGCCGTTATACCGTATCGACCTCGGTAAAGAGGTGTATTACGCGCTGACGGAAGAAGAGAAAGCGGGCGTGCTGGAGCAGTTAAAACGCAAGAAAGGCAAGCCGAACGTGCAGCGCTTTAAAGGTCTGGGTGAAATGAACCCGATGCAGCTGCGTGAAACTACGCTGGATCCAAACACCCGCCGCCTGGTGCAGCTCATCATCGAGGACGAAGACGATCAGCGTACCAACGCAATGATGGATATGCTGCTGGCCAAGAAGCGTTCTGAAGATCGCCGTAACTGGTTGCAGGAGAAAGGCGACCTGGCGGATCTCGAAGGGTAATTGACCGTGAATGCCTGGTGGCGCTGGGCTTACCAGGCCTGAGGATTGCAATATAAGCCGGATACGTCTGTTTATGGCGTTATCCGGCAAATCGACAATCTTAAATGCCAGACTCCAGAATACGAATACTCATGTCCAGCACGTCGCCTTTCACGGCTTCGCTATAGGCTTTCATATGCGGTGTCTGCAAATGCGCTTCAAGATGCGCAATGCTTTCCCACTGTTCAACCATCACGATTGAGTCCGGGGCTGTGGTCTGAAAACTGACGCCAGCAGCATGATCGACCATCGGCGCGTAGCCGTGGCAGCCTTCTTCTTTTAATACGGTTGGAACGATTTTAGCGAATTGATCCAGTACCGCCTGGCGGTGATGTTGACCTGGACGTGTACGGATTTCTGCAATAACGGTAAGCATGGTTAACTCCTTCTAATTCCAGGTTACCAGTTAACCAAAAATTTCGTTCAGATGCTTGCGATATTCTGCGATATAACGCGGGACGTCCGGCATTTTAATCACGTCATTGGTGATAAAGGTCGGCAGCGCTTCCATTCCCAGGAACTGGTTTGCTTTATGGAACGGGAGATAAACGCCATCAACGCCAACGCCATGGAAGAACTGATCTTTTTCAGTAAAAGCTTCCATCGGTGCGTTCCAGGTCAGTGACAGCATGTATTTTTTGCCCTGAATCAGCCCACCGGAGCCGTATTTTTTAGACGCATCTGAACGCGTGCGACCATCGCTGGCGTACAGCGTACCGTGACCTTCGGTAAACACGTCATCAATGTATTTTTTCACGGTCCACGGCGCACCCATCCACCAGCCAGGCATTTGCCAGATAACCACATCGGCCCAGACGAAGTTCTGTACTTCATCAGAAATGTCATAGTCGCTGTCGGCGCGCACGATTTTAACATCATGCCCGAGGTCGCGCAGAAGGCCATCCGCGACCTCGGTCAGGGTGTCGTTTAACTGACCGTTGGAGTGGGCGAATTTTTTCGCACCATTGATAATCAGAATGTTGCTCATTTTGTGTCCTCAGGGAAATACGTTTGAAGACGATTTTACCCCTACCAGCGACGCGGTGAAATTAGCAAAATGTGCAAAGTCTTTTGCTATTTGAGCAATAATAACGCAATTACCAACTGACCTTCGCTTCAAAGCCACCTTGCGGAGCGTTGCCAAACGAGGCTGACATTCCATGCAATATTGCGATACGGCGGACAATCGATAGGCCAAGACCGCTGCCGGTCACGCTTTGTCCCGGTGGACGATAAAAGCGTTCCCCGATGTGCGTCAGGACCTCTGGCGCAACGCCAGGACCATTATCCTTGACGCTAAAATTACGGGCGTTGAGCGTCACTTCCACAATGCTACCCCGCGGGCTGTAACGGATCGCATTATCCAGCAGATTTCGTACCATCAGGCTCAGTAACAGCGGCTGTCCTGTGCGCATGATGTTATGCGCGTTAATCTGCAAACGCACGTCGATGTGCGCCTGCTGGGCTGGATGGTAGATATCCATCACCGCGGATTGCAAAAGCTCCTCCAGCGAGATTTCCGCCACATCCTGAAGATTGTCGAGGGAGTCGAGGCGTGAAAGCGTCAGTAACTGATCGACCAGTCGGGTGGCGCGTTCAATTCCCGCATGCAACTGTACCAGCGCTTTTTCCCGCGTTTGCGGGTCGTCGTCTGACAGTTGCACCACTTCCGTTTGTACTTTAAGCGCGGTCAACGGGCTGCGCAGCTCGTGGGCAGCATCAGAAGTGAAGCGCCGTTCGCGGACCATCATGGAATGGGTGCGGGTAAACAACTGATTGAGCGATTCAACCAACGGGCGCACTTCGCTAGGTACACCTTTCGGATCGAGCGGCTCTTCCGATTCCGGTGAGCGCCAGCGCAGAGCCTGCGCCAGTTTTTTCAGCGGCCTGAGTTCACGGCTAATCATGACCACCAGGATTAGCAACATCAGCGGCAGCGCAATCAACCACGGTGTTAACTGGGCGGTGACGATCGACAGCGCCATATCCTCTCGATACTCCCACTCCTGGCCTACCACAATGCGGTATTTGCCGTCAGCGGAATTCAGCCACAGAAAACGCCATGCGTCGTTGTCCCCCTTGAGTTGGCCATCGGTAAAGCCTTCGCGGGTGTAGCTGTAGGGAATGTCCTGGCCGTTGTCGCCATCGTGCAATACCATTTTTCCGTCGATGGTGAAGATGGCAAACGTCAGCGCGTCGTCATCAATATGGCCGTGCTTGAGCTTCTTCGGCGTGCGAGCCATATTGCTTGAGGTGGTGACGTCGCTGATATCCAGCGTGCTAAGCCGCTTGGCGAACAACATCAGTTGGGTATCAAACAGCTCATCGACATTGTCGGTGGTCTGCTTCCAGGCTACAAAGCTCGAAACGGCCCAGGTTGCTGATGCCAGAATCAGAAAAATAAGCGTTAGCCTGACGCGCAGGCTGAGGCGTTGTGTGAGTTTCATGCGTCACCCAGGGTGTAGCCAATGCCATGCACGGTACGGATAAAGTCGCTGCCGAGCTTACGGCGTAAGTGATGGACGTGTACCTCAATCGCATTGCTGGAGACGTTTTCGTCCCAGGTATACAGTTTTTCTTCAATCAGTTTGCGGGGCAGGACGCGACCCTTATTGCGCATCAGCAGTTCCAGTAGCGCGAACTCTTTGGGTTTGAGAGACAAAGGCTCACCTGCCGCCGTGGCAACCAGCGCACCGGGATCGAGCGTCACCTGACCATGGCGCAATATGTTGCTCGCCTGGCCGCTGGCACGGCGCACCAGCGCCTCCAGCCTGGCGGCAACTTCGATCAGCGCAAAGGGTTTGCACAGATAGTCATCCGCGCCGAGACGCAGACCCTCAACGCGTTCCGCCAGCGCGTCGCGAGCGGTCAGAATCAGCACTGGCTCCTGCTTTCCGTTGGCTCGCCATTCGCGCAAGATGTCCCGTCCGTCGATGCCTGGCAGCGTCAGGTCGAGGATCACCGCATCATAAGGGGCGCTGTAGAGCGCTTCTTTCCCCTGGCGGCCCTCGGTAAACCAGTCGATGCTGAAACCCATTTTACTCAGACCTGTTTTCAGGCCGTCGCCGATCAACGTGTCATCTTCGATCAGTAAAATACGCATATGTTCTTCCCTGCAGCCGCTCTCATTAGCGTCAGTAAACCTTGTGACTACAGCCTCTGTACAGCAAAAAAAGTATCTTTTTTTGCCTTAAGAACTTGTTAAGGATTAACTTATTTAATAGTCGTAAACCAAAATGAAAGGGAGACATGACGATGAAAAAATTAGCTGCAATGGTTGCTGTAATGGCACTGTGTTCCGCACCTGTTCTGGCAGCGCAGCAGGGCGGTTTCTCTGGACCGACAACCACCACGCAAAGCCAAAATGGCGGATTTGTCGGCCCGAATGGTAGCAGCGCGACGGTAGAAAGCGCCAAATCACTGCGTGATGACACTTGGGTTACCCTGCGCGGGAACATTGTTGAGCGTATTTCCGACGACCTGTATGTGTTTAAAGATGCGACCGGCACGGTGAATGTGGATATCGACCACAAGCGCTGGAACGGCGTAACCGTCACACCGCAGGATGTGGTTGAAATCCAGGGTGAAGTGGATAAAGACTGGAACTCCGTTGAAATCGACGTGAAACAGATTACCAAAGTTGCCAAATAATCCCCATCAGGGCCGCACTCGTGGCCCTTTTCTTTGTGACTCAACACGCCAGATAGGGTAGTATCTGCGGCAATATTGCCCTTCAATAGAGGGGTACAAAGTTGAGGAACCACGATTAATGAGCGATATGGCAGAGCGCCTGGCGCTGCATGAATTCACGGAAACCGCCTATCTGAACTACTCCATGTACGTCATCATGGACAGGGCGTTGCCGTTTATTGGCGATGGTTTGAAACCCGTTCAGCGTCGCATCGTGTACGCGATGTCCGAACTAGGGCTGAATGCCAGCGCCAAATTTAAAAAATCCGCCCGTACCGTCGGTGACGTACTGGGTAAATACCACCCACACGGCGACAGCGCTTGTTATGAAGCGATGGTGCTGATGGCGCAGCCGTTCTCTTACCGCTATCCGCTGGTCGACGGGCAGGGGAACTGGGGGGCGCCGGACGATCCGAAATCTTTCGCGGCGATGCGTTATACCGAATCCCGCCTGTCTAAATATGCGGAAGTTCTGCTGGGTGAACTTGGCCAGGGAACGTCGGACTGGGTGCCAAACTTCGACGGCACCATGCAGGAGCCGAAGATGCTGCCTGCGCGTCTGCCAAATATTCTGTTGAACGGCACGACCGGTATTGCCGTTGGTATGGCGACGGACATTCCGCCACACAACCTGCGTGAAGTGGCGAAAGCGGCGATTACCCTGATTGAGCAGCCGAAAACGACGCTGGATCAGTTGCTGGACATCGTGCAGGGGCCGGATTACCCGACCGAAGCGGAGATCATTACCTCGCGGGCGGAGATTCGTAAGATTTACGAAAACGGACGCGGCTCCGTACGTATGCGCGCGGTATGGACGAAAGAAGACGGCGCGGTGGTGATTTCCGCACTGCCGCATCAGGTTTCCGGAGCAAAAGTGCTGGAGCAGATCGCCGCTCAAATGCGCAATAAAAAGCTGCCGATGGTAGACGACCTGCGCGACGAATCGGATCACGAAAACCCGACCCGTCTGGTGATTGTCCCGCGCTCCAATCGTGTGGATATGGAGCAGGTGATGAACCACCTGTTTGCCACCACCGATCTGGAAAAAAGCTACCGCATCAATCTGAATATGATCGGTCTTGATGGTCGTCCGGCGGTGAAAAATCTGCTGGAGATCCTCACCGAATGGCTGGCGTTTCGCCGCGATACCGTACGTCGTCGCCTGAACTATCGTCTGGAAAAAGTGCTTAAACGCCTGCATATCCTTGAAGGTTTGCTGGTGGCGTTCCTCAACATTGACGAAGTAATCGAAATTATTCGTCATGAGGATGAACCTAAGCCCGAGCTGATGTCGCGGTTTGGCATTTCTGAAACCCAGGCTGAAGCCATACTTGAGCTGAAATTGCGCCACCTTGCCAAACTCGAAGAGATGAAAATCCGCGGCGAGCAGGATGAGCTGGCGAAAGAGCGCGATCAGCTGCAAGGCATTCTGGCTTCCGAGCGTAAAATGAGCAACCTGCTGAAGAAAGAGCTGCAGGCTGATGCCGAGGCCTATGGCGACGAACGCCGCTCTCCGCTGCAGGAACGTGAAGAAGCGAAGGCGATGAGCGAGCACGACATGCTGCCGTCAGAGCCAGTGACCATTGTGCTGTCTCAGAGTGGTTGGGTGCGTAGCGCGAAAGGCCACGACATTGATGCGCCGGGATTAAGCTATAAAGCGGGCGACAGCTTTAAGTCTGCGGTGAAGGGTAAGAGCAACCAGCCAGTGGTGTTCGTGGACTCGACCGGACGCAGCTACGCCATCGACCCGATTACGCTGCCGTCGGCGCGTGGGCAGGGTGAACCGCTGACCGGGAAGCTCACGCTGCCGCCGGGCGCGACGGTTGAGCACATGCTGATGGAAGGCGACGATCAGAAACTGCTGATGGCATCCGATGCGGGTTACGGTTTTGTCTGCACCTTCAACGACCTGGTAGCTCGTAACCGTGCTGGTAAGGCATTGATTACGCTGCCAGAAAATTCGCGCGTTATGCCGCCGGTTGTGATTGAAGATGAAACCGATATGCTGCTGGCAATCACCCAGGCCGGTCGCATGTTGATGTTCCCGGTAAGCGATTTGCCGCAATTGTCAAAAGGCAAAGGGAACAAGATTATCAATATCCCTTCAGCGGAAGCGGCGAAAGGTGAAGATGGCCTGGCGCAGCTCTACGTGCTGCCGCCACAAAGCACGCTGACTATCCACGTCGGTAAGCGCAAAATTAAACTGCGTCCTGAAGAGTTGCAGAAAGTGACCGGCGAGCGTGGCCGTCGCGGTACGCTAATGCGTGGTCTGCAGCGTATCGATCGCATTGACATTGACTCGCCTCGACGCGCCAGTCACGGCGACAGCGAAGAATAACGCTACCGTCCGGCTCTCCCTGTTTTAGCCCGGGGAGAGCCAACGTTAAAAATTCCCGTGAAACCGTTGTTTATTCGTGCGTTGCGATTAACAATACGCTTTTCCAGAGAGCCGCCCTTAACAAAGCCCTAACCTGATACTGCGTGATGAATCAGGTGACGTAAAATGCCAGGCTCTTAGGCCTCAGAGGTTGTTATGCTATATATTTTTCGTTTAATCATTACTGTTATTTACTGCGTTCTGGTCTGTATTTTCGGTTGCATATACTGTCTGTTCAGCCCACGAAATCCAAAACACGTCGCAACGTTCGGTCATATGTTTGGCCGCCTGGCTCCCCTTTATGGCCTGAAGGTTGAGTGCCGCATGCCGGCAGACGCGCAGAACTATGGTAATGCTATCTATATTTGTAATCATCAGAACAACTATGACATGGTTACCGCTGCGAATATCGTTCAGCCGCCGACGGTGACAGTAGGCAAAAAAAGCCTGTTGTGGATCCCATTCTTCGGGCTGCTGTACTGGTTAACCGGCAACCTGCTGATTGACAGAAACAACCGTACCAAAGCGCACAGCACCATTGCGGCGGTGGTGAATCATTTCAAAAAACGTCGTATTTCTATCTGGATGTTCCCGGAAGGAACGCGCAGCCGTGGTCGCGGTCTGCTGCCGTTTAAAACCGGCGCGTTTCATGCGGCGATTGCGGCGGGTGTCCCGGTTATTCCGGTGTGCGTTTCAACCACCTCGAATAAGATAAAACTCAACCGACTCAATAATGGTCTGGCGATTGTAGAGATGTTGCCGCCGGTAGATATTAGCCACTTTGGGAAAGATCAGGTTCGTGAACTGGCAGCGCATTGCCGTACGCTGATGGAACAAAAAATCGCAGAACTCGATAAAGAAGTTGCTGAGCGGGAAGCCGCCGGTAAGGTTTAATCCGCGCAATTCGGGTTTGTTACAGGAAAAGATTTCCTGCGTGTTAATCGCCAGTTTTTCATGGAGTTTATATGTCATTCAGTCGGCGTCAGTTCATTCAGGCATCGGGGATCGCACTGTGTGCAGGTGCTGTTCCGCTGAAGGCTAATGCTGCCGGTCAGCAACAACCGTTACCCATACCTCCGCTGCTGGAGTCCCGTCGGGGGCAGCCGTTATTTATGACGCTGCAACGCGCCCACTGGTCCTTCACGCAAGGCACGCGCGCACCTGTCTGGGGGATTAACGGTCGCTACCTGGGACCGACGATCCGCGTCTGGAAAGGGGATGACGTCAAGCTTATCTACAGCAACCGTCTGACTGAAAATGTCTCGATGACTGTCGCTGGATTACAGGTGCCAGGCCCGCTGATGGGCGGCCCGGCGCGCATGATGTCCCCTAATGCAGACTGGGCACCAGTGCTGCCGATTCGTCAGAATGCCGCTACGCTGTGGTATCACGCCAATACGCCAAATCGTACTGCCCAGCAGGTTTATAACGGTCTTGCCGGAATGTGGCTGATTGAAGATGAAGTGAGTAAATCACTGTCTATTCCCAACCACTACGGCGTGGATGATTTTCCGATCATTATCCAGGACAAGCGTCTGGACAACTTTGGTACGCCGGAGTACAGCGAACCCGGCAGCGGTGGTTTTGTCGGTGATACGCTGCTGGTCAACGGGGCGCAAAGCCCGTATGTCGAAGTCTCTCGCGGCTGGGTGCGTTTGCGTTTGCTGAACGCTTCAAACTCGCGTCGTTACCAGTTGCAAATGAGCGATGGCCGCGCGCTGCATGTGATTTCCAGCGATCAGGGCTTTTTACCTGCGCCCGTTTCGGTGAAGCAGCTCTCGCTGGCGCCTGGCGAGCGCCGTGAGATCCTGGTGGATATGACTAACGGAAATGAGGTCTCTATCACCTGTGGTGAGGCGGCCAGCATTGTCGACAGGATCCGCGGATTCTTTGAGCCTTCCAGTATTCTCATCTCCACGCTGGTATTGACGCTGCGCCCGACCGGTCTCCTGCCGCTGGTGACCGACAGTCTGCCAATGCGCCTGCTGCCAACGGAAATCCTCAGTGGTTCACCGATTCGCAGCCGTGATATCAGTCTGGATGACGATCCCGGCATCAACGGTCAGCTGTGGGACGTCAACCGCATGGATATTACCGCTCAGCAGGGCTCCTGGGAGCGCTGGACGGTACGAGCGGATATGCCTCAGTCTTTCCATATCGAAGGCGTCTCGTTCCTGATCCGTAATGTGAATGGCGCAATGCCGTTCCCGGAAGACCGGGGCTGGAAAGATACCGTCTGGGTCGACGGCCAGGTTGAATTACTGGTCTACTACGGACAACCTTCTTGGGCTCATTTCCCGTTCTACTTTAACAGTCAGACGCTGGAAATGGCGGATCGTGGTTCGATCGGACAGATATTGGTGAACCCGGCGCCGTAATGCGCCGGAGTTTCCGTTACGCCCGCCAGAACATGCGCGAGAACAGGATCAGAATGGGGTAAATCTCCAGACGCCCCATGATCATGGCCGCGCACATCAGAAGTTTTGCCTCCTCGTTTAAGGTGCCAAACGTCGTTGCGGTGATGCCAAATCCCAGCCCCATGTTATTGATGCAGGCGGCAACGGTGGCGAATGAGGAGAAGAGATCGTAGCCCATCAGATTGAGCGCCCAGATAAAAAAGCTGGTAAATAAAACGTAGAGAAAGAAAAAGCTCCATACCGAACGCACTACTCGGTCGCTTACTACGTTATTGCCCACTTTGATATTCAGCAGGGCGCGAGGATGCGCGAGCTGGTGTAACTCCTGACGGCATTGCTTGAACATAATCAAAAAACGCAGCACCTTAATCCCCCCGCAGGTCGAGCCGACACAACCGCCGAAGAAACTGGCGCTGAGCAGCATGAAGATCGTGTGCGAAGGCCACTGCGCATAATCCGCCGTCGACAGGCCATTATCTGTCAGCATCGAACTGGCCAGAAAAAAGGCATGCACCAGGCTGTCCGTTATCCCGTACATACCCGCCCGCCAGACCTGCCAGGTGGCGATCAAGGTGACAACCAGCGCAATAAGCAGAAAGAAACGCAGCTCGGCATTACGACGAAAGGGCTTAAAGGTACGTTTCACAATAGCTACGTACCAGAGGGTGAAGTTAAACGCAGACAGCAGTGAAAACAGTCCGGCGACTAACTCAATAGCGTGGCTGTTATAAAACCCGATGCTCTCGCTACGGGTGGAAAATCCGCCGAGAGAGACCGTCGACAGCCCGTGGCATAAGGCATCGAAAAACGACATCCCGGCAACCCAGTAGGCCAGAGTACAAATAAGGCCGAGAATGACGTAGGTCAGCCACAGCGTACGTGCGGTATCAGCAAGCCTTGGCGTGAGGCGTTCTTCTTTAAAGGGACCTGGCATTTCAGACTGATACAGCTTCATACCACCAATACCCAGCAGGGGTAATACCGCCACGGCAAGGACAATAACCCCCAGGCCGCCAATAAAATTGAGCTGAGCCCGATAGTACAGATACGATTTCGGCAAGGCGCTGACGTCGTCAATCACCGTAGCGCCAGTGGTGGTTATCCCGGAAACCCCTTCGAACAGGGCATCGGCAAAGGAGAGATTTAAGCCATCGTCCATCCACATCGGCATGGCGCTGATAAACGAAAACAGCAGCCAGAACAGGACGATAATGACGAAGCCATCCCGGGTTCGTAGTTGAATTCCTGCATGTTTGGTTGCCAGCCACGCTCCACCGCCGAGGGTAAAGAACGTCATAAATGTGCTGAAAAAGGCGAAAAAGCTCCGCTCTTTATTTAACAGAGCAATGGTCATCGGCGGCAGCATGGAGAAGCTGTAGAGAAGAACCAGAAATCCGCACAGGTGAACAACTACCCGTAACTGGGAAATATGCAGTGAATCGTTGAGTCGCAATGAAAAATCCCCCGCCGAAAAAGAGTTATCTCAGCTGGCCGGCATGGTGTTAATTATGAATGATAAAAATGGGCGTCGTAAAATTTAACAATTTAAATCACTTTCTACTTGTCTGACTCAGACTCCACTTCATTTCTTGCCGACATACAGCGTATAATCCCCGGCCTTTGATTATTTTTTTACCATTTTTGGAAGCACTATGAGCGCAATATCCCTGATCCAGCCGGACAGAGACCTTTTCTCCTGGCCGCAGTACTGGGCTGCCTGTTTTGGCCCGGCACCATTTTTGCCGATGTCACGCGACGAAATGGACCAACTTGGCTGGGATAGCTGCGACATCATTCTGGTTACCGGCGATGCATACGTCGATCATCCCAGCTTTGGCATGGCAATTTGCGGCCGTATGCTGGAAGCGCAGGGCTTTCGTGTTGGGATTATCGCCCAGCCGGAGTGGAACAACAAAGACGATTTTATGCGTTTGGGTAAACCGAACCTGTTCTTTGGTGTAACCGCAGGCAACATGGATTCGATGATCAACCGTTATACCGCCGATCGCCGACTGCGCCATGACGATGCTTATACGCCAGACAACGTGGCGGGCAAACGCCCGGACCGCGCGACGCTGGTCTATACCCAGCGCTGTAAGGAAGCATGGAAAGATGTGCCGGTTATTCTCGGCGGTATTGAGGCCAGCCTGCGCCGTACCGCGCACTACGACTACTGGTCTGATACCGTTCGTCGCTCCGTGCTGGTGGATTCAAAAGCCGACATGCTGATGTTCGGTAACGGCGAACGTCCGCTGGTGGAAGTGGCGCATCGTCTGGCGATGGGTGAAACTATCGATCAGATCCGCGACGTGCGTAACACCGCGATTATGGTTAAAGAAGCGCTGCCGGGCTGGAGTGGGGTGGATTCCACGCGTCTCGACACGCCGGGCAAAATTGACCCGATCCCGCATCCGTACGGCGAGGATTTGCCGTGTGCCGACAACAAACCTGTCGCACCGAAAAAGCAGGAAGCGAAAGCGGTAACCGTACAGCCGCCGCGCCCGAAACCGTGGGAAAAAACCTACGTGCTGCTGCCGTCCTTCGAAAAAGTGAAGGGCGATAAAGTGCTGTATGCACATGCGTCGCGCATCCTGCACCACGAAACCAACCCAGGCTGTGCGCGTGCGCTGATGCAAAAGCATGGCGATCGCTACATCTGGATCAACCCGCCAGCCATTCCGCTCTCTACCGAAGAAATGGACAGCGTCTTTGCGCTGCCGTACAAGCGCGTGCCGCATCCGGCGTATGGCGACAGCCGCATTCCGGCCTACGAGATGATCCGTTTCTCGATCAACATTATGCGTGGCTGTTTTGGCGGCTGCTCGTTCTGTTCGATCACCGAGCACGAAGGCCGCATTATCCAGAGCCGCTCTGAAGACTCGATCATCAATGAAATCGAAGCTATTCGCGACACCGTTCCGGGCTTTACCGGCGTGATTTCCGATCTCGGCGGCCCAACGGCGAACATGTATATGCTGCGCTGTAAGTCACCGCGTGCGGAGCAAACCTGCCGTCGTTTGTCATGCGTCTACCCGGATATCTGTCCGCATATGGATACCAACCACGAGCCGACGATTAACCTCTATCGCCGTGCGCGTGATTTGAAAGGCATTAAAAAGATCCTTATCGCTTCAGGTGTGCGCTATGACATCGCGGTTGAAGATCCGCGCTATATCAAAGAGCTGGCGACCCACCACGTGGGCGGCTATCTGAAGATTGCGCCAGAGCATACTGAAGAAGGCCCGCTGTCGAAGATGATGAAGCCGGGGATGGGCAGCTACGATCGCTTTAAGGAATTGTTTGACACTTACTCTAAACAGGCCGGTAAAGAGCAGTACCTGATCCCGTACTTTATTTCTGCGCATCCTGGGACGCGTGACGAGGATATGGTGAATCTGGCGCTGTGGCTGAAGCAACGTCGTTTCCGTCTGGATCAGGTGCAGAACTTCTATCCATCACCATTGGCGAACTCCACAACCATGTATTACACCGGGAAAAACCCGCTGGGTAAAATTGGTTACAAGAGTGAAGACGTGGTGGTGCCGAAAGGTGATAAACAGCGTCGTCTGCATAAAGCGCTGCTGCGTTACCACGACCCAGCCAACTGGCCGTTAATCCGCCAGGCGCTGGAAGATATGGGGAAAAAGCATCTGATCGGTGGTCGTCGCGAATGTCTGGTTCCGGCGCCTACGCTGGAAGAGATGCGCGAAGCGCGTCGCCAGAACCGTCATACTCGTCCGGCGTTGACCAAGCACACGCCTGTGGCGCATCAGCGCCAGACGCCCGCCGCGAACAAAAAACGTGGGAAAGTAGCAGGGCGCTAATCTGTCTTGCCCGGGAGTGAAATGTTTACCGGGCCTGAAAGACCGTCGGCCGGATAAGGTGCCATCTGGCAGAAGTGCTCAGTAATTATGCCTCACGAATTCTGGCCGCTAATGCGGCCAGTTTTGCATCATCCGCCCGTTCACGATCGCGTGACGACAGATATCCTTCATACTGCTCGAAAAATTGGTTCTGCTGCGATTCAATCGGCTTCCAGTGGGGCAGAACGCATGGGACTCAATTAGCTGTGCACGTGGTCTACGTCGAAATTCAAATCAGTAAAGGCCCGACGAGAGGTCGGGCAGGAGAGAAGGGGTTAACCGCCGAACTGGTCCGGGTCTGGTCCCAGACGTTTGCCCTGATCGAGCTTTGCGATTTCGCCTAATTCATCTTTATCCAGGCGGAAGTCCCAGACGTTAAAGTTTTCTGCGATACGCGCAGGGGTGACTGATTTCGGAATAACTACCAGGCCGCTATCCAGATGCCAGCGGATGACAATCTGCGCCGGTGATTTGCCATATTTCTCTGCGAGATCGCGAATGATCTTTTGATCAAAGACGTCTTTGCCGCCCTGCGCCAGTGGGCTCCAGGATTCGGTCTGGATTTTATGCGTTGCGTTCCAGGCGTGCAGTTGGCGCTGTTGCATAAGCGGATGAAGTTCTATCTGGTTAATCACCGGTGGTACGCCGGTTTCATCCATCAGTCGCTGGAGATGATTGATCTGAAAGTTACACACGCCGATGCTCTTAATCAGCCCTTCTTTTTGCAGATCGATCATGCTTTCCCACGCTTCAACGTAGTGGTCGATCGCCGGAACCGGCCAGTGCATCAGATAAAGATCGAGGTAATCAAGCTGGAGTTTCTCCATGCTTTCGAGCAAGGCTTCCCGAGGGCGTTTCTGGTCATCATTCCACAGCTTGGTGGTGATGAATAACTCTTCCCGCGGTACGCCCGCATCGCGTATTGCTTTGCCGACACCTTCTTCGTTTTTGTACGCCGCAGCGGTATCAATTGAGCGATACCCCACTTCCAGCGCTTTATGAATGGCGGTGATGACCTCTTCATTACTTGCCTTCCAGACCCCCAGGCCCAGTTGCGGCATGACGTTACCATCCTGTAGTTTAATAATGGTTGGACCGGTCATAATTCCTCCCCTGAATTGAGTTTACCGAGGCAAGCCCCGGTAAGTTAGGTGTGACTTAAGTCTGGCCTATCCTCGTCATACTTCAAGCTGCATATGCGTTGGCTTTATTACTCGACCCATGCATGGGCCTCGCCCTTTCAGGGCCGCTGCAAGCAGCATTCAAATCTGCTCCCGGCAGGTTTGTCGTTTCACCCCCAGTCACTGACTTATGTAAGCTCCTGGGGATTATCTCCTTTGCCGCCTTTATGCAACTCGAATTATTTAGAATATAAATACCCAAAAATGAAAGGCGGAGGTGAAAAAAACTTAGCGGGCAGCTTCGTAAATCCGACGGCTGACCTCGAGCGTAATGTCCTGATGTTCGCCCAGTTTCGTACCGCCGTGCGCTTGCAGTTTTTCCAGTAGCGCCGGGATGGAGCTACCGTCCAGGCCGTAGTCAGACAGACGAGTCGGTACGCCCATTTGTTCGAAGAAAGCGCGGGTTGCGGCAATAGCGGCGTCGATGCGTTGGTCATCGGAACCTTCGGTGATATTCCAGATACGCTCTGCGTATTGCAGCAGTTTGGCACGTTTGGTATCGCGTTTTTCATTCCACAGCGCTGGCAGAACGATCGCCAATGTTTGAGCATGATCCAGACCGTGCATTGCGGTCAGTTCGTGGCCCAGCATATGCGTTGCCCAGTCTTGTGGTACGCCTGCGCCAATCAGACCGTTCAGCGCCTGGGTTGCCGCCCACATAACGTTCGCACGCACGTTGTAATTTTCCGGCTCCTGCAATGCTTTCGGGCCTTCTTCTACCAGCGTAAGCAGAATACCTTCAGCAAAGCGATCCTGAATTTTCCCGTCAACCGGATAAGTCACATACTGCTCAACGGTATGTACGAAGGCATCTACGACGCCGTTCGCAACCTGACGCGGCGGCAGGGTATAGGTGTAAACCGGATCCAGCACGGCAAATACCGGCTGCACAAATGGGGTCATAAAGGCCAGCTTATCGCCGGTGGTTTTACGCGAAATGACCGCGCCGGAGTTAGATTCAGAGCCGGTTGCTGGCAGGGTTAATACGGAGCCCATCGGGATAGCGCTTGTTACGTCGTTGCCGTGGGTTTCCAGAATACGCCATGGATCGATGCCGTCAGCGTATTGTGCCGCAGCCGCGATGAATTTGGTGCCATCCAGCACCGAACCGCCGCCTACCGCCAGCAGGAACGTCACTTTCTCATCACGCACGATTTTTACCGCGTTCATCAGCGTTTCATAAGACGGGTTCGGCTCAATACCGCCAAACTCCAGCACGTCCAGGCCTTTCAGCGCATCCTGAACCTGTGCCAGGACACCGGTTTTTTTCACGCTACCGCCGCCATAGGTAACCAATACGCGAGCATCCTGAGGGATTTGATCGCGCAGCTCAGCAATCGCACCTTTACCAAACAGAATGCGGGTTGGGGTATGGAGATTAAAGTTGTTCATTGCTCGTTCCCTTATGTGGGTAAAAAAAGAGGGCAGGAGAGTGTCTGCCGGATGATGAACATTGTGGGCGTCAGCCGCGCTGCTCTCAATGCTCATTTCTGCCGATGTCTTGCCCATTTCTACAGACTGCTGGAGAAAACGGATAAATCTGCGCATTATGTCAGGGTTGCAAACCGATGATGAAATGGTGCTCTATGAACCGTGATGAGATCTGCCTCCTGCTGGCAGATAAAATTAAGCAGCTGAAAAACAATGAAAATAAACTCAGCGAACTGCTGCCAGATGTCCGCCTGCTGCACGGCACTGAGCCGGCAGCGCGTACACCGGTAATGTATCAGCCAGGAATCATATTTCTCTTTTCGGGACATAAAATTGGTTATATCAATGAACGTGTATTTCGTTATGACGCCAACGAATACCTGTTGCTAACCGTACCGTTACCCTTTGAATGTGAAACGTATGCAACGCCGGAGGTTCCCCTGGCCGGTATCTACCTGAATGTCGATATTCTGCAATTGCAGGAGCTGTTGATGGACATTGGGGAAGATGAGCTGTTCCAGCCCGCCATGGCGGCCAGCGGGATCAACTCCGCGACGCTTTCTGACGAAATTCTTTGCGCCGCTGAGCGCCTGCTGGATGTGATGGAGCGACCGCTGGATGCGCGTATTCTGGGGAAACAGATTATTCGCGAGATCCTCTACCATGTGCTGACCGGGCCGCGCGGCGGCGCATTACTGGCGCTGGTTAGCCGCCAGACACATTTCAGTTTGATAAGCCGTGTGCTAAAGCGCATTGAAACCAAATACACCGAAAATCTCAATGTCGAACAGCTGGCGGCAGAAGCGAACATGAGCGTGTCGGCGTTTCATCATAATTTTAAAGCGGTGACCAGCACGTCGCCGCTGCAATACCTGAAGAGCTATCGTCTGCATAAAGCACGGATGATGATGATCCACGACGGGATGAAGGCCAGTGCGGCTGCCATGCGCGTCGGCTATGAGAGCGCATCGCAATTCAGTCGGGAATTCAAACGTTTCTTTGGCGTAACGCCGGGGGAGGATGCAGCCAGAATTCGAATGATGCAGGGGAGTTAAACTTGCTCAGCGCTGGCCTGATAAGCGAAACGTCATCAGGCGAAAATGCCGGGGGAACCCCGGCCTACGGTTAATACTCAGGCGCTACAGTATTTTTTTTTAATCACGACAAACAGGGTACCCAACAGACCCGCGGTTAACAGGGCAATCGGCAGGATCATTAAAAAGGTCATCACCTGATCTTCATGGCGTTTGACGAACGGGATCATGCTCAGCGCATAGCCAAAGCCGGTGACGACGGTGACCCACAGCAGACCGCTCAGCCAGTTAAAAAACTGGAACCGACGGTTTGGCAGACCCGAAATTCCCGCCATTGTTGGCAGCAAGGTACGAACGAATGCCAGGAAACGCCCAGCCAGCAGTGCCATCAGCCCGTGTTGGTCAAACATGCAGGTAGCGCGCTGATGATATTTATCAGGTAATTGCGCCAGCCAGCCTTTTACCGTCCGCGTGTTGCCCAGCCAGCGTCCCTGAATGTAGCTCAGCCAGCAGCCCAGACTGGCTGCGGCAGTCAGAATAGCTATGGTAGGTATAAAACTCATCACGTCCTGAGCGATCAGCGCCCCTGCCAGCAATAACAGGCTGTCTCCGGGTAAAAAGGAGGCAGGCAGCAGGCCATTTTCTAAAAACAGTGTGGCGAACATTACGAAGTACACCACGCTCACAACATGCGGATCCGCCAACGCGGCAAAATCGTGTTGCCAAAGCGCGGAGACAATATCTTGAATGACTACCATGGACTTTCCTGTGGAACAGCGTTTATGTGTGGATTGTACTCCTGAATTGTCCGGGATGCCTTGATCCCGGACGCAACAATTGCAGACTTTTCCACCAGAAGTGTCTGCATATATGTCCATCTATGGCAATTTTACTCGATTCGGGCAAATCCTGCGGCCAAATCGGCAATCAGATCGTCAACATTCTCTAAACCGATATGCAAACGGATGAGCGTTCCGCTGAAGTCCACCTCGCCTTGCGGACGGATTGCCGCAATGTGTTCCGGCTGATTAGCGAGAATCAGCGACTCAAAACCGCCCCAGGAGTAGGCCATGCTGAACAGGCTGAAGTGGTCCAGATACGCGGCCAGCTCTTCATGATTTAGTTTCTTATTCAATACAAATGAGAACAGTCCGCTGCTGCCGGTGAAATCACGCTTCCAGAATTCGTGGCCTTTACTGCCGGGCAGCGCGGGGTGGTTCACGCGGGCGACCTGCGGATGGCTGGCCAGCCACTCGGCGACCTTTAAGCTGCTTTCATGATGTTGGCGCAGGCGAACGCTTAGCGTACGCAGTCCGCGGCTGGTCATATAGGCGGTATCGGCGTCCAGCATTTGCCCCATCAGATAGGCATTTTCGCGCAGTTGATCCCAGCAACGGGCATTAGCTACCGCAGTGCCGACCATGGCGTCGGAATGGCCAATCAGATATTTGGTACCAGCCTGAATAGAAATGTCGATGCCAAAATCCAGTGCTTTGAACAGCACCCCGGCAGCCCAGGTGTTATCAATTATGATGATCGCATCCGGCGCGACGCTTCTGACGGCGGCAACAATAGCAGGGACATCATGTACTTCCATGGTGACAGAGCCGGGAGATTCCAGAAATACGACTTTAGTGTTCGGCTGTATGTGCTTCACAATATCGGCACCAACCAGCGGATCGAACCATCCGGTGGACACGCCGAGTTTGCCGAGAATTTTGGTGCAGAAATCCTGGCTGGGTTCATAGGCGGTGTTGGTCATCAGCACATGATCCCCTTGTTCCACAAAGGCGAGGATGGTGTTGGCAACGGCCGCCGCGCCGCAGGGGAATAACGCACAACCCGCGCCGCCTTCCAGTTCACACATTGCCTCCTGCAGGGAAAAATGCGTCAAGGTTCCGCGACGTCCATAGAAAAGCGCACCGTTAGCACGGTTGTGCGTAGCCTGCTTTTTGGCCTCTACGGTGTCAAACACTAGCGAAGAAGCGCGCTGGATCACGCTATTTACCGCGCCCAGCGTGTACTTTTTACTGCGTCCTGCGTGAACGAGTTTGGTTTCAAGTTGCTTATCTGCCATGTCGTCTTACCTGTTTTTATACGTCTGGATGTCTAAACTACCATGAATCAAAGATGACGCATCCTGCAGAACGGTCATACAGTAGAAAATAATCTCAAAATGCTTCTGGTGACTTTTTTACTGCGTAAGCGCAAGGAAAAGAAACCAAAGGTGCGGCAATATGTAAATAGTAATGAGAACGACTATCAATTCGACGTCGTTTTGATATCATTACGCTCAGATTTTGTGATTTGCGTCCTGGAGATACAGAGTGGGTAATAATTTGATGCAGACGGATCTTTCCGTCTGGGGTATGTATCAGCACGCCGATATCGTGGTTAAGTGCGTGATGATTGGGCTGATTTTGGCATCAGTGGTCACCTGGGCTATCTTCTTTAGTAAGAGCCTTGAGTTCTTTACTCAGAAACGCCGCCTTAAGCGTGAACAGCAACTGCTGGCGGACGCCCGCTCTTTAGACCAGGCAAATGAGATTGCTGCAGGATTTGATGGCAAAAGCCTGGGCGCACAGTTGATTTACGAAGCGCAGAACGAACTGGAATTGTCAGAAGGCAGCGACGACAACGAAGGTATTAAAGAGCGTACCGGCTTCCGTCTGGAGCGTCGTGTGGCGGCGGTAGGTCGTCATATGGGACGTGGTAACGGCTACCTGGCCACCATCGGGGCTATCTCTCCATTTGTGGGTCTGTTCGGTACCGTATGGGGCATCATGAATAGCTTCATCGGGATTGCACAAACCCAAACGACCAACCTGGCCGTTGTTGCGCCGGGTATCGCAGAAGCACTGTTAGCGACGGCGATCGGTCTGGTCGCGGCAATTCCTGCGGTCGTTATCTACAACATTTTCGCACGTCAGATTGGCAGCTATAAAGCGATGCTGGGCGATGTCGCGGCACAGGTGCTGTTGCTGCAAAGTCGCGATCTGGACCTGAACGCTAGCGCTTCTGCCCATCCGGTACGTGCAGCGCAGAAATTACGTGTAGGATAATGTTCCATGGCAATGAGCTTTAATGAAAACCTGGACGATAACGGTGAAATGCATGAAATCAACGTGACGCCGTTTATCGATGTTATGTTGGTTTTATTGATCATCTTTATGGTGGCCGCACCGTTGGCAACGGTGGATGTGAAGGTGAATCTCCCGGCTTCCACCAGCACGCCGCAGCCGCGTCCGGAAAAACCGGTTTACCTGTCTGTTAAAGCCGATAAGAGTATGTTTATTGGCAACAATCAGGTGACGGATGACACCATGATTAGCGAATTAAATACGCTGACCGATGGGAAGAAAGACACCACGATTTTCTTCCGTGCGGATAAAACCGTCGATTATGAAACCATGATGAAAGTTATGGATACGCTGCATCAGGCGGGTTTCCTGAAGATTGGTCTGGTCGGTGAAGAGACCGTGAAAGCGAAGTAATCCTGATTGCCGGGTAATGGTTGTTGCCTTACCCGGCCTTCCTCTCCTGATTCAGCTCTCCCCAGACGCCCTTATCTGTCCTCATCCAGTGCGACTGCCGTTATCCTGGTGGGTTCGTAGTTCCTTTCAGACAGTTTACGCGTCAGGCGTAAGGTGGCTGTTTCTCGCTTGAGTATATGCTGGTATGTGCTCTCCAGCCGGGCCATGATTTTGTCCCGTAGTTCTGGTTGCTGCTCCATAATGGCTTCAATCGCGGCGCCATAGATCTCTTCTTTAGCCTGTAGCGCATAAATTTCGCGACGATTTTGCCATTTCATCCGCACCAGCGCGGCGGGAATAGAGACCATCTCCTGGGCAACGCTTTCCAACGTCGCATTTTTATTGGCAATCAATACGGCCAAATTTTGCTTTAAGACAAACTCATCGCTTTTATGGTCATCTAAAGCCAAATAAACATTATTATCCTCAACATCTTTCATTTTATTTCTCTTCCAGAGAATAAAAAATAGGATCGCTGGTCTCACGCGTAATTAAATTAAGCCAAATTTTATTGCCCTGTTCATTTACGCTGGCTGTTTTTGTAGATAAAATTTTACTTAATTCTTGAGCGTTAATGTCGCCTTCCGCTTGTAGTGAATTGAGCAGGCGAGTGAAGGACTCAATTTTTGCGGCACGAAACAGGCGCTCTTTTAAATGGCGATCGCACTCTTCAAATAACATATTGCGCGCCTGGCCGTTAGCTGTAGAGCTAATCAAAATATCGGGTTCGTAATCGCTTAATGTTCTCTTTCCCTGAGTCAAATTTTCACTATTATCTGTGGAACTGGTATTAGTAGATGAGCTGGATAAGTGAAAACGCGAGGGAACAAGATGCTCGGGAAGCATGTTGAAATATCCTTTGATGCCAATGATATGTTGTTCTAAATAAACCAGGCTGCGTTGACAATAGCATGGCGTAATTTTAAAATCAAAAAAAATGGAGCCAGTATATGAACAGTATATTTTATTCTGTTATTACCCTGCTATTGCTTACCTGCGGGGTACTTTTGTTGATGCGCAGTGCAAATAAAAACCGATATGCAGAAAATGGGCACTCTGAAAACCAGCCGGAAATGCTGAGTAAAGAAGAGGGGGAAGATCATTTTTCGGTACTGATGAATTCGATTACCCCAGTATGGTATTGGCGCGTTAATCACGAATATATCGATTTTATCCACTCAACGATCAAGCGGATGACAATGGTGGAGCTAAATGAGACGCCAGGGCTATTTGATGCACAGCGGCGTTGTAGCGATCTCAACTCTGCGGTGTATAAATATTACGACAATATAAAAAAGCGCTGTCTGAGCGGTGAGAAAGTCCCGCATGCCGATCTGGATGTGCTTAACTTACGCCAGTGCTTCAGGGAGTTCAGTCTGGAGGCTTATCCTGCGCTTGTCGCGCTGGTGTGGCCGGAATTTCAACGTCCAGAGATCAAAGCGGAAGAGGTGTGAAGGGATTGGCTGGCCCTGTTACGTGCCGGGGAGGCTAACGCCGCTTCCCGGCACAGAGTTACAAACGGCTATTTGTCAGATGAGGCCTGCCACAGGTTCAGCTTACCATCCGCGACATGCTTATCGATCTGCGCCAGTTCTTCGGCGCTGAACGTCAGGTTAGCCAATGACTGAACGTTCTCCTCCAGTTGCTCCGGTCGGCTGGCGCCAATTAATACCGACGTCACCCGGTTGTCTTTCAGCAGCCAGCTTAAGGCCATTTGCGCCATCGACTGTCCGCGCTGTTGCGCCATCTCATTGAGCAAACGCAGGCTGTTAAGGTTTTCTTCCGTCAGCATATTTTCCGTCAGCCCACGAACTTTTTTCCCTTCACGCTGCATACGTGAACCTTCCGGAATGCCGTTGAGGTATTTCCCCGTCAGCAGCCCCTGGGCCAGCGGCGTAAATGCGATGCAGCCCATGCCATTGGATTCCAGCGTATCCAGCAGACCGCTGCTGTCTACCCAACGGTTAAGCAGGTTGTAAGAAGGCTGGTGGATCAGCAGCGGAATTTTCCATTCCCGCATCAGCTCGGCCATTTTCTGCGTACGCTCCGGGGAATAGGATGAGATGCCGACATACAGCGCTTTACCGCTTTGCACCGCATGGGCCAGCGCTGAGGCGGTCTCTTCCATTGGCGTATTTTCGTCAACACGGTGCGAGTAGAAGATATCGACATAGTCGAGGCCCATGCGTTTAAGGCTCTGGTCGAGGCTGGCGAGCAGGTATTTGCGCGAACCGCCAGAACCGTATGGCCCTGGCCACATGTCATAGCCTGCCTTGGTGGAGATGATCAGTTCATCACGATAGTGTGCAAAATCCTCGCGCAGTAATCGGCCAAAATTCTCTTCTGCGCTGCCCGGAGGCGGCCCGTAGTTATTGGCTAAATCAAAATGCGTGATGCCTAAATCAAATGCTTTACGCAGCAGAGCGCGCTGTGAATCCAGCGCCTGAACGTGCCCAAAACTGTGCCACAAACCCAGCGATAGCGCGGGTAAACGTAAACCGCTGCGCCCACAGTAGCGATAGAGCATCTGCTCGTAACGTTCAGGATTGGCAAACCAGTCCATGAGATCTCCTTAGTGCAGGTGAATTTCGAAACAACGTTTCTATTCTAGCGGGTTCATGATGAATATCCCGTTCACCAGGTCACACTGGAATGAAAAACTGGGCAAAAACAGACCACTGTGCTTTGCTTAAAAAAAACATCGATCTGGAGTGCTGCCATGCCGCGTCTAACTGCCAAAGACTTTCCGCAAGAATTGCTCGACTACTATGACTATTACGCTCATGGCAAAATAACGAAACGCGAGTTTCTCAATCTTGCTGCGAAATATGCTGTCGGCGGTATGACGGCGCTGGCATTATTCAATGTATTGAAACCCAATTATGCCCTCGCAACGCAGGTGGAGTTCACCGATCCTGATATCCTGGCGGAATACATGACTTATCCTTCACCTGAAGGGCATGGTGATGTGCGTGGGTATCTGGTTAAACCTGCGAAAGCGATGGGGAAAGTTTCGGCGGTAGTGGTGGTACATGAGAATCGTGGGCTGAATCCGTATATTGAGGATGTGGCACGGCGGGTGGCGAAGGCGGGCTATATTGCACTCGCGCCTGATGGATTAAGTTCAGTGGGGGGCTATCCTGGCAATGATGATAAAGGTCGGGAGTTGCAGCAGCAGGTTGACCCCGTAAAGCTGATGAACGACTTCTTTGCCGCCATTGAATTTATGCAGCGTTATTCAGGCGCGACGGGAAAGGTGGGTATCACCGGATTTTGCTACGGTGGTGGCGTATCGAATGCCGCAGCCGTTGCTTTTCCTGAACTGGCCTGCGCAGTGCCTTTTTATGGGCGTCAGGTTCCTGCATCAGATGTCCCTAAAATCAAAGCGCCTTTATTACTGCACTATGCGCAATTAGATACCCGAATTAATGAGGGATGGCCTGCCTATGAAGCGGCGCTCAAAGCCAATAAGAAAGTCTATGAGGCATATATCTATCCCGGCGTTAATCATGGTTTTCATAATGACTCCACACCGCGTTATGATAATGCTGCCGCTGATTTGGCCTGGGAGCGTACTCTTGCATGGTTTAACAAATATTTACGATAGAAAACAAGGGATTATTTAATGCTTCAGGTTAATTATCTGTATAATAATGCTAGCTAATTTCATTAGCATTCATGTTGATATAGTGTAAATAATATTGGATGTACTTAAGAAAGTAAAAAAATAAAGAATGCGTTATATCTTCTCTGTTGCCTGCCGATAACAAGGATAAGTATCGCCTGATGGCGAATTCCTCATCAACGGCAAGGAAATTATTATGCGTTTGCTGAAAAACTTCACTATTCGTATTGTCATGTTGGCAATACTGGGACTTTTTTGCCTGCTCTGGTCGGGCGTGGGTTTATTCAGTCTTCATTCTTTATCAAAAATATCTGAAGGCAATGATATTGACCGTCATCTTGTCCATCAGATGACGGTGCTCAGTCAGGGGAACGATCAGTATTTTCGCTTCGTAACGCGCTTAAGTCGCGCCATGGATGTCAAAATGAGCGGCGGAACGCCTGATTTTGCACCAGCGCAGCAGTCCCTGGAGAATATGAGCAAAAAACTCCAGGAGATGAAAACGTTGTCTCCGGGGCCTATGGATCCGGACGTTGCCGCGGCGGTACTGGCGAAGTGGCAGGCGCTGCTGGATAACGGGGTGATTCCGCAAATGCAACTGGCGCAGCAGGGCACGCTTACGGCCTTTGCGGAGCATGCCAGCACCGTTACGCCAGCGCTGAGCCGTGAATTTGGCGCCAGTGCCGAACGTTTTAACGCCACGGCAGGCGAGCGGCTTGATACCACCCGCGTCATGGTCGATGGCAAAACGTCTATCATCCGGACGCTAATTATTACCGCCGTGATCCTCGGTATTGCCCTCCTGTTCTTCACAGACCGTTACCTCGTCGCCATGATGGTGAAACCCCTGGGACGTATCCGCCAGCAGTTCCAGCAGATTGCTCAGGGCGATCTCAGCCATCCAATCGAAGATTTTGGTCGTAACTGCGTGGGCCAACTGGTGCCGTTATTGTGCGCGATGCAGGACAGCCTGCGCGAAGCCGTCAGTACAATTCGCTCAGGTAGTGACAACATCTGGCGAGGGGCTACGGAAATTTCCACCGGCAATAACGATCTCTCATCGCGTACTGAGGAGCAGGCTGCGGCGCTGGAAGAGACCGCTGCCAGCATGGAGCAACTGACCGCAACGGTAAAACTGAACGCCGAAAATGCGCGTGAAGCCAGCCAGCTTGCCGATACGGCGACAGAGACGGCAGGTAAAGGGAGCAGCCTGGTTTCAGAAGTGGTTGAGACGATGGACGGCATTGCCGCCAGCTCTAAACAGATTGCGGAAATTACGTCTGTTATTAATAGCATTGCCTTCCAGACCAATATTCTGGCGCTGAACGCGGCAGTTGAAGCTGCCAGAGCAGGTGAGCAGGGGCGTGGTTTTGCCGTTGTTGCCGGTGAGGTGCGTAACCTCGCCAGCCGTAGCGCCGGGGCGGCGAAAGAGATTGAGACGCTGATTGGCGAATCGTCGCGTCGCGTCGATCAGGGCGCTCGACTGGTTAAAGAGACGGGATTAACCATGGAGGCGATTCTGCGCGGAGCCACCGAAGTGACCGTTATCATGAAGCAAATTGCTTCTGCCTCAGAAGAACAGAATAAGGGCATTTCGCAGGTGAGCGTGGCGATCACGCAGATGGACAGCGTAACGCAACAGAACGCCGCGCTGGTAGAGCAAGTTTCCGCCGCGGCTGTGGCGCTTGAACGGCAAACGGAAGAGCTGCAACGCTCGGTACAACAGTTCCGCCTTTCAGCAAACGATGTGCAGTACGCCGCCGCCAGTACCGCTTCCCCTTCAGCAGACAGCAAAACGTCTGTGGCCGCTAAAAAGGATGAATGGGTGTCCTTTTAAGCGGACATAAAAAAGTACGTGATACCTCTGGTCTTTGCTTAAAAAATCGCTATATAATTTATTATATAGCGATTGGAGGTTATGCATGGACAACCATTTTGGAAAAGGCTTGATGGCCGGATTAAACGCGTCAAGTGCGGATAGCGCACGCACGGCGGCCAATTTTTGTGCTGATTATAAACGCGGTTTTGTGCTGGGATTTTCTCATCGAATGTTTGAAAAAACGGGCGATCGACAGCTCAGCGCGTGGGAAGCGGGGATCCTCACGCGTCGCTATGGGCTGGATAAAGAGATGGTTATGGATTTCTTTAAAGAGAACCAGTCCAGTACAACAATTCGTTTTTTCATGGCTGGCTATCGTCTCGAAGCTTGATCCGAAAGGGGTATTATCTTGCTTTAATTAATTACACTATTGACCTACGCCTTCGTTTTGTTGCTCCGCCGAAGTATTATAATGCACATAACCATATAAAAAGTGTGGTAAATGGCGCGCCGATCGCAATATGCAACATGCGAAAGGTGCAAAATAAAAGCCAGGTCTTCGCAACGGAATAACTATAAAATGACTGGAGATAACTCTCTCATCAATTCGAACGGCATCAATCGCCGTGATTTCATGAAGCTTTGTGCAGCACTGGCCGCTACCATGGGGCTCAGTAGCAAAGCCGCCGCAGAAATGGCCGAATCAGTTTCTCGTCCTCAGCGTCCACCGGTTATCTGGATTGGTGCGCAGGAGTGTACGGGTTGTACTGAATCGCTACTTCGCGCGACACACCCTACAGTGGAAAACCTCGTTCTGGAGACAATCTCTCTGGAATACCATGAGGTACTCTCTGCGGCTTTCGGCCACCAGGTCGAAGAGAATAAACATAACGCTCTGGAGAAGTACAAAGGGCAATATGTTTTGGTTGTAGATGGTTCTATCCCACTGAAAGACAATGGTATTTACTGCATGGTTGCCGGTGAGCCGATCGTAGATCACATCCGCCGGGCCGCAGAAGGCGCTGCCGCTATCATTGCCATCGGCTCTTGTGCCGCGTGGGGTGGTGTTGCTGCTGCTGGCGTTAACCCAACGGGTGCCGTCGGCTTGCAGGAAGTTCTGCCAGGCAAAACCATCATCAACATCCCCGGCTGTCCTCCGAACCCGCACAACTTCCTTGCAACGGTCGCGCATATCATCACTTACGGTAAGCCGCCGAAGCTGGATACCAAAAACCGTCCGACATTTGCCTATGGTCGTTTGATTCACGAACACTGCGAACGTCGCCCGCACTTCGATGCAGGTCGTTTTGCTAAAGAGTTTGGCGATGAAGGTCACCGTGAAGGATGGTGCCTCTACCATCTGGGCTGTAAAGGACCAGAAACCTACGGCAACTGCTCAACGCTGCAATTCTGCGATGTTGGCGGCGTGTGGCCGGTGGCAATCGGTCACCCTTGCTACGGCTGTAACGAAGAAGGTGTCGGTTTCCATAAAGGTATTCACCAGCTTGCTCATGTGGAAAACCAAACACCGCGTTCCGAGAAACCTGACGTCAATATGAAAGAAGGCGGCAATATTTCTGCCGGGGCGATTGGGCTGCTTGGTGGCGTAGTAGGACTGGTTGCCGGTGTCAGCGTGATGGCGGTTCGTGAACTGGGGCGTCAGCAGAAGAAAGATAACGCTGACTCACGGGGAGAATAACCGTGAACAGACGTAACTTTATTAAAGCAGCCTCCAGCGGGGCATTGCTGTTGGGCGCTGCGCCGTCCATCAGCCATGCGGCTGCAGAAAACCGTCCGCCGATCCCAGGTTCTCTTGGGATGCTCTATGACTCGACGCTGTGCGTAGGCTGCCAGGCCTGTGTCACCAAGTGTCAGGATATCAACTTCCCGGCGCGTAACCCGGAAGGCGAGCAGACCTGGTCGAACAACGACAAACTGTCACCGTATACCAATAACATCATCCAGGTGTGGCGTAGCGGAACAGGCGTCAACAAAGACCAGGAAGAAAACGGCTACGCATACATTAAGAAGCAGTGCATGCACTGTGTCGATCCGAACTGTGTCTCCGTTTGCCCGGTCTCTGCGCTGAAGAAAGATCCGAAAACCGGCATCGTCCACTATGACAAAGATGTCTGCACGGGCTGTCGTTACTGCATGGTCGCCTGCCCGTACAATGTGCCTAAGTATGACTACAACAACCCGTTTGGTGCGCTTCACAAATGTGAACTGTGTAACCAGAAAGGTGTTGAGCGTCTGGACAAAGGCGGTTTACCGGGTTGTGTTGAAGTGTGCCCTGCCGGTGCGGTGATTTTTGGTACGCGTGAAGAGCTGATGGCTGAGGCGAAAAAACGTCTCGCGCTGAAGCCTGGCAGCGAATACCACTATCCGCGTCAGACGGTGAAAGCAGGCGATACCTATCTGCATACGGTACCGAAGTATTACCCCCATCTGTACGGCGAGAAAGAGGGTGGTGGTACACAGGTTATGGTACTGACGGGCGTTCCTTACGAGGATTTGGATCTGCCGAAACTGGATGATCTTTCAACCGGTGCGCGTTCCGAACATGTTCAACATTCCTTGTACAAGGGCATGATATTACCCCTGGCTGCGCTGGCGGGCTTAACCGTGCTGGTTCGTCGTAACACGAAAAACGACCATCACGATGGAGGAGACGATCATGAGTCATGATCCTAAACCGCTGGGCGGAAAAATAATCAGCAAACCGGTCATTATTTTTGGGCCGCTTATCGTCCTGTGTATGCTCCTGATCGTGAAACGTCTGGTCTTCGGATTGGGCTCAGTCTCCGATCTGAACGGCGGTTTCCCATGGGGTGTATGGATCGCGTTTGACCTGCTGATTGGTACCGGCTTCGCGTGCGGTGGCTGGGCTCTGGCGTGGGCGGTGTATGTTTTCAACAGAGGACAATACCATCCACTGGTACGTCCGGCGCTGTTGGCGAGCCTGTTTGGCTACTCGCTGGGTGGTCTGTCGATCACCATTGACGTCGGTCGTTACTGGAACCTGCCGTATTTCTACATTCCGGGCCACTTCAACGTGAACTCGGTACTGTTCGAAACGGCGGTCTGCATGACCATCTATATCGGCATCATGGCGCTGGAATTTGCTCCGGCTCTGTTTGAACGTCTGGGGTGGAAAGTCTCTCTCAAACGTTTGAATAAAGTGATGTTCTTTATTATTGCCCTTGGCGCTCTGCTGCCAACTATGCACCAGTCTTCAATGGGTTCATTGATGATTTCTGCGGGCTATAAAGTGCATCCGCTATGGCAAGCTTATGAAATGTTGCCGCTTTTCTCCGTATTAACCGCTTTTATTATGGGCTTCTCGATCGTCATCTTTGAAGGCTCGTTGGTACAAGCCGGGCTGAAAGGTAATGGTCCGGACGAGAAAAGTTTGTTCATCAAGCTGACGAATACCATCAGTGTGCTGTTGGCGATTTTCGTGGTCCTGCGCTTTGGCGAACTGATCTATCGCGACAAGCTGTCCTATGCGTTCTCAGGCGATCTTTACTCCCTGATGTTCTGGATTGAAGTCGTGCTGATGGTCTTCCCGCTGGTGGTGCTGCGCGTCACTAAGCTGCGTAACGACTCGCGCATGCTGTATCTGTCTGCGCTGAGCGCATTGCTGGGTTGTGCGACATGGCGTCTGTCCTATTCGCTGGTCGCGTTCAATCCTGGTGGTGGCTACCACTACTTCCCGACCTGGGAAGAACTGTTGATTTCTATTGGTTTTGTGGCTATTGAGATTTGTGCATACATCGTACTCATTCGTCTACTGCCGATACTTCCTCCTTTAAAACAAAACGATCAAAATCGTCATGAGGCGAGCAAAGCATGAGCCAGAGAATTACTATTGATCCGGTAACCCGTATTGAGGGGCATTTACGCATCGACTGCGAAATCGAAAATGGCGTGGTATCTAAAGCATGGGCTTCCGGTACCATGTGGCGCGGCATGGAAGAGATCGTGAAAAACCGCGATCCGCGCGATGCCTGGATGATTGTGCAGCGTATCTGTGGCGTTTGTACTACCACTCACGCTATCTCTTCCGTTCGTGCAGCAGAAAGCGCGCTGAATATTGATGTTCCGGTGAACGCACAGTATATCCGTAACATCATTCTGGCCGCGCACACCACGCATGACCACATTGTTCACTTCTATCAGCTCTCTGCGCTGGACTGGGTGGATATCACCTCTGCACTGAAAGCAGATCCAGCGAAAGCGTCTGCCATGCTGAACGGCGTGTCCTCCTGGCACCTGAACAGCGCAGAAGAGTTCACTAAGGTTCAGAACAAGATCAAAGACCTTGTTGCCAGCGGTCAGTTAGGCATTTTTGCCAACGGTTGCTGGGGTCACCCGGCGATGCAGCTGCCGCCAGAAGTGAACCTGATTGCGGTCGCTCACTACCTGCAGGCGCTGGAATGCCAGCGTGATGCTAACCGTGTTGTGGCGCTGTTGGGCGGTAAAACGCCGCACATTCAGAACCTGGCGGTAGGCGGGGTTGCTAACCCAATTAACCTCGACGGCCTTGGCGTGCTGAACCTTGAGCGCCTGATGTATATCAAGTCCTTTATCGATAAGCTGAGCGACTTCGTTGAGCAGGTTTACAAGGTTGATACCGCAGTTATTGCTGCGTTCTACCCTGAGTGGCTGGAACGTGGTCAAGGTGCGGTTAACTATCTGAGCGCACCGGAATTCCCGACTGACGGTAAAAACGGCAGCTTCCTGTTCCCGGGTGGTTACATCACCAATGAAGATCTGTCGACCTATCGTCCGATCACCTCTCACTCCGATGAGTACCTGATCAAAGGGATTCAGGAGAGTGCGAAACACGCGTGGTACAAAGACGAAGCGCCGCAGGCTCCGTGGGAAGGCACAACGGTTCCTGATTACACTGGTTGGTCAGATGACGGCAAGTACTCCTGGGTTAAAGCACCGACCTTCTACGGTAAAACGGTTGAAGTGGGTCCGCTGGCCAACATGCTGTGTAAACTGGCGGCCAAACGCGAGTCTACCCATGCCAAGCTGAATGAAATCATCGCGATTTACACCAAGCTGACCGGTAAAACTATCGAAGTGTCACAGCTGCACTCTACGTTGGGCCGTATTATTGGCCGTACCGTTCACTGCTGTGAACTGCAGAACGTTCTGCAGGATCAGTACAACGCGCTGATTGTGAACATCGGCAAAGGCGACCACACCACCTTCGTGAAACCGGATATCCCGGCAACGGGTGAATTTAAAGGTGTCGGTTTCCTCGAAGCGCCGCGCGGTATGCTGTCTCACTGGATGGTGATCAAAGATGGCATTATCAGCAACTACCAGGCGGTAGTACCGTCAACCTGGAACTCTGGCCCACGTAACTTTAATGATGAAGTGGGACCGTATGAGCGCTCGCTGGTAGGTACGCCGATTGCCGATCCAAACAAACCGCTGGAAGTGGTTCGTACCATTCACTCCTTCGACCCTTGTATGTCATGTGCGGTGCATGTGGTGGACGTTGATGGGAACGAAGTGGTCTCAGTTAAGGTTCTGTAATGCGGATATTAGTCTTAGGGGTCGGCAATATTTTGCTGACCGACGAAGCCATCGGGGTACGTATCGTTGAAACATTAGAACAACGGTACGTCCTGCCAGACTTTGTTGATGTTCTGGACGGTGGTACGGCTGGGATGGAGCTTCTCGGTGATATGGCGAACAGAGATCATCTGATCATTGCTGACGCCATTGTGTCGAAGAAAAACACGCCAGGAACGATGATGGTCCTGCGGGATGAAGAGATCCCGGCGCTGTTTACCAACAAAATCTCACCGCACCAGCTTGGTCTGGCCGACGTATTGTCGGCCCTGCGTTTCACCGGCGAGTTTCCGAAAAAGCTGACGTTAGTCGGTGTTATTCCGGAATCGCTGGAGCCGCATATCGGACTAACGCCAACGGTTGAAGCGATGATTGAACCTGCGCTTGAGCAGGTTCTTGCCGCGCTTCGCGAATCAGGTGTTGAAGCGATCCCGCGGGAGGCGGCTCATGTCTGAGGAGTTTGTCGGTTTTCAGACGGCCCCGAAGATGCAAATTCAGGCAGCGTTTGAAGAGGTTGCCCGGCGTTCAATGCACGATCTCTCTTTCCTGCATCCGAACATGCCAGTATATGTCTCTGAATTTACGTTGTTTGAAGGACAGTGGACGGGGTGTGTTATCACGCCCTGGATGCTCAGCGCACTGATTTTCCCCGGACCGGACCAGATCTGGCCGGTGCGTAAAGTCAGCGAAAAAATCGGACTGCGTCTGCCGTATGGCGAGATGACCTTTACCGTTGGTGAACTGGAGGGCGTATCGCAATACCTTTCCTGCTCACTGATGTCGCCGCTTTCGCACAGTATGTCGGCGCAAGAAGGCATGCGTCTGACTGACGATTGCGCGCGAATGCTGTTATCGCTGCCGGTTAGCGATCCGAATGCGCCGCAGCTTAATCGCCGCGCGTTGCTGCTGGGTCGTCGGAACTGCGAAAATGCATGAGCTGTCCCTTTGTCAGAGCGCGGTTGAGATTGTTCAACAGCAGGCAGAGCAGCACGGTGTCAAACGTGTAACCGGTGTTTGGCTGGAAATCGGGGCGCTCTCCTGCGTTGAAGAGAGCGCCGTTCGTTTCAGTTTCGACATCGTCTGTCAGGGGACGCTGGCTCAGGGTTGTGAGCTGCATATTGATTACAAGCCAGCCCAGGCATGGTGCTGGGATTGCAGTCAGGTTGTGGAAATAACCCAGCATGATGCGCAGTGTCCACAATGTCAGGGCGATCGTCTGCGGGTTGATGCTGGCGATTCACTGAAAGTGAAAAGTATTGAAGTCGAATAACCCATAGGTTGCTATGGGGCGGAGTCAGATATGTGTATTGGAGTCCCTGGTCAGGTTCTGGCCGTTGGTGAAGATATTCACCAGCTTGCGCAGGTTGAAGTGTGCGGCATCAAACGTGATGTCAATATTGCCCTGATTTGTGAAGGTGATACAGCTGAGCTGGTCGGGCAATGGGTGCTGGTGCACGTAGGGTTCGCCATGAGCATCATTGATGAAGATGAAGCTAAAGCCACGTTAGACGCACTTCGCCGCATGGAGTACGACGTCACCAGCGCGTGACAAATCCTGAATGAAATTGCCGGATAGCGGTTGCCATCCGGCAATTTATTTTAGTTCTGGCGCTTATCTTCGGTTTGGGTATCGAAGTCGCTGGCGTCATGGCGTTCATGAAGCTGCTCGTTCAGCGGTCCGTTAGTGCGGTTTACAATACGACCACGCTTAACCGCCGGACGCGCTGCAATCTCTTTTGCCCAGCGTTGTACGTGCGTGTAGCTTCCTGCGTCAAGGAACTCTGCTGCGTCGTAGACGTTGCCCAGAACCACATTGCCAAACCATGGCCAGACCGCCATATCGGCAATGGTGTATTCATCTCCGGCCACAAACTGATGTTGCGCCAATTGTTTATCCAGCACGTCGAGTAAGCGTTTGGCTTCCATGGTGAAGCGGTTGATAGCGTACTCAATTTTTACCGGAGCATAGTTATAGAAGTGGCCAAAGCCTCCGCCGAGGAACGGCGCTGCGCCTTGTAACCAGAACAACCAGTTCAGCGTTTCGGTGCGTTTTGCCAAATCCTGCGGCAGGAAATAACCATATTTTTCCGCCAGATAGAGCAGGATTGCGCCAGATTCGAATACGCGAACTGGTGGGTTTTGCGAGTGATCGCGTAGCGCCGGGATCTTCGAGTTCGGATTCACCTCAACAAAGCCGCTGGAAAACTGATCGCCATCGCCAATGCGGATAATCCAGGCATCGTATTCCGCGCCCTTCACCCCCTGCGCCAACAACTCTTCCAGCATAATCGTCACTTTCTGCCCGTTTGGCGTACCCAGCGAATAGAGCTGCAGGGGATGTTTGCCAACCGGCAGCGTTTTCTCGTGGGTGGCTCCGGAAACCGGGCGGTTGATATTGGCGAATGCGCCCCCGTTCGATTTTTCCCACGTCCAGACTTTCGCGGGCTGATAGGTATTGTCTGACATATTGACCTGCCTTCTGAGTGGTTGTGTTGATGCAGTGTAGCAGTTAGGTAGAACTCAATTTAACAGATTGGGACTTTATGTCGCTTTGTGCTGAAAGGGGAAGATAAATCTAACCCGTTCATTGTACCCGCTCCGTACTCCATGAAGAGGAAATCAATGTTGGACGGAAATTGCTACCGTATTCACCATTAAAAATTGGCGGTGAATAAGCAGTAATAATGAAAAATGGTGTTCCAGGAGTAAGCGGTTATCAGGGCCCGGCGGGTGGGTGGGGCGCGGTAAAAGCCGTCACTGCTTCGGTGTTTTCGCAAAAGGCTGTCGCCCGCGACATTATCGCGATGTTCAAAATGAACCAGGTGAAAGGGTTCGACTGTCCGGGCTGTGCGTGGCCGGACCCAGGGCACCGTGCGCCAATGGAGCTGTGCGAAAATGGCGTTAAGGCGGTCTCCTGGGAGACAACCAGTAAAAAAGCGTCACCGGAATTTTTCAGCCGTCACCCGGTTTCCACACTCTGGCACTACAGCGATTATGAGCTGGAAAATATCGGTCGTTTGACGCATCCGATGAAATACGATGCAGCATCAGATACCTGGCAGGCGGTGGATTGGGATATCGCCTTCCAGGAGATAGGCGAGCGTCTGCGCAGCTATGATTCACCCCAGCAGGTTGAGTTTTACACCTCCGGCAGAACGTCAAATGAAGCGGCGTTCCTGTATCAGCTTTTTGCCCGCGAATATGGCAGCAGCAACTTTCCTGATTGCTCAAACATGTGCCACGGACCGACCAGCGCAGGGCTAACGCCGGCCATTGGCCTCGGAAAAGGGACCGTTGAACTTGACGATTTTGACCATTGCGATCTGGTGATTTGTATCGGGCATAACCCTGGCACTAATCATCCACGTATGCTGACCACCTTACGCGACGTTGCCAAACGCGGGGCTAAAATTATCTCTATCAATCCGCTGAACGAAAGGGGGCTTGAGCGCTTTAGTTTCCCGCAAAGCCCGAAAGAGATGTTCACCGGTCAGTCGACGCAGTTGAGCAACGACTACTACCAGGTAAAAATGGGCGGTGACGCCTCGCTGCTCAAAGGCATCATGAAGGCGCTGATCGAAATGGATGAAGCGCGGATCTTACTGGATCAGCAACCGACACTCGATCACGCGTTTATCGATGAGCATACCGCTGGATATGCAGCGCTGTATGATGACTTACGTCAGCATAACTGGGCGGAGCTGGAACAGGACTCGGGCCTGACGCGCAGTCAGATGGAGGACCTGGCACACAGCTACAGTAAATCTCGTGCCACTATTATTTGTTACGGGCTGGGCATCACCCAGCATAAAAACGGTACTGAGAACGTCCAGCAACTGGTAAACCTGCTGCTGCTGAAAGGCAATATGGGTAAGCCTGGGGCGGGGATCTGCCCGTTGCGCGGTCATTCTAACGTGCAGGGCGACCGTTCCGTTGGGATCAACGAAGCGGCATCCGAAGACTTCCTGCAACGCCTTGAGACGCATTTTTCTATCCGTGTGCCGCGTAAACATGGCCGCTCCAGCGTGGAGAGTATTCGGGCCATCGAACGGGGAGAGGCAAAAGCGCTCATTTGCATGGGTGGCAATCTGGCGGTGGCGATGCCGCAGCCGCAGCGCACCTTTGCGGCGATGAAAAATTTGGATCTGCAGGTCCATGTTGCGACCAAGCTGAACAGATCGCATTTGCTGCTGGCAAAGCATAATTATCTGCTGCCTGCATTAGGTCGAACGGAGCGCGACATTCAGGCGACGGGGATCCAGTCGGTGACCGTCGAAGACTCGATGTCGATGGTCCATGCTTCCTGCGGCGCGCTGAAGCCAGCTTCCCGCTGGTTAAAATCGGAGCCCGCGATTGTGGCGGGCATGGCACACGCAACTCTGCCGCTTTCGCCGATCAACTGGGAAGCGTTAACAGGGGACTACGCGCTGATCCGTGACGCCATTGAAGCCGTGATCCCGGCGTTCCACGATTACAATGCCCGTATTGCCGAGCCGGGCGGATTTCGTATGGATACGCCCGCTTCGCGCCGTGAATGGCGAACGGCGAATGGTAAAGCCAACTTTATCGTCAGCCATCAGCGGGCGGTAGAGCGAGAAAATCAGCCTGCCGATGCACTGGTTCTGGCGACGCTGCGCAGCCACGATCAATACAACACCACTATTTATGGTATGAACGATCGCTACCGTGGCATTACCGGTCGTCGGGATGTGGTGTTTTTAAGCGCTGAAGAAGCGGCGACTCGCGATCTGAGCCAGGGAGATGTGGTCAACGTTCAGGCGCTGGACGACCGCGGCCAGCCCTGTGCGGATCGCATTATGTGCGGCTTGACGGTGGTGATTTACAACATGGCGGTGGGCTCAATAGGCGCTTATCTGCCAGAAGCGAATGTCCTGCTTTCGCTGGATGCGGTGGACACACAAAGTTTGACTCCGGCGTATAAAAGCGTACCGGTCACCGTGACAAAAGCGTAGTTCCTGCTGCGAATTTTTCGCCTCTGAGCGCCAGCCGCTGCGTTGAGGTGTATGATGATGTCGACCTCTGTCCGGTTAGTGTCGCAGAGCAGGCAATCAGAGCGAAAAATTCACGCCAACCTGCTCAGGCTGTATTGTTTTGAGGTAAGGTGCATGAGCAAAGGAACGACCAGTCAGGATGCCCCATTCGGGACATTATTGGGCTACGCCCCAGGCGGCGTAGCAATCTACTCTTCAGATTACAGCTCCCTCGACCCACGGGACTACGACGATGATGCGGCATTTCGCAGCTATATCGACGACGAATACATGGGCCACAAATGGCAGTGCGTAGAGTTCGCACGCCGCTTTCTCTTCCTTAATTATGGCGTGGTCTTCACCGATGTAGGCATGGCCTGGGAGATCTTTTCCTTACGCTTTCTACGCGAAGTAGTGAATGACAATATCCTGCCGTTACAGGCATTTCCGAATGGTTCACCCCGCGCGCCGGTAGCCGGTGCTCTGCTTATCTGGCAAAAAGGCGGTGAGTTTAACGATACCGGCCATGTGGCGGTCGTCACCCAGTTGCTGGAAAACAAAATCCGTATTGCCGAACAGAACGTGCTCCATACGCCGTTGCCTCCCGGACAGCAGTGGACCCGCGAACTGGAGATGGTGGTTGAAAACGGTTGTTACACCCTGCGTGATACCTTTGACGACACCACCATCCTTGGCTGGATGATCCAGACCGATGATACCCGTGACAGCCTGCCGCAGCCGGAGATCGCCAACGACTCGTTGAGAATTGGCGGCGCGCGACTGGAAGATAACGGGCAGTTTGACGGTAAATGGCTTGATGAACAGGATCCGCTGCAGAAAGCCTACGTGCTGGCGAACGGCCACGTGATTAATCAGGATCCGCATCAGTACTTCACCATTACCGAGAGTGCTGAGCAGGAGCTGATCAAAGCCACCAACGAGCTGCACCTGATGTATCTGCACGCGACCGACAAAGTGCTGAAAGATGACAACCTGCTGGCGCTGTTCGATATCCCGAAAATCCTCTGGCCGCGTCTGCGCCTTTCCTGGCAGCGTCGTCGGCATCATATGATTACAGGACGTATGGATTTCTGTATGGATGAACGCGGACTGAAGGTGTATGAGTACAACGCCGATTCCGCATCGTGCCATACCGAAGCTGGTTTGATCCTCGAAAGATGGGCCGAGCAGGGCTATACAGGACAGGGACACAACCCAGCTGAAGGATTGATCAACGAACTGGCGGGGGCCTGGAAGCACAGCCGCGCGCGTCCTTTTGTCCACATCATGCAGGATAAAGATATAGAGGAAAACTACCACGCTCAGTTTATGCAGCAGGCGCTACGTCAGGCCGGGTTTGACAGTAAAATTCTGCGTGGCCTCGATGAGCTACGTTGGGATGACGCTGGTCAGCTGATTGACGGGGACGGTCGTCTGGTGAACTGCGTCTGGAAAACCTGGGCGTGGGAAACCGCAATTGAGCAGGTGCGAGAGGTCAGTGAAACGGAGTACGCTGCGGTACCAATTCGTACCGGGCATACGAATCAGGAAGTGCGTTTAATCGACGTGTTGCTGCGCCCGGAAGTGCTGGTCTTTGAACCTCTGTGGACGGTGATCCCTGGTAATAAAGCGATTCTGCCGATCCTGTGGCAACTGTTCCCACACCACCGCTATCTGCTTGATACTGATTTCACTGTTAATGAAGAGCTGGCGCAAACCGGTTATGCAGTGAAACCTATTGCAGGACGTTGTGGCAGCAACATCGATCTGGTAAGCCATCAGGAAGAGTTACTGGATAAAACCAGCGGTAAGTTTGCCGAGCAGAAGAACATTTATCAGCAGCTTTGGTGTCTGCCAAAAATTGCCGGTAAATATATTCAGGTTTGTACCTTCACCGTAGGCGGTAACTATGGGGGGACCTGCCTGCGCGGCGATGAGTCGCTGGTGATTAAAAAAGAGAGCGATATCGAGCCGCTGATTGTGGTGAAGGAAGAGTAATCTTTTTGCGTGTTCTTGATTGAAATGCGAAAAGCCGGAGTATATCTCCTAATGCTTGTCAGTTTAGCTTTTGATGGAAACCGTAATGCGTAGCGTTGCGGTTTCTTTTTCACTGCCCGGGGATAATGTTTCACTCTTCCCACGGGCAGGAAAAAACTCTCCGCCATATCCAGTATCTCATTATGTAGTGGCACACTGCCCATCACTGCACCCTGATGCCATAGACGCGTCCTCGGAAACAGACAACGACTCATTCAATAACGCCCCGATTTCTGCTCCCAGCGCGAGGTCGTCTACCTGACCAAAATATTGCTGGCGTAGGTATCCCTGCTGATCAATTAACGTCAACGTAGGTGTACCGCGCATAGCGTAGGACAGCATGGTCTGGGGGACATCATTGTCAGGAGACGGCATATCCACCCCGACGGGGAAAGGGATGCGGTATTCTGATAGAAAGGTTTCCAGTGCCTGTGCGGTCATTACCTCATGATGTTCAAAAACCGTATGTAGGCCAATAACGGCCACCTTATCCGGTGGAAAAGTGGCGTACACACGTGAAACCTGCGGCAGTCCATGGGAAACACAGCCAGGACACAGCATCTGAAATGATTCCATTACCACGACCTTGCCGCGTAATGATTCCAGGGTTATCGGCTGTGACGTATTAAACCAGCGTTCAATTGTCAATGCTGGTGCTCGCGGATGACGAATGATATTCATGTTAACTCCAGAACCCGCACTGTGGTGCGGGTTAATTTCCGTTACTGGTTTACTTTCCCCGGCAGCGTCAGCTTGCCAGAGGCCACTTTAAATACATCCTCGACGCAAAGTAGCGGCGCATGAACGGAGGCATTAACTCGTAGCCCGGCAGTTACGCCATCAAACTGGCTGGCAGTGACCACGCCAATATTATCGAACGGAACTTTCACTTCTACAGTTTCACCTGTCAGCGTAGGATTCCAGCCCGGACTGTCCAACAGTACCGGCAAGCCAGGCCAGGTTTTTGGCAGCCGGGGTTTTTGTCCCTCAGGAATATCAACTACGGCCAGTGCGCCAGGCCCGCAGACCTCGTTAGGCTTCAGCACCACCCAGTGGGTATGCCACAGATCGCCATCATTGTTGCGGTTACCATCGCCATTTTCATCATACAGCGGCGTATCATCCAGATCAGGATGGGATGTTACCGCCAGCGCCAGGATACCGGCCTTATGTTCAAATCCCACTTCATACGGATCGATCGTTGTCGGCCAGACATAAGAGAAAATTTCCGTTCCCGCCAGCTTACCTGTTACTGCAGGCTTACTTTTACCTGCCTTGCCGGAAACTGCCATATGGAAGGTGGCAACATTCCCTTCGGTAGTGACTTTAGTGTGCACAATATCAAACTCAGCCAATACAGCCTTGTCGGCGCTGGTTTTAATACCGCCCTGATGAGGCTCATTGCCATGTGCACTGGCAGAGGTGGCGATAGTCATTGCTAATACAATCGCAATACGTTTCATTTTTATCCTTAAAGCAGATCTTTAATAAACGCACCAAAGTTGATGTGAAGCGGGATACCACCATCCAGTACCAGGGCTGGAACAGATTGCACACCAGCTTCGATGGCCTCATTCAGTCGGGTTTTATCATTTCCGAGATGAACGATTTCTACCGTGTATTGTGCGGGATCCAGTGCCAGTGCGATTTGGTGTTCTGCATCTACGCATACCGGGCAACCTGCATGAAAGAAAACGGCTTTTTTACTCATGATGACTTTCCTTGTGTAATATTAAATAGTATCGAGTCGACACCATTTAATATTACACACACACTGAAAATATTGTCAATATGGTTTTGAATCGATACTATTGATGACAGTAAATCCCTATCGTTAGAAAGTTTGGACGTTTGCTTATCCAGCACGTATCCCGGCAAGCAGAGGCAGGTAACTGTGACACTCTTTGATATTCTTGAACGCCTGGTGAGCCTGCAAATGGGCAGCTTTTATCGCCATCCGCAACTGAAAGGACTCCCCACAACATGGGTTCAGATTCTTTTCTATTTAACGCGATGCAATGGTTATTCCAATACGCCCGCTGCAACCACGGAATACCTCGGGCTGACTAAAGGCACGGTATCGCAGTCCCTGAATAAACTAGAGCGTGAAGGTTGGATTAGAAGAGAAAATGACGGTAAGGATAAACGGGTTGTCCATCTGGTTCTGACATCCAAAGCGAGTGAAGTGATGCATAGCATCATGCAGGAGACACTGCAGGAGCCGTGGGATTCATTAGCTTTTTCTGAGGAACAACTGAAAACAGTTTTTCTGGCCCATCTGCGGAGTATGCAGAAAAATCAGGGGGCCAGAATGTTTGGTGAGTGCCGTTTTTGCCGGTTTCATCAGTCGATAAATGGGCATCCCTGGTGTGGTCTAACAGAAGAGCCGATTCCCATGGAAAGTATCACATTAATTTGTCGTGAATTTGAGGAGCCGGAAAATAGTTGCAGCGTTAGCGCTCAGAATGAGAGAAAGGGCTAGATACTGGCTTTTGAACGGGTAAAGTGCGGACATAAAAAAATCCAGAAAATGGTATGCGCATTCTCTGCATTTTGTAGTGGAACACTGAATTTGGCCACCTGAACAGAGGTGATATGCTCACTCTGCCACGTGTTCGGGGTTCATCGCAGCAGTTAAACCCCCTGAAAAACCAGACGGCAGACGGGCTGTATTACGCGGTCAGGTTCTGGCGTTGCATAACATCAACCATGGTTTTGCTGGCGCAAGAAGTATCGTGACCATGTCAACGCTGAGAGGCTTCCGGATGAGGGCAGGCTGATTGCACCGATTGAATTTCTTGTGACTGGGGATTTGTCATCGTGTATGGCGGTTTCCCAGGCCCGTGCACTCCTGGCCGTCATGCTGAAGCCTGACAGGAGCGCCATACAGCCCTGACATTAAATGAAACGCTCTCTTTCGGGACATAAAACCGATTATGTTCCTGATGCTTTCCTTATGGCTATTGCGGTGTTTCCCACATGAAGCAAGGCTATGACTTACTGCCCCCTTTGATTTCTTTCTGATCTAAAACCATTTCCTTGAAAGCGCATTGGTGTTTTTAACTTTCTTATATTGATGTAGATCAAGTCAAGATCCATTTATCAATAATTATCCGTTCATTTTAACTACTGCGACATAAATGTTTGTTTTGTGTGCTGGTAATAGTCCATTTTACTGACATCTCAGCACTATTCACTATTAACATTTAGAGGAAAATTCCTAAGAATTTACTTAAAATAGATTAAAGATCGGTAAATTTGATCTATTGTCGATCATTGTTCTATTATCACATGTAAAGAACTTTCGTTTGAAAGATGCACGCAGTGATAAACCGAGGGATGATGAGATGGCTGATAGTTTCCAGAATGAAGTGCCAAAGGCACGTATTAATCTAAAGCTTGACCTGCATACAGGGGGAGCCAGCAAGAAAACTGAGCTCCCTCTGAAATTACTGGTGGCGGGCGACTTCAGTAATGGTCAGGAATCTGCACCACTGTCTGAGCGCAAAAAAGTTAACTTGAACAAGAATAATTTCGACTCAGTTCTTTCCGAATATTCCCCAAAAGTCAATCTGACCGTTAAAAACACGCTCGCCAGTGATGGTAGCGAAGACAATATCAGTCTGATATTCCAGAGCATGAAAGATTTCACCCCGGAGCAGGTTTCCCGACAGATCCCTCAACTGAAGGCAATGCTTTCCATGCGTAACCTGCTTCGCGATTTAAAAGCGAACCTGCTGGACAATCAGGCTTTCCGAAAGGAGCTGGAAAAAATTCTGCTCGACCCGGCGTTAAGCGCAGAACTCCGCTCAGAGCTGTCTGCTCTGGCACCTAAACAGCCATAACGGTCACGATGATTTAACGGATTAAAAAGGAAGATGCTGATGTCTGTAAAAAATGAGAATGCGACTGGTGGCGAAAGCGTGGTGCTGGAACGCCCTGCTGCGGGCGGGGTTTATGCGTCCCTGTTTGAAAAAATCAACCTGAACCCGGTCTCTGAGCTGAGTGCGCTGGATATCTGGCAGGACGCGCAGGCGATGTCGGATGCGACTGCAGATGAACGTTTAACGGCGGGGATGCAGGTATTTCTCGAATGCCTGACGAAAGCGGGCTCAAAAGTTGAAAAACTCGATAAAAACATTATTGACCACCATATCGCAGAGCTGGACTACCAGATTAGCCGTCAGCTGGATGCGGTAATGCATAGCGAAGAATTCCAGGCGGTGGAGAGCCTGTGGCGTGGCGTGAAATCCCTGGTCGACAAAACTGATTTCCGTCAGAACGTGAAGGTTGAACTGCTGGATATGTCCAAAGAAGACCTGCGTCAGGACTTCGAAGACAGCCCGGAAATCATCCAGAGTGGACTGTATAAACATACATACATTGATGAGTATGACACCCCGGGCGGTGAACCGATTGCCGCGCTGATTTCCGCTTACGAGTTTGATGCGTCTGCGCAGGATGTTGCCCTGCTGCGCAATATTTCAAAAGTGTCTGCTGCAGCGCATATGCCGTTTATCGGCTCTGCTGGCCCGAAATTCTTTCTCAAGGATTCAATGGAGGAAGTGGCGGCCATCAAAGATATTGGTAACTACTTTGACCGTGCGGAGTACATCAAGTGGAAATCCTTCCGCGAGACGGACGATGCCCGCTATATCGGTCTTGTGATGCCGCGTGTACTGGGTCGTCTGCCTTATGGTCCGGACACCGTGCCAGTGCGCAGCTTCAACTATGTGGAAGAAGTGAAAGGTCCGGATCACGACAAATACCTGTGGACTAACGCCTCGTTTGCGTTCGCTTCTAATATGGTTCGCAGCTTCATCAACAACGGCTGGTGTGTGCAAATCCGTGGCCCGCAGGCCGGTGGTGCCGTGCAGGATCTGCCTATTCATCTGTACGATCTGGGCACCGGCAATCAGGTCAAGATCCCGTCAGAAGTGATGATCCCGGAAACCCGCGAATTTGAGTTCGCGAATCTGGGCTTCATTCCGCTGTCCTACTATAAAAATAGAGATTATTCCTGCTTCTTCAGCGCTAACTCCACCCAGAAGCCGGCACTGTATGACACCGCGGATGCCACGGCTAACAGCCGTATCAACGCCCGTCTGCCGTACATCTTCCTGCTGTCGCGTATTGCGCACTACCTGAAGCTTATCCAGCGCGAAAACATCGGCACCACCAAAGACCGTCGTCTGCTGGAGCTTGAGCTCAACACCTGGGTGCGCAGTCTGGTGACTGAAATGACCGATCCGGGCGACGAGCTGCAGGCTTCTCACCCGCTGCGTGACGCCAAAGTGGTAGTGGAAGACATTGAAGACAACCCGGGCTTCTTCCGCGTGAAGCTGTACGCCGTACCGCACTTCCAGGTGGAAGGCATGGACGTCAATCTGTCACTGGTTTCCCAGATGCCGAAAGCCAAGTCATAAGCTAAGGCAGGAAGCCAATGAAAACGGAACAACCGTTATGGGGCAGGGGCGTTATGGTCTCTCCCCAGCACTTCCAGCAACAGGCCGCATACGCGGCCTGGTCTGCGGAATGCATTGCCCGACTGGGCCTCTCCCATCCCTGGGGGATGATTGATGCCACTTTCGAACCGGATGCACTGAAACTGGGCCGCCTGCAGGCCCGTCATCTGCACATCCGTTTCCCCGACGGCACGCTTATCGACACGGATAATGCCGACTCCCTGCCGCCGGTGCTGGCGCTTGAGGGCGAATCACAGGAAGTGGCGGTGGTTCTGGCGCTTCCGCTACTGCGGGCAAATGGCGGCAACTGTCTTAAACCCGATGAGGTGGCCGAGCGCCCTGTGCGTTATCGCCAGCGCTGGCGGGATGTCCGTAACGCCTTTGGGGACGATACCCGTCAGATTGCGGTGATGCAGCCCGAGCTGACTCTGCGTTTCGCCCATCAGAACAACAGTGATTACCTGACCTGTCCGGTCGCCCGTCTACAGCAGGATTCACAGGGGAGCTGGGCACTCGATGAAACCTTTCTTCCGCCACTGCTGGCTCTGCAGGGTAGCCGCTGGCTGGTGACCCAGCTGGAACAGCTGATGATGCAACTGCGTGCCCGTCTGAGTCGCCTGATGGACATGCGTCGTGAAAGTAACGAGCGCATGGCCGATTTTGCCGTGGCTGACGTGTCTCTGTTCTGGTTGCTCAATGCCCTGAACAGCGCAGAACCCGTGCTCGGACAGTTTCAGCGACACCCGCAAAGTCCGCCGGAGCGTCTGTATCCGGAGCTGGCAAGGCTCGCGGGCAGTCTGCTGACCTTCTCGCTGGAACACCAGGTGAGTGCTATTCCTGTCTGGCAGCATGAGCAACTGAATAACGTCTTCCCGCCGCTCTTTGACCTGCTGGGCGACCTGCTGGAAGCCAGCCTGCCGTCGCGGGTGGTAGCGATCGAGCTTGAGCATGATGCCCGGCTTCACTTCTGGCAGGCCCGTCTGCATGACCCACGCCTGCGCGAAGGGGCGGATTACTACCTCTCCGTGCGTTCACCGATACCGGTGGCACAGCTGCAGGAACAGTTCCCGCGCCAGTGCAAGGTCGGCAGTCCGGATCATGTCAGGAGTATCGTCAATTCATCACGGGTGGGTGTGCCCCTGATGCCCCTGCGTCATGTGCCGGCCGCCATCCCACTGCGTCTGGAAAACCAGTATTTCAGCCTCGATGTCTCTCATCCTCTGGCCAGCGAAATGCTTCAGGGCGGCACCTGTATGTTTTACGTTCCGGGCATGCTCGGCGAGCTTGAACTTGAACTCTTTGCGGTACTGAGAACATGAGTGAGCCTAAACGCAGCACTGCTGCGTCGATTGATATTGATGCCCTGCTGCAGGACACCTGGCTGCAGGTGATCAGCCTGCGTCACGGTCCGAAGTTTCAGGATGGAGAAGGGCGCACGTTTTGGGAGCGCTGCATTGCTGATGTCGAACGCGTGCAGCGTGAGCTGAAAGCGGGCGAACTCGATGAAGCCAGCTGTCAGCATATTCTCACTGCACAGTGTGCGCTGCTTGATGAAGCCGTCAAAGGTCGCGGTGTGGAGGATGATGCCTGCCTGCAGTGGTATGACATTCCTCTGCAGGGGCACTTCCTTGGCACCATGGATGCCGGTGATACGCTGTGCGATCGGATGCGCGATGTGCTGCGTGAACCGGCGCCCGACCACGCTGTTGTGACCTGCTTCCAGCGGGTCATGATGCTGGGGTTTCTCGGCAGTTTCCGCTCGCTGAACGATCCGGAGCGCCAGAAACTCGTCAACGCGCTCAGTGAACATGTCACGCCGTTCAGCTATCCGCAGGCTCACCCGATACTGGCAGAAAGCCGTACCGGACGAGGAATGGGTGGTTGGCTGGCGTCATGGCCCGTGCGTATCGGCCTGAGCGTGATGGTAGTCGCCGCACTCTGGTGGGGACTGGATCACTGGTTGGATCAGACGCTGCTGACCCTGCTACCGGGAGCCGTGAAATGAGTCCTGAACAACAGCGCGGGCTTGCGTTGTGGGCCGCCCAGCTGAGTGCAGTGGTCTGCTTGGGTTTCCTGCCGGTGTCCCGACTGGTTTCTGTGCTTGTTCTGTTGGCGATGCTGGGGCTTATCCTGGCGTTCTGGTATGTCGCCAGTCGTCGTGCGGAGCATGACGTCACCCTGCGTCTGGATGACCTCCCGGAAGCCACTTATCGTCAGCCCGTGGTGTTGGTCTGTGGCGATCTGCCGCTGGCATGTATGCAGCAGTCACCGGTGCTCACTGTCACGCAGGGATGCTGGATCCGCGTGGAGGATCATCAGGATCTGGAGCAGGCAGCCCGCCAGGTACTGTGGTTGCGACCTGACTGGGGTCGCCAGCTGTCGGTGATGGTCAGCGTCTGTCCACAGAAACACGCCGACAGCGAGCGCCTTACCAGCCGTCTGCTGGCCTTGCGCTGGCAAATCAGCCAGTTGCGTAAAGAAACCGGGCATTCCGTGCCGCTGGTTCTGAATGGTCAGGTTGGCAGCGCGATGACGAATGATCTGCTCTGGCAGGCGGCTATCCCGGGGGAAGGGGTGAGGGTCTGGCGTGAATCTTCAGCGCCGAGTTCAATCGCTACATGGGTTACCACCGGTGGGTCGCCTGCGATGCAGCAACAGGTGTTGATGAACAGCCTGATGAGCTGGTTCCATCAGCACGTCAAAGCTGTCTTTATGGATAAGAACCCCGACGTTCCTGTCATTGCGCCTACCGCGGTGCTGTGGGGAATGGGACCGATCCTTGCCGGAAGTCTGGCCACATCTGCCTGGACTGCGTGGCTTTCCCGTCACACTGCGATGCAGCAGGTAGCGGGCTGGCAGCCGGTAGGAACGGACAGTACGGTTATCTCTCCCTTCCCGGATTTTATCCTGCCACTGCTGCCCGAAGGGCGAGGCCTGACGCCGCGTGGGCGAGCCTTCCGTTGTGCGCTCGGGATTTTCACGCTGGCGGCCATTGCTGCGCTGCTCAGTAGTGGCTGGAACAATCGCCAACTGCTGCAGCGTGTGAGCTTCGATATTGCCCGCTATGACCGTATCCCGATGCATGATTTCGGACCCAAAGCCGATGCCGTTGCTGTCCTGCGTGACGATGCGGCAGAGCTGAATGATTGGGCGCGCAATGGCGTACCGGTGCGGATGGGGCTCGGTCTGTATCAGGGGGAGCGTCTGCGAATGCCTGTGCTGGATGCGATCCGTTCCTGGGTGCCTCCACTTCCGCCGCCTGAACCACAGCCGAAACCCAAACCGGTACCGAAAATTGTCCGCCTCGACAGCATGTCGCTGTTCGATTCCGGTAAATCCGACCTCAAGCCGGGCTCCACCAAAATGCTGGTGACCTCCCTGGTTGGCATCAAAGCTAAACCGGGCTGGCTGATTGTGGTGTCAGGTCACACCGACAACACCGGCAATCCAAAACTGAACCAGACGCTTTCACTTAAGCGTGCCGAAGCGGTGCGCAACTGGATGCGTGATACCGGTGATGTACCGGAAAGCTGTTTTGCGGTGCAGGGCTATGGCGAAAGCCGCCCGATCGCAACGAACGACACCCCGGAAGGGCGCGCACTTAACCGTCGTGTCGAAATCAGTCTGGTACCGCAGGCCGATGCCTGTCAGATACCGGGCAATCCCCAGGCGTCATCGGATGATGGCGCAGATAAAACTGTAATGGAGTAAATCACATGGCAATTCCTGTTTATCTTTGGCTTAAAGACGACGGCGGCGCGGACATTAAAGGTTCTGTGGACGTTCAGGATCGTGAAGGCAGCATCGAAGTTGTCGCTCAGGAGCATAACCTGTACATCCCGACCGATAACAACACCGGCAAGCTGACCGGTACCCGTATCCACACCCCGTTCCTGTTCACCAAGGAAATCGACTCGTCCAGCCCGTACCTGTACAAGGCTGTGACTACCGGTCAGACCCTCAAGTCTGCGGAATTCAAGTGGTACAAAATCAACGACGCGGGTCAGGAAGTTGAGTACTTCAACACGAAGCTTGAGAACGTGAAGGTGGTGAAGGTGAATCCGGTGATGCACGACATCAAGGATCCTTCCTACGAAAAGCACAACCATCTGGAGCAGATTGAGTTGCGCTACGAAAAAATCACCTGGACTTACAAAGACGGCAACATCATTCATTCCGATTCCTGGAACGAACGCGCCACCGCGTAAGCCTGATGCGGACAGGGTTTCCTGTCCGCATTTTTTTTGCTGAGAGCCTGTCTGAAACGGGTTTTCAGCAAAGAAAACCACAAACTGCCAGCCTGACCGTATGCGCTTTGGTCCCCTTCACGGAAAACAGCGATGGGCGGTAGCGTGTCCAGGAACCGACAAAGAGAGAGATTCATGGAAAATCCAGCCATCCTGTTGCGACGTCTGAACCCTTACTGTGCCCGTGCGATGGAAGGGGCGGCTTCGCTCTGTCAGACCCGCGCCCATGCGGAAATTTTGCCGGAGCACTGGCTGCTGAAGCTGCTAGAACAGGGGGAAGGTGACCTGACGGTGCTGGCACGCCGCTACGAGTGGGATATGGATGCACTGTGGCAGGCGTTGCTCGGCTGGCTGGATAATCAACCGCGTTCGGTTCGCAGCCGCCCGCAGCTATCCGCGGATATTCAGAAGCTGATGCAGGAAGCCTGGATGCAGGCCTCACTTGCCGGAGAGGAAAGTATCCGAAGCCAACACCTGCTGATGGCGCTGACGGAAAATCCACGACTTGCTCGCTGTGATGGTCTGTGGCCTTTGCTGACCCTGGGGCAGAGCCAACTGGAACGCCTGCGCCCGCTGCTCGACGCGCAGTCCGATGAACGCCCGGAAGTACAGCAGGAAGCCGAACTGGCAAAGAGCCATGGTGGAGAAGTGGAGTTCGTCGGGCGTCCTGTCGGCGCGGAGGTAAAAGAGGGGGAACTGACCCCGGCGCTGCAAAACGCGCTGGATAAATTCACGCTCGACGTCACTGCTAAAGCGAAAGAGGGCAAGATTGACCCGGTATTCGGTCGCGACACTGAAATCCGCCAGATGGTTGACATTCTCTCGCGGCGTCGCAAAAACAATCCGATCCTGGTCGGTGAACCGGGCGTCGGCAAAACCGCGCTGGTGGAAGGCCTGGCGCTACGAATCTCTGAGGGTAACGTGCCGGAATCGCTCAAGCCTGTTGTACTGCGCACCCTTGACCTCGGCCTGCTGCAGGCAGGGGCTGGCGTGAAAGGTGAATTCGAACAGCGCCTGAAAAATGTCATTGATGCGGTACAACAATCGCCGGTGCCCATTCTGCTGTTTATCGATGAAGCACACACCATTATCGGCGCGGGCAACCAGGCGGGCGGCGCGGATGCGGCCAACCTGCTGAAACCGGCGCTGGCGCGCGGTGAACTGCGCACCATCGCCGCCACCACCTGGTCTGAATACAAACAATATTTTGAACGTGATGCGGCTCTTGAGCGCCGCTTCCAGATGGTGAAAGTCGACGAGCCGGATGACGATACGGCCTGCCTGATGCTGCGTGGTCTGAAATCACGCTATGCCGAACACCATGGCGTGCATATTACTGACGATGCGGTACGCGCCGCCGTCACGCTGTCCCGCCGTTATCTGACCGGACGCCAGCTACCGGACAAGGCCGTCGATTTACTCGATACAGCCGCAGCCCGCGTGCGCATGAGCCTCGACACCGTGCCGGAGCCGCTGACCCGTATTCGCGCGCTGATGACCTCGCTGGACATAGAGAAGCAGGCGCTGCTGGAAGATATCGCAGTCGGCAATCAGAGCCACGGCGAACGCCTGACCGCCATTGAGCAGGAAGAGAAGGACCTTATCGCTGAACTTGACGAACTGGAAGCCCGGTACGGCGAGGAGCTGAAACTCACCGAACAACTGCTGGAAAGCCGCCAGGACATCTCCCGTCAGAGTGAGACGCACGCGCTGCAACAGGCGCTGAACGGCATACAGCACAGCAACCCGCTGCTGTCGGTGGATGTGGACGTCCGCACCGTCGCCAATGTGATTGCCGACTGGACCGGTGTGCCGCTCTCTTCCCTGATGAAAGACGAGCAGACTGAGCTGCTGACCCTGGAAAATGAAATCAGCAAACGCGTGGTGGGTCAGGACGTGGCACTCAACGCTATCGCCCAGCGCTTGCGCGCGGCGAAGACCGGGCTGACGTCAGAGAATGGTCCGCAGGGTGTGTTCCTGCTGGTCGGTCCAAGTGGCGTCGGCAAAACTGAAACCGCGCTGGTGCTGGCGGATGTGCTGTACGGTGGCGAGAAGTCACTCATCACCATCAACCTGTCCGAGTACCAGGAGCCGCACACGGTGTCCCAGCTGAAAGGCTCGCCGCCGGGCTACGTCGGCTACGGTCAGGGCGGCATTCTGACCGAAGCGGTCCGCAAGCGTCCGTACAGCGTGGTGCTGCTCGATGAAGTGGAAAAGGCGCACCGCGACGTGATGAACCTGTTCTACCAGGTCTTCGACCGTGGCTTTATGCGCGACGGCGAAGGGCGCGAAATCGACTTCCGCAACACGGTTATTCTGATGACCTCGAACCTCGGCAGCGACCACCTCATGCAGTTGCTGGACGAACAGCCGGAGGCCAGCGAAGGCGACCTGCACGAACTGCTGCGCCCGACTCTGCGCGACCACTTCCAGCCTGCGCTGCTGGCCCGCTTCCAGACCGTGATTTATCGTCCGCTAGCGGAAGCGGCGATGCGCACCATCGTGGAAATGAAGCTGGCGCAGGTGAGCAAACGCCTCAACCGTCACTACGGCCTGACCACGCAGATTGATGAGAGCCTGTATGACGCACTGACTGCCGCCTGCCTGCTTCCGGATACCGGGGCGCGTAACGTCGACAGTCTGCTCAATCAACAAATTCTGCCGGTGCTGAGCCAGCAACTGCTGACCCACATGTCTGCGAAACAGAAACCACAGTCGCTATGCCTTAGCTGGAGTGAGGAAGAGGGTATCGGGCTGGAGTTTGACCGTACACAAGGAGTGCACGCATGAGCAGTAATCCCCCGATCAGATTCAGCCACAACCATCACCAGCTGGCGGTGAAGGGCTGTGCAGCAGAGCTCGATGTGCTGGCGTTTGAAGGCGATGAAGCCCTGAGCTCGCCGTTCAGCTACCGGATTGAGTTCACCAGCGGCAACCATGCCATCAGCAAAGAAATGATGTTGATGAAAGCGGCCTCCCTGACGCTGCAGGCCCCGGTTGACCAGGGTTACGGCATTAAGCTGCAGCAGCCGGTGCGGGTGATTCAGGGTTTGGTGAGCGGCTTTGAACGCCTCAACACCTCAAAGGATGAAACCCACTATGCCCTGACGCTCCAGCCACGCCTGGCGCTGCTTGACCGTTCGCATCAGAACGTCATTTATCAGGACATGTCGGTCCCACAAATCGTGGAAAAAATTCTGCGCGAGCGTCACAACATGCGCGGTCAGGATTTTCTGTTCTCACTCTCAAAAGAGTACCCGCGTCGTGAGCAGGTGATGCAGTACGGCGAGGATGACCTGCACTTTATTACCCGTCTGTTGGGTGAGGTGGGCATCTGGTTCCGGTTTACTACTGATACGCGCCTGAACATCGACGTCGTGGAGTTTTATGACGGTCAGCAGGGGTATGAAAAAGGCCTGACGCTGCCATCGGTTCCGCCATCAGGACAGCATTCAAAAGGCGTGGACTCGGTCTGGGGCATGGAGAGCCATCATAACGTGGTGCAGAAGCAGGTCAGCACCCGTGATTACAACTACCGTCAGGCGACGGAAGACATGAACACCCGGGTCGATGCGAGTCGCGGGGATGCCACCACCTACGGTGATGCCTACCACTATGCCGACAATTATCTGACGCCGGGCAGCGCATACGACCGCAATCCGGCGCCGGAATCGGGGGCGTTCTACTCCCGCATTCGTCATGAGCGCTACCTGAATGGTCAGACGCAGACGCATGCCATCACCAGCTGCCCGACCCTCTCTCCTGGGCAGGTGCTGAAAGTCACCGGCGGGTACGAAGTGGCAGAGGTGTTTGCTCAGGGCGTGGTCGTCACAGCGATGCACAGCCATGCGCGCCGTGATGAAGACTTCGGCGTCAGGTTCGACGGCATCCCGGACAGCACTGATTTTAGTTTCCGCCCTGAGCCTGGCTCACGCCCGGTGATGGCCGGCACATTGCCGGCCCGCGTCACCAGCACCACCGAGAACGATACCTACGGCCATATCGATAAAGATGGCCGCTATCGCGTCAACATGCTGTTTGACCGTGATAACTGGGAAACTGGATTCGAGAGCCTGTGGGTACGGCAGTCCCGCCCTTATGCGGGTGATACCTACGGCCTGCACCTGCCGCTGCTGGCGGGCACCGAAGTGGCGATTGGCTTTGAGGACGGTAACCCGGACAGACCGTACATTTCTGGCGTACTTCACGACTCGGCCCACGGCGATCACGTCACCATCCGCAACTACAAACGTAACGTCCTGCGCACACCGGCGAACAACAAAATCCGCCTCGACGATGAGCGCGGGAAAGAGCATATCAAGGTTTCCACTGAGTACGGCGGCAAGAGTCAGCTGAATCTCGGACATTTAGTGGATGCGGAGAAGCAGAAGCGCGGTGAAGGTTTTGAGCTCAGAACCGACAGCTGGGGAGCCATCCGGGCACAGAAAGGGCTGTTTATCAGTGCGGACGGGCAGGCGAAAGCGCAGGGGCAGGTTCTTGATATGGAGCCTGCGCTCACGCGGCTTTCAGCAGCATTAGTGGAGATGGAATCTCTTGCGGCCAGCGCACAACAGGCTCAGGCGCTGGCAGCGGATATCGGCCGCCAGCAAAAACTCCTGAAGCAAAAAATCGAGCAGTTGCATGAAGAGGTCATCCTGGGCAGTGCGCCGAAAGGCATGGCGCTGGTGAGTGGCGAAGATTTGCAGGTATCAGCCAGTGACAATCTGACGCTGACGGCAGGTAAGCAACTGGATGTCGGAGCACAGAAAGATTTCACGCTGGCTGCGGGTAAACAACTCAGCCTGTACAGCCGTGAAGGTGCAAAATTGTTTAGCTCGCATAACGATATTGATATTCAGGCTCAGGGGGGAAATATCACCACGTGGTCGACACAGGACACGCATATTTCGAGTGGCAGGAAACTGGTCGTGACGGCGCAGGATGAACTGACGCTGATATGCGGGGGGGGATATATCAAAATTAAGGGTGGGAATGTTGAGATTGGCGGGCCAGGTAAGCTGCTTATCAAAAACACCGGTATCAAAAAAGCGGGTTCTGGCAGTCTGCAGGGGGTAATGAAGTCGTTTGAGCCAGCAACATTTGATGAGAAGTTTGTTGTCAGAAATGCGCTAACAAAAGAACCGATACCTGGTAAGGCGTACAAAATCACTATGCCAGATGGTTCTGTCGTTTCCGGTGTTACAGATTCGTCGGGCGCGACGTCGCTGAACTCATCTGATGTTATCGACAATATGCTCATTACCCTGGTTAAGGCGCAATAATATGAAATGGAATCAGTCAGACAGAAAAGTACTCACAATTATAGCCATTACTGGTGTGCTCCTGTATGCCATTTATAAAGGACTTCAGTTTTTAGCTGGTGTATCAATGGGGGCCAGTTTTGGGGTCGGTCTGGGAGGAATGAGCGGGTCTCAACAGGTAGAAGAATCACGAAAAGTTGAAACGGATGCGCCGACTCAAATTATTTATCGCATAGATAAAAATCGATATCTGACACTGGAAAACTACATATCTTGTGATAAGGGGGGGCAGGTTTATTATAATGATACTGAAAGGGAAATAAAAACCCAACTGGGATGGGATACAGATTTTTATGATTTCTCATATCGTCGTGGTAATAATGTTGCGGCTTATCAGGGAACCATTATTAATGGTGCAGATAATGGTTATCTGGCATTCCCCGGTGCATCAACCAGGCAATATTGTGGTAGCGGAAGGTCAGAAAGAGGTTGTCCTGTGTTTTTCTTCTTTTCAGCAGATCATGGAAAAACCTTTATCTATAAAATTATAGCTGAGGAGTACAACACCCCTGAACGATTCAGTAAGCTTAAAGTGGTAGTGGCTAATGATGGTGTTTATCTAAGGGATGAGTCCAAGAAAGAGCCAGTTTATAGTGATGGATATACTGATGGTCTTTCTGGTGTGAATAAATTTCGCTTCGATAGCAATAGCGGTAAGTTAATAAATGTATTTAATGATATGGATATTGAAGTTGAAAAACGGATAAAGAAGGAAGTGTCTCGAAGAAAACTACCATATGCTAATGATTATGGTCCGCGTTTTAATATATTTGACTATGCAAGGGAGTCTATTCCGCCTAAATCGCATGACGAAACTAATAGACTGGCAAATGAGCTATCTGATATAGCCACAAAAATGACAAGAGATGTTTATAAAAATAGAATTGGGTTCCCCCGATTATCTGATGAAGGTAGTGATAGAGCTTATCAATGCAATAATGAAGTTAAAGCCAAAACTATAATCTATATATCGAAATATGGTAAAAGGGAGGTAGTGAAAAATGAGCAATAGCAAAGAGCCAATCCGAGAGCTTGAGTGTAAGTTCGATGATAATGGACACCCTTCCTGGAGTTCATTTCCTTCACATAAGAATTGTCAGGTTAGAGGTGGATGTGATTTACCACCTCATTTACCTGGGATTATTATACTGGTCCATGGTGTTAATTCAACGGGAGAATGGTTTGAGAGCGCTGAAGAAAGCCTATGTGTAGGTTTAAATAAACGGCTTGGCCTTGAAAAACCATATCTTCTAATTAAGAATAAATACAAAAGCGATTCTGTGGTTTCAACTACACCATTAGTTGAAAGAGATGCGACAAACACAAAAGAATCAAACTCTCCTGTGATTAGATTCTATTGGGGGTATTCCTCACCTAAAGGTAATGAAGATAAATACGTTATACCGTTAGCCAATAGGAAAGGCGTTGATTATCATCAGTTGAAAATGCAAGGTGTTTCTCATGAAAGCATTATTGCTCAGGGGCCATTTTTCTGGGGCGGGGGGCCATTCCAGAACGGTACAAATAATCTACATTCTTTATGGAGTGAGAAAGGGTTTAAAGAGAGCGTTGCAGGTATTAAAGTCCAGTGGTTTAATGAAGACAAAGATCGCCTGTTAACCAATGCGCCACCGCGAAAATATTATGCGCATGCAGCCAAACGCCTTGCAGACATGGTTGACAGTATTCGTAATAAATATCCCAAAGATACGGTGACCATTATTTCTCACAGTCAGGGAACCATGGTCGCAATGGCTGCCGTAGCAATTGCTGAACAAGCACCTGATGCATTATTTGTACTTAACTCCCCCTATGCACTGGATCACAACGATCTCAATGGTGCGTCGCTTCCTGCAGAGGAATGTATCTCACCTAAAGGGAGGCAAAGTACATTGTCTGCCATTGTTGATAAGGTCGCTTCCAGAAAAAATCATTTGTCATCACTGGGCTATGAAGGGCTTTGTGTCGGACAAACGGCAGATAAAAAAAACTGGCGACCTGATGTCACTCTTGCTGATGAAAATGGTACCAGTCTTACCGAACGCGATAATCACGGGCGCACTTATATCTACTTTTGTCCTCATGACCGTGTTATGGGATCACGGCCGCTACGCTCAATTGGCTGGCAGGGATTACCCAATGATTCTCAGGGGCATCCTCATCCTCTGCTGAAAAAGCATCAGGGAAATTTATTTCAGCGGATGCTGGCTCGCAGTACTCCATGTGGCGAAGCTCCAAATCCCGTGACGCCTTTTGCAAAATTGCCGGATGGAAAACCTTTCTGGGATGATAAAGGCGACCAGTATCAAAGCAGTAGTTTCACCTATCCGGATCCTCCAGAATGGCAAACGGTTTTTATTAATGCCGAAAAAGTTCCGGAGCCTATTGATGCTACTAAATTGGCAAATTTTGATGTAACACGAGTGGGGATGGAACATGACGCCAGGCAAATAGATGGCTGGGGAGAGTTCAACCCGGATAAAAAAAATAAAAACGACAATACCTATGACAACTACATTAATCTTTACCCTAATCAGGATATTGTGATTGGCTTTAAGAATTTGGGGACACAATCAGAGCCTCGACTGGTACCCGTGACTCGCAAAGAAACATTTGAAGAGAAAGATGCTCGCCTGAGAACCTACGTTTCCCAGCCCACGGACCATAGTACTTTGCCAATGCGTGCTGATTTCATGTCGCAGGTGGTAGCTTATGATTTGCCGATTGGGTATTGCGATGCAACCTGGGATAAGGAATTTATGGCTGATTTACGGCGAAAAGCTGACTGGGTACAGGGGGAGGATCCCTATCTCTTTAGTGGAATCCCTGACAAAGTGCCAGAGCCTGATTTAATTAGCCGGGATACTGTTGGTGATGAGTTTAATACAGAGCAACGTAAGTTACCCGCTTACAGAGTTGTAAATAAGGCATAAATATATTTTTGTAGATTACAGTACAGGGAAAGAACACGTAACGATCATTTTTATACATATAAAAAGCAGGCGTGCCAGATTCGTCGGGCGCGACGTCACTGAACTCATCTGATGTTATCGACAATATGCTCATTACCCTGGTTAAGGCGCAATAATATGAAATGGAATCAGTCAGACAGAAAAGTACTCACAATTATAGCCATTACTGGTGTGCTCCTGTATGCCATTTATAAAGGACTTCAGTTTTTAGCTGGTGTATCAATGGGGGCCAGTTTTGGGGTCGGTCTGGGAGGAATGAGCGGGTCTCAACAGGTAGAAGAATCACGAAAAGTTGAAACGGATGCGCCGACTCAAATTATTTATCGCATAGATAAAACCAGGTTTCTGACGCTGGAGAACTACATTGCGTGTGATAAGGGGGGGCAGGTTTATTACAATGATACTGAAAGGGAAATAAAAACCCTGCTGGGATGGGATATTGATTTCAATGATTTCTCATATCGTCTTGGGAATAGCATGGCGTCATATCAGGGAGGCATTGTCAATGGAGCGGATAATGGGTATCTCGCATTTCCTGGAGCATCCACTGATCAGTATTGTGGTAGCGGAAGGTCAGAAAGAGGTTGTCCTGTGTTTTTCTTCTTTTCAGCAGATCATGGAAAAACCTTTATCTATAAAATTATAGCTGAGGAGTACAACACCCCTGAGCGATTCAGTAAGCTTAAAGTGGTAGTGGCGAATGATGGGGTTTACTTAAGAGATGAGTCTCAAATAGAGAGTGTATATTCTCACCCTGTAGGTCTTCGCGATCTTCATTCAGTGAATAAATTAAGATTTTCAGATGGAAGCTTAATAAGCGTTTATGACGACTGGCAAAAAAAAGTTGATGAGTTAGTAAAAGAAGAATTGATAAGAAAAAAAATTCCTTATGCAAACGAGTATGGACCGAGGTTTAATATATTCGACTATATCAGAACATTAACACCACCGAAAACTCATGAGGAAAGTAATTTGATGGCAAATGAACTGTCAGATATTCAAATCAGGATTGAAGATGAGGTTTATAGCAATAGGATTAAATTTCCAATTCTTTTAACTCAGGGCTTAGATAGTAAATATCAGTGTAATAAAAACATTAAAGCTAAAACCATCACGTATACCAATGTGTCAAGTGGGAAAAAGGTGGTGGTGAAAAATGAACAGTAATTCTGAACCCATCCGGGAACTTGAATGTAAGTTTGATGATAATGGGCATCCCTCCTGGCGCTCATTCCCGTCTCATAAAAATTGCCAGATCAGAGGCGGGTGTGATTTGCCGCCGCACTTACCAGGTATAATTATACTTGTACATGGCGTCAATTCGACAGGTGAGTGGTTTTCAATTGCGGAGAATAAACTTTGCGAAGGTCTGAATAAGAGGCTTGGATTAACCGGGACATCATACGAACTGAAAACCAATAAGTATCTTTCTGATGATAAAATAGATGCTGAACCTCTCATAGAAAGAGTTCTGCCTGCACCTAAGAAGCAAAAATCTCCAGTTATTCGTTTTTACTGGGGATATTCTTCATCGAAAGGTAATGAAGATCAATATGTTATACCGTTAGCCAATAGGAAAGGTGTTGATTATCATCAGTTGAAAATGCAAGGTGTTTCTCATGAAAATATTATGGCTCAGGGTCCATTTTTCTGGGGCGGCGGGCCATTCCAGAACGGTACAAATAATCTGCACTCTTTATGGAGTGAGAAAGGATTTAAAGAGAGCGTTGCCGGTATTAAGATACAATGGTTTAATGAAGATAAAGACCGCCTGTTAACCAATGCCCCGCCGCGCAAATATTATGCCCATGCGGCCAAACGTCTTGCAGACCTGGTTGACAGTATTCGTAAAAAATATCCCAAAGATACGGTGACCATTGTTTCTCACAGTCAGGGAACCATGGTCGCAATGGCTGCCGTAGCAATTGCTGAACAAGCACCTGATGCATTATTTGTACTTAACTCCCCCTATGCACTGGATCACAACGATCTTAATGGCGCGTCACTTCCGGCAGATGAGTGCATTTCGCCAGAAGGGCGGCAGAATACGTTATCTGCCATCATTGATAAGGTGGCTTCAAGAAAAAATCATTTGTCATCACTGGGCTATGAAGGGCTTTGTGTCGGACAAACGGCAGATAAAAAAAACTGGCGACCTGATGTCACTCTTGCTGATGAAAATGGTACCAGTCTTACCGAACGCGATAATCACGGGCGCACTTATATCTACTTTTGTCCTCATGACCGTGTTATGGGATCACGGCCGCTACGCTCAATTGGCTGGCAGGGATTACCCAATGATTCTCAGGGGCATCCTCATCCTCTGCTGAAAAAGCATCAGGGAAATTTATTTCAGCGGATGCTGGCTCGCAGTGCTCCATGTGGCGAAGCTCCAAATCCCGTGACGCCTTTTGCAAAATTGCCGGATGGAAAACCTTTCTGGGATGATAAAGGCGACCAGTATCAAAGCAGTAGTTTCACCTATCCGGATCCTCCAGAATGGCAAACAGTTTTTATTAATGCCGAAAAAGTACCTGAGCCATTATCAGCGGCCACATTGGCTAATTTTGATGGGTCCCGAGTTGGAGCTGAACATGATGCCAGTCAAAAAGATGGATGGGGTGAGATTAACCCGAAGAACAATCAAAAAAAAGACAATACCTATGACAATTACATCAATCTATATCCTAATCAGGATATTGTGATTGGCTTTAAGAATTTGGGGACACAATCAGAGCCTCGACTGGTACCCGTGACTCGCAAAGAAACATTTGAAGAGAAAGATGCTCGCCTGAGAACCTACGTTTCCCAGCCCACGGACCATAGTACTTTGCCAATGCGTGCTGATTTCATGTCGCAGGTGGTAGCTTATGATTTGCCGATTGGATATTGCGATGCAACCTGGGATAAGGAATTTATGGCTGATTTACGGCGAAAAGCGGACTGGGTACAGGGGGAGGATCCCTATCTCTTTAGTGGAATCCCTGACAAAGTGCCAGAGCCTGATTTAATTAGCCGGGATACTGTTGGTGATGAGTTTAATACAGAGCAACGTAAGTTACCCGCTTACAGAGTTGTAAATAAGGCATAAATATATTTAAGCTGACTTTAAGTCTCGGTGAGTTTTCTAAAATTAAGCACTATGGAGTCAGGTGTTTAATTATAATTAAAGGAATAGAAAGTGGGGAAATTTGCAGTTGTTTTAGGGGATGTCACTACACATGGTGGTAAAGTCACATCAGCCTCATCCAGTTTTGATATATCCGGTAAAAATGCCGCACTCTTAAATGATACCGTCACCTGCCCTGAGCATGGCATAAATAAAATTATTGAGTGCAATATTTCTGCCTATGAAGAAAACGGGCGTGGAATTGTTCTACATGGCTGTAAAACGCAGTGTGGTGCAAGCGTCATCGCAAGCTTGCAGGATATGGAGGTTGGCTGATGGGATGGTCTCTGCCGGAGGTGCCTGAAAAAGCGCAGGCAACGGCCTGGTCGCCCTGGGTCTGTCTTTTGATTATCGTATTAGGCCTTTTCATTGGCCTAATTGTTGCTGTGCTGAAATTACCGACGACAGGGTTGCCTTCGTTGAGCAGTGGGTACTGGTTACCACTGACTATCCGGACATTTACAGGCATTTCGGCAGCTATCGCTGTCTATAGTTTCTGGTGGGAAACGCTCGCAATTCGAGTCTGGAACTGGAATGAGTGGTGCCGGAGTATGCGTCTGAAATGGCGCTTACGCGCGCATCAGCATCTCGTCATTCTTAGCCATGTTTTCATCACTGCCAATACGAACCTGTTGTCTCGTCTTGCACATACACAGGCAGGGGATAGCGCGGACCCGCCACCTTTAACGTTGTTGTCGGACGCCCCTATTACGCCCGGCATTTCACGTTTTGAGCAGCTACTTCGTCATCTCATCGCTCAGATAAGTCCTTCGATTCAGCGACGATATCCTTCCGGCCCACTCCAGATTATTGTTCAGACCAATGGTAGCGACAAAGATCGTGAATCTCAGTCATTCCATCGCATCTGGTCAGTAGGTCCCACACCTTGGAATGTCGACGTTCATTTTCAGGATGCAGATTCATCCTTTGGTGACTGGAATCAGTTTGTAGGGTCAACAAAGCGGCCCGTACTGGTACTGGCAATGCACTATCGGCTTCCCGATGATGTTCTACCTGAATTTGCCAGCGCGTTGTTTATGATTCATCCGTCGATGCTAAATCAGGGTGAAGGAAAAAATGCGTTACGGATTTTCCGGGCGATGCCGCTCAACACCCGTACGCTTGCAACGGAACTCAGTGAATTACGGGATATGGCCCTCACGCCTGCCAGCAAGAAACACCTTGTCTGGCACAGTGGGCTGTCAGATGCGCCACGGCAGTCAGTGAATAGGGTGCTGAATGATCTGCCGGTTCCTCTGTACGATAGCATTGGAACTGGTGGTGTCATTGACTTTGACACCGCATGTGTCTGGTATGGCGGCCTTGCTGGCTGGGCAATGATTGGCGCTGCGGCTGAGATGGCTGCTTATGGCCCAGCCAGTCAGTGGCTACTTCTCGAAGGCGAGGAAGATGCCTGGGCAGTGACGATCGGAAACAACGCCCCCGAAGTCGGGTCTGATCATTTCGTTATTCAGCCACCCTTCCCCGGAGGATCTGTTCTGATGGCATTACTGCTCAATGCCGGGCTGTACAGCCTCATGATCCGCTATTTCCCTTCAACGGCATTCTCCTGGTCAGGGATCACTCTTCTTCTGCTGTCACTGATAGTGATATTGCCCGGGTTGGCTATTTTGCTGAGGCGAATTACAGCTCGTCTCCAGCGCCCGGAATTTATCAGGGTTGCACGACACTCCGTAAAGGAATAACCGGCATGAAAAAGATTTCAAAGCCACTGGGGGCTGGGCTACTCATCGTGGCAGTCCTGCTGTTGATACTCTTTATTTTTGCACAGACAACGCAGTTGCCCTCTGATAGTGGTGACGATAATTTCTGGTATGTGATGGCTGGTTTCATCATCCTGACTGCCACATTATGCACCTTGGTATTTTTTACGTGGTCCAGGCAACAAAATCCCTCTCCCGTTACGCCTGATGGTGAAAATAATCACAAAGAAGAAAGAACGTCGGATCAAAATGATTTTTCAGCACTGAACAAACATCTCAGAAGACGGTACTCGTTCTTCTGGCGTTATAAAGTCCGTCTGCTACTGGTCACTGGCGACGAAGCCGCTATCGAACAGCTGGTTCCCGGCCTGCAGGAAAGCCAATGGCTGGAAGGGAACTGCACGGTGCTGATTTATGGTGGCAGCCTGACCGCAGAGCACGACACAGAAAAATACGCTGCACTACGCAAATTACGCCGTGGACGCCCACTGGACGGGATTGTCCGGGTAATACCTCAGTCTTTTAACCTGACGCCACAGGTCAGTGACAACGATTTACGCGGGCTGGAAAAAATCAGCGAGCTGCTGCGTTATTCTGCCCCGGTCTGGCTATGGCAGTTATGCGACAGCAACTGGTCGCAGACAAAACGCCCTGAGCAGACTGTCGGGGCACGCTTTCCGCTGCGTGCAAAAGAAGACGATATTACCCGCCAGCTTGAAAGGATACTGCCGGAATTGCGGGCACAGGGTATTAGTCAGGTCGCTGAGAACAACGGTCACGACTTCCTGCTGCGCCTGGGCCAGCACCTCAAAGACGGCGGTATCGCCCGCTGGGCTCAGCAACTTGTGCCATGGCTGTCTGCCTCCCAGCAACGCGTTCCGCTGCGTGGCCTGATGTTCAGCCTGTCGGGAAGTCAGTCGCCTGAAAACGCAGTTGCTTATACCGATGCGGAGACTTATGTCCCGGAATCACAGCGCCATGCGCTGACTCTGCCAGCGACCTGGCAGGGTATCGTTGACGACTGCCCCCGTGTACGTGGCCGCCGTGTCGGGATGGCGTGGGAACAAACGCTTGCCTGGATACTGATGATCAGTATCGGGGTCTGGGGGGGCGGGACGCTGCTTTCGTTTTCACTGAACTACGGGCAAATCTCTTCTGTCGCGACAAAAGCACGCAACCTGGTGGAACATCCTTCCGTATCGGATTACCAGCTGACGACACTGCATGAACTGCGTAACGATGCGGGTCGTTTACAGCATCACATTCAGAATGGCTCACCTTTGTATCAGCGCTTTGGCCTTGATCATAGCCAACATCTGCTGAGCGCGATGCTGCCGTGGTACGGTGTCGCGAATAATCGCCTGATTCGCGATCCGGCCAATGCCGCTCTGACGGAAAAACTGACCGCGCTGATCAACTCTGTGCCGAACAGCGATCGGCGTGCGCAGCTTGCTAAACCCGGTTATGACCAATTGAAGGCGTGGATGATGATGGCCCGGCCGGATAAAGCCGACGGCGCATTCTACGCGCAGACCCTGAAAACCGTGCAGCCAGCGCGGACGGGCATCTCTACCGGTCTGTGGCAAAGCCTGTCGCCGGATTTGTGGGCCTTCTATATCGCCACACTCCCAAAACAGCCACAGTGGAAAATCACGCCGGATGCGCAACTGGTCAGCCAGAGCCGCCAGGTGCTGTTGCAGCAAATCGGGCGTCGCAACGCGGAAAGTACGCTGTATGAAAACATGCTCAAATCGGTGCGCCGTAACTTTGCAGATGTATCTCTGGAGGACATGACCAGCGGTACTGATGCCCGCCGCCTGTTCACCACTGATGAAGTGGTACCAGGCATGTTTACCCGTCAGGCGTGGGAGGGCGGTATTCAGCAGGCGATAGAGAAAGCGGCTAACTCCCGTCGTGACGAAATTGACTGGGTGCTGAGCGACAGCCGAAAAGCAGTGTCCTCAGACCTGTCGCCGGAAGCCCTGAAAGCGCGCCTGACGCAACGTTACTTCACTGATTTTGCGGGTAGCTGGCTGAATTTTCTCAACAGTCTGCGGCTTAACCCGGCAAACAACATTGCAGACGTCACTGACCAGTTGACGCTGATGAGTGATGTGCGCCAGTCGCCACTGATTGCTCTGATGAATACTCTCGCCTGGCAGGGGCAGACCGGCCAGCAAAGCGAGGGACTTTCGGATTCCATTATCAAATCGGCTAAGGATCTTGTCGGCGGGAAAGACAAACCGGTGATTGACCAGTCTGCGTCAGGGCCGCAGGGTCCGCTGGATGAAACCTTTGGTCCGCTGCTTCAGCTTCTGGGTAAAAACAAAGGCAGCAACGTCATGTCGGCTGACACTTCGCTGAGCCTGCAGACCTATCTGACCCGTATCACCCGCGTGCGTCTGCGCCTGCAGCAGGTGGCAAGCGCTTCTGATCCACAGGAGATGATGCAGACTCTCGCCCAGACCGTGTTTAAGGGCAAGAGCGTCGATCTGACCGACACCCAGCAATACGGTAGCCTTATTTCGGCAAGCCTTGGCGAAGAGTGGAGCAGTTTTGGCAGCACGATGTTCGTGTTGCCACTGACTCAAGCCTGGGAAACGGTGCTGCAGCCGTCGGCGGCGAGCCTGAATGATAAATGGAGCCGCGCCGTGGTGGCGAACTGGCACACGGCCTTTGACGGGCGCTTCCCGTTTGCGGTGAGTAAAAGTGATGCCTCTTTGCCGATGCTGGCTGAATTTGTGCGTAAGGACAGCGGACGTATAGAGCGCTTCCTGACGACAGAGCTCAACGGTGTGCTGCACAAAGAGGGTAGTCAGTGGGTACCGGATAAGGTCAACAGCCAGAGGTTGAACTTTAACCCGGCCTTCCTGCGGGCCATTAACCAACTGAGTCAACTGTCAGACATTCTGTTCACAGATGGCAGCCAGGGCATCAGCTTTGAACTGCAGGCGCGTCCTGTGCCGCAGGTGGTGGAAACCCAGTTGACCATTGATGGACAAAAGCTGCACTACTTCAACCAGATGGCCGACTGGCAAAGCTTCCGCTGGCCGGGAGATACCTACAAGCCGGGGACGATGCTGACCTGGACCACGGTCAATGCCGGTGCGCGTCTGTTCGGGGATTTCAGTGGGACCTGGGGCTTTATTCGCTGGCTGGACCAGGGCAAGCGCCAGCAGCTTGACCGCAGTCAGTGGATGATGAGTTTTACCGCCCCGGATGGTCGCACCCTGCAGTGGGTGCTGCGCTCACAACTCGGAAAAGGTCCGCTGGCGTTGCTGGAACTGCGTGGTTTCACGCTGCCGGATCAGATATTCAGTGTTGACAGCGAGGCCACCGCGCAGGCGCTGATGGCCAACACCAGAAACAATGACATGGAGGGGGGCGAATAATGAGCACACTGCAGAATCTGGTTGCCGCCTGTCAGGCTGACGAAACTCAGTTGCGGCAACAGGCGCAGGCACGCACGGAAAACTGGCAGCCCTGGCTTGCTCCGGTAAATGACACCAGTCCGACCGGAGAAGACCCCGGTTATGACGATGATTTTCAGCGTATCCGCGAGGAGGTCAATAAACTATCCGGCATCGATACCGGCCTGATTTGCACGCTTGCCGAAAAACTGCTGACCACCACAGCCAAAGATATCCGGATCGCCACCTACTACTGCTGGGCGCGTCTGCATCAGGACGGGGAGACCGGCTTTGCCGAAGGGCTTGAACTGCTGGCCAGATTGCTACAGCGCTATGGAACGCAGCTTCATCCTCAGCGTGAGCGGAGCCGTAAACCGGCGCTGGAGTGGCTCGCAGGCTCCCGCGTTCTGGACAGCCTGTCACTCTGGCCGGAAGTGGTACGCGATGATGCACTGCGCACTGCCGGTGCGCTGCTGCTCATCCGCGACAGTCTGGAGCCAGAACCAGAAGCGTCACGGCCAGAGCTCAATGCACTATACAGTGCTCTGGAGTCTCGCCTGATGAAGGCCGGTGGCGTGGATGCTGTGGTACCGCAGAACGCTGGTAATAAGGCTCAGTCACAGAGCGCTATGCATACCATCGAGTCAGACACGCCGGTTTTGAGCCGCATCACCTCTGGTCAAGATTTGTTGGCCCAGGCCCGTACCCTGACCGGATATCTGCGTGAGCAGCCCGATGGCTGGCTCGCCGCACACCGGCTGATGAAAAGCCTGCGTCATGACACGCTGAGTGCTATTCCGGCACCTGATGCCGAAGGGAAAACGCGCATCGAACCGCCGCGTGCTGACCAGCGGGCCATGCTCAAACGCCTGTATCTGCAGCAGAGCTGGCTGGAAATACTGGAGCAGGCGGACAATACCTTCTCGCGCGGTGCCAATCACCTCTGGCTGGATTTGCAGTGGTATATCCACCAGGCACTGATAAAGTCAGGGCAGGATGTACTGGCCGATATCATCACTGCAGACCTGAAAGGGTTGCTGCGCCGCCTTACCGGGCTTGAAACCTTGGCCTTTAATGACGGAACGCCGTTTGCCGATGAAGTCACGCTGAACTGGATAAATCAGAGCGTACTGGACGATATGTCCGGCTGGCGCGATGAGCCGGTCAGTGCCGTCAGTGAGACGGGCAACGATATTCTGGCCCTTGAGCCGGAAGCGTTGGAGAAAGCGGACACTGACGGTCTGGATGCCACACTACACTGGCTGCAGACCCGTCCGGGCTCCGACTCCACAAAAGACAAATGGCTGCTGCGCCTGCTGATGGCCCGTGTAGCCGAGCAGAAGGGCAAGAATGAACTGGCGCTGCATCTGCTGGGCGAGCTCGATGGTGCTGCGCAGTCCATCACCCTCACGCAGTGGACACCGGCGCTGCTGTTTGAAGTGAAATCGCGTCGCCTCAGACTGCTGCGTATGAAAGCTACACGCAGTGAAACCGATAAATCACGGCTTCAGCCTGAGATGGACCAGCTTCTGGCTGGTCTGATTGCGCTCGATCCGGCAGGCAGTGCAGTGCTTTGCGGGTAACACCACTTGGCATACCTTTAAAACACACATATTCAGGTTTTTATGGACGATTTAACCCTGCGTTATTACGACGCTGAAATGCGCTACCTGCTGGAAGCGGGCGAAGAGTTTGCCCGTGCTCACCCGGAGCAGGCGGCAATGCTCAATCTCGATAAAGCGGGCGCGCGCGACCCGTATGTGGAACGCCTGTTTGAAGGCTTTGCCTTCCTGATGGGCCGCTTGCGCGAGAAACTTGATGACGATCTACCGGAACTAACCGAAGGGCTAGTCAGCCTGCTGTGGCCGCATTACCTGCGTACCATTCCGTCAATGTCGGTGGTGGAGTTCACCCCTGACTGGCGTGAGATGAAAGAGCAGATGCGTATCGTCAAAGGTTTCGAGGTAAACTCGCGACCGATCGGTGAGAAGGGTACGCGCTGCCGGTACACCACTACCAAAGAGATTACCCTTCAACCGTTGTCGCTGGAGCACGCCCGACTGTCCACCGACCCTGACGGGCGTTCGGTCATCACGCTGCGCTTTAATTGCAGCCATCTTGCCGACTGGAGTCGTGTCGATCTCAGTCAGCTCCCGTTCTACTTCAATGCAGACGCTCCGCTGGCCTGCGCCATGCATGAAGCTTTTACCATGAACACGGCCCGCCTATGGTTGCGGATGCCGGGAGGCATGGACAGAAGACCGCTCGACGGATATTTCACTGCGCTGGGCTTTGGTGATGACGATGACCTGTGGCCGAAGGGAAGCAGCAGCTTTAGCGGCTATCAGCTGTTGCTGGAGTACTTCACCTTCCGTGAGAAATTCATGTTCATGGGGCTGCATGGGCTGGAGACCGTGGCCTTTCCGGCTGAGCTCCCATGGTTTGAAATCGACGTGGTACTGGCGGAGCGCTGGGAGCATGATTTCAGCTTTACCGAAAAGCATTTGCGCCTGAACTGTGTGCCGGTGATTAACCTGTTCCCGCTGGAATCCGACCCGCTGACGCTCAACTCCCTGCAGACCGAATACATGCTGCGCCCAATGCGCGTGCAGGATGGCCATACCGAGATATACGCGGTGGATTCGGTAATGTCATCGAGCCAGCACACCTACGTGCCGTTTTCGAGTTTCCGCCACAAAGGTGGAATGATGCGTCATGAAGCGCCGGAATATTACTACCACACCCGCGTGCGCCGTGGCCCGTCGGGCCTGCATAACACCTGGCTTATCCTTGGTGGTGAAGCCTTTGATAACCACACCGTACCGGAAGACGAAAGCCTGTCGCTGACGCTCACCGGCACCAACGGCCAGCTGCCACGACGAGCACTGCAGAGCACGGTGCTTGATACGGTGATGAAAACCACCTCGACCAGTATCGCCGTACGTAACCTGTGCGCGCCGACGCTGCCCTGTTATCCGCCGGCGCAGGACCGTTTCCACTGGCGCGTGCTGAGTCACCTCGGCAGCGGATTCCTGTCGATGATGGATAATGCCGATGTGCTGCGCGGTACCCTGGCGCTGTACGAGTGGACCGACAGCGAGATGAACCGCCGCCGCCTGGAAGCCATCATTGACGTGAAGCACAGCGAAACCGAGCGCTTTGAGCAGGGCTACCTGGTACGCGGTGTGCAGATTGAGGTGGCGCTGGACAGCCACGGCTTTGCCGGGCGGGGCGATATCTGCCTGTTTGGTGAGATGCTCAGTCGCTTCTTCGCGCTGTATACCGATATCTATTTGTTTAACCGCCTGATTATCATCCTGCAACCAACCGGAGAGCGCCTGGAATGGGAAGAGAAGCACAATCGCCGTATTCCCGGCTGACCCCGCGGCTCGAAGCCGACCTTCACCGCATCAACTTTTACCGTTTATGCCAGTTGCTGGAGAAACTGAATCCGGACCGGCCGCTGATGGGCTCAACCAGCCACCCCGAAGATGACCCGGTGCGGTTTGCGCCGCATCCGGGGATGGGTTTCCCTGCAAGTGAACTGAAAGCTGTCGAATATGACGAGGATGATGACCGCAGGCCACCGCTCATCCGCACGACCTTTATGGGGATGTATGGTGTCGATTCTCCTTTGCCCACAGCGTACCTTGATGACATCACCCAGCGCCGGGAAGGGCATGAGGCATTACAGGGTTTTCTGGATATCTTCAGCCACCGCATCCTGACTCAGTTTTATCGTATCTGGCGAAAATATTCCTACCCGGCCACATTCGAGCCTGGCGGGACTGACAGCATCTCGCAGTCGTTGCTGGGCCTGGTGGGGTTGGGCATTCCCGGTACGGCAAACCATATTGCCACGCCGGTATCCCGATTTCTTGCGCTGCTGGGCGTACTGCAACAGCCCGGTAAAACCGAGGAGGGAATGCAGGCGCTGGTGACGCTGCTGGCCCCGGATACCACTGTGAAGGTCAGCCCCTACTGTCTGCGCCCGGTGGAGGTCAGCCAGCCACTGGGCTTTTACGGTGATGACGATTTTCTTCTGGATGGCAACACGCCGCTCGGCGACGAAGCGATGGATGCCAACAGCCAGCTGCTCGTTGCTATCACCACGGAAAATGAACAGGAAGTACAGGGCTGGAAGCCGGATGGCCTGCTGTATCAGGACTTTCTGGCGATGCTGCGTGTCTATCTCGGCTGGCGCTTCAGGGCAAAAATCACCCTGACCACCCGAACCCGACTGCTGGCGGCTCCGCCGCTCGGCGAAGGCCCCTTCTGGCTTGGGATGAATGGCGTGCTGGGCGCGGAAGACGAAGACCTCCCGGACGATATCCCCCAGACCTTTACGACCGAACTGGGCTATTACACCGGACTTCAGCCCGCGACACCACAACAAGGAAACCGACGTGTTACGTACAAGTTTAACTAATACAGCGCGCTGGCTGTTACCCCTACTGGCATTCAGTCTGACGGGCTGCGGGGTGGCGCAGGGCATCACCGATGGCACCAAATCGACCTTTAACGCAGTGTTCTACAAAAAGATTAAGGTGCTGCTCCTGGATTTCACCGCGCGTGAGGCGCTGAACACCGATTCGCGCGAGAGTAACTCGCTGTCTGAACCGGTAGTGATCCGTATCTACCAACTGAAAGACCGCAAAACCTTCGACAAAACGGTCTACCAGCAGTTGCTGATAGACGGGGAGACCATTCTGAAAGCTGACCTGCTGGCAAGCCGTGATGTGGTGGTTAAGCCGGGCGGTGATGCGACCCTGAATATGCCGATGGAGGCCGATACACTGTTTGTGGCGGTGGTGGGTCTGTTCCGTCACCCGGATATGGTCAACAACACCTGGAAGCTGGTGATAGGCCGCGAAGAACTTGAGCCGGATAAGCCGCGCATTCTGGAAGCCGGTAACAACCATCTGACGCTGCAACCGCTCAAGGACGAATGATGCCCCAGGGACATAACACGCCTTCGCTGTATGAAATGCTGACCGGAAATTTTACCGGTGGTCTCAATCTCAACCAGGTCAGTGAAGAAAATCAGGTCATCCTCTCGGTACTGGATAACATGCAACGCATCCTCAACTGCCGTGCCGGCACTCTGGCGCATCTGCCAGACTACGGCCTGCCCGATATGACGAAAATCCTTCAGGGCATGCCGGGAACGGCCCATGAGCTCATGGGGACATTGTCTGCTGTTCTGCTCAAATATGAGCCTCGCCTGAAAAAAATAACGGTTGTCCTGCTGGAGCAGCACGTTCCTGGTGAACTGCGCTATGCCATTGATGCTGAGCTTAAGGGGATTGGCCTCGTGCGTTACGGAACCGAGTTTATGCCCGAGGGGCGGGTTCTGATTCGGCACCTCAAGAGGCAGGGTTGGCTTGAGACTGGAGTGTTCTGATATGGAAAAGAATCGCATCAGCACCGGGGGGGACCCGCGTGCTTTCATGGAGTTCGGGCAGTTACGTGATGAAATTAGCAAGCTGACTCACCCTGCGCGCCCGGACGTTGACTGGCAAAAAGTTGAACAATTAAGCCTGTCATTGTTTCGTCATAATGGCGTCGAACTGCAAACACTGGCCTGGTACACCGTAGCCAGAATACGTAATGCGGGACTGGAGGGACTTGCCGAAGGCACGGAACTTCTGGAGGCCTTACTGACGCACCACTGGAATGCAATATGGCCACAGCAAACCCATGCCCGCGTTGAGATCCTGGCATGGCTGTCTGTTCGCTTACAGCAAGAATTGCGTACGCTAACGCTGTCATATGCTGATTTATCAAAGGTGTATCGGGTTGAACAAAGTTTAAAACATGCCTGCGCAGTGCTGCAACGGCTTGAATTGAAAGCGCTTAGTAAACTGGAGGTTATCGTGACCTGGATGCACAATGCAGCTTTGCGTCTGGAGAAGTCCGATCCCGATTCGGGATCGGCCGTAGTGATGATACCGGCTCCAGGTGCAACAAATAACGTTGCGACGTCTTTGCCACAACTGGTCTTTGTGGTTAATGAGCCAGCGTCGTCCGGGCAATCGAGCACTGCGGTTTTAGCTACCAAAATCGATCATGGAACCCGACGCATGTGGCTGGGGTTTGCTATCGGTGTCATGGTTACAGCAGTGGTGAGTACAGGCGCTTTTCTTGGTATCAACCCTATGCGAGCTGACGGATATGAACTGGTTAAGCCATTGCCGCAGGTGCTGACACCTGAACAATTGTCCACGTTGAAGCAGTCCTCAGATTTGAAGGGGAAGAAGCAAGATATAATTGCTGCAACGCAAGGGCAATTGGACGTTTTACATCGCTTGTCACCTTTGTGGTCGCGGGAATATGCTGCATCATTAGCGCAGCAGTTAGTCACTCTGTGGCCGGAAGAATCGCAGACGACAGTATTCACGAGCAGATTACAGAAACAGTTAATCACGGAAGCGTTGTCAGAAGGCGCTCTGCAAAACTGGCATCATGCCCAGCAGGGGCTGGAAGCGTTAACCGCCCAGCTAAATGCGCTTGATGAACGCAAGGGTAAATACCTGACAGGGTCGGAGTTGAAATCAGCCATTTTCACTATCCGCCGCCAGCTTGACCAAACGCCGCCGACAGAAGAATTGTTGCGTCAAATCGATGAGGAATTTAAAAAACAGGGGAGTGTGTCACCCGCTTTGTATCAGCAGCTCGATATACGGCTTAACCAGCTTCTTAATCGTTATACGCTGCTGAAACAAAATGCCATTCGAGGGCGGTAGCACTGGAAATAAGCCAGCCAAAGACCATCAAATGAGTCAGACGTTTATATTAACTTAGTTAATGATCTTCGTTATAAAATCATGCGAAAGAGTCAGCGCTTTCGCTGATTCAGGCGGATTGTATGCCTTATTATAAGGATCGCAAAATCCGTGACGGCTGTTGAGTATATGAAACGATACTAGTGGATACTGACGGAGTTTATGCTGGAGAAAGTAAGGATCACAGGCTTCTTCATATTTCGCCTGGATAACCAGTGTTGGGCTGTTGGGCATTATATCAGTATAATCACGTATACGGCTTCCGTAGAAACTGACGATACCATCGCATTGTGTATTCTCCGAACAAAGCCATGCTAATGTCCCTCCAACACTGAATCCGACGATTATTATTTTTTTATAATGATCACGTATTCTTATCAGTAAATCGAAGATCATTGATGTATCGAATCCGCAGAACTTCATAAAATAATCGTATGCCTGGCTATGTTGATCGTATGAGAAAGGTTCTTCGCGGTTCAAAAAATTGGGGCAATATACATCAAGTCCTGAATTGTGCAGTTCTTTACATACTTGCTTGATATGATTATTCAATCCATAAATTTCATGTAAAACTATCACAGCATTTTCATTTTTAGATAATAGAGTATACATCAACTGTCTCCAATAGCTTTTAACTATCTATTTTAATAATAAAGTTTGTCAAGGGTTATCACCGGGCGTAAATTTTACAACCTCCCTGAAAATCTCGTTACCAAGGATCTCGAGCTGATTCATTACCTCATCACTGGCCTGTTCCATTCTTTTTAACGCCAGGGACATATGCTCATGGTCGCCAGAAATCGAATACTCGATTGCAAGAACGCCGGAGTTATGTAACATCTGGTGAGGGTCCTCCAGATTTTTAAATCCCGTTAAATGAGCGAAACATCTTCCAGTATCACCGTAATACCATTTCCCCAATCTGCACTGACTATATGATGTCAACGTATCATCTAATTTATTCTCGGTAAGTTTTTTATATAGATCTATTTTCCAGATAACATGATCCATTTTAATGATACTTAAAAATAGTAAATTTGATATGTAGTCAATAATTGCCTTCATTGCGGCTGATTTTTCAATTACACTTTTAATAGAAAAAACAACTTCATTCATATGCTGAGTGATTTTCGTGATTATTGCTAGCTGTGCTTCGATGGAGGTATCAACCGTAGAACCATTATTCTGGAGGGTTTCCGTTTGCAAGAATATATGGTTAGTGCACGTTTTAACATTTTCAGCCAGTTGTCTAACCTCTTTAGATATAACGCTAAATCCTCTTCCCGCCTCACCTACACGGGCAGCTTCAATCGCTGAATTTATTGCGATTAGATTTGTATGATTGGCAATTTTTTGTATGTCTTTAATTGCATCATTAATTTCAGTCAGTGATAACTTCAGATGAGTCATTTGTTTTTGAATTTCTGCTGATTCTTTGCCTGCCTCATTGATCTCAATAACGAGTGATTCAAGGGAATGCATTGCTTTATTATTTTGTGCGTTTAGTTCTGTTATTTTATCTTTTTCTGTATTTAATTGTTCATGAGTTGAAATTAATGATGTTCTGATCAGGTTGAGTGTTGATATGCCAGAAGTGAAATGATGGCAGATGATTTTATTGTAGTTTTCTGCTTTTTGTTCAGCGATGGGGGTGTCAGTTTCGATGATTTCGGAAGAAGTGTTGTAATTATAGTTACTATTTCTTTTAACTATCTTAGCGATAATTTTCCTGATCATCTTATCAATCCTTTTTCGATAATAGCTTTAAGAAAATAATGGTTTAATAGTTTATCGCCTATGTTATAGATTACGTCAATATATTTTTAATTAGTATTACTTGATGTATTATATTTTCTTGATAATTGTTTTGTTGAATTATTTTACAGAAATGGCCTGGTGTTTTTTAAATGCGCGTGTTATCTATTAAGATAAGAATTATACTTCAGTTGAACACTACAGATAATGATGTTTCAGTGTATTAAAATCTCCATCTGTTAGTTTTATATTTTAGCTTAACCTAAATATTCTTGTGATATCGCTCCCCAACCTGGATGTGTAGTTGGATTACATCATTTATGTGTGCATTGAAAAATTCAGAGAGTGGTTAGATGTATCACTATATATCGAGTACATGAGCAAAATTGAGATTGTGATAACCGCCGGTTAAAATGCAACATTATTAATGTATTTATAATAACAGCGGTGTCCGGACCCGGACTAACGCCGCAGGGGGTGAACAACGCGCTTGTCGCGCTGGCCCCGCAAGGGTGAGTCGCTGGAGACGAATAATCGAACGGAGCTTGATGGAGAGTCCGTTTCTCCAAAAGCAAAAACCCGCCTCTAGGGCGGGTTCTTTAAATAGTGGTGCCCGGACTCGGAATCGAACCAAGGACACGGGGATTTTCAATCCCCTGCTCTACCGACTGAGCTATCCGGGCAACGAGGCGCATTAAACCCGATTCGCTTCGCTTCGTCAACGAAATTTCTTCAAATCAATGCAGACTGCACAATCTATCACCACATTGCTGCTAATGCACGCATTCTCAGGCAAAAAATGCCGTCCAGGCGGCGGAAAGCGGCATTGCCAGCAGCAGAGCAGGAAGCATATTCACAACCGCAAACATTTTAATGCCGCAAATACGCAAACCGGTTGCCAGCAGCAATAGACCGCCTACGGCGCTGAAATCGGCCATCATAGCTGGCGTCGTCAGGGGCAAAATCAGTGCTGCACAGGTGGCAAGCGTTAGCTGGATTGCCAGCATCGGCATGCAAATGGCGGATACCGCGATTCCTAATGAGCAGGCAAAAATGATGGCCGTGAAGAAATCCAAAAATGACTTGGCGATTAAAATATTCGGGTCGCCGGTCATCCCTTCATGTATCGCACCGAAGATCCCGGTACCGCTGGCGCAAAACAGCACAATGATAGCCACATAGCTTTGAATAAAGGATTCGTGCGTTACGTTGGCGTCCGAGCGGGTGAAAAGCTGCTGCGCTTTGGCTACCGCAGCATTGATCCCTTTTTCCAGATGACAAAACTCGCCAATTAACGCGCCGACCAGCGTTGCCAGAACCATCACCGGTAGATTGGCGCATTTGATAACCAGCAAGATACCAATCCCTAACGAGGCCAGCCCGAAAATAGAGGTCATGGAGACCCGAATACGTTCTGGTATATGCTGGCTGAGCAGCGCGCCGAGAATGCCACCAAATAAAATGGCGCTGGCATTAATAAAGGGTCCGATTACCACATTTGCTCCTGCATACCCATCATCGTCTTGATACTAAAGGCAATTAGCTGGGTGAAATTATGTTTCAGATTGCATTATTATGCCGCAACTTTCAGACGAAATACTTGCTTATCTGTAAGGTTTTCGCACAGGATTTTATCTTGCGCCTGTAAGTGAAAGGTGCCATGATTGCGCGAATTTTCTCCTGTCTGAATGGGGCTGCCTGGGATGATATTACTCCCCCTACATCGCCTTCAACATCGCCTTTTTGCGCGACGTTTGCCCCTTCCCGCGACTTATCTTTACGCTCCCACCATGCGGTGAGGGCAGCGCACGCTCACTGCAGGATAACAGTAAAATCAGAGGCTATCTGCTTTTACTGATGTCTGGCGGTCGGGGCTGGTAACCAGTTTGACCTGTCATTTCGTGGGCAAAGCCATGCGGCGTTGTCCGGGACTTTTGATTTTCCCGAAACGGGTTATTGCGCTTATGAAATCAATGAAAATTGCCGCCAGTAGTGAACTGGTTTCTCGTCTGTCCAGCCATCGTCAGGTGGTGTCGCTGGACAGCACCGATTTTACTGACGTTGCGGCAGTCGTCATTACCGTTGCGGACAGCCGCAGTGGGATCCTGGCTTTGCTGAAACGCACCGGTTTTCATCTACCTGTGTTTCTGTTCGCAGAGTCTGATGTTGATGTGCCTGCGGGCGTTAATGCGGTAATTCGCGGTCAGGCCCAGGACTGGCTGGAGCTGGAGTCTGCTGCCTGTCAGTATGAGGAAGAGCTGCTGCCGCCCTTCTATGACACGCTTACCCAGTATGTCGAAATGGGGAACAGCACGTTTGCCTGCCCGGGACACCAACACGGTGAGTTTTTTAAGAAGCATCCTGCGGGCCGACATTTCTATGAGTTCTTTGGTGAGAATCTGTTTCGCGCGGATATGTGCAACGCTGACGTTAAGCTTGGCGATCTGTTGATTCATGAAGGATCAGCGAAACATGCGCAGAAATTTGCTGCGAAAGTTTTCCACGCGGATAAAACCTACTTTGTGCTGAATGGGACCTCTGCGGCCAATAAAGTGGTCACCAATGCTCTGCTGACGCGCGGCGATCTGGTGCTGTTTGACCGCAACAATCATAAATCGAACCACCACGGGGCGCTGATCCAGGCGGGTGCTACGCCGGTTTATCTGGAAGCGGCGCGTAATCCGTTTGGCTTTATTGGCGGCATTGATGAGCACTGCTTTGATGAGGAGTATCTGCGCCAGCAACTTCGAGAAGTTGCGCCGCAAAAGGCTGATCAACCGCGCCCGTTCCGTCTGGCGATCATTCAGTTGGGTACCTATGACGGTACGATCTACAACGCCCGGCAGGTGATCGACAAGATCGGTCACCTGTGCGATTACATCCTGTTTGATTCCGCATGGGTCGGTTACGAGCAATTTATCCCGATGATGGCCGATGGGTCGCCGCTGCTGCTAGAGCTCAATGCTAACGATCCGGGGATCTTTGTCACTCAGTCGGTACACAAACAGCAGGCCGGATTCTCGCAAACCTCGCAGATCCATAAAAAGGATAACCATATTCGCGGCCAGGCGCGCTTCTGCCCGCATAAGCGTCTGAACAATGCGTTTATGCTGCATGCTTCCACCAGCCCGTTTTACCCGCTGTTTGCGGCGCTGGACGTTAACGCCAAAATCCATGAAGGCGAGAGCGGCCGTCGGCTATGGGCGGAATGTGTGACGCTGGGGATCGAGGCCCGCAAAGCGATTATTACCCGCTGTAAGCTGCTTCAACCGTTTATTCCTCCGGTAGTAGATGGCAAACCGTGGGAAAGCTATCCGACACAGGTGATTGCCAGCGAGCGTCGCTTCTTTAGTTTTGAACCTGGTGCTAAATGGCATGGTTTTTCTGGATATGCGCGCGACCAGTATTTTGTCGATCCCTGCAAACTGCTGTTAACCACTCCGGGCATTGATGCGCAAACCGGGCAATATACTGAGTTTGGTATTCCGGCGACGATTTTGGCGCATTATCTGCGTGAAAACGGTATCGTGCCGGAGAAATGCGACCTTAACTCGATTCTGTTCCTGCTGACCCCGGCAGAAAGCGCTGAGAAACTGGCGCAACTGGTCGCGATGCTGGCGCAGTTTGAGCAGCATATTGAAGACGATACGCCGCTGGCAAACGTGCTGCCCACCATCTTCAACAAGTATCCGGTACGTTACCGGGATTACACGCTGCGTGAACTGTGTCAGGAGATGCACTCACTGTACGTCAGCTTTGATGTGAAAGATCTGCAAAAAGCGATGTTCCGTCAGGAGGGTTTACCTGCAGTGGCGATGAACCCGCAGGATGCTAACAGCGCCTTTATCCGCGGTGATGTTGAACTGGTGCGAATTTGTGATGCCGCTGGTCGCATTGCGGCAGAAGGCGCGCTGCCTTATCCTCCGGGCGTACTGTGCGTGGTACCGGGCGAAGTATGGGGCGGGGCGGTGCAACGTTACTTCCTGGCATTGGAAGAGGGCATAAACCTGCTGCCGGGCTTCTCGCCGGAGCTGCAAGGGGTTTACAGTGAAACGGATGCAGACGGCATTAAACGTCTGTATGGATATGTTCTGAAGTAAGCGTCATCTGACCAAATAGGGCCACCATCAGGTGACCCTATTTAATCAATAAAGATTAGTGCGCGATAGTCTGGGCGCCTGCCGGAACGCGTACGTGTTTGTATTTAAACAGCGCAACGAAGGCAAAAGCCAGAACCAGCGAGTAACCTGCGAAGATCAGCCACACGGTCTGCCAATCGGTAATACCGTTCAGCGTATAGTGTTCAACTACTTTACCGCTCACCAGACCGCCCAGAATACAACCGAAGCCGTTGGTCATCATCAGGAACATGCCTTGTGCGCTGGCGCGGATTTCAGGGCGAACTTCTTTCTCTACAAACACGGAGCCAGAGATGTTGAAGAAGTCGAAGGCGCAGCCGTAAACAATCATCGACAGAACCAGCAGCACGGTACCAAACGGTGTTGGATCGCCGTAGGCAAACAGGCCAAAGCGCAGCATCCACGCCACGATACTGATAAGCATCACGTTCTTAATACCGTAACGGCTTAAGAAGAACGGGATGGTCAGGATAAACAGCGTCTCGGAGATCTGCGAAATCGACATCATCACCGACGCGTGTTCAACGATGAAGCTGCCGGAGAACAGCGGATTGTTATCGAAGCTGTGCAGGAAGGTATTACCGAACATATTGGTAATTTGCAGCTCTGCGCCCAGCATCATAGAGAAGATGAAGAAAATCGCCATACGCTTGTTTTTAAACAGCGCGAAGGCATCCAGGCCCAACATGGAAGACCAGCTCTGGTTTTTCTGCTGATTGGCGACCGGGATATGCGGCAGCGTCAGGGTGAACAGCGCCAATACGACGGACAGCGTCGCGCCGATATACAGCTGCATATGGCTCAGTTCAAAGCCGGAGAAGCTTACCGCCCACATCGCCAGAATAAAGCCGATGGTGCCCCAGATACGGATTGGCGGGAAGTCTGTAACAATATCCATCCCGGCTGATTGCAGGCGATAGTAAGAGATGGTGTTGATTAACCCCAACGTTGGCATATAGGCCAGGGAGTTAAGCAAGATCACGAAGAACATGGCACCTGGCGTGGTGACTTCGGCTGCGGCGAACAGCGTTGCTGCGCCGACCAGGTGACAAATGGTGTACACCCATTTTGCACTGATCCATTTGTCAGCCACGATCCCTAACAGCGTAGGCATAAACACGGCGGCGATCCCCAGCGAGCTGTACACCGCGCCAATGGATGCACCATCAAATTTAAGGGTGACAAACATATAGGAGCCGAGGGTAGTGAGCCAACTACCCCATAAGCAGAACTGCAGAAACGAGAGAACTTTCAGCTGCAGCTTAAGATTCATGTTAATTTCCTCACACCGTAATGCGGATGAATGTTTTAAAAGGCACATTTGCCGTGGCTATATGATGTGATTCTATCAACGAGAGGCACTCTTTTTTTGTTACCTGTGACAAATATTTGCAAACAATTTCGGATTGCAAAGCAAAAGAGTGATGGAGTTAACGTTTTTCCCTCTTCAGGCCCCCGTTTTAGGGGGCAAGAGAGGGATACATTAGCGGCGACGATATGATTTTTGTGCGGAATTGACCTTGTAAAGATATCGGCGTGATTCAGCAGATGGGTGTCGGGTGGTCAGCGTTTGATAAACGTCCCCAGGGGACATGCTGTTAATGATGTTTGCGGCCTGAATTTTATCGTTCGAGAACACGCGCAGCACGCTGCCCGCACCGCCGTTATACGCGGTGATCACCGCATAGCGACGTGAGGTCGGATTATCAATGCCGCCCAAATAGACATTATTCAGCATTGCCAGATAGGCAGTACCGGTATCAATGTTGCTGGCCGGGTCAAACAAGAAGCTACGGCTTGGCGTGCCTGAGCGCCCCTGGGAACGGAACACATCTTTTCCGGCGCTGTGTTGTACCACCTGCATGAGTCCCAGCGCATCGGCATGGCTGACCGCATACGGGTTAAACGAGGATTCGGTTTGCATGATGGCCAGAATCAGCGACTCGTCGACGCCATACTTACGTGAAGCCTGACGTACCATGCCGACGTATTTATGCGCGCGCTTATCAAGGTGGTTCGGGACCAGATTGATCGTCACGCTATAGATGATACGCAAGCCATTGCTGCGCTTTTTCAGTCGCGTTTGTAGCAGGTAGTTGGCAAAGTTGGTTGCACGTCCCTCCCAACGAATAGGCTGGCCGGTATTATCGACTACCTGCCCGTACAGGAACGGCTCTTTGGAAATCTTAATGTCGTCGACATCGGAATAGAGGTCGATAGAACCCGGATCATCGCCCATCAGCAACGTCTTGATAATCGCTAGACGCAGATGTCCGGCGGGATCTGTCCCGGCAATGGTCTCGACGGTTATCGTACCGTCATCAAAATTGATATGGCTGCGGGTTTGATACTGATCGGTATACTTTACGTAGTCCTTCGGACCCGCAATCAGCACTTCCTTAAATCCCCACAGATTCTCAATGTTATGGGCAAATTGCCCCATCAGAATATCAAAACCGTTGGTATCCTTGACCCAGGCTTCGTTATAGGAATCGCCTTTTTTGGTCGAACTGGAACAGGAGATGAGCAACGGCGCGATAACGGCAAGCGCGAGAAATTTTTTCATCATTCCGGGAGTGCGTGTTGTGTTTGTTGTTGTATCGTTTTGCCGGATGGCAGTGCAAGCACCCTATCCGGCCTACGAGATTGCCAGCAAGCGATGCTTATTTTTTTTCTTCAGGCGTATAGCCTTCAATATGCACATCCTTACCTTCAAACAGGAAGTTAATCATCTCCTGTTCCAGTAACTTACGGTGTTCAACGTTCATCATATTGAGTTTCTTCTCGTTAATCAGCATGGTTTGTTTATGCTGCCATTGCGCCCATGCTTCTTTAGAAATCTCGTTATAGATGCGTTTTCCCAGATCGCCCGGGTACAGCTGAAAATCCTGTCCTTCTGCTTCGCGTTGCAGGAAAGTACAAAAAATCGTTCTGCTCATAAAAAATCCTCTTTATCGACCGGTACGTTAAACCTGTGTGCCGGCACGTAATTGCTGTAACAAACGCTCCACGGGGGCCGCCAGTCCGACCGACGGCGGTTGCGCTAAGTTATACCAGAGCGCGTTGCCTTCATCCATGCATGAGGTGAATGAGGACACGGGAAGCCACATAGGCACAATATCTAAGTGGAAATGGCTAAAGGTATGGCGAAACGCATTAAGTTGGGTCAGATTATCTGCGTTAATTTGCCGTTGCGCCAGCCAGTCGCGTAGCCCATCCTCATCATCAAACTGCGGAAAACAGTATAAGCCACCCCATAAGCCGCTGGGTGGTCGCTGCGTGAGCAACACCTCGTTTTCATGCTGCATCAGTAAAAAATAGCCCGTCCGTTCTGGTAATGTCTGTTTGGGTTTTTTACCCGGGTACAGCGCCCAGCTTGCATTGGCGCTCGCCACACAGCCATTTTCCAACGGACACAGGGAACATTTGGGTTTTGAGCGCGTACAGACCATGGCGCCTAAATCCATCATCGCCTGATTAAACCGCTCAACCCCATGGGCTGGCGTAACCTGCTCGCTCAACTCCCACAGTTTCTTTTCGACCTCTTTTTTACCCGGCCAGCCGCTTACAGCATAACAGCGAGCCAGCACTCGTTTGACGTTACCGTCAAGAATCGGAAAATGCTGACCCAGGGAGAGCGAAAGGATCGCGCCTGCAGTTGAACGTCCGACGCCTGGCAGGGCGGCCACTTCATCAAAGGTTTGCGGGAATGAGCCGCCGTGCTGCGTCACAACCTGTTGCGCGGCTTTATGCAGATTACGCGCTCGGGCGTAATAGCCCAGCCCGGTCCATAAATGCAGGACTTCATCCAGCGGCGCATGGGCTAAATCCGTTACCGTTGGGAAGTGCGCCATAAAGCGCTCAAAGTAGGGGATAACGGTCGCAACCTGAGTTTGTTGCAGCATCACCTCAGAGAGCCATACTTTGTAAGGCGTCTTATCAATTTGCCAGGGCAGCGTTTTCCGCCCGTATTTGTCGTACCAGCTCAAAACCTGAGCCGAGAATTGAGACGCTTGCATGATTACCGTTTCATTATTGCCGGGGGCAAGATTGCAGCACAGCGGCAACGGGGTGTAAACCGGAACTTTCCGCTGCTCACTTTCTTCCTTTACTTGCATCCGGCAACTAACTTTGGATAATGCCCGTTTTCAGAACTCAAACACAGCAGACTAAACTTTTATGAAGAACGACGTCATTTCACCGGAATTTGATGAAAACGGCCGCCCGCTGCGCCGGATTCGTAGTTTTGTTCGTCGCCAGGGGCGACTGACGAAAGGGCAGGAACACGCGCTGGAAAACTACTGGCCGGTGATGGGCGTTGAGTTCAGCGAAGAACCTGTGGATTTCGCTGCGCTGTTTGGTCGCGATGCGCCAGTCACGCTTGAAATTGGTTTTGGTATGGGGGCTTCGCTGGTAGCGATGGCGAAAGCGCGTCCGGAGCAAAATTTCCTCGGCATTGAGGTTCACTCACCGGGCGTTGGCGCGTGTCTGGCTTCAGCTCATGAAGAGGGCGTCGAGAACCTGCGTGTCATGTGCCATGATGCCGTCGAAGTCCTGCATAAAATGATTCCTGACAATTCTTTATCTATGGTTCAGCTGTTTTTCCCTGACCCGTGGCATAAAGCACGTCATAATAAACGCCGTATCGTTCAGGTACCGTTTGCTGAGCATATCTTAAGCAAGCTGAAGCTGGGCGGCGTGTTCCACATGGCAACCGACTGGGAAGCCTATGCGGAGCACATGCTTGAAGTGATGTCATCGATTGACGGGTATAAAAACCAGTCAGAGAGTAACGATTACGTACCGCGCCCGGAATCGCGCCCGGTAACCAAATTTGAACAACGTGGTCATCGTCTTGGCCACGGCGTATGGGACTTAATGTTCGAGAGGGTGAAATAATGGCAAAGAACCGTAGCCGTCGTCTGCGTAAAAAAATGCACATCGACGAATTCCAGGAAGTAGGATTTTCGGTTGCATGGCGTTTCCCGGAAGGTACATCTGGAGAGCAGGTCGATCAAATCGTTGATGATTTTATCAATGAAGTTATCGAACCGAACAAGCTGGCCTTTGACGGCAGCGGCTATCTGGCCTGGGAAGGTCTGATCTGTCTGCAGGAAATCGGCAAATGCACAGAAGAACATCAGGCTATCGTGCGTAAGTGGCTGGAAGAGCACAAACTCGAAGAAGTGCGCACCAGCGAACTTTTCGATATTTGGTGGGACTAAGTAGCAAAGGGTCGGCAAATGCCGGCCCAATTTGTATTGAGGGAAAGATATGATGCGCAAAACGCTGCTGGCGGCAGTCCTAACGTTCACGGCGATGGCCGCACATGCTGATTATCAGTGCAGCGTCACCCCGCGTGACGATGTGATTTTGAGTCCACAAACGGTACAGGTGAAGGGTGAGAACGGCAACCTGGTCATTACCCAGGCCGGTGATGTCACCTTTAACGGTAAACAGTACAACCTGAACGCCGCGCAGCGTGAACAGGCCAAAGATTATCAGGCGGCGTTGCGTAGCAGCTTGCCGTGGATTGATGAAGGTGCCAGAGCGCGCGTGGAGAAAGGTCGCGTGGCGCTGGATAAAATCATCGCCAAAGAGGTCGGCGAAAGCAGCAACATGCGTGGCCGCTTAACTAAGCTGGATGCGCAATTGAAAGAGCAGATGAACCGCATTATTGAGCATCGTACTGACGGCCTGACCTTCCATTATAAGGCGATTGATCAGGTCCGCGCGGATGGACAACAGCTGGTCAATCAGGCGATGGGCGGTATTTTGCAGGACAGCATCAATGAGATGGGGGCAAAAGCCGTGCTCAAAGGCGGTGGTAATCCGCTGCAGGGCGTGCTCGGAAGCCTCGGAGGTTTGCAAACCTCAATTCAGAACGAATGGAAGAATCAGGAACAAGACTTCCAGCAGTTTGGCAAAGATGTTTGTGCCCGCGTCGTGACGCTGGAAAACGATCGTAAAACGCTGGTTAGCACTCTGAAATAATCTTCACCTCTTTTTAACGGCACAGAAACATTCTGTGTCGTTTTATTCTGTATTTTTCTGTTTTTTTGATATCCATCTCTAAGAATAACAATTTGATGGAGATATAAATCTGGTTAATTGGATGGCGTCACATTATTCATCTGTAAGATAGACATAATGCTGCAAATTCAAGTAACTGGAGAAATAACATGGAGTTTTTCAAGAGAACGGCACTTGCCGCACTGGTTATGGGTTTCAGCGGCGCGGCGCTTGCACTGCCAAACATCACTATTTTAGCTACCGGCGGGACGATTGCCGGCGGCGGTGACTCCGCAACAAAATCTAACTACACGGCAGGCAAAGTCGGCGTAGAAAATTTGGTTGATGCCGTACCTCAGTTGAAAGATATCGCCGTTGTGAAAGGCGAGCAGGTGGTAAACATCGGCTCCCAGGATATGAATGACGAAGTCTGGCTAACGCTGGCGAAAAAGATTAATACCGAGTGTGATAAAACTGACGGCTTCGTGGTAACACATGGTACGGATACCATGGAAGAAACCGCCTATTTCCTCGATCTCACAGTCAAGTGCAACAAGCCTGTGGTGCTGGTCGGCGCAATGCGTCCGTCTACGGGTATGAGCGCTGATGGCCCTTTCAACCTGTATAACGCCGTGGTAACCGCCGCAGACAAAGCCTCTGCCAACCGTGGTGTGCTGGTGGTGATGAACGACACCGTTATGGATGGTCGCGACGTGACCAAAACTAACACCACGGATGTCGCTACTTTCAAATCCGTTAACTATGGTCCGCTGGGGTATATCCATAACGGTAAAATCGACTACCAGCGTACGCCTGCGCGTAAGCACACCACATCCACGCCGTTCGATGTATCTAAGCTGACCGAGCTGCCGAAAGTTGGGATTGTTTACAACTACGCTAACGCCTCCGATCTGCCAGCCAAAGCATTGGTAGACGCGGGTTACGCCGGGATCGTCAGTGCGGGTGTAGGTAACGGTAACCTGTATAAAACCATTTTCGATACGCTGGCAACTGCCGCGCATAAAGGTACTGTTGTGGTGCGTTCATCCCGTGTACCAACGGGCGCCACCACCCAGGATGCTGAAGTTGATGATGCGAAATACGGATTTGTGGCTTCAGGCTCTCTGAACCCGCAAAAAGCGCGTGTTCTGCTGCAACTGGCTCTGACCCAAACCAAGGATCCTAAGCAGATCCAGGAAATATTTAATCAGTATTAATGGCATAAAAAATGCCCCTCCCGTAGCGTTGGGGCATTCTCCAGAGGTAGTTACTCTTCGTATTTACATCAACCCCAGCATCTGTGGAATAAACAGAGAGATCTGTGGAATGTATACGATCATCATCAGTGCAACCAGCAATGCGGCGTAAAACGGCAGCAGGGGTTTGATCAATTGCTGGATCTTCACGCCAGAAATCGAACAGCCTACAAACAATGCACTTCCTACCGGCGGTGTCAGCAGACCAATGCACAGGTTGGCGACCATCATGATGCCGAAATGTACCGGATCCATACCTAACTCTTGAGCGATTGGCAAGAAAATGGGGGTAAAGATCAGGACTGCCGGTGTCATATCCATAAAGATCCCAACAACCAGTAGTACAATATTGATTAACAGTAGGATGATCAGTGGATTATCGGAAATACCCATTAATGTGTCACTGATCATGTAGGGAATATCGGCATTGGTCATCGCCCAGGACATGCCGACAGAGAAGCCGATCAGTAATAGTACGATAGAGGTCATCACGACTGATTCCAGGATCAGCTTTGGTAAATCACGCCATTTTACTTCCCGGTAAATCAGCACCGAGAGAATGAAGGTGTAGACGACCGCAATCGCTGAGGCTTCTGTTGCGGTAAAGATCCCACCTAAAATCCCCCCCATCACAATGATGACCAGTAACAGACTCGGTAGCGCATCCAGAAGTGCTTTTACTGCCTGTGCGCAGGTTGGCCTTTCCGACAGGGGATAACCACGGCGTTTGGCGATAATGGCGCATACCACCATGATCGAAAGCCCCATCAGGATCCCTGGTAAATAACCCGCCATAAACAACGAAGCAACTGAAACACCGCCAGCAGTAAGAGAAAACACAATTAACACATTTGATGGTGGAATTAACAGCCCGGTAATACAGGAGGAAACGTTAACGGCTGTCGAGAAGGTTGGGTCGTATCCTTGCTTTGTCTGAATAGGATTAAGCGTACCGCCAACGGCTGCAGCAGCGGCAACGGCAGAGCCGGATATCGAACCAAACATCATGTTTGCCAGCACGTTGACATGACCAAGTGAGCCGGGAACTCGCCCAACCATCACTTGCGCCAGGTTAATTAGCCGGATGGCGATCCCACCGCTGTTCATCAGCGTACCTGCGAAAATGAAAAACGGGATCGCCAATAGGGCAAAATTATCTAATCCGTTTGCCAGACGTTGAGAGACAGTGATAACGGCAACATCCCAAGGAAACATCAGCAGCATTGAGGCTACAGTGGCGATACCGATGGAGAACGAAATAGGTACGCCAATGAACACCAGGACAAAGAAGCAGCCAAACAGGGTTAGTGCGATATAGCCTTCCATCAAATTACTCCCTGCGAAGATTGTTTCAGTTGCTGAATATTTTGGTGAATAAACCACAGGGCATAGAACATCATGACTGCGCCGCTGAGCGGCAGGATGATATACACGTAACCCATTGGAATTTGCATGGCCGCAGAAACTTGCACCGTTGCCAGCGTTTTATTAATCAGCTTGATACCGCCGGTAACGATGACTGAACCTGCAAAGCCAAAAATCAGCAGATTAATGAATAAGCACAATAACGCCTGTTTACGTTTATTAATCGACATGAACAGTAGATCGATAGACAGGTGGCGCTGGGCGCCTACGGTATAGGCTGCACCTAATAATCCGACCCAGATCATTAAGAAGCGTGCCAGTTCGTCAGTTAAGGTGCTGGGCTGATTGAGCACGTAGCGGCTAAAAACTTGCCAGACTACGCACATGACCAGCGCAATCATTACGATGACCGAAAATGCGGCAATGACGCGGTCTACCGCAAGCTTAAGGCGGTTAAATATCATGGTGAGTTTCCTGGTGAAACAGGGCCAATCAATGGCCCAAAGGGTTATTGTACTGCGTCTTCAAACTTCGCCAGCAGGGCTGCATGTTTTGGGTCTTTTTTGAAGTCATCAAACAGCGGTTGAACAGCGGCGCGGAAAGGGGCTTTATCAACTTTGATAATCTCGCCACCCATAGCTTTTGCTTGAGCGCGGGTATCAGCATCGATTTTATCCCACAACTTTTGTTGATAAGCCTCGGAATTTTTAGCCGCTTGACGAAGGATCAGTTGTTGCTCCGGGGTCAGCTTATTCCATGTTTTGGTTGAGATAACGAGAAAATCTGGAATAGAGGCGTGCTCATCTTCGGAGAAGACTTTAGCTATTTCGATATGACGTGTTTGCACCCACGATGGAACGTTATTCTCTGCGCCATCTACTACACCTTGTTGCATAGCGGTATAAACCTCACCGAAGGAAATGGGGGTCGGCGATCCGCCCATCAGTTCAACCATTTTAATGGTTGTGGGGCTGGGTTGAACGCGGACTTTCAGACCTTTCAGATCCTCTGGTTTGGTAATAGGTTTTTTGGCATAAAAACTACGCGTGCCGGCAACGTAAGCAGATAACGCAAAGAATCCCTTTTCTTTTGTGGATTCCATAATGTCTTTACCTACCTCACCAAATACAACGTTATTGAAATGGTTTTGATCTTTAAATAAGAAAGGTAAATTATAAATGGCATAAATATTATCAAATGACTCTAAATCACTGGCAGAACCTTTTGTCATATCCAACGCGCCATTTTGTAACAATTCCATCGTTTCTCGGGCATTACCCATTTGGCTACTGGGATATATACGTACAATCATTTTACCGTCGGAGAGTTGTTTTACCTCTTTGGCCATTTCTTCGAAAGCCTGGTGAACCACATGGCTACGTTCAAGGTTGTGTGCCAGTTTGAGAGTCACTTTTTCAGCAGCATTTGCGCCAGTGCTAAGTAGCGCCAACAAGGACGCACAGACTAGCGAGCGGGAAAAGGTTTTGATTTTCATAAGTAAGCTCCGTGCTTTAAGGTACAGTAATTGGTTGACATCTGATGATGGTTCACCTTTTTCTGTATGATAAATTAATATAGTTGTCAGACATCTATCCACTATATAGATCACATACCTTTTGCATGGCAGCAGTTTGATCTTATTTTGTGCGCTGTGTTCAATATATTTATGTTGGTGAAGAGGCTATTTAAAATGAATAAAATAATTAATATGGGTATTTTCAATAAATGACGTGCATTGTACTCGGTTTTTCCGAGTACAATATTTAGAGGAATTTGTAGAAGAAAATGCGCCGACAGGCGCACAGAGATTACTCCGCCAGAAACAGCTCCAGCAGAGAATTCAAAAATAGCTTACCGTGTTGGGTAATCTGCCAGTATTCATCGCATTCACTCAGATAGCCCTGGGCAATGGCCTCATCGATCTGTCGACGAATAACGTCTTCGGTAAGCCCGGTATATTGCGTGAACTCCGCGCGAGGCGCGGCTTCCAGCAGCCGGAAACGGTTCATAAAGAACTCAAACGGCTTATCGGCCTCGGCGACATCTCGCTGGCTTTCCAGATAACGTCCTTGCATGTATCCGCGCGGATGTCGCGTTTTGGTAGTGCGCAGGATGCGACCGTCTGGGAAAGTGACTTTGCCGTGCGCGCCGCAACCAATGCCTAAGTAGTCGCCAAAACGCCAGTAATTTAGGTTGTGCTGACACTGATAACCCGGTCTGGCGTAGGCTGAGGTTTCGTACTGCTGATACCCCGCGGCGGTCAGCAACTGGTGGCCTTGCTCAAAAATATCCCACAGCGCGTCGTCGTCCGGTAATACCGGTGGTCGGGACCCGAACAGCGTATTCGGCTCGATGGTCAACTGATACCAGGAAAGATGCGGCGGGTTGAGCGCGATGGCCTGCTGTAAATCGCTCAGCGCCTCTTCCAGCGTCTGATCCGGTAAACCGTGCATCAGGTCGAGGTTAAAGCTGCGTAGTCCCAGACCGCTCGCCAGGTGCGCTGCACGTTTGGCTTCTTCCGGTCCGTGAATACGTCCCAGACGTTCGAGTTTGGCGGAGCTAAAGCTCTGTACACCAATGGAGATACGGTTTACGCCAGCACGTTGATAATCCACAAAGCGATCGGCTTCCACCGTACCGGGATTCGCCTCCATCGTGATTTCTGCATCTGCGGCGAGATTCAGCCGTGCGCGCACGCCGTCGAGCAGCGTTTGCATTGCCGGGCCAGAAAGCAGGCTCGGCGTACCACCACCGATAAAAATCGTCTTTACCTCACGGCCCTGGGCGTGGGCCACCTCAGAATCCAGATCGCTCAGCAGATGCTGCACATAGTCGTCATGAGGGACTTCGCCTTTAAGCGCATGCGAGTTGAAGTCGCAGTACGGGCATTTCTGCACGCACCACGGGATGTGTATGTAAAGACTTAACGGCGGAAGCTTAACCATTACGCAGGGCATCCAGCAGCAGCTTCAGCGCTTGTCCGCGGTGAGAAATCGCGCTCTTTTCTTCGCGGGTCAGTTCGGCGGCGGTTTTCCCTTCAGAGGGCACAAAGAAGATTGGGTCGTAGCCAAAACCACCGTTTCCGGCAGGTTCACGGGCAATAACGCCCGGCCAGCGTCCGTGGCAAACCACAGGTGTTGGATCGTCTGCATGGCGCATATACACCAGCACGCAGTGGAATTGTGCCTGGCGCTTGTCATCAGGAACATCCTGCAGGGTGTGGAGCAGTTTTTCCAGGTTCTGCTGATCGGTTGCATCTTCGCCGGAATAGCGGGCTGAATAGATGCCCGGCGCGCCGCCAAGGGCATTTACCGCCAGACCAGAGTCATCAGCAATGGCGGGTAAACCGGTAATTTGCGCGGCATGACGTGCCTTCAGAATGGCGTTCTCAATAAACGTCAGCCCGGTCTCTTCTGCAGAATCAACACCCAGATCCGTTTGAGCGACAACATCAAGACCGAAATCACTCAGAAGAGAGGCGAGTTCACGCACTTTACCGGCGTTGCCGGTCGCGAGGACAACTTTTTGCATGGGATACCTAATCAGTTAGCGCCGCAATTTCGGGCGGGATCTGTTGCGGATGAATGATTTTAACCTGTTTGTGACGACCAAGCTCGCCCTTCTCAATGACGACCTGGCTTTTTGCCACGCGGAACTGTTTGCCGAGAAACTTCACCAGATGGCTATTGGCTTGCCCATCAACCGGTGGGGCGGTAATGGCGACTTTTAGTTCGTCGCCATGTAAACCTACAATACTGTCACGGCTGGCTTTAGGCTGAATGTAGAGCCGTAAAACCAGACCGTCATCGCAGGGGGTAACGGCACTCATAGCGCCATCCACAGCCCCGGCAGCAGCATGTTACCTGTCGCCTGTAATACTTCTGCGATGCCCATATTAATGACATACAGCAGCAGAACCAGGATCATTGGCGAGAAATCGATCCCGCCCATGCCTGGAAGTAAGCGACGAATAGGACGCAGCAGCGGATCCGCCAGTTGAATCAGCACGTACTCCACAGGGCTGCGGCCCTGGCTGACCCAGCTCATAATCGCCATCACCAGCAGAACCCAGAAGATCAGCAGTCCGATAGTCTTCAGGACAATCAGCACGGCGGCGATCCAGATGATCGGCTGGAACGTAACCACCTTAAACAGCACGATGGCCTTGATAAAGCTCAGAACGAGCGCAACTAATGCCGATGCGCTGTCAATTGGCCCCATCGGGGGAATGATACGGCGTAACGGCCCAATAATGGGCTGAGTGATTTTCACAATAAACTGCGAGAACGGGTTGTAGAAATCGCAGCGAGACCATTGCATCCACACGCGCAGCAGCAGCGCCATGGTATACAGCTCAATTACCGTTGAGAGCAGGAAGGTCAACGTATTCATGGTGTTCCTTAGTTTTCCTTATTTTTTAGTGTAATCACGAGCACCAAAAATGGCAGTGCCGATGCGCACCATCGTGCTACCCGCCGCAATGGCGGCATCCATATCATCAGACATCCCCAGTGAGAGCGTGTCGATACTTGGGTAACGTGTTTTCAACCCGGCAAATGCTACCGCCATTTGCTGTGCAACTTCAAACTGCCTTACATAATCTGACTCTGGCGCCGGAATCGCCATCAAACCACGCAGGGTAATGCGTGGCAGCGCGGCGACTTCAGCGGCCAGTGCGTCAAGCTCTGCAAGCGGAATACCTGACTTACTGTTCTCATCGCTGATATTAATCTGAATCAACACATTGAGCGGCGGCAGTTCCGCAGGGCGCTGTTCGCTCAGACGGGCAGCGATACGCAGACGATCAATCGTATGGCACCAGTCAAAATGTTCAGCGACCAGACGACTTTTGTTCGACTGCAGCGGGCCGATAAAGTGCCACTGCAGATCGTTAACGCCTTTTTCCTGAAAGTAGCGGATCTTATCCACCCCTTCCTGGACATAGTTTTCACCGAAGGCACGCTGCCCTGCGGTCATGGCTTCTTCGATGGCGCTCGCAGGTTTGGTTTTGCTGACTGCAAGCAACATAACTTCTTCTGAAGACCGCCCGCAACGCGTCGCGGCGGCTGAGATTTTGTCCCGGACATGTGCCAGGTTATGCGCGATATCGTTCATTTTCCGAGGATGTTCATATGAATATGGAAGAAATAGTGGCCCTTAGTGTAAAGCATAACGTGTCGGATCTACACCTGTGCAATGCATGGCCTGCGCGCTGGCGCATAGGTGGAAAAGTCGAAACCGCACCATTTACTACGCCTGACGTGGAGAATCTGCTGATGTGCTGGCTCAGTGAGCAACAACAGGTACAGTGGCGGGAACAGGGGCAGATTGATTTTGCCCTTACGCTGGCGGACTCCCGGCGTCTACGCGCCAGCGCATTTGTTCATCAACAGGGAACCTCGCTGGCGCTAAGATTGCTACCGCTTGAATGTCCTCGTTTAGACGATCTTCAGACCCCCGAGGCCATACCTGAACTGCTGCACGGTGAAAATGGATTAGTTCTGGTCACTGGAGCCACCGGCAGCGGTAAATCAACCACCCTGGCGGCGATGGTGGAGTACCTTAATCAACATATTGCGGGGCATATTCTGACGCTGGAAGATCCGATTGAATATCGCTACACCAGCCAGCGTTGTCTTATTCAGCAGCGGGAGGTGGGCGTACACTGCGCTTCTTTTGCTGCCGGTTTGCGCGGCGCGTTACGCGAAGATCCCGACGTCATTTTGCTGGGCGAGCTGCGCGACGTGGAAACTATTCGTTTGGCCTTAACGGCAGCGGAGACCGGGCATCTGGTGTTGGCAACCTTACATACGCGAGGGGCGGCGCAGGCCATCGCGCGGCTGGTGGACACCTTTCCCGCTCAGGAGAAAGATCCGGTGCGTAACCAACTGGCAGACAGCCTGCGGGCGGTACTTTCGCAAAAGTTGGAGGAAGATAAGCAGGGAGGACGCGTGGCGCTATTCGAACTGCTCGTCAACACTCCCGCCGTGGGCAATTTGATCCGCGAAGGGAAAACGCATCAGCTACCCGGTGTGATTCAAACCGGGCGGCAGACAGGGATGCAGACGTTTGCACAAAGTCAGCAGCAGCGCCAGGCGCAGGGGCGACTTTAGTAGCCCTGCTCGAAATAGCTTTCAAGGATAATAACGGCAGAAGCGGAATCTACTTTGCCTTTATTCAACGCCCGGTATCCGCCTTGCTCAAACAGACCTGAGCGGGCTTCGACGGTGCTCAAACGTTCATCGTGCAGCGTTACGGTTACGCCAAAGCGACCGTGAATGCGGTTAGCGAATTTGCGCGCGCGCGCAGTAAGGGGTTGTTCGGTGCCATCCATGTTGAGCGGCAGGCCGACAATGATTTCGTCCGGCTGCCACTCTTTTAGCAGACGTTCAATTAAACTCCAGTCTGGCGTGCCGTCCTGTGCTTTGATGGCGGGCAAGGGTCTCGCCGTACCGGTAATGCGTTGACCAACCGCGACGCCGATACTTTTCGTACCAAAATCAAAAGAGAGTAATGTTCCGCTCATCAGGCGTGTCCCGCCACGCCAGGCATGGTCTGAATATCAATCCCGATAAGCTTCGCCGCATCGCGCCAGCGGTCGGCAATCGGCGTTTTAAATAAGATGTTCAGGTCTGCGGGAGCAGTGAGCCAGGCGTTATCCAATAGCTCTTGTTCCAGTTGACCTTTTTCCCATGATGAATAGCCCAGCGCAACCAGCACTTCGGATGGCTGCTCCTGCGTACCCAGGGTTTCAAGTACATCGCGGGAGGTGGTGATGATAGTGTTATCTGAAATGCGAATACTGGAGGCAAAGCGTGACGGCGGGGTGTGTAGAATAAATCCACGGTCTTCCGCCAGCGGGCCGCCGAGCATCACCGGTTTGTCCAGACGAATGGCAGGATCGCGTGCTTCTGGAGTAATCTTTAGCTTTTCCAGAATCCCTTCAATTTGTAAGTTTTCCAGAGGCTTATTGACGATAATCCCCATTGCTCCGTTCTCATTGTGTTCACAGATATACACCACGGAACGGCGGAAAATCGGATCCTGGAGAGCAGGCATGGCAATTAGAAAGTGATGCTGTAAATTCATTGTCAGAGGTTCTGTTTCCTGGTTCAAAAAAGCAACAGAGCCCAGTATGTGGGCAAAGCGCGAAGATGTCACCCTCTGAAGATAGCTTTGCCGGATGGCAGCTTTGCCTTATCCGGCCTACGGGGTGCAAATGTAGGCCGGATAAGACGCGAAGGCATCGCCATCCGGCAACTTATTTATTTCTGCAAACGTGCCTCGATGGCGTCCATCAGCATACCGGTAATCGAAACCGGGAACTCCGCTTCAATTTCACGAATACAGGTTGGGCTGGTGACGTTAATTTCCGTCAGACGGTCGCCAATGATATCCAGACCGACAAAAATCAAACCTTTTGCTTTCAGCGTTGGCCCAATGCGACGTGCAATTTCCCAGTCGCTGTCGGTTAATGGACGCGGCTCGCCACGACCGCCGGCTGCCAGGTTGCCACGGGTTTCGCCGCCTTGTGGAATACGCGCCAGGCAGTACGGAACGGGTTCGCCATCGACCACCAGCACGCGTTTATCACCGTCTTTAATTGCCGGCAGATAGTTCTGCGCCATGCAATAACGGGTACCGTGCTCGGTCAGCGTTTCGGCAATAACGCCAAGGTTCGGATCGCCTTCCTTCACGCGGAAAATAGATGCACCGCCCATGCCGTCCAGCGGTTTGAGAATGATGTCGCTGTGTTTTTGCCAGAAGGCTTTCAGCTGCGCTTTGTTACGCGTGACCAGCGTTTCCGGCGTCAGGTCGGCAAACCATGCGGTGAACAGCTTCTCGTTACAATCGCGCAGGCTCTGCGGTTTGTTAACGATTAGCGTCCCTTTCTCCTCTGCACGTTCCAGAATATAGGTTGCGTAGATGAACTCGGTATCAAACGGCGGATCCTTACGCATCAGAATGACGTCCAGATCTGCCAGCGGGAGATCCTGCTCGCTTTTGAACTCATACCATTTGTCGTAGTTCTGCTCTACGCTCAGGGTACGCGTACGGGCGCGGGCTTCACCGTTGATCAGATAGAGATCGGCCATTTCCATATAATGAATTTCGTAACCGCGACGTTGCGCTTCCAGCAGCATAGCGAAGCTGGAATCTTTCTTGATGTTGATGCTTGCGATGGGATCCATCACGATGCCGAGCTTGATCATTGTTCTTCTCCGTTAGCCCAGATCGCCAAAACGCACCTGTAGCGCGGTGATGGCGGTGAGCGCAGTTGTCTCAGTACGCAGAACGCGAGGTCCTAACAGAATATCAGTAAACTGATACCGTGCGGTCATGGCAATTTCATCTGCCGACAGCCCACCTTCGGGGCCAATCAGCAACCGGATGCGTTCCACCGGGAGCGGCAGCGTATTGATGCTGGCGCTGGCGCGGGGATGCAGGTTCAGTTTCAGACCTTCATCCTGTTCGGCGCACCACGCTTCCAGATCCATCGTCGGGCGAATTTCAGGCACCCGATTACGACCGCACTGTTCGCAGGCGGCAATGGCGATTTTCTGCCACTGCTGGAGCTTCTTGTTCAGGCGTTCGCTGTCCAGTTTAACGCCGCAGCGCTCAGAAAAAAGTGGCGTAATGAGGCTTACACCCAGTTCAATCGATTTTTGGATAGTAAATTCCATTTTTTCACCCCGCGACATCACCTGGCCCAGGTGGATGTGTAGCGGCGATTCTCGATCGTCGAGTTCAGCGTTAAGCACCTTCACGTCCACGCTTTTCTTACTGGCGTGGGTGATTTCGGCGTCGAATACCTGATTGCTGCCATCAAACAGCTGTAGCGCCTGGCCTGGCCCCATACGCAGTACGCGGCCGATATGGTTGGCTGCATCTTCACACAGTGAAATTTGGCTGCCGGAAGTGAGTGGCTCAGGGTGATAAATGCGAGGAATGCGCATAGTTAAACATCCGCGTCATGGCCCTGAGCTGCAAAAGGCCAGGGCATGGTTAAAAAATATTGCTGCTAGTGTAGGTTAGCTCTTTTGCGCCTGGCAAGCGCGTTGCACATAGGGGTTATGGTTCCCTTATACCTTCGCAATGCGTTCGTCGCGCTCACACTCCCAATCGGTGACCGGATACTGCTTATTCCAGGCATTAAAAAGCTGAGTTTGCTGGCGGGAGAGCGTCAGGTTGTATTGGTCGCGCATGTAAAAATAGGTACGCGCGATGGCGCCACGGGCGCGGGCTGGTGGCTCGGCAACTTTCTCTTTGAAGTCAACCTTCATTGTGCATTGTCCATATTGGCCTTCGCCACCGTTCCACTGGCTGTACATAAAGTTTGCGCGATCGCCATTGACCTCACCCACCGCGGGCTGCAGGTTATGCATATCGCTTTCCATTTTGCGATAGACCGGATCTTTAGCGCAGTTTTTACGCCCTCCGTCCTGCCAGCACTGGCGCTGATGACCAAATTGCCAGGCGGGGACCACGTGTTCCCATTCAATTCGACTGGCGCGGTTTTCATTTTTTCGCACTTTATAGCCGCAGGATTCGAGGTCAACGACCCCTTTTTTTCCTTGCCAGTTAATTTTACATCCGCAATAGAAATCGCCTGGCGCATCGGCGTTAACTTTAACGCCTGCTGCTTTTGCCTGAGAAAAACTGTTGATGCCTTCGGCTAAAACCGAGCCTGAAAACGCAGCGGCTAACAAGGCCGCAGCAAAAGAAAGATTACGGTACATCACGAACTCCGTGTCAAAACGAGCCCGCAACGTAGCGAAAGTCATTCCTGTATGCAATCAGTTAGATCAGAAAAGTTCCTGATAATTCTGAAGATTATTCTGCAACCAGCGGTTGACCGCAGTGAACGCAGCGGTAGGTGGCTTCGCCGCGTACAACGCGGTTATGGCGGCGGACGGTCAGTTGGTGCTCCTGACACTTACAGCGGTATGTAAAGGTCTTACGCTGCACGGATTGCAGCTCAAACTGATGCGTGCGCCGGGCCGGTACGCCCAGCACGCTCTCCATCATCCATTTCCACTCTTTCCCGTGCGGCGGTACGCGGCCAAAGTGTTTCCACACCAGTAGATGCGCCAGTTCATGGGGCACCACTTCGTTAACGAACGCGTCAACATTCTCCATCAGCAAAACTGGATTAAGACGAATTTCGTAGGTTTGTAGCCACGCGGTACCCGCGGCGGTTCCGCGCTGTTGGTAAACCAGCTTTGGTTCCGGGTATTGGCGTTCGAGCTTGAGATTGGCCTGAGCGAGTTTTTCCCGCAGGCTGCGCATAACGGCTTGCTGGATGGCGATCGGGAGACGGGAGGTTTTCATGACGCCAGAGGATAGTGCGACAGGGAAGGGACTGCAAGAGGAAGGCTCCCTCCCACGGGGGAGGAAGCCTAACGAGATTAGTCGTGTGCGCCAATTTCGCGCAGTTTACGACCTTTCATCAGGTTACGTTCAATGTGTTCCAGAGAGACGTTTTTAGTTTCAGGGATCAGCCACAGGGTCAGGAAGATGAACAGTACGTTCAGGCCACCGTAGACCCAGAAGGTGTTGGCGCTGCCCAGCGAGTTCAGCATCGTCAGGAAGGTTGCGCCGACAATCATGTTGGCAATCCAGTTAGTTGCGGTAGAGCAGGTGATGCCGAAATCGCGACCTTTCAGCGGCTGGATTTCAGAGCACAGTACCCAAATCAGCGGACCGGCGCTCATCGCAAAGCCAACGATAAACATTAGCAGCATCAGGACAGCGAAGTATTGTGCGGCTGGCGAGTGAATACCCACGTGCATCATGGTACCCAGCACGCCCATACCGACGGCCATGACGATAAAGCCGAGGATCAGCGTAGGTTTTCGGCCCCAGCGGTCAACCAGGCCAATGGCGATAAAGGTTGCCAGCACGTTGGTCAGACCGACAATAACGGTCCCCCACATCTGTTCGGTGGTGTTGGTGTAACCCGCCAGCTCAAAGATTTTTGGCGCGTAATACATAATGACGTTCATCCCGGTGAACTGCTGCATCACCTGTAATAGAACGCCAAGGAAAACTGCGCGGCGGAAGTTGCTGTTTTCTTTAAACAGCGCCCAGCCGCTCTGCTTCACTTGCAGGCTTTCACGAATTTCATCCAGCTCGCGTTTGGCTTCAGCGCTGGTGTCACGCAGACGCAACAGAACGCGTTCGGCATCGACAAAACGACGTTTAGCCGCAAACCAACGCGGGCTGTCCGGCAGGAAGATGACCCCAACCAGCAGTAACAGGGCAGGGATGATGATCACGCCCAGCATCCAGCGCCATGCGCCGCTGTAGCTAAACGCCGTATCGGAAAGATACGCACCTAAAATACCGATGGTGATCATTAACTGATACATAGAAATCATGCTGCCGCGAATTTTTTCCGGGGCGATTTCGGACAAGTACAACGGTGCGGTATAAGACGCAACGCCGACTGCCAGGCCGAGCAGCACGCGGGAAACCAGCAGCACTTCAACGTTTGGCGCTGCGGCGGAGAACAGCGAACCGGCAACAAACAGGATTGCGCCGATCATCAGGCTTTTTTTACGCCCCAGCTTGAAGGAGAGCCAACCGCTGCCGACGGCGCCCACTGCCGCACCAAACATCATGGAACTCACCACCCATTCCTGAGTGTGTGGGGTAATTTGGAACTCGTCGGTGATGAATGGTAAAGCACCGGCAATAACACCGATATCCAGGCCAAAAAGTAATCCAGCCAGGGCTGCCAGGAAGCAGACAAAAAATGTCATGGCTTTGTTGGAATGCCCCGTTTTTTTATTGTCAGGCATGATGCCCTCCGTTGGGTAGCTAGTTTTGTTGATGTTAAGGGTAGGTGAGTACGGGGTAAAAAAATGCGAATCACATCACATTAGTGTAATCGGTTACACTAACATTCATGTGGATTATTGCTTAATGAATTGAAAGTTAACATTATTTATTATTATAGAATAAAGTTGATTGGCTGATTTTAAGACAATGCTGAAATATGATGTAACAGTGATGCAATGCTGGTAACGAAGAGATGTGAATTCAAGGTGGATAGAAATACCGTGCTATGTAATCGCTTTCATTTGTTATTGAAGCAAATGAAATTAGCGTGGTTATAGCGATGGGGGATGGGAAAGCAAATGACATAAAAAAAGACCAGCACGAGGCTGGTCTTCATAAGCATTGAGCCGTCGGGGAATTACTTCAGACCGGCAGCTTCACGCAGCAGGGCGGCTTTGTCGGTTTTTTCCCATGGGAAATGTTCGCGACCAAAGTGACCGTAAGCGGCGGTTTCTTTGTAAATCGGGTGCAGCAGATCCAGCATCTGAATCAGGCCATACGGGCGCAGGTCGAAGAACTCACGCACCAGCAGGGTCAGCTGTTCTGAAGGCACTTTTTCAGTACCGAAAGTTTCCACCATGATAGAAGTCGGTTCAGCCACGCCGATTGCGTAGGAAACCTGAATCTCACAACGGTCAGCCAGGCCAGCGGCAACGATGTTTTTCGCTACGTAGCGGGCTGCATAAGCTGCGGAACGGTCAACTTTAGACGGATCCTTACCAGAAAATGCGCCGCCGCCGTGACGGGCCATGCCGCCGTAGGTATCAACGATGATTTTACGACCCGTCAGACCGCAGTCACCCATTGGACCACCGATAACGAAACGACCGGTTGGGTTGATGAAGAACTTGGTTGAAGCTGTCAGCCATTCAGTCGGCAGTACCGGCTTGATGATCTCTTCCATAACGGCTTCTTGCAGCGATTTCTGATCGATATCTTCAGAGTGCTGAGTCGACAGAACAACCGCATCAATACCGACGATTTTACCGTCGTCATACTGGAAGGTTACCTGGCTTTTTGCATCCGGGCGCAGCCAGGATAAGGTGCCGTTTTTACGCACTTCAGCCTGACGCTGCACCAGACGGTGAGCATAGGTAATCGGGGCTGGCATCAGCACGTCGGTTTCGTTGGTTGCATAACCAAACATCAGACCCTGGTCGCCTGCGCCCTGTTCCAGCGGATCCGCACGGTCAACACCCTGGTTGATGTCCGGAGACTGTTTACCAATCGCGCTCAGTACCGCACAAGAGTTGGCATCAAAGCCCATGTCGGAATGCACATAGCCAATTTCGCGAACCGTGTTACGGGTGATCTCTTCGATATCAACCCATGCGCTGGTGGTGATCTCACCGCCAACTAAAACCATACCGGTTTTGACGTAGGTTTCGCAGGCAACGCGTGCTTTCGGATCCTGCTCCAGGATTGCATCCAGCACGGCATCAGAGATTTGGTCAGCGATTTTGTCAGGATGCCCTTCTGATACGGACTCGGACGTAAAAAGGTGTTTTGCCATATTTAATTTCACCTAAGGAGAATGTAGTTAGCTCAAACTGTCGAGTGGAATAGCCATGTGTAGAAGATTCTACCATGAGTCTGCAGATGACGGACACTGGCAGTCTGAGTGTTAATCGGTATAGATGGATTAACATCTGGACGGCTATTTTAAGTCGGTTCTGCGCCTGATTTCCAGCTTTTTTTGATTGAGCTCGCATTGTACTGAAAATGTAACTGGAAATTTTTCCTGACGGTGCTGGCAATGCGCGTATTTATCTTTTGCTTTTTCGTACTGTTGTCGGTATAAAACGCGGCGCGCGGCTCATATCCGTCATACTTCAAGTTGCATGTGCGTTGGCAATACTCGCCCAGTCACTTACTCCTGTAAGCGCCCGGGGATTCACTGCGTTGCCGCCTTCCCGCAACTCGATTTATTGAGGATAGACAAAAAAGCACACGACGTTTTCATCGTGTTGCCACTTCCAGCCGGGTTAAAACTTTAGCTTTGGCTTGTGGGTTCGTTCCGTCAGGAGCAACCGTGGAGGTGATACGAGATAATGAACCGTTGTATTCTGCTGAATCTGTCGCACCGTTCTGGTGTACATATGTCCCCCGCAATCTGCATCTTGCATACCTGCCGATGTTATACCCATCTCGGCGCTTCTCAGGACTCCAGGGCCGGCAACGGTCACTAAGAACTGAACAAGGGCGCTCTTGGTAAACAAGAGTTTTCTCGTGGTTTCGCCGAACCGTCAGCATTAAGTTCGGTTACGTGTTTACATTGATATGAAAAAGAAACCGGTCGCACAGTCGGAGCGTCAGCACTATCTGCTGGAAATTCTGCCTGTATTTGGGTTGTTATCGCGTCTTCGGATTGCGATAGTAGTCAACTGTTTTACACTTGTTAATAAAATTTGAGGTTCGCTATGTCTGACGACATTTCTTTGGGTTCGCCTTCGTCAGCAGGCGAACACGGTGTACTACGCTCCATGCAGGAGGTTGCAATGAGTTCCCAGGAAGCCAGCAAGATGCTGCGTACTTACAATATTGCCTGGTGGGGTAATAACTACTATGACGTCAATGAACTGGGCCACATCAGCGTGTGCCCGGATCCCGACGTACCAGAAGCGCGCGTTGACCTTGCTGAGTTGGTGAAAGCCCGTGAAGCGCAGGGCCAGCGTTTGCCTGCATTGTTCTGCTTCCCGCAGATCCTGCAACACCGTCTGCGTTCGATTAACGCCGCGTTTAAGCGCGCCCGTGAGTCTTACGGCTACAACGGTGACTATTTCCTCGTTTACCCGATCAAGGTTAACCAGCACCGTCGCGTGATTGAATCGCTGATCCACTCCGGCGAACCGCTGGGGCTGGAAGCCGGTTCTAAAGCTGAACTGATGGCCGTTCTGGCTCATGCTGGAATGACCCGCAGCGTGATCGTGTGTAACGGCTATAAAGACCGCGAATACATCCGCCTGGCGCTAATTGGCGAAAAGATGGGCCATAAGATCTACCTGGTCATCGAGAAGATGTCTGAAATCGCTATCGTGCTGGATGAAGCTGAACGACTGAATGTTGTTCCGCGTCTGGGCGTGCGTGCGCGTCTGGCGTCGCAGGGTTCCGGCAAATGGCAGTCCTCCGGCGGAGAGAAATCGAAATTTGGCCTGGCGGCAAACCAGGTGCTGCAACTGGTAGAAATGCTGCGCGAGCGCGGTCGTCTGGACAGTATTCAGTTGCTGCACTTCCACCTCGGCTCACAGATGGCGAACATTCGTGATATTGCCACCGGCGTACGTGAGTCGGCGCGTTTCTACGTTGAGCTGCACAAGCTTGGCGTAAATATCCAGTGCTTCGACGTGGGCGGTGGCCTGGGCGTGGACTACGAAGGTACCCGTTCGCAGTCTGACTGCTCCGTAAACTACGGCCTGAACGAATACGCGAACAACATCATCTGGGCCATTGGCGACGCCTGTGAAGAGCACGGTCTGCCGCACCCGACGGTAATTACCGAATCCGGTCGCGCTGTTACCGCGCATCATACCGTGCTGGTGTCTAATATTATCGGCGTTGAGCGTAGTGAGCATACCGAAGCAACGCCTCCGGCTGACGATGCGCCGCGTGCCCTGCAAAGCATGTGGGAAACCTGGCAAGAGATGCATGAGCCGGGAACCCGTCGTTCGCTGCGTGAATGGCTGCACGACAGCCAGATGGATCTGCACGATATTCACGTTGGGTATTCTTCAGGCACCTTTAGCCTGCAGGAACGCGCGTGGGCAGAACAGCTCTATCTGAACATGTGTCACGATGTGCAAAAACAACTCGACCCGAGCAACCGCGCGCACCGTCCGATTATCGACGAGTTGCAGGAGCGTATGGCGGATAAGATTTACGTCAACTTCTCGCTGTTCCAGTCGATGCCGGATGCGTGGGGGATCGATCAGCTGTTCCCGGTGATGCCGCTGGAAGGGCTGAACAAAGCTCCTGAGCGCCGTGCGGTGCTGCTGGATATCACCTGTGACTCTGATGGCGCTATCGACCACTATGTTGATGGTGACGGCATTGCGACCACCATGCCGATGCCGGAATACGACCCGGAGAATCCGCCGATGCTGGGCTTCTTTATGGTGGGTGCGTACCAGGAGATCCTTGGTAACATGCACAACCTGTTCGGTGATACCGAAGCGGTTGACGTGTTCGTCTTCCCTGACGGCAGCGTGGAAGTTGAGCTGTCTGACGAAGGGGATACCGTGGCGGATATGCTGCAATACGTGCAGTTGGATCCGAACACCCTGCTAACGCAGTTCCGTGACCAGGTGAAAAACACCGATCTGGATACCGAGTTGCAGCAGCAGTTCCTCGAAGAGTTTGAGGCAGGACTGTACGGATATACCTATCTCGAAGACGAGTAATTAAGATATATCTGCTTGAGAGCCGGCTTATTTATATAAACCGGCTCTTTTTTTATTAACGAAATCTGAAATATGGTGGCAACTCTTTCTTTTATCTTTTTAGAACTCTACTGTTGCCGATGTAATAACTCGGAAACAGAAAAGGAATCGAGATGAAGGGATTTAAGTGGAACGTATTTTTTGCCGTATTTTTTTTACTTGCTGGTGGCTGTTCGGTGCCCGCATATTATAGCAGTGCACCTTCGCCAGGCGTGGGAACGGCCTGGGGCGGCGACGTGCACTCAACGGTAACGGGCGTATCTGTAGAACGTGCGGAGCGCGACCCTGCCGAAGTCATATTAATAAATTATTCTGCAAAGTATTCGACGGGTTACGATAGAGTATACAGCATACGCATTAGTGATTTGGAATATGCTGTTCGCGATGCTAATTTTAATTCTATCCCTATTACCCGTCTTTACAACTCCTCTGTTGGGCAATGGCAATATAGTCTTCCAGCCAGGGTGGGGACAAATTATCAATTGTATGTGCGCAATCACAGTCGAGATACGAACTATGAAATCGTCGCGACTGTAGATGGGCTTGATGTACTTAACGGCAAACCTGGTTCGCTGAATAACAGCGGTTATATTGTTAATGCGGGAGATTCGCTGGCAATCAAAGGGTTCAGAAAAGATAAGTATACTGAAGCCGAATTTCGGTTTTCTGATGCTTCAAACTCCTACGCCGCTAACTCTGCGCAGGGTGACAGGCGCAACATCGGAGTGATTGGTTTCGCCGCATTTGCTTTGCAGGGCCTGGTCGTTAAAACGCTCCCGCCTTGCTCTGCGCAGGCATTCCCGGCGGACAGTAATGGTTATGCCCCGCCGCCATGTCGTCAATAAAAGCGCTGCTTGAAGCGGGGAAGTTTTAAGGCGATAATTACACAAAATCTGTTTTAAAAAATCTAACCCTTCCTCGTCGGGCCTAACGACGCGGAAGGGTTTTTTTATACCGACGAATATGAGGTTTTTGCCATGAGCACCTTAGGTCATCAATACGACAACTCCCTGGTTTCTAACGCCTTTGGTTTTTTGCGTCTGCCGATGAACTTCATGCCGTACGACAGCGACGCCGATTGGGTGATCACCGGCGTACCGTTTGATATGGCAACGTCTGGCCGCGCGGGCGGTCGTCATGGTCCGGCTGCGATCCGTCAGGTTTCCACTAACCTGGCGTGGGAACACAATCGCTTCCCGTGGGACTTCGATATGCGCGAGCGTCTGAACGTGGTGGACTGCGGCGATCTGGTTTATGCGTTCGGTGATGCCCGTGAAATGAGTGAAAAACTGCAGGCGCATGCTGAGAAGTTGCTTTCTGCCGGTAAGCGCATGCTCTCTTTCGGCGGTGACCACTTCGTCACGCTGCCCCTCCTGCGCGCGCATGCTAAACACTTTGGTAAAATGGCACTGGTGCACTTTGATGCCCACACCGACACCTACGCTAACGGCTGTGAATTCGACCACGGTACCATGTTCTACACTGCGCCGAACGAAGGTCTGATCGATCCGAATCACTCTGTGCAGATCGGTATTCGTACCGAGTTCGACAAAGATAACGGCTTTACCGTGCTGGATGCTTGCCAGGTGAACGATCGCGGCGTAGATGACATCATCGCCCAGGTTAAGCAGATTGTTGGTGATATGCCGGTGTATCTGACCTTTGATATCGACTGCCTCGATCCGGCGTTTGCTCCAGGAACCGGTACGCCCGTGATCGGCGGTCTGACTTCCGATCGCGCGATCAAGCTGGTACGTGGTCTGAAAGATCTGAATATCGTCGGGATGGATGTGGTGGAAGTGGCTCCGGCCTACGATCAGTCAGAGATCACCGCGCTGGCGGCGGCTACGCTGGCACTGGAAATGCTGTATATCCAGGCGGCGAAGAAAGGCGAATAACGGGTTTCGGACTATTTTGCCGGATGTCGCTGACGCTAGTCCGGCCTACATTATTGCTGAATTTGTAGGCCGGATAAGGCGTTCACGCCACCATCCGGCACTGTTCGAGGATTATTTTATCCCGTCTGCGCTCATGCGATCGCGAATGTGTTGCGCACGTTCTGCAGATGCCGGGTGATCGTCAAACATTGAGCTTTGGCGTCCTGCTTCCAGTTTAGCCAGTTTCTCAAAGCTGGTGGCCAGTCCTGCCGGATTGAGCCGACGTTTGCGCAACAAATCATACGAGTAATCATCCGCTTCGGATTCCTGACGCTGGGAGAACTGCGAGTTCACCAGTTTCTCGCCAAGATCGCCCAATTGCGACTGCGACAGGCTGCCGACAATGCCGCCAGCGGAAGCCGCTGCTGCACGTACGGCGTTAGTGCCCAGCGCGACCTGCATGCCTTTTTTCACGTGACCCAGCGCGACGTGGCCCATTTCGTGGCCGATCACCGCTTCGACTTCGTTATCGGTCATCATGTCCATCAGGCCGCTGTACACGCGGATACAACCGTTCGCCATGGCAAAGGCATTCACATCTTTCGCCATATAGACTTTGTAGTTCACCGGCTGGCCGTTAATGTTGTCGCCAAGCGCGGCGGCGATTTTGCCAAGACGCGTTGCGTACTCGCTGCTGGCAGGGGCGATAGTAGCCTTGCTGTCCATATCTTTACAGGCCTGATCGCTCAGCGCTTTTACCTGAGTATCGCTCAGACTATAGGCCTGAAAAGCCTCTGCGCCAGAAGAAAGCAGTCCGTTTGAGTCCATGTTCTGGCAGCCGGTCAATGCCGCCGCCATGCTCGTAGCAAGCAGTAAAGCGCGAATTTTCATTTTTTCTCTTCCGCACAAAGTCAGGATTTTTCTAAAAAATGCGTCGTTTGCAGGTAAACCGACGCTCGGCCTTAGTATAAAGAAAAGAACATTCAGCGGGCGAGAAGATTGCGCAACTTGCGCGCATGATCCAGAGATTTCTGAAGCGGTAAAAGGATGCTCCATGTACATGACACGCGGCTTGGGTTACATTGTTGGCACTTTTTTCCGGCGTAGCCCAAAACGCGCTGTCGTCAAGTCGTTAAGGGCTCAGCCTTCATTATCCGATCTGGAGTCAAAATGTCCTCACGTAAAGAGCTTGCCAATGCTATTCGTGCGCTGAGCATGGACGCAGTACAGAAAGCCAAATCCGGTCACCCGGGTGCCCCGATGGGTATGGCTGACATTGCCGAAGTCCTGTGGCGTGATTTCCTGAACCACAACCCGACTAACCCGTCCTGGGCTGACCGTGACCGCTTCGTGCTGTCCAACGGCCACGGCTCCATGCTGATTTACAGCCTGCTGCACCTCACCGGTTACGATCTGCCGATGTCCGAGCTGCAGAACTTCCGTCAGCTGCATTCCAAAACGCCGGGTCACCCGGAAGTGGGTTACACCGCGGGTGTTGAAACCACTACCGGTCCTCTGGGTCAGGGCATTGCGAATGCTGTGGGTATGGCTATCGCCGAAAAAACGCTGGCGGCGCAGTTTAACCGTCCTGGTCACGACATCGTTGACCACTTCACCTATGCTTTCATGGGCGACGGCTGCATGATGGAAGGTATCTCTCACGAGGTATGTTCCCTGGCTGGTACGCTGAAGCTGGGTAAACTGGTAGCGTTCTACGATGACAACGGCATCTCTATCGATGGCCACGTTGAAGGCTGGTTCACCGATGACACCGCTAAGCGTTTCGAAGCTTACGGCTGGCACGTGGTTCGTGGCGTTGATGGTCACGATGCTGACGCGATTAAGCGCGCAGTTGAAGAAGCTCGCGCTGTGACCGACAAACCGTCCCTGTTGATGTGCAAAACCATCATCGGTTTCGGTTCCCCGAATAAAGCTGGTACCCACGACTCTCACGGTGCGCCGCTGGGTGATGCAGAAATCGCACTGACCCGCGAACAGCTGGGCTGGAAATACGCGCCGTTTGAAATTCCGTCTGAAATCTACGCGCAGTGGGATGCGAAAGAAGCAGGCCAGGCAAAAGAAGCTGCATGGAACGAGAAGTTCGCTGCTTATGCGAAAGCCTTCCCGCAGGAAGCCGCTGAATTCACCCGTCGTATGAAAGGTGAAATGCCGTCTGACTTCGACGCAAAAGCGAACGAGTTCATCGCTAAGCTGCAGGCTAACCCGGCGAAAATCGCCAGCCGTAAAGCGTCTCAGAACGCGATTGAAGCGTTTGGTCCTCTGCTGCCTGAATTCCTCGGTGGCTCCGCTGACCTGGCACCAAGTAACCTGACTCTGTGGTCTGGTTCTAAAGCTATCAACGAAGATACTGCCGGTAACTACATCCATTACGGTGTACGTGAATTCGGTATGACCGCTATCGCTAACGGTATCTCCCTGCACGGTGGCTTCCTGCCGTACACCTCCACCTTCCTGATGTTTGTGGAATATGCCCGTAACGCGGTGCGTATGGCTGCGCTGATGAAACAGCGTCAGGTGATGGTCTATACCCACGACTCCATCGGTCTGGGCGAAGATGGCCCGACTCACCAGCCGGTAGAGCAGGTAGCTTCGCTGCGTGTGACCCCGAACATGAGCACCTGGCGTCCGTGTGACCAGGTTGAATCTGCCGTTGCATGGAAATACGGTGTAGAGCGTCAGGACGGTCCGACCGCGCTGATCCTCTCCCGCCAGAACCTGGCACAGCAGGAACGTACCGAAGAGCAGCTGGCGAACATCGCGCGCGGTGGTTACGTGCTGAAAGATTGCGCCGGTCAGCCGGAACTGATCTTCATCGCGACCGGTTCTGAAGTTGAGCTGGCTGTGGCTGCCTGGGACAAACTGACCGCTGAAGGCGTTAAAGCGCGCGTGGTTTCCATGCCGTCTACCGACGCGTTCGACAAACAGGATGCCGCTTATCGCGAGTCTGTACTGCCGAAAGCTGTTTCCGCACGTGTTGCAGTGGAAGCGGGTATCGCAGACTACTGGTTCAAATACGTGGGCCTGAACGGCGCTATCGTTGGTATGACAACCTTTGGTGAGTCTGCACCGGCTGAGCTGCTGTTTGAAGAGTTTGGCTTCACTGTCGACAACGTTGTCGCGAAAGCAAAAGAACTGCTGTAATTTTGATTACAGGTGAAAACGGGTCGCTTATGCGGCCCGTTTTTTTAAAGTAAGTAAATTTATTTGATCGTGCGCAACCCGAAAATGTAGATTTGCATCACAAATATGATATTTAGCGATGTTTTATATTTGCAACTTGAATCACATTATTACTGTTGATTTTTATATTTCTTTTCTCAATCCATTGTTTTTAAAGGAATCACCAAAAAACATTCTGCGCTGTATGTAGTTTTCTCCTCGATTGATTTCATTTCGCCGTGCGCGTATTTTATTTTTAACGCTAACTCGTACCCTAAAAATAAAATAAGGAAAATGTATGCGGCTGATTGATTACTTTCCCGAATCATCTATCTCAATAAAAAATTCAGCAAAGAACTGGCAGGAGGCAATTGACTTTTCTATGTCATCCTTACTTGCCAATCATTATGTCAATTCAGATTATATTCAGGCCATTAAAGACTCAACGATTAACAATGGTCCTTATTATATTTTAGCGCCAGGCGTCGCCATGCCGCACGCTCGACCGGAGTGTGGCGCGTTAAAAACCGGTATGTCATTAACGCTTCTCAAACAGGAAGTGAAATTTGCCGAAGATGATGAAGGTATCAGATTATTAATCGGATTGTCGGCGGCTAATGCTGATTCACACATTGGCGCTATTCAGGCCTTAAGCGAATTATTATGTGAAGAGGAAGCACTAACCGCTTTGTTAGCGGCTAAATCAGAAAAACAATTGGCGGATATTATCGCTCAAGCATAATTAACGGTTTCCTTTCAGGACATTATTATGGAAAACAAGTCTGCTCGTGCCAAAGTCCAGGCTTTTGGTGGGTTTTTGACTGCAATGGTCATTCCTAACATCGGCGCATTTATTGCCTGGGGTTTTATTACCGCATTATTTATTCCTACTGGTTGGATGCCGAATGAGCATTTCGCCAAAATTGTCGGTCCGATGATTACCTATTTACTGCCCGTCATGATTGGCTCCACAGGGGGACATCTGGTTGGCGGGAAACGCGGTGCAGTGATGGGGGGCATTGGTTCTATTGGCGTTATTGTGGGCGCGGATATCCCGATGTTCCTTGGCGCAATGGTAATGGGGCCGCTTGGCGGTTGGGTGATTAAGCATATCGACCGTCTGCTGGAAAAACGCATTCCTGCAGGCTTCGAGATGGTTATCAATAATTTCTCTCTTGGTATCGCGGGAATGCTCTTATGCTTGCTGGGGTTTGAAGTTATCGGCCCGGCGGTTCTCATTGCCAATAATTTCGTGAAGGAGTGTATTGAAGCGTTGGTTCATGCGGGCTATCTGCCGTTGCTATCCGTAATCAATGAGCCGGCAAAAATCCTCTTTCTGAACAATGCCATCGATCAGGGGGTGTATTATCCGCTGGGGATGCAGCAAGCTTCTGAAACGGGAAAATCAATTTTCTTCATGGTGGCATCTAACCCAGGGCCGGGATTAGGTTTGTTACTCGGCTTTGCTATCTTTGGCAAAGGAATGAGTAAAAAGTCTGCGCCAGGCGCCATGATTATCCACTTCCTCGGTGGTATTCATGAACTGTATTTCCCGTATGTGCTGATGAAGCCTCTGACCCTGATCGCGATGATTGCCGGGGGAATGACCGGGACGTGGGTATTCCACCTGCTGGACGGTGGGTTAGTTGCGGGGCCAAGCCCAGGATCCATATTCGCCTATCTGGCATTAACGCCGAAAGGTTCTTTCCTCGCGACCATTGCAGGAGTCACCGCGGGAACCGTTGTTACTTTTGTTATTACCTTTGTCATCCTGAAAATGGAAAAGAACGTTGAAACAGAAAGTGAAGATGACTTTGCTGAATCAGCCAGAACCGTCAAAGCGATGAAGCAGGAAGGGAAATTCTCTTATAAAAACATTAAACGTGTCGCTTTTGTCTGTGATGCAGGAATGGGTTCCAGTGCTATGGGGGCAACCACGTTTCGTAAGCGTCTGGAGAAAGCGGGATTGAATATTACTGTGACGCATTATGCTATCGAAAACGTTCCGCAAGATGCCGATATTATTGTCACCCATGCCAGTCTTGAAGGTCGTGTTAAACGTGTAAGTGAAAAGCCATTAGTGCTGATTAAGAACTATATTGGTGACCCATTGTTGGATGATTTATTTAAACGCATTACTGCGAACTAGCCTTCTTATATTTTTGGAGTGAATATGAAAACGAAAGTTGCTGCCATATATGGCAAGCAGGATATTCGTATCCGCGAATTTGAACTGCCTGCAATTACAGATAATGAATTGTTAGTAAGCGTAATATCCGATAGCGTTTGTTTGTCCACCTGGAAAGCAGCAGCATTGGGGAGCGATCATAAACGCGTACCGGACGATCTGGAAAATCATCCGGTTATTACCGGGCATGAATGTGCAGGTATCATTGTTGAGGTGGGAAAAAACCTGACGGATAAATATAAGAAAGGTCAGCGTTTTGTGTTGCAACCCGCGATGGGATTGCCTAGTGGATATTCAGCGGGATACAGCTACGAATATTTTGGCGGCAATGCGACATATATGATTATCCCGGAAGTGGCGATTAACCTGGGATGCGTTTTGCCTTACCACGGCTCTTATTTTGCCGCCGCCTCATTGGCAGAACCGATGTGCTGCATTATTGGCGCGTATAACGCGAATTTTCATACCACGCCTTACGTTTATGAGCATCGCATGGGGATTAAGCCAGGGGGGAACATTGCGCTTCTGGCCTGCGCCGGGCCGATGGGTATTGGTGCAATAGATTATGCCATTAACGGGAATATTCAGCCGTCACGCGTGGTGGTGGTCGACATTGACGAAGCACGACTGGCGCAGGCTAAAAAACTGTTGCCCGTTGAGCTGGCGGCAGAAAAGGGGATTGAGCTCATCTATGTGAATACTACTGGCATGGATTCTCCGACAGCGATGCTGCGAGCGTTAACTCATGACGCAGGTTTTGATGATGTCTTTGTGTATGCGGCAGTGCCTGCAGTTGTTGAGATGGCTGATGATTTACTCGCGGAAGATGGTTGCCTGAATTTTTTTGCCGGTCCTACGGACAGTAACTTCAAAGTGCCGTTTAATTTTTATAACGTGCACTACAACAGCACTCACGTTGTCGGGACATCCGGTGGTTCAACGGATGATATGAAAGAGGCTATTGCGCTCAGTGCAACTGGCCAACTGCAACCGTCGTTTATGGTGACGCACATTGGCGGCCTTGATGCAGTTCCGGAAACTGTATTGAATTTACCGGCGATCCCCGGCGGTAAGAAGCTGATATATAACGGCGTTACCATGCCACTAACCGCCATTGCTGATTTTGCCGAGAAAGGGAAAACTGACCCATTATTCAAAGAACTGGCGCTACTGGTGGAGGAGACGCACGGTATCTGGAATGAAAAGGCAGAAAAATACCTTTTGGCACACTTTGGCGTTGATATCGGGGAGGCGGCGATATGATGTCGCTGGCATGGCCGCTATTTCGTATCACGGAGCAGGCTGCACTGGCAGCCTGGCCGCAAACCGGGTGCGGCGATAAAAACAAGATTGATGGTCTGGCTGTGACGGCAATGCGGGAAGCATTGAACAGTATTGCCATTCGCGGACGCATCGTTATTGGCGAAGGGGAGATTGATCAAGCCCCGATGCTGTGGATTGGTGAGGAAGTGGGAACCGGCAGCGGACCTGAGGTAGATATCGCCGTTGATCCTATCGAAGGAACCCGAATGGTGGCTATGGGGCAAAGCAATGCGCTGGCCGTCATGGCGTTTGCCCCTCGCGGTAGTTTGTTACACGCCCCTGATATGTACATGAAAAAACTGGTTGTTAATCGGTTTGCGAAAGGGGCGATTAATCTGGCGCTGCCGTTGGCAGATAATTTGCGTAATGTGGCAGAGGCATTGGGTAAACCGCTGGAGCGACTGCGGATGGTGACGCTGGATAAACCGCGCCTTCAACCAGCGATTGCCGAGGCGACACGGCTTGGCGTCAAGGTCTTTGCTCTGCCCGATGGTGACGTGGCCGCCAGCGTGCTGGCCTGTATGCAGGAGAACCCTTATGATCTGATGTATACCATTGGCGGCGCGCCTGAAGGGGTTATTTCAGCCTGTGCGGTTAAAGCGCTGGGGGGCGATATGCAGGCTGAACTGATTGATTTTTGTGAAGCGAAAGGAAATAACGCAGATAATCGTCTGATTGCGGCACAGGAACATCAGCGCTGCGCGGAAATGGGCGTTGAGATCAACCGGATCTACGCGTTGGACGAACTGGTAGGGGGAAATAAGATCCTCTTTAGCGCGACAGGGGTCACGGGCGGAGATCTTGTGAAAGGGATCCAACAGGTTGCGAATGGTGTGCGCACGCAAACTTTACTGATCGGCGGCGCGGATCGAACGTGTAATATAATAGACTCTCTGCATTCATGGTGATTTATCGAGAAACGAATGACGACGCTGACAGAAGACGATGTGCTTGAGCAACTGGATGCTCAAAATAATTTACTCTCGTTTATGACGACGGCACATAACATTTTGCTCCAGGGCATTAAGCGCTTTCTACCGTCGCTGTTCGTTAATAACGATGAAGAGATCGTGGAATATGCAGTGAAGCCGTTACTCGCCCAGAGTGGACCGCTTGACGATATCGACGTTGCGTTACGTCTGATTTATGCGTTGGGAAAAATGGATAAATGGCTTTATGCCGACATCACCCATTTCTCTCAGTTTTATCAGTATCTGAATGAGCAGGATAATATCCCCGGTTTTGCCGATGACATTACCTGGGATTTTGTCAGCAACGTGAACAGTATCACCCGCAACGCAACGCTCTACGGTGCGCTGGAGTCGATGAAATTTGCCGACTTTGCTGCGTGGTCCGAAGTGCGCTTTAGCGCAATGGTCAAGACGGCAATGACGCTGGCAGTGACGGCGATTTTAAAGGAATTAACGCCGTGAAAATCAAACTAACGGTGAATGGGCTACAGGTTGAAGCACATTACCGTGATGATGAGATAGAGAACGTCCACAAACCGTTATTACAACAGCTGGCAAAAATACACGCCACTCACCCGCAGCGACGAACGATCGTTTTTCTCAGCGCACCGCCTGGTACGGGTAAATCGACGCTGACCACCTTCTGGGAATATCTCTCCCGTCAGGATCCTGGCCTGCCGGAGATCCAGACGCTGCCGATGGATGGCTTCCATCACTACAACACCTGGCTGGATGCTCATAACCTGCGAGCATACAAAGGTGCGCCGGAAACCTTTGATGTGGATAAGCTTGCACAGAATCTACGTTTGATAAGGGAAGGGGAGGGCACCTGGCCTCAGTACGACCGGCAAAAACACGATCCGGTAGAAGCGGCTATAACAGTGACCGCGCCGATTGTGATTGTGGAAGGAAACTGGTTATTACGCGATGATGAAAGGTGGCGGGCGTTAGCTGAGTTTTGTGATTACTCGCTGTTTATTCGTGCACCTGCCAACGCGCTCCGTACACGACTGGTAGGCCGTAAACTGGCGGGCGGACTATCACAAGCAGACGCTGAGGCGTTTTATGAGCGTACCGACGGACCGAATGTTCGTCGGGTACTGGAAGCGAGTCTGCCTGGAGACCTGACGCTGGAGATGCTGGAATCTGGTGAATATCGGATTGCGTGAAGGCCAATTATTCCTGTTAAGCCGTAATGATTATTACGGTTTACTGGAATAATTTCCCCCGGTCTCAGCGGGAAAAATGTGATGTACGTCAGATAACTGTTTTCTTTGGCTGGACAATCATTCCTTTTATTCCGCGTTTCGCTTATTCTAGCTGAAGCGTTTCAGTCGATTAAATGTTCGACAATTAACCAATTAGTCGCAGTTTGCGACAGGTAAGGTTTCCCTGAGCGATTTGCTGCATTACTCTGTCTGCCACATCGTTTCTGAGAAATCCTTGCAGGAGACCTATGACCGTACGCGTAGCGATTAATGGTTTCGGTCGCATCGGACGCAACGTGGTTCGTGCTTTGTATGAATCCGGGCGTCGGGCGGAAATCACCGTGGTGGCAATCAACGAACTGGCGGATGCTGCAGGCATGGCGCATTTGTTGAAATATGACACCAGCCATGGACGTTTTGCCTGGGATGTTCGTCAGGAACGTGACCAGCTCATCGTTGGCGATGACGCGATCCGCATTCTGCATGAGCGAACGCTCGATGCGCTTCCCTGGCGCGAACTGAGTGTCGACGTTGTGCTGGACTGTACGGGGGTTTTCGGCAACCGCGAACACGGCGAGGCGCATATTGCCGCTGGTGCAAAAAAAGTGCTCTTTTCACATCCTGGTAGTCACGACATCGACGCAACCGTTGTGTATGGCGTTAATCAGGATCAGCTGCGCGCTGAACACCGGATCGTTTCCAACGCCTCCTGCACCACGAATTGCATAATACCCGTCATTAAATTGCTGGATGATGCTTACGGCATTGAGTCTGGTACCGTCACCACGATCCACTCCGCGATGCACGATCAGCAGGTTATTGATGCCTATCATCCTGACCTGCGTCGCACGCGAGCGGCCAGCCAGTCTATTATTCCGGTTGATACCAAACTGGCGGCGGGCATCACGCGAATTTTCCCGCAGTTTAACGATCGTTTTGAAGCGATTGCGGTGCGTGTACCGACCATAAATGTGACGGCGATCGACTTAAGCGTGACGGTGAAAAAACCAGTAAAAGCCAGTGAAGTCAACCAGTTGCTGCAAAAAGCAGCACAAGGTGCATTTCATGGTATAGTTGACTATACTGAATTACCGTTGGTCTCTGTAGATTTTAACCACGACCCGCACAGCGCCATCGTTGATGGTACGCAAACGCGCGTGAGTGGCGCTCACCTGATCAAAACGCTGGTCTGGTGTGATAATGAATGGGGCTTTGCTAACCGTATGCTCGACACAACGTTAGCGATGGCTGCTATTGGTTTCAGGCTCGACGCTTGAGCGTCGACAAAACTTTATGAATCAACGAGAGGATTCACCATGTCTGTAATTAAGATGACCGATCTGGATCTGGCTGGTAAACGCGTTTTTATCCGTGCGGACCTGAACGTACCAGTTAAAGAAGGGAAAGTAACCAGCGATGCGCGTATCCGTGCTTCCCTGCCGACCATCGAACTGGCCCTGAAACAGGGTGCTAAAGTGATGGTAACTTCCCACCTGGGTCGTCCTACCGAAGGCGAGTACAACGAAGAATTCTCTCTGCTGCCGGTTGTTAACTACCTGAAAGACAAACTGTCTGCTCCGGTTCGCCTGGTAAAAGATTACCTGGACGGCGTTGAAGTCGCTGCCGGTGAACTGGTTGTTCTGGAAAACGTTCGCTTCAACAAAGGCGAGAAGAAAGACGACGAAGCGCTGTCCAAAAAATACGCTGCGCTGTGCGACGTATTCGTAATGGACGCTTTCGGTACAGCTCACCGTGCACAGGCTTCTACCCACGGTATCGGTAAATTCGCCGACGTAGCTTGCGCTGGTCCGCTGCTGGCTGCTGAGCTGGATGCGCTGGGTAAAGCGCTGAAAGAACCTGCTCGTCCGATGGTGGCTATCGTTGGTGGTTCTAAAGTTTCTACCAAACTGACCGTTCTGGACTCTCTGTCAAAAATCGCTGACCAGCTGATCGTTGGTGGTGGTATCGCGAACACCTTCGTTGCTGCTCAAGGCCACAACGTCGGCAAATCCCTGTACGAAGCTGACCTGGTTGATGAAGCTAAGCGTCTGCTGACGACTTGCGATATCCCGGTCCCGACTGACGTTCGCGTAGCGACTGAATTCTCTGAAACTGCACCGGCTACGCTTAAATCCGTTAGCGATGTAAAAGAAGACGAGCAGATCCTGGATATCGGCGACGCTTCTGCACAGCAGCTGGCTGACATCCTGAAGAATGCGAAAACCATTCTGTGGAACGGCCCGGTTGGCGTGTTCGAATTCCCGAACTTCCGCAAAGGTACTGAAATCGTTGCTAATGCTATCGCAGACAGCGAAGCATTCTCTATCGCAGGCGGCGGTGACACCCTGGCAGCAATCGACCTGTTCGGCATTGCTGACAAAATCTCCTACATCTCTACTGGCGGCGGCGCATTCCTCGAATTCGTGGAAGGCAAAGTACTGCCAGCAGTAGCCATGCTCGAAGAGCGTGCTAAAAAGTAAGACATTGATGGGCAGGGAAACCTGCCCAATTATTAGCGCGCTGTCGAGCGCGCCCCCTTTCCAAGGCCGAAGATACAGGACTCGCAACATGTCTAAAATTTTTGATTTCGTAAAACCAGGCGTAATCACTGGTGATGACGTACAGAAAGTTTTCCAGGTAGCTAAAGAAAACAACTTTGCTCTGCCAGCTGTTAACTGCGTTGGTACCGACTCCATCAACGCCGTTCTGGAAACCGCTGCAAAAGTTAAAGCGCCGGTCATCGTCCAGTTCTCCAACGGTGGTGCTTCTTTCATCGCGGGTAAAGGCGTGAAGTCTGACGTTCCTCAGGGCGCTGCAATCCTGGGTGCTATCTCTGGTGCGCATCACGTTCACCAGATGGCTGAACACTATGGTGTTCCGGTTATCCTGCACACTGACCACTGCGCGAAGAAACTGCTGCCGTGGATCGACGGTCTGCTGGACGCGGGTGAAAAACACTTCGCAGCAACTGGCAAACCGCTGTTCTCTTCTCACATGATCGACCTGTCTGAAGAGTCTCTGGAAGAGAACATCGAAATCTGCTCCAAATACCTGGCGCGCATGTCCAAAATGGGCATGACTCTGGAAATCGAACTGGGTTGCACCGGTGGTGAAGAAGATGGCGTGGACAACAGCCACATGGACGCTTCTGCACTGTACACCCAACCGGAAGACGTTGACTACGCATACACCGAGCTGAGCAAAATCAGCCCGCGTTTCACTATCGCAGCGTCCTTCGGTAACGTACACGGCGTTTACAAGCCGGGTAACGTAGTTCTGACCCCGACCATCCTGCGCGACTCTCAGGACTATGTTTCTAAGAAACATAACCTGCCGCATAACAGCCTGAACTTCGTCTTCCACGGTGGTTCCGGTTCTACTGCTCAGGAAATCAAAGACTCCGTAAGCTACGGCGTAGTGAAAATGAACATCGACACCGATACCCAATGGGCTACCTGGGAAGGCGTTCTGAACTACTACAAAGCAAACGAAGCTTACCTGCAGGGTCAGTTGGGCAACCCGAAAGGCGAAGATCAGCCGAACAAGAAATACTACGATCCGCGCGTATGGCTGCGTGCTGGTCAGGCAACCATGATCACCCGTCTGGAACAGGCTTTCAAAGAACTGAACGCGGTTGACGTTCTGTAATTTACGCCGTCCAACGTGACATGAGGCCCGCAAATGCGGGCCTTTTTTATTGCCATTTCAATGTGCTGCTGACAGAGAATTCTGTGATCTGTTTGGCAAAATCTGAGTTTATTGTTTACCCTTGTCAGGTTGCCAGTCCCGTTAGGGCGGCTTTATTTCTCCCGTTTGGGTAAGCAAAAAAGGAATATTGAATGGAAGATTTGAATGTTGTCGACAGCATAAACGGTGCGGGCACCTGGCTGGTCCGCAATCAGGAGCTACTGTTGAGCTATGCCGTCAACATCGTTGCGGCCATCGCGATTGTCATTATCGGTATGATCGTGGCGCGTATCGTATCAAACACCGTTAATCGCCTGATGCTGGCGCGTAAAATTGATGCCACCGTTGCCGACTTTCTTTCTGCACTGGTGCGCTACGGTATTATCGCTTTCACGCTGATTGCCGCGCTGGGTCGCGTTGGGGTGCAAACTGCCTCCGTGATCGCCGTTCTCGGTGCCGCGGGTTTAGCTGTCGGTCTGGCACTGCAAGGGTCGCTGTCCAACCTCGCCGCAGGCGTGCTGCTGGTGATGTTCCGTCCGTTCCGCGCGGGTGAATATGTAGACCTTGGCGGCGTTGCGGGAACCGTGCTTAACGTGCAGATTTTCTCCACAACTATGCGTACCGTAGACGGTAAGATTGTGGTGATCCCAAACGGTAAAATTATTGCCGGGAACATCATTAACTTCTCTCGCGAGCCGGTCCGTCGTAACGAATTTATTATCGGCGTGGCCTACGACTCCGATATCGATCAGGTGAAAAAAATCCTCACTGATATCATCCAGTCTGAAGATCGCATCCTAAAAGACCGTGAAATGACGGTACGCCTGAATGAGCTGGGCGCATCCTCGATTAATTTCGTCGTACGCGTCTGGAGCAACAGCAGCGATCTGCAAAGCGTCTACTGGGATGTACTGGAGCGTATTAAGCGCGAGTTTGATGCCAACGGTATCAGCTTCCCGTACCCGCAGATGGATGTGAACTTTAAACGCGTGAAAGAGAACGCGACCGAGTAACTTCAGCTAAAAACGCCCGCCAGAGAGAGGCGGGCGTTGATTTATCTCGTCTTGTTAAGAATTGCGCTGACACCCTGCATCAGCTCGCCAACATCGCTTATTCCTTTACTTTCCTGTTGGGCAATCCATTGGGCCTGAACGTGCTGATATCCGGTAGCGGCTTGCCACGCATTCAGCTCGCTGTTGGTCAGGTAGTGAACGTGTGCGCCCTCTTTTGCCATCTTTTTCGCCATTGCGGTCAGGCTTGCGTCCTGCACTGCGCCAATGCGCTTTTGCGTCATGGCGGCGGCCCGATTGATGGCTGCGCGATCTTTCACGTCCAGGCTATCCCTGACGTCTTTATTCATCACCATAAGATAAACGTGTCCGAGCCAGAGCGAAGGGGAGAGCTGAATATAGGGGGCCGCCCGCTGGGCATGGATATCATCTCCGCTGTCGAGGTTAACCATCAGGCCGTCAAGCTGTCCGGTCTGAAGCGCATCGGTAATTTTTTCATTCCATGGCATGCTGACCGGCACGCCGCCCGCGTTGCGTAAAAATGATTGATGCCAAAAGCTGGCGGTCCGCCATTGGCTTGCATTCAGCTGTGCCAAATCGACGTTCGGTTTGGTAGTAAAAAATCCAACCGGATAGCCGAGGAAAAACTGAAGAGTCACCAGATTGTTGTTTTCCAGCTCGCGACCAAACTGGCGATACTCGCGGAAAATCCGCTGAAAGGCGTTAACCTGCGCTTCACCACGACCCGGTCCGAGGGGGAAGCTCTTAAAAATCTGGTGTCGCGGCAGTTGTTCGGGCGTGTACTCAGGGACCACGATCCCCATATCCGCCACGCTGCCCTGGCCGATCGTTTTTAAGGCGTCATAGCTGGTGGACAGCTCGCCGTTCCAGTGAGCGTCGATTTTCAAACGTCCAAGCGACTCTTGTTCGATCGCACGAAAAAAAGTCTCTTTTATGAGCCGGGTACGCATGTTGCCATATGGCTCGTGATCGGTATAGCGCAGCGTTCTGTCTGCGCTGGCGACAGTGGGCCACAAACTGGTAACTATCAGCGAGGCACAGAAGAGAAAAATGTTCGCGTTATGCTTCATACCCATTCCTTTGGTATAGACAGATTTATCTTTCAGCATACCCCGGGTAACGCACAATCGCTATTGTCAGAGACTGAATATGGAGGGGAGTGTGCGCGGTATTATTAATAATGCTAATTACTGATTAATATTATCCATTTCCTCTAATGAATCCCGCGCAGTATAGTCTGCCCACAAGACAATTATGTGAGATGTTTTACATGTTATCCTACTATTTTCAAGGGCTTGCGCTTGGTGCAGCCATGATACTTCCGCTTGGTCCACAAAATGCCTTCGTGATGAATCAGGGGATCCGTCGTCAGTATCACATCATGATTGCTTTACTCTGCGCTATCAGTGATTTAGTGCTGATTTGCGCGGGGATCTTCGGCGGTAGCGCCTTGCTGATGCAGTCGCCATGGCTGATGGCGCTGGTCACCTGGGGTGGGGTCGCATTTTTACTCTGGTACGGATTCGGTGCGCTAAAAACGGCGATGAGCAGTAATCTGGAACTGGCCAGCGCCGAGGTGATGAAGCAGGGGCGCTGGAAAATCATCGCCACTATGCTGGCGGTGACATGGCTCAACCCACATGTTTACCTGGATACTTTTGTGGTGCTCGGGAGTCTGGGGGGACAACTGGACGTTGAGCCTAAACGCTGGTTTGCACTGGGAACCGTCAGCGCTTCGTTCCTGTGGTTCTTCGGTCTGGCATTGCTGGCGGCCTGGCTGGCACCGCGTCTGCGAACTGCGAAAGCACAGCGCATCATCAATACGCTGGTAGGATTAGTGATGTGGTTTATCGCTTTTCAGCTGGCAAAAGAAGGTGTTGCGCACGTTCAAGCGCTGTTCAACTAAGTGTTGTCTGATGGACAACGCAGCGAGATCGGCTAAGCTTGCCTGCATGTGCCCTGAGTTTTGGGGTAATTAATGAAACATGGAGGAACGACCGTGAAGTTCAAAATAATGGCCCTGGCGGCATTAGTCGGATTCAGCGCACTATCGGTACAGGCAAATGAGTTGCCAAATGGACCGCACATCGTGACTTCCGGAACGGCAAGCGTAGATGCAACACCAGACATCGCCACCCTGGCGATTGAAGTGAACGTTGCTGCAAAGGATGCGGCTTCCGCGAAGAAGCAGGCCGATGAGCGCGTGGCGCAATATCTGTCCTTCCTTGAACAGAACCAGATAGCGAAGAAAGACATTAGCGCTGCAAACTTGCGTACGCAGCCGGACTACGACTACCAGAACGGCAAAAGCATCCTCAAAGGTTATCGTGCAGTGCGCACCGTTGAAGTCACGCTGCGTCAGTTGGACAAACTCAACGCTCTGCTTGATGGCGCGCTGAAGGCCGGTCTGAATGAGATTCGTTCGGTATCGCTGGGCGTTGCCCAGCCGGATGCTTACAAAGACAAGGCGCGTAAAGCGGCGATTGATGATGCTGTTCATCAGGCTGAACAGCTGGCCGCGGGCTTTAATAGCAAACTGGGTCCCGTTTACAGTGTGCGTTACCACGTTTCCAATTATCAACCGAGCCCGATGGTACGGATGATGAAAGCAGATGCAGCGCCTGCAACCTCCGCTCAGGAAACCTACGAACAGCCGGTTATTCAGTTTGACGATCAGGTTGATGTCGTCTTCCAGATTGAGCCTACAGTAACCAATAAGTAGTCTTGATAAGGCGTAAGTCGCCATCCGGCAAGATTTTAGCCTGATGGCGATGCTTACGCGTCTCATCAGGCCGACAAAACATTCCAGCCGGTTTTTTCTGTGAGCAACTGTAAAAATGAGACCTCACATTCAGTCTTTTTTTTCGTGGTAATGAGGATAGGCCATAGCGATTTTTAAGGGGACGCTATGGATATTTTTATCTCGAAAAAGATGCGTAATTTCATTCTGCTGGCGCAAACCAATAACATCGCCAGAGCGGCAGAAAAAATACATATGACCGCATCGCCTTTCGGTAAAAGCATTGCTGCACTGGAAGATCAAATCGGCTATACGCTGTTTACCCGTAAAGATAACAACATCAGCCTGAATAAAGCCGGACAGGAGCTGTATCAGAAGCTGTTTCCCGTCTATCAGCGCCTCTCTGCCATTGATAACGAAATCCATAACGCCTCTTGTCGCTCGCGGGAAATCGTCATCGGTATCGATAATACTTATCCAACGATTATTTTTGACCAGTTGATTAGCCTTGGCGATAAATATGACGGCGTGACGGCCCAGGCCGTTGAATTCAGTGAGAATGGGGTGATTGATAATCTGTTCGACCGCAAACTGGATTTCATTATCTCGCCACAGCACGTTTCCCCCCGCGTACAGGAGTTGGAAAATTTGGCGATCAGCGAACTGTCTCCGCTGCGTCTGGGGTTTCTCGTTTCCCGGCGCTACGAAGGGAAACAGCCGCAGGATCTGCTGCGCGAGCTACCCTGGCTGCAAATGCGCTTCCAGAATCGCGCCAACTTTGAGGCAATGCTGGATGCTTATATGCGGCCCTGCGGGATCAATCCGACGATTATCTACCGTCCGTACAGCTTTATGGCCAAGATTAGCGCGGTGGAGCGCGGGCAGTTTTTGACGGTGATTCCTCATTTTGCCTGGCGGCTGGTGAATCCGTCGACGCTAAAGTATTTCGACGCGCCCGGCAGCCCCATGTATATGCAGGAGTTTCTCTATTCGCTGAAAAATCATCGCTATACCGGCACCATGCTCCAGCATATTGCTGAAGATCGTGACGGTACGGCAAGTTAACCGAGCATCGATCCTGTCTCGAGAAGGTTGCGATGCAGATCGAACGCATGGCTGAGATCGTGATGGATATGCCCGCCGGGCGCTTTTTCCAGATAGCGGTGCAGGTAGTCCCGGTAAAGGGGATGCGCACAGTTATCGATAATCGTGTGCGCCCGCTGCATCGGAGATAACCCACGCAGATCGGCAATCCCTTGTTCGGTCACGATCACTTTAACGCTATGTTCGCTGTGGTCGACATGGCTGCACATCGGCACGATGGTTGAGATTTTCCCGCCTTTGGCAATCGACGGCGCCATAAAGATAGACAGGTAGGCGTTGCGCTCGAAATCCCCGCTGCCGCCGATCCCGTTCATCAGGTTCACGCCCGCAACGTGCGTGGAATTGGCATGGCCGTAGATATCAAACTCAAGCCCAACGTTGAGCGCAATGACCCCCAGCCGACGGATGATTTCCGGGTTATTGGAGATCTCCTGCGGGCGCAGCACAATTCGGCTGGCGAAGAAGTCCATATTGTCGTAAATCTTCTGTAGCGACGGGGCTGAGATGGTCAGGCTGGAGGCGCTGGCACCGGTGATCTTGCCCGTTTCCAGCAGATGCACCACCGATTCCTGTAACACCTCTGAATACATCATAAAGGGCGGAATATCCGGATTCTCCCCCAGTCGCGCCATTACCGCGTTGTTGATATTGCCCACGCCGCTTTGTAAGGGCAGAAACTCTGCTGGAATGCGTTTGTGCGCCATTTCTGCCAGTAGGAAAGTGACTACGTTATCGGCAATTTGTTGGCTGACCGGATTGGTTTTATCCGACACATTCCCGGCATCGGGCAGCTCGGTATCCACCACCGCGACCACTTTCCTGGGGTCTATCTGCACGCACTGACTGCCCACGCGATCCATGGTATGAAATATGGGTACGCTGTTACGCCGCGGCGGTGCGCCGGGTATTACGATGTCGGCAAACTCAGCCACGCGTGGATTATGGTAATGATTCAACTCGATAATCACCTTTTTCGCCCGTAGCAGCCAGGTGGGTGCATTGCCAATACCGCTGGAAAGCCAAATCCGGCCATCCGGCGCAATGGCGGAAGCTTCAATGACGGCAACATCGATATCGCCAAAAAAGCCGTAATTAACCATCTGCGCGACTTCGCTCAAATGGAGATCGACAAACCTCACCTGGCCCTGGTTAATTTTCTCGCGCAGGCCAGATGAGGTTTGATAAGGCGCACGCCAGGAAACGGCATCCGCCGCGGATAGTGCATCATCAGCGGCGGCGCCAATTGACGCCCCGGTCAGCAGGCGGATCTGAAAAGGCTGCCCGTCCTGATGCCGTTCGCAGGCGCGTTGGGCAATTGCGGTGGGTAACGCTTTTGGCGAACCCGCGGGGGTAAAGCCGCTGAACGCCACCATATCATCGTGCTGGATAATTTCTGCCGCCTGTTCGGCGCTCATCCGTTTCATGGCCGTCTCCTTCGTCGGACGTGATTAATGGCCAACAAAATTAGGTTTACGTTTTTCCATAAACGCGTTCATCCCTTCCTGATAATCCTCGCTGTCATACACCGCGCGGCGCATGCCCTGAATGCGCTCGAATTCGTCAGAGTTCATGGTGTGTGCTTCGCCCAACACGCGCAGTTCTTCTTTGATGACGGCGATTGCCAGCGGCGCTTTTTCCGAGATGTGATGCGCCATTTGCAGGGTGAAATCTTCCAGTTCCTCGGTTGGAACGACATGGTTGAGGATCCCGACCGCCATAGCGCGTTGAGCGGTGATGGGCGAGGCGGTAAAAATCAGCTCCTTAACGATGTGAAAACCAGCGTCGCGGGTCAGGTTGTGGATGCCCACCAGGTTATAGGGCACGCCGAGGTTGACCGGGGTCATGGAGAAGGTAGACGTACTGGCTGCGATGATCAGATCGGAACTCATGATCATCTCAAACGCGCCGCCCCAGACGCTGCCTTCAACCATGGAGATCACCGGCTTCGGATATTTTTGGATCATACGAGTTATCTGACGCAGCGGATCGTCATAAGAGAGCGGATCGCGACGTCCGGTGGGGAGCTCATGAATATCATGCCCGGCAGAGAACACTTTGGCCCCGCTCGGGGCGCGCAGAATGATGCAGCGAATGTCCGGACGATTGAGGTCGTTCAGCGCCTGCATCAGATCGTCAATAAACACTTTGCTCAGGGCATTGAGCTTGCGGGCGTAATTGAACTCAATGACCGCGACTTTCTGGATGATGACCACGTTGACGTATTGATAAGACATAATGTTCTCTTTATTGAAAGTAATGATGCTGGATAAATTCGCTGATGTGCCGCAGGCCGGTGCGCGGCGAAAGATCATTGTTTTTGACGGCCAGCAGCGTCTGCTGGAAATACTGGTCGAAATCAGCCCGTGCAAACAGCAGATGCAGGGCTTCTTCTTCAGCCTGCTTGTGTAGCCATTCCACCGCCTGCTGCTGGCGGACTTTTTCCAGTCGACCGCTGGCGGTAAGGCACGTTTTAAAGTCGGTTATCGCCTGCCAAACCTCCTCAATGCCGCGTTTTTCCAGGGCGCTGCAGGTCAGAACCTGCGGCTGCCACTCGTCATATTTGCGGCGCAGAATATGCAGGGCGGATTCGTACATATGGCGGGCGATGGCAACGCTGGTACGGTTATCACCGTCGTCCTTGTTGATGACGACCAGATCCGCCATCTCCATCAGGCCTTTTTTGATGCCCTGCAAATCGTCGCCACCGCCGGCGATTTGCAGTGAGAGAAAGCAATCCACCATGCCTGCGACTTCGGTTTCCGACTGTCCAACGCCGACGGTTTCCACAATCACCACGTTGAAGCCCGCCGCCTCGCACAGCAGCATTAATTCGCGGGCGCGCTGGCTGGCGCCGCCTAAATGACCGCTGGAAGGAACCGGACGTATAAACGCAGATTCTGCGCGAGCCAGTTCCGTCATGCGGGTTTTATCACCAAGAATGCTGCCGCCGCTAACCGGGCTGCTGGGATCGACGGCGATCACCGCTACCCGTAACCCGCGGCGAATTAACAGCATGCCGAATGCTTCCAGAAAGGTGCTTTTACCCGCGCCCGGCGTGCCGGTGATCCCCAGACGCAGGGCGTTACCGGTGAACGGCATAATCGCGTCCAGCAATTGCGTACTCAGCGGCTGGTGGCGCGGGTGATTGCTTTCGACCAGCGTCATCGCCTGGGCGAGCGTAGCCCGTTCACCGAGTCGCAAGCGGCGGACGGTATCCTCAAGCGTGGTGGCGTTAATCATGATGTTTACTGATACGGGTTAACACATCGCGGACGCTGTCGAGCATCGGCGTGCCTGGGCCATAAATGGCTGCTACGCCATGCTCGTGCAGGAAAGCGTAATCCTGTGGCGGAATAACCCCGCCGGCGACGACGCAAATGTCTTCGCGTCCCCAGCCTTTGAGCGCGGTGACCAGCTCCGGGATCAATGTCTTATGACCCGCCGCCAGCGATGATGCGCCAATGACATGCACATCGTTTTCTACCGCCAGACGGGCAATTTCCTCCGGTGTGGAGAACATCGGGCTGAGATCGACATCAAAGCCGAGATCGGAGTAGGCGCTGGCGATCACTTTTGCGCCGCGATCGTGGCCGTCCTGACCCATCTTGGCGATCAGAATACGCGGGCGGCGGCCATTTTCTGCGAGGAACTGTTCAGTTTGCGCAACAATGGCATCGAACTCATCGGCGGATTTGTCGGACTGGTGATAGCTTTGCGCAATCACCCCAGTAACACACTGGCTGGGAACCAGATAACGGTCAAAGGCGGCCTCGAGCGCATCGGATATTTCGCCGAGCGTGGCGCGAACGCGGGCGGCGTTGACGGCGGCTGCCAGCAGATTTTCATTCTGCTGTGCGGCGTGGGTCAGCGCGGATAGCGCGGTTTTAACCGCATCATTGTCGCGGGTGGCGCGGATATGCTGCAGTGAGGCAATCTGCTCGTTGCGCACCTTCACGTTGTCGATCTCCAGCACCGACGTGTCGTCTTCTTTATCCAGCTTGTATTTGTTCACCCCGACGATAACGCGCTTACCCTGGTCGATCAGCGACTGTTCGCGCGCGGACGCTTCTTCGATCATCCGTTTAGGAAGTCCGGCTTCAATCGCCTTCGCCATGCCGCCTGCCTCATCAATCTGCTTGATGATCGTGCGCGCCTGCTTCACGATTTGATCGGTGAGTGATTCGACGTAATACGATCCGGCCAGCGGATCGACGGTGCGGCAGATCTCTGATTCTTCCTGAATGATGATCTGCGTATTACGCGCAATACGGGCGGAGAAATCGGTGGGCAGACCGAGCGCTTCATCAAAAGCGTTGGTATGCAGAGACTGGGTGCCGCCAAGTGTAGCGCCGAGCGCCTCAATGGTGGTTCGTACCACGTTGTTGTACGGGTCCTGCTCGGTCAGGCTCCAGCCTGAGGTCTGGCAGTGGGTACGCAGAGCGAGAGATTTCGGGTTGGTCGCGCCAAAACTGCTGACCGCTTCGCTCCACAGATACCGTGCAGCGCGCAGCATGGCGACGTTCATAAACAGATCCATGCCGATGCCGAAGAAGAATGACAGGCGCGGGGCGAAGTCATCAATTTTCAGTCCGGCGGAAAGCGCGGCCTTGATGTATTCAATACCGTCTGCCAGCGTAAACGCCACCTGCTGTACGCAGTTTGCCCCGGCTTCACCCATGTGATAGCCGCTGATGCTGATGGTATTAAAGCGCGGCATGTTGCCTGAGCACCAGGCGATGATGTCGGCGATAATGCGCATGGAGGGTTTTGGCGGATAAATGTAGGTGTTGCGGCACAAGTACTCTTTCAGAATATCGTTCTGAATGGTCCCGGTGAGCTGTTCCGGCGTCACGCCTTGCTCCTGCGCCGCGACGATATAAAACGCCAGTACCGGCAGCACCGCGCCGTTCATGGTCATCGATACCGACATCTTATCCAGCGGGATCTGGTCGAACAGCACCTTCATATCTTCGACGGTATCGATCGCCACGCCGGCTTTGCCGACGTCGCCCGCTACGCGCGGGTTGTCTGAGTCATAGCCACGATGAGTGGCAAGGTCAAAGGCGACGGAAAGCCCTTTTTGCCCAGCGGCGAGGTTACGGCGGTAAAAGGCGTTGGACTCTTTGGCGGTAGAGAAACCGGCGTATTGGCGAATCGTCCACGGCTGCGCGGTATACATAGTGGCGCGCGGGCCACGCACGTAAGGCGGCAGACCGGGCAGGGTGCCCGTGACTTCCAGATTATCGAGGTCCGCTTCGGTGTACAGCGGCTTGATGACAATCCCTTCCGCCGTCTGTCTTTCCAGCGACTCAACGGTTTTTTCCCGTCGACTGAGTTCTTTATTGGCGAGTGTTTGCCACTCCTGCACGTTTGCCATTTTTTGCTCCGTATTACGCAATAAGTTGAATCTTTGCGAATACGGTGTGCTTTTTCATTTGGCTTGTCGCCAGCAAAAAATAGCCAACAGGACGTCGTTTTTTGCCGTGTGGCGTGTTTTATTTTGTGATTTATTTCAAAGACGTGGCGGGAATAGCATGAAATGAGGGGAAAGGCTTGTAGGCCGGATAAAGCGTTACGCCGCTATCCGGCCTCTGTTCGAGGAATTAATCCTGACGCAGTACGTTGTGGCCATAGGCCAGCAGCGCGTCGGTGACGTTGCGCATCATGCGGCTTTCTGGCGCAAAGCGGTGCCAGTATAGCATCCGACGCTGGAACAGGCCTGGCGTTAAGTCGATAAGCTCACCGCTTTCCAGCTCTTTCTCAATCTGTAAGTGTGGGATCATGCAGCAGGTTGTTCCCTGACGGGCTAACTGGACGAAGGCTTCAGACGAGTTAACGATATGGCACGGTACGCTGCCCGGCGGCAGGTCGAAGTTTTGTTGCAGGAACGCCTGGTGCATATCATCAAGATGGTCAAACGCGACCGCCGGGGCTTTCAGCAGGGCGGAACGGGTGACGCCGTTTGGGAAATAACGCTCGGCGAAAGGTTTAGAGCCAACAAACAGGTAGTCCAACGCGCCCAATTTATCCACCAGACAGCTTGGCAGCGCCTGATGTTGAATACTCACCGCGCCGACTACTTCACCCCGACGCAGACGTTCCTGGGTTCGGGTTTCATCTTCAACCTGCAGGTTCAGTCGAATCGGTGAATTAGCCAGTACCGGGGCCAGCGCCGGAAGTAACCAGGTCGCCAGACTGTCGGCGTTCACCGCCAGCGAAAGCAGAAGCGGCGTCGAGCCGGTTTGTTCATCGCCCAGCCACTCGTCTTCCAGCAGTTCAACCTGGCGCAGAAGCGCCAGTAGTTTCTGTCCCTGTTCCGTTGGGCGCGGCGGTACGGTGCGCACCAGCAGCGGTTGTCCGAACATATTCTCAAGCTGTTTTATGCGCTGTGAAACCGCGGATTGCGTGATGCACAGCTTTTGCGCCGCGCGCTCAAATCCTCGTTCACGAATAACCGCATCCAGTGCTTGTAGTGTTCTGTAGTCCGGACGTTTCATTGCTTTGACGCACTCCTGAAATTTTTGCTTGTTCTGCACTATGACACAATTTTTGATTGGGTAAAGACGAAATCCGCCGCTTGCGAGCGGGTGTGGGGACATTTTTCTGCACAATGTTCTATAATGCGCGTGAATTTTCCCACCATATTCACACCACAGGCGAAACGATCATGACGCAGGATGAACTGAAAAAAGCAGTAGGATGGGCGGCACTTCAGTATGTACAGCCCGGCACCATTGTGGGCGTAGGTACAGGTTCAACAGCCGCACACTTTATTGATGCGCTGGGCACAATGAAAGGTCAGATTGAAGGTGCGGTATCCAGTTCGGACGCATCGACTGAAAAACTCAAAAGCCTTGGCATCCACGTGTTCGATCTTAACGAAGTGGACAGCCTCGGCGTATACGTTGACGGCGCGGATGAAATCAACGGTCACATGCAGATGATCAAGGGCGGCGGCGCAGCGTTGACCCGTGAAAAAATCATTGCTTCCGTGGCGAAGAAATTTATCTGCATCGCGGATGCGTCTAAAGAAGTCGATATTCTCGGTAACTTCCCGCTGCCGGTCGAAGTGATCCCAATGGCGCGCAGCGCTGTGGCTCGCCAGTTGGTGAAGCTAGGCGGTCGTCCTGAATATCGTCAGGGCGTCGTGACGGACAACGGCAACGTGATCCTCGATGTGCACGGTCTGGAGATCCTCGACGCCATCGCGCTGGAGAATGCCATCAATGCGATTCCAGGTGTGGTAACCGTCGGCCTGTTTGCCAACCGTGGTGCGGATGTCGCGCTGATCGGTACTCCTGACGGCGTGAAAACTATCGTAAAATGATCTGACGGGAGCGTCTTCTCCCGTTAAAAAAATTTTGGCAGGGCAAATTTGGTGACTTGTGTCACGTTTATAATATTGTCCTGCCGATCTCTCCAAAGAAAAAGTTATCCCCAGTATTTTCCTCTGACATTTCCCGTTGAATGACATTTCTTCAGCACGGCGACGCAAACGTTCATATTGCCGCAATATTATTTTTTGATATGTTGAAGAGACGGATGAAAATCCCACACACAACACATCAGTTTGAACAAAAAAAGACAGGGTCGGGGAAATGGCAAAGGTATCACTGGAGAAAGATAAGATTAAATTTCTGCTGGTTGAAGGCGTGCACCAAAAAGCACTCGAAAGCCTTCGTGCAGCAGGTTATACCAACATCGAGTTTCACAAAGGTGCTTTGGACACTGAACAACTGAAAGAGTCCATCCGTGATGCCCACTTCATTGGCCTGCGATCCCGTACCCATCTGACTGAAGATGTGATTGACGCCGCAGAGAAACTGGTCGCGATTGGCTGCTTCTGCATTGGCACCAACCAGGTTGATCTAAGTGCAGCGGCAAAGCGCGGGATCCCTGTGTTTAACGCACCATTCTCTAACACGCGTTCCGTTGCTGAGCTGGTGATTGGCGAACTGCTGCTACTGCTACGTGGCGTACCCGAAGCGAACGCCAAAGCGCACCGCGGCGTGTGGAATAAACTGGCTACCGGCTCTTTTGAAGCGCGTGGTAAAAAACTGGGGATCATCGGCTACGGCCACATTGGTACTCAGTTGGGCATTCTGGCGGAATCGCTCGGGATGCATGTCTTTTTCTATGATATTGAAAATAAACTCCCGCTTGGCAATGCCACGCAGGTACAGCATCTTTCCGACCTGCTCAATATGAGTGACGTGGTGAGTCTGCACGTGCCGGAAAATGCCTCCACCAAAAACCTGATGGGCGCGCGTGAGATTTCGCTGATGAAACCGGGTGCGCTGCTGATTAACGCCGCACGCGGTACGGTTGTTGATATTCCTGCGTTGTGCGACGCGTTAGCGACTAAACATCTGGCGGGGGCTGCAATCGACGTATTCCCAACCGAACCGGCAACTAACAGCGATCCTTTCACTTCGCCGCTGTGTGATTTCGATAACGTGATCCTGACGCCGCACATTGGTGGTTCAACGCTGGAAGCGCAGGAAAACATCGGTCTGGAAGTAGCTGGGAAACTGACCAAGTATTCCGACAACGGGTCTACGCTGTCTGCGGTAAACTTCCCGGAAGTTTCGCTGCCGCTGCACGGTGGTCGTCGTCTGATGCACATTCACGAAAACCGTCCGGGCGTACTGACGGCACTGAACCAGATTTTTGCCGAGCAGGGCGTCAACATTGCCGCGCAGTATCTGCAAACTTCCGCGCAGGTAGGTTATGTGGTTATCGATATTGAAGCGGATGAAGATGTGGCGGAGAAAGCGCTGCTGGCGATGAAAGCCCTTCCGGGAACCATTCGCGCTCGTCTGCTGTACTGATTTCCTCTACATGGGCAGGCGGTTGACCTGCCCATCTTTCCTCTGATTTCCCTGCCTCAAAATCTCTTTCTGTAACGCATACATTCTGTTTTCGAGCTTTGCCGCAGTTGGCAACTAAAGGCAGCGTTGCGTGTTGTACAGCAATAAAAGGAATTTACGATAGGGGCGCAGCATAGCGCTGAAACGGGAAAGCCCCTACCGAAGCAGGGGCTCTAAAAAGGAAAGGGACGATGATGAGATACGTCATCATGCTGCTGATCCTGTTAATCATCGCTTGGCCAGCATATTAACAGAGAGTACGCAGGAGGGAGGTTCGCCTCCCTCACCCTTCACCGAGGAATTTAGGTCAAAAAAACGGCGCTGTCAATCGGCAAAAAACGGCTACCACTCCCAGATTTTGGACGGCGTCACCACCGCTGGCAGCGGGATATCCCACTCTTCAACCGGCAATTTTTCTACTAACTGGCAGTCATGCGCGTAGCCCACGGGTTGGATCTTATGCTGCTGCCAGTTTTGTAGCGTGCGGTCGTAAAATCCACCGCCCATGCCCAGGCGTTGCCCGTCCTCATCAAATGCCACTAACGGCGTAATCAGTACGTCCAGCTTTGACAGCGGCAATACGTCACGTACATCAAGCCGTGGTTCCTGGATCTTTAAGCGATTGGTCACCAGGTCGCTGCGCGGATGATAGTGCAGGAACAGTAAATTACCGGGACTGAAGGGATGAAGAACCGGAAGGTAAACGCGCTTGCCCGCTCGCCACAGCTGATCTATCAGCGGCTGGGTATCGAGTTCGCCATCGAACGAGAGAAATACCGCCACAGTATGCGCGAGTATAACAGGGGGAAAACTGAGCATTCGGGTCGCGGCTTGCTGACCGTATTGTCGTTGCTGTTCAGAGGTCAGCGCGCGACGACGCTGTCGAATCAGTTGACGAATTTCTTGCCGGGATAAAGGGAGTTCAGAAAGTAGTGTCATGGCTGTTGCCAGGTAGAAGGGAATCTCCGAGATGCCGCCGCAGGCTGTAACCCTTGAACCCTTGGTTCAAGGTGAATGCGTCGTCACAGTTTTAAGGCTTCTCGGACGGGCCGAGCATGCTCACCAACCATGGAGCGCCACATTCTTGTGGTATGAAATATCGGCTCAGGGGACTGGCCCGCTTGCAAACATCTCAGAGAAATTTTGTCTTCACGGTCACTCTACCACAGTAAACCGAAAAGTGTTATTCAAAGTTTTGGCCCGTTTTTTCGGTTATGCGACCCTGATCAAGCAACGCTTGTTCGATGGTCTGTTGTAGCATCCGAATACGTTGTTCCATGCTCGCCGCGTACTCACGCGTCTTCGCTTTTTCCTGAGTTAATTCATAGCTGATGTTCAACGCGGCGATGAAAACCAACTGCTCAGTATTTGTGACTCTAGTGCGAACTTTCAGATCTTGCAATCGCTGATTGAGATCGTCCGCAGCCTGATTCAACGCATCCCTTTGTTCAGGCGGGCAATTCACTCGCAGTGAACGGCCAAATATTTGGATATCGACGGGTTGTGCAGACATGCCACCTTCCTGCTGATTGACTGCGCTGCCTTCGTCTCCAGACCTTGGGTCCGCGAAGGGGCGACACTATAGCTACCCTGGTATCAAGATACAAGCCCTTTTCTGGTCCACCAGGGCCCAAAGTGGTAGCATACCATGAATATTCCTCCCTTTGATGACGAATGCTTATGTCTATACAGAACGAAATGCCTGGCTACAACGACGTTAGCCAGTTTTTGAACCAACAAGGGGCTGGATTAACCCCGGCCGAAATGCACGGCTTGATCAGCGGGATGATTTGCGGCGGCAACAACGACAGCTCATGGCAGCCGCTGCTGCACGACCTGACGAACGAAGGTCTGGCCTTCGGTCACGAGCTGGCTCAGGCACTGATGAAAATGCACTCTGCCACCAGCGATGCCCTCGAGGACGACGGTTTCCTTTTTCAGCTTTTTCTGCCTGAAGGCGACGACGTTAGCGTGTTTGATCGTGCTGATGCGCTGGCGGGGTGGGTAAACCACTTTTTGCTGGGCCTTGGCGTTACGCAGCCAAAGCTCGACAAAGTGACCGGTGAAACCGGTGAAGCGATTGACGACCTGCGCAATATCGCTCAGTTGGGATATGACGAAGACGAAGATCAGGAAGAGCTGGAAATGTCGCTCGAAGAGATTATCGAATACGTGCGCGTAGCCGCCTTGCTGTGTCATGACACGTTTACGCGTCAGCAGCCGACCGCGCCGGAAATCCGTAAACCGACTCTGCACTAAGAACGAAACGCAAAGGAGAGTGTGATGAGCGAGATATCTCAGCAAGAATTCCAGCGTCGTCGCCAGGCTTTACTGGCACAAATGCAGCCCGGCAGCGCCGCGCTGATTTTTGCCGCGCCTGAAGCGACGCGCAGCGCGGACAGTGAATACCCGTACCGCCAAAGCAGTGATTTCTGGTACTTCACCGGTTTTAACGAACCGGAAGCCGTGCTGGTGCTGATTAAAAGTGATGACACTCATAACCACAGCGTTTTGTTTAATCGAGTTCGCGATCTGACGGCGGAGATCTGGTTTGGCCGCCGTCTGGGCCAGGATGCCGCACCGGCAAAACTCGGCGTTGACCGGGCGCTGGCCTTCAGTGAAATCAACCAACAGCTGCACCTGTTGCTCAATGGCCTGGACGCGGTGTACCACGCGCAGGGCGAATATGCCTGGGCAGATGAGATTGTGTGCACGGCGTTGGATAAACTGCGTAAAGGCTCCAGACAAAATCTGCACGCACCCGCCGCGATCATCGACTGGCGTCCAATGGTCCATGAAATGCGCCTGTTCAAATCACCAGAAGAAATTGCGGTCATGCGTCGTGCCGGAGAGATCAGTGCGCTGGCGCATACCCGCGCGATGGAAAAATGCCGTCCGGGAATGTTTGAATACCAGTTGGAAGGGGAGATTCACCACGAGTTTACTCGCCATGGCGCGCGTTACCCATCCTATAACACGATTGTCGGCAGCGGCGAAAACGGCTGTATTCTCCATTACACCGAAAATGAAAGTGAAATGCGCGATGGCGATCTGGTGTTAATTGACGCCGGGTGTGAATACAAAGGTTATGCGGGCGACATTACACGTACCTTCCCGGTAAACGGCAAATTTTCCCCTGCTCAGCGTGAAATCTACGACATCGTACTGGAGTCATTAGAGACCAGCCTGCGCCTGTATCGCCCGGGGACGTCCATCCAGGAAGTCACCGGCGAAGTGGTGCGCATCATGATTACGGGTCTGGTGAGGCTTGGCATTTTGCACGGCGAGATCGACCAACTGATTACCGAAAATGCGCATCGCCCATTCTTTATGCATGGTCTTAGCCATTGGCTGGGACTGGATGTGCACGACGTTGGCGTTTATGGTCAGGACCGCTCACGTATTCTCGAGCCAGGAATGGTGCTCACCGTCGAACCGGGGCTGTATATCGCGCCGGACGCCGATGTGCCGCCTGCTTATCGTGGTATCGGCATTCGTATTGAAGATGACATCCTCATCACCGAGGACGGCAATGAGAACCTGACCGCCAGCGTGGTGAAGAAAGCGGATGACATTGAAGCCTTAATGGCTGCGGCGCGACTGCAATGAGCGTGATTATCGTTGGCGGTGGTATGGTCGGTGCGACGCTGGCGCTGGCCATTTCTCAGCTCAGCCACGGGACTTTGCCTGTTCACCTGATAGAAGCGAGCGAACCTGAAACTGACCGCCATCCAGGGTTTGACGCCCGGGCGATCGCGCTGGCGGCAGGGACCTGCCAACAGCTGGCGCGAATTGGCGTATGGCAGGCGATTGCCGATTGCGCAACGGCGATCAAAACGGTTCACGTCAGCGATCGCGGCCATGCCGGATTTGTGACGCTGGATGCGCAGGAATACCGTATTCCGGCGCTGGGCCAGGTGGTAGAACTGCACGATGTCGGGCTGCGTTTGTTTGCGCTGTTGCGTAAAGCGCCGGGCATCACGCTGCACTGCCCCGACCGTGTAGCCAGCGTGTCACGCACGCAGGAACGCGTTGAGGTTACGCTGGAAAATGGCGAGATGATCAATGGTCGCCTGTTGGTGGCCGCCGATGGCACGCGCTCCGCGCTGGCTACCGCCTGCGGCGTTGACTGGCAGCAACAACCCTATGAACAACTGGCGGTGATTGCCAACGTCACGACCTCCGTTGCGCATGACGGGCGAGCGTTTGAACGTTTCACACAATATGGTCCGCTGGCAATGCTACCGATGTCTGATGGTCGCTGCTCGCTGGTGTGGTGCCATCCGCTGGAGCGGCGTGATGAGATTATGGCCTGGTCCGACGAACAATTTTGCCGCGAACTGCAAACTGCGTTTGGCTGGCGGTTGGGGCGTATTACCCAGGCCGGTAAACGCAACGCCTATCCGCTTTCATTAACCTCGGCGCAAAAAGCCATTACCCATCGTACTGTGCTGGTGGGGAACGCAGCACAGACGCTGCATCCCATTGCCGGACAAGGTTTCAACCTTGGTCTGCGCGACGTGATGAGCCTGGCTGAGACGTTGACGCAGGCGCAAAACTGCGCGGAAGATATCGGTGATTATGCGGTGCTGGCACGCTATCAGCAGCGCCGCGAACGCGATCGCGAAACGACGATTGGTGTGACCAACAATTTGGTGTATTTGTTTGCCAATCGCTGGGCCCCGCTGGTCGTTGGGCGTAATGTCGGGCTGATGGCGATGGAATTATTCACGCCTGCGCGCGATGCGCTGGCGGAGCGGACCCTCGGTTGGGTTGCGCGATAGATATAACCTGTAGGCCGAATTAAAAAAGCAGGCCTGATTAGCGCAGCGCCATCAGGCAATGTCGCGGAAGTAATGCCGGATGGCGGCTTTTCCTTATCCGGCCTACGGTTTTTGATTGTCCTATTTTCAGGAGCAAACAGTGCAAAGTGTTGATGTAGCAATTGTTGGTGGCGGCATGGTGGGACTGGCGGTTGCCTGCGGCTTGCAGGGCAGCGGGTTGCGCGTTGCAGTGTTAGAACAACATGTTCCGCCGCCTTTGGCGGCGGATGCACCTCCTCAGCTTCGCGTATCGGCCATTAATGCCGCCAGTGAAAAACTGCTTAGCCGACTGGGCGTCTGGTCCGACATTGTTGCCCGTCGCGCTTGTTGCTACCACGGCATGGAAGTCTGGGACAAAGACAGCTTTGGGCGTATTGCGTTTGATGACCAGAGCATGGGCTACAGCCATTTAGGCCACATCGTTGAAAACTCAGAGATCCATTACGCACTCTGGCAAAAAGCGCAGCGTTCAGCGGATATTACGCTGATGGCGCCCGCTGAGTTACAGCAGGTAGCCTGGGGTGAGAATGAGGCATTTCTGTCCCTGAAAGATGGCGCAATGCTGACCGCTCGCCTGGTGGTCGGCGCCGATGGCGCTAACTCCTGGCTGCGCAACAAAGCGGATATTCCGCTCACTTTCTGGGATTACCGTCATCATGCGCTGGTGGCGACTATCCGTACGCAGGAAGCTCACGGCGCGGTTGCGCGGCAGGCGTTTCACGGTGAGGGGATCCTGGCGTTCCTGCCGCTCAGTGACCCGCACCTGTGCTCTATCGTCTGGTCGCTTTCGCCGCAGGAAGCAGAACGCATGCAGCAGGCAAGCGTTGACGAGTTTAATCAGGCGCTGAATATCGCTTTTGATAATCGCCTGGGGCTGTGCAGCCTTGAAAGCGAGCGTCAGGCGTTTCCGCTGACGGGACGCTATGCCCGTCAGTTCGCTGCTCATCGTCTGGCGCTGGTGGGGGATGCGGCGCATACCATCCACCCGCTGGCGGGTCAGGGGGTTAACCTTGGCTTTATGGATGCGGCGGAGCTGATCGATGAGCTGAAGCGGCTCCAGCGTCAGGGCAAAGATATTGGTCAGTATCTCTATTTGCGCCGCTACGAGCGCAGCCGTAAGCACAGCGCAGCGATGATGCTGGCCGGTATGCAGGGCTTTCGTGAACTGTTTGCAGGCGAGAATCCGGCGAAAAAACTGCTGCGTGATATTGGTCTGAAACTGGCCGATACCCTGCCAGGCGTAAAACCACAGCTCATCCGCCAGGCGATGGGACTGAACGATCTTCCTGAGTGGTTACGCTAGCGTCCGTAAGGACAATCTTAAGAGTTTGAGACCCGTCACACTTTCCACTCCCGGCCTGCGCGCCGGGGTGCTTCTCTCATTTGAAATAATCTAATTCCACGCCTTTTTTCGCATTAGTTTTTTTAATATTACGTTTTTTTCATAACGCCATTTTTGACAATTTTTCCACATTTAATGTTGGTTGGTGCTGTTAATTCCAGCTTGTATTTATTTTTTATTCTGATTATTTGCCGTATGGATGGGGTTTTGTTCTGCCGGTGATTTTGCTGTTTTTGGCCATAAGCTAATGTGATGGTTAATTTTGCCTTATGGTTTAGCGTCTGTTTCGGTGGTAAGTTCAGGACAAAGAGAACGTTTGCGTCGTGGCCCCTGGAGCGGCTGCGGTGCTGGGTTTCGTGGCGAAAATTTCACCGCGAAAGAGTTGGTAGCCCCGCTTATTCAACGAGGAAAAGATGGCTCAACAGACTCCTTTGTACGAACAACACACGCTATGTGGCGCGCGCATGGTAGATTTCCATGGCTGGATGATGCCACTGCATTACGGTTCTCAGCTTGATGAACACCATGCTGTTCGCACCGATGCCGGAATGTTTGATGTGTCACATATGACCATCGTCGACCTGCGCGGTAGCCGCACCCGGGAGTTCTTGCGTTATCTGCTGGCAAACGACGTCGCGAAGCTAACGAAGACGGGTAAAGCCCTCTACTCCGGTATGCTCAACGCTTCGGGCGGCGTGATAGATGACCTGATTGTCTACTACTTCACTGAAGATTTCTTCCGCCTCGTTGTAAACTCCGCCACCCGCGAAAAAGACCTCTCCTGGATTACCCAACACGCTGAACCTTACGCCATCGACATCACCGTTCGAGACGATCTGTCGCTGATTGCGGTGCAGGGCCCAAACGCGCAGGCAAAAGCAGCCACATTGTTTACTGACGAGCAGCGTCAGGCGGTAGAAGGCATGAAGCCGTTCTTCGGCGTTCAGGCGGGTGATTTGTTTATCGCAACCACCGGTTATACCGGCGAAGCAGGCTATGAAATTGCCATGCCGAGTGAAAAGGCGGCAGACTTCTGGCGTGCGCTGGTACAAGCAGGTGTCAAACCTTGCGGTCTTGGCGCGCGCGACACGCTGCGTCTGGAAGCCGGCATGAACCTGTACGGTCAGGAGATGGACGAAGCCATTTCTCCGCTGGCGGCCAACATGGGCTGGACCATCGCGTGGGAACCGACTGACCGCGACTTTATCGGTCGGGAAGCGCTGGAAATGCAGCGTGAAAAAGGCCACGAACAGTTGGTTGGACTGGTGATGACCGAGAAAGGCGTACTGCGTAATGAACTGCCGGTGCGTTTCACCGATGCTTCCGGCAATCAGCAGGAAGGCATTATCACCAGCGGGACATTCTCCCCAACCCTGGGTTACAGCATCGCGCTGGCGCGTGTCCCTGCGGGTATTGGTGAGAATGCGATCGTACAGATCCGTAACCGCGAAATGCCGGTAAAAGTGACTAAACCTGTTTTTGTGCGTAACGGCAAAGCCGTCGCGTAATTCATCCTTTTTTGGAGATTGATTGATGAGCAACGTACCTGCAGAACTGAAATACAGCAAAGAACACGAATGGCTGCGCAAAGAAGCTGACGGCTCTTACACCGTTGGGATCACCGAACATGCTCAGGAGCTGTTAGGTGACATGGTTTTCGTTGACCTGCCCGAAGTTGGCGCAACCGTCAGCGCGGGCGATGACTGCGCCGTTGCGGAATCCGTAAAAGCGGCATCCGATATTTATGCGCCAGTAGGCGGTGAGATTGTTGCGGTTAACGACGCGCTCAGCGACTCCCCGGAACTGGTCAACAGCGAGCCGTATGCAGGGGGCTGGATCTTCAAAATCAAAGCCAGCGATGAAAGCGAAATTGAATCGTTGCTGGATGCGACTGCATATGAAGCTTTGTTAGAAGACGAATAAATACGCTTCATTCTTCACGTTGCAGGTGTGTTGGCTTTCTTGCACACCTCAGTTACTTACTGATGTAAGCTCCTGGGGATGTGCTGCGTCGCCGCCTTCCTGCAACGCGAATTTTTTGCGTATTCAGGTTAGTAGAGACACCTACGATTCACTGCACGTTTCAGGAACCATCGCCCATGACACAGACGTTAAGCCAGCTTGAAAATAGCGGCGCTTTCATTGAACGCCACATCGGACCGGACGCCGCGCAGCAGCAAGAGATGCTGAATGCGGTTGGCGCCGAGTCGTTAAACGCGCTGATCGGCCAGATTGTGCCGAAAGACATTCAGCTCGCAACCCCGCCACAGGTGGGCGAGGCGGCGACCGAATACGCTGCGCTGGCTGAATTAAAAGCCATCGCCGGGCGTAACAAGCGCTTCACGTCCTACATTGGCATGGGCTACACCGCCGTGCAGCTGCCACCGGTTATCCTGCGTAACATGCTGGAAAACCCGGGTTGGTACACCGCCTACACCCCGTATCAACCGGAAGTCTCCCAGGGCCGTCTGGAAGCACTGCTGAACTTCCAGCAGGTGACGCTGGACCTGACCGGCCTGGACATGGCTTCCGCTTCTCTGCTGGATGAAGCTACTGCTGCAGCTGAAGCCATGGCGATGGCCAAACGCGTCAGCAAACTGAAAAACGCTAACCGTTTCTTTGTGGCGGCTGATGTTCATCCGCAAACGCTGGACGTAGTGCGTACTCGTGCGCAAACTTTTGGTTTTGACGTCATTGTTGATGACGCGGCAAAAGCATTGGATCATCAGGATGTGTTCGGCGTGCTGTTGCAGCAGGTTGGCACCACCGGTGAAGTGCACGACTACAGCGCCCTGATGGCTGAGCTGAAATCCCGTAAAATAGTGGTCAGCGTCGCTGCCGACTTTATGGCGCTGGTACTGCTGACTGCACCGGGCAAACAGGGCGCGGATATCGTTTTCGGCTCTGCGCAACGCTTCGGCGTACCGATGGGCTACGGCGGCCCGCACGCGGCATTCTTTGCCGCTAAAGACGAATTCAAACGCTCCATGCCAGGCCGTATTATCGGCGTCTCCAAAGATGCAGCGGGTAATACCGCCCTGCGCATGGCGATGCAGACTCGCGAACAGCATATCCGCCGCGAGAAAGCGAACTCCAACATTTGTACCTCGCAGGTTCTGCTGGCCAACATCGCCAGCCTGTATGCCGTTTATCATGGCCCGGTTGGCCTGAAACGCATCGCTAATCGCATCCATCGTCTGACCGATATTCTGGCAGCCGGTCTGCAACAGAAAGGATTGAAGCTGCGTCATGTGCACTACTTTGACACTTTGTGTGTTGAAGTGGCCGATAAGGCTGCGGTACTGGCGCGTGCTGAAGCGGCAGAAATCAACCTGCGTAGCGATATCCATAACGCGGTAGGTATTACGCTTGATGAAACCACCACCCGTGAAAACGTGGTGCAGTTGTTCAATGTTCTGCTGGGAGACAGCCACGGTCTGAACATCGAAACGCTGGACAAAGACGTGGCGCTCGACAGCCGTTCCATTCAGGACAGCATGCTGCGTGATGATGCGATCCTTAGCCATCCGGTGTTTAATCGCTATCACAGCGAAACCGAGATGATGCGTTACATGCACTCGCTGGAGCGCAAAGATCTGGCCCTGAACCAGGCAATGATCCCGCTGGGATCTTGCACCATGAAGCTGAACGCTGCCGCCGAGATGATCCCTATCACTTGGCCGGAATTCGCTGAACTGCATCCGTTCTGCCCGCCAGAGCAGGCAGAAGGTTATCACCAGATGATCGGCCAGCTTTCCGAATGGCTGGTAAAACTGACCGGTTATGACGCAGTCTGCATGCAGCCGAACTCCGGCGCGCAGGGCGAGTATGCGGGTCTGCTGGCGATTCGCCATTATCACGAAAGCCGTAACGAAGGCCATCGCGATATCTGTCTGATCCCGGCCTCTGCCCACGGTACCAACCCGGCCTCCGCACAGATGGCGGGTATGCAGGTAGTGGTTGTCGCCTGTGATAAGAACGGCAACATCGATCTTGGCGATCTGCGTGAAAAAGCGGCACAGGCGGGTGAAAACCTCTCCTGCATCATGGTGACCTATCCCTCTACTCATGGCGTGTATGAAGAAACGATCCGTGAAGTGTGCGACGTTGTGCACCAGTTTGGCGGCCAGGTTTATCTTGATGGCGCGAACATGAATGCTCAGGTTGGGATCACCACACCGGGCTTTATCGGTGCCGATGTCTCACACCTTAACCTGCATAAAACATTCTGCATTCCGCACGGCGGCGGCGGCCCAGGTATGGGACCAATCGGTGTTAAATCGCATCTGGCGCCGTTCGTGCCGGGTCATAGCGTAGTACAGATTGAAGGGATGCTCACCCGTCAGGGCGCGGTTTCTGCGGCACCGTTCGGTAGCGCATCCATTCTGCCGATCAGCTGGATGTACATCCGTATGATGGGCGCAGAAGGTCTGAAGCAGGCAAGCCTGGTGGCGATCCTGAACGCTAACTACATTGCCAGCCGTCTGAAAGATGCCTATCCGGTGCTGTATACCGGTCGCGATGGTCGAGTGGCACATGAATGTATTCTCGACATTCGCCCACTGAAAGAAGAGACCGGCATCAGCGAACTGGATATTGCCAAGCGTCTGATCGATTACGGTTTCCATGCGCCGACCATGTCGTTCCCGGTAGCGGGTACGCTGATGGTGGAACCGACTGAATCGGAAAGCAAAGTGGAACTGGATCGCTTTATCAATGCGATGCTGGCAATCCGCGCAGAGATCGATCGCGTGAAAGCCGGTGAATGGTCGCTTACAGATAACCCGCTGGTTAACTCCCCGCACACGCAAAATGAGCTGGTCGCGGAGTGGAATCACGGTTACAGCCGCGAAATCGCCGTCTTCCCGGCAGGGGTGGCAAACAAATACTGGCCGACCGTGAAGCGTCTGGATGACGTTTACGGTGACCGCAATCTGTTCTGCTCCTGCGTGCCGATGAGCGAATATCAGTAATCGGCTGATTCGACTATGTTTTAAAGGCGCTTCGGCGCCTTTATTTTTGGGGAGAATAGTGATGGCTATAGCACTGGTTACGGGGGGCAGTCGCGGCATTGGTCGGGCAACCGCGCTGCAGTTAGCGCAAGAGGGTTACACGGTCGCCGTTAATTTTCATCACAATATTCGTGCGGCAACGGAGGTGGTGAACAATATCGCCGCTGCGGGGGGAAAGGCGTTTGCTCTGCGGGCAGATATCAGCGATGAAAGCCAGGTCGGGGCGATGTTTGAGTCCATTGACCGTGAAGGCGAGCCGCTGACTGCGCTGGTGAACAATGCCGGGATTTTGTTTGAACAGAGCACGGTGGAAAGCCTAACCGCTGAGCGCATTAATCGCGTCCTGGCGACTAATGTTACCGGCTATTTTCTGTGCTGTCGGGAAGCGATAAAACGCATGTCGTTTAAGCACGGTGGTCAGGGCGGGGCGATTGTGAATGTCTCTTCGGCGGCGTCACGGCTTGGTGCCCCGTTCGAATATGTTGATTATGCAGCCTCAAAAGGTGCGGTGGACACGCTCACCACCGGCCTCGCGCTGGAGGTTGCGGCGCAGGGGATACGCGTGAACTGCGTGCGACCCGGTCTTATCTACACGGAAATGCATGCGTCAGGCGGTGAGCCGGGAAGGGTGGATCGCGTGAAATCCATGTTGCCTATGCAGCGCGGCGGACAGCCGGAAGAGGTCGCGCAGGCGATTACCTGGCTGCTGAGTGAGAAGGCGTCTTACGTCACGGGCAGTTTTTTGGAGCTGGCCGGCGGGAAGTAATGCGTTGCTTGCCGGATGGCGGCGTAAATGTCTGCTCTGGTCTACAAGTTCAGTTCCCGTAAACCCGATAAGCGCAGCGCCATCCGGCAAAAAATTACAGATTCTCGCCGTTGCTGGCAATCACCGCTTTATACCACTCAAAACTTTTCTTACGCGAACGCGACATATCGCCGGTGCCGTCGTCGTGTTTGTTCACATAGATAAAACCGTAGCGTTTGCTGTACTGGCCGGTGGTGAACGAGACGCAGTCGATGCAGCCCCACGGCGTGTAGCCCATCAGATCTACGCCGTCATACGTTACCGCTTTCATCATCTCTTCGACGTGGGCGCGCAGATAGTCGATGCGGTAGTCGTCGTGGATGCTGCCGTCTTCTTCCACTTTGTCGTAAGCGCCAAATCCATTTTCAACGATAAACAACGGCTTCTGATAACGCTCGTACAGTTCGCATAAGGCGTAACGCAGGCCGACCGGATCAATCTGCCAGCCCCAGTCGGATGCTTTGACGTGCGGGTTCGGCACGCTGCCCTCAAAACCGGAAATTGCATCGCCGCTACCACCTTCCGCTTTTACCGCGTTGGTCATGTAGTAGCTAAATCCGAGATAGTCGCAGGTACCTTCACGCAGGATTTGTTCATCGCCAGCTTCCATTCGAATATTGAATTCGCGGCGCTCCCACTCGTTCAGTACATAAGATGGATAGTAGCCGCGCAGTTGAACGTCGGTGAATACATAGCGTTCACGCATCGATTCCTGCGCGAACATCACATCTTCAGGCTTACAGGAGTACGGGTATAGCGGGACCATTGCCAGCATGCAGCCGACTTTCATTTCAGGGTTGATGCGACGTGCGGCTTTCACCGCCAGAGCGCTGGCCACGAACTGGTGGTGCAGCACCTGGTACATAGTCTCTTCCGGGTTTTCATGCTCGGTATACACCACGCCGGAGCAGCAATAGCCAAACAGCGGTGCACGCCAGTTACGCTGGTTGTTGATTTCGTTGAAGGTCATCCAGTATTTGACCTTGTGCTTGTAGCGCTCAAAGACCACTTCAGCAAAACGGACAAAGAAATCGACGACTTTACGATTGGTCCAGCTACCGTACTGTTGAACCAGGTGTAGCGGCATTTCGAAGTGGGAAAGGGTGATAACCGGTTCGATATTGTACTTCAGCAGTTCATCAAACATGTCGTCGTAGAATTTTAGCCCTTCTTCGTTTGGCTGGGTTTCGTCCCCTTTGGGGAAGATACGGGTCCAGGCAATTGACGTACGGAAGCATTTGAAGCCCATCTCGGCAAACAGCTTAATGTCTTCTTTGTAATGACCGTAAAAATCGACGGCTTCGTGGTTGGGGTAGTACTTACCTGGCACGACGTCCTGAGTGATTTCTCGCGGAACGCCGTGTGCCCCCCCGGTCAGTACGTCGCAAATGCTGGGCCCTTTGCCACCTTTATTCCAGCCGCCTTCAACCTGATGCGCCGCAACCGCGCCGCCCCATAAAAAATCGTTTGGTAAGGTAAGTTTTTTCATCTGCGCTCAGTCTCAAATTAATACAATCTGATTTTGAGTCTAACAAAGGAAAGATAAATGTCACGATATAACAAAATAGCGTTAATGTGATTTGTTACATCAAAAAAACATATTGTTTTTTTACGCTATTCTTTTCGCCAGCTTGCGACCGAGTGATTCCAGAATATAAATAACGGGGATCTGCGTGGTTATATCGTATACCCCGGCAATGCGTGTCTGTGGAACGTGCCAGGAGAGATTAAAGTCGGCAAGTTTCGCGAGGCGCGAATGTTCATGGCTGGTGACCGACAGAACCTTACAGTTATGCAGACTGAACTGGCTGGCAAAGCGTAGGATCTCTTCGGTTTCTCCAGAAACGGAAAGCACGATCGCCAGCGCGTTTCTGGCCATATCATTAGTTACCGGGAAATAAGGGTCATCGATGTGGTTACTGAATTTTCCGACGTTTGAGAAAAAACGTGCGCCATATTTTGCCAGGGCTCCGGATGTTCCCGCCCCGACGAATATAATACGCTCGGAAGATAATATAATATCAACAGCCTGATCGAGTAGTTTGTCGAACTCGTCGTTATTGACGCCTTTAAAGAAGCTGATAATTTCGCTGGCACCGAAATTAGCCTGTTGCGGTTCATTCTGCTCTAAATATAATTTGAAGCGTACGCGAAATTCTGAGTAACCTTCACACTTAAGCTTGCGGCAAAAGCGCAGTACGGTGGTGGTGGAAACGCCCACGGCATCCGCCAGTTCGCGAATGGTCATGTACATGACTTTGTCACGGTTTTTGATGACATAGTTGTAGACCAGCATCTCAAGATTGTTGAGACTGGCGATGGCAGCGTGGGAGAACATACTCACAATGGCAAAACTCACTCATCAGACTTCATCTACAGGGAATAATAACATGCAGCCAAATGACATCACTTTTTTTCAGCGTTTCCAGGATGACATTCTGGCCGGACGCAAAACCATTACGATTCGTGACGAGTCCGAATCACACTTCAAAGCCGGTGACATTCTACGGGTTGGGCGCTTCGAGGATGAGGGGTACTTCTGCACGATTGAGGTTGTTGACACCTCAACCGTCACGCTGGATACGCTGACAGAGAAACATGCTCACCAGGAAAACATGACGCTAGAAGAACTTAAACACGTGATTGCCGAGATTTACCCGGATCAAACACAATTTTATGTGATTGATTTTAAATGCCTTTGATTCTAAAGGTACGCATGTTAGCTGAATATTAAAATATAACATCATGATTTTTATGGATTGTTATTTAGTTGGCAAATATTTTAGCTAACAGGTGTTCACTGGAACCATTCTCAGTTACGCTAGAGGAGCAATCACGATAGTGTTCGTTTCTCGGGAGTAAAATATGGTTCAGAAGCCATTAATTGCGCAGGGATATTCGCTGGCAGAGGAAATAGCCAATAGCATCAGTCACGGTATCGGGCTGGTGTTTGGGATTGTCGGACTGGTATTGTTGCTGGTTCAGGCAGTGGATACCAACGCCAGCGCCATGGCGATAACCAGCTATAGCCTGTATGGCGGCAGCATGATCCTGCTGTTCCTCGCCTCAACTTTATATCACGCGATCCCCCATCAAAGAGCAAAAGTCTGGCTGAAAAAGTTCGACCACTGCGCGATTTATCTGCTGATTGCCGGGACCTACACGCCATTTCTGCTGGTGGGGCTGGATTCGCCGCTGGCACATGGACTGATGATTGTTATCTGGAGCCTGGCGCTGCTCGGTATTTTATTCAAACTGACCATTGCGCACCGGTTTAAGGTCCTGTCGCTGGTAACCTACCTGGCGATGGGCTGGCTATCGCTGATTGTGGTGTATCAACTGGCGGTTAAGCTGGCGGTGGGTGGTGTGACGTTGCTGGCAGTTGGTGGTGTGGTGTATTCGCTGGGCGTTATTTTCTACGTCTGTAAGCGCATTCCATACAACCACGCGATCTGGCACGGCTTTGTGCTGGGTGGCAGCGTTTGCCATTTCCTGGCGATCTACCTGTACGTGGGGCAGGCGTAATTATCATTACCCAGCGGTGCTGTGCTTACCGGGTCTTTAAAACGCGCGACCCGGTAAGATAAAGTCACCACCCGGCGATTTACTCTTCCAGCGAATAAGGCAGCGGTACGATATGCAGCGTTTTCGCGTCGTCACGAACGCGGAACACGCTGTCGGCTTCCATGTCGTTATTCATCACAACCTGCACCAGTACCTGTCCATCCGCCAGTTGCACCGCGGCGAGTACGGTGCCGGTACGACGCCAGTTCTCGCCCATTTTCAGCTCCAGGTCTTCACCTGCTTCCGGTACCCGACTGGCCGCACCTGCCAGCGTCCACATGGCACGTTTGTTGGCTCCGCGGAATTTTGCGCGAGCAACCATTTCCTGACCGGTATAACAGCCTTTTTTAAAGCTGATCCCGCCCAGAGCCTGCAGATTGGTGGCTTGCGGAATAAACTGTGCGCTGTTGGCAGTATCAATCACCGGAATACCTGCTTCGATATCCAGCGCCAGCCACTGTTGGCTGTTATTTAACTCCGCTTCACCGCGCAGCTTCTCTACCAGGGTTTCCGCCGTTGCAACATCAACGATCAGCAGGAAACGCTCAGCGGGATGTTCGAACCACAATATGGTGGAAGAACCTTCAGTAATGACCTGCTTATCGCTGTTTGGTAATTCGCTAAAGAGATTGGCCAGCGCAGCACGCGCCTGGAATCCCGCGACGCCCAGCAGTACGCGCTCGTCGTCCGGGGCAATCGCCACCTTCGAGAAGACCGCATATTTTTTCAGTTCGGTGAGCTGCGCATCGCGCAGACTACGGCGCTCAAGCCATGCAAAACCGTCACCCTGGCGGAACAGACGCAGGTTGCTCCACATTTTACCTTTGGCGTCACAATGTGCTGCCAACACGTGCTGATGCTCAGTCATCTGGCTGACATCCGCTGTGACCTGACCCTGAATATACTTCTCACTGTCGACACCGGTGATGGTGGCGAGCGCCCATTCATCGAGCGTCATTAGCGTCAGAGGCAAGCGCGTTGACGCGAAAGGCTGGCGAGGAGGAAAAGATATAAAAGCCATAATTAATGTCCTGATTTGCTTAACGCAGTGATAATGACTAATGGTAAAAGAGCTATGGCCCATTGCAAGCGGTTTAAACAGGCTATTTGTGCCATATATTAAGCTTTGCGAGGAGACATCCAAAAATGCTGAATCCTTTGACTTAATGTGGTTTTATTTAGCGAGCACGCTTCCGTTTGCTGATATTCCCGTAAATATGAGGGAAAAACACGTTACAATAGCGGGATACTTCGTTTTCGCGAGACAGGAAGAAGAACATGGATATTAACAACAAAGCACGTATTCATTGGGCATGCCGTCGCGGTATGCGTGAGCTGGACATCTCGATCATGCCGTTTTTCGAACATGAATATGACAGCTTAAGTGACGAAGAAAAACGTATCTTTATCCGTCTGCTAGAATGTGATGATCCAGACTTATTTAACTGGTTGATGAATCATGGGAAACCGGCTGATGCTCAGCTAGAGCAGATGGTGCGACTTATCCAGACACGGAATCGGGAACGTGGTCCAGTGGCAATCTGATTTACGCGTTTCATGGCGCGCGCAATGGCTTTCGCTGCTCATTCATGGGCTGGTCGCGGTATTTATTTTATTGATGCCCTGGCCATTGAGCTACACCCCATTATGGCTGGTTCTGCTCTCTCTGGTGGTGTTCGATAGCGTCCGTAGCCAGCGCCGAATCAATGCCTGTCAGGGCGAGATTCGGCTGTTGATGGACGGTCGTCTGCGCTGGCAAGGGCAAGAGTGGACTATTGCTAGCGCACCCTGGATGGTCAAAACAGGCATGATGTTGCGTTTACGTTCCGATGCCGGAAAACGTCAGCATTTGTGGCTGGCGGCAGACAGTATGGATGACGCGGAGTGGCGGGATTTGCGGCGGTTAATACTGCAACAGGCGAAGCAGGGATAATGCTGATGAATGCCTGATGGCGTGCAGCGTTAAGGTCTACGGTTCGGTGCGGCATGTAGGCCGGATATGGCGTTTACGCCTACATCCGGCAAAATGGTTATCAGGACCAGTGTTCGGCCATTTCACCAAGGATTTGCTCGCACCAGGCCTGAATGCGTTCATCGCTGAGATCGTACTGGTTTGTTTCATCCAGTGCCAGGCCAACAAACAGCTGTCCATCGGCAATGACGGGCTTATCGCTGGTAAATTCATACCCTTCGGTTGGCCAGTAACCAACAAATTTTACGCCTTTGGTGACCAGTTTATCGTGCAGCATACCCAGCGCGTCCAGGAACCATTCACCGTATCCCAACTGATCGCCCATACCGTAAAGCGCAACAATTTTGCCTTCCAGGTTGAGGTCGTCCAGTTGCTCCCAGACCGCTTCCCAGTCCTCTTGGATTTCACCGAAATCCCAGGTTGGGATGCCTAAAATGAGCACGTCATACTGCTCCATTAAGGTCGGGGAATCATCTTTGAGGTTGTGCAGTGTCACCAGTTCGGGACCCAGGATATCGCGGATTTTTTCTGCTGCCATTTCGGTATAGCAGGTGCTGGAACCGTAAAAAAGACCCATGTTCATGACGTAAACATCTCAATTCTGCTGTAGCGTTGCGGGTAGTGTAACAGAATCGCCGCATTCTCGGCACAATGAGGCATAATGCATCAAAAATGAGAGTGAAATAAGGGGCGCGAGTGGAACAGGATCTGGCGCGCATCGAGCAGTTTCTTGATGCCCTGTGGCTGGAACGAAATCTGGCGGAAAACACGCTAAGTGCGTATCGTCGCGATCTGACCATGCTTGTTGAATGGCTACATCACCGCGGCGCCTCGCTTGCGACCGCGCAGAGTGATGACCTGCAAGCATTGTTGGCTGAGCGGATGGATGGGGGATATAAAGCCACCAGTTCCGCACGCTTGCTCAGTGCAATGCGGCGTTTTTTTCAGCATCTGTACCGTGAAAAATATCGCGAAGATGACCCCAGCGCCTCGCTTGCATCACCTAAACTTCCGCAGCGTCTGCCCAAAGATCTCAGCGAAGCACAGGTCGAACGACTTCTGCAGGCGCCGCTGATAGAACAACCGCTGGAACTTCGCGACAAAGCCATGCTGGAAGTATTGTATGCCACAGGCCTGCGCGTGTCTGAACTGGTGGGGCTGACGATGAGTGACGTCAGCCTGCGTCAGGGCGTGGTTCGGGTGATCGGTAAAGGTAATAAAGAGCGCCTTGTCCCGTTAGGTGAGGAGGCGGTGTACTGGCTGGAAACGTACCTTGAGCATGGGCGTCCGTGGTTGCTCAACGGTGTATCAATAGATGTGCTGTTTCCCAGCCAGCGGGCGCAACAGATGACTCGTCAAACCTTCTGGCATCGTATCAAACACTATGCTGTGTTGGCTGGAATCGACAGCGAAAAGCTGTCCCCGCACGTCCTGCGGCATGCGTTTGCCACGCATCTGCTCAACCATGGCGCTGATCTGCGCGTGGTGCAGATGCTACTGGGGCATAGCGACCTCTCGACAACGCAGATTTATACTCATGTCGCAACGGAGCGCTTGCGGCAACTACATCAACAGCATCACCCGCGAGCGTGAGTGCTGACAGGAAAGGATAGGTTATGAAAAAACGTTTTATGATGTTCACCCTGCTGGCGACGGCGTTTTCCGGCATGGTACATGCAGACGATGCGGCGATTCGCCAGTCATTAGCGAAGCTGGGTGTTAAGAGTACCGAGATTCAGTCTGCTCCGGTTGCGGGCATGAAAACTGTACTGACCAATAGCGGCGTGTTGTACGTTACCGAAGACGGTAAACATATTATTCAGGGACCGATGTATGACGTGAGCGGTGCAAGCCCGGTAAACGTCACCAACCAACTGCTGATGAAGCATTTGAACGCGCTGGAAAACGAGATGATCGTCTACAAAGCGCCGCAGGAAAAACACGTCATTACCGTTTTCACCGACATCACCTGTGGCTACTGCCACAAGCTGCATGAAGAGATGAAAGACTACAATGCGTTAGGGATCACCGTACGCTATCTGGCCTTCCCTCGTCAGGGACTGGAAAGCCAGGCCGAGCAGGACATGAAATCTATCTGGTGTGCGAAGGACAAAAACAAAGCCTTTGACGACGCCATGGCTGGCAAAGATGTGAAGCCAGCGACCTGTAATGTGGACATCGCTAACCACTACGCGCTGGGCGTACAGTTTGGCGTCAGCGGTACGCCGGCGATTGTGCTGAGCAATGGCTATGTAGTGCCTGGCTATCAGGGCCCGAAAGAGATGAAAGAATTCCTCGACGCACATGCAAAACAAACCAGCGGTAAATAATTCGCGTGAAACAACAGATACAACTTCGTCGGCGTGAAGCCGACGAGACCGCCGAGCTACCTGCCGACTTGCCGCCATTGCTGCGCCGTTTATACGCCAGCCGTGGCGTGCGCAGCGCGCAGGAGCTTGAGCGTAGTGTGAAAGGCATGCTGCCGTGGCAGCATTTGAACGGTGTCGAAAAAGCGGTTGAAATCCTCTATAACGCTTTTCGCGAAGGAACCCGAATCATCGTGGTCGGCGATTTTGACGCCGATGGCGCGACCAGCACCGCGCTCAGCATTCTGGCGATGCGCGCGTTGGGCTGCAGTAACGTGGACTACCTGGTGCCTAATCGTTTTGAAGACGGTTATGGCTTAAGCCCGGAAGTCGTTGATCAGGCCCATGCCCGGGGCGCTCAGCTGATTGTCACCGTCGACAACGGCATCTCGTCCCACGCGGGTGTTGAACATGCCAGAACGCTGGGGATCCCGGTCGTTGTGACCGATCACCATCTGCCTGGGGACACGCTGCCGGGCGCTGAAGCGATCATCAATCCTAACCTGCACGATTGTGAATTCCCGTCTAAATCGCTGGCTGGCGTTGGCGTGGCCTTCTATCTGATGCTGGCGCTGCGCACCTTCCTGCGTGACAAAGGCTGGTTTGATGAACGAGGAATTGCGCCGCCGAACCTGGCGGATTTGCTTGATCTGGTTGCGCTTGGCACGGTGGCCGACGTGGTTCCGTTGGATGCCAATAACCGCATTCTGACGTGGCAAGGCTTAAGCCGTATTCGTGCCGGAAAGTGCCGCCCTGGTATAAAAGCGCTGCTGGAGATTTCCAATCGCGACCCACTCAAATTGGCTGCCAGTGATTTAGGTTTTGCCCTCGGACCACGGCTGAATGCAGCGGGGCGTCTGGACGATATGTCCGTTGGCGTGGCGCTGTTGCTGTGCGACAACATTGGTGAAGCACGCGTGCTGGCCAATGAGCTGGACGCACTCAACCAGACGCGTAAAGAGATCGAGCAGGGTATGCAGGCGGAAGCGCTGACTCTGTGTGAAAAGCTGGAGCGCAGTAGCGATACGCTACCGGGCGGTCTGGCGATGTACCATCCCGAGTGGCATCAAGGAGTGGTGGGGATTCTGGCATCGCGTATTAAAGAGCGCTTTCACCGTCCGGTAATTGCGTTTGCCCCGGCCGGTGACGGTACGCTGAAAGGCTCCGGGCGCTCGATTCAGGGGCTACACATGCGCGATGCGCTGGAGCGCCTGGACACTCTTCATCCAGGTATGATCCTCAAGTTTGGCGGTCACGCTATGGCGGCGGGTTTGTCGCTGGAAGAGGCGCAGTTTGAGCGTTTCCAGCAGCGTTTCGGCGAACTGGTAACCGAGTGGCTGGACCCCGCCTTACTGCAGGGCGAAGTGGTGTCAGACGGTGCTCTGAGCGCGGCGGAGATGACCATGGAGGTCGCGCAAATGCTGCGTGATGCCGGACCGTGGGGACAAATGTTCCCGGAACCGCTGTTTGACGGGCATTTCCGTCTGCTCCAGCAGCGTCTGGTCGGTGAGCGTCATCTGAAGGTGATGGTGGAGCCCGTCGGTGGTGGACCGTTGCTGGACGGTATTGCGTTTAACGTTGATACCACCTGCTGGCCGGATAACGGTGTTCGCGAAGTTCAGCTTGCCTACAAACTGGATATTAATGAGTTTCGCGGCAACCGCAGCCTGCAGATTATAATCGATAATATCTGGCCACTTTAGCGTCACTTTACACAAAATCATTCAAGCTGCATCGAGGCGGCAAGTGGATGAGTCTCCATGAGCGTACGAGTAGTACGTGACTGGGGCGAAATCGCGCAGCCAACAAAGAGGCAGCTTGAAGGATGATGTGTATATTCGCTATAAAAAAGGGTGTGGATTCGTTACAATCCCGCTCTTATAACCGCATTTTGACTAGTCCAATAAAAGAAATCAGACAATGTTTGAAATTAATCCGGTAAATAACCGCATTCAGGACCTCACGGAGCGCTCTAACGTTCTTAGGGGGTATCTTTGACTATGATGCCAAGAAAGAGCGTCTGGAAGAAGTAAACGCCGAGCTGGAACAGCCGGACGTATGGAACGAACCCGAACGCGCGCAGGCGCTGGGTAAAGAGCGTTCCTCCCTTGAGGCCATCGTTGATACGCTTGATCAGATGAGCCAGGGCCTGGAAGATGTCTCCGGCCTGCTGGAACTGGCTGTAGAAGCCGACGACGAAGAAACCTTTAACGAAGCCGTAGCAGAACTTGATACGCTGGAAGATAAGCTGGCCCAGCTGGAATTCCGTCGTATGTTCTCCGGTGAATATGATAGCGCAGATTGCTATCTCGATATTCAGGCTGGCTCAGGCGGTACGGAAGCACAGGACTGGGCAAGCATGCTGATGCGTATGTACCTGCGTTGGGCTGAAGCGCGCGGCTTTAAGACTGAAATTATTGAAGAATCTGAAGGTGAAGTGGCGGGTATTAAATCCGTGACCATCAGAATTGCTGGCGAATATGCTTACGGTTGGCTGCGTACTGAAACCGGTGTACATCGCCTGGTGCGTAAAAGCCCATTCGACTCCGGCGGTCGTCGCCATACGTCGTTCAGCTCTGCGTTTGTCTACCCGGAAGTTGACGATGATATTGATATCGATATCAACCCGGCGGACCTGCGTATTGACGTTTACCGCGCTTCTGGTGCGGGCGGTCAGCACGTTAACCGTACCGAATCTGCGGTGCGTATCACCCACATCCCGACCGGGATTGTGACGCAGTGTCAGAACGACCGTTCCCAGCACAAGAACAAAGACCAGGCCATGAAGCAGATGAAAGCGAAGCTTTATGAACTGGAAATGCAGAAGAAGAATGCCGAGAAACAGGCGATGGAAGATACTAAATCAGATATCGGCTGGGGTAGCCAGATTCGTTCTTATGTCCTTGATGACTCCCGCATCAAAGATCTGCGTACCGGGGTTGAAACCCGCAACACGCAGGCGGTGCTGGATGGCAGCCTGGATCAATTTATCGAAGCAAGTTTGAAAGCAGGGTTATGAGGAACCAACATGTCTGAACAACACGTACAGGGCGCTGACGCGGTAGCCGACCTTAACAATGAACTGAAAACGCGCCGTGAGAAGCTGGCGAGCCTGCGCGAGCAGGGGATCCCCTTCCCGAACGATTTCCGTCGCGATCATACCTCAGACCAACTGCATGCTGACTTCGATGCAAAAGAAAACGAAGAGCTGGAAGCGCTGAACATTGAGGTTTCCGTTGCTGGCCGTATGATGACCCGCCGTATTATGGGTAAAGCATCATTCGTTACGCTGCAGGATGTTGGCGGCCGCATTCAGCTGTACGTTGCTCGCGACGATCTGCCGGAAGGCGTCTACAACGAGCAGTTCAAAAAATGGGATCTGGGCGATATCCTCGGCGCGAAAGGTAAGTTGTTCAAGACCAAGACCGGTGAGCTGTCCATCCACTGTACCGAGCTACGTCTGCTGACGAAAGCGTTGCGCCCATTGCCGGATAAATTCCACGGTCTGCAGGATCAGGAAGCGCGCTATCGTCAACGCTACCTGGACCTCATCTCTAACGATGAATCCCGCAATACCTTTAAAGTGCGTTCACAGATTATGGCTGGTATCCGCCAGTTCATGGTTGGTCGTGGCTTTATGGAAGTAGAAACCCCGATGATGCAGGTGATCCCAGGCGGGGCGGCAGCGCGTCCGTTTATCACCCATCATAACGCGCTGGATCTGGACATGTACCTGCGTATCGCGCCGGAACTGTACCTCAAGCGCCTGGTGGTTGGCGGCTTCGAACGCGTATTCGAAATTAACCGTAACTTCCGTAACGAAGGCATCTCTGTTCGCCATAATCCAGAGTTCACCATGATGGAACTCTACATGGCTTATGCGGACTACAAAGATCTGATCGAACTGACCGAATCGCTGTTCCGTACGCTGGCGCAGAACGTTCTGGGAACGACTGAAGTGCCTTACGGCGAAGAAGTCTTTGACTTTGGTAAGCCGTTCGAAAAACTGACGATGCGCGAAGCGATTCAGAAATACCGTCCGGAAACCAACATGGCCGATCTAGATAACTTCGATTCTGCAAAAGCGATTGCGGAATCTATCGGCATCAAAGTTGAGAAGAGCTGGGGTCTGGGCCGTATCGTGACCGAAATCTTTGAAGAAGTTGCAGAAGCGCACCTGATTCAACCGACCTTCATTACCGAGTACCCGGCAGAAGTTTCTCCGCTGGCGCGTCGTAATGATGAAAATCCGGAAATCACCGATCGCTTCGAATTCTTCATTGGCGGACGTGAAATCGGTAACGGCTTCAGCGAGCTGAACGATGCAGAAGATCAGGCGCAGCGTTTCCAGGATCAGGTTAACGCCAAAGATGCAGGTGACGACGAAGCGATGTTCTACGACGAAGACTATGTTACCGCTCTGGAACACGGTCTGCCGCCGACTGCGGGCCTGGGCATTGGTATCGACCGTATGGTTATGCTGTTCACAAACAGCCATACTATCCGCGACGTAATCCTGTTCCCGGCAATGCGCCCGGTTAAGTAAGATGTGAAATGCCGGATGGCGGCTGATGCCTTATCAGGCCTACGATGCGTTATGTAGGCTTGATGGGCGTAGCCCCGTCAGGCAATCAATTCCCGTTGGCAAACTTGCGCAGTAACTCTCGCGCCTTAACATCTGAAACCTGCATTACCATCCACGGGCTAAAAGCCCACGGCGTCGCGTCAATCCCGCTTAAAACATCCTCAAGATTGCTCCACTGGGAATCCATCACTTCATCTGGGTTTAGCTGTAGCTCACTGACGATATGTGCGGCATAAACCGGGCATACTTCGTTTTCCACTATTCCACTCGGATCCGTGGCGCAATAACGAAAATCAGCATACACGGGGCTGAGCGAGTCGATGTCTGCACCCAGCTCGAAGCTAGCCCGGCGGATAATAGCGGCTTCGGTGGTTTCACCCAACTGCGGGTGACCGCAGACAGAGTTGGTCCAGACGCCTGGCCAGGCTTTTTTGTGCAGCGAACGGCGGGTGACCAGCAGTTGACCCTGCTCGTTAAATATCCAGCATGAGAAAGCAGAGTGCAGGGGGGTTGTGGCGGTATGCGCCGCATACTTTTCCAGTGTTCCACAGGGCTGGCCCTGCTCATTCAATAAAATGACATGTTCCTGTCGCATAGCGTCCACCATCAATCTTAAGCATTCACATTATATGCTGTATTAAGTCAGAATGATTAACAGAGGGTGTGAAATGCCAGAGTCGACGCTTCGTTGCGCGATATGATTTGGCATCCGGTTTCTGGCTGCTATGATAAAGCGTCTGAAAATGTTGCGAGGTATTGTTTTGAGTGCAGGACGCCTGAAGAAAAATGGCCTGAGTATCGCGATACTGCTGTGTGTCGGTCTGCTGTTAGCAGGCTGTTCCGGGAGCAAGTCGTCTGATACAGGAAGTTATTCCGGCTCCGTGTATACCGTGAAGCGGGGAGATACGCTATACCGTATTTCGCGCGCCACCGGGACCAGCGTAAAAGAGCTTGCACGCCTGAATAATATTTCACCGCCCTATACCATTGAAGTGGGGCAAAAGCTGAAGGTCAGCGGCGGCGCGAAAACCAGTTCAGGCTCTGGCAAAACAACGACGAAATCCTCAACCAAAACGGCAGCGGTCAGACCATCTTCGTCCGTACCGCAATCCTCCTGGCCTCCGGTAGGGCAGCGCTGCTGGCAGTGGCCTGCCAGCGGTAAAGTGATTCTGCCTTATTCAACCGCGGACGGCGGCAATAAAGGCATTGATATCTCAGCAGCGCGTGGTACGCCGATTTATGCCGCCGGAGCCGGGAAGGTGGTTTATGTCGGTAATCAGCTACGGGGTTACGGTAATCTCATTATGATTAAGCACAGTGAGGACTACATCACTGCGTATGCGCATAATGACACCATGTTGGTGAACAACGGTCAAAACGTGAAAGCCGGGCAGAAGATCGCGACGATGGGCAGCTCGGATGCGACCACGGTGCGGCTGCATTTCCAGATCCGCTATCGGGCGACGGCTATCGATCCGCTGCGTTATTTGCCACCAAAGGGCAGTAAGCCAAAATGCTGACGGTGAATTAATCGCCAGTCAGTCAGTTAGTCCCTTGCCAAGAAGAGCGTAAGGTTTATAATCCCTTACGCACTCCAATGCGGGCGTAGTTCAATGGTAGAACGAGAGCTTCCCAAGCTCTATACGAGGGTTCGATTCCCTTCGCCCGCTCCACGACTTACTTCTCACAGACTCTCCTGATTCAATTATCCTTCGTAATCTCAATGTGTTTCTTTGTTTAACGGCCAGACAGACTCAATGCACGACTATGCAGGCTAAAGCGATTGTGGGAGACGATAGGCCCCCCTTTCGGGAGATACCTCATATGAAACTAACTATCCACAGGGGCCAAAGAGAAATCTTTGACGTTCTCGGATAGTAGAGCTTTGTATATGCTGGTTAATCCTTTCAATTCGCGATACTGGTGTCTTAAATATCGCATTTCCCCCGTGGTACAAAAAATCAACTATCAATCAATTGAATTTATTTAAGAAATTTTAAGGAGTATGTTTGATTGTCTGTCTGAAAATAGAGCAACGCTAATACAGGTCACGTAGTTAACTGTTAGATTATAATTCCATAGTTATCTTTTTTGAACACGATATAAGATTGGTCATTCTTCATAAATAAGTAATGTAGCCTTTTTGTAGGTCAATTTTCTCTAATCGGCAGTAACAGGTTTTAAATGGTTTAGACTTGGTAGGATTTTACCTGGATAAATATGGTGACATCTATTTTGTTAAAAATATCTTCCGGAGTTTAATCACTGCTGATAATTTCTTGAGGTGACTAGTTTTGTTCTCATTATCCGGTCAAGAAATTATGTAGATACACAAAAATATACGAGTTAGTTTAGTACTTTGTACCATTTTGAATGCTTGCTATGCCGGGTGGCTCGTTAGCCTTGTGTATATTATGTCATTGTTGTTGAAAAATATGGAAAATATAGTTAGATAGACTTCAGTTGTACTGATTAAAATCTCACACGGTATAGCTAAGAATTTAAAGGTAGAGACATGGGTGACCATTCAGGCAGGCTACCTTTAACCCCAGTATGTATGCTGGTAATTTGTAAGTAAATGTTTCTGTGTGTTTTGGGAATTTTCTCATTTTGAATAAAAGATGAAAGTGCGGTTTCACAGGTAGTGCTAATAATACAACCAATAATCGTATTAAAATGCCGATATCCATTAGTAATTCAAATCTAAGAATGAGTGATTGATAGCTTTTAGCTATGAATGGCGAGGGGTTGATATCACATCCTTGTTGTGTAAAAGTTCATCTCATGTATTTAGCAATATTAATAAAATCAATTACTCGATTGTTAGGTATTTTTTAGAGGGTCGGTGTGCTTAAAAGTACACACTTACCTTTCCATGGATGAAATAGAGTTTTTTGAGGTTATGGAGGCTTCATGAAGTATCAACATTTCTGGCCACCTAATGATATTTACTTTGGGGGTGGTGTCGCTAGTGTTATTGATGAAATGTCACTGATTACAAACGAAAGAAATTATTTATTCGTGAATCTTAATCAATATAGCTTACGTAGCACCTTGGTTTTTTTCTCACGGAATAAAAATATCAATAAAATCATAATCATCATTTCCAGCTCACGGTTGATGCCTTTGGCTCTTTTTTGGCTGGATAATATCAAAAATGTTATTGCTGTTTTCGATACCTCAACATCTGTGTCGGAGATGATTAAGAAAATAAGCCTATATCGACGAAATGGTGACAAGATAACGGCAGGGCGAAGGGAATGTAACTTTAAGATTAGCAACAAAGATATCATGAAGATGAAGTACTTCCTAACCGAAAGCGGTATGGAGGAGCTTCAGGATAGATTTATGAACTCGCCGTCAACATTGTATCGTTGGAGAAAAGAGATCGCCCTTAAATTTGGCGTGCGAGACCCTCGATATCTTCTATTGCCAGAATAAAATGCTATGCGTTTCTCATTAAGAATTACAATTAAAGATCCGATCTTTAATTGTTGTTTTAGAACGGATACTGCATACGACCTCCATTTAACTAAAATTAGGAAATATAAAATTTCTAGCCTTGCTTAGACTAGAAACTGTCGTGATTTCGATAAGAATAGATACGCTGGCTAAGAACGTCAGGGGCGGTAGCGTTCCAGAAAACATCTGGGATTTATTTAAAGTTAATAATTATTAAATAAGGGACTTATCAGTAATGATCAGCAAAGATGATGTAAAAATTGCCATTATTGGACTCGGGTATGTTGGCTTACCATTGGCTGCTGAATTTGGGAAAATTCGTCAGGTGGTTGGTTTTGATGTTAATCATAAACGTATACTCGAGCTAAAAGAAGGGATCGATGTCAATCTCGAAACCACAGAAGAAGAGCTACGTGATGCTCGCCATCTGACGTTTACCTCATCAATTGATGAAATCAGAGAATGCAATTTTTACATCATTACCGTCCCGACGCCGATCAACGATTATAAGCAACCAGATCTCACTCCTTTGATTATGGCAAGTGAAACTGTTGGCAAAGTACTGAGGCCGGGGGATATCGTGGTGTATGAATCTACGGTATATCCAGGGTGTACTGAAGAAGAATGCGTGCCGATCCTTGAGCGTATGTCAGCGATGACATTTAACAAAGACTTCTTTGTCGGATATAGCCCAGAGCGCATCAATCCCGGCGATAAAAAATATCGTCTGACAACTATCAAGAAAATTACCTCAGGTTCAACTGCAGAAACGGCCTGTCTGGTTGATGAGATCTATCGACAGATCATCACGGCAGGAACGTACAAAACGGAAAGCATTAAGATCGCGGAAGCGGCAAAGGTGATTGAAAATACCCAACGCGATCTCAATATCGCGCTGGTAAATGAATTGGCGATTATCTTTAACCGATTAGAGATTGACACTGAAGCCGTACTGCGAGCAGCGGGAAGTAAATGGAACTTCCTGCCATTCCGTCCTGGACTGGTTGGTGGTCACTGCATTGGCGTCGATCCCTATTATCTGACTCATAAATCTCAGGGCATCGGTTACTATCCGGAAATTATCCTCGCGGGTCGTCGACTGAACGATAATATGGGTAACTATGTTTCGGGACAGTTGATCAAAGCCATGATCAAAAAAGGGATTAATGTTGAGGGTTCTAACGTTTTGATTCTGGGGTTCACCTTTAAAGAAAACTGCCCGGATATCAGGAATACCCGCATTATCGATGTTGTAAAAGAGTTGGGCAATTACAGCTGTAATGTTGATATTTTTGACCCTTGGGTGGATGCTGAGGAAGTCGAAGAGGAATACGGGATTATACCTGTATCGGAAATCAAGGCGGCTTCTTATGATGCCATTATTGTTGCCGTTGGCCATGAGCAGTTTAAGAAGATGGGGAGTACTGATATTCGTGGCTTTGGAAAAGATAAACATGTGCTTTATGATTTGAAGTATATCCTTTCGCCTGAGCAGTCAGATGTGAGGTTATAATTATGACAGCCTATGATGAATTAAAAATACAACTCGTTCTTGAACCAAAACGTTGGCTTATTACTGGCGTAGCAGGTTTTATCGGCTCTGGATTATTAGAAGAACTACTCTATTTAAATCAAACAGTAATTGGGTTGGATAACTTTTCAACTGGCTATCAACATAATTTAGAGGATGTGCGTGCCGCTGTCAGTGAAGAACAATGGTCGCGGTTTACCTTTGTTCATGGGGATATCCGGTCGTTTGCCGATTGTCAGGCTGTTTGTGAGAATGTCGATTACGTTTTACATCAGGCCGCTCTGGGAAGCGTACCACGTTCCTTGCAGGATCCTATCACGACAAATAGCGCTAACATTGATGGTTTTTTAAATATGTTGACGGCGGCGAGAGATGCACATGTATCTGGTTTCACCTATGCCGCAAGCAGTAGTACTTATGGTGACCATCCCGATTTACCTAAAATTGAGGAACGGATCGGCCGGCCATTAAGCCCGTATGCGGTTACAAAATACGTCAATGAATTGTACGCCGAGGTGTTTGCTCGCAGCTATGATTTTAACACTATTGGCCTGCGCTACTTTAATGTATTTGGCCGCCGCCAAAACCCTAACGGAGCATACTCTGCAGTCATTCCTCGCTGGATACTATCGCTTCTTAAAGATGAACCAATTTATATCAATGGCGATGGTTCAACAAGCCGCGATTTTTGCTATATAGAAAATGTGATTCAGGCAAATTTATTATCAGCAACGACTAATGATTTAGCCTCAAAAAATAAAGTCTATAATGTGGCTGTTGGAGACAGAACTTCGCTAAATGAGCTTTATTATCTCATCCGCGATGGGTTGAATTTATGGCGGGACGAACAAATTCGTGCTGAACCAATTTATAAAGATTTTCGTGACGGTGACGTTAAGCATAGTCAGGCAGACATTACCAGAATAAAAACATTTCTTTCATATGAGCCTGAGTTTGATATCAAAGAAGGACTTAAGCAGACTCTAAAATGGTATATCGATAAACAGACTGCTTTGTATTCCTGAGTATAACTACTCACTTTCTTTTCACGTGGATGAATTTAATGAAATCGTCAGAGATGTTTACGCTTACCGCCATTGGTAGTTGCCGTATCGCGAGTCCGGTAAAAAGAGCTCAGCCTTATTTTAATTTTAAGGCTAATTTTAAGAAAATATATGGATTTACGCATACGAGCAGCGAGGCATTACAGCAGGTCCGTTTTATTTTGGGATTGATAGATATTCCTGAAAAGGTCCGGCCTTTTATTTTTAGAACTGCTGTAAATTATTCAAAAACCGACGTTCATAGTCGTTCTGATTTCTATATCGTTGAGATTTCAAGTCAGAAGAAGATTATGGCCTATGGGTTGTGCTTACAACAAAATTATATAACTCGTCATTTTTATGAGTTCTTTAGCCAAACAGAGCGAGCGCGTGTGTACTGGTCGCTGGCCACGCAAGGGAATCAACACAAACTGCTGGCCTATCTCAAAGACGATCCCTGTTTTGCCGGAATGTCGGAAGACGATCGTGCCTTATTAAGCAATATTAATGTTGAGCAGATGGATGAGCATGCTATCGAACAGGATATGATGGAAATCATTCAGCTTCTTGGTCGCGATCGCGTTATGTTTATGACCCATGTTGATGCTGTGACTCGTGCTGGAACCGTCATTCAGTCCCGCAGTCGGTTGATTAAAAATGTCGAGACCATCGCCGCCAGGATGGATATTCCCTGCGTTAACCCGACAAATTTGATGGAAAAGTGGGGGCAGAAACGAGCCCTGGAAAAAAATGGCGACGATCTTACTCATTATACCGACATGTTTGGTGATGCGATCGTTGCGGCTATTTTTAAGGGAGTGATCAACAATACTAAGCATCATCTTGATGAGAGGCGGCAAGAGAAACAGGACCAAATACGTGAGATTACATTATCGATCACTAAGCTGCTTGCCGATGGCGACATTATTGCTGCATCACAGCAACTTTTTGCCGCATTAAGAAATCAGCAGCAAGAGCCCGTTCTGATCCAACTTCGGTCCGTAATCTTCAGCCGTTTAGGTTATTATGAACAGGCTTATCAGGATATTAGTGATGTTGAGAAAATTATCGGTACGACGGACAGCACATTACGTTGTCGGCTGAGGTCTCTGCATGGATTAGCGCGTTGGCGGGAAGCCTTATCGACGGCCGAGATGATGCTTTCCAATGAAATTGAAGATGAAGAAGTCCTTACCGTTGCCGCCGGCTCAGCCGATGCTTTACAGCTGTTTGATAAGTCATATCAATACTGGAAAAGTGTACTGTTATTGAATCCTGAAACCCAAAGCGGATGGGTTAATTTCCTGAGCAGCACGCAATATTTCAATGATGGCAACGCATTCTCCGAAGCTTTCCATGCCGGCATTCAATCGCAGCGCCTAAATGATGCGTTTATGGAAACAGCGTTATCTTTGGCAATCAAATTCAGTGATGAATTGATTTTCAAGCATGCGCTTGAGCAGTTACTCCGCCATGAGTCAGAATTTGCGCTGACGGTATTGTCGACGATTCATGATACCGGTCTCGTCATCCACGCAGCTTTCTGCATCAAGAATATGAGCTATCATCAGGCGCTTAGCACCTCGTATAAAGATAAACTCCACGACGTTTTTGTGGCATGGAACAATACCGCGCTGTCGCTACATTCGGTTGATGATTTTGTCTCACTGAGTACTTCGCTGGTGTACACCTTCTCTGCATTTATGGTTTATCCCCATGCACGTATTTCTCGCTTTAATAATGAAGTTAAAACGGCATGGCGCGAGAAATTAAGAGAAATGTATGAGCGTGAGGATTATGAAAATATCCTGGTAGGGGCGAAAATTGTGTGGCCACTTCTGGAGTTCGATCCTGTTAGCACAGTATATTGTGCAAGAACGCTGGTGAATCTTGGTGCCTGGAAGGATGCGTGCACGTTGGCCCACATGACCTTGACTCGTAACTCGAACATTACCAGCCTGCAGTCGATTATGTTACGCAGCATACGTCATATTAACGACATTCCGTTCCTCATTGATTTGATTGCTAACGTCATGAGCATTTCTCCATCATTCCAGAATGCCTCGATGAACGAGCTGTTTGAGAAAGAGTGTCGCAATGTTGCAACCAGAGCCCTTAAATATGTACGCCAGAAGAAAACTGAAGGGCGTCTGGATGAAGCATTGTCTGTATTGATTAGCCTGAAACGAATTGATCCTGATGTTTCTCGCCTGATGCGTGAATATAAGCAAATTATCAGATTATTTAATGATTCACTGAAGGATGGCGGCAGCACTATCGCGTCTTATGAACATCTGGATTATGCGAAAAAATTACTCGTTTTTGATAGCGAAAATGCCTATGCCTTGAAATATGCCGCATTAAATGCAATGCATTTACGCGACTACACCCAGGCTTTGCAGTATTGGCAGCGACTGGAGAAAGTGAATGGGCCAACGGAGCCGGTGACAAGGCAGATCTCGACCTGCATAACCGCATTACAAAAAAATATATCAGGGAAGTCGTAATGATTACGGAGGAAGAAAAGTTAGCTGCGCTAGGGAAAACGCTTTTAACATTGAAACAAGAGAGGAAGCTTGCGCAAGCTATTGCGTTAATTGACAGTGAATTACCGGCTGAGGCTTTAACTTCATTAGCGATGCTAAAAAAAGCAGAATTTCTTCATGATTTCAATGAAACGGCGCGTGCATACGCGCTCTACGAAACGCTGATTGCACAAAACAATGATGAAGCACGTTATGAGTATGCGCGGCGTTTATATAATACGGGGCTAGCCAAAGATGCGCAGCTAATTCTTAAAAAGGTTAGCACTGGCGTGCAGAAAAAATATAACAATTATTTAGGCAAAATAAATAAGATCTGCGATTTGCTTGAACGCCTTGAAGGGGAAGCGATCCCTGTGGGGACCAACACCCGTATTATTGCAATGAAGCATGCCATCTTGTTTTATCGAAATCGTCAGCCGCGGCAGCTTCCCGTCGGATCTTTTGGTCGCCTTGCGCTCTGTACAGGCTCGCTAGGTAGCGGCGGTGCAGAGCGTCAGATTTCCAGGCTGGCTATCGAGATCGCCAGAAAATATCGGCAACAGGGGAAAATTGGCGGCCTGAAAGTAGAAGAGCCGGTAGAGCTCATTATTCGCTCCCTGGCACCGGAACTCAGACAAGACTTTTTCCTGAAAGAAGTGTTGGAAGAACAGGTCGAGGTGCTTGAAATCGCGAAGATTACCGGAAACTTCTTTGACGATGCGACAATAGAATCTCCGGAGTTGCGCTTATTGCTCTCTCATCTGCCGCCGGTGTGTAACTACGGCATCAAGCATCTGGTCCCCCACTTATGCGAGCGCAAGCCGGATTATCTCTCCGTTTGGCAGGATGGCGCTTGTCTGATGATTGCGCTTGCAGCGCTGATTGCTGGCGTGCCCAGAATTCAACTGGGATTACGTGGCTTACCACCGGTGGTGAGAAAGCGTCTGTTCAAGCCGGAATATGAGCCTCTCTACCAGGCGCTGGCGGCCGTGCCTGGCGTTGATTTTATGAGTAACAACCATTGTGTGACCCGCCATTATGCCGACTGGCTAAAGTTGGAGGCGAAGCACTTCCAGGTTGTATATAACGGCGTCTTACCGCCATCTACCGACCCCTCTTCTGAGGTGCCACATAAAATCTGGCAGCAGTTTACGCAAAAAACCCAGGATGCGGACACAACTATTGGTGGCGTTTTCCGCTTTGTAGGTGATAAGAACCCTCTTGCATGGATTGATTTTGCAGCACGCTATTTACAGCACCACCCCGCCACACGCTTTGTGCTGGTAGGCGATGGTGATTTGCGCGCTGAAGCGCAGAAACGCGCCGAACAGTTGGGGATTCTGGAGAGAATACTATTCGTTGGCGTCTCGCGTGACGTGGGGTATTGGCTGCAAAAAATGGACGTATTCATTTTGTTTTCGCGTTATGAAGGACTACCCAATGTACTCATTGAAGCACAAATGGTCGGGGTGCCGGTGATTTCAACCCCTGCAGGTGGATCGGCAGAATGCTTTATTGAGGGTGTTTCGGGTTTCATTCTTGATGATGCACAGACGGTCAATCTTGACCAGGCTTGCCGCTATGCAGAACAGTTGGTCAATTTATGGCGCAGCAGAACCGGTATTTGCCAACAGACGCAGTCATTTTTACAAGAACGCTTCACCGTTGAACATATGGTGGGAACGTTTGTACAAACCATTGCCTCTCAGCCTCGTTAATTAATGGGCAGCATTTTTTCAGCTATTTCATTTATAAAATAAGTTATGAAAAAAATTATTATATTGTTAACGACGTTTTTTCTGCTTTCGGGATGCACTATTCCCAGGGCGGTATTTAAATCCAGCCTGATTAATCAGGACGATCCTCATTATCATCTGGTTGAAGTCACACCGACATTAAAACTGAGTGATGCCGATACTGTGCCGAAAACTATTGTCGATCCGGTCTTTGCCGAAAATAACTGGCACTGGACATCTTTGGCTAAAGGCGATGTGCTGCATATCACTATTTTATCCTCGGGCGGGGCGGGGTATTTATCCAATAACGCGAGCGGCGACCGGGCGGATTTTGAAAATATTCTTGTGACTGACGGTAATATCGTTCAGGTGCCTTATGCCGGGATAATCCCGGTTACCGGGCTGGATGTGACACAACTGGCTGAAGAGATCAGAAAGCGACTTTCGCGCGTTGTCCTGAATCCTCAGGTGCTGGTGACGCTTACCGCCCGCACTGGAGCCATGGTGACGGTCGAGGGCAGCGGGAAAACGGGTCGCTACCCTCTCGAACAGAGTATGAATCGTCTTAGTCATTTTTTGGCAACGGCGGCGGCAGTAGAAAATACCAGCGCAGATATGATGGAAGTTCACGTGACGCGCCAGCAGCATTATTTCAATGCGCGACTGTCAGATATTTATCAGTATCCCGGGTTGGATATTGTCTTACAGCCGGATGACCGTATCACTCTGCGTCAAGTGACCGAGTATGTTAATGTGCTCGGCGCGGCGGGTGTTCAGGGGAAACATGCTCTGGTTCAGCGTCATTCCAGCGTAGTGGATGCTTTGGCGCTGGCGAAAGGATTAAACGACAATCTTGCCGATCCGCAGGCGGTTTTTCTGTACAAGCATGACGAAGCGGAACAGGCGAAACAGCAGATGCGTAAGCTGAATATCTATCATGTCGATATGAGCCAACCTGACTCGGTGTTTTTAGCACAGGCCATGCGGGTGGAAGACGGCGATGTTATCTATATCTCGAACGCCTCTTTGACTGATTTCGCTAAGGTGAAAGCCGCATTCGATAGCTTTTTGATCCGCGGCTCTAATTCTTTCTAACGTCGCCATATGAATATTTTGAAAAATAATACTTATTATTTTATGAAACTCATTACCGTCTGTGAGTTAATCATTTTGTTAATGTCACGCGATATCAAAACACGCTATAACGGTAATTTGCTAAACTATATGATGGTGCTGGCCGTACCACTGGTATGGATAACCATTACCGTTATTTCTTTTCAATATTTAAATCGCACCGTACCAATATTTACTGACGATATCAGCTTTGTTATTGCAGGTATATTACCGTATCTGTTATTTCGTTATACCATTACCGCAACCATGCGTACCCGTTCATTCTCCACATCGTTGGCGGTTGTCTCGCAGGTTAAGAAAAGACATGTGATTTTTGCTCTTGCCGCAGTCGAATTTGTTAATGCGGTTATCATTTATATTATTGTTTCATTAATTAACTTTCTTATCTTCTCCCGCTGGGAAGCCCAGAAACCGATCCTGATTTTTGAAGGGATGGTTATCGCATGGCTTCTGGGGTTATCGTTTGGTTACTTTTGTGACGCACTGTCTGAACGGTTTCCGCTGGTCTACAAAGCCGTTCCTGTGGTGCTAAGACCGATGTTTTTGATTTCAGCTGTCTTTTATACGGCGAATGAATTGCCCTATTCATTATTGAGCATATTCAGCTGGAACCCTCTACTTCATGCTAATGAGATAGTCAGAGAAGGAATGTTTGAGGGATATAACTCCTTGTACCTTGAACCTCTTTACCCTCTGGCATTTTCCGCAACGTTATTCCTCGCGGGCATCATTTTTCACCTGATTTGTGACACTGAAAATCACTGACTTTGGCTTCAGGAGAGACGCGTTCGTGTTCGGTTTATTAGGTTGTACACGCTATTTTGAGTCTGATAAGGGCCCGCGGGTGGTCCTTGATAAAACAGATTTTGTCATGGATTACCATGAGCATATCGGTATTCTGGCGGCCCCTGGTTCAGGCAAAACGACGCTAACCCGATTGCTGTGCGGTATAGATGCTCCTGATGAAGGGGATTTTATTGGGCTACGGGGTGATGCGCTCCCACTGGGGGCAAATGCTTTTGTTCTGCCGGGGTTAACCGGCGAAGAGAATGCGCGCATGATGGCCAGTCTTTATGGCCTGGATGGCGATGAGTTTTCACATTTCTGCTATCAATTGACCCAGCTTGAACAGCGCTATACCGACAGGGTGAGTGAATATTCTGTCACGATGAAAGCGCATCTGGCATTTGCCATTAATTTACTGCTTCCCTGTCGCCTTTATATTGCCGATGACAAGCTGTACACCGGGGATAATACCTCACAGTTGCGTATGCAGGCGGCGCTAGCTTATGAGCTGCAACAGAAAGGGTTGATTGTGCTAACGCGCAACCCTCGGCTTATTAAAGAACACTGTCATGCGTTTGGCGTACTGCTGCATGGGAAAATTACGATGTGTGAAGATTTAGCACAGGCATCTGCGCTTTTTGAACAATATCAGTCAAATCAGGCGATGCTTCAAACTGATAATTATTCCTTTGATATATAAATAGAAAATATACGGATAGAGAGTGGAAAATTCAGAACGTATTAAAAAATGGAAAGAGGAAAGGGCGAAGGTAGCAGAAGAAAGCCGAGCCTTGCGACTGAAACAAAAAGAGGATGAACGCGCCCTTCGCCAGACAGAAAAAACGGCCGATGCGAAAAGTCAACATCGCCCAGACGCCGGTTGGTCCGCGACGGATGCTGATTCCGTCCGTAGAGCGTCATTGGTTATTAAAGAGCGACGTGTTCAGCAAGCCAAACAATCGCTACGTCGGCTCTTTCTTTATATTGCTTTGCCGCTGCTGGTTATTATGCTTATGTCGTGGCTATTAACTTCGCGTTTTTATAGCGCGGATGCCACCTTTATTGTGCAAACTGATGCCAGCCAGGATAATTTTTCTGGAACAGCTTTCTTTGGTGCAGGCAATGAGATGTCGGAGGGCTTTCAGGTTCGCGAGTTTATACTTTCGAAAGAAATGATGGAGCGGATGGAAAAAGATCTCGGTTTTTTATCTTATTTCGCGCAAGACGATATCGCATTATTTTCCCGCTACCTCGCACCGCTGGGTATTAATGATGATCCTTATCGTTACTATTTATCGAAAGTCTCGGTTGCTGTCGATATTCAACAGGGCATGCTGCGTTTAAACGTCAAGGCGCGGAGTGCGAAACAGGCTGAGTTTTTTGCCCAGCGCATTCTGGCTTTTGCTGAACAGCACGTTAATACCGTTTCAGCGCGGATGCAGCAGGAACGGATTTTATGGCTGGAAAACGATGTTAAATCGGCCCAGGAAAATCTGGGGGCCGCTCGGCTTGAATTGCTAAAAATACAGCATATACAAAAAGATATTGAACCGCAGGAAACCGTGACCGCGATTTATCAATTAATTGCTGGCTTTGAAACGCAGTTGGCGGAGGCGAAAGCGGAATACGCGCAATTAATGGCTAATGGTTTGGATCAGAACCCCCTTATTCCTCGCCTGTCGGCCAAAATCAAGGTCCTGGAAAAGCAGATCGGCGAACAACGTAACCGCCTGTCAAATAAGTTAGGGTCGCAAGGCTCTTCAGAAAGCCTGTCCCTGTTTGAAGATCTTCGTCTGCAGAGTGAGATCGCCAAAACACGCTGGGAATCTGCCTTACAGACCTTACAGCAAGGGAAGCTTCAAGCGTTACGTGAGAGACGGTATTTGCTGATCATTTCTCAACCGATGGTGGTGTCTGACACCACTCGCTATGCCGATGGAACAAAGTGGTTACTGTTCTTCGTGTTGCTGGGCATCGCATACCTGGTGACTTCTCTCCTGATAACTATCAGGCGGATGCGTGAATAAGGCGGAGTAAGGAAATACGATGAGCTTGCACTCTACATGTAAAAAAAAATCGCCAACCACCCTGCTCAAACAAGAGGATTGGGAGGGGCTATGTCACTATTTCGGGCAGCATCCCGAAAAAGTGCGAGATAGTGCTGGAAATGAGCAAAACATTATTCTCTTCGCTATCGCGTGTTTGCGTAAAGATGAAACAGATGCCGCGCTGACTTTGTTGTCCGACCGTGTGCTGACAGCAAAGAATAGCCGTGATTTATTGCGACGCTGGGTTATTTCGCCGCTGGCATCACATCATCGGGAGGCTGTACTACAGGTGGTTAACAAACTGCTGGCGGTGAATGTGTGCCAGCCGGAGGATGTCCTGCTGGTCGCAAGCGTGCTGCTTAAGAGTAAACAATATGCGACTGTTGCTGACTTAGCCGAGCGGGCATGGCTCGCTTTTTCGGGCAATAGCAAAATTTTTGCCCTCCATCTGCGCAGCCTGACGCTGGTGGATAAAGAGTTACAGGCAATCTCGTTGGCCAGAACACAGGCGCAGGAAGTTCCCCCGCGGGGAGATATGATTGAGACCTGCCTCCGTTTCTTAAATAAAAGCCGCCTACCAGAAGATCATGACCTGGCCCGCGCATTGCTCCCTTTCTTCGCGTTAGAAAAGCAGGAGTCGGCGGGGCTGGCGGTTGATACGCTGTGCGCTGTCGGTAAATATCAGGAAGCCATTCAGACTGGGGAGTCCGCATTAGCCCGTGGGTTGGATGGTGCAGCGCTGCGTCGTAGCCTGGGGCTTGCCCACTATCAATCTGGCCGCAGCCGGGAAGCGAAGCTTCAGGCCGCTGAGCATTGGCGTCATGCCCTGCAATTTAACCCTGATAATTTACGGATCGTGACCCTGTATGCCGATGCCTTAATCAGAACGGGTCAGAATGAGAAAGCCATTCCGTTACTGCAGCAGTCGCTCGCGACTCATCCTGATCTTCCTTATGTCAGAGCCATGTATGCCCGAGCACTGCGCCAGGTTGGGCAATACGCTGCTGCCAGCGATGAGTTTGTACAACTGGCAAGGGAAAAAGGGGCGACCAGTAAATGGAACCGTTATGCCGCGGCGGCGTTGTTACAGGCGGGGAAAACAAGCGAAGCGGAAAGCGTCTTTGAGCACTATATTCAGGCCAGAGCAAGCCATCTGCCTCAGTCATTCGAAGAGGGGCTGCTGGCGCTTGATGGGCAAATATCTGCCGTTAATCTACCGCCTGAGCGCCTTGACTGGGCATGGGAAGTTGCCGGCAGACAGTCCGGTATCGAACGCCATGAATGGGAACGCCGGGCGAAGTGGGGGTATCTTGCCGATAATTATCTCCTCGACTGGCTTGAATGCCGTGGAGAGCAGGCCGACGAACCGATGTATCGGTTGGCCGATATATCGCATGTCGAGCAGTTTTTCCAACGGCTGCAGCTCGATAAGCGTGGTTGCATTGTTGTATCGGCTCATATGGGCGCAATGTATGCCGGGCCGATGATCCTCTCCTTGCTGGAAATGAACAGTAAATGGGTGGCTTCCACGCCTGGCGTGCTCAAAGGGGGCTACGGTGAGCGGTTGATTTCGGTTAGTGACAAAAGCGAAGCGGACGTGGTCAGGGCCTGCATACAGACCTTACATAGTGGGCAGTCGCTTGTTGTGGCGATCGACGGCGCGCTGAATTTGAGCGCGCCGACTATCGACTTTTTCGGCCAGCAGATTACCTACTCCACCTTTTGCTCCCGACTTGCCTGGAAAATGCACCTACCCACCGTATTTGGTGTTCCTGTGTGGCGAGACGGGCGCATCCATTTTGTTTTGGAGAAAATGGTCGATCCGCAGAGGTTCGAAAGCCAGTCTTCTTTTATTGAGCGCTGGAAAGACAACTACCTGAAATGTGTAACCCAAATCCTGAATAGCGGGCCTGAAAATCTGAGACTGTCGGGGGGGATTTGGCGAAATATCACGCGCAGGGATGAAACATCTTCGGGCTGAAAAGACGTTTGCCCCGTGATGCCTTTGGCGCACCAGGCGGGGCCGCCCGCTAAGTAAAACTGAGTTATTCGATTTAGAAAGCATCCGTTCATTAACGTTCGGGTGCTTTTTCCGTTCTAACGAGCTGAAAAACGGAGAGTTATATAATAGCTACGTGATACCTGATTGTGGTTCTGTTTGTCTGAGGGTTACCAGAAGACAGTATCCTGAAGTCATCCCTTAGCAATGTTAAATAGCGGCATCGAAATCTGCTGGTAGCGTACTGTTTCCTGTGCCCAGGCTGCGTTGCATTAATACCGTATCAAGCCAGAGCCCATGCTTGAATCCAATGTTCGTCAGCGTGCCTATTTTCGTAAATCCGGCCTGCTGATGGACTTTCAGCGATCCCTGATTATTGCTGTCGCCGACGATAGCGATCAACTGCCGATAACCCTGCGTTTCAGCCCACTCAATTACATGGCGTAGCAACGCTTTTCCCACCCCCTGACGCTGTGCCGTCGGGTCAATATAAATCGAATCTTCGAGTGTATAGCGATAGGCATAACGCTCGCGGTAGCGGGTGAGATAGCAATACCCGATGACCTTATCTTCTTGCAATGCGACAACCCATGGCAGTCCCAGACTGCGGATTTTTTCCAGACGATCCTGCATCTCGCGGGTATCCGGCGGGTCAGTTTCAAAGCTGCCGGTACCGTGAATAACATGATGGGCGTAGATATCGCGTATGGCGGGGATGTGTTTTTTTTCAGCGTTAACGATTTTCATTGACCAGCTCCCATTGGCATCTTTGTCCAAATTACCTCAAAGGCTGGAGGGAAGGTAAGTGCAAAAAATTATGCGTCTATACCCGTCATTCTTTAAGCTGCATGTGCGTTGGCTACGCTAGCTCACTTCAGTCACATAGTTCGCTATGCTCCTGGGGATTTACTCACTTGCCGCCTTCATGTAACTCGAATTATTTAGGGTATATAAATTATTTTCAATGTAAATAAGCTTTCAAATTGTAAGGGTAAAGTGAGTGGGGTTGATACTGTCAATAATACGCAAAGTTGGTAAATACATTAGCGAGTTGAGCGATGCACAATTCTTCGCGCATGTATTATGGCGGATACCAAAATACCAATTTTGGTAGATTTCAAGGATAGGTTAAGAAGTCATTTGATTTTATTGATTTTTTACTGTACTTAGTTCTGCTTATGACTGTACCTTTAATTTCATTTTATCGACCCTGTTCGAAACTTAAAATTAGGTTATATTATTTACATTGTTATCTTTGTTGTTATCAGGGGCATTATTATCAGAACTTTCTCTATCCGCACACAATAGTTACCATGCAAACAGTTGCGCGGTGTAGCTATGCTAACCAGCAATAGTTATCATCGTCACAAGGTTTCGTCATGCAAACTTAATCTAAATCCAGAATTCAATCCCAAGAGTATTAGGATTATTTAGTCTAAAATACTTTTTTGTCTAAGAGTTTTCGTATCGCATAGCCACGAACTACGCTGAGTGATAAAATTTTCGAGTTTACGCCTGCTTTCCCACGATTAGAGGGCGAGGCGCGGGTAGTCAATAAGACGAAAGAGTTAATTGCTTCATAACCCTATTGCAAAATAAGCGGCAGTGCATCTTACATGGTCGGGTATCGTTAGTAACCGACTGTAATATATTGAAAACGCTTATTTTTACTCTGATGTAAGTTATAAGGGCAGATATGTTAAGTATGCGTCGACATGCCAACTTCATTAAACGTTTTAAGTCTTTAAGCTGTTTATTTACGGCAAGCGTTCTTTTCCCTATGCAAATCTCTGCAGCGACATCAGATTATGACGCTTTGGTTATTGAAGCGCGGGGTGGTAATAGTGCACCGTTATTGCGTTATCTAGAGGATCAGGGAAAGCAAAGCGCGCTAACGCCAAATCAGGTTGCCGACTGGCTGCAAGTTTCCAGTTGGGTTGATAACAACGATAAAGCCACTATTGAAATCTGGCAGCGCTATCGTGGGCAGATGGATGTGCCTGCGCGCGGCAAAGTCGCCGCTGCACGTGCGTACCGTAACCAGAAAAACTGGAATGATTCATTGGCGGTATGGGAAAGCGTTTTACAGGAAGATCCTGACAACGTTGACGTACGCACCGGCTGGATAATGACGTTGGCAGATGCTCGCTACAATCAGCAAGCCCTTACTGAAGCGAATAAATGGGCACAGGCACATCCGGGGGCTGACTCCGATGCGCTACTTGCCTACGTATATCATTCTCAGGGGAAAAACTGGGACGCGCTGTTGGTTGCCAGCCAGGCGGATGACGTTGATCCTGGCAACAAAAATGCAAAATCCACGCTGCTGTCTGCTCTGTCAGCAAACCGTGTTTCCGGGCCCGCCTTAAATATGGCGGAGGTAGTGCCTACGGCAGATCCTGTGAAGCGCCGCCTTGAGCTTGATGCGGCCGCCGAAATGGTACGTTCCTCCTATACGTCCGCACGTAATGAAGAAGAGCGGTTTATCGTGGCGGATAAAGCGCTGGCCCGCTATGACCAGTTGCTGGCTGCCTGGAAGGATGAGCCGTCCGCGCAGAATGATGTCCGTCGGGCGAGAATTGACCGCATGGGGGCTTTGCTGGTTCGTAAGCGAACGTCTGAAGTGATTAAGGAATACGAATCGCTTTCTGCGAGCGGCGAAGTACCAAACTACGCAAAACGCTGGGTAGCATCGGCATGGTTAAGCGAACGCCAGCCAGAAAAAACCGAAGCGATGCTGATGAGCATCTACTACCCGAATGGACCGATTCCCGTTACGCCGCTTGGTCCTGAGGATCAACAGGATCTGTTCTACGCGCATATCGATAATGAAAACTTTGATGCCGCTAAAAAACAGGCCGAAAACCTAATCAAAGAGAGTCCGTACCTGCGACGCATCTATGGTTCGCCAACGCCACAGCCTAACGATAACTGGCTGCTCGGACAGTCGATGCTGACGCAATATTATATTGCTGCCAATGAACTACCTGAGGCTGAAAAGCTCGCAGAGCATCTGGCGCGAACAGGTTCAGGTAACCAGGGGCTGCGCATATCTTATGCCTCCGTTCTTGAAGCACGTGGCTTGCCGCATGCGGCGGAGAAAGAGCTGAAGCTGGCGGAAGTGATTGAGCCAAGTAACCTGGAACTGGAGCGTCAGCAGGCTTATGTTGCGTTGGATCTCCAGGAATGGAGGCAGGCCGATGAACTGACGGATGACGTCATCGCCCGTAGCCCGGATGATGAAGCGACGCTGCGCCTCGCGCGTATTCGTGATGTCCACAAAATGTCGGAAGTGCGCATTAGCGGCACACAAGGGATCTCGTCCGATAGCCCGGTCAGCGGTAAGAATGACTTCAACATCAATACTGCCATTTACAGTCCGCCAATTAACGACAACTGGCGATTGTTTACTGGATTCAACTTTGCTACCGGCGAATTTGAGGAAGGTAAAGGCATCAGCCGCGATCTGGCTGCGGGGGCGGAATGGACTTCCCGCGACTACTGGGCAGAAATGGAAGTCTCTGGCCGAAATTATGGCGATGGTCAGAAAATTGGCGGTCGTCTTTCCGGCTGGCATGACTTCAATGACAACTGGCGCGTAGGCGGTTCGGCCGAGCGCTTGTCGCGTAATACGCCACTGCGCGCGCTGCGTAGCGGCGTGTATGCCAACGGCGGCGATATGTTTGTTCGCTGGTATCAAAACGAACGACGTGAATATCAACTGTCGTTTGCCGCATCACATTTCTCAGATGGTAACGATCGCATCGAATACGGACTCAGCGGAAAAGAGCGCATTTGGACAACGCCGCGCTTCACCCTGGACTTTACCCCGGGCATCGGCGGGAGCACCAACACCAAAGAGAATGTGCCGTATTACAACCCGAAGAGTGATTTTTCCGTGGTACCGGGTCTGAGCGCGGAGCAGGTTCTTTACCGCCATTATGACACCGTGTGGACGCAGCAAGGTCTGGCTGGCGTAGGTGGCTATTGGCAGCAAGGCCAGGACGCTGGTGCCATCGTTCAGGTGGGATACGGACAACGGCTCAAATGGAACAACGTCGTAGATGGCGGGGTGATGCTGATTTGGGATAAACGCCCCTACGACGGTAAACGTGAGCGGAATATCTCCCTCGCTTTCGATTTAAATGTCAGGTTTTAAGGATTGTTCATGCTGAAAAGATGCCTGTGGCTTAGCGCATTAATCGCTGGCTGGTTGATGATTACCGCGTGCAGTAGCGCGCACAATACAACGCCTCGCTACGTTCCTCCCGCAGAGAGAACGCCGCTGACGGCGGATCATCCGTGGCCGAAAAATAGCTTCCTGGTGCTCGGCTACCACGATGTCGAGGATGGTGCCGCCGACCAGCGCTATCTTTCTGTGCGGACCAGCGCGTTGAGCGACCAAATGGCCTGGCTGCGTGATAATGGCTATAACCCGATCAGCGTGCAGCAAATCCTGGACGCCCATGACGGTAAAATCGTGTTGCCGGAAAAAGCGGTATTACTCACCTTTGATGACGGATATAGCAGTTTTTATACCCGCGTCTGGCCGCTGCTGAAAGCCTATAACTGGCCTGCGCTCTGGGCGCCGGTGGGGAGTTGGGTTGATGCTCCCGCCAACAAAAAAGTCGATTTTGGTGGCTTAATGACGGCGCGAGATAAATTCGCTACCTGGAAAATGGTCGAAGAGATGGGCAAATCACCGTTGGTGGAAGTCGGTGCGCACACCTGGAATTCGCATTTCGGTGCACAAGCCAACCCGCAGGGAAGTAAAGAACCGGCGGTGGCGAACCGCCTGTATGATAAGAAAACCGGCACTTACGAAACGGATGAACAGTACACGCGCCGTATAAACGCGGATATCTCTCTCATCACCAACAAGATCAAATCGGTGACCGGGAAATCACCGCGCGCGTGGGTCTGGCCTTACGGTGCGGCCAATGGCACAACGTTAAACCTGGCTAAAGAGCATGGCTATAAGATGGCCTTCACGCTCAACGAAGGGTTGGCGAATGCCGCGTTTCTTGATGACATCCCGCGCGTGCTAATCTCTGATAACCCCTCTCTTAAGCGCTTTGCCAGCCAGGTCGCTCAGGTACGTGAACCGCAGACGATGCGTGTGATGCATGTCGATCTGGATTACGTGTATGACAAGGACCCGGCTCAGCAGAAGCGAAACATCGACAAGCTTATCCAGCGCGTTTATGACATGCGTATTTCTCATGTCTTCCTGCAGGCCTACGCCGATCCGCAGGGCGACGGAAATATTCGCGAGCTCTATTTCCCTAACCGCTGGCTGCCGATGCGTGCCGACCTCTTTAACTATATCTCCTGGCAGTTACAAACGCGGGCAGGGGTGACGGTGTATGCCTGGATGCCGGTTCTGGCTTTCGATCTCGACGCTTCCATCCCACGCGTAACCGCCTGGGATCCGAAAACGGGACGTACAGCGATCAACCGCGAGAACTATGTCCGTCTGTCCCCCTGGAGCAGCGAAGCGCGTCAGCGCATCACTGAAATCTATGAAGACCTGGCCAAACACGCCAGCTTCAAAGGGATTTTGTTCCATGACGATGCTTTCCTGACGGACTTTGAAGACGCGTCACCGGAGGCGTTGGCTGCCTACCGCGCCGTAGGGCTTCCCGGAAGCATTGAGCAAATCCGTAGCAATCCACAGGCGTTCGAGCGCTGGACGCGACTGAAAAGTAAGGTGCTGATCGACTTCACCAAACAACTGACCCAGGCGGTGCGTAATATTCGCGGTCCGCAGGTGCAAACGGCGCGCAATATTTACGCGATGCCGGTACTGGAGCCGGAGAGTGAAGCCTGGTTTGCGCAGAACCTGAATGATTTCCTCAATACCTATGACTGGACGGCACCAATGGCGATGCCTTTCATGGAGCAGATCCCGGCTAATGATGCCAACGCCTGGCTCGACAGATTAGTGAATGCCGTTGCACAAACGCCCGGCGCGCTGGACAAAACCGTGTTTGAACTACAGGCACGAGACTGGCGTAAATCCGGGGACGAGGCTGAAATCAGCGGAAAACAAATAGCCGAATGGATGCGCCAGCTGAAATTAAGCGGTGCAGGTAACTACGGCTATTACCCGGATGATTTCATCAGCGACAAACCTGAGATGTCAGAGATTCGCTCGACGTTCTCCTCATACTGGTACCCGCAAAAATGACCGATCGCATAATTGCTTTCCTGATACTTTGCCTGATGTTCAGCCTGCCGTTTGGCGTGGCGGTCATCTTTACAGGTGAAGTGATGTTGAACTTCGTCTTCTTCTGGCCCTTGTTTATGTCTGCTTTGTGGATAAGCGGCGGGGTCTATTTCTGGTTCTACCGTGAGCGTCACTGGAAATGGGGAGATGACACACCGCCACCGACGCTGGAGGGGAATCCGCTGGTTTCCATTCTGATCCCCTGTTTTAACGAAGGGATCAATGCGCGCGAAACCATTGAGGCCGCGCTGGGGCAGCGATATAAAAATATTGAAGTGATTGCCATTAACGATGGTTCAACGGATGACACCCACGACGTGCTGGAACAACTGGCGGTGGAATACCCCAGTCTGCGGGTGATTCATCTGGCTGAAAACCAGGGCAAAGCGCTGGCGCTCAAGACCGGGGCAGCAGCGGCGCGCAGTGATTACCTGGTGTGTATTGATGGCGATGCGTTACTGGACCGTGATGCCGTTGCCTATATTGTGGCGCCGCTGATCCAGTTCCCGCGCGTCGGTGCGGTGACCGGGAACCCACGTATTCGAACCCGCTCCACCTTAATCGGTCGGGTGCAGGTCGGGGAGTTTTCTTCCATTATCGGCTTGATTAAGCGCACTCAGCGAGTTTATGGGCAGATCTTTACCGTTTCCGGCGTGGTTGCTGCGTTTCGTCGTCGCGCGCTGGCCGAGGTCGGTTACTGGAGCCCGGACATGATCACCGAAGACATCGATATCAGTTGGAAGCTGCAATTGCGCCACTGGTCGATATTCTTTGAACCGCGCGCACTGTGCTGGATCCTGATGCCTGAAACGTTAAGAGGGTTATGGAAACAACGACTGCGCTGGGCGCAAGGCGGTGCGGAGGTGTTTATCGTGAACATGCGCCGCCTGTGGTCATGGGAATATCGCCGTATGTGGCCGCTGTTTTTTGAGTTCTGTTTTTCTACCACCTGGGCGTTTGCTTATGCGATCAGTATCGTGCTGTTCCTGTTAGGGCTGATGATCCCGATGCCGGACTCGCTGTATGTACAACATCTGTTCCCGCCGGCCTTTACTGGGCTAATCCTCGGCGTGGTGTGCTTGCTGCAGTTTGCGGTGAGTCTGATGATTGAGCGGCGCTATGAAAAAGGCATTGGCGCGTCGTTGTTCTGGATTATCTGGTTCCCGGTGGTGTACTGGATGCTAAGCCTGTTCACCACGCTGGTCGCTTTCCCGAAAGTAATGCTCAAACGCAAACGCGGCAGGGCGCGTTGGGTGAGTCCCGATCGTGGAATTGGGAGGATCGAATCATGAGCCAGCCGCTGATCTTTACGGAGCAGCGTTTGCTGCCGCGCATCATTGACGTGTTGTTAACGCTTTTTGCCTGGGTTGGCTTTTTATATTTGATCTATAAAGGGCTGATCACCGCTCTGGCGCACTCACCTTATATAGGCGTGCGACCCTTTTTCACCACGCTGGATACGGTCACGTTTTACATCCTTGTCGCGCTGGTCAACGGACTGGTGCTGATTGGTTGGGCGAAGTACAACCAGTTTCGTTTTCGGGTGGAACGTCGCAGTCGCAGGCCCGGACTGGAAGATCATGAGCTGGCGGAAAGTTTACGTATTACCCGGGAACTGGTGACAGAGCTGAACAAAGCGCGGGTGCTGACGGTTCACCATCATGAAAGTGGTGAAATCAGTCATATCGATGTGGACAGGGACATCGCCGATAACCGTCTACCGCCGCCGACGCCTGCGATGCTGGAGTATTTGCCGCCTGAGCCGCAGCCGTCGTGGCAGAAAAGGCCTGAGTGATATTTCTACTTTCAGCTGCTTCCTTCAGCCTCGCACAGGTCTATGATTAGACCCAGACAATAAAAAAATGCGAGGCAATGTCGTGGATAAGGAACTACTGGATGCCGGTTACCGGGCCTATACCGGCGAGAAGATTGACGTCTACTTCAATACGGCGATATGTCAACATTCGGGCAACTGCGTGCGGGGAAGCGCAGCGCTTTTTAACCTGAAACGTAAACCGTGGATCATTCCGGATGAAGTGGATGTCGCGACGGTCATTAAAGTGATTGATACCTGTCCGAGCGGTGCGCTGAAATATCGCCAGAAATGAGTGAGGGGACCATGGAAATTCTTGCAGGCCACAACAAATTTTATGTTAACGATGCCGAAGGCAATCAGGTTGCCGAGATTGTCTTCGTGCCGACGGGTGAACATCTGAGCATCATTGAACATACCGATGTCGACCCCAGCCTGAAAGGCCAGGGAGTCGGTAAACTGCTGGTGGCGAAGGTGGTGGAGAAAATGCGCGCCGAAAACCGCAAAGTTATTCCGCTGTGCCCGTTTGCCAAACATGAGTTTGATAAAACCCGCGAGTACGACGATATTCGCGCCTGATAATCTTACGTGCGCCGGAAGGCATGACCGCCGTCCGGCGCATCACTCCCGATGCAGCAAATCCTGATAAATTCCCGTCAATACCCCTTGTGGGCCAAACTCTTTTTTAATCCACTGGGTTACACGACCGGTGGCCGAATGCTGGGTCGCCAGCAGCATCCTTGAATCCTGACGCGGGTTGTGGATCTGCCGCGTGACCAGCAACGACTTTTCCATCGCCTCGCGTACCATATAGTCCGGCAGAAAACCGATGCCCTCACCCAGGATCTGGCACTGGCATTTGGTATTAAAATCAGGAACCAGAATCGACTCCTGTCCGTGTAACAGCCAGCCGACCTTCTTGTTGATGGTGTGCGCGGTGTCTTCCACCATGATGTTCGGGTACAGGCGCAGCTGGCTCTCAGAAATCGGTTCAGGCATAAAAGCCAGCGGATGATCCGGGGCAATCGCAAACGACCAACGGATCGCGCCGATCTCGGTGTAATCAATCCCCCCGCCGTCCAGTAACGTATCCGGCGCGCCGATAGCGATGTTGGCGAGGTTGTTAATGATCGAATCCCAGACGCCGTTATACACCTCGGTGGTGACGGTTATCTGGCAGGTTGGAAACTGTTTCTTGAGTACCTGCAGCAGTCGTGCCGTATGTTGAGGGGTATACAACAGTTGATTAATACAGATGCGTACCCGGGCTTCAATGCCCTGAGCAATGGTATCAATACTGCGCTTGATGGCGTGGAAATCGTTGAGCAGGTCGGTCGCCTTGCGAAACAGATAGCGTCCGGACTCAGTCAGCTCAATGCTGCGGGTACTGCGGGTAAACAGCACCACGTCGAGCCCCAGCTCCATGCGCTTAATGGTGTAACTAATTGCTGATGTGGTTAAGCCAAGTTCCTCAGCCGCCTTGCTGAAGCTGCTGTAGCGGGCTGCCATCGTAAATGCCAGCAGGTTTTCCTCGGTAAAAATTGAATTCATCTTCCTCCCCTCCGGCGACAAACGCACATCCGCGACGCGATGATTGTTGAATGTATTTGTAATCCTTATGCAGAGCAATCAGTTTTGAACAGAATTTAACACTAGTTTTACAATTGATTTGAAGGCAATCACACTTCTGTATATTAATTGCAGGCCGCTATCCGTGTAGCATCACGCCTGATTTTCCTGACAACTGATTAATGGCTAAAAGCGGCTCTGTCATAAGGAAAAGATTGCACTACAGCACGTTTTGTTCTCATTGTTAAATTTGATTCAATAATCGACACGCTTACGATGAATGAAATTTAAGCGGATATTATTCTCTGCACTCTGTTGCTATTCTCAGCTTATCGGATATTTAAAAAGTCTAAAAAACTGCAGGAGAGCGATTATGTCAGAGAAAGAACTCATTACTGAATTTCTGCTGGCGGCAGAGCAGGGTGATGCCGATGGATTAAAATCCTGCCTGGCAAAAAATGTGGATATTAATGCCACTAACCGCCAGGGGCGCACTGCCATAATTATTGCCAGCCTGAATAAACATTATGACTGTGTTTCTTTATTGATTGCTGCCGGTGCCGATATTAATAAACAGGATCAAACCTGTTTTAATCCATTCCTGATTAGCTGTCTGACTAACGATTTAACGCTGCTGCGTACCGTATTACCGGCCAACCCCGATCTTAATTGCCTGAGCCGTTTTGGCGGCGTCGGTATTACGCCAGCCAGCGAAAAAGGTCATGTAGAGATCGTGCGCGAACTGCTGCTGCGTACCGATATCAATGTTAATCATACCAACTTTGTCGGCTGGACGCCGTTACTGGAAGCCATCGTGCTTAATGACGGCGGCGCGAAACAGCAGGAAATCGTCAAGCTGCTGCTCGACCATGGCGCAAACCCGCACATGACGGATAAATACGGTAAAACCCCGCTGGAGCTGGCGCGGGAGAAAGGATACCACGAAATTGCCGAGCTGCTGATTGCGGCCGGAGCCTGACAGAGGAGCGCCACTATCGCTACGCCATCACGGCGATGCGTACGGGCGCTAACCGCAGACGGCGCGTTTCTCGCTTTCCGGGGAACGGGACGGGTTGAACAGGTTTTTTCCCGCGCGGTAAACCTGTTGATACCTGAACAGCAGCGGTTGCTGACGTTACTGAGTGAAGGTTGTGATAACGCGCCTAACAGCTGTCGGCTGGCGCTGACGCATTGTGAAGAGCTGTTTCACCCCGGTGAGAGAGTCAGTTTTACCGAATCGGGGATAGCCGTTGGCAACGATAAATGGATAGAAACTTCCGGTTGTCTGCCGTGGCGCATACCACAGTGGAGGCCTGATGCAATAAGCCTTGCTGCAATCCGCTGGCTGCGCTGGGAAGAGGTTATCCGCCAACAGCTAAGAAGCGCTGACACATTATTTCTGTACCAGGGGGATAACCCGTTTTATCTGGAAATCACCCGTCAATTACTGAGTCGCCGACAAACATTACTGGCGGCGTTGCATACAGGAGAAAATATCTCTACAGCGGTCAGCCATTTAATTGGTCTGGGGATTGGTCTGACGCCTTCATCTGATGATTATTTAGTGGGCTTAAGCACTATTTTATTTATTCCGGGACATCCGCTGGGGAAATATCGTGATGATTTTTTAGCAGTCTTACAACGTGCCGGAAATAATACCACGCTACTCAGCAAAATAACGCTAGAGGAAGCCTTTCATCAACGTTATAGGGAAAGCGTCGGACGGCTGCTGAACCATATTATTACTGAGCAACAACCCGTTTCTACGCAATATATTACTGACATTAAAAATATCGGCTCAAGTTCTGGCTGCGACATGCTGTATGGCATGGCGGATGCCTGCGCCCTGAGCCACAGGTCCGGAGGGAATTATGTCGATCAGGATAGTTGTTAAAAAGAACACGTATTTTGATTCTGTCTCACTGATGTCTATCTCCACACGCGCAAATAAGCTCGATGGCGTTGAGCAGGCGTTCGTGGCTATGGCGACAGAAATGAATAAGGGCGTACTGAAGAATCTCGGTCTGCTCACGCCTGAACTTGAAGAGGCGAAAAGTGGCGACCTGATGATTGTCATTAAAGGTGCCAGCGAGGCGGCGAACGATCAGACGCTGGTGGCGATTGAAGATTTGTTTACGCATAAAGAGCAGGGGGGGCAGCATGAAGCGCGTTATGCCACGCTTGCCAGTGCGAAGAAGCATGTTCCTGACAGCAACCTGGCGGTGATCTCGGTCAATGGTCTGTTTGCCGCGCGTGAAGCGCGTCAGGCGCTGCAAAATAACCTCAACGTGATGCTGTTTTCTGACAACGTCTCTCTTGAAGACGAACTGGCGCTCAAGCAACTGGCGCATGAAAAAGGGCTGCTGATGATGGGGCCCGATTGTGGAACCGCCATTATTAACGGCGCGGCGCTGTGTTTTGGCAATGCGGTGCGTCGCGGCAACATCGGAATTGTTGGCGCCTCCGGTACCGGTAGCCAGGAGCTGAGCGTACGCATTCACGAGTTTGGCGGCGGGATTTCCCAACTGATTGGCACCGGTGGACGCGATCTGAGCGAAAAGATTGGCGGCCTGATGATGCTTGACGCGATTGGTATGCTAGAGGCCGATCCGCAAACCGAGATCATCGCGCTTATCTCCAAACCTCCTGCGCCAACAGTAGCGCGCAAGGTGCTGGAACGTGCGCGCGCCTGCCATAAGCCCGTCGTGGTGTGTTTCCTCGGACGTGAAGCCGCGCCTGCGGATGAAAACGGTCTGCTGTTTGCACGCGGCACTAAAGAGGCGGCGCTGAAAGCGGTTCTGCTGACTGGCGTGAAAAAAGAGAGTCTGGATCTGCATCCGCTCAACTGGCCGCTGATTGAAGAGGTCCGCGCCCGCCTGACCCCGCAGCAAAAGTACATTCGCGGCTTGTTCTGTGGCGGCACGCTGTGCGATGAGGCGATGTTTGCTGCCATGGAAAAACATGCAGAAGTTTACAGCAACATTCATCCGGATCCGGCTTTTCGCCTGACAGATCTCAACCGCAGCGTGGGACATACCTTCCTTGATTTCGGAGATGACGATTTTACCAACGGTAAACCGCACCCGATGATCGATCCAACCAACCGCATTAGTCGTCTGTTGCAGGAAGCACGCGATCCTGAAGTCGGCGTGATCGTTATGGACTTCGTTCTTGGATATGGGTCACATGAAGATCCGGTTGGCGTGATGATCGAGGCGATCGTCGAAGCCAAAGCGATCGCCGCCGCAGAGGGGCGTCCGCTTGAGATCCTCGGCTACGTGCTGGGAACCGATCTCGATACGCCGTCGCTGGAAAAACAGTGCCAGATGCTGACCGATGCAGGCGTGATCTGGGCGAGCAGTAGCACCAATACCGGATTGCTGGCGCGTGAATTTATCTGTAAAGGGGAGGAAGCCTGATGAGCCAGACACTGTTTAACCAGCCGCTGAACGTGATTAACGTCGGCATCGCGATGTTCAGCGATGACCTGAAAAAGCAGAATGTTCCCGTGACCCAGCTCGACTGGACGCCGCCGGGCCAGGGCAACATGCAGGTCGTGGCCGCACTGGACGAAATTGCCGATTCGCCGCTGGCTGACAAAATCGCTGCCGCTAACCAGCAGGCGCTGGAACGCATTATCCAGTCGCATCCGGTGCTGATTGGCTATGACCAGGCGATCAACGTCGTGCCGGGCATGACCCGCAACACCATCCTGCACGCCGGACCGCCCATCTGCTGGGAAAAAATGTGCGGCGCAATGAAGGGCGCGGTCACCGGGGCTTTGGTGTTTGAAGGGCTGGCGAAAGATCTGGATGAAGCCGCCGACCTGGCCGCCTCGGGTGAAATCATCTTCTCACCGTGCCACGAGCATGACTGTGTCGGTTCGATGGCGGGTGTGACGTCGGCGTCGATGTTTATGCACATCGTCGAGAACAAAACCTACGGCAACCGCGCATATACCAATATGAGCGAGCAGATGGCGAAGATCCTGCGCATGGGCGCGAACGATCAGAGCGTTATCGATCGCCTGAACTGGATGCGCGATGTGATGGGACCGATGCTGCGCGACGCCATGAAGCTGGCGGGCGAAATCGATCTGCGCCTGATGCTGGCGCAGGCGCTGCACATGGGCGATGAGTGTCATAACCGCAATAACGCCGGGACGGCGCTACTGATACAGGCACTGACGCCGTGGATTATTCAGACCGGCTATCCGGTTGAGCAGCAGCGTGAGGTATTCGAGTTCGTCCTCAGCAGCGATTACTTCTCCGGACCGACCTGGATGGCGATGTGTAAAGCCGCAATGGACGCCGCACACGGGATCGAATACAGCACCGTAGTCACGACGATGGCGCGTAACGGCGTTGAATTCGGTCTGCGCATCAGCGGCTTACCGGGTCAGTGGTTTACCGGTCCGGCGCAGCAGGTGATTGGCCCGATGTTTGCGGGCTATAAGCCCGAAGATTCCGGACGTGATATCGGTGATAGCGCAATTACCGAAACCTACGGCATCGGCGGTTTTGCCATGGCCACGGCACCGGCCATCGTGGCGCTGGTGGGCGGTACGGTTGAAGAGGCGGTCGATTTCTCTCGCCAGATGCGTGAAATCACTCTCGGCGAAAACCCCAACGTTACCATTCCGTTACTTGGTTTTATGGGCGTACCGACCGCTATCGACATTACGCGCGTGGGTAGCACCGGCATTCTGCCGGTGATTAACACCGCAATTGCGCACAAAGATGCAGGGATCGGCATGATCGGCGCCGGAATAGTCCATCCGCCGTTCGCCTGTTTTGAAAAGGCGATCCTCAACTGGCGCGACCGCTACTGCCAATAACAACAATCGGGGCTAACGCTGTTAGCCCCACAGTAGCGAAGCAAAAAACGTTGCTTACCTGCAGGGCTGGGCGATCCCCGGGATCGCAAACGATGCTTAACCTGTTAAGGATATTCCATGAACAGCATAAAACTAGAATGGAAACGTGGTGACTGGGCTGCTTACTTTGGGCTGATGACCAACAACCTGACTAACCTGCTGACAATGATGGGGCTGCTCATTTTTGTCGTCGGGATCCCTACCGAAATTGTCTATGGTCGCATTGCGCCTGCCTTTGGTCTGGCGGTGCTGGTGGCCAGCGTCTGCTACGCCTGGTTTGGCCTGCAGATGGCAAAGCACACCGGGCGTAAAGACGTGACGGCGCTGCCGTCTGGGCCGAGCGCACCGTCAATTTTTACCGTGACCTTCCTGGTGCTAATGCCGGTATATCAGCAAACCAAAGATGCCAACTTTGCTATCCAGATAGCCCTGGTGTGGTGCTTTGTAGAAGCGTTGATCCTGGTCGGCGGCTCCTTCCTGGGCGAGACCATCCGCAAGATGATCCCGCGTACGGTATTACTTTCTTGTCTGTCCGGTCTGGGACTGTTGCTGCTGGCGATGAACCCGATGCTGCAGGCATTCGAAGCGCCGACCGTCTCTTTCATCGTCTTGTTGTTAATCTTCATTAACTGGTTCGGTAAGAAGCCGATTTTTGCCCGCATCCCCACCGGTTTGCTGCTGCTGATTGCCGGTACAGCGTTGGCGTGGATCTCCGGTTTGCAAAGCCCGGAAGCCATTAAATCTTCGATGTCTTCCTTTGGCTTCAACCCGCCGGAAATCCATGTCGACAGCTTCCTGCAGGGGTTGCCGCACGCGCTGCCGTACCTGGCTTCTGCGGTTCCTCTGGGTCTGGCGAACTACATTTTTGACCTTGAGAACATTGAAAGTGCGCATGCGGCGGGTGATGAGTACAACACCCGTAAGGTCATGATGGCGAACGGTTTTGCCTCCATGCTCGGCTGCATGCTGGGCAACCCATTCCCGGTGACCGTATATGTTGGGCATGCGGGCTGGAAAGCGATGGGGGCCAGCATCGGTTATACCCTCGCTTCAGGCATCACCATGTTCCTGGTACCGCTGTTTGGGCTGGGGGCGTTTATGCTCGCGATTATTCCGATGACTGCGATAGTGCCGATTCTGGTGTTTATCGGCGTGGTGACCGCCAACCAGGTGGTGCGAGAGACGCCCAAAGTCGAGGTTCCCGTTATCTTTATCTGCTTGTTCCCGTGGATCGCTAACTGGGCGTTGACCATCGTCAACAGCGTGATGGGCGCCGCCGGAACATCCGCGGGGAAACTGGGTAGCGACCTGCTGCACAGCAAAGGTGTCTATTACGATGGGCTGGTGCATCTGGGAAGCGGCGCGCCGCTGGCCAGTATGCTGTGGGGCTGCGTCGCTATCTTCGCCATTATGAATAAGCCGCTGCGTGGGGCGATTGCCGCAGCTTTTGGCGCGCTGTTATCGCTGTTTGGTGTGATCCACTCTCCGGCGGTTGGCTTTGCAGAAGGCAGTTCGATGATGTTTGTTGTGGCCTACCTGATGATGAGCGGCATGTTTGTCCTCAAGCATGTTCTTGATAGCCGTGAAGCGGTGACTGCGCCTGAGCAGGAACCGACGAAAACGACCTGAATCGCCTGTAAGCGGAAGATAACACTATGAAAGAACTTGTGGTCGTTGCCATTGGCGGCAACAGCATTATCAAAGATAACGCCAGCCAGTCGATTGAGCACCAGGCTGAAGCGGTGAAAGCGGTGGCGGACACGGTGCTGGAGATGTTGGCATCGGACTACAACATTGTGCTGACGCACGGAAACGGGCCGCAGGTGGGGCTGGATCTACGGCGTGCGGAAATCGCGCATGAGCGTGAAGGGTTGCCGCTCACCCCGCTGGCAAACTGCGTCGCCGATACGCAGGGCGGGATCGGCTATCTGATCCAACAGGCGCTGAACAACCGCCTGGCGCGGCGCGGTGAGCAGAAGGCGGTTACGGTGGTCACGCAGGTGGAGGTCGACAAAAACGATCCGGGCTTCGCTAACCCGACCAAGCCTATCGGCGCGTTCTTTAGCGAAGCGCAGCGCGATGAACTGCAGCGGGTCAATCCGGGCTGGCGCTTTGTTGAAGATTCGGGACGCGGCTACCGCCGGGTCGTCGCCTCTCCGGAACCGAAGCGTATTGTCGAGGCGGAGGCGATCAAAACGCTGACCCAGCAAGGCTTTGTGGTGATTGGCGCGGGGGGCGGTGGGATCCCGGTGGTGCGTAGCGATCAGGGGGATTATCAGAGCGTGGATGCGGTGATTGATAAAGATCTCTCCACGGCTCTGCTGGCGCAGGAGATCCGCGCTGACATTCTGGTGATCACCACCGGCGTCGAACAGGTCTGTATTCATTTTGGCAAACCCAACCAGCAGGCGCTGGATACGGTGGATGTCGCAACGATGACCCGTTACATGCAGGAGGGACATTTCCCGCCGGGGAGCATGTTACCCAAAATCGTTGCCAGTCTGGCGTTCCTGGCGCGTGGCGGTAAGCGAGTGATCATCACCACGCCGGAATGCCTGCCGGCCGCACTGCGCGGCGAAACGGGCACCCATATTGTCCATTCCTGAGAGGAAATGTGAATGAAGGAAAGTAACAGCCGCCGTGAATTTTTAAGTCAGAGCGGAAAAATGGTGACCGCTGCCGCGCTGTTTGGCGCAGTGGCTCCAGTCGCGTATGCTGCTAATCCTGTCGGGAACACCTGCGGGGCGAAGAGCACAATGACGATTAACGATAAGCACTATTACCTGGATAACGTCCTGCTGGAAGCGGGGTTTGATTACGAAAACTCGGTGGTGGTGCATACCCGTACCGCGCTACAAACCGTTGAAATTCAGGACGGGAAAATTGTTGCCCTGCGTGAGAATAAGCAGCATCCGGATGCGACGCTGCCGCACTACGATGCGGGTGGAAAGCTGATGCTGCCCGCCATGCGCGACATGCACATCCATCTGGATAAAACCTTTTACGGCGGTCCCTGGCGTTCGCTGAATCGCCCGGCTGGCACCACCATTCAGGATATGATCCGCCTTGAGCAAAAGCTGCTGCCTGAACTCCAGCCTTACACGCAGGAGCGCGCGGAAAAGCTCATCGATCTGCTGCAATCAAAAGGCACCTCGATCGCCCGCAGCCACTGCAATATCGAACCGGTTTCCGGGCTGAAAAACCTGGAAAATCTGCAGGCGGTGCTGGCGCGTCGCCAGCCGGGTTTTGCCTGTGAAATCGTGGCGTTTCCGCAGCATGGCCTGCTGTTATCGAAGTCTGAACCGTTGATGCGTGAAGCAATGCAGGCGGGGGCGCATTACGTCGGCGGTCTGGACCCAACCAGCGTGGACGGGGCGATGGAAAAATCCCTCGACACCATGTTCCAGATTGCGCTGGATTACGATAAAGGCGTGGATATCCATCTGCATGAAACCAGCCCGGCAGGCGTTGCGGCGGTGAATTACATGGTGGAAACGGTGGAGAAAACGCCGCAGTTGAAGGGCAAACTGACCATCAGCCACGCATTTGCGCTGGCAACCCTGAACGAACAACAGGTGGATGCGCTGGCGAGCCGCATGGCGGCGCAGCAGATTACCATTGCCTCGACGGTGCCGATCGGTACCTTGCATATGCCGCTCAAGCAGTTGCGTGACAAAGGCGTGGAAGTGATTACCGGGACCGACAGTGTGATTGACCATTGGTCGCCGTACGGGCTTGGAGACATGCTGGAGAAGGCGAATCTGTACGCGCAGCTCTATATTCGTCCCAATGAACTCAACCTGTCGCGGGCGCTGTTCCTCGCCACCGGCGATGTGCTGCCGCTTAACGATAAAGGTGAGCGCGTCTGGCCGAAGGCGCAGGATGAAGCCAGCTTTGTACTGGTGGATGCCTCCTGCTCAGCGGAAGCGGTCGCGCGAATCTCGCCACGCACCGCGACCTTCCATAAAGGCCAACTGGTGTGGGGGAACGTCGCAAGCTAGCCTGGTTTGATGCGCAGCGGCAATCGCTGCTGCGCTCTCTGCTCGTTAACCGACGATCCCCATATAGCCGTGAATCCCCATATATAAGCCGACCATCGCGATAAGCGCGCTGGAAAAATAGGGCGCTTTGCGTGCCAGTGTGTTAAATCCGCTCCAGCGTTTGGCCGCCTGCTGCACGCTGATTGCCGCTCCCACGCCCACCGTTACCAGCGTTAGCGCCAGCCCGAGGCTGAAGCACAGCACCATAGTGGCACCCAGCGTGAAGGCTTTGAGCTGGATGCAAATCAGCAGTACCGTAATGGCGGCAGGGCAGGGGATCAACCCGCCGGTCAGACCAAACAATAATATTTGGCCGTTGGTGACCTCTTTGCCTGCAAAGCGGCGCTGAATATCGGTAGCATGTGCCCGCTCGTGCGCGTCCTGATACGCTTTTGAACCCTCGCTCAGCCCTGCTAACGCAGCATGGTTATGATCGTGGTCGTGGTCATGTTCGTGATGATGGTGGTGATGGTCATCATGATCATGGTGATGCTCATGATCGTGGTCATGATGCGTCTGGGTCAGCCAGTTCTGTTCTCCCTGCCAGGTTCGCCAGAACATCCAGAATGCGGTCCCGAGAATAATAATCGCCGAGACAAACTGCAGCCAGGGCTCAACGGCCTGGGCAGTAAACGCTTTGCTGATATACATCCCGCCGAGCGCAATCAGCCATACCACTGCGGTATGCGACAGCGTTGCCGCCAGCCCCAGCATCACCGCCTGTTTGATGGTTCCCTTAATGGCAATAATAAAGGCCGCCATCATCGTCTTGGAATGCCCCGGTTCCAGACCGTGTAACACTCCTAATAGAATCGCGCTGGGAATGAAAAACCAGGCGTTGCCTTGCTGAAGAAGCGTAGAAAACTCACCCATGAGAATGATTCTTAGTTGTTTAATTTTGCCAGATTCTACTCCCCCCCAGTATTAAATACTACCCCCCAGTAGAATGACGATGGTATTGTCGCTACAGCCAGACGTTGAAAAGGTATTGCTATGTCACACACGATCCGCGACAAACAAAAGCTGAAAGCCCGAACCAGTAAGATTCAGGGGCAGGTAGCGGCGTTGAAAACCATGCTGGATGAACCGCATGAATGCGCGGCGGTATTGCAGCAAATAGCGGCGATCCGCGGTGCGGTAAACGGGTTAATGCGCGAGGTGATTAAAGGTCATCTGACCGAGCACATTGTGCATCAGGGCGATGAAATTAAGCGCGAAGAAGATTTGGATGTGGTTTTGAAGGTACTCGATTCGTACATCAAATAAGTCAGTTTAACGGCTCATCCACATACTGATGAATGAGCCGTTAAAAACACGTTCTAGCCAAAAAACATCACAGATACGCACAACAGACCGACAATCAGGGTGATCAGATTACCCACTGAACGGTACGGCTTTAGCGCCGGGATCAGATAGGTAGATAATGTCGGCATGATAAACAGAATCATGGCAATCAGCGGCCCGCTAATCGCGTAAATCATTGAAATTGCATTAGGGTTAATGCAGCAAATGATAAACGTAATGGTCGAAACCAGCATAATGGACAGGGCGCGGTTAAAGGCCCGGCTTTTCTTCACTCCCACCTGATGCAACGATGTTTTTACCACCTCGGTTGCCCCTTCAATCACGCCAAAGTAGGTGCCGAGGAACGATTTTGACATCGCCACGACGGCGACAATGATCCCAGAAATCGACAGCCATGCTGGTGCGTTTGGCATCATCGATAGCGCTGACAGAATGGTCACCCCTTCATTTTTCGCGTCCTCGATATAGTTTGTCGGAATCGAAAGCAAACAGCTGAAGACGAAAAACAGCACGCTCAGGCAGATGATGACGTAGGCTACCTTCATGATTTTTTTGCATTTACCCATGGCCTGCTCGCCATATTTCTCACGTCGGTCGATGGCGAACGTCGAGATAATTGGCGTATGGCTAAAAGCAAAAACCATCACGGGAATAGATATCCAAACCTGATGAAGCGTGTGCTGATCGAAAGACATCTGGCCAGTGAGTAGCGTTGGCTGCCAGCTTCCGGTCAGGTAGAGCGAAAGGAACAAAAAGTACGCGATGAGCGGGAACACCAGAAAGCCCATTACCCGAATGGTTGCTTGTCGGCCCATCAGAAAAATCAGGTTCAGCACCAGCACCACGCCAAGGCTGACCAGCATGCGAACACGCAGATCGATGGCGATATGTTTTGCCAGTTGTTCAGTAAGTGAATTGGTTATCGCCACGGCGTAGATCAGCACCACCACAAAGAAGGCAATAAAATAGAGGGTCGTGATCAGGCTGCCTATCTTTTTGCCGTAGTAGTGCGTAACTGCACCAGTGATCCCTTCACCTGCCGAGGTTTTTGAGGACAGGATAAACTGGCACAGCGCCTTGTGCGGCCAGTAGGTTAAAGGCCAGGCGACGAGTGCGGTGATAAACAGCACCACCGCGCCTGCAGAACCCAGCTGTATGGGGAGGAAGAGGGTTCCTGCGCCGACGGCAGTCCCATATAGTGCGAAGCTCCAGAGAGTCTCTTCTTTTGACCAAAATTTCGACATTATTTGAACGTATCAACTATAAAATAAACAAAAAGAAGCGCAATTTACCACAAATGGCAGGGGCTGGGGGAGGTGTCAACAAGCGGGCGAGTGAATGGATCAAAAGCCGGAACCGAGAAGATTCCGGCTATTGTTTGAATTATCAGGCAGTAACGCGCTGCTGGCGACGCTTCATAACGCGCTCGCGTAAAGTGTCATAAGCCCAGTTATAGAACATGGTGTATGGCAGGAAGAACAGGAAGAAACCTATTTCCAGCGTGAATGCCTGGAGCAGGCTGACGTTCAGCACATACGCCACGATGCTCACCCCGATGACAATAAAACCGCTCTCGAAGCCTAAGGCGTGGAATGCCCGCACTTTAGCCGTACGTTTTACCAGGTGCGACGGCCACAGTCGGTCAAACAGGGCGTTATAAATGATATTCCAGATCATCGCCGTGGTGGCGAGAAGAATGGTCAGTCCGCCCATTTCCAGCACCGAGCGCTGCATCAACCATGCGGTGGTTGGTGCGAGGATCGCGGTGGCAATGCCCTCAAAGCAGACGGCATGAAAAATTCGCTCCAGTAACGAGCGGCGTTGGACTGTATCGTGTTGCATAATCTAAAACCTTCTTTGATGCCCGGATAACGGAATGGTGGCAATTTTATCGTTTTATGTGATATCTAAAAGATAGTATCCATCGATAAAGTAGATAGTTCATGCGTTACTCCCCTGAAGCGTTAACGGCATTTGTGGAGACCGTTTCCTGCGGCTCATTTTCTGCTGCGGCCCGGCGGCTGCGTAAAAGTCAGTCCACCATCAGCACGGCCATTGCGCATCTGGAAGCCGATCTCGGTTTTGCGCTGTTTGACCGCTCATCACGTCAGCCGACGCTAACCGAAGAAGGTAAGCGGGTGCTGGGCTATGTGCAGGCAATTTTGACGGCCAGCGAACGTCTTGATGAGGCAGCGATTTCGCTGTCGGGTGAAACGGAAGCGCGTCTGACCTTCGTTTTGTCTGACACGCTGCACCCGGATGTGCTGGAAGAATTGATGGTGCAGTTTGACCACAAGTTTCCCCATACCGAGTTTGAATGTCTGATTGGCGAAGATGAAGACGTTATCGATCTGCTGCAAAAAGGACGTGCTCAGGTTGGGTTGATCGAAGCGCGGGAGGATTACCCGACCGACATGGGCGTCACGCGTCTGCCGATGCAAACCTGGATGGGATTATACGTTGCGGCATCACATCCACTGGCGACTCAAGAAAAACTGCAGTGGGAACAGCTACATACCTGGCGAGAGCTGCGGCTGAATACCTATCTGGAGAGCGGCACTAACGTGGCGCGCGGCCCCGTCTGGTCGGCGCCTAACTATTTGTTGCTGCTGAGTATGGCGGTGCAGGGATTCGGCTGGTGCGCGCTCCCTTGTGCGCTGGTGGAGGAGTTTGCGGCAGAAAAACCGCTGGTCCAATTGATGCTGCCCGGCTGGCCAAAGGCTATCTCTATCGATCTGCTGTGGAATAAGAAATCACCGCCTGGCGTGGCGGGAAGTTGGCTGCGCGACCATTTACAGCAGAGTGGCGTTCAGATGACCAATAAATGATACGAATTTCCTTTGTGATAAAAATCACCGTTTTTAAACAACCTTGATAACTCTTTTTAACAATCATCTACTATTGCGATGTTATTTTGCGCTGAGGTGGTGATGAAAGAGGTTGTGATAGTCGGGGCGTTACGGACACCAATCGGCTGCTTCCAGGGGACGCTGGCGCGCCACTCTGCCGTTGAATTAGGTAGCATGGTAGTCAGGGCGTTACTGGAGCGCACGGGCGTGGACGTTCACGCTGTGGATGAAGTGATCCTCGGACAGGTGCTTACCGCAGGTGCCGGGCAAAATCCGGCGCGTCAGTCCGCCATCAATGGTGGGCTACCCAATACCGTCTCCGCCATCACCATTAACGATGTCTGCGGCTCGGGTCTGAAAGCGCTGCATCTGGCGACCCAGGCTATCCAGTGCGGCGAAGCCGACATTGTGATTGCGGGCGGACAAGAGAATATGAGCCGTGCGCCGCATGTCCTTACTGATAGCCGTACCGGCGCACAGTTGGGCAACAGTCAACTGGTCGACAGCCTGGTGCATGACGGCCTGTGGGACGCTTTCAACGATTACCATATGGGCGTGACTGCGGAAAATCTGGCGCGGGAATATGGCATCAGCCGTGAACTGCAGGATGCCTACGCACTGCATTCGCAGCACAAGGCGCGGATGGCAATTGACGCCGGGCGCTTTAAAGATGAAATCGTGCCGGTGGTAACGCAGCGTAATGGGCAATCGTTCGTGGTGGATACCGACGAACAGCCGCGCACCGATGCCAGCGCAGAAGGGCTGGCGCGTCTGGATCCTACCTTCGACAGGCTCGGTTCAGTAACCGCGGGCAACGCGTCATCCATCAATGATGGCGCCGCTGCGGTGATGATGATGAGCGAGGCCAAGGCCCTGGAGCTGAATTTGCCGGTGCTGGCCCGCATTCGTGCCTTTGCCAGCGTCGGGGTCGATCCCGCGCTCATGGGAATTGCGCCGGTGTACGCGACGCGCCGTTGCCTTGAGCGTGTGGGCTGGCAACTGGCTGATGTTGATCTTATCGAGGCCAACGAAGCCTTTGCCGCACAGGCATTGTCCGTTGGAAAAATGCTGGAGTGGGATGAACGGCGAGTGAATGTGAACGGCGGAGCCATTGCGCTCGGTCATCCGATTGGCGCATCTGGCTGCCGTATTCTGGTTTCACTGGTGCATGAAATGGTGAAGCGTCGGGCGCACAAGGGCCTGGCAACGTTATGTATCGGCGGTGGTCAGGGCGTGGCGCTCGCTATCGAGCGAGATTAACCACCCGAAGTTTTCTCTGCTTAAACGCCTTTCCCGCTGTATATCCCCTGCATCTATAAAAAAGCCCTCCAACAGGAGGGCAAGGCCAGTTACAGAAACATACACTCTAAACTCTGCTAACGTATCAAAACGGTGTTTCATTTCATGTGATTAACAGCGCACTTTGTTAGAAAAGGTGTGTGAACGGCATGTGAGGCTGGCTGTATTTTCAATGTCTTATCCCTACCCCTCATGAACTACTCTTGTTTATTTTTATCTATCTAATTGTTTTAAATAATTTTATTGAAACCGTTCCCGCGATTTATATGCGCTAGCGTGATCGCAATTACACTTTTGATAATAAGATGCAGAAAAAGTGAAACGTTGTTTTATTTGTAATTGAAAACCCATTCCGGGAGGGATATCATGAGCGCATAAGATAAAACGGAACAGCGTTTTGCTATTCGTTTAAGCATTCACGGTCAATTTATCACTGGAGGTAAATGTGGACGTAAGACAAAGCATCCATAGTGCGCATGCGAAAACCCTGGACACTCAGGAGCTGCGTAATGAGTTTTTGGTCGAAGAAGTGTTTGTCGCAGATGAATACACCATGGTCTACAGCCACATTGACCGCATCATTGTTGGCGGCATTATGCCAGTGGCCAAAACCGTCTCTGTGGGTGGCGAAGTCGGCAAACAGCTGGGCGTAACCTACTTCCTCGAGCGTCGTGAGCTGGGGGTGATTAACATCGGTGGCCCGGGCACGATTACCGTTGACGGCCAGTGCTATGAAATTGGTCATCGTGACGCGCTGTACGTCGGGAAAGGGGCCAAAGAAGTGGTATTCGCCAGTATCGATACGGCGAAACCGGCGAAGTTTTACTACAACTGCGCGCCGGCCCACACGACTTATCCCACCAAAAAAGTCACGCCAGCAGACGTTGCGCCAGTGACGCTGGGCGATGACCTCACCAGTAACCGTCGTACCATCAACAAATATTTTGTGCCGGATGTGCTGGAAACCTGCCAGTTGAGCATGGGTCTGACCGAACTGGCGCCGGGTAACCTGTGGAACACCATGCCGTGTCATACCCATGAACGTCGTATGGAAGTCTATTTCTATTTCAATATGGAAGAAGATACCTGCGTCTTCCACATGATGGGGCAGCCTCAGGAAACGCGTCATATTGTGATGCACAACGAGCAGGCGGTGATTTCGCCGAGCTGGTCAATTCACTCCGGCGTTGGCACCAAAGCTTATACGTTCATTTGGGGCATGGTCGGCGAAAACCAGGTCTTTGATGATATGGACCATGTAGCGGTCAAAGATCTGCGCTAGTTGCGGGCGATAGCCGTGCCTGCTGCGGCGGGCATTATAAAAAATTAAGGATTTACAATGATTTTGAATGCATTCTCTCTTGAAGGTAAGGTCGCCGTTGTGACCGGTTGTGACACTGGCCTGGGTCAGGGTATGGCATTGGGTTTGGCTGAAGCGGGCTGCGATATCGTGGGGATCAACATCGTTGAACCGACGGAAACTATCGAACGCGTGACCGCGCTGGGGCGCCGTTTTTTAAGTCTGACCGCCGACCTGCGTCAAATTGACGGCATTCCGGCGCTGCTGGAGCGCGCAGTGGCAGAATTCGGTCATATCGATATTCTGGTCAACAACGCAGGTCTTATCCGTCGTGACGATGCGATCGACTTCAGCGAAAAAGACTGGGACGACGTGATGAACCTGAACATTAAGAGCGTGTTCTTTATGTCTCAGGCCGCGGCGAAGCACTTTATCGCTCAGGGTAACGGCGGCAAAATTATCAACATCGCCTCTATGCTTTCTTTCCAGGGCGGGATCCGCGTGCCGTCTTACACCGCGTCTAAAAGCGGCGTAATGGGCGTCACCCGCCTGATGGCGAACGAGTGGGCCAAACATAACATCAACGTCAACGCAATTGCGCCGGGTTACATGGCGACGAACAACACTCAACAGCTGCGCGCTGATGAGCAGCGTAGCGCAGAAATTCTCGATCGTATCCCGGCGGGTCGTTGGGGTCTGCCGAGTGACCTGATGGGGCCGATTGTGTTCCTGGCATCCAGCGCATCTGACTATATCAACGGCTATACCGTTGCGGTAGACGGCGGCTGGCTGGCGCGTTAATCCGCTTTCCAGAACCGACAAACCCTGCCCTTTGGCAGGTTTTGTCGGTTAAACATAAGGTGAATGTAGCAATACACCGGAGGCGACATATTCATTCCCTCTGGAACAACATTATGCCGCCAGGCAGATTACGAACAGATAAAATTACGCGGGCAGAAAATCTTCGCGCATGGGCGTAAAGGTATCCAGTAGCGTTCCCGGTTTTAAACAGATGCAGCCATGCATAATGTTGGGCTGTTTATATAGGGTATCGCCTGCCCTAACGACATGCATTTCTTCGCCGATGGTAAATTCAAACTCCCCAGACAAAACGTAAGTCAGCTGCTCATGCGGATGATTGTGCATCGGGCCAATCGCGCCTTGCTCGAAGTTCACCTCAACCGCCATCATTTTACCGTCGTGAGCAAGAATGCGTCGGGTAACGCCATTGCCCAGATCTTCAAGAGTGCTCTCTTTATGAAAAATAAACATCTGGCCTTCCAATAATTAAAACAATGTTTCATTAAACCTATATCAGAAAATTAAAAAAAGAAATGCACGCCAACAGATGTGGAAAGTTGATCACATCTTTGGTTCACTGGAGAGATAACAACAAATCAGGGGAAATGATGAAAACGATCGGTCTGTTAGGCGGTATGAGCTGGGAATCCACCATTCCTTATTATCGACTCATTAATGAAGGGGTAAAACAGCGTCTGGGTGGCCTGCACTCGGCACAGATTCTGTTGCACAGCGTAGATTTTCACGAGATTGAAGCCTGTCAGTCTGGCGGTGACTGGCAGCGGGCTGGGGAGATCCTCGCGCAGGCCGCCGCAGGGCTTCAGCAAGCCGGAGCGGAAGTGATTGTGCTGTGTACCAACACCATGCACAAAGTTGCTGAGGCGATTGAAACCGCCTGTGACGTGCCGTTCCTGCATATTGCCGATGCGACGGGTCGGGCCATACAAAAACAGCAGATGAGCAACGTGGCGCTACTGGGTACGCGCTACACTATGGAGCAGGATTTTTACCGCGGGCGCCTACAGACTGAATTTGGTATTAGCACGCTTATTCCTGAGGCTGATGATCGTCAGAAAATAAACCAGATTATTTTCGACGAGCTGTGCCTCGGTGAGTTCAGCAACGCTTCCCGCGACTACTACCTGAGCGTAATTGATCAGTTGGCTAAACAGGGCGCTCAAGGGGTTATCTTTGGCTGTACCGAGATTGGTCTGCTGGTTCCAGCCGAGCTAAGTCCATTACCGGTTTTCGACACCGCGGCAATCCATGCGCAAGATGCGGTGGCGTTTATGCTTTCGTCTGTGGATACAAAATAGCCTCCAGCGGATCGATAAGTCTCGGGAGATGGGCTTGCAGATGCGCCGTAAAAGCATCGACCAGCGCCGAGGCAGGGCGATGAAGTGGGTGGATCAGGCTGACCGTAAAGGGTACCGAAATACTGAAGCGGCGGATAACCACTCCGCTGCTGGCATAATCCAGCGCGGTCAGTGGGTTTACCACCGAGATCCCCACGCCCGCCCGCACCATTGCACAAATTGAAGCGGCGCTGTGGGTTTCAATCACCATGCGGCGCTTCACCTGATGTTCGTTAAACAGGGTGTCCAATAGCTGACGGTAACTGTCGGTCCGCGACAGGCTGATATAGTTCTCTCCCTGAAAATTCTGCGGCGTTAATACCGCTTTCTCGGTCAGCGGATGCCCCTGCGGCAGTACACACACTTCATCCAGCGCCAGCAATTCGGTGCGTTTCGTTCCGGCTGGCGTATGCAGCGTTTCCGTTAACCCCAGATCGTGGCGCTGCGCCGACAGCCACTCTTCCAACAGTGGTGACTCCTGCGGCACGATCTGAATGTTGACCTGCGGATAGCGCGCGAGAAATGGCTGTAGCAGCGGCGGTAAAAAGGACTGCGAAAATACCGGCAGGCAAACAATCGACAATTCACCTTGACGAAATTCGCGCAGGCTTTCGGCGGCGCTCACAATTCTGTCCAGGCCGTACCACGAACGTTGTACCTCTTCAAACAGACGTAAGCCTTGCACGGTTGGATGCAGTCGGCCACGCGTGCGTTCAAACAGCGTTAATCCCAGGACTTTTTCGAATCGGGCCAGTTCCCGGCTGACGGTGGGCTGCGAGGTATGTAGCATGCGCGCGGCTTCCGTCAGATTGCCTGCGGTCATGATGGCGTGAAAAATTTCAATGTGACGCAGGTTAACCGCGGGCATAAGCAATCCTCAAATGAGCTAATCCATATCATTTTTGCATAGACTCAAGATAAAACGATATTTTTTATTCTTTTTGAGCTGTGGCGTAATCATAAAAAAGCCAATACCGGAGCACGCCATGCCACGCCCACTCAACAACACAGACACTGACCTGACCGCCGACAACCTGTTGCGCCTGCCTGCCGAATTCGGCTGCCCGGTGTGGGTCTATGATGCGCAGATTATTCGCGCGCAGATTGCCAAACTGAGTCAGTTTGACGTGGTGCGTTTTGCCCAGAAGGCATGTTCGAATATTCATATTTTGCGCCTGATGCGCGAGCAGGGCGTGAAGGTCGATTCCGTCTCGCTTGGCGAAATTGAACGCGCGCTGGCGGCAGGTTTTGTACCGGGCAAAGATGAGATTGTCTTTACCGCCGATATGATTGATGAAGCGACGCTCGCCCGGGTGCATGAATTGAGCATTCCGGTAAATGCCGGGTCGGTCGATATGCTGGAACAACTGGGCCAGCTCTCGCCGGGCCATCGCGTGTGGCTCCGCGTAAACCCTGGCTTTGGGCATGGACACAGTCAGAAAACCAATACCGGGGGTGAGAACAGCAAGCACGGTATCTGGTACAGCGATCTTCCGGCGGCGCTGGAGGTAATTCAGCGCTATAAGCTGAAGCTGGTAGGTATTCATATGCATATCGGCTCTGGCGTGGACTACGCGCATCTGGAGCAGGTGTGCGGCGCGATGGTGCGTCAGGTGGTGGAATTTGGTCAGGATCTGGAGGCGATCTCCGCAGGCGGCGGTTTATCAATCCCGTATCGCGAAGGTGAAGAGGCGATCGACACCGATCACTATTTTGGATTGTGGAACGCCGCGCGCGATAGTATTGCGCGTCATCTGGGTCATGCCGTCAAACTGGAGATCGAACCAGGGCGTTTCCTGGTCGCGGAAGCCGGCGTGTTAGTGGCGCAGGTGCGCAGCGTGAAAGAGATGGGCAGCCGTCACTTTGTGCTGATCGATTCGGGCTTCAACGATCTGATGCGCCCGGCCATGTACGGTAGCTATCACCATATCTCCGCGCTGGCGGGAGATGGTCGTTCTCTGCAACAAACTCCTCAACGGGAAACCGTGGTGGCCGGACCGCTGTGCGAATCAGGCGACGTGTTTACCCAGCAGGAAGGCGGAAATGTGGAAACCCGTCTGTTGCCTGCGGTGGTGCCGGGTGATTATCTGGTTTTGCATGATACCGGGGCGTACGGAGCGTCAATGTCGTCAAACTACAATAGCCGCCCGCTGCTGCCGGAGGTCTTGTTTGATAACGGCGTGGCGCGACTGATTCGTCGTCGCCAGACCATTGATGAGCTGTTAGCGCTGGAATTAATCTGAGTAAAGCAGGCCGGATAAGGTGCTTGCGTCGCCATCCGGCTCTTTTTCATATTACTTAAAGTACGGTCCGAGCGTTACTGAGTCACGTAATACCAGTTTGCCGGTAAACGGAGGGATCGGCTCCACGCTCTCATCGTTGGCCAGACGGATAGCCTGGTCGATTGCCGTGGTTATCATGGTATCAATCGGCAGATAAACGGTAGATAACCCCGGTTCCAGCCATTTGGCGCTGGGCGCATCATCAAAACCAAACAGCGAGACGTCCGTCGGGATCCTCAGTCCGGCCTGATGTAACGCTTTTGATGCACCTAATGCCATGTCATCGTTACAGGCGAACAGGGCGCTGAATTTCACCCCTTCCTCCAGCAGTTCTCGACAGGCTTCATAGCCTCGCGTCATCGTGGAGTCGCCGTATTTAACCTTATCAGGATCCCAGGGAATACCGTTTTTTTCCAGAGCCTTACGATACCCCATCAGGCGGGATTTACCGGTAGGCGTATGGCCTGGCACGGTGATACAAGCAATATCGCTGTGCCCCTGCGAGATCAGATAATTGACCGCCTGATACGCCGCGTCTTCCTGCTCAAAGAAAATCGCGCGATCGCGGGCCTGACTGACATCACGGTTGATGACCAGCAAGGGCATCGCAATGCTGTTCATCAGCGACATAATCGCCGTTTCACTCATATAGCGGGTATAGAGAATAATGGCGTCGCACTGCCTGTCGGCCAGCATTTGCACGGCTTCCTGCTCACGCTCCGGCGTGTCGTGACCATCGGTGACGATCAACTGCTTGCCGTGAGACTCCGTCTGGCGCGAGGCCTGTTGCAGCAGGCGGCCAAAGTAGAATCCATCAAATGTGGAAACCACCAGGCCAATGCTGTTGCTGGTGCGATTCGCTAAAGAGCGCGCTAAAAAGTTGGGCCGATAATCGAGTGCCTGCATGGCCTTGAACACTTTCTGGCGCGTGCTCTCTTTTACCTGACCCGTTCCATTTAGTACGCGCGAAACGGTCGCTTTTGAGACGCCTGCGTGTCGTGAAACGTCCAACATCGTAGTCATGACGCAATCCTGGTTAATCGTTTGACGATGAGTTCCCCGGTTCTGTCAGCGCCGAAACGGAATGGCGACGCACCAGAGTTGGGTTAAAGACGTGGGTAATTTCAGGTGCGGGTCGCTTCTCCGCCAACGCGAGCGCGAGTTCAGCGGCCTGGGTTGCCATAGTTACGATGGGATAGCGTACCGTGGTCAGACGTGGGCGCACATAGCGGGAAATCAGCACATCATCAAAGCCAATCAGCGAGATTTCTCCCGGCACATCAATGCCGTTATCATTCAATACGCCCATGGCGCCAGCCGCCATTGAGTCGTTGTAGCAGGCTACCGCAGTGAAGTTTTTGCCACGACCAAGTAACTCGGTCATGGCCTGTTCACCGCCGCTTTCATCCGGTTCGCCGAAGGTCACCAGTCGATCGCTTACCGGTATATTGCTCTCCGCCAGCGCGTCGTAATAGCCTTGCAGACGATCTTCCGCATCAGAAATACTGTGATTGGAACACAGGTAGCCAATGCGCGTATGGCCCTGCTGAATAAGGTGTCGGGTAGCGAGCCACGCGCCGAAACGGTCGTCGAGGGCAACGCAGCGTTGTTCGAATCCCGGCAGAATTCGGTTAATCAATACCATGCCGGGGATTTGCTTCATTAATGAAGCCAAATCCGCATCCGGGATGATTTTGGCATGGACAACAAGGGCCGCGCAGCGGTGGCGAATGAGCTGTTCAATCGCCTGACGTTCCTTCTGTTCATTATGGTAGCCGTTGCCAATCAGCAAAAAATTCCCGGTGTTATAGGCCACCTGCTCGACAGCTTTAACCATTGCCCCAAAGAATGGATCGGACACATCACCAACGACCAGTCCGATGGTTTCAGTGGATTGTTGCGCCAGTGCACGCGCATTCGCATTGGGGTGGTAGCTGAGTGATTCCATTGCACTCGTTACGGCCAGACGCGATGCTTCGCTGGCTTTGGGGGAATCATTGATCACTCGAGAAACGGTGGCGACTGATACACCAGCTAGTCGGGCTACATCCTTTATGGTCGCCATGATAGTACCTGTTGTGGGTAAACGCTTACATTCCGTCAGTGTTACGGAAAATGGCTGGCTGTTCAAGCAGATTGCCCGTCAGGACCTCGCAAATGTGAGCGCGCGCGAGCGAAGTAAGACAGAAAATAGAAAATGCTAATTTTTGCTTACACTTTGCGATGTGCTGTTGCGATTGTTCGCTGGTGGGAGAACTGAGCGGATTGCTAAAGTTGGGATCCCAGAGGTATTGATAGGTGAAATCAACTTTCGGGTTGATCACTAGAATTACACCAGCCTGCGCAGATGCGCAGGTTTTTTTTTGCCTTCAGCCTATCTGTAACAGTAACCGATAATTTACACAACTCGTTGCATTTGGGTTCATTCCTTTGCGTTTTCGTACTGGCGTATCTGGCTGCTGACGACCACAATCAAGATCCCAGAGGTATTGATTGGTGAGATTATTCGGTACGCACTTCGTACCTGTCTCTTGCACCGACCTGCGCGGATGCGCAGGTTTTTTTTCGGACTGTATTTACCTGTTTACCTGTCGCGCCCATTCCCCAACTCGTATACTCTCCCACCATTAATGTTTCTATAATTAATGGCACAGGGAGTTGAGATGCTATTTGGCTTTTTTCGTAATCTGTTTCGCGTGCTTTTCCGCGTTCGCGTCACGGGCAATGTCAGCGCGCTACAGGGAGAACGCGTTCTAATCACTCCCAACCATGTCTCATTTATAGACGGCATCCTGCTGGCGCTATTTTTACCGATTCGTCCCGTCTTCGCCGTTTACACCTCGATCAGCCAGCAATGGTATATGCGCTGGCTAACCCCGCTGATTGACTTCGTGCCGTTAGACCCAACCAAACCGATGTCGATTAAGCATCTGGTCCGTCTGGTCGAGCAGGGCCGTCCGGTGGTGATTTTTCCCGAAGGACGCATTTCGACCACCGGTTCGTTGATGAAAATATATGACGGTGCCGGGTTTGTCGCCGCGAAGTCGGGAGCGACGGTCGTTCCTGTCCGCATTGAGGGGGCAGAGCTTTCCCACTTCAGCCGCTTGAAAGGTCTGGTTAAACAGCGATTCTTCCCGCGTATCCAACTGCACATTCTACCGCCGACCCAAATGCCAATGCCGGAAGCCCCGCGAGCTCGCGATCGCCGCAAAATCGCCGGTGAAATGCTGCATCAAATTATGATGGAAGCACGCATGGCGGTACGCCCGCGTGAAACGCTATACGAGTCGCTGCTGGCGGCAAAATACCGTTTTGGCGCGGGCAAAAACTGCATTGAAGATGTTAACTTTACGCCAGACAGCTACCGCAAACTGCTGACTAAGACGCTCTTTGTGGCCCGTATTCTGGAAAAATACAGCGCCGAAGGTGAAAAAATCGGCCTGATGCTGCCAAATGCGGGGATCAGCGCGGCGGTCATTTTTGGAGCCATTGCGCGTCGACGCATTCCGGCCATGATGAACTACACGGCGGGCGTGAAAGGGTTAACCAGCGCCATTACTGCGTCTGAAATCAAAACGATCTTCACTTCCCGACAGTTTCTCGATAAAGGCAAACTCTGGCATCTACCGGAACAGCTCACCCAGGTGCGCTGGGTTTATCTGGAAGATTTAAAAGCCGATGTGACGTTGAGCGATAAGCTGTGGATTTTCTCACATCTGCTGGCACCGCATCTGGCGCAGGTGAAACAGCAGCCGGAAGAGGCTGCGGTGATCCTCTTTACGTCTGGTTCGGAAGGCCATCCGAAAGGCGTGGTCCACAGCCACAAGAGTATTCTGGCGAACGTTGAGCAGATTAAAACAATTGCCGATTTCACCGCCGATGACCGCTTTATGTCGGCACTGCCGCTGTTCCACTCCTTTGGCCTGACGGTGGGATTATTCACGCCGCTACTGACCGGTGCGGAAGTGTTTCTTTATCCCAGCCCGCTGCATTACCGCATTGTGCCGGAGCTGGTATACGACCGGAACTGCACCGTGTTGTTTGGTACTTCAACGTTCCTCGGCAACTATGCGCGTTTCGCGCATCCGTACGATTTCCACCGCCTGCGCTATGTGGTGGCAGGCGCGGAAAAACTGCAAGACAGCACAAAGCAGCTATGGCAGGAGAAATTTGGTCTGCGCGTCCTTGAAGGCTATGGCGTGACGGAATGTGCGCCGGTTGTGTCGATCAATGTACCGATGGCGGCAAAATCAGGAACGGTAGGGCGCATCTTGCCTGGCATGGATGCCCGACTGCTGGCTGTTCCGGGTATTGAGGACGGTGGGCGTTTACAACTGAAAGGCCCGAATATTATGAGCGGCTATTTGCGCGTCGAAAAACCTGGCGTGCTGGAAGTGCCGACGGCAGAAAATGCGCAGGGTGAGATTGAGCGCGGCTGGTATGACACCGGAGACATCGTCCGCTTTGATGAAAACGGCTTTGTACAGATCCAGGGACGCGCCAAGCGTTTTGCTAAAATTGCCGGAGAGATGGTCTCGCTGGAAATGGTTGAGCAACTGGCATTGGCGGTATCTGCAGACAAAATGCACGCCACGGCGATCAAGAGCGATGCCAGCAAAGGTGAGGCGCTGGTGCTGTTCACTACCGACAGCGAACTCACGCGTGAAAAACTACAGCAGTATGCGCGAGCGCATGGCGTGCCTGAACTTGCCGTGCCGCGTGATATTCGCCACCTGAAGCAACTCCCATTACTCGGCAGCGGTAAGCCGGATTTTGTTACGCTGAAAAGCTGGGTCGATGAGCCGGAAAAACAACATGATTGAGTCAGCGCACACTAACACTTCAATCTGGTCCAAAGGGATGATGTCCGTCATCGCCGCGCAGTTTCTGTCGGCGTTTGGCGATAACGCGCTGCTGTTCGCCACGCTGGCGCTGCTGAAGGAACAATTTTATCCGGACTGGAGCCAGCCAATCCTGCAAATGGTGTTTGTGGGCGCTTACATCCTGTTTGCGCCATTTGTTGGACAGGTGGCGGATAGCTTTGCCAAAGGCAGAGTGATGATGTTCGCGAACGCCCTGAAACTGCTGGGCGCGGCGAGTATTTGCTTCGGCATTAATCCGTTTCTCGGGTATACGCTGGTGGGGATTGGCGCGGCCGCGTACTCACCGGCCAAGTATGGCATTCTCGGTGAATTGACCACCGGTGACAAACTGGTCAAAGCTAACGGCCTGATGGAAGCCTCCACCATCGCCGCGATTTTGCTCGGTTCTGTCGCCGGCGGCGTTCTGGCCGACTGGCATGTGATTGCCGCGCTTTCTGCCTGTGCGCTGGCCTATGCTGGCGCCGTGGTGGCTAACCTGTACATCCCGAAACTGGCCGCGGCTCGTCCTGGCCAATCCTGGCATCTGGGGAAAATGACGCGCAGTTTCTTCTGCGCCGCTTCTTCGCTGTGGCGCAACGGTGAAACACGTTTTTCGTTGGTCGGAACCAGCCTTTTTTGGGGCGCGGGCGTCACGCTGCGTTTTCTGCTGGTGCTGTGGGTTCCGGTGGCGCTCGGCATCACCGATAACGCTACGCCGACCTACCTCAATGCTATGGTAGCGATTGGGATTGTCGTAGGCGCGGGGGCGGCAGCGAAGCTGGTGACGCTGGAAACCGTGTCGCGCTGTATGCCTGCGGGGATCCTGATTGGCGTCGTGGTGCTGATTTTCTCACTTCAGCATGCGCTGCTTCCGGCTTACGCGTTGCTGATGCTTATCGGCGTGTCAGGTGGCTTCTTTGTGGTACCGCTGAATGCGTTGCTGCAGGAGCGGGGCAAGAAAAGCGTCGGTGCGGGTAATGCGATCGCGGTGCAAAACCTGGGCGAAAACAGCGCGATGCTGCTGATGCTTGGGATTTACTCACTGGCAGTGCTGGTGGGGATCCCGGCGGTAGCGATTGGTATTGGATTCGGCGCGCTGTTTGCGCTGGCGATTGCGGCGCTGTGGATTTGGCAGCGCCGCCAGCCTGGTACGAGATGAGTGAACAATGAATGTGCCGGATGGCAGCGTCGCCTTATCCGGCCTACAGAGAGCAGCAATTTGTAGGTCTGATAAGCGTAGCGCCATCAGGCACTAACCGTCACGGTGCAGGATAGGTATACACCTGATGCACCGCTTCAATCTCTGTCAGTACTTCTTCGCTCAACTCCAGATGCAGGCTTTCAACGTTGGTTTTTAGCTGCTCCATCGTCGTGGCTCCCAGCAGGGTGCTGGCGACAAACGGCTGACGACGCACGAATGCCAGCGCCATTTGCGCAGGATCCAGATTATGGCGTTTCGCGATATCCACATAGGCCGCAACGGCTTTTTGCGTTTGCTCGCCGCTGTAACGCGTGAAACGGCTAAACAGCGTATTGCGTGCACCGGCAGGCTTCGCGCCGTTCAGGTATTTACCGGTTAATGTACCGAAGCCAAGGCAAGAGTAGGCCAGCAGTTCAACGCCTTCATACTGGCTCACTTCCGCCAGTCCAACCTCATAGCTGCGATTCAGCAGGCTGTAGGGGTTCTGGATGGTGGCGATGCGCGGCAGATCGTGTTTGTCCGCCAGGTGCAGGTAGCGCATCACGCCAAACGCGGTTTCATTGGACACGCCGATGTAGCGAATTTTCCCCGCGCGCTGAAACTCTGCCAGCGCGTCCAACGTATCCAGCAGCGAAACGACTGGCGCAGAGTCCGTCCAGCTGTAGCCTAACTTACCAAAGCAGTTGGTCGGGCGCTGCGGCCAGTGAACCTGATACAGATCCAGGTAATCGGTTTGCAGTCTTTTCAGGCTGTCGTGCAGCGCTTCACGAATATTTTTACGGTCCAGCGCCTGATTCGGTCGAATACCGCTGTCGTTGTTACGTGAAGGTCCACTGACCTTAGAAGCAACGATTAGCTTTTCACGGCTACCGTGTTTGGCGAGCCAGTTACCTACGTAGGTTTCGGTGAGACCCTGGGTTTCAGGACGCGGCGGTACCGGATACATCTCGGCAACGTCGATCAAATTTATGCCTTGTTCTACGGCATAATCGAGCTGTGCATGTGCGTCGGCTTCGCTGTTTTGTTCACCAAACGTCATTGTGCCCAGCCCCAGTGTACTGACTTCAAGCGAGCTGTGGGGTATACGGTGATATTGCATAGCCGTTTCCTTTTTATAATCACGACATAAGGATTATAAAAATGGCTGAGGGAAGAGAAAAAGGGAAGTAAAATTGTTAAGGCCAGCGCGCTGCTGACCTCAACCATCAGCGTTCAATGATTTGAGACACATCATCGCGATTAATCTGCATCGCATTGCCTTGCTGGTCGTGATAGCTCACCAGACCGGTATCATCGTCAATTTCTGGTTTTCCATCGGTCAGGATCATTCGACCATCTTTTGTCGCCATTACATAATCACTGCTGCATCCGGAAACGGCAAAAGCCAGTCCTACGGCGGAAATCAAAACTGCCCATTTTTTCATCTGCTTATCCTCACATGGCCTGCATCTGACAATAGTTTAGTAATAACGCGAAGTTGTGCATGGCGAAAGCAGTAAAATCTTAAACTGTGAGAAGAGGTAGGTGTGGCGCGCATTCGCTCCCCGTGCGGGGAGCGATGGATTTCATCAGAGCGGATTTTTTTTATTACGCCACAGGTTCAGCGTCTCTACCGCAATAGAGAAGAACATGGCGAAATAGATATATCCTTTCGGAACGTGGACGTCGAAACTTTCCAGAATTAGCGTGAAACCGACCAGAATCAGGAACGAGAGCGCCAGCATTTTTACCGAAGGATGGCGATCGACAAAATCGCCAATCGGGCGTGCAGCAAACATCATCACACCCACGGCAATCACCACTGCCGCCATCATGATAAACAGATGATCGGACAAGCCTACCGCAGTAATCACGGAATCCAGGCTGAAGATAATGTCTAACAACATGATCTGCACAATCGCGCCCAGAAAAGAGGAAACGCGGGTTTTCAGCCCCTCTTCCTCACCTTCAATGGATTCGTGGATCTCCTTACTGGCTTTCCAGATCAGGAACAATCCCCCGAGTAGAAGGATCAGGTCGCGCGCTGATATTGCCTCGCCAAACACTTCGAATAGCGGGTTTGTCAGACGCGTTACCCAGGCGATAGAGGCCAGTAGTGCCAGACGCATGATCATCGCCGCCGCAAGCCCAATACGTCGGGCATGATTGCGTTGCGCTGTCGGGAGTTTGGCTACTACCAGAGAGAGGAAAATAATATTGTCGATCCCAAGAACGATCTCCAGCAGCGTCAGCGTACCGAGCGCAAGCCAGGCGTTAGGATCGGTTATCCATGCAAATAACATCGAACAAAGTCCTGCCAAAAAAAAGAAGCGGTAATTATAGGCCCGTAACGCGGCGGGTGAAAGACCGGACGGTGCCTATTGCGCCTGGAACAAGAAATGTCGCTCAAGCAATGCGCGCGTGAAGTTCTTTTTCAAGTAAAAACCGCGTGGTAGGGTCAGGATGGGTTCGCCATGGGCGCCAATGGCCTCGGTAAGCGCTCGGGCGTTGGCGGCTTTAGGACGCAGCTGTAGCACTTCCCCATGGCGGGCAGTGATGCGTTCGACGTGGCCTAACACAATCATATCCATCAACTCTTCCCAGTCCAGACGCAATTGCCGGTCTTCTTCTTCATTCGGGCTCCACAGCAGGGGAGAACCGACGCGGCGCTCAGCCAGCGGGATGCTGCGTTCGCCTTCTACCGGGATCCACAGAACGCGTTTAAGTTTGTGCCGCACATGGCTGGTTTCCCAGGTAACGCCGGTATTGCCGGTTAACGGTGCCACGCACACAAAGGTGGTTTCCAGCGGTCTGCCAAGGCTATCCACTGGGATTGTTTTCAGCTCCACGCCCAGCGCCGCAAAATCCTGTTCCGGTTTGCTGCCCGCACTGGCGCCAAGCCAGATTTCCAGTAGTACGCCAATCCAGCCTTTATCGCGCTTGAGATCCTTGGGTGCGACGAGTCCCGCCATTGCCGCCAACTCTCCCAGCGCGTAGCCCGAAAGCTGCCGTGCCTGACTCAACAACTGGGCTTCAGATTCAGGGGGAGAAAGCAGCGGATGGAGTTCTGACATCGGGTTAACCCTTAGGTGAAAAAATGAGCAAAGATTTTATACCGTGTGGACAGAGTTTATCTTTTTCCACATGCTTTATTCAATTCTATGATTTATATTGGTTTTTAGATTCACATACGCAGAGTTGCGCAACAGCGAAGCGGGTTTTCCAATTCTGGTCACTGACAATGAACAGGATCTTACACCATGTTATCCACAGAAAGATGGGATAACTGTGAAAAACCCCCACTACTGTTTCAATTTACAGCCTTGACGTGCGACGAAAATCGAATTTTCACACAAATTGTGCCTAACTTATTGGCATAATCTGTGGATAAAACCAACGCTGGTCGATCTTTCATCAGCCTGAAGATCGTGTGCGTGATATACGTCACGTTTCTATGGGTTTATTTGCGCTGAACGGTTTTAACTTTATGAATATAGAAGACTATTTTTGATATGTGACGAATGTCTTATTCGGACTGTTCTGGGTTTTCCCATAGTAATTCCGTACTTCTTCACAACTATATCCACAGAAAAGGTGAATAAAATCGCCTTGCTTGCCCTTCTTCTGTTTATAACTCCGCCCTTAGCTGTGAGTTATTCAATTGTTATTAGAGTATCGCGCCCTTAACAGAGTGGTTTACCGCCTCTCTGGAGTGTGAAACAATCGTTTGTATATAAGGTTTATATTGAGGTAGTCCGGTGATTGATGACGATGGCTACCGCCCGAATGTAGGGATAGTAATTTGTAACCGCCAGGGGCAGGTCATGTGGGCCCGGCGATTTGGTCAGCACTCCTGGCAATTCCCGCAAGGTGGGATAAATGCAGGAGAGACAGCAGAGCAGGCGATGTACCGGGAACTCTTTGAAGAAGTGGGTCTCAGTCGTAAAGATGTACGGATCCTTGCTTCTACTCGTAACTGGTTGCGTTACAAGTTACCGAAACGTTTGGTGCGTTGGGACACGAAGCCGGTTTGTATCGGCCAGAAACAAAAATGGTTTCTTCTGCAATTGGTTAGCAGCGATGCTGAAATCAATATGCAAACCAGCAGTACACCTGAGTTCGACGGCTGGCGCTGGGTGAGTTACTGGTATCCGGTTCGACAGGTGGTGTCATTTAAACGCGATGTCTATCGCAGGGTGATGAAAGAATTCGCAAGTGTTGTCATGGCGCTTCAGGAGAGCACTCCTAAGCCCCAAAGCGCACCTGCGTACAGACGTAAAAGAGGTTAAGCTACGCAAATTATGCTCACCCGCCTGCGCGAAATAGTCGAAAAGGTGGCCAGTGCTCCGCGTCTGAATGAAGCGCTGAATATTCTGGTTACCGACATCTGTCTTGCGATGGATACAGAGGTCTGTTCGGTTTACTTGGCCGATCACGATCGACGTTGTTATTACCTCATGGCGACCCGTGGACTGAAGAAACCGCGTGGTCGTACTGTCGCACTCGCGTTTGATGAAGGTATCGTTGGCCTGGTTGGCAGGCTGGCGGAACCTATCAACCTCGCCGATGCGCAAAAACATCCCAGCTTTAAATACATCCCTTCGGTAAAAGAAGAGCGCTTTCGTGCGTTCTTAGGCGTACCGATTATTCAGCGCCGTCAGCTGTTAGGTGTGCTGGTGGTCCAGCAGCGCGAATTGCGCCAGTACGATGAAAGTGAAGAGTCTTTCCTCGTCACGCTCGCCACGCAAATGGCGGCTATTCTTTCGCAGTCGCAGCTAAACGCACTGTTCGGCCAATACCGGCAAACGCGCATCCGCGCATTGCCCGCCGCCCCTGGCGTGGCAATAGCCGAAGGCTGGCAGGATGCGACGCTGCCGCTGATGGAGCAGGTCTATCAGGCTTCAACGCTGGATCCGGTGCTTGAGCGCGAGCGGCTCACCGGTGCGCTGGAAGAGGCGGCGAATGAATTCCGCCGCTACAGCAAACGCTTTACCGCCGGGGCGCAGAAAGAAACGGCGGCGATTTTTGATCTCTATTCACACTTGCTTTCCGATACTCGTCTGCGCCGTGAGCTGTTTGCGGAAGTGGATAATGGTTCGGTGGCCGAGTGGGCCGTTAAAACGATCATTGAAAAGTTTGCCGAACAGTTTGCCGCGCTGAGTGATAACTACCTCAAAGAGCGGGCCGGAGATTTACGCGCGCTGGGCCAGCGTCTACTGTTCCATCTTGACGACTCGATCCAGGGGCCGAATACCTGGCCGGAACGCTTTGTGCTGGTGGCGGATGAACTTTCCGCCACCACGCTGGCGGAACTTCCTCAGGACCGCTTAGTCGGTGTGGTTGTCCGGGACGGCGCGGCCAACTCTCATGCGGCTATTATGGTTCGTGCACTGGGTATCCCTACCGTCATGGGAGCCGATATCCAGCCGTCGGTGTTACATCGCCGTACGCTGGTAGTGGACGGTTATCGCGGTGAACTGCTGGTCGATCCAGAGCCGGTATTGATCCAGGAATACCAGCGTCTTATCAGTGAAGAAATTGAGCTGAGCCGCCTGGCGGAAGATGACGTCAACCAGCCAGCACAGTTGAAAAGCGGCGAGCGTGTGAAGGTGATGCTCAATGCGGGCCTCAGCCCGGAGCATGAAGAGAAGCTGGGGAGCCGGATCGACGGCATTGGCCTGTATCGCACCGAAATCCCGTTCATGCTGCAAAGCGGTTTTCCTTCGGAAGAAGAACAGGTTGCGCAGTATCAGGGCATGCTGCAAATGTTTAACGACAAGCCGGTGACCCTACGTACGCTGGATGTCGGCGCCGATAAACAACTGCCCTACATGCCGATCAGTGAAGAGAACCCGTGCCTTGGCTGGCGTGGGATCCGCATAACGCTCGATCAGCCGGAGATCTTTTTGATCCAGGTTCGGGCCATGCTGCGTGCCAACGCGGCAACCGGCAACCTGAGCATTTTGCTGCCGATGGTCACCAGCATTGATGAAGTGGACGAAGCGCGACGTTTGATTGAACGCGCCGGACGCGAAGTGGAAGAGATGATCGGCTACGCGATCCCAAAACCGCGCATTGGCATCATGCTGGAAGTTCCGTCGATGGTGTTTATGCTGCCGCATCTGATAAACCGGATAGACTTTATCTCGGTCGGAACCAACGATCTCACCCAGTACATTTTGGCTGTCGATCGTAACAATACGCGGGTGGCCAGCATTTATGACAGCCTGCATCCGGGTATGTTACGTGTGCTGGCGATGATTGCGCAGGAAGCCGAAAGAAGCGGTATCGATTTGCGATTGTGCGGTGAAATGGCGGGCGACCCGATGTGCGTGGCCATTCTGATCGGCCTGGGTTTTCGCCATTTGTCGATGAACGGTCGTTCCGTGGCTCGCGTTAAATATCTGCTGCGCCATATCGATTTTGATGAGGCGCAAACGCTGGCGCAACGCAGCCTGGAAGCGCAGATGGCGACAGAAGTACGCCATCAGGTGGCGGCTTTTATGGAACGCCGTGGCATGGGGGGACTGATTCGCGGGGGATTGTGAATCGAGGGCTGGTAACAGTAGGTATACATATCTTTTAACTGTAATCGGCATCCGCTGCGATCCCCATGTGCTATCATTCGCACCTTTGGAGCGCCTGCATTATGCAGGCGCGCTTATCAATTGCTGTCTGACTTCAGCGAAATAACAAGAACTTGTGGTGACAGATGACCAGTAGCTATCTGCATTTTCCGGATTTCGATCCGGTCATTTTCTCAATCGGACCCGTCGCGCTTCACTGGTACGGCTTAATGTATTTGGTGGGGTTTATTTTTGCGATGTGGCTGGCGACGCGCCGTGCTAATCGTCCGGGCAGTGGCTGGACCAAAAATGAAGTAGAAAATCTACTGTATGCGGGCTTCCTCGGGGTTTTCCTTGGAGGGCGTATTGGTTACGTACTGTTCTATAACTTCCCGTTATTCCTCGATAACCCGCTGTATCTGTTCCGCGTTTGGGACGGCGGGATGTCCTTCCACGGTGGGCTTATTGGTGTGATCCTGGTGATGATTATCTTCGCCAAACGCACCAAGCGTTCGTTCTTCCAGGTTTCTGATTTCATTGCCCCGCTGATTCCGTTTGGTCTGGGGGCAGGGCGTTTGGGCAACTTTATCAACGGTGAGCTGTGGGGACGCGTTGATCCGAATTTCAAGTACGCCATGCTGTTCCCGGGCTCCCGTACCGAAGACATTTTACTGCTGCAAACTAACCCGCAATGGCAGTCTATTTTTGATACCTACGGCTCGCTGCCGCGCCATGCCTCACAGCTTTATGAGATGGCGCTGGAAGGCGTTGTGTTGTTTATCATTCTTAATCTGTACATTCGTAAACCGCGCCCGATGGGTTCGGTATCCGGTCTGTTCCTGATTGGTTATGGCGCGTTTCGTATTATCGTTGAATTCTTCCGCCAGCCGGATGCGCAGTTTACCGGCACCTGGGTACAGTACATCAGCATGGGACAGATCCTCTCAATCCCGATGATTGTCGCAGGCATTATTATGATGGTTTGGGCGTACCGCCGCAGCCCACAGCAACACGTTTCCTGAGGAACCATGAAACAGTATTTAGAACTGATGCAAAAAGTGCTGGATGAAGGCACACAGAAAAACGACCGTACCGGAACCGGAACGCTTTCCATTTTTGGTCATCAGATGCGTTTTAATCTGCAGGAAGGGTTCCCGCTGGTTACGACTAAACGCTGTCATTTACGCTCGATCATTCATGAACTGCTGTGGTTTTTGCAGGGCGACACCAACGTTGCCTACCTGCATGAAAACAACGTCTCAATCTGGGACGAATGGGCGGATGAAAACGGTAATCTGGGGCCGGTTTATGGCAAACAGTGGCGTGCGTGGCCTACGCCAGATGGTCGCCATATTGACCAGATCACCACGGTGTTAAACCAGCTCAAAAATGACCCGGACTCTCGCCGAATTATCGTTTCTGCATGGAACGTCGGTGAGCTGGATAAAATGGCACTGGCGCCGTGCCACGCGTTCTTCCAGTTTTACGTGGCGGATGGCAAGCTCTCCTGCCAGTTGTATCAGCGTTCGTGCGATGTGTTCCTCGGTTTGCCGTTTAACATTGCCAGCTACGCCTTGCTGGTACACATGATGGCGCAGCAGTGCGATCTGGAAGTGGGTGATTTTGTCTGGACCGGCGGCGACACGCACCTGTACAGCAACCATATGGATCAAACGCATCTGCAGCTTAGCCGCGAACCGCGCGCGCTGCCGAAGCTGGTCATCAAACGTAAGCCTGAATCTATCTTTGACTATCGCTTCGAAGATTTCGAAATTGAAGGCTACGATCCGCATCCTGGTATTAAAGCGCCAGTGGCTATCTAATCGGCTTCATGCTGTCACAACCGACGCCCGTGCGCGTCGGTTTTTTTTGTCTCAAATCGCGTTCTTCGGCGTGGGTTCCTGAAATATTGCAACGACCTGCAACGCGACAAATATTCCTCGTAGCTCGCCGTAGAAACCGAATTTCCCGCTCGTTATTCATTTTCCTCACGCCATACTGGCGGCATGAAAAAACAACACGGCTACACGCTTATCGAAACCCTGATTGCGATGCTGATCGTCGCGGCGCTTGGCGCCTCGGGGCTGTATGGTTGGCAGCGCTGGCAACAGCAACAGCGGCTATGGCAAACCGCCATTCAGGTGCGAGATTACCTGCTGCAACTGCGTGAAGATGCTAACTGGCGTAACCGCGATCACGTCATCAGCGTGATTCGGGATGGCACATCCTGGTGTTTTGTCAGCTCTGCTGCTGTGCAAACCACGTGTCTACCCGTTTCGCCCTTGGTTTTTACACCGCCCTGGGACGATGTCGAAATGGCAGAGATAACGCCTTCACTGGCCTTTTTTGGTCTGCGCAATACGGCATGGGCTGGACATATTCGCCTGAAAAATACGACAGGGGAATGGCGCGTGGTGGTGTCAGGCTGGGGGCGAATCAGGCTTTGCGAGAAAGATGAGGCCAGGTTATGTCAGTAAATGAACGGGGCTTTTCACTCCTTGAGGTGCTGATTGCTATGGCGATTAGCAGCGTTTTATTGCTTAGCTCAGCGCGATTTTTACCCGCGCTGCAGCGAGAGATCCTGCGCAACACGCGCCAGTTAGCGCTTGAAGATGAAATATGGCAGCGGGTATACACCGTGGCGAAGCATCTTCAGCGGGCAGGGTACTGCCGCGGAAACTGTGTCGGAGAAGGGCTGGAGATATCGGCTAAGGGCGACTGTGTCATTGCGCGCTGGGATGCCAATAGCAACGGCATTTGGGAGAGCAGTCCCGCGAAAGAGGCCGATACGATTGGATTTCGTTTACAGGACAAGGTACTGGAGACCCTGCGGGGAGTAACGGACTGCAATGGAAAAGGGTGGGAGAAAATGACCGATCCAGCCACGATACAGATTGAGGCATTTCAGGTCGAACGTCTGAATATCAGCGGATATTCCCCGCTCCTTACGCTGCGTTTGCGCGGAGTGAACAATGCCGAACCACAAAAGGTTATTGAAGCAGTCTACAGCGTGACAGGATTCAACCTGTGAACCGTGAGCGGGGCGTTTCATCTTTAGCGATGGTCTTGTTGCTACTGGTGCTCGGTAGCCTTCTGCTGCAAGGCGTTAGCAGGCAGGAGTCCCGTTTTGCTTCGCGAGTGGTCACGCAAAGTCAGGCTCTGCAGCGCCAGGCGGTGGTGCAATCCGCGATGGAATGGGGGCGTATGCAGCCCTGGCGCTTACAACTCGCCGTACAGTGTCGGCGTTATACCACGCAGGATGCCGCGGTTTGCCTGCGACTGCTTACTAATAATTTCGTGCTGCTAATAGTCCATTATGAAGGGGTATCGTTATGGCGGCAGGGGGCGATTATTGATGACAATATCGAATATTCGGTGCATGGCTGGAGCGATTTTTGTCCGCTAAAGGAGCAGGCGCTATGTCAGATCCCCTGAACAGACAGCGTGGCTTTAGCCTGCCGGAAGTGATGCTGGCAATGGTGCTGATGATCATGATTGTGACCGCGCTGTCAGGATACCAGCGGGCGCTGATGAACAGCTTTATCATCAGAAACCAGTATCAGCAACTCTGGCGTCACGCCTGGCAGCAAACCCAGCTGTATCCGTTTTCATCGCCTTTGAACTGGCAGGTTAACCGAATGCAGACAACGAGCGCGGGATGTGTCAGCATCAACGTTAAAATTTCTTCACCCTTGGGCAGGCAGGGTCAGATGACGCGTCTGCATTGCCCGAATCGTCAGTAGTCAGGAGTCGCTATGTTAAGGGTCTACCACTCCAATCGTCTGGATGTGCTGGAAGCGTTAATGGAATTTATCGTTGAGCGCGAGCGGCTGGACGACCCCTTTGAACCTGAGATGATCCTGGTTCAAAGTACCGGTATGGCGCAGTGGCTACAAATGACCCTTGCACAGAAGTTTAGTATTGCCGCCAACATTGATTTTCCGCTGCCCGCGAGTTTTATCTGGGATATGTTTGTGCGCGTGCTGCCGGATATCCCGAAAGAGAGCGCGTTCAGCAAACAGAGCATGAGCTGGAAGTTGATGACGCTGTTGCCGCAATTGCTGGATGGCGATGACTTCGCATTGCTGCGCCACTATCTGACGGACGACACCGATAAACGTAAGCTGTTTCAGCTTTCCTCGCGCGCGGCTGACCTCTTCGACCAGTATTTAGTCTATCGCCCTGAGTGGTTGACCCAGTGGGAAGCTGGGCGACAGGTTGAGGGACTCGGTGAGTCTCAGGCCTGGCAGGCGCCGTTGTGGAAAGCGCTGGTGGAACACACCGAGGAATTGGGCCAGCCGCGCTGGCATCGCGCCAATTTATACCAACGATTTATTCAGTCTCTGGAAAGCGCGTCCGAGTGCCCGCAGGGACTGCCTTCTCGCGTCTTTATTTGCGGCATTTCGGCGCTGCCGCCGGTTTATTTGCAGGCATTGCAGGCGCTGGGCAAGCACATTGATATTCATCTGCTGTTTACCAACCCTTGTCGCTACTACTGGGGAGATATAAAAGATCCCGCCTGGCTGGCGAAGCTGATGGCGCGTCAGCGTCGGCACAGCTTTGAAGAACGCCATCTACCGCTGTTTCGCGATAGTCAGAAAGCCGAAGGGGTGTTTAACAGCGATGGTGAACAGGATGTGGGCAACCCGATGCTGGCCTCGTGGGGCAAACTGGGGCGCGATTACATTTATCTGCTTTCAGAACTGGAAAATAGTCAGGAGCTGGATGCGTTTGTCGATATTACGCCTGACAATCTTTTGCATAATATTCAATCGGATATTCTGGAACTTGAAAGTCATGCCGTGGCGGGCGTTACGCTGGAAGAGTATTCGCGTAGCGATAATAAACGACGGCTTGAGCTGAACGACACCAGCGTGACTTTCCATGTTTGTCATAGCCCACAGCGCGAGGTAGAAATTCTTCATGACCGCCTGCTGGCAATGCTGGAAGCGGATCCCACGCTGACGCCGCGCGATATTATTGTGATGGTGGCGGATATCGACAGCTACAGCCCGTTTATTCAGTCGGTCTTTGGCAGCGCACCAGCTGAGCGTTACTTACCTTATGCGATTTCCGACCGTCGGGCGCGCCAGTCTCATCCCGTCTTACAGGCCTTTATTAGCCTGATGTCGCTGCCGGATAGCCGTTTTGTCTCAGAGGATGTGCTGGCATTACTGGATGTGCCCGTGCTGGCGGCGCGTTTCAATATCGATGAAGAAGGGCTGCGCTATCTTCGTTTATGGGTCAATGAATCCGGGATTCGCTGGGGAATTGACGACGATAACGTGCGTGAACTGGAACTTCCGCCTACAGGTCAGCATACCTGGCAATTTGGTTTAACCCGCATGCTGCTCGGCTACGCGATGGAAAGCGCGCAGGGCGAGTGGCAATCGGTATTGCCATACGATGAGTCCAACGGTTTGATTGCCGAGTTGGTAGGGCATCTGGCCTCGTTGCTGATGCAGCTCAATCTCTGGCGTAGAGGGTTAGCGCAGGAGCGCCCGTTGGAAGAGTGGCTGCCCGTTTGTCGGGACATGCTTAATGATTTCTTCCTGCCGGATGCAGATACCGAAGCGGCGATGACGCTGATTGAACAGCAGTGGCAGGCCATTATCACTGAAGGTCTGGGGGCTGAGTATGGTGATGCCATACCGCTCTCTCTATTGCGTGATGAGCTGGCCCAGCGTCTTGACCAGGAGCGCATTAGCCAGCGCTTCCTGGCGGGGCCAGTTAACATTTGTACGCTGATGCCGATGCGCTCTATTCCTTTCAAGGTGGTGTGCCTGCTGGGTATGAACGATGGCGTTTATCCGCGTCAGCTTGCACCGTTGGGCTTTGATTTGATGAGTCAAAAACCGATGAGGGGCGATCGCAGCCGTCGCGATGATGACCGCTACCTGTTTCTTGAAGCATTGATTTCAGCACAGCAAACGCTCTACATCAGCTACATTGGCCGCTCCATTCAGGACAACAGCGAGCGCTTCCCGTCGGTGCTGGTGCAGGAACTGATGGACTACATCGGGCAAAGCCACTATCTGCCGGGCGATGAATCATTGACCTGCGATCAAAGCGAAGCACGGGTAAAAGCACACATTACCCGTTTGCATACCCGTATGCCCTTTGATGCACAAAACTATCTGCCGGGCGAACAGCAAAGCTATGCCCGGGAATGGCTGCCTGCGGCGAGCCTGTCAGGAAAAGCGCACACGGATTTTGTCCAGACGCTTCCCTTTGAGATGCCTGAAACGCTGACGCTGGAAACGCTGCAGCGATTTTGGGCTCATCCGGTAAGGGCTTTTTTCCAGATGCGGCTGAGGGTCAACTTCCGCTCTGAAGAAAGTGAGATCCCGGAAACGGAACCGTTCACTCTTGAAGGATTAACCCGCTATCAGCTTAATCAGCAATTGCTTAACACGCTGGTTGAAGAGAAGGATGCTGAACAACTGTTTCGCCGTTTTCGTGCGGCGGGCACGCTTCCCTATGGGCCATTTGGCGAAATTCTGTGGGATACGCAGCGTCAGGAGATGCAGTCGCTGGCTGAACGCATTATCGCCTGTCGTCAGCCCTGCCAGAGTATGGAAATCGATCTTAACTGTAACGGCGTGCAAATCACCGGTTGGCTGCCACAGGTGCAAGAGGACGGTTTGTTGCGCTGGCGCCCATCTTTGATAAGCATTGCGCAGGGTGTGCAACTTTGGCTGGAACATCTTGTCTATTGTGCCAGTGGCGGTACGGGAGAGAGCCGGTTGTTCCTGCGTAAAGACGGGGAATGGCGTTTTCCGCCACTGGATGCAGAGCAGGCACTGCTGTACCTGTCGCAGCTCATTGACGGGTATCGGGAAGGCATGTCGTCACCATTGCTGGTATTGCCCGAAAGCGGCGGCGCCTGGATAAAAACCTGTTATGACGCCGTAAATGATGCCATGTTAGATGACGATGCAACGTTGCAAAAAGCGCGCAGTAAGTTTCTGCAGGCCTATGAAGGTAACATGATGGTACGGGGTGAAGGTGATGATATCTGGTATCAGCGCCTTTGGCGTCAGCTGGATGCGGCTACGCTGGAGACCATTGTTTTACAGTCTCAGCGCTACCTGTTACCGATTTTTCGCTTTAATTAGTCATGATGATTGTATAAAAATTGCGCAGTTCGATGGCTTCCACTATGATGCGCATTCTGTCACGGACTGATTCTTACAAAGAGAGGATGCTGGCTCGTTCAGCACATAGTCTTGCCCTGTTCAGACCACGTATTTATGCGTGCTTTGCTGTGAACAGGTGAATACGTTAATGATGAGGTTTGTGAATGCCCCGCAGCACCTGGTTCAGCGCATTACTGTTGTTCGTCGCCCTTTGGGTTCCCGTAAGTCAGGCAGATACCGGTTGGCAGCCTTTAGCTGAAACCATCCGTAAAAGCGATAAAGACACCCGCCAGTATCAGGCCGTGCGCCTTGATAACGGCATGGTCGTGTTGCTGGTATCCGATCCTCAGGCCGTGAAATCCCTTTCTGCACTGGTGGTTCCCGTGGGCTCGCTGGAAGATCCGGACGAGCATCAGGGGCTGGCGCATTATCTCGAACACATGTGTCTGATGGGCTCGAAAAAATACCCGCAGCCGGACAGTCTGGCTGAATTCCTGAAAATGCACGGCGGCAGCCACAATGCCAGCACCGCGCCTTACCGTACGGCCTTCTATCTTGAAGTCGAAAACGACGCGTTGGTGGGGGCGGTGGATCGCCTGGCAGACGCTATTGCCGATCCGTTGCTGGATAAAAAATATGCCGATCGTGAGCGTAACGCGGTTAACTCCGAGCTGACGCTGGCGCGCACCCGAGACGGGATGCGTATGGCGCAGGTGAGTGCTGAGACCATCAACCCGGCGCACCCTGGCTCGCGTTTCTCCGGCGGAAATCTCGAGACATTAAGCGATAAACCGGGAAACCCGGTGGTGCAGGCATTACAAAAATTTCATGAAAAGTACTACTCCGCGAACCTGATGAAGGCGGTGATTTATAGCAATAAGCCCCTGCCAGAGCTGGCGCGGATAGCTGCTGACACCTTTGGACGCGTACCGAACAGAAATATCGCAAAGCCTGAAATTACCGTACCGGTAGTCACCGACGCGCAAAAGGGCGTCATCATCCACTATGTTCCGGCAATGCCGCGTAAAGTACTGCGCGTCGAGTTTCGTATCGATAACAACAGCGCGCAGTTCCGCAGTAAAACCGATGAGCTGGTGACCTATCTGATTGGTAATCGTAGCCCTGGCACGTTGTCTGACTGGCTGCAAAAGCAGGGACTGGTTGAAGGTATTCGTGCGGATTCCGATCCGGTGGTCAATGGGAACAGCGGCGTGTTAGCCATTTCCGCGACGTTAACCGACAAAGGGCTGGCGAACCGCGATGAAGTTGTTGCGGCAATTTTCAGTTATCTCAATCTGTTACGCGATAAAGGCGTCGATAAACGCTATTTTGACGAACTGGCGCACGTACTGGATCTCGATTTCCGTTATCCCTCCATCACCCGTGATATGGACTACGTGGAATGGTTGGCTGATACCATGATCCGCGTTCCTGTCGAACATACGCTGGATGCGGTGAATATTGCCGACCAGTACGATGTGCAAGCCGTTGAGCAACGCCTGGCAATGATGACGCCACAGAATGCGCGTATCTGGTATATCAGTGCGAAAGAACCGCATAATAAAACCGCTTATTTTGTCGATGCGCCTTACCAGGTGGATAAAATCAGCGACAAAACCTTTGCCGACTGGCAGCAAAAAGCGCAGGGCATTGCGCTGTCGTTACCGGAGTTGAACCCCTACATTCCGGATGATTTCACGCTGATTAAAACGGATAAAAAATACGCTCACCCGGAACTGATTGTTGATGAGCCGGATCTACGCGTGGTGTATGCGCCGAGCCAGTATTTTGCCAGTGAGCCGAAGGCTGACGTCAGCGTGATCCTGCGTAACCCGAAGGCCATGGACAGCGCCCGCAACCAGGTATTATTCGCACTTAACGATTACCTGGCGGGGATTGCGCTCGATCAGTTAAGCAATCAGGCGTCGGTAGGTGGAATTGGTTTCTCTACCAACGCTAACAATGGGTTGATGCTTAACGCCAACGGCTACACCCAACGTCTGCCGCAGCTTTTTCAGGCTCTGCTGAGCGGCTATTTCAGCTACACCTCAACGGATGAACAACTGGAACAGGCGAAATCCTGGTATGCCCAGATGATGGATTCTGCAGAGAAGGGTAAAGCCTACGATCAGGCAATTATGCCAGTGCAGATGCTTTCTCAGGTGCCGTACTTCTCACGCGATGAGCGCCGTAAACTACTGCCTTCTATCACCCTGAAAGAGGTGATGACGTACCGCGACGCCTTAAAAACCGGTGCGCGGCCTGAATTCCTGGTAATAGGTAATATGAGCGCCGCTCAGGCGACGACCATGGCGCGGGATATCCAACAACAGCTTGGCGCTAACGGGTCACAGTGGTGTCGCAATAAAGATGTGGTTGTGGACAAGAAGCAGTCCGTCATCTTTGAAAAAGCAGGCAGTAGCACGGACTCCGCGCTGGCGGCGGTATTTGTGCCAACCGGATACGATGAATACGCCAGTTCAGCCTACAGCGCCATGTTAGGGCAGATTGTTCAGCCGTGGTTCTACAATCAACTGCGTACTGAAGAGCAGTTAGGCTACGCTGTATTTGCTTTCCCGATGAGTATCGGCCGTCAGTGGGGAATGGGGTTCCTGCTGCAAAGCAATGATAATCAGCCGTCTTATCTTTGGGAGCGTTATAAAGCGTTCTTCCCGACGGCGGAAGCGAAGCTGCGGGCGATGAAACCTGAAGAGTTTGCGCAAATTCAGCAGGCGATTATTGCGCAAATGCTGCAGGCGCCGCAAACGCTGGGGGAAGAAGCCTCACAGTTAAGCAAAGATTTTGATCGCGGCAATATGCGCTTCGATTCACGTGATAAAATAGTGGCTCAGATTAAACTGCTGACGCCGCAAAAACTTGCCGACTTCTTCCATCAGGCGGTGGTTGAGCCGCAAGGCATGGCGATACTGTCACAGGTTTCCGGCAGTCAGAACGGGAAAGCAGAATATGTGCACCCGGAAGGCTGGAAAGTGTGGCAGACAGTCAGCGCGTTGCAGCAAACCTTACCCCTGATGAGTGATAAGAATGAATGATGCCGCTGAGTCCCTTGATCCACTGCGCTTGCCCCTGACGGGCGAGCGCCTGATTGAAGCCTCTGCGGGCACCGGTAAAACCTTTACCATCGCCGCCCTGTATTTACGTTTACTGCTTGGACTGGGCGGCTCTGCCGCCTTTCCTCGTCCTCTGACCGTTGAAGAACTGCTCGTGGTCACCTTCACCGAGGCAGCCACCGAAGAGTTGCGCGGTCGAATTCGTAGCAACATTCATGAACTGCGAATTGCCTGCCTGCGTGAAAAGACCGACAACCCGCTATATGCCCGTTTGTTAGATGAAATCGCCGATAAAAAACAGGCCGCTCACTGGCTGCTATTGGCTGAAAGACAGATGGATGAAGCGGCGGTGTTTACCATCCACGGCTTTTGTCAGCGTATGCTCAGTCTCAACGCCTTTGAATCAGGCATGCTGTTCGAACAGCAACTGATAGAAGATGAATCGCTGCTGCGCTATCAGGCCTGTGCGGACTTCTGGCGTCGGCACTGCTATCCGCTACCCCGCGACATTGCGCAGGTGATTTTTGAAACGTGGAAAGGACCGCAGGCTCTGCTGAGAGACATCGATCGCTATCTGCAGGGGGAAGCGCCGGTCATCAAGGCTCCGCCGTCTGATGACGAAACGCTGGCTTCCCGGCACGAACAAATTCTCACGCGCATTAACCAGATCAAGCAGCAATGGCGTGATTCCGTTGATGAGCTGGATGGCCTGCTGGAAGCCTCCGGGATCGACCGGCGTAAATTTAATCGTGGTAACCAGGGCAAGTGGATCGAAAAGATCAGCGCATGGGCGCAAGAAGAAACCCAAAGTTATCAGCTTCCTGACGCGCTGGAGAAATTCTCACAGCGTTTTCTGGAAGAGCGCACTAAAGCGGGCGGAATACCCCCTCAGCACCCGCTGTTTGTCGCTATTGATGAACTGCTTAGCGAACCGTTAACTCTCCGCGATCTGGTGATCACCCGGGCGCTGGCGGAGATCCGTTCAGCGGTTGCCGAGGAGAAACGACGCCGCGGTGAGCTAGGCTTTGACGATATGCTCAGCCGTCTGGATGTGGCGTTGCGCAGTGAAAGCGGCGATGCCCTGGCGACGGCTATCCGTACCCGTTTTCCGGTCGCGATGATCGATGAATTTCAGGATACCGATCCGCAGCAGTACCGTATTTTTCGCCGGATCTGGCAGCATCAGCCGGATACCGCACTGCTGCTGATTGGCGACCCAAAACAGGCGATTTACGCGTTTCGCGGCGCGGATATCTTCACCTATATGAAGGCGCGCAGCGAGGTCAGCGCACACTATACGCTCGATACCAACTGGCGTTCGGCCCCCGGCATGGTCAATAGCGTAAATACGCTTTTCAGCCAGATGGATGACGCCTTTATGTTCCGCGAAATCCCCTTTAGCCCGGTAAAATTTGCAGAAAAAAACCAGTCGTTTCGGTTTGTTTTACACGGTGAGACACAGCCAGCCATGAGCATGTGGCTGATGGAAGGGGAAAGCTGCGGCGTAGGCGATTATCAGAACTACATGGCCCAGGTGTGCGCCACGCAAATTCGCGACTGGCTTAAGGCCGGGCAGTCTGGCGCTGCGCAACTGGTCAGTGGTAAAACATCCAGTCCGGTACGCGCGTCGGATATCAGCGTACTGGTTCGTAGCCGCCAGGAGGCGGCACTGGTCCGTGATGCGCTGACGCAGCTGGCAATTCCCTCCGTCTACCTTTCCAACCGTGACAGCGTATTTGAAACGCTGGAAGCGCGGGAGTTGCTGTGGGTGCTGCAGGCGGTGATGACGCCGGAGCGTGAGAACACGCTGCGTAGCGCGCTGGCGACCTCAATGATGGGGCTGAATGCGCAGGATCTTGAAGCGTTAAATAACGACGAAAATGCCTGGGATGCGGTGGTCGAAGAGTTTGATGGCTATCGTCAGATCTGGCATAAACGCGGCGTGATGCCGATGCTGCGCGCGCTGATGACAACCCGCCAGATTGCGGAAAACCTGCTGGCGACGGCGGGGGGCGAACGCCGCCTGACCGATATTTTACATATCAGCGAACTGTTGCAGGAAGCAGGCTCGCAGCTGGAAAGCGAGCATGCGCTGGTGCGCTGGCTGTCCCAGCATATTCTTGAACCCGACAGCAACGCGTCCAGCCAGCAACTCAGGCTGGAAAGCGACAAGCATCTGGTCAAAATCGTCACTATCCATAAATCTAAAGGGCTGGAGTATCCGCTGGTCTGGCTGCCGTTTATCACGAATTTCCGCGTCCAGGATCAGGCTTTCTACCACGATCGCAGCTCTTTTGAAGCCGTGCTGGATCTCAGCGATGCCGAGGAGAGCGTTGAGCTAGCTGAAGCGGAACGTCTGGCGGAAGACCTGCGTTTGCTCTATGTCGCGCTAACCCGTTCGGTATGGCACTGCAGCCTTGGCGTGGCGCCGTTGGTGCGACGTCGGGGCGATAAAAAAGGGGATACCGATGTGCATCACAGCGCCCTTGGTCGCCTGTTGCAAAAAGGTGAGCCGATGGATGCCGCGGGTCTGCGTAGTGCGATTGAAGCGTTGTGCAGTGATGATATTGCCTGCCAGACGCCTGCGCAGCCTGACGGTGAACGCTGGCAAGTTGCGCAAGCTGTTAGCTGCGAACTGAGTGCGAAAATACTGCAGCGTACGCCCGGCGATAGCTGGCGCGTGACCAGTTATTCCGGTCTGCAGCAGCGTGGGCATGGAATCGCGCAGGATCTGATCCCGCGACTGGATATTGATGCCGCAGGCGTTGGTGAGGTTATTGAAGAGTCAGGGCTTACTCCGCATCAGTTCCCGCGCGGCGCTTCGCCAGGTACATTCTTGCATAGCCTGTTTGAAGATCTCGACTTTACTCAACCGGTAGATCCGCGTTGGGTCGAGGAAAAACTGGCGTTGGGCGGTTATGACGCGCACTGGACGCCGGTTTTGACCGAATGGCTGGATGCCATTTTGCAGGCGCCTCTCAACGAGACGGGCGTGAGTTTGAGCCATCTTTCCGCGCGTGAAAAACAGGTGGAGATGGAGTTTTACCTGCCGATTTCGCAGCCGCTGATGGCCAGCCAACTTGATGCGTTAATTCGCCAATACGATCCGCTCTCCGCGGGGTGCCCTGCGTTGGAATTTATGCAGGTACGCGGCATGCTGAAAGGATTTATTGACCTGGTTTTCCGCCACAAGGGGCGTTATTACCTTCTCGATTACAAATCGAACTGGCTTGGGGAAGACAGCTCAGCGTATACGCAGCAGGCGATGGCCTCTGCCATGCAGGCGCATCGCTACGACCTGCAGTATCAACTTTATAGCCTGGCGCTGCATCGCTACTTGCGCCATCGCATTGCTGATTATGATTATGAACGCCATTTTGGCGGTGTTATCTATCTCTTCTTGCGTGGCATTGACAGTGAAAATCCGCAACAGGGAATTTACGCGACCCGACCTGACGGGGAGTTAATCGCCTTGATGGACGAGATGTTTGTCGGTGCGCCACTGGAGGAGATGTCATGACAATCCAGAAACGATTACTGGAAGCTGTGGAGCAAAAACAGCTCCGGCCTCTGGATGCCCAGTTTGCGCTGGCGGTTGCCGGAAATGATAACCCTGCCGTTGCGCTGGCGGCGGCGTTGCTTAGTCGTGAAGCAGGTGAAGGGCACGTCTGCTTACCACTTTCACGGTTATCCCTGAGCGAGGATGCCCATCCCCTTTTAAGCGCCTGGCTCGCTGAAGTGGGGGAGCCAGAAGACTGGACGGAATGTTTGCTGGCCTCCGGGGCGGTAAGCCGTGGTGAGCAACCCACGCCGCTGGTGCTGCACGGCGATCGCTTGTATCTGAACCGGATGTGGCATAACGAACGGGCAGTGGCTCGCTTTTTCAGTGAAGTTAACCACGCCATTGAGGTGGATGAACAACGGCTTACCCACACGCTGGCGGCGTTGTTTCCACCAGCGGAAGGTGTTAACTGGCAAAAAGTGGCCGCTGCGGTGGCGTTGACCCGTCGTATATCGGTGATCTCCGGCGGGCCGGGGACCGGAAAAACGACAACAGTTGCGAGGCTTCTGGCGGCGTTGATTCAGATGACTGAGGGGGAACGCTGCCGTATTCGCCTGGCGGCTCCTACTGGAAAGGCGGCAGCGCGCCTGACTGCCTCGCTGGGCGCAGCGCTACGAGAACTGCCGTTAACCGAAGAGCAAAAGAAACGCATTCCCGATGACGCCAGTACGTTGCATCGATTATTAGGCGCTCAGCCAGGCAGTCAGCGCCTGCGTCATCATGCGGGAAACCCGCTGCATCTGGATGTGCTGGTGGTGGATGAAGCCTCGATGATTGATTTGCCGATGATGTCGCGCCTTATCGATGCGCTGCCGCCGCACGGGCGGGTGATTTTTCTTGGCGATCGTGACCAGCTCGCTTCCGTCGAAGCGGGGGCGGTGCTGGGGGATATCTGTGCTTTCGTCGGTAACGGGTTTACCCCGGAACGCGCCCGCCAGCTCAGTCGTCTGACCGGAAGCGCTATTCCGGCAGGTCCGGGAACTCAGGCCGCCGCTTTGCGCGACAGTTTGTGTCTGCTGCAAAAGAGTTACCGTTTCGGTAGCGATTCCGGAATCGGTCAGTTGGCTGCTGCGATTAATCGTGGTGACAAAGCCGCGCTCAAAACGGTCTTCCAGCAGGGGTTTAGCGACATCGAAAAACGCACGCTACATAGCAGCGAAGATTACGCCGCGATGTTGGATGAGGCGCTGGCGGGTTATGGGCACTATCTGGATTTACTGCGAGAGGGCGCTGAGCCGGATGCTGTCATTCAGGCCTTCAATGAGTATCAGCTGTTGTGTGCCCTGCGTGAAGGTCCGTTTGGCGTGGGTGGTTTGAATGAACGCCTTGAGCAGGTGATGGCGCAAAAACGTAAAATTCATCGTTCAACGCATAGCCGCTGGTATGAGGGAAGACCGGTGATGATCGCGCGCAATGACAGTTCGCTGGGATTATTTAACGGTGATATCGGCATTGCCCTCGATCGTGGACAGGGCCTGAGGGTGTGGTTTGTGCTGCCGGACGGTTCTATCAAATCAGTCCAGCCCAGTCGCTTACCTGAACATGAAACCACTTGGGCGATGACCGTGCACAAATCGCAGGGATCTGAGTTTGACCATGCGGCGTTGATTTTACCCAGCCAGCATTCACCCGTGGTTACCCGCGAGCTGGTCTATACCGCCGTCACCCGCGCGCGCCGGCGTCTGTCACTGTATGCCGATGAGCGGATATTAAGTAACGCCATTGCCACCCGCACCGAACGTCGCAGCGGATTGGCGGCGTTGTTTAATCAATAAAATTCGTTGCCGGATAAGGCATTTATACCGCATCCGGCAACGACCACTACCCCAAATCCGCCATCAGCACCTTTGACCGCCGCTGATAGTTGTACATCTCTTTCTTGCTTTCCGGCAGCAGGTCGATATCCACCGGCGTGAAACCACGTTCCTGGAACCAGTGGATGCTGCGCGTGGTCAGCACGAACAGTTTGCTCAGTCCCATTTGCCGGGCCTGCGCGGCGATCCGCTCCAGCAATACTTCCCCGCGCGATGAGCTACGGTAGTCCGGATGCACCGCCACGCACGCCATTTCGCCAATTCTCTCCTCCGGGAAAGGGTACAGAGCGGCGCAGGCGATGGTCAGGTTATCGCGCTGAATAATCGTGAATTTGTCGATCTCCATTTCCAGTTGTTCGCGGGAGCGACGTACCAGAATGCCTTGCTGCTCCAGCGGGCGGATCAGCTCCAGAATCCCGCCGATATCGTTAATGGTAGCGCGGCGGATCTGCTCGGCGCTTTCCATTACGATCTGCGTACCGATCCCGTCACGGGAGAACAGTTCCTGCAGCAATGCGCCATCTTCCTGATAGCTGATCAGATGGCAGCGCCGTACCCCACTGCGACAGGCTTTCACTGCCCCACGCAGAAAGCGCACTGTGCCGGAGCTGTAATCGCCTTTCTCTTCCTGCAACTCAACGCGCGCCTGGGCTTCGTTAGGAAACAGCTCGGAAATAATATCGCCATCATCGTTGGTGACGCCCTGAGAGGAGCAAAAGCCGATCATTTTCTCTGCCTTCAGTTTGATAGCCAACTGTGTGGCGACCTCTTCTGAAGTCAGGTTAAAGCTCTCTCCGGTGACGGAAACGGCGACCGGGCCCATCAGCACAATCGCGCCACTGTCTAACTGGCGGTGAATGGCATCTTCATCAATACGACGAATACGTCCGCTATGGCAGTAATCCACGCCGTCATCAACGCCCAGCGGCTGGGAGATAATAAAATTACCGCTGACCACATTGATGTGCGCCCCCTGCAATGGCGTATTATTCAGGCTCATTGACAGGCGGGCGGTAATATCAAGCTGAAGTAACCCTGCCGCCTGTTTGACCAGCTCCAGGGTTTTAGCGTCGGTAACGCGCGTATTCTTGTGGTACACCGGTTCATGATGATGCGCCGCAAGATTGGCATCAATCTGCGGTCGTGCGCCATAGACCACGACAAGGCGGATGCCGAGACTATGAAGAAGGCCAATGTCATTGACGATACTGGAAAAGTTTTCATGCTCGATGGCTTCGCCGCCCAGCATAATGACAAACGTCTTTCCCCGATGGGTATTGATATAGGGAACAGAATGGCGGAATCCCTGTACCAGTTCGGTTCTACGCTCCTTCACCACGGCACATCCTCATTGCATGATTATTCGTAATTTGTGTATTTTTATTCTGTTTTGGCGCTGTGTGCAAGCGTAATTTTTACCCATGCCGAAGATTTTTCTCAGTAATACCGTGAATATAAAAAGAATGTTTACCCTTTTATAGATGACAGATTATGCGTCATTCGCTAAAGTTTCCGGTCAATTCAGTCGTTTTACGTATTACCTCAATAAAGATTTCTTTTTGCTCGGGAGAAGCATGTCGGGATCCAATTCAGCAATCAGTCGCCGCCGTTTACTGAAAGGTGCGGGTGCTATGTGGCTTTTGAGCGTCAGCCAGGTTGGTCTGGCTGCCATGAGTCAGGTCGTTGCCGTACGTGTCTGGCCAGCGTCCAGCTACACCCGCGTCACGGTAGAATCTAACCGTCTGCTGAAATACAAACAGTTTGCCCTGAGTAATCCTGAGCGTGTGGTTGTGGATATTGAAGGCGTTAATTTGAACTCGGTGCTCAAGGGCATGGGGGCGCAGATCCGTCCTGACGATCCGTATATTAAATCGGCGCGCGTCGGGCAGTTTGACCCACAGACCGTGCGGATGGTGTTCGAGCTGAAACAGAATGTGAAGCCGCAACTTTTTGCGCTGGCTCCGGTGGCTGGCTTTAAAGAACGTCTGGTGATGGATCTCTATCCCGCCAATGCCCAGGATGTTCAGGATCCGCTGCTGGCGTTGCTGGAAGAATACAACAAGGGCGATCTGGACAAACAGGTTCCGCCTGCGCAAAGTGGCCCGCAGCCGGGTAAAGCGGGGCGCGATCGTCCCATTGTCATTATGCTCGACCCAGGGCATGGCGGAGAGGACTCCGGTGCGGTGGGGAAATACAAGACGCGTGAAAAAGATGTGGTGCTGCAGATTGCCCGACGCCTGCGAGCCCTCATAGAGAAAGAGGGCAACATGAAGGTCTTTATGACGCGAAATGAAGATATTTTCATTCCGCTTAAAGTCCGCGTGGCGAAAGCGCAGAAGCAGCGTGCAGACCTGTTTGTCTCTATTCACGCCGATGCATTTACCAGTCGACAGCCCAGAGGTTCGTCGGTGTTTGCGCTCTCGACCAAAGGGGCGACCAGCACCGCCGCGAAATATCTGGCGCAAACTCAGAACGCCTCGGATTTGATTGGCGGCGTCAGCAAGAGCGGCGATCGCTACGTCGACCATACCATGTTTGATATGGTGCAATCGCTGACCATCGCCGACAGCCTGAAGTTTGGTAAAGCGGTATTGAATAAGCTCGGTAAAGTTAACAATCTGCATAAGAACCAGGTTGAACAAGCCGGGTTTGCGGTACTTAAAGCGCCGGATATTCCGTCTATTCTGGTGGAAACCGCATTTATCAGTAACGTTGAGGAAGAGCGCAAGCTCAAAACTGCGACCTTCCAGCAGGAAGTTGCAGAGTCGATTTTGGCGGGGATCAAAGCCTACTTTGCCGATGGTGCGACGCTGGCGAGAAGGGGATAACAAAAAAGCGCTGAAAAGCGCTTTTTTATGGACCGCAGATACAAAAAAACACCCTTCAGGGTGTTTATAATGTTGGTTGCGGGGGCCGGATTTGAACCGACGACCTTCGGGTTATGAGCCCGACGAGCTACCAGGCTGCTCCACCCCGCGTCACCGTACTGCTTTATATTTTATCAAATTTGATTGGTTGCGGGGGCCGGATTTGAACCGACGACCTTCGGGTTATGAGCCCGACGAGCTACCAGGCTGCTCCACCCCGCGTCACCGTACTGCTTTTATTTCATCAAATTTTAATTGGTTGCGGGGGCCAGATTTGAACTGACGACCTTCGGGTTATGAGCCCGACGAGCTACCAAGCTGCTCCACCCCGCGTCCGTGGATGCGCACTATACTCTGCTCGCATTTTCATGCAACCCTTTTTTCACCTTGATCACGTTTTTAAGGTGAAAATGAACAAAAACAACGCATTCTGGATTGTTTTTTGCTCAAAATTTGCGTTCGGGTATGTATACGCATTTCATTAGGTTCGTGGGTTTGTTATCTTCGTCTCGCATTCAGGCAACATAAGACGAGAACAATGAAAGGACGTTGGGCAAAATATCTTCTTGCGGGAGCTGTCGTCGCGATGCTCGCCGCGTGTTCCTCAAAACCCACCGATCGTGGGCAGCAGTATAAAGACGGGAAATTTACCCAGCCTTTCTCACTGGTGAACCAGCCTGATGCGGTTGGCGCACCAATCAATGCCGGTGATTTCGCCGAGCAGGTTAATCAAATTCGCAGCGCTTCGCCACGTTTGTACGGCAACCAGAGCAACGTTTACAACGCTATCCAGCAGTGGTTACGTGCGGGCGGTGATACGCGCAGTATGCGCCAGTTTGGTATTGATGCCTGGCAAATGGAAGGGGCGGACAACTACGGTAACGTCCAGTTTACCGGTTACTACACGCCGGTTATTCAGGCGCGCCATACGCGCCAGGGCGAGTTTCAGTATCCTATCTATCGCATGCCGCCAAAACGTGGGCGCTTACCAAGCCGTGCCGAGATTTACGCGGGCGCGCTGAGCGACAACTACATTCTGGCGTACAGCAACTCCCTAATGGATAACTTCATTATGGATGTGCAGGGCAGTGGTTACATCGATTTTGGCGATGGCAGCCCGCTTAACTTCTTTAGCTATTCCGGGAAAAACGGCCACGCCTATCGCAGCATCGGTAAGGTGCTTATCGACCGTGGCGAAGTGAAAAAAGAAGATATGTCGATGCAGGCTATTCGCCATTGGGGTGAAACGCACAGCGAAGCCGAAGTGCGTGAGCTGTTGGAGCAGAACCCATCGTTTGTCTTCTTTAAACCGCAATCTTTTGCACCGGTCAAAGGGGCCAGCGCGGTACCGTTGATTGGCCGCGCATCTGTGGCTTCTGACCGCAGTATCATTCCGGCGGGCACAACATTGCTGGCGGAAGTCCCGTTACTGGACAATAACGGCAAGTTTACCGGCCAGTACGAACTGCGCCTGATGGTGGCGTTAGATGTGGGTGGCGCTATTAAAGGGCAACACTTCGATATCTATCAGGGCATTGGTGCTGACGCCGGACACCGTGCGGGGTGGTATAATCACTACGGTCGCGTCTGGGTACTGAAAACAGCGCCGGGTACGGGTAACGTGTTCAGCGGTTAATAGCCGGATGGCGCTCGATATTAATGAATTTGAGGTGTTATGTCTGTGGTTATCAGTGATGCCTGGCGCCAGCGTTTTGGCGGTACGGCGCGTCTGTATGGCGAAAATGCGCTGCAGTTGTTTGCCCAATCGCACGTTTGCGTGGTCGGGATTGGCGGGGTAGGGTCGTGGGCGGCGGAAGCGCTGGCGCGTACCGGTATTGGCGCCATCACGCTCATCGATATGGATGATGTGTGCGTCACCAATACTAACCGCCAGATCCATGCTCTGCGCGATAACGTCGGCCTGGCAAAAGCTGAAGTGATGGCTGAACGTATCCGCCAGATTAACCCGGAGTGCCGGGTGAACGTGGTCGATGATTTTGTCACGCCGGATAATGTTGCTGAGTATATGAGTGCGGGTTATTCGTATGTCATTGATGCGATTGACAGCGTGCGCCCAAAAGCGGCACTGATCGCCTGGTGTCGGCGTAACAAAATTCCGCTGGTGACCACCGGTGGTGCGGGAGGGCAGATCGACCCGACGCAGATACAGGTCGTTGATTTGGCAAAAACTATCCAGGATCCGCTGGCAGCCAAGCTACGCGAGCGACTGAAAAGCGATTTTGGCGTGGTGAAAAACAGCAAAGGCAAGCTGGGCGTGGACTGTGTGTTCTCGACCGAAGCGCTGGTTTACCCGCAGGCAGATGGCTCGGTATGTGCGATGAAGGCGACGGCGGAAGGGCCGAAGCGCATGGATTGCGCATCCGGTTTTGGCGCGGCCACTATGGTGACCGCCACCTTTGGCTTTGTTGCCGTCTCACACGCGCTGAAGAAGATGATGGCGAAAGCGGCGCGCCAGAGTTGAGTGTGTTGTGCCGGATAAGACGCGTTCGCGTCGCCATCCGGCAACCATCAAACCTGTCGGGCAGCCTCAAGAATCGCCTCGTTCAGAGCATGCAGCCCCTGGGTACGCGAGGCGCTGAGCTGCGCGCGTAAACCTAGCTCGTCAAATAATGCCATAGGCGAATGCGCCAGTAACTCGGCTGCAGTTTTACCTTCGACCGCCGTGAGTAATACCGCCAGCAGCCCGCGAACAATGCGACCTTCGCTGTCGCCGAAGAAATGCAAAGTACCATTCTCATGAAGGGTATGCCCCAGCCAAACGCGGTTTTCGCAGCCCGCGATCTCTTTGGCCTGTGCCTTTAGCGAATCAGGAAGAGCTGGCAACTGCTTACCCAGCAGAATCAGCTGGCGATATTTATCTTCCCACTGGGTGAGCGGGGTAAAGGTATTGCGTAACGTCTCTTCCGTTACGGTTGTGCCAAACGGGTGTCCGGCGAACAGAGGGCTTGTCATTAATCCACCAATATTTCCAGCGCGCGGTCAACGGCTGCGACCAACGCATCTACATCACTTTGCGTATTATAAGGTGCAAATGAGGCGCGTAGCGTCCCGGACACGCCCAGTTCTGCCAGCAGCGGTTGCGCACAGTGTTGTCCTGCACGCAGTGCAATGCCATATTCGGCCAGCAACGTCACCATGTCGCTGTGATGAACGCCTGCGAAATCAAAGGCTAACAGACTGGAGTCCTGGCAGCGGAAGGAGCGAAAGCCGGGGCGTTTCGCCAGCGCATCTTCTGCCAACGTCGCCAGACCCCGGCTCCAGTTTTCGGCCTGCACCACGTCAACGTCCGCCAGCCATTCGAGCGCCGCGCTTAGTCCGATAACGCCAGCAACGTTAGGCGTACCGGCCTCCAGCTTCCATGGAGCAGCCTGGGTGGTGAAACCGTCAAAACTGACTTCGCTAATCATTTTACCGCCACCGAGCCAGGGAGACATGGCATCCAGCAGTTGCGGTTTACCGTACAGCACGCCAATGCCGGTGGGACCATACAGCTTGTGGCCCGAGAACGCATAGAAATCAATGTCTAATTGCTGTACGTCGGCGGGGAAATGGACAATCCCCTGTGCACCATCCACCATCACCACCATGCCAGCCGCATGGGCGAGCGTAATGGCGCGGGCCAAATCCGGGCAACCGCCGGTAACGTTCGACATCTGCCCAAGCGCCAGAATGCGACTGCGTGGAGTGATGAGTTGCGCGAGGCTTTCAACGTCTGGCAATAAATGGTCGTTAAGCGGTAGTCTGACGACCTTCGCCCCCGTTTGCTCCGCCACCATCAGCCAGGGCACGAGGTTGGCATGATGTTCTGCTGCGCTAACGATAATCTCATCACCCGGTTGTAACCGCGGTCGCGCATAGCTTTGGGCAACCATGTTGATCGCTTCCGTCGTACCGCGGGTCCAGACGATTGTTTTGTCATCCGGCGCATTAATCAGGCTTGCGACTTTTTCCCGCGCGGCTTCATAGCGTGCGGTCAGGCGCTGTGCTTCGGCAAACTGGCTGCGGTGGACGTTCCCGGCGCTCAGGCTATAAAACTGATGGGTGGCCTCAATCACTGCCTGCGGCTTCAGTGCGGTAGCAGCGCTGTCGAGATAGACGCCAGCATCGTTGAGTGCGGGAAATTGCGCGCGAAACTGCGCGGGGTTAAAAGCGTTCATGGTATTCCTCAGTTCAGTAAACCGATCGTGGCGCAAAAAGGGCGCTGATACAAGGGGTGTGCTAACCATCGGAATACTCTGGATATCCTGGCAAAGTCCACGCAGTGTCTTATGCTATATACCGTTAGGCGAGCAATTTAGCCTGTTACGGAGTGTGTTTTTAATAGCATAAATCGCTTTAAGGAGAAAAAGATGAAAAAGACTGCCGCAATTATCTCTGCTTGTATGCTGACTTTTGCCCTGAGCGCCTGTTCTGGTTCGAATTACGTGATGCACACCAATGATGGTCGATCAATCGTATCTGATGGTAAGCCACAGACCGACAATGAAACGGGGATGATTTCGTATAAAGACGCTAACGGCAACAAACAGCAGATTAACCGTACCGATGTGAAAGAGATGGTAGAACTGGATAACTAACCGGTCGTCCATCGACAAAGAGTCGGACAAAAAAAAGCACCGCAATTTGGCGGTGCTACATTAATCACTATGGACAGACAGGGTAAATGTACAGGAAGTGAAAAAGGGTAGCTTTGCTACCATGGTCTGAATCGCAGACCAATTGCAAACACAACAACACAACATCACAACCGTAAGCCAAAAGCCCACCAGAACACGCATTCCGATAAAACTTTTCGTTCCGGCTTCAGGAAGTGCCGCCACTATAGGTATTTGCTGGTAGAACCTCAACGGACAATTTATAATGGCTCAGATAAAAAAAACTAATAGGTTACAACCTGTTGGTTAATTGTTAAATTCATTTAACATCAAAGCCTAAAAGTCATGTCAAAACGATTACCACCCCTAAATGCGTTGCGTGTTTTTGATGCTGCAGCGCGTCATTTGAGCTTTACTCGCGCAGCAGAAGAGCTTTTTGTGACGCAGGCCGCAGTAAGTCATCAAATCAAGTCACTTGAGGATTTCCTAGGGCTGAAGCTGTTTCGTCGACGCAATCGATCTTTGCTGTTAACGGAAGAAGGCCAAAGCTACTTTCTCGACATCAAAGAGATTTTTTCGCAATTAACCGACGCGACGCGTAAACTTCAGGCACGCAGTGCAAAAGGTGCGCTCACCGTGAGTTTATTGCCCAGTTTTGCAATCCAATGGATGGTTCCCAGACTCTCTAGCTTTAACTCAGCTTATCCGGGAATCGATGTCAGGATCCAGGCGGTGGACCGTCAGGAAGACAAACTGGCTGACGATGTTGATGTGGCGATTTTCTATGGACGCGGCAACTGGCCGGGTCTGCGCGTTGAAAAATTGTACGCAGAATATTTATTGCCGGTCTGCTCGCCGCTATTACTCACCGGTGATAAACCGCTAAAGACGCCCGAAGATCTGGCGAAACACACATTATTGCACGATGCGTCGCGCCGTGACTGGCAAGCCTATACGCGCCAGCTTGGCCTGAATCATATCAACGTACAGCAGGGACCCATCTTCAGCCATAGCGCCATGGTGCTCCAGGCTGCTATCCATGGACAGGGAATTGCGTTGGCTAATAACGTCATGGCGCAATCCGAAATAGAAGCCGGACGTCTGGTCTGTCCGTTTAATGATGTTCTGGTCAGCAAAAACGCATTTTATCTGGTTTGTCATGACAGTCAGGCAGAACTGGGTAAAATAGCCGCCTTCCGTCAGTGGATTCTGGCGAAAGCGGCCACGGAACAAGAAAAATTCCGCTTTCGTTATGAACAATAATTTACGTAGGGTATTCACATGACCAGCCGTTTTATGCTGATTTTTGCCGCCGTAAGTGGCTTTATCTTTGTGGCGTTGGGCGCCTTTGGGGCACATGTTCTGAGTAAAACCCTCGGTGTCGTTGAGATGGGGTGGATCCAGACTGGCCTCGAGTATCAGGCGTTCCATACGCTGGCTATATTTGGCCTGGCCGTCGCCATGCAACGGCGCATTAGCATTTGGTTTTACTGGAGTAGCGTGTTTTTGGCATTAGGAACCGTGCTGTTTAGCGGCAGCCTGTATTGCCTCGCGCTCTCGCATTTACGCCTGTGGGCGTTTGTTACCCCCGTCGGCGGTTTCAGCTTCCTTGTGGGCTGGGCGCTGATGTTAGTGGGCGCTATTCGATTGAAACGTAAGGGCGTTAGCCATGAATAAGGTTGTATTGTTGTGTCGCCCAGGTTTTGAAAAAGAGTGCGCCGCAGAAATTACGGATAAAGCAGGACGCCGGGAAATCTTCGGTTTTGCCCGCGTGAAAGACAATGCGGGTTACGTCATCTTCGAATGCTATCAGCAGGACGATGCCGAAAAGTTAGTGAAAGAGTTGCCGTTTAGCTCGCTGATTTTTGCCCGTCAAATGTTTGTGGTGGGTGAACTGCTGCAATATTTACCGCCGGAAGACCGCATTACGCCGATTGTCGGCATGTTGCAGGGCGTGGTGGAGAAAGGCGGCGATCTGCGCGTTGAAGTTGCTGATACCAATGAAAGCAAAGAGTTGGTTAAATTTTGCCGTAAATTTACCGTACCACTGCGCGCGGCGCTGCGGGAAGCGGGCGTGCTGGCAAAATATGAAACGCCAAAACGTCCGGTGGTTCATGTGTTCTTTATCGCACCAGGCTGTTGCTATACTGGCTATTCCTGGCCCGACAATAACTCCCCGTTCTACATGGGCATTCCGCGTCTGAAGTTCCCGGCCGATGCGCCGAGCCGTTCAACACTGAAGCTGGAAGAAGCGCTGCACGTGTTTATTCCTGCTGATGAGTGGGATGAACGTCTGGCTAACGGAATGTATGCGGTGGATTTAGGGGCATGCCCGGGCGGTTGGACCTATCAACTGGTTAAACGCAACATGTGGGTTTACTCCGTGGATAATGGTCCGATGGCGCAAAGCCTGATGGATACCGGACAAGTTACCTGGCTGCGCGAAGACGGATTTAAGTACCGGCCAAATCGCAATAACATTTCGTGGATGGTTTGCGACATGGTGGAAAAGCCCGCGAAGGTTGCCGCCCTGATGGCGCAATGGCTGGTCAACGGCTGGTGTCGAGAGACTATCTTCAACCTCAAGCTGCCGATGAAAAAACGCTACGAAGAGGTGTCGCAAAACCTGGCTTATATTCAGGCACAGCTTGACGAGCATGGCGTAAATGCCCAGATTCAGGCGCGTCAGCTGTATCATGACCGTGAAGAAGTCACCGTGCACGTCCGTCGCCTGTGGGCTGCTGTTGGTGGTCGTCGCGACGAGCGATAAGGTAAAATTGCAGGCCGGATGAAGGCGTAAATGTCTCATCCGGCCTGCATTGTTTCAATCAGCGGCGTATCTGAAATAATATGCGTCACATCATCCAGATGCCCAATCCGGGCCTCTCCCGAACGATTAAATTTACTTTTATCGATCAGCAATAATGACTGCGCTGCGCGCTTAAGCAGAATGGACTTGAAGTCGGCATTGGTCGCGTTAGAGTCCCAGAGTGCGCCGTCGCTGTCGATCCCTGCGCAGGAAAAAATAAACAGATCGATCTCGAGTGGTTTGAGCTGCGAGATGAGCGAGGGGTTAACATAGCAACCGTATTTACGCTCAAGGCGACCGCCGGAGCTGATTAGCTGAAGGTGTTCGCGTTTAGCCAATTCCTGGCAAATGGGCTGGCTGTTGGTAAAGACGTGAATGTTGATGTCCGGTAACTGTCGCGCCAGGTACCAGCACGTTGAGCTGGCGTCCAGGGCTATCACCATACCTTCTTCGATCCATGCCAGCGCTTCGCGGGCAATATTCGCTTTGTGGGCATAGTGGCTTTTGAGTCGCATATGAAACGGGTCGCCGCTGTCCTGATTTTCCCGATGAATCACTTTGGCCCGCCCGTGATTGCGCAGCACTTTTCCCTGGGCTTGTAGCTCGCTGAGATCGCGGCGGATGGTCTCTTTGCTGACCTTAAGTTGCAAAGCAAGGGTTTCGGTTGTCAGATTTTTGTGGTTGGTAAGCAGATCTACGATCGCCTGCTGGCGCGCCGCTTTCATGTTCTGATCCTCATCTTATGATGAATGCCCGTAGCTGACGGGCATTCAGACCAGAGATTACGGGGTTACTCCTTTTTTTAATAGAATATTCCCGTACTTTGCCCGCTCTCCTGTGATAACGATCGCAAACGCCTGTTGCGCGCGTTCATAGAAGGCATAGCGGTCAATACGCGTGATGTCCGGGCAGGGGGTTTGCAGTGAAAGCGCCTGACGATAGCGGGCCTCGACGTCAGGATCGAGGGCATCGCCTTCAACAGCCGCCATCATCACCAGCGGTGGGGCATAGCTGTCCAGTTCAAAGAGCGGAATAATCGCCTGTAGCAGGTCGCTGACCAGCAGACCGTCGGTGCGGATAACCTGCGGTCCCGTGCTGTGGGCCGGGAAGTGGGCATCGGAAAATATAATCTCATCGCCGTGCCCCATTTCAGCCAGTACCTTCAGCAGGTCGGGCGAAATTAAGGGAGATATTGTTTTGAGCATATTACTCAACTCCTGTTAGTTCGGATTCGGTTTGCGGATAAAAGTAACGGTACTGGTAGCGTACCTGCCCGCGTGCCTGTTCCGGTGAGGCAAATTCCCCAATGCCCGACCACGCAAACATTGCGGCACCTGCCACGGTGGTTTCGGCGTCATCCAGCACTTTGACAGGTATCCCGAGAACATTCGCTTTGATCTGATTCCACAACGCGTTGCGGCTTCCCCCACCAACCAATAGCAGTTCTGTGGCCTGGAAATGACCGATTTTTTCCAGCGTATGGAGGTTTCGCTGCAGCTGTTCTGTCAGTCCTTCCAGCGCGGCGCGATAAAAGTGCCCACGGGTGGTATTGAGCGTAACCCCTTGCCAGCCCGCATTCTGACAGGCCAGCAGGTCGCAGTGCATCTTCACGCCTTCGGCGCCTGCCGGGATGACCCTGGCTTCGTCAATTAACGTCTGCCAGGGGGTGTCGGCAGTCCACAACAGCTTACGCACCCACTCAAGTACACCGGAAGCCAGCCACTGCATGCCGGGGTTATTCAGTCCAGCCTGGCTATCCAGCTCACAAGTGGAACCCGCATATTGGCTGAGCTGGGAGGTATCCACCTGCGCACTGCGCACCATCAGAATTTCCCATGTGCCGGAAGAGAGCACCGGTTCATCTGGCTGGGCTCCAGCGCCAAATAGCGCAAACTGCGTGTCGTGTCCGGCAGAGATGACCGGAATTCCCGCCGTAAGCCCGAGCAGGCTGGCAGCCTCCGGTTGCAAAGCCCCAATCTTTTCGCCTGCTTCAACCAGGCGCGGGAACAGACGGCGCGGTATACCCGTAGCCTGTAAAATGTCATGACTAAAATCGCGCTGCCGGATGTCCAGCAGCTGGCTGGTGCCCGCCATGGTGATATCTGTAGTGAACTCGCCGGTTAAACGGTGGTTGATAAGCGACGAGATAAACAACCATGCGTGCGCCTGCTCCAGAAATTGCGGATGGTTTTCTTTCAGCCACACCAGTTTATACAGCGTGTTGAAGCTAAATGCGCCGACGCCGGAAATTTCCTGCAATTGCTGCGGTGATATGTAGCGGTGAATATTCTCCATCACCGCTGCGGTGCGTGGGCATTTCCAGCTAATCACCGGATACAGCTGCTTGCCGTTCTTATCAACCAGCGCGCCGTCTACGCCAAAAGTGGTGACGGCGATCCCGCGGACATGGCAGGCGGCCAGTTGCGTGCAGAGGCGCTGACAGCAGTCGGCGAAGCGTTGCAGAATGGCCTCCAGCGACCACTGATGCCAGGTACTGTTTTCTGTTGCGATGTCACTGGCGTTCGGGGTTGCTGCGCGGGCGACAATCTTTCCCTGTCGGTCAACGGCGATAGCCCGCACGTTGGTCGCGCCACAGTCGAGAACCAGGATAACGTCTTGTTTCATAATCGCTCCCCAAACGTAGCCGGATGGCGCAGCGCTTACCCGGCTTACAAAATTCACCGCGCAGGCCCGGTAAGCTTGCGCCACCGGGCCAGAGTCGCATTAACGCTTATACAGCGGGCCGTAGTTCTGGCAGGCGCGATAATCCTGGCCTTCCATATCCATACCATGGGCTGCCCAGGCTGAAGGGCGGTAAATTTTTTCGTCTTCCACGTTGTGCATACAAACCGGGATACGCAACATGGCGGCGAGCGTAATAAAGTCCGCGCCCACGTGACCTATCGTCAGTACGCCGTGGTTTGCGCCCCAGTTAGCCATGACGGAATAGACATCGCTGAACGGGCCTTTACCGGTTAAGCGCGGAGCGAACCAGGTGGTTGGCCAGGTGGAGTTGGTGCGCGCATCAAGCTGGTCGTGCATCTCTTTCGGCAATTCCACGCTCCAGCCTTCCGCGATTTGCAGCACCGGGCCCAGGCCTTTGATGATGTTGATGCGGGTCATGGTGAACGGCACGCCGCCCTCGGTCAGGAAGCGAGAAGAATAGCCGCCGCCGCGGAAGTATTCGTGAATAGCCGGACACCATTCGGTAGCCGCCAGGCAATCATCCGCCTCTTTCTGTGAGATCTCCCAGTGCGGCTTCATGGTCGGTTTCCCTTCGCCGTCGCGCTGTTTGCAGGAGCCATCCAGCGCTGCCGAGCCGGAGTTAATCAGGTGAATAATACCGTGCTCAGCAAGGCCGGTCAGTGGTTTACCCGTGACACGTTCAACCGCCTCTGGCGACCAGTAGGTACGCACATCGGCAAAGACCTGCGCTGTGCCGGTGAGTTGATGACCAAACAGCATCGCCACCCCGTTCAGGCTGTCGTTTTCGGTGGCGACAACGAACGGTTCGCGAATGCCGTTCCAGTCAAAGGAGCTGTTGAGCAGTGCTTCGGCGGTATCGCCATTCGGGTATTGATCGGTCCAGTGACGCTGGCCCTGGAAGCCTGCGGCAATCGCGTTGTACCCCAGCGACTCTTCAACCCGACCTTTGTCTGCCAGTTTCTGGTTACCCTGCATCATGTCGCGAATGCACATGGCCATCAGCAGGCTCTCTTTCAGCACCGCACGGCTCTGCTCTGCGTTACGCTTATATTGCTGTGCGTTCTGATCTTCACCGTAGCGGAAGTTTTTATCCGCCCACGCCAGCGCCATTTCCAGCTCAGCTTCGTCATAGATTTTTTGGTCGATGCGACGACGCAGTTCAGTCATATCAACGGGTTGAACCTTCATTCCCAGCCAGGATTCAAAGAAGTTATGATCGACAATCGAGCCGGCAATGCCCATTGAAACGCCGCCTACGGACAGGTAGCTTTTGCCTTTCATACTGGCAACCGCCAGGCCCGCGCGGGCAAAGCGCAGCAATTTTTCTTCAACATCGGCAGGGATCGTGGTGTCGCCGGCATCCTGTACGTCATGGCCGTAAATAGAGAAGGCGGGAAGCCCTTTTTGATTATGCGCAGCCAATGCTGCGGCCAGATAAACTGCGCCGGGACGTTCTGTTCCGTTAAAGCCCCAGATAGCTTTCGGGCGCATCGGATCCATGTCGATGGTTTCGCTACCGTAGCACCAGCATGGGGTAACAGTAATTGTCACGCCTACGTTCAGGCTGCTGAATTTTTCTTCACAGGCGGCAGATTCAGCCATCCCGGCAATGCAAGTGTCGGCAATCACACATTCAATTTGTGCGCCACTGGCGTGACGAAGTTTCTCTGTGATCAGCGCAGCAGTGGCTTTAGCCATATTCATGGTTTGCTCTTCGAGCGATTCACGAACACCCATACGGCGCCCATCAATCACCGGACGAATTCCAATTTTCGGTAAGCTATTTTTGTTCATTCGAGGTTCCTCATCTCACTTTATGCCGTGCTGCAAAAGCGGATGTTGAACACCACTGTCGCAGTTGGCTGAATAACCCATTTTTGCTAACTCGAGTTAGCTTAGGTATTAGAGAGTTTTTTGCACAACTTTTTTGTTGTGGAACTGTGAGAGGCTTCACGAGAAGTGGTTAAAATTCGATCTGCGTCAAATAAACCAGGACGGGTATTTTCAATAAATCCTTTTTAAATTAATTGGTTGTAATAAATTGTCTGTTCAGCGTCACAGTTTTAAACCAAATGATTTGGCTATTTTGAGTAGCTAAAATAGCTTTAAAAGGCACTTCGCTAACTCGAGTTAGCATAATTGATAAAACGCATATGAACTTATAGGTAGTATTCGCATTAACGGTGACGATGGCTTCCTGGCAACGTTTTGCGCCTGATTCACTGATTGCAGTTTCTGTATATTGAGGAAAGCAGCAATGTCTGAAACATTTTTACAGATGAGTCATATTACGAAACGTTTTCCCGGCGTATTAGCGTTGAGTAATGTGGATTTTGCTTTACGCAAAGGAGAGGTTCATGCGCTGCTGGGTGAGAATGGCGCAGGAAAGTCTACGTTGATGAAGATTTTATCCGGTGTTTATCAGCCTGATGAAGGGGATATTATTTTTGAGGGACAACCTGTTACTTTTGCGAACCCGTTGAGTGCACAAAGCGCAGGTATCACCATCATTCACCAGGAGTTTAACCTTTTCCCTGAACTCACGGTGGAAGAAAATATATTTATTGGCAGGGAGTTTTGCAAAAATAATCGCTGGCGTCTGGATGAAAAACAACAGCGACAGGCAGCTATCGATATTTTGCAAAAATTAAACCTGAATATCTCTCCAGAAACGCTGGTGGCCGATCTGACCGTCGCGCAACAACAAATGGTTGAGATTGCTAAAGCGATATCGGTGAATGCCAAGATTCTTATTATGGATGAACCGACGGCAGCACTGACTGAAACGGAAATTGACAGCTTATTTCAGGTAACTCGTTTGCTGAAAGAACAGGGAACGGGCATTGTTTATATCTCGCACAGGTTAGAGGAACTGGCGCTGATCGCCGATCGCGCGACGGTGATGCGGGATGGTCAGTTTATTGCCACTGTGGATTATGATGCGGTTAAAATTAGCGATCTGATTGCCATGATGGTTGGGCGCGATCTTGGCAATATCTATCCTCGCCGCGAACCTTTGGCTCAACGCAAACCGGTGTTGGAAGTAAGCGGTCTGACGCGCAATGGCGTATTAAACAATATTGATTTCACTCTGTATCAGGGCGAAATTTTGGGCTTCGCCGGTCTGATGGGGGCAGGACGTACTGAGCTGGCGCGGGCGATTTTTGGTGCGGATCCCATTGATGGCGGAACCCTCAAGCTGAACGGTAACGTGACGGTAATTAAAGATATTCCTGATGCTATCAAACAGGGTATCAGCTATTTAACCGAGGACAGGAAAAAAGAGGGGCTGGCATTAGGACTGTCCGTTGAGCGCAATATTATGTTGGGCAATTATCCTGAGTATTCCGATCGTTATGGCAACGTGGACAGCAAACGTTGTCAGAAAACCAGCGAAGAACAGGTGAAAGCCCTACGCATTAAAACACCACATTTAGAACAGGCTGCTCTGAATTTAAGTGGTGGTAATCAGCAGAAAATTATTATTGCCAGATGGGTGTGTAAAGACACCGATATTCTCATCTTTGATGAACCCACTCGCGGTATTGATGTGGGTGCCAAACTTGAGATTTATGAATTAATGAATCGACTGGTGGCAAAAGGGAAGTCAATTATCATGATCTCCTCTGAATTACCGGAAGTGCTGGGTATGTGCGATCGCATTTTAGTGATGCGTAATGGACGTATTACCGGGGAGTTAGCTTCTGATGACGCCACACAAGAAAAAATCATGCAATATGCGACGTTAGAGGACTAATTTATGACTATCTCTGTAACCTCTTCAGACAGCAATAATAAGAAAATAAAAATTAACAAAGAACTTTTAATGCGCCTTGCGCCGCTTTTGAGTCTGATTATTTTAGTAATATTTTTTAGCTTTGGTTCGCCATTTTTCTTTAACACTGAAAACATCATGACAATCGCTCTGCAAACTTCAGTGATTGGCATTATGGCGATTGGCGTTACCTTCGTCATTATCACGTCAGGAATCGACCTTTCTCTTGGCTCGGTGGTGGCCTTTTCGGGTGTTGCGGTAGGCATCAGCGCCACGCTGGGATTGCCTCTGCCCGTATGTATTCTGGCCGGAGTGCTGGCCGGTGGATTATGCGGCTATATCAATGGTCTGCTGGTCACCAAAATGACTATCCCACCTTTTATCGCCACGCTGGGCCTGATGATGTCCGTCAGAGGCATCAATATGGTGATGACAGATGGTCGTGCGATTTATTTCGCTGATTACCCCACCTTCAAAATGCTGGCCCAGGGACGTTTGTTCGATGTGTTGCCTTATCCCGTTTTTTACCTGGTGGTGGTGGCGCTAATCGCCGCCTACATCCTGAAGAAAACGGTGATTGGTCGCTATGTTTACGCTGTGGGTAGCAATGAGGTGGCCGCACACCTATCCGGAATTAAAGTTCAACGCGTCAAAATTTTCGTCTACGCCTTTTGCGGTCTGCTGACCGGGATCGCCGGCGTTATTCTGGCCTCACGTTTGAACTCTGGTCAGCCAACGGTTGGCGTGGGTTATGAACTGGAAGCCATCGCGGCGGTTGTTATTGGCGGTACGAGCCTGATGGGGGGAATTGGCACCATCGGCGGGACTATCATCGGCGCATTCATTATGAGCGTGTTGAAAAACGGTCTGAACCTGATGGGGGTTTCCCAGTTCTGGCAAATGGTGGCCATGGGCGTGGTGGTCATTGCTGCGGTTTATCTCGATACATTACGCAAAAAAATTCGTTGATTTACGCTCCCGGAAGTCACGGGACATCATAACCCTGACGTTTAGGGTGACTCACTCAGAACGGAGTAAAACAATGAGAACCAGGAATTTTGTCTATGCGTTATCCCTGCTGGCCTGTATGACATCCAGCGTATTGGCTAAAGATATGAACCTTCCGGTGGTCAGTAAAGGTTTCCAGCATGAATTCTGGCAAACCGTAAAAATGGGGACGGAAGCGGCAGCAAAAGAGTCGGGTGATAAAACCAGCTATGTTGGCCCGGCGGATGAAACTCAGATTGCCGAGCAGATTCAGCTAGTTGAAAACGCGATGGCGCAAAAACCCAATGGGCTATTGCTGGCAGCGTTAGATGCCAATGCGCTGGCGCCATTAGTTGAGACCGCAAATTCACGCGGCATTAAAGTTGTGACGTTTGACTCCGGTGTGAATTCCGATATCCCAGTGAGCTTTGTCGCCACGAATAACCGTAAAGCCGGTGCTGAAGCGGCGGATGCACTGGCAGCGGAAGTGGGCAGCAAAGGTAAAGTGGGCATTATTGCGCACGTAGCGGGGACCTCCTCAGCGATTGAGCGTTCGGAAGGGTTTATTGCCCGCATGAAGGAGAAATACCCGGAAATCCAGGTGCTACCGGTCCAGTACAGCGATGGCGATCCGCAAAAAGCGATGGATAAAACCATCGATATGATCCAGGCCAACCCTGATATTGCAGGGATTTATGGCACCAATGAAGGCTCAACGCTGGGCGTAGCAAACGCCATTGATAGTCAAAACCTGAAAGGCAAAGTGAAAGTGATTGGTTTTGATAGCACCGAGGCAATCATTGCTTTCCTGAAGTCTGGGGTCATTCAGGGCTTTGTCGTGCAGGACGCTTATCAGATTGGCTACCAGGGTATCAAGACACTAAATGCAGCGGTATCGGGTCAGTCTGTACCGAAAGAAATTGATATTCCGGTTAAATTCGTTAATGCGAAGAACATTGACACCCCGGAAATTGACAAGCTGTTACACCCATTCGGTAAAAAATAACACCGTTGGGGCGAAGTGCTCGCCCCATCATTCGCCAGCGTCAGGGAGTTACTATGGGCAGTGGATATTTCCTCGGTGTGGATGTCGGTTCCGCCAGCGTCAGGGCTGGTGTCTTTGATGCCAGTGGCAAACGGCTGGCTTTTGCGACATACGCCATCTCGCAGTTTCGACCCGGTCTTGAGCGGGTTGAGCAGTCATCTGCAGAAATCTGGCAGCAGGTTTGCCATGCAGTGAAGGAGGCGGTGTCGTCATCCGGGGTTCGCATTGAGGAGATTCGCGCATTGGGATTTGATGCCACCTGTTCATTGGTAGCACTGGATGAGCAGGGGCGGGGTCTGGCGGTTTCACCTGGCGAACCATCAGACCATAACATCATCATGTGGATGGATCATCGTGCGGCGCAGGAGACGCAACGTATAAACGCCACGCAGGATCCGGCTCTGCGCTACGTTGGCGGTGAAGTCAGCGTCGAAATGGAGCTTCCTAAAGTACTGTGGCTGAAAAACCATTTTCCAGCCACCTGGCAGAGTGCGTATCGCTTCTACGATCTGGCGGACTTTCTGGTCTCTAAAGCTACCGCCTGTGATGTTGCTGGTCTGTGCACGCTGACCTGTAAATGGAACTATCTGGCACATGAACAACGCTTTAGCCACTCTTTGCTTGACGCTGTTGAGCTAACGGATTTGTTGGGCAAAATCCCGTCGCGGATCCTGCCGCCAGGCGCCGCCGTTGGAACGCTTAGCGCCGATGCGGCCCAGGCGCTGGGGCTGACGACTGCAGTGGTCGTCGCCAGCGGAATGATTGATGCCCATGCGGGCGGAGTAGCGCTTGCCGGTGTTGAGCCTGAGGGGACGTTGGCGTTGATCAGCGGAACGTCAAATTGCCATATGCTGTGCAGCGAGCAGGAAATTCATACACCTGGTGTATGGGGGCCGTACTGGTCAGCCATGCTGCCAGGCTACTGGCTGACAGAAGGGGGGCAAAGTGCCGCTGGGGCGTTAGTCGACTGGACGCTTCAGGAGTCAGGAGCCAGCGCGGCGCTATTTCACAAGGCTGAGGCGCGGGGTTGCCATCCCATCGTTTTAGTTAATGAATGGGTTGCCGCACTTGAGGCGCAGGAGTCAGAGCCTGGTCGTTATTTGCATGTGCTGGCCGATCATCACGGTAATCGTTCACCGCGCGCGCGACCCGATGCCCGGGGGAGTGTTTGCGGTTTGACTCTTGAGCGAGGCGAGATGCAGGTTGCTCGTCTGTACCTGGCGACATTACAGGCGATCGCCTGCGGTACGCGGCATATTATGGAAGTGATGCGCGAAAACGGTCACACCATTTCCCGACTGACGCTGTGCGGCGGCGCAACGCATAATCCACTGTGGTTGCGAGAATATGCCGATGCCACCGGATGCGATATTCATCTGATGCAGGAAGAGGATGCGGTGACGTTAGGTGCAGCCATCACCGGTGCGGTTGCCTGCGGCGCGTGGGAAAATATTCCATCTGCATGCCAGGCGATGGTTCGATCAGGCGAGGTGATTAAGGCTAACCCGGCACGGCGCAACTTCTATGACCGCAAATATCAGGCTTATCTGATGATGTGGGATCAGCAGCAGGCGATTAACCAACTTATGCAGTAAGACAAAAGTTTAAAATACTTTTATGATTGTAGATTGACGTTTTTGGATGTGAACTGGGGCATATAAATGGCTAAAACAGTAGAACAGATAGCCAGCGATCTGAATTTATCGGTTACGACCGTACGACTGGTGCTGAACGGGAAAGCAGAGCAATATCGAATCAGTGTCAAAACCCAAACGCGTATTAATGAATATGTCGAGCGCTATGGTTACGTCATTAACCATTCAGCACGTAGCCTGAAATTGAATAAAACGGATACGTTGGGATTGATTGTGCCCAATATTTCCAACGTGTTTTTTGCCACACTCGCAGAAAAACTTGAGCAACGCTGTCGTCGTTCCGGTTATCAGCTAACGATTAGCTGTACCTATGACGACGTTGATTACGAAAATAAACTGACTAAAGCGTTAATAGCTCGCAATGTCGATGGCCTTTTTATTGTTCCCTCAACATTAGAAAATCAGCAGCACCATTTACGTCAGGTCAGAAAACCGATGGTGTTACTTGACCGTGATTTTAAGTATACCGATAACGCTCTGGTAGAAAGCCATAACATTTTGGGCGGCGAAAAGTTGACGCAAAGTTTGTTTGACGCTGGAAAGTCGCCGATCTGGTTTTTGGTGGGAGATACCGGATTACCCAGCATCGGCGACCGTTTACAAGGTTATCTTAATGCATTGAACAATAATGGTATTTTGCATAGCGATTGGGTGCGCGAAGGTCCAGACAACACGCCCGAGGGGGGTTATCGACTGATGGATGAGTTGATCGGCGAACAGGGCTGCCCACAGGCATTTATCGCCTCATCATTACCCGTACTGGAGGGGGCCATTAATGCTATTCGTAATCGTTTTGGCACAATTCCACCTGAAATTAACATTGGGACATTCGATGAACACCCAATGCTGGGATTCCTCGCCAATAATGTCTGGTCAATGCAGCAGGATGAAAATGTTTGGGCGGAAAAAGCGTTCGATATGATGATGAGTGCTATTGATGACCAGCCAATTAAAGAAACTGTAAAAGTTGAGATGAAACTTATTAAGCGCGTAAGACAACCTTAATACGCCGCTATAAATAAATCGGCCTACTGAACCTGAATATATACGTTCAGTGGCTGCCTGTATCTGAAACCTGACCCGTCTTACTCTGCGGCTGCATTTTTCGCAATAAAGACGAGGGGAAACTGTACCCGGAGAATCATTATGGAAAGAATGCGTTTGTCGCGAGAAATCATTGAAACCTGCCTTGAAATGACCAGCCTTGGATTGAATCAGGGGACGGCGGGAAATGTGAGTGCGCGTTATGAAAATGGGATGCTGATCACGCCCAGCGGTATTCCTTACGAAAGACTTACTGAAAATATGATCGTGTATGTAGATAACGACGGGAAATATGATAAAGGACAATTACCCTCCAGTGAATGGCGTTTTCACCTGGCGGCATATCAGACGCGTCCGGATGCCAATGCGGTTGTCCATAACCATGCCGTACATTGCACGGCCGTTTCTATTCTTAATCGCCCTATCCCGGCAATTCACTACATGATTGCGGCGGCAGGGGGGAACTCTATTCCGTGTGCGCCTTATGCGACGTTTGGTACACGAGAGCTGTCAGAGCATGTGAGCGTCGCCCTGAAAAACCGTAAGGCAACGCTTTTACAGCACCATGGGTTGATTGCTTGTGAAGCGAATTTGGAAAAAGCACTGTGGTTGGCGCATGAAGTGGAAGTTCTGGCCCGCCTTTATCTGAGCACGCTGGCGATTGTTGACCCGGTGCCGGTGCTGGATGACGAGGAGATCGCCATTGTGCTGGAGAAATTCAAATCTTACGGATTACGCATTGAAGAGTAATTTCGCATAGCGAAAAGGAGAAATACGATGGCGAACAGAATGATTCTGAACGAAACGGCATGGTTTGGCCGGGGAGCTGTTGGTGCATTAACCGATGAAGTCATCCGTCGTGGTTATCGCAAGGCGTTGATTGTGACTGATAAAAATCTGGTGCAGTGCGGCGTTGTCGATAAGGTGACTTCCCGAATGGATGCTGCAGGTCTGGCATGGGAAATCTATTCAGGCGTTATTCCTAACCCAACCATTGCGGTGGTGCAGGAAGGGTTGGGTGTCTTTCAGCAAAGCGGCGCAGACTATCTGATCGCCATCGGCGGAGGCTCCCCTCAGGATACCTGTAAAGCGATTGGCATTATCAATAATAACCCTGAGTTTGCGGATGTACGCAGCCTTGAAGGGTTATCGCCAACGCGCAGCCCGAGCGTGCCGGTTATGGCTATCCCAACCACCGCGGGAACGGCAGCGGAAGTGACCATTAACTACGTGATCACTGACGAAGAAAATCGGCGTAAGTTTGTTTGTGTCGACCCCCATGACATCCCACAGGTAGCGTTCATTGATGCTGACATGATGGACGGCATGCCAGCGGCGCTAAAAGCCGCCACCGGAGTGGATGCCCTGACCCATGCTATTGAGGGGTACATTACGCGGGCGGCGTGGGCGCTTACCGATGCGCTGCACATTAAAGCTATTGAAATGATAGCCGGGGCATTACGTGGTTCCGTTGCGGGCGATACCCAGGCCGGGGAAGCGATGGCGCTGGGCCAGTACGTGGCCGGGATGGGCTTTTCCAACGTTGGTCTGGGATTAGTGCATGGAATGGCACACCCGTTAGGCGCGTTTTATAACACGCCGCACGGCGTAGCAAATGCCATTTTGCTGCCGCACGTGATGCGCTATAACGCCGAATTCACCGGGGAAAAATTTCGCGATATCGCCCGGGTGATGGGAGTTAAGGTTGAAGAACTGACGCTGGCAGAGGCACGTAAAGCGGCAGTAGATGCCGTCTTCGCCCTTAACCGCGATGTAGGGATCCCGCTGCATTTACGCGATGTTGGCGTACGTAAAGAGGATATTCCTGCGCTGGCGCAGGCGGCATTTGACGATGTTTGTACCGGGGGAAATCCCCGTGAAGCGAATCTTGGGGATATCGTTGAGCTGTACCACACCGCCTGGTAATTTTTCAGCGTGACGGCGTGAAAGCCTTATCCGGCCTACCGGGGTGTTCGACGTGTAGGCCAGATAAGCACAGCGCCATTCGGCAACAGAGCTATCGCACCAACCGTAATTGCTGCAGGTTTCCGTCGATATGTAAGTCCGTTTGCAGCCGTGCGATATCGCGACACAGAAACGCCATCTCCTGGTGCATCTCTAGTTTCTTGCGCCACTTGTCCGGTACTTCATCAAGATGCGCGTAAATGCCTTCCAGATGTTGAAACTGTACGAGCAGCTGCGTGGCGCTTTTGGGACCAATACCTGCAACCCCCGGTACTTTCGAACTGCTGATCCCGGCCAGTCCCCAGTAATCAGGCAACTGCTGCGGCAGCACGCCAAACTCTTTCTCAATAAACGGTGCATCCAGCCAGCGCTTCTGGAAGTAGTCACGAATACGTAGCGTCGGGGAGAGCAACTGACAATAGCCTTTATCGGTTGATACGATGGTAGCCTGATGTCCCGCCTGGCTCACTTTAACCGCCAGGGTTGCGGCTAAATCATCGGCTTCATTCCCGCTGGAGACCCAACAGCAGACGCCGCGCTGTTCAAAAGCGGCGCGTAAGGCGGGCATTTCCTGGTGCAATTCATCAGGCATCGGTGGGCGACCGGCTTTGTAGTCAGGCAACCGTTGGTGACGCCAGCCGCTGTTGCGCGCTTCATCATCGAATACCGCCACGGCGTGCGTAGGCTGACTGTGCACAATCAACTGATCGAGCGCGTGCTGGCACGTCTCTACGCAGGGTGAGCCCTGTACGGCGTGAATGCGGCGGATAAGGTTCAGTGCATCGACAATGAGCAGGTGGACGGCCACGGTGTTCTCCCTAACAAATAAGTTTGTAGGGTAACATTCACGGCGAGGGGAGGCGAGTGTTGCGAAATAGCGTTATCTGTAGGCCGGATGGCGGCGAGCGCCTCATCCGGCCTACAGATCCTGAAACGTGGTGGGACTTAATCGCAGGTGACAATCTTCATCGCCAGACCGCCGCGAGATGTTTCACGGTATTTGGCGTTCATGTCTTTACCGGTTTCGTACATGGTCTCGATGACTTTATCAAGGCACACGCGTGGTTCGCTGGTACGGCGCAGCGCCATACGTGCGGCGTTCACTGCTTTAACCGAAGCAATGGCGTTACGCTCAATGCACGGTACCTGCACCTGGCCGGCAACCGGATCGCAGGTCAGACCCAGGTTATGTTCCATACCGATTTCCGCCGCGATGCACACCTGCATTGGGCTACCGCCCAGCAGTTCAGCCAGACCGGCCGCAGCCATGGAGCAGGCAACGCCGACTTCACCTTGACAGCCCACTTCGGCGCCAGAGATAGAGGCGTTCATCTTGTACAGCGAACCAATGGCGCTCGCGACCAGCATGTAGCGTGCCAGCGAGTTAGCGTTCACTTCGCGGATAAACTTGTCGTAGTACGCCAGCACGGCAGGAACAATCCCGCATGCGCCATTAGTTGGCGCCGTAACCACGCGTCCACCGGCAGCGTTTTCTTCGTTCACGGCCAGCGCGAACATGTTGATCCAGTCAACAACCGCCATCGGATCAGTGGTGGTTTTGTCGCTGCTGACCAGCATACGACGCAGCGCCGCCGCGCGACGTGGAACGCGCAGTTTGCCCGGCAATACACCTTCGGTGGTGATGCCGCGCTCAATCCCGCTGCGCATGACGTCCCAGACGTTGGCGAAGTGTTGTTCCAGCTCTTCTTTGCTGTGCAGCGCCAGTTCGTTTTGCATCATCAGACCGGAAAGTGACAGGCCGGTTTCCTGGCAATGACGTTGCAAATCAGCCGCAGATTTATACGGATACGGCACGTTTACCGGAGAGTTGTTCGGTAAACCAAAATGTTCTTCATCAACGATGAACCCACCGCCAATGGAATAGTAAGTCTGGCTGTAAATGGCTTTTTCGCCCGCCAGTGCGGTAATACGCATCCCGTTTTCGTGCAGAGACAGATTGTCCGCATGGAAATTCATGCACTTGTCGACCGGGAACTCGACCTCATGTTGACCGTCCGCCAGCAGCAAACGTCCATGAGTATTCACATCCTGGATAAAGGCCGGGATGGCATCAATGTCTACGGTATCCGGCAGATTACCCGCCAGGCCCATAATAATCGCGATGTCGGTATGGTGACCTTTCCCCGTCAGAGACAAGGAGCCATAGACATCAACCACTACGCGGGTTACGTCAGTGAGAATTCCGCGTGCAATCAGGTCATCCGTGAATTGTTTGCCTGCTTTCATCGGGCCAACAGTGTGGGAGCTGGAAGGGCCAATGCCGATTTTGAAAATATCGAATACGCTAATCATGAGGCGTCCATTGTGTATCGAGGTGCGCCGCCCCGAGGAGCGGCGCAAGGGAATTAACTGAACAGAGAGTAGAAAATAGCGGAGATAGCGATCAGGCCCATAATCACAACGAAGACGTTGCTGATATGGCCGCTGTATTTACGCATTGCCGGTACTTTCTGAATTGCATACATCGGCATCAGGAACAGAATCATCGCGATGATTGGGCCACCCAGGGTTTCAATCATACCGAGGATACTTGGGTTCAGCGTCGCCACAATCCAGGTGGTTACCAGCATGAACAGCGCAGTGATTTTGTTCAGTTTGTTGATTTCGATGGTTTTGCCTTTGCCGCGCAGAGACTTAATCACCATACCGTTGAAACCTTCACGTGCGCCCAGGTAGTGGCCGAGGAAGGATTTGGTGATAGCGATAATCGCGATGATCGGTGCCATCCAGGCAATGATCGGCGCGTTAAAGTGGTTTGCCAGGTAAGACAGGATAGAGATGTTCTGCTCTTTCGCTGCGGCCAGATCCGCTGGGGTCAGGCTAAATACGCAGCTGAAGACGAAGAACATAACGGTCAGCACCATCATGATGTGAGCGAATGCCAGAATCTTAGAGCATTTCTTCTCAGCTTCATCACCGTATTCTTCACGCTTCGCCACGGCGAAGGAGGAGATGATTGGTGAGTGGTTGAAGGAGAACACCATTACCGGAATTGCCAGCCACAGGGTCAACAGCAGTCCGTTGCCGGTGGTTGCTGCAGAGTCAAAGGACAGGGTTTCCAGAACTGCACCGCTCCACTGAGGGATCAGGTACAGCGCCAGCAGCATCAGGGCGGCAACAAACGGGAATACCAGGATGCTCATCGCCTTCACGATCATCTGCTCACCGAAACGCACGATGGTCATCATGCCGACAATCAGGATCAGAGACAGGATTGCGCGCGGCGGCGGCGTAATTGCCAACTGGTGGGTCAGGAAGCTTTCGACGGTGTTGGTGATTGCTACGCTGTAGACCAACAGAATTGGGTAGATAGCGAAGAAGTAGAGCAGGGTAATCAGTTTACCTGCGCCTACACCAAAGTGCTCTTCTACAACTTCAGTAATGTCTTCACCCGGATTTTTACCGGACAGCACGAAGCGAGTCAGGCCGCGGTGTGCAAAGAAGGTCATTGGGAAAGCAAGGATCGCCATGATGATCAGCGGAATCATACCGCCTACGCCTGCGTTAATCGGCAGGAACAATACACCCGCGCCAATCGCCGTGCCGTAAAGGCCCAGCATCCACATGGTATCTGTCTTGCGCCATGCGCTGCGGGTCTGGCCCGTAACGATAGTGCTGGTTTGAGTGTTTTCCATCTATTTCTCCTGGAGGAAGCTTAAAAAGTCGGGTTTGGGGTCAATCCAATGAGAAAATACCCGACTGTAAATCGAAATTCGTTGAGCGATTTTTTATATAATTTTTCGCCGTAATAATTTGCGGGCGGAAAGATACATTTTAGTAATGAATGTATCAGTGATCGCGATCCCAAATGCAATAATCCACCTTTTATGTGGATAAATTTGGACCATTAATCTGTTAAAAAATAGTCAAAGCGAATTTACGGGCGCGAAGGCTAACATTAACGACATATATCATGAAAGCGAAGGCGCGAAGATACGAGCGTTACGCTGTAAAAACTGTTGTTTTTAGAGGATTTTGGCGACTAATAATAATTTCTTAAGATAAATCACGGTTGGGTTTTAAAGGTAATCGTTTGCGTAGCGCGTTATTTTTAATGAAACATCATTGGTATTTATATGATCGTCTGAGCTATGTGACTGGTATCACTAAAAAAAGCCGGGAGGCTGATGCGCCAAACCCGGCTTTGATATGGACAAAACTGTCACCGCGATAGCGTCTGCTGGCGGCTGTTGGAGGTTAGGCGCAAATCTCGTAGCAAGGGATATACGCGGAGCCAGGTAACTTCATACGATGCTGTGCAACAAAGCCCTGCAGGAGATCGTCCATGCGGCGCATCATTTCGCGGTCACCGTGGATTTTGTACGGGCCAAACTCTTCGATGGCGCGGATCCCGACTTCCTTCACGTTACCGGCTACAATCCCCGAGAACGCACGGCGCAGGTCTGCCGCCAGTACTTCCACGGGTTGATCCGGGTACAGCTTCAGGTTAGCCATGTTTTCATGGGACGGCTCGAACGGCATCTGCAAATCAGGCGCGATACGAATCGACCAGTTAAAGCTGTAGGCATCACCGGTGTCACGGCGGTTCTCTTTCACCAGCGGCATCGCTTTTTTCATCAGACGAGCCACTTCTGCTGCATCGTCTATGATAATGCGATAGTGGCGACGCGCATCTTCCCCCAGCGTGTGCACGATAAATTCGTCCAGCACGCGGAAGTAATCGGCGCTCTCTTTTGGTCCAGTCAGGATCAGCGGTAAAACCTGATCTTTGTTGGCCGGGTTCATCAGGATCCCCAGCAGATACAGCAGCTCTTCTGCTGTCCCTACGCCGCCTGGGAAGATGATTATACCGTGGGCGATACGCACGAACGCTTCCAGACGTTTTTCAATGTCCGGCATGATGATCAGTTCGTTAACCAGCGGGTTAGGCGGCTCAGCGGCAATGATTGACGGTTCGGTCATACCGATAAAGCGGCTGTCTTTGTATCGTTGCTGGGCGTGACCGACCGCAGCGCCTTTCATTGGCGCTTCCATCGCCCCCGGACCACAGCCGGTACAGATGTTCAGTTCGCGCAGGCCCAACTGGGTACCAACGCGACGGGCGTACAGGTACTCGTTTTCGTTGATGGAGTGACCCCCCCAGCAGACGACCATGTTCGGCGCTTCACCCACGTGTAGCGCCCGGGCATTGCGCAGGATCGAGAATACCAGGTTGGTAATATGCACCGAGCTTTCAAGATCCAGATGCTGAAAACGACCGGCGTTATGGATCTGGCCATTGACGAACAGAATGTCGCGCAGCACAGCAAACAGGTTGGCCTGCAGTGCGCGAATAATGCGTCCATCAACAAACGCATCTTCAGGTGGGTTGATCAGTTCCAGCTTCACGCCCCGTTCGCGGCGCAGCACGTTAATGTCGAAACTTTCAAAGCGTGACAGCAGCTCTTTGCTGTTGTCGGTCAAACTGCCGGAGTTCAGAACGGCAAGCGAACAGTTACGAAACAGTTGATACAGGTCGCTGCTGGCCGTGCGTTTAAGCATATCGACTTCCAGCTGCGACAACATGTCCATTGAGCCAAGCGGGCTAATATGTGTAATCAAGTAAACTCCTTATGGGACGCAACACGTCATTCCCTGTTGATTACAATAGCCCTGGCTTATGACCTTTCACAACCTTGCGCGCGGAATCCGGCACGCAAAATTGAGAAAAAAGATTACTGACGTACCAGACGCCCCGTTGCTGGGGTGAAATCGGTGTTGGTACGCCATGGGTTAATGTCCAGGCCGCCACGTCGCGTGTAGCGCGCGTAAACGCTCAGTTTCTCCGGCTGGCAGAAGCGCAGAATGTCATTGAAAATGCGCTCCACGCACTGCTCGTGAAACTCATTATGGTGACGGAAGGAGACCAGATAACGCAGCAGCTTCTCGCGATCGATTTTTCGTCCGCGATACTGAATCTGTATGGAGCCCCAGTCCGGCTGGTGGGTGATCAAGCAGTTAGACTTCAGCAGATGGCTGACCAGCGTCTCTTCCACCGCTTTTTCACCGCCAACGGCATTTTCCAGATACTCTGTGCTGAACTGGTAGTTATCGATGACGATATCCTGATTGTCGATACAGGTGCCGTTAAAGTGGGCTATCGGTTGTCCTTCCAGTTCGTCAAGACGGTACAGCGCTACGCTGACATCACCCTGAGCACAAGCGCGCAGATCGTTTTCCAGCGTCTGGCGTACCGCATCCCAGGAATCAAAACGCGTCTGGTTAAAACTGTTCAGGTAAAGCTTAAAGCTTTTCGATTCGATCAGATTTACGCTGGTGTAATCCAGTTCTACATGACCGACCGCTACCTGCGGTAAACCGTTGGCATTCAGCCAAGACAGTTCATATAGCGTCCAGATATCGGCACCGTGAAAAGGTAGATTATCGGCCTGTAAATCCAGCGGGTCGCGGTTCAGGCTGCGTGGAACGCCCTGCAGCAGGCTGGAATCGTAATTGTCACGGTAATCTGTTGATTTACCAAGAGTCAGGCCATCAAGCGCCTGATGATTTTCATAAGAGGACATGTTTCACCGTCATAAACCAGGATACACTATGCGACAAGTGTATCCTGGCTTTTGTGAAGAGAGAAATCAGTGGACGAATTGACAGCGCAGGCGTTGACAGCCTTTACGACACGTTATTGCGACGCATGGTACGAAAAAAACAACAGCTGGCCCCTCAGCGAAGAGCTGTATGGCGTACCTTCTCCGTGCATCATTTCTTCCACAGACGATGCGGTATTCTGGCAACCTCAGCCTTTTGTTGGCGAAAAAAACCTCAATGCGGTTGAACGCGCCTTTGATATCGTGATACAACCAGCCGTTCACGCTTTTTACACCACCCAGTTTGCCGGGGACATGCACGCGCAGTTTGCGGATGAAAAGCTAACGCTGCTGCAAACCTGGAGCGAAGACGACTTCAGGCGCGTTCAGGAAAACCTGATTGGTCACCTGGTTACGCAAAAGCGCCTCAAGCTGTCGCCTACGCTTTTTATTGCCACCCAGGACAATGAGCTTGACGTCATTTCGGTGTGCAATCTCTCCGGTGAAGTGTGCAAAGAAACGCTGGGAACCCGTAAACGAACGGTACTGGCGGGCTCACTTGCGGAATTTCTCACTCAGCTTAAGCCAGTTCTGTAATCCAGATTGCCCTGAACCTTGTGAGAGATCTCTTACAAACCCTGTAGGACATTGCCAGGTAATAAGTAAAGACTTAATGAACGGATAAAATAATTATCCCTTATTATTCATAAAGTTAATGTTTTATTGTCAACTTTCATACGAAAATAATCTTAAGGGAGTGTCTGTAAGCATCTTGTAAGACAAGGCGAAACAGGCGATTCTATATCTGTCGACAAGGAGTCGCACAACGAAGAGAACATCAGGATGATGGCTCTTCGGCAGGACACACCAGGACGGTGTTACAAGGACAGGCTTCAGGATGAAGCGAAGCGGAAAGCGCTGGATGCGTTAAGGGACACCTCCAGGATGGAGAATGAGAGCCGGTCAGGATGTTTGGCGGGTCAGGATGGCCAGGACACTTCAGGATGAAGTTTTCACATCGGGGTGATGTGAGCAGGATGCACAAGTTCAGGATGAACAAGGTCGCAAGACCACAGGAAAAGTTGTCACGGATGAGCAGGGAGCACTAAAAGTAGCTGGAACGCTGCGAAACGAACCGGGAGCACTGTTTTTACAGTGCTCCCTTTTTTTATTTCCCTTCACTAGTGCTATTCTTCGCGCCAGATTTTTCATCATTGAGGTTAATTTCATGACGACTCATGACCGTGTGCGCCAGCAGTTACACGCGCTTGAAGCGCTACTGCGTGAACATAATCACTGGCGGTTGGATGAGCCTGCAGAGCATCTGTTTACCAGCACGCAGCCTTTTTGTATGGATACCATGGAGCCGGTTGAGTGGCTGCAATGGGTATTGATTCCCCGCATGCATACGCTGATTGATAACGCTCAGCCGCTTCCGCAGGCTTTTGCCGTCGCACCGTATTACGAAATGGCGTTGGCAGCCGATCACCCGCAACGCGAAATTCTGCTGACGGCATTGCAGGAATTGGATGCTCTGTTTACAAGTGATAACGCCTGATGCTGGAGATTCTGTATCAGGACGAATGGCTGGTCGCAGTTAACAAACCTTCGGGCTGGTTGGTTCACCGCAGTTGGCTCGACCGGGATGAGAAAGTGGTGGTGATGCAAACGGTACGCGACCAGATTGGTCAGCACGTTTTTACCGCCCACCGACTCGACAGACCGACTTCCGGGGTACTGCTGATGGGGCTGTCCAGCGAAGCCGGGCGGCTGCTGTCACAGCAATTTGAACATCATCAAATTCAGAAACGCTATCATGCGATTGTGCGTGGCTGGCTGATGGATGATGCCGTGCTGGATTACCCGCTGGTCGAAGAACTGGATAAGATCGCCGATAAATTTGCCCGTGATGATAAAGGCCCGCAGCCTGCCGTCACCCATTATCGCGGTTTGGCGACGGTTGAGATGCCGGTAGCGACCGGACGTTATCCGACGACCCGTTATGGATTGGTGGAACTGGATCCTAAAACCGGTCGAAAACACCAGCTCAGACGCCATCTGGCGCACTTACGCCATCCAATTATCGGCGACAGTAAGCACGGTGATTTGCGGCAAAACCGCAGCGCCGCTGAGCATTTTGGCTGTCAGCGTTTGATGCTTCATGCCAGCCAGCTTGCGCTGACTCATCCTTTCACCGGCGAACCGCTGGTTATTCGCGCCGGGCTGGATGATGTCTGGATGCAGGCGCTATCACAGTTTGGCTGGCGTGGACTTCTCCCTGAGAATGAAAGGGTTGAGTTCAGCGGGCTGTCAGGTCAGGATGAGCAGATAGATTCTTAAGTCCCAGGAGATTACGGTTATGGCGGAAATTGGAATTTTTGTCGGCACGATGTACGGAAACGCGTTGCTGGTTGCCGAAGAGGCCGAAGCTATTTTGACGGCGCAGGGTCATAAAGCCACGGTGTTCGAAGATCCCGAGCTCAGCGACTGGCAGGCATATCAGGAAAAATATGTGCTGGTGGTGACCTCAACGACCGGGCAGGGCGATCTGCCAGATAGCATCGTGCCGCTGTTTCAGGGGATCAAAGATAATCTCGGTTTCCAGCCAAATCTGCATTACGGGGTAATTGCGCTGGGTGACAGTAGCTATGTTAATTTCTGCAATGGCGGCAAGCAGTTCGATGCACTGTTGCAGGAACAAAGCGCCCACCGTGTAGGGGAAATGCTGCTGATTGACGCCAGCGAGCATCCTGAACCGGAAAGCGAATCCAATCCGTGGGTAGAAAACTGGGGAACCTTGCTTAAATAACCTTGCGCCCGGCAGCGCTTTGTTTGCACGGGCCTGTTACTCTCTTTTGGATCGTAGGCCGGGTAAGGCGTTGCTACCCGGCAACAAATCGCCCACCAAACGCCAATTTCGTGAAGCATCTTCCATTCCCTTAGGCTTATGCCATAAACAACCTCATTCACCTCCCGCAATGTTGTGTTTTTGCACGGTGAGGGTAAGAGGCACTCCTTCATATACTTTTCCCGTCAGTTCCCGAAAAGGCAGCGAGTCAGAATAAAACGGCCCTGAGCTGTACCAAAACTGCCACACACTAACCTCTCATTCTGATCACCCTACAGGTGCTGTACAGAATGAACTGGCGAAAGCCAAGATTCAGGAGTGCAACAATGAGTTCATTAAGTCAGGCGGCGAGCAGCGCGGAAAAACGCACTAACGCTCGCTACTGGATAGTGGTGATGCTGTTTATCGTCACATCCTTCAACTACGGCGATCGCGCCACCTTATCCATCGCCGGCTCGGAGATGGCCAAAGATATTGGTCTGGATGCGGTAGGGATGGGGTATGTATTCTCCGCTTTTTCATGGGCCTATGTTATCGGTCAGATCCCCGGCGGCTGGCTGCTCGACCGCTTCGGTTCAAAACGTGTTTACTTCTGGTCCATTTTTATCTGGTCCATGTTTACCCTGCTGCAGGGCTTCGTCGATATCTTCAGCGGCTTCGGCATTATCGTTGCGCTGTTTACCCTGCGCTTCCTCGTGGGGTTAGCCGAAGCGCCATCCTTCCCTGGCAACAGTCGTATTGTGGCGGCGTGGTTCCCGGCGCAGGAAAGGGGCACGGCGGTCGCTATTTTTAACTCGGCGCAGTACTTTGCCACAGTTATCTTCGCGCCAATCATGGGCTGGTTGACCCACGAAGTGGGCTGGTCGCATGTGTTCTTCTTTATGGGCGGTCTCGGGATTGTTATCAGCTTTATTTGGCTGAAGGTGATTCATGAACCGAACCAGCATCCGGGCGTAAACCAAAAAGAGCTGGAGTACATTGCCGAAGGCGGAGCGCTGATCAATATGGATCAGGCGGCAGCCAAAGCCAAAGTGCCGTTCAGCGTGAAGTGGGGGCAGATCAAGCAACTGCTGGGCTCACGGATGATGATCGGTATTTATATCGGCCAATACTGCATAAACGCGCTGACCTACTTCTTTATCACCTGGTTCCCGGTTTATCTGGTACAAGCACGCGGTATGTCGATTTTGAAAGCCGGTTTTGTTGCCTCGGTTCCGGCCATTTGCGGATTCGCAGGCGGCGTACTCGGCGGCATTATTTCCGACTGGCTGATGCGCCGTACTGGTTCGCTGAATATCGCCCGTAAAACGCCAATCGTACTGGGTATGCTGTTGTCGATGGTGATGGTGTTCTGTAACTACGTCAACGTGGAGTGGATGATCATCGGCTTTATGGCGCTGGCCTTCTTCGGCAAAGGTATCGGTGCGTTGGGATGGGCGGTGATGGCCGATACTGCGCCAAAAGAGATCAGCGGTTTGAGCGGCGGTCTGTTCAATATGTTTGGCAACATCTCCGGTATCGTCACGCCAATTGCTATCGGCTACATCGTAGGTACCACTGGCTCGTTTAACGGTGCGTTGATTTACGTCGGGGTGCATGCGCTGATTGCTGTAGTGAGCTATCTGGTGCTGGTGGGTGATATTAAACGTATCGAACTGAAACCTGTCGCAGGGCAATGATGATGACAACACAATCGAGTCCCATTATTACCGATATGAAGGTCATCCCGGTGGCCGGTCATGACAGCATGCTGCTCAATATTGGCGGGGCGCATAACGCATACTTTACCCGCAATATCGTCGTGCTCACCGATAACGCCGGAAATACCGGCGTCGGTGAAGCACCGGGCGGTGAAGTGATTTATCAGACGCTGGTGGACGCGATTCCACAAGTGTTGGGCCAGGAAGTCGCGCGCCTGAATAAGGTGGTTCAGCAGGTGCATAAAGGCAACCAGGCCGCTGATTTTGACACCTTTGGCAAAGGTGCCTGGACCTTTGAACTGCGGGTAAATGCGGTGGCCGCGCTGGAAGCCGCACTGCTCGACCTGCTGGGCAAGGCGCTGAACGTACCGGTCTGCGAACTGTTAGGGCCAGGCAAGCAGCGCGATGCGGTCACCGTGCTCGGCTATCTGTTCTACGTGGGAGATCGCAGCAAAACCGATCTGCCGTATCTGGACAGCACGCCGGGTAACCATGAGTGGTATCACCTGCGTCACCAGCAGGCGATGAACAGTGAGGCGGTGGTACGTCTGGCTCAGGCTTCGCAGGATCGCTACGGCTTTAAAGATTTCAAACTCAAAGGCGGTGTGCTGCCTGGCGAGCAGGAAATCGACACCGCTCGCGCGTTGAAACAATGTTTCCCGGATGCGCGTATTACGGTCGATCCTAACGGTGCCTGGCTGCTGGATGAAGCTATCTCCTTGTGTAAAGGGCTGAACGATGTTCTGACCTACGCCGAAGATCCGTGCGGCGCAGAACAGGGTTTTTCTGGCCGCGAAGTGATGGCCGAGTTCCGCCGTGCAACCGGCCTGCCGGTAGCAACGAATATGATAGCCACCAACTGGCGTGAGATGGGCCATGCGGTGATGCTCAACTCGGTAGATATTCCACTGGCCGATCCGCACTTCTGGACCCTTTCCGGCGCGGTGCGTGTGGCACAGCTATGCGATGACTGGGGACTGACCTGGGGCTGCCACTCTAACAATCATTTTGATATTTCCCTGGCGATGTTCACCCACGTCGGTGCCGCTGCGCCGGGCAACCCAACGGCGATCGACACCCACTGGATCTGGCAGGAGGGCGATTGCCGCCTGACCAAAAATCCGCTGGAGATTAAACACGGAAAAATTGCGGTACCCGACGCGCCCGGCCTGGGCGTGGAACTGGACTGGGATCAGGTACAGAAAGCGCATGAAGCCTATAAGGCGCTGCCCGGCGGCGCGCGTAATGACGCAGGCCCGATGCAGTATCTGATCCCTGGATGGACTTTTGACCGTAAACGTCCCGTTTTCGGCCGCCACTAATTTTGAATAAGGACTTAATTATGAGCGCACAATTTACTACCCCAGTCGTAACCGCGATGCAGGTGATCCCGGTTGCGGGCCATGACAGCATGCTGATGAATCTGAGCGGCGCACATGCCCCGTTCTTCACGCGTAATATTGTGATTATCAAAGATAACTCCGGTCATACCGGCGTGGGTGAGATTCCCGGCGGCGAAAAAATTCGTCAGACCCTGGAAGATGCCATTCCGCTGGTGGTGGGCAAAACGTTAGGTGAATACAAAAACGTACTGAATGCGGTCCGCAATACCTTTGCCGATCGTGATGCCGGTGGCCGTGGTTTGCAGACCTTCGATTTACGTACCACTATTCATGTGGTTACCGGGATCGAAGCGGCCATGTTGGATCTGCTGGGTCAGCATCTGGGCGTTAACGTCGCATCTCTGCTGGGCGACGGTCAGCAGCGTAGCGAAGTTGAAATGCTGGGTTATCTGTTCTTCGTCGGTAACCGTAACGCGACGCCGCTGCCGTATCAGACCCAGCCGGATGAGAAATGCGACTGGTATCGCCTGCGTCATGAAGAGGCGATGACCCCGGATGCAGTGGTGCGCCTGGCGGAAGCCGCATATGAGAAATATGGTTTCAACGATTTCAAACTGAAAGGCGGGGTGTTGGCCGGGGAAGAAGAAGCGGAATCTATTGTGGCACTGGCGAAACGCTTTCCACAGGCACGCGTCACGCTCGATCCCAATGGCGCTTGGTCGCTGAATGAAGCGATTAAAATTGGTAAATACCTGAAAGGATCACTGGCTTATGCGGAAGATCCGTGCGGTGCCGAGCAGGGGTTCTCAGGCCGTGAAGTCATGGCGGAATTCCGTCGTGCTACCGGTCTGCCGACCGCCACTAATATGATCGCCACCGACTGGCGTCAGATGGGACATACGCTGTCGTTGCAGTCCGTGGATATCCCGCTGGCGGATCCGCACTTCTGGACTATGCAGGGTTCTGTCCGCGTTGCGCAGATGTGTCATGAGTTTGGGCTGACCTGGGGCTCGCACTCTAACAACCACTTTGATATTTCGCTGGCGATGTTTACTCATGTTGCGGCGGCGGCGCCGGGCAAAATTACCGCTATCGATACCCACTGGATCTGGCAGGAAGGCAATCAACGCCTGACCAAAGAGCCGTTTGAAATCAAAGGCGGCATGGTGCAGGTACCGGCGAAGCCGGGTCTGGGCGTGGAGCTGGATATGGATCAGGTTATGAAAGCTCATGAGCTGTATCAGCAACATGGACTGGGAGCGCGCGATGATGCCATGGGAATGCAGTATCTGATCCCGAACTGGACGTTTGATAATAAGCGTCCGTGCATGGTACGCTAAGCGAACTGGGACCGCTCCCACAAAGGGGCGGTTTTTCTCCTGGTGTATGCTTAACACAGTCAACATGCGTAAGGATGCTTTATGAAAATAGTAATCGCACCGGATTCCTATAAGGAAAGTTTGAGTGCGCTTGAAGTGGCAACGGCTATTGAGCTGGGATTTCGTGAGATCTGGCCTGAGGCGAATTACGTGAAGATCCCGGTCGCGGATGGCGGTGAGGGAACGGTCGAAGCGATGGTTGCCGCAACGCAAGGCCACCTTGTGCATGTTGATGTTACCGGCCCCCTGGGTAAAACGATTCAGGCATTTTATGGTTTATCCGGGGATGAGCGTTCGGCGTTTATCGAAATGGCGGCCGCCAGCGGACTGGAGCAGGTTCCCGCAGGTTTACGCGATCCGCTGAAAACGACCTCCTGGGGAACCGGGGAGCTAATCCGTCATGCGCTGGACGCGGGCGTTGAACATATCATTATCGGCATTGGCGGCAGCGCCACCAATGATGGCGGTGCCGGGATGGTGCAAGCGCTGGGAGCAAAATTACTGGATGCGCAAAATAACGATATTGCTCATGGCGGGACTGGCCTTGAATCACTCGCCCGGATTGATATTTCTCAGCTAGACCCGCGTCTTGCCGCGTGCCGTATTGAAGTGGCCTGCGATGTGACTAATCCGTTGACCGGTGAAGAGGGGGCCTCTGCGGTCTTCGGTCCGCAAAAGGGGGCGACGCCGGAGATGATTCTTCGTCTTGATCGGGCGCTCATGCATTATGCGCAACTCATTGCCCGCGATCTGGACGTCAACGTGCTGGAACTGGCGGGTGGTGGCGCGGCTGGTGGTATGGGGGCGGCACTGTATGCGTTTTGCGGTGCGCAGTTACGCTGCGGTATTGAGGTCGTGACGGATGCGTTACACCTCGACGACTGCGTTGCGGATGCGGATTTAGTGGTCACGGGTGAAGGACGTATCGACAGCCAGACCATTCACGGTAAGGTTCCGGTTGGCGTGGCGAAGGTGGCAAAGCGTTACAACAAACCGGTTATCGGCATTGCTGGCAGCCTGACAGCTGATGTCGGTGTTGTACATGAGCATGGGCTGGATGCGGTTTTTAGCGTTATCTATACCGTTTGCACACTGGAAGAGGCGCTGAAGAACGCGAGTGAGAACGTGCGAATGACAGCGCGAAACGTGGCCGCGACCCTGAAAGCGGGTCAGCAATTACGTTGAATGATGTGGCATGAAGGCCGGATAAGACGCGTGAGCGTCGTCATCCGGCAATCAGATCTTTACCCTAACAACTTCTTCGCTTCGCGCGCAACGTTATCCATTTCATCCAGAAGCTCTAAAAACTCAGGCTCCAGCTCTTCTTCTTTGCTCCCGCTACGTAATTGCTGCTCAATCAGCTGACACAGGTTTTTCATGCGGGGAACGCCGCTATAACCGCAACTGCCATGCAGTTTATGGATCATATCCACCAGTCCTTCAGGGTTTTCACCTACCAGCTGTTCTTCAATTTTGTTACGCACTTCGGGTAGAAAATCGAGCAGCATTTGCAGCATATCCCGCGCCAGATCGTTTTTACCGGCGGCTTGCCTTAACGCCAGTTGCCAGTCGAGTGTGGTATTCGGATTGACGACCGGTTCAACAGCGAGCGCCCTCAGCGATGTGCTCGCGCCGGGTTTGTAGCGTAACAACAGATTATGCAGCTTATCTTCTTCGATAGGCTTCGCCAGGTAATCGTTCATCCCGGCGCTGAGCAGCTTCTCTTTTTGCCCGGCCATGGCATGTGCGGTGACCGCAATGACCGGCGTCTGTTGTTGATGAGGAAGCTGGTGGATCAGTTCGCAGGCGCGAATACCGTCCATGTCTGGCATCTGAATATCCATCAGGATGAGATCAAACTGCATCTGTTTGGCGCGATCCACTGCCTGATGTCCGCTGTCGCAGAGCACGACGTGCTGCACTTTATCTTCCAGCAGTGCGCCAATCAGCTTGAGGTTCGCCGGGTTGTCGTCCACCGCCATGACGGTCATCGCAATTTTGCTCTCGTCTAACAGTAGCGGAGCCGCGCTGTGGTTCAGTTGACAATACTCTGTCAACGCTGGCAGTAAGCGGGTTGAGGTAAGAGGTTTCAACAGGCACGCCGCCGCGCCGCCCTGCTTTAATTTCTCGGCGTTAATCTGCGCATGGCAAGGCAGAGCCAGTAACAAAAAGTCGGTCATCGCCGCTGCGCTTGCCAGCCGCTCATGCTGCATGGTGAGCGGTTCGCGTAAAGTGACCGGTATGCCAAGCAGCAGAATATCGTAGTGATCCTTCGGCAGCCCGGAGAATGAAGGGCTGTAAATCACCTCCAGCGGCGTTTCACTCAAGATATCTAACGTGCATTGCGCGGCTGTTGCGTTAGGTTCAACGTAGGCCAGCCGCTTTCCGGCCAGACAGTGCGTGGTTGAGCGATCCACGAGAACGTTAGGGTTGAGATCGAGGCTGATATGGAACCAGAACGTGGAGCCCCGGTTCGGCTGGCTGTGGAAGGAGATATCCCCGCCCATTTCATTGACCAGCTTTTGCGTAATGACCAGACCCAGTCCGGTCCCGCCGTGGCGGCGGGAAATACTGGCATCGGCCTGGCGGAAGGCCTGGAACAGGCGTGACTGATCGCGCTCAGGGATGCCAATTCCGGTATCGCGGATTTGCACTTCAATTTGCACTTTCGTGTTACTGAGGGCGCGTTTCTCGACCAGAATGTCGATATTGCCACCTTCGGTAAATTTGATGGCATTGCCAACCAGATTAGTGATTACCTGCTGTAAGCGCAGCGGGTCCCCGATGACGTTGTCCGGCACGTCATTCTTAATATTTAGCGTCAGCTCAAGCCCTTTATCATGGGATGAGTGCGCTAACAGCGTGACGACGTCATCCAGCGTGCTACGCAGCGGGAATGGGATGCTTTCCAGAATCAGTTTGCCCGCCTCAAGTTTGGAGAAGTCGAGCACATCATTGATGATGGCCAACAGATTGTTGGCCGAGCGTTCAATCGTATTCAGGTGATCGCGCTGCGTCGTGTTGAGCTCGGTTTTAAGCGTCAGGCGGGTGAAGCCAATCACGCCATTCAGCGGCGTACGCAGCTCATGCGACATGTTAGCCAGAAACTCAGACTTAATACGCGCCGCTTCCTGGGCGCGTTTCTTCGCCAGATCCAATTCGACGTTCTGGATTTCCATCTGCTCCAACGTTTCGCGCAGGTCAGAGGTGGCCTGGTCGATGTTGTGCTGCATCTCTTCATGGTAGGCCGCAAGTGACATCGCCATCGAGTTGATGCCATTTTTGAGCATATCCAGCTCGCCCAACATGAAACCTTCGACGCGGCTGTCGAGCTGTCCTCTACGTATTCGGTCAACGGTATTTACCATATTGCGAATCGGGCCAGTCACGTCGCGCATCAGACGCCAGCCAAAAATTAACGCAATACCGATACAAAACAGCATCATTACGCTGGAGATAAAGATCTCTTTATACTGCTGCAATCGTACTGACTTGAGGTCCAGCTCAAGCGCCACATACCCCAGCATATTTTCCGTATTTTTGGCGTCGCTGACGGCAGATTCATCCGGCGAATAGCTTTCCGATATAATTGGCGTTCGCAGGATCATGATATCCCCGAGCCGGGTGACGCTCAGCTTTCGGGGAAATGGTGAACCGGTTGCCAGCTGCATTTCAGACGGATCGAGATGAAAATTGGATGTGACAAACAGCCGGTTATTCTCGTCATAGACAGAAATTGCCCGCACGATATCGGAATGGCGACGATGCAGCACGCTGATAAGTTGGCCGATGGATTCTCTGTTTTGCAGATTCATACCATATTCGCTGGAGACCGCGAGTGGCTCAATGATGCTGGCGCCAGCATCTTCCAGTTGACGCTGCAAGTCGTTATAGCGATGCACAACAAAAAAGATACTGAGCAGCAAACCAATCAGGACGGTCGGGGCCAGGATCAGAATCATCATGCGTGCGCGCAGGCTGTAGTTGGTCATGGAGTTCCGTTATGGGACAATTAGGGTCACACTGTTAAATAGAGATATATCTCGTCGATGGCGCAATTCTACTCTGCAAAACGACGCGTGACGACGCGTCAGATCATAACCGTTACCGTCAATGACCTTGATCCTTTCGGCCAGGGCGTTGCTCGCCATAACGGAAAGGCGTTGTTTATACCGGAATTGCTACCTCAGGAAAGCGCCGAGGTGGTGATTACCGAAGATAAAAAACAGTTCGCCCGCGCGCAAGTAAAACGACGTTTAAATGACAGTCCGCAGCGTGAAGTGCCACGTTGCCCGCATTTTGGCGTGTGCGGCGGCTGCCAGCAGCAGCATGCCAGCATCTCGTTGCAGCAGCGTAGCAAAAGCGCGGCGTTGTCGCGTTTAATGAAATGTGAAGTGTCGGATGTTATAGCTGATACCCCGTGGGGCTATCGTCGTCGCGCCAGGTTGAGCCTGAACTATCGGCCAAAAGAACAAAAATTGCAGATGGGGTTTCGCAAATCCGCATCCAGCGACATTATCGATGTTAAACAATGCCCTATTTTGGTGCCCCAGCTTGAAGCGCTCTTGCCCCACATCCGGGCGTGTCTGGAAAGTCTGCAAGGGTTACGCCATCTTGGTCATGTCGAGCTGGTGCAGGCGGGGAGCGGAACCTTGATGATTTTGCGCCATACGGCGCCATTAAGTGTTCAGGATAAAGAAAAACTGGAATGCTTTTCGCATTCTCAGGGGCTGTCTTTGTTTCTGGCCCCGCAAAGCGAGATACTGGAATCAATATCAGAAGAGTCGCCCTGGTATGACTCAAATGGACTACGGTTAACCTTCAGTCCGCGTGATTTTATTCAGGTCAATGAAGGGGTAAACCAACAAATGGTGGCCCGTGCGCTCGAATGGCTGGATGTGCAACCTGAAGATCGCGTACTCGATCTGTTCTGTGGAATGGGTAATTTTACCCTGCCGTTGGCAACCCGGGCTGCAAACGTGGTGGGGGTGGAAGGGGTACCGGCGCTGGTGGAAAAAGGCCGGGAAAACGCGCTGAATAACGGATTACACAATGTGACATTCTTTCATGAAAACCTTGAGGAAGATGTTACCCGGCAGCCGTGGGCGAAAAACGGATTCGACAAAGTATTGCTCGATCCTGCGCGTGCGGGGGCTGCAGGTGTGATGCAACATATTATAAAATTAGAACCTATACGCGTTGTTTATGTATCCTGTAACCCGGCAACGCTGGCTCGTGACAGCGACGCTTTGCTCAACGCGGGATATGCCATACGGCGACTGGCGATGCTTGATATGTTCCCGCACACTGGACACCTGGAATCAATGGTCCTGTTTGAGCGTATGTAATAAATTTTGTACCCATTGGATTTCGGGTGGTAATGCAGCGTGAAAGACAATGGGTATGGCTTGTCGACTTCGACAGGCCAGGCCCCTTAAGGAGAGGACAATGGTTGCGGTAAGAAGTGCACATATAAATAAAGCTGGTGAGTTTGATCCAAAGAAATGGATCGCGAGTCTGGGGATCTCCAGCCAGCAGTCGTGTGAACGCTTAGCCGAAACCTGGGCGTACTGCCAGCAGCAGACACAGGGGCATCCGGATGCGGATCTGCTGCTGTGGCGTGGCGTGGAGATGGTAGAAATACTCTCCATGTTGAGCATGGATATCGACACGCTGCGCGCAGCAATGCTGTTCCCTCTGGCAGATGCCAACGTGGTCAGTGAAGACATCCTGCGCGAGAGCGTGGGCAAATCCATTGTTCATCTTATCCACGGCGTGCGGGATATGGCGGCAATACGCCAGCTTAAGGCCACTCATACCGATTCAGTCTCATCCGAACAGGTCGATAACGTTCGCCGCATGCTGCTGGCTATGGTGGATGATTTCCGCTGTGTGGTCATCAAGCTGGCGGAGCGGATTGCACATCTGCGTGAAGTGAAGGACGCTCCGGAAGATGAACGCGTTCTGGCGGCAAAAGAGTGCACCAATATCTATGCGCCGCTGGCCAACCGTTTGGGTATCGGGCAATTAAAATGGGAACTGGAAGATTACTGCTTCCGTTACCTGCACCCGGCTGAATACAAACGTATTGCCAAGCTGCTGCACGAACGTCGCATCGATCGCGAGCATTACATTGATGAGTTCGTCGGTCATTTGCGCTCAGAGATGAAAACGGAAGGCGTCAAAGCCGAAGTGTATGGACGTCCGAAACACATCTACAGCATCTGGCGCAAAATGCAGAAAAAGCAGCTGGCCTTCGATGAACTTTTCGACGTGCGCGCAGTGCGTATCGTGGCGGAGCGTTTACAGGACTGCTATGCCGCGCTCGGGATAGTGCATACTCACTATCGCCATCTGCCGGATGAGTTCGATGACTATGTCGCTAACCCGAAACCCAACGGCTATCAGTCAATTCATACGGTTGTGCTGGGACCGGGCGGGAAAACCATTGAAATTCAGATCCGTACGAAACAGATGCACGAAGATGCCGAACTGGGCGTTGCGGCACACTGGAAGTATAAAGAGGGCACCGCTTCAGGCGTGGCGCGTTCTGGTCATGAAGATCGTATTGCATGGCTGCGTAAGCTGATCGCCTGGCAGGAAGAGATGGCGGACTCTGGCGAAATGCTGGATGAAGTCCGTAGCCAGGTCTTTGATGACCGAGTGTACGTCTTTACGCCAAAAGGCGACGTTGTGGACTTACCTGCGGGCTCCACACCGCTCGATTTTGCTTATCATATTCACAGTGATGTGGGGCATCGTTGCATTGGCGCGAAAATTGGCGGGCGCATCGTACCGTTTACCTACCAGCTGCAAATGGGCGATCAAATTGAAATTATCACCCAGAAACAGCCCAACCCAAGCCGCGACTGGTTGAACCCTAACCTCGGCTATGTAACCACCAGTCGGGGGCGTTCGAAGATCCACGCCTGGTTCCGTAAACAGGACCGCGACAAAAACATCCTTGCTGGCCGCCAGATCCTCGACGATGAGCTGGCGCATTTAGGCATTAGCCTGAAAGAAGCGGAAAAGCACCTGCTGCCGCGCTACAGCTTCAATGAGCTGGATGAGCTGCTGGCGGCGATTGGTGGGGGGGACATTCGCCTCAACCAGATGGTGAACTTCCTGCAGGCGCAGTTTAATAAGCCAAGCGCAGCCGAACAGGATGCCGCCGCGCTGAAACAGCTTCAGCAGAAAACGCAGGCGCCGCAGAGTCGCCGTAAAGACGACGGTCGCGTGGTGGTGGAAGGGGTGGGTAACCTGATGCACCACATCGCGCGCTGCTGCCAGCCGATTCCAGGCGATGAAATTGTCGGGTTTATCACTCAGGGCCGCGGTATTTCCGTGCACCGGGCGGATTGCGAACAGTTGACCGAGCTGCGCTCCCATGCGCCGGAACGGATTGTTGATGCGGTTTGGGGCGAAAGCTACTCGGCAGGATATTCGCTGGTGGTTCGCGTCCAGGCTAACGATCGCAGCGGCTTATTACGTGATATCACCACGATTCTTGCCAACGAGAAGGTGAACGTGCTGGGGGTTGCCAGCCGGAGTGATACCAAACAGCAGCTGGCTACCATCGATATGACCATCGAAATCTATAACTTGCAGGTGCTCGGGCGCGTGCTCGGCAAGTTGAACCAGGTGCCGGATGTGATCGACGCACGTCGTCTGCACGGTAATTAATTATTTAATAGGCCAGATAAGTTTGCATGCCTGGTGAGGCGCGTTAGCGTTGCCATCAGGCATTGCCATGTTGCCGGATATCGGCTGTCGTCTTATCTGGCCTCGCGTATTGAAATTTCAGGATATTCCAATGAATCAAATCGACCGACTGCTCGGTATTATGCAGCGCCTGCGCGACCCGGAAAACGGTTGTCCCTGGGACAAAGAGCAGACATTCGCCACTATTGCCCCTTACACCCTCGAAGAAACCTATGAAGTGCTGGACGCAATTGCGCGGGAAGACTTCGACGACCTGCGTGGAGAGCTGGGTGACTTGCTGTTCCAGGTGGTGTTTTACGCCCAGATGGCGCAGGAAGAAGGACGTTTCGATTTCAATGATATTTGCGCCGCCATCAGCGATAAGCTTGAGCGTCGCCACCCACATGTTTTTGCTGATGTTTCTGCCAGTAACAGCACTGAGGTGTTGACCCGCTGGGAGCAAATCAAAAGCGAAGAACGCGCCGAGAAGGCGCAGCATTCCGCGCTCGACGATATTCCCCGTAGTTTACCGGCGTTAATGCGCGCCCAAAAAATCCAGAAACGCTGCTCTAATGTTGGCTTTGACTGGAAAACATTAGGACCGGTTGTCGACAAGGTTTACGAAGAGATTGATGAAGTCATGTTTGAGGCGAAGCAGGCTGTTGTCGACCAGGCTAAACTGGAGGAGGAAATGGGCGACCTGCTGTTTGCGACGGTCAATATGGCTCGGCATTTAGGCACTAAAGCTGAGATCGCATTGCAAAAAGCGAACGAGAAATTTGAGCGCCGTTTTCGTGAGGTTGAGCGAATTGTAGCGGCTCGGGGTCTGGAAATGACTGGTGTTGATCTGGAAACTATGGAAGAAGTCTGGCAACAGGTAAAACGGCAGGAAATTGATCTCTAAGGGATTTCGTCGGTCAAGGGCGATTTGTGTGATTTTTTAAATAACAAGCGCTTGATTTACGTCAAAAACATTTACCCCAAAGGGGCTATTTTCTCACTCCCGATGTTTATGTGAGCCTGGTGAAGAGGAGGAATAATGAAAGTTTGTGGCGCTCGTCATGTTCGGGTATACTACTTTCCCGTCTTGGTAATTCCATCGTTTCACCCTAACTTCTCAGGTCCAGCATGACAACGAACTATATTTTTGTGACCGGCGGGGTCGTATCCTCTCTGGGTAAAGGCATTGCCGCAGCCTCCCTGGCAGCCATTCTTGAGGCTCGTGGCCTCAACGTGACCATGATGAAACTGGATCCGTATATCAACGTCGATCCAGGTACTATGAGTCCAATCCAACACGGGGAAGTGTTCGTTACTGAAGACGGCGCTGAAACCGACCTGGACCTGGGTCACTATGAGCGTTTCATTCGTACCAAAATGACTCGCCGCAATAACTTCACTACCGGTCGAATTTACTCCGATGTCCTGCGCAAAGAGCGCCGTGGCGACTATCTGGGTGCAACCGTACAGGTTATCCCGCACATCACCAACGCGATTAAAGAGCGTGTCCTTGCCGGTGGCGAAGGTCATGACGTCGTTCTGGTTGAAATCGGCGGTACGGTCGGTGATATCGAATCCCTGCCATTCCTGGAAGCGATTCGCCAATTAGCGGTAGATATCGGTCGTGAACACGCGCTGTTCATGCACCTGACTCTGGTTCCTTACCTGGCCGCTGCCGGTGAAGTCAAAACTAAACCGACTCAGCACTCGGTAAAAGAGTTGCTGTCTATCGGTATCCAGCCTGACATTCTGATCTGTCGTTCCGATCGCGCGGTTCCGGCCAACGAACGTGCAAAAATTGCATTGTTCTGTAACGTGCCAGAAAAAGCCGTTATTTCAATGAAAGATGTCGATTCCATCTATAAAATTCCAGGCCTGTTGAAATCCCAGGGCCTTGACGATTATATTTGTAAACGATTCAGCTTGAACTGTCCGGAAGCTAATCTGTCAGAATGGGAACAGGTTATCTACGAAGAAGCGAATCCGGCAGGCGAAGTGACTATCGGTATGGTCGGCAAGTATATTGAACTGCCGGATGCCTATAAGTCAGTTATCGAAGCATTGAAGCACGGTGGTCTGAAGAATCGTGTCACCGTCAACATTAAGCTGATCGATTCGCAAGATGTCGAAACGCGCGGCGTTGAGATCCTGAAAGGTCTTGATGCAATCCTGATCCCTGGCGGCTTCGGCTACCGTGGTGTTGAAGGTAAGATCGCGACAGCGCGCTTTGCGCGTGAAAACAATGTTCCTTATCTGGGTATTTGCCTGGGTATGCAGGTTGCGTTGATTGAGTTTGCACGTAACGTAGTGGGTATGGATAACGCCAACTCCACGGAATTTGTGCCAGACTGTAAGTACCCGGTGGTGGCCCTGATTACCGAATGGCGCGATGAAGACGGCAACGTTGAAGTCCGTACCGAGAAGAGCGATCTGGGCGGCACAATGCGCCTTGGCGCCCAGCAGTGTCAGTTGAGCGACGATAGCCTGGTTCGTCAGCTGTACGGCGCGCCGACAATTGTTGAACGCCATCGCCACCGTTACGAAGTCAACAATATGCTGTTGAAACAGATTGAAGCTGCGGGTCTGCGTATTGCAGGCCGTTCCGGTGATGATCAGTTGGTCGAGATCATTGAGGTACCGAATCATCCGTGGTTCGTGGCCTGTCAGTTCCACCCGGAATTTACTTCCACGCCACGTGATGGGCACCCGCTGTTTGCCGGCTTTGTGAAAGCCGCCAGTGAACATCAGAAGCGTCAGGCGAAGTAAGAAGTAAAAAAGTTAGAACGGCAATGCACCCATCCGGGTGCATTGTTTGTCTGGAGTTTTAGTTTAACTTGTACTGAGGAAAATCTAATGTCCAAAATCGTTAAAATCATCGGTCGTGAAATCATCGACTCCCGTGGTAACCCGACTGTTGAAGCCGAAGTACACCTGGAAGGTGGTTTCGTTGGTATGGCAGCAGCTCCGTCAGGTGCTTCTACTGGTTCCCGCGAAGCACTGGAACTGCGCGACGGCGACAAATCCCGTTTCATGGGTAAAGGCGTACTGAAAGCTGTTGCAGCTGTTAACGGCCCAATTGCTCAGGCTCTGCTGGGTAAAGATGCTAAAGATCAGGCTGGCATCGACAAGATCATGATCGATCTGGACGGTACTGAAAACAAATCCAACTTCGGTGCAAACGCCATCCTGGCTGTGTCCCTGGCGAACGCCAAAGCAGCAGCTGCTGCTAAAGGCCTGCCGCTGTATGCACACATCGCTGAACTGAACGGTACTCCGGGCAAATACTCCATGCCGGTTCCGATGATGAACATCATCAACGGTGGTGAGCACGCTGACAACAACGTTGACATCCAGGAGTTCATGATTCAGCCGGTTGGCGCTAAAACCCTGAAAGAAGCCGTACGTATGGGTTCTGAAGTGTTCCATAACCTGGCTAAAGTTCTGAAAGCTAAAGGTATGAACACTGCAGTTGGTGACGAAGGCGGCTACGCGCCGAACCTGGGTTCCAACGCTGAAGCTCTGGCTGTAATCGCTGAAGCGGTTAAAGCAGCTGGCTACGAGCTGGGCAAAGACATCACCCTGGCGATGGACTGTGCAGCTTCTGAATTCTACAAAGACGGTAAATACGTTCTGGCTGGCGAAGGCAACAAAGCATTCACCTCCGAAGAATTCACTCACTTCCTGGAAGAACTGACCAAACAGTACCCGATCGTGTCCATCGAAGATGGTCTGGACGAGTCTGACTGGGACGGTTTCGCATACCAGACTAAAGTTCTGGGCGACAAAATCCAGCTGGTTGGTGACGATCTGTTCGTAACCAACACCAAGATCCTGAAAGAAGGCATCGAAAAAGGCATCGTTAACTCCATCCTGATCAAATTCAACCAGATCGGTTCTCTGACCGAAACTCTGGCTGCGATCAAAATGGCGAAAGACGCTGGCTACACCGCTGTCATCTCTCACCGTTCTGGCGAAACTGAAGACGCTACCATCGCTGACCTGGCTGTTGGTACCGCTGCAGGCCAGATCAAAACCGGTTCTATGAGCCGTTCTGATCGCGTTGCTAAGTACAACCAGCTGATTCGTATCGAAGAAGCTCTGGGTGAACAAGCACCGTACAACGGTCGTAAAGAGATCAAAGGTCAGGCGTAATCCTGTTCTTTAACTCTTAACGTAAAAACCCGCTGCGGCGGGTTTTTTTATGCGTTCAGCGGAATTTGACGCAGATAAATTTGCTGGCTGTTTTTACCGGCAATTTTCTGAAGGAAGCAAAATAGCGCATGATTCGTTCGCAGATTAAACTTTTTGCGGATGATGTATTTATGCACATAGAGCGTTTTCTCTGAGATTGACATGTTGCGGGCAATCTCAGATGTCGTTATGCCCTGACAGATAAAGGACATAATGCGCCTTTGCTGTCTGGTCAGGACTTTATGTGGACAATGAAAACATAATGTTTTCCCTGGCTGTATTTGCTTTTTTCTTGATTCCCGCCAGGCAGTTAATACTTTCTCTTTAACTGTCGACAGTGAGTCCTGTCGGTGAATAAAAATGATCCGGGCAATGCAAAAGGGCAGATCGGAAGGAGAGTCAATCACTTCATCGGTTAAGCCAATAATAATGCCTGTTGTCCTGTTCTGCAGTTCAGGAAAACACATGAGATGCTCTCCCGGAGCCAGAGAAATAACGACGATATCTGCCTTATCAAAGTTTTGTTGGGAGTCGGATGTTAAAAAGCCAATTTTATTGGCGGTTCTTCCAAGGAATATCTCTATAAAAAAATGTTTCAATCCTTCGCGATAAAATTCGTAAGGGTCCTGTATGAGTATTTTCATATTAAATATACCAGAGCCAGTAGAGGCATTTATTAATAATAATTAGGGTGGTTTTTTAGTAATTCAAATTCATTTGCACCAAAGAATTAAACGTATTGGGAAGGGGGCAGATACCAGTCAGTAAAAAGATCGCTGGATACAGGGGACAAAGCGCCAGGATAGAATAATTCATTTGTTGCACCATGATAAATATCCTTTACACAGAAATAGTTCGGTTTACTGATAAGTCATTGTGAATTGCAAAATAGTAACTTAATTGTAAGTAAAGTTGGCCTGAACGATACCAGCGATCGTCCCCGGCATCACATTGCCTTTGGAATAGGCCCGGGCACGTAAATTGTATGTAACGGTACGATCGACCAGGACTGATTGAGTAATATTCGTATTATTTCCTTTCAGGTAACCGGTGCTGACCTGGATCAGTTCTATCGCAACGTTCGCCGTTCCGGTATTTTTATAGCGTACCGGAAAGTCGGGATCTTCCGTTCCGGTAAATGTCACGACCACGCTGGTGGTTCCCACCGGGCAACTGGCAAGGTTAATGGTAAAATTTACCGGGGTAGAGGTTGTACCTGCCGCTGCAATATCTGCAGCCGGGATGTCTCCCAAATTAACATTGATATTGCTGCCACTGGCTACGACACACGGGGACGCAATAACTTTCCCGGTAATATTAATATTGACCGGTTCGGCCCCGGCAATATGGATTGTCGCTCCCAGATACAGCCCCGCCAGCGCCAGATGAATGAATCTTTTTTGAATATTCATTTTATGCCTCTCCTTGTATAATTCTGATGGCCGAGTCGCCTACTGATAAGTAATATTGAGCGTCGCAGTGGCGTTAGCGCTGCCTGCGGTCACGTTGTCTTTCGTCTGAAAATAGCGTGCGGTGAAGGCTCCCGGAGGGAATTCCTGCCCGCCTGCTGAGGTTTTCAGCACGATGTTGTTATTCAGCTTCAGGGGCGCGCCCCCATAAAGCAGCTGGATCCCGATTCCGCTCGCAACCCCTGACATCCCAGCTCCTGATAATGCCAGGATACTGTCATTGGCGGTTTCAGTACTTTGCGTCCCGCTTAACGATGCGTTAATCCGGGTGCCCGCATCACAGTTAAGGTCTATTGTGAAAGTCCGATCGCCTTTGGTGGATCCTGCACCGCTAAAACTATCCGCTAATACCGAATCCAGGGGGACAGCGATACTCGAGTTATTTATTGCGCATGCCTGGACCGTCACCACCACTGACCCCGCACCTGACCAGATGGGATTTAAATCCCACTGTCCGCTTTGATTATTTAACGAATAGCTTGAGGTTACAGACGGTATTGTCGTTATTGCTCCTGAGGAGACATTGGGCCTGGTTTTCACAAATTGCAATGATGCACCCATGGATAAACCCTGCGTGTCCTTTTTAAGTATATGGCAGGTATAAGTCCGGGTTGAGTTTGAAATATGATCGTCAAACTGCACCGGGCAAAAAGACAATGAGCCTGTATTCAGGGCAAAATTATAACGAACGCCAATTCCGTCAACATTCGTGGGATAGACATCGGTATAACCTGCAACGGGGGCTGAATTAACCTGTAAACGCAAGTACACATCTCTGTCGGCGTCAGGATCCCCAAAGCAACCCAACCCCCATACTTCGCTGCCAATAGATCCAAATTTATCACTGAAGACATTCATGGTGGCGTCGTCACGTTGATAATTTAACGTTCCTGAGAACGTGTAATACCCACCGGAATTATTACAGCTGGCCGCTTCAACAGAGGCAGTAAACGCACCGGTTAACCCAAGTACCAGGACGAATATATGATTCTTCTGTATCTGTAACATAACGCATACCCTCGCCGCTATTTCAGGTGACTATTCTCAGCAACCCATTCAGAGCCTGGCTCTAAGCAGGGTGGTTTTGTTTATCGGTAAGTAAAATTCATTTGTACCAGGGAATTAAACGTACCGGGGAGGGTAGTGTCAGAGACAATCACCCGACCAGCCAGTAAAAAGGTCGCCTTGCGCTGAGCGTCAACCAGGACGTTCATGCTGCTGCCGTTGCCCTGCACCTGCGCCTTGTTTGTGTCCTGGGCCATTTGCACGGCGGCGTTGGCGGCGGTCCCCGTACTGGCATACAGCGTGGGATCTTCTACGGCCGGCTGTCCGTTGAACGTCACGTCCACCGATGTCGTTCCTGCCGGGCATTTGAAAAGCCTCACCTCAAAGGATTTCCACGCGGAAGCATTTCCGTCGGCGCGCATTTCATTTAAGCGGAGCTGGCCGAAATTAACGCTCTGGTTTTGCGAGGCGATATCGACCACGCAGGGAGAAGCCACAATATGACCACCGATATTGATCTCCGCAGCATATGCAGGGCACGCCAGACAAAGCGCCGGGAGAACATATTTCATTTGTTGCTGCATAATAAACACCCGTTGAGCAGAGAAGTCAGGTTTACTGATAGGTGAAGGTGACTTGTGAAACGCTCACTATCGTGCCGGGCATGACGTCTGCCGCTGCAGCAATGGCGCGTGCGCCTATCGGGAAGGAGACAGTGCGGTCGGTTGCAACATTACGCTTTAATGTGGTTCCCGGACCTAAAAACTTACCGTTACCGGAACCCAGACTCTCTTTAAGCTGTACGTTAACATTGGTTGCCGTCCCGGTATTGGCATAATCCCCGGGGCTGTTTGCTGCTGGCGTTCCGGAAAAGGCAGCCGTTACCGATGTTGTGCCAAAAGGACAATCTTTTAAGATTAAATAAAAGATTTTGAATGTTGTGACGTTACCAGGCTGTGCCAGGGCGGTGGCCTGAATATCATCACCCAAATTAACATTGAGCTGTGATTGGGTGGTGTCAACGGTACAAGGTGAGGCGACGACTTTGCCGGTAATATTAATATTGACCGGATTGGCCCCGGCAATATTGATTGTTGCCGCTAAATACAGCCCCGTCAGCGCCAGATGAATGAATCTTTTATGAATATTCATTTTATTCCTCTCCTTGTATAACTCTGATGGCGGAGCCGCCTACTGATAAGTAATATTGAGCGTCGCAGTGGCGTTAGCGCTGCCCGCGGTCACGTTGTCTTTCGTCTGAAAATAGCGTGCGGTAAAGGCTCCCGGAGGGAATTCCTGACCGCCTGCTGAGGTTTTCAGCACGATGTTGTTATTCAGCTTCAGGGGCGTATTGTCATACAGCAATTGGATCCCGATTCCTCTCGCAACCCCTGACGTTCCGGCCCCTGATAACGCCAGAATACTGTTATTGGAGGTCTCTGCACTTTGCGTCCCACTTAACGATGCGTTAATCCGGGTGCCCGCATCACAGTTAAGATTGATGGTAAAGGCAGTATCGCCTTTAGTTGTACCTCTTCCTGTAAACGCACTGCCTAATGCATCAGGCAACGGTACGGTAATCGTTGAACTATTCAGCGAACAGGCTAACTGAATAACCTGACCTGCGACGATACTTCCCCTGATAACCTCAAGGTCACCGTAGGTTTTTTGAAAATACAATCCTCTATCAATATTTTTGGATGTTATCGGTCCGGTCTTATAAAGATCCACCGTTACACCACTATCGATATTGACCGCACCCTGTCCCATTATTCCTGTCCTGGGTGGGTTATCAAATGTACTTTGCGTGTACGCCGTATAATAGACCTTTATCCCGACGCCGGGGATGCCTGTATTATAGATATGGGGAAAACCGCTGATTGCATCGCGAAACATGGATACTGAAATTAATTCTCCCCCCTGACAACCGAGCCATTTGCCAGTAAAGGGCGGAAGTAATTCTATCGTACCGATCTTCTGACCCACAGGAATATCACGTTGCGCATAGATTGTACCAATATCTATATTATCCCAGGCCATAACCCCCTTTTGTTGTTCGATACTGCAGGTTGCAAACGCAGGAAATGAGCTGCACATTAGAAAAGCAGCGCTCCAGATGATTTTCAGAAATTTCATTTTGCTCATTGCTATACCTCAATACGCAACAGGTATCAGATAAAAATTTAGTTTCTTTGAACAGCTAAGTTATTTACTTAATGACACCGCTCGCTAATGATCTGAATACCGCTATTTTCCGGCGGCGCTTTATCCAGGGAATAATTCACCTGACACTGCTGCTCTGCGCCGTTCCCCCATTTCACTCTTAGTTCACCGCTGTCGGCCAGACCGGTCAGATACACCTGTCCGCCATCGCCAACGATAAACGCCTGGGCGCTTTTCTGCGCGGTATCGCTGACCGTCGCGCCAAATGGCACTGGCATTCCACCTTGCAGCAATAGCGTCATCATCACGCGCTGGCCCACGCTGGCGTTAAAGCTGGCCTGCACCACGGCTCCCCGCGTCGGCACCACGTTGCGGGTGGTCTGCATCAGCTCTACGTTATCGGGCAGTGTCAGCGTATTCAGCTGCACCTGGTTTTTACGGTAGGGCGAGGTATAAGGCACGATGGCATAGCCGCGCCAGTCGGTTTTCACCCCGCTCTGATTGCTTACGCCAACCCCGGAGGCTCCCGGTGCCTGAACCAGCGCCATGGTTTCACCCAGCGGTTGGCCGAAGGTGACGCCGCTGGCGTGCGCGACTATCCCGCCCTGTAGCCCGTAGTTCAGCCGCTGGCTGTTTTTGTCGTAAGCATATCCCGCAGTGACTTCAGCATAGGTTCCGCGATAGTCGGCGTTCAGATTGCCGCCGTTGCCCGTTCCCTGGCTGCCGTAACCCTGCTGGATGCTCCAGCTCAGGTTATTGCCCTCAAGCGTCGTACCATTGAGACCCACGGTGTGATTGGTGCTCCCTTTCTGGCTGCTGCTGACGTTCCACGACGCGTGGGTATTACTCAACCAGCGATTCAGTGGAATGCTGACGTTCAGTGAGAACACCTGGTCGCGTTCATAGACCTTTTCTTTGCCGGAGCCCCCGCTGCGCGACGTCGAGTTAATGTTATAGCTGTAATTAAGCCCGTAGCTGATGCCGTTCCAGCTATTGTTGTAACCGGCGCTCATCGACCGCAGGGTCCGGCCGCTGTTCCAGTAGTCTTCGTTTATCAGGCTCAGCGACAGCGAACCCGCTCTTTCCCACAAATTCTGGCTCAGCGACAGTTCAGTACGGTTTCGTCTGCGCTCGAAAAACGTCGGGGTATTCCCGCCGCGCCAGGTATCCATGACTTCTGCCAGCGTGTAATAGCCGTCGGTCGAGTAGCGATAACCGGCAATGGCGAAGTTAGTCCCGGTTTCGACAATATTTTTGCTGTAGCGGATCCGCCATGACTGGCCTTTCTCCTTCGGCTGGCTCTGTATCTTCGACCAGCCCTGGGTGACATCCAGCGAAAGCGCGCCAATTTCCCCCAGATTTTTACCGACGCCCAGCGCCAGCGACTGATAGTGGTTCGCAAACTGGCCGCCGCCGTAGAGGGTAAAACCCCGTGGCAGGCCGTAGATCAGCGTCGCCTGGCTAAACGGCGTCTTTTCCACGCTGCGGTCATACGAACGATACTGGCCACTGGTCAGTGAATATTTCAGCCGTTGTTCACGCTGGAGCACCGGCAGTGAGGCAAACGGTACGACGAGATTCTGCTCGCTGCCGTTATCTTCTTTAATCGTCACATAGAGATCCCCGCTGCCGCCGGTGGCGTACATGTCGTTGATTTCAAATGCGCCCGGTGCCACATAGCTCTGATAAATAACATACCCGTTCTGCCGGATAATCACCTGCGCGTTGGTTCGCGCAATGCCTTTGATCGCCGGTGCATAGCCCTTCATGCTGTCGGGGATCATCTCCTCGTCGGACGCCAGCTGCGCGCCGCGAAAGGGAACGCTGTCGAAAATATCGGACGGGGAGGCGCTGTCTCCCAGCACCAGCTGGCTCTTCAGGACGCGAATATCACGGGACAAATAGGTATAGACGGTGTCCCAGCTGTCGCGACCGTTATTATCCCGCTGAAAAGTCGTGTAATTACGCAGCCGCCAGGGACCGATGTTCATACCGGGACGCAGGTTGGCGTACTGGGTCGTACTGTCCGTGCCGCTACGATCCCGCGCCCGGGTACTGGCGCCGTTCACGCTGTAATTAAGCAGCAGGGCGGTGATCCCATCATCCCACTGCGTTTCAGGAACGTAATCGCGTGGATTCATCACAATGGCGGCCTGCGGAATGCTCAACAGCAATTGCTGCGCGCTAAAGCGAAACTCTGCGCTGGCCTGCGGGATCGCGTCCAGCCTGGCGCACGGCGCGGCGGCATCGCCCAGATCCGGGAACAGGTCGGTTTTGACTCCCATCGCGTTAAGCTGGCTCACGCTCAGGCATGGCGACAGAAGCGCTTTCCCGTCCGGGCCGGGCTGCATGCTGAATTCCACTTCCCGGGTTTCCTGAAACTGGTTGTTGACAGAGATATCGACCCGGTAAATGCCCGGCGCCTGGCCGTTTTCCTCTTCAAATACGCTAAGATCGGTTTTTTCCTGATGCGGATTGTCAATTTCCAGCATCAGCGGATTAAAATATTCCCTGGCGTGTGAGGCAAAAGTTGTCAAATTCAATAGTAAAAAGGGTGCCGAAAAAAGATAAATCAGCCTGCCGATATTATTGGGCTGTGGATATTCGCGCTGGTTTTTTGGGCTCCTCATCTGTGTAGTCCTTCCCTGAGGGGTAAATAATTAACGCCGGATTCCTGTGCTGTTATTTATCAGAATGAAGCACGATGAAGCTCGCCGATTCCGCCGTAATCATTAATTATTTTCCAGCTCACGCTATTACCCGCACCGCTGGGTAATTCAAAAATGGCGCTACTCTGCGGCGCAATATACCGGGCATCTTCCAGCTCTTTACCTGCAACGGTAACGCTCTGGAAATTCATATAAAATGAAGTCGGGTTACTCACCTCCAGCCGGTTGCCGCGGCGCTGCCAGGACAGCTTATGGGTTAACGCTTCCGCGGAGCCTGTTAAACCTTCAGGGCGATAGATCAGTTTGATGCGCGTCTTGACCGCGATCTGCAGCAGGTTTTTACCCTGATCTTTTTCTATCGAGGGGATACTCTTAATATTCAGCCAGTACAGCGATTCCCTATCCTGCGGTAGATTCCCGCCCGCCCGCACGACGCGCAGGACATTTTCCTGCCCGCCGTCCAGACGAAATAACGGCGGGGTGATCACAAACGGCGTTTTCTCTGCGCGATTAATTTCGGGCTCGACCCAGCTTTGCACCAGATAAGGTGCCTGGTCCGGGTTGCTTACATTAATTGAAGACTCTTTCTTACTCCCATCGTAAATTAAGCGGGTGCCACCCACAATCAGGCCAGCCTGGGCTAAACCTGAGGTTATTATTATTGCAGTCAGCAAGGTGAGAGGAATAAGTTTCATCATTAATCATTCATTAAAAGAGTAAGGACGGACCGACAATAATCCATCGGCCCGAATAACAATTTCGCTATGCAGGAATGACGGGCTATTAATTATAAACAATGGTGAAACTTGCCATTGAATTAGCCTTGCCTGCGGTAACTGTTGTCGATGTGGCGATATAGCGCGCAATAAAATCCAGATTATTCACCACGCCGGTACCTGACGTCAGAGGGTATTGTTTGGATGCGTTATACAGCGGAATCGCGGTATTGGCATCGTCGTATAATTGAATCCCCACGCCGCCTGCCACGCCAGTTTCTGCGGTCAGGGCCAGCACGCCAGGACTCCCTGCTACCGGGGAGCCGTCAAACTTCACGGCCGCCTTGGTTGCGCTTACCGGGCAATCCGTGAGCTGCAACGTGAACTTGGTCGGTGCAGCAGTAGAGCCTGCGTTGGTAAAGGCGCTCTTACTGACCTGACCTAATGTCACCGTCAGCGGACTGGCCGGACTATTGGTGACTTTACAGGCAGCATCAATAATTTCGCCGTTAAAATTCACCTCTCCGTCAGCTGCCATCGCTGAAACTCCAGCCAGAGACGAAATCAGCACTCCCAGTGGCAGTAATTTGCTTTTCATGATCTATTCCTTGAGTATATTCAATTTATTAGTATTAATGTATTGCCAGGCAAACGGCAGCTTTTTGAAATTTATCAATAGAATATCGTCCCGTTTCCAGGCTCACAGATCTCTAATGATAATATTAATAGAATGACAGTTCCCTGCTTTTATATTTAAAACGGGCTTGTCAAACGTTATAATTTGTATGAGATTATTCTTGTACATTTCAAAATATCCGGCAACACTTTTTTGGGTGTAATTTTACACCCTGTGTGTTTTCCGCGATAAAAGGGTTATGCCAGAGGGGACGGTAAGTCTTGGGAAAATAGCGACTGCCAGTTAACAAAACAAGAACATATTATAAGGGTAAACATTTCATCGAAGAGAGTACGTTATTTTTCTTCGTTGATACAATAGGTTAGTACTTTAACGGAAGATGCTCGATTGTCAAAAGGATGCCGTTTTCAATGCTGATATAGCCCCCCTTTTTAAGCTGTGCGAGGATTTTCATAATGCTGCTACGTGAAAGGCTGGTTTTCTGCTGGATATACTGCGCGGCAGAAACATCATGTCTGTATTCCGCTGGTTCACTCATCAACTCCTGTAATTGAACGCGGACAATTTCATAGGCACAGGTGGCCATGAGCCTGGTATTTATCGTATACAGTCGTGAGGTGACTCTGAGGCTATGGCAGGCCAGCAGCCTCCAGAGATTGTGCTCGGTGACGAACTGGTTGACCTTATCGGTACGGGTAATGGCGATCTCAGAGGTACTGTGGGTCTGAATAAACATCCCCGCCTCGGCGTAAAGTGTTCCACTGAGACCCATGATCCCTGGCACATACAGCGTGCCCAGCAGAATTTCACTCGTCTGATGATAGACGTTGCACACGCCGCTTCGTACCAGATAGCAGTACGCAACGCCATTATTATAAAGATATAACCGGGTGTTGGGAGGATACATAGCAAAAGTCGCCAGAGGAGCCAGGCTTTCCAGCAGTTCGGCGGTAGCGGAGAGGTTCAGACTGCGATCCGGATGTTCGGTATCCATAACATACTCCTCATGTTGATTGACGCTCACTTAAAATTTGACTCAGAATTATCCGATAGATCTTAATCTTATTTCTTTTTAAATCAATATCTTCAAAGTAATATTTAATTTTGTTTATATAACAAAATAATTCTGATAAATAATTTATGGTTTTATTACTTATTTCCTTTTGCTAAAATGGCTGTAATATCAAACTGGATGATTTTTAAGAAGAATGAATTCAGTACCCATAATAGTATTATGGATATTTATGCAAGTTATTTATGGGTGTAATTTTACACCCATAAATAACTTTTAAAAATCTAAAACAATTATCATAATTATCGTTTATGTGAGGGGAGTCGTTAGGGGGATGTTCATAAGCCTATGGAGGGATTTATTTGTGAATAATAAAAAAAGAGCCACCTCAATAAGTTACAGCATCAGACACAAAAAGCCTCTGGCTGATATCAATCAACTGATAAGTATCCTTACACCTTCAGCCAATAAGTTGACGCTCGCCAATAAGCAGTCACTTAACTTTAGAGTGGAAGGGGAGCATAAATGTTTTTTACTTCATCACGGTAACATTACGCTTTATCGCCATGCCGACGGTATTGCCTTAAATTCAGAATCAGCTCCCTACATATTTGGCTTAAGTACGCAGTTGCTGGAGCATGATTATTTCTATATCAGAACGAATGAGACTTCTGATATTAGCGTTCTTTCTATTGCCGATGCTAACCGGATTATCGACAGGAGTAACCTGTGGAAAGGCGTAGCCGCGCTATTAATTTATAGTGCGACAAGAATGTTCGATCACTGCACGAAGATCTCGGCATTATCTTCTTATGAGATTATATGCTATCAGCTCTATGAACTGATGGATGAAACAGAAGAAGTGAGAAATAATGTCAGCATTGTTTCTTATATTTTAAGCCGTACCTTTCTGTCACGCAGCAGCATCATGAAGATACTGGCTCAACTGAAGACTGGAAATTATATCGAGACTGAAAAAGGCCTGCTCAGAGCGATAAACAACATACCTTCAAAATATTAAATCATCACCGCTGGCGACAGCACCTGAAGCCACAGAGGCGCGGCGGCTCCCGTACATGACCTGATGACCGAAATCTGCGATACTTATGCTTTATCCCCCTCACAGAGATGACTATGCAGTACCCGATTAACGAGATGTTCCAGACCCTGCAAGGTGAGGGTTACTTTACCGGCGTCCCCGCCATTTTTATTCGTTTACAGGGATGCCCGGTTGGCTGTGCCTGGTGCGATACCAAACACACCTGGGATAAGCTTGAGGATCGGGAAGTTTCCCTGTACAGCATCCTGGCTAAGACCAAAGAGAGCGATAAATGGGGCGCGGCGAGTAGCGAGGATCTGCTGGCGGTCATTGTGCGTCAGGGCTATACCGCCCGTCACGTGGTGATAACCGGTGGCGAGCCCTGCATTCATGACCTGATGCCGCTGACAGACCTGCTGGAAAAGAACGGCTTTAGCTGCCAGATTGAAACCAGCGGTACCCACGAAGTGCGCTGTACGCCGAATACCTGGGTGACCGTATCGCCGAAGGTGAATATGCGCGGCGGTTATGATGTGCTGTCGCAGGCGCTGGAGCGTGCGAATGAAATCAAACATCCGGTTGGTCGCGTTCGCGATATTGAAGCGCTGGATGAACTGCTGGCTACGTTGAGCGACGACAAACCGCGTATCATCGCCTTACAGCCAATCAGCCAGAAAGAAGATGCCACGCGTTTGTGTATTGATACCTGTATTGCGCGTAACTGGCGTCTGTCGATGCAGACCCATAAATATCTGAATATTGCCTGATGATAATGGGTTTATCGGCCTGCATTGAGTGCTACATGCAGGCCGGACAACCTTATGCGTTAGACCAGCTCTGAATCGAATTAACGTTATCCAGGCCGCCATGCAGTACTTCATACGACTTTTTCAGGATCACATCGGTGTGCTGGGTTAAATCGCGGAAAATCCCTTTGTTCAGCGCGTCATAGCGTCTGGCATTGCTTTCTATTGGTGTGAATACATCTTTCACCCGTACCATTTTTTCAATTGCGGTCTCATAGTTCGGATAGAGACCAAGCCCTACCGCCGTGTTAATTGCCGCGCCCAGGCTGGCGCAACCGTTAATGGCATTCCGTCTTGCGGGAAGATTGAACACGTCGGCAAAGATTTGCATGAATAGATCGCTGTTTGAACCACCGCCCGTAATGATCACTTGTTTAGCGAAGTGATTCATTTCGTTACACATATTGTCGTAATTGTTTTTCAGCGTCAGCGCAACGCTTTCCAGAATAGAGCGGTAAATCCATGCGTAGTCCATGCTGGAGTCAAAGCCAATCATGATCCCACGTTTGAACGGTTCCCACGGGTTGGTCAGCCAGTCCAGGACGGTCATCAGGCCATTGCAACCGGGTGGTACGCTGGCCGCTTTCTTATTCAGCAAATCTTCCGGCGACAGATCCTGTGCTTTCGCATCCTGGATTAGTGATTCCCCCAACATATCCCGCAGCCAACTGACCGTCCACATCCCTTTGCGAATGCCATAGCCTTCGTAGAGCAGCGTTTGCGGAATCGAAGACATAATTGGCCAATAAGCGATTGGATCTTTGGGCAGCGCTTTGCCGTTCATCATCAGGGCGATATAGGTGCCTAATGAGATCACCGCGGTTTCGTCGTCCAGCAATCCTGCGCCCAGGGCCTCTACCGGTTTGTCGCTGGTGGTGCAAACCACCGGTAATCCGGCGGGGAAGCTGGTCGCTTTCGCCGCTGCATCCGTCAGGTGCCCGAGCACGGTTCCCGGCATCTGCACCTCGAACAGCATCCTGCGCGGGATATTGAATTTCTTCACCACCTCCGGGTCGTCGCTCCATGTCCAGGTTTTGTAATCCACCGGCCACTGACCAAAGTAGTTGGCGATATTGTCTTTAAATTCACCGGTTAAGCGATGTGACAAATAACCTGAAAATGAGGTGACGTAAGCCACATCAGGATTGGCGTGCTCATAGGGGCGGGTGACGCGCGCGTCCTGCCAGCTGATCAATGGCGCAGCGGGCGTGCCGTCTGCTTTGAGCAATGCGCGACAGCAGCGAATGGAGCCCAGACCAATCCCGACAATGTCTTTTGGATCTCCCGCGAACTGGCTCATTAAGTCTTTGCCAGCAAAACACAATGAAGCCCATAAATCGTCGTCGGGATGCTCTGCCGTATCGGCGTCGGGAGTAAACATCGGTTGCAGGAGACCTTTTCCTTCACACACCACGTTACCTTCCAGATCGTACATCACAACCTTGGTACTCTGACTTCCGCCATCAATTCCAATGATGTATTTCTTTGACATTGTCATTCTCCTTTAATTTTCCATCTTCACTCGCCGGAGGTTTCTGCGGCCAGTGAGGTTATCTTTTCCGGTGCGGCGTTGTTGGTGCGAATTTTGCGAAACAATAAGAACGTGAAGAGGATGACCATGCACAGCGCCGCCAGTCCCATCAGCCACATATTGCGATAGGCTTGTGCCGCCGGGAGCGTATCCTGCCAGTGGCCGACAATCGGATAGACGAACACGTCGGGCAGAAAACCGATCACCGAGCAGATCCCTACGGTGGTTCCCATGATGTAAGAAGGGGTTCTGGCCTCGCCGGGACAAGCCCAGTAAAGCCCGCGCGAGGCGTAGCAGGTGAAGCCCAGCAGCAGAATCAGGCCGATCCCCATAACTACGGACTGCGGATTTGAGTTCGTCACCAGCAGGGCAATCAGCGCAGCGGCGCCGACAATTGAAAGCAGTTGCACCACGCGCGTTGGCGACTTAATTTTGCTGTAGGTGGTGATGATGCCGCCCAGTGGCCCACAGATAGCCCGGAAGATCTTGTTGATGACGATCCCCATGTAGCTCGCCGCGACCAGCGACATGCCGTACATTTCAGTCAGATAGTTGGTGGAGTAGCTGAGAATGGCGTAGATCGTAAAGACGCCAAAAATAACCATGCTGCAATACCAGGTGGTGCTGATACGCAACACGGCGATGATATCTTTGAGCTGAAACGGCTGCTTATCCTCTTTCGCACCGTGGCTGCGGCTGTTGCCATCGTTCACGAAGAACCAGCACAAAATTCCCAACAGGATGTAAACCACGCTATAAATCAGGATCACGGCCTTCAGGCTGTTGCTGTCGTCCGGTGCGAAGCGAGAAAAGACCCACATGGTAAATACCGCCAGCGACATGACGCCGACGCCGCGCAGGCCTTCCATCCAGCCCATGATTTTCCCTTGTTCACTGTGATCCCCCAGCAGCGAGGCGGCTTTAATTGATACCGACCACAGCATCAGGATTGTCGTGATGGCAAAGGCGACCTGAATACAGAGCATGACCCACAGCGGTGGATAGGTCATCATCAGCAGACCGAGCAAGCCGGTAATTATCATGGCTGAGGTGATCATTTTGCGATGGGAGAATTTATCGGCAATAACGCCGCTGGGCGCATACAGAATAATAGCGGCAACGCCAAAGGTACTCATTATTAATCCAATTTCGGTATTGCTAAATCCCATGAATTTTGCCATGGGAATTTGATAGATATAACGTAAATAGGCTAAATCAAAACTAACGCCACCACTGAAACTAATAATGGCGAGTGTTATCCAACGGCGATATGAGGATTGTTGCATATCGGGCTCTCATTTTATGCAGACAAAAAAAAGAGAAAAGTAAACCGCCCTTTCAGGTGGATTACTTTTCTCAGGTCTCTAGTAATTGCGCTTAGAAATAACATGGAAGTGTGGGTTATAGTGTGAGAATAATCACGCTTCTTGTTTTTAGTCATCAATACAGAATGAACAAAACATCTGTGATTTTGATCACGTTAGATATTTTCTCGTTATGCTAAAAATTCATTCCAGTTACCAGAGATAATGAGAAAGGTGACTTCCCTCTAGCGGGGGAAGTTGCCTTTCTTTTTTTTTGCCTAAAGGAATTTGGAGCCAGCTATGTCAATCGAATCTCTCAATGCATTCTCAATGAATTTTTTCTCCCTGAAAGGGAAAACGGCGATCGTAACGGGTGGCAACAGCGGTCTGGGTCAGGCTTTTGCGATGGCGCTGGCGAAAGCCGGGGCGAATCTGTTTATCCCAAGTTTTGTAAAAGATAACGGTGAAACGAAAGAAATCATTGAGAAACAGGGTGTTGAAGTTGAATTCATGCAGGTGGATATCACCGAGAAAGGTGCCCCGCAGAAGATTATTGCCGCCTGCTGCGAGCGTTTTGGCACCGTTGATATTCTGGTGAACAATGCCGGAATTTGTAAGCTGAATAAGGTACTGGACTTTGGTCGTGCGGACTGGGATCCGATGATTGACGTCAACCTGACGGCGGCGTTTGAACTGAGCTACGAAGCGGCAAAAATTATGATTCCGCAAAACAGCGGTAAAATTATAAATATCTGTTCTTTGTTCTCTTATCTTGGCGGACAGTGGTCTCCGGCTTATTCAGCGACAAAACATGCGCTTGCCGGTTTTACCAAGGCGTATTGCGATGAATTGGGGCAATATAATATTCAGGTTAACGGTATCGCACCGGGATATTATGCAACGGATATTACGCTGGCTACGCGCAGCAATCCGGAAACGAATCAGCGCGTATTGGATCATATCCCGGCTAATCGTTGGGGCGATACCCAGGATTTAATGGGGGCTGCGATATTCCTTGCCAGTCAGGCTTCTAATTATGTTAACGGTCATTTACTGGTCGTCGATGGCGGTTATTTAGTTCGCTAATCTCTACCTATAGTTTCTGTATTATTAATTGTTCTGCTAATTATCAGGAAGGAATAGCTATGCCTTTATCTCGCGAAGCGATTGTTGACCAGTTAAAAGAAATTGTTGGGTCCGAACGCGTAATTACCGATGAAACGGTATTAAAGAAAAACAGTATTGACCGCTTTCGTAAATATGCCGACATTCACGGTATTTATACACTACCCATTCCGGCGGCAGTGGTAAAACTCGGTTCGACAGAGCAGGTTTCCCGCGTTCTGGCGTTTATGAATCAGCATAAAATCAATGGAGTTCCGCGTACCGGCGCATCCGCGACGGAAGGGGGGCTGGAAACGGTGGTTAAAGACTCCGTGGTGCTGGACGGGGCAGGGATGAACCAGATCCTGAGCATTGATATTGAAAATATGCAGGCGACGGCACAATGCGGCGTGCCGCTTGAGATTCTGGAAAACGCATTGCGCGAAAAAGGGTATACCACCGGGCACTCGCCGCAGTCTAAGCCGCTGGCGCAGATGGGCGGCCTGGTTGCAACCCGCAGCATCGGGCAGTTCTCCACTCTTTACGGTGCCATTGAAGATATGGTCGTGGGGCTGGAGGCGGTGCTGCCGGACGGCACGGTAACCCGCATCAAGAACGTGCCACGCCGGGCTGCCGGGCCGGACATTCGCCACATCATCATTGGGAACGAAGGCGCGCTGTGCTATATCACTGAAGTGACGGTGAAAATCTTCAAGTTCACGCCGGAAAATAACCTTTTTTACGGCTACATTCTGGACGATATGAATATCGGTTTCGACATCCTGCGTGAAGTGATGGTGGAAGGCTACCGTCCTTCGATTGCACGCCTGTATGACGCCGAGGATGGCACCCAGCACTTCACTCATTTTGCTGACGGGAAATGCGTGTTGATCTTCATGGCTGAGGGCAATCCGCGAATGGCGCAAGCCACTGGCGAGGGCATTGCGGAGATCGTCGCGCGTTATCCACAGTGTAAGCGTGTGGACAGCAAGCTGATTGAGAACTGGTTTAACCATCTGAACTGGGGCCCGGAAAAAGTGGCTGCCGAACGCGTGCAGATCCTGAAAACCGGCAATATGGGCTTTACGACGGAAGTTTCCGGCAGCTGGAGCTGCATCCATCAAATTTACGAAAACGTGATCCATCGTATTCGTACTGAATTCCCACACGCGGATGACATCACCATGCTGGGCGGTCACTCTTCCCATAGTTATATCAACGGAACCAACATGTACTTTGTGTATGACTACAACGTGGTGGACTGCAAGCCGGAAGAGGAGATTGATAAGTACCACAACCCGCTTAACAAGATTATTTGCGAAGAGACGATCCGTCTTGGCGGCTCAATGGTGCATCACCACGGCATCGGCAAGCATCGTGTTCACTGGAGCAAGCTGGAACATGGCAGCGCGTGGCCGCTGCTGGAAGGTCTGAAACGTCAGTTTGATCCAAACGGCATTATGAACACGGGAACGATCTACCCGATTGAGAAATAAACATCAGCTGGCTTCCTGACCGGGAAGCCACAATTTTACCGGACAGGGGTAGAAATGAACACTTCACCGGTGCGAATGGACGATTTACCGCTTAACGGTTTTCACTGTCGTATTGCCGCCTTGACCTTTGGTGCTCACCTTACCGACGGCTATGTTCTTGGCGTTGTCGGCTATGCCATTATTCAGTTAACACCTGCCATGCAGCTCACGCCGTTTATGACCGGGATGATTGGCGGCTCGGCGCTGCTCGGGTTGTTTCTCGGTAGTCTGGTGTTGGGCTGGATTTCAGACCACATTGGTCGACAGAAGATCTTCACTTTCAGCTTTGTGTTGATCACCATCGCCTCTTTTTTACAGCTTTTCGCCACCTCGCCGGAACAGCTTATTGGTTTACGTATTCTGATTGGGATTGGGCTGGGAGGCGATTATTCCGTAGGGCACACTCTGTTGGCCGAATTTTCTCCACGGCGACATCGGGGAGTGTTGCTGGGGGCTTTTAGCGTGGTATGGACCATCGGCTATGTGCTGGCAAGCCTGGCGGGGCACTATTTTATCACCGAAAGCCCGGATGCCTGGCGCTGGCTGCTGGCGTCGGCGGCGCTGCCCGCACTATTGATTACCCTGCTTCGCTGGGGGACGCCGGAATCGCCTCGATGGCTGCTGCGCCAGGGGCGTTTCGCGGAAGCCCACGCTATTGTTCACCGCTATCTTGGGTCGCACGTATTGCTCGGCGACGAGGTTTCTGCGGCGTCCGGGAAACATATCAAAACGCTCTTTTCCCCTCTCTACTGGCGGCGAACCGCGTTTAACAGCGTGTTTTTTGTTTGTCTGGTGATCCCCTGGTTTGTTATCTACACCTGGCTGCCTACCATTGCCGGGACCCTCGGCCTGGAGGATGCGCTCACCGCCAGCCTGCTGCTGAATGCGTTGTTAATCGTTGGCGCACTGCTGGGGCTGGTATTAACACATCTGCTGGCGCACCGCCGGTTTCTGCTTGGGAGTTTTTTTCTGTTGGCTGCCACGCTGGTGGTGATGGCTTGTCTGCCATCTGGTAGCTCGTTGACGCTGCTGCTTTTTGTCCTGTTCAGCACCACAATTTCTGCGGTCAGTAATCTGGTAGGGATCCTGCCTGCTGAAAGCTTCCCGACGGATATCCGTTCGCTGGGCGTGGGTTTTGCGACGTCGATGAGCAGATTGGGCGCAGCAATCAGCACCGGCCTGCTGCCCTGGACGCTGGCGCAATGGGGGATGCAGGTCACGCTGCTGCTGCTGGCTGGCGTGCTCCTCATTGGATTTATGGTGACATGGCTATGGGCACCGGAAACGAAGGCATTGCCGCTGGTGGCGGCCGGAAGCGTGGAGAAAAGACAGGGAGGATCACATGAACATTCTGTTCGCGTTTAAGGCCGAACCAGACTCCGGCATGTTGGCGGAAAAAGACTGGCTGGCGGCGACGGAAGATAACCGTGGCCCGGACACCGCGCTGCTGCGCTGTTCTCCTGGTGCCGATGAGCAGGCGGCTGCGGCATTACTGCTGGCGCAACGTCGTGAAGGTTGTGATATGACGTTAACCGCGCTAAGCATTAGCGATGAGCGTGCGATTCATTGGTTGCGCTATTTTGCCGCGCTGGGTTTTGATAAGCCGGTGTTGCTGGAAACGACGGCGGATCTGCGCTTTGCGCCGGAATTCATTGCCCGGCAAATAACTGGCTGGCAGCGTCATCACGGCGCGGATTTGATTATCACTGGCTGTCAGAGTAGCGAAGGGCAGAACGGGCAAACGCCATTTTTGATGGCTGAAATGTTGGCCTGGCCCTGCTTTACCCAGGTGGAGCGTTTTACGCTGACGCCGCCTTTTGTTGTTGTCGAGCAACGAACGGCGACCGGGTTGCGCCGCTGCCGGGTGCGGCTTCCGGCTGTAATTGCCGTCAGGCAATGTGGTGAAGTTGCGCTTCCCGTCCCCGGAATGCGTCAGCGTCTGGCGGCGGCAAAAGCGGCAATTTTACGTCAGCCTGCGTCCAGTGATGAAACTCCGAACGTGCAATGTCAGAAGCTGGCGCGACCGGCGCAGCGGCGCAGCGCCACGCTTATCGACGGCGCGACGGCGCAGGAAAAAGCGCGGATATTGTGGAATGATTATTTGCGCCAGAGGATGCAGCCATGAAGATCGTTGTGATTACGGAATCGGGTGAATGCGCTGCACTGGCAGGCTGGATTGCAGAAAACGCGCTTAATGCAGCAGAACTGGAACGCTGGACTCTAGACCCGATGCCGGACGTGGCGGAGCAGGTGCTGGACGCGCTGGCGACGCAGTGGTTGCTGACGCCAGCCGACATCCTGATTTTTCCGGCGGGTGCGCTGGGGGATGAGCTTGCGACGCGGCTGGCCTGGCGCCTGCATGGCGGCAGCGTTTGCCAGGCGCAGACGCTGGATGCGCAACAGGGGCTGGTGACGAAATCCCACTGGGGGAATGCGCTGACGGCCAGGCTACAAATCACCGCGCGTCCCTTGTGCCTTTCACTGGCGCGACAACCGGAAACGCGCGCGTCGGGCAACGTTCTCCCAGCGCTGGTGGAACGCCGCATTGTCCCCACGACGACGCCGGGCTGGCTGGATAGCGTAGAAAGCATCGACCGTGTTACAGCTCATCCTTTGTTGCAGGCCGGGCGTGTGCTGGTGGTAGGGCAGGGAAGAAGTGACGCCGATGCCGAAAAAATTACCGCTCTCGGTAAGGTGCTTGGTGCCGAAGTGGGCTACAGCCGTGCGCGGGTGATGAACGGTGGTTTTGACGCTGAGCGCGTGATTGGGATATCGGGGCATCTGCTTGCGCCGGATGTCTGCATTGTGGCGGGAGCGTCCGGCGCGGCGGCGCTAATGGCCGGGGTTCGTCAGAGCCAGTTCGTCGTGGCAATAAACGGTGATGCCAGTGCGCCTGTCTTCTCACAGGCGGATGTCGGGATTGTGGATGACTGGCTGCCGGTGCTGGAGGCGTTGGCAGCCATCGCAGAAAATTAATTCAGGGGGAGGCCGGATCAGGTGTTTACACCGCTATCCGGCACCTCGGGTTAATGCAGCTTTTTCGCTAACGTCCAGACGTCGGTGTTGGTAGTTGAAAGTGCTGCTACACCAGCTTTCATCGCATTGCGGGCGTCCTCTTCATCGCAAACCAGACCACCGGCAATCAACGGCTGGCGTATTTTTTCCGTCACCCATCCCAGCACTTTTGGCATGCATCCCGGCAGGATTTCAATACAGTCCGGGTTCGACTGTGCGACCTGCTTATCAATGTTGTGAAAAGAGATAGAGTCGACGATAAACAGGCGATGAATACAGAAAAAGCCCTCCGCCCGCGCGGCTTTCAGCATCGACGCTTTGGTACTGATGATGCCGTCGGCCTCGGTGACCAGCTTCAGAAACTGGATCACCACCTCTTTATTAGACGCGCCCTCCAGCAGATCAACGTGGATAAATGCGTACTTACCGGCATTTTTAATTTTCTTTACGATATGGCTGATGGTGCAGATATTGCCGTACAAAACAGAGATGAACTGGCATTCGGAATCAATGGCTAATTGCAGGCTGGCGTTGTCTTTCACGGCGGCAATAACCGGATTCTGGCGAAGCAGGTGTAACAGGGGCATAAATTATCCTATTAAATTATCCAAATCGGTAAGTGATGCCAAAGCCGGACGCGGGGTAGCGCCACTGTTGCAGCGTTTTTTCATCACACAGCAGTCGACAGGTGCCGCACTCCAGGCAGCCGCGAAAGTTGACCCGTAGCTCACCTTCCGCCGTAAGAGAAAACAGTCCGGCGGGGCAGGATGCGATCAGCCGTTGTGCCGTTTTGCTGTCAATAACGGTCGCAGGAACGATATGTGAAATGTCGGCGGGACGCCAGACGTTACGGGCTACAGACATCGTAAGCTCCTGATGATATCGCCTGCCAGATGACGCAGGCCGTGACGACGAAACTGACGCCAGACAATCTGGCGCAGCGGGGCTACCGGGCGGTCGCCCTGATGCCAGATTTCACGGGAAATAGCCTCCATCAGCATGGGCCATTGACGATACCATCCGGGGCGCTGGAGCAACGCCGGAACATCCCGGTAACGTTGCAGAACGTCCCACAGCAGGCTGTGCTGGATGTCGTGGTGATAAGCCGGAAACAGATTTTGCGGCTCGCGTTTCTGACAGGCGTTAATCAATGTTTGCGCCGCCGCCTGAGCACCAATGAGCGCCATATCCATGCCGCGAACGGAGAAACCGGTATTCACACAGCTGCGTAGCGCATCGCCCACCAGCAGCCAGCCGTCTCCGGCGTACTGTACGGGCAGGCTGTGCAGGCCGCCTTCTGGTACCAGATGTGCGCCATATTCCAGCGTTTCGCTGCCTCTGAGCAGCGGATGTAACGCCGGATGCGTCTTGAGCCGTTCCAGCAGTTCAGCCGCCGGGATATCGCTCTGTGCCAAAGAGGAGAGCGGACAAACCACGCCCAGAGAGAGTGTATCTTGATTGGTATAAAGAAACGCGCCGCCGGGAAGCTCGCCACAAATATTGCCACTAAACAGCATTGCCGCGCCTTCGTCATTGGATAAGCGGAAACGTTCCTCAAGTAACGATTTATCCAGCGCCAAAGTCTCTTTAATGCCTAATGCCATTGCGGCTGTCGAGGGACGCGGCAGGAATCCGTAGCGCTCGGCCAGCACGCTGTTTGCCCCTTCCGCCAGTACCACATAACGGGCGCGCAGCGTCTCGTTATCGGCAATAACGCCGCAGGCTCTGCCCTCTTCGATATGGAGCGCCTCGACCGTCACACCGTTGATAAACTGTACGCCTTCGGCCTCGGCCTGGGCGACAAACCACGGGTCGAAGCGGGCGCGCAGCAGGCTCCATGAGTCTCCATCCGGTTGCAGGCTGGAGTACGTCGTTGCGCCATCGCGAGTTAACAGCGAGAGATTTTCCTGGGTAATTCGGCGTTCAAGTGGGGCTGAATGTTGGAAGTGGGGAAGAAGTTCACCGAGCGCGTGAGTATACAGACGCCCGCCTGAAAGGTTTTTACTGCCGGGAAGCTCGCCGCGTTCAATAAGCAAAACTGACAGTCCTGCTCGCACGCAGCGTAAAGCACAAGCGGTGCCCGCTATCCCTGCACCGATAATAATAATATCGAAATCGTCAGACATGTTGTGCTCCAGATATCCAGAGCACATAACCCTAACAGAGTGTTAGTTAAGGAAAATTGACCGTTGCCACAGACGATACAATCATTCCCCGCGATACACGCAGCCTGCTGTGCAGGTCTCTTTCACCATTACGGCACTCAGCAGAGGGACAACCGGTTTAACCTGATCCCAAATCCATTTGGCCAGTACTTCACTGGTTGGGTTTTCTAAGCCAGGAATATCGTTCAGATAGTAGTGATCGAGTCTGTTGTAAGTTGGCTTAAACGCGGCTTTTAACTCAGAAAAATCCATGATCCAACCGGTATGCGGATCGACTTCACCGGTAATTTCAAGACGCACCATAAATGAGTGACCATGCAGGCGGCCACACTTATGCCCTTCCGGTACATGCGGCAGGCGGTGAGCGGCTTCGAAGGTGAAATCTTTAAACAAGGTGGTGGACATTTTTTACTCTCAAGAATGCGAAAAACCGCCGTAGGGTACCGTAAAGAGCGAATTTTATCATTAGTTAAAAGGGCGCTGAGTATCAGAACGACCTATTCATGATGGTAATATTTAATAATTATTGATATATCATATGGTTATCCAATCTGTTTTGCTGTTAATAACTATAACTAAAACAGGTTAGTTCATTTGGTTATTTGTTATTTCTATCCCTTCTTTAATTGTTACTATCCCCGCCGTTAACCTTATCTTCAGTTTGGGTTTTATTGCTGAAATCCGCTTTGCTTACTGGAACATGACAACGCATGACGACACAGGCCCCACCTTCCGCTCTGCTACCGCTAAACCCGGAGCAACTGGCACGCCTTCAGGCGGCCACGACCGATTTCACTCCCGCACAGCTTGCGTGGGTTTCTGGCTATTTTTGGGGCGTGCTGAATCAGCAGCCAGGCAGCAATGCGGCGACTCCTGCTCCTGCTGCTGAAATGCCTGGCATTACGCTTATCTCCGCCTCGCAAACCGGTAATGCGCGTCGTGTGGCGGAAGCCCTGCGCGATGATCTGATCGCTGCGAAGCTCAACGTCACTCTCATCAATGCTGGCGACTATAAATTCAAACAGATCGCCAATGAGAAATTGCTGATCGTAGTGGCGTCGACGCAAGGGGAAGGTGAACCGGCGGAAGAAGCCGTAGCGTTGCATAAATTCCTGTTCTCGAAAAAAGCGCCGAAGCTTGATAACACCGCTTTTGCCGTGTTTGGTCTTGGTGACACTTCTTACGAGTTTTTCTGTCAGTCAGGAAAAGACTTCGATGCAAAACTGGCTGAGCTGGGCGGTGAGCGTCTGCTTGATCGCGTGGATGCCGATGTGGAATACCAGAATGCAGCCGCCGAATGGCGTGCGCGCGTGGTTGAGATGCTGAAATCCCGTGCGCCGGTCGCCGCGCCTGCTCAGGCCATTGCCAGCGGAGCGGTAAATGAGATCCACTCCAGCCCGTATACCAAAGAATCTCCGCTGACGGCGAGCCTGTCGGTGAATCAGAAAATCACCGGTCGCGACTCGGAAAAAGATGTGCGCCATATTGAAATCGATCTCGGCGATTCCGGCCTGCGCTACCAGCCGGGCGATGCCTTAGGTGTCTGGTATCAGAACGATCCTGAGCTGGTCAAAGAGCTGGTTGAATTGCTGTGGCTGAAAGGAGATGAGCCGGTCACGGTTGACGGCAAAACCCTGTCGCTCACCGAAGCGCTGCAGTGGCATTTCGAGCTGACGGTTAACACCGGCAATATCGTCGAGAACTATGCCACTTTAACCCGTAGCGACTCTCTGCTGCCGCTGGTGGGCGACAAAGCGCAATTGCAGCATTACGCCGCAACCACGCCAATCGTCGATATGGTGCGTTTCTCCCCAGCGCAACTGGACGCCCAAACGTTGGTTGATCTTCTGCGCCCGCTGACGCCGCGTTTGTATTCTATTGCCTCTTCTCAGGCGGAAGTGGAAAGCGAAGTGCACGTCACCGTGGGCGTGGTGCGTTATGACATTGAAGGTCGGGCCCGTGCTGGTGGTGCGTCCAGTTTCCTCGCCGATCGCGTGGAAGAAGAGGGCGAAGTGCGCGTGTTCATCGAACACAACGATAACTTCCGCCTGCCGGCTAACCCGCAGACACCGGTGATTATGATTGGACCAGGCACGGGGATTGCGCCGTTCCGTGCATTCATGCAGCAGCGTGCGGCTGACGGAGCCGAAGGCAAAAACTGGCTGTTTTTTGGCAACCCACACTTTACCGAAGATTTCCTGTACCAGGTGGAATGGCAGCGTTACGTCAAAGAGGGCGTGCTGAGCCGTATCGATCTGGCCTGGTCCCGTGACCAGAAAGAAAAAATATACGTACAAGACAAACTGCGCCAACAGGGTGCGGAACTGTGGCGCTGGATAAACGACGGTGCCCACATTTATGTCTGCGGCGACGCCAATCGCATGGCGAAAGACGTTGAGCAGGCTTTGTTGGAAGTGATTGCCGAATTCGGTTCTATGGATATCGAAGCGGCGGATGAATTTTTAAGTGAGCTGCGCATTGAGCGCCGTTATCAGCGAGATGTCTACTAATGAGCGAAAAATACCCAGGACCATTGGTGGTCGAAGGCAAGCTGTCCGACGCTGAGCGTATGAAGCTGGAAAGCAACTATCTGCGCGGTACGATTGCCGAAGATTTAAACGACGGCCTGACCGGCGGCTTCAAAGGCGACAACTTCCTGCTGATCCGTTTTCACGGTATGTACCAGCAGGATGACCGCGATATCCGCGCCGAACGAGCCGAGCAAAAGCTGGAGCCGCGTCACGCGATGCTGCTGCGCTGCCGTCTGCCGGGTGGGGTGATCACCACCAAACAGTGGCAGGCGATCGACACGTTCGCCCATGACAACACGATTTACGGCAGCATTCGTCTGACCAACCGTCAGACCTTCCAGTTTCACGGCATTCTGAAGAAGAACGTTAAGCCGGTACACCAGATGCTGCATTCGGTCGGGCTGGACGCGCTGGCGACCGCCAACGACATGAACCGTAACGTTCTGTGTACCTCTAACCCGTACGAGTCCGAGCTGCACGCCCAAGCCTATGAATGGGCGAAGAAGATCTCCGAACATCTGCTGCCGCGTACTCGCGCCTATGCAGAAATTTGGCTGGATCAGGAGAAGGTTGCGACCACCGACGAAGAGCCGATCCTCGGTCAAACCTATCTGCCGCGTAAGTTTAAAACCACGGTCGTAATCCCGCCGCAGAACGATATAGATCTGCACGCCAACGACATGAACTTCGTGGCGATTGCCGAAAACGGCAAGCTGGTGGGCTTTAACCTGCTGGTCGGCGGTGGTTTGTCGATTGAGCACGGCAATAAGAAAACCTACGCCCGCACCGCGAGCGAGTTCGGCTATCTGCCGCTGGAGCACACCCTGGCGGTAGCAGAAGCTGTGGTGACAACGCAGCGCGACTGGGGTAATCGTACCGATCGTAAAAACGCCAAAACCAAATACACGCTTGAACGCGTTGGTATCGACACGTTCAAAGAGGAAGTGGAGCGTCGCGCGGGCATCAAATTTGAGCCGATCCGCCCGTACGAGTTCACCGGTCGCGGCGATCGTATTGGTTGGGTAAAAGGGATCGACAATAACTGGCACCTGACGCTGTTTATTGAAAACGGTCGTATCCTGGATTATCCGGGCCGTCCGCTGAAAACCGGCCTGCTGGAGATCGCGAAGATCCACAAAGGGGATTTCCGCATCACCGCCAACCAGAACCTGATCATTGCTGGTGTGCCGGAAAGCCAAAAAGCGAAGATCGAGAAGCTGGCGCGCGATCACGGATTGATGAATGCGGTGAAGCCGCAGCGTGAAAACTCGATGGCCTGCGTGTCGTTCCCGACCTGTCCGCTGGCGATGGCGGAGGCCGAACGTTTCCTGCCATCGTTCACTGATAAAGTGGAAGCTATTCTCGAAAAACACGGCATTCCTGACGAGCATATTGTGATGCGCGTTACAGGTTGCCCGAACGGCTGCGGCCGCGCGATGCTGGCGGAACTGGGCCTGGTGGGTAAAGCGCCGGGGCGCTACAACGTACACCTTGGCGGTAACCGCATGGGCACGCGCATTCCGCGTATGTATCGCGAAAATATTACGGAATCGGAAATTCTCGACTCCGTTGACGAACTGGTTGGGCGCTGGGCGAAAGAGCGCGAAGCGGGTGAAGGCTTCGGTGATTTTACGGTGCGTGCGGGCATCATTCGCCCGGTGCTCGATCCCGCCCGGGATTTCTGGGAGTAACCACGAGAGGTAATTATGTCCGTACTCGATCTAAACGCCCTTAATGACCTGCCAAAAGTCGACCGCATTCTGGCGCTGGCGGAAACCAACGCACAGCTCGAAAAGCTGGACGCCGAAGGGCGCGTGGCGTGGGCGCTGGAAAACCTGCCTGGTGAATATGTACTGTCATCAAGCTTTGGTATCCAGGCGGCAGTAAGCCTGCACCTGGTGAATCAGATTCACCCGGATATCCCGGTGATCCTCACCGATACCGGCTATTTGTTCCCGGAAACCTACCAGTTTATTGATGAGTTAACGGACAAACTCAAGCTTAATCTGCAAGTCTACCGGGCGAAGGAGAGCGCGGCCTGGCAGGAAGCGCGCTACGGCAAACTGTGGGAGCAGGGCGTTGAAGGCATTGAGAAATACAATGAGATCAACAAAGTCGAGCCGATGAACCGCGCGCTTAAAGAACTGAACGCGCAAACCTGGTTTGCGGGTCTGCGCCGCGAGCAGTCGGGCAGCCGGGCGCATTTGCCGGTGCTGGCTATCCAGCGCGGCGTGTTTAAAGTGCTGCCGATCATCGACTGGGACAACCGTACCGTTTACCAGTATCTGCAAAAGCACGGCCTGAAATACCATCCACTGTGGGATCAGGGCTATCTGTCAGTGGGTGATACCCATACCACCCGCAAATGGGAGCCGGGTATGGCGGAAGAAGAGACGCGGTTCTTCGGATTGAAGCGCGAGTGCGGATTGCACGAAGGGTGATCGTCTCATCAGCACCGGAAAATAGAGGGAAATATTTCTGGTGCTTATTTATATAATTCATCTTATTCATATTTATTATTATCTTGCATAAATACTTTATTTTGCGCGTTAAGGTGTGATTCTGATCACCGATATTATTTCTTAGTCTGTAATTCTCTTAATATATTTGGATTCGGACTTGTTATTAATAAATGGCTAATTACGCACCTTATTTTGCTTACTGGGGAAAAACCGGTAAAAAGGAAAATATTCACGACCAGGGGGATGCATACCATTTGCTGCCCTATCACTGTCTGGATGTGGCGGCCTGCGGTTGGCAAATGGTGATGCGCAATCGCTTTCATGCGGCAGATATCTTTGCCGAATTAGGTTTCTCCCGGGAAGAGGCTGCGCGCTGGTTTGCCTGGATACTGGGGCTCCACGATATAGGGAAATTCGCGCGGGGTTTTCAGCAGCTCAATAAGACGTCTTACCCGGATTTGGTGCCCGGTATCAGCGGGATTGGCTATCCTGAACGACACGACTCGCTGGGATACTGGTTCTGGCAGGGGTTGAGAAAAGCATGGCCCAATGCGTTACCTGCGTTAACACGCGAAAGTGAAAGAACGCTGGATATCTGGCTCAACGTCGTCACCGGTCATCATGGTGTTCCGCCATTAAAGGATGTCAAAGGAAGCGTTGCTTTTACCCCCGAAGACAAAGTGGCTGCCGAAGAATGGATGGCGGCGCTCTCTTCTCTCCTCAATGTCACTGATTTCCCCGACCGGTTTTGCGACAAAATCTGGCGTAAAAAACTCTGTCAACAAAGCTGGCTGCTGGCTGGACTGACAACGCTTGCGGACTGGATGGGATCGAACCAACATGATTTTCCACTGGTCAGTACCGTTATGCCAGATAGCGCGTACTGGCAGAGGGCCTTAGCACAGGCCACGCACGCGCTGGCGCAACTTCCTCAGCTTTCTTCGGTAGATACCCACCGTAATCCGGCCGATCTGTTCCCGTTTATTCAGCACTTAACGCCGCTTCAGCAAAGCGCTATGGACATAGCGATTTCAGCCGAAGGCCCACAACTTTTTGTACTGGAGGATGTGACCGGTGCAGGCAAAACGGAAGCGGCGCTGATCCTCACCCAGCGGTTAATGGCTCAGGGGAAAGGTGACAGCCTGTACGTTGGACTGCCGACTATGGCAACCTCAAACGCCATGTTTCAACGGCTGGCAACGGCTTATCGCGCGTTATTTGTAGCAGAGCAACGCCCGTCGCTGGTGCTGGCGCATGGCTCAAGCGGCATGTCGGAGGCCTTCACGCATTCCCTGTGGTCATCGCGGAATGCCGGACAATCTGCCTATATACCGGATGAACAGGCTGCCAGCAGTACCTGCAATATCTGGTTTGCTGATTCACGCAAGAAATCGCTGCTGGCTGAGGTGGGGGTCGGAACTCTCGATCAGGCATTAATGGCCGCCATGCCATTTCGTCATCAGTCTCTACGTTTGCTCGGGCTGTATCGCAAGATCCTGCTTTTGGACGAAGTACATGCTTATGACAGCTATATGGTGCGTCTGCTGGAAGGGCTACTGACCTTTCATGCGGCTCAGGGCGGTAGCGTCATCATCCTGAGCGCCACGCTGCCCTCGTCTTTACGCCATACGTTACTGAATGCTTTCCAGCGCGGTATTAACGGTGCTCCCGTTATTGCCGATCAAAATGCAGGCTATCCCTGGCTTTCGCATCTCAGTTCGCAGGGGGTATCTGAACGCTATATTCCCACGCGTCCTGAAGTGGCTCGTCGCGTTGCGGTGCAGTGGCTCAACGATCCGGACAGCGCCCGCGAACTGATCCTCCGCACCGTTGAAAGCGGGCAATGCATCTGCTGGATCCGTAACACGGTGGATGACGCGATTACCGTCTATCGCCAGTTGCTGGATAGTGGGCTTGTTCCACCAGAAAACCTGCTGTTATTCCACAGTCGTTTTGCATTTATCGATCGTATGGCAATAGAAAATCGGGCGCTGGAATGGTTCGGAAAATCAAGCACGCCAAGGTTGCGGCGCGGCAAAGTGCTGATCGCAACACAGGTTGTGGAACAGAGTCTGGATCTGGATATCGACGTCATGATTAGCGACCTGGCCCCGGTCGATTTATTGATTCAGCGCGCAGGACGTTTACAGCGCCATATTCGCGATCGGCACGGGGCGCTAACCGGGCAGATGCCAGATGGTCGTCTGTCTCCAGTGTTGCACATTCTGGCGCCGGAGTGGCAACCGGAAGCGGAAAGTGGCTGGCTGGGTGAACATCTCAAAGGTACAGGCTATGTCTACGAAGACCACGCTTGCCTGTGGCGGACACAGGCAATATTGCGCGACAAAGGGGAGATTCGCATGCCGGAAGATGCCCGCGAACTGGTGGAAAGCGTATACGAAGCATGGATAGCCGCGCCCGTTGGCCTGCAAGCTCAGGAGGATAACGTTTACGGCAAAGATCTCAGTGTGAAGGCTGCCGCAAAGCAAAACATTCTGGATTGGGAAACTGGCTATCACCGTACCGCAAGCATGGCGGGATGGAGTGACGACGTGGAGCTTTCCACCCGATTAAGCGAGCCCACCGTCGATTTGTTTCTTGCCTGGCGGGCGGAGGGAGGCTCTCTGCAATCCTACGCCCGGCTGGAACCGTTTTCCTGGCAACAAAGTCGCCTCTCGTTGCGGGAAACGCTCTGGCAGAAAATTGCTGCTAACGCGCCGTGTTTGCAGGGGGAAGAACTCGAACATTTTCGCCACGAAATTCACAACCCGAAGGCACAGGTGCTGTTGCTTACAGAGGGGGATGCGTCGGCAGTTTATAGCAAGGCGTGGGGGTTATCGAGCCAGCATTTGCAGTAATTTATTTCAGGAGGAATCATGTTTTCACTTATCACGGAGCCCTGGCTACCGATTATCGACAGGCAGGGGCAGCGGCGAAAAATTTCGCCACGCGAGCTGGCTGATAATGACATTATCGAACTGGCGTGGCCGCGCGCAGATTTTCAGGGGGCGGCATATCAGTTATTGATTGGCCTGCTACAAACGGTATTCGCGCCGGAGGATGAAGAACAGTGGGGGGATATCTGGGAAGATGGTATCGATCCGGACCGCTGGCAAAAAGCGCTGGAACGCGTGGCGGTTGCCATGCAGTTTGGCCCACAGAAACCCGCTTTTTTGCAGGATTTTTCTGGGCTGGATGTTAAAAACAGCGCAATCGCGAGGTTATTGATTGATGCTCCCGGCGGCAACACTGTTAAGTTAAATAAAGATCACTTCGTAAAACGTCGTATTTATCGGCATTTTTGCCCGCACTGTGCAGTGATGGCGCTTTATACCGTTCAGACCAACTCCCCCGAGGACGGAGCCGGGGGGCGTACCAGCATGCGCGGCGGTGGACCGCTGACGACGCTGTTAATGCCAGTTCAGCCAAATGAGCCGCTGTGGCGCAAACTTTGGCTGAATGTTATGCCTGGGCAGCAGCAATGGCAGGATGAGCAACTGGCTCTGATTTTCCCGTGGCTGGCCGCAACCCGCAGTAGTGAAACGGCAAAAAATAGGGTGACGCCCGAAAATGCACATCCGCTCCAGGCCTATTGGGGCATGCCGCGACGGCTGGAAATTGATTTCAGCCATACGCAAAGCGGCGAGTGTGATTTGTGCGGTGAGCCTCATCCTGCATTGCTCAGCCAGATCCGCAGCAAAAACTACGGCGTGCAGTATGACGGCTGGGTTCACCCGCTTTCACCGTATCGAAAAGCGCTGAAAGACGCGGCGTCACCGATGCTGGCGCTCAAGGGACAATCCGGTGGTCTGGTCTATAAAGACTGGCTGGGACTGGCGATGACGACGGAAGATAAACTGAGTTGCACGATCCCTGCGCGCGTTGTGCTCGGGAATCCAGAGCCGGGAGCTACCAGATTATGGTGCTTTGGTTTTGATATGAAGAGCGCCAAGGCGTGCTGTTGGTATGAGCATCGTTTACCTCTGATCGCTTTATCTGCCGATGAAGCGGAAAGCTTTAAAGACCTGCTTTCAATTGCACTCGAACTGGCGATCTCCGTTCGACCTCTCCTCGTTCAGGCGCTTAAACAGGCCTGGTTCGGGAGTCCTAAAGAGGCGAAAGGGGATTTCAGTATGGTGGATATCGCCTTCTGGCAGCAGACCGAGACAGGATTTCGTCAGCTATGGCAGACGTTAAGCCAACATCCTTCTTCTCTTCAGCCTCAGGCGCGCGCCGCGCTGCGGGAGTGGGGAGGGAACCTGCAACGCGGGTTGCTACAAATATTCGACCAGAGCGCTTTTACCAACCCCGATAATACGGCTGATTTGCAACGAATTTTGTCTGCCCGGCTCAGTCTTATCAAGAATGTCAAAAAACTCACCAGCCTGAAAACACTGAAGGAGCTCGCTATGGAACATAAGGAGCAGGCGAATGTTTGAAACTAACACCGGAAAAGAGCTGATTATTATCGACGGTGCGCCTGGCATTATTCGCCGTTGGTTTCGGAGTTTGCAGGAACGCAATAGCGTCGATGCTGCTTTTACAGGCAATGGTCGAGCCTGGCGAGCAGAGCTGCGTCATGCGGTTTTACCGTATGGGGCGCTCACCAGCCAGGCTTTTCATCATCTGAACCGTGCGCTGACGGGAGTTGAAAAGCAGGCCAGCGACAGACTGGCACTAGCCATTTTTACAGGCATTGCGGCCCATGCCCATCACGACAACGCCACCGGCTCTTTCGCCCGCCAGCTTGGTGAAGAGATTAAAAGCGGCCCCTGCCTTTCACGTCAGCGTTTCGATCGTCTGTTGGCGGTCAGAACCCCGGCGGAACTCTCCAGTCAACTGATTCGTGCGGTAAAACTGCGCGGTGACCAGGGCGTTAACCTTGTGTCGCTGGCTGACGGGGTTTTCTTATGGATGCGTGAATGGCAGGCGAAAGAAGCATATCTGGCGGCTGAAAGTAACCCTTTTAAGCGCCTCTCCGTACGCTGGGCCAGTGAATATCTGCAGGCTGGCGAAAAATCTCCCAGGAACAAATAAAAAGGATTTCACTCATGACGACATTTATTCAATTGCATATTCTGACGGCTTACGCCCCCGCTAACCTGAACCGTGATGATACCGGACGTCCGAAAACCGCCATTATGGGCGGAGTAGAACGCCTTCGGGTCTCCTCACAAAGTCTCAAGCGCGCATGGCGTACCTCGGAAGTTTTTGAAAGCGCGCTCAGTGGACATATTGGCACCCGTACTCGCCGTCTGGGCAGTGAGATCTATAAACATCTGCTGGCTGGTGGAGTTGCAGAAAAGATGGCGCTTTCCGCCGCTGGAAAAATAGCCAGCCAGTTCGGCAAATTAAAAGCCGATAAAAATGCGAAGGCGGAAGAGAACCTGAATATCGAACAACTGGTGCATATCAGTCCGGATGAATACCGGCATATAAACCAACTGGTTGAAACGCTGATTGCGGATAAACGTGAACCGGAAGAGAGTGAGCTGAAGCTGTTACGTGAAACTGCCAGCGGCGTTGATATCGCGCTGTTTGGTCGCATGCTGGCGTCCAGCCCGGCGTTTAACGTTGAAGCCGCTTGCCAGGTGGCTCATGCTCTTGGCGTCAGCGCCGTTACGGTTGAAGAGGATTTCTTTACGGCAGTCGACGATCTGAACCGTAAAGAGGATGACGCCGGGTCGGCGCATATGGGTGAGAAGGGCTTCGCCTCTGCGTTATTCTATTCTTATATTTGCATCAGTCGCGACCTGTTACTGGAAAACCTCAATGGTGATGAAGCCCTGGTCGCGCGAACCCTTAAGGCGCTGGCCGAAACGGCGCTCACCGTCTCGCCAACCGGAAATCAGAACAGCTTTGCCTCGCGTGCTTACGCATCTTACGCACTGGTGGAAATGGGACGCCAGCAACCTCGTGCGCTTTCAGTCGCTTTCTTTAATCCTGTTCGTGGAGAAGATCAGCAGACACAGGCCATTCAACGCCTGAAAGAGCAGCGGCAGAAGTTTGAACGCGCTTACGGGTCACGTGAGGGGGAGCGCCACTACGAGATGAATGTGGAATCGAGCGAAGGTTCGCTCCAGGAACTGCTGGAGTTTGTCAGCCAGTAAGGAGTTGCAATGTCCCGCTATCTTGTTTTTCAACTTTACGCGCCGTTGATGTCCTGGGGCGAAGCCGCCGTGGGCGAGGTGAGGCACAGCAACGCTGTGCCCAGTCGTTCAGCATTATTGGGGTTGCTTGCTGCCGCCTGTGGTATCCGGCGTGAGGCTGCTCATCTGGATGATTTTAACCGACACTACCATTTTGCCATACGACCGTTTTCTTCCCGCGAGCAATGGCTGCGTGACTATCACACTGTCGAAGTACCAAAAGAGAACAGAAAGCGCATTTATTTCACCCGGCGTGATGAGCTGGTTCTGGCGCCGGAAGATCTCAACACGATGATCACCACCCGCGAATATCGGTGCGATGCGCTGTTCCATATTGCTGTTCAGGAAACTGAAGGGGCACCGATAGTTCTGGAAAAACTGGCAGCTGCGCTGGAGGAGCCTGTATTTCCTCTGTATCTGGGGCGAAAATCTTGCCCTCCAGCCTTGCCGCTGGCGCCGCTGATACTGGAAGGAACGTTGGCCCAGGTTTTTTACCAGGCAGAGCAGGCGTTGATTTGCCCGGAACTGGCGGCAATCACTACCGCGTCCGATCTTTGCTATTGGGAAGGCGAGCCGCAGGGCGTTGTGCCTGCTATTTCCGTTCAGAGAAGCGATCAGCCACTCAGTAAAGTACGCTGGCAGTTTACTACGCGTACTCTGTTTGCAGGCCAGCTCAGGGAGGAAAAATAATGTTTCTGTCACGCGTAACGCTGGACCTCGGCAAGCTAACGCCTGAAATGATGCAGAAGTGGCAGAGCGCCAGCCCCTATGCCAGTCATCAATGGCTCTGGCAGCTTTTTTCTCATCAGGATGAACGCCGTTTTCTGTTTCGCCATGAGTCTGCAGAACGGGGCGAGCGTTTTTATGTGCAGTCGGATGTTCCACCTCTGGATGGGCATAATATTTTTGCCGTAGAGAGCAAACCGTTTCAGCCACATCTGACAAAAGGCATGTTTCTGTATTTTTCGCTACGCGCGAATCCCGTTATCACCCGATCCGGTAAGCGTAGCGACGTGATGATGGATGCCAAATACCAGGCAAAGCAGAAAGGGATACCTGCTGAACAACACTGGCCACTGCAAATCATCGCGGCGAATAACTGGCTACGCCGTCAGGGGGAACAGCATGGTTTCATGCTTTCTGATAAGCAGGATTACGTGGTGAGTTACCAGCAACAACGTTTCAGTCGACTGACCGGGGAACGTCCTATCAGTTTTGGCAGCGTTGATTTTGCGGGACTGTTACGGGTAGACGATGTGACGCGTTTTACTCACGCTCTCAGGAATGGGTTTGGTAAAAGCAAAGCGCTGGGCTGCGGTCTGATGTTGATTCGGCGAGGGGAACAATGAATTGGCTACCGCTGAGCCCCATCCCAATGAAAGATCGTACCTCAATGATCTTTCTGCAATACGGGCAGATTGATGTGATCGACGGAGCGTTCGTGCTGATCGACAAAACGGGAATACGAACGCATATTCCGGTGGGATCGATAGCCTGCATTATGCTGGAGCCAGGCACGCGTGTTTCTCATGCCGCAGTGCGACTGGCGGCAACCACGGGCACCTTACTGGTATGGGTTGGTGAAGCAGGTGTACGACTGTACGCCTGCGGACAGCCGGGAGGCGCGCGTTCAGACAGACTGTTGTATCAGGCAAAGCTGGCGCTGGATGAAGAACTCCGGCTGAAAGTGGTGCGTAAAATGTTCGAATTGCGTTTTGGTGAGCCTGCTCCCAGCCGTCGCTCCGTTGAACAACTCCGCGGCATCGAAGGCGCGCGGGTACGCCAGAGCTATGCTCTGCTGGCAGAGCGCTACGGTGTGAAGTGGCATGGTCGACGTTACGATCCTAAAGACTGGAAAAAGGGCGACACGGTTAATCAGTGTATTAGTGCTGCCACATCCTGCCTTTATGGTATTACCGAAGCGGCGGTATTAGCCGCAGGTTATGCACCTGCTATTGGTTTTGTTCATTCCGGTAAGCCGCTCTCTTTTGTGTATGACATTGCTGATATCGTCAAATTTGATGGTGTTGTTCCGGTTGCTTTCGAGATTGCCGCCCGTGCGCCAGTCAGTCCAGATAAAGAGGTTCGTCTGGCCTGTCGGGATATATTCCGCAGCCAGAAAACGCTGGCGCGGATCATCCCATTGATTGAAGAAGTACTGGCTGCCGGGGAAATTGAAATCCCTAAATCTTTTGCAGATGCCCAGCCTCCGGCGATCCCTGAGCCTGTTTCATTGGGCGATGCAGGGCACAGGGGGTAGCGCATGAGTATGCTTGTTGTTGTCACCGAAAATGTTCCTGCTCGTTTGCGCGGTCGTCTGGCTGTCTGGTTATTAGAAGTTCGCGCAGGTGTTTACGTTGGCGATACCTCACGTAAGGTGCGAGAAATGATCTGGCATCAGGTCACTACCCTGGCAGACGAAGGGAATGTTGTTATGGCTTGGGCGGTGAATAATGAGTCTGGTTTTGATTTTCAAACATGGGGTGAAAACAGGCGCATGGCGGTGGAACTGGATGGATTAAGGTTAGTGTCATTCCATCCTTCGTAAAATCAATGGGTTATAGTTCTTTAATAATGTGGAAAATTTGGTGAATTTTTTCTACGGCTATAACCCCTTTTAGATCAGTGATATAGTTTTAGAGTGTTCCCCGCGCCAGCGGGGATAAACCGTCGATAGCACTTTTAATGGTCTGGTCGGCATGGTGTTCCCCGCGCCAGCGGGGATAAACCGCGCACAGACAGGTAGGTATATGACTTAGTCGAGTGTTCCCCGCGCCAGCGGGGATAAACCGCTATCAGTACGAAACGTGAGGCCGACCAGGCCGTGTTCCCCGCGCCAGCGGGGATAAACCGCTGGGGTTACGCCACGTGGAGATCGTCCCGCAGTGTTCCCCGCGCCAGCGGGGATAAACCGATTTAACACGCATTGCTGCTCAGGTTGATCCGGTGTTCCCCGCGCCAGCGGGGATAAACCGATATCGGGCGAACCCTGATAAATCATGGTGGTGTGTTCCCCGCGCCAGCGGGGATAAACCGCGTGTCAGTAACTGCGCTTGCGTTGACACTGGGTGTTCCCCGCGCCAGCGGGGATAAACCGGCTGGAGACATTCTAGCCCTATGGGAGTGGGAGTGTTCCCCGCGCCAGCGGGGATAAACCGTCACTGTTGCGCATCATTTTTATATATTCTATGTGTTCCCCGCGCCAGCGGGGATAAACCGGACCATACTGGAAACATGAGATTGTTAACATTGTGTTCCCCGCGCCAGCGGGGATAAACCGGTGGCAGTGCAGATTTCAGGTCATCCGGCATCGTGTTCCCCGCGCCAGCGGGGATAAACCGTCGTGAATATGCGCCCCTTCAACATAGTCAGGGTGTTCCCCGCGCCAGCGGGGATAAACCGGGATGCAGCAGGCAATGATGAGTTGCTTTTCGGTGTTCCCCGCGCCAGCGGGGATAAACCGGTGCATCGCCACCGTCCTTCTTGAACAGGACGGTGTTCCCCGCGCCAGCGGGGATAAACCGTGCTCCCATTCCCCCTGGGTCATTACTTTTTTGTGTTCCCCGCGCCAGCGGGGATAAACCGTTACCGCGCACCTCGATTTCCCACGTCCGGGCGTGTTCCCCGCGCCAGCGGGGATAAACCGCATTCAGTCAGACCCCTCTGGGTTTGACCCGGGTGTTCCCCGCGCCAGCGGGGATAAACCGGAGACCCGACCATCGAAACGGTAAAATGTGCGGTGTTCCCCGCGCCAGCGGGGATAAACCGCACGTAAACGGTGATAAATGGCAACGATTTCGGTGTTCCCCGCGCCAGCGGGGATAAACCGAATCCCAGGCGCTAACGTATAGCGGACGTCTGGTGTTCCCCGCGCCAGCGGGGATAAACCGGGGTACATCTGTTACCCAATCCTCGGTACGATGTGTTCCCCGCGCCAGCGGGGATAAACCGACCGCACCCTATACATTTGAATTGCGTGATGAGTGTTCCCCGCGCCAGCGGGGATAAACCGAACGGTCAGAATTAAATCGGCACTGGCGCTAAGTGTTCCCCGCGCCAGCGGGGATAAACCGGATTTTAGCTGGTCTGCTGTGAGTTCAGCAGCGTGTTCCCCGCGCCAGCGGGGATAAACCGATCTGCCGGATCTATCGCAGCCTCTTGTTGTTGTGTTCCCCGCGCCAGCGGGGATAAACCGTGTTCTGCTGTTTCGATTTCTTCGGTGATCCGGTGTTCCCCGCGCCAGCGGGGATAAACCGCAACTATATCGCAAGCCAGGTGGGAAGCTGATGTGTTCCCCGCGCCAGCGGGGATAAACCGAGACTACGTTGATTATCGGCGGGTTGTCTCCTGTGTTCCCCGCGCCAGCGGGGATAAACCGGGACCCCATTGCAGTTCTATATAGCTTGATCAGTGTTCCCCGCGCCAGCGGGGATAAACCGTGTTCGTCGACTCGCAAATGTCCTATCGGGAAGTGTTCCCCGCGCCAGCGGGGATAAACCGGAAATGGCTCTGCCTAAACGCTGCGTTGCGCTGTGTTCCCCGCGCCAGCGGGGATAAACCGGTCCGGCACGCTTTATGGCGTAGGCGATTGCGGTGTTCCCCGCGCCAGCGGGGATAAACCGTGCCCATGCGCTGCATTGCCAGCTTTCGGGCTGTGTTCCCCGCGCCAGCGGGGATAAACCGGCCTACAACTGGACAGGATTTGATGTTTTACCGTGTTCCCCGCGCCAGCGGGGATAAACCGTGTGCCTATGACCCCGACACGGGTAATCGGTAGTGTTCCCCGCGCCAGCGGGGATAAACCGCGGCTTAAACAGCGTGTCCGAGGGGGTGGGGTGTGTTCCCCGCGCCAGCGGGGATAAACCGGGGATTGTTAATTTCTGCAACCTTTGTTGCTTGTGTTCCCCGCGCCAGCGGGGATAAACCGTGACACGCTCCATCAGGTCAAAACGAACCGCTGTGTTCCCCGCGCCAGCGGGGATAAACCGCACCTGCAATTGCAGCCAGCACAGCAACAGCCGTGTTCCCCGCGCCAGCGGGGATAAACCGCCGTGGGTCGCAGGTTCAAATCCTGCATGCTAGTGTTCCCCGCGCCAGCGGGGATAAACCGTATCCACGGCGCTTTACCTTTGCTGTTCCGGTGTGTTCCCCGCGCCAGCGGGGATAAACCGGAATCAGCGCCATGCCGTACTTCTCTTGCTCCGTGTTCCCCGCGCCAGCGGGGATAAACCGTATTTGCTCGACCTTTGCCTCAAGCTCCCACTGTGTTCCCCGCGCCAGCGGGGATAAACCGTATTTGCTCGACCTTTGCCTCAAGCTCCCACTGTGTTCCCCGCGCCAGCGGGGATAAACCGGCTTACCTCCTTAGCGACACAGCCCGCATACTGTGTTCCCCGCGCCAGCGGGGATAAACCGGTTCCCGGTCGCAGCGGCTTTAAATACACCACGTGTTCCCCGCGCCAGCGGGGATAAACCGGATTGTAGTATATTTTGGCATCCGCTATAGGTGTGTTCCCCGCGCCAGCGGGGATAAACCGGCAGGTTGCCGATCGTCTTACGCGACGCGATCGTGTTCCCCGCGCCAGCGGGGATAAACCGCCAGCATGTGCCCTGGCTGCGTGAGAATCCCGGTGTTCCCCGCGCCAGCGGGGATAAACCGGCGAGGGGCTATTAGTTGCCACTGGCGATCATGTGTTCCCCGCGCCAGCGGGGATAAACCGTACGTATCTTCACTCTGGACGGCCTGAAAGGGGTGTTCCCCGCGCCAGCGGGGATAAACCGGTGAACTTGATTGCCGCGTCGAATTTCGCACCGTGTTCCCCGCGCCAGCGGGGATAAACCGGCAACGCTGGGTAATCCACAGGGCGGCTCCTAGTGTTCCCCGCGCCAGCGGGGATAAACCGATCACCGCGACGGTAAAAGATGCTGCTGTGAAGTGTTCCCCGCGCCAGCGGGGATAAACCGAGTAAATTACATAGAAATCTGGTCATTATTCGGTGTTCCCCGCGCCAGCGGGGATAAACCGCGAACCGGCCTGGCGTAATGCGTGGTGCAGGTGTGTTCCCCGCGCCAGCGGGGATAAACCGGTGGGCGGTGTGGGTGTGGCCGGGCAGATGATGTGTTCCCCGCGCCAGCGGGGATAAACCGACAACGGCGGTTACGTTTTTCTACAGAGTCCTGTGTTCCCCGCGCCAGCGGGGATAAACCGAATTATTAGATATTGAAAATACGTTAATTGACGTGTTCCCCGCGCCAGCGGGGATAAACCGGCTATTGAATTTATTTCACTGTCTTGGCCTATGTGTTCCCCGCGCCAGCGGGGATAAACCGCGAAACGCCCAGGAATTAGTAGACCGCATGAAGTGTTCCCCGCGCCAGCGGGGATAAACCGGGGTGGGCAAATTTCTTCGGGGATAGCTTTGAGTGTTCCCCGCGCCAGCGGGGATAAACCGGACCAGGCCCGCGCCGCCCTGAAACTACTGGAGTGTTCCCCGCGCCAGCGGGGATAAACCGTATCAGGCGCTACTAATCTAGCCGAGTATGGAGTGTTCCCCGCGCCAGCGGGGATAAACCGAGACTGATGACCTCGCCGCCGGCCATATTGCTGTGTTCCCCGCGCCAGCGGGGATAAACCGCCGCACACGTCGATTAGAGAGGCAATTGACGCGTGTTCCCCGCGCCAGCGGGGATAAACCGGTGATGGACGTGGCGATCTGCTTCATCTGGCTGTGTTCCCCGCGCCAGCGGGGATAAACCGTCAACAAGCTGGGGCAGGAGTTCCCGGGACTCGTGTTCCCCGCGCCAGCGGGGATAAACCGCAACATGGGTTGGATGTGCAGGCTTTGTGGGGGGGTTCCCCGCGCCAGCGGGGATAAACCGGGACTCTAGCAGAGTCCCTTTATTAGTTTTATGTGTTCCCCGCGCCAGCGGGGATAAACCGCATGGCTGTCAGTCTCAAAAAAATTTCATCCTGTGTTCCCCGCGCCAGCGGGGATAAACCGACATTTTCACGACAGGCGCACGCCAAAACTTGGTGTTCCCCGCGCCAGCGGGGATAAACCGATCAGAAATACCAGGTTATCTACCGGGGACAGGTGTTCCCCGCGCCAGCGGGGATAAACCGATTACAAAATTTATCACGAGGGCAATCTTACGGTGTTCCCCGCGCCAGCGGGGATAAACCGGGGTGCTGTACGGGGTGCTAACACACACAAAAGTGTTCCCCGCGCCAGCGGGGATAAACCGATTGAGGACGTTCAGGCGCAGCTCTACGAGGCGTGTTCCCCGCGCCAGCGGGGATAAACCGATTGAGGACGTTCAGGCGCAGCTCTACGAGGCGTGTTCCCCGCGCCAGCGGGGATAAACCGACCAGTGGTTCTCCTCCTTTATGCTGCGTATCGTGTTCCCCGCGCCAGCGGGATAATCCACTTTGAAAGCAGAAATATTATGTGGTTGGATGGGTTACGAGGATTTTCCCGCTTTTGCCAGTTCTTTCACCAGCGGGAGCATAATGCGTACCACGTCGCGGCTACGGTGCTCTATCCTGCCCGGTAAGGCTTTATCGATATGCTGCTGGTTATCCAGTTGCACATCGTGCCAGCTGTTGCCTGCCGGGAACGAGGCGCTTTTGGCGCGCTGTTGATAGCCATCTTTCTTGCCCAGACTCCAGTTGGTTGCTTCAACGGAGAGCACGGCAATGCCCGCGTCGTCGAAGACCTCTGCATCGTTACAACATCCAGTACCTTTCGGATAGTTTTTGTTCAGTCCCGGATTGGTGCTGGCTACGATACCGCGGCTGTGCGCGATGGCCAGCGCCCGGTCGCGCGTCAATTTTCGCACCGCTTCAGGGGTTTTCTTACCGCTATTGAAATAGAGCTTATCGCCGACGATCAGGTTATCGAGGTTGATAACCAGCAGCGTATTTTTCTTCTCGGCGGCGCTCATTCGCTTCAGGATGTTCTCCGCGCCCAGTTTGCCTTCTTCCTCGCCGCTGGTGGCGATAAATCGAATGCCGTACTGCGTCGGCACGTCTTTGAGTTTTTCCGCCAGTTCCAGCATCACGCCAAGTCCTGCGGCGTTGTCATCAATACCTTGCAGGGTCAATCCACCCAGATTGGCATCGGAATCGGCGTCGCTCTGTGCGGCGTAGGTGTCGAGGTGCGCCATGATAATAATCTGCTGTGGCGCTTTACCCTCATGTGCGGCAATAACGGTACTCCCCGTGACGTTATGCCAGTTTTTACGGTTATTTTTGGCGGTATAAACATAACGGCTATTAAACGTGCGAATATCACTGCTGTAGCCCATCTGCTGAAATTGCTGACGAATATAATCAGCAGACAACATTTCTGCCGGAGAGCCCGTTACGCGGCCTGGGAAAAACGTTGCGATATATCGAGCCTGGGTATTTGCGATATCTCCAGGTTTGGAAGATGTTGCCTGTGCGGGAAGGATAAAGCACGCGCCGAGCGCCAGGATTGCAAGAAGTGGGCGCGTTGCGGAAAACATAATGAGTCCTTAAATACCAAGCAGAAATTTTTAGCCGCTAGTATGAAACCGTGATCGAGGTAAAACAATTTCATTTGCTCCTAAATGCCCTAAATTCGGTAGCTTAAGCACTTTTTGATATTTGCTTTTCCGGATCGTTATTCCTTTGAGGAACTACTCATTCCAATTCGTAATTTCATTCGCCCTCTTGCCCTCCCTATAGTCAGGTTATCTGAGCATCGTTAGCAAAATAACGGCATTACATAGGAACGGTTATGGATCAAAAACGACTTACCCACCTGCGGCAACTGGAAGCGGAAAGCATCCATATTATTCGTGAGGTGGCCGCCGAGTTTTCGAATCCGGTGATGATGTATTCCATCGGCAAAGATTCCAGCGTAATGCTGCATCTGGCGCGTAAAGCGTTTTATCCTGGCACGTTGCCGTTCCCTCTGCTGCACGTTGATACCGGCTGGAAATTTAGCGAGATGTACGAGTTTCGTGACCGCACGGCGAAAGCCTACGGTTGTGAACTGCTGGTGCATAAAAACCCGGAAGGGGTGGCGATGGGCATCAACCCGTTTGTTCACGGTAGCGCCAAGCATACCGATATTATGAAAACCGAAGGGTTGAAGCAGGCGTTGAACAAATACGGTTTCGACGCCGCGTTCGGTGGCGCTCGTCGTGACGAAGAGAAATCGCGTGCCAAGGAGCGCATTTATTCTTTCCGCGATCGTTTTCATCGCTGGGACCCTAAAAATCAGCGTCCGGAACTGTGGCATAACTACAACGGACAGATTAACAAAGGCGAAAGCATTCGCGTATTCCCGCTCTCAAACTGGACTGAACAGGATATCTGGCAGTACATCTGGCTGGAAAATATCGACATCGTGCCGCTGTACCTGGCAGCGGAGCGTCCGGTGCTGGAACGCGACGGCATGCTGATGATGATTGATGACGACAGAATCGATCTGCAACCGGGTGAAGTGATTAAAAAACGTATGGTGCGTTTCCGCACGCTCGGCTGCTGGCCGTTGACAGGCGCGGTGGAGTCGAATGCGCAGACGCTGCCGGAAATCATCGAAGAGATGCTGGTCTCAACCACCAGTGAACGTCAGGGCCGCGTGATTGACCGCGACCAGGCGGGCTCCATGGAGCTGAAGAAACGTCAGGGGTATTTCTAAGGAGCCGCCATGAACACGACACTTGCACAACAAATTGCTAATGAAGGCGGCGTTGAAGCCTGGATGGTCGCCCAGCAACACAAAAGCCTGCTGCGTTTTTTAACCTGCGGTAGCGTGGATGACGGGAAAAGCACCCTGATTGGTCGCCTGCTGCACGACACGCGTCAGATTTATGAAGACCAGCTTTCATCGCTGCACAACGACAGTAAACGTCACGGTACTCAGGGCGAAAAGCTCGATCTGGCGTTATTGGTTGACGGCTTGCAAGCCGAGCGCGAGCAGGGTATCACCATCGACGTGGCGTACCGTTATTTCTCTACCGAGAAGCGTAAATTTATTATTGCGGATACTCCCGGCCATGAGCAGTACACTCGCAACATGGCGACCGGTGCGTCGACTTGCGACCTGGCGATCCTGCTGATCGATGCGCGTAAAGGCGTGCTGGATCAGACCCGTCGTCACAGCTTTATCTCCACGCTACTTGGGATCAAACACCTGGTGGTGGCGATCAACAAAATGGATCTGGTGAACTTTAGCGAAGAGACATTTAACCGCATTCGCGAAGACTATCTTACTTTTGCTGAACAGTTGCCGGGCAACCTGGATATCCGGTTTGTGCCGCTCTCTGCGCTGGAAGGCGACAACGTGGCTTCACAAAGCGCCAGCATGTCGTGGTACAGCGGTCCGACGCTACTGGAAGTGCTGGAAACCGTTGAGATTCAACGCATAGTTGATACTCAGCCGATGCGCTTCCCGGTGCAATATGTGAACCGACCGAATCTGGATTTTCGTGGTTATGCCGGGACGCTGGCCTCCGGTAGTGTGAAGGTAGGGCAACGTGTCAAAGTGCTGCCATCCGGCGTTGAGTCGAGCGTGGCGCGAATCGTAACCTTTGATGGCGATTTACAGGAAGCGCATGCGGGTGAAGCGATCACCCTGGTATTGAAAGACGAGATCGATATCAGCCGGGGCGACTTGCTACTTGATGCCGGTGAAGCGTTACCTGCGGTACAAAGCGCTGCCGTTGATGTGGTGTGGATGGCGGAACAACCGTTGTCGCCTGGGCAGAGCTACGACATCAAAGTCGCCGGTAAGAAGACCCGCGCACGCGTTGATAACGTGCAGTACCAGATTGATATTAATAACCTGACCCAACGTGATGTTGAAGCGTTGCCGCTAAACGGCATCGGTCTGGTTAATCTGACCTTTGATGAGCCGCTGGTGCTGGATACCTATCAGCAGAACCCGGTTACGGGCGGGCTGATTATCATTGACCGCCTGACCAACGTTACTGTTGGCGCGGGGCTGGTACGTGAGCCAATCGTCCAGGAGCACACCGCGGCTTCTCAGTTCAGCGCGTTTGAGCTGGAGCTTAATGCGTTGGTGCGTCGCCATTTCCCGCACTGGGGCGCGCGCGATCTGCTGGGAGGAAAATAATGGCGCTGCATGACGAAAACGTCGTCTGGCATGCCCATCCTGTTACACCGCAACAGCGGGAACAACGCCACGGTCATCGTGGTGTTGTGCTGTGGTTTACCGGGCTGTCTGGTTCCGGTAAATCCACGGTAGCAGGGGCGCTGGAAGAGGCGTTGCACAAGCTGGGAGTGAGTACCTATTTGTTGGATGGCGATAACGTGCGCCACGGCCTGTGCAGCGATCTTGGGTTTAGCGATGCCGATCGTAAGGAGAATATTCGTCGGGTTGGCGAGGTGGCTAACCTGATGGTGGATGCGGGTCTTGTGGTGTTGACTGCCTTTATCTCTCCACATCGCGCCGAACGCAAAATGGTCCGTGAACGCGTTGGCGAAGGGCGTTTTATTGAGGTTTTTGTGGATACGCCGCTGGCAACGTGCGAATTACGCGATCCAAAAGGGCTGTATAAAAAAGCGCGGGCGGGTGAGTTGCGCAATTTCACCGGAATTGATTCCGTATACGAAGCGCCTGAATCGCCAGAGATTCACCTTGATGGTGAACAATTGGTAACAAATTTGGTACCCCAATTATTAGACCTGCTGAGGCAGGAAGATATTATCAGATCCTGAGACACCCGAGCTTGTATGCCCGGTCAGTCACGGTCACAGGATTAGATATGCGTAACAGCCATAACATTACTATTACAGAGTCAGATACCTTCGCCGCCGACGATGAAACCACCTGGTCACTACCGGGGGCCGTAGTCGGTTTTATCGCGTGGTTGTTGGCGCTGGGGATTCCGTTTCTGATTTATGGCCCTAACACACTCTTTTTCTTCATTTATACCTGGCCCTTTTTCCTCGCATTGCTGCCCGTGGCGATTGTCGCGGGTATTGCGCTGCACTCCCTATTGAAGGGGCTGTTGCTGCTGAGCATTACCTGCACCCTACTGGTGGTTGGGGCGATGTTTGGCGCGCTATTTCTGTGGTTGTTGGGTTAGGCAAACGCCTTTTTTTAACAATCGCTGATGTTGTTCACTCTCTGGTCATAATTCAAACCGTAACCAACAATGAGATTATGTTCTCCTTACACGGGGTATACGTAACAACGGGCAAATGTGGTACATTTGCCCGCGTTGTCGCGGCATTCCCGACCGTTGATGTAAAGTTGTCTGCGGAAGTTATGGGATGTTAATGCCGTTTTTCAGGGGGCAGGATGGGTAAACTAACGCTGCTGTTGCTGGCTTTATTGGTCTGGCTGCAGTATTCGCTGTGGTTCGGTAAGAACGGCATACATGACTATAGTCGCGTCAACGATGATGTTGCTGCGCAGCAAGCTACGAACGCGAAACTTAAAGCACGTAACGATCAGCTCTTTGCCGAAATTGACGATCTCAATGGCGGACAAGAGGCTATTGAGGAGCGCGCGCGCAACGAACTCAGCATGACTAAGCCGGGCGAAACTTTTTATCGTCTGGTGCCTGACGCGTCTAAACGCGCTCAGACTGCAGGGCAAAACAATCGATAAACCGTCCAGGGATTTAACATGGCAGCCACTTTATTGGACGTTTGCGCCGTGGTGCCGGCTGCCGGGTTTGGCCGCCGAATGCAAACAGAGTGTCCTAAGCAGTACCTCTCTATTGGCAATAAAACCATTCTTGAACACTCGGTTGATGCGCTGCTGGCTCATCCCCGGGTGACGCGAGTCGTTATCGCTATCAGCCCAGGCGACAGCCGCTTTGCCCAACTTCCACTCGCCGCGCATCCGCAAATTACCGTAGTGGATGGCGGCAACGAGCGTGCCGATTCTGTCCTTGCTGGTTTGCAAGCCGCAGGTGAGGTCAGTTGGGTACTGGTGCATGACGCCGCGCGTCCGTGTCTGCACCAGGATGATTTAGCCCGTTTGCTGGCAATTAGTGAGACCAGCCGCACCGGCGGGATCCTGGCGGCACCAGTACGCGACACGATGAAGCGCGCGGAGCCGGGCCGAACAGACATTGCCCATACGGTCGATCGCACCGATTTATGGCACGCGTTGACGCCGCAGTTTTTCCCTCGCGAGCTGTTGCACGACTGCCTGACCCGTGCGCTCCTCGAAGGCGCAACCATTACGGATGAGGCCTCGGCGCTGGAATATTGCGGCTTACACCCTCAGCTCGTTGAAGGACGGGCTGATAATATTAAAGTAACGCGTCCAGAGGATTTGGCGTTGGCCGAATTTTATCTGACCCGGACTACCCACCAGGAGAAGACATAATGCGAATTGGACACGGTTTCGACGTACACGCTTTTGGCGGAGAAGGCCCAATTATCATTGGTGGTGTGCGCATCCCGTATGAAAAAGGATTGCTGGCGCATTCTGATGGCGATGTGGCGTTACACGCGCTAACCGATGCTCTGCTGGGCGCGGCTGCGCTGGGGGATATCGGTAAACTCTTCCCTGACACCGACCCGACCTTTAAAGGTGCCGATAGTCGTGAATTATTGCGAGAAGCCTGGCGGCGTATTCAGGCCAAAGGCTATACGCTTGGTAATGTGGATGTGACAATTATTGCTCAGGCGCCGAAGATGCTGCCGCACATTCCGCAAATGCGCGTGTTTATTGCCGAAGATCTCGGCTGCCATATGGATGATGTTAACGTGAAAGCGACCACCACGGAAAAACTCGGTTTTACCGGGCGTGGGGAAGGGATTGCCTGTGAAGCGGTGGCGTTACTCATTAAGGCACCGAAATGACTGTGTTTGACGATCTGACGTATCTCCATGGCAAACCACTGGGCCATGGCGTCCTGAAAGCGAATCCGGAAGACTTTGTTGTCGTCGAAGATTTAGGCTTCGAACCGGATGGCGAAGGCGAGCATGTTTTGGTGCGCATCCTGAAAAACGGTTGTAACACCCGTTTTGTGGCTGACGCGCTGGCGAAATTCCTGAAAATTCACGCCCGTGAAGTGAGCTTTGCCGGGCAGAAAGATAAGCATGCGGTCACGGAACAGTGGCTGTGCGCGCGCGTACCGGGCAATGTAATGCCTGATCTAAGCAAATTTGAGCTCGAAGGCTGTAAAGTTCTGGAGTACGCGCGCCACAAGCGTAAGCTGCGTTTAGGGGCGCTGAAAGGCAACGAATTTACGCTGGTGTTGCGTGAAGTGAGCGAGCGAAATGACGTTGAAGCGCGTTTGCAGGCGATTAGCGAACGCGGCGTACCGAACTATTTTGGCGCTCAGCGTTTTGGTATTGGCGGTAGCAACCTGCAAGGGGCGCTGCGCTGGGCACAAAGCGATGCGCCGGTGCGCGATCGCAATAAACGCAGTTTTTGGTTGTCGGCGGCCCGTAGCGCGTTGTTTAATCAGATAGTCAGTGAACGCTTGAAAAAAACAGACTTTAATCAAGTTGTTGACGGCGATGCGCTACAATTATCCGGACGCGGAAGCTGGTTTGTCGCCACACAGGAAGAACACACTGAATTACAGCGTCGCGTCGATGAGAAAGAATTGATGATCACAGCGGCATTACCGGGCAGCGGTGAGTGGGGAACTCAGCGCGACGCACTGGCGTTTGAAAAAGCCGCTGTTGCTGATGAAACCGCGCTGCAGTCTCTGTTATTGCGCGAGAAAGTTGACGCGTCGCGTCGCGCTATGTTGCTGTATCCACAACAATTAAGCTGGAACTGGTGGGATGACGTAACCGTCGAGTTACGCTTCTGGCTACCGGCAGGTAGCTTCGCCACCAGTGTTGTAAGGGAACTTATTAACACAATGGGTGATTATGCGTATATTGCTGAGTAACGATGATGGGGTCCACGCACCCGGTATACAAACGCTGGCGAAAGCGCTGCGTGAGTTTGCTGACGTACAGGTGGTTGCCCCGGATCGTAACCGCAGTGGCGCGTCTAACTCGCTGACGCTGGAATCTTCACTTCGCACCTTTACCTATGATAACGGCGATATCGCCGTACAAATGGGTACGCCCACCGACTGCGTCTATCTGGGCGTGAACGCATTAATGCGTCCGCGTCCGGACATTGTCGTTTCTGGTATTAATGCGGGTCCTAATCTGGGTGATGATGTTATCTATTCCGGTACCGTTGCGGCGGCAATGGAAGGTCGTCATCTGGGGTTCCCGGCGCTGGCTGTTTCACTCGATGGCCATAAACACTACGATACTGCTGCCGCAGTAACCTGTCGTATCTTACGGGCGCTGAGTCGTGAACCGCTGCGCACCGGTCGCATTTTGAATATCAACGTGCCGGATTTACCGCTGGATCAGATTAAAGGTATTCGCGTCACGCGCTGCGGCAGTCGCCATCCGGCGGATCAGGTTATTCCACAGCAGGACCCACGCGGTAATACCCTGTACTGGATCGGGCCACCGGGTGAAAAGTGCGACGCCGGGCCGGATACGGATTTTGCCGCCGTCGATGAAGGCTATGTTTCTATCACGCCGCTGCATGTCGATTTAACCGCATACGGCGCGCATGAAGTGGTTTCTGACTGGTTAGACAGCGTGGGAGTCGACACGCAATGGTAAGCAGACGCGTACACACTCTTCTTGAACAATTACGTGCGCAGGGCATCAGAGATGAGCTTGTCCTCGATGCGCTCGCCGCCGTGCCGCGTGAAAAATTCATTGATGAGGCGTTTGAACATAAGGCCTGGGACAATATTGCCCTGCCGATTGGTCAGGGGCAGACGATTTCGCAGCCTTATATGGTTGCGCGAATGACCGAACTGCTTGAGCTAACGCCGCAGTCTCGGGTGCTGGAAATTGGTACTGGCTCTGGCTACCAGACGGCGATTCTGGCGCACCTGGTGCATCATGTGTGCTCCGTTGAGCGCATTAAAGGTTTGCAATGGCAGGCGCGTCGCCGCCTGAAGCAGCTTGATTTACATAATGTTTCGACCCGTCATGGTGATGGATGGCAAGGCTGGCAGGCGCGAGCTCCGTTTGACGCTATCATTGTAACGGCAGCGCCGCCCGAGATCCCGACCGCATTGATGATGCAACTGGATGAGGGCGGCATTCTCGTCTTACCCGTGGGCGATGAGCACCAGTTTCTGAAGCGGGTGCGTCGTCGGGGAGGCGAATTTATTATCGATACCGTGGAGGCCGTACGTTTCGTTCCCTTAGTGAAAGGGGAGCTTGCGTAGATAGCGCTGCTGAATACCTGGAGTTTTCCTGGTTATTCTCGAAAGAGTAAGCGTATTGTGACGGGGCCTTGCACGGTGATTACGTCACTGGTTTTAACCAATTTTCCTGGGGGATAAATGAGCGCGGGAAGCCACAAATTTACCGTTCGCCGCATTGCGGCATTGTCACTGGTTTCACTATGGCTGGCAGGTTGTTCAAACACCTCGAATCCACCAGCGCCGGTCAGCTCGGTTAACGGTAGTGCATCAACGAACACCAGTTCTGGCATGCTGATTACGCCTCCACCCAAAATGGGCTCGACGTCGACCGTACAGCAGACTCCACAGATCCAGTCGGTGCAGCAACCAACCACACAGCCAACGCAAATCCAGCCTGTTGCTCAACAGCCTGTGCAGATGGAAAACGGTCGTATTGTATACAATCGTAAGTATGGGAATATTCCGAAAGGTAGCTACACGGGCGGCAGTACCTATACTGTTAAGAAAGGCGATACCCTTTTCTATATTGCCTGGATCACCGGGAACGATTTCCGTGACCTCGCACAACGCAATAACGTTCCGGCCCCGTATGGCCTGAATGTCGGTCAAACTCTGCAAGTGGGCAACGCGTCTGGCGCACCGATTACCGGTGGCAATGCCATCACCCAGGCGGATGCAGCACAGCAAGGAGTTGTGACCAACCCTGCACAAAATTCCACCGTTGCTGTTGCTTCGAAACCAACAATTACGTATTCTGAGGATTCAGGTGAACAAAGTGCTAACAAAATGTTGCCGAACAACAAGCCTGCTGGGACTGTGGTCACAGCGCCTGTAACGGCTCCAGCAGTTAGCACAACCGAATCAACTGCAAGCTCAACGTCGACTAGCTCGCCAATCTCTACCTGGCGCTGGCCGACTGACGGCAAAGTGATCGAAAACTTTGCGGCTACCGAAGGTGGCAATAAAGGGATCGACATTGCAGGCAGCAAAGGACAGGCTATTGTCGCGACCGCAGATGGACGCGTCGTCTATGCCGGTAATGCGCTGCGTGGTTACGGTAATCTTATTATCATCAAACATAACGATGATTACCTGAGCGCCTACGCCCATAACGATACAATGCTGGTCCGGGAACAACAAGAAATCAAGGCGGGGCAGAAAATAGCTACCATGGGTAGCACCGGAACCAGTTCAACACGCTTGCATTTTGAAATTCGTTACAAGGGGAAATCCGTAAACCCGCTGCGCTATTTACCGCAGCGATAATTAGGCGGAACCAGGCTTTCACGTGCTAGTTCCGTTAGGGATCACGGGTAGGAGCCACCTTTATGAGTCAGAATACGCTGAAAGTTCATGATTTAAATGAAGATGCGGAATTTGATGAGAACGGAGTAGAGGCTTTTGATGAAAAAGCCTTGAGTGAAGAGGAACCCAGTGATAACGACCTGGCTGAAGAAGAGCTGTTATCGCAGGGGGCCACACAGCGTGTGTTGGACGCGACTCAGCTTTACCTTGGTGAGATTGGTTATTCACCACTGTTAACAGCCGAAGAAGAAGTTTATTTTGCGCGTCGCGCACTGCGTGGAGATGTCGCATCTCGCCGTCGCATGATTGAAAGTAACCTGCGTCTGGTGGTGAAAATTGCTCGTCGTTATGGCAATCGTGGTCTGGCATTGCTGGACCTGATTGAAGAGGGCAATTTAGGGCTTATCCGTGCCGTCGAGAAGTTTGACCCGGAACGTGGGTTCCGCTTCTCAACATACGCAACCTGGTGGATCCGCCAGACGATCGAACGGGCGATTATGAACCAAACCCGTACGATCCGGCTGCCGATTCACATTGTAAAAGAGCTGAACGTCTATCTGCGTACCGCGCGTGAGTTGTCGCATAAACTGGACCACGAACCGAGTGCAGAAGAGATTGCTGAACAACTGGATAAACCGGTTGATGACGTCAGCCGTATGCTCCGACTCAACGAGCGTATTACCTCGGTAGACACCCCGCTGGGTGGCGATTCCGAAAAAGCGTTGCTGGATATTCTGGCCGATGAAAAGGAAAACGGTCCGGAAGACACCACGCAAGACGATGATATGAAACAGAGCATCGTCAAATGGCTGTTCGAACTGAACGCCAAACAGCGTGAAGTGCTGGCACGTCGTTTTGGTCTGCTGGGGTACGAAGCTGCGACACTGGAAGATGTGGGCCGTGAAATTGGTCTCACTCGTGAACGTGTTCGCCAGATTCAGGTTGAAGGTCTGCGTCGTCTGCGTGAAATTCTGCAGACTCAGGGACTGAATATCGAAGCGCTTTTCCGCGAGTAAGCACAAGTTCTATCAAGAAAGGCCAGTCTCATTGAGACTGGCCTTTTTCTTTAGGGCTAACGCTATCGGGCTCTTTTTACTACACCAGACTTTTCAACCGGTAGATCCACTCAAGCGCCTGGCGAGGCGTTAGCGAATCCGGGTCGAGGTTTTCCAGCGCATCAACGGCGGGTGACGTTTCTTCCGGTACTGACAGCAGCGACATTTGCGTACCGTCGACCTGGGTTGCGGCAACATTTGGCGCGATGCTTTCCAGTTCGCGCAGTTTTTGCCGCGCGCGTTTGATCACCTCTTTCGGTACGCCAGCCAGGGCAGCGACTGCCAGACCATAGCTCTTGCTCGCCGCGCCATCCTGCACGCTGTGCATGAAGGCGATGGTATCGCCGTGCTCTAACGCATCCAGATGCACATTAGCGACGCCCTCCATCTTCTCCGGTAACTGCGTCAGTTCGAAGTAGTGGGTCGCAAATAAAGTTAATGCTTTGATTTTATTCGCCAGATTTTCTGCGCATGCCCATGCCAGCGACAGGCCGTCGTAGGTGGAGGTACCGCGTCCAATCTCATCCATCAGTACCAGACTGTTCTCGGTGGCGTTATGCAGAATGTTGGCGGTTTCGGTCATTTCTACCATGAAGGTGGAACGACCCGATGCCAGATCATCCGCCGCGCCCACGCGGGTAAAGATACGATCGATAGGCCCGATCTCGACTTTCTGTGCCGGAACGTAGCTACCGATATAGGCCAGTAGCGCAATCAACGCAGTCTGGCGCATATAGGTACTTTTACCCCCCATGTTTGGGCCGGTGATGATCAGCATCCGTCGCTGAGGCGAGAGGTTAAGCGGGTTGGCGATAAACGGCTCGGTCAGCACCTGTTCAACCACCGGATGACGTCCCTCGGTAATACGAATGCCGGGTTTATCGGTGAAGATCGGACAGGTGTAATTCAAGGTATAAGCACGCTCCGCGAGGTTGACCAGCACGTCCAACTCCGCCAGCGCGCTGGCGCTCTGTTGCAAATCAGCCAGGTGTGGCAGCAGCATGTCGAACAGTTCGTCATACAGCTGTTTTTCCAGCGCCAGCGCTTTGCCTTTTGAGGTCAGAACTTTGTCTTCGTACTCTTTCAGTTCCGGAATAATGTAGCGTTCGGCGTTTTTCAATGTCTGGCGGCGTACGTAGTTAATTGGTGCCAGATGACTTTGCCCACGGCTGATCTGAATGTAGTAGCCGTGCACGGCGTTAAATCCTACTTTCAGCGTGTCCAGACCGGTGCGTTCGCGTTCGCGGATTTCCAGTCTGTCGAGGTAGTCCGTGGCGCCATCAGCCAGCGCTCGCCACTCATCAAGCTCTTCATTGTAGCCTGGGGCAATGACGCCGCCGTCACGTACGAGCACCGGCGGAGCTTCCACGACGGCACGTTCCAACAGTTCACGCAGCTCAGTAAACTCACCCATTTTCTCGCGCAGCATCTGCACGGGGGCGCTATCTACGTTTTCCAGCTGCGCGCGCAGTTCGGGTAATTGCTGGAAGGCATGACGCATGCGGGCCAGATCGCGCGGGCGCGCAGTACGCAGGGCCAGACGCGCCAGAATACGTTCCAGATCGCCTACCTGACGCAGCACGGGTTGTAATTCGCTGGTGGTATCCTGCAGCGCGCCGATAGTCTGTTGGCGCTCGATGAGGATTTTGGTGTCACGGACCGGCATATGCAGCCAGCGCTTGAGCATACGGCTACCCATCGGTGTCACGGTGCAGTCGAGTACTGAAGCCAGCGTGTTTTCCACCCCGCCCGCCAGGTTCTGGGTGATTTCCAGATTGCGGCGTGTGGCGGCGTCCATGATGATGCTGTCCTGCTGACGCTCCATGGTGATGGAACTAATATGCGGCAGCGAGGTGCGTTGGGTATCTTTTACGTATTGCAGCAGACAGCCGGCAGCGCATAATCCGCGTGGGGCGTTTTCCACGCCAAAGCCAATCAGATCCCGCGTGCCGAACTGCAGATTTAACTGCTGACGGGCGGTATCAATTTCAAATTCCCACAGCGGACGACGACGCAGGCCGCGACGCCCCTCTATCAGCGAGGTTTCGGCAAAATCCTCGGCATACAGCAATTCAGCGGGGTTGGTGCGCTGCAATTCCGCGGCCATGGTTTCGCGGTCAGCGGGTTCACTGACACGAAAACGCCCGGAGCTGATATCCAGCGTAGCGTAGCCGTACCCTTTACTGTCTTGCCAGATGGCGGCCAGCAGGTTGTCCTGGCGTTCCTGCAACAACGCTTCATCACTGATGGTGCCTGGTGTGACAATACGTACCACTTTGCGCTCAACCGGGCCTTTGCTGGTCGCCGGATCGCCAATCTGTTCACAAATAGCAACGGACTCACCCTGATTGACCAGCTTGGCGAGGTAGTTTTCTACCGCATGATGAGGAATGCCTGCCATCGGGATTGGCTCGCCCGCAGATGCGCCGCGTTTGGTCAGCGAGATATCAAGCAGCTGAGACGCGCGTTTCGCATCGTCATAAAACAGTTCGTAAAAGTCGCCCATGCGGTAAAACAGCAGTATTTCCGGGTGCTGAGCCTTCAGCTTCAGATACTGCTGCATCATTGGGGTGTGGGAGTCTAAGTTTTCTATTGTACTCATTGGTTTATGATGTCCATTTTCTTAATTTTTAATGAGTTAGTGATTTTTTGGTTATCATTAAGTTTCACGTTGTCTCATCGAATATCATGAAATCCTACATTTAAAGGTAGGTTAACGTGTGCCTTGCCAACCTATACCTGGGTAAAATATGGGCATATACAGAGTAACCTACCTTGATGTTCATGACTGCATAAGGTGCATGATAACGGAGTCTTTATGGCAGGAAAACAAGAGGGAAAGCTACTTTCGTTTAAAGCGGTAGAAATGATGAAGCCTGGCGACAAAGATAAGTCCATAAATGACTCTGAGGTGTCTGTTAAATCCGTAGTGATTCAACCTGTACGACAACCGGGGCGATACCTCAGTCCGGAGGCCATTAGACAGGCCTCGTCGTGAGGATCGAATCTGCTTACAGATGTGGGGTCGATCCATTATTCTGGAATACACCGGTATCAGGACGATGTTTCATGCAATTTATCTGCTGGAGTTCCTCAATGGTATATTCGCGGTACAAGAAATACTGGATTTGGGTACCGTACCTGAGGTTCATTTTCTGAGCCAAGGCTGATACCCGCTGATACACTGCTTTCGTTGAGCAGTGCAGAAGTTGGGATGTGGCAGTAATATTTATTTGTCGGCGTAACGCACAGGCTACGGAAATCTCGGTATGGGTAAGGTTACGTAGCTCCCGCAAAGAATCAATTATGGTGAGTATATGATAGACAGTATATCTTCGGCCTTCATTAATATACCGGATAAACTCCGTTACAGAGGCGGTTCTGGAGATCCCCTCCAGTGATGAAAGCACCTTTGATAACATTCCACGGCCTTTTACAAAAATGATAGAATAGCCGTCGGTCAGTTCATTGCAAACACGATGTTTAATATCATGCAAGCTGAAGAAAGATTCAATATCAATAATACATAAGTTCTCTTCGCGCAGGCTATCTATTGGCATCAGCCCTCCCGCAGACCGGGTAAAAAAAATATCATCAGAGAATACGACAAACGACATTGGGAAAAACCTTAACTCTTTGTTTTTAAGAAAAATGAGTCCGGTGCTTTCCTCAAAGGGATACACTGGACAATAAATGATTTACTGATTTTTTGAGATGAAACTAAGAAATTACAAGAACATCCTCATTCAGACGCTATTTTTTGTCTGACACCATTAGCGTTATCTCTTTTTTATTTAGCATGGAAATAATCCCCTGCTCCTTCAGGCTATCCAGGGCACGCGACAAGGTGGATATCGAAATGCCCAGAACCTGGGCCAGTTCTTTCTTACTGATCGGTAACTCAAGATTGAGATGCTCAAAGCCATACTCTTTATAAGTGCGAGACAACAGTTGCAGGAAATATTGAACCTTCTGCAAGGTATCACTTTTGGTCAATACTGAAATAAATTGCTGTTTTTCCTGCGCCGAACGTGACAGGATCCTGACAATAAAATCTGTAAATCCTGGCATCAGCTGGCTCATTTCGTAGAAATGATCGCTTCTCAGTACGCAAACTTCTATTTCCGTTGCGGCTTGAATATCCTGCTGACTGTACCCGATGTGCAGCTCTTCCACGCCCATCACCTGTCCTGGCAAAACGATCCCCATCAGTTGCCCGCGCGTATCGTAAACCTTAGCGGCCCCGCTACGTAGGGCATATAGCGCGTCTATTTTCTCTCCTCGACGATAAATATATTCACCTCTGGCAATCTTCTTTTTTGTCTCCAGATTGCGGATAAACAATGGATCTTTCTGCCTGAACAGATAGGCGGAGCACAGTTCTGCAAAACCGCACTCTTCACAATTGACACAATTATTTCTTTTCATAGTGAATGTATAACACTATCCCTGTTATTGAATCACACAGTTCATTAAGGGTGATAAGGTATTTGCAATCGTAATATAGTTATTGTCTTTTTTGTCTAAGGAGATAACGTATTCCCCTTCCATCCCAAATATTTTTGTTGTCAGCAGGGTAATGTCTTCCGGCACATTATCGTGAGCCATGATATCTTTTGTCGTCGTATTCATACGATACTGGTTGCCGCTGACGTTATGGTAGGTAAATGTTATATAACGCGACAATCGATATTGACGCCCCTGATAGTCAATGTTGCCGGAAAGATTAAATACACCCGTTTCGTTCTTGTTAAATTCAAACGTGATATTTCCTTTGAATAAGAGAGCGTGATCTGAAGCGTCAACATAGGTGATATTCGCAAAGCAGCGTTTGTCAAAATAAACACCCGATCGCAGGCTTAGTTGCCATGTTAACAGACAAATCAACGCGACCACTGCCAGCACTAAGGTTGTCATCAGCTTCATTTTAATTTCCAGTTAAAAGCATAATAGTTCTCACAATAGACAATTTTTGCTGTTGCCTTATCTGTTGGACAATAAGAGTAGAAAAACCGACCATGACTACCGTAAAGAACACTGGGTTGAAAATAAACCATAATCTGCGCGGGTTTCCGGGCGCACTTTTGCTCAAGTTCAGGCTGTAGCTGACGGATAATATTCATGACCTGAGGGTCAACTTCCTCCGATAAATCTTCATAGGCAGTAAATTTGCAGTTCCCGATTTCACCAATACTGTATTCGGCTGCAAAACGCGGTGAACCCTGTTTCTGGCTGAGTATCCAAAGGTTGGCCAGCAGCAAAAACGCGATAGCCGCGATCAGCCAGAGGTTTTTTTTATCCTTAGTTGCCGCCTTACGCAGGGATACCGGAAGAGGTGTGGTACTCACCATTTCTTCATCATTCTGCAGTTCAACGGCGATTTCCGGTGAGAAGTAAAAGCCCACCTTGGGTACGGCTACAATAATTTCCTCAATGAATATTAAGGATGTTAATGTTTTTCTGAGGATACTAATGTACTGGCTCAGCGATGAACTGGAACCCGGATGGCCCGCTTCCTCCCAGACTTTATCCAGAAGATAATCGCGTTCAAGTACCCGGCCTGGCGACGCAATCAGTAACGAAAGAATACGGTTAGCGGTATTTGTTAGCCTTTTACTTTGCTCGTTTCCGGGTTCCTTGACCACAAGTTCCCCGCTCTCGCTATCGTAAATGACTCTATTGGCTATCAAATATTTCATTCGCGTTTTCTTTCGGTAAATTTATACAATATGCATTCTGCGCGGCTGCGATTTCAGGTTATGCCTGGCTTAGGGAAGGTGCGAATAAGCGGGGAAATTCTTCTCGGCTGACTCAGTCATTTCATTTCTTCATGTTTGAGCCGATTTTTTCTCCCGTAAATGCCTTGAATCAGCCTATTTAGACCGTTTCTTCGCCATTTAAGGCGTTATCCCCAGTTTTTAGTGAGATCTCTCCCACTGACGTATCATTTGGTCCGCCCGAAACAGGTTGGCCAGCGTGAATAACATCGCCAGTTGGTTATCGTTTTTCAGCAACCCCTTGTATCTGGCTTTCACGAAGCCGAACTGTCGCTTGATGATGCGAAATGGGTGCTCCACCCTGGCACGGATGCTGGCTTTCATGTATTCGATGTTGATGGCCGTTTTGTTCTTGCGTGGATGCTGTTTCAAGGTTCTTACCTTGCCGGGGCGCTCGGCGATCAGCCAGTCCACATCCACCTCGGCCAGCTCCTCGCGCTGTGGCGCCCCTTGGTAGCCGGCATCGGCTGAGACAAATTGCTCCTCTCCATGCAGCAGATTACCCAGCTGATTGAGGTCATGCTCGTTGGCCGCGGTGGTGACTAGGCTGTGGGTCAGGCCACTCTTGGCATCGACACCAATGTGGGCCTTCATGCCAAAGTGCCACTGATTGCCTTTCTTGGTCTGATGCATCTCCGGATCGCGTTGCTGCTCTTTGTTCTTGGTCGAGCTGGGTGCCTCAATGATGGTGGCATCGACCAAGGTGCCTTGAGTCATCATGACGCCTGCTTCGGCCAGCCAGCGATTGATGGTCTTGAACAATTGGCGGGCCAGTTGATGCTGCTCCAGCAGGTGGCGGAAATTCATGATGGTGGTGCGGTCAGGCAAGGCGCTATCCAGGGATAACCGGGCAAACCGACGCATGGAGGCGATTTCGTACAGAGCATCTTCCATCGCGCCATCGCTCAGGTTGTACCAATGCTGCATGCAGTGAATGCGTAGCATGGTTTCCAGCGGATAAGGTCGCCGGCCATTACCAGCCTTGGGGTAAAACGGCTCGATGACTTCCACCATGTTTTGCCATGGCAGAATCTGCTCCATACGGGACAAGAAAATCTCTTTTCTGGTCTGACGGCGCTTACTGCTGAATTCACTGTCGGCGAAGGTAAGTTGATGACTCATGATGAACCCTGTTCCATGGCTCCAGATGACAAACATGATCTCATATCAGGGACTTGTTCGCACCTTCCTTAGCTGAGTAAACTGAGTTAGCGACAAATATTTTCAGCATGCTCTGCAGGCTGGGAAATAGTGCAGAATTTTTTAGTCTTACCTTTGCTGATATTCACCTTCAGGCTGGCGGGAAGCGTCTCTGACTTAATAAAAATCTGACTCCCCTGTGCGACATAGCCGACTTCTTCATTCCCGGCACCGCTGACAACCGCGCCAAACGGCAACTGACCCCCTTCAGCGGTTTGCACATCAAAAGTGAAGAGTCTGCGCGTGTCAGTTTTGTACTTCAGCCAGCTGATACTGCCTTCGTACGGCGCCACATTGAGTAAATTACCTTCAAGGTCGACGTCGCTTTTTTGGGTTCCATCCTGCTCCAGATGGAAATTATTCTGTCGGTACGGTGTCGCGCTAGTGATGAGGGCGATACCTTTGCTGTTGGTGTGTGCGGAGGTATCGCCGTTAACGACCGCGTTCACCACTCCTGGCGCTTCAATAATGACAAAATTACGTCCGTTATGAGGAGACGCCAGCAGCCCACCCTTCCATGCCAGCAGATTGCCGCTGGCACCCAGGCTTAGCTGGCGATATTCACGGGCCAGGGTCGCGCCGCTGTTCATGCTGGTATAGTCATTTTTCCAGCTGGTGTAGAGATCGGCTGCCCGCGAATCGTTGTCACTGTCGTGGCTCAGCATCAGGCTGTAGTCAACATCATGCATATTCCCGCTCATGCTGACGTCAGAAGAGGAATATTTGCCGTTCTGCACGCTGGCATGAGAAGACAGGCTGCCGCCGCTGCCGAATATCGACATCGGTATCGTGACAGAAAAATAGAGGTTGTTTTCCGTCTTACCGCGTGAACGCAACGCGCTCACCAGGTCGCCTTCATAATTGGTTTCATAGTCGTAATAGGACTGCGTAACCTCCGAGCGGCGCAGCGAAACCGAGTAGTTGATGCCGTGACTGGCATTGCTCCAGGTCAGGTTGTACTGACGGCTACTTTTCTGACCGCGCCAGTAATCGCGCCAGTAGGCTGAAAGTGACAGTCTTCCAAATTGTTCCCCCAGCGGCTGATTAATATTGGCGCTAAAGGCTTGTTTGCTGTTGATCGTTGAGGTGCCCGTTCCGCCATAATCCTTAATATTGGATTTGGTCAGGATATAATCGCTAAAAGAAGCGTAATCCTGAGTACGGTAATAATACGAAGCCAGCGAAATATTGGTGCGGGTCGGGAAGTATTTACTCCAGGACAGCGCGTATTTTTCTCCGTGGCGACGGCTCTCGCCAGGCAGACGATACTGCGACTCCTCCACGGAAGCCGAGAGTGACCCAGCGTAGGGGACGGAAACCGCTCCTCCCAGAAGCAGAGACTGATAATCCTGGCTCCAGATCCCGCCCGCTGACGCGGTGAGGTAGTTATTCACCCCACGTGAATAGCTCACCTGGGTAAAATGGCTGCTATCGTCGACGTTGCGCATGTCCACAGCCCCGACGTTAATCTGATAGTCGCTGCTGCCGGGGCGCTGCATATCCGGGATCGAGGAGAATGGCACAATGAAGTGCTCAATGTTGCCGCCGGTGTTTTTTACCTCGACGGATAAATCGCTGCGTGAGCCGGTAGGCATCAGATCGCGGATGGCAAAGGGACCAGGCGGGACATTGATCTGGTGGATGATATGACCATCCTGGGAGATACTGACCACCGCAGAACTGGTTGCAACACCTTCGATCACCGGCATATAAACGTTTTCGCTGTCCGGTAACATCTGACGACTTTTATTCAGTGTCACCCCACGAAAACGGACCGTGTCAAAATAATCAGACGTCGTATAGCTTCGACCAATGCGCAGTACCGAATCGATTGCCGCAATTGGTTTTTCAACAAAACGCGTGGTATTTATCCAGCTACCTTTGTTCATTGCGCTGTAGCGCATCCACGATGAGCTATCGAGAAAATGCCAGCCATACATGTTTAGTCCGCTGTTCAGCGATAAATACAGATTATCGCTGTCACTATAGCCATTCTGCAGGCCGTGAAAATTGTAATAGTTGAAATTGTAATTGGTATACAGGCCATTAATTCCCTGATCCCATTTTTGCGGTGACACCCAGTTACGGCTATATTCTTTTACGAAAGCCTGAGGTACTTCTAAATCCAAACGCAGTGTGCCGGGTATCAGGGCGCTTTTCCCTCCGTGTAGCAGGGTATTAACGTCGAGCTTTTCAGCGGTGCTTTTATTTACAATATCATCCAGCCCCTGAATATCCAGTAGAGATGCGTCGTCTTTATTAATAAGCAGAGTACCTTTATCGTCATTAGCGACGGAAATATTAAATTTCCCGCGCCAGACGTTATTCACATAAACATCCAAATCATAAGCCCCCGGCGTCATAACCAGCCGAGAATTACTCCAGTCCATATCTGCTGAATTACCTACCAGCAGGCTGCTATTAAAATCCTCCGCCAACGCGCCGTATGAAAATATCGCGAGGCTGACAGAGTGAACTAGCAAACTTATACGAAACAGAGAACTGTTTTTCATCAGAATTGAACCTGGAGTCATTTATCTGGGATATCAGTGGATAGTGCTGAATCTCTTTGCGCCATAATCATCAAGCCAGGTAAGGCGATATTGCCCACCGGACTGAATTTTGCTGGATACCAGCGCGCAGCCAAACGGCGGTATAAACGCAGTCTCAGCCAGTAAATTATCTTTTCGGCTTTGCTTTAGCTCGCCCCCCTGCCAGGTCACGACCTGAGGGATGGTCATGTAATATGGCGAATTATTCTTCAGGCAGGTGTGACCGCCAGAAGTCGAAACGGTAATTTTCTCCGCCACGCTGCTGTCGAGATCGCTCAGTTGATCCGGACGATAGAACAGTTTTATACGATTGCGAATGGCCACTTGTAGGTAGCTATCGCCACTCCCTTCAGGGACGGGAGGGACATCCAGAACGTTAAGCCAGAACACACTTTCGCGGTCTTTTGGCAGCGAATGGGTGTTCATCGCCGAGATTTTCAGAGCCTGTCCGGCGTGTCCGCTCATTTTTACGACCGGAGGCAGCAGAGAAAACGGCACTTTGACTTTCTCCGGCGCGGCGGAAGCATCGCCCTCGTCAATCCAGGACTGCACCAGATGGGTTTGTTCGCTGTCGTTTACCAGTTGCACCGACACAAATTTGGCGCTGGCCGGATAAATAACACGCGTTTCGTTGATCACAACGCTTGCGCTGGCATTCATGGAAATGAACGTAGCCGCAAGAAAAAATATCAGAGTTTTCATAATGTCGTAGAGGAGAGCCGGGGAGACCCCGGCTGAATGAGTTAGTCGTAGCTGAAGGAATAAGTTGCGTCAGTAACTACTTTACCGGTTGTTACGGCCGCGCCACCGTAGTTGTAGTAGTTGGCATACATGGTCAGTGTGACGCCATCTTCGGTGGCAGCGTCAGCGGAACTCAGACCAGTATCGAAAGCGGTATCAAACGGTACGGCAGTGTTACCGTCTTTGGTTAGCGCAATACCCACACCCTCGGCGCCATTGTCGCTGTAGTTTTTCAGGTATTTAGCGTCATCCGACAGATTGCTGCTGCTGAAAGTGATTTTAAGCGTTTTAGCTTCGTCCGATGCCGCAGAGCAGTTTTTCAGATTCATGGTGAAGTCTTTGGCGTTGGTTTTAACAACACCGGCGGTGGTGCCCATATCACCCACAGCAATAGGGGAAAGGTTTACCGTGAAGTCTGAACCGTTATTGGTCACCACGTTACAGGTGGTATCGGACACTGAACCGTTAAAGGTAATAGTGCCACCCGCTACGCCGGTTGATTCAGCTGCAAATGCAGAGCCGGAAACCATCAATGCCGCTACGATGAATGTTTTGTTAAACATTTGTGTATATCCCATTTTCATAATCAAATTTACTTTTGTCAGTAGCGTGAAACTTTTTCCCTGCTCCCTGGTTCGCGCTACATCATCCCTGGCATCTGAACAGATGTTGATGATTCATTTCACCTTCTCTGGAGTGGCGCATTCGGTTGCAGAACAACATTTCGCGTCACGCTGTAAGGTTGGAATATAAGACCATTGTTTGAATATTTGGTAAATGTAAATATCGATTAAATTATATTTTTAAGATTAAAACGCTATTTTTAATGTTTTTTATAAATTTATATCATGAGCGAGGGGATGAAGAGGCTAGCGTTAAGAAAGTAATTACTGGTTAGATGATGGACAAAAGCTGCAAATGACGTTTTTGCAGAACAGAGGAATAGGCGAATGAATAAATTAATTAACCAATTGTTATCAAAAACTTAATAAAATAAACGTGTTAGATACAATTACTGTGTCGGCCCTGGGCTAAAGTGGACTCCCGGGCAGGGCAATCAATCGGATTATGAACATGATCAATACCTGTCTGACCGGATGATTGTGCCGAATTGCAGAATATCAGCTTGGCACACCGTCAAATTTCACCGCTAACTCTGCGCCTGAAAAGTCGCCCGAGCTATAAAATCATCGTTGCATCAATATACAACTGTCGGTGACATTTATTACCGGCGGTCAGAGAGGGAAGAGATTATTGGAAAACCAGAAAGTTATAACGCTGGACGAGCAGGGTAACAATGTTCGCATAATCAGTGAGTTATGGTAGTGTAGATTAGAATGGGTTTTTTATATTATGAGAGAAAATAATCTTTATTAATCAGCATTAACACACCAAGGCATCATTGGCGTGTGGTTCGTGAAGTCCGTATCAAGTGACTCTTTCAAATCGTTTTTGCTCTTTTTTAATCTTCGCTTATTGATTATTCATTTTCCGGCAACGCATAATTCTGGCAGTACAGATAGGGGATCCCCTCTTTGGTAATCAAATACGTCTCTCTATTCAGCGCAAAAAAATCGACGTTGGATACGCTGGTGTTGGTCAGGAAGAAGTCGGGGAGGAGTTCCTGAATGAGACTGGCGGGTGCTGTTTCGCGATTGGAGATTTGGATTTTCTGCGAAATCCAAACCGGGCTTGAGCCGTAGCTGGATTGTGTAAAAAGTACCATGCGTTGCACGGTCTGCTCATTATTTTCGGCATCTTTGATAATGCCATCAATATTCACAATACCTTTGCTGCCGCCGGTTTTGATATCAATGATCCCTCGGAATGAGCTTGTATTGCGTACAATCTCGATGGCAGACCGACAGGTCAGATTATGTAACTGACCATTGTTTTTACTGTACCGGTAGACGGCGGTAACAATTAGCGCAGCAAAACAAAGCAACAGGATAATACCTGTCTGGATGCGGGGCGTTCGGGAATAAAAATTCATTAGCTATCATACCGTGGGTAATAAACCGACTGACAGGCGTTTTCCTGCCTGTTTTTCATCGGTGAGCGACATACAAGCACGGATAATTTCTTGGATTCAGGGTAGGTGGTGATATAGATAAATTTATGGCTCTGACACAGCCCAGGATTTTTGTTGATAAATGCCGTATGTCGGGAGAAATTACTGGCATCATTATTAAAATAATACTGACAGTCAGTGGGGGCTTTGTCTGCGGTGATATAGCCGGAGAAATAGTTATCACTGGTTTGCCACGGATACATTATAAGCACACAAATTATCAGGGTAATAGCAAGTATTACCATTTCAGCAGTGGTGATCAAAGGTTGGCGCGCTGTGTCATCTGACCGTTCTTCTATGGCGACATCCGGCACTAAGGGTTCTGCTGTAAAAGATACGCTCTCCTCCGGAGTTTCAATCACCTGAATATTGAACTCTTCCTGGATGATCAGCCCTTTGCGGGGGATTGTGGTGATAAGCGGTTGCTCCAGTTCCAGCTGCAGCAAACTTTTGCGCAAAGAGAGAATGCTTTGATAAAAGGCGTTGAAGCTCACCTGGCGGTGATTTTTACCCCAGCCGAATTCCAGTAGTTCGTTTTGGGAAACCACTTGCCCACGATGTTGAATAAGTAATAAAAGACATAATGACGCCGAGTGTTTGAGTTTTATCCGCTGATTGGGTTGATCTATCCGCGCCAGCGATTGTGTAGCTGGCGTAAATATTATTATTTTTTCAATCAGATAACTGACATTGCCAGTCTCAGACATGATGTTTCTACTCTTGCTGGTGCGCCAGGCGGTTGGCGAGTCATGATACCACTTAGCCCATAAAGACCACCAGTATGGACCCGACCCTGCAGCGAGAACCGCGAAGTGTTTCAATTTCGTATCATAATATAACAACAATGATAACTTTTTAATGAAAATAAACTATATATAAATCAATGTATTGTATCTTTTTGGCTACGTTGCAAAGAACAGAAAGATGAAATAACAACGACAAAGATGATTGCCATTAATTCTTTATGGACAGCGTCATATACTGCCTGGCGCCACCACGCGAAAACAGCATGAGTCTGAACGCGTCAACGGCACCAGGGAATGCCGGTGGTAGATGTAGATGGGAATAAATGTCAGCTTGTTGGTGAGCTGACATTTATTTTTCGTGTTGAGTAAAATTCCACCCTCGTTTTGACAAAGCCATAATTTGCGGTAGAGAGTCCCATGTTCCAGAAAGATATTGAAAATGCTGTAGTGCTTGTTGGTGATGAAATGAAAAAGTCAGATAATGCCTGGCTGTCCTTACGCAAAAAACGCCAGCGTATTGATCTGAAGAGTGATGGAAATATCTTGTTTCTGGAGAAAGGGGCCGTCTCTGTTCATCGTGTGGAAAATGATTTGGTGATGGTAAGTATATCTGCACCGGCCATCCTCGGCTTGCCACAAATGCGTACGGAAGTTGCCGGACACTATTTACGTTGTGATACCGATTGTGAAATGTGGGCGATGAGTGCACCCAATGCCGAACTTTTGTTCACTGCAAAGAATCTTTGGAAACATGCATTTGATATTTTAACGCTACATCTGCAACGCTATTTTCAGCGAGAAAAATTGCAATCGCATCGCACTATCCGTGAATTGATTATTGAGCACCTGAAATATATTTGGTCGATGGAGCCAGAGATGCGTGAAAACACATCTGTGTATACATTCATTCTCGCTCGAAATCATATCTCACGCAGTGCTATCCACAAAGTATTGCAGGAGTTAGTGAGTGACGGAAAAATAATTATGAAGCGAGGGAAACTCTCTTTTTTTGTATGTTAAAGTTAACATTAAAAGCATCTGACGTGTTTTTTTTTGCACTCAGCTGGAATGATAATGAAAAAACTGGGTTTGTGATTTTTGTTGATTATCAGTATGTTGGTTTTTGTCTTTTTCTTCACCGCTGATGCCAGCTACGCGGAATGTCCATTTTTATCTATAAATTAGTATTTATTTATTAATTTGATATGAATATGATGTTCCCTCCAATAATAACAAAAGTCATATCGCCAATGACCAACGGCAGGCCGGAAAACCTTGAGGCACAGCATAGCCGACTGTTTGGCAACCCTACTACCGATACAACGGATGTTCGCGCTGCACTGCAAAACGCGTTGGATCACAATACCTTTGTCCTGCTGGCCCAGCCTATCGTCAGTACTCGTGGTGATGAATCCTATCATGAGATACTGATCCGCATGCTCAATGAGCACGGGGAATTTCTTTCCCCTGACCATTTTCTGTCGGTTGCACGCGACACAGGGTTAGCACCCGATATCGATCTTTGGGTTATTGAGAACACCCTGAAGTACATGCGCTACCATCCGCTGAGTTGTTTTTCCATTAACCTGGCGCCAGTGACGCTATGTCGTTCAGGTATCGTTGCAAAGATAACTGCGTTGTTGCAGGAATATGTGGTGATACCGCAACGGATTATTTTTGAGATAACCGAGGCTGATACCCTGTCAGATAAAGAACACACGGCAGATACACTACGCTTACTACGTCAATTGGGATGTCGGATCGCGATTGATGACTTCGGTGCCGGGTTTGCAAGCTATGAACGCCTGATGAACATTGAAGCAGATATTTTGAAGATTGATGGGTCTTTCGTTCGTGGGATTATAAAATGTGAGGTTAGTCGCTATATCATCGAATCTTTCTGCCGGGTTGCGGCAATGAAAGGTATGCAGGTTGTCGCCGAGTTTGTTGAAAGTGCCGAAATCCAGATGCACCTGGAACACATGAATGTCGGGTGGTTACAGGGATACCACATTGGCAAGCCAAAACCGTTGTTCACGTTAGAGTAATCTATAATCCGTTTATTTAAACGTATCATCATGATGCTGTAATCTGCCGATAATATAACCCCCTGGCGGAGGCTATATTAATATCAAGAACATTAGCTGACCCATAATTTACGGATCCTGCAGCTGAAGCTGATTCTCTAAACGCCGATCGCGCAGGGTTGCATAAATAAAGGTAATCACAAACAGCAGAGAAAATAGTACGACTATGGTGGGAGCCGGTGCGCTGTCGATGAAAAATGACAGGAACACGCCCATAAATGAGGTAATGACCGACATCGCCACCGCCAGCCATAAGGCGTGGGAAAATTTCCTCGTCATTAAAATCGCGATGGCGCCAGGTGCAATCAGTAATGAAATTGACAAAATAATCCCTACCGATTTTAGCGTGGCGACAATCGTCAGGGCGATCATGCACAACAGGCCGTAATGCAGCAGTGCGGTGTTAAGCCCACTGGCCTTTGCCTGATGTGGGTCGAACGCATGCAGTAGCAAATCTTTCCATTTAAGTCCGATGATAAGCGCGATCCCCAGAGTAATAACCGCGGTTTGCATGATATCGCTTAACGAGACGCCCAGCATGTCGCCGAACAGAATATGATCGAGATGGACTTCTGACTGGATAGAGACGTACAGCACCAGACCCGCACCAAACATCCCGGAGAAAACAATACCCATGATGGTGTCGCGTTTGATGCGGCTGTTATCGTCGAGGTATCCGGTCGCCACCGCGCAAAACAGACCGGCGATAAACGCGCCAATTGCCAGCGGGATGCCCGCAATCCACGCCAGTACAATCCCTGGGAAAACCGCATGACTCATGGCATCGCCCATCAGCGCCCAGCCTTTGAGTACTAAAAATACCGACAGCAGCGCGCAGGGCACAGCGACGATGGTAGAGATGACCAGCGCATTAACCATAAAGCTAAACTGAAAAGGTTCCAGCAGCGTTGTTAAGATCATACTTGCTCCTTGTTCACCAGACGGGCGCGGCGGCGATTCGCCAGCAGACCGTGTTTTGGTGCGAAGACAAATGCCAGCAGGAACAGCAGCGTTTGCAGAACGACGATAATTCCGCCGGTTGCACCGTCCAGCCAGTAGCTTAGCCAGGCGCCGAAAAAGCTGGTCAGGCTGCCGAGCGCCACGGCGATGGTGAGCAGGCGAGGAAAACGATCGGTCAGCAGCCAGGCCGTCGCACCGGGCGTAACCACCAGGCAAATCACCAGAAAGGCACCGACGGTTTGCAGTGCGGCGATCGTGGAAACGGAGAGCAGCGTAAAAAACAACAGCTTCAGCCGACCCGGATTCAGACCGATAGACCGCGCGTGGTTTTCATCAAAAAAGACCACCATCAGATCTTTCCACTTCAAAAACAGAATGGTCAGGGAAACCACGCCGATGATCGCCAGTTGCAGAATATCTTCCGGCGCAATCGCTAGGATGTTACCCAGAATAATGGTCTGGATGTTCACCGACATCGGATTAAGCGACACCATAAATAGCCCGATACCGAAAAAGGACGAAAAAATCAGCCCGATAATGGCATCTTCCTTCAGGCGTGAACGCTGATTGAGAAACAGCATGCTGCCCGCCGCCAGTCCACCGGAAAGAAATGCGCCCAGCGCGAAGGGAAGCCCTAACATATAGGCTCCGGCTACGCCTGGAACGATCGAGTGTGACAGCGCATCGCCAATCAGCGACCAGCCTTTGAGCATCAGATAGCAGGAGAGAAATGCGCACAGGCCGCCGACCATCGCCGAAACCCACATGGCGTTGAGCATGTACTGGTAGCCAAACGGCTCCGTCAGCCAGTTCATGATTACTCCCCCTCGCTTGCCGCGCGTCGCGAAATAAACGGACGTTCATCATCGGTAATCACGTGTTGTTCACCGCCGCTCAGCGCGACGTGACGCAGAACGCCGCTGAATGCCAGCTCGAGATTCTCGTGGGTAAAGGTGGTTTCGGTTGGCCCACTTGCCAGCACCGTGCCCTTAATCATCACCGTGTAATCGCAAAATTCGGTGACGGATCCCAGATTATGGGTAGAGACCAGCATGGTCCGGCCTTCATCACGCAGTTCACGCAGCAGATCGATGATCCGGGCCTCGGTTTTCACATCCACGCCGGTGAAGGGTTCATCCAGTAAAATAACCTGCCCGTCCTGTGCGATGGCTCTTGCCAGAAAAACGCGTTTTTTCTGCCCGCCGGACAGTTCACCTATCTGGCGATGGCGATAGTCCAGCATATCTACCCGCGCCAGCGCCGCATCCACGCAGTCGTGGTCGATCTGTTTTGGTCGACGCAGCCACCCCATATGGCCAAAGCGGCCCATCATCACTACATCTTCCACCAGTACCGGAAACGACCAGTCCACCTCTTCTGACTGGGGGACATAGGCGATAAGATTCTGTTTGAGCGCCTTATTAACCGGTAGTTGCAGAATAGATATTTCCCCTTTCGCCAACCGGACAAAACCCATCAGCGCTTTAAAAAGCGTTGATTTTCCCGAACCGTTTACGCCGACCAGAGCGGCAATTGAGCCGCCCGGAACCTGAAAAGTGGCATCCCGCAGCGCGGTGTGGCCGTTGCGATACGTCACCGTAACCTGATTCACGGTAATCGCAGATTGACTCATTTTTGGCTCCTTAACCCGTCGTTGATGCCGCTGACGATGGTTTCTGTCGTCACGCGCAGTAAATCCAGATAGGTCGGTACCGGACCATCGGCAGCGCTGAGCGAATCGACATACAGCACGCCGCCGTAATACGCGCCAGACTCGCGGGCGACCTGACGCGCAGGTTTGTCGGACACGGTGCTTTCGCTAAATACGGTAGGGATTTGATGTTTTCTGATCGCATCGATCACTTTGCGTACCTGCTTGGGCGTGCCTTGCTGATCGGCATTGATCGGCCACAGATACAGCTCTTTCAGGCCGTTATCACGCGCGAGGTAAGAGAATGCGCCTTCGCTGGTGACCAGCCAGCGTTTATCTGCAGGGAGCTTCGCCAGTTCTGCATGCAGTGGCGCCAGAGTTTGCTGGATTTTCGCTTTATAATTCTCCGCATTTTTCTGGTAGGTTGCGGCATGGTCGGGATCGTATTTCATCAGCGCATCGCGAATGTTGTCCACGTAGATAAGCGCGTTCTCCGCTGACATCCAGGCATGCGGATTCGGTTTGCCGTTGTATGGCCCTTCGCTGATACCCATTGGCTGCACGCCATTTGAGACCATGACCTCCGGTACGCCGGACAAATTTTGGTAGAAGCGGGCAAACCATAGTTCGAGATTAAGGCCGTTGGAGAGAATAAGCTGTGCGCCTTGCGCCCGTTTAATATCCCCCGGTGTGGGTTGATATTCGTGAATTTCTGCCCCGGGTTTGGTGATGGAACTGACGTCCGCCGCGTCACCTGCCACGTTGCTTGCCATATCGGCAATCACCGTAAAGGTGGTTATCACTTTGAACTTTTCTTTCGCCCAGGCAGGTGACAGCGTAAGCGCCGTTAACACGCTGGCAAGGAGAAATGACTTCAGATGGGGCAGATGCGGCATAGTATCCCTCACAACAAAGTGGTTAATTTATCATCGAATATAGCCTTTGCTATGTTATATAGCACATGGCATAAACAAATGAAAATAATTCTTATTTGCGTAGGGTGCTAAGGAATGTATCACCGCCAGGTAATAGTCCTGCGCTTAGTTAAGGTGTATTATTTATGCAACTTAATTATGGAGGCATCATGTCCGGCAAACGTATTGCACGTGAGAAAATGACGATCCAGAGAATGATCTCGCTGTATGAGAGCCAGTGTCCGCAGGCTTCAGATGAACCGGGGCATTACGATGCGTTGTTTGCCTATGCGCAAAAGCGCCTGGATAAATGCGTATTTGGTGAGGAAAAACCGGCCTGCAAACAGTGTCCGGTGCACTGTTACCAGCCCGCTAAACGCGAAGAGATGAAGCAAATTATGCGTTGGGCTGGACCCAGAATGCTCTGGCGTCATCCGATCCTGACCGTGCGTCATCTGATTGATGACAAACGTCCGGTGCCGGAGTTACCCGAGAAATACCAGCGGAAGAAGTGATTTAGCAATTCTATGCCGGATGGCGGCTGCGCCTTATCCGGCCGACAAAGACAAACGCACCAGTGGCGTAGGCCCGATAAGCGTAGCGCTATCGGGCAATAATCCGTTAAACCAGTGCGTCCTTATCAATGCCCAGGCGCTTCATGCGCGAGAGTAACGTTGTGCGTTTCAACCCCAGTCTTTGTGCCGCGCCTTTAGGACCGGCGACAACGCCATTGGTTTCTTTCAGAACGCGCATTATCAGCTGGTATTCATCTTCGCCATCCTGCGCGACTTCGGTCGCCACCGGCGGCGTAGACGGCGCCATAGCGATTACATCCGGCAAGGACAGTTGCAGCACGTTGCCCCGGGTGAGCAGAACCGCGCGTTCTACGACGTTTTCCAGCTCGCGCACGTTACCCGGCCATTCCATGTTGCTCAGCGTACGCAGGGCTTCGGCGGGAATGCTGTCGATATTGCGCCCCATCCGGCGGGCAATTTTGAAGGTGAAGGCTTTCACCAGCAGCGGAATATCTTCCGGGCGCTCGCGCAGCGGCGGCAGATGGATCGGGAAGACGTTCAGTCGATAGTAGAGATCGTTACGAAACTCGCGATCGGCGACCATCTTTTTCAGATCGCGGTTAGTGGCAGCGATCAAGCGAACGTCGGTCTGGATCAGTTTATTGCTGCCCAGACGTTCAAACTCCTGCTCCTGCAGAACGCGCAGCAGCTTGGGCTGAAGTTCCAGCGGCATGTCGCCAACTTCATCGAGAAATAACGAACTTTTGTCCGCCAGTTCAAAGCGTCCAATCCGCTGCGTGCTGGCCCCGGTAAATGCGCCACGCTCATGGCCAAACAGATCGCTTTCCAGCAATCCGGCAGGCATTGCCGCGCAGTTCATTTTCACCATCCGACGGGCGTTACGTCCGCTCAGGTTGTGAATTGCTCGTGCGATCAGCTCTTTACCCGTCCCGGTTTCACCAAGAATCAGGACAGTGCTATCGCTTTGCGCCACCATTTCGACCTGTTTGAGTACGCTGTACATCGCTTCGCTGCGGCCAATGATTTCTCCGAACTCACTTTCTACGTTGTTGAGTTGTTCAGTCAGCGCCAGGTTTTCATCGACCAGCCGCTCCTTCAGGCGGTGGATCTCCTGGTAGGCGAGGGCGTTATCCACGGCGATCGCCACGCGTTCTGCGATTTGGCGCAGCAGTTTGAGATTGGCAGTGGTGAATACTTTCTCTTCACATTGCGCCAGCTTAAGTACGCCGAGCATATTATTGCCGGACATCAGCGGCAGCAGGCACAGAGTCTGTAGCTGGTTGCCCCAGGTTTCGAACAACATTCTTTCGTAAGGGGCCAGGGTATCGCGTTCGCTCAGGTTAATCAGCAGCATCTCTTTGCTTTTGAAGACCCGTTCAGAGAGCGTACCGGCTTCGTCCACTTCACTTTGTTCGTGTGCCGGATGATGTTCATCCAGATAGTGAGTGGAATAAATGCTGAGCTTGTTTTTGCGATCGCTGCGTAACACGATGCTGATGGCATCAATGTCGAAGTAGTGATGGATCTCTTTAGCGACTTCGCTGACCAGCTCATCAATATCCAGGCGGGAGAGCACAGCATTGGTGATGGCGACCAGGATGCGAAAGTTATCACGCTCACGGCACAGGAGATCGTAATCGACATTGTTGCTGACCCGGCTTTGAATTTGTTCAGCAACGACGCCGACTATTTGGGTGAAGGTCTGCAGCCGGTTGTACTCTTTTTCACTCCACGGTTGGTCTTCGTTACGGATAAATTCGCAACCGCCAAAGATTCGCCCATCTGCCGCCAGCGGCAACAGGCAGTAGTGACCAAATTTAGAATACAGCCCGCCAGAGGCCAGCTGTGGCCAGGTTTCGCTAAACTCGTGATAGTTGCAGTGCAGCGCATCGGGGCGAGACAAAATACGGCGTACCGGGCCATGCGCCAGCACCGTTTCGTCTTCATAATCGATGGGGGTACCATTTTCACGCGTCGCAAAATAACGCGCACGCTGCGTTTGTGCCTGCCATAAGACAATAGCCGCGCAGTCGGCCAGCGCTGAACGCTTGACCAGTTGCGAAAGCGCCTCGCTGAGAGACGGCAGGTCGGGCTGCTGTAATAATGTACGAGTAATATCGAACAGGCCTTGCTGTCCGAGGTCACTCATCGGTGTATACGACATATTGCTTTTCCAGGAAAAGCACCGCAGAACGGTGCGAAAACGGTAAATGAATTATAGGTATAAGTCGTAAATTATTGCCGGACTGGTCCAGCTACTCGAACCGTAGACCCGATCGGCAAAACGCCATCAGGTGATAATGCAGCGTTAAGGCCGGATGTCGACGCAAATGCGTCTTACCCGGCCTACAGCTTGCTGCCAACCGGCTGTTAGCATATACGAGGTAATGGTTCGGCGTGTGGTAAATCGAGAGTGCGTTTCACGCCGTAGAGTCCGGCAAGACGCACACCTTTGCGTTCTACCACTTCACCAATCATTGCGGCATCGCGTCCTAACGGATGTGCGCGCAGCGCGGCAAGCACCGTTTCAGCAGCCTGACGCTCAACGGCAATCACCAGCTTGCCTTCGTTAGCAAAGTTAAGCGCATCCAGACCCAGCAGTTCGCAAACGCCACGCACCGCGGGCTTCACGGGCAGGGCCGCTTCAGACAGCTCAATACCAAACCCGCATGAGGCGGCAAACTCATGCGTTACCGCATTCACGCCGCCACGGGTCGCGTCACGCAGCGCCTTCACGCCGGGAATATCACGCAGCGTCTGGATAAGCGGTGTCAATACCGCGCAGTCGCTGACCAGTTCGCCATCAAGACCCAGCTGTTCGCGCAGGTTAAGGATAGTTGCGCCGTGATCGCCAAGCGTACCGCTGACCAGCAGCACATCGCCAGGGCCGAGGGTCTGTGCGCCCCAGTGAATGTTGGCGGGGATCGCCCCCATTCCGGCCGTGTTGATGAACAGCTTGTCTGCAGCGCCGCGCTGCACGACTTTGGTATCGCCGGTCACGATGGCGATGCCTGCTTCACGCGCGGTCGCCGCCATACTGTTGACGACGGTTTTCAACGTCTCCATCGGCAAACCCTCTTCGAGGATAAAACCGCAGGAGAGGTAGCGAGGGATCGCGCCGCTGACCGCCACGTCGTTAGCCGTACCGCAGATGGCCAGCTTGCCGATATTGCCACCCGGGAAGAACAACGGATCGATAACATAGCTGTCGGTTGAAAACGCCAGACGATCGCCTTCTGCAACCAGTTGCGCTAGGTCCAGACGGGCCTGATCTTCTTGTTCCGCCAGCCACGGATTAGCAAAAGCCTCCATAAACAGACTGTTGATCAACTGCTGCATAGCCTGACCGCCGCTACCGTGGGCGAGTTGTACGCTGTTCATGCTTCACACTCCTGCTGACGATACTGATACCAGGCGGCACATGCGCCTTCTGAGGAGACCATCAGGGCGCCAAACGCGGTCTCCGGGTTACAGGTTTTGCCAAATAGCGGGCACTGATGCGGTTTGCATCTGCCGGTCAATACCTCGCCGCAACGCGCGCGCGGATCGTCATACACCTGCTGCGGCGCTGGCTGGAAATGCGCTTCGGCATCAAAGCGCTGATAGTCTGGCGTCAGGTGAACGCCAGAGGATTCAATGACGCCCAGACCGCGCCATTCGCTATCGCCATTGACGCAGAATACTTCGGCGATGGCCTGTTGCGCTAACAGGTTACCGGCGTCCGGCACCACGCGGCGATACTGGTTTTCAACCTGGCTATGCGCGGCAATCTTCTGTTCAATCAACATCACCACGCCCTGCAGCAGATCGAGCGGTTCGAAACCGGCGACCACCAACGGACGATGGAAATCTGAAGCAATGAAATTATAGGCATCAGTGCCAATCACCATGCTGACATGGCCCGGCGCTAAGAAGGCGTCGATGCCGTTGTCCGGCTGTTCCAGCAGGCTGCGCAGCGTAGGGATAAGCGTGATGTGCTGGCAGAAAAAGTAAAAGTTCTGCACGTCACGCTGTTTTGCCTGCTGAAGGGTGATGGCGGTGGTTGGCATTGTGGTTTCAAAACCCAGGCCAAAGAACACAACCTTACGCGTTGGGTTTTCCTGCGCCAGCTTCAGCGCATCCATCGGTGAATAGACGATGCGGATATCCGCGCCGCGCGCTTTGGCTTGTAGCAAAGAACCTTGTTTACCCGGAACGCGCATCGCATCGCCAAAGGTGCAAAAAATCACTTCCGGATGGCTGGCGATTTCCACACAGCTGTCGATTCTGCCCATCGGCAGAACGCAAACCGGGCAGCCCGGGCCATGAATAAACTCGACGTTGTCAGGCAACAATTGGTCGAGACCGAACTTGAAGATAGCGTGGGTATGACCACCACACACTTCCATGATGCGCAGCGGACGTTCAGCAGTGTAGGGGAGGTGTGCGGCACGTTCACACAGGTGCTCTATCAACTGCATCACCTGTTCTGGTGCGCGGTATTCGTCAACAAAACGCATTATTTTTCCTCGCCATACAACAACGCGCCGACATCCGGCTCAACGTCAAACATGTTTTGCAGCGCGTCGAGCGTGTCGCGCGCTTCAGCTTCATTAATGATGCTCATGGCAAAGCCGACGTGGACCAGTACCCACTGGCCCAGACGGGGTTGGCCATGTTCATCGCAGCTTCCGACCAGCGTCAGGTCGACGTCGCGCTGAATACCGCAAACGTCGACTTTGGCCTGGTTGCCATCAATGGTGCGGATTTGACCCGGAACACCTATGCACATCGCTGCGTCTCCAGCCAGGAGAGCCATTGGTCCATGCCTTCGCCACTGGTGGCGGAAATCAGGATAATCTCAATTTCCGGGTTCACTTCCCGGGCGCTGGCGATGCACTTTTCTACGTCAAAATTGAGGTACGGCAGTAGGTCTACTTTGTTGAGCAGCATCAGCGACGCGGCGGCAAACATATGCGGGTATTTCAGCGGCTTGTCTTCGCCTTCGGTGACGGAAAGCACCGCCACTTTATGGCGTTCGCCGAGGTCGAAGCTGGCCGGGCAAACCAGGTTCCCGACGTTTTCAATGAACAGGATGCCGTTGTCTTCAAGCGGCAAACGTGGCGCGGCGTCAGCAATCATTTGTGCGTCAAGATGGCAACCTTTACCGGTGTTGACCTGGATGGCGGGCGTACCTGTGGCGCGAATACGGGCGGCATCGTTAACCGTCTGCTGGTCGCCTTCAATGACGGCGCAAGGCACGCTGTCTTTGAGCTTCATCAGCGTTTCGGTCAGCAGCGTGGTTTTACCGGAGCCTGGGCTTGAGACAAGGTTTAATACCAGATGTTGACGGGCAGCAAAGCGGGCGCGGTTGCGCTCGGCCAGACGGTTGTTTTTATCCAGCACGTCAATTTCCACTTCCAGCATCCGGCGCTGACTCATGCCTGGTGCGTGGGTGCCTGCTTCACCGTGACCGTAATGCAAATCGCCTTCTTCAGTCTGGCTCGGTGTGAAACTGGAGGTCTTCACCCCGGTAATATTCAGCGCCGGACGAGCCGCTGGGGCAAATGGCGCGCTGCGAAACGCCGAGTGGGGATTATGCTCATCACCCTCTATATAAAGGTTGCCTTCAGCGCAACCACATGTCGTACACATCGCTCACTCCTGATTTATTACTTGCGATACTTCAGTTGCCGGATGATGACGCTTAGGCGTCGGCATCCGGCGCTGGAGTTTCATCTATTTCAATACGTCGAATCTGTAAGCCGTCATCGGCCACAATTCTCAGCATATCGCTGTTGCATTGCGGACATCTGCGCACGCGTTGCGTCAGTAAGGTGACGTATTGCTGACAAGATTCGCACCAACATTCGGCTTCTTGTTCTTCGAGGTGGAGTTTACAACCTTCTGCAAGGGTCCCGCGGCATACCAGATCAAAACAAAAGGCGAGAGCGCTGGTTTCTACGCAAGAAAATGCGCCAATTTTGAGCCAGACCCCAGTTACTCGCTGTGCACCGTATTGCGTGGCCTGTTGTTCAATCAATTCCAGTGCCCGTTGGCAGAGGGTTATTTCGTGCATACCGCCTCCTATGAAGTTGCCGTATTAAAAGCAATAAACATGCCAGCTTGAATTTTTTCGATCGTGACAATGACGACGATGACGAAATGACATGTCGTCACCGCTCTTTGATTTTTTATCTATATGAAAATTAAGGTTTTTAATTTTGGCATGAAATGTGCTTAAAGCTGTTCATCTCTGCTAAACGGGTAACCTGACATGACTATTTGGGAAATAAGCGAAAAAGCCGATTACATCGCTGAACGGCATCGTCGCCTACAGGACCAGTGGCGTATTTACTGCAACTCGCTGGTTCAGGGGATCACCCTGTCAAAAGCGCGTTTGCATCATGCAATGAGCTGCGCACCGGACAAGGATCTCTGCTTCGTCCTTTTTGAACACTTCACTATCTACGTCACGCTGGCGGACGGCTTTAACAGCCACACCATCGAGTACTACGTTGAAACGAAAGACGGTGATGATAAGCAACTGATTGCACAGGCTGAGTTGACCATCGACGGTAAGGTTGATGAGCGTATCAGCAACCGCGATCGCGAGCAGGTGCTGGAGCACTATCTCGAAAAAATCGCCACCGTCTACGACAGCCTCTATACCGCGGTTGAAAACAATATGCCGGTGAATTTAAGCCAGCTGATTGAGGGACATAGCCCGGCTTAAGCCTTGGGTGTGCCCACTTTTGTCATGATGCACTTTCATACTGCGTCACGACGTTTAGGGAATGGGCATGTCGAAAAATGTCGAAATGACATTTTCCAGACATGTTTTCGTCAAAAATGACTATCACCTGAGGAATGCCTGGTGAATCGTTTTGTAATTGCTGACTCCACTCTTTGCATCGGCTGCCACACCTGTGAAGCCGCCTGCTCAGAGACACATCGCCAGCATGGCCTGCAGTCAATGCCGCGCCTGAAAGTGATGTTAAATGAAAAAGAATCCGCCCCGCAGCTTTGCCATCATTGCGAAGATGCGCCTTGCGCCACCGTTTGTCCGGTTAATGCGATTAATCGCGTTGATGGTGCCGTGCAGCTGAATGAAAGCCTGTGTGTAAGCTGCAAACTGTGCGGGATCGCCTGTCCGTTTGGCGCGATTGAGTTTTCCGGTAGCCGTCCGCTGCATATCCCGGCAAACGCCAATACGCCAAAAGCGCCTCCGGCTCCGCCAGCGCCTGCCCGCGTGAGCACGTTGCTGGACTGGGTTCCGGGTATTCGTGCCATCGCGGTGAAATGCGATCTGTGCAGTTTTGACGAGCTTGGTCCGGCCTGCGTACGCATGTGCCCGACCAAAGCCCTGCACCTGGTGAGTAACGTGGATATTGCCCGCGCCAGCAAACGTAAGCGTGAGCTGACTTTCAATACCGACTTCGGCGATCTCACCTTGTTTCAGCAGGCTCAGAGTGGGGATGCAAAATGAGCGCAATTTCACTGATTAACAGCGGCGTAGCCTGGTTTACGGCGGCTGCGGTTCTGGCATTTCTGTTTTCATTTCACAAACCGCTGAGCGGCTGGATTGCCGGGGTTGGCGGTGCGGTTGGCAGCCTGTGTACAGCGGCTGCGGGTTTCACCGTACTGACTAATGCCCTGGCTTTAAGCGGTGTGATGCCGTTTATTGGTCACAGTGTGCAAATTACCCCGTTGAACGCTATCTGGCTGATTACGCTGGGCCTGTGCGGCCTGTTTGTCAGCCTGTTCAACATTGACTGGCATCGTCATCCGCAGGTAAAAGCCAACGGGCTGCTGGTGAATCTGCTGATGGCCGCAGCGGTATGTGCGGTGGTTGCCAGCAACCTCGGAACGCTGGTGGTGATGGCGGAAATCATGGCGCTGTGTGCCGTGTTCCTCACCGGCTGCAGCAAAGAGGGCAAACTGTGGTTTGCGCTGGGCCGCGTCGGCACGCTACTGCTGGCTATTGCCTGCTACCTGATGTGGCAACGCTACGGCACCCTGGAGCTGCGCCTGCTTGACCTGCGCACTCAGGAGCTGCCGCTCGGGTCTGATATCTGGCTGCTGGGCGTGGCGGGTTTTGGCCTGCTGGCCGGGATTATTCCGCTGCACGGATGGGTGCCACAGGCACACGCCAACGCCAGCGCACCGGCTGCGGCTCTGTTCTCTACCGTCGTCATGAAGGTGGGGCTGCTGGGTATTCTCTCCCTGTCGCTGCTGGGCGGTAACGCGCCGCTGTGGTGGGGCATTACGCTGCTGGTGCTGGGAATGATCACCGCGTTTGTCGGCGGTCTGTATGCACTGATGGAACACAACATTCAGCGTCTGCTGGCATACCACACGCTGGAAAACATCGGCATTATTCTGCTGGGTCTGGGCGCTGGCGTAACCGGAATTTCCCTGAATCAACCTGCGCTGATTGCGCTGGGTTTGACCGGCGGTCTGTACCACCTGGTAAACCACAGCCTGTTCAAAAGCGTTCTGTTCCTGGGCGCAGGCAGCATCTGGTTCCGTACCGGTCATCGTGATATCGAAAAACTGGGCGGTATCGGTAAACGTATGCCGGTTATCTCTCTGGCGATGCTGGTTGGCCTGATGGCGATGGCCGCACTGCCGCCGCTGAACGGTTTTGCCGGTGAGTGGGTTATCTACCAGTCCTTCTTTAAGCTTGGCAACAGTGGTGCTTTTGTCGGTCGTCTGTTAGGACCGTTGCTGGCGGTGGGACTGGCGATTACCGGCGCGCTGGCGGTGATGTGTATGGCGAAAGTCTATGGCGTTACGTTCCTTGGCGCACCGCGCACGAAGGAAGCTGAAAATGCCTGCTGCGCGCCAATTCTGATGGGCGTTAGCGTAGTCGCGTTGGCTATCTGCTGCGTGATTGGGGGCGTTGCTGCGCCGTGGCTGCTGCCGATGATCTCCGCTGCCGTTCCGCTGCCGCTGGAAACCGCGAACACCACCGTTTCTCAGCCAATGATCACGCTGCTGCTGATCGCATGTCCGCTGTTGCCGTTCATCATCATGGCGATTTTCAAAGGCAACCGTCTGCCATCGCGTTCACGCGGTGCGGCATGGGTGTGTGGTTACGATCACGAGCAGTCAATGGTCATTACCGCACACGGTTTTGCCATGCCGGTGAAAGAAGCCTTTGCGCCGGTACTCAAACTGCGCAAATGGCTGAATCCGGTATCACTGGTTCCGGGCTGGCAGAATGCGGCTGCACCGGTGCTGTTCCGTCGCCTGGCGCTGATTGAGCTGGCGGTACTGGTGGTGATTGTGGTTTCACGAGGAGCCTGAGAATGAGTGTTTTATATCCGTTAATTCAGGCGCTGGTGCTGTTTGCCGTTGCGCCGCTTCTGTCCGGTATTACCCGCGTGGCACGTGCGCGTTTGCACAATCGCCGCGGTCCGGGCGTTTTGCAGGAATACCGCGACATCATCAAACTGCTGGGCCGTCAGAGCATTGCGCCTGCAGATTCCAGTTGGGTTTTCCGCCTGACGCCGTTTGTGATGGTGGGTGTGATGCTGACTATCGCCACCGCGTTGCCGATAGTGACCGTTGGCTCACCACTGCCGCAACTGGGCGATCTGATCACCTTAATTTACCTGTTCGCCATCGCCCGCTTCTTCTTCTCTATCGCGGGCCTGGATACCGGTAGCCCGTTTACCGCTATTGGCGCCAGCCGCGAAGCGATGCTCGGCGTGCTGGTTGAACCTATCCTGCTGCTGGGTCTGTGGGTAGCGGCGCAGGTTGCTGGCTCAACGCATATCAGCAATATCGCCGATACCATTTATCACTGGCCTACTGCACGCAGCATTCCGTTGATTCTGGCGCTGTGCGCCTGTGCTTTCGCCACCTTTATCGAAATGGGCAAACTGCCGTTCGATCTGGCAGAGGCAGAGCAGGAGCTGCAGGAAGGTCCATTGACCGAATACAGCGGCAGCGGTTTTGCGGTGCTGAAATGGGGCATTAGCCTTAAGCAACTGGTCGTTCTGCAAATGTTCGTTGGCGTGTTCCTGCCGTGGGGACAGATGGAAACCTTCACCTCGGGTGGGCTGCTGCTGGCGCTGGTGATTGCCGTCGTCAAACTGGTTCTCGGCGTGCTGGTCATCGCCCTGTTCGAAAACAGCATGGCGCGTCTGCGTTTTTGCGCCACTTCACGCGTGACCTGGGCCGGTTTTGGGTTTGCGTTTTTAGCGTTCGTCTCCTTGCTGGTGGCGTGATTTAAGAGAGTTTGAGCATGTCTGAAGAAAAATTAGGTCAACAATATCTCGCGGCGCTGCACCAGGCCTTCCCGGGCGTCGTGCTGGATGAAGCCTGGCAGACCAAAGATCAGCTGACGATCACCGTCAAGGTGAACTACCTGCCGGAAGTGGTGGAGTTCCTGTACTACAAACAGGGGGGCTGGTTGTCCGTGCTGTTTGGTAACGACGAACGTCAGCTGTGCGGTCATTATGCTGTGTACTACGTGCTGTCGATGGAGCAGGGTACCAAGTGCTGGATTACCGTGCGCGTTGAAGTCGATGCTAATAAGCTGGAGTTCCCGTCCGTCACGCCGCGCGTGCCTGCTGCGGTCTGGGGCGAGCGCGAAGTGCGCGATATGTACGGTTTGATCCCGGTTGGTTTGCCCGATGAGCGTCGTCTGGTACTGCCGGATGACTGGCCGGACGAACTCTACCCGCTGCGTAAAGACAGCATGGATTATCGCCAGCGCCCCGCGCCGACTACCGATGCTGAAACCTACGAGTTCATCAACGAACTGGGAGACAAGAAAAATAATGTAGTGCCGATTGGCCCATTGCACGTCACCTCTGATGAACCCGGTCACTTCCGTCTGTTTGTTGACGGCGAGAACATCATCGACGCCGACTACCGTCTGTTCTATGTCCACCGCGGCATGGAGAAGCTGGCGGAAACCCGCATGGGTTACAACGAAGTGACCTTCTTGTCCGACCGCGTGTGCGGCATTTGCGGCTTTGCGCACAGCACCGCCTATACCACCTCCGTCGAGAACGCGATGGGCATCGTCGTGCCGGAACGTGCGCAGATGATCCGCGCCATTCTGCTGGAAGTTGAACGTTTGCACTCGCACCTGCTGAACCTCGGCCTGGCCTGTCACTTTACCGGTTTTGACTCCGGCTTTATGCAGTTCTTCCGCGTGCGTGAAACCTCCATGAAGATGGCGGAGATCCTCACCGGGGCACGTAAAACTTACGGTCTGAACCTGATCGGCGGTATTCGTCGTGATCTGCTGAAAGAGGATATGATCCAGACCCGTCAACTGGCGCAGCAGATGCGTCGTGACGTGCAGGAACTGGTCGATATGCTGCTCAGCACGCCGAACATGGAACAGCGTACCGTAGGTATTGGTCGTCTGGATCCGGAAATTGCCCGTGACTTCAGTAACGTCGGCCCGATGGTACGCGCCAGCGGCCATGCGCGTGACACCCGCGCCGATCACCCGTTTGTGGGCTATGGCCTGCTGCCGATGGAAGTTCACAGTGAGCAGGGTTGCGACGTTATTTCTCGTCTGAAAGTCCGTATCAATGAAGTCTACACCGCACTGAATATGATCGACTTTGGTCTGGACAACCTGCCAGGCGGCCCGCTGGCTGTGGAAGGTTTTACCTACATTCCACACCGCTTTGCGCTGGGCTTTGCTGAAGCGCCGCGCGGGGATGACATCCACTGGAGTATGACTGGCGACAACCAGAAACTGTATCGCTGGCGCTGTCGCGCGGCGACTTACGCCAACTGGCCGACGCTGCGCTACATGCTGCGTGGCAACACCGTTTCCGATGCCCCGCTGATTATCGGTAGCCTCGATCCTTGCTACTCCTGTACCGACCGTATGACCGTGGTCGATGTGCGTAAGAAGAAGAGCAAAGTCGTGCCGTACAAAGAACTTGAGCGCTACAGCATCGAGCGTAAAAACTCGCCGCTGAAATAAGGAATCGCCATGTTTACCTTTATCAAAAAAGTCATCAAAACCGGGGCGCCGACGTCGTCGTATCCGCTGGAGCCGATTGCGGTCGATAAAAACTTCCGTGGCAAACCGGAACACAATCCGCAGCAGTGCATTGGCTGTGCGGCCTGTGTGAATGCGTGCCCGTCGAACGCGCTGACGGTAGAAACCGATCTGGTCACCCATGAGCTGGCGTGGCAGTTCAACCTCGGCCGTTGCATCTTCTGCGCCCGCTGCGAAGAAGTCTGCCCGACGGCGGCAATCAAGCTGTCGCAGGAGTATGAACTGGCGGTGTGGAAGAAAGAGGATTTCCTGCAGCAGTCCCGCTTTGCGCTGTGTAATTGTCGCGTATGTAACCGCCCGTTTGCGGTACAAAAAGAGATCGATTACGCCATTGCGCTGCTTAAGCACAACGGTGACAGCCGTGCGGAAAACCACCGTGAAAGCTTTGAGACCTGCCCGGATTGTAAGCGCCAGAAATGCCTGGTGCCGTCTGACCGTATTGAACTGACTCGCCATATGAAAGAGGCCAGCTGATGAGCAATTTATTAGGCCCACGTGACGCCAACGGTATTCCGGTACCGATGACGGTGGATGAATCCATTGCCAGCATGAAAGCGTCGCTGCTTAAAAGCATCAAGCGTTCAGCGTACGTTTACCGTGTGGACTGCGGCGGCTGCAACGGTTGTGAAATCGAAATCTTCGCTACGCTTTCTCCGCTGTTTGATGCCGAACGTTTTGGTATCAAAGTTGTACCATCACCGCGCCATGCGGATATCCTGCTGTTTACCGGCGCGGTAACGCGTGCCATGCGCTCTCCGGCGCTGCGCGCCTGGCAGTCTGCGCCAGATCCGAAAATTTGTATCTCTTACGGTGCCTGCGGTAACAGCGGCGGTATCTTCCACGACTTATACTGCGTATGGGGCGGCACGGATAAAATCGTACCGGTGGATGTGTATATTCCTGGCTGTCCGCCAACGCCTGCGGCTACGCTGTACGGTTTTGCAATGGCGCTGGGTCTGCTGGAACAAAAAATTCACGCGCGTGCGCCAGGTGAACTGGACGAACAGCCGGCTGAAATTCTGCATCCGGACATGGTTCAGCCGCTGCGCGTGAAGGTGGATCGTGAAGCACGCCGTCTGGCGGGCTACCGCTACGGTCGCCAGATTGCTGATGACTATATGACACAGTTAGGGCAGGGCGAGCATCAGGTGGCGCGCTGGCTGGAAGCGGAAAACGATCCGCGTCTGACCGAGATCGTCACGCATCTTAATCATGTTGTCGAAGAGGCGCGTATCCGATGAGTGAAACGGTGGTGTTCAGTCAACTGAGCCGTAAGTTTATTGATGAGAACGATGCAACGCCCGCTGAGGCGCAGCAGGTTGTCTATTACAGCCTGGCGATTGGTCACCACCTTGGGATCATCGATTGCCTGGAAGCGGCGTTAACCTGTCCGTGGGATGAATATCTGGCGTGGATTGCCACGCTTGCCGAAGGCAGTGAAGCCCGCCGGAAAATGGAAGGCGTGCCGAAGTACGGCGAGATCGTCATCGACTTCAACCATGTGCAGATGCTGGCGCGCGCGTTCGATGATGCGCGTGCCGTGCAGACTCCGCAGCAGCAGGAGTGGAGCAAGCTGATGCTCAGCATGCTGCACGATATCCACCAGGAAAGCGCCATCTATCTGATGGTGAGGAGACATCGTGACTGACGTTTTATTATGTGTGGGTAACAGCATGATGGGCGATGACGGCGCGGGGCCGCTGTTGGCCGAAATGTGTGCTGCAAATCCTCAAGGTCAATGGGTTGTCATCGACGGCGGTAGCGCGCCGGAAAACGACATCGTCGCCATCCGTGAGTTGCGTCCGCAGCGTCTGTTGATTGTGGATGCCACCGATATGGGGCTAAATCCTGGTGAAATCCGCATTATCGATCCTGATGATATTGCCGAGATGTTCATGATGACCACCCACAACATGCCGCTGAACTACCTGGTCGATCAGCTGAAAGACGACGTTGGCGAGGTGATTTTCCTTGGCATTCAGCCGGATATTGTCGGTTTTTACTACCCGATGACACAGCCGATCAAAGATGCGGTAGATACCGTCTATCAGCGATTAGCCGGGTGGGAAGGACACGGTGGATTTGCTGAATTAGAGGCACCGGAAGCCTGAGCCTGAGGGCACTGAATACCGGATGGTGTGTCGCATTACCACCATCCGGATAACGTCGAGACCCTCGAAACAGACTATTCACCTGCTTGTTCAATAATTAATTTCCCCTGCGTAACCGATACTTTTACCGACGTGCCCGTTGGGAACCCCGCCTGTTCCAGCCAGTCTCCGTTCATCGTGAGTGAAGCATGGCGGCTTATACGTCGTGTAAAACCGGTTTTGCGATCTTCATGCCGTACTCTGACATAGCTGACTTTAAAATGACGTAATGGCTTGTTGATAACCGCTTCGGCATTACCATTTTTACCAGACATAAACACTCCCTTGTTACGAATAAAACGATGGAAAACTACTGAATAAAATGCCAGTAAAAAGGCGGGAGGGCAAACCCGAAACTGGAAGGCAGATCCAGAAAATAGAATGCAAATAATGAACGGATGAGAAGTTGATAATAGCTGGGGGGGAATATTCTCTTCTTTTACTAATACGGGAGTTATATTATATTTCGGCGTTGTTCAGGGAGGTTATATACTCGAATTATTTAGAATTTGAATATATGGGAAATTAATATACAGGAGTTATTTATGCGTTCAGGTATACGTTTGGTAAATTTAATTATTATTTCCTCTCTTCTTAGCGGGTGCGAGACGGCGGCTGACGCGTTCTTCTCTGCGGGAGACCGATTATTTCAACCGGGGGAGTCATCAGCTGCGTCAATGCCAACCTTGTCCGTCGCTGATTTTGTCGCGCCCTATACCTTAAATCCTGTTAAAGCCAATAAGGACTATCTTGGTGAATGGGTGAAGCTGCGGGGCGTGGTCATTGATATTCGTAAGGTTAATGGTATTTCCAATGCTTATTCTTATCTTGTCAGCCTGAAAGACGAAAATAATAAAACGAACAACGTGATTCAGTTCCAGTTTGGCTCCCATAATAGTACGAATGTTGAGTCATTACAGATTGGCCGGAGCGCGACAATTATTGGTCAGGTCCACGCGTTGGGCGAAGCGCCTTTGCCGCTGCTGCAAAATCCTAAAGTTGTACAATAAAAATGATAACAGACAGCGGGTATATATATTCTGAATAATACGTGTTGCCGGATGGCGGCGTCATCCGTTATCCGGCAACATTGTTATTCCAGATCGGTCCCGTTGCTCGCAATCACTTTCTTATACCACCAGAACGATTTTTTGCGTTTACGCGCTAACGTGCCGTTGCCCGCGTCATCGCGGTCCACATACACAAAACCGTAGCGTTTGCTCATCTCACCGGTTGAGGCTGAAACCAGATCGATACAGCCCCAGGTGGTGTAGCCCAGCAGCGGCACGCCATCCTCAATAGCATCTGCCATGGCGCGAATGTGCTCGCGTAAATAGCTAATGCGATAGTCGTCATTGATTTCGCCGTTAGCATCGATTTCATCTTTCGCCCCCAGCCCGTTTTCCACCAGAAACAACGGCTTCTGGTAGCGGTCATACATCATATTCATGGTGATGCGCAGACCGAGTGGGTCGATGCCCCAGCCCCATTCGCTGGCGGCAATGTACGGATTACGCAGCGACTTCACCACGTTAGCGGCGCTGGTATTGCCAGTATTCATTTCAGCGGAGGCGCAGCGCGATGCGTAATAGCTAAACGAGACGAAATCGACGGTGTTTTTCAGGATATCGTCATCTTCCGCCGCTTTTTCTATCACCACGCCTTTTTCGCGAAACACACGGGCAGAGTAAGCGGGGTAAGCCCCGCGCGCCTGCACATCAATAAAGAACAGGTTTTCGCGGTCTTTTTCCAGCGCGGTCCACACATCTTCCGGTTTACAGGAATAAGGATAAAAATTACCGCCCGCCAGCATACAGCCGACCTGGTTTTGCGGATTAATTTCATGGGCAATTTTAGTTGCCAGGGCGCTGGCAATCAGTTCGTGGTGGGCGGACTGATATTTCACCTGATCCTGATTTTCACCTTCTTCAAACACCAGTCCGGCGCCAGAAAAAGGGCTGTGCAGCATAATGTTGATTTCGTTGAACGTTAGCCAGTACTTCACCAGACCGTCAAAGGCCTCGAAGCAGGTACGGGCGTAGCGGGTAAAGAACTCTACCATTTTGCGGTTACGCCAGGAGCCATACTCGCTGACCAGATGCATCGGCACATCAAAGTGACACAGCGTAACTAACGGCTCAATACCGTATTTTTTACACTCGGCAAACACGGCCCGGTAAAACGCGATACCCTCTTCATTTGGCGTTAGCTCGTCACCGTTAGGGTAGAGACGGCTCCAGGCAATGGAAGTACGAAAAACCGTAAACCCCATTTCCGCCATCAGCGCGATATCTTCTTTATAGCGATGATAAAAGTCGATTGCCTGATGGCTGGGATAAAATTCGTCATCCCGCAGCGTAAAGCGTTTTTCCTGACCCAGTTTGACGGCCATGCGGTTTGTGCCGTGGGGGATCATATCGACGGTGGTCAGCCCTTTGCCGACTTCCTGGTATGCCCCTTCTGACTGGTTGGCGGCCAGTGCGCCGCCCCATAAAAATCCTTGCGGAAAAACAGACATAGTTAACCTCAGTTCATACCAGTCAAATGCTGGCTCTATTGATATTGCCTGGTTGCGCGGCCTGGTTTTTTCTGGCCTGCGCGGCTGCATCTTCGACAGGAATATCTTCAAAGCCGAGGAGCAGTGTTAATACAAAGGAAAGCACGACCGCCAGTGCCATCACGCCAAACACCCAAACGATGGTCATCGGATTGGCTGGATCGAAAAACTGTACGCTGGTGAACAAGCCTGGAGCCGCCATGGAGTGGCTCGCCAGTCCGGCCATTCCGGCAACGGCACCGCAGATAAAGCCGCTGATAAGACTCGCAATCAGTGGGCGTTTCAGGCGGATCGCCACGCCATACAGCGCGGGTTCGGAAATGCCTGCCATGATGGCCGAGGCGGCTGCCGCTAACGCCGTCTGACGCAGTTCCGGGTTTTTGGTTTTCCATGCTACTGCCAGCGATGAACCGCCCAGCGACAAATTGGCGCCGATTTCCGACGGCATCACCATGCCTTCTTTTCCGGTTTCGGCAATGGTCTGAATAATGGTTGGCGTGAAGACGCGGTGCATACCGGTCATCACCAGCAGCGGCCACAATGCGCCCATAATGGCCACCGACAGCCAGCCGAGATAGCCGTGAATGGTATAAACCAGCGCTGAAATTGCACTACCGATCCAGATACCGATAGGGCCAATGATGACGATGGCGAGTGGGGCGGCGATCAGCACGATTAGCATCGGTTTAAGGAAGTTTTTGGTTACCGCCGGAGTGATGCGATCGACCCAGCGTTCGATGTAGGACAGACACCAGGTCATGACCAGCGCCGGGATCACCGTGTAGGTGTATTTCACCGCCGTCACCGGGATCAGGGCAAACTCAACGTGCTCACCCTGCGCGGCCTTCGCCATCAGTTCGATGAAGCTGGGATGCACCAGTACGCCTGCGATGGCGATTGCCAGCGACATGTTGGTTTTGAATTTTATGGCTGCTGAGGCGGCGACCATCAATGGCAGGAAGAAGAAGGCGCCGTCGCCGATTACGGTCAGAATAGTGAGCGTGGACGATCCTTTTACCAGCACGCCGGTCATTTCGAGGATCATTGCCAGTAGCTTGAGCATTGATCCGCCGATAATAGCCGGGATCAACGGGGACATTGTGCCGATCAGCGCGTCGAGGATCCCCGCGCCAATCCGCTTCAGCGTCAGCCGAGGTTTGGTTTGCGGCTCTGCAGGTTGCATATTGGCAGGTAACAGGCTGACTACCTCGCGATACGCCTGCGAAACGGTGTTGCCGATGATCACCTGGCACTGGTTATCGCTGCGCACCACGCCGAGCACGCCAGGGAGCGTCTTCAGCGTCGTGCTGTCGACCTGCGAGTCATCTTTGATAACGAAACGCAAACGGGTCATACAGTGGGTCACTGCTGTGATGTTGTCCACGCCTCCCAGAGCCGTCACAACCGAGCGCGCCAGCGCTGCATAATTTTTGGACATCGGATTTAATCCTGTTTTATCAGTAGAGTACGTTATGTTTTATCCGTTCACGTTGGTCGCTTTTCTGGGTTGATGAAACGCAGATAGGAAACCGGTTCCACAAAATCATGTTTAAATTACACGTAATTGGCAAGGTTTAATTTTGATCGTTTTTTATAATTGTGACTCCGATCACCAGATGTCAGCGTTTGCAATTGAGCAGCAAGGACAGCGGCGAAACGGTGCAGTACACTGCGTCACATTGAGAGAAAAGGGATGAGTAATATGACCACGATGCTGGAGGTGGCGAAGCGTGCCGGGGTGTCAAAAGCGACGGTTTCCCGGGTGCTTTCCGGGAATGGCTATGTCAGCCAGGAAACCAAAGACCGCGTGTTTCAGGCCATTGAAGAGAGTGGTTACCGCCCTAACTTGCTGGCACGCAGTCTGGCAGCGAAAACTACGCAGACGCTGGGTCTGGTGGTAACTAACACCCTTTATCACGGCGTCTATTTCAGCGAACTGCTGTTTCATACCGCGCGGATGGCGGAAGATAAGGGACGCCAGTTGTTGCTGGCTGACGGTAAGCACAGCGCAGAGGAAGAGCGTCAGGCGATCCAGTACCTGCTCGACCTGCGCTGTGACGCGATTATGATCTATCCGCGTTTTCTTAGTGTGGATGAGATAGACGATATCATCGACGCCCACGCCCAGCCGATTATGGTGCTTAATCGGCGGCTGCGGAAAAATACCAGCCACTGCGTGTGGTGCGATCAAAAGCAAACCAGTTTTAACGCCGTTACTCAGCTCATTGCCGCCGGGCACAAAGAGATTGGCTTTATTACTGGCTCGATGGATTCGCCTACCGGCGTGGAGCGACTTTCAGGCTATAAAGACGCGCTGGCACATCATGGCATTCCGCTTAATAATGATTTGATTGTTAAAGGGAAATGGACGCCAGCCTGCGGCGCGGCGGGAGTCGATACTTTGCTTTCGCATAAGGTCAATTTTACCGCGCTGGTGGCCAGCAATGATGATATGGCGATCGGTGCGATGAAGCAGTTGCACGCGCATGGCGTGCGCGTCCCTGCTCAGGTGTCGGTGATTGGCTTCGATGATATCGCTATCGCGCCATACACTATTCCGGCGCTTTCCAGCGTCAAAATCCCGGTAACGGAAATGATTCAGGAAACGATAGGCCGCCTGATCTTTATGCTGGATGACGGGGCGTTTACGCCGCCAAAAACCTTCACCGGTGAACTCATTCAACGCGACTCTGTTGCGCCGCTCGTTTTGCGCTGACGGCTGTCATTTGTCATCGTCACTAGTGACGATGACACGGCTTCTCTGCATTCATCAAAATAAAAAACCTTTAATAACAGTTAATTAAATTCTGGCACGATTTATGAATGCTTCGGCAGATAATCTGTCATTGCTGGAGAAATTGATGAACCGTTTCATCATTGCAGACGCCAATAAATGCATTGGTTGCCGTACCTGTGAAGTGGCCTGCGTGGTATCCCATCAGGATAACCAGGACTGCGCATCGCTGACCCCTGAAACCTTTTTACCCCGCATTCACGTCATCAAAGGCGTTAATGTCTCCACGGCGACGCTGTGCCGCCAGTGTGAAGACGCGCCGTGCGCTAACGTCTGCCCGAACGGTGCAATCAGCCGTGATAAAGGCTTTGTTCACGTGATGCAGGAGCGCTGCATTGGGTGTAAAACCTGCGTTGTGGCTTGCCCTTATGGCGCAATGGAAGTAGTCGTGCGTCCGGTTGTTCGTAACAGCGGGGCAGGTCTGAACGTCCGGGCAGAAAAAGCCGAAGCCAATAAGTGCGACCTGTGCCACCATCGTGAGGCCGGTCCTGCCTGTATGGAAGTCTGCCCGACTCACGCGCTGATTTATGTGGATCGCAATAAGCTTGAGCAACTGAGTGCTGAAAAACGCCGTCGCGCGGCGCTGGATTCCACTGCATCTTTGCTGTTCTGATATCTGAAAATCCGCGTAAAATACGTGCCGGATAAGGCGAAGCCGCCATCCGGCAAACGGACATTTCAGGGATACAATACCGCGGGAATTCATCATGACAATAAACAACCACTCCGGCGTACAGCTGCGTATTCGCGGTAAGGTACAGGGCGTCGGATTTCGCCCCTACGTCTGGCAACTGGCGCAGCGGTTACAGCTACATGGCGATGTGTGTAACGACGGTGACGGTGTGGTTGTGCGTATACAGGAAGATCCGGCAGAGTTTATTGCGCAATTGCATCAACACTGCCCGCCGCTAGCGCGCATTGACAGCGTTGAGAGCGAACCGTTCGCCTGGAAGCAGCCGCCTGCCGACTTCTCGATTCGGCAAAGTGCTGGCGGAACGATGAATACGCAAATCGTTCCGGATGCCGCGACCTGTCCAGAATGTCTGGTTGAAATGAACACCCCCGGTGAACGCCGCTATCGTTATCCCTTTATCAACTGCACCCACTGTGGCCCGCGCTTTACGATCATCCGCGCCATGCCCTACGATCGCCCGTTTACCGTGATGGCGTCATTCCCACTCTGTGCGCAATGCGATAAAGAGTATCGTGATCCATACGACCGTCGCTTCCATGCCCAGCCCGTTGCCTGTCCGGCATGCGGTCCCCACCTCGAATGGTTTAGCGCGGGTGAGCGGGCGGAGAAAGAAGAGGCGTTGCAGGCGGCAGTATCGCGCCTGAAAGCGGGCGGTATTGTGGCCGTTAAAGGGATCGGTGGGTTTCATCTGGTGTGCGATGCACGAAATGATGACGCCGTAGCGCTGCTCAGGCTGCGCAAACACCGTCCGGCAAAACCTCTGGCAGTGATGCTGCCCGGTGATGATGGACTGCCTGAACCTGCTCGTCGTTTGCTGACAACCCCAGCCGCGCCGATCGTGTTGGTGCAGAAACGCTATGTCGCAGCATTGAGCGAGGGCATTGCGCCAGGGTTAACGGAAGTGGGCGTCATGCTGCCAGCGAATCCGTTGCAGCATTTGCTCTTACAAGATATGAATTGTCCGTTGGTAATGACCTCCGGCAATCTCAGCGGCAGACCGCCCGCTATTACCAACGCGCAGGCGCTGGAAGATTTACACGAAATTGCCGATGGTTTCCTGCTGCATAACCGCGAAATTGTGCAGCGGATGGATGACTCTGTGGTACGCGACAGTGGGGAGATGCTGCGTCGTTCACGGGGTTACGTGCCGGATGCGGTGGCGCTGCCGCCAGGATTTCACGACGTGCCGCCGATGCTTTGCCTGGGCGCAGATCTGAAAAATACCTTCTGCCTGGTGCGTGGTGAACAGGCGGTTATCAGCCAGCATTTGGGCGATCTCGGCGATGACGGCATTCAGCAGCAGTGGCGTGATGCGCTGCGCCTGATCCAGAACATTTATGACTTTTCGCCGCAGCGTATCGTGCATGATGCACACCCTGGTTATGTTTCCAGCCAGTGGGCCAGCGAAATGAATCTGCCAACCGAAACGGTGCTGCATCACCATGCGCATGCCGCTGCGTGTCTGGCCGAGCACGGCTGGTCGCTCGATGGTGGTGACGTGATTGCCCTGACGTTAGACGGTATCGGCATGGGGGAAAATGGCGCGCTGTGGGGGGGAGAGTGTTTGCGGGTCAACTATCGTGAATGCGAACACCTTGGCGGCTTGCCAGCGGTAGCGCTGGCGGGGGGCGATCTGGCGGCAAAACAGCCGTGGCGCAATTTGCTCGCGCAGTGCCTGCGTTTTGTTCCTGACTGGCAGCGCTACCCGGAAACATCGGTGCTGCAACATCAAAACTGGAACGTGCTGGCGCGCGCCATTGACCGGGGGATTAACACACCGCTGGCGTCATCGTGCGGACGGCTGTTTGATGCCGTTGCCGCCGCGCTTCAATGTGCGCCGGAATCGCTGAGTTATGAAGGTGAGGCGGCCTGCGCGCTGGAGGCGATGGCATCGCATTGTGCTGGCGTTGAGCACCCTGTCACGGTGCCGCTTGATGGCAATCAGCTGGACTTAGCGGTTTTTTGGCAGCAATGGCTGACCTGGCAGGCCAAACCTGCCGAAAGAGCGTGGGCGTTTCACGACGCGCTGGCGCGTGGGTTTGCTACCCTGATGCGTTTGCAGGCCGAAGAGCGGGGGATTAAGACGCTGGTATTCAGCGGAGGTGTGATGCATAACCGCTTATTGTCAGCCCGGCTGGCGTTTTATCTGCATGATTTTACCTTACTGTTCCCACAGCGTTTACCGGCGGGCGACGGCGGGTTGTCGTTGGGGCAGGGCGTGATTGCCGCGGCGCGGGCGTTGGCGCAAAAATAAAAAAAGCCCCGGGACTGGCGGGGCAAGAACAACAGGTCGGGGCATACCGACAAGTGGCAACGCACATCCATGTGCGTGAGGTTAATAAATCAAGCAACGGTATCCTGTACTTACACGGGCAGCGTTTTCAGCAGCGCAAAGGCCTCTTTCATGCGGTCTTCGCTGACGACAAAGGCACATAGCTGGCCTGCATCGTTCATCCCTCTGGCCACCATCCCTTGCACTTCGGCGGCAATATGCCAGTTCAGATCGCGGCGCTGGGTTTCCCCAGCCAGATGCAAGGGTAATTCCGGCGTTTTGACTTTTACCAGCATGGCAGGCAACTTCAATGGTGCATTGCCGCCGAGCAGGTTTTTCGCCAGATACATGGCGCTCAGCTGAATCGGTTGCAGGAACGGGAGTACCTGACTGTTAATTTCCGCACAGTCGCCGAGAGCATAAATGTCCGGGTGGCTGGTTTGCAGGTAGCTGTCGACGCAGACGCCGCGATTGATGTTCAATCCGGCGCGACGCGCCAGCGCGGTTTCAGGGCGCAGACCCGTAGCGGCGATCACCGCATCGACTTCTACGCTGCGGCTACGATCGAGCGTGGCGCGAATCCCCGACTCCGTTTTCTCCAGCCCCTGAAGCTGCGATTTCAGCAGCAGGTGTACGCCCATATCGGTCAAACGATGCTGTAAGCGACTGCTTACTTCTGGCGGCATCAGCGAAGCCAGAATGCTGGCGGCGTTGTCGATAAGCGTCACCGCTTTACCAGCACGACAAAAATCCATCGCCAGCTCGCTGCCAATCAAGCCGCCGCCGACAATCAGCACCCGTTGGGCGTCACGCAGTTGTGTTTCACAGGCGCGATACTCTTGTTGGCTGTTCAATGTGAACATTAACTCACGTCCGGTAATCGGCGGTACGAACGCCGACGCTCCCGTCGCCAGCACCAGTTTGTCGTATGGCCACTGTTGCTCCTGGTTTTTCACTACGTGAGCATCGGCATCGATGTCGGTTACCCAGGTGTGCGGAAAGAGGCGCAAATTAAACTGTTCGGCAAACTCCCCCGCCGACTGGCGGGTGAGGTCGTCTGCACGTTGCGACTGACTGATAACATGGCTGAGATCGGGCTTGTTGTACTCATCCATACTGTCTGCAGCAATCAGGGTCAGCGGGACATCTGCATCCTGCTTACGGATATTTTTGACTAACTGGCGGGCGGCGAAGCCTGAACCAATAATGACAATTCCGCGGCTCATTTTGCCTCCGTTGCCAGTACGTCAAAGACGTCTTTACCTAATGAACATTCCGGGCACAGGAAGTTATCCGGCACGTCGCTCCACGGTGTTCCCGGCGCGACATCCTGCAGCGGTTCACCTTTTGCCGGGTCGTAAATCCACTGGCATACGCTGCACTGCATGCTTGGACCAAGATCAGCGGTAGCCGCAGCGGCACAGGCGCACTCTTCCTCTTTGGTTGCCGTTTTGACGATTGTTTCCGGCAGCGGAGCAAGCGCCCACTGACGTGCGATTTCACGGCCATGCTGGCGACACAGTTCCAGCGCGTCCAGATCCGGACGCCATTTCGCTTTCAGACTCAGCGACATCTCGAAACCGGCATCCTGCAAGCGTGTGGACAAACGGTCTACCGCACCGCCGCTCCAGCCGTGTGAACCAAAGGCGCTGGCGCGTTTGTTACGAAAACGCAGGCCGGTCATCTCTTCTACCAGACCGGCGATTTTTGGCATCATTACGTTATTCATCGTTGAAGTACCAACCAGCACGCCTTTAGAGCGGAAGACGTTAGTCAGGACTTCGTTTTTGTCGCTACGGGCGACGTTAAAGATTTTCACCGCCACGTTCGGGTCAACTTCGTTGATGCCCTGGGCAATGGCGTCCGCCATCATGCGGGTGTTGTTGGACATGGTGTCGTAGAAAATGGTGATACGGTCTTCCTGATAGTCAGCCGCCCATTTCAGATACATTTCAACGATTTGTGTCGGGTTGTCGCGCCATACCACGCCGTGGGAAGTGGCAATCATATCCACCGGCAGGTTGAAGCCGAGAATCTCAGTGATTTTCGGTGTAACCAGACGGCTGAACGGCGTCAGGATGTTGGCGTAGTAACGCTGGCACTGTTCGAACAGTTCGGTCTGGTCAACTTCGTCGTTAAACAGACGTTCATCACAGTAGTGCTGGCCGAAGGCGTCGTTACTGAACAGCACCGCATCGCCGGTCATGTAGGTCATCATGCTGTCAGGCCAGTGCAGCATCGGCGTTTCAACGAAGATCAGCTGCTTAGCGTTGCCAATGTCCAGCGAGTCGCCGGTTTTCACCACGTTGAAGTTCCACTCCGGGTGGTGGTGGTGCCCGTTGATAGAGTCAATAGCGTTGGCTGTGCAGTAAATTGGCGTGTCAGGGATGCAGGACATCAGCTCAGTCAGCGCACCGGCATGGTCCTCTTCCGCGTGGTTAATGATGATGTAGTCGATATCTGCCAGGTCAATTTCACTGCGCAGGTTCTGCACGAATTCACGGCTAAACTTGTGGTCTACTGTATCGATCAGGACATTTTTTTCTTCACGGATGAGATAGCTGTTGTAGCTGCTACCGCGCAGCGTTTTATATTCAGTCCCGTGGAAATCACGAACTTCCCAGTCACGTTGGCCAACCCAATGAATGTTATTTTTAACCAGAATAGACATAGCAACCTCAGTAATTAATTCAGCGTTTTTCTAAAAAAGATGTTTTGCTTATTGCAGGTTGCGTGCCAACTTTTTATTTGTTGATTTTAAAGGGTTTGTTTTTTAATGCCTATAAGGTGGTAGTCAAAATGACTATTCATTTTATTGTCAATATGACAATATGAATTGTCAAAATGACAATGAGGTCGTCATGAGTTTTTCCGTAGACGTGCTGGCGGGTATCGCCATTGAATTACAAAGCGGTATTGGACATCAGGACCGTTTTCAACGCCTGATAACCACCTTGCGTCAGGTGTTGGAGTGCGACGCGTCGGCATTGCTGCGCTATGAGTCGCGACAGTTTATTCCGCTGGCGATCGATGGGCTGGCGCAGGACGTTCTCGGCAGGCGCTTTACCCTGGAAGGGCATCCTCGTCTGGAGGCGATTGCCCGCGCCGGGGACGTGGTTCGTTTCCCTGCTGACAGCGATTTGCCAGACCCTTACGATGGGCTGATTCCGGGCCAGGAGAGCCTGAAGGTACACGCCTGCATTGGCTTACCGCTGTTCGCCGGTCAAAATCTGATTGGCGCGTTAACGCTGGATGGCATGGAGCCCGATCAATTCGATGTTTTCAGCGATGAAGAGCTTAGGCTGATTGCCGCGCTGGCGGCGGGCGCGCTGAGCAATGCGCTGCTGATTGAACAACTGGAAAGCCAGAATATGTTGCCGGGCCCGTCGACGGCCTTCGAGCAGGTGACTGAAACCCAAATGATTGGCCTGTCGCCCAATATGCTGCAGTTGAAAAAAGAGATTGAGATTGTGGCGGGATCCGATCTCAACGTACTGATTAGCGGCGAAACGGGGACCGGGAAGGAGCTGGTAGCTAAGGCTATCCATGAAGGTTCGCCGCGCGCGGTGAATCCGCTGGTGTATCTGAACTGCGCGGCGTTGCCGGAAACCGTAGCGGAAAGTGAGCTGTTTGGTCACGTAAAAGGCGCCTTTACCGGGGCTATCAGCAATCGTAGCGGTAAGTTTGAAATGGCTGACAATGGGACGCTGTTTCTCGATGAGATTGGCGAGCTCTCGCTGGCGTTACAGGCTAAGTTGCTACGTGTGTTGCAGTACGGCGATATTCAGCGTGTGGGTGACGATCGCAGCCTGCGCGTGGATGTTCGGGTGCTGGCCGCAACGAACCGTGATTTACGAGAAGAGGTGCTGGCCGGGAATTTCCGTGCGGATTTGTTCCACCGTCTGAGCGTCTTTCCCCTTTCCGTACCGCCCCTTCGTGAACGCGGCGAAGATGTGGTGCTGCTGGCCGGTTATTTTTGCGAACAATGTCGGCTGCGGCTGGGACTTTCCCGCGTGGTGTTAAGTCCCGGCGCGCGTAGCCATCTGTTGAATTATGGCTGGCCCGGGAACGTGCGTGAGCTGGAACATGCCATTCACCGGGCGGTTGTTCTGGCAAGGGCCACCAGGGCAGGGGATGAAGTGGTGCTTGAAGCGCAGCATTTTGCCCTGCAGGATGAAACCCCGGCTCTGCAGGCGGAGGTTGTTGCGGAGATCCCGCAGCATCGCAACCTGCGTGAGGCAACGGAGTCATTCCAGCGGGAGATGATCCGCCGGGCGTTGGCGCAAAATAATCACAGTTGGGCGGCAAGTGCGCGGGCGCTGGAAACAGATGTCGCCAACCTGCACCGGCTGGCGAAACGTCTGGGGCTGAAGGATTAGATAATACCTGCCTGATAGAAATCCTGCAGGTTGATAGCACCGGTGAGTTTACCGTTTTCATCTACCACCGGTGCGGCAGTGATTTTGCGCTTCATCAGGATCTCTTTGGCGTCAATGGCGCGGCTCTGGGCCTGCAGCGTAATGCCATTATGGGTCATTGCTTCGCTAACCTGAGTGGTGAGCGCTCCGCCGCCAACCAGCCAGCGGCGCAGGTCACCGTCGGTAAAGACGCCTTTCACCAGCGACTCGTCGTCGCAGACTGCCACCAGGCCAAGACCCGTACGGCTTAGTTCCAGCATCGCGTCCATGACGCTGGTGGTGAGCGTCACCTGCGGAATGGCATCGTCACGGCGCATCAGATGATGCACTTTATTTAACAGACGAGCGCCCAGCGCACCCGCCGGATGCGAGCGGGCAAAATCTTCTTCGTTAAAGCCGCGCGCCTGCATTACGGCGATTGCCAACGCGTCGCCCATCATCAGAGTGTTCACGGTGCTGGAAGTCGGTGCCAGGCGCATCGGACAGGCTTCGCGCTCAACAGAAATATCCAGCACGGCTTTGGCTGCCAGACCCAGCGGTGAGGTCGGTTTTCCGGTCATAGCCAGCAGAGCGATGGACTTATCTTCCAGGCGCGGAATGATGAGATCCAGTTCTTTTGCGCCGCCGGAGTAGGAAATAAACAGCATGACATCACGGCTTTCAATCATCCCTAAGTCGCCGTGCAGCGCTTCAGCCGGATGCACAAAAAAGGCGGGCGTGCCGGTACTGGCGAGGGTCGCGGCTATTTTTTTGCCAATATGGCCTGATTTGCCAATCCCGGAGACAATCACTTTGCCTTCGCAGTGGATGATAGTATTGGCGGCGCGGACAAAATCATCGCCCAGTCGTTCAGGCAGTCGGCTGGCTTCCTGTAGCTCCAGCATTAACGTCTGACGGCCCGCGTTCAGTAGTGCATCACTCATTGGTTTCTCCGGTTATGATCACTTCAATCCCTTTTGCTTCCAGCGCCTGACGAAACGCAGGGTCGATACCCGCATCGGTAATCAGCTTGTCGACGCTTTCCAGACTGCACACAACATTGGGGCTTTTGCGTCCAAATTTTGACGAGTCAGCCATCAGAATCACTTCGCGAGCGGCATTGCACATCGCTTTACTGACGCTAAACACCTCATTAAAGGTGGTCACGCCGGCATTGAGGTCAATGCCGTCGGTGCCCATGAAGAGTTTATCAAAGCTGAACTGCTCAAAGGCGTTTTCTGCCAGCTGACCGTGAAATGACGCAGATTTTTTGCGAAAGGTCCCGCCGGGCATCAGGATAGTTTGCTCGTTGTCCAGCTCTGAAAGGGCGTTAACAATGTGCAGACTGTTGGTCATGACGGTGATGTTGCTAAAGCGGGTGAGCATCGGCACCATCTGCAATACGGTGCTGCCCGCATCCAGAATAATCGAGTCGCCATCGTGAATAAAACGGACGGCGGCTTCAGCAATCTGCTCTTTTTTATGCGTATTGATTAGCGTTTTGTGATCGATTGGCGGGTCGGATTCGTCTTTATTTAATACCACGCCGCCATAGGTACGAATGACGGTTCCGGCATTCTCCAGAATGACCAGGTCTTTGCGAATGGTCGTGCCGGTTGTGTCAAAGTAGTGGGCCAGTTCTTCAACCGAGCATTTCCCCTGCTTTTGCAGGTGCTCCAGTATGGCCGCCTGTCGCTGACGAGGTTTCATAGGCGTGATTACCCTGACTTATTAGGTTGCAAAATGATAATTTCGCAAGCTATTAGCATTCACAACGAAATTACCCATGTTTCAGTTTAAGCGCCAATGATAGTGCATTCTGCGCTAGCGGATCATGGGGAAAGATCACATCAGGCTGTAAATCATCAAGATGTTTGCCCATTATCGTGGCAATTTTACCGGGCCTGGCAAATACAGTAAGACCTTTCATAAATAACGAATCGGTAACCCGCTGCTGTTCATCCAGCGCGATGGCGACCACCACGCGGGGTTTAAACCGTCCACCGGAACGACCTACGCCAACCCGACCCCGCTGGCAGAGTTGATCAAACGCCCGGTTAAAGCGGGATATTTGCCAGCCACCGAGCGCCAGTTGCAGGCACCAGGCGATAGCGGCGACGGTAATCAGTGCGGAAACCATAATGTGCTCCTTTGATTTTGCCGGATGGCGGCTGTGCCTTATCCGACCAGATGTGTGTAGGCCCGGTAAGCGCAGCGCCACCGGGCAATCATGTTTCTTAGAACATCACCTGACCACCGGTCACGTTAATGGACTGACCGGTGCAGTAAGAGGCTTTCGGGCTGGCGTAAAACAGCAGCATGTTCAGCACGTCCTGATAATCGCAGCCGCGCTTAAGCGGAACCTTATCAATGTAGTACTGCTCGACTTCGTCTGGCTTAAGGCCAAGCTTGGTCGCATATTGCGGTAATAATGACTGAAACATCGGTGATTTCAGCAGATTGCCGAGCATCAGTGAATGCACGGTGATCCCGTACTCTGCCAGATCCAGCGCCAGCGACTGGGTTAAACCTACGCCGCCAAATTTTGCCGCGCTATAGCCTGAGTTGTGTTTACTGCCCACTTTCCCTGATTTAGAGTTGATCTGGATAATGCGTCCCTGGACGCCATCGCGGATCATCAGGCGTGAAAATTCCCGTGCGCAGAGAAAGTAGCCGACCAGATTCACCTGCAACGAGCGATCGAAATCCCCAAGCTGAAAGTCGCTGATAAACGCGGCTTTTGCGATACCCGCGCTGTAAACCAGCAGATCGACGCGGCCAAATATTTCATCCACTCCGCGCGACAGCGCCAGCACACTCTGTTCGCTGGTGGCATCAGCGCCAAAACCGTAGGCGGTGCCTTCGCCAAACTCGGCGTTTATTTCCTGCGCGACGTTGGCGGCTTTATCGCTTTGGATATCCACCACCGCGACGCGGTACCCTTCTGTCGCAAGCCCACGGCAAAGGAATGCCCCCAGGGTCTGGCCTCCACCAATGACAACGGCAACCTGATTCATCTTTATCTCCTTCAATCTTAAGCAATAAACTTCAAAATACAGCCCGGTGCGATACCGTCCGGTACGGGGCCCGCAACGTGTACGGTGCCGGGAAATTCCGCTTCACTCAGTCCGTCAAAACGCAGAGTGATATGCCCCAGTTCACGTAAGTTTTGTTCCGCCACGTTGCCAACGGCTGTGACCGGGTAGTGATGCTGGCCTAGCTCCAATTGGATCCCAGCCTGCAAAGAGCCGTTCAGCTCCCCATGGCAATGAATGAAGCAAAATTCTTCGATATCCGCAGGCGCGCCTTCACGAAAGGTAATTAGCATCTGGTCGCAGAGTGCATCCGGGGCACTCTGGCCGATGCGGGTGATGGTGGTTTCATAAATCACGGTCATTTTTGAGTGCCTCTTATTGGTAAATAAAGCCGGAAACAAACCAGGCGATGAGAACGGTCGGTGCGCCGGTCAGAAAACGACTCACCAGTACGGATGGCACACCGACGCGGACCGTGTCCTGGCGCGCTTCGGCTAGCGACAATCCGACTGGAATAAAGTCGCATGCCGCCTGAGCGTTAATGGCGAACAAGGCAGGTAGCGCCAGATGCGGAGGAATGTTCCCCAAACCAATCTGTACGCCGATCAGGACGCCGATAACCTGGGCGATGACCGCACCAGGGCCGAGGAAAGGGGACAGCAGCGGGAAAGAGCAGATCAGCGCCAGGGTTACCAGCCCCAGCGGATGGCTGGCCAGCGGTGCGAGTCCATGGGCAATCCAGTCCCCCAGGCCAGACGCCATAATGATGCCGATCAGCGCCGAGACGAACGCCATAAACGGCAGAATGGTTTTCAGGACGGTATCGATAGTGTCTCGCCCGGCCTGAAACAGAACCGCAACGGCTGAACCCATTCCCATGCCGACTTTTGCCAACAGACCGTCGCTTTGTTCGGTAATTTTCTTGCTGGTGTCGTACTCGCGACCCATCGTGCTGTTTGCAGGCGTTGGCGCAGCGGATGCTTCACCGATAACGCTAATGTTTTCTTCTTTCACGCCGGAGACATAGATATCTTCGATAATATATTGGGCCAGCGGACCGGATTTACCCGTCGCGTGAATATTCACTGTTGGTATACGGCGTTTTGGATAGATCCCGCAGCGCAGCGTGCCGCCGCAGTCGATGATCGCCACGCCAATTTCGTTCTCTGGCGGCTCGCCTTCTTTGAAACCATCAACGGCCTGCCAACCTGTCAGGCTGGCTATCCTGTCGACTATTGCGGGGCGAGTCCCTGCGGTGATATAGACAATTTTCTTGCCTGGCACGGCATCCAGTTCAAGCGGGCCGCCCCAGCCGCCGGTGCCTTTTTCAATACGAATACGCGTCATGATGCAGCTCCCGCCAGATGTACTTTCTGCTCAAGTTGAATGCCCATTTTTTTCTCAAAGATGGTGGTGGTGAAATCGGTCACCCAGCCGCGGAAGAAGTTGGTCACCAGGCCGACCAGCAAATAGCTCACCGCCAGCGGGCCGAGCGGAAGACCCAGCGTGGTCAGACCGCTGGCGATCCCCAGATAGACGAACAGCTCACCGGGATTGATGTGGGGAAATAAGCCGTTCATTGAATGGCAGCTGTAAGAGGCGGCTGCGTAGTAGCTGGGCTTGAACTTTTCCGGCATAAAGCGGCCCAGGCTCAGTGTCATAGGATTACAAAACACAAATGTGCCGATGCACGGCAGCAGTAGATAGCGGGACAGCGGGTTTCCGGCGCAGCGCTGGGCAAAACGTTCAATACGTTGCTGACCGATAAAGTTAATCAGCGCATTCATGATGACCAGCAGACTGATCAGCAGAGGCAGAATACCGGTCACCATGCCGGTAAACACCTCTCCGCCTTTCTGGAACAATCCGATAAACCACTCAGCACCGAGTGTGATGGTGTCGATCATTATTCTCTCCTGTAGGGGTTTTAGTTATCTTGCCAAACGGTAACTAATTTTAATCAGATCGAAAGATTTAAAAGTGTTATTTTGATCGCAAAATGAAAGATAAATATTTTAATTTGAAAGATTGTGCGTGAGAACGCGCAAATGTGCCGGTCAGGAGTGTAAGAGGGGGGAAATTCTGTGAAGGAGAGCGACTACTGCTTCCTTGTGTGGCGGAGGATGCTTTACCATACTTCTCCCAGGCTGAATTTGTTTAATGGATGTCTCATGTTCAAGCGTCGTTATGTAGCGTTACTTCCCCTTTTCGTATTGCTTGCTGCTTGTAGCAGCAAACCTAAACCTTCAGAGACTCAAACGACTACGGGTACGCCATCCGGCGGCTTCCTGCTTGAGCCACAGCACAATGTCATGCAAACGGGCGGCGATTTTGCCAATAATCCGAACGCGCAACAGTTCATTGAGAAAATGGTGAACAAGCACGGCTTTGACCGCCAGCAGTTGCAGGAGATTCTGTCGCAGGCCAAGCGTCTGGACTCGGTATTGCGTTTGATGGACCGCCAGGCGCCGACGACTCAACCGCCAGCCGGACCTAACGGTGCATGGCTGCGGTATCGTAAACAGTTCATCACCCCGGATAACGTACAAAACGGTGTGGCCTTCTGGAACCAATATGAAGATGCGCTGAACCGTGCATGGCAGGTCTACGGCGTACCGCCGGAAATTATCGTTGGCATTATTGGCGTAGAGACTCGCTGGGGCCGCGTGATGGGTAAAACGCGGATTCTGGATGCGTTGGCGACGTTGTCGTTTAACTATCCTCGTCGTGCGGAATATTTCTCTGGTGAACTGGAAACCTTCCTGCTGATGGCGCGAGATGAAAGCGACGATCCGCTCGATTTGAAAGGTTCTTTCGCAGGGGCGATGGGCTACGGCCAATTTATGCCATCTTCCTATAAACAATATGCCGTTGATTTCAATGGCGATGGTCACATTAACCTATGGGATCCGGTTGATGCTATCGGTAGCGTGGCGAACTATTTCAAAGGCCACGGTTGGGTGAAAGGCGATACGGTCGCGGTTCCGGCGAATGGCCAGGCGCCTGGGCTGGCGAACGGCTTTAAAACCCAGTACAGCATTTCTCAGCTTGCCGCCGCAGGCCTGACGCCGCAGCAGTCTCTGGGTAATCATCAGCAGGCCAGCCTGCTGCGACTGGATATCGGTACCGGTTATCAGTATTGGTATGGACTGCCAAACTTCTACACCATCACCCGCTATAACCACAGTACCCACTATGCAATGGCCGTGTGGCAATTGGGTCAGGCGGTCGCGCTGGCGCGCGTGCAGTAATCATTTGTTATCGGTCTACAGGGGCAATTCCTTGTAGACCGAATACGCTATCCTGGTGCGTTATCCGGTACTCTTTTGAATGCGGTTTATCTATTTTCTGAATGCCCCTCGTAAAATTGTCTCCTCATCCCCATCTTGGTTATGAAAGTGCTATCTTGTCCGGCATATTTTTTTAACTGACAGAGGCTGAAATGACCGACAGTGAACTGATGCAGTTAAGCGAGCAGGTTGGCCTGGCGTTGAAAGCGCGCGGGGCAACCGTGACGACGGCGGAATCCTGCACCGGCGGCTGGGTAGCCAAAGCAATTACGGATATTGCCGGCAGCTCCGCCTGGTTTGAGCGCGGGTTTGTGACCTACAGCAATGAAGCCAAAGCGCAGATGATTGGCGTGCGCGAAGAGACGCTGGTCCAGCATGGGGCGGTGAGCGAACCTGTGGTGGTGGAGATGGCGATTGGCGCGCTAAAAGCGGCCCGCGCGCATTTCGCTGTTTCGATTAGCGGTATTGCGGGGCCAGATGGCGGCAGTGAAGAAAAGCCCGTGGGGACGGTATGGTTCGCTTTTGCCAGCGCGAGCGGCGAGGGGATTACCCGCCGGGAATGCTTCAGCGGCGATCGCGATGCGGTACGTCGACAGGCGACCGCCTACGCGTTACAAACCCTGTGGCAACAATTTCTACAAAATACTTGATACTGTATGAGCATACAGTATAATTGCCCCAACAGAACATTATCTATCACGTTTCGCGGTTTAACCCGAAAGCGGCATGACAGGAGTAATTAATGGCTATCGACGAAAACAAACAGAAAGCGTTGGCGGCAGCGCTGGGTCAGATCGAAAAGCAATTCGGTAAAGGCTCCATCATGCGCCTGGGTGAAGACCGTTCCATGGATGTGGAAACCATCTCCACCGGTTCGCTTTCTCTGGATATCGCATTGGGCGCGGGCGGTTTGCCAATGGGCCGTATCGTTGAAATCTACGGGCCTGAATCTTCCGGTAAAACGACGCTGACCCTGCAGGTTATTGCTGCCGCACAGCGCGAAGGTAAAACCTGTGCGTTCATCGATGCGGAACACGCACTGGATCCCGTCTATGCGCGCAAGCTTGGCGTTGATATCGACAACCTGCTGTGCTCTCAGCCGGATACCGGTGAACAAGCGCTGGAAATCTGTGATGCGCTGGCGCGCTCCGGTGCGGTTGACGTTATCGTTGTCGACTCCGTTGCCGCATTGACGCCGAAGGCAGAAATCGAAGGCGAGATTGGTGACTCTCACATGGGCCTTGCGGCACGTATGATGAGCCAGGCCATGCGTAAGCTGGCCGGTAACCTGAAGCAGTCCAACACGCTACTGATTTTCATCAACCAGATCCGTATGAAGATTGGCGTTATGTTCGGTAACCCGGAAACCACCACCGGTGGTAACGCCCTGAAATTCTATGCTTCTGTTCGCCTGGATATCCGTCGTATTGGCGCGGTGAAAGAAGGCGACAACGTGGTTGGTAGCGAAACCCGTGTTAAGGTCGTGAAAAACAAAATTGCAGCGCCGTTCAAACAGGCTGAATTCCAGATTCTTTACGGTGAAGGTATCAACTTCTACGGCGAACTGGTTGATTTGGGCGTGAAAGAGAAGCTGATTGAAAAAGCCGGTGCATGGTACAGCTACAACGGTGAGAAAATTGGTCAGGGTAAAGCGAATGCCACTAACTGGCTGAAGGAAAACCCGGCAACGGCGAAGGAAATTGAGAAGAAAGTACGCGAGTTACTGCTCAATAACCCGGATTCAAAACCAGACTTCTCTGTTGATGACAGCGGTGAAGATGTAAAAGAAACGAACGAAGATTTCTGATAATCTGACGTTATCGCACATAGAAGGGCTGCATACGATGCAGCCCTTTTCCATTTCTGAAGGCTCACTATGACAGAAGCAACTTCCCGCCGCTCCGCTTATTCCCGACTTCTTGACCGCGCTGTACGTATACTGGCGATGCGCGATCACAGCGAGCAGGAACTGCGGCGTAAGCTGGCCGCTCCGGTGATGGGAAAAAATGGACCGGAAGACATTGATGCAACGCCGGAGGATTACGACAAGGTCATCGCCTGGTGTATTGAAAGTCGTTATCTGGATGATGACCGCTTTGTTCAGCAGTTTATCTCCAGCCGTAGCCGTAAAGGTTATGGACCCGCGCGTGTGCGTCAGGAATTAAACCAAAAAGGGATTTCGCGGGAAGCCGTTGAACGAGCCATGCGCGAGTGCGAAATTGACTGGGCAGCACTTGCGCGCGCACAGGCCATTCGTAAATACGGAGAACCTTTACCTGTAGATTTTTCAGATAAGGTAAAGGTCCAGCGCTTTTTGCTCTACCGTGGCTATCTGATGGAAGATATTCAGGCAATATGGCGAAATTTTGACGATTGAGCGCATACGGGATTTTACTTCCCAGTAAAGAAAACTTATCTTATTCCCACTTTTCGATTGCCAGAGGCGCAGTTTACGTGCCGATGCTGGTAATGACATTTCGTTAGCTTGATTTCTTCAGGATAATTATGAGCAAGAGCACCGCTGAGATCCGTCAGGCGTTTCTCGATTTTTTCCATAGTAAAGGACATCAGGTAGTTGCCAGCAGCTCCCTGGTACCGAACAATGACCCTACTTTGTTGTTTACCAACGCCGGGATGAACCAGTTCAAGGATGTGTTCCTTGGCCTCGACAAGCGTAATTATTCCCGCGCAACCACCTCGCAGCGTTGCGTGCGTGCGGGCGGTAAGCACAACGACCTGGAAAACGTCGGTTACACTGCACGTCACCATACTTTCTTCGAAATGCTGGGCAACTTCAGCTTCGGCGATTATTTCAAACATGATGCTATTCAATACGCATGGGAACTGCTGACCGGTGAAAACTGGTTTGCCCTGCCAAAAGAGCGTCTGTGGGTCACCGTCTATGAAACTGACGATGAAGCCTATGAAATCTGGGAAAAAGAAGTCGGCATTCCGCGCGAACGTATCATCCGTATCGGTGATAACAAAGGCGCGGCTTATGCTTCCGACAACTTCTGGCAGATGGGTGATACCGGCCCTTGCGGTCCGTGCACCGAAATTTTCTACGACCACGGCGACCACATTTGGGGTGGCCCTCCGGGAAGCGCAGAAGAAGATGGCGATCGCTACATTGAGATCTGGAACATCGTCTTCATGCAGTTCAACCGTCAGGCTGACGGTACCATGGAACCGCTGCCGAAGCCGTCCGTGGATACCGGTATGGGCCTTGAGCGTATTGCGGCCGTGCTGCAACACGTTAACTCCAACTATGAAATCGACCTGTTCCGTTCACTGATTGAGTCCGTGGCGAAAGTCACCGGCGCGACCGATCTGAGCAACAAGTCGCTGCGCGTTATCGCTGACCATATCCGCTCCTGTGCATTCCTGATTGCCGATGGCGTTGTCCCGTCGAATGAAAACCGTGGTTATGTGCTGCGTCGTATCATTCGTCGCGCGGTACGTCATGGCAACATGCTGGGCGCGAAGGATACCTTCTTCTACAAGCTGGTTGGTCCGCTGGTGGACGTCATGGGCTCCGCAGGTGAAGAACTGAAGCGTCAGCAGGCTATGGTTGAGCAGGTTCTGAAAACCGAAGAAGAGCAGTTTGCGCGTACATTGGAGCGTGGTCTGGCGCTGCTGGATGAAGAACTGGCAAAACTGTCCGGTGATACACTGGATGGCGAAACCGCATTCCGTCTGTATGACACCTACGGTTTCCCGGTTGACCTGACGGCGGACGTTTGCCGCGAGCGCAACATTAAGGTTGACGAAGCGGGCTTTGAAGCCGCAATGGAAGAACAGCGCCGTCGCGCGCGTGAAGCCAGCGGCTTTGGCGCAGACTACAATGCGATGATTCGTGTTGATGGCGCCTCTGAATTTAAAGGCTACGAACACCTGGAACTGAATGGCAAAGTGACCGCGCTGTTTGTTGATGGTAAAGCGGTAGACGCAATTAACGCAGGTCAGGACGCAGTTGTCGTACTGGATCAGACTCCGTTCTATGCGGAATCTGGTGGTCAGGTTGGCGACAAGGGTGAACTGAAAGGCGCAGGCTTCGCGTTTGCCGTGAGCGACACGCAGAAATATGGCCAGGCCATTGGTCACATCGGTAAGCTGTCTGCGGGTTCTCTGAAAATTGGCGATGCAGTACAGGCTGATGTTGATGAAGCTCGTCGTGCGCGCATTCGCTTGAACCACTCCGCAACGCACCTGATGCACGCGGCGCTGCGCCAGGTACTGGGCACGCATGTGGCACAGAAAGGCTCGTTGGTTAACGATAAAGTGCTGCGCTTCGACTTCTCTCATACTGAAGCTATGAAGCCTGCTGAAATCCGTGCCGTTGAAGATCTGGTGAATGCGCAAATTCGTCGCAATCTGCCGATTGAAACGAACATCATGGATCTCGAAGCGGCGAAAGCCAAAGGCGCAATGGCGCTGTTTGGCGAGAAATATGACGACCACGTGCGTGTTCTGAGCATGGGTGATTTCTCTACCGAACTGTGTGGTGGTACTCATGCCAGCCGTACGGGTGATATCGGTCTGTTCCGTATTGTGTCTGAGTCAGGCACTGCGGCGGGCGTTCGTCGTATCGAAGCTGTGACCGGTGAAGGCGCTATCCAAACCGTGCATGCTGAGAGCGATCGCTTAAGCGATATTGCGCAGCTGCTGAAAGGCGATAGCCAGAATATTGGTGACAAAGTTCGTTCCGTGCTGGAGCGTACGCGTCAACTAGAAAAAGAATTGCAGCAATTGAAGGAACAGGCTGCGGCGCAGGAGAGTGCAAATCTCTCCAGCAAAGCGGTTGATATCAATGGCGTGAAGCTGCTGGTCAGCGAACTCGCGGACGTTGAGCCGAAAATGTTGCGTACCATGGTTGATGATCTGAAAAATCAACTGGGGTCTACCGTTATCGTTCTGGCAACGGTAGTGGAAGGTAAGGTTTCTCTGATTGCGGGTGTGTCTAAGGACGTGACAGATCGCGTGAAAGCAGGGGAACTGGTTGGAATGGTCGCTCAGCAGGTAGGCGGTAAGGGTGGTGGTCGTCCGGACATGGCGCAAGCCGGTGGTACGGATGCTGCGGCTCTGCCAGCAGCGTTAGCCAGTGTGAAAGGCTGGGTCAGCGCAAAACTGTAATAATTATAAGCGTAAGTCGACGCTGCGGACTTCAATCCGCAGCGTTTGTATCAACGCTATCGACAACGATAAAGTCAGGTTGAAGTTGTGTATATCGGCTAAACTTAGGTTTAACAGAATGTGATGCCGTGACTGCTTACACTTAGGTGTTTGTCATCGCTTACTTTTTGGCGTTATATGATGGATAATGCCGGGATACAGAGAGACCCGACTCTTTTAATCTTTCAAGGAGCAAAGAATGCTGATTCTGACTCGTCGAGTTGGTGAGACCCTCATGATAGGCGATGAGGTCACCGTGACAGTTTTAGGGGTGAAGGGCAACCAGGTGCGCATTGGCGTAAACGCCCCGAAAGAAGTTTCTGTCCATCGTGAAGAGATCTACCAGCGTATCCAGGCTGAAAAATCCCAGCAGTCCAGTTACTAAGGTTTTCGCGTCTCACCTTTCTGGTGAGGCGCAACCTGATTGAATTATCCCTTTTCTTCTCTTTTCTTCTTCGTCTTCCTCATTTTTTCGATTCTCATCCGCGTATTGCCTTTCCCTGCGATTTTTCCGTTTGTTCATTGCCTCAGGAAATTGCCAATTTATCTGTTGATAAAACACTCTTTTTGCCGTTTTTGCAGACTAATTGCGCGTGAAATGTGCAAACGATAAAAGCGCTGGAAAAATTGTTTGACTTATAAGTCCCAGAAAGTAATATGTGCGCCACGCAGCGACGATGAGCAGAAACAAGTTCTTCGAAGCATTCGCAAGAGGCGTGTTGGTGAGGTGGCCGAGAGGCTGAAGGCGCTCCCCTGCTAAGGGAGTATGCGGTCAAAAGCTGCATCCGGGGTTCGAATCCCCGCCTCACCGCCATTTGCATCCGTAGCTCAGCTGGATAGAGTACTCGGCTACGAACCGAGCGGTCGGAGGTTCGAATCCTCCCGGATGCACCATCTTCTCTGCAATAGCGCATTAGCGTTGTTACAGAAAATCGATATCACTTTAGCAGCGATATCAAATCTGCAGTAAGTAAGTTTCCCTGATGCATCCGTAGCTCAGCTGGATAGAGTACTCGGCTACGAACCGAGCGGTCGGAGGTTCGAATCCTCCCGGATGCACCATCTTCTCCGAGATAACAGCAAAACTGTTGTTTCATGGTCTGCGAGATAATCGCGAGCACCAGGGAGGATAACGTTGCTTCAGCAACGGCCCACAGGGCGAGGCGCAGCCGAGTAATCCTCCCGGATGCACCATCTCTTACTTGATATCGCTCATTACGATATCAATATCGGCAGTAAAGCAAGTTTCCCGATGCATCCGTAGCTCAGCTGGATAGAGTACTCGGCTACGAACCGAGCGGTCGGAGGTTCGAATCCTCCCGGATGCACCATCTTCTCCGAGATAACAGTAAAACTGTTGTTTCATGGTCTGCGAGATAATCGCGAGCACCAGGGAGGATAACGTTGCTTCAGCAACGGCCCGCAGGGCGAGGCGCAGCCGAGTAATCCTCCCGGATGCACCATCTTACTTGATAGCGCTTTAGCAGCGACATCAAGTCTGCAGTAAAGCAAGTTTCCCTGATGCATCCGTAGCTCAGCTGGATAGAGTACTCGGCTACGAACCGAGCGGTCGGAGGTTCGAATCCTCCCGGATGCACCATCTTCTCCGAGATAACAGCAATACTGTTGTTTCATGGTCTGCGAGATAATCGCGAGCACCAGGGTGGATAACGTTGCTTCAGCAACGGCCCCAGGGCGAGGCGCAGCCGAGTAATCCTCCCGGATGCACCATCTTCTCTCCTTTGAATCATTTCCACATACTCCCGGAACACCCCTTAATTCGCTGTCAGCGACAAAATCAATCAATTACGATAAAATAACGTCTGGTCATTCGGCTTGTGAGAAGACGATGTACGAACGTTATGCGGGTTTGATTTTTGATATGGATGGCACCATCCTGGATACCGAGCCAACGCACCGTAAGGCGTGGCATGAGGTATTGGGGCATTATGGATTACGTTTTGATGAACAAGCCATGGTCGCCCTCAATGGCTCCCCAACGTGGCGTATTGCCCAGTCGGTAATTGAATTGAATCATGCCGATCTTGACCCTCATGCATTGGCGCGTGAAAAAAACGACAAGGTGAGAAGCATGCTGCTGGATAGCGTCCAGCCTTTGCCATTGGTTGACGTCGTGAAAGCCTGGCATGGTCGTCGTCCTATGTCGGTAGGTACGGGGAGTGAAAGCGCGATTGCGGAAGCTCTGCTCGCACACCTTGGGCTGCGTCGCTATTTTGATGCTGTAGTCGCAGCCGATCACGTACAACACCATAAACCTGCTCCTGATACGTTTTTGCTCTGTGCCGAACGTATGGGTGTTGCTCCGGCGCGCTGTGTCGTATTTGAAGATGCCGATTTTGGACTGCAGGCGGCGCGTGCCGCAGGAATGGACGCGGTGGATGTCCGGTTATTGTGAGTGATGGACTATCGCTCCTGTCACTGTTTGCCAGCAGTTTTCTCAGCGCTACGCTATTACCCGGCAATTCTGAAGTTGTTTTAGTTGCTTTGCTGGTCTCTGGGGTAAGTCATCCCTGGGTCTTAGTCTTAACAGCAACAATGGGTAATAGCCTTGGAGGGTTAACTAACGTTATCCTTGGGCGTTTCTTTCCATTGCGTAAAACATCGCGCTGGCAAGAAAAAGCCACTGGCTGGCTGCAGCGCTATGGCGCTGTCACACTATTATTAAGCTGGATGCCGGTTGTGGGTGATTTACTGTGCCTGTTAGCTGGATGGATGCGCATCTCGTGGGGTCCAGTACTTTTTTTCTTATGCCTTGGCAAGGCGCTGCGCTATGTAGTTGTCGCAGCGGTTACGACGCAAGGCATTATGTGGTGGCACTAATTGTGTTGTGAGATAGCCTTCAGGGTAACCAATACCATTATGCTAATTAAAACGATTTTGACAGGCGGGAGGTCAATTTGATCCCGGACGTATCACAGGCGCTGGCCTGGCTGGAAAACCATCCTCAGGCGTTAAAGGGGATTCAACGTGGGCTGGAGCGCGAAACGCTGCGCGTTAATGCAGATGGGTCATTAGCAACGACAGGCCATCCTGAGGTGTTAGGCTCAGCGCTAACGCATAAATGGATAACCACTGACTTTGCCGAAGTACTACTGGAGTTTATTACGCCTCCAGGCGACGACATTGAGAAAATGCTCACGTTCATGCGCGACCTGCATCGGTATACCGCCAGGAACCTGGGCGACGAGCGTATGTGGCCGTTGAGCATGCCTTGCTATATTGCCGAAGGTCAGGATATCGAACTGGCGCAGTACGGTACGTCGAATACTGGTCGTCTGAAAACGCTGTACCGTGAAGGCCTCAAAAACCGTTACGGCGCGTTGATGCAGACTATCTCTGGCGTACACTACAATTTCTCATTGCCGATGGCTTTCTGGCAGGCGAAATGTGGCGTAACGGACGGCGAAGATGCTAAAGAGAAGATCTCCGCGGGTTACTTCCGTCTGATCCGCAACTACTACCGTTTTGGTTGGGTGATCCCGTATCTGTTTGGCGCCTCTCCGGCCATTTGTTCCTCTTTCCTGCAAGGAAAACCGACAACCCTGCCGTTTGAAAAAACCGACTGTGGGATGTATTACCTGCCGTATGCGACGTCGCTGCGCCTGAGTGATTTGGGCTATACCAATAAGTCGCAAAGCAATCTCGGAATTACGTTTAACGATTTGCATGAGTATGTGGCAGGATTAAAGCGCGCGATTAAAACCCCTTCCGAGGAGTACGCGGCGATCGGTCTGGAGAAGGACGGTAAGCGTCTGCAAATCAACAGCAACGTTCTGCAGATTGAAAATGAGCTGTATGCGCCTATTCGCCCGAAACGCGTCACTCGTCGTGGCGAAACGCCTTCTGACGCGCTTCTGCGTGGCGGTATTGAGTACATCGAAGTTCGCTCACTGGATATCAACCCGTTCTCACCGATCGGCGTGGACGAGCAGCAGGTGCGCTTCCTCGATCTGTTTATGGTTTGGTGTGCGCTGGCCGATGCCCCGGAAATGAGCAGCGATGAATTGCTGTGTACGCGTAAAAACTGGAATCGGGTGATTCTTGAAGGTCGTAAGCCTGGGCTGACGTTAGGTATTGGCTGTGAAACAGCCCAGTTCCCGTTGCCTAAGGTAGGGAAAGATCTGTTCCGTGATCTGAAACGCGTGGCACAAACGCTGGACAGCATCGATGGGGGAGAGGAGTATCAAAAGGTCTGTGATGAACTGGTTGCCTGTTTTGACAACCCAGAACTGACTTTCTCTGCCCGCATCCTACGGTCTATGATTGATGAAGGCATTGGCGGCACGGGTAAAGCGCTGGGTGAGGCTTACCGAAATCTGCTGCGTGAAGAGCCGTTAGAAATATTGCAGGAAGCGGAATTTATTGCTGAAACCGAGGCTTCAAAGCGTCGTCAGCAGGAGATCGAAGCGGCTGATACTGAGCCGTTTAGAGTGTGGCTGGAAAAGCACGCTTGATACAAAAGAAAAAGGCCACTCGGGAGTGGCCAAAATTTCATCTCTGAAAACAGGGATGATGATAACAAATGCGCGTCTTTCATATACTCAGACTCGCCCCGGAACAAAGAGTTCAGATTATTTTCAAAAAATTTATCGGAGGTGGCTAAATGCCGTTGTTAGATAGTTTTACTGTCGATCACACCCGGATGGAAGCTCCCGCGGTCCGGGTTGCAAAAACGATGAACACCCCGCATGGCGACGCAATCACCGTGTTTGATCTGCGTTTCTGCATTCCGAACAAAGAAATGATGCCTGAGAAAGGTATCCACACGCTGGAACACCTGTTTGCAGGTTTTATGCGTAACCACCTCAACGGCAACGGCGTGGAGATTATCGATATCTCTCCGATGGGATGCCGCACTGGCTTTTACATGAGCCTGATTGGTACGCCAGACGAGCAGCGTGTTGCCGACGCGTGGAAAGCGGCGATGGCGGACGTGCTGAAAGTGCAGGATCAAAACCAGATCCCGGAGCTGAACGTTTACCAGTGTGGCACGTATCAGATGCACTCTCTTAGCGAAGCACAGGATATCGCACGTCATATTCTGGAGCATGATGTACGCGTTAACAGCAATGAAGAGCTGGCGCTGCCGAAAGAGAAACTGCAGGAACTGCATATTTAGTCATACTGATTAGTTGTTCCAGTATTTAAATTAACCTCGGCTTATAACCGGGGTTTTTTATTGCCTCCCCTCAACCATATCCCTGGGAGGTGGTTTACGGGACAATAAAAAAGGGATCCGCAGATCCCTTTTATCAGCTATTTAGTGCGCGCCACCGCCGCCGCCGCCCGCACCGAAGGGCGGTTTGGCAAACCACACCAGGCCAAGCAAGACCAGGAAGATCCCCGCCGACATCCAGAAGATTTCGTTGGCGGAAATAATCAGCCCCTGATTGGTGATCTGCTGGGCTATCCAGCCTGACGCCTGCTGGTGCGTCATCCCTAAATCCTGCAGCTTATCGTACATTGCCTGCGCATTTGGATTGTAAGGATTAACGGATTCCGTTAACTGCGCATGGTGAAGTGACTCGCGGTTAGTCCACATCGTCGTCGTAATTGATGTGCCAATAGAGCCGGCCAGCGTTCGCGTAAAGTTCGACAAACTTGATGCCGCGGCTAGACGCTCAGGCGGTAAGCCGGACAGCGTGATAGTCGTCAGCGGCATAAAGAAGCAGGCTACCGCGAAACCCTGAATAAACTGTGGCCAGGCCGATGCGCCAAAGTCCATACCCGGTTCGAACGTCCACGCACGCCAGTAGAAACAGACGGCGTACATAATAAAACTGAACGTGACTAACCGACGCATATCAAGCTTGTGCGCGAAGCGGCCGATAATCGGCGATAAGATCACCGGAATCACCCCAACCGGCGCTGACGCCAGACCGGCCCAGGTTGCCGTATAGCCGTATACCTCCTGCAACAGCTGCGGCAGCAGGACGATTGCGCCGAAGTAGAGCATATAGGCCAGACTGATACACAGACAGCCGATGGTAAAGTTGCGCGACTTAAACAGCGAGAGGTCGACAATGGGGTGCTCGTCGGTAAGCTCCCAGACGATCAGGAAGCTGATGGCGACAACGGCGACCACCGTCAGGATGATAATCTCCTGTGAGGCGAACCAGTCCAGCTCTTTGCCGCGGTCGAGCATAATCTGCAAACTGCCGATACCAATGACCAGCAGGGCCAGACCAATGGCATCGATGCGCCGCTGCTCGGTTTTGGTTTCCCGACCGCGCAGGGTTTGCAGAGTCATCAATACCACCGCAGCACCGATTGGCACGTTGATGAAAAATATCCAGCCCCAGTGATAGTTGTCGCTGATATAGCCCCCAAGAATAGGGCCACATATCGGGGCAACAATCACCGTCATCGACCATAGCGCCAGGGCGATGGAACGCTTGGCGGGAGGATAGTTATTCAGCAACAAGCTTTGTGACAGCGGAATTAATGGACCGGCGACAATCCCCTGGATTACGCGGAAGAAAATCAGCATGTTCAGGCTGGTGGACATCCCGCATGCCCATGACGCAATGACGAAGGCGATAGTTGACCACATGAATAGCCTTACTTCGCCAAAGCGCTTTGCCAGCCAGCCGGTGATCGGAATCGAGATAGCGTTCGCCACCCCGAATGAGGTGATCACCCAGGTACCCTGGCTCAGTGAAGAGCCGAGGTTCCCGGCGATAGTGGGGATCGCCACGTTAGCAATGGTGGAGTCCAGCACCTGCATGAATGTCGCCAGGGACAGCGCGATCGTCATAATGACGAGCTGCGCGCCTTCCAGCGGTTTTTGCTGTTGCATCACACGCACCTTTGAATTAGCCCGCGTTGGCCTGCACGATCTCTTCGATCATCTTATTGACCGGAGCAAGGTTGATTTCCCGTGCATTACTTTCTGATACCGGCGTGGTGCGAACCTGGCTTGCCAGAATTTGTCCGTCACGATTTGAGGTATCTACCGTAACCAGCGTAGATAAACCGATACGCAGCGGATGCTGCGCCAACTGCTGTGCATCCAGTTCAATACGCACCGGTAGACGCTGGACGACTTTGATCCAGTTACCCGTCGCGTTTTGTGCTGGCAGCAGAGAAAAGGCGCTGCCTGTACCCATATCCAGCCCGACAACCTTACCGGTATATTTCACGTCATCGCCGTAAATATCGCTGATAACGGTCGCCGGTTGACCGATACGCATGTGCGCGAGCTGTGTTTCTTTGAAGTTGGCATCCACCCACAGGTTAGTGGCTGGAACAACCGCCATCAGCGGCGTGGTCGGGCTAATTTGCGCTCCCGGCTGCACGGAACGACGGGAAACATAGCCAGTCATTGGGCTGACGATTCTGGTTCGTTCCAGCGCCAGCCAGGCATTGCGCACTTCAGTGGCAGCCTGTTGCACGGCGGGCTGGTCTTCCAGCTTACTGCCGAGAATCATCGCCTGGTTGGCATTATATTGTTGGATCGCGACATCAAGCTGAGCCTGAGCGCTGGCGACGGCATCACGCGCATGTTGCAGCTCTTCGCGGCCAATCAGGTTGGCGTTGCCCAGCGGGACACGGCGATTAAAGTCGCTTTGTGCCTGCGCCAGCGCGGTTCTCTGCACTTCAATGCTTGCCTGTAACTGCTTGCTGTTGATCATCAACTGGTGCGTCTGACGCACGCTGGAAGCCAGCGCAGTTTTGGCTTTTTCAAATGCCTGCTTTGCGTCCGTCTGGTCGAGGGTGACCAGCACATCGCCTTGTTTTACAAAGTCAGTGTTATCAGCCCAGACTTTCGTCACGCTGCCTGATACCTGCGCCATGATTTGAACCTGGTTCCCTGCCACGTACGCATCGTCTGTCTCTTCGACATGACGCAGTACTAAAAACCAATAAATCCCATATGCCACGGCAATGATAATAAAGAGCAAGGTCAGAAGGAGCAGCATACTTTTACGTTTGCCATTCTTCTTGACCGGTTGCTGCGGGGTTTGAGTCTCCGCATTTGCGCTCATGTTGTTCTCCACGATCTTCTTTTTTTTCACATCGGCTGAGCCGACCTGTTTATCAGACAGGCCAGCAGTATGCGTGCTGGCCTGTCGGTTTTTTCATTTATAAATCTGGATTTCTGAGCGAGTCGGCGCGTTAGCGCAACGCTTCTAATACCGCGCCATCCTGCTCCATCTGGTCAAGACGGGTCAGAAGTTTACGGGTAATTTGCTCAAGCTGATCTTTTTCGGTGGTGCTGAGAGATGACCAAAGCTGATGCAGGCAGTTATGCTGAGGCGGTAACACCTCTTGCAAAAATGCGTGGCCTTTCTCGGTCAATTGCAGATGCAGACAGCGGCGATCGTTATCGCTTTCGCGACGTTCGATCCAGCCACGTTTTTCTAACTCATCCGCAATGCGGGTTGCGTTAGTGCGTGACGAGCCAAGCGCGCAACTCAGTTCAGAAGGCTGAATACTGTGGTTTTCCTGAGACTCCAGCGTAATCAACGCCATAAACAATGTCTCGTTAATCCCTTGAGCTTTCAGCATCTTATTGCGGTTTTCCAGCAGCTTGCCCTGCATGTGCATGCATAGACGAGTCAGAAGCACTTCCTGATAAGGGAACTCTTCGTAGCGGCTGGCGCGAAATTTTAGCATTTGTTCAATGGGCGTAAACGAACTATCCATTTGGGTATAACCTCATTAATTTCAGCCGATATAGTAACGACAGTGACAAATAAAGTAAATGTATTATTTATTTAAAATGATTGTTTTTATCTATAAGACAATCAGCATTTTCCAGGCTAATCCATAGCCCAGAGCACTCAGTAAGGTTGGAATGATGATGCTGCGGGTCTTATAGAAGCTTGCGCCCAGTATGACAAACCCCACCAGCGTAGGCACGAACCGACGAGAATCGTGCATCACTTCTGGCGCGGTAGACACCACCAACAGGGCGCAAATTGATGCAATGCCAATGGTGTCGAGTAATATGCCCGTCGCGCCGCGCTTCGTCGGGCGAACATTCCCCACTCCAAGACGGAGCGGCAAATAACGAAAACAGTAGTTAACGCAGCCGACCAACAGGCCAAGCAGCAGGACCTCATAGCTCATCGGGACCTCCCTGCCAAAATGACTGGATAAGAGCCGTCAGACATCCGCAGACAATGCCTGCAAGGATGGCGGCAGGAATGGAAAACAGCATGACGCCAGCCAGCGCGCCGGCCAGTGCTGCAGTTACACAAAGTGCTTGTTGACGCTGGAAAGAGGCGAGCAGGAAGCTCATGAACAGCGCCGGGAGCATGAAGCCCAACGCCGCTTCAACTGCCGGGTAATCCTTGAGTAAACCACTACCGGAAAACGCGCCGATCACCGTGCCAAACATCCAGGAGGCCCAGGAGCATAGCGCAATGCCGATCATCCAGTTTTCACTCCAGCGCCGGTTATCCCGTACCAGTTTCGCCGTGGCGGCGGCAAAGACTTCATCGGTGAGGCCAAAGGCCCACAGCGCGCTTTTGGGTTTGCTCAGTCGCTGGGCGATTCGGCTACGCAGGGAAGGTCCGTACAAAACATGGCGTACATCCATGGCCATGACGGTCAGTGCGGCGACCCACAAAGAACTGCCTGCGGCGAGCATTGTGGTGATGACAAACTGGCTGGCTCCCGCATAGATAATGCAGGAGAAAAACACGCTTTCAACCGGAGTAAAGCCAAGGCGAGTGGCATTGAGACCAAATGCAAAAGCGACCGGAATATAGCTGATGACTATTGGCAGGCTGTCTTTGAATCCTTCAGTTAGCGTCGCAGAACTGGGTTCAGACTGGGATATCGGGCTTTCCATAGGGTTATAGGTTTCATTACCGAAATTAATATAACTTGGTTCAATGAGTTATAACCTTAGCAGACTGATGGGCTCCTTAACACCCTGCGGAGCCCAATCAGCGGTAAACATACGCTATATGCTTAATTTACGGCTTCCTGACGGTGATATCCTCGCCACCAGACCAACAGGTTGAGTAGGGCAACGGTCGTACCGGCCAGACAAACGCCAGCCCAACCGGCATGCTGCCAGGCGGAGGCCGAAATCAGCGAACCTGCCGCCCCGCCAATAAAATAGCTGGTCATGTATCCGGCGGTCAGGCGATTACGCGCGTCCGGATGAATGCGATAGATAACCGTCTGGTTGGTGATATGTACACCCTGAACGGTGAGGTCCAGGACCAGGATACCGATAATCAGCATTGGCACGGAACTATGCCCTAACCAGATAGGCCACCAGGAGAGCAGCAGTAATAACAGACCTGTGGTCGTGGTGAGATGTGATTTTCCCTTATCGGCAAAACCACCTGCCGGACGCGCGCCTAACGCCCCTGCGGCCCCTGCCAGGCCAAACAGCCCGATCGTTCCTTCGGAGTAGTTAAACGGCGGCGCGGCGAGCAAAAACGCCATAGAGGTCCAGAGAATACTGAAATTGGCAAAGGTCAGGCAGCCCAACATCGCGCGGGTACGCAGCAATTTATCATGGATAAACAGGCTGAATACGGAGCCTAACAGTTGCGGATAGTTGAGATGAGTATCTGATTTCATCTTCGGCAGACCGCGCCACAGCGCAATCGCCATCAGCGCCATTAATATCGATGCGACCCAAAATACGGTGCGCCAGCCGCCAAGATTGGCCAGTAATCCCGCCACGGTGCGCGCCAGCAGGATACCCAGCAGCAGGCCGCTCATAATGGTGCCGACAACTTTACCGCGCTTATCCGGCGTGGCAAGCGTCGCCGCCAGCGGAACCAGAATCTGTGCCACTACCGAGAACAACCCGGTCAGGGCGGTGCCGAGGATCAGCATGCCCAGCGACTGGCTACTGGCGGTAATAAGCATGCCGCCTGCCGCTAACAGCGTCATGGAGACGATCAGCATCCGACGTTCAAACATATCGCCAAGCGGTACTAAAAATAGCAGGCCGGCGGCATAGCCGAGCTGGGCCGCGGTGACGATAAAGCCAGCGGTGCTGGCCGATAGCGAAAAGTTACGTGCGATAGTGTCGAGCAGCGGCTGCGCGTAATAGTTACTGGCGACGGCGAGGCCGGTGGCGATAGACATTAACAGGATCAGCGAAGGGCTAAGTCCCTGAGTGGTTTTCGTCATGGTTTTCAACTGAAAAATGGGTTGCAGAAAACAATCATAACGTAAGTGATTAAATGTTGCTGATTTGTTGGGTGATGGATTGTGCGGTTGGGAGGAGGGCGTGTAGGCCGGATAAGGCGCATCGCGCCACCATCCGGCATTGGTGTGATGGCGCTACGCTTATCAGACCTACGAGGGGGGTTATTTCTGCGCAGCCAGCGCTTCTTTCACCCAGCCATCAAACTGTTGCTGGTGGGCTTTGATCCAGCCGTCAACGTGACCCTGCACGTCGGCTTCAGATGCCTTCCCGTCGTGCATCATCGCGTTCTGCGCGTTGATATCCGCCAGCGGCAGCTTCATGACGGCAAACAGTTTCGCCGCAGCCGGGTTTTTCTCCGCCCAGGCTTTGTTGGCGACGATATGCATAGTGTTCACCGGGAAGCCGTAGTTGGCGCCGTTTGGCAGCTTGGTATCAATGTCTTTCTGCTCGCCTGGCAGGGAAGAGAACGGTACCTGCAGCCAGACCACATCTTTACCCGGTTTCATTACGTCGCTCACCCAGTACGGTGTCCAGGTGTAGTAAAGAATGGGTTTGCCTTCTTTAAAGCGGGTAATGGTGTCAGCCATCATCGCCGCATAGTTACCGTGGCTGACCTCGACGGTTTTTTCCAGATCGAAGGCTTTGTTCTGGTGGTTGATCACCGCTTCGCAGCCCCAGCCCGGCGAGCAGCCCATCATGTCTGCTTTTCCGTCGCCGTTGGTGTCAAAGATTTTGGCGATCTTCGGATCTTTTAACTGGGCAATGTTGGTGATTTTATACTGCTCAGCGGTTTTTTTATCGATCAGGTAACCTTGCGCGGCACCCGTAACGAATACCCCCTCGCGATAGAACTTTTTGTCTCCGCCCGCTGCGGCATACATATCATCATGCAGCGGCTGCCAGTTCACAGCGGTAAAAGTTGCATCGCCAGAGGCAATGGAGGTATAGCCGACGTTGTAGTCAACTTCGCTTGTTTTGTTAACGGTATAACCCAGTTTCTCCAGCGCACGGGCGACCAGTTGCGTCTGGAAGGATTCTTCAGAGATAGTGCTCTGGATTGGCTGTACAGTGATGCCTTTGCCTGGCAGATCGGCAGCGAAAGTGCTGGTGGAGACAAGGGTGGCAAACGCTGTGGCAATAATGACGTTCTGTCGCATCGTTGTTCCTTAATTATTGGAGGGACGTATAGGCCCGGTAAGCAATGCGCCACCGGGCAACGGGTGAATTACTTCGTGAATGGGCGAGTGATAAGCCCAACGGGACCGGTGGTGTACCAGCGACGGTTGCCACGGCTACGGGCGTCGCGACCGACAGCCTGCGTCAGGCGGTCGAGAATGATGGCGAGGATCACGATCCCAACCCCGCCGACGGTGGCAAGCCCCATATCCAGACGACCGATTCCGCGCAGAACCATCTGACCCAGTCCGCCGACGGCGATCATCGACGCGATGACGACCATTGAGAGCGCCAGCATCAGCGTCTGGTTGACCCCGGCCATAATGGTAGGCATCGCCAGCGGGAGCTGGACTTTAAACAGCATCTGACGCGGGCTGGCGCCAAATGAGCGCGAGGCTTCAATCAAGTCGGCTGGCACCTGGTTAATCCCCAGAATGGTCAGACGCACGATTGGCGGCAGGGCGAAGATAATCGTCACCACCACGCCCGGGACGTTGCCGATACCAAACAGCATGACGATCGGCACCAGATAGACGAACGCCGGTGTGGTTTGCATGGCGTCCAGCAGCGGACGAACAATTTTTGCCGCCCGTGGACTGCGCGCCAACCAGATCCCCATCGGCAGACCGATCACCACGCAAAACAGCAGCGCGGTTAGTACCAGCGCCAGGGTGATCATGGCCTGCGACCACGCGCCGATGGCCCCGATTGCAATCAATGAAATCAGCGTAGCAACGCCCATTCCAACGCCGGAAATCTGCCAGGCAATCAGAGCGAACAGGATAATCGCCACCGGGGCAGGCATACCCAACAGAAGCTGCTGGAAGCCGTTCAGAATATAATCCACCGGGACTCGAATGCCCTGGAAGACCGGACGGAAATGGGTAACGACCCAGTCGATCCCTTCTGTGACCCAGCTATCCAGCGGGATTAGCGTTTTATGGAACGGATCCATAATATTGAAATGCTCTGGCGCCGGCGCGGGTGCGCTGGTCAGCCAGTCTGCGCCACCGCCGTCAGCTGGCGCGCCTGATGGCGTACTCCAGGCATCGGCGGTTTGTGCGGCACTGTCGGCCGCTGGTGTGGTATCCCACGGATTGGTTTGATCAGCCATTGTTTGCCCCCTCACGATCTAAAGCCTGTAACAGCATGCGTTTTGAAATAATGCCCACATACTGCTGTTCCTCATCAACAACCGGCACCGCGCACGGGGCCTGGCCGACATGAGAAAGCAACTCGCTGAGAGGAGTTTGTGCATCCACGGCTAGCGGCTCATCGATCAATGCCGCTTCAATACCTTGCGCCTGACTTAATGCTGTTTTTAAAGAGTCGATAGAGACAACGCCGACGAATTTATTGCCGCGCTCGATCACGTAACCATATTCGCGATCTTTGTCCTGCAATAATTGCAGCGCTGAACGTGGACCGACCCCGGGCGTTTTACGAATTAAACCTTCAGGGCTACGACGTGAAATATCCTTGGCACTAAAGACCTGGCTAATATCAACGCCGCGGAAGAAGGTGCGTACATAATCATTGGCCGGATTATTCAGGATTTCATCTGGCGTGCCGACCTGGACCACTTCACCGTTTTGCATAATGGCAATTCTGTCGCCAATACGCATAGCTTCGTCGAGATCGTGGGAAATAAAGACCACGGTACGTTGATGTTTCGCCTGTAGTTTTACCAGTTCATCCTGCATCTCGGTACGAATTAACGGATCGAGGGCAGAAAAGGCCTCATCCATTAATAAGATGTCAGGGTTAATGGCTAATGCACGGGCGAGGCCCACACGCTGGCGCATCCCTCCGGAAAGTTCATCCGGGTATCCGTGAGCATAATTCTCCAGACCAACCTGACGCAGCGCATCTAACGCTTTTTCACGACGTTCATCCGCGCCAACACCGGCTAATTCCATGCCGAATGCCGTATTGTCCAGGACCGTCATGTGCGGCATCAGGGCAAAGGACTGGAAAACCATCGCAATCTTTTTTCTGCGCACCTCGCGAAGCTCAGCATCGGATATCCGGGCGATGTCTACGCCGTCAATCAATACTTGCCCGCGGGTGGGTTCAATCAGGCGATTGAGAAGGCGTACCATTGTGGATTTACCCGAACCGGATAATCCCATGATGACAAATATCTCGCCTTCTTCAATGGCCAGACTGGCGTTCTTAACGCCAAGCGATAGCCCTGTTTTATCCAGAATCTGCTCTTTTGAAAGTCCTTTTTCAATATATTTGAAGGCTCTCTGCGGATGCTCTCCAAATATCTTATAGAGATTTTTAACTTCTAATTTAATTGCCATGCAATAGAATGATTCCTGTTATTTGTTTATATCGATATATTACCTGATGGAAATAGTGACCTTTTTCTACCCTAACATACTGAGAATCTGAGACAACCCTGAATTTGTTTGTGGCACGAATATTGCTGAAGGCCATGTGGCGGGACTTCCCGTGATATAAGGGCTGAGCGCGAATGTGAATGGGGTAATATTTTTTGTAAATGGCAATGAAAAGTCGCCTGAATTGCTGAAATGCAGGCGAATAATGCGGCTGATATTGAGTGTAGATCACACAATTATATTTGCACGACAAAAGTGTGATCCTGTTAGAATATTTCCGCGAAAAATGTACGGTATTTTCCGCGGAAATGAGCGCTAGAAATTCCAGTCGTCGTCTTCGGTTTCGACAGCTTTTCCCATCACGTATGATGAGCCGGAACCCGAGAAGAAATCGTGGTTTTCGTCAGCGTTGGGCGACAGCGCGGCAAGGATTGCCGGGTTAACCTCCGCCATTTCTGGCGGGAATAATGCCTCATACCCCAAATTCATTAATGCCTTATTGGCGTTGTAGCAAAGGAAGGCTTTGACGTCATCCACCCAGCCGGTTTCTGCATACAATTCTTCCGTATAACGCGCTTCGTTATCATACAATTCCATCAGCAGGTCGAGGGCAAAATTCTTTAACTCCTCGCGTGCGGATTCAGAAATGTGCTCCAGACCTTTTTGATATTTATAACCAATGTAATACCCGTGAACGGCTTCATCACGAATGATCAGACGAATGAGATCGGCGGTATTGGTCAGTTTTCCGCGGCTGGAGAAATACATTGGCAACCAGAAGCCGGAATAGAACAGGAAGGATTCCAGAAACACGCTGGCAATTTTTTTCTTCAACGGTTCGTCGCTGGCGTAATGTGTCAAAACGATCTGCGCCTTGCGCTGGAGTGGGGTATTTTCTTCACTCCACGCGTAAGCCGCATCCACGTCTTTGGTCTGGCAAAGAGTGGAGAAAATTGAGCTGTACGAACGGGCGTGCACCGCTTCCATAAAGCTGATATTCGATAGCACCGCCTCTTCATGCGGCGTTAACGAATCGGCCATCAATGCTGGCGCACCGGCTATGTTCTGAATGGTGTCGAGCAGCGTCAGCCCGGTAAAAACGCGGATAGTCAGCTGCTGTTCGGCGGCGTTCAACGTTTGCCAGGCCGGGATATCGTTGGAGAGCGGGACCTTTTCCGGTAGCCAGAAGTTACTGGTCAGGCGATTCCAAACCTCGAGATCTTTATCATCCTCAATCTTGTTCCAGTTGATGGCACTCACGCGGGATAATGTCATGTTGTCCTCCTTACAGCGCGCATGACACGCAACCTTCGATTTCGGTTCCTTCCAGCGCCAACTGGCGTAGTCGGATGTAGTACAGCGATTTGATGCCCTTACGCCAGGCGTAAATTTGCGCTTTGTTGATATCGCGAGTGGTGGCGGTATCGGGGAAAAAGAGCGTCAGTGAAAGCCCCTGATCGACATGCCGCGTTGCTTCAGCGTAGGTATCAATGATTTTTTGTGGACCAATCTCGTAGGCATCCTGATACAAGGCCAGATTCTCATTGGTCATAAACGGGGCAGGGTAGTAAACGCGCCCGGTTTTGCCCTCTTTGCGAATCTCCACTTTTGACACGATCGGGTGAATGCTTGATGTCGCATGGTTGATGTAGGAGATAGAACCCGTTGGCGGAACCGCTTGTAAATTCTGGTTATAAATGCCGTAGCGCATGACATCTTCACGCAGCTGCGACCACATTTCACGCGTTGGCAGCGTAATGCCGCTGGCGGCAAACAGTGTGCGAACCTTGGCGGTTTTTGGCTGCCAGTCGCCCTGCAGATACTGGTTAAAATACTCACCGCTGGCGTAGCGGGACTGCCTGAATCCGGCAAAAGTTTTGCCGCGTTCCCGGGCGAGCTTCATCGACGTATTCAGCGCATGCCAGGTGATGGTGTAGAAATAGAGATTGGTGAAATCCAGCCCTTCAGGTGAGCCGTAGGCGATACCTTCCCGTGCCAGATACCCGTGCAGGTTCATCTGCCCAAGACCGATGGCGTGCGATGCGCTGTTCCCGGCCTCAATTGAGGGTACGCTGCGGATATGGCTCATGTCCGAAACGGCCGTTAAACCGCGAACCGCCGTTTCCACGGTGCGCCCAAAGTCTGGCGAATCCATGGTATGAGCAATATTCAACGAGCCGAGGTTGCAGGAGATATCGTGCCCTGTTTGCGCGTAATTGAGGTTTTCATCGTAGGTGGAAGCGCTGTTAACCTGCAAAATCTCCGAGCACAGGTTGCTCATATTGATACGACCGGCAATCGGATTGGCGCGATTCACCGTGTCTTCAAACATGATGTAAGGGTAGCCGGACTCGAACTGGATCTCGGCCAGTCGCTGGAAGAAATCGCGGGCGTTAATGTATTTTTTGCGCACTCGTTTGTCGGCAACCAGTTCGTCATACCGTTCAGTTACGGCGATATCACCGAATGGTTTGCCGTAAATTCGTTCCACGTCATACGGTGAAAACAGCGCCATTTGGGCATTTTCTTTGGCTAACTGGAAGGTGACATCCGGGATCACCACACCAAGCGAGAGCGTTTTGATACGGATTTTCTCGTCGGCGTTTTCACGTTTGGTATCGAGAAAACGCAAAATATCCAGATGATGCGCGTGCAGATACACCGCGCCTGCACCCTGACGCGCCCCTAATTGATTCGCATAAGAAAACGCATCCTCCAGCATTTTCATTACCGGGATCACCCCAGAGGACTGGTTCTCAATGCGCTTAATGGGCGCACCCGCCTCACGCAGGTTAGAGAGCAAAAATGCCACGCCGCCGCCGCGTTTGGAGAGTTGCAGCGCCGAGTTGACCGCCCGTCCAATTGACTCCATGTTGTCTTCAATGCGTAACAGGAAGCAGGAAACCAGCTCGCCGCGTTGCTGTTTACCGCAGTTTAAAAAGGTTGGCGTGGCGGGTTGAAAACGCCCGGAGAGCATTTCATCGGTCAGTTGCAGAGCGAGCGCTTCATCGCCCTGCGCCAGCGTGAGCGCCACCATCGTTACGCGATCCTCAAAGTCTTCGAGATAGCGCTTCCCGTCGAACGTTTTCAGCGTATAGCTGGTGTAGAACTTCCATGCGCCGAGGAACGTCTGGAAACGGAATCCGCTGGCGTGGGCGTGGGCGAATAGCTTCAGCACAAACGCGCGATCATAGCGGGCTAACACGCTGGCATCGTAATAGCCTTCATCCACCAACGTGTCCAGACGCGCCTGCTGGCTGGCAAACGCCACCGAGTTGGGGCGGACGTGGGCGGTAAAGAATGCTTCCACCGCCTGATGGTCTTTGTCGAACTGAATGCGCCCGGCCTTATCGTACAGATTCAGCATGGCGTTCAGGGCGTGATAATCCAGCGTCTGCTGTTCTACACGTTCTGCGGTTGTCGTTGCCAAAATTCGCTCACTCCTTTTTGCACGTTGTCGATATCGCTTTGGGTGCCCATCAGCTCAAAGCGATAGAGCCACGGCACGCCGCATTTTTGTGAGATGACATCACCCGCGCGACCGTAGGCATCCCCGAAATTGCGATTGCCGGAGGCGATCACTCCACGGATTAACGCCCGGTTGTGCGTATCGTTTAAAAAGCGGATCACCTGTCTCGGGACCGCGCCAGCTGTACCGCCGCCACCGTAGGAGGGCACGATTAAAATGTAAGGTTCGTCTACCCGGATCCGCTCGCGTTCGTTAAGCGGAATGCGGATGGCAGGCAGCCCCAGACGCTGCATGAAGCGGTGCGTATTTTCGGAGCTGCTGGAAAAGTAGACGAGCTGACTCATGCGCTGGCCACTTGAGGGGCCGAGCGCAGACGGTTGATCATGTCCGGGCGAAATCCTGACCAACTGGTTTCCCCTGCGACCACGACCGGTAACTGACGAAAGCCTTGATCGCGCAGGCGATCAGCCATATCAGGGTGTAAATCGACGTTTACCATCTCAAAGTCAAACCCGCGGCTTTCCATCGCCCGCTTAGTGGCGTGGCACTGAACACAGTTGTTACGAGTGTAAATAACAATGCGCATGATTCGTATTTCCATCTAAAAGTAAAAGAATGACGCGATAGAGGGCGTCAGGTTGTGTGTGTCTTGATAGAGGAGATACTAGATGTAGTTTTAAAAAGATTCAACCATACAAGATATGGTAATTTTAGATTGATGAGGGCATGGGTGATGAGCGTGACGGAGGAAGTGATAGAAACTATGGCAGGTTGCCGGATGGCGTTTATGTCGCCATCCGGCAGCGCAGAATCACATGCGCATCCCTACCGCCAGACGGTTAAAGCAGTTCATCAGGCTAATAGCAAACGTCAGATCGCTAATCTCTTTCGCGCTAAAATGGTTGAGCAGCGGCAGATAAACGTCATCTTCGGCATGGGTGCTGGCTATATGGGTGACGGATTCGGCCCACGCCAGCGCCGCACGCTCCTGCTCGCTGAAGTGATGACTAACCCGCCAGCCTGCCAGCGCGTCCAGTTTGGCCTGCGCAACACCGGATTTGCGTAGCGCCTTACTGTGCATTTCCAGGCAAAAGGCGCAGCCGTTGATTTGCGAGACTCGCAGGTAAATCAGTTCCGTCAGCGTAGGTTCCAGCGCGCAGTTTTCCAGCGCTTTGCTGGCCTGAACCAAAGCGTTATAGATTTCAGGACTGAGTTCATAATAGGGCTGGCGTAACATTGTCATGGTATTTCTCCTCGTTTGGATGACCCGCAATGTAGCACTATAATGGACTGCTACAGAGAGCCATATTGTTGCCAAAAAAGCAGACCATAAATGCCACGCTATCAGCAAATTGCCCGTCAGTTAAAAAACGCCATTGAGAAAGGTGAACTAAAGCCAGGCACAAGATTGCCCTCCAGTCGGACCTGGGCCCAGGAGCTGGGGGTATCACGTTCGACGGTGGAAAATGCCTATGCAGATCTGGTGGCGCAGGGCTGGCTCGCGCGACGCGGGCAGGCAGGAACATTTGTCAGTGAGCAACTGCGACCGGAAAACGCACCTGTGTCTCCCGCTATCTTCGCCGGAGAAAACCCCAGGCCGCAGCCTTTTCAGATGGGATTACCCGCACTCGATCTCTTCCCGCGGGATGTCTGGGCGCGGGTGATGGGGCGGCGTTTACGCACCCAAACGCGTTTTGACCTGGCCGTGGGCGATGTTTGCGGTGAACGGGTGTTACGTCAGGCGATTGTCGATTACCTGCGCGTCTCACGCAGTATTGAGTGCCAGCCGGAGCAGATTTTTATTACTTCAGGTTACGCGGCATCAATGACGTTAATCCTGCGCGCTCTGTCTCAACCCGGTGAGGGGATGTGGGTCGAAGATCCTGGCTTTCCGTTGATTCACCCCGTGGTGGCTCAGGAGCGCATTGAGCTGATGCCGGTGGCAGTTGATGCCGATGGCCTGGATGTCTGCGCTGGGATCCGTGACTACCCGCAGGCGCGTTTTGTGCTGCTCACACCCGCACACCAAAGTCCGCTGGGCGTCGCCCTGTCATTAGACCGTCGCCACCAACTGCTTGAATGGGCGACTCGGGAGCAGGCGTGGATCATTGAAGATGATTACGACAGTGAATTTCGCTACCACGGTAAACCGTTGCCGCCGCTAAAAAGTCTGGATGCGCCCCAGCGGGTGATTTATGCCGGAACGTTCAGCAAATCGATGTTTCCGGCTTTGCGCACGGCATGGCTGGTGGTACCCCTGAATCAGGTCGAACATTTTCGTCAGCAGGCGGCGCTAACGGCCTGTAGCGTTCCGGTTTTATGGCAGCAAACGCTGGCGGATTTTATGCAAGATGGCCACTTCTGGCGGCACTTAAAACGTATGCGCCAGAATTATGCCCTGCGACGTCAATGGATGGAAAACGCGCTGAGCGAACAAGGATTTAACGTCATTCCTCAGGAAGGAGGGATTCAGCTGGTGATAACTGTCGACGGAGATGATGTTGCGCTAGTGCGCAAAGCGAATCAGGCCGGGCTGGCGGTTCAGGCGTTAAGCCGCTGGCGAATAACTTCAGCAGGAAAGGGGGGAATATTGTTGTCGTTTACTAACATCAGCTCGGTGGAAATGGCGCAGCAGGCGGCGTATCAACTGCGGATGTCGCTGACATAATTCTGCGCGGTTCTTAAGATATTCGTCCCACCATCGCCACTCGTTTATGGACTTTTCTGAAAGCGTTGCTAATGCTGAATCAGGTAAGGTAAGCCCGCAGTAAAAAAGATAACGAGGAAAAAAATATGTATTTACGACCTGATGAGGTGGCGCGCGTACTTGAAAAAGTGGGCTTTACCGTCGATGTAGTGACGCAAAAAACGTACGGCTATCGTCGTGGCGAAAATTATGTGTACGTTAACCGTGAAGCACGTATGGGACGTACCGCATTAGTTATCCATCCCACGCTAAAAGAGCGCAGCTCTTCGCTGGCGGAACCTGCGACGGATATTAAAACCTGCGATCACTACCAGCAATTCCCGCTATATTTAGCCGGAGAGACTCACGAACATTATGGTATTCCGCACGGCTTCAGTTCGCGAATTGCGCTTGAGCGTTATCTGAGTGGGTTGTTTGGCGACGTTAGTTCAAACTAATAATGCGACTGGCAGGGCCAGTCGCGAAGAGATCTGTCAGGCTTTAGCCTGGTGATAGCTGCTGACCTTAAACAGGCGGCGGCAATAATCAAGAAAGTAGCCATAGACCGCGCCCATCAGCATTGATACCACGATGTTCGAACTTACTGCAGCCGTAATCTGGTGCCAGTCGGCGCCAACCGTCAATAGAATAATCACATACACTGGTGACTGGAAGGTGACATAAGCCAGCACGTCCGCCAGGTTTTTCCCCCATCCTGCTTGCGTGGCTTTACGCGCCGCGCGCATAAACAAATCGCGATACATGCCGTATGGCCACGCGATCAGTATGTTGACGGGGATAGCCACCAGTCTGGAGTACAGAGACTGTTCGAAGCTCATTCCTGAAAGGAATATTTCGATCAACATGTTCACGACAGAACAATAAACAACCATCGCGAACGTGTCTGCTACTGCATGACGCAAGCGTGACTGCGGAGAGAACATGTTAATGCTCCTTGTAAAAAGGGAAAAAAAGGTTTTGAATACCTTCTTGCTAGTGATTTGTCTTGCTGCTTTCGCGTTTGAATAGGATATCTGCCTGGATAATAACTAGCAACTAGCTTAAAATTTTTATTTATTACCTTTTTGTCGATAAAATGCTCTGCAGTGGTTTGTTTTTTGTTCGTTTTGGTATTTTCGTTGCTGATTTAATTAAAGGCATTTTAGATCAATGGGTTATGGGAATTTGTTTTTCTGAATTTTTTGCGCTCCTTTTCTCAATGTTGACTAATGTGCAATATGTATACGCACCGGCTCCGCGCGATGTTGTGGCCTGTTTCTCGACTGATACCCTGAGACTCCTTGCAGGTATATTTATAGCGACTAGCAGAGGAATAGAATATATCGCATAGGCGATGTCAAAATGGATGCTATAAATACATGAATTAGCTTTTTTGATTAGTAATATGCGAATAAATTAGACTGGAAATATAATAAGCAGTTGCATACAATATTTAGGGTAATACCGTTTTTATGTTTTACGTTAAAGAGGTTTTGTTAATATGAGTTCAATGTTAAAAAACTTAAATAATATCCGCTCGCTGCGTGCAATGGCTCGTGAATTTTCCGTTGATGTGCTGGAAGATATGCTTGAAAAATTCAGGGTAGTGACCAAAGAACGCCGCGATGAAGAAGAACAACTACAGCGCCAACGTGCAGAACAGCAGGAAAAAATTAATACTTTGCTGGCGCTGATGCAGGCAGACGGGATCAATCCGGAAGAGCTGCTAAGCATGACGCCTGCGACGGCACGTTCAGTTAAAAAACGTCAGCCGCGCCCGGCGAAATATCGTTTTACCGATCTCAATGGTGAAACAAAAACATGGACCGGACAGGGTCGCACACCGAAGCCAATTGCCCAGGCACTGGCTGCCGGTAAATCTCTTGATGACTTTTTGATCTGATTATTAATGCGGTGAGGGCGACCTCACCGCTTATTTTCAGCAAACGCCAAAATCACCCTCTTCGGTATATCGCGTCACGTCAGCTGATTTTAGCGTGAATTTTTCGCCGCTTTCATTACTGGCGTGTACCGCCACAATGTGATCGCCATTGACTTCGACAACTTTCAGTTTAGGTCCACCCATGCGTGGTTGAACCAGATCGCCAGGTTTAAACATATTGCTCTCCTTTATTTATCGCAGAACTCACCATAGATCACGTCAATCAGCGGGTACAGCGCAGTTTCAATGATTACCGCTTAATGAGTACGTCGGTTCCAGGGCATGATATCCAGCAATCGCGCCATGCCGCAAAAGCCGGTCACGCCAGCGAGTATTAGCCCGGCGCCCACAAAACCGCTCAGCAGGAAGAAGGCGCTGCTAACGGTGTAGCCCAGAATGACGCCGAGTAAGGCAAGGCTGCCGGCGGCTATCTGCACCTGGCGCATCAGCGGTAACGGTTGTGAACGATCTTTTGCCACCGGAAAACCTGCGGCTTTCCAGCCGTCAATACCACCTTCCAACAACCAGACCTGCGCAGGCGCGGCAATAGCGTTCAGTTTTGTCGCCGCGTTTTGTGTACGTTTGCCTGACTGGCAGTGAAAAATCACCTGCCCGGCGCGTAAATTCGCAGGCAGCGATCCCTGCTCTAGCGTAGGTAATGGCGCCAGATGCGCCTCCGGAATATGCTCGTACAGATACTCGTCAGCATCGCGGATATCAATCAGTTTTGCGCCTTGTGCGACCAGCGTCTGCGCCTCGCGTGGGGAAATCGTCCCAATGGTCATGATGGCTCCTTATGGGCAATACAGTGTTTTTAATGTGGCGATCAGTGAATTCACGGCCGCATTTTTGATGGAGTACAGGATGCGCTGGGCATCGCGTTGGCTGTCTATCAGGCCCTCTTCACGCATACGCGCCAGATGCTGCGAAGTGGCGGAAGGACTCAGGCCGGTAACACGGGCTAATTCGCCCGCGCTGGTACCGGGTGAGCCGCAGAGCATGCACAAAATCAGCAACCTTTTCGGGTTACTCATCGCTTTTAGCAGGGCGGCAGCCTGCTCAGCGCTGGCCTGGAGTTGTTCAAGTTCAGTCATATGTATTTAAGCATGTTCTAAATTAAGCTTATTCTAAAATAAACGGTCAACGTACGCCAGCGTAAAGAGCGTAAAGGAGGGTAAAACAGCAGGGGAAGGCTGGCAGAGTTAGGTACACTGACTATGCTTAGAGATAAAATCTCTTTTTAAACAATGAGTAACTTTTTGCTTGTATGGAGTGTGTATGGGTTTCTGGAGAATCGTTTTTACTATTATTCTGCCCCCGCTTGGCGTGCTGCTGGGGAAGGGGTTCGGCTGGGCATTTATCCTCAATATTGTTCTGACGCTGCTGGGCTACATCCCGGGTCTGATCCACGCCTTCTGGATACAAACGCGTAGCTAATTACCTTTCTACTACGGCGCTCTGGCGCCGTTTTCTTTGCGCTCCTTTCTCCTCTGCTACACTTCCTGGTGTTGATTGTTAACTACCGAGGTGGATATGGGACTCTTTAATTTTGTAAAAGATGCGGGTGAAAAACTGTGGGATGCGGTTACTGGCAACCATGACACTGCCGATCTGGCAAAAAAGGTACAGGAACACCTGAACAAAACGGGCATCCCGGATGCGGATAAAGTGAACGTCCAAATTAACGAAGGTAAAGCCACCGTTTCTGGCGATGGATTAAGTCAGGAAGCGAAAGAAAAAATCCTGATTGCGATTGGTAATATCTCTGGTATTGCCAGCGTCGACGATCAGGTAAAAACTTCTGCGCCGGCGAGTGAAAGCCAGTTTTATACCGTAAAATCAGGAGATACCCTGAGCGCTATTGCCAAACAGGTATACGGTAACGCCAACCTGTATAACCAGATATTTGAAGCGAATAAACCGATGCTGAAAAGCCCGGATAAAATTTATCCAGGGCAGGTTTTGCGTATTCCAGAACAATAAGAATGTTCAGGCTTATTGCGTCAGCAATTTGCCGGACATCGCGTGTTGAATAATCGGAATGGGCGTCAGCAGGTGCTGGCGCATTAATTCACTGGCACGTGCGGCATCGCGTGCCAGAATTGCTTCGGTCAGCGTTTGGTGCTGATCGTGTTTATCTTCCAACATCTCCACCGACAGCACCGTCTTTCGCAGCCAGATAAACCGGTAGCGCGCCGCCAAATCGAATAGCCGTTCGCGCATTTGCAGCAGATACTGTGAACCGCAGCCAGCGACAATTGCCGAATGAAAAGCCTGATGGCGCTGATCCCACTCGTCGAGCATCTGTTCACTGGCGTCAACGGCTTCAAGCTTGCCGAGCATATGCGCCCGCGCCAGAATTTCAGCTTCCCAGGCGTCGCCGCCGCGTTCAATGGCCAGCGCGACCAGCATGGCTTCCATATTGGCGCGGGCATCGAAAATATCGAGCAACTCCTGTTCGGACATTGGGGCGACACGATACCCTTTCTGATTGACCACCGTGACCAGCCGCTCGGCAACCAACTGCGAAAGCGCTTCGCGTAGCGGTCCCACGCCAAGCTCATAGCGTGAGGTCAGCAGGCTCATACGCAGTTTTTCATCAGGCTGATACACACCGCGGATGATGTCGTTTTTCAGCCAGCGGTATCCATCAATGGCCGTCGGTTGGGGAATGGCGGTCATGGTCTTACTCCTGAACGGTTTTCCCGGCCTGCGCCGGGAAAAGGTTTAATGCGTATTTTGCAACGTTGCTTTTTGCCACGATAGCAGTTTTTTCCAGCGTGACATAATAGGCACGGTGCAAATAATTCCTATGGCTAACAACCCGGTAGAGATAACTTCCAGTTGTTGAGCCGGGCGAAAGAGCATCACCACCAGCACAAAGATAATAAAGGCGATTACCAGCCAGGTAAGCCACGGATAGAGCCACATTTTCAGTTTAATTTCACCGCCTCGCGCCAGCAGGATTTTGCGCATCCGCAGTTGGGAAATTGCAATCACCAGATAAACCAGCAGGGCGATGGCGCCGGAGCTGTCGATCAGGAATTTGAACACCTTGGCCGGGGCATAATAGTTGACCACCACGGTGAGGAACGCGGCACCCGTAGACAGCAACACCGCCACATAAGGCGTTTTACTCCGGTTCGTTTTACCCATAAAGGCGGGAGCATCGCCACGACGGCTCAGGGAGTAAAGCATACGCGAGGACGTATACAGCGCGGAGTTCAGACAACTGGTTACCGACAGCAATATGACACAGTCCATGATCAGCTTCGCGTGTGGGATATGCAGTAACTCCAGCACCGAGCGGTATGAGCCCACCTCTTTCAGTCCCGGCATGTTCCACGGAATCAGCGCGACGACCACGAAAATAGAGCACAGATAGAAGATGGAGATACGCCAGATAACCGAGTTGGTGGCGCGGACGATGTGCTTATCCGGGGTATCGGACTCGGCGGCGGCGATGGTAACAATCTCTGCGCCCATAAAGGAGAACATGGTGATTAGCATCGCGCTGATCACCGCGCCAAAGCCGTTGGGCATGAAGCCGCCCTGATCCCACAGACGCGAAACTCCGCTGACCTCGGCATAGGGATAGAAACCGCTAATCGCCACCGCGCCGAGAGTGATAAACGCCAGTATGGCAATCACTTTGCACAGCGCCAGCCAGAACTCGAACTCACCGTAATTTTTGACGCTCAGCAAATTACTGCCGGTTAATGCCAACGTGATAACCAGAGAAAACAGCCAGATAGGAATGCCTGGAACCCAGGAGTGCAGAATGATGGCGGCGATATTCGCTTCCAGCGGGATAACCAACACCCAGAACCACCAGTACAGCCAGCCGATGGTATAACCCGCCCACGGGCCGATGGCCTTATCGGCGTAGGTGGAAAAGGAACCGGTATCCGGGGTGGCAACGGCCATTTCGGCCAGCATGCGCATAATCATCACCACCAGCAATCCGGCGAACAGATAGGCCAGTAATACTGCGGGACCGGCTTCTGCAATCGCCACGCTTGAACCCACAAACAAACTTGCGCCGATAACCCCGGCAATAGACAGCATGGTGACGTGGCGTGATTTCAGCCCGCCCCCTAAATCATGTGATTGTGACACTTGCCCCATCTTTTAAACCTCTCGAAAGTATTTCACTTGGGAGAGCACCCCGGCATTCCCGCGCCGGGGCACGCGTATTTATTGTTATTGACCCTGTCTGCCGGATGGCGGCTCCGCCTTATCCGGCCTGAGGATTGCGTTTTTTATTGGTCGAATGCGGTGTTAACCCTGCTTCGCTTCGGCAAAACACTGAGCGATAATGTCCAGCCCCTGGCGGATTTGGGCATCTTCAATGGTCAGTGGGACAAGAATGCGCAGTACGTTGTAGTAAGGTCCGCAGGAGAGCAGGATCAGCCCTTTATCGCGCGCACGCGCGACGATTTCCGCAGTCAGTTTGGCGTCTGGTTTCGTGTGATCGCCGTCTTCAAACAGTTCGATTGCGATCATCGCTCCCAGCCCGCGTACATCACCAATCTCGCGGTGGCTTTCCGCGATAGCCAGCAGGCCTTCGCGCAGGGTTTGCCCCAGGTCGTTGGCTTTTTGCAGCAGATTTTCCTGTTCGAAAATATTCAGTACCGCCAGGGCGGCGGCACAGGCAATCGGGTTACCGGCATAGGTACCGCCCAGACCGCCCGGTGGGATAGCGTCCATGACTTCGGCGCGCCCGGTCACTCCCGCCAGCGGGAAGCCACCGGCGATAGATTTGGCGAAGGTGGTGAGATCGGGCGCAACGCCCATCTGCTCCATAGCGAACAGCGTACCGGTACGGCCCGCGCCGCTCTGTACTTCATCGGCAATCAGCATGATGCCGTGCTCGTCACAAATAGCGCGCAGACGTTGCATAAAAGCAGGAGAGGCGGCGTAAAAACCACCTTCGCCCTGGACGGGCTCAATCACGATGGCGGCAACGTCTTCCGGAGCGGCATCATTTTTGAAGATACGGTGAATGCTGGCGATAGCATCGTCTTCACTGATGCCGTGCAGCGGGCAAGGATAAAGCGCACGATACACGTGGCCCGGCATTAACCCCATTCCTGCAGAGTACGGATTTACTTTCCCGGTCAGCGACAGGGTGTAGTGGGTTCGACCGTGGTAAGCGCCGCTGAAGGCGATAGTGCCGGTTCGTTTGGTGGCGGCGCGGGCGATTTTCACCGCGTTTTCCACCGCTTCCGAGCCGGTTGTCACCAGCAGGGTTTTTTTGGCGAAATCGCCCGGCACTTTCTTATTCATGATTTCGCACAGCTCCAGGTACGGCTCATAGGCCAGCACCTGGAAACAGGTATGGGACAGCTTTTTCAACTGTGCTTCTACCGCAGAGACGATCTGCGGGTGCAGGTGGCCGGTGTTCAGCACCGCAATACCGCCAGCAAAATCGAGGAATTCACGGCCTTCAACGTCCCAGACTCGACAGTTTTCTGCACGCTCGGCAAAAATAGGGTGGATTTGTCCTACGCCACGGGGAACGGCGTTGCTGCGGCGTTGCATAAGTTCTTTGTTGGTGCTCATCAGGTGTTCTCCAGTATTTATTTTATTAAAGGCCGATGCACATATATTTGATTTCTAAGTAGTCTTCGATGCCGTATTTCGATCCTTCACGGCCAAGACCGGAGGCTTTGATTCCCCCAAACGGGGCGACTTCGTTGGAGATAATGCCGGTGTTAATCCCGACAATGCCGTATTCCAGCGCTTCGCCAACGCGAAAGACACGGCTCAAATCACGGGCGTAGAAATAGGCGGCCAGACCAAACTCGGTGTCATTGGCCTGAGCGATGACGTCAGCCTCGTCCTTAAACCGGAACAGCGGAGCCAGCGGGCCGAACGTCTCTTCTTTGGCGACCTTCGCGTTGTCAGGCACATCCACCAAAATGGTGGGCTGGAAGAAGTTGCCGCCGAGTGCGTGAGGTTTGCCACCCGCGATAATGCGCGCGCCTTTATCCAGAGCATCGGCGATGTGTTCCTGCACTTTGGCTACCGCTTTCTCGTCGATCAGCGGCCCGGTGGTGACGTCAGGTTGCAGACCATCACCGAGGTGCAGTTTGCTCACTGCCTGCTGGAGTTTTTCGGCAAAACGGTCATACACGCCGTCCTGCACGTACAGGCGGTTGGCGCAGACACAGGTTTGGCCTGCGTTACGGAACTTCGATGCCAGTGCGCCTTCCACGGCTTTATCAAGATCGGCATCGTCAAAGACGATAAACGGCGCATTGCCGCCCAGCTCCAGCGACACTTTTTTGATGTCTTTGGCGCACTGCTGCATTAACTGACGGCCAATTTCGGTTGAGCCGGTAAATGACAGCTTGCGTACCAGCGGGTTGCCGGTCAGCTCGTTGCCGACCGCGCTCGCTGAACCGGTCACCACACTGAAAACGCCTGCCGGGATCCCGGCGCGATTGGCAAGCTCTGCCAGCGCCAGTGCGGAGTAGGGGGTCTGGCTGGCCGGTTTAAGCACCATTGTGCAACCAGCCGCCAGCGCCGGACCAGCTTTGCGGGTAATCATCGCCGCGGGGAAGTTCCACGGCGTAATCGCGGCGGTAACGCCGATCGGCTGTTTGATGACGATTAGGCGTTTGTCGGCCTGGTGGCCGGGGATCGTATCGCCATAGATACGTTTGCCCTCTTCGGCAAACCACTCAATAAAGGAAGCGGCATAGGTGATTTCACCTTTGGCTTCTGCCAGCGGTTTACCCTGTTCCAGGGTCATCAGACGGGCGAGATCGTCCTGATGCTCAATCATCAGGTTGAACCAGCTGCGCAGGATGTTGGCCCGCTCTTTGGCGGTCAGCGCACGCCAGGCGGGCAGAGCGCGGTTAGCGGCGTTAATCGCTTCGCGGGTTTCATCCGCCCCCATTTTCGGTACGCTACCTAATTGCTGACCGTTGGCGGGGTTGGTCACCGCGATGGTCTCGCCGCTGTTGGCGTCACGCCAGTTGCCGTCGATCAGTGCTTGCTGGCGAAATAAGGTTGGATCGTTAAGTTGCATAATTGCGTCCTGTCTAAATCGTTTTAACGGGTGAATGCGGCGTGTAATGTTTCCACGCTACGTGCCGCACGCAGCGTGCGTCCGGGATTACTCTGGTTCTCCAGCAGCGCATGAACTTTGCTGACAATATGCGCGCCGATAGGGATCGCCGACGTTGCTGCCGGAGAAGGCGCGTTACAGGTGTGAATTGAGCGTGGCGTGGTGACAAACAGGAAATCGTCGATTAGCTTGCCGTCCGGCGACACAGCCTGTGCCCGCACGCCTGCAGGCCAGGGCTGCAGATCCTTGAGCGTCAGACTCGGGCAGTACTTTTGTACCAGCCGCAGATAACCGCTTTTGCACAGCGAATTCTTCATTTCGCCAAGTCCTGAGCGCAGGTTGTTTTGCAGCACGCGACGAATGCCGGAAGAGCTGAGGATCTCCAGCGTATCGCTGAGCGAGAAGTCGCGTTTACGGTAGCCTTCACGTTTAAATGCCAGTACCGCGTTGGGGCCCACGGTGACGCTGCCGTCAATCATCCGGGTCAGATGAACGCCGAGAAACGGCATCGCCGGGTCGGGGATGGGGTAGATCAGATGGTTGACTATCTGGTTATGTTCTGACGCCAGACGGAAATATTCGCCACGGAACGGACAGATGATAAAGCCGGGTTCAACGCCGAGCATTTTCACTAGTCGGTCCGCCATCAGGCCAGAGCAGCTGATCAGCGTCGCTCCCTCAAATTCCTGACCCTGACGGGTATGTACGACAACGCCCGCAGCGTGCTCTTTTAGCGCGCTGACCTCAGCGTTGTAGATAATCTCACCGCCTTTGGCCTGAAATATCTTCGCCATCGCGGCGGTGACTTCGCGGTAGCTGACGATCCCGCTCGACGGAACAAAAATACCGCCCAGCCCGGTGATGTTGGGTTCACGCTCGCGAAGCTCCTGCGCATTCAGCCATTCGCGCTCAAGGCCGTTAGCGGCGGTGCGATCCCACAGCGCGCGCATGCGCTCCATTTCCAGTTCGGAGGTGGCAACCAGCATTTTTCCGCAGACTTCGTAGCGGATGCCGTTTTGATCGCAAAAGGCTTTTGTGGCGCGATTTCCGGCCAGGCAAAACTGCGCCTTCAGGCTGCCGGGGGTGTAATAGACCCCGGCATGAATTACGCCGCTGTTGTTGCCCGTCTGATGACAGGCCGGGCCGGACTCTTTTTCCAGCAGCGCGATTCTGGCGTCCGGATAGACATCAATCAGCTGCATGGCGGTCGACATGCCGATAATGCCGCCGCCAATAATCACAAAATCATACATCCGCTTTATTCCTTCGCGCTTACTGATGGGTCTGGTAGTGGTTTGTCGCATAAGCGAAATAACCACGCTGGCGCATCAGTTCGCGGCGCAGGTCAGGATGTGAAGTGAAGCGATCGCGACCGTGCAACCAGAACAGGTTGTTGATTAGCAGGAATTTACCGACTGAAACCGGAACGGAAATAATGGCCTTGCTGGTTTCCAACGCATCGGACAAATCGCTCAGCCAGACGCCTTCTTCATAATCTTTTGGCTGGACGAACTGGTCGATGTAGCGCATCACCGGGCGGCCCTGCTGGTCAACGTCAAACACCGGATGGAACACTTCCTGGCTGACGTTTTTGCTTGGCGGTGCGGCAAAGCGCATGGCGCGACGCGCCAGCGGGTGGGTAAAGTACTGATCCAGATGTTCCCAGTCGTCGAGGTGCAGCAGCAGCGAGTTACCGCCGGTCATGTTCTGCTCGTCAATCTTCATCATCAGCACATAGTCGGTGATTTCTTCGAGGTAGGTTCCGTCGTTATGCAGCTCCATTACACGGTGCGGCTGGCGCAGATAGCTGTCTGAGTTATCAACGTTTTTCACCACAAAACGGGCATAGTATTGACCGCTCATCGCATCAAAATTGGAGCGCCCGATAAGATGCGCTACCGCCGTCGCCAGCTTGACCATCTCTTCAGCCTGTGCCACATCATCCACGCCGACGGCGTTGATCAGCAGTGCGCCTTCGGCACGATCGAGCAACGTTTTCAGCAGCAAAGGCTGCAACTGATTGCCGCACAGGTCGTCGAGGATCTTGCCCACTTTGAAGCGCAGGAAGGATTTGTATTCCAGTGCCTGCACCGGCCACTGCGCTACGGCTTTCAGAAATTGCTCAGTGGTCTCAGCGGAAAAAGTCAGCTCCAGCAGGCGTGGGGACTGGGCTGATGGTTTCAACGTGAAACCGCTGTAGTGCTGGGCTGGATCATCAGCGTTCGGTTTTACGGCAGTCAGTGCGTTCATCAAATCGTTCCTCTCAGTAGATTGTCAGGGAGATATGGCGCAGCTCGTTTCGTAGCCATAAATTAAAAATATCTACATTTTTGAAAAACGCGCACAGAATGAGCTTGTTTGTTTATTATTTGTGATCAAAAACAACAATTATTTAACATCATAAAGAGTGAGGTTAAGTGCGGGGAGGAGAAGGGAGGACAGGTAATGTTATTTTAAAACAAAGAGTTAATTATTCTGCCGCTGAGGGTAACTCAACGGCAGCAGCAAAGTCAGTAACCGACTTTATAAATGCGTCCGGTTTGGATGCCTTCCACGCTGCGGCGATAGGCGTTGGCAACGGTAGCGGCGGGGACGCTTTCAAAGCCTGGGAAGAAACCATCGTATGCTTCGGCGGATTCACTGAGTACGGTTGGGCTTATCAGGTTTATGCGCTGACCACGACCTAGCTCACAGGCAGCAGCGCGCACAAATCCTTCCAGTCCGGCATTGATCGTTGCCGCATTCGCCCCTTGTGCGATGGGTTCATGGGCGATAATGCCGCTAATCAGCGTAATCGAGCCGCCATCATTGAGGAAATGTTGCCCGGTTAATGCCAGACGTATCTGGCCTAACAGCTTATCCTGTAATCCCTGATTAAAGTCCTCGTCGGTCATTGTCGACAGCGGGCCAAAGAACAGGTTGCCGGTGGCGGAAACGATCGCATCTACCCGATCGACTTTTTCAAACAATGCCTCGACACTCTCCTGCGAGGTGATATCGACTTGGTAATCTCCCTGCGTGCGACCTACGCGGATCACCTCATGTTTACGGCTTAACGTTTCTGTGACTGCGCGCCCCACTGTACCGCTGGCACCAATAATGACGATTTTCATAACCACCTCCAGAATAGTGTGAGCCGCTATTCTTTAATGAAAATGAAATCGGATAAACTGGCTATAAGTTAGATGATTACTAACCAGAGGTTTGTAATATGGATAAGCTGCGCGGCATGGAAACGTTTATCGCCGTGGTGGAGAGCGGAAGCTTTACCTCCGCGGCAACAAGACTCGAGATGTCTGCGGTGATGGTGGGAAAATATATCACCCAACTGGAAGCACAGCTCGGCACGCGTCTGCTGGAGCGCAATACTCGCCGCCAGAGCCTGACTGATGCCGGGCGTGTCTATTTTGAAGAAGCCCGCCGCGTGCTGGAGCAGGTGTCGATAGCTGAGCGTTCGGTAGAGCATCTGCGGCTGGCCCCTGCGGGGACGCTGCGCATTAGCGCGCCTACTTCTTTTGGCGCTTGCGTTATCTCGCCGCTGGCCGCTGCGTTTTTACAGGCCTGGCCAGAGGTGCGCATTGAGCTGGATCTGACCAACCGGATGGTTGATCTGGTGAATGAAGGCGTCGACCTGGCGATCCGTATTGGCGATATCCATCAGACTGATGTGGTGGCGAAATACCTGTGTCCTTACCGTATGGCGATCTGTGCATCAAAGGATTATCTTGCCCGTCATGGCACGCCCCTTACGCCAGCGGATCTGGTGGATCATCTGTGCCTGTCCCATACCGTGTGGACCGCTCGCAACGAATGGATACTGCCTGGCGTGACGGGCGAAGTCAGATGGAAGCGCGATGCGATCCTGCGCTGTAACGATGGTCATGGCCTGCGTATGGCGGCGGTAGCGGGGGCCGGACTGTTATTGCAACCGGAGGTGCTGCTGGCGCAAGAGCTGGCTACCGGGAAACTGATTCGGATACTGGAAAAGTTTACGCCGCAGCCGCGGCCGATTCATCTACTGTGGCGACAAGATTTGCGTCCGCTGCCCAAGCTGACGCGGTTTGTTGAGCACGTACTCAGTGCCGTTCAGGAATTAAGATGAAAATGCCGGATAAGGCGCGTCAGCGCCGCTATCCGGCATATTATTAGCTGATATCCACCTGCGGTTTGCTGTTACGTTTACGAATCAGGCGTAGCACCGGCGGGACAACGATAACCAGTACCGCCATCACCAGCAGCACTTTCGCCACGCCGCTGGCCCACAGAATATCCATATTACCGTTACTGATAGACAGCGCCCGACGCAGGTTCTGCTCCAGCATTTCCCCCAGAACGAAGCCTAAAATCAACGGCGACATCGGGAAGTGCATTTTGCGCAATATGTAGCCCAGCACGCCGAGGGCAACCATCAGCACCAGATCGAAAGTGGTGCTGTGGACGGCGTACACGCCCACCGCGGAGACTGCCGCGATAGCCGGTACCAAAAACCACAAGGGGATGGTCAGCATACGGGTAAACAGGCCGATCAACGGGATGTTCATCACCAGCAGCATTACGTTAGCAATCAGCAGCGCCGCAATCAGCCCCCAGACGATGTCCGGCTGTTCGGTGAACATGGCCGGACCCGGGGTGATATTGTACAACGTCAGCGCGCCCATCATCACCGCCGTGGTGCCGGAACCCGGTACGCCGAGCGTCAGCATCGGGATAAAGGAGCCACAGGCCGAGGCGTTGTTGGCGGCTTCGGGGGCCGCCACGCCGCGTATATCCCCTTTGCCGAAGCTGTCGCTATTGCCGCTGAGCTTTTTCTCGGTCATGTAGGTGATAGCGCTGGCAATGGTTGCGCCCGCGCCAGGCAGGACGCCGACGAAAAAGCCAATCACCGATGAACGCAGGGTTGCGCCAACGCACTGCGCACCTTCTTTGGCGTTAAATAACATGCGGCCCGTTTTACGCACCAGCGTCTGGCCACTGCTGGTATGTTCCAGCATTAACAGTATTTCAGAGACTGAGAACAGCCCAATCACTACCACGATAAACTGCACACCGTCGGAGAGATGAACGCTGTCAAAGGTAAAGCGATAAACCCCGGTATTGGCGTCTACGCCGACGGTCGCAAGGCCGAGACCGATAAGCGCTGCCAGAAATGATTTCAGCGGGTTTTGCGCCATCATGCTGCCGAGGCAGGCAATGGCGAAAACCATTAAGGCAAAGTATTCCGCCGGACCGAAGGCCAGCGACCATCGGGCTAACGCCGGGGCAAACAGAATGATGCCGCCGATAGCGATAAGCGAACCAATGAAAGAGCTGACCGCCGAGATAGAGAGCGCAACGCCGCCGCGGCCTTGCTGCGCCATCGGGTAGCCATCCAGCGCGGTCATAATCGCCGCCGCATCGCCGGGAACATTCAGCAGGATGGAGGAGATACGTCCGCCGTATTCACAACCTATGTAGACCGTAGCCAGCAGGATCAGCGCAGATTCTGCAGGCAGATGCAAAGCGAAGGCCAGAGGCAGGAGGATCGCCACGCCGTTAATGGGTCCAAGACCAGGCAACAGCCCGACAATGGTACCGACAAAACAGCCAATCAGGGCGATGACCAGGTTTTCCGGCGTCATGGCCACCGCGAAACCCTGAGAAAGATAAATCCAGGTATCCATCGTTTCTCCGTTAACCCAGCCAGGCGCCGAGTGGTAAGGTGACGTCAAGCAGTCGGTCAAAGGCATACCACAGCAGAATGCCGAGTACCGCGCCGGAAATACCCGCAGCCGGAATGGTTGCGCCGAACAGCATGCCAATCACCACGGTGAGAATGGCGGTGGAGATGGGAAAACCGAGCCATTCGAAACCCCAGGCGTACATCAACAGAACAATCACCATCGTCAGCAGCTTTTGCAGCACGTGACGGCGGGGCCAACTGATGGTGTCGGGATGGCGCAACAGCAGCGCCACGGCGCATACCAGCATCAGGCTGATAATGCCAAGCGGAAAGGGACGCGGCCCAACCGGCTCATAGCTGTATTCGCTGGTGATTTGCCAGGCTACGAACAGCCCGGCTATACAGAGCAACAGCCAGATACCTGCAAAAATACGATCGCTCATCATCTTTGCCTCTGCGCTTATTTCGCCAGACCAAAGGCTTTCGCCTGCTCACGGTAATCCGTGACCTGCTTTTTCACGTATTCGTCGAGCTGCTTACCGCTCATGTTGAATTCAAACAGGCCGCGCAGATCGCGCTGCTTTTTAAACTCATCGGTCTGCTGGAGTTTGTTAAAGGCATCAACCCACCACTGATACTCGGCGTCGCTGACTTTTGGTCCAACGTAGAAGCCACGAATGATGGGCCACACGAGGTCGTAACCCTGCTCTTTGGCGGTTGGTACGTTAGCTAACTGGCCTGGCAGACGTTCATCAGAGAACACGGCGAGCACGCGGATTTTGTCGCCGCTAAGATAAGGCACCATCTCGCTGAGATCGCCGGAAACCACCTGGACGTGATTCCCCATCAGCGCGGTGACCGGTTCGCCGCCGCCCTCAAAGGCCACATAGCGCATCTTATGTGGATCGACGTTGGCTTTTTGCGCCAGCAGCGCCGACTTCATCCAGTCCTGACTACCGATAGAGGCGCCTGCGCCAATGACCACGCTGTTAGGATCTTTCTCCATAGCCGTCAGCAGATCTTTCAGCGTTTTCCAGGGTGAGTCCTGGCGTACGGCAATCATGCCGTAGTCAGTGCCCACACTTGCCAGCCAGCGGACATCATCAACGCCGTAGCGACCAAACTTCCCTTGTGACAGGTTCAGCAGCGAGCCGCCGGAGAATGCCACTACGGTACCCGCTTCAGCCGGACGTTGCGCGACGATCGCGTTATAGGCCACGGCGCCAACGCCACCGGGCATGTAGGTAACGCGCATCGGTTTTTCGATAGCGCCGGTTTCCATCATGCTCACTTGAATCAACTTACAGGTGAGATCGAAACCACCGCCAGGTTTAGCAGGGGCGATACATTCTGTGCGCGATGGCGCTTGTTCCGCCAGAACAGAGGTACTCATCAGTAAAATGCTTGCAGTAAGGGTACGAAGTAACTGTTTTTTCATTGTTTATCCTCACGCCGGAAAACCGGATTTTCGGGTACGGAAGAAGATTTTTGTGATTATGTGAGCCGATGTGTAGCAGTTCGGTTGCGTGATTGTTAAAACATTAACCTTTCAATTCCCTTTCAATGCGGCAGAAACTTTACAGGATGTGATATGCGTCTCTTATTAGCGGAAGATAACCGTGAGTTAGCTCACTGGCTGGAGAAAGCGCTGGTGCAAAACGGTTTTGCCGTCGACTGCGTTTTTGATGGCCTGGCGGCCGACCATCTTTTACATAGCGAAACGTACGCGCTGGCGGTGCTGGACATCAATATGCCGGGACTGGATGGTCTTGACGTCGTTCAGCGCCTGCGCAAACGCGGGCAGACGCTTCCTGTGCTGCTGTTGACGGCGCGCAGCGCGGTGGCCGATCGGGTGAAAGGATTGAACGTCGGGGCCGATGATTATCTGGCAAAACCGTTTGAAATCGAGGAGCTGGATGCCCGGCTGAGGGCTTTGCTACGCCGCAGCGCGGGGCAGGTGCAGGGCATACAGCAACTGGGCGAACTGGCGTTTCACGATGAGGGCTATTTTCTGTTGCAGGGGCAGCCGCTGGCGCTCACGCCGCGCGAACAGGCATTGCTGACGGTGCTGATGTACCGTCGATTGCGACCGGTTTCGCGTCAGCAGTTGTTTGAACAGGTCTTCAGTCTAAACGATGAGGTCAGCCCCGAAAGCATTGAATTGTACATCCATCGTCTGCGTAAAAAGCTACAGGGAAGCGATGTGCGCATCGCCACGCTGCGCGGGCTGGGCTATGTGCTGGAGCGTAGCGATGAAGTGGGTTAAACCCCAATCGTTGTACCTGCAACTGCTGATGTTTCTGGGTTTGCCGCTCATGTTGTTGTGGGGGCTGTCGGCATTTAACAGCTATGTCAGCGCGCTACAGGCGGCGACGCAGGCGTATGACCGGACGCTGCTCTCGTCTGCCAGAACCGTCTCCGAGCGACTGGTGGTGCACAACAAACAGCTGGAAGTGAATGTGCCGTGGGTGGTGCTGGACAGCTTTGAGCTGAATATGAACGACAGATTGTATTACAAGGTGGTCGACCCGGCGGGGAAGGTTATCTCAGGTTATGACGATTTACCTGCGATGCCGCCTGCGACATCGCGTACGCGGCTTTATCCGGCGCTGGCGTGGTTTTATCACACTGAATATCGCGGGGAGGCAATTCGCGTGGCGCGTCTGCTGCAGCCCGTCAACGAGGGCGGCATTATCGGCATGGCCGAGATTTATGTCGCCGAAACGCTGCAATCGCGACGTTACCTGGCGCGACAGCTGCTGTTTTCCTCGTGGGTTTCGCAAGGGCTACTGGTGCTGCTCACGCTGGTGCTGGTCGGCTGGTTGCTGCGTCGGGTGTTACGCCCGATGCGCCAGCTGTCATCGCTGATGGTGCGTCGCGAGCCTGGGCTGCTGACGCCGCTGCCGGAGCTGCTGCCGTGGTCGGAAACCCGTCTGTTGATTGTGGCATTCAACCGTTATCTGGACCGACTTCGCGGCCTGATCTCTCGCCAGGAGCGCTTCAGCGCGGATGCTTCCCATCAGCTTAAAACGCCGCTGGCGGTGCTAAAAACTCAGGCGGCGGTGGCCCTCGCCAGCCAGCAGCCGCAGCAATGGTATGAGAGTCTGCAAGCCATGAGCTCCACGCTGGACAACACCATTCAACTGACGGAAAGGCTGTTACAGCTGTCGGCTGTGAAGCGCAAAGAGCAAGGAGAAAGGCACTTCTCGCCGGTTAATTTGTATGAGGTGGTGCAAAGCAGTTGTTTCACGCGACTGGCGCAGGCGCGCAGTAAAGGGATCGATCTGGGCTATGAAGGGGAACAGAATGCGGTGTGGATTGAGGGCGATGAAGTCCTGCTTGGCGAACTGTGCGGGAATCTGCTGGATAACGCACTGAAATACACGCCGCCGCATGGTGTGGTAACCGCCCGTCTGCTGCGAAAAGGAGAGGCGGTGGTGCTGGTGGTTGAAGATAGCGGGCCGGGCATCGATGAGCAGATGGTGCACCAGGCGCTGCTACCGTTTCACCGCCTTGATAACGTCGGTAATGTCCCTGGCGCCGGGATAGGCCTGGCGCTGGTCAACGACATTGCTCGTCTGCACCGCACGCACCCTCAGCTATCACGGAGTGAAGCATTAGGCGGGTTAAGCGTACGACTGCGGTTTTTATGCCTGGTGCGAGACGCTCAGGACGATCAGCATCGTCCTGCGCCTGTTATTTAAAGGTCACCGTAGCATTGACAGGGATACTAAATGTGCCGGGTTGGGGAGGATTTTTCAGCCAGAACAGGGTTGCCATGAACTCTTTGCGTCGGCTGTCGCTCTGGTTGGTAAACGCGCTGCTGGCAAAATCGATACGGTTGCCGCTGATAATGTCCCCGGAGCCGGGGTGTGCAGCATCCTGAAGCGTAACGCCGATATCTGGCGTCCCCTGACCGGTAAAAACTGCGCCGCTGTTGCTTGTGGTGCCGGTAAACGTTACCGCGTAGTTGATGCCGCGACATTCATGCTTCCCGGCGGCTTCTGCGGCAATAACGGCAAACTGTTTACTGTGGCTGTTATCTTTTCCCACTTTTGCTTCGGTAATGCTGATCCTGCCAAACTCGACGGTATCCGTTCCTTTGTCAGAGCTGATAGAGACGATCGGTTCGCAGTTGATATAACTGATGTTATTCAGGCCATTAAGCGCGGGGCCAAAGTTTTTTGCCGGATTGCTGGTGGAGCAATGCGAACCGCAGGCGTTAATGCTGCCAATACCGTCGACGACGAAAACTTTGTTGATGGTGCGACCGGCCAGCGCAGGCAAAGGATCCGGGAGTTTTCCGGTAGCGACCAGACTGAGGTTAAAGGTGAAAGAAAATGTTTGTGGGCGCGCCTGGCAGTCACTGGCATGGCTGTGGCTATTACTGCTGCAGTAGTTGTCTGAACGTGTTCGGGGCAACGTTGCCTGATATTGGGTGGCGACGGCCTGGGCACTTTGATCGTAGGGGCGACCATCAATGCTCACCACCAGTTTCATATTGGTTCCCTGCAGAAAATGCGCAAACTCATGATCAGGGTCGATGTAGATTTTGGCGGCTTCGCCGTGGGGCATATAGTCTGTGTCGCTGCAGGTGACGCTAACGGTTTGTGGATTGGACACCCAAACGGTGTCCCCGGCGGTGGTACTGTGGCTGATTTTAATGGGATCAACCTGTACGGAGATGTTGTTTGCTTTACAGGTAACTGCATAGCTTGCACTACTGAATATCGGCAAACAAAGCAGCACCACGAGTTTAACTATTTTTAACGGATTCATTGATTGCACCTTACGAGCCGACGCACTGGGCGGTAATTTGTGTATATCCGATTTTCTTCACCGGCTGGTTATGGTTATCCGGCATTTGAATAAAGCAGTGTTCATTTGCATGGGAGCCCCAGCGCACTTCCAGGCGAGAATTGTCTTCCACGCCGCTGGCATACAGTGCGCCATGCATACCGACCAGACCGTGGCTACGACCTTTGGTATCTCGTACGTTCGCGCCGACCGGGGGGGCAATATTGCCGGGCATGACGGCATTGACCAGATAGTTGCGGCCGCTGAAGGTTTCAAACACCACTTTGCCGATGGCTTTCTCTGTTGGAACAATTTTTTTCTGTGCCTGCGGAATATCCAGCCCGGCACCAATATCAGCGGTATTCAGACTCACCACGTTGTAATGCCATGCGTTTGCGGCGGTAAGGACCGCATAGCCGTTACCGTCAATTGCCACGCCATTTTGTTGCTGGATATGGACACCGTCGGCATTTTTGGCCTCGACCAACACCATGGTGTCGCCAGGAGAGTGCATGAGCGTCACGCCGCCTGCGTGCAGCATTGCCCCGCCGCTGATGCCCATATTCATATTCTGGTAGTTGCGTCCTGCGCTGTAGCCCCCCTGAACATTCATCTTATCGCCTTGCCAGGCGGCGTTAACCCCGGCAGAGGAATCCTGTCGATCGGTGGTACTGCCCTGAACGCCCCAGCTCAGACGATCGTCAAATGCTGTATTGCTGTAGCTGGTGGAGTAGCTGTCGCCATTCTGCTGGCTATGCATGATGTTGGTGGAGACAAAGCCGCGGCTATCCATGAAATCGAATGGAATGGAAAGCGTCAGGTTGATACTGCGGTCCTGGTAGTCGTACTGGTTACGGGTATCCTGTACATAAACGCTCCAGTTGATTTTCCCCAGTGTATCGTTGTAACCCAGCTGTATCGTGCGGTCGTGACTCCCGTTGTGCCAGTAGTTTTGCTGGCTGGCGCTGACGTAAAGAGAGGCGTTATCCCACAAACGCTGGTTAACAGAGACCTCAAAACGTTGACGGCGATTATTGTAGTTAGTGGTGTAGTAATGCTTTTTGTTGTGCTCTTCGCCAGGAAAACGCAGCTGTTGATTCGGGTCGTCATAGGCGATGTCGTAATAGCCCGAGGACCAACTGTTATGCTCGTTAATGGTGTCGCTAAAGCTGTAATAACCGGAGGTATTGTAGCGGTAGCCTACCAGACGGAAATCCGTACCGTACTGGTTCAGCGATTTGGAGTATAAGAAACGATAACTTTGTCCTGTGGACGCATCTCCACTGGCGAGCTGCGCTCTGGCGGTAGTGATATCGAAAGAGATCGCGCCGAACTGGTGCAGATCCTGCGCGATCCCGGTGGCAATCGCATTATAGCTTTCTGCGGTCAGGAAACCACCGTACAACGTGGAGCCAAAGCTGAGACCATAACTCAATGTGCCTTGAACAAAGCGGGGCCGCCAACCGCCGCTGTAACCGTCGCGGTATTCCCCTGCCGTAAACTGAAAGCGGTTGTTACCTGCACGCAGCATGTTCGGTACCGCCGAATAAGGCACACTGAAATTACGCCGACTGCCATCGGCTTCAATAACGCTGACGTTCAGGTCGCCGCTTTGGTTGCTGGGGTTAATATCGTCGATGTCAAACGCGCCTGGCGCGACGTTTTTACTGTAAATCAGATAGCCATTTTGACGGATTTCGATTGTGGCATTGCTATTGGCGACGCCGCGAACGACTGGCGCAAAATCGCGTTGGCTATCAGGCAACATGTTTTCATCGCTGGTGAGCTGTGCCCCGGTAAACTGGATGCTGTCAAATACATCGTCGTCAGTATATGTTTGCCCGAAGCGCAAGCGGCTACGCAGCGCAATAATATTACGTTCCACCCACGTGGAAACCGCCTGCCATTGACGGCCTGAACCGCTGGCATAGCTGAAAGTAGACTGGTTGCGAAAATGCCATCCCGCCAGGTTTATACCGTTGGCAAAACTGGCAAAAACAGAGTCATGATCCTGGCCCTGTTCAATCAGGTGCGTCGTATTGGCGTTGTAGCCGACAAAAGCGGCATTAATCCCATCGTCATAGGCCGATTCAGGCACGGCGTCATGCGCAGTCGAAAGCAGAAACGCTTCCGGCACTGAAATATCAATGCGCTGGTAGTTTGCATCTGCCGTCAGGCGGCTGTTTGCGATCAGAGCCGTGAGCTCCACGCAGGTATCGGCGTTACCTTCAGGAATTTTAATCCCGTATTTGCGCAGATCGTCCGCGCTCAGGCAAGGTTGCGGCTTGCCTTGTGGTTGACGTCTTTTAAAGTCAACATTGCGCGTTTCGACGAAGCTATGGTCAAGATATATATCGTATTCAAACGTACCTTCGCTAAGTCCGTCATTACGGTCTATTTGCACTACGGAGGTAATATTTTGCGTACCATGTACAAAACGGGTATTAAACTGCGGCGTGCTGCTGGCGTATGCAGGTATGCACACGGCCAGCGTTGACAGCGTAAAGAGGGTGTACCGTTGCGGGTGCTTATTTTTTTTCATCATGTGCAACCCTAACTTAATTGCAAGATACCGGGACGTTATTAACCGCGTTAGTGCCGCCGTAATCATCTACCCAGCTAAAACCGATATGGCTGACTTTTTGCTGTGACAACGCAAACGTGCGTTCGCCATGCGGATTAATCATGTCGGCATCAATGTTTTGGCCGTTAATATGTAATTGCGTCAGGGAGATATGTAACGGCGTCGCATTGACCGCCCGCAGAGTATGACCGTGGCACTGCCACTGTAATTTCTCAACGGCTTCAGGTAGCGTCATATTCAGCCCAACAGGGCGATAAAATAGTTTGATGCGAATACGCTGCGCCAGCTGTAAGGTATTTTCTTCATTCTCGATGGTGGGGATTTCCTGCACATTAATCCACACTACAGATTCAACATCCTCAGGAAAGCCGTTGCCCTGATAAATAGCTCGCAACACGGCTGATTTATGGCCGTCAAGTTTCAGGATCGGGGGCGTAATTAACATTGGCAGATTGGCAGGCGTCTCATCCGGATTACCATTATCCAGCCACGTCTGTACCATATATGGCTTGTCTGTATTATTGTTGACGTCAAACATCGCCGCTTTATCGTTCTCATTATAAATAACGCGTGTTTGACCCAAATTAATTGCGCTGTGAGCGGTGCTAACCACACACAGCAACAGGTAAAAGAATATTTTATTCATCAGGTGCACTTTCCAGGTTCAGGGAAGAGTGCCATCCATAGCAATCAACGTCCGTTATTTATAAATGACGGTGTAATTCATATCCGCAGTGATCGTGCCAGCCGCAGGCAGCGTTGCGCCAATTTGCTGATATTTGGCGACCAGATCGATTTGTGCATCGCCATTATGATCTGGTGTTAATATCACCTCATTACTACCTGAAGCGAAATTAAGGGCATGACCCGCTTGATCCACTTCGATGCCAACATCGGTGGCAGGAGTCGAACCACGAGTCGCTTGCAGAAGTGCTGCGTTACTGCCAGGGGTTTTACCAGTAAAGACCACCACATAGCCGCTTCCTCCAGTTACCCCACTACAGCCGCTAAATTGCAACGTAAACGGAGTATTACCGGTGCTAGAGCCCGCGCCGCTAAATAGCTGGTTGGTAACTTGTGGCAATGCCACTGTTTTACCTGACTGGTTTGCTGTGCTCACCACGCAGGTACTGGCAACAATTTCACCGGTAAAATGGACCGTCGCGGTGGCTTTAGAACCTGTTGCGGCAGTGGTAACGTAATTCGCTGCTGCGCCAGCATTAGCGGCAAACAAAGCGACCAGTACACTGCTGGTAAGTGCAGTTTTCATCATCATAACTCCGTTAAATTTATTATTTACCCAGAAAAGTACTTGTCAGAGGCACAGATTCAGCTGGAGTTCATCAACGTCAAAAAATGATGTAGGACTTCATTTGAAAGAAATGATTAACGTGCGTAAATTGCTCAACAAGTAATCCGGCGCGGATATTATTTATTTGCGAAAAATAAGTAAACAAAATTTTTTGGCATGATTGAATGGCTTTGGAAGGTGTTTTTATATATATCTTAACAAAAGTATATACATTGTTATCAATAATTCGTTGGGGCGATTTACGCTGCTTTTAACAAAATTTTAATGCTGTCATTTATTCTCTTCTCTTTATTTTAAATCGATGTGTTGGTAAGCGCTGAAAATTCTGATGTTAAAGGTGTGTTCATGCAGAATGTTGACATTAGTAATATGTAACACGCATTTTCTCAATGATTGGCTATCGTTTTAATTTAAGCCATGCTTGCCACTTCTACTCATCGGAGTTGCTACAATTATTTAAACTAAATTTTTTTTACTATTCGTTTTTTTTTGAATTTTGAGCGTGAAAATGAAAGCAATCGCAGACTCTTCGTAAAATACCTTATTTATAATAAGGTTGCTAATCATTGCTTTGTAAATGTGTTACTAAGTTATTTTTATGGTGGGAATTATAAATAGACTTATTGATTTCTTCTGTCGCTCTCCAGGACTCTCATCACTGGCCGTAGCGCAACGAGGTTTGGGCAAAGTATTGCTTTTTGTAAGGTTAACCCGTTGTCAGGCGCTCATCATGTGATTCTACCCGCTGGTAGCTTATGAATTGTGATCTGTCAATGACGTTTATGTTGCAATTAATCATGTTTTTTAAGGATGAAATTAAAAAATATTACCAATAAATAATCATCTAAATCATTGGGTTGCATTTGTATGGTGCGAAACCCATCACATTGTATTACATTGTTTTTTACATTTACTGACAGTGTGCCATTGCGTTTTTAAGACTTGTGATATAATTAGCAACATAAATGAGAAAAAAACAATTAAAGATCAATAAATAATGGGCTGAGATATGCTTAAAAAATCGCTAAAGATTAGCAGCCAGGGATATCCAGTCTTTTTAAAGCTGGTCGATTTCATTGTAATCAATGCGACGTTAATTTTTAGCGCCCATCTGTTAGGTCTGGCGCCATTTAACACCATTGCCATTCTGAGTATTCTCTTCTCAGTCTTTTTCTTACTGTTTGCTGAATACATTAAAATGTATCAACAAAAGATTAAGACGATCGGTTTACGTAATCAAAAACGGTTGGTTTTTTGTACACTACTGGCGATTTTTCTGAACGAACTGGTCAGCATGACGGTGGCTGAACCCGAGTCTCTCGGCTACTTAGACAAACTGCCTTCCCCCTTTTATTCAGCGATTATTTACTGGTACTTCATCCCATTACCTTTTCTTTATTACATTCGCTTTTTCATTTTTAAATATTCAACGAAAAAGAGTATGCGCGTGGCGATTATTGGTCTGACTGACAATGGTCTGGCGGCAGAAAACGCGTTAATGGATGAATACGCTAATATCACATTAGATCTGGCTTTTTATGATGAGCGCGCCTTATCCCGCTGTGGCGATATCGTCGATAAGGTTAAAAGCCCCTTTCGTGGGCCGGTGATCAATCTGGTTGAGGAAGCCCGGCAGGGAAATATAGACGAAATCTACATCGCTTTACCGATGGTAGCTTTACAACGCATTCGTCATTTTTTGGCGATGATGTCAGACACCACCGTAGATACGTATATTGTTCCTGACTTCTACACCTACAGTAACAACATGTCCAAGCTGCGCTCCATTCACAACCTGCAAACTATTGGCATTTTTAGTTCGCCGTTTGAAGGGGCGGGGTCGTTTATCAAGCGGGCGGAAGATTAGGTACTTGGTAGCATCATTATGGTGATGATTTCTTCGCTGATGTTGGCCATTGCCATTGGAATCAAACTCACTTCCCGCGGGCCAGTCTTTTTCAAACAAGATCGGTATGGTCTTAGCGGGCAAAAAATTAAGGTCTGGAAGTTTCGCTCGATGCGCGTTATGGAGAACGCCGATACGGTTATTCAGGCCACTAAAAACGATCCGCGGGTAACCAAGTTTGGTAGTTTCTTACGCCGCACCTCACTGGATGAACTGCCGCAATTTATCAATGTATTGCAGGGAAGTATGTCGATTGTCGGTCCCAGACCTCATGCGGTTACGCATAATGAGCAGTACCGTAAACAGGTCGAAAATTACATGATCCGCCATAAAGTTAAGCCTGGGATCACCGGGCTTGCGCAGATCAACGGTTTCCGCGGGGAAATCGATGCGCTTTATAAGATGGAAAAAAGGGTTCAGTACGATATTGAGTACATTCAAAACTGGTCTTTATGGTTGGATATAAAAATTATTATTAAAACTATTTTCAAAGGATTTATCGGTAAGAATGCATACTAAATTACTCGTGATTACCGGAATCGTGATATCGCAGCCCGTATGGGCTGATTTAACACCGAAATCACACATTGGCTTTGCGGGGATCGACTTCCAGGGCAAGGTCGCTGTGGACTATGGTTATAATGATAACGTGTCTTATCAGCCACATAGCAGAGATGCTATCGGTTCCTCGTTTCAGAGCGCAGCGCCCGTTTTGAGTATGATCGGAGAGCGCGGTCAGGATAAGTATTTACTGATGTACTCCGGTGATTATCGTAACTACTCAAGCGATTCCGCTGATAACTATAACGATCATTTTTTCCGTTTTAACGGTGCCTGGCGCTATGGGCTCAAGCACGGCTTAACACTCAATCTGGAGGATACGCTTGGGCACGAATCCCGCGGTCGAGGGATCACTGAGGGGTTTCTACCGGGTCAATTCGAGCAGTATGGGATTAAATCTCCGCTGACGACGAATTTTATCAACAGTGAATTGCGCTACAGCTATGGCGCGCCGGATGGGCGCGGGAAAGCGGAACTGGCGTTGTTATACAAAAAACTGACGTTCGGTAATACGTCCGACGCCCAGGAGAGTAGTGAAGATTTCTACAATTACATTCAGGAACAGGAATGGCACGAAAATAGCCTGGTGGCAGAAATTTTTGACCAATACACATCCAGAACGCGTTTTCGCTATAGCTTTATTACTAACCAGCGTCACTATGATAACAACTCAGAAAAAGACACTAATGAGTATTATTTACTGTATGGCCTGAAGTCACAGTTGACGGGAAAAACCAATGTCGACATGAATATTTCATGGTTGTACAAGACATTTGAAAACAACGCAAACTCGCATGATTTTAATGGTCTAAACTGGGATATAAAAGGGGAGTGGAAGCCGTTACAGCAGTCTGTTTTTACGGTGCACTCAGCGCAAAGCATTAAAGACCCATCGGAAGTTGGGGGATATATTTTAGTCACCCAGTATGGTCTTTCTTACCAGCACTTCTGGTTAGGCAACCGTTTTTCTACCTTGCTGGATTACTCATACACTTCAGAAGACTATAAAAAACAGAATAAAGATCGGCATGATAAAGATGGGGTATTTAGCGTAACCATGAGCTATGGAAGGTGCGAACAAGTCCCTGATATGAGATCATGTTTGTCATCTGGAGCCATGGAACAGGGTTCATCATGAGTCATCAACTTACCTTCGCCGACAGTGAATTCAGCAGTAAGCGCCGTCAGACCAGAAAAGAGATTTTCTTGTCCCGTATGGAGCAGATTCTGCCATGGCAAAACATGGTGGAAGTCATCGAGCCGTTTTACCCCAAGGCTGGTAATGGCCGGCGACCTTATCCGCTGGAAACCATGCTACGCATTCACTGCATGCAGCATTGGTACAACCTGAGCGATGGCGCGATGGAAGATGCTCTGTACGAAATCGCCTCCATGCGTCGGTTTGCCCGGTTATCCCTGGATAGCGCCTTGCCTGACCGCACCACCATCATGAATTTCCGCCACCTGCTGGAGCAGCATCAACTGGCCCGCCAATTGTTCAAGACCATCAATCGCTGGCTGGCCGAAGCAGGCGTCATGATGACTCAAGGCACCTTGGTCGATGCCACCATCATTGAGGCACCCAGCTCGACCAAGAACAAAGAGCAGCAACGCGATCCGGAGATGCATCAGACCAAGAAAGGCAATCAGTGGCACTTTGGCATGAAGGCCCACATTGGTGTCGATGCCAAGAGTGGCCTGACCCACAGCCTAGTCACCACCGCGGCCAACGAGCATGACCTCAATCAGCTGGGTAATCTGCTGCATGGAGAGGAGCAATTTGTCTCAGCCGATGCCGGCTACCAAGGGGCGCCACAGCGCGAGGAGCTGGCCGAGGTGGATGTGGACTGGCTGATCGCCGAGCGCCCCGGCAAGGTAAGAACCTTGAAACAGCATCCACGCAAGAACAAAACGGCCATCAACATCGAATACATGAAAGCCAGCATCCGTGCCAGGGTGGAGCACCCATTTCGCATCATCAAGCGACAGTTCGGCTTCGTGAAAGCCAGATACAAGGGGTTGCTGAAAAACGATAACCAACTGGCGATGTTATTCACGCTGGCCAACCTGTTTCGGGCGGACCAAATGATACGTCAGTGGGAGAGATCTCACTAAAAACTGGGGATAACGCCTTAAATGGCGAAGAAACGGTCTAAATAGGCTGATTCAAGGCATTTACGGGAGAAAAAATCGGCTCAAACATGAAGAAATGAAATGACTGAGTCAGCCGAGAAGAATTTCCCCGCTTATTCGCACCTTCCCTATGACTACACGCCGTCGGTCAATTTTGAGATTAAATATCAAATAGATATGTTGAATTCGAATAAGGATACTGATTCGTTTTATATCGGTCCCAACGACAATCAGGAAGTCATCAGAACGTTGGGTTATGATAATTCTATGATTATGCTTAAAGCTAAGGTTCAGATCTAAAATGAAAATAATAGAACTGTGCGCGGTTTTGCTATTCAGTATCCTGATGGTCGGATGCACAACGTCCAGCCCGAGATTAATGGACGATCCTGCTACTGTTCAGCAGGATTACCGACTTGGGGCAGGGGATACTGTCAATATCGCTGTTCATGGTCAACCCGATATGACGATGCGGTTTATTTTGGATAAGAGTGGGGAGATTAATTTCCCGTTTGTTGGTGCTCTTATATTAAAAGATAAAACTGTTGAACAGGTGACTAACGAATTAACTCAACGCCTGACTGGAGATTATTTTACTACTCCGATGGTGACGGTGAGTATTGCCGAGTTCCGTAAATACTATGTTTCTGGCGAGGTGAAAAGTCCGAATGGATTCGCTTATGAGCCAGGACTTACCGTTGAGAAATCTATTGCGCAGGCGGGGGGATTTACAGATCGTGCTGACCGTCAAGATATCAACATTCGCCTGTCAGGTAGCAATCAGTTGCTTGAGAATGTTGATTTAACGCACTCTGTTCATCCTGGGGATGTCGTGATTATTGGCATGGGGTTCTTCTGACGATGAAACTATCAATAGTGGAAAACGGCAAAAAACGAGAAAGCACTGTTGAATTCTCCCGCTTTGCCAAAGCGCTGAAAAAGAACGCCTGGAAAATCGCGCTGGCCGGTATCGTTGCCGGGGTCGTGGCTTATCCGTTAATCAGCATGATGTCCTCAAAGTATGTATCAACGGCGACGGTGCTGATTAAGGCGCAGGCCGATAACGTTTCTCCGTTCCCACAGGTTGATGGTTTCGATTCAACGCGCAGTGGTTACTACGAAACGCAATATGCGTTGATGCATTCACGAATTGTGCTCGAGCAAGCCGTTCGCGATATGAAGCTGGATGAAAATCCGGCATTTACCGGGGAAAAAGCCGATGATCAGGGCGCTGATAGCAGTGAAAGTCGGCAACTGAGAATGGAGCTGGCGCTGAAAACGTTGTCGAAAAACCTGAATGTCATCGGTATTCGGACAACGAACCTCGCCTCTATTACCTATGAATCGACTTCGCCCCAGGTTGCGGCTGATATCGCCAACGGCGTCGCGCAGGCTTTCATCAACTATACGCTGGAGCAAAAGCGTCAGAAAGTAGAGAAAGCCCGCGAACTGAATTATGAAAAAATGGAAGAGATTCAGAAGTCGATAGCGAAGCAAAAAGAAGAGATGGAAAGCTATCTGAAAAATGCCGGGCTGTTGACCTTTCGCGGTATCGATGGTTTTGAAACCGAGCAGTTAAGTATCGTGACCAATCGTCTGGCCGACGCGACCCAACGTCGTGTTGCCGCTGAATCCGTTTATAACGAAGTGAATGGAGCAGGGAAGTCCGCCGAGAGCGTTATCTCGCTGCCTTCGGTCTCTAACCATGCTCAGATTCAGGATCTGCGCATTGCGTTGATTCAGGCGCAGCGTACGTTGTCTGAACTGCGCAAAGTTTATGGGCCAAAAAACCCCGCCATTTTAAAAGCAGAGGCCGATGTTCAGTCGATCCAAAGCCAAACCGGACGGGTGTTGGGTGAGCTGAAAGTCGGCTTACGTCAGCAATATCTGGCGGCGCTGGCGGATGAAAAGAACTATCAGCAACAGGTGGAACAGCAGAAAGAGATCTTCCAGAAAATGGCGTCAAAACGGGATGCCTGGAACGGCCAAAAACTGTCGTTAGATAAAATGGAAGACCTGTATAAATCGCTCTATCAGCGTACTCAGGAGTTGTCGCTGTCCGGCGTGAATGCCGATGCGGTGTTATACGATCCCGCAGTTCCTGCATTAAAACCGGCGAAGCCGAATAAATCACTGCTGTTGGTGATGGTGGTCATGCTGGTGGTCGTGTTCAGCATCATGTATTTCATTGTCAAAGCGGCGATGGATAACTCAATCGCTAGCCTGAGTCGCATGAAAAAGCGCCTCAACGTTACCCCGCTGGGCGAAATCCGTCGTTTTAGTGGAACCTCAGGGCGTGCGCAAGTGCGGGACATGATCCTGAAGAACCCGCTGAATGCCGATATTGTGCACGGTATCCGTACCCGGATTATGCTGGATAATCGTCCATTACAGACGCTCGCCGTGGCATCGACGGAACACGGTGATGGGCGTTCTTTGTTGGCGAATCTGTTAGCGAACTCCTTTAGTTTTGACCAGAAAACGCTGCTTATTGATGCGGATTTCTTTAATACGGGCGGGCTTTCTTCTGAACTGGCATCAGCCACATCCGCAGGCCTGGCTGAGCTGCTGCGCGGAGAGACTCAGCTGGAACAGGCGCGGATCACGCTCAGTGATAATCTCGACTTTATTGCGCACGGCAAGAGCACCATCTCTTCTTTACTGATGTTGTCGTCGGAGCACGTTGAACCCTTAATGCGCGAACTGAAATCGCATTATCAGCGCATCATTATTGATGTTGCTGCTGTGAATCAGAGTCAGGATGTTCAACTGATCAAACGTGCCGTCGATGGGGTTGTTTTCATTGTGAAAGCCGGGATGGGGTCGGCGGGACACATCGCCAGCGCGCTGGATAAGATTGAGGAAAATAACGGCGTGGTGATTGGCGCGGTGCTCAATGCGGTTGAAGAAAGAGATCTTGAAACCCAGGAGGGTCTGCGTTCACTTAACTTCAGTACCGATCAACTGTTGACGACGCCAGGCCGGGTATGAGTCTACTGAAGAGCGCTTCCACGATAGCCGGTTCATCAGTCATCTCGCAGTTGATTGGTGCGCTGTCTATCTGGTTGATTTCGCACAAGTATGATATGGCTGAGGTGGGGCTTTATGCGCTCAATTACAGCATCGCCGTGGTGGGCGCGCAGGTGTGTACCTTTGCATCGCAGCTTTTAATTCCAAAACAGCACGACGACGAACTGGTACAGAACGTCGTTTTTTGCCTGATCCAAAGCACGATCATTGCCTTACCGTACGCCGTACTGACAGCGTGGCTGTTTCACCAGAACATCCTGTTCCTCTATTTGCTGACGCTGGCGACGGCGTGGGTTTTAATCTCGGAAAACCTGTCGCTGCGCACGGCCAATTTTCGTTTTCTGATTTTCCAGCGCATCTCTGTCTCTGTGGTGGTATTACTTTCGGTGCTGGTTACGCATCAGGTGCAACTGTTTTATTGGTCATGGGCCTGCGCGACGATGCTGCTGACCATAAGCTGTATTTTGCATTCGTTTGATATTCGTTCCGTGGCGGCCAGACATTTGCGACCTGCCAGTAACTGGCATTTTTTCAAACAAAATATCCATCACATTACCAAAGTCGGTAGTGCGGAAGTGCTGGCGATGGCCAGCAGTAATTTGCCGATTATGTTGATTAACTTTTGGTTCTCGGCGCTGACGGCAGGTTATTTTTCCGTGGTTAGCCGCTTTTGTCTGGCGCCAGTGGTGATCATTGGCAACGCAGTGCGCAATACTATTTTTTCCAAGTGGTCTATCGACTTCAGAAATAATACCTTTAATTATCAGGAATATACCAGGGTACGGATGCTACTGTTGGTTCTGGGGGTTATCTGTACTCTCGGGGTGTTTATTTTCTATCCAATAGTGATGCGTCTGGGCTTTAGCGAAGACTGGATTAACTCCATTGAGACGTCGCGCTACATGTTGCCCTATTTATTCCCGGCGCTGGCGATAAGCCCTCTGACGGTGATTGAGCTTATTTTTGGTTCCCACCGCTATTTTCTACGTATCCAACTTGAACAGCTGGCGATTGTGTTATTCGCATTTGTCGTCATTCCCTATTTTCATAAAGATTATGCCACGTCGGTTATCCTGTTTTCTTCACTGACATTTATTCGCTACGCCTTCATTTATCTGAAAATGAATAAGCGAGCCAATCTTCTGAAAGATAAGCCGGTGATACTATGACGCTGAATACCGGATACTATTTACAGGTTTTTAGCTTTGTCACGCTGATCCTGTGTGGCCTGGTGCAATACTTTACCGGCATGCAGTCGGTGCTGTGGATCCCCTTTTTCCTGACCCTGTTGATGGTGGGATTATTGGTGATGCAGACGCGTGATGGCTCGCTGCAGCTGGATGCGCAGGAGACGATTGTCCTGGCGTTGTATTTTTCGTTCCTGATACTGGCCGGAACATCGACGCTGATTCAGGGCGGGATCACCGTCGCGATTGTGGCATTTAAAAATGAAATCGCATTGTCACTGGTGATGATCTGTTTGCTGCTGGGATTTTGCCGGGAGTCGCAGATTTACCGTGCAACGCGCTATCTGTACTGGGTGTTTTACGCGCAAATCCCGGTAATGATTTATCAGGTTTTACTGGTCGTTCCCCAGCGCGTTGCGGTGCGTGGCGAAGATGAGAAATGGGACTCCGTGGTTGGTACGTTTGGCGGTGACCCCATGGGGGGCGGTAACACTGCTGCGATGGGCCTGTTTTGCCTGTTGATTATGTTGTTAAAAGTCTCTGAGTATAAGCACGGATTGACCACGTTCAAGTCCATGGCGTTGCACATTGTTCTTGGGATCGGGCTATGTATTATTGGTGAAGTGAAGTTCGTTATTCTGCTGTCACCTCTGTTCCTCGCGTGGGTGTGGATCTCACCGAGCTACGTCAAAGACGTCAGTAAGGTTAATCTGAAAACGCTGTTGGTTATTGTGGCGGGCATGCTGCTGCTTATTAGCCTGTCGATAGTGATCCTCGCGTACTATTATTCTTCCGCGTTTGGCGGCGATCCGTCGAAAAGTTCGTTAAGCATTTTCATCGACTCCTTAAGCTATATCTTTGACCCGAACTACATCATGTCTACGGGGGAGTTAGGGCGCTTTACGACGTTCCTGTTCTGGTTGAAAAATAACGATCTGTGGGGGCTTTCAGGAACGTTATTTGGTTATGGGCTCAACGCCACAAACAGCGGGAGTACGGTGTCGCCGGGCTTTTTGAATATCATTTATAACTTAATTCTCGACTCGACTTCCCTGAGTATGCTGCTGTGGGAAGTCGGGGTGATCGGCACGTTACTTTTTATTAGCTTATTCATTTATATCCTGAAAGTTTGTCAGCCAAAGCCATTACTGACGCTTGAACAACTGGACCAGCAGGATCTTCAGTTGCTGAGCTTTGCACCGGCGTTTAACGCTTTTGCTATCAGTTGCTTAATTAGCTTACCTTACAGCCAGATACTGATGATTACACCGATGTTACAATTCCTGTTCTATTTATCACTAGGATCAAGTTTAGTGATTCGTCGAACCGTCCTTCGCTGTGTAGGGTAATTGTATGGACCAAAAACCGTTTATTTCAGTGAGTATTAAAACACTCAATGAATCTGAATGTATTGAGAAAACGATAGACAGTATCCGCAGGCAGCTTGTTGATTATCCACATAAAATTATAGTGGCAGATAGCCTGTCAACGGATAACACCCAACAGCTTGCGATCGATAAAGGGGTGACCGTGGTCTCTTTAACTGACCCAGGCGATCGCTGCTGCGGCGTCGGGCATCAGTTAGGTTATCTGTATAGTGAAGGGGAATATCTGTTGCTGATGGACGGCGACATGGAGCTGGAAGAGGGCTTTGTGGATCAGGCTGTCGCTTTTTTGCAGGCTGAGCCGGAATATGCAGGTGTCGCGGGAACCGTTGAAATGGACGATGCCGTTAACTATGAATTTAAATCGCGTAAGCAGCGTATTAGTAAAATCTATCCGCTTGGAGATAGCGACCATTTAGGCGGTGGTGGGTTATATCGCCGCTCTGCGATTGAGAAAATTGGTTATCTCACCAACCGTAATTTGCACGCTTATGAAGAAGCTGAACTTGGCCTGCGTTTGCTCGATGCGGGTTATAAACTACGCCGTCTGAATATTCCGTATTTTATTCATACTTCGCATACCATGCCGACCTTTCAGATGCTGAAGCACCGCTGGAAAAGTGGATACTATCAGGCACCGGGCGAGCTTTTACGTTGTGCGTGGGGAAAACCTTATTTCGGCAAAGCGTTAAAAATGGTTAAGAACGAGGCGATTTTTTCTGTGTATCTGATTGCCTTGTTTATTGCGGCGGTGACCTTCAATCTCGAACTTTTCGATATTGCATTTCTACCCTTGCTAGCCTTTATTATCTTGAAAACCGTGCAGAATCGATCGTTATTGAACGGATTGCAGAGCGTAATGAACCTGGCCGTGCTTTCTGCGGGACTTGTTAAAGGGTTGACTAAACCAGTACGCGATCCGTTGACTCCGCCTGACAGTAAAATCATTCATGAATAACTAAGGCTGGCGCAATGAAAGTTTTATTAGTGAATAAGTTTTTTTTCATTAAAGGCGGCGCGGAAACCGTTTATTTTCAAGAGCGCGAGATGCTGAAACAGGCCGGAGTGCAGGTTGTTGATTTCTCGATGCAGCATGAGAACAATTTCCCTTCGGACTATGCGGATTATTTCGTCAGCAATGTGGACTACCACCAGGAGAGCAATCTGCTGGGCGGGCTCAAAACGGCGGTTAACTTTATTCATAATTCGCAAGCCTGCAAAAAGATGCTGGCGCTACTACAAAAAGAGCGTCCGGATATCGTCCACTTCCATAACATTTACCATCAGTTAACGCCAGCGTTGATTAAAGTGGCCCGCAATTTTGGCTGCAAAACGGTGCTGACCGCGCATGACTATAAAATCGTCTGTCCTGCCTATTCCATGCTGCGCGACGGTAAAGTGTGTGATTCCTGTATTACCGGGACGGTTTTCAATGCCTTCAGGTATCGTTGCCAGGAAGGCTCTGCTTCAAAAAGCCTCCTGCTCTCTTTAGAGGCGACCTGGCAATATATTGCGCAAAATTACCAGGCGCTGGATGTGATCGTTTCGCCGAGCGTCTTTTTACGTGGCGTATTGTTGCGTACGCTGCCGAATTCGCGCATTGATGTCATCGTCAATGGCGTTGATGACAGCCGTCCTCTGGGTGAGGTAAGCGATGCGGGCTATATGCTGTACTTCGGTCGCCTGAGCCGTGAAAAGGGCGTGGCAACGTTATTGGCGGCGCATGAGAAAATGCAGAACAAAGCGCCGCTGAAAATTGTAGGGCACGGTCCACTGCACGATGAATTAGTCGCCCAATACCCGGACGTTGAGTTTTTAGGTTATGTGCAACAAGGGGAAGCTCTCGATAACCTTATTAAGCATGCGCGGGCAGTGATCCTTCCTTCAGAATGCTATGAAAACTGTTCTATGGCGATATTAGAGGCGATGTCCTTAGGCAAGCCGGTGATCGGATCGCGCATCGGCGGCATCCCGGAACAAATTCGTGATGGTATCGAAGGGATTTTATTCGAACCTGGCAATGTGCAAGAGTTAGCAAATGCGCTGGATGCACTGGCCGACTCGCCAGAGAAGGCGCGGGTCATGGGCTTACAGGGTCGTGCGCGATTGAGTGAAAAATATGCGCTGAGTAAACATATGGATACTCTACTGGCGCTCTATAAAGAACTGCTGAGCAGGCCATAGTATGAGTAAAAAAATAACGGTTTTTGGTACGCGTGGTATTCCCGATGTATTGGGTGGGGTGGAGACACACTGTCAGAATCTATATCCTGCCATTAAGCAGCAGTTGGACGTTGATATTTGCGTGATTGCACGCTCGCCGTATGTAAATTACAAACGATCGTTATATAAGAAAGTTGAAACCTACGCGCTGTGGGCACCCAAAAAGCGCTCGCTGGAAGCGATTGTCCATTCCGTTTTAGCGGCATTTAGGACAAGTATCGACCATTCGGATATTGTGCATGTCCATGCTATCGGGCCTGGGCTTGTGATCCCATTATTACGCATGTTAGGGAAGAAGGTGGTTTTCACCCACCATGGACCTGATTACGATCGTCAAAAATGGGGATTCATTGCTAAAAAAATATTGCTGCTGGGTGAGCGTTGGGCAGTGAGATATGCCAACGAAGTGATTGTGATTTCTGAGGTTATTAATCAACTGATCCAGAAAAAACACGCTCGCTATGATGCGCATTTAATTCACAATGGCGTCAACGAGCCGCGGTCGTTATCTGCGCTGACCATCGACAATACGCTCTCCCGCTTTGGGCTGCAGCCGAAAAACTACCTCGTGGTGGTTGGGCGATTTGTGGAAGAAAAAGGGATGCATGATGCCATCGCCGCCTATCAGCGCAGCGGTTTAACTATGCCGTTAGTGTTAATTGGCGATGCGGATCATCCGACCGAATACAGCATTCGCCTCAAAAAGCTTGCCGCGGACACGCCTGGCGTTGTGATGACGGGGTTCTTGCGTGGTGATGAGCTTCAGGCGGTGTTTTCGCAGGCCCAGCTGTTTGTGATGCCTTCATACCATGAAGGATTGCCCATTGCGCTGCTGGAAGCGATGTCATTTTCTCTTCCTGCCGTCGTCAGTGATATTCCGGCTAACCTCGAAGTTCAACTGCCGTCCGAGGCCTATTTTAAGGTGGGGGATGTGACAAGCCTGGCCGAAAAATTAACCGAGTGGGCGGCAACCAATAGCGTGGACTATCGTGTATATTTGCAAAACTATAACTGGCATGAAATTGCCAAAAAGACGATTAACGTCTATCACTCAATTGATAAAGATATAGGTTAATTTTGACCAGTCCTCAAAATCGTCCTCCCGTCATCGAACGATTTTATGCTCACCTTGACGAGCCGATTGCGCAAGGGTTGACTCCTGAACAAAAAGAAGGGGTGGAAAAAGCGATCCTGGCCTCGACTCTGACTTCGCGGCATCAGATCGATATTCGCCGAAGCTTTCCCTTTTTCAGTAAACGCTATTATCTGGTTTTTTTGTTTGGCAGAGATTTGCGTCGGCAGCATCGTCAGGAATCGACCCTGTCGAGAATATTGCTCACTTTTTTGCTGCTGATTGCCGTGTTGTTCGTTACCTGCTGCGTATTGCTGACGCTGTATATGATCAAATCAGCATTAGGTATTGATGTGTTTCAAAATTTTCATGTAGGCATATGGGACTGGTGGTTAAGCCTGAAAAACCGCTAGCGTAAACAAACCTGTGGAGGGCGTCACTGCGATGAAGTGTAAATGGGTTTCTGCGCTGTTGTTGATGTCCTTTCCGTTGGCGGTTATGTCTGCATTAACGACCGTAACCCCCAAAGCATTAACGGGCCCGTTAACCAATCCGGGGATTGGCGTGGCAAGTTTTCATCAGGGGTACGGTGAAACGCTGGGTCTGGCGGATTATCCCAATACCGGATTTGAATACGAGCGATTTTACTGGCGAGAGCTGGAGCCTGTTGAAGGTCAGTATAATTTTGCGCTGGTGGATGATGCCTTCAAATACGCGGTAGCGCATCGTCCCGCGATGAATGTCGGGCTGCGGTTTATGGTGCTTGCCGATTCGGGGGATGGCACCAAAATTCCCGATTGGCTGATTAAAAAAGGCGTGAAAGGCAGCTGGACGCCCGATAATAAAACATTTATTCCGGATTTAAGCGACCCGCTGTTTATTGAGTACAGCCAGCGTCTGCTGAACGCATTCGGAAAACGTTACGACGGTAATGAGAATCTCGCTTTTGTGGATATCGGCATGGTGGGGGCCTGGGGTGAATGGCATAACAGCAATTTCCCTGATCTGAAACCACTGTTGGAGCAGTACACCACCGCGCAGTTAGACCCCTACGTCGCAATGCACTTTTCTGCCTTCCCTTCGACGCCGAAAATAATGTTGATGAGCGGTGGGCAAAGCCTGGCTAATGCGGTGGCGCGAGGGGCTGGATGGCGGGCGGATTGCTGGGGTGACCTGCGCGTATTTTCGGACTCCTGGAGCCATATGGCCGATGATTACCCGCAGCGATTACTGGCAGCACAGCAGAGCTATTCAGGGTTTAACGATGCCTGGAAACGTGCGCCGGTCAGTCTGGAAATCTGTTCATATATGCAGGACTGGAAGAACACCTTCCACTATACGCGTGCCGAAGTGCAGGGCATTTTTGACTGGGCGGTCAAGCAGCACGCCAGCACGATCAACCTGAAATCGAGAGCGATACCCAGCGATTATCGACCGATTGTTGACGACGCGCTGACCAAACTGGGCTATCGGTTTCGCTTAGCGTCTCTGAGCCATGAGTCCGTGTGGGACGGCGGACAAACGCTGAGGTTGAACAGTACCTGGTATAACGAAGGTATCGCACCGATTTATCTGCCCTACACGCTGGCATTTCGTGTGGTGGATAGCGCCAATAAGGTGGTGGCGCAGGGGAATGCGGCGGATGATATACGACGTTGGCTCCCGGGCGTTTATCAGGTTAGCTACGCATTGCCCATGCCGGGCCGACTGGCGAAAGGGCAATACGCCATTGAGGTTTCGATGCTGGATAAATCCGGGGTGGCAAGAATTAACTTTGCCAACGAAGGAAAGCAAAGCAGCGGCTGGTATCGCGTATCAACGATAACGGCACGCTAGCCCGTCACGGCAACGAGCCTGAGGCTCAGGCTCGTTGCCGGGTACATCAGATGTTATAACCATTCGGGTTGTTTTTTTGCCAGTTCCAGGTGTCACGCATCATTTCATCAAGGTTGTAGATGGCCTTCCAGCCCAACTCTTTGTATGCCAGTGACGGGTCAGACCAACATTCGGCAATGTCGCCGGGCCTTCTGTCGACAAATTGATAACTTATATTTTTCTGCGCCGCTTTTTCAAACGCCTCAATCAGATTAATCACAGAATAACCGACCCCGGTACCGAGATTAATCACCTTGTAGGCTGCGCCTTTGTTCTGGCTATCCAGCGCGGCTAAATGGCCTGTCGCCAAATCCATGACGTGGATATAATCACGAACGCCGGTGCCGTCGGGGGTTGGATAGTCATTACCGTAAACCGACACAGTTTTCAGCTTACCAATCGCAACCTGGGAGATGTACGGCACCAGGTTATTGGGGATACCGTTGGGATCCTCACCAATTCGACCCGATGGGTGGGCGCCGACTGGGTTGAAATAGCGCAGGCAGGTAATGCGGAAAGCGGGCTGCGCGCGGGAGAAATCGGCCAGAATCTGTTCGACCATTAATTTAGAGGTACCGTACGGATTGGTGGTACCCCCCGTACGCGATTGCTCGCTCAGCGGCACGCTTTCCGGATTACCGTATACCGTAGCTGATGAGCTAAAAATGAATCGATTAACGCCTGCGGCCAGCATCTCATCCAGTAAAACCAGCGTTCCAGTGACGTTGTTTTCGTAGTAAGCAAGGGGTTCTTTTATCGACTCGGAAACCGATTTGAGGCCCGCAAAATGAATGACATCAGTGATGTTATGGTTGGCGAAAATGTTTTTTAATGCCTGCCTGTCGAGAACATCAGCGATATAGACAATGGGTTCCCTTCCTGTGAGTTCCGCGACCCTGTCCAGCGAGATTCGGCTGGCGTTTGCCAGATTATCGATGACAACGACATCATCGCCTCTTTCCAGTAGCGTTAAAACAGTATGTGAACCAATATAACCTGCACCACCAGTGACAAGAATAGCCATACAGACTCCAGAAAAATGCTAAAAACCCGAGCGATTTTCCAGCAATGTACCCAAGGATCCAGTGGATCAGTTATTTTGCCGGGAAAGGTATACGTTTCTATATTTTATCATACACTTATATGATATTTTTTTAAAGATTGCCAACAGACTGAACTTATTTATTTTTGTATCATAGGCAATATAATTACTTGAGAAATTTAGCGTGTGAACGCCGTCACTGTGGTTGATCGACGAATTGATTTGTTCGATCAGATTCTCATCAAAAGTAGCGTCATTCAGTGTAACTAATTCTTTGATGTAGATAGATTTTCCATACGTTTCAGGTGTGCATTCCTGGGTTAAGAAATACATTTTGTTATCGACAAGATAAGGCGCACCCGCTCCCCGATGATGATGATTGCTCACCTTCAATGCAGGAGTAATTCTCTGCCACTGTCCGTGGAGATGCTCGGCCGAATGAATAATTATTTTATTATCCATGGTGGTCGACATAAGATAGCAGGTCTCATTCATTGAAAGAAAAATGTTATCTGTCACTTCGGTGTCAGAGATTAGAACTTTAATTTTCTTCCAGCGCGTAGGAAACTCTACAGACTGAAACAGTATCACTTCTTTTCTTTCTGATGATTCAGGAATCATGAAGAGCTGATCGTTAATATTAATCAGGAAAGGAAATGACAAATGACACATCAGGTCGTCAAAACCTTCAAGTTTCACGTCATCAATTTCAACCAGTTCACGATCAAGAATACGGCATCGGAGCGTGCCTTTCGAGTTGCGAAAGCTAAAAGCTTCATAAAAAACAAACAGTTTATCATCTTTTTCAATAAGAAAAGGATCGGCCTGAAACGTATATTTCTTTTTTAACTGCTGTGCAGCGGATTTACTTAATATATCCAGTGTATTATTCGGGAATAAGTGTGTACCATGATCCTTAATAATCATGATATCCCACGACTCATGATAGAATAACATATTTATTATTCTTTTTATTTTTGCTTGCATTCGTACCCGCTCCTTTTTATCGCCTGCATCATGTATGAACAGCTATTTGCGGCTCAGTTCATGAGACCTGTCGCAACGTTGTATGAATGTGCGAAAACTGATGTGAGAATACCAGTGGCTATTTTAAAACTAAATAGCTGCGCCTAATACCGCTACACTTTTGCCTGACCATGTTTTCCTCCGGGGAATGGGCTGGCGGTTTCCATAAAATGGCGGACCTTTTTCAGTAACTGCCACATTGAGCGGCACTGATGATTACGGGTTATCGTGTCATGAAGTGCCTGCCATAGCCGTTCCACATGATTCACCCACGGCGAGTAAACCGGCTGGTAAATTACCCTGAACTTGGGATTTGCTTTCAACCAGCGCTGTGTTTCGCGGCTTTTATGGATAATGTAGTTATCAACGATCAGCGTGATTGTTTTCGCCCGCCGGTAAGTGGCTTTCAGGTGCTTCAGCAGAGCGATAAACAGCGCTGAACTTTTGCTGTTGCCGCCCACGTAGCTGACTTTACCCGTGCCACTGTGCAGTGCGCCGGCCAGATAGTATTTTTCGTTCTGCCCCGGCGTCACTACCCGTTTCTGCTGTCCGCGCAACTGCCAGTCCGCACCGATTTTAGGATTAAGGTGGATATCCACTTCATCTTCATAAAATACCGGATGCTCTGCGCTGCATTCATCCAGCGCTTTGTGGATTACCGCCATCTTTTCATCTTTATGTGGGTCACGGATACGCAGAGTTGGCGCGGCCCTGCGCCATACAAGCCCCGCAGATGGCAACCAGCGGCGAACGGTTCCTGCATGTAACTGGCAACCGGTTATCTCATTGATTTTTAATGCCAGTAATTCGGTGCTCCAGCGTGAACGTTGATAACCAAAATCGCCGGGAGAATGCTTTATCAGCTCACGTAACAGGGTGCAGATATGTTCAAAAGGCCAGCGTCGGGAGCGCCCTGCGGGTAAGGATTTCAGGCCTTCAATACCTGAGTGCGTAAACCAGTTAATCCAGCGACCAACGGATGAACGAGCACAACAGAGAGTTCTGGCAACATCGCTGACCCGTTCACCCCGATGAAGCATCAGCATGGCCGTGAGTCTGCGGGCATGATTTTTATCGCGCGTTTTATGAATAGCTTTCTGCATCAGGCGTCGTTCGCCACGGGGTATTGGTGCTATGATCGGCATCGCTCAGTCCGGTTGGTGGTTTTGGTTGGTTTGGCGATTGATCAGATCGCACAATCCGGGCTGAGTTCCCTTTCAGTGATCTACTATTCCGCGCATCTATTTAGTCGCAAGCATGTTTTTTGTCTATAGCACAAAAGTAGGTAAAAGCTCTCCAGAGCATCCTTGCTCCAGTGGACGATTTACTCGAAATGCACCTGCGGGTTATCTGCAAGGGAAACGTAGGTTTTGCTGTTTTTATCCAGGGTACGGATTTCACCGCTTTCGATGTCATATACCCAGCCGTGCAGACGAAGCGCATTATTTCGCAGCCCAACCGCGACGCAAGGATGCGTTTTAATATTATTGAGCTGTGCGATAACGTTTTCTTCCACCATGGCGTTAACTTTATCGATTGGGTTATCCCAGGTTTTCTTATCAACCACGGCTTTCGCGGCATCGGCATAGTGCAACCAGTGAGCCACAGCGGGCATCGGATCCAGAGGCTGGCTATCAGCAATGGCTTTCATCGCGCCGCAGTTGGAGTGTCCACAGATGACGATATCCGTCACGCCAAGTGCGACAACCGCGTATTCAATCGTAGCAGATACGCCACCGGGTTCCGGTCCAAAAGACGGAACGATATTACCGGCGTTGCGGATAACGAAAAGCTGTCCGGGCTCTTGCTGAGTAACGAGTTCTGGCACCAGGCGGCTATCGGAACAGGAGATGAAAAGTGCTTTGGGATTCTGGCTGGATGCCAGGCTGCGAAAGAGTTCCTTACGTTGAGGGAAAATCTCTTTTTGGAAGTTGAGGAAGCCCTCAATGATATGTTGCATAGCAGTGTCTCTTTTCTCTGTTTAAGCAGGTTATGATGAAGATCACACTTTCCAGTTTAACACCAGCCGACAGAACGGAAAAACTTTATAGCAGTTCTGCAACATCTTTGTATAGTTTTGCCCCACCGTGGCGGGGCAAAGAGTGTGATGCGCGCTACGCGTTCTGTCGTTTTTGGTACGCGGCTTTCAGTCGGTTCATCGCTTCTACCAGTACCGAGCGCGGGCACCCAACGTTGAGTCTCATGTGACCCTCTCCGCCGGGGCCATATTGCGCGCCTGGTGACAGACCCAGTTTTGCTTCCTGCACAAAAAATGCGCCTAGCTGTTCATCGCTAAGATTCATTTTTTCCGCGTTCAGAAACAGAAGATACGATGCTCCGCCATACACAATGGAGATTAAGGGACAGTGCTTTTCAATTTCACTTTTAACAAACGCCACATTGTCGGCCAGGTAGGCTAATAATTTTTGGTGCCAGTCGCCACAATGGGTAAAGGCGCTGTAAATGGCCGCCTGCTGTAATGAATGTGTCTCGGCAAGGTAGCAGTTATCCAGGAAACCATAGAACTGATGGCGTAATTCATTATTTTTAATAATGGCAATTCCGCCCTGGATCGCCGCCGTGTTGAAGGTTTTACTGATTGAGGTCAGCACGATTGACTGGCTCCCTGTCGCTTCGTCTAAAGTAAAAAACGGCAGATGGCGCTTGCCTGGCAGGGTTAAATCACTATGCACTTCATCTGAGAGAATAATGACGCCAGCTTGCTGACAATAGTGACTTACTTTTTCCAGCGTTTCCCGCGACCATACCATACCGCCCGGATTATGCGGCGAAGGGAAAAGAAACATTTTGCACTGCTTGAGTTTTTCGCTGAAATCATGCCAGTCAAATTCGTAATGACCATCTTTCTCAATGAGGCGCGTTTGAATCAAATTCCTGCCGCTGGTATTTACCAGATTAGGGTAGGGGTCATATATTGGCGTACAGGTTAAAATATTATCACCTGGTCGGGTAAACACCATCAGAGAGAGCACGATAGTTTTTATGACGCCGGGAATAAAATGCAACCAGTGTGGCTTTATGTCGACATCATACTGTTGCGCATACCAATGAATAACGGACTCTTTCCATTGCGGATAATCCAGGTTGTAGCCTTGTACTGGCTGCGATACCACTGAACGCAGTGTGCTCATGATTGGCTCTGGCGTCACAAAATCCATATCTGCAATCCACAACGGTAATACATCGGTGGTGCCGTACATCTGTTGTAATTGACCGTATTTACGGCAATTAACATCCCTTATGACAATATCATCAAACAAAGACATTGCTGACTCCTGGACAGTCTCTGAAAAATAGTTTAAGCAACGCAACAGTGAAGAATATTTCTGTATATCTAATCGATATATTAAATTTACCCTGGTGGTAGCCAATATTTAGCTATTTATTAGCCTATGATTTTTGCTCAACCATATGCTCTGTAGCTTCATTTGGTTCATATTTAGCAATACCAATACCGGTGGCCGCCCACAGCAGGGCAAAGATGATGCCGCTGTAGCAGAGGATTGCCCATGGCAAATAATCAAGCGTCGCCACGCCCAGCATCGTGGCGCAATAAACGCCTGAGGCAGACCAGGGGATAATCGGTTCGACAACGGTTCCGGCATCTTCGGTAGTACGCGAGAGGTTCTTTGTCGCAAGTCCTCGTTTTTTATATTCTTCTTTAAAGGCATCGCCGCACAGCAGCAGTGGCAAGGTTCCATTTGCCGTACAGGCACAGATGGTGAACGTCGTCACAATCGTGGTGGCCACCAGGCGGAATGTGGATTTAACGCCTTTCGTGAGCGCGTTTATCACGGTGTGCAAAGAGCCTGTCGCACTCATTGCGCCGGCAAAGCTGAAGGCGCTGAAGACGGTGACGAAGCTGCTAAACATTGAAATGGCGCCGCCTCGTTCCAGTAAGCGCGAAACATCTGATGACAGTGTTGGCAGGTTATCTCCGGTGAGCATCGCGAGCTTAAAACCGCTAACCACGGATTCGCCAACCGATGATGCGGTAAATTGCTGAAAGGCTAATGCCAGAATCATCGAGACTATTGTGGATAAAAAGAGCATCGGGATTGGCGGTCTTTTTGACAATGAGCCATACAAAACGATGATCGGTGGCAACAGTAGCAGAATGTTAAAGTGATAAATCTGGCCGATAGCGTTCATCAAGTTGGTGATATTGGCTGGCGCGCTGGATGAGGCATCAATGCCCATGCCCATATAGCTGTATACGACGCAGCAAATAATAAATCCCGGGCCGGTGGTCCACAGCAGATGGCCGATATGCGAGTACAGGTTTACACCGGCAGCCAGCGCCGCCATGTTGGTTGAGTCAGAAACCGGAGAAAGCTTATCACCAAACCAGCAGCCGGAGACAATAGCGCCAGCAGCAATGGGCAGCGAAACATTCAGACCAATCGCTACGCCAATCATGGCAATCCCGACGGTTCCGATGGATCCCCAGGAGGTGCCGGTACAGACTGAGATCAGCGCTCCCAGCATAAATGCTGAAATATAGAAATACTGCGGGTTAATCCACTTCAGACCATAATAAATCATCATTGGAATAGTGCCTGACACCATCCATGCGCCAATTAAGAAACCGATACTGGCGACGATTAATATGACAGGAAGCGCTTCAGATATTTTATTGCAAATAGATTGTAGAATGTCATCCCATGTGTAGCCGTGAGCGATGGCGATAAACGAGGCGGTTGCGGTTCCCATGAGGATCATGGGTTCAGCTCGAATATTGAAGATAAAATATCCGATGCTAATGCCACCCAGCATGACTATCATGGGTAAAACTGACCAAAAGAAAGACAATGGCTTTCTGTTGTTGGCGGTGCAGCTATTTAATTCCATAATTCCATCCCAATCGTTAATGGTTGAACACGTCAAATAAATACCTGCTACAGGTCACCCATAACTGAGTAACATAGTTGCCAGAGTTCATGTCTGAACCCTATTTTATTAACTGCTGCAGATTATCTATTTTGACCTGCTATTCTGATGCTTATATTTTGGTTGTAAGGTAAGAGTGAGTTTGACGAATAAATTACCCCTCGGCATAAGGTGAATGATTTCGGCGCTGTTGGCTCAGTTTGCGATATTGCTGCGGCGGCATGCCGACGTATTTATGAAATGAGCTATAAAAACGGCTGCTGGATCGGAAACCTGCAATTGTAGCGATATCCAGAATTGTTTTATCCGTATCGCTAAGCAAAGCCCGCACATGGTTGATGCGCATTGCGGTAATATACTGTTTCATGGTTAGTTGCATCACGCGATGAAAAATGCCCATCGCATAATTTGGGTTGAGCTTAACGTGTTCGGCAATAGCATCGACCGTAAGCTGTTTGTCGCAGTTTGCGGCAATAAACTCCAGCATCTGGCTGACGTAAAACTGTGAATGCCGTGAAATACTGTTTTTCTGGGTGCGCGATGTTTTGTTACCCAGCACTGGCCGCCAGCCAGCGAGGCTAAATCGCTTGAGCATCAGGGCAATCTCATCAATGGCTAATTGACGAATTTGCTCATTGTTGCTGTTGAGTTCACTCTGCCAACGCTGCACTTCAAAAGCGCTCAACTGCTGCGAGGCAAGCGACGTAATCACCATCCCATGCGTCACGTGGTTAATCAGTTCCCTGTCCAGCGGCCAGGACAAAAAAAGATGCATCGGTAAGTTGAAGATGGCCATCTGTTTACAGTGCCCGGCATCCGTCAGCTGATGGGGTGTGCAGGCCCAGAACAGCGTGATAAAGCCCTGTTTGCTTTTCACCACTTCGTCATTGAAAAGGTACTCCACATCGCCATCAAACGGCACATTCACTTCAACCTGACCGTGCCAGTGGCTGTAGGTCATGGCCAGCGGAGCCCGCAGCTCGACGTCCATCCGCTGATACTCTGAGTAGAGCGCCAGCGGACTTCGCGACTTTTTTTCATAGCTGCGACACATATGTGGGTCGAGCGGCAGCTGCGGGGTACTTTTTGCCATTATGGGTGGTTTCCTGAATAGTGAATCTGACCATGGGTAGCGCCAAAGCATGAACATAGCTTAACCGAAAAAAAACGCCGTTTTCTCTCCATTTTCGCGAAGTTATTCCCAAAAACTCAGATCCTGTGCCTGTCGCTTGCCGATCTGAGTTAACGGGAATGGCGGTTTTTAATTTAAAAAACGGTCAATCAAAGCTGCTCACTTTGCAAAGCGACAGCGTTTTTCTGCCAATAAATCGGATTCATAGCGATAGCCAATATTCACGCAATACCATACATTTTGTATGTATCCATATCTTAAGGAATCATCATGTCCAGGCTCCGTACTTTAGCAACGGCTTTAGTTGCCGTTGCCGCGATGTCGATGTGCGCTATCCCCGTTTCGGCTAACCCCGGTAATGGCAACGGAAATGGTAATAGCGGCAACCATGGTAATAGTGGGAATAAGGGTAATAGCAGCCATAGCCAGAAAGGAAACCCAGGCCCAAAAAACAACTCGCAATCGGAACAGCGTAAAAATTATGGCAAGCCGGACCATGTTGATAGTGATATTAGCTATAACGTGGCCAGGCAGTATGCCGTCAGATATGGTTTGACGGGATATAAGTCACTGCCTCCGGGCATCGTCAAAAATCTGGCGCGAGGAAAACCACTTCCTCCGGGGATCGCTAAGAAAAGTGTCCCATCCTCGATGCTGAATCAACTGCCGTATTACCCGGGTTATGAATGGCAGGTTGTTGGCGACAATCTGGTGTTGATTGCACTGAGCACGGCAATTGTCACCGCTGTTATCAATGGTGTGTTTGATTAAGTATCCCTGTACTTAACCACCAAAAGCCCGCGCTACGCGGGCTTAATTGTTAAAAAAATGGGGCTCACAAACCATACAGTTTTATTTTTCGATAGAGCGTGGCAATACTGACTCCCAGTTCTGATGCAGCCTGTTTTTTGCCCTCCACGCTTGAACCAAATCGCTGGATGGCATTTTCGATGGCGTCCCTTTCCGCTTGTTTTCCTTGGTTCGCCAGCTGTCGGGGTTGTGCGGTCATCGTGGTTTTCCTGCTGTCAGCCGGGGAGAGTAAATAAGGGGGCAGATGGCTGGCGTTGATCCCGGCGGCTTCTCCGCGCATCACAAAAATGTATTCGATGACGTTGCGTAATTCACGAATGTTCCCCGGCCAGTGCCAGGCATAAAGGCGATTAATAACGTCATCGGGCAGTTTTTGCGGTGAACGCTGGTAACTGACCGAAAACTCATCGGCAAAGTATTGTGCGAGGACGGCGATATCAGCCCTGCGTTCACGCAGGGAAGGAAGCACCAGAGGGACGACATTCAGGCGATAGAAAAGGTCTTCGCGAAACTGATTATTCTCCACCATCGCGCTAATATTTTTGTTGGTCGCGGCAATAATGCGCACATCAATATTAATGATGTTATTAGAACCCACGCGGGTGATCGCTTTTTCCTGCAACACCCTGAGCAGCTTGGCCTGCAGGTGCAGCGGCATATCGCCGATCTCATCCAGAAACAGGCTGCCGCCGTTGGCCAGTTCAAATTTCCCCATTCGTCCTTTGGGATCTGCACCGCTAAATGCACCGCGTACATAGCCAAACAGTTCGCTTTCCAGTAGTTGCTCGGGGATTGCCGCGCAGTTGATTGTCACGAAAGGGGCGGCTTTACGGGGGCTGTTTTGGTGAATGGCAAATGCCACGACCTCTTTACCCGAGCCGCTTTCCCCGGTGATGAGCACGCTGGCGTAGCTGTTGGCAATTTTGCTAATGGTGCTTCTGAGCTGCTCCATTGAGGAAGAGTGACCAATCAGCCGCACCTGCGTGTCAGACTCGTAAGGGGATGGAGTAAGGTTACTCAGGTAGTCGTGCGCATCACGAAAGATGACCATCGTTAAGCGATCGTTATCCAGCGAGGAGAGCGAAATTTGTTTGCACAGTACATGGTGTTTCTGGCCTTCAAGCGTCAGCCATGCTTCTTCATCGCCATACAAACTGTCCCCGGTTGTTTCAATGGTCAGCGGTAATCCCTGAACTTCGCGGTTGAGAATGCGATCGGCTGAATGATTGGCATGCCAGATAAGACCATTGCCATCAATTGCTACAACGCCGCGGTCCATGGCATCGATCAGACGCCGAAATGCGCCGAGGGTTTCCTGCGCGCGTAAACGCTCCAGACATTCAAAGACCTTACTGGAGATCATCACCGCGATTTGCTCAATAAAAGTGACAAATTTATCAATCTGGCTCAATAACGCGTCACGCTGCGCCTGGGTTGAGCAAATAATTCCGATCACGCCAATCACTCGATTGTTGAGAAAAATTGGTGCGTTCAAATCCAGCATTTCAGAACAGTAGTGGTGTTTTTCACATAACTGACACAGCGGATGTTCGCCGGGGTTTTTGATAAGAACCGTTTCTCGGACCTGCAAAACGTGGTGGTAGATGTAGCCATTTTTTGCCACGTTTTCATTGCGCATATGTCGGTATTTACCGGTGCCAGCGATGCGCATTAAGGATTCATCGATGATTTCAACATCCGTTCCGGTTATGCCAGAAATAGCGTCGGCATAATTGCAGATATCATCCTGAATATTGCTGAGTACTGAAATCATGGTACTTCTCCGGCAGCGAGTGGCATTTCTCAAGGGAGATGATAAATATGCGAATCAATGCAAAAATGATTTGCGAAAAATCAATCTACCACTCTGTTTTTGGATGTTTTTTTTATTTTATCTTCCGCGATCACACTATTTATCAATTGTGAGAATTTATCAAACGAGGCGATAAACTAACGCTGTGGTATTTTTCAGTACCCATCTTGATCTCTTTTTAATTGGTTGAAAATAAAGCCTTTATTAAAATATTTATAAAGTTTTACTCGATTAATAAAAAACTGGTAAGCATTTTGCTCTATTGGCAATGCCGATAGCGTAAATATCTCTGTATACGTCTATTACAGGGAGTGAAATACCAGAACAATGAGGTTTTATGATGCAGGAAAACTTATCATTTTTTATCAACCAGACGCCGTTTACCGAACATCCAAACGCGCCGCTGGCACCGTTTAGTCGCCAGGAACTGGTAAAAGCGTTGAATTTTCATCGGTCTATTCCGGATTATGCGCCGACGCCGTTATATACGCTGCCGGCTCTTGCACAAAAGCTGGGTGTTAAAAATATCTATCTCAAGGATGAGTCTCAGCGTTTTGGCCTGAAAGCCTTCAAAGCGCTGGGCGGCTCCTATGCGATGGCGTGCCATATCGCGGAATTAATCGGTAAGGATATCAGTGAACTGCCGTTTGACGTGATGACCAGCGAAGAGGTACGCCGCGATCTCCAAACCGTCACGTTTGCCACCACCACCGATGGCAACCACGGTCGCGGTGTGGCGTGGATGGCGCGCCAACTGAAGCAAAACGCCGTGGTTTATATGCCGAAGGGCTCTTCGCAGCAGCGTTTGACCTCCATCCGTAATGAAGGCGCTACCGCTGAAATCGTCGATATGAACTATGACGATGCGGTTCGCATGACCGCGGAACAAGCACAAAAGCATGGCTGGATTGTGGTGCAGGATACCGCCTGGGAAGGGTATGAAAAAATCCCGCAGTGGATTATGCAGGGCTACGGCACGCTGATGCTGGAGGCGATAGACCAGCTGCATCAGGTTGCGCCGACGCATATTTTTGTTCAGGCAGGCGTTGGCTCGTTTGCCGGAATGGTGCAGGGAATGGTGGCTGCAGCCTGGGGTGAACACCGCCCGAAAGTGATCGTCGCTGAAGCGTTAATTGCCGATTGTCTTTACCGCTCTGCCCGTTCTAAAGAGGGGGATGCAATTGCGGTGGGCGGCGATTTGCAAACCGTGATGGCTGGTCTCGCCTGCGGTGAGGCGAACAGCATCGGCTGGAAACTGCTACGTGATTATGCCAACGCATTTGCCTCCTGCCCTGATGAAGTTGCAGCGCTGGGCATGCGCATGCTGGGTAATCCGTTGGCGGGCGATCCGCAGATCGTATCTGGTGAGTCCGGCGCGGTCACTTCCGGTCTGCTGGCGCTGCTGATGACCTCACCTGAACTGGCGCAAACGCGTGAACAACTGGGGCTGGATGCGCATTCCCGCGTGCTGTTGGTCAGTACCGAAGGCGACACCGACCCGCAACAATATCTGGATATTGTCTGGGGCGGTCAGTACCCGGGCATCAAATAACACATTTCCTGATTGAGAGAAATAACGGAGAAACCCATGTTATCTGCAAAACGTATTGATGAAGTCATTAAAAACTGTCAGGCGCTGATCCAACAAAAAAGTTATTCCGGTCAGGAAGGGGAAGTGGTTAATGCCATAAAAAAAATGATGCAGCATTACCAGTTCGATGACATCCACGTTGATAAGTACGGCAACATTGTGGGCGGCATTGTCGGCAATCAGCCGGGGAAAACGCTGGTTCTCGATGGACATATCGATACCGTGCCGGTCAACGAAGAGAAGTGGAGCCGCAACCCGTACGGCGGCGATATCGACGATGGCAAAATTTATGGTCGCGGTACAACCGATATGAAAGGTGCCGTGGCGGCGATGATTTCCGCCGTGGGTTTTTTCGGCCAGGACAATCAGCGTAATTTTGCCGGCAAAATCTACGTTGCCTGCATTGTGCATGAGGAGTGCTTTGAAGGTATTGCTGCCCGGCTGGTCAGCGAGCGCTATAAGCCGGACTACGTGATCATCGGTGAAGCTTCCGAGTTAAACCTGAAAATTGGTCAGCGTGGCCGCGCTGAAATTGTGGTTGAAACGTTTGGTAAACCCGCGCACTCCGCCAACCCGCAGGCAGGCATTAACGCGGTGTACAAAATGGCGCAATTGATCGACAAAATTCGCACAATCACTCCGCCCACGCACCCGGTACTGGGGCCTGGCATTCTGGAGCTTACCGACATTAAATCTTCGCCATACCCGGGAGCTTCGGTAGTGCCGGATTATTGTCGCGCAACCTACGATCGTCGTTTGCTGGTGGGTGAAACCAAAGAAAGTGTTATTGCCCCACTGGAAAATGCGCTTGCGGAACTTACCGCACAGGATCCGCAGTTTAAGGCCCGTGTCTCCTACGCGGTAGGTCAGGAGTCTTGCTATACCGGTGCCACGATTGAGGGCGAGCGCTTCTTCCCGGGCTGGGTGTATGACGAGTCTGACGAATTCGTGCAGGCCGCTCTGGCTGGCGTTCGCGAGGCCGGGTTTAATCCAACCATCACACAGTACTCATTTTGCACCAACGGCAGCCACTATGCGGGCGAAGCGGGAATTAAAACTATCGGCTTCGGACCTTCACGCGAAAACCTGGCCCACACCATCGATGAATATATCGAGATTGATCAGTTAACCGGCTCGGCCAGCGGCTATTACAGCATCATTCAGACACTCTATCGCCAATAAAAAGAAAGATAACAACCTCTTACCTTACAAGTGGTGTCGTGAAGCGACACCGCTATGGAGAATAACGATGAAAACCATTTTCAAAAACGGAAATGTAATCGATGGAACGGGCAGTGAAGGCAGAATTGCCGATGTGATGGTTGACGAAGGACGCATTGTCGCAATCGGACAAATTGACGTTGGCGTTAATGAGCAGGTTATTGACGCAACGGGAAAAATTATTTGTCCTGGTTTTATTGATACCCATACGCACTCTGACCTGTCGGCCATTATTAACCCCGCGCTGTCGGCAAAAATTCGTCAGGGTATTACCACCGAGCTGTTAGGGCAGGATGGTGTCGCCCTGGCGCCGTTGCCTGAAGAATATATTCCGGCCTGGCGTAAAAATATCGCCGGACTGGATGGCGATACCGACAAAATAGACTGGAAATATAAAAACACAGACGGCTACCTCAATCTGCTGGCATCGCGTCATCCGGCGACAAACCTCGCGTATTTAGTTCCGCATGGCAACGTACGCATGGAAGCCATGGGCCTGGATGGGCGCCCCTCTACTCGTGAGGATGTGGCGAAGATGTGCGAAATCCTTGAGCGGGAGTTACAAGCGGGGGCGTTTGGTCTTTCCACTGGGCTCATCTACATGCCTTGCGCCTTTGGCGATACCGCCGAAATGATTGAACTGTGCAAAGTGACGGCGAAATATGACGGGATCTTTGTAGTGCATCAGCGCAGTGAAGCAGACGATATTATCAACTCAACGCAGGAACTGATTGATATCGCCACCGCCACCGGTGTCTGGCTGCATATTTCACATATGAAGGTTTGCGGTAAGAAAAACTGGGGGCTGATTGACCAGATGCTGGGCATGTTGGAACAGGCGCAGGAAGAGGGGATTCGTATCTCTTTCGACCAGTATCCGTATGTGGCGGGCAGCACGATGCTCGGCGTGATCCTGCCGCCGTGGGTCCACTCCGGTGGCACTGACAAATTACTTGAGCGGCTGGCCTCGCCTGAACTGCGCGCCAAAATGATCGACGATATTCAGCAGGGCATTCCTGGCTGGGATAACTTTATCGATTTTGCCGGGCTGGACCAGATTTTTGTCACCAGCGTGAAAACGACAAAAAACCAGGATGCCGTCGGTCTTAACCTCGTTCAGTTGGGCGAGCTACGCGGAAAAGATCCGTACAACGCCACCTTCGATCTGCTGTTTGAAGAAGAAAACGCCGTTGGGATGGTCGACTTTTACGGTACTGAAGAGCATGTGATTAAGTTCCTTTGCCGTCCTGAGCAAAACGTCTGTACCGACGGTTTAATGGGGGCTGGCAAACCGCACCCGCGCGTGTTTGGCGCATTCCCTCGTGTGCTCGGTAAATATGTGCGTGAAGAGGGATGTCTGAGCTGGGAAGCGGCAATCCGTAAGATGACTGGCAAACCCGCTGAGGTATTAGGCCTGCAGGATCGTGGGCTGCTGAAAGTGGGTTATGCGGCGGATATTGTGATGTTCGATCCTAACACCATTGCCGATAAGGGCACTTTTGTTGAACCCAATCAATATCCGGAAGGGATTGAAATTGTCATGGTTAATGGGCGCATTGCCTTAATCAATGGCACTGAAAGTTATGCCTGTAGCGGTACGGTTATTAGAAAACAATATTAATAAATAACGCTAAACACGCATTGATTTATCGCGACCATTTATGGCCGCGGTAGATCACTACACCCTAAGGACATCACAATGAACCTACAAACGTCTTTACCTTCAGGTAAACCAAAGACCTGGAAAGCAAGGTATACCGTCCTGACATTGATCTGGCTGGCGTGGCTGCTCTCTTTTCTCGACAGAATGGTGATGAGCGTTTCGCTCCCTTATATCGGCAAAGATTTAAATCTGGATACAACCCAACAAGGGTTAATTATTAGCGCCTTTTTTATTGGTTATGCCGCATTTCAAATTCCCGGCGGTTTACTGGCGGATAAGTTTGGTTCGCGCAAAATCATGGCCATCGGTATTGCCTGGTGGTCTGTTTTCACCAGCTTAACCGGTGCCGTGTTGACGCTGCCGCTAATGCTGGCCGTTCGCTTCTTCTTTGGTGTTGGTGAAGGTTGTTTCCCGTCGGCTTCCTGGAAGATGATATCAACCTATTTCCCGTCGAAAGAGCGTGGTCGCGCCACGGCGATTCAGTCAACGGTAAACACCTTAGGCCCGGCGCTGGCGGTAGTGGTAGCTGCAAGCATAATCGGAGCCTTTGGCTGGCACATGGTCTTTATCGTGCTAGGTATTCCGGGTCTGTTTATCGCGGCGGGGATCTACTTATTTACCCGTGACAATCCGAAAGATCACCCCGCAATTACGCAGCAGGATCTGGCGGAACTGGCTGCTGACGAGCAGGGAAGCCTGCAAAACACCAGCGGTATCGCGTTTAAAGACGTCCTCAAAATGCCGGTGCTCTGGCAAATGGCAAGTATCTGGTTTTTGTTTGATATCACCTTCTGGGGCTTTTCAACCTGGCTGCCAAGCTACCTGATCACCGTTCGTGAGTTTTCTCTGGCAAAAACCGGCGTCATGGCGGCCATTCCCTTCCTGTTTGGCGCAGGCGGAACGTTGTTAGGCGGCTATTGCTCAGATAAATTTAAACCCCAGCGTAAAACGTTGTATGTCGTGACCTCCGTTATTGCCGCGGGTTTCCTGTACCTGACCTTCAGCGTGAGCAGTGCAGATATGGCGGTGGTTTATCAGTGTATTTCAGCCCTGTTCATGTTCTTCGCCATGGCGACATTCTGGGGCATTCTGATGGACACCATTCCCAGCAACATCATGGGGCGGGCATCCGGGATCGTTAACTTTGGCGGTCAGATGGCGGGAGTCGTTTCTGCACCTATCATCGGCTGGCTGATCCAAAGCAGTGGTGGAAGTTATAACAGCGCCTTTATCTTTATGATTGCCGCGCTGTTGTGTTCTGCCGTCGTTACGCTGACCGTGAAAAGCTCCCATGCTATTGGGGCGTTGCCCAGTAAAGCCTGATTCATGACTGACTCCTGTGGCTCTGCTGATTCCTGAGCCACAGGGCGTTTTACTATCAAATCAGCAGGTTTATTATCTTTTTCTCCAGATTTGACCTGGTATAAAAATGATTCTTAGATAGCTATTCTGCATATACACCTTTGCCGTTGTGATGAAAACTCCCCCTGGTTATATGACCCCGGCCATTAAGAATGAATCATAATAAATGAGAGATTTATCCTACGCGTGTAGGAATATTCCTTTTGGTTGTGTTAATGGTTTGATATTTAGATAGGCTCAAGGTTTAAAATTTGTAAAATACAGTGTTGCATTTATGCCTTATTCTTCGTTTTTATAAAAAACTAATAAATATACGTGTGAATGTGTTAGGATTTACCTGATAACGCCTTATTTTTATAAATTATAATGCTTAAGGCTCACCTGCTCGATAGCCATCGCCTCTCTTTATTTATCGGGATTCTTATACGCAATGAACGCGATAATCGTTGATGATCACCCATTAGCTCGCATAGCCATCCGCAACTTACTCGATACTAATGGTATTACCGTAACCACCGAGCTCGACAGCGGAGAGCATGTGGTCCAAACCGTTGAGAAAACTAAGCCGGAGCTACTGATTATTGATGTGGATATTCCGGGCATCAGCGGCATCGAAGTGCTGGAGCAACTGCGAAAGCGGCACTATGCTGGTGTAATCATTATCATTTCAGCCAAAAATGAATTTTTTTACGGCAAACGTAGCGCCGAATACGGTGCCAACGGATTTGTGAGTAAAAAAGAGGGTATGAATAATATTCTTGCAGCAATCGAAGCTGCAAAAAATGGGTATAGCTATTTTCCCTTTTCCCTTGAGCATTTTACTGGCTCATCTGTCAGCGAACAGGATAAGCTTGATACGTTGTCGACCCAGGAAATGAGAGTGTTGCGTTATATTCTTAACGGTATGGATTACAGCACTATTGCCAGCAAAATGAACATCAGTAATAAAACGGTAAGCACCTATAAAAGCCGTTTGATGGAGAAATTAGATTGCTCGTCATTAATGGAAATTTATGATTATGCGCAAAGAAATAAAATAGGATAGAGTAATGCTGGAACGCTTGTTTATTTTTTTGATGGTCATATTTACCATCGGGTTTTCTACGGGTGTAAGCTCAGCCCGGCAAGTTGAGCTAAAAAGTAACTATAATACCTCAGTACAACATATCGGCTTGAACAGGGAAGAAACAAACTGGTTAGCGCATAAAAAAACCTTGGTTGTTGGCACCTGGTTACCGGAAGTCTCCCCCATTGTTTATCAAAATAGCGGTGAATATTATCGGGGCGTCAACGCGGATTATCTTGCGCTAATGCAAAAGAATCTCAATATAAAAATTGTTATAAAGCAGTATGATAATGAGCATGAAGCGCTGACCGCACTTGCCAGTAACGATGTAGATACATTGATAACTCAGCTGTCCCGGCGACAAGATGTCGGCGGCCATTTATTGCGCACTTCGGCATTACTGACGACGTGGCCGACGCTTGTGACCTCGCTAAAAAACACCATGCTGCCGCTGACCTCGGAGCATCCGGTTAGCGTCGCGTGTGTGCGAGATTGTCCTTTTCTTGATGTTATCCAGGATGCTTTTCCTGAAGCTAAAGTCTCATTTTACGACGACGAGTATCAGGCCATGGCATCGGTAGTGAACGGTGATAACCAATATTATATTGGGAACAATATCACCAGCAGTCATTGTGTATCCCGATATTTTTCGCAATCACTGGTTATTACGCACTACTTTGATAAACAAGAGCAATATAATTATTTTGTGGTGAAGGACGACCAGCCGGTATTAAGAAATATTCTTGATGGTTTCATTACGTCAATCAGTAATGAAATTCATATGCAGGTCATGCAGAACTGGCTGAACCGCGGTAACCTTGCTTTTCTGAATGCGCCTATTCCTTTTACCGATCAGGAAAAAGCGTGGCTGAAGAAGAAACATACTATTCGCATTCTTATCAATCCAGATTATCCGCCTTACACGCTTGTCGATCGCAGCGGTGAGTTACGTGGAATTCTTGGCGATTTGCTGAATATTATTCATCTGCAAACGGGGATTGATTTTGAGCCGGTTTTAGCCAACACCAAAAGTGAACAGACAAAACAAATAAGCGGCGAACGATGGGATATGTATCCCACTATCACCCTGACAAATCAAAATCAGCACAATTCGACCTTTAGCGATCCGCTGATGAATGTGGCATTTGTGATTATCACTTCCCGCGATGAAACGGCCGACTCGTTACTGAATACACCGATCCGTATTGCGTTGCCCGCCGGACATGTTTTGGAAAGTGACCTGAAACAACGCTACCCGCAGGCCACCTGGGTGGATGCTGATACTGGCAGCGTCGCGATGACTATGCTCAGGGATGGCAAGGTTGACGCGGCAATTGCTACCGAATTGTCGGCAAGGTTCATGGTCGATCATGACTACCAGAAAAACATGCACTTTTTTAGGCTACCGGATATGCCTGGCGCGTCGGTGAGCTTTGCGGTTTCTCCCCACGAGCCCATGTTGAAGTCAGTAATGGATAAAGCGCTGCAGGCGATACCGCCGCGTGAGATTTTGCAGATGACGGAGAAGTGGTCGAAAATTTCTAATACGCAGGTCGATCTCTGGAGTCGGTATAGCAAACAGTTCTATCAACTGGTGGTGTTTGCGCTGTTGCTGATAGCAATTAGCCTGATCTGGGGGATCTCACTCTCCCGTGAGGTAAATAAAAGAAAACAATCACAGCGGCAGCTGGAAGAGCAGCTTCATCTCAAAGAGGCATTGTCTCAAGAACTGGAAACCGAAAAAAATAAAGCGATTGAAGCAACCAAGGCCAAAAGTCGCTTTCTTGCGAGCATGAGCCATGAATTACGTACCCCTGTCAGCTCGATTGTGGGCTTTCTGGAATTACTGTCGAGCTCAGAACTCAGCCCGGCACAACGAAAAGAGGCGATTGCTCTTACCGCAGCGACAGCCCAGTCACTGCTTGGGCTGATCGGTAAGATTCTGGACGTTGATAAGATTGAGTCTGGTAAATATCAGGTTGTTCCTCAATGGACGGATCTCTCGCAGCTCATTGAATTGCAGTGTCACTCTTTTGATGCCTTAGCCAGACAGAAAGGCGTTACGCTTGCTTGCGTAAGCCAGTTGCCGGCAAACGAGCGGGTGTTTGTCGATCAACAAGCTTTGCGGCAAATTCTCACCAACCTGGTGGGCAATGCGCTCAAGTTTACCGAGCAGGGTAGCATTCATGTGACAGCCCGTTTAACACCTGACGGGGAGAATCACGGTACCCTGACCATCGCCATTAGCGATACCGGTTGCGGGATTAGCGAAGAGGAGCAGGCCGGGCTGTTTCGTCGCTACGCTCAGGGGCGCTGTGGGCGTCAACAAACGGGGTCTGGTCTGGGATTATTTATCTGCAAAGAGCTGGTGACGCTGATGGGCGGTACGCTGGAGCTGATGAGCGTCCCGGCGCAAGGAACCACGTTTACCATAACGCTGCCGGTTGAGACTGCCCGCCAGTCAATTGTACCGGATAGCAACACGCCGGGTGCGCTGTTGCCGCTGCCGTGTCTGTCTATTTTGATAGCAGATGACAACCCGACCAATCGCCTGCTGCTTAAGCGACAGTTGAACGCCATTGGTTACAGCGTGGATGAAGCGTGTGATGGTGAGGAAGCCGAAGCCAAACTGGCTAAAAAATCATACGACCTGTTGATAACCGATGTGAATATGCCGAAGAAGGACGGGTTTGATCTTGCGGCTTCGTTACGTCGTCAGCAGCCTCATTTACAAATATGGGGACTGACGGCCAGCGCGCTCCCACAGTCACGTGACAGGTGTCTGCAAAACGGCATGAATTTGTGTCTGTTTAAGCCCGTGTCGATTCAGACACTGACGCATGAATTAAGCAAAATCGAAACCGGTTATTCGTCTCCTTGTGCAATCCGGCATTTGAAATTCAATGTCTTGACGGAAAATACCGGCGGCGATCGCGCATTAATGAACGAGATACTCGAAACATTCCGCGAGGCAACGTTTAGCGATTTACAGGCGGCCGAGAAAGCCGTTGAGCAAGACGAACCCCAGCTGTTTTTGCGAGCCCTTCACCGGTTGCATGGTTCGGCGCAAATTCTGGGCATTACTGCTCTTCAGACGCTATGCGAACCTTTTGAATCGATGCGACATGACGATCTTCCTCTGGCAGTACGCCATGAAGCATTACAGAAGATTGTTGCCGTCATGCGGGAAATTGAGATTGAGATTAACAGTTTGATTAGCCATTAACCCCCCTGATCGGGTTGCCGTAGCAACCCGATCAGGAGAGAAAGTCCTGGTTCAACACTCCATAGTGCTGAGTATTACTGGCCTGCGCCCAGCATCTCGCTATCGATCACAATGCCTTCTTCAGCACCCTTTAACACAAGGTTTGCTTCATAGTATTTACCGGAAGACAGCAGTTTTTGAGCGCTGGCAACGGCTTTACGCGTCTGATTCAGGGGCATCAGGTATTGGGTCTGAAGCACGCTGATACCCGCCAGTTGCAAGGTATCCACAGCACCTTTCCAGTCGCCTTTAGCCATTTTGCCATTCGCTGTATTGATAGCGGATTCTTTAGCTGGGGTGGCAATATAGTCTTCTGACAGCGCAATCGTAGCGTTAATAATCACGTACTGATCGTCAATCATCTTGGCTTTAGGCGCAGCTTTTACAAATTTCGCCCAGTCGTGGCTGTCACCCGCAAGCAGGGAAGCGGCGTCATCGGTTAATTTTTTAGCACTGTCAGGCTGTCCATGAAACAGGGCCAGACGGGCAAGCTGAATATCACGCATCGCGTTTGCACCTTGTACTGCGACCTGCATAATATCGGCAGCTTCTTTTTGTACATTGGCGGTAGCAGTTTGTGCCGGCGTGGTAGTGGTAGCTGCCAGTACCGGGGCTGAGCCCATCATGGTTGCAAGCAGACCTGCAAGAATAATCTTTTTCATTACTTTCTCCTGAATAAATTTGGTATATCTCACCAAACGAAATAAGCATATTAAATAACTTCGAAGAGTGGAATCAGAGCCAGGATAGAATAATGAGCGTTTAATCTTACAGGTGTCAGACGTCTGACACGTGTAGGATTATACGGATAATGACATTCCTTTATTCTTATATACGAATTCGGAGTGAAAGTCTTATCATCTTATTGTAAGTGATATGTATTAAGTGAATATTACTCTTTTATTAGTAGGTTACATTGCGTTTCTATGTAACGGAGGATATATGTTTGTTTTTAATCAGCAAAGCCTGAAAGCATTTAATGAAAAAACACTATTTCATTATAAAAGACACGCCACAATCATGGCCGTGCTGTTGTTGGTTTGCGGCATCTGCTGCTTAATCTATCCAATCGCTGCAGGTGTTTACTTAAGCTATGCAACAGGTTTTATGTTCCTGGTGTGTGGCTTCTATTCTATTTACAGCCTTTTTTTCTCGGGTAAAAAGCAGTTGAAAGCCAAATTTACCTATGCCTTTTTTGCTATCGCATGGTTGCTGCTAGGATACTGTTTCCTCGAAAATCCTGTGATAGGTATGAATTCATTAGCAATGGTTTTTTGCTGCCTGTTTATTCTTGGCGGGATTTTTCGTGTTGCTTCCGGCGTCAAAATGTTCCGCAGTCCGGGCTATGGATGGAATATTTTTATCGGTATTTTTGACCTGCTTATTGCAGCCGTGTGGCTGAATATGGATCCTGACCGCTCTTATGTGTTTACCTCTATCTTTATAGGCGTTGAGATGATCTTTAGTTCTTTGGCTTTTATCAGTCTGCGCAGAAATGCGTCGTTGGTACAAACTGAAAAACTCGCCGATAAAAATTAATGCTACTTCTGGAGCGCATTGTGAATATTAAATTGATTGTCTCTGCAGCTATTCTTATGACCTCTGTTATGGCGCCGATGAGCCGTGCTTTAGCTACACAGGCAACGGAAGCGGCGCCACAAGATATGACCTGTAAAGAATTCGTTGATATGAGTCGGCAATACATGACAGCAATTGCCTTTGTGATTGTTAATAAAAATTCGGACTTTAAAGGCGATGATTATGTTCCCCTGCATGAGGTGGAAACTGTCGCTGTACCGAAGATGATTAAAATGTGTCATCGACACCCTGATACTAAATTGGGCGAGCTGGCCGTAAATCTGAAGGGTTCCGGTCTGCACTATTGATTACCCGTTTTGATAGCCTGGCATGAGTCAGAATTGACAACCTCTGTACCTACCTTAGTTGTTACCCTACAAGAAAAAATCCCCGTAATGTTTACCCTGCTATCCACGAGAAATTCGCTGGATAACAGGGCCCGCTAACAACCGTAGACCTGATAAGCGAAGCGCCACCGGGCATTGATTACCCGCAGAGCAGAGGGACTCAAGTGTGGTGGAGAATGCCACTCTTAACGTAGTCACAGTATCGTCGCTGTAATGAAATGAAGAACTTAAGGTGAACGGAACCCTTTCTCTGAGAGAGCATTGAGAATCCCTGGGATTTAATAAACTTATCCCAGGGATAATCACGTACGAGGGCAGGGAATCAGCGCCGTGTTTTGAATCGCGCCAGCATGTTTTCTACGAGAACAAAGAACAGCGGAACAAAGTAGATCGCCAGCACTGTCGCGGCCAGCATCCCACCAATAACACCCGTACCGACGGCATTTTGCGCGCCAGAGCCCGCGCCGTTGCTTATTGCCAGAGGGATAACCCCTAAGATAAAGGCCAGTGACGTCATCAAAATAGGGCGTAAGCGCATTTGCGCGGCCTCTACTGCGGCTTCAAGCGGCGTTTTTCCTTCCTTTTGCATGATCTCGACGGCGAACTCGACGATCAGAATGGCGTTTTTAGCCGAGAGCCCCATGGTGGTGAGCAGGCCTACCTGGAAGTAAACATCATTGCTCAGGCCGCGCAAGTCGGTCGCCAGCAAAGCGCCGACCACCCCGATTGGCACAACCAGCATTACCGAGAACGGTATCGACCAGCTTTCATACAGTGCCGCCAGTGCCAGAAACACGACGATCAGCGAAATGCCGTACAGCATTGGTGCCTGGTTTGTGGACAGCGCCTCCTGATAAGACAGACCGGTCCAGGCATATCCGACGCCCGCGGGCAGTTTATTTATCAGCGATGCCATAAATTTCATCGCATCGCCGCTGCTTTTCCCTTCGACCGGCTGGCCCAGAATTTCCATTGCAGGTTGACCGTTGTAGCGTTCAAGGCGGGGAGAACCGTAGGTCCATTCGGTGGATGAGTAGGCCGAAAGCGGCGTCATAGCGCCGGAGGCATTACGTACGTACCAGTGATTAATATTATCCGGCAACATACGGAACGGCGTATCGGCCTGGACATACACTTTTTTAACGCGTCCCTGATTCAGGAAATCATTGACATAGCGACTACCGAACGCCGTGGAGATGGTCTGATTGATATCCGATAATGCAACGCCCATGGCTTCTGCCTTCGTGGCGTTAACATGAATGCGGAACATCGGTGTATCTTCCAGACCATTCGGGCGCACCCCGTCGACCTCACCGGACGACTGGTTGGCCAGCGCCAGAAGCTCGTTTCGGGCCTGCATCATTTTTTCATGCCCAAGGTTACCGTTATCCAGCAGCTCCATGTCAAAACCTGAAGCCGTTCCCAGTTCTGCAACAGCGGGTAAATTAAACGGATAAACGACGGCATTATTGATGGTGCTTAAGGCCATCATCGCCCGTCGAATAATGGCGGTAACTGAGTTTTCTTCACCAACGCGTTCTGACCACGGTTTCAGGCTGATAAACGCCAGACCGTTGTTTTGCCCCTGGCCGCTAAAACCAAATCCGCCTACGGTGAAAACCGAAGCGACATTTTTCTGTTCTTTCGTCAGGTAGTAATCCGTTATTTCCCCGAGCACTTTGCTGGTGTTCACCATCGTTGAGCCCGAAGGCAATTGCGCGGTGGTCATGAATACCCCCTGGTCTTCTTCAGGCAAAAAGGAGGTCGGGGTACGTAGAAACAGCACAATCATGCCCGCGCCAATCACTAAGTACACGACCATATAACGGCCTGTGCAACGTAGCAGTTTACGGGTGCTGTCCGTGTAGTGCTGAGTACATTTCTCCATGAAGTGATTGAAACGGGTAAACAGAAAATGTGTGTTTGCTTTTTCTCCCTCGTGGGATTTCAACAGCATGGCGCAGAGTGCTGGCGTCAGGCTCATCGCCACAAACACCGACAGCAGCATGGAGGAGATTAAAGTGATAGAAAACTGGCGGAAAATTTCACCGGTTGCTCCGCTCATAAATGCCATCGGCATAAATACGGCGGATAACACAACGGCAATACCGACCAGCGCTCTCTGCAACTGGCCCATCGCTTTGTGGGTCGCCGCTTTTGGTGACAAGTGTTCTTCGGCAATAATGCGTTCTACGTTCTCAACCACCACAATGGCATCATCGACTAGCAACCCTATCGCCAGCACCATGCCAAACATCGTGAGCGTATTAATCGAAAAACCCGCGACGTCGAGTATCGCAAAGGTGCCAAGGATCACTACCGGAACGGCGATTGTGGGAATAAGCGTTGCGCGGAAACTTTGCAAAAACAGATACATGACGAGGAATACCAGAATGATTGCCTCAATCAAAGTATGAAAAACCCCCTGAATCGAAATTTCGATAAACGGAGTGGTGTCATAGGGATAAACGGTTTTCATGCTGGCCGGAAACCAGGCCGATAATCTGTTCAGCTCCTGTTTGACTGCCTGGGATGTTTCCAGGGCATTTGCGCCAGCGGCAAGTTTAATTGCAATCCCGGCGGCGGGTTTTCCGTTGTAGCGTGCAACCGTTGCATAATTTTCCGCACCCAGCTCAATTCGCGCGACATCGCGCAGCAGAACCTGGGAGCCATCTTGCTGAACTTTAAGGAAGATCTTGCCAAATTCATCGGTAGTTTGCAGGCGCGTCTGGACGATTATCGACGCATTTAGCTGCTGATCGGCTGACTGAGGCATGCCTCCCAACTGCCCGCCCGATATCTGGTTGTTCTGAACTTTGAGCTGGGTAATGACGTCCTGAGGTGTGAGGTTATACTTGTCGAGCTTTTGCGGATCCAGCCAGATACGCATGGCGTATTGCGAACCGAATAACTGTACGCTCCCCACCCCGGCAGTGCGGCTTATTGGGTCTTTGATGTTCGAGGCCACATAGTCGGCAATATCATATTGGCTCAGGCTGTTATTATCAGAGATAAAGCCGGCGACCATCAAAATATTGCTGCTGGATTTATCAACACTGATCCCTTGCTGCTGTACTTCCTGCGGTAAAGAAGGCATCGCCAGCTGCAGTTTATTCTGTACCTGAACCTGCGCAATATCGGGTGACGTGCCCGTTTTGAAGGTCAGGATAATCGACGCATTACCTGCCGCATCGCTGGTGGATGACATATACATCAGGCCATCAAGACCATTCATGTTCTGTTCAATCACCTGAGTCACGGAGTCTTCAACGGTCTTTGCGTCTGCCCCTGGGTAGGCAGCGCTGATGGTAATGGTTGGGGGAGCAATTTGTGGATACTGGGCGATCGGCAGGTTCATTATCGCGATACCGCCCGTAAACATCATGATAATGGCGAGCACCCAGGCGAAAACCGGGCGCTCAATAAAAAAGTTGGCCATGAAGAAAGTGTCCTTAATACCTGAAATATTACTGTTCAGTTCCCGCGTCAGGAGTGGTCAGTTTTGAAGGGAGGACCCGGGCTTTGATTCCCGGACGAATTCTTTGTAATCCGGACACAATGACCCGATCGCCGGGGCGTAATCCTGCGGTCACCAGCCATTGATTGCCAACGGCCTTCACGGCGTTTATTTCGCGCAGTTGCACCACGTTTTGCTGGTCAAGGATCAGCGCGGTGGCTTTTCCTTGTTCGTTATGCGTAATCCCTTGTTGGGGGACCATCAAAACATTCTGCTGGCTGCCTTCGTCCAGCAACGCCGTGACATACATGCCGGGTAAAATTTCACCTTCAGGATTGGGGAACACGGCGCGCAAAGTCACCGATCCGGTGGTCTCATCGACGGCGGGATCGGAAAACTCAAGCGTACCGGTATGGCGATAGGGTTTGCCGTTTTCCAGCATCAGCTCAACAGGAATTTTGCCTTGTTGCTGGGCAATTTTGCCGTTGGCTTTCTCTTCTTTCAGGCGTAAGAAATCTTGTACTGACTGTGTTAAATCAACATAAATCGGATCCAGCCGCTGAACGGTGACCAGCGCGTTTTCCTGATTTGCGGTGACCAGGGCACCCACGGTTACGGAGGATTTACCGCTGATGCCATCAATCGGTGAGGTGACATTAGCGTAACGAAGGTTGATGGTGGCCTGCTCAAGATCCGCTTTGGCGACGGCGACATTGGCTTCTGCTTCATTAAGCTGTGAGCGTGTCGTGTCGTAGTCCTGGCGGCTGACGTAATTGGATTTTATTAACGCTGACTGCCGATTTAATGTCAGACGCACATTATTGGCCGTCGCCAGTGCCTTTGCCAGCGCGCCTTTGGCTGAATCCAGTCGTGCCTGCAGCGGGGCTGGATCAATTTGATACAGTGACTCTCCTTTGCTGACTTTATCACCTTCAATAAAGTTGCGTTTTATGATGATCCCACCAACCTGAGGGCGGATTTCGGCGATCTCGAATGAAACCGCGCGACCTGGAAGTTCACTTTTAATATTCACTGAAGAGGGCTCTAAGGTAACAACGCCGACCTCGGGCTCCATCGCGGTGGTTTTTACTGCAGGTTTATTATCGCAGGCGGTGATGATGACGCTACTAAAAAATAATGGTATCAACAGTAAGCATTTTCTGTTCATAGTAATCCCTGAATAAATCGTAAACACCAATGTTCTTTTATTACAGGCAGGGTGGGAGAGTTATCGGTAAATAACAAAAGATGCTCAGGCATGAGATGGCTAAAGCCCATTTTTTCGCTCAAGTGTTAGCGGGTAAAATTATATGTAACAGGAAGAATGCGTGCTAAGCGAAGGATCTCATAAAGCAGGATGGCGCAATAAGGTAAACGCGGGGTGATGTGGTGAGCGTTTGTCAGTACCCGACTCCGGTATATATTCGCGCCATCTTACTACAGAGATTATTTCACTAGCTCCGGAGTTACCTGAGTTACTGTATTAGCGTAATAGGGGGCGCCCCACATGGCTTCAGGCCAGAACGCGCCATAGCCGTAATCCCACATATTATAGGTGGTGTTGACTGACTCCGTTAAATGCCAAACTTGAATGCCTTGTAAATCAACTTTAACAAAGTTGTACGGGACTTTGTTGATGAATCCTGGTTCATCTCCTTGAATTGTCCCCAAAATAGTAACGAAATGGTTTCTGTAGTTTACCGGATCGAGAAAACCTTTCTGCTGGGCAAGAATACGCCCCTGATAGCTCGCGTCTATTTGCGGTTTAGCATAGTTGTTCAGTGGCAGAACGGCGATTTCCAGTAATGTATCCGTTTTGGTGTTAATCACATTGATAACTTTACCCCCAAAGCGGGCCTGCTGACCGGTATATAATCCCGGTTGGTTATGCACGGAGATAAAGTTTTTTTGTATATCTGGTTGATTATTACCTTTGATATTCTCAGGAATTGAAGCACATGACGCCAGGGTGAAAGCAAGGGCAACAATTATCAACCCTTTTGTTTTTTTCATTTTACTTTCCTGCTAAAAAAAAGACAGGCCTATAGTAACCCTTTGCTCATTATTGTCAGCAAACGTGCCGTTGATTATCTAAAATTAATATTATTGTAGCTTATGGTAATAACAGGCTGTATTTTATCTGGTCGCTGGATAGGGCGAAAGTGTGTGGCGACAGGGAAAGCGATTTACTGTCGCCACACGTGGAGTCAGGTCCAATGCGTTACCGTGGCCCTGCTCTGGTTTAGCCCGGCGGGTAGGCAATCCTGGATTACGGCTTATTACTACGATTTACTAACGCAGACGTTCGTTGGCGAAAAGGTATTGCCTAACAGGTAGGCATTATCAATTTTATATATTTGCGCACGCTTACTGGGTGTGAACGGGTCATAGATATTATGGATAAACATCTCATCCGACACGTTATCCAGACTGTGTTTACTCATTTTCACGTCTTGCAGAAAAACGACGCCTTTATCTTTTATCCGATAATTAAAACTGACGGAGCGTTGCAGGATAAGGCGACGTCCTGGGCGGTTGTCTGCCAGTGGGGTTGTGGTAATAATCCCTGAGAAATCAATGACGCCAGTGTTATCTGTTTGCAACTGGATCATCAGGCTACCATCGTATTTCCCACCCCCGGGCAGTTCGGGTAGTGAAAGTGTGGAGACGCAATGCACGCTTATTCCCTGATTGACTGGAATGAGGGTGATTCCATTCGCGCTTAACAAGGCGCTGACAGCGACCAGAACGGCCGCTCCTGCAAGTAATATCTTGGTTTTATATTTAGTATTCATGGATATAAAGATCCTTGCATCCAGCAAACTTTGTTTTTTCTGCATTATTGAAAGTACAGCGGGATAAAAATATGCGACCTTTTTCGCCGTAGACGTACAGATCGTCAGGCTGGAAAATAAACAATGCGCCAGCCAGACACTTCAGGTGTAAATCAGCCATTTTTTTGGCTTTTTCAAGTTTCGCAGTTGCCACTTCTCGTGAGCTTTCAAAAACGGTATAGACCGGACAGAGATCGATATTGCCAAGTTTATACAACTGCACGACGGGAAGGTTGTTTTGAGTGCTGTTAAACAATGTGTTGACTGGGTAAAGAAGCATGAATAACGAGACCCCCCCAGCTGCAAGCAGCATCATTTTTACGCGTTTTGACAGGGAAGGTGTGGCTTTTGCGGGAGTGAGGGACGCCGCGGAAACCAAAGGCGATTCCTCTATGGTGGTTACCAATCCTTCAGCGATGAAAAAGCCGACCCGTGGTACGGTTTGAATGATCTCGTGTTCACAACCGAGCTCCTGTAATCCTTTACGAATCAAAGAAATATACTGGCTTAATGAGTTGTTTGAGGCTTGCAGACCATTTTTGTCCCAGACATTCGTAAACATCTCTTCTCTCGAGACTACTTTCCCTTCCTGCTCGAGGAGATAGGTGAAGATCCTGTTTGCGGTAATAGACAGGGTGAGTGAGTTGTCCGACGGACTCAGACTCGCCAAAACGCCATCATCAGTCCTAAATGTAACTTCATTGTTAATTAGATATTTCATTTTTTCATCATTAACAGGGTATTACGTAATTATAAACCATAGTGGTATTTCTTCTTCACTACAGTATCGTGAGAGGTGACAGGGCTGAGGCAGGAGGAGGGGCATTTTAGCATTATAAAATATCCCCTCTGGCATAAAAAACTATGAAATTGTTCATTTTAAGTATAAATACCTGCTTCACTCTGCTTAAATTATAAGAGTGCTACTATTTTCAGATAGACCATTATAATCATTCGCCGGTTTGAGAACTGCGTAGTTCTGAGTCTCTGGTTGATTTACAAATTGTCAGTAACTTTAGTAAGTGGCATTTTTATAATGAGTAAACGAAAAGTTACTTAAGTAAAATAATCTAAAAATAGTATGGTATCAAGCGTCTTAAACAACAATTAGAAAGGCTTTGATATTTTTCACTTATTACATTCAACCCCTGGCGGTACAGATGCCGCGGAACTTGCTTATCGTGAGATGTGTTTTCGACTGACTGAAATCCCTGTTTCTCGCAGTTATAATTTAAGTAACTCAAATGGGTTATGTTTTTCAATATAACCCATGCAATAAGATTTCTCTTATAAGTTGTTAGTTGTTTAAGAGCTGTTATTATAGAGTTTTTTTTACGAGATCTGAAATAAATTAATATGCGTTTTATTTAATTTGAAATGTTTGTTTATTGTGTCGAAAATTAGTTCATCATATTACATTGTTTATGCAATTCATTAACAGTTGCCTATGTGCTCCTGTGATGATATCGATACTTAAATCTATAATTACTTATCTTTTTAGATAAAACATCTATAAATTGCAAATTTATCAGTATAAATAGATTGGTTGTTGATGCGGTAATACCATTCGTCATGTACAGATCGCTCAATGTTTCAGCGGAAAAAACTCCAGAGAAGAGGTATCTGACCGCTGGGTAACTATGAGCATCCCATAATGCTATGTGACCACGAATTTTTCCCAGGAAGGATATTCGTGGAATTATTCGGAATGGTAATGATGAACAAGATTTTTAAAGTGGTATGGAGTGTTTCGCACTCTTGCGCGGTTGTTGTTTCTGAACTGGCAAAACGTTGTGGTGCTTCTGTGGAAACCAATAGTTCTGCCCGCATTGAATCTGGAACGCATAAATTCAATATTTCAAGAATTGCGCTAAGTATAATAGGTGCCGTACTGGCTACGCATTCAATATATGCTTTTGCCGCTGACTACGTCTTGCCTGATTACTTACCGTCGACTAACGCTAATGGCGCAGGGCAACTTGTTGTCGGTGACGGTGAAAACATGAATATTATCACCGGTACTAAAGGATATGGCAGCATTGCCTCTGGTGCATCGGGCTTTAAAACGATGACTATTCAGCAGGCAATGGATAATGGTTATATTTCGTCAGGTAGTGAAAATATAAATCTGACGCAGACGACTTTAGGTGGTCGTACCCACAGCATTCAATACGTTGACCCCATCACCGGGGCTTCGCGTACAGTCCAGGTGTATGACAGCGATAATTTTGCCTCTACCAGCGTTGGCGATCTGACGACTTATCTGGGGGTCAGCGTCGGTGATGGGCAGTATGTGAATATGAAGCTGGCGACAGTGACATCAGGCGGCACGCTTGATGTGAATGTTGGTTCAACGGAAAGCGGCTGGGCATCGAACTCGGCAAATATCTTCAATGCTGTCACCAAGGTCTCTGGAGTTTATAACGTTGAGAGCAGCGCCAGTGACACTAAAGACGCGGTACTGAATTACAACGCCAAAACCATCGTGCAAAGCGGTAACGTTGGTAATGTCGCGAAAAATACCGGTAAAGATTATAACTTTGATACCGCAACCTATAACGGCACCTTCTCCAGCGCGCTTGGCGAGTATACGGTTAATAATCTTGATGATTTAAAAAACTACAATGATGCTCTGGTGAAAGCCGTAGAGGCTGGGCAACTTTCGCCCACGGACTACGAAGCTGAGCTTCATAAAGCCTATACCACGGAACAGAAAAACATTCACTTCGACACCAATATCCCGGATGGCGATGCGGTGTTGCAGGCTGCGAATCGTGATGTGAACAGTTTTATTAAAGCTTCCGGTGCGCGCTCTGTCGTCAATATTTCTGCTGATGCCAATATTCAGGCGGTTTTTAGCGATACCTCCGTGGTGACGCTGACCGACGGAGCCACCCTCAATAACAACGGCACACTGGGGGTTGCCGCCGGTGCAGCCGGTGGTGATTATGTCGTTTCAGCGCGTGATAGCATCGTAAATAACAATGGAGTTATTGATGCGGGTACCAGTCTTGATGTGAAAAATGCGTGGGTTGGCGCCCATACCGGGATTCTCGCGACCGGGACGACAAAGGTACAGAACGACGGCGTCATCAACCTTGCCTCGCATCAGGATATCTATAACGCCTATGGCGTGCTGATGAATGACACGGCGACCTTTATTAATAACGGAGTAATGAATATTGCCACCGGAGGTGAGCCTGCGAAATCTTCCGATGGTGTCTATACCTACGGTGTGTTTGTTCAACGTAATGCAGTGGCTACTAATAACGGGACGCTCTACATCGGACGAACTGCACAAGCGGTAAAAGATGAGGCGACCAGTGAAGTCCAGGTCACTCTTCCAGCCATTGGTATGTTTGTGAAGAGTGGAACCATCAATAACACCGGGAACATCACGATCGGAGAAAAAGTCGAGAATGCTGTTGCCATTCAGGCAAACGGCAGTGCGTCTCCTGGTGCAATCAACGTTACCCAGGACGGCGTCATTGACATCAATGGCATCGGCTCAGCGCAAAATATTGGCCTGATGGGAATTAACGGTGCAAAAGGGCTGGTAAACAGCGGCACGATTAACCTCAATGGGTACAGCGCCAGCGGTATTGAACTGCAGGGAGGGAGTCAGGCGCTTCATTCGGGTACGATAAATATCACCAATGGTAGTACCACGGATAATACATTAAAAAATATTGGTGCCTGGGTCGAGGGGACCGGGTCTCAACTTACGATGAGTGGGAGTGTGAATCTTGCTGCTGATAACGCCATTGGTCTGCACGTTCGTGACGGCGGTGTTATCGATATTACCGATACAGGCAAAGTCTCATTTACCAGTGGCAAAAACCAGATTGGCTATTTTATTTATGGTGAAGGTTCAAAAGTAAACGCCTCCTCTACCAATACGCAAGATGTCTCGACTGAAGGGTCAACATTATATCGCATAGAAGGTGGTGCGACTTTTGATGGCAGCGGGTCGTCTGGTACGACAATGACGGCATCAGGCACCGACAGCACTATTCTGCAGGTGACCGGGACGGGGAGCCATTTTGATTCCGGCTCGCAATCGCTGAGTATCACGGGTGACGGCGCGACCGGGATTCGGGTTGAAGGCGGAGCGGATGGGGTTATCACCAAAGACGCGGTGATCGTGAAACTTTCCGGTAAAGACACCACCGCCGGGATTGTGGACGGTAATTATTATGACTTGTCCGGGAATGTCGATGAAAATCAGAAAGGTGACTCAACCCTGACCAGTTACGCCACGCTGAATACCAGTAATACGGCGGATGGTGCTTTCGGCTACATCGCCCGCAACGGCGGTACGCTCAACCATAAAGGCAGCATCGACTTTGACCAGGCGGGCAGCACAGGCGTGCTGGTTTCCGGTGGTTCGTTGAATAACGACGGCGACATCAAGGTTAATGGCGTGGCGGTCAGCATCGAAGGCGCTGATTCCGTTGTGAACAACAATGCGACGGTTACCGCGACGGATGGCACCGCAGCCTATCTCGTGGGCAATGATGCGTCATTAAGTTTGACGGGTTCGGGAGAAACCAAAGCATCGGGAGACGCGCACGGTATCTTGTTGGCCGCTGGTGCGAAAGGTCTGCTGGTCGATGGAGCCATCATCACGATGGACAGTACGGGTAAAGGAAGCGCGATTGAAAACGTCGCCAACATTGCGGGTATCCAGCTAAAAGATACAACTATCAGTGTGGGGAATGGAATCGGTATTCATACCGGAGCATCCCTGGCGCAGACCAACTCCGGAACGATTAATGTAACGGGGAGCGGTACGGGGATCCTGTTTGAAAATATCGACGGCAGCGAAACGAATCAAACGCTGGATATGTCTGACTCACGCGATCTGGTTATCAATGTTGAGCAGGCTGCGGGTAAAGGGATCGTCACCAATGCGTCAACCGACCTGAAAACGGGCGTCAGCGTTAACGTACTCGACGCTAACGGTGGTGAAGCGTTGATTGTCGGTGGCACGACCAAAAATGTTGAACAGGCCGGTGAGTTGACATCGAAATCGACCAGCCACGCAGTGGTGAATGTTAATAACGGTTCCCTGGAAACGTTTATTAATAAAGGCGTTATTAAAGCGCTGGATGCGTCGCAAAAAGCGGTAGAAATGCTCTCGGGGGCAGGCATCGCGTTTACTAACGCGGCGGGTGCCAGCATTGTTGGTCAGGTTAACCTGATGAGCGGTGATAACACCGTTACGCTGGAGTCTGGCAGTACCGCAACCGACATCAAGACGGGCGGCGGTAACGATCTGTACCTACTGAAAGATGTCAAAGAGACAGAAACCTCGCTGTTTACCAGCCTCAATGGTGGTGATGGGGAGGATACACTTCAGTTGAATAACGCACAGTACATCCTCAATCACGCCGATGCTATTACCGGCATGGAGCATATCGATCTCACTGCTGGTTCAGTATTTACCGTTAATAATGTTGATTTTGCGTTGGGTGATAACCAAAACGATGCGACTGGTACGGGTTACAACATTGATACGACCAGCACCTTGTCGCTGAATTCTGACGCTGCGCTGGCTTTTAATAGCCATCTGGCGGGAACCGGAACTGTCGCCGTTGATGCCAGCGGTAATGCGTTTGATTTTACCAGCAACAATGCGGCAGATGGATTCAACGGTACGCTGGCGCTAACGAACAGCACCTTTGAGCTGGCTGGATTAAATACTCAGGCGCTGAGCCAGGCAACATTAAATGTAGGCGAGGGGAACGTCACCCACGTGGGGTCCGGTGAGCAAAATATCGGAGGCCTGGCGTTTAACGGCGGCACCGTCAGCTTTGACGGGGTGACGCCGGGGCAGAGCAGTTCCGAAGGAACAATTCATGCTGGCGCGATGGATCTCTCCGGACGCGGAACCGTGCAGGTTGATACCGGCACGATTACGAACGATCGTCCGCTGGCTGATACCACGCTATCACTTCTTGAGCAGGACGATGCGCAGTCCCTGATTCAACTGGCAACATCTGATTCTTCCGTCACCGGCGGTGCGGGCAATCTGACGCTGACCGATAGCAATGGCAATATCATCAGCGATGGGGTTGAAGCCGGTATCAGCCAAAATGGCGAGATTGTTGCGAATGGAACCTATGATTATCGCCTCACCGGAGGGGATAACGATGATGGACTGTACATTAGCTATGGTCTGACACAAGTCGAACTGCTCGCATCCGGAGACAATGCACTGGTCCTGGATGCGAACGGAAAAACCGGTAATGCTGCAGATCTGAGCGCTCGCGTGACTGGCAGTGGCGATCTGGCGTTTGACAGCGCCAAAGGCCAGACGGTATCGCTATCGAATATGGATAACGATTACACCGGTATCACCGATGTGCGCAGCGGCAACCTGCTGATGAAAAACGATAATGTTTTGGGACAGACCGGTGAACTACGTCTGGCCGCCGATACCGGTTTTGACATGAATGGTCATAGCCAGACTGTCGGTAAGCTGACGGCGGGGGCTGACTCACTGCTGAACATCAATGGCGGTAGCCTGACCCTGGAGCAGGGCGGAACAGCCGATGGAATATTGACCGGAAACGGCACGCTAAACATCAATGGCGATACGCTGACCATCACCGGTGAAAACAGCACGCTGACGGCAAAAACGACCATTGCAGAAGGCGCGCGCGTGCTGATGAACACGACGCTGGGTCTCGGCACGGGCGATATTGTGGCGGCGGGAACGCTGACGATGAATAAGGCGGCAGGTGTACTTTACAACAGCATCAGCGATGCCGGACGGATTGAACTTACCGAAAGTGATGTCGCGCTGGTGGGCAATAATAGTGCCTTTACGGGACAATTTGCTATTGATGCGGATTCCCGGCTCACCGCGTTCACCGCAGAAAATCTGGGCATCGCAGAGGTGCACAATAGCGGTTCACTGGTGCTGGACAGTCATACCGACTGGCAGCTTAATAACGACGTTTATGGTAGCGGCGACGTGACCAAGCTGGGAGCCGGATCCATTACTGTCGGTGATAACGCCGCCTGGACGGGGAAAACGGATATTGAGCAGGGCGGCCTGGTTCTGGGTGACGGCATATCTCCCGTCACGCTTGCCAGTACCGAGGTCAACATTGCTACGGCGGGGATGCTCTCGGGTGTAGGGGGTGTCGCAGGTAATGTGAATAACGCCGGTGTGCTGCAGGTGGGTACCGGGACCGGTGACAACCTCCTGTTCACTGTGTGGGGAGACCTGGTTAACAGCGGTATCCTCGCAACCGGTGTGAATGGTCAGCAGGCCGGTAATCAACTGGTGATCAATGGCAATTACACGGGTAATGATGGTCATCTTTCCTTAAACACTGCGCTGGGGGATGACAATTCCGTTACGGATAAGCTGGTGGTGAAAGGTGATACCAGTGGCACTACTTCTGTCAGCGTCACTAACGCCGGTGGGAAAGGTGCTGCAACGATTGATGGTATCGAAGTTATCCATGTTGATGGCGTATCGGACGGTGAGTTTATTCAGGCTGGACGTATTGTGGCGGGGGCATATGACTACAGCCTTGGACGTGGTCAGGATGAAAACAGCGGCAACTGGTATCTGACCAGCGGTAAAACCAACCCCGATCCGCAGCCAAACCCGGATCCGGATCCCGATAAAGATCTGCGTCCGGAAGGCGGCAGCTACACGGCTAACCTGGCGGCAGCCAACAACATGTTCGTCACCCGTTTGCACGATCGTCTGGGCGAAACGCAGTATATCGATGCCCTGACCGGCGAGCAGAAAGTCACCAGCATGTGGATGCGCCACGTCGGTGGGCACAACAACTGGCGTGACGGTAGCGGCCAGTTGAAAACCCAGAGCAACCGTTACGTATTGCAACTGGGGGGCGACATTGCGCAATGGAGCCAGAATGGGCTTGATCGCTGGCACCTTGGCGTGATGGCGGGCTACGGTAACGATCACAGCAATACCCAGTCTTCACGCACGGGCTATCGTTCAAAAGGCTCAGTGAATGGCTACAGCACCGGTGTTTATGCCACGTGGTATGCCAATGATGCGTCGCATAACGGCGCCTGGCTGGACAGCTGGGCTCAGTACAGCTGGTTTGATAACAATGTTAAAGGCGATGACCTGCAAGGCGAATCGTACAAATCGAAAGGGGTTACCGCTTCGCTGGAAATGGGATATGCCCAAAAAATGGGCGAGTTTGCCGGCAGTCACGGAACGCTGAACGAATGGTACATACAACCTCAGGCGCAGGCAGTCTGGATGGGAGTGAAGGCGAACGACCATCGTGAAAGTAACGGTACCCGTATCACCAGCAACGGTAATGGTAATGTGCAGACCAGACTTGGCCTGAAAACCTGGATTAAGAGCCATCATCAGATGGATAACGATAAAGAGCGTGAATTCCAGCCGTTTGCCGAGCTGAACTGGCTGCACAATTCACGCGATTTCAGTACGACCATGGATGGCGTGAATGTGCGCCAGGATGGAGCGAAAAATATTGCCGAGGTAAAAGTGGGTGTGGAGGGACAGGTGAGTCCTCGTCTTAATCTGTGGGGCAATATCGGGGTTCAGGCTGGCGACAAAGGGTATAACGACAGCGCTGCGATGGTAGGTGTGAAATGGAACTTCTAAGCTGATTCTACCGGGCAAGTTCAGCCAGACTGGCGCATGTCAGTCTGGCCATTTCCTCCTGAAATAATCTCAAAAAGCGTCCTTCGGGGCGCTCTGTTCAACAACACGAGTTAATCATGTCTGTAACCAAGAAAATCACACCCATCATGCTGGTGTTGCTTTTTCTTCTGGCCGGTGTGCTGACGTCATGGCAGCAATGGGATAGAGAGGGACAACTTGTCAGAGAACATGCGATAAATAGCCTGGTCGAAGAAATCGATACGATATTTGACGACGTAAATACACTGGCTGTGTTAGCCAGCGCACATATACAAGAGAATTGCACTGACGATCTGCTACGAAAATTGCGTCTTCTTACGGCGTCTGGCGAGAAGATTCGTTCAGTCAGTATCATCAGGAACGGTGAGTGGAACTGCTCTTCTCTTGAAGGTCGAGAATCGCCGGGGATTATTTCCAATGGAACGACTACACACTCACTGATGATTGAACAGATTTATCGGCTGAACACGGAGATGTATATAATCTATTTTCCGTTTCAGGGGCAGGTGGTGGCCGTTGCAGTATATAAAGCGGCAATCGATAAAATTCTTATGGATTTTGCCCGTAAAGAAAAAATTGATGTGCATTTTTTATTGTATCCAGAAAAACATCCTTTCGTGCAGATGGCCTCGCAAAACTATCCTTTCTGGATTGTGACGGATTCACAGGATGGCATTGCGGATTATGTGTGGGATAATCATTATCTTCTTATTTTATTTGTGGTTCTGTCTTTGCTGTTATATTTCCACTTACGCCGGGCGCAGCGGATATCACCGATAAAAATACTGCAGCGTGCGATTAATAATGATGAATTTATTCCGTTTTATCAGCCCGTCGTTGAACTCGCTTGCGGAAAAATCGTCGGGGCTGAAGTCCTTGTTCGCTGGAATCACCCTGAGCAGGGAATTATTCCCCCTAACGAATTTATCCACACGGCTGAACATAGCGGCTTGATCAATGCGCTGACGCTGAAATTGTTGACGCAGGTAGAGGTTGATATGCGGTGCCTTAGGGCTCAGTGTGATATACCATTTCATATCGGTATTAACGTACCTCCACTTTCACTGGAGGATCATGAATTTACCGATGCCACTATCGCCTTTATTCAGCGGATGAACTTGTTTCATATTGGCGTAATGCTGGAAATCACCGAACGGCAGCAGAATCTGATCCGTGAAAGTGTTCTGAGGCGCTTGAAAGAGGCAGGCGCTGCGCTAGCCCTGGATGACTTTGGGACCGGATATTCTAACTATGCTGCGCTGCAACGCATTTCGCCGCGGTTCTTGAAAGTTGATAAGATGTTTATCGACTCACTGGGTAAAGGCGGCGTGAGTGATACTATCATCAGCAATATTGTTCACCTGTCTGAACTGGCCAGGATCCCACTGGTGGCGGAAGGAATAGAAAGTGAAGAACAGATGGAGAGGCTGCGACGGATTAACGTTAGCTTTGGTCAGGGGTATCTGTTCAGTAAACCAATACCCTTTAATGCGTTTCTACGTTTATTATAAGGATTGCTAATAATAAAAAACCGCGAAAGCGGCTTTTTATTATTGAATCGCTGGAAGATTACTCGCTGACTTTTTTCTCAACGGAGGCAGCACCTTCTTTGGTCTTATTCCAGCCTTTCTCGGTACCTTCTTTTGTTGCATTCCAACCTTTTTCAGTACCTTCTTTGGTTGTATTCCAGGCTTTTTGTGAGCCTTCACTCACTTTACTGCTCAGGTCATCTTGTTTACCTTCAGCAGCATGTTTTGCTTTTAACTGTTGCTCTTCGCCCTGATTCTGCGCCTGATGCAGTTTTTCTTTTGCGGTATTAGCATTTTCGTGCGCGGCGGCTACATCATTATCAGTTGCGTGTGTCGTCGCGGCAATAACGGGAGAAGCCAGCAGAATTGCAGATAATGCGATAATTGTCTTTTTCATAATATCCTCGCTTAGCGTTATAAGTTATTAGCGTGATTAAGCATGGCACACGAACGAAGCGCTGGCTTTAGGAAAAAACTGTAAGTGCTGATAACGGTATTTATCCATTTTGTGCAGCTGGGAGCGATCAATACGGTAATTTTGTGGTGGGGCAAAAAGACGCATTCAGTGTTAGGTTAAATAATAAGTGGTTGTCGTTATTAAGCATGGATATATTAAGTATGTGTAAGTCTCCATGCGTTTAGGCCCAACGAAAACAATAGAACTTTTCGTTGGGCCTATCAATGGGCCTAAAAGGTTCGGATTTAATTAGTTCTCTTCAGACTTCGCGGGACAAATTGAAGGCACAAAAAAGCCCGCAGGGCTTGTGCCATGCGGGCTCTTTAGACTTTATCGGATGACTCTGGTAATCATCGATTGAAGATTTTGGTGGGGTGGCGGGAGTTGAACCCGCGTCCGAAATTCCTACATTCTTATAATTACTCAGTTTAATCAATAAGTTGTCAGCTTTACTTCAGACCGAGCCCAGATTTTTTTTCCGGAAGCTCGCCAGCATGCTGGTTGAATCGGTCGTCTGAGAGCTGATGGTAAGCAAGGAAAGCGAAGCAGTCTACTGAAGGCCTTGGAGGAAAATTTTGTAGCCGTAAATCTTGGAAAGTTCCGTTTTGAGCCAAGAGCGGTAATTAGCACTAACTTTATTGACTGTTGGTTCGATGGGAATCATAATTATGATACGGGTATGTTATTTGTAATATTTATATTTAGTATAACTTAAAAAGTGCAGGCCGGAGAAATTTTACATTAACTTCCTATATAATGAATGGCTTGCATTTTCCTCGCATAAGGCAGATACATACAGTCTCTGAATAATACACACAGCCTTATTTTTGTCCTGAATACAGGTGTTCGAGCAAAGCAAATAAGGTAGGTAAATACATGCTGTCCGGTATGCTCTATTAAAGAAGATGCACCGTTAGAACACTCCATCTACAGAACGTAGGCACTTCTTAAGCACTTTTCTCCGCCGCAATGAAATGTTACGTAGCAACGGTGTAAGTAAGAAAAAATGGCTGGAGAAGTACCCAAAAAAATTTCTTACATAGACTGATTGTTAAATATTATATCACTATTAACATGATTAATATTTTTTTAATCTCGAATTATATAATTCTATTTTTAAATCTTCAGAGGATATTAAAACCTTTCTGATGTATTCTGGGGCGTTAGATATTCCCCTGTTTTCAGTGCTAAAGTCAGAACCAGTGCAAGAGTCACAAAAATCAGCCAGTTTCTCTTCAATCTGAGATAATGGAGATATATGGTATTGTTCCGCAAGGTGAGATATTAACATTGACACTTGCTCTTGCTTCCCTATTATTTTTGCCTCTAGGATTTTATTATTTTCATCAAGGGTATGCCAATATTCGCAAGAAGTATCTTCTAAAGAGTCAATTTTTTTTATAACTTCTTCAATTCTTTTGGAGAAGTCTTGTGCTTTTACAGTGTAACGGGTGCGCCAGTAGTTTGTGAATATGGCAATTGCCCCGGCTACTAAGCCAGACAACAGTCCTATAAATATTTTCTCAGCATCCATTTTAGCCGCCTTTGATATATTTTTGGATTTGTGCAATAATGAATTTCTTTTCAGAAATTAAGTTTAGCCTTGCTAATAATTCATTGTTATTAAATCCTTTCCTTAATAACCCGCCAAAAACCTCTTCTAAAAATGAAGAAGCATATCCCATGACTCCATCAAGCTCAATATTTACTATATCGTAATTATTTAAAGCTGGTATTAAGTAATCATCCCTGAACTCTTCAGCGCTTGCATTTCCGTCATGTTTTTTTCGACCGAATGGATATTTACCAATTGTATTTATTACACTAATGGTAGTGGATTTTGATATATATTTAGGTTCTGTAAATTTAACTATAAAAGAAATCTTTGTACCTTGTAAAAAAGATTTTTTATTCTCAAAAAAAACCACGCCTTCTGAAGTGGCTTCTAGGAATGCGAAACCAGTCTGTATTTTAAAATTAACAATATTTTTATTATCTAGGGAGGTCAGCAATGATGGTAATCCTTGACCTCGGTGCTGACTTAATCCTAACTGGCCTTCCACTGCCATGTTTAATATTGAGTCATCTTGTTGTGTTAATCCTAAATCGGGAAGTTTATTTAAAACAGTAACAGGTATAGTCGCACCATAATCTAAAAACTCAATTTCAAAACAATCTTCACTTTCATTAATCATTATTGAGCATATGTTGTTACCTTTCCTTTTGAACGTTTCTGGGTATCCATGAGATATAGTATTAAGAACAACTTCAGCTCCGCAGCTATATATGGAAGCAAAAGTGAATTCATCTAAAGGATAACATTCTAAAGTTTCGCTAACTTTCCTTAATATATCTACGCCGCCATGGGTCTCATCAAAATGAAAAATCTTTCGTTCCATTTAGAACCTCTTAACAATACCATTAAATAAAATTATGCTGCCACTAACAATAGTGATGATATTCTATGTCTATTCAATTAACAATGTGATTTTTATGTGCTTATCCAGTGAGTTGACCACTTCAGGATATCTCCGCAAAGCAAATGGGAGATTGCGAGATGAAGTTGGAAACCCGACATATCATTCGTCGGGCCGTCAATTTTAACGAGATAAATGGATTTGTTTGGGTTGAAAATTGTAGCTCATGCATAAGGAGAGAAGAGGCAGCCTGTCTCTCAAAGGCATTGTGCTGATTGTATTTATCGGAACTAACCTCAGCGGCATCCATCGCTTGAACTTACCATACAAACAAGACTGTCAGATCCGATTGTGATTAACCTACGAAACATGCAGAGCATGTTCGAGCTATAGCACTTTTCCTTGGAAAAATAATCAATCCATTCAGCCCACAAGTTTTAACTTCCTTTTCCCAGTTTCAACAATGCCCCCGCTGTCGGCCTTGCTTACGAAATTAGCCCACCACTGCATCATCGGTCGTCGTTGCTCAAGATAGTCACTTCGATTGTAAGCGCGACGAACCTCATTCTTATCCACATGAGCAAGTGCAGCTTCAATGACATCAGGCGGAAATCCTTGTTCATTGAGAGCGGTACTGGCGATAGAACGCAAACCATGGGAGACGAGAACGCCTCCTAAGCCTGCACGCTTAAGGGCTGCATTCACTGTCTGGCTGTTCATCGGCTGGGTAGGCTTAATGCGACTGGGAAAGATAAATTCTCGGCCACCACTGAGTGACTTCATCATTTCCAGAATAGAGAGAGCCTCATTGGATAGTGGAACCGTATGGTCCCGGTTCATCTTCATTCGGGCTGCTGGAATTTTCCATTCGCTAGCAACAAAATCGATCTCATCCCATCTAGCCTCTGCAGCTTCGGCAGGACGGGTGATGGTGAGAAGCTGCCACATGAACAGACACCTCGTGGACACACTGATACTTGCTGTACGCATTGTTTGCATTAACTGTGGAAGTTGATCCGGGCGGATACTCGGCATATTTTTCTTCTGCGGTTTCTCGAATGCTTTCCCGATGTTTACGCTGGGAACCGCATCAATCAGGCCCGTGTTCTGCGCATAAATCATGACTTCGTTAATACGCTGACAAAGGCGGCGAACAGTCTCTAATGCCCCTCTGGCCTGAACAGGCTGAACTGCTTTAACCAGAGTATGAGCCTTAATCTCAGTGACACTGATATCACCGATTGCTGGGAAAACATCTCTCTCAAGCGAGCGCCAGATATCGTCGGCATAGTCCTCTGTTACGCTGGCTTTCTTCACATTCCACCAACGTTCGGCGACTAACAAGAAAGTGTTGGTTTTGGCCTCTTGTGAATTTCTGACCTGTTCTTTCTGATGTTCCTGCGGATCAATGTCTTTCGCCAATAAAACTTTAGATTCGGCTCTGAGTTTACGTGCATCAGAAAGCGAGACGATAGGGTAGGCACCGAAGCTCTGTTTGGTTCTCTGCTTGGTTAGAGGCCTATAGTAACGGAATTGCCAGAGCTTACTACCGCTGGACTTGATTAGAAGAGTAAGCCCGTCACCATCATACAGCTGGTAATCGGCATCTTTAGGTTTGGCGGCTTTGATTTCCGTATCGGTTAACGGCTTGGTTTTTCTTGCCATGGGGAGTCTCCATGCGTTTAGGCCCAACGAAAACAATAGAGCTTTTCGTTGGGCCTATCAATGGGCCTAAAAGGTTCGGATTTAATTAGTTCTCTTCGGACTTCGTGGGACAAATTGAGGGTACAAAAAAGCCCGCAGGGCTTGCGCCGTGCGGGCTCTTAGGACTTCATCGGATGACTCTGGTAATCACCGATGGAGAATTTTGGTGGAGCTGGCGGGAGTTGAACCCGCGTCCGAAATTCCTACATCCTCGGTACTACATGCTTAGTCAGTCTTTACATTCGCCTGGCACCTGCGGACAGACACGCCACTACCAGACTAGCCTGATTAGATTTAACGCTTCAACCCCAGGCAGGGCCTCCACGCGATCTCTTTTGGGTTTGACCTCTCTTTGATCCCCGTCTTAAGAGCGGAAGCTAGGGAGAGAGGGCTCAGAGCAGGTTATTAAGCTGCTAAAGCGTAGTTTTCGTCGTTTGCGACTATTTTTTTGCGGCTTTTTACGAGGCCAACCGCCCCTCGGCATGCACCTTGGGTTTCGCGAATCCCGTCGAATCCAGAATCAGCCCCAATGTGTTAGAGCAAGTATAACAGACTTGTGACACGCGTGACCAGCCCCCGCAACCCCTAATCCTCAAGGATTTACCGCTCGCGCAGCGCTTCTTTTGCGCGATTAAACGGTTTGATTAAATAGTCGACGATGGTTTTTTCACCTGTTTTTATATCCACTGTGGCAATCATTCCCGGTACGATGGAGAAATGGCGTCCCAGTTTGTTCTGTAAGAAGTCCTGATGGGTGCGGATAAACACGCGGTAGTAGAATATTTCCGGTTTCACTTTGTCCTGAATAGTATCCGGGGAAATAGTTTCGACTACGCCTTCCAGACCGCCGTAAATCGCGTAGTCATAAGCGGTTATCTTCACCAGCGCCCGCTGGCCGGGGTGGATGAAAGCGATATCGCGCGGAGACAGGCGGGTTTCAATCAGCAGATGATCGTCCAGCGGTACAATCTCCATCATCTCGCCATTGGGCGGGATAACGCCGCCAATGGTAGTGACCTGGATGTTTTTCACAATACCGCGCATCGGCGCGCGCACGGTCAGGCGGGTGACGGAATCCTCGCGTCCTTTCAAAATAGCCGCCAGCATATCCACTTCGGCATTGGCTTTTGACAGCGCTTCCCGCGCCTGCACGAAGTATTGTGAGCGCAGATCGGTGATTTTTAATCCTAAATCGCTTTTTTGTCGTTGCAGACGCAGCACTTCAACGTGGCTGGCTGCACCACTTTTTTCCAGCCGTTGGGTTATGGCCAGCTCTTTATTTACCGAGACCAGCGCATCCTGCAGTTCTGCCATAGAATCAGCGAGCTGCGCGCGGCGGCTTTTATACAAGCGCGTTTCGGAGGCGATGAGATCCGGCCAGGCGCGTAGTGAAGCGGGAAAAACGAGCGGCAGATCGTTAACTTCGGCATTGAGCCTTGCGCTGGAAGCCAGTGAAGCGCGATAGCGGGCGGCGCTCTCCCCAACGTTGGACTCAGAGCGAGTGGGGTCGAGGCGCGCGACAATCTGATTAGCCTGTACTTTATCTCCTTCGCGTACCGTGAGCTCGGCGAGAATGCCGCCATCCAGCGACTGCAAAACCTGCTCGCGCGAGCTGGGGATTACCTTCCCGCTGCCGGTCGAGACTTCATCCAGCTTGCCGAAATACGCCCAGATACCCAGGACGGCAAACAGCAGCGTGCTGAGCAGAATAATGCGGCTGGCCCCGGAGAAACGGTGCTCGCGGCGGATATCGAGGTCGTCCATGGCAGCGTCATGCGGATTGGTTTTCATTTTTCCACTCCCGACCGTGAGTAGGGGCTGGTGCCCGGCTCGCATTCAGCGCCTGCGCTTTCGGGGCATCCATGACCAGTTGACCTTCTTTTAACACCACTACGCGCTCGACCAGCTCCAGAACCGGCACGCGATGGGTGGCGACAATCAATGTTCGGTTGCCCAGCCACTGGTTCAGGCGCTGAATAAACTCTCGTTCGGTATGTTCATCCAGCGAGGCGCTGGGTTCGTCGAGCAGCACGATATTGGGCGATCGCAGCAGCATTCTTGCCAGCAGGATCGACTGCCGTTGTCCACCGGACAGACCGTTGCCGCCCTCCATAATGGGGTGCGCCAGCCCTTTGGCGAGTTGTTTAACGAAAGCCGCCGCGCCGCTGACCTCCAGCGCTTCGAAGATCTGCGCGTCACTGGCATGCGGTGCGCCGAGGGTCAGGTTCTCGCGCAGGGTGCCAAAAAACAGCCGCGCATTCTGACTGAGAAAACCGATATTGCGGCGTAAATCGGCCATATCGATCTGCGCCAGACTCAGGTTATCGAGTCGGACATCGCCCTGGATAATCTCCACGCCGCCCGCCATGGCCTGTAGCAATGTTGATTTCCCGGCGCCGTTACGCCCGAGGATCGCCACCCGTTCACCGGGCATGACCTCCAGACGCGAGATGCGCAGCGGAACGCGTTGATCGTCGCTATGGTAGCGAAAGTGCGCGTTTTCAAACAGATAATGGCCGTGAAAAATCTCCTGATGCACCCGGTCTTCATCGTACTGCGTTTCGGTGGGAAGCTGCATGATGCTGTCTAACCCCATCTTCGCCGCCTTGACCTGCTGCCAGCGGGCCAGCACGCCGCACAGGTTCGCCATCGGGGCAATCATTCTGGAACCGAGCATCGACGCGGCCACCACCGCCCCGGTGGTCATTGTGCCTTCAATGACCATCGGCGCGCCGAACATAATGATGGCGGCGTAGACCAGGCTTTGTACCGACATGCCCCAGCCAATCAGCCCCTGAGTCAGCTTGCGCGTGCGCAGTCCGGACTCTCCGGTAATACGGATGTAGCTGTTCCACTGTTGTAAAAAGCGGTTTTCCGCCTGCATCAGCTTGATATCTTCCAGCCCCTGAACGCTCTCGACCAGCACCGCGTTGCGCAGGGTGGATTCATGCGCTGCCTGGTTGGCGAGTACCGCCAGTTTCTTCTGTAACAGCAAACCGGGCAGGATCATCAGCAGGGCCGCGACGGGGGCTATCCACGCCAAGGGCGGGGCGATAAAGGCCAGCACCACGATAAACAAAAAGAAAAACGGTAGATCGACAATCGTCGACAGGGTCGAGGAGGTGATCATCTCGCGAACCTGTTCCAGCTCGCGCAGTTGAGAAATAAAGCTCCCCGTCGAGCGGGGGACGGCACTGTTGCGCAGCCGCAATGCGTGGCTGAACACGCGATCGGAAATGCGCATATCGGCGCGTTTGCCGAGCAGGTCCATTATGTGGGTACGCGCTTCGCGCAGCAAAAAGCCAAACAGCACCGCCACCAGAACGCCGGTGGAGAGAACATACAGCGTTGGATAAGACTGGGCGGGGATCACCCGATCATAGACCTGCATCGAAAAGATAATCCCGGCAAGCGACAGGACGTTAATCAGAAAGGCGGCAACCATGACCGGCAGGTAAGGGCGGATGTCCTGTAACACCAGTTCGCGCATCCAGTCGGGCCTGAAGCGCGAAATATAGCGGTCTACCCGACTGTCCTTCAGCGCTGACAGCGGGCGCAGCGCGGTAATGCTCACGATCTCCGGCAGAAGTTCTGCAACTGTGAGTCGGTTACGCTGGCCCTCTTCGGCGATGATAAAAACATCCAACGTATCTTCACCGTTGAAATGTTCTATCACCATCAGTTGGCCGTCGCGCAGTTCCGCCACCACCGGCAGACGCCACTGGCCGAACGCCTGCGTGGCGGTATCCAGCGCATGAAATGACAGCCCTGCCTGACGCGCCAGCTGCGACAGGGCCATAGCTCGGCTTTTTCCCGCAAACCACGGGGCGTTGGCCTGGATTGCACCGGGCGAACAGGCAACGCGATAGTGGCTGGCAATATGCGTCATCGCCAGCGCCCACTGGCTCAGGGCGTGTTCGCCAATCGCATCTTCCGCATGTGTATCGACGTCGCTCATAGCTTTATCTCCACCGATTGAATACTGCGGTTATTTAAGGCGAACGCCTGGCGAAGCGAGCCGGTGTTATAGAGGCAGTTCAACTGGAGCTGGCGCAGCTGGTTTTGAGTCTGGAGTTCAGCAAAACGGGCCTGATATACCTCCTGCTCGACGTTAAGCACGTCGAGCAGTGGGCGTGACCCGAGGTCCAGATACTGCTGTTGATAAAGCTCGCGCGTTTGTTCACTCAGCCGTTGCTGGCGACGCAGGATCTGCAGGGCAGTGGCGAGGCTCATCGCCTGGCTGCGGGATTCCAGTAATTTCTGCCGCACTTCAAGTCGGGTACGCTGGATGGAGTACTGTGCAGACTCTACCGCGTGACTGGCGGCGTTGCGTCTGGCGGTGAGTCCGCCCCCCTGATACAGCGGCATCTCGACTTTTACCCACGTGGAGTACTGGGTTTTGTCGAGCACCTCATGGCTGGGGTATTTGTCGTTGAGATAGTGCTGAACCGACGGCTCCAGGGAGATAGTGGGCGTCATCTGCGCGTTGGCGTAATCGAGATTTGCCTGCGCCACATTCGCCTGCGCCCATGCCGCCAGCACCGCGGGAACCAGCTTATCGTCCGGTTTGACCACATCACAACTGCTGTCCAGTTTGACCGGAAATTCGTTGCTGATGCCGTTAAGCGAGTTCCAGCCGAGGAAGCTCATCAGCGTTGCCTTGCTGCTGTCGAGATTGGCCTGATACTGCGCCAACTGAGAACGTGCAGACTCGATACGCGCATCGGTTTGCACCACGTCGGATAGCGAGGTTGCCCCTTCATCATTGCGTTGACGGGTCAGCCGACCAATACCGTTCAAGGCGCTGAGCTGCTCTTCGGCGGCGTCCACCATTTGCTGCCACGTCTGCACCTGGACTATCGCGTTGGCGGTTGCGTGGGCGATGGTATCAATACTGAGTAACACATTCGCCTGCTGTTGTGCGGATCCGGCGGTTTCAGCACGGACCTGGCTTGCCACTTTGCCGAAGTCGTACAGCATTTGCGACACTGAAATAACCAGAGCCGGGCTAAAGCCGTGATCGGTGTAAGTATTGCTGTAACCGTTGTTCATCCCGGCAGAAACCTGCGGGTAATATTTTGATTTCGCCACATCGATCTGCTCATTTTGTGAGAGCAGTTTGCCGATGGATTCACGAATAGAAGGATGCCAGCTCACGGCGCGACTCACCGCGTCGTTGAGCGTCAGGCTGCCGGGGGCGGCGGCGCTCAGCGGCAGATCGGCAACCGCGCCGTCCAGCGAGGGCAGCATCTGGCTGGTGGCCAGGCCTTCCGGCGTAATAATTTGCGGTTCATCTTCGGCATTCACCCGAAGGGTACAGAGCGTTAATGCCAGCAGTAAGGCAACAGGCGCGACATTTCTCATAGTTTATCCCTTACAAAATACGGCAGCGACGACTGTTATTGCCCCGGACGTCATGGCATCCGGGGCTGTAGTTATGGCGCTTTAACGTTATGCGTTAGCTTCAGGGCACAATGTGATTTTGTTGCACCAGCTCATCGAGCGTGGTGTGTACGTTCTCCAGCGTTATGAGATTGGTTGAGTGATAAGTGTTGCCCGTACCGTCGCGGTCGATAGCAATCACCGTGTTGTTACCGTTGGTGGTCACGGTGAGGTAGTTGCCGAGCGTAGCGTTCTGCCCGTTCCAGCCCACCAGCAGGTCGCCGATATCGATTTTGTCGCCCTGGGCCAGCGAGAAGTTGGTCCAGTTGTCGGTAGCGCCATTGCTAATGTTGCCGCCGGTAGCGTCGTTGGCGTTGAGCAGGTGATAAATCAGCGTATCGCCGTAGACCGATCCGGTGATCACCTCATGCTGTGCGGTGCTTACCATCTGCGGATTCATATTGATGGTCAGCGTAGCGGTGTCCGTATGCCCGTTTTGGTCGTTAAGCGTATAGGTAAAGGTCTCTTTGCTGGTGATCGATGCTACGGTTGCACCCGGCTTCAGCGTGTAGATGTATGAGCCATCCAGGTTCATGGTCAGTGATCCATAATGACCCTGAATTATTGCGCTACTGGCGCTGCTGGCCGGATTGAGGGTGGCAGTACTGCCGTTAAAGCCGGTGACGGTGAGCTGGGTATGGACGGTTGAGAGCTGATCGTGCGCGCCGGCGGCATCACTGCCATCAAAAATATTGCCATTCACCGTGGTGGCGTTAACGTCATAGGTATTGAGGTGCCATGTCGTGCCCGTGACGTTTGGCGTAATGCTGACGTTGCCAACTGCTAGTCCTCCCATTGTTCCGGTGAAGCTGATGTTGTAATGGCCTGCGACCAGCTCGGCATTACCCAGCGAGATGGCAATTGAACTGCCTAACAGGCTGATGGAACTGGCGGGTACAGAGCCAGAAAGCGAGAATCCGTCGGGACCGGTGATTGTCCAGGCAATGCCCAGCGTACCGACGGTGATAAGCGTGCCGATGTTGAAGTTGAGCGTGGCGCTTTTCAGTACGTCATTTGTCGCGATATCAAACGAACCTGTACCGGTTGCTTTGTTCCCAAGCGTCGGAATTGTCGCTGTTCCCAGCGCGCCGCTTCCGTATGCAGCAGAATCCTGAACGGTACTTACCGCCATCGTGCTGCTGACGTCATTTACGGCGTCCAGCGGCTGCGGCGTTGGTTTGATATTCAGCGAGGCGCTGCCGGTATCGCCGTTTGGTGCTCTGACCTTATACACGAAGCTGTCCGGGGTGTTGATACCGTCTGCACCCAGTCCGCTTCTTAGCGTGTAGGTGTAGTTCCCCTTCGCATCGATAGTCAGCGTGCCGTACTGCCCATTAATAGTGGTAGTGCCCGTCCCGTTAACGACGATACCGTTTACTTCGGTGATAACGGTATTGGCCGGAGCCGAGTCGTTGACCAGCAGATTGCCATTGGTTGTCGCACTCAGGCTGTCGACGGCGTAGGTGTGATCGGCCTGAATATTCAGGGTATAGCTGGTCAGCAGCGTCAGGCCGCCGGAAGCGTTAAGCAGGAACAGATAATCGCCACCCGGTAGCGTAATGGTATACGCTGACGAACTTCCGCCCAGTAGGGCAGTGACCCAGTTTGGCTGTACCCGGTACTGCTCATACTGCTGAATTGACTCGTTGAAGCGATAAACATAGAGATCGAAGCCGCCAAGCGTCACGCCGAGAACATTCGCCTGTACGGTCAGCGTGCGGGTTGCGCCATCGTCAACGTTGAACTTAATCGGGTTAGTCAGACCGTTGACCAGGCTGACATCCAGCACATTACCCAGTCCGACGTTGGCGAGCGTGAAGCCAGTTTGTTGTGAAGGCAAGTGGTCAACCGCGATGACTTGCGTTCCGTAAGTCAGCGCAGCTACATCGTCTGCCGCGGTTACCGTACTGGTGGTTGGAGCCTGACCGAGCGTTACCACCAGTTTTGCCGAGGAGTGATCGCTGCCATGCGTCAGCGTGTAGGTGAAACTTTCAGAACGACCATACACTGAGATTGACGTATTGGTCAGGGTATAGGTGTAGCTACCGTTCTGATTGATATGCAGGATGCCGTATTTCCCCTGCACATCAATGCCGCCCGCCGGGATATTCACGACGTTGCCGTTACCGTCGGTGATGGAGGTGACCAACGTGCCGGAAGGCGCATTATCCTGCCCGTTGGCGGGATCGGTATCCGTGATGATGTTCCCGGATTCCGTGGTACCGCCGATGATGGTCCCTGCGCTGGCTTTCACCACCGAGACATCAAGGCTGGTGTATGCGCCGGTCGCCAGCAGGTTGGTGTTGTAGCTGACCACGCGGTAATCACCGCCAGTCAGCCCGCTGTAATTGAGCGTTACGCCCGAGGCGCCCAGGGTGAGCAGGCTGGCGAAGTCTGGTTTCCCGGTATCCACCACCGTTACCCAGGCATTCAGCGAGGTGTCAAAGCGCTGGATAACGACTTCAAGCGTGTTTAACAGCGACAGCACCACGCCGGTCGCGGCGGCATTGATCGTAATGGACCCGCTGCCGCCAGAAGCGATGCTGAAATTAACGCTTGCCGTATCGTTCCCCAGCACGTTGGCGACATTCCCCAACGCATTAACCAGCAGGAAACCATAATCGCTTTGATGATCGGTGCTGACGATAACATCGGTTTGCAGAGGCAGGCTGGTGACGTTGTCTTCAGCCAGCAGCGGCAATACCGGTGCGATAGCGCTTGTCGGCGATGAGGTATTGCCCGCTGCATCGGTCGCCGTGGCGGACAGCGACTGACCTTCAATCTGGCGAACCGGCAGGTTGAAGCTGTAGACACCGCTGCTGTTGGCGATTGCCGTCACGCTGGTGCCGCCGGGCAGGGAGATAGTGACCGTGCTTCCCGCTTCGGCGACGCCGCTGACGGTGCCGCCATCGGCGCTGATCAGTATCGTTGGCGCTGTCGGTGGCGTGGTGTCCACAATCACGCTGAACGAGCTGGACAACCCGCTTGCGCCGTTGGCGTTTGTTGCAGTGGCGGTAAACGCGTGGTTACCTTCGCTGAGCGCCCCGGATGGGGTAAAGCTCCAGATCCCGTTACCGTCTGCGGTCGTGGTGCCCATTAGCACGCCGTTGTTGTACAGGCTGACGATGGCGTTAGCCTGCGCCGTTCCGCTGAGCGTTGGCAGCGTATCATTGGTTGTTTTGCCCGCCGCGACGGGCCCCGTGATCGTACCGACGTCATCAAGTACGCTGGCAATAACCGGCGCAGGCGGTACGCCAGTAAACGGTGCCAGAACGTTACCCGCCGTGCCGATGTTGCCTGCGGCATCCTGGGCGCTGACCTGCAGCGTTTGCCCACTGATTTGCGGTGGGTTCAGCGTGAAGGTGAAATTACCGGAGGCGTTGGCGGTTGCCGTGCCGAGCACCGTTCCACCGCTGGAGGTAATAATGACCGTGCTGTTTGGCTCGGCAACGCCGATGAGCGTGGTACCGTTGGCGTTTACCGCCAGCCCTGTAGGAATGCCCGGGGCGACGGTATCGACCACGATCGCTGCCGCAGACGATATGCCACTGGTATTACCCGCACTGTCCGTTGCGGTGATGGTAAAGGAGTGGGTACCTTGTGCCAGCGCGGTGGTTGGGGTGTAACTCCAGTTACCGCTGCCGTCCGCCGTCACGCTGATGACAAAGCTGCCGTTATCGTAAATATCGACCCGCGCGTTGGCTTCTGTGGTGCCGTTTAACGTTGGGCGTGCGTCGTTGGTTGGCTGATTAGCGCCAATCGCCCCGGTGTTTGGCCCGACGTCGTCAATAATGCTGCTGATTGAAGGCTGTGTCGGCGCCGTGGTGTCGACCACCACGCTAAAGCCTGCCGTCGCACTGCTGGTGTTGCCCGCCGCATCAGTCGCGGTGACGGTGAAGGTGTGCGATCCATTCGTCAGCGGCGTAGTTGGGGTAAACGACCAACTGTTATTACTTTGCACCAGCGCCGTACCCAGCAGGGTGCTTCCATCATAGATGCTGACGGTGCTGCCTGCCTCGGCGGTACCGTTCAGCGTCGGGCGTGCATCGTTGGTCAGTTGTCCGTTGTTGAGCGCCGCATTGAACACGCCGCCTGCGATATCATCCACCACTGAGACCAGCAGCGGGGCGGATGGCGCAATGGTGTCGACATTAATAATAAACCCGCCGGAGGTGGGACTTACGTTTCCGGCGGCATCGGTGGCGATAGCGGTAAACACATGCTGACCGTTACCCAGCGCGGCAGGCAGATATTCCCAGGTGCCGTCTATCGCCGCAGTTACCGTTGCCAGCAGCGTGCCATTATCGTAGATGGCTACCCGGGCACCGGCTTCCGCCGAGCCGTTGAGTACGGGACGGGTGTCGTTGGTAAAGGCCCCGCTCGACAGCGTTCCGGTTCCCGGTAGCACGTCATCAAAAGCCTGGATAATCGTTGGTGCAAGCGGGGCGACGGTATCAACAACGATGTTAAATCCAGCGGACGTGGGGCTGACGTTTCCGGCAGCGTCGGTGGCTGTCACTGTCAGCGCGTGGTTACCGTTGCCAAGCTCGGTTCCTGGCGTGAAGCTCCAGGCGCCCGTGCCATCCGCTGAGGTAAAGCCGATAAACGATCCGTTATCGTAAACTCTTACCGTGGCATTGGCTTCAGCCGTGCCGCTTAGCGTCGGGAGTGGATCGTTCGTGGCCTGACCGTTGTTCAGATTACCGATCAGCGGGCCGACATCATCTGCAACCTGAGTAATCGCTGGCGTACCAGGCAACACGGTATCCACGATAAGCGTGAAGCTATTGGATGGCTGGCTGGTATTACCGGCGCTGTCGGTGGCGGTGACGGTCAGCGTATGCGGGCCGTTACTGAGTGCATCCGTTGGGGTTAAGCTCCAGGTGCCGTTTGCCCCAACGGTGGTGGTGCCGATGGGCTGACCATCGCTGAGGACGGTTATGGTCGCGCCAATTTCACCGGTGCCGCTCAGGGCCGGACGGGATTCATTCGTGGTCTGCCCGTTGGTTATCGGGCCTGTTGTCGGTGCGGTGCTGTCCTGAACTGAGCTGATGACTGGGATTGACGGGGCAACTGAGTCCAGCTCAATAGTAAACGATGATGATACTCCGCCGGAGTTACCTGCCTGATCGGTGGCAACGGTGGTGAATATATGTTGTCCCTGTCCCAGCGGTGCATCCGGTGTGAAGCGCCAGTTGCCTGACTCGTCCACCTGCGCTGTACCGATGGCGTCGCCGTTATCACGGATCGTGATGATGGTACCGATCTCGCCTTTGCCGTTCAGCGTAGGCTGCGCATCGTTCGTCAGTTGTCCGTTGGTCAGCGCTGTATTGCCAGGCTGATCGTCAATTACGGAGGTAATGGTCGGTGCCGCTGGCGGCAGCGTGTCGACGACAACCACAAACGGTGGCGTTGCCGGGCTGATATTGCCCGCGGCATCTGTGACGGTGGCAGTCAGCGAGTGACTGCCTTCACCGAGGGCAGGCGCAGGCGTAAAGCTCCAGTTGCCGTTTTCATCGCTGATGGTTGTGCCGATGACCGCCCCGTTATCGCGGATGGTAACAAGCGAATCCGCCTCGGTAACGCCAGCAAGCGTTGGAGTATTATCGTTGGTCAACTGCCCGGAGGTCAGGGTCTGAATCGCACCAACGTTGTCCGTGACTGTCACAATAGAGGGGGCATTCGGCACCAGGGTATCGACAATGATCTGGAAATCACCGGATGGATCTCCCTGGTTGCCTGCGGCATCTGTTGCGCGAGCGGTAAAGATATGGTCGCCTTCTCCCAGCGGAGCGGTCGGGGTAAAACTCCAGAATCCGTTGCTGTTTACCGTGGTAGTGGCATAAGCGATGCCATTATCGTAAAGGGTGATGGTTGCCCCCGCCTCGCCGGTTCCGTTAAACGTCGGGCGTGAATCGTTGGTAATTTGTCCTTTATCCAACGATCCGGTTCCGGGGGCAATATCGTCAATAATGCTGGTGATAGTTGGCACCTGCGGGGGCGTGGTGTCGATGGTGATTGCGTAGTTGGGCGACAGACCACTTGGGGTACCGTCCACCGTTTGTGAAACCGTGAAGTTATAGGTTATGCCGTTAGTCAGCGCAGTGGGTAGCTGATAACTCCATGCGCCAGACACGGCATCGGCGGTTACCGTGGCGATGGATGCGCCATTTTGATAGATAGTCACCGATGCCCCTGCAGTGGCGGTCCCTTGCAGCAGCGGTAAGGTGTCGTTGGTGGTTTTACCGTTGCCAATCACCCCCATGATGGGCGCGATGTCATCAACGATCTCAAGAGTCGGTGGATGCGGAACGCTGGAGGTAGCGGCGTTAAACGTTGTCGGATCACTTTGATTTCCGTCGGTATCCTGAGCGATGGCGTTGAGCGCCTGACCGGTTGTTTGCGCTGGCGAAATGGTGACAGCAAAGTTACCAGAACCGTCTGCCACCCCCTGGCCGAGAATGGTGTTACCGCTGCGAATAATCACGGTGCTGCCGGCATCGGCCGTACCGCTTACCAGCGTCCCGTTAGGATCTACGCTGGTAACCGTAGGCGTTGCAGGCGGCAGGGTATCGACAATCAACGTCAGCGGGTTATCTGCAGCCAGTGAGTTACCTGCGGCATCCACTGCGCCGAACGTCAGTGTGTGAGTGACGTTCGGCGTGAGGGGAACATCCACACTCCAGGTGCCGTTAGCAGCAACCGTAGCCGTAGCAATTGCGACGGGATTATTGCCATCGAAAATTAACACTGTACTGCCCGGTGTGCCGGTCCCGCTAATGGTCGGGGAGGTATCGTCCGTGACGCTGCCACTGGTTAGCGAACCGGTAAAGATTCCAACGTTATCCTGAATATCTGTTACCTGCGGCAACGTCAGCTTCGTGTTGTTAACCGTAAACGAAATGCTGTTTGAATTGTTGCTGATGTTACCTGCCGCATCGGTTGCGGTGGCGCTTAACGTGTAGCTTCCGTTCGCCAGCGCAGTCCCTGGCGTAATACTCCAGGTTCCGCCAGCCACCGTTGTAGTACCGATTACCGTCCCCCCGTTATACAGGGTGATGGTATCCCCGTCTGTGCCAGTACCGCGAATGGTTGGCGTGGTGTCATCAGTCACGGCATCTGTCGCAAGGTCGCCCGTGACATCACCGACATTATCGTTGGCGGCGATAATCACCGGAGGTGCAGACGGCGTCGTGTCGATGTTCAGTGTTATGGCGTTAGATGGCTGGCTGACGTTGCCTGCTGGATCGGTTGCGGTGAGAGTTACCTGATAACTACCAGGAGCAACCGGTGCTGACGGAGTGAAGCTCCAGGTACCGTCTGCACCTACTGTTGCTGTTCCCTGCAATGGGGGAGTACCGGCAAGATAGAGGGTAATCAGATCCCCGACGTTCCCCGTGCCGCTAAAGGTTGGCGTGGTGTCATTGGTGTTGCCATTAGTGACCACTCCCGTTACCGGAGCCACATCGTCGGTAATGATTGGCGCGGCTGGTTGTGCGGGAGGCGTATTGTCTACTGTCAGAGTAAAGCTTGCCGACGGGATCCCCGTGTTGCCCGCGACGTCGGTCGCCGTGGCGGTAAATTTATGCGGCCCGTCGACGAGTGAGGTTGGGGTAAATGTCCAGGTGCCGTCTGGCTGTACGGTGACGATGCCAATAGAACCGCCATTATCATAAATCGTAATCTTCGCGCCGGGCTCGCCGGTTCCGGAGAGTTCGGGATTCGAGCTCTTGGTACTGCTGCCGTTACTCAGCGTTTGAAGATTTGTCCCAATCAGACCTTCTGCGGAGCTGATAACCGGGGCAGCTGGTGGGGTGGTATCAATCGTCAGCGTAAAGTTCCCGGCATTGCTGGCGTTGCCTGCAGCGTCCGTGGCGATAGCAGATAAATTGTGTGCGCCTTCACTGAGCGGTTGGCTGAGTTGAATACTCCAGGTGCCGGCGGGTAAAACCGTTGTGCTGCCAATTGGCGTGGAACCCTCATAGAGGGTGATTGTAGAACCGGCTATTCCGGTTCCTTTCAGCTCTGGCAAGGTATCGTTTGAACGGCTTCCGGAAGGCAGATCGATCGGCGCATTCCCAACGTCGTCCGTGGCGCTCACAATAACGGGCGCTGCGGGTGCCAGGGTATCAACGGTCACGATGACAGGGTTGGGGGAAGTGACGACGTTCCCGGCGGCATCCGTTGCGGTCACCGTAAAACGGTGAGTGCCTTCGGCGAGGGCCTCATCGGTTGTAACGTTATGGCTCCAGGTGCCTGTTCTGTCGATAAAAAAGGCTGCCATTTGCAGACCATTATCATACAGCGTCACCAGTGAACCTGGTTCACCGGTACCCGAGAGGGTTGGCGTGTTATCGTTGGTGACCCAACCGTTATTTGCAACGTTGCCCGTAATGCTGCCAACATCATCGTTAACCAACGTTATTACTGGAACGGTTGGGGCGATGCTATCGACAATAATTTTCCAACTGGCGGCGCTGCTGGTGTTGTTGGCAGCGTCTGTTGCCGTCACCGTAAATACGTGCGCGCCCTGGCTTAGTGCTGCGGTGGGCGTATAGTTCCAGTTACCGTTGTTATCAGCGTTAACGGTCGCAAGCAGGGTGCCATTATCATAAATTTTGACCCGCGAACCTGCTTCGGCGATGCCTTCAATTTTCGGTTTATCGTCGTTGGTTAACGCATTGTTATTGATGGGGCCAGTGAAATCGTCAACATCATCAGTAACGGCAATAATAACTGGCTGGTTTGGTGCAGTGATATCCGGAGCCAACGCGGAGGTAGGCTGACTCTCGTTATTGCTACTGTCCGTTGCGGTGACTTTTACCGTTTCGCCGTTCTTTTGCGACGGCGCTATAGACACGGTGAAATTGCCGCCGCTGTCAGCCTGGCCTATGCCAATCGGGTTACCGTTGCTGTCTTTAACGGTGACGGTGCTTCCCGCTTCAGCATGTCCGCTTACAGAACCGCCGTCTCCGGCGACGGTGACGCCGGTTGGCGCATCAGGTGCCGTGGTGTCCGGTGCGGTGACAGAGGCGTTGTCGCCCTTGTTGCCTGCGGTGTCGGTCGCATTTGCCGTAAGGGTCTCGCCGTTGGTTTGCGGCGGAACCAGCGTTGCGGTGAAATCCCCATCCGTATCGGCAGTTGCCGTACCAATGATATTGCCATCTGGATCCAGAATATTGACCGTACTGTTGGGTTCGGCCTTGCCGGTGACCTGGTCGCCAGTGCCATTAACTAGCAGGTTTGTTGGGGGCTGTGGCGCGGTAATGTCTGGTGCAAGCGCCGTTTCTGGCAGGCTTGGGTTTCCTGCCGGATCGGTTGCGATGGCTTCAATGGTTTCGCCATTGGTCTGTGGTGGGTTAATGGTGATGGTAAATGAGCCGTCTGTTCCGGCGACGCCGGTGCCGATCTGAGTTCCGCCACTGCCGGTGATAACCACGGTATTGCCTGGATCGGTCGTTCCGGTGACGACAGTCCCATCTGCAGATACGTTGAGATCATCAGGTGGCGACGGTGGCTGGGTGTCGATGTTGATATTGAACGCTGGTGACATACCTCCTGTACCTGACTGGTTTGTCGCGGTGGCGGTGAAGGCGTGTAGCTCATCTGATAACGGGGAGCTGGAAGTCCATGTCCAGTTACCGTTAACGTCAGCCAGTACGCTGTCGATAATTGTGCCGTTGTCGTAAATAGTCACCGTGCTGTTGGCGTCGGCAGTGCCAGAGAGCGTGGGGGTATTATCGTTGGTGGCCTGATTATTGCTCAATGGTCCGGTTGAGGGGGCAAAATCATCCATTATGCTGACGATAACGGGCACGCCCGGGTAGCCAGAGTTGGTGGCATTGAAAGAGGTATCTGGCCCGATGTTGCCTGCCTGGTCCTGAATTTTCGCGATCAGCGCTTCACCGTGCGTCTGTGAGGGCGAAATCGCGATGACGAAATTGCCGGTTTGACCGACCGTTGTTGAACCCAAAACCTGATTATTACTGCCGATGATAATGACCAGGCTTCCCGCCTCAGCGCTACCAGTTACCTCGGTACCTTCTGGATTAACGGAGGAAATGACTGCGGCTGCAGGCGGGGTGGTATCAACCGTGAATGTCGGTACGCGCGTTTCCGCGCTCACGTTACCTGCGGCGTCAGTTTGCGTCAGCGTCAGATTGTGAACACCATCGCTGAGCGGAATGTCCGGTGTAAATGTCCAGTTCCCATTGTCATCCACCCTGGCCATGCCAATCAGAATGCCGTTATCAGAAATGCTGATGAAACTACCTACTTCGCCTGTACCAGTGAGCGTCGGCGTAGCATCGTCGGTTACGCCGTTATTGGCGATAAAGCCGGTAATGGAACCGACATTGTCGGTTTCCTGAGTGACCACGGGGGCGTCGGGGGCAAGCGAATCGACAATAATTTCCCAACTGTCCGACATGCCGCTGCTGCCAGCACCGTTTGAAGCGCTGACGGTAAACTGGTGTGTGCCGTCTGCCAGAGGAGAGGATGGCGTAAACGACCAGTTGCCGTTGGCATCGATTGTGACCTGGCCTATTTCGACGCCGTTATCAAAAATATGTAATGTGGCATTCGCGGGGCCGGTGCCCTGGAGTGTCGGCGTATTATCGTTGGTGGATTCCTGCTGATTGACAGGGCCAGTAATCAGCTCCTGGTTATCGATTATGCTGGTGATAACGGGTACGTCAGGCCTGTTAGGGGTTGTCGTTGGCGGTGTGCCGCCGTCACCGTCACCATCACCGTCGCCATTACCGTTACCTTCGCCGTTGCCACCGTTGCCATTGCCGCCGCTACCATTGCCGTTCCCGGCATTACCGTTTCCAGCGTTATTATCACTCCCACCACCACCGCCGCCACCACCACCACCCGCAGCGAGGCCAATCCCGCCAGCGACAGCGATCCCGCCAAGAACCCACGGCCAGACGGCGCCGCCTTCATGACTGCCTTCGGCCGTCATCAGCGGTGTGAGATCGTCCAGGTGCTGGAAATGGAATGCTCCGTCAGTATCCTGAACCCACCACAGTGCGCCATTACTGTCCTCCAGAACAAGTTGGTTTTGCGCTTCGCCTTTTCCGAGGTAGAAATTTTTAATGGTGATGGTTTCACCTGAGCGGAGTGTGACAACCAGATCTTGATTAACGCGCGTGAGTTGACTCACCTCCTCACGCGACACAGACAGTTTCACGATAGAAGGTGAACTGAGCGTAACTTCAGAGGCTTCAACATTTGTGGAAACGCCAGTTAATTTTGATACAACGGCGAGTAGACGCATATGTTCACTCCTGATGGCATGCCGGGAGTATTAATCCGCAACAGCGCGCTGGGAAAATGAGCAGACAGGGGCTCCGTTCATCATAAAGATGAATTTACACATGTAATTTCATTGATTAGGTCACATAGATGTTAGTTTATTGATTAAATACGTCTGGGCCCTTTCGGCTGAATAGTTCTTTCGTATTAGATGATATAGTCAGAAAGAAAGTATTCTGCAACTTATCCATATTAAAAAAGTAATTAGTCATTTGAAAAGGATACTTTCCAGTTTGCTTTTAACGGTTGTTTTCATGGCAACTAATTGTATTTAAATGATTTTGTTTTTATTGAAATGAATGTCAATATAATAAACAATAGTAATAATAGTGTTATTAAATAAATGGAAATATGAATGCTATGGTCTTGAACTTTTATATTATTGGACTATAGACCGCAACGGTAATGGCAGGGGTTTTATTTCATATCTGAACGATTCAGCATAAATAAACTATAAACTCGGTGAATGTATTGTGTGGGTTTCGATAACTAAAAAATAAGAACCAGTCTCAGGAGGAGAGACTGGTCACAGGGGAGTAGCATTTAGCGGCCAGCATTTTTCATGATACGCGCTTTATCTAACTGCCATTCGCGTTCTTTCACATCAGAGCGCTTGTCGTGCTGTTTCTTACCTTTCGCAACGCCAATTTTCACTTTGCACCAGGCATTCTTCCAGTACAACGAAAGCGCAACGACGGTATAACCATCACGATTCATACGACCATACAGGGAGTCGAGTTCACGCTGGTTTAACAACAGCTTACGGGTCCGAGTGGGGTCGCATACCACGTGTGTTGAGGCCACCGCCATTGGCGTGAAGTTGGCGCCAAACAGGAACGCTTCGCCGTCTTTGAGTATGACATAGCTGTCGCCGATGTTGGCTTTACCCGCGCGCAGGGATTTGACTTCCCAACCTTGCAGGGCGAGTCCTGCTTCGAACTCTTCTTCAATAAAGTATTCGTGTCGTGCGCGCTTGTTTAGCGCGATTGTGGCTGAGCCAGGTTTGTGTGCTTTTTTCTTCGTCATAATGCCGCTCAGTATAGGTAATCTGGAATCGAAAAACACCCCATTTCATCCAGCGGGGCGCAAGGCGCTATCTTAGCACGAGTTAGGCTATAGCGTTTTTTTTAGCGGGTGATAAATGGTATTATTTGTGTGATTGATATTGATGGGAATTGTTATGCCTCAGATTAGCCGGACCGCTTTAGTACCCTACAGTGCGGAACAGATGTATCAGCTAGTGAATGATGTTAAGTCCTATCCTCAGTTTTTGCCGGGTTGCACCGGTAGCCGCGTACTGGAGTCGACTCCGGGACAAATGACGGCCGCTGTGGATGTCTCGAAAGCAGGGATCAGCAAAACGTTCACCACGCGCAATCAACTGACCAGTAATCAGAGCATTCTGATGCATCTGGTCGATGGGCCGTTCAAGAAGCTGATTGGCGGCTGGAAGTTTACGCCACTGAGTCATGAAGCGTGTCGTATTGAATTTCACCTCGATTTTGAGTTCACCAATAAGTTAATCGAGCTGGCGTTTGGCCGTATCTTTAAAGAACTGGCTTCAAATATGGTGCAGGCCTTCACGGTTCGCGCGAAAGAGGTTTACAGTGTCAGCGTCGGCTAAAATTGTCGTTGAAGTGGCGTACGCGCTACCCGAGAAACAGTATTTACAGCGCGTAACGCTGCAGCAGGGCGCAACGGTGGAAGAGGCTATCCGCGCTTCCGGGCTGCTGGAATTACGTACCGATATCGATCTCAGTAAAAATAAAGTGGGTATCTACAGCCGTCCGGTAAAGCTTGCTGATGTTCTGCATGACGGCGATCGGGTGGAAATTTACCGGCCACTGATTGCTGACCCAAAAGAGCTGCGCAGACAGCGAGCAGAGAAATCCGCTAAAAAGTAACAGACAATAAAAAAGGTGCTCATTGAGCACCTTTTTTTGATCTCTCAAACCTACTTGTTATCGGTCAAAGCGGGTTTGTTATCAATGTTGGTCAATACGCCGCTGCTGTTAAAGGTCAGCGTCAGCGTTTGCTGGGTTACGCCTTCATGTCCAGGTTGCTGACGGAACACATAAAACCAGGTGTTAGTGCCAAAAGGATCGGACATCATTGGTGTACCCAGAGCATAAGCAACCTGCTGTTGCGTCATACCCGTGCGCACTTTAGCGACATCGGTAGGTGTCAGATAATTTCCCTGGTTGATGTCAGGGCGGTAAACCACTCGCTCCAGAGTGGAACAGCCTGCAGTCAACATCAGTAGTACTGCTGCAGCAGCAGTCAGCGTTTTACAGCGCATAGTGATTTGATTCCTTTTCGGGCCCGAGCAGTACGCGGCTCATATGTAATATGCCGATGATAATAGACCTTTCACCACTTTAAAACCTTTTGCTGTCGGGTCGGTCGGCGATTTTATGTTGAACTCAGACCTTCACAAGGTAAAAAAGTTTATGCCGCCAGCAGTTCTTTTGCATTTGCGAGGGTATTGCGCGTCACTTCGCTACCGCCAAGTAGACGGGCTAATTCCTGCAGGCGAGCGCGTTTATCAAGCGGCTGCATGTGTGTTTCCGTCATCGCGCCATCTGTTTCTTTGCTGACATAGAAATGTTGATGACCACAGCCCGCAACCTGCGGCAGGTGAGTAACACACATTACCTGCGTTGACTCGCCCAACTGTCGCAACATTTTACCCACTACCGCAGCCGTCGGGCCGCTGATACCAACATCCACCTCATCGAAAATTAGCGCAGGCGTTTCCATCTTACGTGCTGTAATGACCTGAATAGCCAGCGCAATACGTGACAGTTCCCCGCCGGAAGCGACTTTCGCAATTGGCTGTAACGGCTGACCTGGGTTAGTGGTCACTTTAAACTCCACGCGATCGGCACCGTCTGCGCTCAGATGATGTTCCTCAAATTTCACATCAATGCAAAAGACACCGTGTGGCATCGAGAGAGCATGCATGCTCTCTGTAATAAGTTGTCCCAGTTCCTGCGCATAATGCTGACGCTGTTGGTGCAGCATTTTTGCCGTTTCCAGCGCCTGCTGGTGGTGATTGTTCACCGCCAGGGTTAAGGTTTCGAGCGAGTCGGCCTGATCGTCCAGTTGCTGTTGTTCATCCAGCAACGACTGATAGAACTGTGGCAGCACTTCAGGGGCAACATGATGCTTACGCGCCAACGAGATTTGCCTGGAGATACGCTGTTCGAGTTCGAACAAGCGGTTAGGGTCTAAATCCAGACGATCGCAATAGTGGCGCAGCTCGTCGCTGGCTTCGCTGAGCTGGATGGTGGCCTCTTCCAGCATATCCAGAATACCTGAAAGTTTGCCGTCCATGCCTGCCAGTTCAGTGACCAGGTGTTTTGCGGTGTACAGTTGGCTTTGCAGATTGATGTCTTCACCATCAGCCAGGATAGCCAGCGCCTGTTGGCTGGTGGTGAGCAATTGCCCACTGTTAGCCAGGCGCTTGTACTCTTCATCGATTTGCTCAAACTCACCCGGCTGCGGATTGAATTCGTTCAGTTCCTTTAACTGGTATTGCAACAATTCCGCCCGGGCTGCGCGTTCCAGGCTTTGTTGCTGATGATGCGCCAGGTCACGGCAACTTTGGTGCCATAGTTGGTAGCGCGCAGCCATTTCCTGGGTCAGAGACGCTTCATTGGCGTAACCATCAAGCAGGGATTTTTGGTGTTCTGATTTTGTCAGGAGCTGATGCGCATGCTGGCCATGGATTTGAATAAGTAACTGGCCCAGCTCGCGCAACTGCGATAACGGAACGGCGGTTCCGTTAATAAACCCACGGGAGCGGCCATCGCTGCTGATAACGCGACGCAGCAAACACTCACGGCCTTCCTCAAGCTGGTTCTCTTCCAGCCAGCGCAGGGCTGCGGGGGTATCTTTTAAGGCAAAACGGGCGCAGAGGTCGGCTCGCATGGCGCCTGCACGCACCATGTCTGCGTCTGCGCGTCCGCCCAGACACAAACCGAGAGCATCAATGGCAATGGACTTACCCGCACCGGTCTCACCGGTGATAACGGTCATTCCGTTCTGGAAATCGATCTCAAGTTCACGAACGATAGCAAAATTGCTGATGGTCAGTTGTGCCAACATAGCTGTTTTCCTGTATGAAAAACCATAACTGTAATTTCATACAGTATAAACTGGTTTTTTATACAGTAAAGAGGTTGGCGTTAAATTAGAATAATTTTTTTGACCAACCAAGCTTAGTGCTTAATGTGTTGAAATAGCTGTAATCTTTTGGATGTATCAGGTTCAGATGATAATCACAGCGGCGAATCAATACGTCTTCACCTTCCTGTATAGGTAGGGCGATTTGGCTGTCACAGCTGATCTCCAGATCGTTACGGCGATGGGAAAAGCGCAGGCGAATGGTGCTGCTACTGTTGATCACCAGCGGTCGCGCGGAAAGCGTATGCGGAAACATGGGTACCAGCGTAATAGCATCCAGAGAAGGCGTCAGAATTGGGCCTCCGGCAGAGAGCGAGTAGGCGGTAGAGCCGGTCGGCGTCGAGATAATCAGCCCATCTGAACGTTGGGAGAAGGCAAAAATTTCATCGATATAGACTTCAAATTCAATCATGTGCGCCACTTTCCCGGGGTGCAGCACAACTTCATTGATGGCAGTGCTAATGCGCTTCTGGCAATCCTGTTGACACACCTGAGCTTCGAGTAAAAAGCGCTTTTCGCTGATGTAGTGGCCTTCCAGCACGTCAGCTAACTGTTGCTGGGCATTGTCTGGGTCAAGGTCGGTCAAAAAACCGAGGTTGCCGCGGTTAATGCCAATAACCTTGATGTCATAACGTGCCAGGGTGCGTGCGGCGCCCAGCATATTGCCGTCGCCGCCGACTACCACGGCGAGGTCTGCCTGTTGGCCAATTTCTGCGAGCGTGCCGGTTTTCACATTTTTCAGCTGCAGTTCGTGGGCGATTTGTTGCTCAACGATAACCTCATAACCTTTGGTGCACAGCCAACGGTAGAGCATTTCATGTGTGGTCAGTGCAGTGGGGTGACGTGGATGCCCCACAATGCCAATACACTTGAAATGTTTGTTCATTTTCTCGAGGTCCTTGTAACGAAGATTAGTGACAATGTGAGTACTTCCCTTGAATCCCTGAATCTGATCCCCATAATAAGCCAAGTTAGCGAGATGAATGCGAAAAAAACGCGGAGAAATTCATGAGTAGTAAAGAACAGAAAACGCCTGAGGGGCAAGCCCCGGAAGAAATTATCATGGATCAGCACGAAGAAGTTGAGGCGGTTGAATCAGACGCTTCTGCTGAGCAGGTGGATCCGCGCGATGAAAAAATTGCGAATCTGGAAGCTCAGCTTGCTGAGGCCGAAACTCGCGAGCGCGACAGCGTGTTGCGTATCAAAGCGGAAATGGAAAACCTGCGTCGTCGTACCGAACTGGACGTAGAAAAAGCGCATAAGTTTGCGCTGGAAAAATTCGTCAACGAACTGCTGCCGGTGCTGGATAGCCTGGACCGCGCGCTGGAAGTTGCGGATAAAGATAATGACGCTATGGCGGCGATGGTTGAAGGTATTGAGCTGACCCGTAAGTCAATGCTGGATGTCGTGGCGAAGTTTGGTGTACAGGTGGTTGCGGATATCGATGTGCCGATGGACCCGAACGTGCACCAGGCAATTGCAATGGTAGAGTCTGACGACGTTGCTGCCGGTAATGTGCTGATGGTAATGCAGAAAGGCTATACGCTGAACGGACGTACCATCCGCGCCGCGATGGTCTCTGTGGCGAAAGCCAAAGGCTAATCAGCCTTCAGGCCGGGTAATGCTCACGCGCTACCCGGCCTGAATTATTCTCACTGGTCCGACACGCTTTCCCGTAGCGGTTTGACCGGCAATACCTGCACCTGTTTAATCATATTGTCCTGCACGTCGAGAATATCGATATCGTACTGTCCGATGCGCACACGCGTGCCGGCAACCGGGATCTCTTCCAGCGCTTCAAGAATAATACCATTCACGGTACGTGCGTCATCTTCCGGCAGGTGCCAGTTAAACGCCTTATTGATTTCACGAACGTTGGCGCTGCCGTCAATGATCACCGAGCCATCATTCTGCGGCGTTACCTCTTCGGCAAGCGTGGGTGACATTGAAGTGGTGAAGTCGCCGACAATCTCTTCCAGAATATCTTCGACCGTGACCAGCCCCTGAATATCGCCATATTCATTAACAACCAGACCCACTTTCTTCTTGTTTCGCTGAAACTTAATGAGCTGGGTGCTGAGAGGCGTACCTTCCGGGACGTAATAAATTTCGTCGGCGGCACGTAACATGGTCTCTTTGGTGAACTCTTTTTTCTCTGCCATCAATCGCCAGGCTTCACGTACGCGCAGCATACTGATGGCGTCGTCCAGCGAGTCGCGGTACAGCACAATACGGCCATGTGGAGAGTGCGAAAGCTGACGCACGATTGACTTCCAGTCATCGTTAATATCAATGCCGATGATTTCGTTACGCGGGATCATGATGTCATCGACGCTGACTTTTTCCAGATCCAGCACTGACAGCAGCATATCCTGGTTACGGCGTGAAATTTGCGAGCGCGATTCATTCACCAGCGTTCGCAGTTCATCTTTACTCAGCGAACCGCTCACCACGATATCCGTTTTGATGCCCATCATGCGCATAAGTAGCCGCGTGATGGTGTTGAGTAGCCACACCAACGGCATCATCAGAATCTGCAGTGGAGCCAGCAGTACACTGCTCGGATAGGCGACTTTTTCTGGATACAGCGCAGCAATAGTCTTGGGCAGTACTTCGGCAAAAACCAGCACGACAAACGTCAGTACCCCAGTGGCAATGGCGACACCCGCATCGCCATACAGGCGCATACCGACAATGGTGCCGAGCGCGGAGGCCAGAATATTCACCAGATTATTACCGATGAGCACCAGGCTTATCAGGCGGTCCGGCTTACGAAGTAGCTTTTCAACGCGTTTTGCCTGACGATTTCCCTGCTTGGCCCGATGACGTAGACGATAGCGATTCAGGGTCATCATTCCGGTTTCAGAACCGGAAAAATAGGCGGAAATGACCACCATGATGAGAAGCGTGATAATGAGCGTGGTGGTGGAGATGTGTTCCACGTAGGGTTCCTTAAAGATTTAACTCACGAACTGCTGCAGGATACGACTGCCGAAATAGGCCAGCGTTAGAATGCCTGCGCCTGCGACGTTAAACCATACGACGCGACGTCCGCGCCAGCCTTCATGGTAATGCCCCCACAACAGAACGATATAGACAAACCATGCCACGATAGAGAGAACGGCTTTATCAATGTTCTCGGTACTGAACAGGTTATGCATGTAAAACAGGCCAGTGCACAGGGTGAGCGTCAGCAGAACCACGCCAATTTGGGTGATATGAAACATTTTCCGCTCAATACTCATTAGCGGCGGCATCTCATTGCTGAAGGCCAGTTTTTTGTTTTTCAACTGGTAGTCGATCCATGCCAGTTGCAGCGCATACAGTGCGGCGATAATCAGCGTGGCGTAAGCGAATAGCGATAGCCCGATGTGAATCATCATGCCCGGTGTAGCTTCGAGATGGGTGATGAACTCGTTCGGCATAAACGTGGCGAAGGCCAGGTTGATTAGCGCAAAGGCGTAGACAATGGGCAGCAATAGCCAGCCACGATTGCGGGAAGCGACGATAGTCATTACCGTACAGATCATCAGGCTAACCAGCGAGCCGACGTTCAACAGACTCAGGTTTTGTCCGCTTTCACCGCCGGGCAGAATTCGCGCTTCCAGGGCGATAGCATGACTTACCAGCGCGACGACCGCAGAGAGAATAGCCATACGCCGCCAGCCGCTGTTTTTTTGCAGCAGAGCGGGAATAATCAGCGCAAGGCTGACTGAGTAGGCGACAAGGGCAAGCAGAGCAAAAACGGGCATATAGGTGTCGACAGTTGGCCAGTGATAAAGAAAAACAGTATAGCGTTACGTGACCGCTGCTCCAACCGTTGCATAACAACAAAGGCGGCTTCATGTTATACTGCGACAAATTTCTGTTGATGTGTCGCTGTCGCGACCGACCGTTTCCACCCCAGGCGAGAGACAATGTTTGATAATTTAACCGATCGTTTGTCGCGCACGCTGCGCAATATCAGTGGCCGTGGACGCCTTACTGAAGACAACGTTAAAGAGACGCTGCGCGAAGTGCGCATGGCGCTGCTGGAGGCTGACGTAGCGCTGCCGGTAGTGCGTGAGTTTATCAATCGCGTAAAAGAGAAAGCGGTTGGTCATGAAGTTAACAAAAGCCTGACGCCGGGTCAGGAGTTCGTCAAGATTGTCCGTAACGAACTGGTTGCGGCAATGGGCGAAGAAAACCAGACCCTGAATCTGGCTGCACAGCCGCCAGCCGTTGTGCTGATGGCTGGTCTGCAGGGGGCGGGTAAAACGACCAGCGTCGGTAAGCTGGGGAAATTCCTGCGTGAGAAGCACAAGAAGAAAGTGCTGGTGGTCTCCGCGGACGTTTATCGCCCGGCGGCGATAAAACAGCTGGAAACGCTGGCCGAGCAGGTCGGTGTGGACTTCTTCCCGTCGGATGTCGGCCAGAAGCCGGTCGATATCGTTAACGCCGCGCTGAAAGAAGCCAAACTCAAATTCTACGACGTGCTGCTGGTGGATACCGCCGGTCGCCTGCACGTTGATGAAGCGATGATGGACGAAATCAAACAGGTCCACGCTTCTATTAAGCCGGTTGAAACGCTGTTTGTGGTCGATGCCATGACCGGTCAGGATGCCGCGAATACCGCAAAAGCCTTCAACGAAGCGCTGCCGTTAACCGGTGTCGTGCTGACCAAAGTTGATGGTGATGCTCGTGGTGGTGCGGCGCTCTCTATTCGTCATATCACCGGCAAGCCGATTAAATTCCTCGGCGTCGGCGAGAAAACCGAAGCGCTGGAGCCGTTCCACCCGGATCGTATTGCTTCGCGTATTCTCGGCATGGGTGACGTGCTGTCGCTGATCGAAGATATCGAAAGCAAGGTCGACCGCGCGCAGGCAGAGAAATTAGCCAGCAAGCTGAAAAAAGGCGACGGCTTCGATCTCAACGATTTCCTTGAGCAGCTCAACCAGATGAAAAACATGGGCGGCATGGCAAGCCTGATGGGCAAGCTGCCGGGCATGGGGCAGATCCCAGACAACGTGAAATCGCAGATGGACGATAAAGTGCTGGTGCGTATGGAAGCCATCATCAATTCGATGACGATGAAAGAACGCGCTAAGCCGGAAATCATCAAAGGTTCCCGTAAACGCCGTATTGCTGCCGGCTGCGGTATGCAGGTACAGGACGTAAACCGCCTTCTGAAACAGTTCGACGACATGCAGCGCATGATGAAGAAAATGAAGAAAGGCGGTATGGCGAAGATGATGCGTGGCATGAAGGGTATGATGCCGCCAGGCTTCCCTGGTAGATAAATATATCGGGCTACCTAATTTGCCTTTTTGGCGTCGGGGTGGGCTCGAAATGCTCACGTACTGCATGTACGTTCCGCTTTCTGCGCGCACACTGACGCCAAACTGGCTGCAGTGGTAACGCCCTGGTATAAAGCCTCATCACATGTTGATTGCTTTTTTCCCAGAAATCAGTAAAATTTTCGGGCTTTTAATATGACACCCGGGCTCCGTTCCTCGATGGGGCCTGGGTGTTTTATTCACACAAGAGGATGTTATGGTTACTATTCGTTTAGCTCGTCACGGCGCTAAAAAGCGTCCGTTCTACCAGGTTGTTGTTACCGACAGCCGTAATGCACGCAACGGTCGCTTCATCGAGCGCGTTGGCTTCTTTAACCCAATCGCTAGCGAAAAAGAAGAAGGCACTCGCCTGGATCTGGATCGCATCGCTCACTGGGTTGGCCAGGGCGCGACTATTTCTGATCGCGTAGCTACGCTGATCAAAGCAGCAAACAAAGCAGCTTAATCTGTCACGGTGGTCATGATGAGCAAGCAACTCGCCGCGCAGGCTCCTGTGGAACCCATCGTTTTGGGGAAAATGGGGTCTTCTTACGGTATCCGTGGTTGGCTCAGAGTGTTTTCTTCCACTGAAGACGCCGAAAGCATTTTTGACTATCAGCCCTGGTTTATCCAGAAGGCGGGTCAGTGGCAGCAAGTACAGCTGGAAAGCTGGAAGCACCACAATCAGGATCTGATCATCAAGCTGAAAGGCGTTGACGATCGTGATTCGGCGAATCTACTGACTAATTGCGAAATTGTCGTGGATTCCTCGCAGTTGCCAGCGCTGGAAGATGGTTCCTACTACTGGAAAGACCTTATGGGCTGCCAGGTAGTGACCACTGAAGGTTACGATCTCGGTAAAGTCGTCGATATGATGGAAACCGGTTCGAATGACGTCATTGTCATTAAGGCAAACCTGAAAGATGCGTTTGGTATCAAGGAACGTCTTGTACCGTTCCTCGATGGGCAGGTTATCAAGAAAGTCGATCTCGCTACTCGTACTATCGAAGTAGATTGGGATCCTGGTTTTTAAACCACCGGATAAACGGTAAAAGTCGGCGTTATGGGGATTGGCTTGTGTTTATAGGTATCGTTAGCCTGTTTCCAGAAATGTTCCGCGCAATTACCGATTACGGGGTAACTGGCCGGGCAGTAAAAAATGGCCTGCTGAACATCCAGAGCTGGAGTCCTCGTGACTTTACTCATGACCGGCACCGTACCGTGGACGATCGTCCTTACGGCGGCGGACCGGGGATGTTAATGATGGTGCAACCTTTACGGGACGCCATTCATGCAGCAAAAGCTGCGGCTGGTGAAGGCGCAAAGGTGATTTATCTGTCACCTCAGGGACGCAAGCTTGATCAAGCGGGCGTTAGCGAACTGGCCACGAATCAAAAGCTGATTCTGGTGTGTGGTCGCTATGAAGGAATAGATGAGCGCGTGATTCAAACCGAAATTGACGAAGAATGGTCAATCGGCGATTACGTTCTCAGCGGTGGTGAGTTACCGGCAATGACGCTGATCGACTCCGTTTCTCGGTTTATTCCGGGAGTTCTGGGTCATGAAGCTTCAGCAATCGAAGATTCGTTTGCTGATGGGTTGCTGGATTGCCCGCACTATACCCGACCTGAAGTGTTAGAACAGATGGAAGTACCGGCAGTGTTACTGTCGGGGAACCACGCTGAGATACGTCGCTGGCGTTTAAAACAGTCGCTGGGCCGGACCTGGCTTAGAAGACCTGAACTTCTGGAAAACCTGGCTCTGACTGAAGAGCAAGCAAGGTTGCTGGCGGAGTTCAAAACGGAACACGCACAACAGCAGCATAAACATGATGGGCTGGTCTGAGACCCCCAAATATCAGTTTACCCAGGATAAGAGATTAAATTATGAGCAACATTATTAAGCAACTTGAACAAGAGCAGATGAAGCAGGACGTACCTTCCTTCCGTCCGGGTGATACCGTGGAAGTGAAAGTATGGGTTGTTGAAGGTTCCAAAAAACGTCTGCAGGCATTCGAGGGCGTGGTTATCGCTATTCGTAACCGCGGTCTGCACTCTGCATTCACTGTTCGTAAAATTTCCAACGGCGAAGGCGTTGAGCGTGTCTTCCAGACTCACTCTCCGGTAGTTGACAGCATTGCTGTTAAACGTCGTGGTGCTGTTCGTAAAGCTAAACTGTACTACCTGCGTGAGCGCACTGGTAAGTCTGCTCGTATCAAAGAGCGTCTTAACTAAGATTCGCGCAAGCGACATCCTGTTAGAAAAGGGCTGGCCGAAAGGCTGGCCCTTTTTTTATTCCGACCTTACTCTTTTGTTTTATTGCAATTGGATGACTGCGCGGCGCGCAGCCAGTTGAAGACTTTTACGGCGTAGCGATCACGACTGCAACCCGGCGGTTTTCAGCACGACCTTTTGACGTCTGATTACTGGCGATCGGGTATTTTTTCCCGAGTCCCTGCGTTGTCAGATTAGTGCGGGGAATGTTGGCGCCCTGTGCCCACGCATCGGCAACCACATTCGCGCGTTTGAGCGACAGCGCTTCGTTGTAGCTGTCTTCGCCGTAGTTATCGGTATGACCATCCATACGCGCATGGTTTAGCCCGGTAGCTGCCAGTTTGGATGCCATTTCCTGGATCTGTTTTTCACTTTCAGGGCGGAGCTTATAGTCGTTTTTGTCAAACAGGATGTTGTCAGACAGACCAAGAGACCAGTCTCCGGAAGCTTCGGTAAATCCGTACGATTTCATGGCTGCAATTTGCTCCGGGGTAAATTTTCCCTGAGGTGCCTGACAGCCTGCCAAAATCAGTAAAAGCAGAAGGAAAGGGGATGATAGACGTTTTAGCATGTGTAAGTCCTTATTTTTTAATAATGCGTTCAGAACGCAAATTTTTGGCCTGATACATATTTTTATCGGCAAGTTCTTGTAATTTCTCGGCAGAGGCATGTTCCCACGTCAGCGCAAAACCAATGCTGAGAGTCATGCTTGCCTGATGACCGTTATGCAGGTCAAAAGGTCGGTTAAACTCGTGTGACAGTGCCGCACAGATCCGCTGAACTTCGTATTCAGAGTGAACGCTGTACAGCACCATAGCGAACTCATCGCCGCCAAGTCTGTAGGGGTGATGTCGATTACCACCAAACTCGGACAGCCTGTTTGCAACTTCAATCAGGACCCGATCCCCCGCTGCGTGGCCCCAGGTATCATTAATAAATTTAAAATTATCACCATCAAGGAATAACAGTGCGGAGCTGCTGTGGGCGGCATGGTCATTCATCAGGGCGTTAATGCTGCTGCGAAATGCGGCGCGATTCGCCAGGCCGGTCAGCGGATCGTGTAGCGCCGTACGCAAAAGCTGGGCGTTCTTTGCCTGCAGTTTAAGTTGCCACTCCTCCATCTCGTCCAGCAGACTATTAAAATCCTGGGCAAAAAGGTGAAACTCTTCAATGCGCTCTTCTGAAACGCGCCGTGAAAAGTTACGGTTGGTACGAACATCATGTACCACCTCGGTTATATTTTGCAGGGCTTCCACGACGCCATTATGTAAATAACGAGTGAGCATTAATGCAATGCCAGAGGCCAACAGAATGCACCCGGTAAGGACGGCCAGCGACAAATAGATGAAATGGCTGATAACGCTATCGCGCGCAGTCAATCGCACTTCGCCGATGACGTTGCCATTATGCAAAATAGGTTGAGTGACCGGTTGTGGGAACAGCCAGTGGCTGATAAGTCCGCTGATTTTTTCAGTGGTATCCTGCGCGTTATAGCGCCAGGTGGCGATCACCTTCTGGTTTTTATTACGAACTTCTGCAACGGAAAATTGCCCCTGCTGGCCCAGTGCTGCCAGCGTTTCAGTTGCCGCGACGCCATCAGAAAAAACTAATGCTGCTTCAAGTGTGCGGGTCATGGTTGCAGCGGTCAGATCCAGGTTCTTTTGCGCATACTGTCTCAATGCCAGCACCGAAGAAATGCTGAGCAGCAGCCAGATCAGCGTCATAGTTACCAGAACGCTGATTATGCTGATACGCCGTAATGTCCGCTTAAACGTCGGGCGTGTTATGGGAGAATGGCCCTTATCCATGCTTCTGATTCCGTGCAAGCATTAATACGTCCGGACTGACCCTTACGCCACTGCGTGAAAGGGAATCCATATTTACGGAAAATCTCACATCTTCATCTTTAATTATGAGGCAAAAGGCGCTGCCAATAACGCATTCGGGGTTCTGTTCGGCAATTAATAGCAATGCCTTAGACGGATATTTATTCTTTAATTCCACCTGATAAGTAGGGGATTCTTTTCCAAAATAAAAGCCATCACACTGCGAAACTAATATTTCTTGTTCCGTACGAATGATGACGGGGAGATAGGGTAATGCTCCGGCACTGGTATCTCCCAGGACACTGGAAAAACGCGATGAAGAGAAAATACACAGTTTGGGGGGCCCGGACAGTGCAGGCCAGCGCGTATAACTGACGATGCCGGAAACCATAGCGCGTACAGATTTTGCTTCTTCCGTAACGCTTTGGGCGTACAGCGGTAATCCGGTCAGGAGCAGTGCCAGTAGAAGTATGAGTCGGTAAGAATAGCTCATGAATAGTTACCTACCAGCGTTTGCTGTAAAACGTCGAAATACATTCAAGATTATTTAGGACAAAATAACATTATTTTCCTAAGCCGTCATTATGCCAGGTGGAAAGCTATTAGTGATTTAAGTTAAATCTTAGTAATTTATAAAATATAAGCTATTGTTTAATTTAATCTTATTGAGGTGGCTCCTTCGTTTGCTCCTTTTTGCCAGGCACTGTGTAACTGGTCAATATTTTCGACCGTATCACAACTTGGGGGAAAGGTTTTACCGGTCAAACCTCTGGCGTAAACAAAATCCGGCTGGCAGATTTTACGTTGTCCCTCGGCATAACCCTTAAGATATTCCGTACGATCGACTTCGGGGTCATTGTAGTTGTCGGCAAGAGTTTCATTATCTTTAACGGCATACCCCGAAATGGCATCTTGTATTCCGGCGTCGTACCAGGCGGTCCCCGTCCATGTGGGGGCGTGGGTATAAGGATCTATCTGACATCCGCTAAGAAGTAATAGAAATAGGGTGCTGATGAGTTGCTTCATTGCCTGTACTCCCTCGTTTTTTTAAGCATAGTGGATCTCAATATCGGATGGTGTAAATTTTAATGTACGAAACAGAGGGCGTGTTCTGTCATTAAATTGCATTCTGTAAATTAAAATTTACGGTTTGTGGATTGAAATCTTTACCTGTTGTGTTATCGTTATCACCTCCTCGCTGAGGATCAACTATCGCAAACGAGCTAAACAGGATCACCATCATGCAAAAAGACGCGCTGAACAACGTACATATTACCGACGAACAGGTTCTGATGACTCCGGAGCAGCTGAAAGCTGAATTCCCGCTGAGCCAGGCGCAAGAAGCGCAAATCTCCCAGTCGCGTAAAACCATTTCAGATATTATCTCTGGTCGCGATCCGCGCCTGCTGGTGGTATGTGGTCCGTGTTCCATTCACGATCCTGAAATGGCTATTGAGTACGCTCGTCGGTTTAAAGCCCTTGCCGCAGAGGTCAGCGATAGCCTCTACCTGGTGATGCGCGTCTATTTTGAAAAACCCCGTACCACCGTCGGCTGGAAAGGGTTAATTAACGATCCTCATATGGATGGCTCTTTTGATGTTGAAGCCGGCCTGAAAATTGCGCGTCAGCTGCTGCTTGAACTGGTGAATATGGGACTTCCGCTGGCAACTGAAGCGCTGGATCCCAATAGCCCGCAATACCTGGGCGATCTGTTTAGCTGGTCTGCAATCGGTGCGCGTACCACGGAATCGCAGACTCACCGCGAAATGGCTTCCGGTCTTTCGATGCCGGTCGGCTTTAAGAACGGTACTGACGGTAGCCTGGCGACCGCCATTAACGCGATGCGCGCGGCGGCACAGTCGCACCGCTTTGTTGGTATTAACCAGGCTGGACAGGTTGCACTGCTGCAAACTCAGGGTAACCCGGACGGTCACGTGATCCTGCGCGGTGGTAAAGCGCCGAACTACAGCCCGGCAGATGTCGCCCAGTGCGAAAAAGAGATGGAGCAGGCGGGACTACGACCTTCTCTGATGGTAGATTGCAGTCATGGTAACTCCAATAAAGATTACCGCCGCCAGCCTGCCGTGGCTGAATCCGTGATTGCACAAATCAAAGATGGCAATCGCTCGATCATTGGCTTGATGATTGAAAGTAATATTCACGAAGGCAACCAGTCTTCTGAACAGCCGCGTAGCGAAATGAAATACGGCGTGTCTGTAACTGATGCCTGCATTAGCTGGGAAATGACGGATGCGCTACTGCGTGAAATTAGCCAGGATTTAAACGGCCAGCTGTCGGCGCGTGTAGCATAAGAGGTTGGTTATGGTTGCTGAATTGACCGCATTACGCGATCAAATTGATGAAGTCGACAAGGCGCTGCTGGGTTTACTGGCACGTCGCCTGGAGCTGGTGGCCGAAGTCGGTGAAGTAAAAAGCCGCTTTGGGCTGCCTATCTACGTGCCGGAACGGGAAGCCTCTATGCTGGCCTCCCGCCGGGCGGAAGCGGAAGCCCTTGGCGTGCCGCCGGACCTGATTGAAGATGTGCTGCGCCGGGTTATGCGCGAGTCTTACTCCAGTGAGAACGACAAAGGATTTAAAACGCTTTGTCCTTCTCTGCGACCGGTGGTGATTGTCGGCGGCGGCGGTCAGATGGGACGTCTGTTCGAAAAAATGCTCACCCTGTCAGGTTATCAGGTACGGATCCTGGAACAGCAGGACTGGGATCGTGCGCCGGAGATCGTCTCTGATGCTGGCATGGTGATCGTCAGTGTGCCGATCCACGTCACTGAGCAGGTGATCGCCAAATTACCGCGTCTGCCGTCCGACTGCATCCTGGTGGATCTGGCTTCGGTGAAAAATGGTCCTTTGCAGGCGATGCTGGCGGCGCACGACGGCCCGGTGGTGGGATTACACCCCATGTTTGGCCCGGACAGCGGCAGTCTGGCAAAGCAGGTTGTCGTCTGGTGTGACGGACGTCAGCCGGAAGCTTATCAGTGGTTTCTGGAACAGATTCAGGTGTGGGGTGCGCGACTGCATCGGATCAGTGCTGTTGAACACGACCAGAACATGGCATTTATTCAGGCATTGCGTCACTTTGCGACCTTTGCTTACGGTCTGCATTTAGCGGAAGAGAATGTTCAACTGGAGCAGTTACTGGCACTCTCTTCGCCGATTTATCGCCTTGAACTGGCGATGGTCGGACGTCTGTTTGCCCAGGATCCGCAGCTCTATGCCGATATCATTATGTCGTCTGAGAGTAACCTTGCGCTGATCAAACGCTACTACCAACGTTTTGGTGAGGCGATTGGTTTACTGGAGCAGGGCGATAAGCAAGCGTTCATCGACAGCTTCCGTAAGGTGGAGCACTGGTTTGGTGATTATGCGAAACGCTTCCAGAATGAAAGCCGTACTTTGTTGCGCCAGGCTAACGATAGTCGCCAATAAATACGATGCTTGATGGCAACGCTGATGCGTTGTATCAGTCATACAAAGATCGGCTAAATAGAATGCCGGATAAGCGTAGCGCCATCCGGCATTGTCAAACGTTAACTTGGATCGACCGGCACCACATTCTCACTTGGATAGCAGCCAAGTACTTTCATCGAGCGCGTAATCTCACCTAACTCCTTCAATGCTTTTTGCATCTGGGGTGATTCCAGGTTGGCCTGGATATCAAGATAAAACATTTCTTCCCACGGATTGCCGTGAATCGGGCGTGACTCTAGTTTAGTCATAATCAGATTATGGTTGCGCAGTACCAGCAGAGCTTCTACCAGCGCACCGGCTTGTTGTCCTGTCGCCATCAGCAACGTGGTTTTTGCTGGCACCTGATCGGAAACATTGATTGCCTTGCGCGCCAGTACCACGAAGCGGGTGATGTTTTGCGTCTGATTAGCTTCGATATGCTCAAGAACCTGCAAACCGTATAGTACGCCTCCGGCTTCGCTCCCCAGAGCCGCCACGCGCGGTGAGTTAGCCTGCGCAACTTTTTCCATCGCCGCCGAGGTGCTTTCGGTGTACTCAATCTTCCAGTGTGGGTAACGACTCAGGAATTTGCTGCACTGCTGGAATGGCTGCGGATGGCTATATACCGTTTCAATGGTCTCGAGAGCTGTCGTGCCGGACACCAGTAGGCAGTGGTCAATCGTGATAGTCATCTCGCCAACGATAGACAGGCTGGTGTGCTGCAGCAGGTCGTAAACATCATTAATCCCACCGGAACTGGTGTTTTCAATCGGAACCACTGCGTAGTCAGCTTGTCCGGTTTCGACCTGATTAAAGATATCGGCAAATTTCGCGCAGCCGCTTTCTATAAATTGTTCAAAATGGCGGGCAGCATACTGACGTGCGGCAAGATGAGAATATGACCCTTTTGGCCCAAGGAAAGCAACGCGTGCTGAGTGCGGGTTAATTTTGTTCAGATGCTGCTGGAGCAGTGCCTGCTGAGTCAGGACGGAGTCTTCGATTATGAGCTGGAACAGGCGAGTGATGTAGTGAGCATCAAGATGATGTGCTTTGCCAAGCTGAATCAGTCGGTCCAATAGATCGCGCTCACGGTCGATATCACGAACTGGACGATGCGAAAGCAGCTTAGCTTTGCCAACTTCTACGGCCAGTCCACGTCGCTCAGCCAGTAGGGCCAGTAATTTTTCATCCAGCGTGCTGATCTTATCGCGCAGCGCCAGCAATGGGTTATCCGATGTCATAGTGTTGCCTTTCTTGTTATCAATAAAAAAGGCCCCCCGTTGTGGGAGGCCTTATTGTTCGTCTTCGCATTCTTTATCACACGACGAAACGCCTCCCATTCAGGGGAAGGTAAAAAAGAATGCGAAGAAGAACGGGACAAGTTTCATGTAATTTTCCTTTGGCTACGTCAGTAAAGTACCCGTACTGTTTTCACCCTGTCAACAAAAAACGCGCCCGGAGGCGCGTTGGCGATACACTCAATGTAAGGGACTACTCTTCTTCTGCTTCGACGAAGTTGGCGTCTTTGACTGAAGTTGTTGCACGACGGGCTTCGCCTTTGTGCTGCACTTTATTGAGCTGCCGTTCCAGCTTGTTGATCAAATCGTTAATTGCGGTGTACATATCCTCGTGTTTTGCGCTGGCGACCAGATGTCCGTTCGGTGTATTGATGGTGGCATCAGCAATGAAACCCTGCGGCTCCTTAGACAGAATGATATGTGGATTAATCAGATGAGTTTGCCATTTTTCGAGTTTGGCGAGACGGTCTGCGACATGCTGGCGAATTGCCGGAGTAATTTCCATTTGTTTACTGGTAATGTTCATTGTCATAAATTTTACCTCTTGTCTTTCCCGTCTTGGTGATTCCAGCATACCGTTCCTAATGTCAAAATGTGTGATGTTAATCACATTTTTTTGTCGCTTTTTGTCAAGAAAACCTTTTTGTGAGGCACCGCAGGAACAAGCGATTTTTTACTTGAGGAATACCTGAAAGCAAGCCATATTTGATGAGATGCGTTGCAGCTAAACCGCTTCAGTTGTGGCGTTTACGGATAAAAAAACGGCAGCCTTTGGGCTGCCGTTTGCATTCTGAGATAAATCAGGTATTGCTGCTGTTGGCGGCAATGATTTTCGCTACTTTTTCTGCCTGCGCATTCATCTGCATCTGGCGATAAGCATTTTCCATTAACGGCAGGGCATTGCGTGTTGCCTGGGTATCCGGGAAGTCGCGCAGCATGCCTTCCACACGGTTTACCACGGCAACCCATGCACCGCGGGCAGTGTAGTATTCCACAACGGAATATTCATACTTCGCCAGACGGTCTTTCAGGAATACCAGACGTTTGGTGGCGTCAGTGGTGTACTGGCTGTTCGGATAGCCACGTACCAGTTTGGAAAAGTCATTAAACGCAGCTCGGGCATGTTGCGGATCGCGATCGCTGCGATCAACACCAAAGAATCCTTGCAGTGCGCTATCATCCAGCGCCATATTGGTCAGGCCACGCATATACATGACATAATCAATGTTAGGGTGTGTCGGGTTAAGACGAATAAAACGATCGATGGCAGCCTGAGCAAGTGGCAGATCGGCGTTTTTGTAGTAGGCGTAGATGAGATCTAATTGCACCTGCTGAGAATACGGTCCAAATGGATAACGGTTATCCAACGCTTCTAATTGCGTTATTGCCTGTTTCCAGTTACCGTCCTGCAGCTTTTGCTGAGCAGTCGCGTAGATTTCATTTGGCGGATTATCGGGCACCTCTTCCTTTGAACCAGAGCAACCCGCCAAAAACAGGCTCAACGTGGCTGCTGCCACCAGATATTTCATGCGCGTCATGACGTTTTGACTTTCCTCAAAATGTTTTACGGGAGATTCTCTGTTCCTGCTCCCGGTTAAGACCAGCTACAATAGCACACTATATTAAACGGCAAAGCCGTAAAACCCAACGTTAAACGAAGAAGCAGTTTATGGCACAACGAGTAGAACTCACCGCAACAGTCTCCGAAAATCAGCTCGGTCAACGCTTAGATCAGGCTTTGGCCGAATTGTTCCCTGATTATTCGCGATCGCGCATAAAAGAATGGATCCTTGACCAGCGCGTACTGGTAAATGGCAATCTTTGCGATAAACCGAAAGAAAAAGTGTTGGGTGGAGAGCTAGTCTCCATCACTGCAGAAATTGATGAAGAGGTTCGTTTTGAACCTCAGGATATCCCACTGGATATCGTTTATGAAGATGATGATATTCTTGTCATCAACAAACCCCGTGACCTCGTAGTGCATCCGGGGGCCGGTAATCCTGATGGCACGGTATTGAATGCATTACTGCATTACTACCCGCCAATCGCGGATGTTCCACGTGCTGGTATCGTGCACCGTCTGGATAAAGACACGACCGGATTAATGGTGGTGGCAAAAACCGTTCCGGCGCAAACGCGTCTGGTGGAGTCGCTGCAACTGCGTGAAATTACCCGTGAGTACGAAGCCGTGGCGATTGGTCATATGACGGCAGGCGGAACCGTTGAGGAACCGATTAGCCGCCACCCGACCAAGCGTACGCACATGGCGGTACACCCGATGGGGAAACCGGCGGTGACGCACTATCGCATAATGGAACACTTCCGTGTGCACACGCGTCTGCGGCTGCGTCTGGAAACCGGACGTACGCACCAGATCCGCGTGCACATGGCGCATATCACCCATCCGCTGGTGGGCGATCAGGTCTACGGCGGTCGTCCGCGTCCACCGAAAGGCGCTTCTGACGAATTTATCTCCGTGCTGCGTAAGTTCGATCGTCAGGCGCTGCACGCGACTATGCTGCGTTTATATCACCCAATTTCAGGTATCGAAATGGAATGGCACGCACCGATTCCACAAGATATGGTGCAATTGATTGAAGTGATGCGCGCTGATTTCGAAGAACATAAGGATGATATTGCCTGGCTATGAGTAAGCTAATTGTCCCGCAGTGGCCGATACCGAAAGGTGTTGTGGCGTGTAGTTCTACCCGTATTGGCGGTGTTAGCATGCCGCCTTATGATTCGCTGAATCTGGGCGCCCATTGCGGCGACAACCCGGAGCATGTTGAAGAGAACCGCAAGCGGCTGTTTGCTGCGGGCAATCTGCCGTCAAAGCCAGTCTGGCTGGAGCAGGTCCACGGTAAGGATGTCCTGAAACTGACCGGCGAGCCTTATGCCTCCAAACGTGCGGATGCTTCTTACAGCAATACGCCGGGCACCGTGTGTGCAGTGATGACGGCCGACTGTCTGCCGGTGCTGTTTTGCAATCGCGCTGGAACGGAAGTCGCGGCGGCACATGCGGGTTGGCGCGGATTATGCGCCGGCGTGCTGGAAGAGACGGTGGCGTGTTTTGCCGACAAACCTGAAAACATTATTGCCTGGCTAGGCCCGGCGATTGGCCCGAACGCGTTTGAAGTGGGAGCAGAAGTTCGCGCAGCGTTCATGGCGAAAGATCCGCAAGCGGACCTCGCATTTGTACCGCATGGTGATAAATATCTGGCGAATATTTACCAGCTTGCGCGTCAGCGTCTGGCAAATATCGGAGTAGAGAACATCTACGGTGGCGACCGTTGCACCTTCAGCGAAAGTGAGACGTTCTTCTCTTATCGTCGCGACAATACCACGGGTCGTATGGCAAGTTTTATTTGGCTGATATAACCTAAAGAATCAAGACGATCCGGTACGTGTAATTTTCTTTTCACATAATTCAGGTCATTCACCTTGAATAATTGAGGGATGACCTCATTTAATCTCCAGTAGCAATTTTGACCTGTTATGGGAGGAGTTATGCGTCTGGATCGTCTTACTAATAAATTCCAGCTTGCTCTTGCCGATGCCCAGTCACTCGCATTGGGGCACGACAATCAATTCATCGAACCACTTCATCTAATGAGCGCCTTGCTGAATCAGGAAGGGGGATCGGTACGTCCTTTATTAACGTCTGCTGGCATTAATGCTGGCCAGTTACGTACAGCCATTGACCAGGCGTTGAGCCGGTTGCCGCAGGTAGAAGGTACCGGCGGTGATGTGCAGCCTTCTCAGGATCTGGTGCGTGTACTGAATCTTTGCGACAAGCTGGCGCAAAAACGTGGGGACAACTTTATTTCGTCAGAACTGTTCGTACTGGCGGCGCTTGAGTCACGCGGTACGCTGACCGATTTACTAAAATCAGCAGGTGCGACGACCGCGAATATCACTCAGGCAATTGAACAAATGCGTGGAGGTGAAAGCGTGAATGACCAGGGGGCTGAAGACCAACGTCAGGCCTTGAAAAAATATACCGTCGACCTGACCGAACGTGCCGAGCAGGGCAAACTCGATCCGGTTATCGGCCGTGATGAAGAAATTCGCCGTACCATTCAGGTACTGCAGCGGCGTACTAAAAATAACCCGGTGTTAATCGGCGAACCAGGCGTCGGTAAAACGGCCATCGTTGAAGGGCTGGCCCAACGAATTATCAATGGTGAAGTGCCGGAAGGCTTAAAAGGTCGCCGTGTGCTGGCGCTGGATATGGGCGCGCTGGTGGCTGGGGCCAAATATCGTGGTGAGTTTGAAGAACGCTTAAAAGGCGTGCTGAACGATCTCTCGAAACAGGAAGGCAATGTCATTCTGTTTATTGATGAGCTGCATACCATGGTTGGGGCGGGTAAAGCCGATGGCGCAATGGACGCCGGGAACATGCTGAAACCGGCGCTGGCACGCGGGGAACTGCACTGTGTAGGCGCAACAACGCTTGATGAATATCGCCAGTACATCGAAAAAGATGCGGCACTGGAACGTCGTTTCCAGAAAGTATTTGTAGCCGAACCTTCAGTAGAAGACACCATCGCGATTCTGCGTGGCCTGAAAGAACGTTATGAGCTGCACCACCATGTGCAGATCACTGACCCGGCGATTGTTGCGGCAGCTACGCTGTCTCACCGCTATATTGCCGATCGTCAGTTGCCGGACAAAGCTATCGACCTTATCGATGAGGCGGCATCCAGCATTCGTATGCAGATTGACTCCAAGCCGGAGGAACTCGACAGACTCGACCGCCGTATTATCCAGCTCAAACTGGAACAGCAGGCATTAATGAAAGAGTCTGATGAGGCGAGTAAAAAACGTCTCGATATGCTCAACGAAGAGCTGGACGATAAAGAGCGCCAGTATTCTGAATTAGAAGAAGAGTGGAAAGCTGAAAAAGCATCCCTTTCGGGAACGCAAACTATCAAGGCTGAGCTGGAGCAGGCGAAAATCGCTATCGAACAGGCGCGTCGTGTCGGCGACCTGGCGCGGATGTCTGAACTGCAGTACGGCAAAATTCCTGAACTGGAAAAACAGCTGGAAGCAGCCACCCAGTCTGAAGGCAAAACCATGCGTCTGCTGCGTAATAAAGTCACGGATGCAGAAATTGCAGAAGTGCTGGCGCGCTGGACCGGGATCCCGGTTGCTCGCATGCTGGAAGGCGAACGGGAAAAACTGTTGCGTATGGAGCAGCAGTTGCACAGCCGCGTGATTGGCCAGAACGAAGCGGTGGAAGCCGTTTCTAACGCTATCCGTCGTAGCCGTGCTGGCTTGTCCGATCCTAATCGCCCGATTGGTTCATTCTTGTTCCTCGGCCCAACCGGTGTCGGTAAAACTGAACTGTGCAAAGCGCTGGCAAACTTTATGTTCGACAGTGATGATGCCATGGTGCGTATCGATATGTCCGAGTTTATGGAGAAACACTCGGTGTCTCGTCTGGTCGGGGCGCCTCCGGGATATGTCGGCTATGAAGAAGGTGGATATCTGACAGAAGCGGTACGTCGTCGTCCTTACTCTGTCATCCTGCTGGATGAAGTGGAGAAAGCGCACCCGGATGTGTTCAATATTCTGTTGCAGGTGCTTGACGATGGTCGTCTGACTGACGGGCAGGGGAGAACGGTCGACTTCCGTAATACGGTTGTCATCATGACCTCGAACCTGGGGTCCGATCTGATTCAGGAACGCTTCGGCGAGCTGGACTACGGCCACATGAAGGATATGGTCCTGGGCGTCGTGAGCCATAATTTCCGCCCGGAATTCATCAACCGTATAGATGAAGTTGTTGTATTCCATCCGTTGGGTGAGCAGCACATTGCTTCTATTGCACAGATCCAACTGCAACGTCTGTACAAACGTCTGGAAGAGCGTGGCTATGAAATCCATATCTCTGACGAGGCGCTTAAACTGCTGAGTGCGAATGGTTACGATCCGGTGTATGGCGCACGTCCACTCAAACGTGCTATCCAGCAACAGATCGAAAACCCGCTGGCGCAGCAAATTCTGTCTGGTGAGCTGATTCCAGGCAAAACGATTCGGCTGGAAGTGAATGACGATCGCATTGTGGCAGTGCAGTAAGTCACAAAACGACAATAAACGAGCCCTGCGGGGCTCGTTTTTGTTTAAAAACAAAGCAAAAATCAATGTAATGGTTGAAAAGTAGTCGCTTGATAAGTTTTTTGTATTTTTAACTTGTCAGCCTGAAATAACTCCCTATAATGCGCCTCCACTGACACGTAACAACGGATTATAAACCGCCGGGTCAGCGGAGAAAGGCGAAAATAAACGCTTGACTCTGTAGCGGGATGGCGTAATATGCACACCCCGCGCCGCTGAGAAAAAGCGAAGCGGCACTGCTCTTTAACAATTTATCAGACAATCTGTGTGGGCACTCGAAGATACGGATTCTTAACGTCGCAAGACGAAAAATGAATACCAAGTCTCTGAGTGAACACGTAATTCATTACGAAGTTTAATTCACGAGCATCAAACTTAAATTGAAGAGTTTGATCATGGCTCAGATTGAACGCTGGCGGCAGGCCTAACACATGCAAGTCGAACGGTAGCACAGAGGAGCTTGCTCCTTGGGTGACGAGTGGCGGACGGGTGAGTAATGTCTGGGAAACTGCCCGATGGAGGGGGATAACTACTGGAAACGGTAGCTAATACCGCATAACGTCGCAAGACCAAAGAGGGGGACCTTCGGGCCTCTTGCCATCGGATGTGCCCAGATGGGATTAGCTAGTAGGTGGGGTAACGGCTCACCTAGGCGACGATCCCTAGCTGGTCTGAGAGGATGACCAGCCACACTGGAACTGAGACACGGTCCAGACTCCTACGGGAGGCAGCAGTGGGGAATATTGCACAATGGGCGCAAGCCTGATGCAGCCATGCCGCGTGTATGAAGAAGGCCTTCGGGTTGTAAAGTACTTTCAGCGAGGAGGAAGGTGTTGTGGTTAATAACCGCAGCAATTGACGTTACTCGCAGAAGAAGCACCGGCTAACTCCGTGCCAGCAGCCGCGGTAATACGGAGGGTGCAAGCGTTAATCGGAATTACTGGGCGTAAAGCGCACGCAGGCGGTCTGTCAAGTCGGATGTGAAATCCCCGGGCTCAACCTGGGAACTGCATCCGAAACTGGCAGGCTAGAGTCTTGTAGAGGGGGGTAGAATTCCAGGTGTAGCGGTGAAATGCGTAGAGATCTGGAGGAATACCGGTGGCGAAGGCGGCCCCCTGGACAAAGACTGACGCTCAGGTGCGAAAGCGTGGGGAGCAAACAGGATTAGATACCCTGGTAGTCCACGCCGTAAACGATGTCGACTTGGAGGTTGTGCCCTTGAGGCGTGGCTTCCGGAGCTAACGCGTTAAGTCGACCGCCTGGGGAGTACGGCCGCAAGGTTAAAACTCAAATGAATTGACGGGGGCCCGCACAAGCGGTGGAGCATGTGGTTTAATTCGATGCAACGCGAAGAACCTTACCTACTCTTGACATCCAGAGAACTTAGCAGAGATGCTTTGGTGCCTTCGGGAACTCTGAGACAGGTGCTGCATGGCTGTCGTCAGCTCGTGTTGTGAAATGTTGGGTTAAGTCCCGCAACGAGCGCAACCCTTATCCTTTGTTGCCAGCGATTCGGTCGGGAACTCAAAGGAGACTGCCAGTGATAAACTGGAGGAAGGTGGGGATGACGTCAAGTCATCATGGCCCTTACGAGTAGGGCTACACACGTGCTACAATGGCATATACAAAGAGAAGCGACCTCGCGAGAGCAAGCGGACCTCATAAAGTATGTCGTAGTCCGGATTGGAGTCTGCAACTCGACTCCATGAAGTCGGAATCGCTAGTAATCGTGGATCAGAATGCCACGGTGAATACGTTCCCGGGCCTTGTACACACCGCCCGTCACACCATGGGAGTGGGTTGCAAAAGAAGTAGGTAGCTTAACCTTCGGGAGGGCGCTTACCACTTTGTGATTCATGACTGGGGTGAAGTCGTAACAAGGTAACCGTAGGGGAACCTGCGGTTGGATCACCTCCTTACCTTAAAGAACCGACCTTTGTAGTGCTCACACAGATTGTCTGATGAAAAGTAAATAGCAAGGCGTCTTGCGATTGAGACTTCAGTGTCCCCTTCGTCTAGAGGCCCAGGACACCGCCCTTTCACGGCGGTAACAGGGGTTCGAATCCCCTAGGGGACGCCACTTGCTGGTATGTGTGAGTGAAAGTCGCCGACCGAAGTATCTCAAAACAGACTTTCGAGTCTCGTTTGAGATATTTGCTCTTTAAAAATCTGGATCAAGCTGAAAATTGAAACGACACACTGTTTCATTTCTCCGTAAACAAGAAATGAAAAGCGGTGTGTCCGAGTCTCTCAAATTTTCGCAACACTGAAGTGTTTTACGAAACATCTTCGGGTTGTGAGGTTAAGCGACTAAGCGTACACGGTGGATGCCCTGGCAGTCAGAGGCGATGAAGGACGTGCTAATCTGCGATAAGCGTCGGTAAGGTGATATGAACCGTTATAACCGGCGATTTCCGAATGGGGAAACCCAGTGTGATTCGTCACACTATCATTACGTGAATACATAGCGTAATGAAGCGAACCGGGGGAACTGAAACATCTAAGTACCCCGAGGAAAAGAAATCAACCGAGATTCCCCCAGTAGCGGCGAGCGAACGGGGAGCAGCCCAGAGTCTGAATCAGCATGTGTGGTAGTGGAACGGTCTGGAAAGTCCGGCGATACAGGGTGATAGCCCCGTACACAAAAGTGCATGTGTTGTGAACTCGAAGAGTAGGGCGGGACACGTGGTATCCTGTCTGAATATGGGGGGACCATCCTCCAAGGCTAAATACTCCTGACTGACCGATAGTGAACCAGTACCGTGAGGGAAAGGCGAAAAGAACCCCGGCGAGGGGAGTGAAAAAGAACCTGAAACCGTGTACGTACAAGCAGTGGGAGCCTCTTTATGGGGTGACTGCGTACCTTTTGTATAATGGGTCAGCGACTTATATTCTGTAGCAAGGTTAACCGAATAGGGGAGCCGAAGGGAAACCGAGTCTTAACTGGGCGTTAAGTTGCAGGGTATAGACCCGAAACCCGGTGATCTAGCCATGGGCAGGTTGAAGGTTGGGTAACACTAACTGGAGGACCGAACCGACTAATGTTGAAAAATTAGCGGATGACTTGTGGCTGGGGGTGAAAGGCCAATCAAACCGGGAGATAGCTGGTTCTCCCCGAAAGCTATTTAGGTAGCGCCTCGTGAACTCATCTTCGGGGGTAGAGCACTGTTTCGGCTAGGGGGTCATCCCGACTTACCAACCCGATGCAAACTGCGAATACCGAAGAATGTTATCACGGGAGACACACGGCGGGTGCTAACGTCCGTCGTGAAGAGGGAAACAACCCAGACCGCCAGCTAAGGTCCCAAAGTCATGGTTAAGTGGGAAACGATGTGGGAAGGCACAGACAGCCAGGATGTTGGCTTAGAAGCAGCCATCATTTAAAGAAAGCGTAATAGCTCACTGGTCGAGTCGGCCTGCGCGGAAGATGTAACGGGGCTAAACCATGCACCGAAGCTGCGGCAGCGACACTATGTGTTGTTGGGTAGGGGAGCGTTCTGTAAGCCGTTGAAGGTGTGCTGTGAGGCTTGCTGGAGGTATCAGAAGTGCGAATGCTGACATAAGTAACGATAATGCGGGTGAAAAACCCGCACGCCGGAAGACCAAGGGTTCCTGTCCAACGTTAATCGGGGCAGGGTGAGTCGACCCCTAAGGCGAGGCCGAAAGGCGTAGTCGATGGGAAACAGGTTAATATTCCTGTACTTGGTGTTACTGCGAAGGGGGGACGGAGAAGGCTATGTTAGCCGGGCGACGGTTGTCCCGGTTTAAGCATGTAGGCGGAGATTCCAGGTAAATCCGGAGTCTTGTTAACGCTGAGGTGTGATGACGAGGCACTACGGTGCTGAAGTAACAAATGCCCTGCTTCCAGGAAAAGCCTCTAAGCATCAGGTAACACGAAATCGTACCCCAAACCGACACAGGTGGTCAGGTAGAGAATACCAAGGCGCTTGAGAGAACTCGGGTGAAGGAACTAGGCAAAATGGTGCCGTAACTTCGGGAGAAGGCACGCTGATATGTAGGTGAAGTGATTTACTCATGGAGCTGAAATCAGTCGAAGATACCAGCTGGCTGCAACTGTTTATTAAAAACACAGCACTGTGCAAACACGAAAGTGGACGTATACGGTGTGACGCCTGCCCGGTGCCGGAAGGTTAATTGATGGGGTTATCCGTAAGGAGAAGCTCTTGATCGAAGCCCCGGTAAACGGCGGCCGTAACTATAACGGTCCTAAGGTAGCGAAATTCCTTGTCGGGTAAGTTCCGACCTGCACGAATGGCGTAATGATGGCCAGGCTGTCTCCACCCGAGACTCAGTGAAATTGAACTCGCTGTGAAGATGCAGTGTACCCGCGGCAAGACGGAAAGACCCCGTGAACCTTTACTATAGCTTGACACTGAACACTGGTCCTTGATGTGTAGGATAGGTGGGAGGCTTTGAAGTGTGGACGCCAGTCTGCATGGAGCCAACCTTGAAATACCACCCTTTAATGGCTGGTGTTCTAACGTAGACCCGTAATCCGGGTTGCGGACAGTGTCTGGTGGGTAGTTTGACTGGGGCGGTCTCCTCCTAAAGAGTAACGGAGGAGCACGAAGGTTAGCTAATCCTGGTCGGACATCAGGAGGTTAGTGCAAAGGCATAAGCTAGCTTGACTGCGAGAGTGACGGCTCGAGCAGGTGCGAAAGCAGGTCTTAGTGATCCGGTGGTTCTGAATGGAAGGGCCATCGCTCAACGGATAAAAGGTACTCCGGGGATAACAGGCTGATACCGCCCAAGAGTTCATATCGACGGCGGTGTTTGGCACCTCGATGTCGGCTCATCACATCCTGGGGCTGAAGTAGGTCCCAAGGGTATGGCTGTTCGCCATTTAAAGTGGTACGCGAGCTGGGTTTAGAACGTCGTGAGACAGTTCGGTCCCTATCTGCCGTGGGCGCTGGAGAATTGAGGGGGGCTGCTCCTAGTACGAGAGGACCGGAGTGGACGCATCACTGGTGTTCGGGTTGTCATGCCAATGGCATTGCCCGGTAGCTAAATGCGGAAGAGATAAGTGCTGAAAGCATCTAAGCACGAAACTTGCCCCGAGATGAGTTCTCCCTGACCCTTTAAGGGTCCTGAAGGAACGTTGAAGACGACGACGTTGATAGGTCGGGTGTGTAAGCGTAGCGATACGTTGAGCTAACCGATACTAATGAACCGTGAGGCTTAACCTTACAACGCCGAAGATGTTTTGGCGAAAGAGACATCGAAATTCAGCTTGATTACAGATTACATCGACATGCGAAAAGCGTGTTGATAAACAGAATTTGCCTGGCGGCTGTAGCGCGGTGGTCCCACCTGACCCCATGCCGAACTCAGAAGTGAAACGCCGTAGCGCCGATGGTAGTGTGGGGTCTCCCCATGCGAGAGTAGGGAACTGCCAGGCATCAAATAAGTGAAGAAGCCCATCCTGCCGGATGGGCTTTTTTGCGTCTGCAGGGAGTGAAAACTGCCGGATGCAGCGTACCATTTTATCCAGCCCATAAAAGTCCACTCTATTTCAAACCGATTTTTCTCATTCTCGAACATATCTGAATCCTTTCTCTGCTAATGAAAACCGTGATCTTTCTCTCATAATAAATTATAACAATTATATAACATTTATTTCACCAAAAAAGACACAACCACCATTGATAAATTAATGCAATCGTTGGCAGGGGTACAATTCTAATGGCTGATAGCAGTGTAACTGAGAACGGGGCGCTGGCAGACGGCGATACTCGGCGTCGTATATGGGCGATTGTCGGAGCATCATCAGGGAATCTGGTCGAATGGTTTGATTTCTATATCTATTCTTTCTGCTCTCTCTATTTTGCTCATATCTTTTTTCCATCAGGAAACACCACTACGCAACTCTTACAAACAGCCGGAGTTTTTGCTGCAGGCTTTCTGATGCGACCGATTGGCGGCTGGCTGTTTGGTCGCATCGCGGATAAGCACGGGCGTAAAAAGTCGATGCTGCTATCAGTTTGTATGATGTGTATGGGATCGCTGGTGATCGCTTGTCTTCCGGGATATGAAACCATCGGTACCTGGGCTCCTGCTCTATTGCTGCTGGCTAGGTTATTTCAGGGGCTGTCTGTGGGTGGTGAATACGGGACCAGCGCTACCTATATGAGTGAAGTAGCAGTTGAAGGTAAGAAAGGTTTTTATGCTTCCTTCCAGTACGTGACGTTAATCGGCGGGCAGTTACTGGCACTGCTGGTTGTGGTCATATTACAGCAAACGTTAGAAGACTCAGCGCTAAGATCGTGGGGTTGGCGTATTCCATTTGCGTTGGGCGCCGTACTGGCTATTGTTGCGTTATGGCTGCGTCGACAGTTGGATGAAACCTCGAAACAGGACGTTCGCGCGCTGAAAGAAGCTGGCTCTCTGAAAGGTCTGTGGCGTAATCGCAAAGCGTTCATCATGGTGCTTGGCTTTACCGCTGCTGGCTCGCTCTGTTTTTACACGTTCACAACCTACATGCAGAAGTACCTGGTTAACACTGCCGGTATGCATGCCAACGTAGCCAGTGGGATTATGACGGCGGCACTGTGTGTGTTTATGCTAGTGCAACCGTTGTTCGGTGCCTTGTCAGATAAAATTGGCCGACGTACTTCAATGCTGTGTTTTGGCGCGTTGGCCGCGATTTTCACCGTCCCCATTCTGACAGCGTTGCAAAGCGTGACGTCCCCGTATATGGCGTTTGCTCTGGTGATGTGTGCCTTGCTGATTGTGAGTTTCTATACGTCAATCAGCGGTATTCTGAAGGCCGAGATGTTCCCGGCACAGGTGCGCGCTCTGGGGGTTGGATTATCTTATGCGGTGGCCAATGCTCTGTTTGGTGGCTCAGCCGAATATGTTGCGTTATCCCTGAAGTCTGTCGGTATGGAAACAACATTCTTCTGGTACGTTACAGCACTGGCAATAGTCGCATTTTTGGTATCGCTGATGCTGCATGGGAAGGGGAAAGGTCTGCGCCTCTAGTGATGTGCCAGTTGCCAGACCGCATAGCCGGTAGACGCACCTGCAACATCCCAGGCGAAGTCTTTCCAGCTCCAGCCGCTCCCAGCGGGACGGCTGTCCCATAACTCTTTTGATGCGCCCAGGCTGACAGAGAACATCAGGCCGATAGCCGCGCTGCGATCGCGGCTGTTGCCCTGATGTTGAGCATATTCGTTTCCAGCTGCGGAGAGCATAGCGGAGGCGATAAAGTGTTGAGCCTTGTCTTGTCCGCTCCAGCGGTCGTTTGCCATGTGGCTGCAGCCAGAAATGGCCAGAATACTGAAAAGAATAAACAAGCGCACCGTTGCCTCCATAGGAAAAACCCCGTCACTGGACGGGGTCTTGGTTACAGAATACGGCTAATTAGTCTGTCGATACGGATTCGGCGTAGTCGACGGATGAGCTTACGCACTTTGACTGGATAGTCGGCAATGCTTTGCAGGTCGCGATAGTGCTTAACGACGGTGGTATGCGTGCGAATAAGCTCCAGTTCTTTATCGCGCTGGGGAGTCAGCTCTTGCTTCGGATCGTGGATAAGGATGGCGTTTTCCAGATCCAGACGCCAGGCGCGAGGGTTAAGGTTGTTGCCGGTGAGCAGCATCCATTTATCATCAACCCACATGCCTTTCAGATGATAGGTGTTGTCATCATCTTTCCATAAGCGCACGACCAGTTGGTCGGTATTCACGTAATATTGCAGTCTGCTCAGGAAACGGCGCAGGTTAATTTCATACAGGTAGGGCAGCGCGCCGATGATTTTAAATGGCTCATCTTCTGGAATGAAAAAGTCGTTGGCGGTTTTATCACCGACAATGATCTCGACCTTTTTGCCTTCACGCAGCAGCTGAATGATATTGCGCACCAGTATAGCGGGCAGGTTGAAATAAGGGGTACAGATTGTGAGCTTGTGCTCCGCGCAGGGCATAAGGTGGAAAATGGTCTTATTTAACAGACTGGATTTTCCAAGGCCTACCAGAGGCGTTACCGAGAGCTGTTCATTATCCGCATCACCCTGAAAATGGAATGACGCATTGCGCAGTTCCTGACGGTAAAGGCGGATGTCGTTTTTAATTTCCGGGCTTTTAGGGCGATTAATATCATCAAGACGATTAACGCCGCGACCGTTCATCAGGTTCTGCGTGACCCAATCGAACATGATATCGGCCATTTGCGCGTTGCGAATCAACTGATAACGGTCATAGCGATATTTATCATGCTGATGCAGATAAACATCATTCAGGCTGGCCCCGCTGTACAGGACGCTGTCATCGATGATAAAGCCTTTAAAATGCAGGACGCCAAGCGCTTCTCGGGTGTTAATCGGAACACCGTAGACAGGAATATCAATACCTGGGTTTTCTTGTGCCATTCGGCAATACCAGTCAGCGTTGGTATTCGATGCCGCAGCACCAATACGTCCGCGCTGGGCTCGGTGCCAGTCGACAAGCACCCGGACATCCAGTTCAGGACGCTGCCGTTTTGCCGCATAGAGCGCGTCGAGTATGCCTTTGCCACCGTCATCCTGTTCCAGGTACAGCGCAATAATGCAGATCCGTCGCGTCGCGCTGGCTATTTTTTCCAGCAGAGTCTCCCTGAAATTAGCGGGAGCATAAAAGAAATCTACATCATCAACTGACTGAGAAATCTTGGGTAGTTGGGCAAGGTGTTGTTGATGTTTATTACGCTTAAATTTTGACAACATCACAGTGCATTTCTTCTCTGTTCATTGAAGGGTCCTCTGTGCTATGCAGACGACATAAGCGGGTAATGATACCACCAGTACCTATTAATGTGGTCAACATTTCCAGTACCTTACTCACGATTCCTCAAATTGGGCCAGATTAAGCGTTAGCCCAACAATTCCCTCTTCGAGTTGGACGTCAACAGCGAACCCGAGTTTCCGGGCCAGGGCGACCATCCCACGATTGTTTGGCATCGTAATACCATTCAAACGTCTAAGTCCGTGATCTCGGGTATATGCAATTAATTTTTCCATCAACCGGCGACCCAGTCCAAGCCCTTTGAGATCTGAACGAACCAGCACGGCGAACTCGGCGTCAATGTTATCAGGATCCGAGATTGCTCGCGTTACGCCGAGGATCTCTTGCTGATTGTTTTTACAGCGTACCGCAACAAAGGCCATTTCCCGATCGTAGTCGATCTGCGTCATATTGGCTAAATCTTCGTGGGTAAATTCGTTGATCTCACTGAAATAGCGATAATAAAGATCTTCTTTTGTTACCTGAGAAATGAACTGCTGCAGATGAGGTTCATCCTCGGGCAAAATAGGGCGGAACAAGCAACGCTCGCCGTTCTTCAACTCCACCCATTCTTCAAGCTGATGGGGGTAGGGACGTATAGCCAGCCTGCTTTCGTTATCGCCCGTGAAAGGGGCAATGTCCAGCGTGACATCCAGCGCGGTAAATTCACCGGCGGAGGCCAACAGCGGATGAATATCCAGACGCTGAATTTCCGGACAATCGACGATCAGATTGGAGACCTGCACCAGAAGCTGACTTAACCCGGCGATATCCAATGGGCGTAATGCGCTGCGAGCGCGGATCTTTTTATTTTTGATCCCCTGGATCACCAGATAACGCGCCAGATTCATGTTCAATGGCGGCAACGCCACCACGGCTTGCTCTTCTGGTCGCCACTCAACTCCGCCTTCACCAAGCATAATCAACGGGCCAAATACCGGGTCATGTTCAACGACGACGCGCAGCTCCTGAGCGCCAGCGCGATTCGCCATACTTTGTACTAATAAACCGTGAATGCGCGCCTGCGGCCAGGCCATTTTTACCCGATCAAAAATCGCATTGGCTGCCTGCTGCACCTCTGTTGCCGTTCGCAGGTAGAGCATTACCCCCTGAACTTCTGATTTATGCGGGATATCAGGAGAACGTAGCTTTAGCGCCACCGGGTAACCGATTTGCTCCGCGATGTGTACGGCTTCAGCGCTGTCGCTGGCGATCCACGTCGGCAGCGTGTGTAAGCCATAGGCTTGTAAAATCGGCTGCACTTCATGGGTATCCAGCGACGTTGCTCCTTCAGCAATCGCCTGCTGTAACAGATTATGCGCCTCGGCGGTGTTGGTGGTCAGGTAATCGGGCAGCGCAGGGGTTTCCCGCAGTTGCTTCTGGTTACGCCGGTACTCCACCATATGCATAAACGCGGTGATGGTGCCTTCTGGCGTGCGGTAGGTAGGTAATCCGGCTTCGCTAAACAGTCTACGGGCTTCCTGGGAGGAAAACTCTCCGCACCAGTTGGTCAGCAACGAGACGAACTTACCGCGGGGATGACGTTTTACCGCTTCGATTAACGCTTGTGCGCTTTCTGTTCCCGGGGCGGCTGCGCTGGGTGAGTGAATCACCATCAGTGCATCGAAATCCTGGCTGGCGAGCAAGATATCCAGCGTCTTAATGTAGTGTTCGCTGCTGGCGTCGTCACGCAGATCCAGCGGGTTGGCGATATCAATATGTTCAGGTAACGCATCGCGTAATTTCTGGCAGGTATCTTCACTCAATGTCGCCAACTTGCCATTTTTTGACCACAGCTCATCTAATGCCAGTGCGGCAGGCGCGGCCCCATTGCTGATGATCATCAGCCTGTCGCCGCGCAGTGGACGCATGTGGCTCAGGGTTTCTACCGCAGAGAAGAGCTCGTGAGTGTCTTGTACGCGTAATAAACCGGCGCGCTGGATAGCTGCGTCCCACGCAGGGTCCATCCCTGCACTGGTATGCAGTAAACGCTGTGCCGCCGGACTACGACCACTCTTAATCACCAGAATGGGTTTATTGCGCGAGGCGCTACGGGCGGCGGAGACAAAGCGCCGGGCATCACTTAAATGTTCGAGATAAAGTAATATCGCGCTGGTTTTACTGTCGCGCGCCAGGTAATCCAGCAGTTCATCAACGTCGATATCAAGGCTGTCGCCCAGCGCGATAAACCAGGAAAAACCCATGTCGCGCTGTTGCGCCCAGTCCAGAATGGTGTTGGAAATCGCCGCTGACTGGGAAATAAATGCCAACTTACCGCGCTTGATGGGAACGGGGGAAAAGCTGGCGTTAAGCCCCTGCCAGGGCGCGAGAAGTCCCAGGCTGTTTGGGCCGAGGAGACGTATGTTGTAGCGTGCGGCGCAGGCCAACAATTCCAGGTGCTGCGATGCGGGAGCTGAAAGAATAATGCAGGTTTTACAGCCTTTCTCGCCAAGCGCTTCGAGTAATGCCAGGTTGCGGCTGGCATTGGTGCACAACACGGCAAGGTCTGGGCTAAAAGGCAGGCTGTTGATATTGGGCCAGGCCAGGACGCCCAACACCGCTTTCCATGCTGGCGTCACTGGTAAAACAGGTCCATTGAAACCGCCGGCAAGCAGGTTACGCATCATTAGGTAACCTGCGCGATTAGGCTTCATTGACGCCCCAATCACCGCAATGGATTTCGGTCGCAGTAGTGCTTCCAGACCACGCTGACTCATATCGGCTTCCTTAATGACACCAGTGACCGAATGATTTTAAACGCTTTCTGGCGAGTCTGCTGTGACGCTTCCCTGATGTTGAGTTTTTCCTGCCAGGTAGCGGGTTTTAAAGCGAGTGAAATGATCGCTCAACCCCTCCGCGGCTTGCGTATCGCCCGCCAGATCCAACAACGCGATGGCCACTTCGGCAGTACAGTATTGCCCTTCGGCGTGAATGCCACGCAGGTGGTAAGCGGAAAGTCGCGATAAATCAACGGAGATCACCGGCAGGTTATCAAGGTACGGGCTTTTGCGGAACATTTTACGCGCTTCAGGCCAGGTACCATCAAGCATGATAAACAACGGTGGTTTACCGGCTGGTGGCGCGAAAATCACCTCACGCTCTTCGCCCGCATAGGATGCCGGGAATACAACCATAGGCTGGTAATCCGGATTTTTCACCAGTTCGAGCAGCGCCTGTGGCGGTTCGGTGCGTGACCACTGAAAAGCCGTGGTATCGGGCAAAATATCGGCAATCAAACGTCCCGTATTGCTGGGCTTCATCGGCTCGGTATCAAACATCACCAGACAAAAGCGGCTTTTGGCCTCAGACGACACAAGCGTTGCGCACAAGCAGAGCTTCAGAGGCAGCAGGCAGCGCTGACAGCGGCGAATGCGATTACCTCGGGCAAGGAAAGGACGCGTGGCGCGCGCGAGGCGCTCAGCGCGTAACTGAAGAACAGCGTTATCGGTCATGGGAGAACACGTTGAAAAACGCTATTGTCGCAGAGGTGAAAACGGGGCACAAGATGCGCCCCGTAGAGATTATAATGATTCGTTAAGCCAGCTATCAAACGGGGCTTTAGGTACGGCGCCATTAAGCATGTCGACGATTTCACCTTTTCTGAAGATCATAATGGTCGGGATGCTGCGGATACCGAAACGGGCGCTGAGTTCACGCTCGGCTTCTGTATTCACTTTAACAAAACGCACTTTACCGCTACGCTCTTCCGCGACATCTTCAAAAATCGGGGCGAAGTTACGGCATGGACCACACCAGGGGGCCCAAAAATCAACCACCACCGGGAGATCGTCTTTTAACAGTTTATCCAGTGTTTCACCGGTCGCATTGATCACCTCCCCATCAAACAGGTCGTGACCACAGCGTCCGCATTTAGCCGCTTCCTGGACACGATCGTCGGGGATGCGGTTGATAGCCTGGCAGCTGGTACAAACGGTATTCATAACTAACCTCTGGATGAGTGGAGTGGACTTCACGGCAGTAACGCCAGTATGTTTCTATTATGTTACATATTATCGGGGAGTCTGTGCTAAACAACAATGCGTTTTATTCAATGAGTACAATAGTCCTTAGCTTTTAAATGAAATAATGGCTAACGACGTGCACATCGGGTAATCTTCGCGCTTCGCGCAGAGCAGGTGGAGAAAAACATGAGCGACGAACTGAAGAACAAAAACGGCAAGGTCAAAGTGATGTACGTCCGCAGTGACGATGACTCGGACAAACGCACCCAAAATCCACGTACTGGTAAAGGCGGCGGTCGCCCCGGTACTTCCCGAGCCGAAGGCGGTCGTCGCCCTGCCCGTGATGACAGAAAGGGTCCGAACAGCGAACGTGGTCGTGAACGTGGTCGTGGCCGCGATGTAGAACGCGATCGTGGACGTGAAGATTCACCATGGCGTACCGTGTCCCGCGCACCGAATGATGATGCAGCAGACAAAGCCGATCACGGTGGTATCAGCGGCAAAAGCTTTATCGATCCTGAAGTATTACGTCGCCAGCGCGCGGAAGAAACCCGCGTTTACGGTGAGAATGCCTGTCAGGCTCTGTTCCAGAGTCGTCCGGACGCTATTGTTCGCGCCTGGTTTGTTCAGAGCGTAACCCCGCGCTTTAAAGAAGCATTACGCTGGATGGCGGCGAACCGCAAAGCCTACCACGTGGTTGACGAAGCCGAGCTGGCGAAAGCCTCCGGCACTGAACACCATGGCGGCGTCTGTTTCCTGATCAAAAAACGTAACGGTACCACTGTTAAGCAGTGGGTTGGTCAGGCCGGGGCGCAGGATTGCGTGCTGGCCCTGGAAGACATTGCTAACCCGCACAACCTGGGCGGCATGATGCGTAGCTGCGCGCACTTCGGTGTGAAAGGCGTAGTGGTACAGGATGCGGCGCTGTTGGAATCAGGTGCGGCTATCCGCACTGCTGAAGGCGGAGCTGAGCACGTTCAGCCGATCACCGGTGACAGTATTGTCGATGTGCTGGACGACTTCCGTAAAGCGGGTTACACGGTAGTGATGACCTCAAGCGTGAAAGGCAAGCCGCTGTTTACTACCACGTTGCCGGAAAAAATGGTGCTGGTATTAGGGCGTGAGCGTGAGGCTCTGCCAGAAGCAGCATGCTCAGCCGACGACCTGTGCGTGGCGATAAACGGTACGGGCAACGTAGAAACGCTCAACGTTTCTGTCGCGACCGGCGTGCTGCTCGCGGAGTGGTGGCGTCAGAACAAAGCCTGATAATAAAAATGCCAGCGATTCGCTGGCATTTTTTTACTCGCTTTCTGCGGGTAATACCGGCGTCCAGTCAATCGGCTTTTCACCTCGCTGTTCCAGCCACTCATTAGCCAGTACAAAATGATTGCAGCCAAAGAAACCGCGATGCGCAGAGAGCGGTGATGGGTGCGGCGCTTTCAATACATGGTGACGCTGCGCATCAATAATCGCACCTTTCTTTTGTGCGTGTGAACCCCAGAGCAGGAATACCACGCCTTCCCGATGTTGGTTAATCAGGCTGATGACTTTATCGGTAAATGTTTCCCATCCCAGACTGGCGTGCGAATGTGCCTGCCCGGCGCGGACAGTAAGCACGGTGTTGAGTAACAGCACACCCTGGCGTGCCCAGCTTTCCAGATATCCGTGCGTTGGGCGTGTGAAGCCAGGAATCGTTGCTTCCAGCTCTTTGTACATGTTCAGCAACGAGGGCGGGGTGGCAATACCGGGGCGGACAGAAAACGCGAGACCGTGTGCCTGGCCCGGACCGTGGTAAGGATCCTGACCCAGGATGACGACTTTCACGTCACCAAGTTCGGTAAAGCGAAAAGCGTTGAATACATCTTTTTGTGGCGGATAAATTGTCATACCCGACTGACGCTCGCCCGCCACAGTATGCAGCGTGTTAACAAAATAAGGCTGCTGTTTCTCTTCTGCCAGCACATCGTGCCAGGTTAATTCGGTGGCCATCTCGCTCTCCTGCGAATTTTCAATCCCCCTAGCTTAACTGCTTCTTTCGACGTCGCAAAATTCTGTACGTTTCTCAAGGGTCTACCCCTTAAAGATAGTTGAAAATTTATGTAAAAAGTTTAGCTGCGCATGTGGTGTAAGTTGATGTAAAACAATAAAATCCACCTATCACCACTTTTCATGTGTGGTTTTTATTGATTTAAATCAAAGATTCAAGGGTGTGTGAGGGGTATATATACACTCAAGCAACAATGGTTTTACCAATTGGCCGGATGACGGCCAACCGAGATCAAATAATTTTGCCGGGGAGGCATCAAATGATTACAGGTATCCAGATTACTAAAGCTGCAAATGACGACCTGCTGAACTCTTTCTGGCTGCTGGACAGCGAAAAAGGCGAAGCACGCTGCATCGTTGCGAAAGCAGGTTTCAATGCTGATGAAGTCGTTGCTGTCAGCAAACTGGGTGAAATCGAATACCGTGAAGTACCGGTAGACGTACAGCCGGAAGTCCGTGTGGAAGGTGGTCAGCACCTGAACGTGAACGTTCTGCGCCGCGAAACTCTGGAAGATGCGGTTAAGCATCCGGAAAAATATCCGCAGCTGACCATCCGTGTTTCTGGTTATGCCGTGCGTTTCAACTCTCTGACGCCAGAACAGCAGCGCGACGTTATTGCTCGTACCTTTACTGAGAGCCTGTAAGGTTCACGGGGAATAACCCCTTCTGGCAGAGAATCTGAAAGCGGAAGATGCCAACGTATCTTCCGCTTTTTTGTGCACAAAAAATGCCGGGCTAAACGGCCCGGCATTCGGTTTACTCTTTGTCGGACTGCTGGGTAGCAGCTCCGCTCGGCTTACGGCGTTTGCCGACATTTTTGGCGTCGCGGTGACGTTTTTTCACCCGCGGTTTCTCTTTCTCTTTTGCTTTTTGCTCGGCGCGCTTCGCCAGCACTTTCTTGGATGGCTTACCGTTAGATTTCTCACTTGGCGCGCGCGTGGTTGGACGCAGTTCGTCGATGACGCGTGCTTTCAGTGGCTCGTCAATATAGCGGCTCGCTTTGCCGAGCAGCAGATGGTCGTGGGCTTCAACCAAAGAGATCGCAGTACCTTTACGGCCTGCACGACCGGTACGGCCAATGCGGTGCAGATAGGCATCGCCACTGCGCGGCATGTCGAAGTTAAACACGTGGCTGACGTCAGGAATATCGATCCCACGAGCGGCAACGTCGGTTGCTACCAGTACGTTCACACGACCATCGGTCAGGCGTTTGATCGCTTCATTACGTTTGTTCTGCACCATCTCGCCTTCGAGATAGCAGTTATTAATGCCCGCCTGGCGCAGCCAGCCTGCCAGCTCGTGCACACGCTCGCGTTTACGTACGAAGACAATCGAGCGGGTCGCTTCCGGCTGTTTTAACAAATGGATCAGCAGGGCAGTTTTGTGCTCGATGTCATCGGCACGGTAGTAAAACTGATGAATCTTCTTGCGTTCGCGCGTAGACGGATCCGCCGAAACTTCGACCGGATCCTCCAGCAGACGCTCAGCAAAATCTTTGATCGCATTGCCTTCCAGCGTGGCGGAGAACAGCATGGTTTGCTTACGCCAACGGGTTTCTCCAGCGATATGCTCGATGTCCTGGGCAAAGCCCATGTCCAGCATGCGGTCTGCTTCATCGAGGATTAGTGTCTCAACCGCATGGCAGTCGAAGTTTTCTTCTTTAATGTACTGCAGCAGACGACCGGTAGTGGCGACCACGATGTCCTGGTTTTCGCTAAAGACTTCCATGTGGTTCATGTAAGCCACGCCGCCGGTAATCGTGGCGATATCCAGATGCGTATTCTTCGCCAGTTCACGGGCGTGTTCGGCAACCTGCATCGCCAGTTCGCGCGTCGGTGTCAAAATCAAAATGCGCGGCGGGCCAGATTTCTTGCGCGGGAAGTCGAGCAGGTGCTGCAACGCTGGCAGCAAATATGCCGCCGTTTTACCGGTGCCTGTCGGCGCAGAACCGAGTACATCACGGCCATCGAGCGCAGGCGGAATGGCGGCAGCCTGAATGGCGGTCGGGCGAGTGAAACCTTTTTCCTGGAGGGCATCCAGAAGGCTTTCATCGAGTTCAAGTTCGGAAAAAGTCGTTACAGTCATGTTCTACCTCTGAGTGGGGCGCTGATTATAGACGTTACGGCTGCAATCTTCATCTGTTTGTATGGATATACCTTCTCAGGTATTGTTTTTATCCTATGTTATCGTTTTTTTTCCAGGAAGGTTGTTCTTCATGCCTCAGTCTACATCCGTACTTAGACGTAATGGATTTACTTTTAAGCAGTTTTTTGTGGCACACGATCGTTGTGCAATGAAAGTCGGAACGGACGGCATTTTATTGGGGGCCTGGGCCCCTGTTGCTGGCGTAAAGCGGATCCTGGATATTGGTACCGGGAGCGGCCTGTTGGCGCTGATGCTGGCCCAGCGCACAGATGAAAACGTCATCATTGACGCTGTGGAGCTTGATGTTGATGCCGCGCAGCAGGCGCAGGAGAACATCGCGCAATCCCCGTGGATGCATCGCGTGAACGTTCATACGGAAGATGTGCAGCAGTGGATACCGCGCCAGACCGTGCGCTTTGATTTGATCATCAGCAACCCTCCCTATTATGAACAGGGAGTGGAATGTGCCACGCCGCAGCGCGAGCAGGCTCGCTACACCACCACGCTCGATCATCAAGTATTGCTAACGCTGGCGGCAGACAGCATTACGGAAGAAGGTTTTTTCTGTGTGGTGCTGCCCGAACAGATTGGTAACGCATTTTCCCAGCAGGCACTGGGCATGGGCTGGCATCTACGATTGCGCACGGATGTAGCAGAAACCGAGGCCCGACTACCGAATCGGGTACTGCTGGCATTCTCCCCGCAGGCCGGGGAGTGCTTTAGTGACAGGCTGGTGATCCGTGGGCCAGACCAACGTTACTCTGAAGGTTACACGGCGCTGACCCAGGCGTTTTATCTGTTCATGTGATGACTTAGCGGCGAGAGAATGGACGGGCCCGCCTCTGGAAGCTGTTCTGGATAATCCAGCGTATAGTGCAGGCCCCGACTCTCTTTACGCATCATCGCGCAGCGGACAATCAGCTCAGCAACCTGCACCAGATTGCGCAGTTCCAGCAAGTTGTTCGACACGCGGAAATGAGCGTAATACTCGTCGATTTCCTGTTGCAACATGGTGATACGGCGCAGGGCGCGCTCCAGACGTTTAGTTGTGCGCACGATACCGACGTAATCCCACATAAATAGCCGCAGCTCATGCCAGTTATGCTGAATCACAACCAGTTCATCCGGGTTTTCTACCCGGCTTTCATCCCAATCCGGGAGGGTGCTGACGCTGCGAGCATAAGGCATTCGCCTGTCGATATCTTCAGCCGCGGACCAGCCGTAAACCAGGCACTCCAGTAATGAGTTTGACGCCATCCGGTTGGCTCCATGCAGGCCGGTGTAACTCACTTCGCCGATCGCATACAGCCCGTCGACATCCGTACGGCCAAAGTCATCCACCATCACGCCGCCGCAGGTATAGTGCGCGGCAGGAACGATGGGAACCGGTTCTTTGGTCAAATCGATGCCCAGCCCCAGCAATTTTTCATAAATCATCGGGAAATGCTGACGAACAAATTCTTCCGGTTTATGGCTGATGTCGAGAAACATGCAGTCAGCGCCCAGGCGCTTCATTTCGTGGTCGATGGCGCGGGCAACAATATCGCGGGGAGCCAGTTCGCCACGCTCGTCAAAATCGGGCATAAAGCGCGAACCGTCCGGGCGCTTCAGATGTGCACCTTCGCCACGCAGCGCCTCGGTTAGCAGAAAGTTGCGCGCCTGCGGGTGATACAGCGCCGTCGGGTGAAACTGGTTAAATTCCAGGTTGGCGACACGGCATCCCGCGCGCCAGGCCATCGCAATCCCGTCACCCGAGGAAATATCTGGATTGGTGGTGTATTGGTACACCTTTGACGCGCCGCCGGTGGCCAACACTACTGACTTGGCATGGCAGGTTTCTACGGCTTCTTTATTACGGTTCCAGATCCAGGCTCCGACAACCCGACGCGTTCCCGGCAGACCGATTTTATCGGAGACAATCAGATCGACGGCATTACTGCGCTCAAGAACCCGTATGTTGGGGTGATTTTGTGCCTGGCTGACGAGGGTGGTTTCGACTTCTTTACCGGTGGCATCCGCAGAGTGCAGAATGCGTCGATGGCTATGACCACCTTCACGGGTCAGGTGATAGCTCTCCTCACCGTTGGGCTGAACCTGCGTATCAAATAAGACGCCCTGATCGATAAGCCACTGAACGCAGGTGCGGGCATTGCTGGCGACAAATTCAACCGCATGGCGATCGCACAGGCCGGCCCCGGCAATCAGGGTATCTTCAACGTGGGAATCGATGCTGTCGGTTTCATCAAACACCGCGGCAATACCGCCCTGGGCATAAAATGTCGAGCCTTCGCTGACCGGACCTTTGCTCAGGACAATAACCTGATGTTTTTCGGCCAGGCGCAGCGCCAGTGAGAGTCCGGCAGCCCCGCTGCCAATGATCAGCACGTCACAGGATAATTCAGGAGTCGTATTCATGATTTTTGTTTAATTTACTAAACAGTGTTTGGTCACCATAGCACCTCTTTGCGCGATACTGCACGTTTTATTTTTAAATGTGTTGCAGTGACTAAACATGAAAAAAAAGCATGACGAGGACGAAATGAGCAAAAATATTTTGTGAAGCAGGCCGTTAGCACCAGATTATGTGATGAAATAAAGTGGCCGTTGGGTTACTCTGCAAGCGGTGAAATGGGCATTTCTAAACAGATAGTGCGTCGATCGGATTATGTAGACTTATAATGAGAGATAAGACCTGTCTACAACATGACAAACAAAAAACAATGCGTAACGGAACTTTACGAAACTTGAGCACTCTAAGCATTTGCTTGCTCATAGTGAAGCTGATGGAGTGGCGTTTCGAAGGCGCGTGGAAATTTGGTTTGGGGAGACTTTACCTCGGATGAGCGAGCAGTTAACGGACCAGGTCCTGGTAGAACGGGTCCAGAAGGGAGATCAGAAAGCCTTTAACCTACTGGTAGTGCGCTATCAGCATAAGGTGGCGAGTCTGGTTTCTCGCTATGTACCGTCGGGCGATGTACCCGATGTAGTACAAGAAGCATTTATCAAGGCCTATCGTGCGCTGGACTCGTTCCGGGGAGATAGTGCTTTTTATACCTGGCTGTATCGTATTGCAGTCAATACAGCGAAGAATTACCTGGTCGCTCAGGGGCGTCGTCCACCTTCCAGTGATATTGATGCGATTGAAGCAGAAAATTACGAAAGTGGCGGTGCGCTGAAAGAAATTTCGAACCCTGAGAACTTAATGTTGTCAGAAGAACTGAGACAGATAGTTTTCCGGACTATTGAGTCCCTCCCGGAAGATTTACGCATGGCAATAACCTTGCGGGAGCTGGATGGCCTGAGCTATGAAGAGATAGCCGCTATCATGGATTGTCCGGTAGGTACGGTGCGTTCACGTATCTTCCGAGCGAGGGAAGCTATTGATAATAAAGTTCAACCGCTTATCAGGCGTTGACGATAGCGGGATACTGGAAAAGGTATTAGGCATGCAGAAAGAAAAACTTTCCGCTTTAATGGATGGCGAAACGCTGGATACTGAGTTACTCAAAGAGCTGACTCAGGACCCGGAAATGCAAAAAACCTGGGAGAGTTATCACCTGATTCGCGATTCTATGCGAGGTGATACCGCCGACGTTCTCCATTTCGATATTTCCGCCCGCGTAATGGCTGCCATCCAGGATGAGCCAGTACGTCAGACGGTGCCATTGATTCCTGAGGCCCAGCCAGCACCGCACCAGTGGCAGAAAATGCCATTCTGGAAGAAAATGCGTCCATGGGCCGCGCAGCTTACCCAAATGGGTGTGGCCGCGTGTGTATCACTTGCAGTTATTGTTGGCGTCCAGCACTATAATGGGCAATCTGAAACGTCCCAGCAGCCCGAAACGCCGGTATTTAATACATTACCGATGATGGGTAAAGCCAGTCCGGTAAGCTTGGGTGTACCCTCTGACGCGACGGCCAGCGGTGGTCAGCAACAGCAGGTACAGGAGCAGCGTCGTCGTATTAATGCCATGTTGCAGGACTACGAACTGCAACGTCGACTGCACTCTGAACAGCTTCAGTTTGAGCAGGCCCAAACACAGCAAGCCGCTGTGCAGGTGCCAGGAATTCAAACTTTAGGAACGCAATCGCAGTAATGAAGCAACTTTGGTTTGCCATGTCACTTGTGGCTGGTAGCCTGTTTTTCTCTGTAAACGCCTCGGCCAATCCTGCGTCCGGGGCGTTGTTGCAGCAGATGAATCTGGCCAGCCAGTCGCTAACCTATGAGCTGTCATTTGTCAGCATCAATAAGCAGGGTGTTGAATCCCTACGTTATCGCCATGCCCGCCTGGATAACCGTCCGCTAGCGCAACTGTTGCAAATGGATGGACCGCGCCGGGAAGTGGTGCAGCGTGGCAATGAAATTAGCTATTTTGAGCCTGGTCTCGAACCGTTCACGCTGAACGGCGACTATATCGTTGACTCTCTGCCTTCTCTGATTTACACCGACTTCAAACGTCTTGCTCCCTACTATGATTTTATCTCAGTAGGTCGCACCCGCATTGCCGATCGGCTCTGTGAAGTGATCCGCGTAGTCGCCCGTGACGGTACGCGTTACAGCTATATCGTCTGGATGGACACGGAGACTAAGCTGCCGATGCGCGTCGATCTTCTCGACCGTGATGGTGAGACGCTGGAACAGTTCCGTGTTATCGCGTTTACCGTAAACAACGGCGTTAGCGATAGCATGCAGGCGCTGGCGAAAGCCAATCTACCGCCGTTGCTGTCAGTTCCTGCTGGCGAGAAAACCAACTTCAACTGGAGTCCGTCGTGGTTGCCGCAAGGCTTCAGCGAAGTTTCCAGCAGTCGACGTCCGCTGCCGACGATGGATAACATGCCGATCGAATCGCGCCTATATTCTGATGGCCTGTTCAGTTTCTCCGTGAACGTAAACCGTGCGATGCAAAACAGCGCCGATCAGCTGTTGCGAACCGGGCGTAGAACGGTTAGCACCAGCGTGCGTGATAACGCAGAAATTACGATTGTGGGCGAGCTTCCACCGCAAACGGCGAAGCGTATCGCGGACAATATTAAGTTCAGGGCTGCACAATGATTAAAGAGTGGGCGACAGTCGTCTCCTGGCAAAATGGTCTGGCGACGGTCAGCTGTGATGTTAAAGCATCATGTAGCAGCTGTGCTTCGCGGGCCGGATGCGGGAGCCGCGTGCTGAACAAACTTGGGCCGCAGACCACGCATACCATCGTGGTGCCCAGCGACGAACCCTTAGCGCCCGGTCAAAAAGTTGAACTGGGTATTGCCGAGGGTAGCCTGCTGGGTTCAGCGATGTTGGTCTACATGTCTCCGTTGGCGGGGCTCTTTCTCTTCGCGGCGCTATTCCAGGTGCTGTTTGGTTCCGACCTTGCGGCATTAAGCGGAGCCGTGCTGGGGGGCGTGGGCGGATTCCTGATTGCCCGTGGATACTCTCGTAAGCTTGCTGAGCGCGAAGCCTGGCAGCCGGTCATTCTGAACGTTGCTCTCCCACCCGATCTTATTCGCGTCGAAACCCAACAGTGATAGCTTTGCCTGATGGCGCTTGTGTCGCCATCCGGCAAAAGTTTCACCGACTTTGCAAAGTTGTTTCCAGTTCCCGCTATCCTTGCTCTATGAACATTTCCTCGCCTCAGCGTTGTAGTGTAGAATGCGGCGTTTCACTTAAACAGACGTTAAGCTCAGATCAGCGACTTCTCAGAGCCTGCTCAGGCGGGCGTAAGGCACAATAATTACACTATATGAAGAACATACGTAACTTTTCAATCATAGCTCACATCGACCACGGTAAATCGACGCTGTCTGACCGTATTATCCAGATCTGCGGTGGCCTGTCTGACCGTGAAATGGAAGCGCAGGTTCTCGACTCGATGGATCTTGAGCGTGAGCGCGGTATTACTATCAAAGCGCAGAGCGTGACGCTCGATTTCAAAGCATCTGATGGTGAAACCTATCAGCTTAACTTTATCGACACCCCGGGCCACGTTGACTTCTCGTATGAAGTTTCCCGCTCGCTTGCCGCCTGTGAAGGCGCACTGCTGGTGGTTGATGCCGGACAGGGCGTCGAAGCACAGACCCTGGCTAACTGCTATACCGCCATGGAAATGGATCTGGAAGTGGTGCCGGTACTGAACAAAATTGACCTGCCAGCCGCCGATCCTGAGCGTGTGGCGGAAGAGATCGAAGATATCGTCGGTATCGATGCGACGGATGCCGTTCGCTGTTCGGCGAAAACCGGCGTTGGCGTCACTGACGTTCTTGAACGTCTGGTGCGCGACATCCCGCCGCCGGAAGGCGACCCGGAAGGTCCGTTACAGGCGCTAATCATCGACTCCTGGTTCGATAACTACCTGGGCGTCGTGTCACTGGTGCGTATTAAAAACGGCACCATGCGTAAAGGCGACAAAATTAAAGTGATGAGCACCGGTCAGGTCTATAACGCTGACCGTCTGGGCATCTTCACGCCAAAACAGGTTGACCGTACCGAGCTGAAATGCGGCGAGGTGGGTTGGTTGGTTTGTGCGATTAAAGACATCCTGGGCGCACCGGTTGGCGATACCCTGACGCAGGCGCGTAACCCGGCGGACAAGCCGCTGCCAGGCTTTAAAAAAGTGAAGCCGCAGGTTTACGCCGGTCTGTTCCCGGTGAGCTCTGACGACTACGAAAACTTCCGTGACGCGCTCGGCAAGCTGAGCCTCAACGACGCCTCCCTGTTCTATGAACCGGAAAGCTCAACCGCGCTGGGCTTCGGCTTCCGCTGTGGCTTCCTCGGTCTGCTGCACATGGAGATCATTCAGGAACGTCTGGAACGTGAATACGATCTGGATCTGATCACTACCGCGCCGACCGTAGTCTACGAAGTCGAAACCACGGCGAAAGAGACGATCTACGTCGATAGCCCGTCCAAGCTGCCGCCGTTGAACAACATTTACGAACTGCGTGAGCCGATTGCTGAGTGTCATATGCTGCTGCCGCAGGCTTACCTCGGTAACGTCATCACGCTGTGTATCGAGAAGCGCGGCGTACAGACCAACATGGTTTACCACGGTAACCAGGTGGCGCTGACCTATGAAATTCCGATGGCGGAAGTGGTACTCGACTTCTTCGACCGTCTGAAGTCAACTTCTCGCGGCTATGCGTCGCTGGACTATAACTTCAAACGTTTCCAGGCGTCTGACATGGTGCGCGTTGATGTTCTCATCAACAACGAACGTGTCGATGCGCTGGCGCTGATTACCCACCGCGACAACTCCCAGAGCCGTGGTCGTGAACTGGTCGAGAAGATGAAAGATCTGATCCCTCGCCAGCAGTTTGATATCGCGATCCAGGCGGCCATTGGTACGCACATCATCGCGCGTTCAACGGTTAAGCAGCTGCGTAAAAACGTTCTGGCGAAATGCTACGGTGGCGATATCAGCCGTAAGAAAAAGCTGCTGCAAAAACAGAAAGAGGGTAAAAAGCGCATGAAGCAGATCGGTAACGTCGAACTGCCACAGGAAGCCTTCCTCGCCATTCTGCATGTCGGTAAAGACAGCAAATAATCTTAAGGAGTTGGCATGGCGAACATGTTTGCCCTGATTCTGGTGATTGCCACACTGGTGACGGGCATTTTATGGTGCGTAGATAAATTCATCTTCGCGCCTAAACGCCGGGAGCGTCAGGCAGCAGCGCAAGCTGCTGCAGGTGATTCACTGGATAAAGCAACGCTGAAAAAAGTGGCCCCTAAGCCGGGCTGGCTGGAAACCGGGGCATCCGTTTTCCCGGTTTTAGCTATTGTGCTGGTGGTGCGTTCATTTATTTATGAGCCGTTCCAGATCCCGTCTGGTTCGATGATGCCGACACTGCTTATCGGTGACTTTATCCTGGTGGAGAAATTTGCCTACGGGATCAAAGATCCGATTTACCAGAAAACGCTGATCGAAACCGGCCATCCGAAACGTGGTGATATCGTGGTGTTTAAATACCCGGAAGATCCGCGTCTGGACTACATCAAACGTGCTGTCGGTTTACCGGGAGACAAAGTGACGTACGATCCGGTGGCGAAAGAGATAACTATTCAGCCAGGATGCAGTTCCGGTCAGGCGTGTGAAAACGCGCTGCCGGTAACGTACTCTGATGTTCAGCCAAGTGATTTTGTGCAGACCTTTGCGCGTCGTAACGGCGGTGAAGCGACCAGCGGTTTCTTTGAGGTTCCGCTGAATGAAACGAAAGATAACGGTATTCGCCTCTCCGAGCGTAAAGAAACGCTGGGTGAGGTAACGCACCGCATTCTGACCGTGCCAATTGCGCAGGATCAGGTGGGGATGTATTACCGTCAGCCAGGCCAGCAGTTGGCAACCTGGATCGTCCCGCCGGGACACTACTTCATGATGGGTGATAACCGTGACAATAGCGCGGACAGCCGTTACTGGGGATTTGTGCCGGAAGCGAATCTGGTTGGTAAAGCGACCGCTATCTGGATGAGTTTCGATAAGCAAGAAGGCGAATGGCCGACCGGTGTGCGTTTAAGCCGTATTGGTGGCATTCACTAATCGCTGATAATCGTTCACGTTGTCGTCATTATGGCGACAACGTGAATTATTTCTCGGATAAATTCCCGCAGACTAACGACATCCCTTGTCGTTGTGTATAGAATATTCCCCCGAAGTTTGAGGTTGGCACCGACAGGTTGCCACGGCACACGAAACAGCATTGGTTTGTGTATAAATGCATTCAGCCGAAGCGGGATGGCTAAGCGAAATGCGTATATCAGGTCTGTTTCGTGTGCTGAATTGTTGACGCATTCATTTATTGGTATCGCATGAACCCCATCGTAATTAATCGGCTTCAACGGAAGCTGGGCTACACTTTTAATCATCAGGAGCTGTTGCAGCAGGCATTAACTCACCGTAGCGCCAGCAGCAAACATAACGAGCGTTTAGAATTTTTAGGCGACTCTATTCTGAGCTTTGTTATCGCTAATGCGCTGTATCACCGTTTTCCGCGAGTGGATGAAGGTGATATGAGTCGCATGCGCGCGACGCTGGTTCGCGGCAATACGCTGGCTGAATTAGCCCGTGAGTTTGACCTCGGTGAATGTTTACGTTTGGGGCCAGGCGAGCTGAAAAGCGGCGGTTTCCGTCGTGAATCGATCCTGGCAGATACCGTTGAAGCTTTGATCGGCGGCGTCTTCCTCGACAGCGATATTCAAACCGTTGAACAACTGATCCTGAACTGGTATCAGACTCGTCTGGATGAAATTAGCCCAGGCGATAAACAAAAAGATCCGAAAACGCGCCTGCAGGAATATTTGCAGGGTCGCCACCTGCCGCTACCGTCCTATCTGGTGGTGCAGGTTCGTGGTGAAGCACACGATCAAGAATTTACTATCCACTGCCAGGTCAGCGGCCTGAGTGAACCGGTGGTTGGCACAGGTTCGAGCCGTCGTAAGGCTGAGCAGGCTGCCGCCGAACAGGCGTTGAAAAAACTGGAGCTGGAATGAGCGAAGAGAAAACTTACTGCGGATTTATTGCCATCGTCGGTCGCCCGAACGTCGGCAAATCCACCCTGTTGAATAATCTGCTTGGGCAGAAGATTTCCATAACCTCACGTAAGGCTCAGACAACACGTCACCGTATTGTTGGCATCCATACCGAAGGTGCGTATCAGGCGATTTATGTTGATACCCCGGGCCTGCATATGGAAGAAAAACGGGCGATCAACCGCCTGATGAACAAAGCGGCAAGCAGCTCGATTGGTGATGTTGAACTGGTTATTTTCGTTGTGGAAGGCACCCGCTGGACGCCGGACGACGAAATGGTGCTCAACAAGCTGCGCGACGGTAAAGCCCCGGTTATTCTGGCTGTGAACAAAGTGGACAACGTTCAGGAAAAAGCCGATTTACTGCCGCACCTGCAGTTCCTGGCAAGCCAGATGAACTTCCTTGATATTGTCCCGATTTCTGCCGAAACCGGCCTGAATGTTGATACCGTTGCGGGCATCGTGCGTAAGCACCTGCCGGAAGCCATTCATCACTTCCCGGAAGATTACATCACCGACCGTTCTCAGCGCTTTATGGCGTCTGAAATCATCCGTGAAAAGCTGATGCGTTTTCTGGGGGCTGAACTGCCGTACTCCGTTACCGTGGAGATTGAACGTTTTATCTCTAACGAACGCGGTGGTTACGATATTAACGGTCTGATCCTCGTTGAACGTGAAGGGCAGAAGAAGATGGTTATTGGCAACAAAGGGGCCAAAATTAAAACCATCGGCATCGAAGCGCGTAAAGACATGCAGGAGATGTTCGAAGCGCCCGTTCACCTCGAGCTGTGGGTGAAAGTGAAATCCGGTTGGGCCGATGACGAGCGCGCGCTGCGTAGCCTCGGTTACGGCGACGACGTCTAATTTTTCATAGGTTATGGCTTTCGAGGTGCAGGAAGGCGGCAAGACCGCAGATCCTCGGGAGCTTACTCAAGTGAGTGACTGGGGTGAGTGGGCGCAGCCAACACACCTGCAGCTTGAAAGACGGCAGGTATGATGGAAGGATGGCAACGCGCTTTTGTCCTGCATAGCCGCCCTTGGAGCGAAACCAGTCTCGTGCTGGACGTCTTCACGGAAGAATCGGGTCGTGTGCGCCTGGTGGCTAAAGGCGCGCGCTCCAAACGTTCTAATCTCAAAGGCGCGCTCCAGCCTTTTACTCCGTTGTTGCTTCGCTTTGGTGGACGTGGTGAGGTCAAAACCTTACGCAGTGCCGAAGCCGTTTCTCTGGCTCTCCCCCTTAGCGGTATCACACTGTACAGCGGCTTGTATATCAACGAGCTTATCTCTCGTGTACTTGAGTATGAGACCCGCTTTTCTGAACTCTTTTTCGACTACCTGAACTGTATTCAGGCGCTGGCTGGCGCGACGGGTTCGCCAGAGCCTGCGCTGCGTCGCTTTGAGCTGGCCTTACTTGGACATCTGGGGTACGGCGTCGATTTTACCCACTGTGCGGGTAGTGGCGAGCCGGTGGACGACACCATGACCTATCGTTACCGGGAAGAAAAAGGGTTTATCGCAAGCGTAGTGATTGATAACGCCACCTTTACCGGACGCCATCTGAAAGCACTCGAATCGCGTGAATTTCCGGATGCTGATACGCTTCGCGCCGCGAAACGCTTTACCCGCATGGCGTTAAAGCCGTATCTTGGTGGTAAGCCGTTAAAAAGCCGGGAACTGTTCCGGCAATTTATGCCAAAACGCGCAGTAAAAACAAAAAATGATTAACGAGGATGGATTGCCATGGCCGAATTACTGTTAGGCGTCAACATTGACCACATTGCCACTTTACGTAATGCACGCGGCACCGCATACCCTGACCCGGTTCAGGCGGCGTTTATCGTTGAGCAGGCGGGCGCAGACGGCATTACTGTGCACCTGCGTGAAGACCGTCGCCATATTACCGATCGCGACGTGCGCATTTTGCGCCAGACGCTGGATACGCGTATGAATCTGGAAATGGCGGTAACCGAAGAGATGCTGGCGATTGCCGTTGAGACTAAGCCGCATTTTTGCTGCCTGGTGCCGGAAAAACGTCAGGAAGTGACGACTGAAGGTGGCCTGGACGTCGCGGGTCAGCGTGACAAGATGCGTGATGCCTGCAAACGCCTGGCGGACGCAGGCATTCTGGTTTCGCTGTTTATCGATGCTGATGACGAACAGATTAAGGCCGCTGCTGAAGTCGGCGCGCCGTACATCGAAATTCACACCGGCTGTTACGCCGATGCGAAAACCGACGCTGAACAGGCCAGCGAACTGGCGCGTATCGCCAAAGCGGCGACCTTTGCCGCCAGCCTTGGTCTGAAGGTGAATGCGGGGCACGGCCTGACGTACCACAACGTTAAAGCCATCGCCCGGATCCCGGAAATGCACGAGTTGAACATTGGCCATGCCATTATCGGCCGCGCGGTGATGAGCGGTCTGAAAGATGCAGTAGTCGAAATGAAGCGCCTGATGCTGGAAGCGCGTGGCTAATGGCGATTCTGGGATTAGGTACGGATATCGTGGAGATTGCCCGCATCGAAGCGGTGATCTCCCGTTCCGGCGACCGTCTGGCAAGACGCGTGCTCAGCGACAACGAATGGGCAATCTGGGAGACGCATCAGCAACCGGTGCGCTTTCTGGCGAAGCGTTTTGCGGTCAAAGAGGCGGCAGCAAAAGCCTTTGGTACCGGTATTCGCAACGGTCTGGCGTTTAATCAGTTTGAAGTCTTTAACGACGAACTCGGTAAGCCGCGTCTGCGGTTATGGGGGGAGGCGTTAAAACTGGCGGAAAAACTCGGTGTCGCACATATGCATGTGACGCTGGCCGATGAGCGTCACTACGCCTGCGCCACGGTGATTATCGAGAGCTAACGTTTCATCGGCCTGATAAGCATAGCGTCATCAGGCAACGTTACAGCTTATCGGCGTGGTGCATCAGTACAAACTTATCCCACAGCTGCTCTTCCGTTTCGACACGTGCCGGATCTTTCAAAATAGTATTAGGGATCGGGCACACCTTCTGGCAGGTTGGCGTGTCGTAATGGCCTACGCATTCCGTACACTTGTCGCTGTTAATCTCGTAAATGCTGTCACCCATCGAAATCGCCTCATTCGGGCATTCGGGCTCGCACATATCGCAATTGATACAGCGTTTAGTAATTAGTAATGACATTTCAATGAATTACCGTTAAATCATTTTAAAATCAGTAAGTTAAAAAGTTTCTCTATCACTCTCTATTATTTACTTACTGTATGTTGATACAGTGTATTTAACCCTGATAAACTCAGTCCAGTAACACAAAGCCGCAACACATTGCATTTTGTCCCGCTGAAAAGACCTGCATGTGTGAGCTTGTTTTCTGTGCCTTCGCAGATAAGGATTGAGAATGCCGCGCACTGTAACACATAAACCGGATAGCCCCAATAATGACGATGTTTTAGCCGCGTCTGAAAAGTGGGATGCCTGTAAACCCCCCTATACCAGCGCACACATGAAAATCTGTGTTGCTGCCGCCAAAATTATCCTCTCCGCTTCTGGCGTCGCCCGTCGTTCCAAATACGAAAAAGAAAATTATCTCCGTATTGATTTTAGTAAAGCAGGTAAGGTGACCTTTTACGCTGAGTTCCCTAAAAAGATGGGGCTGAAAGGTAAAAAACTTGGCGAATGGCCGGAACTCGCAATTCAAATAGCCAGAGAGAAAGCATCAGAAATGGCAGAGGGTGGGTTGCGTGCTGAATCCGTCCACGCCGCTTTGGAAATGTACCGTGACGACCTTAAAGCAAAAGTCGACCGGCAGAAGTTAAGTCCTGATAGCTTCACGACCTACGGGGTACGTATCGACAGAATCAAAGCAACGTTCGGAGAGCGTGAAGTATTCAGTGATGTGACATACAGTCGGCTGGTGGATGTTCTGGATGAGTGGATCGCAACACGTTCCAATAATAACGCGCTAGAATTATTTGGTGAGCTTCGTCGGTTCTGGAAATTTTGTGCTCCTACACTTTGCAATGGGCGTAACATTGCCGCCAGTTTGCCAGATGATTATGTTTCTTCTCGTGTGCAGAAACCAACCCCAACGCGACTATTTACGGATATTGAATCAATCGCCCGCCTTTGGCTCAATGTGGCTGCCTGCACCTCTATACACCAGAAAAATGCCGTTAGATTCATGATTATTACTGGCGTTCGCCCGATAAACATTAATAACTTGCGCTGGGATTACGTCAACGAGGATGCAGATGAAATCGTTTATCCAGAAGGCGTGATCGGTATGCGCGGGGCGATGAAAACACAAAAGGCTTTCCGTCTGCCAATAACGCCAGAGATCAGGAGGATTATCGACGAGCAGAAAGCCTGGCGCGATTCAGTTCCTGAGTGCAATAAAGATTATGTGTTTTTGCAGCCGCGCGACCCTATGCAAGCATTTTCAAAACGATCACTGGATAAACTGGTGAAAACATACAGCCCGGAAGGGGCGGTAAAGGGTATGAAGCATGACGGGACAATAAAAGGGAAAGAGGGGGCATTTAATACGATGTGCCGTAAATTCCTTAAGAGCAATGTTATTGCCCTGATGAAGGAAAGAGGCTACTCCCGATCAGATAGAAGGGAAGTAAGCCTCCTGTGCCTTCACCATTCCAGCAAGTCAGATGACCCGATGGCAGAACACTACGACTTTTCAGATGAGATTTTGCAGGAAGAGATTGCGTTAAAGCGCGAGGCATTTGAGGCTCACGAGCGGAGCATACTCGCGCAGGTTGCACTGCTAAGACGACGGGGTTAATACTGGCTCCGGCATTTCTGGATAAAAGCCTCTACATTACGGCGCTCATAGCGAACGACTTTAGCGCTGAATTTTACAGGGGCTAATGTAGAACGGTGCCGGTGTTCTGTATTCCATTTACATAATGTTTTTTGCGTAATCCCTAATTTCTGGCATACCTCGTCCGGAGTGAGGAGATCATCAGGTTGTTCAGTCATGTTATTCCTCACTGTTATCGATGGTGATGATGAGCCGCTTCCAGATAGCTGAGACATACTTAGCCTGATGTTTTGCATCGGCTAGGGCATTATGCATGTCACCTTCAAACGGTATGTCCCGGCGTGGGTTGATTCCTATTTTCCTTCCTAATTCGACGATAGTTCGGACATCACGATCATTCCAGAATTTCCACATGCAGGGGATTAATTCACGGTCATAGCTGGAACGGAGGATTACATTATCAAAGGTAGCGCCATTACCCCAGACCTGAACTTTATCAATGTCAGAGTTATCAAGAATAAAGGTATTCAGCTTTATCAGGGCGGCTGAAATCGTTGTCGCATCCTCATCGCAAATAGCCATTCGAGCTTCTTCGCTTTGCTGCATCCACCAAATTATTGTTTCAGGGTCAGGAACGGCACCTCCAGCAATCGCGCTTTTCAGGCTAACAACCCGGTAAAATTCAGGGCCCAGTTCACCAGTTGAAGGATCAAAAAACACAGCACCGATAGAGACGATGGGGGCATTTGGTTTATTCCCCATAGTTTCAAGGTCGATCATTAAATTGTTCACGTTAAATATTCTCCTGTTTCGGTGCTGCTTTAATCATTGCTGCCCAGCACAACTCAGCCCGGCGCGCCGCCTGTCGGCATCCACTCAATGCTTCGTATTCCTCCCACTCTTTTTCATCGCTGAAGTGCGGGTCTGGAACCGATTCGAAGCCGTTAATAATCATGTCCTCGGTCGGAACGATAGGCACCAGCACATAGCCATTCGGAATCACAGGAGAGTTGCCAGCTTTGCGGCGCTCACTATCCAGGTCTGTTTGCAACTGGATTACCCATCGGGCAAGCTCTCCCTTTTCACCACTTTCGCGCCGCATATCCTCCAAAAGGTATTTATCAATCATTACTGTTATCCTCGCAGCAGTAGTGCCGTCCCTCTGGGTCAGTAGATACATGTCCGCAGATACCGCATTCAATTCCCGGAAGCACCGATTCTGACTGCTCTTTGATATGCAGTCGCGGTTCACCTTCTTTCGGCTCAGGCCATTCGCGCTGCTTGTTCACTGCCAGCTTTTCTACTATCGCCTGGTTAATCTGCTCATCACTGATACCAGCACGACGTTGCGCATCCCATAACAGGAATTGCATGTCAGCCCATTCGCTAAGGTCGTCTGGTTCAGCAGCAGCCTCGAGCGCTTCTTTGGAAAGGTGCTTCAGCGGACCAACTGGGCCGACATCGCCGAAAGTAGTCAGTGACCATGCAGCATGTTCACGGCGTATTTGCTCACGGGCAATCACCCCGGCAATCACCTTCACAGCATCAGCCATCGCATAGCCGACATTACCGCCGTGGCTTTGTGCTGCTGCCTTGGTGAGTATTTCGCGTATCTGGTGCAGGCGATCGAGTGATACAGGACCGTGCGCCCGGTGGTTGTTAGTTGTCATGGTTAGTCCTTACACTGCTAATTGCAGTTGCATGTCGAACCGGTCACGCTGCTCGCAGTACGCGAGAGAGCCTGGGCTGTTATGCGATTCAATGCGCTCTACCATTAACGCGGCGCGGGTTTCTTTTGAAGCTGGTGCGTAAGCACCAGACCATGCTTTATCGATGCCGATGTTACGGGCGACATTTGTACTATCAGCGCTGGCTAATGGTAACTTTGTAAAAATGAGCGGGTTAAGCATACGCAAGCCGTGCAACTTCGTGACAGGCTGGCTGTGAGCATCAACAACATGGCGAATCAGGTCTTTCATCCGAGCTACGGCCAGATTCGGACGCTTAACGTCATAGTCACCGCATGAACCGATTGCGACTCTGGGATACTCGTTGCAGAGCCTGATAAAACGTTCGTCGCTTTCATTCATGTGCCAAACGGGAACGCCGAAAAATTCCCCATGCGGCCATTCATCAAGAAGCGCCTCGTTCTCTTCCTCTCCGCCGTCGATAACATCCGGGATGATGGCGAAATCAAAGCCAGGATGATTCTTCCAGCGGGCCACAAACTCGTAGTAATCGCTCCAGTCGATTTTGTTTTTGCCAGCTGCTTTCCATGCGGTGAATGCACCGTTGTCCAGCGCGAATGACTGGCAGTATTCAGCCGCGAGGTTAATTTGTCCGGAGTGCGCGAAACTTATAAACGCATGGCGTCCTTTCCACGCTTTCATGGCGCACGTATCCGGCGTGATTGGACCGCCGTGATAGTGAATCATCTCACTCCCCCTTTACGCCAATGCCAGCGGCGATTAGTGCCTCTTTGTCGGCCTTTCCGCGAGCATTCCAGCCCTCATCAAACCAGGCCGTTGCCTCATCTTCTGGAGATTCAGATTCTGCCGCGTTATCTGCTGGCAACTGCACTGTGACGGTCCGCGCCTCCAGTTCTGCTATGCGCTGGCGCAATGCTGTAATATCGCGATCAGCATTAGCCAGTAGCTGATTTTCAAAGTTATGCTCTGCTATGCGCTTCTCTGCGGCATCCAGATCCTCGCCTAACTTCTGCGCCATTTGAAACCAATTGGCGCGTTGTTCTTCTTTGGTTTCCAGCTCATCCAGCAACGACAGGGCCAGTTTTCGCAGGTGGTGATTGCTGCCTATTGCGGGGTTTGAAAGCTCTTTGCGCAATTCCCTGTGTTTGTTGAGTACTGTCATTGGGCTGCTCCTTGTCTGGCTCTGCTCAAGAGCTGGTTAAACATCATGGTTAGGCTGTTACTACACCCAAACGGCATATCGTTAACACGGTAAGTAGGAATTCCCTTGCGAACACCAGACTTCACGATCCGGCCGGTGCCATAGAGTTGCGATAATGCGCCAGCGACCGCGGGTGTCTTTTTGTTCATACCTTTGGCGATTTCACCGCTGGTGGTATTCGGATGAGCCTGGAGATATTCAAATACGGTCATGGCGTTTTACCTTTACGTTCCTGTTCCAGTTGCACCAGAGACTCTTTTAATGCTGCGAACGTAGCCTCCAGTCTGGTGGCGACTTCGCGCATAAGCGGTGCATGCTTTGGTGGCAATTCATCAACGGAGGCAAAAGCCTCCGCTACGAGCTCTTTTACCTTCATGCGGCGCATTGGCGCAGCTCCACCAGTTCGTTAAAGCGATTCATGAACATGCCATATGACTGGCCTGGACGAACTGGGTTGATGATGAATAGATCCGTTGGGACAACTCCCTCGAGGCAAGGCCACACGGAACCTTCGTCAATCTCAAAATCGCGGCGTTAGCTGACAAGCATCACCAGATCGGCATATTTCACGGTTGGGTGTTGCCCCGTCGGTAGGCCAAATTTCTGGCGAATAGCTGCGTCTACGCGAGCTTCGATCACCTGGTAATCAGGTAACAGGCGCTTAAGCGGTGAGGGTATATCCTGCAGGTAGGCTTCGGCGGCATCATGAAGCAGGGCTTCTAATGCAAACTCCTGCGGAACGAGGTGGCTGGTTAAAACGCTATGTTGGCCGACGCTGTAAAACTCAGGAAGATGCCCTGCAAAGCGGCAGATATGAGACAACGCGGTAGCGATATCTTCGATCACGATATCGTCCTGTTGGATATCGAGGTAATTAAAGTGTTTGCCGGATAATGTCTGAATGTAGCTCATGGTTTTCTCCATATTGGCGCGCTGCACCGCGCAGATTTTGGTTGCACGAATCCCTCGCCGGGTGGCGATAATTAATGGAATTACGCTTCAATAAATCCCCGCGGCGCCGGGGATTTAATGCAGAGCAATTAGGCTTTAAAGTTACCGATGAAAGTTTCCACTGATTCACCTTCGAACTTGCTGATCAGCAAATCGCGGAATTCGTTGGCGATCTCTTCTTCCTGGGCTTCAAGTTGGACGATGCGCAGAACAAAGCAGGGTTCATCGCTGGTCAGCAGGCTGTTACGCAAGTTAAAGCGGCGTTCGCCCAGACCTTCATACGGCACACATTTGAACTCGAACGCCACAGGCATTACGTCTTTGCTGCTTGCTTCAACGCTTTGCATCAGCGATTTTTTACCAGCGAAATCACCAGTTTCATGGTCCTGCTGTGTTGCTTGCTGAATAGTGATACGACGCACAGCCTGAGCTGCCTGGGAAATCTGCATCGTATTGCCATCAGCATCAAACGCCAGAAGGTAATCGCTCCAGTCTTCCAGCCATTCGGCGATTTGCTTTTGCTTCAGACGTTGACCGTCGATTTGCAGTAGCGCGCGGAACGGGGCGGTTTTCTTCAGGGTGATTGAAGCAACGTTATCGGCGTGACCGGGATTATCCAGGGTGCCGATGTTGAACACTGAACGGGCGGTCATGTTGTCAGCGTCAATAAAGCAACGAGCTGGCTCACTGTCGCTGGCGTAACCTTTAGAATAACGTGCGAAGTCGTCAATACTGGTTGTGGCCATGGTGCCACGAAAGCGGAAACGCTCCAGAGAAAAGCGCTCGAGGCTTTCAACGCCAGTACCCTCTGGCAGTAATGCGGTCGGGCAAGCCAGGCCATGAATATCATTCAGGTGATAACCGGAAAGAACCAGGTCTTTGACCTGCTTGAAGGTACCGCTGTCTAACTGAGACATAAAAATTCCTTATTAACTGATGATCAAAGTGGTATCAGTGAGTTTGTTGTTGCGGATCACTGAGCCGCTTTAAGCTTTCCATCCACCGCGCCAGTGATCCCGAACAGCTGACCCTGATCTTCCTGCAGGATGGTGAGCTTCCCGCCTTTGTTGACCCACATCGGTGTTTCGGTTGTGTCCTCTTCGGAGGCTTTACCACGCGGTGTTGGGGTGCTGTAGTTCAGCTTGTGCTTGATCTTCACGCGCTTCTCTTCAACGGAATTACCCATACGCTCAAAATCAAATGTGAGGACTACTTTGCCTTTGTTGCCGTTGTTCAGAACCCCAAGCGCGGTGGTATTAAGTGCTGCCGCGATTTTGTTCATGAACACGCCGGCATCCAGTTCGCCAAGAAAATCTGGCACTACGGTCATGCGGTCATTACTCATGGTTTTACCCTCGTTAAGGCGGCTGCAACCGCCGAACTTTCTCCATACACAACAGAGAAGGGCACCTGCATTTGTCGGCGACTGCAATCGCCATCCTCTTGCCCGGGTGGATTGGGTTATGAGCCCGTCGCCCGGTGATGCCCTTTTCTGTTGTGCCCTGAAAAAGGCTGGCGGTTACCGGAAATACACGGGAAAACACCGGACCGCCAGAACAGGGAGTTACTTGTTATTGCTTTGGCCTGCTTTTAACCACATCAGGCGCGGTGGTAGGTATCTTCGGGCGGGGCGCTGGCGACCAACCAGCTACAACCCCTACGGTATTTACACTCCACGCCGTGGGTTAACGGCTCCGTATCGTGGCTGAGTTTCTGTTGCTGGTGGTCAAGCCAGCTTCGCAACCCCTCCCGAAGACACCTGTCAGCGAATCATCCGGTTATTCATATGCCACCGGCGGCTACTTCGTGGGCGTCCTGCCTGTTCGCTATTGTTTAACACCTTTAAGTTGTAATTTAGTTGTGGTGATGCACAATGTCAACAACTTTATGTGGTTTGATTGAAGATGAGATGAATGCAAGGATGTATAAAAAAGAGGAGGCTGTATGGAAGACAAGCTTTACGTATTTAATTACACACACAATAGAGATAAGTTGTTTGCGAACCTAATCAGTATCATTGATGGTATTGTTGCTGATGGGGTGGTAAGAGATGAGGAAGTTCTTTACCTTGACACATGGCTACTTGAAGCAAATCAAATTATAAGAAATGGTGTTATTAAGAGTCTATCGGCGAGGGTCTCAGATATCTTAGCTGATGGTGTCATTACAGAGGAAGAAAGAAAAGAACTCAAAAACAGTCTGACAAAAATCCAAAGAGAAATTTTAGATATTCCTGGAATTGATTTTTACTCTGCTGAAATGGATCTACATCTTCTTAATGGATTGTGTAAAGGGCTGATCTCGGATAGGACCTTGACGGAAGATGAAATTAGATATCTCGATTGGTGGTTAACCCAAAACGGGGCTCTTAAGAGTAACTACCCAGGGAAGGATTTGTACATTCTAATAAAAGATATCCTTAACGATGGGGTAATAACTCCAGAGGAAAGCGAAACTCTACATAAAGCACTTGTTGACTTTACTGGATGCGATCTAGACAGCGGGGTTGTTGATGGATTGGCGACGAGGCTACCGATTGATAATGATGCACTCGTTGATCTTGAGGACAAAACCTACTGTTTAACGGGTACCTTTATGGCAGGTAAACGAGCGGTGGTAGAGGAACGGATCAAAAGTGCAGGGGGAAAAATAAGTAATGGAATTACCCAAAAACTGGACTTCCTTGTTGTCGGAACCCTATCATCCAGAGACTGGAAATTTTCCAGCCATGGGAGAAAGATAGAGAAAGCTGTTAGCTATCGCGACGATAATGGTGCAAAGCTAAAAATTATTTCAGAGGAAATGCTATTTAGCGTATTACCATGAACGTGATGACCAGAACACTCTGCCGATAACATGAATTCTTGCGCGGCGTTCATTGAAGGTGAGTATTTCATCTGGATACTCATCTTTGTTGAAGCTTCTTATAATTAAACCACCATCAGGTTGGTTTATTAGCACTTTGACCCTTAGCAGGACCCCATCTCTAACAGCGTATAAATCGCCATCTCGAATAGGATTTGTCTGTGCGATATCAACAGCAACATGATCGCCGTTATTGAGAACTGGCAATAAGCTGTTCCCCCAAATTTTTACGATCCTAGCATTTGTAGCGCTGACTCCAGCTTTCCTTAAATCCATTCTTCGGATAGGAAACCAGTCAATTACAGATTCCACAATTTCGGCTTCACACCCATTTCCGGCTGATAACTCAACATCTAGTACTGGTATGTCAGCGAAAATGGCAGGGTCTAAACTGGCACTTTCAGCCTCTCCAACCACAAAATCAGAAAGTGAAGCATTTTCCTCAATGCCTAGTTGCAACCACTTTTGGCTAACGCCTAATACATTTGCGATTTCTTTTATCTTTCGCGGTTGCAATGTATCTCCGTTTTCTATTTTTGCTACGGATTGTTGAGAAACACCTATGGATTCAGCGAGTTGAGCTTGGCTTAACCCTGTTTTTTCTCTCGCAATTTTCAGTCTTTCCGCCAGTGTGTTCACAACTTCCCCCCTTATTTATGGTGAGATTACAACTTTATGTTTTAGCTTTCCAACACCTAAAAGTTGTGATAAAAGTTGTTAGGGTTGTATAATCTCTATCGGCAACAACTTTTATGTATTGATACAGGAGAAAACTATGACTCCCGAGCAGTTAGCCCTTTCAGAGGCAATCGCTCTGGCTGGTGGCCAATCAGAGTTAGCGCGCAAGCTTACCGCTAGTTCTGGGCGATTAGTGAAACAACAGCAGGTCTGGAACTGGCTGAACAGAGAGAAAAAACCACCAGCAAAACTATCAGCGCTAATTGAAAAGGTCACCGGAGTTTCAAGAGAGAAATTACGTCCTGATATTTTTCAAAAGATTAAAGATTCAGCAGCGTAATTGTAACCACAGAACTAAGGGGTTAACCGTGGGTAACGAACCTATTTGGAAAGTTGAACGTCAGCCAATCTGGCTGGTGGTAGCGATTAAAAAGACGATTACCGATCTGCCTGGTGGCTACGCCGAAGCGGCGGAATGGTTGGGGGTAACAGAGAATGCGCTGTTTAACCGCCTTCGTGTCGACGGGGATCAGATCTTCCCTATGGGATGGGCGATGGTTTTACAGAAAGCCGCCGGTGTTAGCTACATAGCTGATGCGTTTTCTCGCCAAACAGATAACGGGATCCATATCCCGGGTGCGGCACCAGAAACAGAGAACGAAGAGATTGGCTTAAAACTGGCTGAGCTGGTGGGCAGGCTTGGTGACCTGGTTAACGCATATCGTCGATACATCGATGATGGTGTGGTTGATAAAGGGGAGTGGGACAGTCTGAACGAAATCGCCTACCAGTTCCGGGTAACGCTTATGACGTTTCTGAACCTGATTTCACGAGTCTATTGCCTTCCAGAAAAGAGTGACGCCCGCGAGTGTGCAGCTCCGGGCGCCTTGGCGAACATACTCTTCGAGTATGGAGAAATAATCCGCATGAGCAGTTTAACGGCTTTTAACCGTCTACCGCAACTCAGGATGATCCCAGTTTCGGGTACTCCGTTATTTCGGTATGAACGCAGATTATCAAACCGCTGGGTTCCGTGTAACCACAGTAGGGCGGTTTCAATTGTGGGGGTCTACAACCGGAGGGCAAAACGCCTGTGCGCGAACTTAACCGAAGGTTCAAAGACCACCGCGGAGTGCAAGTCCGTGTTATCCGCTGGGAGCCAGAAACACAGCGTGTTATCTACCTGCGCGATGGCTACCCACACGAATGTTTCAGGCCGCTTGAGCAGTTCAGGCAAAAGTTCAGGGAGATAACGGACGATCATGAGCACTAAATTAACCGGCTACGTATGGGATGGTTGCGCAGCGTCGGGCATGAAGTTGTCTAGTGTCGCGATCATGGCTCGCCTCGCTGATTTCAGCAGCGATGAGGGCGTGTGCTGGCCGTCCATTGAAACTATTGCTCGCCAGCTTGGCGCTGGTCCGAGCACCATTAGAACAGCAATCGCTAAGCTTGAAAAAGATGGCTGGCTCACGCGTACACAGCGCCGTAATGGTAACCGTAATGCATCGAACGTGTACCGCCTGAATGTGGCGAAACTTCAGGCTGCCGCATTTTCTCAACTGTCAGATTCTGACACGTCAAAATCTGACGCATCAAAATTTGACACCTCAAAAACTGACCCGTCGAAATCTGGCAAAAACAGCGGTTTTGACCCGTCAGAATCTGGTGGGGATCCGTCAGTAAAATCAAAACAAGATCCACAAGTAACTTCAAAACCCTTTTGTCCGGTTGCGGCGCAACCAGACCCTGAGGTTGTGATTACTGATCAGGCCAGACAGGTCTTGTCTTACCTGAACCAGACAACTGGCTCACGCTACCAGGTATGCAGTACGTCGCTGGAGAATATTCGCGCCCGTCTTCGGGAACAATTCACGGTTGATGACCTGTGCCTGGTAGTGGATTACAAAAATGCCGATTGGCGTGATAGCGAGCAGGCGCAATACCTCCGCCCGGCAACTCTGTTCATTCCAAAAAACTTCCCTGGTTACCTGCAAAGCGCGACCAAATGGTCCAGTGCTGGCCGGCCTGAACGCGTTAACGGCAAATGGGAGACTAACTCAGCCAGCCGCGCAAACTTCCAGAGTGTTGATTACTCACTGCCAGAAAATTCGGGGTTCCGTTCATGATGACCAATAAATATTGCCAGGCGCTGGCGGCACTGCGTAGCAAACCAGCTCACGAATTGAAAGAGGTTGGCGATCAGTGGCGGACACCGGATCTGCTTTTTTGGGGGATCAACGCGCTATTTGGTCCATTAGTTCTGGACTTGTTTGCTGACGACGACAACGCGAAATGCCCGGCATGGTACACCGCCGAAGATAACGCGCTGACCCAGGACTGGTCTGAACGTCTGGCAGAACTGGGTGGCGCTGGCTATGGCAACCCCCCGTATATCCGTTCTCAGTACCACGAGAAACAGGCGATCACCGGCATGACGCACATCATGAACTACGCAACAGCCCAGCGCGAAAAGGGCGGGCGTTATGTATTCCTGATAAAAGCTGCGCCGAGCGAAACGTGGTGGCCGGAAAATGCCGATCACATCGTATTCATCCGTGGGCGCATTGGGTTCGATCTGCCTGTGTGGTTTGTCCCTGCTGACGAAAAACAGAAGCCCACCAGTGCGTTTTTTGCCGGTGCCATAGCTGTATTCGATAAGTCGTGGCGTGGTGAGCGGTTCAGCTATATCAACCGCACAGAACTGGAGGCAAAAGGTCGGGCATTTATGGCGCTGGCTCAATTCGCTGTTGGCAAAGAGCAGACAATTGCAATGCGGGCACCCCAAGAGCCAGTCATACCATCGGAAACTGAGTCACGTATCTGGCCTCTCGAGGTTGGTCTGGTGTTTAACCAGGTGGAAGGCGTTGACGTATTGAGTGAGGCTCAGCAGAACAAACTGAAAGCCAATATCAATCAACTCTGGCTGGAGCGGACGGCCACCAGCGAAATCATTACTGCAGTTTCTGAACTTGTTCGCAATATGCGGGGAGAGGCCGCATGAAACTGGTCCTGCCTTTTCCTCCGAGCGTGAACACTTACTGGCGCGCCCCTAACAAGGGGCCGCTGGCCGGTCGTCACCTCATTAGCGCTGATGGTCGTAAATACCAAAGTGCTGCCTGCGTGGCGATCATTGAGCAATTACGACGTCTCCCGAAGCCATCGACTGAACTGGCAGCGGTAGAAATCACTCTGTACCCGCCGGATGCGCGCCGCCGGGATATCGATAATTACAACAAAGCCCTGTTTGACGCGCTGACGCATGCGGGTGTCTGGGAAGACGACAGCCAGATTAAGCGCATGCTGGTGGAATGGGGGCCGATAGTACCGAAGGGAAAAGTTGAGATAACCATAACGGCATATAAAAAAGAGGTGGTTATATGTCCAGCTGTGGGTTGAATATTGGTCAATATGGCAGTAATGTCGGAAAGTGCAAGCGAAACGGGCGTGCAGGCCCTTCGCAACAATCAGAGTATGGAGATAATATGAGCAATCATCATGTTATGGGCGCTGCTACGCCCAAAAATAGCACTTCATCAGTAATTTCCGTTAATCACTCATCGGTGCCGGTGATCACTTATCGCAATCAGCGCGTAGTGACTACGGAATCTTTAGCAAGCGGCTACGGTACAACAGCGCAAAACATCACGAATAACTTTAACCGCAATAAAATACGTTTTGTTGAGGGTAAGCATTACTTTCGAATTGAGGGTGATGAAGTCGAAAATTTGCGCAACTCTTTCAGCAGTGTGCAAATATCATCAAAGGCTCGCAGCCTTTATCTTTGGACTGAGCGCGGCGCCTCCCGCCACGCAAAAATGCTTGAAACCGAATTAGCCTGGGACTTCTTTGAACAGCTTGAAGATCATTACTTCAATCTTCGTGAGGTCCACGGTGTCATGCTGCCGAATATGTCTGATCCAATAACCCTGGCGCGTGCGTGGGCGGATGCCATGGAGGCAAAGCAGCAAGCTGAGGCGCTTACCCACCAGCAAGCCGAATATATCGAGCATCTCGAGAGCCTATTCACTGATGGGCTTTCCCCGGTACAGTTCTGTAAACGTCTGAATGGTGTTAATACCTCAAAAATTAGCGCCTGGCTTGTTTCGATGAACTGGTTATATGACGACAATCCGGAAGGACGCAGCGCACAATGGCGTGTCCGGTCATACGCGCGTGATAAATACCTCACCGAGAAAAGCAGCAAAGTCTCTCCAAATTCAACAGTCAGCTTTACCACCTATCAGCCTGTTCTTCTCCGGGATGGAGCCATCTGGATCTACAAAAACTACCTGAAAGGGAATCTTCCGATGAAGGTGACCTGGAACGGGAGCTTCACCCACGATAAAGAACTGGCTGGTGGCGACAATTGAGGGCATTACTCACACCTGAAATAGCCCCCCGTATGGGGATTGTGTTGTTTCGTCCCGGCGCGGAACTGATGCATCTCTTCATGCGCGGTCGCGTTCTGCTCGAGCCTGAACCAGAAGAAATGGCGTCATTCAGTACCGGGGCTGTTCCCGCAGTCATTCAGCCACTGGCTGATGATCCGGTAATGCGGAAGGTCTTCGGGAATGAGCGGGTTATACAGCGTGCCGGTGGGCTTCCTTCCCTTGAGCAGTGGCTGAGTTCTCGGTTTGAATGCCAGTGGCCACATTCATCGTGGCACGACAAGAACTTCACAACAATGCGGCACTCACCAGGAAGCATTCGCCTGTGCTGGCATTGTGATCACACTTTGTCCGGGCAGCATACCGAACAGCTTGCAGGTATAGCGGCCGGTAACCTGGTATCCTGGATTCTGGAAGTCATTCGGCGTGATTCTGGTTTTCCCGAGTCGCATGTACTGACGCTTCCTGAACTGTGCTGGTGGATGGTCAGGAACGACCTGGCTGATGTAATACCGGAAAGCGTTGCGCACAAGGGGCTACGCCTTCCGGATGAAAACATCCGCTCTGTCATGAGGGAAAGCGACATTGTGCCTTCTGCGTCTGCAACCAGCCTCGTGCAGGAGAAGGCGAAGAAGATCCTCACGCTCTCTGTTGATCCGGAGTCGCCAGAGTCTTTCATGCTCAGGCCAAAACGTCGCCGCTGGGTAAATGAGACGTACACCCGCTGGGTTAAAACACAACCCTGTGAGTGTTGCCGACGGCCAGCAGATGATCCGCACCATATCGTAGGGCACGGTATGGGTGGTACAGCAACAAAAGCCCATGACCTCTTCGTGATCCCTCTGTGCAGAGAGTGCCACGACGAGTTACACGCCGATGTACCGGCATTCGAGCAGAAGCATGGTACGCAGCTTGAGCTGCTACTGCGTTTTATGGATCGGGCGCTGGCGATCGGCGTAATTGCGAAAGCTTAAGTGTATGGAGAAGAAAATGCGAGATATGTATGAAGTAATGGATTTGTGGGGTGCCTGGGCAGCAGCAGAGAGTAGTGGCGTAGACTGGCAGCCGATTGCTGCGGGTTTCAAAGGGCTATTACCTTATGGAAAAAAATCACGGCTTCAATGCGATGATGACGAAGGGGTTATGATAGATGGATGCGTAGCGCGCTTGAAAACTCATAATAAAGATAGCTATGAGTTGGTAATCGCTCACTTTGTTGTCGGATTATCTTTAAGGGCCATAGCAAAAAAAAGAAAGTGCTGCGATGCGACCATCAGGAAGGAGCTACAAACAGCACTTGGATTTATTGACGGCGTACTTTGCATGATGCATTAATTTTTTTGATGCAACATATTTTTAATGTGCTCGCGGATTAATATCAAGGAATTCATTAAAAAACATATGGTTAGCAATGCTAGCCATATGCATACAACAGATAAAATACCATAGTCGGCCAACCCAACAGTAAACTGAGCTACAGCTGTTAATATGGATAACCAAACAGATATGTTGATAAATGATGATAAGGTATCTAGAGGTTTCAATAACTCCATTTCATCTATTTGTGCATCCAAAGCTAAATTTTTGCTTGTTAAAAATTTTTCTTTATATCGATCAGTTGTAAATAATTTATCTTTTAGATTAACTATGACAAAGGTATGTAATGAAAGGAGCAAAGAACCAACAGATATAAAACCTGAAAACAGATACCCGCGTATTGAAGTCTGATAAAATGCGAAAAAGGCTTTTCCTTGATGGTGTGTGAGGTTCAGATAGAAAAAAGTCATTATAGCAATAACGATCCAGGAGATTATGAGCAATCCCCATATCTGTGCTTTAAAGCTTAATCTTATAAACTTATCAATTAAATTCATTTTTCTTTTTGCCATTTTCGATTTCATCCTTTATTAAGGATATTATAGCATTGTTAACATAGTTGTCATTCTTAAGGCCATTTACGGATTGGGCGATAGTATCAAAATCATACTCACTAAAGAAGCAAGGGGAATTGATAAGGTCAATTAATCGTTCATTTTTTGAATGGTCAACTACGGTTACAACACCTTTGGAGATATCTTTGATTTTTGTTACCATTTGATTAATGCTATTTGCAATTTGTCCAACCTTTGGTTTGTCACTATCACTGATGTTAAAGGTGACTTCAGTATTTCTTGTGAATTGCTCAATGCCTATCATTTCTGATTTAGTGAAATCAACAGAATCAAATTTAAATGTTGCTGATTTTATTTGACTAAAGCTTGTTAGCATTGATACCAAACTGGATTTATCAATTATTACTTTAAATTCCAGGCGTTGTTCATATTTCTTATTAATGTTATCAACTTTGGTTTGATCTGGGTTTTTTCCTAGTGCAGATATCTCGTTACGTATTTTTTTTCTAATTACAAAATTGCTATACGATTGCCATGAACTGAAAAGGCTATTTAATGAGCAAGAACCGCGGTAATATAAATATAGGCCCTTTAAACTTTTTTTATTTATGCAGAAAAAATTAAAATTAACAAGTTTGTCATCGCCCTTTAAATCCTCGACTTTTATCTCAAACATTCCATTTTTTATTGTTGAAAGACAGTTTTTTGTTTGGTTTTTATATGTAAGTACAAGCCCTGAGTAATAATTACCATCGTCAGAAAGAAGAATTTGCCTATCAAAGTCTGCGCGTTTAATTTCATGTGTTGATTGCTGAATAAAATAATTAATAATATCAGCAATTTGAATGTTTTTATTTTTATTGATAATTGCAAATCCTTGGCTTTTTATCTTCATTGTCTCATCGCTTTAGTTGTTATGTGCTATGTATGCCGTGTCAGCGGCGACGATGTAACTGTATAAAAAAATTAACGCGTACGCAAAAACTTATGTATTGTGATAAGAGCTGTCACAAAGGCACAAGCTTATCAAGCAGCAAAATGAGTGTGATTCAAATCTTGGATGGCACTTCTATCTCGCTGTGTAAATGGGCGGCTGGAGGGTGTTGTAGCACCCTACCAGCCATCAGCTCATGCTTTCAGGTCACAAGCTAACCAAGGCCCACTGCTTTAGCGCAAAAGCATAGTGAGCCTATCAGAGTAAAGCTTACTGATCTATGAAAAATACTGTAAAAATAAACAGTGTTGAGTTAATCAACGCTGATAGCCTGCATTACGTCGCCACCCTCCCGGATAACTCTATTGATCTGATAGTTACGGATCCTCCGTACTTCAAAGTGAAGCCCAACGGCTGGGACAACCAATGGAAGGGTGACGAGGACTACTTACGCTGGCTTGATAGCTGTCTGGCTGAGTATGCTCGCGTTCTTAAACCTGCTGGCAGCATTTACCTGTTTTGCGGTCACCGACTGGCCTCAGATATAGAGATTATGGTGCGTGCCCGGTTCAACGTTTTGAATCACATAATTTGGGCAAAACCATCAGGCCGCTGGAATGGATGTAACAAAGAAAGCCTGCGTGCGTACTTTCCATCTACGGAACGGATTTTGTTTGCTGAGCACTATCTTGGGCCGTACACAGGTAAAGAGGATGTTTACGAAAGGAAAATCACAGAGCTAAAACAGCACATTATGACGCCGCTGATTGATTACTTCCGTAATGCCCGTGAATCACTGGGTGTCAGCTCGAAAGAAATAGCTGAGGCAACAGGAAAGAAAAACATGGCGTCACACTGGTTTGGTGCAAGCCAATGGCAACTACCAAATGAAGTGGACTATAGAAAATTGCAGGAACTGTTCACGCGGATCGCTATCGATAAGCACATTCAGCAGAAGCTTGAACATCCTCACCACCAACTGGTAGCTACCTATCAGTCATTAAACCGCAAGTATTCAGAATTGCTGGAGGAATACAAAACCCTCCGGCGCTGCTTCTCTGTTTCCGCTCTTGTTCCGTATACCGACGTATGGACGCATAAGCTTGTTCAGTTTTATCCAGGCAAACATCCATGCGAAAAACCTGCCGACATGCTGAAGCAGATCATTAGCGCCAGCAGCAGACCAGGGGATATCGTTGCCGATTTCTTTATGGGCTCTGGTTCAACTGTGAAAGCTGCAATAGAACTTGGTCGTCGGGCGATCGGGGTAGAACTGGAAGCTGACAGATTTATTCAGACCACCGAAGAGGTGGAAAAGCTGAACAAAACATAACGATCATCACGCCCCTGTGGATGTGGTGATTACCATTTTCAGGCACCGGGAATCATCCTTACTTTTATTTGAACAAAAGAGCCCGGTTGCCTGATTCCACATCCCCTCATTTCTGAGAGGAATCACAGCAATTAAGAGGGGGCTAAATGTCCGATCCGATTTCCGGTACTGGGCTGGCTGGTGGTGTCCTGACGGGGGCCAGCGTCTATGGATTTCTGTCCGGAACCGATTACGGCGTGGTGTTTGGCGCGTTTGCCGGAGCTGTATTTTACATTGCAACCACAGCGGACCTGAGTGCAGCGCGCCGACTGGCATATTTTCTGGTTTCGTATATCGCGGGGATCCTTTGTTCCGGGCTGGTGGGTTCAAAGCTGGCTCAGGCTACCGGCTACAGTGATAAACCACTGGATGCCATTGGCGCCGTAATCGTTTCTGCTTTAGCCGTCAAAATCCTGACGTTCCTGAATAATCAGGATGTCGGCTCGCTGGTGGCGCTGATAACGCGCCGGGGAGGTTCAGGTGGTACAAAATGACCCATCGGCAACTTTTAATGCATTGCTTTGTGCTGGGGTAGTGTTAACCCTGATGTTTTACCGTCGCGGCGACTCGCGACATCGACCGTGGATATCTCGTTTAGCGTGGCTGCTTACGGTTATCTACAGCGCCGTTCCGCTGGCGTATCTGTGCGGTATTTACCCGTACTCATCATGGGCCACTATCGGGGCCAACTTTATTTTCCTGTCCGTGCTGGTCGCCGTAAGAGGCAACGTGGCACGTCTGGTTGATCATCTGAGGCACTAATGAACCAATCACAATTTCAGCAGGCGGCTGGTATCAGCGCCGGGCTTTCTGCACGCTGGTTTCCGCATATTGATGCGGCAATGAAAGAGTTTGGAATCACAGCAGCTAACGATCAGGCCATGTTCATTGCACAAGTTGGGCATGAATCTGCTGGTTTTACCTCGCTGGTCGAGAGTTTCAACTACTCGGTAGACGGGCTGAAGAAAACCTTTGGTAAACGCCTGACACCGTATCAGTGTGAAATGCTGGGGCGTGTCGATGGTAAGCAGGTGGCCCACCAGCCGCAAATAGCCAATCTGGTTTATGGTGACCGCATGGGGAATAACAGCCAGGGTGATGGCTGGAAATATCGTGGTCGTGGCCTGCTTCAAATCACCGGCCGCGAGAACTACGCCAAATGCGGAGCGGCGCTGAAGCTTGATCTGATCAGCACACCAGAGTTGCTGGCAAAGGAGAAGCATGCAGCCCGTTCTGCTGCATGGTTTTTCACATTACGTGGTTGCCTGATGTATTCAGGTGATGTTGTCCGTGTCACGCAGATCATCAACGGTGGCCAGAATGGACTGGCTGACAGAAATAGTCGTTATAACAAAGCGCGGGCGGCGTTGCTGGTATGACAGCGGCCTTTGCTTTCGTTAAGGCGCGGTGGAAAACAATCATTGTTTTGCTGATGTTGGCTGGTGCATTTCTTGCTGGGAACATCTGGAGTGAGCGGGGCTGGCAAAAGAAGTGGGCTGACCGTAATAGCATGGAATCTTCACAGGAAGCGAACGCGCAGACTGCCGCACGCTGGATTGAACAAGGGCGCATAATTGCCCGTGATGAGGCTGTAAAAGATGCACAAGCACAAGCCGCTAAATCTGCTGCCACTGCTGCTGGTCTGTCTGCCACTGTTAGCAAGTTGCAGCAACAAGCCAAAAAACTCGCTACCAGCCTGGACGCCGCAAAGCACACCGCAGATCTTGCCGCTACCGTCCGAAGCAAAACAACCAACGCCGACGCCAGAATGCTCGCCGACATGCTCGGAGATATTGCAGCAGAAGCTAAGCGATATGCTGGAATCGCTGACGAACGCTACACCGCCGGGATGACGTGTGAACGTATTTACGATTCGGTGAGAGAGTCAAACAACAACCCCATAGCCTCGCAATAGCGGGGCTGTTTTATGATCACTGTCAATCATGAAAATGATAACCATTACCATTTTGGCGGGTCCTCCTGGCGGGGCGGCCTGCCACGGGGCGGCGTGCTCGCGGAAAACGGCTAGTTTTTCGGATCTAAGGTCATCATCATCATTTGCGCAGGTTATTGATCTCATTAGAGGCGATTTCGTGCAGATGTCGAATCGTTTAAAAAGTGTTCACCATCATGGACCAGGAAATTGCCGCTTTAAAACTGAACATCAACCAGCTGGCGGGGATCACTGGCGTACACCGTCAGACGGTTGCCGCTAGGCTGAAAAATATTGAACCGGCACCAGGTAGCAACAGCAAATTAAAGCTTTACCTGATCACCGACATTCTGACCGAACTGATGATCCCTACTGTGTCAGCCAATATCGATGACATGCCGCCATCGGACAGGCTTTCCCACTGGAAAGCTGAGAATGAGCGACTTAAGTTTGAGCAGGACACGGGGCAGCTCATTCCCGCCGATGAAGTTGCGCGCGAATTCTCATTGATGGCGAAAGCGGTCGTCATGGTACTTGAAACCCTCCCTGATGTACTTGAGCGTGACTGTGCATTAACGCCTGTTGCGGTTTCTCGCGTGCAGAGCGTTATCGATGACCTGCGCGATCAGATGGCGGAGAGGGTACAGGATGCTGAAGCAGAGGAGGAAGAGCCAGAGGAGGACTGATGGCAAAGCGGGCATCAGCCAGAGGCATCCGCCGCGATGTTTCCGGTATCTTACGTGCCCCGCGTCGAATGCAGGTGGCCGATGCGGTCAGTACTTATATGCGCGTGCCAATGGGGGCGGGTAACTCCGTTCCATGGGATCCGGATCTGGCACCTTACGTGATTGAACCGATGAACTGTCTGGCATCACGTGAATATGACGCGGTGGTGTTTGTTGGTCCGGCGCGAACCGGTAAAACCATTGGTCTGATTGATGGCTGGATTGTTTACAGCGTTGTCTGTGATCCGGCTGATATGCTCCTGATTCAGATGACTGAGGAAAAGGCGCGCGAGCACTCCAAAAAGCGTCTTGATCGTACATTCCGTTGCAGCCCTGAAGTGAAATCCCGACTGAGCCCGCGGCGTAATGATAACAACGTATATGACCGCACGTTTCGCGCCGGGAACTACCTGAAAATCGGCTGGCCATCGGTCAATATCATGTCCTCATCGGACTATAAATGCGTGGCACTGACCGACTATGACCGTTTCCCGGAAGACATTGACGGGGAAGGTGACGCCTTTTCACTGGCATCAAAGCGAACAACAACGTTCATGTCGTCAGGTATGACACTGGTTGAGAGTTCGCCGGGCCGCGACATACGTGACACAAAATGGCGCCGTAGCTCACCGCATGAAGCACCTCCTTCAACGGGGATTCTGGCGCTGTACAACCGTGGTGATCGCCGTCGCCTTTACTGGCCGTGCCCACATTGCGGTGAATATTTCCAGCCTGAAATGGACAATATGACAGGTTACCGCGATATCGCGGACCCTGTTCAGGCCAGCGAGAAAGCCTGTCTTCAATGCCCTGCCTGTAAAGAGCACATCACTGCGGATATGAAGCGTTCGCTCAATATGAAAGGGAAGTGGCTGCGGGATGGGCAAACCATCGACAACGATGGTGTTATCACTGGGGAAGGGCGACGCTCGCGCATTGCCTCCTTCTGGATGGAAGGCCCTGCCGCCGCGTACCAGACCTGGGCGCAGCTCATCTATAAATTTCTTACCGCTGAGCAGGACTATCAGGCCACTGGCAGCGAGGAAGCACTGAAGACGGTAATCAACACCGACTTTGGGCGTCCGTATCTTCCTCGCTCCAGCATGGAACAGCGCAAAAGTGAACTGCTTGAGCAGCGTGCGGAGGTTGTACCAAAGCGCTCTGTTCCGGACGGGGTTTGTTTCCTTATGGCGACTGTCGATGTTCAGGCGGGGCGCAACCGGCGTTTTGTTGTTCAGGTTACTGGCTACGGCAGCATGGGAGAGCGCTGGCTGGTGGACCGCTACAATATCAGGCAGTCGATGCGCTATGACGCCAATGGCGAGAGCCAGCAGATTGACCCGGCAAGCTATCCGGAAGACTGGGATTTATTGCTGACCGATGTGTTTAACAAAGCCTGGCCAATGGCATCGGATCCGACTAGGTGTATGCGGCTGATGGCGATGGCCGTTGACTCCGGCGGTGAGGATGGTGTGACCGACAACGCTTATAAATTCTGGCGTAAGTGTCGTCGTGAAGGACTCGGAAAACAGATTTACCTGTTCAAAGGCGACAGTGTCCGCCGATCCAAACTTATCTCCCGAACCTTTCCTGATAATACCGGACGTTCAAGCCGACGGGCACAGGCTTCTGGTGATGTCCCGCTTTACTTGATCCAGACCGATGCTCTGAAAGACCGGGTGAACAACGCTTTGTGGCGTGATTCACCAGGCCCTGGCTATGTGCATTTCCCTGACTGGCTCGGCAGCTGGTTTTACGATGAACTGACCTATGAGGAGCGATCGACTGATGGCAAATGGAGTAAGCCGGGACGTGGTGCAAACGAAGCATTTGACCTGCTGGTCTACGCTGATGCGCTCGCCATCCTCCACGGCTACGAGAAAATCAAATGGCCCGCTGCTCCTGAGTGGGCGAGGCGGGAAACCTGGCTGGAGAACGCGCCGCCGGAAGCTGGCGAAGCGGCATCCCAGACACCAGAACCAGTACCCACCAAAAAACGGAAGCGGAAAAAGCCCGTAACCGATGATTCTAACCCCTGGAGTACATCAGGAGGATGGTTGTGAACCGTGTTGATATTGAAGCCATGATCCAGCGATATACCGAAGCCGAAATGGCGGTGCTGGATGGCAAAACTATCCGTTTCAATGGGCAGGAAATGACGATGGAGAACCTGTCTGAAATCCGAAAAGGGCGTCAGGAGTGGGAGCGTCGGCTCTCTTCTCTTATTTCTCATCGCCGCGGGCGACCCGGTTACCGACTGGCGAGGTTTGAATGAGCCTTTTAGATGATGCGATTGGGGTCTTTTCGCCAGGCTGGAAAGCAGCCCGTCTGCAGGCGCGCGCGAAAATCAGGGCATATGAAGCAGTTACCCCGACCAGAACGCACAAAGGGCGCCGTGAAAATCGTTCAGCTGATCAGCTCAGCAAAATGGGGGCGGTATCACTGCGGGAGCAGGCCCGGTGGCTCGATAACAATCACGATCTGGTGATTGGGGTGTTCGATAAGCTGGAAGAGCGAGTGGTTGGGAAAGCCGGAATTATTGTTGAACCCCATCCCAAACTGATGAACGGTAAAATCGCCAAAAAGCTGGCAGATCAGATCCGTAATAAATGGGCAGAATGGTCTGTCAGGCCTGATGTCACGAACCAGTTTACCCGCCCGATGCTTGAGCGCCTGATGTTGCGCACCTGGCTGCGGGATGGCGAAGTGTTTGCCCAGCTTGTCAGTGGAACCGGGAATGGTCTTACGCCAGCAGCCGGTATCCCTTTCTGGCTTGAAGCGCTTGAACCCGATTTTATTCCCATGAACAGCGATGCTGCCAGCCAGCTTAATCAGGGGGTATTCGTCGACAACTGGGGCAGACCAATGAAATATCAGGTTTATAAAAGCCTGCCCGTTTCAGGCCGTCAGCTTGATACCAAAGAAGTGGATGCGGAAAACATGCTGCATCTTAAATTTGTCCGCCGTCTGCACCAGACCCGGGGCGTATCGATGCTATCCGGTGTACTGATGCGTCTGAGCGCACTTAAAGAGTATGAAGATGCTGAGCTCACCGCCGCACGTATTGCTGCTGCGCTGGGTATGTACATCAAAAAGGGAGACGGGCAAAGCTTCGAAGAGAGTAACAGTTCTTCCGATGATGATGATCGGGAAGTGATGATTCAACCAGGCATCATTTATGACGATCTGAAGCCTGGTGAAGATATCGGCATGGTGAAATCTGACCGGCCCAATCCTAACCTTGAAACCTTCCGTAATGGGCAACTTCGCGCTGTCGCAGCAGGCAGCCGACTCAGCTTTTCAAGCACAGCCAGAAACTACAACGGCACCTACAGCGCGCAGCGGCAGGAACTGGTGGAATCAACAGATGGCTATCTCATTTTACAGGACTGGTTTATTGGCGCGGTGACCCGGCCAATGTACCGCGCCTGGCTGAAAATGGCGGTGGCCGCTGGCGAGATTAAATTACCCCGCGGTCTAGATATGGAGTCGCTGTACTCGGCGGTGTATTCCGGCCCTGTTATGCCGTGGATCGATCCGGTTAAAGAGGCCAATGCCTGGAAGTTACAGATCCGGGGCGGAGCGGCAACGGAATCCGACTGGGTCCGCGCCAGCGGACGTAACCCGAACGATGTGAAGGCGCGCCGGAAGGCAGAGATCGACGAAAATAAAGAGATGGGGCTGGTGTTTGACACTGACCCTGCTAATGACAAAGGAGGCACAAGTGCCGAAGCCAAAGAACCGGGCGCACCACCGTCCGAAAGCCAGCGCAAAAAGTAATTCCTGGTTTCGTATGCAGGCCAGCGCCGACAACGAAGCAGATATTTATATCTACGACGAGATCGGCTACTGGGGGGTGACGGCGCGCCAGTTTGTGAATGACCTTAAGGCGCTGGGCGACATTACCCATATCAACCTTCACATCAATTCGCCCGGTGGCGATGTCTTTGATGGCATAGCCATTTTTAATGCCCTGAAGCATCACGGCGCGGCGATCACCGTTCACATTGATGGTCTGGCAGCTTCAATGGCTTCGGTGATTGCGATGGTTGGCAACCCGGTAATTATGCCGGAAAACACGATGATGATGATCCATAAACCATGGGGATTTGCGGGTGGTGATGCCAACGACATGCGGGATTATGCCGATCTGCTGGATAAGGTCGAGTCTGTCCTGATCCCTGCCTACGCGGAGAAAACTGGAAAAACGACCGAAGAAATCGCCGCCATGCTGGACGATGAAACCTGGATGGACGGTAAAGAATGCTTAGAGCATGGCTTTGCCGATCAGGTCACTACCTCTCTGCAGGCAATGGCCTGTATTCAATCAAAACGTATCGAGGATTTTGAAAAGATGCCAAACAGCATTCGCAACATGATCACCCCACCGCGCAATACCACTGCGCGTGAGCCACAACAACCTCAGCCGCAGGTGACTACGCCTCAGCCGGCAGCATCAGATGAAGCGACAATCCGTGCTCAGGTTCTCGCCGAGCAAAAGAGCCGCGTAAATGGTATCAACGATCTCTTTGCGATGTTCGGCGGCAAGCATCATGAGCTGCAGAATAAATGCATTGTGGATCCTGAATGCTCTGTCGCTCGGGCTAAAGATGAACTGCTGGCGGTGCTGGGCAAAACTGCCACCCCGTCGAATAAAACCACGGATGCGCATATTTACGCCGGGAACGGTAACTTTGTTGGAGATGGTGTCCGCCAGGCGCTGATGGCGCGCGCGGGCTTCGAGAGCATGGAGCGGGACAACGTCTATAACGGCATGACGCTGCGCGAATATGCCCGTATGGCGCTGACCGAGCGCGGCATCGGCGTTTCCAGCTATAACCCGATGCAGATGGTCGGTATGGCACTGACACACAGCACGTCTGACTTCGGTAATATCCTGCTCGATGTTGCTAATAAAGCGTTGCTGCAGGGCTGGGAGGAAGCGGCAGAAACTTTCGAGCAGTGGACTAAGAAAGGCCAGTTGTCAGACTTTAAAACGGCACATCGTGTCGGTCTTGGTGGTTTTTCTTCCCTGCGCCAGGTTCGCGAGGGGGCTGAATATAAGTATGTGACCACCAAAGATAAAGGTGAAAGCATTGCGCTGGCCACCTACGGGGAAATCTTCTCTATTACCCGTCAGGCGATCATCAACGACGATCTGAATCAGTTAACCGATGTACCTATGAAGATGGGCCGCGCGGCAAAAGGGACGATCGGCGATCTGGTGTATGCCGTTCTGACCGAAAACGCGAAATTGTCTGATGGCAAGCCGCTGTTCCATGCTGATCACGGCAATATCTCCGCAGGCGCGATTTCTGTAGCCAGCCTTGATGAAGCGCGCAAGATGATGCGTCTTCAGAAAGAGGGAGAACGTCCCCTGAATATTCGCCCGGCATTCATGCTGGTGCCAGTCGCGCTCGAAACCCTGGCAAACCAGACGATCAAGTCTGCCAGTGTGAAAGGGGCGGATATCAACGCCGGTATCATGAACCCAATTCAGAACTTTGCTGAAGTTATCGCGGAGCCGCGTCTTGATGCAAAAGACACCAGCGCCTGGTATCTGGCCGCCGCTAAGGGCACAGACACCATCGAAGTGGCTTACCTGAACGGCGTTGATACGCCGTATATCGATCAGCAGGAAGGTTTCACTACCGACGGTATTGCCACCAAAGTGCGCATCGATGCCGGTGTATCACCTCTGGATTATCGCGGCATGGCGAAATCAACCGGGAAATAATTCCTTCCACTCAAGCAGCACATCACAGCCCATCAGGGCTTTTTTGTATCTGAATTCGGCCCCGTATGGGGCTGGATGGAGACTGAATTTATGGCGAAGAATTTTGTACAGCATGGCAAAACTATTGAGATTGCCAACACGGGCAGCGTTGAGATCCTGAGTGGTTCGCCGGTGATGGTGGGGAAAGTCGTGGCGATTGCCATTACTGATATTGCGGCAGGCCAGACGGGAGACGGTTTTACCGAAGGTGTTTTCCTGCTGCCTAAGCTGACTACCGATGCGATCACCATCGGTGAGCAGGTTCATATCAAAGATGGAAAAGTGCAGAACGACGCGACAGGTGCCGATCTGGCTGGGGTTGCCTGGGAAGATGCTGCTGCCAGTTCCGCAATTGTAGCCGTGAAAATCAATGCCTAATCCCTTTGACAGACTTGTCAGCCGCATGGATGCGGTCACGGTGAACAAAATGGGCAAGCCAGCGACCATCAACGGGGAGCCCATGATTGTTATTCCGGCTGAGTTTCTGGAAGAAATGGGGCCTTTGAGCGGAACAGGGCGATCGCTGGTGGTGTTTACTGCAGGATACAGGCCGCGTCGTAATGACGTGGTGATTTTTGAAGGGGAGGAATTCCATCTTACCCGTCACGAACGCTTTAACGGCAAACCGCGCATCTTTATCGAGTAAGCAGGAGGGAGTATGTCGATTAAGGGGCTGGAGCAGGCCATTGCTAATCTGAACAGCATCAGTAAAAGAGCTGTACCGCGCGCTTCCGCCCAGACGGTGAACCGTATCGCCACGCAGGCGGTCAATCGCAGTGTGTCCGCTGTCGCGAAATCAACCCGCGTTCCCCGAAAACTGGTCAGGCAGCGTGCACGGATACGTCGGGCTACGGTGGAGAAGCCGCGCGCTCTGATTCGCATAAACCGCGGGAATCTTCCCGCTATCAAACTGGGACCATCCAGTATGCGTCTGTCACGGCGTAAACGTGATAAGCCAGGTACGAACAGTGAGCTGCGTGTGGGGCGTTTTCGTTTTCCCGGTGCCTTTATTCAACAACTGGCAAACGGTCGCTGGCATGTCTTGCGGCGTACCACAAAGAGTCGGTATCCAATTGAAGTGGTCAGTATTCCCCTTTCCGTTCCTCTGACCGAAACGTTCCGGGCTGAAGTGCCAAAACTTATGGACGAACGTATGCCGCAAATTATGCGACAAAATCTGTCTAACCAACTGAGGCTGATCCTTAAACGATGAAAAACAGTGATATCCGCAAAGCCGTACTAACCGCGCTCCAGCGCAATATCTCAGATGCAGTGACATGGTTCGATGGTCGTCCTGGGTTTCTGGATGAGCAGGATCTTCCGGCGGTTGCGGTTTACCTTTCTGACGCCCGAGCCTCGGATGAAAGTGTTGATGAAGATATGTGGACAGCCGTGCTGCATGTTGAGGTGTTTCTAAAAGCCACGGCTACAGACAGTGCTCTGGATTCCTGGATGGAGGACCGCATCTATCCGGCAATGGCTGATGTTCCCGAACTGGCAAATCTTCTCGAATTGATGGCGGCTCAGGGGTATGACTATCAGCGCGATGAAGAGGCCATGACGTGGGGATCTGCCGACCTCAGTTATTCCATCAGCTACATTATGTGAGGACGTAATGACTACACCAAACCCACTGGCGCCGGTAAAGGGTGCCACCACCACACTCTGGATTTATTCCGGGTCGGGCAACCCGTTCGCTAACCCATTATCGGATGTTGACTGGACGCGCCTGGCAAAGATTAAAGACCTGCAGCCCGGTGAACTGACTGCCGAATCAAACGACGACACCTATCTGGATGATGCGGATGCTGACTGGACGTCCACTTCACAGGGCCAGAAATCGGCGGGGGAGGCCAGTTTTACGCTGGCCTGGAAACCTGCCGAGAGCGGGCAGCAGGATCTAGTTCGCTGGTTTGATGACGGTACCGTGCTGGCGTACAAAATTAAATATCCAAATGGCGCCATCGATGTGTTCCGTGGCTGGGTAAGCAGCCTGGGTAAAACGGTGACGGCAAAAGACACCATTACCCGTTCTGTCAAAATCAGCAACAACGGCAAACCAAGTCTTGCTGAAGACAGCGCTGCTGCAGTGATTGACGTAACCGGCGTCAGCCTGGATAAATCGACCACCACCGTTGCGGTTGCTGCCACCACCACGCTGAATGTCACCGTGGCGCCAGCCAGCGCAAGCGATCCATCTTTCCGGGCCACCACCACGGATGCAGGTAAAGCCACGGTGACTGTCGCTGGTACAGTGCTGACGGTAACCGGCATTTCCGCCGGAACCGCCGACATTATCGTGATGACCAACGACGGGCTTTTTGTCGCGACCTGTAAAGTCACCGTTTCCTGACTTCCGGGGCTGTGGCCCCGCTTTCTGGAGTAATGCATGTTTTTAAAAAGTGAGCCGTTCGAACGCAACGGCAAGACCGTCACGCTCTACGAACTGTCGGCGCTGCAGCGTATTGAGCATCTTGAACACCTGAAGACGCTGGAAAGTATCACCGATGCCGACATGCAGGCGGCGATGGATATGACGATTAAATCCGGCGCACTGCTGGTGGCCATGTCTTTATGGCATGGACATCCCCTGAAAGGGGCGCACAAAACGCCGAAAGAAGACGTTGAGCAGATCCAGAATGAAGTACTGATAACCTGGCCGCTGGAGATTGTTTCCGCAGCAGAGTACTGCGTGAAGCTGCTGTCCGGCATGGTGCCGCCGCAGGAAGCGAATGATCCAGAGGATGTTGCTGTGACTGAGCCGGTCAGTCTGGAAAAGTCCTCGCCAGCGAGCTGACATTCGTCCTGAAACTGGCGCGTGAATTTCGCCGCCCGGACTGGCGCGCCATGCTTGCTGGTATGTCGTCAACGGAATACGCCGACTGGCGAACGTTCTACCAGGACAATTTTTTTAATGATGTGCAACTGGATGCACATTTTTCCTCGCTGATGCATATCGTCATTACCGCGCTTGACCCCAAAACCACATCAACCCCTGCCAGCTTCAGCCTTCTTTCACCTTCAGCGGAGGATATTGCCGACGATGAACCCGGTGACGCTGTGCTGATGGCAAAGGCCGAGGGCATTTCAGGAGGTGTTCGCTATGTCCCAGACGGCAGTGGGTGACCTGGTCGTTAATCTTGATGTTAACTCGTCAAAGTTCAACGAGCAGATGGAGTACGTAAAAAGGCAGTTTAAGCAGACGGGTGACGCAGCGAATGACTCGGCGCTGAAGGTGCAGCAGTCATTTACCCGCCAGGAGAGCGCCGCGAAGAAGGCCGGCATTTCTGTAGGACAGTACAACGCGGCGATGCGTATGCTGCCTGCGCAGTTTACGGATATCGCCACCCAGCTGGCCGGTGGGCAGAGTCCGTGGCTTATCCTGCTGCAGCAGGGCGGTCAGGTGAAAGACTCCTTCGGCGGTATTATTCCGACCTTTCGGGCGCTGCTGGGCACCATATCGCCGGTGATGGTAGGCGTTGGCGCGCTGGCTGCCGCCACTGGCGCGGTGGTTTACGCCTGGTATCAGGGCTCGTCCACGCTGTCTGATTTCAACAAAACGCTGGTTCTGTCCGGTAATACTGCCGGGCTGACCTCAAACCGCATGCTGGTGCTGGCGAAATCCGGCGAGCAGGTGGGACTCACGTTTAACCAGACCAGCAGCGCGCTGACGGAGCTGGTCAACGCCGGAGTGCGTGCCGGTGCCCGGTTCGATGAGATGAGTCAGGCGGTAGCGAAATTTACCGATGCGTCGGGTGTGCCGGTCGATAAGGTGGCGGCGGCATTCGGCAAACTGACGAACGATCCGACCTCTGGTCTGATTGCCATGGCGCAGCAGTTCCACAACGTTACCGCGGAACAGATTGCTTATGTGGCGCAACTGCAACGCGCCGGTGATGAAGCAGGGGCGCTGCAGGCAGCTAATGATGCGGCGACGAACGGTTTTCGTGAGCAGACAAAGAGCCTACGCGACAATATGGGGTCGATTGAGACTGCTGCCGACAGCCTGAAGCGCGCTTTTAAATCGATGTGGGATGCGGCGCTCGATATCGGGCGGCCTGACACCGCGCAGGAGATGGTTGCCAAAGCGGAAGCGGCCTTTAAGCGGGCGGATGAAATCTGGAATCTGCGTAAAGGTGATGGTTATGTCAATGATGATGCGCGTGCCAGCTACTGGAACGATCGGGAGTCTGCCCGCCTTGCACTGGAAATGGCGCAGCAGCAGGCCAGTGTGGCAAAGGCCACTGAGGATAACGCCGCCCGCGAGGCGGTGATTGAATCTGACCGCCAGAAGTATGCCGCGCAGGCTCAGTCGAATTATGCAAAGACGCAGACTGCGCTGGAGAAGTACACGGCCCGTCAGAATGAACTGAACAAGGCGCTGAAAGACGGTCGGATCCTCCAGGCTGACTACAACATCAATCTGGAAGCTGCGAAAAAAGAATACGACGACTCGCTGAAGAAAACCAAAGCCCCTTCAGCGGTAAAAACACCTGCAGGTGTAAAAAGTGTCGATACTGCCAGCGCGCAAACGCTGGAGCTGGAGGCGCAGTTACGTACTCTGCAGGAGCATAAGAGCATCACAGATACCATCAGCCAGCAGCGGCAGGAATTGTGGAAACAACAATCCCGCTTTTCGGTGCTGGAAGAGGCCGCTAAAAAGCGCGCGCTGACCGCCGATGAAAAATCGGTGCTGGCGAACAAAGACGAGGTACTGGCGCGGGCCGAAGTGAATGCCCGGCTGGGCGATCAGATTGTTGCCCAGGAACGGTTAAACCGTCTGCAGGACAGCTCGCAGAAGTACGTTACCCAGATTGGGGAGAAAACCCGGGCGCTGGTGGCCGGGGGCAGCATGAGCAGTCGCGGCGCACAGCGGCAAAACGAAGAGGCACAGCTGCGGCAGGGCTGGATGAATGCCGGCGGTACGGACACCGATCAGGGTTATCAGAACGAACTGGATGCACTGAAGAAATATTATGCCGCACAGGACGAGCTCCGCGGCAACTGGCAGGCCGGGGCGAAATCAGCGTGGGCTGACTATGCCGATTCAGCGGCTGATGCCTATGGTTCGATGAAGTCCGCTGCTTCAGCCACATTCGATGGTATCAGCCAGAATATGGCCGATATGCTGACGACAGGGAAAGCAAACTGGGCAGATTTCACCCGTTCCACGTTGTCGATGCTGACGCAGATCCTGATGAAGCAGGCCATGGCCGGCCTGGTCAGTTCTGCCACGTCAGCGCTGGGTTTTGCTGGTGGTGGTTATACCGGGTCCGGCGGCAAGTATGAGCCTGCAGGTGTGGTGCACCGTGGAGAGTTTGTCTTTACGCAGGAAGCCACCAACCGAATCGGTGTCGGCAACCTTTATCGCATGATGCGCGGCTATGCGACTGGTGGTCTGGTCGGGGGGAGTGGCGGTGGCGTTGCTTCTCCTTTTGGCGTCAGCGTGTATGCGCCAGTTTCGGTTACAACAGGCCAGGGGGATTCCGGTCAACAGAAAGGAAGCGGTGATGCGCTGGGGAAAGCCTATCAGCAGGTGATCAACAGTTCCATCAGGGAAGGTATCACCAGAGAGGTCCGGCCCGGCGGCATCATCTGGAATGCAACAAAACAGAGGTAAGCAATGGCGATCGAGCATTTTGCGTGGCGGATTAAAGCATCCAGCCAGCCAACCCTGAAAAGTAAGGATACCGTCCGTACGGCGCAGTTTGGTGATGGCTATAAGCAGGTGTCAGGTGCCGGGCTGAATGATGAAACGCTCAGCTATGAGTTTTCATTTACCGGCGAACCGCAAACCGTCCGGGATATTTATGCTTTCCTGCGGCGCCATAAGACGAAATCATTTTCGTTTATCCCGCCAGGCGGTGATCTTGCGCTGTGGCGCGTTGAGGCAGACAGCCTGCAGCGCGTCACCAAAAGTAAAACGGTGGAAACCGTATCAGCCACCTTTGAACAGGCGTTTGCACCATGAGCTTAAACAGTGATTATCAGAAACTTGAGCCGGGCAACGTTGTCCGGCTTTTTGATGTCGATGGCACCGCATTTGGTGTTTCCGACGTTCTCCGCTTCCACGCCCACAATATTGCCCACACTGCCGATGAAATCGCCGCTGCTGGTGGCGATGAAAATAAGCTACCGGCGAAATCGATCTGGTGGCAGGGGCAGGAATATAAAGCCTGGCCCTGCCAGATAGAGGGTATTGAGACGGCGACCGACGGGGCCAGCGCGCAGCCGACGCTGTCGGTCGCTAACCTGGATAGTTCCATTACGGTGCTGTGTCTTGCTTATGATGACCTGCTGCAGGCAAAGGTCACGATTCATGACACGCTGGCGCAGTATCTGGATGCGAAAAACTATCCGGAGGGTAACCCGTCAGCGGATCCTCAGCAGGAAAAGCTGAAGGTGTTTTACATTGACGCCAAGAGCACTGAAACCAATGAGGTGGTGGCGTTTACGTTGTCCAGTCCGATGGACCTGCAGGGGCTGATGATCCCGACGCGCCAGCTACATTCGCTTTGTACCTGGTGTATCCGAAACAAATACCGCTCCGGTGATGGATGCGACTATGCCGGGACGCGTTATTTCGACAAGCACAACAATCCGGTTAACGATCCATCACTCGATGAATGTCCCGGTACGCTCACTGCGTGCAAGTTGAGGCATGGCGAGGGGAACGAGTTGCCGTTTGGTGGTTTCCCTGGCACATCCCTGATCAGGAGCTGATATGCGTCAGAAAATTATCGACGCCATTATGGCGCATGCTGCTGCTGAATATCCGCATGAATGCTGCGGCGTAGTGGTGCAAAAAAGCAGGGTGCAGCGGTACATTCCCTGCCGTAATCTGGCAACCGATCCGACAGAGCATTTCCACCTGTCGCCGGAAGATTACGCCGCTGCCGAAGACTGGGGAACAGTGATTGCCATTGTCCACAGCCACCCGAATGCCACGACGCAGGCGAGCGAACTGGATAAGGCACAGTGTGACGCTACGTTACTTCCGTGGCACATCGTCAGCTGGCCGGAGGGGGATCTGCGTACCATTCAGCCGCGGGGCGAGCTGCCGCTACTGGAGCGCCCATTTGTGCTCGGTCACTTCGATTGCTGGGGGCTGGTGATGAGCTATTTCCGGCAAACGCACGGCATTGAGCTGACGGATTACCGCGTGGATTATCCCTGGTGGGAAGACAGTTATCCCGAAAACTTCTACCACGATTGCTGGTATGAATGCGGATTCCGTGAATTCAGTGGCGTACCGCAGCCAGGTGATATGGTTATCATGCAGGTCCAGTCCAACAAGTGGAACCATGCCGGGATCCTGCTGGAGGGAAATATGCTTCTCCATCATCTGTATGGTCATCTGAGCCAGCGTGTGCCATATGGTGGCTACTGGCAAGAACGGACGATGAAGGTTCTACGGCATAAGTCTCTGTGCTAATCTTTTGTATTATCAAAAGGGGATAGGGATATGAAAAAAAACATATTATTGATTTCATTACTGGGTTTATTTGGTTGTAGTGCATCTTCCTTACAGGAAGGACAGCCTATTTATTCTGGTCATACCTCAAAGAGTGCTGCACAACTCAACAAATGCATGTCTCCTAAGTGGCAGGAACTGCATCCACAGGCTACAAGTATAGAAACTGAAACTGGGTATAGAATATCAGCCGCTGATGATTTATTCGGTGTTCTTTCGATGGCTATTATTCAAGATGGCTCTGAGGGAGGGGCCGATGTGAAAGTCTATGCTGCAAATAAAGGTATCGGTGACCCGTGGGGTAAAATAGCGCGATCATGTATTTAATTTATTTCTGTTTTCCAAAGCCACGTTAGTGGCTTTTTTATTGGAGTAAATATGCAAGAAATAATGACTAGGATTGAACTAGGTGGCGCGTTAGGTAAAGTATTTGGTAGAACCCATGACAGACTAATACGAACAACAGCAGAGGCTATCAATGCATTATCAAAAACAATTTGTGGATTTGAACAATATTTAAATACGAGTAAAAATCGTGGTCTAACGTATGCTGTATTTAAAGGGAAAAGAAATATTGGAAAAGATGATTTAGGTTTTCCAGTTACAGGAGAGGTGATAAGAATTATCCCTGTTGTAATTGGCAGTAAAAAGGCAGGCCTACTTCAAACAGTTTTAGGGGCTGTACTTGTTGTTGTTGGTGCTTTGGGGGCTACTATCGGCCAAGCATGGGGCGGTGCAGCTTGGGGCCCTGCCGCTATGAAAATAGGCGCTGCAATGATGCTTGGTGGTGTTGTTCAAATGCTTTCGCCACAGCCAGCAGGACTTGCCAGCAAACAGGATGCCGAAAATAGGGCATCGTATGCATTTGGTGGTGTAACTAACACTGCTGCTCAGGGTAATCCAGTTCCGCTTCTATACGGACGCAGGCGTATTGGTGGGGCGATCATCTCTGCTGGTATATACGTCGAAGACCAGCAATAACAAAATAATCTTCCTTTCAGGCTACCAGATGGTGGCTTTTTTTATGGGCGCAATATGGCTACAACACCCCAGATTAAAGGCCGCAAGGGCGGCAGTTCCAGTTCCCGAACCCCTACCGAACAGCCTGATGATCTGCAATCTGTAGCGAAGGCCAAAATCCTCGTTGCGCTTGGGGAAGGGGAATTTGCAGGGCAATTAACCGGAAAAAATATCTACCTGGATGGCACGGCGTTGGAAAACTCCGATGGCTCCCAAAACTTTAGCGGCGTGACGTGGGAGTTTCGCGCGGGAACTCAGGCACAAAATTACATTCAGGGCATTCCCGGTACCGAAAACGAAATCAACGTTGGAACAGAAGTATCAAGCGCAACAGCCTGGACGCGTACCTTCAGCAACACCCAACTATCAGCCGTTCGCCTGCGACTGAAATGGCCTTCACTGTTTAGGCAGGAGGACAACGGCGATCTGGTAGGGTATTCCATCAATTATGCAATAGACCTGCAAACTGATGGTGGGACTTGGCAAACCGTTCTTAATACCAGCGTAACCGGCAAAACGACGTCTGGTTATGAGCGCAGCCACCGTATTGATTTACCGCAGGCTGGCAGCACCTGGACAATCCGACTGCGTAAGATTACCGCTGACGCAAACAGCGCCAAGATCGGCGACACGATGACGCTGCAAAGCTTCACGGAGGTGATTGATGCCAAGCTGCGCTATCCGAACACCGCGCTGCTGTACATCGAATTCGACTCAAGTCAGTTCAATGGTTCGATTCCACAGATATCCTGTGAACCACGTGGCCGGGTGATCCGAGTGCCTGATAACTATGACCCCGATACGCGGACTTATAGTGGTACATGGCAGGGCGCGTTTAAGTGGGCCTGGACCGATAACCCGGCGTGGATATTTTACGATCTGGTTATTACCGATCGCTTTGGTCTGGGTAATCGCCTGAGTGCAGCCAACATCGATAAATGGACGTTGTACCAGGTATCACAGTATTGCGATCAGCTGGTACCGGATGGAAAGGGTGGAAGCGGGACAGAGCCACGCTATACCTGTAACGTCTATGTTCAGGACAGGAATGACGCTTACACTGTGCTGCGTGACTTTGCGGCTATATTCCGGGGTATGACGTACTGGGGCGGCGATCAGATTGTTGCGCTTGCCGATATGCCGAGAGATGTGGATTACGCTTACACCCGCGCTAACGTTATCGACGGACGCTTTACCTATTCCAGCAGCACGACAAAAACGCGGTATACCACCGCGCTGGTTTCCTGGTCTGATCCGGGTAACGCTTATGCGGATGCGATGGAGCCAGTATTTGAGCAGCCTCTGGTGGCCCGGTACGGATTTAATCAGCTGGAAATGACAGCCATCGGATGTACCCGGCAATCAGAAGCGAACCGAAAGGGGCGCTGGGGTATTCTCACCAACAATAAGGATCGCGTTGTTTCGTTTGATGTTGGCCTGGACGGAAACATTCCGCAGCCGGGATACATCATCGCAGTGTCAGACGAGCTTCTGTCCGGCAAAGTTATGGGTGGCCGCATCAGTGCTGTTAACGGTCGCGTGATAAAACTTGACCGCGTAGCTGATGCAGCAGCAGGCGATCGCCTTATTCTAAATCTTCCCTCCGGTGCGTCACAGAGCAGGACTATTCAGGCGGTTAACGGGGAATCAGTCACAGTCACCACGGCATACAGTGAGACACCACAGGCCGAAGCTGTATGGGTGGTTGAGTCAGATGAACTCTACGCCCAGCAGTATCGAGTTGTCAGCGTCTCCGATAATGATGATGGCACTTTCTCTATTACCGGCGCATGGCATGACCCGGATAAATATGCCCGTATCGATACCGGAGCCATCATTGACCAGCGGCCGGTGAGTGTGATCCCGCCGGGTAACCAGTCGCCGCCAGCCAACATCGTAATCAGTTCGTTTTCGGTGGTGCAGCAGAATATCAGCGTCGAAACCATGCGGGTGAGCTGGGACCAGGCGCAGAATGCTATCGCCTATGAAGCACAGTGGCGTCGCAATGATGGTAACTGGGTAAATGTGCCGCGCAGCTCCACCACGTCATTTGACGTTCCGGGGATTTATGCCGGGCGTTACCTTGTGCGCGTGCGCGCAATAAATGCCGCTGAAATATCCTCTGGCTGGGGCTACTCCGAAGAGAAAACGCTGACGGGTAAGGTGGGAAATCCGCCGAAACCTGTCGGCTTTGCGACAACGCCGATCAACTGGGGGATTCGCCTGAACTGGGGATTCCCGGCTAACACCGGGGACACGCTGAAAACGGAAATTCAGTACACCGCGAACAGTGATTTCTCTAATCCTCTTTTGCTGTCGGATGTGCCTTATCCGTCTGCAGAATATATCCAACTGGGGCTGAAGGCGGGGCAGGAATTCTGGTACCGCGCGCAGCTGGTAGACAGAACGGGTAATGAATCAGGCTGGACCGACTGGGTTCGTGGCGAATCTAATGCGAATGCTGACGACTACCTGGGCGATATTGCTGATGACTTCCTGTCGTCTGCCGACGGTGACCGCCTGACAAGCGACATTGATACCAACCTGGAAGCTGCATTGCAGAACGCACTGGCCAACCATGGAACGGTAGAGCATCAGTGGGCGCAGTACGGCGAGGTACGCGCGGATATTCTGGTGGTTAAAACGACCATTGCGCAGGTCGATAAAGCGATGGCTGAAATGTCGACGCAGGTGCAGGCACAGTTCAATGATGTGACTGCCGCGCTGGAAGATAAGCTCACCGCCGTGGTTGATGCCACCGGAGCCTCTGCAATTTACACCCTCAAAACTGGAGTCCGGATTAACGGTGTGATGTATAACGCCGGAATGTCGATTGCGGTGCTGGCGGAGGCGGGTAAGCCGGTAGTCACTCGTGTCGGATTTAACGCCAATCAGTTCGTCCTGATGAGTGGCAGCGGTGATACGCAATATTCACCCTTTGCTGTTGTTAATGGTCAGGTGTTTATCAGCGATGCTTTTATTCAGTATAGCCAAATCACTCTGGCAAAAATTGGCGAACTGCGCTCCGCTAATTATGTTCAGGGACAAACGGGCACCATCATGAAATCGGACGGAACGTTTGAAATGAATGGGGCAGTTTCCGGGGAGGGTGCAACGAAAATGACCAATCTGAATTACAGCGTTAAAGATGGCAATGGCGTTCTTCGCGTACAGATTGGCAAATTAACAGGGGTATTCTGATGACATGGGGAATTCAGACATGGGACGCTAACGGCGTTCCGAATAACTATGGCATTAAACCTGTAACCGTGGTGGGCATCATCGATCTTGCTTTAGGTCAGAAAACGGGAAGCTACCAGTTCAGCCTTGAGCCTGGCTTAAAGGTTGGGTTTGCGGTTGGTACTCTGGAGGATAAAGGGACAATAAGTTACACAGATAAAAGAAATATTATTGCATCTGGAAACACCATAACAATACAGCCTTCAGGTAGTGATGGGATTAATGATTACCCGGCAATCAAAGTGCAGTTAATCGTTTTTGCGGAGACTGCGTAGATGGCTAAATATGGCGCATTGATTTCATTACCTAACGGGAACCCTTTTATCACACCTGATTCCACACCAATGACGCTTTACCGAAAAGTAACTGTCAACTCAACTTTTGGGGGGAATTTTAACAGTGCTTCGGCGTCCGTGACTATCGACGGTCAGAAGGGAGGGATTGCATTTGCAAGAACCAGCGCCCCGGCGAAGATATCAGCTTCAAAAAGTGGCAATACGTTCAGTGTTGATGCGTCTAATTACAGGGGATCGGCTTTTGTCCTTGAGGCCTATTTTTTTGCCATATATCCGCTTACCCTTCCGGCCTGGGGTGTGGCTATATGGGATGCCGAAGGAACACTGGTACTTACGAATGAGTCCCGGGTATTAAGCGACCTTACAACTATTGGTTCACCAGGTGCTGTAAGTGGTGGGCTTAACATTGATACATACATGGCAGGCAAATGGGCCGTAAATCCGATGGGGCTGGGTTCTGTCATCCTCCATGCGGGTTCTGCACCAGGTGGACAGCCAATATTTCAGTCTGTTGATGTGGGGACGGGTTGCCATGACGACACTGGTGGTACAAGAATTAGGGGGCAAAGTTCAACCACTGCAAGTGGTTCCTCTGTCGGATCAACGAATAGCGGAATTGTGATAACGGCGATAAACACAGCCGCATATGATTAAACTGATCGATTTAAACGATCAATTTTAGAATATTGATCTATTAAAACTATTTTTATTATTCAATGCCATTGGTTATTTTTTGTTTAAATAATTAGTTCTGGTGTCGAAATGAAAAATATAATTATTCCAGTTATTGTCTGCCTGGTGCTTTCAGCCTGTTCAGGACCTGTTCTGGAGAAACAGAAACCGGTTTGTCAGGCAGAGTTTGCGCCTGGCGGGCTGCCCCAGTCAGTACAGATTTACGGTGTACGAAAGATTGCTAATCAGACTGAGTACAGGGCCGGTTATCCCTTTAACTGGCGATGGGTGAATAAAAATAACTTCACCAGTTCGAATTGCCCTCAATGAAATACCAAAAATAACCCGCTCCGGCGGGTTTTTTATTATCTGAATTCAGGAGATACCCATGTCAGCAGGAACTTTAACCCTGACGCATAACTCTGCTGCGGTCGCTGGCAGCGGGACCACGTTTATCACTGAGGTAGCGGCAGGCGATTTCATTGTTGTCACTGTCGGTGGCGTTCCCTATACGCTTCCGATTAAATCAGTGGAAAGCGGCACAGCGTTGACGCTGGTCAGTAACTTTACCGGGCCAACACAATCTGGCGCGGCCTGGTCTGCCGTTCCCCGCGTGGCGCTGAACATGGTCACCGCTGCAATGGTCGTTCAGAATACCCAGGCGCTTCTCGGTCTGAACTACGACAAACAGAACTGGCAGCAGGTATTCAGCGGTACCGGGACAATAACTGTAAAATTACCTGACCAATCAACGTTTACCGGCCCGTCGTGGCTGTCTCTTTCGCAGTCCCTGTCAGGAAAGGTTAATTCTGATGATTCACGCCTGAGAACCGTAAATGGCAAATCAGGTGGAACTATAACGAGTCCTGTAATTGTTACGGGGGAAGTTCGAACCTCCGTAAATGCAACCGCAAGCGATACCGCCATATCTGCACCAGGGTTTATATCCGGTTTTAGTGGAGTTTTAACGCCGCACAATTCAACGTTCAGACACCGCGTGGACCAAACGAGGGGATCGTATTCATATATTCAGGTCACGGCGGGGCCTGAAATAAGCTACTTTCGATTTACGTCATCCGGTAGCTTCACTGTAAATAACGCATTGTATAACAGCAACGGCGATATTGCGGGCGCGGCCTGGACCGTATCGGGGACGACAAATTTACAGGCGTATTTAACGAAGATGTACGCGCCGCTGTCCTACCGTAAGCTAAAAGAAAATATCGAGCTTATAACGGAGGAGGATGCGATTGCTGAAGTACGGTCCTGGAAAACCTATAATTATGATTTTATTTACGGGAAGAAAGGCAGTGGCATTATCTCTGATGAAGTGAACCCGCGATTTGTCTCCACACTTCCATATGAGTTTGAGGGACTGGAAGGCGTAGAGACGGTGGATCAGACCAGTATGTTAATGGGGTATGTTCCACCAGTGCTCCAGTTCCTGCTGAAAAAAGTGGCCACACTGGAAAATGATATTTCTGAGCTTAAGGAAAAAGCCGGGGTGAAACCAGCGGACCGTACTGAAGCAAAATGATGGTTAGAGGCGTTTAGTCTGACATCAGCCACATATCAGACTCTTCAAACATTTCCTGAACAGTACGGCTTATCTGTTCTTTCTCATGCTTGCTGGCGTCAGTATTGATCGCCGGCAGTGTCATCATCGGCTTTACCCGGACATCAGCATCGGGGAAAATCCGGTGAACCCTCCTGGTCAACTCGCCCAGAATGATATCTTTTGCACCGGGCAGACCATCAAAATTCCTTTTGTCATAAACGAGTTCCACGAACATTGCTCATTGCCTCTTTACTGGATGGATATACAGTATTTATACTGTGTTTTTATCCGGTATTCAAGAGGGAGTAAATGATGCCACGACGTAGCGATATTGAAATAGCCTGGTATGCTTCGATACAGCGAGAACCGAATGGCCGGAAGACTGTCACCACACAGCGGTTTGTCCAGGAACTGGGTAAGGTTAACTGGCACTGGACGATGAAGCAGGCCAATGATTGGATAGAATGTTATGTGACAACATTCCGCGATGTATCAACGCAGGAAGGCGAGAACCGAACCTTTCAGCTGTTCAATCCAAACGGAGGACTTTAGCCATGGGCTTCCCTTCACCGGCCAGCGATTACGTTGAAACGAGGATCTCCCTCGATCAGCAGCTTATCAGCCAGCCAGCAGCGACTTACTTCATGCGTGCATCACGTTCACATTTCAGGGAAGGGATACTCCAGGGTGCGCTGCTTGTGGTAGATGCGTCACTTACTGCCTGCGATGGGTCACTGCTGATATGTGCAATCGATGGGGAGTTCAGGATCAAGCGATATCGAACTCATCCACAACCCCACCTGATTAATCTGGAGAACGGGAGAAGGGAAACGCTGCCAGATGATGGTGATGGCTACAATTCCTCACACCCAATATTCGGGGTGATCACCTACATCATTAATGATGCCAGGAACGCGGAGTTTGATGACTGCCCGGTGATGTAAGCGACAAGCGATGTGTTGCTATGTCGATTTAAATTTTGTGTTGCTGGGTTTGTATTAAATATATTTTTGCTACAAAAATCAGCAACGCAATCAATAACACATGCTGCTATTATATTGAATATATTGTTATTTTTCCTGTTTGTCTCACATATCGCAATTGATACACTTTTTAGTGATTAACAGGGCCATCAGGAAACTCTCAAAACATCACAAATCGGGCGGGCATTATACCCGCATTCTTTGCTCAGACCAGTTTTTTTACCAGTGCTTCGCTGTGGCGAATGCGTTCCGGAGCATGCTCCAGATCTTGCTGCACCAGCGCCATAAACAGTAAATCAGTGAGCATCATTTGCGCATGGGTAGAGGAAATCGCTGCGCTGCGCGTGGCCTGTTCTTCAGCAATCGTGTACAGACAATGAGTTGCGCGCTGTTGCAGGGCGTTAGGTGTAAATCCGGTGATGGCGAGAATTTTGGCTCCGGCGCGCAACGTTTCATCCGCAGCCAGGTTGAGTTCGCGGCGTTCTCCGGTATACGAAATGGCCAGCAGCAGATCGTTGGGTGAAAGCGCCTGCACCGCCGCCAGCAGGGCGTGCATATCGCGTTCAACCACCGCGTTAAACCCAATCTTTAGCAGTTTCCAGGCAAAATTCTGCGCTACCAGACCCGATGCGCCAATCCCGGTCAGGATAATGCGCCGGGCTGAGCGCAGCATCGTGACGCTCTCTATCAGTTTCTCTTCGCTGTTGACGTCCAGCGTCGCATGCATCGCCGCCACGTTCTCTTTAATCAGTTTTTCGCCCACCATACGCATGGGGTCGTCACCGCGAATCTGATTATGCACCGGAATGGAATGAGGGTTGGGATTGCTGGCCAACGCTTCGCTAATCGCCAGTTTCAGCGCCGGAAACCCTTTAAAGCCCATCTTTTGCGCGAACTTCACCACGCTGGACTGGCTGACGCCTGCTTCAAAGGCCAGCTGCTGTGAGCTGAGATGACGCGCGGTATCCGGCTGAGCAAGAAGATAATCCGCAAGTTTTTTATCGCTTTGCGCGAGATCCGGGTAACGCTGACGAATGCGAATTAAACAGTTCATGCTGTCTCCTGGCGAAAACGTGATGGCGATTGCAAAACAAAATTTCACTCGCCTGGATGAATATAATATTCCATTATGACAGATTATTATGAATTAAAAATTCCTAAGGAACAAAAAATGAATCTCGGTGCATTAGTTTCAGAAACCCGCAATCCACAGACCATGGATCTGGATGCGCTCTCAACGTTGGAGTTGGTTCATCGATTTAATCAACAGGATACGCTGGTAGCGGAAGCAGTAAAAGCAACTCTGCCTCAAGTTGCGTGCGCGGTCGATGCGGCAGCCAACGCGTTAAAAGCCGGTGGACGCATTATTTACATGGGTGCAGGTACCAGCGGGCGTCTTGGGGTGCTGGACGCGTCTGAGTGCCCACCGACTTTCGGTGTACCGCATGGTCTGGTGGTTGGGCTGATTGCCGGGGGGCCGGGCGCGCTGCTCAAGGCGGTAGAAGGCGCGGAAGATAACCCGCAGTTAGGCGAAGACGATCTGCGCGCACTCAACCTTACCGCACAGGATCTGGTGGTTGGTCTGGCGGCTTCAGGTCGCACGCCGTATGTGATTGGCGGGCTGAAATATGCGCGTTCGGTGGGGTGTACGACGGCGGCTATTTCCTGCAATCCGGATTCTCCTGTCGCGCATGAAGCGGATATTGCAATCTCCCCGGTGGTGGGACCGGAGGCGTTGACCGGGTCAACACGACTGAAATCCGGCACCGCGCAAAAATTGGTGCTCAATATGATCTCCACCGGTGCGATGGTGAAATTTGGCAAGGTGTACCAGAACCTGATGGTGGATATGCAGGCAACCAACGTCAAACTGGTCGATCGAGCGTGTCGTATGGTGGTTGAAGCCACCGGCATTGCGCGTGAACAGGCGCAAGCGCTGTTAAAGCAGACTGATTTTGACGTTAAGCCAGCGATTTTAATGGCGCTCACCGGCCTGGATGCCGCTGCCGCCCGTGAAAAGCTTGCCGCTCACCAGGGTTTTTTACGCGCGGCGTTAGAACACTAAGAGGTGTATATGGATAAGACGGCGGTGCTGGCCAGCGACATTCTGCTGGGCGTAGGCGGAGAGCAAAATATTCTGCGCCTGGAAAACTGTATGACCCGCGTCAGGGTGGAAGTTCAGGATGATGATCAGATTGATATTCCCCGTCTCAGGCAACTGCCCGGTGTTAGCGGTTACGTGAAGCAGGGCGCGCAGCATCAGATAATCGTCGGCCCCGGTAAAGCTGCCAAGGTGGTGGATGCCATGCGCTCCCTGATTGCCGGTGGCGGCGAGCGTGCAGATGTGAATAATATCGAGCGCACCAAATCAGAGGCCAAAGCGAAGTACAAAGCGCCAATGAGCGATGCGCTGCGCAAGCTGGCGAACGTCTTTATCCCTCTTATTCCGGCGTTTATCGCCTCCGGTTTGATTACCGGCATTATTAACATCCTTAAGCGACCGGATATCGTGGGGGATTTTGCGACCCATTATCCGAATATGCTGGGGCTGATGGGCATATTTGGTAGCGCCGTGTTTGCCATCATGAATATTCTGGTTGGGGTGAATACCGCCAAAGTCTTCGGCGGCTCTCTGGCGATGGGTGGGGTGATGGCGGGGATCCTCTCCAGTCCGCAGCTGGCGCAGATTACCCTGTTTGGCGAAGCGTTGCAGCCGGGGCGCGGCGGGGTGATCGCAGTGCTGCTGGTGGTTGCGCTGATGTGTTGGATCGAGCGCAAATTCCGCGAGCTGTTGCCGGAATCGCTGGAGCTTATCCTTAACCCGCTGCTGACCACCATCATTACCGGGGCCATCGCGATTGTGGCGCTACAACCGCTTGGAGGCTGGATTTCTGAATCTATCGCTCACGGCGCATCCTGGGCTATCGACCGCGGCGGTTTCCTGGTTGGTGCCATACTGGCGGGAACTTTCCTGCCATTGGTGCTCACCGGACTTCATCAAGGGTTGGTGCCCATCCACGTTGAGCTGGTACAGGCGCACGGTTATAACGCGCTCTTTCCTATCCTGGCGATGGCAGGCGTTGGACAAGTAGGGGCTGCGATAGCGGTGTTGATGAAAACCCGCAATGCGCGGCTAAAGAAAGTGATCAAAGGAGCGCTGCCGGTCGGGCTGCTGGGTATTGGCGAGCCGCTTATTTTTGGCGTCACGCTGCCGTTGGGTAAACCGTTTATCGGTGCCTGCCTTGGCGGAGCGGTAGGCGGGGCGCTGATTAGCTACTGGAAGGTGGCGACGGTTATCACCTTTGGCATCTCCGGTTTGCCGCTGGCACTGACGATTGTTGCCGGAAAAGTGATGTTCTATCTGTTAGGCTATCTGGTAGCAGTTATCGCCGGGTTCCTGTTTACCTGGCTATTGGGGTTCAACGATCCAGAGGAATAAGGTTTGACCAATCACCAGCGCCGCGTTGTTTTTTTTGATTTGGATGGCACGTTACATCAGCAGGATATGTTCGGTAGCTTTATACGTTATCTGCTGCGTCGCCAGCCGCTGAACGCGTTGCTTGTGCTGCCTCTGCTACCGGTGATTGCGCTGGCGCTGCTGATACAAGGGCGCGCCGCCCGCTGGCCAATGAGCCTGCTGTTATGGGGATGCACTTTTGGTCGTAGCGAGGCGCGTCTGAAAGGGCATCAGGCTGACTTTGTGCGCTGGTTTCGCAGTAACGTGACGGCCTTTCCGCTCGTTCAGCAGCGGCTGACAACCTACCTGTTAAGCTCTGACGCCGAAATCTGGCTTATTACTGGCTCCCCGCAGTCGCTGGTCGAGCAGGTGTACTTCGACACGCCGTGGCTACCGCGTGTCAATCTGATCGCCAGTAAAATGGCGCGGGGATTCGGCGGGTGGGTGCTGCCTCTGCGCTGTCTGGGCCATGAGAAAGTGACGCAACTGGAACGCCACATTGGTGCGCCGCTTCAGCTTTACAGTGGCTACAGCGACAGTAATCAGGACAATCCTCTGCTCTCTTTTTGCCAGCATCGCTGGCGCGTCACGCCGCGCGGAGAGCTGCAACAACTCGAATAGAGTAAACGATAGCGTCTGTGTATAATGCGCCCGCTTTGATTACTGGAGTTACCCCCTTTGTCTGAAGTTGAATTTAGCCACGAATACTGGATGCGTCATGCTTTAACGCTGGCTAAGCGCGCCTGGGATGAGCGTGAAGTCCCGGTGGGCGCGGTATTGGTACATAACAACCGCGTGATTGGCGAAGGCTGGAACCGTCCGATTGGTCACCATGATCCGACTGCCCACGCTGAAATTATGGCGCTGCGTCAGGGCGGCCTGGTGCTGCAAAACTACCGTCTGTTGGATACCACGCTGTATGTCACTCTGGAGCCGTGCGTGATGTGCGCAGGCGCGATGGTGCACAGCCGTATCGGCCGGGTCGTTTTTGGCGCGCGCGATGCGAAAACGGGGGCTGCCGGGTCATTAATGGATGTACTGCATCACCCTGGAATGAATCATCGGGTGGAGGTGACCGAAGGGGTGCTACGGGATGAATGCGCCACGTTGCTCAGTGATTTCTTCCGCATGCGTCGTCAGGAAATCAAAGCGCTGAAAAAAAACGCCAATTTGTAAATGCCGGTCTGATTGCCTGATGACGCTGCGCTTATCAGGCCTACGAGGCTACTTGTCCTCTTTTTTCTGCGGTGAAAACAGCAGGGAAGGGGAGTGCGACAGGAAATTTGACGACGTCTGAGACAGAAACGCCGAAAGCGGCAATTCATCTTTACCTATTAGCTCTGCCGGCGTCACCGCCGGGTAATCCTGCGCCAGTTGCTGCGTTTCAAGCGCCCGTTTTTCTTTCTCCTGCAGATACCCCACCAGGCTAATCTGGTACTTACGGATATTTTCCACATAAGCGTAGGCTTCGTGGCCACGCGCATAACCATAGGTCAGCTTGTTGTAATACGGCTTTTGGCTGAGCAGCGGCAGACGCTGTTTTACGTCGGACCAGCTGTTCGGATTGCCTTTGGTTTTCACTGTCAGCGCCCGTGCATCCAGCATGTGCGCATAACCCATGTTGTAGGCTGCGAGCGCAAACCAGATGCGTTCCCCTTCGGGGACGGTATCGGGCACTTTACTCATCATATCCTGCAAATACCGTGCGCCGCCGCTGATGCTTTGTTCGGCATCGGTACGGTCAGTCAGTCCGAGACTTTGAGCGGTATTTTTGGTCAGCATCATCAACCCGCGTACGCCGGTCGGGGAAGTAGCCTGCGCGTCCCAGTGTGACTCCTGATAAGAGATTGCGGCGAGCAGTCGCCAGTCTATCTCCTGCGCATATTTCTCAAACAGCGGCTTAAGGTCCGGCAATACGCTGTCTACGGCGCGTAAAAAGGTGCGGGTATCAACATAGTCAAAATCATCGCCATGTCCGAGATACTTTTCTTCCAGCCGCGCCAGAGAGCCGTCTTCATTCATGGTGTTAAAAAAATCCAACAGGGCGGCAGACAGCGTGTTGTCATCGTCCAGGCGACTAAACCAGGTCACCGGCTGTTCGTCAGATACGTCCAGCGCTACGGCCAGTTCAGGATGTACGCGTTGGTATAAGCTGATGGCGACGGAATCGGCAATGGTGTAATCCAGCTTCCCGGCGATAACATCATCAAGCAGTTCAGTAGTGCCCTTTTTGTCATCCACCTTCCAGCTCAGATCGGGAAATTTATTCTCTTTAAGCAACTGGAGATCGTTAACCACCACGTGTCCCGGGGCGATGGTCAGTTGATTTTCGTTCACGGTGGCAAGAGTACGCGGGCGGTATTGCCCAACCCGATACACCAACTGTTGTGAAACCGAATAGTAGGTTGGGCCGGGCTGGTAATTTTTCACCCGCTCGCTGTTATATACCAGGCCTGCGGCTAACAGATCGGCATGGCCGTTATCCAGGTCGTCAAAGAGCTGGCTGATGTTCTGGCGCACGGTGACTTTTAACTTCACGCCCAGGTAGTTGGCGAACGCCTGAGTCAGTTCATAATCCAGGCCGAATTTCTTGCCGTTGAGGGTCGCGTAAGTTAATGGCGAGTCGAGGGTACTGACGCGCAGTTCTCCCCGCGACTGAATGGCGGCGATACGATTTTCGGCTTTACCGAACCAGGGAATAGATGGCCAGAGGGCCGCTGCCAACAACAGCGTTAATATGCCGATGAACAGATAATTAATCTTTAATTTTTTCAATTAGTTAATTCTCTGAACCGTACGTTGTCTCTGCCTGCTGTGGTGATGATTAAGAAGTGAAGTCGTCATTAATGAGCGGCATTTTGCTTAAACTTGCGTCAGTTGGCAACTTATTCAGAAACCAGACCGCATTTGATGATAAGAGAAGGTCGTGATTTTATTTCGACGCAAACGGTTTCGTCGGCGCGGTAGATTCTTTATAATGACGCCCGTTTCCCCCACTTGGGCACACCGAAAGCTTAGAAGACGAGAGACTTATGATGGAAATTCTGCGTGGTTCACCTGCACTGTCTGCATTCCGTATTAACAAACTGCTGGCACGTTTTCAGGCTGCCAACCTCCAGGTCCACAATATTTACGCCGAGTACGTCCATTTTGCCGATCTGAATGCACCGTTGAATGAGGATGAGCACGCCCAGCTTGTACGCCTGCTGAAATATGGTCCTGCTCTTCACAGCCATGCCCCTGAAGGCAAACTGCTGCTGGTTACGCCTCGCCCTGGCACCATCTCCCCGTGGTCTTCTAAAGCGACTGATATTGCCCACAACTGCGGCCTGCAACAGATTAGCCGTCTGGAACGTGGCATTGCCTGGTATGTAGAAGCCTCTACGCTGACCGCTGAGCAGTGGCAGATGGTTGCCGACGAACTGCACGACCGCATGATGGAAACGGTTTTCTCTGCGCTGAACGATGCCGAAAAACTGTTTGTCCATCACCAGCCTGCGCCGGTCTCCAGTGTTGATCTGCTGGGTGAGGGACGCCAGGCGCTGATCGACGCTAACCAGCGTCTCGGTCTGGCGCTGGCGGAAGACGAAATCGACTATCTGCAGGATGCGTTTACCAAACTGGGACGCAACCCGAACGACATTGAACTGTACATGTTTGCGCAGGCTAACTCTGAGCACTGCCGCCACAAAATTTTTAACGCCGACTGGGTTATCGACGGTAAACAGCAGCCCAAGTCGTTGTTCAAGATGATCAAAAACACTTTCGAAACTACGCCGGACCACGTGCTGTCTGCTTATAAAGACAACGCCGCGGTAATGGAAGGTTCTGAAGTGGGGCGCTACTTTGCCGACCACAAAACCGGCCGCTACGATTTCCATCAGGAGCCAGCCCACATCCTGATGAAGGTTGAAACCCACAACCACCCGACGGCTATCTCTCCGTGGCCGGGCGCGGCTACCGGCTCCGGCGGCGAAATCCGCGACGAGGGTGCAACCGGTCGCGGTGCAAAACCGAAAGCCGGGCTGGTGGGCTTCTCCGTTTCCAACCTGCGTATTCCTGGCTTTGAACAGCCGTGGGAAGAAGACTTTGGTAAGCCGGACCGTATTGTTACCGCGCTCGATATCATGACCGAAGGTCCGTTGGGCGGCGCGGCGTTTAACAACGAATTCGGTCGCCCGGCGCTGACCGGCTACTTCCGCACCTACGAAGAAAAGGTCAACAGCCACAACGGCGAAGAGCTACGCGGTTACCATAAACCGATCATGCTGGCGGGCGGGATCGGTAACATCCGTGCCGATCACGTGCAAAAAGGTGAGATCGTCGTTGGCGCCAAGCTGATCGTCCTCGGCGGCCCGGCGATGAACATCGGGCTTGGCGGCGGGGCGGCCTCCTCTATGGCTTCCGGCCAGTCTGATGCCGATCTTGATTTCGCTTCGGTACAGCGCGACAACCCGGAAATGGAACGTCGTTGCCAGGAAGTTATCGACCGCTGCTGGCAGATGGGCGATGTGAACCCGATCCTGTTTATCCATGACGTTGGCGCAGGCGGTCTGTCTAACGCCATGCCGGAGTTGGTAAGCGATGGCGGTCGCGGCGGTAAGTTCCAGCTGCGCGATATCCTTAGCGACGAGCCGGGTATGAGCCCGCTGGAAATCTGGTGTAACGAATCCCAGGAGCGTTATGTGCTGGCGGTTGCCGCTGACCAGCTACCGCTGTTTGACGAACTGTGTAAGCGCGAGCGCGCGCCGTATGCGGTGATCGGTGAGGCCACCGAAGAACAGCATCTCACACTGAGCGACAGCCACTTCGATAACCAGCCGATCGACATGCCGCTGGATGTGCTGCTGGGTAAAACCCCGAAAATGACTCGCGATGTGCAGACGCTGAAAGCCAAAGGCGACGCCCTGAATCGTGGCGAAATCTCGATTGCAGATGCGGTTAACCGCGTGCTGCATCTGCCGACTGTCGCTGAGAAAACGTTCCTCGTGACGATCGGCGACCGTACCGTTACCGGCATGGTGGCGCGTGACCAGATGGTTGGTCCGTGGCAGATCCCGGTAGCCAACTGCGCGGTCACCACCGCAAGCCTGGATAGCTACTACGGTGAAGCGATGTCTATCGGTGAGCGTGCGCCAGTTGCGCTACTGGATTTCTCGGCCTCTGCGCGTCTGGCGGTAGGTGAAGCGCTGACTAACATTGCGGCAACGCAGATTGGCAATATCAAACGCATTAAACTGTCGGCCAACTGGATGGCGGCTGCGGGTCACCCCGGTGAAGATGCCGGGCTGTACGAAGCGGTAAAAGCCGTTGGGGAAGAATTATGTCCGGCGCTTGGCCTGACTATTCCGGTGGGCAAAGACTCTATGTCGATGAAAACCCGCTGGCAGGAAGGTAATGAGCAGCGTGAAATGACTTCGCCGCTGTCGCTGGTGATCACCGCCTTTGCCCGCGTGGAAGACGTGCGCCGCACGATAACCCCACAGCTCTCTACTGAAGACAACGCCCTGCTGCTGATTGACCTCGGTCTTGGTCACAACGCGCTGGGCGCGACGGCGCTGGCACAGGTTTATCGTCAACTGGGCGACAAGCCTGCCGACGTGCGTAACGTTGAGCAACTGAAAGGCTTCTACGACGCCATTCAGGCGCTGGTCGCGCAGCGTAAGCTGCTGGCCTACCATGACCGTTCCGACGGCGGACTGCTGGTTACGCTGGCGGAAATGGCCTTCACCGGTCACTGCGGTATTGACGCTGATATCCACTCGTTGGGTGACGATCGTCTGGCGGCGCTGTTTAATGAAGAGCTGGGCGCAGTGATCCAGGTTCGCGCTGCTGACCGTGAAGCGGTTGAGGTGTTGCTGGCACAACATGGCCTGGCAGATTGCGTGCACTATCTTGGCCAGGCGGTAACGGGTGACCGTTTCACCCTGAGCGCCAACGGTCAGCCGGTGTTCAGCGAAAGCCGCACCACGCTGCGCATGTGGTGGGCGGAAACCACCTGGCAGATGCAGCGTCTGCGCGACAACCCGGAGTGTGCCGATCAGGAACACGACGCGAAAACCAACGATGCCGATCCTGGCCTCAACGTTAAACTGTCGTTTGATATCAACGAAGATGTTGCCGCCCCGTACATCGCTACCGGCGCGCGTCCAAAAGTGGCCGTGCTGCGCGAGCAGGGCGTGAACTCCCACGTTGAAATGGCTGCTGCCTTCCACCGTGCGGGCTTTGACGCCATCGATGTGCATATGAGCGACCTGCTGGGCGGACGCATCGGTCTGGGTAACTTCCAGGCGCTGGTAGCCTGTGGCGGTTTCTCTTACGGCGATGTGCTCGGCGCAGGGGAAGGCTGGGCGAAGTCGATTCTGTTCAACAACCGCGTCCGCGATGAGTTCGAAACCTTCTTCCATCGCCCGCAAACGCTGGCGCTCGGGGTGTGTAACGGTTGCCAGATGATGTCTAACCTGCGTGAACTGATCCCGGGAAGCGAGCTGTGGCCACGCTTTGTGCGTAACCACTCCGATCGTTTTGAAGCCCGCTTCAGCCTGGTCGAAGTGACGCAAAGCCCGTCTTTACTGCTTGCTGATATGGTTGGTTCGATGATGCCGATTGCCGTTTCTCACGGTGAAGGCCGTGTGGAAGTGCGTGACGGCGCGCATCTGGCCGCGCTGGAGAGTAAGGGACTGGTGGCGCTGCGCTACGTTGATAACTTCGGTAAGGTGACCGAGACCTACCCGGCTAACCCGAACGGTTCGCCGAACGGAATTACTGCCGTTACTACTGAAAATGGTCGCGTCACCATTATGATGCCGCACCCGGAACGTGTATTCCGTACCGTGAGCAACTCCTGGCACCCGGAAAACTGGGGCGAGGACAGCCCGTGGATGCGTATCTTCCGCAACGCGCGTAAACAGCTCGGGTAATCAGCTCGATAACCCTTAAGCCCCTCCGCGTGAGGGGCTTTTTTTTGTCTGTCATTTTGTATGCCGGATAAGGGAATTATGCGGCTATCCGACAATGCGTTTAAGTGTCGGGAAATCCCGACATAGGCGGGGTGATGCTGTCGTCAAAAAGAGACACTTAATTATATGATTTACAATGAATTTGTTTTTAAGTGCTGCAAGTGTTGTTGATTGGAGACAGTAAGGGTGAAAAATAGCCAAAATCATTTTTCATATGAATAAGAACATTTTCTATATTTATCATTGTGTTAATAAAGTGTTTTGAATATTGGCACAGATGCTGCATAATATAACCCAGTGGCTCATTCACCTTCTTATGTCAGCCCCTTCGGGACGTGCTACATAAACTTCGAATGACGCACAACAAGGTGCCTGCCGTCCAACATCTGATATTAGCATCGCTCATATCAACCTTCGGGCGAAACGTCGAGTTAGGCACCGCCTTATTCCACAACAAAGCCGGGTTAATCCCGGCTTTGTTGTATCTGACGTTCCCCTCAGTTAGCATCAACCTATTCCTGTCCATTGAGAGTAACGCCTTGAAGCGCTGGTCTGTTTTCCCCCGATCTCTACGTCAATTGGTTACGTTGGCATTTTTGCTTATCCTGCTGCCGTTGTTAGTTTTGGCCTGGCAGGCGTGGCAAAGTCTGAATGCCCTGAGCGCGCAGGCGGCGCTGACGAACCAAACCACGCTGATTGACGCCAGACGCAGTGAAGCGATGACCAATGCCGCGCTGGAGATGGAGCGAAGCTACCGGCAATACTGTGTGCTTGATGACCCAACGCTGGCTAAGGTTTACCAGAGCCAACGTAAACGCTACAGCGACATGCTGGATGCGCATGCGGGCGTGTTGCCGGATACCAAGCTTTATCAGGCATTGCGTCAGGACCTCAACGATCTCGCGCAGTTGCAGTGCACTAACAGCGGTCCTGACAGCGTGGCGGCGGCGCGGCTGGACGCTTTCGCCAGTGCCAATACTGAAATGGTACAAGCGACGCGCACGGTCGTCTTTTCTCGTGGGCAGCAGCTACAGCAGGAAATCGCCGAACGTGGGCAGTTCTTTGGCTGGCAGGCGCTGGTGCTGTTTCTTGTCAGCCTGGCGATGGTGTTGCTGTTTACCCGCATGATAATCGGTCCGGTGAAGGGCATAGAAAAAATGATCAATCGTCTGGGGGAAGGGCGCTCGCTGGGCGATAGCGTATTATTTACGGGACCCCGGGAGCTGCGGTCCGTGGGGCAGCGCATTATCTGGCTGAGCGAACGTCTCTCCTGGCTGGAGTCACAACGACATCAGTTTTTACGCCACCTGTCTCATGAGCTGAAAACGCCTCTGGCGAGTATGCGCGAAGGTACTGAGCTGTTAGCCGATCAGGTCGTTGGGCCGTTAACGCCAGAGCAAAAAGAGGTGGTCGGTATTCTCGATGACAGTAGCCGCAACCTGCAAAAACTGATTGAGCAACTGCTCGATTACAACCGCAAGCTGGCGGATGACGAGGTTGAGCTTGAACGAGTGGAAATCGCGCCGCTGGTGGAAAGCGTTGTTTCTGCACATAGCCTGCCCGCTCGCGCCAAAATGATACATACTGATGTTGCGCTTGCGGTGAACGCCTGCCTGGCAGAACCGATGCTATTGATGAGCGTGCTGGACAATCTTTATTCCAATGCGGTGCACTATGGCGCTGAATCCGGTAACATTTGGATCCGCAGCAGTTTGCATGGCTCAATGGTATACATTGATGTAATGAATACCGGCACACCGATTCCAGAAGCAGAACAGACCATGATCTTCGAGCCTTTTTTCCAGGGTAGCCATCAGCGAAAAGGGGCGGTAAAAGGAAGCGGGTTGGGGCTGAGCATTGCCAGAGATTGCATCCGCCGTATGCGGGGCAAACTGTATCTGGTTGATGAGCATGCGCAAAACGTTTGTTTTCGCATAGAACTGCCGCTATCTGCAGCGAAAAATCACTAAAATAAACCTAAGTCTGGTGAGTATGCCATACGTTGTTGTCCGAATGCTTAAACGACATTTTTTTCGTCGCGTCATCCTCGCAAGCCTGCCGTGTCTGGCGCTGGTAGGCTGCGTCCCGAACGCGGTGAATCATATTATCGGCGACCCCTCGCAGGAGAAAATTCCGCCTCATCAACTGGCGGACTACCTTGCAACCGACTGTAGCGATATCTGGTCGCTGTCTGGTCAGCCCACAGAGACCAATCCGCTGTACTGGCTGCGGGCGATGGATTGCGCCAATCGCCTGATGCCGGTACAGGCGCGTAGTGAAGCCAGCACGATGATGCCTGATACCTGGCAGGGGGCTTTCAGGCGCGGGATTCTGCTTGATAACGCCAACATTACGCCGCCTGAAAGGCGGGAGACGGTTACGCGCCTCGACGCATTAAGCCCGCAAATTCCGCCACAGGTACGCCCGCTGTATCAGGTCTGGCGCAGCAGTCAGACGTTGCAGTTGCAACTGGCCGAAGAGCGTATGCGCTACAGCAAGCTTCAGCAGGCGTCAGACAGCGATCTTGATACGCTACGTCAGCAGCAGCAACATTTGCAGTCTCAGCTCGATCTCACGACCCGCAAGCTGGAGAATCTAACCGATATTGAACGCCAGCTTTCTACGCGCAAACCTGCCGGTAGTTACAACCCTGATGCGCCGCACGGGAACGATAAACTCACCCCACCTGATAACGAGGAAGGCGCAGCGCCGTCTGCCGATGAGGTCACGCCATGATAAGCCGTAAGCCCGCGCATCTGCTGCTGGTGGATGACGATCCCGGCCTGTTGAAATTACTTGGAATGCGCCTGACCAGCGAAGGCTACAGCGTCGTAACCGCAGAAAGCGGGCAGGAAGGGCTACGAGTGCTGAACCGTGAAAAAGTGGATCTGGTTATTAGCGATCTGCGCATGGATGAAATGGACGGCATGCAGCTGTTTACTGAAATCCAGAAAGTGCAGCCGGGAATGCCGGTTATTATCCTCACCGCTCACGGTTCCATCCCCGACGCCGTTGCGGCGACTCAGCAAGGGGTGTTCAGCTTTCTCACTAAGCCGGTGGATAAAGACGCGTTATACCATGCGATCGACGGGGCGTTGGAACAGTCTGCGCCTGCCGCTGATGACAGCTGGCGTGAGTCCATCGTCACCCGCAGCCCACTGATGCTGCGCCTGCTAGAACAGGCGCGCATGGTGGCGCAATCGGACGTAAGCGTATTGATCAACGGCCAAAGCGGAACCGGGAAAGAAGTTTTTGCCCAGGCCATTCATAACGCCAGCCCGCGCAGCCACAAGCCTTTTATTGCCATTAACTGTGGCGCATTGCCGGAACAACTGCTGGAGTCTGAGCTGTTTGGTCATGCGCGCGGCGCCTTTACCGGCGCGGTGAGCAATCGTGAAGGGCTATTTCAGGCCGCGGAAGGCGGGACGCTGTTTCTCGATGAGATTGGCGATATGCCCGCGCCGTTGCAGGTTAAATTGCTACGTGTATTGCAGGAGCGAAAAGTCAGGCCGCTGGGCAGTAACCGCGATATCGATATTGATGTGCGGATCGTTTCCGCGACCCACCGTGATTTACCCAAAGCGATGGCTCGGGGGGAATTTCGCGAAGATTTGTACTATCGCCTCAACGTGGTGAGCCTGAAGATCCCGGCGCTGGCCGAGCGTACGGAAGATATTCCGCTGCTGGCAAACCATCTGCTGCGCCAGTCTGCTGAACGACACAAACCGTTCGTGCGCGCCTTTTCTACCGATGCCATGAAACGACTAATGACCGCCAGTTGGCCTGGTAACGTGCGTCAGTTGGTTAACGTGATTGAGCAGTGCGTGGCGTTGACCTCTTCGCCGGTGATCAGCGACGCGCTGGTGGAGCAGGCGCTGGAAGGGGAGAACACCGCGCTGCCGACCTTTGTTGAAGCGCGTAACCAGTTTGAACTCAACTACCTGCGTAAGCTGTTGCAAATCACCAAGGGCAATGTGACTCATGCGGCGCGAATGGCGGGGCGCAACCGCACCGAATTCTACAAGTTGCTCTCTCGCCATGAGCTGGATGCAAACGATTTCAAAGAATAAATCTGCGGATTATGTTAGTTTTATTCGATCAAAAGACAGGCGACCTTTTCAAGGAATAGCATGAAAAAGATTGATGCGATTATTAAACCCTTCAAGCTGGACGACGTCCGCGAAGCGCTGGCTGAAGTCGGCATTACCGGTATGACTGTAACAGAAGTGAAAGGGTTTGGCCGTCAGAAAGGCCATACTGAGCTGTACCGTGGTGCGGAATATATGGTGGATTTTCTGCCGAAGGTAAAAATTGAAATTGTGGTCACCGACGACATCGTCGATACCTGCGTCGACACCATTATTCGTACTGCCCAGACCGGTAAAATCGGTGACGGTAAGATTTTTGTCTTCGACGTGGCACGCGTGATTCGTATTCGCACCGGTGAAGAAGACGACGCGGCAATCTAAGCCGCGCCGTGCTTGCCGGATGGCGGTGTAAACACCTTATCAGGCCTACAATATCCCGTAGGCCTGATAAGCGCAGCGCCATCCGGCATGAGTAATTACAAGACTTTATGCGGGCCGAAGCATTCGTAATGAATGTTCTCGTTTTTCACGCCCAGGCCGATCAGCTGCTTCGCGGCAAACTGCATAAAGCCAACCGGACCGCACAGATAAAACTGCATCGCCGGATCGCTGATTGCGCCTTCCAGTTTGTTCAAATCCATCAGACCAACGCTATCAAACGCACCTTTCGCGCGATCGGCTTCGGTTGGCTCACGATACCAGGTGTGTGCGCTAAAGCGTGGCAGCGTTTTGCCCAGTTCATTCACTTCATCGGCAAAGGCATGTACATCGCCATTTTCTGCCGCGTGGAACCAGTTAACCTGCGCCGTATGATTCGCTTTTGCCAGCGTATCCAGCATCGCCAGCATCGGGGTTTGACCCACGCCTGCTGAAATCAGAGACACTGGGGTATCGGTCGCAACGTCCATAAAGAAATCGCCCGCAGGTGCAGCTAAGTGAACGACGTCGCCCACATTCGCATGGTTGTGCAGCCAGGTGGAAACCTGACCACCGTCTTCACGCTTCACGGCAATACGGTAGCCTTTGCCATCGGGTTTACGGGTCAGTGAGTACTGACGAATTTCCTGATGCGGGAAACCTTCCGGCTTCAGCCAGACGCCCAGGTATTGCCCCGGATGATATTCAGCCACTGCGCCACCGTCGACAGGTTCAAATTCAAAGCTGGTGATAAGCGCACTGCGTGGGGTTTTTGCCACGATGCGGAAAGGACGGGTACCTTCCCAGCCGCCATTTTTATTGGCATTTTCGCTGTAGATCTGCGCTTCACGGTTGATGAAAACGTTCGCCAGCACGCCGTATGCTTTGCCCCATGCATCCAGAACTTCCTGGCCCGGACTGAACATTTCGTCCAGCGTTGCCAGCAAATGGCCACCTACGATGTTGTACTGCTCCGGCTTAATTTGGAAGCTGGTATGCTTCTGCGCGATTTTCTCAACGGCAGGCAACAGCGCCGCCAGGTTCTCGATATTGCTGGCATACGCGGCAATAGCGTTAAACAGTGCTTCCCGCTGATCGCCATTACGCTGGTTACTCATGTTGAAGATTTCTTTCAGCTCTGGGTTATGCGTAAACATGCGATCGTAGAAATGGGCGGTCAGCTTCGGGCCTGTTTCAACCAGCAGGGGAATGGTGGCTTTCACTGTAGCGATGGTTTGTGCGTCAAGCATACGGTCTTCCTTTATCTGAAATTTTAATGATGTATGTCAAATGCATCTTATAAAAAATACCCCTGCATTGTAAATGGTTCTTTGTAACTTTGCGTTGTAAAGGTTACATCGTGAAAAATCTGCATCACAAACCTGAAAAGAAATCCGTTGAAATTCAGCAGACCTTTGTTCTCCAAAGCCTTGCGTGCCGTGAAGGTAATCGTTTGCGTAAAATCCTTTGTCAAGACCTGTTATCGAAGAATGATTCGGTTATACTGTTCGCCGTCGTCCAACGGGACTGCCTTTTTAGGCCGAAATTCTATTGTTAGCTGAGTCAGGAGATGCGGATGTTAAAGCGTGAAATGAACATTGCCGATTATGATGCCGAACTGTGGCAGGCTATGGAGCAGGAAAAAGTACGTCAGGAAGAGCACATCGAACTGATCGCCTCCGAAAACTACACCAGCCCGCGTGTTATGCAGGCGCAGGGTTCTCAGCTGACCAACAAATACGCTGAAGGTTATCCGGGCAAGCGCTACTACGGCGGTTGTGAGTACGTTGATATCGTTGAGCAATTGGCTATCGATCGTGCAAAAGAGCTGTTTGGCGCTGACTACGCTAACGTACAGCCGCACTCCGGCTCCCAGGCTAACTTCGCTGTTTACACCGCTCTGCTGCAACCGGGTGATACCGTTCTGGGTATGAACCTGGCGCAAGGCGGCCACCTGACTCACGGTTCCCCGGTTAACTTCTCTGGCAAGCTGTACAACATCATCCCTTACGGTATTGATGAGTCCGGTAAAATTGACTACGAAGATATGGCTAAGCAGGCCAAAGAGCACAAGCCGAAGATGATCATCGGCGGCTTCTCTGCTTACTCCGGCGTTGTTGATTGGGCAAAAATGCGTGAAATCGCCGACAGCATTGGCGCATACCTGTTCGTTGACATGGCGCACGTTGCGGGCCTGATCGCCGCAGGCGTTTACCCGAACCCGGTTCCACACGCACACGTAGTGACCACCACCACCCACAAAACCCTGGCAGGTCCGCGCGGCGGCCTGATCCTGGCGAAAGGCGGTGACGAAGAGCTGTACAAAAAGCTGAACTCCGCGGTGTTCCCAAGCGCACAGGGCGGCCCGCTGATGCACGTGATCGCGGCGAAAGCCGTGGCGCTGAAAGAAGCGATGGAGCCTGAGTTTAAGGTTTACCAGCAGCAGGTTGCCAAAAACGCCAAAGCGATGGTGGAAGTGTTCCTGAACCGTGGCTACAAAGTGGTTTCTGGCGGTACTGAAAACCACCTGTTCCTGCTGGATCTGGTTGATAAAAACCTGACCGGTAAAGAAGCTGACGCCGCACTGGGTCGTGCTAACATCACTGTTAACAAAAACAGCGTGCCGAACGATCCGAAGAGCCCGTTTGTGACTTCCGGTATCCGTATCGGTTCTCCGGCTGTAACTCGCCGTGGCTTTAAAGAAGCGGAAGTGAAAGAGCTGGCTGGCTGGATGTGTGACGTTCTGGACAACATCAATGACGAAGCCGTTATCGAGCGCGTCAAAGGTAAAGTTCTGGATATCTGCGCACGCTTCCCGGTTTACGCGTAATTCTGCTTAACGCAAAACGAAAGGCCGCTGATGCGGCCTTTTTTAATGCTCATCCCGGTCAACGAATCGTCTGTAGTTGCTCCTCCACATACAGATAACCAATTCCCATCAGCTGTTGTGCGCGGCTCAGCTTGCCAAAGCCGATTTGGGTTGCTCTGGTGCGAGTCGCGTCACGATGATCGAAGGGGTTAAATCCCGTCTGCCTGATGATGATATTCAGCCACTCTTCCCCAAAGCCACAGCTGCGGCCGTATAACAAAATATTATTTATATTTAAGGTATTCAGGAAGTTGTAGAGACTAAGTCCGATGGCGTTGGCCGAGTCTTCAACCCAGGCATGAAGGCGTAAATCCCCCTGTTGCCATTTTTCAATCAAGGCATCAATGGTTAGTGCTTCAGGATTATCAGCGAGATCGGGGCGCGTTTTTAACCACATTCTCGCCTGTTTTTTTAGCGCGCTGAGGGACGCTACGGTTTCCAGACAACCGTATCGACCACAATCGCAGGCTACGCCATCAGGGTTGATAATCGTGTGCCCGATTTGTCCGCTGCCGTAGAGACTGCCGCGCCATACCTGGTCGTTGATAACAAATGAGGAGCCAATACCATAATCGACATTGATGACGCAAAAGTCCCGATACTGACCGTCGTTTTGCCATTTTTCCGCCAGCGCCAGCATCACACAATCGTTATCGACCATGACGCGCACGTTGAGTTTTTCTTCCAGCAGGTATTTCAACTCCACGGGCTGTTTCCAGGGCGCCTGCGGCATCGTCTGCGATACGCCCGTTCCCGCATCAACCTGTCCATGAACCGCCAACGCCAGATTGATTTTTCGATTAGGCCAATTTTTACGGTACTGATGCCAGCATTTCTCAATGGCCGCGAGTAATGCCTGGGGATGGGGGGCGTCAATCGCATGGTATTCAACGTCGCCTTTTGGACTCAGGCAGGCGTTGCCAAGCTGGCACTCGATACTGGTTGGCGTGATGTTCATGCATAAGGTCCAGTCACCCTCCGGGGCGATAAGCCAGGCACCGCTGCTATGGCCGCGTGACAGACGGTCGTCCGGTACATTTACGACGCGTCCCTCTTCCTCCAGCTCCTGAAGAATATTGCTGACGGCAGGAATCGAGATTTGTGCCAGTCGGGCGAGGGTCGATTTGCTGGCTCGTTTCTTGCGATACAGGTACTCCAGCAGCACACCCTTGTTGTAATGGCGAATTTGCTGATTGTTAATGCAGGCTTTCATACACTAAACCTAGTTAACTAAATTGCGTGATTATTGTGCGTAAAACCCGTAATTCTGTCCATTACACTGCTCTCATTATTTCACTCCAGTATGTCTTGTTAACTTTGAGGGCGTTATGAGTTCAGTAAACGTTTGGCAGGAGACGGTACATATTCCGACCTATGAAACGGGGGCGCAGGATGTACATCCCATGTTTCTGGAGAATCGGGTTTATCAGGGGTCTTCCGGGGCCGTATATCCCTACGGTGTGACGGATACGCTGAGCGAGGATAAAACGTTAAAGGCCTGGCAGGCGGTATGGCTGGAAAATGATTATATCAAAATCATGATCCTGCCCCAGCTCGGGGGCCGCGTGCATCGCGCATGGGATAAGGTGAGGCAGCGTGATTTCGTTTATCACAATGACGTTATCAAACCCGCGCTGGTGGGGCTGCTTGGTCCGTGGATCTCCGGGGGGATCGAGTTCAACTGGCCGCAGCACCATCGACCCACTACGTATATGCCGGTGGATTTTACGATTAGCGAAAATGACGATGGCTCAAAAACAGTGTGGGTTGGCGAGACAGAGCCGATGCATGGGCTGCAGGTGATGACCGGATTTACTCTGCGCCCGCAACGTGCAGCGCTGGAGATTGGCAGTCGCGTCTACAACAGCAATGCCACGCCGCGTCATTTCTTATGGTGGGCGAATCCGGCAGTGAAAGGTGGCGACGGGCATCAAAGCGTCTTTCCACCGGATGTCACCGCGGTGTTTGATCACGGCAAACGTGCAGTTTCAGCCTTCCCGATCGCCACCGGAACGTATTACAAGGTGGACTATTCGGCGGGTGTTGATATCTCTCGCTATAAAAATGTTCCGGTACCGACCTCCTACATGGCGGAAAAGTCAGAATACGATTTTGTCGGTGCCTGGAGCCATGATGAAAATGGCGGGCTGCTACATGTTGCGGATCATCATATCGCGCCGGGGAAAAAACAGTGGAGCTGGGGGTATAGCGAATTTGGTCAGGCATGGGATAAAAATCTGACCGATGAGAATGGGCCTTATATCGAACTGATGACCGGTATTTTTGCCGATAACCAACCGGATTTTACCTGGCTTGACCCATTTGAAGAAAAGCGTTTTGAGCAATACTTCCTGCCTTACCACTCGCTGGGCATGGTACAGAACGCCTCGCGCAATGCGGTGATTAAACTACAGCGTGATGACGAGGGGATCGCCTGGGGTGTGTATGCCATTTCGCCTCTTTCCGCCCACCGTCTTACCCTTTGCGAAGAGGGGAACCCGCAGCCGCTGTTGGATGAAGTGATTGAGTTGATGCCATGCGCCGTTATTCAGGGGACGTTAACCGGGATTAATCCCGCTCGTCTGACGATAACGCTGTCCGATCGCCACGGCAGGAGCGTATTGCGTTATCAGGAACATCAGCCGCAGGAGATACCGCTGCCGGAAGTGGCGAAAGCCCCGCTAAGCGCGGATGAGATCGGCAGCGTGGATGAGGCGTGGTTTATCGGCCAGCATCTGGAGCAATATCACCACGCCAGCCGTTCACCTTTCGACTATTACCTTCGCGGCCTTGAGCTGGATCCACTGGATTACCGCTGCAATCTGGCGCTGGCGATGCTGGAATATAATCGCGCCGACTACGTACGAGCGAGCGATTATGCCACTCAGGCGTTGGCGCGTGCGCATCGCCTGAACAAAAATCCGCAGTGCGGGCAGGCAAGCCTGATCCGCGCCAGCGCCAGAGAACGGCTACAGCAATGGCACGATGCGCAGGAGGATTTTTGGCGCGCAGTGTGGAGTGGTAACAGCAAAGCGGGCGGATATTACGGGCTTGCCAGGTTGGCTACGCGAAATGAGCGTTACGATGATGCCCTGAATTTTTGTAGGCAGAGTCTGCTGGCGTGTCAGACCAACCAGGATGTGCTGTCTCTCGAAACATTATTACTGCACCTCACCGGTCATCGCGACGAGGCGCTGCAACAGACCGAAAACCTGCTGCGTGACTATCCGCTGAATCCCACTTTCTGGTGGGTGAAAGCGACGATCTCTGCAGCCGAATCGGACATGGCCCGCTGGGTGGGCGTCTGCCAGTCGCGGGATATTAACGCCTTGCAGACCGCCGGATTATTACTGGACTGGGGAATGACTGAGCGGGCGAAAGCCGTCCTGACCGCGCTTAACTGCCAGAAAACGCTCCCGCTCTATTTGCAAGCCAGTTTGAGCGAGGGGAATGAGCGCCTTGCGCTGATAAACCGCGCGCGCGAGGTGTTTCCTGACTTTGTGCGTTTTCCCAATCTGCTGCCGGAAGTGGCGGCGCTGGAAAATGTCACAGAGTGCTATTTTGCTCAGCACCTGCTCGCCTGCTTTCACTACAGCCGACGTAACTATGAGAGAGCGACTCAACTGTGGCAGCGCTGTGTTGAGATGGCCCCTGATTTTGCTGATGCCTGGCGAGGGCTGGCGATTCATGCGTGGAATAAACTGTCTGATGCCAGTCTGGCGACGGCGTATCTGGATAAAGCGTGTGAGCAACAACCGCAAGACGCTCGTCTTTTGTTTGAGCGCGATCTGCTGGATAAGCTCACTGCCGCAGAGCCAGGCAAACGCCTTGCCCGGCTGGAGGCAAATCTCGCTACGGCACTGAAACGCGACGATTTAACGGCGGAGCTGCTGCATCTTTGGCATCTCGCCGGGAAAACGGATCACGCGGCCGGGATCCTTTCTTCGCGTAAGTTTCATCCCTGGGAAGGTGGCGAAGGAAAAATAACCAGTCAGTTTATTATCAATCACCTTTTGCGAGCCTGGCAGCATATTCAGCACCAGCGTCCGCAGCAGGCTGAAGCGTTGCTGACTGCCGCGCTGCACTACCCGGATAACCTCAGCGAAGGACGGTTGCCGGGTCAGACCGATAACGATATCTGGTTCTGGCTGGGGATTTGCGCCCGGCAGCAGGGTATGGAAGAACGTGCTGTCGAGTGTTTCCAGAAAGCGGCGCGGGGCGATCGGACGATCAACATTCATAGCTACTACAACGATCAGCCGGTGGATTACCTCTTCTGGCAAGGTATTGCCTTGCGGATGACGGGTGAAAACGCGGCCAGCCACCAGCTTTTCAACGATATGCTGCAATGGTCGCAACACATGGAGGCTGAGCAGGTGGAGGCCGATTTCTTCGCGGTATCCCAACCCGATCTCCTCTCGTTATATGCCGATATCCAAAAGCAGCATCAGGAGAAATGTTTGCTTGTGCGCTCCCTGGCGACGGCAGGACTGGGCGGTGGAGCAAGCTACGAGCAGGCGCTATCTGAGCTGGAAGCGCTCAATCCCGCCTGGGCGAAAGCTGCGCTGTTTCGACAGACAATGCCCTTCGTGCTGCACCTCATTAACTAAAGAACGTTTACTGTAATCTTTGAGCGGCCTGACCCGCCGCTTTCTTCGGGATGTTTAGAATATGTGAAATCGCCCGGCGGACGCTTATGTTCCGCCGAAGCTAAACAACAATAAATGCCTGACCCTACAGGAGGCACGTATGTCTAAAAATAAGGTAGTCTCATTTTTTTCATATTTACTGTTAACGTTGTTGAGTATTTCATTCCCCGGCTTTAGCGCAGAGAAAGAGATTACCGTCGGTGCAATCTACCTTGATACTCAGGGGTATTACGCTGGCGTACGTCAGGGCGTTCAGGATGCGGCACTAGAGAATCAGGCAAAAATTCAGCTCATTGAAACCAATGCTCAGGGCGATATTTCCAAAGAGAGTTCGTTTATCGATACGCTGGTCGCGCGCAACGTGGACGCCATTATTCTCTCTGCCGTTTCAGAAAACGGCAGCAGCCGCGCGGTTCGCCGGGCCAGTGAAGCCGGTATTCCGGTGATTTGCTACAACACCTGTATCAATGATAAAGGCGTGGACAAGTATGTCTCTGCCTACCTGGTTGGCGATCCGGTTGAATTTGGTAAAAAGCTGGGGGAGGCCGCGGCTGATTATTTTATTGCACAAAAAATCAGTGCCCCAAAAATTGCGATAATTAACTGTGAAGCGTTCGAGGTCTGTGTGCAGCGGCGTAAAGGCTTTGAAGAGGCGCTAAAAGCACGCGTTCCGGATATGCAGATTGTCGCGAATCAGGAAGGAACTGTTCTCGATAAAGCCATCTCTGTGGGCGAAAAGCTGATTATCTCCTCATCCAGTCTGGACGCCATTATGGGGGAGTCCGGCGGGGCGACGCTGGGTGCGGTTAAAGCGGTCCGCAATCAAGGGAAAGCGGGCAAAATTGCCGTGTTCGGCTCGGATATGACAACGGAAATCGCTCAGGAATTGCAAAGCTATCAGGTGCTGAAAGCCGTTGTCGACATTTCGGGTAAGAAAATGGGCAATGCCGTTTTCGCACAAACCATGAATGTGATTAATAAAACCCCACAGGCAAACAAAATCATCCCTGTGGACATCGATACCTACGTTAAATCTGAAGATGGTAAGCAGTGGCTGACTACGCATGTCGACGGTCTGCCTTGATGACTCTTGTCCGTTAACTGAGGTAGAGATGTGATGACAGCAAGTGAAAAAACGTCGACACCGGTCGCGAAGATAGTCGCAGGAAATAAGCGTTATCCCGGCGTCGTGGCGCTGGATAACGTGAATTTTATGCTCTCAAAAGGTGAGGTTCGGGCGCTATTGGGGAAAAATGGCGCGGGAAAGTCCACGCTCATTCGTATGCTGACCGGCAGTGAAAGTCCTGATAGCGGCGAAATTTGGTTGGGTGGAACCCGCCTTGAGGGCAGCGATGCCACGCTGACGCGACGCGCAGCGGAGTTGGGGGTCAGAGCCGTATACCAGGAGCTGAGTCTGGTTGAGGGATTGACGGTTGCTGAAAATCTCTGTCTTGGTCAATGGCCGCGTCGTAATGGCATGATTAATCAGACTATGATGGCTCGCCAGGCGACAGAGGCACTGGCGGCTCTCGGTGTTGATGTTCTACCCGATGCTTTAGTCGGGACGTTGAGTCCGGCACAAAAGCAGCTGGTGGAGATTGCCCGTGTAATGAAAGGCCAGCCGCAGGTGGTTATTCTCGATGAACCGACCAGCTCGCTGGCTAATGCGGAAGTTGAGTTGGTGATCAACGCGGTAAAACGGATGTCAGCGCTGGGCGTCGCCGTGATTTATGTCAGTCATCGCATGGAGGAGATCCGCCGTATCGCCTCTTGCGCAACGATCATGCGCGATGGTCAGGTCGCCGGGGATGTTACGCTGGAGAGCACGACCACTCAGGAAATCGTATCGCTGATGCTGGGCAGGGAACATATCGATCTCCCGCGGGTTAAACCCGGCATCTCGCTAAAGACTCCGGTTCTGCAGGTTGCGCAATTATGCCACTCGCCAAAGCTGCACAATATTAGCTTTACGCTGCACCGGGGCGAAGTCCTGGGGATTGCAGGCCTGCTGGGATCGGGCCGTAGCGAATTACTCAAGGCAATCATTGGATTAGAGTCATTTTCCCGCGGAGAAATCACGCTGAACGGCGTGAATATTTCGCAGCCTGATTATGCCGCAATGCTCAAAAGCGGCGTGGGCTATACCCCGGAAAACCGTAAAGAAGCGGGGATCATTCCGCTACTGGGCGTGGATGAGAACACGGTAATGACCAACCGACACAAGGTGAGTCAACGTGGCGTGTTGAACTGGCAGCGGATCCAGGCGCTGACGGCGGCGGTGATGAGCAGGATGACGGTAAAAGCGGCAAATACGCAGACCGCAATCGGGACGTTATCGGGCGGCAATCAGCAAAAGGTGGTCATTGGACGCTGGGTATATGCCGAAAGCGAAATTTTGCTCCTTGATGAGCCGACGCGCGGCGTCGATATTGAAGCCAAACAGCAGATATATCGTATCGTACGCGAGCTGGCCGCAGAAGGAAAAAGTGTCATCTTCATTTCCAGCGAAATAGAAGAACTGCCTTTAGTTTGCGATCGTATTTTGCTGCTGCAAAACGGCGAATTTACCCGCGAGCTTTTAGCCCCTGTAAATGTCGATGAATTAATGTCGGCCATTCTATCCACGCACTAGCCATTATGTTTATTGAGGAAATAACAGATGTCTGCCTCATCATTAACGCTGCCGCAAGGCAAAAGTACCGCGCCAAAGCAATTTATTAGCAATCATATTAATGAAATTGGTTTGCTGGTGGTTATTGCTATTTTATATCTGGTATTTTCATTGAACGCGCCAGGATTTATTTCGTTAAATAACCAAATGAACGTCCTCCGGGATGCCGCAACTATTGGGATTGCCGCATGGGCAATGACGCTCATTATTATTTCCGGTGAGATAGACGTGAGTGTTGGGCCGATGGTGGCGTTTATCTCCGTCTGTCTGGCCTTCCTGTTACAGTTTCAGGTGCCGCTTAGCCTTGCCTGCCTGATGGTGTTAATTCTGGGCGCCGCGCTGGGCACGCTTGCTGGCGTATTGCGTGGCGTATTTAGCGTTCCAAGCTTCGTGGCCACATTAGGTTTGTGGAGCGCCTTACGCGGTATGGGACTGTTTATGACCAACGCGCTTCCGGTACCGATTGATGAAAATGAGGTGCTGGAATGGCTCGGTGGGCAGCTTTTTGGCATCCCGGTGTCGGCACTCATTATGCTGATTCTGTTCGTCATCTTTGTCTTTATCAGCCGCAAGACTGCGTTTGGTCGCTCCGTTTTTGCCACCGGCGGGAATGCGACCGCCGCGCAGCTTTGCGGGATTAACGTTAAGCGGGTGCGTATTTTGATTTTTACGCTCTCCGGTTTGCTGGCTGCCATTACCGGGATTCTGTTGGCCGCCAGGCTTGGCTCAGGTAATGCGGGGGCGGCAAATGGACTGGAGTTTGACGTCATTGCGGCGGTTGTGGTCGGAGGCACCGCGCTGTCCGGCGGTCGCGGTTCACTGTTTGGCACTTTATTAGGCGTACTGGTGATTACCCTTATTGGTAATGGACTGGTGCTGCTGGGAATTAACTCTTTCTTCCAGCAGGTTGTTCGCGGACTAATTATTGTGGTGGCAGTGCTGGCGAATATATTGCTGACCCAACGTAACAGTAAACATTAATATTTATTAATTTATGTAGAGGGAATGATGAAAACAATGCTGGCTGCTTTTTTACCGGGAAATTCCACCGTTGAACTCAGAGAAATTCCTGTGCCAACGCCGGGGATCAATCAGGTTCTTATTAAAATGAAGTCATCAGGAATTTGCGGGAGCGATGTTCATTATATTTATCATCAGCATAGGGGGACTGCTGCTGCGCCGGATAAGCCATTGTATCAGGGGTTTGTTAACGGTCATGAACCTTGTGGACAAATTATTGAAACCGGGGCTGGCTGTCGACACTTCAAAGCGGGTGACCGGGTGCTGGTTTACCATATTTCCGGCTGCGGATTCTGTTCCAACTGCCGACGGGGTTTTCCGATCTCCTGTACCGGGGAGGGCAAAGCCGCCTACGGCTGGCAGCGCGACGGGGGTCATGCTGAATATTTATTAGCGGAAGAGAAAGACCTGATTCATCTCCCGGATGCCCTGAGCTATGAAGACGGGGCGTTTATTAGCTGCGGCGTTGGGACAGCCTACGAAGGTATTCTGCGTGGCGAAGTGTCCGGCAGTGACAACGTTTTGGTTGTCGGCCTCGGGCCTGTCGGCATGATGGCCATGATGCTGGCGAAGGGGCGTGGGGCGAAGCGCGTTATTGGCGTTGATATGCTGCCGGATCGCCTGGCGACGGCAAAACAGCTGGGCGTGATGGACAACGGATTCCTGGCCACGACGGAGAATCTACCGGCGCTGATTGCCGAACTGACGCACGGCGGCGCGGACGTGGCGCTGGATTGTTCCGGTAATGCAGCGGGTCGTCTGCTGGCATTGCAGTCGACAGCGGACTGGGGGCGGGTTGTCTATATCGGTGAAACCGGGAAAGTTGAATTTGAAGTGAGTGCCGACCTGATGCATCACCAGCGGCGTATTATTGGCTCCTGGGTAACCAGCCTGTTCCATATGGAGAAATGCGCCCGCGATCTGACCGACTGGAAGCTTTGGCCGCATAGTGCGATTACGCATCGTTTTTCTCTTGAACAGGCAGGGGAAGCCTATGCGCTGATGGCGAGCGGGAAGTGCGGCAAAGTGGTTATTAACTTTCCGGATTAAGGGGGCCAGATGACGCTTTATACGCTGGAAAATAGCAATCTGCGGCTTCAGGTTGCGGAGCAGGGCGGGGCGATTGAGGGACTGTGGTGGCAACATCAGGGGGAAATGAGCCCCGTGCTGCGCCCAGGCCTGAAAAGCGGAATTGCGGTGGAATCGTCTTGTTTCCCCCTCGTGCCGTTCGGTAACCGGGTGAGCGGAAATCGGTTTCGCTCACCGGCGGGAGAGCATCAGCTGCAACCTAACGTTGAGTGGGACCGCCATTACCTTCACGGCGATGGCTGGCTGAATCGCTGGCGCTGTGTGGCACACTCTCCGACGCAGCTCAGACTGGAGTATATCCATCGGCAGGGAGTCTATCTTTATACGGCGCAGCAGGTTTTTACCCTGAGCGCCAGCGGGGTTGAGGTTGAACTGATCGTCACCAATGAGGGGGATTCGCTCCCGTTTGGCCTGGGCTGGCATCCCTATTTCCCGCTGTCGCCGGGAACCCGTATACAGGCGCATGCCAACGGCTACTGGCTTGAGAAAGAACACTGGCTAACCGGCGCGCACCAGGAGAGCTTGCCGCAAGAGCTGGATTTCAATCAGCCCGCTCCGCTGCCTGAACATTGGGTGAATAATGGTTTCTCCGGCTGGGATGGGGCTGCGGCAATCCAGCAACCCGATTTGGGGTATCAGCTTTTGATGACTACCGAGCCACCTGCGCCCTGCTATTTTGTTTTTGTTTCCGATCCGGCATTTGATAAGGGATATGCATTCGATTTTTTCTGTTTTGAACCCATGAGCCATGCGCCTGACGATCACCATCGCCCGGATTTTGGTCAGTTAACCCTGTTGGCATGCGGCGAAAGCATGCGGCAAAAGATGACTCTGAATATTCAGTCTTATTAAACTCCCTGCCCGGAAACGGGCAGGAATAACGTCAACTTCGGCGGCTTCTATACTTATTCCGGCGTTGTTGACTGGGCAAAAATGCGCTTATCAGGCTGCTATCACAACGACTTCAGCGCTACGCCTTCATCGCATAGCGCTTCCTCGCTTACTACTCGTCCTGAATGAATTAACTTACGCAGTGCGCGCACTTCGCGTCCGTTGTTGAGCGCTACTGCGCCAATTAGCTTCCCATCACGCAGGTGGAACCAGATAGCCTTGCCGTCATCCGGATTGCCACGACATAGCCATGTTTGCCCTTGCATATCGCCAACAAATTGCAGATTGTCATTAAATTGGTCGGTCCAGAACCAGCCTGGCGTCTTCTCCGGCAACGGCAGGTTGAGCATTGCGGCAGCGGCAATCTGTGCCTGGTTATTGGCATTTTCCCAGCTTTCTACTCGTTCTAACGAACCGTCAGGCTGGCGCGTTATCGCCACATCACCGGCGGCGAAAATCGCGGGATCGGAGGTGATGCAGGCGGAGTCAACGATAATACCGTTAGCCGTCTCCAGCCCCGCTTCGCGAGCCTGCGCATCATTCGCCACGATGCCGATGCCATAAACCAGCGCATCGGCCTGTAGCGTCTCGCCGTTTTGCAGGGTAAGCGAGAGAAACTCTCCCGCTTCAGCGTGCTCAATGGCGCTGTTGAGCAGCACCCGCACCCCTGCCTGTCGGTGGCGGTTTAGCAGATAGTCGCGCACCGGAGCAGGGGCGTTGCGACCCATTACCGTTGAGGCCAGCTCCACTAACGTCACCCTACAGCCGCGTTGGATCGCGCTGGCCGCTAATTCCAGGCCAATGGTGCCCGCACCGACAATCACAATCGACTTGCCCGGCAGCAAGGCACCGCACAGACGCTCGGCATCTGTGGCGTGACGCAGGGTAAAGCAACGTTCGCCCAGTTTATCCAGTAGCGGCAGCGGTCTGGCGGCGGCCCCGGTCGCCAACAGCAACTGCGACCAGCGGTAGGACTGACCATCGGCGAGCATCAGCGTGCGCGAGGTGCGGTCAATCTGACGCAGCGTGACGCCAAGATGCAGCTGTACGTTGTTCTCCCGCCACCAGTCAGCGTTCAGGATCGGCTGTCGCTGTGGATTTTCGTCCAGCAGCATCGCTTTGGAGAGCGGAGGGCGTTCATAGGGCAGATACGGCTCATCGGAAAACAGATGCAATTCGCCGTTAAATCCTTGCTGACGCAGTGCGACGGCGGCCATTGCCGCAGCCTGACCACCGCCGACGATAGCGATAACTTTATGGCTCATAACGCCTCCTCAGAGATCCAGTCCGGCGGCAACGTGACGAATACCGCGAATGCCCAAACCGGCATCGGCATTGATCATCACGCCACTCAATGTGCGATTGTTGCGCTTTGACGCCAGCATCACATACGGGCCGGTAAAATCCGCTGGCTCAGGAAAAAACTGCAACGGCAAAATGGCGGCGATTTTTTCCGGCGTCAGCGACTGCATAATCGACGTATCGCCCTGGCCCAGCGCCTGTGGGCCGCGCAGATCGGTCGCCATGCCGCACGGACCGACGCCGTTGACGCGCACCTTTGGCGCCAGCTCGTAGGCTAACTGGCGAATCAACCCGGTGGCGGCATGTTTAGAGGCGGTATACAACGGACCGCCGCCGCCGGGATACCACGCCGCGTTGGAAAGGGTAAAGATGATGTTGCCTTCGCTGGCGATAAGTGCAGGGGCGCAGGCTTTTGCACCCAGCAAATAGCCCAGCACGTTGACGTTAAACAGCTCATGAAAGCCGCTCTCCAGCGCGTCCGCTGGCGTATTGACCAGCGAGGCGTTGTGATCCCATATCCCGGCGTTGCCGATCAAACAGTCCAGGGTGCCGTAGCGCGCCAGAATTTGATCCACCGCGCGCTGATAGTCGGCGTAGCAGGTGACGTTGCCTTCTACTGCCAGCACATGTTCGCCAAAACGTTGGCGCAGGCTGGCGACTTTGGCTGGCGAAAGTTCCAGCGTGGCGACCCGCGCGCCTTCCTCAATGAAACGCTCGACCAGCGCCAGGCCAAGACCGGAGCCGCCGCCGGTGATAAAGACCACGTTATCGCGTAAATCGCTCATCTCGCGTCCTCTGGAATATCAACGAACACATCGCTACCTTCCACGTACACCGCGTAGGTGGTCAGCGGATCGGTGGCAGGTAAACACAACGCCTTACCGGTTTTCAGGCAGAAACTGGCGGCATGCAGCGGGCATTCCACCGTCGCATCGTCTTCCAGATAACCTTCCGACATCGAGGCATTACCGTGGCTACAGCGATCGTTAATGGCATAAAACTCGCCGCCAACGTTGAACAGCGCGATGACGGGCGAGGTGTCGAGCCGGAGCGCTTCACCCTCCGGCAAATCCCCTACGGGGCAGGCATAAATACGACTCATCAGAACAATACACTCAGGTTATGGGAGGTGATCACCGCTTGATCCAGCACGATCTCACGCTCCAGTAAGCGCCACTCATCGCCCGGTAAACGGCGCACTTTGTCCATGCGCATGCCGACGTAAAAGGTTTCATCGCGCTCTTTTTGCGCGCGATACAGCAGATAGTTAAGGCGCACGGCGAACACATCCGGCACTTCGGTTTCACTGACCTGGCAGTTGCTGATCAGGTGCCGGGTACGCGACGGCGGCTCCTCTGCCCAGGCCATCCCGGTTTCCAGTCGCGCAATACGGCGTTCAAGCTGATCTTTGTTGTCGTTAAAAATCCAGGTGGTTGGCGGCTGCACGCCTTTGCGACGGTCGCGCGTCTGGGCATTGACCGTTGTGCGCATGGTATAGCGAATGTCGTCATCCAGCTGTGCCAGCCAGCCGCGAAACTGCCAGTCATCCAGCAGGCTGGCTTCATGGTAGAGAAACTGCGTAATGCGGTGATGCAGTTCCAGGGAAACTAAAGCACTCATTTCATCACCTCCTGCTGGTAAGCGGCGGTTTTTTCCTGCACTTCCTGCCAGCTTTCGCTGCTGAGTAAATCAGCCCAGCGCTGATACATGCCGCGGGCGGCGGTTTCTGAGAAGATGTAGTTGGTGATCCCCGGAATGCCGTCTTCACGACGTCTCTCCTGACCTAACCCCATTTCCAGGCACAGTTTGCTATTACGCGCCCGATGACCCTTCAGCAGTTTTTGAATTTCACTCCAGTTTTCCGAGTCGTCCTGCTCAAGGAATCCGGCGGGGCCAAAAGCGCGCGTAGCGCTGTTTTCAAATGCGGCTTTCACTTCATCAGAGGCGGCTTTATCGGTAATACAGAACGCCCACACTTCAACCTGATCAGGACCGCGCGGATGCCAGACGCGCAACGTAGCGGTACCATTGAGCCAGGAAAGCGTTGGAAAAATGTTGTTGTGACCGGCCAGACGCAGAGCACGAACCTTACCCAGACGCTGTTCAGCTTCTGCGTAGGTGTCGCGGTAGTAGCTAGAGACTTCGCCGTCGACCCACACGTTGGCATCCGGCTTTTCGGTAAAGAAGAAGCCGCTGCCGTGCCCGTCCTGGCCGAACTGTAGTGCATCTTTGGCGGTTTCCCACACCGGGCGAGCGGTTTGTCCGTCACCGAGGCGTTTATCGCTACCGTCGTCTTTTGCCCCCAACACCTGCACAGCGGAGGCATGGCTGAACAATGCGTGATACTGATCGCTGGCAAACTGTTCGGCGGGGAATTTCCAGTTACAGTCGATGGTCCACTTCTGTACGCCGCCGACGATTTCTGTGCCGCCTTCGCGGCGGTCAAGCACACCGTCGAGATACCACGCGATGTCGCCGAGATAATCGCGTAGCGTGGGCGCGGTGGTGTCCCAGTTGCCGAAAATCAGCCCTTTATAGCTCTCTACGCCAGGAACTTCGTTCAGTCCCCAGTGCGATTTGCATAGCCCTTGCGGGTAAGCGCGAGGCTCCAGCGGAACGTCGATCAGCTCGCCATTGATACCGTACGACCAGCCGTGATACGGGCAGGTAAAGGCGCGAGTGTTCCCGCAGTCGGCGTAGCTGACGCGCATCGCCCGGTGGCGGCACTGGTTGAGAAACGCTTTGATGCTGCCATCTTTCTGGCGAACCACCACGACCGCATCCTCGCCCATGTAGGTGTTAAAAAAATCACCGGCTTTGGGGATTTGGCTTTCGTGGGCGAGAAATAGCCAGCAGCGCCCGAAGATGCGCTCCAGCTCCAGTTGGTAAATTTCTGGGTCAGTATAAATCCGTGGGGTTACACGACCGTTTTGCGTGTCGATCAGTTGGTAGATGTCTAAATTTGAGGGTGTGGTCATATTTTTTAATCCTGAAAGATAAGATGTATTGACCTTCTATTTTTGTGCCATAAGGATGTTGCTGGTTAGTTATCAATCTGTGAAATAGTAAATTTCTACCAGTTGAGACATTTTTTCGATAACAAGGAGAAGGGCATGGAACTGAGGCACTTACGCTATTTTGTGGCGGTGGCGCAGGCGCTGAATTTCACCCGGGCGGCAGAAAAGCTGCATACCTCTCAGCCGTCGTTAAGCAGCCAGATCCGCGATCTGGAAACCTGCGTGGGCGTTCCGTTACTGGTGCGGGACAAGCGAAAAGTTGCGCTGACGGCGGCGGGGGAGTGCTTTTTACAGGACGCGCTGGCGATCCTTGAGCAGGCGGAAAATGCCAAAGTTCGCGCCCGTAAAACGGGGCAGGAAGATAATCATTTCGCTATTGGTTTTGTCCCTTCCGCTGAGGTGAATTTGCTCCCGAAGGTGCTGCCCTTATTTCGTTTAAAACAACCGGATACACACATTGAGCTGGTAAGCCTGATAACCACCGAACAGGAAGAAAGGATCCTCAACGGAGAACTGGATGTGGGCTTAATGCGTCACCCGGTGTACAGCCCGGAGCTGGATTATCTGGAGCTGATTCATGAGCCGCTGGTCGTGGTGTTACCGGTGAATCATCCGTTAGCCAATGAGCAAGCGATCTCCGCAGAACAGTTACACGGCGTAAATTTTGTCAGTACCGATCCCGCTTATTCCGGGGCGCTAGCGATGATTGTCAAAAACTGGTTTCAGCAGCAGAAAAGCCAGCCCAAAATTGTGCAGGTAGCGACCAATATTCTGGTGACCATGAATCTGGTCGGCATGGGGCTGGGGGTGACTTTGATACCCGGTTATATGAATAATTTTAATACCGGGCAGGTGGTTTTTCGGTCAATCGTCGGTGAAGCGCCAACGCTGGCATTGTTGATGGCATGGAAGAAGGGCGAGCTAAAGCCCGCCCTGCAGCAATTCATCGAACTGGCACAACGCCAGAGGATAGAGTAACCGCTATTTCACGAGAACGGTAATCGTGGCTGTACCGCTAAATTTACCTGGGGCTGGCGTTCCACCGAGGAGATTGATCGGCCATGCCTCCAGGCTGATGACCCCCCGGCCGGAAGGATGGATACCGATTAACCCATTTGTGAACGGGATATTGATGTGGGTGTCGTCGATACGAGCCATTCTCACGCCGATGTCTGGGGTATTATCGGCCTCCCGGCGGCGGGCGACTAATGTGTACTGATCAAGCAGATCATCGCCATCAATCCTCATTTCCATCTTATTGTTGATGCTTGATGTATCGCCACAGTCGTAGACAATATCAAAATTGACTGGTGTATAGCCGTCCGGCATCTCATTACGAGTAGTGAAACGGCTGGTGTTGATATAACCGAGATCGACCTGAATGACGTCGCCCTGGTTGATTTTACAGTCCTGAGGCACGGTAATGCTCCCCTGGATGCGCAGTTCGGCGATATCTCCCAGGCTGCTCATTGACGGAGGGGAGGTCGTCGTGCTCCATCCTGCCCGTACGGAGGCGATTGGGGTATCTGGAATCACCAGTTCACCTAAGAAGGGTTTGGTGACGTACAGCGTAAAACGGGTACGTGCGCCTATCGTCACCGGCGCGGCGCGATTCTCCGCCGGATCGTCGGTACACACGCTGCCTTTGGGGTTGTTTATTTCATACGAGCCATTTTCTCTCAATGGGTCACGGTTTGTCGGTAAGACGGCTGTGGCGCCGGGAATATCGTCAACTTCGGTTTTAATATCCAGATTATCATTCAGATGGTAAAAGCCGCTGAGTTGACCGATTCCGGGTAGCGCGCTGGTGACCGTATAGAACAGCGCCACTCTGCTACCCGCGCCACAGTCGCAATCAATTTGATAGGCACCGCCCGAGAGCGGTGTCGGCAGCTCCAGCGAGGTTCCGGCGACGTTCTGGGCTTGTGTCCAGTCGCTGGAGACATCGGCGTTAAAGCGACCTGCTGCGGCGCAGGACCCGTTCTCCGCGTAGACCGGGGCGATAGATAGCGCCAGCAGCGCGGCGGCAATCCCATTTTTCATCCACGAATTCTTTATTGACATAGTGCGTTCCCATTATGTATTGCGGCGCTGCGAGCGGCATCTTCCTGCAGGCTGAAGGTAAACTGGCACTGTTGATCAGGCTGATTGCCCCAGCGCACGGACCACCTCTGCGGCTGATTGTTCACGCCGGTGATATACAGCACGCCGCCTTCATCGACGATGCTTTGCTGCGTCTGGCTGCTGGCTACTGCGCCGAAGGGCAGCGCATTCCCTCGCGCATCGGTGATTTTCAACAGCACGCGGTAGCCTGTCTGGGCAATAAAGTGCGCCGTTACGGCGGCACCGCGATTAGGCACCACGGTACGCACGGTTTCGGTCACATCGACATTATCCGGCATCATAGTGGTATCGAGAGAGATGGCGTTTTCCTGATACGCGGTCAGATAGGGGATAATGGCATAGCCAAAATAGTCGGTGGCGATGCCCGGATAGTTTTTCACCCGGATACCTGCCGCGCCGTTGGCGTCAATCAGCGCAAAGGCATTACCCAGCGGCTGCGACAGCGTCACGCCGTGGGGATGGGCGACAATACCGCCGGAGAGGCCGTAGCTCATCTGTTGGCTATCGCTGCTGTAGTCGTAGCCCGCATTCATGGTGCCATAGGCAGAGCGATAGCTGCCGTACAGGCTGCTGCTATCACCGCCGCCGCCTTCGCTTTGCCGCTGTTTGAGGCTATAGCTCAGTCGACGGTCTTCCAGCATCGAGCCGTTGATACCCACTTCGTGCTGTGTGGCGCGATCGCGTTGATCGGTGGTGCGCCAGGTTGCCCGCGCATGCGACAGCCAGCGATCCAGCGGTACGCTCAGGCTGAGCGACAGCGTGCGATCGTTGTCGCTGTCCTGCGAATCGGTGAACTGGCCGCTGAGGTTATAGCTCACGCCCCATAGATTGCCGTTCAGACCGATGGACAGGTTTTTATCCTGCCCCCCGCGATCCCAGTACTTCTGCTGCGAGCCGGAGGCGTAGAAGCTGATACCAGAAAACAGCGACTGGCTGACGGTGAACTGAGCTTCATCGCGCAGGCGGTCGTCGGCGCTGATGTCCTTCTGGTTGGCGTCGGAGAAGTTGAAATAACCGCTGCTGGTGTAGCGATAGTAGCTTACTGACACGCTGGTGCCGCTTTCCGGTAGATCTTTGATGTACTGGGTACGCCAGCTGTAGCCGTGATAGTTTTCATCGTTATCAAGCTGGGTATCCGCACGGCTGACATCCATCGATACCGCCCCAAGTTCGCCGAGCGTAGAGCCGAGACCCAGCGCCAGCGCCCGATAGTCCTGCGAGGCATTCAGGCCACCGTACAGGGTCAACACGTTGTTCAGGCCATAGCTGGCGGTGCTTTCAAGGAACTCCGGTTCGTTGCTGTCCTGCGGGCTGGCGGCGCGAAAGCGCCCGGCGGTGGCGCTGTATTTGAGATATCCCGGCCTCTGCATCTGCGGTAGCGCGGAGAACGGCTGGACGAAGTGCCGCACGCTACCGTCGGCCTCTTCGATAGTGACGTCTAAATCGCCGCTGAAGGAAGAGGGGTAGAGGTCGTTGATTTCAAAAGCGCCGGCCGGGACATTGCTTTGATACAGGGTGTAGCCGTTTTGCCGTACCGTGACGATAGCGCTGGAGTTGGCGATACCGCGAATAGTCGGCGCAAAGCCGCGCTGGCTGTTGGGCAGCATGGTTTCATCGGAGTACAGTCGCACGCCGGTAAACTGATAGCTGGTGAATACCGTGCCTTCCGTTGCACTCTCACCCATTACCAGCTGCGATTTCAGACTTTTGATATCCCGCTGCAACCAGCTATTAATGCTCTCCCAGCGTGTGTCATTATCGTTGTGCGTCCAGGTGGAATAATTGCGCAGCCGCCAGGGGCCGATATTGGCGCCGTTTTGCATATTCAGATATTGGCGCTGGGTGTTATCGCTATCGTATTGGTTCTGCGAGCCGCTAAAGGCGTAGTTGGTAAACAGCACCGGCATACCGTCGTCCCAGCGGGAGGGGTCAATATAGCCGCGGGCGTCGCGGTACAATGCAATCTGCGGCACGCTGAGATTCAGCCGGCTGTGGTTGAAGTCGAACTGAGAGACGCTGCCGGGGATGGCCTGCGCCAGATCGGCAATTATCGTACGGTTGTCCTGCTCCGCAAGCTGCGGATAGTTGTCGATCTTAAAGCCTAACTCACGTAGCTGCCCAAGGGTGAACTGAGGAATCAGCTGGTGATCTTTACCGGCGATGAACGGCAGCGTACGTTGTACCGTTTTCTTTTTATTAATATAAATATCAACAAGATATTCACCAGGGAGCTGGGCGTTATTCTGAGAAAATACGTTGAGATCCACTGCCCGCTGGCCACTTTTCTCCGTTTCCAGCAGCGCCGGGTCAAAATAGAGATCGCTGGCCCAGGCCTGGCATGCGCTCAGGCATCCGCTGACAATCGCGCAATGTATCCAGACAGAGAGCCGTTTCGTGGTTAATAAATGCGGTGTTAATTGCACCATTTCGCTTGTCATTCCTTGAGAGCTATTATCGTGTGGTCAACGTGGGGGACGGCTATTGCAGCGTTCGGGTTTCCGTTTTGGTGGCCCCGCCGTAGTCGTTAATGGCTGCCCACTGCACCGTTTTCCCTGCAGAAGCGGGAACCTCGATCTGTTTATGCTCGCCGGGAGCGATATAGTCGATTTTACTGGTGAGATCGGTTTTCCCGAGCGCAATACCGGCAAAGACGACGTGATAAGCTGATGGGTTATAGATGTCTAACTTATTATTGCTATATTTATATTCGAGAGATTTATAGGCATCGTAAGGTTTACCCGTTAAATTGGCTGGCCGATAGAATAGTTTGATACGCGTTTTAAATACCAGGGTCAGCATATTATTATCGCTGTCGGCAGACTGGCTTTTTGCCGGGATCGCGCGGACGTTAATAAAGAAAAGTGATTCTTTGTTATTAATGATGTTTTCAGATGATTTAATTATTCGTAGTGATGAATCGCTGCCTGAATCCAGACGAAATAGCGGTGGCGTAATAATAAAAGGACCACGCGCCGTTCCTTGCGCATTATCGACCCACGACTGTAATAAATAGGGCAGGTTTTCGCTGCGGTTAGCCACCGGCAGGGCGGCCTCTTTTTTCCCGGCATCGTAGATGACGCGAGTTCTCTCTAGGGAAGGTGCGAATAAGCGGGGAAATTCTTCTCGGCTGACTCAGTCATTTCATTTCTTCATGTTTGAGCCGATTTTTTCTCCCGTAAATGCCTTGAATCAGCCTATTTAGACCGTTTCTTCGCCATTTAAGGCGTTATCCCCAGTTTTTAGTGAGATCTCTCCCACTGACGTATCATTTGGTCCGCCCGAAACAGGTTGGCCAGCGTGAATAACATCGCCAGTTGGTTATCGTTTTTCAGCAACCCCTTGTATCTGGCTTTCACGAAGCCGAACTGTCGCTTGATGATGCGAAATGGGTGCTCCACCCTGGCACGGATGCTGGCTTTCATGTATTCGATGTTGATGGCCGTTTTGTTCTTGCGTGGATGCTGTTTCAAGGTTCTTACCTTGCCGGGGCGCTCGGCGATCAGCCAGTCCACATCCACCTCGGCCAGCTCCTCGCGCTGTGGCGCCCCTTGGTAGCCGGCATCGGCTGAGACAAATTGCTCCTCTCCATGCAGCAGATTACCCAGCTGATTGAGGTCATGCTCGTTGGCCGCGGTGGTGACTAGGCTGTGGGTCAGGCCACTCTTGGCATCGACACCAATGTGGGCCTTCATGCCAAAGTGCCACTGATTGCCTTTCTTGGTCTGATGCATCTCCGGATCGCGTTGCTGCTCTTTGTTCTTGGTCGAGCTGGGTGCCTCAATGATGGTGGCATCGACCAAGGTGCCTTGAGTCATCATGACGCCTGCTTCGGCCAGCCAGCGATTGATGGTCTTGAACAATTGGCGGGCCAGTTGATGCTGCTCCAGCAGGTGGCGGAAATTCATGATGGTGGTGCGGTCAGGCAAGGCGCTATCCAGGGATAACCGGGCAAACCGACGCATGGAGGCGATTTCGTACAGAGCATCTTCCATCGCGCCATCGCTCAGGTTGTACCAATGCTGCATGCAGTGAATGCGTAGCATGGTTTCCAGCGGATAAGGTCGCCGGCCATTACCAGCCTTGGGGTAAAACGGCTCGATGACTTCCACCATGTTTTGCCATGGCAGAATCTGCTCCATACGGGACAAGAAAATCTCTTTTCTGGTCTGACGGCGCTTACTGCTGAATTCACTGTCGGCGAAGGTAAGTTGATGACTCATGATGAACCCTGTTCCATGGCTCCAGATGACAAACATGATCTCATATCAGGGACTTGTTCGCACCTTCCTTAAATTTATGAAAACATACAGGTTAAAATTAATTGCGGGGCGATGGTATTCGATATTCGTGCATAAGCAAGTTAAGGCGTGATGTTTTCAGATTATATTTATTAAAAATAAGCGAATTAACTGTCATTGTATTAAATAATATTAAATTAGTGAGGGGTGAAATATTATAATAACGAATGTTTTTGCTAAGTATTATACTTGTGATGATATTAAGCCCTTGATATTTAGTTGCGTGTTTTTTAGCTAATTTTTCCCTTCCTTGCATTCCTGTTTACTCATCCCATTACATCTTCTGCTGTAAAATTGTACAGGTGTAAATGATTGTGGAGTCGGATAGCCAACAGTGTTGGTTAAAAGTGATGTTTGTCACAATTATCTGGTAAATGTGAACAGTAGTACTCTTCAGAATGCGGCTTGTGTCATTAGACTAGGGCTTCTAAAACGGGAGGACCCATGGCTTTGCATTCCACGCGCTGGCTGGCGCTCGGTTATTTCACCTACTTCTTTAGCTACGGTATTTTTCTGCCTTTCTGGAGCGTCTGGCTCGAAGGGCTGGGGCTGACGCCGGAAACCATCGGTTTACTGCTGGGCGCGGGGCTGATTGCCCGTTTTCTCGGCAGTTTGCTGATTGCGCCGCGCGTAAGCGATCCCTCTCGTCTGATCTCCGCTTTACGTATTCTGGCCCTGTTGACGCTGGTGTTTGCGCTGGCCTTCTGGGCGGGCACCAACGTGGCGTGGCTGATGGTGGTGATGGTCGGCTTCAACCTGTTTTTCTCGCCGCTGGTGCCGTTGACCGACGCGCTGGCCAACACCTGGCAAAAACAGATAACCATGGACTACGGTCGGGTAAGACTGTGGGGATCCGTTGCCTTTGTGATTGGCTCCGCGCTGACCGGTAAGCTGGTGAGCCTGTTTGACTATCGGGTGATCCTGGTCCTGCTGTCGCTTGGCGTCGCGTCGATGCTATTGGGGATGATGATCCGCCCGAGCGTGCAGCCAGCGGGGGAAAACCGTCAGCAGGAGAGCGCGGGATGGCCCGCCTGGCGTGCGTTGATAACCCAAAGCTGGCGTTTTCTTGCCTGCGTGAGTCTGTTGCAAGGTGCGCATGCCGCTTATTACGGGTTCAGCGCCATCTACTGGCAGTCTGCCGGATATTCCGCTTCGGCGGTGGGCTATTTGTGGTCATTAGGCGTGGTGGCGGAAGTAATTATTTTTGCGCTCAGTCACAAGCTGTTCCGCCGCTTTAGCGCGCGCGATTTGCTGCTGCTTTCCGCCGTTTGCGGCGTGGCGCGTTGGGGGTTGATGGGCTGGAGCACTGAGCTACCGTGGCTGATTGTGGTGCAAATCCTCCATTGCGGAACCTTTACCGTCTGCCACCTGGCGGCAATGCGCTATATCGCGACGCGCCAGGGCAGCGAAGTGATACGTTTGCAGGCGGTGTATTCTGCGGTGGCGATGGGCGGCAGCATCGCCATCATGACCGTATTCGCAGGCTACCTGTACCAGAATCTGGGCAACGGCGTATTCTGGGTGATGGCGCTGGTGGCGCTACCGGCAATCTTTCTGCGCCCGAAGGTGGTGGCGCAGCCTGCAATGTTATGATTCGAGGATTTTGCGGATCTGCTGCTGCTGATGCGGCGTAAGTGCCAGATCCGCATGAATCAACGGCGGTGAAAACAGCGGCAGCGGCGTGGTATACGGCGTAATAATCAGAGTGACTCCGCGCGGCGTACCCTGTTTTTGAAAGTCCTGCATCGGCATATGTTTTACGTTGAGCGGTAGCAGCGTCAGTTCGCGCAGCTGTTGCTCAATATGCGCTTCAAGTTGTTCATTGTTGCCGGTCAGCAGGATAATCTGCTTCTCGTGCAAATCCTTCTCCTGCATCAGCCAGGCACCGAAAATAACGGCGACCAGCCCGATCTCTTCTTCTGAAAACTGCACATCGTACTCCGCTTCGAAGCCATGTATCGCCTCGCGGGTAGTACGAACCAGACGGGGATAAAGTCGGCTGAACTCCTCCGGCAGCGTGTTATCAATGCCAATGGCAAACACGCTGCGGTTAAGCGCCTGGGCAAGGTGAATATACAGCTGATCGTTCAGTCCTTGCTCATCGCTGAAGCGTACATTGCCATACTCGCGAAAACGCAGCACCAGCCGTGCAATAGCAAGACGCAGGCGACGATCCTGCTGGTGGTTATCGCGCACAGGGTCGGGGATACGGAGCATTGAGAACAACAACGCCATAAACAGCGATTCGCCCGGCGGCGCACTCTGCATGACGTGGCGCTGCCAGTGGCGGCCAATTTCCTCCGCGAGCGGATACTCTGCGCAGGATTGCGCCCAGCGTTGCTGGAGCGGATTAAATTCCGGGGTGACTCCCGCGTGATGCTGTAGCAGACAATACTGTAAATACAGGCGCAGGAACTGGACGTCACGGTACTCAAACGGCTTCTGCAAGCGCCGGGAGCACAGATTAATGAGCGCATGCAGATTGGTGTCGTCATACAGCGTACGCGCGATACCTTGTTGTTTCAGCGCCATTTTTAATGCGGGTGTGAAATGCTGGGCGATGAAAGTCGGGCAGATCCGCAGACCGCGGCGCAGCCACTGCAACAGACACAGGCGCTGATTTAGCGGGGTCCCTTCGATCGTATAGCCGCCATTCAGCGCGGTGGTAATCGCGAGCCGGTGATAGCGCTGGATTTCGAGTCCTGCGCCAATAATATCTTCCTCAACAGTGGCATCATCAACACCATTGAGGCTACTGAAGGTTTGAGCTGTAGCGATTTGCCCTGGCAGGAAAAGCGTCAGCAGCACCTGGCAACGGCGCTGGGGAGCGGAAAGTACAGATGGTGGAGCAAGCGTTGACATCATCTGTAGGATCTCCCGTAAGTATGTTTGATAAGAATAGCTAAAGTTTGCTCATAGATTTGGAGAATGGAATGCTTTCCACCAGGAATGCTGGAGAGCGTCACAGAATTTTTAACGTGCGGAACAGATAGCAGGAGTGGAACGCAGCGCGTTAACTGGCTTTTTCACTGTTTTATCTTCTATTGAGACATAAAAAAACCCGCCTGAGGGTGACGGGTTGAGAAGACGAGTGGAAATGCGCGGTCCGGTGTTACTGCTCGCGGCTCAGCGTTAATCCCACATCACCGCCGGGATGTACAGACAATAGCGTCTCTTTTGAGTAACCACTTTCGCTCATCAGACAGGCGCAGGCAGCGTCAAAGATAGCCAGGACCAGTAAAATTGAGGTGGTGGCCAACATGTTCAGCGGGTCGGCCTCACGCTGGACGCCGGTGGAAATCACCAGCCTCGACGCTTTAGCAATGGCTGAGTCGGCGTTTTCAGTCACGCTCAGGATGGGCACATTTCTCGCAGCCAGTCCGGGCAGCAGTCGGGTGAGTTCATCCGAATTTCCCCCGCGTGATAGCATAATGACCAGGTCGTCGGCGCGTAAAAAACCGAGATCGCCATGCGCCGCATCCGTCGCGTTGAGGTAAATCGCCGGACGTTCCACGCAGGCGAGCATGTGCGCGACTTTACGCGCCGCAATACCGGATGTACCGACGCCAGTGACGACGATTTTCCCCTGGCAACCGCGCAGCTCCGCCATTAGCGACTGCCAGACCGGTTCAGTCAGATGCTGTCCCAGACCTGCGAGGGCATCGCTATAGAGCTGAAATACGCCGGTGGCCTGAGACCAGGAGTCACTCATGCGTCCTCCTGCATCAGTTGGCGGTATTTCATATGATCCTGATACATCTCGTGGAATACCCGATATTTGCGATCGTAGTACTGCTTAATGCGATTGGTCTGCGGGGTGACCGTTTTACCAATACGGCTCATCGCCGACATCGCTTCCGGGAACGTGTCGAACACGCCTGCGGCGATAGTCCCCATCATCGCGCCGCCCAGCAGCATGGCTTCGCTCTCTTCAGGCAGCAGCATGGCGCAACCGGTGGCGTTGGCATGCTCCTGAACGAAGATCGGGTTTTTCGTCCCGCCGCCGCTGGCCATAATCGTATCGATGGTGTAGCCGCTTTGGTTCATCGTTTCAATGATATGGCGCGTTCCCAGCGCAATGGCCTGGATGGTTGCGAGGTACTGGAGCGCCATATCTTCCGGCGTGCGGGACAGCTTCAGTCCGGTGATTGCTCCCGTGAGCGTGGGGTTAGCGCGCGGCGAGCGGTTGCCGTGGAAATAGGGCAGAATGTGCATGTCACGGGTCAAAAAGGCGATATCTTCCGGCTCACCAGCCATTTTGCGCAGCAGCGCATTCAGCACTTCATAAATGGTTTGCCCCTGAGACTTAGCCTGCGTTAGCAGGGTTTCGTAACACGGGTGCGACTGAATAACGTGGTCGATTAACGCCCCGGTTGCTGACTGCCCGCCTTCATTAAGCCAGTATTCCGGCAGTACGGCTGAGTAGTAAGGGCCCCAGACGCCGCCGATAAAACGCGGCTCTTTGGAAATTGCCATGTGTCCGGTGGAGGTGCCACCAATTAACGCGACACGACGGTCAAAATCCGCCACCTCGCCGGAAACTCCGCTTGCGCCGAGCGTACCGAGTGTGCCGGCGTGGGCATCGATTATCGAAACGCTGACCGCGGTCCCCGGAATCAGTCCCATTTCGCTGGCGGCGCGCGCGGACAGCCCGTGACCGAGCGGTTCACCCATGGTTTTCACGTAGCGACCAATTTTGGCAGCATCATGTTCCAGCAGGTCTTCCAGCCCAATCTGGCGGAAATAGCTGGCATCCCATTTGTCTTCATGGCCCATATAGGTCCATTTACACACTGTCGAACACAATGAGCGTGTGTCATCGCCTGTTGCGCGCCAGGTCAGGAAATCGGGCAGATCAAAGTAGTAACCCGCATTGGCCCAGGTATTGGGCATATGCTGCTTCAGCCACAGCAGCTTGGGCGTTTGCATTTCCGGGGAGATAATGCCGCCAACGTAGTCCAGCACCCGATGATGCAGGGCGTTAATGCGTTCAGCCTGGGTAATGGCGCGGTGATCCATCCACACAATGATGTTCTGTTCGCTGCGCCCGGACGGGCTGATGGTCAGCGGTTTACCTTCTTTATCCAGCACCACCAGTGAGCAGGTAGCGTCAAAGCCCAGACCTTTCACCTGGATTGGGTTGATATCTGACTGGTTAATCGCATCGCGAACCGCGTTACACACCGCCTGCCAGATGTTATCGGAAGACTGCTCAACAAAATCGGCCTGCGGGCGGTAAATCTCGATAGCCCGACTGGCCTGGCCGACCATTCTGCCGTTGAGATCAAACACGCCGGCACGGGCGCTTCCGGTTCCGACATCCACACCAATAAAGTAACTTGCCATAATTTTTTCTCCTGAAATCAGGCTTTACGATTCTGTAATGCGATAAAGAGGATCAGCACCGCGCCCCACAGCGCCATCGTCAGATAGCTGCTCACCCCCAGCAAGTTAAGGCCGCTTTCCAGCATTTGCAGCACAATCAGCGCCAGTACCAGGCCGATAATGCGCCCGAAACCGCCATCCGGGTTGATGCCGCCGAGGACGGAGGCAAGGATGGTGACCAGCAGGTAGGACTCACCGTATCCGGCTTTTGCCGAGTTGAATTTCGCCATCATCAGAATGGCGGCGACCCAGCCGAGCAGGGCAGAAATCACGTACACGGAAATTTGTACCCGGACGGTATTTACGCCGCTGTAGCGGGTAGCCTGTTCATTGGAACCCACGAGATACAGACTGCGCCCAAGCGTGGTGTGCTCCAGCAGTACCCACAGCAGGATTGCCACCAGGAAAAAGAGCAGCAGCGCTACCGGAATACCGGCAATCGTGGCGTTACCAAGATATTGAATGGCGGTCGGGAAACCGGAAATCACTGTCCCATTGGAAAGCAGAATATTCAGCCCGGAGATAAGCGTCATCGTGCCGAGCGTGGCGAGAATCGGCGAAACCCCGACCCAGGCAATCAGCGCGCCGTTGAGCGTACCGATTGCGACCGCCACGGCAGCGCCTGCCAGCAGCGCCAGCACCAGAAACAGCGGGTTATCCGGATGGGTGACGATAATCGCCGCCATTACCAGCGAGCAGGCATTCGCTCCTGCAATTATCGACAGGTTTATGCCGCCGGTCAGCATGGTCATGCCCATCCCGAGGGCCAGCATGCCAAGGATCGGCAGTTGCGAGCCAATCGACTGGAAGTTAGCGACGCTGAAAAAACGGCTGCCGAGCAGGGCCGAGAAGACCAGGGCGACGACCACAATAATGACGCATTGCAGACGAATGATGGCATCACCGGGTAAAAATCTGGCGATTGTTTTCATCTCAAAGCTCCCTTGCCAGTTTGCGTTTTTCGTTCCAGGCCGTGGCGCTAATGCTGACCAGGATAATGGCGCCGCTGAACACGGTGTGCCAGTAAGAGGAGACGCTGAGCAGCGTCAGGCCATTTTGTAAGAAGGCCAGCAGGACCACGCCGAGCAGGGTTCCGGTTAATGTTCCGCGTCCGCCGCTCATGCTGGTTCCGCCGAGCACGACCGCCGCCAGCACCGTCAACTCAAAGCCGAGCAGCGAATTGGGCGCAACTGACTGGGTGATTTGCGCCTGAACCACGGCGGCAACGCCTGCCAGAATGCCCATGTAGCCATACACGTAGAAATGCAGCTTCAGCAGATTCAGCCCCAGGCGCGAGGCCGCATCACGATTACCGCCCATGGCGTAAACCTGACGGCCAAGACGGGTATAGTTCATCAGCACGGCGGTAAAGATGATCACAGCCGCCAGGCACAGCAGAGGCAGTGTCAAGCCGTAGTCGTAGCCATCCGCCGCGGTGAACGAGAACCAATTGATGCCGTTCATAAACCAGTCCGGAAAGCCGTACAGCCAGGTGCCTTTGGTGGCGTACACCAGCAGACCGTAGTAAACGTTCAACGTGGCGATGGTAATGATGATGGCCGGAACGCGCAGCCAGTAGACCAGGAAGCCATTAATAAGTCCCAGCAACAGGCCCACCGCAATCGCGATGATTAACGCCAGCGCGAAGTTGCCGCTGTGGCCGATAACCCAACTGGCCATCGCATACTGGGCTATCGCGGTCATCGCCGGAAATGAGATGTCGATCCCGCCGGAAATCAGTACCACAAACAGCCCGCAGGCAAGGATGCCGAGAATCGCATAGCTGGTAGCCACATCCGTCAGGTTCCCCAAAGACAAGAACTCATCGGTGCTGATGCTCAGCCCAACGGCAAGGGCCACAACCAGCAGGCCCAGCCAAAATTCATGTTGCCCGATTAAACGGGAGAGATGCATCTTATTCATTGATTACCTCGACCACTTCAGCAATCTCCTCTTCACGGCACTGATGAGGATTAAATTCCGCCACCAGCCTGCCGCGACGCATCACCAGCACGCGGTGGCTGTTGTAATACGCTTCCGGGATTTCATCGCAAATCATCAGCACCGCCATACCCTGTTCCGCCAGATCGCGGGCTATCTGGTAAATACCCTCTTTGTTGGCGATATCTACGCCTACGGTAGGGGAGTCGAGGATCAGGATGCGGGGATTAGTCGCCACCCATTTGGCAATGGCGATACGCTGGGCATTACCGCCGGAAAGGGTTTTAACCGGCAGGTGTGGATCGGACACTTTGATATTCAGCTCGCGGATCAAATCGGCGACCAGCTTTTGCGCTTTACGGTGATCGAGCAGGCCGCTGCCAGTATGCAGTTGATCAAACACCGTGACGATGGTGTTGTCGTAGATCGACTGCTCCATGATCAGCCCCTGCGTCAGGCGATCTTCTGAGACGTAGCCGATGCCATGTTTGATGGCATCATGGTTATTGCGAAGAGTGACCGGCTGGCCGTTAATGCGAATCTCACCGCTTTCTGGGTGCGTCATGCCAAACAGGCTCAGACAAAGTTCGGTGCGTCCGGCGCCCAGCAGGCCCACAATGGAGACAATCTCGCCGCCGTGCAGCGACAGATTAATGTTTTGGTATTTGCCTCTGCGGCTGAGGTTGCGCAGCTCCAGCAGGGGCTCTTGCTCAATAGCGGGTCTTTCCGGCAGCGGGCTATAGTGGAAGCGTTGTCCGGTCATCAGGAAAGCCAGCTCGTGGCTGTCGAGTTCGCTGGCAGGATAAGTGCCCACCAGTTTGCCGTCGCGCATCACGCTGATGCGGTCAGCCACTTCCATCACTTCATCCAGACGGTGGCTGACAAACACTACACAAATTCCGGCAGCTTTTAGTTCGTTAACGACCCGTAGCAGGCCATTAACCTCCTGACGGGTTAGTGAGGCGGTGGGCTCGTCCATAATCACCAGACGCGCATCGGCGGCAATCGCCCGGCAAATGGCGACCAGTTGTCGGTCGGCAATCGAGAGTTTTTCAACCTTTTTATCGGGATCGATGTTCACACCGATGCGCTTCATGGCTGCCAGCGCCTGCTGCTTCATGGCGCCACGACGTACCCAGATATCGCCACCGGGCAGATAGCGGTTGACCGCGATATTCTCCGCGACGCTAAAGTTAGGGAACAACGACAGGTCCTGGTAAATAACCTGAATGCCATAATGGGAAGAGAGCTGCGGCGTCAGGTGATGGAACAATTTGCCATCGAGTAAAATCTGCGCGCCTTTTTCCGGATGATAAACTCCGGAGATCACTTTAATAATGGTACTTTTACCACAGCCGTTTTGACCCGCCAGACAGTGAACTTCGCCTTTTCTCAGCGTCAGATTCACGTTATCCAGCGCCAGCACGCCCGGGAATTGTTTGCTGATATTCTCAAGAGTGATAAATGCGGTGGTGTCTGCCATGGACAATACCCCTGCGAGCGCCCGGATGGACGCTGAGTGTTAGTTTGGTTGATAGCGCCGGCCAGACGGCCGGCGTTAAGGTTCCCTGGTGTTGGCTAAAGCCTTAGAAACCAAGTGATTGTGCGTTGTCTTTGGTGACTTCGAGGATCTTGTTAAAGCGGATCACTTTCTTCTCCGTGTCGATATCGGCTTTCCCTAAACCATCGATACTCAGGTCGGCGTTAACTTCTTTGCCCTGCAACAGCTGATCGGCAACCGTTACCAGCGCGTAGCCCGCGTCTTTTGGATCCCACAACAGCGCTTTTTTGATATCACCGCGCATCAGGTAAGGTGCAGCCTGTGCTGGCATTGCAATCCCGACGACGGCGATTTTATCTTTGGCGCGTTTTTTCTGCACAGCCTGACCCGCCCCGATTGGACCCAGCGAGCCGAAACCGATAATGCCTTTCATCTGCGGATAGGTTTTCATCAGGTCCAGCGTCGTGGCGTAGGATTTATCGATGCTTTCCGCAACCGGCAGACGTGAAGTGACCTCAAACATTTCCGGATATTTTTCTTTCTGGTACTTAATTGCATAATCCGCCCACGCGTTATGCAGCGGCACCGTCAGTGAACCGACATAGATGGCGTAACCCCCTTTGCCGCCCATGTTTTTTGCTAACTCATCGACGTTAGCCTGCGCGTATTTTTCACTATCGATGGTTTCGATATCCCATTGGCCAATTTGCTCATCCGGGGATTCGTGCGTCAGAACGACAATGCCTTTATCGCGCGCTTTTTTCAGTACTGGCTCAAGGACCTTGGCATCATTCGGTACCACGATGATGGCGTTGACGTTTTTGGCGATCAGATCCTCAATCACTTTGACCTGCTGTGCCGGATCCGGCGTGGAAGGCCCGGTCTGGTAAGCATTCACATCCAGTTTTTTTGCTGCTTCATTAACACCGGTTTCCATCCGGTTAAACCACGGAATCCCGGTGACTTTGGCAACCACAGCAATTTCATATTTTTCCGCCGCAAAGGACGTGCCGGACAACATGCATGCAGAAACCAGGGTTGCACTGAGTAATGCGAGTTTGAATTTCATAGTTGTACCTTTCGTAGGGGGCAGGACATGTCACGGCGTGAAGTTAACAACGAATGGAAGAGGGAATGAATCACAAGTTTGGTGAATGTGATCTATGCCCATTATTGTAATTTTATGGAAAATAAACGGTTAAATATTGGTTAAATTCGCACGGAAATACACTCAGTAATTTAAATTCAGTGTTAACAAAACATTAAAATGAAACCATAAACTAACAAAATGTTATCATTTTACTTAAGTTGTGGCGACGAAAAGGTATTTGGGAGGATGTTGCTGAAGAAGAAATTGTTGAAATTGAGAACTGAATCGATACCGGAAAAGGAGGCTCAACATTTTTTCGTTCAATGGTATCCTCAGCACACTTTCGCCAAACACGGCATCATTATTTGTGGCGGTGTAGATTTTTCTCGTGGAGAACTCATGCAAGGCGTTAAACGTATCATTATGACGTTGTTTCTCGCGATCCTGTCCTTTGGCGCAGGTGCGCATCCCCACAGCTTTATCCATTTGAAAACCGAGATAGTGAGCGAGAATGACCAGTTCGTCGCGCTAAAAATGCGCTGGACGATGGATGAAATCACCTCGGCAGATCTGCTTTACGATGCGGGAAATGCCAAACCTGGTGATGAGATCTGGAAAAAACTGGCGGCGGAAGTGATGGCCAACGTCCTCGGGCAGCACTATTTCACCGAAGTGTGGCACGACGGGAAAAAGGTAAAGTTTAAAAACAGGCCGACGGAATATGGCATGGAGCGTGAAGAACATCAGGCAGTGCTGACGTTCGTGTTGCCGCTGGCAGAAGCTCAGCCGCTGAGCGGTCAAAAATATACCATTTCAACCTTCGACCCCACCTACTACGTTGATATGAGCTATGACAAAGACAGCGATGCCTGGCTGGCGCAGGCCATAAGTCAGCAATGCCGTATTTCAGTACATACGCCGACGCCGAATGAACAAATGCTGAGCTTTGCGCAGTCGCTGGATAAAGAAGACGCACCGCCGGAGGATATGGAATTGGGTAAACAGTTTGCACAGACGGTGACGCTGCAATGTCCGTAGTTTATCAACAACGCGCCGCCAGACGCCGCTGGCTCACGCTATGGCCGCTGGCGGTGTTTTTACTGCTGGCTGCAGTCGGCATACTGTGGCTATGGCAGGCCTGGCCGCAGGTGATGATGAAGAGTGTCGTCTGGCAGCGCGACGTTAACCAGCAGATGAGCGGTTTGCTGAAAGCCGTTGCCGCCAATCCGGCCCAGGCCGGGGGATCGCTGCTGCTGTTTAGTTTTCTCTATGGTGTGCTGCATGCGTTGGGACCAGGACATGGAAAAGTCGTCATTACCACCTGGCTGGCAACGCATCCCTCGAAGCTGAGGTCGAGTATTGGCCTGACGCTGGCCTCATCTTTATTACAGGGACTGGTCGCCATCGGGCTGGTGGTTGTGGTGCTCACCATTTTGCAGTTGCCTGCACGACAGCTACATATGAGTAGTTTCTGGTTGGAGAAAGGGAGTTATGCGCTGGTTGGCGTGTTGGGCGTTTTATTGTGCGTCCGTGCGCTGAAGAAATTGCGCCAGTTGTTGCGTCGCCCGAAATTTACCGCCTTCACGCCGCACCATGTGCATCACGAGGGCTGTGGCTGTGGGCATCAGCATTTGCCTGATCCTGAACAGTTGCAAAGCGGTGATGACTGGCGCGCCCGGCTGATGATCGTTTTGTCTATGGGAATGCGGCCATGCTCCGGGGCAATTATGGTTTTACTGTTTAGCAAAGTGGTTGGCGTTTTTAGCTGGGGCATGGCGTCGGCGCTGGCGATGGCGGCAGGAACCTCTTTGACCATTACGTCACTGGCTTTGCTGGTACACAGTTTCCGCTCGCTGGCGGTGAGACTTAGCGGACATAAAGCGCCGGTGCTGTGGCGACAGATTGGCTGGACGACGCTGGCATTAGCTGGTGGTGCGGTGCTGATTGCTGCTGCGGTAGTGATGTGGGTGAGCGCGGTGCCGGTGGGGCGAGGGATTAGACCGTTTTAATCAAAGCCGGATGGCGGCTTCGCCTTATCCGGTCTGTATCAACACGTAAGCCCGGCAAGCATGACACCACCGGGCTGTACTGAATTAACGCTTCAGCGCGTCGCTCAGTTCGTCACGCATGTTAGCCAGCATGGCTTTCACTACGCGCGGATTACCTGCAACGATGTTGCCAGTCGCCATGTAGTTATGACCGCCGGTGAAGTCGCAAACCAGTGCGCCTGCTTCACGAGCAATCAGCTCACCTGCGGCGAAATCCCATGGTTTCAGACCGATTTCGAAGTAACCGTCAACGCGTGCAGCGGCAACGTAAGCCAGATCCAGCGCAGCAGAACCTGTGCGGCGGAAGTCAGCGCACTCGGTAAACATCTTGCCAAGAATTTTCATGTAAGAAGTGGCGTGCTGTTTCGCTTTGAACGGGAAACCGGTGGCGATGATGGTACCGTCCAGATCGCGTGCAGTGCTGCCACGCAGACGGTAGCCGTTCAGCTGTGCGCCCTGGCCGCGGGTTGCGGTAAACAGTTCGTTACGCATTGGATCGTAAACAACGGCGACTTCAGTACGGCCTTTAATGCGTACTGCGATGGAAACCGCGAAGTGCGGCAGACGTTTTACGAAGTTGGTGGTGCCATCCAGTGGATCGATAACCCATTGAACATCCAGATCTTCACCAACATGCTCACCGCTTTCTTCGGTGATGATGGTGTGCTGTGGGTAAGATTTGCGAATTGTTTCGATAATAATCGCTTCGGCGGCTTTATCGACGTTAGTCACGAAATCATTGCTGCCTTTCTGGCTGGTTTCTACAGAGTCTGGCGTTTCGTAGTGTTTGGCAATTACATTACCCGCCTTGCGCGCTGCGCGCACGGCGATGGTCAGCATCGGATGCATCGGTCTCTCTCACTGGATGTTAAAGAACGGGAAAACGGCGCAGAGTATAGCAGCGAGTTCGGAATATGTCTTCGTTTTATGATAATATGCCCGAATAATCTTTAGCCGAAGAAATACAATGCTGCAAAATATTCGAATCGTGCTGGTGGAAACCTCTCACACTGGCAACATGGGCTCTGTGGCCCGCGCAATGAAAACCATGGGTTTAACTAATCTGTGGCTGGTAAATCCACTGGTTAAACCGGACTCCCAGGCCATCGCCCTGGCGGCAGGTGCCAGCGATGTGATCGGCAGCGCGCAGATCGTCGATACTCTCGATGAAGCGCTGGCGGGTTGCAGCCTAGTGGTGGGTACCAGCGCGCGCTCCCGGACGCTGCCGTGGCCGATGCTGGATCCGCGTGAATGCGGTTTAAAAAGCGTCTCTGAAGCAACGAACTCGCCGGTGGCGCTGGTGTTTGGTCGTGAACGCGTTGGCCTGACCAACGAAGAGCTGCAGAAGTGCCATTATCACGTCGCCATTGCCGCAAACCCGGAATACAGCTCGCTCAACCTGGCGATGGCGGTGCAGGTCATCTCTTATGAAGTTCGCATGGCCTGGCTGGCAACGCAGGAAAGCGACAAGACCGCAGAATACGAAGAAGCTGAGTATCCGCTGGTCGATGATTTAGAGCGTTTTTACGGTCATCTGGAACAAACGCTGCTGTCGACCGGGTTTATCCGCGAAGGACATCCGGGGCAGGTGATGAACAAGCTGCGCCGTCTGTTCACTCGTGCGCGTCCTGAGAGCCAGGAGCTGAACATTTTGCGCGGAATCTTAGCTTCTATAGAGCAGCAGAATAAAGGCAAGTAAGCGTCTTGATGCCGGATGGCTGCACGATTCCCAGGCCGGATTAGCGAAGCGCCATCCGGTAAATGAAAATGGCACTGAAGGTTAAATACCTGACTAAATTAGTCAAGTAAATAGTTGACTGATTTAGTCGGGAATGTCAGACTTGCCCCTGCTATGCAATACCCCCATTTTACAATAAAAAACCCCGGGCAGGGGCGAGTTTGAGGCTAAGTAAGACATGAGACTGACATCAAAAGGGCGTTATGCCGTGACCGCAATGTTGGACGTTGCGCTCAACTCCGAAACGGGCCCGGTACCGTTGGCTGATATTTCTGAACGTCAGGGAATTTCCCTGTCATATCTGGAGCAGCTGTTTTCCCGTTTGCGTAAAAACGGTCTGGTTTCCAGCGTACGTGGACCAGGCGGCGGGTATCTGCTGGGTAAAGATGCCGGCAGCATCGCAGTAGGTGAAGTGATTAGCGCTGTTGACGAGTCTGTAGACGCGACCCGTTGCCAGGGCAAAGGCGGTTGTCAGGGCGGCGATAAATGCCTGACCCACGCGCTGTGGCGCGATCTGAGCGATCGTCTGACCGGTTTCCTCAACAACATTACGTTGGGCGAACTGGTGAATAATCAGGAAGTCCTGGATGTGTCTGGTCGCCAGCACACACATGACGCTCCACGCAGCACCCGCACGCAAGACGCTATCGACGTCAAACTGCGTGCCTAATAAAAATTACGCAATAGCTTCTGGTTGCATTAAGGCAGCCAGAAAGATGAAGCGTAAAAAGTATTTCAGAATCAGGCCGGGGTGCCAGACGCCCCGTTAACTCGGTCGTACATCCAGCCGGTTGCCTGGTTCCTTGCATTGAAGCGATGTACGGAGTTTATAGAGCAATGAAATTACCGATCTATCTCGACTACTCCGCAACCACGCCGGTGGACCCGCGTGTTGCCGAGAAAATGATGCAGTGTCTGACCCTGGACGGAAACTTTGGTAACCCAGCGTCTCGTTCACACCGTTTCGGCTGGCAGGCTGAAGAGGCGGTAGATATCGCCCGTAACCAGATTGCCGACCTCGTGGGCGCTGACCCGCGTGAAATCGTCTTTACTTCCGGTGCGACTGAATCCGATAACCTGGCGATTAAAGGTGCAGCCAACTTTTATCAGAAAAAAGGCAAGCACATCATCACCAGCAAAACCGAACACAAAGCCGTGCTGGACACCTGCCGTCAGCTGGAGCGCGAAGGGTTTGAAGTGACCTACCTCGCCCCACAGCGTAACGGCATTATCGACCTGAAAGAACTCGAAGCCGCAATGCGTGACGACACCATTCTGGTCTCCATCATGCACGTTAACAACGAAATCGGCGTGGTACAGGATATCGCAACCATCGGCGAAATGTGCCGTGCCCGCGGTATCATCTATCACGTTGATGCGACCCAGAGCGTGGGCAAACTGCCTATCGATCTGAGCCAACTGAAAGTTGACCTGATGTCCTTCTCCGGCCACAAAATTTATGGCCCGAAAGGTATCGGCGCGCTGTACGTTCGTCGTAAACCGCGTATTCGTATTGAAGCGCAGATGCACGGCGGCGGTCACGAGCGCGGTATGCGTTCCGGTACGCTGCCTGTGCACCAAATCGTTGGGATGGGTGAAGCTTACCGTATCGCCAAAGAAGAGATGGAAACCGAGATGGCGCGCCTGCGCACTCTGCGTAACCGTCTGTGGAACGGCGTGAAAGATATGGAAGAGGTGTACCTCAATGGTGACCTCGAGCAGGGCGCACCGAACATTCTCAACGTTAGCTTCAACTTTGTTGAAGGCGAGTCGCTGATTATGGCGCTGAAAGACCTGGCTGTGTCCTCCGGTTCTGCATGTACCTCTGCAAGCCTGGAGCCATCCTACGTGCTGCGCGCGCTGGGGATGACCGACGAGCTGGCACATAGCTCAATTCGTTTCTCTTTAGGTCGTTTCACTACCGAAGAAGAGATTGACTACGCCATCAATCTGGTTCGCAACTCCATTGGCCGCCTGCGCGACCTTTCTCCGCTGTGGGAAATGTTTAAACAGGGCGTGGATTTGAACAGTATTGAATGGTCACATCACTAATCGGTACCGATAAGGAGAATTCATCATGGCTTACAGCGAAAAAGTAATCGATCATTACGAGAATCCACGTAACGTGGGCTCTTTTGACAACAGCGACGAGAACGTGGGCAGCGGCATGGTGGGTGCACCGGCCTGTGGCGACGTGATGAAGTTGCAGATCAAAGTCAACAATGAGGGTATCATTGAAGACGCGCGTTTCAAGACTTACGGCTGCGGTTCCGCTATTGCCTCCAGCTCTCTGGTTACCGAATGGGTAAAAGGGAAATCTCTGGACGAAGCACAGGCGATCAAAAATACCGATATCGCCGACGAGCTTGAGCTGCCACCGGTGAAGATTCACTGCTCTATTCTGGCTGAAGACGCGATTAAAGCCGCGATTGCGGATTACAAAAGCAAACGTGAAGCAAAATAATTAAGAGTTGAGGTTTTATTATGTCGATTACCTTAAGCGACAGTGCAGCAGCGCGTGTAAATACCTTCCTGGCAAACCGCGGTAAAGGGTTTGGTCTGCGTCTGGGCGTGAGAACCTCCGGCTGCTCAGGTATGGCTTATGTACTGGAATTTGTTGACGAGCCGGCGGCTGAAGATACCGTGTTTGAAGACAAAGGCGTAAAAGTCGTGATCGACGGTAAGAGCCTGCAATTCCTCGACGGTACGCAGTTAGACTTCGTCAAAGAAGGTCTGAACGAAGGGTTTAAGTTCACTAACCCGAACGTGAAAGACGAATGTGGATGCGGCGAAAGCTTCCACGTGTAACGCGCTTACTGATAACCCCACCGTGGTCGCCTGCGCGTGGGGTTTGTTTTACCTGACTCTCTGGTTTTGCCTCATCGAACAACAGAGAATCGATGCCCTGAGAATGTTATGGACTACTTCACCCTCTTTGGCTTACCGGCCCGTTATCAGCTCGATACTCAGGCGCTGAGCCTACGTTTTCAGGATCTGCAACGTCAGTATCATCCTGATAAATTCGCCAGCGGTTCTCAGGCGGAACAACTTGCTGCGGTTTCGCAGTCCGCCACTATCAACCAGGCCTGGCAAACGCTGCGTCATCCTTTGATGCGCGCCGAATACTTGTTGTCTTTACACGGCTTTGATATCCGCAGCGAGCAGCACACGGTGCGCGATACCGCGTTTCTGATGGAACAGCTGGAGCTGCGCGAAGAGCTGGACGAGATTGAACAGGCAAAAGACAATCAACGGCTGGATGCGTTTATGCAACGCGTCAGCGAAATGTACAACGTTCGCCATCAACTGATGGTGGAACAGCTGGATAGCGAGACGTGGGACGCAGCGGCAGATACCGTGCGTAAGCTGCGTTTTCTCGATAAACTGCGAAGCAGTGCAGAACAACTCGAAGAAAAACTGCTCGATTTTTAATTTCCGGAAGCGAAAATGGCCTTATTACAAATTAGTGAGCCTGGTCTGAGCGCCGCGCCGCACCAGCGTCGTCTGGCGGTCGGTATCGATTTAGGCACCACCAACTCCCTGGTTGCGACCGTACGCAGCGGCCAGGCCGAAACGCTGGCAGATCATGAAGGTCGCCACCTGTTGCCGTCAGTGGTTCACTATCAGCAGCAGGGCTACTCGGTCGGTTACGATGCCCGCGCCAATGCTGCGCTGGATACGGCAAACACCGTCAGCTCGGTAAAACGCATGATGGGCCGCTCTCTGGCGGATATCCAGGCGCGTTACCCGCATCTGCCTTATTCATTCCAGGCGAGCGAAAACGGCCTGCCGATGATTGAAACCGCTGCCGGTTTGCTTAATCCGGTGCGCGTATCCGCTGACATTCTGAAAGCGCTGGCCGCGCGGGCAACCGAATCGTTGTCCGGCGAACTGGATGGCGTAGTGATCACCGTTCCGGCTTACTTTGACGATGCACAGCGTCAGGGGACGAAAGACGCCGCGCGTCTGGCGGGCCTGCACGTATTGCGTCTGCTGAACGAACCGACCGCTGCGGCGATCGCTTATGGCCTGGATTCCGGTCAGGAAGGCGTGATCGCGGTCTATGACCTTGGCGGCGGTACTTTTGATATTTCTATTCTGCGCCTGAGTCGCGGCGTGTTCGAAGTGCTGGCGACCGGCGGTGATTCCGCGCTCGGCGGCGACGATTTTGACCATCTGCTGGCCGACTATATTCGCGAGCAGGCGGGCGTTGCCGATCGCAGCGATAACCGCGTACAGCGCGAACTGCTGGATGCCGCGATTGCAGCGAAAATCGCACTCAGCGACGCCGATTCTGTGACGGTTAACGTGGCAGGATGGCAGGGTGAAATCACCCGTGAAACCTTTAATGAACTCATTTCCGCACTGGTTAAACGTACGCTGCTGGCCTGCCGCCGTGCGCTGAAAGATGCGGGCGTTGAGCCGCAGGATGTGCTGGAAGTGGTAATGGTCGGTGGTTCAACGCGCGTGCCGCTGGTACGTGAACGCGTCGGTGAATTCTTTGGCCGTACGCCGCTGACCTCTATCGACCCGGACAAAGTGGTCGCTATCGGTGCGGCAATCCAGGCGGATATTCTGGTCGGGAATAAACCGGACAGCGAAATGCTGCTGCTGGACGTTATCCCGCTGTCTCTGGGACTGGAAACCATGGGCGGTCTGGTGGAGAAAGTGATCCCGCGTAACACCACTATCCCGGTGGCGCGCGCGCAGGACTTCACCACGTTTAAAGATGGCCAAACCGCGATGTCCATTCACGTGATGCAAGGCGAGCGTGAGCTGGTGCAGGACTGTCGTTCACTGGCGCGTTTTGCGCTGCGCGGTATCCCGGCGTTGCCGGCAGGCGGCGCGCATATCCGCGTGACCTTCCAGGTCGATGCTGATGGGCTGCTGAGCGTCACCGCTATGGAGAAATCCACCGGCGTTGAGTCCTCGATTCAGGTCAAACCGTCCTACGGTCTGACCGACAGTGAAATCGCCTCCATGATTCAGGATTCGATGAGTTTTGCCGAGCAGGACGTTAAAGCTCGTATGCTGGCAGAACAGAAAGTCGAAGCGGCACGCGTACTGGAGAGTTTATCCGGTGCGCTGAACGCTGATGCCGCGCTGTTAAGCACCGCAGAACGTCAGGCTATCGACACCGCCGCCGCGCACTTGAGCGAGGTAGCACAGGGTGACGATGTTGACGCGATAGAACAAGCCATTAAAAACGTAGACAAACAAACCCAGGAATTCGCCGCTCGCCGTATGGACAAATCCGTCCGTAGTGCGCTGAAAGGCCATTCTGTGGACGAGGTTTAATATGCCAAAGATTGTTATTTTGCCTCATCAGGATCTCTGTCCCGATGGCGCAGTTCTGGAAGCTGAGACCGGCGAAACCATTCTCGACGTTGCCCTGCGTAACGGTATCGAGATTGAACACGCCTGTGAAAAATCCTGTGCCTGCACGACCTGCCACTGCATCGTACGTGAAGGTTTTGATTCTTTGCCGGAAAGCACAGAAGAAGAAGACGACATGCTGGATAAAGCCTGGGGACTGGAGCCGGAGAGCCGTTTAAGCTGTCAGGCACGGGTAACCGAGGACGATTTAGTGGTCGAAATCCCACGTTACACAATCAATCATGCACGTGAGCATTAACAGAGGGTAGTATGGGACTGAAGTGGACCGATAGCCGCGAAATCGGCGAGGCGCTGTACGACGCGTTCCCCGATCTCGATCCCAAGACCGTTCGTTTCACCGATCTGCATCAATGGATCTGTGACCTGGAAGAGTTCGATGATGATCCACAGGCATCGAACGAAAAAATCCTTGAGGCCATTTTACTGGTCTGGCTGGACGAAGCCGAATAAGTCAACGGGCTGCCCACGGGTGGCCCGTTTTCCTGTATGCGCGAAATAAGGATAAATAAAATGACAGAAGCCATGAAAATTACGCTTTCCACGCAACCCGCTGACGCTCGCTGGGGTGAAAAGGCGACATACAGCATTAATAATGACGGTATTACCCTGCACCTGAACGGAAAAGATGATCTCAGCCTTATCCAGCGCGCCGCGCGTAAAATTGATGGCCTGGGTATTAAACATGTCCAACTGGATGGTGAAGGCTGGGATACCGAACGTAGCTGGGCGTTCTGGCAGGGTTACAAAGGACCAAAAGGCACCCGCAAAGTTGAGTGGGCCGCTCTGGACGAGGCGCAGCGCAAAGAGCTGGATAACCGTCTGAAGATTATTGACTGGGTGCGCGATACCATTAACGCACCTGCAGAAGAGCTGGGCCCGGAACAGCTGGCGCAACGCGCGGTAGACCTGCTGTGCGGCGTGGCCTGCGACAACGTCTCGTACCGTATCACCAAAGGTGAAGATCTGCGCGAGCAGAACTACATGGGGCTGCATACCGTGGGTCGAGGTTCTGAACGTCCGCCGGTGCTGCTGGCGCTGGATTACAACCCGACTGGCGACAAAGAAGCTCCAGTTTATGCCTGCCTGGTTGGCAAGGGAATTACCTTTGACTCCGGCGGATACAGCATCAAGCAAAGCGCATTCATGGACTCAATGAAGTCCGATATGGGCGGTGCGGCAACGGTCACTGGTGCGCTGGCGTTTGCCATCACCCGTGGCCTGAACAAGCGTGTGAAGCTGTATCTGTGCTGCGCGGATAACCTGATCAGCGGCAACGCCTTTAAGCTTGGCGATATCATTCACTATCGCAACGGTAAAAAAGTTGAAGTGATGAATACCGATGCTGAAGGGCGTCTGGTACTGGCCGATGGCCTGATCGATGCCAGCGCGCAAAAACCTGAATTGATCATTGATGCTGCCACGCTGACCGGCGCGGCGAAAACCGCACTGGGCAACGATTACCACGCGCTGTTTAGCTTTGATGACCAACTGGCCGCGCGTTTGTTGGCAAGTGCGGCGCAAGAAAACGAGCCGTTCTGGCGTTTGCCGTTGGCAGAGTTCCACCGTAGCCAACTGCCGTCAAATTTTGCTGAGCTGAATAATACCGGCAGTGCGGCCTACCCAGCGGGTGCAAGCACCGCGGCGGGTTTCCTGTCCCATTTCGTGGAAAATTACCAGCAAGGCTGGCTGCACATCGATTGCTCTGCAACCTATCGCAAAGCGCCGGTTGAGCAGTGGTCTGCGGGCGCAACCGGTCTGGGTGTGCGCACCATCGCGAATCTGCTTACCGCATAATTCACGACTGTATTGCCGGATGGCGCTACGCTTATCCGGCTTACATGTATTCATCCAATTTGTGATACTTATGTCCGAAACAAAAAATGAATTAGAAACGTTGCTGGAGCAAGCAGCGACAGAGCCTGCGCATCGTCCGGCATTTTTCCGTACTTTACTGGAATCCACCGTCTGGGTGCCGGGTACTGCCGCAGAAGGCGAGGCGGTAGTAGAAGACAGTGCCCTCGACCTTCAACACTGGGAAAAAGAAGACGGCACGACCGTGATCCCGTTCTTCACCTCCCTGGAAGCCCTGCAACAGGCGGTTGAAGATGAGCAAGCATTTGTCGTTATGCCGGTGCGTACGCTATTTGAAATGACGCTTGGCGAAACGCTCTTTCTCAACGCTAAACTGCCGACCGGCAAAGAGTTTATGCCGCGTGAAATCAGCCTGCTGATGGGGGAAGAGGGTAATCCGCTAAGCACCCAGGAAGTACTGGAAGGTGGTGAATCGCTGATCCTTTCTGAAGTCGCCGAACCTCCGGCGCAGATGATTGACTCACTGACCACGCTGTTTAAAACCATTAAGCCGGTAAAACGCGCATTTCTCTGCTCAATCAAAGAAAGTGCGGAAGCCCAGCCGAATCTGCTGATTGGTATTGAAGCTGAAGGTGATATTGAAGAGATCATCCATGCTGCGGGTAGCGTCGCGACCGATACGTTGCCGGGTGATGAACCCATTGATATCTGCCAGGTGAAGAAAGGTGAGAAGGGCGTGAGTCACTTTATCACTGAGCACATCGCACCGTTCTACGAACGCCGCTGGGGCGGTTTCCTGCGCGACTTCAAACAGAACCGGATTATCTGAGGCATTCGGGGTGAGCGCTCACCCCGTTGCTTCCAGCAGCAACAAATCCATGAGTAGCACCAGATTCGATTCAAAAGAGGTCACTCCGGCGGCCTCCGCGGCAAAGTGTACCGCTTCGTCATATAGCGCAAAGTGCAAATCCGCCATGCCCGCCAGCGAATTGGCCGACGCACGGGTAAAGGCCACAATCGTCATGCCAACGTTTTGCGCAATCCTGACTTTATCAATAACCTGTTCCGTTTCGCCGCTGCGTGACACCGCGACGAATACCTGATAGCGGGCGGCATTACTGAGAAAGATGTTCCGGCTGTCACCTGGCCCGGAAATAAAAGCGGTCTTACCGAGAACCTGCAATTTTTTGGTCAGATACTCCGCAAACAGATAGGAAAATCCGGCGCCATACAGAAAGAAACTCTCCTTTTGCCGTAATAAATCAACAAAATGGCGACGTTTTTCCTGGGTATTCCATTGAAAAGTAAGCTGATAGTTGGCGATGAAACGGCTAAGCATCGCCGGTAACTCGCCGCTCTCCGCGGCCTGCGCTGCGATGTGCGGCGTATCGGAGAGCCGCTGTTTGCAGTGCCATATAAACTCGCTGAAACCGCTGAAGCCCAGTTTCTGACACAACCGCATAATGGTGGCCGTGGAAACAAAAGTCGCCTGGGCCAGCTCACGTACCGTGATGTTACCTACCAGCAGCGGATGCTGTGTCAGGTGCGCCAGCACACGGTACTCTGCGCGGGTAAGCGGTTCTCCGCGCGTCAGCAGAGAGGCAAGCCGGTTGTCCATGATCAGGCCGGTTTCACTTGCCGGGCAGGAAGGGAGAAATATGGGATAGTCATTGGGCCTCCGTTTTCATCAATTCGCGGAATTGTCGGTGTTTTCATCCACACCGACAAGTCTTCCGCACCAGACTTTAGCGCAATTCCCCCTCCTGCCAGGCTTTTTTCAGCGCTGGCCAGTAGTCCCGGTTAGCCTCGATCATCTCATCAAGGAGGGTTTTGGCATGTACCATGGTTGGCACCGTCCGGTTCAGCGTGAAAGCCTGTAGTGCCTTCTCGTAGCTGCCTTCAATGGCGGCCTCAACCAGCAGTTGCTCTGAGGCCAGCTGTTGCATCAGCAGCGTCTGGTGAAACAACGGTACTGCCCCCATGCGAACCGGTTCAGCTCCCTGTGAAGTGATGTACGCAGGTACTTCGACCATCGCGTCATAGGGCAGATTGGCAATCGCGCCTCTGTTTTCAACAATCACCAGGTGACGCTGGCGTAAATCAAAAGCCAGGCTACAGGCGACATCAACGATAAACGCGCCGTGAACTCCGACGTGAAACGCATCGGGCAAAATCCCCGTGCTCTGGTATTCCTGAGCCGCGGCGAATAATTTCTTCTCACGCCCCTCCATCACTTCGTTGGCCCGGGTGTGATCTGGATCCTGATGGGCCACGATCTGTTCCGACATCAGGTAATACTGTAAATACGGATTCGGCAGATATTCCGGGAAGTTGTCCATGATCGGCTTGATGTTACGCCATGTTTTGACCCATGAAGGATCGGCATGCTGCGGATCCGTTTGTGCGGCATCTTCTGTCAGCAGGCCGAATTTAGCGATATGCCGCCGTAACGCCGGGAGCTGGTCTTCGCCATCAACCCGCACGCGGGTAAACCAGCCAAAGTGGTTAAGGCCGAAGTAGTCCACCTCCAGCTTATGACGGTCAACGCCCAGAATCGCACCCATGTTACGCATTGCAGCGACCGGCATATCACAAATATTGAGAACCCGCGCGTTCGGGCGTAAGCGACGTACCCCCTCTGCCACAATCGCCGCCGGATTGGCGTAATTGACAATCCACGCCGCTTTATCGGCAAAACGTTCGACCAGATCGATTAGTTCCACCATCGGCAGAATGGTGCGTAGCCCGTAGGCTAAACCACCGGGGCCGCAGGTCTCCTGGCCGACGACGCCGTGTTTTAACGGGATTTTTTCGTCCAGCTCGCGCATTTTGTACTGGCCTACGCGCATCTGCGAGAAAATAAAATGCGCCCCGCGAAAGGCCGTTTGCGCATCGCGGGTTACGGTAAATTTAATTGACTGGCTGTGATCGCGAATCACTTTTTCAACCACCGGTGCAATGGTGCTTTGACGTGCTTCGTCAATGTCATACAGACGAATTTCAGCCAGCGGAAAATCGGCAAGACGCACCATCAGACTTTTGACAATCCCGGGCGTATAAGTGCTTCCACCGCCAGCAATGGATAAAATAAAAGGGGGGGTAAACATGATTGGCTCCTTCAGAGAAACGCCTCTACGGCTTCTCGCATTTTCTTAACGTGCAGTCCGTAGACCACCTGAACGTTATTACCTTGTTTAATGACGCCTTTCGCGCCGGTCGCTTTGAGCTGCGGCTCGTTGATGATGGCGATATCTTTCACGGTGACGCGCAGACGGGTGTAACAGTTATCAACCACTTCAATATTGGCGCGACCGCCCAGCCCGGCAATAATGGCTTCGCCAGAATCATCGCGGCCTTTTGCCTGATAATCTTTTTTGCTGTACAAACGTGTCTCCCGCGCGTCCTCCTCACGACCTGGCGTTTTCATATCGAAATAGCGGATAAGAAAGCGAAAGATGACGAAGTAGAGAACGAACATCATCATCCCGACCGCGATGTACATCGGCCAGTTAGCCTTTTCGACGCCCAGCGGCAGGTTGTAGAGAATGAAGTCAATGACGCCGTTGGCGCCGATGGCGTGAACATCCAGCAGAGAAAACAGCATCATGCCGATGCCGGTCAGCACCGCGTGTACCACAAACAGCAGCGGAGCGACAAACAGGAAGGAAAACTCAATGGGCTCGGTGACGCCGACCAGTAATGAGGTCAGCGCGGCGGGGAGCAGAATGGCCTTCGCGGCAGCCCTGCGTTGTGGCGTGGCCGTCATATACATAGCCAGCGCAGCGGCAGGCAGGCCAAACATTTTACTGATGCCGCGAGCGTCCCACACCACCGTATTGCTGAGCTGTGCCACTGTCGGACAGGCCATCTCGGCGAAATAGATGTTGCGCGCCCCCTGATACACATTACCGCAAACCTCGGCAGTGCCGCCCAGTTCGGTATACAGAAACGGCGTGTAAACCAGGTGGTGTAGTCCGGTCGGCACCAGAATGCGTTCAAGAAAACCGTAAATAGCGACGCCGTAAGGTCCAGCGTCTTTAATGGTCAACGCCATGGTACTGATGCCATGCTGAGCGAAAGGCCACAGTTCGCTCATCGCTACGCCGAGAAGCATTGAGGTGGGCAGAATAATGATGGCGACGAAACAGTGGCCTGAGTAAATCGCCATCGCACCGCTGAACTGCACGCCGGAATAGCGGTTATAGAGATAACCTGCCACGACGCCCAGCAAAATCCCGGCAAAAACGCCCATCTCCAGCACCTGCACGCCAAGCACCATACTCTGACCCGCACCGCGCATCTGATCCGTCGCAACCAGATCGCCGCGTAGCTGAAGCGTGACGTTCATCGCGTTGATAAAAACAATAAAAGCGACAAGACCTGTCAAGGCCGCATAACCTTTATCACGGGTGGCAAGGCCAATGGGAATGCCGACGGCGAAAACCAGCGCCAGATTTGCCAGTACAGATACGGCGGATTTCGCAATTAACTGACCACTGTTTTGTAAAATGGGATGAGCGAGAAAAGGCAAATATTGCGCAAGATTGCCATTGCTAAGGACGTTACCGAAGGCAATGAACAAGCCCACGATCGGGAGAATGAGCACCGGACCATAGAGCGATTTGCCAAAATTTTGTAGGGCATTGACAGCTCTTTTCATCATGTTCTCTCTTATATGAACCGCACATCAGAGTGCGAAAACAGGACAAAGTTAGCAGCGTCAAAGGGGAGAATTCCAGCTATCTGGTTGTTTTAAAAACAAATGACGCATAACGTTACATGTAACGTTATGCGTTGTGAGCGGGGTAACAGCAGGGGGAGGGTTAAGCAGAGGGATTATGGGCGGCCGGTTCTACCGGTAAATCGTTGCGCGCGCCCCATTCGCTCCATGCACCGTCATACAATGCGACGTTAGAAACGCCCAGCGTGGCTAGCGCCAGCACAACCACCGCCGCCGTAACGCCTGAGCCGCAGCTGGCGATAATGGGACGGTCAAAGCTTACGCCGTGGCTGAATAAAATAGCATCCAGTTCGTCGGTAGTTTTCAGTTCACCGTCACGAACCAGCTCTGTCCACGGTACGTTAAGCGCACCAGGCACATGGCCACGCTTGAGGCCCGGACGCGGCTCGTCAACTTCGGCATTAAAACGCGCAGCCGGTCGGGCATCGACGATCTGCGCCGTTTTTTCATGACTGGCCAGCAGTACGTCGGTAACGCGCACAACCGCTTCAGGCGTAAATGCCACGTTAAATTCACCTTCCGGTAAATCCTCATTTCCTTCTTTGAGCATTAGCTCATCGCGCTGCCAGCCAGCCAGACCGCCCGCCAGAATGGAGACATTCTCGACACCAAATGTCCGCAGCATCCGCCATGCGCGTGGCGCGGAAAACAGGTTGCCATCATCGTAGACAACCAGGTGTTTATCCTGATGAACGCCCAATTCGCGCATCGCTACGGCAAAGGCTTCCGGTCGCGGCATCATATGCGGTAGCGGTGACGTATGGTCGGAAAGCGCTTCAATATCAAAAAAGACTGCGCCAGGAATATGGCCCGCGCGATACTCCTCGCCAACATCGCGATCTTCCTGTCCTGGAGGTGCCATCCGGGCATCAAGAATTTGTATTTCCGGGTCGTCAATGTGTTCGGCAAGCCAGTCGGCAGCGACAAAAAAGGCGGTGGTCATAGGCATCTCCATTTTTACCAGGTTTTGGCAAATTGTCGGATGTTTAGTGCAATGCGACAAGTAAAAGAGGCTGATTTGTCAGGCGAATCCACATTAATCACGAAAAAATAGGACAACGTAGAACAGTTACTGGCTTCCACAGCCGAAAATCTGACGCATAATAGTTGTTCTACGTAGCTAACGGGCCACTACGGCCAGGGATGAAAAATGAAACATTTACGCGTAGCGGCCTGTATGCTGATGCTGGCACTGGTTGGGTGCGATAATAATAACGAAAAATCACCGACGGCTGCGAAGCCTGATGCGCCTGCACCGCAGACTGCGCCAGCAAAAGATAAGGCCCAATTACAACAGCTGATTCAGCAAAGCCAGGGCAAGTCGCTGACGTTGCTTGATGCCTCCGAGGTCCAGCTCGATGGCGCGGCAACGCTCGTTTTAACCTTTTCCATTCCCCTCGATCCGGAACAAGATTTTTCTCGCGTAGTGCACGTTGTTGATAAAAAAAGCGGCAAAGTGGATGGTGCCTGGGAGCTGGCGCCAAATCTAAAAGAGCTACGCTTACGCCATCTCGAACCTAACCGGGAACTGGTGGTTACCATTGAGCGTGATTTGCTGGCGCTGAATAAAGCGACGTTCGCTATCGATTATGAAAAAAATATTACCACCCGCGACGTCCAGCCAAGCGTAGGGTTCGCTAGTCGCGGCTCGCTGCTGCCGGGAAAAGTGATTGAAGGGTTACCGGTGATGGCCCTTAATGTTGATAGCGTGGATGTAAACTTCTTTCGCGTGAAGCCTGAATCGCTCGGTGCGTTTGTCAGCCAGTGGGAATACCGTAATTCGTTGTCAAACTGGGAGTCAGACAATCTGCTGAAAATGGCGGAGCTGGTTTATACCGGACGCTTTGACCTCAATCCTGCGCGTAACACCCGAGAGAAGCTGCTACTGCCACTGAGCGATATCAAGCCGTTGCAGCAAGCAGGCGTTTACATTGCGGTGATGAATCAGGCCGGACACTATAACTACAGCAATGCTGCTACGCTGTTTACGCTCAGTGACATTGGTGTCTCTGCGCACCGTTACCACAATCAACTGGATGTCTTTACGCAGAGTCTGGAAAACGGCGCTGCGCAGCAGGGTATTGAGGTTACGTTACTCAACGAAAAAGGGCAGACGCTGGCGCAGGCTACCAGCGACGCGCAGGGTCACGTCAAGCTGGAAACTGATAAAGACGCGGCCTTATTGCTGGCCCGTAAAGACGGGCAAACCACGCTGCTGGACCTGAAGCTCCCGGCGTTGGATCTGGCTGAATTTGATATTGCCGGCGCGCCGGGATACAGCAAGCAGTTCTTTATGTTTGGCCCCCGTGACCTCTATCGCCCTGGCGAAACGGTGATCCTCAACGGATTACTGCGAGATAGCGACGGCAAAACGCTGCCTGACCAGCCGGTGAAGCTGGAGGTCGTTAAGCCCGACGGACAGGTGTTACGCTCGGTAGTGAGCCAGCCGGAAAACGGTCTGTATCGCTTTAGCTGGCCGCTGGACAGCAGCGCGCCAACCGGCATGTGGCATATTCGTGCCAATACTGGCGACAACCAGTCGCGGATGTGGGATTTCCACGTCGAAGATTTCATGCCTGAGCGGATGGCGCTCAATCTCACCGCCAATAAGATGCCGGTGGCTCCAACTGATGAAGTGAAGTTCTCGGTGGTGGGCTACTACCTGTATGGCGCGCCCGCCAACGGCAATGCTCTGCAAGGGCAGCTTTTCCTGCGCCCGTTGCGGGAAGCGGTGCAGGCATTACCGGGGTTCCAGTTTGGTAATATTGCCGAAGAAAATCTTTCTCGCAGCCTCGATGAGGTTCAGTTGACGCTGGATGACCACGGTCGCGGCGAAGTGACTACCAACAGCCAATGGCAGGATACGCATTCTCCGTTACAGGTGATTCTGCAAGCCAGCCTGCTGGAGTCGGGTGGCCGTCCGGTGACGCGTCGGGTTGAACAAGCCATCTGGCCTGCGGATACGCTGCCAGGTATTCGTCCGCAGTTTGCGGCGAGAGCCGTTTATGACTACCGCACCGATACTACCGTCAATCAGCCTGGCGTTGATGAAAACAGCAATGCCGCTTTTGATATTGTGTATGCCGATGCGCAAGGTGAGAAAAAAGCGGTGTCCGGTTTACAGGTGCGTTTGATTCGTGAACGCCGTGATTATTACTGGAACTGGTCTGAAGGCGAGGGCTGGCAATCGCAGTTCGATCAAAAAGATCTGGTTGAGGGTGAGCAGACCCTGGATCTTAAGGCCGATGAGACCGGTAAAGTCAGCTTCCCGGTCGAGTGGGGTGCCTATCGCCTGGAAGTGAAAGCTCCGAATGATGCGGTGAGCAGCGTGCGCTTCTGGGCTGGTTATAGCTGGCAGGATAACAGCGACGGCAGCGGGGCAGTGCGTCCCGATCGCGTGACCCTGAAACTGGATAAACCCGGCTATCGTCCCGGCGATACCATGAAGCTACACATTGCCGCACCCGCGGCTGGCAAAGGTTACGCGATGGTGGAGTCCAGCGAAGGTCCGCTGTGGTGGCAAGAGATAGACGTACCGACGGATGGTCTTGATATCTCCATCCCGGTCGATAAAACCTGGAATCGCCATGACTTGTATCTCAGCGCGCTGGTGGTTCGTCCTGGCGACAAGTCTCGTTCGGCAACGCCAAAGCGGGCAGTCGGCTTACTGCATTTGCCGTTAGGCGATGAAAACCGTCGTCTGGCGCTGGAGCTGGAAAGTCCGGCGAAAATGCGTCCAAATCAGCCGTTGACCGTCAAGATTAAAGCCAGCGTTAAAAATGGCGACGTGCCAAAACAGGTTAACGTGCTGGTCTCAGCCGTTGACAGCGGGGTGTTGAACATTACCGATTACGCCACGCCGGATCCCTGGCAGGCGTTTTTCGGGCAAAAACGCTATGGCGCGGATATTTATGATATTTACGGCCAGGTGATCGAAGGGCAAGGACGTCTGGCGGCGCTGCGCTTTGGTGGTGATGGCGATGAGTTAAAACGCGGCGGCAAGCCACCGGTTAATCACGTTAATATCGTGGCGCAACAGGCGCTGCCGGTGACGCTTAACGAGCAGGGCGAAGGTACGGTGACGTTACCAATTGGTGATTTCAACGGCGAGCTGCGGGTAATGGCGCAAGCCTGGACGGCGGATGACTTTGGCAGTAGCGAAAGCAAAGTGATTGTCGCCGCGCCGGTAATTGCTGAACTGAACATGCCGCGCTTTCTGGCGGGGGGCGATACCTCGCGCCTGACGCTGGACGTGACCAACCTGACTGACAAACCGCAAACGCTGATTATTAATCTCGCGGCCAGCGGTTTACTGGAGCTGATGGGGCAAGATCCCGCCCCGGTGAATCTGGCGCCAGGCGTACGGACTACGCTGTTTATTCCGGTGCGTGCGCGGGAGGGCTTTGGCGATGGCGAAATTCAGGCGCAAATTAGCGGTCTGAATCTACCGGGTGAAACGCTGCCTGTTCAGCATAAACAGTGGAAAATTGGCGTGCGACCGGCGTTCCCGGCGCAAACTGTTAATTACGGCGTCGCACTTCAGCCGGGCGCAACCTGGCAGCTTCCGGGCGAAGAACTGACGAATTTCTCTCCTGTGACGATGCAGGGACAACTGCTGTTTAGCGGTAAACCACCGCTGAATCTGGCGCGCTATATCCGTGAACTGAAAGCTTACCCTTACGGTTGCCTCGAGCAAACGGCGAGCGGGTTGTTCCCATCCTTATACACCAATGCCGCGCAGTTGAAGGCGTTAGGTATCGCGGGCGACAGTGATGAAAAACGCCGTGCGGCAGTAGAGATTGGCATCTCTCGTTTACTGCAAATGCAGCGTGATAACGGCGGTTTTGCGCTGTGGGATAAGAACGGGTCGGAAGAGTACTGGCTGACCGCGTATGTGATGGATTTCCTCGTTCGTGCGAATGAACAAGGCTATAGCGTTCCGGCAGAGGTGATTAACCGGGGTAACGAGCGGCTGCTGCGCTATTTGCAGGACCCGGGCATGATGTCGATTCGCTATACCGACGACGCATCAGCAAGCCGGTTTGCCGTACAGGCCTACGCCGCGCTGGTGCTGGCTCGTCAGCAGAAAGCCCCGCTCGGCGCGCTGCGTGAGATCTGGGAGCGTCGTGCACAGGTGGCTTCCGGTTTACCGCTGTTGCAACTTGGGATAGCGCTGAAAAACATGGGCGACGCCAACCGCAGTGAACAAGCGTTGACGCTGGCGTTGAATACGCCACGCCGCGATGCGCAGCAGTGGATGGCGGATTACGGCAGTCAGCTACGTGACAACGCGCTGATGCTGGCATTGTTGGAAGAGAACAAGCTTAAACCTGACGTGCAGAATACGCTGCTGAACACCTTGTCAGAACAGGCCTTTGGGCAGCGCTGGCTCTCTACTCAGGAAAACAATGCGCTGTTCCTTGCCGCGCGTACGTTGCAGGACTTGCCTGGCTCGTGGCAGGCGCAAACGTCACTCTCTGAACAGGCGTTAGCCGGGGAGAAATCACAAACGCGTAATCTGGATGCTGACGCGCTGTCTACGCTGAACGTCACCAATACCGGTAATCTGCCGCTGTGGCTGCGTCTGGATGTGAGTGGTTACCCGCAAACCTCGCCGACGCCTGCCAGCAACGTCCTGCACATTGAGCGTCAGATCCTGGGGCTCGACGGGAACAGCAAAGCGCTGGATTCTCTGCGCAGCGGCGAGCTGGTACTGGTCTGGCTGGAGGTGAAAGCCAGCCAGAACGTACCGGATGCATTGGTGGTTGACTTACTGCCAGCCGGCCTGGAGCTGGAAAACCAGAATCTGGCCAACGGCAGCGCCAGCCTGCAGGACAGCGGCAGCGAGGTAGCGAATTTGCTCAATCAGATGCAGCAGGCGGATATCCAGCACGTTGAGTTCCGTGACGATCGCTTTGTCGCCGCGGTAGCGGTCAACGAAGGGCAGCCGGTGACGCTGGTCTATCTGGCGCGGGCGGTAACGCCGGGGACCTATCAGGTTCCTGTGCCGCAGGTGGAGTCAATGTATGTTCCGCAGTGGCGCGCGACCGGTGCGACAGAGGGGCTTTTGATTGTCAGACCGTAAATGATGCGCGGGTTGGGGAAACGCGGCTGCTGGCTCTGGCTGGCAGCCGTTGCGCTATTGCTGGTAGCGTGGGTTTGGGCGGCAGATAAAATCTGGCCGCTGCCGCTTCACGAAGTCGATCCGGCACGTGTCGTGGTGGCTTACGATGGTACGCCGCTATGGCGCTTCGCCGACGCGGACGGCATCTGGCGTTATCCGGTGACTATTGATGAGGTGTCCCCCCGTTACCTTGAGGCGTTAATCAACTACGAAGACCGCTGGTTCTGGAAACATCCCGGCGTCAATCCGTTTTCAGTGCTGCGCGCGGCATGGCAGGACCTCTCCTCAGGTCGCGTCGTTTCAGGCGGCAGTACGCTCACCATGCAGGTCGCACGATTGCTCGATCCCCACCCGCGAACTTTCGGCGGCAAGTTCCGCCAGCTCTGGCGCGCATTGCAGTTGGAATGGCATCTTTCTAAGCGCGACATCCTGACGCTATATCTTAACCGTGCGCCGTTTGGCGGCACGCTGCAGGGCGTGGGTGCTGCGAGCTGGGCCTACCTTGGTAAATCACCCGCACAGTTGAGTTATTCCGATGCCGCGCTGCTGGCCGTGTTGCCGCAGGCACCGAGCCGTCTGCGCCCGGACCGCTGGCCGGACCGCGCTGAAGCGGCGCGCAATAAAGTGCTTGAGCGCATGGCGACGCAGGGCGTTTGGCCTGCCAGACAGGTGCAGGAGTCACGCGAAGAACCGGTCTGGCTGGCGCCCAGACAAATGCCGCAGTTAGCGCCGTTATTCTCGCGCATGATGCTGGGAAAAAGCCGGAGCGATAAAATCGTGACCACCCTTGACGCCGGATTGCAGCGCCAACTGGAAGAGCTGGCGCAAAACTGGAAGGGCCGCTTACCTGCGCGCAGTTCGCTGGCGATGATTGTGGTCGATCACACTGATATGAGCGTGCGTGGCTGGGTGGGGTCGGTAGATATGAATGACGACTCCCGCTTTGGCCATGTGGATATGGTGAATGCGATCCGCTCGCCGGGCTCGGTGCTGAAGCCGTTTATCTATGGTCTGGCGCTGGATGACGGATTAATTCATCCTGCTTCATTGTTGCAGGATGTGCCGCGTCGAACCGGAGATTATCGACCAGGGAATTCTGACAGTGGTTTTCATGGCCCGGTGAGTATGAGCGAAGCGCTGGTGCGCTCGCTAAATTTACCCGCCGTGCAGGTACTTGAAGCCTATGGCCCGAAGCGTTTTGCCGCATCGTTACGTAACGTTGGCTTACCGCTGTATCTGCCCGCAGGTGCCGCACCGAATCTGTCGCTGATTTTGGGCGGGGCAGGGGCCAGACTGGAAGACATGGCGGCGGCGTACAGTGCCTTTGCCCGTCAGGGAAAAGCGGGAAAACTGCGCCTGCAGCCAGACGATCCACTGCTGGAGCGTCCGTTGATGTCGGTAGGCGCGGCGTGGATTATTCGCCGCATTATGGCTGACGAAGCGCAACCGCTGCCGGATAACGCGCTGAGCAGAGTGGTTCCGCTGGCGTGGAAAACGGGTACCAGTTATGGCTATCGCGATGCGTGGGCGATTGGCGTTAACGCCCGTTATGTGATGGGGATCTGGACCGGCAGACCCGACGGTACGCCGGTGGTGGGCCAGTTTGGTTTTGCCAGCGCCGTGCCGCTGCTCAATCAGGTCAACAATCTTTTGCTCTCTCGCGGGACAAATCAGCCGGAGGATCCGCGCCCTGAATCCGTTAGCCGCGGCGTAGTGTGCTGGCCGGGCGGGCAGTCACTTGCGCCCGGAGACAGCAACTGTCGACGCCGTCTGGCAACCTGGCTGCTGGACGGCAGCCAGCCGCCCACGTTGTTATTGCCCGAACAGGAGGGTGTGAGTGGCATTCGTTTCCCCGTCTGGCTGGATGATGAAGGCAAACGTGTGGCGGCGGATTGCCCGCAGGCGCGCGAACAAACGTTAATCGTCTGGCCTTTACCGCTGGAGCCATGGCTGCCGGAGTCAGAGCGCCGTGGGGCGAGATTACCGCCGGTTTCTGCCACGTGTCCGCCGCTGGGGCAGGATGCTTCGCTGCCGTTGCAGTTGACAGGGGTTCGTGATGGCGCGATCGTGAAGCGTTTACCCGGTTCTGCGCTGGCCTCATTGCCGGTACAAACCAGCGGTGGGACTGGCGATCGCTGGTGGTTTCTTAACGGTGAACGGCTGGATGAACGCGGACGCCGTCTTACGCTACGGCTGGCGACCAAAGGGGATTATCAACTGCTGGTGATGGATGACGCCGGACAGGTGGCGACGGTGAGATTTTCGTTGCAGTAGACCACCAGGTGACTTTTGTTGCTAAAATTCATCTTATTTTAAAGAAATGTTATCTTCGTCAATAGTCAATTGCCGGGATGCTCTTTATAATCCGCGCCAGGTAAACAACAACAAAACATCTTTTTCAGAGGTAATCATGGCTATTGAACGTACTTTTTCCATCATCAAACCAAACGCGGTGGCAAAAAACGTTATTGGGAGCATCTTTGCGCGCTTTGAAGCAGCAGGGTTCAAAATTGTCGGTACTAAAATGCTGCACCTGACCGTTGAGCAGGCGCGTGGCTTCTATGCTGAGCATGATGGTAAGCCGTTCTTTGACGGTCTGGTTGAATTCATGACCTCCGGTCCTATCGTTGTTTCTGTTCTGGAAAGCGAAAATGCCGTGCAGCGTCACCGTGATCTGCTGGGTGCAACCAACCCGGCGAATGCGCTGGCGGGTACTCTGCGTGCAGACTACGCTGATAGCTTCACTGAGAACGGTACTCACGGTTCCGACTCCGTTGAATCTGCCGCGCGTGAAATCGCCTATTTCTTCGGTGAAGGCGAGGTTTGCCCGCGCACGCGCTAATCTCCTGCGTCTTTCACATCGCATAGTTTTCTATGCTTTCGGGGAGGCTCGAACGTGCCGCTTTCCTGCGATGCGAAATCCTTTGGAGAGGAATTAGCGATTTACATATTATTTTCGCTAATGCTTCGTGCAAACGTGGCATCCCTGCGCCAGACTTTGTACAATGCAACGCCCCGGAAGAGCAGAACGCTTGCCGGGGCGTTTCTTTTTAACCCTCCACGGGCCACAACGTGTAACAACGAGGCCGGAAAAAATTATGTCTGAATTAGTTAACACCTCTGAAGTCGTCATTCCTGCGGTTCCAAATAAAAATGGAAAAATTAACCTGCTGGATCTGAACCGTCAGCAAATGCGCGAATTCTTCAAAGATATGGGTGAAAAACCGTTTCGTGCCGATCAGGTCATGAAGTGGATGTACCACTATTGCAGCGACAACTTTGATGACATGACTGACATCAATAAAGTGCTGCGTAACAAGCTGAAAGAAGTGGCTGAAATTCGCGCCCCGGAAGTGGTGGAAGAGCAGCGTTCCTCTGACGGTACGATCAAATGGGCCATCGCGGTTGGCGATCAGCGCGTAGAAACCGTGTATATCCCGGAAGACGATCGCGCGACCCTGTGTGTTTCTTCACAGGTCGGTTGTGCATTAGAGTGTAAATTCTGCTCTACGGCGCAACAGGGCTTTAACCGTAACCTGCGGGTGTCGGAAATCATTGGTCAGGTCTGGCGTGCGGCGAAAATCGTCGGCGCGGTGAAAGCAACGGGCGTGCGTCCTATCACTAACGTAGTGATGATGGGGATGGGCGAGCCGCTGCTCAACCTGACCAACGTGGTGCCAGCGATGGAAATCATGCTGGATGACTTCGGTTTTGGGCTGTCCAAGCGTCGCGTCACGCTCTCTACCTCAGGCGTTGTCCCTGCGCTGGATAAGCTGGGCGATATGATTGATGTCGCGCTGGCGATTTCTCTGCATGCGCCGAACGATGAAATTCGTGACGAAATTGTACCTATCAACAAAAAGTACAATATCGAAACATTCCTTGGCGCGGTTCGTCGTTATCTGGAGAAGTCCAACGCTAACCAGGGTCGTGTGACCATTGAGTATGTGATGTTAGATCACATCAATGATGGTACTGAACACGCGCATCAGTTGGCAGAGCTGCTGAAAGATACGCCGTGTAAGATTAACCTGATCCCGTGGAACCCGTTCCCAGGCGCGCCATATGGCCGTAGCTCTAACAGCCGTATCGATCGTTTCTCCAAAGTGTTGATGAGCTATGGTTTCACTACCATCGTGCGTAAAACACGTGGCGATGACATCGATGCAGCCTGCGGTCAGCTGGCGGGTGACGTTATCGACCGTACCAAGCGTACTCTGCGTAAGCGTATGCAGGGCGACGCTATCGATATCAAGACCGTTTGATGTTGAGTGCACTACGGTATAATTCATGTACCGTAGTGCAACGTAAGCCAAATGAGGTTTTTTGTTGTTGTCGTCAGGTCAATAATAACGGTGCGTTTTTGTCGACTTTAAGGCAGTATGTAACGGCGCAACAAGCCTTTAGCCCTCAGGTTTACGTTGTTTTGTCTTTGATAGTCTGACCGTTTTATACTGTCTGACGAAGGTTAACTGACCAGATGTTTCGCGGTGTGGGTGAGCATTGTGGCTCGCCGGCATCAGAACCCAAATTTACGCAGCTGTAGCGAATGAATACTGAAGCCACGCACGACAAAAATGAAGCACTATCCACCGGCGTTCGTCTGCGCAATGCCCGTGAACAACTCGGATTCAGCCAGCAGGCAGTCGCGGAGCGACTTTGCCTGAAGGTCTCCACGGTACGTGATATTGAAGAAGATAAGGCACCAGCCGATCTCGCTTCAACATTCCTGCGCGGGTATATCCGTTCTTATGCGCGTCTGGTGCATATTCCTGAAGAAGAACTGTTGCCAGGGCTGGAAAAACAGGCTCCGATTCGCCCAGCCAAAGTCGCACCGATGCAGAGCTTCTCGCTCGGTAAGCGTCGTAAAAAACGCGACGGCTGGTTAATGACCTTTACCTGGCTGGTGCTGTTTGTCGTTGTCGGACTGACGGGAGCCTGGTGGTGGCAGAACCATAAAGCGCAGCAGGAAGAGATCACCACCATGGCCGATCAATCCTCCGCTGAGCTGAATGCCGGTAAAGATGGTGCGCAGAACGTACCGTTAGATACCAGCGCCGCAGCGGGCCAGGATACTACCCCGGCTCCAGACGATGGCGCAGTGGCGGACGCAGCGCCTACGCCAGATGTTGCTGCAACCCCGGCACCTGCCGCTGATGCGCAGCAGAATGCCGTTGTGGCACCTTCTCAGGCTAACGTCGATACCGCAGCTGCTGCGCCAGCTACCGCGGCGCCGCTGCCAACTGACCAGGCGGGTGTCACTACCCCAGCCGCCGATCCTAACGCACTGGTAATGAACTTTACCGCCGATTGCTGGCTGGAAGTGACCGATGCGACCGGAAAAAAACTGTTCAGTGGTATGCAGCGTAAGGACGGCAATCTGAATCTGACCGGTCAGGCGCCGTACAAACTGAAAATTGGCGCTCCGGCGGCAGTGCAGATTCAGTTCCAGGGTAAACCTGTCGATCTGAGTCGTTTTATCAGAACTAACCAGGTTGCGCGTCTGACCGTTAATGCCGAACAATCACCGGCTCAGTAACAGACGGCAATGCGGGAGATTTTTTAATGCATAATCAGGCTCCAATTCAACGTAGAAAATCGACACGCATTTACGTTGGGAACGTGCCGATCGGCGATGGCGCGCCCATCGCCGTACAGTCTATGACCAATACGCGTACCACAGATGTGGAAGCGACGGTTAATCAGATCAAAGCGCTGGAACGCGTCGGCGCAGATATTGTTCGTGTCTCTGTACCGACAATGGATGCCGCAGAAGCGTTCAAGCTTATCAAACAGCAGGTTAATGTCCCGCTGGTTGCCGATATTCACTTCGACTATCGTATCGCGCTGAAGGTGGCGGAATACGGCGTCGATTGCCTGCGTATCAACCCAGGCAATATCGGTAATGAAGAGCGTATTCGCATGGTAGTGGACTGCGCTCGTGATAAAAATATTCCTATCCGTATCGGCGTCAACGCCGGATCGCTGGAAAAAGATCTGCAGGAAAAATACGGTGAACCGACGCCGCAGGCGCTGCTGGAATCCGCTATGCGCCATGTGGATCACCTCGATCGTCTGAACTTCGATCAATTCAAAGTCAGCGTTAAAGCGTCTGACGTTTTCCTCGCTGTTGAATCCTATCGCCTGCTGGCGAAACAGATCGATCAACCGCTGCATTTGGGGATCACCGAAGCCGGTGGCGCACGCAGTGGGGCGGTAAAATCAGCGATCGGTTTAGGATTGCTGTTGTCCGAAGGGATCGGCGATACGCTGCGTGTCTCTCTGGCGGCGGATCCGGTGGAAGAGATCAAAGTTGGCTTCGATATCCTGAAATCGCTGCGCATTCGTGCGCGCGGGATCAACTTTATCGCCTGCCCAACCTGCTCGCGTCAGGAGTTCGACGTTATCGGTACGGTGAACGCGCTGGAACAACGTCTGGAAGATATCATTACGCCAATGGATGTTTCGATCATCGGCTGCGTGGTGAACGGTCCTGGCGAAGCGCTGGTTTCTACGCTGGGCGTCACGGGTGGTAACAAGAAAAGCGGTCTGTATGAAGACGGCGTGCGTAAGGATCGACTCGATAACGACGATATGATTACGCAGCTTGAAGCCCGCATTCGCGCCAAAGCGAGTATCCTGGACGAAGCGCGTCGTATTGACGTGCAGCAGCTTGAAAAATAACAACGTGATGGGAAGCGGCGTGCTTCCCGTGTATGATTGAACCCGCATGGCGCCCGCATTGTTCGGGTTAGCGCTGAGGGTTCATTTTTATATTCATAAAGAGAATAAACGTGGCAAAAAACATTCAAGCCATTCGCGGCATGAACGATTATCTGCCTGGCGAAACCGCCATCTGGCAGCGCATTGAAGGCACTCTCAAAAACGTGCTCGGCAGCTACGGTTACAGTGAAATCCGCTTGCCGATTGTAGAGCAGACCCCGTTATTCAAACGCGCGATCGGTGAAGTCACCGACGTGGTTGAAAAAGAGATGTATACCTTTGAGGACCGTAATGGCGACAGCCTGACGTTGCGTCCTGAAGGGACTGCGGGCTGCGTACGCGCCGGCATCGAACATGGTCTCCTGTACAATCAGGAACAGCGTCTGTGGTATATCGGGCCGATGTTCCGCCACGAACGTCCGCAAAAAGGGCGCTATCGTCAATTCCATCAGCTGGGTGTCGAAGTGTTTGGCCTGCAAGGCCCGGACATCGATGCTGAACTGATTATGCTGACCGCTCGCTGGTGGCGCGCGCTGGGTATTTCTCAGCATGTCAGCCTTGAGCTGAACTCAATTGGTTCGCTTGAAGCCCGCGCTAACTACCGTGATGCGCTGGTCGCCTACCTGGAACAGCACAAAGAGAAACTGGACGAAGACTGCAAGCGCCGTATGTACACTAACCCGCTGCGCGTTCTCGACTCCAAAAACCCGGAAGTACAGGCGCTGCTCAACGACGCACCTGCACTGGGCGACTATCTTGATGACGACTCTCGCGAGCACTTTGCGGGCCTGTGCAAACTGCTGGAATCCGCAGGTATTGCCTACACCGTCAATCAGCGTCTGGTTCGTGGTCTTGATTATTACAACCGCACCGTATTTGAGTGGGTTACCAGCAGCCTGGGCTCTCAGGGTACCGTGTGTGCCGGTGGGCGTTACGACGGTCTGGTAGAGCAACTTGGCGGTCGCGCAACGCCGGCCGTAGGCTTTGCCATGGGTCTGGAACGACTTGTTTTGTTAGTTCAGGCAGTTAATCCGGAATTTAACGCAGATCCTGTTGTCGATATATACCTGGTCGCTTCGGGGGCGGATACGCAGTCGGCGGCAATGCGGCTTGCAGAACGTCTGCGCGATGAAGTTCCTGGTGTGAAACTGATGACAAACCACGGTGGCGGCAACTTTAAGAAACAGTTCGCCCGCGCCGACAAGTGGGGCGCCCGCGTTGCACTGGTACTGGGCGAGTCCGAAGTGGCTGACGGTACTGTTGTAGTGAAGGATTTGCGCTCTGGTGAGCAAACGGCAGTAGCGCAGGATAGCGTTGCCGCGCATTTGCGCACTCTACTGGGCTAAGGAGAAGGACAGCGTGGAAATTTACGAGAACGAAAACGACCAGATTGATGCAGTAAAACGCTTCTTTGCTGAAAACGGCAAAGCGCTGGCTGTTGGGGTCATTTTAGGGGTTGGCGCGCTGGTTGGCTGGCGTTACTGGACCAGCCATCAGACGGAGTCCGCACGCTCTGCTTCTCTGGCATATCAAAATACGGTGACTACGGTTAGCGCGGGTAAGCCGGATAGCCTTCCTGCTGCAGAGAAATTTGCCGCAGAAAACAAAAATACCTACGGCGCGTTAGCTTCACTGGAACTGGCGCAGCAGTTTGTTGACCAAAATGAACTTGAGAAAGCCGCAAGCCAGCTGCAACAAGGCTTAGCAGCGACCAGCGATGAGAATCTCAAAGCGGTGATTAATCTGCGTCTGGCTCGTGTTCAGGTTCAGCTTAAACAGGCTGATACCGCGCTGAAAACACTCGACACCATTAAAGGTGAAGGGTGGACGGCCATTGTTGCCGACCTGCGCGGTGAAGCATTGCTGAGCAAAGGCGACAAACAAGGTGCGCGTAGCGCATGGGAAGCGGGCGTGAAAAGCGATGCCTCTCCTGCTCTGAGCGAAATGATGCAGATGAAAATCAATAATTTGTCCATCTGAGAGGGACCCGATGCAATTGCGTAAATTACTTCTGCCAGGGCTGCTTTCCGTTACCCTATTGAGCGGCTGTTCACTGTTTAGTGGCGAAGAAGATGTCGTTAAGATGTCCCCATTACCGGTGGTTGAAAACCAGTTTACTCCGTCTACGGACTGGAGCACCTCTGTAGGTAACGGTATTGGTGATTTCTATTCCAATCTTCATCCTGCGCTGGCGGATAACGTTGTCTATGCAGCCGATCGCGCCGGCGTCGTTAAGGCGTTGAATGCGGACGACGGCAAAGAAGTCTGGTCTGTTAATCTGGGTGAGAAAGACGGCTGGTTCTCCCGCGCATCTGCACAGCTTTCTGGCGGTGTAACCGTGTCCGGTGGCCATGTTTACATTGGCAGCGAAAAAGCGCAGGTTTATGCGCTGAACACCAGCGATGGTACCACCGCATGGCAGACGAAAGTTGCCGGTGAAGCGCTGTCTCGTCCTGTTGTGAGCGATGGCGTGGTATTAATCCACACCAGTAACGGTCAGTTGCAGGCCTTGAACGAAGCTGACGGCGCTATCAAATGGACCGTTAACCTCGACATGCCTTCTCTGTCTCTGCGCGGCGAATCTGCCCCAGCGACCGCCTTTGGCGCAGCTATCGTTGGCGGTGATAACGGCCGCGTAAGCGCCGTGCTGATGCAGCAGGGCCAGATGATTTGGCAGCAGCGTATTTCTCAGGCGACAGGTCCAACGGAAATCGATCGTCTGAGCGACGTTGATACCACGCCGGTTATCGTCAATGGCGTTGTCTACGCGCTGGCTTATAATGGTAACCTGACGGCGCTGGATCTGCGCAGCGGTCAGATCATGTGGAAACGTGAACTGGGCTCAGTGAATGATTTCATCGTCGACGGTAACCGTATCTACCTGGTAGACCAGAACGACCGTGTACTGGCGCTGACCACCGACGGCGGTGTGACGCTGTGGACGCAAAGCGATCTGCTGCACCGTCTGCTGACGTCCCCGGTATTGTATAACGGCAATCTGGTCGTGGGTGATAGCGAAGGCTACCTGCACTGGATTAACGTTGACGATGGCCGCTTTGTCGCCCAGCAGAAAGTTGACAGCTCTGGTTTCCTGACCGAGCCGGTCTCTGCTGATGGTAAACTGCTGATCCAGGCGAAAGACGGTACGCTGTACTCTATTACGCGTTAATCGTCCCGGCCGCTCGCTTTGAAAAACGGCTCCTGGTGCAGGGGCCGTTTTACTGTTTTTAACAACGGCGCAAAAAATGTGCCCGTTGTCTGATGATTTATTAAATGAGGCTTTAAACATGGTACCTGTGGTCGCGCTTGTCGGGCGCCCTAACGTTGGCAAATCCACGTTATTTAACCGTCTAACTCGCACCCGAGATGCGCTGGTTGCGGATTTCCCGGGTCTGACTCGTGACCGTAAGTACGGTCGTGCGGAAATTGAAGGCCGCGAGTTTATCTGTATTGATACCGGCGGTATTGATGGCACCGAAGACGGTGTAGAAACCCGCATGGCGGAACAGTCGCTGTTGGCGATCGAAGAAGCGGACGTTGTGCTGTTCATGGTAGATGCGCGTGCTGGCCTGATGCCTGCGGATGAAGCCATTGCGAAACATCTGCGTTCGCGCCAGAAACCGACGTTCCTGGTAGCCAACAAAACTGACGGACTCGATCCTGATCAGGCGGTCGTCGATTTCTACTCGCTGGGTCTGGGTGAAATTTATCCGATCGCGGCATCCCATGGTCGTGGCGTTCTCAGCCTGCTGGAGCATGTTCTGCTGCCGTGGATGGATGACGTTGCTCCTCAGGAAGAAGTGGATGAAGATGCAGAATATTGGGCGCAACTGGAAGCCGAAGAGAACGGCGAAGAAGAGCCTGAAGATGACTTCAACCCGCAGGACCTGCCGATCAAACTGGCGATTGTTGGTCGCCCGAACGTAGGTAAGTCCACGCTTACTAACCGTATTCTCGGCGAAGACCGCGTAGTGGTTTACGACATGCCGGGGACCACGCGTGACAGTATTTATATCCCGATGCAACGCGATGAGCGCGAATATGTGCTCATCGATACCGCGGGCGTGCGTAAGCGCGGCAAAATTACCGAAGCAGTAGAAAAATTCTCAGTTATCAAAACGCTGCAGGCGATTGAAGATGCCAACGTGGTGATGCTGGTGATTGATGCGCGCGAAGGTATTTCCGATCAGGACCTGTCGCTGCTGGGCTTTATCCTCAATAGTGGGCGTTCACTTGTAATTGTGGTCAACAAGTGGGATGGCCTGACGCAGGAAGTGAAAGAGCAGGTCAAAGAGACCTTGGACTTCCGTCTGGGCTTTATTGATTTTGCGCGTGTACACTTCATCTCTGCGCTGCACGGAAGCGGCGTGGGTAATCTGTTTGAATCGGTCCGCGAAGCGTATGACAGCTCTACCCGTCGCGTTAGCACCGCGATGCTGACGCGCATTATGACTATGGCGGCAGAAGATCATCAGCCGCCGCTGGTGCGTGGTCGTCGTGTGAAGCTGAAATATGCCCACGCCGGTGGTTATAACCCACCAATCGTGGTGATTCACGGCAACCAGGTCAAAGACCTGCCGGATTCCTACAAGCGCTATCTGATGAACTATTTCCGTAAGTCTTTGGATGTAATGGGGACGCCGATCCGCATTCAGTTCAAAGAAGGGGAAAACCCGTTTGCGAACAAACGCAATACGCTGACGCCGACGCAGATGCGTAAACGTAAGCGTTTGATAAAACACATCAAAAAAAGCAAGTAACCGTTGCTGATGCTGATAAAAACCCGTGCTTGTCGCGGGTTTTTTTTCGAAGTTCCATCGCCAGCCTCAGCCCGTGCAATGTCAATCACTATTCATTTTTTACCAAGTTTAAATCTAAGAAAGTAGACATTTGTCGAGTTTTCGTCTTAAAGTCCGGGGGCTGGTACTAGACAAAACTAGCCTTAGGTTATCAAATGGTTAAATAAATTTTCGCTGCATGTAAAAAATCGGTCAGATACGTAACTGGCTGGCGTACATCGCGGTGTTTACACACACGACGACATAACTTTCGGGAGAATTATGCAATCCTCTGTTAATCAAAAAGAAAGCCGAACTTTCTTCGGCCATCCTTATCCGCTCGGCTCGCTGTTCTTCACAGAGATGTGGGAGCGCTTCTCGTTTTATGGCATTCGCCCGTTACTGATCCTGTTTATGGCTGCTACCGTTTATGACGGCGGCATGGGGCTGGCACGTGAAAATGCCTCGGCGATTGTGGGTATCTTTGCCGGTACGATGTACCTCGCTGCGCTGCCGGGTGGCTGGCTGGCGGATAACTGGCTCGGCCAACAGAAAGCGGTGTGGTACGGTTCCATCCTGATTGCCCTCGGCCATCTGTCAATTGCGCTCTCCGCCATTATGGGGAACAACCTGTTCTTTATTGGTCTGATGTTTATCGTGCTCGGCTCCGGTCTGTTTAAGACCTGTATTTCGGTCATGGTTGGCACGCTGTATAAAAAAGGCGATGCGCGTCGCGACGGCGGTTTCTCGCTGTTCTACATGGGCATCAACATGGGGTCGTTTATCGCGCCGCTGATTTCCGGCTGGCTGATTAAAACCCACGGCTGGCACTGGGGCTTTGGCATCGGTGGTATCGGGATGTTGGTGGCGTTGATCATTTTCCGTGTATTTGCCGTTCCATCAATGAAACGCTACGACAGCGAAGTGGGGCTCGACTCCACCTGGAATAGCCCGGTAGTGAAACGTAACGGCGTGGGCGCGTGGCTGTTGGCGCTGGCTGTCGGTGCGGCGGTTATCGTTACGCTGATAGCGCAAGGCGTGATTGTAATTAATCCGGTCGCGGTTGCCAGCATGCTGGTGTACGTGATTGCAGCCTCCGTTGCGCTCTACTTTATCTACCTGTTCATCTTTGCCGGTCTGAACCGTAAAGAGCGCGCCAGACTGCTGGTCTGCTTTATCCTGCTGGTTTCCGCCGCGTTCTTCTGGTCCGCGTTTGAGCAGAAGCCAACCTCATTCAACCTGTTCGCCAACGACTACACTAACCGTATGATCGGTGATTTTGAAATCCCGGCGGTCTGGTTCCAGTCGATAAACGCGCTGTTTATTATCCTGCTGGCACCGGTATTCAGTTGGGCATGGCCGAAGCTGGCAAGCATGAATATTCGCCCGAGTAGCATCACCAAGTTTGTTATCGGTATCCTCTTTGCGGCGGCAGGCTTCGGTCTGATGATGATGGCGGCGCAAAACGTTCTCAGTAACGGCGGGGCAGGCGTTTCTCCATTCTGGCTGGTGGGCAGTATCCTGATGCTGACGCTTGGCGAGCTGTGCCTGAGTCCGATCGGTCTGGCGACAATGACGCTGCTGGCGCCGGAAAGAATGCGCGGGCAGATGATGGGCCTGTGGTTCTGCGCCAGTGCGCTGGGCAACCTGGCCGCAGGTTTGATTGGCGGTCATGTGAAGGCTGACCAACTGGATATGCTGCCGGATCTCTTCGCACGCTGCTCGATTGCGCTGCTGATCTGCGCTGCGGTACTGATCATCCTCATTGTTCCGATTCGTCGCATGCTGGAGAATACGCAAACTAAACCGGCAACTAGCGCCTGATAACACCTCGATTGTGCCGGGGCAGACGTTATGTCCCGGCTATTCAATTAACGAGGTAAGAGCATGCTGTTAGGATTTGTTGGGCTTGGTGCAGTCGTTGAAACGGCATACTTGCCCGCATTACGTAATATGTTCGGTGATGCACTACGCTGTGTGGGATTTGATCTTCAATCCGCAAAGCAGCCCGCAGACGTGACACGCTGTGCGTCGCTCGCTGAACTTCTTGCAATGCCGCTTGATACCCTGTTTATTACCACCGCATCCCTGCATCACCTCGATGTGCTTGAACAGGCGCTGGCGGCTCCCATCGCTCGTATCGTGGTCGAAAAGCCTATTGTCGCCACGCTTTCCCAAATTGAAAAACTGAAAACGCTGCTGGCTCAACCGGATGCTGCCAACCGTGTGCTGGCACTCGACCATTGGATGGCACGCAATGGCGCAATGCAGCTGGCGTTGGGCAAACTCGGAGCGCAGTGGCAGGGCGATATTCCACAACAGGCACTTGTCTCTCACTTTTCACACATTGCTAAAATCGACGGTTTTTTGCAGGAACCGAGCGGGTTTAATGCTGTTGGAGAACCTATTGCGCTAAACTTTGCCACCGGTGAGCCGGATACCCGTGAGCTTCGTCATCCGGACGGTGTGATTCTGGACATTGGCACACATGTACTGGCAATGCTGCGTGAAACAGTGCGTTACCTGGGCGGTAATGACAGTATGACCTTGCAGGTGAAGAGTGCTAAAGACCGTCTGGGACGAAATATTGTAGAGGGCGACCTGACCACAGCAGAAGGAGAGGCGCATCTGCAGGGACAGATTAGCGGCATTCCGCTGGACATCTGGCTGAATAAATACGCGGGGCCGGCTGGCGGACAAAAAGGCCTGCGCCTTTGTCTGCGCGATGGTCGTGTCATTAGCCATGATCGCCGTGGTGTCGAGGATGTGCTCGAATTGATTGACGGTGATGTTGTACAACGCTGGAGTCTGCCTGGTAGCGTATATGCCCATTGTCTGGCGGAGCATATTCTGGGCGCGCAAAGTCTGTTTGAACGCAGCCCACAGGAAGTGAGCCGCACGACGCAGCGCAGGCTGGAGGAAGTGGAGTGCCTGTTAACGTTACAGCAGCAGTTACGCGGGCGGCATTAAACGCATCGTGTTAAACTCAGCGCAGTAATGGATCCCTGTACTGGAGTCGCTATGTCTATTATTTGCCCGGATTGTCATGCAGAGCTGGAGCCGCAAAACGGTATGGCGCACTGTGATAACTGTAATAAAGATATTCAGTTAGAAGCGCACTGCCCGGAGTGCAATCAGCCACTGCAGGTGCTTAAAGCCTGTGGTGCGGTGGATTATTTCTGCCAGAACGGTCATGGCCTTATCTCGAAGAAACGCGTGGCGTTTGTGCCGCTTTAATCCTGTTTTTTCCTGCGAGTTTTCTTTGTCGTCGTGACTGCTCTCACTTCGCTTTCCACCCATCCGTCAGACAGGCGGGTGGTGAGCACATCACCTGCTGTAACCTGTTTAGTCTGTTTCAGCACTTCACCCTCTTTTGCGGTCGTCACGCTATAACCGCGGGCCAGCGTGGCCAGTGGGCTGACTGCCTCAAGATGGGTAACCGCGTTGCCAAAACGCTCGCGCTGTTCGCTTAAACGCGCACGGATATTTTCCGCCAGGCGGTATTCCAGTTGCTGAATGCGTGTTTGCGCACGGTAAATACGCGGCTGCGGGTTTTGCTGATTCAGACGCTGCAGCATGCGCTGCTGACGCTGATTTGCCTGTTTAATCTTATTCTCAAGTGCGAAGTTCATTCTCTGACGCAGTCGTTCCTGCACGGTCTGTTGACGGGCCAGACGCAGTTGCGGATGCTGCTGTTGCAAGCGGTGATGAAGCTGGGTAAATCGACGAGTACGATTGGCGAGGTAGTAGTCCATCGCCATCTCCAGACGCTGCTGACCATGCTGTATTTGACGCAGCAGTTCAAGCTGATTACGGCTGACAATTTCTGCCGCCGCCGACGGCGTAGGTGCCCGTAAATCTGCAATAAAATCGGCAATAGTGACATCGGTTTCATGGCCGACGGCGCTGACGACTGGAATGCGGCTGGCAAAGATCGCCCGTGCTACACGTTCGTCGTTAAAGCTCCACAAATCTTCCAGCGAGCCGCCGCCGCGCCCGACGATCAGCACATCGCACTCGCCCCGCGCGTTCGCCAGTTCAATGGCCCGAACGATCTGCCCTGGCGCATCATCGCCCTGGACTGCGGTCGGGTAGATAATAACGGGCAGGGAAGGGTCGCGACGCTTCAGGACGTGGAGAATATCGTGCAGCGCGGCGCCGGTTTTAGAGGTGATTACCCCGACGCAGTGGGCCGGTGAGGGCAGCGTTTTTTTGAACTGCTGATCGAATAGCCCTTCAGACTGCAGTTTGGCCTTGAGTTGCTCATATTTTTGCTGCAGCAAACCTTCGCCCGCTGGCTGCATGCTCTCAACAATTATCTGATAGTCGCCGCGCGGCTCGTACAATGTAATGTTGGCGCGTACCAGTACCTGCTGACCGTGCTGTGGTCGGAACGTTACCCGGCGATTGCTGTTGCGAAACATCGCGCAGCGTACCTGAGCGGTGTCATCTTTGAGCGTGAAATACCAGTGACCGGAGGACGGCTGAGTGAAATTCGAAATTTCACCGCTGATCCACACTTGTCCCATTTCCTGCTCAAGCAGCAAACGAACCGTCTGATTCAGGCGGCTTACGGTAAAAATTGAGGTGGTCTGAGAGGATAACATGTGAGCGGGATCAAATTCTAAATCAGCAAGTTATTCAGTCGAAAGTAACATGCTCACAGAGGAGCGCAAGGTTTTTTTGCAAAAAAGTGTGGATGCAATCGGTTACGCTCTGTATAATGCCGCGGCAATATTTAATAACCTCCCAGGTGAGATATTGCCCATGCTACGTATCGCAAAAGAAGCCCTGACGTTTGACGACGTCCTCCTCGTTCCCGCTCATTCTACCGTTCTGCCGAATACTGCTGATCTCAGCACCCAGTTGACGAAAACCATTCGCCTGAACATTCCTATGCTCTCCGCAGCAATGGACACCGTGACGGAAGCGCGCCTGGCAATTGCCCTGGCCCAGGAAGGCGGCATTGGTTTTATCCACAAAAACATGTCTATTGAGCGCCAGGCGGAAGAAGTTCGTCGCGTGAAGAAACATGAATCTGGCGTCGTGACCGACCCACAAACCGTACTGCCAACCACCACTCTGCGCGAAGTAAAAGAACTGACCGAGCGTAATGGTTTCGCAGGCTACCCGGTAGTGACTGAAGATAACGAACTGGTCGGCATCATCACCGGTCGTGACGTACGGTTTGTGACTGATCTGAATCAGCCGGTTAGCGTCTACATGACGCCGAAAGAGCGTCTGGTGACCGTTCGTGAAGGCGAAGCACGCGATGTTGTCTTTGCCAAAATGCACGAAAAACGCGTCGAGAAAGCGCTGGTCGTTGACGACAGCTTCCATCTGATCGGCATGATCACCGTTAAAGATTTCCAGAAAGCGGAACGTAAACCTAACGCCTGTAAAGACGAGCATGGTCGTCTGCGCGTTGGGGCTGCTGTAGGCGCAGGTGCGGGTAACGAAGAGCGTGTTGACGCGCTGGTTGCTGCTGGCGTGGATGTTCTGCTGATTGACTCCTCTCACGGTCACTCAGAAGGCGTACTGCAGCGTATCCGTGAAACTCGTGCTAAATACCCGGATCTGCAGATCATCGGGGGGAACGTTGCGACTGGTGCAGGCGCTCGTGCGCTGGCGGAAGCCGGCTGCAGCGCTGTTAAAGTCGGTATCGGCCCAGGCTCCATCTGTACTACCCGTATCGTTACCGGCGTCGGTGTACCGCAGATCACCGCCGTTTCTGACGCCGTTGAAGCGCTGGAAGGCACTGGTATTCCGGTTATTGCCGATGGCGGTATTCGTTTTTCCGGCGACATCGCAAAAGCGATCGCTGCGGGTGCTTCTGCAGTGATGGTTGGCTCTATGCTGGCGGGGACTGAAGAATCTCCGGGCGAAATCGAACTGTATCAGGGCCGTTCTTACAAATCATACCGTGGTATGGGCTCTCTGGGCGCGATGTCCAAAGGTTCTTCCGACCGTTATTTCCAAAGCGATAACGCCGCTGACAAACTGGTCCCGGAAGGCATCGAAGGTCGCGTTGCGTATAAAGGTCGCCTGAAAGAGATCATTCACCAGCAGATGGGTGGCCTGCGCTCCTGTATGGGTCTGACCGGCTGTGGTACTATCGACGCGCTGCGAACAAAAGCAGAGTTTGTACGTATCAGCGGTGCGGGTATTCAGGAAAGTCACGTTCACGATGTGACCATCACCAAAGAGTCCCCTAACTACCGCATGGGCTCCTGATAAGTTTCCGCGCCCGGCTATATGCCGGGCGAATTTGTTTCACTTGCCTCGGAATTAGCGTCAATGACAGACAATATTCATAAACATCGCATTCTCATCCTTGATTTCGGATCTCAGTACACTCAGCTGGTTGCTCGTCGCGTACGTGAACTGGGCGTCTATTGTGAACTGTGGGCGTGGGATGTTACGGAAGCACAAATTCGCGAATTCAACCCAAGCGGTATCATTCTTTCCGGTGGTCCGGAAAGCACCACTGAAGAAAACAGCCCGCGTGCGCCGGAATACGTTTTCACTGCGGGCGTGCCTGTGTTCGGCGTGTGCTACGGCATGCAGACTATGGCAATGCAGCTCGGTGGTCATGTTGAAGGTTCTAACGAACGTGAATTCGGCTATGCGCAGGTTGAAGTTCAGACCGACAGCGCGCTGATCCGCGGTATTGAAGACTCTCTGACCGCAGACGGCAAACCACTGCTGGACGTGTGGATGAGCCACGGCGACAAAGTGACCGCTATTCCGGAAGGTTTCGTGACCGTTGCCAGCACCGACAACTGCCCGTTTGCCATCATGGCGCACGAGGAAAAACGTTTCTACGGTGTGCAGTTCCATCCGGAAGTTACCCACACCCGTCAGGGGATGCGCATGCTGGAGCGTTTTGTGCGCGACATCTGCCAGTGTGAAGCGCTGTGGACCCCGGCAAAAATTATCGATGACGCCGTTGCCCGCATTCGTGAGCAGGTTGGCACTGATAAAGTGATCCTCGGCCTCTCCGGCGGCGTTGACTCCTCCGTCACCGCGATGCTGCTGCACCGTGCAATTGGCAAAAACCTGACCTGTGTGTTCGTCGACAACGGTCTGCTGCGTCTCAACGAAGCTCAGCAGGTGATGGATATGTTCGGCGACCATTTCGGCCTGAACATCATTCATGTTGAAGGTGAAAAGCGTTTCCTGGACGCGCTGAAAGGCGAGAACGATCCGGAAGCTAAACGTAAAATCATCGGCCGCGTGTTCGTGGAAGTCTTCGACGAAGAAGCGCTGAAGCTGGAAGACGTTAAGTGGCTGGCGCAGGGAACCATCTATCCGGACGTGATCGAATCCGCGGCTTCTGCCACGGGTAAAGCGCACGTCATCAAATCTCACCACAACGTGGGCGGTTTGCCGAAAGAGATGAAGATGGGTCTGGTTGAACCGCTGCGTGAGCTGTTCAAAGACGAAGTGCGTAAGATTGGTCTGGAACTGGGTCTGCCGTACGACATGCTGTACCGTCACCCATTCCCGGGGCCGGGTCTGGGCGTACGCGTGCTGGGCGAAGTGAAGAAAGAGTACTGCGACCTGCTGCGCCGTGCGGATGCTATCTTCATTGAGGAACTGCACAACGCTGACCTGTACAACAAAGTGAGCCAGGCGTTCACCGTGTTCCTGCCAGTACGTTCCGTTGGCGTCATGGGCGATGGCCGTAAGTACGACTGGGTTGTTTCCCTGCGTGCTGTTGAAACCATCGACTTTATGACCGCGCACTGGGCGCACCTGCCGTATGACTTCTTAGGCCGCGTCTCTAACCGCATTATCAACGAAGTTAACGGTATTTCCCGCGTGGTGTATGACATCAGCGGTAAGCCGCCAGCTACGATTGAATGGGAATAATATTCCTCCCGTTTAGCGGTTTCTGAACCGGTAGTATGTAAAAGCCCTCTTTTTACAGAGGGCTTTTTATTGCGCGAATTTTTATCGATGCGACAGTCCTGCTCGATAGTAGGGTTAATCACACACTTAACGTCTGCGCTCCATTCAACACCGCTTCTTATTTACGGAAATAATGAAAAATACTCAGGGTATTACCCTGTAGAATTTAATAACGGTAACAATTCAGATAAGCATTTAAGTTTATGCTAAATATGAATGTTTTAGTCAGTGATATTTTCTGGAGATATTAATTAGCGTCTATTTGAGCGCAGTGTCTCTTTTTTATATCCAGTACACTGGAACGTAAAAAATCAGTGCGAATGGCGCGGTGAAGTGGGATTAAAAGATTGTGTATTTGTGCGAAAAACACGGTTGATTATCCGATATATCAGCACATGTGGCGGGTAAGACTGCGTGAAGTTTCATCACTCAAATCCCTTACCGGATGGTTAAATGTCAGGCGATTAGCCATCCGGTAAGGAATCTTAATGCTGAGGTATCATCGGCGCGAGCGATCAGCGAACGTCAGTTTGTGCAGGAGATGCCTGTTGCGGCAGGGTGATCTGCTGAGATTCTTTTTTGTTCTGGTGGTGGTGCCACGCACCTATGGCGGAGTAGACGAAGCGTCCGAAGAAGAAAAGAAAGCTGATAAGCAGTACGATCCGGATCATGCGACTGTTAAATCGGTGTCGTTTGCGTAGGCTGGTAACCTGGCTCACAAAAGGTTCCTTGTAGTGTACCCAACTGAGGGCGATAGTCACATTAAGGCATACTGTGAGGGAATGGTCAATTTTTCATTATGTAAAATTGCTTCAGTTGTTTTATCTATTTATGTTATGGAAATTAATATTATTATTTGCATTAATAATGAGATAACGATAAAAAACCATGAAAAGAGTAATAATTGATTAATGAGGGACTTATTTATTGATGTGTATCAAGCATCACCCTTTGCTGACAACTAAAATTGATGAGTCATTTTAATGTATTTAACTTTATCGTTTTAACGTCAGGTGGGATGCCTGTCCGAATACCCCCTGCAGGATGTGCGGGATTCTACTGAGCATCTATGAAACTCAATAAAAATTATATTGGTATTAGAGATAGATGGTGGGCGTTACCTCTCATCTTGCCTTCTTTGCTGTTGCCTATATTGAGGGAAGGTGCGAATAAGCGGGGAAATTCTTCTCGGCTGACTCAGTCATTTCATTTCTTCATGTTTGAGCCGATTTTTTCTCCCGTAAATGCCTTGAATCAGCCTATTTAGACCGTTTCTTCGCCATTTAAGGCGTTATCCCCAGTTTTTAGTGAGATCTCTCCCACTGACGTATCATTTGGTCCGCCCGAAACAGGTTGGCCAGCGTGAATAACATCGCCAGTTGGTTATCGTTTTTCAGCAACCCCTTGTATCTGGCTTTCACGAAGCCGAACTGTCGCTTGATGATGCGAAATGGGTGCTCCACCCTGGCACGGATGCTGGCTTTCATGTATTCGATGTTGATGGCCGTTTTGTTCTTGCGTGGATGCTGTTTCAAGGTTCTTACCTTGCCGGGGCGCTCGGCGATCAGCCAGTCCACATCCACCTCGGCCAGCTCCTCGCGCTGTGGCGCCCCTTGGTAGCCGGCATCGGCTGAGACAAATTGCTCCTCTCCATGCAGCAGATTACCCAGCTGATTGAGGTCATGCTCGTTGGCCGCGGTGGTGACTAGGCTGTGGGTCAGGCCACTCTTGGCATCGACACCAATGTGGGCCTTCATGCCAAAGTGCCACTGATTGCCTTTCTTGGTCTGATGCATCTCCGGATCGCGTTGCTGCTCTTTGTTCTTGGTCGAGCTGGGTGCCTCAATGATGGTGGCATCGACCAAGGTGCCTTGAGTCATCATGACGCCTGCTTCGGCCAGCCAGCGATTGATGGTCTTGAACAATTGGCGGGCCAGTTGATGCTGCTCCAGCAGGTGGCGGAAATTCATGATGGTGGTGCGGTCAGGCAAGGCGCTATCCAGGGATAACCGGGCAAACCGACGCATGGAGGCGATTTCGTACAGAGCATCTTCCATCGCGCCATCGCTCAGGTTGTACCAATGCTGCATGCAGTGAATGCGTAGCATGGTTTCCAGCGGATAAGGTCGCCGGCCATTACCAGCCTTGGGGTAAAACGGCTCGATGACTTCCACCATGTTTTGCCATGGCAGAATCTGCTCCATACGGGACAAGAAAATCTCTTTTCTGGTCTGACGGCGCTTACTGCTGAATTCACTGTCGGCGAAGGTAAGTTGATGACTCATGATGAACCCTGTTCCATGGCTCCAGATGACAAACATGATCTCATATCAGGGACTTGTTCGCACCTTCCTTGAGCACTGCTAACACCTATGCCCATATTAGTACCGGGAACGTAATTCTTTTCTACCTGCCTTTAGCGCTGATGGTTAGCCTGATGTTGTTTTTCGGCTGGGCGGCATTACCAGGAATTATCATTTCCATCATCTGGTACAAATATCCGCAGGTTGGGTTATTTGAAATGCTCTCAATAATTTCGCACTTTATAGTTACGATAGTGCTTAGTTGGGGAGGGTATAAAGTTTTTGCTCCCCGGCGGAATAACGTTTCTTACGGTGACTCCCACCTGATGTTTCAGCACATGTTTTGGCAGGTTTTCTGCCCGGCAACGCTGTTTCTGCTATTCTTCCATTTCGCCGCGTTTGTGGGCGTCTATGAGAGCAAATCCGGCATGGTGGGCGTTATGCCCCTTAATACCGGCACGTTGATCAACTATCAGGCCATGCTGGCCGGGAATCTGGTTGGGGTTCCACTGTGCTACTTTATCATTCGCACGATTCGTAATCCTTTGTATATCAGAGGCTATTTATCTCAATTAAAGCAGCAGTTTGACACCAAAGTTACCAAAACAGAGTTTGCGGTCTGGCTGATTATATTGACCATACTAATGACATTGTTGTGTATGCCGCTAGATGAGCAAAGCTCGATATTTAGCACGAATTATACCTTGTCACTGCTGCTGCCCGTCATGCTATGGGGAGCAATGCGTTACGGTTATAAATTTATTTCGTTAATATGGATGCTCGTACTCATTACAGCAATTCATTATTATCAACGCTATATGCCCTGGTATTCGGGTTACGATGTGCAGCTTGCCATTACCTCATCGAGTTACCTGGTTTTCTCCTTCATCGTGAATTTTATTGCCGTACTGGCAACGCGCCAGAGAATTGTCGCCAGACATTCTCATCGTCTGGCCTTCTTTGACCCCATGGTGCATATTCCGAATTTGCGCGCTTTGAACCGGGATTTGAGAAAGGCGCCATGGTCAGTGCTTTGCTTTTTGAGTGTTCCGGGTATGGAACTGCTGGTGAAAAATTACGGCATTATGCTGCGTATCCAGTACAAGCAAAAACTTGCCCAGTGGGTAAAGCCATTGCTGAAACAAGATGAGCATGTCTATCAGTTATCGGGTAATGATTTAGTTCTGCGTTTTAACACCGAGTCGCATCAGGAGCGTATTGAAGCGCTGGACAGGCATATCAAGCAGTTTCGTTTTATCTGGGATGGCATGCCTTTACAGCCGCAGGTGGGGATTAGTTTTTGCTATGTCCGTTCTCCTGTTAACCACATCTACTTGTTACTGGGGGAGTTAAGCACCATCGCCGAGCTTTCTCTGGCGACTAATGCGCCAGAGAATTTGCAGCGCCGAGGCGTGATGCACCTGCAACGTGACCTGAAAGATAAGGTTGCGATGATGAATCGTCTGCAACTGGCGCTGGAGCACAATCGCTTTTTCCTGATGGCGCAGCCGATTTCAGGCGTGCGCGGCGATGTTTATCACGAAATTCTGCTGCGGCTAGAGGGGGATGATGGTAAAACCATCGGTCCTGACAGCTTCTTACCGGTAGCGCATGAGTTTGGATTGTCATCCAGCATCGATCTGTGGGTGATTGAAAATACGCTGAAGTTTATGGCGCAGAATCGGGAAAAAATGCCCGCCCGTCGGTTTGCTATTAACTTATCTCCCACGTCGGTATGCCGGGCCCGGCTTCCGCATGACATCAACCAACTACTGATTAAGTACAAAGTTGAACCGTGGCAGCTGATTTTTGAAGTAACGGAAAGCAATGCCTTAACCAATGCGGAACAGGCGCAGGCAACGCTACTGCAACTGCAATCATTGGGCTGTCAGATTGCGATTGATGATTTTGGTACCGGATATGCCAGCTATGCGCGGCTGAAGAATGTGAATGCCGATATCCTGAAAATTGATGGCAGCTTTATTCGCAACATCGTTTCGAATAGCCTCGACTATCAAATCGTGGCCTCTATTTGCCATCTGGCGCGGATGAAAAGAATGCTGGTGGTCGCGGAGTACGTCGAAAGCGAAGAAATACGCAGTGCGGTAATTTCGCTGGGGATTGATTACATGCAGGGGTATCTGATTGGTAAACCGCAGCCGTTGCATGAAATGCTGGAAGAACAGGTGCCAGAAGAACTGGCACCTGCTGAGAGCTTATGCGGCGATATCGGGTGAACTCTCTTCTTCAATTTTGAGTCGCCAGCCGGTAACGGCTTCCCAGTATTGCTGCTCTTTTTCCAGATCGAGCAGCACCAGCGCATTCTGGCTAAACCAGTCATGCGGAAAGCGTAAGGTCCAGTGGTTGTCGTCGGTAATTAGGGTCAGTGTCGGTGGCGTGGTGGTCGCCTGTCGCTGATTATTCAGCAGCACGCCCAGGCGCAACAGCTGAATTAACGGCAGAAACTGTTTTTTCTTGAACAGCGTAAAGCGGGGCAAATCATCCAGTTTCACCGCTTTGCGATGATATCGAACCAGGGTTGCCATCATCAGCTGTTGTTCCTGATTGAAACCCGGTAAATCGCTGTTTTGGAGGATATACGCCGAGTGGCGATGTAAACCGCTGTGGTTGATGTTCAGCCCAACCTCATGCAGCATCGCCGCCCAGCGCAGCAACGCTTCCAGTTGTGGATTGGCCAGCTTTGGCTGCTGCGTATGCCACTGGTCGTACATTTGCATCGTCGTTTCCAGTACGCGCCGGGCCTGTTCGCTGTCGATGTTGTACTGGTTCGCCAGGCTGCTCGCGGTACGGCTGCGAACGTCCTGGTGGCGAAAACGACCTTCCATCTCATACAGCACGCCTTCGCGTAGTGCACCATCAGAAAGGCGGAGTTCGCGGATAGCCAGTGCGTCAAAAACGCCGCACAGAATCGCGAGTCCCGGCACAAACACCGCTTTTCGCTCTTCAGACAGCCCCGGCAGGCTGAGCGCATCGAATGACGCATGCTTCAGCACTTCGGTTCGCAGTTTGTCCAGGCGTTCGGGGGTGATAAAACCATCTTTCTCACCCATCTCCAGCAGCACTTCGTGTGCCGCTTTAATCGTGCCCGACGCGCCCAGCGCAACGTTCCAGCCCTGAATGCGAAACTGCCAGGTTAAGGTTTCAAGCTTTTGCGCTGCCGCCATGCGCGCACGCTGGAAGTTTTCCCGACTAATAGCGCCGCCCGGGAAATACATCTGAGCAAAACTGACGCAGCCCATACGACGACTTTCCACCAGTTTGGGCTCGAAATCTTCGCCGATCACCAGTTCTGTTGAACCACCGCCGATATCAATAACCAGCTTACGACCCTTTTCCGGCTGGGTGTGCTCCACGCCCATAAAAATCAGTCGGGCTTCTTCATTACCGGAAATAATCTCAATCGGGTAGGGGATAACTTTTTCTGCTCGCTTGAGAAAATCGGTCGCATTTAGCGCCTGACGCAAAGTATGGGTTCCCACGATGCATACGCTTGATGGGGGAAAGCCCTGCAGACGTTCGGCGAACAGCGACAGGCAGCTTAATCCGCGCTCCATTGCCTCTTCGCTCAGCTTGTTATCTTCGCCGAGGCCATCCGCCAGATGAACGCGCTGTTTCAGTCGCCCGATAATCTGCATTGCGCCATCAACCACGCGGGCAATGACCATATGGAAACTGTTTGAACCAAGGTCGACCGCAGCAAATTCCTGCGGTCGTGGAGTCTTGTCGTGTATTGGCATAGCGTTAGTCAGGTTGCTCGAGTGATTTGATGTAGTCGTATATCGCCAATTGTGACTGAACCTTACGGCGGTTTCCGCGCGGTACGTAGCGATTACTGAGTTCTTTATCGATGAAGCGAGCCTTCACCGTGTCGCTGAACAGGATATCGATAATATCCAGCACACGCTGCTTAAGACGCGGGTCCAGCAGCGGTGTGGCGACTTCGATGCGATAGTCGATATTCCTGGTCATCCAGTCTGCGGAGGAGAGGTATACCTGCTTGTCGCCACCGTTTTCGAAGATATAAACCCGGTCGTGTTCAAGGTAGCGGTCAACTATGCTTATCACGCGAATATTGTCGCTAATGCCTTCCAGGTTCGGAATCAAAGAGCACATACCGCGAATCAATAAATTGACTGGCACGCCTGAGCTTGAGGCCGCATAGAGACGATCAACCAGGCCTTTATCGACCAGGTTATTCAGTTTTAGCGTGATACCGGAAGGCTGTCCTTGCTGCGCGTTGGCGATTTCTTTGTCAATCATCGCGTACAGCAAACGGCGCGAGTTCTGCGGAGAAACCAGCAGATAATCGAACGTCACCGGACGATACGGGTTCTCGATGAAGTTGAACACCCGACGAACCTCGTTGGTAATGCGTGAGTCGGCGGTAAGTAACGAGTAGTCGGTATAGAGACGCGCCGTTTTTTCGTTGAAGTTCCCCGTCCCGATATGTGCATAGCGCACAACTTCATCACCTTCTTTACGCGAGATAAGGAACAATTTGGCGTGAATTTTCAGGCCCGGCGCGGAGAAGATGACGTGAACGCCAGCCTCGGTAAGACGCTTGGCCCAATGAATGTTGGCTTCTTCATCAAAGCGAGCCTGCAACTCCACCACCACGGTGACTTTCTTACCGTTGTGCGCAGCATGGATCATCGAATCAATGATGCGCGAGTCTTTGGCCACACGGTAGATGTTGATTTTAATCGCCAGCACGCTCGGATCGAAAGAGGCCTGGCGCAACAGTTCAAGAACGTGCTCAAAAGTGTGATACGGATAATATAGCAGCACGTCGCGTTCGCGAACGGCGTCAAAGCCGTTACGAAACTTCTCGTTATCGAACCAGATATGGCGCAAACGCGGCAGCGGTTTGTTCACCAGGTTAGCTTTGCCAACGTTGGGGAAATTAATAAAGTCTTTGAAGTTATGGTAACGCCCGCCGGGAACAATCGAGTCGTAGCGAGAAATCGTCAGCTTTTCACGCAGTACCTCGACCAGCGCATTGGGCATGTCGCGCTGATAGACAAACCGTACAGGCTCTGCGGTCAGGCGCTGTTTCAGGCTGGACGACATTAGCTCCATCAGGCTCGATTCCATCTCGTGCACCAAATCGTATTCGGCGTCGCGAGTCATTTTCATCGAATAGGCGTTCAGCGCATCGTAATCAAAGAACCCTTTGAAAATGTCGTCAAGGCAGTAGCGTAAGATGTTGTCCAGCAGGATCATCGGTTTGCGACGGCGCGGGGTTTCCGGCGGTAGATTCACAAAACGGGGAACCTTGTCGGAAGGGATTTCCAGCAGCGCGTAGCGGATCGTATCGCCGCGGATAATTTCCACCGCCAGATAGGTGTAGTCATCTTTCAGAAACTGAACTAAATCCGTCTCGCGGTTAATCAGGATCGGTGTAATGTGCTGGCGAAGATATTGCTTGAAGTAATGGCGTAACCAGCTCTGTTGATTGACCGACAACTGACGTTCATTGATAAGGAAAATCTGGTTGCGCGCCATCTCCAGCAGCAACTCGTTGTACAGGCCGTCAAATTCCTGATCGGCTTTTAATACGCGGGCCTGGATTTTACCTAACAGATGGCGGGAGTGAGAGTTTGAACCCTGTTCTTCGCTAATAATGATTCGGCGCTTCAGTTCGGCAAAACGAACCTTATAAAACTCGTCGAGATTATTGGAATAGATGCCTAAGAAACGCATCCGTTCGATCAACGGGTTTGACTTATCAGCAGCTTCCTGGAGTACACGTTCGTTGAACGCTAACCAACTGAGTTCTTTCTCGATGTATAGCTTTTCCTGACCCATTACCACTTTTACTCCGTTTCATTCACGGGACACTACCGATTTATTATGGCGAGCATTGCTCTCAGATGTCCAACAGTGCCAGAAAAATATGACAATAAACCGTCTGATAGCAAAGAGAAAGGGGGAGCGTAGATGAATACCGGAGATGTTAACCGGAAAAGGTATTTATGCCTGTAAACCGGATGATGAGATCCGGTTTACAGGTTGATTTTATTCTTCGTCGGCGGCGTAGCCTTGTGGCGGCAGACGAACGCCGTCCAGCCATGCTGCGTTATCACGCATCTTCAGGCGACCATCAGTAAACCAGCTTACCACCAGCGGGTAAATGGTATGTTCCTGGGTCTGGACTCGTGCCGTGACATCATCTTCGCTGTCGCCTTCAAATACCGGAACCTTGGCCTGGAGAATAACCGGTCCGCCGTCCAGTTCATCGGTGACGAAATGGACGGAAGTGCCATGCTCTTCATCGCCGTTTTCCAGAACCTGACGGTGCGTGTGCAGGCCAGGATACTTCGGCAATAAAGACGGGTGGATATTCAGCAATCGTTCAGAATAGTGAGCAACAAACGCCGGACTTAGAATGCGCATATAACCGGCCAGCACCACGACATCGGGGGCATAAGCGTCGATTTCTTGTATCAGTTGCTGGTCGAATGCTTCGCGACTGGCAAACTGGGCGGCTTCCAGCGAGTGTGCAGGAATATTCGCTTCGCGTGCGCGCTCAAGGCCGAACGCATCGGCCTTGTTACTGAATACTGCACGTATGGTGCCATTGATTTTATTCTGTTCGCAGGCATCCATTATCGCCTGCAAATTGCTTCCGTTGCCGGAAATGAGCACCACAATGTTTTTCATTCAATGACCACACGCTGTTCGGAATCAGAAGCTTTGATGATACCGATTTTCCATGCGTTTTCACCTTTCTCATTGAGCAAAGCAAGGGCGTTGTCCACTTCAGAAGCTGGCAGGGCGATAACCATGCCTACGCCGCAGTTAAAGGTGCGATACATCTCATGCTGGCTGACGTTACCCGCCGTTTGCAGCCAGTTGAAGACGGCTGGCCACTGCCATGAAGATTCATCGATCACAGCCTGCGTGTTATCTGGCAGAACGCGTGGAATATTTTCCCAGAAACCACCGCCGGTCAGGTGGGCAATGGCATGCACATCAACCTTCTCAATCAATTCCAGAATGGATTTGACATAAATGCGGGTCGGGGCCAGTAAGTGATCGGCCAGCGGCTTGCCTTCAAGCTCGGTGGTTTCCGGGTCACAACCGCTGACTTCAACAATTTTGCGCACCAGAGAGTAGCCGTTGGAGTGCGGACCGCTGGAGCCGAGTGCAATCAGTACGTCGCCGTCAGCCACTTTTGAACCGTCGATGATCTCTGATTTTTCGACGACGCCAACGCAGAAGCCTGCCACGTCGTAATCTTCGCCGTGGTACATCCCCGGCATTTCAGCCGTTTCACCGCCGACAAGCGCACAGCCAGACTGCAGACAGCCTTCGGCAATACCGTTAATGACGCTGGCTGCGGTATCCACATCCAGTTTGCCGGTAGCATAGTAGTCGAGGAAAAACAGCGGCTCAGCGCCCTGAACCACGAGGTCGTTGACGCACATTGCGACGAGGTCAATGCCGATAGTGTCGTGGCGTTTCAGATCCATCGCCAGACGCAGTTTTGTTCCGACGCCATCAGTGCCGGAAACCAGTACCGGTTCACGATATTTTTGCGGCAATGCGCACAGCGCACCGAAGCCACCCAGACCACCCATAACTTCCGGACGACGAGTTTTCTTTACTACGCCTTTGATTCGATCAACCAGAGCATTACCTGCATCAATATCAACACCGGCATCTTTGTAGCTAAGAGAGGTTTTATCGGTCACTGCCTGCTTCCCCACATGTTTACTTGCAGTAAAAGTTAAATTCGGCGCAATTCTAACAGGGAAAGCAAACGTTTGCGAGCCTGCTCTGCATCAAGTTTTATGTGCTGATTTTTTCAGCATTTTACAATCATTTATCTATTTGTTTGAACTGCGCCACGAAAATGAAACCGGGTACAGTCTTGTGCTTGAAACCTGCCTGCTGAATACACAGTATCGTACTGAAACCGGTTTCTGTTTTCTGTTGCAGACCTCATCAACAGCGTTTTGCACAGAGTAATCACGAGAGGGGAAGGGGATGTCAGGATTTAAAGCAGATTTCATGTGGGGTGGTGCCGTAGCCGCTCATCAACTGGAAGGTGGCTGGCAGGAAGGTGGAAAAGGAATTAGCGTTGCCGATGTCATGACGGCGGGGGCGCATGGCGTGGCGCGTGAAATCACTGACGGTGTGATTGCCGGTAAAAACTACCCTAACCACGACGCCATCGATTTTTATCACCGCTATAAAGACGACATTAAACTGTTTGCCGAAATGGGGTTTAAATGTTTTCGTACTTCGATTGCCTGGACGCGTATTTTCCCCTTAGGCGACGAAGCGCAACCCAATGAGGCTGGCCTGCAGTTCTATGATGACCTGTTTGACGAATGCCTGAAATATGGCATTGAACCGGTGATTACGTTGTCGCATTTCGAGATGCCATACCATCTGGTGACGGAATATGGCGGCTGGCGTAACCGTAAGCTTATCGATTTCTTTGTCCGTTTTGCCGCAGTGGTTTTTACCCGTTACCAGCACAAAGTGAAGTACTGGATGACGTTTAATGAAATTAACAACCAGGCAAATTATCACGAAGACTTCGCGCCTTTTACTAACTCTGGCCTGAAATACCAGCCCGGTGAAGACCGCGAGCCGGTTATGTACCAGGCGGCGCACTATGAACTGGTGGCAAGCGCACTGGCGGTAAAGGCTGCGCGTGAGATTAACCCGGCATTGCAGATAGGGTGCATGATTGCCATGTGTCCTATCTATCCACTGACCTGCGCGCCGGACGATATGATGATGGCGATGAACGCCATGCACCGGCGTTACTGGTTTACCGATGTCCATGTGCGCGGCAAATACCCGCAGCATCTTCTCAACTACTTTGCCCGGCGTGGCTTTGATCTTGATATCACCGAGGAAGACCGTCAGGCGCTGACCGAGGGTTGTGTCGATTACATCGGCTTTAGCTACTATATGTCTTTCGCAACGCAGGCCACGGTAGACAACCCACAGCTGGACTACGACGAGTCGAAAAGCCTGGTTTCCAACCCGTACGTGCAGAAATCGGACTGGGGCTGGCAGATTGATCCCGTTGGTCTGCGCTATTCGCTGAACTGGTTCTGGGATCATTACCAACTGCCGCTGTTTATCGTAGAAAACGGCTTTGGTGCGATTGACGTGCAGCAGGCTGACGGCTCGGTAGATGATTCCTATCGTATTGACTATATGGCCGCACATATCAGCGAAATGAAAAAAGCGGTAGTGGAAGATGGCGTGGACCTGATGGGCTATACCCCGTGGGGCTGTATTGATTTAGTCTCGGCCGGGACGGGGGAGATGAAAAAACGCTACGGCTTTATCTATGTTGATAAAAATAATGACGGAAGCGGAACGTTAGCACGCTCGCCGAAGAAATCTTTTTCATGGTATCAAAACGTTATCCAGACCAATGCTGAATATCTATAAAATTCATAGTATTGACAGCCAGCCCCGCCAATAATGCGGGGCTTGTTTTATACTCATCATCCAGACGCAAACGACTTTGGTTGATCCATATCAAGCGTATCCAGTGTTGCGCCAGAGACGAAAAGCGGTATAATCCGGCGATTTTTTTTGTGGTTGCCACTCGTCTGAGGAAAGGAGAAGAGTATGAAGATCGTGGAAGTCAAACACCCACTCGTCAAACACAAGCTGGGACTGATGCGTGAAAACGACATCAGCACTAAACGCTTTCGTGAACTCGCCTCGGAAGTTGGCAGCCTGCTGACTTATGAAGCAACCGCTGGTCTGGAAACCGAAAAGGTGACCATTGAAGGCTGGAACGGTCCGGTTGAAGTTGACCAAATCAAAGGTAAAAAAATCACCGTTGTGCCAATCCTGCGTGCGGGCCTGGGCATGATGGAAGGCGTACTGGAAAACGTTCCGAGCGCGCGTATCAGCGTGGTTGGTATGTACCGTAACGAAGAAACGCTGGAGCCGGTTCCGTACTTCCAGAAGCTGGTATCTAACATCGATGAGCGTATGGCGCTGATCGTTGACCCGATGCTGGCAACCGGCGGTTCCGTTATCGCCACCATCGACCTGCTGAAAAATGCAGGCTGCACCAGCATTAAAGTGCTGGTCCTGGTTGCGGCACCGGAAGGTATCGCGGCACTGGAAAAAGCGCACCCGGATGTTGAGCTGTACACGGCCTCCATCGATCAGGGGTTGAACGAGCACGGATACATTATTCCGGGGCTCGGCGATGCCGGCGATAAGATTTTTGGTACCAAGTAAACGAATAAGTGAAAAGAAGCCGACTTTAAGAGTCGGCTTTTTTTTGAATATAACAACCCAAGGCTAATAACAAACAACACTCAGAGGAAAACACTATGACGCGCCGTGCTATCGGGGTGAGTGAAAGACCGCCGCTTTTACAGACAATCCCGCTTAGTTTGCAGCACCTGTTCGCCATGTTTGGCGCAACGGTACTGGTGCCAGTCCTGTTCCACATCAACCCGGCTACCGTTCTGCTGTTTAACGGCATTGGTACGTTGCTGTATCTCTTTATCTGTAAAGGTAAAATTCCTGCGTATCTGGGTTCCAGCTTCGCATTTATTTCCCCAGTACTGCTGTTGCTGCCGTTAGGGTATGAAGTGGCGCTGGGTGGTTTCATTATGTGCGGCGTTCTGTTCTGTCTGGTTTCTTTCATCGTTAAGAAAGCAGGAACCGGCTGGCTGGATGTCATGTTCCCTCCTGCGGCGATGGGCGCAATCGTTGCCGTCATCGGTCTGGAGCTGGCTGGCGTCGCTGCGGGCATGGCGGGGTTACTGCCCGCAGAGGGACAATTACCGGATTCAAAAACCATCATCATCTCAATGGTGACGCTGGCGGTTACGGTATTTGGCTCTGTACTGTTCCGCGGTTTTATGGCGATAATCCCGATTCTGATTGGGGTGCTGGCCGGTTACGCGCTCTCCTTCGTGATGGGGGTCGTGGACACCACGCCGATTGCGCAGGCCCACTGGTTTGCTCTGCCAACGTTCTACACGCCGCGCTTTGAATGGGTTGCCATTCTGACCATCCTGCCGGCGGCGCTGGTGGTCATCGCTGAACACGTTGGACACCTGGTGGTAACGGCGAATATCGTGAAAAAAGATTTGATTCGCGATCCTGGCCTGCATCGTTCTATGTTTGCCAACGGCCTGTCTACGGTTATCTCTGGTTTCTTCGGCTCTACGCCGAACACCACGTACGGCGAAAACATTGGCGTAATGGCGATTACCCGTGTTTACAGTACCTGGGTTATCGGCGGCGCGGCAATTTTTGCCATTCTGCTCTCCTGTGTGGGCAAACTGGCTGCGGCGATCCAAATCATTCCACTGCCGGTCATGGGGGGCGTATCGCTGCTGCTGTACGGCGTAATTGGTGCTTCCGGTATTCGCGTACTGATCGAGTCAAAAGTTGACTACAACAAAGCGCAAAACCTGATCCTGACCTCGGTTATTTTGATCATCGGCGTGAGTGGTGCGAAAGTTCACATTGGTGCCGCTGAGCTGAAAGGCATGGCGCTGGCGACCATTGTTGGCGTTTGTCTGAGCCTGATTTTCAAAGTTATCAGCCTGCTGCGTCCGGAAGAAGTCGTGCTTGACGCGGAAGATGCCGACAGTCCGCAACAGTAAATCTCTTACCGGGTGGCGATGCTGCCCGGTTCTATCACGACGTATTTCTGTGTTAAACTCAACGCGATTTTATGAAATCCTGGGTTGAGGTATCTCTGAACACACCGGCACAGCTCTCTTTGCCACTTTATCTTCCTGACGACGAAACTTTCGCAAGTTTCTGGCCGGGGGATAACTCCTCTTTACTGGCTGCACTGCAAAACGTGCTGCGTCAGGACCATAGCGGGTATATTTATCTCTGGTCGCGTGAAGGCGCTGGCCGTAGTCATTTGCTGCATGCAGCCTGTGCGGAACTGTCCGCGCGCGGCGATGCGGTAGGCTATGTGCCGCTCGACAAGCGTACATGGTTCGTCCCCGAGGTGCTCGACGGTATGGAGCATTTATCGCTAGTATGCATCGATAACATCGAATGTGTGGCCGGGGATTCGCTGTGGGAAATGGCGATCTTTGATCTCTACAACCGCATCCTGGAGTCGGGGAAAACGCGTCTGCTGATCACAGGCGATCGCCCGCCAAGACAGCTGAATCTGGGGTTGCCGGATCTCGCCTCGCGCCTGGACTGGGGACAAATCTACAAGCTGCAGCCGCTTTCCGATGAAGATAAGCTGCAGGCGTTGCAATTACGCGCCAGACTTCGTGGGTTTGAACTGCCGGAAGATGTGGGACGCTTCCTGCTCAAGCGTCTGGATCGAGAAATGCGTACGCTGTTTATGACGTTGGATCAGCTTGATCATGCATCGATCACTGCCCAGCGTAAGCTGACCATTCCATTCGTAAAAGAGATACTGAAGCTGTAAGCGCCGCAGCCGAAGAGACTGCGGCAGGTTTCAGGTTAACCGATGATTTCCAGTACCTGCTCCGGCGGGCGTCCAATTCGCGCCTGGCCTTTGGCAACCACAATCGGGCGCTCCATCAATTTCGGGTTTTCCACCATTGCCTGAATCAGCGCATCTTCACTCAGATTTACGTCCGCCAGATTAAGTGACTTATAGAGATCTTCTTTCTGGCGCATCAGCTCGCGCGCGCTGGACATGCCCAGCATCTGCAGCAATTCACGCAGGGTTGTGGCGTCAGCCGGGGTTTCCAGATACAACACCACTTCCGGGTCCACACCGTTAGACTTCAGTAACTCCAGCGTTTCACGGCTCTTGGAGCAGCGTGGGTTATGGTAGATTTTAATCGCGTCTGACATGACTTCTCCTTGCATAACAATCCTGCCGGATGGCGACCAAAAGACCTTATCTGGCCTACATATCGCCATCCGGCAAGGGTTCGATAATTACATTTTCGTATACGGTTTAAAGCGCTCTTGCAGTTGGCGTAGCTGGTCGATACGGGCATCGTATCTGGCCTGCTGCTGGCTACCCAGCTTGACTTGTGAGCTTGCGCTGCTGAGCATCGAAATCGCCTGATCCAGACGTCCTGCGAGGGCATACCCTTCCGCGCGGGCCGCCAGCTCCTGATCGCGGTTGTTCAGGTTGGCTTCCGTTTGCGCTAACAGATCCCAGCCGTTAGGGTCGTTCTTATGGTTAAACGTATAGCGATTCAGGATGGTCGCCGCCTCTTTGGCTTGCCCGGCCTGTAAATACGCATTTGCCAGGTTGAGCTGCAGTACCGGGTTGGTGCGCAGGTCGCGGGCGTTTTTCAACCGATTAATGGCATCGCTGGTTTTCTTCTGGCCGAGATCGATATCCGTTGCCAGGTCGAGGTACCAGGCATTGTTAGCATCTGCCGCCAGCAGCGGTTGTAGTGCTTTACGTGCCTCGTCATATTTACTGGCCTCCATTGCCTGCAATGCCCGGCCATACTGCGCCGCACGTTGCTCACGTATGTTGCCTTTCGACCAGTTACTCAGCAGGTCATCGGTCAGCTGGTTGCGACCAGAGTTGTACATGCCTAAGGTGCGTGCCTTGGCCAGATAAAAATCTTCTGAAGACTGGACGACAGCCGGACGCATTTGGTTGGCGCGGTTACGGGCATCCGACAGACGGCTTTCTGGCAGGGGGTGAGTCAGCAAAATTTCTGGTGGACGCGAAGAGTAACGGGCCTGATCGAGCAATTTTTCCAGAAATGTCGGCATGGCCTGGGGATCGAATCCCGAGCGTTGCAGTACCTGAATACCGATGCGGTCTGCTTCCTGTTCGTTTTGTTGCGTAAAGCTAATCATCCCCTGACGTGTACCCGCCAGCGTACCGGTCAGCGCCGCCATACCTGCTTGCGGGCTGGCCATCGCCAATAAAATTGACCCTAACGCACCCACCCACGTTAGCGGCGCGCTGCGTTTCTGGTCTTCCATTGCGCGCGCCAGGTGACGCTGCGTAACGTGGGAAATTTCGTGCGCCATAACCGATGCCAGTTGGCTTTCGTTATCGGAATAGCGGAACAGTGCGGAGTGCAAAACAACGTTGCCGCCAAAGAAAGCAAAGGCGTTGATTTCATCGTTGTTAATCAAAAAGAAGGTGAAGGGCGTTTTTACCGAGTCGGCGTGCGAGACCAGACGCATCCCCAGCGCATTAATGTATTGCGTCAGCAACGGATCGTTAATTAATGGCGCACTGCCGCGCAGCTGGCGCACATAATAATCGCCCATCTGCATTTCCTGTCCTATGGAAAGCGTACTCCCTGCCGAGGTTCCCATATCAGGTAGGGTGTCCGCGGTTTCTGCAAATGCGGGCGCAACCTGACCGATGGTCAGTGCAGCAATGAGGGTAGCAACCAGGTTTTTTTTCAACTGCCTGAACATAACCTCTGTCCTGTATTCTTTTTTGAGATAGCCATTTGACCAATGCCGTGAAGTTTCGTTCACACTCCGCAAGCTTAGGGAGTGTAACTGCGAAACCTGACGATGAACACCCAGGAAAAATGACTTTTCACTTTGCGTAATCCGCTATAAAAAGCGAAGTCTTTTTTGTGACATTTCGATACAATTCGGGATCGCAATCCCGCTATTGGATTCATGGAAGGGTTTTATGCTCGAAATGTTGATGCAATGGTATCGCCGCCGCTTTAGCGACCCCGAAGCCATCGCCTTGCTGATTATTCTGGTTGCCGGTTTTGGCATCCTGTTCTTTTTTAGCGGTCTTTTGGCGCCGCTGCTGGTCGCCATTGTGCTGGCGTACCTGCTCGAATGGCCGACAGTACGGCTGGAACATATTGGTTGTTCACGGCGTTGGGCGACATCGATTGTTTTGGTTGTGTTTGTCGGTATTTTGCTGCTGATGGCGTTTGTGGTAATGCCCGTTGCATGGCAACAGGGGATCTACCTGATCCGCGATATGCCCGGCATGCTCAACAAATTGTCTGATTTTGCCGCCACCTTACCGCGGCGTTATCCGGCGCTGATGGATGCGGGCATTATTGATGCGATGGCGGAGAATATGCGCTCGCGAATGCTCACCATGGGCGATTCGGTGGTGAAATATTCACTGGCTTCACTGGTCGGATTGCTGACGCTGGCGGTGTATCTGATTCTCGTCCCGTTGATGGTGTTCTTCCTGATCAAAGATAAAGGACAAATGCTGAACGCAGTGCGTCGGGTGCTGCCGCGTAATCGCGGACTGGCGGGGCAGGTGTGGAAAGAGATGAACCAGCAAATCACCAACTATATCCGCGGCAAGGTGCTGGAAATGGTGGTGGTCGGCGTGGCGACCTGGCTCGGCTTCCTGCTGTTTGGCCTCAACTATTCGCTGCTGCTGGCGGTGCTGGTAGGCTTCTCCGTGCTGATCCCGTATATCGGCGCTTTCGTGGTCACTATTCCGGTGGTCGGTGTGGCATTGTTCCAGTTCGGGCTTGGCACCGAGTTCTGGAGCTGTTTTGCCGTATACCTGATAATCCAGGCGCTGGACGGTAATTTGCTGGTGCCGGTGCTGTTCTCCGAGGCGGTAAATCTGCATCCGCTGGTGATTATTCTCTCAGTGGTGATATTCGGCGGCCTGTGGGGATTCTGGGGCGTATTCTTTGCTATTCCTCTGGCGACGTTAATCAAAGCGGTAATGCATGCCTGGCCGGATGGTCAGGTCGTTGATGAACCCTAATCTGTTTGCTTCGGCGATGCAATGTCGCCGGAGCCGAACTTGTCTGACCTCTATCCACACATTCTGAATAATCTCTTCTGGTGTCGTTTTTCTCTGCGTTTGTCTTTAACTTGACCCGCGTGATGTCTTTAAGTCACGCAAGGAATAAGGCCAACAGGAGAACAAAATGGGTCACAACACACACACGCAGCAGAAGGTGGGATGGGGCGGTTATCTCGCTTTTTTTATTACGATTATTCTTTTTTCCGGCATGTTTGCGAAAAGTACCGAATGGTGGCGAGTCTTTGATTTCACCGTTCTCAACGGTGCGTTTGGGCAGATTAATGCGGCGGGGGACACGGCGGTCTCTTTTCGCGGCACGGGCGGTATGGGCGCAAAAGACGGCTTCTTATTCGCGCTTGAGCTGGCGCCTTCCGTCATTCTTTCACTCGGGATAATTTCCGTCACCGAAGGGCTGGGAGGGTTGCGTGCGGCACAGCAACTGATGACGCCAGTCCTGCGCCCGTTACTCGGTATTCCAGGTATTTGTTCGCTGGCGCTGATTGCGAATTTGCAAAATACCGATGCTGCGGCAGGGATGACTAAAGAAATGGCGGAAGAGGGCATTATCACTGAACAGGAACGTGCCATTTTTGCCTGCTGGCAAACCAGCGGCAGTGCGTGTATTACCAACTATTTTTCCTCGGGTGCCGCGTTGTTTACGATGGTTACCGTTCCGGTGATTACGCCCCTGGCGGTGATCCTTGTCTTCAAATTTGTGGGTGCGAACCTGCTGCGTTTGTGGATTGCGCAGCTGGAAAATCGCCGTACGCAGCAGGAGGCGTGAGATGACAACGCAAGTACGTAAAAACGTCATGGATATGTTTATCGATGGCGCACGGCGCGGATTCACTATTGCAACAACCAGCCTGTTGCCTAACGTGGTAATGGCGTTTGTGATTATTCAGGCGCTGAAGGTGACGGGACTGCTCGAGATTGTCGGGCGGGTATGTGAGCCGGTAATGGCGCTGTGGGGACTGCCGGGGGAATCTGCTACCGTACTGCTGGCGGCGGTGATGAGTATGGGAGGCGGCGTCGGTGTTTGCGCCAGCCTGGTTATCGCCGGTACGCTTTCGGGACATGATGCTACGGTGCTGTTACCGGCTATCTACCTGATGGGCAATCCGGTGCAAAATGTGGGACGCTGTCTGGGTACCGCGGGGGTCCATCCCCGTTATTACCCGCTTATTATTGCGGTATGCGTAATTAATGCGCTGCTCTCTATTTGGGTTATGCAGGTTATTGCCTGACAAGGAAGGTTATGAACTGTTCCATTCTTAATTTGACGTTGTTCCAGCAGGGACACGTGTACGCGCCGGAAGACTTAGGGCGCCAGGATATACTGGTGTCTGACAGCAAAATTGTTGCCATCGCGCCGTCGATTTCCCCTGACGATTTTCCTGGCTGCGAGTGTATCAATCTTGACGGTGCGATTGTGTGCCCAGGATTTATCGATCAACACGTCCATCTGATTGGCGGCGGCGGAGAAGCGGGGCCGCACACCCGCACGCCGGAAGTGCGCTTGTCGCGGCTGGTTGAAGCTGGCGTCACCTCGGTGGTGGGATTGCTGGGGACAGATGGTATTACCCGTCACCCTGAATCGCTGCTGGCGAAAACCCGCGCGCTGGAATTTGAAGGCATCAGCGCATGGATGCTGACCGGGGCGTATTCTCTGCCTTCTCCGACCATCACCGGCAGTATCGATCGCGATGTGGTGCTGATCGATAAAATCATTGGCGTGAAATGTGCTGTTTCGGACCATCGTTCTTCAGCCCCGGACACCTCGGCGCTGGCAAACATGGCGGCGCAGTCGCGCGTTGGCGGATTGTTAGGGCGCAAGCCGGGGATTAGCGTCTTCCATATGGGCGACAGCCCGCGCATGCTGGAGCCGTTGTACCAGATCCTCGACAGCTGCGATGTACCGATTACCAAGCTGCTGCCCACACACGTCAATCGTGCGGAACCGTTGTTTCAGTCGGCGCTGGAGTATGCCCGCAAAGGCGGTTATATCGACATTACCAGCAGCATTGATGAACCCGTCGACCCGGCCACGGCTATCGCCACGGCGCTACGCCAGAACGTGCCGCTGTCGCGTATTACCTTGAGTTCGGATGGCAACGGTAGCCAGCCGGAATTTGATGACTACGGTAATCTTACCGGCATCGGTGTCGCAGGGTTTGAATCACTGGCTGAAACAGTGCGCCAGTTGGTGAAGGTTCATGCCATACCGCTGGAACTGGCGCTGTGTCCGCTGACGCGAACGGTCGCAGAATTTTTGGGACTGGAACATAAAGGGCGTCTGGCGGTGGGATGCGATGCCGACATTCTGGTGCTCAATGATGCGCTTGAAGTTCATCACCTGTGGGCGAAGGGAAAAGCCGTCGTCAGAGAGAAAAAAGCCTGTGTAAAAGGGACGTTTGAATAAACGACGTTGATGCCGGATGGCGGCGTAAACGCCTTATCCGGCTACGGAGTTATGCGGATGGTGGCCTGATAAGACGCGTGGCGTCACCATCAGGCGCTATCCGGCAAAATGTAAATCAGGCGTTCTCTTTCAGCCAGTTCATTACCACGTCGTGGTGGTTGCTGGTTTTGAAGTCATCAAACACATGCTCAATTTTCCCTTCAGCATCAATCAGGAAGCTGATGCGGTGGATGCCATCATAGGTTTTGCCCATAAATGACTTCTCACCCCAGACGCCGAACTGCTCGCAAACCTGGTGATCTTCGTCGGACAGGAGCGTGAAGTTAAGGACTTCTTTCTCCGCGAATCGGGAAAGCTTCTCTGGTTTATCGGTGCTGATTCCCAGCACTTCAACACCTGCTTTTTTTAACTCATCCATGTTATCGCGCAGGCCGCAGGCCTGAACGGTACAGCCGGGTGTCATGGCTTTCGGGTAAAAATAAACCAGAACACGCTGTCCCTGGAAGTCGGTTAAATTTACTTGTTCTCCGTCTTGATCCGGCAAGCTAAATTTCGGTGCGATATCACCGGCTTTCAGTGGGTTCATTACTTAACTCCATCCTGTTCATCATGCTGTGAGTAATTGACGACGTTAATACTGCCTTGCGCATTGAGTTCTGTACAGAGTGCTTTAAACGCATCTTCAATATTTGCCGAATCATGTGACGCAGGACTATGTGCGGTAATTTGAATAAACAGCTGTGCCGCCTTTTCGTTCTCAGCCGGTTGCGTGCGTGAAACCAGTTCCGCAATATTCATTTGGTGGCTGTCAAACAGGGCGGTAAAGCGTTCAATCAAATGCGGAGAATCAGGAACATCGACCTGCACCCATACCGTAGCGGGCATCGCCGGACGGGGGCGTGCGGTCGTGCGCTTCATCACAATCAGTAAATCCAGCTCTGCACCTTTCAACGGCAAGGTTGATTCAATTAGGGTAATGGCATTCCAGGTGCCCGACAGCAACATGATAAAGGTGAACTCGTCACCCAGCATGGCCAGTCGGCTGTCTTCGATATTACAGCCGCAACTGCTGACATGACGTGTGATGGTGTTCACAATTCCCGGGCGGTCAGCACCCAGCGCAGTAATGACCAGATAGTGTTGCGATGACGATGTCAAACCTGTTCTTCCTTTGAGCGGTGAGGTAATCATAAGGAAAGCATAAAAAAAACATGCATACAACAATCAGAACGGCTCTGGTCGCTTGCTTTTATTGTCGTACCAAACGTACCATTGAGACACTTGTTTGCACAGAGGATGGCCCATGTTCACGGGAAGTATTGTCGCGCTTGTTACGCCGATGGATGAGAAAGGTAAAGTCTGCCGGTCGAGCCTGAAAAAACTGATTGATTATCATGTCGCCAGCGGCACCTCGGCGATCGTTTCGGTTGGCACCACCGGTGAGTCTGCCACCCTGAGTCATGATGAGCATGGCGATGTGGTGATGATGACCTTGGAGCTGGCCGACGGGCGTATTCCGGTGATTGCCGGAACCGGCGCTAATGCGACCGCGGAAGCCATTAGTCTGACGCAGCGTTTCAACGACAGTGGTGTTGTCGGCTGCCTGACGGTGACGCCTTACTACAACCGCCCAACCCAGGAAGGTTTGTTCCAGCATTTCAAAGCCATCGCTGAACATACTGACCTGCCGCAAATTCTGTATAATGTACCGTCCCGTACCGGCTGCGATATGTTGCCGGAAACCGTTGGTCGCCTGGCGAAAGTAAAAAATATTATCGCTATTAAAGAGGCCACGGGGAACTTAAGTCGCGTTCACCAGATCAAAGAGCTGGTTTCAGACGACTTTATTCTGCTCAGCGGTGATGACGCGACCGGACTGGATTTTATGCAGCTCGGTGGTCATGGCGTGATTTCCGTGACGTCTAACGTTGCGGCACGCGATATGGCCGAAATGTGCAAACTGGCGGCAGCCGGGAACTTTGCCGAGGCGCGGGTGATTAACCAGCGTCTGATGCCGTTACACAACAAACTATTTGTCGAACCCAATCCTATCCCAGTGAAATGGGCGTGTAAGGAGTTGGGACTTGTGGCGACCGATACGCTACGTCTGCCGATGACGCCAATCACGGATAATGCTCGTGAAATCGTCAAAGCGGCGCTTAAGCATGCCGGTTTGCTGTAAAGTTTAGGGAGATTTGATGGCTTACTCAGTACAAAAGTCGCGCCTGGCCAAGGTTGCGGGTGTTTCGCTTGTTATGTTGCTCGCGGCCTGTAGTTCTGACTCGCGTTATAAGCGCCAGGTGAGCGGTGATGAATCCTATCTGGAGGCCGCACCGCTTGCTGAGCTTCACGCTCCAGCTGGGATGATTCTGCCGGTTATGTCGGGTGACTATAATATCCCGGTCACCAACGGCAGCGGTGCTGTTGGTAAAGCGCTGGACATTCGCCCGCCGGCTCAGCCGTTAGCACTAGTCACCGGCGCTCGCACTCAGATCGCGGGTGATACGTCGACATTGCTGGTGGAAAATGGTCGTGGCAACACGCTGTGGCCACAGGTCGTTAGCGTCATTCAGTCTAAAAACTACACGATCACCAAACGTGATGATGACAGCCAGACGTTGACCACCGACTGGGTTAACTGGAACCGTCTGGATGAAGACGAGCAGTACCGTGGACGTTATCAAATCTCGGTTAAACCGCAGGGTTATCAGCAAGCGGTAACGGTGAAACTGATTAACCTCGAGCAGGCCGGTAAACCTGTAGCTGATCCAGCATCAATGCAGCGTTACAGCGCTGAGATGATGAACGTTATCTCCGCAGGTCTGGATAAGAACGCCACTGATGCCGCGAATGCCGCGCAGAACCGCTCTGCCGCCACCATGGATGTTCAGAGTGCTGCCGATGACACCGGTTTACCGATGCTGGTGGTACGTGGACCGTTCAACGTGGTATGGCAGCGTCTGCCGGCAGCGCTTGAGAAAGTGGGGATGAAAGTGACCGACAGCACCCGTTCTCAGGGCAGCATCGCCGTGACCTACAAACCACTGTCTGATAGCAACTGGCAGGAGCTGGGCGCAAGCGATCCGGGTCTGGTATCCGGCGACTATAAACTGCAGGTCGGTGATTTAGACAACCGCAGTAGCTTGCAGTTTATCGATCCGAAGGGGCATACCCTGACGCAAAGCCAGAACGACGCGCTGGTCGCCGTCTTCCAGGCAGCGTTCAGTAAGTAAAAATAAAGGGCTGGATAACTCCAGCCCTTTTTTTCTGATATGATACGCAAACGTGTGCGTCGGCAGAAAAACGCAATATTTATCGTTAATTCACACCCAGGAGTAATAAAGATGCAAAAGCAAGCTGAGTTGTATCGTGGTAAAGCGAAGACCGTATACAGCACGGAAAACCCGGACCTGTTGGTGCTCGAATTCCGCAATGATACGTCAGCAGGGGATGGCGCGCGCATTGAACAGTTTGATCGTAAAGGCATGGTGAACAACAAGTTCAACCATTTCATTATGACTAAACTGCAAGAAGCGGGCATTCCTACCCAGATGGAGCGACTGCTTTCCGATACTGAATGTCTGGTGAAAAAACTGGAGATGGTACCGGTTGAATGTGTGGTTCGTAACCGCGCAGCAGGTTCCCTGGTTAAGCGTTTAGGCGTTGAAGAAGGTATTGAACTGAATCCGCCGCTGTTTGATCTGTTCCTGAAAAACGATGCTATGCACGATCCAATGATTAACGATTCCTATTGCGAAACTTTTGGTTGGGTGAGCAAAGAGAATCTGGCGCGTATGAAAGAGCTGACCTACAAAGCCAACGACGTGCTGAAAAAGATGTTTGATGATGCCGGTCTGATTCTGGTCGACTTCAAACTTGAGTTTGGTTTGTATAAAGGTGAAGTGGTCCTGGGCGATGAGTTCTCACCGGACGGCAGCCGTCTGTGGGACAAAGAAACGCTGGATAAAATGGACAAAGATCGCTTCCGCCAGAGCCTGGGCGGCCTGATCGAAGCTTATGAAGCCGTCGCGCATCGTCTGGGTGTGAAGTTAGACTAATCCTCCCCTGAGCCGGCGATCGCTCTCCGGCTCATCAATCCCGCCGATTTTGATTACTGTTTCTTATGGTAATCCTGTTCCGAACCGCCTACGATCATCATCATAATGAATAAAAAGTTGAGGTGATTATGCGCTGGCAAGGGCGTCGTGAAAGTGACAATGTGGAAGACAGACGAAATAGTTCCGGTGGCGGCCCTTCTATAGGCGGCCCTGGTTTTCGTTTGCCCAGTGGTAAAGGCGGCATCATCCTGCTGATTGTGGTGCTGGTGGCGGGATATTATGGCGTGGATCTCACCGGATTAATGACCGGCCAGCCAGTTTCCCAACAGCAATCATCACACTCCATTAGCCCAAACGATGATGAAGCAGCAAAATTTACCTCGGTGATTTTGGCCACCACGGAAGATACCTGGGGGCAGCAGTTTGAAAAAATGGGCCGGACCTACCAACAGCCGAAGCTGGTAATGTATCGCGGAGCGACGCGTACCGGCTGTGGCGCGGGTCAGTCCGTGATGGGGCCGTTTTACTGCCCGGCGGATGGTACCGTGTATATCGACCTCTCATTTTATGATGACATGAAAAACAAGCTGGGCGCCGATGGTGATTTTGCTCAGGGCTATGTTATCGCCCATGAAGTGGGTCACCACGTGCAGAAACTGCTGGGTATTGAACCGAAAGTTCGCCAGATGCAGCAGAATGCCTCACAGGCTGAGGTGAACCGTCTTTCCGTACGTATGGAACTGCAGGCGGACTGCTTTGCCGGCGTCTGGGGCAACAGTATGCAGCAGCAGGGCGTGCTGGAGTCCGGCGACCTGGCAGAAGCGCTGAACGCCGCTCAGGCTATTGGCGACGATCGCCTGCAGCAGCAGGGACAAGGACGCGTTGTGCCGGACAGCTTTACCCACGGCACTTCTGAGCAGCGGCTTAGCTGGTTCAAACGCGGTTTTGACAGCGGCGATCCGGGACAATGTAATACTTTTGGTAAAGGCATTTAAGCTACTGAGGCAGGGATGTCTGATAATACGGCGCTGAGCGCGTTAACTGAACAGATGGCCCACGAAGGGATCCGTCGTCTGCTGATTATCAGTGGCGAGGGGAACTGGTGTCAGAAGCGGGCTTTAGCGCTACGCGACACGTTACCCGGCGACTGGTTATGGGTGGGCGCACCCGCCCCTGCTGAGCCAAACTGTACGCCACAGGCGCTGCAAACGTTATTAGGCCGCGAGTTTCGTCATGCGGTTTTTGACGCCGGGCAGGGATTTGACGCTGCGGCATTTGCCGCCTTAAGCGGAACGCTGATCGCCGGGAGCTGGCTGGTTTTGCTGACTCCCCCCTGGCATACCTGGCACACGCATCCGGACGTGGATTCACTGCGCTGGAGCGACTGTGCTGAACCTATCCCAACGCCGCACTTTGTTGAACATGTCAAACGGGTGATTTCCCGTGACGGACAGGCTCTGCACTGGCAGCAGCATCACGCAGTTTCCAGCCCGCGTTTTCCTGTTCGTGCAGTCTGGCACGCGGCAACCGGTGACCCTCAGCCAGAACAGGCGATGATTTTAACCCAGTTGCTGGATATGCCTCCCGGCGTGGCTGCGGTCACAGCCGCACGTGGCCGGGGTAAATCGGCTCTGGCAGGGCAACTGATAGCACGTATCAACGGGACCGCGATTGTCACCGCGCCTGCTAAAGCGGCAACGGATGTGCTGGCGCAATTTGCCGCAGAGCGATACCGCTTTATGGCCCCGGATGCGCTGTTAAGCAGTTCTGCAACCGCAGACTGGCTGGTTGTGGATGAAGCCGCCGCGATCCCCGCGCCGCTGCTACACCAACTGGTTGCGCGTTTCCCTCGTACGCTGTTAACCACCACCGTACAGGGCTACGAGGGAACCGGCAGAGGTTTTTTGCTGAAATTTTGCGCCCGCTTTCCCCATCTTCGACGCTATGAGTTGCAACAACCCGTACGCTGGGCGCAGGGATGTCCGCTGGAGAAAATCGTCAGCGATGCGCTGGTGTTTGACGACGAAACCTTTGCGCATGCCCCCTTGGGGGAGCTTAGCTTCTCGGCATTTGAGCAACTCTCATGGCAGACAAACCCGGCGCTGCCGTTAGCGGTATATCAGCTGCTTTCCGGCGCGCATTATCGCACCTCGCCACTGGATCTGCGGCGAATGATGGACGCGCCGGGTCAGCATTTTCTTCAGGCTTCGGCTGCTGACTCGGTGGCGGGCGCCGTCTGGCTGGTCGACGAGGGGGGATTATCCGCAGAATTAAGCCAGGCCGTCTGGGCCGGATATCGCCGACCAAGAGGAAATCTGGTTGCGCAGTCACTGGCGGCGCACGGCGGAGACCCATTGGCGGCGACGCTCGTCGGGCGGCGGGTCAGTCGAATTGCGGTTCATCCCGCGCGTCAAAGGGAAGGTATTGGGCAACAGCTGATTCTGCAGGTCCGGCACTATTGCACGCAGTGCGACTATCTGTCCGTCAGCTTTGGTTATACGGCTGAATTATGGCGTTTCTGGCAGCGCTGCGGTTTTGTCCTGGTACGGATGGGCAATCATCGGGAAGCCAGCAGCGGCTGTTATACCGCTATGGCGGTGCTGCCCATCAGCGAAGCAGGAAAACGCCTTGCCTGGCGGGCGCACCAGCGCCTGCGACGGGATGCGGAGATTCTTGCTCAGTGGAACGCAGAGCGCATTCCGCTGGTACCACTGAAAGAGACTACGCTTAATGAGGATGACTGGGGTGAGCTGGCTGGGTTTGCCTTCGCGCATCGACCATTACTGACATCATTAGGTTGTCTGAGTCGTTTGCTTGAGCACAGCGAGTTGCCTCTTCCGGCATTACGCGGGCGTATACAGGCTCAACGCAGCGATGCTGAATTGTGCCAACAGCTGAAAATATCGGGTCGCAAAGCGCTGTTGGCAGTTCAGCGCGCCGAGGCGGCGCAGGCCTTACAACAGCTGGATGCTGAGCGTGAACAACGGCTACATAATCGCATTATGCAATGGCAATTTTTTCACTAACTTCTTCAATTTCCTGGCATGGTCATTGCGGTTAAGCGGCGTAGAATGATTCTCATCAGTTAAGGAGATCGCCATGAAACATGACCATTTTGTTGTTCAAAGTCCCGATAAACCCGCTCAACAGCTCTTGTTGCTGTTTCATGGCGTCGGCGATAACCCGGTTGCCATGGGCGAAATTGGCTCCTGGTTTGCGCCGCTGTTTCCTGATGCGCTAATCGTCAGCATTGGCGGGGCAGAGCCTTATGGTACGACTTCCGGCCGTCAGTGGTTTTCGGTACAGGGGGTAACGGAAGAGAACCGCCAGGCGCGTATTGACGCGATTATGCCGGTCTTTATCGAAACCGTTCGCTACTGGCAGAAGCAAAGCGGCGTTTCACCTCAGGCGACCGCGCTGATTGGTTTTTCTCAGGGCTCGATTATGTCGCTTGAGAGTATTAAAGCCGAGCCTGGGCTGGCGTCGCGGGTCATCGCCTTTAATGGTCGCTATGCCACGTTGCCGGAGGTTGCAACTACCGCGACGACGGTGCATTTGATTCACGGCGGTGAAGACCGGGTGATTGAGTTATCTCATGCCGTTGCCGCGCAGGAGGCGTTAATACGTGCCGGTGGGGATGTGACGCTGGATATCGTCGAAAATCTGGGGCACGCCATTGATGAACGCAGTATGCAGTTTGCGCTCGACCACCTGCGTTTTACCGTACCGAAGCACTACTTTGATGAAGCGCTGAGCGGCGGTAAGCCTCACGATGATGATGTGATTGAGATGATTTAACTCGCAGGCCGGATGGCGATGTGAAACCGCCATTCGGCCTGCGTTGGCTTATTTCTTCGGTTGATCCTTGTTTGGCCAATCGTCGTCGTCATCCCATTTATCGTTAAAATCACGATGCGGGGGAAGCTCCGGCTTATTGGCAAGAAATTTCTTGTGGTCGACGCGCTTGAGATCTTTAATCACGTTCAGCAATACGCCTACCAGAAACACCAACACCAGAATCCACCAGTATTTTGCCAGCCAGTCCATGCTCATTTCCTCTTACAGGAACACTCATCAGGCGACGAGTTGCTCCATGATACGTTGATACATACGGGCAAGCAGCTGCAGGTCGGCGGCATTAACACATTCATTAATTTTATGAATGGTGGCGTTGACCGGCCCAAGTTCTACTACCTGTGCCCCCATGCGGGCAATAAAACGCCCGTCGGACGTCCCGCCTGTAGTCAGTAACTGCGGTTTAATCTCATTATAGTGCTCAATGGCGTTCACCACCGCATCCACCAGTTTACCGCGTGCGGTCAGGAACGGCTGACCGGAAAGCCACCAGTCGACGGTATAACGCAACTGATGTTTCTCCAGCAGTTCCAGTACCCGGGACTTAATCATTTCATCGTTTAATTCGGTGCTGAAACGGAAGTTGAACTGGATAAACAGTTCGCCGGGAATAACATTGTTGCTGCCGGTTCCTGCCTGAATATTGGCAATCTGCATGCTGGTAGCCGGGAAGAATTCGTTGCCCTGATCCCACTCAATCGCCACCAGTTCATTAAGCATTGGCGCCGCGCGGTGTACCGGGTTATCGGCCAGATGCGGGTAGGCTACGTGGCCCTGCACGCCGTGAATGGTCAGATTGCAGGTCAGTGAACCACGACGCCCATTTTTCACCACGTCGCCAACGATTTCCGTGCTGGACGGCTCGCCAACCAGACAATAATCCAGTCGTTCATTGCGCGCCATAAGTGCTTCAACCACTTTTACGGTGCCGTTTTGGGCGCTGGCCTCTTCGTCAGAGGTTATCAAAAACGCCAGACGACCCTGATGGTTCGGATGCTGGGCGACAAAACGTTCTGCGGCCACGACCATTGCCGCCAGTGAGCCTTTCATATCGGCTGCGCCACGCCCGAACAACATGCCATCGCGAATGGTCGGTTCGAACGGTGGATTAATCCAACGATCGACATCGCCGACAGGCACTACGTCAGTGTGACCGGCAAATGCCAGAGTCTCACCTTTGCCGCGCCATGCCCAAAAATTCTGTGTGTCACCAAAATCCATACGCTCAACGGTAAAACCTACCGCGCGCAGGCGTTCAATCATTAACGCCTGGCACCCGGCATCATCCGGGCTCAGGGAAGGACGGCGAATAAGCTGCTGTGTCAGCTCAATAACCGGGCACGACATAGACTATACCTCATTAAAAAACTGCGTATAACTGGATTCACTAAAGCCAAGCAGCATAGGCTTACCCGGCGCGCAGAGCAATGGGCGTTTGATAATTGCAGGCATTTCAATCATCAATGCAGCAGCAGAGGACGCATCGGTGATTTGGTTACGTGTGGCTTCATCCAGTTTGCGCCAGGTGGTTCCACGTGTATTGAGCAGCGCCTCCCAACCTAATTCGCTGATAAAGGCGTGTAATAACGCGTTGTCCAGGCCGTCGACGCGATAATCATGGAAGCGGTAGTCGACCCCATTGTCTTCCAGCCAGCGTCTGGCTTTTTTAATCGTATCGCAATTCTTAATGCCGTAGAGGGTGATCATTTGAATCCTTATTGACGTAATTTGAATATTTATTCTCGTGTTCTATAAACATGAATAATACATATTGTCATCGAACCGTTATAGAAAAATATAACATTGTTGTTGAATGGTGAATAATGATTCCTGAAAGTTCCAAAATTCACGGGGAACTGAAAATCAGATTTTGCCTGTTTGCATCAGCCTGTTTTTCCATCAGAATTGCCAAAGTCGTAGATGATGTATGAATATTTCAAAATATTGCAGTAAGTCACATAAAATTTATGGGGTTAGCGCATAGTGATTACATATACCCCCGAACACTGGAGGATGTAATCGCAACCATTGGTTAAATGATCTTCTTTTTATGATGATGATTTCGTAGAATGCCCATAATAATAAGAGAGGTTGTTATGATTGAACGTGAACTGGGGAACTGGAAAGACTTTATCGAAGTGATGCTTCGTAAATAATTTTCTGGAAGAAATTCATATCCTGCAAAGGATAATAAAAGGCGACTCAACGTAAGTCGCCTTTTTTGTGTCCGATTATTCTGGGCGTGGCTTCAACGGGAAACGTCTGCGTACCAGCACAAAGAACAGAGGAACGAAGTAAATCGCAAGGACAGTGGCTGAAATCATCCCGCCCATTACGCCAGTACCCACCGCATGCTGACCGCCGGAACCTGCACCACTGCTGATGGTCATCGGCAACACCCCAAAGATAAACGCCAGTGACGTCATCAGAATTGGGCGTAAGCGTTGGCGACAGGCATGCAGCGTGGCGTCGAGCAAGTCGTGACCTTTCTCGTTCATCTCATTGGCGAATTCAACAATCAATATTGCGTTCTTCGCCGAAAGCCCGATAACGGTGAGTAACCCGACCTGAAAGTACACGTCGTTTTCCAGACCGCGCATCCAGGTAGCGAGCAGCGCGCCAATGACCCCCAGCGGAACAACCAGCATGACGGAGAAGGGAACCGACCAGCTTTCGTACAGGGCCGCCAGACACAGGAACACCACCAGCAAAGAAATGGCGTACAGAGCTGGCGCCTGAGAGCCCGACAGCCGTTCCTGGTAAGACATCGCGGTCCATTCGAGTCCGAATCCGGTCGGCAACTGGTGGACCAGCGATTCCATTATGTCCATCGCCGTACCGGTACTGACGCCGGGAGCGGCTTCGCCAACAATCTCGACGGCGGAGTAGCCGTTATAGCGTTCCAGACGCGGTGAACCCGTTTCCCAGCGCGACGTGGCAAAGGCCGAGAAAGGCACCATGCCGCCGCTATTATTGCGGACGTACCACAGATTGATGTCGTCCGGGAGCATGCGATATTTTGCTGCCGCCTGTACGTAAACCTTCTTCACGCGACCCCGGTCCATAAAGTCATTGACGTAGCTGGAGCCCCAGGCCGTTTGCAAGGTGTCGTTGATGTCATCAATGGAAACGCCCAGCGCCTGGGCTTTGCGCTGATCGATATCAATTTGCAACTGCGGGCTGTCGTCCAGACCGTTATGACGAACACGGGTCAGAGACGCGTCTTTCCCGGCCAGCTCAATCAGCTTGTCGCGCGCGGCCATTAACGCATCATGGCCCGCACCGGCGTGATCTTGCAGCTCCATATCGAAACCAGCGGAGCTCCCGAGACCGCTAATCGCCGGAGGACTGCTGGCGAAGACGCGGGCTTCTTTAATCTTATTAAAGGCTTTAGTCGCGCGCTCGATGATGGCGAAAGAGGTTCCGGTGGTGGTGTCGCGATCATCCCAGTCTTTTAAGCGGACAAACATCCGCGCCACGTTTTGACCGTTCCCGCCAGGGCCAGAACCGACCGTGGAAAAGACCGACGTAATGTTGTCTTTCTCATGGGTGAAGTAATACTTCTCCACTTCCTCAACTACTTTCAATGTTTGCTGCTGGGTCGAGCCGCTGGGCAACTGTATCGAGGTGGTAAACATGCCGCGGTCTTCGAGCGGCAGGAAGGAGGTTGGCAGGCGCAGGAACAGGAAAACCATACCCCCGAGCAGCAGGCCGTAAATCAGTATCCAGCGCAGGCTGCGGTGCAGGATCCTGGCGACGCCTTTTTCGTAGCGTTCGGCGTTGCGGTTAAACATCCGGTTAAACCAGCCAAAGAAACCGGTTTGGCCGTGATGCTCGCCTTTATGTAGCGGTTTGAGCAGAGTGGCGCACAGGGCAGGGGTGAGGATCATCGCCACCAGAACTGAAAGAACCATTGCGGAGACGATGGTAATCGAGAACTGGCGGTAAATAGCCCCGGTAGTGCCGCCGAAGAAGGCCATCGGGATAAACACCGCCGACAGCACCATTGCGATACCGACCAGCGCGCCCTGGATTTGCCCCATCGATTTCCGCGTCGCTTCCCGCGGTGAGAGGCCTTCCTCACTCATAATACGCTCGACGTTTTCCACCACCACAATAGCATCATCGACCAGCAGGCCGATCGCCAGCACCATCGCAAACATCGTCAGGGTGTTAACGCTGTAGCCAAAGGCGTAGAGCACGGAAAAAGTACCCATCAGGACGACGGGAACGGCGATTGTAGGGATCAGCGTGGCGCGGAAGTTTTGCAGGAACAGGTACATCACAAGAAATACCAGCGCGATCGCTTCCAGCAGCGTTTTCACCACGTCGATAATTGAGGCTTTGACAAAGGAGGTAGTTTCATACGCCACCTTGTATTCCAGCCCGTGCGGAAAATACTGTGAGAGCTCGTTCAGGCGGTCGATAACCAGCTCCGCAGTTGCCATTTCATTAGCACCGGAGGCCAGTTTTACCCCCAGACCGGAAGCCGGGTGGCCGTTGAAGCGGCTGAGATAGTCGTACTTTTCCGCTCCCATTTCGACCGTCGCCACATCACCCAGTTTAACTTCTGAGCCGTCCTGGTTGACGCGTAGCGTAATCGCGCGGAATTCATCCGGAGTCTGCAGCAGCGACTGGGCGTTGATCGTCGCATTCAGCGCTTGTTTGTCCACCGAAGGCGTGCCGCCAAGTTGCCCGACGGCAATCTGCGCATTCTGTGACTCGATAGCATCGGTCACATCTTTGGCGGTCATCTGGAAGCTGTTAAGTTTGACCGGGTCGAGCCAGATACGCATGGAATATTGTGAACCGTAGGCGTCAATATCGCCCACGCCGTTTATACGACTGAGCGGATCCTGGATATTACTGGCGACGTAGTCGGCGATGTCCTGCTTATCCATTGAGCCATCGGTGGAGACGAAGGCGATGGTCAGAATATTGGTGTCACCGGTCTTGCGCACCGTGACCCCTTGATTCTGTACCGCCTGCGGCAGCTTACGCATTGCCGATTGCAGCTGGTTTTGCACCTGCTGGACGGCCTCATCAGGATCGGTTCCAGCGAGGAAGCTCAGCGTAACCGACGCCTGGCCTGTCCCGCTGCTCTGCGACGACATGTACATCAGATTATCGAGACCGGTCATGTTCTGCTCGATAACCTGGGTGACGGTATTTTCCAGGGTTTGTGCGGACGCGCCAGGGTAGTTCGCGGTTACCCGCACGTTTGGCGGTGCCAGATCGGGATATTGCTCAACGGGCAGCGAAAAAATAGCCAGGGCTCCTGTCAGGCACAACAGGATTGCTAACACCCAGGCAAAAATGGGGCGATCGATGAAAAAATTCGCCATTAAAAGGGGACCTCGTGTTTCTGCGTATCGTTATGGGTGTGAATTGCTTCACTTTAGCGGCAAGGTACGGGGCAAACGTGGAGAAAAAAAGAAGATAATGTAAATTATCATGCCCGTTTACAGCATACCTTTCGTGCCAACGCCGTCAGGCCTGGATCGAGAACCGACGGCGCTTTGCGGTTCTTTACGTTAGCTCACCGTCGGATTCTGCCGAACGAAAACTGATGCTCACCAGCGTTCCCCCTCCGGAGGGTTGAGAGAAAGTCAGCGTGCCGCTCAGCCTTTCCGCCCGCTCGCGCATAATATTTAACCCATAGTGCCCCGAAGGCTCATGCGGCTCGCCAATGCCGATGCCGTTATCGCGAATATAAACCGTGTGATTACCATCCGGCGCAGTCACGCAACTGACGGCAATTTCGGTTGCGCTGGCATGTTTAATCGCGTTCAGCACCGCTTCACGGACGATCTGCAGCAGATGCACCTGCATTTGCGCGTCCAGCGCCAGCGTCGGTAACCGGCAATCAAGCGTCAGTTTAGCCGATGTCTGATTTTGCAGCGTTTCCAGCATTTCATGCAGGGCGGAGGGGAGATCGGCCTGCTGTAAAGTCAGGCGGAAGGTGGTGAGCAGTTCGCGTAGCTGGCGGTAGGCGTCGTTCAGCGCCTGAGAAAAATCCGCCATAATGCTTTGCGCTGGGGCGTTATCTTCGGGAATCGAACGCTTCAGCAGCGTGAGCTGAATGCGTAAATAAGAGAGCACTTGCGCCAGCGAGTCGTGCAGCTCGCGCGCAATCGTCGCCCGTTCCTCCATTAACAACAGCTGCTGAAAATGTTTTTGCGCCTGGTTGAAGTACAACCCGCGACCCAGCATCGAGGAGACGCTGTTAAGCAGCGGGGTAGAAGCATTGACGTTCGGGCTTTGCCAGTGCAGTTCACCGTAGACGGTTTCCTGCATGGTGACCGGCAGGATCTGCATCGGCAGCTCGGGGCTTTTTGCGCCTTCGCTAATTCGCCAGTTATCTCCGACGGTGAGTTCCAGGAAATAGGCGGCGTCATGCTCGCGGACGATCTGTAAAATATGGCGGAAGCAGTACACATCAATCTGACTGGTATTTAACGCCTGAGAGCACTGATACAACACTTCCAGACGACGATTAGCTTCGTGGAGATCGTGGGTCTTCTCAGCGACAGACGCTTCCAGTGAGCGGTACAGCTTGTGTAATTCACTCGACATCTGGCTGAAGGTCTTGCCCAACAACCCGAGTTCGTTGGGCAAATCAGTATCCAGCGACGGGATGTCAAACTGACCGTGTTCAATGTGCTGGCTGGCCACCACCAGCTTATTCAGCGGACGCACCACCTGCTGGCGAATACGCCGTAAGGTAAAGAAAACGAGGGTGAATATGCCGATCCCGCCCGCCAGTGAAATACCAAAAACCAGCATCACTTTGCGTTCGGCATAATGTTGCAGCGCCAGCACGAAGAGATCGATTTGATCGACATAGTTATTGATATTGCTCTGGTACCAATTTAAATCGCCATCGATCAGACGGGCGTTCATTTCCAACCAGTTTGCATGTAGACGTCCATAGCGACTTTTTACCGCTTGAGGCACATACCACGCGTTCAGGTTCTGGAGTGCTGGCGAGTTTAGCGCCTGCTGGAAAAGCTGGCGGTGAGCGTTAAGCTGCGGACTTTGGCTTTGCAGATCGTAACCCAGACGGTAACTTTGCATGCGCAATGAGCCAGCCACGTTGATGGCTTCAGCATCTCGCAAGCTGCTGGTCAGCGTGAGCAGAGCAATACCCGTTGAGAGAATCGACAACAGCACTATGTAGAAAAAAGCTTTAGCCAGACTGGCCGAGACCGGACGCTTTACCGTCACTTGTGCATCCTCACACAATACACGTCGCGCCTTAAAACAGCCCGAACGATGCGGTGTATTTGATAAATGTTAATAAAACGCCATGAAACTGGATGGTAACTGAAACGCAATTTCATATGCGATGAAATAAATTGATCTGCCACAGGTTCTGGATAAATAGTTGTGCTTCCTGGGCAAATGAACATTGCCGCTTCCTTCCGTGTCGGTTAATAACAACACTCATATAAAGAATAAGGTTTTTGCAACCAAAAAAGAAGGAAGCCATGAATCGTTTTATTATGGTTAATAGCCAGCAGTGCCTGGGATGCCATGCCTGTGAGGTCGCCTGCGTCATGGCTCACAACGGCGAGCAGCATGTCCTGAGTCAACGGCATTTCCAGCCCCGAATTACCGTCATCAAGCATCAGCAGCAGCGCAGTGCGGTAACCTGCCATCACTGTGAAGATGCGCCCTGCGCCAGAAGTTGCCCGAACGGGGCAATCAGCCATGATAACGACAGCGTTCAGGTGAACCCGAAAAAGTGTATTGGCTGTAAATCGTGCGTCGTTGCTTGTCCTTTCGGCACGATGCAGATCGTACTCACTCCTGTCGCTAAAGGGAAGGTGAAAGCCACTGCGCACAAATGCGATTTGTGTCAGGGACGCGAACAGGGACCCGCCTGCGTAGAGAACTGTCCGGCACAAGCGTTACAACTGGTGACGGAAAATTCGCTTACTGGTCTGTCAAAAGCGCGCAGGCTACGCACCGCCAGTCTGGAAAGCCAGCCCTGGCATGCCAACGCCACCGATTTCGTTTCGCATGCAATTACCAAACGTGAGCAAATGCAGGCGACCCCGGCGCGTGGTGAGCCGGATAAGCTGGCAATTGAGGCCCGTAAAACCAGCTTTGAGGAGATCTATCTGCCGTTTCGTACGGCGCAGGCGGAACGGGAAGCGTCCCGCTGCCTGAAATGCGGCGACCACAGTATTTGCGAATGGACCTGCCCATTGCATAACCATATTCCGCAGTGGATTGAACTGGTCAAAGCCGGGAATATCGACGCGGCGGTTGAGCTTTCTCACCAGACCAACTGCCTGCCGGAAGTGACCGGGCGCGTATGTCCGCAGGACCGACTTTGCGAAGGGGCATGTACGGTGCGTAGCGAGCATGGGGCGGTCACTATCGGAAATATTGAGCGTTACATCTCTGATCGGGCCCTGAGCAAAGGATGGCGACCGGACTTAAGCCACGTGCAGAAAGTGGATAAGCGCGTTGCTATCATCGGCGCGGGTCCGGCGGGTCTGGCCTGCGCGGATGTGCTGGCGCGCAGCGGAGTCAGCGCCACCGTATACGATCGCCACCCTGAAATCGGCGGTTTGCTGACGTTCGGCATTCCGGCCTTCAAGCTGGACAAATCGCTGCTGGCCCGCCGCCGTGAAATCTTCAGCGCCATGGGTATTCATTTCGAACTTAACTGTGAAGTGGGTAAGGATGTGGCGCTGTCGGCGCTGCTGGAGGATTACGATGCCGTGTTCGTGGGCGTAGGAACCTATCGTTCCATGAAGGCGGATCTGCCGAATGAAGACGCGCCTGGCGTTTATGACGCGTTACCGTTCCTGATTGCCAACACCAAGCAGGTGATGGGGCTGGATGAACTGCCTGAAGAGCCGTTCATCGATACCGCCGGACTGAACGTGGTTGTACTGGGCGGAGGCGATACGGCAATGGACTGCGTGCGTACCGCGCTGCGTCATGGCGCACGCCAGGTGACCTGCGCTTATCGTCGTGATGAAGCCAACATGCCCGGTTCGAAAAAAGAGGTGAAGAACGCCCGGGAAGAGGGGGCGAACTTCGAGTTTAACGTCCAGCCGGTTGAGCTGGTGTTGCATGATGATGGGCGAGTCAGCGGCGTGCGTTTTTTACGTACCCAGCTTGGCGAGCCGGACGCGCAGGGGCGTCGTCGCCCGGTTCCCCTCGCCGGGAGTGAGTTTGTCATGCCCGCAGATGCGGTGATCATGGCGTTTGGTTTTCACCCACATGGCATGCCGTGGCTGGAGACGCATGGGGTTAAGGTCGATAACTGGGGGCGCATTGCCGCCAATGTTGAAAGCGCATACCGTTATCAAACCAGTAACCCGAAAATCTTCGCCGGTGGTGACGCGGTACGCGGTGCGGATCTGGTGGTTACGGCGATGGCGGAAGGACGGCATGCCGCCCAGGGGATCGTTGACTGGCTGGGCGTAAAATCAGTCAAATCTCACTAAGTCGCTAAGAAGGCCGGATAAGGCGCGTTAGCGTTGCTATCCGGCTCTGTGCCGCATAATTGCCTGATGGCGCTTCGCTTATCAGGCCGACATTGCACCAAGACAAACCCGGTTTCACGGCGTAGTATTATTTCTCACTTCTTGCTGTGGAGCCGGTATGTCGCAAAAAATTACCCTCATCAAAGATAAGGTCCTTTCCGATAACTACTTCATCCTGCGCAATATCACCTATGACCTGACCCGTAGCAATGGAGAGGTGATTCGTCACAAACGCGAGGTTTACGATCGCGGCAACGGCGCCACTATCCTGCTGTATAACCCGGAGAAGAAAACGGTGGTGCTCATCCGCCAGTTTCGCGTCGCCACCTGGGTCAATGGTAATGAAAGCGGTCAACTGATTGAAACCTGCGCCGGGCTGCTGGATAACGACGAACCGGAAGCGTGCATTCGGAAAGAGGCCATTGAAGAGACCGGCTTTGAAGTGGGTGAAGTGCGTAAGCTGTTTGAGCTCTATATGTCGCCGGGCGGCGTGACGGAGATAATTCATTTCTTTATTGCGCAATACAGCGACAGCCAGCGGGCAAATGCGGGCGGAGGTGTGGAAGATGAAGATATTGAGGTTCTGGAGCTGCCGTTCACCCAGGCGCTGGAAATGATTAAAACGGGTGAGATCCGTGACGGTAAGACGGTGCTATTGCTGAACTATTTGCAGTCGTCGCATCTCATGGACTAATGCGCGGGATTTATATTTCTTTACAAATTTTCGGCCAATCCGACGATTCTTATTGAGCCACATCAGTCGCGCAAGGAAGATACCGCTTAGGCTGTGTGTTTTGACTTCGGGGTTGTACCGTCCATGCGCTATCGCGTTATTTTACTTTTCCTGCTCGGGTTGTTACCCGTCCGTTTGCTGTGGGCCGCGCCCGCGCAACAGACGTTTTCTGACTGGCAGGTGACGTGCAATAACCAAAACTTTTGCGTGGCGCGCAATACCGGAGAACATCACGGCCTGGTCATGACCTTGAGCCGCAGTGCCGGGGCACATACCGACGCCGTGTTGCGTATTGAACTGGGTGGGCTGGAATCGCCAACAGCCAAAGAGAGCGATATTGCGCCACGTCTGCTACTGGATGGCGCGCCGCTACCGCTTCGCGGCGAACACTGGCGTATTACTCCCTGGCAACTGATGACCGATGATCCGGCCACCATCAGCGCATTTTTAACAACCGTACAGGACGCGAAGGCGATAACCCTGCAAAAAGGGGCGCAAAACCTGTCCCTGGTCGGGCTAAAAGCCGCGCTGCTTTTTATCGACGCCCAGCAAAAACGGGTCGGTAGCGAAACCGCATGGATCGAAAAAGGCGACGAGCCTCCGCTCAGCGTGCCTCCCGCTCCCGCTTTAAAAGGCGTGGCTGTGATTAACCCAACGCCAACGCCTCTCACGCAACAAGAGCGCAGTGAATTGCTGGATTACGGTAACTGGCGGATCAACGGTATTCGCTGTTCGATCGATCCGCTGCGTCGCGAGATGCGCGTCACGGCCTTAACGGATGATAAAGCGCTGCTGATGATCGGCTGTGAAGCCGGGGCATATAACACCATCGATCTGGCGTGGGTGGTTTCACGTACTACCCCGTTGACGTCACGGGCGGTACGGCTAAGCCTGCCTTTTAAAACGGATGCGGAAAGTCGCGATATGGAGCTGACCAACGCCACGTTTGATGAGAAGTCGCGCGAGCTGGTAACCCTCGCTAAAGGACGAGGGTTGGCAGATTGCGGTATCCAGACCCGCTGGCGCTACGACGGCCAGCGTTTTCGTCTGGTGCGCTATGCCCAAGAGCCAAGCTGCGATAACTGGCATGGGCCAGATGCCTGGCCCACGCTGTGGATCACACGTTAAGCACCTTATGCGCTTTGTCGACAATGTTATCCACCGTAAAGCCGAAGAACGGGAACAGCTTGTCTGCCGGAGCCGACTCCCCATAACCCGTCATACCGACAATCGCCCCTTTCAGCCCAACATATTTGTACCAGTAGTCGGCAATTCCTGCTTCTACCGCCACGCGCGCGCTGACGTTTGAGGGGAGGACCGATTCCCTATACGCCTCATCCTGGGCGTCGAAAATATCGGTTGAGGGCAGAGAAACCACTCGCACGTTACGACCTTCACCGGTCAGTTTTTCCGCCGCCAGCAGCGTGATTTCCATTTCTGAACCGGTAGCAATCAGGATAACATCCGGCTTACCGCCGCCATCCTTCAGCACATAGCCGCCGCGGGCAATCTGCTGCACTTGCTCAGGCGTCCGCTCAACCTGAGCCAGATTTTGCCGCGAGAGGATCAGCGCCGTTGGCCCGTCATGGCGTTCGACCGCCAGCTTCCAGCCTACCGCCGCTTCAACCTGATCGCAGGGTCGCCAGGTGCTGAAATTAGGCGTCAGACGCAGGCTGGCGAGCTGTTCGACGGCCTGGTGCGTGGGACCATCTTCCCCAAGGCCAATCGAGTCGTGGGTATAAACCATGATTTGTCGGGCTTTCATCAGCGCTGCCATGCGTGCGGCATTACGGGCATATTCGACAAACATCAGGAACGTTGCGGTGTACGGTACGAAGCCCCCGTGGTGAGCGATACCGTTGGCAATCGCGGTCATGCCAAATTCCCGCACGCCGTAGTGGATGTAATTTCCTGCATGATCCTCTTTAAGAGAAGTGGAGCCTTTCCAGATGGTCAGGTTGCTGGGCGCCAGATCCGCCGAACCGCCAAGCAGCTCAGGCAGTATCGGCCCGTAGGCGTTCAGGGTATTTTGCGAGGCCTTACGGGTGGCGATTTTGGCCGGATTGGCCTGCAGCTCGGTGATATATTTCTGGGTCATTTCTTCCCACTCTTCCGGCAGTCCACCGCTCATCCGGCGGGTAAACTCTGCCGCCAGATCCGGATGCGCATGTCGATAAGCGGCGAATTTCTCATTCCAGCTCTGTTGGGCTTTCTCGCCTTTTTCACGAGCGTCCCACGCCCGGTAAATCTCTTTGGGGATTTCAAAGGCAGGATGATGCCACCCCAACTTCTGCCGGGTCAGCGCCACTTCTTCTTCACCCAGCGCAGCGCCGTGCGCTTCCTCTTTCCCGGCTTTATTCGGTGAACCAAAACCAATCACCGTGCGGCAGATAATCAGCGACGGTTTATCGGTAACGGCCTGTGCTTCCTGAATCGCTTTTTTCACCGCCTCAGGGTCATGACCGTCAATCTCGTGCACCACATGCCAGTGATAGGCCTCAAAGCGTTTCGCGGTATCGTCGGTAAACCAGCCGTCGGTTTCGCCATCAATTGAGATGCCGTTGTGATCGTAAAAGCCGATGAGTTTGCCAAGTCCCAGTGTGCCCGCCAGCGAGCACACTTCGTGAGAAATGCCCTCCATCAGACAGCCGTCGCCCATAAAGACCCAGGTATAGTGATTAACAATCTCGTGGTCTGGCTGGTTAAACTGCGCCGCCAGCGTGCGTTCTGCAATCGCCATTCCGACAGCGTTGGCTAAACCCTGACCCAACGGTCCGGTGGTGGTCTCCACGCCCGGCGTATAGCCAATTTCCGGGTGTCCTGGCGTCTTCGAATGGAGCTGGCGGAAGTTCTTTAACTCTTCGAGCGGCAGGTTGTAGCCGGAAAGATGCAGCAGGCTGTAAAGCAGCATTGAGGCGTGGCCATTGGATAAAATAAACCGGTCACGATCGTACCAGGTGGGATCGGACGGGTTATGGCGCAGGAAATCGTTCCACAGTACTTCGGCGATATCGGCCATCCCCATTGGTGCGCCAGGGTGGCCAGAGTTAGCTTTTTGGACGGCATCCATACTTAGCGCACGAATGGCATTGGCAAGCTCTTTACGGGTCATAGGAAATACTCCTTGAAAAGTAAAGTGTTAGATGCGTGTTGTGATTCACACTTTTGAGATAATTGCGGGCGTTGTCAGCAAAAAGCATAGCAGACAAGCATGGTATTGCTGGCTTAAGCAGGTAACATAGATGTTATAAATTGATAACAAATTCTTTCTTTGAATGGTGAGAGTATGGGGACCTTCAAAGTTTGTGCCGTTGACTGAGGTGATAATGTGCGGCTCAGTAGAATGGTTACCCGCGCCACTTTTTTGATAGATACGTGAAAGGAACAACAAGATGGATGACCAGTTAAAACAAAGCGCCCTCGATTTCCACGAATTTCCGGTACCCGGTAAAATCCAGGTTTCTCCGACCAAGCCTCTGGCAACCCAGCGCGACCTCGCGTTGGCCTACTCGCCGGGCGTGGCTGCACCGTGTCTTGAAATTGAAAAGGACCCGCTGGCAGCCTACAAATACACCGCACGCGGCAACCTGGTTGCGGTTATTTCCAACGGTACTGCGGTTCTGGGCCTGGGTAATATTGGCGCGCTGGCCGGTAAACCAGTGATGGAAGGTAAAGGCGTTCTGTTTAAGAAATTCGCCGGGATTGACGTGTTCGACATCGAAGTTGATGAACTCGATCCGGATAAATTTATCAACGTGGTAGCGGCGCTTGAACCAACGTTTGGCGGCATTAACCTCGAAGATATCAAAGCGCCGGAGTGCTTCTACATTGAGCAAAAACTCCGTGAGCGCATGAATATTCCGGTATTCCATGATGACCAGCACGGCACGGCAATCATCAGTACTGCCGCAATCCTTAACGGTCTGCGGGTGGTTGAGAAAAATATCTCTGATGTGCGTATGGTGGTGTCCGGTGCAGGTGCGGCGGCGATTGCCTGTATGAACCTGCTGGTGGCGCTGGGTATGCAGAAACACAACATTGTGGTCTGCGACTCCAAAGGGGTGATTTACAAAGATCGTGAACCAAACATGGCGGAAACCAAAGCGGCTTACGCAGTGGTGGATGACGGTAAGCGTACGCTGGATGATGTCATTGACGGCGCGGATATTTTCCTCGGTTGCTCTGGTCCGAAAGTGCTGACGCAGGAAATGGTTAAGAAGATGGCGCGTGCGCCAATGATCCTGGCCCTCGCCAACCCGGAACCGGAAATCCTGCCGCCGCTGGCGAAAGAGGTGCGTTCTGACGCCATCATTTGCACCGGCCGTTCCGACTACCCGAACCAGGTTAATAACGTCCTGTGCTTCCCGTTCATCTTCCGCGGCGCGCTGGACGTTGGCGCTACTGCCATCAACGAAGAGATGAAACTGGCCGCGGTACACGCCATTGCTGAGCTGGCGCACGCCGAGCAGAGCGAAGTGGTGGCCTCCGCCTATGGTGACCAGGACCTGAGCTTCGGGCCGGAATACATTATTCCGAAACCGTTCGACCCGCGTCTGATCGTCAAAATCGCCCCTGCGGTGGCGAAGGCGGCGATGGATTCCGGTGTGGCAACGCGTCCGATTGCCGACTTTGACGCTTACATCGATAAGCTGACCGAATTCGTCTACAAAACCAACCTGTTCATGAAGCCGATTTTCTCTCTGGCACGCAAAGCGCCGAAGCGCGTGGTGCTGACTGAAGGGGAAGAGGCGCGTGTACTGCATGCCACGCAGGAGCTGATCACTTTAGGTCTGGCGAAACCGATCCTGATCGGTCGTCCGAGCGTTATCGAAATGCGTATCCAGAAACTGGGTCTGCAGATCAAAGCGGGCGTCGATTTTGAGATCGTCAACAATGAATCCGATCCGCGCTTTAAGGAGTACTGGAGCGAGTACTACCAGATTATGAAACGTCGTGGTATTACCCAGGAGCAGGCGCAGCGTGCGGTAATTGCCAACACCACGGTGATCGGCGCGATCATGGTGCAGCGCGGCGAAGCGGATGCGATGATCTGCGGTACGATAGGCGACTACCATGAGCACTTCAGCGTGGTGAAAGAGGTGTTTGGTCATCGCGATGGCGTGCATACTGCCGGGGCGATGAACGCCTTGCTGCTGCCAAGCGGTAACACCTTTATCGCCGATACCTACTATAAGGGCTTCCCCGAACAGTCAACGCCGGTTTTTAATTTCTGTCTGTTCATCAATGAAAGGCAAGGGATAAGACTGCGCTACTATAAACGGTCATGCTGAATCGCTAGTGATTCGGACCCTGATGAAAGACGCTCGTGAGATCCTCCTTCGTTAATCGGATAGTGATATCCAGTAGGATATGCAGATACTTCTCACGGGGGTCTAACCCTTTACCATCAACAATTTACAGTTCAGTTACTACTCAGTTAAATTTTTCATGTTGTTGAATACAGTCTGAAGTCATCGCCGTAATGTAATGATGCCCAGCACAACCTCGCATTCTTGGCGGCGATTGCAACGACAGCACGCCAGTATCCCCGCCTACCAATCAACGAGCAGACCCAACGGCTAAACGGGTCCGTTCTATTCTCTGCCCCTACCATTACAGAACGGGCTCCCTGGACCAGTAGGGTTCGCAGATAGGCATCACCCGCTTTTGTTATCCTGCCAAGCTTTGATTTTCCGCCACTACTGTATTGTGATGGCGTTAGCCCCAACCAGGCTGCCAGTTGGCGCCCGTTCTTAAAATCATGGGCATTGCCAATACTGGCGACCAGCGCACTCGCTGTGGTGGGCCCAACACCTTTCAGTTCCATTAACTGCTGGCTGCGATGATCTGTTTTGGCCACACGAGATAATACCCTGTCATATTCGGCGATTTTCTCTTCAATATTAGTGACATGTGTCAATAGATCATCAATGCACAGCCTAACCTGTACTGGCAGAGTTTCCTTCTGGTCAGAAACAACATGACGCAGAGCATCAGTGCTTTGTGGGGCAATAACCCCGAATTCAGATATCAGGCCCCGAAGACGGTTATACGTTGCTGTTCTTTCCTGGATAAATCCCTGTCTTGTCCGATGTAAGCATTGCATTGCCTGCTGGCTTTCGTCTTTGACTGGTACAAAGCGCATATGCGGCCGCTGCACTGCCTCACAAATAGCTATTGCATCAGCTGCATCATTTTTCCCGGTCTTACCCGCCATGCGATAGGGTGAGACAAATTTCGGAGCCATCAACCGGACATCATGGCCATACTGCCTGAATAATCTTGCCCAATAGTGGGCACCCGAGCAGGCTTCCATTCCAATGACACAGGGAGGTAAACCTGCGATGAGTTCAGAAAGTGCTGCACGCGACACCTTGGGTTTAACCAGAACAGCTTTACCATTTTGGTCAATGCAGTGAACAGCAAACACATTTTTAGCAAGATCGATACCGACAGTGGTGATGGTCATAACGAATCCCTCTGGGTCAATGTTTATCCTATGATTGCACGAAAGTTAATCAGGCGCATATCTAGGGGAAGTCCCTTCCATTCGTTAACGACGATCCTACGCCGGAGCAACTGGCGGAAATCGCCGTGATGGCGGCAGAAACCGTGCGTCGCTTTGGTATCGAACCGAAGGTAGCGCTGCTGTCGCACTCCAACTTTGGTTCATCTAACTGTCCGTCGGCCAGCAAAATGCGCGAAGCGCTGGAGCTGATTAAGGCGCGTGCGCCTGAGTTGATGATTGATGGCGAAATGCACGGCGATGCCGCGCTGGTGGAAAGCATCCGTCATGACCGCATGCCGGACAGTCCGCTGAAAGGCTCAGCGAATATTCTGGTGATGCCGAATATGGAAGCTGCCCGTATTAGTTACAACTTACTACGCGTTTCCAGCTCTGAAGGCGTAACGGTCGGCCCGGTGCTGATGGGGGTTGCGAAACCGGTTCACGTATTAACGCCGATCGCTTCTGTTCGTCGTATCGTTAATATGGTGGCGCTGGCGGTCGTAGAAGCCCAAACTCAGCCGCTGTAATTTCACTTTAATTTATTTCCGGCGCGGGTTTCTCCCGCGCCTTTTTATTTCCCCTTTCTTAGTGATCCACTTCACCTTTTAAACATGGTTGCCGAATTTTGTTATTTACTCTGACAAAAAATTGCCACGATGAGGGCAGTTTTAGCGGAGGCGGTGAGCAATGGAAAAAGAACGCATTATTCAGGAATTTGTGCCGGGGAAACAGGTTACGCTGGCGCATCTCATTGCGCACCCTGGTGAGGAACTGGCAAAAAAGATCGGCGTTCCCGAAGCGGGCGCCATCGGCATTATGACGCTGACGCCAGGCGAAACCGCGATGATTGCCGGTGACTTAGCTATGAAGGCGGCAGATGTACATATCGGCTTTCTCGATCGATTCAGCGGTGCGCTGGTCATCTACGGCTCGGTAGGCGCGGTAGAAGAAGCGTTATTACAGACGGTAAGCGGTCTGGGTCGGTTATTAAATTTCACTTTGTGCAACCTGACAAAAAGTTAATCAGAGGCGGCGATGAAACGTATTGCGTTTGTCGGTACGGTGGGGGCGGGGAAAACAACGCTCTTTAATGCGCTACAGGGAAATTATTCCCTCGCCAGAAAAACACAGGCCGTGGAGTTTAATGAAAATGGCGATATCGACACGCCAGGAGAATATTTTAGCCATCCGCGCTGGTATCACGCCTTAATTACCACGCTGCAGGATGTTGATACGTTGATTTATATACACGCGGCAAATGATAAAGAAAGTCGCTTACCTGCCGGGCTGTTGGATATCGGCGCCAGTAAACGACAAATCGCCGTTATCAGCAAAACGGACATGCCGGATGCCGACGTCGCCGCAACGCGACAACTACTTCGCGGGATAGGGTTCCAGGAGCCGATTTTCGAACTCAACAGCCATGACCCGCGCAGCGTGCAGCACCTGGTGGATTATCTGACTGAGCTCAGCCAAAAGGAGGAAAGGGCAGGTGAAAAAACTCATCACAGCTAACGATATTCGTGCGGCCCACGCACGCGGCGAACAGGAAATGTCGGTTGTTCTGCGCGCCAGCATCATCACCCCGGAGGCGCGCGAAGTTGCGGAGCTGCTGGGCGTCACCATCAGTGAATGCGATGAATCCGCGCCAACCGCTGCTGCTGCACCGGTTGCGGTGGATGATGGCAAAACGGAAAGCCAGCGCATTCGCGAAACCATCATTGCGCAGTTACCGGAAGGGCAGTTTACCGAAAGCCTGGTCGCCCAACTGATGGACAAAGTCATGAAGGAGAAACAGTCGCTGGAGCAGGGCGGAATGCAGCCGAGCTTTAACTCGGTGACCGGCAAAGGTGGCGTCAAAGTCATCGACGGCAGCAGCGTGAAGTTTGGTCGTTTTGACGGCGCACAACCGCACTGCGTGGGTTTAACCGATCTGGTGACCGACCAGGACGGTAGCAGCATGGCCGCCGGGTTCATGCAGTGGGATAACGCTTTTTTCCCATGGACGCTGAACTACGACGAAATCGACATGATTCTGGAAGGCGAGCTGCACGTTCGCCACGAAGGTGAAACCATGATTGCTAAAGCCGGGGACGTGATGTTTATCCCGAAAGGCTCCAGCATCGAATTTGGTACGCCATCGACGGTGAAATTTCTGTATGTGGCCTGGCCTGCGAACTGGCAGTCCTGCTAAGGCGGATGTATGAAGGATTTCATTACCGAAGCATGGCTCAGAGCGAATCATACGCTCAGCGAAGGGGCTGAAATTCATCTCCCCGCTGACGCTCGCCTGACGCCATCTGCCCGGGAATTACTGGAAAGCCGACATCTGCGCATTAAGTATATCGACGAGCAGGGCAGCCTGTTTATTGATGACGAAGAACAGCAGCCGCAGCAGGTGCATGGTTTAACCAGCAGCGATACGCATCCACAGGCCAGTTGCGAACTGTGTCATCAACCGGTGGTGAAGAAAGCAGACACGCTGACGCATCTGACAGCGGACAAGATGGTCGCTAAAAGTGACCCGCGCCTGGGATTTCGCGCCGCGCTGGACAGCACCATCGCCCTGGCCGTGTGGTTGCAGATAGAGCTGGCGGAACCGTGGCAGCCGTGGCTGGCGGATATCCGTTCGCGTCTGGGCAACATTATGCGCGCCGACGCTATCGACGAGCCGCTGGCAGCACAAGCTATTGTCGGTTTAAGCGACGAAGATTTACACCGGCTTTCGCATCAGCCGCTGCGCTATCTGGACCACGACCATCTGGTGCCTGAAGCCAGTCATGGCCGTGATTGCGCGTTGCTTAATCTGCTGCGTACCAAAGTTCGTGAAACGGAGACGGTGGCGGCCCAGGTATTCATCACCCGTAGTTTTGACGTGATGCGACCGGACATCATGCAGGCGCTCAATCGCCTTTCCAGTACGGTCTACGTGATGATGATTCTGAGCGTAGCGAAGCATCCACTGACGGTTAGCCAAATTCAACAGCGACTGGGGGAGAAGCAATGATCATTGAACGTGCTCGTCAACTCGCCCAGCGCTCACCTGCACGGGTGGTGTTCCCGGATGCGCTGGATGTTCGGGTGTTGAAAGCGGCAAATTACCTGCATCAGCACGGTCTGGCACATCCTGTTCTCGTCGCCAGTCCGTTTGCGCTGCGCCAGTTTGCCCTCAGCCATCGGGTGGCGATGGATGGCATTCAGGTTATCGACCCGCAAAGCAACCAGTGCATGCGTGAAGAGTTTGCGCTGCGCTGGCTGGCCCGCGCGGGAGATAAAACGCCTGCAGATGCGCTGGAAAAACTCAACGATCCGCTGATGTTCGCCGCCGCCATGGTTAGCGCGGGTAAAGCTGACGTCTGTATTGCGGGCAATTTGTCGTCGACAGCAAACGTGCTGCGCGCTGGGTTACGCATTATTGGGCTACAGCCAGGCTGTAAAACGTTGTCGTCAATTTTCCTGATGCTGCCGCAGTACCTCGGGCCGGCATTAGGGTTTGCCGATTGCAGCGTCGTGCCGCAGCCCACAGCCGCACAGCTGGCGGATATTGCGATTGCCAGCGCGCAGACATGGCAGGCGATCACCGGTGAAGAACCGCGCGTGGCCATGCTGTCGTTTTCAAGTCAAGGCAGTGCTCGTCATCCTAACGTCGCTAACGTGCAGCAGGCTACGGAGATCGTTCGTGAGCGTGCCCCGCAGCTTACCGTGGATGGGGAACTGCAATTTGATGCCGCCTTTGTTCCGGATGTCGCCGCGCAAAAAGCGCCCGCCAGTCCGTTAAAGGGCAATGCCAATGTGATGGTCTTCCCATCGCTGGAGGCAGGCAATATTGGCTACAAAATCGCCCAGCGTCTGGGAGGGTATCGTGCCGTAGGTCCGTTGATCCAAGGGCTTGCCGCACCGCTTCATGACCTCTCTCGCGGCTGTAGCGTACAGGAAATTATCGAACTGGCGTTGGTGGCAGCAGTGCCGCGTCAGACTGACATGAGTCGTGAAAACGCCTCACACACACTGGTTGTTTAGGTCCCGTTCTGGACCCCTTATGAGAGGAAAACACAATGGAAGCATTAGGAATGATTGAAACCCGGGGCCTGGTTGCACTGATTGAGGCTTCTGACGCAATGGTTAAAGCGGCACGCGTGAAACTGGTCGGCGTGAAGCAGATCGGCGGCGGTCTGGTTACTGCAATGGTCCGTGGCGACGTAGCGGCATGTAAAGCCGCAACGGATGCTGGTGCTGCTGCTGCACAGCGTATTGGTGAGCTGGTTTCCGTACACGTGATCCCGCGTCCGCATGGCGATCTGGAAGAAGTGTTCCCGATCAGCTTTAAAGGCGACAGCAACGACATGTAAGTCGTCCATGTGACGCCACAGACTTCATTGCTGGCGTCACCCTCTCTCCTTTTCACATTACCTTCTGCGGAGGGTAGGGGGAGGTTTTACCTGAAATATGCCACGGAGGCGCGTATGAAACTGGCAATCGTCACAGGACAAATTGTTTGTACCGTACGCCATCAGGGGCTCGCGCACGACAAGTTGCTGATGGTGGAAATGATTGATGCCTGCGGAAATCCCGACGGGCAATGTGCTGTTGCTATCGACAGCATTGGGGCGGGAACCGGAGAGTGGGTGCTGCTGGTCAGCGGAAGCTCAGCCCGTCAGGCGCACCGTAACGAATCATCACCTGTCGATCTGTGCGTGATTGGCATTGTTGATGAAGTGGTGGCAGGTGGTCAGGTGATCTTCCATAAATAAGGCAGAAAATCATGAATCAACAGGATATTGAACAGGTCGTGAAAGCGGTGCTGCTGAAAATGAAAGACAGCAGCCAACCCGTCAGTGCCGTTCAAGAAATGGGCGTTTTTGCCTCCCTGGATGACGCAGTGGCGGCAGCAAAACTGGCCCAGCAAGGGCTGAAAAGCGTTGCCATGCGCCAACTGGCTATCACGGCTCTACGTGAGGCGGGCGAAAAACATGCCCGAGAATTAGCGGAACTTGCCGTCACAGAAACCGGCATGGGACGCGTTGAAGATAAATTTGCCAAAAATGTGGCGCAGGCACGCGCCACGCCGGGCGTGGAATGCCTGTCTCCACAGGTTCTGACCGGTGATAACGGCCTGACGCTGATTGAAAATGCGCCGTGGGGCGTGGTGGCCTCGGTGACACCGTCCACCAACCCGGCTGCGACCGTTATTAACAACGCCATCAGCCTGATTGCGGCTGGCAACAGCGTGGTCTTCGCACCGCATCCGGCTGCCAAGGGCGTGTCTCAGCGCGCTATCACTCTGCTTAACCAGGCGGTAGTTGCAGCAGGCGGACCGGCAAACCTGCTGGTTACCGTGGCCAATCCGGATATCGAAACCGCCCAGCGTCTGTTTAAGTACCCAGGCATCGGCCTGCTGGTGGTGACCGGCGGTGAAGCCGTAGTGGATGCCGCGCGTAAGCACACCAACAAACGTCTGATTGCCGCCGGTGCGGGAAATCCGCCGGTGGTGGTTGATGAAACGGCTGATCTGGCACGCGCAGCCCAGTCGATCGTCAAAGGCGCTTCGTTTGACAACAACATTATCTGCGCCGACGAAAAAGTGCTGATCGTGGTCGATAGCGTCGCTGATGAGCTGATGCGTCTGATGGAAAGCCAGCATGCAGTCAAGCTGACCACGGCTCAGGCCGAACAGCTGCAACCGGTGCTGCTTAAAAATGTCGATGAACGCGGTAAAGGCACGGTCAGTCGTGACTGGGTTGGCCGCGACGCAGGAAAAATCGCTGCGGCGATTGGTCTGAACGTACCGGAGCAAACCCGGCTGTTGTTCGTCGAAACCTCTGCGACTCACCCGTTTGCCGTAACCGAACTGATGATGCCGGTTCTGCCGGTCGTGCGGGTCGCCAACGTCGATGAGGCCATTGAACTGGCGGTCAAGCTTGAAGGCGGCTGTCACCATACGGCGGCGATGCACTCGCGCAATATCGACAACATGAACCGCATGGCAAACGCCATTGATACCAGCATTTTCGTTAAGAACGGACCGTGCATTGCCGGTCTTGGACTCGGCGGCGAAGGCTGGACCACGATGACCATTACCACGCCAACCGGGGAAGGGGTGACCAGCGCACGCACATTTGTGCGTCTGCGTCGCTGTGTGTTGGTGGATGCCTTCAGAATTGTATAAGGAGTGAACGACATGGCGCACGACGAACAACGTTGGCTGACACCCAGATTGCTAAAAGCGGCAACGCTATGTAACCAGACGCCCGTAAAGAGCGATTCACCGCTGTGGCTGGGCGTGGATTTGGGGACGTGTGATGTGGTGTCGATGGTTGTCGACAGTGACGGACAGCCGGTTGCAGTTTGCCTGGACTGGGCCGACGTCGTGCGCGATGGCATCGTCTGGGATTTCTTCGGTGCGGTGACCATCGTTCGTCGCCATCTCGATACGCTCGAACAACAGTTGGGTTGCCGCTTTACCCACGCGGCAACCTCGTTTCCACCGGGAACTGACCCACGGATCTCGATCAACGTGCTGGAATCTGCCGGGCTTGAAGTCAGTCATGTGCTCGACGAACCGACCGCGGTGGCAGACCTGTTGCAGCTTGATAACGCTGGCGTGGTGGATATCGGTGGCGGTACCACCGGGATTGCGATTGTGAAGCGAGGCAAGGTGACTTACTCCGCCGATGAAGCGACCGGCGGGCACCACATTTCTCTGACGCTTGCCGGGAACCGTCGCATCCAGTTGGAAGAGGCGGAGCAGTACAAACGCAGCAACGGTAAAGAAATTTGGCCGGTGGTTAAGCCGGTCTACGAAAAAATGGCGGAAATTGTGGCTCACCATATTGCCGGACAGGGCGTGGCTGATTTATGGCTGGCCGGTGGTTCCTGTATGCAGCCGGGCGTTGATGAACTGTTTCGTAAGCGTTTCCCGGAACTGCAGGTGCATTTACCCCAGCACAGCCTGTTTATGACCCCGCTGGCGATTGCAAATAGCGGAAAAGAAAAAGCGGAAGGAATCTATGCAAGCTGAATTGCAGACCGCGCTCTTTCAGGCATTCGATACCCTGAATCTGCAACGCGTAAAAACGTTTAGCGTTCCACCGGTTACGTTGTGTGGACTGGGAGCGCTCAGTACCTGCGGACAGGAAGCACAAACGCGCGGCCTGACGCATATGTTCGTCATGGTCGACAGTTTCCTGCACCAGGCGGGGATGACCGCCGCACTGGAACGCAGCCTGGCGATGAAAGGCGTGGCGATGACGCTGTGGCCATGTCCGGTGGGCGAACCGTGCATTACGGACGTCTGCGCGGCGGTCGCGCAACTGCGTGAATCGAAGTGCGATGGCGTAGTGGCCTTTGGTGGCGGTTCCGTATTGGATGCCGCAAAGGCTGTGGCGTTGCTGGTGACCAATCCTACCCAGACGCTGGCAGACATGGATGAGAGCAGCGCGTTACGCCCGCGTCTGCCGCTGATTGCCGTACCGACTACCGCCGGAACGGGTTCAGAAACCACTAATGTCACGGTGATTATCGACGCCGCGACCGGGCTTAAAAAAGTGCTGGCCCACGCAACCCTGATGCCGGATGTGGCGATTCTTGACGCCGCGCTGACGGAAGGTGTGCCCGCACACGTAACGGCGATGACCGGGATCGATGCGCTGACGCACGCCGTTGAAGCGTATAGCGCTCTGAACGCGACGCCGTTTACCGACAGTCTGGCGATTGGCGCGATTGCGATGATAGGTAAATCGCTGCCGAAGGCCGTTGGCTATGGTCAGGATCTGGCGGCGCGAGAAAGCATGCTACTGGCTTCCTGTATGGCCGGGATGGCGTTTTCCAGCGCGGGGCTGGGCCTGTGTCACGCGATGGCGCACCAGCCGGGTGCGACGCTGCACATCCCACATGGACAGGCTAACGCCATGCTGCTGCCCACAGTAATGGGTTTCAACCGCATGGTGTGTCGTGAGCGTTTCAGCCATATCGGACGGGCGCTAACCAACAAGAAGTCGGACGATCGCGATGCCATCAACGCCGTCAGCGAGCTGATTAGCGAAGTGGGCCAGACCAAACGACTCTCTGACGTTGGGGCGAAGCCCGAGCATTACAGCGCATGGGCTCACGCCGCGCTGGAGGATATTTGTATTCGCAGTAACCCACGCACCGCCACGCAGGCCGACATTATCGCGTTGTATGCGGCGGCACAATAAATACACATATGACAGGGAGTGAAGGTTATGGGAATTAACGAAATCATCATGTACATCATGATGTTCTTTATGCTGATTGCCGCCGTGGACAGGATCCTGTCGCAGTTCGGCGGTTCGGCACGCTTCCTCGGTAAGTTCGGGAAGAGTATTGAGGGATCGGGCGGCCAGTTTGAAGAAGGTTTTATGGCGATGGGCGCGCTGGGTCTGGCGATGGTCGGTATGACCGCGCTGGCACCGGTACTGGCGCATGTGCTCGGGCCGGTGATTATTCCACTGTACGAAATGTTGGGTGCTAACCCGTCGATGTTTGCCGGAACGCTGCTGGCGTGCGATATGGGCGGCTTCTTCCTGGCGAAGGAACTGGCGGGCGGCGACGTTGCGGCGTGGCTGTACTCCGGCCTGATCCTCGGGGCGATGATGGGGCCGACGCTGGTCTTCTCTATTCCGGTTGCGCTGGGGATTATTGAGCCGTCCGACCGTCGTTATCTGGCGCTGGGCGTGCTGGCTGGGATCGTCACCATTCCGATTGGCTGTATTGCGGGTGGTTTGATCGCGATGTACTCCGGTGTCGAAATCAACGGGCAGCCGGTGGAGTTCACCTTCGCACTGATCCTGATGAACATGATCCCGGTGCTGATCGTTGCCGTGCTGGTGGCGCTGGGACTGAAATTCATCCCGGAAAAAATGATCAACGGCTTCCAGATCTTCGCGAAATTCCTGGTGGCGCTGATCACCATCGGTCTGGCGGCAGCGGTGATCAAATTCCTGCTCGGCTGGGAACTGATTCCGGGTCTTGATCCTATCTTCATGGCACCGGGTGACAAGCCGGGTGAAGTGATGCGCGCCATCGAAGTTATCGGTTCTATCTCCTGCGTGCTGCTGGGTGCGTACCCAATGGTACTGCTGCTGACCCGCTGGTTTGAAAAGCCGCTGATGAGCGTTGGTAACCTGTTAAAAATCAATAACATTGCGGCTGCGGGCATGGTGGCGACGCTGGCGAACAACATCCCAATGTTCGGCATGATGAAGAATATGGATACCCGCGGCAAAGTGATCAACTGCGCTTTTGCGGTCTCCGCAGCCTTCGCTCTGGGTGACCACTTAGGTTTCGCCGCGGCCAACATGAACGCGATGATCTTCCCAATGATTGTCGGCAAGCTGATTGGCGGCGTGACGGCGATTGGTGTGGCTATGCTGTTGGTACCGAAAGACGAAGATGTTCCGGCACCAGCAGAAACCAACCCGGAGGCGCAATCGTGAATACTCGCCAGCTACTCAGCGTCGGTATCGATATCGGCACCACCACCACTCAGGTGATCTTCTCGCGCCTTGAGCTGGTCAACCGTGCGGCGGTGTCGCAGGTGCCGCGTTACGAATTCATCAAACGCGAAATTAGCTGGCAAAGCCCGGTGTTCTTTACCCCCGTTGATAAGCAGGGCGGGTTGAAAGAGGCCGAACTTAAGGCGCTGATCCTCGCCCAGTATCAGGCGGCGGGAATTGCGCCTGAGACCGTCGATTCCGGCGCGATCATCATCACCGGAGAAAGTGCCAAAACCCGCAACGCGCGACCAGCGGTGATGACGCTTTCTCAGTCGCTGGGGGACTTCGTGGTTGCCAGCGCCGGTCCGCATCTGGAATCAGTGATTGCCGGTCACGGCGCAGGGGCTCAAACCCTGTCAGAGCAGAAGTTGTGCCGCGTACTGAATATCGACATCGGTGGCGGGACGTCGAACTACGTCCTGTTCGATGCCGGAAAAGTCAGCGGTTCGGCCTGCCTGAACGTCGGCGGACGACTGCTGGAAACGGACGGTCAGGGGCGGGTGGTGCATGCGCATCAGCCAGGACAGATGATTGTTGATGACGTATTTGGCCCTGGCACCGACGCCCGGACCCTTAATGCGGCGCAGCTTGTTCAGGTGGCCCGACGGATGGCGGCGCTGATCGTTGAGGTGATTGACGGCACGCTGTCACCGCTGGCGCAGGCGCTGATGCAAACCAGTCTGTTGCCGACGGGTGTGAAGCCGGAAGTGATTACGTTGTCCGGCGGGGTGGGCGAGTGCTACCGCAACCAGCCTGCCGATCCATTCTGTTTTTCCGATATTGGGCCGCTGTTAGCGACGGCGCTGCATGAACATCCGCGTCTGCGTGAGATGAACGTGCAGTTCCCGGCGCAAACCGTGCGCGCCACGGTGATTGGCGCCGGTGCGCATACGCTGTCGCTTTCGGGCAGCACCATCTGGCTGGAAGGTGTGGCGCTTCCGCTGCGCAATCTGCCGGTGGCGATTCCGGTTGATGAGGCTGATTTGGTGGCCGCCTGGCAACAAGCGCTGATGCAGCTCGATCTGGACCCGCAAACAGACGCTTACGTGCTGGCGCTGCCCGGTTCGCTGCCGGTGCGCTACGCCGCGCTGTTAACGGTTATTGATGCGCTACTGGCCTTTGTCGCGAGCCATCCGAATCCGCATCCCCTGCTGGTGGTAGCCGAGCAGGATTTTGGTAAAGCCCTGGGCATGCTGTTACGCCCACAGTTACAGCAACACCCGCTGGCAGTCATCGATGAGGTGGTTGTCCGGGCGGGGGACTATATCGACATTGGTACGCCTCTTTTTGGCGGATCGGTTGTGCCGGTGACGGTGAAATCACTCGCATTTCCTTCCTGAGGGAACGACTTATGAAACTAAAGACCACATTGTTCGGCAATGTTTATCAGTTTAAGGATGTTAAAGAGGTGCTGGCAAAAGCCAACGAACTGCGTTCGGGGGATGTGCTGGCAGGGGTAGCTGCAACCAGTTCGCAAGAGCGAGTGGCGGCCAAACAGGTGCTGTCGGAAATGACGGTAGCGGATATCCGCAACAACCCGGTGATTTCCTATGAAGAGGACTGCGTGACGCGTCTGATTCAGGACGACGTCAACGAAACGGCCTATAACCGCATCAAAAACTGGAGTATCAGCGAGCTGCGCGAGTACGTGCTGAGCGATGAAACCTCCGTTGATGACATTGCGTTTACGCGCAAAGGATTAACGTCGGAAGTGGTCGCAGCGGTTGCAAAAATTTGCTCTAACGCGGACCTGATCTACGGCGGTAAGAAAATGCCGGTGATCAAAAAGGCCAATACCACCATTGGTCTGCCGGGCACCTTCAGCTGTCGTTTACAGCCGAACGACACCCGTGATGACGTGCAGAGTATTGCGGCACAAATCTACGAAGGTCTGTCCTTCGGGGCGGGCGATGCGGTCATTGGCGTTAACCCGGTAACCGATGACGTGGAAAACTTAAGCCGCGTACTTGATACCGTGTACGGCGTCATCGACAAATTCAATATCCCGACCCAGGGCTGCGTCCTGGCGCACGTTACTACCCAGATCGAAGCCATTCGTCGCGGCGCGCCGGGCGGGCTGATTTTCCAGAGTATCTGCGGCAGCGAGAAAGGCTTAAAAGAGTTTGGCGTTGAGCTGGCCATGCTGGATGAAGCGCGTGCAGTGGGCGCTGAGTTTAACCGTATCGCCGGGGAAAACTGCCTGTACTTCGAAACCGGACAAGGGTCTGCGCTCTCCGCTGGCGCTAACTTCGGTGCCGATCAGGTGACGATGGAAGCACGTAACTACGGTCTGGCGCGTCACTACGATCCGTTCCTGGTGAACACCGTTGTCGGCTTTATCGGGCCGGAGTATCTCTACAACGACCGTCAGATTATTCGCGCGGGTCTGGAAGATCACTTTATGGGCAAGCTGAGCGGCATCTCAATGGGCTGCGACTGCTGCTATACCAACCATGCTGATGCTGACCAGAACCTCAACGAAAACCTGATGATTCTGCTCGCCACCGCTGGCTGCAACTACATCATGGGCATGCCGCTCGGTGATGACATCATGCTCAACTATCAGACCACCGCCTTCCACGACACCGCGACCGTGCGCCAGCTGCTGAACCTGCGTCCGTCGCCGGAGTTTGAACGCTGGCTGGAAACCATGGGCATTATGGCAAACGGTCGCCTGACCAAACGGGCGGGCGATCCGTCACTGTTCTTCTGATGACGCGGGGATGACACACGATGGATCAAAAACAGATTGAAGAAATTGTACGCAGCGTGATGGCGTCAATGGGTGAGTCGCAGCCGCAGGCTCAAGCGCCGGCAGTACAAGCGCAATGCAGCACCACCCAGTGTGCCGCGCCGACCGGTGAAAGCTGTGCGATGGATTTAGGCTCAGCCGAGGCTAAAGCGTGGATTGGTGTTGAGAATCCGCACCGCGCAGAGGTGTTGACTGAACTGCGTCGCAGCACTGCGGCGCGTGTATGTACCGGTCGAGCCGGTCCACGTCCGCGTACCCAGGCGCTGCTGCGCTTCCTGGCCGACCACTCGCGTTCGAAAGATACGGTATTGAAAGAAGTGCCGGAAGAGTGGGTAAAAGCCCAGGGGCTGCTGGAAGTGCGCTCGGAAATCAGTGACAAAAACCTGTATCTGACGCGTCCGGATCTGGGGCGCCGTCTGAGTGCGGAAGCCATTGAAGCGCTGAAATCACAGTGTGTAATGAACCCGGATGTGCAGGTGATTATCTCTGATGGCCTGTCTACGGACGCTATCACCGCTAACTACGAAGAGATCCTGCCGCCGCTGTTGTCTGGCTTAAAACAGGCCGGATTGAAGGTCGGGACGCCGTTCTTTGTTCGCTATGGTCGCGTGAAAATCGAAGATCAGATCGGCGAACTGCTGGGCGCGAAAGCGGTGATCCTGCTGGTTGGGGAACGTCCGGGCCTGGGCCAGTCGGAAAGCCTTTCTTGCTACGCCGTCTATTCGCCGCGTGTGGCGACGACCGTTGAAGCTGACCGTACCTGTATCTCGAACATTCACCAGGGCGGTACGCCACCGGTTGAAGCGGCGGCGGTCATTGTGGATTTGGCCAAGCGCATGCTGGAGCAAAAAGCATCCGGCATCAATATGACCCGTTAAGGAGGCATCATGCCAGCATTAGATTTGATTAGACCTTCAGTCACCGCAATGCGCGTGATTGCCTCGGTAAATGACGGTTTTGCCCGTGAACTTAAATTACCGCCACATATACGTAGCCTCGGACTCATCACAGCAGATTCTGATGACGTGGCGTATATTGCCGCAGACGAAGCGACAAAACAGGCAATGGTGGAAGTGGTTTATGGCCGCTCGCTGTATGCCGGCGCGGCGCACAGTCCCTCTCCAACTTCGGGTGAAGTGCTGATTATGCTCGGTGGACCCAACCCGGCTGAAGTTCGTGCAGGTCTGGACGCGATGGTAGCCAATATTGAAAGCGGCGCGGCGTTTCAGTGGGCGAATGACGCAGAAGATACCGCCTTCCTGGCGCATGTGGTTTCGCGTACCGGCTCGTATCTCTCGGCGACCGCAGGATGCCGGCTTGGCGATCCGATGGCGTATCTGGTGGCGCCGCCGCTGGAAGCGACATTTGGTATTGATGCTGCGCTGAAATCGGCTGATGTACAACTGGTGACTTACGTTCCGCCGCCGTCAGAAACCAACTATTCGGCTGCGTTTATGACCGGTAGCCAGGCTGCTTGTAAAGCTGCATGTAACGCCTTTGCCGATGCCGTTCTGGATATTGCCCGTAACCCAATCCAGCGCGCGTAAGAGAGGTTGTGATGATCAATGCACTGGGATTACTGGAAGTGGATGGCATGGTCGCTGCCGTGGATGCGGCGGATGCCATGCTGAAAGCCGCGAACGTGCGCCTGCTTAGCCACGAAGTGCTCGATCCTGGCCGGTTGACGCTGGTGGTGGAAGGCGATCTGGCGGCGTGCCGCGCAGCGCTGGATGCCGGTAGCGCCGCTGCTGCGCGTACAGGCCGTGTTATCAGCCGTAAGGAAATCGGCCGACCGGACGATGATACCCAGTGGCTGATCGGCGGTTTTCAGCGCCAGCCGAAGAAACCAGAACAGAAGCCAGAAGTGAAAACAGATGTAAAAACGCAGAGGATGCAGGACGCCCCGTTGACGCCTGAATCCTCTGATCAACTTCTGACGCTGTTGGCATCGGTCCGTCAAGGAATGACGGCAGGGGAAGTGGCTGCCCACTTTGGCTGGTCACTTGATGAAGCCAGAAAGGCGCTGGAACAGCTCTTTTCTGACGGAGCGTTGCGTAAACGCAGTAGTCGCTATCGCTTAAAAAATTAACCTGTCGGAGGGCCGGGGGCTTCGTTGAAGCTTCCGGCTTAAAAGATCATGAAAAAGAACCGTACTGCAAACCTGCACCATCTTTATCATGAAGCATTACCCGAAGACGTTAAACTTACGCCGAAAGTGGAGGTGGACAACGTTCACCAGCGGCGAACAACGGATGTGTATGAGCATGCGCTGACGATTACCGCATGGCAGCAGATCTACGACCAGTTACATCCGGGAAAATTTCATGGCGAGTTCACGGAAATCCTGCTCGATGATATTCAGGTGTTCCGTGAATACACCGGACTGGCGTTGCGTCAGTCGTGTCTTGTCTGGCCGAACTCTTTCTGGTTTGGTATTCCGGCCACGCGCGGCGAACAGGGATTTATTGGCACCCAGTGTCTGGGGAACGCTGAAATTGCCACCCGCCCTGGCGGGACAGAGTTTGAACTGAGTACGCCGGATGATTACACCATTCTGGGTGTCGTCATTTCGGAAGAGGCGATTGCCCGTCAGGCCAACTTCCTGCATAACCCGGAAAGAGTGCTGCATATGCTGCGCAACCAGTCGGCGCTGGAAGTTAAAGAACAACACAAAGCCGCGTTATGGGGCTTTGTGCAGCAGGCGCTGGCGACGTTTAGCGAAAATCCGGAAAACCTCCATCAACCTGCGGTACGCAAAGTGCTGGGCGATAACCTGCTGCTGGCGATGGGCACTATGCTGGAAGAAGCGCAGCCGATTATCACGGCTGAGAGCATCAGCCATCAGAGCTATCGTCGCCTGCTGTCGCGTGCGCGTGAATATGTGCTGGAAAATATGTCAGAACCGCTGACCGTGCTCGATCTGTGTAATCAACTGCACGTCAGCCGTCGGACGTTGCAAAACGCCTTTCACGCGATCCTTGGTATCGGTCCGAATGCCTGGTTAAAACGCATTCGCCTGAACGCCGTACGTCGCGAGCTGATAAGCCCGTGGTCGCAGAGTACGACGGTGAAAGACGCCGCCATGCAGTGGGGATTCTGGCATTTAGGGCAGTTTGCCACCGACTACCAGCAGCTGTTTGCGGAAAAACCTTCATTGACGCTGCATCAGCGCATGCGCCAGTGGGCATGATGCGATGAATGTGCCGGATGTGACGCAAATGCGTTTTATCCGGCCTGGGGGCTGGTATTGTCTGGGGTTACACCCAGTCGCGAACCTGAATAAACGCGCTAAGGGCGGCTTCCGGGCTGTTCGCTTCCGGCTGCCAGTCATACTCCCAGCGCACCAGCGGCGGCATCGACATCAGAATCGATTCCGTACGGCCGCCGGTCTGCAGACCGAATAACGTGCCGCGATCCCACACCAGGTTAAATTCCACATAGCGTCCGCGACGGTAAAGCTGAAAATTGCGTTCACGTTCGCCCCAGCTCATTGCTTTGCGGCGCTCAACGATGGGCAGATACGCTTCGGTATAGCCTTGACCTACCGCCTGCATAAAGGCGAAGCCGTGGTCGAAATCCGGCGTATTCAAATCATCGAAAAACAGCCCGCCAATGCCGCGCTGTTCGTTGCGATGCTTGAGGAAGAAGTAGTCATCGCACCACTTTTTGTAACGGGGATAAACGTCTTCGCCGAACGGCTGGCACAGATCTCGCGCCGTGCGGTGCCAGTGAATCGCATCCTCATCAAAGCCGTAGTAGGGCGTTAAGTCAAAGCCGCCGCCAAACCACCAGACCGGGTCAGTGCCCGGTTTTTCCGCGATAAAAAATCGCACGTTGGCATGACTGGTCGGAATGTAGGGATTCTGCGGATGTACCACCAGCGAGACGCCCATGGCCTCAAAGCTGCGTCCCGCAAGCTCCGGGCGATGGGCGGTAGCCGAGGCCGGCATTGCCTCGCCGTGAACGTGGGAGAAGTTGACGCCCGCTTGCTCGAAAATACCGCCGTTACGCAGCACCCGGCTGCGCCCGCCGCCGCCTGCTTCACGTTGCCAGTTATCCTCAACAAACTCGGCGCCGTCTACGGCGGATAACTGCTGGCAAATATCATCTTGCAGGCTGAGCAGGAACTGTTTTACGCGCTGTGCATCGGGCTTCATGGTTAACGTTTCTTCGAGTGTGCTTTCTGGTTATCAAACCAGTGGAAATAGCTGATGATGCCATTGGCGATAGCGGTGGCGATTTTCTGGCGAAATGCCGCCGTACCCAGCAGACGTTCTTCTTCCGGGTTGGTAATGAACGAGGTTTCGACCAGTACCGACGGAATTGATGGTGATTTTAGCACCACGAAGGCGGCTTGTTCCGTACTGCGGCTGTGAAGACGATGTACCGGCTTGATCTTTTTGAGAATATGCGAGCCTAACGTCAGGCTGTTTTTAATGGTATCCGTTTGCACCAGATCGAACAGCACCTGCTGCAGCAAATGGTCTTTATCGGTGGTCTTCTTCCCGGCCACTTCATCGGCCCGGTTTTCACGATCGGACAGATACTTCGCCATGGCGCTACTGGCACCGCGATTGGACAACGCAAAGACCGACGCACCTGCAGCGCTCGGATTGGTAAAACCATCGGCGTGGATCGACATGAACAGGTCCGCGCCATGCTTATGTGCGATCTCGACGCGATCGTAAAGCGGAATAAATGTATCGCCGGAGCGCGTCAGGCGCGCATCAATCCCCTGGTTGCGTAGAATCGAGCGCACGTTTTTGGCAATCGCCAGTACCACGTGCTTTTCCTTCGACCCATTGCGACCAATTGCGCCGGTATCAATCCCTCCGTGACCCGGATCAAGGACAACAACGCGCTTAGCGCCGGCTTTTTTCGCTTTCGGTTTGCTGTGTCCATTGCTGGTCTTAAGCGCTTCTTCTTTAGCGATGGCTTGTGACATGCCTGACAGCGTTAGGGCGGCCAGCCCGGCTTTCAACACCTGGCGGCGCGATGTGAGTGTTTTTAGTGGTTTAAAAGTGCTCATACGGCCTGAGTTGTAAAAAAAGGTTCTAAACGTTATATCGTATCGCGTTGTCCGTTGCGACGGATCGGGATAAGAATTGTTTTACTTTTCATTTCAATACGTGACAATTCCGTATTATGCCATTTTTTCCGCCGCTTCGCGTCAGATATTGGCTAAATCAGCCGTTCGCGCCATAATCGCTTTTTAACGTCCTGAAAAGGTAACCAATACCATGGAAATACGCGTTTTTCGCCAGGAAGATTTCGAAGAGGTGATCACCCTCTGGGAGCGCTGTGATTTGCTGCGTCCATGGAACGACCCTGAAATGGACATTGAGCGTAAAGTCAATCATGACGTCAGCTTGTTCCTGGTCGCTGAAGTGAATGGCGAGGTGGTCGGTACGGTGATGGGCGGATATGACGGGCATCGCGGCTCGGCCTATTACCTGGGCGTGCATCCTGAGTTTCGCGGTCGCGGCATTGCCAATGCGCTGCTCAACCGGCTGGAGAAAAAGCTCATTGCCCGCGGTTGTCCGAAGATTCAAATCATGGTGCGTGACGATAATGACGTCGTACAGGGTATGTATGAACGTCTGGGCTATGAACATGCGGATGTACTCAATCTGGGCAAGCGTTTGATCGAAGATGAAGAGTACTGAGTTTCATCCGGCCGACTATGACGCTCATGGGCGTCTGCGCCTGCCTTTTCTCTTCTGGTGCGTGCTGCTGCTGCAGGCGCGCACCTGGGTTCTGTTTGTGATTGCCGGTTCTTCCCGTGAGCAGGGCAACGCGCTGCTGAATCTGTTTTATCCCGATCACGACGCTTTCTGGCTGGGTTTGCTTCCCGGCGTTCCTGCGGTATTGGCATTTTTACTCAGCGGGCGACGCTTTGCGTTTCCTGTGTTATGGCGCTGGCTGCGCGGGTTACTGATCCTCGCTCAACTGGTGCTGCTGTGCTGGCAGCCGGTGATGTGGCTGGCAGGCGATCCGGTCAACGGCGTCGGGCTGGCGCTGCTGGTGGCGGATGTCGTTGCGCTGATCTGGCTGTTAACTAATCAACGTCTGCGCGCCTGTTTTTCCCTCGAGAAAGAATAACGGCACTTTTTGGCGAAACCGGACTCCAAGCAACGTTGATAAATAAGGAAGGAAGTGAAATGAAATCACTGCGTTTGACTTTATGCGCGATGCCGCTGCTATTGACCGGGTGTTCAACGTTGTCATCGGTGAACTGGTCTGCCGCCAATCCGTGGAACTGGTTTGGTTCTTCAACGCAGGTCACTGAGCAGGGCGTCGGAGCGTTGACTGGCGCAACCCCGCTGGATGAAAAAACCATTGCTGATGCGCTGGACGGTGATTACCGCCTGCGTAGCGGGATGAAGACCGATAACGGTAATGTGGTGCGCTTTTATGAAGCGATGAAAGATGACAAGCTGGCGATGGTTATCAATGGCAATCAGGGAACGATTAGCCGTATTGATGTAGTCGACAGCGATATTCCCTCTTCTGCGGGTGTCGAAATCGGTACACCGTTTAGCGACCTTTACACTAAAGCCTTTGGTAATTGTCAGAAGGCGACTGGCGATGACAGCGCGGGTGTTGAATGTAAAGCAGAAGGAAGTCAACATATTAGCTACGTCTTTTCCGGTGAGTGGAGCGGGCCTGAGGGCTTAATGCCGTCTGACGATACGTTGAAAGCATGGAAAGTAAGCAAAATTATCTGGCGGCGTTAATTTGCGTCTGAACAAATCGGCTTGTTAAAAAAACAGGTAGAATAGCGCCCATCAATGCCACGATGTCGTGGCATCTTTTTTTTCAGGAGGAACAATGTCTCAGGTTCAGAGTGGCATTTTGCCAGAACATTGCCGTGCGGCGATTTGGATTGAAGCCAATGTTAAAGGCGACGTTGAGGCCCTGCGTGGGGCCAGCAAAACCTTCGCCGATAAGCTGGCGACCTTTGAAGCGAAGTTCCCGGATGCGCATCTGGGCGCGGTTGTTGCTTTTGGCAACAACACCTGGCGTACACTGAGCGGCGGCGTTGGTGCAGAAGAGTTAAAAGACTTTATCCCTTACGGTAAAGGTCTTGCGCCAGCCACCCAGTATGATGTGCTGATTCATATTCTCTCTTTGCGTCATGACGTGAATTTCTCCGTTGCACAGGCGGCAATGGAGGCCTTTGGCGACTGTATTGAAGTCAAAGAAGAGATCCACGGTTTCCGTTGGGTTGAAGAGCGCGATCTCAGCGGCTTTGTTGACGGTACTGAAAACCCGGCAGGCGTTGAAACGCGCCGTGAAGTCGCGGTTATTAAAGATGGCGTGGATGCTGGCGGCAGCTATGTGTTTGTGCAGCGTTGGGAACATAACCTGAAGCAGCTTAACCGCATGAGCATTCATGACCAGGAAATGATGATTGGGCGTACCAAGGAAGCCAATGAAGAGATCGACGGTGATGACCGTCCGGTTACTTCTCACCTGAGCCGCGTCGATCTCAAAGAAGATGGTAAAGGACTGAAAATTGTGCGCCAAAGCCTGCCATACGGCACCGCCAGCGGTACGCACGGCCTCTATTTCTGTGCCTATTGCGCACGTTTGCACAACATCGAGCAGCAACTGCTGAGCATGTTTGGCGACACTGACGGCAAGCGCGACGCGATGCTGCGCTTCACTAAACCGGTGACCGGCGGCTATTATTTCGCGCCATCGCTGGATCGTTTGCTGGCCCTGTAATTTTTTGATGCCAGATGGCGCTGATGCCGCCATCTGGCACAATATAGCTCTCCCTTGAACCACCCAACGTCCGCCATGCTGATGATGCACTCGCGTTGACGCTCACCCTGAAAAATCACCTCCCACGTTCATTATTATTTACCTGCCAGTTTCTCGGTTATGACAACGGTATTAAATGGAATTATTTAGAATTAATAAACTATTAATACCAATTTATTACTTTAAAAATTCTGAATATATCTGAATTAAATCACAATTTAAATGTGAGGAAGATCAAGTTTTTTAATGCAATTTATGAAAACAAAATAAATAATAAGTGTAATTAATTTCGCTATAAATTGATTTAATGCCTTCATTTGTTGACAATTAAAATGACTGTCTTGTAATCTGAAAATGACCGAAAAATAACGGAATTTATATTTAACCATTTTGCAACAAAGGGTCATTGGAGGTTTTATGTCTACAAAATTATGGGGTGGGCGTTTTGATATGCCTACAAATAAACTGGTCGAATCTTATAATGCGACAATTATGCTGGAACAACGTCTCTGCCCTTTTGATATTCAGGGGAGTATTGCTCACGCCACTATGTTGGGCCGTCAGGGGATTATCACGCAGGATGAAGCGAATGCGATTATTGGCGGGTTAAGGCAAGTTAATAAAGAGATTGAGGACGGGCAATTCGTTTTTGATACCGTTGATGAAGATATTCATATGGCGATAGAAAGACGTATGACAGAAATAATTGGTCCTGTTGGCGGGAAGCTACATACTGGCCGCAGTCGTAATGACCAGACGACTGTCGATTCGAAAATGCACATGAGATCGACTATTCGTGAAATTCAGCAGGATATCGTTCATCTACAAAAAGTTATTATCAGCAAAGCTGAAAATAACATTAATGCGATCATGCCTGGCTATACTCATTTACAGACCGGTCAACCTATTCTGCTGTCGCACTGGATAATGGCATATTATTGGATGTTACGCCGTGACTGGACTCGTTTTGCAGACCTTTATCAACGCATGGGGGAATGCCCTTTAGGTTCAGCAGCCCTTGCCGGTACTACTTTCCCCATTGATCGTGATTTCACGGCTAAAGAGCTTGGCTTTGACAAGCCGACTGAAAACAGTATTGATTCTGTCAGCGATCGTGACCATATGGTTGAATTCACTGCTGCCGCTGCTATGTGCTTTATGCATCTTACCCGTTTGTCAGAAGAACTGGTTTTATTCTCAAGTCAGGATTTTAAGTTTATTGAGCTTTCAGATGATTTCTGTACCGGTTCCAGCATCATGCCACAGAAGAAAAACCCCGACGTGGCTGAAAAAATGCGCGGTAAAGGGGGGCGTATGTACGGAAATCTAATGGCGATGTTGACCATTATGAAAGGTATCCCTCTGGCCTATAATACTGATATGAGTGAGGATAAAGAGCAGGTCTATGACTCTATGGATACCTTACAGACCAGTCTGAAAATTATGGCGCCGATGCTCGAAAAAATGGTTATTCTTTCAGATAATACTCGTAGCGCAGCGGCAAGAGGATTTTCAAACGCAACCGATATGGCTGACTACCTGGTTCGTAAAGGCATTCCTTTTAGAGAAGCTCACCATATTGTTGGCAGTGCTGTTAATTACTGTATAAAACATAGAAAAATGTTGGAAGAGCTTACCCTGGATGAATTCCACACATTTGATGATAAAATCGAAAATGATATTTATGAGAGTATATCTCTCGAAGCATGTATTAAATCAAGAATGTCTTATGGTGGCACAGGGACTGATGCTGTTAAAAAACAGATCGAAATTGCTAAATCATATTTAAACTAATCCCGAGCATAGTAATTAATATCTCCCGGATGCAATATCCGGGAGACGCTTTGAGGTGAAAAATGGATGCTTTGTTTTTTATACAATTATTTATTGTACTCGCCTGTATTGGTATAGGTGGGCGTTATGGCGGAATGGGGCTGGGTGCTGGTGGAGGACTTGGTGTTGCAATATTAGTTCTGGGTTTTGGACTAAAACCCTCCGCACCATCTATTACTGCAATGCTAATTATTATTTGTGTGATTGGCGCTGTCAGCGTATTACAGGCCGCTGGTGGGCTTGATTACCTGGTGCGCGTGGCTGAAAAATTACTCCGTAAAAAACCACAGGCAATTACTTTTGTTGCCCCCATATTAACTTCCATATTTACGCTATTCTGTGGGACTACTTACGTTGCTTTCTCTTTGTATCCGGTTGTCGCTGAAGTTGCTGCTGAAGCAAAGGTCCGTCCGGAGCGAGCGTTGTCCGCAACGGTTATTGCGGCCAGTGTCGCGGTTGCTGCCAGTCCGATGAGTGCGGCAACCGCTGGGATGCTGGCTATTCTGCATGAATATGCCGGGATTAGCCTTGGGCAAATACTGACGATTGCTCTCCCATCATTCTTTATGGCAGCTATTGTTACCAGCCTTTCAGTTTATAAACGCGGAAAAGAGCTGGAGGATGATCCGGAATTCCAGAGGAGAGTTGCTGCTGGCGAATATGAGTTCATGCATACTGAGCAGAAAAAAGAATTTGTTGCTTCAGCTGGCGCTAAAAAAGGTGTCGTTATCTTTGCGATTGGTGTGGTACTGGTACTTATTTTAGGTTCTTTTACTGAGTTACTCCCTTCCTGGGATGGAAAAAGACTGTCAACCCCAATGGTTATTCAGATGGTCATGTTGACAGCCGCTTTGTTTATTATGATTGTCAGTAAAGTACCAAGTAGTACCTTGAATAGCGGCTCAGTCTTCCGTGCAGGTTTGATGGGAGTGGTAGCAATACTCGGTGTTTCATGGATGACAGCGACGTTTTTTGATGCCTATCAGCCAGAACTGATTAAGGTTTTTGGTGGCATTGTCAATGATGCACCAATGCTATTTGGTGTGGTTGTATTCTTGTTCTCGCTGGTCATTATGAGCCCGGCGGCGACGGTAGCTGCCATCATGCCACTCGGTGTTACTTTAGGTATTCCCGCCCCGTTTCTTATCGCTATTTTTGCTTGTACCTGTGGTGACTTTATTATACCTGGAGCAAATCAAATCGGCTGTGTTGCATTTGATCGAACAGGTACCACAAAGATTGGACGCTTTGTTGTCAACCATAGCTATATTCGTCCGGGCTTTGTGATGGTTATCTCTCAGGTAATTTTTGCTTATCTCATTGCTCAGGTTGTTCTGTAAAGTACATTCTATGGAAAATTGCAGTGGCGCTATTCAGAAGTGAGTAACAGGCATCCTCTCTGAATTCATTCGGGGGGGATGCCATGAAGAAAAGGTTTACCACAATTAAATTGCTCTCTCACTACATCAGCATTTTGGAAAAAAGGAAGCAAAAAAGAGTTGATGCTACAACGGTGACAAGACCAGGTAGCATGTAGCTGTGATTAACCACATACTTGCCAATTCGAGTTGTCCCGGTACGATCAAACGCCACACAGCCAATCTGTGCCCCCCCTGGAATAATGAATGATCCACAAGTCAGCGGGAGCAGGGCGACCAGGGTTTCTGCCGGATATCCCATTAACACCCCAGCGGGGAGTAGCGCTACAGCAGTCGCTGCGGGGCTATAAATTACGGCTGAAAGACCAAAAACAATAATGCCGAACAAGACTGGATTCTGAAAACCGTGGAAAGCCGTGTTAAATAATTCGTGCCATGCCTCAAAAAAGGAGTTCATCATCCATGACAGACCAAATATGGCGACAACACCCACAAGACCTGCTTTAAAGACAGAACCTGAATCGAGCTTTGACGGAGAAATTCGACATACCATCATAATAATACATGCTGTTGTCAGCATAACTATTTGCAGCGTGGTAGGGATACTCATACGCTCCATTCCGGTACCGTTATTCCACTCAGGACGTAATTCAGGAATTGAACCCATAAGTACGACCAGAATGATACCGGTAAGGAAAATCAGCAATCCTCTCTTCGCCTCTTTTGTCACTATATTGGCTGTTCGCTCTTCAGCTTTTACTGATTCAAACTCACCTTCAGCAACCCTGCGTTGGAATTCCGGATCATTTTTAAGCTCATGACCTCTTTTAAAGACGAACAGGCAGCCGACAACGCAGCCAAGGAACGTTCCGGGAACGGTGACTAACAAGATATCTAAAGCAGAGACATGTAATCCAGCAAGGACAGCAATTGTCCCTGTAACGACCGCACTGACCGGGCTGGCAATAAGCCCAAAATTGGCAGCGATTACTGACATCGACATGGCTCTCTCTGGCCGTACCCTGGCATCTGCTGCAATTTCAGCAATGACTGGATAAACCGAAAAGGCAACATATCCTGTTCCGCAGATAGCAGTAAAAAGGTAAGCGACTGCGGGGCCGAGGAAAGTGATCGCGCCCGGCCACTTTCTGAGGATCCGTTCTGCCATCGTAACGAATAAATCAAGCCCGCCAGCCGCCTGGAGGATTGTGATGCAAGTGATAACCGCAAGGATAATAGAAATAACAGTGAAAGGAGGTGAGTCGGGAGGGAGTCCAAAACCAAAAGTCAGGATAGCGAGTCCTAACCCGCCAGCAGCCCCCAGGCCAATCCCACCAAAACGCCCACCTATACCGATACATATAAGTACTATCGCAAACTGAGTTACGAATAACACCATAATTAATTCCTTTTTATTAACAAATGGCTTGGTATAATTTGAATAATAGGGGCTATAATCTTACCATAACAGTATATTAAGCAATCTAACTTATTAGATTATTTATACTCATCAGTTTTGCAGCACTTTAATCCGAGAGTGTTTATGGATAACAAAAACGAACTGTTTGAAAGTATTAAAAATTATCTGCTTGATGATGCTAACCGCAATGCTGATGGTCGCATTGAAACTGAAACTGAGCTTGCCGTTCGTTTTAATACATCAAGATATAAAGTTCGTCAGGCGCTCAGCACACTGGTACAGATGGGAATGTTGGAACGATCTCCTCGTCGTGGCAGCGTCTTGAAGAATTTGGAACAGCACAACATAAATCACCAGTTGTTAATGCAGTTTGATTTGTCTGGGTTTGATATCACAGAATTTACAGAGGCAAGGATCCTGATTGAATGCGCGATTATCCCTCTGGCAACGCGTAGAATTTTCCCGGCGATGCTCTCCAAACTTGAAAATGAGCTAAGGCTTATTGAAGAGAATGCGGATAACCCCCAGGTGGCCGATCGTCACGATAGAGATTTTCATTTGCTCTTGCTACAGGCGAGTGGCAACCGGGTGCTGCAGGTTTTCTCTGATGTCCTCATTATTTATTTTGAGAAAACAAGGGAGTCGTTACCTGCGAACGATCGTCAGTATTTTCTTGATACGGCGGCAAAACAGAGGGAAATACTGCTTCATATTAAAAAAGGGGATGCGCAGATGGCATCGGAGTTGATGAGAACCCATTTGCTGGAAAAACGGCTGTAAGTCTTCTGTTAACCTGGTCAGAGCATGTTTACTATTGGGTCCCCGCAATGCCGGGGACTTTTTTTACCTGAGATTAACCTGATTTAGTGAGCTATTCCTCAGCACTTATTTGTTATTGCTGTATCTTCTGCGTGAATGAAGCGAATGCTTCATATTCAAAAGGAGAATATTGAAATGGGAAAACTCACGGGCAAAACAGCATTGATTACGGGCGCATCTCAGGGTATTGGCGAAGGGATCGCCAGAACATTTGCCCGCCATGGCGCGAACCTAATCCTGCTGGATATCTCCGATGAGATTGAAAAACTGGCGGATGAGTTGGCTGGGCGCGGGCACCGTTGCACCGCCGTACACGCTGACGTCAGAGATTTTGCGTCGGTCACGGAAGCGGTAAAACGCGCGAAGAAGATTGAAGGCAAAATCGATATTCTGGTCAACAATGCGGGCGTATGTCGCCTCGGCAACTTCCTTGATATGAGCGATGAAGATCGCGATTTCCACATTGATATCAACATTAAAGGTGTCTGGAACGTGACGAAAGCCGTTCTGCCGGAGATGATTGCGCGCAAAGACGGGCGCATCGTGATGATGTCCTCTGTGACCGGCGATATGGTTGCCGATCCGGGCGAAACGGCCTACGCGCTGTCGAAAGCCGCAATCATCGGTTTGACCAAATCTCTGGCGGTGGAATACGCGCAGTCCGGCATTCGCGTTAATGCTATTTGCCCGGGCTACGTACGTACGCCGATGGCGGAAAATATCGCTCGTCAGTCTAATCCGGAGGATCCTGAATCCGTATTAGTCGAAATGGCAAAAGCGATCCCGATGCGCCGCTTGGCCTGCCCACTTGAGGTTGGTGAACTGGCGGCATTCCTGGCGTCGGATGAGTCCAGTTACTTGACTGGCACGCAAAACGTGATTGATGGTGGCAGCACCCTGCCTGAAAGCGTTAGCGTCGGCGTCTGATTGATGCCGGTCTCCTCCCCGTGCGCTGGGGAGGAGGTACCCTTATTCTCTTTTCAACTTTCAAATCATCAAACGGTATATAAAACCGTTACTCCTTTAGCACTGGTTATAAATATGATGACCATAAGAAAGTCATTAAATTTATAAGGGTGCGCAATGGCCGTTAACTTACTGAAAAAAAGAACCCTGACGCTGGCAGCAATGCTGTTGCTGGTGGGTCAGGCGCAGGCAACGGAGCTGCTGAACAGTTCATACGATGTCTCTCGCGAGCTGTTTGCCGCCCTTAACCCGCCGTTTGAACAGCAATGGGCGAAGGATAACGGCGGTGACAAACTGACGATTAAACAATCTCATGCCGGGTCATCAAAACAGGCGCTGGCGATTCTGCAGGGGCTGAAAGCCGATGTGGTGACCTATAACCAGGTGACCGATGTACAGATCCTGCATGACAAAGGCAAGCTGATCCCGGCCGACTGGCAAAGCCGTCTGCCGAATAACAGTTCGCCATTCTATTCCACCATGGCGTTTTTGGTGCGTAAGGGTAACCCGAAGAATATCCACGAATGGAACGACCTGGTTCGCCCGGACGTGAAACTGATTTTCCCGAATCCGAAAACCTCCGGTAACGCGCGTTATACCTATCTGGCTGCGTGGGGTGCGGCAGATAAAGCGGATGGTGGGGATAAAGCCAAAACTGAACAGTTCATGACCCAGTTTCTGAAAAACGTGGAAGTGTTTGATACCGGCGGTCGCGGGGCAACCACCACATTCGTGGAACGCGGTCTGGGCGATGTGCTGATCACCTTTGAATCAGAAGTGAACAACATCCGTAAACAGTATGAAAACCAGGGCTTCGAAGTGGTGGTGCCGAAGGTCAACATTCTGGCGGAGTTCCCGGTGGCCTGGGTAGATAAAAATGTGCAGGCTAACGGTACTGAAAAAGCGGCAAAAGCGTACCTGAACTGGCTGTACAGCCCGCAGGCGCAAACCATCATTACCGATTTCTACTACCGCGTGAATAATCCGCAGGTGATGGACAAACTGCAGGATAAATTCCCGCAGACCGAACTTTTCCGCGTGGAAGACAGGTTTGGCTCGTGGCCTGAGGTAATGAAAACGCACTTTGTCAGCGGCGGTGAGTTGGACAAACTGTTGGCGGCGGGGCGTAAGTAAATGTTTGCTGTTTCTTCCCGACGCGTGCTGCCCGGCTTTACCTTAAGTTTGGGCACCAGCTTACTGTTTGTCTGCCTGATTTTGCTGCTGCCGCTTAGCGCGCTGGTGATGCAATTGGCGCAAATGAGCTGGGCGCAATACTGGGATGTGATTACCAACCCGCAGGTGGTGGCGGCTTATAAAGTGACGCTGCTGTCGGCGTTTGTGGCGTCGATTTTTAACGGCGTGTTTGGTTTGCTGATGGCGTGGATCTTAACCCGCTATCGCTTTCCGGGCCGTACGCTGCTGGATGCGCTGATGGATCTGCCGTTTGCGCTGCCTACGGCGGTAGCAGGTCTGACGCTGGCATCGCTGTTTTCGGTCAACGGTTTCTACGGCGAGTGGTTGGCGAAGCTGGATATTAAAGTGACCTACACCTGGCTTGGCATTGCGGTGGCGATGGCTTTTACCAGCATTCCATTCGTGGTGCGTACCGTGCAGCCGGTGCTGGAAGAGTTAGGTCCGGAGTATGAAGAAGCGGCGGAAACGCTCGGCGCTACGCGCTGGCAGAGCTTTCGTAAAGTGGTACTGCCGGAGCTGTCTCCCGCGCTAGTCGCGGGCGTTGCGCTCTCGTTTACCCGCAGTCTCGGTGAGTTTGGTGCGGTTATCTTTATCGCCGGAAACATCGCATGGAAAACGGAAGTGACCTCGCTGATGATTTTTGTTCGTTTGCAGGAGTTTGACTACCCGGCCGCCAGCGCGATTGCCTCCGTGATCCTCGGGGCTTCGTTGCTGCTGCTGTTTTCAATTAACACCCTGCAAAGTCGCTTTGGTCGACGCGTGGTAGGTCACTGATGGCAGACATTACCCAATTGAAACGTTATGGCGCACCCCGCATCAACTGGGGGAAATGGTTTCTGATCGGCACGGGCATGCTGGTATCCGCCTTTATTTTGCTGGTGCCGATGGTTTACATCTTCGTGCAGGCGTTCAGCAAGGGGGTGATGCCGGTATTACACAACCTGGCTGATCCGGACATGCTGCACGCCATCTGGCTGACGGTGCTGATTGCGCTGATTGCGGTGCCGGTGAACCTGGTGTTTGGCGTGTTACTGGCCTGGCTGGTGACCCGCTTTAACTTCCCTGGACGCCAGTTGTTGCTCACATTACTGGATATTCCATTTGCCGTTTCACCAGTGGTCGCTGGCCTGGTCTATCTGCTGTTTTACGGCTCTAACGGCCCGCTTGGCGGATGGCTGGATGAACACAACCTGCAAATTATGTTTGCCTGGCCGGGAATGGTGCTGGTGACGGTGTTCGTGACCTGTCCGTTTGTGGTGCGCGAACTGGTGCCGGTGATGTTAAGCCAGGGCAGCCATGAAGATGAGGCGGCGGTTCTGCTTGGCGCATCCGGCTGGCAAATGTTCCGTCGCGTTACGCTGCCGAATATCCGTTGGGCATTGCTGTACGGCGTGGTGCTGACCAACGCCCGTGCGATTGGCGAGTTCGGCGCGGTATCGGTGGTTTCTGGCTCGATTCGCGGTGAAACCTTGTCTCTGCCGCTACAGATTGAATTACTGGAGCAGGACTACAACACAGTCGGCTCCTTTACCGCCGCGGCGCTATTAACGCTGATGGCGATTATTACCCTGTTTTTGAAGAGCATGTTGCAATGGCGCCTGGAAAACCAGGAGAAACGCGCGCAGCAGGAGGAAAATCATGAGCATTGAGATTGCCAATATTAAGAAGTCTTTTGGTCGCACCCAGGTGCTGAACGATATCTCGCTGGATATTCCTTCAGGTCAGATGGTCGCTCTGTTGGGGCCTTCCGGATCGGGCAAAACCACGCTACTGCGCATCATCGCCGGGCTGGAGCATCAGTCCAGCGGGCATATCCGTTTCCACGGCACTGATGTCAGCCGTTTGCACGCCCGCGACCGTAAGGTGGGGTTCGTGTTTCAGCACTATGCGCTGTTTCGTCATATGACCGTTTTCGACAATATCGCTTTTGGTCTGACTGTTCTGCCACGGCGTGAGCGCCCGAATGCGGCGACGATCAAAGCAAAAGTGACCAAACTGCTGGAGATGGTTCAACTGGCTCATCTGGCGGACCGTTTCCCGGCACAGCTTTCCGGTGGGCAAAAGCAGCGCGTGGCGTTGGCGCGTGCGCTGGCGGTAGAGCCGCAGATCTTGTTGCTCGACGAGCCGTTTGGCGCGCTCGATGCTCAGGTGCGTAAAGAACTGCGTCGCTGGCTACGTCAGTTGCATGAAGAGCTGAAGTTCACCAGCGTGTTTGTTACCCACGATCAGGAAGAAGCGACGGAAGTCGCAGACCGCGTGGTGGTGATGAGCCAGGGTCATATTGAGCAGGCTGATGCGCCCGATCAGGTATGGCGCGAACCGGCTACCCGTTTTGTCCTGGAATTTATGGGTGAAGTTAACCGCCTGCAAGGGACGATTCGCGGTGGACAATTCCACGTGGGCGCACATCGCTGGCCGTTGGGCTATACGCCTGGCTATCAGGGTCCGGTGGATCTGTTCCTGCGTCCGTGGGAAGTGGACGTCAGCCGTCGTACCAGTCTGGATTCACCGTTGCCGGTACAGGTGCTGGAAGCCAGCCCGAAAGGACACTACACCCAATTAGTTGTGCAACCCTTGGGGTGGTATAACGAACCGCTGACGGTGATTATGCAGGGCGATGATTCCCCGAACCGCGGCGAACGTCTGTTTGTTGGGCTGCAAAATGCGCGTTTGTATAATGGCGACCAGCGTATTGAAACGCGTGAAGAGGAACTTGCCCTGGCGCAAAGTGCCTGATAGGTTAATTCGTATAGTTATCATCCGGTGGCGCTGCGCTTACCGGGCTTAACGGGTGGTGCATGACCTGTAAGCCGGGTAAGCGCAGCGCCACCCGGCATTTTATTGAGCTGAAAACGTGAACACATTAGAACAAACAATTGGCAATACGCCTCTGGTGAAATTACAACGTCTGACGGCGGATAACGGCAGTGAAATTTGGGTCAAGCTGGAAGGCAATAATCCCGCAGGTTCGGTGAAAGACCGCGCGGCGTTGTCGATGATCGTTGAAGCGGAAAAGCGCGGGGAAATTCAGCCTGGCGACGTGCTGATTGAGGCCACCAGCGGTAATACGGGTATTGCGCTGGCGATGATTGCCGCGCTGAAAGGCTACCGCATGAAGCTCCTGATGCCAGACAACATGAGCCAGGAGCGACGTGCGGCGATGCGTGCTTACGGGGCTGAACTGGTTCTGGTGACCAAAGAGCAGGGGATGGAAGGGGCGCGTGATTTAGCCCTTGAGATGGCGCAGCGCGGAGAAGGTAAACTTCTCGATCAGTTTAATAATCCTGATAACCCGTATGCGCACTACACGACTACCGGACCCGAAATCTGGCAGCAGACGTCAGGACGTATTACCCATTTCGTCTCCAGCATGGGGACGACTGGCACCATTACCGGCGTATCGCGTTTTCTGCGTGAACAGGACAAACCCGTCACCATCGTTGGCCTGCAGCCGGAAGAAGGCAGTAGTATTCCGGGCATTCGTCGCTGGCCAGCGGAATATATGCCGGGCATTTTCAACGCCTCGCTGGTGGATGAGGTGCTGGATATTCATCAGAACGATGCGGAAAACACCATGCGTGAACTGGCCGTTCGCGAAGGGATTTTTTGCGGAGTGAGTTCTGGCGGCGCGGTTGCGGGCGCGTTACGCGTGGCGCGCGCGACACCGGGGGCTGTGGTGGTGGCGATTATCTGCGATCGCGGCGATCGCTACCTTTCCACCGGGGTCTTTGGCGAAGAGCATTTCAGCCAGGGATTAGGTATTTAATTTGTCGGCCTGATAAGCGTAGCGCTAGCAGGCAACCGTACGGCAGGATCGCCGGATGACGACGCAAAGCGTCTTCTCCGGCCCGCACTGTTCAATCGTTACGTTTTTCTACCAACTTATCAAGGAATTGCCACAGCGTCTCATTCATCTGCTGGTAATCCCAGGTGCGCATCTCTTCAACAGCGCGAATAAAGCGCTTCCCTTTCGCTTCGGCCAGTTCTTGCTCAGAGTGCTGAATTAATCCTTCGACCGCTTCGGCGGTAAACTCCATATGGCACTGAAAACCATAGACGAAATTACCGTATTGCACGATTTGTCGCGGACATCCCTCGCTTGTGGCAAGAATTGTCGCCTGGTCGGTTAATCCCGGCATGTCATTGTGCCAGTGACCCACGTTGAGCGGTGAGCCGAAATGGCTGAACAACGGATGCTGTTGGCCTGCCTCGGTCAGGGCGATCGGATAGTGACCAATCTCTTTTTCCGGGCTTTGGCACACCTTCGCGCCCAGTGCTTCGCCGATTAACTGCGACCCCAAACAGATCCCCACCACGATTTTTCGTGCCGCAATCGCCTGGTTTATCAGATGCTGCTCTGCCTGAGAGTCAAAGTATGGGCACTCTGCGAGTGTGGTGCGGGGTGACTGCGGCCCACCAAATACCACCAGCATATCGAAGCCATCGGCATTAGCGGGAACAGTTTCTCCGGCGTAAACGCGCGACCAACTGATCGTATAGCCGCGTGATTCGGCCCACGGCAGGTACGCGCCAGCAGATTCGAAAGACTCATGAATAACAAAATGAACTCGCACTTTTTCTCTCCTGTTAGCGCTTTAGCGCCTGATGGATATCAGTCGCCAGCTTATCAATGTCGCTGTCTGCTAATGTTGACAGCGTAATGCGCAAGCCATGCGCAGGCGTATTGACGCCAAACACTTCGCCTTCACGTACCAGCCAGCCGGACTTTGCCAGCGCAAAAGCGATCGCCTGGCTGTTATCTTCTAGCGGCAGCCACAGATTAAGACCGTCGCAGTCGGGCAGCGTAATGCCATGAAGCCGCAGAGCCGCTGTCAGCTTTTGCTGCTGGGCGGCGTAAAACTGCTGAGTTTGCGCCAGCGTGTGTTGATAAGTCTCGTCACTCAGGCAGGCGCAGGTCAGATCCTGCAGCAGATGGCTGACCCACTGACTGCCGGCGTTGAGCCGTAAACGCAGTTTCGCGGAAGTGAGTGGATCGCTGGCGACGATGGCCAGGCGTAAATCCGGGCCTAAAGTTTTCGACATTGAGCGGACAATCGCCCAGTGCGTTGTTTCCTTCGCAATCACCGGATACCAACGGCATGCGGACAGCAGCGCAAAGTGGTCGTCGACGATCACCAGCGTCTGCGGATAGCGGGTCAGGATTTCCTGCAATTGCGCCGCGCGGGATGCGCTCAGACTGCATCCTGTCGGATTATGGGCGCGCGGCGTCAGAATCACCGCCCGCGCGCCTTTCTGTAGCGCGATTTCCAGCATGTCTGGCTGCATGCCTTCGCTGTCAACGTTGACCGGACTGGCGGAGAATCCGGCATAACGCAGCATGTTGATGCTGCTCAAAAAGCATGGATCTTCTACCACAACGCTGTCGCCAGGCAGTAAATGGGCGCACAGCAGCCGCTCAATGGCATCAATGGCGCCGCTGGTGATATCAATTTCTCCCTTGGCTGGCATCGCATCTTGCATCCATTGTGCGGCCCACGCCTTAAGGCCGGGTGATACAGCGGCATCACCGTACAAACGAGGATTCTTATTTATTTTCGCGAAATAACGGCTGAGGTCGGGAAGACGCGCGGGGGCTGGATTACCGCCGGAAAGATCGATAAGCGCGGTATCCGGATTGCCGCCTTCCAGCGCAACGGGGGCTGAAATCCCCTTGATTACCGTGCCGTTACGTCCCTGGCTTTGTGCCAGCCCGGTGGTGACCAGGCGTTTATAAGCCGCCGCGACAGTATTACGGTTAACGTTCAATGCTGTTGCCAGTTCACGCACCGGCGGCAACGTTTCTCCTGCCGCCAACGTGCCTGTAGCGACATGTTGACGAATACTGTCAAAAATTTCGTTAGCGGTTTTTCCGTCGATCATTATTGACCTATGACAAAATGAATTTTAGCATATGACGATAATAGTGAGGCGTAAGCCCGCTGTCCAGCGAGAGGAGAAATTTATGGAGCAGGGGAGTGATATTCAGTCAGTGCTCTTCGGCGACAAGCATCGGGCGTTACAGACCGATATCGTCGCCGTCCAGTCACAGGTGGTTTATGGCAGCGTAGGCAACAGCATCGCCGTTCCGGCCATTAAAGCGCAGGGATTACGCGTGACGGCAGTGCCAACGGTGCTGTTCAGTAATACCCCGCATTATGAAACATTTTACGGCGGCGTTATTCCGGCCGACTGGTTTAGCGGGTATCTCCGCGCCTTGAATGAGCGTGATGCTTTACGCGAGCTGAAGGCGGTGACTACAGGCTATATGGGCAGTGCAGAGCAAATCGCTCTGTTAGCACAGTGGCTGGAAACGGTGCGGGCTACGCATCCGACAGTGTGCATTTTGGTTGACCCGGTGATTGGCGATACGGACAGCGGTATGTATGTAAAAGCTGAAATTCCGCAGGCCTACCGTCAGCACCTGCTGCCGCTGGCTCAGGGACTGACGCCGAACGTGTTTGAACTGCAAATGCTGAGCGGAAAGCCGTGTCGTACGCTTGATGAAGCCATCACGGCGGCGCAATCGCTGCTTACCGAAACGCTGAAATGGGTGGTGATCACCAGCGCGCCGGGGGATAGCGAAGATATTATTAACGTTGCGGTGGTGACGGCTGAAACGGTTGAGGTGTTCGCTCATCCACGGGTAAAAACGGATCTGAAGGGAACTGGCGATCTGTTTTGTGCTGAGCTGGTGAGCGGTATTGTGCTGGGTAAAGCGCTGACAACCGCGACGCACGATGCAGCTCAGCGCGTACTGGAAGTGATGAAATGGACCAATCTGTGCGGTTGTGATGAGTTAATTCTGCCACCGGCAGGGGAGGCGCGATGAAGAGTTACCGGCTGGTGGTTCGCCAGAATGGGCGTATGGTTGGACATTTTGACACCAGCGGGGCAACGGCGCTGGAAGATATCTGTGTGGCGCGGGCCATGTTTGGCATCGCGGGTGGCTACAATTGTGAACTGTTAGTGGCGGATTCGGAGCGACGGATGCTGGAAAGCGGGCCGGAAGGGATGAAAATCCTGATGCGCGAGGCGTGTTACCGACCAGTCACCTCACAAATTTAGCGTTATCCGGCAGATTTTGAGGTCTGCCAGATAAAAAAAATGGCGCCATCAGGCGCCATTCTTCTCTGCAGCAAGAATTACTTCTTGATGCGGATAACCGGAGTTTCACCCACTGTCACGCTACCGGACAGTTTGATCAGCTCTTTGATTTCGTCCATGTTGGAGATAACAACCGGAGTCAGGGTAGACTTGGCTTTTTCTTCCAGCAGCGGCAGATCGAATTCAATAACCGGGTCGCCCACTTTAACACGCTGACCTTCTTCAGCGATGCGCTTAAAGCCTTCGCCTTTCAGTTCAACGGTATCAATACCGAAGTGAACAAACAGCTCAATGCCGCTGTCGGATTCGATAGAGAAAGCGTGGTTGGTTTCAAAGATTTTGCCGATGGTGCCATCAACAGGGGCGACCATTTTGTTACCGGTTGGTTTGATAGCGATGCCATCACCAACGATTTTTTCAGCAAAAACTACATCCGGCACGTCTTCGATGTTGACGATCTCGCCAGAGAGCGGAGCAACAATCTCAATAGTTCCGGTGTCTTTCTTATCATCAGAAACCAGAGATTTCAGTTTATCGAACAAACCCATGATCTTCTCCTAAGCAGTAAATTGGGCCGCATCTCGTGGATTAGCAGATTGTTTTTTCTTCAATGAACTTGTTAACCAGCGTCATTAACTCGTCCGTTGTCGGTTGAGCAAGAGCCTGCTCTGCTAACACCTTCGCATCTTCGAAGTTCGTGTTACGGATAATCTTCTTAATGCGCGGGATAGAAATGGCGCTCATAGAGAATTCGTCCAGACCCATCCCCAGCAACAGAAGTGTAGCACGTTCGTCGCCTGCAAGCTCACCACACATGCCAGTCCATTTGCCTTCCGCATGAGAAGCATCAATAACTTGCTTGATCAGCGTCAGCACAGATGGCGACATCGGTTGGTAAAGGTGTGAAATCATATCATTACCACGGTCAACTGCCAGGGTGTACTGCGTTAAATCATTGGTGCCGATACTAAAGAAATCAACTTCTTTGGCTAAATGACGCGCAATTGTTGCCGCTGCCGGTGTTTCCACCATCACGCCAATCTCAATGCTTTCGTCAAATGCTTTACCTTCGTCGCGCAGTTCCTGTTTGTAGATTTCGATCTCTTTGCGTAGTGCGCGCACTTCTTCAACAGAGATGATCATTGGGAACATGATGCGCAGTTTGCCGAAAGCAGAGGCGCGCAGGATAGCGCGAACCTGATCCCGTAGGATCTCTTTACGATCCATGGCGATACGTACGGCACGCCAGCCCAGGAACGGGTTCTCTTCTTTCGGGAAGTTCATGTACGGCAGCTCTTTATCGCCGCCGATGTCCATGGTACGGACGATGACCGCCTGAGAGCCACAGGCTTCAGCAACGGCTTTATACGCGGCAAACTGTTCTTCTTCAGTCGGCAGCGATTCACGGTCCATGAACAGGAATTCGGTGCGGTACAGACCAACACCCTCGGCGCCATTACGCTCAGCGCCTTCAACGTCACGAACGGTACCGATGTTGGCGCAAACTTCAACCTGATGTCCGTCCAGCGTGATAGCCGGGAGATCTTTCAGCTTAGCGAGTTCCGCTTTCTCGGTAGCAACCTGCTCCTGAACGGCGCGCAGTTGCTCAATAACTTCGTTGGTCGGATTGACGTAAACCTGGTTGTTTACGGCATCCAGAATCAGATAGTCGTCGTTTTTAACCTGAGAGGTGACGCTACCCGTACCTACGATGGCAGGCAGTTCCAGAGAACGCGCCATGATAGAAGTATGGGAAGTCCGTCCGCCCGCGTCGGTGATGAAACCCAGCACCTTGTTCAGGTTCAGCTGTGCGGTTTCTGACGGGGTCAGGTCTGCGGCTACCAGGATAACTTCTTCCTGAATAGCGCTCAGGTCGATAATAGCCAGACCCAGGATGTTACGCAGCAGGCGTTTACCGATGTCACGTACGTCAGCCGCACGTTCTTTCAGGTATTCATCATCCAGCTCTTCAAGGGCTGTGGCCTGACCTTCGATAACTTCATGCGCAGCTGCATCAGCCGTCATGTGCTTATCTTTAATCAGGGCTATGATTTCCTGCTCCAGCTCCTCATCTTCGAGCAGCATGATATGCCCTTCAAAGATGGCTTCTTTTTCTTCACCGAACGTTTCACCAGCTTTGGTTTTGATCGCTTCCAGTTGCGCAGATGCCTTGGCACGACCGCTCAGAAAACGTTCAACTTCCTGATCAACCTTGTCGGCAGAAATTTTTTTCCGGTCAATGACGATCTCGTCTTCTTTCAGCAGCAATGCTTTACCGAAAGCGATACCCGGGGATGCTAAAATGCCTGAAATCATAACCCTACCTTACTTGTGACTGATATTTAAAAGAACTCGTTGAACTTACTCGAGTTCAGCCATCAGTTTAACCAGATGCTCAACTGCTTTCTGCTCGTCTTCACCTTCTGCGGACAGGGTGACAACGGTACCCTGAGTCAGGCCCAGAGTCTGCAGTTTAAACAGGCTTTTGGCGCTAGCGCTTTTGCCGTTGGAAGTCACAGTAATTTCAGAAGTAAAGCCTTTTGCTTCTTTAACAAACTGAGCAGCAGGGCGAGTATGCAGACCGTTCGGAGCGGTAATGGTAACTTCTTGCTGGAACATTATATTTCCCCAACTTATAGGTTTAGTGTTGTGGAACTAAAGTCTAGCCTGGCGGTTCAACTTTAGCCTGTATTGTTAGCATCGGCGTAAACTGGACGCGACACAAAAGGAGTTCGGTGCAATCCGTTGCTGGCAACTTCTTGCCGCTGACGTTTCGTTCGTCATTAAACATTATGCCGCGAAAGGAAGAGTTGAACCAAATCATAAAATCGATTCAGCTAGCGCTTTTCCTGTAACGATTAATTTCGCGCATCAAAATAATTAGTTTGGTTAAATACCAGTTCCGGCGGGTTGAATCAATGCCAGGAGAGTTGAAAATTTGAAGCAGGCCACAAAAAAGCACCCCAAAGGGTGCTTTTTTACGCGTTTTTAACATGCTGGCATTACTGTTGCAGTTCTTTCTCTGTGAAGAGATCGGCAAACAGTGCAGTGCTCAGATAACGCTCACCCGATGACGGTAGGATAACCACAATATTCTTATTGGTAAAGGATTCATCTTCCTGGAGCTTAAGCGCGGCAGCCACGGCTGCGCCAGAAGAGATCCCCGCCAGAATACCTTCTTCTTCCATCAGGCGGCGCGCGGTAGAAATAGCTTCATCATTGGTGATGGCAACGACTTTATCGATAAGCTTCAGATCAAGGTTGCCAGGAATGAAGCCCGCGCCAATACCCTGAATTTTATGCGGGCCAGGTTTGAGTTCTTCACCCGCCAATGCCTGGGCGATAACAGGGGAGTCAGTAGGTTCTACCGCGACGGTGATCAGGTCGGTTTTGCCTTTAGTGCCTTTAATGTAACGGGTCACGCCAGTTAGCGTACCGCCGGTGCCGACGCCGGAAATAAAGACATCAACCTGGCCATCGGTATCTTCCCAGATTTCCGGGCCGGTGGTTTTTTCGTGAATTTCCGGGTTCGCCGGGTTGCTGAACTGCTGCAGCAGCAGGAATTTTTCGGGATCGCTGGCTACGATTTCTTCCGCTTTCTGAATTGCGCCCTTCATACCTTTTGCGCCTTCAGTCAGCACCAGGTTCGCGCCCAGCGCTTTTAAAAGCTTGCGGCGCTCAATGCTCATGGTTTCCGGCATGGTCAGAGTCAGTTTGTAACCACGGGCGGCGGCAACATAGGCCAGCGCAATCCCCGTGTTGCCGCTGGTCGGTTCTACCAGCTCAACGCCCGGTTTCAGTACACCACGTTTTTCGGCATCCCAAATCATATTGGCACCGATACGGCATTTGACGCTAAAGCTTGGGTTGCGTGATTCCACCTTCGCCAGAATGCGTCCGTTACCGATACGGTTCAGTCGAACCAGCGGCGTATGACCGATAGTCAGCGAGTTATCTTCAAAAATCTTACTCATGGCCTGTCCTTAACTGTATGAAATTGGGATACCGCTTCAGCATACCTGTTGAGAAAGTATGGGGAAGTAAGGAATTCGCATATCTATATGCTGATGAGAAATAATGCGTAGCAGTATGGAATAAGAGCGGGCATAAGCCAGCCCGCTTTTACACATTTTTGCATTACTTCCATAACGCATGCTTAGCACGATAGCAGTCTACCCACATCGCCGTGGCACCACAAACCGCTACCGGCATGATGAACAGATTGAGCACCGGAATCATGGTGAACAGGCTGGTCAATGCGCCAAACTGCATATTGGTCACCTTGCGCGTGCGCAGCGCGACGCGCATCTCCTTAAAAGGGACCTTATGGTTATCAAAAGGATAATCGCAGTACTGAATAGCCAGCATCCACGCGCTGAACAGGAACCACAGGACCGGGGCGACGGTCTGCCCAATGCCTGGAATAAAATAGAGGATCAGCAACACGAAGGCGCGCGGGAGATACCACGCCAGCTTTTGCCATTCGCGTTTCATAATGCGCGGAACGTCTTTCATAATGCCGAGAATGCCGGTGTCGGGCGGTGTTGCGCCCGTTAAGCGCGCTTCCAGCTGTTCAGACAGCAGACCGTTAAACGGTGCGGCGATCCAGTTGGCGATAGTGGAGAACAGGTAGCCGAACACCAACAGCACGGAAATAGTCACAATCGGCCACAGTAAATAGCTGAGCCACTGAAGCCAGTCAGGGACGTGACTCATCAGCGCGGGAACCCAGTTACCGAGCTGCGTAAATAACCACCAGAATGCGCCGCCCATCAGCAGGATATTCACCAGCAAAGGCAGAATAACAAAACGACGAATGCCCGGTTGGGTGATGAGCTTCCATCCCTGAGAAAAGTAATAAAGGCCGCTGCGAGGTACAACTGCAGATGATGAAACCATGGTCAGGACGTACTCCTTGTTATATAAGCTCTGGTAAACTGTGCGTATCTTACCGGGTTGTTGAGCGTTAAGCTGTTCGGAAATGTTCGAAAAAACAGCAAAAAGCACAATTTTGTTCATCTTTATGCCGTGAAAGCCAAGAGTACACTTGCACTTGGCGTAATCGACAAATACTCTTAGTGAGTAAATGTTTGCCGTGGTGGCAAGGTGTTAGAACAACAGAGAATATAATGATGCAGGATTTGCGTCTGATATTAATCATTGTTGGCGCGATCGCCATAATCGCTTTACTGGTACATGGTTTTTGGACTAGCCGTAAAGAGCGGTCTTCTATATTCCGCGATCGCCCACTGAAACGCATGAAGTCTAAACGTGAAGACGAGGATTCGTTCGACGACAACGTCGAGGAAGACGAAGGCGTGGGCGAAGTTCGCGTTCATCGTGTGAATCATGCTCCCGGTAATGCGCAGGAACATGGTGTTCCTCCTCAGTCGCCGCAACACCAGTACCAGCCGCCTTATGCGTCTGCTCAGCCGCGTCAGCCTGCGCAGCAGCCTGCACAAGCGCCGGTACCGCCGCCGCATGTTCAGCAGCCGCAGCAGCCTGTACAACCGCAGCAGCCGGTGCAACATCAGCCTGTTCAGCAGCCACCTGTGCAGCAACCTGTTGCCCCGCAGGTTCAGCAACCTGCTCAGCAGGCACCGCAACCTGCGCCGCAGACCTTCCAGCCAGCAGAGCCTGTCGTTGAACATCAACCGCAGCCCGAGCCGGTAGTAGAAGAAGCGCCTGTTGCTGAAAAACCGCAGCGTAAAGAAGCGGTCATCATTATGAACGTTGCGGCTCATCATGGTAGCGAGCTCAACGGGGAAGTGCTGCTCAACAGCATTCAGCAGGCCGGTTTCAAATTTGGCGATATGAATATTTTCCATCGTCATTTGAGCCCGGATGGCAGCGGTCCGTCGCTGTTCAGCCTCGCTAATATGGTTAATCCGGGAACGTTTGACCCAGAAATGACGGGCGACTTCAGCACCCCTGGTGTGACTATTTTTATGCAGGTTCCGTCCTACGGGGACGAGCTGCAAAACTTTAAGCTGATGCTGCAGTCTGCACAGCACATTGCCGATGAAGTGGGTGGTGTGGTGCTCGACGATCAACGTCGCATGATGACGCCGCAGAAACTGCGCGAGTATCAGGACCGCATCCGCGAAGTTAAAGAATCTCGCGCCTGATTTTCCTGTGGCGTGACATTTCCTTTCTAAACCCCCGCCTGTCGGGGGTTTTTTATCATTGATGGTGCGATATGGAATCAATCGAACAACAACTGACAGAACTGCGAACCACGCTTCGCCATCATGAGTATCTCTACCATGTGATGGACGCGCCGGAAATTCCCGATGCGGAATACGATCGCCTGATGCGCGAACTGCGCGAACTGGAAGCGCAGCATCCGGACCTTGTTACCCCCGACTCGCCAACCCAACGCGTTGGCGCCGCGCCGTTAACCGCGTTCAGCCAGATTCGCCATGAAGTGCCGATGCTGTCGCTGGATAACGTGTTTGATGAAGAGAGTTTTCTCGCCTTCAACAAGCGCGTGCAGGACAGGCTAAAGAGTACCGATAAACTGACCTGGTGCTGTGAACTGAAACTGGACGGCCTGGCGGTGAGTATCCTGTATGAAAACGGTGTGCTGGTCAGCGCTGCAACGCGTGGTGATGGCACCACGGGTGAGGATATTACCTCTAACGTGCGCACCATTCGCGCGATCCCGTTAAAACTGCGTGGCGAAAACATCCCTTCACGTCTGGAAGTGCGCGGTGAAGTGTTCCTGCCGCAGGCCGGATTTGAAAAAATTAACGAAGAGGCCCGCCGCACTGGCAACAAAGTGTTTGCTAACCCGCGTAACGCAGCGGCCGGTTCATTGCGCCAACTCGATCCGCGTATCACAGCGAAGCGACCGCTTACTTTCTTCTGCTATGGCGTTGGTGTGTTGGAAGGCGGCGTGCTGCCAGATACCCATCTGGGCCGCCTGCTGCAATTTAAAGAGTGGGGCCTGCCGGTAAGCGACAGAGTGGCGCTTTGCGACTCCCCGGAGGAAGTACTTGCTTACTATCACAAGGTTGAAGAAGACCGACCAACGCTGGGATTTGATATCGATGGCGTGGTGATCAAAGTCAACTCCATGGCGTTGCAGGAGCAACTGGGCTTTGTCGCCCGCGCGCCGCGCTGGGCTGTGGCCTTTAAGTTCCCGGCGCAGGAGCAGATGACTTTCGTACGCGATGTTGAGTTTCAGGTTGGACGTACCGGGGCGATTACGCCCGTCGCCCGCCTTGAGCCGGTCCAGGTTGCCGGGGTGCTGGTCAGTAACGCAACGCTGCATAACGCTGATGAAATCGAGCGTCTGGGGTTGCGTATTGGCGATAAAGTCGTCATTCGCCGTGCGGGCGATGTCATCCCGCAGGTGGTGAACGTCGTGCTTTCTGAACGCCCGGAAGATACCCGCGAAATTGTGTTTCCAGCGCATTGTCCGGTTTGTAACTCTGATGTTGAACGTGTGGAAGGCGAAGCGGTCACTCGCTGCACCGGCGGTTTAATCTGTGGAGCACAGCGTAAGGAATCGCTGAAACACTTTGTTTCCCGCCGCGCGCTCGACGTTGACGGTATGGGCGACAAAATTATCGATCAACTGGTCGAGAAAGAGTATGTCCACACGCCGGCGGATCTTTTCACCCTGACCGCCGGTAAACTGACGGGGCTTGATCGTATGGGGCCGAAGTCGGCGCAAAACGTGGTCAACGCGCTGGAAAAAGCGAAAGAAACCACGTTTGCCCGTTTCCTCTATGCGCTAGGCATTCGTGAAGTCGGCGAAGCCACGGCTGCAGGTCTGGCGGCGTATTTTGGCACGCTCGACGCGCTGGAAGCCGCTTCCATTGAAGAGCTGCAAAAAGTGCCGGATGTCGGCATTGTGGTGGCGACGCACGTGTTTAATTTCTTCGCCGAGGAGAGCAACCGCGAGGTAATTGTTCAACTGCTGGCGCAGGGGATCCACTGGCCAGCGCCGGTGGTCATCAACGCTGAAGAAATCGACAGCCCCTTCGCAGGTAAAACGGTGGTGCTGACCGGGAGCCTGAGCCTGATGTCGCGCGATGACGCCAAAGCGAGACTGACCGAGTTAGGTGCAAAAGTGGCCGGTAGCGTGTCGAAGAAAACCGATCTGGTGATTGCCGGTGAAGCGGCGGGTTCGAAACTGGCAAAAGCACAGGAACTGGGTATTGCCGTGATCGATGAAGCTGAAATGATCCGCTTACTGGATGCCTGAGATGGAAAAAGAGCAGCTGGTTGACATCGCTAATACTGTGATGCCCTTTGGCAAATATAAAGGGCGTCGGTTGATTGATGTCCCGGAAGAGTATCTGCTGTGGTTTGCCCGTAAGGATGAATTCCCGCCGGGCAAGCTTGGCGAGCTGATGCAAATCACACTGCTGATTAAAACTGAGGGGCTGACGCAACTGGTGCAGCCCCTGAAACGTCCTCTTTAAGCCTTCGCGGCGCGGCTTTTCTGTTGCGCCTGCAATGCGTCCGTCTGTTGCTTGTAGCGACGCGCCAGCACGGCGCACACCATTAGCTGTATTTGATGGAAGATCATCAACGGCAGCACCATCATCCCAATCACCGAAGTCGGGAACAAAATATTTGCCATTGGGATCCCGTTCGCCAGGCTCTTTTTCGAACCGCAGAATACAATGGTGATTTCATCAGCTTTGTTAAAGCCGCATTTGCGCGCAACAAAGACATTTATGCCAATCACGATTGCCAGCAGTATGATGCTGACCACCACGATAAACAGCAGTGAACCCACCCCCACTTTGTGCCAGATCCCGTTAACGACGGCTTCACTGAAGGCGGAGTACACCACCAGCAAAATAGAGGATTGATCCGTTTTCGCGATCCATTTTTTATGTCGAGAAACCCAGTTTCCAATCCACGGACGTGAAAGGTGACCCAGCACGAACGGCAGCAGCAGCTGCAACATGATTTTTCCCACCTGCTCCAGGCTGCCTTCTGCGCCGTGCATATTCATCACCAGCCCTACCAGCAGCGGCGAGAGAAAAATACCCAGCAGGCTGGAGGCCGAAGCAGAACAAACGGCGGCGGCAACGTTACCGCCCGCCAGCGACGTAAAAGCGATGGCCGACTGCACAGTGGCAGGCAAAATACACAGGTACAGAAAACCGGTGTACAGCATCGGGTCAACGTTGACCGGCGCCCACCAGGCGAACAGAACGCCGAGAACCGGGAAGACAACAAACGTGCTGCACATCACCCACAGATGCAAACGCCAGTGGCTACCACCGGCAATAATGGCTTCACGCGAGAGTTTCGCCCCGTGCATAAAAAACAGCAGGGCAATGGCGGCGGTGGTTAAGCCTTCAAAGAAAGGCACAAAACCACCTTCGGCCGGGAAAAAGGACGCCAGCAAAACAACGGTAATCAGCGTTATCGTGAACGGATCAAGAATACGAAAAAGTTTCATAAAGACTCCTGAAATTCGGTAGTAACATTTTGCTTTTTTCCGTTTGAGAAATAAAATTGATTTATTGCATCCATATATGAATCGAATAGATGAATTACTCTCTGCGTCAGTTGCGTATCTTTGTCACCGTCGCTCAGGCCAAAAGCTTTAGCCGGGCGGGGGATATCATCGGCTTAAGCCAGTCGGCGGTCAGCCATAGTGTCAAAGAGCTGGAAGGGCAGACGGGTGTGCGGTTATTGGACAGAACGACGCGGGAAGTGGTACTGACGGAGGCCGGACACCAGTTGGCGGCGCGGCTGGAACGTATTCTGGATGAATTGCACAGCACGCTGCGCGAAGCCGGACAGGTAGGAACGCAGTTAACCGGCACGGTGCGGGTTGGCGCCAGCCAGACGATCTCTGCTCATCTTATTCCGCAGTGTATTGCCCAGAGTAATCAGCTTTATCCGGCTATCGATTTTGTGCTGCACGACCGACCACAGCAGTGGGTGCTGGAGAGTATTCGCCAGGGAGAAGTGGATTTTGGCATTGTGATTGATCCCGGCGCAGTCACCGATTTGCAGTGTGAAGCCGTGCTGTCCGAACCGTTCCTGCTGCTGTGTCGCCAGGATCATCCGTTAGCCCAAGGAGAGTGGGTGAACTGGCAGGATTTGTATCACGAACGCCTGGTGCTACAGGATTATGCTTCCGGTAGTCGACCGCTGATCGACGCTGCGCTGGCCCATTTTTCCATTGATGCCAATATCGTTCAGGAGATAGGCCATCCCGCCACGCTGTTTCCGATGGTTGAGGCGGGGATTGGCATCAGCGTGCTGCCCGCGCTGGCGCTCCCCTTACCGCAGGGCTGTCACTTGCAGGTTAAGCGCCTGACGCCGGTTGTTGAACGGCAACTGATGCTGGCCCGACGTAAAAACCGCTCTTTATCAACCGCTGCTCAGGCGCTGTGGGATGTGGTGCGTATGCAGGCCAGTGAATTAACCGCAGCCCGCGCCCGCGATCCGTTGTATCAGTTATAACGCTCACGCTGATGGTTATCAGAGGGGAAATGGTTCTTCTCTGCATAGCAAAAAGGCGCCTTTAGGGCGCCTTTTTACATTGGTGGGTCGTGCAGGATTCGAACCTGCGACCAATTGATTAAAAGTCAACTGCTCTACCAACTGAGCTAACGACCCGAAGTGGTGGGTGATGACGGGATCGAACCGCCGACCCCCTCCTTGTAAGGGAGGTGCTCTCCCAGCTGAGCTAATCACCCACTTCGGTACTTCACATTTTAACAAGAAATCCAGCTGGCGAGAAAGTGGTGGGTGATGACGGGATCGAACCGCCGACCCCCTCCTTGTAAGGGAGGTGCTCTCCCAGCTGAGCTAATCACCCACTTCTCAATTTCTTGTTTTACACGGCGGAGACTACATAAGTAGTTGGTGGGTGATGACGGGTTCGAACCGCCGACCCCCTCCTTGTAAGGGAGGTGCTCTCCCAGCTGAGCTAATCACCCCCGCTGTGTGGAGTCGCATTATAGGGAGAGTTGAAAATGAGTCAACGCATTTTCTAAAGAAATTGTTCGTTCGTCGTAAATTTAAACAAAACGATCGCAAAACAGTCCGTGCGGCATGATTTGTATACGAAAATGGCAAAGCGTAATGTTCCAACCTGAACAACATTGAGGAATCAGACCACGGTGATAGAATACGAGCCTGATAATCTTCCCTGGATTTGCCGGTTGTCGGCATCTTTATAAACGTAAGGCCATTTCATGAAAATCAAAACTCGCTTCGCGCCAAGCCCGACAGGCTACCTGCACGTCGGCGGTGCGCGTACTGCTCTTTATTCCTGGCTTTTTGCACGCAACCATGGCGGTGAGTTTGTGCTGCGTATTGAAGACACCGATCTCGAACGCTCCACTCCGGAAGCTATTGAAGCCATTATGGATGGCATGAACTGGCTGAATCTGGAATGGGATGAAGGCCCGTACTTCCAGACCAAACGTTTTGATCGCTACAACGCGGTGATTGATGAAATGCTGGAAGCAGGCACCGCATATAAATGCTACTGCTCTAAAGAGCGTCTGGACGCGCTGCGAGAAGAGCAGATGGCGAACGGTGAGAAGCCGCGTTACGACGGCCGATGCCGCCACGGCCACGAGCATCATGCCGCTGATGAACCTTGCGTGGTACGTTTTGCCAACCCGCAGGACGGTTCCGTTATTTTTGACGACCAGATCCGTGGGCCGATCGAATTCAGCAACCAGGAGCTGGATGATTTGATCATTCGCCGTACCGACGGTTCCCCGACCTACAACTTCTGCGTTGTTGTCGACGACTGGGATATGGAAATCACCCACGTTATTCGTGGTGAAGACCATATCAACAACACTCCGCGTCAGATCAATATCCTGAAAGCGCTGAACGCGCCGGTGCCAGTTTACGCACACGTTTCAATGATCAACGGTGACGATGGTAAAAAACTCTCCAAACGTCACGGTGCGGTCAGCGTTATGCAATACCGCGACGACGGTTACCTGCCGGAAGCGCTGCTGAACTATCTGGTGCGTCTGGGTTGGTCCAGTGGCGATCAGGAAATTTTCACCCGTGAAGAGATGATCAAACTGTTCTCCCTCGGTGCGGTGAGCAAGTCTGCGAGTGCGTTTAACACTGAAAAACTGCAGTGGCTGAACCATCACTATATTAATGCGCTGGCGCCGGAATATGTAGCAACCCATCTGCAATGGCACATTGAGCAGGAAAATATCGATACCCGCGTAGGCCCGCAGCTGTCAGAGCTGGTTAAACTGCTCGGTGAGCGCTGCAAAACGCTGAAAGAGATGGCGCAGAGCTGCCGCTATTTCTACGAAGACTTTGCCGAGTTCGACGCTGATGCAGCGAAGAAACACCTGCGCCCGGTTGCGCGTCAGCCGCTGGAAGTGGTTCGCGACAAGCTGGCTGCGATTAGCGAGTGGACGGCAGAAAATGTGCACCATGCGATTCAGGCAACGGCTGATGAGCTGGAAGTTGGTATGGGTAAAGTCGGGATGCCGCTGCGCGTAGCCGTTACCGGCGCGGGTCAGTCCCCGGCGTTAGACGTTACGGTGCATGCGATTGGTAAATCCCGCAGCATTGAGCGTATTAATAAAGCGCTGGCGTTTATTGCTGAGCGTGAAAGCCAGCAATAAAACTGATTGACCGATGAAATAACGGCAGGAGCGTATCCTGCCGTTTTTTTTGCCTGTTATTCAGACTCATCAATACCCAAACGAGTAAGAAAAGTGCGAATACCTTCGCGCGAAATATACATCGCCAGCTTTTCTTGTTCCGTTGGGGACATGTTGTCCAGTGCGCTAATTATCTGGCGACACGCGTGGCTGCGTACTACGTGGGTGTATTCTGCCAGCGGTTCTTCAGCCTGATAAACTTCAGGAACTTTGCGAAAAGCGGGAATATTGAGCAGAAACGCGCGGACGCTGGAGTCAATATGAATCAGTCTTGCACGACCACCTTTAACGCCGGGAAACTTTTCGGTAGTCCAGTTTTGTTCTCTGATCCAACGATTGACGGTTTGTTTGGCAACCCCGAGACATTCCGCCAGCTCTTCGGTCGTCATTTTGCTGCGTAATTTTTTCATATTATTTGTTTTCGCGGATCCCTAAACGCTGTAATAAACCCGTAATGCCTTCACGCAGGATCAGTGAGGTAAACATTTTCTGTTCTGTCGGTGTCATTTCTTTGGCGAGCCTAATCAGCAGCGCTTCAACAGAGGTATCGCCGGATAACGATAAGTTATCTGATAAACCTTCGGCTGAACGCTCAGCGCTGCGAATGTATTCACGAACTTGTTCGGTGACGTGAACCAGCCGGGCTTTACCGCCCTGAACGCCTGGTTTTGGTGATGTCGCCCAACCTTCTTTGCGTACCCATTTATTGATGGTCTGTCGGCTGTATCCGGTCAGATTAGCAAGTTCTTCTGGCGTCATCCGTTCCTTGAACATAACGATTCCCTGAATAGTCGTGGGGTTAATTAGTGGTTCATTTTATAGCACCATTTTAGTAGAAACCGTGACGCGTTTAACTACTGAATGCGAGTTGTTACGCAATGTTCTTCATTTGACTGCTTTTTCAGCGATTGAATTCTATGAGTTAATTTTGCCGTTGACACACGCGAAGGGAATTCATATGATGCCGCCCGTCAACTCGACAAGCTTTACGTAATGGGGCTATAGCTCAGCTGGGAGAGCGCTTGCATGGCATGCAAGAGGTCAGCGGTTCGATCCCGCTTAGCTCCACCAAATTTAATCCCAATGAATTTGGTACGTACGTAAAAGCATCGTGGGGCTATAGCTCAGCTGGGAGAGCGCTTGCATGGCATGCAAGAGGTCAGCGGTTCGATCCCGCTTAGCTCCACCAAAATTTAAACCCTCGCTGAAAAGCGGGGGTTTTTTGTTTCTGCATCCTGCCAGTTCTTATTCTTTATCTCTTCGGTTTGCTGAATCGCAGGCATAAAAAAACCGGGGAGAATATGAATCTCCCCGGTCTTATTACTGCGACGTTGTCTTACGCTTACAGCACCAGTGCGGCGATAGATGCGGACAGTACGCTCACCAGCGTAGAGCCGTACACCAGCTTCAGACCAAAGCGAGAAACCACGTTACCTTGCTCTTCGTTCAGGCCTTTAATCGCACCAGCGATAATACCGATGGAAGAGAAGTTAGCGAAGGAAACCAGGAACACAGACAGGATGCCTTCTGCGCGCGGGGAGAGCGTAGCGGCGATTTTCTGCAGATCCATCATCGCAACGAATTCGTTGGAAACCAGTTTAGTTGCCATGATACTGCCCACCTGCAGCGCTTCGCTGGACGGCACACCCATTACCCATGCAACCGGGTAGAAGATGTAACCCAGGATGCCCTGGAAAGAGATGCTGTAGCCAAACCAACCGGTCACGGTGGCGAACAGGGCGTTCAGGGCAGCGATCAGTGCGATGAAACCAATCAGCATCGCCGCAACGATAATTGCCACTTTGAAACCAGCCAGAATGTATTCACCCAGCATTTCGAAGAAACTCTGGCCTTCGTGCAGGTTAGACATCTGGATATTTTCTTCGCTGGCATCCACGCGGTAAGGGTTGATCAGCGACAGCACGATAAAGGTGCTGAACATGTTCAGAACCAGCGCCGCAACCACGTACTTCGGTTCCAGCATGGTCATGTACGCGCCGACGATAGACATGGAAACGGTCGACATCGCCGTTGCTGCCATGGTGTACATACGGTTGCGAGACATTTTGCCGAGAATATCTTTATAGGCGATAAAGTTCTCAGACTGACCCAGGATCAGAGAGCTGACGGCGTTGAAGGATTCCAGTTTGCCCATACCGTTTACTTTGGATAACAGGAAACCAATCGCGCGGATGATTACCGGCAGTACGCGGATATGCTGCAAAATACCGATCAGGGCGGAGATGAAGACGATCGGGCAAAGCACTTTCAGGAAGAAGAATGCCAGGCCTTTATCGTTCATGCTACCGAAGACAAAGTTAGTCCCTTCATTAGCAAACCCGAGCAGTTTCTCAAACATCTCGGAGAAGCCTCTCACGAAGCCCAGACCGACATCAGAGTTCAGGAAGAACCATGCCAGTAACACTTCGATAACAAGCAATTGAATAACATAACGAATGCGGATTTTTTTACGGTCACTGCTTACCAGCAGTGCGAGTACCGCAACCACGGCAAGGGCCAGGACAAAATGAAGAACGCGGTCCATATTTGCTCCAAATATGAGGCAGGTTTAGTTTTCGTGCACATTCTATGTAACAACCATAAAGAAAACGAGATCAAACACACACTATAATAAGGACCTGTGACGAGATTCAAAATTAGTGATCGGTGATACACTTCCGTTATGTTTAGTATGGAAGTGAAAAGTTATGTCATTGTGCTATTCTCATAACAATAATTAAACATCTCGCCGGTATTTCCAGAATCCTTATCGATCCATAGACAAACGCTATCAGAGAAATCAACGTCACCCATTAAAATGAATTTGATAATCATTCTCAGTAGGCGTAGCTTGAAACATAGCAAAGGCTATGTTTCTGAGGCACTAAAATGACTAACGATCGCGTTGAGAGTAGCAGTGGGCGGGCAGCGCGCAAGTTGAAGCTCGCATTAATGGGACCTGCGTTCATTGCGGCGATCGGCTATATCGATCCGGGTAACTTCGCCACCAATATCCAGGCAGGGGCCAGCTTTGGTTATCAATTGCTGTGGGTGGTGGTCTGGGCAAACCTGATGGCGATGCTGATTCAGGTGCTGTCGGCAAAACTCGGCATTGCTACGGGTAAAAACCTGGCGGAGCAAATTCGCGATCATTATCCTCGCCCGGTGGTGTGGTTCTACTGGGTGCAGGCAGAAATTATCGCTATGGCAACAGACCTTGCTGAGTTTATTGGCGCTGCGATTGGCTTCAAACTGATCCTCGGCGTCTCCTTATTGCAAGGGGCCGTACTCACCGGTATCGCGACGTTCTTAATTCTGATGCTGCAGCGTCGCGGTCAAAAACCGCTGGAAAAGGTGATTGGCGGCCTGCTGCTGTTTGTGGCCGCGGCTTACATTGTGGAGCTGGTTTTTTCCCAACCGAACTTCGCGCAGCTTAGTAAGGGAATGGTGATCCCAAGCCTGCCTAATTCCGAAGCGGTGTTCCTGGCCGCTGGGGTGCTCGGGGCGACTATCATGCCGCACGTCATTTATCTGCACTCTTCCTTAACTCAGCATTTGCACGGCGGAACACGCCAACAGCGCTATGCGGCCACTAAATGGGATGTGGCTATCGCCATGACGATTGCCGGATTTGTCAATCTGGCGATGATGGCGACGGCTGCCGCTGCATTTCATTTTAGCGGGCATACCGGTATTGCCGATCTCGATCAGGCGTATCTGACCCTTGAACCGTTGTTGAGTCACGCTGCAGCGACGGTGTTTGGTTTAAGCCTGGTGGCTGCGGGACTCTCTTCTACCGTGGTCGGTACGCTGGCGGGGCAGGTGGTGATGCAAGGGTTTATCCGTTTTCACATTCCGCTATGGGTACGCCGTACCGTCACCATGATGCCATCATTTATTGTGATTCTGATGGGATTGGATCCGACCCGTATTCTGGTGATGAGTCAGGTGTTGCTCAGTTTTGGTATCGCGCTGGCGCTGGTGCCGCTGCTGATCTTCACCAGCGACAGTAAGCTGATGGGGGATCTGGTCAATCGTCGTTGCGTTAAACAGATTGGCTGGGTCATTGTGATACTGGTCGTGGCGCTCAATCTCTGGCTACTGGCAGGCACGGCGATGGGGCTATAATCAACCGTGACTCGCGACGGGTCACGGTTTTAATTGAGCTTTTCCTCTATGATGTGCCCTGCATAATTAACTGGCAGGCGTTCATGAATCATTTTGATCTCTCTTTCCTGAAATATCTCCAGGACAACAGTCCGCTCCCCGTTGAAGAGGCCGTCGAGCGTTTCGGTAAAACGCTCTCCACGCTAAAACGGACAATGAAAGAGCTCAATGAACTTCTGCCAGAAAATGTCCAGCTACATCAGGATAATCAGTTTATTACCACCCGGATTGGCTACAGCGAATACCGACAGTTTTTAGCGCGCGTCCAGTTTAATCGCTATATCACTACGGCAGAAGAGAGGGTGAAGGATCTCTTTGTGGCGCTCTGTTTGCACGATGTGGTGAATAAAAATGATTATTACAAAAAATTTTATGTCAGCGCGGGAACGGTAAAAAATGATAATCCCGTCATGATGAGCCTGGTGCAGGAACGCGATCTGATTGTGCAAAGTATCCCGCGTAAGGGCTCCCGGCTTGCGGGGGATGAGTTCCAGCTACGGCTGGCGGCGTGCATGACGATACTAAAAACGGTCGAAATTGGTGAGGATCACCGACTTATCGCCCACCAGGCCAATGAGCCGACAGGCCGTTCAATTGCCGAACAGTTTCTTCATCAGTGTGCTGCAGAGATAAACCAGGCGGCAGACTATTACGAAGATAAAATCAGTCCGGTCATCGCCCTGGGATATAACGGCAGAAAATACTTACTGGTCTATCTTAGCCTTGCCCTGCACCGTATCCGCAGGGGACACAGAATTACGGAGAGTTCGGCGGCTGAGTTTTTGACAACCTTTCCTTATGGCGTATTGCCTGATGCGGATGAAAATATCTGTCTGGATCTGCTGATTGCTTCACTGACGTTTACTCATCGCCCCTTCACATTATATGACGCCTGGCTGGTCTCTTACGTTAAGCGCACCTGTCACGCTTTAGCCGGATGTCTGGAGAACACCATTCACAATCAGCACGCCTGGTTTGCGGAGATTTATAATTTTATCTATGCCGCCATCATCCAGAATAAATTTCATCTCTGGTTCGATGATAAAAAGCTCCATGATGTCCAGCGACGCTATCCTGAGCTATGGGAACATGTCCAGTATGCGGTGAAAGAGATTGAACATCACTGGCAAACGACCTTTTCTGCTATTCATCTGGCAACCCTGGTGCTGATTATCAAAAAGTATGCGCTCAAAAATCGGGTTGTTGGCGATAAGAAAAAGCGGGTCATTATTGTGACGAACTCGTCAGAGAGTAAGGTCGGCTATTTTAAAGAGATGCTTTTCTCCCGCTTCCATATTGAAATCCCCGCCTGCATCAACATCAATGAGATTGCGCGGCTTCAGCAGCTCGAATTCGACCTGCTGATTACCTTTACAAACAAGATATCGAGTCATCTCCGCTACGCCGGGCTGGATTATGTCAAAGTGAATTTCTGGCTCACGCAGGACGATCTCCTGTTATTACGCGAAAATGGACTTCCCTCCGCGCGCAAAAAAATACCTGCTGAGGACTTTATTCAGCAGGTTCAGGGAATGAGCCAGGAGGCGTTAAAAATTTTTCTTGATACGCATTACAGTGATATTTTTATTTAGCCAGAGGTTGCGAAACGCCGCGACACCAGACGGCTTCCAGGTTTAACTCTGCACCCAACACGAGAATATCGGCATCTTTTCCTGACGTCAGGCTGCCTTTTCTCGCATCAACACCCGCCAGGATAGCCGGATTAAGGCAGGCAATCTGCGCGGTTGAAACCCAGCCTTTTTCCAGCCTGTCGACCACATTTTTCACGGAGTCCAGAAAGCTCATCTCCAGTTTGCACACTTCGGACCATTCCGTGGGTGAAACCGTTCGGGTCTTTCCGCTGTGGTCGGTGATTTCAAGACAATGATTGTGAATGCGAAACGTCTCCTGGCGCAGGTAATGGTGGAATTCTGATCCTTCGGGAAAATCCACATATCCCAGACAATCGCTGACCATGACCAACCGGCGATCTTTTTTCAACCGATAGAGAATGTCGAACACTTCTGGTCGCAACGTAATCCCGCTCTGCTTTGCCACCTCGGCATACGTATTCTGATGGTACATCAGCGCCCCCACCACGCCAGGCTCCCGGTGATGCAGCCCGCGCATGGCGCTAAATGCATGGGTAAAGTGGGTTAAACCGGCTTCAATAGCGAGAGTGGTTTCATCAAAGGTGGCGTCGGTATGACCGGCTGACACGGTGACGCCTGACTGGCGTAAATAGCGGATTAGCGCCAGGGCGCCCGGCAGTTCAGGTGCGAGCGTCATCAGACGGATATTTCCCCTCGCGGCGTGCTGATAGCGTTTGAATCCTTCGATACCGGGTGGTTGAATCGCGTCCTTGCTCTGCATTCCGCTGTATGCAGGGTTAATAAAGGGGCCTTCCATATGAATACCCACCGCTTCGGCACCATCTTCCGCTTTTGCGTCTGCAATCCAGTCCGCGGCGGTGGAAAGACTCTCCAGCAAGAACGTTTCCGGCTGGGTGGCTGATGTTGCAAGCCACGCGGTAACCCCGGCGTTAACCAGATCCCGGCTCATCGCCTGCAAAGAACGGCGTTCACCTCTCCAGGCAAACGACCCTCTCCCCCAGCCGTGAACGTGAATATCCACAAAACCGGGCATCAGCATGGCATGGCGATAATCGACGATTTTTCCGCGTGGCGTACTGTCGAGGCCAGAAATACGTCCGCTTTCAATATGCAGATAGCCGCTTTCGATTCCATTCGGGGTGACAATGCGTTCACTTGCCAGAGAAAGCAGGGGATCAGCCATTGTCTTTCTCCCATACGCGAGCGGCCGTTTCCTCGGCGATTTCTGCGCAAAGGCCGATGTAGTGAGCAGGATCCAGCAGCGTATTAATTTCTGAGTCGCTAAAGTGCTGGCGAATAAGAGGGTCATCACGCAGCACATCAGCGTAGGGGATGCCTTCATGCGTGCTGCGCATTGCCAGTTGGTAGACGCGTTCATGTGCGGCATCTTTGCCCAGCCTTTCCACCAGCTGCATCATGATTTTTTCGCTATTAATAAGACCATGCGTTAACTGCACATTCTGGCGCATACGACCAGGATTGATGACCAGCGTCCGCGTCAACTCTTCGGCTCGCATCACAATCTCAGCCATTAACTCCATACTCTCCTGAATATTACCGTCAAAGATAAAGTAAGCGGAGCTGTCTGCTTCGAAGGGACGTGGGCTGACATACAGGCAGGAGGTCATTACTGAGTACAATTTCTGCGCGTTGGCGATGATCCCCTTCGCCAGTTTAGGATTCACTTTTTGCGGCATGGTGCTGCTGCCAACGGTGCCTTTAGTAAAGGCTTCTGAAACTTCGGCAAACTCTTCGCTTGAGGTCTGATAAACCTCTTCGGCTATTTTGTGTAACGTCGTCGCCAGCAGGCACAAATTACTGATGTATTCAGTGCGGTAAATGCGCGAGTTGCGGGAGGGAATCGCCATTGAATGCATTCCCAGCTTTTGGGCAACGCTATCCTGAACCCGGCGGCCGGTTTCACCGGTCGCGTGGAAGGCGCCCACGGCTCCCCCCATCATCACGGTAAAGACGCGTTTTTCCGCTTCCCGCATGCGCTGCTGGGCGCTAAGTAACTCATCAATCCACACGGCGGCTTTATAGCCCCAGGTGATGGGCAGCGCGTGCTTACCGTGGGTACGTCCGGCCATAATCGTTGCTTTATGGTCAGATGCCATCTTTGCCAGGTTACGCAGAATATCGTCCACAAAACCCTGCATGATGGTATCGAACTGCTTTGCCAGATAAAGCTGTGCGGTTTGCTGAATATTCTGCGTGGTGACGCCGTAATGCACGTATTTTCCGCTTTCACTGTCACAGGCTTTGACCAGCACTTTGATGACCGGAACGAAGCCGTGACCAATCTCGCGCAGCAGGCGTTCCATTTCCGTCAGGTCAATCTTATCCACGTGGCAGTTAGCGGTAATATTGACTGCGGCGCTGGCGGGGATCATGCCGTGTCCGGCTTGTGCCTGAGCCAGGGCGGCTTCAACATCGAGCCATGACTGTACCCGCGCTGGCTGCGCGAGCAGAGATTTCATTCCTCGATCGTCGATCGTTTTGCTTTTTGAATCATACAGTGCACGCATTACTATCTCCTTGAATTTATTTCGCACCGACGAGGCGGTCGTCTACCGCGTTACGGACAAATTCTACGTGTGGGCCGAATACCACATGAACATGGTTGCTGGAGGGGATAAAGGTTCCCAGCGAGCCAGATTCTTTAAGAATGGCCATGTCCATTTTTTTCTGATCTTTCAAATCAATACGTAACCGTGAAACGCAGTTTTCAACGCGCTTGATATTGTCTGTCCCGCCCAGTCCCTGAATCACCAGTTCGGCGACTTTGTCGTACTCTTTATTGTTCAGTAAGGTGCTGTCAGCGATTTCACTCTCGCGGCCTGGGGTCTTAATATCAAATTTACCGATCGCGAAGCGGAAGACGAAATAGAAGACAACAAAGTTAATCACGCCGAGGATAATTAAATTAATCCATTGGGTGTGTTCATACATCAAACCGAAAATACCAAAATCAAAAATAGTGCCGCGAATATAGCCGATGGAGACTTCCAGTAATTGCAGTGGAATGGTCAATAAGCCACAGAGTACCGCATAGACAATAAAGAGTTTTGGCGCGATAAACAGGAAGGAGAACTCCAGCGGTTCGGTAATATTCCCCAGCATGGCGGTTAGCACCACGGTCAGGATCATCCCTTTGGCAAATTTCTTATTCTTGAAATAGGCCATGTGGTACATCGCCAGACCAATCGCCGGAACGCGGAACAGCGTCGTGAGCATTTGTGATGAGGCAAGATAGCTGGTGAGCGTCGGCATATACTCTTTCCAGGCCGGATGGGTGGGACCAAGCTCAAACAGGATTTTATTGATAGCGGGCAAAATACCGACATAGGTCTGCCCGTCAATCAGGTACGTACCGCCTGCCGCGGTGAAACGCACGGTGGAACTGAGGACGTGGTGCAGGCCAAACGGGATCAGCAGGCGATTGAGCGTCATATAGATACCTGCACCAATGTTGGGTGCCATCATTATTGTTGATATGGCGCGCATACCTGCGGTAAACAGATCCCAGATAAAAGGAATGATCAAGCCGACGGGAATGGAAAAAGCAATGGCTAAGATCGCGACGGATTTTTTACCGCTGAAAAAGGCGAAAGCGAGAGGTAATTGCAGCCGGTAAAAACGGTCGGTTATTTTAGCTGCCAGCAGCCCGGCAATAATACCGCCCAGCGCTTCGATTTTCAGCGTCTGAATACCTAATACCATTCCCTGTCCGACGAAAGCCATATCCTCTTTCGCCAGCGTACCTGCCAGCTTAAGATGCACATGCATGGCGATAAGCAGAGTCAGGTAAGCCACGACGGATGCAAATACAGCAATCCCTTTTTCTTTTTTAGACATACCGTAGGCGACACCCATCGCGAACAGTAAAGGAATATTATTAAAAACGACGCTGCTGATTAATCCCAGAGAAGAGAGAATTGCTCTGAAAATTTCATTGCCCAGAAAGGGGAGTTTATCAATCATATAGCTCTGCCCTAACGCAGCGCTAATTCCCATGGCCATCCCCACTGGCGCCAGTACGGCGATCGGTAATAATAGCGATCGACCGAATGTCTGAATTTCATTCTTAAAATTAGCATTCATAAGTTAATCCTGACGTGAATTCTCTTGAGGATAAGATACGTTCAGGAGATTTTTGCTCAAGGGCAAATAGTGAAAAATAAAAAGCGCAGGATTTGACCATAAAAAAGCAGCCTGCAGGCTAATGCTGGTCACTTAAGGATTGATTAGCTGCAAAGGTATTTTTTATTAAAGCGAAACGGATTGAACTGAAAGTCAGCGTACTGAAGCGATCCGAAGGAAGACGACATAAGGCGAATGGATCACGAAGTGACGATTTTTCCTGCCGGAAGCCTGGGTGGCAAGGGAGACGGTGAGCCTCTCTTGCCCGTTACGGGAATGAGGGTTTCAGAGAAACAATGAACATACGGTGAACGGAACCCTTTGCCATTGTTAAAAATTCTCTGTTACCACAGGTTCCTTTTCTTAATGACGATGCCCGTGACCGCCGCGCCCACGACCGCGATGGTCGTCACGGTCATTCCAGCCTTCTCGGTAGCCGCGTTCATAAGCTTTGCGTTTATCCCAGCCACGATGGTAGCCGTTGTCATGACGCCACCAGCGATTTTTGCGCCACTCATAGTTATGGTGCCAGTAATCCCGGTCGCGCCAGCGGCCGCCATCCCAGTAGTTACCGTAATTATCGCGATCGCCAATTTGCAATTTTATTGATGGCAGCAGGGTGATTTCGCCAGCGTTCGCGGCCAGCGGTGTAAAAGCCATTAAGACTGCCGCCAGAATCAGTGACCTGAACATGTTTTCTCTCCTTCACGATCGAGCCGTAGCCGGCCTGTTAACGTAATATTCCGGGGCAGTAAAGCCCCGTTTCATCGCCACAACTCTTAAATCGCAAGTGAGAGCACTTTTTGTTAATAAATGTGTCTTTATTTCAACCGACTCAGAATGGCATCAATCTCCGCGCACTCTTCAGGCGTAAAGTGACGGTTTGCCAGCATGCCGACGGCATCTTCAATTTGCGCCGGTTTACTGGCACCAATCAGCACAGACGTGACCTTGTCTTCCCGGAGAACCCACGCGAGCGCCATCTGAGACAGCTTTTGTCCCCGTCGCTCTGCCAGTGCGTTCAGCGCTCGAACTTTTTCCAGTTTTTGTGGGGTGATCTGGTCCGGATTCAGAAAACGGCTGGTGCTTGCGGCGCGAGAATCCGCCGGAATACCGTTCAGATAGCGGTCGGTTAACTGCCCGCCAGCCAGCGGTGAGAAGGCGATACTACCGACGCCTTTTTCCTGTAAAAGCGACAGCAGGCTCTCTTCGACCCAACGCTCAAACATAGAATATTTGGGCTGATGAATAAGGCATGGCGTACCTAAATCGTCGAGTATTTCAATCGCTTGTCTGGCAAGTTCAGCCGGATAGTTAGAGAGGCCTACGTACAGCGCTTTGCCCTGACGGACGATATGATCCAGTGCACGCATGGTTTCTCTGAGCGGTGTTTCAGGGTCGGGGCGATGGTGGTAGAAGATATCGACATACTCCAGCCCCAGACGCTTCAGGCTTTGATCGAGGCTGGCAATCAGGTATTTGCGTGAACCCCAGTCCCCGTAAGGGCCTTCCCACATGGTGTAACCTGCTTTGGTGGAGATGATCAGCTCATCTCGCCACGGTAAAAAATCTTCCTGCAGGATGCGACCAAAATTTCGCTCCGCTGAACCCGGCGGTGGACCATAGTTATTCGCCAGATCAAAATGGGTGATCCCCAGATCGAATGCACGCTGTAACAGCGCCCGACTGTTCTCGACCTGCGTGGTATCACCAAAATTGTGCCACAACCCCAGTGATACAATCGGGAGCTTGAAGCCGCTCTGACCGCAGCGGCGGTACTCCATTGTCTGATAACGATTTTCAGCAGCCTGATAAGCCATATAGCCTCCTGTCAGATAAGGTGTGAATTTGAGTGTATACGTTTACACAAGGCCAGCTGCAATTAAATTTAGGGATGAAAACTGTACATCTTGCTTTCCACCCCCTTCACAGCGACTTTCCTGGACAGTCATCACAGTTCTTCGATACTCAACATGAGGTTACCGTCAGAAGGAAAGCTGTCATGCAAACCCCGTATTCCGTTGCTGATTATCTGCTGGACAGGCTGGCAGGCTGTGGTGTTGGCCATCTCTTTGGTGTGCCTGGCGATTATAATTTGCAGTTTCTTGACCACGTGATTGAACATCCCAGCGTACGTTGGGTCGGGTGTGCGAACGAGTTGAATGCGGCTTATGCTGCGGATGGCTATGCCCGGGTATCCGGGGTGGGGGCGCTGCTCACCACGTTTGGCGTGGGTGAGTTAAGCGCGATTAACGGTATCGCGGGAAGTTATGCGGAATATGTTCCTGTTTTGCATATTGTTGGCGCGCCCTGTCGCGGTGCTCAACGTCGCGGGGAGTTGATGCATCACACCCTTGGGGACGGTGATTTTCAGCATTTTTATCGTATGCAGCAGGCGGTGACGACGGCCAGCGCAGTGCTGGATGAACAAAACGCCTGTTATGAAATTGACCGCGTGCTGCGAACAATGCTCATCGAACGCAGACCGGGCTATCTGATGTTACCTGCTGATGTGGCAAAACAGCGCACCACGCCGCCGAATGACATCCTGATTGTTCCTCTGAGCGAGCCAGAAAGCAGCGTGGCAGAAGCGTTTCGCTACCATGCCCGCGAGCGGTTACTGGACAGCCCGCGCGTAGCGCTTCTGGCAGACGTTCTCGCGCAGCGCTTTGGCCTGCAGCCGGTATTGCAACGCTGGATGGCGGAAACGCCGATGGCCCACGCCACGTTGTTGATGGGCAAAGGGCTATTCGATGAGCGTCATCCGGCGTTTGTCGGCACCTACAGCGCTGGAGCCAGCAGCGACTATGTACGTCAGGCGATAGAAGATGCCGACACGATAGTGTGTGTTGGCACACAATTTGTTGACACTCTGACCGCCGGGTTTACGCAACAGCTACCACAGGAGCGCACGATTGAGGTGCAGCCACATGCCTCACGGATTGGAAACCGTTGGTTTAACGTCCCGATGGAGCAGGCGGTAACCACCTTGCGGGAACTGTGTCTGGAGATGTCCTTTTCACTGCCGCCAGAACGCCCGCCAGTTAGGCGTATTCAGGTTGAGAAGGGACCTTTGACGCAGGAAAATTTCTGGCATACGGTGCAGCAATATCTGGCGCCCAATGACATTATCCTCGTCGACCAGGGGACCGCTGCATTTGGCGCGGCTGCACTCACGCTACCCGGTGGAGCGGAGGTGCTGGTTCAGCCGCTGTGGGGGTCTATCGGCTACGCGCTCCCGGCTGCATTTGGCGCGCAAACCGCCTGCCCGGACCGCCGGGTGATCCTGATTATTGGCGATGGTGCGGCGCAGCTCACCATTCAGGAACTGGGCTCTATGCTCAGAGACGGGCAATCTCCCGTTATTTTGCTGCTAAATAATGACGGCTATACCGTGGAGCGGGCCATACATGGGGCAAATCAACGCTATAACGATATCGCTGCCTGGAACTGGACGCAGGTGCCGCAGGCGTTTCGTCGTGAATGTCAGGCGGAGTGCTGGCGTGTGGAGCAGGCGGTACAACTGGAAGAAGTGCTGGCCCGTTTGTCCCATCCGCAACGATTGTCGTTAATTGAGGTGGTACTACCGAAAGCCGATCTTCCTGAGCTATTGCGCACGGTGACCCGTGCGCTGGAAACGCGTAACGGAGGCTAACTACTTATCGGTACGCTCGGCGATCATCATCGGTTTGCCCGCCAGCAGCAGCCAGGCGGGCAGCATGACGATGCACAGCAGCGGCAGCAGGGTGGAATCTGGCACCACCACTGCTGCCATAAACAGGCTCAGCCAGGCGTCACGGGTGACGACCAGCACCAGTCCAAGAATCGCGCAGGAGACGGTAATGGCCGCTGGCACCGCTTCAACGTGGGCGTGCAGCATCAGGCCAAGCGCGACCCCAACGAATACTGCCGGGAAAATTCGCCCGCCGCGAAAACCACTCGCAGCTGCAACCACTAATGCCGCCAATTTGATCACGGCGAGCATGAAATAATCCGATGCTCCCAGCGTCTGGCTAAATGCCATTTGCTGCATTTCGTCCAGTCCTTTAAACAAGGTAAGCGGTCCGCCGATAACGCCTAAAATGCCGAGGATTAAGCCGCCAGCCCCAAGAATCAGGACCGGGTGTTTCAATCGATGTATTAAATGGTGTAAACGCGGCAGACACCAGACAGCCACCATCCCTGCGGCAATGGCGATGGCGGCAACGACCGCACCGCTGAGGATATCGATCACATGCATCTGCGTGTAGTGCGCGATGGGCAGTGAAAAATGGGGGTGAAAAAACAGACTGGTGGTCAGCGAGCCCGCGGCGGCGGCCATTAACGGTGCAAACAGGCGATCCCACAAAGGAACATTGTCCGAGCTATTCAGCGTTTGTGAAAAGACCAGCGCGGCGGCAACGGGGGTGCCAAATAGCGCGCCGATGGTGCCGGCAGAGGCGAGGATGGTCCAGTCCAGCTTAGCAATGCGGGGAAACATACGGCTGCCGAGCGCCACAGCCAGTGCGATATTCACGGTCATGATCGGGTGTTCCGGACCCAAACTGACGCCACCCGCCAGGCCGAGGATGAGCGCTGCCAGCAAGCCCGGAATTGCTGAGGTGGGGACCGGCATTCCAATTAACGGCTCACAGGCAGGATCCGGTCCCGCGTGACCCTGGCTGTAGCGAATAACTAACCCGACCATGATCCCCGTGAGCGTCAGCATGCCGATAATCCACAGCGGAGAGTCCTGGGCAATACCGATGCTAACGGGCAGGCGTTCCCACAAAAATTGCTGTAAAACGGACGCCACTTTCATCACAACGATCAACACCAGGCTGGAGGCAATACCAATAATTAGCGCAGGAGTTGATAGCAAGAGCATCGTTCTGGCTCGTGGATGAAGCATATTCTATTCCTTAAAACAGAGTCATAGACATAGTTTGCACAGCCTGCGCAACCGTATCGCTGCAAATGGTGCTGAAACGATAAAGTAATTATGTGATCTGGATCGATTTTCCACGGGCATCAGCCTTCAGGGCGTTGTTGTTATGCCCCCATGAATTTACAGTGTGGCAAAGATTTATTCTGACTTTAGCGGAGCAGTGGAAGAATGACAAAATATGCTTTAGTAGGTGATGTTGGCGGCACCAACGCGCGTCTTGCTCTGTGCGACATTGCCAGCGGCGAGATTTCGCAGGCAAAAACCTATTCCGGGCTGGATTACCCAAGCCTCGAGGCGGTAGTACGCGTATACCTGGATGAGCATAGCGTCAGCGTTGAGGATGGTTGTATTGCCATTGCCTGTCCGATAACCGGTGACTGGGTGGCAATGACCAACCATACCTGGGCATTCTCTATTGCTGAGATGAAAAAAAATCTGGGCTTCAGCCATCTGGAAATCATCAATGATTTCACCGCCGTGTCGATGGCGATCCCGATGCTGAAGAAAGAGCATTTGATCCAGTTTGGCGGTGCGGAACCTGTTGAAGGCAAACCGATTGCTGTCTATGGCGCAGGTACCGGACTCGGCGTGGCGCATTTGGTGCATGTAGATAAACGCTGGGTGAGCTTGCCTGGTGAAGGCGGTCACGTGGATTTTGCGCCTAACAGCGAAGAAGAAGGGATTATCCTTGAGGTCCTGCGTGCGGAAATTGGTCACGTTTCCGCAGAGCGCGTACTGTCAGGTCCGGGGCTGGTTAATCTGTATCGCGCCATCGTCAAATCAGACGGGCGCCTGCCGGAAAATCTGCAGCCGAAGGATATCACCGGGCGTGCGCTGGCTGATTCCTGTATCGACTGTCGTCGCGCGCTGTCGCTGTTCTGCGTCATCATGGGGCGTTTTGGCGGCGATCTGGCGTTAACGCTGGGCACGTTTGGCGGTGTGTACATCGCTGGCGGCATCGTACCGCGCTTCCTCGACTTCTTTAAAGCTTCGGGTTTCCGTGGTGGTTTTGAAGATAAGGGGCGTTTTAAAGCCTACGTACAGGATATTCCGGTATATCTGATCGTGCATGATAACCCGGGCCTGCTTGGTTCCGGTGCGCATCTGCGCCAGACGCTGGGCCATATTTTGTAAGACCAATGCCGGACGGTGCACAGCGCTTATCCGGCTTACACATATCCCGCAAAACCGCGTTATTACGCGGTTTTTTTATGCCTGCCGCCCGCCTTTCCGACCTTCGTCACATTTCCGAATGGCGGGATTATTTGTCCAGTAAAAGCATTATTTGTCTGATAACGGTCGTTACTTTCCCCGGACCATAATTTCACTCGTTAACTATTACGAGGAAATGATTATGAGCAAAAAACTGATTGCCGTTTGCGCGTGCCCAATGGGGCTGGCCCATACCTTTATGGCGGCTCAGGCGCTGGAAGAAGCCGCGGTTGAAGCGGGTTATGAAGTGAAAATTGAAACCCAGGGTGCGGACGGAATTCAAAATCGCCTGACGGCGCAGGATATCGCAGAGGCAACGTTGATCATCCATTCTGTTGCCGTTACTCCGGAAGATAACGAGCGTTTTGAGTCGCGTGACGTCTACGAAATTACGTTACAGGACGCGATAAAAAATGCAGCCGGCATCATCAAAGAGATCGAAGAGATGGTTGCCGCTGAACAACAATAATCATCGACAGGGAATTACGTATGGCCATTAAAAAACGCAGTGCAACCGTTGTGCCTGGCGCATCTGGTGCGGCAGCGGCAATAAAAAATCCACCGGCCTCCCACAATAGCTTCTGGGGCGAACTTCCGCAGCATGTGATGTCGGGTATTTCGCGCATGGTACCGACGTTAATTATGGGCGGGGTAATTCTCGCCTTCTCGCAACTGATCGCCTATAGCTGGCTCGATATTCCTGCTGACACCGGCATCCTGGATGCGCTGAACAGCGGAAAATTCAGCGGTTTTAATCTCTCATTACTGAAGTTTGCCTGGCTGTCGCAATCTTTTGGCGGCGTGCTGTTTGGTTTTGCTATTCCGATGTTTGCCGCGTTTGTCGCCAACTCTATCGGCGGTAAGCTGGCGTTTCCGGCGGGGTTCATTGGTGGACTGATGTCCACTCAGCCCACGCAGATACTGAATTTTGACCCAGCGACGCTGCAATGGGCAACCAGTGCTCCCGTCCCGTCAACCTTTATTGGCGCGCTGATTATCTCGATTGTCGCCGGGTATCTGGTGAAGTGGATGAACCAAAAAATCCAGTTGCCTGATTTCCTGCTGGCATTCAAAACCACCTTTTTACTGCCCATTCTTTCCGCGATCTTCGTCATGTTGGCGATGTATTACGTGATAACGCCGTTTGGCGGGTGGATCAACGGCGGAATTCGTTCTCTGCTGACGGCGGCTGGAGAGAAAGGCACGCTGATGTACGCGATGGGGATTTCTGCGGCAACGGCGATTGACCTCGGCGGTCCGATTAATAAAGCCGCAGGATTTGTCGCCTTCAGCTTTACTACCGATCACGTTCTGCCGGTAACCGCACGCTCTATTGCCATCGTGATTCCTCCAATTGGCCTCGGGTTGGCTACGCTTCTCGATCGGCGCTTAACCGGCAAACGCCTGTTCAGCGCACAGCTCTACCCGCAAGGGAAAACGGCAATGTTCCTCGCATTTATGGGCATCAGCGAAGGGGCAATCCCGTTTGCGCTGGAAAGCCCCATCACGGCAATTCCATCCTATATGGTTGGCGCTATTGTCGGATCGACGGCTGCCGTCTGGCTGGGGGCGGTGCAGTGGTTCCCGGAATCGGCTATCTGGGCATGGCCGCTGGTCACTAACCTCGGCGTCTATATGGCGGGGATCCTGTTAGGTGCGGTGATTACGGCGCTGATGGTGGTGTTCCTGCGCAACATGATGTACCGCAAAGGTAAATTGCTGATTGAGAGCCTCTGATTAAAAGGATTGTGACCATGAGCTTACTTGCCTCGCTGCGTGACTGGCTAACGGCGCAACATCTCGATGCGATGCTGCTGTCATCGCGACAGAATAAACAGCCGCATATGGGGATCTCCAGCGGTTCAGGGTTTGTGTTTATCAGCCATCAAAGCGCGCATATCCTGGTCGACGCCCGTTACTACACCGATGTCGCTACGCGTACTCAGGGTTATCAGATCCATCTACTTGATGGCGCGCAGACGCTGTATTCACGGGTGAATCACATTATTGCTGACGAAAAGCTGCAGACGGTGGGATTTGAAGGCGAGCAGGTAAGCTGGAATACGGCGAATGGATGGTCGGGCAAACTGCTTGCGCGACTAGTGAGTGCCGTGCCGGATGTGCTCCGGCAGGTAAAAACGGCGCAGGAGATAGCCTGCATTCGCGAAGCCTGCCGGATAGCTGACCTTAGTGCTGAACATATTCGCCGCTTTATTCAACCTGGCCTCAGTGAGCGCGAAATCGCCGCTGAACTGGAGTGGTACATGCGTACGCTCGGTGCAGACAAACCCTCTTTTGACACCATTGTCGCCAGCGGCTGGCGCGGCGCGCTGCCGCACGGTAAAGCCAGCGACAAGCGTGTCGAGGCGGGTGAGTTCATCACGCTGGATTTTGGCGCGCAGTATCAGGGCTATTGTTCGGATATGACGAGAACCTTTCGCATCCCAGACGCAAACCAGCCAGCGCAAGAAAGCCCGCTGTTTTCCGTGTATCAGATTGTCCTGGCGGCGCAGCGTGCGGCGGTGGCGGCAATTCGACCAGGTCGGCGTTGCCATGAGGTTGACGCCGCAGCCAGGCAGGTCATTACGCAGGCGGGCTATGGCGATGAGTTTGGTCACAATACCGGACACGCTATCGGCATTGAGGTGCATGAAAATCCCCGTTTTTCCCCCACCGACGCGACGCCTCTGGCGGTTGGCATGCTGCTCACCGTTGAGCCGGGTATTTATCTGCCGGGGCAGGGAGGCGTGCGTATTGAGGATGTGGTGCTGGTTACGCCAGACGGCGGCGAGGTGCTCTACACCATGGCGAAGACATTGTTACACACGGGAGAAGCGTAATGGACTTATCGCTACTGAAGGCGCTGAGCGAGGCGGACGCGATCGCCTCTTCAGAACAGGAAGTGCGTCAGATCCTGCTTGAAGAGGCGGATCGTCTACATAAAGAGGTGCGCTTTGACGGCCTGGGATCGGTGCTGATCCGTCTGAATGAATCAACCGGTCCGAAGGTAATGATCTGCGCGCATATGGATGAAGTGGGATTTATCGTGCGCAGTATTTCCAGCGAAGGAGCGATCGATGTATTGCCGGTGGGAAATGTGCGTATGGCGGCCAGGCAATTGCAGCCGGTGCGGATCACTACCCGTGAAGAGAGCAAAATTCCCGGTCTGCTCGACGGAGTGCGCAGCGGTAATGACGTCAGTGCGCTGCAGGTGGACATTGGCGCGCGGTCTTATGACGAGGTACTTCAGGCCGGCGTACGCCCTGGCGATCGCGTCACCTTTGACATGACGTTTCAGGTTTTGCCGCACCAGCGAGTCATGGGCAAAGCCTTTGATGATCGACTTGGATGTTATTTGCTGGTGGCGCTGCTGCGCGAATGGCATAACGCCATTCTCCCATGTGAGGTCTGGCTGGTGGCCAGTTCCAGTGAAGAAGTGGGACTGCGCGGAGGACAAACAGCAGCACGTGCGGTCGCCCCGGATGTGGCGATCGTGCTGGATACCGCCTGCTGGGCCAAAAACTTTGATCATGGTGCGGCCAACCATCGGCAGATTGGTAATGGCCCGATGCTGGTGTTAAGCGATAAATCGCTGATTGCCTCGCCAAAGCTGACGGCGTGGGTTGAAAGCGTGGCCACCGATGCGGGCATTACCCTGCAGCTTGACATGTTCAGTAACGGCGGCACTGACGGCGGGGCGGTGCACGTAAGCGGCACGGGGATCCCCACGGTTGTCATGGGGCCAGCTACGCGGCATGGACACTGCGCGGCGTCGATTGCCGACTGCCGTGACATCATCCAGACGCAGCAGTTGTTGTCGGCTCTTCTTTCACATCTTACGTGCGAAACCGTGGTTCATCTGACGGATTTCAGGTGCTGATTTCGCGCTAATCAGGAGTTGTTATGCTAACGATTCAATTTCTTTGCCCGCTACCCAATGGCCTGCATGCGCGTCCGGCGTGGGAGCTGAAAGAGCAGTGCAGCCAGTGGCAAAGTGAGGTGATATTTCTTAACCATCGCCAGAACGCCAGGGCTGATGCGAAAAGCTCGCTGGCGCTGATTGGCACCGGGACGCTGTTTAATGACAGTTGTAGCTTAACCATCACCGGTCGCGATGAAGAACAGGCCCGACGAGCGCTGGAGGAGTACCTCCTGCACCGGTTTATTGACAGCGACAGCGTTCAGCCGACGCCAGCGGAACTGGCGGCACATCCGTTGCCACGTTCGCTGATTCGCCTCAACCCAGACCTTCTTTATGGCACCGTGCTGGCAGGAGGCGTGGGGGCAGGTTCGCTCACGCTTTGGCAGAGCGATAATCTGGAAAGCTATCGCGCGATTGCGCCGAGTGCGGAAGACAATACCCGGCTGGAGCATAGTCTGGCGACGCTTGCCGAACAGCTCAATCAGCAACTGCGCGAGCGTGAGGGTGAGAGTAAAACCATCCTCAGCGCCCATCTGTCTCTGATTCAGGACGACGAGTTTGCCGGGAATATTCGTCGCTTAATGCTGGAGCAGCATCTGGGTTTAGGGGCGGCGATTATCGCCAATATGGAGCAGGTGTGCGACAAGCTGTCGGCCTCCGGTAGCGATTACCTGCGCGAGCGCGTTAGCGATATCCGTGATATCAGCGAACAGCTGCTGCACATCACCTGGCCTGAAAGACGTCCGCGCAATGCGCTGGTGCTGAATAAGCCGACGATTCTGGTCGCTGAGGATTTGACGCCCAGCCAGTTTTTAAGCCTCAATTTGCAGCATCTGTCAGGCATGATCCTGGAGAAAACAGGGCGCACATCGCACACCCTAATCCTTGCTCGCGCGTCGGCTATACCGGTGCTTAGCGGCTTGCCGCTGGAGGCCATTAGCCGCTATGCAGGCCAGCATGCGGTACTGGATGCCCGCTGTGGGGTACTGGCCATCAATCCAGACGATGCGGTTCGCGGTTATTACGCGATTGCGCAGAAGCAGGCCGATGAATGCCAGCGGCGGCAGGCGCTGGATGCCGCCCAGCCCGCGCTGACCAAAGATAATCAGCGTATTGACGTTGCAGCGAATATCGGTACCGCGCTGGAAGCGCCGGGGGCGTTTGCCAATGGCGCGGAAGGGATTGGGCTGTTTCGTACTGAAATGCTGTTTATGGACCGCGACAGCGCTCCCGACGAGCAGGAACAGTTTGAAGCCTACCAGCAGGTCTTATTGGCCGCGGGCGACAAGCCGGTTATCTTTCGCACCATGGATATTGGGGGGGATAAAAATATCCGTTACCTCAATATTCCGCAGGAAGATAATCCGTTCCTGGGCTACCGCGCGGTGCGAATTTATCCAGAGTTTGCCGGACTGTTTCGCACGCAGCTGCGCGCCATCTTACGTGCGGCAACCTTCGGCAATGCGCAACTGATGATCCCAATGGTGCACAGCCTTGACCAGATTTTGTGGGTAAAAAGCGAACTGCAAAAAGCGCTGGTGGCACTGAAAGCCGACGGTTTACGCCATGCTCCGACAATTTCATTGGGGATTATGGTTGAAGTGCCGTCGGTGTGTTACATCATCGACCATTTCTGCGATGAGGTGGATTTCTTCAGTATTGGTTCAAACGACATGACCCAGTACCTGTACGCCGTCGATCGTAATAACCCGCGCGTTTCGCCGTTGTACAACCCGATTACACCGTCGTTCCTGCGAATGTTGCAGCAGATTGTCCGCGTGGCGCACGAACGCGGTAAATGGGTGGGCATTTGCGGCGAACTGGGGGGCGAAGGACGCTATTTACCGCTGCTACTGGGCTTAGGACTCGACGAGCTGAGCATGAGCAGTCCACGTATTCCGGCGGTGAAAAGTCAGCTTCGTCAACTGGAGGGCCAGGCATGCCGTGAACTCGCCATACGGGCCTGTGAGTGCCGTAGCGCTCAAGAGATAGAAGATCTGCTAAACCAGTTTGCACCGCAGAAAGACGTGCGTCCGCTGCTGGCGCGGGAGAACATCTTTGTTGGTGAATCTCTGAGTAACAAAGAGCAGGTGATTCAGTTTCTGTGCGGCAATCTGGGTGTTAATGGGCGAACTGAACATCCGTTTGAGCTGGAGGAAGATATCTGGCAGCGCGAAGAGATAGTCACCACTGCTGTCGGTTTTGGTGTGGCTATTCCGCACACTAAGTCCCAGTGGATCCGCCATTCCAGCATCAGTATTGCCCGGCTTGCTTATCCCGTTGACTGGCAGTCAGAGATGGGCGAAGTGGAACTGGTTATCATGCTGACGCTGGGGGCTGATGAAGGCATTAACCACGTGAAGGTCTTCTCGCAGCTGGCGCGTAAGCTGGTGAACAAGCCGTTCCGCCAGTCGTTGTTTGCCGCTGAAAATGCCGACAGTATTCTCGCGTTGCTGGAGGCGGAACTGACGTTTTAAGCTTCATTGAAAGAGCGCTCTCCAGCCTGCGACGATCTGGTTGCAGGCTGGATGAACGCGACCGGAAAGCGACATCATCAATGTGGCGCGTTTGGCACCGGCAGTTTCCCGGCTCTTAAGAGCGTCATTTCTTGCTTACAGAGCAGAACCACCGCCTGGCGAGCTTTAACACGGCGGGAGGTAAGGGCTCTTTTCACGGTCTGACGATCCGCACCTGATTCCAGCATCTGAAAACACATCAGGGAGAGTGCACGTCTGTTTTTCATCGCATATTCACTTTATTGAGTAAGCCTGCAGGGGGAGCTACATGCCGTTATTTTACAACGATGCAAACGGATATTACTAACCTGTTGGTGTTGTCTCACTTAACGTGCTGACTGAAAACGTACGCTGTACTCTCCCGGCGTCAGGCCAAACTGACGCCGGAACAGGCGGCAGAAATAATTACTGTCCTGATACCCGCACCGCTGTGCGACTTCGCTAATCGACAGATGGTATTTCTGTAAGATGATGCGCGCCTTCGCCATTCTGACCCACCGCAGGTACTCGACGAACCCCATGGTGCCGTGCTGGGCAAACACTTTTGACAGGTGGTTGGGCGTGATATTAAAAAACTGCGCTACGCTTTCCCGGGTCAGCGGTTGGGCATAGTTATCCTGCACCCAGTTACACATACTATGATAGAGAAATTCAGCGCGCGGACGCTCTGTGTCAGGGCGGGTATTCACCACGCTACGACACAGATGCAGCAGGCTAAGCACCAGCGGCTGAATAATATCCTGGGCCTGAGGAGAGCGGCTTAAATGGGTTAATGCGGTGAGCATCGCCTCGCCTTCGCCGCGCTGCGGATGTGGTAACTCAATACGGCGGATCGGACGTAACAGAGATGCCGTTCGATTATCGTAAAAAGAGAGCCCCAGCCAGGCCGGAGAAAACACCAGACTCAGTAGCATCACGGGTTTATCGCTGCCGGGCAAATTCGCTGCCTTCGCCGGGATAAACAGCATGTCGCCTTCTGGCAGGCTATGCTGCTGTTTTTCCAGTTGATTACTGTATTCGCCACGCAGCACGATATCGAGGCGCGGAAGGTCAATACACAAACTGCCGGACGGTAACGTGGTGGGCTGGGACGCGAACCACACGCGGCCAAGACGCTGCGGGTTCAATACCAGGCCGCTGAACAGATCGGCGAAAAACTGTTGGTCTGCGGGGAGGCCTGGCTCTTTCATCGCTCTTTCTCTGCGCTATAAGTGCATTAACTGCCTGAACTCTTTCACTTTACTCCGACTCACCGGGATTTCAAATTCCAGATCTTTTAAGCGCAAAATGTAGGTGTTGTTAAACCAGGGTTCGATCTCGCGGATTTTATTCAGATTCACACAGAACGAGCGGTGGCAGCGGAAGAAATGCGAAGCAGGCAATTTGCTGCAAAATTCAGTGATGTTCATCGGCATCACGTACGATTCGCGCCGGGTGTAGACAAACGTCATCTTTTCATGGGCTTCTGCGTAGTAGATGTCGTTGATCGGGGTCACGATGATCCGCTCATCTTTGATCAGATTGATCGTATCGTTTTCGCGGGTCACCGGACTGGCAGGCGAGGTTCCCGTTTGCTGTTGCTGCCAGGCGGCTTCCAGCTTTTGCAGCATGCCGACGATGCGTGATTCCTGATACGGCTTCAGGATGTAGTCAAAGGCCTCCAGTTCAAAGGCTTCAACAGCGTGCTCTTTCCACGCGGTAATAAAGACAATAAAGGGCTTGTGCGCGAACTGGCTGATGTTTTGCGCCAACAGGACGCCATCCAGCGAGGGAATATTGATATCCAGAAAAATGGCGTCAACGCGGTTGTGCTGGAGGTATTTCAGCACGTCCAGACCGTCGTCAAATGTGCCGACAATCTCCATCTGGCTGTGCTCTTTTATCAGCCAGCTAAGTTCCTGTTGGGCCAGGAATTCATCTTCAACAATGATGACTTTCACGACTTCACTCCTGGTTAAAGCAACAATGTGGCCGGTGCGGCTGCGGGCGAGTGCTGATTAGGCACATAAAAGGCAATCTCAGTGCCTGGCTCCAGACGGCGGATATGGAGGCCCTCGCCGTAGAGCAGCTTAACGCGATGATGCACATTCAACAGACCAATTTTATTGCCCGGCATTTCATTGGATTCGACCCGTTCAATCACTTTTGGATCGATACCGTGGCCCGTATCCCGCACGGCAATCCGTACCCGATTACCGCACTCCGCAACGCTGATGGTGACCACCCCTTTTCCTTTGCAGGGTTGAATCCCATGGACGATAGCGTTCTCTACCAGCGGCTGAATCAGCAGGCTGGGAATATAACAGCTTACCTCTTCATCGATATCATAAATAACCGTCAGCTTGTTGCCAAAACGGGCCTGTTCGATGGCGATGTAATCCTTGATTTGATACAGCTCTTTTTTGATGTCGATCTGCTCATCGTCTTTTAATTCAATATTATAGCGAAGATAGCGCGATAAATTAAAAATCAGCTGGCGCGCAGTGTCTGGATTCAGTCGCACCGACGATGAAATTGCGTTCAGGGCGTTAAACAGGAAATGGGGATTTATTTTACTTTGTAGCGCACGCAGCTCTGCCTTATTTGCCATTTCGCGTAGCTGCTCCGCCCGGGAGACTTCCAGCTGAGTCGAGATAATTTGCGACAGGCCGATGGCCATTTCTTGTAGTGAGGAGGTTATCTGGTGGGCGTGACAGTAGTAGATTTTTAGCGTACCGGTGACAACACCTTTCTCCCAAAGCGGAATCACCAGCATGGAGTGTATTTCCGGCGTACGGTGCGCTTCATCATTGTTTTTAATGATGATTTTTCCGTAATTGATCGCCTGTTGCGTAGTCGGACTGACGAAATCATCATTATCGCGGTAGTTAAGTTCACCCACGCCAACGTAGGCCAGCACGTGCTGGGTGTTGGTAATAGCGACGGCATCAGCATGGATATCATGGCGAATAATTTCGCACACCTGGCGAAGCGATTCGCTATTGACCTGGCGAAAAAGCGGCAGAGTTTTGTTGGCGATATCCAGAGCCAGCTTAGCCTGCTTCGCGGCGCTGGCTTCTTTCTCGCCTTCCACGCTTTGCACCAGCATGACGATAAAACCAATGCAGACACTACCAAGAATCATTGGGATGCCGATCTTCGAGACGATATCCAGCCCCAGTTCGGTGGTGGGCGCCCAGGCGACGACGAGGATCATGGTCAGAGATTCGCACAGCATTCCGCCTAAAATACCCGCACGCCAGTGTTGCGCTTTGGGGATCCTACGGTTGATCCAGCCGGCAATGCAGCCTGCCAGAATGCTGGTGATAAAGCAGGGCAGGGCGGTTACGCCGCCGATGTCGATCAGGTAGCGGTGGGTGCCCGCGATCAGGCCTGTAATAATACCGACCCAGGGACCGAACAGAATTCCCCCTGACATGACGGCGATAATACGTACGTTAACCAGTGAGCCTTCAACCGGTACGCCGGACCAGGTACTGAACAGGGCAAACATTGAGAAAATCGCGGTAACGGCGAGCAGCTCTTTCGGGGAGTGGGCTGACTTGTGCAACAGTTCGCGAAACAGGCGGATACGAATCAGGAAAAACAGACAGAACAGCATCAGCGCTGCCCGGTCGAATACCGCCAGCAGCATATTGAATATTTCGTGCACGGGTGACTCTTGCGCAAGGGTTAAACCTCTATGATAGGTAACCTGAGGCTGGATGACCAGCAAACCCGCAGCCTGTAGCTAATGGGGAAAAACCTTAATATTAAAAGGGGATTGTTGCATGATTGTTGTATTTACAATGCCTGTCCTGTCAACGGAGCGCACAAAGTAATATGTTTAACAATAAAATGTTAAATGGTGGTAATTTTAAGCGGAGTGTGAAAAATTTTATTTCCTCATTTTTTCTGGCTATTCCTCTTTTATCTCAATAAAAAATATTTTGTTTTGCCTCTCGACAGAAGGAAATTATTCAGGCTATTTTCTAAACGTGCCCCCATCGTGGCAGCGTCGCTCGGACGGTCCGGGCGCTAACGTTAATCTGAGGATATTATGGCTGACTCCCGCCCTGAACGTCGCTTTACGCGTATTGATCGCCTTCCCCCTTACGTTTTTAACATTACTGCTGAGCTAAAGATGGCTGCGCGTCGGCGCGGCGAAGATATTATCGATTTCAGCATGGGGAACCCGGATGGGGCCACGCCTCCTCACATCGTCGAAAAACTCTGTACCGTGGCGCAGCGCCCGGATACGCACGGTTACTCCACCTCGCGCGGCATTCCGCGTCTGCGTCGGGCGATTTCCCGTTGGTACCAGGAACGCTATGACGTTGAGATCGATCCGGAATCCGAAGCGATTGTGACGATTGGCTCGAAAGAAGGATTGGCGCACCTGATGCTGGCCACGCTGGATCACGGCGATACGGTCCTCGTACCGAACCCGAGCTATCCGATCCATATTTATGGCGCGGTGATTGCCGGCGCGCAGGTACGCTCAGTGCCGCTGGTCGAAGGCGTCGATTTCTTTAATGAGCTGGAGCGCGCGATTCGCGAAAGCTACCCGAAACCGAAGATGATGATCTTAGGTTTTCCTTCCAACCCGACTGCGCAGTGCGTCGAGCTGGAGTTCTTCGAAAAAGTTGTGGCCCTGGCTAAACGCTATGACGTGCTGGTGGTTCATGACCTGGCCTATGCCGATATCGTCTACGATGGCTGGAAAGCGCCGTCGATTATGGAGGTACCGGGCGCTCGTGATGTCGCGGTGGAGTTTTTCACCCTATCGAAAAGCTACAACATGGCGGGCTGGCGTATCGGTTTTATGGTAGGTAACAAAACGCTGGTGAACGCGCTGGCTCGAATTAAGAGCTATCATGATTACGGAACCTTTACTCCGTTGCAGGTTGCAGCAATCGCCGCGCTGGAAGGCGATCAGCAGTGCGTGCGGGATATTGCTGAGCAATATAAACGTCGTCGAGATGTGCTGGTTAAGGGGCTGCATGAAGCCGGGTGGATGGTCGAGATGCCCAAGGCCTCGATGTACGTTTGGGCGAAAATCCCAGAGCAATACGCCGCGATGGGATCACTTGAATTTGCCAAGAAACTGCTGAACGAGGCGAAGGTATGCGTTTCGCCGGGGATTGGTTTTGGTGATTATGGTGATACGCACGTGCGCTTTGCGTTAATTGAAAACCGCGACCGTACCCGCCAGGCGATCCGTGGCATCAAAGCAATGTTCCGCGCCGATGGCTTACTGCCTGCCAGTGCAAAATCGGCCACCGAAAGTACTGACTAACAACACGTTTCTCCAAAAGCAAACAGGAGCCATCAGGCTCCTGTTTTTTTGCTGCGTCTTTTAATTTAGATCATCAGGGCGAAAGTACCGGCCCAAACGATGACCATAAAAGAAATGCCCATAAAGAAATATTTCACTTTTCATCTCTCCGCGTACCTGAGGTACGTCTAAATGAACATATGCTAACCTGACAGAGAGCTGATGCACGCGTAAACGAAATGGAGAATTCCCTTCGTTTGCTTGTCTGCATCACCTCAGAATTCTGAGCTTTTATGCTCCAGACGGCGCTAATGTACGCCTAAAAATGAGGTGAGACAAGAGGCATTTTTTTATTTAATTTTAATAACTTACAAGTGTCGTGATTCGGCGACAGTTTAATTTCTGTCGGTAATAAATTGCTATTGAGCGACGAAATGTTTACTCGGAGAATTCTCATATCTCCATGATGTTAATGCGGTTAATTTTTCGCGGAATGAGATTATGAAAAGGTTAAAAATGACCAGATTAATGATGTTAGCACTCGTTCTTACGCCAGTGACGTCGATGGCGGCCTCGCCGATGGCATTCAATTTCAGCTGCGCAAGTATTGGTGGTGTGAATAGTGATGGTAAAGGCAATATCTGGATTGATGGCACTAAGGCGACGGTAAAGGCCTTCAATGAAAATTACTGGGAAGCAAAAAGCGGTAACAATACCGTGTCTATCTCCCGTAAAGATGACGGGAATCCGGACGTTTCCTGGACCGGGCCTAATCGTAAGCACGGGATTTGCCTGCCTGAAGACAATATCGACTTTTCAGGGGCAAAGAAATCGACCAGCAACGGGCCTTCTTTTTCCTGTTCTGCGGTAGCAAAGGGCAGTATCGAAGAGATTATCTGTCAAAGTCCTTCGCTCTCAGCCATGGATTTGGCATTGAACGGGGCCTACAAGCAGGCGCTGGTGAAATCGAGTAATAACCCGACGCTCAAAGCAGAGCAACGCGGCTGGGTGAAAGGGCGTAACGAATGCTGGAAAGAGCAGGATAAGCCAGCGTGTATAGCCCGTAACTACAATGAGCGAATGGCTGAATTACAGAACAAGTGGGGCGTGAAGTAATTCAGGCGCAGAAAAAAAGAAAGGCCTTTCGGCCTTTCTTTTTAGATGTACAACGAGGCTTCACCCATCGGACGAGTTTTGAAGCGACGGTGGATCCAGAGATACTGCTCGGGTGCGCGCATGATCTCTTTTTCGATAATTTTGTTCATATACGCCGCTGCCTGGCTTTCATCTGTTGGATAACCTTCCATTTCTGGCGTGATGAACAGGCGGTAACCGGAGTTATCTGCTTTTCTCACCATGGTTACGGTCAGCATCGCTGCGCCCGATAAGCGTGACAGCACGTAAGTACCGTTGGTGGTCGCGACGTTTTTGACTGCGAAGAAGGGGGCGAATGAACTCCCTTTACGACCGTAGTCCTGATCGGGGGCAAACCATACCGCTTCCCCTTTTTTCAGGGCGCCGACAATACCTCGCAGATTATTTCTGCCGATCATGGCCTTGTTGGAGCGCATACGACCGCGGGTTTGGATCCACTCCATCAACTTATTGTTGTGCGGGCGATAGGTTGCCATCATCGGTTGGCAAAGTCCCATTACGCGACCACCCAATTCGAGTGACATAAAGTGTACGCCTACCACCATCACGCCACGGTTTTGCATCTGTGCGCGTTGCAGGTTGTCCAGCCCTTCTACATCAAACCATTTGCGTACCCGGCGATCCGGCCAGAACCAGGCCATACCCGTTTCAAGCAGCGCCATGCCGAGTGAACGGAAGTTCTCATCGACCAGTTTGTCTCTTTCTTCTTGCGACAGATTTGGGAAACAGAGTTCGAGATTTTTATGAGCAATAGATTCACGGCGCTTTAAAAATGGACGAGCCAGCGTTCCTGTACGGGTACCAAGAAAACACAATACGGGATAGGGAAGCTGTACCAGTAACCAGAGCACACCGACGCCAAACCATGTGAGCCAGTAGCGCGGATGCAAAAACGCGCGTGAAAATTTACATTGGGGGAACATAAGCACCTGTTGTTGATACGAAATAGGTGTATCGCGAAGATTCTTTAGTCTGCCGCTTTACAGTCTGTACTGATCGTTAGGCCGCCATGAACGACATTGGTTCCTGTAAAGAGTGTAAAACTGAGTCAGGACAAAACCAGGAAGGGGCATGAATGATCGGACGCTCAATGTACACCCGAATATTAATGTCAGCCAGAAATAATTACTCAAGATGCGTAAATGTTTTTACGGCGATTAAGGTCAAAAATGAGTCGTTATATAATGCGTTGTTTTTATGACGATTAAATAAACGGCTGTCGAATAAATTAGTAGTCAGTGATTGAGTGATTTTTGTAACGAAAAAGTTGCTTAAATTGCGAACCATTGGGAATTGTCTTAGAATATAAACTCAAGGGAGTGTAAGGACTTACGTAAATTTTTACGGCAAACAGGAGGTATCGCTATGTTCTATTTTTGGATCTTTCTCGCGTTGAGCATTCTGAGCGTCAGTTGCTATATCTGGCAGGTTATGGGGGCTGCGGCGTCAATAAGTGCTTTTATCGGCATGGCCATACTCACGGCATTAATTTACGTTTTTACTATGCAGTTGACCAATGGTAACGAGATGGTTACCGGATTATTCCTTTTTCTTGCCCCAGCATGCGGTTTGATCATCCGCTTTATGGTGGGTTACGGTAAGCAATAAATTATCACGTTGAGCTATTTATTCTTTATCTGAATGTATTGAAGTGCCAGCATCGCTGGCACTTTTTGCGAGACTGAAATCGGCTACCGGGCATCAGCCAACTGGAGTGACGCTTCCTCTTGTTGAGCGTTTTTCCGCTGTTGTTCGAGCTCCAGCGCGCCGCGATGGGAGAGGTAGCAGAACAGGATGCAGCATACAATCCCGCCCATCAACAGATAGAAGCCGCCATGCCATCCCATTTTATCGACCATCACGCCAAACAGGCTGGTTCCCAGCGATGCGCCAAAAATGTAGCTCATGAATCCGCGTAACCCTACCGCAGAACCTACTGCGAAGCTGGGGACGATTTCCATGGTCTGAACGGAGGCCAGGAACTGCGGAACATAAATCAGGCAACCCACGATGGCGGCAAAAATAGTGACCATCAGCAGCGATTCACTTTTCCAGTAACCGATCAGGCAGACGAAAATCAGCGCCATACAGATCATGGCCAGCGGCATGCGACGGCCTTTAAACAGTTTATCGGTGAGCCAACCCGCCAGTAATGTGGAAGGAATTGCCGCCCATTCGAAAAACAGAAAAGCTATGCTCATTTGTTCTTTCGAGAAATGTTTTTCGGTTAATAAATAAATTGGCAGCCAGCTAATCATACCAAAACGCACCATATAGACAAAGACGTCTACCAGTGAAACATACCAGGCATTCTTATTACGCAATACATAGGTGCAGAAGATCTGGAAGGCACTCATATTTTCTGGCGCCTGGACAGCGTGTCGGGAATTTAATACGACTTTTTCTTCCGGCATCATTTTTTCCAGAGCCGGCAAACCCTCCTGGCGTGGTGAACCTTTCCCCAGCATCAGCACAATAAAAGCAAACAGTACGGCAACACAGGCCGGAACAATATAGCTGGCGCTTTGCCAGTGTTCGCTCCCCAAAATGGCAAACGCGGCGCCAACAATCGGGGCGACAATACCACCGCCAACGTTGTGTGAGATATTCCAGAATGCGCCAACGCGTCCACGTTCTTTACGTGGAAACCAGTTAGCGATGGTAATAAATGAAGGGCCAACGCCCATCCCCTGAAACAAACCGTTGAAAACGACCAACGCGGCGAATATCCAGAATCCGGTACTGAACCCCAGGCCTACGTTGACGATAGCGCACAGGATCAGGCCGCATGCCATGAAGACTTTCGGGCTGGCCTTGTCTGCCAGACTGCTCATAATGCCTTTACTGATCCCATAGGCAATAAGCATGCAGCTGCTGAGTAAACCAATCTGCGTAGCGCTGAGATCCAGATGCTCCTTCAGATATGGAGTCGAAAGCGTGAAGTTATTGCGCACAATATAGTACGCAAGATAGCCAAGAAATACGCTGAGTAATGCCTGAATGCGGTATCGGCCATAAGTTGCCTGGACTTTCTCCGCCGGGACTTTATTCGCCGCTGGTCCTGCCTTAAATATTGATAACATATCATCACCTAATTTTTTATTGATGTGAATATCAGGATTTTTCGCAGTGAAGAGTGAAATAGACGGCAAAGAAACTCAAGTTGATGAAATGTGTCACTATTGACTCAATTTACGGGCGGCGTGGCAGATTTTGACTCTTTTTTAATAATGGATTTTCAATTCTATTCTTTCACGGGCATTTTTATCATCGGCGTGTGCGGGTATTAACAAATTCAGGCTGCATTTTCGGGTATTCTTTACTGATGTCGTCACTTTCCGTTTGGTTATTCTACGAATAACCTTATTCTTCCCCCCAGCGGTGATAAACGGGTAAGTTTTGTCTCAATATTATTTTTAGTACATGTTGGTATTTATGAACGGGATCACAAACAGACTGTTGGGCCGGGGGCGTTTTTGGGCATTCTTGCTCTGTTTTATGTCGCTGTCGGCGAGCTGCCAGGTCCTGGGTAAAGAGCTGGTGATGGCGACCACCTTTTCCCCAGGGGCCACGGCCTGGATTATCCAGCGCTGGCAGACGGAGCCAGGGTCAGTGATGATTCGCACGTTAAACCGGACCAGCGGTTCGCTTGAACAGTTGCTGGATACTGCGAATGCGGAAAACGTCGATCTGATTTTGACCTCATCACCCATGCTGTTGCAGCATCTTCAGGAGCATCAGAAGCTGGCTCCTTTCGATAATGCGCTGCCTGAAAGCCAGCGGCTGGTGCCAGACTCGATTCGCTCGACCTCCGTGGCTGTGGCGATATCAGGGTTTGGCCTGTTGATTAATCGTTCTGCGCTGGCGGCGCGGCATCTTCCGCCGCCTGCCGACTGGGGGGATTTAACGCAGCCTAAATATCAGAACGCGCTGTTGATGAGTAGCCCGTCGCGTTCCGATACCAACCACCTGATGGTTGAGTCGCTGCTGCAACAGAAAGGGTGGGAAGAGGGCTGGGCGACGCTGTTGGCCAGCGCCGGTAACCTGGTAACGATTTCATCACGCAGTTTTGGCGTGGCCGACAAAATTAAGAGCGGTCTGGGCGTGGCGGGGCCGGTTATTGATAACTATGCCAACCTGTTGCTTAACGATCCGCACCTTACTTTTACCTATTTCCCTCGCTCGGCGGTGTCACCCACCTATGTTGCCGTACTCAAGAATAGCCAGCACCCCAACGAAGCGCGTCGCTTTATCCGCTATCTGTTAAGCCCGGAAGGACAGCGGATCCTTGCGGATGCGAACACGGGGAAATATCCGGTCACGCAGCTCGCGCCTGATAACCCACGCGCCGCTCAGCAGGCTATTTTGATGAGCCAGCCCGCGCTTAATTATCGGCTGATCCTTAAGCGGCAACAGTTGGTGCAGCGGATGTTTGATACCGCCATCAGTTTTCGACTCGCGCAGCTGAAAGATGCCTGGCGGGCGCTATACAGTGCGGAAGCGCGCCTGAAACGCCCGCTACCCGAAATCAGAGCATTACTGACCAGCGTCCCGATAGACGCCAGAAGTAGTGAAGATGAGGCCTGGCTTGCGCAATTTGAGAATAAAAGCGTAGCCGAACAGCAGATGATGGAGTGGCAGCTCTGGTTTCTTAAAAATCAGCGTCAGGCGATATCCAAACTGGAAGAGTTAAAATGAAAGGTGGTTCGATACTGCAACGCCTGCGCCAGCTCAGCATCAGCAGTAGCCTGCGGGGAGCGTTTCTGACGGGCGCATTACTGACGTTGAGCGTAAGCTGCGTCAGTTTGTACTCCTGGCATGAGCAGAGCTCGCAGATACGCTATTCACTTGATGATTACTTCCCGCGCGTACATTCCGCTTTTTTGATAGAAGGAAATCTCAACCTGGTTGTGGATCAGCTTAATGAATTCCTGTTGGCCCCCAACACCACGGTAAGGCTGCAACTACGCAATCAGATTATTTCTCATCTGGACAAAATTGAGGTGCTGAGCCGGGGATTACAATCGGCAGAACAGCAGCAGTTGGCGGTGATTTTGCAAGACAGCCGGGCGCTGATGGCGGAGCTGGACCGGGTGCTCTACAACATGTTCCTCGTGCGCGAAAAGGTGAGTGAACTCTCCGCGCGCATCGACTGGCTACATGATGATTTTACAACCGAGCTGAATTCGCTGGTGCAGGATTTTACCTGGCAGCAGGGGACGTTGCTGGATCAAATTGAGGCCAAAAACGGCGATGCGGCGCAGTATCTCAAACGTGCCAGAGAGGTACAAAACGAGCAGCAGCAGGTCTACACCCTGGCAAGAATTGAAAATCAGATCGTGGATGATTTACGCGACAGGCTCAATGAACTGAAGTCGGGTAGCGACGACGGGATGCTGGTGGAGAATCATATCCGCTATCTGGAGAATCTGAAGAAAACGGCCGATGAAAATATCCGTACCCTCGATGACTGGCCCAGTACTATCACCCTGCGGCAAACCATTGATGAGTTACTGGAAATCGGGATGATGAAAAATAAAATGCCCGATACCATGCGCGATTATGTCGCCGCGCAAAAAGCGCTCGTTGATGCTAACCATGCCAGAGAGGCAACGCTCGGGCGTTTTCGAACACTGCTTGAGGCGCAGTTGGGGAGTAGCCATCAGCAAATGCAGATGTTTAACCAGCGGCTGGAACAAATTGTTCGCGTCAGCGGTGGACTTATTCTGCTGGCGACGCTGCTGGCGCTACTTCTCGCCTGGGGGCTCAACCATTACTTTATTCGTTCGCGTCTGGTGAAGCGTTTTACCGCACTCAACCAGGCCGTGGTGCAAATTGGTCTTGGCAGAACGGATGCCACCATCCCGGTTTATGGGCGCGATGAGCTCGGGCGCATCGCAGGATTGCTGCGCCATACTCTGGGCCAGTTGAGTGCGCAAAAAAATCAGCTGGAGCAGGAAGTGACAGAGCGCAAGGAGATTGAGTCCGATCTCCGGGCAACGCAGGATGAACTGATCCAGACGGCAAAACTGGCAGTGGTGGGACAGACCATGACCACGCTGGCGCACGAGATTAACCAACCGCTGAATGCGCTGTCGATGTACCTGTTTACGGCGGGAAGGGCAATTGAACAAGGGCAATCCGCTCAGGCCAGAAGTACGTTAACCAAAGCGGAGGGGCTGATTACCCGTATTGATGCCATTATCCGTTCGCTGCGTCAGTTTGCACGTCGGGCCGAGCCGGGCGCGCCTTTGCATCCGGTCGATCTGCGACAAACATTCAGCGCCGCCTGGGAACTGTTGGCCATGCGGCATAAGCCACAGCAAGGTACGCTGACGCTTCCAGCCCAGAGTGTATGGGTGACAGGTGATGAAGTGCGTATTCAGCAGGTGCTGGTAAACGTACTGGCAAATGCGCTGGATGCCAATCCGACTGGCGCGCAAATAGAGGTTCACTGGCAGGCTGAGGGCAGCCGATTGTGCGTCTTTGTCTGCGATAACGGCCCCGGCTGGCCGGAGGCGTTATTGCCATCACTATTAAAGCCGTTTACCACCAGTAAGGATGTGGGGCTCGGTATTGGCTTATCGATTTGTGTATCGTTAATGGGGCAAATGAACGGCGAACTGCGCCTGGCATCGACACCGGGGCGTAATGCCTGCGTCGTTCTGCAATTTAATCTGACGGATGTAAACGATGTTGTGTGATGACTATTCTGTTCTGCTGATTGATGATGATGCCGATGTTCTCGACGCTTACACTCTGTTGCTTGAACAAGAGGGGTACCGCGTCTACGCATGCAATAACCCTTTTGATGCCCGAAACTGGCTGCAGGCCGACTGGCCGGGGATTGTTCTGAGCGATGTGTGTATGCCTGGCTGCAATGGAATAGACCTGATGACGTTGTTTCATCAGGATGATAATCAGTTGCCAATCCTGCTTATCACCGGGCATGGCGATGTCCCGATGGCGGTGGAGGCAGTAAAGAAAGGCGCATGGGACTTTCTGCAAAAACCGGTCGACCCCGGCAAACTGCTGTCGCTGGTAGAGGATGCGCTGCGTCAGAGACAATCCGTGATTGCCCGTCGCCATTATTGCCAGCAAAAGCTTCAGGTTGAACTGCTCGGCTACAGTGACTGGGTCAATCAGTATCGTCAACGTCTGCAACACCTGGCGGAAACGGATATTGCCGTCTGGTTTTATGGTGAGCCGGGGACAGGACGTATGACCGGAGCCCGGTATTTGCATCAGCTTGGGCGCAGCGCTGATGGGCCGTTTATCCGCGGTGAACTAACGCCCGGGAACGCGGGACTACTCAATGACCTTATTGCACAGGCGCAAGGAGGAACGCTGGTCCTGAGCCATATTGAATGCCTGACGCGTGAACAGCAGCACCATCTGGTGCATCTACAAAGCCAGGAGCGGCGTCCGTTTCGTCTGATAGGCATTGGTGACACATCGTTAGTGGAACTGGCGGCAACCAACCAGATTGTGGCCGAACTCTACTACTGTTTTGCGATGACGCAAATCGGTTGCCAGCCGTTGTCACAGCGTCCGGATGATATTGAGCCGCTGTTTCGTCATTACCTGCAGAAAGCCTGTCTGCGCCTGAATCATCCCGTGCCCGAGGTTGAAGGGGAGTTACTGAAAGGCATGCGGCGTCGCGTGTGGTTAAGTAATGTTCGGGAACTGGCGAATGCCGCCGAGCTTTTTGCCGTTGGGCTACTCCCGCTGGCTGAAACCGCGAATCCGCAGCTGCATCTGCCTGAACCAACACCGCTCGATCGGCGGGTTGAAGAGTACGAGCGACAGATCATTACTGAAGCGCTAAATATTCATCAGGGGCGCATTAATGAAGTGGCGGAGTATTTACAAATCCCGCGTAAAAAATTGTATTTACGCATGAGAAAATACGGGCTGAGCAAAGAACACTATAAGTTTTAGTCGACAGGATTGGGGGAGAAGGGACGTCGAGAGTATTTCGGTGGCGGCGTTGGCGTTCACCGAAATAGGCAACGGAAGTCCGAGTGATTATCTGGTTGTTTTTCTTACCACATCAAATCATCAGGGATGACAAAATCAGCATACGGATCGTCTTCGTCCTTCGCTTCCTGGCTCAGCTCGCAATTTAAAACAATATAACTTGCATCGCGCTGCGCAATCTTGTCGGCGACGACAGCCGGGATAATGGCGTATTCGCTATCGTTGCCGCTTTCAGCCGTCAGTCGGACAATGGCCAAACGGCCCTTGATCAGCTGAGACTGAGTCACCTTATCAACATAGACTTTTTTGATCAGGTTATTATCAGTAAAGTTGTAACCAATATCGCCACGGGTAATGGTGATTTTATTCATTTCAATCAGTTGCTTGATCTGGGCTTTATATTCTTTAGACAGCGCGGCCTGTTTCTGCTGTTCGCTGAGCTGCTTGTCGCGCTCAATTTGCGCTTTTTTATTCTCTTCAACCGCTTCTCTGGCTTCGCGAGCCTGAACGCGCGATTTCTTCGCCGTTCTTTGCACTTTGGCCACTTTTTTGCTGCTGACCAGACCTGCCTTAAGCATCTGTTCTTGTAGGGTAAGTTTTGTCATCGTCGCTTCTAATCCAATAAAATCGTTGTCAGGATTATAACCTTAACGTTCGGCGGGATGCCAGAAAATGGCCGTGCCACGACGGTTATCTCCAGTAGGTGTCACCGTTCTGTGTCTTACTCCTTTCCGAATCGTGTTGATAGTTAACCCGTTTTTTAATAAGAAATAATATGCTGAATGATTTAACTAACTTGAGAATAGATATCATAAATATAAATATTCCAGTGATTTATCCTGATTGTCATAATCAAATAGAGTTATTTTGGCAGGTATTTAATCTAAAAAACAATCAGTTGTCTCTTGATCAAATTTAAAGTGCAGCCTCATTGCGCCGATAACCATAATGAAAATATGGACAATGGAGGGAAGTGGCATGTGGTGGGTTTATCGAATGCCGATGAAAATGAAGTTAATAATCGCGCTACAACCACTATTATTGGCGTTATGTTGGTTTGCTGGTTCAGGAATATTGACGCGCATTGAGACAGAACGGCAGATGGAAAATATTGCTCAACTGACAGCGCTCGCGCGTAGTGCCGGAAATGTGGTGCATGAGCTGCAAAAAGAACGGGGAATGAGCGTCGGATTTCTGGGGGCAGAAGGGAAGACGTTCAAAGATGAGTTAACCGCGCAGCGGGCTTTAACCGATCGCGAGATCGAGGTCTTTGTGCGTTCACTGTCCGATACTGCATTACCAGAAGGGGATGCCGCCAATTCTGTCACCACGTTTAAGAAAAACATTCTGTCGCTTGCCACCATCCGGGAAAACGTCACGCGATTGGGGCTTCCGGCCTCCGATGTCGTTAAGTTTTATACTAATGTCATTGCTGATGTGCTGAGTTTTGTGGGCAGGTTGGGACAGTTGACGGATTCAGGCGAGATGGCGAACGCATTCGCCGCCTACTACAACTTGCTGAATTTGAAAGAACAAGCAGGTATTGAACGCGCGCTGCTGTCAAATATCTTTTCCTCCGGTCATTTCGCCGAGGGGCAGTTACATCAACTCAGTGATGTCGTCAGTAAACAGAACGTCTGGCTGGCACAATCGTTGCGTCTGAGCCCACCGGAACAGGCGGCCATGCTGGAAAGCCGCTTACAGTCCACAGAAGCGTCAAAAGCCCTCTCATTACGCGAAACCGCGTTTAGTCATGCCGCGAACGGTGGATTTGATGTCGATCCTACTGTCTGGTTCAAGGTTCAAACCCAGCGTATTGAAGTGATGCGGCAGATAGAAGATGTGACGGCGAATCTTCTGTTAGCGAATGCGGAAAAACTCGCGCAGGATGCACGAAAAAACTGGCAAATATATATGATTGTCAGCTTGTTAGCGCTCTTGGCATCATTGGCGTTCGCAGGGGCAATCGCTATCAATATGCATCGTCAATTTAGTGACACGCTCCGCAAGATTGCGGGTATGAACGGCGATCTGACTCAACGACTGGCGACCCCAGGGAAAGATGAGCTTTCCTCACTTAATCGCGCCTATAACACGATGCTGGAAAGTATTCAGCATATCGTCCAGGAGATTAAACAAGGCTCCGTGGTTTTATCCGATGCCAGCAGCAGTATTACGGCGGGTAATCAGGACCTGGCCCAACGCACGGATGAACAGGCAGCATCAATAGTACAAGCGGTGGCCAGTATGGAACAGCTCTCCACGACGATTACGCAAACGGCGGACAATGCCCGCGAAGCGGAGCATCTGACAATCAGGCTGGAAAAAGAGGTCCGCCAGGCCAGTAACGTCGCCAGTGCGGCAAATCAAAGCATGGGGGATATTCGCTCTTCCAGTGAGAAAATCTCGAATATTGTGACCTCGATAGACGATATTTCGTTTCAGACTAACTTGCTGGCGCTGAATGCGGCAGTGGAAGCTGCACGGGCAGGAGAGATGGGCAGGGGGTTTGCGGTTGTGGCCAGTGAAGTGCGGAATCTTTCGCAGCGTTGTGCCAAAGAAGCTAATCAGATCCGCGAGCTGGTCGCGCAGAATATGGTAAAAATTAGTGAGGGTGTTGAGCGGGTTACGGCGTCCGCTACCGCGCTAGAAGCCGCGGCGGACAATACCACCAGCATGAAGCAATATATTGCGGATATCGCTCGTGTAGCGACGGAACAATCGCAAGGGGTAACTCAGATTAACCTGGCACTGCGACCTATGGAGCAGGTCACGCAGCAAAACGCGGCGTTGGTTTCTCAGGCCGCAAGCGACAGCCAGCGCCTGGACAATCTGTCTGTCACCATGAAGGATCTGGTCAATCGTTTTGTTGTCTGACCTGACGCCGTTTAACCGACCCGGACAACATACCGGGTCGGTTAAGCCTCACCATCTTATCGTGAGCTTCATACTGTTAACGTTGGGTCATAACAACTTTTCGCCGAGCATATAATGTGACTGCTGACAGCTGAAAATCCAAATATCCTGTCATTAGTTTTCGGGATTTGAGTTCTTTCATCGTAATACCACTAATATGGCTTTCATCTATCAGTTTCTTTATCTCCGCAGTGCTGAGCAAAAGCTGGCGCTTCAGTATCGATAGCACACTAATCTGAAAAGAATGGGAAAGTCTGATGCTTACGGTGACGTTCTGGCCGGTTTTGATGCTGACCTGCCACTGCTCCTGAATACGAAAATCAGGTTTACCTGCAAGTTCAGCCTTGTTACGGCTCAGGGTCGCTTTATCATTGGCAAAATAGTGAACCGTACTGGCATCGTTGGTGATAAATCGATGATACAGCTCGTGATTAATTTTGCTGATGTGAAGCCGTGAAAACAGCGAGATATTCCATGTATATTCGCAGTGGGTGCATTTATAAATGCTCCAGATATCGAGCACTTTCTTTTGCGAATTGACTCTGAATGCGCCGGAAGGTGCGAATTCGCGTTTTACATTACATGATGGGCAGCGCTTAGCAATGCGCTGGTAACCGACAGGGGTGACAGTCCATGTGACTTTCATACTGTACCTTTTTTAACCCAAATAAATTCGGATCCGTTTTGAACGAACCATCGTTTTTATGTGAGAAAAATATTTGTTAGATATTTTTCAGCGGGTTAAGAAAAGATTTCTAACACAGTGATCCTGTCTGCCAACAAATGAATCTTGCGAGATTATCAGTGTGGAAGCCTTCAAGTATATGAGTTCAATCAATATTCATTATGTTGCCAAGGTTGAAGTAACTGCGGATGCCGGGCCCCCTGGTGACTTCTACCAGCAGGTATTTTTAGAGGGATGCTTGTTGATAAGATAATGTTGTATGCGGTCAGCGTGCGGGTAAACATTTCTCCGGAGCCGGTTGCGTATACCGCCACGGTTTCATTGTTGGCATAATTTCTGCGTTACCCTGGATCACCAGCCCTATCGACGGCCGCGTCTCTCACCATGCAAGAGCAGTCAGTAAGTTACTAAGGGGCAAAGTAGCGATAATTCCACTGCCTATACCTGCGGGCTTCCGGTTGCAGTCTGTCGCTGGTAAAGTGAGCAACCAATACCGAGATGTGGCCAGAAGGGAATTCCGAGTGACCGAACGTATTGATTATCAGACTGAAAAATACAGCTTTACTGAGGCGACTGAAAGTTCCCGTCTGGCTGGCCAGTGGGCTGATGTTATTGCTGAATGTCGGGAAATGAAGGCGGGTCCGGAAGAGCGTCTGCGTATTGCTTTATTGAATGTGGACTATGTGACCAGCTTTGAGCTGCCTTTCCGTTTGTTATTACTCCGTACCCCGCAACTGATTGCCAGCGTTCGTGAAGAGCTGCAACTTAGTCAGAAAAACGTAATCTTTAACGGTAAACGCTTTGGTTGTGTTTACAGCCTGAAAGCGAGTCTCGGCGGGATACCGGATGAATTTCAGTACCGCCTGTCGCATCGTATTCGACGCATTAATCGTGCAGGTTCAAGCGAAGCGCCATATCAGCAAATTGCTAAAACGGTGAAAGCACCGCGTGAGCGTCTGAAGCTGGCACTGGAATCAGGCCTTGATGTCACTGCTTTGGACGGGCTTTTCTGGTTTGGCAGCCAACGTATTGCTGCTGACGTACTGAGGCTGAGAAAATCAGGGATGCGGATAGCTACTGAGCAGACAATGGTGTCCGACAATCTTACTGCAACGGTGAGGAATGTGCCGTTTTATCGCCTGGCTCAGGGATGAACTGACAGGTAAATGAAAGGATTTAGCCGGATGCATTAAATTAAAAGTGTCCCCTGCAGGAATCGAACCTGCAACTAGCCCTTAGGAGGGGCTCGTTATATCCATTTAACTAAGGGGACGAAGCGGCACGAGTATAGCGTTTTTTACTCACAACGGTAAGCCTCAGGCCGCCCAACTGCTCAAACCGTCACCATTCAAGCCTGTTTTTTCTGGTTTTTCTGCTTTTGCTCATCCCGCCTGGCTTGCAACCTGGCTTCTTCTTTGCGTTTATTGCTCATATCATTGCGGATCTGCGCATGGCTCATCAGCGCGAAGATAAACGTCCCGCCACAGATATTCCCGGCGAGCGTAGGGAGAGCAAAGGGCCAGAAGAAATCACTCCAGTGCAGCGTACCATTAAAGACCAGATAGAGAATTTCCACCGAACCGACGACGATGTGCGTGGTATCGCCCAGCGCAATCAGCCAGGTCATCAGAATAATGACCACAATTTTTGCTGCCCCGGCGGCGGGAAACATCCATACCATTGTGGCAATTAACCAGCCAGAAATGATGGCGTTGGAAAACATCTCCGTTGGCGTGTTTTTCATCACATCCATGCCGATTTTGACAAAAGCATCGCGGGTTTCTTCATCAAAAATCGGCATATGCTCAAACGCCCATGCGGCAACCCCGGTGCCAATAATATTACCTAGCAGAACCACACTCCACAGGCGCATCAGCAGGCCAAAATTGCCGAGCGTAGGGTTTTGCATTACCGGCAGGACGGCGGTGACGGTATTTTCGGTAAACAGTTGCTGGCGGGCCATAATGACAATTATAAAGCCGAAAGTATAACCGAGGTTCTCCAGCAAAAATCCTCCAGGCACACCTTCCAGTTGCACATGAAAAATTCCTTTAGCCAGTAGCGAGGCGCCCATCGAGAGTCCCGCAGCGATGGCTGACCACAGTAGCGCCATCGCGTCGCGCTCCATTTCTTTCTCCCCATCCTGGCGGATATGTTCATGGATCGCCATGGCGCGGGAGGGGAGTCTGTCCTCATCGACCTCAATCTTTTTACCCTCTAGCTTTTCGTCACTGTCGACCTGGAGTTCGTCGCTGTGCCGATCAATCTTTTCGTTCTCAATGTCATTCATAGCCGAATCCTGAATTAGCACGTATTGCTAAAGCGTAGCGGCTTTTGCCCGAAAATCAGCGGGAGAAAGTCTGAGATAGCAAAAATGGTAACGTTTGTTTTTATTGGGGTAGCTAGAATAGAGCCGCCACGGAGTACGCATTACCAGGCTATGATCAAATCAGTAACACAGGGTATATAGACATCATTTGACGTGCTGTTACAATCGCTCACATCTAAACAGGCGGATACGTCATCGTTCCGTCATGGATGGCAATCAGCGATAGCCATAATACACAGGGAGACACTTATGAAGCTTCGCCTGTCGGCGCTTGCGCTGGGAACCACACTTTTGGTGGGGTGTGCGAGCTCTGGTACTGAACAGCAGGGGCGTTCGGACCCATTTGAAGGGTTCAACCGCACCATGTACAACTTCAACTTTAATGTTTTAGATCCATACGTTGTTCGACCGGTGGCAGTTGCCTGGCGTGATTATGTCCCGCAGCCGGCGCGTAACGGTTTGAGCAATTTTACCGGCAACCTTGAAGAGCCGGCCGTTATGGTCAACTACTTCCTGCAAGGCGACCCCTATCAGGGTATGGTGCACTTCACCCGTTTCTTCCTGAACACCCTGTTAGGTATGGGCGGATTTATCGACGTGGCGGGTATGGCTAATCCGAAGTTACAGCGTGTTGAACCACACCGTTTTGGTAGTACGTTAGGCCACTATGACGTTGGTTATGGACCGTATATGCAGCTTCCATTCTACGGCAGCTTCACGCTGCGTGATGATGGCGGCGACATGGTGGATACGCTGTATCCGGTACTGTCCTGGCTGACCTGGCCGTTGTCGATAGGTAAATGGACGGTTGAAGGGATTGAAACCCGCGCGCAACTGCTTGATTCCGACGGTCTGCTGCGCCAATCTTCCGACCCTTACATCATGGTGCGAGAAGCTTACTTCCAGCGTCATGACTTTATTGCGAACGGTGGCAAACTCAAACCAGAAGAAAACCCGAACGCGAAAGATATTCAGGACGATTTAAAAGAGATCGATTCCGAGTAAGGAAGGTTGAAAATAAAAAGGTGAGCTAAAAAGCTCACCTTTTTTATATCTGAAGAAAATCAGAATGCGTAGTTGAAGTTGGTACCGAACAGCCAGGCTTTACCTTCAGAATCGAAAGTATATGGGCCTTCTTTGACGGTCACTTTCTGGCCGTGCATATAAGAAACGCCTACGTCAATAGACGCGTCATCATTGAAGGCGTAAGTGGTACCCGCACTCAGCCACAGACGGTCCTGGTCCGGAATGGAGATGGAACGCTTGCTCGCAGGAACCGGGCTATCGTCATAGGCGATACCGGTACGGAAGGTCCAGCTTTTATCCATGTAATAAGTCGTACCCAGCGCGATGCGGTAAGAATCTTTGAACCCTTCTTCTTTATAGAACAGCGTCTGCCCGTTGGTGCCGGTTGCTTTCAGCTCCTGGAACTGACTCCAACTGGTGTAAGCCATGCTGTAGTGAATAGCCCACTGTGGTGCTACGCGGTTGTAACCCGACAGTTCCCACATTTCCGGTAGGTTAAGCGTCAGAGAACCTGGGACAGTCGCGTTGGTGGTTCCCCAAGGGAACGCCGTGCCTGCGCCAGGTAACGCGTTGGCCTGGGTGCGGATGCCGCTCTTGTAATCGCCATCGAAGTCGATTTTGACTTCAGAACGATACGTTAAACCGTAGCGGTTATTTTTATCCAGCTCGTACAAAATTCCGGCGTTCCAGCCGTAACCCCATTCGTCACCTTTCAGGCTGGCAATTTTCTGGCTGACTTTTGGCAATGCAGCAGTTTGTTCACCGGAATAACGCTCAATTTTTGCATCGGCATAGACGGCATTAAAACCAACGCCAAAGCTCCAGCTATCATTCAGACGGTAGGCACCGCTCAGGTTCAGGTTGACCGTTTTAAGATCGGTCTTCCCGCCGTATTCGCCGACGATGTAGTTGTCGTTAAATTCGGTTGCCAGGCCATAGTTTGACGTGACAGAAGCCCCCCAACCAAACTGTTCGTTGATCGGCATTACGAAGTGAGCATTGGGAACCCACGCCGTAGGCGCGATGTTGTCCGCATCGGTGCTGCGTCCGGTGTATGGCGATTTACCGGAAATATTCACGTCTGGATCGATATACACCGCACCCGCTGAAAAAGTAGGGCGGTCAAACATCATAATCAGCGCCGGGTTACGACTGGCGTTACCTGCATCATCTGCAATAGCGCCTTCACCCGAATATGCCCGGCCAAGGCCAGAGGAAGAAAATTCGTTTAACTGAAAGCCTGCAGACCAGGCCTGTGTGGAGATAATTGCCACTGCGACTGCGAGAGCAGACTTTGTAAACAGGGTTTTCTGGCTCATGACCATAACCTCATTGATTTATTTTTATACAAACAATGTTACATACCGTAACAGGAGCGCGAAGTGTAGGGTCTGAGGTACAACTTAGAAATCAGACCAGTGCCGAGAGTATAGGTCTGACCAGCTGAAATGTTGCAAGTATGTTTATAAATATTTTCAATTCTGATCTCGGAAACGCGATCCAGCTGGCAAAATTGCGGGTATGCACACTCACCTGTTTGGGTGATTTTTGTTTTAGATCATTTTTAAGTGTGATTTCGGTCACTTATCCCATTTCATACAATTAACGACTGGAGAGGCGAATAATGGGAGCGTAAAATATCCCCATCGTTTATCTGGCACCACAGGTGCGAATACAGAGGAAATCTACAATGAGTAAATGCAGTGCTGATGAAACCCCGGTTTGCTGCTGTATGGATGTTGGCACCATCATGGACAACTCCGATTGCACCGCGTCATACAGCCGTGTGTTCGCGAATCGTGCAGAGGCAGAAGAAACGCTGGCCGCTCTGACTGAGAAGGCGCGTGGCGTGGAATCTGAGCCTTGCCAAATCACCTCGACCTTTACTGAAGAGTCTGAAGGTGTGCGTCTGGATATCGACTTTGTTTTTGCCTGTGAAGCTGAAACGCTGATCTTCCAACTGGGTCTGCGTTAACCCCTTCTTTAAAAGCCCTTGTTACCCGGTAGCAAGGGCTTTTTCGTCACTGTCAGTGATTATTCACTGTGTCTTAGCTCCCACTTTCTTTTCTCCCTGCTTGGCTAAATGTAAAAAATTGGTTAAGACTGTGATCAGGTCAGACCACTTATTTTTATTTTTTACAGGGGAGTGTTATGAGTCAGGCTTTACCGCTGGTTACCCGCCAGGGCGATCGCATCGCCATCGTAAGCGGATTGCGTACGCCATTTGCCCGCCAGGCAACCGCGTTTCATGGCATTCCCGCCGTAGATTTGGGGAAAATGGTCGTTGGCGAGCTGCTGGCGCGCAGCGAAATTTCTGCTGATGTGATTGAGCAACTGGTCTTTGGCCAGGTGGTGCAAATGCCCGAAGCCCCAAATATTGCTCGTGAAATCGTGCTGGGAACCGGGATGAATGTGCACACCGATGCCTACAGCGTAAGCCGAGCCTGCGCCACCAGCTTCCAGGCGGTGGCGAATGTTGCGGAAAGCCTGATGGCGGGGACTATCCGCGCAGGAATTGCCGGCGGTGCGGACTCCTCGTCAGTTCTGCCTATTGGCGTTAGCAAAAAGCTGGCGCGGGTGCTGGTGGATGTCAATAAGGCCCGGACCACCGGTCAGCGTCTTAAGCTTTTCTCCCGACTGCGCTTACGTGACCTGATGCCCGTACCGCCAGCCGTCGCCGAGTACTCCACCGGTTTACGCATGGGGGATACGGCCGAGCAAATGGCCAAAACTTATGGGATTACGCGAGAGCAACAGGATGCCCTGGCGCACCGTTCTCATCAGCGCGCCGCTCAGGCGTGGTCTGAAGGCAAACTGGCAGATGAGGTGATGACCACCTACGCGCCACCTTTCAAAGATCCTTTTTCAGAAGATAACAATATTCGCGGTAACTCTACGCTGGCCGATTACGCCAAACTGCGTCCGGCCTTTGACCGAAAGCACGGCACCGTTACCGCGGCGAACAGTACCCCGCTAACGGACGGCGCAGCCGCCGTGATTATGATGACGGAATCGCGTGCGAAAGAGTTGGGGCTGGTGCCGCTGGGATACCTGCGTAGTTTTGCCTTTACCGCCATCGATGTCTGGCAGGACATGCTGTTGGGGCCGGCGTGGTCAACGCCGCTTGCCCTGGAGAGAGCGGGTCTGACCATGGCTGATCTAACCCTGATCGATATGCATGAAGCATTTGCCGCACAAACGCTGGCGAATCTTCAACTGCTGGGTAGCGAACGTTTTGCCCGCGAAGTGCTGGGCAGGGCGCATGCCACGGGCGAGGTCGATGACAGTAAATTTAATGTGCTGGGCGGATCGATTGCCTATGGACACCCCTTCGCCGCCACCGGTGCTCGCATGATCACCCAAACCCTCCATGAGTTACGACGCCGTGGCGGTGGTTTTGGTTTAGTGACAGCCTGTGCTGCAGGTGGTCTGGGTGCGGCAATGGTTCTGGAGGCGGAATAATGGAAATGACATCGGCTTTTACGCTAAACGTACGTCTGGATAACGTCGCTGTTGTCAACATTGATGTGCCCGGAGAGAAAATGAATACCCTGAAGGCGGAATTTGCCTCCCAGGTTCGGGTTATTCTGAAACAAATTCGCGATAACAAAGCATTACGCGGCGTGGTGTTCATTTCGGCGAAACCCGATAATTTCATTGCCGGGGCGGATATCAACATGATTGGTCGCTGTGGCAGCGCGCAGGAAGCTGAAACGCTGGCACGCCAGGGGCAGCAGATTATGGCGGAAATTAATGCCTTGCCGATCCCCGTTATCGCCGCAATTCATGGCGCCTGTCTCGGCGGTGGCCTGGAGATGGCGCTGGCGTGCCACAATCGTATTTGTACCGATGACGCTAAAACCGTACTGGGTTTACCGGAAGTGCAGCTTGGTCTGCTGCCCGGCTCTGGCGGTACCCAGCGGTTGCCCCGGCTGATTGGCGTCAGTACCGCGCTGGATATGATCCTCACCGGAAAACAACTACGTGCAAAACAGGCGCTGAAAGTGGGTTTAGTGGATGAAGTTGTACCGCATACCATTTTGCTGGAAGCGGCCGTAGAACTGGCCAAAAAGGACAGTCCCGCACACCGTACTCTGCCGGTGCGAGAGCGTGTGCTAGCGGGGCCGCTGGGGCGGGCGCTGTTGTTCCGCATGGCCAGTAAAAAGACGGCGCAAAAAACGCAGGGCAACTACCCTGCAACAGAACGTATCCTTGAGGTCATCGAAACCGGCCTGGCGCAAGGCAGCAGCAGCGGTTACGACGCCGAAGCCCGCGCGTTTGGCGAACTGGCGATGACATCTCAGTCTCAGGCGCTGCGGCACATCTTTTTTGCCAACACCGATGTGAAAAAGGATCCCGGAAGTGATGTGAAGCCCGGCCCGCTAAACAGTGTAGGCATTTTGGGCGGCGGTCTGATGGGGGGCGGTATTGCCTATGTGACGGCCTGTAAAGGCGGCTTGCCAGTGCGTATCAAAGATATAAATGCCAAGGGAATCAACCACGCGCTGAAGTACAGTTGGGATCAGCTTGAAACGAAGGTTCGCCGCCGTCATATCAAAGCCAGCGAGCGTGATAAACAGCTGGCGCTGATTTCGGGATCAACCGATTACCGTGGCTTCGCTCATCGCGACCTGGTTATTGAAGCCGTATTTGAAGATCTGGCGTTAAAACAACAGATGGTGGCAGAAGTTGAGCAAAATTGCGCATCTCATACCATTTTTGCCTCTAACACCTCATCTTTGCCAATTGGCGATATTGCGGCGAACGCTGCCAGGCCTCAACAAGTAATTGGTTTGCACTTCTTTAGCCCGGTGGAAAAAATGCCGCTGGTCGAGGTTATCCCGCATGCCACGACCTCTGAGCAGACAATTGCCACAACCGTTAAACTGGCGAAAAAGCAGGGCAAAACGCCGATAGTGGTCAGAGATAAGGCCGGATTTTATGTTAACCGCATTTTAGCGCCATACATTAACGAAGCTATTCGTATGCTGACCGAAGGCGAGCGGGTTGAAGCCATTGACGCCGCGCTGGTTAAGTTTGGTTTTCCGGTCGGGCCAATCCAACTTTTGGATGAGGTCGGAATTGATACGGGCACTAAAATTATACCAGTGCTTGAAGCTGCATATGGAGAACGTTTTAGCGCGCCTGCAAATGTTGTTGCTTCAATTTTGAATGACGATCGCAAAGGTAGAAAAAATGGTCGGGGTTTCTATCTTTATGGAGCGAAAGGGCGTAAAAGCAAAAAACAGGTCGACCCTGCAATTTATACGCTTATTGGCGTCCAGGGGCTGGGCCGACTCACCGCCGCGCAGATCGCTGAGCGGTGCGTCATGTTAATGCTCAATGAAGCCGCACGCTGTTTTGATGAGAAGATTATCCGCAGCGCGCGTGATGGCGATATCGGCGCTGTATTTGGTATTGGTTTTCCGCCCTTCCTCGGCGGCCCGTTCCGGTATATGGATTCGCTCGGCGCGGGTGAAGTGGTTGCTGCTCTGCAACGACTGACCACGCAATACGGCTCGCGGTTTACGCCGTGTGAGCAGTTATTGCAGATGGCGGAACGCGGTGAAAGATTCTGGAGTAATGGGGAAACTGACCTGAATTCATGAGGTCAAAGGTAGGATGAATCCGCACTGAATGTATGGGTCGCGCTCAAAATGTAAACAGAGATTGACTATACTTACGCCGTTGAGGTAAAAAACAGCGTTTCATTCGGTGAATGGATAAGGCACAATGCCGGCCACCACATCGTTACCACGGTCAATAGGGGCTGTGGATAAAGGTGTCGGTGATTCTGGTTAACAAAAGCGGTGCAATATGCAAGTTTTTATCATGCGTCACGGCGACGCAGCCCTCGATGCCGCCAGTGATTCGGTTCGTCCCTTAACCTCCTGTGGTTGTGACGAATCTCGCCTGATGGCGAACTGGCTGAAAGGTCAAAAAGTGGATATCGAACGTGTTCTGGTGAGCCCGTTCCTACGAGCCGAACAAACGCTGGATGTGGTGGGGGAATGTATGAACCTGCCAACCGGTGTGGATGTTTTGCCGGAGTTGACTCCCTGCGGCGATGTCGGTCTGGTCAGCGCCTATTTACAGGCTCTGGCCAATGAAGGTATCGCCACGGCGCTGGTCATCTCTCACTTACCTTTAGTGGGGTATCTGGTGTCTGAACTTTGCCCTGGCGAAACACCGCCGATGTTTACCACATCAGCGATTGCCAGCGTAACGCTTGATGAGAGCGGGAAGGGTACTTTTAACTGGCAGATGAGCCCGTGTAACCTAAAAATGGCAAAAGCGATTTAAAAAGCCTGGAATCGGATAAGGCACAGCCGTCATCCGGAAAATCAAAGAGCCGCAAATGCGGCTCTTTCTGTTTTTCTGCATCAGGGAAGTTCGGGTGGTTGCCACTCTTCCACTTCAATCAGCAGCAGCAGCGCGGCGTCGCCACCGTACTCTTTTGGCGCTTGATGAAAGGCCATCACGTGCGGATGCTGCGCCAACCAGAGCGGTGTTTGCTGCTTAAGAATATGTTTTCCGTGGCCATGCATCACGCAGGCGCAAAACACATGCTCACGACGACAGGCGGCAATCAGCGCGCCTAACTCCTGTTTGGCCTGCTGCTGGGTCAGCCCGTGCAGATCGAGAAACAGCTCCGGGGAGTAATCGCCACGGCGCATTTTCTTCAGTTCGAAATGGCTGACGTCGGCACGCAGATATCTTACCGGGCCGTCCGTATTCAGCAGCGGCTGAAACTCGTCCGAGAAATAGTGACTGGCATCAGCTTGTTCCTGCAGCAGCCTTTTAACCGGAACCTCGGTAATTTTTTTACGTAGCGGTCGGTGAACAATGGTGTCCTGTTTAATTTTACGCGTGCCGGTCATCAGCTGGCGAAACAGCGTCTGATCCTCCTCGCTGAGCGATGTTTTCTTTTTCATTCGAGAGTCTCATCTTTTATTTTTCGTTAGTTTAACCCGACTTGGCGGGCATCCGATCGCTTAAAACGCAATTTTCGCGCTCAGGCCCTGTGTGAATGCTGATTTATCGCCGTCTTCGTGGCAAACTAGCCGCCGAAATTAATACGAGCATGCCCTGGAGGAATACGTGGATAAAATTTTCGTCGATGAAGCAGTGAGTGAACTGCATACCATTCAGGACATGTTGCGTTGGGCGGTCAGCCGTTTTAGCGCGGCGAACATCTGGTATGGCCATGGCACGGATAACCCATGGGACGAGGCCGTACAACTGGTGCTGCCGTCACTTTATCTGCCGCTGGATATTCCAGAAGATATGCGTACCGCGCGTCTGACTTCCAGCGAGCGCCATCGCATTGTTGAACGCGTGATTCGCCGCGTCAACGAGCGCATTCCGGTCGCTTATTTGACCAACAAAGCCTGGTTCTGCGGGCATGAGTTTTATGTTGATGAACGCGTGCTGGTGCCACGTTCGCCGATTGGCGAGCTTATTAATAACCGCTTTGCGGGCCTTATCAATGAGCAGCCGCAGCATATCCTTGATATGTGTACCGGCAGCGGCTGTATTGCCATTGCCTGCGCCTATGCTTTCCCGGAGGCCGAAGTGGATGCGGTGGATATTTCCACCGACGCGCTGGCGGTGACCGAACACAATATTGAAGAGCACGGCCTGATCCATCATGTTACGCCGATCCGTTCCGATCTGTTCCGCGATCTGCTGAAAGTCCAGTATGACCTGATTGTGACCAATCCGCCGTATGTCGATGCGGAAGATATGTCCGATCTGCCAAACGAATATCGTCATGAACCTGAGCTGGGTCTGGCGTCCGGCAGCGATGGACTAAAACTTACCCGCCGCATTCTGGGTAACGCTCCGGACTACCTGTCGGATAACGGTATTCTGATTTGTGAAGTCGGAAACAGCATGGTACACCTGATAGAGCAATACCCGGATGTACCGTTCACCTGGCTGGAGTTCGACAACGGCGGTGAAGGTGTATTCATGCTGACCAAAGAGCAGTTAGTTGCTGCTCGCGAGCACTTCAGCATTTATAAAGACTAAATACACGCGCACATACACAACACTCATAACGGAGCCGTGATGGCAGGAAACACAATTGGGCAACTCTTTCGCGTAACCACTTTCGGTGAATCACACGGGCTGGCGCTCGGTTGTATTGTCGATGGTGTTCCGCCGGGCATTTCTCTGACAGAAGCTGACCTGCAGCACGATCTCGACAGACGCCGTCCGGGCACATCGCGCTACACTACGCAGCGTCGTGAGCCGGATCAGGTGAAAATCCTCTCCGGTGTGTTCGAGGGCGTTACCACCGGCACCAGCATTGGCCTGTTGATCGAAAATACCGATCAGCGTTCACAGGATTACGGCGCGATTAAGGACGTTTTTCGTCCAGGACACGCCGACTATACCTATGAGCAGAAGTATGGCCTGCGTGACTACCGTGGCGGCGGACGCTCATCCGCACGTGAAACGGCGATGCGCGTTGCGGCCGGAGCGATTGCCAAAAAATATCTGGCGGAAAAATTCGGTGTTGAAATTCGCGGCTGTCTGACGCAGATGGGTGATATTCCGCTGGAGATCAAAGACTGGTCCCAGGTGGAACTTAACCCGTTCTTTTGTCCAGACCCGGATAAACTCGAAGCGCTGGACGAACTGATGCGTGGGCTGAAGAAAGAGGGCGACTCCATCGGGGCGAAGGTGACCGTGGTTGCAAGCGGCGTACCAGCGGGTCTAGGCGAACCTGTATTTGACCGCCTGGATGCTGATATCGCTCACGCGCTGATGAGCATTAACGCCGTTAAAGGTGTTGAGATTGGCGACGGTTTTGACGTTGTTGCACTGCGCGGCAGCCAGAACCGTGATGAAATCACCAAAGAAGGTTTCCAGAGTAATCATGCGGGCGGCATTCTTGGTGGGATCAGCAGTGGGCAACAAATCATTGCTCATATGGCGCTGAAACCGACCTCCAGTATTACCGTTCCAGGGCGCACTATTAATCGCTTTGGTGAAGAAGTCGAAATGATCACCAAAGGTCGTCACGATCCGTGTGTTGGGATCCGCGCCGTGCCAATCGCCGAAGCGATGCTGGCGATCGTGTTGATGGATCACCTGCTGCGTCAGCGGGCGCAAAATGCGGACGTGAAGACCGATATTCCACGCTGGTAAGAGATGAAAAAAACGGCACTTGCGGCGCTGACTCTGTTTGCCAGCACCGCCTGTCTGGCGGCGACGCCCTGGCAGAAAATTACCCATCCGGTTGCAGGCAGCGCGCAGTCTATCGGCGCGTTCTCCAATGGCTGTATTGTTGGCGCAGATACGCTGCCTGTACAGTCAGAACACTATCAGGTGATGCGCACCGATCAGCGCCGTTACTTTGGCCATCCGGATCTGGTGATGTTTATCCAGCGTCTGAGTAATCAGGCCAACAATCTGGGGCTGGGTACGGTGTTAATCGGCGATATGGGCATGCCGGCCGGTGGGCGATTCAATGGCGGTCACGCCAGCCACCAGACGGGACTGGATGTAGATATTTTCCTGCAACTGCCGAAAACCCGCTGGACCCAGTCGCAACTGCTGCGGCCGCAGGCGTTAGATCTGGTCTCACAGGATGGCAAACGTGTCGTGCCGTCACTCTGGAAGCCGGAGATTTTCAGCCTGATCAGGCTGGCGGCAAAAGATAATGAAGTCACGCGTATTTTCGTGAATCCGGCGATTAAGCAGCAACTTTGTCTGGATGCAGGGACCGACAGGGACTGGTTGCGTAAAGTGCGGCCATGGTTCCAGCATCGTGCGCATATGCACGTACGGTTACGTTGTCCTGCCGACAGTCTTGAGTGCGAAGATCAACCGTTACCACCACCGGGTGACGGCTGCGGCGCGGAGCTGCAAAGCTGGTTCGAACCTCCGAAACCTGGAACCACCAAGCCTGAGAAGAAGACACCGCCGCCGTTGCCGCCTTCCTGCCAGGCGCTACTGGACGAGCATGTACTCTAATGGATCATTTTGCCTCTCTGTTTATGGTGTCGCCACTGCTGTTAGGTGTGCTTTTTTTCGTGGCGATGCTGGCAGGTTTTATTGATTCTCTGGCCGGAGGCGGTGGTTTACTCACTATCCCGGCATTGATGGCGGCCGGGATGCCACCCGCGCAAGCGCTGGCCACCAATAAGCTACAGGCCTGTGGAGGATCTATCTCTTCCTCCCTCTATTTTATTCGCCGTGGCGTGGTTAATCTGGCGGATCAGAAGCTCAATATCTTCATGACTTTTATCGGCTCAATGAGCGGCGCGCTGTTGGTTCAGCATGTGCAGTCAGATATTCTGCGCCAGATCCTGCCGGTTCTGGTTATCTGTATTGGCCTTTACTTTCTGTTGATGCCTAAAGTGGGGGAGGAGGACCGACAGCGTCGGTTGCATGGGTTGCCTTTCGCGCTGGTGGCCGGGGGCTGCGTCGGCTTTTACGATGGCTTTTTTGGTCCGGCTGCGGGGTCGTTCTACGCGCTGGCTTTTGTCATGCTGTGCGGCTACAACCTGGCGAAATCGACGGCCCACGCCAAAGTATTAAATGCCACATCGAATATCGGCGGGCTGTTGCTGTTTGCCCTCGGCGGCAAAGTGATTTGGGCGACCGGATTTGTGATGCTCATTGGCCAGTTTATTGGCGCACGGATGGGTTCACGGCTGGTGCTCAGTAAAGGACAAAAACTCATTCGGCCAATGATCGTCATTGTCTCCGCCGTGATGAGCGCCAAGCTACTTTATGATAATCATGGACAGGAGATTCTCCACTGGCTGGGGATGAACTAATGAATAATACCCATCACTACGAACAGTTAATTGAGATTTTTAACGGCTGCTTTGCCGATGAATTTAATACCCGTCTGATTAAAGGCGATGACGAACCGATCTATCTTCCTGCGGATGCGGAATTACCGTATCACCGTATCGTTTTTGCGCATGGCTATTACGCCAGCGCGTTACACGAAATTTCACACTGGTGCATCGCCGGTAAGGCGCGGCGTGAACTGGTCGACTTCGGTTACTGGTACTGTCCGGACGGACGCGACGCGAAGACGCAATGCCAGTTTGAAGATGTGGAAGTGAAGCCACAGGCGTTTGACTGGCTGTTTTGCATGGCGGCGGGCTACCCGTTTAACGTCAGTTGCGACAACCTTGAAGGGGACTTTGAACCGGATCGCGTGGTATTCCAGCGCCGTGTTCATGCTCAGGTGATGGAGTACCTGGAAAAGGGGATCCCTGAACGTCCGGCGCGCTTCATTAACGCGTTACAGAATTATTATCACACGCCTGAACTTAAGGCGGAACAATTCCCGTGGCCCGAAGCGCTCAACTGAAGTCGCTGCCACGTTTACAATGAGGAAAGAAGATGATCGCGGAGTTTGAATCACGCATTCTGGCATTAATCGACGATATGGTAGAGCACGCCAGCGATGATGAGTTGTTTGCCAGTGGCTATTTGCGTGGACACCTGACGCTGGCCGTGGCCGAACTGGACGCTGGCGAGGACCATTCCGCTGAGGCATTGTACGCCAATGTGACCAGCAGCCTGGAAAAAGCCATCAGCGCAGGCGAACTATCGCCGCGTGACCAGGCGTTAGTGAAAGAAATGTGGGACACTCTGTTCCAGAAGGCTACTGCACAATAATTGCGGTAAATTGTGCCGGATGGCGACGCTCTGGTGTCTTATCCGGCCTACCTTGTTGGGGTGTTTGTAGGCCTGATAAGCGTAGCGTCATCAGGCCATGACGAGAGGGCACCCCATCCTTTTATTTCACCGCTTTACCCTTCAATAACTTCCTGACCCACAGACGATTTGGATTTAGCGCCGCCAGCGTGCTGGCATCCATGGGAATCGGTTCATTGCTCATTTGCGACGCCAGAATTTCTGCACACAGTGGGGCAGTACACAGCCCGCGCGATCCCAGCGCGCCCAGCATAAATAAATCGGAATAAACCGGCGCGCTTACGGCGTGCTCTTTGTCTGCAGCAAGTGTGGTGTACTGGCTGAGCGTGGCGTCATAGTCCGCGACGTTGCCGACCATTGGCATGTGATCGCGCGTGGCGCAGCGCACCCCACAGCGGGCGGCATTGTCACTAACGTCTACCTCTTTTGCCCACACAGCGTTCGGGAAGCAGTCGATTAAGCGTTGACGGTTTTGTTGCTGATCGTCCTCGCGATACGCTGTCTCTTCACTCCCTCGATGATAGCTGGCGCCAATGCAGTGCTGCTGATTTTGCGGGTTGTGCGGCGTGAGGTAGCCGTCATAGCACAGCACCTGACGTAACGCTGAAAGTGCAGGTGTGGTGGGAATATGACTCACCTGACCGCCCACGGAGTACACCGGTAGTGGCTGCGTTTGCTCAAAGCTGCTAATGAGATGGCCGTTAGCCAGAACGACTGCTGCGTGAGAGGCGGTTTCTCCACTGGAAAACTGCAATTGCCAGCTTGCTGTCTGGCGAGTCAGTGAGGCCAGCGTATGTTGGTAGCGGGTGCGTAATCCCAGGGTTGTTGCATAGTCCAGTACCGCGGCGGTTAACTGCGCCGGGTACAGCCATCCTCCGGCTGGATACTGAATCCCGCCGCATCCGGTTTCCACACCTGTTGTTTGTAAAACCTGCTGTGCGTCAACCCCGACGGCGAGCGCAGCGGGCAGTTCAAGGGACAGCATCTGGGTGATTTTTTGCTGGCTTTTCTCATCCCACGCGAGTTGCGTCACGCCGCACCAGTCATGCGCGAACTCAACGGGGAGGGCGTCATACAGTCGACGGGCAAAGGTAAACGCAGTGGGGAAAAAGAGATTAATGGCTGCGTCATGTTTGCTAAGTAGGGGGTAGAGCGCCCCCTGGCGATTACCGGATGCGCCCCCGGCAGGTTTATCGTCGGCGCAATACAGCGTTACCTGCCAGCCGCGGCGCAATAACGCCAGTGACAGCAATGCGCTGGCAATTCCTCCACCAATAATGGCGGCTTCGCGCTTATCTGTTCCCGTACGCGCAAACCATGGCGCCGAGGACGTGAGCGTCTGAGTCTGTTCCATCACGCCACAGAGCATTTCGCGTTTGCGCCCAAAGCCTTTGCATTTTTGCATTGTAAATCCGGCTTCCTGCAACCCCCGACGTACAAAGCCTGCCGATGTAAAGGTTGCCAGCGTCCCGCCGGGACGAGCCAGTCGGGCCATCGCGTTAAACAGCGTTGGCGTCCACATATCCGGGTTTTTTGCCGGTGCGAAACCGTCCAGGAACCAGGCGTCCACCTTTTGATTCAGAGAGTCATCCAGCGTACTGGTCAGTTCGTTAATATCGCCAAACCACAGATCCAGCGTGACGCGCCCATCATCAAGCAGCAGGCGATGACATCCCGCCAGCGGCAACGGCCATTGTTCTTGCAGTGCCGTGGCCCACGGGGCAAGTTCTGGCCAGTGCTGGTGGGCTAAGGTGAGATCTTCACGCGTCAGCGGATATTTTTCAAAGCTGATGAAATGTAATCTTTCCAGGGTAGCTTCTGGGTGGGTATCGCGAAAATCGGCAAATGCCTGCCAGAGCGTGAGGAAGTTAAGTCCGGTGCCAAACCCGCTTTCTGCCACCACGAAGAGAGGACGTGAATGCGCAGGGAATCGTTGTGCGAGATGGTTACCGCCGAGAAAGACGTAACGTGTCTCTTCCAGCCCGTTATCATTAGAAAAATAGACATCGTCAAAATCTCGGGAAACAGGTGTACCCTCAGCGTTGAATTCAAGGTTGGCAGGTTGTATAGCGTATTGTTTCACGTAAGTTACTCGTCTGACAGGCTGTGCCCCGATCTTAGCGATGAGTGCCTGGCTGCGCAAATTTCCACATAAAATGGCTGATCGGACTTGTTCGGCGTACAAGTGTACGCTATTGTGCCACTCGAAACTTTAAAATAGTGCGACTTACAGAGGTATTGAATGAAACGTGCAGTGATTACTGGCTTGGGCATCGTTTCCAGCATCGGTAATAACCAGCAGGAAGTCCTGGCATCTCTGCGTGAAGGACGTTCAGGGATCACTTTCTCTCAGGAGCTGAAGGACTCCGGCATGCGTAGCCACGTTTGGGGCAACGTAAAACTGGATACCACTGGCCTCATTGACCGCAAAGTAGTGCGCTTCATGAGCGACGCATCCATCTATGCATTCCTATCAATGGAGCAGGCAGTGGCTGATGCCGGCTTGGCTGCAGAAGATTACCAGAACAACCCGCGCGTTGGCCTGATTGCAGGTTCCGGCGGCGGCTCCCCACGTTTTCAGGTGTTCGGCGCTGACGCAATGCGTAGCCCACGTGGTCTGAAAGCGGTTGGCCCGTATGTGGTCACCAAAGCGATGGCGTCCGGCGTTTCTGCCTGCCTCGCAACGCCGTTCAAAATCCACGGCGTAAACTACTCCATCAGTTCTGCCTGTGCGACATCTGCGCACTGCATCGGCAACGCGGTAGAACAAATTCAGTTGGGCAAACAGGATATCGTTTTTGCTGGCGGCGGCGAAGAGCTGTGCTGGGAAATGGCGTGTGAATTCGATGCAATGGGCGCGCTGTCTACCAAATACAACGACGATCCGTCAAAAGCTTCCCGTACCTATGACGCAAACCGCGACGGTTTCGTTATTGCTGGCGGCGGCGGTATGGTCGTGGTTGAAGAACTGGAGCACGCTCTGGCACGTGGCGCGCACATCTATGCGGAAATCGTCGGTTACGGCGCAACGTCCGATGGCGCAGACATGGTTGCTCCGTCTGGCGAAGGCGCAGTACGTTGCATGCAGATGGCGATGCACGGTGTAGACACGCCGATCGACTACCTGAACTCTCACGGTACCTCGACTCCGGTTGGCGACGTGAAAGAACTGGGCGCAATCCGCGAAGTGTTTGGCAACAACAGCCCGGCAATCTCCGCAACCAAAGCGATGACCGGTCACTCACTGGGCGCGGCTGGCGTGCAGGAAGCTATCTACTCTCTGCTGATGCTGGAACATGGCTTTATCGCGCCAAGCATCAACATTGAAGAGCTGGATGAGCAGGCGGCAGGTCTGAACATCGTGACCAAACCGACCGAGCAGGCGCTGACCACCGTGATGTCCAACAGCTTCGGCTTTGGCGGCACCAACGCTACGCTGGTTATGCGTAAGCTGAAGGCGTAAGTCTCAGCTTGAATACGAAAAAAGGGAGCCAACAGGCTCCCTTTTTACTGTGTTTACTTCGGCATTTTTTCGTATTCCGTCGCGATCTCAGCGGACCATGCTCTGGCTCGCGTAATTTCTCCGGCATTGTAAATGGGCTGCTCGTAATGACGACCCGCGTCCCGGACACGATAAATTTTCCACCGTCCTTCCTCCCAACGGGTATAAACCTCCAGTCGAATAGGGGCTGACTCAGTGCCTAACTGCAGGTTCAGTTTTTCACCGCCGAGGAATGGCTGCGCCTGTCCAACCCGCAACAGCGGGATCCATGCCGGTGCGTAATCCTGCACATACATAAAGTAGTCCGCTTGCACGATCTCCTGCTCATAAAGCGTATCAATTAGCGCCAGACGCCCGATAACCTCTTTGGCGACATAGCGTTGCAGTAATGCTGATGTTTCGCGGGGCGCATCCGGATCCTGAGTGTAGTTCTTCATCCACGAAAGATAGAACTGTTTCACATCCTGCGTGCTGTCACGGTGAGAAGGGGTACAGCCACAAATCAGCAGGATGAGAACAATCAGTGGAAAGGCTTTCATTACTTCTTCCTGTAAATGGTGTATGACGGCTTTGCGGTCCGATAACCCGGACCGGCCCACATGTCTCGCTGTTTGAAGTCGGAATACCAGTCATGACCGTCATATATCGCCATGTGACCGCTCGGGTTTCCATTAGCATAAGGTTGAATGATGATGACATCCCCTTCGCGCGGCTCTTCAAGCGCGCCAATGGCGCTGAAACCGGCGTTTTTCAGCATCGGACCATAATCTTTGGCATGGTAAGTGCGCCCAAGAGTAACGCCGCCTGCCTGAACAGCTTTGCGGGTATATTCCGCACAGCGCCCTTGTGAATGTGAACTCGCGTGCGATTTGGCGTAATTGACCGCCACCTTTTTATCCCAACTCATAACGACTCCTGTTAATAACATACGTAATAGCAATTACGTGATGCTTTAACAGTATTTACGCAATTGGAAATGGCAAATAGTGCTATTAATATTCTCAATATATTAAGCTGGGATATTTATTAATTTATATGCTCGTTAAATTACGAGTGATCTATTTAATATTCAGTATTACTTGTTTTATCCTCTGGCTGCTGGCGTGGATAGCGTGACGGCCAAATCACGTCTGGCGAGGTTTCGAGCGCCTGCGCAATGATCTGCTCCGCTCTGGGCCAGCTTCGGGTAAATACATTGCGCAGTGAATCGGGCGATAATCCAGCCGCACGAGAAAGATCTCTGAGCGTGATTCCTTTTTTTTCCAGTGCACTTTTAATATCTGCACGATGCCAGTCTTGGCTTTTGTGTTCCATTCTGTAATCCTAAGGAAATGTGTTATCGGCGCCGATATTTTTCAGGGTATAAACCAGAGAAACAAAAGAATGTAACTTTCTTTTTGGTCACTGGAATATTGCCAGAATAAAACTGAAATTTCGCGTAAAAGAAAAAATATTTTTTATTCCACAGGCAGAAAGGAAAGAAACTAATGGCAAAAGAGTGGTTCACGGTAAAGGAATGTCTTGAATTGCCGGGGTTTCCAGGAAGCGCGCCTGCGGTTCGTTCCCGTTTAAACATGTACAGTGAAGGCAAAGAGGGCGTGAAGCGCAAACGTGTTAAATCAAAGGCTGAGGAGTTTCATATCTCCATTTTCCCTTTGTATCTCCGTCCTTACCTGAAAGAAACTGAAAAGGTGCTGGCCTTAGAGAGCCGTTGCGTACAGGAAGCGGAACCGAAAGAGATCTGGGATATGATGTTCAGACTGCTGACGCCGGGGCAGCGCAAGCAGGTGACCGGACTGTTTGGCACAAAAGGAATTGATGCGGTATTTCCTTTTTTATTCGACGAAAAGTCGTCTTTACCGTGAACCGACCTGGTGAGATTTCAGGGTTGACAAATTTAGTGGCTCACAGGCAGACTTCGCACTCAACATTATCTATCTGATAATGCGTAAGCGTTTAACGTTATCCAACGCACCTTAATCCTGAAAGTCAGGTAGAGGGGGCGTGGACATTCCTCGCCTTACTCTGCATTTTGGAGTAACGCATGACAGCTGTAACCCAACAAGAAAAAACACCTTCGGCGAACTTTTCGCTGTTTCGTATCGCTTTTGCAGTTTTCCTGACCTATATGACGGTCGGCCTACCTTTGCCCGTTATTCCTCTGTTTGTGCATCAGGAGCTGGGCTATGGCAACACCATGGTTGGTATCGCCGTAGGCGTACAGTTTCTGGCAACGGTATTAACGCGCGGCTACGCCGGGCGCTTAGCCGATCAATATGGCGCCAAACGTTCGGCGCTACAGGGGATGTTTGCCTGTGGGTTGGCGGGCGCGGCGTGGCTGTTAGCCGCGCTATTGCCTGTCTCTGTCCCTGTAAAATTTGCATTGTTAATCGTCGGGCGTTTGATCCTCGGTTTTGGCGAAAGCCAACTGCTCACCGGAACGCTGACCTGGGGGCTTGGGCTGGTCGGTCCAACACGCTCGGGTAAGGTGATGTCGTGGAACGGGATGGCTATTTACGGTGCGCTGGCCGCCGGTGCGCCGCTGGGCTTGCTGATCCATAGCCACTTTGGCTTCGCGGCGCTGGCGGGAACGACAATGGTATTACCGCTGCTGGCATGGGCATTCAACGGCACCGTTCGCAAAGTGCCTGCTCATGCAGGAGAACGCCCTTCTTTATGGAGCGTGGTAGGGCTTATCTGGAAACCGGGCCTGGGCCTGGCGCTGCAGGGCGTTGGCTTTGCGGTGATCGGTACGTTTATTTCACTCTATTTTGTCAGCAACGGCTGGACGATGGCGGGGTTCACCCTGACCGCGTTTGGCGGGGCGTTTGTGCTGATGCGCATTCTGTTTGGCTGGATGCCGGATCGGTTCGGAGGCGTGAAGGTAGCCGTTGTCTCCTTACTGGTTGAAACCGCGGGGCTGATTCTGCTGTGGCAGGCCCCATCAGCATGGATTGCGCTGCTCGGGGCGGCATTAACCGGGGCAGGGTGTTCGCTTATCTTCCCGGCATTGGGCGTAGAGGTTGTGAAGCGAGTGCCCGCGCAGGTTCGCGGTACGGCGCTGGGCGGTTACGCCGCGTTTCAGGATATCTCCTACGGCATAAGCGGCCCGGTCGCCGGGGTGCTGGCCACCGCGTACGGTTATCCCTCGGTATTCCTTGCCGGAGCGATATCCGCCGTGGTGGGGATTGTCGTGACGCTGCTTACGCTGCGCAAAGGTTAAGCGACCAGCCAGAAAATGGCTAATGCGATCATTAACGCGACAAACAGCAGTCCCGGTCGTGCCGACAGAGATTTTACCGTTTCAATCATCGGCGCGAACGGGCTGTAAATAGGCTGAAGATGGCGCGGATCGTTTAGCTCGCGTTCCCGTTCTACGCGGCGCAGGAAGATTTGATTCAGCAAGTCCTGCACCTGCACCGTGGTCAGAATCGTTTGTGGTTGGATCTGATACGTCTGCTGCGCGTACTCTTTTATTGCCGTCAGCTCATTCGGCTCTAATGGCAGCTTCAGGGCCGCCTGGAGCGTTTGTAGCGTCGGGGCGCTTTGTAGGCTGAGCGTCTGGCGCGCCTGCAGCCAGGTGACCAGATGAGTAAACTGTTTGGCGGGGATCAGCTCACCGCTTTTTACGCCAGACAGCTCTAACATTGACTGCCAGATCATCTTACCTGACTCTCCCGTGGCCGCCGCCAGTTTGGTAACCAACTGGTTCAGCGTATTGTGCTCTGCGGGTAACAACGGACGATCGGTGGCCGGGCGCTGTTGCGGTTGCGGTATAGAAAGCTGCCCTTGTTGCAGCAGCGTGAGCACGTTCTTCAATTGCTCAGGCGTGAGCTGGCTGAGCGCCGTTTGCCCATACTGCTGACGGATAAAATCACTTACCGCCTGGCGGTTATTTCCCTGACTCAGTAATTCAGTGAGTTGTGAGAGAACCTGACGATTAGCATGATTTTGCTGAGCAACACCCAGCCGCTGGTTCAGGTTTTGCTCCGCGGCAGGAAAGTGACGTGATTGCAGCGGCGTATCACTTTTGACGCCCAGATCGTGCTTCATTCCGGCCCACACCTCGGCGCTTTGCTGTTGGGTGAGTGAAATCAGACGGGTAATCAGTCGTTCCAGCACAGTACGTTGTTGTGTGGATAACGGTTGTTCACCCGCAGCAGAAGGGGCATTTTGGCCTTCGCCGGGAGGGCGTGCGGGTGTACCTGAAATGGGCTGCATCATCTCTGTTCCTTAAATCTGTGCTGACCAGGTCTCGCAGTATGCCTGGCGGCGAGATTATGGCACACTTGCCCGGTTAACTCTCGTTCTCAAACAGGTGCGAAAGACGTGAAAATCCTCGTTGATGAAAATATGCCCTATGCCCGCGAACTGTTCAGTCGTTTGGGGGAGGTCAAAGCGGTTCCCGGTCGCCCGATTCCCGTTGCCGAACTGGATGATGCGGATGCCTTAATGGTGCGCTCGGTGACGAAAGTAAATGAATCACTGCTTAGCGGAAAACCGGTTCAATTTGTCGGTACGGCAACCGCAGGCACGGACCATGTGGATGAAGCCTGGCTTGCGCAGTCGAAGATCGGCTTTTCCGCAGCGCCCGGCTGTAACGCGATTGCGGTCGTAGAATATGTTTTTTCAGCGTTGCTGATGCTGGCGGAGCGCGACGGGTTTGCGTTACGCGATCGTACTGTAGGCATCGTAGGCGTGGGCAATGTGGGCGGCCGTTTGCAGGCACGTCTGGAAGCACTGGGGATCCGCACGCTGCTGTGCGATCCGCCGCGAGCCGATCGCGGTGACGAGGGAGATTTCCGCTCGCTGGACGAACTGGTAGAGCAAGCCGATGTGTTGACTTTCCATACGCCGCTGTTTAAAGACGGACCGTACAAAACGCTGCACCTGGCAGATGATGCGCTGATTAGCCGGCTGAAGCCAGGCACCATTGTGATCAACGCCTGCCGCGGGCCGGTCATCGACAATACGGCATTGCTGAACCGATTGAATGCCGGGCAGTCGCTGAGCGTCGTGCTGGATGTCTGGGAAGGGGAGCCGGATCTCAATGTGGCATTGCTGGAGAAAGCCGATATCGGCACGGCGCACATTGCCGGGTATACCCTGGAAGGAAAAGCGCGCGGCACCACGCAGGTCTTTGAGGCTTTTAGCAAGTTTATTGGTCGCGAACAACACGTTGCGCTCAATACCCTGTTACCTGCACCGGAATTTGGTCGTATCACACTGCATGGCCCGTTAGATCAGCCAACGCTGAAAAGGCTGGTGCATTTAGTGTATGATGTGCGCCGCGATGATGCGCCGCTGCGTAAAGTCGCTGGAATTCCGGGTGAGTTTGATAAGCTGCGTAAAAATTATCTTGAGCGCCGTGAATGGTCGTCTTTATACGTGATGTGTGACGACGCAACGGCTGCTGCCTTGCTGTGTAAGCTGGGTTTTAACGCTGTTTATCACCCGGCACATTAATGTCTTCTTAATGCTCCCTGTCGAATAATGCGACAGGGACGCTTACGTATTTCTGGAGTAAATCACCATGTCTGAAGGCTGGAATATTGCCATTCTGGGCGCAACGGGCGCCGTAGGCGAAGCCCTGCTCGATACGCTGGCTGAACGCCAGTTCCCGGTCGGTGAAATTTATGCGCTGGCGCGTAATGAAAGCGCGGGTGAGCATCTGCGTTTTAACGGTAAATCGGTCCTTGTTCAGGACGTTGTAGACTTTGACTGGACGCAGGCGCAACTGGCATTTTTTGTTGCGGGCGCTGAAGCCACCGCCGCATGGGTGGAAGAAGCGACCAATGCCGGTTGCCTGGTTATCGACAGCAGTGGCCTGTTCGCGCTTGAGCCGGACGTTCCGCTGGTGGTTCCGGACGTTAACCCGTTCGTACTGGCGGATTACCGCAACCGTAATGTGATTGCGGTCCCTTCCAGCCTGACCAGCCAACTGCTGTCTGCGCTGAAGCCGCTAATTGATGACGGCGGGCTGTCACGTATTACGGTGACCAATATTATTTCTGCTTCCGCTCACGGTAAAAAAGCCGTAGATGCGCTTGCCGGACAGAGCGCGAAACTACTGAACGGCATCCCGATTGACGATGACGATTTCTTTGGTCGTCAGCTGGCGTTCAACATGCTACCGATGCTGCCGGATCGCGAAGGTAGCGTGCGCGAAGAGCGTCGTATCGTCGATGAAGTGCGCAAAATTATGCAGGACGACGGGCTACTTATCTCCGCCAGCATCGTGCAGTCGCCGGTATTTTATGGCCACGCACAGATGGTGAATTTTGAAGCTCTGCGTCCGTTGGCGGCGGAAGAAGCACGCGATGCGTTTTCACGCGGTGAGGACGTAGTGTTGTCAGAAGAGACCTATATCCCGACGCAGGTTGGCGATGCGTCAGGTACTCCGCACCTTTCAGTTGGCTGTGTGCATAACGATTACGGGATGCCGGAACAGGTTCAGTTCTGGTCTGTGGCAGACAACGTACGCTTTGGCGGTGCGTTGATGGCGGTGAAAATTGCGGAAAAACTGGTGCAGGAGTACCTGTACTAATGTCTGACCTGCAACAGCCGTCAACCCATAAAATTGCGCTGGGCATTGAGTATGACGGCAGCAAATATTATGGCTGGCAGCGCCAGAACGAAGTGCGTAGCGTTCAGGAAAAACTGGAAAAAGCGCTCTCTCAGGTGGCGAATGAACGCATCACTGTCTTTTGTGCGGGACGCACGGATGCGGGCGTTCATGGCACAGGGCAGGTCGTGCACTTTGAAACGACTGCCCAGCGTAAAGATGCAGCCTGGACACTGGGGGTAAATGCGAATTTACCTGGTGACATTGCTGTGCGCTGGGTGAAAGCTGTACCCGATGATTTCCATGCCCGATTTAGCGCCACGGCTCGCCGTTATCGCTACATCATCTACAATCATCGGTTGCGCCCTGCGGTTTTAGGTAAAGGGGTAACCCATTACTATGAACCGCTGGACGCTGAGCGTATGCATCGTGCGGCCCAGTGTTTGATTGGTGAAAATGATTTTACCTCGTTTCGGGCGGTGCAGTGTCAGTCGCGCACACCGTGGCGTAACGTGATGCACATTAACGTTGAACGTTTTGGTGCATATGTGGTGGTGGATATTAAAGCGAATGCCTTTGTACATCATATGGTCAGGAATATTGTCGGCAGCCTGATGGAAGTAGGCGCCAACAACCAGCCGGAGAGCTGGATAGCAGAACTGCTAGCGGCGAAGGACAGAACGCTGGCAGCGGCAACGGCGAAAGCGGAAGGACTGTATCTGGTTGCAGTAGATTACCCGGAACGGTTCGACTTGCCAAAACCGCCTATGGGCCCGCTATTTCTGGCGGACTAATTTGAGTCGTATAAAGGCAAAACTATGGACCTGATTTACTTTCTTATCGATTTTATCCTGCACATTGATGTGCATCTGGCGGAGCTGGTTGCGGAATACGGTATCTGGGTATACGCGATTCTGTTTCTGATCCTGTTCTGCGAAACCGGGCTGGTGGTGACGCCGTTCCTGCCGGGAGACTCGCTGCTGTTTGTCGCTGGCGCGCTTTCTGCGCTGCCAACTAACGATCTCAATGTTCATCTGATGGTGATGTTGATGATTGTGGCGGCGATTATCGGCGATGCGGTGAACTACACGATTGGTCGTTTGTTCGGTGAAAAACTCTTCAGTAACCCGAACTCTAAAATTTTCCGTCGCAGTTACCTGGATAAAACCCATGCGTTCTACGAGCGTCATGGCGGCAAAACGATTATCCTCGCGCGTTTCGTACCTATCGTGCGTACATTTGCACCGTTTGTTGCCGGTATGGGACACATGTCCTACCGTCATTTTGCGATGTATAACGTCGCAGGCGCGCTGCTGTGGGTATTGCTGTTCACCTATGCAGGCTATCTGTTCGGCGATCTGCCGATCGTTCAGGAAAACCTGAAATTACTGATTGTGGCGATCATCGTCCTTTCCGTATTGCCGGGCATAATTGAAGTGATTCGCCATAAACGCGCTGCGTCACGGGCTGCAAAATAGAAAGTAACTCAGCGGTTCGACCACTTTTTTATCCAAAGTTTCGGGCTGTTATGTTTTAATGTGCAACATTCATGGTCTGTTAGGGGCAAAAATGGCATTATGCGCCCCTTATAACAAAGCTGACTAGGGTTCAGGCAGAAAGGTCACCAATGAGCTGGATTGAACGAATTAAAAGCAACATTACTCCCACCCGCAAGGCAAGCATTCCTGAAGGGGTGTGGACCAAGTGTGATAGCTGCGGTCAGGTTTTATACCGTGCTGAGCTGGAACGTAATCTTGAGGTCTGTCCGAAGTGTGACCATCATATGCGCATGTCGGCGCGCAATCGCCTGCATAGCCTGTTAGATGAAGGTTCTCTTGTGGAACTGGGTAGCGAGCTTGAGCCGAAAGATGTGCTGAAGTTTCGTGACTCCAAAAAGTACAAAGACAGACTGGCTTCTGCGCAGAAAGAAACTGGCGAGAAAGATGCGCTGGTGGTAATGAAAGGCACGCTGCACGGTATGCCGGTCGTTGCTGCTGCATTCGAGTTCGCGTTTATGGGCGGCTCCATGGGCTCTGTGGTCGGCGCGCGTTTTGTCCGTGCCGTTGAGCAGGCGCTGGAAGATAACTGTCCGCTGATCTGCTTCTCCGCTTCTGGCGGGGCGCGTATGCAGGAAGCGCTGATGTCTCTGATGCAGATGGCGAAAACCTCTGCTGCGCTGGCGAAAATGCAGGAACGCGGTTTACCGTATATTTCTGTACTGACCGACCCAACAATGGGCGGTGTTTCTGCTAGCTTCGCGATGCTGGGCGATCTCAACATTGCAGAACCGAAAGCACTGATCGGCTTTGCTGGTCCGCGTGTTATCGAGCAAACCGTACGTGAGAAACTGCCGCCGGGATTCCAGCGTAGCGAGTTCCTGATTGAAAAAGGCGCTATCGATATGATCGTCCGCCGTCCTGAAATGCGCCTGAAACTGGCAAGCATTCTGGCGAAGCTGATGAATCTTCCTACGCCGAATCCGGATGAGCCGCGTGAAGGCGAGGTGGTACCTCCGGTTCCCGATCAGGAATCAGAGGCCTGATAGTTTACTCTATGGGTTTCGGGTTGCAGGCAGGCGATAAGAGAGTTAATCCCGATGAGCTTACACAGGTAAGTGATTCGGGTGAGCGAGCACAGCCAACGCATCTGCAACGTGAAAAACAACGTGTAAAAAAGGGCAGGCCGGTTGGTGCTGCCCTTTTGCTTTTCTCAACGTAAAGAATCTACAGCCATCATGGACAATAAACGTATTCCTCAAGCCGCGTCGCCCCTGGCATCGTGGCTTTCTTATCTGGAAAACCTGCACAGTAAAACCATCGATCTCGGCCTGGAACGCGTAAGTCAGGTGGCGCGCAAACTGGGTGTGTTGAAACCCGCGCCATTTGTTTTTACGGTGGCGGGAACCAACGGGAAAGGCACAACCTGCCGTACGCTGGAATCTGTGCTGACCGCAGCAGGTTATAAAGTTGGCGTTTACAGTTCGCCGCATCTGGTACGCTACACGGAACGCGTACGCGTGCAGGGACGTGAACTGCCGGAATCAGCGCATACCGCCTCGTTTGCTGAGATTGAAGACGCGCGTGGCGACATTTCCCTGACCTATTTTGAATACGGTACGTTATCGGCGCTCTGGCTGTTTAAACAGGCCCAACTGGATGTCGTCATCCTGGAAGTTGGGTTAGGTGGTCGCCTTGACGCGACCAATATCGTGGATGCAGATGTTGCGGTGGTCACCAGTATTGCGCTTGACCATACTGACTGGCTGGGCCCGGATCGCGAAAGCATTGGTCGTGAGAAGGCGGGAATTTTCCGTGCAGAGAAACCGGCTATCGTCGGCGAGCCGGAAATGCCTTACACCATCGCCGATGTTGCACAAGAGAGCGGGGCGATTTTGCAACGCTGCGGCGTGGACTGGCGCTATGCGGTCACGGAGAACGACTGGTCCTTTACGGACGATCACGGCACGTTGGCGCACCTGCCGTTGCCGCAGGTCCCGCAACCTAACGCCGCTACCGCACTGGCCGCACTGCGCGCAAGCGGGCTTAACGTCAGCGAGCAGGCCATTCGTGACGGTATTGAACAGGCGATTTTACCGGGGCGCTTCCAGATTGTGAGCGAGTCGCCGCGGGTGATTTTTGATGTTGCCCATAACCCGCATGCGGCGGAGTATCTGACCGGCCGTCTGAAAAAGTTAGTGAAAAGCGGGCGTGTACTTGCGGTTATCGGTATGCTACATGATAAAGATATTGCCGGTACGTTAGCCTGGTTAAAAAGCGTGGTTGACGCCTGGTACTGTGCGCCCCTGGAAGGGCCGCGTGGTGCTACTGCAGAACAACTGCTGGAGCATCTGGGCAAAGGCTACGCCTATGACAGCGTGGCGCAGGCATGGTCTGCGGCGCTAGCTGAGGCGAAGCCAGAAGATACCGTGTTGGTGTGTGGATCGTTTCACACTGTCGCACATGTCATGGAAGTGATAGACGTGGGGAGAAGCGGTGGCGAGTAAGTTTCAGAATCGATTAGTCGGCACAATTGTGCTGGTCGCGCTGGGGGTGATTGTGCTCCCCGGGCTGCTTGACGGGCAGAAAAAGCATTATCAGGATGAGTTTGCGGCGATCCCGCTGGTGCCGAAACCCGGCGATCGCGATGAACCAGACATGATGCCTGCAGCAACGCAGGCGCTGCCGACGCAGCCACCGGAAGGGGCGGCTGAAGAGGTGCGCGCGGGTGATGCTGCCGCGCCATCGTTGGATCCGTCACGTTTGACGACGGCAAACAGCGCGGAGTTAGATCCTGTCCCCGCGCCTGTAGAACAGCCGAAACCCAAACCGAAGCCGCAGCCGGTTGCCGTCGCTCCGACGCCAGCACCGGCTCCAGCGCCGAAACCGGCCGCGGTGGAACCGCCAGCTCCGACCGGCAAAGCGTACGTTGTACAGCTCGGTGCGCTGAAAAATGCGGATAAGGTCAATGAGATCGTGGGTAAACTTCGTGGCGCGGGCTTCCGGGTATATACTTCCCCGTCAACGCCGGTGCAGGGTAAAATAACCCGTATTCTCGTAGGACCTGACGCCTCCAAAGATAAGCTGAAGAACTCGCTGGGCGAGCTGCAGAAGATCTCCGGTCTGAGTGGCGTAGTGATGGGGTACACCCCTAATTAAGGGATTGCGCTGTTCACGGCGCTGCTCTTAATTCAGGACGGATAGGGCGTTTATACCGCTATCCGGCAGTGCCCGAAGAGGCATAAAACGGTATGGCGTTGAAGATTTTTTCAGCGCCATTTTTATTTACGCGTGGAAAGGAAATCCCTACGCAAACGTTTTCTTTTTCTGTTAGAATGCGCCCCGAACAGGACGACAGGGCGTTAAATCGTGGGACACTTATGGTCTGGATTGATTACGCCATTATCGCGGTGATTGGTTTTTCCTGTCTGGTTAGCCTGATCCGTGGCTTTGTTCGTGAAGCATTATCGTTGGTGACTTGGGGTTGTGCTTTCTTTGTCGCCAGCCATTACTACACTTACCTGTCTGTCTGGTTTACGGGCTTTGAAGACGAACTCGTTCGAAATGGGATTGCTATCGCGATACTGTTTATCGCGACACTTATCGTCGGCGCTATCGTTAACTTTGTGATAGGCCAACTGGTAGAGAAAACAGGCCTGTCGGGTACCGACAGGGTGTTGGGGATCTGCTTTGGTGCTCTGCGAGGAGCGCTGATCGTCGCCGCCATACTGTTCTTTCTCGATACCTTTACAGGTCTGTCGAAAAGTGAAGACTGGAGCAAGTCGCAGCTGATCCCGCAGTTCAGTTTCATCATCAGATGGTTCTTTGACTATCTGCAAAGCTCGTCAAGTTTCTTGCCCAAAGTATAAACTTTGGGTTGTTGCTGAACGAGGAAAAGACGTATGTGCGGTATTGTCGGTATCGCCGGTGTTATGCCGGTAAACCAGTCGATTTATGACGCGTTAACGGTGCTCCAGCATCGTGGTCAGGATGCCGCAGGCATCATCACCATTGATGCCAACAACTGCTTCCGCTTGCGTAAAGCAAACGGAATGGTGAGCGATATTTTTGAAGCGCGCCATATGCAGCGTTTGCAGGGCAATATGGGCATCGGTCATGTGCGTTACCCAACGGCTGGCAGCTCCAGCGCCTCCGAAGCTCAACCTTTTTACGTCAACTCACCGTATGGCATCACGCTTGCCCATAATGGCAACCTGACCAATGCGCATGAGCTGCGTAAAAAGCTGTTTGAAGAAAAGCGCCGCCACATCAATACCACTTCAGACTCTGAAATTTTGCTGAATATTTTCGCCAGCGAGCTGGATAACTTCCGCCATTATCCGCTGGAAGCCGATAATATTTTTGCTGCTATTGCGGCAACCAACCGCCAGATCCGCGGCGCCTATGCCTGCGTGGCGATGATTATTGGCCACGGTATGGTTGCCTTCCGCGATCCTAACGGTATCCGTCCGCTGGTACTGGGTAAACGCGATATCGGGGATGGTCGTACCGAGTATATGGTGGCCTCCGAGAGCGTGGCGCTGGATACGCTGGGCTTTGAATTCCTGCGCGATGTGGCACCTGGCGAAGCGGTGTATATCACCGAAAAAGGTCAGCTGTTTACTCGCCAGTGTGCCGATAACCCGGTCAGCAATCCGTGCCTGTTTGAATACGTTTACTTCGCTCGTCCTGACTCCTTTATCGACAAGATTTCCGTCTACAGCGCCCGTGTAAATATGGGTACCAAGCTTGGCGAAAAAATTGCTCGTGAGTGGGAAGATCTGGACATTGACGTGGTGATCCCGATTCCGGAAACCTCCTGCGATATCGCGCTGGAAATTGCCCGTATTCTCGGTAAGCCGTACCGTCAGGGTTTTGTGAAAAACCGCTACGTGGGTCGTACCTTTATCATGCCCGGTCAGCAGCTGCGCCGTAAATCCGTGCGCCGTAAGCTGAACGCCAACCGTGCGGAATTCCGTGATAAAAACGTGCTGCTGGTGGATGACTCCATCGTGCGCGGTACCACCTCGGAACAGATTATCGAGATGGCGCGTGAAGCCGGAGCGAAGAAAGTGTATCTGGCCTCTGCGGCCCCGGAAATTCGCTTCCCGAACGTTTATGGTATCGATATGCCTACGGCGACGGAGCTGATTGCTCATGGTCGCGAAGTGGACGAGATTCGCCAGATAATCGGTGCAGACGGTCTTATCTTCCAGGATCTGAACGATCTGATTGAAGCGGTCCGCGCTGAGAACCCGGATATTCAGCAGTTTGAATGTTCAGTGTTTAACGGTGTGTACGTCACCAAAGACGTCGACCAGCAATATCTCGATTTCCTTGACTCCCTGCGTAATGACGATGCCAAAGCAATTTTGCGTCAGAACGAAGCGGAAAACCTCGAGATGCATAACGAAGGGTAATGTTCTGTTGCAGGTCAGGACACATAGAGTGGACTGACTTGCAACTGCGCATAAAAACCTGCAAAGTCAGCCCTGAAGCAAGTAAGGGCGAAAAAATGAAACGACTCATTGTAGGGATTAGCGGTGCCAGTGGCGCGATTTATGGCGTGCGCCTGCTGCAGGTTTTGCGTGACGTTACTGATGTGGAAACCCATCTGGTGATGAGTGCTGCTGCCCGACAGACGCTGGCGCTGGAAACTGACCTCTCTGTACGCGACGTGCAGGCACTGGCGAATGTAAATCACGATACGCGCGATATCGCCGCCAGTATCTCTTCCGGCTCTTTTCAGACCGCCGGAATGGTAATATTACCTTGTTCAATCAAAACGCTTTCAGGCATCGTCCACAGTTACACCGATGGGCTGCTTACCCGTGCGGCAGACGTGGTGTTGAAAGAACGCCGCCCGCTGGTGCTGTGCGTGCGTGAAACGCCGCTGCATCTGGGGCATCTGCGGCTGATGACGCAGGCGGCAGAAATTGGCGCGGTGATTATGCCGCCAGTCCCGGCATTCTATCATCGCCCGCAAACGCTAGATGATGTGATTAATCAAACGGTTAACCGCGTACTCGACCAGTTTGATATCTCCCTTCCACAGGATCTGTTCACCCGCTGGCAAGGGGCGTAAAACCGTTCCATCAGCGTGCAAAGAAACATCCGTTGCCCTGTTTCAGGGCAATTTTGTAACCGCGATCATATCCTCAACATTTAATTCGTTAAAACTCAACGAAACGCTGCGGTTCAACCGTCAGACCTGCTATCTTCAAAATCAGGACATTATTGCAACGTTTTATTAACATATTTAACGTCGAATATCCTCATCGACGCGAAAATGGCATAAGACCTGCATGAAAAAGTCTGCAAACACACAACACAACGTAAAACATAATAAAATTACGCCACTTGAGGGTTATGTATGAAGAAGACGGTTCTTGCTTTGTCTTTGCTGGTAGGACTCTCCGCCACCGCGGCCAGCTACGCAGCACTTCCGCAGACGGTTCGTATTGGTACAGATACAACGTACGCACCTTTTTCCTCTAAAGATGCCAAAGGCGACTTTGTCGGCTTTGATATCGATCTGGGAAATGAGATGTGTAAGCGCATGCAGATCAAATGTACTTGGGTAGCCAGCGACTTTGACGCGCTGATCCCGTCGCTGAAAGCGAAAAAAATTGATGCCATCATCTCCTCGCTTTCAATTACTGAGAAGCGTCAGCAAGAGATTGCGTTCTCAGACAAACTTTACGCAGCAGACTCACGTCTGATCGCCGCGAAAGGTTCCCCAATTCAACCGACTCTTGATTCCCTCAAAGGTAAACATGTTGGCGTACTGCAAGGCTCGACTCAGGAAGCCTATGCTAATGACAACTGGCGCAGCAAAGGCGTAGATGTGGTGGCCTATGCGAACCAGGACCTTATCTATTCTGACCTGACAGCGGGGCGTCTGGACGCGGCGTTGCAGGATGAAGTCGCGGCCAGCGAAGGCTTCCTGAAGCAGCCTGCCGGTAAGGACTACGCTTTTGCTGGTCCGTCGGTGAAAGATAAAAAATACTTTGGTGACGGCACCGGGATTGGCTTGCGCAAAGATGATGCAGAGCTGAAAGCTGCTTTCGATAAAGCGCTGGGCGAACTGCGCAAAGACGGCACCTACGACAAAATGGCGAGCAAGTATTTTAACTTCAATGTCTACGGCGATTAATACGCCGCAGCGGGGAATGGACTGCACCATTGCGGTGCATAATAAATTCAGTGCACTGTTTTGGTGCTTTTGTCGCTGTCTTAATAAGCATGAGTGCATACTTAAGCGCTTTTCATGCAAATAAATACCGTCGACAGGGTAGAATGCTTTGCCTTGTCGGCCCGATTAATGGCACGATAACTGCACCTGGTCCTGTAAAGATCCCCTATAAAAGACAGTCTGTTGAGGATAGTTATGAAAAAACTGGTGTTGTCTCTTTCTCTGGTCCTGGCTTTCTCCAGTGCTACCGCAGCATTTGCAGCCATTCCGCAAAAAATTCGTATCGGTACCGATCCTACTTATGCGCCGTTCGAATCGAAAAATGCACAGGGTGAATTAGTCGGTTTTGATATCGATCTGGCTAAAGAGCTGTGCAAACGTATCAATACACAATGTACCTTCGTGGAAAACCCGCTGGACGCGCTTATCCTGCCGGTAAGGACTACGCTTTTGCTGGTCCGTCGGTGAAAGATAAAAAATACTTTGGTGACGGCACCGGGATTGGCTTGCGCAAAGATGATGCAGAGCTGAAAGCTGCTTTCGATAAAGCGCTGGGCGAACTGCGCAAAGACGGCACCTACGACAAAATGGCGAGCAAGTATTTTAACTTCAATGTCTACGGCGATTAATACGCCGCAGCGGGGAATGGACTGCACCATTGCGGTGCATAATAAATTCAGTGCACTGTTTTGGTGCTTTTGTCGCTGTCTTAATAAGCATGAGTGCATACTTAAGCGCTTTTCATGCAAATAAATACCGTCGACAGGGTAGAATGCTTTGCCTTGTCGGCCCGATTAATGGCACGATAACTGCACCTGGTCCTGTAAAGATCCCCTATAAAAGACAGTCTGTTGAGGATAGTTATGAAAAAACTGGTGTTGTCTCTTTCTCTGGTCCTGGCTTTCTCCAGTGCTACCGCAGCATTTGCAGCCATTCCGCAAAAAATTCGTATCGGTACCGATCCTACTTATGCGCCGTTCGAATCGAAAAATGCACAGGGTGAATTAGTCGGTTTTGATATCGATCTGGCTAAAGAGCTGTGCAAACGTATCAATACACAATGTACCTTCGTGGAAAACCCGCTGGACGCGCTTATCCTTCGTTAAAAGCGAAGAAAATCGATGCGATTATGTCCTCGCTTTCCATCACTGAAAAACGTCAGCAGGAAATCGCCTTTACCGACAAGCTTTATGCAGCCGACTCGCGTCTGGTTGTCGCTAAAGATTCTGCTATTCAGCCAACCATTGAGTCGCTGAAAGGTAAACGTGTTGGCGTGCTGCAGGGCACGACTCAGGAAACCTTCGGCAACGAGCACTGGGCGCCAAAAGGCATTGAAATTGTCTCTTATCAGGGGCAAGACAATATCTATTCTGACCTGACTGCCGGGCGTATTGATGCTGCTTTCCAGGATGAAGTCGCGGCCAGCGAAGGCTTCCTGAAACAGCCGGTCGGTAAAGATTACAAATTCGGCGGCCCATCTGTAAAAGATGAGAAGTTATTCGGCGTGGGTACCGGTATGGGGCTGCGCAAAGATGATAACGAACTGCGCGAAGCACTGAACAAAGCCTTTGCCGAGATGCGAGCTGACGGTACTTACGAGAAGCTGGCGAAAAAGTACTTCGATTTTGATGTTTACGGCGGTTAATCACCGCAGGTGCTGATAAAGCCCGTAGATTTTTGACGAGTTGAATTTATGCCTGATCGCGCTGCGCGTATCCGGTCTACAGCAATTTTGTAGGCCGGATAAGGCAGAGCCGCCATCCGGCATTTAACGATTTGTCTGAAATCAAAAGAGGCTTATTACTCCACCACACACGACAGGACAGGCAGCATGTTGTATGGCTTTTCAGGTGTTATTTTACAGGGCGCAATTGTTACGCTGGAGCTGGCACTTAGCTCGGTGGTACTGGCGGTTCTGATAGGCCTTGTCGGCGCGGCAGCAAAGCTGTCGCAAAGCCGGGCGCTGGCGCTTATTTTCGAAGGGTACACAACGCTTATCCGCGGCGTGCCCGATCTGGTCTTAATGCTGCTCATCTTTTACGGATTACAAATCGCGCTGAATACCCTTACCGATGCAATTGGTATCAGCCAGATTGATATCGATCCGATGGTCGCGGGTATTATTACGCTCGGGTTTATCTACGGAGCCTATTTTACCGAAACATTTCGTGGCGCATTTATGGCCGTGCCAAAAGGACATATTGAAGCCGCGACGGCATTCGGTTTTACCAGTTCACAAATATTTCGCCGCATTATGTTCCCGGCGATGATGCGCTATGCCTTACCGGGAATTGGCAACAACTGGCAGGTCATTCTTAAGGCCACTGCGTTGGTATCGTTGCTCGGCCTGGAAGACGTAGTGAAAGCCACTCAGCTTGCCGGAAAAAGTACCTGGGAGCCGTTCTATTTTGCCGTAGTGTGCGGGGTCATCTATCTGGTGTTTACCACTGTTTCTAATGGTGTGCTGCTGTACCTTGAGCGCCGCTATTCCGTGGGTGTGAAGAGGGCTGACCTGTGATTGAGATTATTCAGGAATACTGGAAGTCCCTGCTGTGGACCGACGGGTATCGCTACACCGGCGTGGCTATCACCCTGTGGCTTCTGATTTCATCGGTGGTGATGGGCGGGATACTGGCGCTGTTTTTGGCAATTGGTCGTGTTTCCAGTAATAAATTTATCCAGTTTCCCATCTGGCTGTTCACCTATATTTTTCGTGGGACGCCGCTGTACGTCCAGTTGCTGGTGTTTTATTCCGGGATGTATACGCTGGAGATAGTCAAAGGCACGGACTTCCTCAACGCGTTTTTCCGCAGTGGGCTAAATTGCACCGTGCTGGCGCTGACGCTGAATACCTGCGCCTATACCACGGAGATTTTCGCCGGGGCTATTCGTTCCGTACCCCATGGTGAGATTGAAGCCGCGCGCGCTTACGGTTTCTCGTCATTTAAACTGTATCGCTGCATTATTTTGCCTTCCGCGCTGCGTATTGCGCTGCCGGCTTACAGCAATGAAGTTATTTTAATGCTGCACTCCACGGCGCTGGCATTTACCGCAACGGTGCCTGATTTGTTGAAAATCGCCCGCGATATCAACTCGGCAACGTATCAGCCGTTTACCGCCTTCGGTATTGCCGCTGTTCTGTATTTGATTATTTCGTATGTCCTGATCAGTCTGTTCCGTAAAGCGGAAAAACGCTGGTTGCAGCATGTATCCTCTAAATGATTCGAGTAACACGATGTCTGAAAATAAATTAAACGTTATCGATTTACATAAGCACTACGGCGAACATGAAGTGCTGAAAGGGGTATCGCTGCAGGCCAATGCGGGTGATGTTATCAGTATTATTGGCTCGTCAGGTTCCGGTAAAAGTACCTTCCTGCGCTGCATTAACTTTCTCGAGAAACCGAGCGCCGGGTCGATTGTCGTCAGTGGTCAGAACATTGGTCTGGTACGCGACAAAGACGGCCAGCTTAAGGTTGCAGACAAAAATCAGCTGCGCTTGCTGCGCACGCGACTGACGATGGTCTTTCAGCACTTTAATCTGTGGAGCCACATGACGGTGCTGGAAAACGTGATGGAAGCGCCGATCCAGGTGTTGGGGCTGAGCAAGCAGGAAGCTCGCGAACGTGCGGTGAAGTATCTGGCGAAAGTGGGTATTGATGAGCGCGCTCAGGGCAAATATCCGGTGCATCTGTCCGGTGGTCAGCAGCAGCGTGTCTCCATTGCTCGTGCGCTGGCGATGGAACCGGAAGTGTTGCTGTTTGATGAACCCACGTCGGCACTTGACCCGGAGCTGGTGGGCGAAGTGCTGCGCATTATGCAACAACTGGCCGAAGAGGGAAAAACCATGGTGGTCGTGACCCACGAAATGGGGTTTGCCCGTCATGTCTCCACGCACGTGATTTTCCTGCATCAGGGAAAGATTGAAGAAGAGGGCGATCCGGAGCAGGTATTTGGTAATCCGCAAAGCCCGCGTTTGCAGCAGTTCCTCAAAGGTTCGTTGAAGTAAGTCACCTGCCCGGAGGCGCTACGCTTTCCGGGCCTGGGATTTTAGCGCGTCGCACTCCAGACGATAAACCCAGTCGTCGTAGGCGATACCATCAATCTCATACGCCTTTTCCAGCACCTGCGTACGCACGAACCCCGTTTTTTCCAGAATCCGTATTGAGCCCTTATTATCCGCCAGTGCGTAAGCATTTATCGCCGTGACCTCCGCGTGCTCGAAGGCGTACTGGCACACCGCGCGTACGGCTTCGCTGGCAATACCTTTCCCCTGCGCCTGTGGCAAGATGGCGTAGCCGAGGTCGGCTTCGTGCGGGTAGATATGGCTGATTTGCAGACCAATATCGCCGAGCGGCGTCGGGTTGTTGTGCTCGCGGATGACAAAAGTGTGCTGAGCGGCAAGGCGTCTGGCGAATAACAGACGCGTATCTTTCGCCGGGGCGATGTTGCCCATATAGCGCATGACTTCAGGACATTCACGTAGTTTCTGGAAAAATGACCAGTCAGAAAACTGAAACAAAGAGAGGGTAAGTCGGGGAGTCGAAATTATCGCCATAACGTCGCCATTGCAGAAATCTGGCCTATAACCTTACCACCACAATGGCGACCGTGAATAGCGCTTAGGGGTTATCGGATGACATCCGCCAGCGCTTCTTCTAAATCGTACCAGCGAAACGCGAAACCGGACGCTTCCAGGCGTTTTGGCAACGCTCGTTGCCCGCCGAGAACCAGCACTGAAGATTCGCCCATCAGCAACCGCATTGCGGTGGCGGGAACGCGCAGAATGGCAGGGCGGTTCAGGGCGTGGCCCAGCGCGTGGGCAAACTGCTCATTGTGCACCGGGTACGGTGAAACCATGTTGAAGGGACCGCGCAGATCGTTATCCAGCAGCCAGAGAATTCCGTTGACCATATCATCAATATGGATCCAGGCCATATACTGGCGTCCGTTGCCAATTGGTCCGCCTAAGCCAAGACGAAACGGCGGGACCATTTTCGCCAGAATGCCGCCAGCAGAGGCCAGTACCACGCCGGTGCGCAGCATACACACGCGGGTTTTATCGCTTTGCGCGGTGCTGGCAATTTGCTCCCAGCGGGCGCACAGCTTATGGGTAAATTCGTTATGCGGCGGCTCTTCTTCTGTGACCACCACTTCGCCTAAATCGCCGTAGTAACCGGTAGCGGAACCGGAAATTAGCACTGCGGGCGGTGTCTCGCTGGCATTGATTAAATCGACCAGCTTCTGCGTGATGACCCAGCGGCTCTGACACAGGCGTTCCTTTTGCTGGGCACTCCAGCGCTTGTCCGCAATCGGCTCTCCGGCAAGGTTAATGACGGCATCAATGTCATTGAGATTTTGCCGCTCTTCCAGCCCTTTGGACAGCGTAACCCGGGAGTCGAGAATCTGACGGGCCTTATCAGGAGAACGGGTCACTACGGTTATCTGATGCCCCAGCCCCAGCAAGCGGGGGATCAGATGACGTCCAATCAGGCCAGTACCGCCGGTAATCAGAATCTGCATGTCGCCTCCCGGGTTATGTTTTAGCGCTGCCAGCTCAGCGTCATAGAGACTGAGTCGGCGTAACGTAATGCGTGAAGTTTATCTATCTCTACTTGAGCATAAGTGACCCAGTGATGTTCGCGTGCGATATCGAGCACATCTTGAGTTAATTTTTCTAACAATGAGAAGCGGTTACCCTCCACGTGGGCAATGATGCTCTTGGTGATAGTGCGATAATTCAGCGCGTCGTTGATATCTTCGCTGGTACGGGCTTTGTCTGCCGGATAGAGAATGGCAATGTTGATGACGATATCCTGGCGGTTAAGGATCTCCTCTTCTTTGATGCCGATAAAAGTGCGCAGACGAAGGTTTTTTATACGAATAATTGCGTCAGGTTGTGACATTGCAGGTTTCCTCCATGTATGAACCTTTGCATGATACACGAGAACCGAATCGCGTCACCGCTTCTCACTTTGTGCTTGTTGCATGGCGCGTTCCGTTGCGGGACGCGTACGGATGCGTTCATGCCAGTTATTGACCGCCGGGTAGTTGTCGAGGTCGATGCGCTGACGCTGATGGGCGTGGATCCACGGCCAGCAGGCAATGTCGGCAATGCTGTAGTGATCGCCTCCCAGCCAGGGGGACGTTTCCAGACGTTTATTCATCACGTTGTACAGGCGCTGGGTTTCAACCTGGTATCTTTCAATGGCGTAGGGAATCGTTTGTGGGGCGTAGTGGCTAAAATGATGATTCTGACCCAGCATGGGTCCGAGGCCGCTGACCTGCCAGAACAACCACTGCAGCGTAGTGTGGCGTTCACGTAACTCACCGCTCAGCAGCTTACCGCTCTTTTCTGCCAGATAGAGTAAAATTTCTCCGGACTCAAACAGGCTGATGGGCTTTCCGCCGTCTACCGGGGCACTGTCGATAATGGCCGGGATTTTATTGTTTGGTGAGATTTGCAGAAAATCAGGGTGAAACTGGCTACCTTTGCTGATATCGACATGAATCAGACGGTATTGCAGTTGCGCCTCTTCAAGAAACAGCGTGATTTTGTGACCGTTTGGCGATGGAGTGTAATAGAGATCGATCATTTTCAGCGTCCGTTTTGTCATGAACCGGGTCATAACAAGTATAGAGCCTGTTGGCGTGCGTGAGTTTTCATCAAGTGACAGTGAGAGAAAGACTCTATATTTTGAAGGCAAGCCAATACATTTCAGAGGACATTATGAGCAAATCTGCAATTACGCTGTGGTCAGATGCCAATTTTTTCTCCCCTTACGTGCTGTCTGTTTATGTCGCTCTGCAAGAGAAAGGACTGCCTTTTACGCTGAAAACCGTTGATCTCAACAGCGGCGAACACTTGCAACCTTCATGGCAAGGGTATGCGTTAACGCGGCGCGTGCCGGTGCTTGAAATCGACGGTTTCGAGCTGAGCGAATCATCAGCGATAACTGAGTTCCTGGAAGAGAGCTTTGCACCACCGCAGTGGGAGCGTATCTACCCACACGATTTGCAAAAGCGCGCGCGGGCGCGCCAGGTTCAGGCGTGGATCCGCAGCGATCTGATGCCTATCCGTGAAGAACGCTCAACGGACGTAGTTTTTGCTGGCGTGAAGAAAGGTCCGTTAAGCGAAGCGGGAAAAGTCAGTGCGGAGAAATTGTTCGCCACTGCGAGCCATTTATTGAGCCACGGGAAGCAGAATTTATTTGGCGAATGGTGTATTGCCGACTGCGATTTAGCGCTAATGCTGAATCGTCTGGTTCTTAACGGCGATGAGGTTCCCGAAGCGCTTGCAGAATATGCCGCCTTCCAGTGGCAGCGCGCTTCAGTCCAGCGTTTTATCGCGCTTTCAGCGAAGCGTTCCTGCTGAAAAACGGGGCGTAATCCAGTATCATTACAAGGTACTTTTCAACGAGGAGTGAGTGATGAAACTGATGTTCGCATCGGACATTCATGGTTCGTTGCCAGCCACGGAACGCGTACTTGAACGGTTTGCCGCAAGCGGTGCGCAATGGCTGGTGATATTGGGTGATGTTTTAAACCACGGACCGCGTAATGCGCTCCCGGAAGGCTATGCGCCTGCGCAGGTTGCTGAGCGGTTGAATGCGCTGGCAGCGCGGATTATCGCTGTGCGTGGCAATTGTGACAGCGAAGTGGATCAGATGCTTCTGCATTTTCCGATGAACGCGCCGTGGCAGCAAATTCTGACAGAAAACCAGCGACTCTTTTTGACGCACGGGCATCTTTTTGGCCCGCAAAATATGCCGGCGCTCAACGTGGGAGATGTGCTGGTTTATGGACATACACATCTGCCCGTCGCTGAGCGTCAAGGGGATGTTTACCACTTCAATCCCGGCTCGGTAAGCATCCCGAAAGGGGGCTTTGCGGCAAGTTACGGGATTCTGGATGATAATGTTCTCAGCGTAATGGCACTCAATGATCAAAGTGTTATTGCACAGGTCGAGATTAATCCGTAATTTACCCCACAAACATAAACGCGCCGTAAGAGCGCAAGAAAAAAGAAGGTTTCCTGATGGTGGAACAGCGTCGTTTGGCAAGTACGGAATGGGTGGATATTGTGAATGAAGACAACGAAGTCATTGCACAATCCAGCCGGGAACAAATGCGGGCGCAACGCTTACGCCATCGTGCAACGTATATCGTCGTGCATGATGGTATGGGCAAAATTCTGGTTCAGCGTCGTACTGAGACAAAAGATTTTTTGCCCGGCATGCTGGATGCCACCGCTGGCGGTGTTGTGCAGGCTGACGAGCAACTACTGGATTCAGCGCGCCGTGAAGCGGAAGAGGAACTGGGGATTGCGGGCGTGCCGTTTGCCGAGCATGGGCAGTTTTATTTTGAAGACCAGAACTGTCGCGTATGGGGTGGGCTGTTTAGCTGTGTTTCCCACGGACCGTTTGCGCTTCAGGAAGAAGAGGTTAGTGAAGTTTGCTGGCTGACGCCGGAAGAAATTACCGCGCGTTGCGACGAATTTACGCCGGACTCACTGAAAGCCCTGGCGCTGTGGATGACCCGCAACGCTAAGAATGAAGGGGCGAAAGCCGAAAAGCAGGAAGAAGCTGAGTAAAATCTGCTCATCCGGCCTACAGCGTCGAGAAATCGTGTAGGCCGGGCAATCGTTTTTTAATGGTAACCCATTATCTGCGCGCCAATTACCACCACGCTGGACATAATAAACAGCAGTCCCAACAGCGTGGCGCCTACCTTCAGCCAGTTACGAAAATCCACCCGACACACGCCTAACGTTGCCATCAGCGATGCCGACGTAGGATAGATAATATGGCTGAATCCGTCGCCAAACTGGAAGGCCAGTACGGTGACCTGACGGTTTACGCCAACCAGATCGCCTAAGGGTGCTAATAACGGCATGGTCAATGCAGCCTGACCAGAGCCGGAAGTAACGAAGAAATTAAACACCGCCTGGAACAGCAGCATAAACCACGCCGCGATGGCGTTATCCAGCCCGCTGATGCCGTTGGCAATGCTGTGCAGCAGCGTGTTCAACACGCTGGCTTCACCCGCCTCTCCATTACCGACCAGCAGTAATATGCCCTTGGCAAAACCGACCAGCAGGGCAGGGGCAATCATCATTCGCGCGCCTTCAGTGAATGAGGAGGCCATGATGTTGACCGTCATGCCGTTGAGACGAAAGACCACGCCGATGATGCCAATTACCAGGCCCATGGTGAAGAACTGACTGGCGATCTCAGGAATAAACCACGCGTTGACGATCACGCCCCAGACAACCCAAATCATTACCGCGGTCAGCACCAGCAGCACCAGCCAGTCGCCCAGCGTGAAGCGTCGTTCCACAACGTCGTCCTGCTGTTCGCGAAAGAAACGGTCGGATTCATGTACCCGGGACAAAAGCGGATTCTTTTTGATGCGCGCCGCATAGGCCAGCGTGAAGGTCAGCCCTATCAGGGTCGCAACCACCCACACAATGATACGCAGACCGGAACCAGAGAGCACCGGCACGCCCGCAATCCCCTGCGCGACGACCACGCAGAACGGGTTCATCCATGAGCTGGCGAATCCAATTTGAGTCGCAATATAGGTGACCAGAACGGTGGTGATACTGTCGTAACCTAACCGTACCATTAACGGTGCGATAATAATGGCAAAGGCGACCGCCTCTTCCCCCATGCCAAACACCGCGCCGCCTAATGAGAAGAGAACAAACAGCACCGGGATAAACAGGACTTCGTTTCCTCGCGTATGGCGGATGAGCGCCAGGATGCCGTTATCGATGGTTCCGGTACGCATAACGATGCCGAATGCGCCGCCAATCACCAGCATAAACATAATAATGCCGACGGCAGTGCCGAATTTAGAGCCGGAGGTTAACCCTTCAAACGGAAAATTCATCAGGCCAGGGCGCTCATCACCGGTGGTGAAAAACTGCACCCGGTGATACTGCTCTTCGCCCGCGTCGTTGGTCAGAATTCGAAAAGAATGGGGGTCGACCACCTTACGGGTTTTGGTTTGTCCATCAACCTGATACTGCACTTCCTGACTGTCGAACATCCCGACGGGAACAACCCATGTCGCCAGACTGGTTAAAATGGCAACGAAAAAAATAATCACCAACGTATCGGGCATCGCCCATTTTTTAGCTGGCTGTGTTTCTGTTACTGCTGACATGAAAGACTATCCCTGTTGCAATGCAAAAGAGGATAAGTATGCAAACAGGAGAATAGTTATTCATTGATGCAGCGCATCCTGGCAAATGTTTCAGAATATGCCAACGGGAAAAACAGGTATAAAAAAACCGGAAATATAAGCTATTTCCGGTTTAATAAGCAGAAGTGTTGCCGGATAAGACATCCGGCACACTCGACAGATTACTGCTGCTGTTGGGAAGACTGGATCGCGGTCAGAGCGATGGTGTAGACGATGTCGTCAACCAGCGCGCCACGAGACAGGTCGTTCACAGGCTTGCGCATACCCTGCAGCATCGGCCCAATGGAGATCAGGTCGGCAGAACGCTGTACCGCTTTGTAGGTGGTGTTACCGGTGTTCAGATCCGGGAAGATGAACACGGTAGCGCGACCTGCAACCGGAGAGTTCGGCGCTTTGGATTTTGCTACGTCAGCCATAACGGCGGCGTCATACTGCAGCGGACCGTCGATCATCAGGTCAGGACGTTTTTCCTGCGCCAGACGCGTGGCTTCACGAACTTTTTCTACGTCGCTACCTGCACCAGAAGTACCGGTGGAGTAGGAGAGCATTGCTACGCGCGGTTCGATACCGAAGGCAATGGCGGATTCAGCGGACTGAATCGCGATTTCTGCCAGTTGCTCTGCAGTCGGATCCGGGTTGATCGCGCAGTCGCCGTATACGTAAACCTGATCCGGCAGCAGCATGAAGAACACGGAAGACACCAGGGAACTACCCGGTGCAGTTTTGATCAGCTGCAGCGGCGGACGGATGGTGTTCGCGGTGGTATGAACTGCACCAGAAACCAGACCGTCAACGTCGTCCTGTTCCAGCATCAGGGTACCGAGAACCACGTTGTCTTCCAGCTGTTCGCGGGCAACGGTTTCGGTCATACCTTTGTTTTTACGCAGTTCGACCAGGCGAGCAACGTAGCTTTCGCGAACCACATCTGGATCAACGATTTCTACGCCAGCGCCCAGCTCAACGCCCTGAGAGGCCGCAACGCGGGTGATCTCATCCGGGTTGCCCAGCAGTACGCAGGTTGCGATACCGCGTTCAGCACAGATAGCCGCCGCTTTAACGGTACGCGGCTCGTCACCTTCCGGCAGAACAACGCGCTTGCCGGCTTTACGTGCCAGCTCGGTCAGCTGATAACGGAACGCTGGCGGAGACAGACGACGGCTGCGCTCAGAGGTCGCGGTCAGGGATTCAATCCAGTCAGCGTTGATGTAGTTAGCAACGTATTCCTGAACTTTCTCAATACGTTCGTGATCGTCAACCGGAACTTCCAGGTTGAAGCTCTGCAGGCTCAGAGAGGTCTGCCAGGTGTTGGTGTTCACCATGAATACCGGCAGGCCGGTTTCAAATGCACGTTCGCACAGTTTAGTGATACGCGCGTCCATTTCGTAGCCGCCAGTCAGCAGCAGGGCACCGATTTCCACGCCGTTCATGGCTGCCAGGCATGCTGCAACCAGCACGTCAGGACGATCGGCGGAAGTCACCAGCAGAGAACCGGCACGGAAGTGCTCCAGCATGTGCGGAATGCTGCGTGCGCAGAAAGTCACAGACTTCACGCGACGGGTGTTGATATCACCTTCGTTAACGATAGTGGCGTTCAGATGACGCGCCATATCGATTGCACGCGTTGCGATCAGATCGAAGCTCCATGGCACCGCGCCCAGAACCGGCAGCGGGCTGGATTCTTGCAGTTTAGCCGGATCAACTTTGATCACTTTTGCTTTGGAAGAGTCGTCGAAAATCTCGGACAGATCCGGGCGAGTACGGCCCTGCTCATCAACCGGTGCGTTCAGTTTGTTAACGATTACGCCGGTGATGTTGGTGTTTTTCGCGCCGCCGAAGCTGCTGCGAGTCAGTTCAATACGCTCGTTCAGCTGTTCCGGGGTATCGGTACCCTGAGACATTACGAAGACGATTTCTGCGTTCAGCGTTTTCGCGATTTCGTAGTTCAGAGACTGCGCGAACTGATGTTTACGGGTTGGGACCAGGCCTTCAACCAGTACAACTTCAGCGTCTTTAGTGTTCGCGTGGTAGTTCGCGATGATCTCTTCCATCAGCACATCTTTCTGATTGCTGGACAACAGAGATTCAACGTGGCTCATCTTCAGCGGCTCAGCGGCTGGCAGAGAAGAGTTAGCACGGACGATGCTGGTAGTCTGGTCTGGCGCATCGCCACCGGCACGCGGTTGAGAGATCGGCTTGAAGACGCTCAGACGAACGCCTTTGCGTTCCATTGCGCGGATCACGCCAAGGCTGACGCTGGTCAGACCGACGCTGGTTCCGGTAGGGATCAGCATAATAATACGGGACACGGTTTATCCTCTTTCGTTACCGTCGATGTAGACGGGTTACAAAACAGCACCGCCAGCTAGGCTGGCGGTGTGAAATCAGGCAGTCAGACGGCTCGCGTCTTGCGCGATAACCAGTTCTTCGTTGGTTGGGATAACCACCGCAGGACGGGTACCTTCTTTGTTGATGAAACCAGATTTGCCGAAACGTGCGGCCAGGTTACGTTCGTGGTCAACTTCAAAGCCCAGAACGCCCAGTTTGCCCAGAGACAGCTCACGAACCATCGCTGCGTTTTCACCGATACCACCGGTGAAGACAACTGCATCCAGACGACCATCCATCAGCGCAGTGTAAGAACCGATGTATTTCGCCAGACGGTGACAGTAAACGTCCATTGCACGTTTAGCGTCTTCTTTAGTCGCGTAGTTATCTTCAACATAACGGCAGTCGCTGGTGACTTCGGTCAGACCCAGCAGGCCGGACTCTTTGGTCAGCATTTTGTTGATCTGGTCAACGCTCATGCCCAAGGTGTCGTGCAGGTGGAAGATGATCGCCGGGTCGATGTCACCGGAACGCGTACCCATCACCAGACCTTCCAGCGGGGTCAGACCCATGGAGGTATCAACACATTTACCGTTACGGATAGCAGAAACAGAACCGCCGTTGCCCAGGTGGCAAGTGATGATGTTGAGCTCATCAACCGGTTTGTTCAGAATTTTTGCCGCTTCCTGAGTTACGAAGAAGTGGCTGGTACCGTGCGCGCCGTAACGACGAACACCGTGTTCTTTGTACAGGCTGTATGGCAGAGCATAGAGGTAAGACTCTTCCGGCATGGTCTGATGGAACGCGGTGTCGAATACAGCCACGTTTTTGTCTTTCAGATTCGGGAAGGATTTCAGCGCTTCTGCGATACCGATCAGGTGTGCAGGGTTATGCAGCGGTGCAAAAGAGGCTGCGTCTTTGATACCCTGAATAACAGAATCGTCGATAACCACAGAGCCGGTGTATTTCTCGCCGCCGTGAACAACACGGTGACCAATCGCAGTCAGCTGAGCAGACAGTTCTGGTTTTTGTGCCAGAATAGTATTAACGATAAAATTCAGCGCTTCACTGTGAGCGGCGCCTGCACCTAAAGCCGCTTCTTGTTTACCGCCGTCCATTTTCCACTTGATACGTGCTTCTGGGAGATGGAAACATTCGGCTAAACCAGAGAGGTATTCTTCACCGTTTACTGCATCGATGATGGCAAATTTCAGTGAGGAGCTACCGCAGTTCAGAACCAGTACTAACTTACTCGACATGGAAGTACCTATTTATGATACGTGGCTAAAAAAACGTCAGGAAGTCATAGAGCGTAGCGCATGATGACACCGACGTTTATGATTAACATCATGCGCCATAGTCGTTTTGGGCACGATGGAATAAATACCTTTGAGTCTATGTCATTTTGCGTATTTTTCAGCCAATGGCATACTATGTGTCAATTTGACGACTCAATGATTTTGGACTAAAGGCCTTACAGGCCGGCACAGGATACCTGAATGTGGGTATTAAAGACAAAATGTTTTGAACGATGTCCTTTGTAGTTGTTGTTTTGCACAAATTTTTTAATTTTTATATGTGAAGTTGAGGTAACCGCCATGTCGACACCGGATAATCGTTCCGTCAATTTTTTTAGCTTGTTTCGCCGGGGGCAGCACTATGCGAAGACGTGGCCAATGGAAAAGCGCCTCGCGCCAGTGTTTGTAGAGAACCGCGTGATCCGCATGACGCGTTACGCGATCCGTTTTATGCCGCCTATCGCCGTCTTCACCTTATGCTGGCAAATTGCGTTAGGGGGGCAGTTGGGACCGGCCGTGGCGACTGCGCTGTTTGCGCTCAGCCTGCCGATGCAGGGCATGTGGTGGCTGGGTAAACGTTCTGTAACGCCGCTGCCGCCTTCAATACTCAACTGGTTCTACGAAGTTCGGGGTAAATTGCAAGAAGCCGGGCAGGCGCTCACTCCGGTAGAAGGAAAGCCTGATTATCAGGCGCTGGCTGACACGCTTAAGCGCGCCTTCAAACAACTGGATAAAACTTTCCTCGATGATTTGTAATTGACCCCAGATTACGCATATAAAAGAAGGCACAAGATGCCTTCTTTTTTTTCATCGCAGTAGTAGTGATACAGGAGTCCCAAATGGAAATGACCAACGCTCAACGTCTGATTTTGTCTAATCAGTACAAAATGATGACTATGCTCGATCCCACTAACGCCGAGCGTTATCGTCGTTTGCAGACGATTATTGAACGCGGTTACGGCTTGCAGATGCGCGAGCTGGATCGTGAGTTTGGTGAGCTGACGGAAGAAACCTGTCGTACGATTATCGATATTATGGAGATGTATCACGCATTACATGTGTCCTGGACTAATCTTAAGGACGCGCAGGCTATTGATGAGCGCCGCGTGACCTTCCTTGGCTTTGACGCCGCAACGGAAGCCCGTTACCTCGGGTACGTACGTTTTATGGTTAATGTAGAAGGTCGTTATACCCACTTTGATGCGGGTACGCATGGCTTCAACGCCCAGACCCCGATGTGGGAAAAATATCAGCGTATGCTGAATGTCTGGCACTCTTGCCCGCGCCAGTATCACCTGAGTGCGAATGAAATTAACCAAATCATTAATGCCTGAGGGGGCGAGCGTGCAGTGCAAAGGTTTTCTGTTTGATCTGGATGGAACGCTGGTCGATTCCTTACCCGCAGTTGAACGCGCGTGGTGCAACTGGGCCGATCGTTTTGGCCTCGATCACGCCGAGGTGCTCGGCTTTATTCATGGCAAGCAGGCCATTACCTCCCTGCGACACTTTATGGTGGGCAAATCTGAGGCTGAGATCGCCGCGGAATTCACCCGCCTGGAGCAGATCGAAGCGACGGAAACCGCTGGGATCACTGCGCTGCCGGGAGCGGTTGATTTACTCAACCACCTCAATAAAGCGGGTATTCCATGGGCGATTGTGACCTCCGGATCCATGCCGGTCGCACGAGCGCGTCATCGTGTCGCGGGTCTGCCTGCTCCTGAAGTGTTTGTCACCGCCGAGCGGGTAAAAAGAGGCAAGCCCGAGCCTGACGCCTATCTGTTAGGCGCCCAGCTTCTGGGTCTTGCGCCACAGGAATGCGCGGTGGTGGAAGATGCGCCCGCTGGGGTGCTTTCAGGACTGGCTGCAGGGTGTCATGTGATAGCGGTCAACGCGCCAGTGGACACGCCGCGTCTGGATGAGGTCGATTTTTCGCTGACCAGTCTGGAACATATTTCTGTGACCAAACAGCCTAACGGAAATGTGGTCGTGGTAAGAAATACCTGAACATGATTTAGCCCCAGATTGTTGGGGCTTTTTTATGGCAGAATCGATCCATCCCTCTCATTTAACAAGGATATGTTGTGAACGGTGAATTGATATGGGTTCTCTCATTGCTGGCGATTGCCGTCGTCTTGTTTGTCACTGGCAGAGTGCGTATGGACGCGGTCGCTTTGCTGGTCATCATTGCCTTTGTTCTGAGCGGAACATTGAGCATCACAGAAGCCTTTTCCGGATTCAGCGATCCTAACGTTATTTTGATAGCGGCATTATTCATTATCGGCGACGGCCTGGTGCGTACCGGGGTGGCGACGGTAATGGGTGCCTGGCTGGTGAAGGTGGCTGGCAGCAGTGAAGTCAAAATGCTGGTGTTGCTGATGATTACCGTTGCCGGGCTCGGGGCGTTTATGAGTTCGACCGGCGTGGTCGCCATCTTTATCCCGGTGGTCTTAAGCGTTTCCATGCGCATGGAAATTTCCCCTTCACGCCTGATGATGCCGCTGAGCTTTGCCGGATTGATAAGCGGCATGATGACGCTGGTGGCGACGCCGCCGAACCTGGTCGTCAATAGTGAACTGTTACGTGAAGGACTTAACGGGTTCAGCTTTTTTAGCGTTACCCCGCTGGGGCTGGTGGTTCTGGTACTCGGCATAATTTATATGCTGCTGATGCGCTTTATGCTCAAGGGAGAAGATTCCAGGCAGCCGGGAGACGGCTGGAAACGCCGGACCTTTCGCGATCTGATTAAAGAATATCGCCTGACCGGGCGCGCGCGTCGGCTGGCGATTCGTCCCGGTTCTCCTATGATTGGCCAGCGTCTGGATGATCTGAAGCTGCGTGAGCGCTACGGAGCAAACGTGATTGGCGTGGAACGCTGGCGTCGCTTTCGTCGCGTAATAGTCGACGTTAACGGGGTTTCTGAGTTTCGCGCCCGTGACGTATTGCTGATTGATATGTCCGCGGCCGATGTCGACCTGCGTGAATTTTGCAGTGAACAGTTTCTGGAACCAATGGTACTGCGCGGCGAATACTTCTCGGAGCAGGCGCTTGATGTGGGGATGGCCGAGATCTCTCTGATCCCTGAATCGGAATTGATCGGCAAAACGGTACGGGAAATCGCTTTTCGTACCCGCTACGGGCTGAATGTCGTTGGGCTGAAGCGCGATGGCGCGGCTCTGGCTGGAGCGGTGGTGGATGAGCCATTGCTGATGGGCGATATCATATTAGTGGTGGGCAACTGGAAGCTCATCACACTGTTGGGACAAAAAGGGCGTGATTTTGTCGTGCTGAATATGCCCGAGGAAGTCAGTGAAGCTTCTCCGGCGCACAGCCAGGCACCGCATGCGATTTTCTGTCTGGTGCTGATGGTTGCTCTGATGCTCACTGATGAAATCCCCAATACGGTGGCTGCGATCATCGCCTGTCTACTGATGGGGAAATTTCGCTGTATTGATGCCGAAAGTGCCTATAAAGCGATTCACTGGCCAAGCATTATTTTGATTGTCGGGATGATGCCCTTCGCGCTGGCTTTACAAAAAACCGGCGGTGTCGACTTGGTGGTGAAAGGGCTGATGGATGTCGGCGGCGGGTATGGCCCGTATGTGATGTTGGGCTGCCTGTTCGTGCTGTGTGCGACTATCGGGTTATTTATCTCCAACACCGCGACGGCGGTGCTGATGGCGCCAATCGCGCTTGCGGCTGCAAAGTCGATGGGCGTTTCACCGTATCCTTTTGCGATGGGGATTGCGATGGCGGCATCCGCAGCCTTTATGACACCGGTCTCTTCCCCGGTAAACACTCTGGTGCTCGGACCTGGCAACTACAGCTTTAGCGATTTCGTGAAGATTGGCGTACCGTTTACCATCATTGTGATGGCGGTGTGCGTGGTGATGATCCCGATGCTGTTTCCGTTTTGATGTTGTTGGCGGATGGCGACGGGGATATCTTCGCCGCCACCGGGTCATGCTTTTATAGCGGAGAATCCTGGCTGATTTCATCTAATGAGAGGTGAAAACTCGGGACAAACACGTCCATAAAGTAGTCCATCTCTTCGCTGCGTCGCGACTCCAGCGTTTTTTCCAGACGCGTCTTGGCAAGCAGAAATTCGTTATTACCGGCAGAGAGTTCCTCCAGACACTTCAGATACGCGCACAGGGCATCGGCCTGTTTAACAATCGATCTCTCTTCTTCACTTAAGGCATGTTCATCAATGAGCGGCGCAAAAATATCGCGCAGTTCATCAGGTACCATATCGACCAGCTTTTGCTGAGCAATTTTCTCTATCGCTTTATATTCCTGCGCAATCTGCGAGTTGAAATATTTCACCGGGGTAGGGAGATCACCGGTCAGCACTTCTGACGCATCGTGATACATCGCCAACAGAGCAATACGCTCAGCATTAACCTGACCACCAAATTTACGGTTTTTGATCGCGGCCAGCGCATGGGCAACCATGGCAACCTGCAGACTGTGTTCAGACACGTTTTCGGTGCGCACGTTGCGCATCAGCGGCCAGCGATTAATGAGCTTCAGACGGGAGAGGTGGGCAAAAAAATGGCTCTGCTTCATAACGACCCTTATATGATGGCAACCTAAAAGTCATTTTGCGCAGAGAAGGCTGTCAGATGCAAATACTCGTCATCCATCCGACAGCCTTTGTTTAATTACAGCTGGTGATACCCTGACAGGAAACGCTCAAATTTACTCAACGACATTTCAATATCGTCAATACGCGGCAGCGTGACGATGCGGAAATGATCCGGCCACGGCCAGTTGAACGCTGTTCCCTGAACCAGCAGTACTTTTTCCTGCAGCAGGAAGTCGAGCACCATCTTCTGGTCGTCATGAATGTTGAAGCGTTTAGCATCAATTTTCGGGAACATATACAGCGCGCCGCGCGGTTTTACGCAGGAGACACCGGGAATGTCATTGAGCAGTTCCCAGGCGCGGTTGCGTTGTTCATACAGACGCCCACCAGGCATGATAAATTCGCTGATGCTCTGGTATCCGCCCAGCGCGGTCTGAATGGCATGTTGCGCCGGAACGTTGGCACACAGGCGCATAGAGGCCAGCATCTCAAGACCTTCAATATATCCTTTAGCATGTTTCTTCGGCCCGTTCAGCACCATCCAGCCCTGACGGAAACCGGCAACGCGATAGGTTTTTGACAGGCCATTGAAGGTGATGGTCAGCAGATCCGGCGCCATTGCAGCGATGGAGTGGTGTTCAGCATCGTCGTAGAGAATTTTGTCGTAAATCTCATCCGCAAAGATGATGAGGTTGTTCTGGCGAGCAATCTCAACAATCTCCATCAGCAGCTCTTTAGAGTAAACAGCGCCGGTTGGGTTGTTTGGGTTGATGATGACGATCCCACGCGTACGCGGCGTGATTTTGGCGCGGATATCATCCAGGTCCGGGAACCAGTCTGATGATTCGTCACACAGGTAGTGCACGGCATTACCGCCGGAGAGCGATACTGCCGCCGTCCACAGCGGATAATCAGGAGCAGGAACCAGCATTTCGTCCCCACTGTTCAGCAATGCCTGCATAGCCTGCACAATTAATTCAGAAACGCCGTTGCCGATATAAATATCTTCCACGGTTACGTCGCGCATACCACGGGCCTGGTAATGCTGCATAATCGCTTTCCGGGCGGAATAAAGGCCTTTGGAGTCGCAATATCCTTGCGCTGTTGGCAAATTGCGGATCACATCCACCAGTATTTCATCTGGCGCTTCAAACCCGAATGGCGCCGGGTTGCCGATGTTCAGTTTCAGAACCTTATTGCCTTCTTCTTCCAGGCGCTTTGCTTCCTTCAGAACCGGGCCGCGAATGTCATAACAGACGTTTTCTAATTTGCTGGATTTTTCAATGGGGGACATGAACGTTGACCTTTTTAGCTGTGAATGCCACTCCCTGCCATGGAAGTCAGCCCAGCACAATGTACTCCCACGGCGGTGAGTTTTGAAGGGTCTTTAGTAGAAGATTTTGAAAAGCTATGAAGTGATAATTAACTGTTAACAACTAAATAATGTAAATATTATGAGATAATAATCTATCTGGATGTGTTTTGTTGGTAGTATATTTTGTTTTATTGGTTTGGTTGTGGTGATTTGTTTGGTCAAAAAAAGTTAAGCCTGTAAAGCGAAATGTCACGGGTGTCTAAGCTGGATGTGGTAATTCGAAAATACTGAGGTTTTAACTGCGGGACCTGTTATCGGCCTGATCCGTACGTGATACGGTGTGAATTCATTGTTAAGCAGAATTAATGAATTGAAGAATTCTTAATTAATTATTATTTAATATTTAAACGACATTAAATTGAATGGGCCAATAATAGCAAAACCGCTGCTCTGACATAACACCTGGTAGCCTGGAATTATTCACGATAACACTTATAAATATAGTGGTTTTAGGTTAAGATAAGTCTCATGAAATGGTAAGTAGTCTGAATTTTAAGATAATTCAAATGTTTGTTGGTTGTTCCTAACACACTGAAAAGTTAGTTTTTAATGTGTAAATTATTGTTCGTTAACTTTTTTTTAAATTTACAAAATTTACATGTTTTCCCTAAGTCAGAATCATCCAGCAGCTAAAAATTCGGCTCTTTCTCGTTGCTATATTCCGATGAATATCACGGGTATTAAAATAGCCAGGAAAGAGAATTGTTTCGTTTGTTAAACCAAATACATCCTTATTTTCACTTGGTTACACTAAGGAAGGTGCGAATAAGCGGGGAAATTCTTCTCGGCTGACTCAGTCATTTCATTTCTTCATGTTTGAGCCGATTTTTTCTCCCGTAAATGCCTTGAATCAGCCTATTTAGACCGTTTCTTCGCCATTTAAGGCGTTATCCCCAGTTTTTAGTGAGATCTCTCCCACTGACGTATCATTTGGTCCGCCCGAAACAGGTTGGCCAGCGTGAATAACATCGCCAGTTGGTTATCGTTTTTCAGCAACCCCTTGTATCTGGCTTTCACGAAGCCGAACTGTCGCTTGATGATGCGAAATGGGTGCTCCACCCTGGCACGGATGCTGGCTTTCATGTATTCGATGTTGATGGCCGTTTTGTTCTTGCGTGGATGCTGTTTCAAGGTTCTTACCTTGCCGGGGCGCTCGGCGATCAGCCAGTCCACATCCACCTCGGCCAGCTCCTCGCGCTGTGGCGCCCCTTGGTAGCCGGCATCGGCTGAGACAAATTGCTCCTCTCCATGCAGCAGATTACCCAGCTGATTGAGGTCATGCTCGTTGGCCGCGGTGGTGACTAGGCTGTGGGTCAGGCCACTCTTGGCATCGACACCAATGTGGGCCTTCATGCCAAAGTGCCACTGATTGCCTTTCTTGGTCTGATGCATCTCCGGATCGCGTTGCTGCTCTTTGTTCTTGGTCGAGCTGGGTGCCTCAATGATGGTGGCATCGACCAAGGTGCCTTGAGTCATCATGACGCCTGCTTCGGCCAGCCAGCGATTGATGGTCTTGAACAATTGGCGGGCCAGTTGATGCTGCTCCAGCAGGTGGCGGAAATTCATGATGGTGGTGCGGTCAGGCAAGGCGCTATCCAGGGATAACCGGGCAAACCGACGCATGGAGGCGATTTCGTACAGAGCATCTTCCATCGCGCCATCGCTCAGGTTGTACCAATGCTGCATGCAGTGAATGCGTAGCATGGTTTCCAGCGGATAAGGTCGCCGGCCATTACCAGCCTTGGGGTAAAACGGCTCGATGACTTCCACCATGTTTTGCCATGGCAGAATCTGCTCCATACGGGACAAGAAAATCTCTTTTCTGGTCTGACGGCGCTTACTGCTGAATTCACTGTCGGCGAAGGTAAGTTGATGACTCATGATGAACCCTGTTCCATGGCTCCAGATGACAAACATGATCTCATATCAGGGACTTGTTCGCACCTTCCCTAAGCGAAACTGCGAGGGAGGCACATTACAAATGGAGTTGTTTGATTCCAAATGCACAGCATTAACCCGGTATGACCCGCGAGTAAGTGAAAAACTATGATAAATGCAAATCGTCCGATAATTAACCTCGACCTCGATCTGCTGAGAACCTTCGTTGCTGTTGCCGACCTGAATACCTTTGCGGCTGCGGCAGCTGCGGTATGTCGAACTCAGTCTGCGGTGAGTCAGCAAATGCAGCGTCTTGAGCAACTCGTGGGGAAAGAGTTGTTCGCGCGCCATGGACGCAACAAACTACTGACCGAACATGGTATACAACTGTTGGGTTACGCCAGAAAAATACTGCGCTTTAATGATGAGGCATGCTCATCATTAATGTTTAATAATCTTCAGGGAGTGTTAACTATCGGTGCTTCTGATGAATCAGCCGATACCATACTGCCTTTCCTGCTCAACCGGATAAGTTCGGTTTATCCGAAGCTTGCGCTGGATGTGAGGGTCAAGCGTAACGCCTACATGGTGGATATGCTGAGGTCGCAAGAAGTGGACTTGGTTGTGACTACCAACCGTCCTGGCGATTTTGAATGTCTGAATCTGCGTACCTCGCCAACGCATTGGTACTGTGCTGCCGAATATATTCTGCAAAAAGGTGAGCCGGTACCGTTGGTTCTGCTGGACGATCCGAGCCCGTTTCGCGATATCGTGCTGGCGACATTAAATGCTGCTCAGATCCCGTGGCGTCTGGCTTATGTCGCTTCAACCTTACCTGCGGTTCGCGCGGCGGTAAAAGCAGGGCTCGGCGTCACTGCGCGGCCTGTTGAAATGATGAGTCCAGATTTACGCGTACTGGGCGCCGCCGACGGATTACCGCCATTGCCTGATACTGAGTATCTGTTGTGCTGCGATCCGTCCACGCAAAATGAGTTGGCAGAAGTTATCTTTAAGTCGATGCAAACGTATCAAAATCCTTGGCAATACAATCAGTTTACCCCTGAAGGGGGAGATGACTCGCTGATTGTTGAAGGCGACTTTGAGTAATCCGTCACATAAAATCGTTTTAAAATGTTAGTGTAAAAAAGAGCCTCTGGTGATGAAAAAACATCCAGCGGCTCTTTTTTTATGTAAATATTGCCGCTTTATGTCATTTGCTATACTAAAACTTAACAAAATCAGAAGGTAAAAAAACGGCCTGACACCTGGCTGAAAAATAAGCAGCAGCGTTACTAATTGTTTCCATGTTAAAAAACTAGAGAAATTGTTGCTGTTTTTTATGGTGAATTAACAAAAGCGTGTCACAGATCAAGAAAATACTCCCATTTAGGGGGAGGCATCTGGGTGAATTCCTGTCAAAATAGGTGAGTATTATCTTTTTTACTTCACTACGGACACGATTCAACAACATTAAAAATGACCGATGATGCGATCGAAATTGGTCTAAATAGCACTTTATGTTAATGAAGTTGGAGCGGTGTAAAATAATGTGAGGAAACTTTTGTTAAAGTTGACAAAAGGTTATAGAAAGGAGTAAAAAACCCCATCAATTAGCTGTATAAAATGGTTTTTCACAGTGATTGTAAGGTTTTTTTTATTCCTCCCCATGAATCGATGTGGCGTTCATCTGCCGAAAAGAGCAGAGAATTTGGCGCTACTTTTGATGAGTAAGCAATGAGTATGTCAACATCCACTGAAATCATCGCTCATCACTGGGCATTCGCTATCTTTCTTATTGTTGCCATTGGCCTGTGCTGCCTGATGCTCGTCGGCGGCTGGTTTTTAGGTGGTCGCGCGCGCGCGAGATCTAAAAACGTGCCGTTTGAATCAGGTATCGACTCGGTCGGCACCGCCCGCTTGCGCCTGTCTGCCAAGTTTTATCTGGTAGCCATGTTCTTCGTTATCTTCGACGTTGAAGCGCTGTATCTGTTCGCATGGTCAACTTCTATCCGTGAAAGCGGCTGGATTGGCTTTGTGGAAGCTGCAATTTTTATTTTTGTGTTACTGGCAGGTCTGGTTTATCTGGTGCGTATTGGCGCGCTGGACTGGACGCCCGCGCGTTCACGCCGCGAGCGTATGAACCCGGAAACGAACAGTATCGCTAATCGTCAACGCTAACCGCGAGGCATTAAGATGGATTATACGCTCACCCGCATAGATCCTAACGGTGAGAACGACCGTTACCCCCTGCAAAAACAGGAGATCGTAACCGACCCCCTGGAGCAAGAAGTTAACAAAAACGTGTTCATGGGCAAGCTGCATGACATGGTTAACTGGGGCCGTAAAAACTCAATTTGGCCATATAACTTTGGCCTTTCCTGTTGCTACGTTGAGATGGTGACCTCGTTTACCGCCGTGCACGATGTGGCCCGTTTTGGTGCGGAAGTACTGCGTGCATCGCCGCGTCAGGCTGACCTGATGGTCGTAGCCGGAACCTGCTTTACCAAAATGGCGCCGGTTATTCAGCGCCTCTACGATCAGATGCTGGAACCGAAATGGGTTATTTCCATGGGCGCATGCGCCAACTCCGGCGGTATGTACGACATCTATTCTGTGGTGCAGGGCGTTGATAAATTTATTCCGGTCGATGTGTACATCCCGGGATGCCCGCCGCGTCCGGAAGCGTATATGCAGGCTCTGATGCTGCTGCAAGATTCCATTGGCAAAGAACGCCGTCCGCTCTCCTGGGTGGTTGGCGATCAGGGCGTTTATCGCGCCAATATGCAGTCAGAACGCGAGCGTAAACGCGGCGAACGTATTGCTGTAACGAATCTTCGTACACCAGACGAGATTTAATTTGCGCCTGTCGGCAGCAGCACTTCCTTCGCTTATCACTACATAAATAGCGCGAAGCACTGCCGACCACCACGGACCATTTGCAATGGTGAACAATATGACCGACTTAACCGCGCAAGACGCTGTATGGCAAACACGGGATCACCTTGATGACCCGGTCATTGGCGAACTGCGCAACCGTTTTGGGCCGGATGCCTTTACCGTTCAGGCGACTCGCACCGGGGTACCTGTTGTTTGGGTCAAGCGTGAACAATTACTGGAAGTTGGCGATTTCTTAAAGAGACTGCCGAAACCTTACGTCATGCTGTTTGACTTACACGGCATGGACGAACGTCTGCGTACGCACCGCGAAGGGTTACCTGCCGCGGATTTTTCCGTTTTCTATCACCTGATCTCCATTGAACGCAATCGCGATATCATGCTCAAGGTGGCATTGTCTGAAAACGACCTGCGCGTACCGACGTTCACCAAACTGTTCCCGAACGCCAACTGGTATGAGCGTGAAACCTGGGAAATGTTTGGCATCGACATCGAAGGTCACCCGCACCTGACGCGTCTGCTGATGCCGCATACCTGGGAAGGTCATCCGCTGCGTAAAGACTACCCGGCGCGTGCGACCGAATTCGATCCGTTTGAGCTGACTAAAGCCAAACAGGATCTGGAAATGGAATCACTGACCTTCAAACCAGAAGAATGGGGCATGAAGCGTAGTTCCGAAAACGAGGACTTCATGTTCCTCAACCTCGGTCCTAACCACCCGTCTTCTCACGGTGCGTTCCGTATTGTGCTGCAGCTTGATGGCGAAGAAATCGTCGACTGCGTGCCTGACATCGGCTACCACCACCGTGGCGCTGAAAAGATGGGTGAACGTCAGTCCTGGCATAGCTACATTCCGTACACCGACCGTATCGAGTACCTCGGCGGCTGCGTTAACGAAATGCCTTACGTACTGGCCGTTGAGAAACTGGCTGGCATCACCACGCCGGATCGCGTCAACGTGATTCGCGTTATGTTGTCTGAACTGTTCCGTATCAACAGCCACCTGCTGTACATCTCCACGTTCATCCAGGACGTCGGCGCGATGACGCCGGTCTTCTTCGCCTTTACCGACCGTCAGAAAATCTATGACGTAGTGGAAGCGATCACCGGTTTCCGTATGCACCCGGCCTGGTTCCGTATCGGCGGTGTGGCACACGATCTGCCGCGCGGTTGGGACAAACTGCTGCGTGACTTCCTCGACTGGATGCCAAAACGTCTGGATTCCTACGAGAAAGCCGCACTGCGTAACACCATCCTGAAAGGCCGTTCGCAGGGCGTTGCCGCTTATGGTAAGAAAGAAGCGCTGGACTGGGGTTGTACCGGTGCTGCGCTGCGTGCGACCGGTATTGATTTTGACGTGCGTAAAGCGCGTCCATACTCTGGCTACGAAAACTTTGACTTTGAAGTCCCGGTTGGCGGCGGCGTGTCCGACTGCTATACCCGCGTGATGCTGAAAGTTGAAGAGCTGCGCCAGAGTCTGCGCATCCTTGAGCAGTGCCTCAACAACATGCCGGAAGGCCCGTTCAAAGCGGATCACCCGCTGACTACGCCGCCGCCGAAAGAGCGCACGTTGCAACATATCGAAACCCTGATCACCCACTTCCTGCAGGTTTCGTGGGGACCGGTTATGCCGGCAAACGAGTCCTTCCAGATGGTGGAAGCGACCAAGGGTATTAACAGTTACTACCTGACCAGCGATGGCAGCACCATGAGTTACCGTACCCGTATCCGTACCCCGAGCTATGCGCACCTGCAGCAGATCCCGGTAGCGGTACGTGGCAGCCTGGTGTCCGACCTTATCGTCCACCTGGGTAGTATCGATTTTGTTATGTCAGATGTGGACCGCTAATTATGCACGAGAATCAACAACCACAAACCGAGGCTTTTGAGCTGAGTGCGGCTGAGCGTGAAGCGATTGAGCACGAGAAGCACCACTACGAAGACCCGCGTGCGGCGTCCATTGAAGCGCTGAAAATCGTTCAGAAACAGCGTGGCTGGGTGCCGGATGGGGCGATCTATGCGATCGCTGATGTGCTGGGGATCCCGGCAAGCGACGTAGAAGGTGTTGCCACGTTCTATAGCCAGATCTTCCGCCAGCCGGTAGGTCGCCACGTGATCCGCTATTGCGACAGCGTGGTGTGCCATATCAACGGCTATCAGGGGATCCAGGCTGCGCTTGAGAAAAAACTCAACATCAAGCCGGGGCAGACGACCTTTGACGGTCGTTTTACGCTGCTCCCGACCTGTTGCCTGGGGAACTGCGATAAAGGGCCGAACATGATGATCGATGAGGATACTCATGCTCACCTGACCCCGGAAGGCATTCCCGAACTGCTGGAGCGGTATAAATGAAAGACATTATCCGTACTCCCGAAACGCATCCGCTGACCTGGCGTCTGCGTGATGACAAACAGCCGGTCTGGCTGGACGAATACCGTAGCAAGAACGGCTACGAAGGTGCACGTAAGGCCCTGACCGGGCTGTCACCGGACGAAATCGTTAATCAGGTAAAAGACGCTGGCCTGAAAGGGCGCGGCGGTGCGGGTTTTTCCACCGGTCTGAAGTGGAGCCTGATGCCGAAAGACGAATCCATGAACATCCGTTACCTGCTGTGTAACGCCGATGAAATGGAGCCGGGTACCTATAAAGACCGTCTGCTGATGGAACAGCTGCCGCACCTGCTGGTGGAAGGCATGCTGATCTCCGCGTTTGCGCTGAAAGCGTACCGTGGTTACATCTTCCTGCGTGGTGAATATATCGAAGCGGCTGTGCATCTGCGTCGCGCGATTGCCGAAGCAACCGAAGCCGGCTTGCTTGGCAAAAACATCATGGGCACCGGTTTCGACTTCGAACTGTTTGTCCACACCGGGGCAGGGCGCTATATCTGCGGTGAAGAGACGGCGCTGATTAACTCCCTTGAAGGTCGTCGTGCTAACCCACGCTCTAAGCCGCCGTTCCCGGCAAGCTCTGGCGCTTGGGGTAAGCCGACCTGCGTTAACAACGTCGAAACCCTCTGTAACGTACCAGCTATCCTCGCGAACGGCGTGGAGTGGTACCAGAACATTTCGCAGAGCAAAGACGCGGGCACCAAGCTGATGGGCTTCTCAGGTCGCGTGAAGAACCCTGGCCTGTGGGAACTGCCTTTCGGTACTACCGCGCGCGAGATCCTCGAAGATTACGCGGGCGGCATGCGCGATGGCCTGAAATTCAAAGCCTGGCAGCCGGGCGGCGCGGGTACGGACTTCCTGACTGAAGCGCACCTCGATCTGCCGATGGAATTCGAAAGCATTGGTAAAGCCGGTAGCCGTTTGGGCACCGCGCTGGCAATGGCTGTCGATCACGAGATTGGCATGGTTCCTCTGGTGCGTAACCTCGAAGAGTTCTTTGCCCGCGAGTCCTGCGGCTGGTGTACGCCGTGCCGTGACGGTCTGCCGTGGAGTGTGAAAATTCTGCGCGCGCTGGAGCGTGGCGAAGGCCAGCCTGGGGATATCGAGACGCTTGAGCAACTGTGTCGTTTCCTCGGCCCGGGTAAAACCTTCTGTGCACACGCCCCGGGTGCGGTGGAGCCGCTGCAGAGCGCCATTAAATATTTCCGCGAAGAATTCGAAGCTGGCATCAAGCAGTCCTTCAGCAATACCCATCAGATTGGTGGTATTCAGCCGAACCTGCTGAAAGAGCGCTGGTAATAGCAGGGTAACCCTGAATCGCGATCAGAAATTCGATTAACGCTCGGTTTTAGACCGAGCCAACTGGAAGCATGCTGACTATGGCTACGATTCATGTAGACGGCAAAGAATATGAGGTCAACGGAGCGGACAACCTGCTGGAAGCTTGTCTGTCTCTCGGCCTTGATATTCCGTACTTTTGCTGGCACCCGGCGCTGGGAAGCGTCGGTGCTTGCCGCCAGTGTGCGGTGAAGCAATATCAAAACGCGGAAGACACGCGTGGTCGCCTGGTGATGTCTTGTATGACACCGGCCACCGAAGGCACCTTTATTTCAATTGATGACGAAGAAGCGAAGCAGTTTCGCGAAAGCGTAGTGGAGTGGTTGATGACTAACCACCCGCACGACTGTCCGGTCTGTGAAGAGGGCGGTAACTGCCACCTTCAGGATATGACCGTCATGACCGGTCATAGCTTCCGTCGCTACCGCTTCACGAAGCGTACTCACCGCAACCAGGACCTGGGGCCGTTCATCTCTCACGAAATGAACCGCTGCATCGCCTGCTATCGCTGCGTACGTTACTACAAAGATTACGCCGATGGTGCGGATCTGGGCGTCTATGGCGCACATGACAACGTCTACTTTGGTCGTCCGGAAGACGGTACGCTCGAAAGCGAATTCTCCGGTAACCTGGTGGAAATTTGCCCGACCGGCGTCTTCACCGATAAAACGCACTCCGAGCGTTATAACCGTAAATGGGACATGCAGTTTGCGCCGAGCATCTGCCAGCAGTGTTCTATCGGTTGTAACATCAGCCCGGGCGAGCGCTACGGTGAACTGCGTCGTATCGAAAACCGCTACAACGGTACCGTTAACCACTACTTCCTCTGCGACCGTGGTCGTTTTGGCTATGGTTACGTGAACCTGAAAGACCGTCCACGCCAGCCGGTACAGCGTCGTGGCGATGACCTGATCACGCTGAACGCCGAACAAGCGATGCAGGGCGCGGCAGATATTCTGCGTCAGTCGAAGAAAGTGATTGGTATCGGCTCCCCGCGTGCCAGCGTTGAAAGTAACTTTGCGCTGCGTGAACTGGTCGGTGCGGATAACTTCTATACCGGTATTGCCCAGGGCGAGCAGGAACGTCTGCAACTGGCTCTGAGCGTGCTGCGTGACGGCGGTATTCATACCCCGGCACTGCGCGAAATCGAGTCATACGATGCGGTTCTGGTCCTGGGCGAAGATGTCACCCAAACCGGCGCGCGCGTTGCGCTGGCAGTGCGTCAGGCGGTGAAAGGTAAAGCGCGTGAAATGGCGGCGGCGCAGAAAGTGGCCGACTGGCAGATTGCGGCAATCCTCAACATCGGCCAGCGCGCCAAGCACCCGCTGTTCGTTACCAACGTCGATAACACCCGTCTGGATGATATCGCGGCATGGACCTACCGTGCGCCGGTTGAAGATCAGGCGCGTTTAGGTTTCGCTATCGCCCATGCGTTGGATAACAACGCCCCGGCGGTTGACGGTATCGACCGTGACCTGCAGAACAAAATTGACGTCATCGTTCAGGCTCTGGCCGGGGCGAAGAAACCACTGATTATTTCCGGTACCAACGCCGGTAGCGCCGACGTGATTCAGGCTGCTGCCAACGTGGCGAAGGCGCTGAAAGGCCGTGGCGCAGACGTCGGAATCACCATGATTGCTCGCTCTGTTAACAGCATGGGGCTGGGTATGATTGGCGGTGGTTCCCTTGACGACGCGCTGACCGAACTGGAAACAGGTCGTGCTGACGCCGTTGTGGTGTTGGAAAATGACCTGCATCGCCATGCTTCAGCAACGCGTGTGAACGCCGCGCTGGCGAAAGCGCCGCTGGTACTGGTCGTTGACCATCAGCGCACGGCTATTATGGAAAACGCCCATCTGGTGCTTTCCGCCGCTAGCTTCGCCGAAAGCGATGGTACGGTAATTAACAACGAAGGTCGCGCCCAGCGTTTCTTCCAGGTCTATGACCCATCCTACTACGACAGCAACACCGTAATGCTGGAAAGCTGGCGCTGGCTGCACTCGCTGCACAGTACCGTGCAGAGTCGTGAAGTGGACTGGACGCAGCTCGACCATGTTATCGACGCGGTCGTTGAGAAGTTACCGCAGTTGGCGGGTATTAAAGATGCCGCGCCGGATGCAAGCTTCCGTATCCGTGGACAGAAACTGGCACGTGAACCGCACCGCTACAGTGGCCGTACCGCAATGCGCGCCAACATCAGCGTCCACGAACCACGCCAGCCGCAGGACAAAGACACCATGTTCGCTTTCTCTATGGAAGGGAACAACCAACCGTCTGCGCCGCGTTCACAAATTCCGTTTGCCTGGGCTCCGGGCTGGAACTCCCCACAGGCGTGGAACAAGTTCCAGGATGAAGTGGGCGGTAAACTGCGTCATGGCGATCCGGGCGTGCGTCTGATCGAAGCTTCTGCAGATGGTCTGGATTACTTCACAACCGTTCCGGCGAGCTTCCAGGCTCAGGATGGTCAGTGGCGTGTCGCGCCTTACTATCATCTGTTTGGTAGTGACGAAATGTCCCAGCGTGCGCCTGTCTTCCAGACCCGTATGCCGCAGCCGTACATCAAACTCAACCCGGCTGATGCCGCGAAGTTGGGTGTGAATGCCGGTACGCGCGTTTCTTTCAGCTACGATGGCAACACGGTTACGCTGCCGGTTGAAATCGCTGAAGGATTAACGGCAGGGCAGGTTGGTTTGCCAATGGGTATGCCTGGCATCGCGCCGGTTCTGGCTGGTGCACGTCTTGAGGATCTGCAGGAGGCACAACAATGAGTTGGATTACACCCGATCTGATTGAGATCCTGCTGAGCGTTCTCAAAGCGGTCGTGATTCTGCTGGTGGTGGTCACCTGCGGGGCATTCATGAGCTTTGGCGAACGTCGTCTGCTCGGTCTGTTCCAGAACCGTTACGGACCGAACCGTGTTGGCTGGGGCGGTTCGCTCCAGCTGGTTGCGGACATGATCAAGATGTTCTTTAAAGAAGACTGGATCCCGAAATTCTCGGATCGCGTCATCTTTACCCTGGCACCGATGATCGCCTTTACCTCGCTGCTGCTGGCTTTCGCCATCGTGCCGGTGAGCCCGAACTGGGTGGTTGCTGACCTGAACATCGGGATCCTGTTCTTCCTGATGATGGCAGGCCTCGCGGTATACGCGGTGCTGTTCGCAGGCTGGTCCAGTAACAACAAATACTCGCTGCTCGGTGCGATGCGCGCGTCTGCGCAGACGCTGAGCTACGAAGTATTCCTCGGACTTTCCCTGATGGGCGTGGTGGCGCAGGCCGGTTCATTTAACATGACCGACATCGTCAACAACCAGGCTGATATCTGGAACGTTATTCCGCAGTTCTTTGGTTTTGTCACCTTTGCCATCGCGGGCGTGGCGGTGTGTCACCGTCACCCGTTTGACCAGCCAGAAGCCGAGCAGGAACTGGCCGACGGTTACCACATTGAATACTCCGGTATGAAATTCGGTCTGTTCTTCGTGGGTGAGTACATCGGCATCGTCACCATTTCTGCACTGATGGTTACCCTGTTCTTCGGTGGCTGGCATGGTCCGTTCTTACCGCCATTCGTCTGGTTCGCGCTGAAAACCGCGTTCTTCATGATGATGTTCATTTTGATTCGTGCGTCGTTACCGCGTCCTCGTTATGACCAGGTAATGTCCTTCGGCTGGAAAGTCTGTCTGCCGCTGACGCTCGTCAACTTGCTGGTAACGGCGGCTGTCATTCTCTGGCAGGCGCAATAAGGGACACAAAGACCATGACCTTAAAAGAATTGTTAGTAGGTTTCGGCACCCAGGTACGCAGTATCTGGATGATCGGCCTGCATGCGTTCGCGAAACGCGAAACGCAGATGTATCCGGAAGAGCCAGTCTATCTACCGCCCCGTTTTCGTGGTCGTATCGTTCTGACCCGTGACCCGGACGGCGAAGAGCGCTGCGTTGCCTGTAACCTGTGTGCAGTAGCGTGTCCGGTAGGCTGTATCTCTTTGCAAAAAGCAGAGACCAAAGACGGCCGCTGGTATCCAGAGTTTTTCCGCATTAACTTCTCACGCTGCATTTTCTGCGGCCTGTGCGAAGAAGCCTGTCCGACAACGGCTATTCAGCTGACTCCAGATTTCGAGCTGGGTGAGTACAAGCGCCAGGACCTGGTTTACGAGAAAGAGGATCTGCTGATCTCCGGTCCGGGTAAATACCCGGAATATAACTTCTACCGGATGGCAGGTATGGCAATCGACGGCAAAGATAAGGGCGAAGCAGAGAACGAAGCCAAGCCTATCGACGTCAAGAGCCTGTTACCGTAAGGAGAGGGGCAATGGAGTTCGCTTTTTATATCTGTGGCCTGATAGCCATTCTCGCAACCTTGCGGGTGATCACCCACACCAATCCGGTACACGCACTGCTGTACCTGATTATTTCGCTGCTGGCGATTTCCGGGGTGTTCTTCTCGTTAGGTGCTTACTTCGCGGGGGCGCTGGAAATAATCGTCTACGCGGGCGCCATCATGGTGTTGTTCGTGTTCGTGGTCATGATGCTCAACCTCGGTGGTTCTGAAATTGAACAGGAACGCCAGTGGCTGAAACCGCAGGTGTGGATTGGACCGGCAATTCTGTCGGCCATCATGCTGGCGGTTATTGTTTATGCCATTCTGGGTGTTAACGATCAGGGCATCGACGGGACGCCAATTAGCGCGAAAGCTGTCGGTATTTCCCTGTTCGGACCGTATGTACTGGCGGTCGAGCTGGCTTCGATGCTGCTGCTGGCAGGTCTGGTTGTAGCCTTCCACGTAGGGCGCGAAGAGCGTTCTGGTGAAGTGCTGAGCAATCGCACCGATGACCGCGTGAAAAGAAAAACGGAGGAGCACGCATGATCCCCTTACAACATGGACTGATCCTCGCGGCTGTCTTATTCGTACTGGGCTTAACCGGTCTGGTTATCCGCCGCAATCTGCTGTTTATGCTGATCGGGCTGGAAATCATGATTAACGCCTCCGCGCTGGCCTTCGTGGTCGCCGGAAGCTACTGGGGCCAGACCGATGGTCAGGTGATGTATATTCTCGCCATCAGCCTTGCGGCTGCGGAAGCGAGCATTGGACTTGCGCTGTTGCTGCAACTTCATCGCCGTCGCCAGAACCTGAACATCGATTCAGTAAGTGAGATGCGTGGATGAACATGCTTGCCTTAACCATTATTCTGCCATTTATTGGCTTTGTATTACTGGCGTTCTCTCGCGGTCGTTGGTCAGAAAATCTGTCCGCGACCGTGGGCGTCGGGTCGATTGGCCTGGCGGCGCTGGTGACCGCGTTTGTTGGCGTTGACTTCTTTGCTAATGGTCAACAGGCCTACAGCCAGCCGCTGTGGACGTGGATGTCTGTCGGTGACTTCAATATCGGTTTTAACCTGGTGCTGGACGGCCTGTCGCTGACCATGCTCAGTGTGGTGACCGGTGTGGGTTTCCTGATCCACATGTTCGCCTCCTGGTATATGCGCGGTGAAGAGGGATACTCCCGTTTCTTCGCCTACACCAACCTGTTTATCGCCAGCATGGTGGTTCTGGTACTGGCGGATAACCTGCTGCTGATGTACCTCGGCTGGGAAGGCGTGGGCCTGTGCTCCTACCTGCTGATCGGTTTCTATTACACCGATCCGAAGAATGGCGCTGCGGCAATGAAAGCCTTCGTCGTGACCCGTGTGGGTGACGTGTTCCTCGCCTTCGCATTGTTTATCCTCTACAACGAGCTGGGCACGCTGAACTTCCGCGAAATGGTGGAACTGGCACCTGCTCACTTTGCAGATGGTAACAACATGCTGATGTGGGCAACCCTGATGCTGCTGGGCGGTGCGGTGGGTAAATCCGCGCAGCTGCCGTTGCAGACATGGCTTGCTGACGCGATGGCAGGTCCGACGCCTGTCTCCGCGCTGATCCACGCCGCGACGATGGTTACCGCCGGTGTCTATCTGATTGCACGTACTCACGGCCTGTTCCTGATGACGCCGGAAATCCTGCATCTGGTGGGGATTATCGGGGCTATCACTCTGGTACTGGCTGGTTTCGCCGCGCTGGTACAGACCGACATTAAACGCGTTCTCGCATACTCCACCATGAGCCAGATTGGTTATATGTTCCTGGCTCTCGGGGTTCAGGCGTGGGACGCGGCGATTTTCCACCTGATGACGCACGCCTTCTTTAAAGCGCTGCTGTTCCTGGCATCTGGCTCGGTTATCCTGGCCTGTCACCACGAACAGAACATCTTCAAGATGGGCGGCCTGCGTAAGTCTATTCCGCTGGTGTATCTCTGCTTCCTGATCGGTGGCGCGGCGCTGTCGGCTCTGCCGCTGATTACCGCAGGCTTCTTCAGTAAGGATGAGATTCTGGCCGGTGCGATGGCGAACGGTCATATTAATCTGATGGTTGCAGGTCTGGTCGGTGCGTTCATGACCTCTCTGTACACCTTCCGTATGATTTTCATCGTGTTCCACGGTAAAGAGCAAATTCACGCTCACGCAGGGAAGGGGATTACACATCATCTGCCGCTGATTGTGCTGATGATCCTGTCCACCTTCGTTGGCGCACTGATTGTGCCACCGCTGCAGGGTGTACTGCCTGCGACGACCGAGCTTGAGCATGGTCGCGTGATGACGCTGGAAATTACCTCCGGTATCGTCGCGATTGCAGGCATTCTGATCGCTGCATGGCTGTGGCTGGGTAAACGTACTCTGGTGACGTCGATTGCCAACAGTGCGCCAGGCCGTCTGCTGGGTACCTGGTGGTATAACGCCTGGGGCTTCGACTGGCTGTACGACAAAGTGTTCGTCAAGCCGTTCCTGGGCGTTGCATGGCTGCTGAAACGCGATCCGCTGAACGCAATGATGAACATTCCGGCGATCCTTTCCCGCTTTGCAGGTAAAGGCCTGTTGTTAAGCGAGAACGGCTATCTGCGTTGGTATGTAGCATCAATGAGCATCGGTGCCGTCGTTGTGCTGGCTCTGTTGATGGTACTGCGTTGATCGTAAAGTGAATTTTATCCAAATTCGTTGAAAATCAGGCCTCTATTAGGGGCCTTAAAAAGGAATAAAAATCGCCATGTTACTACCCTGGCTAATATTGATTCCCTTTATCGGTGGCTTTCTGTGCTGGCAGACCGAACGCTTTGGCGTGAAGGTGCCGCGTTGGATCGCGCTGATTACCATGGGACTGACGCTGGCGCTTGGCCTGCAACTTTGGTTGCAGGGCGGCTATTCACTGACGCAATCCACTGGCATTCCGCAGTGGCAGTCTGAGTTTGTCCTGCCGTGGATCCCACGCTTTGGCATCTCGATTCATCTTGCTATCGACGGTCTGTCGCTGCTGATGGTGGTGCTGACCGGCCTGCTCGGTGTTCTGGCGGTACTTTGCTCCTGGAATGAAATCGAAAAATACCAGGGCTTTTTCCACCTGAACCTGATGTGGATCTTAGGCGGCGTAATCGGCGTGTTCCTTGCCATCGACATGTTCCTGTTCTTCTTCTTCTGGGAAATGATGCTGGTGCCGATGTACTTCCTGATCGCGCTATGGGGGCATAAAGCCTCTGACGGTAAAACGCGTATCACGGCAGCAACCAAGTTCTTCATTTATACCCAGGCGAGTGGTCTGGTGATGTTGATTGCCATCCTGGCGCTGGTGTTTGTGCACTACAAAGCGACCGGTGTGTGGACTTTCAACTATGAAGAATTGCTGAATACTCCGATGTCCCACGGCGTGGAATACCTGCTGATGCTGGGCTTCTTCATCGCTTTCGCGGTGAAAATGCCGGTGGTTCCGCTGCACGGCTGGTTGCCGGATGCTCACTCCCAGGCACCGACCGCAGGTTCCGTTGACCTGGCAGGTATCTTGCTGAAAACCGCAGCCTACGGTCTGCTGCGCTTCTCCCTGCCGCTGTTCCCGAATGCGTCAGCGGAGTTTGCACCTATCGCAATGTGGCTTGGCGTCATCGGCATCTTCTACGGCGCGTGGATGGCCTTTAATCAGTACGACATCAAACGTCTGATTGCTTACACCTCCGTATCCCACATGGGCTTCGTACTGATTGCTATCTACACCGGCAGCCAGCTGGCATACCAGGGTGCGGTGATTCAGATGATCGCGCACGGCCTGTCCGCAGCCGGTCTGTTCATCCTGTGTGGTCAGCTGTACGAACGTCTGCACACGCGTGATATGCGTATGATGGGCGGCCTGTGGGGCAAAATGAAATGGTTGCCTGCGCTGTCAATGTTCTTTGCAGTGTGTACGCTGGGTATGCCGGGTACAGGTAACTTCGTTGGCGAATTTATGATTCTGTTCGGCAGCTACCAGGTGGTTCCGGTTATTACCGTGATCTCGACATTTGGTCTGGTGTTTGCTTCTGTTTACTCGCTGGCGATGCTGCATCGCGCTTACTTCGGTAAGGCGAAGAGCCAGATTGCCAGTGTTGAACTGCCAGGGATGTCGCTGCGTGAGCTGTTTATCATCCTGTTGCTGGTCGTGCTTCTGGTACTGCTTGGCTTCTATCCACAGCCGATTCTGGATACCTCGCATTCTGCGATGAGCAACATCCAGCAGTGGTTTGTTAATTCCGTTACTACTACAAGGCCGTAAATCGCCATGACAATAACTCCACAACACCTGATTGCGCTGCTACCGCTGCTGATCGTCGGCTTGACGGTGGTGGTTGTGATGCTCTCCATTGCGTGGCGACGCAATCACTTCCTCAATGCCACGCTGTCGGTCATTGGGCTTAACGCCGCACTGGTTTCGCTCTGGTTTGTTGGCCAGGCGGGCGCTATGGACGTCACCCCGCTGATGCGGGTTGACGGTTTCGCCATGCTCTACACCGGGCTGGTGCTGCTGGCGAGTCTTGCCACCTGTACCTTCGCTTACCCGTGGCTGGAAGGCTACGACGACAACCGGGAAGAGTTCTATCTGCTGGTGCTGATTGCCGCGCTCGGCGGTATTCTGCTGGCTAACGCTAACCATCTGGCGGCGCTGTTCCTTGGTATTGAGCTTATCTCTCTGCCGCTGTTTGGTCTGGTTGGCTATGCGTTCCGTCAGAAACGTTCGCTGGAAGCCAGTATCAAATACACCATTCTGTCTGCCGCAGCGTCTTCCTTCCTGCTGTTTGGTATGGCGCTGGTATACGCGCAGTCTGGCAACCTGTCGTTTGTCGCGCTCGGTAAGAGCCTCGGCGACGGTATGCTGCAAGAACCGCTGCTGCTGGCGGGCTTCGGTCTGATGATTGTTGGCCTCGGCTTTAAACTCTCGCTGGTTCCATTCCACCTGTGGACGCCAGACGTATACCAGGGCGCTCCGGCTCCGGTTTCCACCTTCCTGGCGACGGCGAGCAAAATCGCTATCTTCGGCGTGGTGATGCGTCTGTTCCTGTACGCACCGGTAGGTGATAGCGAAGCAGTACGGATCGTGCTGGGTGTGATTGCCTTTGCTTCCATTATCTTCGGTAACCTGATGGCGCTGAGCCAGACCAACATCAAACGTCTGCTTGGTTACTCTTCTATCTCTCACCTCGGTTACCTGCTGGTGGCGCTGATTGCCCTGCAGAGCGGCGAGATGTCGATGGAAGCGGTTGGCGTTTACCTGGCCGGTTATCTGTTCAGCAGCCTCGGCGCATTCGGTGTGGTCAGCCTGATGTCCAGCCCGTACCGCGGTCCGGATGCAGACTCTCTGTTCTCCTACCGTGGTCTGTTCTGGCATCGTCCAATCCTCGCGGCGGTGATGACGGTGATGATGCTGTCTCTGGCGGGTATTCCGATGACGCTGGGCTTTATCGGTAAGTTCTACGTACTGGCGGTGGGTGTGCAGGCTAATCTGTGGTGGCTGGTTGCCGCCGTGGTGGTGGGTTCCGCGATTGGTTTGTACTACTACCTGCGCGTTGCCGTGAGCCTGTACCTGAGCGCACCGCAGCAGCTGAATCGCGATGCGCCGTCCAACTGGCAGTACAGCGCGGGCGGTATCGTGGTGTTGATTTCTGCCCTGCTGGTACTGGTGCTGGGTATCTACCCGCAACCGTTGATCAGCATCGTGCAGTTAGCGGCTCCGCTGATGTAATTCATCATGCTGTGATCGAAAAAGAGTCTGGACAATGTCCAGACTCTTTTTTTACCTGTCTTATACTCGTCATACTTCAAGTTGCTGGAGCGTCAGGCCGAAAGTTGACGGCTCACCAGCGGGCCGCTGATGCCTTTCGCTGTGCGATCCATCACTTCCTGAATTACTGAAGACAGCTCATTGACTTCGAATTTGGCCACGTAACCATCTGCTTTCACTCGGCGTACGTGATCTTCATTGGCGCTACCGGAAAGTGAGGAGTGGATAACGACCGGGATCTTCTTCAGGCGTTCGTCGGTTTTTATCTTACGGGTAAGCGTAAAACCGTCCATCTCCGGCATTTCCAGATCGGTGAGCACCAGCGCAATCTTCTCGCTGATTGGTTTACCTTCCGCTTCTGCTTCTTCAGATAGCTGTTGTATCTTTTCCCACGCATCCTGGCCCGTCACATGCATTAAGTGTGGGATCTCCATGGCGTTAAGCCCTTTTTCCAGCATCGCGCGAGCCACTTTGGAATCATCAGCCACAATCGCCACCGCACCCGGCGTAATGTTGAACTTATTGGTTTTCAGCTCTGTTGCGCGCAGGTCGTGGTTCGACGGTACAATATCGTACAGGATCTGTTCGACATCGAGCACCAGCGCCAGATTGTTAGTCTCTTTGTTCTCGTCCAGACAGGCGATACTGGTAATGTAGTGACCATTGACGGCTTTCTCGGCGGTATGCACCTGTTGCCAGTCCAGACGCATAATGTTTTCTACCGACTCCACCGCAAACGCCTGAACGCTGCGGGCATATTCCGTGATCAACAGGATGTTGAGTCCGGTCTCTGGCTTACAGCCCGCGACGGCAGGCAGATCAATCACCGGGATCACCTGATCGCGAATGTTAACCATACCCAGCAACGGGGCTTTCATACCTGCGGGACGCGTAAAGGTCGGCATCGGTACGATTTCACGCAGTTTGAATACGTTGATGCCAAACAGTTCTGATTTCTGCTCCTCGACGGATTTGCCAAGGCGAAACAGCAGCAGTTCAAAACGGTTAGACAGGGTTAGGTTTGTCCTGTCATCAATATCTTTCTGGAAATTGTTCATCCTGTCCTCAGTGTGAAAGCCAGCCTTTCCACTGTTATCGGCACTGAGGCGGAAAAATGGAGCATTAAACGGTGAAAATGGCGAAATCGTGAGCCAGTTCAGTGTCTGGAAATATCGCTTTGCACTCTTCGAGTAACCGCTGACAACCTCTTTCATCGTAGCGTGAGCTAACGTGGGTCATGATCAGGCGTCCCACTCCGGCCTCAAGCGCCAACTGGGCGGCTTGTCGGGTCGAGCTGTGACCGCGGCTGTTGGCTTTTTCCTCCATTGAGGAGTCCAGTGTGGTTTCATGTACCATCACATCCACACCGCGTGCCAGTTCAATGGCGGACGCGCAAGGTCCTGTGTCGCCGAAAATAGCCACAGATTTTCCTCTGGTGGCAGGGCCGAGAAAATCGGCACCGTTAATCGCTCGACCATCCTCCAGCACGATGGTTTTCCCGGCTTTCAAATCCTGGAACCACGGGCCCGCTTTAACACCAGCCGTCTTCAAGGCGCTGGCGTCAAGTGCCCCCGGTTTGTCGTGCTCTTCAACACGAAAACCGTAGCACTCCAGCGGATGCTCCAGCGGGTATGCCGTTACTTTACGCAGGCCGTCATCAACAATTTCACCCGCGGTGATTTCGACAATATCCAGCGGATAATCGGTCCAGGAGCCGCTCAAACGCAAAGCCGTTTCGGTAAACTCTCGCAATCCCTTTGGTCCGTAAAGCGTCAGTGGCTGGACGTTCCCCGCCATTGAGCGACTGCACAGCAGCCCCGGTAAACCAAACAGGTGATCGCCGTGTAGATGGCTGATAAAAATACGCTCGAGTTTTCCAGGGTTAAATGGCGTGGTCAGCATCTGATGCTGCGTTCCTTCACCACAATCGAAAAGCCACAGCCCCGCCTGAGTCGGGTGTTGCAGATTCAGTAAAATTGCCGTTACATTGCGTGAGCGCGTGGGGACTCCCGCAGACGTGCCTAAAAATAGTAATTCCATCTTCGCGTTACACTTTTCGCCATCAATAAGGCAGGGTGTTCAGGTTATCACAACAAAGGGGCAGACTATGATTCACTGGCAAGATCTCCACCATGCAAAGCTCAATACACAGCAGCTGTACGCTATTCTTGAGCTTCGCTGTGCGGTATTTGTTGTTGAGCAACGGTGTCCGTATCAGGATGTGGATGGTGATGACCTGAGTGGTGAAAACCGGCACATTCTGGGTTGGCATAACGATGAACTGGTGGCGTATGCGAGGATTCTGAAAAGCGATGATGAGCTTGAGCCGGTCGTCATTGGTCGGGTGATTGTAAGCGAAGCGCTGCGGGGTGAAAAATTGGGGCAACAGCTAATGACTCAGACGTTGGCCTCCTGTACGCAGCATTGGCCGCACAAGGCGCTGTATCTGGGGGCGCAGGCACATTTGCAATCATTCTATGCGCGCTTTGGCTTTGTGCCGGTCACGGATATTTATGACGAAGACGGTATTCCACACGTCGGAATGGCGCGGGAAACACATCAGGCGTAAACAGGCGCAAACACGCCTGATTGTCTATAGTTAGCGGGTACGTCAATAGAAAGGGAGAATAAAATGTCTTTTCATTCTTATGAATCACGTATCGATGACGATCTGGAATTATTGAGTGAAACGCTGGAGGAGGTGCTGCGTTCTTCCGGCGATCCAGCCGATCAAAAATACCTTGAGTTAAAAGCGCGGGCAGAGCGGGCGTTAGAAGAGGTGAGAAATCGCGTCAGCCACGCCTCTGACAGCTACTATTACCGCGCGAAGAAAGCCGTTTGCCGGGCGGATGATTATGTGCATGAAAAACCCTGGCGCGGAATCGGCGTTGGCGCCACGGTCGGTTTAGTGATGGGATTATTGTTAGCACGGCGATAAATTCCATTCCGTCAGCGCATTTGTACGTACTCCCTAACTGGGGGTACTGCTTTTTCTGCTCAGTACCCCGTATAATGTGAGGTTTTTAACAGGGAGAGGTCCGCGTGCATTCAATCACTACTGCGCTGGAAAGTCTGATGCGTCATTTGTCGCAAGAGATACCAGCAGCACCTGGAATTCGTATTTACGATATCCCTTTCCCACTGAATGATGCGTTTGACGCTTTAGGATGGCTGGCCAGTCAACCCGTCTGGCCCCAGTTTTACTGGCAACAGCGTAATGGCGATGAAGAAGCCGCCGTACTGGGCGCTGTTGCTACATTTTCCTCTCTCGAATTAGCCCAGCATTTTTTACATCAGCATAATGATAATCCTGACCTGCGTATCTGGGGCCTGAATGCCTTTGAGCCTCAGCGCGGCCATTTGTTATTGCCACGGTTGGAGTGGCGACGTTGCGCCGGAGTGGCAAGCTTACGCTTACATCTCTTTAGCGACGTGTCGCTGCGTGAAGACGCCGCGCAGGCGGTGGCGTTTATCTCATCGCTCGCCAACGTAAAGCCGCTGCCCGCATTGCGTCTGCGTTTGACGGGAGAACAGAACTGGCCGGATAAAACTGGCTGGACAGACCTGATAAAACTCGCCACGCAAACGATCAATGGGGAACAACTCGATAAGGTCGTGCTGGCGCGGGCGACCGATTTACAGTTTTCCCAGTCGGTTAACGCCGCGGCCGTGATGGCTTCCAGTCGTCGTCTAAACCTGAACTGCTACCATTTCTTTATGGCGTTCTCCGCAAAGTGTGCGTTTCTTGGTTCTTCCCCTGAACGGCTGTATCGGCGGCGTGACACGGCGCTGCGCACCGAGGCGCTGGCGGGAACCGTTGCCAACCACCCTGAGGATCATCGGGCCTGGCAGTTGGGGGAATGGCTAATGAAAGATGATAAAAACCAGCGCGAGAATATGCTGGTGGTCGAAGATATTTGCCAGCGTCTGCAAGGCTGTACGCAAACTCTTGATGTGCTGCCGCCACAGGTGCTTAGACTGCGCAAAGTGCAGCACCTGCGCCGCTGTATCTGGACGGAACTGAATCAGGCTGATGATACGCTTTGTCTGATGCAGCTCCAGCCCACGGCGGCAGTCGCAGGTATTCCGCGTGAGCTGGCGCGTGAATTTATCCAACATAATGAACCGTTTGAACGCGAGTGGTATGCCGGTTCTGCGGGTTACCTTTCTCTGCGCCAAAGCGAGTTTTGCGTGTCATTACGGTCGGCGAAAATTAGTGAAAATGTGGTACGCCTGTATGCCGGGGCAGGGATCGTGCGTGGTTCAGATCCTGAACAGGAATGGCAAGAAATAGACAATAAAGCGGCAGGACTGCGCACTTTATTACAGATGGAAGGGTAATGAGTTGTATATTACCGACTCATATCAAAAATCCATTTATTCGATTCTTTATACTGTGTCGCAATATTGATACCGGACAATCTCATGTCAGTAAGCGCATTTAACCGACGCTGGGCGGCGGTCATTCTGGAAGCACTCACTCGCCACGGCGTCAGGCATGTCTGCATTGCCCCTGGCTCTCGTTCTACACCGTTGACTCTGGCGGCTGCGGAAAACCCCGCTTTTATTCACCATACTCATTTTGATGAGCGTGGCCTTGGGCATCTGGCCTTAGGTCTGGCAAAAGTCAGCCGGCAGCCTGTCGCTGTGATTGTGACGTCCGGTACGGCGGTTGCAAATTTGTATCCCGCGTTGATTGAAGCGGGCCTGACCGGTGAAAAGCTGATTCTACTCACGGCTGACAGACCTCCTGAGCTTATCGACTGCGGCGCTAACCAGGCGATTCGTCAGGCCGGAATGTTTGCCTCGCATCCATCGCAAACGCTCTCTTTACCGCGCCCGACCCAGAACATTCCGGCTAGTTGGCTGGTATCCACCATTGATAACGCCTTAGCTGCGCTGCATAGCGGGGCGGTTCATATCAATTGCCCATTTGCAGAACCGCTGTATGGCGACATGGACGAAACGGGGATTGACTGGCAGCAGCGCCTTGGCGACTGGTGGCAGGATGATAAACCCTGGCTGCGTGAAGCGCGTCGACTGGAAAGCGACAAACAGCGTGACTGGTTTTTCTGGCGACAAAAACGCGGCGTTGTTGTTGCAGGCCGCATGAGCGCGGAAGAGGGCAAAAAGGTTGCGCAGTGGGCGCAGATGCTAGGCTGGCCGCTGATTGGCGATGTTCTGTCGCAAACCGGACAACCTTTGCCGTGCGCCGACCTGTGGCTGGGAAATGCGAAAGCGGTCACTGAATTACAGCAGGCGCAGATTGTGGTGCAGCTTGGCAGTAGCCTGACCGGAAAACGGCTCCTGCAGTGGCAGGCCAGCTGTGATCCGCAGGAATACTGGATTGTCGATAATATCGAAGGCCGCCTTGATCCGGCTCACCATCGTGGGCGCAGGCTGGTAGCGACGGTTGGCGACTGGCTGGAGCTGCATCCGGCGGAGAAACGTCAGCCCTGGTGCGTGGAGATCCCACGCCTGGCGCAACTGGCCTGGCAGGCGGTAGAAGCCCGTCGCGACGCGTTTGGTGAAGCGCAATTAGCCCACCGTATCCGCGAATACTTACCGGAGCAGGGGCAACTGTTCGTGGGCAACAGTCTGGTGGTGCGCCTGATCGATGCGCTGTCGCAGCTTCCGGCGGGTTACCCGGTCTATAGCAACCGTGGCGCGAGCGGCATTGACGGCCTGCTGTCAACGGCAGCAGGCGTACAGCGCGCCAGCGCGAAATCGACGCTGGCTATCGTCGGCGATTTATCTGCGCTGTATGACCTCAATGCGCTGGCGTTATTGCGCCAGGTTTCCGCGCCGTTTGTCCTGATAGTGGTCAATAATAACGGCGGGCAAATTTTTTCCCTGTTGCCGACGCCAGCAAGCGAACGCGAACGGTTCTACCTGATGCCGCAGAACGTGCATTTTGAGCATGCTGCCGCCATGTTTAACCTTAAATACCAGCGCCCGGAAAACTGGGAGCAACTGGAGAGCGCGTTGACTAACGCCTGGCGTACTCCGGCGGCAACGGTGATTGAGCTGGTGGTAAACGAAACTGATGGGGCGCAAACCCTGCAGCAACTGCTGGCGCAGGTAAGCCATCTATGATCCTGCACGCGCAGGCGAAAGTGGGCCAGACGGGATTTCCCTGGCTGGTTTTCCTGCACGGTTTTTCCGGTGATTGTCGGGAATGGCAGACGGTTGGCGAAGCGTTTAAGAATTATTCGCGGCTGTATATCGACCTGCCGGGACACGGTGGCTCCGCTGACATCAGCGTGAGCGGATTCGACGACGTAAGCGCTTTGCTGCGTAACACGTTGCTTAGTTACAACATACTTAAATACTGGTTGGTAGGTTACTCTCTTGGCGGCAGAGTCGCGATGATGGCGGCTTGTCAGGAGATGCCAGGACTGTGCGGTCTGGTGGTTGAAGGTGGACATCCAGGCTTGCAAAGTGAGGAGGCGCGCGTTCAGCGTCGCCTCTCTGATGGTCGCTGGGCTGCGCGTTTTCGCGCTGAGCCGTTGTGCGAGGTGTTTATTGACTGGTATCAACAGCCGGTTTTTTCCTCGCTGAATGCGGCGCAAAGAGAAGCGCTGGTCGTACTGCGTAGCCAGAATAACGGGCATACGCTGGCAGCGATGCTGGAGGCCACCTCGCTAGCCGTACAACCTGATTTACGTGCGCAACTCACTACGCGCACATTTCCGTTTTATTATTTATGTGGTGAACGTGACGATAAATTCCGTGCTCTGGCGGCGGAAATATCCGTACCAAGCCATGTGATTCGTAATGCCGGACACAACGCGCATCGGGCCAATCCCGCTGGCGTGGTGGACTGTCTGGCTCAGATTCTGCATCGCTGACTATAGGACATTTTATGATCTATCCTGATGAAACAATGCTTTACGCACCGGTAGAATGGCACGATTGCTCTGAAGGCTACACCGACATTCTCTACGAGAAATCCACCGACGGTATCGCAAAAATCACCATTAATCGTCCGCAGGTACGCAATGCCTTCCGTCCGGTCACCGTGAAAGAGATGATCCAGGCGCTGGCGGATGCTCGCTACGATGACAACATTGGCGTGATTATTTTGACCGGTGCTGGCGACAAAGCGTTCTGCGCTGGTGGCGATCAGAAAGTGCGCGGTGACTACGGCGGATACCAGGATGATTCCGGTGTGCATCACCTGAACGTACTGGACTTCCAGCGCCAGATTCGTACCTGTCCGAAGCCGGTAGTGGCGATGGTTGCAGGCTTTTCCATCGGCGGCGGCCATGTGCTGCACATGATGTGTGACCTGACCATTGCGGCTGAAAACGCCATCTTCGGCCAGACCGGTCCGAAAGTCGGTTCCTTCGATGGCGGCTGGGGTGCCTCTTACATGGCGCGTATTGTCGGTCAGAAAAAAGCGCGTGAAATCTGGTTCCTGTGCCGTCAGTACGATGCGAAGCAAGCGCTGGATATGGGCCTGGTAAACACCGTGGTTCCGCTGGCCGATCTGGAAAAAGAGACCGTACGCTGGTGTCGTGAAATGCTGCAAAACAGCCCGATGGCGTTGCGCTGCCTGAAAGCTGCACTGAACGCCGACTGCGATGGTCAGGCTGGTCTGCAAGAGCTGGCGGGTAACGCCACCATGCTGTTCTACATGACGGAAGAAGGTCAGGAAGGCCGTAACGCCTTTAACCAGAAACGTCAGCCGGATTTCAGCAAATTTAAACGGAATCCGTAATGCGTAGCGCGCAGGTATACCGCTGGCAGATCCCCATGGACGCGGGGGTGATTCTGCGCGACAGGCGGTTAAAAACGCGTGACGGGCTGTACGTTCGCCTTTGTGACGGCGAGCGCGAAGGGTGGGGAGAGATCTCCCCGCTGCCGGGCTTCAGTCAGGAGAGTTGGGAAGAGGCGCAAACCGAGCTGCTGTCCTGGGTCAACGGCTGGCTACAGGGGGATTCTTCCTTACCGCAGCTGCCTTCGGTCGCCTTTGGCGCAAGCTGTGCGCTGGCCGAACTGGCTGGCGTATTGCCAGAAGACGCAGACTACCGTGCAGCGCCGCTGTGTACGGGCGATCCTGATGATCTGGTACTGCAACTGGCGGACATGCCGGGTGAAAAAGTAGCGAAGATCAAGGTCGGACTGTATGAAGCGGTTCGCGACGGTATGGTTGCCAACCTGCTGCTTGAGGCTATTCCGGAGCTGCATTTACGTCTTGACGCCAACCGAGCCTGGACGCCGTTGAAAGCCCAGCAGTTCGCGAAGTACGTTAATCCAGAGTACCGCGGGCGCATCGCTTTTCTCGAAGAGCCATGCAAAACCCGCGATGACTCTCGTGCTTTTGCGCGTGAAACCGGCATTGCCATTGCCTGGGATGAAAGCCTGCGTGAAGCGGATTTCATCTTCGAAGCCGAAGAGGGCGTCAAGGCAGTGGTTATCAAACCTACGCTGACGGGCAGTCTCGAAAAAGTGCGCGAACAGGTGGAAGCGGCGCATGCACTTGGTCTCACCGCTGTTATTAGTTCGTCGATCGAGTCGAGCCTGGGCTTAACCCAACTGGCGCGAATTGCCGCCTGGCTGACGCCGCAGACCATTCCGGGGCTGGATACCCTGAGCCTGATGCAGTGCCAGCAGGTACGCACCTGGCCGGGTAGCGCATTGCCGTGTATCGATGTTGATGCGCTGGAACGCCTGCTATGACCCTGCGGGAAACGCCCGATAGCGTAAGCATATCGGGCCTGGTACAACCCGATGACTGGCCGTGGCGTCACTGGCGACAGGTTCGTGCAGAGGTGCCTGCTCTACGCCTCAACGATGAAGTATTAAGTTGGAGCGAGCTCTGCATGCGCGTTGACCATCTGGCCAGCGGTTTTGCCGCTCAGGGCGTGGAAGAGGGCGATGGCGTCCTGCTTCGCGCCTGGAATCATCCACGTGCTTTGCTGGCCTGGCTGGCATTGCTGCAATGTGGGGCGCGGGTTTTACCTGTGAACCCACAGCTGCCTCAATCGCTGCTTGACGCGCTGGTCCCGGACTTAACGCTGCGTTTTGCGCTGGATCTTGAGACCGCTAATGTTCTCGCGGGACTCCATCCGTTGCAGATGCAGGCAGTGCCAGGCAAGCATGCCGCCGCGTGGTTACCCCAGCGTTTGAGTACGATGACGTTAACCTCAGGTTCTACCGGATTGCCAAAGGCAGCGGTGCATACCTGTCAGGCTCATCTGGCAAGCGCGCAGGGGGTGCTGTCATTAATGCCGTTTGACGCTGAAGATGACTGGCTGCTCTCGCTGCCGCTGTTTCATGTTTCCGGCCAGGGTATTTTGTGGCGTTGGTTGTTTGCCGGGGCACGAATGACCGTGCGCGACAAGCAGCCGTTGGAGCAAATGCTGGCTGGATGCACTCATGCTTCGCTGGTGCCCACGCAGCTGTGGCGCCTGCTGGTCAACAAAACGGCGGTAACGCTCAAAGCCGTGCTCCTGGGTGGCGCGGCAATTCCTGTTGAATTGACGGAACAGGCGCGCGAGCAAAGGATTCGCTGCTGGTGCGGTTACGGTTTAACGGAGTTTGCTTCTACAGTCTGTGCGAAAGAGGCGGATGGCCTGGCGGATGTAGGGTCACCCCTGGCAGGCAGAGAAGTCAGAATCGTTGATGGTGAAGTCTGGCTGCGTGCCGCCAGCATGGCGCAAGGTTACTGGCGTAACGGGCAACTGATTCCTTTAGTAAACGCGGAAGGCTGGTTTGCCACCCGCGATCGCGGGCTGTTGAAGGACGGCAAGTTAACCCTTGTCGGTCGGATGGACAATCTGTTCTTTAGCGGCGGGGAAGGCATACAGCCGGAAGAGGTGGAACGCGTGATTGCTGCGCATCCGCATGTTCTGCAAGCCTTCATTGTGCCGATAGAAGACAAAGAGTTTGGTCATCGCCCGGTGGCGGTCGTTGAGTATGACACCAATGCCGGTGACACAAATCTGGCAGAGTGGGTGAAAGATAAGCTGGCCCGCTTTCAGCAACCAGTATGCTGGCTGACATTGCCACCCGAACTAAAATCCGGAGGGATTAAAATCTCTCGTCGTGCGCTGTCAGATTGGGTAAGTGCTTCATTCTTAAAATTAAGCAAACAGTAATTACATTTCTCACTTTCGCTATTGAGTCGCTATTGTCATTTTGTTTATCTGCTAATGTGTAACCTGTTGTGAAATTTTTTAACAAAAGGTGCGCTATGGAATGGCATGTGAAGAAGTCTTGCTGTCACAAAAAAGCAGGCAGGCTCTATATCGTACTTTGTGATAGCGGCGGTTCGCTAAAGATGCTGGCTGAGGCGCAATCTTCCGAGTGGGTTAAGCCCGGAGACCTCCTTTCACCGCTGAAAGATGCACTGTATTGCATTAATCGCGATACCTCACGGTTAATCAAAATAATTGATGCCAGACAGTACACGTGCGACGAATGGGAACGCCTGTTACGACTGTCTGAAGATAAATAATCTCAGGGTTGGCGCTGGTGTGAAGGTAAAAAAATCGTCAGTAGCCCTGCCATGATGCACAGCACTCCGGCGAGCGCTTTCGCTGAAAATATTCCCTGCCAGCCGGGCAGGATCATTGATGCAACCCACACCAGTACATAGCTCAGGCTGAGCAGGGCATACGCTTTGCTCAGTGCGAGCTGGTGCAGCGCTTTATGCCAGCAAATCACTGACAGTAAATACCCTGCCAGTCCGGCATACAGAGCAAATGCGCCGACGCTAAGAGAGAATACGGCGGAAATGAATTGCTGCGGCTGCAGCATTGGCGGCAGATTATCCATCGCAAAGCCGAGACTCAACTGGGCGGCTGAAGTGATAATAACGCTGCATAATCCCCAAAAGATGCCCATTACACCGCGCTCCCAAGAATAAAGATGCCGGTGATGATTAACCCCACACCCAGCCAGTGGCGCGGGGTGACGGGTTCGCGCCAGATTTTCCAGGCAGCCAGAGTCACCCATACAAAATTAAGACTCAGCATGGGGTAGGCGATGCCGACCGGAATGTTCTGCAGCACCGCCAGCCATAGCAGCATGGCCAGACCGAGACTTGCCAGAGCAAGCCCAATCCATAGCGTAATGTGGCGTTTTCGCGCTCGAACGGGAACGGGTCGCGACGCCTGCTTCTGACATAACTGACCGCAGACGCTGAGCAGGCTGGCGAGAACTAAGGCTATCCAGATCATTTCGGCCGATACTGAATCAGGACCAGACGCCCCTGATTATCGATATAGTCAGCGGGAGGGATAGCAAGTCGATTAATATCTTCATCCTTATCGACTGAAAGCACGAGCGTAATGTTTCCTTGCTGACGATGTTGCGCTAACCACTCGGCAAAGTTCCCCCGACCGACAAAACGCCCCTGGGCATCCGGGTAGTTAAGGCCATATTTTAACTCGCCCGTTTGTCCGTACATTATGATGTCGTCACGCTTCAGGCTCCAGGCCAGCCCCGCGGCGACGCCAACGCTGTCGGTGAGAATATAACGGCTCGACTCCAGCGACTCTTTGGTCATCTCGACAAAAAATTGTGGCTGTTTAGATTCCATCACCCGGTCAGGAATGGAGAAGCCAAACAACAGTGCCAGGCCTAATGGACACAGCGCTGCGAACGTCCAGTTCTTCTCGCGGTTATTTAGCGTATACCAGCCAAAGAGCGTCCAGATGATAAAAATGCCCCACGCACAAAACACTTTATACGTTTCGATATGCGACCAGACCGGCGTCTTTAATGGACCCAGTGTAGAAACAATAAACGTGGCGACAATGCCGGTTACACCGAACAGAACGTTGATCCAGCCATTCACGCGCAGCGCGGTTGCACCTTTTTGCGCGGCCTGCAGACCGAAACGCGCCGTCAATATTGCCAGCGGCGCGAAGCAGGAAAGAATATAGGTCGGCAGTTTTCCTTTCGCGATGCTGAAAAACAGAATTGGCATGATAATCCAGCTTAGCAGGTACAGTGCGCTGCGCGGAACATCCCGTTCACGCCAGCCCGTACGCAGCGCACCGGGGAGCAGCCCGAGCCACGGTAATGCGCCAGCCACCAATACCGGAATGTAGTACCAGACGGGGGCCTTATGTTGGGCATCCTCCTGCGCGAAGCGTTGAATATGTTCAACCCAGAAGAAGTAATGCCAGAAATCCGGCTCACGCCGGGCAATCGCTATTCCCCAAGGCAGCACAGTCACGATGCAACCGACTACTGCCAGCAGACCGTAGATAATGAGATCTTTCCAGCGCTTTTGTACGAAAACCCACGGCAGTACGCTGAGTACAGGAATGGCGAGTGCCAGGAAACCCTTGGTCATCACGCCCATGCCGCAGGTTAACCCTAACAGCAGAAAGGCGGTAATTTTGCGCATTCTGCTGGTGGCTTGCATCCCCTCCCAAAAGCAGCACATGCCCGCCATTAGCCAGAGCGCAATGATGGGATCAAGTACCGCGTAGGTGCCGATGCTGTAAACCGAAAAAAACGTTAAGAAGATAACCGAAGAGAGTACGGCGGTGCGCTTATCCCGCCACAACCGCATGGCAAGCCAGGCTACCATAAGCGCCGTCAGCAAAGTGGCAAAAATGGCTCCTGCTCTGACGCCAAAATTATTGGCGCCAAACAGCCATTGCCCGATGCTGTTTAACCAGTATCCGGCAATCGGTTTTTCAAAATACCGCAGCCCTAAAAAGTGCGGAACGATCCCGTCGCCAGAGGTCAGCATTTCCCGACTGATTTCGGCATAGCGCGTTTCATCAGGCTGCCACAGCAGGCGACTGTTGATGGGGAGAATAAAATACAGCGCAATAAAAGCGATAAATGCCAGGGTGTAGCGGACAGTATGTTTCATCTTGTCACACTCACTGGTTGTTGGCGGCCGACCCATCCCTCTCTGCCGGATATTTTGCCACGCACGATCTGCCCTGTTGGCAGCGAACTAACATCGTCCGGTAACAGGTCGCCGAGCGGGCAAAATGTTATCCCCATGTCTGCGGCGCGAGTAAGCAGCTCGTCAAAATTCTGCTGAAAGGCGATGCCTTCAACTTCCGCATGAATGGTATACACCGGTGTTCCTCTGCTCATCTGGATGTGGGAGAGAATGTAAGCGTTGAAGTCCACCGCCTGGACTTCCTGACCAACCACTTCATCCCAGGTGGGTAGCGTGACGGGAATTTGCGGCGTACCTGTTTTTCCGGACGTCAGCACCGGACGGAATAACGACGTTCCCCGACAGTCGCTGTTATAACGCAGATGGAACGTTTCTTTGGCGTGGACGACGCGATCGTCGGCACGCCATCCGGCAACGGCAGAGCAGGTGACGGGTTGTCCGATAAGAGTTTCAAGGGCCGTGATGCCTCGTGAAATATCATCAATCAGCTGTTTATCATTCCAGTTTCCGCTTCGCGCCTGCCAGGCATGGTGATCCCAGGCATGCAGACCGGTTTCATGAATCAGGGCGGTTTGCGCAATGATCGCCGCGTTGGCCTGGCCGATCTCTTTTCCCGGCCAGGCGGTTCCCGCCAGCAATATATCCCATCCGTAAAGTGATGCGGCGTTTGAGCGCAGCATCTTCCACAGAAATTGTGGTTTCACAAGACGCCAGAGGTGGCGTCCCATGTTGTCCGGTCCAACGCTAAAGAAAAAACTTGCCCGCACGTTATGTCGGTTCAATGTCTCCAGCAGGCGGGGCACGCCTTCGCGCGTCCCCCTGAAAGTATCGACATCTATGCGCAAGCCGACTTGGGTCATGATGTGTGTTCCGTGATATTCACACTGCGTAAGAAGAAGTCCAGCGTCTCTTCTACCGTTTCCTGCATCTCAATGGTGGGCTCCCAGTTCAGGCAGCGTTTCGCATTGCGGATGTTGGGCTTACGATGTTCAACGTCTTGATAACCTTTACCATAGTAGCTGCTGCTTTCGACGTCACGGAAACCGGCAAACGGCGGGAAGTGGCTACGCAATGGATGTTTTTCAAAGCAGGTAAGCAGCATTTCTGCCAGTTCCTGAATACTCGCTTCGTTCTGCGGATTACCGATGTTGATAATCTCACCGTCGCAGCGTCCGCCTTCGTTTTCAATGATGCGGTACAGGGCTTCGATACCATCCCGAATGTCGGTAAAGCAGCGTTTTTGCTTGCCGCCTTCAATCAGCTTAATCGGTGAACCTTCCACCAGATTGAGGATCAGTTGGGTAATGGCGCGTGAGCTGCCGATACGCGCGGCGTTAAGGCTGTCCAGACGCGGTCCCATCCAGTTAAACGGCCGGAACAGGGTGAAGCGCAATCCCTCTTTTTCGCCGTACGCCCAGATTACGCGGTCCAACAACTGCTTGGAAACGGAGTAGATCCAGCGTGGTTTATTCACCGGACCGACGATCAGATTCGAGCTGTCCTCATCGAAGACTTTGTCGGTACACATGCCGTAGACTTCGGACGTTGACGGGAAAATGATGCGCTTACGGTATTTCACGCAGTAGCGAATGATTTTCAGGTTCTCTTCAAAATCGAGCTCAAATACGCGCAGCGGGTTGCGGGTATATTCGATTGGCGTTGCGATCGCCACCAGCGGCAGCACGACGTCGCATTTTTTAACATGGTATTCAATCCATTCGGAGTGAATACTGATGTCGCCTTCGACGAAGTGGAATCGCGGATGCTGCAGAAAACGTCCAATGGCGTCACTGCCAATATCGAGCCCATACACTTCGTAATGATCTTCTTGCAGCAGGCGTTCGGTCAGATGATTACCAATGAAGCCATTAACGCCGAGGATCAGCACGCGTGTACGACGTTTAGTGGTGGTAACTGATTGACTGTTCAGGCGGGAGCCTGGAACCAGGCCCAAAACCTGAGCCAGTTGCGAGCCTTGCATTGCAATACCATCGCCAGCTTGTCCGGTAATAATTTCCAGGGCGCCATCGCCACAGGCGATCAGCAAAGGAGAAACGGAGATGACGGTACCCGGTTGGGTCGCTGAGTCATTGACGCAAACGCGCGATGACCAGACGGTGAACTTTTGTGTACCGACATAGCTAAATGCGCCCGGCCACGGATCGCTGACGGCGCGGACCTGGTTATGCAACTCTACGGCAGGTGTGTTCCAGTCGAGGAAGCTATCTTCCGGTGTACGGCGACCAAAACAGGTAGCATCTGCTTCTTGTTGGGGGCGTTCTGCATAATCCCCGGTTTTAATCGCGGGCAGTGCCTGTTCCAGCAGGTGACGCGCAGCCTGGCACAATTTATGGTGCAGCGTTAGCGCCACGTCATCCGGCGAAATAGCGACGCGCTGCTGGGCAATAATGGCGCCAGCATCCGCGCGTTTGACCATGCGGTGAAGCGTGACGCCGGTTTCGGTTTCGCCATTGACCAATACCCAGTTCAGCGGCGCGCGACCACGGTATTTCGGCAGCAACGAACCATGCAGATTAAAAGCCCCGGCAGGCGCAAGACTGAGGATCTCATCACTCAGTAAATGACGATAGTAGAACGAGAAGATAACATCCGGCGCCAGTTGGCTAATGCGTTCAATCCACAAGGGATGATTGATCTCGTCCGGGGCGTAAACCGGAATTCCGGCGCTGGCGGCAAGGCGGGAAACCGAACCAAAAAATGCTTTTTCGCCCGGATTATCAGTGTGCGTAAAAATGGCAGCGATTTCATAACCGGCATCCAACAAAGCCTGGACACCCTGACATCCCATATCGTGATAGGCAAATACGATGGCTTTCATGCGCGGTTTTCCTCGGTTGGCTGCGTGGTTTGTGGGCGGATAACGTGTTGAACAAAATAGCGGGGGCGGGCGCGGACATCGTTATAGATGCGACCGATATATTCGCCGAGTAAACCCATGCCAATAAACTGTGCGCCGATAAAGGTAAACAGGACGGCAAACAGCATGAATACCCCTTCCGCGGCCCACTGTGGACCGAGCGTCAGACGCAGAACCACAAGCAGGATAGACAAGATAAAGCCAGTGGCGGCGATTACGCTGCCCAACAGGCTCAACATACGAAGTGGCGTTGTGGTCAGACAGGTCACCAGGTCATACATCAGGTTGATCAGACGCATAAAGCTGTATTTGGAGTCACCAAATTCACGCTCTGCATGGTGTACCGGGATTTCCGTAGCGCGCCGGGCAAAAATGTTGGCCAGAATCGGGATAAAGGTGCTGCGCTCCTGGCAATGCAGCATGGCATCGACGATATGGCGGCGATAAGCGCGTAACATGCAACCGTAGTCGCCCATCGCTTTACCGGTGGTGCGCTGAATCAGATGGTTAATCATTCGCGATGCGGTCTTACGAAATACGCTGTCCTGACGGTTCTGACGTACCGTGCCGACCACATCGAAGCCTTCATCTGCGGTGGCGACCAGCCGTGGGATCTCCTCCGGCGGGTTTTGCAAATCGGCATCCAGTGTGATGATCACGTCGCCGGTGACATGACTGAAACCGGCCATAATCGCCGAGTGTTGCCCGTAATTGCGATTCAATAAAATAGAAACAATATGGCTGTTCGGTGCCTGGGAAGCGTCCATCATCAGCTGTGCGGAATGGTCGCTGCTGCCGTCATCAATTAGCAAAATTTCATAGTCTTTGCCCAATTTTTCGCAGGCAGCGCTGGTACGTCTGATTAACTCTGGCAAGCTTTCCTGTTCATTAAAAACGGGAATGACCACCGAGATTTTTTTGATCGGTGCTGCTTCAAACATGGTTATTGTCCTGCAATCTCGCGAAGTGCCGTAATTACCCGCTGGGTGTCATCGGCGGTCATGTCGGGGAATAACGGCAGTGAGCAAATGCGCGCGCTATTCCATTCTGTATTGGGGAGCGAAAGGGTAGTGAAGCGTTCGCGGTAATATTTTTGCGTATGGGCCGCACGAAAATGCAGACCGGTGCCGATATTTTTGGCCTTTAACGCCTCCATTAAGGCATCTCTGCTCAGACCGCAGCGGGCTTCGTCAACGCGAATGATGAACAGGTGCCAGGCGTGAACGTGCGCCCACTGGGGCAGACTCAGTGGTTGAAATGGCGTATCGGCCAGCGCCTGTTGATACTCGCAGGCAATTTGCGCCCGGCGTGAGTTCAGGTGTTCCAGTTTATTTAGTTGTACCAACGCAATGGCGGCGTTGATATCCGTGAGGTTGTACTTGTACCCTGGCGCAAGAACTTCGGCCTGCGGCGCCCGGCCATAGGTTTGTCGATCAAAGGCATCAACGCCCAGACCGTGAAACTTCAGGCTGCGAAGCCGTTGGGCAAGCTGGCTGTCGTCGGTAACGATCAACCCGCCTTCGGCGCAGGTAATATTTTTGATGGCATGAAATGAGAATATTGCCGTGCCGCGCGCGCCGACATGACGACCTTTATACAACGTCCCTACGGCGTGGGCCGCATCTTCTATAATCGGAATGCCATAGCGTTCGCCAATGGCATAAATCGCGTCCAGGTCGGCGGGGGCGCCTGCGTAATGTACCGGAATAATGGCTTTGGTTCGCGGGGTGATGGCGGCCTCAATTTGCTCCGGTGTGACCATGAGCGTATCGCGGTCGACGTCGATCATGACTGGCGTCGCACCCAACAGGACAATCATGTTGAGGGTAGAAACCCACGTCATTGACGGTGTGATGACCTCATCGCCTGCACCGATGTCCAGCGCCATCAGTGTGATGTGCATTCCTGCCGTAGCGGAGCAGACGGCGACGGCGTGTTGATTTCCCGTGAGCTGGCAGAAGGCTTCTTCCAGCTGTTGATTTTTCGGGCCGGTGGTTATCCATCCAGAGTCCAGAACCGTCTTCACAGCAGCAAGTTCTTCAGCCCCCATTGCCGGGCGAGAGAAAGGCAAAAAGTCAGACATCATTATTCCTTCAAGCCATTTAACGCCACCGACGTTTTATTTTTAGTGATAAACAGGGGCGTCGTTAATTATTTCATCAGGCTTCAAAGGGTAATGACGGAAGGTTAATTTATCCTTAAGAGTTTAAGGTTTGGGAAAGAGAGAGGAATAGCGTGTTTTTTATTTATCTTAATGAAAAAAAGATCATGTAGGTTCTTGAGTGTTTGGGCGACATTGCTGTTATCTGCAGACTGATGAGCGCAATGCCGCTATTAAGAATGCTAATTATATGCCGTTATTAAAATGATAATTTACAGCAACCCTTTCAAGGTTAACGTTTTACGCGTGGCGATATTTAAATCGTAGGAGCCGAGATCTTCCGCTTTAACCCAGGCGAATGCCTGGAATTCTTCATTAATCTTCACTTCACGATTAGCCGCCACACAATCGAAGATGAGATAAATCATATAAATCTCTTCCTGACTGCCATCGGCGTATGTTTTGGTGCGAACATCGTCACTGAAGGTCCATGGCGTAATATCTGATAACACCAGTTGTTCGCCCAGCTCTTCTCTTACTTCACGGCGCAAAGCTTCTTCAATACGTTCACCCGGTTCAACGCCGCCGCCAGAAAGCGCCCACTGACCGGGGAACACACCGCGGTCGTCAGCCATTTTGCACAGTAAATAACAGCCATCGTTTTGAATTAATGGGCAAACAATTGTTCTTTGGCGCATAAGTCGAATCCTTGTAGGGGGAGGTATAGAAAATTCCATCGTGCACGCATCTTACCTTTTGCTGGCGGTAGAAAAAACGCTTCATCGACGAATAACGCCGCTTTGGCAGGGAAAACAGGATGTTTGTAGAAAATGGCGTTCTGCTGCCATCAGTGGCGTAATTGCTACAAGAATTTAACCTTATCTAAATCTTGTGAGTAGTATTTGCTTACAATATGTTATTGCATCGCTTTTTTAGTGCATTGATTCCTCGTGATCTGACAGTACAATTCACCGGTTTTGGGGCTATGTTTTGATTCTTGCTGGAAAGGATAGAAAATGAAAAAAAGTTTAATGTTGGGTTTTGCCGGAATGCTGTTTGTTTCCGCGTCGGCGAGCGCGATTAGCATCAGCGGCCAGGCTGGCGAAGACTACACCAACCTGAGTTTCGGTATGGGTACTGAGACCACCGGTCTGGCCGTCAGCGGTAACTGGATGCATAACGATGACGACGGCGATGCGGCCGGTCTGGGACTGGGTCTGAATATTCCTCTCGGTCCGCTGCTGGCAACGGTCGGTGGGAAAGGCATTTATACTAACCCGAATGATGGTGACGAGGGTTACGCGGCGGCGGTCGGTGGCGGTTTGCAGTGGCCGATTGGCGACAGCCTCCGCCTGTTTGGCGAGTATTATTACTCTCCCGATTCTCTTTCCAGCGGTATCGACAGCTATGAAGAAGCGAATGCAGGTGCGCGTCTGACCATTATGCGTCCGCTGAGCATTGAAGCCGGTTATCGCTACCTGAACCTGGCAGGCAAAGACGGTAACCGCGATAACGCGATTGCTGACGGCCCGTACGTTGGGGTTAACGCGAGTTTCTGATTTTTCCGGCGCGGCGTTCAGTCGCGCCTTCCCCCCTCCATGCGTTATAGTGTTTTCATCATAAAAGCAGGAGAACACGATGTTAAACGTGGAGATGCTATCCACCGGGGATGAAGTGTTGCACGGACAAATCGTCGACACGAATGCCGCCTGGCTGGCCGATTTTTTCTTTAATCAGGGGTTACCGCTAACCCGTCGCAACACGGTAGGTGACAATCTTGATGATTTGGTCGCCGTTTTGCGTGAGCGTAGCGAACATGCCGATGTACTGATCGTTAACGGCGGTCTGGGACCAACCAGCGATGACTTGAGCGCGCTGGCGGCGGCCACGGCAAAAGGTGAAGGGCTGGTGCTGCATGAAGCATGGCTCGCCGAGATGACGCGTTATTTCCGCGATCGTGGACGCGTGATGGCACCGAGTAACCGCAAACAGGCTGAGCTACCTGCCAGCGCGGAATTCATCAATAATCCGGTAGGAACCGCGTGTGGGTTTGCCCTGAAGCTTAACCGCTGCCTGATGTTCTTTACCCCGGGAGTGCCATCAGAATTTAAAGTCATGGTTGAGCATGAGATCCTGCCGCGTTTGCGTGAGCGTTTTTCGCTGTCTCAACCCCCGCTATGCCTGCGATTAACCACCTTTGGTCGTTCTGAAAGCGAGCTGGCGCAGAGCCTGGATCCGCTGCAATTGCCTCCGGGAGTGACAATGGGCTACCGCTCGTCAATGCCGATTATCGAACTGAAGCTGACCGGGCCGGATTCCCAACGGGAAGCGATGCTGGCGCTGTGGCCAGAAGTTAAGCGGGTTGCCGGGCAGAATATGATTTTCGAAGGTACGGAAGGTTTACCCGCGCAAATCGCCCGCACGTTGCAGGAACGGCAATACAGCCTGACGCTAAGCGAACAATTCACCGGCGGTCTGGTGGCGCTGCAGCTTTCGCGCGTGAATGCTCCGCTGTTGGCGAGCGAAGTGGTTCCGCCCCAGGAAGAAACGCTGGCGCAAACGGCACACTGGATAACCGAACGACGCGGCAACCATTATGCCGGGCTGGCGTTGGCGGTATCGGCTTTCGAAAACGAACATATTAACTTTGCGCTGGCAACGCCTGATGGAACGCATGCCTTACGCGTACGGCTGAACGCTAATCGTTATAGTTTGTCGGTGCGTCAGGAAGTGTGTGCAATGATGGCGCTCAATATGCTGCGCCGTTGGCTCAACGGGCAGGATATTGCCAGCGAACACGGTTGGATAGAAGTGGTTGAATCCCTGACGCTGCCTTCCTGACTTGCACTCTCTCACGCGCTTGTTATGGGAAGGCATACTGGCCTTCCCGTTATCAGTCCAACCTGTTGTACTCTCTGTAAAAAAATCCGTGCGTTAGTTCACAATTATGCTCGTTTTTTCTCCAGCCAGCTGGAAGAACGAGAGGATTTGATGCGCTTCACAATTTTAACCCCCTTAACCTACCACACTGATTCCAGTATCTCAGACTGGAGTCCAGTATGTTGGAATCAAGCAAAGTTCCCGCGCTCACCAGGGCGATCGAAATACTCAATCTCATTGCGCGTATCGGCCCATGTAGCGCCGCCACCATCATAGAGGCGCTGGGTATTCCAAAAAGCACCGCGTACCTGTTACTTAACGAACTGAAGCGTCAGCGCTTTATCAGCATTGATCATCAGGAAAATTACTGCCTGTGGACCAAGCTGGTTGAGTTGTCCGGGCATGCGCTGAGCAAGATGGATTTACGTGAACTGGCGCGTCCACGGCTGACACAGCTGATGGATGAGACAGGGTTACTTTGCCATCTCGGGATCATCGACCACGAAAGCGCGTATTACATTCTGAAAGTGGAATCGTCATCCACTATCAGCGTGCGCTCCCACGAAGGGAAAAGTCTTTCGCTCTATCGCTCGGGTATCGGCAAATGCCTGCTGGCCTGGCAACCGGCAGCCGCACGAAAAGCCATTATTGAACAGCTGATATGGGAACAGGCAACGCCGACCACTATCACCAGGCCACAGCAGTTGAATGACGAGCTGGAGCGTATTCGACAGCGTGGATGGAGCTTTGATAATGGCGAAGATTATCCCGATGTTCGCTGCGTCGCAGCGCCTGTTTTTAACGCTAACAATGAACTGACCGCCGCGATTTCAGTTGTCGGCACTCGTCTGCAAATTAACGAAGAGAACCGTGATTATCTGGCCGGTAAAGCGATTGCCTGCGCCAGGGATATTTCACGCCTGTTGGGATGGAAAAGTCCCTTCGACTCACTCGCTTCATAAAAAGGAGAACACCATGACCCTACCTAAAATTAAACACGTTCGTGCCTGGTTTACCGGTGGTGCTACGGCGGATAAAGGCGCTGGCGGCGGCGACTATCACGATCAGGGCGCTAACCACTGGATTGACGATCATATCGCCACGCCAATGAGCAAATATCGTGAATATGATCAATCGCGCCAGTCCTTTGGCATCAACGTATTAGGAACACTGATTGTTGAAGTGGAAGCTGAAAACGGACAGACCGGTTTTGCTGTTTCCACGGCAGGGGAGATGGGGTGCTTTATTGTGGAAAAGCATCTCAATCGTTTTATTGAAGGGAAATGCGTCAGTGATATCAAACTCATTCACGACCAGATGCTGGGCGCAACGATGTACTACTCCGGCTCCGGCGGTCTGGTGATGAACACCATCTCGTGCGTGGATCTGGCGCTGTGGGATCTGTTTGGCAAGGTGGTGGGTTTACCGGTCTACAAACTATTGGGTGGCGCGGTACGCGACGAAATTCAATTCTACGCGACCGGAGCGCGCCCTGATCTGGCGAAAGAAATGGGCTTTATTGGCGGCAAAATGCCGACCCACTGGGGGCCGCACGACGGGGATGCAGGGATCCGCAAAGATGCGGCAATGGTAGCCGACATGCGTGAGAAATGCGGTCCGGATTTCTGGTTGATGCTCGATTGCTGGATGAGTCAGGACGTGAACTATGCCACCAAACTGGCCCATGCCTGCGCACCGTCCAACCTGAAGTGGGTCGAAGAGTGTCTGCCGCCGCAGCAGTATGAAGGTTATCGCGAGCTGAAACGTAACGCCCCGGCGGGGATGATGGTCACCAGCGGTGAACACCACGGGACGCTGCAGTCCTTCCGCACACTCTCAGAAACCGGCATCGATATCATGCAGCCGGATGTGGGCTGGTGCGGTGGGTCAACCACGCTGGTGGAAATTGCCGCTATTGCTAAATCGCGCGGACAGCTGGTGGTGCCGCATGGTTCCTCGGTTTACTCGCACCATGCGGTGATCACGTTCACCAATACCCCGTTCAGCGAGTTTTTGATGACCAGCCCGGATTGTTCAACGATGCGTCCACAGTTTGATCCGATCCTTCTGGACGAACCGGTACCCGTCAATGGCCGCATTCATAAGTCGGTGCTCGACAAACCAGGATTTGGCGTCGAGCTTAACCGCGACTGCAATCTGAAGCGCCCTTATAGCCACTAATGACCAGTGCGTTGCCAATGCCACGGCAACGCCCTCATTTCTTTGAGGATCTTGCTATGAGTACCACGTTACTTGATGGTGTAGTGAAGAAAAACCGCGCCCGTTTGATTCCCTTTATGCTGGCGCTGTATGTGCTGGCGTTTCTTGACCGCTCGAACATCGGTTTTGCCAAAGAGACCTATCAGATTGATACCGGTCTGAGCAACGAAGCTTATGCGTTGGGCGCGGGGATTTTCTTTGTGGTTTACGCCTTTCTGGGGGTTCCTGCCAACCTGTTGATGCGTAAATTTGGTGCCAGAACCTGGATTGGTACCACCACGTTGCTGTGGGGATTCCTCTCTGCGGCGATGGCATGGGCGGATACTGAATCGAAATTCCTGATTATCCGTACTCTGCTGGGGGCGGCAGAGGCGGGCTTCTTCCCCGGTATGATCTACCTGACGTCCCAGTGGTTCCCCCAGCGTAACCGCGCCAGCATCATGGGGCTGTTCTACATGGGGGCGCCGCTGGCGTTAACCCTGGGATCGCCGCTTTCCGGTGCGCTGTTGGAGATGCACGGCTTTATGGGGCATCCAGGGTGGTTCTGGATGTTCGTTATCGAAGGTTTACTGGCGGTAGGCGCGGGTATTTTCACCTTCTTCTGGCTGGATGATACCCCGCAGCAGGCGCGTTTCCTGAGCGCGGAGGAAAAGGCGGTGCTCATTAGCCAGTTGACAAGTGAAGAGGAGAAAAAGGTCACTTCGCGCCTGTCGGATGCGCTGCGTAATGGCCGTGTCTGGCAACTGGCGATTATCTATCTGACGATCCAGGTGGCGGTGTATGGCCTGATCTTCTTCCTGCCAACTCAGGTTGCTGCGTTGTTAGGGACAAAAGTGGGCTTTACGGCTTCGGTCGTGGCGGCAATTCCGTGGGTGGCGGCGCTGTTTGGTACCTGGCTTATTCCCCGCTACTCCGATCGCACTGGCGACCGGCGTAATGTTGCCGCGCTGACGCTGCTGGCGGCAGGAATCGGCATTGGCCTTTCCGGGCTGGTTTCACCGGTACTGGCGATTGTGGCGCTCTGCGTCGCGGCGGTCGGTTTCATTGCGGTACAGCCAGTGTTCTGGACGATGCCAACGCAACTTCTTTCCGGGACGGCTCTGGCTGCGGGGATCGGCTTCGTCAACCTGTTTGGTGCCGTCGGCGGCTTTATTGCTCCCATTCTGCGCGTCAAAGCCGAAACGGTGTTTGCCAGCGATGCGGCGGGCCTGCTGGTCCTCGCGGGCGTCGCGATTATTGGCTCGCTAATCATCTTTACGCTGAGTGTGAATCGTTCAGTTTCACAAGCAGGCGCTGCGCATCATTAATCTTATCTACGTTGTAAGGATCGTTATGAACGCATTGTTATCAAATCCCTTCAAAGAAGGATTACGCAAAGGGGAAGTCCAGGTCGGCCTGTGGCTTAGTTCGACCACCTCTTACATGGCGGAGATTGCCGCGACGTCGGGCTATGACTGGCTGCTGATTGATGGAGAACACGCGCCGAACACGGTGCAGGATCTTTACCATCAGTTGCAGGCGATTGCGCCTTATGCCAGCCAGCCTGTGGTTCGCCCGGTGGAGGGCAGTAAAGCGTTGATCAAGCAGGTGCTGGATATTGGCGCGCAGACGCTGCTTGTCCCGATGGTCGACAGCGCAGAGCAGGCGCTTCAGGTGGTTTCCGCGACTCGTTATCCACCGCTCGGCGAGCGTGGTGTCGGCGCCAGCGTGGCACGGGCGGCGCGCTGGGGGCGTATCGACAATTATATGGCCCAGGCTAATGAATCACTCTGCCTGCTGGTACAGGTCGAAAGCAAAGCGGCACTGGATAATCTGGATGCCATTCTGGACGTTGACGGTATTGACGGTGTCTTTATTGGTCCGGCGGATCTTTCTGCGTCGTTAGGCTACCCGGATAATGCCGGACACCCGGAGGTGCAGCGGATCATTGAGCAAAGCATTCGCCGTATTCGCGCAGCCGGAAAAGCAGCCGGTTTCCTCGCTGTTGACCCAGCAATGGCGCAGAAATGTCTGCAATGGGGAGCAAATTTTGTCGCGGTAGGCGTGGATACCATGCTTTATACCGAAGCGCTGGATCGCAGGCTGGCAATGTTTAAGCCAGACCAGGGTACGCAAACGTTGAAAATCAGTTATTAATATCGGGCCCGGTGGTGTAGCGCCATCGGGCCTGAAATAGCTCCTAATGGTGATGCTCTGTCACGTCGTCAGATACCATCGTGATATCCACCAGCGGAAACTGATATGAAGTTGACAGATGAAGCTTGAGTTCCCGTGCGCCGTCTGATTTTGATTAACTCACATAATATTCTTACCACGAAATATGCACAGAGATGATTTTCTCCAACAGACCGGCTCCGGAGTAGCGGGTTAATCAATACAGGGCGATGACTGGTTTTTTGATGCCGCAGGCGTAGGCGTAGCGAGTCAATGTATCAATACTGGCTTTGGTAATGTTATTTTCAAGGCGGGAAATAACCGGAGGCGTCACCCCCATACGTTCGGCAACCTGGGCTTTCGTCAGGTTGTTATGCCTCCGCCATTCTGCAAGCAGTTCTCTAAGCATCTCTTTACGTTCTTCTTCCCGCCATGCAGCACGAAACTCATCATTCTGCATCCATTCGTTATGCAGTTCTTTATGGCTTACCAGTTTCATTAAGCACCTCCGCTAACCGATTTTTGGCGAGTTCGATTTCTTTTGCTGACGTTTTCTGTGATTTCTTGATGAAAACGCGGAGCATGATGATAGTGTTGCCTTTATGGTATAGCCAGATACCTCTGGCTATATCAGTACCCATCGTGCGGATCTCAAAAAATCCATCGCCAAGGGGTTTCGTATCCGGCTCCCGCAACAACTGGGCGTTATGTTCCAGCTTACCAATGAGCCGGTCAAACTTAACCCGAATTTTTACGGGTAATGCAGTTGCTTCTGCCCTGGCCTCAGGGTGATAAACAACGCTAAACATATGGCTGCCCACTCCAAATAAATGTTAGCTCATAGGCTAATTCATAACCATTCAAAATTAACCTGAAGGCTAATTTATTTGACGATTGCCGCAGCAATCTGGTTACAGCCTGTCAGTATTGGTTTTGTGTGCTTCACATAATTATTCTCAGGATAAGAAACCATCTTTTAAAAACCGCATCGTACGGTGTTGATGTTGCTGATTTAGCCATGGTAGTCCGTCACCAGAGGGAGAAGATGGTGTGACGATACCTACGAATGACGCGGGGTGCATTTGAGGAATTGATTTTTTGCGTGGAGGAGTCAGAGGTAAATACGTCCGGTTGCAACGTATTCAGTTATGTACAACGGCATTCGCAAAAATGCCCGGTAGCCAACGCCACCGGGCAACAGAATTAACCTAACGCTTTGGCAAGCAGGGTGATGGGGTGTTCGCAGCGCTTACTGGTAGACATCTCAATCTGCCATTTACAGGTTTCGCAGTCGGTGACGACGATATCAGCGCCGCTGTCTTCAATCTGGCGGAATAGCGGTGCGCCGATGGACTGCGATGTCGGGTAGTTTTCCTTTTTAAAGCCGTATGTCCCGGCAATCCCGCAACATTGCGAGTCCAGCACCGATAGCTCCAGCCCTGGAATTTGTCGTAGCAGTTCCAGCGTGTAGAGCGTCCAGCCCATTTTCTCCATGTGGCATGGCGTGTGGTAGACCACTTTCAGTGGCAGCGTTTTCAGCGGCAGCGTTTTGCCTTCATCCAGCTTGCGCCACAGCCAGCGGGTTGCCAGTTCAATGTGTTCGCGTAGACCTGAGTTGTCGACGTCCAGCACCTCCGGATATTCATCACGCAGTGCAAAGGTGCAGGTTGATGAGGTGGCGATCACCGGAATGCCTTTGCCGTCAATTGCTTCTCTGAGGGAGGCCACGTTGCTCACCGCCTGCTTACGCGCTTTATCGGTAAAACCGTTGGCAATCAGCGGTACGCCGCAGCATTTCTCTTTGCTCAGCAGTTGCACCCCGGTTCCCATCGCATTCAACACTTTGATCAGGTCTTTGCCGAGCTGCGGATGGTTGTAATTCACAAAACAGCCGTGGAAAAAGGCAACCTGATCCTGATATTGCGCTTGCTGAGCGGCAACGCTGCGATACCAGCGGCGGAAGGTGCCGAAAGAGTACTTCGGCAACGTACGGCGATGGTCGATTTTTAGCGCGTAATCCAGCAGCTGACGCACCGGTTTGAGTGAGGTGGCGGTATTCACTATCGGGGCGAACGGTGTGGACACGCTACCCATCAAATCGGTATGGCTTAAGACAAAGTTACGCAGCGACGGACGCGTTGTGTCGTATTTGGCGCGCGCGCGTTGGATGATATCGCCAATCTTCACATCTGACGGACAGGCTACTTCGCAACGCTTACAGTTGATGCAGTATTTCAGCGCATCGTCATATAACGCGCCATCTTTCAGGCGCAGACGCTCACCGTCCGGTCCGGCCTGTTTAGGACCAGGGTAGTTCGGATTGACGCGACTTACCGGGCAGGCCGTGGTGCACACCGTGCATTTGATACAACTTTCAAAACGTGTGTCGCTCATTGCTGGCCTCCTGCACGTTTCGCAATATGATGTGCGGCGTGTAAGGCGCTAACAGCGCACACGCCGCCTCCGCAACCCTGGGCGATAGGGTCGAATCCGCCGAGAACGGAACCGATGGCATACATGTTCTCTATCGTTTGTCCCGCCAGCGACGGGCGCAGCCCGGCATCGGTCGTAACGCCAAACTGCTGCCACGGTTGTGGGTCGAAGACGTCACGCTCATACCACTCGGCGCGCGTGGCGGTTTGCTGTACATCCAGCCCCAGGATAGGTTCGTAGATGGCCTCACGCGTGGCGACCAGCCCGCTGCTGAAGAAGCTGCCGCTGGCGAGCACGGCGAAACGTGGCCGCAAAGGAATATCGGCATGATTACGGGTCCAGATTTCGCTGACTACGCCATCCTGACAGGTGATTTTCTTCACTTCATCACCCGGCATCCAGACGCCGCCCTGGCGCACAAACTGGCGCTGCAATTTGTTATGCAAACGCATACCCAGTACCGAAGGCGGTAGGGTCGGTAACAGCGTCAGCGAGCAGGGGAGACGCTCGTTAAGCCATTGCCAGAGTTGTTCATCCGCCAGACCGAAGCAGGCCGGCATAATTATCATGTCGCAGGTTTTTGCTACTGGCAGTAAAGCGTCATAGAGCAGCGACCATTTATCTTCGTTATCCAGCAGGCGCGCAATATTGACGGCGCGAAACTCGGTCGGGTTATCACGCAGGACATCCAGCTCAGGCAGATCGATTTCTGCCGTCTCGACGCTGAGATTGCGTTGACGCAGTGACGCCGCGGCGAGATGTGCCTGAAAATCCAGTAAACCGCTAATACCTACAACGCAGATACGCTGCGCGGACAGCGGCCAGACCGGAACTTCCGGGGAACTTAACCAGGTTGAGCGTAGCGTTCCCAGCGGGGTGATGCGTTGATGTGACTGATGTACCTTGCCTTGCAAATGCGTTCCGCATTCTTCGAGAAGATTTTGCGCCTGCTGGGCCAGCTCCAGGACGTTGTGCGTTCCGATGGTGCTGTACGGGTGCGCGGGTGCCTGAGTGCGCAGCGCATTCAGGCCTGCTTCTATATCCGTCACCGGTTGGCCATCGGGTAAGTTGCTGAGCAAATCCAGTGAGCCGGAGGAGAAATGCAGGGCGCTTTGGCCGCGAGTGACAATCGTGCAGCGTAAACCGCTTTTTTGCAGTTGCAGGCCGCACAGTAGTCCGGCCAGGCCGCCGCCGATAATGACGGTATCAAATTTCATCCTGGTGCTCCTTTTCCAGACCGCACAATCCCTGATAGACCCAGCGTGTGAATTCGCTTTCGCGCAGCGCATCTCCCCAGGCGATAGGCTGCACGCCTTTCCAGCGTTCATTGAGGAAATCGGAAAGCTGGGTAATAGATTGCGCGGCGGTGGTGACATTAAAACGTTGCAGCAAACCTGCGGCGCGGCAGGCACACAATTCGCCCTGGCAGGTCCCCATTCCAACACGGGTACGGCGACGCAAATCCACCAGGCTGTTGACGGTCAAATTCTCGACGGCGTACTGCACTTCACCTGCAGTGACCGCTTCGCATTCACAGACCAGGCTGCGGTGCTGACGACCTTCGCTAAGCCACGCAGGGGTGCGATCGCCGTGACGGTAGACCGCTGAGCCGCGCAGTGGCGCGGGCAACGAGATCACGCGTTTGAGCGTATGCTCGGTCGATTCTTGTGAGCCAGGCAGCGCCGTGTCTGCCGTTGTGCAAGGTTGGGTATTGCCCAGCTTACGGCAAACGGCATCGGTGGCCCACTCTGCCATCAGGCGGTAGGTCATCAATTTGCCGCCAGTAATGGTGATAAACCCGTCCAGTCCGTCACGCTGGGCGTGATCGAACAGTACAATCCCACGACTGACGTTACGGCCACTTGGATCGTCGTCGCTGGCTACCAGAGGACGCACGCCGGAGTAGGCGCGTAAAATGCGCGTTTTCGCCATAATCGGCGCCAGTTTTTCGCCTTCACGCAGCAGTATATCGACCTCTTCTGCGGTGACGCGGTTGCTGTCGATATCATCGTAATCAATGTGCTGTGAGGTGGTGCCAATCAGCGAAATGGTATCACCGGGCACTAGGATATCGGCGTCAGACGGCTTACGACAGCGGTTGATGACATGCTGGTTAATGCGGTGATCCATAATCAGCAGCGAACCTTTGGCCGGGAACATACGGATGCTCAGATCGGCATATTCCGCAATGCGCTGGCCCCAGATCCCGGCGGCGTTGACGACTACCGGCGCATGCAGAGACTGCATCTCACCCGTCAGATGATTGCGTACGTTCACGCCGCAAACCGTTGCCCCTTCACGAATCAGTCCCGTCACTTCATGCGCCGTTAAAATTACTGCGCCATGCTCACGCGCATCCAGCATGTTGGCGGCGGTTAAGCGGAAAGGATCAACCGTGCCGTCCGGCACTTTTACCGCGCCAATCAGCTGTGGGTTGACGGAAGGTTCGATAATGCGCGCCTGCTTAGGGTCAATTGCTTCTGCGCGAATACCGGCCTCTTCACAGGCGCGAATAAAGGTTGCCTGGAAGGAGAGTTCATCTTCCGGCAGGGTAATAAACAGACCGTCCGTCGGCTCAACGCAATGACGGGCGATACGTTTGAGAATTTGGTTTTCGCTGATGCACTCCCGGGCAGATTCAGCGTCGGTGACGGCGTAGCGTGCACCGCTGTGCAGCAGACCGTGGTTACGTCCGGTCGCCCCTGTGGCGATATCGTGGCGTTCCACTAAGATGACGCGCAACCCGCGCAGCGCACAATCGCGTGCGATCCCTGCACCTGTTGCTCCTCCACCAATGATAATCACGTCACTTGTTTGCGAGTCGCGAATTTTCATTGTTTTTCCTCACAGTTCGTTTTTTATCATTTAGCCACATAAAAAACATGGATTGTTTGATTTCGCGCATAATCGCTCATTATTCGAAAATGAAACGTGATTTCGTGCGCCTTTATGAACATTTGTCATAAATCTGTAACAATATGTGCAGCGTTTCACATTTTTGTTATGTATCTTTCCTTAACATCGCGGCCACACTGGGAGCGGTAGGGTAGTAATGACGAACTGCAGTGTTTACTTCGAATGAAAGACGGCCACGGAGGCTACACTATGTTGAGCATTTTTAAACCAGCGTCACACACGGCGCGTTTGCCTGCAGCGGAGATCGACCCGACATATCGTCGATTACGTTGGCAGATCTTTCTGGGGATTTTCTTTGGCTATGCCGCGTACTATCTGGTACGTAAGAACTTTGCCCTTGCGATGCCGTATCTGGTTGAGCAAGGTTTCTCGCGTGGCGATCTGGGTTTTGCGTTATCCGGTATCTCCATTGCTTACGGATTTTCGAAATTCATCATGGGGTCCGTTTCGGATCGCTCGAATCCGCGCGTTTTCCTGCCAGCGGGTCTGATTCTGGCCGCCGCTGTCATGTTGTTCATGGGCTTTGTGCCGTGGGCGACTTCGAGCATTGCGGTTATGTTTGTGCTGCTGTTCCTCTGCGGATGGTTCCAGGGAATGGGTTGGCCGCCGTGTGGTCGTACCATGGTGCACTGGTGGTCGCAGAAAGAGCGTGGGGGCATTGTTTCCGTCTGGAACTGTGCGCACAACGTGGGCGGTGGTCTGCCTCCTCTGTTGTTCCTGCTGGGTATGGCCTGGTTCAATGACTGGAAAGCGGCGCTGTACATGCCTGCTTTCGGTGCGATCGTCGTCGCGCTGTTTGCTTTTGCTCTGATGCGTGATACGCCGCAGTCTTGTGGCCTGCCGCCTATCGAAGAGTACAAGAACGACTACCCGGACGATTACAACGAGAAAGCGGAAGAAGAGCTGACTGCGAAGCAGATCTTCATGCAATACGTACTGCCGAACAAACTGTTGTGGTACATCGCTATCGCCAACGTGTTTGTTTATCTGCTGCGTTACGGCATCCTGGACTGGTCCCCGACCTATCTGAAAGAAGTGAAACATTTCGCGCTGGATAAATCATCCTGGGCCTACTTCCTGTATGAATATGCGGGTATTCCGGGCACGCTGCTGTGCGGCTGGATGTCGGATAAAGTCTTCCGTGGCAACCGTGGTGCGACCGGCGTGTTCTTTATGACGCTGGTGACTATCGCGACTATCGTCTACTGGATGAACCCGGCAGGCAACCCGAACGTGGATATGGCTTGTATGATCATCATCGGCTTCCTGATCTACGGTCCGGTAATGTTGATTGGTCTGCATGCGCTGGAACTGGCACCGAAAAAAGCGGCGGGTACGGCGGCTGGCTTTACCGGTCTGTTCGGTTATCTCGGCGGTTCCGTAGCGGCGAGCGCCATTGTTGGCTATACCGTTGACTTCTTCGGTTGGGACGGCGGCTTTATGGTGATGATTGGCGGTAGCGTGCTGGCGGTTATTCTGCTGGTGGTCGTCATGATTGGCGAAAAACGCCATCACGAAGAGATCGCACTGAAGCGTAACGGGGGCTAATAGATGAAAACCACATTGAAAAGTCTCAGCGTGGCGCTAATGCTGACAGGTATTGTGGTGAGCAGCGCGGCGGTTGCCGCAGAAAAAATCGTGATTGCGCACCGTGGCGCCAGCGGTTATCTACCGGAGCATACGCTGCCAGCAAAAGCGATGGCTTATGCTCAGGGGGCTGATTACCTGGAACAGGATTTGGTGATGACCAAGGACGACCATCTGGTTGTCCTGCATGACCACTACCTTGACCGCGTCACCGATGTTGCCGAGCGTTTCCCGGATCGTGCGCGTAAAGATGGGCGCTATTACGCTATCGACTTTACGCTGGATGAGATTAAATCGCTGAAATTTACCGAAGGCTTTGATATCGAAAATGGCAAAAAGGTCCAGACCTACCCAGGGCGTTTCCCGATGGGTAAATCTGATTTCCGTGTGCACACTTTCGAAGAAGAGATTGAGTTTGTTCAGGGATTAAATCATTCAACCGGTAAAAACATTGGCATTTACCCGGAAATGAAAGCGCCGTGGTTCCATCATCAGGAAGGGAAGGACATTGCGGCTAAGACGCTGGAAGTACTGAAAAAGTACGGGTACACCGACAAGAACGACAAGGTTTATCTACAGTGTTTTGATGTCGCAGAGTTAAAGCGCATTAAGAATGAACTGGAACCGAAGATGGGGATGGATCTCAATCTGGTACAGTTGATTGCGTACACTGACTGGAATGAAACTCAGGAGAAAAAGCCGGACGGTAGTTGGGTTAATTACAACTACGACTGGATGTTTAAACCGGGTGCCATGAAGCAGGTTGCGCAGTATGCGGACGGCATTGGGCCGGACTATCACATGCTGATTGATGAGAAGTCGAAGAAAGGCAATATCTCGTTAACGGGTATGGTACAGGACGCGCATCAGAATAAGATGGTGGTGCATCCTTATACCGTTCGTGCCGATCAGCTGCCGGATTACACCACTGATGTAAACCAGCTGTATGACATTCTGTATAGCAAGGCGGGCGTTGACGGGCTGTTCACCGACTTCCCCGACAAAGCAGTGACATTCCTGAATAAAGAGTAATGGCACAAGGTCTGTGATGCACCTCCGGTCACAGGCCTGGTTGGATCAAACGTTATTAACGGCTAGATAAGGCCGTCTGCCGTCAACGTGGCCATACCTGCCTCCAGGAGAAATAAAGAGCTGCCGTCCATCGGCGGCTCTTTTTTAGTCGTAATTTTTATCCCGCCACGCGTTACAGCTCTATTTCAATATCGCCTTTTGCCCGACAGCAGCAGGGTAAAATTTCACCTGGCTGAATGAAGGCCAGAGGTTCGGCAATCCAGTCGACCTGTCCCGCTACCAGACGGGTACGGCAGGAGCCGCAATAACCTGCGCGGCACTGGTATTCAACTTCAACATTGTGCGATTCAAGCGCGGCAAGCAGGGAAGGGTGTTCATCCTGGCACAGCAGTTGTGTGCCAGAGATGCGCAGAGTAACGCGGCCCATCAGAGCTGGAAGTTACTCAGGTCGTCGGTATCGACTTCCGAATCGATCTGGCCAACCAGGTAAGAGCTGACTTCCACTTCCTGCGGCGCAACCTGCACGTTATCAGACACCAGCCAGGTGTTGATCCATGGGATTGGGTTAGAGCGGGTCTGGAACGGCAAGTCGAGTCCGACAGCCTGCATACGGATGTTGGTGATGTACTCAACGTACTGGCACAGAATGTCTTTATTCAGGCCAATCATTGAGCCGTCACGGAACAGATAATCCGCCCACTCTTTTTCCTGCAGCGCGGCCTGTACGAACAGGTCGTAGCATTCTTGTTTACACTCTTCGGCGATTTCCGCCATTTCCGGATCGTCCACGCCGCTGCGCAGCAGATTCAGCATATGCTGGGTCCCGGTCAAATGCAGGGCTTCATCGCGGGCGATCAGGCGAATAATTTTCGCGTTGCCTTCCATCAGTTCACGTTCGGCGAAGGCGAAGGAGCAGGCGAAGCTGACGTAGAAGCGGATCGCTTCCAGCGCGTTCACGCTCATCAGGCACAGATACAGCTTCTTCTTCAGTTCACGCAGGCTTACGACAACCGTTTTACCGTTAACGGTATGCGTGCCTTCGCCCAGCAAATGCCAGTAGCTGGTCATCTCAATCAATTCGTCGTAATAGCTGGAAATGCCTTCCGCGCGTTTCTGGATCTGCTCGTTGGTGACGATGTCATCAAACACCACCGCCGGATCGTTCACGATGTTACGAATGATGTGGGTGTAGGAACGGGAGTGGATCGTTTCTGAAAACGCCCATGTTTCCACCCAGGTTTCCAGCTCAGGGATCGAGATTAACGGCAGCAGCGCCACGTTCGGGCTACGTCCCTGAATGGAGTCCAACAGCGTTTGATACTTCAGGTTGCTGATGAAGATATGCTTTTCATGTTCCGGCAGCGCCTGGAAGTCGATGCGATCGCGAGAAACATCAACTTCTTCCGGACGCCAGAAGAAAGAGAGCTGCTTTTCGATCAGTTTTTCGAAGATGTCATATTTTTGCTGATCGTAGCGGGCGACGTTCACCGGCTGGCCGAAGAACATCGGTTCCAGAAGTTGGTTATTTTTCGTCTGTGAAAAAGTGGTGTATGCCATTGATGTGAATCCTTTGTGGGATGAGTGCCGGATGGCGTTACAAGCACCCTTTCCGGCCTACAAACCAAGCTACTGTAGGCCGGGTGAGCCTGGTGCCACCCGGCATCGTTCATCAGATCTTACATGCGCCGCTTTCGCAGCCGTCGTCCTGAATGGACGGCACCAGATCGTCCTGAGAATCTTCCGCACCGTCACGGGTGTTTTGATAATACAGCGTTTTGACACCAAATTTGTAGGCGGTGAGCAGGTCTTTCAGCAACTGCTGCATCGGTACTTTTCCGGATGGGAATCGCGACGGATCATAGTTGGTGTTGGCGGAAATCGACTGATCGATAAATTTCTGCATGATACCTACCAGCTGCAAATAGCCATCGTTGTTCGGCATTTCCCACAGCAGTTCGTACGCGTCGTGCAGGTGTTCGTAGTCCGGCACGACCTGGCGCAGAATACCGTCTTTCGACGCTTTGATGCTCACATAGCCGCGCGGTGGTTCAATACCGTTGGTGGCGTTAGAGATCTGCGAAGAGGTCTCCGATGGCATCAGGGCTGACAGCGTGGAGTTACGCAGACCGTGCGTTTTGATGGATTCGCGCAGTTGTTCCCAGTCCAGATGCAGCGGCTCGTTGACAATAGCATCGAGATCTTTTTTATAGGTATCGATCGGCAGAATACCTTTGGAGTAGGTCGTTTCGTTAAACCACGGGCACGCGCCTTGCTCTTTCGCCAGCTCGTTAGAGGCTTTCATCAGGTAATACTGAATGGCTTCAAAGGTTTTGTGAGTCAGGTTGTTCGCGCTGCCGTCAGAATAACGCTTACCGTTTTTCGCCAGCCAGTAGGCGTAGTTGATCACGCCAATACCCAGCGTACGGCGACCCATCGCGCCGCGTTTGGCGGCAGGAATCGGATAATCCTGATAATCGAGCAGCGCATCCAGCGCGCGCACCGCCAATTCGGCCAGCTCTTCCAGCTCGTCCAGGCTGTTGATAGCACCGAGGTTAAATGCGGACAGCGTACACAGCGCAATTTCGCCGTTTTCGTCGTTAACGTCGGTCAGCGGTTTGGTCGGCAGGGCGATTTCCAGGCACAGGTTAGACTGGCGCACCGGAGCGACAATTGGATCAAACGGGCTATGGGTGTTGCAGTGGTCAACGTTCTGAATATAGATACGCCCGGTAGAGGCACGTTCCTGCATCATCAGTGAGAACAGCTCAACGGCTTTCACGCGTTGCTTGCGGATACTGTCGTCGTTTTCATATTTGGTGTACAGACGTTCGAATTCGTCCTGGTCAGCGAAGAACGCATCATACAGGCCTGGAACGTCGGACGGGCTGAACAGCGTGATGTCGCCACCCTTCAGCAGACGGGTGTACATCAGTTTGTTGATCTGTACGCCGTAGTCCATGTGACGCACGCGGTTGCCTTCGACGCCACGGTTGTTTTTCAGGACCAGCAGGCTTTCAACTTCCAGGTGCCACATCGGGTAGAACAGCGTTGCAGCACCGCCGCGTACGCCGCCCTGGGAGCAGGATTTTACCGCGGTCTGGAAGTGCTTGTAGAACGGAATACAACCGGTGTGGAACGCTTCACCGCCGCGGATCGGGCTACCCAGCGCACGGATGCGACCGGCGTTGATACCGATGCCGGCGCGCTGGGAAACGTATTTCACAATCGCGCTGGAGGTGGCGTTGATGGAGTCCAGGCTGTCGCCGCACTCGATCAGTACGCAGGAGCTGAACTGACGGGTAGGGGTACGCACGCCGGACATAATCGGCGTCGGCAGTGAAATTTTAAACGTAGAAACGGCGTCGTAGAAACGTTTTACGTATTGCAGACGCGTTTCACGCGGATAGTTAGAGAACAGGCAGGCCGCTACCAGAATGTAGAGGAACTGCGCGCTTTCATAAATCTCACCGGTAACACGGTTTTGTACCAGGTATTTACCTTCTAACTGCTTCACCGCAGCGTAGGAGAAGGTCATATCACGGTCGTGTACGATGAACGAGTCCATCTGCTTGAACTCTTCTTCCGTGTAGTCTTCCAGCAGATGATTGTCGTATTTGCCCATTTCAACCATTTTCACGACATGGTCGAACAGTTTCGGCGGTTCAAACTCGCCGTAGGCTTTTTTGCGCAGATGGAAAATTGCCAGGCGAGCAGCCAGGTATTGATAATCCGGTGCCTCGCGGGAGATCAGGTCGGCGGCAGCTTTGATGATTGTTTCATGGATATCGGATGTCTTGATACCGTCATAAAACTGAATGTGGGAGCGCAACTCGACCTGAGAAATCGATACGTTATTCAGTCCTTCTGCCGCCCAATCCAGAACTCGGTGGATTTTGTCGAGATTGATGCGCTCTGTACTACCATCACGCTTTGTCACCAGCAGACTCTGATTCATGTGGTTTTTTACCTGTCCGTGAAAGAAAAAATATCCCCCATATTATCCACAAAGTCATGTTGTGACTAAGTCTGTGGATAAATACTATATGTAGGGGTTGTTTGATAAAGTAGACGCTATATGGTGAGTATTCTAGTAGGGATTCTTTTCAGTACAAGAGTTGATTTTGAGGTTAAATTGAGGTTGCAAAAGGGTAATAATCGCTAAGTGCGCGTCTTATAAGGCCTGGCGAGGATGTCAATAATTGAGAAAAAAAATAGAAAATTTGATCGAGTGCTGATTTCTTCATCTAAGGCAAGGTAAGTTCTTATGACCTGGCGCAAAAATTGCCCTGACGATCCTACTCAGGATTGGTAGGCGATGCGCAGGCCCGAAAGCTGCGCACTATCAGGTACGGTGCCGGATTGCGGCGTTGCACGCCTTATCCGGCCGGGTGGAGGAGGTTAATCTGCTTGCGCGGTAGTGTGTACCATATAGTTCACATCAACGCCGGGGCCGAGTTTAAAACTGTTGGTGATCGGGTTGTAGTGCAGGCCGGTCATATGACGCTCTTTCAGCACGGTCTGGTCAACCCACTCTAACAGTTCAGCCGGCTTAATGAATTTTTTCACATCATGCGTGCCTTTTGGCACCATACGCAAAATATATTCCGCGCCGACCACCGCCATTAGCCAGGATTTGCCGTTGCGATTAAGCGTGGAGAAAAACACTTCGCCGCCCGGTTTGACCAGTCTGGCGCAGGCCCTGACCACCGACTGCGGGTCCGGTACGTGCTCCAGCATTTCCATGCAGGTCACAACGTCATACTGATGCGCATGTTTTTCCGCATGTTCTTCAACCGTTTCTTGAACGTATTCCACCTGGATGCCACTCTCCAGCGCATGTAGTTTTGCTACCTGTAACGGTTCAAAGCCCATGTCCAGCCCGGTGACGGTTGCGCCCTCGCGCGCCATGCTTTCCGCCAGAATGCCGCCGCCGCAGCCGACGTCGAGTACCTTTTTACCAAACAGGCCGCCTGAGCGCTCCGTGATATAGCCCAGGCGCAGTGGGTTAATACGGTGCAGTGGCTTAAATTCACCCTCAAGATCCCACCAGCGTGACGCGACTGCTTCAAACTTGGCAATTTCTTCCTGATCAACGTTGTGAGTTACCGGAGGTTTTTCGGCATTCATTGGGGCTTCTACTCCTAAATTTGCGATGCAAATGAGTATATCAGCCTGACGGGATGAATAAAGCCTCTGTCAGGGGGAATCCATTTACCTGAATCTGCACGGATGTGTTATAATTTGCGACCTTTGAATCCGGGATACAGTAGAGGGATAGCGGTTAGATGAGCGACCTTGCGAGAGAAATTACACCGGTCAACATTGAGGAAGAGCTGAAGAGCTCCTATCTGGATTATGCGATGTCGGTCATTGTTGGCCGTGCGCTGCCGGACGTCCGAGATGGCCTGAAGCCGGTTCACCGTCGCGTACTTTACGCCATGAACGTATTGGGCAACGACTGGAATAAAGCCTATAAAAAATCTGCCCGTGTCGTTGGTGACGTAATCGGTAAATACCACCCTCATGGTGATACCGCCGTTTACGACACCATTGTTCGTATGGCGCAGCCATTCTCCTTGCGTTACATGCTGGTAGATGGTCAGGGTAACTTTGGTTCTGTCGATGGCGACTCCGCAGCGGCGATGCGTTATACGGAAATCCGTATGTCGAAAATCGCCCATGAGCTGATGGCTGACCTGGAAAAAGAAACGGTGGATTTCGTCGATAACTACGACGGCACCGAACAAATTCCTGACGTCATGCCAACCAAAATTCCTAACCTGCTGGTGAACGGCTCGTCCGGTATCGCGGTAGGTATGGCGACCAACATTCCGCCGCACAACCTGACGGAAGTGATCAACGGCTGCCTGGCATACATTGACGATGAAGACATCAGCATTGAAGGGCTGATGGAACATATTCCGGGTCCGGACTTCCCGACCGCCGCGATCATCAACGGTCGTCGTGGTATTGAAGAAGCCTACCGTACCGGCCGTGGCAAAGTGTACATTCGCGCACGCGCGGAAGTCGAAGCGGATGCCAAAACTGGCCGTGAAACCATCATCGTCCATGAAATTCCGTATCAGGTGAACAAAGCGCGCCTGATCGAGAAAATCGCCGAGCTGGTAAAAGACAAACGCGTTGAAGGTATCAGCGCGCTGCGTGACGAGTCTGACAAAGACGGTATGCGCATCGTGATTGAAGTGAAACGCGACGCAGTCGGGGAAGTGGTTCTGAACAACCTCTACTCCCAGACCCAACTGCAGGTTTCTTTCGGTATCAACATGGTTGCGTTGCACCATGGACAGCCGAAAATCATGAACCTGAAAGATATTATTGCTGCGTTTGTACGTCACCGCCGTGAAGTCGTAACCCGCCGTACTATCTTTGAACTGCGTAAAGCCCGCGACCGTGCGCACATCCTTGAAGCGCTGGCGATTGCGCTGGCGAACATCGATCCGATCATCGAACTGATCCGCCGTGCGCCGACCCCGGCAGAAGCGAAAGCAGCGCTGGTCGCGCGTTCGTGGGAGCTGGGTAACGTTTCTGCCATGTTGGAACGTGCCGGCGATGATGCCGCGCGTCCTGAATGGCTGGAACCGGAATTTGGCGTGCGTGACGGTCAGTACTACCTGACTGAACAGCAGGCCCAGGCCATTCTGGATCTGCGTTTGCAGAAACTGACCGGCCTTGAGCACGAAAAACTGCTCGACGAATACAAAGAGCTGCTGGAGCAGATCGCTGAACTGCTGCACATTCTGGGCAGCGCCGATCGTCTGATGGAAGTCATCCGTGAAGAGATGGAGCTGATTCGTGAACAGTTCGGCGACGCACGTCGGACCGAAATCACCGCGAACAGCGCTGACATCAACATCGAAGATCTGATTAGCCAGGAAGATGTTGTCGTGACCTTGTCTCATCAGGGCTACGTGAAATATCAGCCGTTAACCGATTACGAAGCGCAGCGTCGTGGCGGTAAAGGCAAATCTGCAGCACGAATTAAAGAAGAAGACTTTATCGACCGCCTGCTGGTGGCCAACACCCATGACACGATCCTCTGCTTCTCCAGCCGCGGTCGTTTGTACTGGATGAAGGTTTATCAGTTGCCGGAAGCAAGCCGTGGTGCGCGTGGACGTCCTATCGTCAACCTGCTGCCACTGGAAGCTAACGAACGTATCACCGCAATTCTGCCAGTACGTGAGTACGAAGAAGGCGTCAACGTCTTCATGGCAACCGCCAGCGGTACCGTGAAGAAAACAGCGCTGACCGAGTTCAGCCGTCCGCGTTCAGCCGGTATCATTGCGGTTAACCTGAACGAAGGCGATGAGCTGATTGGTGTCGACCTGACGTCTGGCAGTGACGAAGTTATGCTGTTCTCTGCTGCCGGTAAAGTGGTGCGCTTCAAAGAGGGGGCTGTTCGTCCGATGGGACGTACCGCGACCGGCGTACGCGGTATCAAACTGGCGGAAAGCGACAGCGTGGTATCGCTGATCGTTCCGCGCGGTGAAGGTGCTATCCTCACCGTTACCCAGAACGGCTACGGTAAACGTACGGCGGCGGAAGAGTATCCGACCAAGTCTCGTGCGACCCAGGGCGTTATCTCCATCAAAGTCACCGAGCGCAACGGTTCCGTTGTCGGCGCAGTGCAGGTTGAAGATACCGACCAGATCATGATGATCACCGATGCAGGTACGCTGGTGCGTACTCGCGTGTCGGAAATCAGCGTGGTAGGGCGTAACACCCAGGGCGTTATCCTCATCCGTACTGCGGAAGATGAAAACGTTGTGGGTCTGCAACGCGTTGCTGAACCGGTTGATGATGAAGAGCTCGACTCCATCGACGGTAGCGCTGCTGAAGGGGACGAGGATATCGCGCCTGAAGCGGAAAGCGATGACGATGCAGCGGACGACGCTGAAGAGTAATTAAGACGTGATAAAAAGGGCCGGAAATATCCGGCCCTTTTTTTTAATTCATTCGCTCCACTATCATCGCAATGCCCTGACCGCCGCCGATGCACAGCGTGGCCAGTCCAAGCGTTTGATCCCGTGCCTGTAGCGCATGCAGCAGCGTCACCAGTATTCGCGCGCCGCTGGCGCCAATAGGGTGTCCCAGCGCAATTGCCCCACCGTTGACGTTAACCTTTTGCGGATCAAATCCCAGCGTTTTACCAACGGCAAGAAACTGAGCAGCAAATGCCTCGTTAGCTTCGATCAGATCGATATCAGAAAGCTGTAAGCCGCTCAGTTGCAGTGCCTTCAGCGTGGCGGGAACCGGCCCCATGCCCATCATAGCCGGAGCTACGCCGCCACTGGCCCAGGCTTTGATCCGCGCCAGTGGCTTCAGCCCAGCCTCCAGTGCTGCCGACTCTTCCATTATCACTAATGCCGCTGCACCGTCGTTGATCCCCGAGGCGTTACCTGCGGTGACGGTTCCTGCTTTATCAAAGGCTGGACGCAATGCGGCGAGGCCTTCTGCCGTCGAGTCAGCTTTGGGGAATTCGTCACGCTCAAAGATGATGGTTTTCTTCCGTGATGACACGCTGACGGGCACTATTTCAGCCTCAAATGCGCCAGACTCGATTGCGGCAACGGCTTTACGCTGCGACTGCAGAGCCAGTTCATCCTGCATTTCGCGGCTGATGCCATACTCTTTGGCAACATTTTCTGCAGTGATCCCCATGTGGTAACCATGCTCGGCGCAGATCAGGCCGTCGCGCAGAATCACGTCGGACAATTGCCCGTCACCGAGGCGATAGCCCCAGCGGGCTTTTGCGTCTAACAGATAGGGGGCCAGGCTCATGTTTTCCATCCCACCCGCGACGATCGCCTGGGCTTGTCCGGCCTTGATAGCGAGGGCGGCAAGCGCCACGCTTTTCAGGCCAGAGCCGCACACTTTGTTGACGGTAAAGCCGCAAACGGTGTCGGACAGGCCGCTTTTTAATAATGCCTGACGCGCTGGGTTTTGCCCGAGTCCTGACTGCAGCACGTTGCCCATAATCACCTCGTCCACGCGCTGTGGGTCAAGGTGCGCACGTTCAAGAGCGGCTCTAATGACGGTTGATCCAAGCTCGACGGCACCCGTAGTTGCCAGTGCGCCGTTAAAACTGCCGATTGCGGTACGTGCCGCGCTGACGATGACACAGTTTTTCATTTTTCAGTTCCTTTAATTAAGTTGTTGCCGTCAGAACAAGGTCAATCCAATAACAAAAATGACGCCGGAGAAGAGCAGGGCGGTGATGCAGTAGCCCATAATGTCGCGTACTCCGAGACCGGCGATGGCCAGCGCGGGTAGCGCCCAGAACGGTTGTGCCATGTTCATCCACTGCTCACCGTAGGCGATGGCCATGACTGATTTGCCAAGATCGGCACCCAGCGCCTGAGCGGCAGGCATGACGAACGGTCCCTGAATAACCCAATGGCCACCGCCGGATGGCACGGCAAAGTTAATCAGTGCTGAACTGAAGAAAGTCATCAGTGGGAAGGTATCTTTGTTGGCAACGTTGATGAAAAATTCAGTAATGAGCCCACCGAGGCCGGAGTGCTCCATCATCAACTGAATGCCGGCATAGAAGGGGAATTGCACCAGAATCCCGGCGGTGCTGCGTGCCGCAGCACTGACGGCGCGCATATAGGCCATCGGCGTTTTGTGCAGCAGCAGACCGGCAATCATAAACATCAGGTTGACGGTATTGATGGTGATGTTGAAACCCTTCTCGGCAAAGTAGATACCCAGATAGGCAATCCCTAATGCACCGATGATCAACGCCAGAATGCGGCTCTCTTCCAGTTTTTCAGATGGCGGCGCATCCGGCGGCAGTTTCTTTTGAAAATCAGCTTCTTCCAGTAACAGTTTCGGATCGATGCTCACCACATCTGAAGGTTTTGGCGTCATCATCCGGGTGATAAACGGCATCACCACAATCAGGCCGAGCGTGATGAAAATATTGAAGCCGGTGAACAGGGTATCTGCGACAGGAATGAGGCCCGCTACGTGCTCGACCGGGTTGCCAGGCGTTGCCGCCAGCAAAGGCATTGAGCCGGAGAAGCCGCCGCCCCAGGTCAGGAACCCGATGTAGGCGCAGGCAATCAGTAACGGATAATCGGAACCCGGTACCCGACGAGCAACTTCGCGGGCGAACATCGCCCCGACCACCAGACCAAATCCCCAGTTAATAACGCAGGCAACTGAACCAAAAAAAGTCACCAGCATGACGCCCTGAGCGGGGGTTTTGGCGGCGGATGCCGCCGTACGCAGCAGGCTTTTCACCGGCCCGGAACTGGCTAACGCATGGCCGGTTACGATGATCAGCGCCATCTGCATACCAAACGCCAGCAGGTTCCAGAAACCGTCACCCCAGAATTTCACCATGCTGATGGGGGTCTGCGGCGTTAACCACAGCGCGATGCCAAAGGTCAGCAACGTTAATAACATGGCGAAAATCAGTGGGTCGGGCAGCCAGCGGCTGACTACCCGTGTCATAAAGCGAGCGATGCGGCCAATCATGCGTCACCTCGCAGGATGCGCAGATCGTCGGCAATTTCAAACTGTGCTTCGGTTTTTTCACATAGCGTGGCGATGTCGCATCCTTCGACGATTTCAGTCAGCCACATCTTGCCATCTATAAAGCGGAATACAGCCAGCTCGGTGACCAGCATATGCACAGCATGCTGTGCAGTGAGCGGCATGGTGCATTGACGCAGGATTTTTGCGGAGCCGTCTTTTGCGCAATGCTCCATGGCGATAATGACTTTACGCGCACCGGTCACCAGATCCATTGCGCCACCCATGCCGGGCACCATCTTGCCGGGAACCACCCAGTTGGCGAGGTTTGCTTGCTCATCGACCTGCAACCCGCCAAGCACACAGGCATCAACATGACCGCCGCGAATCAACGCGAACGACATGGCGCTATCAAACATCGCCGCGCCCGGCAAAATACCGCACGGTTGGCCGCCCGCGTTCACCAGGTCAGGATGGGCGGTGGTAACTGGGCCCAGTCCCAGAAAACCGTTCTCAGATTGCAGCGTAATGTGAATATCAGCAGGTAAGTAGTTGGCTACCATCGTTGGCAGGCCGATACCTAAGTTGACGATATCGCCATCGCGAAGTTCTTGCGCCACCCGGCGCGCAATACGTTGTTTAGCATCCATGATTAGCTCTCCTGTGGAATGACGATATGGTCGATAACGGCGGCGGGGGTCACAATCTGGTCAGGCTGCAGCTCCCCTGTTTCAACCATTTCGTCCGGTTCGACCAGCGTGATATCAGCGGCGAGGGCAATCAGAGGGTTAAAGTTACGGGCGCTGAGCTGGTAGGTGAGGTTGCCAAGCATGTCAGAGCGGTGGGCGCGAATAAGCGCTAAATCGGCGCGTAATGGGCGTTCAAGCAGCCAGGTTTTACCCTCAAGCGTCATGGTTTGCTTGCCTTCTTCCACGATGGTGCCAACGCCAGTGGGGGTCAGAAAGCCGCCAAGACCCGCGCCGCCGCAGCGAATCTGCTCGATCAGGGTACCTTGCGGAACCAGCTGTACATCCATCTCGCCGGCAATCATGCGACGACCGGTTTCCGGGTTTGTACCAATGTGCGAGGCAATCACTTTGCTCACCCGCCCATTGACGATCAGGGGTCCGATACCGGTATCGACAAAGGCGGTATCGTTAGCAATCAGCGTCAGATCTCTGACGCCGGACTCCAGCAGGGCTTCAACCAGACGAGGTGGTGTGCCAACGCCCATAAAACCACCGACCATGATGGTCATGCCGTCACGAAAGAAGCCCGCAGCGTCTTGTAAGGTAATCAGTTTTGTTTTCATTATGTTTCCCTTTTTGCATACTCCATTTTGGGTACGCTCAGGGAATTGCAAGCAGGGTGCCAGAATGACTAAAGAAACGTATTAATGTTTAGTTTATTGAATTTATTGGTTTATTTTTGTGGTCTTGGTGAAAGGAGACCACGAGGGGTTATGCAGAATTTTGCGCAGTGTGCAAAATTCTGCATAGCAAATTTGCGTATCAGGAACCTGATGGGTCGATGCCGTACTCTTGTAATTTATACATTAAAGCGCGACGGCTAATTCCCAGCATCAGCGCCGTGCGGGTGCGATTACCGTCCTGATTGTCGAGGACTTCGAGGATAATTCGTTTTTCCTCACGTTTAATCTCTTCTTTCAGATTGCGTTCCCCGGAGTAAGTCGGTTTTGTTTCTGTTGTGGCGCTCACCGGGTTGCGCAACGGGTCGGGGAGATCGTCGGCAAAGATCACCGCACCGGTATTCATAACGACTGCACGTTCGATGACGTTTGACAGTTCGCGAATGTTACCGGGCCAGGGCCAGGCGGTGAGGATCGACATCGCCGTCGGGTCGATTTCGATAATATCCCGCTGATTTTCAGAGCTGAATTTTTGTAAAAAGTGGTTTGCTAATAAGGCAATATCTTCACGACGCTCGCGTAAGGGCGGCAAAGTCAGATGGATAACGTTGAGCCGGTAAAACAGGTCTTCGCGAAACGTTCCTTCCTTCACCATCGTTTGCAGACAGCGGTTGGTGGCGGCGACGATTCGAATGTCAACGCGAATGGTCTGGTGCCCGCCGATGCGTTCAAACTCCCTCTCCTGCAAAATGCGCAGCAGCTTGGCCTGCAGCACCAGCGGCATCTCGCCAATTTCATCAAGCAATAAAGTTCCCTGATGAGCGCGTTCGAACAATCCCTGGCGTAATGTCTGTGCCCCGGTAAACGCGCCTTTTTCGTGACCAAATAGCTCGCTTTCCAACAACGACTCCGGCAGGGCCGCGCAGTTAATTTTGATAAAGGGGCCATTGGCGCGTTTGCTGTTGTAGTGAATGGCGCGGGCGATCAGCTCCTTTCCTGTGCCGCTTTCACCGCTAATCAACACGTTTGCCTGGGAGAGGGCGATTTTCGCCGTATCTTTACAGATATCCATCATACGCGGGCTGGTGGTCAGAATGTGTCCCCACTGCCAGCTGGTGGTCAACGCTTTATGCAGATTGCGGATTTCCTGTTTCATCTCCTGCAGTTGCAATGCGCGTTGAATCACCATGCTTAGCTCGTCGAGATCAAAGGGCTTAATCACGTAGTCGAATGCGCCGCTACGTAAAGCTTCTACTGCGGTTTCTACTTCAGCGTAAGCGGTCATCAGAATGACGGGGATCCGTGGTTGCTGCGTGCGCATAACTTTCAGCGCGTCGATACCGTCCATCTCCGGCATGCGAATGTCCATCAGCACCACGTCTGGCTGCGTTTCGCTAAACAGGCTCAGCGCGGCTTTCCCGTCGCTGGCGCAATGTGTCTCATGCCCTTGCAGGGAAAATGCGGTGGCAAGCATACGGCGAACATTTTCTTCATCATCAACGATGAGAATACGATAGGTCGTTTTCATTCTGACGGATTTCCCTGCGGGTTAAGAGGTAAAATCAGAGTGAATATCGCCCCGCAGCCAGGCTGGCTGGTTACGTGGATATCCCCCTGATGCGCGTTAATGATGCGCTGGCTCAGCGCCAGTCCAAGACCGGTGCCTGATGCTTTTGTCGTAAAAAAGGGATCGAATATTTTCTTCTGTATGGCGAGATCGATACCGTTGCCATTATCTTCAATCATCACGGCCTGTTGCGAGGCCGAGTATTGCCAGGTACGGATGCGAATTTCGCCTCGCGCAGCGATCGCCTGCACCGCATTGATTAAAATATTGAGGATCACCTGTTTGAGAAGCTCGCGATCGGCGACGATCGGCGGCAGGCTGGGATCTAATTCCGTTGTAAAGGCGATCCGTGCCTGCAGGCCAGCGGTTTGCACCAGGATTAGCGTCTCTTCAATGAGCGCATTGAGCCGAATCTGTTGCCACTGGCTTTGTCGTGGGCGAGAGAAATCTAACAGTTGTTGAATAACTTTATTGATGGAATCAATTTCATTCAGCACAACAGATAAATATTCCTGATGTTCCGGCAGCGAGGTTTGCTGGCGGATGATCTGGACGTAGCCACGAATTGCGGTCAGCGGGTTTCGCACTTCATGCGCGACGCCGGCCATCAGCTCACCCAGGGTGGCAAGCCTTTCGGTTTGCGCCAGCCGACGCTGGGTCTCTTTACGGGCGGTTAAATCGGAGAAAATAACCAGCGCGCCAATCAGCTCGCCGTGTGCGTTATGGATCCGACTGGTGGTTACACTGATCTCAATGGTGCGTTCACGTCCTGGAAAGCTAATCTCCTGGGCCACATGTTCAGTACCGTGCTCAAGGGTGTCCAGTACCGGGCTATAAAACTGCGTATTGGCAAAGAGCGTCGCATAGGGCTGTCCGACCAGCTCATGCAGCGTGTAGCCCGTTATCTGTTCTGCCGCCGGGTTCATGGTGGTAACGTCGCCTTGCCTGTCGATGGCGATCACGCCATCTGCGGCATTTTCAATGATCAGATCGTTAAGGGTTTTGGTTTCCCGTAGCGTTTGTGCCAGCGCATTGACGCTACGGCTGATTTGTCCTAACTCGCCGGGGAGTTCAGGCAATCGGGTAGGGGTTTTTTGTGCCAGCGTGGAAAGCCCATCGGTGATGATGTCGATATTCGCACTGAGTCGGCGTGAGAAGTGCACGATGAGCAGCAGACTACAGATGAGCCCGGCAACCAGTACGGCAATAATCCTGACGTCCATTCTCCAGGCCTGCTGGCGGATATCTTCGGTGAGCTCATTGGCCCAGATATACCCAATAACCTCTCCCTGGCGCGCTATTGGGATCATCGAGTTGAGTATGTCGCCGCGAACCTGTCGCCCGGAATAGACCACAGGCGCGTTACTACTCATCACTTCGCGTCCGGGATGATCCTCGGTGATGGTGATACCTACGTTGCCTTGGTAAAGCGCGGAGGGGGCGTAGGTGATAATGGCATCCAGCGCTTTGTGATAATACCCGGCGCCAATGCCGGGAAACGCTTGCGTAATGCGCTCGGTGATGGGGGCCAACTCTTGATTAAGCGCGCGAATGCGTGCTTCACGCGGCAAATTTGGGTAGTGACTAAAGCGGTCGCCCAGCGCATCGTTTAGCAGGGTTATCACCGATGACAGTTTTTTCTCTTTTTCAGATAAGACTGCTGAACGGCCTTCAGTTTCTACGATATAACCTATAGATATCGTCGGAATGATGACCATCAGGATGGCCATCATGATCATTTGGTTGCGTAATCGTCGTGGGTATAACCGACGAGCCAGCCATCTCAGGTCGCGCATTCTGACATCCGTGCAGTGTTTTTCAGGCAAACGACGATTATCACGGGTTAAGACAATGGTTTCAGAGCGGTGTATCATATTCCCGTAAAGAGAGGGCATTGCGACGCCGGACATTTACCGCTACCTTAACCACACTCTATTAATGCCCTGAGGCGGAGCTTCGCCCCTTTGAAATACCTTGCTTCCGTTCATTCAACGCTAAAAGTCTCACGCTATCTGTTCAGGGCGTTGGCGCTCCTGATATGGGGACTAATCGCATTTGCCTCCGTTTTCTACATCGTGAATGCGCTGCACCAGAGAGAGTCCGAGATTCACCAGGAGCTTAACCTCAGTTCCGATCAGGCCCAACGTTACATTCAGCGCACCTCTGATGTGATTAAGGAGCTGAAATATATCGCGGAGAATCGCTTAACGGCGGAAAACGGCGTGATGTCGTTGCGCGCGCGGGATGATAAAACCGCCGTGCCAAACTTCGAGCCGCTGTTTGCCGACTCCGACTGCTCGGTGATGGGCAACGCCTGGCGAGGTTCGCTGGAATCGCTGGCGTGGTTTATGCGCTACTGGCGGGATAACTTTTCCGCGGCCTATGATTTGAATCGTGTGTTCCTGATCGGCAGCGACAACCTTTGCATGGCCAATTTCGGTCTGCGTGATATGCCTGTCGAACGTGACGGGGCGTTGAAGGCGCTGCATGAGCGCATTATTAAGTATCGCAATGCACCGCAGGACGAAAATGGTAATAACCTGTTCTGGATTAGCCAGGGGCCGCGGCCGGGAATAGGCTATTTCTATGCGCTGACGCCGGTTTATCTCGCTAATCGCCTGCAGGCGCTGTTGGGTGTGGAACAGCCTATCCGCATGGAGAACTTTTTCACGCCGGGCAGTTTGCCGATGGGAGTGACCATCCTTGATGAAAATGGTCATGCGCTGATTTCGCTCACCGGCCCCGAGGGGAATATTAAGGCTGAACCTCGCTGGATGCAGGAGCGCTCCTGGTTTGGCTATACGTCGGGTTTTCACGAACTGGTGCTGAAGAAAAACCTGCCCCCGTCATCGCTAAGCATTGTTTATTCAGTACCGGTCGACCTGGTGCTGGAGCGGATCCGCATGATGATCCTGAACGCTATTCTGCTGAATGTGCTGGTTGGCGCGGCGTTATTTATGCTCACGCGCATGTATGAGCGGCGCATTTTTATTCCTGCGGAAAGCGATGCCCAGCGTCTGGAAGAGCACGAGCAGTTTAACCGTAAAATCGTGGCTTCTGCGCCGGTTGGGATTTGTATTCTGCGTACGATAGATGGCATTAACATCCTGAGTAATGAGCTGGCGCACACCTATCTCAATATGCTGACGCATGAAGACCGGCAACGGTTAACGCAAATTATCTGTGGCCAGCAGGTCAATTTTGTTGATGTGCTGACCAGCAACAATACCAATCTGCAAATCAGCTTTGTGCACTCGCGCTATCGTAATGAAAACGTGGCAATTTGCGTGCTGGTTGACATCAGCGCGCGCGTTAAAATGGAAGAGTCGTTGCAGGAGATGGCGCAGGCGGCGGAGCAGGCGAGCCAGTCAAAATCGATGTTCCTTGCGACGGTAAGCCACGAGCTGCGTACGCCGCTGTATGGCATTATCGGTAACCTTGATTTGTTGCAAACCAAAGAGTTACCCAACGGAGTGGATCGCCTGGTGACGGCGATGAACAACTCTTCCAGCCTGCTGTTGAAGATTATCAGCGATATTCTCGATTTCTCGAAAATTGAATCTGAACAGCTGAAGATTGAACCGCGCGAGTTTTCACCGCGTGAAGTAATGAATCATATTACGGCTAACTATCTGCCGCTGGTGGTTCGCAAACAGCTGGGGTTGTACTGCTTTATCGACCCGAATGTACCGGTGGCGCTCAATGGTGATCCGATGCGTTTGCAGCAGGTGATTTCCAATCTACTGAGTAATGCTATCAAGTTTACCGATACCGGCTGCATTGTGCTGCACGTGCAGTGCAACGAAGACTATCTCAGTATTCGCGTGCGTGATACCGGGGTTGGGATCCCTGCCAAAGAGGTCGTCCGCTTGTTCGATCCTTTCTTCCAGGTGGGAACCGGCGTACAGCGTAATTTCCAGGGAACCGGGCTTGGTTTGGCTATCTGTGAAAAACTGATCAGCATGATGGATGGGGATATTTCCGTCGATTCTGAACCGGGAATGGGTAGCCAGTTTATGCTGCGTATTCCGCTTTATGGCGCGCAGTACCCGCTGAAAAAAGGTATCGAAGGGCTTGTCGGTAAACGTTGCTGGCTGGCGGTGCGTAACGCGTCGCTGTACCAGTTTATTGAATCCAGTCTGGCGCGTAACGGGATGGCGGTGCAGTGCTATGAGGGACAGCAACCGGATGCAGATGACCTGCTGATTGCCGACGATGTGCTGGACCAGGCGTGGCAGGGACGCGCCGCGGTGATTTTCTGCCGTCGTCATATCGGTATTCCGCTGGAAAGGGGGCCAGGAGAGTGGGTGCACAGCGTGGCATCGCCTCACGAATTGCCCGCGCTGTTGGCGCATATCTACAGCCTTGAGCTGAGCAGTGAAGAGCTTTCAACGGCGTTGCCAGCCCCGGATAAAGTTGCTGCAACTAACGATGACATGATGATTCTGGTGGTCGACGATCATCCTATCAACAGGCGTTTACTGGCCGATCAGTTGGGATCGTTGGGATATCAGTGTAAAACCGCGAATGACGGCGTGGACGCACTCAATGTACTGAGTAAAAACCATATCGACATCGTGCTGAGCGACGTTAACATGCCGAACATGGATGGTTATCGTCTGACCCAGCGTATTCGCCAGTTAGGATTAACCCTGCCGGTTGTCGGCGTGACGGCCAACGCGCTGGCTGAAGAGAAGCAGCGTTGTCTGGAGTCAGGTATGGATAGCTGTCTGTCTAAGCCGGTGACGTTAGATGTATTGAAGCAAACGTTGACGGTCTATGCGGAAAGAGTGAGAAAGGCGCGGGAATAAAAGAGGCCGGATGGCGCGTTTGCCTTATCTGGCCTACGGAACACGCACAACATCGTGTCATTCGTAGGCCTGATAAACGCCGTGCCATCAGGCACGTCGATGTTAAAAGAATTACTCTTTGTCTGAAGGACTCAGCGTGACGGAAGAAAGGTAATTCAACAGGGCGATATCGTTTTCCACACCGAGTTTCATCATTGCCGACTTTTTCTGGCTGCTGATGGTTTTAATACTGCGGTTGAGTTTTTTCGCGATTTCAGTAACCAGGAAACCTTCGGCAAACAGGCGTAGAACTTCGCTCTCTTTCGGTGACAGACGTTTGTCGCCGTAACCGCTGGCGCTGATTTTTTCCAGCAGACGAGAAACGCTTTCCGGGGTGAATTTCTTACCCTTCTGCAGCGCGGCAAGCGCTTTCGGCAGATCTGTTGGCGCGCCTTGCTTCAGGACAATTCCTTCAATATCGAGATCCAGTACCGCGCTCAGGATTGCCGGGTTGTTGTTCATGGTGAGAACAATAATCGACAGGCTCGGGAAATGGCGCTTGATATACTTAATTAACGTGATCCCGTCACCGTATTTATCTCCCGGCATGGAGAGGTCGGTAATCAACACATGAGCATCTAACTTAGGCAAATTGTTGATCAGTGCAGTGGAGTCTTCAAATTCGCCGACAACGTTTACCCACTCGATTTGCTCAAGTGATTTACGAATACCGAACAGTACAATCGGGTGGTCATCGGCAATAATTACGTTCATAGTGTTCATGTATTGGGCTACCTTGCTACAGCAAGCTCTTGACGTAATCGTCAATGTCGCTGATGTATTTTTCTATACCTGGAGCATCTTTCTCTTGAATAAGATGTTCCAGCGCTTCACATAACTGCTTGCCGGGTACCAGATTAAGCATGGCAAACACGCCTTTCAGGCGATGGGCCGTTTGGGCTAACGCAGCGAAATCGCTGGTTGCTGCCTCAGTATACAACCTCTTAACATCATCCGGTACTGTGTCTACAAAGAGTGCATAGTAACCACTGGCATGAAGTTCGGCGTTTTCATCTCCGCCGAGGGGGAGTTCCTGGATCTCTTCTTGTGCCAGCTGCTCTTCTATCAGCTCGAGGACAGCTTCCTGCATAGCATTGCTCATATTAAAGTTGACGCGCAGCTGACCAGGGCCAATTTTCCGCACGCCAGACTCATCATCGCTTAAAAGAAGGCCTGAGGCAGTAAGATTAGACGGATTATCTGTTAAAAAGAGATCATATTCTTGACTATTCAACCGCTCATCAGGCGTGATGCAGGTTGCTCCCCAGTTCTCCAGTTGGCGTAATACGATGCTGCGTACGTCATTAGAGGTGACATCAACCATTATGCAGACGTCATCTAACAAACGCTCTTCACTTTCAGCATGTTGATCGTGCAGCGGCATTTTAACATGGACTATATAACGTGTTCCAAGTTCTTCCCGCGCTTTAATGTTCAGGTGTCCACCTAGCTTGCGGGCGAGTTGATCGCATAACCAGAACGTCAGCGGGTTGGCCTTGCTATACCGATCGCCCTGGGTGTCATTGATGAACGGGAAGTGCAGGTTATCAACTTCATTCAACGTGACACCTTGCCCGGTATCCAGAATGCGGAAGGTCAGGCGTTCAGTCTCCGACTCATCCTGGTCGACTTCCAGCGTGATTTTGCCAATTTGCGTGGTGGTTACCGCATATTGGATCAGCAACAGCAAAATACGGCGCAGGGCATCGCGGTCGCCGCGGCGTTCATCATGGGCGCTAAGGTGATTTTTAATCAGTAGCTGCAGCCCTTTACGTTTAATGGCTGGCAGAACCTCCGGAACCACGTCATCAATTAACGACTGCACGGAAAACAGCGTCGATTCACTTTTCCAGGCGTCGCTTTCAAGCAGGTTGGCCAACTGGATTTCATCTACCATACGCACCAGAACGTCTGCCTGATTGGCCAGTTTCTGGCTGTCCGGGCTATTCAGTGCGGCAGCATTAGCGGCAAGTGTTTTCGCCGGGTCTTTCAGTGCGCTGCCGATATTCTGCATAAAGGCCGCCCGGGCCTGCTGGTTTTTCTCATACAGTCGCTGCGCTTGCTTCAGCTTCTTATTAACCAGCACTTCGCGGTCCTGGTCACGAATAATAAAGATCTGCGTTCTCGATGAGATCTGGCTACGGAACAGCCGGATCTCATACAGCTCATTATTGATGGTGGCCTGAATCACCCCCTGATGTTGCTCCGCCATACTGGTAATGTTTTGCAAATTTAAATGCGGTAGCAGGTGGTCGGCAATTTTATTGCTGATAACCGTGCGGTTTGCTTCTTGATCGTGCACCAGCAAGCCCAGAGGCAGCAAAGACACAATCTCTTCATTGATGGCGCGCAGAACACGCAGTTCATTATTTGCCGCAAGGTTTGGTGCCACTTCGGTGGAACGGGCTGGGAGGTGGCGAAAGGTGGTATAGCCAAACAGCGCCAGGGCCAACAAAGCAATGTTGAGTAACAGCGGCAGCAGAATGCTTTGTAAGGTGTCGAGCAGCAATGAGCCAAACGGAACCTGCCACACCAGCCGCATATCCGTTGAGTTTAGCGCCGAAGAGATCTCAATTTTACTGTTGTTGAAATTAATGCTGACGCTGTCAGGCGACTCTTTTTCATTTAGATGCTCAATTGTTGACGTGGCATCTGGAACCAGATGGAAGCTGTCCAGCGGCATGCCGGGTGGGATCAAGTCATTAATCGGCAGGTCAAAGGCGACAACCGTTGCCAGATGTCCAGGCTGATTAAAGGTCGTGCGTAGCGTGAAGTAATGCCCGTTCTGCCACGCCAGACGGCGCAGTGAAGAGAAGCTTTCACGTTCATCCAGCGCATTGGCCTGTTGTAACATTTCCGCGCGCCGTGAATCGACAATATTACCAATCGTCGACTCTTTAAAACCGGAAGTCAGATCTTTTAGCGGCAACGTTGAGATAAGGATCAGGCTATTGTCCTGACCATTCAGGTAATACATAGACCACGGAACATTTTCCGCGCCCCACAGCGTATCAAGATAGGTTGAGATGCGTTGGGTCATCTCCAGCGTAGAACTGTCATGGGAACCGAAAATCAGCGCCTCGGTCTTTCTGCGCGGTTTCTCAAGATAATAGACGTCTTGTTTCAGACGCGTTTCCTGCAGTCCTTCTGCACCAGGTGAACTGGCCGTAGCGGCAATATTGTCATAGATTTGCCAGGTCACGTATCGCCAGGTATCGACCCTTTTATGAATGGCATGGGTGATATCGACAATCTGATAGCTCTTATCCTTTAACCAGGTGTTGACGGCGCTCTGGACCATAACGCCCATCATCACCAACAGCACAACGATCAGTAATAAGAAGAAACGGGTAATACTTCCCGGTAGCAGGGAGAATCGGGTAGAAGCCGTTGTGTCAGACTGACTCATTCGTGTTTATGACCTGTTAAACGACGCGAAAGATGATGGGGCAGTATAAAGGGTAATATATGAATTGCCACACTTACACCACGCCGGATGGCCCGCATTTTTTACGCTCCATTCTGTTGCAGCCATCACAATGCAAAGGTGTACAGTGGATAAAGGCGGGTACAAATATTTGTACGGAATGTATACATTTAGCATTAAATAACAAGAAATTATTAATCAGATTTATATCTGAATACGACGCAATGAGATAGTTAATAGTTGTTATAGTTTTGCATCGGTAGCACAGAACGGTAAGTTTTGTGTAAAGAAGGGTAAAAAAAAACCGAACGCGAAGCATTCGGTTGAAATAGGGGTAAACAGACATTCATGAATGAATGACGGTAATAAATAAAGTTAATGATGATAGCGGGTCTATTTTAGTTGCGAGTGAAGATTTTGTTTTGTCATTCAGTGCTATAACTATTTTTGATGTAACCTATTGATTTTAAATTTAATTAAAATGGTTCTTGATTATTTGTGCTTATTTTTCCTGTTTTTTGATTTTAAAAAAGTTCCCTCGTATTAATATTTTGAAACATCTATGCCGATAAATGAAACACCTTAAAAGTTTTAGTATCATATTCGTGTTGGATTATTCTGTGTTTTTGCGGAGAATGAAGTTGCCGACTGGTTAATGACCTTAATCAGTATGCAGTGGCATAAAAAAGCAATAAAGGCATATAACAGAGGGTTAATAACATGAAAGTTAAAGTACTGTCCCTCCTGGTACCAGCACTGCTGGTAGCAGGCGCAGCAAATGCGGCTGAAATTTATAACAAAGACGGCAACAAATTAGACCTGTACGGCAAAGTCGACGGTCTGCACTATTTCTCCGATAACAAAGGTGATGATGGTGATAAGACTTACATGCGTATCGGCTTCAAAGGCGAAACCCAGGTTAACGACCAACTGACCGGTTACGGCCAGTGGGAATACCAGATTCAAGGCAACCAGAGTGAATCCAGCAACGACGCCTGGACGCGTGTGGCATTCGCAGGCCTGAAATTCGCTGATGCAGGTTCTTTCGACTACGGTCGTAACTACGGTGTAACTTATGATGTAACGTCCTGGACCGACGTCCTGCCAGAATTCGGCGGTGACACCTACGGTGCGGACAACTTCATGCAGCAGCGTGGTAACGGTTATGCGACCTACCGTAATACAGATTTCTTTGGCCTGGTTGATGGTCTGAACTTTGCCCTGCAGTACCAGGGTAAAAACGGCAGCGTAAGCGGTGAAAACGAAGGTGGTCGTAGCCTGCTGACCCAGAATGGCGATGGTTACGGCGGCTCTCTGACTTACGATCTCGGCTCTGGCTTTGGTATCGGTGGTGCGATCACTACCTCTAAACGTACCGCTGATCAGAATGCTCTTGGCGTGTACGGTAACGGTGACCGTGCAACGGTTTATACCGGTGGTCTGAAATACGACGCTAACAACGTTTACCTGGCTGCACAGTACTCCCAGTCCTATAACGCAACCCGTTTCGGTACCTCTAACGGTAGCAACCGGACTGCTGCATATGGCTTCGCAGATAAAGCACAGAACTTTGAAGTTGTGGCACAGTACCAGTTCGATTTCGGTCTGCGTCCTTCCGTGGCTTACCTGCAGTCAAAAGGCAAAGACATCAGCAATGGCTTCACCAACTACGGTGACCAGGATATCGTGAAATATGTTGATGTTGGCGCGACTTACTACTTCAACAAAAACATGTCTACCTATGTTGATTACAAAATCAACCTGCTGGATGACAATGCGTTTACCCAGGCAGCAGGTATTGCTACCGATGATATCGTAGCGCTGGGTCTGGTTTACCAGTTCTAATCTGCGCTCATGTCGTTAAAAGGCCCTGCGGGGCCTTTTTTAATGCCGTTTTTTCGTCGTACAAACAACGATTTTTGGTGTACTCTTGCGCCCGTTCGCATGAGGATAATTACGTATGGAAGTGAATTTCTATCGCGCAGCACTACTGGCTGTGACGATCTTTTTTGTCGGGTGCGATGAAGCCCCGAAACCTGCCCAGACCACACAACCTGCCACCGTTCTGGAAGGTAAAACCATGGGCACTTTCTGGCGGGTCAGTGCGGTGGGCGTAGATGCCAAACGCGCCGGGGAACTGCAGGCGAAGATCCAGGCTCAGCTGGATGCCGACGATCAGCTTCTCTCTACCTATAAAAATGATTCTGCGTTAATGCGCTTTAACCTGTCGAAAAGCCTGTCGCCATGGCCGGTTAATGATGCTATGGCCGATATCGTGACTTCGGCGCTACGCATTGGCGCAAAAACCGGTGGGGCCATGGATATTACCGTGGGTCCGTTGGTCAATCTGTGGGGCTTTGGCCCGGATCAGCAACCGGTGCATATTCCTACGCAGGCGCAAATTGACGCCGCAAAAGCGCAAACCGGGCTTTCACATCTGAAGGTTGTTAATGAGGCGCATCGGAACTACCTGCAAAAAGATTTGCCCGAGCTGTACGTGGATCTCTCGACCGTTGGCGAAGGTTATGCCGCCGATCATCTCGCACGATTAATGGAGCAGGAAGGGATCGCCCGTTATCTGGTATCCGTTGGTGGAGCATTGAACAGCCGCGGTATGAATGCAGACGGGCTTTCGTGGCGAGTCGCGATTCAGAAACCGACCGATCGCGAAAACGCGGTGCAGGCGATTGTCGACATTAACGGGCATGGCATTAGCACCTCCGGCAGCTACCGTAACTATTATGAGCTGGATGGTAAGCGCCTTTCCCATGTTATTGATCCGCAAACCGGTCGTCCGATTGAACACAACCTGGTGTCTGTAACGGTAATCGCACCAACGGCGCTGGAGGCTGACGGCTGGGATACCGGATTGATGGTTCTCGGCCCGGAAAAGGCCAAAGAGGTTGTGCGTCGTGAAGGACTCGCGGTCTATATGATTATAAAAGAGGGCGAGGGGTTTAAAACCTGGATGTCGCCGCAGTTTAAAAGCTTCCTGCTCAGCGAAAAAAATTAAAAAGCAAGATTGCGGGTTTTTGTATCCGGCTATGGGGACACTCTGAGGCTAAGCGCTATGCTTAACAAAGGAGTCCATAATGAAAAATCGTTTACACATAACTGATGATGACCGCTGGCAGTCCGTTGTGGATCGTGACGCTGACGCTGACGGTCAGTTTGTTTTCGCCGTCCAGACTACCGGCATTTTCTGCCGTCCGTCCTGTCGGGCGAAACATGCGCTGCGCAAAAATGTCACTTTCTTTGCCGATGCCCGGCAGGCGCTGGCCGCCGGTTTTCGTCCCTGTAAACGTTGTCAGCCGGATAAAGACAGCGCCCACCAGCATCGGCTGGAGAAAATAGCCCACGCCTGCCAGTTGCTGGAGCAGGAATCTCCCCTCACGTTGGACGAGCTGGCTCAGCAGGTGGCGATGAGCCCGTATCACTTACATCGCCTGTTCAAAGCCACAACGGGCATGACCCCCAAAGCGTGGCAGCAGTCCTGGCGCGCCCGCCGTCTGCGCGATGCGCTGGCGAAAGGCGTTCCGGTAACGCAGGCAATTCTCAACGCCGGATTTCCCGACAGCAGCAGCTACTACCGAAAAGCGGATCAGACGTTAGGCATGACCGCAAAGCAATTTCGTAAAGGTGGTGACAACGTTTCTGTACGCTATACCCTGGCAGATTGCTCTCTGGGTCGCTGTCTGGTGGCGGAAAGCGAACGCGGTATCTGCGCGATCTTACTTGGTGATGATGACGCTACGTTGGTTGCGGATCTGCATGAGCTGTTTCCGGCCGCTCAGGATGTGCCAGCAGATACCGATTTTCAGCAGCGCGTGCGCGAAGTGATCGCCGCAATCAATGCGCGTGACGCGCCGTTATCGCTGCCGCTGGATATCCGGGGAACCGCATTTCAGCAGCAGGTGTGGCAGGCGTTGCGCGCAATTCCGTGCGGCGAAACGATGAGCTACCAGCAACTGGCCAGCGCCATCGGCAAACCGAAGGCGGTGCGTGCGGTGGCCAGTGCCTGTGGGGCGAATAAACTGGCAATCGTCATCCCGTGTCACCGGGTGATCCGCGGCGATGGCGCGCTTTCGGGCTACCGGTGGGGCATTGCGCGCAAAGCACAGTTACTGCAACGTGAAACGACTGGCGAGGAAACATAATGCTCGATCTCTTTGCGGATGCGAAACCCTGGCAGGAGCCGCTGGCGTCAGGCGCGGTTATTCTGCGACGCTTCGCTTTTGACTGCGCACCGTCTCTGCTGCAGGCGATAGCGGCTATCGCCAGACAGTCGCCGTTTCGCCAGATGGTGACGCCCGGCGGCTACACGATGTCGGTGGCAATGACCAACTGCGGTCGTCTGGGTTGGACAACGGATCAACATGGTTACCTTTATTCTCCTTTTGATCCGCTAACCGGCGCGCACTGGCCGCCGCTGCCGGATGCATTCGCTGACCTGTGCCAACAGGCAGCGACGGCGGCGGGCTATGCTGATTTTCAACCCGATGCCTGTCTGATTAACCGCTACACGCCAGGGGCAAAACTGTCCTTACATCAGGATAAAGACGAGCCCGACCTGCGGGCGCCGATTGTCTCGGTGTCGCTAGGATTGCCGGCCATCTTTCAATTTGGCGGCTTGCGCCGTAATGACCCCTTAAAGCGTTTGCTGCTGGAACATGGCGATGTGGTGGTGTGGGGCGGTACTTCGCGGCTGTTTTATCATGGGATCCAGCCGCTTAAGACGGGGTATCATCCGTTGACCGGAGACTGTCGCTACAATCTGACGTTTCGTCAGGCGGGTAAAAAAGAATAAAAATAAGAATTATTATTGCTGTCAGCGAAGAGATGTTTAAACTGCGGGCTGTTATTACTTGTCCGGGTTGTTCGCATGGAACTTTTACTTCTTGTCTGGCGGCAGTATCGCTGGCCATTTATCAGCGTCATGGCGCTCAGCCTCGCCAGCGCTGCGTTGGGGATTGGGCTGATTGCGTTTATCAACCAGCGTCTGATTGAAACGGTCGACACCACGCTGATGGTGCTGCCGGAGTTTCTTGGCCTGTTGCTGCTATTGATGGTTGTCACTCTCGGCTCTCAGCTGGCGTTGACCACGCTCGGCCACCACTTTGTCTACCGTCTGCGTAGCGAATTTATCAAACGTATTCTGGATACCCACGTCGAGCGTATTGAACAGCTTGGCAGCGCCTCGTTGCTGGCCGGTTTAACCAGCGATATTCGCAACATCACCATCGCCTTTGTTCGTCTGCCTGAGCTGGTGCAGGGGATTATCCTGACCATCGGATCGGCGGCGTATCTGGCGATGCTGTCGACCAAAATGCTGCTGGTGACGGCTATCTGGATGGCAATCACCATCTGGGGGGGATTTGTGCTGGTGGCGCGGGTGTATAAGCACATGGCTACCCTGCGCGAAACAGAAGACAAGTTGTACAACGATTATCAGACGGTGCTGGAAGGGCGCAAAGAGCTGACGCTCAACCGCGAGCGCGCCGAGCATATCTTTAATCAGATGTACGTCCCGGATGCCAAAGAGTACCGTCACCATATTATTCGCGCCGATACCTTCCACCTGAGCGCGGTCAACTGGTCAAACATTATGATGCTGGGCGCCATTGGCCTGGTGTTCTGGATGGCCAATAGTCTGGGCTGGGCGGATACCGCCGTGGCGGCGACTTACTCACTGACGCTGTTATTCCTGCGTACGCCGCTGCTCTCTGCCGTTGGCGCGCTACCGACCCTGCTCACTGCGCAGGTGGCTTTCAACAAGCTGAATAAATTCGCACTGGCACCTTTTAAGGCCGAATTCCCGCGCCCAACCGCTTTTCCAAACTGGCAAACGCTGGAACTGCGTAACGTGGTTTTCCACTATCAGGATAATGCCTTTTCCGTAGGGCCGGTCAATCTGACGATTCATCGCGGTGAACTGATTTTCCTGATTGGCGGCAACGGCAGCGGGAAATCTACGCTGGCGATGTTACTGACCGGGCTATACCAGCCGCAGTCAGGTGAAATTTTGCTTGATGGTAAGGCCGTGGCTGTTGAAAAGCCGGAAGATTATCGCAAGCTGTTCTCCGCCGTGTTTACCGACGTCTGGCTATTCGACAAACTGCTGGGGCCGGAAGGTAAAGAAGCCAATCCGCAGCTGGTAGCGAAGTGGCTGGAACATCTAAAGATGGGTCACAAGCTGGAGATGAACGATGGTCGCATCCTCAATCTGAAGCTGTCGAAAGGGCAGAAGAAACGCGTGGCGCTGCTGCTGGCTTTGGCGGAGGAGCGCGACATCATTCTGCTGGATGAATGGGCTGCCGATCAGGATCCCCATTTCCGTCGTGAGTTCTATCAGGTCCTGTTACCGCTGATGCAAGAAATGGGTAAAACTATCTTCGCCATTAGCCATGACGATCACTATTTTATTCACGCCGATCGTCTGCTGGAAATGCGTAACGGACAGTTGAGTGAACTGCTGGGCGATGAGCGTGATGCCGCCTCGCGTGACGCGGTGGCCCGCACTGCGTGATCCCACATGCCGCCGGTTTTTTATCCACCCGGCGGCACTGTTTATTGTTATTTACATAAATCGGCATCATGATTAATGATATTTCATATAATGGATTTATGATTAATGCCTGTAACAAACAAAAACAGCGCCAGACTGCGTGATGAAGAGCGTGCGCGTCTTATCTGGCTGCTGACCACTGATAAAGCCGTTGTTTCAACGCTATTGGGCAAGCTTACCCTGGCTGAGCAATATGACGTCGGCACGTTAGCCGACGATATTGCTGAGGTAGGGGCGCTGGTCGCCCACCTGCCGCCGCCCGATCTGGCGGATACCCTCGAAGCATTACCTTCTGAAGAGCGTCACGCCCTGTGGCGGCTGGTCGAAAGTGAAAAGCGCGGTAACGTCCTGCTTGAGGCGTCAGAAAACGTCTGGGACGACCTGATCGATGAGATGAGCGACCGTGAGCTGCTGGATGCGTTGCAATACCTTGATATCGACGAACAGATTTATCTGGTTCAGCACCTCCCTCGTAACCTCACGGGTCGACTGCTGGCGACGTTACCGGCCGAGGAGCGGGCGCGCGTCCGCCAGGTGCTGCACTACGAGAAGAATCGCGTCGGTGCGATTATGGAGTTCGAAGTTATCACCGTGCGTCCGGACGTGACGCTGGAAGTGGTGCAACGCTACCTGCGGCGGCTGGGAAAAATGCCGGAGAACACCGATAAACTCTTCGTGACCGACCGCAATAAAGTGCTGGTCGGGGAACTGACGCTCACCTGTATTCTGCTCAATGACGTGCAGCGAAAAGTCAGCGAGGTGATGGAAGATGATCCGCTCACCTTTTCTCCGGAAGATATCGCCGAACACGCCGCGCGAACCTTTGAACGTGACGACCTGGTCAGTGCCGCGGTCGTTGACTCTTCAGGTAAACTGATGGGCCGTTTAACCATCGATGAGATCGTCGATGTGGTCTATGAAGAAACAGATACCGATCTGCGTCGAATGGGCGGCTTAAGCGCCGGAGAGGATGTGTTTGCCCCCGTCACGAAAGCGGTAAAAACCCGCTGGGCGTGGTTGGCCGTTAACCTTTGTACCGCCTTTATTGCTTCGCGAGTGATCGACGGCTTTGAACATACAATTTCGCAACTGGTCGCGCTGGCCTCGCTGATGCCGATTGTGGCGGGGATCGGCGGCAACACCGGGAATCAAACCATCACCATGATTGTTCGCGCGCTGGCGCTACAAAATATTCAGCCGGGAAACCTGACGTTTTTGATCCTGCGCGAAATGGGCGTGGCGTTGATTAATGGCCTCGTGTGGGGCGGAATTATGGGCGGCATTACCTGGTGGCTGTACGATGACATGGCGCTCGGCGGCGTGATGACCCTGGCGATGATGCTCAATTTGCTGATGGCGGCGTTGATGGGCGTTATTATTCCGATGACGATGGTGAAGCTCGGGCGCGACCCGGCGGTCGGCTCGAGCGTCATGATTACGGCAATCACCGATACCGGTGGTTTCTTTATTTTTCTCGGTCTGGCAACGCTGTTTCTGATGTAGCCGCACGTTTGCCTCTGACGATACGCGGCAGAATGAGCATCGTCATCACCCCGGCAACCACGCCAAGCGCCAGGTTGCCGGTTGACACCGTCGCCGCGACGGTCATCAGCATCACCAGCGTTTCAGTAACGGGGAGTTGCCGCAGCGTAGCGGGCTGGATGCTGTACCAACTGAAGGTTTTCACCGCCACAATCACCATAATTCCCGCCAGCACTGACATGGGGATTTTCGCCATTACTTCGCTTAACGCGGTGACCAGCAACAACAGCACCAGCCCGGCGGCGACCGTCGAGACGCGGCTGCGTCCTTTGCCCATCTCGACGTTAACGATGGTTTGACCAATCATCGCACACCCGGCGATGCCGCCATAAAAACCGGCCAGAATATTGGCTATCCCCAGCCCGGCGCTCTCGCGATTCTTATTCGACGGCGTAACCGTCAGGTCATCCACCAGACGGGCGGTTAACAGCGACTCCATTAATCCGACAAAAGCGATGCTCAGCGCGCAGGGCCAGATAATCGCCAGCGTTTGCAGGTTGAGCGGTACCAATAACTGCGTGAATCCCGGCAGGCCGCCGCGCATTGAACCTTCGTCACCGACGGTCGGTAATAGTTGTCCGCTGGTGACAGTGAACACCGTCAGCAGCACGATGGCGATAAGCGGCGCGGGGATCGCTTTAATAAACCGCGGAACCCACAGCACAATCAACAGGGTCAGGACAAACAGCCCCCAGATTAGCGGGCTTTTACCCCAGAAGTGCGGGACCTGGGCAAAGAAAATCAAAATACCCAGCGCGTTCACAAAACCGGTCATGACGGCTGTAGGAATGAATCGCATCAGACGCGCCATCCCCAATACGCCAAACAGGATCTGAATAATTCCGGCCAGCACCACCGCAGGCAGGATGTACTGGACGCCGTGTTGATGCACCATCGGGCCAATCACCAGCGCGACCGATCCTGCCGCTGCGGTAACCATTGCCGGACGGCCACCTAAAAATGACATTGCCAGGCACAGTACGACTGAAGCTATCAGGCTGACTTTAGGATCGACGCCGGCGATAACGGAAAAAGAGATCACTTCCGGGATCAGCGCCAGGGCGGTTACCACACCGGCCAGCGTTTCGCGAACCAGTAAACGGGGTTGACGCAGCACTGCGCGCGTCGCGTGCTCCGCTACTGCGACAGAGGAGGGTTGAGTTGCAGACATCGTTACTCTTAGGTCAAAAATGGCCCGATACAGCAGACCGACAGGCATCCGTGCGGTGAATAGCAAAGCGCAGCATAGTACCTGTCTGACGGATCGGTTTCCAGAAATGATTGTCAATAACCGTATAAACTATCAACGTATTAATAACATTTTTAAAAATTAAATATAATTTATAAACAATATTTAAATATTTTTACTTAAGTGTTACCGTTGATACCGCTCGATTTTCACCTGCATTAAAAGCAAAAAGCGATACTAAAAGTAAGGCATTAACATTATGAAAAAAGTGACTGCCATGCTCTTCACCATGGCCGTTGGGCTGAATGTTGTCTCGATGGCGGCAAAAGCGAAAGCGGCGGAAGAGCAGGAAACGGATGTACTGTTGATTGGCGGCGGCATCATGAGCGCCACGCTGGGAACCTATTTACAGGAGCTGGAACCGCAATGGTCAATGACCATGGTTGAGCGACTGGATGGTGTAGCGCAGGAAAGCTCAAACGGCTGGAATAACGCTGGAACAGGCCACTCCGCACTGATGGAGCTGAACTACACGCCTAAAAAGGCCGACGGTAGCATCAGCATTGAAAAGGCAGTCGAAATCAACGAAGCCTTCCAGATCTCCCGCCAGTTTTGGGCCTATCAGGTCAATAATGGCGTAATGCATGAACCACGCTCATTTATCACCACCGTTCCGCACATGAGTTTTGTCTGGGGTGACGAGAACGTGAACTTCCTGCGTGCCCGTTACACCGCACTGCAGCAGAGCACGTTATTCCGTGGTATGCGTTATTCCGAAGATCACGCGCAGATTAAAGAGTGGGCGCCGCTGGTCATGGAAGGCCGCGATCCGAAGCAGAAAGTCGCGGCAACGCGTACCGAGATTGGTACTGACGTAAACTACGGCGAAATCACGCGCCAGCTGATTGCCTCGTTGCAGAAAAAGCCCAACTTTGCGCTGCAGCTGAGTACCGAAGTGCGTGGCTTTAAACGCAATGCCGACAATAGCTGGACCGTCACGGTCGCCGATCTGAAAAATAACGAAGCGGAACACGATATCAAGGCGAAGTTTGTCTTTATCGGTGCCGGTGGCGCTGCGCTGAAGCTGTTGCAGGAAACCGACATTCCTGAAGCGAAAGGTTATGCCGGATTCCCGGTTGGCGGGCAGTTCCTGGTTGCGGATAATCCGGACGTGGTGAATCGCCACCTGGCGAAAGTGTACGGCCAGGCCTCCGTTGGCGCGCCGCCGATGTCCGTGCCGCACATCGATACCCGTATCCTTGATGGCAAACGCGTCGTGCTGTTTGGGCCATTCGCGACATTCTCCACCAAGTTCCTGAAAAACGGTTCATTGTGGGATCTGCTCAGCTCGACCACCACCTCGAACTTTATGCCGATGGTCAACGTGGGTCTGGATAACTTCGATCTGGTGAAATATCTGGTAAGCCAGGTGATGCTCAGCGATGACGACCGTTTTGCCGCGCTGCAAGAGTACTATCCGCAGGCGAAAAAAGAAGACTGGCGTTTATGGCAGGCGGGCCAGCGTGTGCAGATCATTAAAAGTGATGCGGAGAAGGGCGGTGTGCTGCGTCTGGGTACCGAAGTCGTCAGCGATAAAGAGGGCACCATCGCCGCGCTGCTGGGCGCTTCTCCGGGTGCATCAACCGCGGCGCCGATTATGCTGCATCTGATGGAAAAAGTGTTTAAAGATAAAGTGGCCAGCCCTGAATGGCAGGCGAAACTGAAAACCATTATTCCGTCTTATGGTACCAAGCTGAACGGTAACGTTGAAGCTACGGAACAAGAGCTGCAATACACCAGTGATGTTCTGGGACTGAAATATGACAAGCCGCAGGCTGCTGATGAAGCGCCGAAACCTCAGCTGAAACCTCAGGCGCCACCGCAGCCTGAGCAGAAAGCTGTAGCGGATATCGCACTGTAAATAAAATGCCGGATAAGGCGGTACGCCGCCCTCCGGCACATTCTTACTTATCGCGCGACTGCGTCCTGAATCTTCTCTTCCGCTTTCCAGATACGGTATTTCACTTCCACGTTCTCCGGCGTATAGACCACAATCGGTAACTTGCTGTTGTAGCGCAGCATGCCGTCATCACCCAGATACGCGGTAATAAATTTCTTCTCTTTCTTGCCGTCCGGGCAGGCCATCATGGTTGAAACCGGAGACGTCACTTTGTCGAAGACATAGTAGTCATATCCCCAACCTTCCAGCGTTTTGCTGTCCAGTTCTCCGCCCAGGCGGTGTTGGTTGCAGTCAACTTCCAGCGTTTGTCCGATTAGCAGTTCTACTTTCAGAGTAGATTCATCTTTCTCAGGAGTAAGCTGGATAACCTGGCGCTTCATACCCTTTTCCGCCTTAGGATAAGGGGCGACTTTTTCCAGCGGCTGAGCGCCGGCATCGTTACTGGCAGCCCATGCAGAGGCGCTGGCAAAGGCGGCGAAAAGTACGGCAGGGACAATTGTTTTCATCTTATTGTTCACAGTGTTTCCTTTCTTCTGTCTTATGAACGAGTCTGGGGCAGGTTAACATATTTACATAATCGATTAATCTGGATTTACTTATATTTTAAGTGTATTTGGTAGAAGTCTGCTTTCAGATTAGCGATATATTCTAAGAATAATCTTAATTATAAAATCATTCTCTTTTTGAGTTGTTCGTTATATACAGTGTTATATAACTCATTGAAATGTGAGCAAAAGCGCATTTTTTCCCGCCAACTCAACACTCCTTTGATCCGGCAACAGCATTTACCCCGATTGGGGTATGCACCTCTAACACATCCTGAAATATCTTACGACTAAAAATAACTACTCATAAATAGTGCAGTTTTTATGTCGTTCAACCCACCAGCGGAGGGCGTCATTATGGAAGGACAATGTCATGGTTGATTTATCCCGTCGAGGCATGTTGACAGGCAGTTGGCGAAACGCCAACTCAGGGATCCGTCCGCCCTGGAGCAAGGAAGACTCTCACTTTCTGGCCCATTGCCTTCGTTGTGACGCCTGCATCCAGGCGTGTGAAACCGACATCCTGCAGCGAGGCCAGGGCGGTTACCCGAGCGTAAATTTCAAACACGGCGAGTGTAGCTTTTGCTATGCCTGCGCAGAGGCCTGTTCTGAATCCCTTTTTCTTCCGCGCCACACCAGGGCATGGGATCTGAATTTTACGATTGGGGAAAACTGTCTCGCACATCAGTCCGTTGAATGTCATCGCTGTCAGGATAGCTGTGAACCCATGGCTATAACCTTTCGTCCCACGCTGTCCGGCATTTATCAGCCGCAGCTCGACAATCAGGACTGTAACGGATGTGGCGCATGTGTCGCTATCTGCCCGGTATCAGCCATTAACGCGGAGTACAACCATGGACAATAACTGGCAGGTCTGCAGCCTGGTCGTTCAGGCCAAAAGTCAGCATATCAATGATATCGCCACGCAGTTGCGTTCGTTCCCAGGTTGCGAGGTTGCACTCAGCGATGTGGAAAGCGGTCAACTGATCGTGGTGGTGGAAGCTGAGCACAGCGAAACGTTAATGAAAACTATTGAGTCAGTGCGCAACGTTGCGGGCGTGCTGGCGGTGTCGCTGGTTTATCACCAGCAGGATGAGCAAGGTGAGGAAACACCATGAAACTCAGTCGTCGTAGCTTTATGAAAGCTAACGCCGTTGCGGCCGCTGCGGCGGCTGCCGGGTTAAGCGTGCCGGGCGTAGCCCGTGCGGTAGTCGGTCAGCAAGAAGCCATCAAATGGGACAAAGCCCCGTGCCGTTTTTGCGGGACGGGCTGTGGCGTATTGGTCGGGACGCAGCAAGGGCGTGTTGTGGCATGCCAGGGCGATCCGGATGCGCCGGTTAACCGTGGGCTTAACTGCATCAAAGGTTACTTCCTGCCGAAAATCATGTACGGAAAAGACCGTTTAACGCAGCCGATGCTGCGCATGAAGGACGGTAAGTATCACAAAGAAGGCGAGTTCACCCCGATTAGCTGGGACCAGGCCTTTGACGTGATGGAAGAGAAATTCAAAACGTCCCTGAAAGAGAAAGGCCCGGAGTCTATCGGTATGTTCGGCTCGGGTCAGTGGACGATTTGGGAAGGTTATGCCGCTGCCAAATTGTTTAAAGCGGGTTTCCGTTCGAATAACATCGATCCGAACGCGCGTCACTGCATGGCGTCAGCGGTCGTCGGCTTTATGCGTACCTTCGGTATGGATGAACCGATGGGCTGCTATGACGATATCGAGCATGCAGATGCTTTCGTCCTGTGGGGTGCGAATATGGCGGAGATGCACCCGATCCTGTGGTCGCGCATCACCAACCGTCGTCTGTCCGATCCCAATGTTAATGTCGCGGTGCTCTCCACCTTCCAGCACCGCAGCTTTGAGCTGGCGGATAACGGCATGGTCTTCACGCCGCAAACCGATCTGGTGATCCTCAACTACATCGCTAACTACATCATTCAAAACAATGCGATCAACCAGGATTTCTTTAGCAAGCACGTTAATCTGCGTAAAGGCGTGACGGACATTGGCTACGGTCTGCGTCCAACCCATCCGCTGGAAAAAGCGGCGAAAAACCCGGGATCCGATGCCTCTGAGCCGATGAGCTTTGAGGATTACAAAGCCTTTGTTGCCGAGTACACGCTGGATAAAACCGCCGAAATGACCGGCGTACCGAAAGATCAGCTGGAACAGCTGGCGCAGCTGTATGCCGATCCGAAGAAAAAAGTCATCTCCTACTGGACGATGGGCTTCAACCAGCATACCCGCGGCGTGTGGGCCAACAACCTGGTCTATAACCTGCACCTGTTGACCGGTAAAATCTCCCAGCCAGGCTGCGGTCCGTTCTCTTTGACCGGTCAGCCTTCCGCCTGCGGTACCGCGCGTGAAGTCGGTACGTTCTCCCACCGTCTGCCTGCGGACATGGTGGTTACGAACGAAAAACACCGCGATATCTGCGAGAAGCACTGGAATATTCCGGCGGGGACCATTCCGGCAAAAATCGGTCTGCATGCCGTGGCACAAGACCGTGCGCTGAAAGATGGCAAGCTCAATGTCTACTGGGCGATGTGTACCAACAACATGCAGGCCGGTCCGAACATCAACGAAGAGCGTATGCCGGGCTGGCGCGATCCGCGCAACTTCATCATCGTCTCCGATCCGTACCCGACGGTCAGCGCTCTGTCGGCCGACCTGATCCTGCCGACCGCGATGTGGGTAGAGAAAGAAGGTGCTTACGGTAACGCGGAACGCCGTACACAGTTCTGGCGTCAGCAGATTAAAGCGCCGGGTGAATCGAAATCGGATCTGTGGCAACTGGTGCAGTTCTCTCGTCGCTTCAAAACAGAAGAAGTGTGGCCGGAAGCGCTGTTGGCACAGAAACCGGAACTGCGCGGCAAAACGCTGTATGACGTACTGTTTGCCACGCCTGCAGTGACGAAATTCCCGGTGGCTGAACTGGCTGAAGATCAGCTGAACGATGAATCCCGCGAGCTGGGTTTCTATCTGCAAAAAGGGCTGTTCGAAGAGTACGCCTGGTTTGGCCGCGGTCACGGGCATGACCTTGCGCCATTTGACGATTACCACAAAGCGCGCGGTTTACGCTGGCCGGTCGTTGAGGGCAAAGAGACCCAGTGGCGCTACAGCGAAGGCAACGACCCTTACGTGAAAGCGGGTGAAAGCTACAAGTTCTACGGTAAGCCGGACGGCAAAGCGGTCATCTTCGCGCTGCCATTTGAACCTGCAGCAGAAGCGCCGGATAAAGAGTACGACCTGTGGCTGTCTACCGGACGTGTGCTGGAGCACTGGCATACCGGCAGCATGACGCGTCGCGTACCTGAGCTGCACCGTGCTTTCCCGGAAGCTGTGCTGTTTATCCATCCGCTGGATGCAAAAGCACGCGATCTGCGCCGTGGCGACAAAGTCAAAGTGGTTTCCCGTCGTGGTGAAGTTATCTCGATAGTTGAAACGCGCGGGCGTAACCGTCCACCGCAGGGGCTGGTCTACATGCCGTTCTTCGACGCCGCACAGCTGGTGAACAACCTGACGCTGGATGCGACGGATCCGCTCTCCAAAGAGACGGATTTCAAGAAGTGCGCTGTGAAACTGGCGAAGGTGTAACGCGTTATGTCCCGGTCAGCAAAACCCCAAAATGGCCGCCGCCGCTTTCTGCGCGATATGGTTCGCGCAGCGGGCGGACTGGCCGTCGTTGGCGTGGCGCTGGGGTTGCAACAGCAAACCGCACGTGCAACCGGCGTGCGGCTACGCCCGCCAGGCGCACTGAGCGAGGAGGCATTCGCCAGTGCCTGCGTGCGCTGTGGTCAGTGCGTTCAGGCCTGCCCGTATGACACGCTGAAGCTGGCGACGCTGGCCTCAGGGCTGGCTGCCGGTACGCCGTATTTTGTCGCGCGTGATATTCCCTGCGAAATGTGTGAAGACATTCCGTGCGCCAAAGTTTGCCCCAGCGGCGCGTTGGACAGGGACATTGAATCTATTGACGATTCACGCATGGGGCTGGCGGTACTGCTGGATCACGAAAACTGCCTCAACTATCAGGGATTACGCTGCGACGTTTGCTATCGCGAATGCCCGAAAATCGATGAGGCTATCACCCTGGAGCTGGACCGCAACATGCGTACCGGCAAGCATGCGCGGTTTATTCCGACCGTACACAGCGATGCCTGTACCGGCTGCGGGAAATGCGAAAAAGTCTGCGTCCTGGAGCAGCCAGCAATAAAAGTGCTGCCCCTGTCGTTGGCGAAAGGGGAGTTAGGACACCATTACCGCTTCGGTTGGCTGGAGGGGAACAATGGCAAATCGTAAACGTGACGCCGGGCGTGAAGCGCAGGCAAAAAAAGGATGGTGGAAGAGTCATCGCTGGCTGGTGCTGCGTCGTCTGAGCCAGTTTCTGATACTGGCGATGTTCCTTAGCGGCCCGTGGCTTGGCGTCTGGATCCTGCATGGCAATTACAGTAGCAGCCTGTTGCTGGACTCCATCCCGTTCACCGATCCGCTGATTACCCTGCAAAGCCTGGCCAGCGGACACCTGCCGGCGACGGTTGCGTTAACGGGGGCGGTCATCATCACGGTGCTGTATGCCCTGGCGGGTAAGCGACTGTTTTGCAGTTGGGTTTGTCCCATGAACCCTGTCACCGATTTAGCCAGTTGGTTGCGCAGAAGGTTTGACCTGAATCAGTCTGCAACCCTGCCGCGCCATATACGGTACGTCCTGCTGGTGGTTATCCTGGTCGGTTCCGCTCTGACCGGTACGCTGCTGTGGGAGTGGATAAACCCAGTCTCCCTGCTCGGACGGAGCCTGGTCATGGGATTTGGCAGCGGGGCGCTGCTGATCCTCGCGCTGTTTTTATTTGATCTACTGGTCGTTGAGCATGGCTGGTGCGGGCATCTTTGCCCACTGGGTGCGCTGTATAGCGTGGTGGGGAGTAAAGGTGCATTAACCGTTTCGGCAAAAGAACGTAACAGATGTAACCGCTGTATGGATTGTTTTCATGTTTGCCCGGAACCGCATGTGCTACGTGCGCCGGTGCTGGATGAGCAAAGTCCGGTGCAGGTAACCAGCCGCGATTGCATGGCCTGCGGTCGCTGTGTGGATGTCTGTTCTGAGGATGTTTTTACAATAACAACACGATGGAGTTCGGGAGCGAAATCATGAAAAGCCATGACCTGATTAAAGCGCTGAGTCAATGGACGGCTGCGCTGGCCCTGGTAGTCAGTGGGGCCGTTTGGGCTGCAAACGGAGTGGATCTGAGTCAGTCACCGGAAGTCTCAGGGACACAAGAAGGGGCGATTCGCATGCCGAAAGAGCAAGTGCGTATGCCGCTGAACTATGTGAATCAGCCGCCGATGGTTCCGCACAGCGTTGAAGGGTATCAGGTGACGACTAACACTAACCGCTGCCTGCAATGTCACGGTGTGGAAAGCTATCGCACCACCGGTGCGCCGCGCATCAGTCCGACGCACTTTATGGACAGCGACGGCAAGGTATTGGCTGAAGTCGCGCCGCGTCGTTATTTCTGCCTGCAATGTCACGTTCCGCAGGCTGACGCCGCGCCGATTGTTGAAAATACCTTCACCCCCTCGAAAGGTTACGGGAAATAAGAGGTCATTATGGAAAATTCTAACCGTAAACCAGGCTGGATTAAGCGCGTCTGGCAATGGTGGCGTCGCCCCAGCCGTCTGGCGCTCGGCACGCTGTTGTTAATCGGCTTTGTGGGCGGCATTATTTTCTGGGGCGGCTTTAATACCGGTATGGAAAAGGCCAATACAGAAGAGTTCTGCATTAGCTGTCACGAAATGCGCAATACGGTGTACCAGGAATACATGGAAACCGTACACTACAACAACCGTAGTGGTGTGCGAGCGACTTGCCCTGATTGCCACGTCCCACATGAGTGGGGTCCGAAAATGATTCGTAAGATCAAGGCCAGTAAAGAGCTGTACGCGAAAGCACTGGGGTTGATAGATACACCGCAGAAATTTGAAGACCATCGTTTAACGATGGCGCAAAATGAGTGGCGGCGTATGAAAGATAACAATTCGCAAGAGTGTCGAAACTGTCACAACTTCGAGTTTATGGATTTAACCGCCCAGAAAGGCGTTGCGGCCAAAATGCACGACCAGGCCGTGAAAGACGGGCAAACCTGTATTGACTGTCATAAAGGGATAGCGCACAAACTGCCTGATATGCGCGAAGTCAAACCGGGATTTTAACAGGATGTAGATAACCAGGTATGCTTGAAGCCAGAGAATTACTTTGCGAGCGGGATGACAGAATACTGTTCAGCGATTTGTCATTTCGCGTCAACGCAGGGGAATGGGTACAAATTACCGGCAGCAACGGCGCAGGGAAAACCACTTTGCTGCGGTTACTTACCGGGCTGGCGCGTCCCGACGCAGGGGAGGTTTGCTGGCAAGAGCAACCGCTGCATCACGTGCGGGACAGCTACCATCAACAACTGCTGTGGATCGGACATCAGCCGGGGATAAAAACCCGGCTTTCGGCGTTGGAAAACCTGCGTTTCTTCCACCATGACGGCGACGTCGCACAGTGTCTGGCTGCGCTGGCGCAGGCGGGGCTTGCCGGATATGAAGACATCCCGGTGAATCAACTCTCCGCCGGACAACAGCGGCGCGTGGCGCTGGCCCGTTTGTGGCTGACCCGCGCCCGGCTGTGGATCCTCGACGAACCCTTTACCGCCATTGATGTGAACGGCGTTGAGCGACTGACTCAGCGTATGGCGCAGCATACGGAGCAGGGCGGTATTGTTATTCTCACCACCCACCAACCGCTCAATGTAGAGACCGATAAAGTGCGACGTATTGCGCTGACCAGCGAGAGGGCAACGCAATGATGTGGCGAATCTTCCGTTTAGAACTACGAGTTGCGTTTCGTCATAGTGCGGAAATCGCCAATCCTTTATGGTTCTTCCTGATTGTTATTACGCTGTTCCCGCTGAGCATTGGGCCGGAGCCGCAACTGCTGGCGCGTATTGCACCGGGCATCATCTGGGTTGCGGCGCTGCTGGCGTCGTTGCTGGCGCTGGAGCGCCTGTTTCGTGATGATCTGCAGGACGGCAGCCTTGAGCAACTGATGCTGCTGCCGCTGCCGCTGCCGGCAGTGGTACTGGCGAAAGTGATGGCGCACTGGGTCGTGACCGGCCTGCCGCTGCTGATCCTCTCGCCGCTGGTGGCGTTGCTGCTGGGCATGGATATGTACGGCTGGAAAATTATGGCGCTGACCTTGTTACTCGGGACGCCTACGCTGGGCTTCCTCGGCGCGCCGGGCGTGGGGTTGACGGTGGGCTTAAAGCGCGGCGGCGTGCTGTTAAGCGTACTGGTACTCCCGCTCACCATACCCTTACTGATTTTTGCGACCGCGGCGATGGATGCGGCTTCCATGCACTTACCGGTTGAAGGGTACATGGCGATTCTGGGCGCGTTGCTGGTCGGCAGCGCCACGCTAAGCCCGTTTGCCACAGCTGCGGCGTTACGGATAAGCGTGCAGTAGCGCAGTTGAGATATGCAGGCCGGGCAAGGCGCTCCGGCACAATGGATATTAATTTACGGAGTCTGGTGACTGAACTATGTGGAAAACACTTCATCAATTGGCGATGCCTCCTCGGCTCTATCAGATCTGCGGCTGGTTTATCCCGTGGCTGGCGATTGCCAGCGCGGTGGTACTGATAACCGGATTGATCTGGGGCTTTGGCTTCGCGCCTGCGGATTATCAGCAGGGGCAGAGCTATCGCATTATTTATCTGCACGTTCCGGCAGCAATCTGGTCGATGGGGATTTATGCATCGATGGCCGTTGCCGCGTTTATTGGCCTGGTCTGGCAGATGAAAATGGCCAATCTGGCGCTGGCTGCGATGGCGCCCATTGGTGCCGTGTTTACCTTTATTGCGCTGGTGACGGGCTCTGCATGGGGCAAACCGATGTGGGGCACCTGGTGGGTCTGGGATGCCCGACTCACCTCTGAACTGGTATTGCTGTTTCTCTACGTCGGCGCCATTGCGCTGTGGCATGCCTTTGACGACCGCCGTCTGGCTGGTCGCGCTGCCGGCATTCTGGTGCTGATTGGCGTGGTCAACTTGCCGATTATTCACTACTCGGTCGAGTGGTGGAATACGCTGCATCAGGGGTCGACCCGTATGCAGCAGAGTATCGATCCGGCAATGCGCGCGCCGCTGCGTCTGGCGATCGTCGGCTACCTGTTACTGTTTGTCACGCTGGCGCTGATGCGCATGCGTAACCTGATTTTGATGATGGAAAAACGCCGCCCGTGGGTGAGCGAACTGATCTTAAAAAGAGGCCGCCAATGACCCCTGCATTTGCATCATGGAGTGATTTTTTCGCGATGGGCGGTTACGCCTTGTATGTCTGGCTGGCTGTGGCGATGAGCATTGTCCCGCTGGTGGCGCTGGTGCTGCATTCTGCGTTACAGCATCGTGCAATCTTACGCGGTGTCGCGCAGCAGCGGGCGAGAGAAGCGCGTATGCGCGCGGCACAAGTGCAACGGGAGGCGGCGTGAATATTCGACGTAAAAATCGGTTATGGATAGCCTGCGCGGTCCTGGCAGGTCTGGCTTTGACCATTTCGCTGGTGCTCTACGCGCTGCGTTCCAATATCGACCTGTTCTATACGCCGGGAGAAATACTCTACGGTAAGCGCGAAACGCAGCAAATGCCTGAAGTCGGCCAGCGCCTGCGCGTGGGCGGTATGGTTATGCCTGGCAGCGTAAAGCGCGATCCGCAGTCGCTGAAGGTGAATTTCAGCATCTATGACGCCGAAGGTGTGGTGGATGTCACCTATGAAGGCATTCTGCCGGATCTGTTCCGCGAAGGGCAGGGCGTCGTCGTTCAGGGCGAACTGGACGGGGGAAATCATGTGCAGGCCAAAGAAGTGCTTGCTAAACATGATGAAAATTACACCCCGCCGGAAGTCGAAAAAGCGATGCAGGAAAACCACCGTCGCCCGGAAAGTGTTTATAAGGATAAAACGTCATGATGCCTGAAATTGGCAATGCGCTGTTGTGCCTTGCGCTTGGCGTTGCATTACTGCTGTCGGTCTATCCGCTGTGGGGCGTAGCGCGCGGCGACGTGCGGATGATGGCCTCCGCGCGTCCCTTTGCCTGGGTACTGTTTATCTGTGTGATGGGGGCGTTCCTGATTCTGATCAACGCCTTCGTGGTTAATGACTTTACCGTGACCTACGTCGCCAGCAACTCCAACACCCAGCTTCCGGTCTGGTATCGGGTGGCGGCGACGTGGGGGGCGCATGAAGGCTCGTTGCTGCTGTGGGTGCTGCTGATGAGCGGCTGGACGTTCGCCGTTGCGGCGTTCAGCCAGCGCATGCCGCTGGATATCGTCGCCCGCGTGCTGGCGGTCATGGGAATGGTCAGCGTCGGTTTCCTGCTATTTATTCTGTTTACCTCCAACCCGTTTGCCCGCACGTTGCCGAACTTCCCGATTGAAGGACGTGACCTGAACCCGCTGTTGCAGGATCCGGGGCTGATTTTCCATCCGCCGCTGCTGTACATGGGGTATGTCGGCTTCTCGGTCGCTTTTGCGTTTGCGATTGCTGCGCTGATGAGTGGACGACTGGACAGCACATTCGCCCGTTTTTCGCGTCCGTGGACGCTGGCCGCGTGGGTGTTTCTGACGCTGGGCATTGTGCTCGGTTCGGCCTGGGCCTATTACGAGCTGGGCTGGGGCGGCTGGTGGTTCTGGGATCCGGTTGAAAACGCCTCGTTTATGCCATGGCTGGTGGGAACGGCGCTGATGCACTCGTTGTCGGTAACCGAACAGCGCGCCAGCTTTAAAGCCTGGACGCTGTTGCTGTCAATCTGCGCATTCTCACTTTGTCTGTTAGGTACTTTCCTGGTGCGCTCCGGCGTACTGGTGTCGGTGCATGCTTTCGCCTCCGATCCGTCGCGCGGGATGTTTATTCTGGCCTTTATGGTGCTGGTAATTGGCGGCTCCCTGCTGCTGTTTGCGGTGCGCGGTCACAAGGTTCGCTCACGGGTGAACAACGCGCTGTGGTCGCGTGAATCACTGCTGCTGGGGAATAACGTCCTGCTGATTGCCGCCATGCTGGTGGTGCTACTGGGCACACTGCTGCCGCTGGTGCACAAACAGCTGGGGCTGGGCAGCATTTCGATTGGCGAGCCGTTTTTCAACACCATGTTCACCTGGCTGATGGCGCCGTTCGCTCTGTTGTTGGGGATTGGGCCATTAGTGCGCTGGGGCCGTGACCGACCGCGTAAACTGAAAACGTTATTGCTTATCGCGTTTGTCACCACCCTTGTTCTGTCGCTGCTGCTGCCGTGGCTGCTTGAGGATCGCATTGCCGCCATGACAGTGGTGGGGCTGGCGATGGCATGCTGGATATTCGTACTGGCGATGTCCGAAGCGTTCCTGCGTATTTCCCGTGGGACAAAGCTGACGCCAAGCTACTGGGGCATGGTATCGGGTCACGTCGGGCTGGCGATTACCATTGTTGGTATTGCCTTTAGCCAGAACTACAGCGTTGAACGCGATGTGCGCATGAAAGCGGGTGATAGCGTTAGTATCCATAACTATCAGTTCACTTTCCGCGAAGTGAAAGATATTACCGGGCCAAACTACCGGGGTGGCGTTGCCATTATTGGGGTTACCCGAGATGGTAAGCCAGAAGCTACGCTGCATGCGGAAAAACGCTTCTATAACAGCACCAGTTCGATGATGACCGAAGCGGCAATTGACGGCGGATTCACGCGCGATCTGTACGCTGCGCTGGGTGAAGAACTGGATAATGGCGCATGGGCTGTACGCCTGTACTACAAACCGTTTATTCGCTGGATTTGGGCCGGAGGATTGCTGATGGCGCTGGGCGGGTTGTTCTGCCTGTTTGATCCACGCTATCGCCAGCGGACGCGTCCTCGCGCCGCGGTGCAAAAAAATGCGTCGGAGGCTGTATGAAGCGCAACGCACTGTTAATTCCGTTTATTATTTTTCTCATCATTGCGGCGGCGCTGTTGTGGCAGCTCGCGCGTAACGCTCAGGGGGACGATCCCACTAATCTGGAATCGGCGCTGATCGGCAAACCTGTTCCAACATTCCGCCTGGAGTCACTGGAAAATCCGGGTCAGCACTATCAGGCCGATGTGCTGACGCAGGGCAAACCGGTATTGCTGAACGTCTGGGCGACCTGGTGCCCGACCTGTCGCGCCGAGCATCAGTATCTGAATCAGCTGTCTGCGCAAGGCGTGCGGGTAGTGGGTCTGAACTATAAAGATGATCGTCAGAAAGCCATTGTCTGGCTGAAAGAGCTGGGTAATCCTTACTCATTAAGTCTGTTTGACGGCGACGGTATGCTCGGTCTGGATCTTGGCGTGTACGGTGCTCCGGAGACGTTCCTGATCGACGGCAAAGGCATTATTCGCTATCGCCATGCCGGCGATCTGAACGCCCGGGTGTGGGAGAGCGAGATCAAACCGTTATGGGACAAGTACAGTAAGGAGGCTGCGCAATGAGATTTTTACTGGGCCTGCTAATGCTGGTTATCTCGGGATCCGCGCTTGCGACTATCGACGTGATGCAGTTTAAGGACGAAGCGCAGGAGCAGCAGTTCCGCCAGCTTACTGAGCAACTGCGTTGTCCTAAATGCCAGAACAACAGCATTGCCGATTCTAACTCGATGATTGCCACCGACCTGCGTCAGAAAGTGTACGAACTGATGCAGGAAGGAAAAAGCCAGAAAGAAATTGTCGATTACATGGTGGCGCGCTACGGCAACTTCGTCACGTACGATCCGCCGTTAACGCCGCTCACCGTGCTGCTGTGGGTGATGCCGGTGGTAGCGATTGGTCTGGGGGGCTGGATTATTTTCGCCCGTACTCGCCGACGCGTTCGGGTGAAACAGGAAGCGTTTCCTGACGATGTTATTCCGAATGGCAAGCGCGGTGGATTCGGGCTGTTTGTGCCTGGTATCGTGGTGGCGCTGGTGGTTGGCGCAGTAAGCTATTACCAAACCGGCAGCTATAAGCAGGTTCAGGTCTGGCAGCAGGCCACCGCTCAGGCTCCGGCGCTGCTGGAGCGAGCGTTGGATCCGAAAGCGGAACCGCTCAATGAAGAAGATATGGCGCGTCTGGCGCTGGGGCTGCGTACGCGTTTACAAGCCGATCCCGCAAATGTTGAAGGCTGGATCATGCTTGGACGCATTGGCATGGTTCTCGGTAACGCCAGTACGGCCACTGAAGCCTATGCCAATGCCTATCGACTGGATCCTAAAAACAGCGATGCGGCGCTGGGCTATGCGGAAGCGCTGACCCGTTCTTCCGATCCTGATGATAACCGTCGGGGAGGGGAGCTGTTACGCCAACTGGTGCGTGGCGAACATGCCAACGTGCGAGTTCTCAGCATGTACGCTTTCAACGCCTTTGAACAGCAGCGCTTCGGCGAGGCGGTTGCGGCGTGGGAGATGATGCTGAAACTATTACCTGCCAACGATACCCGTCGGGCGGTAATAGAACGGAGCATTAAGCAGGCGATGGAGCAGCTAACGCCGCAGGAGAAATAAGTATCCAGAATAGCCCCGATAGCGCTTAGCATATCGGGGCTATCCGGCCTCTTCATGGATTACTGCATTCCACGCGTTTGTAAAAACAGGATGGTAGCTGCAACGCGAGAGCGCACATTGAGTTTGCGCAGCAGGTTGCGAATATGCACTTTCACGGTCTGTTCGGAAATATTCAGCACTGACGCAATCTGCTTGTTCGACAGCCCCTGAGCCAGTTCATGCAATACATCCAGTTCACGTTCGGTGAGAATGCTGAAGGGATCTTCTTGTGCGCCGAACAGATCGCGTTCGCGCAGATATTCGCTGACGCGTGTGCTAAAAGCTTTACCGCCTTTGGCGCCGCTGCGAATGGCCTCCAGCAAGACTTCAGGATCGCTGTCTTTGAGTAAATAACCATCCGCGCCGGCATCAATTAAGGCGTACACATCGCTGGCGGCATCCGAGACGGTAAGAATAATAATTTGCGCGGTGACGCCATCCCGGCGCAGCGCATTCAGGGTGTCCAGTCCGCTCATGCCTTTCATATTGAGATCCAGCAGGATCACATCCAGGTCCAGACGGTTAGCCAGATCGATAGCGCTGGCACCGTCACCTGCTTCCGCGACTACGTTAAATGCGGGATCCAGTTGCAATAATTGACTAATTCCTCGCCGCATTAGTGGGTGGTCGTCGACAATCAGCACCCGAAAAGGCGTTGCTTCAGGCATACTATTCTCCTGAGTTTTTATTAGTATCATTATTGTTTTCAGCGCATCACTCGTCTAGTTTCATCGCGCTGATGAGAGGGTAAATTTTACCCCAATTTGTGCATGGGTAAGTAGTAAAACCTGTGCTAAAGGCCGGGGTAATAATAAGGAACGTGGAATCGCAGGCATAAAAAAACCAACCATGAAGGTTAATGCCGATCATTTAAGGATCGGTTGACCGATCCGGTGGTTGATGTAAAAAGGGTTCATGTCTCTACATGGACCTTTTTAAATGGAACTTTCACAGGCTCTCGGCATTATTCATCTCACTACAAAGTGAACGGGCCCGTTCACTTTGTAGTGGCACACTGAATTTGGCCACCTGAACAGAGGTGATATCCTCACCTCTGTTCAGGTGCCTCAATGAAGAAAAGAAATTTCAGCGCAGAGTTTAAACGCGAATCAGCCCAACTTGTTGTTGATCAAAACTACACTGTTGCTGATGCGGCCAGTGCTATGGATGTGGGGCTCTCCACAATGACACGATGGGTAAAACAGGTGCGTGATGAACGCCGGGGCAATATCCCAAAAGCCTCCCCAATAACCCCGGAACAAATCGAAATACGTGAACTGAAAAAAAAGCTACAACGTATTGAAATGGAAAATGAAATATTAAAAAAGGCTACTGTAGATTCAATTGGTCAACGCAACAGTTATGTGAAAACATGGGGTTGCGGAGGTTTTTTGAATGAGACGAACATTTACAGCAGAGGAAAAAGCCTCTGTTTTTGAACTATGGAAGAACGGAACAGGCTTCAGTGAAATAGCGAATATCCTGGGTTCAAAACCCGGAACGATCTTCACTATGTTAAGGGATACTGGCGGCATAAAACCCCATGAGCGTAAGCGGGCTGTAGCTCACCTGACACTGTCTGAGCGCGAGGAGATACGAGCTGGTTTGTCAGCCAAAATGAGCATTCGTGCGATAGCTACTGCGCTGAATCGCAGTCCTTCGACGATCTCACGTGAAGTTCAGCGTAATCGGGGCAGACGCTATTACAAAGCTGTTGATGCTAATAACCGAGCCAACAGAATGGCGAAAAGGCCAAAACCGTGCTTACTGGATCAAAATTTACCATTGCGAAAGCTTGTTCTGGAAAAGCTGGAGATGAAATGGTCTCCAGAGCAAATATCAGGATGGTTAAGGCGAACAAAACCACGTCAAAAAACGCTGCGAATATCACCTGAGACAATTTATAAAACGCTGTACTTTCGTAGCCGTGAAGCGCTACACCACCTGAATATACAGCATCTGCGACGGTCGCATAGCCTTCGCCATGGCAGGCGTCATACCCGCAAAGGCGAAAGAGGTACGATTAACATAGTGAACGGAACACCAATTCACGAACGTTCCCGAAATATCGATAACAGACGCTCTCTGGGGCATTGGGAGGGCGATTTAGTCTCAGGTACAAAAAACTCTCATATAGCCACACTTGTAGACCGAAAATCACGTTATACGATCATCCTTAGACTCAGGGGCAAAGATTCTGTCTCAGTAAATCAGGCTCTTACCGACAAATTCCTGAGTTTACCGTCAGAACTCAGAAAATCACTGACATGGGACAGAGGAATGGAACTGGCCAGACATCTAGAATTTACTGTCAGCACCGGCGTTAAAGTTTACTTCTGCGATCCTCAGAGTCCTTGGCAGCGGGGAACAAATGAGAACACAAATGGGCTAATTCGGCAGTACTTTCCTAAAAAGACATGTCTTGCCCAATATACTCAACATGAACTAGATCTGGTTGCTGCTCAGCTAAACAACAGACCGAGAAAGACACTGAAGTTCAAAACACCGAAAGAGATAATTGAAAGGGGTGTTGCATTGACAGATTGAATCTACAACCGCGCTCTTGATGTCAGACTCCCTGAACAATTCTCGTTAATCGGGAAGCTCAGGGCGCGTTATCCAGTGGCCACACTCTGCCACGTGTTCGGGGTTCATCGCAGCAGCTACAAATACTGGAAAAACCATCCTGAAAAGCCAGACGGCAGGCGGGCTGTATTACGCAGCCAGGTTCTGGAGCTGCATAACATCAGCCATGGCTCTGCTGGCGCAAGAAGTATCGCGACCATGGCAACGCTGAGAGGTTTCCGGATGGGACGATGGCTTGCCGGCAGACTCATGAAAGAGCTGGGGCTGGTGAGTTGTCAGCAGCCTACTCACCGTTATAAGCGCGGCGGTCATGAACACATCGCTATCCCGAATCACCTTGAGCGGCAGTTCGCAGTGACAGAGCCTAAGCAGCTTAATTCGTGGCAATGAATCCTGACAGGGTTACTACTTTACAGTGCATGGGTTATGTATTTACGGAGCGTGATTAATTATTTTCTATTGATTCAGATCACAACTTTACAAAATGTTTCGATTTACATTAATTTACATTGTCTAGGTAATTCCTTAGGTGTTAATAAAAATGAAGATTAAGTTATTGATGATGGCGGCAGTTTCTTTAGTTGTACTCAGCGGTTGTACAAATGACCCTAATAGCATGTGGAACAGTCGTTATGCTTTTAAATCAGTTGGTCAGGTAATGGCGATGTGCGATAGCGGTGATAAGGCGGCTTGTTACGCTGCCGCTGATATGCAAGGTCTTACGAATGGATTGAATGCGGCGAACCAGCAAATGCAGCAGCAACAAGCCGTGCAACAGCAGCAGCAACCAGCAGCACCGACTATGACTACGACAACCTGCAACCCTATGGGTAATGGCGTTGTGTGCAACACCTATTGATTTGTACTCCATTCAAGAATATCAATGCCGCCCCATAGAAATGTTCCTGTGGGGTTCTGTGGTTTTGATTCTCCTCAAATAAATTCCCTTTTACAGTGTCCTGCTCTTCACGGTGTTGAGGGCTGAAAAGCTCGATTGATTTTTTCGGCACGTAGCGCAGCCTGATAGCTCATGCCGTAATGAAATGGCGGTATGATTTTTTGCACCTGTCATAGTGGCGTAATATTTGTAATGAACTTCACAAAGTGCGAATTGACAATGCAAGGGATTTATGTAGAAGTGTCGGGGCAAAAGATCAAGTCTGCATACACAAAATCCTAGCCCCGATTAGATTTCCAACTACATAACTAACTTGTTGAAAATAGGGTATTAGTTGGTCGGCACGAGAGGATTTGAACCTCCGACCCCCGACACCCCATGACGGTGCGCTACCAGGCTGCGCTACGTGCCGACGCTATGGCTGCTAATACTACTGCTTTCCGCTGCGAATGCAAGGGGAAGCATCGCTAAGTGATTTATAATTAATCAGTTAGCAATAAATCGTTTCTCATCCGTCAGAACCTGTAGCAGCAGGCTTAGCTGCGGTTTCTGATCTTTTATTTTTTCGCCGCGTAAATCATAGGTCTGATAATTACCGTTGTTGTTCAGCACCAGCGTCATCTCTGGCGTGGTAACGGCCATCGTGCTGCCGTCGGCGGCGGTAACCCAGTAATGGCGGCGGTTTGCATTGAACAGATCCTGCCCCTGCGAGTATTCGTTAGCAGGCGTGCTGACGTGCAGCAGGCGCTGCATGAGCGTTGTCATCAGGTCTGTATGATCGGTCAGGCTATTGATGCGTTGGGCAGGCGTTCCCGGCCAGTGAATAACCAGCGGAACCTGCAGATGGCCACGCGACCAGGCAAAATTGTTCTCTTCCTGAGTCAGCGGCACGCCCCGACCCGCGGTAATAATCACCACTGTGTTGTTCAGTTTACCGGAGTCGCGCAGGGCACTAAGAACACGGTTAATATTGGCATCCACATCCTGAGCGGCGCTGGCATAGCGTTTGGCAAAGTTCTTCTGGTTGCTGTTATCAAGGTTCGTCCCGTTAAAGGAGACCCACGAGAACCAGCGGTTATCTTCCTGCGCGTAGCGTCCCAGCCAGTTAATCCACTGGCTTGCGGTTTGTTCGTCAGATTGCGTTTGTACGCTTGGCATGGAGAAGTCTGACAGCAGCGCCTGGCGATACAGCGGGCTGGTAAAGCCATCCGAGGAGAATAGCCCTAACTGGTAACCCTGCTGGTTCAGTGCAGTAATCAGCGCCGCAGGCGTACGGGTCGACAAAATGCCGTCCATGTAGCTTGGCGAAACACCATAGAACAGGCCAAAGATGCCGTTATCCGTGGTGTTGCCTGAGCTCATGTGACGCGTAAACGAGATATTCTGCCCGGCGAATTCAGCCAGCGCAGGCATCTGTTTTTCAAAGCGTGAGTAGTTCAGACCGTCGACGGTAATCAGCAGCACGTTCTGACCGGTGCCCATATCGCGATAGCGCAGTTCGCTGAGCGGGTACTGCACGGAAACCGCTTCCGGATTGCCCTGTTCGATCAGGCGCCGCTGATACTCTTGCGCATCCAGCAGGCCATGTTTTTCCAGGAATTTACGTGCCGTCATCGGGTAGGAGAGCGGCAGATTCGCACGCTGCATGGTAATCGGGCGATAGAAATTGGCATCCGCCCAGATATACACCACGTGCGAGGCGATAAAGGAAACGAAGAAGAATGCTGCTAACGGTTTGGCAAAATGGCGACGACGCGTCAGGCTGCGCAGCTTTTGCCAGCTCCAGGTCGCAAACAGCATTTCAATTAACAGAATAACCGGTACGCTGATAAACATCAGCTGCCAGTCACGCGCCGCTTCATTCTGGTCTGGGTTGATGACCAGTTCCCAGACGATCGGATTGAGATGCAGGTGGAAGCGGGTGAAAACTTCGCTGTCGATTAGCAACAGCGTCATGCCAGTCGTCGCCAGAATAGCTGATAAGAATCGCATCAGCCTCTGGGACATGACGATAAACGTCAGGGGAAACAGGATCAGCAGATAGGTGGCGAACACCAGAAAGCTAAAATGCCCGACAACGCTCAGGTAGGAATAAACACGACCTGCAAGGGTTGTCGGCCAGTCGGCGACAAACAGGTAACGGCTACCGAGCACCATGGCCAACAGAATGTTGAACAAGGCAAACCAGTGCCCCCAGCTAACCATCTGGGAGACTTTCTCACGGTAGCGTTGACGATGAGTTACCATAAACTGTTGTTCGTTTCCCCGGAGCAGGCTCTTAATGCGCTTGGTCGTCGTTTACCGAAGACTGCAATGCGCGGGCAAAAGAGTTGGCAATCGCCTGGCGCTGGGCCGGTGCGATGCTTGTATTGATAAGGTTAGTCACCATATTTCCCAGTACCATCAGGGAAAGGTCGGTTGGCGCCTTATGTTTTTCCAGTACGTTGAGCATCTCATTCAGCAGTTGTTCAACGTGTTCGTCACTATAGCGGGAAATTTGTGGCATAAATCGAAATCAGTCTGTTCATGAAAGGGCAACATATTACCGTACAGACAGTTTTTTTTCTGCTTTTTTATCTTCTATTGCGTCACTGCCCGGTAGGTGGTTGAATACCGCCCGGTCTAAAAGGAGAGTTTATCATGAGTCTGGATATCAACCAGATTGCCCTGCACCAGCTTATCAAACGTGACGAGCAGAACCTTGAGCTGGTCTTGCGCGATTCATTACTGGAACCGACAGCGACCGTTGTCGATATGATGGCTGAGTTGCATCGGGTGTACAGCGCCAAGAATAAAGCTTATGGCCTGTTTAGCGCAGAGAGTGAACTGGCGCAAACGCTGCGTTTACAGCGTCAGGGCGAAGAGGATTTTCTGGCCTTTAGTCGTGCAGCGACTGGGCGCTTGCGAGACGAACTGGCGAAATATCCTTTTGCTGATGGCGGCATTGTCCTGTTCTGCCATTACCGCTATCTGGCGGTAGAGTATCTGCTGGTCGCCGTGCTGAACAATTTAAGCAGTATGCGCGTCAATGAAAATCTGGATATCAACCCGACGCACTATCTGGATATCAATCATGCGGATATCGTGGCGCGTATTGATTTAACCGAGTGGGAAACCAACCCGGAGTCCACGCGCTATCTGACGTTCCTGAAAGGGCGGGTAGGGCGCAAAGTCGCCGATTTCTTTATGGACTTCCTGGGCGCCAGCGAGGGGCTTAACGCCAAAGCGCAAAACCGCGGCCTGTTGCAGGCGGTCGATGACTTTACCGCCGAGGCGCAACTCGATAAAGCTGAACGCCAGAACGTGCGTCAGCAGGTGTACAGCTACTGCAACGAGCAACTGCAGGCCGGTGAAGAGATCGAGTTGGAGTCGCTGTCCAAAGAGCTTTCCGGCGTCAGTGAAGTCAGCTTCAGCGAATTTACCGCTGATAAAGGCTACGAGCTGGAAGAGAGCTTCCCGGCGGATCGCAGCACGCTGCGTCAGTTAACCAAATTTGCCGGAAGCGGCGGCGGGTTAACCATCAACTTCGACGCCATGTTACTGGGTGAGCGTATTTTCTGGGATCCAGCCACAGATACTTTGACCATCAAAGGTACGCCGCCGAACCTGCGCGATCAGCTACAGCGTCGTACCTCGGGCGGGAAATAAAGCCGTTTGCCGGATGGGGGCGTTAACGCCTTATCCGGCTTGCGTGATTCATCTTTACCGCCAACAAAATCCCATAAAAAAACCCCGCCGAGGCGGGGTTTTTCTTCAACTTGTAGGCGATTACGCGCGAACGAAGTCGATGTGTGCCAGCTTCGGCTTGAACGGGTGACGCTGTACTGCCTGAGCTTTAACTTTCACTTCTTTACCGTCAACAACGATGGTCAGAACTTCGCTGTAGAATTCAGCTTTAGCTTGCATGTTCATAACTGCATCGTGATCCAGTTCGATAGCAACCGGGGCTTCTGCGCCACCATAGATGATTGCCGGGAACTTGTTAGCGGCACGCAGGCGGCGGCTCGCACCCTTACCCTGCTCTTTACGTACTTCAGCGTTGATAGTAAACATTTAAATCTCTCTTTAATAATTCCTGCTACAGGCGACCCAGCAACAGGTAAGTGATCTGCTTTGCGTATGCAAAAGCGGGCGAGATTCTATACTTAAACGGCTGGTACATCAATCAAAAGTACGATTAACCGCGTAATTCATGTGCCCGACGATAGCGTCCTTCATAATCGAAGACCTTTTCACGGACCTGCCAGTACTGACCTTTCATGCGCGCCACCACGAAATCAGGATGACGTAACAGCGCCTGCTGGGCGAGGATATCGGCGGCGGTTATCCAGCGTAAGGGAATACCGGGCGTTCGGGTATGCGGGCGAATAAACAGTTGCTCGAAAGCCGTACGTTGCGCGGGAGTATGCAGGCGAAAGCGTTCGCTAACGTCGGCACCATCTTCATCGTAATAGGTGATTTTTAGCCATTCGCCTTTTTCATCCTGGCCGTTTTGTAACACCATGCCGCTACAGCGCAGGACCAGCGCATCTTTGAGCCTGAGCGCGGCTTTCAGCATGTCATCCGGGTCAACCAGCACCGTGTCGCACTCCCGGCAACGGCGGGCGGCGATATCATTTTCCGCGTTGCATTGTGGGCAGTTTTTAAAACGAAAACGAAAATCGCACTGTTCGCGATGGCCGTCATCATCTTCAAACCACCCCTGACAGCGGCGACCAAAGTGTTCAATCAGCGTGCCGTCTGCCGTTGTTTTGCCCCAGAAGGTGTTTGCAAACCCGCAGGCGGGACAGAACACCTGCACCGGAACGTTATCGCTTTTCCCTTTCGGCGCCCCCACTTCCGGCGCGTAAAGATCGTGCGGGTTACCGGCATAATCGAGGATCAGACAGTCGGTTTTATCCGGCGCCAGGCGCAGGCCGCGACCGACAATTTGTTGGTAAAGGCTAACTGACTCCGTCGGGCGCAGAATGGCGATAAGGTCGACGTGCGGGGCATCGAAGCCAGTGGTCAGGACCGACACATTCACCAGATAGCGAAAGCGCTGGGCTTTGAACTCTTCAATCAGCACATCACGCTCTGCACCAGGCGTGTCTCCGGTGATTAGCGCGGCATCGTCAGCAGGCAGCAGGCCCAGAATTTCTTTGGCGTGCTCCACTGTGGCGGCGAAAATCATCACCCCTTTGCGCGTCTGGGCAAACTCGACAATCTGGCTGATGATATGCGGCGTTATTCGCTGCTGCTTTTTCAGTTCCTGATTCAGATCCGTTTCGCTAAACAGGCCGTTACTCTGCGCCTGCAGGCGGCTGAAGTCATACTGCACTACCGGCATGTCGAGGCGTTCTGGCGGCGTCAGGTAGCCGTGTTTAATCATGTAACGCAACGGTAATTCATAAATGCAGTCACGAAACAGCGCTTTTTCATCGCCGCGCACCATACCGTGATAATGAAAGTGATAAATCCAGCCTTTGCCCAAACGAAAAGGAGTGGCAGTAAGCCCGAGCAGGCGTAAGTGGGGATTTACTTTGGTCAGGTGAGTGAGGATTTGCTGATATTGACTCTCGTCATCATCACCAATACGGTGACATTCATCGACGATAAGCAGCGAGAATTCTCCCTGAAAGGCGTCAAGATTACGCGCTACCGACTGTACGCTGCCAAATACCACTTTCCCGTGGCTCTCTTTACGCTTCAGTCCTGCGGCAAAAATATCGGCTTCCAGCCCCAGCGCGCGATATTTGGCATGGTTTTGCGCGACCAGTTCTTTAACGTGCGCCAGTATCAGCACGCGACCACGCGCCACGCGGGCCAGTTCAGCAATCACCAGGCTTTTTCCCGCACCGGTTGGCAGGACGATAACCGCTGGCGTGCGATGGTGGCGGAAATGGTTGAGCGTGGCATCCACGGCTTCTTTTTGGTACGGGCGAAGAGTAAAAATCATGGGCTCATTAAGGTAAGCAGCAACAATGTATAGTATGCCATGAATCATTTCCCTTGAGGGATGGTGTAACGCCGCTATACTGGGCGGATAATCGTCCCACTTTTCGGGCGCAATCCCGCTTCTTGTTTTTTACAGGCAAAAATCACACTCATGCGACTTGATAAATTTATCGCTCAGCAACTCGGCGTCAGCCGCGCTATTGCCGGGCGTGAGATCCGTGCTAACCGCGTTACCGTCGACGGTGAAATCGTCAAAAACAGTGCCTTTAAGCTGCTGCCAGAACACGACGTAGAATATGACGGTAATTCCCTGATTCAACAAAATGGCCCGCGCTATTTTATGCTGAATAAACCTCAGGGTTATGTTTGTTCAACGGATGACCCGGATCACCCGACAGTGCTCTATTTCCTTGATGAGCCGGTTGCCTACAAACTGCATGCGGCAGGGCGTCTGGATATCGACACCACCGGACTGGTGCTGATGACCGATGACGGACAGTGGTCGCATCGCATCACTTCGCCACGTCACCATTGTGAGAAAACCTATCTGGTGACGCTGGAGTCGCCGGTGGCAGATGATACCGCTGAACAGTTTGCCCATGGCGTACAACTGCATAATGAGAAAGACCTGACCAAACCGGCCGTGCTGGAGGTTATTACGCCAACTCAGGTGCGATTGACCATCAGCGAAGGGCGCTATCATCAGGTTAAACGTATGTTTGCCGCCGTCGGTAACCACGTTGTGGAACTGCACCGTGAACGGATTGGTGACATCAAGCTTGATGAGGATCTGGAGCCGGGTGAATACCGTCCATTGACCGAAGAAGAAATCGCCAGCGTTAACTTAACCCCGCGTTAATTTCAGGAGCTAAATGTGACCACCCGGCAGAACTCGTCAATTGCCATTGTCTTTATCCTTGGCTTGTTAGCCATGCTGATGCCGTTGTCGATTGATATGTATCTTCCGGCACTACCTGTTATCTCTGAACAGTTTGGTGTGCCTGCAGGTAGCGCGCAGATGACCCTCAGTACCTATATTCTTGGGTTCGCGGTGGGGCAGTTACTCTATGGTCCAATGGCTGACAGCATTGGGCGCAAGCCGGTGATTCTGGGCGGGACGCTGGTGTTTGCGGCGGCGGCAGTTGCCTGTGCGCTGGCACAAACTATCGATCAACTGATCGTGATGCGTTTCTTCCATGGTCTGGCTGCGGCTGCGGCGAGCGTGGTTATCAACGCCCTGATGCGCGATATCTATCCGAAGGAAGAGTTTTCGCGCATGATGTCATTTGTCATGCTGGTCACGACAATTGCACCCTTACTGGCACCCATCGTGGGCGGCTGGGTATTGGTATGGCTGAGCTGGCACTACATCTTTTGGATCCTCGCCGTGGCGGCTATTCTGGCATCGGTGATGATCTTTACGCTGATCAAAGAGACCTTGCCGGTTGAGCGCCGCCAGCCGTTTCGCTTGCGTACTACTCTCGGCAACTTTGCCTCGCTGTTTCGCCACAAGCGTGTACTGAGCTATATGCTGGCCAGTGGGTTTAGTTTTGCCGGGATGTTCTCGTTCCTGAGCGCCGGACCTTTTGTTTACATTGAGATCAACCACGTTTCACCGCAGCATTTCGGCTATTACTTCGCGCTGAACATTGTTTTCCTGTTCGTGATGACCATCATCAACAGCCGCTTTGTTCGTCGGGTTGGGGCGTTGAATATGTTCCGTACTGGCCTGTGGATCCAATTCGTGATGGCGGGCTGGATGGTCTTTAGCGCGCTGTTCGGGGTTGGTTTCTGGGCGCTGGTGGTGGGCGTTGCGGCGTTTGTTGGCTGCGTGTCGATGGTGTCATCCAACGCCATGGCGGTCATTCTGGATGAATTTCCACATATGGCGGGAACGGCGTCATCGCTGGCAGGGACGTTCCGTTTTGGCATTGGCGCCATCGTTGGGGCGCTGCTGTCACTGGCGACCTTTAACTCGGCCTGGCCGATGATCTGGTCGATAGCGTTTTGCGCTACCTGCTCAATTCTCTTCTATCTCTACGCCAGCCGCGCTAAAAAACGGTGATCTATTACACAACCTGGGGGCGATAGGGCCTCCAGAGTTGATGTACATCAACCGAAAATCTATCAATTTCCCCGCTTATGTTTATTTTATGTAAAATCAATTTATGTAAAAAGTCACATCATTGTAGTTAAAAAGGTTGAGTTAGATCGCAGAAACGAGTACATATAGCGCGGAAATATGCCAGAACCGTTGAATAAATTTAAATATTTGGTTCGGAAAGCAGCATAAAGTCAGGGTGTAAACGTTTACGAACTGTTTAAAGACGTATTGTCAATGATGTGTTAATATTGATGTAAAATAATTGTGAAGTGATTGTACTTCCAGGGAAAGAAAGTGATGACATTACAACTCTCAATCGTTCATCGTCTGCCACAGTGCTATCGTTGGTCGGTGGGTTTCGCAGGTTCAAAGGTTGAACCGATTCCGCAAAACGGTCAGAGCAATGAGAACAGCCTGGTGGCGCTCAAATTGCTTAGCCCTGATGGTGACAGTGCGTGGTCAGTCATGCATAAACTCAGCCAGGCCCTCAGCGACATTGAGGTACCTTGTTCCGTGTTGGAATGCGAAGGGGAGCCGTGCCTGTTTGTGAATCGTCAGGATGAATTTGCCGCGACCTGCAGACTGAAAAATTTCGGCGTGGCCATCGCAGAGCCGTTTTCAAATAACAATCCGTTTTGAGCGTCAGCTTAGCGCGAGCAGCTGACGCGTATATGCCTGCTGTGGCGCGTTAAATACGTGCTCGCATTGTCCTTGCTCCACGACCTCTCCCTGCCTTAGCACAATAACCTGATGGCATAACGCGCGTACTACGTGCAAATCATGGCTGATAAAGATATAAGCCAGGCGATGCTTTTCCTGTAAAGACTTTAATAACGTCAGGATTTGCGCCTGTACGGTTCTGTCGAGCGACGATGTTGGTTCATCCAGAATGATCAGGGAAGGCTTGAGAATCAAGGCTCTGGCAATGGCTATGCGTTGACGTTGACCGCCGGAAAACTCCGCCGGGTAACGATGCCGCGTTTCGCTATCCAGTCCCACTTCCGCCATTACCGCTTTCACCTGCGCTTCGCGCTGTTCGGCTGACAGAGTTGGCTGATGAACGCGCAGTCCCTCCTCAATAATCTGTAGCACGCTCAGGCGCGGGTTCAGCGAGGAGTTGGGATCCTGAAACACGACCTGAATGCGGTGACGTACCGGTAACAGCTGGCGGCGATTTAAGGTATGCAGCGCCAGGCCATCGAACACAATGCTTCCCTGTGAGGTGATTAACCTCAGTAGCGCCAGCCCGGTAGTGCTTTTCCCCGATCCTGACTCCCCGACCAGCCCCAGCGTTTCACCGGGGCGGAGGGAAAAACTGACGTTGTTAACCACAACGTTATGGTCCACCACGCGCTTCAGAATACCTTTACGGATGGGGAAGGCGACGCAGAGTTTTTCCACTTCCAGCAATGGAGCTTGCCCGGCAGGTACAGGCACCGGATCGCCGGAAGGTTCGCTGTTTAACAATTTCTGCGTGTAGGGATGCGTTGGCGCAGTGAGCAGCTGTGCTGCTCGATTTTGCTCAACGCACTGGCCGTTTTGCATCACCGCAACGGTATCGGCCAGTTTTTTCACAATGCTGAGGTTGTGGGTGATAAACAGTAATCCCATGTTCAGTTCGCGCTGTAGCTCCCGCAGCAACTGCAGGATTTGCGCCTGTACGGAGACATCCAGCGCGGTGGTCGGTTCATCGGCAATAAGCAGCTCCGGTCGCGTCAGCAGCGCCATGGCGATCATCACGCGCTGGCGTTCACCGCCGGACAGCTGGTGCGGATAGTCTGCGAGACGTTTGGCCGCCTGACGGATGCCGACCCGATCCAGACAGGTCAGTATTTCTGCCCGCGCGGCCTCCCGACGCATTCCCCGATGCAGCGACAGCACTTCATACAGCTGTTTTTCAAGGTTGTGAAGCGGGTTTAGCGACACCATTGGTTCCTGGAAAATCATGGCGATTTTATTCCCGCGAACGCCGCGAAGCGTCTGCTCATCGGCATGAAGCAATGATTCACCATGAAAACGGATGTCGCCGGAAAGGTAGACTGCGGGAGGGGTCGGTAATAACCGTAGAATAGAAAGCGCGGTCACGCTTTTACCCGAACCGGACTCGCCCACCAGCGCCAGAGTTTGCCCGGCATCAACCCTCAGTGAGAGGGTATTGACCACGGTGCGCACGGTTTCCTGTTGGCGAAAACCTACCGATAAATTTTCAATAGCTAACAGTGGTTGTGTCATCTTAAATCGCCTTGTTGGGATCGAACGCGTCGCGTACCGCTTCACCAATAAATATCAGTAGCGATAATAGCAGGGCAACGGAGATGAACGCGGTGATGCCAAGCCACGGTGCCTGCAGGTTGTTTTTACCCTGTAACAGGAGTTCTCCCAGCGACGGCGAGCCAAGCGGTAAGCCGAAGCCAAGAAAATCCAGCGAGGTCAGAGTGGTGATCGAGGCGCATAATATAAACGGTAAAAAGGTCAGGGCGGCGACCATCGCATTGGGCAGCATATGGCGCAGAATAATACTGCGATCGCTCACGCCGAGCGCCTGGGCAGCACGAATGTAATCAAAGTTTCGGGTACGTAAAAATTCCGCGCGTACCACGCCAACCAGGCTCATCCAGCCAAACAGCACGGTAATGCCCAGTAGCCACCAGAAGTTTGGCTGGACCACGCTCGACAGCAGTATGATCAAAAACAGCGTTGGCATACCTGACCAAACCTCAATGAATCGTTGCCCCCACAGATCCACCTTGCCGCCATAATAGCCCTGGATTGCGCCAGCCATAATCCCCATCACGCTGGAGCACAGGGTTAGCATTAATCCAAACAGGACAGAAATACGAGTGCCGTAGAGGATCCGTGCCAGCACATCACCACCGTTGGCGTCCGTTCCCAGCCAGTTTTGTGCAGAAGGCGGGGAAGGGAAGGGCTTATCAGTGGCAAAGTTAATGCTGGTGGCTCCAAAGCGTATCGGCGCCCACAGGATCCAGCCCCGGTTTTCCAGGCGCTGCTGTAACCACGGATCCTGATAATCAGCCTGGGTTGCCAATGGTCCGCCGAAGTCGCTTTCACTGTAGTTTTTGAACAGGGGGAAATACCAGCTATTGTCGTAGCGCACCAGTAGCGGCTTATCATTGGCAATCAGTTCTGAACACAGGCTAAGGCCGAAGAGCAGTAGAAAAATCCACAGCGACCAATAGCCGCGACGGTTATGGCGAAAACGCGCCCAGCGGGCCTGATTGACGGGGCTTAATCGCGACATTAGCGTCCCTCAAAATCAATACGGGGATCGACCAGCGTATAGCTGATGTCGCTGAGGATATTCAGCAGCAGACCGATCAGGGTGAAGATATAGAGCGTGCCAAACATTACCGGGTAGTCACGTGATACGGTGGATTCATAACCCAGTAGTCCCAGACCGTTAAGCGAAAACATCACTTCAATCAGCAGCGAACCGGTAAAAAACATGCTGATAAACGTTGCCGGGAAGCCAGCGATTACCAGCAACATGGCATTGCGAAACACATGTTTCCACAGAATGTTTTTCTCGCTGACCCCTTTGGCGCGCGCGGTGACGACATACTGTTTGCGTACCTCATCCAGAAATGAGTTTTTGGTCAGCATGGTTAGCGCGGCAAAACCCCCAACCACCGTCGCCAGCACTGGCAGGGTAATATGCCAAAGGTAGTCGGTCACTTTCTGATACCAGGGCAGGGAATCAAAATTGGCGGAAACCAGTCCGCGAAGCGGGAACAGGTCGTAATAGCTGCCCCCGGCAAAAAAGACGATCAGTAAAATCGCAAACAAAAAGGCCGGTATGGCATAGCCAATAATAATGAATGCGCTGCTCCAGACATCAAATCGGCTGCCGTTGTGAACGGCTTTGCGGATCCCAAGCGGTATCGACACCAGATAGATAATGAGCGTACTCCATAGCCCCAGCGTGACGGAAACAGGCAGGCTGTCTTTGATAAGCGTCAGCACTGAGGCGCTACGAAACAGGCTGTCGCCGAAATCGAAACGAATATAGTCCCAGAGCATTTTAAAATAACGCTCATGAATGGGCTTATCGAACCCGTAACGGCGAGTGATTTCGGCGATCACTTCCGGGTCAAGACCACGGCCGCCTCGGTAATTACTGTCGCTGATATTGCCGACGCCGGTTTGCGCGTGGCTGGCGCGAATGCCTTCACTACCCGCGCCGGGTAATGCCCCGCTTTGTCCGAACTCAATAGCGGCGACGGCCTGCTCAACCGGACCACCGGGGGCAATCTGCACGATAAAAAAGTTGATGGTGATGATGGCCCAAAGCGTTGGGATCACCAGTAGCAGACGTCGAATCAGATAAGCGCCCATTTATTCTCCCTGCCGTCTGGCTGCTGGCAGTTTCGCCGCTTTGTTAACGTCGTACCACCAGTTGTCGAGACCAATGGTATAAATGGGGCGAATAGCTGGATGCGAAAACTTATCCCACCAGGCGATGCGATCCTCTGCCATAAACCACATCGGCAACATGTAGTAGTTCCAGGTTAATACCCTGTCCAGTGCCCGACCAAGTGGGATTAGTTTGGCTTTATCACCCTGCGCCGCGATGATTTGGTTGATCAGTTTATCGATCACCGGGCTTTGCACGCCCGGGGCGTTATAGCTGGAGTCAATATATTCAGAGGCCCAGAGAATTTGCAGGTCCGAACTTGGCCACGGCATTGCGCGATACAATCTCGGCATCATGTCATAGTCACGACTGCGCAGCCGGTTTGTGATTTGTGAGTTATCAACCTGGCGGATGTTCATTGTAATGCCTAAGCGCTGCAGGTTGTGCTGGAACGGCAGCACCCACTGACTGTTACTGCCCGCCGGGAGCAACAGTTCAAAGCTCAGAGGTTTACCGTTGGCGCTGTTTACGCGCTGTTGTCCCTTAAGTACCCATCCGGCCTGCTCCAGTAAGGCATCGGCTTTCAACAGGTTGTCACGATCGTAGCCATCGCCTTTTGATTTCGGCGGCTGATAAATTTGGCTGAAGACCTCAGGGGGGAGATCTTTTTTCAAGGGCGCAAGTATTACCAGTTCATCCGCATCGGGGTAATTTTTAGCGGCATACTCGGTATTCTGAAAATAGCTGTTGGTCCGGCTCCAGGCGTTATAGAACAGAGCTTTATTCATCCATTCAAAATCAAAGGCCAGGGTGATGGCTTCTCGCACCCGTCGGTCGCTGAACACCGGGCGCTGAATATTAAACGCCAGCCAACGCGTATCCTGGGCGGATTCGTTTTTTTGCTCATCTTTGATGATGTAATGATTCGCGAAATTTTTACCGGTATAACGTGTCGCCCAGTTTTTGGCATCGTTTTCAAGACGCAGGTCAAACGCTCCGGCCTTAAACGCTTCAAAGGCGACGTTGTCATCCAGATAGTAGTCGTAGCGGATGGTATCAAAGTTCCAGCGGCCACGGTTGACGGGCAGATTAGCGGCCCAATAATCGTTGACGCGCGAATAGACAATGTACTGACCCATCTTCCATTTCGTGATGCGATAAGGACCGCTGGCGAGCGGAGGCGATGATAAGGGATCGCTGAGCTTATGATCTTTCCAGTACTTCTCTGGCATCACGGGTAATGAAAACAGGCTGAGCATGTCCTCTTTACCCGGTTTGGCTAATTCAATACGTACGGTTAATGGCGCGATCGCTTTTACCGTTGTTCCCTTGTAGACCAGGCGAAATTGCGGCACGCCTTCAGTCATAAATTTGTGGAAGGTGAATGCGACATCGCTGGCAGTAATGGGTGAGCCATCGTGAAAACGTGCTCGCGGATTGATGGCGATTTCTACCCAGGAATAGTCATCAGCATAGCGTGCGCTGTCGGCGATGAGCGGATAATAGCTGCCAGGTTCATCGTCAGAGGTAGTAAACAGCGTATCGTAAAGCGTTTCGGTACGTGCTCCGGGATTACCGCGCATCGCATAGCGGTTGAAGTTATCGAACGTGCCGATGGCGGAGAGGGTGATTTGCCCGCCTTTGGGGGCCGCAGGGTTGACGTAATCAAAGTGATTAAAGTTAAACGCGTACTTCGGTTCGCCCAGTACGGCAAAAGCATAGCTTTCTTTGATGGACTGCGCCTCGGCGCTAAACCCGATGAGGGCGATAAACAGCAGCAATACGCGAGGGATCATTAAATGCGATTTCCTTTTCCTGCCACAACCCGACGGGCATCATGCCTGAAAGATAAGGGATGTGGCGGCGAGTGAGAGTATATGATTCGCATACTGCGATCACCACGTCGGCTTATTGGGCTGCGCCATCCAACGCACGAAATCAGCAAGTTTTAATGGTCGGCTAATCCAGTATCCCTGGAAAAAATGCACTCCACGATCGCGTAGCCAACGGGCTTGCTCAGGCGTTTCAACCCCTTCAGCCACCGTCAGCATATTAAGACGCTTAGAGAGTGTCAACACGGCGTCCAGAACCGGAGAGGTCAGGGTCTCTGTTCCAATGGCGTTAATAAAGCCGCGATCGATTTTCAGGTAGTCAACGGTAAAGCGTTCCAGATAAATCAGCGCGCTATGACCGGTGCCAAAATCATCAATGGCAATTTCAAAACCTGCTGAATGAAGCCATTCAAAAAGCTTTGTGGCCTCGTGTTGATTAAGCATATCCCGTTCGGTGATTTCCAGCACCATCTGGAAATGGTTTGCGGGAAGCGAGGCCTGCAGGTGATGAATGTCGTCTTTAAACGTCTCGCCGTGCAGATGCGTTGGCGCGATATTGATCCCCAATTTTGCACCAGCGGGTAACACTTTTTGCAGCATCGGTGCGTCCTGGGCTATCAACTTAAAGAGATGCTGGGTCAGCGGGACAATCATTTTCTGGGATTCGGCGTAGTGAATAAAAGCATCCGGAGGGATCTCACCCGTTGTTGGATGATTCCAGCGTAATAACACCTCTACACCTTTCACCTCCAGTGTCTGCACCTCTACGACGGGCTGGTACACCACATAAAACTGGTTATGTTTGATAGCGTTGAGGATATCTTTGCCCGGACGTAAACGGATGGTGTAGATGTAGTACCAGAGAAGAAGCGCGGCAATAATCCCCGCCATGCATCCCAACATAATCGAATACCAGATGTCGGTATAGGTCCACTCATCGGCATATAAACGAATCTGTAGCGGAATACCTTCCAGGGTCGCCTGCCGCCAGTGAGAGTGGGGCAGAGCGGAGGCATCAATAATCCGTGATGAAAATGTTGAAATCGCGTTATCACCGACGACTATGGCAATACCGTTAAAATCATCCTGTCGGGCGGTGTAAAGCAGATAAGGGGCCAGATTAATATTCAGTGAGGTAAACACGCCGCTATCAGTGAACGATGGGTTCCGGTGCCAAATCATTATCGCCGGCTTGTTCGGCATCATGGGCGTACCGGGGAGTAATTCCACATCAATATTTCTGCTGATATCGAGGCTTGGGACCAGATCTAAAATCGGGGTGAACATTGCGCCCGTTGCGGAGGAGCAGAAAGCAATGCCGTTTTTGACCAGTAAAAATGCGCGAACGTTGAGGCTAAAGGCCGCGCTGGAGGTCAGTTGAGCAGCGACTTGTTGGCAACTGTTGGCGACCAGTGGCTGAAGGTCATCTGTGGTGGATTTGAGATCGGCGAAGTAGCTGCTGACATAATTCTGGATATCGGAAAGAAGCGTGTCGTACTTAATGTCTCGTTTATGCCAGGTCACGAAAAATTGCAGGGTACTCACCAGGAGCGCGACGATAAGCCCCGTTAACATACAGGAAAGCAGGATTTTCTGATTGGATGAAGAGGAGCGTTTAAACATAGTTCCTTATGTTTACCTGAGTTAACCGCTTATTCTGTATGAATATAACCTGAAATGACTCACCTTGTGAGATTTTTCTTAGTCACAAGACAAAGCAAAAAAAAAGCACCGCCGAAGCAGTGCTTTTCAAAATGTCTCATCAGGATAGCCAAGGGATAGCTGCCAAACGAAATTAACTGCGGCTCAGGACCCGGCGAGCTTCGTTGTAACGTTTTTTCCAGTAAGGTTCGTTCATGCTGGAAATGATAACGCCGCTGCTGGTCGAGGCGTGTACGAACTGGTTGTTGCCGATATAAATACCGACGTGACGGCCAGTGGAGCCAGCACGGAACAGAACCAGATCGCCTGTGCGCAGGTTAGTGCGCGAAACGGATTTACCCGTTTCCTGTTGTTCGTAGGTTGAGCGAGGAAGCTCTAAACCAAATTGCTCGCGGAACGTACGTTGTACGAAGCTTGAACAATCAATACCTTTTTTGGTGCTGCCGCCAAGGCGGTAACGCACGCCTTTCCAGTCAGCATACTGGTCCATAATACGTGATTTAACATCTATATTACGGACCATATTTTCAAATTCATCCTGAGAGGCTTGCAGTGAAGAGTTATCTCCATTGCCCACAGCATGCGTCTCAGAATGCATATTCCTGGCGGTGTTCGTTGTGCTACATGCAGAAAGCAGAACCGCAACTGCTATCGCGGGTATGCCCCGCAAGATATATCTCAAAATCGGTTGAGATTTGACCATTTTGTTTGTTTTCCCTTGAAGTCCTTAACGATAAATATCGTTATAAAAAATGCCAAACGTGACGAGACTAATTACCATCGCACGATGAGACAATTCTTTAAGGTCAAATCTGTGGCAGAACGCACAAATTTATTCCTGAAGAGAATAATTATCCCGCGAGGCAAAACGAGTTCGAGATTACCCGATCGGTCCGGTCATTGCGAGTGAATTTACGTGATTTCTTATAAGAAAAATTGATACAGAAAGTGAATAACCGGCATTGCCTAAATTAAGAACAATCGGGATAAAAAAGACGCAACCCAATCATTTTAAAGATGAATAAGATGACAGGAGAATGACAGCCAGAATGATGAAATATTGACAAGCATCATCAGGGAATCAGAGTTTTCCCTGATGATGTTAATAACTCTGCGTTATTTGTTTAAGAATTGTTTGTTTTTACCGGGCAGATAATTCGCAAACAGAGTGACTAATCGGTCGCTTAACGGTGTCATTAGCCACCAGGGCAGACCAATCAAGACGACAGTCATGGAACCGATCACGATATCGGTGAGCCAGTGAGCGCCAATCATTATGCGTGGAAAGGCAAAAACCACAGCGATAATAAGGCCGATTATTCCGGCGACTTTTCCGAAATAACGCAGCATAAATGCGGAAAAAATAAGCAGCATCATACCGTGATCGCCGGGGAAACTGTCTCTGGACGCATCTTTAGTCGGAATATGCAGCAGTTCGCTGACGCGATAAATATTATCCAGCATCAGAGTAGGGCTGGCGCGTTTAACGGGAATAAGCGCCTGGCCTAACTGATTTAATACCACTGCGGTGAGCAGCATAACCAGGCCAATAGCGACAATGCGTCGGCGACCTTCCGACGTTTCTTTCAGCCAAAAATGCAGCATCAGGGCGCCCATTGCCAGCAATGAGCAACCATCAAATGCCCGGTTATTGGTAATAGCAACAATCCACAAGAACTGCGGGCTTTCCACCAGTTTCTGGTTAAAGAAGCGGAAAACGCCCGTATCCAATGAAGACCAGATCCCATGCCCGGCAGGAAGATACCAGGACAGAAACAGCGCCAGTCCCGCAATATTGAGTAGGAGAATAAGAGGGTATCGGGTTTTCATCATCGTTTACCATTGCTATAAAAACGAAGGCAACCTTACGCGTTAGCGTCTAAACGAAGTCTCAACAATGCACTCTGTAGCGTATTCCAGTCGGTCTCAGTATCGGCGATGAGTTCAATACGGCTATCCGGTGGCGCGACGTTTTGCGTCTCAATATGCCAGTCGTCTCCCTGGCGGTTAATGCGCACCAGCCCTTCCTTTATACGCATGACACCTTTCACGCGCCCCACGGGGGCAAGACGGGACCATTCCAGCAGACCGATGGTATCGAACACCGTATCGGCGTCAAAAATCCAACCGCAGGCCTGATGGCCCTGGCCGCTGTTCAGGCTGCGCCGCCAGCGCTGCTGTGACGGCAGACTCAATGCAGCCAGTCCCTTTTTGTCTGCATGGCTATGGGCGTGCTCTGCGCTTGCAGGAAGCTCTGCCAGGTTTAGTCGGGGTAAATCCAGTAACTGCCCGTCAATTTGCCCATGGTCGGCATGAACCAACTGGCGATTACCGCCGTAGTGTTGCCACCAGGTTTGCAAGGCGTTTTCGCTTTCCGCTGTGGCGCGGTCGGCTTTATTGGCAACAATGATATCTGCGGCGGCCAGCTGATCGCGGAAATTGTCATTGGCGACGCTTTTTTCATCCAGTAACAGCCGGGGGTCAAGAATACAGAGGGTCGCGCGCAGATCGATCCACGGTTCGTAAACCGGTGCGGTGAGTAAATCCAGAATTTGTTTAGGGTGTCCGAGGCCAGTAGGTTCAATCAGCAATCGATCGGGTTTTCCCTGACGCAGCAGCGTATTGAGGCCAACCTGCATCGGTAGACCGTTAACGCAGCACATACAGCCGCCGGGGATCTCTTTTAGCAATGCGCCGCTGTCGGCTAACAGGGCGCCATCAATACCTACTTCACCAAACTCATTGACCAGCACGGCCCACTTCTCTGCGGGATCCTTGTTCGCCAATAGATGAAGAATAGAGGTGGTTTTGCCACTGCCGAGAAAACCAGTGATGAGATTGGTTTTAGTCACAATTACTCCAGAATCATAAATTACCGTAATGGCATTTAACAATCCTGGCGAAAAATGGGGAAAAAGAGAAGGGGGGAGGGGACGAAGACGTGCTTCGTCCTGTTTAATGGCAGAAATCGTTAATTTTTTAACGTTTCAATGACAGCCTGATGCGCACCGTATTGGGCAATACGTTGCCAGGCCTGCTGAATGACCGCGACAAACTGCGGATTCTGTACGAGATCGGCGGAGAAAATCTCATGCAGAGAAAGCAGGGCGCTGACGCGTTCTGATTCAGTGCTCTGTGCCACCAGAGAGGCAATTTTCTCACTGAGCGGGTCACGAATATCAATCGTAGCGCCTGAATCATCCACACCGCTCACGTAGCGCATCCAGCCTGCGATGCCGAGCGCCAACAGCGGCCACTCGCTTTGACGTGCTAAATGCACGCGGATCCCTTCCAGCATTCGCTGGGGTAATTTCTGGCTACCATCCATCGCGATTTGCCAGGTTTTGTGTTTCAGCGCCGGGTTGGCAAAGCGGTCCAGCAGGCTTAAGGCATACTGGTTTAAATCAACATCGGTAATTTGCAGCGTGGGGGCCTGTTCGGTGAGCATTAGCCGGTAAGCGGCTTCACGAAATGCGCTATCCTGCATACAGTCGCTGATGTGCTGGAATCCGGCCAGATAGCCGAGATAAGCGAGAAACGAATGGCTGCCGTTCAGCATCCGCAGTTTCATTTGTTCCCACGGCAAGACGTTTTCAACCATCTGGACACCCGCGGTTTCCCATTGCGGACGACCACAGACAAAGTTGTCTTCAATCACCCACTGAATAAACGGCTCGCAGCTGATTGCGCAAGGATCGGCAACGCCCAGCTCATGGGCGATTTCAGCCAGCGACTCTTCGGTGGCGGCGGGAACAATCCGATCCACCATAGTACCCGGGAAACTGACGTGTTCCTGGATCCAGTGCGCCAGCTCAGGAGAGCGTTTTTCCGCCATCCCCAGTACGGCATTTTTTACCACATGGCCATTGTCCGGGATGTTATCGCAGGAGAGGACGGTAAATGGCTGCAGTCCACGTTCACGTCGGCGGTGCAGCGCTTCAACGATAATACCGGGGGCGGAGTGCGGTTCAGCCGGTGTCTGCAGATCGTGAATAATACGCGCATTAGAGAGATCTAACGAACCCGTTGCCGGATCGATGCAGTAGCCTTTTTCCGTGATGGTTAACGAGACAATCGCGACCTGAGGCTCGCAGAATTTTTCAATAATGGCCGCCAGCGAATCCAGCGTGGCGTTCAGGCATTCGTTAACGGCACCGATAACAATAGGCTGGTTGCCGTTAGTCCCTTTTTCTAACACGGTAAATAAATGATCTTGTTCGCGAAGCTGACGCATCAGCCGATCGCCACTGAACAGACTGATCTCGCAAATCCCCCAGTCTCCGCCCTGCGCATTCAGCACCCTGTCGGTTAATAACGCCTGATGGGCGCGGTGAAAAGCACCGAAACCAAAATGTACAATCCGCGTTTTTAATTGTTGGCGGTCGTACTGCGGCATCATGACATTTTCCGCCAGAGGCGCTGAGGCAATAGTTTTCATTAAATACACCTGATTAACCATTAATTAACAATGGCAGTATAAAGTTATATGATAGCAAATTGAATTGGTGTGCCTCATTTATCCGGGGAATGTGAGATGGATCAATCAATGATAGGCCATCTGTTGAACATCTCCAGGATGGCTGTATGGTAGTCGTCATTCAGGTAGTTTAATTTGGTATAACAACTTGTGGGGTGAAACAATGGAACAAACCTGGCGTTGGTACGGACCTAACGATCCGGTATCGCTTGATGATGTGCGTCAGGCTGGCGCAACGGGTGTTGTGACCGCCTTGCACCACATTCCCAACGGTGAAGTGTGGCCGGTAGAAGAGATTCAACAGCGTCAGGCTATTCTGGCTGAAAAAGGGCTGACCTGGTCGGTGGTGGAAAGTATTCCTGTCCACGAAGATATCAAAACGCGTTCAGGCCAGTACCAAACGTGGATTGCCAATTATCAGCAGAGTATCCGTAATCTGGCGACCTGCGGCATCGATACCGTGTGCTATAACTTCATGCCGATCCTCGACTGGACGCGTACCGATCTCGAATATCAGCTGCCGGACGGCTCCAAAGCGCTACGTTTTGACCAGATTGCTTTTGCAGCCTTCGAACTGCATATTCTTCAGCGCCCTGGCGCCGCAGCGGATTACACCGCAGAAGAACAACGCCAGGCGCTGAATTACTTCAATGCTATGAGCGATGCCGATATCGAAAAGCTGACCCGCAATATCATTGCCGGCCTGCCCGGTGCGGAAGAGGGCTATACGCTGGATCAGTTCCGTGCGCGTCTCGCTGAATATGACGGCATCAGCAAAGACGATCTGCGCGATAATATGGCGGTATTCCTGCGGGCGATTGTGCCTGTGGCGGAAGAAGTCGGCGTGCGTCTGGCTGTCCACCCTGACGATCCGCCGCGTCCGATCCTCGGCCTGCCGCGCATTGTTTCGACTATCGAAGATATGCAGTGGCTGAAAGAAACCGTCGACAGCATCAATAACGGTTTCACCATGTGCACCGGTTCCTACGGCGTGCGCGCCGATAACGATCTGGTGAAAATGATCGAAACCTTTGGCGATCGAATCCACTTCACGCATCTGCGCTCCACCTGCCGTGAAGATAACCCGAAAACCTTCCACGAAGGTGCGCACCTGCAAGGCGATGTGGATATGGTATCGGTGGTTGCTGCCATCCTGAGCGAAGAACAGCGCCGTAAAAAGGCGGGCGATTTGCGTCCTATCCCGATGCGTCCGGATCACGGACACCAGATGCTTGACGACCTGCACAAGAAAACCAACCCAGGCTACTCCGCGATTGGTCGCCTGAAAGGGCTGGCGGAAGTTCGCGGCGTTGAGCTGGCGTTAAAACAAACGCAGTTCCGCGATCTGCTGTAAGGTTAACAACAGGGATTGTGCCGCAGGCGCGATCCCTGAAATTCATCAAGGCTGCGCTAGCGCCTGCTCCAGTACCGACAGCACCTTTTTGATCTGCTGTATCTGCAATCCGCCAAACCCGAAAAACATAACAGCATCGCTGTTCTCCCTACGCCATGCGGCTCCTGAGCCATTTTCTATATCTGGCAGAGTGTCAAAGCGGATCCCTGCCAGCAGGCAGCGCTGTTGTAGCCTGGCGATCATATCAGGGTGTCTGTCAACGCGTAACGAGAGGTGCAGACCCGCCGTTGCGCCAGCGATTTTCCCTGACGGAAACAGAACAGAAAGGCCATCGCGTAACAGATTGAGGCGCGCCGCATAGTTGCAGGCCAGCTTGCTGATGTGCGAGTAAAACACCTGATTTTGCATTAATTCGGCTAAAAATTGCTGCAATAGCCACTGACTGCCGTTGTTGTTGAGCGCTTTCATATTCTTTACTGCCGGGAGCAGTTCATCAGGACAAATGAGATAGCCAAGACGCGTTCCCGGCCCCAGCGTTTTGGAAAATGTCCCCATGTAGATAACCCGGTTGTGATAATCCATAGCTTTCAGGGCAGGAAGGGGGTTCTCGCCATAGGTAAAAACAGCATCGTAGTCGTCTTCAAGGATATAAGCGCCGACGCGCTGCGCCCACGTCAATAATGACTGACGGCGCTCCAGCGAAAGGACGCTTCCCATTGGATACTGGTGAGCCGGAGTCACATAGCAAAGCTGGGTTTCATATTCGGGTAATTTATCTGTTTGCAGCCCGTGGTTATCTACAGCAATTGACGTAATGTCTGCACCGTAATAATTAAACAGATGCCATGCGCCAGAATAGCAAGGGGATTCGGCTACAACGTGGCACTTTTTTTGCTGACTGACGGCATGATGAACAATAAATATTTGACTGAGCAGCGACAATCCTTCCTGAATCCCATTGGTAATGATGATGTTCTCCGCCCGGGTATTAATGCCGCGAGATAAATTAAGGTACCTGGCTAGTTGCTCACGCAGTGAAAATAATCCATTTGATGAATGATATCGGGTAAACAATTGCTCTTTAAGTACGCTTGGCGCGTTATTCCATTTTCGCCAGCTTGCCCAGGGAAAAGCATTGGGATCGGGGACGCCCATCCGGCAGTAGCACTCCCGCCCAGGCTCTGCGTAAACATCGGTAGAGACCCCGGCCGCTTTTGGTGTTACTGGCGGAGAGCCCTGGGGTACGGACACATGCGCTGGGGTTACACGTACAGGCGTGGTGAATATCACCTCATAGCCAATGCCGTGTCGGCTCTTAATTAACCCAGCCGCCATCAGCTTATCATAGGCCATCACTACCGTTATTTTGGCAATGTTCAATGCCTGAGCCTGCTCGCGAATAGAGGGGAGTTTATCTCCACACAGCAAATCACCCCGCTGAATGGCCTGTAAATAAAATTGAAATATCTGCAACTGCAGCGGAGTCCGGCTTTCTCTATCGAGAGTCAGTTTGAGCATGATAAATTCCTTATTTATAGATGGTAATTATATTACGGACTTCTGCTCATTACTATTTGACGAACCTCATAGAGTGGATGCTGTTCCTATAATCTGCCTTCGCTGTCTCTATTTTTGATTTTTATTATCCCTTAGCGTGTCGCTATTAAAAAAATGGAGGCAAGCATGTCGTGGATAAGAAAAAACGCACTATGGTGCGCATTCGCCGGGGCGGTAGCAATGGCCCTGGCTATTTGGGGAACGTGGCAAGGCGTTCATTACACCAGTTCTACCGAGTTTTGTTTATCGTGTCACTCGATGCGCACATCTGGCGAGGAGTATAAAACCAGCGTGCATTTTCGTAATACTTCAGGTGTGCGTGCGGAGTGTAAGGATTGTCATATTCCGCCAGGCATCGTCCCAACGCTGGTTCGTAAAACGCAAGCCTTAAACGACCTCTACCACACCTTTATCTCTCCTTCGATCGATACCCCGGAAAAATTTGCCGCAAAGCGGGCGGAGTTGGCCCAGCGAGAATGGGCGCGCATGAGCGCGAATAATTCTGCGTCGTGTAAATCCTGCCATAGCTATGAGGCGATGGATCACGGTAAGCAATCGGCAAATGCAGCGGCGCAAATGACCGCGGCGGCGGCAAAAGACAGTAACTGTATCGATTGTCACAAAGGCATTGCCCATCACAAACCCGATATGAGCAGCGGTTTTCGCGATCGTTACAAGCAGTTGCAGCGTCAGGGAGAGCAGTTACCCACGGCGACGACGCTGTATTCGTTAGGCGAAAAATCACTGACTGCGACAGCAGAGAGCCCGGCAGGTAAAGCGATGCTGTACCCGGCAACGCAAGTGCGTGTGCTGAAAAGAGAAGGAAAAAACGTTCAGATAGAGCTGACCGGCTGGCGGGAAAGCAAAGGACGGGGACGGGTGATTACCCAGTATATGGGTAAACGCGTTTTTGCTGCCGTATTAGATGCCTCGCTGATGAGCAATGTGAAGGTTGAGCAAACACAGGTTGATCCGGAGTCACATCAGGAGTGGCAGCAGGTAAGCGTGACAGCCTGGAGTTCGGCGGAGGGGTTTACCGACAATATTGACCCCCTCTGGCAATACGCCGATCAGATGTTGCAATCCACCTGTAGCGCTTGCCACAGCACGCCGCCGCCGACCCGTTATTCCGCGAATGGCTGGATCGCCGGACTGAAATCCATGTCCACCTACTACCGGCTTAATCCGGTGGAAGACCGTACGTTGTTGAAATATCTCCAGACTCACGCCAGCGATATACCTCAACCTAACAATTCAAAAGGATAATTTATGGATATTCATGATTTTAATCCGTCACGTCGACGGTTTTTAAGCGGAATGCTGGCAGTCGGTGCCGTCAGCGCTTTAGGGCCAAATCCACTGATCTCAAAAGTCTGGGCAGCGGGTGAAAACCCGGAGCAATGGATCCAGTCTGGCTCGCACTTTGGCGCTTTTGAAGCCAAAGTCGTGAACGGTGAATGGGTCGATACCCGCCCCTTCAAACATGACAAATACCCCTGCGATATGCTCAATGCCGTTCGGGAGGTGGTCTACAACCCATCGCGTGTGCGCTACCCGATGGTGCGGCTGGACTGGCTGCGCAAGCGTGAAAAGTCAGATCGCAACCAGCGCGGCGATAATCGCTTTGTCCGTGTGAGCTGGGATCAGGCGTTGGATCTGTTCTATGAGGAGCTTGAACGAGTACAAAAGACCTACGGATCTTCTGGCGTCTTTACCGGGCTGGCGGACTGGCAAATTGTTGGCAAATATCATAAGGCCGGCGGCGCGATGGATCGGGGACTCGGCTTGCACGGTAGCTATGTAACGACCGTCGGCGACTACTCGGCAGCCGCAGCGCAGGTGATTTTACCGCATGTGATTGGTTCGCTGGAAGTTTATGAGCAGCAAACGTCACTCCCGCTGGTTATCGAAAATACCCAAACCATCGTGCTGTGGGGCTGCGATCCGATCAAGAATCTGCAGATCGAGTTCCTGGTTCCCGATCACGATGCGTTTGGTTATTGGCAGCAGATTAAAGAAGCGGTTGCGCAAGGTAAGATGCGCGTTATCAGCGTTGATCCGGTGCGTAGCAAGTCGCAAAACTATCTTGGCTGTGAGCAGTTGGCGCTACGACCGCAAACGGATGTCGCGTTATTGCTGGCGCTGGCGCATACCCTGTACGAAGAAAAACTGTATGACGTGGCGTTCATTAACGATTATACCGTGGGCTTTGAACAGTTCTTGCCGTATCTGCTTGGGGAAAGCGACAAGCAGCCGAAAAATGCCGAATGGGCGGCGGAAATCTGCGGTCTGACGGCGGAGCAGATCCGCGACTTCGCCCGCCTGCTGGTCAAAGGCCGGACACAGTTTATGGGCGGCTGGTGCGTGCAGCGTATGCACCATGGCGAGCAGTATCCGTGGATGCTGGTGGTGCTGGCCAGCATGGTTGGCCAAATTGGCTTGCCGGGCGGCGGAGTAGGGTTTGGCTGGCACTATAACGGCGGCGGGACGGTCACTTCTGCCGGTCCCGTCCTGTCCGGCCTCGGGAGCATCAACAATCCCCCGGCCGCGAAATACAAAGCGGATTTCCGCGGCGCTTCAGAGCATATTCCTACCTCGCGAATGATCGATTGTCTGCTGGCGCCAGGCAAAAAGATCGCTTTCAACGGTGAAACATTAACTTTCCCTGATATCAAAATGGCGATTTTCAGCGCCGCCAATCCGTTCCATGCGCAGCAGGATCGTAACCGCATGATCGAGGCGTGGAAGAAGCTGGAAACCGTGGTCGTTCTGGATCATCAGTGGACAGCATCCTGTCGTTTTGCCGATATCGTCCTGCCTGTGACCACGCGCTTTGAGCGTAATGACATTGAGCAGTTCGGTACACACTCGAATAAAGGGCTGATGGCGATACATCAGGTGGTTAAACCGCAGTTTGAAGCGCGAAATGACTTTGATGTCTTTGCCGGTCTGTGCAAACGCTTTGGTCAGGAAGAGACATACCGCGAAAAGCGGGATGAAATGCAGTGGATAAAAGCCATTTATGATGAGGGCGCGAAAACGGGAGCGTCCCTTGGCGTGAGTATGCCGAACTTCGGGAGCTTCTGGCAGGGCGAAGGATACATTGAATATCCTGCCGGGAAGCCGTGGGTGCGTCACGGAGAATTTCGCGAACAGCCGGATATCAACCCGTTAGGAACACCCTCTGGTCTGATTGAAATTTACAGCAAAACCATCGCGGGCTTTGCCTACGAGGACTGCCCGGGGCATCCGGTGTGGATGGAACCTTTTGAGCGTACCCATGGCAGCAAAACAGATAAATATCCGCTGCATCTGCAGTCCTGCCATCCGGATAAACGTCTGCACTCCCAGTTGTGCTCAAGCGAGGCGTTTCGTAACACCTATGCGGTGGCAGGAAGAGAGCCGCTGTACATGAGCCAGTCGGATGCCCGCGCACGTGGCCTGAAAGCCGGGGATATTGCGCGCGTGTTTAACGCCAGAGGCCAGGTGCTGGCCGGGGTGGTGATCAGCCCGGATTACGCGCCTGGCGTCGTCCGGATTCATGAAGGCGCGTGGTATTCGCCGCAGGAAGGCGGGAAAGCGGGCACATTATGCACTTATGGCGATCCGAATGTGCTGAGTGCGGATATCGGTACATCACAACTGGCGCAGGGGCCTTCGGCGCATACGGTGCTGGTCGAGGTGGAGCGATACCAGGAGAATGCCCCGCAGGTCACGGGCTTTGGCGGGCCGGAGGTTGTGAAAGAGGAGGGGGCAAGTGCAGCATAATCACATTCATCAACAGCGGGCGGCGGTGTACCAGTGGTTTTCGCAACTGCTGTTCCGCGAGCTGGACGAGGAGCAACTCATCCGCCTGGAAAGCGGGGAAAGCCGAAAGTGGCTGGCGTCGTTGACGGCTATCCCTGGGTTATCCGTTGATGTCAAAAACCTGGAACGTAGTCTCGTTCGGGCGCTGCGCCGGGAAAGCCGACAGCTGGAGCTGGCGGCGGACTATGCCTCGTTGTTTTTGCTGGCACCTCCTGGCGGTGTTTCTCCTTATGCGGGGCATTATCCGCATACGACCGTGCCTGAAGAACGCAAGGAAATGAATGTGCTGTTAGTCGAGCATGGGCTGACACCGCAGGACAACGAGCCTGCCGACCATATTGCTGTACAGCTGGCACTGATGGCGAGAATGGTTACCAAAAAGGAGACGTTATCGGCGCAATATTACTTTTTGCATCATCACATTATGTGCTGGGCACCCCTGCTACGGGAAAGTTGTTTACACCGGGACGAAGAGGGGGTTTATCCTCAGGCGGTTAACGTCATAACGCATTTTATGCGTGAGGATGAGCTGTATCTGGAATCTCTGTTGGTGGATGATTTTTACCTCAGCAGCCAGGGCTGAAAAGAACAAAGGGACAGCAAATGCTGTCCCTTTTCACCGCTGTCGCAGCAGAAAAGTTAGTCTGCGCGGCCCATGTAGCGACGTTCTTCGATATGAATACGGATTTTTTCACCTGCACTCAGATATTCAGGAACCAGGATAACCAGACCGGTGCTCATGGTCGCTGGTTTGTTACGCGCACTTGCTGACGCGCCTTTAATGCCCGGTGCCGTTTCAACGATTTCCAGGTCTACCGTTTGCGGCAGTTCAAGTGCCAGCAGCTGGCCGTCCCAGGTCAGTACCTGCATATCCGGCATTCCGCCTTCCGGGATGAACAGCAATTCTTCTTCAATCTGATCTTTGGTGAAGGTATACGGGGTATAGTCTTCTTTATCCATGAAGACGTATTCGTTGCCATCGACATAGGAGAAATCAACGCCACGACGGCTCAGGGTGACGGTATCAACGATGTCATCACCTTTGAAGCGCTCTTCAACTTTCAGACCGGTACGAACATCAGAAAAACGCATTTTGTACAGCGTGGCGGCGCCACGTGCGGTTGGTGATTGAATATCAATATCTTTTACAATCAGCAGTTTGCCGTTGTAATTCAGTACCATACCTTTTTTAATTTCGTTCGCTCTTGGCATCGAAAAAATCCTGTAATGAGGAGTGTCTAAAATATCGCGTAAAACTACTCGCGCCGGGGCATTCAGGCAAGCGGAATTGATGCTTTTGCTGGTGCAAAAAAGGTGTTACTGTGCGCTTCCTGCACAATCCGATGGTTTACGATAAAGAGAGTACTGTATGGAATGCCGTCCGGATTGTGGTGCATGTTGCACTGCGCCTTCAATTTCCAGTGCCATCCCCGGCATGCCTGATGGCAAGCCCGCTAATACACCATGCGTTCAGCTGGATGAATCCCTGCGCTGTAAAATTTTTGCTTCGCCTCTGCGGCCAAAAGTGTGCGCCAGTTTACAGCCCAGTGCGGAAATGTGCGGACAGACGACGCACCAGGCCATGGTCTATCTCATCGAGCTCGAGGCGCTGACCGCACCTTAAACGTCCTTGATGCGCGTCAGACACGCGACGGTGGCGACGATCATCACCAACGCAAACCAGAATACCGCGTGATAGTTCCAGATTTCAGCGGCAAGACCCGCCAACGATCCGGCAATAATCCAGCCCACGCGAATGGTATTTGTATAGAGAGTTGTGGCTGAACCCGCTTGTCCCGGCATCAGATCCTGGAAATAAAGCATGCCAATCCCGCCGAGGATGCCGATGTAAATCGCGTTCAGCAGTTGTAAGCCAAGCAATATCGCCGGAGAGTGGGCCAACAGCATGCCGGCATAAAAGAAAAATCCGGCGACAACGGCGATTCTCATCAACAGGCGTTTGCCCAGACGCTTCGCGAAGTATCCGGCAATCAACATGGTTGGGATTTCCAACCCCGCGGCAGTTCCCATCATGATGCCCGCCAGCTTTTCCGGCAGATGCAGTTCGTTGATAATAAACAACGGCATATTAATGATATAGAGACTGTTAGTCCCCCACATTAACGTGCAGATAACAAACAGTAGCAGCGTGTCGCGTCGATTGCGGCGCGGGGCTTCTACCGCGCCTGTCGCGAGAGGCACGTTTTTACTCATCGAGGGTAAGAACAGCCAGACCATTACGCCGCAGACAACAAACGCCACCGCCGCGCTGAGGTACATCACCGTAAAGCTAAACCCCATGGCGAGCGCGTAGGCCAGCGGCGGGCCAATCACCCAGGCCAGCGAAACCTGCGCACGTAATATTGAACTGAACATGACGGCTTCCCGACCCGTACGGTCGGCGTGCTCGCGGGCGAGAGCAAACATTTGCGGGTTGGCGGTCGAACCGAAGCTGCTGAGGAATACCCCGACAAACAGCAGAATAAAATAGTTACGGTTCCAGGCGAACAGCACGCAGGCCAGCATCCCCAGCACGCAGCAAAACACAATCAGGTTTTTGCGATCGCCTTTTTTATCTGAACGTCCGGCCAGAAACTGACTCACCAAAATGCCGATTACGGCGCTACCGGTAAAAAAGAACCCGACCATGCCGGGACGGGCATGGACTTCATCCGTCAGAAAAAGGCTGAGGGTTGGCGTCTGCAACGCACCGGCGATACCCGTCAGAAATGCGACAAGCAGGAACGCCGAAGACGTTAAATCAAACGCCTTGGGTGTGGCGGCTACGGGGGTGTTGTGCATGTTTTGATATCAATAATGTGAAGAGACGCGGAGTTTACGCTGCTTGTCAGAAAATAAACAGGGAGCCAAATCAAAATCGGCATCAAAAATCAAAATAGCATTTCAGTCAGAGTACGCAGTTTGCTGACGCTGCTGAATCTGACAGGCTGACGCCGTTTTTGCGTCAGCAATTTTTTCTCCTCCGCGGAGAAAATGTGCGTTATCTCTAAATTCAGCAAGTAATTTGTCAACTTTACTTGTGTGCTGAAGAAAAAAGAGCAAGACTTCTTGAAACGTTTCAGCGTCATCTTGCCATAACTGATGGAGTCAGGTGACGCCTTTTTTCTCATGTTAGCTGAATCGTTTCAAATCAGCGGGAGAGGAGAACCATGTTCCAGTTATCTGTTCAGGATATTCACCCGGGCGAACAGGCCGGGAATAAAGAAGAGGCTATTCGCCAGGTTGCCGCTGCCTTAGTGCTGGCAGGTAACGTGGCGGAAGGCTACGTCGATGGCATGCTGGCGCGTGAACAACAGACGTCCACGTTCCTCGGCAACGGTATTGCTATTCCTCACGGTACGACGGACACGCGCGATCGGGTGCTGAAAACCGGCGTGCAGGTGTTTCAGTTTCCGCAGGGTGTGATCTGGGGGGAAGGGCAGGTTGCTTATGTGGCAATCGGCATCGCTGCCAGCTCTGATGAGCACCTTGGTTTACTGCGTCAGCTGACGCATGTGCTGAGCGATGACTCCGTCGCTGAACAGCTGAAATCTGCGACCACGGCGGAAGAGTTGCGCGCGTTGCTGATGGGGGAAAAGCAAAGCGAACAGCTGAAGCTTGATAACGAAACGCTGTCGCTGGACGTCGTTGCCAACTCGTTGGTCACGCTGCAGGCTCTCAACGCCGCACGGCTGAAAGAGGTCGGCGCGGTTGACGCCACCTTTGTGGCCAGAGCCATTAATGAGCAACCGATGAATCTCGGTCAGGGGATCTGGCTGAATGACTGTGCTGAAGGCAATGTGCGCAGCGCCGTTGCGGTCAGCCGCGCAGCAACAGCGTTCGATGTACAAGGTGAAGCGGCAGCCCTGCTGGTGACCGTCGCCATGAATGACGAACAACCGGTTGCGGTGCTGAAGCGCCTTGGCGATCTGCTGCTGAATAATAAAGCTGACCGTTTGTTGAAAGCCGATGCGGCAACGGTGCTGGCGCTGCTGACCAGCGATGATGCCTTAACTGATGATGTACTGAGCGCCGAATTTATTGTGCGCAATGAGCATGGTTTACACGCCCGCCCGGGCACCATGCTGGTGAATACGATTAAACAATTTAACAGTGAAATTACCGTGACAAATCTTGATGGAACCGGCAAGCCGGCGAATGGACGCAGTCTGATGAAAGTTGTGGCATTAGGCGTGAAGAAAGGACATCACCTGCGCTTTACCGCCCAGGGTGAAGATGCTGAACAGGCGCTGAAAGCGATTGGCGAAGCCATCGCGGCGGGTCTTGGGGAGGGCGCGTAATGAGCAGACGTGTTGCTACTATCACCCTTAACCCAGCCTACGATCTGGTGGGTTTCTGCCCGGAAATTGAACGCGGTGAAGTGAACCTGGTTAAAACGACCGGTCTGCACGCGGCAGGGAAAGGGATTAACGTCGCTAAGGTTTTGAAAGATTTAGGTATCGATGTAACGGTGGGTGGTTTCCTCGGTAAAGACAACCAGGATGGTTTTCAGCAGTTGTTCAGCGAGCTGGGTATCGCCAACCGTTTTCAGGTTGTACAGGGGCGTACCCGTATCAACGTCAAGCTGACCGAAAAAGACGGCGAAGTGTCCGACTTCAATTTCTCCGGCTTTGAAGTCACCCCGGCTGACTGGGAACGCTTTGTGAATGACTCGCTGAGCTGGCTGGGCCAGTTCGACATGGTGTGCGTCAGCGGCAGTTTGCCGACCGGCGTTAGCCCGGAAGCATTCACCGACTGGATGACGCGCCTGCGCAGTCAGTGTCCTTGCATTATCTTTGATAGTAGTCGTGAAGCACTGGTCGCCGGTCTGAAAGCGGCACCATGGCTGGTGAAACCAAACCGTCGTGAACTGGAAATCTGGGCAGGCCGTAAGCTGCCAGAAATGAAAGATGTGATTGAAGCTGCACATGCGTTGCGCGAGCAGGGTATTGCTCACGTGGTGATTTCACTTGGCGCGGAAGGTGCGCTGTGGGTTAACGCTTCGGGTGAGTGGATTGCTAAACCGCCGTCAGTCGAGGTGGTAAGCACCGTAGGCGCGGGTGATTCAATGGTTGGTGGCCTGATTTACGGCCTGCTGATGCGTGAATCCAGTGAACACACCCTGCGTCTGGCAACCGCTGTTGCCGCCCTGGCGGTAAGCCAAAGCAATGTGGGCATCACCGATCGTCCTCAGTTGGCCGCAATGATGGCGCGTGTCGACTTAAAACCGTTTAACTGACAGCAGGAGAGGCATAATGAAAACGCTGCTGATTATTGACGCTAATCTCGGCCAGGCTCGCGCTTATATGGCGAAAACCCTGCTTGGAGCGGCGGCGCAGAAAGCACATCTGGAAATTATTGATAATCCTAATGATGCCGAACTGGCAATTGTTCTGGGCGACACGCTTCCTGCCGACAGTTCGCTGAACGGCAAAAAAGTCTGGCTGGGCGATATTGGTCGTGCGGTTGCGCATCCTGAACTTTTCCTCAGCGAAGCGAAAGGCCACGCAAAACCTTATAGCGCTCCGGTTGCGACAGCGTCCGTGGCCAGTAGTGGTCCAAAACGCGTGGTGGCGGTGACGGCTTGTCCAACTGGCGTTGCCCATACGTTTATGGCCGCTGAAGCTATTGAAACAGAAGCGAAAAAACGTGGCTGGTGGGTGAAGGTTGAAACCCGTGGGTCTGTTGGCGCAGGCAATGCCATTACGCCGGAAGAGGTGGCTCAGGCGGATCTGGTGATTGTGGCGGCTGACATTGAAGTTGATCTGGCGAAGTTTGCCGGAAAACCAATGTACCGTACTTCTACTGGCCTTGCGCTGAAGAAAACGAAGCAGGAGCTGGATAAAGCGCTGGAAGAAGCAACGCCGTACCAGCCTGCCGGCAAAGCGCAGTCTGCAACCACTGAAGGTAAGAAAGAGAGCGCTGGCGCGTATCGTCACCTGCTGACGGGCGTATCCTACATGCTGCCGATGGTGGTTGCTGGCGGTCTGTGTATTGCACTCTCATTCGCTTTTGGTATCGAAGCGTTCAAGGAGCAGGGTACGCTGGCGGCCGCGCTGATGCAGATTGGCGGTGGTTCAGCTTTCGCGCTGATGGTGCCGGTTCTGGCGGGCTACATCGCGTTTTCCATCGCTGATCGTCCGGGTCTGACGCCTGGTCTTATCGGCGGTATGCTGGCGGTGAGCACCGGTTCCGGCTTTATTGGCGGGATTATTGCCGGTTTCCTTGCCGGTTATGTGGCGAAGCTCATCAGCACGAAGCTGAAACTCCCGCAGAGTATGGAAGCGCTGAAACCGATCCTGATCATTCCGCTACTTTCAAGCCTGGTGGTTGGTCTGGCCATGATCTACCTGATCGGTAAACCAGTGGCGGGCATTCTGGAAGGTCTGACCCACTGGCTGCAAACCATGGGAACCGCGAACGCGGTGCTGCTTGGAGCGATTCTGGGCGGCATGATGTGTACCGATATGGGCGGTCCGGTTAACAAAGCGGCGTATGCTTTCGGTGTGGGCCTGCTTAGTACGCAAACCTATGCGCCGATGGCGGCGATTATGGCGGCGGGTATGGTGCCTCCGCTGGCCCTGGGGCTGGCAACGCTGGTGGCGCGTCGTAAGTTCGACAAAGCGCAGCAGGAAGGCGGTAAAGCTGCGCTGGTATTGGGCCTGTGCTTTATTACCGAAGGGGCTATCCCATTCGCTGCCCGTGACCCGATGCGCGTTCTGCCTTGCTGTATCGTTGGCGGTGCGATTACCGGAGCTATCTCGATGGCGGTGGGGGCTAAGCTGATGGCGCCGCACGGCGGTCTGTTCGTGCTGTTAATCCCTGGCGCAATCACTCCGGTGGTTGGATACCTGCTGGCCATTATTGCCGGTACGCTGGTAGCCGGTCTCTCCTACGCGGTGCTGAAACGCCCGGAAGCAGAGGTTGTGGCAAAGGCGGCCTGATTTAACGCTGACATCCGGGGCAGAGATTTCTCTGCCCCTTTTTTTATCCATAAGATCTGCCAGGTAGTGTTAAACCGGTTCAGGCAATCATTGGCGCGATGATAAAACCAAAGGCAACGCCAGCAATGATCCCGCCAAGCCCTGGCAACATAAACGGATGGTTTAAGACATACTTACCCACGCGCGTTGTCCCGGTGGTGTCGAACTCCATTGCCGCCAGCGAAGTCGGATAAGTTGGCAGAACAAACACGCCGGTCACTGCGACATAGGAAGCCAGAATGGCCCATGTGGGTACGCCGAGTGCGACGGCAAGAGGGATAATCAGCGGCGTGGTGGCTCCCTGCGAATAGAGAAGCGCGCAGGTACCAAACAGCACCAGCGCCAACAGCATCGGATAAGCCCGTAGAATATCGCCCGCGATATCCTTTATCTCCGTTAAGTGGGCATCAATGAAAGTTGTGCCCAGCGTAACAATCCCCAGAATCACTGCCAACGAACTCATACCCGCCCGAAACGTGGATGTCAGGACAATCGCGTCTGTTGATGTTTTGCATAGCACCACCATCAGACATGCGGCAGCTAGCATGCAGATAATGATAATATCCCGGGTATTCATTGCGTTACCTGCATCGAATCCAGGGCGCAATTGAGGGCATGCGGCAAGAATAACGATGACCACCGTTGCCAGCATAAACAGGGCGACTGACAGTCTGGCACCTGGCGTTGTGCTGTTTTGCCCTGCATATTTACGCACCAGTCCTTTTTGCAGGCGTTCCAGATAGACTTCATCATCCTGTAGCTCACATCCCTGACGTGAGGCGATAAAAGCGGCGACCATCGCGGCGACAAATGAGGCAGGCAGACAAACCGCCATGACCTGAATAAAGCTGATACCGTTGCCTTCCATAATAGTCAGCATAGCGGCCATTGCGGCACTGATCGGCGAACCGGATATCGCCACCTGAGAAGCGACTACGGAGCCTGCGAGCGTACGGGAAGGGCGAATACCTGACTCTTTGGCAACTTCGGCAATCACTGGCAGAGTAGAAAAGACGATGAACCCTGTTCCCGCCATAATCGTCATCGACCAGGTGATAATCGGCGCAATAATATTGATATATTTAGGGTTACGGCGCATAAAATTACCGGCAATGCGAACCAGATAATCCATGCCTCCGGCGGCCTGTAGCGCCGATGCCGCCACCACCACCGTCATAATAATAAGAATAACGTCAACGGGTGGTGAACCAATTTGCAGCCCAAACCCCAGCGTTAAAATAGCCAGCCCCAGCCCGCCGCATAAACCAATACCAATTCCGCCAAGGCGGATACCGAAAAATATTGCGCCCAACACTACGATAATTTCTAGCCAAATCATAATGGCCTCCGCCAGAGAGTAATTTGTAATTAAAATGGATTTTTATTTAATGCAACAATTAAACAGGTATGGACATTCATTGTGCCAAAAGGTGATTTTTACCCACGCGTTTCTCGTACCATTTAATACCGGCACGAACCAACGAACCGGTTGAATCAATATATTTTTCAGGTGACTTTTTGACGGCTTCAGCAAGAATGACAGGAACTTCAGTACATCCGAGCACGATGACTTGTGCCCCGCGTGAGAAGAGTGCTTCAGCCTGTTCATTCATCAGCGTTTGTGCCCGCTTAGCATCACCAGCTTTTAAGCAATAAATGCTTTCCATCACTTTTTCCTGACTGGATGAGTCAGGGCTGATGCAGGTTAACCCAAGAGATTCTATGCCTTTTTGATAAAGGCCCATGTATAAAGTGGCGTTGGTGGCGAGTAATCCGATTTGCGATTTCCCGCAGTTTTTAACCTCATTGATGGTCGTTTCAACGATACTGAGCAGCTCTGTATGGCAGCACGCTTTTAATTCATTAAACCAAAAGTGAGCGGTGTTACAGGGGATCACAATACACTCGGCGCCAGCATCTTCGAGTTTATGCATATAATCGCGCATTGCCGGAAGTGGGGAATGACCATGATGCATTAACGCGTCGGTTCGGTCTGGAATGTCAGGAATAGATGAAATAATTAAGGGGATATGTTCCTGGTCACGTTGCGCAGCGGTAAAAGTGACGAATTTATTAAACAGATCGACCGTTGCAGCAGGTCCCATACCACCAAGCACGCCAATTAAACCTTTCACGATATATACCTCAATTCACCGATAATTAATATTCAGAGCCGGGTTGTGTCTGCTGATAATGTTTAACAGCAGTGAGACGTGAGGAGAAATGCAATAATGTATGGTTCAATGCAAAAACCGCATGACTGTGGTTTATTGTGTAACCTCAGCAGGCCGGTATTCGGCCAGAGGCTACGCGTTACGCGGCGGGCAAGCGGTCGTAACCGATAGGGAGAGAAGTATGTTAATGTTAAAAATGAAGCCTTGATGCAAAAAACGAATCACCAGGCGCTAATGATGAATGTCAACTCCGGAACTATTCAGGCATGATGCTTTAAGGCTAATAGGCATATTTAAATATCCGCGTGATAAGCATGAAAAATATTGAGACAAAATGGTTATATGACTTTCTGACGTTGGAGGCATGCCGTCATTTTTCCCAGGCGGCTGAGGAGCGCAACATATCCCAACCGGCATTTAGTCGGCGGATCAAGGCGCTCGAATCAGCCGTGGGTGTGCTGCTTTTTGATCGCACAACGAGCCCACTGCAACTCACGGAGGAGGGCAAGCTATTTCATTCGCAAACCCGTAGTTTGTTGCAACAGCTGGAATGTAATCTGGATGAGCTAAGCGGCCACAATTTACTGGGTGTACCCAATATCAAAATAGCGGCGGCACATTCTTTGTCGCTGACGATGTTGCCCAGATTGGTGCACTCAATGGCGGCCTGGGGTGAGGAGTTTGTCTATCACGTTGAAGCTATTGATGTTGTTCAGGCGGTGAATACTCTGCGCGAGGGGAAAAGCGATTTTATTATCTCCTTTCGGGATGAAGATTTAATGCAGTCACCTTTCTGCGGCTTGAAGGTTTTTGAGTCTGAACTGTACCCCGTGTGTGCTGCTGATGCGCAGGGTAAGGCGTTGTTTGATATCTATCAGTCGCAGGCGCCGATTCTGAACTATACCAGCACATCCTACATGGGAAGATTGGTAAACCGTCATCTGGCGGAAGTAGGCGGCATTTCAGCCCGTACGCTGTTTATGTCTTCAATGAGTGAGTTATTAAAAAATATGGCATTGGATGGGCATGGTATCGCCTGGCTGCCGGCGTGGACAATCGTAAACGAACTGCGCGAAAAGCGGCTGGTTTGTCTGCAGACGCCGGAGCTGATGGTGCCTATTCAGGCTTATATTTACCGAATGGATACCCGGTTGAATAAAACGGCTGAGCACTTCTGGCGGATTTTGTACAACCATATGCCAGAGGACCTTGTTTCGCTCAGTTGATACGAACCGGATCGCCTGGCGCATCTGAAAAATCTCCGGTTATGCCGGAGTTAAACTCTTTAGACTGCTTGAATTGTGTACTACCTCTCATTTTCTCTTTCCTTTACAGACTGTATCTATAAAAAATTGTGATTCTGTTCATATCTATTGAGTTTAGATCTTGAATATGGATTTACTTTGTCAAAAACACGCTTACTATGAACACATGTTTGATATTGAACATATGCTCTAATAACCTGATGTGTGGCGTTGGTTATTTTAACGAACTCATTTGTGGCAAGTTAATTGCCAGGGGACGTGCTATGCGTGAAAAGGAATACATAGTAACTATTGGCTCGGCCAATATGGATGTTGCTGGGTATTCGCATGCTTCTCTAAATTATGCGGATTCGAATCCAGGAAAGATAAAATTCACCCCCGGCGGAGTTGGACGTAACATTGCACATAATCTCGCGCTGCTGGGGAAAAATTCATGGTTACTGACTGCGGTTGGTAATGATTTTTATGGACAATCGTTATTGGCGCAAACCAATCAATCCGGAGTTCATGTTGATAAGTGTCTTATCGTTCCCGGAGAGAATACGTCCAGTTATTTATCATTGCTTGATAATACCGGTGAAATGTTGGTTGCCATTAATGATATGAGCATTACCGAACATATTTCAGCAGATTTTTTATCACAGCATCATGATTTTATTCGGCAGGCGAAAGTCATCGTCGCCGATTGCAATATCAGCGAAGATGCCCTGGCATGGGTGCTGGAAAATGCCGGAGAGGTTCCGGTGTTTGTTGACCCGGTATCGGCATGGAAATGCGTCAAAATTCGCGAGCGGCTTGGACAAATTCACACTCTTAAACCCAACCGGCTTGAAGCCGAAACGCTAAGCGGTATTGCGCTTTCCGGGCGTGATGACGTGGGTAAAGTCGCCGCCTGGTTTCATGATCGCGGCTTAAATAGGCTGGTGCTCAGCATGGGCGGTGACGGTGTTTATTACAGTGATATTGCGGGGAGTCGTGGTTGGTCGCTGCCGATTAAAACTCACGTCATTAATGTTACCGGGGCTGGCGATGCGATGATGGCTGGACTGGCTTCCTGCTGGGTAGACGGCATGCCCTTTATTGATTCGGTTCGATTTGCGCAGGGTTGTTCATCAATGGCGTTAGCCTGTGAATATACCAATAACCCTGATTTGTCTGTTGCGAATGTAAGCTCATTAGTGGAGAACACAGAATGTCTGAATTAACTCTTTCCTCTGAATTATTACAAATATCTCCAGAAGTACAGGAAGCATTAAACAGTAAGAAGCCGATTGTTGCACTTGAATCAACCATTATTTCTCATGGTATGCCATTTCCGCAGAATGCCCAGACAGCGATTGAAGTAGAAGAAACTATTCGTAAACACGGTGCGGTTCCTGCGACCATTGCCATTATTGGCGGAATAATGAAAGTTGGTTTAAGCAAAGATGAAATTCAGCTGCTTGGGCGAGAAGGTCATAGCGTTACGAAAGTAAGTCGTCGTGATTTGCCGTTTGTGGTCGCGGCAGGAAAAAATGGTGCAACGACTGTTGCCTCAACCATGATTATTGCCGCCCTGGCGGGAATTAAAGTATTTGCGACAGGGGGAATAGGTGGGGTTCATCGTGGTGCTGAACATACCTTTGATATTTCCGCGGATCTGCAAGAACTGGCGCATACCAATGTCACGGTAATTTGTGCCGGGGCGAAATCTATTCTTGATCTCGGCTTAACTACTGAATATTTAGAAACCTTTGGTGTGCCGTTAATTGGTTATCAAACCAACGCGTTGCCAGCATTTTTCTGCCGTACCAGTCCGTTTGAAGTCAGCATCCGTCTGGACAGTGCGAAAGAGATTGCCCGTGCCATGGCGGTGAAATGGCAAACGGGTCTCGACGGCGGTCTGGTTGTTGCGAACCCCATCCCAGAGCAGTTTGCGATGGCTGAAGAGAAAATTAATGCGGCAATCGATCGGGCGGTAAAAGAAGCGGAAGATCAGGGCGTCGTGGGCAAAGAGAGTACGCCGTTCCTGTTAGCGCGGGTTGCAGAGCTGACCGGTGGTGACAGCCTGAAATCAAATATTCAGCTGGTGTTCAACAATGCGGTACTGGCCTGTGAAATTGCGAAGGAGTATCAGCGCCTCGTCTGACAGAATTTCCCGGGCAGAATGCGGTCGCCCGCGAATATCAAACCTACCAAAACCTGGCGATAACGCCGGGTTTCCTGGCATGAAGGGAATTTCATTATGGATATAATGAGAAGTGTTGTGGGTATGGTGGTATTACTGGCCATCGCGTTTCTGCTGTCAGTAAATAAAAAACGTATAAGTCTGCGCACGGTCGGGGCTGCACTGGTACTGCAAATCGCAATCGGCGGCATTATGCTGTACTTCCCGCCGGGAAAATGGCTGGTTGAACAGGCTGCGCTCGGTGTCCACAAGGTAATGTCATACAGTGACGCGGGAAGCGCATTTATCTTTGGCTCCCTGGTAGGGCCAAAAATGGATGTGCTGTTTGACGGAGCCGGGTTTATCTTCGCTTTTCGGGTGCTTCCGGCCATCATTTTTGTGACCGCACTGATCAGTCTTCTCTACTACATTGGCGTGATGGGGCTGTTGATCCGCATCCTCGGCGGTATTTTCCAGAAAGCGCTGAACATCAGTAAGATCGAGTCATTTGTCGCCGTAACGACGATTTTTCTCGGGCAAAACGAGATCCCGGCGATCGTGAAGCCGTTTATTGACCGCCTGAATCGCAATGAGCTGTTTACCGCTATTTGTAGTGGGATGGCCTCGATTGCTGGCTCAATGATGATTGGTTACGCCGGAATGGGCGTTCCGATTGACTATTTGCTGGCGGCATCGTTGATGGCAATCCCTGGCGGTATTTTGTTCGCGCGTATGCTGAGTCCGGCAACTGAAGAATCTCGCGTCACTTTTGAGAACCTGTCATTTACTGAAACGCCACCGAAAAGCATCATCGAAGCAGCGGCGAGCGGAGCGATGACCGGGCTGAAAATTGCTGCTGGCGTGGCGACGGTCGTAATGGCATTTGTCGCCATTATCGCGCTGATTAACGGCATTATTGGCGGAATTGGTGGGTGGTTTGGCTTTGGTCACGCCACTCTGGAAGGGATCTTTGGCTATGCGCTAGCCCCGCTGGCGTGGATTATGGGTGTGGACTGGAGCGATGCGACGCTGGCAGGCAGCCTGATCGGACAGAAGCTGGCGATTAATGAGTTTGTCGCTTATCTCAACTTCTCGCCGTATCTGCAAACGGGTGGAACGCTGGATGTGAAGACCATTGCGATTATCTCGTTTGCGCTGTGCGGTTTCGCTAACTTTGGTTCGATTGGCGTTGTCGTCGGGGCATTTTCGGCGATAGCGCCACAGCGTGCCCCGGAAATCGCGCAGCTTGGCATGCGCGCGCTGGCAGCAGCAACGCTGTCAAACCTGATGAGCGCTACTATAGCCGGTTTCTTTATCGGGCTGGCATAGCGAAAATAATGCCGGATACGCGTAGCGCCATCCGGCATTACATTTAAGCAGTTTGCAGCAAATACAAGGCGTTATCTGCTGAGAGGGTTGGGTTGTTGATACTGACGCTGGCTCGCGATAATGCCGCGCAGGCCATGGCAAAGTGAGCGCTTTCACGAAATTCACTACCTTCCAGAAAGCTGTACAGCAATCCCGCCATAAAAGCATCGTCGGCGCCAAAACTGTCTACAACCGTATGCTCAGGAGGCGTCAGTAAAAACTGTTCTCCGTCCTTTTCGCTGCAAAAAACGGATTCATCTTCCAGGCAAACAAAGATTCGTTTTACCCCTTGCTGATGGAGACTATTAACGGCCAGTACGCGATCGGCATCTGAATGAATAGGTTGACCCCACAAAATCGCCAGCTCTTTCTGCGTTGGTTTTAGCGTATGAATACGCGTAAACCAGGTCTTCATTTTTGCCGCTTTGAACTCTGAAACGGTGTCAATGAATACCGGAATATCATCAGCAATAGTAAAGACCCACTCAATGGCTTCGGCAGTCAGATTGCAATCTGCCAGTACGACACCGGAATGGCGGATCAAATCTCGCGAACTGTTCAGTAACTGCGGCGTCAATTGTTGCAGGATATGGGTATCGTTAATTGCCAGTACGGTCTCTTCCTGCTGATTAGCGATCGACAGGTAAGTTGAGGTGTTATGTCCATGCAGGCGTATGCAACTGGAAACGTTAACACCGGCCTGACGCGTTTGTTCCAGCAATGTTTCGCCATAGAAATCACTGCCAACAGCGGAAATTAAGTGGACGTCACGGCCCAGCAGCGCCAGGTTGTGGGCGATGTTGCGTCCCACGCCGCCTGCCGAGCAGTGAATGTTACCAGGGTTAGAGGCAGCCTGAGGATAGTGGATGTCAGCAACACCACGAATATCCATATTGATCGCCCCGACAACCACGCAATAATCCTGTTCGGTAAGGATATAACCTTTACCTTTAATCATGCCTTTACGCATCAAATCCATAATATGCGCAGCAACGCGTGAACGGCTGATCTGCAAAATATCGGCGATTTCATTCTGCTGAATCAACGGATTGCGACGCAGGATCTTAAGGATCTGCTTTTCCCTGTCGTTCATGATTATGCCACCGCTTTTTCTGTTTGCTGGGCTTTCAGCCAGGCAATCTCTTCTGCCCAGATATCCGGATTAATCGTTTCCAGCACCAGCGGAATGCCGTCAAAACGATTGTCCTGCATGATCCAACGGAAGGCATCGTGGCCAATATTGCCTTCACCTAAGCTGTGGTGACGGTCAACTCGACTGCCAAATGCGCTCTTGGCGTCGTTCAGGTGCATACCTCGTAGGTACCTGAAGCCGACAATACGTTCAAATTCCGCAAACGTCTTTTCGCATTCCTCGACGGAGCGCAAATCGTAACCGGCCGCGAAGGCATGGCAGGTATCAATACAGACGCCGACGCGGGACTTATCTTCGACGCCGTCGATAATGGCAGCAAGGTGCTCAAACTTAAATCCAAGGTTGCTGCCTTGTCCGGCGGTATTTTCGATAACTGCCGTAACGCCCTGGGTCTGAGCAAGGGCGATGTTGATGGATTCGGCAATGCGCGCCAGACACTCATCTTCCGGGATCTGCATCAAATGGCTGCCCGGGTGAAAGTTCAGCAAGGATAAGCCCAGCAGTTCACAGCGCTGCATTTCATCTATAAACGCATCACGTGATTTTTCCAGCGCATCGCTAACCGGATGACCGAGGTTAATCAGGTAACTGTCGTGAGGCAGGATCTGGGCGGCAGTATAATGATACTTCTCGCAGGCAGATTTAAAATCATCAATGATTTCGGTGGTCAGCGGCGCGGCACGCCACTGGCGCTGATTTTTGGTGAACAGGGCGAATGCGGTCGCTTCGATTTCTGCGGCTCGAATAGCGGCGTTAGCCAGACCGCCAGCGGCGCTTACGTGCGCTCCGATATATTTCATAAATTTAACCCGCCATACTCAAATACAAAAAGGGAGAGTATAGCGGGTTAATAGAGGTGAGTCGTGATCGTTTATGCCATCAGCGCGTGGATAGCGACGTTAATCGCACCACCACCCACAATCAGCCAGACAAACAGCAGCAGGGCCATCAGTAACGGTTTGGCACCGGCTTTTTTCAGCGCGCTAACGTGCGTGGTCAACCCCAGGGCCGCCATCGCCATTGCCAGCAAAATGGTGTCCAGCGTTACCAGCATGTTCACTACTGACTGTGGCAGCAGGTGGAACGAGTTAAAAATTGCGACCACAATGAACAGGATGGCAAACCATGGAATGGTTATTTTGCTCTTCTCACCGCCCGTGGCCGGAGACAGTTGTTTAACGCGTGCGGCCAGGAGGATAAGGAACGGTGCCAGCATCATGACGCGCAGCATTTTGGCAATAACCGCGGCGTTTTCCGCATCCGGGCTAATGGCGTGCCCGGCAGCCACAACCTGTGCAACTTCATGCATGGTGGAGCCAATGTAAATGCCGTAGGTTTCTGGGCTAAACCAGTGTGAAAGCAACGGATACATCGCCGGATACAGGAAGATAGCGATAGTACCGAAGATAACCACGGTGGCGACAGCGACGGTCACTTTACTGGCTTCTGCTTTCACCACTGGTTCGGTTGCCAGCACGGCGGCGGCACCACAAATGCTGCTACCCGCGCCAATCAGCCAGCTGGTGTGACGGTCCAGACCAAATACTTTCTGCCCCAGGAAACAGGCAATCATAAAGGTACTGCTTAGCGTTAACACATCAATCACGATACCGCTGACGCCGACGTCAGCAATTTGCGCGAAGGTGAGGCGGAAACCGTAGAGGATAATCCCCAGACGTAATAAATGTTGTTTCGCGAACAGCACGCCGCCGTCACAGCTTTTCCAGATGTGCGGATAGACGGTGTTGCCGAGAATCATCCCCAATAAGATGGCTAAGGTGAGGGCGCTGAACCCGGCACCTGCGACGGCGGGAATGGATCCTCCCCATAAGGCGACCCCAGTGATAACTGCACTCAGGGCAAGCCCCGGAATAAAATGCCACGCTGTACGACGATGAGTCTGTAAGGTGAGTTCTGTCATATCCTTCTCCTTTATCTGGGTAAAAGAGTAAGGCGAAGTGGTTTAAAAATAAAATTGATTATATATTTATAATTAATCTATATAAGTGGTATACCCGTGATACTTCAAGTTGCATGTGCGTTGGCTGCGCTCGTTCACCCCAGTCACGTACTTAAGTACGCTCCGGGGGATGCTCTCTCTTGCCGCCTTCCTGCAACTCGAATTATTTAGGGTATAAGTAACGGCTATCCGGTGGAAAACGACTATGCATATCACCCTGCGACAACTTGAAGTGTTTGCTGAAGTACTAAAAAGCGGCTCAACGACTCAGGCATCTGTCATGCTGGCATTGTCGCAGTCGGCGGTGAGTGCGGCGCTTACCGATCTGGAAGGGCAACTTGGCGTGCAGCTGTTTGACCGTGTCGGCAAACGGCTGGTGGTTAACGAACACGGACGCTTGCTTTATCCGCGCGCGCTGGCGTTACTTGAGCAAACGACCGAAATCGAACAGCTTTTTCGCAAAGATAATGGCGCCATTCGGGTCTATGCCAGTAGCACCATCGGTAATTATATTCTGCCCGCCATGATCGCCCGTTATCGCCAGGATTTCCCCGATTTGCCGCTGGAACTTAGCGTGGGCAACAGCCAGGACGTGATCAATGCGGTGCTGGATTTTCGGGTAGACATCGGGCTGATAGAAGGGCCGTGTCACAGTACGGAAATCATCTCTGAACCGTGGCTGGAGGACGAACTGGTGGTGTTTGCCGCACCGTCGTCACCGCTCACAAAGGGGCCCATTACGCTGGAACAGCTGGCTGCTTCGCCGTGGATCCTGCGTGAGCGAGGATCGGGGACGCGTGAACTGGTGGATTACCTGCTGTTGTCTCATCTGCCAAGATTTCAGATGGCGATGGAGTTGGGGAACTCCGAGGCCATTAAGCATGCGGTGCGCCATGGTCTCGGGATCAGCTGTTTGTCGCGTCGGGTCATTGCGGAGCAGTTACAGGCAGGGACGCTGAGCGAAGTTACCGTGCCACTGCCGCGTTTAGTGCGCACTCTCTGGCGCGTTCATCACCGGCAAAAACATATCTCCAATGCCATTACGCGTTTTTTATATTACAGCAACCAGGTTGAGTAGGGCGAATAGCGCGCTAACTCTCGTCAGGTCACCCTATCCATAATGGCTGTTACGTCTTAACCGCCTTGTGCCGCCCGTTTTCTGCTTTACTTATAATCCGCGGCCAGTCATGAAGGTCTCTTATAACAGCGCATTTGTGCCGGAAGAATGCCATTTCGTCTGCTACAATCGCGCCTCATTTTTTGGATGGATAGCATTTTCACATGGTTTCCGAAACTAAAACCACAGAAGCGCCCACGCTACGTCGTGAACTGAAGGCGCGTCACCTGACGATGATTGCCATTGGAGGCTCCATCGGTACAGGTCTTTTCGTTGCATCTGGTGCAACTATTTCTGCGGCGGGTCCTGGCGGCGCGTTGTTCTCTTATATCCTGATCGGTCTGATGGTGTACTTCCTGATGACCAGCCTCGGTGAACTGGCTGCCTATATGCCGGTTTCCGGCTCGTTCTCCACTTACGGTCAAAACTACGTAGAAGAAGGCTTTGGCTTCGCGCTGGGCTGGAACTACTGGTACAACTGGGCGGTAACGATTGCCGTTGACCTGGTGGCCGCACAACTGGTGATGAGCTGGTGGTTCCCGGACACGCCGGGCTGGATCTGGAGCGCACTGTTCCTCGGCGTTATCTTCCTGCTGAACTACATTTCCGTTCGCGGATTTGGTGAAGCGGAATACTGGTTCTCGCTGATCAAAGTTACCACTGTAATTATCTTCATCGTGGTTGGCGTGATGATGATTTTCGGTATCTTCAAAGGTACTCAGCCGGTGGGCTGGAGCAACTGGACGACCGGTGATGCACCGTTTGCCGGGGGTTTTGCCGCTATGATTGGCGTGGCGATGATCGTCGGCTTCTCCTTCCAGGGAACTGAGCTGATTGGTATCGCGGCAGGCGAATCTGAAGATCCTGAAAAGAACATTCCACGTGCGGTGCGTCAGGTGTTTTGGCGAATCCTGCTGTTCTATGTGTTCGCGATTTTGATTATCAGCCTGATTATCCCGTACACCGATCCGAGCCTGCTGCGCAACGATGTGAAAGACATCAGCGTTAGCCCGTTCACGTTGGTATTCCAGCATGCGGGTCTGCTGTCAGCCGCAGCAGTAATGAACGCGGTTATCCTGACGGCGGTACTGTCAGCGGGTAACTCCGGGATGTATGCCTCCACGCGTATGCTTTACACCCTGGCATGCGACGGTAAAGCGCCGCGTATTTTCGGCAAACTGTCTCGTGGCGGTGTTCCGCGTAACGCGCTGTATGCGACGACTGTGGTGGCGGGGCTGTGTTTCCTGACCTCGATGTTTGGTAACCAGACCGTGTACCTCTGGCTGCTGAACACCTCCGGGATGACGGGCTTTATCGCCTGGCTGGGGATCGCTATTAGCCACTATCGTTTCCGTCGCGGTTATGTGCTGCAGGGGCACGATGTGAAGGATCTGCCGTACCGTTCTGGCTTCTTCCCGCTGGGTCCGATCTTCGCCTTTGTGCTGTGCCTGATTATCACTCTGGGCCAGAACTACGAAGCGTTCCTGAAAGATAGCATTGACTGGGGCGGCGTGATGGCAACCTATATCGGTATCCCGCTGTTCCTGATTATCTGGTTTGGCTATAAGCTGGCGAAAGGAACTCATTTTGTTCGCTACAGCGAAATGAAATTCCCGGATCGCGTGAAGAAATAACAGTATAAAAAGCATAACAAAAACCCCGGCATGATGAGTGCCGGGGTTTTTTTATTGCGCCAGACTTAGAAGCTGTAAGTCAGGCCAACCGTGTAACGACGACCATCGAGAACAGTGTCGTAGGTATCGTAATCGATTTGCTTATCCAGCACGTTATACACGCCAGCGGTCATCAGCAGATCTTTGTTAGCATAATAGCGTAAACCAACATCGACCTGAGTATAGGACGGGGTGCCCTGCGCCATGGAGGTACGGCTCAGGTATTCAGACGTTTTCCCGCGCAGATTCAGACGGCTCCAGAAACCGAGATCCTGCGTGGCCTGCCAGTCCAGCGTGGTGTTGAACATATGCTTTGGCATTTTGTTCAATGGCTGACCGGAGAACTGACCGCTTTTCTGTTCAGATTCCGTGTAAGTGTAATTCGCCGTCCAGTTGATGTCGGAAGTCATCTTCCAGCCGAAAGTGGATTCTACGCCGCGCATATTGGCTTTATCGACGTTAACGCGATCGCTGACGAAGTCATAGTGGGTATTGCCGATGGTACAGGCCGGATCGGAGCTGCTGTTACAGCGGCGCACTTCGGTGATTTTGTCTTTGAAGTCAGTATTGAACAGCGTGACGCCCGCGTTGAGATCGTTGCCGTTATCCCACAGTAAACCGATCTCTTCGCTGAGGCTTTTCTCCGGCTTCAGGTCCGGGTTGCCGACAATGATTCCGTTCAGTCTACCGCCGCCGGTGACCTGTCCCCAACTGGCAGACGACTGGCGCAGATCCGGTGCGCGATAGCCCGCTGAAACGCCGCCTTTTAAGGTCCATTGATCGCTCAGATGCCATACGCCATAACCGCGCGGCGTCCAGTTGTCGCCGTAGTTTTCATCTTTATCCATACGCAGACCGCCAGTCAGCGTGAAGGTATCGGTAACGGCCCACTCATCTTCAGCAAACAGCGCCCAGCTCCAGCGGGTCAGTTTGTTCAGTCCATCAGCAGCTTGCAGCTGGTTGCCGTTATCACTCAGTTTTTCATAACGGTATTGCCCGCCCAACGTCAGGGTGTGCGCCCCAAGGAAGACCTGGTTCTGGTTATTGAAAATCGTGTTGTAGGACTTCATCTGGCGACCTGGGTTTTCGGTCTCTTCCTGCTGGACATAGCTGGTGGAGTTGAAGTCGTCGTAATAACCGCTGTGGGTTAGTGAATACGTTGTGTGCACATACTTGTTTTCGCTTTTACTGTTGGGCTTGCAGCTTCCGTTGCGGCAGCTTTCCTCGGCCATGGATTTGCCTGGCGTACTGTCGCGATCCTGCAGTTCACGTGCGTAATCGAAGTCGATGTCATTTTTATCATCTGGCGTAAAGTTCAGGGTTAAGCCCCCGTTACGCATACGCTGTTCATTGTAGCCATTGAGGATTTTGTCCTCCGCCCGATGAGAGAATAATCCGGTCACTTTTGCGCCGAGTAATCCGTCAATCAGTGGCCCAGACGCATAGGCGTTGGTCTGATAAATATCGCCGGAGTCTCTGTCTTCCTGGAAAGTGGCATCGCCGTGCAGAGAGCCGGTCCAGGCTTTGGTATTCGACACTTTCTTGGTGATGACGTTGATGACGCCGCCCATCGCATCGGAGCCGTACAGAGATGACATTGGGCCACGGATGACCTCGATACGCTCGATGGATTCCAGCGGCGGCAGCCAACCTTGCTCAATACCTGAGTTGTCGCTGTTAGGACGTGTGCCGCGTGTGCTGATGCGTTTACCGTTGACCAGGAAGAGCGTGTATTGCGAAGCCATACCACGAATACTGATATCGCTGCTGCTACCCCCGCCGGTGACGACGACGCCAGGGACATCTTTTAGCGCATCGGTAACATCGCGATAGGCTTTGTCCTCAATCTGCTGCTTGGTAATAACAGATATCGAAGCGGGAGCGTCCTGAATTTTCTGTTCGAAGCCGGTGGCGGTAACCACCACGGTGTCTTGTTCAGCGGCATGCCCGAGTGATGGGAGACTGGCGACGCATACTGCGGCAGCTACAGCCTTAACGAATGGAAGGGACTTCCCCTAGATATGCGCCTGATTAACTTTCGTGCAATCATAGGATAAACATTGACCCAGAGGGATTCGTTATGACCATCACCACTGTCGGTATCGATCTTGCTAAAAATGTGTTTGCTGTTCACTGCATTGACCAAAATGGTAAAGCTGTTCTGGTTAAACCCAAGGTGTCGCGTGCAGCACTTTCTGAACTCATCGCAGGTTTACCTCCCTGTGTCATTGGAATGGAAGCCTGCTCGGGTGCCCACTATTGGGCAAGATTATTCAGGCAGTATGGCCATGATGTCCGGTTGATGGCTCCGAAATTTGTCTCACCCTATCGCATGGCGGGTAAGACCGGGAAAAATGATGCAGCTGATGCAATAGCTATTTGTGAGGCAGTGCAGCGGCCGCATATGCGCTTTGTACCAGTCAAAGACGAAAGCCAGCAGGCAATGCAATGCTTACATCGGACAAGACAGGGATTTATCCAGGAAAGAACAGCAACGTATAACCGTCTTCGGGGCCTGATATCTGAATTCGGGGTTATTGCCCCACAAAGCACTGATGCTCTGCGTCATGTTGTTTCTGACCAGAAGGAAACTCTGCCAGTACAGGTTAGGCTGTGCATTGATGATCTATTGACACATGTCACTAATATTGAAGAGAAAATCGCCGAATATGACAGGGTATTATCTCGTGTGGCCAAAACAGATCATCGCAGCCAGCAGTTAATGGAACTGAAAGGTGTTGGGCCCACCACAGCGAGTGCGCTGGTCGCCAGTATTGGCAATGCCCATGATTTTAAGAACGGGCGCCAACTGGCAGCCTGGTTGGGGCTAACGCCATCACAATACAGTAGTGGCGGAAAATCAAAGCTTGGCAGGATAACAAAAGCGGGTGATGCCTATCTGCGAACCCTACTGGTCCAGGGAGCCCGTTCTGTAATGGTAGGGGCAGAGAATAGAACGGACCCGTTTAGCCGTTGGGTCTGCTCGTTGATTGGTAGGCGGGGATACTGGCGTGCTGTCGTTGCAATCGCCGCCAAGAATGCGAGGTTGTGCTGGGCATCATTACATTACGGCGATGACTTCAGACTGTATTCAACAACATGAAAAATTTAACTGAGTAGTAACTGAACTGTAAATTGTTGATGGTAAAGGGTTAGACCCCCGTGAGAAGTATCTGCATATCCTACTGGATATCACTATCCGATTAACGAAGGAGGATCTCACGAGCGTCTTTCATCAGGGTCCGAATCACTAGCGATTCAGCATGACCGTTTATAGTAGCGCAGTCTTATCCCTTGCCTTTCATTGATGAACAGACAGAAATTAAAAACCGGCGTTGACTGTTCGGGGAAGCCCTTATAGTGAGGTATAGTCATTTGTATCATTCCATTTAAATGAATTTACCCGGCATACTTCAAGTTGCAGATGCGTGGCTACGCGCGTTCATACAACTCGAATTATTTAGGGTAACGATCAGCGCGTCATGTGAAAGGCCATGACAATTGTATGTATTTGTCTTTTAAGGACTCTTTTCAGTAAAGAAGCGAATGGATTGTACAAAAGTATGAATGTTTGTAAACACAAATGATAATCGAAATCATTTGTGTTTGATCTTGTTTTGAGGGTAATGCCTTTTAAATCAATAGGATAGTGGAGAAAGAAAAAAGGAGAAAAAGTGAAGGAATGATGGAGAAATGAAGAGGGCTGGCGCCCTCACTCAGGCGTTACTTCAACAAATACTGGGCGTGGAAGCGCAGGTGATCCTCAATAAACGACGCAATAAAGTAATAGCTATGGTCGTAACCTGGCTGGATGCGTAGCGTCATTGGCCATGCGGTTTGACGGGCCGTTTCGGCTAGTACCGCGGGTTGCAGCTGATCGGCGAGAAACTGATCGCTGTCTCCCTGATCAATAAGCGTCGGAATCGCGTCTGCGGGCTTGCTGGCCAACATTAACTCGCAGCTGTCCCACGCGGCCCACTGTGATTTATCTTCACCCAGATACGCGCTAAAAGCCTTCTCCCCCCACGGAACGCGGCAAGGATTTACGATCGGCGCAAAGGCGGAAATGCTGGTGTATTTCCCGGGATTTTTCAGCGCCATAATCAATGCGCCGTGACCGCCCATGGAGTGTCCACTGATGGCGCAGCGATCGCTGACGTTAAACTGCGATTGAATCAGTGCCGGCAGCTCATCACGCAGATAGTCATACATGCGAAAATGCGTTGCCCATGGCTGTTGGGTGGCATTGAGGTAAAATCCCGCCCCCTGGCCTAAATCGTAGCCATCATCATTGGCAACCTGTTCGCCGCGCGGACTGGTGTCCGGCATCACCAGTACAATGCCCAGCTCAGCCGCGATGCGTTGTGCGCCGGCTTTAGTCGTGAAGTTTTCATCATTGCATGTCAGACCCGACAGCCAGTACAGCACCGGAGGCGGGGTGTTATCGCGCGGGGGAGGAAGAAAAATACTGAAGGTCATGGTGCAATTTAACGTGGCGGAGTCGTGACGCCAGCGTTGCTGCCAGCCTTCAAAACAGCGGTGCTCTTCAAGCATTTCCATGCGGGGCTCCTTGTTGTGTTGAACCTGAATATGTTTGCGAACTCACCATAATACAGATTATTCATGGCACTGTGAGCAACTTTCACTTCCGCATTGAGCAAACATACTTCATCATCTATATAACTTTACATTAACACTCGACGTCACCGGGTAGAACGACAAGTGAAATCGCTACGCTGAAAGGCTGTGCCAATTTCAATAATTATCGCGGTGAATACTGGATTATGTGCGCCGCCTCACGCACAATGTTCTGGCTGTGATACAGCCTAAAAACTTTGCCCCATGCAGGGCAGAGGCGCCCCACCTGCAGGAGAAGAAGAAATGTCATCACTCAGTAAAGAAGCGGCCCTGGTTCATGAAGCGCTGGTCGCGCGTGGTCTTGAAACGCCACTACGCCCGCCCGTGCAAGAGATGGATAACGAAACGCGCAAACGTCTTATCTCGGGCCATATGACCGAGATTATGCAGTTGCTCAATCTCGATTTGAGCGATGACAGTTTGATGGAAACTCCGCATCGCATTGCGAAAATGTATGTCGATGAGATTTTCTCCGGCCTCGACTACGCCAACTTCCCGAAAATTACCGTCATTGAAAACAAAATGAAGGTGGACGAGATGGTCACGGTCCGCGATATCACGCTGACCAGCACCTGCGAACACCACTTTGTTACTATCGATGGCAAAGCGACGGTGGCGTATATCCCGAAAGATTCGGTTATTGGTCTGTCGAAGATTAACCGCATTGTGCAGTTTTTCGCACAGCGTCCGCAGGTACAGGAACGTCTCACCCAGCAAATTCTCACCGCGCTGCAAACGCTTCTCGGGACGAATAATGTGGCGGTGTCGATTGATGCGGTACATTACTGTGTGAAAGCGCGTGGCATTCGCGATGCGACCAGTGCAACGACGACCACTTCTCTTGGCGGATTGTTTAAGTCCAGCCAGAACACGCGTCAGGAATTCCTGCGCGCAGTACGTCATCACAACTGATTAGGGCAGGGACCATGGAGCGTAATGTCACGCTGGATTTTATTCGTGGCGTCGCCATTCTTGGTATCCTGCTTCTCAATATTAGCGCCTTTGGCCTGCCAAAGGCGGCATACCTCAATCCCGCGTGGTATGGCAACATCACCTTATCCGACGCTTGGACCTGGGCGCTGCTCGATCTCTTTGCGCAGGTAAAATTCCTCACGCTGTTTGCGCTGCTGTTCGGTGCCGGTCTGCAAATGCTGCTCCCGCGCGGCAAACGCTGGATCCAGTCGCGGCTTACGCTGCTGGTTCTATTGGGTTTTATTCACGGTTTACTCTTCTGGGATGGCGATATCCTGCTGGCATATGGCTTAATCGGCCTGATTTGTTGGCGGTTGATCCGTGATGCGCCGTCGGTAAAAAGCTTATTTAACACCGGCGTACTGCTTTATCTGGTGGGCGTTGGCGTATTGCTGCTGCTGGGGGTAATCTCCGGGAGTGAAACCAGTCGTGCCTGGACGCCGGATGCCTCAGCGTTGCTGTATGAAAAATACTGGAAAATAAACGGTGGAATGGAAGCCGTCAGCAATCGCGTGGATATGATGTCCAATAGCTTGCTGGCGCTGGGCGCACAGTACGGCTGGCAACTGGCGGGGATGATGCTGCTCGGCGCGGCATTGATGCGCAGCGGTTGGTTAAAAGGGCAGTACAGCTTACAGCATTACCGACGCACCGGTGTACTGCTGGTCATTCTCGGGATGGCGATTAACCTGCCTGCTATCGTCGCTCAGTGGCATCTGGACTGGGCATATCGCTGGTGTGCCTTCTTGCTACAAGCCCCGCGAGAGCTGGGCGCGCCGTTGCAAACTATTGGTTACGCCGCGCTGATGTTCGGCTTCTGGCCGCAGCTTAGCCGCTTAAAATGGGTCATTGCTATCGCCTGTGTGGGGCGCATGGCATTAACTAACTATCTGTTACAAACCTTAATCTGCACCACGCTGTTTTACCAGGTCGGCTTATTTATGAAATTTGACCGACTGGAGCTGCTGTATTTCGTCATTCCGGTTTGGGCCGTTAACCTACTTTTCTCTGTCATATGGCTACGTTTTTACCGCCAGGGCCCGGTGGAATGGCTGTGGCGTCAATTAACCCTGCGTGCTGCGGGGACATCATTGCCGCGTACATCCAGATAACGATCTGGATCACATTCATTAACAAAACGGATGTAAGCGCTTTCATTCCTGTGACATCTCTCACGCAGTGCGTTTCATTGTGCTGACAAAATACCCAGCCTGGGGTGTCTGCGGGCAACCGCAATCTAAAACAGGGCAGTGAATATGATCACCATACGTGATGTGGCACGACAGTCTGGCGTTTCTGTAGCGACCGTTTCCCGCGTACTGAACAACAGTGCGCTGGTGAGTCCCGATACGCGTGAAGCGGTAATGAAGGCAGTTACTCTGCTGGGCTATCGACCTAATGCCAACGCGCAAGCGCTGGCGACGCAGGTGAGCGACACGATTGGTGTTGTGGTCATGGATGTATCAGACGCCTTTTTTGGCGCGCTGGTAAAAGCCGTGGATATGGTTGCCCAGCAGCATCAGAAGTATGTCCTGATTGGCAACAGCTACCATGAGGCTGAAAAAGAACGTCATGCCATTGAGGTGTTGATTCGTCAGCGCTGTAACGCACTGATTGTACACTCTAAAGCACTGAGCGATCGGGAACTCGCCGAGTTTATGGATCAGATCCCCGGTATGGTGCTAATCAACCGTCTGGTGCCGGGTTACGCCCACCGCTGCGTCTGTCTGGATAACATCAGCGGTGCCAAAATGGCGACCCGAATGCTGCTGAATAATGGTCATCAACGCATCGGTTATCTGGCGTCAAGCCATCGCATTGAAGATGACACCATGCGCAAAGAAGGGTGGTTAACAGCCCTGAAAGAGCAGGGGATTGTTGCGGCAGAAAGTTGGGTCGGCACCGGTTCGCCTGATATGCAGGGTGGAGAGTCTGCGATGGTAGAACTGCTGGGACGTAACTTACAACTGACGGCAGTTTTCGCCTATAACGACAATATGGCTGCCGGCGCGCTGACCGCGCTAAAAGACAACGGCATCGCTATTCCATTACACCTTTCTATCATTGGCTTTGATGATATTCCTATCGCGCGTTACACCGATCCGCAACTGACCACCGTACGCTATCCCATTGCCTCCATGGCAAAAATGGCGACGGAGCTTGCGCTACAGGGGGCTGCAGGCACGTTAGACCCGGAGGCGACGCATTGCTTTATGCCGACGCTGGTGCGTCGCCATTCAGTGGCGCTACGGCAGAATGCGGCACCGATCACTAACTCATAACGTTGCGCGATGTAACCGCTTTCAATATGTGAGTAAATTCACAGTATATTAACAATGCGATAGCTATGATGACACTGTTTGTTGCGCTGTAACTACTATGTAACGGTGAATAATCACTTTCACCGAGGTAAAGGTGCCTTAAACAAAAATTAAAGCCTGTTTTTGGAGCGTTGCCAGACACGGAAGAAATATTTTTTAAAAGTGAGCTTCGGCGTTCAGTAACACTTCAGTAACGTTCTGCCTGCCGAGCATTTATCTCAAGTACTACCCTGCATAATAAAACCGGAGATACCATGAATAAGAAGGTGTTGACCCTGTCTGCTGTAATGGCAAGCATGTTATTCGGCGCGGCTGCGCACGCTGCTGATACCCGCATTGGTGTGACTATCTATAAGTATGACGATAACTTTATGTCTGTAGTACGTAAGGCTATTGAAAAAGATGCCAAAGCGGCGCCAGATGTACAGCTGCTGATGAATGACTCGCAGAACGACCAGTCCAAACAAAACGACCAGATCGACGTGCTGCTGGCAAAAGGCGTTAAAGCACTGGCGATTAACCTGGTTGACCCGGCAGCGGCAGGCACGGTCATTGAAAAAGCACGCGGGCAGAACGTACCGATCGTGTTCTTTAACAAAGAACCTTCTCGTAAGGCGCTGGACAGCTATGACAAAGCGTTTTACGTCGGTACCGACTCTAAAGAGTCCGGTATTATTCAGGGTGATTTGATCGCCAAACACTGGGCAGCTAACCCGAACTGGGACCTGAACAAAGACGGCAAAATTCAGTTTGTTCTGCTGAAAGGCGAACCGGGACACCCGGACGCTGAAGCACGTACCACTTACGTGATTAAAGAGCTGAACGATAAAGGCATTAAAACTGAGCAACTGCAGTTAGATACTGCAATGTGGGATACCGCTCAGGCAAAAGATAAAATGGATGCATGGATGTCCGGTCCGAATGCCAACAAAATCGAAGTGGTTATCGCAAACAACGATGCGATGGCAATGGGCGCAGTTGAAGCACTGAAAGCGCACAACAAAACCAGCGTACCGGTATTTGGTGTGGATGCGCTGCCTGAAGCGCTGGCTCTGGTGAAATCTGGCGCAATGGCTGGTACCGTGCTGAACGACGCCAACAACCAGGCGAAAGCCACCTTCGATCTGGCGAAAAACCTGGCTGACGGTAAAGGTGCGGCAGATGGCACTAACTGGAAAATTGAGAACAAAATTGTTCGGGTTCCGTACGTAGGTGTCGATAAAGATAATCTGGCAGAGTTTACCAATAAGTAAATATTCCGTCTTTGGGCGCAATGTCATTGCGCCCTTAATAACGCACTCTGCAAGGCCAACAAGGTATAATTATGGTCAGCACACATACTCAGTCGTCAGGCGAATACTTGTTGGAAATGACCGGCATCAACAAGTCCTTCCCCGGCGTTAAGGCTCTTGATAATGTCAATTTAAAAGTCCGCCCACATTCCATTCATGCCTTAATGGGGGAGAATGGCGCGGGGAAATCAACATTATTGAAATGTCTTTTCGGCATCTATCAAAAAGATTCCGGTAGTATTTTATTTCAGGGTAAAGAAATCGATTTTCATTCTGCTAAAGAAGCGCTTGAAAATGGTATTTCGATGGTACACCAGGAATTAAACCTGGTATTACAACGTTCTGTGATGGATAACATGTGGCTGGGACGCTATCCCACCAAAGGCATGTTTGTCGATCAGGACAAAATGTACCGCGATACCAAAGCGATATTTGATGAGCTGGATATTGATATCGATCCGCGTGCGCGTGTTGGTACATTATCCGTTTCTCAAATGCAGATGATTGAAATTGCGAAAGCGTTCTCCTATGACGCAAAAATCGTCATCATGGATGAGCCAACGTCATCGTTAACCGAGAAAGAAGTTAATCATCTGTTTACCATTATCCGTAAGCTGAAAGAGCGTGGATGCGGTATTGTTTATATTTCTCACAAGATGGAAGAAATCTTCCAGCTATGCGATGAAATTACCGTGCTGCGCGATGGCCAGTGGATTGCGACCCAGCCGCTGGAAGGGCTGGATATGGATAAGATCATCTCCATGATGGTCGGCCGTTCACTGAACCAACGTTTTCCGGATAAAGAAAATAAACCCGGTGAAGTCATTCTGCAAGTACGTAACCTGACCTCGCTGCGTCAGCCGTCGATTCGGGATATCTCGTTTGATTTGCACAAAGGGGAAATTCTCGGGATTGCCGGGTTGGTCGGCGCAAAACGTACTGATATCGTTGAAACGCTTTTTGGTATTCGTGAGAAATCATCGGGTACGATTACGCTACACGGCAAAAAGATTAATAACCACAGCGCAAATGAGGCCATTAATCATGGTTTTGCGCTGGTCACGGAAGAGCGCCGCTCAACCGGTATTTACGCGTATCTGGATATTGGTTTTAACTCGTTAATCTCCAATATCCAAAACTATAAAAATAAAGTTGGTCTGCTGGATAATTCCCGCATGAAGAGTGATACCCAGTGGGTAATTGACTCAATGAGGGTGAAAACGCCGGGCCATCGTACACAAATCGGTTCACTGTCCGGTGGTAATCAGCAAAAGGTGGTTATTGGTCGCTGGTTATTAACGCAGCCAGAAATCCTGATGTTAGATGAACCCACGCGTGGTATCGATGTTGGCGCGAAATTTGAAATTTATCAGCTGATTGCCGAACTCGCGAAAAAGGATAAGGGGATTATTATTATTTCCTCTGAAATGCCGGAGCTGCTAGGTATTACCGATCGTATTCTGGTGATGAGCAATGGTCTCGTTGCCGGAATTGTTGACACTAAAACAACAACGCAAAACGAAATCCTCCGTCTTGCGTCTTTGCACCTTTAAGATTAGGGGCTCCTCATGAGTGCGTTAAATAAGAAAAGTTTTCTTACTTATCTGAAAGAAGGCGGAATTTACGTTGTTCTTTTGGTTTTGCTGGCGATTATTATTTTCCAGGATCCCACTTTCTTAAGCTTACTGAACCTGAGTAATATTCTGACGCAATCCTCGGTGCGTATTATTATCGCATTGGGTGTGGCCGGGCTGATTGTTACCCAAGGGACAGACCTGTCGGCGGGACGTCAGGTTGGCCTGGCGGCAGTCGTGGCGGCAACCTTGCTACAGTCGATGGAGAACGCCAACAAGGTGTTCCCGGAAATGGCTACAATGCCAATCATCGTGGTGGTGCTGATTGTTTGCGTGATTGGCGCCATTATCGGTCTGGTGAACGGTATTATCATTGCTTATCTGAATGTGACGCCGTTTATTACCACCCTGGGTACGATGATCATCGTTTACGGGATCAACTCCCTGTACTACGACTTTGTCGGCGCATCGCCAATTTCTGGCTTTGACAGCGGATTCTCCACCTTCGCGCAGGGCTTTATTGCGCTGGGTAGTTTCCGCCTCTCCTACATCACCTTCTATGCGCTGATTGCGGTGGCGTTTGTCTGGGTGCTGTGGAACAAGACCCGCTTCGGTAAAAACATTTTCGCCATCGGCGGAAACCCTGAAGCCGCGAAAGTGTCTGGGGTCAACGTTGCGCTGAACCTGCTGATTATCTATGCGTTGTCTGGCGTGTTTTATGCCTTCGGTGGTTTGCTCGAAGCCGGGCGTATCGGCTCGGCGACTAACAACCTCGGCTTTATGTATGAGTTGGATGCGATTGCGGCGTGCGTGGTTGGCGGCGTGTCGTTCAGCGGCGGGGTAGGGACCGTGTTTGGCGTGGTGACCGGTGTGATTATCTTCACCGTCATCAACTACGGTCTGACCTACATTGGCGTGAACCCTTACTGGCAGTACATTATCAAGGGCGGCATTATCATCTTCGCGGTCGCGCTGGACTCACTGAAGTACGCGCGTAAGAAGTAATCGTATAACGCAAAAAGCCCGGTGCAGCGTAATCTGTACCGGGCTTTTTTGTCAGCGTTACAACGTTAACGCATGCTCTTTCTCACCGGATTTAAATTTCACCTCACCCAGCTCAATACAGGCTACCGGGCAAACGTGCCCACACAACAGGCATCCCACACATTTTTCTGTGTTGCAATGCGGTGTGCGGGTTTCCTCATTCCATTCCATCGCCTGATGTCCGCCGTCATAACAGGAGATGTAGCAGCGGCCACAGCCAACGCATTTATCAAGATGGATGTTCGGGTAGACGATGTAGCTACGGTCAAGATCCTCCGCGGGGATGATATTGGCATTGGCAAGACCAACCATCTCCTCCAGTGAATCAAACCCTTGATCGGCGAGGTAATGTGACAGCCCGCTGGTCATGTCCTCCACAATCCGGTAGCCATACTGCATGATCCCGGTGGTCACCTGCAGCGTGGCCGCGCCTAACAGTAAAAACTCGGCGGCATCTTCCCAGGTCTCAATTCCCCCGATGCCGCTAATCGGGAAATCGCGCAGTTCAGGGTGCATGCGCAGTTGTTGGATAAATCGCAAAGCAATAGGTTTAACGGCCTTGCCGGAGTAGCCGGAAATACTGGATTTACCGTTGACGATCGGCATCCCGATTTTTCGGTTCAGGTCGATATTCGTGATGGATTTAACCGTATTGATGGTCGCGATACCGTCGGCACCTCCGTGTTTTGCTGCCAGAGCCACCTCACACATATCACCAATGTTCGGTGTCATTTTCGCCAGCATCGGCAGGGACGAGCCGCGTTTAACGGCCCGACAATACTTTTCAACCAGCTCAGGGCTTTGCCCGACATCGCTACCCATGGCATGTGAGGTCATTTGCGGGCACGAGAAGTTACACTCGATCATGTCGGCACCCGCGTCTTCAACCAGGCGGGCCAGTTCCTGCCATTGCTGCTCATTTTCCCCCATAATCGACGCAATCAGGACTTTGTCCGGGTAGTCCTGTTTCAGTCGACGAATTGCGGCCAGATTCTCCTCCAGCGGATGCTCGGCAATTTGTTCCATATTTTTGAAGCCAATAAAGCCGGTATCTTCTTTGGTGAGATGGTCAAAGCGTGGGGAGACTTCATTAGCAATAAAGAACCCGATCGTTTTAAAAACAATGCCACCCCAGCCGCTATCATAGGCTTTGGCGCACATTTCATAACAGTTGCCCACCGGAGAGGAAGAGAGGCAGAACGGGTTGGGGAATTTGACGCCGCAAAAAGTAATAGAAAGATCTTTCGTTAACATGAGCAAGCTCCCTCTAAATAGTGATGAATGGCCTGAGCGGCTTCTTTTCCCGTTTTCACGGCGTAAACAACGGTTTTATCGCCTTTAACAATATCCCCCGCAGCAAACAGAGCCGGATCGGCGGTTTGATAATTGTGCGTATCGATAAGATTGCGCTGTGGTTTTAACGCGGCGAAATTATCAAGCTGAGCATGTTGGCCGACGGCGAGAATAATCTGTTCGGCTTCAAGCGTGAGTTCTCCTGGCAGGCGTACGTGCTTAAAGGTGACTCGATTTCCGCTAACCGCCACGGGCGTGAAGCCGTCAATTATCGACACCCCTAAAGCCTGTGTGCTGCTGAATTCTTTGTCGCTGGCCGGGAAGTCGGCGAGTTCTTCACGCGCGACACAGGTGACTGACGGGCAGCCCAGCAGCTTCAACGTACTGGCGACATCCATCGCCACGTCGCCACCGCCGATGATTAATGCACTTTGTGCGACGGTAATATCGCCGTTGGATTGCCGGGCTCGTTGCAGAAAATCGACGGCGATTTCGACGTGATTCGCCCTCTCAAACAGAGGTAATGTTGAACCGTAAGACATCCCAACGGTAACCAGTACGGCGCGGTATTCTGCTTTGAGTTGCTCAACGGAAAGGGCATTGCCGACTTCACAATTGCACTTGATGGTCACGCCCATTTCAACGATACGGGCAATTTCAAGATCCAAAACTGCTTGCGGCAGACGAAACTCTGGAATGCCATAACGCAACCAGCCACCTGGCTGGGCCTGTTTTTCGAAGATTGTCACATCATAACCAAGATTACTTAGCGTTACGCTGGCCTGTAATCCTGCCGGACCCGCACCGATGATAGCTACTTTGCCGAGCGTTTTTGTTGCCAGCTGATAGATTTTCATTGCGGTCTGCTGTTCAAAATCGGTAATAAAGCGTTGCAGACGTGCAATATCGATAGGTTTATCAATTCCTGAGCGCGTACATCCGCGCTGGCATAATTTTTCGGTTGGGCAAACCCGGGCGCACACCGCACCGAGCGCATTATTTTCGCGGATAGTTTCGGCAGCGCCTTTAAAATTACGAAAATAAATAGAGCGAATAAATTTCCCTGGGTCTGTTTGCGCCGGGCAATCATGACTACAGGGGGCGTCGTGACATAATAAACAGCGAGAAGCCTCTTTTATTGCTAATAATGGGGTAAAAGCAGGCGTGAGCTCATCCAGATAATTTTGTTGTAGCATATTTTCTTCCTTAATGCTTGAGTAAATTAAGGCAAACCGTTAATAACAAAATATAAAAAGTGAAGGCTATTCTTAAGGCTAAGCACTGCAGGAAGAGTATTCTGTGAAAGGATTCACAAATAGAAGATAGTCTGAGGGAAATGCTGGCGGGCAGCATTAATCCCTTACATTGAAATGGTAACTATTATCAAAATATTAGCTATTCTCAAATGCTAATATAAAGGAAAATTCTCTAGCGATAAAAGACTAAGTAAATAACCATCCCGAAGGATAAACATCCGCACCCGGCATAAACCAGCACATAAGACCAAAATTGCAGGGGCTCTTGATTGCGATAAGCGTAAACCGGTTCGCGTGCATTCTTTTTAATTTTATCTACGGCCCCAGAGCGCCAGCCTTTCCATGCTTCGCGAAAACAAAATACGGGAATGAGCAGAAAGGCCAACACGACGAAAAGGGTTTGTACATCCATGCTTATTTTCCTTGTTTCTTTTGTAATTCGAGTAGTTGTTCAGGCGTGACCGCCGGATATCCCTGTGCATCGTCCGGTACCTGATGCATGGTAGGGATGGGCACCAGCGGGCCTAAAAAGCGGGGTTCACGTTTGAAAATATAGAGATCGGCCAGTGCGCCAAAGCGGGCGCCAAATTCACGTACCCGCACGGTGAGCATATCTTTTGGTGAGGGCACCGCATAGCACTGGGCCTGGATGCCCATATGCAGCGCAATAAACAAGGCGCGCTCACAGTGGAATCGCTGAGTAATAATGATGAAATCGTTGGTATCGAACACCTTGCGGGTTCGTACAATCGAATCGAGCGTCCGGAACCCGGCGTAATCAAGCACGATATCAGCGGGATCGACACCTGCGGCAATTAGATCTTTACGCATCGTCATGGGTTCGTTGTAGCTTTGTTGTGCGTTGTCGCCGCTCAGCAGCAGATAGTTTACCTTTCCACTGTTATAGGCGTTCAATGCGCCCTGAATGCGGTAGCGGTAATACTGGTTGATGACACCGGTGCGATAGTATTTCGCCGTGCCCAGGACCACACCGACCTGGCGATAGGGTAAATCCTGCAATTCGTCGTAGATGTAGGGAGCCGTCTTCCAGCTCATCCACCTGTCGAGCCCAAGCACAGTCAAAAGCAGCAAGCCTACCAGGACTAACAGGCTGTAAAACACGCGCTTTAACATGCAGAAAACTCGTTATTTGGATGGAATTTCAATCAGGCTACTGTACCGGAAGACGTAGCGCAAGAAACAGCAATCTGATTGAGGGGATTTTCAGCAAAACGGCCCTGTTGGATGGTAGCAACAGCAAATCTGGCCGACAACCTGGAGCGATTGCAGGCCAGATAAGCGTAGCGCCAGGCAATTAACCGAGCAGCACGCGCTCAATATTATTGCAGCCCAGCGCTTTCAGGGTAGCGGAGGTCGCATCCCACTGAATCAACGGCGCATCGGCTTTTTCAGCCAGCACAGCACGCTGGATATCCGGGTAGTCATAACCGTTAAGGTTCAACAGGTTTAACGCGCCTTGCAGCGGCGGCAGGGTCGGGTTGAAGGCGGCATTTTCCGCATAGCTACCGCTAAAAATTCGACCATCTTTACATTCCAGCGCCACGCCGCTTGGGGAGTTGCTGTACGGCATATGACATCTGTTGGCGGCGGTGATAGCCGCTTGGGTCAACGCATCGCCCTGCAGCGCGAAGCCGTGATCCTGATCGTCCATCAGCAGTGTTTTAATCTCCAGATCTTTCGGTCCGAAGGCGTCTGGCAGGTAATCGCGCAGCACGTGTGGCGCACGTCCCGGCAGATGAATACGTAAATCCAGTCCACTGTTCAGTTCGTTCATAAACTGGCGACAGTGGCCGCACGGCGTGTAGTTGACGGTGATGGCGGCGAGCCCTTTTTCACCGCGCAGCCAGGCATGGCTAATGGCGCTTTGCTCGGCATGAACGGTTTGCTGCATGGTCGCCCCCAGGAACTCCATGTTGCCACCGAAGTACCAGGTGCCGCTGATGCCGCGAGAAATTGCCCCAACGTTGAAGTTGGACAGCGGAGTACGCGCGCAGGCCGCAGCCAGCGGCAGTAGAGCGAATGCCAGCGCGTCTTCGTCCAGTCCCGATTCGCGTTTCAGCAAAGAGACCTGCTCAGCAGTCAGCATGGCGGGGAAATGCGCATCCGCCAGAACAGGCGCCAGGGCTGATTGCAAGTTATCCGCGAGTTGGGCAAAAGCAGTTTGAAAACGTGGATGCATGGCGATGCCTCATAACAATGTAATGGAATCGTAGTTTACGGGCCTGTTACGGCTTTATATGTGATCCAAATCTCATTGTGTATGCAACTTATGAAACTTAAATTAAAAATGTGCAACGCATCGCAAATAATTAGCCAAAAATTGAAGGTTAACCGACCAGGGCCAGAATAATCGGGAACAGGAATGGGGCGACCAACGAGGTGATAATGCCGCAAATAACCAGCGCCAGAGAGCTAAACGCGCCTTCCTGATAGTCCAGCTCTGCACAGCGTGCGGTACCCAGGGCGTGCGAAGCGGTACCCATAGCCAGTCCACGTGCGGCTTTGGTGCGAATACGCATCGCATTGAGCAAAGTATGACCAAACACAGCCCCGAGGATACCAACAAAAATGACGCACACGGCGCTGATGGCCGGAATACCACCAATACTGCCTCCCACTGCCATAGCGATAGGCGTGGTTACCGATTTCGGCATGATTGACGCAGCAATTTGCGGCGATGCGCCCATCAACAAGGCGATTGTTGTACCTGTAACCATCGCCACAACGCTCCCCGCAAAGCAGATGGCAATAATTGATTTCCAGCGAGCGCGAATCTGGTGCAGCTGTTCGTATAACGGATAGGCCAGCGCGACCACGGCAGGTTGCAGCAAATCGTTCAGCACCTCACTGCCTTTGAAATAGTGATCGTAGGGAATTCCGGTCAGCATCAGAATGGGAATGATCACCACCATGGCGACCAGTAGCGGGTTCAATAGCGGCATTTTAAATCGTGCAGCCAGCTTACGTGCGCCAAAAAATACCGCCAGGGTAAGGGGTAACGACCACCAGATATACGACATCATTCTTTAGACCCTTTTTGCCCAACGATTTTGCGCTCACCGTGCACAATGTGAGAACTCCAGCTCACCACCAGGAAAACGACCAGCGTACTGATGGTACAGGACACCACCACCGGACCAAATTGTGCACGGAGCAGATCAAAGTACTGCATGATCCCCACGCCAATCGGGACAAACAGCAGGGCCATATAGCGAATCAGCACATAGCAGCCGGGGTTAACCCATTTTGCCGGTAGCACCTGCAAAGCCAGTAAGACAAACAGAATCAGCATGCCGATAATGCTGCCCGGAATGGTGATGGGGAGTAGCGATGCAAGAAAAATACCTGCATAGAGGCAGGCATAAATCAGGACGAATGCGCGCAAATATTGCCAGATAATGTTCAGTGCTTTGCTCATAGTTGAAACCCTTGACGAGACTGATTCATCATACAATTAAACTTCAAAACGTGCTACCGATCACATCATGAATTCTAAGCATAGAAGAAATAGATATCTGGAACATCGGGCGATGGCCCTAACTGTTCACGTTAAACCTGTGCCAGGTAATACAGAAAACGATTCAGGGCGGTCGTGGGCGTTTCATTGTTGCGCCAGAACACGCCTACGCTGCCTTTTTGTTCAATCTTCGGCAGATTCAGGATAGCCAGCTGTCCCTGGGCGGCATAACGCTGCGCCAGGCGTAGAGAAAGAATAGAGATCATGTCGCTACTTTGCAGCAGGTTGGTGCTGACGTTTATCGACGCCGACTCAATGATGTTTTCCGGTAGCATGACGCCGTTATCTACCAGCGCGTTGTCAATGCTTATCCGGATGGGCGTTCCCGTCGGCCAGACAATCCAGCGCCAGTTAGCCAGATCATGCCAGGTGAGCAGGGGATATTTTGCCAGTGGATGGTCGGGGCGCGCGACGAAACAGACCGGCTCGGTATACAGCACCTGGTAATTGAGCGGCAACTGAAGCGCCCGGCCACCGACGCGTCCGACCACCACATCCACCGAACCCGCGAGCAGATCGTGCAGCAGCGGGGTCATCACCTTCTCTTCAATATTAAGATGCAAGGTCGGCAGCTCTGTGAGCAAACCCAGTATCGCCTGTGAAACGCAGTCCGTCGCCACCGGCGAGCAGCCAATCTTCAGACTCCCCACCAGGCCTCCCTGCTTAAAACGGGCGATTTCATACTGTGAACGTTCCATATCATTGATCAGGCGTTGGGCATGCTGCAGTAGCAGCTTGCCGCCTTCTGAAGGGCGTAAGCCTTTGCTATGACGTTCAAAGAGTGTGATACCCATCTCATCTTCGAGCTGTGATAACCATTTTGACAACGCTGGCTGGGTGATATTCATCATTCGGGCGACGTGAGTCAAATTCCCCTGTTCGCCCAGCGCAATAAGCGTTTGCAGGTGGTGTAACTTAAGTTTCTGCGCCCAGTTAGCCATTTGCTATAACCTCCAGGTTATGCCTCTGCATGAAAAGCCATTGTACATTTCATCTCCAAACATACAAAGTCGCAACATACCTAAAACAAAACAGACATCTACTCTACCTGCACTGAGGCATTCACTATGACTCAACAACGTGATCTACAAGCACTGATCGATTCCGCCCCCGTCGGTAAGACCCAGTGGCGCGTTATCATTTGCTGTTTTTTGGTCGTCATGCTCGACGGTTTTGATACCGCGGCTATTGGTTTTATCGCGCCCGACATTCGCACCCACTGGCAACTGACGGCCGGAGATCTGGCGCCGCTGTTTGGCGCAGGCCTGCTGGGTCTGACCGCTGGCGCACTGCTCTGCGGTCCGCTATCGGATCGTTTTGGCCGCAAACGGGTGATTGAACTCTGCGTGGCGCTGTTCGGCGCACTGAGCCTGATCTCGGCTTTTTCCCCCGATCTGCAAACGCTGGTTTTTTTGCGCTTCCTTACCGGGTTAGGCCTGGGCGGCGCGATGCCAAATACTATCACTATGACCTCAGAATACCTGCCAGCGCGTCGGCGTGGTGCACTGGTCACCATGATGTTCTGCGGTTTTACCCTGGGCTCGGCGATGGGCGGGATTGTCAGCGCACAGCTGGTGCCGGTTATTGGCTGGCACGGCATCCTGGTGCTGGGAGGCGTGCTACCGCTGATGCTGTTTGTGGCTCTGCTGTTTGCGCTGCCGGAATCCCCGCGCTGGCAGGTTCGTCGTCAGTTGCCGCAAAACGTGATTGCCAGAACCGTCAGCGCCATCACCCGGGAACGTTATGACAATACCCAATTTTATCTCAACGAGGGCGCCGCGATTGCCAAAGGCAGCATTCGCCAGCTGTTCGTCGGGCAACAGTTGCCCATTACCCTGATGTTATGGGTGGTGTTCTTTATGAGCCTGCTGATTATTTATCTGCTCTCCAGCTGGATGCCAACGCTGCTTAACCATCGCGGAATTGACCTGCAGCATGCCTCATGGGTGACCGCCGCCTTTCAGATTGGCGGTACGCTCGGTGCGCTGGTGCTGGGAGTGCTGATGGATAAATACAACCCTTTCCGCGTGCTGGCAGTGAGCTATGCGCTGGGTGCGGTGTGTATTGTCATGATTGGTCTGAGCGAGAACGGCCTGTGGCTGATGGCGCTGGCCATTTTTGGCACCGGCATCGGCATCAGCGGTTCGCAGGTGGGCCTGAATGCCTTAACCGCCACGCTTTATCCGACGCAGAGCCGGGCCACGGGCGTCAGCTGGTCTAATGCGATTGGCCGCTGCGGCGCGATTGTCGGCTCGCTCTCCGGCGGCGTGATGATGGCGATGAATTTCTCATTCGATAACCTGTTTTTCATTATTGCCGTTCCGGCGGCCATCAGCGCGGTGATGCTTATGCTGCTGACGGTTGTTATCCGCCAGTCGGCCTCTGTCCCTGACGCGTTGTCACGCGTAGGCATCGTGAACAAATAAGGAGAATCTCTATGTCAGAACTTAATCAGGATGTTAAGAACAGCCGTCAGCAGTTTTACCAGCATATTTCCGGGCAGAATCTGACCCCTCTGTGGGAGTCGCTGCACCGCCTGGTACCGCCAACGCCGAACGCACATTGTGCTCCTGCGTACTGGAACTACCAGGAGATCCGCCCGCTGCTGCTGGAAAGCGGCGATCTGATTGGCGCGAAAGAGGCAATTCGTCGCGTACTGGTGCTGGAAAACCCCATGCTGCGCGGACAGTCTTCAATCACCCCAACGCTGTACGCCGGATTGCAGTTAATCATGCCGGGCGAGGTTGCGCCGAGTCACCGGCATAATCAGTCTGCGCTGCGCTTTATTGTCGAAGGGAAAGGGGCATTTACCGCGGTGGATGGCGAGCGCACCAAAATGCATGAAGGCGATTTTATTCTGACGCCACAGTGGCGCTGGCACGACCACGGCAACCCAGGCAGTGAACCGGTGGTGTGGCTGGACGGTCTGGATCTGCCACTGGTGAATCTGCTGGGTTGCGGCTTTGCGGAAGATTACCCGGAGGATCAGCAACCAGTCACGCGCAAGGAAGGGGATTACTTACCACGCTACGCGGCCAATATGCTGCCGCTGCGTCATCAGAAGGGTAACTCATCGCCAATTTTCAACTATCGCTACGATCGCAGCCGTGAAGCGCTGCATGACCTGACCCGCATGGGCGACGCCGATGAGTGGGACGGTTACAAGATGCGTTACGTCAACCCGGTAACCGGTGGTTATCCCATGCCTTCGATGGGGACCTTTTTACAACTGTTGCCGAAGGGCTTTTCCTCGCGGATGGCGCGTACCACCGACAGCACTATCTATCACGTGGTGGAAGGAAGCGGGCAGGTCACCATCGGCACCGAGATCTTCAATTTTTCGCCAAAAGATATCTTCGTGGTGCCAACCTGGCACGGCGTGTCATTCCAGGCCCACGAAGATGCCGTCTTATTTAGTTTTTCGGACAGACCGGTTCAGGAAGCGCTGGGGTTGTTCCGTGAAGCACGTTATTAATTTGGGAGAGAGAAAATGACGCAATACGTATTCGAACCACAAGCGCCTGTTACCGTTCCGGTCGTTGGCAGTAATGAACAGTTTCCCGTGCATCGCGTTTACTGCGTGGGCCGCAACTATGCCGCTCATGCACGTGAAATGGGTTTTGATCCGGATCGCGAACCGCCGTTCTTCTTCTGTAAACCTGCCGATGCGGTGGTCCCGGTGGCGGCCGGTCAAACCCTCGAGCTGCCATACCCGTCGCAGACCGATAACTATCACTATGAGATAGAGCTGGTGGTGGCGATCGGTAAAAAGGGCAGCGATATACCGCTGGAAAAAGCGCACGAATATATCTGGGGCTATGCCACTGGTCTGGATATGACCCGCCGCGACAGGCAGATGGAGATGCGCCAGATGGGGCGTCCGTGGGAAATCGGCAAAGCATTTGATCTCTCAGCCCCCATCGCGCCGCTGCATAAAGCCAGCGAAAGTGCGGATGTTAACAACGCGCCTATCTGGTTGCAGGTCAACGGCGACGATCATCAGCGTAGCGATATTCGCCACCTCATCTGGTCCGTTAATGAAACGATTAGCTATCTGTCCGGCTTTTTCGAACTACAGCCGGGTGATTTGATCTACACAGGCACGCCAGAGGGCGTGGGCGCAGTGGTGAAAGGAGATGTGATCACCGGCAATGTAGACGGTTTAACCCCCATCGCTGTGAAGATTGTCTGAGGTGGATGATGAAGCTGTACAGTTTCTTTAACAGCTCCGCGTCATATCGCGTACGCATTGCGCTGGCGCTGAAGGGGCTTGATTACCAGACGGTGGGTGTCAACATTCGCATCGGTCAGCAGAACGAGCTGGCCTACCGGCGGATGAACCCGGTAGGGCTTGTACCGACGCTGGTCACTGATGAGGGAGAATCACTCGGGCAGTCGCTGGCGATAACCGACTGGCTGGATGGTCACTTTCCGCAGTCGCCGCTGCTGCCAGCCGACTTCCCGACGCGCAGCCGGGTGCTGGAAATTGTTTATGCCATCGCTTGTGATATCCATCCCGTGAATAACATGCGGGTACTGTGCTACCTGAGCGAAGAGCTAAAGGTCAGTGAAGAGGATAAAAAACGCTGGTATGCGCACTGGATCCAGCAAGGGTTAAGCGCGGTTGAACAGATGCTGCGCCAGAGTCACTCGGGGACATTCTGCGTGGGGGATGCGCCGACGCTGGCGGATTGCTGTCTGATCCCGCAGTGGGCGAACGCGTTACGTATGGGCTGTGATCTGAGCGGGTATCCGCGCTGTAAGGCGGTATACGATGCCTGTACCCAGCTTCCGGCGTTTATCGCCGCCGCGCCCGAGAATCAACAAGACAAAATTCCAGCCTGATAAGGAGAACGACAATGGCTAAAGTGACACGCGCAATTATCGTGGGTGGCGGGATTGGCGGCGCGGCGACCGCGTTATCGCTGGCCCGTCAAGGCATTAAAGTGATGTTGCTGGAGAAAGCGCACGAGATTGGTGAGATTGGTGCCGGCATTCAGCTCGGGCCGAACGCGTTTTCTGCTCTGGACAGCCTTGGCGTGGGTGACGTCGCTCGTCAGCGCGCCGTTTTTACCGATCACATCACCATGATGGATGCGGTAAACGCGAAAGAGGTTGTACGCATTGAAACCGGGCAGGCGTTCCGCGATCACTTTGGCGGTCCTTATGCGGTTATCCATCGGGTTGATATTCATGCTTCTGTCTGGGAAGCGGCACTGGTTCATCCCAACGTTGAGTATCGCACTTCAACTAACGTGATTGATATTCGCCAGACAGAAGATGAGGTGACGGTATTTGATGAGCACGGTAACAGCTGGACAGCGGATATTTTGGTGGGCTGTGACGGTGTGAAGTCGGTTGTGCGTCAGTCTCTGATTGGCGATGCGCCACGCGTTACCGGGCACGTGGTCTATCGCGCGGTGATTGATTGCGATGATATGCCGGAAGATTTGCGCATTAACGCGCCGGTGCTGTGGGCCGGACCGCACTGCCACCTGGTGCACTATCCACTGCGTGGCGGCAAGCAGTATAACCTGGTGGTGACCTTCCACAGTCGTCAGCAGGAGGAGTGGGGGGTAAAGGATGGCAGTAAAGAGGAAGTGCTCTCCTATTTTGCCGGTATTCATGCGCGTCCGCGTCAGATGCTGGATAAGCCGACCTCATGGCGTCGTTGGTCCACCGCTGACCGCGAACCGGTAGAGAAATGGGGGACCGACCGCATTACGCTGGTGGGTGATGCTGCGCATCCGGTGGCACAATATATGGCGCAGGGCGCCTGTATGGCGCTTGAAGATGCCGTCACTCTCGGTAAGGCGTTACAGCAGTGTGACGGCGATGCGGCTGATGCCTTTGCCTTGTATGAGTCGGTGCGTATTCCGCGTACTGCGCGCATCGTCTGGTCGACGCGCGAAATGGGACGTGTGTACCACGCCGCAGGCGTCGAGCGCCAGGTGCGTAATCTGCTGTGGAAAGGCAAATCTCAGGCGGAATTTTATCGTGGTATGGAATGGCTGTACGGCTGGAAAGAAGATAACTGCCTGTTGCCGCGCTGAGCCTCTTTAATCTCCCGAACGGAGGCGCTACCATAGCGCCTCTTTTTTTGCGGGTGACGATATGCGTGTTTTACTGGCGCCGATGGAAGGCGTGCTCGACTCACTGGTGCGCGAGCTGCTGACTGAAGTGAATGATTACGATCTGTGCATCACCGAGTTTGTGCGCGTGGTGGATCAGCTCCTGCCGGCAAAAGTATTCCATCGGCTCTGCCCGGAACTGCAGAACAATAGCCGGACGCCATCCGGCACGCGGGTGCGCATACAGTTGCTGGGGCAGTATCCGCAGTGGCTGGCGGAGAACGCGGCGCGCGCGGTAGAACTGGGCTCGTTTGGTGTCGATCTGAACTGTGGCTGCCCGTCGAAGCTGGTCAACGGCAGCGGCGGTGGCGCAACGTTATTAAAAGATCCTGAACTCATCTACCGGGGCGCAAAAGCCATGCGCGAGGCGGTGCCTGCGCATCTCCCCGTGACGGTGAAAGTGCGTCTGGGCTGGGACAACAGCGACAGGCAGTTTGAAATTGCTGATGCCGTTCAGCAGGCGGGCGCCAGCGAGCTGGCGGTGCATGGCCGAACCAAGGAACAGGGCTATAAGGCCGAACATATCAACTGGCAGGCGATCGGTGAGATCCGCCAGCGGCTTACCATTCCGGTTATCGCGAATGGCGAAATCTGGGACTGGCAAAGCGCTCAAGACTGTATGGCTATCAGCGGATGCGATGCGGTGATGATTGGCCGTGGGGCATTAAATATTCCGAACCTGAGCCGTGTGGTGAAGTACAACGAGCCACGTATGCCGTGGCCTGATGTCGTGATGCTGTTGCAAAAATATACTCGTCTTGAAAAGCAGGGTGATACCGGGCTGTATCACGTGGCGCGGATTAAACAATGGTTAGGGTATTTGCGTAAAGAATACTCAGAAGCAACCGCGCTGTTTCAGGAAATCCGCGCATTAAACAATTCACCGGATATCGCGCGCGCGATTCAGGCCATTGATATCGCTAAATTGCATTAACACATTAATCGGCCACCGGAGTGGAAGTACTTGTCGATGAAGAATTATTGAGGACATGTGATTCTTGCTCAGGGTTCCGTTCACCTCAGCGGAGTCATTTCTCTGAAGCGCAGATACCCGTGAACGCGCAAGGGAGACTCACGGCGGGAAAATCGTCGCTACGCGATTCATTCGTCTTATCGCCTCATCGATTTTCAGCCGGACCGGGGTCATCGCTGCAACGCACTGACTTCCAGTTAAATCTGTTTTGCTGTTCAGATAAAAAACGCAGGTGGTCAGGTGTGGGCTGGTCCGGCTGAAAATTGCCGACGTGTTTCCGTAAGGCCGGGAGAACCCGCAGGGATGCGGGTTCAGGGCGCGTTTTACAGGGAAGTTTCCTCGCGCCCGGCCCGGTAGCCTGGAGGAATAAACGGAGGGGACCGCGGAGCGGCAATTTTCCCGCCGGGAGCCGGGATTGTTAAGGGTACGGCGATAGTACCCTTAACACGTTCACAGGGAGGATCGTTTCAGAGAAGTGAAAAACATAAGGTGAACGTAGCAATACACCGGAGGCAACAAATTCATCACCAACGGAATAACCTTTTTCAAAAAATCATCTTAAACACGCCAGTTACCACCAATAACCCAATCAGAAAAATAACTAAAATAATCCACAGTAAGATTTTCATCAGCGTTCCTTTTTTGGTGAGTTCAGGTTAAGTATAGGAAAGCCTCTGAAAATCTTCCTGTAATGACCTTACTCCGGTTTACGTGCGCTGAGCAGAAACACCATTGGCCGCTCTTTTTCTTCATCCAGCGCCGGGTTTTCAGCAATCTGTTCAGCGGACGGTCCCCATTCATCGACACAAACGATTTCGAATCCGGCGGCTATCAGCGCATTAATCCAGGTCGCCAGCTTACGGTGCTGTTTTTTGACACCCTCCGCGAACCAGTTACTGATGCGTGTGCCTTCCTGCTGATAATGATTGACCGGCCAGGACTGTTGCCCGGTTTTATCTTTTATCCAACCTTGATTAAGCGGTGCAGTATAAATGGGATGCTCGGCAGAGAATACCAACATGCCTCCCGGTGTTAACGACTGGTAAATCGTTACGAATAATCGCGCGATATCGCGCAAATAGTGCAGGGCAAGTGAGCTGTAAACCAGGTCAAAGGAATTTGGCGACAGGGAAAGCGTTTCGAGATCTTCACGGCGATAAACGATGCCATTACCCTGCGTCATGCTGTGCGCCTGAGTTAACATCTTTTGTGAAATATCCAGTCCCACTACGCTGGCCGCCTGGTTATCGCGCGCGTAGCGGCAAAACCAGCCATATCCGCAACCCAAATCGAGGATATTTTTTCCCTGTAGAGCGGGGAGCATCGCTTGTATTGTCGGCCATTCTGGCGCACCGTCGAGCCCTTTTACTGAACGGTCCAGCGTGGCATATCCGGCAAAGAACTCGGGATCGTCATAGATATTCTGTGACATAATGTCTCCATCCATAAATTATTAAAATTAATTAATCTAAATTATTTGTTGGGTGTATATTTTGCCGATTATATATTTTTATTGCCAAAGGTGTATTGCCACGCGTAACTAAAAAAGGAAACGCGACAAGTCGTAATCTCAGCACATCTTTTCTTACCTGTGTCTCTCCATGAATCGTAATTCTGCTTTTGTCACGACGGCATTGTTGCCGCTTTTTATTTTGATGTCAGGTTGCGCGCCGATGCATGATGACCGCCAGTCTCTGTCACAGCAGACCCCCGCTGCGAATGTCGATACCACATTGCCTGCGGCGTTAAAAAATGGCTGGCCGGACAGCCAATGGTGGAAGGCATACCATGACCCCCAGCTTAATGCGCTGATTGACAGCACGTTACGAAACTCTCCTGATATGCAGGTCGCGGAACAGCGCATTCAACTGGCGGAGGCGCAGGCTAAGGCTGTGGAGGCGCAGGATGGCCCGGAGATCGATTTCTCAGCAGATGTGGAGCGTCAGAGAATGTCAGCCGAAGGGCTGATGGGTCCGTTTGCCATTACCGATCCGGCCGCCGGGACGACCGGGCCGTGGTACACCAACGGCACCTTTGGTTTAACTGCTGGCTGGAATCTGGATCTGTGGGGTAAAAATCGGGCCGAAGTGACGGCACGTATTGGGGCCGTTAAGGCGCGTGAAGCCGAGCGCGAGCAAACGCGACAGGTGCTGGCGAGCGGTGTGGCTCGTCTTTACTGGGAATGGCAAACGCAGGCCGGGCTGAAAACCGTGTTGACGCAAATCGAAACCGAGCAGCAGAACGTCATTAACGTTGATCGTCAACTGTATCAAAATGGTCTTACTTCTTCGGTGGAAGGCGTTGAAACCGATATCGATTCCAGCAAAACAGAGCAGCAGCTGAACGATGTCAGCGGTAAAATGAAGGTAATTGAAGCGCGGTTGAGCGCGCTGACCAACTCGCAGTCCACAGCCCTGAAACTCCATTCGACCCCGCTGCCCGCGGTGGAAAGCCAGCTCCCGTCCCAGCTAGGTTATTCGCTGCTGGCCCGCCGACCGGATTTGCAGGCGGCGCACTGGTACATAGAGTCATCGCTGAGCAGCATTGATGCGGCGAAAGCGGCGTTTTATCCCGATGTAAATCTGATGGCATTTTTACAACAGGATGCGTTACATCTGAGCGACTTGTTTCGCCATTCCGCGCAGCAAATGGGCGTAACGGCCGGGCTGACGCTGCCTATCTTTGATAGCGGCAGGCTGAACGCGAATCTCGACATTACTCAAGCGCAAAGCAACCTGACGGTGGCGAATTACAACAAAGCCGTGGTGGATGCGGTGAATGACGTGGCGCGTGCAGCATCGCAGGTAGAAACACTGGCGCAGAAGAATCAGCATCAGCAGCAGATTGAGCATGATGCACTGCGCGTAGTGGCTCTGGCGCAGGCGCGCTTCAATGCCGGAATTATTGCGGGCTCCCGGGTCAGTGAGGCAAAGATCCCGGCATTACGTGAACAGTGCAACGCTCTGCTTTTACAAGGGCAATGGCTGGATGCCTCAATCCAGTTGAACCGTGCGCTGGGGGGCGGCTACCACGCTTCGTAACGCACCCACCCGGTAGACATCGCGCTACCGGGCTGTACTTTTGCTGCTGCGTTTTTTTAACCACCACCGAACGCCAGGCACCAGCACAATCACCAGAGCCAGCCATATCCAGTGCTTAATATGCTGGTCGAGATTGTGTAGCCACGGTGCAATGACTTCTCCCCCCACATAGCCCAGCGTGGTAAATATCAGCGCCCACGCCAGCGCCCCCAGAATATTCAACGGCAGGAAAATTTTAGGCGGCAAATGGCTTGCGCCAATCAGCAATGGGCCGATTACGCGAAAACCATACATAAAACGGGTGCCAATCACGAACAGATAAGGACGGCGCTGGATCATTTTCTGCGCCCGGCGGATTTTGTCGCGATGTTTTGAGAAACGACGCAAAATTTTTCCACCGTAACGACGCCCAAGCAGATACAGCAATTGATCGCCAATCATCCCGCCCAGGGCCACAGAGATAACCACCAGAGGAAATTTAAGTAATCCCTGATGTGCCGCCACGCCGCCCAGCAGGGTAATGGTTTCACCTTCGGCCAAACTGCCAATGACCAATGCGGCGTAACCGTAATGTGCAATAAGACTGTTTATATCCATATGTCTGGATGACCTCCCGACGTTAAGCATACACCCTGTGAATCATCGTGGGGTTTAAAAGCGCTGAATTAGCGGTTCGTCATTTTTGTTGTTGTACAAAAATTAATCCAAAGCTGAATTATACTTGAACTGTTGAGGTCCGGAGCTGACAAGAAGGGGGCGGTATGAACCATGTCTGGGGGCTGTTTTCCCATCCCGATCGTGAAATGCATGTGATCAACAGCGAAAACGAAAGCGTTTCGCATCACTATACCCACCATGTACTGCTGATGGCGGCAATCCCGGTTGTTTGTGCGTTCATCGGTACCACACAAATCGGCTGGGATTTTGGCGATGGCAATATCCTGAAATTATCCCTGTTGACTGGATTTGCAATGGCGATTCTGTTTTACGGGGTGATGCTGGCGGGCGTTGCCGTCATGGGCCGGGTTATCTGGTGGATGGCGCGTAACTACCCGCAGCGTCCGTCGCTGGCGCATTGTATGGTCTTTGCCGGATATGTCGCGACGCCGCTGTTTTTAAGCGGGCTGGTCGCACTTTATCCGCTGGTCTGGCTGTGCGCATTAGTCGGGACTCTCGCGCTGTTTTACACCGGTTATTTACTTTATCTCGGCATTCCAACGTTCCTGAATATCACTCGTGAGGAAGGGTTGAGTTTTTCCAGTTCGACGCTGGCGATCGGTGTGCTGGTACTGGAAGTTCTGCTGGCTATTACGGTAATCCTGTGGGGTTACGGCTATCGGTTATTCTGACGGATAAACCTGTCTACGCTGCGTTGTTGACGTAAAAGTCAGCAACGCAGCATTTCGAGACGATTCTCCTGTGGCAGCAAACCTGCCGGATCGCTATGATGCCTGAGCTAGCTTGAGATAATACTTAATCTCTGGCGGTGTGCGTTGTGACGTGCGTGAACCATTATCAGAAATCTCATCATGCTGAAATTCCGAGTTTCATTATTAAGCCTTGCCCTGGTGCTGGCCGTTCCTTTTGCACCCCAAGCCGTGGCGAAAACGGCAACTACCGCAGCGGCTTCTCAACCTGAGATAGCGTCCGGTAGCGCGATGATCGTTGATCTGAATACCAACAAAGTTATCTATTCGAACCACCCGGACCTTGTGCGTCCGATTGCGTCGATTACCAAATTAATGACGGCGATGGTGGTGCTTGATGCACGACTGCCGCTGAATGAAAAGCTGAAAGTCGATATTAGCCAGACGCCAGAGATGAAAGGCATTTACTCTCGCGTACGACTGAACAGCGAAATCAGCCGTAAAGACATGTTATTGCTGGCGCTGATGTCATCAGAAAACCGCGCGGCGGCGAGCCTGGCGCATCATTACCCGGGCGGATACAACGCGTTTATAAAAGCCATGAATGCCAAAGCGAAAGCGCTCGGCATGACTCAGACACGCTTTGTGGAACCCACTGGCTTGTCGATTCATAACGTCTCGACCGCCCGTGACTTAACCAAGCTGCTGATCGCCAGCAAACAGTACCCGCTGATCGGCCAGCTAAGTACCACGCGTGAAGATATGGCGACGTTTGCCAACCCTGCGTATACGCTGCCGTTTCGTAACACCAACCATCTGGTATACCGCGATAACTGGAATATTCAGTTAACGAAAACCGGGTTTACCAATGCGGCAGGTCACTGTCTGGTGATGCGCACAGTGATTAACAACAAGCCGGTGGCGCTGGTGGTGATGGATGCCTTTGGCAAATATACTCACTTTGCCGATGCCAGCCGTTTACGTACCTGGATTGAAACGGGCAAGGTGATGCCGGTTCCGGCGGCGGCGCTGAGCTATAAAAAGCAAAAAGCTGCGCAGATGGCGGCGGCAGGTTCGGCGAAGGGCGAGCAAACCGCACAGAACGATTAAATAAGATATCTTATCCGGCCTACGCATAGCGAATGTAGCAGTAGGCCGGGCAAGCAAAGCGCCCCGGCAACATGCCCAGTAGCGCTTATCTTTTTCAGATTTACGATTCTTTCCAGAACTTCTGCTTACTCGTTTTCCCAATACCCGGATTCATACTGTTGGTGGGGTCATTCTCACGGTAAAAACGGGTCAAGGTTTCCGGCGCCTGATACAGATGCCCGACGTTATGCTCTGCCGGATACTGCGCCCCACGCTCGCGCAGGAGTTCCAGCATCTGCTCTTTGAGCGCATGCGCATCCACGCCTTTTTTCACGATGTAATCCTGATGGAAGACGTAACACATAAAGTGACCGTAATAGAGTTTGTGCACCAGTTGACTGTCGATCTCTGGAGGCAGATGCTCGTACCATTCGGTGTCGTTACGACGCAGCGCGATATCCAGCGCCAGAATATCTTCCACCTCATCCGCATGTACGGCCTGATAACGAATAGCCGCGCCAGCCGCCGCGAAGCGGTGCAAGAACGCCTTGCTGCCTTCTTCCGCCGTACAGGCAAAGAAGTCGCCTTCAGCGGTTTTGAAATACTCGCTTAGCCAGTTTTGGGCTTCAGCCACGCCGCCACCGGCCATTTTTAACAGCAGGTGATGCTCGTACTTATCGCGCCAGCTTTTCATGCGCGCCGGTAAGTGACTGGGGAATAAATGACCAAATTTCTGCATTGCCCGGTCGGTGAAGTGAGGACGGAAAATTTTCACTTTTTCCAGCATCGCATCGGTGCGGCCTTTCAGGGTGAAGAAGAACGGCATTTTGTCGGTGCCGAGCTTGTCGATCATCAGAAACGTATCTTTGCCGTATTGCTCAGCGATGTCGTAAATATCGCGGTGCATATATTCACCGGCGACCGGCAGATGCTCGAATTTTGCCAGAATATGACGGCGGATCTCCGTCAGCACCTCTGGCTGGTTGGTGCCGATGTAAAAGACCTGCTGGTTTTTTTCGGCTTCGAAGGTGTCCAGACGCACGGCAAAGACCGCGAGCTTGCCTGCACAACCGGACGATTCAAACAAGCGATCCGGGTCGGCGTTATAGCGTGCGGGCGTGTCCGCGTCGATATCTCTGACGCGGGTAACGTAGTCATGATCGTGCGCGTGACGTCCGTCGTGGCGAACATCGTCATCTCTAATACGCTCGTCATCCAGTTTGCTCAGGATCTGCTCCGGGGTCTGGCCCAGCTCGATACCCAGATGGTTAACCAGCTGTAATTTTCCCTGTTCATCAATACGCGCAAACAGCGACATCTCCGTGTATGCCGGGCCGCGCTGTACCAGCGAGCCGCCGGAGTTGTTGCAAATGCCACCGATAACCGAAGCGCCGATACAGGAAGATCCGATTACCGAATGCGGCTCACGGCCAAACGGTTTGAGCGCTTTTTCCAGCGAATAGAGCGTGGTTCCTGGATAGGCCAGCACCTGTTCACCTTTGCCGATGACGTGCAGCTTATCAAGACGCAGGGTGCTGATAATGACAATCTCGCGGTCGTAATCATTACCGCTCGGCGTAGATCCTTCGGTCAGGCCGGTGTTAGCGGCCTGCATCAGGATAATTTTATCCGCGGCGACGCAGGCGCTCAAAACGCGCCACAGTTCTAAAAGCGACCCGGGGAACACGACGGCAAGCGCATCGCCCTGGCCGGAGCGGAATCCCTTGCGATAGCGGGCGGTTTTAGCAGGTTCTGTCAGCAGGTGTGAATGACCCACCAGACGGGTCAGTTCATTCAGGAAAGCTTTATTATCTGTTGTAATGGAAGACATTCTCCACTCCTTGTGGTGGGACTCAATATCAGGAACAAGCATAGCGCTTTGTATGACAATACGCTTTCTCATTCATATTGTCTCTGGTTCGTCTTTTACTGATTCGCGCTGGTTTCGAAAATTAGGAGAATAACCTTAGCTTTCTTTATCGCTCCCGTTTAGTCTTACGGCAAACTGCGGTTTTTGTTATATTTTCGCTGCCTCGTCGGGAAAAAATAAAGAGAGAATCAACATGAAATGGCTATGTTCTGTAGGTGTCGCGGTGAGTCTGGCATTGCAACCAGCGTTGGCGGACACTCTGTTTGGTAACCATCCACTGACGCCAGAAGCGCGGGATGCCTTCGTTACCGATTTACTCAAGCAGATGACCGTGGATGAGAAGATTGGGCAACTGCGTTTGATAAGCGTCGGGCCTGATAACCCGAAAGAAGCCATCCGCGAGATGATCAAAGACGGGCAGGTTGGGGCAATTTTTAACACCGTCACGCGCCAGGATATCCGCAAAATGCAGGATCAGGTGATGGATCTCAGCCGCCTGAAAATCCCTCTCTTTTTTGCCTACGACGTATTGCACGGTCAGCGTACCGTATTCCCGATAAGTCTCGGTCTGGCATCCTCCTTTAATCTCGATGCGGTCAGAACCGTTGGTCGAGTGTCTGCGTATGAAGCCGCCGATGATGGTCTGAATATGACCTGGGCACCGATGGTCGATGTCTCGCGCGATCCGCGCTGGGGCCGCGCCTCGGAAGGGTTTGGCGAAGATACGTATTTGACCGCCACGATGGGCAAAACCATGGTGGAAGCGATGCAGGGTAAAAGCCCGGCCGATCGCTATTCGGTGATGACCAGCGTCAAGCACTATGCCGCCTATGGCGCGGTTGAAGGCGGCAAGGAATACAACACTGTCGATATGAGCCCGCAGCGTTTGTTCAACGACTATATGCCACCGTACAAAGCCGGACTGGACGCCGGTAGCGGTGCGGTGATGGTGGGGCTTAATTCGCTGAACGGCACGCCGGCGACTTCGGATGCATGGCTGTTAAAAGACGTGCTGCGCGATGAGTGGGGCTTTAAGGGCATTACCGTTTCCGATCACGGCGCGATTAAGGAACTGATTAAGCACGGTACCGCCGCCGATCCTGAAGATGCGGTGCGTGTGGCGATCAAGTCCGGCATCAACATGAGCATGAGCGATGAGTATTACAGCAAATACCTGCCGGGGTTGATTAAGTCAGGTAAGGTGACGATGGCGGAGCTGGACGACGCTGCGCGTCATGTGCTGAACGTGAAATATGATATGGGGCTGTTTAACGATCCGTACAGCCATCTGGGGGCCAAAGAATCTGACCCGCAGGACACCAACGCGGAAAGCCGTTTGCACCGCAAAGAGGCGCGTGAAGTGGCACGTGAAAGCCTGGTGCTGCTGAAAAACCGTCTGGAAACATTGCCGCTGAAAAAATCCGCCACCGTAGCGGTTGTCGGTCCGCTGGCCGACAGCAAGCGTGATGTGATGGGCAGTTGGTCTGCTGCCGGGGTTGCCGATCAGTCGGTAACGGTGCTGAAGGGGATTAAAAATGCCATCGGCGAGCAGGGCAAAGTGGTATACGCCAAAGGGGCGAACATCACCAACGACAAAGGCATTGTCGACTTCCTCAACCAGTATGAAGAGGCGGTGAAGGTTGACCCGCGTTCGCCGCAGGCGATGATTGATGAAGCGGTTAACGCCGCGAAGCAGTCTGACGTGGTGGTCGCGGTAGTTGGTGAAGCGCAGGGAATGGCGCATGAAGCCTCCAGCCGCACCGATATCACCATTCCGCAGAGTCAGCGTGACCTGATTACCGCGCTGAAAGCCACGGGTAAACCACTGGTTCTGGTACTGATGAACGGTCGTCCGCTGGCGCTGGTTAAGGAAGATCAACAGGCCGATGCGATCCTCGAAACCTGGTTTGCCGGGACGGAAGGCGGTAACGCCATCGCCGATGTGCTGTTTGGCGATTACAACCCGTCAGGCAAGTTGCCGATGTCTTTCCCGCGCTCTGTCGGACAGATCCCGGTCTATTACAGCCATCTTAATACCGGTCGCCCGTATAATGCCGATAAGCCGAATAAGTACACGTCGCGCTACTTTGACGAAGCGAACGGTCCGTTGTATCCCTTTGGCTATGGCCTGAGCTACACCACATTCACGGTTTCTGATGTGAAACTCTCTTCTCCGACGATGAAGCGTGACGGGACCGTGACGGCCAGCGTGCAGGTGACCAACACCGGCAAACGCGAAGGTGCGACGGTGATTCAGATGTATTTGCAGGATGTTACCGCTTCAATGAGTCGTCCGGTAAAACAGCTGAAAGGTTTTGAGAAGGTGAATCTTAAGCCGGGTGAAACCCAAACCGTTAGCTTCCCAATTGATGTTGAAGCGCTGAAATTCTGGAACCAGCGTATGCAATACGATGCCGAACCGGGCAAGTTCAACGTCTTTATCGGCGTGGATTCTGCCAGAGTGAAGCAGGGCGAATTTGAACTGCTGTAATTGATATCATGCCTGATAGCGTGACGCTTATCAGGCCTGCGAAATCGTACCATCCGGTAAACTCACTTTGGGTTTGCCGGATTTTTTTTATTGTATTATCGCCTTAGCGCGAGTAACTCGCAGTGTTACTACCCAATTGCCAGGTTAAGGCTTGATTTTTCGACTATGCTTTTTCCTCAAGTCTCTGAAAAGGGCCGTAAAAGAATGAGGAGTGCAGCATGATAATTTCAAAAGTTTGGGTGGGTTCGCTGGCGTTATTAGCCGCGATCAGCTTGCCCTTACAGGCCGCGTCACCCGTCACGGTCGGTTCAAAAATAGATACCGAAGGGGCGCTGCTCGGCAACATTATTTTGCAGGTGCTCGAAAGTCACGGCGTGAAAACCGTTAATAAAGTACAGCTGGGTACCACTCCGGTGGTGCGTGGGGCAATCACCTCTGGTGAACTGGATATTTATCCGGAATATACCGGCAATGGCGCATTCTTTTTTAAAGATGAGAATGATCCTGCATGGAAAAATGCGCAGGCCGGTTATGACAAAGTGAAAAAGCTGGACGCAGAGCAAAATAAGCTGATCTGGCTAACGCCTGCGCCCGCCAACAACACCTGGACCATTGCGGTTCGCCAGGATGTCGCGCAAAAGAATAAGCTTGAGTCCCTTGCCGATTTAGGCCGTTACCTGAAAGACGGGGGGACGTTCAAACTTGCCGCCTCTGCGGAATTTATCGAACGGGCTGACGCGCTGCCTGCCTTTGAAAAAGCCTATGATTTCAAACTGAATCAGAATCAGCTGTTGTCGCTGGCGGGGGGGGATACCGCGGTGACGATTAAAGCAGCGGCGCAGCAGACCTCTGGGGTCAATGCGGCGATGGCCTACGGTACCGATGGTCCGGTTGCGGCGCTCGGTCTGCAAACATTAAGCGATCCACAAGGCGTGCAGCCCATTTATGCGCCAGCGCCCGTTGTGCGTGAATCGGTGCTGAAGGACTACCCGCAAATGGCAGAATGGCTACAACCGGTATTTGCCAGCCTGGATGAAAAAACGCTGCAACGGCTGAATGCCAGTATCGCCGTGGAGGGGCTGGATGCGAAAAAAGTCGCAGCAGACTACCTGAAGCAAAAAGGATGGGTGAAGTAACGGAGTTTGCAGCAGGTGGGTGTTTTGTCGAATATTTCAGTAAATCGGGTGCTGTTGCTGCTGGTGTTTCTTACCATCGCGGCGGCAGCGCTTCCTTTCATCAGCTATGCTCCCAATCGCCTGGTTTCCGGTGAAGGTCGTCAACTCTGGGATATCCAACCCGACATGGCGTGGGGATTAGCGGCGGCCTGTGTGCTGCTGTTTCTTCTGTGCTTTGTACCGGGAAAATCCGGCAATATATTGACGCTTATTGTTAGCCAACTGTTGGTGATTGCGGTGCTGGTCATCGCCGGCACAACGGCAACGTATCTGGCTCAGACGGGTAGCCCGCTGGCCAGAACCAGCCTGGGCAGCGGGTTCTGGTTAGGGCTGGGACTGATGCTGCTTGCAGCCAGTGACGCCATTCGTCGCATCACCGAACGGGCGTCGTGGCGTTGGTTATTGCACGCACAAATATTCATTTTGCCGCTGGTGTTACTGCTCTCCGGTACGTTTAACGATCTTTCTCTGCTTAAAGAATATGCCAATCGCCAGGATGTCTTTAACGACGCGCTGGCGCAGCATCTGACGATTCTGTTCGCTACCGTGGTGCCCGCGCTGCTCATTGGCGTGCCGCTGGGCGTCTGGTGTACATTTTCTGTCTCCCGTCAGGGGCCGGTATTCGCGGTACTGAACATCATCCAGACTATTCCCTCCGTCGCGCTGTTTGGCCTGTTAATTGCGCCGCTTGCCGGACTGGTGAAGCACTTTCCCTTGCTGGGTTCGCTTGGCGTAGCGGGAACCGGTCTGACGCCTGCACTTATTGCGTTGGTGCTGTATGCGCTCTTACCGCTGGTTCGCGGCGTAGTGGCCGGGTTGAATCAGGTTCCACGCGATGTACTTGAAAGCGCCCGGGCGATGGGGATGAGCGCGCGTCAGCGGTTTATCTCGGTGCAGTTTCCACTGGCGCTGCCGGTCTTCTTGCGCAGTTTGCGAGTGGTGATGGTCCAGACGGTGGGGATGGCGGTGATAGCCGCGCTGATTGGTGCAGGGGGATTTGGCGCGCTGGTCTTTCAGGGATTGCTCAGTAGCGCCGTTGATTTAGTGCTGTTGGGCGTGATCCCGGTCGTTGTGCTGGCTGTGTTGATTGATGCGCTGTTTGATTTAGGGATCGCGCTGCTAAAGGTATCGAATAATGATTGAATTTCGCCATGTCAGTAAAACCTATGGCCAGCAAAAAGCCGTCGACGACCTGAACCTGCAGTTAGGAGAAGGCAGCTTTTCGGTATTAATTGGCACGTCAGGTTCGGGCAAGTCTACCACGCTAAAGATGATCAACCGGCTGGTTGAACATGACAGCGGGCAGATCCGTTTCGCCGGGGAGGAGATCCGCAGCCTGCCGGTGCTGGAGTTACGACGGCGCATGGGGTACGCGATTCAGTCTATTGGTTTGTTTCCCCACTGGACCGTCGCGCAGAATATTGCCACCGTACCGCAGCTGCAAAAGTGGTCACGTTCACGTATTGATGACCGAACAGATGAACTAATGGCGCTGCTGGGCCTTGAGGCGAGTTTGCGCCACCGTTATCCGCATCAGCTTTCCGGTGGACAACAGCAGCGGGTTGGAGTTGCGCGTGCGTTGGCCGCAGATCCGCAGGTGCTACTGATGGATGAGCCTTTTGGCGCGCTGGACCCGGTCACCCGCGGCGCGCTGCAGCAGGAGATGACGCGTATCCACCGTTTATTGGGACGTACCATTGTGCTGGTGACGCATGATATCGACGAGGCGCTGAGACTGGCGGAGCATCTGATTTTGATGGATGCGGGAAAAGTTGTGAAGCAAGGCACGCCGCTGTCGATGCTCACTGCGCCAGCGAATGATTTCGTGCAAACTTTTTTTGGCCGCAGTGAACTGGGCGTAAGGCTGTTGTCGCTGCGTACGGTAGGGGATTTTATCCGTCGCGGCGAACACTCAGACGGCGAGCCGCTGGTGGATGAGATGACGCTACGTGATGCATTGTCGGTGTTCGTGGCGCGTGGCTGCGATGTCTTGCCGGTCGTGACGCCGCAGGGGTTGCCCTGCGGGACGCTTCATTTTCGCGATTTGCTTTCGGAGACGCCGACCCGTGAAACGTCTTGCTGATCCATTGCTATGGCTTGTTGCGCTGTTTCTGATCCTGTTGGTGGGGTTGCCTCACAGTCAGGCCCTGTTTAGTTCGCTATTTCCGACGCTGCCGCGTCCCGTGTATCAGCAGGAAAGTTTTACGGCGCTGGCGTTGAGTCATTTTGCGTTGGTGGGGATTTCAAGCCTTATTGCCGTCATCATTGGCACCGGAGCGGGAATAGCGGTAACCCGGCCCTGGGGCGCGGAATTCAGGCCGATGGTGGAAACGATTGCCGCCGTGGGGCAGACATTTCCTCCGGTCGCCGTGCTGGCGATCGCCGTACCGGTGATGGGGTTTGGGCTTGAACCCGCGATTATCGCGCTGATTTTGTATGGCGTGTTACCAATCTTGCAGGCAACTCTGGCGGGACTCGGTGGAATTCCTCCCAGCGTGATGGATATCGCCAGCGGAATGGGCATGAGTCAGGGCCAGCGGCTGCGTAAAGTGGAGTTGCCGCTGGCGGCACCGGTTATTCTGGCGGGAATTCGCACGTCGGTGATTATTAATATCGGCACCGCTACGATAGCGTCAACCGTCGGGGCCAACACGTTGGGCACGCCGATTATCATCGGCCTGAGCGGGTTCAATACCGCCTATGTGATTCAGGGGGCGCTGCTGGTCGCGCTGGCTGCGGTGATCGTTGACCGCGGGTTTGAGCGATTAGCGAGCCACCTTACCCGGCACGTAAAATGAATGTGTAGCCTGCCAGCATGACGCCGCCGATACCGCCGATGGCCATCAGCAGGAAGAGGGTGATGACACCGATTTTAGCTGCGCTCATTATGCACTCCTTATGTGAATCTAAGGATTGTACACGTTTGTTAACAGAATATTAAGAGCCGATCCTGGTTGGCTTTAAATACCGAGCGGATAAATATCGTGACCTAACGCGCGCCATTCGTTCAGTTGTTGCTGCTGAGCGGGCGTTTGGCTTTCGCCGCACCAGACCAGTAAGGTTCGCCCTTCAAACAGCTCTGGTCGCAATTGGTTTAGCGAGTGGGCGAGGACGTCAACGCGCCATCCCTGCTGGCTGGCTACCCAACCCTCCAGCCATAAGCGGGTGGTATCATGAATGTTCCAGCCGACAACCAGGGCATCTTTCCCCTGTTTCTTGCGCGCAGAGGCCAGACAAATCGCGATGTAGTTGATGAGGACACCGTCGAGGATCCCCAGTAACGCCTGCAGGATCGGCTGCTGACATTGCAGGCGGCGGCGTAACGGAATGAACAAATGGGTGTTGAGCGTTTGTGCGGGATAATCCTGACCACGCTCTTTGATCCACATCCTGAGGCTATGCAGATTATTACTTTGCAAATAGCTCAACAGCGTTTCTTGCTGTTCGCGCCAGCCGTTATGCACATCAATGTTCTCATTGCTGAGCAACATTTTTACCTTACTGACCTGAACGCCGTTATTTATCCAGCGTTTTATCTCACGGATCCGGTCGATATCCGCGTCGTTAAACAGGCGATGCCCGCCGTCTGTTCGCTGCGGTTTCAGTAATCCGTAACGCCTCTGCCACGCGCGTAAAGTGACAGGGTTGATATCACAAAGCAAAGCCACTTCACCTATTGTGTAAAGCGCCATCGTCGTCTCACTTATGCTCGCGAGGTCCCAGTTTTACTTTAGACGCTCTTTTGCGAACCAGGTAGTTTTGTCTGTTTTTTGATCAACAAATGGGTGAATTTGTAGTCATGCTCGCGCTTTCGAGTGATCGTTCTCACAAATTCCTTTTTTTTTGCAACACTTCAAAGAAAGTTACGCGCAGCCCATGTATGTTACGCGCTTTTAAGTGATGTGTGGTTGGCAGGTATGTACGAGTTTAATCTGGTGTTGCTGCTGCTTCAGCAGATGTGTGTGTTTCTCGTTATCGCGTGGCTCATGAGCAAAACGCGTTTGTTTATCCCGCTGATGCAGGTCACGATCCGGCTCCCGCACAAGCTGCTTTGCTACGTTACCTTTTCCATTTTCTGCATTTTGGGCACCTATTTCGGGCTGCACATTGATGATTCTATTGCTAATACCCGTGCTATCGGCGCGGTGATGGGCGGGCTGCTTGGCGGCCCGGTGGTCGGCGGTTTGGTCGGCCTAACCGGTGGCTTACATCGTTATTCAATGGGCGGAATGACGGCGCTCAGTTGCATGATTTCGACCATTGTGGAAGGTTTGCTCGGCGGGCTGGTGCACAGCGTGCTCACCCGTCGTGGCCGTACCGATAAAGTCTTTAGCCCACTGACCGCGGGTGCCATTACTTTTGTCGCCGAACTGGTACAGATGCTGATCATCTTGTTAATTGCCCGGCCGTTTGACGATGCGTTTCGGCTGGTCAGTAATATCGCCGCGCCGATGATGGTGACGAATACCGTGGGCGCAGCCTTATTTATGCGTATTTTGCTCGATAAACGGGCGATGTTTGAAAAATATACCTCTGCTTTTTCCGCCACTGCGCTCAAAGTTGCCGCCTCAACGGAGGGTATTTTGCGCCAGGGGTTTAACGAGGTTAACAGCATGAAAGTCGCTCAGGTGCTGTATGAAGAGCTGGATATCGGTGCTGTGGCAATTACCGACCGCGAGAAGCTGCTGGCATTTACCGGCATTGGTGACGATCACCATCTACCCGGAAAACCTATTTCGTCGTCGTACACCCAACGGGCGATAGAAACCGGAGAGGTGGTGTATGCCGATGGGAATGAAGTCCCTTACCGCTGCTCTTTGCACCCGCAATGCAAATTAGGCTCGACGCTGGTGATCCCTTTGCGGGGGGAAAACCAGCGGGTGATGGGAACCATCAAACTGTATGAAGCCAAAAACCGCCTCTTTAGCTCGATCAACCGCACGCTGGGGGAAGGGATCGCCCAACTGCTTTCGGCGCAGATTCTGGCCGGGCAGTATGAGCGGCAAAAAGCGATGCTCACGCAGTCGGAAATCAAACTCCTGCATGCACAGGTGAACCCCCATTTTTTGTTTAATGCGCTCAACACCATCAAAGCCGTGATCCGACGTGATAGCGAGCAGGCCAGCCAACTGGTGCAGTATCTGTCGACGTTTTTTCGCAAAAACTTAAAACGTCCGTCGGAGATTGTGACGCTGGCTGATGAAATTGAGCACGTTAATGCCTATCTGCAAATTGAAAAGGCGCGATTTCAGTCGCGCCTGCAGGTGACTTTGACGGTGCCAGATGCGCTTTCGTATCAGCAATTACCTGCCTTTACCCTACAACCTATTGTGGAGAATGCCATTAAACACGGTACCTCTCAGCTACTGGATACCGGCGAAGTGTCGATTACCGCCCGCCGCGAAGGGCAGTATCTGATGCTGGATATTGAAGATAACGCCGGGTTGTATCAGCCAACGTCTGAGGCCAGCGGATTGGGTATGAATCTGGTTGATAAACGACTGCGCGAGCGGTTTGGCGACGATTTTGGCATCAGCGTAGCGTGTGAACCTGACCGCTTTACCCGAATCACTTTACGACTTCCTCTGGAGGAACTGGCATGATCAAAGTGCTGATTGTCGATGACGAACCGTTAGCGCGGGAGAATCTGCGGATCCTGTTGCAGGCGCAAAGCGACATCGAGATCGTCGGCGAATGTTCGAATGCGGTGGAAGCCATCGGCGCGGTACATAAACTGCGTCCGGATGTCCTGTTCCTTGATATTCAGATGCCGCGTATCAGCGGTCTGGAAATGGTTGGCATGCTTGATCCTGAGCATCGTCCGTATATTGTTTTCCTTACTGCGTTTGATGAATATGCAGTGAAAGCTTTTGAAGAACACGCGTTTGATTATCTTCTCAAACCGATTGAAGAGGCGCGACTGGAAAAAACGCTGAGCCGTTTGCGTCAGGAGCGCACGAAGCAGGATGTATCGCTACTGCCGGAGAATCAGCAGGCGCTGAAGTTTATTCCGTGCAGCGGCCACAGCCGAATCTATCTGCTGCAAATGGATGACGTGGCGTTTATCAGCAGCCGCATGAGCGGCGTGTATGTGACCAGCAGCGATGGTAAAGAAGGTTTCACCGAACTGACGCTCAGAACGCTGGAAAGCCGTACACCTTTGCTGCGCTGCCATCGGCAGTATCTGGTGAATATGGCGCAATTGCGGGAGATCCGTCTGGAAGAAAACGGTCAGGCCGAACTGATTTTACGCAACGGGCTGACAGTTCCGGTAAGTCGCCGTTATCTTAAAAGTCTAAAAGAGGCGATTGGACTGTAAAACTGATACACTGCGCGCCATTGCATCACCGACAGTTGAAGGCTCTATGCTAAGTAACGATATTCTTCGTAGCCTGCGCTACACCCTGAAAGCGAACAATAACGACATGGTGCGTATTCTTGCGCTTGCTGACATGGAATCCACCTCCGCAGGTTTTGATACCTGGATGACAAAAGAAGATGAAGCCGGGTTTATTCGCTGCCCGGATATCATTCTCTCCGGATTTTTAAACGGTCTGATTTATCATCTGCGTGGTAAAGACGAGTCTGCGCCGGAACTGGCGCTTGAGCGTCGTGTTAACAACAATACGGTGCTGAAAAAGCTGCGTATCGCCTTTTCGCTGAAAACCGATGATATTCTGGCCATTATGACCGAGCAGAAGTTTCGTGTGTCGATGCCGGAAATTACCGCCATGATGCGCGCGCCGGACCATAAGAACTATCGCGAATGCGGCGATCAGTTTCTGCGTTATTTCCTGCGGGGTTTGACGTCGCGAGTGCACAAAACGAAAGCGTAAAACGACGCTGGCGACCGCGATGAATTTCGGGTCGCCAGGATGTTATTTCACTTCTTTAAAACCCGCCGATTCCATTACCGTTTGCATTTGCTTCATGCTGATATTTTTATCGGCTTTCTCAGAAAGCTTCATTCCGGAAATTGCCTGCAACGCTTTTATATCGACTTTTTCCATATCGATAGTGACATTTTCCTGCGCGTAGGTATCTGTATAGGTGAGCTTTTCTTCTACGCCTGCAATATTTTGATATTTGGCGCTTAACGCATCGAATACTTTTGCGGCTTCCTCTTTATTGCTGGCACCGATAGAGGCATAGCTGATTTTACTTTCGGAGCTTTGTTTCAGAACTTTGTCACCTTTATAGGTGTAAGAGACGGTGATATCCGAACCGTTAAGATTGGCATTGAATGTTTTCGTCTCTTCTTTATCACCACAACCCGCCAGAGAAAAAACCACAACCGATGCCACGGCGAGAGAAACTAATTTTTGTAACGCTGTCATGTAAAACTCCATTTTATGAATATCGAATGCTAAATAATAACGCCAATGAATATGAGGGCCGGGCGGCCTTAATAGCAGAGCAGTATAGAATAAATCTAATAGCGATGGCTAAGCAGTCCGAAAATGGAGTGGGGGAGCGTGTTTAAGATTAAAGGTAAATCACTCAGCAAAAAAAGCGCTGCAGTTGCAGCGCTCGAGATGTCTGATTTATTTCACCTGTTGGCCAGGTTTTGCGCCTTCGTCCGGGCTTAACAGGAAGATATCTTTCCCGCCAGGACCTGCCGCCATGACCATCCCTTCAGAAATGCCGAAGCGCATCTTACGAGGTGCCAGGTTAGCAACCATAATGGTCTGACGTCCAACCAGGGTCTGCGGATCCGGATAGGCAGAACGAATACCAGAGAAGACGTTACGCTTCTCGCCGCCGAGATCCAGCGTCAGACGCAGCAGTTTATCAGAACCTTCCACAAACTCGGCGTTTTCAATCAATGCCACGCGCAGGTCAACTTTGGCGAAATCGTCAAAGGTAATGGTTTCCTGAATCGGGTCATCCGCCAGCGGGCCGGTTACCGGTGCGGCAGCGGCCTTCACTTCTTCTTTCGACGCTTCCACCAGCGCTTCAACTTGTTTCATGTCGATGCGATTGTAGAGCGCCTTAAAGGTGTTGACCTTGTGACCGAGCAGCGGTTGCTTAATGGCATCCCAGCTCAGCTCGCTGTTCAGGAAAGCTTCTACACGTTCAGCAAGCGTTGGCAGAACCGGTTTCAGGTAAGTCATCAGGACGCGGAACAGGTTGATACCCATGGAGCAGATCGCCTGCAGGTCGGCATCGCGGCCTTCCTGTTTAGCAACGACCCACGGAGCCTGTTCGTCAACGTAGCGGTTTGCCACATCGGCCAGCGCCATGATTTCACGGATAGCTTTACCAAATTCACGGCTTTCCCATGCTTCGCCAATCACCGCAGCAGCGTCAGTGAAGGTTTTATACAACGCCGGGTCGGCCAGTTCAGCCGCCAGTACGCCGTCAAAACGCTTGCTGATAAAGCCTGCGTTACGTGATGCCAGGTTGACTACTTTGTTGACGATATCGGCGTTTACACGCTGAACGAAGTCTTCCAGGTTCAGGTCGATATCATCAATGCGTGAAGAAAGCTTCGCTGTGTAGTAGTAGCGCAGGCTGTCGGCGTCAAAGTGCTTCAGCCAGGTGCTGGCCTTAATGAAGGTCCCGCGAGATTTGGACATCTTCGCACCGTTTACCGTCACATAACCGTGTACAAACAGGTTGGTCGGCTTACGGAAGTTGCTGCCTTCCAGCATCGCCGGCCAGAACAGGCTATGGAAGTAGACGATGTCTTTACCGATGAAGTGATACAACTCAGCGTCGGAATCTTTCTTCCAATACTCATCAAAACTGGTCGTGTCGCCGCGCTTATCGCACAGGTTTTTGAACGAACCCATATAGCCAATTGGTGCGTCCAGCCAGACGTAGAAGTACTTGCCTGGCGCATCCGGGATTTCAAAACCGAAGTATGGGGCATCGCGGGAAATATCCCACTGCTGCAGGCCGGATTCGAACCATTCCTGCATTTTGTTGGCGACCTGCTCCTGCAACGCGCCGCTGCGTGTCCAGGCCTGCAGCATCTCGCTGAATGACGGCAGGTCAAAGAAGAAGTGTTCGGAGTCGCGCATTACTGGCGTCGCGCCAGAAACGACGGATTTCGGCTCGATAAGTTCGGTTGGGCTGTAGGTTGCGCCGCAGACTTCACAGTTATCGCCATACTGATCCGGAGATTTACATTTCGGGCAGGTGCCTTTAACGAAACGGTCCGGCAGGAACATGCCTTTTTCCGGATCGTAAAGCTGGGAGATAGTACGGTTCTTAATAAAACCGTTCTCCTTCAGGCGCATATAAATCAGCTCAGACAGCTCACGGTTCTCTTCGCTGTGCGTAGAGTGGTAGTTGTCATAGCTGATGTCAAAACCCGCAAAATCAGTCTGATGCTCCTGACTCATTTCACCGATCATCTGCTCTGGCGTGATCCCAAGCTGCTGTGCTTTCAGCATGATTGGCGTACCGTGTGCGTCGTCCGCGCAGATGAAGTTAACCTGGTGGCCGCGCATTCGCTGGTAACGGACCCAGACATCAGCCTGGATGTGCTCCAGCATATGGCCGAGGTGGATAGAGCCGTTGGCGTACGGCAGCGCGCACGTTACCAGAATTTTCTTCGCGACTTGAGTCATAGTGGGCAATTACTTCTTTTGTAGTGAAAAGGGCTTTGATAGTACCAAAATGGTAATTACTGCGCCAAGCGATAAGGGCATTTATCCGTAAATGAATAATTGTTGCGGTTGGAGTAAACTACCTGGTGACTATTGTATTTTCAGAACAACAAAAAGGAGTCGGGATGAACGCACAATCCCAGGCCAAATCACCAGAGACCCTGCGCGCGATGGTTGCCGGGACGCTGGCGAATTTTCAGCATTCAACCCTGAAGCATAATCTGACGACGCTTAAAGCGTTGCATCACGTCGCCTGGATGGATGACACGTTGCACGTTGAGCTGGTCATGCCGTTTGTCTGGCAGAGCGCGTTTGAGGACTTAAAAGAGCAATGTAGCGCCGATCTGCTGCGTATTACTGGTGCGAAAGCAATCGACTGGAAACTGTCGCATAACATTGCGACGCTGAAACGCGTGAAAAACCAGCCGGGCATTAATGGTGTAAAAAACATCATCGCCGTCAGTTCGGGTAAAGGTGGCGTGGGTAAATCCTCAACTGCCGTGAACCTGGCGCTGGCGCTGGCTGCGGAAGGGGCGAAGGTAGGGATACTGGACGCCGATATTTATGGCCCGTCAATCCCGACGATGCTCGGTGCGGAAAACCAGCGTCCAACCTCTCCAGACGGTACCCATATGGCGCCGATCATGTCTCACGGCCTGGCGACAAACTCTATTGGTTATCTGGTTACTGACGATAATGCGATGGTGTGGCGCGGCCCGATGGCCAGCAAAGCCCTGCTGCAGATGCTGCAAGAAACCTTATGGCCGGATCTTGATTACCTGGTACTGGATATGCCGCCGGGTACGGGGGATATCCAGTTGACGCTGGCGCAAAACATTCCGGTCACGGGTGCGGTTGTGGTGACCACTCCGCAGGACATCGCGCTGATCGATGCGAAAAAAGGCATCGTGATGTTCGAAAAAGTCGAAGTGCCAGTGCTGGGTATTGTTGAGAATATGAGTATGCATATTTGCAGCAACTGCGGTCATCACGAGCCAATCTTCGGCACCGGTGGCGCGCAGAAACTGGCTGAGCAGTATCACACCCAACTGCTGGGACAGATGCCGCTGCATATTTCTCTGCGTGAAGACCTGGATCGTGGTACGCCGACGGTCATCAGCCGTCCTGACAGCGAATTTACCGCCATTTACCGCGACCTGGCAGGACGTGTCGCTGCCCAGCTCTACTGGCAAGGGGAAGTGATCCCGGGTGAAATTGCCTTCCGCGCGGTGTAATTAATAGCGTTACAAATATTCACTGTATCAATAATTCATTGATGCAGTGAATATATTGGATGAAAAATCTCACTCAATTATTTATCCGGACTGTATAATTCATGTCTTTTTCTGAATAAACACCCTCAATGCATCATTTAAATTGATCAAATTGGTCGAATTAATCTACAATCTCAATTAGTCTTAGCGAGGCAGTTAATCCATAATCTACTGGAAAGACGGCTTGTGTGCTGTTTCCCAACCGATACAGGAATAATGAACGTAATGAAAAAAAATTTATTCTTGGGAGTTATTACTGTGGCTTATGGAATGAGCGCTTCTGCTTTCGCCACAGATACTGCCACCCTGAATATCAATGGTCGGGTAACTGAACCCACCTGTAGCGCTGATGTTGTAAATAACGAAGTGCAGCAACGCTGTGGCAATGCCATTTCCTTTTCAAACGTCAGAGCGGGTGTTTCCAATCCAACAAAAGGTGCGGTAACTGAAATTGTTACTATCACCGGTGACGCTACACGACAAATTGTGATGACGCGTTACGATTAAACGTCTTATATCAGCCATGCATTATTATTGTGAATAATGCGTGGCTGATCATTTCTCTGAAGAATTCCATTCCGACAGTTAATCTCGTAAATTTATTAATTTAAAAGAATAAAAAAATCGACTGATTTGTTTCTATTATATTGCGCTTTGCAATTTGTTTTAAATCAATAAAACAACGCGTTTACATTGCGATAACGTTTCTGGTGTGCGAATTTAATTTCACGGGTTAAGTCCTCTTAACCAATAGAAGTTAATTCATTAAGGAATATACGATGAAACGTTCAATTATTTCCGCTGCTGTTCTGTCCGCTGTAGTTATGAGCGCTGGGGCTTTTGCTGCTGATTCTGATCAGGGTGAACTGATTATTACTGGTAAGGTAGTAGGGACCACCTGTAAATTTACAGGGGATACCACTGCGACCATTGGTATGAACCAAATTGGTGCTGACAGATTAAATGCCTTAAGTGCTGGTGGTGTTTATGAAGGATACTCAAATAAAACCACTGTGCCATTGACAGTTGAATGTACAGGAAGTAAAGCACCAAAAATTACTTTCTCCAGCTCCCAATTTGACAGCGAAAATAAATATATTACACGAAATACCGCAGCAAATAATGGTGCTGGCTTCACCGTATACTATGGTGATGATTTTACTAAACAGGTTAACCCCGATACAGGTATTGAGTTAACTAAAACTGCGGACAATAAATATACTCTAAACTTTAGCGCACGCTATGCGAAAATTGGTACTGCCAGTGTTTCCGCTGGTGATGTGGCCTCTTCGCTGACGATGACTGTTGTTACTGATTAAGATGACTATCCTGTTTGTCGGCGGCTCCGGCCGCCGATTATTTCCGCAGTAAGGATAATTATAATGAAAAAAATACTCGTGTTTTTACTGGCCGGTACAGTAATGCCTGCGTGGGGCGGCATATACATTTACGGCACCCGTGTCATTTATCCGGCACAGAAACAAGAAATCACCGTGCAGTTAATGAATGAAGGCAGTCGCAGTTCGCTGGTTCAATCCTGGATAGATGACGGAGATACCAGTCTGTCACCCGAAGAAATCCACGTGCCATTTGTAATGACCCCTCCTGTGGCAAAGGTCAGCGGAGGTTCTGGTCAACAACTGAAAATTAAGCAATTGGCAAATACGCTGCCGAAAGATCGTGAAAGCCTTTTTTTTCTGAATGTGTTAGATATTCCTCCTAATTCTGCGGAATCAGAAGGTAAGAACATGATTAAATTTGCTATGCAGAATCGCATCAAATTTATATATCGCCCGCAGGGTATTGCCGGTGTAGATGAAAAAAGCTTTTCTCGCTTAAGCGTCAGAGATGTCAGTGGTGGCATTAATATCAAAAATAATTCTGCCAACTGGATTACTATTCCTCAAATAGTGGGTAATTCAAAAATAAACAGCGAGACAGTGTTACTTGCTCCGTGGTCAGATAAAAAGGTCGTCACCACTACTGTCGTTAATCATTACAAGGTTACTCTTATTGATGATCACGGAAACTACTTAAGTGAAAAAATAAAAACGGAAAGATAGTCAAGGATTGATTATGTCAAAGATAAATTCTATTACACTGTCAATCCTGTCGGTGTTGGCCGCTTCATCCGTATGGGCTGAAGAAGACACGTTTGATACCCACTTTATGATCGGTGGTTTGAATGGTGAGAAAATCTCTCGCTATCAAATTGATGGCGATAAGCCAATGCCCGGTATATATGAAATGGATGTTTATCTTAATAATAAGTGGCGTGGTCGGTACGATATTGATATTAAAGACGATCCCGAACTGACATGTCTGTCCTGGGCACAATTGCAGCAAATTGGTATTCGCACCGGGAACATTAAAACGGATAAACAAGAAGGCTGCGTGCCGCTGCGTGCAGCAGTGCAGGGCGGCAGTGTTAGTTATGACATTGGGGAGTTTATTCTAAATTTAAGCGTGCCTCAGGCGTATGTGATTGAGTATGAACCAGGATATATGCCGCCTGAAACCTGGGATCGTGGGGTAAACGCTTTTTATACCTCTTATTACGCCAGCCAGTATTACAGTAATTATAAACACGGTGGTGATGATAAAAGCAGCTATGTGAACCTGAATAGCGGGTTGAACCTGCTGGGGTGGCAGTTGCATTCAAGTGACAACTATACGAAAGGTAACGAGGGCAACGGCAAATGGAAGAGCAACACGTTATATGTGGAACGTGGTGTGCCGTCGATTCTTGGTACATTGCGCGCCGGTGACATGTATACCGGGGCTGATATTTTTGATGCCGTACGTTTTCGTGGTGTGCGTATCTGGCGCGATATGCAAATGTTACCAAACTCAAAACAGAATTTTACCCCTGTAGTTCGTGGGATTGCCCATAGCAACGCCCTGGTAACCATCGAACAAAATGGTTTTGTTATTTACCAGAAAGAAGTGCCACCAGGCCCATTTGCTATTGATGATCTACAACTCGCTGGCGGCGGTTCGGATTTAGATGTCAGTGTGAAAGAGGCTAACGGTTCGATATCTCATTATCTGGTGCCTTTTTCATCTGTGCCAAATATGCTGCAATCTGGCGTATCGAAATATGATTTCTCTGCAGGGCGTAGCCATATTGAAGGGGCTGGCAATCAGTATGATTTCCTGCAAGGGAGTTATCAGTATGGTCTGAACAATCTGCTAACGGTCTATGGCGGTACAATGCTGTCGCAAAACTATTCTTCATTTGTGCTTGGGACTGGCTGGAATACCCCCATTGGCGCAGTATCGGTAGACGCCACGCGATCGCATAGCGAGCAGGATAATGGTGATGTTTTTGATGGTCAGAGCTATCAGATTGCATGGAACAAATATGTCACGCAGACCGGTACGCAGTTTGCACTTGCAGCTTATCGTTATTCCTCGCGGGATTATCGTACCTTTAATGACTACGTGTGGGCGAATAATAAAAATAACTATAATCGCGATAAAAACGATGTTTATGACATTGCGGACTACTATCAAAACGACTTTGGCCGCAAGAACAGTTTTTCACTGAATATAAATCAAGCGTTACCCGAAAACTGGGGATCCCTGGCGGTTAGCGGCCTGTGGCGCGACTATTGGCAACGCAGTGGAAACGGCAAAGATTATCAGCTTAGCTACTCTAACGCCTGGCAGCGAGTTAGCTATACCGTTGCCGTGAGTCAAACGTACGATGAGGATAACCACGAGGATAAGCGTTTTAACCTGTATATCTCAATCCCGTTCTCGTGGGGGGACGGTATTTCTACTCCTCGACGCGATCTGTTCGTCTCTAATTCCACGACGTTTGATAGTGACGGCTTTCAGTCGAATAACACCAGCTTAAGCGGGGTGACGGGTCATCGCGATCAATTCAGCTATGGTGCCAACCTCAGTCAGCAACGACAGGGGAACGAGACAACGGCGGGCGTTAGCATGGTCTGGCGCGCGCCAGTGGCGACTGTAGGCAGTAGTTACAGCCAATCGAATAAGTATCAACAGGCCAGCGGCAATATTCAGGGGGGGATCGTGGTGTGGTCTGAGGGCGTGGCTCTGACTCCCCGGCTTTCAGATACATTCGCCATTGTTAAAGCGCCTGGGTTACAGGGTGCGGCTGTGCAAGGGCATCGTTACCTAACAACCAACAGTAAAGGTTACGCGGTTTACGACAGTCTGACGCCGTACCGGGAAAATATGCTGATGCTGGATCTTTCCGACACTAATAGCGATGTGGCATTACTGGGCAATCGAAAAGGTACAGTACCCTATCGCGGTGCGGTCGTGATGACGGAGTTTGAAACCGATCGGCGCAAACCCTGGTACTTCCTGGCCGAGCGTCCGGACGGCTCTCCGTTATCTTTCGGTTATGAAGTGGAAGATGATATCGGTAATAATGTTGGTCTGGTGGGGCAGGGTAGTCGGTTATTTATTCGCACCAACGACATTCCCGCGTCGGTACGTGTTGCAGTTAATAAACAGCAGGGACAGTTCTGTACAATTACCTTCGATAGGGTGATTGATGAGAATAAAGTCTATATTTGCCGATAAGGATGCAAGATATGAAAGGATACGTATTTTTGATATTTTTGCTGCTGTCATCCTTTGGTGCTGATGCCGGGTGTACATTTCAGACAAAAAATGGCGGGTTAACGACAATTAATCTGGATATGACATCTGGAACAGCAACAAATAAAATTAATCTCAGTTCCAGTGGCAACATAGTGTGTACAGCCAACAGTGATAGCTTATATTATACAACACCGCTCAAGGATTACATTGTTGCAATTCAGGGGGGCAGCGGCAAGAAGGTTTTAATTAATATCAATCTGACCAGCAATGATTTTCCAGTAAGTATTGGTAAGAAAACGGTTAGTGCCGGCGAAGTGCTGGATGCCAAAAGTTTCACCATCTCAGCAAGATATGTAAATTCAGGGACTATTAAGCAGACAGTATTCGGTGATGCGTTTAGTCTGAGCGACCCGGCAGTAAGTATTACCTCTGATAATTCTTGTACTTCAAACTGGTTAGCTTATCTTTATTGCTGGGTTACCGGACGTTTATCGAGTAATTCAGCTTTTACACAGAATTTAAGCTTTACAGTAACGCATAAACCCACCACCTGTCAGTTTTCATTACCCCGCTACGAAATTAAAATGCCAGATACCACATTGAATGAGATGCTCACGGTTAATAATACCAAATCGGGTTCCACAAATCTGGTATTGAATTGCGAAAGTATATATAACGTTACCACCAATCCCGTCACTTTTAAGGTGGTGCGCGGTGACTGGGATGAAAGCGGGAAAATACTAAAAAACACGATAGCAAATGGCGCCAAAGGGGTGGGGTTCCAGATATATAATGGCACCGCGACTTCTCCCCTAAAACAGGGGGATAATCTGATGAACAGAATGACCAAACTGGAAGCAATCAGTAATCAGTACACTTTCCCTATTACTGCGAAATATGTTCGCGTGACAGGGGAATCATTACTGCCTGGTGAAATACAAAGTAAAGTGATATTTGCAGTATCTTATGACTAATTGATTTGCGGGTATTTCACGTACTTTCTTGCTGAAAGTACGTGTTTTTTTTATTAACGATGATAAAAAATCTCGCCGTCGTAGGCTTTAATGATCTTACCGTCAGCATCGTTGATCAGCACGTACGCACCACCCATGTAGGTCCAGTGGGTACCGGCGGTAGGTGCTGGCAGGTTGCGTTGGTTCCATTGCTTAATCGCATATTCGTCAGTACGGTACAGCGGTGGGACCGTGTCACCAGGTTTAAAATGGGTAAAGTCGGCGATGAAACCGCTCAACTCATACTTATCAATTCCGGTGGGAGCAGCTGTTGCGGCCGGCGCGGCCCAGACGACGCTGCTTGCAAGCAGGAGTGCACCCAGCAACATTTTATTCTTCATACCCATCCTCTTTACCTGTTCGGGTCATCAACATCAGTCGTGTATCATTCCTGGCTTATAGGGCATCTGACAAGAACTTTTTTGTGATCACGCCAGTCATTTCGTAAAAAGTGTAAATGAATGTACAGAATAGCTACAACCTTACCCCGTAATTTCGTGGAGGGCCATGGTGCTGCGCTAATTTACATCATCAAGCGTAGGCAGTATTCTGTTACCGAAACTTGTGTTTCAACGACTCGGGGTGCCCTTCCTGGTGAAGGCTGAGAAATACCCGTACCACCTGATCTGGATAATGCCAGCGTAGGGAAGTCTGACACTGCTCGTGTCCCTTCTTCGCGCGGGCAGGAGCTGAACCATGCAGCCTGACCTGCACAGCCGCACACTCGCGGCTCACACCTTACACCAATTTAGAACGCTTTCCCCTCTCACACACTGCATGACCAACGAGGTCGTGCAAAGCTTTACGGCCAATACGCTGCTGGCGCTGGGCGCATCACCTGCAATGGTAATCGAGCCTGAGGAAGCCAGTCAGTTCGCGGCTATTGCCAGTGCATTACTGGTTAACGTCGGCACCTTAACCCGGGAACGGGCTACGGCGATGCGTGCCGCAGTTGAGCGGGCACAACTTGCTAAAACCCCGTGGACGCTCGATCCCGTTGCCGTGGGGGCGCTGGAGTTTCGTCGTCGCTTCTGTCTGGATTTGTTGGCGCTACAGCCTGCAGCTATCCGCGGCAACGCTTCGGAAATACTGGCTCTGGCGGGTATGAACGGTGGGGGACGCGGCGTGGATACGACCGATACGGCAGCCGCTGCGCTTCCTGCAGCGCAGGCGCTGGCTCGTCAGGTTGGGACCATTGTCGTGGTTACCGGCGAAATTGACTATGTCACCGATGGTCAGCGTACCGTCTGCGTGAACGGCGGTGATCCGTTGATGACGCGCGTGGTGGGCACCGGATGCGCGCTGTCGGCGGTCGTTGCGGCCAGCTGCGCCCTGCACGGTGACCGGCTTGATAACGTCGCCTCCGCCTGTAGCTGGATGAAACAGGCTGGACAAATAGCCACTCAACAATCAACCGGACCGGGCAGTTTTGTCCCGGCATTTATCGACGCCCTCTATAACCTGAACGCGCAGGAGCAACTATGAAACGGATTAACGCATTAACCATTGCCGGAACCGATCCAAGCGGTGGCGCAGGTATTCAGGCCGATTTAAAAACGTTCTCGGCGCTTGGCGCTTACGGCTGCTCGGTTATCACGGCGTTGGTGGCGCAAAATACGCGCGGGGTGCAGTCGGTGTATCGCATTGAACCTGACTTTGTCGCCGCACAACTGGATTCCGTATTTAGTGATGTGCGTATCGACACCACTAAAATCGGTATGCTGGCGGAAACGGATATTGTTGAAGCGGTCGCCGAACGTTTGCGTCGCCATCGGGTGCAAAATGTCGTGCTGGATACCGTGATGCTGGCGAAAAGCGGCGATCCGTTGCTGTCTCCCTCGGCGGTTGAAACGCTGCGTACCCATTTGCTGCCGCAGGTTTCGATTATCACCCCAAATTTACCCGAAGCTGCGGCGCTGCTCGGGGCTCCCCATGCGCAGACTGAGCAGGAGATGTTAGAGCAGGGAAGGGCGCTGCGGGCGCTGGGTTGCGAGGCGGTGTTGATGAAAGGCGGTCATCTGGAGGATGCGCAAAGCCCCGACTGGCTCTTTACCCGTGATGGCGAACAGCGTTTTACCGCGCCAAGGGTGATGACCAAAAATACCCACGGTACTGGCTGTACGCTATCGGCGGCGCTGGCGGCGCTGCGTCCGCGCCATGACAACTGGGCACAGACAGTGCAGGAAGCTAAGTTGTGGCTTTCAGCGGCATTGGCGCAGGCCGACACCCTGGAAGTCGGTGAGGGAATTGGTCCGGTGCATCATTTCCACGCGTGGTGGTAATGAGTATACTGGCTGCAGAAACGGCTGCAGGAAAAAGATAAATGGAACAAGCGCATACCCAGCTTATCGCGCAACTGAATGAACGTATTTCCGCGGCAGATAACACGCCGCTGTATATGAAATTTGCGCAAACGGTGAAAAACGCTGTGCGCAGCGGGATTCTGGAGCATGGAAACATCCTGCCCGGCGAGCGCGATCTCAGCCAATTGACTGGCGTTTCGCGAATTACGGTTCGTAAGGCGATGCAAGCCCTGGAAGAAGAAGGCGTCGTGACGCGCGCCCGCGGTTACGGGACGCAGATCAACAACATCTTCGAGTATTCGCTAAAAGAAGCGCGTGGTTTTTCACAGCAGGTGGTGTTGCGCGGTAAAAAACCAGATACGCTGTGGGTTAACAAGCGGATTGTGCCTTGCCCGGAAGAGGTAGCGCAGCAGCTGGCTGTTGCCACGGGGAGTGACGTCTTCTTGCTCAAGCGCATTCGCTACGTAGATGAAGATGCGGTTTCTATTGAAGAGTCATGGGTTCCTGCCCATCTAATTCATGACGTGGATGCCATCGGCGTTTCACTGTATGACTATTTTCGCAGCCAGCATATTTTCCCGCAGCGCACCCGCTCACGTGTCAGTGCCCGAATGCCTGACGCAGAGTTCCAGGCGCACATTCAAATGGACAGCAAAGTGCCGGTGCTGGTGATCAAGCAGGTAGCGCTTGACCAGCAGCAACGGCCCATTGAATACAGCATCAGCTATTGTCGAAGCGATCTATACGTGTTTGTGTGCGAGGAGTAACGCCTCGCGCGTAGGGGCGCAATCGCCCCCGCGATGCCCTACCACCCAGGACGCCACGGCGTTTCCAAGCAGTACCGCGTCAGCCAGCGACCAGCCAGACGCCAGTCCGGCCAGCATGCCGCCAGCGTGGCTGTCACCTGCGCCAATGGTATCAACGACCGCTGTCGAAAATGCCGGTATGCAACCGGAAGTTTGGGTGCTGAAATACCACGCACCGTCTTTATCGTGGCGTACCACCACCGGTGTGGCAAAACGTTGCACCCATTGTGCGCCAAAACCTTCTATATCCTGGCTTAATGCAAACCGCTCGGCGGCAATTTCCGCCTCCTGCCGATTGAGCGATACCAGTGGACGGCAGGCCATAATTCTTGCCAGTAAGGGCTCGGGAATGTCGCCGATGCGTGGGCCAAAATCGATAAACGGCGTCACTTCCTCCAGCCCTTCCAGCCAATGCACCAGCAACTCACCACACGGAGAGGCTAACTGATAGCCCGAGAGATAAACCAGGCTGTGACGTGGGATCTCCAGCTGTGCCAGCCAGTCAGCGTTCCACTGATTTTCGACGCCACTAAAGGACATAAAGGTACGTTCGCCATCCGGCTCGACCAGAGCCAGACACCAGCCGTTATCGCCTGCGGCGTTATCGATCAGGCTGTGCAGTCCCTCTTTTGCCATCCGGTTGCGGATAATATCGGCCCACACTCCCTGACCCAGCGGTAAAGCATTACTGGCGTCGATACCTAACCGCTTGAGTGCTACGGCGATATTGAGCGCGCAGCCGCCAACGTTCACCCCTTGCTGTTTGAGTTCAATGTCACATCCGCGCCAGGGAAGGGCATACGCATCGGCAATGACATCAATCACCGCCGCACCCACCACCGTAACGGGTCGCTGTGTGCGTAACTGCGGGAGAAGTTGTTGCAGACGCGTGGTGCTCATAGTGCCTCCCGCAGCTCGCGCAGTCGCATCAATCCACTGGCGTAGCGGATAAAGTCCAGCTGATTTACCGCATCGAGCTCATGTTTCAATGCCGGATTAATCGCACTTACGCCGTGGAGCGCACCACAAATGGCAGTTGCCATCGCCCCGATGGTGTCGGTATCGCCCCCGAGGTTCGCGCACAGAATGGCGCAGCGGTTAGGATCGGTCTGCGCCAGCTCAACCATAGCGATGGCGCAAGGCACGGATTCAATGGTACTGGTTCCGGCCCCCACAACCTGATACAACTGCTCGCAGGCAGACTCAATGCCGTCAGCGTTACGGACAATTTTCAGCGCCAGTTCAAGGCGTGCACAGAGCGATGCGCTAAAGGTAGTGATCCTTTTTTGCTGCGCATGCCGGGCAATGGCTGGCAGCGCGTCGACAATCTCTGACCATTTTCCGCCATCGATAGCGCGTGATACCGCCCACGCGACCACCACTGCGCCAGCGATAGCCAAATCCGATTTATGCGTCGGGCTGGAGGCTAATGCCACATCATCGATAAAGGCATCGAGATCGCGCGCGGGGAGCAGGCATCCCAGCGGTGAAACACGCATTGCCGCTCCGTTGGTAACGCCGTTATTTTCCAGTTCGGCGACAGGTTTGCCGTCGCGAATGGCTTTTAGCGCAATTTTTGAGGTCGGGCCGAGCACGTTTTTATTAAAAGCATCAAAACGTTCGGCCCAGGCCAGAATATTGCGGCCAATAACGTCGGGTACAATCTCTCCGTCGCACTCAAGCAGGGCATCAGCCAGACACAGCGCCATGGAGGTGTCATCAGTGAACTCCGCCTGGTTAAAATAGCAGGCGGCATTATTCTCCGCAGGGCCGGGCAAAAAACGGTCGATCCAACCGAAATGGGCTTTAACCCGGGTTCTTGGCCACAGTTCCGACGGCATACCCATCGCATCCCCTAACGCCTGCCCATAAAGAGCACCGAGAATACGTTCTGCTTTCATTTTACTTCCCCTTGTTTCAACGCTACATCGAGATCGTCCACCTTAATGGCGGTGATTTCTTTATCTGACTCGCGAAAGAAAATCATAAACATTACGGCAATGACGGCGATCATGACCGCGCCAAATCCCCACATGCCAGCCCAGTTAAAGGTAAGGCCATTCACCGGTTCCTGATAAGCAAACATTTTTTCCATCATCACGCCGCCCAAACGATAACCGAGCAGGCTACCGAATCCCTGACAGCAGAGGGTGATAAGCCCTTGCGCCGCGGTGCGCATATGTACGGGCGCTTTTTTATCGACATAAATGTAGGCTGTGACGTAGTAGAAGTCGTAACTGACGCCGTGCAGCAGAATGCCGAGAAACAGCAGAGCGTAAGTGAAATATTCTTCCGCGCCGCCGTAAACAAAAAATCCGTAGCGGATAGCCGCAGTAATAAGACCAAGCAGCAATACCTTTTTAATGCCAAAGCGTTTGGTGAAAAACGGTAGCGCCAGCATAAAGAAGATTTCAGAGAACTGCCCCAGCGTCATCCAGCCGGTGGCGTTTTTCATCCCGACTTCTGTCAGATAACCGTTGGCAAAGATGTAATAGAACGCCAGCGGCATCGCGAACAGAAAAGAGCAAAAGAAAAAGACGAGGAAGTTCTTATCCCGCAGCAGGATCAGCGCATCCAGACCCAGCATGACCTTGAAATCCATTTTGCCGGTACTTTTCGGCGGTGTATCCGGTAAAAAGAACGCAAAGACGCCCAACAGAGCGGAGCTTCCGGCAGTGATTAGCAGAGGAATATTGGTAGGGGAGATGTCACTATAGCCAAGCATTTGCGGTAAGAAACCGCAGGCCAAACCAGAGGCGATCCAGCCAATGGTCCCCATTACACGGATGCGCGGGAAATCACGCTCAACGTCACTGACGTTGGCAAAAGCGATACTGTTGGTCAGCGCAATCGTCGGCATATAGGTCAACGAATAGGCCAGTAACAGCGGGAAAAATCCGCTGAAGGTGGTTTGCTGGGCGGCGAAGTACATCAAAATAGCGCCGACGAACATCAGCACCGCCAGCACTTTTTGCGCGGAGAAAAAACGGTCAGTGACAGAACCGACCAGGATGGGCGACAGGATCGCAGCAATCGCGGTACAGGCATAGGACCAGCCGATCTCCCCGGCGCTAAAGCCACTTTTACTCAGCCACAGCCACAGCGGTACAAACCAGGCGCCCCAGATAAACCACTCTACAAACATCATGAACGACAGCTTAACTGTAGTTTTCATCTTTAAATCCTTCATGACAGGTAAGGTACGCACTGATAGTACCATTCGATAATACCTTTAAAATACCTTTGAGGTCTAAATTTGACCGCCTTAACATTATTTCTTCCTGAATCGAGCCAGCAGAAGTTGCTGAAAAGTGCGCTAAAGATGGAAAAAAAACGCAGTCGGTACCAGGCTTATTGCTGCCCGCAACAAAGCGGGTCAGGACAATCCACATTCCGGTTTCAAATCGGAACTTACGGGAGCATAGCTATGACTGATATTGCGCAGTTGCTTGGCAAAGATGCCGACAACCTTTTACAGCATCGTTGTATGACCATTCCTTCTGACCAACTTTACCTGCCTGGACATGATTACGTCGATCGCGTGATGGTGGATAACAACCGTCCGCCAGCGGTGCTGCGTAATATGCAAACGCTGTATAATACGGGCCGACTGGCCGGGACAGGTTATCTGTCGATTCTACCGGTGGATCAGGGCGTGGAACACTCCGCGGGGGCATCGTTCGCGGCTAACCCGCTGTACTTTGATCCGAAGAATATTGTGGAACTGGCTATCGAAGCAGGGTGTAACTGCGTGGCATCGACCTATGGCGTGCTGGCTTCCGTCTCCCGTCGCTACGCGCACCGCATTCCGTTTCTTGTAAAAATTAACCACAACGAAACGCTGAGCTACCCCAATACGTTTGATCAGACGCTGTATGCCAGCGTAGAACAGGCATTCAATATGGGTGCGGTTGCGGTAGGGGCAACCATTTATTTCGGTTCAGAGGAGTCCCGTCGCCAGATTGAAGAGATTTCTGCGGCGTTCGAGCGTGCTCATGAACTGGGGATGGTCACCGTGCTATGGGCGTATCTGCGTAACTCCGCGTTTAAAAAAGATGGCGTGGATTACCATGTTTCCGCCGATCTCACCGGGCAGGCTAACCATCTGGCAGCCACTATCGGGGCGGATATCGTTAAGCAGAAAATGGCGGAAAATAACGGCGGGTATAAAGCAGTCAACTTTGGCTACACTGACGATCGCGTTTACAGCAAGCTGACCAGCGACAACCCAATTGACCTGGTGCGTTATCAGCTGGCGAACTGCTATATGGGGCGCGCCGGATTAATTAACTCTGGCGGTGCGGCTGGCGGCGAAACCGATCTGAGCGATGCGGTACGTACGGCGGTGATTAACAAACGTGCTGGCGGCATGGGGCTGATTCTTGGACGAAAAGCATTCAAGAAAACCATGGCTGACGGCGTTAAGCTGATTAACGCCGTGCAGGATGTTTATCTGGACAGCAAAGTCACCATTGCCTGATTCCAGTTGGGGTGTCGTCGTGTTAACGCAGTAGCGGACAACCCGGCGGCAGTCTGCAACGTAGCGCTGCGGGCAGGATTTCAATATGAAATTCTTGTCCGCTAAGCGGTTCGCCATCGAGATTAAACGTAATTTCGTGCGGGGCGCGGATATCAAACCACGATGATGCGCCTTCGATGATGTTAGGGTTGTCTTCGGATTGCGTTAATGCCGAAAGCAGCCCTGGCAACAGCTCTTCGCCGGTAAAAATACGCAGTTGCAGCAGACCATCGTTGATCAGCGCCGTCGGGCAAAGCTGTTGCCCACCACCGGCCTGACGACCATTACCGATACCAATGACCAGCGCCTTACCCTGCCAGTGAAAATCTTCCCCACGAATGTCGCAGATATCGGGTTTGAGCGTATCCATGCGCATTAATCCGTGAATAAAGTACGAAACGCCACCTAATGCGGCCTTGAGTTTTTCTGGCGTCTCGGTGGTGATGCGTGTGCCGAAGCCGCCGGTTGCCATATTGATAAAACAGGTTTTATCATTGACCTGAACCATATCGATATCAGTCGCATTTCCGGCGATAGCTAGTTTTAACGCCTTATCAAGGGCGTCGGGTATGCCTACGCTGGTTGCAAAATCATTCGCCGTTCCCAACGGTAAAATACCGAGCGCCGGGATATTGCCGCCCTGCGACTGGATCAGCGTCGTCGAGACTTCGTTAATTGTGCCGTCGCCGCCGCCGGCAATCACCGTTGCAACACCTAACTGGCGAGCTTCATCAACGTAGCGTTGGGCGTCGCCTTTTTCCCAGGTAACGCGAACATGGATTTCCACGCCTTCATCGCGTAGCTCTGCAATGACATCACGCAGGGGGAGATTATCAGCACTTTTTCCGTTGAGGATCAGTAAACTGGCAGGGAACGCTATCATCCGTTTGCCTCACTTTTTTTCGTTTTAACAAGTGTACGCCAGGAATGGTTTTATGGCGTAAGAACTGACTGAAAGCGAAGGTGAAGAGATAAAAAAAAGCCGCAGAATGCGGCTTTTCAGATTGGGCGGACGTTACTGTGGGAACCACTGATCGCTGATTTTTTTGTACGTGCCGTCAGCTTTGATTGCGGCCAGCGCGCTATTCAGTTTTTCCAGCAGGGCTTTGTTATCCGGGCGAACCGCAATGCCAAGACCAGTACCGAAGTATTGTGGGTCGGTCACTTTGTCAGTGGCTACACCTAACTGCGGGTTGGTTTTCAGCCACTCGTTAACCACGGCGGTATCGCCAAATACGCCATCAATACGACCATTTTTCAGGTCGATAATCGCATTCTGATAGCTGTCGTAGGCCACGGTTTTCACTTCAGGGTGTTTATCCTGCAGGTATTTCTGGTGCGTGGTACCGTTTTCCATGCCAATGCGTTTCCCTTTCAGGTCGGCAAAGGTTTTATAGGTGTCTTTTTTCGCAATCACCAGCGCGGAGTTTGCATAGTAAGGCTGAGTAAATGCCACCTGCTTGCTACGCTCAGGCGTGATGTCCATTCCGGAAATCACCGCATCATATTTTTTGAATTTCAGTGCGGGAATCAAGCTATCAAAAGCATGATTGGTGAAAGTACAGTCAGCCTGCATTTGTTTGCACAGTGCCGTTGCCAGGTCGATGTCAAAACCGACAATTTTATTGCTTGCATCCAGTGACTCAAATGGCGGATAAGTTGCTGATACACCGAAACTAATTTTATCAGCAGCTGAGGCGCCAGCGGCGAAAGTAGCAAGTAATGCGGCCAGTACTAACTTTTTCATGGTGGAACTCCCGTCTGTCAATCTTATGATTATTTACCGTGTCTGCGGCGTGAATTAACAATGCCATTTAATGAATTTATATGCAATAAAAATGATTAACTATTTTTTCTGATATAAAAAAAGACGGACAATTTAGGTTGTTGTCCGTCTTTTTTATTTTGGCTTTATGCATATTCACCGGAGAGTGTACAACGGAAGACGAATCGTAGCCTGATAAGCGTAGCGCCATCAGACATAAAAACCGATTTAATTCCGGTGTTCAAACGCCAGCGCTTTACGTTCGATCAAGCGCATCATCAGCGTCAGCAAACCGTTGACGATCAGGTAAATCACACCCGCCGCGCCGAAAACCATGACGTCATAAGTGCGACCGTACAGCAGCTGACTATAGCCCATGACTTCCATCAGCGTGATGGTGTATGCCAGTGAGGTACTTTTAAACACCAGCACCACTTCGTTGGAATACGAGGAGAGGGCGCGTTTAAAGGCGTACGGCAACAGAATCGCCAGCGTATCCTTCTTACTCATCCCCAACGCTCCACAGGACTGCCACTGGCCTTCCGGGATTGCGCGGATAGCACCGTAGAACAGCTGGGTGGTATAAGCCGCACTGTTTAACGATAGCGCAATTAAGGCGCACAGCCACGGTTCAGAGAGCAGGTGCCACAGTACCGGATACTCCTGTAGCGTCGGGAACTGCCCTGGCCCGTAGTAGATCAGGAAGATTTGCACCAGCAGCGGAGTACCGGTAAACAACGTGATATAGGCGCGAACCAACCAGACCACAATCGGCGTTTTTAGCGTCAGGATGACGGTGAAAACCAGCGCCAGCACCAGAGCAACCACGATGGAGGCGACCGTCAGCGTCAGGCTGGTATGCAGCCCTTTTAACAATTCAGGTAAATACTCAAGCATCAGCCTGGTCTCCGCTCAAATCGTGTCGCGCGCAGGTCAATGCGTTTGAGAATGTACTGACTCACCAGCGTAATCACCAGGTAAATAGCCGCCGCCACAATGTACCAGGTAAACGGCTCCTGGGTACGGGTGGCAATGCTCTTGGTTTGCAGCATCAGATCGTTCACGCTGATAAGGCTGACCAGCGCGGTATCTTTCAGCAATACCAGCCACTGGTTACCCAGTCCCGGCAGAGCGTGACGCCACATCTGCGGCATCACCAGGCGAAAGAAGATCGCGGCTTTAGACAAACCCAACGCCTGACCTGATTCCCATTGTCCGAGTGGTACGGCCTTCAGCGCGCCACGCAGCGTTTGCGACGCGTAAGCCGCATACAGCAATGACAGCGCAATTACACCGCACAGGAACGGGCTGACGTCGAAGTTTTCGATCTGCATCTGAACCGGGATTTGTACAACCCCGAGATTGATCGTAAAGCCATCGGCCAGCGTCAGCAGCAGTTGTGAAGAGCCGAAATAGATGAACAGAACCACCAGAATTTCCGGCAGACCACGCAGGATGGTGACCAGAGCTGAGCCCGTCCATGCTACCGGACGCCATTTTACTGACTCCCAGACGGCAAAAAACATGGCGAGCGCGAGGCCAATAATCAGCGCACAAACGGCAAGGCCGACGGTCATCCCGGCGGCGCTTGCTAAAGGAAAAAATTCATTCATCAAGTATTACTTCTGGAACCATTTGTTGTAGATGGTCTCGTAAGTCCCATCTTTCTTCACTTTTTCCAGCGCAGCGTTAAATTTCTGCTGCAGCTCGGTATTGCCCTGGCGCACAGCGATGCCCAGACCCGTACCGAAGTAATCTTTATCCGTCACTTTGTCGCCAACAGCGGCCAGCTTTGGATTGTCTTTCAGCCATTCGGTCACCACTGCGGTATCACCAAATACGCCGTCAATACGACCATTTTGCAGATCGAGTTTGGCATTCTGGTAGCTGTCATACGGTACGGTGGTCACTTCCGGATGTTTATCCATGATGAATTTCTGGTGCGTAGTACCGTTTTGTACACCGACTTTTTTGCCTTTCAACTGGTCAATGCTGGTGTATTTACCCTGTTGGCCAACAAACAGGGCAGAGTTGTCGTAATACGGGGTGGTGAACAGAACCTGTTTTTCACGCTCTGGCGTGATGTCCATACCGGCCATCACCGCGTCAAAACGACGGAATTTCAGGCTCGGGATCAGGCTGTCGAAGGCCTGATTGGTGAAGGTACAGGTCGCGTCAATCTCTTTACACAGCGCATTCGCCAGATCAACGTCAAACCCTACGATTTTGTTATTCGCATCAATAGATTCAAACGGAGGATAGGACGCTTCGGTGGCGAAACGAATGGTTTGGGCTGCGGTAGCGGAAAGGCTAAAACCTGCGATTAGCGCGGCAATCAGAACTTTTTTCATTGTATTGTCCCGAATCTTAGTGAGAGAGATAGTTTTTAAACGCTTCGGTTTGCGGGTTGGCAAAGCAGCTCGCATCCCCAAACTCGACGATATGACCGTTTTCCATATACACCACACGGCTGGCCGTTTTACGTGCAACTTCCACTTCGTGGGTGACGATCACCTGAGTAATGTTGGTTTCCGCCAGTTCACGAATGATGCTGACGATTTGGGCAGTAATTTCCGGATCAAGCGCTGCAGTAGGTTCATCAAACAGCAGCACCTGCGGCTCCATCATCAACGCGCGGGCAATGGCCACACGCTGTTGCTGGCCGCCGGAGAGATGCAGTGGGTAGCGATCGCTGTACGGCTTCAGGCGCAGACGTTCCAGCAATTTTTCGGCGCGTGCCAGCGCTTGATCTTTTGTCAGACCCAGTACGCGGCAGGGCGCTTCAATCAGATTCTGCACAACCGTGAGATGCGGCCAAAGGTTGTATTGCTGGAAGACCATGCCCACGTTCTGACGCAGCTCCCGAATGGCTTTGTCTGACGGGGTCTTCGTGAAGTCGAAACGGTTACCCGCAATAGAGAGCGTGCCCGAGCGCGGCATCTCAAGCAGGTTGAGTACGCGCAGCAGCGAGCTTTTCCCGGCTCCACTTGGGCCAAGTAACACCAGTGTTTCACCCTGAGGGCAATCCAGCGTGATATCGAACAGCGCCTGATGTGCGCCGTAGAAGCAGTTAATGCCGTTTAATTGAATACTCATTGACACTCGATACTGGCAGTCTGATAGCTATTGAAGCCGCAGATACTACCTTTGACAGAATAGTTATGCAATATTTATGCGTTAAAAGTTAAATGCAAACCGCATTCTTATCTAAACATAGCACAAAATAGCGGGGCCACCAGTGGGCAAGAATAATTGTCGGCATTCTATGCAGAATGCCAGACAATTTATGGGGGTTATGATTCAGGCGGGTGAATGGGGCGGTTAGCGGTTTTCGACAGACTGGCGCAGCGTCCCGGCTGGCGCGTGTACGCTGCCGCCCAGATAGCGGACATCGTCAATTACCCAGCACTGGCCTTCGCGGATCATCAGCACTTCATCACGCCAGCTTTGGTCACCCTGTTTAAGTTCTACGCGCAGCGGAATGTTGCGTGCATCACTATTCGGAATGGTCGATGCGCTGGCGACGCTGGCACTGTCCGGTAACGTGGCGCGACTAGAGAACGGATCGCTGTTAAACAGATCGCGATGCGCGTTATCACGGCTGGCATCGTTCAGCAGTTTCGCCAGGTTGTCGCTGAGGTACGGACGAAGGGGAGTAATGTCATTGTTTCGGTGCTGAATACGGTAATCATAGAATTGTTGAGCCACGCTGTCTGGCCCGCCTTCTACGCAAGAGCCGCTACGCGTGCCGTTATCTTTGTAGGCCGGCGTTACGGTAGTACAGGCGCTGAGAAGTAGTGCACATGGAACCAGCAGAGAGAGTTTCGAGTAGCGCATAATGATTTCCTTATTAGCTTTCTACTATTAGTGTTCTACGTTGATTTACATGTCATACTTCAAGTTGCTTGTGCGTTGGCTACGTGCGTTCACCCTAGTCACATAGTTATCTATGCTCCTGGGGATTCACTCTCTTGCCGCCTTCCTGCAACTCGAATTATTTTGTGTAAAGAATATATCCTTTCAATGATAGTGGATCGGTTCGATAATGCTTTTGAGATCGTGCTCTTAGCGCAAAAAGGAGATTAACCATGCAGTTTTCGACTACCCCTACGCTGGAAGGGCAGAGCATCGTGGAATACTGCGGTGTTGTGACTGGCGAAGCCATTTTAGGCGCGAATATCTTCCGCGATTTCTTCGCCGGCATTCGCGATATCGTCGGCGGTCGCTCCGGCGCGTATGAAAAAGAGCTGCGTAAAGCGCGTGAAATTGCTTTTCAGGAGCTTGGTGAACAGGCAAAAGCGCTCGGTGCTGATGCGGTAGTCGGTATCGATATCGATTACGAAACCGTGGGCAAAGACGGTAGCATGCTGATGGTGAGCGTCAGCGGCACCGCGGTGAAAACTCGCCGATGAAGCGTTTGTTGTCTCTGCTGGCATTAACACTGCTGCTGGTAGGATGTGCTGGCGAAAAAGGGATTGTCGACAAAGACGGGTATCAGTTAGATACCCGTCGTCAGGCACAGGCTGCTTACCCGCGCATTAAAGTGCTGGTTATCCATTACACGGCCGATGATTTCGACTCTTCTCTGGCTACGCTGACCGATAAAAACGTCAGCTCGCACTATCTGATCCCGGCAGTGCCGCCGCTCTACCATGGCAAACCGCGTATCTGGCAACTGGTGCCGGAAAAAGATCTGGCCTGGCATGCGGGGATTAGCTTTTGGCGCGGCGCTACGCGAATTAACGATACCTCGATCGGCATTGAGCTGGAAAACCGCGGCTGGCAAAAATCGGCGGGCAGCAAGTATTTTGCGCCGTTTGAACCCGCGCAAATTCAGGCGTTAATCCCCTTGGCGAAAGATATTATTGCCCGTTATGACATAAAACCACAGAACGTGGTGGCCCATGCGGATGTCGCACCGCAGCGCAAGGACGATCCAGGTCCGCTGTTTCCATGGGAAGAACTGGCTGCGCAAGGAATTGGCGCGTGGCCGGATGCTCAGCGAGTGGTGTTTTATCTTGCCGGGCGAGCGCCCGATGCACCGGTAGAAACCTCATCATTGCTCGATCTGCTGTCGCGCTATGGTTATGAGGTAAAACCTGAAATGACGCCGCGTGAACAGCGGCGGGTGATTATGGCCTTCCAGATGCACTTCCGCCCGACGTTGTGGAACGGCGTGGCGGATGCAGAAACTCAGGCGATTGCCGAAGCGTTACTGGAGAAATACGGGCAAGGTTAACGCGGCAGCTTGCCGTGGTCACGCAGCCAGGCCGCGGTACGCTCAATCCCTTCATCCAGCGTCACAACGGGCTGATAACCTAATTCTTCCTGAGCGCGGGTGGTATCCAGCGTAAAGTCAAAATTCAGCTTCGAGACGCCGTAATGCGTAAGCTTTGGCTCTTTCGCCGATTTATTGCCTAACCGCTCCATGCTGCGGGCAATCATGTCCAGCATCGGGTAGGGTACGGAGCGGATACGGCAATCAATATTTAGCTCGTCGATGAGTTTCTGCACAATACTGCGCAGGGTGCGATGCTCGCCGTTGGTAATGTTGTACGCGCGACCCGACGGCAGATTATCGCAGGCTTGCTGACTTGCCAGCCACATCGCGTGCACCGCATTCTCGTAGTAGGTCATATCCACCAGCGCACTTCCGCCGTGCGGCAACAGAATGCTGCCGTAGTGGTACATCATATGGGCCAGGCGCGGGATAAAGACTTTATCGTGTGGTCCGAACAAGCTTTGCGGACGCAATACCGTAAAACGGGTTTGCGGGTTGGCCTGTGTCAGCAACGCAATCACATCTTCGCCAGCCGCTTTACTGCGGGCGAATTCATTGGCGAAGCGTTGGGGGCGGAAGTCCTCTTTGATATCGCGATGGTGGTGATAATCAAAATAGAGCGACGGTGATGAGATATGAATGAAGTTACGAACGCCCCAGGCCACGGCCCACTCGCCCAGACGGCGGGTTGCGCGAACGTTGGCCAGATCGAAGGCTTCCTGAGTTCCCCATGGTGAGGTAAAACTGGAGCAGTGCCACAGCGTATCGATACCGGCGAGCATCACTTTTGCCTGCGAAGAGACCAGCTCGGTCAAATCGGCATGCACAAACTCTGCGCCCATTTTCTCCAGCAGCTTGCCCATCGCTTCGTTGCGACCGGTAGCTCTGACGCTGACGCCTTTGCTGCATAAAAACTCAACCGCGTTTCGGCCTAAGCCGCTGGTGGCTCCGGTAACCAGTACCTTCATATCAATCCACTGTGTTTAAAAAACGTCGTGCGCATTCTTCCGTGAATTTCGTCTGTATGCAATGGGAAACATGAAAGAATACAGGCTCTTTTTATCATGAGTCTGTGATTTGTTCTGCAAGTTTAGCAATACGCTTCGCCATCCCTCTGAAAATGAACAGATGCGCCGGGATCATCAGCAGCCAATAGAAGAGGCCTGGCATGCCGTGCGGATGCCACCAGGCGCGGACATCAATGCGTCGGTGGTCGCCTTTATCTTCCAGCGTGAAGCTCAGTCGACCCAATCCTGGCGCTTTCATCCCAAACAGCAGCGTCAGCTGTTTTTCTGGCTCAACGATGATAACTTTCCAGCTATCAACGGTATCGCCAACCTGCAACAGAGAGTGTTGCGGTCTGCCTTTCGCCAGCTTATGGCCGACCAGCAGGTCCAACGCCGCGCGCGTTTTCCATAAAATATTGCCAAAGAAATAGCCTTCTTTGCCGCCGAGGCGATTCACCACTTGCCACAGCGCCTGCCGACTGGCGGAGGTTTCAACGCTAAAGCCAGCTTGTTTAGCGAAATAGCCATATTCGGGGCGCCAGCGGGCAAATGCCTGCGCGTCGTAACCCCAGTCGCTGGAATTAACCAGCTTCTCTTCTTCTTTCAACGTGCTGCGCACCGCGTCATCAAAGGCAATCAGCTTTTGCGGGATCAGCGTGCGTAATTCGGTGTCATCGGCCAGCAGGTCGTGTTTTAACCCCTGTATCAGCGCTTTGGCCGTGGTCGGCGGCACTGACGTTATGACGTTCAAAAACCAGACCGAAATCCAGCGGGTAGGAAAGGGGACAGGGATGAGCAGGCGATGTTTACCGCTGACCGCCATAAAATGCTCGAACTGCTCCTGATAGCTCAATACCTGCGGCCCGGCGGCTTCGAGCACGCGGTGTTGGCGTGTAGGATGATCCAACAACGCCACCAGGTAGTACATTAAATTCTCCAGCGCGATAGGCGTGGTACGCGAGCGCACCCAGCGCGGAGGGGTGAGTACCGGCAGGTTGTAGACCATGTCGCGCATCACTTCAAAGGCGGCAGAACCTGCCCCTACGATAATACCAGCGCGTAATTCGGTCATTGGCACGCCTGATTCGCGCAGGGTGTCCGCGGTTATCTGTCGCGCACGCAGATGATCGGATTGTTCATGCCGGGGAGCTTGTAATGAGCTCAGGAAAATAAGCTGTTTGACTGGCGTATCACGTAGCGCATCGCGCACGTTCATTGCTACCTGGCGCTCATGGGCGATAAAATCACCGCCTTCTCCCATGCCATGGACCAGGTAATAGACCGTATCAACGCCGGTCATCAGCGGCGTTAGGTTATCTGGCCAATTCAAATCGACCTTATGGCAACTGACGTTGGCCAACTGCTGCTTTTCCAGCCGCTCGATGCGGCGTGCCGCAGCCAGCACCTGATGCCCTTGCTGACTGAGCGCCTGTACCAGATGCTGACCAATGTAGCCACTGGCGCCAAGAACCAAAATCCGTTGCGGCACGCCCATCTCCTTAGCGGGTTAAAAAAGCGCGCCAGTGGGCGACGACTTCAGCAAGCTGTTCACGCGATACGTCCAGATGCATCACCAGACGCACAATCGGCGAGGCGTTAATCAGCACGCCTTGCGCTTTCATGTACTCGCCCAGTGCCGCAGCGTGTTCTTCGCCAACGCGGACAAACAGCATGTTGGTGTCGTAGCGCATGACGTCCGCTCCTGCTTCGCGCAGTTGTTCCGCCATCCAGGCGGCGTTGTCATGGTCTTCTTGTAAGCGCGACACGTTATTTTTCAGCGCATACAGTCCGGCCGCCGCCAGAATACCGGCCTGACGCATTCCGCCACCGGTCATTTTACGCCAACGAATGGCGCGCTTGATGTACTCGTGGCTGCCGACCAGCAGTGAGCCTACCGGCGTTCCTAAACCTTTGGAGAGACAAATGGTGAACGAATCGCAGTATTGCGTGACATCTTTTAACTCACAGCCATAGGCGACGATGGCGTTAAAAATACGCGCGCCGTCGACATGCAGCGCAAGATTGCGCTCACGGGTAAATTCCCAGGCCTCTTTCAGATACTCGCGTGGTAGCACTTTGCCGTTGTGGGTGTTTTCCAGGCTGAGCAGACGCGTGCGGGCAAAATGGATATCGTCCGCTTTGATTTTTGCCGCCACTTTGTCCAGCGGCAAAGAGCCATCCGGCATGGCGTCGATAGGTTGCGGTTGAATGCTGCCGAGTACCGCTGCGCCACCCGCTTCGTAGAGATAGTTATGTGCGCCCTGACCGGCGATATACTCTTCGCCGCGCTGACAATGGCTGAGGAGAGCCACCAGGTTCGCCTGAGTGCCTGTGGGTAAGAAAATTGCGGCTTCTTTGCCAGAAAGCTCGGCTGCGTATTGCTGGAGGGCATTAACGGTAGGGTCATCACCGTAGACGTCGTCCCCGACCGGGGCGGCCATCATCTCTTCGAGCATGGCGCGACTTGGTCGGGTGACGGTATCACTGCGTAAATCAATCACGGGCATTCCTTTTTAAGTGAGGTAATGCCCTCTGTTTTACCTGAGCCAGTTAGTTTTCGCCAGTTCGATCACTTCATCACCGCGCCCGCTGATGATTGCGCGTAGCATATACAGGCTAAAACCTTTAGCTTGTTCGAGTTTGATCTGCGGCGGGATCGCCAGTTCTTCTTTCGCTACGACCACATCGACCAGCACCGGACCGTCAATCGACATCGCCCTTTGCAGCGCTTCATCAACCTCTGAGGATTTCTCCACGCGAATGCCCGTGATGCCGCAAGCCTCGGCAATCCGTGCGAAATTTGTATCGTGCAGTTCGGTGCCGTCGGTCAGATAACCGCCAGCTTTCATCTCCATCGCCACAAACCCCAACACGCTGTTGTTGAAGACAATAATCTTCACCGGCAGCTTCATTTGCACAACCGACAGAAAGTCGCCCATCAGCATGCTAAAACCGCCGTCACCGCACATTGCGACAACCTGACGTCCCGGTTCGGTCGCTTGTGCGCCGAGCGCCTGCGGCATGGCATTAGCCATCGACCCGTGGTTAAACGAACCGATCAGACGGCGTTTACCGTTCATTTTCAGATAACGTGCCGCCCACACCGTTGGCGTGCCAACGTCGCAGGTGAAGATGGCGTCGTCAGCGGCAAAATGGCTGATCTGCTGCGCCAGATACTGCGGATGAATGGCTTTATCGCTGGGTTTGGCTAAATCATCCAGCCCTTTACGCGCCTCACGATAGTGTTCCAGCGCTTTATCCAGGAACTGCCGATCGGTTTTTTCTTCCACCAGCGGCAGCAGGGTGCGGAGTGTGGATTTAATATCGCCTACCAGCGCCATCTCAACTTTACTGTGCGCGCCAATGCTCGCCGGATTGATATCAATCTGAATAATCTTGGCGTCGGTGGGGTAGAACGGGCGATAGGGGAACTGGGTACCGAGCAGGATCAGCGTGTCGGCATTCATCATGGTATGGAAGCCGGATGAAAAGCCAATTAGCCCGGTCATGCCCACGTCGTAAGGGTTGTCGTACTCAACATGCTCTTTACCACGCAGGGCGTGCACAATCGGCGCTTTTATTTTAGCAGCAAACTCAACCAGTTCTTTATGCGCACCGGCGCAGCCGCTGCCGCACATCAGGGCGATATTGCTGGAGTAGCGTAGCAGTTGCGCTAGTTTTCTGAGCTCTTCTTCTTCCGGAGTGACCACCGGGAGCGGCGCATGATACCAGTGAGTGCTGGCGCTTTCTGGTGCTGGCTTCAGCGCAACGTCGCCGGGTAATACCACCACGGAGACGCCGCGGTTGAGCACCGCTTTACGCATGGCAATTGCCAGCACTTGTGGGATCTGTTCAGGGCTGGAAACCAGCTCGCAATAGTGGCTACATTCGCGAAACAACTCTTGCGGGTGGGTCTCCTGAAAATAACCGCTGCCTATCTCACTGGATGGAATGTGTGCAGCAATTGCCAGTACCGGGACGTGGTTGCGGTGGCAATCAAACAGGCCGTTAATCAGGTGCAGGTTGCCTGGTCCACACGAGCCAGCGCAGACGGCCAGTTCTCCCGTCAACTGCGCTTCAGCTCCCGCGGCGAAGGCCGCAACCTCTTCATGACGGGTTGGCATCCAGTCAATCGTTCCCATACGATTCAGACTGTCACTAAGGCCATTTAGCGAGTCACCCGTCACACCCCAAATGCGTTTAACGCCAGCTTGTTCGAGTGTTTTAGCAATAAAAGCGGCAACCGTTTGTTTCATGGTTTTCCTTCTCCTTTAATGTGATACCGGTTACAAGTTTAGATGAAGATAATAGTTATGCTTATCATTACCTCTTATTTCCGGCAGGTTTCATTAAGCCTGTATTAAGCGTAGTTTGTTATTGGACATGGTGAAACAAGGAATAAATTCAAATGGTTATAAAACTATTAAATACAGTTAACCGGGTACTGACTCATGAAGATTTTGGCAAGTTTTTGTTACGTATTGCCGTGGGGGGATTAATGCTGTTTCATGGGCTGCATAAACTGTTCGCGGGTATTGATGGCATCAGTGGCATGCTGATAGCGAAAGGTTTCCCTGGCTTTATTGCGTATGGCGTTCTGCTGGGAGAGGTTGTGGCACCGTGCCTGATTATTCTTGGGATCCTGACGCGTCCGGCGGCGTTGGGGCTGGCGTTTACGATGGTGGTGGCATGGCTGATGGTCGGGATGGGTGAAACCTGGTCACTGGATAAAACCGGCGCATGGGCAATTGAAAGTCTGGTGTATTTCTTCATCGGCGCTCTGGCCGTGGCATTTTTGGGCGCGGGGCGTTTCTCCGTTGCCGGAAACTCGGCCTGGCGATAGTTTGCCATCCGAGAATCAAGACAGAGGCGGGGGCGCGATAACCTATCTCCGCCTCGCCATTAAGTCTGGCCGCTAATCCATGTCGTCACTGCTCCACAGTTTGTGCCGACGTTTCAGTGCACGTTGCGTCAATGCCTTTGCCATCGCCGCACCTATTTCAGCGCTAACTACCAGTCCCTGAATAAAGGGACGGTCGTGCATTAACCACGGCAATCCGCCAAAGGCGATGCGGTTACGGGCGTTTTCCGGTGCTTGCAGCGTGTAATCTTCGCCGATATCCGGGATCTCATCTCCACAGGCCAGCAGTTGATCGCGTAGCGTTGGGAACGGAATATCTTTGCTCTGCAATGCCCGTTGTCCTCGGGCGTCAATAAATACATCAAATTCACTGCGCTGACCGTGGTGGTAAATGACCGTCCTTTCCTGCTCATTCGTACGCTCATAATCTTTGCCGAGTGCGAGGATCTCAATCAGTCCGGCATCGTGCAGAGCCAGCAATCGGCGGATAGATTCAGACGGGATTGCCGCATAGTTATCAATAAAGACGCGCGCCAGTCCGTGCCTGAAACGTTTTTCGTCGCGAGCATCAAGATGAGGAACGATCTCTTCAATAACTTCGTGTAGGCGCAATAAGGTATAGCGCCAGGCGACGGTATGTTGTTCCTGCTTGTTGCGTTCAACCTCCACCAGGTTACGCCTCGCCCAGTCAAAAGGGTCATACTTGAGCCTGTCGGCAAAATAGACCTCGGGGAATGTGTCGGCGTTAAGCGTTGCAAGTGCTACCTGTTGGCACCACCCTGGGGCCGCGTCTTGCAGTTGTTGCACAATAAGCCGGAAGATGCGGTCCAGTAATCCGTTTTGGCCCTCGGCAATGGCGTCTTCAATCACTTCTTGCGTCGCGATATTCAGCGGTTCATAGGGAAGAGGGCAGTAAAAATCCGCTTCAGGCAGCACACCGCTGCGCGACATAAGGGTCAGCTTCAGGTTTTGGCTGTCGGGTTTACGCGTGAACTGCAGTGAACGGTCGGTATTGGTGGTGAAGGTACCATGCTGACTGACCACGGCCATCGCCGCGTCGATAGCGCTTAGCGAGGTGCCCAGAATACCCACCCTGCAAGCGCTAATCTGTGCCTCCATCAGGCCGGTCCACGGACTAGGGAAAAACTTGCGTGCTTGAGCATCAGTTTCTGGCCACAGATGACCGCTGGCGATAGCGGCGAAATCCACTTCGACGGGCTGTGACGCGTGATTGATCCACAGGGATACCCCAGTCGGGTTTGCTTGCAGGTCGGTGACTTTACTCGATTCATATACGCGAATTGTGAACCCGGATCTTTGCGCTTTATCGACGATGGCTAAAAAACGATCGCGATAATAGTCGCCGAGGATCACCCGGGGCAAAAATTGCCGCTCATGCAAAGATGTACGTTCAAGCCGAAACTGCGCCAGGTATTCATCGCTTTGATTCTGTAGCCACGTCAGATAACTGATATAAATCGGCGGGATCTCAATGCTGGCTATATTGGCCAGCATGTGGTCTGCGTTGTTGTCGCTGTTATAAGGCATGCCTACGCCAGCTTCCTCAGCTTGCTCATAAAGCTGTATCTCCAGCGGTTCACCGCGCTCAACGAGGGCATGAAACGTATAAATTCCGGTGGGACCTACGCCGACGATGGCCACTTTTTTCATGGGGATCCTTTGTAGAAAGTTCGACGTGGTAGTCGGGGTTTTGCTTAACCTGTGCCAGGTAAGTGTGGTCGATAATTCGCGAGAGGAAGACGGTATTTTGCCTGGGAGGGTGAAAAAATCGGAATTTTGCAGCGTCTGACAGCATAAAAAAAGGCCACCCGATATAACCGGGTAGCCTTTTGCACATCAGATATCGGCCAATTACGCCAGCACTAAATCACCCTGCGGATGACAGGAGCAGGCCAGCACATAACCTTCAGCAATTTCTGCGTCGGTCAGCGTCATGGTGCTGCTGACCGTGTAGTTACCGTCAACCACTTTGGTTTTGCAGCAGCCGCAAACGCCCGCACGGCATGCGGCGACAACCGGCACTTTATTACTTTCCAGCGCTTCCAGCAGCGTACTGCCTACCGGCGCATAAAACTCTTTTGCCGGCTGCAGTTTGGTGAACTTCAGACCGCTGGTGGCGGCTTCAGCTACCGGGGTGAAGAACTGCTCTTTAAAGAAGCGTGTCACGCCCAGCGCGTTGACTTCTTTCTCGACCAGATCCATATACGGAGCCGGGCCGCAGGTCATCACGGTGCGCGAAGCCAGGTCCGGTACGCTTTGCAGCAGTTCGGTGGTCAGTCGGCCGGAAACAAAACCTTCAGTGGCATTGTTTTCAGCAACTAAGGTCACCGGATACTCGCGCCATTCGTCGGCAAAAATGACATCTTGCGGTGAACGAACGTTAAAGATCACCTGCACATCTGCCTGTGGGCGGTATTTTGCCAACCAGCGACGCATTGACATGATTGGCGTGACGCCACAGCCAGCGGCCAGCATCAGGAACCTGTCTTCCGCTTTATCTTCACAGGTGAATTCACCCATTGCATCGGACAGCCAGATATAGTCGCCGCGCTTCACGTCGCGGGTTAACCACTGTGAGCCTGCGCCATCGTCAATGCGGCGGATGGTCAGCGTGATGTATTCGCTAACGCCCGGTGTTGAAGAGAGGGTGTAAGCACGCAGCGTGTCCGCTGAATTACGTACGCTGACCAGTGCATACTGCCCGGCGCGGTACGGATAATAGTCGTGGCACAGCAACGAAATTGTCCATACATCCGGCGTTTCCTGATGGATGTGATGAACCTGCATCCGCCATGGGCACTGATGAGTTGGCATTGTCATTCTTTACTCCTTACGCGCTCAGCAGTTGCTTCATATCTTCTTCAACGGTGGTCACGGAACGCAGACCGAACTTCTCGTTGAGAACTGCCAGCAGGTCCTGCGTGAAGAAGCCAGGCGCAGTCGGGCCAGTGACGATGTTTTTCACACCCAGAGACAGCAGGGTCAGCAGAATGACAATCGCTTTCTGTTCGAACCAGGAGAGCACCAGAGACAGCGGCAGATCGTTCACGCCACAGCCCAGTTTCTCAGCCAGGGTTACCGCCAGGATGATGGCAGAGTATGCATCGTTACACTGACCTGCATCGACCAGACGCGGCAGACCTTCGATATCGCCGAACTCCAGTTTGTTGAAACGGTATTTACCGCACGCCAGAGTCAGGATCAGGCAGTCGTCCGGCACGCTGGTGGCGAAGTCGGTGAAGTAGTTACGTTCGCCACGTGCACCATCACAACCGCCAACCAGGAAGATGTGACGCAGTTTTTCGCGGCTTACCAGGTCGATCAGGGTATCAGCAGCGCCCAGCAGAGTCTGACGACCGAAACCAACGGTGATCAGGTGCGGAATTTCGCTGTACGGGAAGCCCGCCATCTGCTGAGCCTGAGCAATTACCGGAGCGAAGTTGTCGCCTTCGAGGTGGCTTACACCCGGCCAACCGACGATGCTACGAGTCCAGATACGGTCATCGTAGGCACCAACGGTTGGGTCGATGATGCAGTTAGAGGTCATTACGATTGGGCCCGGGAAGCGGGCAAATTCAACCTGCTGATTCTGCCAGCCGCTGCCGTAGTTACCGATCAGGTGTTTGAACTTACGCAGTTCCGGGTAGCCGTGCGCCGGCAGCATTTCACCGTGGGTATAGACGTTAACGCCGGTACCTTCGGTCTGCTCCAGCAGGTTGTACAGATCTTTCAGGTCGTGACCGGAGATCAGGATGCACTTACCTTCGGTTGCTTTGACGTTGACCTGAGTTGGCGTCGGGTGGCCGTATTTAGTGGTTTCGCCAGCATCCAGAATGCTCATCACTTTGAAGTTCATCTGGCCGATTTCCATTGAGCACTCCAGCAGAGCGTTCATATCGGAAGGCCAGGTTCCCAGCCATGCCATGATTTTGTGGTACTGAGCGTAGATGTCGTTGTCGTACTGACCGAGAACGTGCGCGTGCTCCATGTAAGCTGCCGCACCTTTCAGGCCGTACAGGCACAGCAGACGCAGGCCGAGAATGTTCTCGCCGATGGCTGCTTTGTCTTTGTTCGGGGTAAATTCAGCGGCCTGACGTTGCAGGTCGCCCAGATCGTCGCTGACCAGTTGCAGATCGGCCATCGGGTTAGCGACCGCTGCGTTCGCGTCGATGTTCAGGCATTGCGCTTTCAGGGCGTCGCGCATGGCGATAGCTTCACGGGCATAGCCAACAATACGCGGGGAATCGAAGTTAACGTTGGTCAGCGTGGAGAAGAATGCACGCGGCGCAAAGTTATCAACTTCATGGTCGATGATGCCGTATTCACGTGCCTTAACAGCCCATGCAGACAGACCTTGTAGGGAAGCAATCAGCAGATCCTGCAAATCGGAGGTTTCAGCCGTTTTACCGCACATACCCTGCGCGTAAGAGCAGCCGTTTCCTGCCGGAGTACGGATGGTTTGTTCACATTGCACACAAAACATGGTCACACCTTTTAAAGTTATATTTAATATACATGTTTAAGGTTATGCCTGTGCGCGAAGGGATAAAAGGGATTTCTGCTACAACTTGCAGGGAGATTGATTTAGCGCAATTTTGGCGGTAGATGACTACCGCCAGAGAGGTATTTGTCCTGACTTCAGGCGGAGAAAAACGCCATCAGCAAAGGCACTAACAGACTCAGAATAAAGCCGTGGACGATGGCTGCCGGAACCATCTCCAGACCGCCGCTGCGTTGGAGCACCGGTAAGGTGAAATCCATTGATGTCGCGCCACATAGCCCCAGCGCGGTTGAGCGGCTGCGGCCCACCATTCCAGGAATCAACATAATGGCAATCAGCTCGCGGGCCAGGTCATTAAAGAAGGCGGCGCTACCAATCACTGGCCCGAAGGATTCGGTTAACAGAATACCGGACAGGGAATACCAGCCAAAACCTGATGCCATCGCCAGCGCGGTTTTCAGCGGCAGGCCGAGGATCAACGCATTAATAACCCCTGCCAGCATCGAACTGGCGACGACGACCACCGCAACAATCATCCCCCGGCGATTCAGCACAATTTGCTTTAAGGTCATACCGCTGTTGCGCAGTTGAATCCCGACCAGGAACAGTAAAAAGATTAACGTATATTCGCTGGCTTCGGTGGCGTGCTGCAGAATAGGAAGACCGGTGAGGCCGAGCAGAAAACCCACGACGACGACGCCACAAAGCTGGAGCGACTCAAGCGCCATCGCAATTCGCGAGGGTAGCTTTTCTTGCTTGTGGTTATGTCGCCAGGGCAGCGAACGCTCCAGCCAGAACAGCGCCGCGATATTACACAACAAAATGACCGTCACGCTGACCGCAGAATAATGAAGAATGGCTAACAGGTTGCTGGCGAGATTATCCAGAAACGCCAGGCTGATACCCATAAAAAAGAGAATAAGGTAGACGATCCAGCTCAACAGGCGATTGATGAGTTTTAATGCAGCCCTGTGCCGAAGCGGAATAAGGTAGCCCACAATAAGGGGAACCAGAATGATTAACAGCCCTGAAAACATGAAAACCAGATCCTTGCTGAGAGTAAGACGAAATGCGCCAGCACACACTACTCAATGCAAAGAAGGGAGTAAAGTTGCAAATAAAAGGAAATATAGCGGGGAAAAAAAAGACCTGACTTGCGCCAGGCCTTTTTTGTTATCGATTAATCGCGTTTTTCCAGCAGAGTGCGGTAAATAAGACCGCCGAGGACCCCACCGATAATCGGCATAACCCAGAAGAACCACAATTGCTGTAATGCCCAGCCGCCCTGGAAGATGGCTACAGCGGTACTACGTGCCGGGTTAACGGAGGTGTTGGTAACCGGAATACTGATCAAGTGGATCAGGGTTAACGCTAGACCAATCGCAATGGGTGCAAAACCTGCCGGAGCATGTTTATCGGTCGCACCGTGGATCACTAATAAGAAACCAGCGGTCAAAATAATTTCAATTACGACGGCAGACAGCATTGAATAGCCGCCAGGTGAATGTTCACCAAAGCCGTTCGAGGCAAAACCACTGGCAGTTGCGTCAAAACCAGCTTTACCGCTGGCAATAAGATACAGTGCCGCTGCTGCAACAATACCGCCCACAACCTGAGCGATAACATAACCAATAACGTCTTTTGCCGGGAAGCGACCGCCCGCCCATAAACCGAAGGTCACCGCCGGGTTAAAGTGTCCGCCGGAAATATGACCTACGGCGAATGCCATGGTTAATACGGTCAAACCAAATGCCAGCGCGACACCGGCAAATCCAATACCCAACTCCGGGAATGCTGCGGCCAGAACTGCGCTACCGCACCCACCAAAGACGAGCCAAAACGTACCGAAGAATTCGGCTGCTAATTTCCTGAACATAACCACCTCAATTAAAAGTTCCGGGTTCGTGTTCCTTACCCGGTAATTCATCGCTAAAAGGGACGATGATGAAAGAGCCGGTATTTTAGAAAAAAACATCATCCCTTCGCCAGTTAAATTGATGAAAAAATTTGATTTAAGGCAATATGTTGTGATTCCTTTTTGAATATTGGATGAATGAAGCATAGTTCAATTAGCAAAACGGCGATGATTGAGTTCTGAAATAATATTCCGGGGAAAACATAAGAAGAATATTCTTATATTTTTTGATTTCTGCGACTAACCTCCTGATCATATCGGGTGTCCTGAGCGCCCGCTTGCCGTTATACTCCTGATAACTTGAAGGAAAAAGTTAGCATTTCCGGAGGCTATATGATTCTCGAACGCGTTGAGATTGTTGGATTTCGTGGTATTAACCGTCTGTCGTTGATGCTGGAGCAAAGCAACGTGCTAATTGGGGAGAACGCGTGGGGTAAGTCCAGTCTGCTGGATGCTTTAACCCTGTTGCTGTCGCCGGAAACTGATTTGTACCACTTTGACCGCGAAGATTTCTGGTTCCCGCCGGGCGATATTCAAGGCCGGGAACATCATCTGCATATCATCCTGACGTTTCGTGAGTCTCAACCAGGTCGCCACCGCGTGCGCAGGTATCGTCCTCTGGAAGCCAGCTGGACGCTGTGTCAGGATGGCTATCACCGCATTTTCTATCGACTGGAAGGTGAATGTGCGGACGACGGTAGCGTTCTGACGTTACGCAGTTTTCTGGATGGCGAGGGCCATCAGCTTCCCCTCGACGACATTAACGATCAGGCGCGGCACCTCGTGCGTTTGATGCCAGTACTGCGCCTGCGTGACGCGCGTTTTATGCGACGGATCCGTAACGGTACGGTGCCGGATTCGGCGGATGTCGAAGTGACCGCGCGGCAACTGGATTTTCTGGCACGTGAACTGGCTACCCGACCGCAAAACCTGACAGATGGGCAGATACGTCAGGGGTTATCGGCCATGGTACAGCTATTGGAACACTATTTTTCTGAGCAAGGTTCCAGTCAGTCCCGCTATCGTCTGATGCGTCGACGTTCCAATAACGAACAACGTAGCTGGCGCTATCTGGATATTATCAACCGTATGATTGATAGACCGGGCGGACGCACGCACCGCGTGATCTTGTTGGGATTGTTTTCGACGCTGTTACAGGCCAAAGGTACGCTGAGGCTGGATAAAGACGCCCGGCCGTTACTGTTGGTAGAAGATCCTGAAACGCGTTTACATCCGATTATGCTGTCGGTTGCCTGGCACCTGCTGAATTTGCTTCCGCTGCAACGGGTGGCGACCACCAACTCAGGTGAGTTACTGTCCCTCACCCCCGTGGAACATGTTGTCCGCCTGGTGCGTGAGTCTTCCCGCGTCGCCGCCTGGCGGCTTGGGCCAGGTGGGATCAGCGCAGAAGATGGTCGGCGTATTGCCTTTCATATTCGTTTTAACCGTGCATCGTCGTTGTTTGCCCGCTGTTGGCTGCTGGTGGAAGGCGAAACGGAAACCTGGGTCATTAACGAACTGGCCCGCCAGTGTGGGCACCACTTTGATGCGGAAGGTATCAAAGTCATTGAATTTGCCCAGTCCGGCCTTAAGCCGCTGGTTAAGTTCGCCCGCCGGATGGGTATCGAGTGGCATGTGCTGGTTGATGGTGATGAAGCCGGGAAAAAGTATGCCGCTACGGTGCGGAGTTTGTTGAATAACGACAGAGAAGAAGAGCGCGATCATTTAACCATGCTTCCCGCGCTGGACATGGAACACTTTATGTATCGCCAGGGGTTCGCTGACGTATTCCACAGGGTGGCGCAAATCCCCGAAAACGTGCCCATGAATATGCGCAAAATTATCTCGAAGGCGATACACAGGTCGTCAAAACCAGATTTAGCCATTGAGGTGGCGATGGAAGCCGGGCGGCGCGGCGTTGACGCGGTGCCGACGCTGCTGCGAAAAATGTTTTCCCGCGTGCTGTGGTTGGCACGCGGCAGAGCGGATTAGTTGCGAAACATCGACGACAGCTGCGAGTGGATGCTGTCCAGTAACTGGTAGCGACGGCGGTATTCCGCGCGTTTTTTGCTGGCAATGTCCGCTTCGCTTTTTCGCGCCATTGTGCGTGGGATATGGTAATAGCCGTGACTGTCGCACTCACCGCCAACCGACTCCCAAAATGCGTTGTAGTCGGAAAGTATCACCTTGTTTTTATCGTGGTAACGCGGGCTGCGAAAGATATGCTGTTCATTGCTGACAGCCAGAATTTGTTTAATATTCAATTGTTCTGCAAAACAGCAAATGGCTTCCATCACAATACGTTTAGGGAAAATTCCATAGCATGATTTGGTCGCTTTTTGAATTTCTTCATGTGGCAGTAATCGACTGCCTCCCTGTAACCCGCCAATAAACAGTGTGCTGCTTCCTTGATAATTGCACAGCGTAAACGTCATTTCCGCTAAAGTCTCGCCAGCGCTATTGCGTACCAGAATGGTACTTTCACCTTCTTTATCCAGCGAGATAAATGAGCCCAGTATTACGCTAAATATTTCGCTATTTTTGCCTTCAATTTTTGCCAGTTGTAATCCATCCGCACTTAAATAAGCTTTATATTCAGTGGCTGAAAAAGAGCTGCGGATAGCATTGTAATGAAAACGCACAGCATCCAGTTTCATCTTCCGATCAAGGTTTTGTGCGAGATAGGCGCGATGTAGGCGAACCGGCAGACGAGGCTGGCGCGCTAGTACGCTATCGAGATCAGGCCACTGCGCCAGTTCAGTCATCCATTCATGCATTAATCTTGGCATAAGCGCTGAGCGCAACAAAAACTTACGACGGAAACTACGCTGATGCCAAAATTTTCCAGGGCGCCAATGTCCGGTCATCAGGCTACAAAAGAGGCTAAAACTTGTGGCGGGTTTTGAAGAATGAAAAGTGCTGTCAGTTAGCTGGCTCATAATAACAATCCGATGGATACTCTGATACTAATTTCAACACAGCGGATCTTAACCATTCATCAATAACTCTGTTATTCTTGCGTTTTTCAACGGCTATTTATTTAACGTTGATGTTTACCACTCCACTCTGGTGGACGTATTGGGGGAAATTGGGACATTTATGAAGCTCAAGGGAAAAATCAAAAAGCGCTATTTTCTCTTCGCCATCATCATTATTGTGGCGATAATTGCACTTTGGCGAACGCTTAATGCGCCTTTACCTCAGTATCAAACGTTAATTGTGCGTCCGGGCGATCTGCAGCAAAGCGTACTGGCAACCGGCAAACTGGATGCGTTGCGGAAAGTTGACGTCGGGGCGCAGGTAAGCGGGCAGTTAAAAACGCTGTCGGTCGCGATTGGCGACAAAGTAAAAAAAGATCAACTGCTTGGCGTTATCGATCCTGAACAGGCGCAAAACCAGATTAAAGAGGTTGAAGCGACGCTGATGGAATTACGCGCTCAGCGTTTACAGGCTGAAGCCGAGTGGAAACTGGCGCGGGTAACGCTTTCCCGTCAGCAACAGCTGGCGAAAACCCAGGCTGTCTCGCAGCAGGATCTCGACACGGCGGCTACTCAGATGGCGGTCAAACAGGCGCAAATCGGCACAATTGATGCGCAAATTAAGCGTAATCAAGCCTCTCTCGATACGGCAAAAACCAACCTTGATTACACCCGCATCGTTGCGCCAATGGCAGGCGAAGTCACGCAAATTACTACCCTTCAGGGGCAAACCGTTATTGCTGCCCAGCAGGCGCCTAACATTCTGACATTGGCAGATATGAGCACCATGCTGGTGAAAGCGCAGGTTTCCGAGGCGGATGTGATTCACCTGCATCCCGGGCAAAAGGCCTGGTTTACCGTACTGGGCGATCCTCAGACGCGCTACGAAGGTAAGCTCAAAGATGTTCTTCCGACGCCAGAGAAAGTGAATGATGCAATTTTCTACTATGCTCGCTTCGAAGTTCCCAACCCGAAAGGGATCCTGCGTCTGGATATGACCGCGCAGGTCCATATCCAGCTCACGGATGTGAAAAATGTCCTGACGATCCCGCTGTCGGCGCTGGGCGATCCTATTGGCAACAATCGTTATAACGTCAGGCTGCTGCGTAACGGCGAAACCCGTGAACGCGAAGTGGTTATCGGCGCGCGTAATGACACCGATGTGGAGATCGTTAAAGGGCTGGAAGAGGGGGATGAAGTCATCACCGGTGAGGGCAACGCTGGAGCGCCAAAATGACGGCATTGCTTGAACTGAGCAATATTCGCCGCAGCTATCCGTCAGGCGAAGGTCAGGTCGAGGTATTGAAGGACGTATCCTTGAGCATTCAGGCCGGGGAAATGGTAGCGATTGTCGGGGCGTCTGGCTCGGGTAAATCGACGCTGATGAATATTCTCGGCTGTCTGGACAAACCCACCAGCGGTACGTATCGGGTTGCCGGGCGCGATGTCTCCACGCTGGATAGCGATGCGTTAGCCCAGCTGCGTCGCGAACATTTCGGTTTTATCTTCCAGCGTTATCATTTGTTGTCGCATTTAACCGCCGCGCAAAACGTTGAGGTGCCTGCGGTCTACGCTGGCACCGAACGTAAGCAGCGCCTGGCCCGTGCCCAAGAACTCCTGCAGCGACTGGGTCTGGGCGACAGAGTCGACTATCAGCCTTCCCAGCTTTCCGGTGGTCAGCAGCAGCGGGTTAGTATTGCGCGTGCGCTGATGAACGGGGGACAGGTTATCCTCGCCGACGAACCCACCGGCGCGCTGGACAGCCATTCAGGCGAAGAGGTGATGGCGATTTTGCATCAGCTGCGCGATCGTGGGCATACGGTGATTATCGTCACTCACGACAGCCAGGTCGCCGCACAGGCCGAACGCGTCATTGAAATTCGGGACGGCGAGATTGTGCGCAATCCGCCGTCGCACAAACCCTCTACCGGGCGCGATATCGCGGAGCCGACGGTGAAAACGGCGTCCGGCTGGGGGCAGTTTGTCAGCGGTTTTCGCGAAGCGCTCACTATGGCCTGGCTGGCAATGGCTGCGAATAAAATGCGAACGCTACTGACCATGCTTGGGATCATCATCGGTATTGCTTCAGTGGTGTCGATTGTGGTGGTAGGCGATGCGGCTAAACAGCTGGTGCTGGCAGATATTCGCGCTATCGGCACCAATACCATCGATATCTATCCTGGCAAAGATTTCGGCGACGACGACCCACAATATCAACAGGCGCTGAAGTATGACGATTTAACGGCATTACAGAAGCAGCCCTGGGTCAGTTCGGTGACGCCTGCGGTGTCGAAAAACCTGCGGCTACGCTATGGCAATATCGACGTGGCCGCCAGTGCTAATGGCGTTAGCGGCGACTATTTCAACGTCTATGGCATGACGTTTAGCGAAGGGACCACTTTTAACGCTGAACAACTGGCCGGGCGCGCTCAGGTGGTGGTGCTCGACAGCAATACCCGTCGTCAATTGTTCCCCAACAAAGCGAAAGTTGTCGGCGAAGTCGTGCTGGTGGGGAATATGCCTGCCACGGTGATTGGTGTTGCAGAAGAGAAGCAGTCGATGTTTGGCAGTAGCAAGATCCTGCGGGTCTGGCTGCCTTACAGCACCATGTCCGGGCGAATTATGGGGCAGTCGTGGCTGAACTCGATCACCGTGCGGGTGAAAGACGGTTTTGATAGTGCCCAGGCCGAGCAGCAGCTCACCCGACTACTGACGTTACGCCACGGTAAGAAGGATTTCTTCACCTGGAATATGGACGGTGTCTTGAAAACCGCCGAAAAGACCACACGTACATTACAACTCTTCCTGACGCTGGTGGCCGTGATTTCGCTGGTGGTCGGTGGGATTGGTGTGATGAATATTATGCTGGTTTCGGTAACCGAACGAACGCGCGAGATTGGCATTCGTATGGCGGTTGGCGCCCGCGCCAGTGACGTACTGCAGCAGTTCTTAATTGAAGCGGTGCTGGTGTGTCTGGTTGGCGGCGCGTTGGGCATTAGCTTGTCGATGCTGATCGCCTTTACGCTTCAGCTATTCCTGCCTGGCTGGGAAATAGGTTTCTCACCCGTAGCCTTATTGACGGCGTTTCTGTGTTCGACTGCGACCGGGATTTTGTTTGGCTGGCTACCGGCGCGAAATGCGGCGCGGCTGGATCCGGTAGATGCTCTGGCGCGGGAATAATACTATCGAGATAAAAATGCCAGCCGCAAAGGCTGGCATTTTGACTGCGGGATGTACACAATGAAACAGAAGAGCTATGCGACAGCTTCTGCTTCAATGACAGGCACGATGACGCTGGCATGATTGCCTTTTGGCCCCTGGTGGACATCAAACTGGACAGACTGCCCGGCTTTTAGCGTTCTGTAACCATCCATCTGAATGGTGGAGTAATGGGCGAAAATATCTTCGCCGCCGCCTTCGGGGCAGATGAAACCAAACCCTTTGGCGTTGTTGAACCACTTAACAGTACCCGTTTCCATGCTTCGACATCCTTCGTAAATCTTATATAAGTAAGATGGAATGAACCGGTGGCGGAGTGGGGGCTGTTCAAAACCTCGCCAACTCTCGAAACTACAATTTAGAGAAATCAGGCGAGGCGTCAAGCGCCAGACTGACGGAATAGGGTAAAAATGCATCAAAATTTGAAGCAGTTAACGCTATTGTCGGTTATGTGACAGATGTCGCGGATGGCACTAATAGATGATAGTTATCTAATACTTGAGGTAGATTGATTGTGCGCATAGGCTGCTTGTCAGCGGCAAGATTTTCTGCCGGAAACCGTAACTGAAGATGACGACTGACAATGGGTAAGACTAACGACTGGCTGGATTTCGATCTGCTGGCGGAAGATAAATTGCGCGACGCGCTAAAACCGCCATCTATGTATAAAGTGATATTAGTCAATGATGATTACACTCCGATGGAGTTTGTTATTGACGTGTTACAAAAATTCTTTTCTTATGATGTAGAACGTGCAACGCAACTGATGCTTGCCGTTCACTATCAAGGTAAAGCGATTTGCGGCGTATTCACTGCCGAAGTGGCTGAAACCAAAGTTGCGATGGTGAACAAGTATGCGAGGGAGAACGAGCATCCGTTGCTGTGTACGCTAGAAAAAGCCTAAATGCAGGCATAAATATTGGGGGAGGTGCCTATGCTCAATCAAGAACTGGAGCTCAGTTTAAACATGGCTTTCGCCAGAGCGCGCGAGCACCGACATGAGTTTATGACCGTCGAGCACTTGCTACTGGCATTGCTCAGTAACCCATCGGCCCGCGAAGCGCTGGAAGCGTGTTCTGTGGATCTGGTGGCGCTGCGTCAGGAACTCGAAGCCTTCATTGAACAAACCACACCCGTATTGCCTGCCAGTGAAGAAGAGCGCGACACGCAGCCCACGTTGAGTTTTCAGCGTGTGTTGCAACGCGCGGTCTTTCATGTTCAGTCCTCCGGGCGCAATGAAGTTACCGGTGCTAATGTGCTGGTCGCCATCTTCAGCGAGCAGGAATCTCAGGCGGCTTATCTGCTGCGTAAGCATGAAGTGAGTCGCCTTGATGTGGTGAATTTTATTTCTCATGGCACGCGCAAAGACGAACCAAGTCAGTCCTCTGACTCTGGTAATCAGCCGAATAACGAAGAGCAAGCTGGCGGGGAGGACCGTATGGAGAACTTCACGACTAACCTTAACCAGCTTGCCCGTGTGGGCGGAATTGATCCGCTCATTGGCCGGGACAAAGAGCTGGAACGCGCCATTCAGGTACTGTGCCGTCGTCGAAAAAACAACCCGCTGCTGGTGGGTGAGTCTGGCGTCGGTAAAACCGCTATTGCGGAAGGCCTCGCCTGGCGTATCGTCCAGGGCGACGTGCCGGAAGTGATGGCTGATTGTACCCTTTACTCTCTGGATATCGGCTCGCTGCTGGCGGGTACCAAATACCGTGGCGATTTTGAAAAACGCTTTAAGGCGCTGCTGAAACAACTGGAACAGGATACTAACAGCATTCTGTTTATCGATGAGATCCACACCATTATCGGCGCGGGTGCGGCATCGGGCGGCCAGGTGGATGCGGCTAACCTGATCAAACCGTTGCTCTCCAGCGGTAAAATCCGTGTAATAGGCTCCACAACCTATCAGGAATTCAGCAATATCTTTGAAAAGGACCGCGCGCTAGCACGCCGTTTCCAGAAAATCGATATCACTGAGCCGTCGGTTGAAGAGACCGTGCAGATCATCAACGGCCTGAAGCCGAAATACGAAGCGCACCATGACGTTCGCTACACCGCCAAAGCGGTGCGTGCAGCGGTCGAACTGGCGGTGAAATACATTAACGACCGTCACCTGCCGGACAAAGCGATTGACGTGATCGATGAGGCGGGCGCGCGGGCGCGTCTGATGCCGGTCAGCAAGCGCAAGAAAACCGTCAACGTGGCGGATATCGAGTCCGTCGTGGCCCGCATTGCGCGGATCCCGGAGAAGAGCGTTTCGCAGAGCGATCGCGATACGCTGAAAAACCTGGGCAACCGTCTGAAAATGCTGGTATTCGGACAGGATAAAGCCATTGAGGCGCTGACTGAAGCGATCAAAATGAGCCGTGCTGGTCTGGGACACGAGCATAAACCTGTCGGTTCGTTCCTGTTTGCCGGACCGACTGGTGTAGGTAAGACCGAAGTCACGGTGCAGTTGTCCAAAGCGCTGGGTATTGAGCTGCTGCGGTTTGATATGTCCGAGTATATGGAACGTCACACCGTCAGCCGCCTGATTGGTGCGCCTCCGGGATATGTCGGTTTCGACCAGGGCGGTTTGCTGACGGATGCTGTCATTAAGCATCCGCATGCGGTACTGCTGCTGGATGAAATCGAAAAAGCGCATCCGGACGTCTTTAACCTGCTGCTGCAGGTGATGGATAACGGTACGCTGACCGACAATAACGGGCGTAAAGCGGATTTCCGCAACGTGGTGCTGGTCATGACCACTAACGCCGGCGTGCGTGAAACCGAGCGTAAATCGATTGGGCTGATTCATCAGGACAACAGTACTGATGCGATGGGCGAAATCAAAAAAGTGTTTACGCCGGAATTCCGTAACCGTCTAGACAACATTATCTGGTTCGATCATCTCTCTACTGAGGTGATTCATCAGGTTGTTGATAAGTTTATCGTCGAACTTCAGGTTCAGTTGGATCAAAAAGGTGTCTCTCTGGAAGTGAGTCAGGAAGCCCGTGACTGGCTGGCTGAGAAGGGCTATGACCGCGCAATGGGCGCACGCCCGATGACGCGCGTTGTCCAGGATAACCTGAAAAAACCATTGGCTAACGAACTGCTGTTCGGCTCGCTTGTGGATGGCGGTCAGGTGACCGTTGCGCTGGATAAAGAGAAAAACGAGCTGACTTATGGTTTCCAGAGTGCGCAAAAGCACAAGCCAGAAGCAGCACATTAATATCTAATCACCTAATGAACCGGGCGTAATGCCCGGTTTTTTTTCGCCTGAATGTCGTGATTTGAATAGGGGGGGTAAACGGCAGGCAAAAAATAAGCCTGCGTAAGGGAGATTACGCAGGCTAAGGAGGTGGTTCCTGGTACAGCTAGCATTTATGGGTTATGTTTTTCAGCGGATGGGATAATACCCTTAATGAACGAAGCGGTATGTGATCGATTTCTAAGAATCTTCCGAACGCTGAAAAATAACCGTAATTAACTACTTAGCATGTGGGTTGCGCGTGGACTCACCGGTAAAATTACGCATCAACAATGCATAATTCAGATCGATATCCTCCGGTACAGGCATCCACACGGTGTAACCATCGCCCGGCGCAACCGGCATCGCTTCGCCTTTCGCGTTTTCCATCTGTTCGAGGGTAAAGTTGATGTTGCCCTGTGGGGTCATCAGCTCCAGGCTGTCGCCGACGGTGAATTTATTTTTCACCAGCACAGCCGCCAGTTCACCTTTACGTTCGCCAGTGAATTCGCCGACAAACTGCTGACGCTCGGAAACAGAGAAGCCGTATTCGTAGTTCTGATAGTCGTCATGTGTATGGCGGCGCAGGAACCCCTCGGTGTAACCGCGATGCGCCAGACCTTCCAGCGTTTCCAGCAGTTGCGGGTCGAACGGTTTCCCGGCAGCGGCATCATCAATGGCCTTGCGATAAACCTGCGCGGTACGTGCACAGTAATAGTATGATTTAGTACGGCCTTCAATTTTCAGCGAATGCACGCCCATCTGAGTCAGGCGCTCAACGTGGGCAATGGCACGCAAATCCTTCGAGTTCATGATGTAAGTGCCGTGTTCGTCTTCAAACGCGGTCATGTACTCACCCGGACGCTGGGCTTCTTCGATCATAAAGACTTTGTCAGTCGGCGCGCCAATACCCAGCGTCGGCTCAACATTTTGTACCGGGATAGGCTCGTACTTATGCACGATATTGCCCACCACGTCTTCTTTGCCTTCCTGCACGTTGTATTCCCAGCGGCAGGCATTGGTACAGGTACCCTGATTTGGGTCACGCTTGTTGATGTAGCCAGAGAGCAGGCAGCGGCCGGAGTAAGCCATGCACAGCGCGCCGTGAACAAAGATCTCAATTTCCATATCCGGCACCTGGGTGCGGATCTCTTCAATTTCTTCCAACGACAGTTCGCGGGACAGGATCACACGGGTCAATCCCATCTGCTTCCAGAATTTCACCGTTGCCCAGTTTACGGCGTTAGCCTGTACTGAAAGGTGAATGTCCATGTCAGGGAAGTTTTCGCGCACCAGCATAATCAGACCGGGGTCGGACATGATCAGTGCATCCGGCCCCATTTCCACCACCGGTTTCAGGTCACGAATGAAGGTCTTCAGCTTGGCGTTATGCGGGGCAATATTAACCACCACATAGAATTTTTTACCCAGTTCATGGGCTTCATTAATGCCTAGCTGCAGGTTTTCGTGATTGAATTCGTTGTTGCGTACGCGCAGTGAGTAACGCGGTTGGCCCGCATATACAGCGTCTGCGCCATAGGCGAAAGCGTAACGCATGTTTTTCAGCGTTCCCGCCGGGGAAAGGAGTTCCGGTTTAAACATAATTTTCTCGTTCTGATGACAGGTCAGACTCGCCTCACTCAATGAGGCGGTTAGGGGAGTGCCCCCATATTAAGGGCGGGCATTGTAGCGCTGTGGGGAAGACAGGTAAAGAAAAACGCCGGGCGACAGCGTGGCGTTACCCGGCTGAGCGAGTCATTATCAGGTTTTATCTTTTATCGTCTGAGTTACACCATTGGTCTTAACTGAAGCAATACCGGTCTCGCGCGACTGTTCATTCGCATACAGTTGACTGCTACCAATAATCTGGTGGTTTGCTGCTTTCAGATTGAAATGCAATTTGCCATTAGCTGCCGTTTTTTTCTCGTAACGCTCGGCCAGAGGGCTGTTAGCCTGGACAGATACGATCCCTTTTTCTGCCGCGCCTTTTGTCGTGTAAAGCTCACTGGTAAGGATCGTTTCCCCGTTTCCAGCCTTAAGAACAAAGCGGTACTGATCATCGCTACTCTTGCTTAATTCAAACCAACCAGCCATATGAACTCCTTGATTAAAGTTTTATATCAAACAGTTATTGACGACAGTGTTGCCACAAAGAGTATGAGCGATATTTGGAGAGTTGCTAGTCAACAGGACTCCACGAAGCCGCGGAGTCCTGCAGGACGGGAGTGTTTACGCAATTCGACAGGCGTCGGCTTCCCAGCGATACCCTACGCCATAGACCGCGCGGATAAACGACTGCTCCGCATCCAGCGATTCCAGCTTGCGTCGCAGGTTCTTGATATGGCTGTCGATGGTTCGGTCGGTAACGACACGGTAATCGTCATAGAGATGATTGAGCAACTGTTCACGGGAGAACACTTTTCCCGGTTCATGCGACAACGTTTTGAGTAAGCGAAATTCAGCAGGCGTTAAGTCGAGCATTTTCCCACGCCAGGACGCCTGAAAACGACCTTCATCGACGATCAACGGGCTGTCAGCATCCATCTGTTGCAGTTCGCGCTGCGGCTTGCAACGGCGCAGAATCGTCTTCACGCGAGCAACAACTTCACGCGGGCTGTAGGGTTTGCAAATATAATCATCCGCACCGATCTCCAGCCCCAGCAGGCGATCAATTTCTTCTATCTTGGCGGTTACCATCATGATGGGGACTTCAGAGAATCGGCGGATTTCCCGGCACAGAGTCAGGCCGTCGGTACCAGGCAGCATCAGATCCAACAAGATCAGGTCGGGCGGCGTCTGACGCACGTAAGGAAGAACCAGATCGCCGTGGCTGATGAGCGTAGGAGCGTAGCTTGCCGCGCGCAGGTAGTCGATAAGCAGTTGCCCCAGCTTGGGCTCGTCTTCCACGATCAGAATACGCGGCGTGTTTTCATCAATGGGTAACTCAGTCATACATCTCTCTGTAAATCGCGTTCCAGCGGTAATGTTACTGTAATGCTAACCCCGCCAAAAGGCGAATGGGCGGCGCGAATCAGACCATTATGCGCCTGTACGATATTGACGCAAATTGCCAGCCCCAGCCCGGAACCACCGCTGGCACGGTTACGCGAGCCTTCGGTGCGATAAAATCGTTCAAACAGCTTCTGTAACTGGTCGTCACTTACGCCGGGAGCGGAATCAGCGAAGGTTAATAAAACCATACGCTCGCGTTGTTCGGCGCTGATGTGCAGTCCGCCGCCACTGTCGGTGTAGCGCAGACTGTTTTCCAACAGATTGTTGAACAACTGCATCAAACGATCCCTGTCGCCAAATACTGTCATGCTGTCCGGGAGTGAAAGCTGTATCGTCAGTCCACGGCTGGCAAAGCGTTCACGAAATGCGCCACTTGCCACTTCCAACAGGGGGATGAGATCCAGCGATGTTTTCTGGTAGGCCAGCGCGCCTTCATCGGACATGGAGAGCTGATGCAGATCGTCCACCAGCTTGGTGAGCGTACCGACTTCAGCTTGCAAAGAGGCAACGGAGTCAGGGGTGAACTGGCGTACGCCATCCTGAATGGCCTCCAGTTCACCGCGCAACACCGCTAACGGCGTACGCAGTTCGTGAGAAATATCGGCCATAAAGTCACGACGCATCTGCTGGTTTTTTTCCAGCGTACTGGCAAGCTGGTTGAAGTCCTGCGCCAGCTTGCCCAGCTCATCCGTACTGGTCGGCGCAACGCGAGTGGTGAAATCACCAGCCGCCAGTTTGTGCGTGCCTTCAACTAACCGCTTGACCGGGGCCAGCAGGCTGCGCGCCAGCGTAAACGTTGCCAGCGCCGCCAGGATCGTGGAGAGCGCGACGATGAGCCAACTTGAACGTCTTTGCTGCATGTCGAAATTGATATCCGTATTGCGCGTTAAGCGTTCCACGGGAGAGGCAATCACGGCACCGACTTCGCTACCGTTGACGCGGATCGGATGGCGCATACCGTCACGGGGGACCGGAGCACGCGGACCGACCAGCACGCGGGCATTTTGGTCGACAACCCAAAACTGCGTACGCCAGCCGTGCGGCGGCATGCCGGGGCCGGGTTTATCATCGTCGTTGTCGTGTTCAAAAGAGCGCAGGATCTGAAAAACAAACCGATCGTTATTGCGTAAGAATCGCCAGTTGCCGTGCTGTTCATACTGCTCGCTTAATGCGTCGCTGAGCATTTGCAGCCGCTGTTCGTTACCGTGCTTGATATAGTCAATAAAACCGCGTTCGAAGCTTATGCGTACGGCCCAGTGCATGCTGATCAGCAATACGATGCAGGTGGCGAAAATCGCCAGAAACAGTTTGCCGGTGATACCGGGCCGCCAGAACTTCATCAGGTGCTCCTTTTGCGCCGTGAAATCACCGCGTTGGTTTGCGTGTCGTTCGGCACGCGGGCAAAAATAATGGCGGGCAGCGCGATAATGAATGCGATGCACAGCCAGGTATACATAAAGACGGTATGCGTACTTCCGCTGTCGATGACGCTATGCTGCTGACCGAACATACCTAGCAGCAGCCCCGCGATGGTCACCCCGATACTCATCGACAGCTGCATGATCATTGACAGCAGGCTGTTACCACTGCTGGCGAGATCGTCAGGCAGGTCTTTTAACGTCAGGGTGTTCATGGATGAAAAACGCGTTGAGTTGACCATTCCCTGTAAGAACAGTACGAAGGGCAGGGCGTAATACCAGCCGAGCAGCGCGGTGCTCATCAGCAGCAGACTGACCAGCGACAGGCCAAGCGTTGTAGCGACCAGTACGCGACGGTAGCCAAAGCGGTTAACGACCTGCACCACAATGCGCTTCATGCCCATACTGCCGAGCACCATCGGGATCATCATCAGCCCGGCATGAAAGGGCGAAAAACCGAGGCCTATTTGTAAAAACACCGGCGTCATAAACGGCAGCATACCGCTACCGATGCGTCCGGCAAAACTGCCGAAAAGACCCAGCGAGAAGGTCGGTGTGCGAAACAGATTCAGGCTGAACAGCGCGCGTGGATTACGATGGGCGTGTTTCAGATACAGCGCAATAGCCAGCACTCCGCAGATAACCAACGCTGCCAGCGAGATACTGGAGATGCCGGTTCCTTTACTGCCATCAAGTGCCAGCGTCAGTACCGCCATGCCGACTGCCAGCATCGCAAATCCGGAGAGATCGAAGCGTCGGGTTTGCATGGTGTAGTTGGGCATCAGCATTAACGTCGCTATCGCGCCGACAATACCAACCGGAATGTTAATCAAAAATATCCAGTGCCAGGAGGCGTACTCAACCAGAATACCGCCTAATGCCGGTCCCAGTAGCGGGCCAATCTGACCGGGCAATGTGACAAACGTCATCGCCGCCATATATTGCTCACGCGGGACGATTTTCATCACCGTTAGCCTGCCGACCGGCACCATCATCGCACCGCCAACGCCTTGTAAGACGCGCGCCATCACCAGCTCGTTGAGTGTGCTGGACCCGGCGCAAAACAGCGAGCCAAGCGTAAACAGGATGATGGCGGTGAAGAAGATATTACGCACGCCAACTTTGTCCGCCAGCCATCCGCTGGCGGGCAGCATCACGGCAACGGTTAAAACATATGACACAATGACCATATGCATGTGTAACGGGCTTTCCCCGAGGCTTGCCGCCATCGAGGGAAGCGCAGTATTCACGATGGTGGTATCCAGCGACTGCATAAAAAAGCCGAATGCCACAATCCAAAGTTGCCAGCGGGTGCTGTCGGGAAGTTCTGTCATAACTCTGCTACCGGTTTGCTGTTTTTACGCGAAAAACGCAGACGCAGACGGTCGAAAAAGAGATAGACCACGGGCGTGGTGTACAGTGTCAGGAGTTGACTCACGACCAGCCCGCCGACAATGGTTATCCCCAAAGGTTGACGTAGTTCGGAGCCATCCCCGGCGGATAACACCAGCGGCAGCGCGCCAAACAACGCCGCCAGCGTGGTCATCATGATTGGGCGAAAGCGCAGCAGGCAGGCCTGGAAAATGGCTTCTTCTGGCTGTAGCTTGCCGTTTCTCTGCGCTTCCAGCGCAAAATCGACCATCATGATGGCATTTTTCTTCACAATGCCAATTAATAGCATTATCCCTATCAGGGCGATTAGGCTGAACGGGGCATTGAACAGCTCCAGCGCCAGCAAAGCCCCGACGCCAGCTGAAGGTAGCGTGGAGAGAATGGTCAGGGGATGAACATAGCTTTCATACAGCATACCCAGAACGATGTAGACCGTGGCGATGGCGGCGATAATCAGGATCACCTGTGAGTTCATGGTGTCCTGAAATACCTGTGCCGTGCCGGCAAAGCTACCGCGAACCGTGGAGGGGACGCCGAGCTGGGTCATGGTTCTGTTGATAGCTTCTGTCGCCTCAGACAGTGAAGAACCTGTTGGTAGGTTAAACGACACGGTTGAGGCAGCGGACAAGCCCTGATGGTTTACCGACAGCGGGGCATTCGCCGGTTGCCATTTGGCAAAGTACGATAGCGGGATTGCCTTACCGTCATTGTTGATGACGAACATTTTATCCAGCGCGCTGATGTCTTGGGTGTAACGTCGATCGACCTCCATCACCACTTTGTACTGGTTCATCGGTTGATAAATAGTTGAAATTTGCCGTTGTCCAAAAGCGTTGTTCAACAGGCTGTTAGCGGCTGCAACGTCGATCCCCAGACGAGACATGGTGTCGCGATCGTAGACCAGGTTCATTTCCGCGCCATTGTCCTGCTGATCTGAGTTGACATCCGCCAGTTGGGGCAGGGCGGCAAGCGCCTTACGGATCTTCGGCTCCCACTCGCGCAGTGCCCCCAGATCGTCGGAAAGCAATGTGTATTGATAGCTGGCATTGGCCTGGCGGCCGCCGACGCGAATATCCTGCACCGCCATCAGAAACAGATTCGCGCCAGGCTCTTTTGCAAGCGCGACGCGCAGGCGGTCAATCACCTGCTGAGCGGTTTCACCGCGTTCATCGCGTGGCTTGAGGGTGATAAACATCATCCCGCTGTTAACCCGGGAACCGCCGGTAAAACCGGTGACGTTATTCACCGCCGGGTCGTCGCGGATGATCTTCATAAAGTCCTGCAGTTTGCCGCGCATCGCCTGGAAAGAGATGCTCTGGTCGGCCTGAATCCCCCCCATCAACACGCCCGTATCCTGCTCCGGGAAGAAGGTTTTGGGGATGGAAATATAAAGCCAGATATTCAGCGCAATGGTGCCAAGTAACACCACGCCTACCAGTCGCGTATGGCGAAGCACCCATTTAAGCGAAGTGCCGTAACTCTGTTGCAGTGCCACCAGCACACGACCAAAACCTCGTTTACGAGACTGTTCACGCGGGGCGCTGGATTTGAGCATCCAGCCACACATCATTGGCGTTAATGTCAGCGACACCAGCAGCGAGATACCGATAGCAACTGACAGCGTGACGGCAAATTCGCGCAGCAAGCGCCCAGGCAATCCGCCCATTAACAGCAGCGGGAGGAACACCGCTACCAGCGACAGGCTCATTGAGAGCACCGTGAATCCCACTTCGCGCGTACCCTGTAGCGCCGCCTGCAGTGGCTTCATTCCCGCTTCCAGGTGGCGGGCAATATTTTCCAGCACCACGATCGCGTCATCAACGACAAATCCCGTGGCAATGGTCAACGCCATTAATGACAGGTTGTTCAGGCTGAATCCGCACAGATACATGGCGGCAAAGGTACCGATCAGCGAGACCGGAACCGCTACCGCAGGGATCAGGGTCGCGCGCCCGGAGCGCAGGAAAACAAAGACCACCAGAATAACCAGCGCAACGGAGATAATCAGCGTCTGTTCGACTTCCTCCAGCGAGGCGCGAATGGTCGGTGAACGGTCCTGGGCAATTTGCAGATCGATGGCGGCCGGGACCAGCGTTTGTAACTCCGGTAATTTGGCCCGAATGCTGTCTACCGTCTGAATAATATTGGCTTCTGGCAGCTTGCGGATCATCAGCAGGATAGCCGGTTTTGCGTTGGTCATCCCCGCGTTACGTACGTCCTGCACCGAGTCGCTCACAGACGCAACATCGCCCAGCCGCACCGCAGCGCCGTTATTGTAGTGGATGATAATCGGCTGGTACTCGGCGGCGGTTTTCAGCTCATCGTTGGTTTGTACCTGCCAGCGGTGGGTATCATTCTCGATAGCTCCCTGCGGCTTACGCACATTGGCGTTAGCAATCGCGCTACGCACGTCGTCCAGCGACACGCCCTGATTAAACAGCGCTTGCGGATTAAGCCCTACGCGCACGGCAGGCAGAGAGCTGCCCCCAACGTCGACGTCACCCACGCCGTCGATTTGCGCGATGGTCTGTGCTAATTGGGTTGATGCGAAATCGTACAGTTCACCCTGCGAGTAAGTGTCCGACGTGAGCGTCAGGATCATGATTGGCGCATCGGAAGGGTTGGCTTTGCGGTACGTGGGGCGGCTTGGCATACCGCTGGGTAGCAGGCTTTGCGCTGCGTTAATCGCGGCCTGAACATCCCGCGCCGCACCATTGATGTCACGGTCGAATTTGAATTCAAGAATAATGCGCGTACTGCCAAGGGAACTGCTCGAGGTCATTTCGTTCACGCCCGCGATGCGCCCCAGTGAGCGCTCCAGCGGGGTGGCTACCGAAGACGCCATCGTTTCAGGGGAAGCGCCGGGTAATGATGCGCTGACCATGATCACCGGGAAATCCACCTGCGGCAGCGGAGCTACCGGCAGCAGACGAAAGCCCAGTATCCCGCACAGGGTGATGGCCACCGAAATGAGAATGGTCGCCACCGGACGATGAATGAAAAGCGCGAAAAATTTCATTTACGCTTCCTCTTCCTGGCGCGGGAAGCGGCTTTTCACGTACAGCGACAGACGGTCAAACAGCAGATAAATCACCGGGGTGGTAAACAGGGTTAAGACCTGGCTTACCAGCAGACCGCCGACCATACCAATTCCTAATGGACGACGTAATTCGGCCCCCACGCCGGTACTTAACATCAGCGGCAACGCGCCGAGCAGTGCCGCCAGCGTAGTCATCAGAATCGGGCGAAAACGCAGCAGACAGGCCTGGAAAATAGCGTCGCGTGGGGTCATGCCCTGTTCGCGCTCCGCGGCAAGGGCGAAGTCGATCATCATGATGGCGTTTTTCTTGACGATACCGATGAGCAAAATAATGCCGATAATCGCGATGACGTCCAGTTCACTGCCGGCAATCATTAACGCCAGGAGGGCGCCGACGCCCGCCGTGGGTAGCGTGGAGAGAATGGTAATCGGGTGAATAAAGCTCTCATACAGCACGCCGAGGACGATATACATCGCGACAACCGCAGCCACAATCAACCAGATGGTATTACCCAGCGCGGCCTGGAAAGCGAGCGTACTGCCCTGGAACTGGGTGGTAATATTTGCTGGCAGATTGAGCGTTTTTTCGGCATCCAGAATTGCCTGCACCGCATCGCCCAGCGAATGATCGTCCGGTACGTTGAACGAGATGGTGGTGACCGGGAACTGATCGAGGTGGTTAATCGACAGCGGGGCGAAACGCTGTTCAATGCTGGCGATTGCGCTGAGCGGAACCACGCCGCCGTCGCTGCTGGTCAGACGGATAGTGTCCAGTGCAGCAAGCCCCGGCGTACTGTTGGTGTCATGTTCCAACACGACGCGATACTGGTTGGCCTGGGTGTAGATGGTTGAAATCAGTCGCTGGCCGAAGGCGTTGTACAGGGCGTTATCGACATCCGCCATGCTGATGCCTAAACGGCTGGCGCTGTCGCGATTGACGTTCACATACGCCACCAGCCCTTTGTCCTGCCAGTCGCTACTGACATCGGACAGTTGCGGTAGCTGGTGTAATTTTTCTAACAGCTGTGGAACCCAGGTGCTGAGGGCGTCAAGGGACGTTGCTTGCAGCGTAAACTGATATTGCGTCCGGCTGACCTGGGTATCAATCGTCAGGTCCTGGGTGGGCTGAAGATAGAGATCTACGCCGGGCACTCTGTCAACCGCGTCCTGTAGGCGTGCGATCACTTTCTGCACGCGATCGTCGCGATCGTCCAGCGGCTTAAGGTTGATTTGCAGACGCGCGCTGTTCAATGCCGGATTAGTACCATCCACGCCGACAAAAGCGGTCAGGCTCTCGACCGCCGGATCTTGAAGGATGACATCGGAAACCTGGCGCTGGCGCTCGGCCATGCTGGCAAATGAACTGGACTGTGGCGCCTGCAGCGTACCCTGGATGATGCCGTTGTCCTGGATTGGGAAGAACCCTTTGGGGATAAAGACCCATAACATAACGCTCAGTGCCAGCGTGCCGAGCGCCACGCCCAGCGTGAGCCACGGATGGTTCAGCACTTTTGCCAGCCAGTGACCGTACCCGGCAATGACGCGATCGAACATACGCTCCGAGGCGCGGGAGAAGCGGTTCTGCTTACGCAACGAGGCCTGATTAAGCATGCGCGCGCACATCATCGGCGTGAGGGTGAGCGAGACGACGGCGGAAATCAGAATTGCCACGGCCAGAGTAACGGCAAACTCGCGGAATAATCGGCCAACGATATCACCCATAAACAACAGTGGGATCAGCACGGCGATTAGCGAAAATGTCAGAGAGATGATGGTAAAACCAATCTCACCAGCCCCCTTCAGGGCGGCAGTCAGCGGTTTTTCGCCTTTTTCGATATAGCGAGAAATATTCTCGATAACCACGATAGCGTCATCCACTACGAATCCTGTCGCGATGGTTAGCGCCATTAGGGTCAGGTTATTGATGGAGAAATCAAGAAATACCATCACCGCGAAGGTGCCGATGAGCGACAGCGGAACGGCGACCGCAGGAATAATCGTCGCCGGAATATTGCGCAGGAACAGGTAGATGATCATCACCACCAGCGCAATCGCCAGCATTAGCTCAAACTGGGTGTCTGCAACGGACGCACGAATATTGGTCGTACGATCCGAAAGCACGCTGACCTTAACTGATTTGGGCAGGCTTTCGGTGAGCTGCGGCAGCATTTGACGGATACTGTCTGCCGTGGAGATGATGTTCGCCCCAGGCTGGCGCTGAACATTCATTACAATGGCTTGTTGCTTATTGGCCCATGCACCCAGCCAGCTATTTTCTGCCCCTTGTTCGACGGTGGCGACATCGCCCAGACGAACCGGCGCACCGTTTTTATAGGCCACGATGAGCTGGCGATATTCGTCTGCGGACTGCATCTGGTCGTTGGCGGAAAGGGTGACAGCACGCGTTGGGCCATCAAGACTCCCTTTTGCCGAATTGACGTTAGCCCCGGTAATGGCTGTACGGATGGTTTCGCTGGTCAGACCGAGTGCGGCAATAGCCTGTGCGTTAAGCTTCACGCGGACCGCCGGCCGTTGCCCGCCGGAAAGTGTTACCAGACCGACACCGGAAACCTGAGAGATTTTCTGCGCGACGCGGGTTTCGACCATATCTTCCACCTGCGTCATCGGCATGGCGCTGGACGTGACCGCCAGCGTCATGATCGGTGGATCTGCCGGGTTTACCTTGCTGTAGACCGGCGGATTGGGCAGATCGCCCGGTAATAAATTGGTGGCGGCGTTAATCGCAGCCTGAACTTCCTGCTCGGCAACATCCAGCGGGAGTGTCAGTTGAAACTGCAACGTGACGACCGATGCGCCGCCGGAACTTTGCGAGGACATCTGTTTTAAGCCGGACATCTGTCCGAACTGACGCTCAAGTGGCGCGGTTACCGCCGAGGTCATGACGTCCGGGCTGGCGCCCGGGTACAGCGTAACGACCTGAATCGTAGGGTAATCGACTTCAGGTAAGGCAGCGATCGGCAGGAAACGATAACCGATAATACCGGCAAGCAAAATCGCGACCATCAGCAGCGTGGTGGCGACAGGTCGCAGAATAAACAGGCGTGATGGCCCGCCTGTGTTGTGCGGAGGTAACACCTGCATCAGGAGTTAGCTCCTTTTTTGCCGTATCCGCGGGGCGCTGTTTTCTCGTCCTGAGCAGAGGCGTCATGCGCCTCTACGACTTCTACTTTTGCGCCTTCCGTCAGGCGGTCAATACCGTCGGTTACGACCCGATCGCCTGCGGACAACCCGGCGGCGATCACTACTTTTTGGCTATCCTGAATACCTGGTTTAACCAGATGTTTGCTCACTTTATTCTCGCTGTTTAGCACCCAGACAAAATGGCCCTCATTGCCCATCTGCAGGGCGGCCGTTGGGATCACCACGGCATTTTGTTCCGTGTCGACCAGCATGCGGGCGTTAACGAACTGGTTAGGGAATAAAGCATCATCCTGATTGTTAAAACGGGCTTTAACTTTGATGGTTCCGGTCGTGGCATCAATCTGATTGTCGAGACTGAGCAGGACGCCTTCGCTCAGTTTTTGCGAATTGGTTCGGTCCCAGGCTTCGACCTTTAACGGAGTCCCCGATTTTTGCGCCCGCAACACGGTGGCAATGTCGTTTTCAGGCAAGGTGAATATCAGGTCGATAGGATGGGTTTGCGTAATGACGACGATTCCGGTGGTATCGCCGCTGGAAATTTGGTTACCGACATCGACCTGTTTCAGACCGACACGCCCCTCTACAGGCGCGGTTATCCGGCTCCAGTCAAGCTGCAATTGGGCGCTGGCGACGCTGGCTTCATCGGCTTTGATTGTCCCTAATGTTTCATTTACCAGCGCCTGCTGGGCATCCAGCTCCTGGCGGGAGACCAGATTAGTTTTCACCAGCTGTTGATAGCGGGCAAGGTCGCGACGGGCATTTGCCAGCGTGGCTTTATCTTTTGCCAGTTGGCCCTGCGCCTGAGCCAGAGCAACTTTGAACTGGCTGGGATCTATCTCTGCCAGCAGGTCGCCGGCTTTTACCTGCTGTCCTTCCTCGAAGTGTAAGGCAATGAGCTGACCATCCACCCGGCTACGTACCGTGGCGGTATTTGCGGCAGTAATGGTACCCAGTCCTGTCAGGTAACGCGGAACGGCTTCCATGGCGGCGGTGGCAGCCTGAACGGGAGCCAACGGCCCGGAGCGCATTCCACGCCGTCCCGAACCTGGCGTGTGCTGCGCTGGTTTGGTCGCGCCCGGTGCGTTTTCCTGGGCGTTGTTACGGCTTTGCCAGAACCAGATGGCGGCGACGGTGGCCACAACGATCGCGATTGCTATCACCCAGCGGGATTTTTTACTGCCTTTCATTGTTATAAGTTTCTCATCCTGAAACGATTCGCGGAATGATACTAGTTTAGCCAGCGAACAAGGGAGAAAAATGGAGGAATTATGAAACACTGTCGGGATTCGTCTGAATGCCGATGCGGCTTTGCGAAGCGTTACGCAACAATCGGTGGTGAAGATAGCGAATACGTGATTGTGCGTTAGAGTGCTGACAAGGCAAAAAGGAGGAGAGCCAGAGATTCCAGCGGGACGCTGGAACGGAAAAGCCCCTCCCGAGGAAGGGGCCAAAATAGGGAAAGGGTTATGATGAAGCAGGTCATCATCCTGGTGATACTCTTAGTGATTAGCTTACCGGCTTACTAAGACACCAGGAGGAGGGGAAGCCCTCCCTAACCCTCATTCCTGTAAATAAACCACAGCAATGGTGATGTCAATACGCGTACTTTTCAGCATGCGAGCCGCTTAGCGGAAAACAACGTCAGCCCAGCGGGCCAGTCCGGCAGTAACGGAACCGAAATCATCGCCCCCCGCGATCGGAATCCCGGGAAGTTGCTGGGCGAGGGCTTTTTTAATCAGCGGCGAACGCGCGCTACCGCCGGTCAGGTAAATCACGTCCGGTTTTTCCTGCGCGTTTTCAAGCGCCAGTTGAACCTGCTCCAGAATGCGCGCCAGGGGCTGATTGAGCGCAGCTTCCAGCCCGTGTTGACTGATATCGGTTGCCAGCGTGTTGCTGATAAACGGTATCGCCGCCGTCACAATGGTCTGATCGGAAAGCGCGATTTTGCTCTCTTCAGCGCTGCGCACCAGGCGATAGCTCAGACGCTCGCGCCAGACTTTAAGCAGTAGGGCGACTTTATCGGCTTCTTTCGCGTCGCGGACAAGATCGTTGAGCAAGCGACCGTTGGCGCTACTGTAGAAGTCACTTTGCGCGGGAACATCGTTGATCGCGACCGCGTTCCACCAGGGCAGAATAGGTAAGGCGATCCCTTTTTCCGTTTCTCCCCCCATACCGAGCAGCGGCATCAGATGTTTAAACGCCAGCGCAATATCCAGATCGTTCCCGCCAACGCGGCAGCCGCTATGCCCCAGCAGGCTGTTTTCGCGATCGGCGCGCTGATGCCATTGCGGCCCCATCAGCAGCAGTGAACAGTCGGTTGTACCCCCGCCAATATCCACCACCAGCACGCGTTTTTCTTCCTGCAGCGTGGCTGTCGGGTAGCAGCAGCACATTACTATGCCACCGCCCCCTAAGAACGGTACGTGCGAGTTTCCCCGCATACCGCTCAAGCCTTTGAAAGCCCTCTTTCAACTGGGGCCGACTTCATTACTGTGTAGTTGTCGATGGCAATTTGGATGCAGCAGGACTAGGTTTTCCAGATTGTCACTTCCGCCAAGAGATTTCTTGAGGATGTGATGTATGTTCCATCCAGTCTTTCGAGTTATAGGTTGTTCACACAGAGGGCAGCGTGATCCTTGTTTTCTCCATATTACGAGGATCTTCTTCTGACCTTGTCGGGATTCTCTCCAAGAGTAGTCTAGTCTCTTTTCGAAATATTCTTCCCATTCAGGATCATACGAATTTGCAGCACCCTTGATTTTCACATGGTGGTACATATTCACGGCGCCTGCCCGTTGGAGAACGTATTTTCGTCCATCAGGGTCGACGCCATAAAACATCCCGTTCCGCCTTTTGATAGTCGTATGGTATTTACGAAATATCCATCGGCGGCTTCGTCCGGGATGCCTTCTCGCGCACCATTGCCATATTTTCCGCCAGATTTGATGATCAGCATTGTTGAACGCTTTTGCCGAGGCCACATGTCGATGATAATTCGCCCACCCTCTAATCAAAGGGTTTAGCTTATAGATCAGCAACCATGCAGGAACGGTTTTATTATCTTCAATAATACCTCTGACCTTACCGAGGAAGGATTTCACGTTTTTCTTCGCTGGTCTGATAATAAGCTTCCTATCAAAGCGTCGAATGTGTTGCCCCAGAAAATCAAATCCATCAGTGATATGCGTGATGACTGTTTTCTCATCCGATAGTGTCAGTCCTCGCTTACGCAGGAAGGATTGCACTAAAGGAAGCACCTCATTTTCCAGAATTTCTTTTGAACATCCGGAAATGATGAAGTCGTCCGCATAACGAACCAGGTGGACTTTATTCTTCCATGATTTCTTGGAGCGTTTCTTTCCAAAACGAATTTGAAGTTCTCCCTCCAGCCCATCCAGGGCCATATTTGCCAGCACCGGAGATATAATCCCTCCCTGTGGCGTTCCGGAGAGCGTTTCGCTGAAAGTACCTTTCTCGATGGTTCCGGCTTTCAACCACTTACGAAGTATGCGCTTGTCCATAGGGATATGTTCAAGTAGCCATTCGTGATTGATGTGATCGAAGCAACCTTTAATGTCACCTTCCAGCACCCATTTCGATGCGTATCGGGAGCTGTACATATTGCATACCTGTTGAATGGCGTCAGCCGTGCATCGCGCAGGTCTGAAACCATAACTGTTGTGGTCTGCAAGTGTCTCCGATACGGGTTCGAGTCCGGATAGGTGTAAGGCCTGCATTGCCCTGTCCAGCATTACGGGAATTCCTAATGGCCTTGTTTTGCCATTAGGTTTTGGTATATGGACTCTCTTGAGTGGTCGGGGTCTGTACCCCTTACTTTCGAGTCTAAACACCGCAGCCCATTTTGCTTCCGGGGTGTTCCAGATTTGTCCGTCAACTCCGGGTGTATTACGCCCGTTGTTTTCAGTAACTCTTTTCACTGCCAAAGCTCTGGCACTGAAGGAGCGAACCAACAATCGCTGCAATCTTTTGACTGTGCGCCATTGCTGGTTACATGTTGCCTTCGCGATCCTTGACTGAATAGTCTTAACGTGTCGGTGGGCTTGTTTCCAGTTGATGGAATGCCATCCGGTATCGTTGATGGCCGCAGTTACGCTTTTCGTCGTAATTTCCTTACCTGCCATCCCTGAAGACCTTCTCAGATGTCACGCGAACAAAGACCCGATGGAAGTCTGCCCGGTTTCCCGATGAGGCAAATTTTGAACCTCTATCCACACGATTACAGTATGGCATTCGCTTTCTCCATCCTCCTTTACCTGCATCCACATCAGGTTATCTTACGATTTCCCTGCCCATAGGGCGTAAATACAGGCTTACCAAGTTCCGAACAACATATAAACGAACGGGTTAGATTCTGTCTATCCGCCGGGGGAGTTATAGTCCATGTATTCCCACTACGAACAGGAATAACCATACCCCTTACCTTTTGGTGCAAGCCTGACAGCATCTTTGGCTTGTTTCATGTCACGACGTTTAAACGACAGTTCACTGTGTTAATCGTACCGTTCAGCCTAGCGCCTTCGCCGCACGATGCTAGCAGCGATCAGTTCCTCTCGCGATTTACTGAAGCAATGTTTGCTAAGCTACATTGTTCCAAGGGCTTCAGACAGAGCCGTTGCCAGCTTTTCCTGCCTCGGTAGGCTACAACTAATGGAATAGTTGGTTTTGTATAAATATCTATCAAAACAATATGTTGAACGACTTCTTGTCGCACTCGTAATCCAGACCAGCCGCTACCGGCTCGTACTGGAAGACGACATCCTGAAAACCGGCGCGTTTGGCCGCACGTTCAAGAATACCCTGCGCCTGGGCGTTGGCATCATCGCCCCCTAACCCCTGGAAGTTGATGGGACGACCAATAACGGCCTGGGTGATGGCTTCCGGCAACTGATTTTGTGCCTGGTTGCGGATGTGCAGCATCATCGCGCAGACCAGATCTTCAAACAGCGCAACCTGCTGCGGCTTCAGACCGCTGGCACCCAAAAATGATTTTGGCGATTTAACGAAGTACACCTCTTCCGGGTCTTCAATATATTGACCCAGCGATGCCAGACCGAACTGCACGCTGTTGGCGTTAACGTCGATGTCTTCTTCGCGGTTATAGCGCATCGCGCGGCGAAGCAGCGCCTGCGTTTCGTCGTCCGTGGTTGGGATGTCGTGATGGCGATACAGCCACTCGCTGACCGCTTCGCGCGTTGGCGCGCACAGCATTGAAGGCAGAAGCGTGCTGTTATTTTCCATTTTGAGCAGGTGAGGCTGCCCGTCACGCATAACGGCCACTGAACAGTTTGCCGTACCGTAGTCAAAACCAATAAACACCGTAAAAATCCCCATGCCAGTGAAGAAGGGGCGTGACTTTAACGAAATGTTGACGCTCCGACAACTGGAATGTGAAAGCAAGGCGCATCGATTGAATACCGTTTATGCTGTAGGTTTGCATAAAAAGGAAAACTGAATGTTCACGCTGAGCTGGCAACCGCCTTATGACTGGCCCTGGATGCTGGGATTTCTTGCCGCCCGTGCGGTTGACGGTGTCGAAACGGTGGAGGAACTGAGTTATACCAGAAGCCTGTCCGTAGGGGAGCATCGGGGTCTGGTGCGCGTCGTACTGGATTTGCACGCCAATGTGCTACACGTGACGTTAAGTTCGGGATTACAACCCGCCGCCCCCGAGTGCCTGGCGAAAATAACCCGTTTGTTTGATCTTACCTGTTGCCCGCAGCAAATTGTCAGCGCGCTGGGAAGCCTTGGTGCGGCGCGTCCGGGACTGCGCCTGCCGGGATGTGTCGATGCTTTTGAGCAAGGGGTACGGGCGATTTTAGGGCAGTTAGTCAGCGTGGCTATGGCGGCAAAACTGACGGCGAAAGTCGCGCATGCTTATGGCGACACGCTGGAGGATGCGCCAGGGTATGTTTCTTTTCCCACGCCTGAAGCGCTTGCTGACGCCGAACCGTTGCACCTGAAAGCGTTAGGGATGCCGCTCAAACGCGCTGAAGCGTTGATTCACCTGGCGCGTGCAACGCTTGAAGGAACGCTTGCGACAGTAGCGCCTGACGATATTGAGCAAGGCGTTAAGCAACTACAAACGTTTCCCGGAATAGGGCGCTGGACCGCCAACTATTTTGCGCTGCGTGGTTGGCAGGCGAAGGATGTTTTTCTACCGGATGATTATCTGATTAAACAGCGTTTTCCCGGCATGACGCCAGCCCAGATCCGGCGCTATGCAGAGCGTTGGAAACCCTGGCGCTCCTATGCACTCTTGCATATCTGGTACACGGATGGCTGGCAACCGTCAGTTGATGGCGAAATTACTGGTATTCAGTAGCAGATCCAGCGGTTGGGCGTTGGCAATAATGTCGCCATAAATCATATCAATACCGATGCCGGAAAGCGCATCCATAATAAGCGGCAACTGCACCGGACCGGCGATGCTTTTAATGTCCAGACGCTGGGCATGGCCCTGGATAATGGACACCCACATCTCGTCAATCAGGTCTCCGTGAGCGCTGGCGCTTAGCTCGCTGTCAAGCAACAGGTAATCGACAATGTGGTATTTCAGATTGTCAAAAAGCTCTAAATCACGACCGACCTGACTTAACACAATTCGACAACCGAACTGACGTAGCCGATGCAGGGCGGATATCGCCTGCGTTGGATTCGTTTTGATGACGCTGGCCGGAACGGTCAGGTGCAGCAGCCGTGGCGGTAACGGGCTATGTTGCAATTGTTCCAGCAGCTCATCAACAAGTTCTGAATTGAGCAGCCCGGCGGCGGAAAGGGGGAGCGCAACACTGAGACCCTTGCTGGCGACTGCCGGGGCAGCATTCTGGAAGAATTCGCTGAATACCCGACGGTCGAGCGCTTGATTCAATGTGGGATCGACCAGCCCGGTACGGAATGTTTGCTCTTCAATCACTTCGCCTTCAGCGGTCCCTAAGCGTAGCGATATAAGCCAGAAGCTAAACGTCTCAGGTATACGTGGAGAAGCCACGCCTCTGGCGATCATCAGCATGGGGCTGTGCATAATGGTATGCTTTTGTTCGTCCAATGACAGTTGGCTACGCGCGGCATGCGCCTGGCTTTGCTGGGGTTCATAGACGCAGACACGCCCACGTCCGCTGTTTTTCGCCGCGTAGCAGGCGATATCCGCCTGAGACATGACGTCAGTCGCAACATGGTTTTTGTCATCAATCAGCGTAATTCCCGCACTGGCGCCAATGCGGTGCAAGCGGCCATCCCACATGAAGTGGTAATCGTTAATAGCACTGATGATGCGACCTGAGATGAAGCGGGCGCTTTCGATATTACAATCCGGCAGCAACAGACCAAACTCGTCGCCGCCAAGGCGCGCCAGCATATCGCTGGACCGCAGCATGCTTAGCATCAGTGAAGAGAGTTCGCGCAGCAGGGCATCGCCTGCGGCATGACCTGCGCTATCGTTCACCGCTTTAAAACGATCAAGATCGATAAAAACAAGCACATGACTCTGGTGCGCGTCGTGCACCGTATGCAGCAACTGTTTGAGATGGTTTTCAAAGCTGACCCGATTGGCCAACTGCGTCAGGTCGTCATGCGAAGCGCTGTAGCTAAGCTGGCGCAGCATCTTACGTGACTCGGTGACATCCTGAATGACCAGCACCGAGCCAATGCTGCCGCCATCAAGGGTGCTGAGGGGCGTGATGCTGTACTGAATGTCATAACTGTTGCCGTTGCGACAATGCAGGACGACTTCTTGTTCCATTGCCTTACGCGACATGTCGGCGCTGTAGATATTTTCCATCAGCGGACCGTTATCGCCGAAAGTAATACGCAGTACCGTCAGGAGCGGAATGCCAATTGCGTTTTCCTGCTGCCAGCCGCTCATTTTCTCAGCGACCGGATTCATAAAGGTCACATTCATGTCGACATCAATACAAATCACCGCCTCGCCGATGGAGTCCAGTGTAATATGCAAACGCTCTTTTTCTTGAAACAGCGCTTCGTTGAGCTGCTTCACCTCGGTCATATCCATATTGATGCCAAGTAAGCGTTCAACTTCACCGTCTTTATTCAGTACCCGGTTGGCCAACGAGCGGATATGCCGTATGCCACCTTTTACTGCGATACGAAACTCAAGCTTAAACGGGGCTCGTGCGGCCAGCGAATCGCGAATCACATTTTCGGCGTGTTCGCGATCTTCAGGCACAACGCATTCATACCAGACTTGCCAGCTGGGCTTGATATGTGCCGGGACTTCGTAGAGATCGAACATACGCTTATCCCAGCTGATCACATCAGGCTGCAGTTCCCATTCCCAAATGCCGATCCCCCCGGCTTCATTAGCGAGCGTAATGCGCTCCATCAGCCGTTTGTTCATCCACTCGGTGTGCTTCAGATCGTTAATATCCTCAATCTGCGCAATAAAGTAGAGTGGGGTGGTGTCGCTATGGCGCACCAGCGAAACGGCCAGCAAAGCCCATACCACCTCGCCCGCGCGCGTGTAATAGCGTTTCTCCATGGAATAGCTGTTAATTTCCCCGCGCGCCAGCATGTTTAACTGTTCGAGGTCATTGTTCAAATCTTCCGGCCAGGTTAATTGCTGGAAGGTGAGCGAACGTAGCTCCTCCTGGCTATAGCCCAGAAACTGGCACAAGGCTTTATTGGCCTGTAGCCATTGCCCCTCGGTCCCGACCAGCGCCATGCCAATTGCGGAATATTCCATAGCATTGCGAAAGCGCGCTTCGCTTTCTGAGATGTGTTTGCGTTCTGCCCGAAACGCGTACATCACCATGGTCATCATATTGGCTGGCAACAGGATCATCAAAAACGGCAGCCACGGTATGCTGGTCATCATGTTCTGTTTGGGGGTGTAGAGCAGCGAAGGGTCAGCGGCCAACATCAGCGAAACCATCATCACGGTGCTGAGGAAAATTAAAAACGCCTCCATACGCGGCAGACGGACAGCGCTCCACATCAACAGGACAATAACGCAAGTAAACGGCCATGGAATGAACATCATCGACAGCCAACTGAACGTTAACGTCACCAGAAGCGTAATCAGAGTTTCAAGCAGTAATCGCGGATTGCGGTGGCGCAGCAGATAATGTGGCTTAAACAGTAAACCTAATGGTACCAGCGCCAGCGCGCCGATGGATTCTGACAGCACCCAAATGAGGAAGGTATTTAACGACGTTTCTTGCGGTAATAATAACCAGAGTAATACGCCGCCCAGCAGCGGAGGGACCACTGCGCTGCCGAATGCCAGGCGCGCCCAGTCGTTGAGATTTTGTAAAGGATTGTACCAGGGCAGCAGTTTGCGCAATAACATTGCCCCCACGACAGCCTCAATAATGTTGATGGCCGTGTAGGTAAAGCTAAGCGACTCGCCGGGGAAGAAGAGCAAAGAACCCGCGATGTTACCCAATGAGCACGCCAGCGCGATCCCCGGCCACATTTTTCCCGCATGACGGTAAAAAGCCACCATCATGATTGAGGTCGGAAACCACAGCGGCGCCAGCTGCGCACCGAAACGAGACAGTTCCAGCGAGAACAGCGTAAAGATGAAAGCCACCAGACCTAAACTGGCCAGGCGCAGTAGAGGATGAGGTAAGGTAACTAAAACATGTTGGGATTGTTTACTCATTACCACTCTACCCAAATAGCCGTTGTCGCCCAGTAGAGATGCCGGACGCATCACATTTAATCTGGGTTTATGCTAGTACAAATAATTTACAATTTATACGCCAGCTGCTCATAAATTAACACTCTCAAGCTATTAATTACTAAGGCTGGCGAATAAATGTAGCGCATGCTTTAAATATGACCGTTTTAATTTGCGACAGGGAAGGCATTGGTGCAGCCTGGGCTGGCGTCGCGCCGCTGAAATCCCTATAATTGCCGCGTTTGGCGTTTCGGCGCCGCCCTTCCTAACATCCAGGTTAATCAGGTCGCTAAATTTATGACTGATCAGTCCCATCAGTGCGTCATTATCGGCATTGCCGGCGCATCGGCTTCCGGCAAGAGTCTTATTGCCAGTACTCTTTATCGCGAATTGCGTGAACAAGTCGGTGACGAACATATTGGCGTTATTCCCGAAGACAGCTATTACAAAGATCAAAGCCATCTATCGATGGAAGAGCGTGTAAAAACCAACTACGACCATCCGAACGCGATGGATCACAGCCTGCTGTTCCAACATCTGCAAACGCTGAAACGCGGTAGTGCCATTGAGCTGCCGGTGTACAGCTACGTTGAGCACACGCGCACGCAAGACACTATTCATATCGAACCCAAGAAAGTCATCATCCTGGAAGGCATTTTGCTGCTGACGGATGCGCGTTTGCGTGATGAGATGAACTTCTCTATTTTTGTTGATACCCCGCTGGATATTTGCCTGATGCGCCGTATCAAGCGCGATGTGAACGAACGTGGTCGTTCAATGGATTCAGTGATGGCGCAATATCAGAAAACCGTCCGTCCAATGTTCCTGCAATTTATTGAGCCTTCAAAACAATACGCCGACATCATTGTGCCGCGCGGGGGTAAAAACCGCATCGCCATCGATATTCTGAAGGCTAAAATCAGTCAGTTCTTTGAATAAGTTCAGCGAATTGTGTACCGTTCAGTGATAACCTGGTTCACCCTTAATGCACCTGGCATTAAGGGGTTGAAGCACGAAAGGAGAAAGTGCCATGCGTTTATGTGACCGAGATATTGAAGCCTGGTTGGATCAAGGTCGTCTGTCGATCAATCCACGCCCTCCTGTCGAGCGAATCAACGGCGCCACGGTAGATGTGCGCCTTGGCAACAAATTCCGTACGTTCCGCGGGCATACGGCGGCGTATATCGATCTGAGCGGACCGAAAGATGAAGTCAGCGCCGCGCTGGATCGCGTGATGAGTGATGAAATCGTCCTCAAAGACGGCGAGGCATTTTTCCTGCATCCGGGCGAACTGGCGCTGGCAGTGACGTTCGAATCCGTGACGCTGCCTTCCGATCTTGTGGGTTGGTTAGATGGCCGTTCTTCGCTGGCGCGTCTGGGACTGATGGTACACGTCACCGCACACCGTATCGATCCGGGCTGGTCTGGCTGCATCGTACTGGAGTTTTACAACTCCGGAAAACTACCGCTGGCCCTGCGTCCTGGCATGCCGATTGGCGCATTAAGCTTCGAACCGCTTTCCGGTCCGGCGGCGCGACCTTACAACCGTCGTCAGGATGCAAAGTATCGCGATCAGCAGGGCGCCGTTGCCAGCCGGATCGATAAAGACTGAGTATTTTCAGTCCATTGGGGATAGCATGAGACGATTTCTGACGACGCTGATGATCCTACTGGTCGTGCTGGTGGCCGGTTTTTCTGCGTTAGTACTGTTGGTTAATCCGAATGATTTCCGCGCATATATGGTCAAGCAGGTTGCTGCGCGTAGCGGATATCAGCTGCAGTTAGATGGCCCTCTGCGTTGGCACGTATGGCCACAGCTGAGTATCCTCTCGGGGCGCATGGTGTTAACGGCTGAAGGCGCCAGCGAACCCCTGATTCGTGCCGACAATATGCGTCTTGACGTCGCGTTGTGGCCGCTGTTGAGTCACCAGCTCAGTGTGAAGCAGGTGATGCTCAAAGGCGCGGTGATTCAACTGACCCCGCAAACTGAAGCGGTGCGCGGCGAAGATGCGCCCGTTGCCCCAAAAGACAATACCTTGCCCGACCTGGCTGAAGACAGAGGATGGTCGTTTGATATTGCCCGCCTGCGTGTTGCCGATAGCGTTCTGGTATTCCAGCATGAAGACGATGAACAGATCACGGTTCGCGATATTCGTCTGGACATGGAACAGGATAATCAGCACCGCGGCACGTTTGATTTCTCCGGGCGCGTTAACCGCGATCAGCGTGACCTCGCATTATCCTTCAACGGCAGCGTTGATGCCTCCGACTATCCGCATAACTTATCCGCGAATATTGAGCAGCTAAGCTGGCAACTGCAGGGGGCCGATCTACCGACGCAGGGGATCAAAGGTCAGGGACAGTTTCAGGCGCAGTGGCTGGAAGAGAAAAAACAGCTCGCGTTTAGCCAGATTCATTTGACCGCTAACGACAGCTCTCTCGCCGGGCAAGCTTATGTGACATTGTTGGATAAACCAGAATGGGCCGTCGACCTGAAGTTTGGTCAGCTCAATCTGGACAATCTGCTCGTACAGCGTGAGGCTGTGACGACGAACGGTGAGGTTCAGCAAGGTCAGAGTCAGTCAACGCTGGCGCGCCCCGTCATTGCTTCCCAGGTTGATGCCGTTTCGTATCAGGGACTGAAGGGATTTTCGGCAGACATCGCGTTGCAAGCTGACAAAGTGCTGTGGCGGAAAATGGCGTTTGACAATGTCTCGGCAAAAATTGACAACCAGTTCGGCTTGTTGAATGTTACGCAGTTGCAGGGGAAAAGTGACGGTGGGCTGGTGTCGCTTCCTGGTATGCTGGATGCCAGAAAAGGACAGCCGCGAGCGGTCTTCCATCCGCGCCTGGAAGGCGTAGAAATTGGTACTATCCTGAAAGCCTTCGACTACCCCATCGCCCTCACCGGTAAGCTGTCACTGGCAGGGGATTTCTCTGGCTCAGATATTGATGCCCAGGCGTTTCGTCATAGCTGGCAAGGGCAGGCCCATGTCGAAATGAGCGATACGCGAATGGAAGGAATGAACTTCCAGCAGATGATACAACAGGCCGTCGAACGTAGCGGTGGGGATGTTAAAGCTCAGCAAAACCTGGATAACGTGACCCGGTTGGATCATTTTGTAACCGATATGACGCTGGATAACGGCGAGGTTACGCTGGATAACATGGCGGGTGAGTCGGCGATGCTGGCGCTGACCGGCAAGGGAACGCTGGATCTGGTGAAGCTGAATTGCGACACGCTGTTTAACATTCGCGTGCTGGGCGGCTGGGATGGCGAAAGTAAGCTGATTAACTTCCTGAAGGCTACCCCGGTTCCTCTCAGAGTCTACGGACAGTGGCAGGCGCTAAACTACAGTCTGCAGGTCGACCAGATTTTGCGTAAGCATTTGCAGGATGAAGCGAAACGTCGCCTTAACGACTGGGCCGATCGCAATAAAGACTCCCGCAACGGTAAAGATGTTAAAAAGTTGCTGGATAAACTCTGATTCATATTGCCGGATGGCGGTTGATGCCGCCTCCGGCTCGTGATTTACACCTCGTAATCCATCTCTTCTTCACTGTGCAGCGGTATCAGTTGGACTTTTTGCACGCGATGATTTTCCACCTGCAGGGTTTTTAGTCGATAGTCGCCGACCTGAACTTCCTCCCCGGTTTTCGGGATGCGCTGCAAATACTCCATTAACAGTCCGGCAATGGTGTGATATTCACGCTTATCATCTAACGGGATAGGCACGTACTGCACCAGATCTTCCAGCGGCATGTGTCCGTTTGCGGTCCATGAACCATCCGCGTTTTTCTGAATGTCATGGCGGGCGTCAATCTCCTCTACCTCATTTGGCAGGTTACCGGCGATGGTTTCCATCACGTCACTGAGCGTTACAATCCCTTCAACTGACCCAAATTCATCGGCCACAAAAGCGAAGTGCGTCCGGGCGTTACGGAACTGTTCAAGCGCCGGAAGCAGCGGTAGAGTTTCCGGGAACACCAACGGCTGGCGAATCAAGACGCGTAAGTCGAGCGGCTCGCCGCGAAGAGATTGCTGCAACAGGTCGATGACATGCACCACGCCCAGCAAGTCTTCCTGCTCATCTTCGCCGGTGACCACCAGACGCGTATGCTGGTTTTTTTCCAGCAAAGCGCGGATTTCTGTTTCCGGCGCATTGAGGTCGATGTGCTCAATATCATGGCGCGAGGTCATGATACTGCTGACCGTACGCTGGTTAAGGTTCAGCACACGTTCAATCATCCGCCGTTCCTGAGGGGCAAAAATTTGGCCTTCATGATGGTCTGCCAGCATGGCCGCGGTTTCGGCATCCAGTTCGGCGTCTTCTTTTTGCCCGCTCAGCAGTCGCATTACCGCCTCGGCGGTGCGCTGGCGCAGGGTATGGTTGGCTGACAGGAAGCGACGACGGTTAAAGATAGCCAACTGGTTCAATGCTTCTATCATGACCGAGAAGCCGATGGCGGCGTACAGGTAACCTTTCGGAATATGGAAACCAAACCCATCGGCGACCAGACTGAAACCAATCATCAGCAAGAAGCTCAGGCACAGAATGACGATAGTGGGATGGCTGTTGACAAAGCGCGTCAGCGACTTGCTGGCAAGCACCATCAGGCTGATGGCAATAATCACCGCAGCCATCATTACCGCCAGGTGATCGACCATTCCCACGGCGGTAATGACGGAATCCAGGGAGAAGATAGCGTCCAGCACGACTATTTGCGCGACGACGCCCCAGAACTTAGCGCCTTTACGCTGGGTCGGGTTCTCGCTGTCTTTGCCTTCCAGCCGTTCGTTTAGCTCCATGGTGGCTTTAAACAGCAGGAAGAAACCGCCGAACAGCATGATCAGATCGCGCGCGCTGAAGCTCAGGCCGCGAATGCTGAACAGCGGCGTGGTCAGCGTTACCAGCCATGATATTGATGCCAACAGCAGCAGGCGCATGACCATCGCCAGCAGTAGCCCGGTAATACGCGCCTTATCCCGCTGGGCAGGAGGCAGTTTCTCCGCGAGGATGGCAATAAAAACAAGATTATCAATGCCAAGAACAAGTTCGATCACGATTAGCGTGACGAGTCCGGCCCAGATTGACGGATCGGCAATCCATTCCATAGTAAATGCTATACCCATAGTTGTATGACAATTGTCACAATTCGATCATGGGTAAAACTGGCGAAAAATGCAATGGCGAGGAGGGATTTCTCTGTAGCCTATTACAACCAGGTACGGGATATTAGCCTTAATGTAACTACAGGAAATAATATTATTAATCCAAAGCTCTTTAAGAAATATCGCAGGTGGGATATTTCTATATTAATGTTGTCAATATCAATAAAATCCTAAAAATATACAAATTCAACGCTTAATATTAATCTTAAAAGCAAGTTGTCGGTAACTTGTTACCTTGCCTGATATTCGCTTAGCTGCAACAATTCCTCCGGTAATAATCAAAAGATAAATATTTCCTTATCAACCAGCGGCGCTATTCCTGATGCGTTCCCGCTATGAATGTGATGAAAATAAAGGGGAAGATAAAATTTATATTAATCAGTGCATTGGTAGCTAATAAGCCAGGGGCGGTAGCGTGTCTGGTCGCCTGAGATGAGCCTAAATTATTCTGTCAAGAGACCGCAGATGAATTCATTTTTTTTTAGGATAGATGCCAGTTAAATTCCTTTTCAATTAACGGCAAGGTAAATGCGTACAGGCGAAGTCGCTATTTAGATCGCACGTGATAATTACTCTGCCAAAGTGATAAATAATCAATGATGAAATCCAAACTTAAATTGATGCCTGTATTGGTATCGGTAATCTTGATAAACGGTTGTACCGTGCTTCCGGGCAGCAATATGTCTACGATGGGCAAAGATGTGATTAAACAGCAGGACGCTGATTTTGATATCGATCGCATGGTGAATGTTTATCCACTCACCCCACGACTGGTCGAACAATTACGTCCCCGACCAAATGTTGCGCAGCCTAATATGTCTCTCGACCAGGAGATTGCCGGGTATCAGTACCGGGTCGGCCCGGGCGATGTCCTGAATGTCACCGTCTGGGATCATCCTGAACTCACCACGCCGGCCGGGCAGTATCGTAGCTCAAGTGATGCCGGCAACTGGGTGCAGCCTGATGGCACCATGTTTTACCCCTACATCGGCAAAGTTAGCGTGTCAGGGAAAAAGTTGGCCGAAATTCGTAGTGATATTACCGGGCGCTTAGCGAAGTACATTGCTGACCCGCAGGTGGACGTTAATATCGCCGCTTTCCGTTCGCAGAAGGCCTATGTCTCCGGGCAGGTGAACAAATCCGGCCAGCAGGCCATCACCAACGTGCCGCTTACCGTTCTCGATGCCATTAACGCCGCAGGCGGTCTCACCGAGGCGGCAGACTGGCGCAACGTTGTACTGACTCATAAAGGGCAGGAGCAACGTATTTCACTGCAAGCGCTAATGCAAAATGGCGACCTGAGCCAGAACCGTCTGCTCTATCCTGGCGACATCCTGTTTGTTCCGCGTAATGACGATTTGAAAGTCTTCGTGATGGGGGAAGTGAAAAAACAGAGCACCCTCAAAATGGACTTCAGCGGCATGACGCTCACCGAAGCGCTCGGCAACGCGGAAGGTATCGACCTGACCACCTCCAACGCCAGCGGCATTTTCGTTATTCGTCCATTGAAAGGCGAGGGCGGGAACAACGGCAAGATCGCCAATATCTATCAGCTTGATATGTCCGATGCGACATCGCTGGTGATGGCGACGTCATTCCGACTCCAGCCATACGATGTGGTGTACGTCACTACCGCGCCGGTTGCTCGCTGGAACCGTTTGATCAATCAGTTGCTGCCGACTATTAGCGGTGTTCGCTATATGACGGACACGGCCAGCGACCTTCACAACTGGTAATCGTCATGTTTAACAAAATCTTAGTTGTCTGTGTGGGGAACATTTGCCGCTCTCCGACGGCAGAGCGCTTGTTAAGGCAATTTCACCCGGCGCTGACGGTCTCTTCTGCCGGTCTCGGGGCGTTGGTAGGCAAAGGCGCGGACCCGTGCGCCATCAGCGTGGCGCAGGCGCACAACTTGTCACTGGAAAATCATTGTGCCCGGCAGATCTCGGGACGAATGTGCCGGGAGTATGACCTGATCCTGACCATGGAAAAACGCCATATCTCTGCCCTGTGTGAAATGGTGCCGGAGATGCGCGGCAAAGTGATGCTGTTTGGTCACTGGGACAGCGAGCGCGAAATTCCCGATCCGTATCGTAAAAGTCGTGATGCGTTTGACGCGGTGTACGCATTACTTGAACGGTCTGCACGCCAATGGGCTCAGGCATTGAACGCAGAGCAGGGAAAACAATGACAGAAAAAGTAAAACAGTCTGCTGCGCCGGTAACGGGCAATGATGAAATCGATATTGGTCGTCTGGTGGCAACGGTGGTGGAAGCCCGCTGGTGGGTGCTTGGTATTACTGCGGCATTTGCATTATGCGCAGCGGTCTACACGCTATTTGCCACTCCCATTTACAGTGCGGACGCGCTGGTGCAAATTGAGCAAAATACCGGAAATTCACTGGTGCAGGATATTGGCTCGGCGTTGTCGAACAAACCTCCGGCCTCTGAAGCGGAAATTCAGCTCATCCAGTCACGGCTGGTATTGGGGAAAACGGTAGACGATCTCAACCTGGATATCGCGGTTACCAAAGATACGTTCCCCATTTTTGGCGCGGGTTGGGATCGGTTGATGGGTCGCCAGAACGAAACGGTTAACGTGACGACTTTCACGCTGCCAAAGGCAATGAATGAACAGACCTTCACGCTAAGCGTGCTGAATGACAAAAGTTATCAGCTGGTGAGTGACGGAGGTTTTAGCGCCCAGGGGCAGGTTGGGCAGGTGCTGAAACATGACGGCGTGACGATGCTGGTCGAGGCGATCCATGCCAGCCCTGAGAGCCAATTTACCGTCAGCAAATTCTCCACGCTGGGCATGATCAACACCTTGCAAAATAACCTGATGGTGACGGAAACCGGCAAAGACACTGGCGTACTGAGCCTGACCTTTACCGGCGAAGACCGCGAGAAAATCCGCCAGATCCTTGACAGTATTACCCGCAACTACCTGCAACAAAACGTGGAGCGTAAATCTGAAGAGGCCGCCAAAAGTCTGGCGTTTCTGGCAAAGCAGTTGCCCGAGGTACGTAACCGGCTGGACGTTGCCGAAAACAAGCTGAATGCCTTTCGTCAGGACAAAGACTCCGTGGATTTGCCGCTGGAAGCCAAAGCGGTGCTGGATTCCATGGTGAATATTGATGCGCAGCTTAATGAGCTGACCTTCAAAGAAGCGGAGATTTCCAAGCTGTTCACCAAAGCGCACCCTGCGTACCGCACCTTGTTGGAAAAACGCCAGGCGCTGGAAGATGAGAAAAGCAAGCTGAATGGGCGCGTAACGGCGATGCCGAAAACGCAGCAGGAAATTGTCCGCCTGACGCGTGACGTGGAGTCCGGCCAGCAGGTCTATATGCAACTGCTGAACAAGCAGCAGGAGCTGAAGATTACCGAGGCCAGTACGGTCGGAGATGTACGCATCGTCGATCCCGCGATTGCCCAGCCAGGCGTGCTGAAGCCGAAAACGACGCTGATTATTCTCGGCAGCATCATTCTTGGTTTGATGCTTTCAGTGGTGGGCGTACTGTTGCGTTCCCTGTTTAATCGCGGCATTGAAAGCCCACAGGCGCTGGAAGAGCATGGTATCAGCGTGTATGCCAGCATTCCGCTATCAGAATGGCAAAAAGCACGCGATAACGTGCAAACCATTAAAGGCGTGAAACGCTACAAGCAAAGCCAGTTGCTGGCAGTGGGGAATCCGACGGATCTTGCGATAGAAGCGGTCCGCAGCCTGCGTACCAGCCTGCACTTTGCCATGATGCAGGCGCGCAACAACGTCTTGATGCTGACCGGCGTCAGCCCGTCAATTGGTAAAACGTTTGTCTGCGCCAACCTGGCGGCGGTCGTTAGTCAGACCAACAAACGCGTGCTGTTGATCGACTGCGACATGCGCAAAGGCTATACCCACGAGCTGCTGGGGACCAATAACGTTAACGGTCTGTCTGAGATCCTCATCGGCAAGGGGGATATCTCATCCAGCGCGAAACCGACATCGATTCCACATTTTGATCTGATCCCTCGCGGACAAATTCCCCCCAACCCCTCCGAACTGCTGATGAGTGAACGCTTTGGCGAACTGATTGCATGGGCCAGCTCGCACTATGACCTGGTGCTGATCGATACCCCGCCAATACTGGCGGTGACCGACGCGGCTATCGTGGGGCGTCACGTTGGAACCACGCTGATGGTGGCGCGTTACGCGGTCAACACGCTGAAAGAGGTGGAAACCAGCCTGAGTCGCTTTGAGCAAAACGGCATTCAGGTGAAAGGGGTGATCCTGAACTCGATCTTCCGCCGCGCCAGCGGGTATCAGGATTACGGTTACTACGAATACGAGTACACCTCGGATACGAAATAGGTTACGAACATTGCCGGATAGCGGCCCACAAAAACATATTTATACCCTAAATAATTCGAGTTGCAGGAAAGCCAACGCAGATGCAACTCGAAGTATGACGGGGATATCTGGGAAACGAAAATGACGACAGACAACCCGCTAATTTCAATTTATATGCCCACCTGGAACCGTCAGCAACTGGCCATCCGGGCGATTAAATCGGTACTGCGCCAGGACTATCCTCACTGGGAGATGATCATTGTGGATGATTGCTCTTCCTCGTATGAGCAACTGCAGCAATTTGTTGAAGAGCTCAACGATCCGCGTGTGTCGTATACGCGTAATCCCACTAACTCCGGAGCCTGTGCGGTGCGTAATCAGGCCATCATGCAGGCCAGTGGGCAATATATTACGGGTATTGATGATGATGATGAATGGACGCCGAACCGCCTGAGCGTATTTCTCAATTATCGCCATCATCTGGTGACGCGGGCGTTTCTGTATGCCAATGACTATGTCTGTGAAGGCGAAGTATATTCGCAGCCGACCAGTTTGCCGCTCTATCCGAAGGCCGTTTATTCACGCCGTAAATTTTATAAGCGCAATATTATTGGTAATCAGGTATTTACCTGGGCCTGGCGGTTTAAAGCATGCCTGTTCGACACCACGCTGAAAGCGGCGCAGGATTATGACATTTTCCTGCGCATGGTGGTGGCGTATGGCAAACCGTGGAAGGTAAAAGAGGCAACGCAGATCCTGCATGTGAATCACGGTGAAATGCGTATTACCTCATCCCCGCATAAATTCTCCGGCTACTTTCAGTTCTACCGTAAGCACAAAGGCAAATTTGACCGGGCCAGCAAGAAATATCAGCTGTTTACCCTCTACCAAATCCGCAATAAACGGATGAACTGGCGCACGTTGCTGACGCTGCTTTCTGTTCGCAATAGTAAGCGCCTGGCCGACGGACTGCGAGGACGCTAAGTATGCTGGAAGATTTACGCGCGAACGGCTGGAGTCTGCGACCCTGCTGCATGGTGGTGGCCTATCGGATTGCCCATTTTTGCTCCGTCTGGCGTAAAAAAAATGTCTTGAACAACCTGTGGGCGGCGCCGGTGCTGGTGATGTATCGCCTTATCACTGAATGCGTGTTTGGCTATGAAATCCAGGCCGCTGCATCTATTGGTCGTCGTTTCACCATCCATCATGGCTATGGGGTGGTGATCAATAAACACGTGGTGGCGGGGGATGATTTCACCCTGCGCCACGGCGTCACCATCGGCAATCTTGGCGGCAACGATCTGTCCTGTCCGGTCATCGGTAACGGCGTTGATCTGGGGGCCAATGTCACTCTGCTTGGCGGCGTTGCCATTGGCGATAACGTGACGATTGGCGCCGGGAGCGTCGTAGTGGATAGCATCCCGGACAATACGCTGGTCGTGGGCGAGAAGGCACGGGTGAAGGTAATAAAATGAAGATATTACAGTTTAATGTGCGGCTCGCAGAAGGCGGGGCGGCAGGCGTGGCGTTAGATTTGCATCTGAGGGCGCTGGAAAAAGGGCTGTCATCGCGTTTTGTCTACGGCTATGGCAAAGGCGGTAAGAAAAGCGTCAGCCATGCGAATTACCCGCAGGTTATCAAACATACGCCGCGTCTGACGTCGGCGGCGAACATTGCGCTGTTTCGTTTCGCGAACCGCGACATGTTTGGCAATCTCGACAAGTTGTACCGTACGGTAACCCGCACTTCCGGCCCGCTGGTACTGCATTTTCATGTGTTGCACAGCTACTGGTTGAATCTGGAAGAGGTGGTCGCCTTTTGCCAAAAAGTAAAGGCGCATAAACCGGATATCACCTTCGTCTGGACGCTGCACGATCACTGGAGCGTGACCGGGCGCTGTGCCTTTACCGATGGCTGCGAAAGCTGGAAAACGGGCTGTCAGAAATGTCCAACGCTCAGTAACTATCCGCCGGTAAAAATCGATAAAGCCCATCAACAGTTGCCTGGTAAACGGCAGATGTTTCGCGCCATGCTGGCGCTGGGCTGCCAGTTCATCTCGCCCAGTCAGCATGTGGCCGACGCATTCAACAGTCTGTATGGCGCCGGTCGTTGCCGCATTATTAACAACGGCATCGATGTGGCAACGGAAGCCATTCTTGCCGAACTTCCCGTTAAGCATGAGGAAAGCGGCAGACCGAAAATCGCCGTGGTGGCCCATGACCTGCGCTATGACGGAAAAACCAGTCAGCAACTGGTGCGAGCGATGATTGCGCTCGGAGACAAAATTGAGCTGCATACCTTCGGCAAATTTTCTCCGTTTGTCGGGGATAACGTCATCAATCACGGGTTTGAGAGCGATAAGCGCACGTTGATGAGCGTGCTTAACGAGATGGATGGGCTGGTGTTCAGCTCGCGCGTTGATAACTACCCGCTGATTCTGTGCGAAGCGCTTTCCATCGGCGTACCGGTGATTGCTACGCACAGCGATGCCGCGCAGGAAGTACTGGCGAAATCGGGCGGCAAAACGTTCAGCGAAGCGGATGTTTTGCACCTGGTGCAACTGAAAAGATCAGACATTGCGCAGGCGGTATTTGACACGTCGCTTGCCGCGTTCAGCCAGCGCAGCCGGGTGGCATACAGTGGGCAACAGATGCTGGAGGAGTATGTCTCGTTCTATCAGAATCTGTAGCTATCTGGTGCTACCGCTGCTTTATCTGCTGGTTAACGTCAAACTCGCCCAGCTTGGCGAGAGCTTCCCGATAACTATCGTCACGTTCTTGCCCGTTCTGCTGTTGCTGTTTGTCGAGCGCATCAATATTAAAAAATTAATGATTGCGCTGGGCGTGGGGGGCGGACTGACGGCGTTTAACTATCTGTTCGGACAATCACTGGATGCCAGCAAGTACGTGACGTCCGCAATGCTGTTTGTCTATACCGTGGTGATTATCGGTATGGTGTGGAGTATTCGCTTCAAAACCATTTCGCCGCATAACTACATTAAGATCTTGCGTTTTTTCTGGCTGGTTGTGGGCCTGGTGGTGGGGTTAGCTGCGGTGGAAATGGCGCAGATAATTCTTAGTGGCGGCAGCAGTTTAATGGAAGTTATTTCGAAATATCTTATTTACAGTAATAGCTATGTTCTGAACTTTATTAAGTTTGGCGGGAAGCGCACTACTGCACTCTATTTCGAACCGGCATTCTTCGCTCTGGCGTTAATCTCAATTTGGCTCAGTATCAAACAGTTTGGTATCAAAACGCCTAAGTCCGATGCTATGATTCTGGCAGGGATAATATTATCAGGATCGTTTTCAGGGGTAATGACATTTATTTTGTTTTACCTCCTGGAGTGGGCGTTCCAGTATCTGAATAAAGATGCGATAAAAAAGAAGTTGCCGCTGGCGATAATCTCATTAAGCGTGTTTGTTGTTGGTGTGATATTTGCGTTTCCGTACATCGCGACACGGCTTGGAGATTTAGGAACTGAAGGCTCATCATCGTATTATCGTATCGTGGGACCATTAGTAATGGTCGGTTATTCATTACTTAACGTTGATGGGGTAGTGAGATTCGGCTCACTTTATGAATATGTTGCGTCATTCGGAATTTTTAACGGTGCAGATGTTGGTAAAACGATAGACAATGGCTTGTATCTGCTGATTATTTATTTCTCATGGTTCGCGGTGATATTAGCCCTGTGGTACATGGGGAAAGTCATGAAGATGATGATCAATGCGTTTGGTGATAATCAGAATTATCGGGTGCAGCTTTATCTTTTTACGCCGCTGTCGCTGTTTTTTACAGGTTCAGTATTTAGTCCGGAATACGCATTTTTAATTGTATGTCCGTTTATTTTGCGCAAGGCGCTGAATATAGCGAGGTAGAACGCATGCTGCTCAGTATTATTACCGTCGCCTTTCGTAATCTGGAAGGGATCGTCAAAACTCACGCGTCGTTAGCTCATCTGACGCAGGCGGGTGATATCAGTTTTGAGTGGATTGTTGTTGATGGCGGCTCTTCTGACGGTACCTCGGCCTTTCTTGAAGGGCTCAGTGGAGAGCACCGGTTACGGTTTGTCAGCGAGCCGGATAAGGGCATCTATGATGCAATGAACAAAGGTATCGCTATGGCGCGCGGGCGGTTTGCGCTGTTCCTCAACTCCGGGGATATTCTGCATGCAGATGCGGCTCATTTTATCCGCCAGCTAAAAACGCAGAGCGATAAAGCGATGGTCATTGGCGATGCGTTGCTGGATTTCGGTAATGGTAACAAAATTAAGCGGCGGGCCAAGCCGGGTTGGTATATTTATCACAGCCTTCCCGCCAGCCATCAGGCAATCTTCTTTCCTCTCTCTGGACTGAATGTCTGGCGCTATGATTTGCAATATAAGATATCGTCTGATTACGCGCTGGCAGCCAAATTATACAAGTCAGGTTACGCGTTTAAAAAGCTGAGCGGGCTGGTGTCAGAGTTTTCCATGGGTGGGGTGTCAACGACGAATAATCTGGAATTGTGCCGGGATGCAAAAAAGGTACAGCGCCAGATATTACACATGCCAGGTTTTTGGACCGGGTTGTCAGAATATTTACGTCTGCGCACAACTGGTAAAACAAAAACCTTATATGGAAAAGCGTAAGGGTACATTATGCAGGATTTAAGCGGCTTCAACGTGCCGGGAGGTTTTCGCGGCGGCGGTGCCATTAAAGTGCAATTATGGTGGGCAGTGCAAGCCACATTATTTCGCTGGTCCCCGCAGGTAATGTATCGCTGGCGTGCGTTTTTATTGCGAATGTTTGGCGCAAAAATAGGAAAAAACGTAGTTATTCGACCTTCAGTAAAAATTACTTATCCGTGGAAATTAACCCTGGGAGATTATTCCTGGGTGGGTGATGACGCGGTTTTATATACGCTGGGTGATATTACGATTGGTGCGCACGCGGTTATTTCGCAAAAAAGTTATTTATGCACCGGGAGTCATGATTATGCCAGTCAACATTTTGATATTAACGCCACACCAATTGTAGTTGGTGATAAATGCTGGCTGGCGACAGATGTCTTTGTCGCGCCTGGCGTGACGATTGGCGATGGCACCGTCGTCGGAGCACGCAGCAGTGTATTTAAATCGCTGCCAGCCAATGTCGTTTGTCGGGGAAATCCCGCAATAGTTACACGCGAACGCGTCGAGAAAGTTACTCCCTGAGGGGATCATTTAAGAGGTAATAACATGTCAAAAGTCGCTCTCATCACTGGCGTAACCGGGCAGGATGGTTCTTACCTGGCAGAGTTCCTGCTGGAAAAAGGGTATGAAGTACACGGTATTAAGCGCCGCGCTTCATCATTCAACACCGAACGTGTGGACCATATCTATCAGGATCCGCATTCGGGCAATCCCAAATTCCATCTGCACTATGGCGATTTGACGGACTCCTCCAACCTGACCCGTATTTTACAGGAAGTGCAACCGGATGAGGTCTATAACCTGGGCGCCATGAGTCATGTCGCGGTGTCGTTTGATTCACCGGAATACACCGCGGATGTCGATGCTATCGGCACCTTGCGTTTGCTGGAAGCTATCCGCTTCCTCGGGCTGGAAAAGAAGACCCGTTTTTATCAGGCTTCCACCTCTGAACTGTACGGTCTGGTACAGGAAATCCCGCAGAAAGAGAGCACGCCGTTCTACCCGCGCTCGCCGTATGCCGTTGCCAAGCTGTACGCCTACTGGATAACCGTCAACTACCGCGAATCTTACGGTATGTATGCCTGTAACGGCATTCTGTTTAACCACGAATCTCCGCGCCGCGGGGAAACCTTTGTCACGCGCAAAATTACGCGTGCGATCGCCAACATCGCGCAGGGGCTGGAGTCTTGCCTGTACCTGGGCAATATGGATTCGCTGCGTGACTGGGGGCATGCCAAAGATTACGTCAGGATGCAGTGGATGATGCTGCAGCAGGACAAGCCGGAAGATTTCGTGATTGCCACCGGCGTGCAGTATTCCGTGCGCCAGTTTGTGGAAATGGCCGCCGCTCAGTTGGGGATTAAATTGCGCTTTGAAGGCGAGGGCGTGAATGAGAAAGGCATTGTGGTTTCCGTAACCGGACACGACGCGCCGGGTGTAAAACCTGGGGATGTCATGATTGCCGTCGATCCGCGCTATTTCCGTCCGGCAGAGGTGGAAACGCTGCTGGGCGATCCGGCCAAAGCACATGAAAAACTGGGCTGGAAGCCGGAAATCACGTTGCGCCAGATGATCTCGGAAATGGTTGCCAACGATCTTGAAGCAGCGAAGAAGCATTCCCTGCTGAAGTCGCACGGTTACGAGGTCGCCATCGCGCTGGAGTACTGAGGATGAAGACACAACGTATTTTTGTGGCGGGCCATCGCGGGATGGTGGGGTCCGCCATCGTCAGACAATTGTCGCAGCGAGATAATGTCGAGCTGGTGCTGCGTACCCGCGACCAACTTAACCTGCTGGACGCAAGTGCGGTGCAGGCGTTCTTTGCCACTGAACGTATTGACCAGGTTTATCTGGCGGCGGCTAAAGTCGGCGGGATCGTGGCGAATAATACTTATCCTGCTGATTTTATTTATGAAAACATGATGATTGAGAGCAACATTATTCATGCTGCGCATTTGCATAACGTGAATAAACTGCTGTTCCTCGGATCATCCTGTATTTATCCAAAGCAAGCCACCCAGCCAATAGCCGAAAGCGAGCTGTTGCAGGGGCAGCTGGAACCGACCAATGAGCCGTATGCGATTGCCAAAATTGCCGGGATCAAGCTGTGCGAATCGTATAACCGCCAGTATGGCCGCGATTATCGCTCGGTGATGCCGACCAATCTGTATGGGCCGCATGACAACTTCCACCCGAGTAATTCGCATGTGATCCCGGCGCTGCTGCGCCGCTTTCATGACGCTCGCGAGCACAATACGCCGGATGTGGTGGTGTGGGGAAGCGGGACGCCAATGCGTGAATTTCTGCATGTTGACGATATGGCAGCGGCCAGTATCCACGTGATGGAGCTGGCTCAGGAAGTCTTGCAGGAATATACCCAGCCGATGCTGTCGCATATCAACGTGGGCACCGGCGTGGACTGCACCATCCGCGAACTGGCGCAAACCATCGCGCAGGTCGTGGGTTACAAGGGGCGCGTGGTGTTCGACGCCAGCAAACCGGATGGAACGCCGCGCAAATTGCTCGACGTTACGCGTCTGCATCAGTTGGGCTGGTATCACGAGATATCACTGGAAGCGGGGCTTGCCAGTACCTGGCAGTGGTTCCTTGAAAACCAGCAGCGCTACCGGGGGTAAGCATGTTTTTACGTCATGAGGATTTTGCCACCGTAGTACGTTCAACTCCGCTGATTTCCATCGATTTGATCGTGGAAAACACCCACGGTGAATTTCTGCTCGGTAAGCGTCTCAATCGTCCGGCGCAGGGTTACTGGTTCGTGCCCGGCGGTCGGGTGCAAAAAGATGAACCGCTGCACGTGGCCTTTGAGCGGCTTACCGAAACGGAGCTGGGGTTACGTTTACCGCTGTCCGCTGCGGAGTTTTACGGTGTCTGGCAGCACTTCTATGACGACAACTTTTCTGGGGATGATTTCTCAACGCATTACATCGTGCTGGGATTTCGTCTGCGGGTGTCGGAAAACGACTTGCAACTGCCTGATGTTCAACATGATGCGTACCGTTGGATGGCGGCTACACAGATTCTGGTCAGTGACCACGTGCACGACAACAGTCGGGCTTACTTCTGTAAAACAAGTCAGGCCGGAGTACCCGGGCTATGAAGATCCTCGTGTATGGCATCAACTATTCGCCGGAGTTGACCGGTATCGGCAAATACACCGGTGAAATGGTGGAATGGATGGCGCAGCAGGGGCATGACGTTCGGGTGATCACCGCGCCGCCTTATTATCCCCAGTGGAAGGTAAACGGCAGTTATTCATCCTGGCGCTACCGTCGTGAAGAGGGTGACGCCCTCGTCTGGCGTTGTCCGCTGTATGTGCCTGAGCAACCCTCAACGCTCAAGCGCCTGCTGCATTTAGGCAGTTTCGCCCTGAGCAGTTTTTTCCCGCTACTGGCGCAACGTCGCTGGAAGCCGGATCGCATTATCGGCGTGGTGCCGACGCTGTTTTGCACGCCGGGCATGCGCCTGCTGGCAAAGCTTTGTGGCGCGCGTACGCTATTGCACGTTCAGGATTACGAAGTCGATGCCATGTTGGGGCTAGGAATGGCGGGCAAAGGCACGCGCGGTATGGTGGCAAAACTGGCCAGCGCCTTTGAGCGCAGTGGGCTGTTGAATATGGACCATATTTCGACGATTTCCCGTTCCATGATGCACAAAGCCATGGAAAAAGGCGTTGCGCCGCACAAGGTTATTTTCTTTCCGAACTGGTCAGAAGTGACGCGCTTTCGTGATGTGAGCGACGCCGATGCCCTGGCGTTGTCTAGGCAACTGGGATTGCCTGCCGATCAAAAGATCGTTCTTTACTCAGGCAATATCGGTGAAAAGCAGGGGCTGGAGAGCGTGATAGACGCAGCGGTCGAGTTGAGCGAACACCCCTGGCTGTTTGTGATTGTCGGGCAGGGCGGTGGTAAAGCGCGGCTGGAGAGCATGGCCTGCGAACGCGGCCTGAATAACGTGATGTTCTTTCCGCTGCAATCATATGACGCGCTGCCAGCGTTGCTCAAGATTGCGGATTGTCATCTGGTCGTGCAAAAGCGTGGTGCGGCTGATGCCGTACTGCCCTCCAAATTGACCAATATCCTCGCTGTTGGTGGTAACGCAGTTATTACTGCCGAACCTGAAACCGAGCTGGGTCAGCTTTGTGACGCTCACCCTGGCATTGCGGTGTGCGTGGAGCCGGAGTCGGTAAACGCGCTGGTTTGCGGTATTAAACGGGCGCTGATGATGCCAAAAGTAAACACGGTGGCACGTGATTATGCCGAACGCACGCTGGATAAAGAAAACGTGCTGAGTCAATTTCTTGCAGATATACGGGGTACATGATGAGTCAAAGCAAACTCTTTCCGGTGGTGATGGCCGGTGGCTCGGGTAGCCGTTTATGGCCACTGTCCCGCGTGCTGTACCCAAAGCAGTTCCTGTGCCTGAAAGGCGATCTCACCATGCTGCAGACGACGATTTGCCGTCTGAACGGCGTGGAGTGCGAAAGCCCGGTGGTTATCTGTAATGAACAACACCGTTTTATCGTAGCGGAACAGTTACGACAGCTGCACAAGCTGACTGAGAACATCATTCTCGAACCTGCCGGGCGTAACACGGCACCGGCGATAGCGCTGGCCGCGCTGGCGGCAAAACGTCAAAGTCCGGGTGAGGATCCGCTGCTGCTGGTCTTGGCGGCCGATCACATGATTGCCAACGAAGAGGCATTCCGCGAGGCGGTTCGCAATGCGATGCCCTATGCCGGAGCGGGTAAGCTGGTGACGTTCGGTATCGTGCCGGACCAGCCGGAAACCGGCTATGGCTATATCCGCCGGGGGGACGTCTCGCCGACGAATACCGACGCTGTGGCTTTTGAAGTGGCACAGTTTGTTGAAAAGCCCAATCTGGAAACCGCGCAGGCTTACGTGACGAGCGGCGACTACTACTGGAACAGCGGCATGTTCTTGTTCCGGGCCGGACGTTACCTGGAAGAACTGAAAAAGTATCGTCCCGACATTCTTGAAGCCTGTGAGAATGCCATGAGTACGGTCGACCCCGATCTCGATTTTATCCGCGTTGATGAACAGGCATTCCTCGCCTGCCCGGAAGAGTCTGTGGACTATGCGGTAATGGAACGTACCGCCGATGCGGTGGTGATGCCAATGAACGCAGGCTGGAGCGATGTTGGCTCCTGGTCATCGCTGTGGGAAATCAGTGCCCATACCGCTGAAGGCAATGTGCATCACGGCGACGTCATTAGCCATAAAACGGAAAACAGTTACGTGTATGCCGAATCCGGCCTGGTGACGACCGTCGGGGTGAAAGATCTGGTGGTGGTGCAGACCAAAGACGCGGTGCTGATAGCCGATCGCAACGCGGTGCAGGACGTCAAAAAAGTGGTAGAGCAAATTAAGGCTGACGGGCGTCATGAGCATCATATTCACCGCGAAGTTTATCGTCCGTGGGGCAAGTACGACTCAATTGATGCCGGAGAGCGTTACCAGGTGAAGCGAATTACCGTCAAGCCTGGTGAGGGATTGTCTGTGCAGATGCATCATCACCGGGCTGAACACTGGGTTGTGGTTGCCGGTACCGCGAAGGTGACAATCAATGATGATATCAAACTGCTTGCTGAAAACGAGTCTGTCTATATTCCGCTGGGGGCGACCCATTGTCTGGAGAACCCCGGGAAAATCCCGCTCGATCTGATTGAAGTGCGCTCCGGATCTTACCTCGATGAGGATGATGTGGTGCGGTTTGCGGATCGCTACGGGCGCGCGTAACACAACATCATCGTTGCCGGATGGCGGCGTGAACACCTTATCCGGCCTAAAAACTAACGGCTAGTCATTTTGTGAAAAATATCTCCAGTCAGGAGAGGGCTAACTGTTGCCTGAAGAAGGGTAAATCATGACGAAATTAACCTGTTTCAAAGCCTACGATATTCGCGGCAGGCTGGGCGAAGAGCTGAATGAAGAGATTGCGTGGCGAATTGGCCGCGCTTACGGCGAGTTCCTGAAGCCAAAATCTATTGTTCTGGGCGGCGATGTGCGTCTGACCAGCGAGACGCTGAAGCTGGCGCTGGCGAAAGGGCTGCAGGATGCGGGGGTGAATGTGCTGGATATTGGCATGTCGGGCACCGAAGAGATTTACTTCGCCACCTTCCACCTTGGCATTGACGGCGGTATTGAAGTGACCGCCAGCCATAATCCGATGGATTACAACGGCATGAAGCTGGTGCGGGAAGGGGCGCGGCCCATCAGCGGTGATACCGGTCTGCGCGACGTGCAGCGCCTGGCGGAAGCCAACGACTTCCCGGCGGTTGATGTGACAAAACGTGGCCACTACCAGCGTATTACTACCCGCGATGCCTACATCGACCACCTGCTGGGTTACATCAATCCCGGCAGCCTGAGACCGATGAAGCTGGTGCTTAACTCCGGCAACGGTGCGGCAGGTCCGGTGGTTGACGCCATTGAAGCCCGTTTTAAGGCGCTGGGGGTGCCGGTCGAGTTCATCAAAATTCACAATACGCCGGATGGCAATTTTCCCAACGGTATTCCTAATCCTCTGCTGCCGGAATGCCGGGCCGACACGCGCAATGCGGTGATTGAACACGGTGCGGATATGGGGATTGCCTTCGACGGTGATTTTGACCGCTGCTTCTTGTTCGATGAAAAAGGTCAGTTCATTGAGGGCTATTACATTGTGGGCCTGCTGGCGGAAGCGTTTCTGGAGAAGAATCCGGGGGCGAAAATTATCCACGACCCGCGCCTGTCCTGGAACACTGTGGACGTGGTGACGGCGGCAGGCGGTAAACCGGTGATGTCAAAAACCGGGCACGCGTTTATCAAAGAGCGCATGCGCCATGAAGATGCCATTTATGGCGGTGAAATGAGCGCGCATCACTATTTCCGTGATTTTGCTTACTGCGACAGCGGAATGATCCCGTGGCTGCTGGTGGCGGAACTGCTGAGTCTGAAAGGACAGTCGCTGGGTGAACTGGTCCGTGACCGGATGGTGGCCTATCCGGCGAGTGGGGAAATCAACAGCACGCTGGCAGAGCCGGCGGCAGCGATTGCGCGTGTGGAGCAGCACTTTTCCCGTGAGGCGCTGACGGTGGACAGAACGGACGGTATCAGCATGGCGTTTGTCGACTGGCGCTTCAATTTACGCTCTTCCAATACCGAACCGGTGGTGCGCCTGAACGTGGAATCGCGCGGAAATATTCCGTTGATGGAAGCGCGAACGCGCACTCTTCTGGCGTTACTGAATCAGTAATGCCGGTGCTTCCTTTGCCCGCTTATGGGCAAAGGGTGACTAACAGGAACCACGATGACACATCTAAAAAAGCGCGAACGCGCCAAAACCAATGCGTCGTTAATTTCGATGGTGCAACGCTTTTCAGATATCACCATCATGTTTGGCGGGTTGTGGGTGATCTGCGAATTAAGCGGTTTGCCTTTCCTGTATATGCACCTGCTGGTGGCGCTGATCACGCTGGTCGTTTTTCAGATGCTCGGTGGCATAACGGATTTTTATCGCTCCTGGCGCGGCGTCAAAATTTCCACTGAGCTGGTGCTGTTACTACAAAACTGGACGCTGAGTCTGATTTTTAGCGCAGGTCTGATCGCCTTTAATAACGATTTCGATAACCGTCTCGCCGTCTGGCTGGCATGGTATCTGCTTTCAAGCGTCGGCCTGGTGTTGAGTCGTTCGTTTATTCGCTACGGTGCGGGGTGGCTGCGTAATCGTGGTTATAACACCCGCCGGGTGGCGGTGGCTGGCGACCTGCCCGCCGGACAAATGCTGCTGGACAGTTTTCGCCATGAACCGTGGCTGGGATTTGAAGTGGCGGGGGTCTATCACGACCCAATCCCTGGAAAAAACTCCCGCGACTGGGCCGGTAATCTGCAACAACTGGTGGACGACGCCAAAGCTTCACGCATTCATAACGTTTATATCGCCATGTCGATGAGCGATGGCGCCAGCGTAAAAAAACTGGTGCGTGAGTTGGCCGACACCACCTGCTCGGTGATCCTCATTCCTGATGTCTTTACCTTCAATATTCTGCATTCACGGATTGAAGAGATGAACGGCGTTCCGGTAGTGCCGCTGTATGACACGCCGCTTTCGGGGATTAATCGCCTGTTAAAGCGCGCGGAAGATATCGTGATGGCTTCACTGATCCTGCTGCTTATTTCCCCGGTGCTGTGTGGTATTGCGTTGCTGGTAAAACTGACCTCCAAAGGTCCGGTGATTTTCCGCCAGACCCGCTATGGCATGGACGGGAAGCCGATCAAAGTCTGGAAGTTTCGCTCGATGAAAGTGATGGAGAACGACGCGGTGGTAACGCAGGCGACGCAAAACGATCCGCGCGTTACCCCTGTGGGAAATTTCCTGCGCCGGACGTCGCTCGATGAACTGCCGCAGTTTATTAACGTCCTGACCGGGGGGATGTCTATCGTCGGGCCACGTCCGCATGCGGTGGCGCATAACGAACAGTACCGTCAACTGATCGAGGGCTACATGTTACGCCATAAGGTAAAACCGGGCATTACCGGCTGGGCGCAAATCAACGGCTGGCGCGGTGAAACCGATACGCTGGAAAAAATGGAAAAACGTGTGGAGTTTGACCTCGAATACATTCGCGAGTGGAGCGTGTGGTTCGATATCAAAATTGTTTTTCTGACGGTATTCAAAGGCTTTGTGAACAAAGCGGCGTATTAACATGAGCTTACGAGAAAAAACGCTTAATGGCGCAAAGTGGTCGGCGATTGCTACGGTGATCATTATTGGTCTGGGGCTTATCCAGATGACTGTCCTGGCACGGATTATTGATAACCACCAGTTTGGGTTGTTAACCGTGTCGCTGGTGATCATTGCGCTGGCCGATACGCTGTCGGATTTCGGTATCGCCAATTCAATTATTCAGCGCAAAGACATCGGTTATCTTGAGCTGACGACGCTGTACTGGCTCAACGTTGGGCTGGGTATGGTGGTATGTGTGGTGATGTTTCTGCTTAGCGGGACGATTGCCAGCGTGCTCAATAATCCCGAACTGGCGCCACTCATCAAAACCTTATCGCTGGCGTTTGTGGTGATACCGCACGGGCAGCAGTTTCGCGCGCTGATGCAAAAAGAGCTGGCCTTCAACAAAATTGGCATGATTGAAACCAGTTCGGTGTTGGCCGGTTTTACCTTTACCGTGGTCAGCGCCCATTTCTGGCCGCTCGCGCTGACGGCCATTCTCGGGTATCTGGTGAACAGTACGCTACGAACGCTGCTGTTCGGCTATTTTGGTCGCCGGATTTACCGTCCGGGACTGCATTTTTCGCTGGCATCTGTTTCGTCGAATCTGCGTTTTGGCGCGTGGCTGACGGCAGACAGTATTATCAATTACCTCAATACCAACCTTTCCACGTTGGTTTTAGCCAGAACGTTGGGCGCAGGTGTGGCGGGCGGATTCAATCTCGCCTGGAACGTGGCGGTTGTTCCCCCGATCAAACTGAACCCGATTATTACCCGTGTCCTGTTTCCGGCGTTTGCCAAAATTCAGGACGACAGTGAAAAGCTACGGGTGAATTTTTACAAGCTGCTGTCGGTGGTTGGGATCATCAATTTCCCGGTACTCCTGGGATTGATGGTGGTGTCGAACAATGTGGTGCCGCTGGTATTTGGCGAGAAGTGGAACGGTATTATTCCCGTCTTGCAACTGCTGTGCATTGTTGGACTGCTGCGCTCTGTGGGGAATCCGATCGGTTCACTGCTGATGGCGAAAGCACGGGTCGACATCAGCTTCAAATTCAATGTGTTCAAAACCTTTCTGTTTATTCCCGCCATTTTCATCGGTGGTCATCAGGCCGGGGCGATTGGCGTGACGCTGGGCTTTTTGCTGGTCCAGGTGATTAACACGATCCTCAGTTACTTCGTGATGATCAAACCTGTTCTTGGCTCCAGCTACCGCCAGTACATGCTCAGTCTGTGGCTGCCGTTATATCTCTCTTTACCTACCCTTGTGGTGAGCTATGCGCTGGACGTAATGCTGCGCAGCCAACTGTCGCCAGGTGCGTTGCTGGGGATCCAGGTAGCGGCAGGAGCGCTGGCGTTTGCGGCGATGATTGTGGTGTCGCGCCATCCGTTAGTGGTGGAAATAAAACGCCAGCTCTGCCGCAGTGAAAAAATGAAAACCTTGCTCCGTGCAGGATAAGAACAACGCTTTAAGAGGTCATAATGAAACTATTAATTTTAGGCAACCATACCTGTGGGAACCGTGGGGATAGCGCGATTCTGCGCGGTTTGCTGGATGCCATTAACGCGTTGCGTCCTGAGACTGAAGTGGATGTTATGAGCCGTTATCCGGTGAGTTCTTCGTGGTTGCTGAACCGCCCGGTGATGGGCGATCCGCTGTATTCGCAGATGAAGCAACACAATAACGCCGCGGGCGTTATGGGACGCGTGAAGAAAGTGCTGCGTCGTCGCTATCAGCATCAGGTGCTGCTCTCGCGTGTCACCGATTCCGGTAATCTGCGCAATATCGCGATCGCCCAGGGGTTTACCGATTTTGTTCGTCTACTGTCGCACTACGACGCCATTATCCAGGTCGGCGGATCGTTTTTTGTCGATCTGTATGGCGTACCGCAGTTTGAACATGCCCTGTGTACGTTTATGGCGAAAAAACCGCTGTACATGATTGGCCACAGCGTGGGGCCATTTCAGGATGAACAGTTTAATCAACTGGCAAACTACGTTTTTGGACACTGTAATGCATTGATTTTGCGTGAATCCGTCAGTCTGGATCTGATGAAGCGCAGTGCAATAAACACGGATAAAGTCGAAACCGGGGTAGATACCGCCTGGCTGGTAAATAACCATGATGAGGATTATGAGCCTGGTTATGCCGTACAGCACTGGTTACACATGGCGGCAAAACAGAAGACCGTTGCCATTACTCTGCGTGAGCTGGCTCCTTTTGATAAGCGTCTGGGGACAACGCAGCAGGCCTATGAGCAAGCTTTTGCTGGGGTAGTGAACCGCATCCTTGATGAAGGTTACCAGGTGATAGCGCTGTCAACCTGTACCGGTATTGATAGTTACAACAAAGATGACCGCATGGTGGCGTTGAACCTGCGCCAGTATGTTAACGACCCGGGCCGTTATCACGTGGTGATGGATGAACTCAACGACCTGGAGATGGGGAAAATTTTGGCTGCATGCGATCTGACGGTGGGGACTCGTTTACACTCGGCCATCATCTCGATGAATTTTATGACGCCAGCCATCGCCATTAATTATGAGCATAAATCGGCAGGGATCATGCAACAACTGGGGTTAGCAGAGATGGCCGTCGATATTCGCCATCTGCTCGATGGCAGCCTGGAAGGGAAGGTCGCCGATGCTCTCGGACAGCTACCTGAGCTGAACATACGTCTCGGCGACGCGGTTAGGCGTGAGCGTGAACGTGGGGTGAACATGGTGCAATCGGTTTTAACGCGTATTGAGGGGGAAAAATGAAGGTTGGCTTTTTCCTGCTTAAATTTCCGCTCTCCTCCGAGACCTTTGTACTCAATCAGATTACCGCATTTATCGACATGGGCTACGACGTGGAAATTGTCGCGTTGCAGAAGGGCGATCTTGAAAATACGCATGCCTCATTTAATACCTACCGGCTGGGTGAAAAAACGCGCTGGTTACTGAATGAGCCGAACAGCAAACTGGCGAAGCTTAAGTATAGGGCAGTGGCGGCCCTGCGCGGTATTACCCGCGCAGGCACCTGGAAAGCGCTGAATGTTTCACGCTATGGCGATGAGGCGCGCAATCTGATTTTGGCGGCCATTTGTGGCGCGAACCCGCGGGCGTTTGAAGCGGATGTGTTTATCGCTCATTTTGGACCCGCAGGCGTAACGGCCGCCAAACTGCGTGAGCTAGGGATGATTCGCGGCAAAATCGCCACGGTATTTCACGGCATTGATGTTTCGCATCGGGATGTGCTTGCCCACTACACCCCTGAATATCAGCAACTGTTTGAACGTGGGGATTTGATGTTACCTATCAGCAACCTCTGGGCCGGACGTTTAAAAAATATGGGGTGCCCGCCGCAGAAAATCGCGGTCTCGCGCATGGGAATCGATATGACGCGCTTTACGCCCCGCGAGTTGAAATCGCCAGCCGCACCGCTGGAGATTATCTCTGTCGCCCGGTTAACTGAGAAAAAAGGACTGCACGTTGCCATCGAAGCCTGTCGTCAGTTGAAAGAGCAGGGCGTCGCATTCCGTTATCGCATCCTTGGCATAGGCCCCTGGGAGCGTCGTCTGCGTACGCAGATCGAGCAATATCAACTTGATGATGTGATTGAGATGCCAGGCTTTAAACCCAGCCATCAGGTGAAGGAAATGCTTGAGCAGGCCGATGTCTTTTTGCTGCCCTCAATTACCGGAAGGGATGGCGATATGGAGGGGATCCCGGTGGCGCTGATGGAGGCGATGGCGGTGGGCATCCCGGTGATTTCCACCGTCCATAGTGGGATCCCTGAACTGGTCGAGTCGGGCAAGTCTGGCTGGCTGGCACCGGAAAACGATGCGCAGGCGCTGGCAGAGCGATTAGCGGCATTTAGCCTGCTCGACAGTGAGCAGGTGCAGCCGATTGTGCAGTGCGCGCGAGAAAAAATTGCAAAAGAATTTAATCAGTTAGCGATCAATAAACAGTTAGCCAGTCTGCTGCAAACGATGTAAATCGAGGTTGTATGTCAGAGAAAAAACTCTCACGCCGTACTTTTCTGGCGGCAGGCTCTGCGCTTGTCGTGCTGCATTCTCCCGTTGTTCGGGCGCTAGAATCATCGGGCAGCGTCAACATTCAGGATTACAACCCACAGGATTGGGTGGCCTCTTTCAGGCAGGCGTTCAAAGAAGGACAAACGGTCGTCGTACCAACAGGGCTGGAATGTAAGGATCTCAATACCGCCATCGTTATCCCGCCAGGCAAAACGCTATTCCTGCAAGGGCGAATAAGCGGCAATGGCCGTGGGCGCTTTGTTCTGCAGGATGGATGCAAGGTGATGGGCGAGCAGGGCGGGAGCCTGAGGAACGTTACCCTCGATGTGCGGGGGTCGGACTGTGTGATAAAAGGGATTGCCATGAGCGGTTTCGGTCCGGTGACGCAAATCTATATCGGCGGTAAAACCTCGAGGCTGATGCGTAATCTGATTATCGATGATATTACCGTCACGCGCGCTAACTATGGCATTTTGCGTCAGGGTTTTCATAATCGAATGGACGGCGTAAAGATCACGAACAGCCGTTTTAGCGATTTACAGGGTGATGCTATCGAGTGGAATGTAGCGATAAACGACAGCAACATCCTCATTTCTGACCATGTCATTGAACGTATCAACTGTACCAACGGCAACGTGAACTGGGGCATTGGCATCGGTCTGGCGGGGAGTACCTATGACAATACCTATCCCGATGAACTGGCGGTAAAAAACTTTGTGGTAGCGAACATCACCGGTAGCGACTGCCGACAGTTAGTCCATGTGGAGAACGGCAAACACTTTATTATTCGTAATATTACCGCGCGAAATATCACCCCGGATTATAGCAAGAAAGCGGGCATTGATAATGCGACGGTCGCTATTTACGGATGTGATAATTTCGTAATTGATAATATCAATATGGAGAATAGCGCAGGTATGCTCATTGGTTACGGCGTAATCAAAGGGCGTTATTTATCCATTCCACAAAACTTTAAGTTAAATAATATCCATCTGGATAATACGAAACGTGAATACAAATTGCGCGGTATTCAGATCTCCTCTGGTAATGCGACTTCATTTGTGGCGATTACCAATGTGGAGATGAAACGTGCCACGCTTGAGTTGCATAACCAACCACAGCACCTTTTTTTACGTAACATCAAGGTGATGCAGCAATCCGCGACGGGACCCGCGCTTAAGATGCACTTCGATCTCCGTCAGGATGTGCGCGGCAAGTTTATGGCTAAACAGGACACATTACTCTCGCTGGCGAATGTCCATGCGGTAAACGAAACCGGGCAAAGCTCAGTTGACATCGACCGGGTAAACCATCAGGTGGTGAATGTCGAAGCGGTGAATTTTCGACTCCCGGGACGGGAGAGGTAACTTTGCGACCATTCCTGGCTAAAGTGACACCTCCATGGGATTAAGATTACTGCATTGCGAAGTTAAGCGGCGTAACATACGCTGCATCGGAGTAATGTAATTCATACTGGCTAAAACAAGCTAAAAAGCTATAATTCAGCAACAATTGAATAGGTGAATGACTTAATGATTAATTTGAAAGCAGTTATTCCGGTAGCAGGTCTGGGGATGCACATGTTGCCTGCCACGAAGGCAATCCCTAAAGAGATGCTACCGATCGTAGACAAGCCGATGATTCAATACATTGTCGACGAAATTGTAGCTGCAGGTATCAAAGAAATCGTGCTGGTGACTCATGCGTCTAAGAACGCGGTTGAGAACCACTTCGACACCTCTTACGAACTCGAATCGTTGCTTGAGCAGCGTGTTAAGCGCCAGCTATTAGCCGAGGTGCAGTCTATCTGTCCTCCTGGCGTGACTATTATGAACGTTCGTCAGGCTCAGTTACTGGGCCTGGGTCATTCAATTCTTTGTGCTCGCCCAATTGTTGGGGATAACCCGTTTGTCGTCGTATTACCTGACGTTGTTCTTGATACAGCGAGCGCGGATCCGCTGCGCTACAACCTGGCTGCCATGGTTGCTCGTTTTAATGAAACCGGGCGTAGTCAGGTGCTGGCTAAGCGTATGGAAGGCGATCTGTCTGAGTACTCTGTTATTCAGACCAAAGAGCCTTTAGATAACGAAGGCAAAGTCAGCCGTATTGTTGAATTCATTGAAAAACCAGACCAGCCGCAGACTCTGGATTCCGATCTGATGGCAGTAGGGCGCTACGTGCTTTCTGCTGATATCTGGGCAGAACTGGAGCATACCCAGCCCGGTGCCTGGGGGCGTATTCAGTTGACGGATGCTATTGCTGAGCTGGCTAAAAAACAGTCGGTTGATGCGATGCTGATGACGGGTGACAGCTACGACTGCGGGAAGAAGATGGGGTATATGCAGGCGTTTGTTAAGTACGGGCTGCGTAACCTGAAAGAAGGGCCGAAGTTCCGCGTAAGTATTGAAAAGTTGCTCACTAAGTAGTCATAAATAAGACGTGCAAGAATTTGCTTACTGTAAAGGCAGTTGAGGACAAAAGAAGAGATAATAGGCTTCAGTCGTCTTCACTGCTTTTTATTTTTGGCTAATTGACTCAGTGATTAAGGTTGAAATTTGTACCTTCGGAGCTGGTTAACAGTGCGAGATTTTTCTTGTTTCCCTGTAGGTTTGAGCAGAAAATAGATGTAACATTTTGTGCTTGGTAACGATTTTCAACTACGTTATTCTACGCGCTTTCACAGAAATTGACGGTAGTTGTATCTAGTACGCTGGTAGCTATAGAGCCAGGGGCGGTAGCGTGCCTTGATAAAGCATGTTTTTCGCTCATCTTATAGTCTGCCCGGTGCGTTATTTAAATTAGCAAAAGTAAAACGGAAGATTCACGTGAAAATATTGGTCACTGGTGGGGCAGGGTTTATTGGATCTGCTGTTGTTCGGCACATCATAAATAATACGCAAGATGCTGTTGTTAATGTTGATAAATTAACCTACGCAGGTAATCTTGAGTCTTTGGCTGAGATTTCCAGTAATAGCCGTTACGTTTTTGAACGTGCGGATATTTGTGATGGTGACGCAATGGCGCGCATTTTCGCAGAACATCAACCGGATGCGGTGATGCATCTTGCAGCTGAAAGCCATGTGGATCGCTCTATTACTGGGCCAGCTGCGTTTATTGAAACCAACATTGTTGGAACCTACGTACTGCTTGAAGCCGCGCGAAAATACTGGTCGCAACTGGATGATCCCCGTAAGGCTGCGTTTCGTTTCCACCATATTTCAACTGATGAAGTGTATGGTGATTTACCTCATCCTGATGAGGTTCCTGCCGGTACAGAATTGCCACTGTTTACAGAAAAAACGCCTTATTCCCCAAGCAGTCCTTATTCCTCTTCCAAGGCATCCAGCGACCATTTGGTTCGCGCCTGGCGCCGTACTTACGGCATGCCAACGCTGGTGACCAACTGCTCCAATAACTATGGTCCGTACCATTTCCCGGAAAAGCTCATTCCACTAATCATTCTGAATGCACTGGCCGGTAAACCTCTGCCGGTGTATGGCAACGGTGAGCAGATTCGTGACTGGCTGTATGTGGAAGACCACGCGCGTGCGCTGTATAAAGTCGTGACCACTGGTGTGGCGGGTGAAACCTATAATATTGGCGGCCACAACGAGCGTAAGAATATCGAAGTGGTCAACACGATTTGTACTATTCTCGATGAGATTATTTCTAACAAACCTGATGGAATTAGTAGCTATTCACAATTAGTTACTTATGTCGCCGATCGCCCCGGCCACGACCTACGTTATGCCATTGATGCAAGCAAAATACAGGATGAGCTAGGCTGGGTTCCTGAAGAGACCTTCGAGTCAGGCATCAGAAAAACTGTTGAATGGTATCTCAACAATCAGGGGTGGTGGAAACGTGTAATGGATGGTTCTTACGCAGGCGAACGTCTGGGTCTGACGGATTAATAATTACAGGACATAATGATGAAAGGCATTGTATTAGCGGGTGGTTCCGGAACCCGTCTGTATCCTATTACTCAGGGGGTGTCGAAACAGCTGTTACCCGTTTACGACAAACCTATGATTTTTTATCCCATTTCTGTGCTGATGCTGGCTGGGATACGTGACATTTTAATTATTACAACACCGGAAGATATGCCGTCATTTCAGCGTCTGCTGGGAAATGGTGAGCAGTTTGGGATCCGCCTCTCCTATGAGGTGCAGCCGTCCCCGGATGGCCTGGCTCAGGCTTTTATCATCGGCGAAGAGTTCATTAACAATGAACCTTGTGCGCTGGTACTCGGTGACAATATCTATTTTGGTCAGAGTTTTGGTAAAAAACTAGAAGCTGCCGCGCAGTTAACCAACGGGGCAGTGGTCTTCGGGTATCAGGTCCAGGATCCCGAGCGTTTTGGGGTGGTTGAGTTTGATGGAAATAACAAAGCTCTCTCTATCGAAGAAAAACCGCTGAAACCTAAATCCAACTGGGCGGTCACCGGCCTCTACTTTTATGACAGCAACGTAGTGGAAATGGCGAAACGTGTTAAGCCTTCCGCTCGTGGCGAACTAGAAATTACTACCCTGAACCAGATGTATCTTGATCAGGGGGATCTGCAGGTTGAACTGCTGGGGCGTGGCTTTGCATGGCTTGACACTGGTACCCATGACAGCTTGGTAGAAGCATCCCAGTTTATACATACCATTGAAAAACGTCAGGGTATGAAGGTTGCTTGCCTGGAAGAGATTGCATATCGTAAAGGCTGGTTAGCTAAAGCCCAGGTTGCGGAACAGATTAAGAAACTCTCCAAAACGGATTACGGTCGTTATCTACAGATGTTGATTAACGAATAAAAGTGAATGCGCTGTGGCCGGAAAAACAATGAAAATTTTATTAATAGGTAAAAATGGTCAGGTTGGCTGGGAATTACAACGCTCTTTGTCAACATTGGGTGAAGTTATTGCTGTTGACTTTTTTGATAAAGAATTATGCGGTGATTTGACTAATCTGGAAGGTATTGCGCAGACTATTCGTCAAGTCAAACCGGATGTAGTGGTCAACGCTGCAGCACATACTGCAGTAGATAAAGCTGAAAGCGAACGTGAACTTTCACAGTTATTAAATGCAGACAGCGTGGAAGTGATCGCGAAGGAATCTGCTCTTCTGGGAGCGCTGCTTGTACATTACTCCACTGACTATGTTTTTAATGGGGAAGGTACACATTTCCGTCTTGAAGATGAAGACACCGGTCCATTAAATACCTATGGCGAAACCAAGCTAGCGGGTGAAATTGCAGTTGCTTCAAATAACCCACGTCACTTTATCTTTCGTACGAGTTGGGTTTTTGCAACACGTGGCGCAAACTTTGCTAAAACCATGCTGCGTTTGGCGAAAGAGAAAGAAGAGTTGTCGATCATTAACGATCAGTTTGGAGCTCCAACAGGCGCGGAGTTGTTGGCTGATTGTACGGCAATAGCTATCCGTGCTGCGGTGACCAATCATACGCTTTATGGCACTTATCACTTGGTCGCCAGTGGAGAAACAACCTGGTACGATTATGCTCAGTTTGTTTTTGATATTGCTCGTGATCTCGGTGAATCGCTGGTTATTAGCAATGTTAAAGGCATTGATACATCAGCATATCCTACTCCGGCAAAGCGCCCGCTTAATTCGCGCTTATCAAACCTGAAATTCCAAAGAGCGTTTGCTACAGTAATTCCAGATTGGACCGTAGGCGTCAAACGTGTTGTAACTGAAATACTTGGAAAGTAAATAAATGAATATCATTAAAACTGCAATTCCGGAAGTTCTTATTCTTGAGCCAAAGGTTTTTGGTGATGCACGTGGATTCTTCTTTGAAAGTTTTAGCCAGAAGGGTTTTGAAGAGGCTGTAGGTAAGAAAATCGAATTTGTGCAAGACAACCATTCACAGTCACAAAAAAGCGTGCTACGTGGATTGCACTACCAATTGGAACCAAATGCCCAAGGTAAGCTTGTTCGTTGTATTGAAGGTGAAGTCTTTGATGTTGCAGTCGATATTCGCAAACATTCAGCCACTTTCGGTCAATGGGTTGGTGTGGTTTTAAGTGCTGAGAATAAGCGTCAGTTTTGGATTCCGGAAGGATTTGCTCATGGTTTTTTAACCCTGAGCGACACTGCCCAATTTGTATATAAAGCAACAAATTACTACGCTCCTCAGTCAGAACGCTGTATTATCTGGAATGATCCGCAAATTGATATCAAATGGCCAGCCACCTCTCAAATTCAGCTCTCAGCTAAAGATGAGAAAGGGCTATTATTATCAGATGCGGAAACCTACCTCTAATCATGAAGAAAGATGAGAGAGTCGCTATTCTTTTGTGTACTTACAACGGAATTAAGTTCTTACACAAACAGCTTGACTCAATTATAAATCAGACGTACCAGAATTGGGTTGTTTTCGTATCTGATGATGGTTCAACTGATGGTACCATTGATATCATCCATGAGTATCAGCAAAGCTATGGGCAGGATAAGATTGTCCTGATTGGTGGCCCTAATAAAGGCTTTGCATGGAACTTTATATCCGCGCTCGAGTATTGTGGAGAGGGATTTGATTATTTTGCATTCTGCGATCAGGATGATGAATGGCTTGATGAGAAGTTGACTTGTGCATTAAATCATTTGACTTCTAAGGCTGGTCAGGTGCCAGCTGTGTACTGTGGTAGAACCATTCTGACTGACGCAGTAGGGCGAGAAATTGGTTTATCGCCCTTATTTACGAAAACACCATCTTTCCGCAATGCTTTGGTTCAGAGTATTGCAGGTGGTAATACAATGGTAATGAACAAACCTGCCAGGGATATTGTCATAAATACACCGAAATGGCAGGAAATAATTTCACACGATTGGTGGGTTTATCTTTTGATTACAGGTTGTGGGGGGAGTGTTTATTATGATCGTTCACCTACAATAAAGTACCGGCAACACCAAGAAAATATCATCGGGTCAAATCTAACAATTTTTGCTCGGTTTCAGCGAATTAAGAAATTAATGGGTGGGCATTTTAAACGTTGGAATGATAAAAATATTGAGCTTTTAAAACCATTCAGAGAACAACTAACTACTGAGAATGCTAAAGTCTTACGCAGTTTCGAGAATAAAAGAAATGCTGATATTTTTAGCAGGATCAAGATGATTTACGAATTGCGCTTATATCGACAAACTTTGTGCGGAAATATCGCTCTAATTGTCGCCATTTTTCTTAACAAAATTTGATGTTGGAAAGGTAATTTTTTTTGAGGTGAAGATGTGAGTGTGAAAATAAATGCGGCTTCCTTAAGTTCACTAACTAACTCGCTATGGCTGAATCGAAGTCTTATTTTTCAAATGACAAAAAGAGATATTCTTAGTAAGTATAAAGGTTCTGCGATTGGTGTTGTATGGTCTCTAATTAATCCCATTCTCATGCTTATGATATATACTTTGGTTTTTTCTGTAGTATTTAAAGCTCGATGGGGAGCCGCTGCTGTTAATGAACCGAAAACTCAGTTTGCAATTATACTATTCGTTGGTTTGATAATGCATTCATTCTTGGCTGAATGTTTATTAAGAGCACCAAACTTGATTTTGCAGTATTCGAATTATGTTAAAAAGGTTGTATTTCCTCTGGAGATATTACCTATTGTTATTGTACTTTCTGCGGTATTTCAGAGCTTAATCAGCAGTGCAGTTTTGATCATGGCTTTTTTTATATTTAACGGCTTTGTTAACTGGACAATAATTTTCGCTCCACTGGTGTTTTTACCATTAATAATTTTATCTCTTGGGCTTACTTGGCTCATTTCCTCTTTAGGGGTTTACATTCGTGATATTGGTCAATCAATCGGGGTCATTGTTACTGTGCTGATTTTCTTATCTCCCGTTTTTTACCCTCTTTCTGCGTTACCTTCTGGAATGCAACATATTGTACTTCTTAATCCGTTGACATACATAATCGAACAATCCCGGAGTGTGATTGTTTGGGGACAATTACCCGACTTCGTGGGACTGAGCATTTATTCATTTGTCTCTTTATGTCTTACTTATTTTTGCTATATCTGGTTTCAGAAAACCAGAAAGGGATTTGCTGATGTCATCTGATTTGTATGCAATCGAGATTAATAATATCAGTAAATGTTACCAAGTCTATGATAACCCACTAAAACGCTTAAAAGAGTTTGTGGTACCTAAAGTTCATCATCGATTGGGTAAGGTATCACGATTATATCATGATGATTTTTGGGCCTTGCAAGACGTAAGCTTCCGCCTAAAAAAAGGTGAGACTGTAGGCATTGTTGGTAAAAATGGATCCGGTAAATCCACACTTTTGCAAATTATAGCTGGCACGCTAACACCTACAAGTGGGAATGTAAAATTAAATGGTCGGGTTGCCGCGTTACTTGAATTGGGGGCAGGTTTTAATAATGATTTCTCTGGCCGTGAAAATATATACTTGAATGCAGCTTTACTGGGACTTAGTCGAACTGAAATAGAAGAAAAGATCGATGATATTATAAGTTTTGCTGATATTGGTCATTTTATAGAGTCGCCGGTACGTTCCTATTCAAGTGGAATGTTAGTCCGCTTGGCTTTTGCTATTCAGGCACAAATTGAGCCTGAAATATTGATCGTTGATGAAGCACTCGCTGTAGGGGATGCTAAATTTCAAGCTAAATGTTTTGCTCGATTGAAACAGTTGAAAGAAAAAGGAACGTCGATCCTGTTCGTATCACACGCGACTGAACAAATTGTGACCCACTGTGATTCTGCCATCCTAATAAACGATGGCGTCTTGCTTATGGAAGATACGCCACGCATGGTGGTCAATAAGTATCTTGATCTCTTGTTCGGTAAGACGGATGAAAAGAAGGTTGCTGAACAGGAAGTCGAGTCGAGTATAGAGCAACTACTGTCGGAAGAAAAACTGCAAGATGACGTGGCGCAAGACAGCTGGATAAAAAATAGTATTGGTTATGAATTAAGGCCTAACTACAATGCTTCTGAATATCGTTGGGGCGATCGAAAAGCGGAACTTGTTGATTACCGCCTGATTCAGGATGACAAAGAATATCCACTGGTTATCGAAGGTGAGCGTGCAATTCATCTGGATTTTTATGTAAGGTTTACAGAGGCGGTGTACCGCCCTATTTTTGGTTTTGCTCTTAAAACCAAGGAAGGGATAACAATTTATAATACTAACAATGAATTTCAGAATATTGATATATCAAAACCTTTTAATCCAGGTGATATTATGCATGTTTCTTTGACAATGCCTGTCAATCTGGCCACCGGAGATTATTTCATCTCCGTAGGTATTGCTAGTTGTAATGAGGGTGGCTCTGTAGTGCCACATGACAGGCGTTATGACTCTATACATTTGAGTGTGACTAATCGTGTGCAGTTTATCGGTTTAGTTAACTTAGGCACTCGAATCAGTTTCAATGAATTATGACATCACTTTGATTATAAGAGATATGTCGAACACAGGTGGTTTTATGTTTCAGCTCGAAAGTCTTGGATATTTTTTAGACAAAAACCTCAATGTATGGAAGCGTGAGGACTACACCAACATTGGTTATAATGACGGTGATGCCGCAGAAAACCATCTTGCAAAGATTATTAGAAATGCACATGACATTAGCCTTTTTTCATCTGAACTCCGCGATCAGTGCTCTGACTGGCAAACTTTGTATCATCTCAGTTCCCAACGCGGAAATGTTCTACGCCCCTTTGCACACTTATTAAGAGGGGATGTTCTAGAAATTGGGGCTGGATGTGGCGCTATTAGTCGTTTTCTTGGCGAAAATGGTGGAAATATCCTCGCTCTGGAAGGGAGTCAACGCCGTGCTTCAATAGCTGCGAGTCGTACCCGTGATCTGAAAAACGTTCAGGTGGTTGCCGAGCGCTTTGATTGTTTTAAGCCTGACCGCCAGTTCGATGCGATTACCTTGATTGGTGTGCTTGAATACGCAACAATGTTTGGTGATGGTGACCATCCTGAAAAAGATCTTCTAATTCAGATTCGAAAGTTACTCAAACCTGGCGGGTTCTTGTTTATCGCGATTGAAAATAAGTTAGGTCTCAAATATTTTGCTGGTGCACCAGAGGACCATATACGTCAGTCGATGTATGGCATTGAGGGGCGTTATAAATCCGGAGAACCAAAAACATGGGGTTATGAAGAGCTAACTAATCTTCTTACTCAAACTGGCTATAACAATTCGGATGTTATGCTCCCTTTCCCGGATTATAAGCTACCCATGTCAATTATTACCCCAAAGGGGAGTAATTCAACTGTATTTGATGCTTCTGCGCTTGCGGTGCAAAGTGTATTCAGTGACCCTCAGTTACCAACGCATTTGACATTTTCGCTGGCAAAATGCTTTCCTGAGATATTTAATAATAAGCTTGGTGTTTCCTTGGCTAACTCGTTCATATTTGTTGCGAGTGTTGATGGTGACGTGCTGATTGATGATTCTGTACTTGCCTATCATTATAGTACGCAGAGGAAAAAAGAATATTCGAAGGAAACCATTTTCCGTGAAAATGAAAATGGTGAGATTAATATATCATATCAATTTTTTCAGAAAGATTTTGTCGAGTCAGATAATATAAAATATACACAGATAAGAAGAAATAACGACCATTATTATAAAGGTGTGCTGCTTGGGCAAAAATTTATTAATACTCTCAGTACAGATAATTGGGATTTTAATAATTTTATAGGGTTAATGAAAGAATGGCTGTATGCGCTTAACAGTTTCATCCAGAAAAGTAATTCAGTTGTTCAGCCTTTAGTAATAGAAACCAACTACCTTTTGCCAGGATCTTTTATTGATGCCATACCGCAGAACATCATAATACAGGATGAAGGCCCGGTGTTGTTTGATTTAGAATGGCAACATTCCGATGGAATTGAGCTTGGCCACCTATTATTTCGAGGGATCATTCTTGTATTAAATCAAGCCCAGGTACGATCACCTACAGGTAATGAATTAATTACTAGAAAAGAATTTATAAAGTATGTTTTTGAGAATTTGGGAATGCATCTCAGTGATAAAGATTTACACAATTATATGCAAAGAGAAGCAGAGTTCCAACACCAAGTTACTGGTCGCAGTGTCGGTGAATTGCTTAATTGGAATGGAGAAAAAAACTTATCACCTGTGAATATAAAACAGAATATAGCATGTATTTATTATGCTTCGCAGGAGACGGAGTTCACAGAAGATAAAAAACAATATTCTGTATTATCCAGTGGGAGAAATATAATTCGCTGGAAAATAAAAAATGATATTCAGTCTCCGCAGATTAAACTTCGCTTCGATCCTGTAGACAGTCGTATCTGGTTTATTCTACATACATTTATTATTAAAAATGCTGATGGGGAGGTTGTTTGGCAGCTTAGAAATGAACATGATTATGCTGAGTACATTGATATTTTGACCATAAAAAATAGCGAGTTCAATCAAATTTATTATTCAATATCTGACGACCCTCAAATTTTACTTAAACAACTCCCTTTACTCCCGGAAATAATTATCGAAGCTGAAATAGAAATTATCAAGAATGATTCGTTAATTACAATTTTTCAAAATAACGAGAAACATGAGATGGAAACCATTAGGGAGCAATTGAACGCAACCACTGAAAAGTTGATTACTACGACAGCGCAATTTGAAACAGCGATGGCGCAGTTGGATGTCATTACTGCACAGTTAGAAAACTCAAAAGCTCAACTATCTACAACTAAGGCGCAACTTGAACATACGAATAATCAATTTACTGGTGCGATGAGCAGAGTCAATGCCCTTGAATCATCATCAAGCTGGAGAATAACTGCACCACTGCGACGTATTGGAATGGTTAAGCGCCGCTGCAAGATTTTAACCTCCCTAACAAGACGATTATATAGCCAACATGGACTTAAAAAAATAGTTTCACGTGGAATGCAAACGTTGCGCGATGAAGGGGTAAAAGGTGTTATTGCCCGTCTGCGCCATCAAAGAATTATCCAAATGATGCATACTTCAGCAAACCTTAATACGCCTGTACAACCCATCCCCGCCAATTCTGCCGAAAGCAATATATCTTCGGGTATTCAGCAAGTGTCGGGTATGTTAAATTCCTCAATAACATACAACCGCAGTGAAGGTTATAGCTTGAAATCAGGTAGGGCGGAGTACTGTTATGTTACACCTGCGCAGCCTGAAGATTTAAATCACATTATCGCTGAGATGGTTGTAAAACCATTATTTTCAATTGTTGTTCCGATTTATAATACACCACTGGATCTATTACAAGAACTTATAGAGTCAATTGAAGCACAGTGGTATCCCAAGTGGGAATTAATTCTTGCCAATGACTGCAGCACAGACCCTGAGTTGTATGATGCTCTTGAAAATATTATAAATCCACAAATTAAAATTGTTCATCTAAAAACGAATAGCCGTATTTCTGGAGCGACTAACGTAGCTATTGAAAATGCTTCTGGTGATTATATCGTCTTTACGGATCATGATGATCTTTTAACACCCGATTGTTTGTATGAGATGGCTCTTTGCATTAATAACGAAGATCCAGACTTTATATATAGCGACGAAGATAAAATTTCAGAAGAGGGTTGCTACGTTCAGCCTCATTTCAAACCAGATTGGTCACCAGATACAATGATGAGTACGATGTTTACTTGCCATGCCTCTTGTGTCAAGGTATCTCTTTTGGAAAAAACAGGTCTGCTGCGTTCTGCTTTTGATGGCTGTCAGGATTGGGACTTCGTCCTCCGTGTCGCGGAACAAACTACTAAAATTAGTCATATTGCTAAAGTGCTTTATCACTGGCGTATTATTCCTCAATCTATCGCATCAGATATTTCTGCTAAAGATTATGTCCTTGAAGCCTCAAAAAAAGTCCGAGAAGAGGCGTTAGTTCGTCGTGGTCAATCCGGCTGTGTTGAGTCTGTTTCTGGATATCCTGGTTATTTTCGTGTTAATTATTTCCCGGTGGGTGATCCACTGGTGAGTATCATTATACCTACTCGCGATAATTATCACGTGCTCCACCGGTGTATTGAATCGATTAAAAATACAACACGCTACAACCATTATGAAATTATTATTCTTGATAACGGCTCTGTTGCGGCTGATACACTTGAATACTTCAGCTCTCTTTCAAAAGACAATGTTGTAAAAATTATTCGTCACGATCATCCTTTCAACTTTTCTGAGCTCAATAATGTTGGGGTAGCGCAGTCTCACGGTGATGTCCTTCTGTTCCTTAACGACGATACTGAAGCCATTCATGCCGATTGGCTTGAGCGTATGGTTGGTTATGCGCAACTCCCACATGTGGGTGCTGTTGGCGCTAAGTTGCTTTACCCGCAAACTAATCGAATTCAACATGCTGGTGTATTGAACCTTGCAGATGGTCCTGGTCATGCTTTCATTAATACTGAGCGGCATCATCCCGGTTATTATATGCGTAATATTCTTGAATATAACTGGCTGGCTGTCACAGGTGCGTGTTTGATGATGGAAAGGACTAAATTTGAACGTATTGGCCAATTCGATGAGACGTTCCCTATAGCGTATAATGATGTGGAACTTTGTTTCCGCAGTGTAGATGCAGGCTATTTCAACGTAGTCTGCCAGGGGGTTGAACTTTACCACCACGAGTCAGTTAGCCGGGGCGTAGATCATTTGGATGAAGAAAAAGTGCGACGTTTACTAACTGAAAAACGTAGGCTCAACGAAAAACACCCTCTTTATTATCAATACGATCCGTTCTATAACATTAATTTACATCCTAACGGTATTAATTTTGAGATTGGTTGCTGATGCTTATGAAAACAATTTTGGGCCCTGAGTATACACGTTATTCTCAGGCGATAAACTCCTTTAAAAATCTATCATTGACAGTTTTAAATGATGCTGAAGTTATTTCTTTCGATTTCTTTGATACGATATTTACCAGGCCCATAGCGGATCCCGAAGATGTCTTTGAAATTTTAGGGCGGAAACTTAATATCGATAATTTCAAAGTTAAGAGGCAGCAAGCTCAAGTTGAGGCCTTCCGCCAAATGACAGCTAGAGGAAAGAAAGAAATTACAATTGATGACATTTATGCTGCTTTCACTGATAACACTATCCCTGCTGAAAAGATGATTGAGGCAGAATATCAACTTGAACTTGCACTCGTTGAGCCTAATAAAATCATTTTCGATTTATTCAAGCGACTAAAGGCGGTTGGTAAAACTGTTATTGTTACATCTGATATGTATTTACCAGCTCGCTTCTTTGAACAGGCACTTGATAAATATGGAGTCACGGGCGTTAAAGTTTTTAGTTCCGCTGATGAGAACGCCACCAAGCGTGATGCTGGTATTCTTTTTGATGTTATAGCAAAAAAATTAAACGTTAGGCATGACCATATACTACATGTTGGTGATAACGAAGTATCCGACGTAATCCGTCCACGTGAAAAAGGCCTGCAGGCATTCCATTATCGCTCGCATTATCTTGGAACTATCAGTAAAGGTTTGCCATTAGCGCTGTCTTTTGCACAGGGTATGCTGAAAAATCATGAGGGATATCATTCTCTGCAAGAATACAAAAGCCTTGGGTTTGCTTATGGCGGTGCGGCATCTCTTGGTTTTTTAAAGTGGATCAAGAATCAGGCTGCTATTCAAGAGATTGATCATGTTTTCTTTTTAGCTCGTGATGGCTACATCATGCAAAAAATGGTTGAGCGTGGTGATATTGGTACTTTCCCCGATTCAACTTATTTTTACGGTTCTCGTACAAGCTTGACACTTGCAACCATCAACGATCAAAACTTTGTTCAATACATTCCATTTTTGTTGTCTGGTTCAGAAGGTCTTCAGCCACGTGAAGTTCTCGAACGCATCGGTGTGACACCTCCCGCACCTGAGGTTATGGCCTCTTTTGGATTATCGGACGAGACCCCACTCACCTCATCGTTGTTCCCATTAATGAGCAAGTTTTTATATGCCTGGCGATGGCAGATTTTGCAAGTTTGTCGGAAAAATCGTCGTGGTCTTTTTAATTATATCCAGAAATTAGGAATCAAACAGGGCGAAAAAATTGCACTTGTTGATGTAGGCTGGAGTGGGACCACTCAGGAAGCCTTTTACCATGCTTTAAAACAGTTTATCGACATTGATATCTTTGGCTATTATTTCTGTCTGTCGAATACGACTGAGAAATTAAGGCGCAAATCATTCCTTAAAATGTTTGCGATGTATGAAAGTGATAATGCAGATGCTTCTCTTATAGACACAATTTATGAGAACCGCGTTGCCGTAGAGTTATTTTTTTCCGCACCACATGATTCTATTATTGGGTATGATGCAATCACTTCTGTACCTGTTGGAGATAAGGGACGAGGATTGCAATCTGACATATCACAGTCAGTCCGTGATATCTGTGATGGTGCATTATTATTTAGTTTGAGCTACCAACAGCTTTGTCAAAAGTTGAATTTTGATTTAACGCCTTATGAGTTAACATTGGGGATGTTAAATTTGGTGCAGAATAATAACTGGAAAAAATTTTCTGCGATTACTGAGGTTTCTAATTTCGATGCCTGGGGTAGTTCACGGCTAAAATCTCTTTGCGTTAAAGACTATCTGGTAAGCTAATTATACAGTTGCCATCTATTTTAAGTGAAATTTTTCGTTTAGATTTAGTAGGTTAGATATTCTATACTTAATTGAATATATTTGTGCACAAGATTAGTCTCAAATTTTTTGTGAGCTCAATGATTAATGGGTGACACTAAGATGTTAATTTAATAGTGTATCCGTTAATTGCTTCTCAAAAGAGCGATGTAATTTAATGTTTATGTTCTTGTGAATGATTTTTTCTGTAATAACAAGTCGTTATTATCTAAATGTAGAGGCTTTTAACGTCTGCCAATTTTGGTATTATTAAATGTCACGTTGACATTCTGTTGTGTGTTTGATGAAAACTCACGGGTACCAAGGTTGTAGCATCTGCATTACTATCTTTGTTTACTTAAAGCCCAATGGCCTCGTTGCCGCTGGGTTACCACACCTGACAGGAGTTTTACATGTCCAAGCAACAAATCGGCGTCGTTGGTATGGCAGTGATGGGGCGCAATCTGGCGCTCAACATCGAAAGCCGTGGTTATACCGTGTCCGTTTTCAACCGCTCGCGTGAAAAAACGGAAGAGGTTATCGCCGAGAATCCGGGGAAAAAACTGGTTCCTTACTATACGGTAAAAGAGTTTGTTGAATCCCTTGAAACGCCTCGTCGTATCCTGTTAATGGTGAAAGCAGGCGCTGGCACTGATGCTGCTATCGACTCCCTGAAGCCATATCTGGATAAAGGTGACATCATTATTGATGGCGGTAATACGTTCTTCCAGGACACTATCCGTCGTAACCGTGAGCTCTCAGCTGAAGGATTTAACTTCATCGGTACCGGCGTCTCCGGTGGTGAAGAAGGTGCGCTGAAGGGGCCATCTATTATGCCTGGTGGCCAGAAAGAAGCTTACGAGCTGGTTGCCCCAATCCTGACCAAAATCGCCGCTGTTGCAGAAGATGGTGAACCGTGTGTGACGTATATCGGTGCCGACGGTGCTGGTCACTATGTGAAGATGGTACACAACGGTATTGAGTATGGTGACATGCAACTGATTGCTGAAGCCTACTCATTATTGAAAGGTGGTTTGAACCTAAGCAATGAAGAACTGGCTAGCACCTTCACCGAGTGGAATAACGGCGAACTGAGTAGCTACCTGATCGATATCACCAAAGATATCTTCACTAAAAAAGATGAAGATGGTAAATATCTGGTGGATTTCATCCTGGATGAAGCGGCGAATAAAGGGACGGGTAAATGGACCAGCCAGAGCTCTCTGGATCTCGGGGAACCACTGTCTCTGATTACTGAGTCTGTGTTTGCACGTTACATCTCGTCACTGAAAGATCAGCGTGTTGCTGCCTCTAAAGTCCTGTCCGGTCCTAAAACTCAGCTTGCGGGTGATAAGGCAGAATTTATTGAGAAAGTACGTCGTGCGCTGTACCTTGGTAAGATCGTGTCTTATGCTCAGGGCTTCTCACAGCTGCGTGCCGCATCTGACGAGCATAATTGGGATCTGAACTACGGCGAGATTGCAAAAATCTTCCGTGCGGGCTGCATCATCCGTGCGCAGTTCCTGCAGAAAATCACAGACGCCTATGCTAAAAACGCTGGTATCGCGAACCTGCTGCTCGACCCGTACTTCAAAAACATTGCTGATGAATACCAACAGGCACTGCGCGATGTTGTAGCGTATGCCGTGCAGAATGGTATCCCGGTACCGACATTCTCTGCGGCTGTCGCTTATTACGACAGCTATCGTGCAGAGGTGTTACCTGCAAACCTGATTCAGGCCCAGCGTGATTACTTTGGTGCGCATACTTATAAACGTACTGATAAAGAAGGTGTGTTCCATACGGAATGGCTGGATTAATTAACAGCGTTTTATATCTTCTGTTTTAACAATAAGACCATCCGAATGGATGGCCTTATTGCATGTAAACCTTTTATAGCATTAGAGTTGTCTCTTGGTTTTAATATCTGAAGAGAATAACATAAATGCGTTCTACTTAAGGCATTAATGCAATCATGCGTAAAAATATAATAATTGTGGGCGGTGGTTTTTTTGGTATGTACCTCGCTGAGCAATTTTCTCTTTTAGGACATGGAGTGAAACTTTTCGAAAAAGAGAAGAATTACATGTCCCGCGCATCATATAACAACCAGGCGCGTGTGCATAATGGCTACCACTACCCCAGAAGTATTTTGACTGCTTTACGTTCACGTATCTCTTTCCCACGTTTTGTTGATGAATTCCGTGACTGCATTGATTCCGACTTTGATAAATACTATTTAATCAGCGAAATGTTAGGCAAAGTGTCTGCCAGCCAGTTTCGCATGTTCTGTGACCGCATTGGTGCTGATTGTGATTATGCGCCAGCGAAAATCCAGAACATGGTAAATCCAAAAATGATTAATGCCTGTTTTACGGTTAAAGAATTTGCGTTCGATGCCTTTAAGCTCCGTGAACTTATGTTAAAGAGGCTGGATAGTTCAAATGCTGAATTCTACTGCGGCTATTCCGTTGATAAAATCGAAAAACTGGAAAATGGCATTAAAACTCTGGTCAGAGATATAAGCTCCGGTGAAGTGCAAGAATATGTTGCTGATCACGTGTTCAATTGCACTTATTCACATCTGAATTATCTTCTGGATAATTCAGGGATTGAACTGATCCCCTTGAAGCACGAGATGACCGAAATGTGCCTGGTTGATGTGCCGGAAGTGTGCAAAAAAGCTGGTTTTACCATCATGTGTGGCCCGTTTTTCTCCGTGATGCCATTCCCATCCGTTGGATTGACTTCATTTAGTCACGTGCGTTATACACCTCATTATGAGTGGCACGATAAGCCCGGTGAAAAGTACCTCGATTCACATGAGAAATTTGATTCCGATACGAGAACTAGTGCCTGGCAATATATGATTAAAGATGCCTCACGTTACATGCCAATTTTGAGTGAGTGCCGTTATGAGCGCTCTCTGTGGGAAGTGAAGACACTTCTCCCACGCAGTGAAACAGATGATTCCCGCCCGATTCTCTTTAGGCCGAATCACGGAATGCAGGGTTTTCACTGTATTATGGGGGGCAAAATAGATAACGTATACGATGCCTTTGAAGCCATTAAAAATATGAACGTTATTTAAAAATAAAGAGACTACTCAAGTGAAAAGTGAATCTTTTGTTTCGGTCGTTTTAAATACGCACGACCTATCGAATGAATTAACAAATAAATTGCAGCAGATCCAGTCCTTACTCGACGATAATTACACCGACTACGAAATTTTAATTGTTTCTAAAGGACCGTATCGTGATGTACCAAGAACCTCTGCGATCGACAACATTTTACAAACCATTCCGAGCGTGCGTTTTCTGCAACTGTCGGGCTGTGTTCATGATGATGTGGTGTGGGCTGCAGGTCTTGAGAATGCGATTGGCGACTTTGTGGTTCTATATGATCATCTGACTGATCCTGTTGATGTCATTCATCGCGCCGTTGAAGAGTGTAAGTCCGGCTACGATGTTGTTGTGGGGGTCTCAACTCAGTCTCTTCCGTGCGCATACCGCATTATGCGTGATACGGCATCGCGTATTTTAAAAGCGATCGATTACCATATCCCTAAAAACTCAACAGGTCTTCGTTGTCTTAGCCGTCGTGCGGTGAATGCGGTAACGGATACTGGTCGTTTTCACCATCAGTTCTATATGCGCATTCAGAAAACGGGCTATCCCGCCAGCGAACTGACTTATCAGCCGGTTAGTGAAACGCATGTTAAGCGTTCTATCACATACGGTTTTCGTAATTTAGTGCGTCTGATGGTCTTCAACTCTTCTCGTCCGTTGCGCTGGATGTCAATTGTTGGCACCGTAGGTAGCCTAAGTGCGCTGCTTTTTGCGGTTTATAGTATCATCGTAAATCTAATCAATGGACATGTTGTGGAGGGTTGGACCACCACGGTTTTGTTTATGTCCATTCTGTTTATGCTGCAATTTATTATGTTGGCTTTTTTCGGGGAATATCTCAGCCGTTTGCTGGATGACCGAAGTGAACAGGCAGCATATTCCGTCGTGTTTGAGAAAAATAGTGCTGTCATGGTTAACCAGGACCGCGTTAATGTGTTAAATGATGCGACTGTCGAAAAGGCTAATCTGGTGCAAACCGGACGCGACCGCTAAATACTGGAGAGATCATGACTAAGGCTTTGATTGGTTATACCGGGTTTGTAGGCACGACGCTCTTAAAGCAAACCAAATTTGACGATTTTTACCGTTCCACGAATATTAATGATATTAAGGGTAAAAAATTTGATCTGGTGGTCTGTGCCGGTGCTCCAGCGAAAAAATGGATCGCAAATGCTGATCCCAAAGGTGATCAGGAAATTATTGATTCGCTGATTGACTGCCTGGATAGTATTGAGTGTAAAACATTTATCCTCATCAGTACGGTGGATGTATTCAAATCACCCAATGGCGTTGATGAGAATTCCGTGATCGAAACGCAGGAACTGCATGCCTATGGTCTGAATCGCTATCGGCTTGAGCAATTTGTTTCAAAGCGGTTCCAACAGCATCTGATAGTCAGACTTCCTGGTTTAGTTGGTCCGGGGCTACGTAAGAATATTATTTTTGATTTTCTTAATGAGAATAACGTTGAGAAAATCGAAAGCCGTAGCATCTTTCAATTCTATCCTATGGTGAACCTTTGGTTCGATATTAAGATTGCGCTTGAGAAAAAAATTAATCTTGTTCACCTGACAGCAGCCCCGGTTTCGGTGGCGAAAATTGCTCGAGATGGTTTCAATATTAATTTTGATGTGCAGCAGGCCGCACAACCTGTTACCTATGATATGCGCAGCGTGTATGGTCCACTGTATGGGGGCAGTGAGCATTACCAATATTCGGTGAAAGACACGGTGCAGGCTGTCAGACATTATGCGCAATCAGAGCCCAAAAAAGTGCAGGAATATAATAAATGAGAATATCAATCTCCAACCTTGCTTGGGACGTTAAAGAAGATCCAGAAGTTGCTAATTTATTGAACTTATTTAACGTTGATGCGATTGATATTGCACCAGGTAAATATTTCCCTGAACCTGCTAGCGCGTCAATAGCAGATATTCATGCAGTTAAAGATTGGTGGCAGGAGCGAGGCATTGACATCATTGGCATGCAGGCACTGTTATTTGGCACTATAGGTCTGAATGTATTTGGTAGTGAATCTATCCAGAAAAAACTACTCGATCACTTGGCTGCAGTTTGCCGTATCGGAGCAGGACTAGGGGCTTCGCGACTGGTATTCGGTTCGCCCAAAAATCGGGATTGTTCTGGTCTATCAGTTAGCCAGGTGCAGGAGATATCTCGATTGTTTTTTCGTCAGCTTGGCGATATCGCCGCTGACTATGGAGTTATTGTTTGTCTTGAGCCAAATCCGAGTGTTTACGGTGCAAACTTTATGACAACCAGCCTCGAAACCTGCAATGTTGTTAATGATATTGATCATCCAGCAATCAAAATGCAGCTTGATACCGGGGCGGTTATTATCAATCAGGAAGATATTTCTGCTGTAGTGACACAAGCAAAAGATGTGATTGGTCATGTGCATATCAGTGAAGCGCAGCTTGCGCCACCAGGGGATACTTATTCGCACCATGAGGATATTGCTGCGCTAATCACATCTCAATTTCCTGCGCATCCTGCCACAATTGAAATGCTGGCAACCCAAAACGAGCCACATTTAGTTTCTATTCGTCGCGCGCTTCAACTTGTGACTTCTCTTTATCGTTAATCAGGTGCATTTACCTTGAAATGGCTAATTCTTATTCTGGGCATTGCATGTAATGCCTCGGCTAGCGTTCTGATCAAAATGGCAATGATGCCTCCGCGTAAATTTCCTTCCTTCGCGGATCCATTAGCGTCGTTGAGTAACTGGCCCTTCTGGCTGGGTTTGGCACTTTATGGTGGAGCATTCTTATTCTATGCTGCGGCATTAGCCGTTTTCCCTTTGAATATTGCACATCCCGTTTTGACAACCGGAGCGGTTGCCGCAGTGGCGGTTTTATCCGTCCTTGTTTTTAATGAAACCTTCCACTGGACGACTATTGCTGGCGTGGTATTTGTCATCGTCGGTGTAGCGCTAATTACTTCAAAGGCTGCTTAATAATGGATTTATCAATGAAAAATGAAAAAAATTGGGAAGTCCCAGCTTGCGATATCACCCTGTGGACTAATAAAAAGCATGAAGCATGTGTCGTGATCCCGGTTATTAATGAAGGTAACCGAATCCTCAGCCTGCTCACGAAAATGAGTAATCTGAAAATTAATGATATCGCTGATATTATTATCGTCGATGGTGGTAGTACTGATGGCTCCCTTGAAAAAAAACGATTGCTATCTCTAGGGGTTTCTGGATTGATACTTAAAACAGGCCCAGGAAAGCTGAGTGCGCAATTACGTTGTGGTTATGCGTTTGTGCTTGAGCAGGGATATAAGAATATCATTACTATTGACGGTAATGACAAAGATGATCCTTCACCGATTCCTGAATTCCTCAACGCCCTGGAAAAAGGCTATGATTTTGTCCAGGCTTCACGTTTTGTTAATGGCGGCGTTGCGGTGAATACACCAAAATCACGTGACTTCGCGATTAAATATATTCACGCACCGGCCCTAAGTTTAGCATCTGGATTTCACTGGACCGATACCACACAAGGATTTCGTGCCTACAGCAGCAGATTGCTGTTAGATGAACGTGTAGCACCTTTCCGTAATGTTTTTATGACCTATGAACTGTTAGCCTATCTTTCTTACATCGCCCCTAGATTGGGCTTCCGCTGCATCGAATTACCGACCTCCCGTATTTATCCAGAAGGTGAAGTCCCAACCAAGATCAGCAGCTTTAGCGGCAATCTGGTAGTACTGAAGATTTTATTTAAAAGCTGTTTTGGCGTCTACAATGTTAAGAGGGTAAAATGAAAGGGACTCTTTCAGCACTACTATCTCAACGTTTAGTGACTAAAAAATTTTCTTCTTTTATCGTTGTTTGCTTAGCATTACTACCTTTTCTTAGTTTGTTTGCGACCGGACCAGTAAAGAGTTCGATTGATAATGCGGAGCACTGGGTCAATTTAACAAATGCCATGTTTATCAATGGGCAAAATTTTATTTTCAGTTATGGCCCATTGTTTTGGTTAGTAGGGGGGGTAAGTGAGTACTACAATACGAGTACCTATTATATCTCCATTATGTTCGTTTGGGGCATTTATGCGGTTATTGTATGGGCAACGCTCCTACTAATGTATAAATCACGTGGGTATTTGTTTTTTTTACTTATTGCAGTTTGTTTTTTTTCTTTCTACTATCTTAAGGTTTTGATTTTTCTTTGGCCTCTGGTTTTTTTATTTTATCGCCAGTTTTCTGAAAGTAAACAATACTATATTAATGTTAGTGTTTGTCTTTTATTTGGGGTGTTGGCTGGTTTTGTTTTATACATCCGTTTCTTTTATGGACTAATAACTATCGCAGTTTTTGGTGGATATCTTGCTGCTCAGTTTTTGCGAGATTTTCGATTAAAACAAACGGTCTGTTTTATTATCTCGTTTGCAGTATCTTCATTTGTCATTGGTATATTGGTTTACGGTGATGCAAATTTGGTACTGAAATATTTCACTACGAATATTCAGCTTAGCTATGGTAACGGTGTCGATATGACTCTCGATATCGTAAATTATCCTTTTGCATATGTATGTTCCTTTATAGTTTTGGGCTGTTTTATTGCCTATGGTATATTCAAGCGTCAATTATTCATATTGCCATTGCTTGTAACTTGGTTATTATTGTTTAAACTAGGATTCGGACGAGCAGATCATTATGTAACCTATTTTGTTGTGCCATGTGCCTTTATCATGTTACTTATTTCTTTTGATAAAGGAAAGTTTGTGAAAGGCCTGTTCTTTATTTCTTTTTTTAGTTTGTATTATCTTGGTACGCATTCTGCGTATCAGAACTCACCAAAACTTGGACTCGCGTTTTCCACCATAAATATCCCTTCGATGAATAACCCATTTAAATTACCATTTGCTGCGGGGATGTCATATCAAGATCGAATGGCTCAGGATTACGAACAGTATAAACTCGATGATGATTTTGTCAGGGAAATTGGTGAATCAACTATTGATGTATATCCATATAATAATGAGTATATGTATGCTAATAAGCTCAATTATAAACCGCGTCCGCTTTTTCAAAATTACATGACATTAACTCCAGCACTCGATCTGGCGAATGCAGAGTTTTTGAACAGCCCCGAGAAACCGCAAAAGATCCTCTGGAATGGCGGTCTTGCATGTGGAAGCGTAGATTGTAATACTTTCACTGGTGTTGATAATAAATTTCTTCTTAATGAAGACCCATTGACATCTATGGCAATTCTTGAGAATTATAGCCCCAGTGGTTTTGTTCTCGGCAGAAATGATGAACCTATGCTGTTATTTTCTGCGCGAGATCAAAAACAAGTTGCTAATTTTGTGCTCAAAAAATCGGAGCGAATGAAGTTTGGTATGTGGTATCCAGTACCTGAGGCTAAACAAAATATTGTTAAGATATACCCTGATTTTAAAATTACAACTATAGGAAAACTTAAAAACTTCTTTTTTAGAGGGAATATTGTAAAAATAAGTTACAAACTTAAATCAGGTGAGCACCGGCAGTATCGTTTAAATATTATAAACGCTCAAAGTGGCGTTTGGGCCTCACCGCTTCTCGATGGTCTTGAGCCTCTTGGTTTCAGCGGAGAAGATGTAGCCGAAGTGATGTTCGAAACAGATTCTGATTACTATTTCGAGCCTGAGTTTGAGGCAAAGTTTGTCGCAACAGAAACTCCACTAATCACATACCAGCGGCGTAAAATCAACTACAATGAGCCAGTTACGTTGCCTGCTACGGTACGTTCAACGGATATCGATTGTGAAGGCAGTATTGATCAGGCTATTGATCCTATTAGAGGAGAAGATTATTCACTTCCACTTAGCGTTAAGGGCTGGCTAGCTAAATCGACCGCGCAGGGTGTATTATTTGACGCCATATATGTTACGCTGACGGATAAAAACCACCATAAACGGTATTTCACTAGTAACAGAAATAACCGCGGTGATTTAGTGGCTGTGTTCGGAAGGGAGGAACTTAACAATGCCGGTTTTATATCAACTATTGATACTTCTTCACTCGATGGGGAGTTTTCGGTTACGCTAGCAGGGCGCACCGGAGATGAAACATTCATTTGCCGTAATCTGCAAAGGCCTTTAAATATTAATAGGAATTGAATGCTTTAGCTGAAAATTGAATGCTATCCTCTCTATCAAATTCGTTTTTTAAACACCTTGATAGAATAAAAAACCCGGGACATAACCGGGTTTTTTTGCATAAATAGCGTCATTCCATGAATGTGAATAATAACAGACTGGAACTATCAATAATGTTACTCATGGGGAAATGAGAATCTGATACCCATATAACTGATAGTAATTTAATCATAAGTAAATCTCAGAAAGCATCTTAAATTTTTTGGTGCTGTCAATATCATATTGTATGGTCGCTCAAGAACAGACTTCACATCTTGAAAAAATGTCGGTAAACCGACCGCAATACTTTCAATTTCATGTGTAATAGGTAATTTGAAAAGCAAAAAGCCACTTCTTTCATTCAGTAAATGCCCTTACTTGCAAATGATCGAACTATAGGGAATTATTTTGAGCCCAATGCTGCGGCGTTGATATCGTAAATATAAATCTAAGAAATGATTATAGAGTATTTGATATATCAATAAACTCATGATGTTGAAGAACATTGGTACATATTACATAAAGAGTTCAGGAAAAGCTCTCTGAGACTGAGACTGAGACTGAGACTGAGAGTCGGTCTCAGTTTTGTCCCGCGGGGGAAATCGATGCCACCTGCGATGTAGATGATTTTTCCTTTCAAATCTTATTGATTTAAGTTGATTGCTTAATCTTTACTTAATATTTCTAGCGTACACTGATAAAGAAAATCTGAATTGTTTTAACCTTCGTTGACACAATATTCAACAAAACGTTAAAACATTATTCTCTTATCAGGATGTACGACATCATGATTAATTATTAAGATAATACTGAGAGCATGAAATGAAAATCACCATTTCTGGTACCGGATATGTTGGCCTGTCAAATGGTCTTCTTATCGCCCAACATCATCAGGTCATTGCTCTGGACATAGTTCCTTCCCGTGTCGAGATGCTAAATAATCGGATATCTCCGATAGTTGATCAAGAAATTGAACAGTATCTGCAATCAAAAGATATAACATTCAGCGCTACCCTGGATAAGCACAAAGCTTATCAGAACGCAGAATTTGTCATTATTGCTACCCCAACAGATTACGATCCCAAAACTAATTATTTCGATACTAGCAGCGTCGAGTCAGTTATACAGGATGTTATTAAAATAAATCCAGATGCAGTAATGGTAATAAAATCGACTGTTCCTGTCGGTTTTACTCAATCGATGCGTCAAAAGTATAGCTCAGACAATATCATCTTTTCCCCAGAATTCCTGCGAGAGGGTAAAGCGCTATATGACAATTTGTACCCTTCACGCATTGTAATTGGTGAACGATCTTCCCGTGCAGAAACGTTTGCTGCACTGCTACAGGAAGGGGCTCTGAAGAAAGATATTCCGACCCTATTTACCGACTCAACCGAAGCCGAAGCTATCAAGCTCTTTGCAAATACCTATCTGGCGATGCGTGTTGCCTATTTTAACGAACTTGATAGCTATGCAGAAACCCTGGGGCTTAATGCTCGACAGATCATCGAAGGGGTTTGTCTGGACCCGCGTATTGGTAACCATTACAACAATCCCTCATTCGGTTACGGTGGATACTGTCTGCCAAAAGACACTAAGCAATTACTCGCCAACTATAAATCTGTACCAAATAATATTATTTCAGCAATCGTTGATGCTAACCGGACGCGAAAAGACTTTATTGCTGATGCAATTATTTCACGAAAGCCAAAGGTCGTCGGTATTTACCGATTGATTATGAAAAGTGGCTCAGATAATTTCCGGGCATCTTCTATCCAGGGTATTATGAAGCGTATTAAAGCGAAAGGTATCCCGGTCATAATCTATGAGCCTGTATTGCCAGATGATAGTTTTTTCAATTCGCGGGTTGAGCGTGATCTGACTAAATTTAAAAGCGAGTCCGATGTTATAATCTCTAACCGGATGGCCGAAGAACTGTTGGATGTAGCCGATAAAGTCTATACCAGAGATTTATTCGGAAATGATTAAACGCTCAGTTAAATAAAGATACCGGCATAGTGCCGGTATCTGTCTATTACTGATGTCTTTTGCGTAAATTCTCAATCACCGTCGTCAGATCCAGGTCCTGGTCCTGCAGCAGAACCAGCAGGTGATACATCAGATCAGAGGCTTCATTGGTCAGTTCGAAACGATCGTTCACGGTTGCGGCCAGCGCGGTCTCTACGCCTTCTTCGCCTACCTTCTGGGCAATACGTTTAGTGCCGCTGGCATACAGCTTCGCAGTGTAGGAGCTTGCCGGGTCAGCGGTTTTACGTTCGGCCAGTAGTTGCTCCAGTTGATACAGGAACAGCCACTGGTGGCTGGCATCGGCAAAGCAGCTTGAGGTGCCTTTATGGCAGGTCGGGCCAATCGGGTTAACCAGCACCAGCAGGGTGTCGTTGTCGCAGTCGGGCGCGATGCTCACCACGTTCAGGAAGTGACCGGAGGTTTCTCCTTTGGTCCACAGACGCTGCTTGGTCCGCGAGAAAAAGGTCACTTTGCCGCTTTCAAGCGTTTTATCCAGTGCTTCCGGGTTCATATAACCCAGCATTAGTACCTCACCGGAAACCGCATGCTGCACGATGACTGGCATCAGTCCATCGGTTTTTTCCCAGTCCAGCTCGCGGCATTGTTGCTTCGTTAACATATCCTGATCTCCACGCCCTGTGTTGCCAGGTACGCTTTTAATTCGCCAATATTAATAATTTGCTTGTGAAAGACGGAGGCGGCAAGCGCGCCGTCAACGTCTGCGTCCCGGAAGGCTTCAAGGAAGTGTTCCATGGTGCCCGCGCCGCCGGAGGCAATCAGCGGTACGTGGCACACGTCGCGCACTTTTTTCAGCTGTTCCAGATCGTAGCCGTTGCGTACGCCGTCCTGGTTCATCATGTTCAGGACGATTTCGCCTGCGCCGCGTTTTTGTACTTCCTGCACCCAGTCCAGCGTTTCCCACTGCGTGACGCGGGTACGGCTTTCATCCCCGGTATATTGATTAACATGATATTTGCCGGTTTCGGCGTCATACCAGGTATCAATGCCTACCACGATACACTGCACGCCAAAGCGGTCAGCCAGACGAGTGATAAGCTCCGGTTCGGCCAGCGCCGGGGAGTTGATAGAGATTTTATCCGCCCCGAAGGAGAGGATGCGCGCCGCATCGTCGATGGATTTAATGCCACCGGCAACGCAGAACGGAATATCGATCACTTCCGCCACGCGAGATACCCAGCTTTTATCCACTACGCGGCCATCGCTGGAGGCGGTGATATCGTAGAACACCAGTTCATCTGCGCCTTCATCGGCATAGCGTTTTGCCAGCGGGACAATGTCACCAATAATCTCGTGATTGCGAAACTGGACGCCTTTTACCACCTGTCCATCACGAACGTCCAGACAAGGAATTATGCGTTTTGCCAGCATTGAATGGCCTCCTCAACGGTGAACTTACCTTCCAGCAGGGCGCGTCCGACGATCACGCCGCGTACGCCGGTTCCACGCAGGGCTGCTACGTCCTCGATCCCGCCAATGCCGCCAGATGACTGGAATGCTACCTGCGGATATTTGGCGCACACTTCTTCATAAAGCGCGACGTTTGAGCCAGCCAGCGTACCGTCGCGGGAGATATCGGTGCACAGCACGTGCTTCAGGCCGACGGGTAAATAGGTCTCAACCAGTTCTTCCAGATAAACCCCGGAATCTTCCTGCCAACCGCTAACCGCTACCTGTTTATTACCGCGCTCGTCAATACGAACGTCCAGCGCCAGCACCAGCGCGTCGGCGCCAAAACGGGCAAACCAACTCTTGACTACCTCGGGGGATTTTACTGCCGTCGAACCTACCACCACGCGCGCCACGCCTGCGTCAAGCAGCGCCGCAACGTCCGATTCAGTACGCACGCCACCGCCAACCTGTACCGGAACATTGACACCTGCGACCAGCGTTTTAATCAGCGGGATCTGCCGCTGCGCCGGGTCTTTCGCGCCAGTTAAATCAACCAGGTGCAGTACTTCGGCACCCTGAGCTGCGTAATCCTGTAAACGGGGGAGAGGATCGTTGCCATAATCACGTTGCGTTGCGTAATCGCCCTGATGAAGACGCACCACCGTGCCGTCGATTAAATCTAATGCCGGAATAATCATTACATCTCCAGAAAGTTTTTCAGCAACTGCGCCCCAGCCGCGCCCGAGCGTTCAGGGTGAAACTGCACGCCAAAGAAATTGTCCTTTTGTACTGCCGCGGTAAATGGTTCGCCGTAATGGCACTGGGCGATGGTCCACGGGTTCACCGGCATAGCATAGCTGTGTACAAAGTAGAAATATGCGCCATCTTCAATGCCCTGGAACAGACGATTTCCCGCCTGCGGATAGACGCGATTCCAGCCCATATGCGGCAGCGGCAGACCGAAATCGGTCATCTTCGGAACGTCCTGCTCAATAATGCCCAGCAGAGAGACACCGTTACTCTCTTCGCTGCGGCGGCCAAGTAGTTGCATGCCTAAGCAGATCCCCAGTACCGGTTGCGTACAGGCTTTAATCAGTTCAATCAGTTCACGCTCGTGCAACTGGTCCATAGCCGCCTGAGCGGTACCGACGCCCGGCAGAAACAGTTTATCGGCACGCAGCACCACGTCCGGGTCACGGCTGACAACCGGGTCGTATCCATGGCGTGCGACGGCGGATTTCACCGAGTGCAGGTTGGCGCAGCCGGTATCAAGGATCACCACGTTCATTACAGCACTCCTTTTGAGGAGGGCAGCGTATCGCCTTCTACGCGAATAGCCTGACGCAGCGTACGACCAAAGGCTTTAAACAGGCTCTCCACACGGTGGTGGTCATTTTTCCCTTTGGTTTTCAGGTGCAAGGTGACACCCATGGTGTAAGAGAGTGAACGGAAGAAGTGTTCAATCATCTCTGTGCTCAGATCGCCAACGCGCTGGTAGGTAAACTCCGCGCGGTATTCCAGGTGCGGACGCCCTGAGATATCCAGCGCGCAACGTGCCAGGCACTCGTCCATCGGCAGCACAAAACCAAAACGGTTGATACCGCGTTTATCGCCTAATGCCAGCTTTAAGGCTTCACCCAGCGCCAGACCGGTATCTTCAACGGTGTGGTGATCGTCAATATACAGATCGCCTTTGACGGCTATTTCCATGCGAAAACCGCCGTGGGTGGCGATTTGATCCAGCATGTGGTCAAAGAAGCCAACGCCGGTATTGATTTTGCTACGGCCTTCGCGGTCCAGCCAGACTTTGACGTCAATCTGCGTCTCTTTGGTATTGCGCTCAACGTGCGCGTAACGGTCTCGTTTGGTCAACTGCTCGCCGATCATCGCCCAGTTCAGGGTGTCACGGTGGTAGCGTAATCCGCTAATGCCCATGTTTTCTGCGAGCTGAATATCGGTCGCCCGATCACCAATGACGTAGCTGTTTGCCACATCCATGGCCTGTTCAACCAGATACTGCTCAACCAGTTTCACTTTTGGCTTACGGCAATCACACGCGTCCGCTGGCAGGTGCGGGCAGATCAGCACCTCATCGAATGCTACGCCCTGAGAGGTGAATATTTGCATCATCAGGTTATGCGGACCGTCAAAATCGGCCTGCGGGAAGCTCTGCGTACCGAGTCCATCCTGGTTAGTAATCATCACCAGCTTAAAGCCGGCTTTTTGCAGCTTCAGCAAAACGGGAACGACGTCCGGCTCGAAGGCGAGTTTGTCAAAGCGATCGACCTGAAAGTCACTTGGCGGTTCGGAAATCAGGGTTCCATCACGGTCAATAAAAAGATACTTCTGGCTCATACTTGCTCCGCACGTAAGGCGTCAATGACGCGCTGGCTCTCTTCGCGGGTTCCGACAGTAATTCGCAGGCAGCCGCTTAATGAAGGTTGTTTATTCTGATCTCGTAAGATAATGCCCTGATCCCACAAAGATTTAAATACGCTGCTTGATGCGGTGAAGCGCGCCAGAACATAGTTAGTTTCAGAGTCAAAAACCTGCTCTACACAGCGAATGGTTTTCAGGTTCTCCACCAGATACTGACGCTCTTGCAGGATCTGCTCTACGCGTTGGCGCATGGCGGAAATCCCTTGTGGCGTCAGCGCCTGGGCGGCGATATCCGCTACCGGGGTAGAAAGCGGGTAGGGGGCAATCACCTTTAACAGCAGATTGATAACCTCTTCATTCGCCAGCGTAAATCCGCAGCGTAAACCGGCGAGAGCAAACGCTTTGGACAGCGTGCGTAATACTGCCAGATGCGGATACTCAGACAGCCAGCCTGCCAGCGTAGCCTGCGGACAAAACTCAATATAGGCCTCATCAGCGACCACGATGGCTTTACCCTGCGTCATTTCGAGCAGTGAACGTAGGTCCTGCGGATTTATCAGCTGGCCGGTCGGGTTATTGGGGCTGCATACGTAGACCACTTTCACGCCATCAAGCTTGTCCGCGATACCTTGTAAATCCAGCTGCCAGTTATCCAGGGTCGGGACGGTGCGGCATTCAACGCCAATCGTTTCGGCGCTGACGCTGTACATGCCGTAAGTCGGCGGACAGTAGAGAATGGCATCTTTACCGGGTTCGCAAAAAGCGCGCACCAGCAGTTCGATCCCTTCATCTGCGCCGCGGCTGACCAGCACCTGTTCTGGTTTGACGCCAGCATATTGCGCGTAATTCTCAATTACGGCTTTCGGCTGACACTCCGGATAGCGGTTCAGCGTCTGCTGGCGTAGCTGGAACTCAACGGCGGTTGGGTACTCATTCGCGTTGAGCCACACGTCCCCGTTACCGCCAAGACGACGGGCAGACTGATAGGGCGTTAACTCGCGAACATTCTTACGGGCTAAATCAGTGACGCTGAGAAAGTTGTCAGTGCTCATGCTTGCTCCTTCAGGGCGTTAACGCGCAGGGTGACGGCATTTTTGTGGGCAGTCAGTCGTTCAGCCGCGGCCAGTGTTTCAATGGTGGAGGCCAGGGCAGAGAAACCTTGGGGAGTTAATTCCTGTACCGTCATCCGTTTCTGGAAATCAGCCAGCCCAAGGCTTGAGCAGGTTGCGGTATAGCCGTAGGTCGGAAGAACGTGGTTGGTGCCGGAAGCATAGTCACCAGCCGACTCAGGAGACCAGTCACCCAGGAATACCGAACCAGCGCTGGTGATATCGTCAACCAGTTCACGCGCGTTACGGGTCTGAATAATCAGGTGCTCTGGGCCGTAGGCGTTAGAGATGGCCACGCATTGCTCAAGATCTCTGGCGACGATCAGTCGACTGGCGGCGAGCGCCTGACGTGCGGTGTCGGCGCGGGAAAGCTCGGCAAGCTGGCGTTCAACGGCTTTGGCCACGCCTTCGGCAAGCGTAGCGTCTGGCGTCAGCAGGATAACCTGCGAGTCGGGGCCGTGTTCGGCCTGAGAAAGCAGGTCGGAAGCAACAAAGTCAGGCGTTGCGCCGCTGTCGGCAATAACCAGCACTTCAGACGGGCCCGCAGGCATGTCGATAGCCGCGCCGTCAAGACGTTGGCTGACCTGACGTTTGGCTTCGGTCACATACGCATTGCCTGGCCCGAAGATTTTATCGACCTTAGGAATAGATTCGGTACCCAGCGCCAGCGCGGCAATGGCCTGCGCGCCGCCCACGTTGAACACCTCTTTTACGCCACACAGTTGCGCGGCGTAGAGGATTTCATCGGCAATCGGCGGCGGTGAGCAGAGCACCACTTTTTTGCAGCCAGCGATACGCGCCGGGGTCGCCAGCATTAATACGGTCGAGAAGAGCGGTGCCGATCCCCCAGGAATATACAGGCCTACGGAGGCGATAGGGCGAGTAATCTGCTGGCAGCGCACGCCAGGCTGAGTTTCAATATCCACTGGCGGCAGAATTTGCGCGGTGTGGAACGCATCAATATTACGCACCGCCGCCTGCATGGCTTGTTTCAGCTCGGCGCTCAGGCGGCTACTGGCTTGCTGAATTTCTTCTTCGGTGACGCGCAGCGCGCCGACCTCGGTTTTGTCAAACTTAGCACTGTATTCACGCAGCGCCCGGTCGCCGTTATTTTTGACGTTCTCAAGAATCTCGGCCACCGTGCGGCTGATGCTTTCAGAGGCGGATATCGCCGGGCGCATCAGCAGTTCGCGCTGCTGCTCGGGGCTACGGCTATTCCAGTCGATCAGGGTATTGAAGCTCATGGCTATCACTCCATCATCTTCTCAATCGGCAGCACCAGAATGGAGCTGGCGCCGAGCGCTTTCAATTTTTCCATCGTTTCCCAGAACAGGGTTTCGCTGCTGACCATGTGCATGGCTACGCGCTGTTGGTCACCTGCCAGTGGCAGAATGGTAGGGCGCTCAGCGCCTGGCAGCAGGGCGATGACTTCGTCCAGACGTTCGCTCGGCGCGTGCATCATGATGTATTTTGATTCACGAGCCTGAATAACCCCCTGAATACGGGTCAGCAGTTTGTCGATCAGTTGTTGCTTGGCTTCGGCCATTTCGCCGTCGCGCTGAATCAGGCAGGCTTTAGAGCGGTAAATCACTTCCACTTCACGCAGACCGTTGGCTTCAAGCGTGGCTCCGGTTGACACCAGATCGCAAATCGCATCAGCCAGACCTGCGCGGGGAGCGACTTCTACAGAGCCGTTTAACAGACAGGATTTAAACGACACCCCTTTTTGATCAAGATAACGTTTAAGCAGGTGTGGGTAAGAGGTAGCGATACGCTTACCGTTCAGCGCTGCCGGGCCATCCCAGGCTTCATCAACCGGGGTAGCCAGCGAAAGACGGCAGCCGCCGAAGTCCAGACGACGCAAGGTAAAATAGCGTGGATCTTCACCCTGGGCCCGGCGGTTGAGCAGTTCCTCTTCGAGAACGTTTTCCCCGATGATGCCGAGATCTACGACGCCGTCCATCACCAGACCCGGGATATCATCATCACGCACGCGCAGAATATCGATCGGCATATTCTCAGCCATCGCGATCAGGCGCTGGGTGTGAAGATTAATTTTAATGCCGCAACGGGCCAGCAATTCGCGTGAATCATCGCTTAAACGACCTGATTTCTGCATAGCTATGCGTAAACGGGTGTTATCTAACATTCTTTATTCCTCGTTATCCTGTCTGAATCAGTTTGGGTCACGCACAAAAAAAAGCCCCCGGAAGAAATCTTCCGGGGGCTTTCTCATACGCTCATGCTCCGCTGGAAGATTTAAATGTCTCCCAGCACACATCGCCTGAAAGACTAGTCAGGATGATGGTGATGATGGTGTTTGAATTGAGCGCGTGTCATAAATTTTCTCGATGAATGTTTATTCATTTGATGTCTTTTAACCTAAACCACTTTAGCTACGGAAAGCAAGGGCTTTTTTTGATCATTAATTCATTTCATATTGATACTATGAATTGTCAGCCACTGTGGGCTAGCGTAGCCTTGCGTTATAGGCCAAAAGTCAGGAGAGAAGGCATGAAAAAGGTCGCAATTGTCGGTTTAGGTTGGTTAGGCATGCCGTTAGCTATGTCGCTGGCGGCGAGAGGCTGGCAGGTTACCGGCAGCAAAACCACATTGGATGGGGTGGAAGCGGCCCGCATGAGTGGTATAGAGAGCTACTCGCTGCGCCTGGAGCCTGAACTGGTCTGTGAGACAGACGATCTCGACGCACTGATGGACGCCGACGCGCTGGTTATTACGCTACCTGCGCGCCGTAGCGGTCCGGGGGAGACATTTTACCTGCAGGCTATGCAGGAGCTGGTCGACAGTGCGCTGGCGTACCGTATCCCGCGGATTATTTTTACCAGTTCGACGTCGGTCTATGGCGATGCACAAGGCATCGTGAAAGAAGGGACTCCGCGTAACCCGGTCACGGCAAGTGGTCGCGTTTTGAAAGAACTTGAAGACTGGTTGCACAATTTACCCGGCACTTCGGTGGATATTTTGCGCCTGGCCGGACTTGTCGGCCCGGGAAGACATCCCGGTCGTTTTTTCGCTGGCAAGACGGCGCCAGATGGACACCATGGCGTCAATCTGGTGCATCTGGATGATGTGGTTTCCGCCATCTCTTTGCTGCTGCAAGCGCCAAAAGGGGGACACATCTATAATATATGTGCGCCTATGCATCCGGCGCGCAATGTGTTCTATCCACAGATGGCCCGCCAGTTGGGGATGGAGCCGCCGGAATTTCGTGGCAATGAGGATAACGGTAAAGGTAAAGTCATTGATGGCAACCGTATTTGTAACGAGCTTGGGTTTGAGTACCAGTATCCTGACCCGCTGGTGATGCCGATGGAGTGACAGACCAGCAGAGTGCCGCTGATACCGCCAGGGGGCGAGTATGAAACCACTGCTGGACGTTCTTATCATCCTCGATGCGTTGGAAAAAGAGGGCAGTTTCGCTGCGGCGTCGGCAAAATTGTTTAAGACGCCGTCTGCGCTTAGCTACACCGTCCATAAGCTGGAAAGCGATCTTAATATTCAGCTACTCGATCGCAGCGGACATCGGGCTAAGTTTACCCGTACCGGGCAGATGCTGCTGGAAAAGGGGCGGGAGGTGTTGCACACCGTCCGCGAACTCGAAAAGCAGGCGATTAAACTTCACGAAGGCTGGGAGAATGAACTGGTTATTGGCGTAGATGATACGTTTCCCTTTTCGCTGCTGGCCCCACTCATCGAATCTTTCTATCAACACCACAGTGTGACGCGCCTGAAATTTATCAATGGCGTGCTGGGCGGCTCCTGGGATGCCCTCACTCAGGGGCGGGCGGATATTATTGTCGGCGCCACACATGAGCCGCCTGCCGCGAGCGAATTTGGCTTTGCGCAGCTAGGGGTTCTGGAGCAGGTGTTTGTGGTTGCGTCGCATCATCCGCTGGCGCAGGAACAGGAGCCGTTGAATCGTCGCACTATTCGGCGTTTTCGCGCGATTGTGGTGGGCGACAATGCACAGCATGCCAACGTCTCGGGCTCTCAGGTGCTCGACGATCAGGAAGCCATCACCGTTTTTGACTTCAAAACCAAGCTGGAACTGCAAATCAGTGGTCTGGGATGCGGCTATATTCCGCGCTATCTGGCGCAGCGATTTCTGGAGAGCGGCGCTCTGATTGAGAAAAAGGTGGTCGCACAAATTATCTTTGAACCCGTGTGGATAGGTTGGAATGAACAGACTGCCGGGTTGGCCAGCGCCTGGTGGCGGGATGAGATTTTAGCAAATAGTGCTATTGCGGGGGTGTATGTTAAAACGGCTGCTGATAAATCAATCAGTTAAGAAAAAATATTCTTTTGTAGTAGCTTCAATCTCTTGTTATTTCTCTCCAAATTAGTGCAAAATACGCCGCTTGCAAAAAATGACATTAACCGACGTTTTAATACGCGTCGGTTATTTTTTTGCATCAAACCAATCATTCATAAAAGAGGCCGGGCTTCGTACCGGATAGATACTTACTTAAAAATCGACAGTTGTTGTCGCTGAGGATTAACAAAAAATGGGGCAATTTTTTGCTTACGCGACGGTTTTCGCCGTAATGGGGGATAACCATGTCGCATAACGCTACTCCAAACACCTCTCGCGTGGAATTACGTAAAACGCTTACGCTGGTTCCGGTTGTCATGATGGGCCTTGCCTATATGCAGCCGATGACGCTGTTCGATACATTCGGTATCGTATCAGGAATGACCGATGGTCACGTCCCGACAGCTTACGCCTTTGCACTGATCGCCATCCTCTTTACCGCACTGAGCTACGGTAAACTGGTGCGTCGCTATCCGTCTGCAGGCTCTGCCTACACTTACGCCCAGAAATCCATTAGCCCGACCGTTGGCTTTATGGTGGGTTGGTCATCACTGCTGGACTACCTGTTCGCACCGATGATCAACATTCTGTTGGCGAAAATTTATTTTGAAGCTCTGGTGCCGTCGATACCGTCATGGATATTCGTGGTGGCGCTGGTGGCCTTTATGACTGCCTTTAACCTGCGCAGCCTGAAATCTGTTGCGAATTTCAACACCGTCATCGTGTTGTTGCAGGTAGTGCTGATTGCAGTGATCCTCGGCATGGTCGTTTATGGCGTGTTCGAAGGGGAAGGTGCCGGTACGCTGGCGAGCAGCCGTCCGTTCTGGTCAGGTGATGCGCATGTGATCCCGATGATCACGGGAGCGACTATTCTGTGCTTCTCGTTCACCGGTTTTGACGGTATCAGCAACCTGTCTGAAGAAACCAAAGACGCTGAACGTGTGATCCCGCGGGCGATTTTCCTGACCGCGCTGATTGGTGGCCTGATCTTTATCGTCTCCACCTATCTGTTGCAGCTGTACTTCCCGGATATCTCACGCTTCAAGGATCCGGACGCTTCGCAGCCGGAAATCATGCTGTATGTCGCTGGTAAGTTCTTCCAGGTTGGCGCGCTGATTTTCTCTACCATTACCGTACTGGCGTCAGGTATGGCGGCGCATGCAGGCGTAGCGCGTCTGATGTATGTGATGGGGCGTGACGGTGTGTTCCCGAAAAGTTTCTTCGGTTATGTCCACCCGAAATGGCGTACTCCGTCCATGAACATCATTCTGGTTGGTGCGATTGCTCTGCTGGCAATTAACTTCGACCTGGTGATGGCGACGGCGCTGATTAACTTCGGTGCGCTGGTGGCGTTTACCTTCGTTAACCTGTCGGTGATCTCCCAGTTCTGGATCCGTGAGAAGCGTAACAAGACGCTGAAAGACCACTTCCAGTATCTGTTCCTGCCTATGTGCGGTGCGCTGACCGTTGGTGCGCTGTGGGTGAACCTGGAAGAGAGCTCAATGGTTCTGGGGCTGATCTGGGCCGCTATTGGTCTGATTTACCTGGCTTGCGTGACCAAAAGCTTCCGTAACCCGGTGCCACAGTACGACGAAGATATCGCGTAATAGCTGTATTTAGATAAAAAAAACCGGAGACATGTTCTCCGGTTTTTTTATACGTGAGAGTTATACAATCTCTTGCGCATACTGCCAGAGTGACTTCAGCAGCATCAGTTTCTCTTTGTTATCTGCATATTGCTGGCTCAGCATCTGCAATTCATTGGCGTAATTTTGCAAAAACTCCGGCGTGAATATTTGACGACGATGGTCCAGCCAGCGCTGCTGTTCGGCTTCATCCAGCGTTCCGGGAAAGTTACGTGCGCGGTAGTTAAACAGCAGCTTTTCAATGCGCTTATCGACAAAGGAGATATCCAGCGCCGGTAAATTGCGCGGCTCAGTTTCCAGGACGATTTTCATTGCGGCACGGTCAGCATCGCTGAAAAAACCATTGTACAACTGTGCGTCTACGTTATCTGATGGCGTAAAGGGTTCCGCATCGGCGAAGATGGCCACCACTTTGTCGCGTACCTGCGGATTTTCGCGCAGTACTTTGAGATTATCCAGACAATGCTGGCGGTTAATGCCAAGGCGATCGGCATCTTCCGGGCGCAAGGTATTCGCCTGTGCCAGTACCGGGCATTTGTTGATGTGCACCAGTTTAACCGGCACGGCTGGGTTATCTCCCAGATCAGCCTTAGCAGTGTAGAGCCGCTCACGCAGCGCGTCGCTGTCCAGTTCGAGCAGCGGTGAAATATCACCGGCTAAGTCGACCATAATCACCGCGTTGCGATTCTCAGGATGCCAGGCTAATGGCGCCACCCAACTGGTGTTGCCGCGCCATGCGCCGAACATCCCCGAAACATGGACCAGCGGCTTCATTTGCGGGACATCAATCAGTGCGGCCAGCTTGTGCTTATTGCGATGGCTGTAGAGATAATCAAACAGGCGCGGCTGGCGCGACTTCACTAATTGCGCCATGGCAATTGTGGCGTATACATCGGCCATCGCATCGTGGGCATTGGCATGTTCAATACCGTTGGCTTTGGTCAAATGCTCCAGGCGAAAGCTGGGTAAGCCGTCGTCGTTTTCCGGCCAGTTAATTCCTTCAGGACGCAAGGCATAGCAGGCGCGCATCACATCCAGCAGATCCCAGCGTGAATTATCGTTCTGCCAGCTCCAGGCGTAGGGATCGTAGAAATTGCGATACAGGATGTTGCGCGTCACTTCATCATCGAAGCGCACGTTGTTATAGCCCAGGATACAGGTTTTCGGCACGGTGAACAGGGCGTGGATGCGCGCAGCAAAAGCGGCTTCATTTTCTCCTTTTTCACGCGCTTCTTGCGGTGTGATACCGGTTATCAGCACCGCCTCAGGTTGCGGCAGATAGTCGTCTGCGGGTTTGCAATAAAAGACTTCAGGTTCACCGATGATGTTGAAATCGCTATCTGTTCGGATAGCCGCAAATTGCGCGGGTCTGTCCAGCGCCGGATGGGTACCAAAGGTCTCGTAATCGTGAAAGAGAAAACCAGGTTGCTGCTTGCCGTCATTCATTGTTCAGTTATGTCCGGGATCAATTTAGCGCTCGTCCAAGAATACCAAAAAATAGCGAGGTAATCAGCAATGCGATTATCAATGCTGAATGATGTACGCAATAAAATTGAGATGAACAGGCTTTAATAGAATTGATTAATAAATTTTGCACTGTTAAGGGAAATTACTGGAATAAATTTTCTGAAATCTATGAGCTGATAAATAATATAAATGAGAACCATTATTGTTATTTAGTGCTGATTTGTTGTGTTCTGGAAATTTTAAAATTCTTTTATAAACAATGGGTTTTTATTTTGGCGGTTAGCTGCTCTATATTCTAATGAAATGTGAGTGAGGTTAAAAATTAATAATTTAAACACCATATAATAATTGGATATATCTAATAACAGGAGGTTATATGAGCATTAGTCGGCGTAATTTTTTGCGAGGAGTGGGTGTCGGTTGCTCAGCCTGCGCGATAGGCAGTTTTCCGCCAGGCGCACTGGCGCGAAATTCTCCAGAGAGCATTAAGGGGAAAACATCTCTGACGCCAAGCTTGTGCGAAATGTGTTCTTATCGTTGCCCAATACAGGCACAGGTAATTAATAACAAGACGGTTTTTATTCAGGGGAACCCTAATGCGCCTCAACAAGGCACGCGTGTCTGCGCGCGCGGAGGCAGTGGTGTTAGCCTGGTCAACGACCCGCACCGTATTGTTAAACCCATGAAACGAACAGGGCCTCGCGGCAGCGGAGAATGGCAGGTTATTAGTTGGGAACAGGCTTACAAAGAAATTGCCGAAAAAATGACGGCAATAAAAGCGCAGCATGGTCCTCAGGGGGTCGTATTCTCTTCCAAATCCGGTTCGCTTTCGGGTCATTTATTTCAGCTGGCAACGGCGTTTGGATCGCCAAACACCTTTACGCATGCGTCGACATGCCCCGCCGGAAAATCGATTGCCGCCAAAGTGATGATGGGTGGCGATTTGGCTATGGATATCGCCAATACCCGTTATATGGTCTCTTTTGGCCACAATCTCTATGAAGGTATTGAGGTTGCCGAAACGCATGAACTGATGACCGCGCAGGAAAAGGGCGCAAAAATGGTCAGCTTCGATCCCCGTTTGTCAGTCTTCTCCAGCAAGGCGGATGAATGGCATGCGCTCAAGCCGGGCGGCGACTTGCCGGTGTTAATGGCCATGTGTCACGTCATGATTAATGAACATCTGTATGACGCGGACTTCGTAGCGCGCTACACCACAGGGTTTGACCAACTGGCAGAAGCAGTACAAGAGACCACGCCGGAATGGGCGCAAAAGCAGGCTGACGTGCCTGCTGATGTCATTGTTCGGGTCACCCGCGAAATGGCCGCCTGTGCGCCTCATGCTATCGTCAGCCCTGGCCATCGCGCGACGTTTTCGCAAGAAGAAATTGATATGCGGCGTATGATTTTCCCCCTCAATGCGCTGCTGGGAAATATTGAGCGTGAAGGGGGCTTGTACCAGAAAAAAGCCGCGGCAACCTACAATAAGCTGGCCGGAGAGAAGGTCGCTCCGGTGCTGGCAAAACCTGATGCCAAATTGCCCAAGCCAATGGCGCAGCGCATCGATTTGATTGCCCCACAATTCAAATACATCGCGGCGGGCGGCGGCGTGGTGCAAAGCATCATCGATGCCGTGTTAAACCAGACGCCGTATCCGGTGAAGGGATGGATTATGTCCCGCCACAATCCTTTCCAAACCGTGACCTGTCGGCCTGATCTGGTCAAAACCGTCGAACAACTCGATCTGGTGGTCAGTTGCGATGTCTATTTAAGCGAAAGCGCGGCATATGCCGATTATCTGTTACCCGAATGCACCTACCTTGAACGCGATGAAGAAGTCTCTGACATGTCGGGCCTGAATCCGGCCTATGCCCTGCGCCAGCAGGTTGTAGAGCCGATAGGGGATGCGCGTCCGAGCTGGCAAATCTGGAAAGAGCTGGCCGTGCAGTTAGGTCTTGGGCAGTTCTACCCCTGGCAGGATATGCAGACGCGGCAGCTGTACCAGCTTAATGGTGATCATGCGCTTTCCGCTGAACTGCGTCAGAAAGGATATCTGGAGTGGGGGATTCCGCTGCTGCTGCGGGAACCTGAAGCAGTGCGTCAGTTTGTGGCGCGTTATCCGGGCGCGGTGGCGGTTGACGGCGACGGTACCTATGGCGAGCAACTGCGCTTTAAATCCCCGTCTGGAAAAATTGAACTGTACTCTGAAGAGCTGGAAGCACTTTTGCCTGGCTACGGTATTCCGCGCGCCCGCAATTTTGCCCTCAAAGGCGACAATGAACTCTATTTTATTCAGGGAAAAGTGGCGGTGCATACCAACGGCGCGACGCAATATGTACCGCTGCTGAGTGAGCTGATGTGGGATAACGCGGTGTGGATCCACCCGCAAACGGCCCGTGAAAAAGGCATCAAAAACGGCGATGAGATTTGGCTGGAAAATGCGACCGGTAAGGAAAAAGGCAAAGCGCTGGTTACTGCCGGAATTCGACCCGATACGCTGTTCGTTTATATGGGATTTGGCGCCAAGGCGGGAGCCAAAACCGCGGCGACGACGCACGGTATTCACTGCGGTAATTTGCTTCCGCATGTTACCAGTCCGGTTTCCGGTACGGTGGTGCACACCGCTGGCGTCACGCTTCGTCGGGCATGAGAAAGGAGAACATCATGAATCAATCAACAAACCCTTATGTCATGCTGCATGACGAGAAACGCTGTATTGGCTGTCAGGCGTGTACGGTTGCCTGCAAGGTACTGAATGACGTGCCGGAGGGATTTAGTCGCCTACAAGTGCAGATCCGTTCACCCGAACATGAACCCGAGGTGCTGTCCCACTTCCAGTTTGTTCGCGTTTCCTGTCAGCATTGTGAAGATGCGCCGTGCGTCAGCGTCTGTCCTACCGGCGCTTCATTTCGTGACGAAAATGGCATTGTGCAAGTGGATAAGTCTCGCTGTATTGGTTGTGACTACTGCGTTGCCGCTTGCCCGTTCCATGTCCGCTACCTCAACCCACAAACGGGGATTGCCGACAAATGTAACTTCTGCGCCGATACTCGCCTGGAGGTCGGACAATCGCCAGCCTGCGTTTCCGTTTGTCCGACGGATGCGCTGAAGTTTGGACGTCGCGATGACCCGGAAATTCAGCACTGGATTAATCAAAAAGAGGTTTATCGCCAGCAGGATACGCGTAGCGGCCCGGTAAGTGTCTATCGGCGTAAAGAGATCCATCAGGAGGGTAATGTATGAATTCTATCTGGGGAGCAGAGCTTAACTATGCGCCGGACTACTGGCCGCTGTGGCTCATTTATGCAGGCGTTATTATTGTGCTGATGATTGCGGGCCTGGTAACGCACGCGCTGTTACGTCGGATGCTGGCGCCCAAAACGGCAACCGGCGAAGAGCATCGGGACTACCTTTATTCGCTGGCGGTCCGCCGCTGGCACTGGGGTAATGCGCTGCTCTTTATCCTGCTTCTGCTGAGCGGCCTGTTTGGCCACTTTTCTGTCGGACCGGTGGCCTTAATGGTGCAGGTACATACCTGGTGTGGCTTCGCATTGCTGGCCTTCTGGATTGGCTTTGTGTTAATAAACGCAACCAGCGGCAACGGCTGCCATTATCGCGTGAAATTTAGCGGGTTGATATCACGCTGCCTGCTGCAAACACGCTTTTATCTGTATGGCATTATGAAAGGTGAGCCGCACCCGTTTGCCGCAACAGCAGAGGACAAATTTAACCCGCTGCAACAGCTGGCCTACCTGGCCATCATGTACGCACTGGTTCCACTACTGATCATCACCGGGTTGCTATGTCTCTACCCGCAGGTGGTAGGGGCGGGGCCGGTGATGCTGGTGCTGCATATGGCGTTAGCGATTGTGGGCTTACTGTTCATCTGCGCGCATATTTACCTGTGCACGCTGGGTGACACGCCAGGGCAAATTTTTCGCAGTATGATCGATGGTTATCACCGCCATCGCAGTCATCATGCAGAGACCGCGCCGCGTAAAGGGTAGCTCCGGCGAGGTTTGTCTCTGAAACCCTTTCCTGATAGCAAGAAAATGTGCCTTATGTCACATTTTCTTGCAATTTATCCATGTTTGTTCGACAGAACTTCCGTAAAAAGAACGGCTATTTCTCCCTTTCCTGAGGACATGCTGTTGAAACGCCGTTTGTTTATTGCCGCTTCACTATTAACTATGAGTTTTTCGCCCGCCTGGGCGAGCGATGCCGTGAGCTTCGCCCCACAACCTCCTGCGATTACTGCCGGGGCATGGGTGTTAATGGATTACACCACGGGCCAAATCCTGACAGCCGGTAATGAACACCAGCAGCGCAATCCTGCCAGCCTGACGAAACTGATGACTGGCTATGTTGTCGATCGCGCAATTGACAGCAAGCGTATTAGTCCGACAGATATTGTGACCGTCGGGCGCGATGCATGGGCAAAAGATAATCCGGTATTTGTCGGTTCATCCTTGATGTTCCTGAAAGAAGGGGATCGCGTTTCGGTACGTGACCTCAGCCGTGGGTTAATTGTTGATTCCGGTAATGATGCCTGCGTGGCACTGGCGGATTACATCGCCGGAGGGCAGCCGCAGTTTGTCGCGATGATGAACAACTATGCGCAAAAACTGAACCTGCAGGACACCCATTTTGAAACGGTACATGGTCTGGATGCGCCGGGTCAGCATAGCTCGGCGTACGACCTGGCCGTGCTGTCCCGCGCTATCATCCACGGGGAACCGGATTTCTACCATATGTACAGTGAGAAAAGCCTTACCTGGAACGGCATCACACAGCAAAATCGTAACGGTTTGTTGTGGGATAAAACCATGAACGTAGATGGCCTGAAGACAGGGCATACGTCCGGTGCCGGGTTTAACCTGATTGCTTCCGCCGTCGATGGTCAGCGCCGCCTGATTGCGGTGGTGATGGGCGCGGAGAGTGCGAAAGGGCGCGAAGATCAGGCGCGTAAACTGCTGCAATGGGGGCAACACAACTTCGATACAGTGCAGGTTTTGCGTAGCGGTAAGCAGGTTGGCACTGAACGGATCTGGTATGGCGATAAAGAAAAAATCAGCCTCGGAACCGAGCAGGATTTCTGGATGGCCCTGCCTAAAGCAGAAGTCCCTAACATCAAAGCAAAATATGTCCTTGATAAGAAAGAGCTGGTTGCTCCCATCGCTGCGCATCAACGTGTGGGGGAAATTGAACTCTACGATCGGGATAAGCTGGTGGCGCATTGGCCTCTGGTTACGCTGGAATCCGTCGGCGAAGGCGGCGTTTTCTCGCGCCTGAGCGACTATTTCCACCACAAGGCGTAGTTTTTCCTGATGCGTCTGACTGGCAAGAGTGCGAATCTGCTCACATAATAATCACTATTTCCTTGTGGCCGACATAACCAGAAATTACACTGTATATAAATACAGTGTAACAGTGGAGGTTGTATGGAGTACGAGATAAAGCTGGTCGATAAACGCATGATTGCCGGTTTCCATATGGTTGGACCGTGGGAACAAACGGTGAAGCAGGGGTTTGAGCAATTAATGAAGTGGGTCGACGGAAAACAGATTGTACCGTTGGAATGGATAGCTGTTTATTACGACAACCCTGATGTTGTTCCTGCGGAAAAACTGCGCTGTGATACCGTGGTTTCTGTGCCTGAAGGTTTTGAAATCCCGGAAAACAGCGAAGGGGTGATCCTCACCGAACTGGCGGGTGGCGACTATGCTGTCGCCGTTGCGCGCGTTGAGAATCACGATTTTGCGACGCCTTGGTATCAGTTCTTCGAGCGCCTGTTGCAGGATACGACTTATGCGATAGCCGCTAAACCCTGCTTTGAAGTTTATATGAACAATGGCATGGAGGACGGTTACTGGGACATTGAAATGTACGTGCCAGTGCAGACGAAGTAACTGTTTGGGGTGTAAATCAGGATGATCTTTTCACGCTAAAAACAGGTACAATTCGCTTCTTTGCTATTCCCTGACGGAGTGCATGAGTGCGTGCAGACAAATCGCTGAGTCCTTTTGAAATTCGTTTGTATCGTCATTATCGTGTGGTGCATGGTATTCGCATTGCGCTGGCGTTTCTCCTTACTTTTCTGTTGGTACGCCTGTTAAACATTCCCGAAGGTACATGGCCTCTGATCACGCTGGTGGTGATCATGGGGCCAATATCTTTTTGGGGTAACGTTGTTCCCAGGGCCTTTGAACGTATAGGCGGCACGATCCTGGGCTCGGTCCTGGGACTGGTTGCCCTGCGTCTGGAACTCTTCTCGCTGCCGTTAATGCTGATATGGTGCGCGGTAGCGATGTTTCTCTGCGGCTGGCTGGCGCTGGGTAAAAGGCCGTATCAGGCGCTGCTGATTGGCATAACGCTTGCCGTGGTCGTGGGTGCGCCTGCCGGAGATATGAATACCGCGTTATGGCGCGGTGGTGATGTTATTCTGGGGTCGTTACTGGCGATGCTGTTTACCGGCATCTGGCCGCAGCGGGCATTTATACACTGGCGTATCCAACTGGCGCATTGCGTAACGGGGTACAATCGGGTGTATCAGGCCGCGCTATCCCCCAATCTGCTCGAGCAACCGCGGCTGGAAAAGCATTTACAACAACTGTTGAGCGACGTTGTCAAAATGCGTGGGCTCATCGCTCCTGCCAGCAAGGAAACCCGCATTCAAAAATCGATCTTTGAGGCTATTCAGACGGTGAATCGCAATCTGGTCTGCATGCTCGAGCTGCAAATTAATGCGCTGTGGGCCAGCCGTACCAGCCACTTTGTCATGTTGAATGCGCATACGCTGCGTGAAACTCAGCTCAGGACCCAGCAGGCACTACTGACAATAACCCACGCCTTGTATGAAGGTAATCCGCAGCCAGTGCTTGCCAATACGGAAAAGCTCAATGACACCGTAGCAGAGCTGCGTCAGCTTATTGCTGAGCATAAAGGCGATAATGTCGCAGAAACGCCCATTCACGGCTACGTTTGGTTGAACATGGAGATGGCTCGACAACTGGAGTTACTTTCACATTTAATCTGTCGCGCACTGCGCAAATAAAGAGCAGATGAGGGGATTGGTTCTACTGCTGCTTCGATTCAGCAAAGATTAGAGGTATGATACTGAAAAAGGCTAAAACCATTGGTAACTGCAATGGCTTTACCCTCGATAACTCAGGTTTCAACCATGCATTGTCGATGCAGATGCAACTTGAAGTATGGCGGGCATGAAAGTAATGTTGACCCACTTTAGCCGTTGTTTTAACGAATCCGAATCTCACATTATCAGGGGTGTAAAAATGGAAACTACCAAGCCTTCTTTCCAGGACGTGCTGGAATTTGTTCGTCTGTTCCGTCGTAAAAACAAACTGCAACGTGAAATCCAGGACGTTGAGAAAAAGATCCGTGACAACCAGAAACGCGTTCTGCTGTTGGACAACCTGAGCGACTACATCAAGCCTGGTATGAGCGTGGAAGCGATTCAGGGCATCATTGCCAGCATGAAAAGCGATTATGAAGATCGTGTTGATGACTACATCATCAAAAACGCCGAGATCTCTAAAGAACGCCGCGATATCTCTAAAAAGCTGAAAGCCATGGGCGAAGTGAAAAACGGCGAAGCGAAAGCCGAGTAACGATTTTATGCTTGTCCGGGTCGCTGCCGTGCGGCGACCCTTATTGCAGTTCGACCCCGCCTGTTACCATGCGTAACAAATGCTGTTCTGGCCAGTGAATCGTAAGTTTTTTCTGCGTCAGCATCCATTTAATGTAATCCACATCATGACGATTTCTGTCCAGCATCAGTCCGACTACGCTGCCGCTGTGCGCGACGTTGACGCCGTATAAATCACATTCTTCCACCAGTGCTAATAGTGAATCAAAATCCGGCTTTGGTAACAGCAGTTGGCTGGCGATTGCGCTAAGCGTAGCCGCTTCTCCCAACCGGTAAGGATTTTGGCTAATACAGGCTTCCTGTACTTTTTCCCATGCCCGTTGGAGGGCCGCAGCTCCCGCCTGCAAGCCGGAATGACGTGGAATACGGTGATAATCCGCGGTACGCAATGTTTCAGGGCTTTCGAGAACCAGCAGATCGAGTTGAGGCTGAGCTTCACAACCAATTTGCGTGGAGGCGTTGTTATGATCGAAAAGAGTAAGCTTACGAAAAACGGTGCTGTCGGTCGGCTCCAGCGAAACGCAAAGCTGTGCCAGTGTTGGCTCGTCCAGCTGATGGCCCAGATAATGCGCCGCGGCGATGGCCGTGGCGGCAATATCCGCAGTGCTGCTGGCCATTCCTTTCGCGATGGGAATGGTTGACTGAACATCTATCCGGATATCCTGACTGAGAAGCGCCGGGTACTGCCAGTGCTGTAATAACCTGTCAACCATTGCCCGAGAAAGTGGACGTTCATCTGTCAGCGGTGAGCCTGAAGTGACCTCAACGGTGCTATACCATTCGACCGGGCAGGAGACCAGTTTCTCACTGCCCAGAATCCAGCCCTGGATAAGTTCTCCGCACGATGCGGGACATTGCGCAACAGCCACGTCTTCACCTTTGTGTTCAGCAATCCTCGGCGCATAGTGTCATGGCGATCGCGCTATTACCATGATTTGCCGCAATTTGCGGTGCGGCAATATCAGGCGGGAATGCCCAATGTCACAGTTTCTGATATCGCTAAACGCATAACGTCCTGGGCTATCATCAGCTCTTCATTGGTATTAATCACCGCCACTTTAACTACCGCATTTTCCGTCTGAATAAAGGTGGCGTTACGCTGATTTTTTTCTTCATCAACGGCCAGACCTAAGAAATTCAGGTTGTGGCAAATCGCGGCGCGAGCACGCGCTGAATTTTCACCAATTCCCCCGGTAAACACCAGCGCATCCAGACCACCCATCTGCATAATATAACTGCCAATAGTGGCGCGAATCCGCTCGGCAAAAAGCGTCAATGCCAGTGCAGCCTGGTGATTGCCCGTATCTGCGGCATGTTCAACATCCCGGTAGTCGGGTGAAACACCAGAAACTCCGAGTAATCCGGACTCATTGTTGAGCAATTGGTTGAGCTGCTGCGGGGTTTTTCCTTCACGCAGGGCAATCCACGGCAGAATGGATGGATCAATATCGCCACTTCGCGTGCCCATCATTACGCCAGACTGCGGCGTAAAACCCATGGAGGTATTCACCGAGTGTCCGCCTTTGATAGCGCAGATGCTGCTACCGTTGCCCAGATGACAACAAACAACCCGCAGGGCGCTGAGCGGCACGCCCAGCTTTTCAGCAAGCTGAGCGCTGACATACTTGTGGCTGGTACCATGAAAACCATAACGACGAATACCCAGCTCTGAATAGTAGCGCCAGGGCAGGGGATAGATGAAAGAAGGCTCATCAAGGGTCTGATGAAAAGCCGTGTCAAAAACCGCAACGGCCGGCGTTTTCGGCAGTAGCTGGCGAAATACCGCAATCCCCAACGCATTAACCGGGTTATGAAGCGGTGCCAGTTCCGCAAGGCGTTCGATTTCCGCCAGTGTTTCATCAGTTATCCGCGCGGAATCTTTGAAGGATTCTCCACCGTGTGCGACGCGATGGCCAACGCCGTCGATCTCTTCCAGACTGCTGATAATATTGTGGCTGAGCAGTTTTTCCAGTAGCAGCGTTACTGCTTCACGGTGATCGGCTACGGGCAAAGTCTCCTGCCATTTTTGCGCTGGTGCTTTTAGGGTGACCTGCGCATCAGACATACCGATACGCTCGATCAGTCCCTGGCAAATCATTTCACCCTGCGGCATCGCCAGAAGCTGAAACTTAAGCGAGGAACTACCTGCATTAATGGCCATTATTTTGTGAGACATGAAGGTTCCTTTGCATTCAGAAAAATGAACATCTCATCGACCCCGGTATTCTCCAGCGCGCTGGTGACAAATACTTTTTGCGCGCCAGCCTGAACTAACCAACTCTCCACGAGAGAAATACGCTGCGGGCTGGCTAAATCGGCTTTGGTGACGAGGCCGATAACGGGTCGGTTCATCGGGCCAGTAAAACCTGGAGAAAAAGGTGACCACGGCGCGTCAGCATTGAGAACCAGCGCGATGATGTCTGCTTCACAGGCGCTGGCCAGCAGCGCGCTGTACAGGCAGCGGTTTTCGAGATACTCACCCGGTGTGTCTATCGTTGTGGGAGACCAGACAATGGCCTGGGTCTTCTGATAATGAAGCGCCTCTCCCTGCATGCACTGTGTAAGTGACGTTTTACCGCACTGGCTGGGGCCAATTAGCATTATGCGTTTCATGAGATTATGTCCGGGTGATGGGACAGGCGGTAAAACGCATCATTTCGCCCAGCGTCCGGGTTACCTGTTTCAGCGCGTACTCAACGGCGGAAACATCGCCCGTCAGTACCACAGCGCCGGTAAAACGGTCGAGAAAACCAATCTCTACCGCCCCGGATTTCGTGGCGATATCACAGGCGATGATTGAGGCTTCGCTGGGGGTAATCGTCAGAATACCGATTGCGGAAACCGACTCTGGTAATCCCAGTTTCTTGAACAAATCTTTACCCGGATTAGCGATAAGATGCGCCAGCGTAACCTGCTTGCCAGGAACATATTCCTGAATCATACGATCCGTGGTGGGTTGTCTTTCCATTATCCCTCCACCATCTGTCGCCACATGCTTTCATGCGGACGAGGGATGACTGAACGGTAAACCAACAGACCTTTTTCACCTGCACTTTCACTGGCAACTGTCACTGCGTTATTCACATCAGACACATCGCCAGCGACAACCATGTAGCACTTGCCGCCAATACCAAATGCCATATGGACGCGTACCAGCGTGACATTGGAGGCTTTAACCGCACGGTCGGCGGCGCAGATGCAGGCCGCAACGCTCCATGTTTCAACAATGCCAACGGCCTGACGCTTATCCACGCTGTTAAGTCCACTGATCGCAGGAAGTACGCTGGCGTGAATGTTGGGTAGTACCAGACTATCAACGAGCATATCGCCAGCAAGAGAAGTTCCGGTGGCGATCGCCTGTTGTATTGCGCCTACGTCACCACCGAGCATGAGCAGAAATTTGCCCGGGCAGATGGTCTTGCTGACCAGTAAATTCACATTCGCGCTTTTTAACATGGCATCGCCCGCTTCCATTCCTTTGGCAATGCTGGTGAGTTCTAAAATCCCTATAGCCTGAGACATGATTAACCTCTTATTACCGTGATGGATTGCTCAGTAATTTCGCTGACAATACCGTCAATACTGGCGTGGACAGGTGCGCCTAATGCACCGGACGGCACATCGGCAACGCATTGACCGCGAACAACGTGTTCGCCCTGCTGTACACATGGGATGGCGCTGGCACCAATATGCTGGCGTAGCAACAGCGTCGTTTTATCCGTGGGATAATCAGTCTCAGTCAGTGGCGCATCGTGATACCAGTCGCTAAGGCCCAGTTTGGTAATAAGGCGCTTCACCGGAATAAGCCGATACTTCGCCATTTCATCCTCAGGATTTAACGGCCCTTCATAACGATGGTTGAGCGCCCGTAGCTCGCGTTTAAGCATGCGGTTAATTCGCATCGGTGAAATCCCAACCGGACAGGCTACGCTTTCACATACATTGCATTCTGAACAGGTCAGGGCCGTGAGCAGTAACTGCGGAGTGGCCGCCTGCTGATAATTAACCGCGCGAACCAGCAGGTGCGGCGATAATTCATGGCCGATCAAATGCCTTGGGCACAAATCCGTACACAAACGACACTGCTCGCAAACGGTTTTTGCGACGGAAAGCACGGTGCGTTCATCCTGCATCCGCCGCTGAATCAACGCATGAGTCTTTGGTAAAACCAGCAGTCCCCCGGTGGTCTTGCTGACTGGGGTATCCAGTGAGGTAATCAGGCCGCCCATCATCGGACCACCGTTAATAAAACCGGGATCGTCAACGGTAACACCACCGGCCAACGCCAGAACCTCACGTAAAGACATTCCGATAGGGACGGTAAGAGTGATTGGTCTGGCGACCGCGCCGTTAACGGTCAGGGTACGGCGCGTAACCGGATACTGCTGCTCAACGGCTCTGGCGATGTTGAGCACCGTCTGGACGTTATTGACCACCACGCCGACGCTGACCGGCAGCGCGGCAGGCGGAACTCTCCGGCCCGTTGCCATCCAGATGGTCAAAACCTCGTCACCAGCCGGGTAGACATCAGGCAAAATATGTAAGCGGATCCCGGCAGGCAGAAGGGGCGTTAACGCATTGATAGCCTTTTGATATTTCTCTTTGAGCGCAATAATACCGGCCCTGGCCCCGGTAGCCGTCATGGCATATTGAACGCCACGGATAAGTCGCTCAGCCTGAACGGCCATCAATTGCTGGTCAACTTTCAGCATCGGTTCACATTCTGCCGCATTGACCAGAAACGTATCGACCTGCGCCTGTAATTTTACGTGAGCAGGAAAGCCTGCGCCTCCGGCCCCGACAACACCCGCTGCGCGAACGCGTTCGCGAATTGTCTGCGCATCATAAAGCGTGGACTCTGCCGTCATGGTTGTCTTCATAATAATTCCTCAAGCAGTTCCTGCATGGCGCTGGCGTCGGCAACACGAGGATTGGTTTGCAGCGTGACATCAGCCAGCGCGGCCTGAACCATCGACGGTATACGTTGTGACCAGACTTGCTTTCCGTCTTTAAGCGCGTCAGCAAAAGAAGGTAACGCACACTGTTTTTTGAGTAGCTCTATATGACGAATTAGCGCATTCAGTGCCGCCGTATCGTTCGCGTTATCCGGGCATAGGTGGCAGGCTTTAGCGAAACGGGCATAGCGCTTCGCAGCCCGCGGATCGCGGGCATTAAAATGAATGACATGGGTCAGCAGCAGCGCATTGGCAAGTCCGTGGGGCAGATGAAACTGGCCGCCCAACTGATGGGCAATCGCATGATTGATACCCAGACCAGCCTGACTGAATGCCATTCCCGCGAGTGTTGACGCGTTGTGCATTTTTCCTCTGGTTGCCAGGCAGTCGCCTTTGCTGACGGCGACAGGCAGGTACTGGAAGACGATTTGTGCCGCTTTTTCAGCCAGCGCATCGGTGAAGTCGCTGGCCTTCGTGGATACGTAAGCCTCCAGCGCATGCGTTAATACGTCCATGCCGGTATTCGCGGTTATGGCTGGTGGAACGCTGACGACCAGCGTCGGATCAAGGATGGCCATGTCCGGATAAAGCGCATTATTAAATAATGGATACTTAATGCCTTTATCCGGATCGCTAATCACGCAGGCGCTGGTCACCTCCGATCCCGTGCCGCTGGTGGTGGGAATTGCAACGCAGGTTTCAATCTCAATACCGAACTGTCGGCTGAACCAGACGATGGCTTTTGCGGCGTCCAGTGCAGAGCCACCGCCAAAACCAATTACGACGTCCGGTCGTAGGGACTGCATTTGCGCAATCCCTTGTACTACCGTGCTAATGGTGGGATCGGGGGTGATATCGCTGAAAATGCTGATGCGGTTATCCGCTGGCAGCGCGTCGCGCAGCTTTTCAATCAGGGGAGAACGCGCGAGAAAACCATCGCAGATAATCCAGATATGCTTATTCGTGAAGCGCTTAAGCACATCCAGGCTTCCCTGGCCGCTGTACAATCGAGTTTGCAGTGAAAAGCTTTTCATAACGGCCCCATTAGCGAATAGAAAAACCGTTTGTCAGCACGCAACGACGAGAGCGTGCGAAAGTGCGCGCAGATGTCGTTCCTTCACCGGTCGGCGTTGCGATGGTGAAGGTGGTAAAGCCTTCACCACCAACGCCAATCCCAGCATAAGAGGGGCCATTTTTCACAAAAATGGAGGTCTGAAGCGTGCGCGCGGCAAGGTTCAGACGTGACACATTTTGCGAATGCATAATGGCGGTGTGATGCAATCCCTCTTCAACCTTCAGGGCCAACGTTAACGCGCTGTCAAAATCGCTCACCGTTACGATGGGGAGCATTGGCATCAGTTGCTCGCTGGTAACCCATGGGTCGTCAGCCTTGACGATACCTATCAGTAATCGAGGTGCTTTTGCCGGAACCGGTATTCCCGCGGCTTCCAGTAAGGTTGCCGGGCTTTTCCCTACCAGTTGTTTATTGGCTATTCCTTCTGGCAGACAAACTGCGCGCAGTTTGTCTGTCTCTTCGCTATTGAGTCGCATTGCGCCAAAAGACTGCATTTGTTGAACCAGTCGTTCGGCAACGGCATCAACAACAATCAGGCTCTTCTCAGCAATGCAGGGGAGGTTGTAATCAAAGGATGCGCCATTGATGATATCTTCTGCCGCCTTAACCAGGTCGGCTGTTTCATCAACAATGCAGGGAGGATTGCCTGCGCCTGCGCCAATGACTTTTTTCCCGCTTTTCATGCCCATAGCAACAATGCCTGGACCACCGGTAATCGCCAGAACTGCGATTTTAGGGTGCGCCATCATCTGCTGGGTAGCCTCAAAAGTGGGTTCTGTGACCGTGACGACAAGATTCCGAATCCCGCAGCAGCGAAAAGCAATATCTTCAATCATGGTAATCAGCTTCAGTGAGACCGCTTTTGCACCTGGATGTGGGCTAAAATAAACGCTATTTCCCGCAGCCAGCATACTGATGCTGTTGTTAATAATGGTTTCCGTCGGGTTGGTGCTGGGGGCGACGGAACCAATCACGCCAAAGGGTGAATACTCGAATAACACCATGCCGCCGTCACCGGTAAGCGCCGTAGTGGTGAGATCTTCGATACCCGGGGTATTATCCAACGCAGCTTTATTTTTAAGGAACTTATCCTCTTTGTTGCCCATTCCCGTTTCGGCAGCGCTTTCAGCAGCCAATGAAGCAAGGTGAGGCGTCAGCTCTTCTCGCAGGGCGTTAATGATGGCGCTGCGGGTTTTCAATGGACATTGCTGATAACGCAGAAAAGCCTGATGAGCGGCATCGATCGCTTCGCTAACGGACGGAAAAATTCCATTACCCTTAACTTCTGCTTTTGCCGGGGCAAGTTGCTCACTCAAAATGTTACGAATAAGGGTTTCAAGTTCTGAAGTGTTCATTGATGTGTTCTCACGTTAATTGCCGCAATGGCCGTTTCTGCAATGTCCATATCCTGCTCAACGCTTCCCCCGCTGATGCCAAGACCCCCAAGGAGTAACCCCTCACGCCATAATGCGTACCCGCCACCGAAGGTGACGACTTTTCCCTGCATATGGCTTTCCAGACCGTAAAGCGCGGCGCCTGGCTGCACTGCCGATGTCAGCTTATGCGTGGCGGTTTTCATTGCCACGGCGGTCCAGGCTTTTTTCGGTGCCAGTTCGCTACTGACGAGTAATGCGTCAGGCATGCGCCAGGTCACCGTTTGGGTCCCATTCGCATCAACAATGCTGATGACGACCGGAACCTGAAGTTCTTCTGCTCTCGTTACCGCAGCGCGAGTGAGTTGGTGGAGTTCCTGAAAAGACAGAGACATAGCCGGCTCCCTGGTGGCTGATGTACGGATGGCTGCGAGATAACGCTCCGCCACTTTCTGAATAATGTTGTTTTGATGGGCGTCATGATCTTCTGCTCGTGCAAGCGCATATAAGCAGTCGGAGAGGCGATTGATATAACGCATCAGCACGTGTCTGACGGAAATCTCAGTGGAGAGTTCGACCAGTCGCCTCTCTGCGCGGCGGGCCAGCGTGCGGGCAAAGTGCAGACGGCTGGCGGCTTCGCTGCGGCCAGGTAAAATAAAGCTGCGTAGGGGGGGCACTCTCCCCATCGCGGTATCAATGGCGGCTTCCAGCGCGGCAATTTCTTCTGAGCTGATGTAGCGCTGCTCTGGCGCTGGCTGTTCGCTTTCGCTTGCCAGCTCGGCGCTGAACCAAAAAAGCTGCAGTTGAATGTTTTCGAGTAACTGGCGGTGCTGCGGGTTTTTCGCTGCGCAAACACACAGGCTAAGCGCCGCATTAAGTTCGTCCAGCGTACCGTAAGCCTCGACGCGCGGGTGCGTTTTGCTCACGCGTTGCCCGGTAAAGAGGGCCGTTGTGCCGGCATCGCCAGTGCGGGTATAAATCGCCATAGTTCCTCCTAACGAGAAAGCGTGTCGACAATGCCGACGATAGCCAGATCGATGGCCTCATTAGGGCCGGAAAAAACGTGTCTGGCGCTGGAGCCACTGCTGAGTAATACCAGTTCTCCAGTTCCAGCGCCGACAGAATCAACCGCGACTTCATCTCCACTCACAGGGGACGCGGGAAGTTCTCCGTCCGCACTCACCCGACGTACCAGCAACAGTTTCTTCCCCACCAGTGATGGGGATTTTTGCGTGGAAACCACAACGCCTGTAACCCGTGCCAGATGCATAGCTCACTCCTGCTTAATTAATTGGACATTTCGCGTACCGACGGCGTCCTGAGCCAGAGCCGTCACGACACATCGACGACGTAGCACCAGAACGCCCCCCTTCAGTTGGGCGACGTCGGCATAGCTGAGAAGTTTGTCAGGATGCAAAACGATGATTCGCCCCAGCTCGTCACTGAACTCCAGAGGCAGACGCGCAAGTTTTCTAACGGGGATTGCGGGTAACAATCGGTGTTGTAGTGAAATTTTCACGCGGACTCCGCATGCCAGCGCTTCGTGGATCGTTACCACCGATATGTTGTCTGCGCAGCCCTCGGCAATTTGCTCCAGCAATGGCAGGTCCGCCTGCAGGAGGTGGAGCGACGAGTACTGGCAGCACAATGTCCGTGGTTCGATTTCTCGTAACTGCGCGACGCTAAGCGAGAGCGTGCTTTCCGCGCGTTTTTTTAATCGGGAAACAACCTCCTCGATAATGCGTTGCAGCAGTTCGTTGTTCATCGTGGGCTCACCAGTGTGGCAAATGCCTGCGGATTATCAGCGCCCGCAGCATTGGCTTCGTCGGTATCGATATGCATCTCAAGGCGCATATCCGGCGAAACGCGTACGGCGACGTTATCGAAAATCAGTCGACGTTCATCGCCATTAATGGCAACAGAGACTTTATCGCCATGGGAAACGCGCAGGATTAGGGCATCGAGCGGCGACATATGGATATGGCGTTGGGCGACGATTACCCCGGATGCTAAGTCCAGTTCAGCAAATGGACTGATAAGGCGAACGCCTGGCGTGCCCTCGATGCTGCCTGACATCCGTAGTGGAGCAGCAATTCCCAACGTACGAGCGTCGGTACGAGAAATTTCGACCTGACTGGTGCTACGCAGTGGGCCGAGTAAGCGCACATTTTTTAACTGACCTTTTGGTCCCACCAGCGTGACGGTCTGGTCTGCTGCATATTGTCCGGGCTGCAGCAGCTCTTTTTTCTCACTAATAGGGTGATTAGGAAACAAGCGGTCGTAATCTTCAGCGCATAGATGAATATGACGATTAGAGATCCCTAGCGGAATCGGGCGCTCACGCATTTCATCCAGAACTTTGGTGACCGTTGTCTCCAGTTGCTGTTTATCCATCACGCTTCACCTCGTTTGCCTGAGTGCAGACAAAGAGAGCGCGGCTCGCCTTTTTGACGGGGGCAGGCAGGGTCAAGACACAGATTGCAGCTAATCAACTCTGCATCTTGCGGCGCTTCGGGCGCTGCATGGTCCTCAGTCATCTCTTCATGTGGTACGACCGGTGTTGGGGCGGGCGTTGGCTCAGACTCCGGGGTGACGCTATGTGACAGAATGCCATCCCCTGGCCTGGATATGACCTTATGAGCCACCAGTCCATCTCGCTGGTCAGCGAAACTGACACCGGTGGAAATGGCCGCCTGGACGGAGGCCACATCCCCGATTATCTTGATCACCATCCAGCCTGAACCGTTGGTTTTTTCGAGGCCCACCAGCGTGATGGAGGCGGCTTTCGCCATGACGTCCGCGCAACTGATGGCTAATGCCAGACCACTAACTTCAAGTAATCCCAGTGATTGCTTCACGCTGTGCTCCTTGGTTGCAACGACTTATGCGGATTTAGGTAAAATGGCTTCAACGTCGCTGTGCGGACGCGGGATAACGTGGCAGGATTTCACCTCGCCAACGGCGCTTGCTGCAGCGCTTCCTGCATCTACGGCAGCTTTCACTGCGCCGACATCGCCGCGAACCATAACGGTGATAAGGCCTGAGCCGATTTTTTCGTAACCAACCAACTGCACGTTTGCGGATTTCACCATGGCATCAGCGGCTTCAATAGCGCCGACGAGCCCTTTTGTTTCAACCAGTCCCAGTGCGTTATTCATACTGCTTTTCTCCTGTGGGTTATGAGTGGCATTCCCGAAACGGAATGCCTTTAACCAGCCGCGCAGCGTTATTACCAATGCTGCGTCGGGCATGGTTATCTTGTTGATACGTCAGCGTAAATAGTGGCGCTGATGTGGGTAAGTTTTTATAGTGCACGACCAGTTTTTCGCGACTGCAGCCAATGCCAACCAGCAGCGGCGAGTGGCAAGCCGCCAGCCATGCGTTGTGGATAACGTCAGTTGACGGGCTCTCCTGAATCACAAAGGGGATCCCTTCTTCTTCAATACCCAGCAGCACATCACTCCAGACGTTAGTGCATCCAGCAGTGGCGAAGATAACGATGGCTGGCGTGGTGAGATTACTTTCCATGAGCGAATGCCTTGTACCAGGAGAGAATCAGCCCTGTCGCGACCGCGTTGCGCGGACCTTCGGTGCCACGAATGTTGCCGCGCCCGGCAACCAGGCGATAGTGTGCCAGCGCATCGGTGACCAGTTGCGGAACTTCAAAGTCCAGGGATGAGCCGCCAACCAGCACCACAAAGGGAATATCCCGAATGTTCCCGGTCGGACTCACCTGACGTAGCGCTCTGAGTGCGTTGGTGACGAAAACGCGTTCCTTAGCGCTGCGGCGAATGGCCCGGACTTTCTCCAGCGCCAGTTCGCCTGGCAGTGGCACCAGTTCATCGGGTTTTACTACGCATACGCGGGCAAAAACCGTTGGTGGGAGAGGTGTAGGGAAGAACTGGACGCTGCCATCTTCGTGGCGAAGATGGAACAAGCTCTCGACTTTCGCCAGCGGGTACTTTTTGATCTCTTCAGCGAGATAACGGTCTTCCAGCCCCAGTTCACGGGCAATAATCATCGTGACCATATCGCCCGCACCCGCCAGGTGCGTGGCAATAATTTCGCCTTTCGGGTTGATGATGGAGGCATCGGTCGATCCTGCACCGAGGTCCAGAATAGCCAGTGGCCGCGTCGTGCCGGGGGTGGTTAAGGCCCCCAGAATGGCAGCTTCGGCTTCGGCGCCGCCAACCTGGACGTCAATGTTGAGCTTTTGCGTGATTTCCTGAGCAATCATCGCCATTTGCAGGCGGTCTGATTTCACCATGGAAGCAATGCCGACAGCCTGTTCCAGCGAGAACTCACCGGCTAGTCCGCCGGTCACGCTGACGGGAACCGAGGTATCGACTGCCAGCAGGTCCTGAATAAAAATTTCGTGGCTGGGTTTGTTGGTTAATTCAGCCATTGTCTGGCGCACATGCTCCAGCATGCCGCCAATATTGGTGCCAGCCTCTCCGGTGACGTTATCCAGTTTCGGGCATTCGCCAACCGCTTTCATAATCGCTTCAGCGCCAGCTGCAACGTCGACCCGTACGGTACGACCCTGCGACTGTAGCTCCAGATTTCCGGCAGGAATGGCTCGTGCTTTCACATCACCTGATGGCGTTTTAACGACCACGGCAGAACGGTTGCCGATCAGCGCCCGCGCCATCGGGACAATGTTTTTAGTCTCGTCGGCGTTGAGGCCAAAGACGGTCGCAATCCCGTAAGGGTTAGAAAGCGTTTCAATGACTTTTCCTGGAATCGCGACCTCAATGGCAGCCAGCATACCTAACGGGATGCGGTCGATATGAAGGACTTCATCCACGATAGGCAGGGGGTGAGTCAGACGATTACTGACCAACACGCCATCGTCCTGCTGCAAAATAACGCCAGTTAACTGGTATCCGGCGCGGACGGAGGCATTAATCATCGTGGCGACATCGGCGAAATCAAAGGCCGATGACACCACCAGAATATAGGGCGTATCCGCCGGACGGCTGAGCAGGTCTTCCGGCGTAATAGTGACGCCAACGCCTAATCCGACGCCGCCCGGCGTTTTAGGGTTATGGCCGATCATGGTGGATTCAGTGATGATGGTTTCGGTTATCGTTTCCATCGCGACGTCACCAATGACCGGGGTGGCTTCGTTAATACGGATGAGCGAAATATCGCTGACATTGATACCGGCATTTTTTGCTGCCAGCGAAAGTGCCTCCTGAATACCAAACACATTACGTAATGTGCCTTTAATTCCGGTGGTTTCTGCCAGCGCGCTGCCGGTGATGCTCAGTGCGCCAGACTCATCGAGGGTAGCCAGAGCGACTTCCGTTGATGAGTTGCCTATGTCAATGCCAGCTATATATCGCATGATCCTGTCCCTGAGTTAGTCGTCGCCTTTGAGTTTTTTACGCTCAACGTACAGCGCTGCCGCTTCACGAACGAAAGCTGCACAGATCTTTGCCTGATAACGATTTTCGAGATCGTCAGCGATAGCCATCAGCTCGTCTTTCGTTGAGCGGTATGGGCGCAGCGCGTTGTAGATCTCAAGAATGCGATCGTCAGGTACAGCGGTTAGCTCAGCTGCACGCTCGAAGTTCATCGCCAGTCTGTCACGTCCGGCATCTTTGGCGATTTCCGCCTGAAGGCGCAGCGTTTCAGGGGTGATGCGCATGTCCTGCGCCGTCACTTTGTTGCTCAGAACATTTTCGAGAGTGAAGTCATCCAGAGTTTTGTTGGTTGCGGTTTTTACCCACTCAGGATGTTTATTCGCGAGAGGGTAATCCGTGACTTTCGCGGTATGTGCTGATGAACTCGCCGCGACCGGCGTCGCCGGCTCGCCTTGCAGGCTGTTCATCCGGCTCAGCACATCCCGAACCATCGATTCAATTGCGTCGGTATTCATGGAGTTATCCTTTATCAAAGCGCCACGCGCAGTTCCTGCGGGTTTTTGCCCGTCACGACGTATTTGGTCTCTTTAATGTGCAGAATGGCCGATTTCGCCTGGTACTTAGGACGAGCCATCTGGTCATTCAGAGTAGGGACCGGTTGCGGAGATTCACGCTTGGCATAACGCGCGGCGTTTTTACCGATCTGACGATAGGTTTCCAGCGTCAGAAGTGGTGCCTGAGGGAACAGCTCCAGGTTAGAAAGCGGCGGTAACCCCTGCTGGTGGATTACCGTGGTGCCTTTTGACTGGATGCCGATAGAGATCCCGGAACCGCTCAGACGGTTACCTTCCACGGCGACAAACGCCACATCGGAGGATTTAAAGCAGCGGATAACGCGCGCTTTAATGCCTTCTTCTTCAATACCCGCAATCACTTCGCGCAAGATGTTCTTATGCGGGATCCCTACGATATTGACGGTTTGCGACAGTCCAAACGCGGGACCTACGGCAATAATCACTTCGTCCTGCTGCTGGCCTTGTTTGGCTTCGCCAATCTCGGTCAGAAAGCTGTCGCCCTGCGCCGCTGCAGCCTGTGGAGCGCTAGCCGCTGTCGATGCACGGAATGAGACGGGTTTGTCGCTGGTTTGCATTTCAGACAGTACGTCTTCAATTATCTGGCGCAGCAGCTTTTCATTGATTTCCATTTTTCACCCCTTAGCCAAGTTCGTTGGGATCAAGTGCGCCAGGGATGTTTTTGATCTCTTCCCAGCGTTCGCCTTGTAGGCGATAACCTGTTGCCGGACCGGCATAGTCATTGACGTCATTTACTGCGGATAGCACCTGTCCGTCGCCAACGATAATGGCGGAGGTATGCAGATAATCCCCGGTTAACTTGGCTTTCTGGATGTTGAGCATGTCCTGAGCGACATCGGTAAACCCGCCCTGAGCAAGGGCTTTCACCACTTCCAGACCGTTACGGTTTTTATTGATGATCTCTTGCGCAAACTTGATATCTTCAACGATGTTTCGCTCCGGCATATCTTTCGAACCGTGGGCGTAAGTCGCCGCTTCCACTTCTTCATCAGTGATTGGCGGTAATCCCATCCCGGCAAAGACGGCCTGCAGTGCACGTGCCGCTTTATTACGAATGGCGATAACGTCTTCTTCACGAACCGGACGCAGACCCCCATCTACCTTGAGGTCTCGCTGGAGAACGTTGTAGTCGTCAAAATCTTCGGCATCCTCGTTCGAACCCGCAAACATGTTGTCGTAGTTCGGTACAGCGGAATAACCGGAAGAGATGAAGTCAGTACCCGGCAGGAACTGCATCAGCAGGCGGGCAGTACGACGCATATCCGAGTGGGTAAAGGTTTGGTCGTTGCTGGAGGCACACTCCAGATCCAGGGAGGAACAGATCAGGTTTTCAGCTAACACCGCACGAATGCCTGACGGCACAGCGGAAGGCACGCCGATGCAGCTTACTGAACCATTTTGTAAACCCTGTACGCCAGCGGCTTTGGTGATGTAAATACAGCGGGCTTCAAGGTAAAGCATCGATTTACCTTCGGCGTAACCCATCTGAACTTCTGAGCCAGAACCGGAGGTAAAGCGCATTTTCAGACCGCGTGAGGCGTAGGAAGAGGCGAGGAAACCTTTCGACCATGGCGTGTCATCGCCATCGGTAAAGACGGGTTCAGTACCATAGACAGAGATGGTTTCCGCGTAACAGGTGTGGCCTAACATACCGAGTTTAAGTTCTGTCGCCTCTTCCAGCGAGCACTGGGTTAATACGCCAGGGCGCCCAACCTGTGAGCCGACTAACAGCGCAATGGCGTTAAAGGGTGCATAACGCGCAACGGCAACCGTCGTTTCTTGTTCGTCAAATCCGCGCCAGGCGCCTTCAGCCGCATCAGCGGCAATCTGCACCGGATTATCTTTAACGTTAGTGACGTGCGCCTGCTGAGACGGTGTACGACGAGCACGCATTTTCTGCATGGCCATCATCATCTCAACGACGTTCATATGGGACACCACTTCGACAATTTTTGCCGGGGTCATTGCGGTGGTCAGCGGCACAATGTCTTTGCGCTTCACGTTAGGATCGCAAAGCATATTGGCAAGTTTTACTGAGTCCATCGCCATGACTTCTTCAGCGCGCGCCAGGTTAATGCCATAGCGGGCAATGAAATGGTCAATTAAGTCAAATTCACTGGCGGATTTGCCGTCCAGTTCTGTGACTGTACCGTTGACGATTTTAATCGACGGTTTAGGGTCGTTCGGGCTTTCCATTGCAATGAAGCCTTCTTCGATCCACTCCTTAACGAAGCCATCCTGATTCACAGGGCGCTTCGCCAGTGCTTCAAATCTTTTCGATCTCATGAATCAGCCTCACTGATATCAGATGTAGGACGGACGATCGTTTTTCGGTTCTGAGCCGAGGGTCCCGAGTACGGTTTTACCGATTTCGCGGGCGGAGATAACGGCCTGACGCACAGCGCCGGAATCGCCTGAAATGACCAGAATGGCTTCGTTACTGAAGCTGGTGCCATGGGCAGGGGAGCTGTAGGCCACAACTTCCACGTTGGCGGATTTCAGCGCAGTATCAGCCATCAGGACACCAACGGATGCCGGGGCGCCGACAATCACGCCACAGGCACGGCCAATCGGTGCACCAAAGGCTTTTTCCAGCGCGTAGCTGGCGCGTGCGGTGTATTGCATTTCGATGTGACCGGCTTCGTTGGCATACACATCGCCAAAGGTGCGATCCAGTTCTTTCAGCGCAACCTCAATTCCGCGTTTCACGTCGGAAACATCGTTGCCGCCGAGAATAATCAGCGAACCGTGACCCGCGCCGCCTTTGGTATCACGTGGCAACTCAATACTGACGACTTCAGTATTGGTGGCTTTTACCGCTTCATCTGCGGCCATGATGTGCGGGCCTGCACCAGTACGCGCGCCAAGGATGCCAATGGAGCGATACCGTTTTTCAAGTTTCATTGCGTCCAGTAGGGCGCTGTCCACGTTGGCGATTACCAGACCGACGGTGTCGCCAATCGCAGTACCGACAAACTCCGTTAAACTGCAGCTTTTCTCTGCCATAGCCGTTTCTCGTGTTGGAGGATTATTTTCAGGGATAGCCTGCTGTTCCGGCGTTGCCACGCGAGCAATCACCTGCGCCATGATCTGATCAACCAGCTCATTGCTGCTCATTAGCTAATTCCCTTCGGTAAGATTTTTTCTACATCGGTATGAGGGCGTGGGATGACGTGTACGGCTTTCACTTCTCCCACATTACGTGCTGCGGCGGCACCTGCATCTGTTGCTGCTTTGACTGCGCCAACATCGCCGCGGACAATGACTGTTACCAGCCCCGAACCAATTTTTTCGTAGCCGACCAGCATTACATTGGCTGACTTCACCATTGCATCTGCGGCCTCTATGGCTGCAGTCAAGCCTTTGGTTTCTACCATTCCTAACGCTTCTTGTTGCATAAAGACCTCGTCTGGGTTGTCCCGATGTTCATGACTATAAAAAGAAGCGAGGAAAAAGAATGGCTGACTTGAAATTGAGAGTGAAAAAATAATAGAGGTAAGGTGATATAAAATTGCCATTAATTATTTTAACTTGTTGTTTTTAATGGGTATATTAAATATTATTGATGTGATTATTTAGTTATGTCAGTTCCACATTTACACTTTTTCTGGTGACATTATAAATATCATTTGCTATGCGAAAAAAATGAAATTGTGATGGTGGTTTGAAAACGGATTTCTGCTAATAGCAATATTTTATTGTTTTGAAAATGTCCGTGTAATACGCGAAATCCCGATTGTCTCTAATGTTTTAATAAAGTGCGTAGCAAGAATTTGCTATTGCGCCACGATTTTAAAGGGCAAGCTATCCGCAGAATGCCAACAATTTGCTGATACGGCCTTTTATAGTAAGCCTCGAAGTATTCTACTTGCCAGTAAGGAGTCCGCTGGTAAAGACACGAACTCTGCTTAGAAGGTGTCACAATGAACGATTCACTAAAAGCGCAATGCATTGCTGAGTTTTTGGGTACCGGGCTATTTTTGTTTTTTGGTATTGGCTGCCTGAGCGCTCTGAAAGTCGCAGGTGCCAGCCTGGGATTGTGGGAAATCTGCATCATTTGGGGTCTGGGGATCTCGCTTGCAGTCTACCTGACAGCCGGGATCTCTGGCGCGCATCTCAACCCTGCTATCACCATCGCACTGTGGCTGTTTGCCTGTTTTCCGGGGCGCAAAGTTTTACCTTACACTGTGGCGCAGGTCGCGGGGGCCTTTGGTGGCGCTTTGCTGGCTTATTTGCTCTACGGCAGTCTGTTTACCGAGTATGAGTCGGCCCACCAGATGGTGCGCGGCAGTCTGGAAAGCCTGCACCTTGCCAGTATTTTTAGTACTTATCCTGCGGCGGCGCTCAGCGTCTGGCAGGCAGCGTTGGTCGAAGTGGTGATTACCTCCATTCTTATGGGGATGATCATGGCACTGACTGACGACGGTAACGGCGTTCCTAAAGGTCCGTTGGCGCCATTGCTGATTGGTATTCTGGTTGCTGTTATCGGCGCATCCACCGGTCCGCTAACCGGATTTGCGATGAATCCGGCGCGTGATTTTGGTCCTAAATTGTTTGCCTGGATGGCCGGGTGGGGAGATGTTGCGATGACCGGCGGGCGTGATATCCCTTATTTCATTGTACCGATTGTGGCCCCTATCATCGGCGCGTGCGCGGGTGCAGCAATTTATCGTTATTTGATTGGCAAAAATTTACCCTGTAATACGTGTAAGCTGGACGAAAATGAGAGCTAGCTTCACAGAAGAAGTTTATTTTTGAAAAGTAAAAACTGTTTTCGTGATCCGGTATCCTGAACTGCCCAAAAAGTCTCCCAAGAATGGGAGACTTTTGTTATGTTCAATTACGACTTTCATCAATGCTCAGGATGGCTGGGTGAAAATGAATGTGAATAATATGTTTTATTTATAACAATAAATTAACTGAGAGGTTTTATCATGATTTCTGCGAGTGCCCTGAACTCAGAACTCATTAATAAAATCGCACAGGATTTTGCGCAGGCCACCAGTCTGGCCGTTGTGGTTGTCAATATTCACGGTGATGAAATTTCTGAGCTTTTTAATTTCACCCCTTTTTGCCAGTTGATGCGTCAGCATCCTCAGCACAGTACCCGTTGTCGTATGAGCGATCGCTGTGGAGGGCTGGAAGCCTCTAAATCCGATCAACCCTGCATCTATCGCTGTCACGCCGGACTTACCGATTTCTCAATTCCGCTGGTCATTGCGGGGCACCTGGTAGGGTTTGTGCTTTGTGGCCAGGTACGCTTAAGTAACGATGTTGGTTTGGTTGATATTCTGAATGTAGATGACCGCTGGCAAGCCGATCCCGAACTGGTCAACGAGTTTCGTAATGTACCGGAAATGGATTATTCGCGAGTCATCGCCTCAGCGGATCTGCTGAAGCTCATCGTGGAAAATTGCCTTAAGAAACAACTTAATTTTGTGGTTATCAAAGATAACCCGCAGCAGTCAGAGCCGGTACGCGCTAACCGCAGCACCAATCCTCATGACAGCAAAATGAAAAAAGCACTGCGTTATATTGATGCGCATTTATCAGACGAATTGCGTCTGGAGGATGTCGCCTCTCATGTTTACCTTAGCCCTTACTATTTCAGCAAATTGTTCAAAAAATATCATGGTATCGGTTTTAACGCATGGGTAAACCAGCAGCGAATGGCCAGTGCAAAAGAGCTGCTTTGCCACAGTGACTGGAGCATAGCCAGCATTGCGCGTAATTTAGGATTTTCGCAAACCAGTTATTTTTGCAAAGTTTTTCGTCAAACGTATCAGGTCACGCCGCAGGCATTTCGCCAACAAATAAATGTCATTTCACGTGGCGAATCCGCTTAAATGGCAATATTTTGCTATTGCCGATTTTTGATATAGGGCGCTATGCCAGTCATTATAAAATGAAAAGTAGCGACAGCAGTCAATAAATTGTCATAGCGCAACAAAATATTAGTATTAGAGGGATAAACTGCACCAGTTTTTATTTTTGTGATGAGATACAGTGTCTCTGTGAATGACTTTCTTTATTCTTTGTTGGCACTTTCACTCAGAATGCGAGCATATGAATAAGTGGGTTTATGCCAGGTAATTGGTTGAATGAACCCGGCAAGATATTAAATTGAATTATTGTCATGAGGTCGTGAATTTACCTCATAACAGAGAGCTTAATTAATCAGGCTCTTGAACTGACAGGTTTGCCACATTTGTGGTAGGGAAGGGGGTGAGAATCCCCCGCAGCCCCCGCTGCTGTGATGCTGACGACCCCGTATTGACCACTGATCGCAAGATTGGGAAGGACGGGTGAGGATGACGCTAAGCCAGAAGACCTGCCTGTCAGTGACTACCAACAACTTCGGTGGGAAGTGGGTGGTTCAGATGCATACAGTCGAGAGACTGGGTATCTTTACACCCCTACCACCCTGAACAGGATCAGGGTATGGCGGCCAATTTTCACGCTTTTGTTCTTGCAGGTACCGGAAGCGGCTGTGGTAAAACCACGGTGACGCTGGGCTTGTTGAGCTTGTTGAAAAAACGCGGTTTACGCGTCCAGCCTTGCAAAGTAGGCCCCGATTACCTTGATACCGGCTGGCATACCGCGGTATGCGGCACTGCTTCCCGCAATCTTGATAGCTTCATGCTTCCCGTCCCCACCCTGAATGCTTTATTTCGCGAGCACATGCAACATGCGGATATCGCCGTTATTGAAGGCGTTATGGGGTTGTATGACGGATACGGCACCGACCCAAACTACTGCAGCACCGCCGCGATGGCCAAACAGTTAGGCTGTCCGGTTATCCTACTGGTTGATGGCAAAGCCGTTTCCACCTCGATCGCCGCGACGGTAATGGGGTTTCAGCATTTTGATCCAACCCTGAATATTGCCGGCGTTATTGTTAACCGGGTTAACAGCGAAACGCATTACCAGCTCCTGAAAGTGGCGATTGAGCGTTACTGCGCTGTACCCGTCTTAGGCTACGTTCCCCGTATGGAAGGCGTTGCGCTTCCTGAGCGTCATCTGGGTTTGGTTACCGCGCGTGAGTCGGTTATCAACCAGCAGCCGTGGCAGGCGTTTGCCGCGACGCTGGAGCAAACCCTTGATATCGACGCGCTGTTGAGATTAAGCCAGTTAAACACGCTTCCTGCGGGTGAATGGCCAGCGCTGCCCGCCGCAGACGCCGGGGCAGGGCTAACGCTTGCCATCGCCGATGACGAAGCGTTCAATTTCTACTACCCGGACAACATTACGCTACTGGAGCGCACGGGGCTTAAGATTGTCCGTTTTAGCCCGTTGCACGACACCTGTTTACCCGACTGTCAGATGATCTGGCTGGGGGGCGGATATCCTGAGTTACATGCTGCGGCGTTGGCCCGTAATATTGCAATGCTTAACCAACTGCGGGCGGCGCACCAGCAGGGTGTCGCGATTTATGCCGAGTGCGGGGGGCTGATGTACCTCGGCAGTTCGCTGGAAGACAGCCAGGGTGATACCTGGCTGATGGCGGATATCATTCCCGGTCACAGCAAAATGGGAAAACGTCTGACCCGATTTGGCTACTGCGAAGCGCAGGCCGCGCAGCAAACGTTGTTAGCTGCAGAAGGCGAAGTGCTGCGCGGACATGAATTCCACTACTCCGATTTTACCCCTGAAACCTCCGCGGTGATGAACTGTCGCAAAGTGCGCGATGGCAAAACGCTGCAAGCCTGGTCCGGCGGCTGGCAGGTGGGAAATACCTTTGCCAGCTATCTACACGTTCATTTTGCTCAACGTCCGCAGATGCTTAACCACTGGCTGGCAGCCGCGAGGAGCGCACTATGACCATCCTCGCGTGGTGTGTTGCCTGGCTGCTTGATTTTATCATCGGCGATCCGCAGAACTGGCCGCATCCAGTGCGCTGGATTGGCAATCTGATTTCTGCAGTGCAGCGAGTTGTTCGGCGTTACTGCCATAGCGACCGTGCGCTACGCATCGGTGGCGCGGTGATGTGGATTGTGGTGGTTGGGCTGACCTGGGCTGTGTCCTGGGGAGTACTGGCGCTGGCGCACTCTATTCATCCCTGGCTTGGTTGGGTGGTTGAGGTCTGGATGATCTTTACCGTGCTGGCCGGGCGCTGCCTGGCAAACGCCGCGCAGGATGTCGAGCGTCCGCTACGTGCCGGTAACCTTGCTGCAAGTCGGGAAAAGCTGTCATGGATTGTGGGACGCGATACCTCGCAATTACAGCCACAGCAGATCAATCGCGGCGTAGTGGAAACCGTGGCTGAGAACACCGTTGATGGCATCATTGCGCCGCTGTTCTTCTTGCTCCTCGGCGGTGCGCCTCTGGCGATGGCCTACAAAGCGGTAAACACCCTTGACTCCATGGTGGGCTACAAACATGAAAAATACCGCGCTATCGGTATGGTCAGCGCTCGTCTGGACGATGTCGCAAATTATATTCCCGCGAGACTAAGTTGGCTGCTGCTGGGCGCAGCGGCATTTTTATGTCGCCAGGACGGCGCGCGTGCTTTGCAGATTGGCTGGCGCGATCGCTACAACCACAGCAGCCCCAACTGCGCGTGGTCAGAAGCGTCCGTTGCCGGGGCATTAGGAATTCGTCTGGGTGGTCCTAATGACTACTTTGGCGAGCGCGTTGAGAAACCGTGGATCGGTGATGCACAACGCGACATTTCGGTAGACGACATTTCCCATACGATTCGATTGATGTGGGTGGCATCGATGCTGGCACTGGCGCTGTTTATTGCGCTGCGGTGGCTGCTGGTCGGTGTGGCCTGAGGACAACACAATGCAATATATCCAGCAACCCCAGGCGATTGAGGCCAAAAGTTTCGACATTATTGGCGAGATCATCCGTGAAACCCGCCCGGACTATCAGTTTGCCAGCCCGTTACATGAAGCCATTATCAAGCGGGTCATTCACACGACAGCGGATTTCGACTGGCTGGACATTCTGTGGTTTTCCAGTGATGTGCTGGAGCAGTTCTGTGCGGCGCTTAGCCGTTCGAGCGTGATTTATACCGATACCACTATGGCCCTTTCCGGGATTAATAAAACGCTGCTGGCAAAATTCGGTGGCGAATGCCGCTGCTACATCAGCGACCCGCGGGTCGTGCGGACGGCAAAAGAGCAGGGCATTACCCGGTCAATGGCGGCCGTTGACATTGCGGTGAAGGAAGAGGGTGAAAAGCTGTTTGTTTTTGGCAACGCGCCGACAGCGCTGTTCCGCCTGCTTGAGCATGATGTGGCCGTCAGTGGTGTCGTTGGCGTACCGGTTGGGTTCGTCGGTGCAGAAGAGTCGAAAGATGCACTGACCCAAAGCAATCTACCCGCCATTGCTGCGTTAGGTCGTAAAGGGGGAAGTAACGTCGCCGCCGCGATCGTCAACGCCATGCTTTATCACATGCAGGGGGCGCGATGAGCGAGTCCTTCGATACGCCTGTGTGGCACAACGGTAAAGCGCTGCGTAAAGGATATACCACGGGATCGTGCGCGACGGCGGCGGCAAAAGTGGCGGCGCTGATGGTATTGCGCCAGCACCTGATCCACCAGGTTTCTATCGTGACGCCATCAGGTGTGACGCTGTGTCTGAACGTAGAGTCGCCGCATATCGAAGGACAGCAGGCGATAGCCGCCATCCGCAAAGACGGTGGCGATGATGTGGATGCCACCCACGGCATGCTGATTTTTGCCCGCGTGACGTTAAACGATAGCAAAGAGATAACCCTTCAGGGCGGGGAAGGCGTCGGCACGGTAACCCGCAAAGGGATCGGCCTGCCGGTGGGCAGTTCGGCGATTAATCGCACACCTCGCCAGACCATTGAGTCTGCGGTTCGTGAGGCGATTGGTCCGAATCGTGGGGCGCAAATTGAAATTTTCGCGCCGGAAGGCGAAGAGCGGGCACAAAAAACCTACAACTCCCGCCTTGGCATTCTGGGCGGCATTTCGATCATTGGCACGACTGGGATCGTCACGCCGATGTCAGAAGAAAGCTGGAAACGTTCACTGTCGCTGGAGCTGGAAATTAAGCGAGCGGCGGGGCTGGAGCGTGTCGTACTGGTGCCAGGAAACCACGGCGAACGTTTTGTGCGTGAGCAGATGGGGATCGACACCCAGGTTGTGGTCACTATGAGCAATTTTGTCGGCTACATGATTGAAGAAGCCGTACGCCTGGGGTTCCGACAAATTGTGCTGGTGGGACACCCTGGTAAGCTCGTCAAAATTGCGGCGGGGATCTTTCATACCCACAGCCATATTGCCGATGCTCGCATGGAAACGCTGGTGGCCCACCTCGCGTTACTGGGTGCGCCGCTGGAACTGCTCACGCTGGTCAGCGACTGCGATACCACCGAGGCGGCGATGGAACACATAGAAGCATACGGTTTTCAGCACATTTACAACCATCTGGCTAAGCGCATCTGTATGCGCGTCCTGCAAACGTTGCGCTTTACCAAAAATCCCCCGACCTGTGACGCCATCATGTTCTCTTTTGATAATCAGGTACTTGGAAGTAATCGCCCGGTCGCAGAGATTGCTGAGGAGATGCAATGTTAACCGTTGTAGGGATGGGACCAGCCGGTTTGCATTTGATGACGCCTGCGGCGCGCGAAGCGGTCGCAACGGCTGATGTTCTGATCGGTGGAAAGCGACATTTGCAGCAATTCCCGGATTTTACCGGTGAACAGTTTGTTCTCGGCGCCAATATTCTCGAACTCTTGAACTGGATTTGCGCGCACCAGGAGCAACGCGTTGTGGTGCTGGCATCTGGCGATCCGCTGTTTTACGGCATCGGGACGCGCATGGTGGCGCATTTCGGTATTGAAAATGTGCGCATTATTCCCGGTATTAGCGCGGTGCAGTACCTGTGTGCGCAGTCCGGTATTGATATGAACGATATGTGGCTGACCAGTAGCCATGGTCGCAGCGTCTGTTTCGATGAACTGGCGCGACATAACAAGGTGGCGATGGTGACAGATGCGCAGTGCGGCCCGCGTGAAATTGCGCAGCAGCTCATTGCACGAGGCAAGGGACATCGCTGGATGGTGATTGGCGAAAACCTGGCAATGGAAAACGAACGGATCCATTTCCTGCCTGTGAACGAAGTTAACGCCGACTATGACATGAATGCAGTGGTGATCCTTGATGAAAGATGAGCTGTTTTTACGTGGAGAGAAAGTGCCGATGACCAAAGAAGCGGTACGTGCACTTGCCCTCTCAAAACTTGAATTACACCGCGCCAGTCACCTGATTGATATTGGCGCGGGAACCGGCAGCGTGTCGATAGAAGCCGCGCTGCAATACCCTGGATTGCGCGTGACGGCAATCGAGCGTAACCCGGCGGCGCTCAGGTTGCTGGATGAAAACCGCCAGCATTTTGCCTGTGCAAACATCGACATTTTTCCCGGTGTTGCGCCGATGACCATCGCTGAAAAAGCCGATGCCATTTTCATGGGCGGCAGCGGTGGCCATTTGACTGAACTGATTGACTGGTCAATGCGTCAATTGCATCCCGCAGGGCGGCTGGTGATGACATTCATCCTCCAGGAAAACCTCAACACCGCGCTGGCACATCTGGACCATCTTGGCGTACCGGGAGTGGATTGCCTGCAGCTACAGGTTTCCTCGCTTACCACGCTTGGCAGTGGTCACTATTTCAAACCGAATAACCCCGTATTTGTTATCGCCTGTCAGAAGGAAGGAAACCATGTCTGAGATTTTTGATCCCCGTAGCGTGTGGTTTGTTGGCGCAGGTCCTGGCGATCGCGAGCTGATTACCCTCAAAGGTTACCGGTTGCTACAGCAGGCGCAGGTTGTTATCTACGCCGGATCGCTGATTAACACCGAACTGCTGGAATATTGTCCTGCTGGTGCTGAATGCCACGACAGCGCTGAACTGCATCTGGAGCAGATCCTTGATCTGATGGAAGCCGGAGTGAAAGCGGGTAAGACCGTGGTGCGTCTGCAAACCGGCGATGTTTCGCTGTACGGTTCCGTGCGCGAGCAGGGCGAGGAACTGACCAAACGCGGGATTGACTGGCAGGTGGTGCCGGGTGTCAGTGCATTCCTTGGTGCGGCGGCGGAGTTGGGCGTTGAGTATACCGTGCCTGAGGTCTCACAGAGCCTGATCATTACCCGCCTGGAAGGACGCACGCCGGTGCCGGAGCGCGAACAGCTGGAGTCATTTGCCAGTCACCAGACATCTATGGCGATTTATCTGTCCGTTCAGCGTATTCATCGTGTGGCCGAGCGTTTGATTGAAGGCGGTTATCCGGCGACCACGCCCGTGGCGGTGATCTACAAGGCAACCTGGCCGGAAAGCCAGACTGTGCGCGGTACCCTGGCGGATATTGGCGACAAGGTTCGTGATGCGGGCATCCGTAAAACGGCCCTTATTCTGGTCGGTAATTTCCTGGGCTCGGAGTATCACTACTCCAAACTCTATGCGGCGGACTTTAGCCATGAATACCGTAAAGCCTGAGTCAATTGCGCTTTTTTGCCTGACCCCGGGAGGCGTTACGCTGGCAAAACGTCTGGCGGCCATGCTGCCGGTCACCTGTTTTACCAGTGAAAAGCTGCTGGAGGAGGGATTTATTCCTTTCGAAAACGGCTTTGCGAATACCGCCCGCGAAGCGTTTGCGAATTACTCGGCGCTGATTTTTATCGGTGCGACCGGCATTGCGGTGCGCGTGCTGGCCCCGCTGGTCAACGACAAATTTTGCGATCCGGCGGTGGTGGTCATTGATGAACGCGCCCAGCATGTCATTAGCCTGCTCTCCGGTCACGCGGGCGGTGCCAATGCGCTGGCGCGGTATCTGGCGGGCATGTTGGGCGCCGATCCGGTGATCACCACGGCGACGGATGTCAACGATATGGCGGCACTGGATACGCTGGCATTTCAACTGAATGCCCGGATGTGTGATTTCCGTTCGGCGGTGAAGATCGTTAATCAGATGCTGGTCAGTAATAAGCGGGTGGGGCTGTGGTGGGATGATGAACTGACGCAGGATGTCAGTCATTGCGACCGGCGCGGATTTATCACGGTAACCGATCTCAATCAGCTTCCTGAACTGGATGCGCTGGTGTGTATCACCTTACGCACCAACTTACCCGATCTGCCTGTTCCGCACTGGAAGCTGGTGCCACAACGTGTTGTGGCCGGAATTGGTTGTCGTCGTGACACGCCGTTCCCGTTGCTGGCCGCGCTGCTTGCCAGGCAACTCGAAGCCCAGCAGCTCGATCCGCTGGCGCTTAAAGCGATTGGCAGTATCACGCTGAAAAAAGATGAACAGGGACTTATCCAACTGGCTTCGTGCTGTCGCGTTCCTTTCGAAACCTTTACTGCTGACGCGCTGCGTGAGCATGAACACCGTTTCCCGGCCTCATCGTTTGTTCGCAAAACGGTGGGTACAGGAAGCGTTTCCGGTCCTGCAGCCTGGCTGCTGAGCCACGGAAAACTGTTAGGCGAGACCCTGCGAGAACAGGGCGTCACTATCACTTTGGGAGTTTCACACTGATGTTAAGCGTAATTGGAATTGGCCCTGGCTCGCAGGCAATGATGACCATGGAAGCCGTTGAAGCATTGCAGGCAGCGGAAATCATCGTTGGCTATAAAACCTACACCCACCTGGTAAAAGCGTTCACTGGCGACAAGCAGGTGATCAAAACCGGGATGTGCAAAGAAATTGAACGCTGCCAGGCGGCGATCGAACTGGCGCAGGCAGGTCACAATGTGGCGCTGATCAGCAGCGGTGATGCAGGGATTTACGGTATGGCCGGGCTGGTGCTTGAGCTTGTCAGCAAGCAAAAGCTGGACGTTGAGGTCAGGCTGATCCCAGGAATGACGGCAAGCATTGCCGCCGCCTCTTTGCTGGGCGCGCCGTTGATGCACGACTTCTGCCACATCAGCTTGAGCGATCTGTTAACACCGTGGCCAGTTATCGAAAAACGTATAGTGGCTGCCGGCGAAGCAGACTTTGTAATCTGTTTCTACAACCCGCGCAGTCGGGGTCGCGAAGGACATCTGGCGCGCGCATTTGAGCTGCTTTCTGCCAGCAAGAGCGCGCAAACGCCGGTGGGTATTGTGAAGTCAGCCGGACGTAAAAAACAGGAAAAATGGTTGACCACCCTGGGTGAAATGGACTTTGAACCGGTTGATATGACCAGCCTTGTGATCGTTGGCAACAAAACAACCTATGTTCAGGACGGCCTGATGATCACGCCACGAGGTTATGTGCTGTGAATTACGGTGATGTGTTGGTCATGGGCGGTACCAGCGATGCGCGCATGCTGTGCCAGCAACTGGACGCAGCCAATGTGGCCTACACCCTGTCAGTTGCGACCCCAACGGGGAAGCAGCTGGCGGGAGATATCAAAGGTCAGGTGCGCTGCGGGCGTCTGGAGCGCGAACAAATGATTGCCTGGCTACAGGAAAATCAGACGCGCTGGGTGATAGACGCCTCGCATCCGTATGCCGAGGTGGTGAGCCGCAACATCATGAACGCCTGCGAAGCGGCGGGGGTACTGCTGAGCCGCTATCAACGTCCTGAGCAGTTGAGCGGTTTAACCCATCCGCAGCTTTATACCGTACAGAGTATTCAGCAAGCCTGCGAGGTTGCGCGCCGCTTCGGTGACCGCGTGCTGCTGACGACCGGTAGTAAAGATCTGGCTATCTGGCGCGAAGGGTTGCCTGAAAAAACGCTGCTGGCGCGCGTCCTGCCTGTACCCGAGGTTATTCAGCAATGCGCGGACCTGGGATTTGGCGTCGGTGAGATTTTTGCATTGTGCGGGCCGTTTAGCGCCGAGTTCAACGCTGCGTTTTATCGCCAGTGTCAGGCTGATGTGGTGATCACTAAGGCATCCGGTGCGGAAGGTGGTTATCAGGAAAAAGTTCAACCCTGTCTGGATGCTGGTATCCCCTGCATCGTGATTACACGTCCGGCACCGTTGGTGACGGGAGAAGAGTTACTGGAAAGTCAGGCCGCCTTTGGGGCGCGTTTAACGCGCTGGCTGGCCGCTGCTTAAGGAGTTAGAGATGAAAAAGGCGCTTCTGGTGGTCAGCTTTGGCACCAGCTATCACGACACCTGTGAGAAAAATATTGTGGCTTGCGAGAGCGATCTCGCAGCCAGTTGCCCTGACCGCGACCTGTTTCGGGCGTTTACCTCCGGGATGATTATCCGCAAGCTCAAGCAGCGCGACGGCATTGAGATCGACACGCCGCTGCAGGCGCTGCAAAAGCTGGCGGAGCAGGGGTATCAGGACGTGGCTATTCAGTCGTTGCACATTATCAACGGTGATGAATACGAAAAAATTGTCCGCGAAGTGCAAAGCATGCGCCCGCTTTTTTCTCGCCTGACGCTGGGTGTTCCGCTGCTGAGCAGCCATGACGATTACGCCCAGCTGATGCTGGCGCTGCAACAGCAGATGCCGGTGCTTGGCGAAAATGAAAAAGTGGTGTTTATGGGACACGGTGCCAGCCATCATGCCTTTGCCGCCTATGCCTGCCTCGACCATATGATGACGGCACAGCGCTACCCGGCGCGGGTTGGGGCGGTGGAAAGCTACCCGGAAGTCGATGTGCTGATTGAAAGTTTGTCTCAGGAAGGGGTGACGGCGGTGCATCTGATGCCGCTGATGTTAGTTGCTGGCGATCATGCCATCAATGATATGGCCTCTGACGAAGAGGATTCGTGGAAAACATTGTTCAATGCGGCTGGGATACCGGCTACGCCGTGGCTCAGTGGTCTGGGTGAGAATCCGGCGGTTCGCGCTATGTTCGTGGCGCATTTACAACAGGCGCTTAATGTGGCGCTGGAGGAAGCAGCATGAGCGGAAAACTGTACGCATTAAGCACCGGGCCGGGCGCTTCCGATCTTATCACCGTGCGGGCCGCACGCACGCTGGGTACGCTGGATATTCTCTATGCGCCCGCCGGGCGTAAAGGTGGCGACAGTCTGGCGCTGTCGATCGTACGTGAATATATCGGCGAGCAGACCGAAGTTCGCTGCTGCCATTTTCCTATGAGTGCTGACAGCGCCGAAAAAGAGGCAGTATGGGATGACGTTGCGGCCGCGCTGGTTCAGGAAGTCGAAGCGGGTAAGCAGGTGGGCTTTATTACACTCGGCGACGCCATGCTGTTCAGCACCTGGGTTTTTTTACTCCAGCGTATTGGCTGTCCTGACTGGTTAGAAATCGTCCCGGGCGTGACCTCTTTCGCTGCGATTGCCGCGCGTTCAAAAACGCCGCTCGCCATGGAGCAACAGTCACTGGCCGTGGTCTCCTGTACCGCGCCGGAAGCGGAAATCCAGCAGGCGTTAAAGCAGCATGACAGTCTGGTGCTGATGAAGGTATACGGTCGTTTTGCGCGCATCAAAGCGCTGCTGCAACAAGAGGGTTTGTTGGGCTGTGCATTGATGATGTCTGAAGCCACGCTGCCGGGTGAACAGTGCTGGCGTCATCTCGATGAGGTGAGCGACGATCAGCCGCTGCCTTATTTCTCGACCATTCTGGTCAATAAACAGTGGGAGTATGCACAATGAAGCTTGAACAACAGCTAAAACAGCTGTCTTTCAGCGGGTTGGCTGCGGCGCTATTACTGATGGTTGTTCCTGAACAAGCGTTCGCCATGCACATAATGGAAGGTTTCTTGCCACCGATGTGGGCGCTGGCCTGGTGGCTGCTGTTTTTACCGTGCCTGTGGTACGGGCTGGTGCGGCTGCGGCAAATCGTGCAGGAAGATAGTCACCAAAAAGTGTTACTGGCTCTGTGCGGCGCGTTTATTTTTGTGCTGTCGGCGCTGAAAATTCCTTCTGTTACCGGAAGTTGCTCGCACCCTACCGGGGTAGGTCTGGCGGTTATCCTGTTTGGACCGGGCGTGGTGGCAATCCTTGGGGCAATCGTCCTGCTGTTCCAGGCGCTGTTACTGGCGCACGGTGGTTTGACAACGCTTGGCGCTAACGGCATGTCGATGGCGGTGATTGGCCCGGTGGTGGGTTACATGGTGTGGAAAATGGCCTGCCGTGCGGGGTTGCGTCGTGATGTTTGCGTCTTCCTGTGCGCGATGCTGGCGGATCTCGTCACCTATTTCGTGACCTCGGTGCAACTGGGCGTGGCGTTCCCGGACCCATCCGCCGGTGCTACGGGTTCAATCATCAAGTTCATGGGGATTTTCTGCCTGACGCAGATCCCAATTGCGATAGCGGAAGGTCTGCTCACCGTAATGATTTATGACCAGTTAACCAAACGGCAGTTGATTACCGCTCAAGGACATTAACGATGAAAAAGACGCTGATTTTGTTAGGGATGGTAGTGGCGCTGGTGATCCTGCCGTTCTTTATCAACCATGGTGGAGAGTACGGTGGCTCAGACGGTGAGGCGGAGAGTCAGATTCAGGCAATTGCCCCACATTATGAGCCGTGGTTCCAGCCGTTGTATGAACCGGCAAGCGGTGAGATTGAAAGCCTGCTGTTTACGCTCCAGGGATCGCTGGGCGCAGCCGTGATTTTCTACATTCTGGGTTACACCAAGGGCAGGCAACGTCGTGATGACCGGGCTTGACAGGCTTAGCTATCAAAGCCGCTGGTTTCATGTCTCACCCGTGCGGAAATTTCTGCTCTGGCTGATGATGATGATTCTGGCGTTTACTCTGCCCCCGTTGGGGCAGGGTATTGAGCTGTTACTGATTGCCGCGCTGAGCTGCTGGCTGCTGCGCATTTCCTTCTGGCGCTGGTGTCGCTGGATGGCATTACCGTTTGGTTTTCTGACGGTCGGCGTCGTGACCATTCTGTTTAGTTTTAGCCGCGATCCGCAGACGCTGCTGGCCAGCATCCCCGTTGGAAGCTATTGGTTAGGCGTTAGCGCGCCAGGGCTTGTCACAGCCAATGAAACCTTCTGGCGCAGCCTGGCTGCGCTGGCGGCGACGTTCTGGCTGGTCCTGAATCTGCCGTTTCCGCAATTAATTATCTTACTCAAACGCGCGCACGTTCCTCGCCTGCTCACTGAGCAGATCCTGCTAACCTGGCGCTTTATTTTTATCCTGTTAGACGAGGCGCTGGCTATTCATCGCGCACAAACGCTACGTTTTGGTTATCGTAGCTTGCCGTTGGGCTATCGCTCGCTGGCGATGCTGGTGGGATTGCTGTTTACCCGCGTGTTGATCCGCTACCAGCAAATGACCACCACACTGGATATCAAACTGTATCAGGGTGATTTTCACCTGTAAGGAAAAGTATGCTTGCCACTTCAGCGCTTTGGTTTCGCTATCAGGATGACCCGATCCTCAAAGGGCTAACGCTGGACTTTTCAACGCATGCCGTCACCGGGCTGGTCGGTGCTAATGGCTGCGGGAAATCCACGCTGTTTATGAACCTGAGTGGTTTACTGCGCCCGCAGGAAGGCGCGGTGATGTGGCAAGGCAAACCGCTGGATTACAGCAAGCGCGGCCTGCTGGCGCTGCGACAGCAGGTGGCAACCGTATTTCAGGATCCCGATCAGCAAATTTTTTATACCGATATCGACAGCGATATTGCCTTCAGCCTGCGCAACCTTGGGGTGGATGAGACTGAAATCTCCCGCCGGGTGGATGATGCGCTCACGCTGGTCGATGCCCAGCATTTTCGCCATCAGCCTATTCAGTGTTTAAGCCACGGGCAAAAAAAACGTGTGGCGATTGCCGGGGCGTTGGTGTTGCAGGCGCAGTATTTGCTACTGGATGAACCTACTGCGGGCCTTGACCCATCAGGCCGCACGCAGATGATTGAGATAATCAAACGCATCGTAGCACAAGGAAACCACGTGGTTATCTCCAGCCATGATATCGATCTTATCTATGAAGTCAGCGATGCAGTGTACGTTTTACGCCGGGGGGAAGTGCTAACGCACGGCTCGCCGGGTGATGTGTTTGCCCGGACGGATCTTATTGAACAAGCGGGATTAACTCAGCCCTGGCTGGTGAAGCTGCATACCGAGCTGGGCTTCCCGCTGTGTAAAACAGAGGCTGAATTTTTTAGCTGTATGCGAGAGAACGCACTGAAGGAGGCGTCATGACGCAGGCAATAATGTTGCAGGGAACGGCATCTGATGTAGGTAAAAGCGTGTTGGTCGCCGGTCTGTGTCGAATTTTTTATCAGGATGGACTGCGTACCGCACCGTTCAAATCGCAGAACATGGCGCTGAACTCTGGCATTACGCCAGAGGGCAAAGAGATGGGCCGCGCGCAAATTTTTCAGGCTGAGGCCGCCGGTATTACGCCAGATGTGCGTATGAATCCGGTGCTGCTTAAGCCGACCAGCGATCGTAAAGCGCAGGTTGTACTGATGGGCAAAGTGGCAACCGATATGGATGCGGTGAGCTACCACGAGTACAAACCTAAACTACGGGATCAAATCCTGTCTGTTTATAACAGTCTGGCGCAGGAGTTCGATGTGCTGGTACTGGAAGGGGCGGGAAGCCCGGCTGAGATTAACCTGCGCGATCGCGATATCGTCAATATGGGTATGGCTGAAATGGCGCAGTGCCCTGTCGTTCTGGTGGCGGATATCGACCGCGGCGGGGTGTTTGCCTCCATTTACGGCACGCTGGCGCTACTGCACGACCATGAACGCGCCAGGGTAAAAGGGGTGATCATCAATAAGTTTCGCGGTGATGTGGCGTTGCTGTATTCCGGGATTGAGCAAATTGAAGCGCTGACCGGCGTTCCGGTCCTGGGCGTCATGCCATGGCTGGACGTTGACCTGGAAGATGAAGATGGCGTTGCGCTGCAAAAGGGCAAATATTTGCGCACAGACAAACGCGACATCGATATCGCCGTTGTTCAGATACCACACATTTCTAACTTTACTGATTTCAATGCGCTTGCCGCACAGCCGGATGTGCGCGTGCGCTATGTTCGCCAGCCTGAAGAGTTGGCGGGGGCCGATCTGGTGATTCTGCCCGGCAGCAAAAACACCCTGGGCGATCTGGTGTGGCTGCGTGAAAGCGGGATGGCGCATGGCGTGGTGCAATTACATCGTAATAACGTACCCGTGGTGGGGATTTGCGGTGGCTATCAAATGCTCGGCGAAACCATCATTGATGAAGTTGAGTCAGGACTCGGTACGTTGCCGGGTCTGGGCTTGCTCAATACCGTAACGCATTTTGCCCAGCATAAAACCACGACCCTGGTTGAGGGACAAATGTCCTCCTCGCTGCCGGACTGGCTGGCGGGTACCGCGGGATTATCCGTTCGCGGTTATGAAATCCATATGGGCGAAACGGCATTAACCGAGGAATGCCGGTCGGTGATGACGCTGCGTAAAGACGGCGGTAACGTGGCTGATGGCGCGGTCACTGCCGATGGCCTGGCGTTCGGCACCTATCTTCACGGTCTGTTCGACAGCGATGAATTTACCCGTGCGCTGGTTAATGGCCTGCGAGAACGTAAAGGGTTAGCGCCGCTGGATTCCACCTTCCATTACGCGCAATATAAATCGCAGCAGTTTGATCTGCTGGCGGATGCGATGCGGCAACACATCGATATTGAGAAAATTTATACCATCATGCAGCAACACCGGGAGCCAGTATGATGATTCTGGTGACTGGCGGCGCGCGAAGCGGCAAGAGTCGGCATGCGGAAGCGCTGATCGCAGACTCTCCAAACGTTTTGTATATCGCGACTTCGCAGATTTTTGATGAGGAGATGGCTGCGCGAATTCAGCATCATCGTGACGGACGTCCTGCGCACTGGCGTACAGCCGAACGCTGGCAACATCTCGATGAACTGATTACGGCAGCAAACGATCCACAAGAAGCCATTCTGCTGGAGTGCATCACCACGATGGTGACTAACCTGCTGTTTGCGCTGGGCGGTGACAGCGACCCGGATAGCTGGGATTACGCGGCGATGGAGCAATCTATTGAGGATGAAATTCGTTCGCTGATTGCGGCCTGTCAGCGCTGTCCGGCCAGGGTTGTGCTGGTCACTAACGAAGTCGGAATGGGGATTGTTCCGGAGAACCGTCTGGCACGGCATTTTCGCGATATTGCAGGACGTGTGAACCAGCGACTGGCGGCGGCGGCTGATGAGGTCTGGCTGGTGGTATCAGGAATTGGAGTCAAAATTAAATGAGTAAGTTGTTCTGGGCAATGCTCTCTTTTATTAGTCGCTTGCCCGTTCCTGCTCGCTGGTCGCAAGGACTGGATTTCGAGCACTATTCGCGTGGCATTGTGATGTTCCCGCTAATTGGCGTGGTGCTGGGAGGGTTGACGGGGCTGGTCTTTATGGCGCTGCAGCCCTGGTGTGGGGTGCCGTTGGCGGCCCTGTTTGCAGTCCTCACGCTGGCGTTATTGACCGGGGGATTTCATCTCGACGGTCTGGCGGATACCTGTGACGGTATTTTTTCGGCCCGTCGACGCGAGCGGATGCTGGAAATCATGCGTGACAGCCGCCTGGGGACTCACGGTGGACTGGCGTTAATTTTCGTGTTGCTGGCAAAAGTGCTGGTGGTGAGCGAACTGGCTTTGCGGGGCACGCCGATGCTGGCGGCGCTTGCTGCCGCTTGTGTCGCCGGGCGGGGTACCGCTGTTTTGCTGATGTATCGACATCGCTACGCCCGCGAAGAAGGGCTGGGCAACGTCTTTATCGGTAAAGTCACCGGGCGTCAAACCTGCGTCACGTTGGGATTCGCGGCGATCCTGGCTGCCGTGCTTCTTCCTGGCATGCGCGGCGTGGCGGCGCTGGTTGTTACGATGGTGGCGATTTTTATTCTTGGGCAGTTATTAAAACGCACGTTGGGTGGGCAAACCGGCGATACGCTGGGCGCTGCCATTGAACTTGGCGAGTTGATTTTCCTGCTGGCTCTGCTCTGAGTCAGCCAACATACTGGAACCCTTATGCAGACTTTAACCTCTTTACTCCACGCAATCCCTTCACCTGATAGTGCTGCGATGCTGCGTGCACAGCAGCATGTCGATGGCTTGCTTAAACCGCCAGGAAGTCTTGGTCGGCTCGAGTCGCTCGCCGTGCAACTGGCCGGAATGCCGGGTCTGAAGGGCGTACCGCATGTGAATGGCAAAGCGATGCTGGTGATGTGCGCCGATCACGGTGTATGGGATGAAGGGGTTGCCGTTTCGCCTAAAATCGTCACGGCTATTCAGGCTGCTAATATGACGCGTGGGACGACAGGCGTTTGTGTGCTGGCCGCTCAGGCGGGGGCAAAGGTACATGTGATTGATGTCGGCATCGATGCTGAGCTTATCCCTGGCGTGGTGAATATGCGTGTGGCGCGCGGCTGCGGCAATATTGCACAAGGCCCGGCAATGAGTCGTTCGCAGGCCGAGGAGCTGCTGCTGGAGGTTATCCGCTATACCCATGAGCTGGCCAAAGATGGCGTAACGCTGTTTGGCGTCGGTGAACTTGGTATGGCAAATACGACACCAGCGGCGGCAATCGTCAGCGTGCTGACCGGCAGCGATGCCGAGGATGTGGTGGGTATCGGCGCTAACCTGCCGCTTTCAAGAGTAGGCAATAAAGTCGATGTTGTGCGGCGAGCAATTGCCGTCAATCAACCGGATCGTAATGACGGTATCGATGTGCTGGCTAAGGTAGGCGGGTTTGATCTGGTCGGCATGGCGGGTGTGATGTTGGGGGCGGCCTCCTGCGGCCTGCCGGTCGTGCTGGACGGTTTTCTCTCTTATTCCGCTGCGCTGGCGGCCTGCCAGATTGCGCCGCAGATTAAACCTTACCTGATCCCGTCACATTTCTCCGCCGAGAAGGGGGCTCGCACCGCGCTGGCGCATCTTGAACTGGAGCCGTATCTCAATATGGGGATGCGTTTGGGCGAAGGCAGCGGGGCCGCGCTGGCAATGCCGATTGTTGAAGCCGCCTGTGCAATGTACAACAACATGGGGCAGCTTGCCGCCAGTAACATTGTGCTTCCGGATGGTAAGGAAGCATAGTTACGTGAGTTCCTGACCCCGCCTTATGGCGGGTTTTTTTATGCAGATTTTAGTCGTAACCCACTAAAACAGATAATAAAAGCTATAATTAACGGATATCTGCTGCGGCGAAGGAAAGGAAAAAGATGCGTCGTGTAAAACTGCTTTGTTCACTCATTATGCTGCTCGTGAGTCAGAGCGCGCAGGCGGTGAGTTATCCGCTCCCGCCTGAAGGCAGTCGCCTGGTGGGTAGCCCTTTGACCATTACGGTACCTTCAGGAAACACTCAGCCGTTGGAAGCTTTTGCCGCGCAGTACGGACAGGGGTTGAGCAATATGCTGGAGGCCAATCCCGGCGTGGATGTTTTTCTGCCTAAGTCTGGCTCGACGCTGGTTGTGCCACAGCAACTGATATTACCGGATACTGTACGCGAGGGGATCGTAATCAACGTCGCAGAAATGCGCCTTTACTATTATCCCGCTGGCAGCAATACGGTTGAGGTTTTACCCATTGGCATTGGCCAGGCGGGCAGAGAAACGCCGCGTAACTGGGTGACGGCGGTAGAACGTAAGCAGGAAGCACCAAGCTGGACGCCTACGCCGAATACCCGGCGCGAATACGCAGCGCGTGGGGAAAGCCTGCCGGCGTTTGTTCCTGCCGGGCCAGATAACCCGATGGGACTGTATGCGATTTATATCGGCAGGCTTTATGCCATTCATGGCACAAATGCGAATTTCGGTATTGGTTTGCGGGTAAGTCAGGGGTGTATCCGTTTACGTAATGACGACATTAAATATCTGTTTGATACCGTACCGGTAGGGACGCGTGTGCAACTGATAGACCGACCGGTGAAATACAGCGTAGAGCCGGACGGTAGTCGCTGGGTGGAAGTGCATGAACCACTGTCACGAAACCGGTCGGAATACGAGTCTGACAGAAAAGTTCCCTTGCCAGTCACCCCCGCGCTGCGCACCTTCATCAGCGGGAATGACGTGGATATGAGTCGCGGAAATCAGGCACTGGAAAGACGCTCCGGCATGCCGGTGAATATCAGTCTGATTCAGACCCATTACTAATATTCAAGGCGACCCTGTGACCTTTAGTCTGGGTGGGTCGCTTTTTTAATTTGATATTGTCCCTTTTTTACCACGCCAATATGGTCCGCCATTAGCTGCGCCTCGTGTTCGCTGTGTGTAACCAGCAGTGCCGTTTGCCCGGCGGCACGCAAAATATCCCGCACCTCGTTGCCAAGACGCTCACGCGTGCGCTTATCAAGGCTGGAGAAAGGCTCATCGAGCAGCAGGATTTCCGGATGCGGCGCCAGCGCGCGCGCAAGAGCGATACGCTGCTGTTGACCGCCGGACAGTTCATGCGGATAACGGTCGGCATGACTGTGCAACTCCACCATTTTTAACAGCTCCGCCACCCGGACCTGCTGCTGCTCACGCGGCATACGTCGTAACCCAAAGGCCACGTTTTGTTGCGCCGTCAGGTGAGGGAATAACGCATATTCCTGAAAGACCATGCCGACATGCCGTTTTTCCGGCGGCAGATGAACACCGGAACCGGCAACGCGGCGCTGCGACACATAGATCTCTCCGCTTCGCAGCCGTTCAAATCCGGCAACTGCGCGTAACACTGTGGTTTTTCCGCAACCTGAAGCGCCCAGTAAACAAGCGATCTCTCCTTTACGTACCGACATTGAAAACCCGCTCAGCACCGATTGCTGGCTGTTGCCGTAGGCAACGTGCACATCTTGGAGTCGTAATGCAATTTCTGACATTGTTACTCTCTTAACCACGGCGAGTCATCTGGTGACGCACCAACAAAATAACCGGTAGCGTGCCAGCTAAAACAATCATTAGCGCGGCGATAGCACCTTCTTCATAGGTTCCACGGGCGGCTTCTGCATACAGCAACGTTGCCAGCGTTTCGAAGTTTACCGGGCGCAACAGCAACGTTGTTGGCAGTTCTTTCATGGCATCGGCAAAAACCAGCAGGGCGCTACTCACTAACGCCGGGCGCAGCAATGGGAAATGAACCCGTGCAAATGTGCTCGCACCATTCTCACCCAACAGACGAGAAGCCTGCTCCAGCGAAGGCGGAATGCGGCCCAGGCCGGAATCCAGTGCGCCGATAGCAATCGCCTGGAAACGCATGGCACAACAAATTACCAGCAGGATCCCCGCAGACATCAGCGGCAGGCCGCGAACATCCAGTAAATCTGCCAGCCAGCGGTCGACTGCCATGGCGGGGGTTAAAAAACCAATCGCCAGAATTGTACCGGGAACCGCGTAGCCTAAAGAAGCCAGACGCATTACACCACGGCGAAATCCTGGCATCGCGTTGTCTGCGGCGCTATGCCGCGCGCTCCAGGCCACCAACATACTGACGCAAACCACCACCAACGTGGTTCCCGCGGCCAGTGATAGCGTATTTTGTAATGCAGACAGTAACGAGGAGGATATAGGGCTCTCGTCACCTATACGTTTGGCGCTTTCCCAGATTAAAAACAGCACCGGGGCCAGAAAGCCCAGCACAACTGGCAGCGAAATAACGACACCGAGTAGCCAGCCACGCCAGCCTTGCACGCGGGTGGGTTGAATTTCCCGCAGGCTACGGCTGCTGAATCCCTGTTTTCTGCGGCCATAAAATTCCAGCGTCAGAATAAAGAATATAAACATCAGCATCATGCAGGCGATTTGCGCTGCGGCAGATAAATCAGAGCGAGAGATCCATGTGGTGTATACGGTAACGGTTAACGTTTGTACCCCGAGAAATTCCGACGCGCCAATATCGTTAAGCGTCTCCAGCAGCGCCAGACTGATCCCGACGGCCAGTGCCGGGCGTGCCATGGGGAGTGCAACACGAAAAAAGGTCCCGGTTGCGCTGCATCCCAGCGTACGTGCAGCTTCCAACAGATGGGCCGGCTGGCTGATAAACATGGCGCGGGTTGTCAGGTACACGTAAGGATAAAGTACTAATCCGAGCAAGATTATTGCGCCGGAAAGGGAACGTAAATCGGGCAGGCGGAACTGTCGCGGGCTGTCAAAGCCCAGTATGAAACGGATAAAGGTTTGCAGGGGGCCGATCGGATGCAGCAGATCGAGCCATGCGAAGGCAACGATGTAGGTCGGCATTGCCAGCGGCAACAGCAGCGCCCAACTGAGAATTTTTCGCCCAGGGAAATCCCATGCCGTTACCGCCCATGCGCTGCCTACGCCAATAACGCCAACCATTATCGCGACACCCGCTAGCAACAGCACGGTGTTTTTTAGCGCTGAAGGCAGTACAAATGTCATAAGATTATCCCAGTGGGATAAATCAGCCTGGGTGGCCTGCCAGATCAGCGCAACGATGGGGGTCAGGACGCCAAGCGCGACGCACAACGCGCCAAGATGCAACGGCGTTAATAATGACTGCGGCCCGGAAACCAGGCCGCGTAACGTCGGAAACTGCAGCGGTTTATTGATCGAATCCAACTTTATCTACCAGCAAACTAGCTTGTTTACGATACTTCACGATCTCGGTGAGCGGTGTTTTATCGACGTCGATTTCACCGATTGTGGCGCTAATGACCGGGTCAAGCGTTACGCCTTTCAGTACCGGATATTCGAAGTTCGCTTTCGCATACTGCTGCTGGGCAGGCGCGGAAACCAGATATTCCATCAGCTTAACGGCATCGGCTTTATTTGGCGCATAGCGGGCAACGGCAGCGCCGCTGATGTTGACGTGCGTACCGCCATTTTCAAAGGTTGGTTTAACGACTTTAATGGCATCGCCCCACTGACGAGCATCGCTGCCTTCTTTGGCGTTTTTCATATGGCCGACATAATAGGAGTTTGCCAGGCCGATATCACAAATTCCACCGAGGATATCGCGGGCAACATCGCGATCGCCGCCGGTGGCTTTACGCGCCAGGTTAGCCTTCACGCCGCGCAGCCATTCTTCGGTTTTGGCTTCACCATGATGGGCAATCATCGCGGCGATCAGCGCCGTGTTGTAGGGGTGCTGACCGGAACGAATACAAACTTTACCTTTGTATTCTGGGCTGGCGAGCTGTTCGTAATGCCAGTTATCGATTGGCAGCGACTTCTCGGCATACAGTACGCGGGCGCGCATTGAAAGCGCAAACCACTGATTATCCGCACCGCGCAGATTCGCCGGAATGGCGGCTTTCAGCGCTTCTGACTCTACCGGCTGGGTGACGCCGGCTTCAACCAAATCGATGAGATTTCCGGCATCGACGGTCATCAGCAGGTCGGCAGGGGAGTTTTTGCCTTCAGCCTTAACACGCTCAAGCATACCGTCTTTGATATAGACCGTACTTACTTTGATACCGCTGGTTTTAGTCCAGCTATCAAGTAAAGGCTGGATCAGGCCCGGTTCACGGGTGGTGTAAAGCGTTAACGTTTCCTGAGCGAAAGCCGGCAGGCTGACAGAGAAGAGGAGGGCAGAGGCAAGCGTGATACGGCGCAATCCGGTGCGAGTCAGAGCATTCATCGTTTTTATCCCAGAGTAATTGGAACATACAGTGAACCGAGTCGGGGCTCGTTCTTTTGGCTCGCGTACAATAAATGATAATCACTAGCACTTACAATAATTGCAAAGTTTAAACGATTTACATTTACACAACTTTAATCAACGATGTGATGCGGCATGGAATGGGGAGTTATGGCAGACTGAGCGCTTATAGAGGCAGCTTTTACACAGACGTGAAAAGCAAAAAGCCCGCTTAAGTTTCCTTAAGCGGGCTTCTTAAATTTGGCTCCTCTGACTGGGATCGCCTTTGCCAACAAGTGGCTAATAAGTAAGCTAAACCTGAATCCCCTTTCTGTCAAGACCACCAGAATGACCACCAAAAGTTGTTGGTTACATAAATCTGGTTTGAGCGAACCTCGATATGTTTAAGATCATGTCTATAAGGGCATTGTTGATCCTGTCCCGATAGTGGAACTATACCAAGGAAATACTTGGCAGTCTGGTCTGTGCCAGACACGGACATTCCACACCTGGATTTATGTGACTAAATTCGGTATGGCACTACAGGGCGGTAGTAATTTAGCCAGGGCGGCTGATTTACGTTCTGGTGAAATATGCTTCACTGTTTGTTCCCATCTTGTCATTCGTGTTTTCGATAGGGGTGACAACTACCGTAACAGAGGGGGGCTCGCCAAACCATGAGTGCTGTAATTATATCCAGTTTTTATCTGGAAGCCTCTATTGTTGGTTAGATGGATTAACCTGTATTTGTCGCTTAAGCAAATTTAAGCTGTACCTATAAGTTATTGTAAGTTGTGTAAAAATAATGTAATGTTCCATACATTAAACTTACAAAGGTGGAATAGCCAGTATTTAAGTATAGCTCTTCCGCCGAATAAGCGTTGACTGGTGCAGGTTAGACGGAAATTAGTTTTAGGTTGAGCTCTAGAATCTAAGTGAAATTTATATTAATGACAGAAGGGGAATTTGGTGAAGAGCAATTATTCAGCTATTTATTACCCTAATAGCTATATTCAAGATCAAAGGTCATTAATGACATATCTTTTTATTTATGATGAGATACATTTTGTTACTTTTGCTCCGGACTCAAGAAACCCTACGGATTATTTTAAAAATTTACCTGACTGTACGGAAATATCATCAATTACCAAGAATGGTGAGAGAAAATTTTTAGTCACACGTGATGAAGTGAAATCTAATTTAAGTGGGAGTCTGGATGATAAAACAATTCAAGTAATTGAATTTTATCAGTTTATACAGCGATACAAAGGCTTTATTGGAGACTCAATTCATTTTCACCCAAATATGCTAGCAAGTCTTTTCTCCACGCTTACAGATAAAATAACTGGTGAAGGTCTTCCTATTTCTGATTTGATGAAATTATTTCTTAGGCAGGATCCTGCAATTGTAGCATTTGATAAGTTTCAAAAGGAATTTCCTGAGGTAAAAACTGAAACATTGTGGGCTACTGTTCCCACAGCAATGAACCTTGCAAAAGAAAAAGAATTAATACTAGTAAGTGATAACTCAGAGATATCTGTCCCACTATTATCTAACAAGGTAAGAAGTGTCAAGTTCTTAACAAGTATTTTGGCTGAAGAATGCGTGAAGATTGCTATACCTGATTGTAGCTCAGCTAACCCTGAAGAAATTTTTGAGATTAGAGAAAAGTTAAAAGATACGTTAGTTCCATTTAGAATGTCATTGCAAAAGCTATCAGGTGATTTACGAAAGTCCTTAGAAGAAGATATGGCAATAGAGGACATTAAAGGGGAAGCTAAGTTTATTGTCGAAAGTCAAATACAACCGGCAGTGTTTGAGTTACAACGAAGTATAGAAAAAAGTAACTCAAAATTACTAAATAATGTTTTTGGTAGGATTTTAAGTTGGCTCCCTTACGTTGCGAAGGCTTATACTATGCCTACCCCTGACAATTTATTAGCAGTTGCAAAAAAAATGGGTGCTGATTCGAAGTCAGTTTTTGATGCTATAGATGATCTTTCGTATACTAAAGCCCAAGGTCTATCCTTTTTATTACAAGTAGAGAAAGCGACAACGAAAAAGTAAGCGAGCTAACTGCTTAGTTAACAAGCGTTTGATGCTGTGTAAGTATCTCGCTGAAACGGCCTATTCACTTTTGGAGATCTTCTAACATACTGGCTATATCCCTGTGAGGAGATCGCCATGCACACAGCCTCATTTACTGAACACCAGATCATTTGACCTGCTCCCCGTTGATTATCACACGCCAATGTTAGTCCTGCATCACGGTGGTCATGACAAATGCGAACTTCCGCTCCTCGGTCATTTCGACCCTTGAGGGCCGTTAGCAACTCCGCTCCGTACCAGAAATGGACCTATCGTGGTTTCAAAAGCCCCCTCATGAAGTGGCCAACTTTTATTGACCACTTCATATAGCTATACCTCTGCAGAACAACATCACACGAGGGATTTAGTATTAATCTTAACCCACGGCCTGATCGAGCGCCTCGATTGCACCTATCATGGCTTCTACAGTTGCCCTGTCAAATTCTGCCCTGTCGTTTTCATCATGCGTACCTTTATTAAGGTATCGCCATTCACGTGATTCTCCGCTAAAGCCGGTCAAAACATCGATGGGAGAAAACACGGTATTTTTATTTGGGTCATTAAAATCGACTCGACCAATTTGTTTTTTCAATTGATCTGAGAGATTACGTAACTCAATAGGTGCAGTTGCTGACCTAAGTTTAAGACTGAGGTTACCGTCACCGTACTTGTTTACATAACGCCAGACCTTCCCCTTCATCAAAGATTCAAGTGACTGCCTGCATTTAGTCAACGCTTCCCTGATTTCATTACGTCCATAATGGCTGCGCGCCGAAAGAATATAGTTCCTAGGAGCACAGTTAAAATCCACGCGGATATGCAATTCGTCCAGACGCGGTAAGAAGCTGAAAGTTCTGGACTGTGCAGCCACTGGCGCTGGCAATAAATTCTGTATGTCTTTGAAGAACTCTTCTCCGTGGCAGGCTAGGATGATTTGCTTATCTGCAAAGAAGGCGTCTTCAAACAGCGTTCTTCGAATAGATTCTCTGTGATCGTCATCGATAGCATTGACCGGATCATCAAATATCAACAGTGGGCATTGCTCACTGATGTTTTTTGCCAACAAAATAGCCAACCCTAGGCAGCGTACATGTCCCTCACTGAGCACATGCAGGGCATCAAAATATTGCGCTGGATTGTTCTGGAATGCCACCTCCATTCGCTGATTCTGCATCAGAGGGAGTTTGATACCAGCGAGCTTTTCTCCTGGTGGGTCATTACGGTTGAATGCGTTGTACAGAGTAACAATGCCGTCTCCGAGATTCGCAACCAATTGCTGAGGCAAACCCTCTTTATAGGCGTTCAATTGCAATACGAACCGGGAATAGGCTACTGATATTTCACTGTTTTTTCTCACGACGGATTCTTCAAGTGCAACCTCCTCAATAAGCTGCCTGTTTTCCTTATCAAAGTTACCAATCAACAACTGAGCTGCCGCGATGGCCTTTTCTGTCGCACTTCTTCTTGTCTGTAATATTGTTATCTGACGTTCTGACTCACGCAGTCTCACAAGATCACGCTGCCGGGATTCTCGCAATTTAGTAGTTACTTCTGTTTTTTTATCTTCTTCTTCCAACTGCATCACCTGTTTCTCCAGAAGAGACCAGGGAGTAATACCATCGTCTGCTGGTTGATGCAGATCACGCCACAAAGCGATGCCATTGTCTTCCCGGAATCTTTCGAGAACATTTTCATGAGGAAGAAACTGGCAACAGATGCCGACAACTTGCGAGACGTGGTACATCTGCTGGCCGATTGATTGTTCCAACTGAGCTATTTCACCCTGTAAAGCTGACAAAAACTCAAGCTTCAGCAATTCCTCACTAGCATGTCTGTAGGGGTTTTTTGTGACTTGCTGGAGTGGGGTATGGCATGCAGGACACTGTTCTGGGCTGGTGCTCTGTAACTGGACGACTGCTTCGAATAAACTTTTAAACGAAACCTGCAGACTCGCTTCTGCCAGTTGCTTCTGTTTGCCATACAGATCCGCCAATACAGTTTCAACAGAGCCACTTAAGTCCTTCAACATCGCACAGGTCAGGTGACTCTTGTTCGGAAGAGGTGTCTGTAACTCTGTCTCAAGCTGCTGGATGGCTCCGATATTTTGCTCATCCCCTTTTAATTCAATCATCATCTGATGAAAAGAAAGGCCCTCGCGGTAACCAGAAGCCAGCGTCTGTTCCTCAGAAGTCAGTTCTTCAAGATCCGCCTTACCCGCTTCCAGTTGTTGGATGGCCCCATCGAGTGTGCGGCGTTTTTCTGCCAGTTGAGCGGCTTTCACGCCTGTAAGATCGATGTATCTGGCATCAATCTCCGCAGTAAAATTTCGGACAAAATCATTGAATGCATCCAGCCCGAATAACGTTGAGATTAGTTCGGTCTGCCTTGCCGGGGCCAGCGCCGCAATTCTTGAAAAATTGTCTATACGGTTTTTTTCAACAAAGCAAAAGCGGTGCTGTACTTCGTTATCCTCAATCTCCACATCCTGCCCTTGAGCTCCAACACCAGTAATCACAGGCGGAGAAAACTGATTGGCGTATGCGTTCCTAAAATAGTCGGTTTGATTACGAAAGCGTTTACTTTCAGCCTCAGCAACGCTGCCCAGTAATGTATATTCAAGTGCTTCGCAGAAACTGGACTTCCCAGTACCATTGGGCCCATAAATCAGTACCAGACGCGAATCCAGATCAAATTCCTCCTGTCTAGCAAATCCTCTGAACGGTCCAACGGACAGCCTTCTTAGCCGACTGAACGTGGAGGCGCGTTCGGAGTTCTGTTCAGGCAGTGGCTGGACTTCCAAACTGAGGGTATCCCAACCGGTCTGCGCCAGCTCAACGATACGCCTAATCCGCTGACCCTGGGCGGTACCTAAAGGGATAATACTATCCATATTATCCCACACTAGGTTCGCCATTTTTCTGACATCGCCGGGTACATCTGCTGTGTTTAAAGTTTGGAAAAAGCGCAAAAACTCGTTGCTGAGCATCATGAATCCTTTTTGACTTGTCGTTTTCTCTCGTTGTAAGGCAATGATAGAAAATACACTTTCAGATTATGTATTCACGTGATCTGCAAATCAAATATCTTCAGTTCCGCTCTCGTGTTGAACTGATCCCGGATGAATACGGTATGAATCGCCACGATGTCGATAGTCATGCCAACGTCCGCTGCTCGCTGTGAGTTTAGCGGGTCGATGCAACGCTATCTTAATCAAGGGGGACGTTGCCATGAACCGAAGAACTCGGATTAACTACACGCCAGAACAGAAAGCGATTATCTGGGACAGATATAAGCAAGGTGATTCCTTGCATGATATCGCCAGAATGTTCGACAGATACCATTCTTCCATCTCGGCCAGATCCCACACAATGCATCTTAGCGTCAGATTAAAGCGAGGCGGAAACTCACTTCCGCACCCATCTCGTAGATAGTCGTTTTGGCTACAATGCCAATCTCAATCTGCCTCAGCTCTTGGCGACGGATTGTGTTAAGAAATAGCAGAACGCCGTTTTTGATTAATTGAGACAGGTCGTTAAGGACACTCGATCCGGAGATTTGTTTTGTGCGCGAGCTACAGTGCTGCTGTCGCGTCCAGTTTACTAATAAGTTATTCTGCATTTCAAACTCCGTGGGCATTTGGCGAAGCAAGGTTTGCCACTAATATTTGGTGCTTTTCATTGGGTAACGGCGGAAATTCACAGGGACGTAGTAAGGTTTACCGAAGACTAATAGCAGCAGAAAAGGAGCGAGTATGGCGACGATAACCGTTTCTCCGGTTCATTTTGAGGACTACAGTGGTATCCAGTTCGAGCGCCTTGTTTTTGCATATCACCTGCGTGCGGGTTGGCATGATCTGATTTGGCACGGCCAATCAGGAGGTGATCAAGGGCGGGATATCTCGGGTATTGAACCATTTGATGACCAGCCAGCACGTAAGACCATCATCCAATGCGCGAACCGAGACACGTTGACACTGGCAAAAGCCAAGAGCGATATGAGTAAGTCGATTAAAGCAACTGGCAGTGTCCCAGACGTCTTTAAGTTCGTCTCTCGTGGTGCGGTCTCGGATGCTGGCAGAACGCGCATCGAGCAAGCAGCAGCTTCCCTGGGCGTCAGGCATGTAACGATATGGTCGGGCGTAGAGTTCGAAGAAAACTTGCGTCTTCGTGCTGAATATCTGCTGCACCGTTTTGTCCAGGGCGTCGAGTTTCCTGATGTTGAAGCTGATATTCAAAAATTCACGGATGATTTTCCCGAGCTTTCCGACGCCGATGTTCTGCAACTGATGGCTGCCGTATTTGACCGGCCAGCATTTCGCACACCGTTTCAACAAGAAAGTTCTCTCCCTGCTTTTCAGAAGGCAATCGAAGATACCATTGGCGCACTAAATACAGGTTTGTGGAGAACGCGTGAGGGCGTCGAGATCAGGCGCATTCCTTCGATCCACCATCTCAAAAATCAACGCATCCAGACAGTGATGGGAAAAGTGGTTCGTCAGGTCGACCAACTGCGGCGCATCTTCGTAACTCGGCTTAAGGAAGGGGAAATCAGACCTTGTGGATGTGGTCAGCCCGATTGCCCCACGTATATGCTCACGCAACGCGTGGCTGACGAACTAGACGACGTGAGACGGAGAATCCTCACGACGTTTCAATCTGTGTATACTACTTTCGGTGTAAGCCTCAGTTAGGCAATGAAAAAAAGAACCTAAAGTGCACTCACTGTTACCAGAAGAACAATATAATTTCTTAAGTATACGGATGTGATTATGGCACTGACCCCCGATCAAATTCACTACCTCAACCAATTTGCACCAGGCGAAGCTGTGTCACGTGCATTGTCTGAGCTACTGTTCAATGATCATGATCTACTCGGTATCGATGCTAACGAACGGTCCATTACCTTTCGCTTTGCGATGTACCTCCAGCTATGTTTCCCTGGTTGGACTATAGATTGCGAATACAATCGGGATGGCATAGAACCTAAACGGCTAAGACATTTGGAGCTTTATCCAGACATCGAAGACGTTGAGGCAAAGACAGTATTTCCAGATGTGATAGTGCATCGGCGAAGTACACAACAAAATCATCTGGTCTTGGAGTTCAAAAAATCAACGAGTCGCGTCGATAGACAGATCGATCTACTAAAACTTCGAGGTTATAAGCAGCAGCTTGGCTATGAGTACGCTCTGTTTGTGGAGGTCGGCACCGAAGGGCAATCGATTATTACGGCGCTCGAGTGGGTTTGAGAGGCGATAGAAAGATAATTCATGACACGTATTCAATCATTCAACTCTCAGCACCTTGAGGCTGCGTGCCGCGTCCTTGCTGATACCGAACGTGGCTTAAGTGGGGCGCAGATCGAGCGACTGCTACAAGAAATCAAAGTTGCTGACATATCGCCGGGCATGACAAAGTGGAAACGGCTGTTTAATGCGCTCGTGGGTGCGCAGAATCAGTATCAGGTCGGCAACCATCTCATCATGTTCATTAACCGTGCTATGAACCCGGTGAATTACGCCCGTGATACAGCAGTGTTTGCCTGGCGGCGTGATGAACTCAATGTTGTACTGGCTTTTTCCGGCTTTTATGTCCGTGAGGATGGTAAGGTCGCGAGCGCCACTAAAGTAACGACACTGGATTCTGCCCGAGCCCGCGCCGGGCGACTTAAGGCTGCACTCGAAAGCCGTGCTGTGCATACGGAAGTTTTGAACTATTGCCGTGCTGAACTTCTGGACGAAAACTATTTTCATGCCGTATTCGAGGCGACGAAAGGGGTTGCGGAACGTATTCGTCAGTTATCAGGGCTGAGCGGTGATGGTGCTGACTTGGTGAATAAGGCATTTACCGGACAACAACCTGTTCTGACATTGGGGCCTCTTACCACCGACTCAGAAAAGAGCGAACAGAAAGGTTTTGCGAATCTACTGATTGGTCTATTCGGCGCTGTACGCAATCCCCTCGCCCATGCGCCTAAGAAGAATTGGCCCATGTCTGAACTGGATGCGCTGGACATCCTTACGTTGGTTTCGCTTATTCATCGCAAGCTGGATGGCACACAGAAACAACTATAGTCGCACCATAGGGGGGTTGCATGAGCTACGCGGACTGGCGAGTTTATCAGGAGGCCACTGCAGACGTATTTCGACGTCTTGGATGTAATACTCTGGTTGACTATCGAGCCAAAGGTGTTCGAGCGGCTCATGATATCGACGTCTACGCGACCTTTCTTCGATCGGGTATCCTCTGTACTTGGGTGATCGAATGCAAATTGTGGAAAACTCGCGTTCCTAAGGAAAAGGTGCTTGCTCTCAAGAGCCTCATTGATGACCTTGGTGCCGATCGAGGAATCATAGTCAGTGAGGCTGGTTTCCAGCCTGGAGCACAGGATGCGGCACGAGGGTCGAACATTACTCTGGTCACATCCTTGGATAATTTTGCCAGGACTGCACTGGCAGCAACATCAGAAGCCCCTCTTACTCTAGACAGTGGTGGTGATGGAGCCCCGATTTATCAATTTCCAAGCCGATCTGAACCACATGACATTCTCCTGCATAACAATTTCCTGGTTACTGCAAATTGGGCTGGATGCAGCATTTCAATCGTTAATCCAACATCCAAATCAATCATACGCACCATCGACCTGGATAAATATGAGGCGATCTCCCCGCAAAACGGTGAAAGAGAGATTTTGAGCCATCCTCCTGGTAGCTTAGTTATTGCAGATGGCCGTTTGTTTGTCGGCCAGGTTTTTTCGGACTTTGTGCTCGTTATTGATTTGGCTACGCATGCTATCGTTAAAAGAATAGTGTTACCAGGAGGCGGTGACGGACAATTAGCAGTGTCACAAAACGAAAAAGAAATCTATTTCGCAAGCAATCGAGTCAACCAGTTCTACATCATTGACAGTGCCACATACGCTGTAAAGACAGTAGCATATCCCGAAGGTGGCCGAGGCTGCATGTCGCTGCTACGACATCCGACGCTGCCACTAATTTACATTGGCATTCAACGCGGCGGACGCATCCACGGACTGAGTTATCCACATGCTAACTGCTATTTAGCTATCTACAATCTAAGTCATCAGACATATACTGCAGACGTCCAGCTCGCCGAGATAAGCAATGGTCGCGCAGATGATGCAACCCCTGCATGTCTTACATATGACGATCTCTACAATCGCATCTATGTCGGCATGTTCCAGTCCAAGCGTGGCATCTGTGTTATAGAGCCGGAATCAGGGGAGCTAATTCAAGAAATTCGCTTTGCCTCAAATGATGAGAATAGTGTGTTCGCATGGGCAGACCCGCTATCGCAAGCGGTGAGTGGAGACTTGCTGTTATCGGTCAATCGAAACAATCATGAGCTTGTTGCTCTGGATCGTGCTTCGCTTCAATTTAAAAAAAGTATACTCCTTGGTGAAGTGCCTAATGGACCGAGGGCTGTTTTAACGTGGGGAGATTACGCTGTGGTCAGCTACCCAAGTAGAAATGGATTGCTATTTGTTCCACTTGAAACACTGAGATAAAAAAGGTCCTATTCCCAATGATTTAATTTGAACAGGTTTAACAGATGCTCCAGGGTTATTTATGATAATTACTATCAAAGGATAGGGGTTCGATGGCTAGAAATATAATTGTTTGTTGTGATGGCACCGGTAATGAGGTCAACACAGAATTATCTAATGTGCTAAAGTTATATCGGGTATTAAAATGGTCTGATGAGCAAGTGGTATATTACAACCCAGGTATCGGTACATACAGTAAGAACAATACTTGGCAGAAGTATAGACAAAAAATTAAAGGTTTATGTCAATTAGCAACAGGGTATGGACTTGATGGAGATGTCATTGATGCATACAATTTCCTTTGCCGGAATTATGAGCGAGGTGATAAAATTTGGCTCTTTGGTTTTAGCCGTGGAGCTTATACGGTACGTGTTTTGGCTGGGTTTTTAAATGTAATTGGTTTGCTTAGTGCAAACCAAAATAATCTTGCTGACTATGCATTTTCTGCTTACAAAAAATCGATTAATGATGTTAAAAATAAAAGATTAGATGCAAAGGCTGAAAAAGAAGAAATTGTTTCTGCACTTGCAGAAGCATGGCATTTTTCACGCGTATCTAGGACAAAAAAAGTTCAAATAGAATTCATTGGTGTTTGGGATACCGTCTCGTCTGTTATTGCCCCTAGGGTAAAAGGAATATCATTAGATTTGGAAATTCTACGATATACTGATCATAATCTGATTGTCAAAACCTTTCGTCAAGCAATTGCAATTGATGAACGTCGTAGAATGTTTAGATTAAAACATTGGAATGAGCCTCAGAAATTTCGAGTTAAACCGTTTAAACCAGCATCTGATGTCGCACAAGATATAAAGCAAGTTTGGTTTGCTGGAGTGCATTCAGATATAGGAGGAGGATATCCAGAAAGTGAAAGCAGCCTTTCAAAATATCCATTAGATTGGATGCTTGAAGAAGCACGCGCTCATGGGTTGCTAATTAATCAAAGCATGGCAAATCAACTTGTGAAAGGTATTAATCGATTGAATAGTCGTTATAAATACGTTGCACCAGATGAAGCAGGATGTATTCATGATTCTCTGATTTCATATTGGAAATTAATTGAATGGTTACCCAAAAGGCTTAAATGGAAAGAATGGCCCGAAAGGAGAGGGTTTCTGGGCTGGTATCTTCCCTGTGGAGAACCTAGAGTTATACCCGAAAACGCAAAAATACATAGATCGGTTCAATGGCGGATGGAAAATATTGAAACCTATAGGCCTGTTAATTTACCTGAATCATACGAGTTTGTTGACACATTAAGGCGAAAAAAAATGTGAGTTTCTTATAGGAGGGTAGTAAATTCTTGTTCAAGTGGATTAATTTAAACTTTTTCAGGTGCATACGATAAAAAGGTGATATTTTTCGATTCTGATATAGGAATAAAAAGGAGCTACAAAATAATAGAGAACTCTCATCCCGTATATGAGAAGTTACGAGAAAATGTTTACTTGATCTGGTTGGAGAACTCAGCAACATGTAGAAGCCTATAAAATCATGAGAATTATGTGATAAATATTACCGTTAGCGAGGATTTGCGGCAAGTGTCAAGATAATAGGTGCTCAAAATTTAATTCAAAGAGTTTTTCCTATTCTAGACTCAAGCTAACTGTAGCTTAATATTTGCCATTTTATAGTCCAAAGTGGAAAATTTTCATTATAAGCTATACGTGTCTTTTGATTTGAATCTGATTGATTTTACCTCGTCATAATATATTCTAATATAATTTGAATATAAAACAATAATATTAAGAAATAGAAGAATATTAAACATTGTAAACTTATGACTCCTTTTTATAAAAACCCTCGTTATAATTTTCGTTTTTATAAGCCCATGCTCTTATCCCATTTTGGCATGATGACGTTCCGACTATAATAAAAATAGGAGCACTTATAATATGTTTGTTTTTGGCATAAAAACGTTGAATACTGATTTTATCTTGATTCGATAGTGTAGGCACAATTTGAGGGTGGGTGTGCCAATAACCTGCAAAAACCAGCCCATTATCCTCTGCCTGGTTTAGCTCAAATTTACATCTATCAGAATTTAATTCCACCCAGTGTTTTGAAGATTTATCAGATGGATGTGGTAATGTTACATAAGATAGCCAAAGTCCATTGTTATAAGACACATCTATAAATAGCTGTCCACCACATTCACTTTTAGTACCATGCTGTCTAAACATATCAAATAATTCAGAAACATTTTTGCTGACATTTAATTCAAATCCACAATCATCCCATACCCAAGTCCATGCAAGCACAGGGCTATTATTCTTCGAACCATTCATTATTGATTACCATACTTTCAATATTATCATTAATGCACGGACCCACATATTGGCCGCCAGCGACTGTGATTTTTTTAATATCGGTTACATAAGAGTTCCATACTTTATGATTTGAATTGCCTTTTTTTTCAAAAATATTTATGACGGATTTTGATACCATGCTAGCAATCTGTTGAATATTTAGTGCGGATCCTGGTATGAAACCAGCACCGCAAGCAGGTAGTTTATGAAAACCATTATCCTTCCAATAGGTAAATTTGTTTTTAAAATTACCTGATTTATCAAATAAGTGCCGGGCATCAGCAGTGTTTTTATTATCGCTACATATTACATGTCCTACAAACGCATGCGGCTCTGCCCAAGCCTGAATAAAGGCTATATCTTTAGTTTTTGATTTCATTTCCCAAAGATAATATTCAGTTGACCAATCAGCCGCTGTTGAGATAATGCAATCATAATGATAAATATCAATATCATGATCATAATGTGCTTGATATAAGGTTTTTGCAATTGCAGTTAATTTGGCTGTAGGAATGCAGGACATTAAATATTCTTTTAAAGATAGTGCTTTACTTTTACCTAAATCATTGATGGTTAATATATGTCTACCGAGATTTGAATCATCTAGATAATCTGGATCGATAATGGTCAAATCAGTTATACCTGAATGAACTAATTGCGATGCGACGTGACTGCCTAGAGATCCTGCTCCGATGAGAAGAACTTTTCGTTGTGTTTTCTCATCAATTTCATAATCTTTTAATCGAGAGAAAATTACTTCATTATCAATCATGAAAGTTTCAGTTATAAATAACTTGTCTCTTTCGGATATAGGGTTTTTTAAAGCCTTCTTCTTCGCTTTCCTCAATCCAAAATTAAAGTTTTGGTTATCTTTAACACCTTTTCTAGTAACTAAGAACGCTATGGTACTGACAGGTGATGAGTCATGAATTTCAATTATTATCCATCTCAATGGGTAATTGGATTCAATTTCTATCCACGTTTTAAGGCGCTCGATATCACTAATTTCAGTATGACCATTAAGCCAATTAATTAATCCGAAGGCATCTGGTAATTTCACATCAGGGGTAGAGGTTAACTTGATGTAAAAAGTGGCTGTTGCTGCATCAATTTTTTTCTTGGAGGGAGAGACTTGCCACTGATAATGTTCAAGGATTTTGCTTTCATCATCAGAAACCCATATTACATCTTTTCCTGTCGTGTTGTTAGATGATAATGTGTATAATGGTGTAGATTTTGCAGGTTTATTTAATATTATCAATTTATGATTGCTTATTTTTGCCTGCATAGACCAGTAACTAATTACTTCATTATCAAACTCAGCTTTAATAATGTTTATAGACATATTATCACAAACAAGTGATATTAGTTTTCCTAATCTGAAAAATGTACTGTTAACGACCTCTACTGGGTCACCATACACTGCTTTGTTCCCACTTCCAAAAAGGCATACAAAATCATCTAGAATATGTGGCCATTCTAACCAAGGACTAGGTTTTATAGATAAGTTTAAAGCAGTGCTGGGAAAGCTTTTGGTAAATCCTATCCGCAAGTCTCTTTCTACTCCGAGGTAATCAACAGGCAACTTTAATTCAAAACTTATAATTTCATCTTTAGTTGTTTTAACTTCAAGTAAACTACATTCAGAGAATATCTCACGAAACCTATCTACACCTGCCTGAATGGCAGGTGTTAGAATATTAGAATTATCCAAGGCGTTCAACCGTCCCTGCGTTACTTTGACTAATGCCTGATAACATACCAAATGCACCTAATACTGCTTTATTATAAGTCTCACCTGATTTTCTTCCCGGAAGTGTCCATGATGTACCAAATTTTTTTGAAATCTCTTTTAGCATGGATTGAGGAACTCCAAATTTGTCACTTACTTCTTGCTCAAATTGCTGTTGAGTCCCCCAATCACTTAACCCAAGTGCAATATCCGTAATGGCATCAGCATGCCATTGGTAAAATGCCGTTTTATACTTATCGCCTTCACCACTCACTCTATTCCATTTTTCTGCAAAGTTTTCACCTTCATCACATGGATTGAGGACTTGATATTCATTATTGTTATAGTCAACATGACTCGCCATTTCAGATACAATTGAGAACATGACATCAATAGGTCTCATTGGTTTTTCAACAGATCTCAAAGCTATTTGGTAGTAAGCTTTTGTTGCTAGAGTTGTAAGAACTGCAGAAATAGGGCGATATTCCTCGGAAGATGATCTTATGGCCCAACGGTCGCGGTGTCTTTTTAAGAGTTTAATCGTTGCTCCAAGAGGGTGAGAATCTGAGTACTCTTGATATTCAGGGATCGGATCCATCGTAGACTTGGCAAAACGCTCATTGCCTGTAAGGCTATCCATTGTTATTACAGATTCTGAAATCATTACAATCTTCTCATTGCTCACATTTTCAAGCCATCGAGAATATGAGCGGGGAGCACTGGCTTTCCAACCATCCTCTCTGTCAGGCACAAGAAGCTTTCCATAGCCACTTTCTTCCTGGTTTCCATTAACTTTAATAGCTGGAGTTATATCAATATGAAAACCTGGGTTTTCATCTGCATAAATTATTCTTATTCCTCTTCTCAGCTCCACTGGTTCGGCTTTTACCGCTGATTCATCCTTGAATAATTTTTTAATCGCGTTGAGCACATAAATTGCACTGCAATTGCTAGCATTAGGAAGGAGAACTACTGCATCGGCATCAATTGTTGCCATGCTGCCACGAGCCTCAGGTGCTGGTTTTACTGTTGTCTTGAGCCCAATCGACCCTTGAATAAATATATGAGCCCCGGATAAACAGTAGTCTTGTGCGCTATCCAATACTTTTTGAAGTTGACTGTATCTACTCTCAATTAAATCATATTGAGCTTGGCTGAGTGATATTTTTTTTGATGCTTCCAACAACATTTTTTCCCAGCTATTAACTTGACTGGAATCTTGAGCTGTAAATTCTAAAACTGAGGACGTCATCAATAATCTCCCTTGAGATATTATTATCTATCGCTTGATATAATTCTAAAAATCTCTGCTTGGTAAATTGCATCCTGGAGGGCATCATGCTTTGCAGTGTTATAGGTTTTTAACTTGATGTCAATAATGCTGGATTTTGTTTCTTGCCAAAGAGTCCCGAATTTACCCATGTAATAAGACTTAATGTCTAGGGCTGTAAATCCAAACGGGTTGTTACCACAATATTTTATAAAGGCATAATTAATAAATGACCAATCAAAAGCAGCATTAAAGCCAACGAAGACTATCTTTTTATCATCGCTACTTATTCGCGCAAGCCATTCTTTGAAGTCCATGAGTGCTCTGGTTATTTCATGGCCGCCCGTAGTTAGGTCCTCTAATTTTAAGCCTGTTACTGCCAAAGCTTCATTATCTACCTTTCCGCCTTGAGGCTTAATTAGGCGGCTAAAATTTTCACTAGTATTTCCTACTATACAAGCTCCGATGCTAATAAGATCGTAAATACTAGGAATAGGTCCAGTCGTTTCAATGTCAACTGAGATATACAATTCAGATAATGGCATTATCGATTCATTCCAAATGACATGCTAACAAGTAATTATAGCAAAGAATGAAAAAAAGTCAATTGGCTATTTGCAGTGTGGGGTCTATTCATAACTAATTGATAAATAGCATTTTTTAAGTGAATGCGGATGATTGTTTTGTTTAGTTACTCTAAAAAATTTTAATAGACATTCGTACGTAATAGTATGCTCATTCTTGTACACTAGTTATTGAATCCCTAAACTTTAGTTCGGGAATGTAAACGAGAGGGTTAGCAATAATGAAAAGTGAAATCCTTAACCAAGCTGCATATCCTCCTTTTGAGGAACAATCAGCTTTAGATGAATACATAGCATTTATTTCAAAAGAAATCTCGTGGGATAGCATTTCGATAATTAGTGATGAAGGAAGTTCGAATATTTTAATAGTAACTGTAAATGATGACGTTGTTGTTTCTAGTCTAAGGATTAACCTTCCGCCAGCTGATTTTATCAATACCGTAAAGAAATTATCAAAAGATAAGAAAGTTAAGTTGGTCTATTTACAGGGCGATAATATCTCAGAAAGTGATTTATCCAGCCTGGATGCAATTCAAAAAATAGCTTTTCGCGCTAAAGAACAAAGCGCAATTGTTGAGTTGCCAATCATTGAGGAATTTATAACTAGAATAGATGAAGGTAGTAAAAAAAAAGGGCGTGGCGAAAGTTTTGGAAGTGAGACACGTCAAGCTGTAAACTTAGCCAGTCATGGTCGATGTATGTTTACAGGATGTGGAGAAAATTTAAGGATTGATGATTTAACTGGGGATGGAGGTAATTATTCATATCTAGCTCATAATGTGGCTTCTTCAGAAAATGGTGAGCGAGGCATTCCTGTTTTATCTGGTATTCTCTCTAACGATCCAAAAAACATTTTATTATTGTGTGATAAACATCATAGATTAATTGACAGAGTTGCAGCGTGTAATTACCCAGCGGAAAAACTTTCTGTTATTAGAGAGCAATTTATCTCTGATGCAGAGGAACTACTTGATGGGCTAAAATTTCAACCCATTCCAGTTTATTCAGTATTATGGCCTGTAAATACTCACGTTGTATCACCACCTAATAAAAAAGAGATTGCGAATTGCCTTTCAACACTAGAGTTGAGGATGCAAGGTAGCCTTAATAAAGTTTTGAATAGTGATGGAGCAACAAGGAGTGTGCCAGAACTTCAAAAAATAATCATGCCTTCTAGCATAAAAATTGCGGCAGAGAAAATAATTCAGCAAACAAATGATTCAGGCCATAGTGCTGCCTTGTTTGCATTTGGTCCTATGCCTTCACTGGTAGGTCTAGGAGCTATTTTAGGAAATAAAAGTCAGTATATTCCAATGTTAAGATATCGTGATGGAGCAACTTGGATGTGGCCAAAACAACTCCCTGGAGGAGAGTTTTATATAGTCGAAGGGTTAGACTCTATAAAACCCAGTGAAGATATTATCATATGTATTGCTTTAACAGCATTTCCTGAGGTAATGAAAAAAAAAGCATCGGAGCTAAGCGATGAACTTGATTCATCAATTATAATTTATAGCCCTAAATATAATGCATTTGGTAATGGTGCAATTCCACACCCCATTGATGGTATGAAATTTTCGGCAAGGCTACAATATGATTTTCATACTTTTAAGTCACAGTATGGCGTCAAGAGGATGCATGTTCTGATTTGTGCATCAAATGCTGCAGCAGTATTTATAGGACAAGCTTTTGATTTGCATCACCCAGAAATGATAGTGTATGATTTCAGAGGGGAAAGTATGGAAGCAGTAATTTCGATTGCAAATGACTCCTCTGAAACTTCAATAAATTCTATTATTTAGTAAAGTAATTCTCCTAATGGGTCATTACTTTTATTGCTAATCTTAAACCACCTCCTATGGAGGTGGTGCTCATTAAATAGTGGATTCGTGACTAATTGAGTCAATTTTAGGGGATAAGGTCATACCGCCAAAGAAGGTCTGAGTTAATACCGTCATTTAAACCCCAAACCCTTTTCACTGCTGCAGCCTAAGGGGCGCTACGCCTGCCTATGCAGGGTCAGTTTTTTTATCCTGGGTGATTTCCTTTCTCGAATCAGCTTCCGGTTAATCGTTTCCCAACACAACCCGTTCCGCAAGGATAAATGGCACGCATTCTGCGTCCTTGCGTGCCGGAACGATGTCGGGAAAACGAACCGTCAGGCGATACGAAGACGAAAATCACACACTGACGGAGAAAAAACCATGACGATTTCCCTGCATAACCAGACTACCGCCCCTAACACCGCAGTGGCGACCAGCGTATCCCCGCTGGACCCGTCAGGCTCCTCAAAAACGAAATTTTCTAAAACCGGAACGGATATTTATCAGATCGTTACCGACAACATCATTGCAGCGCTCGAAGCCGGTGTAAAACCGTGGTCCTGCCCGTGGCAGCGTGTATCGGGCATGCCTGGTCTGCCATCCAATTACGCCACCGGCGTAGCCTACAGTGGCATGAATATCATGTTGCTGTGGTGCAGTGCGTCAAAACAGGGGTTCAGCGATTCACGCTGGTTGACCTATAAACAGGCACAGGCAGCCGGTGGACAGGTTCGCACGCGTGAACATGGCACAACAGCCATTTTCTACATCACGCTGGAGAAGGAAAACGACGCCGGAGAAATCGACCATATCCCGATGCTGAAAACTTTCACCGTGTTTAACGTTCAGCAAATCGACGGTTTGCCCCTGACAAAGGAAACGGTCAGCCCGGAAGCAACCTTTGACCCGTTACCGCAGGCTGAAAATCTGTTCAGGAAGAGCGGCGCAAACATCATCGAGAAAGGACAAAATGCTTTTTTCCGACCCTCAACTGATGAAGTCTGGCTACCGGAGCGCTATCTGTTTTCAGATGCAGCTAATTTCTACGCTACAGGCCTGCATGAGCTGGTTCACTGGAGTGGTGGCAAAAAACGCCTGAACCGTGAAATGAAAGGGAAGTTTGGCAGTGCAGATTATGCAGAGGAAGAACTGGTGGCGGAGCTGGGAAGTGCTTTTCTGATGGCGGACCTGGGGATTGATGGAGAGGTACAGCATGAAAGCTATATTGCTTCCTGGCTGAAAGCGCTGAAAAACGACAAGCGTTATATTTTCAAAGCGGCCAGCGCCGCCTCTAAAGCACATCGTTACCTGATGGATAAACTCTGAGACCGGAATCAGACAACCGCAAGGGAATGCGGTTACATGGTTTTTAACCGGCAACGCTGCAAGGCGCAAACTGAGGCGGAACGCAGCACAGCGAGTACCGAACAGTCTGCGCCTCGCAGTGGAATAAAAAATTCCGGCCTAGCGATATCGCCGCCAGGCCGGTGAGGCCATCACGATGGCCTGAGTAAAAGCTTACGTATAGCTGCCTAATGACAGGTGTTTCAGTTCATCAAAGGTATAAATGCGAAACACCCGACGGTGGCGTTCTTCCAGCGGGACGTGCTGATGGTTGATGATGACATGCCTGATGCTGTCAAACAGCAGTTCAAGCGCACGCTTCTTCTGCGGATCGGGCACAACATAAAAAACGTAAATCCACTGCTTGCGGGTACGTGCCAGCAAGTGGCTTGCCATGATCGACTGATAACGGGCTCGGGTTTTCAGGCGGCGCTCGGTTTCAATGGCAATAACGTTACCGTCAGGCAGGGTCAGTAACCCGTCCGGGCGATGTTTCACCTGATACTGGCTGATAAAAGTGGTCCGGTCGCCGTTAATCCATCCCGACGCGCCTTTTTTCTCCAGAATAAGCCTGGCGGCCTGATTATCAAGATGGTGCTCCAGCGTCCAGCCGGTGATTTTTGATGGTTCAAACCGCGCAGGAAAGATTTTATCATTCGGGGTTAATACCACCGCCAGCCCGTCGCTGGTGATCCCCCATAATGAAATCCTGATTGTCCGTGATTCAAGCACATGCTTCTGGATTAACCCCATTCGCTCCGTTTTTGCCAGCAACGAATAAAGCGACTTATGATCCCGGAAACCAAATAACTGCATCAGCGTTTTAAAATCACTGTAGGTTTCTTCTTTCAGGAAGTTCAGCAGTTGTTTTATTTTTTTGTTGTTACGCGTCTGGCGCTCGTGAAAGGACGAAATCAGCATAACCGCTCCTTAAAAATCCAGCGGGGACAGGTGTTCTTCATCATCAGGTTTCGGTTTTACCGGTTTTACTTCGCTTTCGTCGAAGAAAAGAGCCGGGTGCGTTGTCATCACATCCGGCATGGCTGGTTTATCATCCTCGCCAAAATCCAGCATTATCTTCACCGTGGCTGCCGCTGCGGCAATATCAGGGGAAACCGAAAAGATTTTTAGCTGACGCTTTCTGACCTTTATCGGTGAAATCAGTGAGGCAGAAGGTAGTGTTTTTGTCGTAAAGATAAAGCTGACAAAATCGGGCAGGTTCAGGATCATATTGCTGTCAATAAAGAAACGTTCGGCCTGGCGGATTGTGCGCTCACTGTCGATGGTTTCCGTCAGCATATTATCCGTCTTAGCCTTACGGAGTTCGTCATCCACCAGAATCGTGCCTGACATTCTCGCCACCCATTCCGCTGTATCCGGGTCCATAACCCGGTAAACCAGTTTGAATTTGGCATTTTCAACGACCGCACCGACAACGGCGTCACCTTTCAAATCTGCCGGGCAGTCTTTTAAATCGGCAATTGACTGGTGATCCATAATAATATGTACGCCTTTATCCCGCGCCGCGCCTAATCCCTCCAGTGCTGACCTGGATAAATGGTATTTCAGTTCCGAAAGATAAACAGCAATGGGGCGCGGTACGTCTGTTACACGGTCGCGCCTTTCTGCTAACTGGTACAGGCGAACCAGTAACATGCGCTGGGCTGTAATAATTTTGCTGTTTCGCATGGAGCCGATAACATAACAACAGCCGCCTTCATCAAACATTTGTTTAAGTGAAAAGCCTTCCGGTGAATTAATGGCATTTAATAATGCCAGCTCTTCAATCTTACCGAAAAACGCTTTGATTTTTTCGGCAATGCTCTGAACGTAGTCACCGTTATAAACATCACGGAGAGTTGCCGATGGGTTATCACTGACAAATTGCGCGGCCATACGTGCGGCTTTTCGGTCATCAATGCGATAAAAATCCGATTCTTGTCCTTTTTCCGCCAGGCTGAACCCTGCAACAAACAGTTCTTCCAGTTCATCTGGCGTGATATCTTCAATCAGGTTTAACTGGTATTGCTGTTTCCGCAGGTCAATCAAAGCAAAAGGCTTGTCTGCATCCTCGCAGGCTTTGCGGTAAAGGTGGGGTGCCCATTCATCATCCTTGGGGTCCATAACAAAGACACCTTCACCGGCCAGAATACTTTGATAAAGTAATATGCCGGTGGCAACCCCTTTACCGGCTCCGGTGGTGCCGATAATATCCGCATGTTGTTTCTGCCAGTCTTTTAACGGGAGATACATCGGTTCGTTCTCCCTGTCCATGCCAGTAAAAATACCTTTATTCAGGTCGATATAATCCTGCGGATCATAATGCAGTGTTTCCGGCAACAAGGACTTTACGGTGCGGACATCGGTGCGCAATTCCCGTTCAAGGGTGGTCTTTTTAACAAGGCGTTTCTTTATTTTGTCCAGTTCCGGCGTGAATATCCGGCGAAGCATAATATGAAAAATAATCCCGGTTACCGTGAAAGCAATCCGTACTGACCACGCCAGTACCGTATTATCACTGGTGAGTCTGGTCTTATACAGCCACTGAAAAAAGCCGATAACGACCGGGGCCAGTGTGCCGGAGAGAAAACACAGCAGGGAAAAAGCAATAATCAGCTTTTTCCAGAGCGGCGCTTTCTGCCGTTCATCACTTTTCATTGATGCAAAAAACGGCATCGTCAGCCCCGCTAATAATGCCAGCATCAGTTGTTGCTGTTGCATAAAAGCGAGCAGCGCCAGCATCCCGTTCACTATCGGCGACAGTGAAGCGGCAAGCTTATTTAAAATCATCGTGTCTCCTTCGTCAGCTATTCGCCCCATGACATCGCCCCATCGATTCGCCCCACGGTGTCGGGCGAAAAGATTGGGCGAGCGTATGGGGTAAAGAGGGTGGCAGCTGTGCGGCCATGTGCCGGAAAGCATGCTTCCCGGTACGAAACGGCGTGCGCCAGTACATGCGGGCTGGACGCCCTTATTGCCCACCGCATGGGGGTAATGTCGTGGCTGAACGCCGCGCCAAAACCCCCAGGGTCAAAGGCGGCACACCGTCGCCCGCTACGCGCGACCACCCCCTTTAAGACGGTCGCTTTCGCCTTTTTCTTCCCTTTGCTCGTTCCTCGCAGCGGGAATAAAAGGGAAGCTGACCTTTAAAGAGGGTGGTCGCGCCACGCTACCGGCTTTGGGCCGGAGACTTAGCGGCGACGGTGTGCGGGGCTGTGCCCCCCGGCCTGCAAAATCCGCGTGGGCGCGGCTGTTTGCAGGTGAGGCGCGGTGCCTGAATTATTTTCGCTCCTTAACCCGCGAAAATAATTCTGTCCGCTGCCTCATTTTTACGGCCCCTGTTTCTTCGCTCCTTAATCCGCGAAAAACAGAAGCCGTAAAAACCTGAAAACCGTCATGCTCTGTGCCCGTCTCGCCAGTGTTAACCACGAACGCGGCCATATTTACTGATGATCTGACTGATAGCCGCAGGGGCTGCCGAATCACATTCAAGTAAAAACGATTTTCTGGCATCAGCCGTATGGTCAGGCAGAAAACCATGCCTGTTCTTCTTTACGATATTAAAGAATGCCCGTTCAGCCGAATGGCATTCACTGCCGCCGCCATTTCCGGTTGCTTTACCGTACATACATAACACCACTTCGCAGGTATCAGCAGCCATTACAGTTGTTGAACATGGCGCCATAACGCAGAACAATAATACAGACAGTATGACTTTCTTCATTTCAGCCACCGTTATGATTAATGAAAGGTTACATATCTTTGGTTATGTTGTTTGCCAGAGTTATTTTCTGAATACCTCTTTCATGCTATTTAAATGAACTGGTTTAAAGTAAACATTATGCATCCGGCGAACATCGCCGTGTATATCAATACTGACGATGACATCAATGCTTTTAAGCACCTTACGTAACAGCACATCATAAGGAATATTCCGGCAGTCGGGGTTTTCATAGCAGCGGTCAATAATCCCGTCAATACATTCCGCCGGGCTGCCCGCATGCAGGGAGGTGATTAAACCCTCATGCCCGGAACCGACAATTTTCAGCGCATCCCACGCTTCCCGTCCGCGAATTTCCGCCAGTAATATCCGGTCAGGGTTCATCCGGTAGCTGGCGCGTATCAGTCTGCCAGGTGTGACAATGGCGTTATCCCCGGCATCCGCAGGGTAAAAAAGATGAACATAATTGCCGTGGTGATAAAAGCGGATTTCGGGGTTATCCTCAATCGTTATTAACCGGAGATGCAGCGGAATATAATGCAGCAGCGTTTTCATATAGGTGGTTTTGCCGGAGCCGGTTTCCCCCACAATAAAAATCGTTTTTCCGTATTCCACCGCCTTTTCCATAAAGCGGGGAATGTCCCCGCTGTGGTATAACCGTATCAGTGCCTCATCATGACTTTCCGTTTTCTCCTGACCGCTCACCCGCTGGTAAAATCCCGCATCAATCCATGACTGATGCGTTTTCTGCTCAAACGATGGTTTGCGCAGCGTAACGGACACCGTATGACGTTCGCTGGCCGGGGGAATAATCACCTGAATACGCTCGCCGGCTCCTGATGTTGCAGAAAGGATCGGCGACGTGTCGTCAATATTATCCTCATGCCAGGAAGCCAGGGCTCTGGCAAAGGCATGGCACTGACGCAGCGTGACCGGGGAGTCATGTTTTTGCCATTTCCCCCGGATTTTCGTATGCAGTTCACCCGGCCGGTTAATGGCAATTTCCGTCAGGCCCTCCTGCGCGAGGAAATCACCAAACAACCGGTTTTTCATAAACTCCAGTGACAGGTTTTCAGTGTTCATACCATTTCTTTTTCAGTCGCAGTTGATAAACAGAGGAAAAATCAATATCCGTGCCGGTCATGATGCCGATCACATCACCCTGGTTCAGGTACATCGTGGGCGGGATACTGATGCTGTTTTCCAGCGTCGTTTTCGCCATTTCCGCCGTGGCGGCGCGGGTGTTTTCGGTGTAGTCGGTATTGCGGTCTTTCCCCGGTGCGGCCTCTGACGCCGCTGCCGCCACGTCCTGCACGGTACTCAGCATCAGGGCGTTGCCGAAACGCTCCCAGAAATGGCTGTCGATCCAGCCCGCAATCCCCGCCTCGCCTAGCGGGCCGGTGGCCTGCGTATCGGTGAGCGGAATTTGCAGGCTGCCGGGCTCCGGCGTGCGCAGCTCCGTCCACAGCACAAACATCCGGCTGCGCCCGTGTTGCAGTGCCCCGGTGCGGTAGACGCCACGGGCGACCGTTCCCGCCGCGATCAGCTTCACATGGTTGCTGGCGCTCCAGACATCCTCCCCAATCAGGCAGGAGATATGGCCGCCGACATCGGACACAAAGCGCCGCATCATCGAACAGGGAATATAACGATCCACCGGGATATAGAGATCAGGATCGAGGCCCAGCCGTCTGACGCCGGTGACACGGGCGACGCCCGGATTGTCGCTGTCAACCGTATCCTGCGCGGTTTCCGGTGCGGCGGGATCCGGGCAGCGCAGGCGGCCATCCGCCCCTCTGACCAGTACCGACCGACAGGACGTGTACGCCGTGGAGACTGGCGGGCTCTCCGACATTCCCGCGCGGTTGCGCGGTTCGCTACGGGACGCGCGGGCATTGCCGCCAGCCGTTGTACTGCCGCTGTTCAGCCCGTCTGCCAGTGCTGCCGCTTTGTTCAGGGCGGGCGGCTCTGCTGGCAGGGCGGGTGCGCTGGTGACGGTCTGACTGGCCGGGTCTGTGCCTTGCTGTTTGCGCTGTCCGAACAGGCCAAACAGGTTACTGTCCATGCCCAGATTTTTACGCTCATGCTGCGTCGCCCCGGTGGAGGGCGGCGGTGCGGTGTCGGCTTCCTTCTCATCGCCCCTTTTCAGGGCGCTGAGAAGACGATCGCCGCCGGATGCGAGGGCGATCACCAGCGCCAGACTCAGCAGGCTGACGATCAGCGTGCGGTGACCGGACGCCTTACGGAAACGGGTCACTTCCGGCTGGCCGGGCGGTGTTTTTTGCTCCGGCGTCTGCGTCGCCATTGCCGAACGGGCGCGTTCACGGGCTTCCGCTTCCCGCTCTGCGGTGGTTTTTTCCGGTTCGTCCGGGAAAGGTCTGTCAGTCATTTTGCCTCCAGCGTAACGGACGGTGAAACGGTGTCACTGCGGGTTACCGGGATACGCCCGGATCCGGCGTTTTCCACGCCCACCACCGAGGTGCCGTAACGCAGTACCAGTTGCGGCGATGCCGGAACCACCATCACGGTGTAGTTGCCCTGTTGAACTGTCTGCGGCGTGACCGCCTGCTCCTGACCATTAACCACCCGGAAAACGGAAGGCAGGGTTTTCGTGGGGGAAAAACCGATATACGCAAAACGACCGTCATCCCAGGTAAAGTCCGGGGCGATGGCGGCGGAACCGGCGGCCACTCGTTTGCTGTAACGCCAGTTCCGCGGCGAGGCCGGTTGCCGGAATGCTGCCGCTATCCGCTGCCGGTCCAGTGCTTCCTGCTGTCGTTGCTGGCGGGTGGCGCTGGCGGCAGCGGATTTATTCCGCTGCTCATCAGGATAGTGGTAGCGGATAACAAAGGCCTGAGCGGGTGAGTCGCGGTCCAGCACGTTCAGTTCCAGGCTGTAATCGCGCTTCGAAGTCACCACGAACAGGTTGGTTTTCCAGTCTTTCTCTGTCGGCAGAAACACCTGACTGATGTTGTTGCCGCTGGCGTCCGTGACCGGCTGGGTAATCGGGTTCGGGCTGACGCCCACCCGGTTGTCGCTTTTCGTCACGGTCCAGCCTCTGGGAAAACCCGCCTGCGCATCGATAACGGTTTCACCATCGTCAAACACCAGCATGGTGACGTAGCCGGGGCGGGTACGGACGACCGTGGCATTCTGGCTGTTGTACGTGACGTTCTGCATCCGGCTGTCATACGTGCTGCCGCGTGGTGTCGCCGCGCTCCATGCCACGCATGACGCCAGTAACCCCGTGAGGAGCAGAATGTGTTTCAGCATCATTCCCCCCTCAGCTCTTTATCGCGCTGGTAGCTGGTGACGATGAAGCCCAGCGGATTCACTTCACGCTGGCTGTCGGTCAGTTGCTGGTGTGGCACATAGCGGTAAGTGAGACGGATATTCCAGACATCCGTTTTCACGGAATTATCGGCAATGCGGCGGATCGTGCGTTTAATTCTCAGGGTCGCCAGATTATCCGGCCCGGTGGCGGGCGCATGCACATTGGAAATAATATCGATATAAACGACATATTCCGCCTTGTTAAAAATTACGTCCGGTGCCTGGTCGCCGTTAAACCAGTCCAGATAGTCCCGGTTCACGCTGTCGCTGTTAAATAACTGTACGTCGTCATAATCACGCTGAAGGAAGAAATAATTGTATCCCTCGCGGAGTCTGACATAGTGTGCTGCCAGTGAGTGCGCCAGTGCCTTTTCAGAAGAAATATCCCGCTCCTTCACGCGGGTCATATATTCATAACGCCCGGTCTGTTTATCCACCGACCATAACTCAATGTCGGTGGTTTTCAGCGGCAGCAGAATAATAATGGCCGCAATCGCCATTGCGGCCAGCATCAGCCCGGCAGCAGCCATCCGCCAGGCGGTTTTTCGGGAACGCTCCTCCTTTTCCAGCAGGATGGATTCAAAAGAGCGGGAAACATTAACAATGTTCTGCATATCAGACATGGTGAGTCAGCTCCTGAATGATTGCGGGGGAATTTACCGGCTCGGGTTCGCCGGATACCGGCGGAAGGTCGCCCTGATGCCGTGCGCAGCCCGTGAGCACGCACAGCATCAGAAGGAAGATTCTGAATTTCATGGAAACTCCTTATTACAGGGATGCAGGAATGCCGCACCGGTGGCGCAGGCCACGGCGTGACGGGGAAAGGAAATTAACGGTCGGAAGGATTAACGGTGACGCTGCCGGTTCAGGCGTTTCATGCTTTCGATGGCGGCGGCGCGTTTCTGCCAGGCGTTCACGGTTTTACCCGCGCCTGCGCCGGTGAGCCTGCCAGCCACCGTGGCGGCGGCCATGCCACCTCTGGCGGCCATCCGGGCACCGCCTTTTATACCGGGTCCGGCGAGATCGGCGGATTTGTTCGCCAGTCCGCCCAGGCCACTCATGGCTGCGCCCTGCAGTACCGCTTGTACGGCGGCTCCGCTGAGTGCGCTGGCGAGTTTTGCGGAGAACCAGACCACCACACCCACCGCTGTCCCGGCCAGCAGGCACTGCGCCGCCAGCGTCACCATATTGGTTTCTGCGGATGTTTTTGCTGCGGTATCCAGTATTTTATTCAGGTAATTAATGGCGATACGGATGGATAAGGCGGAAAACATGATCGTCAGTATTGCCGCGAAAATCGTTTTCAGCCAGTTATCAAACATCGGTTTAAGAAAACCGTACAGCAGGCAGAAAATAAAGAGCGGCGCGGTGGTCGTCATTAACAGGATGGTGATTTCGGCGAGCAGGTTGGCAAAAGTGGCGGCCATCAGCAGGACAATCGCGCCGCCCCATACCAGCACCTCGGCAAGGCCGCCATTCAGTTTGACGTAAGTTGAGGTGTCCATATTAAATAACTTTTGCCCCAGCGCCTGTGCCTTTTCCCAGACGGTATCGAGCAGCGCCCAGATGTTATCATCGCCGCTGATACCGTCTTTGAGTCCCTGGATTGCCGCTACCGCCATATCCAGCCAGCCATCAAGGTTTAACACAAAGGTGGTGATAAGCAGCATTCGCCCCACATCCCAGACGACATCTTCAACCGGGGTCCGGAGTTTGCCAGCCAGCGTCTGATAACCGCGATAGAGTATAAATAAGGTAAAAGAGCTGACAATGATGACGCTGATCATTGTGCCGTAAGTGGAAGACTGGCCTTCCAGTACGGCATTCAGTCCATCCATGATGTTTTTGTCCATACCAACAAAAATACCACCGGACATGGTGCCTCACCTGATATATAAAGAAAGGAAATAAAAAACAGGGAGAATTCCCTGTTTTGCTGGAGGAAAAATTACTGTGTCACAGCATTTCGTTTTTCAGCTTCCTGCTGAAATATCGCCTCAAATTTCTCCTTAACCCCGGGCTGGCCTTCCTGTGCAAACATAAGTGCTGCCCGGTGGGCAAATTCGCAGTTATCGCTTGCCTCGCCATCCTTCAGGCATTGCGTATAAACCGCATAAGTTTCGTCAGGATGCTGTTTATACCAGGCTTCGGATTTGGTTTCCTTGCAGCCGGAGAGCACGATAACGCCTGAGAGTGTGCATAAGGTGAATAAGGATCTGAGCACGGATAACCTCCTTATAAATTATTAAGGTCAGCAACAGGTGCCGTCAGCTGCTGCTGTTCAAAGGCTTTCTGTCTTTGCTGTTCCAGCAATGTCGTTCGCTGTTCAGCCTGTCTGACAGACATCTCCCACTGATTCGTCAGCGCATTTAACTGTACGCTTTTCGCCGCGATGGCGTTAGCCAGATCCTGAGACTCTTTCGAGTCCTGCGCATTCGATATACGGTCAGATAAGTCTGATATATCGCTGAGTGTGCTGTTGATCCTGTTTTCAATGTCAGTGGTATTCTCAATCGCCATTGCCTGATTGAGGATCATCTGTTTGCAACTGTCGGCCAGAGACTGAGATTTTATTCCTTCCTGTTCCGGGCTGCATACGCTGAACGATTTGTATTTACTGTAAAGGTTTTGCAGTTCAGAAGAATATGAACTGTTCTGCGTGGTCAGCAGATCATCCAGTGAAATACCGCTCTTACGGAGATTATCAATATCGGTTTTCAGGCTTCGGGCATCACTGAGAAAACCCTGAATATCCCGTACGCCGGTTGCGGTAGCCAGTTGTTTCTTATATGCATCAAGTTCACTTTTATAATGGGTAACCGTATCTTCCCATTGCTGTAGTTCCTGCATCCACTGGTTAATGGATTCGGTATTCTGCACGGCGTCGAAAACCGGTATTCCGGCGCTGAACGCCTGTGCTGAGAAAAATAACGATAATGCCAGAAGGTGATCCCGGTAACGCATTGATATTACCTCCGGTTGGCTTTCAGATTGCCCGGTCAAGAAACGTATCTTTCCATTCATCAGGTCGCATACCGTCCTGATAAATGGCATCGAATATTTTCAGGTTGTCCTCACTGCCGCTGAGAAGCCGGGTGAATTTACCCAGCCCGGACGGATCCATTTTCGCCATCGCCACAAACGGGCGGGTTTCCCCGGCCCGCAACGGGGTTTTCAGGATGACCATATAATGCTCGCCCGGATCCAGGTTCCTGACCGTGTCATAAACGCTGTCCGGCACTTTCATTTTCTCTACGTAATCCGCATGGCTGGCTTTCGGATTAGCGAGGAAAATCTGGGTACCGCACTGCTCAATAATCGCCGGGGCGATGGGGTGTTTGACGATTTCATCCGGTGACTGTGTTGCCGGAACGAAGATACCGTTCAGCTTGCGGATGACTTTCAGCATATTGAGCGAGAAGCGGGAAAATTCGACATCGGCCAGCCAGCGCCAGAACTCATCCATAAACATCACCAGGCGGCGACCGTCCAGAAGACTGGTCACACGGTACAGCAGGTAAAAGGTGATGGGGCCGCGAATATCGTCATCATCCAGAAATTCGGTGCCGTCGATACCAAAGTTATCGACATCGCTGATGGTGAATGTATCGGCCTCGTTATCAAACACCCAGCCGAACTCGCCCCCCTGCGCCCACTGTTTCAGGCGAATACGCAGCCCGTTGGTGCGGGCGTCTGTGGTCGGCGGCTCCGGCAGCACTTCCAGTAGCCGGGTGATCCCGAACCGGCGGTACTCCGGCGGATAGTCCAGCATGATGGTGTCAATGGCGGCACTGATCCGCTCCTCATCGCGCGGATCGAGCGGCTTACCGTTGCGGCGGCACAGCATCCGTACAAGCCGTTTGATAAAACTGATGTTCCGGCGGGTTGGCTCCAGCGCAAACGGGTTGAAGCCGGTGGGCTCGCCGGTACGGATACGGAAATAACGCCCGCCCGCCTGGCGGATCGCCATCTCCGCCGCCCGGTCCTTATCGAAATACACCGTGGTCAGCCGTTTGAGGGTGGCAGAAGGCGCAAACGTCGCCGGGTTACGGTACTTCTGCATCAGTTGCTGCATGACGGTCATCAGCAGGGTTTTACCGGAGCCGGTTTTCCCGATAATCGCCGTATTCCCCGGCGTTTTCTCTCCGGTGTCATCCCGCCCGGCCTGGCTGTCATGCAGGTTGAGGTAATATCCGCCACCGCCGGGAGATGTAAGGAGGGCGATGGCTTCCCCCCACGGATTACCGCTGCATTTGTGAGGATGGAAGTTATGCAGGCAGGCCATATCGGCAAAATTCTGGCTGCTGACGGCCACCAGTCGGGGACGCAGCGTATAGATGCCCGGCAGTTGTGCCAGATATGCGGCGGGCAGTGACAGGGTGGAGAGCGTCGTCATAATACCCAGATCGGCGAAGGGCTGGGCCAGAACGTTGGTGTCCTTCACCACCTGTCCGGCACTGTCTGAGGAGATCAGCAGGGAAAAGTGGAATTTACCGCACGACACATGTCCGGACTGGAGCAGGTCGCGCAGGACAATCAGCTCTTCGCGCTGGGAAGTCGCGTCGTCGTCCGTGGAGTTAAGCCGTTTTTCCGCCAGCCGGATATGATTCTGCGCCTCATCCCGTGCCATACAGGTAAAGGACTGCGTCAGAACATACTCGCTTTCGGCGTACAACAGTGCGTCCAGCATACCGGTATGGGTTTCCGGGGGATAATCCTTAATCTCCATGCTGCGGAAGAAGCGGGAACCGCTGACCGTCTGGCATTCACCGGTGTCGGTGGTGAAAAACACGTCCGGCGTGCTTAATGTTTCATAAAACGGCGAGCGCGTTACGGCCACTTTCTGCCACTGTCCGGTGATCAGGCGGTGGAAGAACGCCAGTTGCGAGGAATACACCCGCCCGTTTTCTTCATATATCCCCAGCGGCGTTGCCGTATAACGGGATAATGAGGATTCCAGTGCTTCACGGTATTCCAGCATGATTTTGAGTGCGTCATCCAGTGCTGCCTGGTGTTTACCGTGCGACTGCGCTTTCATGGTTTTCTTCTCAATCTGAGAGAACGGCGCGTAGCAGACGGTGAAAAACAGCCGGTGCCGCCAGAACGGTTTTTCTTTTACCGACTCGTAATACCGACGTGTTACCTCATCGGAAAAGGGAATACCCGAACAGGCTTCAAAAGCATCATGGTATTTTTCACGGAGCCGGTGAATATAGAATGTTACCGGCAGACCCTCATACGAACGAATAACGTTATTCAGGTGCGTAGCCATCAGGGTCAGGTGATGTTCGTCTTCACATTCAAAGACGGTACCGCCCAGCTCCCAGGTGGCAACAAAATCACGGTGACGGTTTCTGATGACGTAAGGGTGCATATGGGAGGAATACGGAATATATTTATCCAGCGTAATACGCTCGTTTAATTTCATTTTCTGAATAAACTCCGAGACATCAATATTATCGTACTGATTCGCCAGAAGGGCATTCGCGCCAAAATGGATATTGGTGAAAATTCGTCCACGGGTTTTAAACGCCAGCCAGAGCAGACTGAAATAATGAATGTCCTTTCGGGTTTTATTTTTCATTTCCGCCCAGGCCGGGATCAGCAGAAGCGCCAGGTAATAGCTGACATAGACCGCCAGCAGGACGATGGCCCCGCTGACGAGAACGAACGGCACCAGAGGAATACCCATAATGGCGGCAGGCCGCGTAAGTGCTTTATTCAGCGTAGCCATCGTTGCCTCTCTTATGACGCCCAGTAGGCACCGAAGCCGGATGCGCCGACAATCAGGATCGCGCCGATGATGACGTTACGCATGTCGTGCAGGCTTTTGCCGTCGAACAGCACCTTGTAGCCCACCCACATGGTCGCCAGCGTGATGGTGACGGCGGCCAGTCCCAGCAGGCCGGTCGAAGTATTGCTCAGTGTCTCACTGGCCTTGTTAAAACCACTGTCGGCCGCCAGCGCTGGGGCAGACAGCAGGACGGAAGCAACAGCGGAGTAACGGCGTTTACGCATGATCATTTCTCCTCATCAGGGATAACGGGAACCGCGCCGCGAATGACGGCGTCGGGATAGTGCAGACCAGTCAGAACTGGTGCAGCGGCAGGCTCGCCGCGCAGCACAATGGCGGGATAATGAACCGGCGTCGGCTCGTTCCGGTCAGGGACGCTCTGCCGGTCTTCCCGCGTGGACGGCACGGCATAGCCGATGCGCTGCACGTAGCTGGTCTGGTTAAAGGCGGATTCCGGTCGCTGGCCGGTTTCAAAGTTGCCGGAGTAGTAACAACTGAGTGCGCGTTTCAGGGTGCCACCGCGCCGGTAACAGTCGGCGAGAATGCGCTCAAATACCGACAGATTGATGCAAGGGTTAAGCAGGTCGCTGGCCGTGACGCCGTAATGGCGGAAATTGGTGCTGGTGATTTGCATCAGGCCGACCGAATAGCGTCGCTCCTGTGTCGCCAGCTGTCTGGTGAGGCGGATCGCCTCCGGCAGGCTCGTGGGGAAATGTGAAATCACGCCCCGGCTGTCTGGCAGGATTTCAGCAATGGCGTAAGGATGAAAACCAGATTCGACCCGTGCGACATCAAGCGATGTGGACGAGGGAATACTGGCGGCGCACTGCACCGCCAGTGCCAGAAAGGCAGTGGTGGAAAGCATGCTGGCCTCGTAACAGAGAGACAGGCGGCTTATAGAAAAGTACGCCGCCGGTGGAGAAGAAGAGAAAATGGATTAAGCGGCAGCGGCATCCTGTGAAATGTCACTTTCTTCTCTCGGTTCGAGCAGCACCAGCCTGCCGGAAACCGCAATACCGGGTATCAGCACGATATTCAGACCGGGCTTGCCGTTATGCGCGAAGGCCACGCCAACCTTTGTCCAGTACGTGTTTTTTTCACCCTGTGCATCGGGCTGACTTTCCTGGGTGACAAATACGTGATAAACGGGTTTTCTCATGGAATTTCCTTTGTTCAAAAAACAGTTAATGAAATAAACCAATCACATCCCGGTTCTGCATTCCGGTTTTAACGGGTCAGCGAGAACATTCAGCGGCACCCTGAATTCTGGTTACGTGACAGCCCGAACCATTCTGTTAAAGAGCAATACCCGGCCCGGGCGAATTAACGTCCATCAGGGCAACCATGCGGTAATGGCGCTTTCAGATTCGGATATCTGGCGCGGGATATGAATGAGAAACTCAAAACAAAAAGAAGAGAGAAAAATAAACGGAGCATTTAAGATGCAGCGAGAAAAATGGGGAAGGAAAAACACGCCAGAGCTGTATTAATATTCACCGGGAATAATAAAGACGTGCAGGGATATAATATCTCCACACGTCTTTGTTACCCTGTCAGCGGTTGAGGCGTTCAAGTTTTTCCTGACATTCCGTACAGGTGGTTACACCCGGCAGTGCTTGCCGTCGCTTTTCTGGAATGGGTTTACCACATAAACGACAGTGGAATAATGATGGCGCTGGCCCTGGTTTGAAACGACTCTGTTCAATCATCTCATCCAGTCGCTGTTCATTAAATTCCTGATCGCGGTCGATCTCATCCGGCATGTGACGTCCTCCTGTCAGCGGCAACTCCCTTTTGACAAAGCGTGATACGCCTCCATACCATGGTGAGTGACAGCCCCTGAAATCTTGGTAGTAGGACTTCAGTTACCTGCATCATGGCTATCAGCGCGTTGGGGGATTCAAGGTTTTCCACCCGGCACTTCTGCCATTGCAGCCAGATAGCCGCATCCGTCTCTTCATCCGGTTCAGGCGTTCGGCCATACGGCACGCTTACACCCAGCAACCGTCGGCGAAGGCAGACTTCATTTGATGTCAGGCCAAAATAGTGGTTGAGCAACGAGATAGAGCCACCCAGGCGGATAGCACGGTTAATCTCCTGTTGATGGTGGTATTCCTGGCGGGCCTGCGCCAGTAAATGATGCAAAACATCATGGCGGACACTGACCGAAACAAAGGGAGCTGCCGCCCGGCTGACCGTAAACAGTTCATCGAGTGATAACTGATTAAGAGCATTCATTTCGTCGAAAGTAAATCCGAGGGATTCACAGTGACGAATATTGCCTTCTTTCAGAGCGTGCAATGCATCAGTTAAGATGGTGTAATTAATTAATGGAATCATTCTGTTATCTCCTCAATCTATATGGAAAAGTTGAGCAAATAAACGGACATTTTTAACTGATCTAACGTCCGGCTAACTTAAGGTTGATCCATTCATCAATTTCCGATTCGAGCCAGGCCACACTGGCCGGGCCAATTTTTATTGAACGTGGGAACGAACCATTTTTCATATACAAGTAAATTTGAGAGCGTTTCAAACCGGTTTTTTCTTCGACCTGTTTTAAACGTAATAACTGATGTGATGTCATTGTATTCTCCTATTGTGGAATGACTGGTGCATGTCCAGAGAAAATAAAAGAACACAGCAGTAAGCTTAGGAAAAGCCGATAGCACCTTATTACTGATGGGAAGATCCTTAGTACGGTTTTTTAGTGAATAAATAATACGTTATTAGTTGTATAAGGATGTGGAGAAGGATAGTTGTGCTGCTGTGTAGTTTTCAGCGTTTCGCTGCTGCAATGGTGTCATGGCTTAGCGTGATAATGAGGACAATAAAAAGATGCGGTTAAATACATTCATTGTGAATTTCAGTCAGGGGGGCGTTACCACTCTGGCGGTAATGCGCTATGAAGCATCGCCATAGAAGTATTCTGTGTGGTCGAAACATATATGCTCAACTACTTCCTTAACACAATGCTGAATTGATTGTGCTTCCCGATCATGTATAGACCGATCCAACAGATATAATACCGTCCTTTGATTCTTGTTATCGTTAAGGCGGCTGAGGCAATATAGTCCTGGCTGGAGGTTCCATGCGATAAAGATTCTGTAGTGTGATCCCCCGCACAGGGAGACGGATGTGGCAGCTCTATGACTCACCTCTGGTTTCTTGGAAAACCTGATGTCGCTAAATATCGGTTAAGTGTGCGCTTGTTTTCCGTTCGGCAAAATAGTGTGCGGGTGTACTGCCCATGGTTTTTTTGAACATGGTGATAAACGCATTAACCGATTCATACCCCAGATTAGCTGCAACATTCTGAACCGAAACGCCGCTAGCCAGTTCCCGGAGAGCAATTATCAGTTGCAGTTGCTGACGCCAGCGTCCGAACGTCAACCCGGTTTCGCGCAGCATTAAACGCGCGAGAGAACGCTCGCTAAGCGCCAGTCTTTTTGCCCATGCTTTGAATGTGCTTCGGTCATCAGGTTGACTGACCAGAGCATCGGCCATGGCGCGGATTTTAGGATGCGACGACACAGGGAGGCTCAGTTTCTGCTGAGGCATGGTGGCTAATTCATCGAGTGTTACTCTGGTCAGTCTGGCGGGATGGCTTTCCGGTGGATATTCGACGCCCTCGCGGGTTAAACGGGCAACAAGTTCTTTAATCAGACTGGAAATTGCCAGAGTACAGCATCGCTCCGGCAGCGCGACAGCTCCAGGCTCGATAAAAAGATAGTTGAGATGCGCATTCCAGGTAGCTTTGGCGCTGTGCGGCACTCCCCCAGGGATCCAGACGGCACAATCAGGCGGCACGATCCAGATATCATTTTCGGCGCGACAAATGACCGCCCCATAGAGGGCAATAATCAATTGCCCTTTGCGGTGCGTATGCACAGGCACTTCGGCTGCGTAATCGACAAAATCCAAATGACGCGCGACTGCGGGGCAGGGGGTGGCATCCGGATCAAATAGCGTATTGGCGAGTGGGGGTAACATAGATTGGCAACATTTAGGTATTTTTTGACAGAATAGAGTATTTAAGTGGATATGCAAGCCGGTAATAATTTCCGGCATGAAAAAAATTAACGCGAGTTACTTTCATTTTTTACACACGATATGCCAACGTCTTCGCGGTATGGCTTCTCCTTCACTACTGAATGATGCGAACGCTCTGCTCTATTCCGCGAAGAGTTTTGCCGCAGCGATGCTCGCATACTACATTGCACTGTCAATTGGCCTGGAGCGGCCTTCCTGGGCAATTATCACCGTGTATATTGTTTCCCAAACCTCCGTCGGAGCGTCGCTGAGCAGAAGTCTGTATCGTCTGGTGGGAACGGTAGTCGGAGCGGGCATAACGGTATTAATTGTACCTGCTTTTGTGAATATGCCTTTATTTTTCAGTGTGATACTGACGGGGTGGATCACCTTCTGCCTCTATTTATCCTTGCTGGAACGCACGCCCCGCGCCTATGGTTTTGTCCTGGCTGGTTACACTGCGAGTCTGATTGGCTTCCCTGCGGTATCCGATCCTGGTGCGATTTTTAACATCGCTATTGTTCGGGTACAGGAAATCATGATCGGTATCTTCTGCGCGGCACTTATTCATCGCTATGTATTGCCCGCGCGCATAACGGGCCAGTTCAACAGTAAATTGTCGCAGACGCTGCTCTCGGCGCGACAGCGTGTCGCAGATACTTTAGCAGGCAAACCCGACGCTGTTTCCGGGCCGCTGCATATGGCACTGGCATTACAGTTCCTGCAGGGTATCAGCCATCATATCCCTTATGATTTTGCGTACTCTGTACCGGTCCGGCAAGCGAGAAAAAGGCTTCATGATCGGCTTGCGCGATTAGTCATTGTTAACTGTGAGTTACGCGACCGTTTAGCTCTGATAGCGACGATACCTGTAGATGTGCAAATTCTGCTGGGTGATGTTGAGGTCTGGCTGGCCTGCAAAGATGAAGGAAAATTCAAAAGCGAGGGTGAAGCGCTCAAAAAAAGGAGTGAAAAATTACTACAGCGCTATTCAGTGTATGAGCTGACGTTTGAAGAAGCGCTGCGTGTAAGTTTTATGCGCTACCTGTTAGAGGCCATTGTCCTTGTGCAGCAGTGCTATCGTCTTTCGGATGCCATTCATCACGCGAAACAGACGCCTGCGCACTCGGAAAAGAATACCGTGAAAGGATATGTATTCCACCGCGATCCTCTTACTGCTGCCCGCACCGCACTGGGCGCTTTCGCCATCATTATGAGCGGCTGTCTGGTGTGGATTTTCTCGGCATGGCCTGATGGTGGTACGGCGGTTTCTATCCTTGGCGTTTGTTGCACATTGTTTGGCAGCTTCGATACGCCTGCCCCGCATATTGTTAAGTACATTATCGGCTCCTTCTGGGGCGTTGTGATAAGCCTGATCTACAGCTTCGTTCTACTACCACAAGTCAGTGATTTTATCGTGCTGGTAACGGTTTTAGCTCCGGTATATCTGCTGGCCGGATCGCTCCAGGCCAGACCGCCTACCACGTTTATGGCTATGGGGATCACACTGACGCTGCCTATTTTGTGCGAGCTGGGTGCCCACTACAGCGGGGATTTTGCCGTGGCGGTGAATACCTCTATCGCACTATTTTCTGCTACTGGTTTTGCAGTGCTCGGCATGAGCCTACTGCAAACTGTGCAGGCTGATTCGGCGATAAAACGGCTGCTTCAATTATGCCAGCGAGATATTAACCGCAGCGTGGAAGGTAAGCTGAATACAGACGAAACCCTCTGGACCAACCTTATGATCGATCGGGCAGCGTTGATACTGCCGCGATTGCAGCGCAGTGGACAGTCACCGGAACGGGCACATCATTTGTTGTACGCCATGCGTATAGGGCTGTGTGTTATGCGATTACGCCGATGTGATGCGCATGCGAACAAAGAAATAAAAGAAGTGCTCACTCTTCTTACACACTCGACAGATATTGACACCTTACTTCAACGGATCGCCAGTCTGACTGAGCGCAGCTTGAGCGTAACAGATGAACTATCGCGGCATTATGTTGATCAACTGGTTGATCTTTACTGCGCATTAAGCGTTCAGAAAATGGAGCCTGCTAATGATCAATGATTTCAATATTGAGGGCGTTTTTGTACCCGGTCTGCTGGTAATTGCCCTCGTTGCACTGACCTGTACACTATTTCTCGTACATCTTTTCTCTTTCAGCAAGGGTTACCGCCGCTTGCCCTTTAGACCGATGATCGATTTTTCCGTCTTCATTATTACTTTTTACCTGCTGTTGCAGGGGCTGACCGAACTGGGATTTTTTAAATGAAATCGTTACTTTCTCTACTGGGCCGCTACGTGCTGACATTCAGCGCTGTGGCGGTGGCTACGCTTTTGGCTTTTATTCTCTGGAAACATTATGCGCAAACCCCTTGGACCCGCGATGGTCGGGTTCGTGCGGATGTGGTACAGATTGCGCCGAATGTCTCCGGACCGTTGCTGAATGTGTCCGTCCGCGATAATCAGTGGGTTAATCGGGGCGATGTGCTCTATTCCATCGACCCGCACTGGTTGAGGTTGGCAGTGGACAGCGCACAGGCAGATGTTGAGGCGAAACGTCATGAAATGCTGATGCGCCAGGATGCGGCGAGGCGACGCTCTCAGATTAAAGGGGTGATTTCCAGCGAGGATTTACAACAAACAGCCAGCGCAGCCAGCGTCGCTGCGGCTAATTACCACGGTGCACTGGCTGCGCTGGACCTTGCAGAGCTTAACTTATCGCATGCTATTGTTCGGTCTCCGGTTACGGGCTATGTCACACATTTGCGGCTTCGCCCTGGTGACTATGCCACAGCGGGAGAAACTAAAGTTTCCATCATTGATGCCAATAGTTTTTGGGTGGTTGGCTATTTTGAAGAGACTAAGTTGCAACATATCCGCACGGGAAATACTGCACACATTACGCTGATGGGATTTAAGCCAGTGATCACGGGTCATGTTGAGAGTATCGGACGCGGAATAGATGATAACAATGACGAGACCGGGGGGCTTGGCCTGCCTAATGTCGAGCCAACCTTTAGCTGGGTGCGGCTCGCGCAGCGTATCCCGGTTCGGATTCATATTGACAGATTGCCGGAGGGAGTTGAATTGGTGGCTGGATTGTCTGCGAGTATATCCATCACACCATAATAAAAAGTATGGTTTCTATTGAGGATTTATGCAGAACTTAGGGATTGTCAGCTCTTGATCTATATGCCTGATGAAAATTTATTTCTGGTAGAGTAATTCTAAGGTTTCGGTTATGAAAAACAGAAAAGATTTTGTAAATGACTTAATTATCTGGATATACAAAAATATAGAGATGCCACTAAAAATTGATGATGTGGCTATCAGGTCCGGATATTCAAAATGGCATTTGCAGAGACTGTTTTTTTCTGAAACAGGGCAGAGCCTGGGAGGTTTTATCAGAGAGAAAAAATTATGTCTTATTTTAGAGGCTGTTATCACAACAAATGAACCTTTGATAAACATCGCGATGCGATTTGGCTTTGACTCTCAGCAATCATTAACCAGGGCATTTCGGAAAAGGTATAATGTCCCACCGCACCGGTGTAGAAAAAATGCCGTAAATATTAAAAGTAAGTCTTCTAGGGAGCAAGGTAATTACTCGTATCATAAGGATGAGTTTTTAAATCTTTAGTAATTATCTGGGTTATGGACGGGTTCATCTAATAATCATGGCCTTAGTACCTCAGTTATAGATTTGTTGAACGAAATGAAATCACTCATTTATTTCATTGTAAATGAATCTAAGTCTTTCTGTGCAATGTATGTTTTCGTGTTTTTGCATGTGTAATGTATTGGTGAGTAAATTTTGGATGCATTAATTGGAATATAATTACAAACCCATGTGTGTATTTAATGGCTGGATAAATTAAGGTTAATATATTTTGCGCATTTTGGATTCGATCGAACCTATGCAGGTCGGCTAAATCCTCCTTGAATAAGGAGTGGCTTTTATGTATGTGTGGGGTTGTGAGCATTTAAGTACTGTTTTGTTTTTACATTTCTAATGCTTGGTAATTGATGATATGTATTTATACCCGTAATGCAGAAATATAATATCCCTTGAGGTGACAAGGAAAAAAGAGTCAAAAAAACTAATTATGTCCGTATTACTGATTTTAGAGTCCTTAATACGGACATTTGGGTTTGGTAAAATTCACTTGCGTCAATCCGACATTGATGTGGGGGAACCGCGTACGAGTGCAGTTTTTAACGTATCACCACTGAGTCTGTCGGTAATGCCTTCGTCAGATGCCCATTGTTCGAAAATAGATAGTAGTTTGTACGGTTTACTAATTAATGGACGGATGACTTCATTGTTTTTACAGGCCAGCCAGAAAAAACGAGATAGTGGTGTTGATATTCGCGTTGCAGATAATGGGGGCACTCTGCTATTGGTTATGATGTCAATGACTTTATCAAGTTCAGCATGTCGAATAACAAACCAGGCATCCCGAGGTAAAATATGAGCCGGGAAATACTCTTTCCTCAGGTAGTTATTTATCTTCTTTGAGAATATCTCTTCATGTACATCTGGTGAGATGTTTTTAGGGAGTTGCATAATTTTTTGTATTATTCTTTCTTCCCATGTCATTTTATCGAATAGTTGAAATGGTTCTCCTTGTAAGCTAACTGTTATGCCATGATTAAAATCAATACCTCCTGTTACAGGTAATGGTATTTTAAGAGATTGGGCAAGTAATTTTTGTACTAGAACATATTCATATCCAATCAATAGAGTGTCAATAACTCTCTCTGTGGGAATGATATATTTGCCAGTAGTGCTAACAATAAAATTATGTCCTTCAATAAACGCTTTTTTGTCAAGAAGGCATAAACGATTTATTGATGACATATCAGATGGTCTGAACCTTACTTTGTAGCCCGACCTCTGTATTTTTCGTAATGTAATTGGAGACTGAAAGTAAATAGAGAGATGAATGCTGCCATGTAATGCATGCCTGTAAATGTCACTTTTTTTTTATTTTCAGTCCTTTTTTATTTATCACTTCGACTGCTTCACGGATAGTCAGCCAGTCAGGCGAACTATAGTTTGTATTTGATAGTGTTTGTTTTTTTGACATAGTGGTTTGCCTCTATTTCTATTTTTTAAAAAAAACACCATGAATTTTCCGGTGAAATAAATTTCATGGTGCGGGATCTATTGCGTTATAATATTTGGATTATATTAACGCGGGGGCTTCTTAGCGTTTCAGTCCCCCATGTCCGGCCTCATATTTCGCAGTGATTGAAAAGAAGAACAAATATCAGGTTAAACTAATTCAATCCTCAAACATTATTTAAGTTGAATGGAAGACATTACATAAATCTGTCTGCTCCGCCTGATGCTTCAATTGTCTGTCCAGTAACAAACTGATTCCTCCCAGAAAGTAGGAACGCAGCAATTGCAGCAATATCTTCAGGAAGTCCAAAGCGGCCCACAGGCGTTTTCTCTTTACCCAGTAATGTCATTACCTCTTCGTCTGTTCTGTCAACCAGTTCAGGACGACAATTGCGAACATTCGGTAGCATGTTCTGCGCCCAGTTATCCGTCGCGACAGCACCCACTCCGATCGCATTGACCAGAATGCCATCCGGAGCCACGCTAAGTGCTAAACTACGGGTCAGGTTGTTGATAGCGGCGCTCAGTGCGTGTGAGACGGTAAGTTGCGGATTAGGGTAGATACCGCCAATGGATGAGATATTGACAATACGCCCCCAGTTTCGTCTCTGCATCCCGGGGATGATTACCTTACAAAAACGTCGCATGGCGGATAATTTGGTCTCAGTCATTATCTGCCAGTCTTCTTCCGAAGTGGTTAACAGCGTGCCCGCATGGGCTCTTCCGGCATTGTTAACCAGTAAATCAATACGCTGAAAAACCTTTTCCGCTTGTTCAACCACTAAAGAAGGTAGTTTGGGATCAGTCACATCCCCGGCAACAGGCAGCACCGAAACACCGTATTTCTCTGAAATTTTTTTCGCAGCCAGAATCAGCTCAGGTTCTCGTCTGGCCACCATGACTAAATGCACACCATTCATGGCCAGTTCTTCACAAATGCTGAAACCAATTCCGGTTCGGGCTCCGGTTACCAGAGCCACTTTTCCAGTCAGTTTTAAATCCATTTGCTGCTCCTCAAGTTAAGCACAGTTAATAACATGAGCAGTATTAGTAACAAATCTCTTTTTCAGGAGCTTGTGCATCAGAATTCAGACGTCTGAAAAAAGCGGTCAAAGAGTTGGGATTTCCGTCTGCTTATACTCCAGACGATATTGAGTTTAGAGCCAGGAGTGGTCAATGCGAACGGACAATCATGAGCTTTCTTCTGCCAGGATTCTTATGCTGGCGATTAATTGCTGTATTGTTGTAGCTAATATTTATTTTAATCAATCTGTCCTGAATTTAATTGCCGGATCCTTTCCCAATGAATGGGGGGCTGTTTCTTTGATCCCCATGGGCACCCAGTTAGGCTATGCGGTGGGCTTATTCTTTCTGATCCCACTGGGCGATTATATTGAACGTCAGCGGCGGTAATGACTCCAACTTACTGATAGTGTTTTATGTTCAGATAATGCCCGATGACCTTGTCATGCAGCTCCACCGATTTTGAGAACGACAGTGACTTCCGTCCCAGCCTTGCCAGATGTTGTCTCAGATTCAGGTTATGTCGCTCAATGCGCTGAGTGTAACGCTTGCTGATAACGTGCAGCTTTCCCTTCAGGCGGGATTCATACAGCGGCCAGCCATCCGTCAGCCATCCGTCATCCATACCACGACCTCAAAGGCCGACAGCAGGCTCAGAAGACGCTCCAGTGTGGCCAGAGTGCGTTCACCGAAGACGTGCGCCACAACCGTCCTCCGTATCCTGTCATACGCGTAAAACAGCCAGCGCTGACGTGATTTAGCACCGACGTAGCCCCACTGTTCGTCCATTTCAGCGCAGACAATCACATCACTGCCCGGTTGTATGCGCGAGGTTACCGACTGCGGCCTGAGTTTTTTAAGTGACGTAAAACCGTGTTGAGGCCAACGCCCATAATGCGTGCACTGGCGCGACATCCGACGCCATTCATGGCCATATCAATGATTTTCTGGTGCGTACCGGGCTGAGAGGCGGTGTAAGTGATCTGTAGTTGCCATGTTTTACGGCAATGAGAGCAGAGATAGCGCTGATGTCCGGCAGTGCTTTTGCCGTTACGCACCACGCCTTCAGTAGCGGAGCAGGAAGGACATCTGATGGAAATGGAAGCCACGCAAGCACCTTAAAATCACCATCATACACTAAATCAGTAAGTTGGCAGCATTACCGTTTTTTGTTCAGTTTTTTTGTTATTTCTCATGTATTACCTCATCCGTTCGCTGGCCAGATTGTACACGTCACTACGTTCACGCTTTCCGACAGCCACAACAGCAATAATCAGTTGATCATCTATTACCTGATAGACCAGACGAAAGCCTGACGCGCGAAGTTTAATTTTATAGCAGTCCTTTATCCCTCTCAGCTTTGCTGAGGGGATATGTGGTTCGTCACAGCACTTCTTCAGCTTCTTCGCAAACTGTTGCTGAATGGCCTTATCCAGCTTTTGCCATTCCTTCAGCGCATCTTCCCTGAATTTGACCGTATAAGTCATAGATATGTGTCCAGATCCACGTCAAGCAGTCGCTGGTTACTGCGTTCTGAAACCAGCTTTGCCAGTTCCTGATCATCCAGGGCATCGAGCATCTTCTCGTAAAGCTCTGCCGGGATGCAGTAAAAAGCGGGCTGATTACGGTTCAGAATAGCGACCGGGAAGCCGTCGCCGGCACTGACCGTCGCCATCGGGTTTTTTTTAAGTTCGCTGATGCTCGCGCTTGTGTCACTCAGAATAATGTTGGGCATAGTGCACCTTTAAGACTTGTTAACAGGTCTCAAATATAGCCCTCACATGACCAGTTAACAAGTCTTTTAAACGGTAGGTGTGCAAAATATCCGGAGGGCGAGGGTACTGGTGCTCGTACCCATCCTGGTAGCCATGCAAGCCAGACCCGGGCTGAGCCACTCCGGGTTAAAACCTGGCGACCGGTAACTCTTTCCAGCGGGTTGTATATGCCGGTGACAACATATCCCGCTTCATCTGCCACTCAGGAGCAATACCTCTGCCGGCAAACCAGATCTTCCCAAGTCCTGAGTGATTAATGCCATCGAGGACTTTCATCAGAGCATCACTGTGCGGCCGCGGCTGTATCTCATCGAACAGGTTCAGCTGAGAGACCCCGTTGGGACAGAAATCGTTCAGCATGACTCCCGCTTTTGCGTAGCGGTGACCAGGTACCCAGATCCTGTCCAGTGCGTTAACTGCAGCGGCGATAATATCCCGGGAGTCTCGCGTTGGCGTACTCAGTTTTTCCGTCGAGATATTCCCGTAGTACGGCTCTTTGACGGCGAATGGCGAAGTTTTGATGAAGGCTGAGATATGCCGGCAGTACTGTCGTTCACCACGCAGCTTTTCTGCTGCCCGCTCAGCATACTGACATATGGCCTGGCGGAGCTCATCATAGGTGGTGATCCGCTGCCCGAAGCTGCGACTGCAGACGATCTGCTGTTTGGGCGGCGGTGCTTCCTCCAGCGAAATACAGCTCTCTCCGTTCAGCTCCCGGACAGTTCGCTCGAGCACAACGTTAAAGTTCTTCCGGATAAACGTCGGGTTAGTCAGCGACAGCTGCAGGGCTGTTGTGATCCCCATCGCCTTCAGTTTCTTCGCTATCCGGTTTCCCACCCCCCAGATCTCCTCCACCGGCTGCAGGCTGAGTAATTTTGCTGTCCTGCCAGGATTATCTGGCGACAGCGCCAGCACTCCCCGGAACTGTGGCCATTCTTTCGATGCCCACTGTGCCGATTTCGCCAGTGTCTTTGTGGCGCCGAAACCGACACCGATTGTGAGCCCCGTACCATTCAGGACGTGCCCGCGCAGCTGCCTGCCAAATTCTTCCAGATCCATACAGTGGCCAATGCCCCGGGCATCGAGGAAACACTCATCAATAGAATACTGCTCAACACGGGGAGATAACTCTTCAAGCAGGGCAACCACGCGGTTACTTAGACTCGCATAAAGCTCATAATTACTTGAAAATACGAACAGTTTTTCCGGGAATTGTACGTCTTTCAGCTGGAACCACGGCGTACCCATTTTTATGCCCAATCGCCGTTTGGCCTCTGGGCTTCTGGCGATCACGCAGCCGTCGTTATTACTCAGGCAAATGACGGGTTTTCCTCTTAAATCCGGGCGAAATACTTTCTCGCAGCTGGCATAGAATGAGTTGACATCGGCCAGAGCGAACATCAGTCCGTGCCCCGTGTTTTGTGAATAAACGCGGTGACCACGCCAAAAATCTGGAGCGTCTCCGGGTCCGGATACAGGACAGGGTAAGCCGGATTCATCGCCTGCAGGGCAGGGCGGGGGGTCAGCAGAAGGCGTTTAACCGTGAACTCCCCCTCAATCTCGGCAATGACGATATCGCCATGCCGGGGTTTTTCCGCTTTATCAACGACCATCAGGTCACCGGAGTAAAGACCGATATCCGTCATGGAGTTTCCGATGGCCCGGACAAAATAGGTCGAATGGCGCCGGCGAATGCAGTATTCGTTGAGGTCCAGCTCCGATTCGGTGTAGTCCGCGGCCGGAGAGGGGAAACCGGCCGCACACCGTTCAGTGAAAAGCGGCAGGGTGAGTGTTCCGGGGTTGAGTGCTGCAGGTGTGAATTCCACCGTTTCGCTCCTTATTACTGTATTTATATACAGTAATTATTTTATCTGCAGCGCTTTTTTGCAAGCCTCTTTCACATCGAAATCGCTAAGGCTCTGCTGCCAGAGCGAAAACAGGCCGTGGTTGTAGAAAGAGAGTCCCGGGCCCCTTTGACCCGGATATGCTGTAATATACTGATATCATCTGGTTTTCATCCCTTCAGGAGATACTCATGTCACCAGGCTTCAGAAATGTGCTCCGGTTCGCCGGCGTGCCCGTGGACAGCGCTGAACCTGTCCGCAGAAAATATGGCAGTCGCATGATTGGGATTGTGACGCTCTGCCTGCTCCCGCTCCTGGTGTTCGACGTCCCGCAGTGGGTTTTCATTTTATCGCAGATTATCTGGGGGGCGGGCGTATATATCGGCCTGTCCGTGGCCGGGGATAACTCCCGGAATCGCTGATGCTTTGTTTTTGATTGTACAAAAAAAGAACAGGTTTGGTGGCGCCTGTCTTCCCGTGCCTCTCAGGCTTCTGCCTTCAGGTTATCAAATTACGCGTAAAACCTCGCCCAATGCGGACGGGGATATAAGCGCGGTAATTGCGTAACACTCACTGGCCTTCTTACAAAATTAGCAGTAAAATGTAAGGCATGAAACGCGCATATAAATACAGATTCTATCCAACCCCCGATCAGGTTGAGCTTTTAGCTCAAACGTTCGGGTGTGTGCGTTTTGTCTATAACAGCATCTTGCGCTGGCGCACTGACGCGTACTATGAACGACAAAAGAAGGTCGGCTATACGCAAGCCAATGCAAAACTAACCGCACTGAAAAAAGAGTCGGAATTTACCTGGCTCAATGACGTTTCAAGCGTCCCACTAGGGGGCCGCTTGGAAAACGGAATCTATGGTCACTCCCGTTTTTGCAACACCGATTTTGACGACAAGTTGGCTTGCTTGAATCTATCCGGCGTCTGAATGGGATTTTATTCCCGCGCCTTGATGAGTTCCGCGCCTGATGAACCTCCAGAAAATATACGGCTTCAATGAGCCTTTCCGTTTTACAGGTTCCTCAACAGGCCGGTGGGCCGTTAGTATCATCAATATCAGTATTCGCAAAACCAGATCAGTAATTCTTTAAACCGGTGTATTTCTGCCGTTATGCTACATAAGTTTGCTGTCGTGCCGTTAGGGCCCAGGCTATTCTGGCCAGCTTGTTTGCCAGAGCACAAGTGACGACAAAGTTGCTTTTCCGGCACAGTAAATCCCTGACCCAATCGGCCAATTTGCCAGACTGGTGTTCCAGTTTTTGTATGAATACCCTGGCACATTGAACCAACAAAGTTCGGATCTTTTTATTACCTCGCTTACTAATTCCCAGCAATGTCGTCCTACCTCCCGTGCTGTACTGCCGAGGTACAAGCCCTGTTGCCGCCGCAAAGTCACGGCTGCTGGCGTACTGCTTCCCGTCGCCAATCTCAGTTGAAATAGTACTCGCTGTCAGTGTTCCGACGCAGGGAATGCTCAGCAAGCGCTGTCCAACCTCATCTTCGTCCAACTTTCGTTTCAACTGGGATTCCAAATCTTTAATCTGCTCAACAAGATAGTGATAATGCTGTTGTAATTTCAGCAATAACTGGCTGAGGTAAAGAGGCAAACTATTGTCCTCAAGAAGGGTACTCAGTCGGCTAATAACGGCAGCTCCTCGGGGAACGCTAATGCCAAATTCCAGCAGAAAAGCATGCATTTGATTGGTTGTTTTTACCTTATCCTGAACCAGGGATTCACGGACACGATGCAGAGCCCGCATTGCCTGCTGAGATTCCGTTCTGGGCTGCACAAAACGCATAGACGGACGCGATGCAGCTTCACAAATAGCTTCGGCGTCGACAAAGTCGTTTTTATTGCTTTTAACGAACGGGCGGACAAATTGTGGTGATATCAGCTTTGGGGAATGCCCCAACTCTTCCAACTTGCGTGCCATAAAGTGAGAACCGCCACAGGCTTCCATTGCGATGGTTGTAGCGGGGCATGTCGCCAAAAATTCGATCAACTTTGGCCGGGTAAATTTTTTACGGTAAACAGCCTTCCCGCGACGATCCTGGCAATGAATATGGAAAGAGTTTTTACCCAGATCGATACCAATGAGCGCAATGTTTTCCATGATAGTTCTCCGAATGAAAGCCTGTCCTCAGCATAATACCGGGAAGGAGGGAGTGACCATCTCATTAAATATCCTACTATAAGGGCTTCCCCGAACAGTCAACGCCGGTTTTTAATTTCTGTCTGTTCATCAATGAAAGGCAAGGGATAAGACTGCGCTACTATAAACGGTCATGCTGAATCGCTAGTGATTCGGACCCTGATGAAAGACGCTCGTGAGATCCTCCTTCGTTAATCGGATAGTGATATCCAGTAGGATATGCAGATACTTCTCACGGGGGTCTAACCCTTTACCATCAACAATTTACAGTTCAGTTACTACTCAGTTAAATTTTTCATGTTGTTGAATACAGTCTGAAGTCATCGCCGTAATGTAATGATGCCCAGCACAACCTCGCATTCTTGGCGGCGATTGCAACGACAGCACGCCAGTATCCCCGCCTACCAATCAACGAGCAGACCCAACGGCTAAACGGGTCCGTTCTATTCTCTGCCCCTACCATTACAGAACGGGCTCCCTGGACCAGTAGGGTTCGCAGATAGGCATCACCCGCTTTTGTTATCCTGCCAAGCTTTGATTTTCCGCCACTACTGTATTGTGATGGCGTTAGCCCCAACCAGGCTGCCAGTTGGCGCCCGTTCTTAAAATCATGGGCATTGCCAATACTGGCGACCAGCGCACTCGCTGTGGTGGGCCCAACACCTTTCAGTTCCATTAACTGCTGGCTGCGATGATCTGTTTTGGCCACACGAGATAATACCCTGTCATATTCGGCGATTTTCTCTTCAATATTAGTGACATGTGTCAATAGATCATCAATGCACAGCCTAACCTGTACTGGCAGAGTTTCCTTCTGGTCAGAAACAACATGACGCAGAGCATCAGTGCTTTGTGGGGCAATAACCCCGAATTCAGATATCAGGCCCCGAAGACGGTTATACGTTGCTGTTCTTTCCTGGATAAATCCCTGTCTTGTCCGATGTAAGCATTGCATTGCCTGCTGGCTTTCGTCTTTGACTGGTACAAAGCGCATATGCGGCCGCTGCACTGCCTCACAAATAGCTATTGCATCAGCTGCATCATTTTTCCCGGTCTTACCCGCCATGCGATAGGGTGAGACAAATTTCGGAGCCATCAACCGGACATCATGGCCATACTGCCTGAATAATCTTGCCCAATAGTGGGCACCCGAGCAGGCTTCCATTCCAATGACACAGGGAGGTAAACCTGCGATGAGTTCAGAAAGTGCTGCACGCGACACCTTGGGTTTAACCAGAACAGCTTTACCATTTTGGTCAATGCAGTGAACAGCAAACACATTTTTAGCAAGATCGATACCGACAGTGGTGATGGTCATAACGAATCCCTCTGGGTCAATGTTTATCCTATGATTGCACGAAAGTTAATCAGGCGCATATCTAGGGGAAGTCCCTTCCATTCGTTAAGCCTATTTTTTGAGCTGGCATGACGGGCAGCTATGAGCGAAGTATAGTCATTCGCCCTATCTCTTTTGTCGCACTTTCAACAAGGGGGTCGCTTGGAAAGCGGAACGAGGTCAGTCTCCGCCCGGACTGCTCAGCTCTTTAAACAGCAAAAGAGAGGCATCTTATGAGAAGGGATTGTTCAGTATGTCAGGGCAGACTGCTTTTTCATCCGCAGGTACTGAGGGTAAATGCTCAATTCCGGTACGATTCTTACTCTATAGCCAGACAGAATTCAGCATTGTGCTGAACCCGAATCTTTTTTTACTCTGACAGGCCTGTTCATCAGAACCCTGAAAAAACAATTTTCCCGTTCACATTTTTATTTTCCATGTCCTCATGGGTAATGCTGTCAACCTGTTGATGACTATTTTAATCTGTAGTCATTCAATCCTTGTAACATCAGGATGATCCTGGTGTCAGTGAAAATACGAAATCAACACGTTGGTATCATTACCCACCTGTGAACTGACGTCGGCATTTTGAATCTCACTTCGGCGTGCCCCCTCCGAATGGCGCAAAACATTTCGTGGTATGGCATGATAGCACCCGAAGAGAGTCAATTCAGGGTGGTAAATGTGAAACCAGTAACGCTATACGATGTCGCAGAGTATGCCGGTGTCTCTTATCAGACCGTTTCCCGCGTGGTGAACCAGGCCAGCCACGTCTCTGCGAAAACGCGGGAAAAGGTGGAAGCGGCGATGGCGCAGCTGAACTACATTCCCAACCGCGTGGCACAACAACTGGCGGGCAAACAGTCGTTGCTGATTGGCGTTGCTACCTCCAGTCTGGCCCTGCACGCGCCGTCGCAAATTGTCGCGGCGATTAAATCTCGCGCCGATCAACTGGGTGCCAGCGTGGTGGTGTCGATGGTAGAACGAAGCAGCGTCGAAGCCTGTAAAGCGGCGGTACATAACCTTCTCGCGCAACGCGTCAGTGGTCTGATCATTAACTATCCGCTGGATGACGAGGATGCCATTGCTATGGAAGCTGCCTGCGCTAATGTTCCGGCCCTATTTCTTGATGTCTCTGACCAGACTCCCATCAACAGTATTATTTTTTCCCATGAAGACGGTACGCGACTGGGCGTGGAGCATCTGATCGCATTGGGTCACCAGCAAATCGCGTTGTTAGCCGGTCCATTAAGTTCTGTCTCGGCGCGTCTGCGTCTGGCGGACTGGCATAAATATCTCACACGCAATCAAATTCATCCGATAGCGGAACGGGAAGGCGACTGGAGTGCCATGTCCGGTTTTCAACAAACTATGCAAATGCTGAATGAGGGCATCGTTCCCACTGCGATGCTGGTTGCCAACGATCAGATGGCGCTGGGCGCAATGCGCGCTATTACCGAGTCCGGGCTGCGCGTTGGTGCGGATATCTCGGTAGTGGGATACGACGATACCGAAGACAGCTCGTGTTATATCCCGCCGTTAACCACCATCAAACAGGATTTTCGCCTGCTGGGGAAAACTAGCGTGGACCGCTTGCTGAAACTCTCTCAGGGCCAGGCGGTGAAGAGCAATCAGCTGTTGCCCGTCTCACTGGTGAAAAGAAAAACCACCCTACCGCCCAATACGCAAACCACCTCTCCCCGCACGTTGGCAGATTCCTTAATGCAGCTGGCACGACAAGTTTCCCGACTTGAAAGCGGGCAGTGAGCGCAACGCAATTAATGTGAGTCAGCTCACTCATTAGGCACCCCAGGCTTTACACTCTATGTGTCCGGCTCGTATGTTATGCGAAAATGTGAGCGGATAACAATTCACACAGGATACAACTATGACAATGATTACGGATTCACTGGCCGTCGTATTACAACGTCGTGACTGGGAAAACCCTGGCGTTACCCAACTTAATCGCCTTGCGGCACATCCCCCTTTCGCCAGCTGGCGTAATAGCGAAGAGGCTCGCACCGATCGCCCTTCCCAAGAGTCGCGCAGCCTGAATGGTGAATGGCGCTTTGCCTGGTTTCCGGCACCAGAAGCGGTACCAGAAAGCTGGCTGGAGCGCGATCTTCCTGACGCCGATACTGTCATCGTCCCCTCAAACTGGCAGATGCACGGTTACGATGCGCCTATCTACACCAACGTGACCTATCCCATTGCGGTCAATCCGCCGTATGTTCCCACGGAGAATCCGACGGGTTGTTACTCGCTCACATTTAATATTGATGAAAGCTGGCTACAGGAAGGCCAGACGCGAATTATTTTTGATGGTGTTAACTCGGCGTTTCATTTGTGGTGCAACGGGCGCTGGGTCGGTTACGGACAGGACAGTCGTTTGCCGTCTGAATTTGACCTGAGCGCATTTTTACACGCCGGAGAAAACCGCCTCGCGGTGATGGTGCTGCGCTGGAGTGACGGCAGTTATCTGGAAGATCAGGATATGTGGCGGATGAGCGGCATTTTCCGTGACGTCTCGTTGCTGCATAAACCGAGCACGCAAATCAGCGATTTCCATGTAGCCACTCACTTTAATGATGATTTCAGCCGCGCTGTACTGGAGGCAGACGTTCAGATGTACGGCGAGCTGCGCGATGAGCTGCGGGTGACGGTTTCTTTGTGGCAGGGTGAAACGCAGGTCGCCAGCGGCACCGCGCCTTTCGGCGGTGAAATTATCGATGAGCGTGGTGGTTATGCCGATCACGTCACCCTACGTCTGAACGTCGAAAACCCGAAACTGTGGAGCGCCGAAATCCCGAATCTCTACCGTGCGGTGGTTGAACTGCACACCGCCGACGGCACGCTGATTGAAGCAGAAGCCTGCGATGTCGGTTTCCGCGAGGTGCGGATTGAAAATGGCCTGCTGCTGCTGAACGGCAAGCCGTTGCTGATTCGCGGCGTTAACCGTCACGAGCATCATCCTCTGCATGGTCAGGTCATGGATGAGCAGACGATGGTGCAGGATATCCTGCTGATGAAGCAGAACAACTTTAACGCCGTGCGCTGTTCGCATTATCCGAACCATCCGCTGTGGTACACGCTGTGCGACCACTACGGCCTGTATGTGGTGGATGAAGCCAACATTGAAACCCACGGCATGGTGCCAATGAATCGTCTGACCGATGATCCGCGCTGGCTACCCGCGATGAGCGAACGCGTAACGCGAATGGTGCAGCGCGATCGTAATCACCCGAGTGTGATCATCTGGTCGCTGGGGAATGAATCAGGCCACGGCGCTAATCACGACGCACTCTATCGCTGGATCAAATCTGTCGATCCTTCCCGCCCGGTACAGTATGAAGGCGGCGGAGCCGACACCTTCGCAACCGATATTATTTGCCCGATGTACGCGCGCGTGGATGAAGACCAGCCCTTCCCGGCTGTGCCGAAATGGTCCATCAAAAAATGGCTTTCGTTGCCTGGAGAGACGCGCCCGCTGATCCTTTGCGAATACGCCCACGCGATGGGTAACAGTCTTGGCGGCTTCGCTAAATACTGGCAGGCGTTTCGTCAGTACCCCCGTTTACAGGGCGGCTTCGTCTGGGACTGGGTGGATCAGTCGCTGATTAAATATGATGAAAATGGCAATCCGTGGTCGGCTTACGGCGGTGATTTTGGCGATACGCCGAATGATCGCCAGTTCTGCATGAACGGTCTGGTCTTTGCCGACCGCACGCCGCATCCGGCGCTGACGGAAGCAAAACACCAGCAGCAGTTTTTCCAGTTCAGTTTATCCGGGCAAACCATCGAAGTGACCAGCGAATACCTGTTCCGTCATAGCGATAACGAGCTCCTGCACTGGATGGTGGCGCTGGATGGCAAGCCGCTGGCAAGCGGTGAAGTGCCTCTGGATGTCGCTCCACAAGGTAAACAGTTGATTGAACTGCCTGGACTACCGCAGCCGAAGAGCGCCGGACAACTCTGGCTAACGGTTCACGTAGTGCAACCGAACGCGACCACATGGTCAGCAGCCGGACACATCAGCGCCTGGCAGCAGTGGCGTCTGGCGGAAAACCTCAGCGTGACACTCCCCTCCGCGCCCCACGCCATCCCGCAACTGACCACCAGCGAAACGGATTTTTGCATCGAGCTGGATAATAAGCGTTGGCAATTTAACCGCCAGTCAGGCTTTCTTTCACAGATGTGGATTGGCGATAAAAAACAACTGCTGACGCCGCTGCGCGATCAGTTCACCCGCGCACCGCTGGATAACGACGGCGTAAGTGAAGCGACCCGCATTGACCCTAACGCCTGGGTCGAACGCTGGAAGGCGGCGGGCCATTACCAGGCCGAAGCAGCGTTGTTGCAGTGCACGGCAGATACGCTTGCCGACGCGGTGCTGATTACCACGGTCCACGCGTGGCAGCATCAGGGGAAAACCTTATTTATCAGCCGGAAAACCTACCGGATTGATGGAAGTGGTCAAATGGCGATTACCGTTGATGCTGAAGTGGCGAGCAATACGCCACATCCGGCGCGGATTGGCCTGACCTGCCAGCTGGCGCAGGTAGCAGAGCGGGTAAACTGGCTCGGATTAGGGCCGCAAGAAAACTATCCCGACCGCCTTACTGCGGCCTGTTTTGACCGCTGGGATCTGCCATTGTCAGACATGTATACCCCGTACGTCTTCCCGAGCGAAAACGGTCTGCGCTGCGGGACGCGCGAATTGAATTATGGCCCACACCAGTGGCGCGGCGACTTCCAGTTCAACATCAGCCGCTACAGCCAACAACAACTGATGGAAACCAGCCATCGCCATCTGCTGCACGCGGAAGAAGGCACATGGCTGAATATCGACGGTTTCCATATGGGGATTGGTGGCGACGACTCCTGGAGCCCGTCAGTGTCGGCGGAATTCCAGCTTAGCGCCGGTAGCTACCATTACCAGTTGCTCTGGTGTCAAAAATAATAATAACCGGGCAGGCCATGTCTGCCCGTATTTCGCGTAAGGAAATCCATTATGTACTATTTAAAAAACACAAACTTTTGGATGTTCGGTTTATTCTTTTTCTTTTACTTTTTTATCATGGGAGCCTACTTCCCGTTTTTCCCGATTTGGCTACATGACATCAACCATATCAGCAAAAGTGATACGGGTATTATTTTTGCCTCTATTTCTCTGTTCTCGCTATTATTCCAACCGCTGTTTGGTCTGCTTTCTGACAAACTCGGGCTGCGCAAATACCTGCTGTGGATTATTACCGGCATGTTAGTGATGTTTGCGCCGTTCTTTATTTTTATCTTCGGGCCACTGTTACAATACAACATTTTAGTAGGATCGATTGTTGGTGGTATTTATCTAGGCTTTTGTTTTAACGCCGGTGCGCCAGCAGTAGAGGCATTTATCGAGAAAGTCAGCCGTCGCAGTAATTTCGAATTTGGTCGCGCGCGGATGTTTGGCTGTGTTGGCTGGGCGCTGTGTGCCTCGATTGTCGGCATCATGTTCACCATCAATAATCAGTTTGTTTTCTGGCTGGGTTCTGGCTGTGCACTCATCCTCGCCGTTTTGCTCTTTTTCGCCAAAACGGATGCGCCCTCTTCTGCCACGGTTGCCAATGCGGTAGGTGCCAACCATTCGGCATTTAGCCTTAAGCTGGCGCTGGAACTGTTCAGACAGCCAAAACTGTGGTTTTTGTCACTGTATGTTATTGGCGTTTCCTGCACCTACGATGTTTTTGACCAACAGTTTGCTAATTTCTTTACTTCGTTCTTTGCTACCGGTGAACAGGGTACGCGGGTATTTGGCTACGTAACGACAATGGGCGAATTACTTAACGCCTCGATTATGTTTTTTGCGCCACTGATCATTAATCGCATCGGTGGGAAAAACGCCCTGCTGCTGGCTGGCACTATTATGTCAGTACGTATTATTGGCTCATCGTTCGCTACCTCAGCACTGGAAGTGGTTATTCTGAAAACGCTGCATATGTTTGAAGTACCGTTCCTGCTGGTGGGCAGCTTTAAATATATTACCAGCCAGTTTGAAGTGCGTTTTTCAGCGACGATTTATCTGGTCTGTTTCTGCTTCTTTAAGCAACTGGCGATGATTTTTATGTCTATTCTGGCGGGCAATATGTATGAAAGCATCGGTTTCCAGGGCGCTTACCTGGTGCTGGGTCTGGTGGCGCTGGGCTTCACCTTAATTTCCGTGTTCACGCTTAGCGGCCCCGGCCCACTTTCCCTGCTGCGTCGCCAGGTGAATGAAGACGCTTAAGAAATTAATGTCGGATACGGCGCGAGCGCCTTATCCGACCAACTTATCAGGACGGAATGTTAAAAATGAACATGTCGATGACAGAAAAAATAAAAGCAGGCAAGCTATTTACCGATATGTGCGAAGGCTTACCTGAAAAAAGACTTCGTGGGAAAACATTAATGTATGAGTTCAATCACTCGCATCCATCAGAAGTTGAAAAAAGGGTAATGACTCCAACTTATTGATAGTGTTTTATGTTCAGATAATGCCCGATGACTTTGTCATGCAGCTCCACCGATTTTGAGAGCGACAGCGACTTCCGTCCCAGCCGTGCCAGGTGCTGCCTCAGATTCAGGTTATGACGCTCAATTCGCTGCGTATATCGCTTGCTGATTACGTGCAGCTTTCCCTTCAGGCGGGATTCATACAGCGGCCAGCCATCCGTCATCCATATCACCACGTCAAAGGGTGACAGCAGGCTCATAAGACGCCCCAGCGTCGCCATAGTGCGTTCACCGAATACGTGCGCAACAACCGTCTTCCGGAGCCTGTCATACGCGTAAAACAGCCAGCGCTGGCGCGATTTAGCCCCGACATAGCCCCACTGTTCGTCCATTTCCGCGCAGACGATGACGTCACTGCCCGGCTGTATGCGCGAGGTTACCGACTGCGGCCGGAGTTTTTTAAGTGACGTAAAATCGTGTTGAGGCCAACGCCCATAATGCGGGCAGTTGCCCGGCATCCAACACCATTCATGGCCATATCAATGATTTTCTGGTGCGTACCGGGTTGAGAAGCGGTGTAAGTGAACTGCAGTTGCCATGTTTTACGGCAGTGAGAGCAGAGATAGCGCTGATGTCCGGCAGTGCTTTTGCCGTTACGCACCACCCCGTCAGTAGCTGAACAGGAGGGACAGCTGATAGAAACAGAAGCCACTGGAGCACCTCAAAAACACCATCATACACTAAATCAGTAAGTTGGCAGCATCACCGTCAGCGGCTTATCCTGCGTCAAGCGCAGGTGCTTTTCCTGGCACTGATCGGCATGATGTTATCGCCAACGGCGACAGTGTTGGTGTTCTTCTCCTTCCTTACCGGGATGGCTGCAACAGTAGCCCAACAGATAGTGCCGCTTGCCGCCTCGCTCTCCAGAACTTCTGCACGAGGTAAAACCGTGGGTACGGTGATGAGCGGTGTCCTGGCAGGTATCCTTGCTGGCCGGGCTATCGGAGGCCTTATTGTTCAGTATTTCGGCTGGCGCGGTGTCTTTTTGTCCGGCGCGATCATGACATTGCTGGCTATATTTTTCATCTTGCGCATTTTGCCTGCTCAGTCGTTGCCAACGCCAAAGTTTAACTATCTGGCGGTATTACGTTCATTAGGACAGCTGTGGAAAAGCGAGCCGCAGGTGCGTGGTGCAACTCTTACACAAGCAATGCTGTTTGCCTCCTTCAGCGTGCTGTGGACCGTGCTCCCTTTCTGGTTAGCTCATCGCTACGATTACGGTGCAGGGATAACCGGCACCCTGGCTGCTTTGGGGTTAATCGGTATTCTGTGTGCGCCTCTGGCGGGAAGTTTCAGCGATCGTCAGGGACCATTCCGAATGGTTGTTTTTGGTGTGATACTCATGCTGCTAGCCTGGACTGTTTTTTGGAGATGGAACAGTATTGTGGGTATGGTGGTGGGCATTCTACTACTGGATGCGGGTGAGCAATGTGTACTGATAGCTAATCAGCACACGATTTATTCTTTGCGTCCGGATGCCAGAAACCGTCTTAATACATTATTTATGTGCGTTATGTTTATTGGCGGAGCATGTGGCTCACTGACTGCCACCTGGTTATGGGAGACAACTCATAGCTGGGCGCTGATTTCTTCAGCAGGGGGCGGACTCGTGATCATGGGGATGTTGATAGCCGTAAGACGTAAATATTCAGGCCCCTATTCGGGCACATAACGCAATAGCACTTCTTACATCCGTCGCATTGTCTGAGTCATCAACATCATTTAAAGCGTCCTGTATCAATTGTTTAGCAGCCCATTTTTCCCCGGCTTCAGCCTGCAATGTCGCCAATGAATAAGCAATACGGAGGGCCCAGCCATAAGCCTGTTGCTGGCGCGCTTTGTCCAGGGCCTGCTCCAACAGCAGGCGTTGCTTCTGAGGAGGTAATTTAGTGGCAGAAAGACGCATCAGCTCAGGCGTGCACCAGTTTTCATGATCCTGGCGGGTGGCTCTCAGTGATACCCCGGTATCAATTTCTGACAACAAGGGGGAATATTGCCAGTCTAATCCCATCGCCCGCAACGAGCTAAATAGTGTGGTTTGACTAACATCGGTATGACTGAACTGTTTAGCCCAAACAAGAAACAGCTCGCCGTATGTCTTCCAGAAATATAAATCATGCCTTTTTGCCAGATGAATAAGCCAGTTTGCGGCCTTTATAACCCAACGCGGATTACGATCCAGTGCTGCTGTCATACAAGCGCCTTCAGCCAGTGCACAGCAAAGAGAACAGACATGCTGCAAACGAGCGGCTTTTTTAACACCGCGCCATGCCATCTGTTTCGCGGCCTTATACTCACCCTGTAACCAGAGTAAACGAGACAGAAAGGCCTGACCGGCGCTCTCTTGATCAAGACCAAAACGGAAAGAGTGGCTTAATTCACCATGTTCATACCAATCAAGAGATTGTTGGAGATAATCACGCCCGACATCATGACGGCCCAAAAAATGCAGGGATACACCGAGAATACGCAGCCCGGTTGCCATCGCCTCCTCGTCGGTAATGGACCGTGCTAGCTCGCACATAGATTGCGCATGCTCAAGCGCTTTATCCAACTCGCCAGTACGCAGATAATACAACCATAATCCGTAATGTGCCTGTAAACGTATTTCTTTGTCGTCGAGCTTTTCTGCAATTGTCAGCGCGGTTTTCCAGGCTGAATGTGTTTCAGGCGTAGGGCCTTTTGCCCAGGTTGACGCCTTACCTGCTACAGCGCTGAGATTCATTCTCTGGCGTAGCGTTAATACTACCTGCGAAGTATTTTCATAAAGCAGAGGATAAATATGGCGCTGACATTCATCGTATAGTGAATATTCAATCCAAAAAGGGGTCATAGCTTGTAAGATCTCAAGCCCTTTAGAGGGATCAGCTCTCTCAATCAACGTTTGCTGTAATACACTCCGCAAATCATTAAGTATATGGCTATAACGTTCACGCCATTGTCCTGTTGGCAGCATAAACCAATCATCTTGTGCCTCTTTTACCAGAACTTTATAATAGTTGGCAAAACGGGCCTCAAGAACAGTATATTCACCCTGTTGCCTGAGTTTATCGCATGCGAACTGGCGCAAGGTTTCCAGCAGGCGGAAACGGGTCTCTGGTACCTGAGTACTGACCTGAATCAGGGATAAAGACAGCAATCTTTGCAGATCGTCAACAACCTGCCAGCGATGCTTGTCTTTAATCAGCAGAAGGTCGCTTACTGATTTCACACTGAACATATCGGTATAGATCCCCAGAGAGCAAAATAATCGTTGTTCACGTGTGTTGAGCAACTGATAAGTCCACTCCAGCGCGGTCAGTATTTTCTGATGTCTGGGCTCCAGAGATCTGTGCGTATTGCTCAATAGCTGGAAACGGTCTTCCAGTCGGCTATAGATCTCTTTGACACTCATGACTGGCAGACGGGAGGCCGCAAGTTCAATCGCCAGCGGCAGACCGTCAAGATGACGGCATAACTCGCCAATCAAAGACAGTTCGCTGGCTGATGGATGGTAATTATGTCGATTGGCCTGCCCGCGTTCGATAAAGAGGCGGACACTGGAAAAAGTTAGTAACTCGTGGGTATCAGCCTCTTCGCTCTCAGGAACTTGTAATGGTGGTAGTAGATATTGTTGCTCGCCGGCAACCTGCAACGCTACCTGGCTGGTCAACAACAGTTTGATATGGGGAGCCAGGTGCAGGAGCAACGTAATCACTGGTTCAAGTTCATTAATTACATGTTCACAGTTATCAATCAGCAGTAAACATCGACGCTGTGCAAGCTGTTGCCGTAAATCGGCATCATTATGAATGGCAGCTAATGGAAGATGGAGCGCTTGTGAAATAACGGATAGCAAGCTGGATGCTTCGGTGATATGAGCCAGTTCAGCCACACATATTCCATCAGGAAAATGCGTGTGTGTAAGACTGACGACTTCCCATGCCAGACGAGTCTTACCCACGCCCCCTGAGCCTGTAATCGTCACCAGACGGTATTGATCCAATAAGGCGCATAATTCCTGCACAGCTTTATCACGCCCCAGAATCGACGCTAGAAAAGGGGTAATAGCGGGCTCAGGTATTTTTGATTTAGAGAGCGGTTCAGTTGGCGAATTGTTGATATTAAAGCGATAACCACAACCAAATTCAGTAACCAGTAGATGGCGGTCATGTCCCAGTATGCGGCGTATAGCTGAAATTTGTGCCTGAAGATTATTTTCTTCGACGATTTCATTTCCCCACACTTGCGTAAGTAAAGATTCTTTATTTACCGCTTTACCTCTGGCACTCACCAGAACAACCAGAACATCAAAAGCTCTGGCAGAAATTCTTACTGGCTTACCCCGATGTAACAGAATCCTTAGCTGTGGCCAGATTTGCCAGTCAGCAAAGTGAATCTCATCAATTGATATCATAGTGTTGAGATCTTCTGTTTTGAGCATCACGAACTCTCGCTATGGAGTAAGCCATTTCTAACGAAAGCGGTTATCAGAATCAGGCTACATGTTGAATGTGTTGCACCGGAGTATCACTATTCAATACCACTTTTACCGTTAATGATTATAAAGCCAATAGTGCTATGTGGCATAGCTTTGCGATCAAACTGGTGATGAAAACTGAACTATCTATGCCAGCCATATCCCATCAGGCATGGCTGGAAAAGCACTCACATGGATAATCATTCGACTAGGGATTAACCTTCAAATAACAGCGTGTGTCCGAACATTTAAATAATGGTGGTACGGGATGCCAATACCAGAACTGATGGCGGTTTATACAGTCTTATCTCAATGGCGCTAACAGCCACAGACAGAGGAAGCGGACTTGATACCTGTAACATAAACAGAGTATATCGACGAACGATCCACGCTGACAATGAGACGACGATTGGCATCCAACGAAGCGATCAAAGGCTAATTATTGCGATGCCGGTCAGCACCACCACTGCACCGGCAATCCGGCGTGCCAGATGATTTTCACGAAACAGCCAGTACGAAAGAAGAGAGCCGACAATAATGGATGTTTCCCTGAGAGGAGCGACGAGTGCCAGTGGCATGCTCTGCATGGCTGTCAGTACAAGGATGTAGGCAAGGGGAGAGCATACAGCAATGATAAGGATTGGGATGATATCCACACGTACAGCAGTTGGAATGCGATTTCGTCGCCGCATCGCACCAGGGGTAAGAATCAGACTCTGTAGCAGGAGTGTGCTGGCGTAGTAGCTCACTGGATCCAGGTGCAGAGAGATTACCGAATAACCGTCCCAGAGTGTATAGCCAGCGATGGCGGTGCCTGTCGCTGCCCCCCAAAGCATTCCCTGTAGCGGCCGGCTTCCGCTCCTGAACGGATTGCCGGTGACAACGAAAATACCAGCGATAACGATAAAGGCGCCGAGTAAAGCGCCTGGTGAAAGCCGTTCTCCCATGAGAAGGGTTGCAAACAGTATCGTCAGAACTGGTCCACTTCCTCGGGCAATCGGATAAACAACACCCAGTTCGGCGCGCTCGTAGCCAGCCTGCAAGATTAGAGAATAAGCGATATGAAGTGCAGACGAGATAACTGCGCCGACAGCGAGTCTCCAGTCGAGCTCCTGTTGTCCCTCAACTATCAGAATGAGGCTGAACGGGACCCACAGCAATGCTGAGGCACAGCTGTACGCCCAGACGAACACAAGAGTGTCTTCCCTCTTGTATTTTGAGGCTATATTCCATACTGCATGGGCTACCGCAGCAGTAAGAATCATTGCTACCGTGCTGAACTGCATCAGGACATATCGGGCAAATCAATACCCGCCCGTTCAGCCCGGCGACTTTGTTCTTTATCCCGCAGAGTGAGAGCAGCGACCAGCGTATCAATAACGACGAGCTGGGCCAGTCGACTCCCGGCAGCGGCCATCTGTGCCGGGAGTGGCATTCCGCCAACAACGAGCGAAACGTTGGCGAGTGTCGCCAGTGGGGTATCGTACTGGTTAGTTATTGCAATAAGCGATGCTCCTGCCGAGGATGCTGCATCAGCGATGGAGAGTGTGGATGATGTGCGCCCTGTTGAACTGACGACGATGATGACGTCGCCTGGACCGAGTAGACGAGCAGCAATCATCGCTGATAAATAATCCTGGATACTGACGGTTATCACACCCGCCGTCCGCAAACGAAAGACCGCATCAGCGGCAACCGTCGCAGAGGGACCAGCACCAAATGCAAATACCTGGCGTGCGCTCTGGATTAAATCGACCGCCTCATCAAGGGCGGAGATTTCGATAGCACCGCTGAGCGCAGTCAGTGCGTCTACACCAGCACGAATTGATGTTTCCAGCACTGATGCCAGCGTCGCATCCGCTGTAAGAACTTCAGGCGGGGCAAAGAATTGGGCAGTGCCACGAGCCCGGGCAATCTCTATCTTAAGTTCAGTGAACCCGGTGAACCCGATCGCTCGTGCAGCGCGTATTACTGTCGGCGGTGATACACCAGCACGGGTGGCAACCTGTGCTGCCGTGCTTGTACCGACAAATAAAGGATCGACAAGCAGGAGGTCGACAACTTTAGCCTCACTTGCAGCGAGGTCGCCGCTTCGGGCGTGAATGCTGCCAAGCCATTGCTGTAACCGCTGCTCACCTTCTGAAATTATATTACCAATTTCTTTATTCATATGTAATATATTACATGTCCTTTGGGAAGGGCACAACCACCACGTAATTAGATTCTGTTGCAAGGAGTCCGCATTCATGAACACTGAAATCAATACAGTTGTTGCTGTTTTAGGTCCAGGTGCCATCGGCACAACAGTCGCGGCGGCGTTACACGAAGTCGACCGCACACCATTGCTGTGTGGACGTACTCCCCGCGATCACCTGACCTTGCAAGATGGCGACCGCTTTATCACCGTACCCGGTCCGGTACAGACGAATCCGGCACAAATCACTCGCACGGTTGATCTTATCTTTCTGGCAGTCAAGTCCACACAAATCGACGCGGCAGCAGAATGGCTCAGGGCGTTGACTGGCCCGGAGACGGTTGTATGCGTGCTCCAGAACGGGGTCGAACAGTTGGACAGGCTCGCTACGTACTCTCTGCCCGGACAGAGCGTTCCCGCTGTCGTGTGGTTCCCTGCGCAAGCGCAGTCCGATGGCTCGGTACGCTTGCGTGGTGAGGCGCGCCTCAGCGTGCCAGACGCACCAGCTTCCCGTGTAGTGGCCGCAGCGCTGCAAGGCACGTGGTGCTCCGTAGATCTGGCCGCGAATTTCAGCTCCCTGGCCTGGCGCAAGCTGATGCAGAATGCGGTGGCTGGACTCATGGCACTCACGCACCGCCGCTCAGGCATGTTTGGCCGTGCTGATATCGCCAGGCTTACGCTGGCTTATCTGCAGGAATGCCTGGTCGTGGCACGTGCAGAGGGCGCTGAACTCGGAGACGAAGTGCCGCAGGAGATCCTCGATAAGTTCCGGGCGGCTCCTGCAGACATGAGCACCTCCATCCTCACGGATCGAGAAGCTGGCCGACCGCTTGAATGGGATATCCGCAACGGCGTCATTGCGCGTCGCGGCCGGGTTCACAGCATTCCAACGCCGATCAGCGACATCCTGGTGCCGCTTCTTGCGGCTGCGAGCGATGGCCCTGGTTGATCCTAAAGCCGATGATTGCACTCTTACTTCTCTTCTTCGTCGCTCTCGGTGCCGGAGTACTCAGCGGTGTCGTCGGCACTGGCTCGTCGTTAATCATGCTGCCCGTCCTCGTCGCCACGTACGGGCCACGGATTGCTGTGCCTGTTATGGCGATCGCCTCCCTTTTCGGCAACATCGGACGGGTGATTGTCTGGTGGCATGAGATTCGTTGGCGACCGGTGTTTGCCTATTCGTTGGCGGGAGTTCCTGCGGCTGTTCTCGGGGCGCACACGTTACTTACGATTTCTCCTGGCACAGTGGAGGTATTCCTGGCAGCTTTCTTCCTTGCGATGATCCCGCTGCGCCGTCTCATCAGACGATCGAACCTCCACTTGAATCTCTGGCACATGAGTTTTGCCGGGGCGATTGTCGGGTTTCTGACAGGATTCGTGCTGTCCACCGGGCCGCTCAGCGTGCCGGTATTTACCGGGTACGGAATGAGTGGAGGCGTATTTTTGGGATCAGAGGCGGCAAGCGCAATCCTGCTCTACGCTGGCAAGCTAGCTACGTTCGGTATATCGGGCGCACTCGCGCAGCCTGTCCTCACATATGGACTTGCCATCGGCATCGCATTGTTCGTCGGTTCGATGATTGCGAAACGTCTCGTCCAGAAACTCCAGACGCATACGTTCGAGCTTCTCATTGATGCCGTTCTCGTCGCTGGGGCAGTAGGGATGATCCTTGCTCTCAAATGAAATGGCACGCCAGGGCTGACGGCGCAAGCGTGTTGTTATTGTGTAACAGCTTTCTACAGGCAGCGACGGGTCGGGGTGGAGGGGTTGGCAAGCCATCAGAAATGAATAAAGCCGTACCAGGGTATGCTGGTACAGCTTTTTGTTATTGTTCATGCAGCTTCGTTGTTTTTATTCCGCCCTGTGTTAAAAGGTGGTACGTATGCGACCCGGCATGTATCGATATAATCTGACCACCACTGCATCATCGCCTTGCGGGCTTCCAGATGCTCAGCCTTATGAATGTAAGCCAGACGCACGGTGTTGCGCTCCTGGTGACTCATCTGGCGTTCCACTGCATCCTGCGACCATAAGCCAGACTCCATCAGGGCACTGCATGCCATTGCCCGAAAGCCATGTCCGCAGATGTCCTGTTTCGTGTCGAATCCCATAAGGCGCAGTGCTTTATTAACCGCGTTTTCGCACATCGGCCTGTACGGGTTATGGTCGCCGGGGAAGACCAGTTCGTAAGCCCCGGATATTTCCTTAATCCGTTTCAGAATAGCTATAGCCTGCTGTGAGAGGGGCACGATATGAGCAGTGCGCATTTTGGCACCGCGCCCTGAATAACGCACACCCACAATGGCTTCGCGTGTGGCGGGTATCGTCCAAATTCTGTTTATGAAATCAATTTCTGACCAGCGTGCAAAGCGCAGCTCACTGGAGCGAATGAACAGATGCAGCGTCAGCAGGACAGCAAGCCGGGTCAGTTCACGGCCCTGATGATATGCTTCAATGTGTTCAATCAGTTCAGGCAGCCGCTCCAGCGGCAGGGCGGGATAGTGGTGTCTCATGGGGGGAGCCGTCACGCCATCAAGATTTGCTGCCGGGTTGGTGTCGATAAATCCCTGATGGACCGCATGGCGCATGATGTTACTGAGGTGCTGCCGCGTGCGGGACGCGACTTCCAGCAGGCCCTTTTCCTCAATGCCTTTCAGCAGGTCAATGAAATGATGGGGTTTAAGCTCCGTGACGGACAGATGACCAATTACAGGAAAGATATGGTTGTTCATACTGGCAAGTAGACGGCCAGCGGTGTTCTGCGACCACTTTTTATTGTTTTTATGCCATGCCAGCGCCACTGTTTTAAACACCTTCTCTGGTGTGCAGGCTCTGCGTTCAGCAGCCCTCTGCTGTGCCGGGTTGATGTTCAGCGCCAGCATCTTACGGATACCTTCGCGCTGCTGGCGGGCATCAGACAGGGAGACGGCAGGATAGGCACCCAGTGCAATGCGGGATTCTTTGCCGTTTATACGATATTTTAGATACCAGTGACGTGAGCCGCCTGGTTTGATAAGAAGGTACAGACCGTGAGAATCAGAAACTTTGAAGGGTTTTGCGGATGGTTTTAAGGTGCGGATTTTTGAGTCGTTAAGGGGCATTTGGGGGTCACTCCGTCATCGAACTAACCTGACCCCAGATTTGACCACCAATTTTTCCCGATGCGGAGGGTAAAATCAAAATGCACCGGGAAGAGTTTTCACGCTAACCTCTTGAATCAATATCAGATAAGGATTCGCAAAGATGCATGCAAACAGGAAATTGGCTCCTCTGACTGGACTCGAACCAGTGACATACGGATTAACAGTCCGCCGTTCTACCGACTGAACTACAGAGGAATCGTGTGAACGAGGCGCATATTACTGACCTCATCATGAGGTGTCAACAGTAAAATTAGCGCGTCATTTCAATTGGTTAATTAATCTTCAAATTCAGTGTTAATGCGTGTTTGGTGAGCGATAATCGTCGTCTCCCCGGGTATCGCGTAACCTCTCCATGGGGTTCTGGCGATAAAACTGGATGAAACGCTGCCATAAGGCAGGAAAACGCGGAGCAAATAATTCAGGAGCACTGAAAAAATACTCGGATAGCACGGCAAAGCATTCAGCAGGATCGGTCGCTGCGTAGGCATCTATACTGCACGCAGTTTCTCCAACCAGATCGATCTCATCCTGAATATTGTTCATTGCAGCATGCAGGTCGTGTTCCCAACCGGCGATATCGCGCAGGGGAATCGCCGGAATACCGCTGGCACGATCGCCATTACGCATATCAAGCTTGTGCGCCACTTCATGGATGATCAGATTAAAGCCGGAGGCATCAAAGGAATCCTGAATATCAAGCCAGTTGAGGATTATCGGGCCTTGTTGCCAACTCTGCCCGGACTGTACCACGCGTTGATTATGCACCAGCCCAATATCGTCTTCCCATTCATCGTCTACGACAAATGGGGCAGGGTAGATGAGAACTTCATGAAACCCGTCGAGCCACTCAATCCCCATTTCCAGAACAGGTAAACAGAATAGCAGAGCAATGCGCGCACTTTTTAGCGGGTCCAGCTCAAACCCCTGAAGAGCGACTAATCTTTTTTGTTGTAAAAAGCGCTCGGCCAGGGCAATAAGTCTGGCTTGTTCTTGCTCGGTGAGATTCACCAAAAGGGGAATAGCCAGGGCGTCGTCCCACGGCCAATCGTCACTCCGGGTTGCTTCTTGTTCTTTCCAGGGCCACTTAATCATCGTTTTGCTCGCAAACTCGTCACTTGAACGAAATTGACGGAACTGGGTCTGTTAAAATGCCAAATTACCTGGCATCATGGCAACCGCCAAAACGGAGAGATGCCAGAGCGGCTGAATGGACCGGTCTCGAAAACCGGAGTAGGGGTAACTCTACCGGGGGTTCAAATCCCCCTCTCTCCGCCACTATTCAAGCACTTAGCTCATTCCCTTTCAACGACTCATGTCACACTTGGTATAGTGTTGGTATATTCACTTGGTATAAAACTCGCCATCATCATCTTCTGATTTGCCCAAGACTGGAAGATCCAGTGTGGGAGAAATTTTCACTTTCTGTCATAAACCACAACCTGGCTTTCAGTTTTGTGACCTGAGAATAGTTGCTTGTCCTTACTCGAGCCTTCGTAATCAGATATTCCCTTGGCTTTGAGATCATGAAAAGTACACGGCAGTTTTCTATCTGGTTTTTTTCCTGCTTACATCTGAACGTTTGTTTAAACAAATATTAATACCCCCTCTATGAGGAGGGGGAAACTATAATTCGTGATTTTTTTTCTGTGACGTAGGTGCAGTTAGATGGAATATTAGATTTAATAAATGACATTGCACCAATTTTGACATTGTCACCAATTTTCACAGAAAGACCAATGATGCATGTATTTGCACCTATGTCAACATTATTACCAATTGTTAACCTTAAAGATTTGCAATCCTTGTCTATTTGTCCTATTACGCAGTTTTGTCTGATAATAAAATTATCCCCAATGTCAACAGAGCCGTGAATAACGATGCCTGAATGGTGCGGGATCAATAAGCCTTTGCCTATATTTGCACCCAATCCTATTTCACAGCCAAATCTCTCAATTATCTTGTTATTCAGCTTTATTGCTGCTCTTTTTTGGTATTTTCCACCATTTTTGTACATTTCATTGGCTAGGCGCCACCAAAAAAGGAAGTTTCTGTGTCTTAATTTCTTCTCGCGTAGTAATCTTATGATTGAAAAATACGGTCTCCTTATAATCTCACTCTTCCAATAATAGAATAGTTCTTGTGAACGCCCGAATATTACGAATTTTAAGGCGATAATGTATTTAATCATAAATTTCCTTTAAGTAACATTATGTTTTGTTGAATTATTTTTGTAACTTTAACTTACGCTTAGCTACGATATTTTGATCTGTGTCTATGCCTTAATAAAGGAGTTTAGTTTTTCTTGTGGACCTTCTCTTTCATGACGAAATTCAGATTGTGTTATACCTACCACTTTGTGATGTTTGTTGTACTATTGTTACAAATAATGTATTTGATAAGGGAAGGTTTTGCAACATGCCTGACAGTAAAAATACCGACAAGTCAAAGGCAGGCTTTTTCTTTCATGTCAAGGGGGAGCGAGAAGCTGATGGAGGTTTTGGATCATATGAATGCAAAGGAAGTAAGGGAGCACTTTATTTCGCCGGTCAGGGTATCCAGCAACAGTGGGCAATGAAAAGAGAGAGATGCAGTCACCCCAATATACCACCCGCGATGAAGACCTGCTCCGGGTTAAGTAACAGGCTTAATTAAATCTGCACCCTGATTTTTCACATTTCCGACGGCACGCGTTACGGCGTGCCATATAAATTTATCAGCCGGCACGACACAGTCAGCTGCAATTTCAGCTGCTTCTTTCCCTCCAAGATCCTGCTTCATCCATTCGCGCGCGGCTTCCGGTAGCACTGGTAGCACTACCAACGGTTGTCTGTCGTAAATATCTACCAGTCCTTTGTCGGCCATTGTTTCAGACCGTGCGTTAATTAGCAGCGGTTTATCCCACCACCTCGGGCGTATCCCCAAAGTACAGGGTCAAGGTGCAGTTGTTCATCACGTTCACTCAGCAGCAGAACTTTGATGGCAGGTGCCACGTTGAAACGTCCGATGGGTCTGGATCGTATGGAATGTCGCGTTCAGCTTCTTCAGAGAGCAGGGCGAGATAGTCTTCACGCGTCATTTCAAGCACTTGCACGCCTTGCTTTCAACGACAGTTCTCATGGATGTCTTTTTCTTTGAGTATCCTCACAAGTTTATCGTTGTAATGCCCGTGTGGTAAAAAATACGCTTCGTTGAACAAAAAAAAGCCCGCAGCGCGGGCTTTTGAGTTTGTGGAGATTAGAACTGGTACACAATGCCCATGGCAAACTGATCGTCAACTGCGTTGCCAGTAATTGCGCCGTCTTCTTTATCCAGCAGGTTAAATTTATACGCTGTGTAGACGTTCATATTTTTATTGAAGTAGTACCAGGTGCCAAGCTCGACGTAATTCACGCGGTCAGCGTTAACACCGCCGGCCAGGTCCTTACCCTGCGAGTAAACGTAACCCAGGGATGGACGCAGACCAAAGTCGAACTGATATTGAACGACTGCTTCAACGTTTTGCGTTTTGTTTGCAAAACCCTGATCGGTTCCGGTTCGGGTCATATTACGCGTTTCGCCATACATCGCTGCCGCATAAATGCTGTTGGCGTCATATTTTGCTGCCAGGGACCAGACTTCAGCGTTGCTGCCATAGCCATCGATGGATTGTTTGTCCGCACGGTCGGATTTACCATACACCGCGACGACACCAAAGCCATCCACGTTATAGTCCACCGACATGCTGTAGCCGTCGCCATTTGCTTTAGTGACAGCGTGATCGTCATTTTTGCCCTGGTACTGCAGCGCGAAATTAAGACCCTCAACCATGCCGAAGAAGTCTGTGTTGCGGTAGGTCGCCACGCCGTTGGTACGACCGGTCATGAAATTATCCGTCGCAGACCAGGAATCGCCACCCCATTCAACCAGCATATCGGTGTAGGCTGCCGCATCGTAGGCTACGCCATAGTTACGACCATAATCAAATGAGCCGTAATCTGCATATTTCAGGCCCGCGAAGGCCAGACGGGTTTTTTGCTCCTGAACTCCTTCCGCATTGCTGGCGTCGAGGTTGTGTTCAAACTGACCAAAACCTGTCAACTCGTTGCTGATCTGGGTTTCACCTTTCACCCCAAAACGGGCGTAAGAGGTGTCAGCATTTTCACTGTTACTGCTATCCGTATTCGACCAGATGCGTTCGCCTACCATCTTGCCGTAAAAATCAATTTTATTGCCGTTCTTATTATAAATTTCAGCCGCATTTGCTGCGCTTGCAGCTAATAAGGCAGGGAGAAGCAGTGCCAGTACTTTTCTTTTCATTATGTATTCCCTTTATATAATAATTAAAATGAATATGTGGCGCTATCTGAAAGACTACATTTGAATACTATCTATGAAGTTCATTTAATTTTAAATATAACATGTAACAAATGTATTTAAGGTATTTCAAGATGTTTCATTGTTGCTTTTATATAATTAAAACTGCATGGCATTTGAATTAATATTATCCATGTAAATGTATTTTTATCATATAGTTATGATTTTTGTTATTCCATCTTGTTAAATGTATATTATTGATATTTGTTATTTGTTTTGCATGCGGAATTATAATTGATCTGCTTGTTTTGAATAATGGGTTTATATATCTGTTAAGTTGATAATTATTAAGTGAATAATATGTATTAATGATAAAAAGTGTCGACGGTAGTCTGACATGAGAATTGTTGCTAAGGTGGTTTTCTTTCTGCGAAGAGCGAGAGTATGGAACTACAGTACTGGCAGTCGAAATTTGAAGCCTGGTTACGTGACAATCATTCCGGGCACGACGCTGCCCATGACATCTTTCATTTTCGTCGCGTCTGGATGACATCACAAAAGTTGAGCATGGATGTGACCGTAGACTGGCTGGTGGTGCTGGCGGCGTGCTACTTCCACGATCTCGTCAGTTTGCCGAAGAATCATCCCGATCGTCATCGTTCGTCGGTACTGGCAGCCCAGGAAACGCGTCGCGTTTTGATGCGCGATTTTCCTGATTTCCCACAACAACGATTACCTGCCGTGTGCCATGCTATTGAGGCGCACAGTTTCAGCGCCAAAATCGTACCAGAAACCCTTGAAGCCAAAATCGTGCAGGATGCTGACCGGCTTGAGGCGTTGGGCGCAATTGGTTTAGCACGGGTATTTGCCGTGTCCGGCACGTTAGGCGTGGCGCTGTTTGATGCGGAAGATCCGTTTGCCCGACAGCGTAGCCTTGATGATAAACAGTACGCACTCGATCACTTCCAGACCAAATTGTTGACGCTGCCGCTGACGATGCAAACTGAACACGGTCGGCATTTGGCGCAACATAATGCTGACTTCTTACTGACGTACATGGCGAAGCTGAGTGCGGAGTTAAAAGGAGAATATGAAATGCTGGATCTTGACGCGATTCAACCCTTTAAGTTGCGTTAGTCGCCAGTACAGCCGCAACGTCAACCGCGCTAAATTATGTTAACCTGTCAGCTATCCATTTCGGCCGGTTAAATGTATGCAGGATAATTTTTCAGTAGCAGGTTCCATGAACCCGATGACAGATGATAACGAGGCCGCCGCAGAGGTGATTTTGGCTAAGTTGCTTGAAATATATGACGTGAAAACGCTGGTTGCTCATCTGAATGGTGTTGGCGAGAACCGCTGGAGTCCGGCCATCTTCAAGCGAGTGGTTGCCAATGAAACGTGGCATCGCCTCAGCGACGGTGAGTTGGCTCATCTGAACGACTTGCTGCCGAGGCCGCCTGCGCATCATCCACATTATGCTTTTCGCTTTATCGATCTTTTTGCCGGTATTGGCGGCATTCGTCGCGGCTTTGAGGCGATTGGCGGGCAGTGCGTGTTTACCAGTGAGTGGAACAAGCATGCGGTGCGCACCTACAAAGCGAATCACTACTGCGATCCTCACCAGCACCATTTTAATGAAGATATTCGCGATATCACCCTCAGTCATCATGATGGGGTGAGCGACCAGCAGGCGGCGGAACATATCCGCCAGCATGTTCCGCAGCATGACGTGCTGCTGGCGGGATTTCCTTGTCAGCCATTCTCTCTGGCCGGTGTATCAAAGAAAAACGCGTTAGGGCGGGCTCATGGCTTCGCCTGCGATACGCAAGGCACACTTTTTTTTGACGTGGTGCGCATCATCGATGCGCGTCGGCCGGCAATATTTGTGCTCGAAAACGTCAAAAACCTGAAGAGTCACGATCAGGGGAAAACGTTCCGCATCATTATGCAAACGCTGGATGAGCTGGGTTATGACGTGGCTGATGCACACGATAACGGGCCGGACGATCCGAAAATTATCGATGGGCAACATTTTTTGCCCCAGCATCGCGAACGTATTGTGCTCGTCGGCTTTCGCCGCGATCTGGATCTGAAATCAGACTTCACGCTGCGCGATATTGTCTCCCGCTATCCTCAGCGGCGTACGACGCTGGCGGAGCTACTTGAGCCGACCGTCGACGCAAAATATGTGCTCACGCCGGTGCTGTGGAAATATCTGTATCGTTATGCGAAAAAGCATCAGGCACGGGGCAATGGATTTGGCTATGGCATGGTGTATCCCGGCAATCCCGATTGCGTAACGCGCACATTATCGGCGCGTTACTATAAAGATGGGGCGGAGATCTTGATCGACCGCGGTTGGGATATGGCGCTGGGTGAAAAGGATTTTGATGATCCGCACAATCAGCGATACCGTCCGCGCAGGCTGACGCCCAGAGAGTGCGCGCGCCTGATGGGATTTGAATCACCTCAGGGCTATCAGTTCAGGATCCCGGTGTCAGACACACAGGCTTATCGTCAGTTTGGTAATTCGGTGGTCGTCCCGGCATTTGCGGCGGTAGCCAGACTGCTGGAGCCAAAAATCAAACAGGCGGTTGCTATTCGCGAGAAAGAGAAACTGCATGGCAGACGTTCACGATAAAGCGACGCGCAGTAAAAATATGCGGGCGATAGCAACCCGCGATACCGCAATTGAAAAACGCCTTGCCAGCGTACTGGCAGAGCAGGGGGTAACGTTTCGCGTGCAGGATGCGACGTTACCCGGTCGTCCCGATTTCGTGGTGGATGATTATCGTTGTGTGATTTTTACCCACGGCTGTTTCTGGCATCATCACAACTGCTATCTATTCAAAGTCCCCGCAACACGAACAGCGTTCTGGCTGGAAAAAATAGGCAAAAATGTTCAGCGTGACGCGCGGGATTGTGAAAAATTGCAGGCTCTGGGCTGGCGCGTACTGATTGTCTGGGAGTGCGCCCTGCGTGGGCGCGAAAAGCTGGGGGATGACGCGTTGTCCGAACGCGTCATCGAGTGGATCTGCGGCGGTGGCGATAGCGCGCAGATCGACACCCTCGGTATCCATTTACTGTAACGTCTTTTCCGACGGGGTCACAACGGCGTCCGCTTTAACGGGAAATAGGTATTTACCGAGTGTGACCAGTACCACCGCAAATACAATCACGCCAAGCGCCAGCCATTCGATGGGCGCCAGACTTTCTCCTCCCAGGCCGGTACCTAACAGTACGGCGACAACCGGATTAACGTAGGCATAGCTGGTGGCTAATGCCGGGCTGACGTTGCGGATCAAGTACATGTACGCGTTGATGGCAATAATAGAACCAAACACGGCCAGATAGGCGACCGCCATAAAGCCTGAAAACGTCGGCATAGTGGTCAACTTTTCCCCGGAAATCAGCGAGGCGCACATCAGCACAATACCGGCGGCTAACATTTCAATGGCTCCGGCCATCATGCCAACGGGTAACGTTATGCGCGAGCCGTACACTGAGCCAAAAGCCCAGCTTATCGAACCTATCAGGATTAAAATTGCTCCCCATGGATTACCACTCAAATTACCACCGCTGTTCAGCATGATGATCCCCGCGAGTCCAATTGCAATCCCCATCCATTCAAGTTTGCGCGTTTTGATGCCAAAAAAGTGGCTAAAACACAGCGTAAACAGCGGGACGGTGGCGACCACCACGGCGGCAATACCGGAAGGCACGTTTTGATGTTCTGCGACGGTGACCAGTCCGTTACCGACAGCCAGCAGCAGGATACCAATTAACGCGGCGTTCAGGAGCACGCGCAGAGGCGGCAGCTTATGTCCGCGGATAAGTAAGAATGCTGTTAATAAAATCCCCGCAGAGAGAAAACGAACGCCAGCCATCATCAACGGCGGCCAGCTTTCAACGCCAATGCGAATAACGAAGTACGTGGAACCCCAAATGATGTACAGCGCGAAAAGCGCACTGAAAAGCGGTAGCAATTGCCTGAAACGCATAATCCCTCACGGTGGAAATAAAAAGGTGCAACATAGTAAACGTCAAAACTATCTTGCTGGCGAGATTTATAATTACGTGCTGATGTTAAAAATTTGTTGACCAGAAAGGTCAGTTTCAGCATTGCGTGTTTTACTTCATACTTATGACTGCAAAAAAATAATATTGAGGGTAAAAATTTTGGCAGGAAGTAGCTTATTGACCTTACTCGATGATATCGCCACTTTGCTGGATGATATCTCTGTCATGGGAAAACTGGCCGCGAAAAAAACCGCGGGTGTGCTGGGAGATGATCTGTCGCTTAACGCGCAGCAGGTGTCGGGTGTGCGGGCGAATCGCGAACTCCCGGTGGTCTGGAGCGTCGCGAAAGGATCGTTTGTTAACAAAGTTATCCTTGTGCCGTTGGCGCTATTGATAAGCGCCTTCATTCCCTGGGCGATCACCCCCTTATTAATGGTAGGCGGGGCGTTCCTCTGTTTTGAAGGTGTAGAAAAAGTTCTCCATACCCTGGAAGCGCGTAAGCACAAAGAAACCCCGGAAGAGCGTCAGCAGCGTCTGACATCATTGGCAGCACAGGATCCGCTCACCTTTGAGAAAGATAAAATCAAAGGGGCGATACGTACCGACTTTATTTTATCTGCTGAGATTGTCGCGATTACGCTGGGGATCGTAGCGGATGCGCCATTGTTGAATCAGGTGTTGGTGTTATCTGGCATCGCGTTAGTGGTGACAGTGGGGGTCTACGGCCTGGTCGGGATTATCGTTAAGCTCGATGATATCGGATACTGGTTGGCAGAAAAGCGCAGTACGCTGGCCCAGTCGCTGGGTAAAGGGTTGCTGGTCGTTGCTCCCTGGCTTATGAAAACACTTTCCGTGGTCGGCACGCTGGCGATGTTTTTGGTTGGCGGCGGAATTGTGGTGCACGGAATAACACCGCTGCATCATGCGATTGAACATTTTGCCCAACAGCAAAGTGCATTGATTGCGCTGATGCTTCCGACCCTGCTGAATCTGGTGCTCGGATTTATCATTGGCGCAATAGTGGTGCTGCTGGTGAAAACCGTCGCCAGAGTGCGCGGAGTTTCGCACTAATTGTCGCAGGGTTGATTACGCAAAAGCCTTCTTTGTCGTCTAAGGTGTAAAGGTTTCTCTTGATACAGGAGGCAGGTATGGTCTTTTCTGTCAGTGAGGAAGTCACCTCCAAAGAGGGTGGCCCACGCATGATCGTTACCGGGTATGCCAGCGGAATGGTGGAGTGTCGCTGGTACGACGGCTTTGGCGTCAAACGGGAAGCATTCCGTGAAGATGAACTGGTGCCGGGCGAGCGAAGAACGCTCTGCCAGGACGCCTGAACACCTGGGGTGCGCGTAACCGGGTGATCTTTCAATCATTAGTTATATTTATCATTTTAGTGAGAATTATTTACTTGTCAGGCAAAAAAATTGCAGATAAGGTTTGTTTCACATCAGATTTCCTGGTGTAACGAATTTTCAAGTGCTTCTTGCATAAGCAAGCTTGATCCCGACCCGATAAGGGCCGGGATTTTTTTCGCCCTCAGTCAGCGATTGATCTCCGACACGCTAAAATCATGGATATCAAGCTCGAACGCGTCGGCCAGTTCATGCCACGTGTGGTAATCACGTCCGTCGACGCTGACGCGTTCCGGGTCATCCTGACTGCGATGAATTTCACTCTCGCAGATTTCGTTGATTGCCTTCAGTAGCGCGTCCACATCGACGCTGACTTCACGTTTGGCCGTATCGCTGTACTCTTTCGCGGTTTTCATCCTCATACCTCTCAACCGTTAAGGATACCGGGGGAGCGCATCCAAACATCAGATACGCACAACTTAAGTATAGACCGTCGATAAAACCCGCAATCGCGCGAGGCGGGCGCTGCCAGAAAAAGGAAATTGTTCTACACTGGCACAAAGCCACAGGAGGAAAACTATGAAGGTGAATGATCGGGTCACAGTCAAAACGGACGGCGGTCCTCGTCGACCGGGCGTGGTACTGGCTATCGAAGAGTTTAGTGAAGGCACCATGTACCTGGTTTCGCTGGAAGACTACCCGCTCGGTATCTGGTTCTTTAATGAAACAGGTCATCAGGATGGTATCTTCGTGGAAAAAGTAGAATAAGGTGAGTTTTGCTGCATAATCCTGACTGGTGGATTCGCCACCAGTCAGAACGTGTTAGCGCGTATTCACAAAGATACCATTGGTAACGTTATCGGTGAGTCTCACAACGTGATAGATAACTTGCTTATTATGCGTTTTTATCTTTCGTTTTATATTCCCCTTATGGGATGACACGGTCTTGGCCTTGATATTCATTTGGTCGGATATCTGTATTGTGCCCTGACCCTCCATCCACATGCGTAGCATGCTGGACTCGGTACGGCTCAATGATAATGTCGGTAGATTCACATCAATGACAAAATCTACTTCTTTTTTCAGAATATCGCCAAGGAGTTCATCCAGTGAATCGGGTTTAATCGACTTAGAACTAATCAATAAATTTTTTCTGACTAATAGATACTCATCAAAATGCACGTTGGCAATTGCCATAAACACAATAAATAATGTGCCGGGATGCTGATTAATGATTTGCTTTATTTGCTGGCTATTAGCAGGATCGTGGATAAAGCAGTCCTCATTAATAAACACCACAGCGGGCTGTTGAGAGACACAGGCGAGACTGAGCTCCTCAACGTTAGAAATGTTGTTGATTTCCCTTTTCTTCACCCCCCGACTTACCAGATATCCGGTCAACCCTAGCCGGGTGTAACTGCACAAATCCATAATAATCGTTGACATGGCATACCCTCACTCAATGCGTAACGATAATTCCCCTTACCTGATTATTTTCATCACAACTAAACGGAATAATAACGACCCAAGATGACGCTTTCGCTGTTTTTCAGGCGAAATTACTATCCCGTAAAGTTGCGTATAATTTGCCAGGAAACATCTTAAAGTAAAGTAAATGTTGCGTTATGTGAGTGAGTCAATAATAAATAAACCGCGACAGAGATATCCTGGTGGATGTTGTCGCTTTTTAAATTTAGGACAATCCTTAGTAAAACAGGATAAAAATTAAGGGTTATTATTTTTCGGGCATTTCGCTGACAATATCAGCCAATAAATTAAAAATTTCGCTGAATAATCGCTCGCAGAACGGCGCAATTAATGGCATCAGGGCCGCCATTAAAGAAATACCCACGGCGAGGGTGAGTGGAAAACCGATAACGAAAATCGACAGCTGAGGAGCCATGCGATTCAACAGACCGAGTGCGAGGTTTAGGGTGAGTAGCAGCGTCATTATCGGCAGGGCCAACATTAGCCCGTTGAGGAAAATCAGGCTACCCGCCCGCGCCAGCGCGAGAAACGCATTGCTGTTCACCGGATTGCCGCCGATTGGCAAGGTATGAAATGTATCCACCAACAGCGAAATAAGCCACAAATGGCCGTTAAAAGTCAGGAATAACAGCATGGCGAGCATGTCGATCAGTCTCGCCAGTACCGGCATATTCAGACGGCTGCCGGGATCAAAGAAGGTTGCGAAGGAGAGACCCATTTGCAGACCAATCAATTCCCCGGCGGTACGTACTGCCGCGAAGGCAAACTGCATAGTGAAGCCCAGAGCGATGCCGATCAGGATTTGTTGCATTGCCTGCCATAGCGCCACGATAGAAAAGATAGGGACGTCTACCGGGGGAATCGACGGAGCGATAACGACGGTTATCATTAACCCCAGCCCCAGTTTTACTCGTTTGGGGATCGCGCGCTCGCTGAGAATCGGCGCCGTTGAGATGAGCGCCAGGATGCGCAGCAAAGGCCAGAAGTAAAGATTCAGCCAGTGGAGCCACTCAACGCTGGTCACCTGCAGCATAATGTTATCTACCCGATGATGTAGGGGATATTGCTGAACAGCGTACGCACGTAGTCGAGCAGCAGGTTAAGCATCCACGGGCCGGCAACAATGATGGCAATAAAAACCGCGACAATTTTGGGAATGAAGGACAGCGTCATTTCGTTTATCTGGGTCGCCGCCTGCAAAATACTGATGATAAGACCTGTGACAAGGGCGACCAACAGCAAAGGCGCGGCAAGGGCCAGGGCGACTTTCATCGCCTCTGTGCCCATCATCATGACCGATTCAGGTGTCATTTCGCGCCTCTAACTGTAAAAGCTTTGAGCTAGCGAGCCGACAAGCAACTGCCAACCGTCTACCAACACAAACAGCATCAGCTTGAACGGTAGCGCGATCGTGGCCGGGGGGACCATCATCATCCCGAGCGCCATCAGCACGCTGGCGATGACCAGGTCGATAATCAGAAACGGAATAAAAATGGTAAAGCCTATCTGGAATGCCGTCTTCAGCTCGCTGGTGACATAGGCTGGAAGCAAAATCCGCATCGGTACGGCTTCTGGTCCCTGTAGGGGACCGCTGTTTGCTAAGCGCGCGAAGAGTGCCAGATCGGCTTCACGGGTCTGGCGCAACATAAACTCACGCAGCGGCTGTGCGCCTTTCTCCATGGCTTCCTGCATAGAGATTTTCTCTTCGCTGAACGGCTGATATGCGTCGACGTAGATTTTGTCGATTACCGGCGACATGATGAAAAAGGTCAAAAATAGCGCCAGGCCCAGTAGCACCTGGTTCGGGGGGGCCGAAGGGGTTCCCAGCGCATTTCGTAACAGACCGAAAACGATGATGATGCGGGTGAAGCTGGTCATCATCAATAAAATGGCGGGCAGGAACGTCAGCGAGGTGATAAACACCAGCGTTTGCACGGGTAAAGACCAGCTTTGTCCGCCGCCAGGCAGCGGCTGGCTAACCAGACCCGGGAGCTGAGCGAGGGCTACTGGGCTGAAAAGCCATAAGCCTGCCAGCGTGATGGATAACAAACGGCGCATCAGGATCTCCCGGGACGCTTAAGCAAACTCTTCATCATGGCCTGGAAATCCGCGGGGGAGGCCGGTTTTTCTTCTGCATCAGCAGGCGCCGGGGGCAGGGTGTGCAGCACGTTAATTTGCGAGGCCGTGACGCCCAGTACCAGGCGCGCATCTTCAACCTCAACAATCACCACGCGCTCACGTGGACCCAGTGAGGTACTTGCCGCAACTTTCAGTCCGCGCGTACCGGCGCTTTTGGGGGCAAACCCCATACGCTTAATCACCCAGGCTGCAGCCAGGATCATTACGATGATCCCAAGCAGCGCGCCGCTTACCTGAACCAGCGGTGAGCCGGGTACGGCGGCTGGCTGAGAAACTGTAGCCTGGGTATTCATGATTAACGGCTCAGACGGCGCATGCGTTCAGATGGGGTAATAATGTCGGTGATACGTACGCCGTATTTGTCTGCGACAACCACCACTTCACCCTGGGCAATCAGGTAACCGTTGATCAGGATATCCAGCGGCTCGCCCGCCAGCCCATCCAACGCGACGACCGAACCCTGCGTCAGACGCAGCAGCTCTTTGATGGTCATGCGGGTTCGGCCCAATTCGACGGTCAGTTTGACCGGAATGTCCATGATCAGGTCGATGTCCTGCAAGGCACCGCTGACGTCGCCGCCACCTAACTGCTGGAATACCGCATCGGCCGCACTTTTGGTGGGCGTGGTTTTTTGCTCGTTTAACGCGTCAGCCCACAGATCGTCCAATGCACCAGTGTTCTCATCGGACGGATTATTCATATCACTCATTTGGGCTGTTCCTCATTCAGCGAATTCAAAATCGGGTTTATCAGATGTTCTACGCGTAACGCATACTGACCGTTCATCGTGCCATACTGGCTGGTCAGTACAGGCACGCCGTCCACATGAGCAATAATGCGGTCGGGTTTTTCAATCGGCAGTACATCGCCGGGTTTCAGTTTTAAAATCTGGGATAGCCGCAGCGGAATGTCAGCAAAGTTTGCCACCAACTCCAGCTCAGAATGCTGAACCTGACGCACCAGATTATTGCGCCAGTTCTGATCTTCATTACGCGAGTTTTCCAGCGGCGGGTTCACCAGCAGCTCACGCAACGGTTCAATCATGCTGAATGGCAGACAGATGTTAAATTCACCGGTCAGGTTGCCAATTTCAACGTGGAATGGGGTATTGACCACGATGTCGTTAGGAGACGTGGTGATATTGGTAAATTTCACCTGCATCTCGGAACGAACGTATTCCACTTCCAGCGGATTGATGGCCTTCCACGCGTCGCTGTAGCTTTCCAGCGCCAGCTTCAGCATGCGGTTGATAACGCGCTGTTCGGTATGGGTAAATTCGCGGCCTTCCACTTTCGTCGGGAAGCGGCCATCACCGCCGAACAGGTTATCGACGGCGATAAATACCAGACTCGGTGAGAACACCACCAGACCCGTACCGCGCAGCGGCTTCAGGTGGATTAAGTTCAGGTTGGTCGGAACCGGTAAGTTGCGCGCAAACTCGTGGTATGGCTGGATACGGATCGCACCCACGGTAATATCCGGGCTACGGCGCAACAGGTTAAATAACCCCATACGGAACTGGCGCGCGAAGCGTTCGTTAATGATCTCCAGCGCCTGTAAACGCTCACGTACTACGCGGCGCTGGGTGTTGGGATCGTAAGGACGAATATCGCTTTCTTTTGCGATACCGGAAATGGGTTCGTCTTTAGTTTCGCTATCGCCATTAAGCAATGCGTCGATTTCAGCCTGAGAAAGAATACTGTCGCCCATGTCTTTACCGCAGAATAAAAGCTGTATAAAGAACGTCGGTGACAACCTGTTTGGGTTGCCCAACAACGAGCGGAGTCGCAAGCGTCTCTTTGATGGCGGCAATGAGCTGTTGCTTACCTTCTTCGGTGGCGAGCGTAGCCGCGTTCTGACGAGAGAACAGCAGCAGCAAGCGGCTGCGCACTTCCGGCAGATATTCGTTAAGACGTGAACGCGTTGCCTCGTCTTTCATGCGCAGCGTGATACCGATATACAGTACACGGTCCGCATCACCCAGATTGACGGTAAAGGTATCCAGCGCAAAGAATACCGGGGCTGGCGGTGGAGCCGGTTCCGCTTTGACGCTGGCGGACGGCTGCTGCTGCATGCGCCAGTAGCTATAACCCGCAGTTGCGCAGGCGGCGAGGGTAATCAATACCAGCAGAGGGATCCAAATAGCGCGTTTACTTTTTTTGTTAATCGCGGAGTCAGTCATCAGATACGGGCTTCCTGTTTCGGTACAGCTTATGGGCTGATTATCCCGTGTCCTGTCCACGACAAAGCGTGGAAAAGACGCGGATAATCATGCTACCTCTGGCGTTAGGCGAAGATGTCTACTGCTCCATCACCGCGTGCTGCGGCTTGCAGTGAGGCTGGCGCTGCCAGTACGGCGTCATCTTCAGCGGCAAAAATGTCTTGTCCCTGAGCGCGACCCGCCTGCTGTTGCTGCCCGGAAGACTGCTGATTACCGGCAAAGCTTTCACTACTGATACTGCTTTGCCCAAGCTGGATCCCGCTTTCAGCCAACTGCGTACGCAGCATCGGTAACGCAGCTTCCAGCGCAGCGCGCACGTGACTGTGTGGCGATACCATTTGCAACTGCGCGAGGTTGTCATCCAGCTTGAGGGAAATGTGCACCTGGCCCAGATCCTGTGGATGCAGACGCAGTTCCGCGCTTTGCTGGCCCTGGCGAGTAAACAGAGTGACGTGCTGGCTCAGTGATTGCTGCCATTCCTGGCTACCCAATGGTGCGCTTAGCACAGGTGCGGCGGTCGGTAACGGCTGAGCGTGGGACTGCGGGCCACTTAACGGCGCCGTCGTCATGCCAATGCTGGTCGGCGAAGGGGAGCTTTCAATTTCTGCTCTGGTCGTCGCCGCTGCCGTCAACGGGGTTAATGTCGGATTGTTTGTCTGATCTACGCTGCTGGCAGGCGTTGCAATATCCGCTTTGCCTTTTTTGGCATCACCTGGCAGCAATTCGCCAGCATTATCGGCGATAGCGCTGTGTACCGAACCTCGTGACAACGCCGAAAGCGTCGCATCAACGGGGGCTGGCGCGCTGTCGACGGCAGGCGTGGTCTGCGGTTGTCCTGGCAGCATGGCGAACAACGCGCTCAGGTTGGCGAGATCCTCATCGCTCAGTGCGGTGTTTTTTTCATCCTGCTGAGCGACTTTGCCCAGAGTCGTCAGGGCATTAACTTTCAGTGAGGGCGTGAGGGCAGACAACAGTTGCTGAGCGTCTGTCATGTCGACAAGAGAAGCATCAGTGTGCATCTCTTTTTGCGCCAGTAGTTCGGTCAACTTGAGCGACGGTGCTGAATCGCCATTTTTTTGCAGTAACCCTTTTTGCAGTTTGCTACCGGCCGCCTGTAAGTCGGCAAACGACAGCGGGGCGTCTTTACCCTGCGCGTTGTCCGCACCTAATGCACCCGCCAGCAGCGCTAAAAAATCCTCGGGTGAATCAACCGCTTTGCCTGACTGAAGACCTGCGGCTACGTCGGTGTCGGTGGTAATCAGTTGGGGTAAAGTAATCATTCGGGTTTCCTCATAGCTGCACGCTGAGCAAATTCATCCATTTTTTTCTGATCCAGGCGGTTTTCGGCCAGTAACGCCGCCGAGGTTTGTCTGTCCTGCAGAGTCTGCCACGCCTGTAAACGTTGTTTTTTGTCGCGCCAACTGTTCAATGCCTGGTCTACTTTCTGCGTCCACTGATTGAGCTGTTGGCGGTGTTGCTCAATCGCTTTTTCCAGCGTCTGAATAAATTGTTGGTAATTGATCCAGCGATTACTGGTAATACCCTGACCCATGTCACTGTTCAGATTGTTGCGGTACTCATGCTGATAATCGATCAGCATTTTCAACTGCTCTTCCGCCTGCTGACAGCCACGACGCATCTCTCCCAATAAGACAGCGGCGTCATCTACCTCTTTTTCAGCCAGGTCTTTCAGTGTGGCTAATGCACCATGTTGTGCCATGACCTATGCTCTCCTGCTTACTCACACACCAGGGAAAATCAGTTCTAACGCGTGCAGAGAATCTTCCCAGTCCGCCCGTTCAAAAATGCCTTGCTGTAAGAATGCTTCCAGTTGTGGCCATAGGGCGATGGCTTTATCCAGCATGGGATCGCTGCCTTTGGCATACGCCCCCACGCTGACCAGATCGCGGTTGCGCTGGAAGCTGGATAGCAGCTGTTTAAAGTTACGTACCCGCGCATAGTGTTGTTCACTAATAAGCGCGGTCATGGCGCGGCTGATCGAGGCTTCAATATCGATGGCCGGATAGTGACCCGCTTCGGCCAGATGACGGGACAGCACAATGTGGCCGTCCAGAATCGCGCGCGCGGAATCCGCAATGGGGTCCTGCTGGTCGTCACCTTCGGTCAGTACCGTGTAAAACGCGGTAACGGAACCGCCGCCGTGAATGCCGTTCCCGGCGCGTTCGACCAGCGCCGGTAATTTGGCGAATACTGAGGGGGGATAACCTTTCGTTGCCGGCGGCTCTCCGATCGCCAGGGCGATCTCACGTTGCGCCATCGCGTAGCGGGTGAGGGAATCCATAATCAGCAATACGTGCTGTCCACGATCGCGAAAATCTTCGGCGATACGCGTGGCATAGGCCGCACCTTGCATACGTAACAGCGGCGAGACATCTGCGGGAGCAGCAATCACCACCGAGCGCGCACGACCGTCGGTACCGAGAATATTTTCAATAAAATCTTTAACTTCGCGACCACGTTCGCCAATCAGACCCACGACGATAACATCGGCCTGGGTATAGCGCGCCATCATGCCGAGCAGAACGCTTTTACCGACACCGGAACCCGCGAAAAGTCCCATACGCTGACCGCGACCAACGGTTAACAACGCGTTGATGGGACGTACGCCGGTATCCAGGACGTGTTCAATCGCGGTGCGTTGTAGCGGGTTAAACGGCGGCGTAATCAGCGCCCCGGTTTCGGTGGTATCCGGGGCGGGCAGACCGTCGAGCGGTTTGCCGCTACCGTCCAGCACCCGACCCAGCAATGCAGGACCAAGCGGTAATTGCTTCCCGCTTTGCAGACCTTCTCCGGCAATGTTTTTTGCGTACACGCGTGCGCCGGGCAGAACGCCTTCAACCTCTTCGAGGGGCATCAGAAACAGACGCTGACCGTTAAAGCCCACAACTTCACTTTCGACCTCCTGGGTTTCGTTGCCGTCCTGGCGTTCAATAACGCAGGTGGCGCCCAGCGGCAACTGTAATCCCGTGGCCTCCAGCACCAGCCCAGTGGCGCGGGTCAGGCGACCGTAACGGCGCACCGCAGGCAGCAGCGACATTTTCTCTTCGAAGCTGTCCAGCGTGTTGAGCCAGCGAGTCAGGCGAGTGGTCATTACACGACTCCCGGCGCTGCCAGACGGCAGAGTTCTTGCCAGCGCGTGGCGACGCTGGCATCCAGATCGCCTTCATCGGCAGAGACTTTACAGCCGCCGTGATGCAGCGTCGGATCACCGCGCAGCCGCCAGCCGTGCAGACTGAGGGTCGCACCGAGCATCTCTTCCACACGCTGGAGATCGTCCGGATGTACGCGTAGCTGCGGTTTACCGCTAAACAGCGGTTCTTGCTGTAACAGCTGTTGGATTTGTTTAATCAGCGCAGCGTTATCCACAATAGGCGTCTGGCCAATAACCTGACGCGCAGCTTCCAGCGCCATTTGCATCAGACGCGAGGCAATTACGCTGTCCAGTGCGTCCAGCGTATTCTGAAACTCGCTCACTAGTTGCTGCATGCGGGCATGGATCGGCGCATGCTGAGCGCGCGCCTGGTTCTGGCCTTGCTCCAGCCCCTGACTCAGGCCTTCCTGATAACCTTGTTCGTGACCTTTTTGTCGACCTTCCGCCAGACCCGCGTTATAACCTTGCTCATGGGCCTGCAGTTGCAGCTGTGCGAGCTGCTGTTCAAGCTGTTGCTCTGCGGAAAGCTCTGGTTCTGCTGTTTCTTCTGACAGCGGGTTTTCGCTGTGCTCAGCCAGTACGAACTCCGCCATCGGTGGGGCGAGGTCGTCCGGGGTCCAGACTTTCCACGGCAGTTCGTTAGACATAGGTATCCTCGCCGCTGCCTATCACCATCTCGCCGGTTTCCGCCAGACGACGCACAATAAGCAGAATGGCTTTCTGTTCGTTTTCCACCTGCGACAAACGCACCGGACCGCGGTTGGCGAGGTCGTCGCGCAGAATATCGGCAGCACGTTGCGACATGTTGCGCAGGAACTTCTCGCGCAGTGGCTGTTCGGCACCTTTCAGGGCAATCAGCAACGATTCGGAATCCACTTCCTGCAGCAGGCGCTGGATACTGCGATCGTCGACATCCACCAGGTTCTCGAACAGGAACATCTCGTCGATAATTTTCTGCGCCAGCTCGCCGTCGAATTCGCGTACGGCGGTAATAACCGCTTCTTCCTGCTGGGTTTTCATCAGGTTGATAATTTCTGCCGCCGTTCTCACGCCGCCCATTTTGCTGCGCTTGAGGTTCTGGCCATCGAGCAGGCCGTTGAGTACCTCGGTCAGTTCTGCCAGCGCGGCAGGCTGTACGCCGCCAAAGGTGGCGATACGCAGCATCACGTCGTGACGTAAACGCTCGTCGAAAAGCGCCAGTATATCGGCAGCCTGGCCCCGCTTGAGGTGCACCAGAATGGTGGCGATAATCTGCGGATGCTCGTCGCGGATAAGGTCGGCGGCGCTTTGCGGCTCCATAAAGTTAAGCGTTTCAATGCCGCTGGTGGTATCGCGGGTTTCCAGAATGTCTTCCAGCAGACTGGAGGCACGTTCTTCGCCCAGCGCTTTCACCAGCACGGAACGCAGATATTCGTTGGCGTTGATATTCAGCGCGGCAAACTGTTCGGCTTCTTGTTCAAATTCGGCCAGCACTTCCGTCAACTGCTTGTTGGAAATCTGGCGAACGTTGGCCATCGCCGTACTGAGCGCCTGAACTTCGCGCGTGGAAAGGTGCTTAAACACCTCCGCCGCGCGATCTTCGCCAATGGTCATCAGCAGGATGACGCTTTTATCGGTACCGGTAAGATTACTCATGATCGTTACTCATCCACTGGCGAATGACCAGCGCCACGACGCGCGGATCGTTATCTGACATTTCACGAATACGCTGACTCATGACTTCTGCTCCCAGACGCTGATTAGTACGACGCTGCTGAGTTTGTTCGTCTTTGCTGAGGCGAACTTCTACCGCTTCTTCGGTTTCCTGACGGACACGCGTTTGTTCTTGTACGGCTTTCGCTTCTTCACTGCGACGGACCAACTGCGGACGAACGGCTTTCCGCCACAGGATCCACGCCACCAGCAGAACCAGCAACCAACGACCTGCGGACATTAACTGATCAATAAAGAACGGCTGTTTCCAGAACGGTAGCTCGCCAATGGAATCGTCGGTCGCCGTGAAGGGAGAGTTCACCACGTTCAGGGTATCGCCACGCTTGTCGGAGAATCCCATCGCTTCGCGGGTTAGATCCTCAATCTGTTTCATCTGCTCGGCGGTTAACGGCAACGGTTTGCCGTCTGGTAACGTTTTGTAGTTGACCACGACAGCCACTGAGAGACGCTGCACATCGCCAACGTTCATTTTGGTATGGCGAATGGTGCGGTCAACTTCATAGTTGCTGGTTTCATTGCGCTGAGTATTGCGCGGGCCGGCATTATTACTGTTATTCGCCGTCTGTGCGTTTTGCGTATTTTGCGCGTTTTGCTGATTAGCGGGTGGGTTGGCGATTGGCGCAGTATTTGCCGGAGCGGGCTGATTTGACAACGCGCCCGGTACGCCGCCTGGTGCTCCGCTACCGACCTGCTCACTGACGTTCAACTGACGAGAACGCAGCACGGCCTGGGACTCATCACCGTTTGGACGGTACTGTTCTTCGGTTTGCTCTTTGTTGGCAAAATCCAGCTGCGCGGTAACCTGCGCATGTACGTTACCGTTGCCGACAATCGGCGACAGAATTGATTCGATACGACGCTGAACGCGGCCTTCGACGTCGCTGGCGTATTTCAGCTGCGCATCGTTAAGATCGCGGCTACTGGTATTTGACTGGGTTAAAAGATGACCCGCCTGGTCGACCAGCGTAACGTTGCCCGGCGGCAAGCCTGCAACAGCGCTGGAAACCAGATGCGTGACCGCACTGATCTGACCTTCATCCAGCGCGCGACCCGGTTCGAGATTGACGGTGACGGAGGCTGAAGGCGCTTTTTGCTCACGCACAAACAGCGACGGTTTCGGCATAGCCAGATGCACGCGGGCGCGTTTTACCGGTCCCAACGTTTCAATCGTACGGGCTAATTCACCTTCCAGCGCGCGCTGGTAGTTGACCTGCTCGCTAAACTGGCTGATACCAAACTTTTCCTGATCCAGCAGTTCAAAACCCACCGCGCCGCCTTTGGGCAGACCTTGCTGCGCCAGACGTAAACGCAGTTCGTGGACTTTATCGGCAGGAACTTCAATGGCGCCGCTTCCCTCAGTAAAACGATAGGGAACGTTCATCTGCGTCAGTTGGGTGACGATCGCGCCACCATCCTGATCGGAAAGATTGCTGAACAGCGTGCGGTAGTCAGGTGCTTTGGCCCACAGGACCATCGCCACGATGATCGCGACGGCAGCGGCTCCCGCCACAATCAGAGGAATTCTGGGATTCGCGCGCAGGCGGTTTAACCACTCGAGAGGTTTAAGCTGGGTTGCAGTCGATGCTGTCGCACTCATCTCGCACCTCGTGGCTTATCGTGGACGGCGTTTTTTGCAAAGTGGAACAAGACTCACTCCCGGGTCAGCAAACTCGAAAAATTGACGGTCTCATTATTTGCGGTTTCGAATTTTTCTATGCGTTAAAAACCGTGGTTTTTTATCGTTATTTAACGCCTTTATCTTATTGACTAACTGGTAATCTCAACTACGTAAAAAATTATCCAGGGGATCAGAATGTCGGCAATACAGGGGATTGAAGGGGTCATCAGCCAGCTACAGACCACGGCGATGTCAGCAAAAATGCAGGATATGCAGCCACAACCGACCGTGAGCTTTGCCGGTCAACTGCATGCGGCGTTAGACAGGATCAGCGATGTACAAACCGCGTCCCGTGTGCAGGCTGAGAAATTTACCCTCGGTGAACCGGGTATTGCGCTGAACGATGTGATGACCGATATGCAAAAAGCGTCGGTATCGATGCAGATGGGGATCCAGGTGCGCAACAAACTGGTGTCGGCGTATCAGGAAGTGATGTCGATGCAGGTGTAGCAAGCCGAACATTCTCCCGCTGCGTCGGGCAACGGGAGAATTGCATTACTTCTGAATCAAATAACGAATCGTTGGACCATCCTGCTGAATATCCAGCACCGTATAGCCGTGATTACGCGCATCCAGTGGAATATTGTTGATTGACTGCGGGCAATCGCTCACCACTTCCAGAATCTCACCTTTCTTCAATTGCGGCATCGCTTCCAGTGTGGCGACAGCCGGGTACGGACACGGCTCGCCGACCATATCGAGGCGATAATCAGGCACGATATTTTTCATACAGACTCCTTGGCAGGCGTCAGCCCAGCGCGACGGAAGAAGCGTTTTTCCCAGCCGATGATGAGCATCAGCGCGGTAAATAACAGCAGATAGGTTACCAGCAGGCCCCCGAGCGGGCCGAAGGTGTTGAGCAGATTCACTTTGTCCCAACTGGTGGCAAGCGCAGGAGCAAAATCATCCCAGTAGTAGGCCAGAATGGTCGAGCCAATAACGTTGCCCAGACCCACCCACCAGTAATGCACCTGGCCTTCAACGGCGCGGTACATCCAGCCCGTTTCACACCCGCCCGCCAGAACAATGCCGAAGCCGAACAGCAAGCCGCCGATCACCGCATTCGGACCTGCCCACATGATTTTAGGCTCGACGCCCAGTTGCACGTAGCTAAAGATACCAATGGCGCTGACCGCCATCCCGAAGATGATCGCTTTCGCCATATGGGTGCGACCGGAAATCCACAGGTCGCGGAAGGCGGAGGTGAAGCAGATTTGCGCCCGTTCAATCAGCAGCCCGAACCCGACGCCGAACAGCATGGCCAAACCAAGTTTGGGCTTATCCATTGCAGTGAGTAGCGCCCAGCCGATCATGGCGATAAACACCAGCATGCCGAGGCGGAAACGGCGACGGGCCTGATCTGGCTTTTGCGTTAACGGAGAAGCGGCGGAGACTTTCTGCATTTTGACCGGAATACGAAACATCGGCAGCAGGGTAAAGCGTGCGCCAAACCATGAGCCAATAGCCGTTGCCAGCGCGAAAAACCAGGCGTGTAGCGAGAACTGCGGAATACCGGTGAAGAATGCGGCCAGGTTACAGCCCATTGCCAGCCGGGCGCCGAATCCGGCAATCATTCCGCCGACTATCGCCTGCATAATGCGCACCCGACTGCGCGGCATGCGTAATTTGACGTTGTTTGCCCACAATGCGGCAGCAAAACAGCCCCCGAACATACCGAGGATCATCATGCCGTCAATGCGGGTCAGGGGTGAGCCTTCGAGATGGATCAGCTTGTAGTATCCCCATTCTTCGGCGTGAACGCCGAACAGTTGCAGGATTTGACCACCCCAGCGAGTGAATTCGCCGGTAACGGCCCAGAAGGTTCCCGTAATGCCGAAATAGTAGGTAGAGAGAATACCCGCTGCGATGACCGCAGGGGCGGGGGCCCAAAATTTAATTAACCAGGCCTGTTTGAAGTGTTGCCATGACATGCGTTGTGCCTCTGAACTCAGAAGGTATGTAACAAGAAGTGTGGATACTACACCGATCAGAATTTTTGACTATGAGTAATAAGAGGTAACATCGTCTGGATCAATCTTTCTCGACGCTGCCGAAAGGCTGGCGACATCAGGCCTTTAATGCCACAATCCCATTTTCTTCGCATGCAGGATGAATGATGAAAAAATTAGCAATCGTTGCTGTATTTCTGGCGCTTACCGGATGCGCCGAAGTAGAAAATTATAACGACGTGGTGAAAACGCCAGCGCCAGCCGGTCTGGAAGGATACTGGCAGTCAAAAGGTCCGCAACGCAGTCTGGTGAGCCCGGAAGCGATTGCCAGCCTGGTGGTAACAAAAGAGGGCGACACGCTGGATTGTCGCCAGTGGCAGCGAGTGATCGCGCTGCCGGGGAAACTGACGATGATCTCTGGCGATCTCACCAACGTGACGGTGAAACGCGAGCTGTATGAGATTGAGCGTGAAGGCAATACGCTGGAATATGACGGTATGACGCTGCAGCGGGTCGACCGCCCGACGCAGGAATGTGCTGATGCGCTAAAGAAAACGCCGCTGGCCACGCCACTGCCATAAGCTATACGCCCCGGTAGCCCACGGCCACCGGGGTTGAGTTTTATAACACGTCTTCAATCACCCACACACTGACGCTACCGCCGTTACAATAAAACGTCGCTTCACCGTTTTCATCGGTGACTACGCTTTCTTCGCGATTTCCCAGATAGTCGCGCCAGGTTTTATTCCCGTAATTCGCACCGAGATTGATGGTCTTTTCCCCGTCATCGCCGTTAGACAGAACAACCACACAGCCGGGATCCTCGTCTGTTCCGCTGCGGCTAAAAGCGATACAGTTAGGATGATCGAAAAAGAGCGTCTGTACCCCGTGCGCGAAGCGCTGGCGCGCGAGGATCAGTTCATCAAGCTGCTCGATGATCGGCATGTCGATAGGATAGGTTTCGCCATCGCCGCCGGTGTCTTCGTAATGCGCCCCGTAGAGGTCAGGATAAAACACTGACGGTACGCCGTTTTCGCGCAACAGGATCAGCGCATAGGCCAGCGGCTTAAACCACGGTTCGACAGGGGCTTCCAGCGCCTGCAAGGGCTGAGTGTCGTGATTGGCCACCAGGGTGACGGCATGAAACGGATCGGCTTCCACCAGGGTGTCGGTGAAAATCTGACTCATGTCGTAATCGCGTCCCTGACGAGAGGCTTCGTGGAATTTCATCTGTAAAGGGGCGTCGAATAACATGGTTTTCCCCTCCACCTGATTAATGTAGGTTTGCAGCTTGTCGACTTCATGCGACCAGTATTCCGCGACGATAAACAGCGGCTTGGGGGCGACTTCCTGCACATGCTCAATCCACTCTTTATAAAACCATGCCGGAATATGTTTCACGGCATCTAACCGAAAGCCGTCACACTGGGTTTGCTCCATCACCCAACGCGCCCAGTATTTGATCTCTTCGGTGACCGCGTGATTGCGAAAATCGATGTTTTCGCCCATCAGATAATCAAAATTACCCAACTCATCATCAACCTGATCGTTCCAGCCTTCGCCGGTGTAGTCGTTCACGATTTTAAAAATGCCGTCTTCGGTTGGGTTTTCGATATGGTCAATACCGCTGAAGCATTTAAAGTCCCAAATGAATTGCGAGTACTGGCCTGCGCGGGCAGGGAAGGTGTAGCGCGTCCAGCCTTCGCATTCGACGATCTCATCGTCTATTTGCGTGCGATCCTCGGCGTTAACCCGCTGGACACGAATATGCTCTTTTTCATCTGCACCCATCTTGTGGTTAACCACCACGTCGAGCAGTACGGCAATATCATTGTGTTTTAGCGCGTCTATCGCCGCCAGCAGCTGGTTTTTATCGCCATATTTGGTAGCGATGGTTCCCTTTTGGTCGAATTCGCCCAGATCAAACAGATCGTAGGAGTCGTAGCCAACGGAATAGCCGCCGGATGCGCCTTTATAAGCGGGAGGTAACCACACCATATTGATGCCGATGTCATTGAGTCCACCTGCGCGTTCGGCAAGTTCGGGCCAGAGTTGACCGCCCTCGGGGTAATACCAGTGAAAATACTGCAATAACGTGGGATTTTTCATCTTCCGTGCTCCAGAAGTCGTTTGGCCGACCTCTGGAGTATGGAAGATTATTCAGACGAGACGGGAAATTATTGTGGGGCAGTGGGGGCGTCGGGAACTAACAGCATGCCGGAAAGACGGCCATAAGCGTTATTTAGCGTCTTTTGGCGCGTCGACTGACCGATGAGATTGCTGAGTTCATCCAGACGCTGCTGTAACAATGTTTTGAGCAGTTGTTCGTTATCCAGCGTCTGTTTAATGTACCCGGCCACTAAATCCTGAATACTTCGCGTAATGCCTGGTGGAGTTTGCTCTTCCATGACCACTTCAATACTTTGCAGATAGGTAACTTCCTGTTCCAGTAAAAGGTCCCATTCACCGCGCTGCGCCAGTTCCAGCAGTGAGTGACTGAGCAGCGCGATGCGCTGCCAACGGTTGATAAACTCCACGGCTGAGGTCATTAACGAGACTCCTGGGAAGATGCTTTCGGTGAGATCTGTTTCCAGGCATCTGCAATGTTGCCGAGTAACCCTTCGACTTCTTCAATGGCCTGACAATCATTACGCAAGTTAGCTTGCAGTAAACGGCGAATCATATAGTCATACAGAGAAGACAGATTGGTGGCGATTTCGCCGCCATTCTCTTGATCAAGTCCTGCCTTCAGGCCATTGTCGATAATATTAATGGCTTTACTTAACGCTTCACCTTTGGCGACGATATCACCCTGTTGCATAAACAGGCGAGCGCGCACCAGGGCGCTGTTCGCGCCATCAAACAACATTTCAATCAGTTGATGTGGGCTGGCGCTCATCACGGCGCTTTCCACGCTGACCTGTGCATAGGCTTTGGTACCGCTCGCGGTATACATGCTTACCTCGTGTTATCAGGATTTATTCATCGCTGTAAATTGTTGGCCCAGATAGGTACTGGTGTTATTCAGTTTGCTCATCATGCTATCAAGCTGGGTAAACTGCGCCGTATAACGCGCAACCATGTCGTCAATGCTGGCGCTAACTGACAGATATTGTTTGGTCAGTTTTTTCAGCGTGGCGTTAATGCTGTCTTGCGCATTATCGATAATGCCGTCATCGGCGAGATAGCTTTTTACTTCAGCGGCAATTTTGGTGGTGATGCCGGTTTCTTTACCGTCGCCAGCCAGCAGTTCGCGAACAGAGGCGGTGTTTTCATCCAGCGCTTTTTTCAGCTTGGTATCATCGATGGACATCTTGCCGGTTTTGCCATCTTGTTTGATGCCGATTTCATTCAGTGTCTTAAAGGCACCTTCAGCACCGGAGTTAGCAAACTGTGCACGAATGCCTGTCTGAATCGTACGTACTACGCTGTCACCGACCAGCGCGCCGTTGTCTTTGTCCTGACCTTCCGCACCTGCATCTACGGCTTTATATTTGGTCAGCGTATTAAAGGTATCGATCAGTGAGTTATAGGCATCCACCCAACCTTTAATCGCTTCCGTGGCTTTCTCATTGCTTTTCGTCACCGTCACGCGCGCGTCGGTAACTTTTTTGGTAAGTTCCAGCGTAACACCCTGCGGGGCATCGGTGACTTTGTTGCTTTGACGTTCAATATCGATACCGTTCATCGTGAGCTTGGAGTTCTGGGCCTGAACCAGCTCAGTCATTTTTCCTGTACCGGTCGTGCTGTCGTAAGCCAGCATATCGTTAAGCTTGCTGTCGCCCTCAACAGAGATGGTCATCTTGCTGTCCATACCTTCTGCTGCGGTCAGCACCAGTTTGAACTCGCCGTCTTTCACCTTCACGATACTGGCGGAGATACCGCTATCGGTGTCGTTAATTGCCTTGCTGATATCATCCAGCGTGGTCTTATCTTGGGAGAGTTTAATCTCCAGCGGCTCTTTACGGCCCGGCTGCTCAATTTTAATGGTACGCGTGGCGGAGCCATCACCCAGAGCCTCTTTGTTTGAGGCCACCGATGTGGTGCTCAGCGATTGTGCCTGTGCCAGTTGCGTGACGCTGATGGTATAAATACCCGGTGCCGCGCCTGCTTCGGTGGTGACTTTCAGGTCTTCAGTACTGCTCGTCACATTACTGCTTCTGAACAACTCCGGTTTATTTAACGCGGTATTGGCCGTCTGGAACTTTTCCAGCGCACTCTTCAGCGTACCGTAAGCCGTCAGACGGGCAGTATTGTCGGTCTGTTGCTGAGTAATTGGATTTAGACGTTTTTTCTCAGCAATAGTCAGGTTGTTTAGCAACGTGTCCAGTGGTAAGCCTGAGCCTACGCCTAATGATGTAAATGAAGCCATGCCCGATTCCTTGTGATTGCAAACAATTGTTATGCGGGTTATCGGCAATCTGCGCGCAAAGTTTAATGATAGTTTTGTCAAAATAATGCGCGGAATAGTGGTGCATATAGAGGGTATTTCGCGGGCTAAGAAAAAAAACGACAGAAAGTAAAAATTTTCTAAAGTTCGAAATTAAGGTGCCGATACATGGGTTACGGTGAGAAACCGTGGGCAACAGCCCAATAACATCAAGTTGTAATTGATAAGGAAAAGATCATGGCACAAGTCATCAATACAAACAGCCTGTCGCTGTTGACCCAAAACAACCTGAACAAATCTCAGTCCGCTCTGGGCTCCGCTATCGAGCGTCTGTCCTCTGGTCTGCGTATCAACAGCGCGAAAGACGATGCTGCTGGTCAGGCGATTGCAAACCGTTTCACCGCTAACATCAAAGGTCTGACTCAGGCGTCCCGTAACGCCAACGACGGTATCTCCGTTGCACAGACCACTGAAGGCGCCCTGTCTGAAATCAACAACAACCTGCAGCGTGTTCGTGAACTGTCTGTACAGGCAGCGAACGGCTCCAACTCCGAGTCTGACCTGAGTTCTATCCAGGACGAAATTAATCAGCGCCTGGCAGAAATCAACCGTGTTTCCGAGCAGACCGACTTCAACGGTAAAAAAGTTCTGAACCAGGACGGCCAGTTGACTATTCAGGTTGGTGCAAAAGATAATGAAACTATTACTATCGATCTGAAAAAAATCGATAGCACTACCCTTGGGCTGTCTGATCTTAATATCTCTAAAACGGGTAAAACTGTTAATAATGGTGACACCATTAACATCCGTTCTACTCTGGCAAAAGCTGATTTCAGTGACGTAAATACAGGCGCTGGTAAGGTAGATTTTGCAGCTGCAACTGCTGGTGATGTTAAGTTAGCTCAAGACAAATCAGGCAAATACTACGCAACAGCGGATAATGGTACAACGTATTACGCGGCGACTGTTGACAATAAAACAGGTAAAGTATCCATTGATAGCCGTAACCCAGCTTCCAGCACCACAGGGTTAACATTGACCACTGTTACTGAAGTGGGCAAAGACGTTACTGCGGATACTGCGGCATTAACTGCTGCTAATAAATCCTTGGTTACATACAAAGATCAGTCTGGTAATGCAGCATATGCTGTTAAGACCGTAGATGGCAATGGTGTTGAATCGTATAAAAATGCCACTTTTGCTGGTGGTGTGGCAAGCGAAGGTACCACTGTACTGTCCTTAGGCACAACGGATCCGCTGAAGAAAATTGATAAGGCGCTCTCTGACGTTGATCAGTTCCGCAGCTCCCTGGGTGCTATTCAGAACCGTTTTGAATCTGCAATTACCAACCTGGGTAACACGGTTAACAACCTGTCTTCTGCTCGTAGCCGTATCGAAGACTCCGACTACGCGACCGAAGTGTCTAACATGTCTCGTGCGCAGATCCTGCAGCAGGCGGGTACTTCCGTCCTGGCACAGGCTAACCAGACCACGCAAAACGTACTCTCTTTACTGCGTTAATCCACCGATTGGGTTACTCAGTCGTTAGAGACAATAAAGGCAGCGAAAGCTGCCTTTTTTCTATACTGGAGTCTGAAGAATGCAAGAAATTACCGTTACTGAACCCAATTTTGTGACTACGTTTCAGTGCACCGGCACACAATGTCGCGATCATTGCTGTAAAGGCTGGAATATACATCTGGATAAGGCAACGGTGAATAAATATGTCTCCAGTAAAAATGAGATCATTAAGAACATTGCCAAAGAGAATATTATTCTGCTTAAAAAAGATATTGCGCAATGGGGGGTAATTAAACTTGCCGATGGCACTGGAAACTGTCCTTATCTGACCGAAGAGAGTCTGTGTCAGGTACAAAAAACATTGGGAGCCCAGGCGCTAAGTACGACCTGTCAAACATTCCCGCGTGTTGAGCGTGTTTATAAAAATGATGTGAGAAAATCGCTAAATTTATCGTGCCCTGAGGTTGTTGGTATTGTATTAACAGATCCTAATGCGATGATATTGAATGAAAAAAGTACCGTGAAACCGCAGGCTAATGTTAAACCCGCCCTTACACCACAGCAAAAGCTGTTGAATCTTTTTTGTTTAAGCCTTGTGGATCAGGCTGGACGTGATATCAACGTCGGATTTTATTCTCTGATTAAGTTAACACTGTTTATCGAGAAATTTCAGTCGGTTGATAACGCCGCGTTGTCAGAGATTGAACCCGTTTATCATGCACTGTTAGCTCAGCTTCAATCGGGAGAGTTAAGAAAGGAGCTGTCAGATTTTTCAGCGGATGGAAATATCAAATTATCCTTAGTGCTTTTGCTGCAGGACTATTTTCGCAGTAATTCAGGGAGCAGAGGGAGTGGCGTACTGAATTATTATATTCAGTGCTTGCTGAGGACGCTAACTCAGGACGATACTTATTCCGTAGATGAGGGCATTGCCAGACTTGAGGCGACCTGGGAGAAGGTTTATGAACAGCAGGGTGAGTCTGGGTTCGATCTTAAAAATTTCATTTTATATAAAATTTGGGAAAACAACTTTCCTAATCAAAAGAACGTAGACCCGCTACGTTCTTTATACATGATAAGTGTTGAATACTACTTCATCAAAATGTTGATCGCCGCGAGTGCCTACGAAAGAACGTACCTGGAGAAGGAGGATGCGATCAATATCGTCTATAGCTTTCATTCGCGAAGCCAGCATAATCCTACCGTGCATGAGAACTTCCACAAGCACATCGAGACCGTCAGAACAGGTGATGACCTGTCGATGATTCATCTCTTGACATAATTTTAACGGGATGCGTGAAAACGCATCCCTCGCAGGCTAACTATTTGATTTATTCTTGATTATTTCTTATTCGAAATAACGCCATCAGCTACATAAGTGAAATAACCCTTCTTTTATAGCCTTATTCCTCCGATAGAACCCCCTGCAGAAACGGATAATCATGCCGATAACTCATTTAACGCAGGGCTGTTTATCGTGAATTCACTGTATACCGCTGAAGGTGTAATGGATAAACACTCGCTGTGGCAGCGTTATGTACCGTTGGTGCGTCACGAAGCATTGCGCCTTCAGGTGCGTTTGCCGGCGAGCGTAGAACTGGATGACCTGCTACAAGCGGGCGGCATCGGGTTATTGAATGCAGTCGACCGATATGACGCTTTGCAAGGAACGGCATTTACCACTTACGCAGTGCAGCGTATTCGTGGAGCGATGCTGGACGAACTACGTAGCCGGGATTGGGTGCCGCGTAGCGTTCGGCGCAATGCTCGCGAAGTGGCACAGGCGATGGGGCAACTGGAGCAGGAATTAGGGCGTAACGCGACGGAAACCGAAGTGGCGGAGCGTCTGGCTATTCCTGTGCAAGAGTATCGTCAGATGTTGCTTGATACCAATAATAGCCAACTCTTCTCCTACGACGAGTGGCGGGAAGAGCATGGCGATAGTATTGAGCTGGTGACGGAAGAACATCAGCAGGAAAACCCGTTACAGCAGCTACTTGAGGGTAACCTCCGCCAGCGCGTGATGGACGCGATCGAAGCGTTGCCGGAACGCGAAAAGCTGGTGTTAACGCTGTACTACCAGGAAGAGCTGAATCTGAAAGAGATTGGCGCGGTACTGGAAGTGGGGGAGTCACGGGTTAGCCAGTTGCACAGTCAGGCCATCAAACGTCTACGCACCAAGCTGGGTAAGCTATAGGGGTACATCATTACCCCTGAACAATGCCGCATTACGAATTGACTACCAGGAGTTCTCATGACGGTGCAGCAATCAAAAAGACGGCCTCTAAGCCGCTACCTCAAAGATTTCAAACACAGCCAGACGCATTGCGCCCATTGCTTTAAGTTGCTCGACAGGATCACGCTGGTTCGCCGCGGGCAAATTGTGAATAAAATCGCCATCGCCCGACTGGACACGTTGCTGAATGAAGCAGAGTGGGAACAGGAGAAAAAAGAGTGGGTGGCACTGTGTCGTTTTTGCGGTGATTTGCACTGCAAAGAGCAGAGCGACTTTTTTGACATTATCGGCTTCAAGCAATTTTTATTCGAGCAGACCGAAATGAGTCACGGCACGGTACGCGAATACGTTGTGCGCCTGCGTCGCCTCGGGAATCATCTGACCGAACAAAATATCTCTCACGATCTGCTGCAGGAAGGGTTTCTCGACGAAAACCTTGCCCCGTGGCTACCGGAAACCAGCACCAACAATTACCGCATCGCCTTGCGTAAGTATGAGCAGTTTAAAGCTCATACGCATATGGGACATATGCAGAAATCCTCCTGGACAGCCAGTTCTGATATATATTAAAAACGAATAAGGTGTAACAGAGTCGTGTTTGTGGATCACGGCAAACGCTTTACACTGTAGTCATAAATGATAGTCACTAATGACAATATTCGGGGTAACTATGAAATTAGCACTTCTGGGACGTCAGGCTCTGATGGGTGTAATGGCTGTTGCACTTGTCGCCGGAATGAGCGTGAAGACTTATGCAGATGAAGGTCTGTTAAATAAAGTTAAAGAGCGCGGCACGCTGCTGGTGGGCCTGGAAGGGACCTATCCCCCGTTTAGTTTTCAGGGCGATGACGGCAAGCTGACCGGTTTCGAAGTGGAGTTTGCCGAGGAACTGGCCAAGCATCTCGGAGTGAAAGCCACGCTGAAGCCGACCAAATGGGACGGTATGCTGGCTTCTCTTGATTCCAAACGCATTGACGTGGTCATCAACCAGGTGACTATCTCTGATGATCGTAAGAAAAAATACGATTTCTCTACCCCGTATACGGTCTCTGGTATCCAGGCGCTGGTGAAGAAAGGCAATGAAGGCGTTATTAAGACTGCTGCCGATCTGAAAGGTAAAAAAGTCGGCGTGGGTCTGGGAACCAACTATGAAGAGTGGCTGCGCCAGAACGTGCAGGGCGTGGATATTCGTACCTATGATGATGACCCGACCAAATATCAGGATCTGCGTGTAGGTCGTATCGACGCCATCCTGGTTGACCGTCTGGCCGCGCTGGATCTGGTGAAAAAAACCAAGGATACGCTGGCCGTTACCGGTGAAGCATTCTCCCGCCAGGAGTCCGGCGTGGCGCTGCGTAAAGGCAATGAAGATCTGCTGAAAGCGGTGGATGCAGCCATTGCTGAAATGCAGAAAGACGGTTCACTGAAAGCTCTGTCTGAAAAATGGTTTGGAGCAGATGTGACGAAATAATCGTCATCTGATGAAAAAAGGCGCCTTTAACAGCGCCTTTTTTTATTTCATTGCGCCTGAACGTGCATAATAAAAGAACATCACAACAACGAATACCGGAGGCTGTATGCCGCTGCATAATTTAACGCGCTTTCCACGTCTGGAATTTATTGGCGCGCCAACGCCACTCGAATATCTTCCGCGCCTCTCAGATTATCTCGGGCGTGATATTTTCATTAAACGCGATGACGTCACGCCGATGGCTATGGGCGGCAATAAGCTGCGTAAGCTGGAGTTTCTGGCCGCAGACGCGCTGCGTGAAGGCGTGGATACGCTGATAACCGCTGGTGCGATTCAGTCTAACCATGTTCGCCAGACGGCGGCGGTCGCCGCTAAGCTTGGCCTGCACTGCGTGGCGCTGTTGGAAAATCCGATAGGCACCACTGCCGAAAACTATCTCACCAATGGCAACCGTCTGCTGCTGGACCTGTTTAATACGCAGATTGAAATGTGCGATGCGCTGACCGATCCGAATGCACAGCTGCAGGAGCTGGCGACGCGGATTGAAGCGCAAGGGTTCCGCCCGTATGTGATCCCGGTTGGGGGTTCCAATGCACTGGGTGCGCTGGGCTATGTGGAAAGTGCGCTGGAAATTGCCCAACAGTGTGAAGGGGCCGTTTCGCTCTCTTCCGTAGTGGTGGCCTCGGGCAGTGCGGGAACGCATGCCGGACTGGCCGTGGGTCTGGAGCAATTGATGCCAGACGTCGAACTCATCGGCGTGACCGTCTCACGCAGCGTGGCGGATCAAAAGCCCAAAGTTGTTGCACTGCAGCAGGATATTGCCCGGGAGCTGGAACTGACGGCCTCAGCGAAAATCCTGTTATGGGACGATTATTATGCGCCGGGCTACGGTACGCCAAACGAAGAGGGCATGGAGGCGGTAAAACTGCTGGCGCGTCTGGAAGGCATTTTGTTGGATCCGGTGTATACCGGCAAGGCGATGGCGGGTCTGATTGATGGCATTAGCCAGAAGCGCTTCAAGGATGAAGGGCCAATTCTCTTTATTCATACTGGTGGGGCGCCTGCGCTGTTTGCCTACCATCCTCACGTGTAACGACCAGGTAGAAAAACGCTCATGCATGAAAGTATCCAACTGGTGATTGATTCTCTGCCGTATCTGCTCAAGGGCGCAGTTTTTACGCTGCAACTGAGTATCGGTGGGATGTTCTTTGGCCTCATGCTGGGGTTTATCCTGGCGCTGATGCGTCTGTCGCCGCTGCTGCCTGTGCGCTGGCTGGCGCGCTTTTATATCTCTATCTTTCGCGGAACGCCGTTGATTGCCCAGCTGTTCATGATCTATTACGGTCTGCCGCAGTTTGGTATTGAGCTTGATCCTATTCCGGCTGCGATGATTGGCTTATCGCTTAATACGGCGGCCTACGCTGCGGAAACGCTGCGTGCGGCAATCTCCTCCATCGACAAAGGGCAGTGGGAAGCGGGTGCCAGTATTGGTATGACGCGGTGGCAAACCATGCGCCGGGCAATCCTGCCGCAGGCTGCGCGGGTTGCGCTCCCGCCGCTGAGTAACAGCTTTATCAGCCTGGTGAAGGACACCTCTCTGGCCGCGACTATTCAGGTACCGGAACTGTTCCGTCAGGCGCAGTTGATTACCTCGCGTACGCTGGAGGTATTCACGATGTATCTGGCAGCCTCGTTGATTTATTGGGTGATGGCGACGGTGCTTTCTGCACTGCAAAACTATTTTGAAGAGCAACTGAACCGCCAGGAGAGAGAGCCGAAATGAGTGCTATCGAAGTCAGAAACCTGGTCAAAAAATTCCATGGGCAAACGGTGCTGCATGGGATCGATCTTGACGTCAAACCCGGTGAAGTTGTGGCGATTATCGGGCCGAGCGGCTCGGGCAAAACTACGCTGCTGCGCAGTATTAATTTGCTGGAGCAACCGGAGGCGGGCACCATTAAGGTGGGTGAGATTACCATTGATACCGCGCGTTCGTTAACTCAGCAGAAAGGTCTGATTCGTCAGTTGCGCCAGCACGTGGGCTTTGTGTTCCAGAACTTTAATTTGTTCCCGCATCGCACGGTGCTGGAAAACATTATTGAAGGTCCGGTGATTGTTAAAGGCGAACCGAAAGCCGAAGCGACAGCCCGAGCGCGCGAACTGCTGGCGAAAGTCGGGTTAGCTGGTAAAGAAACCAGCTATCCGCGGCGTTTGTCCGGCGGGCAGCAGCAGCGCGTGGCTATTGCCCGGGCGTTGGCGATGCGACCTGAGGTTATTCTTTTTGATGAACCGACCTCCGCGCTTGATCCTGAACTGGTTGGTGAGGTACTTAATACCATCCGCCAGCTGGCGCAGGAAAAACGCACCATGGTGATTGTGACGCATGAAATGAGCTTTGCACGCGACGTTGCCGATCGGGCGATATTTATGGATCAAGGACGGATAGTGGAGCAGGGGCCAGCTAAATCCTTATTCACGCATCCGCAGCAGCCGCGAACCCGTCAGTTTCTTGAAAAGTTTCTGATGCAATAAATAGTGCATGCAGCACTCGTCGAAATTGTTTTTTGGCGAGTGCTGTTCGCATAACTATTTATAATTATTGCTTTATTATTAACTCCCAATACTGTTACTTCCTGCCGCCGTTGAGTAATGCTCAAGTAATTGTTCATTTGTCCGATAATTTGCATATATAAAATACATTTATGTGTTAGCTTGTTTCATATGTTTGGATGATTATCAATCTCAGGGGTATTACCACTTAGTATGCAGGGTCATGATTTCTTCACCTGGCGACGGAGTATGCTGTTACGCTTTCAGGAAATGGCGACGGCAGAGGATGTCTATAATGAATTACAACAACAGACGCAGCATTTAGAGTTCGATTTTTACGCGCTCTGTGTTCGTCATCCCGTACCTTTTACCCGACCTAAAACGTCGCTTCACACGACCTATCCCAAAGCATGGGTGGCGCATTATCAGTCCGAGAATTATTTCGCTATTGATCCGGTGCTGAAGCCTGAAAACTTCAGTCAGGGGCATTTACCCTGGAACGATACCTTATTTCGCGATGCACAGCCCCTGTGGGATGCCGCGCGCAATCACGGTTTACGTAAAGGGATGACGCAATGCTTAATGTTGCCTAATCGGGCGTTGGGTTTTTTATCGGTATCGCGTGCGAGTGTCCGTAATAGTCGCTTTGCAAACGATGAGGTAGAGCTCAGGATGCAACTGCTGGTGCGGGAAAGCTTGTCGGTACTGACGCGGCTGCAAGATGACATGGTCATGGCGCCAGAGATGCGCTTTAGCAAGCGGGAAAAAGAGATATTGAAATGGACGGCAGAGGGGAAAACCTCTTCAGAGATAGCGATAATTCTGTCGATTTCTGAAAATACCGTTAACTTTCACCAGAAAAATATGCAAAAGAAATTTAATGCACCCAACAAAACGCAGATCGCCTGTTATGCCGCGGCAACCGGGCTGATCTGAGTAAATTATCGTTCTGAGTGTCAGACGCAAACCCGGCTGAGAGCATCGCTGTCAGCCGGGTTCTTATTACTGGCGGTAGGCCTGTTTAATTTGCTTAACAGTGCTGGAAAATACCGCAGCCTGTGATTGATCTTCAATCAGCGCGATCTGTTTTTCCATTTTAAGAATCACGCGCCCTGCATCGGCTTGGCCCATTGCCTGCAGCATCAGCGTTAACATGGCTTTCAGGCAGGTGACTTCATTGGCCAGTTCCTGGTTATTCTCAGCAGTGGAAAAGTCAGGCGTACTCATTTATTTTCCTCGTTATGTTTCAATGAAAAAGTGCGATGTCAAATCTTAAGGCGCCGGAGTATACCATAAGCGAGGCTAAAAATATCAGCGGTTGTTTTCTGCGCAAACATAAGCCGCGGACATTAAAATAAACAACATGTTGCACTGCATATATTTTCTCCATCTGTTGTTTATTTCGAGTATTTTACTCGTTAATTATTGTTACAACTTTAGCTGCCTATTTTGCATTCAACGGACGAATATGAATTTTTTGTCACTATTCTGAAACAGCTATGCAGATATAACCGTGGCAAAAGGTTGCCATAACAGAAAGTTTCCACTCGTCGTACCTTCTAATTTCCAAAAACGAGAGCAAAATCGAAAGACGGCGATTTTTACATTTCAAAGTTGAGATAAAACCCGTTAACATAGGACCGATTAACTATCGGTAGCGTTATCCCTATTCTGGAGATATTCCTTTGATCAACGTTTTTCTTGTTGATGACCACGAACTGGTGCGCGCAGGGATACGACGCATTCTTGAAGATATAAAAGGCATTAAAGTTGTCGGCGAGGCGTGCTGCGGTGAAGATGCGGTAAAATGGTGCCGCTCAAATTCCGTTGACGTTGTGCTGATGGACATGAATATGCCCGGTATTGGTGGCCTTGAGGCAACGCGTAAAATTGCGCGTTCAACGGCTGACATTAAAGTGATCATGCTGACTGTTCATACCGAAAACCCGTTACCTGCAAAAGTCATGCAGGCGGGAGCCGCGGGCTATCTCAGTAAGGGGGCTGCGCCCCAGGAGGTCGTGAGTGCGATTCGTTCGGTTTATTCTGGCCAACGTTATATTGCCTCCGATATCGCTCAGCAGATGGCGCTCAGCCAGATTGAGCCTGAGAAAACGGAAACCCCGTTTGCCAGTTTGTCTGAACGTGAGTTGCAGATTATGCTGATGATCACCAAAGGTCAGAAGGTCAATGAGATCTCAGAGCAACTGAATCTTAGTCCTAAAACGGTGAACAGCTATCGCTATCGAATGTTCAGTAAATTAAACATTCACGGCGATGTTGAGCTGACTCACCTGGCAATTCGCCATGGCCTGTGTAATGCGGAGACATTAACAAGCCAGTGACCGATCAGTTTGATGCCAAAGCGTTCCTGAAAACCGTGACCAGTCAGCCCGGCGTTTATCGTATGTATGATGACGCCGGGACGGTCATCTACGTCGGGAAAGCGAAAGACCTGAAAAAAAGGCTTTCCAGCTACTTCCGTAGCAACCTCGCATCGCGTAAGACCGAAGCACTGGTCGCGCAAATACAGCAGATTGATGTCACGGTTACGCACACCGAAACCGAGGCGTTATTGCTTGAGCACAACTACATCAAGCTGTATCAGCCGCGTTATAATGTTTTGCTGCGCGACGATAAATCCTATCCTTTTATTTTCCTCAGCGGCGATACCCATCCTCGCCTGGCAATGCATCGCGGGGCCAGGCATGCCAAAGGCGAGTACTTTGGACCGTTTCCTAACGGCTACGCCGTACGCGAAACGTTGGCGTTGCTACAGAAAATCTTCCCTATTCGTCAGTGCGAAAATAGTGTTTATCGCAATCGCTCGCGGCCCTGTCTGCAATATCAGATTGGCCGCTGCCTCGGTCCGTGTGTGGTGGGCCTGGTGAGTGAGGAAGAGTATGCGCAGCAGGTTGATTACGTTCGTCTGTTCCTGTCCGGGAAAGACGATCAGGTATTAACGCAGCTGATCGCCCGGATGGAAAAGGCCAGCCAAAATCTCGAGTTTGAAGAGGCTGCCCGCATTCGTGACCAAATTCAGGCCGTACGCCGCGTGACCGAAAAACAGTTTGTCTCTAATACCGGAGACGATCTGGACGTCATCGGCGTGGCGTTTGATGCCGGCATGGCCTGTGTGCACGTGCTGTTTATTCGCCAGGGTAAAGTGTTAGGCAGTCGTAGCTATTTCCCGAAAGTACCTGGTGGAACAGAACTCGGCGAGGTCGTTGAAACCTTTGTCGGACAGTTTTATCTGCAGGGAAGTCAGATGCGCACCTTACCCGGTGAGATCCTGCTCGATTTTAATCTTAGCGATAAAACCCTGCTGGCGGACTCTTTGTCTGAGCTGGCCGGGCGGAAGATCAACGTTCAGACGAAACCGCGAGGCGATCGCGCACGATATCTGAAGCTGGCGCGTACCAACGCGGCGGTGGCGTTAACCACAAAACTTTCCCAGCAGTCGACCATTACCCAACGCCTGACGGCGCTGGCATCAGTACTCAAGTTACCCGCAGTGAAACGCATGGAGTGCTTTGATATCAGCCACACGATGGGCGAGCAGACGGTAGCCTCCTGCGTGGTATTCGATGCCAATGGACCACTGCGCGCCGAGTATCGCCGCTATAACATCACGGGTATTACGCCGGGTGATGATTATGCGGCAATGAATCAGGTTCTCCGCCGGCGCTACGGTAAGGCAATTGAAGAAAGTAAGATTCCGGACGTCATATTGATCGACGGCGGGAAAGGTCAACTGGGGCAGGCGAAAGCCGTGTTTGCTGAACTGGACGTGCCCTGGGACAAACAGCACCCGCTTTTGTTGGGTGTGGCAAAAGGGGCCGATCGTAAAGCTGGTCTGGAAACGCTGTTCTTTGAGCCGGAAGGTGAGGGCTTTAGCCTACCGCCGGATTCGCCTGCATTGCACGTTATCCAGCATATCCGCGATGAATCTCACGATCATGCGATTAGCGGGCACCGTAAAAAACGGGCGAAGGTGAAAAATACCAGCACGCTGGAGACTATTGAAGGTGTCGGGCCGAAGCGTCGGCAGATGTTGTTGAAATATATGGGCGGTTTGCAAGGGCTTCGTAACGCGAGTATTGAAGAAATTGCAAAAGTGCCGGGTATTTCGCAAGCTCTGGCAGAAAAGATCTTCTACTCGTTGAAACATTAGGCCCTCTGTAGCAACATAGGGGTAATTTTACTGACAACAGATAGTTATCCGTCATATGCAATTTAATATCCCTACGTTGCTCACGCTGTTTCGCGTCATCCTGATCCCATTCTTTGTATTGGCTTTTTATCTGCCATTCACTTGGGCTCCCTTCGTTTGTGCGCTGATCTTCTGTATTGCGGCGGTCACCGACTGGTTTGACGGCTATCTGGCGCGTCGCTGGAACCAAAGCACGCGTTTTGGCGCCTTCCTCGATCCGGTCGCTGATAAGGTACTGGTGGCTATCGCGATGGTGCTGGTGACCGAGCACTATCACAGCTGGTGGGTAACGCTTCCTGCCGCCACGATGATCGCGCGTGAAATTATTATCTCTGCGCTGCGTGAGTGGATGGCTGAACTGGGTAAACGTAGCAGTGTGGCGGTGTCCTGGATCGGCAAAGTGAAAACCACTTCGCAAATGGCCGCGCTCGCATGGCTGCTGTGGCGTCCAAATATTTGGGTAGAGTACGCCGGGATCGCACTTTTCTTCGTTGCCGCGATACTGACGTTGTGGTCAATGTTCCAGTATTTGAGCGCTGCGTGGGGAGATTTGCTTGAACAGTGATCGTTTCGGCGCAAATTTCAGCAAACGATCGTCAGTGGTGAAAAATATCGTTGACTCATTGCGTCAGGTAAGTAGAATGCAACGCATCGAACGGCAGCACTGATTGCCAGACGATAACAAAATCAAGTGATTAACAAAGTTACTTGGTGATGCGGGAATAGCTCAGTTGGTAGAGCACGACCTTGCCAAGGTCGGGGTCGCGAGTTCGAGTCTCGTTTCCCGCTCCAAATTAAAGACATCGGCAGTAGCGGATGTCGGCTTAAAAGCCAGAAGATTTCGGCGCGTTAGCAAAGCGGTTATGTAGCGGATTGCAAATCCGTCTAGTCCGGTTCGACTCCGGAACGCGCCTCCAATTTCTTCCCGAGCCCGGATGGTGGAATCGGTAGACACAAGGGATTTAAAATCCCTCGGCGTTCGCGCTGTGTGGGTTCAAGTCCCACTCCGGGTACCATGGGAAAGAAAAGAATAATCAAAGCAATAAGCAGTGTCGTGAAACCACCTACGGGTGGTTTTTTTGTGCCTGAAATTTCTCGCTTCTCGCTCAGCGAACCTTCAAGCTCAGAAATCCCCTGGCTTTCATCCTATGTACATCACAGGCATTTGGGGTGTAACGCAAGCATATCACCCTGACGGGCTCAACATAGATACGCCAACGCTATTGCAACTCTTACCGGTCTTGAACTAACAGGTTAGATGAAAACAAGCAGAGTTACTATCAGCGTGCAGCATGAGCTCTTAAGGCCTGTCAGCCAGTCGTTGAGATAGATTTTCTGATACATATGAAACTCTCCCTGTTTTGAAATTCTCTTTTATGATTCCAGAAGTCAGGAGGGGCGGCTACAGGTCATGAGAGATAAACGTTCGCAGCCGAGGGGCCTCGAAGACCATTTATTCGACAAAACTCAACGCGTAATCCGGGGATGAGTACTTCTGAGTCACGGAGGCTTAAGGCTGAAATGTGAAGCTGTACATCTTTGCGACCATCGGAGGGGGAGATAAGGCCTTTACCGCTCTTGCAGTCAAAGGCTTTGACAATTCCTGTCATTTTACGAGACAAAAAAATTCCTTAAAGCTAATAACGTGTTGCACTATACACATACCCCGGGATAATGCCAGAAATATTTTTCAGCTATCGTGAGATCTGGATAGCTAAAATAAACATTGATTATTATATACGCCCGTGCGTTAATGGTCGCGTCGGTTTGAAGAACAGACAAAATACAAAGTAGTTTACTAAAGCAGTTCTCATTTCAGGTGTTTTATATTTATCCCTTCTTTGAGTCTCCCCACTAAGCACTAAGTAGTTTCTGTAATAAAACCATGTTCGCCGGAAGGCCAAATTAAGGAATACAAAATGTCAAAAAAGATGAATGGTTTAGTAAAATGGTTTAATGCCGATAAGGGATTCGGTTTTATTTCTCCTGTTGACGGTAGTAAAGATTTATTTGTACATTTTTCTGCTATCCAGAGCGATAATTTCCGCACCTTGTTTGAAGGGCAAAAAGTCTCTTACTCCATTGAGAATGGTACTAAAGGTCCGGTTGCTGGCAATGTAGTTATTACAGAGTAAATCCTTTTTTTGTCTGTATGCGATAACGAAGAAGGCTAAAGCCTGAGTAGACATACTGACAGAAGCAATGGATGTATTGTTGGGTCAGTAGAGATGAAATGTTACTGATCCGGCATTCAGGGCAACGGTCAGCATATTTCATCTCTCTTTTGCATGAGAAAGTATGCTGACCATTGTGAGTACGTGTAGGTTCGCTGCACGAAAAGTCTAACCACTTGCTTTGCACGACAACATACGCAAGAAGATAGCTTTTCCCAGATATCACCATCTTTTTTATTTTTAAATATGAAAATACTAAACCCGCAGCCAGCGGGTTTTCTATTATCTGTAGCTTGATAAATCTTAAAATACAGATGTGGTGATTCTGTTCCAGAAATAGAGTCTAAAACGGATTCAGGCTGCTTCTTTTTGGTTTGTCTGGAATACTTTATTGCAATGAGGGCAGATTAAAAGAGAACCTTTTTGTACTCTTGAAAAACTGTGTTCAGATTGTTGGGTACAGTTTGGGCAGGTGCATTTGACAAGATAGTTGCGGCGTGATTTAGAGTCTTTACGTTCTGACATAGGCTTTTCCTTGAGTGGATGAACTTCAACCATACCCTAATTTGTCCAAAAAATCTTAACTTTATGATGTTTTGGATATGTAAATATAAAGAAAAGGTATCGCAAAGAGCCTGATGATAAGGGCGGCTTCCCAAATTTATTTCTGTAATCCTCAATCTCCCTGGCTGCGTGGTTCTAATGAAAATACGAACAGATTGCTCAGACAGTATTTTCCAAAAGGAGCTGGCTTATCGGTTCGCAGCCAGCAAAGAATTAACATTGTTGCATCCAGCGGCTGAACGCCCAGCAAAAAGCGGACGTTTTTGAGCTCAGTAAAAAAGGACGTTATATTTTCGCCTGATTGACGCGGGATGAAAGCTCCTGATGGCTCTCTTTTCGTTCGCTGTAGCGATCGGCAAGGTAATCGGTTTGCCCCTTGAGCAGCAGCGTGATTTTAAACAACTCCTCGGCGACATCGACGATACGATCATACCAGGACGAAGGTTTCATTCGCCCGTTCTCATCGAATTCTTGCCAGGCTTTGGCTACTGAGGACTGGTTAGGGATCGTGAACATCCTCATCCAGCGCCCAAGGATACGCATCTGGTTCACGGCGTTAAAAGACTGCGACCCGCCGCAGACCTGCATCACCGCCAGTGTTTTTCCCTGTGAAGGGCGAACGGCCCCTTCGCTTAAGGGTATCCAGTCGATCTGTGCCTTCATCACCGCACTCATTGCCCCATGCCGCTCCGGGGAACTCCACACCATCCCATCACACCATCTGACCAGCTCGCGCAGCTCGGTGACTTTTGGGTGCGTATCTGGGGCATCATCCGGCAGGGGTAAACCTGAGGGGTTAAACAGTCTTACTTCCGCTCCCATCGCCGTCAGCAGGCGTCCTGCTTCTTCTGCGGCAAAACGACTGTAAGAACGCTCTCTTACCGAGCCATACAGAATCAGTATGCGTGGCGGCTCCTGGAGCTGCAGGCGTTCAGCAATCTGTTGATCGAAGCAATCAGCATTCAGTGCAGGAAAGTGTTCCATTTTTTACTCCTCCGGGAGGTTCTGTGATTTCAAATTCAACACATATGATTTATCATATATGTATTCTAAAGGGAACGGAGTAAAAAATGCTACAGCCAGTTCAGCTTTTTAAAATCCTGTCGGATGAAACCCGTCTCGCCATTGTTATGCTTCTCCGGGAATCCGGCGAACTGTGCGTATGCGATATATGCGCGGCGACCTCTGTATCACAGCCTAAAATCTCTCGCCATATGGCTATTCTGCGAGAAGCGGAGCTGGTGCTTGACCGCCGGGAAGGCAAATGGATTCACTACCGTCTGTCTCCCCACATGCCAGCGTGGGCCGCTGAGACGATCACGACGTCCTGGCAGTGTCTGAGGAAAGATGTGGGTGAATGGCTGAAAAAATCAGCCTGCACATCCTGTTGAGAGAATTTTTTACATACACATAATCATATATAAAGGAATCTAAAATGCTTTTGGCAGGGAGTATTTTTATACTGACGCTGGTCCTGGTCATCTGGCAGCCCAGAGGTCTCAGCATTGGCTGGAGCGCAAGTATCGGAGCCTTACTGGCACTGGGGACGGGGGTCATCCACATTGATGATATTCCCGTAGTCTGGAATATCGTCTGGAACGCAACAGCGGCATTCATCGCGGTGATTATCATCAGCCTGCTGCTCGATGAGTCCGGTTTCTTTGAATGGGCCGCGCTGCATGTCTCCCGCTGGGGTAACGGGCGTGGTCGCCTGCTGTTTACCTGGATAATACTGCTTGGCGCTGCTGTTGCTGCGCTGTTTGCTAACGACGGTGCAGCACTGATACTGACGCCGATTGTGATTGCGATGCTACTCGCCCTGGGGTTCAGCCAGGCGACGACGCTGGCCTTTGTCATGGCTGCAGGATTTATCGCAGATACTGCCAGCCTGCCGCTGATTGTCTCTAACCTGGTCAATATTGTCTCGGCGGATTTCTTCGGCCTGGGCTTTACACAGTATGCCTCCGTAATGGTCCCTGTGAACCTGGCGGCCATTGCTGCCACGCTGGTCATGCTCCATCTCTTCTTCCGCCTCGACATCCCGGCCAGATATGACGTTTCACTGCTCAAGATGCCCGCCAGTGCGATTAAAGATCCGGCGACGTTCAGGGCGGGCTGGATTGTTCTGCTGTTCCTGCTGGTCGGTTTCTTTGTTCTGGAGCCGCTGGGGATCCCAGTAAGCGCGATAGCAGCAGTTGGGGCTGCGGTGCTGTTCGTGGTAGCCAAGCGTGGCCACGCCATTAATACCGGGAAAGTGCTGCGCGGGGCGCCCTGGCAGATCGTGATTTTCTCGCTGGGTATGTATATGGTCGTCTACGGCCTGCGTAATGCAGGACTCACCGAGTATCTTTCTGCTGTACTCAATATGCTGGCAGACAAAGGTTTATGGGCTGCCACGTTCGGTACCGGCTTCCTGACTGCCTTCCTGTCGTCTGTGATGAACAATATGCCGACCGTGCTGATTGGTGCATTGTCCATTGACGGGAGTGCTGCGACCGGCGTCGTCAAAGAGGCGATGATTTATGCCAATGTGATTGGCTGCGATTTAGGTCCTAAAATCACCCCGATAGGCAGTCTGGCAACTCTGCTGTGGCTTCATGTGTTGGCACAGAAAAATATGACCATCACCTGGGGATATTACTTCCGCACCGGCATTATCATGACTCTGCCCGTGCTGTTCGTCACTCTGGCCGCGCTGGCGTGGCGGCTCTCTGTCACTTTTTAATGAGATACTGATATGAGCAACATTACCATCTATCACAACCCGGCCTGTGGCACCTCACGTAACACGCTGGAAATGATCCGTAACAGCGGTAACGAACCAACTATTATTTATTATCTCGATACGCCCCCGACTCGTGATGAACTGACCAAACTGATTTCAGATATGGGCATTTCAGTACGCGCATTGCTGCGTAAGAACGTTGAACCTTATGAGCAACTGGGTCTTGATGAAGATAAGTTTTCTGATGAGCAGTTGATCGATTTTATGATTCAGCATCCGATCCTGATTAATCGGCCGATTGTAGTGACGCCGCTTGGCACGCGTCTTTGTCGTCCCTCAGAAATTGTGCTGGATATTTTACCTGAAGCTCAGAAAGGCTCTTTTACCAAAGAGGATGGCGAAAAGGTCATTGACGAAACAGGGAAACGGGTTAAGTAATCTTTCCGCTTAATATTATCGGGTGCCTGTTGACTTCATACCGGGGCCTGCTCTTCGCTGATAACCCTCGTTCACGACTGGAGAAGCGTATTTGCGGGGGTATCAAAACAGGTTCATTAGCCTGCCCACTTGCCAGAAGAGACATTTGTCTCACTCCGAATGCATTTCGTTTATCAATTATTGAAATAAATATATACATAATAGTTTTTGATTAGCAGAACTTACCGATGCAGGTCAGTTGAAGCAATTTCATTTCCCTTAGGGTAAGAGTCAAAAACTATCATGAAACAAGAGCTTATATTGACAGATGAAGACTTACTTGCACGAGGTAACGATCGTTACGTCTTTCAGCATCCACAGGATAGTAACCTGCTGATCAAAATCGTTATTTCAGATATTGCGAACTATAAAAGCAAGTTACGGGAAGTCTTCCGGGACCTTAAAGAATGCAAGCCAGGCCATCAAACAGACTCTCTTTATATGCAAAAGATCGAAGGTCTTGTTGAAACAAATAAAGGTCTAGGGCAGATCACTGTGAAGGAGTGCGATGAGCATGGCAACATTGCTCAAACTCTTTATCAGCTTGCTCTCAAAAAAGAACTCGATGACAGCAAATTGCAGAAGCTGAATGCTTTTTTAGCATGGTTTGTCAGCACCAAAGTCATTATTAACTCCCTGCATTGTAAAAACATTGTTTATGCCTGGGATAGCGAGCGTCAGGATTATCGCTTCAAAGTCATTGACGGTTTTGGTGACAAAACGTTTTTTCAACTCAGTAAGCTTTCGCAATCAGTTCGCGATAAGAATAAAATCAAATGTCTCAAGCGGATGCTTAACGATTTGAACGGTCTGCAACAAGCTTAACCACGCAGGTTAAAAATAATCGAATCACCAGTTTTCTGTTGCCGGACTTCCGATCCCGCATATCTGAATAACAAAGGTGTTTACGCAGAAGTAAGTTACATATTAACTTCTTGAAAAATATCCTGAACTGTTCGGCGTTCGTGCTGTGTGGGGGCAAATCCCACACCGGGTACCATGGGAAAGAATAGAACAATCAAAGCAATAAGCAGTGTCGCGAAACCACCTACGGGTGGTTTTTTTGTGCCGGCTTTTGACGAACCATAGGTATTTTGCGTCAAGTAAGCCTGCCAGATACGTTAAGCCGCCCGCTACACACTCCCCATTGCCAATCAATCTATCGACGAATCGGTGCATTAAACATAAACCTTCCCCGGGCTGGGTTGTTGATAAAGCCATCCCGGGCGGGATTATAGTTGTGGTCCTGAAAACCATTCATCATGATGGGATCGCCTATGCCATCCTGAATCGCCAAATGTCTGTGGATTCGGTTACGTGTCCTGAATGTGAAAGCGAAATCATCCGTCCCGCCAATGATGATGACGCCATTTCCTGCAAGAAGTGCCGCGCTTAACTCTTGCTCTCTTGCGGCCTGGTTTTGTAACGCGCTGGCTGCGGCAGACGATGACGCCAGCAGCAATACGAGGACGGCGCATGAAAATACCGATGGCAGTTTCATGATTAATACCCATTAAAAGTATGGCTATTAAAGTATAGTCTTATACCTTCATCTCATCTGAATAGAAAATAAACAATTTAAGCCTGTTGCCTGTACGGAGTCTGAGGGGCTGGGAGAAGAGTGGCGCACAATTAAGAACTATAATAAAAACAGTCGACAGCTGATGACTCCAGTTTACAGATAGTACCGATACAGGGGGCGGTTATGCGCGTCTCATTTTCTCCGCGAGTTGCGTTCACCGCTACGACATCTGGCTGGATAATTATCACGGACTCCCTGCCAAAGTGATCAGCTATGCGCCAGATGGGCAGCGATTAGAAACTGTTCTTCTGGATGCTATGGTTATCAACACCCGTTTCCCCGTCAATTTTTTCACGCCTTGAGGGAGCCTGCACTATGGCTGACTATCAGTTTTCCACAGTCTGGCGGGTTGAGTCTTCAATTCAGGAGGTATGGGATGTTTTTTCCCATCCGGATAGGTGGCCTGAATGGTGGGGAAGTCTGGAACGCATCGTTGAGATAAGGAAAGGGGATTTACGGGGTATTGGGGCGTTGCATCGTTATACCTGGAAAGGGGCGCTTCCTTATCGCTTAACCTTTGATATCAATGTGTTGAAAATACGGCCTTGCACATTGCTCGAAGGACAAGCCAGCGGCGCGGTGGAAGGGCGAGGGGTATGGTCTTTTACTGCCAATGGTACAGCGACTATTGTCAGATATGACTGGAATGTGCGTACCACGATCCGCTGGATGAATTATCTTGCCCCGCTGGCAGCACCTGTATTTCGCTGGAATCACAATACGGTCATGCGCGAGGGGGCAAGAGGGTTAGCCTGCAAACTGGCAACGACTGTGTATATAGTCTGAACGTATCTCCGCTGCTGTACTTTTTTGGCTGTAAATGGCTTAATAGCGACCTTGCAGTTTCTCACTTCATTCACAGTTAACAGGTCTGTTATTGATGAATAATCTCCATCGACTCGCCTTTTTATGCCAGCCTCTGTCTGCTGTGATGATCGCGTACGGTTTCCCCTTTAGCCGTAGCTCAACTCTTACAACCTGGACAGACAACAATGCAACGTCGTCAGTTTCTCAAAAATAGCGTTCTCCTTTCCGCCGCCGGATTAGTCGGCCCTGCAGTCATTAGCCAGACGGTACGTGCCGCGGAGCCATCCGTTGCGCCAATAGCTCGTCGACGCTTTGTCTTATCTCAAACGTATAAACTTAATCCTCCTGAGGGATCGAGCGGCGTGGTGAAACTGTGGATCCCGCTACCGGTGGATACCGCGTTTCAACAAATGACGGCGCTTGCCTTTAGCGGAAACTATAAGCAGGCGTACGTCACCACCAATAATACCTACGGCGCGAAAACGCTGTTTGCCACCTGGGCTGACTCGCAGGGTGAATTGTTGGTTAACGTTGATATCGACATTGAAACCGCCGACTGGGAACCGCTGAAGCAGGACGCGCTGAAAAACTGGCAGGCACCTGAGCAGATTATTTATCCGCTGGATGTAAAACCGTATCTGTTGCCGACGGCACATACCCCAGTTGATGGATTGGTCCTGGAAACCGCGCGTAAAATCACCGGTAATGAGCAGGATCCGCTGAAAAAAGCGCGCCTGATTTACGAATGGGTCAGCAGCCATATGGAGCGTGACAACGACGTTATTGGCTGCGGCACGGGGGATGTGGCGGAGATATTAAAAAGCGGTAAGCTCAAAGGAAAATGCACCGACATGAGCTCCGTTTTTGTTGCTCTGGCGCGGGCCAGCGGTATTCCGGCGCGCGAACTGTTTGGCATCCGTCTGGGCAAGGCCAATAAGCTCGAACGTTACTCGAAAAGTGCTTTTGGCACAGCCGACAGTGCAGGCGTTGCCAATGTGAGCGGCGGACAACACTGCCGCGCTGAGTTCTATCTGGCAGGTTACGGTTGGTTACCGTGCGATCCTGCTGACGTGACCAAAATGCGTCTGGCAGAGAAAAAAACGCATCAGGATGCCGATGTCCAGGCGGTTAACGCTTACCTGTTTGGTAACTGGGAAATGAACTGGGTTGGATTCAACTACGGACGTGATTTCGAGTTGTATCCGGCAACGGAGCAGGGGGCCATGAATAACTTTGGTTATCCTTACGCTGAAGTCGATGGCGACCCGATCAATTTCTATGATCCTAAAGCGTTTTCCTACAGCTATGTCGCCACAGAACAACGCTAAAGGTGCGGGGCTTACCCTGTTGACGGCTGCTGCGGCCGCCGTCACCGCTGGCTTATGCTGTGTTGGACCGCTACTTTACCTGCTGTTTGGTATTTCGGCGGCGAGCTTCGCCGTTTTCACCCGGTTTGAGTTTTTGCGAACTCCTCTGATACTGCTGTCCCTGGGATTATTACTGCGTGTCTTCTGGCGGCTCTATTTTTCCAAACGGTTGTGGTGCTCCGGGTGGTTAACTCTGAAGCAAGCGCGCGTTCTCTACTGGTGCGCGCTGGCATTGATTTTGCCGGTGCTATTTTACCCAACGCTTGTTGCCTGGTTTTATGAGGTATTTGAATGAAGATCTTCGCGTTAGTTGCATGCTTGCTGTTGCCGCTGTGGGCTCAGGCGGCCAATCAAAAAGTGGTGCTGGATATACAAAATATGACCTGCTCGTTATGCGTTATTTCGGTCAATCAGGCGCTACGTGAAACCGACGGCGTGATTAAAGCAAAATCCTCTCTCAAAACCCGGCAGGCAGAAGCCATCGTGCCAGAAGGTTTCCCAACCGATATTCTACTTAACGCAGTAGCGAAAACGGGCTATACCGCAACGCTCAACCGTATTGAACAACAGTAAACCACCTGCGGGTGGTTTTATTGTGTTTTCCCGGTATGATGCCCGGCGGCTTAGTGTTCTCTTTTGTGCGTTAACTACCGGAATTCCCCTCTTTTCCTGTTAACCTGAACAGGCGGCTGCTGTAAGCCGCAAATGCCCATTTATATCTGTTATCCCTCCAGCCATGTAGGATGATCACAGGCAAGATTTTTTGACTAAGGAAAAGCGTTATGAAAACGGGACCATTAAACGAGAGCGAACTGGAATGGCTGGATGATGTACTGACTAAGTACAATACAGATAAGGCTATTCTGGATGTGTCAGAACTGGATGGTTTACTGACGGCGGTACTGAGTTCACCGTATGAAATTGAACCGGAGCAGTGGCTGGTCGCTATTTGGGGCGGTGCGCAGTATGTTCCTCGCTGGTCCTCCGAAAAAGAAATGACGCGTTTCATGAACCTGGCGTTTCAACATATGGCGGATACTGCCGATCGCCTGGATGAATATCCTGAGCAGTTTGAGCCGCTGTTTGGTTTGCGTGAAATTGACGAGCATGAACTGACCATCGTTGAAGAGTGGTGTTTTGGTTATATGCGCGGCGTCGCACTGTCGGACTGGTCCGCGTTACCAGACTCGTTAAAACCGGCGCTCGAGGCTATTGCGCTGCACGGTACGGAAGAAAACTTTGCGGTCGTTGAGAAAATGACGCCAGAAGTGTTCGAAGAGAGCGTGGATGCCATCCGCCTGGCGGCGCTGGATCTGCATGCTTACTGGATGGCGCATCCCCAGGAAACGCCGATTAAAGTACCGGTCAAAGTGGATGCCAAGGTAGGGCGCAATGACCCTTGTCCGTGCGGTAGCGGTAAAAAATATAAGCAGTGCTGTTTGCATTAAGAAAAAGGGGCGTTAAGCCCCTTTTGTTTTAACCCACTTCCGGTAGTAATCCTGCTGCAATAGAAAACTGTACGGCTATCACCACAATGCCGCACAAAAATACCAGCGCCAGCGCCGGAGCACCCCCTGCCACGCGATATTTAGCCTGTGGATTCTGTTTTCTGCTCTGCCATGCCAGCATCGAGGGAATGAGCAGCGCCAGCACCGCCAGGGCAACGCCCGCATACCCCAGGGCCATGACGAAACCACGCGGATAGAACAGCGCGAATGCCAGCGGCGGCAGGAAGGTCACCACGCCGGTTTGCATTCTTCCTGCTACGGTATTGCGGCGCTGGAAGAGGTCGGCCAGGTAGTCAAATAATCCCAATGCGACGCCGAGGAAAGAGGTTGCCAGCGCAAGGTCGGCAAACAGATGCACCGCCAGTTCGACGTGCGGCGAAGCCACGACTTCACGTAATGCTTGTAATAAACCGTTTAAACCAGCGTGGTTGGCTAACAGCCCCATGAACGTTGAGGAGTTAATACTGCCAAGCGTGGCCAGTTGCCAGAAGATATAGGCGACTAGCGGAATGGCGCTCCCGGTGATAAACACCCAACGCAGTTTACGGATGTTACCGTTCATATAGCTGACGATACTGGGGACGCTGCCGTGAAAACCGAACGAAGTGAAGATAACCGGGATTGCAGACAGTGCCAGCCCCTGCTGAAGCGGTAACGTAAGCAGGTTTACTTTATGGATATGCGGCATTAACAGGGCCAGCATCACCACCAGGAAGATTATCTTGGCACTGAACAACAGACGGTTGAACAGATCGACCAAAGATGTGCCAACGCAAACCACGCCACCGGCAACAAAGGTGAACAGCAGTACGCCTGTTGTCGGGGAGAGCGTTGTCCCGGTCCAGTCGCTGATGCTGGAAGCCAGCAACTCACCAGCGCCACTGATATACGCCGCCGTCAGCGCGTACATTAAAAACATCATGCTAAAGCCCGTTACCCATTGTCCGTAACGACCAAGATAACGTTTTGCCAGCGTACCCAACCCGGTGTCTGCCGGTACGTGTTGATACACTTCAAGCAGCAACAGCGCGGTGTAGCACATTAGCGCCCAAAGACTCACTAACAATACCAGCGTGACGCTAAACCCCACGCCTGCCGCGGCCAGCGGCATTGCCAACATACCGGCACCAATCGTGGTTCCCGCCACGATAAAAATACTACCCAGGGTTCTGTTTTTCACGCTTTCCTCTGTCCCAGAGATAATCAACGGTTATATCTGCGGCGCAGGGTAAGGCAAAACGCTATTTTCGTCAAATCACCGTTACAATGAATGTACATTAATCTTTACGATGTTTGGCGCGTTAAGATGTATCACAAATGATATTTATCTGCGGGTAAACCTGCGTTAGCGCAAAGCAAGGCCGTGCCGTTCACATTAGGCTACGGACTTTATTGAGGAGGTAGTATGGAATCTATTCACGGTCACGAAGTGCTCAACATGATGATTGAATCTGGCGAGCAGTATTCAAATGCCAGCCTTGAAGCGGCGATTACGGCACGGTTTGGCGAGCAGGCTCGTTTTCACACCTGTTCTGCGGCGGATATGTCGGCAGCCGAGCTGGTGGCGTTTTTAGCGGCGAAGGGAAAATTTATTGCAAAAGAAGACGGCTTCTCTACGCACGAAAGCAAGATCTGCCGTCACTGATTTTAGCGGGTAATGATGGCGGGTTGCCTTCATTACCCCACAACATTAATTCTGTGTATCAAGCGTAGCCAGTTCTTTATCGATGAAATAAAGACCTTCGCCACTTTTCCCTGCCAGCGATAACTTATCAATGACAGATTTAAATAATTTCTCTTCTTCATGCTGCTCGGCAACATACCATTGCAGGAAATTAAACGTCGGATAATCCTGGTGGGTCATTGCCGCGTGTGCCAGCTCATTAATTTTCTGGGTGATCAACTGCTCGTGTTCGTAAGTAACACGGAACAGTTCGTCCAGAGACGCATATTCAGCAAAGGGGGAAGGGACGGTGTTAATACACGGCAAGCTGCCAGTATCGGTCAGGTAGTCAAACAGACGCTGCATATGCGTCATCTCTTCCTGGGCGTGACGGCGTAAAAACGCGGCGGCGCCTTCAAAGCTGTGATAGCTGCACCACGCGCTCATCTGTTGGTAGAGCAGAGATGAATATAATTCAAGGTTCATTTGCTCATTCAGTTGGTCGATCATTTCTGTTTTCAGCATGGTTATGCTCCACAAACGTTATTATATATTAGCGTGGCGTCACTATAATTTGTTATTTAATTATTTGCAAAAGGTAAAATAATAAATTTATTTATTAAAAATGCGAATGGGAATAAAACGCATTAACGCTATTAAGCGGAGAATATAAAAAATGAAAAGGCAGAAGACCAGCAATAATGTGCTGGTCGAAAATATTAATAATTGAAGGCAGGCGACTGGGATACCGCAACGCCGTGACACTGCCAGGCGAGCGTGATTTTGGTATTTAAGCACAGAGAACCGGCATATACGCTACAGGTTGACACCGGCTGACCAAACGCCATGGCGTTGGCATAACCCAGGCGCTGACACTCTTTGGTGGCTGTACCTTGGGTAACGTAGTCATCAGTACGCGCCGTTTGTAGCATGGTCTGGTTGTAGGTCAGGCGAACGACGCCGGTGATGGCACTGGCTTCGCTGACCTGCGCCTGTTTAGTAATAGTGCATCCTGTCAGCACGAGCGGCAAAAGGGCAAGGATAAAGGTCTTCATGTGATCGCTCTGAAAGTTCGGAGATAGGCTATCATGGCATATGTGGTGGCGCATCAATGGCTTGAATAGCCTGAAGATCACCTGCGATTAATCGCAACGACGTCATTTTATTGAGGCTATTCTGAGCTGTCTCAGAAAAAATGTGAGCACCTCATTATTTTATAAAACAAAATTTCATTAAATTTGAAAGTGAGTTTGCAAAATAGTAATGTGGCCTGAATGTTATGACTTTCAGCGGGCCTCCGCAGCGCATTCAGGAGATTACAGAATGAAAATTGCATTGATGATGGAAAACAGCCAGGCAAGCAAAAATGCCATCATTCATAACGAGCTTAAAGCCGTTGCGGATGAGAAAGGTTTTCCAGTGTATAACGTCGGGATGAGCGACGAAAATGACCATCATCTGACCTACATCCATTTAGGGATTATGGCCAGCATCCTGCTCAATTCCAAAGCCGTGGATTTTGTGGTTACGGGTTGCGGTACGGGTCAGGGGGCAATGATGTCACTGAATATTCATCCGGGCGTGGTGTGCGGTTACTGTCTCGATCCGGCAGACGCATTCTTGTTCTCTCAGATCAACAACGGGAATGCGCTTTCTCTGGCATTCGCCAAAGGTTTTGGCTGGGGTGCTGAGCTGAATGTGCGCTATATGTTTGAAAAAGCATTCACTGGTCGTAACGGCGAAGGGTATCCACCAGAGCGTAAAGAGCCGCAGGTGCGTAACGCGGGTATTCTGAACCAGGTGAAAGCAGCGGTGGTAAAAGAAAACTATCTGGACACTCTGCGCGCTATCGATCCTGAACTGGTAAAAACCGCCGTATCTGGTCCGCGCTTCCAGCAGTGCTTCTTTGAAAACTGCCAGGACAAAGCGATCGAAGCGTTTGTACGCGAGATAGTTGGCTAAATCCTGTTGGCCCGGCGGTGTTCGCCTGCCGGGCTATTTGTTCTTGCTAGATACCGCGCTTCCAGCATCATGGGCAAGCCGCAGCGTATCAACCATACCTACCAGACAAATAATCGCAATAGCGACAAAGGCCAGCCGGAAACTGATCCCCGGAATATTGCCTAACGCCAGCCATTCACTCACCTCATCACCGATACGGATCCCGATAGCGGCCAACGAAATGCCCAAGCCTACCGCTAATTGTGTTGCCGTACTGAACAGCGTATTGGCGTAGCTCATTTGTGGTCCGGGGACGTCCGCAAAGGCAAGCGTGCTGATGCCGGTAAACTGAATTGAGCGGAACACGCCGCCCAGATACAACACCAACAAAATAACCCACACCGGGGTCTGCGGCGTAATTAATGCACAGGCCAACAGCGCCAGGACGTTTAGCGCACCGTTGATTAACAGCAGTTTCTTAAAGCCCAGCCAGCGTATCAACGGTGTGGTGGCAGGTTTTATCGTCAGATTGCCCACAAACACCGCCAGAACCAGCGAACCCGCGTGAAAAGCGTTCATGCCAAAACCGACCTGGAACATTAACGGCAGCAGAAATGGTACAGCGCTAATAGATGCACGAAATAGTGACCCGCCGTACAGGGTGACGCGAAAAGTAGGGACGCTCATGGCATCAAGACGAATCATCGGCCAGGTAGTGCGACGAAAATGATGCAGGGCAAACAGAAAGGTCACGGTTCCTAGCGCCAGCAGCCCGGCGGTTAGCCAGCTCTGCGGCTGCTGGGTTCCCAGTAACTCCATGGCATACACCAGGCTAACCATCGCAACTGAGGTCGCGATAAAACCCGCTATATCAAATGGACGGCGCTCGTCGTCATGAATATCCGGGATAAAACGTAGCGCCAGCGCGATCGCCAAAATTCCCAGCGGTACGTTAATAAAGAAGATCCAACGCCAGTTAGCATAGCTGGTAATGAAACCTCCTAGCGGTGGCCCGATGATAGGCGCGACTAATGCGGGCCAGGTCAGGGTCGCAATAGCGGTGATCAACTGATGTTTAGGCGTGGTGCGCAGTACCGCGAGACGGCCAACAGGAACCATTAGCGCGCCACCTACACCCTGTAAAATTCGCATTGCTACAAAGCTCTCAAGGCTTTCGGACAAACCGCATAAAACCGAAGCGAGAGTAAAAATCGCCAGCGCCAGGGTAAACACTTTTCGGGCGCCGAAGCGATCCGCAATCCAGCCGCTGGCGGGGATAAGCACCGCGAGGGTGATCAAGTAGGCGCTGATACCAATGTTCAGGTCTACCGCCTGTACGCCAAAGCTTTTGGCCATGTCGGGTAGGGCTGTGGCAATCACCGTGCCGTCAATAAATTCCATAAAGAAAGCCCCGGCAACAAGTTTTGCTGCCGGGGAAAGACCGCGTTGGTTCTCAACCGCTAACTGTTCACTCATGTTGTGCTTGCCATCTCAAAAGAAACTGACTGGACCTTTTTTATTTTCAGGGCATTTGTAATGTGCGCGCGGCTATCGTTTCGATCGCTGAATAGGTACTATGACGACCTTTCTATAAGGAGCTCACTATGTCCCAAACATTGAATGCCGATCAGGAACTGCTCTCGGACGTTGTTGCCTGTCAGCTGGTTATCAAGCAAATTCTTGATGTTCTTGATGTTATTGCCCCGGTAGAAGTTCGGGAAAAAATGTCCAGCCAACTGAAAAACATCGATTTTTCCAGCCATCCTGCAGGGGCCGATCCGGTCACTATGCGCGCAATACAAAAAGCGGTTGCCTTGATCGAGTTGAAATTCACGCCGCAGAACGAATCCCACTAAAATAAACCGTTGTTTCAGGTTTTAGAAAGGTTTTTTTGCGCCTCGCAGAATGGGAGGCGCGTGCCAGGGAAAATCAGAGGTTGACCGGATAAGGTGCGCAGCATCGTTATCCGGCATAAACGCGATGAAAACTGAAGATTAGTGATGCTGGTAGTTAACGACGTTGAGCAAGTGCTTATCGGTTTGCGCCATGCACAACCCCGCGCGTTTGGCGCTGCGGACTTCATCAAGAATCGTCTGTAACAGCACGCCATCCTGCTGCTGCTCTTTTTCCAGATCGTGAAGAAAATCAATGGTTGGCGCATCGTTTAATGCTTCAGCTTCATTGGTTAAACGCGAGAGTTTACTCGAGCGCTGTTGATATTCATCCAACGTTTTCTGAAACAATTCTTCAAGGGAACTCAGTTCATCACCCGGCACATCCATGGCCTTGACGATGGGATTAGCCCCGGCACTTTTCATAAAATTGAACATACGCATCATTTGAGTCACGTTACCTTGCGCCTGCGTGCGTAGAAACGTGGCTGTACCTGTCAGGCTATGCTCGTAGCACCATTCGCTGAGATGCAGGTAAAGATTCGAGGCGTAGAACTCGAGGTTCATTTGTGTATTGAGTTTATGAACAATTCCAACTGCAGCCATATCAATATCCTTATTTCCAGAAAGGGGGATGTACGTTACTCACGCCAGCACAGCGGGCTGCCGCTGCACTTCACCTCTACGTACAATTAAAACTGTTAGCAGAATAAATCCGTTCCGCCGGTCCTTTAGTGATTACGAATTATATTCGCTCCGATCGAGATTCAGCATAACGCTTGCCCTGGTATAAGAAAATCCTTAAATCTGCGTATTTATGTTTTTTTACATATTGTCATAACAGTATTCATGCTTCTGCTGTTTTGGTATATAGATGACATGAATGTAAGGGATTGAAATTTATGTCATTAAATGATTTTTATGATAATGAAATGGTGTTTCATATCACAAAATTAAATTCCACAATAAGGTATTGTCTGGCATCTGATGATTATCTGCCCAAGTTGAAAGGCAATTTCACGATCGGGATGGATTAGTACAAATTATCTGATGGCTAATTTTTTGCGCCAGATCAGTTTTAATCAAATTGAGAAATTTAACAGTCTGCACTGGTCGTCATTAATTGTTTCGTTTATGTGGATTAAGCAAGGAGTTACATATGAAGAAGGTTGCGGTGCTGCTGGCACCCGGTTTTGAAGAGGCGGAGGCGATTGTTACCCTGGATATTCTGCGTCGCCTGAATATCGAAGTCGAAACCCTGGCCTGCGCAGAGTCACGTGCGGTGGTGAGTTATCATGACGTACCGATGGTGATGGATAGCACGCTGGCCGCGCGCCAGACATATCTCTACGATGCCGTCGTATTGCCTGGCGGGCCGCAGGGCAGCGTTAATCTTGCCGCCAGTGAGGCGGTCATCCAGTTTGTATCTCGTCATGATCAGGCAGGAAAGCTCATTTGCCCGGTATGTTCTGCGGCCGCGCGCGTGTTGGGCGGCAACGGTCTGCTGAAGGGGCGTCGCTATGTTTGCTCAGGAGATCTGTGGCAAAACGTCACGGATGGAGAATATATCGATGCGCCGGTTGTTGAAGATGGCAATCTGATTAGCGGCAAAGGATTAGGGCATATTTTCGATTTTGCGTTGACGCTTGCGGCGCGCCTGCTGGGAGATGACATTCCGGTTCGCGATCACGCTGACCACATTTATTACCGATGGTAATCATGTTCCCGAATGCTTCGGTATTCGGGAACAAGGATTCGTTGGCTGATGTTATGGATTAATCTGCTATCCCTCTTTTTTCCCGTCGACAAAACCGCGTTTTTTTATGTCATTTCCCGCTGAATTTATGTACGCAATTACTGTAATTCTGTGGTGTGATGCCGCTCTCTTATGGAGAATCAATTTCCCGCTAAAACTACTCTCAGCACTGGCATTGATCTTATCACTAAAAGGTAATGCCTTGTTTTACGTCCGAATTACAAAAAATCGTCTGATTTTACCCTACATAAAAGAACGTTAAAGCTGGAGTTAACCATGCACAAATTCACTAAAGCGCTGGCTGCCATCGGTCTGGCTGCCATTATGTCACAATCCGCTATCGCTGAATCCATGAAGCTCGGTTTCCTGGTCAAACAACCGGAAGAACCGTGGTTCCAGACTGAATGGAAATTTGCCGATAAAGCCGGTAAAGACCTTGGCTTTGAGGTGATTAAAATTGCCGTCCCGGATGGTGAGAAGACCCTTAACGCCATCGACAGCCTGGCTGCAAGTGGCGCAAAAGGGTTTGTGATTTGTACGCCGGACCCCAAACTCGGACCTGCCATTATGGCCAAGGCGCGGGGCTACGATATGAAAGTCATTGCCGTCGATGACCAGTTTGCTAACGCCAAAGGTAAGCCGATGGATACCGTGCCGCTGGTGATGATGGCTGCAACCAAAATTGGTGAGCGCCAGGGCCAGGAGCTGTATAAGGAGATGCAAAAGCGTGGTTGGGATGTGAAATCCACAGCCGTAATGGCCATTACCGCGAATGAACTCGATACCGCGCGTCGCCGTACATCGGGTTCAATGGACGCGCTTAAAGCCGCAGGCTTCCCGGAAAAACAGATCTACCAGGTCCCCACAAAATCGAATGACATCCCCGGGGCATTCGATGCCGCTAACTCCATGCTGGTTCAGCACCCTGAAGTCAAACACTGGCTGATTGTTGGCATGAACGACAACACCGTGCTGGGCGGCGTACGTGCGACCGAAGGGCAGGGCTTCAAAGCGCCGAATGTGATTGGTATCGGCATCAACGGCGTTGATGCCGTGAGCGAACTCTCCAAAGGCGAAGCGACCGGGTTCTACGGTTCACTCCTGCCAAGCCCGGACGTTCACGGCTACAAATCAAGTGAGATGCTCTACAACTGGGTAACGAAAGGGGCAGAGCCACCGGCGTTTACTGAAGTGACGGATGTGGTGCTGATTACCCGCGATAACTTTAAAGAAGAACTGGCGAAGAAAGGCTTAGGCGGTAAATAACACAAATGCCGGATGCGACGCCAACGCGTCTTATCCGGCCTACGAATTGCGTACTCAGTAGGCCGGATAAGGCAAAACCGCTATCCGGCATAAAGATCTGACTCACGGAGACGTTATGCAACAGTCTACCTCGTATCTCTCATTTCGCGGCATTGGCAAAACGTTCCCCGGCGTTAAAGCGCTCACGGATATCAGTTTCGACTGCTATGCCGGTCAGGTGCATGCGCTGATGGGCGAAAATGGCGCCGGGAAATCAACACTATTAAAAATTCTCAGCGGCAACTATGCGCCAACGACGGGATCTTTGGCGATCCGTGGACAAGAGGTTTCGTTTGCGGACACCAATGCCGCGCTGAACGCCGGTGTTGCCATTATTTATCAGGAGCTGCATCTCGTCCCGGAAATGACCGTTGCCGAGAATATTTATTTAGGGCAGATGCCGCACAAAGGCGGAATTGTGAACCGCTCGCTGCTGAACTATGAAGCGGGTCTCCAGCTCAAGCATCTGGGCATGGATATCGATCCCGATACGCCGTTGAAATACCTCTCCATTGGTCAATGGCAGATGGTGGAGATCGCGAAAGCGCTGGCGCGCAACGCCAAAATTATCGCGTTTGATGAACCGACCAGCTCCCTTTCAGCGCGCGAGATTGAGAATCTGTTTCGCGTCATCCGTGAGCTACGCAACGAAGGGCGCATCATCCTGTACGTTTCGCACCGTATGGAGGAGATCTTTGCCCTTAGCGATGCCATCACCGTGTTTAAAGATGGTCATTACGTCAAAACGTTCACGGATATGCAGCAGGTCGATCACGACGCGCTGGTGCAGGCGATGGTCGGACGCGACCTCGGTGATATTTATGGCTGGAAATCCAGACCTTATGGTGCAGAGCGCCTGCGTTTGCATGACGTCAAAGCCCCTGGCGTGCGTACCCCGATCAGTTTATCGGTGCACAGTGGTGAAATTGTTGGATTGTTTGGACTGGTGGGCGCCGGACGTAGCGAATTAATGAAAGGTCTGTTTGGCGGCACGCGTATCACGGCAGGCCAGGTGTTTATCGATGAACAGCCTATTGATATCCGTAAACCGAGCCACGCCATTGAAGCGGGGATGATGCTGTGCCCAGAAGATCGCAAGGCTGAAGGGATCATTCCGGTCCATTCGGTGCGTAACAACATCAACATCAGTGCCCGTCGTAAACATGTTCTGGGCGGATGCGTGATCAACAACGGCTGGGAAGAGACCAATGCCGATCACCATATTCGCTCACTCAATATTAAAACGCCGGGCGCGGAGCAACTGATTATGAACCTCTCCGGCGGTAATCAACAGAAGGCTATTCTCGGCCGTTGGTTATCGGAAGAGATGAAAGTGATTTTGCTGGACGAACCTACACGCGGTATTGATGTGGGCGCCAAGCATGAAATTTATAACGTGATTTATGCCCTCGCGGCGCGCGGCGTGGCCGTGCTGTTTGCTTCCAGCGATCTGCCAGAAGTGCTCGGTGTCGCCGACCGTATTGTGGTGATGAGAGAAGGCGAAATTGCCGGTGAGTTACTTCATGAACAGGCGGATGAGCGCCAGGCGTTAAGCCTTGCTATGCCAAAAGTTAGCCAGGCTGTAGCCTGAATAAGGAGAGAATGATGTCTTCCGTTTCAACATCGGGTTCAGGTGCTGCAAAGTCGGCGCTAAATCTTGGTCGCATTTGGGATCAATACGGGATGCTGGTCGTGTTCGCCGCGCTGTTCCTGGTTTGTTCCCTCTTTGTGCCTAACTTTGCCACTTTCATCAACATGAAGGGGCTGGGGCTGGCGGTATCGATGTCGGGTATGGTCGCGTGTGGGATGCTGTTTTGCCTGGCATCCGGTGACTTCGACCTGTCCGTTGCCTCCGTGATTGCCTGCGCCGGGGTCACTACAGCCGTGGTCATTAATATGACCGAAAGCCTGTGGATTGCCTGCGCCGGGGTCACTACAGCCGTGGTCATTAATATGACCGAAAGCCTGTGGATTGGCGTGGCTGCCGGGCTACTGCTCGGTATTCTATGTGGTCTGGTGAATGGGTTCGTGATTGCACGGCTGAAAATTAACGCCCTGATCACGACCCTTGCGACGATGCAGATTGTGCGTGGTCTGGCCTACATTATTTCCGACGGTAAGGCGGTAGGGATTGAAGACGAGCGCTTCTTCACTCTCGGCTACGCCAACTGGTTTGGTCTGCCGGCACCTATCTGGATCACGGTCGTCTGTTTCATCGTTTTTGGCTTACTGCTCAATAAAACCACGTTTGGCCGTAACACGCTGGCCATTGGGGGGAATGAAGAGGCGGCACGTCTGGCTGGGGTTCCGGTCGTTCGTACCAAAATTATTATCTTTATTCTGTCCGGGCTGGTATCCGCCATCGCCGGGATTATCCTCGCATCTCGTATGACCAGCGGCCAGCCAATGACCTCAATCGGCTATGAGCTGATCGTGATTTCCGCGTGCGTGTTAGGGGGCGTTTCGCTTAAAGGCGGCATCGGAAAAATCTCATATGTGGTGGCCGGGGTGTTGATTCTGGGAACGGTTGAGAATGCAATGAACCTGCTGAACATCTCTCCGTTCGCACAGTATGTCGTACGTGGTCTGATCCTGCTGGCGGCGGTGATCTTCGACCGTTACAAGCAAAAAGCGAAGCGTACTGTTTGATGATTTTAACCCCAACTTTTTAGTCTAGCTTTAGCTCATCGCCAGCCGCTACCCGGCTGGCGATTGTTTTTCCAAATGGCGAGCATGGTCACACTGTCTATACTTATATCCGTCATACATCATATATACGGCGCGATCCGCGCGGCGTACAGACCATGATGAGGAGGATAACCGGGTGACAGCATCACTGATCTTACCCCCTGAAAAATCTGCAAGCTGTGCTTATTTTTTTGATCTCGATGGGACACTGGCTGAGATCAAACCTTATCCAGACCAGGTCGTTGTCCCTCAGACAATCCTGCAGTTATTACATCAGTTGGCGACGCATAATGCGGGTGCGCTGGCATTGATTTCAGGGCGCTCGATGGCTGAGCTTGACGCGCTTACCACTCCCTTTCGTTTTCCGCTCGCCGGAGTGCATGGGGCAGAGCGCCGTGACATCAATGGTCAAACTCATATAGTGCGCCTGGATGCGGCAATAGAGCGCGAAGCAGGAGAGCTATTGAGTACCGCCTTGGCGACGATGCCGGGTACAACGCTTGAAGCAAAAGGGATGGCGTTCGCACTGCACTATCGCCAGGCCCCGGAACATGAAGCGGCGCTAATTAATCTGGCTGAGCGCATCACGCACAGATGGCCGCAGTTGGCTTTACAGCACGGAAAATGCGTTGTGGAGATAAAACCAAAGGGTACGAACAAAGGCGACGCAATTGCCGCATTTATGCAGGAAGCACCTTTTGCCGGACGGATCCCCGTTTTTTTTGGTGACGATCTGACGGACGAAACAGGATTTGGCGTGGTTAATCGCGCAGGGGGCATTTCCGTGAAGGTGGGGAATGGAGCGACGCAGGCGACATGGCGTCTGGATGGCGTGAGTGATGTCTGGCACTGGCTGGAACAAATTAACTCTTCGCAGCAAGAATCGAAAGCAACGAATAACAGAAGAGGTGGCTATGAGTCGTTTAGTCGTAGTATCTAATCGTATCGCCTCACCCGATGACAAAGGGAGCGCAGGTGGGCTTGCCGTCGGTGTGCTGGGCGCGTTGAAGGCTGCTGGTGGCCTGTGGTTTGGCTGGAGTGGCGACACGGGTAATGAGGACAAACCATTAAAAAAAGTCACGCGTGGCAATATTACCTGGGCTTCGTTTAATTTGAGTGAACAGGATTACGAAGAGTATTACTGCCAGTTTTCTAATGCGGTTTTATGGCCTGCATTTCATTATCGCCTCGATTTGGTGCAGTTTCAGCGTCCTGCATGGGAGGGCTATCAGCGGGTGAATGCCTTGCTGGTAGATAAACTGCTGCCGCTGCTCAACGATGACGACATAATCTGGGTTCATGATTACCATCTGTTGCCGTTTGCCAGCGAGCTGCGTAAACGCGGCGTGAATAACCGTATCGGTTTTTTCCTGCATATCCCTTTTCCGACGCCGGAAATCTTTAATGCCTTACCCCCACATCAGACGCTACTTGAGCAGATGTGTGATTTTGATTTACTCGGTTTCCAGACCGAAAACGATCGTCAGGCTTTTCTGGATTGTCTGGCAGCCCAGACTCAGGTAACCACTCAGAGCGAGCAGCACCACCGTGCATGGGGAAAAGCGTTTCGTACCCAGGTCTATCCCATCGGTATTGAGCCGGATGAGATCGCCCGCCAGGCTTCCGGACCTTTGCCGCCGAAGCTGGCGCAACTGAAAGCAGAACTCAAAAATGTGCAGAATATCTTCTCCGTTGAGCGTCTGGATTATTCTAAAGGTTTGCCGGAGCGCTTTCAGGCCTATGAGGCTCTGCTGGAACACTATCCGCAGCACCACGGTAAAATTCGCTACACCCAGATAGCGCCAACTTCGCGTGAAGAGGTGCAGGCCTACCAGGATATTCGGCACCAACTGGAGACTGAAGCGGGGAGGATTAACGGTAAATATGGGCAGTTGGGCTGGACGCCGCTCTATTATTTGAACCAGTACTTTGATCGTAAATTGCTGATGAAAATCTTCCGCTACTCTGATGTAGGGCTGGTGACGCCGCTGCGAGATGGTATGAACCTGGTTGCGAAAGAATTCGTGGCCGCGCAGGATCCTGCCAACCCCGGCGTGCTGGTGTTATCGCAATTTGCCGGGGCCGCGAATGAGCTAACTGCCGCGCTTATTGTTAATCCTTATGACCGCGACGAAGTGGCTGGCGCATTAAACCAGGCTCTGACGATGCCGCTTGCTGAGCGTATCTCCCGCCACGCTGAGATGCTCGAAACTATCATTAAAAACGATATCGACAACTGGCAGGCGAGGTTCATTTGCGATCTGGAAAAAGTTATCCAACGTCAGAGTAAACAGCCATTGCCAGACAACGTTTCTCCCTGCACTAAACTGGCGTAACGCTCAGAAAACGCAGGTCAATCTCCAGCCAGTGGAACCAGCAGAACATCCACGTGGCTGGCACCGATTACGCTTTTTGCTGAGCAGGATGCGCGCGAAAAGAAGCTGTGGTTATGGTTGCCATAAATGACCAGATCGACCGCGTGTTTACGGCATACATCCAGAATATGTTCATTCAGTGCCCCATAGGTAATAAAGGTATGCTCAATGGGGTACTGTGCTTCTTTGCTGAGCTTGTCGATAAAATCCTGAGTCTCCTCTTGCATCACTTCACGCAGGTCCTCCAGCATAGGTGCTGCAAACTGATTATACAGTTCAGGATCTGAGACCAGGGTTATCAGGCTAATACGAGCGTTGACAGGGCGAGCGATTGAAACCGCCTTGGCTAACAACTGCTGGCTTTCAGGGGTGGCGGCAACGGCCACAAGAATGTGTGTATAGCTCATAACTCGCTCCTTTTTTCAAGAATTATGAGAGGGTTTCTCAGCATTGCTCGGCTTACTCCATACTGCAACGTTTCCTTCCTGGATAGTGTGAATGTCATCATGGTTATTCATTAATTATTCTTATAAATAGAATAATTGCGTCATATAACTTGTAAATACGTTCAGCTTACTTAAGTAAAACTCACCGCTAATGAAAACAATGTGTTAATTAAAAATTAACATAAGTTAACATTTAACGGGTTATCACTACCCGGTATTAATTAATCACCCTTAATATTTAAGTTATTGTTTATAAAGGATTTAATTAAAATAGTCTTTTGCATTAAATATGTGATCAAGCTCGCTATTTCACAAGGTGATATTAACGTTTGTGAACAAAATACTATTCGCTTTTATTGCAAGAATATTCGTATGTCAGGAATTGAAATGGCGAACTTGAGATTAAAAAATAAGCAAAGTAAAAGCTGTGCTGATGGATTTATGTTAAGTGTTTAGCTGGTTTATGTGATCTATGTCACATATTCTTCAAATTCGCAGCATAGCTACGTTGTATGTGTAACGGGCGGCGGGTAGAGTTGCGTCGAATTAGGAAAAATCTTAGACATTTGTAAGAATTGATGTGAGCTTGTAAGGGGCGCGGCTTTCTGAAAAGGGAATGTTTAGACAACGCGTAAGTGCCGTCACGCTGCTATGTATTTGACCTTTTGCTTTTTTTTACCGGGCCTTCCCGGCGACATCACGGGGTGCGGTTTCACCGCATGAAAACAATGTTGGTTATTATGGATGCAAATAATGCATACATCCGAGTTGCTGAAACACATCTATGACATCAATTTGTCATATTTATTGCTTGCACAGCGTTTGATCGTTCAGGACAAAGCATCTGCGATGTTTCGCCTTGGTATCAGCGAAGAAATGGCGGACACGTTGGCAACATTAACACTTCCACAAATGGTCAAACTGGCTGAAACAAACCAACTGGTCTGTCATTTCCGTTTCGACGATCACCAGACCGTCACTCGCCTGACGCAAGACTCCCGCGTTGACGATCTTCAGCAAATTCATACCGGTATCATGCTTTCAACGCGACTGTTAAGTGACATCGATGAAGCAGCGCGCAAGAAAAGGGCTTGATGATGAGCGAAAAAAGCATTGTTCAGGAAGCGCGTGATATCCAGCTAGCGATGGAATTAATCACATTGGGCGCCCGTTTGCAAATGCTGGAAAGCGAAACGCAATTAAGCCGTGGCCGACTTATCAAGCTGTATAAAGAATTACGCGGCAGCCCTCCGCCAAAAGGGATGCTGCCTTTCTCCACCGACTGGTTTATGACGTGGGAACAAAACATTCATGCTTCGATGTTTTGCAACGCATGGCAATTCCTGCTCAAAACTGGTTTGTGCAGCGGCGTGGATGCCGTGATCAAAGCGTATCGTTTATATCTTGAGCAGTGCCCGCAGCCAGAAGAAGGGCCACTGCTGGCGTTAACTCGCGCATGGACGTTGGTGCGTTTTGTCGACAGCGGATTGCTGGAGTTGTCCCGATGCAATTGCTGCGGTGGGAATTTTATTACCCACGCTCACCAACCCGCAGGCAGCTTTGCCTGCAGTTTATGCCAACCGCCATCACGCGCCGTAAAAAGACGTAAACTTTCCCAGAATGCTGCCGATATTATTCCACAACTGCTGGATGAACAGATCGAACAGGCTGTTTAACTGATACGGTGTGGACAAACACTCCAGCAGCGGTAAGCGATTACCGCTGCTTTTTTTTGTCCTGACCTCGAGTTAACTGCCCGACTGCGCATCCTGTCATAGTCAATTGCGAAAGGATGATGTCGTGCTTATCTTATTAGGTTACCTGGTTGTTATTGGTACAGTTTTCGGCGGTTACATGATGACCGGCGGACACCTTGGGGCACTCTATCAACCGGCTGAGCTGGTGATTATCGGTGGCGCGGGTATTGGGGCATTCATCGTCGGCAATAACGGGAAAGCCATTAAGGGGACGATGAAAGCCATCCCGATGCTTTTTCGTCGATCAAAATACACCAAAGCGATGTATATGGATCTGCTGGCGCTGTTGTATCGCCTGATGGCCAAGTCACGCCAGCAGGGCATGTTCTCGCTCGAACGCGATATCGAAAACCCCAAAGAGAGTGAAATTTTCGCCAGCTATCCGCGCATTCTTGCTGATGCCGTGATGCTTGATTTCATTGTCGATTATCTGCGACTGATCATCAGCGGCAACATGAACACGTTTGAAATTGAAGCGCTGATGGATGAAGAGATTGAGACTCACGAAAGTGAGGCCGAAGTCCCGGCCAACAGTCTGGCGATGGTGGGGGATTCATTACCGGCGTTCGGGATCGTGGCGGCGGTCATGGGGGTTGTCCATGCGCTGGCTTCTGCCGATCGTCCGGCGGCTGAACTGGGTTCGCTGATTGCACATGCCATGGTAGGGACATTCCTCGGTATTTTACTGGCCTATGGATTTATTTCTCCGCTTGCCAGCGTTCTGCGCCAGAAAAGCGCTGAAACCACCAAAATGATGCAGTGTGTGAAGATAACTCTGCTCTCCAATCTGAATGGTTACGCGCCGCCAATTGCCGTCGAATTTGGTCGTAAGACTCTGTATTCCAGCGAACGTCCATCGTTTATCGAACTGGAAGAGCATGTTCGTGCGGTGAGAAATCCAACTGCGCAGCAGACGACCGAGGACGCATGAAAAATCAGGCCCATCCCATTATCGTTGTAAAGCGGCGCAAGCATAAAGGTCACGGTGGTGGGGCGCATGGTTCGTGGAAAATCGCCTACGCCGATTTTATGACCGCGATGATGGCCTTCTTTCTGGTGATGTGGCTCATTTCCATCTCTAGCCCTAAAGAATTGATCCAGATTGCCGAATATTTCCGTACGCCGCTGGCTACTGCGGTAACCGGGGGAAATCGTATTTCGAATAGCCAAAGTCCAATTCCAGGCGGCGGGGATGATTACACCCAGCAGCAGGGAGAGGTGAACAAGCAGCCGAATATCGATGATCTGAGAAAACGCATGGAAAAAAGCCGCTTGAGCAAACTTCGCGGCGATCTCGATCAGTTGATTGAATCTGACCCCAAACTGCGTGCGCTGCGCCCGCATTTGAAAATTGATTTAGTTCAGGAAGGGCTGCGGATACAGATTATCGACAGTCAGAATCGCCCGATGTTTAAAACCGGTAGCGCTGAGGTGGAACCGTATATGCGCGATATCCTGCGAGCCATAGCGCCAGTGCTTAACGGCATTCCTAATCGAATCAGCCTTTCCGGCCATACGGATGATTATCCTTACGCCAATGGTGAAAAAGGGTATAGCAACTGGGAGTTGTCCGCCGATCGCGCTAACGCGTCGCGTCGCGAACTGGTTAGCGGCGGTCTGGATGATGGAAAAGTATTACGTGTGGTAGGTATGGCCGCCACGATGCGTCTGAGCGATCGCGGTCCTGAAGACGCTATCAACCGCCGTATTAGCCTGCTGGTTCTCAATAAGCAGGCGGAAGAGGCCATTTTGCATGAAAACGCTGAAAGCCAGAATGAGCCGGTAAGTGTCTTACAACAGCCAGCGGAACTCCCGCCGGCAAGCGTTCCCACATCGCCACCAGCCAATCCGAGGTGATAGCGTGAGCATGGATATAAGCGATTTTTATCAAACATTTTTTGATGAAGCTGACGAACTGTTGGCTGACATGGAGCAACACCTGCTTGATTTGGTTCCTGAAGCCCCGGATTCCGAACAGCTGAATGCAATTTTTCGTGCTGCGCACTCGATAAAAGGCGGGGCGGGCACCTTCGGCTTTACCATTTTGCAGGAAACGACCCATCTGATGGAAAACCTGCTGGATGAAGCGCGGCGTGGCGAGATGCAGCTCAATGCCGACATTATCAACCTGTTTTTGGAAACGAAAGATATTATGCAGGAACAGCTCGACGCCTATAAAAACTCAGAGGAGCCGGATGCCGCCAGCTTTGAGTACATTTGTAATGCGTTACGACAGTTAGCGCTCGAAGCGAAAGGTGAAACCGCACCGGCAGTCGTCAACACCGCAAAACTGAGCGTTGTTGACAGCGCTGCAATGCAGGAAGAGGCGGTTGCACAGCCTGAGTCTGCAAGTGAAGAGAGCAAGAAACGCATTATTCTCACGCGCCTGAAAGCCAATGAAGTGGATTTACTGGAAGAGGAGCTGGGGAACCTGGCGACCTTAACCGATGTGGTGAAAGGGAGCGACACGTTGTCAGCAACGCTTGATGGCAACCTCGCAGAAGATGACATCATCGCGGTGCTGTGCTTTGTGATTGAAGCTGATCAGATTGAATTCGAAACCGTCAGCGCAGCGCCCGTAGCCGTTGAAACTGAAGCTGAAGCAGAAACGGTAGCCGTTGTCGCGAAGCCGCAGCCGGTTGCCGTTGCGCCAGCGGCGAAAGCCGCCGCCAGCGAAGCGCCGAACGGACGCGCGGAACGCGACAAACCCGCCCGTGCCAGCGAGTCAACCAGCATCCGCGTAGCGGTTGAGAAGGTCGATCAGCTCATTAACCTGGTCGGTGAGTTGGTCATCACCCAGTCTATGTTGGCACAACGTTCTAACGAACTGGATCCCGTCAATCATGGCGATCTCATCACCAGTATGGGTCAGTTACAACGTAACGCCCGCGACTTGCAAGAGTCGGTGATGTCGATTCGTATGATGCCCATGGAGTATGTGTTCAGTCGTTTTCCGCGTCTGGTGCGTGACCTGGCCGGTAAGCTGGGTAAACAGGTCGAACTGACACAGGTGGGAAGCTCAACCGAACTCGACAAGAGCCTGATTGAACGCATCATCGATCCGTTGACGCACCTGGTGCGTAACAGCCTCGATCACGGTATTGAACTGCCAGAAAAACGCCTTGAAGCCGGGAAAAGCCCAATCGGTAATCTGACGCTTTCCGCGGAGCACCAGGGCGGGAATATCTGTATTGAAGTCACCGATGATGGCGCCGGTCTGAACCGTGAACGAATCCTCGCCAAAGCTATCTCCCAGGGGATGCCGATCCACGAAAACATGAGCGATGACGAAGTCGGTATGCTGATCTTCGCCCCGGGCTTCTCGACCGCTGAACAGGTGACGGATGTCTCTGGCCGCGGCGTGGGTATGGATGTGGTGAAGCGAAATATCCAGGAGATGGGGGGCCATGTTGAGATCCAGTCCAAACAGGGGCAGGGGACGACTATCCGAATTCTGCTGCCGCTGACGCTGGCGATCCTCGACGGCATGTCCGTGCGCGTGGCCGACGAAGTCTTTATTCTGCCGCTGAATGCCGTTATGGAATCACTGCAACCGCGCGAAGAAGATCTCCATCCGCTGGCCGGAGGAGAGCGCGTGCTGGAAGTGCGTGGCGAATATTTACCGCTGGTTGAGCTGTGGAAAGTCTTTGAGGTTGAAGGCGCAAAAACCGAAGCGACTCAAGGTATTGTGGTGATTTTGCAAAGTGCAGGGCGTCGCTACGCGCTGCTGGTCGATCAGTTAATTGGTCAACACCAGGTGGTCGTCAAAAACCTGGAAAGCAACTACCGCAAAGTGCCAGGTATTTCTGCAGCAACGATCCTCGGCGACGGCAGCGTCGCGCTGATTGTCGATGTCTCTGCATTGCAGGGATTAAACCGCGAACAACGTGTGGCGATCACAGCCGCCTGATTGAGTGAGAAGGGAATAATATGACCGGTATGAGTAATGTAACTAAACTGGCCGGCGAACCGTCAGGTCAGGAATTCCTCGTGTTTACGCTGGGGGATGAAGAGTACGGTATCGATATACTGAAAGTGCAGGAAATCCGTGGGTACGATCAGGTGACGCGTATTGCTAACACGCCTGCGTTTATCAAAGGTGTCACCAATCTGCGCGGTGTGATTGTGCCGATTGTTGACCTGCGCGTGAAGTTTAGCCAGAGCGATGTGGATTACAACGAAAACACCGTGGTGATTGTGCTGAATCTGGGCCAGCGGGTGGTCGGGATTGTGGTCGATGGCGTCTCGGATGTGCTGTCGCTGACAACGGATCAAATCCGTCCGGCACCGGAATTTGCCGTAACGCTGTCGACGGAATACCTGACGGGACTGGGGGCGCTGGGTGACCGGATGCTGATTCTGGTTAACATTGAGAAGCTGCTCAATAGCGAAGAAATGGCGCTGCTGGATATTGCCGCCAGCCACGTCGCGTAACCGCTATACCATATCCGGCCTACAATCATTGCTGTTGTAGGCCGGATACGCGTAGCGCATCCGGCAGATTTCCCTTTACGCTTCCCGCTCAACCAGCTCCGGTTCTTCTTCCAGTAAACCCTCATCTTGTGCCAGCATCGCCGTTGCAATCCCGTTACCTAATACGTTGATTGCTGAACGTCCCATATCCAAGAAGTGGTCAATACCCATCAGTAACAGAATCCCGGCAACCGGAATATTAAAGCTCGGAATGGTTGCTGCCAGCACCACCAGCGCAGAACGCGGCACGCCGGCAATCCCTTTTGACGCCAGCATCAGCGTCAGCATCAGGACGGTGATTTCTGCAAAGGAGAGGTGAATGTTATAGGCCTGCGCGATAAACATCGAGGCAAATGAACAGTAAACCATCGAGCCGACCAGGTTAAATGAATAACCGATAGGCAATACAAATGACACGATGTTGGGCGAGCAACCAAATTTGGTTAATTGCTCCAGCGTTTTCGGATAGGCGGCTTCCGAGCTGCTGGTAGTAAATGCGACCAGAACCGGATCTTTCAGCATGCTTACCAGACGAAAAACCTCTTTTTTCAGCATGACATAACCGACCGCCAGCAGAACCAGGCTGGTCAGCAAAATAGCCACATAGTAGCCGCCGATGAACGACGCATAGTTAAGCAGGATCCCCAAACCCTGGGTGGAGATAACGGAGGAAATGGCGGCGAAAATGGCCAGCGGCGCAACGTACATCACGTAGCCAGTCACCTTAAGCATAATGTGGGAGACCACATCCAGCGCGGCAACCAGCGGGGCATTGAACTTCTCACCAAGGGATGCGCCACCAATACCGAAGAACATCGAGAACACCACAATTTGCAGGATCTCATTGTTGGCCATCGCCTCGGCTATGCTGGTTGGGATGGTGTGAGTCAGGAAACCTTTCAGGCTCATGCCGCTCACGGCCAGGCCGGTATCAGTGGCTTCCAGCGGGATCGCCAGGTTCAGCCCGCTGCCGGGTTGCTCAAGAGAAACCACAAACAGACCGACCAGAATAGACAGTATGGAAGAGCTGATAAACCAGATCATCGCTTTGCCGCCTACGCGCCCGATGGTGGACGTTTCTCCCAGGCGCATAATACCGACGGTCAGGGTGCTGAATACTAAAGGTGCGATCACCATTTTAATCAGGCGCAAAAAGATGTCGGTGAGAAGCGTAATATTATCGGCCCAGGCGGTCACTACGCCGGGGGCGGCATAAGAGTGGATCACCGCCCCTGACAGGATCCCCGCCAACATGAAGATCACGATAAACAACGTGAGTTTGTTTGCATTTGCCACTAAAAAGCCCTCAGTAAGGATTTAACATTTATTGTTCGGTTACTCATTTTTTATATTTATTAATTGGTAACTAAGTATTCATCATATAAATTGAATTAAAGCGCCAGCTGATACAACTTTTTTTAATTTTTTATCCATTTTGTTGTGGTGCAGAGGATATGTATTTGTGATCCTGGTCACGAAATAATGACTGTTTCATCCAATATGACCGCGCCCACAGATAAATTTGAATGTTATTCACATGATAATTGTGACGTTTTTATGTGAATGATTTGTGGTTGCCGTACACCCGTCTTCCCCTCCTTCCGCGAGGCTTCACGTCCCTTCAGGATTTCCTTTTCGCAAACGTAAAGTTATCTCAGCGACTGCCGATAACGTTGATAACTCGTTTTCAGGAAGGTGCCTTATGTTTAACCGTATCCGCGTTGTCACAATGCTGATGATGGTGCTGGGGGTTTTCGCACTGCTACAGCTTGTTTCCGGTGGTCTGTTGTTTTCTTCATTGCAGCAGAATCAGCAAAGTTTTGTTATTTCTAACGATCTTCGACAGCAGCAAAGTGAACTCACCTCAACATGGGATCTGATGCTGCAAACACGTATCAATTTAAGCCGTTCTTCTGCACGCATGATGATGGACGCGTCCAACCAGCAAAGCAGCGCGAAAAACGATCTGCTGAAGAATGCGAAAGCATCGTTGGCGCAGGCCGAAACACATTACGCAAAATTTAAGAACATCACACCGTTACCCGAGATGGCAGAAGCCAGCGGCAACGTTGAGGAGAAATATCAGCAGTACCATGCGGCCTTAACAGAACTGGTTCAGTTTCTGGAGAACGGCAATATGGATGCCTATTTCGCGCAACCGACTCAGGGAATGCAAAACGCGCTCGGTGAGGCGCTGGGCAAGTACGCCAGCGTTAGCGAAAAGCTTTACGCTCAGGCATTCGATAAAAGTGCGCGGGATTACCATTTCGCCCAATGGCAGCTTGGCGTGCTGGCCGTAGTGCTGGTGCTGATTCTGGTGGTGGTGTGGTACGGCATCCGCCATACCCTGCTTAATCCTCTGTCTCGCGTCATTGCCCATATTCGGGAAATCGCCAGCGGTAACCTGACCGCGACCCTGGCCGTCAGCGGTCGTAATGAAATCGGCGAGCTGGCCAGTACGGTTGATCATATGCAGCGCTCGCTGACGGAAACCGTCACCCTGGTGCGTGAAGGTTCTGATGCGATTTATTCCGGGACCAGCGAAATTGCCAGCGGGAACACCGACCTTTCATCTCGTACTGAACAGCAGGCCTCTGCGCTGGAAGAGACCGCAGCCAGCATGGAACAGTTGACCGCAACGGTGAAGCAAAATGCGGACAACGCGCGTCAGGCTTCGCAACTGGCGAAAAGCGCCTCCGATACCGCACAGCATGGCGGCAAAGTGGTTGATAGCGTGGTGAACACCATGCACGAAATCGCCGATAGCTCGAAGAAAATCGCCGACATCATCAGCGTTATTGATGGTATTGCTTTTCAGACCAACATTCTCGCACTGAACGCGGCGGTTGAAGCGGCGCGTGCCGGTGAACAAGGCCGTGGCTTTGCCGTGGTTGCGGGCGAAGTGCGTAATCTGGCAAGTCGCAGTGCGCAGGCGGCGAAAGAGATCAAAGCGTTGATTGAGGATTCGGTTTCCCGAGTGGATACCGGGTCCGTATTGGTAGAAAGCGCAGGCGAAACGATGAACGACATCGTAAATGCCGTAACGCGGGTGACCGACATTATGGGCGAGATTGCCTCGGCCTCCGACGAGCAAAGCCGGGGGATTGATCAGGTGGCGCTCGCGGTATCCGAGATGGATCGCGTTACACAGCAGAACGCCTCGTTGGTACAGGAATCGGCTGCCGCTGCCGCTGCTCTTGAAGAACAGGCCAGCCGCCTGACGCAGTCGGTGTCGACTTTCCGCCTTGCGTCACGTCCGGCGTCGGCTAAGCCACGCGATACACGATTACCTGCAACGGCGGCCGCATCCTATCCGCGCCAGAACAATGAACAAGATACGAATTGGGAAACATTTTGACTGATAGTTAAACCGCGGCCAGTGCCGCCCAATGGGAGCGTTGATGTTTAATCGTATTCGAATTTCGACCACGCTGTTTTTGATTTTAATCCTCTGCGGTGTTTTGCAGATTGGCAGTAATGGCTTGTCCTTCTGGGCATTTCGGGACGGTTTTCAGAACCTGAATCAGGTCGAACGAAGTAATCAGCAACGCGCTGCGCTGGCCCAAACCCGCGCTGTGTTATTACAGGCCAGTACGGCCCTTAATAAGGCAGGGACGCTGACCGCCCTGAGCTATCCGCCAGAGGATATCAACACGCTGATGACCCTCGCACGTGATAGCCTGGCGCAGTCTGAATTGATGTTTAAACGCTTTATGGCGACATCGGATACGACGGCACAAGGGAAGGCGCTGTTTGGCGCAACGGAGAAAAGTTTCAGCCAGTGGCACAGCGCTCTCGCGCATCAGGCCACCTGGCTTGAAAACAATCAGTTGTCAGATTTTCTGACCGCGCCGGTGCAGGCTGCTCAGGATGCTTTTGATGCAAATGTGAATGCGTGGCAGAGCAACATCGATCGCGTGTTGCAAACGGCAGGAGAGCAGAGCCAGCGAAATTACCATATGTCGGGGGTGATTTTCGCCACCATGGTGGTACTGGCGGCACTGCTCACCAGCGGTGCGCTGTACTGGTCGCGCAAGATGATTGTCCAGCCGCTGGCTATCGTGGGCAGTCATTTCGACAGCATTGCCGCGGGTAATCTGGCCCGGCCGGTAGCGGTTTATGGGCGCAATGAGATCTCAGCCATTTTTGCCAGTCTGAAGAAGATGCAGCAGGCACTGCGTGAAACGGTAAGCGAAGTACGCCAGGGCAGCTCAGCCATGCATAGCGGTATTTCAGAAATCGCGATGGGCAATAACGATTTGTCTTCGCGCACTGAACAGCAGGCGGCCGCGCTGGCGCAAACGGCAGCCAGCATGGAACAACTGACCGCAACCGTAGGACAGAATGCGGATAACGCGCGCCAGGCGTCAGGAATTGCCAAAAGTGCGGCAGATACAGCGCATAAAGGCGGCGAACAGACGTCCCGGGTCGCCAGCACCATGCATGAGATTTCCGCGAGCTCGCAGAAAATTGGCGACATCATCGGCGTGATTGACAGCATTGCCTTTCAGACCAACATCCTTGCGCTGAATGCCGCGGTTGAGGCCGCTCGCGCGGGTGAGCAGGGGCGTGGTTTTGCCGTGGTTGCAGGTGAAGTGCGCAATCTGGCAAGCCGTAGCGCACAGGCGGCGAAAGAAATTAAGGGTCTCATTGAGGAGTCTGTCACCCGAGTGCATCAGGGCTCGCAGTTGGTTGATATGGCAGCGCGCACCATGACGGAAATTGTCAGCTCGGTTACCCGGGTTAACGACATCATGGGCGAGATTGCCTCTGCTTCTGATGAACAGCGCAGAGGCATCGAGCAGGTGGCGCAGGCCGTCAGCCAGATGGACTCCGTGACGCAGCAAAACGCCGGGCTGGTGGAAGAAGCCGCATCCGCCACCGGACAACTTGCCATGCAGGCCGATAATCTTTCTGCCTGTGTCGCATTTTTTAAGCTTGAAGAGCAAACCGTAGCAAAACAAGAATTGGCGCAGCCACAGGTTGTGCCCGTTGTATCCTGAATGTGATTGAGAAGGCGCTATGACATCATCTCTGCCCCCTGGGCAAACGTCATTATTGTTACAGATGACACAGCGCCTCGCGCTGTCTGACGCGCATTTTCGTCGGATATGTCAATTAATCTACCAGCGTGCGGGGATCGTACTGGCCGACCATAAGCGGGACATGGTTTATAACCGCCTGGTCCGCCGTCTGCGAACCCTGGGGCTGGATGACTTTGGTCGCTATCTCAGCATGCTGGAAGCTAACCAGAACAGTGCTGAGTGGCAGGCTTTTATTAACTCCCTGACTACCAATCTGACCGCGTTTTTTCGCGAAGGGCATCATTTTCCAGTGTTGTCAGATCATGCTCGTCGGCGCAGCGGTGAATACCGTGTCTGGAGCGCGGCGGCGTCAACCGGAGAAGAGCCGTACAGCATTGCGATTACGCTCGCCGATACCTTAGGTATGGCTCCGGGCCGCTGGCGTGTTTTTGCCAGCGACATTGATACCGAAGTGCTGGAAAAAGCCAGAAGCGGCATCTACCGCCTTGATGAGCTAAAGACGCTGTCACCGCAGCAGCTGCAGCGTTATTTCATGCGCGGCACCGGACCGCATGAAGGACTGGTACGCGTTCGGCAGGAACTGGCGGGGCATGTTGAATTTTCCAGCGTGAATTTACTGGATAAGCAGTACAACGTGCCAGGCCCCTTCGATGCCATATTTTGCCGTAACGTGATGATCTATTTTGATAAAACGACGCAGCAGGACATTTTGCACCGTTTTGTTCCACTTCTTAAACCAGATGGGCTGCTGTTTGCAGGTCATTCAGAAAACTTTAGCAACCTCGTGCGCGAGTTTAGCTTGCGTGGACAGACGGTGTATGCGCATGCGCCAGGTAAGGATAAAGCATGAGTAAAATCAGGGTCTTATCGGTTGATGATTCTGCACTGATGCGTCAAATCATGACCGAAATTATTAACAGCCACAGTGATATGGAAATGGTGGCGACGGCGCCGGATCCGTTGGTTGCCCGGGATTTAATCAAAAAATTCAATCCCGACGTCCTGACGCTGGATGTGGAAATGCCGCGCATGGACGGCCTCGACTTTCTTGAGAAACTGATGCGTCTGCGTCCGATGCCAGTGGTTATGGTCTCTTCGCTGACCGGTAAAGGTTCTGAGGTCACGCTGCGGGCGCTGGAGTTGGGGGCGATTGATTTTGTCACCAAACCACAGTTGGGGATCCGTGAAGGGATGTTGGCCTACAGCGAAATGATCGCTGAGAAGATCCGCACCGCGTCGCGGGCAAAACTGGCGGCCCACAAACCCATGACGGCACAGGTGACCTTGAAAGCGGGGCCGTTACTCAGTTCTGAAAAACTGCTGGCGATTGGCGCCTCAACCGGAGGAACAGAGGCAATTCGCCATGTACTCCAGCCATTGCCGCTTTCAAGTCCCGGTATTCTTATTACCCAGCATATGCCGCCAGGATTTACCCGCTCATTCGCCGAGCGTCTGAACAAACTGTGTCAGATCACCGTGAAAGAGGCTGAAGACGGGGAGCGCGTGCTCCCAGGGCATGCGTATATCGCCCCTGGTGACAAGCATATGGAACTGGCGCGCAGCGGGGCGAACTACCAGATCAAAATTCATGATGGTCCACCGGTTAACCGGCATCGACCTTCAGTGGATGTGCTGTTCCATTCGGTGGCAAAACATGCGGGGCGTAATGCTGTGGGAGTGATCCTGACGGGTATGGGCAACGATGGCGCCGCCGGAATGTTAGCGATGAACCAGGCGGGTGCCTGGACCATTGCGCAAAACGAAGCAAGTTGTGTGGTGTTCGGCATGCCGCGCGAGGCCATCAATATGGGTGGCGTAAGCGAAGTGGTCGATCTTAGCCAGGTAAGCCAGCAAATGCTGGCGAAAATCAGTGCCGGACAGGCAATACGTATTTGAATCAGGAGTTTATTTTTTATGGCGGATAAAGAGCTTAAGTTTTTGGTTGTGGATGACTTTTCCACCATGCGTCGCATCGTGCGTAACCTGCTCAAAGAACTGGGTTTCAACAATGTTGAAGAGGCCGAAGACGGCGTGGACGCGCTGAATAAGCTGCAGGCTGGGGGATTTGGTTTTGTCATTTCCGACTGGAATATGCCGAACATGGATGGCCTGGAACTGCTGAAAACCATTCGCGCTGATGGCGGAATGTCCGCCCTGCCGGTGCTGATGGTTACGGCGGAAGCGAAGAAAGAGAATATCATTGCGGCGGCACAGGCTGGCGCCAGTGGCTATGTCGTGAAACCGTTCACGGCGGCGACGCTAGAAGAGAAACTCAATAAAATCTTTGAGAAACTGGGCATGTGAGGGTGTGATAATGATGATGCAACCACAAATTAAACCTGCTGACGAACATTCAGCCGGGGACATCATCGCGCGCATCGGCAGTTTGACCCGAATGCTGCGCGACAGCCTGCGTGAACTGGGGCTGGATCAGGCTATTGCCGAAGCGGCAGAAGCGATTCCCGATGCCCGCGATCGTCTCGATTACGTTGTGCAGATGACCGCACAGGCGGCAGAGCGCGCGCTGAACAGTGTGGAAGCTTCGCAGCCGCACCAGGACGCGATGGAAAAAGGGGCCAAAGACCTGACCAAACGCTGGGATGAATGGTTCGAAAATCCGATCGAGCTGTCTGACGCCCGTGAACTGGTCACCGATACCCGCCAGTTCCTGGGTGATGTGCCAGGGCATACCAGCTTTACTAACGCTCAACTGCTGGACATCATGATGGCGCAGGATTTCCAGGACCTCACCGGTCAGGTCATCAAGCGCATGATGGATGTTATCCAGGAGATTGAACGTCAGCTGCTGATGGTTCTGCTGGAAAACATTCCAGAGCAGGGCGCTCGTCCAAAACGTGAAAACGAAAGCTTGCTTAACGGCCCGCAGGTTGACACCTCAAAAGCCGGCGTGGTGGCAAGTCAGGATCAGGTTGACGACCTGCTGGATAGCCTCGGGTTCTGATGACATAAGCCCCCCAGATTTGGGGGCTTATTGTTTGACTGGATTACTGATTAAGCTTCGTGTCTCGTCCATACCTGGCATCAAAGAGAGACTCTTTAAGGCGCTGCAGTTCGCCTTCGCTGAACGAGTGCTTCTGGTAGCTGTGATATTCGTACCGTCTTAGGGAATCACTGCTGTACGTCTGCAAGGCTTGTCGGAGGTATTCGCAAATCTGTGGTCCAAGAATCTCGACGTGCTTGTTATAGATTGTGCGCAGGATCCTGATGACAGAACCTAACTCATTTGGCGTATCTTTCAACACCAGTTCCAGCCGACGGTGTTGTAAATCCTGTAAATAACGCTTAGTACTGATGACCTTTTTTCGCTTTACGTCATAGAGGACGGAGTCCCAGGACATTAGCGTCGTTTTCAGCAGACTGTCAGTATTTTCGTACTTCACTTTTTGGGTCTTGAATGCCCAGGTATCTTGGATGCACCAGATATCAAAATCTAGCCCATTGTAATGAAAGCGTATCCCGCCCATTTTGTTGACGGTGAATTGATGAATCTGCAAAGTATATAACGCGTTCATCAGGTCCTGACGAGACCAGTCAATGACCAAATCTATATCGGACGTGAAGCCATCAGGTCCATAGAGCCCAATATCGCGAACCATACCACCGAAAATCCACGCCTGCGTTTGAACGACCAGAGCATCGATTAATGCTCTGGCTTTTTTGCGCTCGTCACTGGAGTCGAAAAAATCTTCAACTCTAGTCGTTAAGCGTTGGTGAGTGTGTGCGACTTTCGTATTCATAAAGCGATTTTAGCTCATCGTGCAGGCGTATCAAATAGCTGTCTGTCATGCCGGAGATGGCATCTGCAAGAAGTTGGGCTTCTTTATACAGAATGGGAAGACCGTTTTGCTCGTCTTCAAATATTCTGCGGTAGTTTTCTGATATGCGCCCGTAAGCATATCGGCCGAATGGTGAGTTTGAACGGTACTCTTTGCGAGATGTGAAAGCTTCATCTGCTTTTTTCAGATCTTTTTCCTGATCTCGTTCTTTCTGAGTTTTATGACCGTGGATACCTATCCACAACATGTCCATGAGTTTTTGTATGTAGTTTGAACCTTTTAGCTCAAGTTCCAATACGGAGCGGTGACGATAACCATGTTTCTTATCGAATGCTTTTAGAGCTTTACAAAACGCTTTTGAGCGGCTTTGGTCAATTAAATCTTTGTACTCACAGCAATCGCTGAGTAGAGTAGGGAGGTGGGTAACAAAAGCGTCCACAACATCATTTACCAGGGCAATCGTCGCTTTTACTCTGAACATTTGCATGTGCATGTCATTGATTTCAGAAGGCGTCAATTCATGCTGTAGGTGTTTATATTCAGCATTTTTCTCTTCAGTCTGTTTCACAACACCGTTGATAACGGGATCTTTACCCTCTTCCCAACACATCAAGTGGTCAATGAGATCTTTGTATGAAGCCAAACCTTTTTTTACCGTATCCTCTGCATCAAGCACTGAATATGCAATATCATCACAGGCTTCCATTATCCATGTAAAAGGATGGCGAATCTTTTCCTGAAGGCCCGTTGTATTCCAGATCTCGTTGACTATCTCTGATTCAGAATGGAAGAAACCATGTTTTTTCCATTGCCCTGCAGAGGTTGTGTATGAAGAACGCGGGTATTTTAAAAGAGCAGCCAATGTGGCGTAGGTAAGGTTAAGACCATATTGATCATTTAATATTTGTAACTTGGTAACAAGGCGTAGTGTTTGAGAATTACCGTCAAACTGAAAGAAGTCCTCAAAAATTTCAGGTTGATAGATATCATTGTATTCACTAAACAATTTTTTTAAATTTGCATTAAACCAATTGCGCATTGCAGCTTCCCCCTGGTGCCCGAAAGGGGGATTCCCTAAATCGTGTGCGAGGCCAATTGCTGCCAATAATGCAGGGACATCACGTTCAACACAAACGCTCTCAGATAACCCATTAAATACTTTATTTTTCATGTCAAAAGCCAACCGCATACCAATACCGCGGGCAAAGTTAGCGACTTCATGAGAATGGGTTAAGCGTGTCCGTACGCTATCGTTCATATCAAGTGGGAATACCTGAGTTTTATCAGCCAGGCGACGTGTAGGTGCAGCAAAAAGAATTCTGTCAAAATCTCTTTCAATTTCCTGGCGCCATTCCGCTTTTGATGCGTCTGAGGGCGTTGTTGAGGAATCCGAATGCAAATCTTCTTTTTCTTTTTCTTTATCTTTGCGACGCCCGTTATGTAAAAGCTTGTCCCATTGCATAATTAATCCTTTATGTAATTGATTGACTGAGGCTAGCAAAAGTTAAAACGGCAGGGAACAAGCACAGAATACTATTTGTTAGTTTCAGGGGCGTGTACGCAAAAGTGATGCAAACTATGCAAAAGCGTTGTGCGTAAGAATCAAAAGCTGAAAACACTCCTTTTCCCCTCGTTTATCCACGCATTGATGAAAATTATTTCTGAGAAAATGATGTGATTAAGACTCTCAGGAAGGCACTGTGGCAGAAGAAAGCGACGACGACAAAACAGAAGCCCCCACACCCCACCGACTTGAAAAAGCACGGGAAGAAGGGCAGGTCCCCCGATCCAAAGAACTGACCTCACTGCTTATTTTGCTGGTGGGCGTGTGCATTATCTGGATTGGCGGGGAGTCGCTTGCCCGCAGACTGGCCGGTATGCTGTCGGCCGGATTACGTTTTGACCACAGTATGGTCAATGACCCTAACCTGATCCTCAGCCAAATCATCCTGCTGATTAAAGACGCGATGATTGCGCTGTTACCGTTGATTACCGGCGTCGTTCTGGTGGCATTAATCTCCCCGGTGATGCTTGGCGGCTTGATTTTCAGCGGTAAATCTCTGCAGCCCAAGTTCTCTAAGCTGAATCCGTTGCCGGGCATTAAACGCATGTTTTCAGCGCAAACCGGAGCGGAACTGCTCAAAGCGATACTGAAGTCCACGCTGGTGGGGAGCGTGGCCGGATTTTATCTCTGGCATAACTGGCCGGCGATGATGCGTCTGATGGCGGAATCGCCGATTACGGCGATGGGCAACGCCCTGGATTTAGTTGGTATGTGCGCGCTGTTGGTGGTGCTTGGCGTTATTCCAATGGTGGGGTTCGACGTTTTTTTCCAGATTTACAGCCATCTGAAAAAGCTGCGCATGTCGCGTCAGGATATCCGTGACGAATTTAAGCAAAGCGAAGGCGACCCGCACGTTAAGGGCAAAATACGCCAAATGCAGCGCGCGGCCGCGCAGCGTCGCATGATGGCGGATGTGCCGAAAGCGGACGTGATTGTTACCAACCCCACGCACTATTCGGTGGCGTTGAAGTATGACGAGAACAAAATGAGCGCGCCGAAAGTTGTTGCCAAAGGCGCGGGGCTGGTGGCGCTGCGCATTCGTGAGATTGGCGCTGAACATCGAGTCCCTACGTTAGAAGCGCCGCCGCTGGCGCGTGCGCTATACCGTCATGCTGAGATTGGTCAACAAATACCGGGTCAATTATATGCCGCCGTTGCCGAAGTGCTGGCATGGGTATGGCAGCTAAAACGCTGGCGTCTCGCCGGCGGCAAGCGTCCACCACAACCTGAAAACCTTCCGGTGCCTGAAGCACTGGATTTCATGAACGAGAAGAATACTGATGGCTAATCTGGTCGCGATGTTGCGTTTGCCCAGCAACCTGAAATCCACGCAACTGCAAATCCTTGCCGGACCGATCCTTATCCTGCTGATCCTGTCGATGATGGTATTGCCGTTGCCGGCTTTCGTCCTCGATTTGCTGTTCACGTTTAACATTGCGCTGTCGATCATGGTGCTGCTGGTGGCGATGTTCACCCAGCGTACGCTGGAGTTTGCCGCATTCCCGACGATTTTGCTGTTTACCACATTATTACGCCTCGCCCTGAACGTTGCGTCGACGCGTATCATTTTAATGGAAGGGCATACCGGCGCGGCGGCGGCGGGAAAGGTGGTTGAAGCTTTTGGTCACTTCCTGGTGGGCGGTAACTTTGCGATCGGTATCGTGGTCTTCGTTATTCTCGTCATTATCAACTTTATGGTTATCACCAAAGGTGCCGGGCGTATCGCCGAGGTTGGCGCGCGCTTCGTGCTGGATGGTATGCCCGGCAAGCAGATGGCGATTGATGCGGATTTGAATGCGGGTCTGATTGGCGAAGATGAAGCCAAAAAACGACGCTCGGAGGTGACGCAGGAAGCGGATTTCTACGGCTCTATGGACGGTGCGAGTAAATTCGTACGTGGAGATGCCATCGCCGGTATTTTGATCATGGTGATCAACGTGGTCGGCGGTCTGTTAGTCGGGGTGTTGCAGCATGGTATGAGCATGGGTAGCGCAGCGGAAAGTTATACCCTGCTGACCATCGGTGACGGGCTGGTGGCGCAAATTCCTGCGCTGGTAATCTCCACCGCGGCGGGGGTTATCGTGACCCGCGTGAGTACCGACCAGGATGTAGGCGAACAGATGGTGACCCAACTGTTCAGTAATCCTAGTGTCATGCTGCTTAGTGCGGCGGTGCTTGGTCTTTTGGGTCTGGTTCCGGGCATGCCGAACCTGGTGTTTTTGATGTTTACCGCCGCGTTACTGGGTCTGGCCTGGTGGATGCGTGGTCGTGAGCAAAAAGCTCCCGATGAGCCGCTGCCGGTGAAAATGCCGGAAAACAACTCCGTGGTGGAAGCAACATGGAATGACGTACAGCTGGAGGATTCCCTGGGGATGGAGGTAGGCTACCGCCTGATCCCAATGGTGGACTTTCAGCAAGATGGCGAGTTGCTGGGGCGAATTCGCAGTATTCGTAAGAAATTTGCCCAGGATATGGGCTTTCTGCCGCCGGTGGTACATATCCGCGACAATATGGATCTGCAGCCGGCCCGCTATCGTATTTTGATGAAAGGGGTGGAAATTGGCAGCGGTGACGCCTATCCGGGACGCTGGCTGGCCATTAACCCTGGTACCGCCGCCGGGTCGCTGCCGGGCGAGAAAACGGTCGATCCGGCTTTCGGTCTGGACGCTATCTGGATTGAAAGCGCATTGAAGGAACAGGCGCAGATTCAGGGCTTTACGGTTGTTGAAGCCAGTACCGTTGTCGCCACGCACCTTAATCACCTGATTGGGCAGTTCGCTGCGGAGCTGTTTGGCCGTCAGGAGGCGCAACAGCTACTGGACCGCGTCTCGCAGGAGATGCCAAAACTGACAGAAGACCTGGTCCCGGGCGTCGTGACGCTCACTACGCTGCATAAAGTGCTGCAGAACTTACTGGATGAGAAAGTACCGATTCGCGATATGCGCACCATTCTCGAAACGCTGGCTGAACATGCACCGCTGCAAAACGATCCGCATGAGCTTACCGCGGTGGTACGTGTTGCGTTGGGACGCGCCATCACTCAGCAGTGGTTCCCGGGTAATGAAGAGGTTCAGGTTATCGGCCTTGATACTCCGCTCGAACGTTTGCTTCTGCAGGCGCTGCAGGGCGGTGGCGGTCTGGAGCCAGGTCTTGCAGACCGACTGCTGGCCCAGACTCAGGAAGCGCTGTCCCGTCAGGAAATGTTGGGTGCGCCGCCGGTCTTGCTGGTTAACCACGCGTTGCGTCCGTTACTGGCTCGCTTTTTACGTCGCAGCATTCCGCAACTGGTGGTGTTATCGAACATGGAGCTGTCTGACAACCGCCATATCCGTATGACGGCGACTATTGGAGGTAAGTAATGCGTAAATTACTGTGGTTGTTGTTTTTTCCTCTGGTAGCGCAGGCTGCCGGAGAAGGCGCCTGGCAGGCCAGCGGCATGGGGATTACTTTAAATCACCGCGGCCAGTCAGCCTCGTCTTCACCTCTGACGCCCAGCCAGCCGGTCTCGGGGTTGATGACGCTGGTGGCCTGGCGCTATGAGCTCAATGGCCCAACGCCCGCGGGTTTACGGGTGCGTTTATGTTCTCAGTCCCGCTGTGTTGAGCTGGACGGGCAAAGCGGGACCACCAACGGATTCAATAATGTTCCCGCCATCGAACCGATGCATTTTGTCTGGGAAGTACCCGGTGGCGGTCGCCTGATCCCCGCCTTGCAAGTTCAGAGCAATCAGGTGATTGTGAACTATCGTTAACGCCTCCCTTCATTCCGGCCAGCAGCAGAAACTGCTGGCTGCTTCGCAATTCTAGTCCGCCTCTTTGATTAAATAGAAACGCTGTTTTATAAAATAGGTGACATACGTTGCCGGACTCTTTGTGCTGTTGCCATTTCACGAATACCCCTGGCAAAAATAGAAAGGTTTCACTTGCTGTTAGCTTTTACTGTGGCCCTGTAAGGAGGCCCAATGTCAAAGCGAGGATTGCGGGGCCTCCCAATAATGTGCAGGGGTAACGGCAATGAATACACGTAAAATTGGGTTGGTTAACTATTTTGCCTACGGTTCGGGGGATTTTTTAGGCGCAGGCACCACGGCGTTAACCGCGGCCTGGCTACTCTATTTTTACACGACGTTCTGTGGCCTGACGCCAATCGAAGCAACCTTTATCTTCGCTACCGCCAGGGTGTTGGATGCCGTTGTTAGCCCATTAATGGGTTTTTTAACCGATAACTTTGGCTCCACCTGGCTCGGCAAACGCTTTGGGCGACGCAAGTTTTTTATTCTGTTGGGGATACCCTGTGTCTTTAGCTACTCACTAATGTGGGTGGGTGATATGGGGTTCTGGTACTACCTGCTCACCTATCTGATTTTTGACGTGGTCTACACCATGATTCTGGTGCCATACGAAACGCTGGTACCCGAAATGACCGATGACTTTAAACAGAAAACCAAATTCTCCGGCGCGCGCATTTCGATGGCGCAAATGTCTGCCATTCTGGCCTCATTCTTACCCGGCGTTCTGCTGACGTTGTTTGGCAAGGACAACCCCGTCTCTTTTTTCTACGCCAGCCTGGTGTTTTCTGTGCTGTGTGCACTGATGCTGACCTTCGTCTGGTTCTTTACCTGGGAACGCCCACGGGAAGAGTGGACTGAGGCGGCGCTGCGAGCTGAGGAAGAGAAGAAAAGCCTGACCTTTAGTCAGAGTATGAACCGTTTATTTGTGGAACTGAGTTCAACACTGCGCATCCGTATCTTTCGCCAGCATTTAGGAATGTATCTTGGCGGCTATATTGCCCAGGACGTCTTTAACGCCGTCTTTACTTACTATGTGGTGTTTGTGCTGATGCAGGAAGCATCGATGACGTCAAACCTGCTGGGTACGATGGCTATCTTCCAGTTTATTGCCGTTATCGCCATGATCCCATTGTGCATCCGTTTCGGACCTGCGCCGTCTTATCGCATGGTGGTCGTCCTGTTTGGCCTCAGTTCACTCTCCTATGCGGGGCTGTATTACGCCGGATTAAGCGATGTTTATTCTCTGTTGCTATTGGTTTCCGCCGTTGCGGGGTTGGGACTCGGTGGTATCAACTACGTTCCCTGGAATATCTACACCTATATTGCCGACGTTGATGAAGTGATCACCGGTCAGCGTCGGGAAGGGATCTTCGCCGGCATTATGACGTTAACGCGTAAAGCGTCGCAGGCGGGAGCGGTGATGCTGGTGGGGATTGTGATGCAGTTGTCTGGTTTTGTCTCCGGTCAGAGCGCACAACCCGCGGCAGTCAGCCATACCATCCTGTTAATTCTGAGCTGCGGAACGCTGATTGTTCTGGCGCTGGGTTTCCTGGTTTCCTTGCGCTTCAAACTGAACCTGCAAACGCACAGCACCCTGCGCGAAGAGACAGCAAAAATGCGTGAGTCCGGGCAACCCGTGCTGGAAGGACTTTCCGCTAAAGGACGCGCGACCGTAGAGATGCTATCGGGCATGCCTTATGAATCACTTTGGGGTAACAACAATATTGGTTACCTGAATCGTAATAAACCAGCGGCACCAAAACTGGAAAAGGGTGCTGTATTGAATTCGACATTGACAGAGGTTAAGTAAATGATTGTTTATCCGGTTAAACACAGTCCATTGTTGCGCCAGCCAGAACATTTTATTGCCAGGGATGAATTAAAAGCGTTGATCAAAAAGGTGACGCATAACCTGGTCAATATTCATGATGAGACCGGCGAGTTCTTGCTACGTCTGGATGACGGACGCGTTATTGATACCAAAGGCTGGGCGGGATGGGAGTGGACGCACGGCATAGGCTTGTACGGGATGTATCAGTATTATCAGCAAACCGGCGATGCCACGATGCGCGATATTATCGACAACTGGTTTGCCGATCGCTTTGCGGAAGGTGCAACGACCAAAAACGTCAACACCATGGCGCCGTTTTTAACGCTGGCATATCGCTATGAAGAGACGCGTAATCCCGCGTATCTGCCGTGGCTCGACAGCTGGGCTGAGTGGGCAATGCATGATATGCCGCGTACCCAATTTGGCGGTATGCAGCACATTACGCTGGCGGAAGAAAATCACCAGCAGATGTGGGATGACACGTTGATGATGACGGTCTTACCGCTGGCGAAGATTGGCAAGTTGCTCAACCGCCCCGAGTATATTGAAGAGGCAACCTATCAGTTCCTGCTGCACGTGCAAAACCTGATGGATAAAGAAACGGGGCTGTGGTTCCACGGCTGGAGCTATGAAGGACAGCATAACTTCGCCAACGCTCGCTGGGCGCGTGGCAACAGCTGGTTAACTATAGTCATCCCGGATTTCCTCGAATTACTTGATTTGCCGGAAAGCAATGCAGTGCACCGCTATCTGGTGCAAGTTTTGAACGCGCAAATCGCGGCGCTGGCGAAGTGCCAGGATGAAAGCGGACTGTGGCACACCTTGCTGGACGACCCGCAGTCGTATCTTGAAGCCTCGGCAACCGCCGGATTTGCCTATGGGATCCTCAAAGCGGTACGTAAACGCTATGTCGGACAAGACTATGCGGCTGTAGCCGAAAAAGCGATCAGAGGCATTGTGCAACATATTTCGCCGGAAGGTGAATTGCTGCACACCTCGTTTGGTACCGGGATGGGCCACAATCTCGATTTCTACCGCAACATCCCCCGGACCTCCATGCCTTACGGTCAGGCGATGGCGATGCTGTGCCTTACCGAATACTTGCGTAAGTATTTTTGATATCGGTGTCCGATGGCGTTGCGGCTATCGGACCCGCTTGTGCGTCGTCGTCCTGCGCAGCAAACAGATGATCCATGATTTGACGCATGACTGGTGCGGCGGTGACGCCATCGCTGCCGCCGTTTTCCAGAATTAACGCTATGGCGACTTTGGGGTTCTTATATGGCGCAAATGCGGTATAGAACACGTGGTCGCGCAGACGCACGGGGATCATTTTCGCATCGTAGGTCTGATTTTCTTTCAGGCTAAAGACCTGTGATGTGCCACTTTTCGCTGCAATGCCGTAAGGCGCGGTGTGAAAGAACTTATAACCGGTACCGTTTGGCTCATTCGCCATGCCGAACATCGCTTGACGCACCAGTCCCCAGTAGGGGGACGAAGCAGAGGCAATTTGTGACGGTGCTTCGGGAGCCTGATACGGCGTGATGACTTTTCCGCTCTCTTCATCACGTAGCAGGTGAGGGGCGATAACCTTGCCGTTGTTAATCAGCGCGACCATGGCTTTTACCATCTGGATCGGCGTGGCAATCCAGTATCCCTGGCCGATGCCAACCGAAATGGTATCTCCCTGATACCAGGCTTTTTTATGTACTTTCTGCTTCCATTCGCGGCTCGGGAGCAGGCCGTTATACTCCTCACCAAGATCGATGCCGGTCGGCTTGCCATAGCCAAACTGGCTGAGCATGCTGTTAATACGGTCAATCCCCATCATATATGCCACCTGATAAAAGAATGTGTCGGCAGATTCTTCAATTGCTTTGGTGACATCCAGCATACCGTGGCCCGTTTTTTTCCAGTCACGGTAATGTCGCTCAGTGCCGGGGAGCGTCCAGGTGGGGGCGCCGAAGAAACGGGTCTGCGGCGTGATCACGCCGTCTAGTAATGCTGACATCGCCATATACGGTTTGACCGTGGAGGCGGGAGGATACAACCCTTGAGTGACGCGGTTGATTAACGGCAGGTCCTTATCCTGAAGCAGCTTGTTATAGTCCTGATAGCTGATACCTTTGACAAACGGGTTGGGGTCATAGCTGGGGTTCGAAACCATTGCCAGCACGGAACCGTCATGCGGATCCTCAACCAAAACGGCGGCCCGCTGGCCCACCAACAGACTCTCAATATATTGCTGTAAATGGAGGTCCAGCGTCAGGTGGATATCTTTTCCGGCAACGGGCGGCACATCTTTGATCAGGCGTACGAGGCGTCCGTGGTTATCAACTTCGACCTCCTGATAACCGGTTTTCCCATGCAGTTCATTTTCATAGTAGTGCTCGATACCCTGCTTACCGATGTTGTGATCGGCGGCGTAGTTCTCTGTCAGGCCTTTTTGATCCAGCGCTTTCAGATCGTTGTCATTGATTTTTGACACATAGCCAAGGACATGTGCCAGCGCTGCGCCATAAGGGTACTGGCGGTCTTCATAGCTATTGATATTGACGCCGCTGAAATGAAACTGGTTAACCGAGAAGCGGGCGATTTCCACATCGGTCAGCGCATTTTTTAGCACGACCGGGCGATAGCGGCTGCTGGCTTTCAGCGCATGGCGAAACTGGTCAATGTCATCAGGAGTGAGGTCAATGATAGGCGTGAGCTGCCTGATCAGGGCATTCATATCACTGATTTTATAAGGCGTAACGGAAATGTCGTACCAGGTTACGTTGCGCACCAGCGGGATGCCGTTGCGATCGTAAATCATGCCACGCGTCGGGGCCACGGGCAGCATTTTGATGTCGTTTGCATTCGAGCGGGTGGTGTAATACTGGTGCTGACAGATTTGTAAGTTGTAGAGATTGTAAATCAGGCTGCCAAAGCAGATGACCACCAGGCCAAAGGCCACCAATACACGCCGCTGGAAGAGTTTTTCTTCCGCCTCAAAATCTCTGAATGTCATTGACCCGTACCCGATTAATTCGCCGCCTCATGATACGGAGGCTTAAACGGGATGACAGGCAAAAAATGTTCCATATCTCTACGGAAATGTGTCATTCCTTGTGAGTTGTTACAGATGGCCTATTACAGAAATAAAAAAGGCCTGAGTCCGAATTTCGGAGTCAGGCCTGATAGGTGAGCTGATTTACATACGTTCTACGGTTTCGATACCCAGCGTATCCAGACCCAGCTTCAGGGTTTTCGCCGTCAACTGTGCCAGTTTCAGGCGGCTGTTACGAATCTCTTCGTTTTCAGCGCTAAGGATTGGGCAGTGCTCGTAGAAGCCGGAGAACAGACCGGCAACGTCGTACAGGTAAGCACACATCACGTGCGGCGTACCTTCACGTGCAACAACGGTCAGCGTTTCTTCAAACTGTAACAGACGGGCCGCCAGCTGGACTTCGCGATCTTCGCTAAGGATAACCGGGGCGGCAGCCAGGGCGCTCTCTTCAATATCGGCTTTACGGAACACGGACAGTACGCGGGTATAGGCATACTGCATATAGGGTGCCGTGTTACCTTCAAACGCCAGCATGTTGTCCCAGTCGAAGATGTAGTCAGTGGTACGGTTTTTAGACAGATCCGCATATTTCACTGCGCCGATACCTACGGCATTGGCCAGTTTTTCCAGCTCATCCGCCGGCATATCCGGGTTCTTTTCCGCCACCAGACGACGCGCGCGCTCCAGCGCTTCGTCCAGCAGGTCGGCCAGTTTCACCGTACCGCCCGCACGGGTTTTAAACGGCTTGCCGTCTTTACCCAGCATCATGCCAAACATGTGGTGCTCCAGCGGTACGGAATCCGGGACGTAACCGGCTTTACGTACGATGGTCCAGGCCTGCATCAGGTGCTGGTGCTGGCGGGAATCAATGTAATAAAGCACGCGGTCCGCATTCAGCGTCTCATAGCGGTATTTCGCACAGGCGATGTCAGTGGTGGTATAGAGATAGCCGCCATCTTTTTTCTGAATGATGACGCCCATCGGTTCGCCTTCCTTGTTTTTATATTCATCAAGGAACACCACGGTTGCGCCTTCGCTCTCAACGGCGAGGCCTTTTGCTTTCAGGTCGGCAACAATGCCCGGCAGCATCGGATTGTACAGGCTTTCACCCATCACATCATCGCGGGTTAGCGTGACGTTCAGACGATCGTAAGTGATCTGGTTTTGCGTCATGGTGATGTCGACCAGCTTACGCCACATATCGAGGAAGTACGGGTCGCCGCCCTGCAGTTTCACCACGTAGTTACGCGCCCGCTCGGCGAACGCTTCGTCGGCGTCGTAATGCTTTTTGGCATCACGGTAGAAGCCTTCGAGGTCAGCCAGCGCCATTTCACCGGCGTTTTCCTGCTGTTGTTTTTCCAGCCACGCAATCAGCATACCGAACTGGGTGCCCCAGTCGCCGACGTGGTTAGCGCGGATCACGTGGTGACCAAGAAACTCCAGCGTACGCACCGCAGCGTCGCCGATGATGGTCGAGCGCAGGTGGCCGACGTGCATCTCTTTTGCCACGTTAGGGGCAGAGTAGTCGATGACCACGGTCTGTTTCGCCGGTTTTGCCACGCCCAGACGGTCAGAGGCCAGCGCCTGCTCAACGTGCTGGGCCAGAAATGCCGGTTCCAGGAAAATATTGATAAAGCCAGGCCCGGCGATTTCCACTTTACTGGCAATGCCGTTGAGATCCAGATGAGTCAGCACCTGCTCTGCAAGTTGTCGGGGGGCCATACCCAGTTTTTTGGCAACTGCCATCATGCCGTTGGCCTGATAGTTGCCGAACTGTACTTTTGCTGACTGGCGAACCTGTGGTTCGCAATCTGCAGGCGCGCCTGCAGCAATCATGGCCTGACTGACTTTTTCTGAGAGAAGAGCCTGAATATTCACCGGAATACCTTACGTTTATGAAGCGGGTCGTCGTTCACCGCACCAGTTTAAGAATTTAGGGCGGGAGTATACTGCAAATGCCCGTTGCCGTCAGCATTGCGAGTATCGCCAGCAGCCTGAAATATAAACATTGTCATTACGTATAATTATTCATATTGCGCTTAAGAAAATCAGCAGTTGGTTGGGGCTGCGCAACAGGGTAAATTAGCGGCTTTGAATATGGATATGAGCTTTCATTATGGCGAACTGGCAAACAGTTGCAGAACTGCATGATATTTCCGCAGATTTACCACATTTCATTCAGGCGTTAACGGATCTTTCCACTCGCCTTGGGCTGGATATCTCATCGCTTGAAGCCGATCACATTTCTCTGCGTTGTCATCAAAATACCACCGCAGAGCGCTGGCGTCGTGGGTTTGAACAGTGCGGCGAATTGTTGTCAGAAAATATCATCAATGGCCGACCGATTTGCTTGTTCAAGCTCGATGAGCCAGTTTGTGTGCAACACTGGCAATTTACTATCGTAGAACTGCCGTGGCCGGGCGAAAAGCGTTATCCGCATGAAGGCTGGGAGCATGTTGAAATTGTTCTGCCGGGTGAGGTGGAGACGCTGAATGCACGAGCGCTGGCGCTGCTTTCAGATCACGGGCTGAGCCAGCCGGGTATATTTGTAAAAACCAGTTCGCCAAAAGGCGAGCGCGAGCGTTTACCGAATCCAACGCTGGCGGTCAGCGATGGCAGCGTGACGATAAAATTCCATCCGTGGTCGATTGAAGCCATTGTGGCAAGCGAACGTCAGGAGTGAGTATGGCATTACTGGAAATCTGCTGTTACAGCATGGAGTGCGCGCGCACGGCGCAGCAAAACGGCGCGGATCGCATTGAGCTTTGCTCGGCGCCCAAAGAGGGGGGCTTAACGCCGTCCCTGGGCGTCTTGCGTTCGGTTCGCCAGCATATCTCGATTCCGGTCAATCCCATTATTCGCCCGCGCGGGGGCGACTTTTGTTACACCGACGGTGAATTCGCTGCAATGCTGGATGATATTGCGATGGTAAGAGATCTGGGGTTCTCTGGGGTGGTAACCGGCATTTTAGATGCAGATGGTAATGTCGATATGCCGCGCATGGAGAAAATAATGATCGCGGCGGGACCGCTGCACGTCACTTTTCATCGGGCCTTTGACATGTGCGCTAACCCACTCAATGCGCTAAAAAAATTAGCTGATTTGGGCGTCGCCAGAGTACTGACTTCCGGGCAAAAATCAGATGCGGCGCAAGGTTTAACAAAAATTATGGAACTTATTGCGCAGGTGGATGCTCCAATCATTATGGCCGGAGCGGGGGTTCGCGCCTCGAATTTGTCCCTGTTCCTTGATGCTGGAGTGCAGGAAGTCCACAGTTCTGCCGGAGTATGGTTGGCTTCCCCCATGCGTTATCGCAATTCGGGGTTGTCGATGTCTTCGGATGCACAGGCGGATGAGTATTCACGCTATGCGGTAGACGGGGCGGCGGTTGCGGAAATGAAAGCAATCATTGCACACCACCAGGCCAGCTGATTTTTACCGTTGCATCATGTCGCCCAATATGATGCTTGCTCGTACCAGGCCCCTGCAATTTCAACAGGGGCCTTTTTTTATCCTGCATATTTCAAGCCGCAGCGGAGTTGTCTGCCTTGCTGCAAGTTGAACTATTTTGCAGAAAGAGTGCTATCTGGCAAAATAACTACGGCTTACGTGCAATCAATACCGCGCGTAATGGGGCCGGGTAGCCTTCCACCGTTTTGCTGTGATCGTTCGGGTCGAGGAAGTCGGCCAGTGATTCGGTTATCATCCACTCGGTGCGGCGCTGCTCTTCGGTGGTGGTGACGCAGACATCAGCAATGCGCACATCAACAAACCCACATTTTTCCAGCCAGTTTTTTAACGCCAGCGCAGAAGGAATAAAGTAAACGTTACGCATCTGCGCGTAGCGATCGCCCGGCACCAGTACGGTATTTTCATCACCTTCGACGACCAGCGTTTCCAGTACCAGTTCGCCATCTTTCACCAACTGATCCTTCAACTGCCACAGGTGTTCCAGCGGTGAACGGCGGTGATAAAGCACTCCCATGGAGAATACGGTATCAAAGGCGTTGAGCGCCGGAAGCTGCTCAATACCCAGCGGCAGCAGGTGAGCGCGCTGGTCATTGCCCAGCAGTTTACGCACTGCCTCAAACTGGCACAGAAACAGCTGGGTAGGATCGATGCCAACCGCCAGATGCGCCCCCGCGCCAATCATGCGCCACATGTGATATCCACTCCCGCAGCCGACATCAAGAATGGTGCGCCCGGTGAGGTCAGACAAGTGCGGCAGAACGCGATCCCATTTCCAGTCCGAGCGCCACTCGGTATCTATATTGACGCCGTACAACGAGTACGGCCCTTTACGCCATGGCATCAGGTTACGCATCAGGGTGTCAATACGTTTGAGCTGGCCGTCGCTGAGCGGCTCATCGCTTTCGGCGGTAACGCTATGCAGTAAGTCCAGGCGATGCGGCGTCAGCTCGGGCAGAAACTCGACCGCATTTGACCACTGCTTAAACAAGCCGTGCTGATCGCGCTGCCAGGTCGCGATTTGCGCCGGGAGCGTTTCCAGCCAATGGGAAAGGTGATTTTTGGCAATCAGTTGATAAAAGTTACCAAAGTCGATCATGCGCTAACCTCAGCTTTCAGTGCCACCAGAGAACCAAAGTTAAAGCACTGGAACCACAATTCGCTGTGTTCAAAGCCCGCCTGATGCAGTCTCGCTTTGTGCGTTTCGACCGAGTCGGTCAGCATCACGTTCTCCAGCATGCTGCGCTTTTGGCTGATTTCCAGCTCGCTATAGCCATTTGCTCGTTTGAAATCGTGGTGCATGTTGAACAGCAGCTCGCCAACGTTAGCGTCTTCGAAACTGAATTTTTCAGACAGTACCAGCGCGCCGCCGGGGTTCAGCCCGTGATAAATCTTATCCAACAATGCCTGGCGCTCAGGTGGCTCAAGGAATTGCAGGGTAAAATTCAGCACCACCATCGAGGCGTTTTCGATAGTAATGTTGCGAATATCGCCTTCGACAACGTCAACCGGTGTCGGCGCTTTATAGGCGTCAATATGACGGCGGCAGCGCTCAACCATGGCCGGGGAGTTATCAACGGCAATAATTTTGCAATTCTCGTGATGAATATTGCGACGCACCGAGAGCGTCGCCGCGCCCAGAGAACAGCCCAGATCGTAGACCTGTGTGTTGGGCTGTACGAAACGTTCGGCCAACATCCCAATCATAGAAATGATATTGGAATAGCCAGGAACGGATCGCTGGATCATATCCGGGAAGACTTCAGCTACCCGTTCATCAAAGGTCCAGTCACCCAGACTGGCGATAGGCGCAGAAAAAAGCGTGTCGCGGTGAGACATAACGTAAAAATCCGGGAAAAATAAAGTGGCGTATTGTGCGCTAATGCAGGGAGAAAACCAACTCCCAGGGCATATACCAAAGATTCGCCAGCACCATTAGCAACAGCGAACACCAGGTCGCGCTCATGCCTGAACGTCGCCAGCGGAAAAGCCGGTGGTGGAATCCGTAATAATGCATCAGTCGTCCGGCAATCAAAATCAGCCCGCAAATATGCACCATCCACGTTTCAGCGCCGTTCATTTCCATAAATAACAGCAGCACCAATGCGACGGGAATATATTCCACCGCATTACCGTGAATGCGGATAGCGCTTTGTAGTTCGCTAAAACCTCCGTCACCATATGCAACGCGGTATTGCATGCGCAGGCGAACGACGTCAAAGGAGAACTTAATTAACAATAACGCACCCAATACGGCATAAAGCGCGCTTACCATACAAACTCCCTTTTAAAATGGCTGATGGCATTGACTATGATAGGTGGCATTTTCAGAAAAGAGAAGATTGCTGTGGAATAGACGGCGCTGATCCGATCTCTGGCAGGGCGCTGCGTAAATTTGCCCATAGGGTATCGACAAGCTCCGGGGCCTGCGCGATATCCGGGGTATGTAAAAACAGATACGGCGTTGTGGTTTGTTGCCATTGCGACAGCTTGGTCAGCCAGACGGCAAAAAGCGTGCTGTTTTGTGCCATATTATCGCTGCCGATAAAGCGTACCATCGGATGGTTTGCCGTCACCACTGCATGCACCGGAACCTTTGGCTTCTTGCGCTGGGCGTCACGTATCGCTTCAGTATGTGGTATTGCGGCATGTACCGGTCGACTGTCCAGAATCACCCGATTTACCCTGCGCTCATGTAGGCCTCGATTGAATCGTTGCTCTGTTTCGCCTTTGGCAAAGAAGTCCGGATGGCGAACTTCCACACCGTAGGTAAAGGATTTGGGGAGCGCATCGAGAAACTGCCACAAGGCTGGCAGGTCGTGCGGGCCAAAAGTTGCGGGTAATTGCAGCCAGTATTGCCCAATGCGTGATTCAAGTGGCGACATGCGCGTGAAAAACTCTTGTACCAGGTCATCGCAATTACGCAGCGCGGCCTGATGCGAAATGGTGGCCGGAAACTTAAAACAAAATCGAAACGCATCGGTAGTCTGCGCATGCCAGCGGGCCACAATGTCGGCTTTTGGCAGCGCGTACAGCGTGGTATTGCCCTCCACACAGTTAAAATGGCGGGCATACTCTTCAAGGCTGGTGATCCCCAGACGCACCCATTTGGGATGCGCCCACTGGGGTAAACCGATATAAATCATAGCGCTTGCAGGATCTCGTCCACGCTGCGTACGCGTGCGATACGCGGGAAAATATGCGTCATGCTGCCCTGATGTTGCTCAGCGCTGGCGGCACTACAGGCGTTTTCTGCAACAATCAGATTAAAACCCAGCTCCCACGCATTTCGCGCCGTTGACTCCACGCCAATATTTGTGGAGATGCCGCACAGGACGATGGTCTCGATGCCCCGACGACGCAGTTGTAATTCCAGATCGGTGCCGTAGAAAGCTCCCCACTGGCGTTTGGTCACTTCAAGGTCGCTGGCGCATTTACCCAGAGCGCTCGGGTAATTCCACCAGTTTTCGGGTAACGCTTTGGCCGGAGCGTGAGCATCAACTGGCTGTTTCAGCGCTTCGGCATAATCGTCAGACCAGCCGACGCGCACCATTACCACCGGGGAACCGTGGGCACGGAATTTTTCCGCCAACTGCGCGGCGCGGGCAACCACGTCGTTTGCCGAGTATGGGCCGCCAGCGAAAGGCAGGATACCTTCCTGTAGATCAATAACAACAAGAGCGGTTGTTTTTGCGTTCAGTTCCAGCATGATCACTCCAGTAAAAAAAGAATTCCGTTACACCTTAATCGCGAATCAGTGTGAAAGGGACGACAATTTTTGTTATTTTTTGTGAGATTACGCAATGCCCGTCCAGGAAACAGGCGTACAGTCAGTACCGGACTTATCGTGCGGCAGAATTTCCAGTATAATAGCCGCCTTTTTTCATTCAGTTGTGACATTCAGCTAAAGCTGCGACTTCGTCACCTGCGAGACAGGTGACAATCCGCCTGCGGCAAAGTTAAGGGATATCTCATGCGTACAGAATATTGCGGACAGCTACGTCTGTCCCACGAGGGGCAGCAGGTGACTCTGTGTGGTTGGGTCAACCGTCGTCGTGATCTTGGTAGCCTGATCTTTATCGATATGCGCGACCGCGAAGGTATCGTGCAGGTATTTTTCGATCCGGACCGTGCGGATGCGTTAAAGCTGGCCTCCGAACTGCGTAATGAGTTCTGTATCCAGGTTACGGGCACCGTGCGTGCGCGTGACGCGAAAAACGTCAACGCCGATATGGCGACTGGCGAAATTGAAGTGCTGGCCTCCGATCTGACCATCATCAACCGTTCAGACTCGCTGCCGCTGGACTCTAACCACGTAAACACCGAAGAAGCGCGACTGAAGTATCGCTACCTGGATCTGCGTCGCCCTGAAATGGCGCAGCGCCTGAAAACGCGTGCCAAAATTACCAGCCTGGTGCGTCGTTTTATGGACGATCACGGCTTCCTCGACATCGAAACTCCGATGCTGACCAAAGCTACGCCGGAAGGCGCGCGCGATTACCTGGTTCCTTCTCGTGTTCATAAAGGTAAGTTCTACGCGCTGCCGCAGTCTCCTCAGCTGTTTAAACAGCTGCTGATGATGTCCGGTTTTGACCGCTACTATCAGATCGTAAAATGCTTCCGTGATGAAGACTTACGTGCTGACCGTCAGCCTGAATTTACTCAGATCGACGTTGAGACTTCCTTCATGACCGCGCCGCAGGTGCGTGAAGTGATGGAAGCGCTGGTGCGTAACCTGTGGCTGGAAGTTAAAGGTGTGGATCTGGGTGATTTCCCGATCATGACCTTTGCCGAAGCCGAGCGTCGTTACGGTTCTGATAAACCAGACCTGCGTAACCCGATGGAACTGGTTGACGTTGCCGATCTGGTGAAAGGCGTTGAGTTTGCTGTGTTCTCTGGTCCGGCGAACGACGCGAAAGGCCGTGTGGCTGCCCTGCGTGTACCGGGCGGTGCGAGCTTAAGCCGTAAGCAGATCGACGATTACGGTAACTTTATTAAGATTTACGGCGCGAAAGGTCTGGCTTACATCAAAGTCACCGAGCGTGCGAAAGGCCTGGAAGGCATCACCAGCCCGGTTGCTAAGTTCCTGAATGCAGAAATCGTAGACGCGATTCTGGAGCGTACTGGTGCGCAAGACGGCGACATGATTTTCTTCGGTGCCGACAACAAGAAAGTGGTTGCCGACGCGATGGGCGCGCTGCGTCTGAAACTGGGCAAAGACCTGAACATTACCGACGAAGCCAAATGGGCGCCGCTGTGGGTTATCGACTTCCCGATGTTTGAAGACGATGGTGAAGGCGGTCTGACCGCGATGCACCACCCGTTCACCGCGCCAAAAGACATGACTGCCGCTGAGCTGAAAGCTGCGCCGGAAGACGCTGTTGCCAACGCTTACGATATGGTCATCAACGGCTATGAAGTGGGCGGTGGTTCCGTGCGTATTCACAACGGTGATATGCAGCAGACTGTATTCGGCATTCTGGGCATTAACGAGCAAGAACAGCGCGAGAAGTTCGGCTTCCTGCTGGATGCGCTAAAATACGGTACACCGCCGCATGCGGGCCTGGCGTTTGGTCTGGATCGTTTGACGATGCTGCTGACCGGTACTGACAACATTCGTGACGTTATTGCCTTCCCGAAAACCACGGCTGCAGCGTGTCTGATGACTGAAGCGCCAAGCTTTGCCAACGAAGCTGCGCTGGCGGAACTGAGCATTCAGGTTGTTAAGAAGGCCGAGAATAACTGATATGAGATACAAACAGCCTGTCTCGGTGTTAGTCGTGATTTATGCAAAGGACACCGGGAGAGTGCTGATGTTACAGCGACGCGACGATCCTGATTTCTGGCAGTCGGTCACCGGCAGCCTTGAAGAGGGTGAAACCGCGTCGCAAGCCGCGATGCGCGAAGTAAAGGAAGAGGTCGCCATTGATGTTGCGACTGAGCAACTGACCTTAATTGACTGTCAGCGCACGGTGGAATTTGAGATTTTTAGCCATTTACGTCATCGCTATGCGCCGGGAATTGAGCGTAATACTGAATCCTGGTTTTGCCTGGCACTTCCCTCTGAACGAGAGATCGTGTTCACCGAACATCTGACCTACCGTTGGGTTAATGCGCACGAAGCCGCGCAGTTAACCAAGTCGTGGAGTAACCGGCAGGCGATTGAAGAGTTTGTAATTAACGTCGCCTGAGAAGGCGCGCTTTTTGGAGAGATTATTTATGGCAGGTCATAGTAAATGGGCCAACACCAGACATCGTAAAGCAGCGCAGGATGCTAAACGCGGTAAAATTTTCACCAAAATCATTCGTGAGCTGGTGACGGCAGCCAAACTGGGCGGCGGCGATCCGGATGCTAACCCACGTCTGCGCGCCGCAGTTGATAAAGCGCTGGCAAATAACATGACCCGTGACACCCTGAACCGTGCAATCGCGCGTGGTGTTGGTGGCGACGATGATGCGAACATGGAAACCATCATCTATGAAGGTTACGGTCCTGGCGGAACAGCCGTTATGATTGAGTGTCTGTCTGACAACCGTAACCGTACCGTTGCGGAAGTGCGTCACGCATTCACTAAAACGGGCGGCAACCTCGGTACCGACGGTTCCGTAGCTTACCTGTTCAGTAAAAAAGGCGTGATCTCTTTTGAACAAGGCGACGAAGACGCCATTATGGAAGCGGCACTGGAAGCGGGCGCTGAAGACGTTGTGACCTTCGACGACGGCGCGATTGACGTTTACACCGCGTGGGAAGAGATGGGCAAAGTGCGTGATGCGCTGGAAGCGGCTGGTCTGAAAGCGGACGCGGCTGAAGTGTCTATGATCCCCTCCACCAAAGCGGATATGGATGCAGAAACAGCGCCGAAGCTGATGCGCCTGATCGATATGCTGGAAGACTGCGACGACGTGCAGGAAGTTTACCACAACGGCGAAATCTCCGATGAGGTTGCTGCAACGCTCGAATGATGTGGTTAAGCCATAAACTAACAGGAGATGCGTGATGTCTATCATTCTCGGCATTGACCCGGGGTCGCGCATCACCGGTTATGGCGTAATCCGTCAGGTCGGCAGACAGCTGACCTACCTCGGTAGCGGCTGCATTCGCACCAAAGTCGACGATCTTCCATCACGTCTGAAGTTGATTTATGCGGGCGTGACGGAAATCATCACCCAGTTCCAGCCCGACTATTTTGCCATTGAGCAGGTCTTTATGGCGAAGAATGCCGACTCGGCGCTAAAGCTGGGGCAGGCGCGCGGCGTGGCAATCGTTGCGGCTACCAATCAGGATCTTCCGGTCTTTGAATACGCGGCCCGCCAGGTAAAACAGACCGTGGTGGGTATCGGCAGCGCGGAAAAAAGCCAGGTTCAGCATATGGTACGCACGCTGCTAAAACTCCCGGCAAATCCGCAGGCGGATGCCGCGGATGCGCTGGCGATTGCTATTACCCATTGCCACGTCAGCCAGAACGCCATGCAAATGAGCGAGTCTCGGCTGAATCTGGCGCGAGGTCGGTTACGTTAGTGACAAATGAGGCTGGATATCTATCCAGCCTTTTTTTATGATAGCGCATTACCTTTTAGCCCTTAACGCAGGAGCGTCACGTGATAGGCAGACTCAGAGGCATCATTCTTGAAAAACAACCCCCGCTGGTCCTTCTGGAAACCGGCGGAGTAGGCTATGAAGTCCATATGCCGATGACCTGTTTCTACGAGTTGCCGGAAGCCGGGCAGGAAGCGATTATCTTCACCCATTTTGTGGTGCGTGAAGACGCTCAACTGCTATATGGTTTTAACAACAAACAAGAACGCACGCTGTTTAAAGAGTTAATTAAAACCAATGGCGTCGGGCCGAAGCTGGCGCTGGCGATCCTCTCCGGTATGTCTGCACAGCAGTTCGTTAATGCCGTTGAGCGCGAAGAGCTTGGCGCGCTGGTGAAATTACCGGGCATAGGTAAGAAAACCGCAGAGCGTTTGATTGTGGAAATGAAAGACCGCTTTAAAGGCCTGCATGGCGATCTCTTCACGCCGGCGGCGGATCTGGTCCTGACCTCTCCGGCCAGTCCTGCAACGGATGACGCCGAGCAGGAAGCGGTTGCTGCGCTGGTGGCGTTAGGCTATAAACCACAGGAAGCCAGCCGCATGGTGAGCAAAATTGCTCGCCCTGATGCCAGCAGTGAAACCCTGATTCGTGAAGCGCTTCGCGCGGCATTGTGAGGTAAAGGATGATTGAAGCAGATCGCCTGATTTCGGCTGTTAGCACGACCCCTGAAGATCTGGTGGATCGCGCGATCCGCCCCAAATTGCTGGAGGAGTATATTGGCCAGCCTCAGGTGCGTTCGCAAATGGAGATTTTTATCCAGGCGGCGAAGCTACGCGGTGAAGCCCTCGATCACCTGCTGATTTTCGGTCCTCCAGGTCTCGGTAAAACCACGCTTGCCAATATTGTTGCCAATGAAATGGGCGTTAATTTGCGCACCACTTCCGGTCCGGTACTGGAAAAAGCGGGCGATCTGGCGGCAATGCTCACCAACCTTGAACCGCACGATGTGCTGTTTATCGATGAAATCCATCGCCTGTCACCGGTGGTGGAAGAGGTGCTGTATCCGGCGATGGAAGATTATCAGCTGGATATCATGATTGGCGAAGGACCAGCCGCACGTTCGATTAAGATCGATCTGCCGCCGTTTACCCTGATCGGGGCGACGACGCGCGCCGGTTCGTTAACGTCTCCGCTGCGTGACCGCTTCGGTATTGTACAGCGCCTGGAATTCTATCAGGTGGCAGACCTGCAGCACATTGTTGGACGCAGCGCCCGCTTTATGGGACTGGAAATGAGCGATGAAGGCGCATTGGAAGTGGCACGCCGCGCCCGTGGTACGCCGCGTATCGCCAACCGTTTATTACGCCGGGTACGCGACTTCTCCGAAGTGAAGCATGACGGCACAATTTCAGCAGATATCGCCGCTCAGGCACTGGATATGCTCAATGTGGATGCGGAAGGATTCGATTATATGGACCGTAAGCTGCTGCTGGCGGTTATCGATAAGTTCTTCGGTGGACCGGTAGGACTGGATAACCTGGCGGCGGCGATTGGGGAAGAGCGTGAAACCATTGAGGACGTGCTGGAGCCGTATCTGATTCAGCAAGGTTTTCTGCAGCGAACTCCGCGCGGACGTATGGCAACGGTGCGGGCGTGGAACCACTTTGGCATTACACCGCCGGAAATGCCATAAGATCCAATAATCCCTGATGGCGCTACGCCTGGCAGGCCTACGATATGATGCAGGCCTGACAGGCGTAAAACAGATTACTTCAGTTCATCAACCATGGTGACGGCGCGACCAATGTAATTGGCCGGCGTCATTGCTTTCAGGCGCGTTTTCTCGTCTTCAGGCAGCGCCAGACCGTCGATAAACTGCTTCATACCTTCGGCGTCAACGCGTTTGCCGCGGGTCAGCTCCTTCAGCTTCTCGTATGGTTTTTCAATGCCATAGCGACGCATCACGGTCTGGATCGGCTCTGCCAGCACTTCCCAGTTATGATCCAGTTCATCCAGCAGATGATCGCGGTTCACTTCCAGTTTGCTCACACCTTTCAGCGTGGACTGATAAGCGATCAGCGCATAGCCAATCCCCACGCCCAGGTTACGCAGAACGGTAGAGTCCGTCAGATCGCGCTGCCAGCGGGAGACCGGCAGTTTGCTCGCCAGATGCTGCAGAACCGCGTTAGACATGCCCAGGTTACCCTCGGAGTTTTCGAAATCGATTGGGTTCACCTTGTGCGGCATGGTGGAGGAACCAATTTCACCCGCGATGGTTTTCTGTTTGAAATGGTTCAGCGCCACGTAACCCCAGACATCGCGGTCGAAGTCGATCAGGATAGTGTTGAAACGGGCGATGCAATCAAACAGTTCGGCAATGTAGTCGTGCGGCTCAATCTGCGTGGTGTACGGGTTCCACTGGATGCCCAGCGAGGTGACAAATTCTTCGCTGAACTGATGCCAGTCCACTTCCGGATAAGCGGCGATGTGGGCGTTATAGTTACCGACTGCACCGTTGATTTTGCCGAGAATTTCGACCTGATTGAGCTGGCGGTACTGACGCTCCATACGGTAAGCCACGTTAGCCATTTCTTTGCCCAGCGTAGACGGGGTGGCTGGCTGACCGTGGGTACGGGAGAGCAGAGGAATATCGCGATACTGTACGGACAAATCTTTCACCGCGTCGATAAGCTTGCGCCAGTACGGCAGAACCACTTCGTCACGGGCGGTTTTCAGCATCAGCGCGTGAGACAGGTTGTTGATGTCTTCTGAGGTACACGCGAAGTGGATGAACTCGGAAACAGCGTGCAGTTCCGGGATATCCGCCACTTTCTCTTTCAGGAAATACTCAACTGCCTTCACGTCATGGTTGGTCGTACGCTCAATGGTTTTGATACGCGCAGCATCTTCTTCATTGAAGTTAGCGACAATCGCATCAAGGAAACCGATTGCGTCGGCAGCAAAAGCAGGAACTTCCTTGATCGCTGCGTGCGCGGCCAGTTTTTGCAGCCAGCGTACTTCAACTTGTACACGGAATTTCAGCAAACCGTATTCGCTGAAAATCCCGCGCAGCGCGCTGACTTTATCGCCGTAGCGTCCATCGACAGGGGAAACGGCGGTCAGTGAGGATAATTCCATAGATCACAACTCCGGGGTTAAATGAGCAAGAATTTGTTTAGCCTGAGTCGTCAGGCGATTACGAGAAAACATGAGTTGCAGACGGCCTCCACCAACCTGATGCCAGAGCACGGCAGCGCGAATGCCAGCCAGCAGGGAAGCGCGTACTTTAGCCTGAACCTGTGGGCTCTGAAGGATGGCCGGGGAGCCCGTAACCTGAATACGTGGGCCGAGTGGGCTGATGACGTCAACATAAATGCCTGCCATCGCACTCATCAACGTTTCTGACTGCAAATCAAAATGGTCCAGTTGGCGCTGCAAGCCGTTGATGCGGTCTCCCAGCGTGTCCATAGCGCCTTTAGCGGCTGACAGCTTACGCTCCAGCACCATCAGACTTAACGTGTAGCGGGTGAGTTCCGCGTTCAGCCCCTGACGACTGCTGGCGTTGAGCACGCCGAGCATCGTTTCCAGACCTAAACGCAGGTTGGCCTCGCTGCCGCCAAACACGCCCAGCGTAGAGCTGGGATTCATGTCGATGACACTGTTCAGTGAAACGTGCAATGCATCGGCATCACAATGCCCCTGGTGCGCCAGTTCCTGCACCAGGCGTGCCGACTGACAAATGCCTGCCAGAGCGAGGGTGATGTCATAATAATTCTTTGCCACGTTCACTGCTTCCTTGTATTAGATGTGTAAGTAATTATACCGGCAGAGGCAATCGTTGTTCGATAATGCCGCCGCCGAGGCACACTTCGCCATTGTAAAAGACAGCCGACTGACCCGGCGTTACCGCCGCGACTGGCTCGTCGAAAATGACTTCAATACGTTCAGCATCCAGCGCCTTAACGGTGCACGGAATGTCGGTCTGACGATAGCGGGTTTTCACCGTGCAGCGCATTGTGCCGGTGAACGGTTCGCGATCGACCCAGTGCAGCTGTTGCGCCACCAGGCCAACGGACATCAGACGCGGGTGTTCATGACCCTGAGCAACAACCAGAATGTTGTTCTCGACATCTTTATCCACCACGTACCACGGATCTTCCGTGCCTTCTTTCGTCCCGCCAATGCCCAGACCTTTACGCTGACCCAGCGTGTGGTACATCAGCCCCTGATGCTGGCCAATCTCTTCGCCATCAACGGTGATGATTTTGCCAGGCTGAGCGGGCAGGTAACGACCGAGAAACTCGCGGAACTTACGTTCGCCGATGAAGCAGATACCGGTTGAATCTTTTTTCTTGGCCGTAATCAGACCGAGATCTTCGGCAATTTTACGCACCTGCGGTTTTTCCAGTTCGCCGACCGGGAACAGGCTTTGCGCGATTTGTTCGTGACCGAGCGTGTAGAGGAAATAGCTCTGGTCTTTATTGCCATCAAGTCCACGCAGCAGGCGGCTTTTGCCGTCGACGTCGGCGCGGCGCACGTAGTGACCGGTGGCGATATAATCGGCACCTAAATCTTCGGCGGCAAACTCGAGGAAGGCTTTAAACTTGATTTCTTTATTGCACAGAATATCGGGGTTTGGCGTACGGCCCGCTTTGTACTCTTCAAGGAACAGTTCAAAGACGTTGTCCCAGTATTCTGCAGCAAAGTTGACGGTATGCAGTTCAATGCCGAGTTTGTCACAGACAGCCTGCGCATCTGCAAGATCGGCGGCCGCTGTGCAATATTCCTCGCCATCGTCCTCTTCCCAGTTCTTCATGAACAGGCCTTCTACCTGATAACCCTGTTGTTGCAACAGCCAGGCAGAAACGGAGGAATCGACACCGCCGGACATGCCGACGATCACTTTTTTTGGGCTTTCAGACATAGGAATACTCACGACATTGAACTTCAAGGCGGCATATTCTAGCACGCAGCCCCTTACTTGACACCCTCTGTAAACGGCCAGTTAAATTCGCCGATCATCGCCAGCGGGTAGCGCTGTCCGCTCTGATAGCAACGAATACTCTCCGCAACCAACGGTGAACGCAGATTTGGCGCTGAGAGAACCTCTTCTGCGCTGACCCAGCGACAGCAATCTATATCGCTGTCATGAGGTTCAGTAGCGCACATATTGGCAAGCTCGATAGAAAACAGAAAACGTAAAAAGGCCGTTTTGTCCGGCGCAATCCATTGATGCATCCGGATGAAGTGTTGCGGCTGCGCTTTGATGCCCGTCTCTTCCCACAGTTCGCGAGCGGCGGCTTGCACCAGGGTTTCATCCGCTTCCAGATGTCCTGCAGGTTGATTCCACAGGGCTTTGCCATTGATTGTTTCCTCAACGACTAAGAACTTATCTTCTGCATGCACAATGCAGGCGACCGTGACGTGCGGTTTGAACATACCTGTTCCTTATTCAGTTAGTTGCATCCCGCCATTGACCGTTGGCGAGATTTTCCAGCGTGTAATCTCCCATGGCATAGCGGATGAGGCGCAGCGTCGGGAATCCTACATGCGCTGTCATACGACGAACCTGGCGGTTACGGCCTTCATATAAAGTAACTTTCAGCCAACTGGTGGGGATATTTTTCCGTTCCCGAATAGGCGGGTTTCTCGGCCACAGCCAGGTGGGTTCCTCTACTATTTCAATACCTGCGGGCAGCGTGGGACCATCATTGAGCGTCACCCCGGTACGCAGCGCATCCAGCGCTTCTGCTGTCGGCTCGCCTTCGATCTGGACGTAATAGATTTTCCCCGTGCGCTTGCCAGGTTGCGTTAACCGCGCCTGCAGCGCGCCGTCATTGGTCAGCACCAAAAGTCCTTCGCTGTCCCGGTCGAGTCGGCCCGCAGCATAGATTCCCGGCACGGGAATAAAATCTTTTAACGTGCTTCTGCCCGCCTCGTCAGTAAATTGTGGCAAAACATCGTAGGGTTTATTGAACAAAACCACGCGTTTTGGCTGGTTTTCTTTACGCTGTTTGGTGACTTGTCGTGAGCTGAATCGCTCAACCCGGTGATTTCTAAAAGAAGTTTTTTGCATGGTATTTTCAGATTATATCAATTGCCGCATTATAGCCTAAGAACGAGTGTCTTTCATGGCGACGAACATTAGGGTAGTATTGACATGCTCATTACAAAACATTAACAAAAAATTGCTCTAACGCATTCGTGCAGCAGGACGCAAACGCACATGCAGCGCGATGACAGACGAGCAGAACCAGAAGCGCTCGAAGGAGAGGTGAATGGAAAGCAAAGTAGTTGTTCCGGCGGAAGGTAAGAAGATCACCCTGCAAAACGGCAAACTCAACGTTCCTGAAAATCCGATTATCCCGTTCATTGAAGGCGACGGTATCGGCGTTGATGTAACCCCACCGATGATCAAAGTTGTCGATGCTGCTGTCGAGAAAGCCTATAAAGGCGAGCGTAAAATCTCCTGGATGGAAATCTACACCGGCGAGAAATCCACTCAGGTTTATGGCCAGGACGTCTGGCTGCCTGCTGAAACCCTTGATCTGATTCGTGAATATCGTGTTGCCATCAAAGGCCCACTGACCACCCCAGTTGGCGGCGGTATTCGCTCTCTGAACGTTGCCCTGCGTCAGGAACTTGACCTGTATGTCTGCCTGCGCCCGGTGCGTTATTACCAGGGCACGCCTAGCCCGGTTAAGCACCCTGAACTGACCGACATGGTCATCTTCCGTGAAAACTCCGAAGATATCTACGCAGGTATCGAATGGAAAGCGGACTCTGCAGATGCCGAGAAAGTGATTAAATTCCTGCGCGAAGAGATGGGTGTGAAGAAAATCCGCTTCCCGGAGCATTGCGGTATTGGTATCAAACCGTGTTCTGAAGAAGGGACTAAACGTCTGGTTCGTGCGGCGATCGAATACGCCATCGCTAACGATCGTGATTCTGTTACCCTGGTACACAAAGGTAACATCATGAAATTCACCGAAGGCGCGTTCAAAGACTGGGGTTACCAGTTAGCGCGTGAAGAATTCGGTGGTGAACTGATCGACGGCGGTCCATGGGTGAAAATCAAGAACCCGAAAACCGGTAAAGAGATCGTGGTTAAGGATGTTATCGCCGATGCGTTCCTGCAACAGATCCTGCTGCGTCCGGCTGAATATGATGTGATTGCCTGTATGAACCTTAACGGCGACTACATCTCCGATGCGCTGGCCGCACAGGTTGGTGGTATTGGTATCGCGCCGGGCGCGAACATCGGTGACGAATGTGCGCTGTTCGAAGCAACCCACGGTACTGCACCGAAGTATGCAGGTCAGGATAAAGTGAACCCAGGTTCCATTATTCTGTCCGCTGAAATGATGCTGCGCCACATGGGGTGGGTTGAAGCGGCTGACCTGATTGTTAAAGGTATGGAAGGCGCAATTAACGCCAAGACCGTAACCTATGACTTCGAACGTCTGATGGAAGGCGCTAAGCTGCTGAAATGTTCAGAGTTTGGCGACGCAATCATCGAAAACATGTAATCCAGATACTGGGTTGTGTGAAAACGGGAACCGAGAGGTTCCCGTTTTTTTTATGCCTGAACTCGTGGTTGCGTAATGCGTAAACCACTCACAATTGCTGCCAGCGAGGCCAGAATGCCTGCGGCTATCAGCGAGACGTGCGTTCCACTGTCGCCAAACTGGTTTAGCATCAGCGCGACCAGTGCGGCCCCGGTACTCTGACCCAGCAAGCGCGCCGTCCCCAGCATACCGCTCGCCCCACCGCTGCGTTCACGCGGTGCGGAGGTGATGATGGTGTGATTATTTGGGGACTGGAACAAGCCAAAGCCTGCGCCGCACAGAATCATCGGCCAGATGATATTAAAATCGGAGGGGGAAACGGGCAGCAGCACCAGCGAAAACAACCCGCTGGCCATCAACGCCATGCCCAGTGCGCCCAACAGCCCGGCGTGAACGCGTTCAATCAGATATCCCGCCAGCGGCGCCATCACCATGGTTGCCAGCGGCCATGGCGTCAACAGCAGGCCTGTTTCGACCTCGCTGCGTCCGAGCACCGTTTGCATAAAGAAGGGCAGGGAAACCAATGCCAGCATTTGTGCGCAGAATGAACATATCGAGGTACAAATCGAGAGTGAAAACAGTGGAATGCGTAACAGGTCAACCGGCAGTAACGGCACCTCCAGCGCGAGCTGGCGTCGGATAAAGAAAAAACCCACCACCATAAGCGCCACAAGCTCGGCACCAATCAGTTTTAGCGACTGTCCTTGTGCAAAGCCGCTGAGCGCCGTAATTAACAAGCCAAACGTTAAGGCATTCATTACCGCACTGGGCAGGTCAAAGCGTGGTTTAGTGCCGCGGGACGCATTGGGTGGCAGAAAACGCATCGCCAGCAACAGGGCGACTATTCCCAGCGGGACGTTAATCAGAAACAGCCATTTCCAGGAGGCAATAGAAAGAATTGCTGCGGCAATGGTCGGACCCGCAGCCGAGGAAACTGCGACGATAAAAGAGTTAATCCCCATCCCCCGCCCAAGCTGACGCTGGGGATAAATAAGTCGGATCAATGCCGTATTCACGCTCATTAGCGCCGCACCGCCAAAACCCTGGGCGACGCGAGCCAGCGTCAGCATGTGCAACGAATCTGACAAGGCACAAAATAGCGATGCAAGCAGGAACACGACCAGGCCACACTTATAAATGCGCCGGTAACCGAACATATCGCCTAAAAAAGAGAGGGACAGGAGCGAAACGACGATCGCGATTTGATAGGCGTTCACAATCCAGATTGAGCTGGCAGGTGAGGCCTGAAGATCGGCGGCGATAGTTGGCAGGGCCACGTTCGCTATTGCACCGTCGAGTACTGCCATAGAAATGCCAATAACAATGGTTAAAATTGCGCCATATCGCTGGGGCAATGGCAGACCATCGGCCTGAATTTTTTCCATAGAAAGTCGATATTTGTGGAATTTATGATGAGAGTATTAATTTTAGCATTGATATTCAGGTGTTAGGTCGCAGATTTGTAACTAAGTGAGCAAAGAGCGATTGCGAGGGTTGGTACGTGAAATTATAATAAAAACCGGTTCTGATTTTTATAAAACACTCGAAAGGGGTGATAAATGGCAATCGCAGATCTGGATAAGCAACCCGATTCTGTATCTTCCGTGCTGAAAGTTTTTGGCATTCTGCAGGCGCTGGGTGAAGAGCGCGAAATTGGTATTACCGAGTTGTCGCAACGCGTCATGATGTCGAAAAGCACCGTTTATCGCTTTTTGCAGACCATGAAAACGCTGGGTTATGTGGCACAGGAAGGGGAGTCTGAGAAATACTCACTGACCCTGAAATTATTCGAGCTGGGCGCGCGCGCGTTGCAAAACGTCGATCTTATCCGTAGCGCTGACATTCAGATGCGCGAACTTTCGCGCCTGACCAAAGAGACTGTACACCTCGGTGCGTTGGATGAAGACAGCATTGTCTACATTCACAAAATCGACTCTATGTACAATCTGCGCATGTATTCCCGCGTTGGTCGTCGTAATCCGCTGTACAGTACAGCTATCGGTAAAGTTCTACTGGCATGGCGTGACCGCGATGAAGTGAAGCAGATTCTGGATGGCATTGAGTACAAACGCAGCACCGATCGTACCATTACGAATACTGATGAATTACTGCTACTGCTGGATAAAGTACGTGAGCAGGGTTACGGCGAAGATAACGAAGAACAGGAAGAAGGCCTGCGCTGCATCGGCGTACCGGTGTTTGACCGTTTCGGCGTGGTTATTGCGGGGTTGAGTATTTCATTCCCAACGCTGCGTTTCTCAGAAGAGCGTTTACACGAGTATGTGGCAATGCTGCATACGGCAGCGCGCAAGATTTCAGAACAAATGGGCTATAACGACTATCCGTTCTAATCTGACGTAATCGCGAATGTAAAAAACCCCAGGTATTTTGTACCTGGGGTTTTTTATGAACAGTCATAACGTTACCTGGCGTAAATAACGTATCGAATGTAATGTTGCATTATTAGCCGTTATCGATAATGACCGTGCTTTTCCTTAACAGGGGACAATCCGACAGGCCAATGATACCGCTACTGGTGTGGACGTACTGTGCCGTGCTGGTTCCACGGGCAGTCAGATATTGGCATTGCAGACCCAGACCGGCAGCATTCTCCTTACTTCCAATCAAAATTCCATAGCCGCTCAATAATAAACCGATCCAAACCAGAGCTAACAACACAATAGCGCGGATAATCAGACGCATTACAACTTCTTATCTTTTCTCATTGTTATTAGATTAGCCTGTACACGGTATGAAACAAGTCAATCATTCCTAAAAAGATTGAATGCCTATACAGTTAACGCTGGGTTTAGGTAACGCATGATAATTTATAGACATAAGATGTGGAGTTGAAGAGTGGAGCTGGAGTGAAAAAAATTCGCTGGGTAGTGCTGATTGTTGTTGTACTGGTATGCATACTGATGTGGGCGCAGGTGTTCAACATCATGTGCGATCAGGACGTACAATTTTTCAGCGGTATTTGTGCCTTCAATAAATTTATTCCCTGGTAAGCGCATTTTCGCAACAGTTGATTACCTTCTTGTGCGGCAGTGGTAAACTACACTGTCTACATTGAGGTGGTAAAATGAACGAAGTTTTGAATTCTGGCGCGTTGAGTTTTGCGTCTTTAGCGGTATCGGTGGTGGTTCTGATTGTTGGGCTTGTTCTTTGGTTTTTTATCAATCGGGCAAGTTCGCGTACTAACGAGCAGATTGAGTTGCTTGAAGCATTGTTAGATCAGCAAAAAAGACAGAACGCTTTGTTACGTCGCCTTTGCGAAGCTAACGAACCCGAGAAAGCGGCAGAGCCTACTGCACTGCCCATTAAGGATGAAGACGATGACATCATCCGCCTGGTAGCTGAGCGGTAAAAAAGGTATGGCAGGATGAGGAACGGTTGTTGTTGTTCTCAGTTGCTTCATCCTGTCGTCAGCGCGTCAGATTATTTTCTTCTGTCCCCGTCGTGTAATTGGCGGCCGGGCAGTCATCTATTCTCAGTGTTTTCAGATGCTCCGACTAATTAATATCTTATCCCCAGTCTGATATAAATATAATCTTCCATACGTAAAAAATATGATTATGTCATTTTTGTGATAACGATCGTTTTATTAACAGCGAAACGTTTCTCTTACTTTTTTTGTGCCTTGTCATCATTCTTTCATTATTTTGGTGCAAAACCAGAAGGCGGATCTCATTTTTACGCTTGTGACATTTTATGCATTACTAAGCATAAAAAATGATATCTGGCAGAACCCGTAACAGATAACCTGGAACAACTGAAGCTATTGAGCTATGGTAGAAATATCCCGGCTATGGCGCAAGTCAGGCGGGATAGGGGAGAGAGGCGAGAATATAATTCTACTCGACCTGGCGCATAACTGTGCAGTTGCTGTTTGATGGACGACGGGATTTGTGCGACCGATCGAGACACGTTTAAAAATGGCTTGCCATTATTAACGTTGTATGTGATAACACGTTTTGGGTTAAACGAGGTACAGTTCTGTTTATGTGTGGCATTTTCAGTAAAGAAGTCCTGAGTAAACACGTTGACGTTGAATACCGCTTCTCTGCCGAACCTTATATTAGTGCCTCAAGCAGTAATGTCTCAGTTTTATCTATGTTATGCCCGCGGGCGAAGAAAATACTCTAAGGAATTTTGCAAATGGCAAAGATTAAAGGTCAAGTTAAGTGGTTCAACGAGTCTAAAGGTTTTGGTTTCATTACTCCGGCTGATGGCAGCAAAGACGTGTTCGTACACTTCTCCGCTATCCAGGGTAACGGCTTCAAAACTCTGGCTGAAGGCCAGAACGTTGAGTTCGAAATTCAGGACGGCCAGAAAGGTCCGGCTGCTGTTAACGTAACAGCTATCTGATCGACACCACTGATTTGAAGCGCTTTTGCGCATCCATCTCAGATATAAAGCCTCGCTTATGCGGGGCTTTTTAATTCTAATTACGTCAAAATATTACTGAATGCCCATCCATTAGCGCTTTGTTGCAAAGGCGTGATGTTCGTAGCATAGTTTTCCCCGCTTTCTTGCGGCATTTCCCGTTAAATCAGACACCTGAAAAACTATCTTGTTGGAGTTCGGGTGAAAAAGAAAAACGACGGCGATGCGCGCAATTTTACTCCCGTACGTTTTGCCCTGCTTTGTGTGGCAATATTATTGAGCCTTGGATTGCTGCTGGGACGGGTTGCGTGGTTGCAAATTGTCACGCCGACGAATCTGGTAAAACAGGAAGACATGCGTTCCTTACGCGAGGTGTCCATCGCTTCGCCACGCGGAATGATAACCGACAGAGAAGGGCGACCGCTGGCGGTAAGCGTTCCGGTTAACGCCGTCTGGGCCGATCCGAAGACGATTATCAGCAAGGGTGGCGTTGGCTATAACGAACGTTGGCAGGCGTTAGCGAAGACGCTGCATATTTCTCTCAGCACGCTGGCTGAACGCGTTAACAGCAATCCAGCCGGGCGGTTTATCTATCTGGCGCGCCAGATCTCTCCTCAGCAGGCAGAATGGGTCGATAAACTGGATCTGCCGGGAATCAACCTGCGTGAAGAGTCCCGCCGCTTTTATCCCGCCGGACATGTTGCGGCCAATCTGATTGGTTTCACCAACATTGACGGTCAGGGGATTGAAGGGCTGGAGAAAAGCTTCAATAGCCAGTTGATGGGCAAACCTGGCTCCCGCCTGGTACGTAAAGACAAATTTGGCCATGTCATCGAAAATATCACGGAAGTGATGCCGGTGCCTGCGCATGAATTACAGCTCAGCATTGATGAGCGCTTGCAGACGGTTACTGAAGACGCGCTGGACAATGCCGTGACATGGAATAAAGCGGAATCAGGGGCCGCAGTGCTGGTCAACATTGCCACCGGCGAAATACTCTCCATGGCAAGCTTTCCCGATTTCAATCCCAATAACCGTGATGGCGCGGTACTGGATGATTTTCGTAATCGTGCAATTAGCGATACCTTTGAACCCGGTTCAACCGTAAAACCACTGGTGATTATGACCGCTCTGCAGCAGGGGATAGTACAGCCTGACAGTGTGATTGATACTCATCCTTTTATTGTTGATGGGCATCGCATCCGCGACGTCGGATTTTACCCGGAGCTATCGCTGACCGGGATTTTGCAGAAATCGAGCGATACCGGCGTGTCACACCTTTCTCTGGCGATGCCGGTACAGAAATTACTGAATACCTATAAAAGCTTTGGCTTTGGCGATCCAACCGGACTGGGTTTAACCGGGGAAAGTCGCGGATTAATGCCTCAACGCCGCTACTGGAGCGATCTGGACCGGGCAACCTTCGCATTTGGTTATGGATTAATGGTGACGCCGCTCCAGCTGGCGCATGTCTATGCCACCATCGGCAGTTTTGGTATCTATCGACCCCTTTCTATTACACGTATCGATCCGCCGGTAATCGGTACGCGAGTGATGCCGGAGGCGTTGGTTCACCAGGTTGAACATATGATGGAAAGCGTCGCGCTACCCGGCGGCGGGGGAACCAAGGCCGCGGTCAGAGATTATCGCGTCGCGGTTAAGACCGGAACGGCAAAGAAAATTGGCGATGACGGCAAATATGTCGATAAATATGTGGCCTATACGGCGGGCGTTGCGCCAGCAAGCGACCCAAAGTTCGCGCTGGTTGTGGTTATAAATAACCCGCAAAACGGTGCTTATTATGGGGGGGCAGTCTCCGCGCCGGTATTCAGCCAGATAATGGGCGATGTCCTGCGTCTGGAAAACGTAAAGCCGGACGGAATGCCTCCCGGCTCCGATCATCTGCTGGTAATGCACGGCAGCAACGTATCCTCGCCGTCGCTGTAAGTTATTTTCCCAGGGCGCAATTCGCGTTACACTTGCGCCCTTAAGTCACCTGCCGGAGTTGTCATGTCGTTTTCCTGTCCTCTTTGCCACCAGGCTCTTACTCAAGCGAATAACAGTTTTGTCTGCCCTGGGCGGCACCAGTTTGACGTGGCGAAAGAAGGGTATGTCAACTTACTGCCGGTTCAGCACAAACGGTCGCGCGATCCGGGTGATAGCGCGGAGATGATGCAGGCGCGCCGGGCATTTCTCGATGCCGGACACTATCAGCCGCTGCGCGATGCAATTGTGGATGCGCTCACCCAGAGGTTGAGTTCAGAAGATGCGGCGATCCTGGATATTGGCTGTGGGGAAGGGTATTACACCCATGCGTTTGCCGATGCGCTGACGGGCTGTACAACCTTTGGTCTTGACGTTTCTAAAGTGGCGATTAAGGCCGCAGCCCGTCGTTATTCGCAGGTGACCTTTTGCGTTGCCTCCAGCCATCGCCTGCCGTTTGCCGACGAGTCAATGGATGCCATCATCCGGATCTACGCGCCCTGTAAAGCGCCGGAGCTGGCTCGCGTGGTCAAACCGGGTGGCTGGGTTATTACCGCCACGCCGGGTCCGCGTCATTTAATGGAGCTGAAAGGGCTGATTTATGATGAGGTGCGTTTGCATGCGCCACACACTGAGCAACTGGACGGTTTTGTTCTGCAAGAGAGTCTTGCGCTGGGGTATCAGATGCAGCTCAAAGGCAGCGAGGCCGTTGCGTTACTGCAAATGACGCCGTTCGCCTGGCGGGCAAAGCCGGAAGTGTGGGAAACGTTAGCCGGAAAAACGACGTTTGACTGCCAGACAGACTTTAGTATTCATATCTGGCAGCGCCTGAATTAACCGTGGAAGTGTGCCCAGAGGATCTGGGCGCCAATACCTATCAGTACCAGCCCGCCCAAAATTTCAGCTCGCTTGCCCAGCATCGGGCCAATGAAACGACCGATCATCATGCCGAGCGTAGACATAATCAACGTGGCGCAGCCGATGGCCAGCGCTGTGGCAATAATGTTGACCTGCAGGAAAGCCAGACCCACCCCGACGGCCATTGCGTCGAGACTGGTTGCAATGGCGGTGGTGACCAGCAGCCAGAAGCCATGGCGGCGCTGTGGCTCTTCATCTTCATCCCCGTCGTCACGAAAGCCTTCTATTATCATTCGTCCGCCTAAAAAGATCAGCAGAATGAAGGCGATCCAATGGTTCCACTCCAGTACAAATTTGCTGGCGAGCATACCCATGCCCCAGCCAATGAGCGGCGTAAGCGTTTCAACGGCGCCGAAAATAAGGCCGGTGCGCAGTGCTTCAGAAAATTTGGGCTTATGCAGGGTGGCGCCTTTGCCAATTGATGCAGCGAAAGCATCCATCGACATGCCGAAAGCAAGAAGAACAGTAGCGGTGAGATTCATAACAGCGTCCTGACCGGGGTATCCATAACACACATCACTGCCCCCAGTAACCATGCATACAGGCTGGAATCACTGTAAATACAGCGCCATTCAGGTATGCATTGCAGTTGATGTGCCTATGGTCTCGCCTGACTGAACCTGTAAGATCAGTCCGTACGCGCCACGTTTTTCAACGAGTATGTTGACACGTACATTTCCGGAGTCTGGAAATCGGCTACTCCCCAACGACGGGCGCAACCTTAACATATTTTGAGAATATAAAACAAGAAACGCAGAAATAATATTTGGCCTCTAATTGAAAACGATTTTCATTTAGGTTTATTTATAAATAAAACGTTAAAATAAATAACATTATGAGCAGTGGGATATAGCCTTAGCTATGTTTATTCTTGAATGGATATATAAAAAACATAGTTCAGGCTATATTTGTAACTTACTGATTTGAAATTAAAAGTTTATATATGTTTTCGAGATCGTCTATATTACGTACGCGAATCAGTAATCTTCGATGTTCTAATTGCATCACCAGGACACCGTCTTCAGATAAATTCATCTCTTTAATCCGGTTATATTCAATCCAGACATTGGCGAAAAAAAAGCCTTTCTGTTTGAAGATGATTTTTGGCGTACGGCTCCAAAACAGATACAGTCCCATCAATACCAGTGCACATAATAACCATGTAGTAAATTGCGCGCCGTGGCTGGTGATGTTGTTGTAGATAAGAATAGCAATCAAGCCAAGGAAGATAACGCTGTCGACTCTGCTACGAGGAAGCAGGGCGACAGACAACAGAGTAGGGCCATTACGGCGGGGCATGATGAACTGATCGTAAATGGCATACGCCAGCAGCGAAAAGATAAAAAGAACCAGCACCAGGTCCGTGATAGTCATGAATCCTCAACCCTCTAAATAGAAAAACCGGGGGCAAGCCCCCGGCGGTGTACAACAGTCTTACAGGCCGAGCAGTCCGACAGCGTAGCCCGCGATACCGATGACGAAGAAGCCAACGATGATCCACAGCGGGTTCACTTTTTTACGCAGCAGCCACATACAGGCGAAAGTCAACAGCAGAGGAACCAGACCCGGCATCAGCTGGTCAAGGATAGTCTGCACAGTGGTGACACGAGTCTGACCATCCTGACCGGTGATAGTGGAAACCACCAGCGGGATGTTTACGTGCGTCCACTTGTTAACCAATGCCCCCATGACAAACAGGCCGAGGATTGACGCCCCCTCAGTCAGTTTCTGCAGGAAGCCGCCCCCCATATCTTTAACGATATCGATACCTTTACGGTAGCCGTATGCAACACCGTAGTAACGGGTTGCCAGACGAACCAGGTTAAACAGGATGAAGAACAGCAGTGGTCCAAGCAGACTGCCGCTCATCGCGATACCTGCGCCAAGTGCGGCGAATACCGGACGTACGGTACCCCAGAAGATCGGGTCACCCACGCCTGCGAGCGGTCCCATCAGACCAACTTTGATACCGTTGATGGCACCATCGTCAATCTCTGCGCCGTTTGCACGCTGCTCTTCCATCGCCAGCGTAACGCCCAATACGGGGGCCGCTACGTACGGATGGGTATTAAAGAATTCCAGGTGACGCTTAATAGCCTGCTTACGAGCGTCGTTGTTTTCCGGGTACAAGCGGCGGATAGCCGGCACCATGGAGAAACAGAAACCCAGCGCCTGCATACGTTCGAAGTTCCAGGAACCCTGAAACAGGTTAGAACGAAGGAACACGCCACGAATGTCACTCGGAGTGAGTTTTTTCTCGGTGGTAGTTTTAGTCATATCAACCATTTCGCTCACCTGCTAGTCCAGTTCGTTATCGAGATCGTTATTGCCAGCCGCAGCAGCAGGTGCGCCGGCTACGCGGTTATATTTCGGGCTCAGCTGAATGTAGAGGATAGCCATTACTGCGCCAATCACACCCAGAGCAACCAGGTTGAAGTTAGTAAATGCCGCGGTGACGAAGCCGAGGTAGAAGAATGGCATCAGGTAGCCTGCGCGCATCATGTTGATGACCATCGCATAACCAACCACTACGATCATACCCCCTGCGATGTTCAGACCACCGGTCACAACTTCCGGAATGGCATTAAGCATGCTCTGAACTTCACTGGTACCAACAGAAATCGCCACGATTACCGCCGGGATAGCGATACGCATAGCCTGCAGGAACAGGGAGGATACGTGCAGCCAGGAGATCGCCGTCAGGTTACCGTTTTCTGCCGCCTTATCCGCTGCGTGCTGGAATGCTACGGTGATAGTACGAACGATGATGGTCAGTACCTGGCCTGCTGCTGCCAGTGGGATAGCCAGCGCGATACCTGCACCAATGCTTTGGTGACCCGCGATAACCAGAACGGTAGAGATAATTGAGGCCAGTGCGGCATCAGGTGCAACCGCAGCACCGATGTTCATCCAGCCCAGGGCGATCATTTCCAGGGTACCACCGATGATGATACCGGTTTTCATATCACCGAGAACGGCACCAATCAGCGTACAGGCCACCAACGGACGGTGGAACTGAAATTCATCGAGTACCGACTCCATACCCGCGATACATGCGACGATGAACACCAGCACAATCTGAAGAGTGGTAATCTCCATTGTACTTCTCCTATTGCTATACAGACTTAAGTGTGAAAACTAAGTAAATGCCAGGGCGTTATTTCACCTTGGCAATCAAATCCATCATTTTCAGTTTCTGATCGGTAGAAACCTTACGAGCCTCGAGCTCAATACCGCGTTCGTTGAGTTTCTTGAAGGCTTCGATGTCTTTTTCATCGACAGAAATTGCGTTGTTTACCTGCGTTTTACCCTGACGGAAAGCCATACCACCAATGTTTACAGAGGTAATTTTCACACCACCTTCAACGATACGTTCTACGTCGGTCGGGTTGGTAAACAACAGCATCACACGCTCACCTGCATATTTAGGGTTGTTGTAGACGCGGATCATTTTCGCGACATCAACCACATGCGCCGTCACACCCGGAGGTGCAACCTGGGTCAGCAGCGTTTTACGCACGGTATCGGCGGCGACTTCATCACTGACGACGATAATGCGTGTTACGTTGGTTTCTTTGGTCCAGCGAGTTGCCACCTGACCATGGATTAAGCGGTCATCAATACGCGCCAGGCCGATCTGCATATAATCGTTCGGCCCCATCGGTTTGGCGGGAGCTGCTGCTTTTGGCGCCGCGACTGGGGCTGGAGCGGCTTTCTCCACCGGTTTTGCTTTCAGCGCTTTCACGCCTTCGCTACCGGTTTCAACGGCCAGTGCTACTAATTCATCGAAGCTGGGGTTGTCATCACGCGCCATGAAGGTTTCAACCAGCATGGGAATGTTCACACCGGCGATGACTTCGTAATGCTCTTTATCGACGACAATGCGGCTCGCAGCGTTAAACGGGCTGCCTCCCCATGTGTCAACGAGAAACAGCACGCCTTTACTGGTATCGAGTTTTGCCAACTGAGCGTTGTACTTTTCAATCAGCGTTTCGGCATTTTCGCCTGGAACGAAATCGATCCAGCCGACGTTTTCCTGCTCGCCTAACAGCATTTCTGCTGTCTTAAGTAACTGCTCTGCAGCCCAACCATGTGTGCCTATTACAATAGCAATGGTCACTTGCTACCTCCTTTATTATCGTTAACACATCAACGTGAAGATGTATTTGAATCGTCGTCCGCAATCGAATCGATTCAGATAAGGGTTACAAAGAAAAACCTATGATTTTCGTGAATTATTTTAGATATCGAAAAAAATATTTTATGTGATGAAGATCCGTAATTTAACTTCCGATAAAAAGAAATTTCGAAGGGTAAAATATCTCCGAAACAACTTATTGCAAAGGAAGGTAAATCTTTGCTAAAAAACGGTTGTCTCTGTTATGTTTAGCATCGGTTTAATTACTCAGGAGTATAGGGCAGTAGCTCACCATATGGATCGTCACCGACGTCATTTCACTATCAGGCCGTATCAAGCCTGTCAGATTGGCACTTTTTGCCACAAATTTTCTCTGCATATCGCTTCAACGCCTGAGATCCTCAGCGCGCAGTTTGGTCATTCCTTAAGCAGGAGCTTGTCATGGAATTATTAATGGACCCGCAGATTTGGGTGGGTTTGCTCACGCTTGTCGTTCTCGAAATTGTTCTGGGTATTGATAACCTAGTCTTCATTGCGATCCTGGCTGATAAGCTGCCGCCAAAACAGCGAGATAAAGCGCGTTTAATCGGTTTGTCACTGGCACTGGTTATGCGCCTGGGCTTGTTGTCCGTGATTTCGTGGATGGTGACGCTAACTAAGCCGCTATTTACGGTAATGGACTACTCGTTCTCGGGGCGCGATCTGATCATGCTGCTGGGGGGGATTTTCCTCTTGTTCAAGGCCACGACAGAGCTGCATGAGCGGCTGGAAAACCGTGAACATGATACCGGCCAGGCAAAAGGGTATGCGAGTTTTTGGGTTGTTGTGACGCAGATTGTCATCCTCGATGCGGTGTTCTCGCTGGATGCCGTTATTACGGCGGTCGGTATGGTCAACCATCTGCCGGTGATGATGGCGGCGGTCGTGATTGCTATGGCCGTGATGCTGCTGGCTTCTAAGCCGCTGACACGATTTGTGAACCAACATCCGACGGTGGTGGTGCTGTGTCTGAGCTTCCTGTTAATGATCGGTCTGAGCCTGGTTGCCGAAGGGTTTGGCTTCCATATTCCGAAAGGCTATCTGTATGCGGCGATTGGCTTCTCAATCATCATTGAGTTGTTTAACCAGATTGCCCGTCGGAACTTTATTCGCCACCAGTCGACGCTGCCGCTGCGTGCGCGCACTGCCGATGCAATCCTGCGTCTGATGGGGGGTAAAAGTCAGGCCAGCGCGCAGATGGAATCCGACAACCCGGTGCCGGTTCCCGTCCCGGAAGGCGCATTTGTGGAAGAAGAACGCTATATGATCAACGGCGTCCTTTCTCTGGCGTCGCGTTCATTACGTGGCATTATGACGCCTCGTGGCGAAATTAGCTGGGTTGATGCAGACCTGAGCGTGGAGGAAATTCGCGAGCAATTGCTCTCGTCACCACACAGCCTGTTCCCGGTGTGTCGTGGCGAACTGGATGAAATCATCGGTATTGTGCGTGCTAAAGAGCTGCTGGTCGCGCTGGAAGACGGTGTGGATGTGGCTGCCATTGCCTCCGCGTCTCCGGCTATTATTGTCCCGGAAACGCTGGATCCTATCAATCTGTTAGGTGTTCTGCGACGCGCCCGCGGCAGCTTTGTTATCGTCACTAACGAGTTTGGTGTAGTCCAGGGTCTGGTCACGCCGTTGGACGTATTAGAAGCTATTGCCGGTGAATTCCCGGATGCCGATGAAACGCCTGAAATTATTGCTGATGCAGGCGGTTGGTTGGTGAAAGGTGGTACCGATCTGCATGCGTTGCAACAGGCGCTGGACGTGGATACGTTAGTGAATGAAGATGAAGACATCGCCACGGTGGCAGGTTTAGTCATTGCCGCTAACGGCCATATTCCACGCGTAGGTGATGTTATCGATGTTGCACCGTTGAGCATTACGATTGTCGAAGCCAATGACTATCGTGTGGATTTAGTTCGCATTGTTAAAGAACAACCCGCTCACGACGAAGACGAGTAAGCGGGGTTAGCGAAACGGCATAACGTGCATACTGTGTCGCCCGTTATGCCGGGCGGGCGGCGGCGTGCTGCCCGCCAGCCATTTGGGAAAATCGCGCAGCGGCATCGGCTTTGCATACAAAAAGCCTTGCAATAAATGTACGCCGTGTCGGCGCAAATGCTGTGCCTGCGCCTGTGTTTCAACGCCTTCCGCCACCAGTTCGATATTCAGTTTTTTCCCCAGAGCGATAATGATGTCTGTGACGGTTGAGTTCACGGCGTCTGTCCCGATTGCCGAGGTAAATGATTTATCAATCTTCAGCACATCCGGGCGAAGCTTTTCCAGCCAGGAGAGCGAGCTGTTGCCGGTGCCGAAATCGTCAATTGCCAGCTTTACGCCAAGCCTATTTAACTCGCGCACGACCCGATAATCCACATCCAGCAACGCATCGCGCTCGGTGAGTTCGATAACCAACTGCTGAATAGGGTGCTGGCTGAACCAGTACTGGTTGAGATCTTTTAGCAGCGTACCGTTACGAAAATGGCTGGCGGCAACATTAATCCCAATATGAAACTGGCTGCTCATCGGGAATACGTGCCGTTGCTGAATGGTTTCTGCGATGACATGACGGGTAAGCGGCACAATCAGGTTGTGCTCCTCTGCGATGGGAATAAACACTTCGGGAGAGATCCAACCCTGGCGCGGGTTATTCCAGCGTAAAAGGATTTCCACTCCCATACATTGCTGGGTTTGCGCATTAAGTAGCGGCTGGCAAAACAGCTCGAATTCCCGTGCAGCAAGGGCCAGATTTATCTCCCAGGAGAAGCTCATTCTGCTGGCGGTCGCCAGCCATGCCAGGTAGCCCACTAAAAAACTTAGGATCACCGCCAGCGGCAGTTGTGTTGGTAGATGTTTTATAGCCAGTTCGCTGGCACCCGGACCGGTGACGCTGATAGTAAAGGGGAAATGTTGCGATGAGAGCTGGTAGCGTTTTTCATTATCCAGTTCAGGTAGCGTATCGACAACACCTTGTCCATATAGCAAATGGCGATTACCGACGGTTAAGCTGGCATGGGTAATTTGCGGTGGCTGGGGTTCAAGCAACATGGACGATAATAAATCAATGTTAACTATTTCCAGCACGCCATCTGAGCCATCGGCAGATGCTGGATACCATTGCGTCAGAATCGGACTGCCCTTAATCAACGAATGGTCGGTAGACAGCAGCAATTGCGGCTCCCGACTGGGTAATTCAGGCTCCAGTTGGCGAATAGGCACATTGCGATAGCCAAAAATGCTGGAACAATAAAGGATCCCGCTCTGAATCAGGCTGATAGAACGTACCGTTTGCAGTCTGGCTGCATGCTTACTCAGAGGTAAACGCGCGACTGAGCAGGGAAGCCCAATCAGCGGTAGCAGTACATCGCGTCCGGTCTGTAGGGGCAAAAGCACGTCATCCAACTCTTCAACGGCGTGGTTGGCAAAGGTAACGGTATTGCGATGATTTAAATTACGCTCCGAAATAAATCGGACAGTTAATGTGAGAATGAGCGTCAGTAGTGCACATAATGTGCAGACGATTAAGCGATTCCGGCGATAGTTCTTGATGATCCTTTGCGCTGTTTGCATGCGGGCCGCCCGATAAGCCGTTGGTCACAGTAGCCAACAGCAACAGAGCAAGTGTAGTGGGGAAAATTACGCCAGACGAGGGAGAGGGGGCAAATTCGCCCATCCGTCGCAGATGGGCGAAAAATAAGTATTAGTCACATTGAACTTTGATTGCCAGACCACCGCGTGACGTTTCACGGTATTTGGCGTTCATGTCTTTACCTGTTTCGTACATGGTCTCAATGACTTTATCCAGCGAGACGCGCGGAGCGCTGGTACGGCGCATTGCCATACGCGCGGCGTTGATCGCCTTCACTGACGCAATGGCATTACGTTCGATGCACGGAACCTGTACCTGTCCCGCCACCGGATCGCAGGTTAAGCCGAGGTTATGTTCCATGCCGATTTCAGCAGCAACACACACCTGCTCAGGGCTCGCGCCTAACAGTTCAGCCAGACCCGCGGCAGCCATGGAACAGGCTACGCCCACTTCACCCTGACAACCCACTTCCGCACCAGAGATAGACGCGTTCATTTTATACAACGCGCCAATCGCGCCGGCCGCCAGGAAATAACGGGTATAGATATCTGGGCTGACGGACTCGATGAAATGATCGTAATAGGCCAGTACCGCAGGCACGATACCGCAGGCACCGTTGGTTGGCGCAGTAACTACGCGACCACCCGCGGCGTTTTCTTCGTTAACGGCCAGCGCGAACATGTTCACCCAGTCGATCACGTTCATCGGATCGTTGGACAGCTTGTCGCTGGAAACCAGCATACGACGCAGGGCTGAAGCACGACGAGGAACGCGCAGCGGACCCGGCAGCACGCCTTCGGTGTTCATACCACGATCGATACAAGCCTGCATGGTTTGCCAGACGTTACCAAAGTACTCTTCAATCTCTTTTTTACTGTGCAGAGCAAGTTCGTTCTGCATCGCCATGCCAGAGAGAGACAGGCCGGTGCTGTTGCAGTATTCCAGCATTTCGGTGGCGGATTTGAACGGATAAGGCACACTGACCTCGCCCGCGGCATCCTGACCAAAATGTTCTTCATCAACGATGAATCCACCGCCGATAGAGTAGTAGGTTTTGCTGTAAATGACGGTTTCGCCACTGTACGCGTGGATCTGCATTCCGTTTTCATGCAGCGGCAGGTTGCCGTTGTGAAAACGCATTCCGTCATTATGCGGGAAATCCACTTCGTGCTGACCCTGCGCAAGCAGCAGGCGTCCACGCGTTTCTACGTCGCGGATAAATCCGGGGATGCTGTCAATATCTACGGTAGCAGGCTCATTGCCCGCCAGACCCATAATAATGGCGATATCGGTATGGTGACCTTTACCCGTGAGCGACAGTGAACCATACACGTCGACGGCGACACGAGTAACGCTGTCCAGTAATCCTTTTTCGACCAGGTCATCGACGAACTGTTTACCCGCCTTCATAGGCCCTACGGTATGGGAAGATGAGGGACCAATCCCCACCTTAAACATGTCGAATAGACTAATCACGATAATACTCCTACAGGGCGACTGGGGTTTCCAGTAACGATGTTATAACTGCGCATAGTGTAAGAGGGAACGCGGCGATCGGCTTAACTATTCACATGAATTAAACTAATAGATAACCGCGGTTTTACTAATGTTGTGACCTGAGTTTCAAGTTGTCTATGGTGTGCGTAAAGATAAGTATAGTCAGGGCTTGACGCCAATTTGCAGCGCCAGCTCACGAATTATTCCGGCGGTCATTCCCCAGACGAAATATTGCTCATACCAGGAAAGCCATACACGATGTGAATCGCCGCGACGGTAGATATCCAGCGGATGATAACGACCTAAATGCAGGGCTTGTGCCAGCGGCATTTCGAACACGGCGGAAACTTCATCAACACTTGCGCGATACGGCAAATTTGGCGGGATAATGCCTACCACCGGCGTGACCTGGAAACCGGTCACACTGTCGACCGGCGGCAGAACGCCAATCACCTCCACGCAGGATGGTGGGATCGCCACTTCTTCCTGCGCTTCGCGAAGGGCGGCGGCAATTAACGAGGCATCGCTGCTATCCACCGCGCCGCCGGGAAAGGCGACTTGTCCGGCGTGCTTGCGCAGATGAACGGATCGCTGAGTTAACAGTAACCCCGGCTGTGCACGACGCACGACGGGGATCAGTACGGCGGCCTGACGCTGGTTTAACGCAGTATGATTAACCTGCGGGCGCAGGAGTTGAAAGCGCGATAAAAAATCATCAAGCGTCAGGCTGCTGTATTCCACGTGTCAGTTCTCCAGTTGGTGCAAAATACGATTCACTTTATCAAACGTTTCCTGATACTCCGCATCTTCCTGGCTGTCCGCCACAATGCCACCGCCAGCGGAACAATAAATGCGTCCGTTGGTGGCTGTCAGCGTGCGAATGGTGATGCTGGTATCCATATTGCCGCAAAAGCTCAGATAGCCAATGCTACCGCACCAGGCGTTGCGTCTTTGCGGTTCCAGTTCGTCAATAATTTCCATTGCCCGCACTTTTGGCGCACCGGTAATAGAGCCGCCGGGGAAGGCGGCGCGCAGCAGGTCAGTGGCGTGCAATGACTCTGGCAGACGCGCGGTAATGGTGCTGACCAAATGATGAACGGCAGGGAACGGTTCGACAACGAACAGTTCCGGAACCTGTACCGAACCGGGTTCGGCAACGCGGCCGATATCATTACGCATTAAATCGACGATCATCAGGTTTTCCGCCTGATCCTTTGGGGAGTTCGCCAGTGATTGAGCCTGCAGACGATCGGCATCGGCATCTTCAAGTCTGGGCAGCGTGCCTTTAATCGGACGCGTCTGGATGTGCTGGTTTTCCAGCAGAATAAAACGCTCAGGTGAAAGGCTGAGAATCGCCCCCTCCTCAAGACGTATAAACGCACTGAACGGGGCGCGGTTCGCATGGTTGAGACGTACAAACGCCAACCACTCATCTCCTTGATAATGCGCCTGAAAACGCTGGGCAAGATTGACCTGATAGCAATCGCCGCTGTGCAGATAACGCTGCACCTGACGGAACTTTTCACCATACTGCGCGCGGGTCATGTTGGACTGCCACGAGGATGTTAACGAAAACGGTTCGCGCACGGGAATCTGTTGACTTTCCAGCCAACGGCGTCGTGCCTGTACATCGGAGTGGCTAAGTAGCGACACCCTTTGCAACTGATGATCGACAATCAGCGCCCAATCGTAAATGCCAACCGCCATGTCCGGTAGCGTGATATCCTGTTCGGCTTCCGTTGGCAGAGATTCAAAACGACGGCCTAAGTCATAACCGAACAGACCCAATGCGCCTCCCTGGAAGGGAAAATCGGGATTATAATCGGGCTGAATAGTCAGCGATGTCAGCGCCGAACGTAAAACTGTCATCGGATCATCAACCGTTTGCATAGTGCCGTGATGGTCATGCACAACGGTCTCTTCTGCATGTGTGACCAGCGTGGTAATGGGGTCGGCGACCAGAATATCAAAGCGATTATGCGGATGGTCGGCATGGCCTGAATGCAAAAGCATTGCCCAGGGCTGGTGGCTTAATGTGGCAAAATAGTGCTCAGCGGCGTCCAGACGCCAGGGGAGTGTGATTACAGCGGGAGATAACGTCTTCATCAGTCCTGACTCGTTGCTACTTCACTGGCTATGTGCCGGGTAGCATGAAATAATTAGCGCTAATAATTTAGCAGGAGTTCACCATGATTGCAGGTTTACCTTCACTCACGCACGATCAGCAGCAACAGGCGGTTGAACGCATTCATGAACTGATATCCCAGGGGATGAGCAGTGGCGAGGCGATTACGAAAGTGGCTGCTGAATTACGCGCCAGCCATACCGGCGAGCGGATCGTGGCGCGTTTTGAAGATGAAGACGAATAACGCCGCTTATACCGCAGCGATAATCTTAATTTCAACTTTGTATTTCGGGTTCATTAACCCGGCCTGAACGGTACAACGTACCGGCGCGTGACCAGCAACAACCCATGCGTCCCAGGCTTTGTTCATGGCGGCAAAATCATTTTTGTCCGCCAGGAACAGGGTGGCATCAAGAATACGTGACTTGCTGCTGCCCTGTTTTTCCAGCACCGCATCAATTTGCGCCAGCGTATTTGCCGTTTGCTCAAAGGCGTCGGCATCCAGATTTTCCGGTACGCCGGTGTAATACAACGTGTTGTTGTGGATAACCACGTCGGACCAACGCGCTTCGGCATCAATGCGCACAATCGTCATAAATCATTCCTCATTTACGTTTTTTCATAATGGCTTCGGGTTGCGCCAAGACTGCCATAATGTTGTGTCCACGTCACCTCTTCAACTGGCGAAAGAGCCGCTGGCCTGACATAATCCCTGTTCAAATGAACAGGGGGCAGTGTGACGGACGATTTTGCAGCAGACGGTCAGTTGGCTAAAGCGATACCCGGTTTTAAACCGCGTGAACCACAGCGGCAGATGGCCTTCGCCGTCAGTCATGCTATCGAAAAATCACAGCCGCTTGTTGTCGAAGCCGGAACAGGAACAGGTAAAACCTACGCTTATCTTGCCCCTGCGCTGCGTGCCGGAAAGAAAGTAATTGTCTCCACGGGCTCGAAGGCGTTGCAGGATCAGCTATACAGCCGCGATTTACCCACAGTAGCGAAGGCTCTGGAATTCACGGGTAAACTGGCGCTGCTGAAAGGGCGTTCAAACTATCTGTGTCTTGAGCGTCTCGAACAACAGGCGCTGGCGGGCGGTGACCTGCCGGTACAGACTTTAAGTGACGTCATTCTGCTACGCTCCTGGTCAAATCAAACCCTTGATGGTGACATCAGCACCTGCGTCAGCGTGGCGGAAGACTCTCAGGCCTGGCCGCTGGTGACGAGCACAAACGATAATTGCCTTGGGAGCGACTGCCCGCTGTACAAAGAGTGCTTTGTCGTTAAAGCGCGCAAAAAGGCGATGGATGCAGATGTCGTCGTGGTAAACCACCATCTGTTTCTCGCTGATATGGTGGTGAAAGAGAGTGGGTTTGGCGAGCTGATCCCGGAAGCTGAAGTGATGATCTTCGATGAAGCGCATCAGTTACCGGATATCGCCAGCCAGTATTTTGGTCAATCGCTCTCCAGTCGCCAACTGCTGGATCTGGCGAAAGACATCACCATTGCCTATCGCACCGAGCTGAAAGACACTCAGCAGCTTCAAAAATGCGCCGACCGGCTGGCGCAAAGCGCGCAGGACTTCCGCCTGCAGTTGGGTGAGCCGGGCTATCGAGGAAACTTGCGGGAACTGCTGGCCGACCCGCGCGTACAGCGCGCGTTTTTGTTGCTCGATGACACGCTGGAGCTGTGTTACGACGTGGCAAAACTGTCTCTCGGACGTTCCGCTTTGCTGGATGCCGCGTTTGAACGTGCCACGCTTTACCGTACTCGTCTGAAGCGCCTGAAAGAGATCAACCAGCCAGGTTTCAGCTACTGGTATGAATGCACCTCGCGCCATTTCACCCTTGCGCTGACGCCGCTCACGGTGGCGGATAAATTCAAAGAAGTGATGGAACAGAAGCCGGGCTGCTGGATTTTTACCTCCGCGACGCTGTCGGTAAACGATGACCTTCATCATTTCACCGCGCGGCTGGGTATTGAAGATGCCGAGTCGATGCTGCTGCCAAGTCCATTTGATTACACCCGCCAGGCGCTGCTGTGCGTGCCGCGTAATCTCCCGCAAACCAACCAACCGGGAGCGGCGCGTCAGCTGGCATCCATGCTGCGTCCTATTATCGAAGCGAACAACGGTCGCTGCTTTATGCTGTGTACCTCGCACGCGATGATGCGCGATCTGGCGGAACAATTCCGCGCCACCATGACCCTTCCCGTGCTGCTGCAGGGCGAAACCAGTAAAGGGCAACTGTTACAGCAGTTTGTCAGCGCAGGTAATGCGTTACTGGTTGCCACCAGCAGCTTCTGGGAAGGGGTGGACGTGCGTGGCGATACGTTGTCGCTGGTGATTATTGATAAACTGCCGTTCACCTCGCCGGACGATCCGCTGTTAAAAGCGAGGATGGAGGACTGCCGTTTGCGCGGCGGCGATCCGTTTGAAGACGTTCAGTTGCCGGATGCGGTAATCACCCTGAAACAGGGCGTGGGGCGTCTGATTCGTGACGCTGACGACCGCGGGGTGCTGGTGATTTGCGACAACCGTCTGGTGATGCGACCTTACGGTGCCACTTTCCTGGCAAGCCTTCCGCCTGCGCCGCGGACACGTGATATTGCTCGCGCTGTTCGTTTTCTTGCCATACCAACGACTGAGTAATTTGTTACGGAGTGTGGTAAGATGCGCGCCAAATTTATTGACCTGATCACAAACACCCATGCGAATTCTGGCTATCGATACCGCCACAGAGGCGTGCTCTGTTGCCCTGTGGAATGACGGTACTACCAAGGCTCATTTCGAGCTTTGCCCACGAGAACACACCCAACGAATTTTACCAATGGTTGAGGAAATCCTGGCCGCTGGCGATCTCACGTTAACCGATATCGACGCTCTGGCGTTTGGTCGCGGTCCTGGCAGTTTCACCGGTGTACGTATTGGTATTGGCATTGCTCAGGGGCTGGCGTTAGGCGCGAATTTACCGATGATCGGCGTCTCCACCCTGGCAACAATGGCGCAGGGAGCCTGGCGTAAGTCGGGCGCGACCCGCGTACTGGCCGCGATCGACGCGCGAATGGGCGAAGTCTATTGGGCCGAATACCTGCGTGATGAGAACGGCAACTGGCACGGTGAAGAAACCGAAGCGGTGCTAACCCCCGAGCAGGTGCATGCGCGTTTACTGCAACTGTCTGGCGAGTGGGTAACGGTCGGAACGGGCTGGCCTGCCTGGCCTGAGCTCGGTAAAGACAGCGGTCTGACGCTGAGCGATGGCGACGTTTTGCTTCCGGCGGCTGAAGATATGCTGCTTGTTGCCACGCAAATGCTAGCTGCCGGTAAGACCGTGGCGGTTGAACATGCGGAACCGGTTTATTTACGTAACACCGTGGCATGGAAGAAACTTCCCGGTAAAGAATGAATCTTAGTAGTACATCCCTGGTTAATTCGCATAGCCGTCAGTGCGCAGCATGGTGAATTGGTCGGGGCAGAAGCTAAGAAAAGGGAGTCGCAATATGGCGGTGCAAAAGCAGTTATTGAAAGGTGTGTTGGCGGGCGCATTCGCGTTAATGCTTAGCGGTTGTGTCACCATCCCGGACGCGATTAAAGGTTCGAGCCCTACGCCGCAGCAGGATCTGGTGCGGGTGATGAATGCGCCACAGCTGTATGTCGGACAGGAAGCGCGTTTCGGCGGTAAAGTGGTGGATATTCAGAACCAGCAGGGGAAATCCCGTCTGGAAATTGCCACTGTTCCTCTTGATAGCGGGGCGAGACCGGTGCTGGGCGAAGCCTCCCGCGGGCGAATTTATGCTGATGTAAATGGCTTCCTCGACCCGGTGGACTTCCGCGGTCAACTGGTTACCGTCGTCGGTCCGATTAGCGGTACTGTGGATGGAAAAATCGGTAATACGCCGTATAAATTCATGCTGATGCAGGTAACTGGCTATAAACGCTGGCATATTACTCAGCAAATTGTTATGCCGCCTCAGCCGATCGACCCCTGGTTCTACGGTGCGCGTGGCTGGCCTTACGGTGGCTACGGTGGATGGGGATGGTACAATCCCGGCCCGGCACAGGTTCAGACCATAGTAACTGAGTAACTCTTTGTTTTATGAGTAAAAGAAACAGCGGCTCGTCCGCTGTTTCTGCATTAACGTGGATATAAGAAAAATAAATAGTGACGTGCTTCGCAACCTTGTCGTTGTGTAATAAACAAACTGGTACGCTGAGTTAATATTATGTTAACAGTTTGTTTATTGCCTGGGGTTGTGATGACGACGAATACGCATTTTAGAGGTGATGTATTGAAAAAGGTTTGGCTTAACCGTTATCCCGCTGGTGTTCCTGCGGAGATCAATCCTGACCGTTATCAATCCCTGGTGGAACTCTTTGAACACTCAGTAAGACGGTATGCCGATCAGCCCGCGTTTGTAAACATGGGGGAGGTGATGACCTTCCGCAAGCTTGAAGAGCGTAGCCGGGCATTTGCGGCCTATTTGCAACAGGGACTCGGGCTGAAGAAGGGCGATCGCGTCGCGCTGATGATGCCGAACCTGCTGCAATATCCGGTCGCACTGTTTGGGATTTTACGTGCCGGCATGATCGTCGTGAACGTGAACCCGCTGTACACGCCTCGCGAGCTGGAACATCAGCTCAACGACAGCGGCGCGTCGGCGATTGTCATCGTGTCTAACTTTGCACACACGCTGGAAAAAGTCGTCGACAAAACGTCGGTGCAACACGTGATCCTGACGCGTATGGGCGATCAGCTGTCGACCGCCAAAGGGACGTTGGTTAACTTTGTCGTCAAGTATATCAAGCGTCTGGTGCCGAAATATCACCTGCCGGATGCCATCTCATTTCGTAGTGCGCTGCAAAACGGTTATCGCATGCAGTATGTGAAACCCGAAGTGGTGTCGGAAGATCTGGCGTTCCTGCAATATACCGGGGGGACTACCGGTGTCGCGAAGGGCGCGATGCTTACGCACCGTAACATGCTGGCTAACCTTGAGCAGGTTAACGCCACGTATGGTCCGTTGCTGCATCCGGGTAAAGAACTGGTGGTGACGGCCCTACCGCTGTATCACATTTTTGCGCTGACGATGAACTGCCTGCTGTTTATTGAGCTGGGCGGTCAAAACCTGCTGATTACCAACCCGCGTGATATTCCGGGACTGGTAAAAGAGCTGGCGAAGTATCCGTTCACCGCTATGACCGGCGTCAACACGCTGTTTAACGCGCTGCTGAATAACAAAGAGTTCCAACAACTGGACTTCTCGTCACTGCACCTTTCGGCAGGCGGCGGGATGCCGGTTCAACAGGCGGTAGCTGAACGATGGGTGAAGCTGACGGGTCAGTATCTGCTGGAAGGCTATGGCCTGACGGAGTGTGCCCCTCTGGTGAGCGTCAACCCTCATGATATCGACTACCACAGCGGCAGTATCGGGTTACCGGTTCCTTCCACCGAGGTCAAACTGGTGGATGACGACGATAACGAAGTGCCGCCGGGAGAACCGGGCGAACTGTGCGTGAAAGGTCCGCAAGTGATGCTGGGCTACTGGCAGCGACCAGACGCCACCGACGAAATCGTCAAAGACGGCTGGCTGCACACCGGCGATATTGCGGTGATGGATAATGAAGGCTTCCTACGTATTGTCGATCGTAAGAAAGATATGATCCTGGTGTCCGGCTTTAACGTCTATCCAAATGAAATTGAAGACGTGGTTATGCAACATCCTGGCGTACAGGAAGTGGCTGCGGTCGGCGTTCCGTCGGGCAGCAGCGGTGAAGCGGTGAAAATTTTCGTGGTGAAGAAAGATGCCTCGTTAACTGATGAGGCGCTTATCACTTTCTGCCGTCGTCACCTGACGGGCTATAAAGTACCGAAGCTAGTGGAGTTTCGCGACGAGTTGCCGAAATCTAACGTCGGTAAAATTTTGCGACGAGAATTACGTGACGAAGCGCGCGCCAAAGTGGACAATAAAGGCTGAGCGTTAAGTCAGCCAGTAGAAAACGCCGGGTAATCCGGCGTTTTTTTTGGCGCAAACCTAAGAGAGCACGATTTGAATTATCAAATGATCACCACGGACGACGCGTTAGCCACGCTGTGCGAAGCCGTCCGTGAATTTCCGGCGATAGCCCTGGATACCGAATTTGTTCGCACACGTACCTATTATCCGCAGTTGGGGCTGATCCAGCTGTTTGATGGCAAACACGTTGCTCTGATTGATCCGCTAGGGATCACCGACTGGTCGCCCCTGCGCGATATTCTGCGTGATACCACCATCACCAAATTCCTGCATGCGGGAAGTGAAGACCTGGAAGTGTTTCTCAACGCTTTTGGCGAACTTCCGCAGCCGTTAATTGACACACAAATCCTGGCCGCATTTTGCGGTCGTCCGCTGTCGTGGGGCTTCGCCTCGATGGTGGAAGAGTTTACGGGTGTGGCGCTCGACAAAAGCGAATCGCGTACCGACTGGCTGGCCAGACCGCTGACCGAGCGTCAGTGCGAATACGCGGCGGCTGACGTCTGGTATCTGTTACCGATCACCACAAAACTGATGGCTGAAACCGAAACCAGCGGCTGGCTGCCAGCTGCGCTGGACGAATGCCGCTTAATGCAGCAGCGTCGCCAGGAGATTCTGGCGCCAGAAGACGCCTGGCGTGACATCACCAACGCATGGCAACTGCGCACCCGTCAGCTAGCCTGCCTGCAACTGCTTGCCGACTGGCGACTGCGTAAAGCACGCGAGCGCGATCTGGCGGTAAACTTCGTGGTGCGTGAAGAGCACCTGTGGGCGGTGGCGCGTTATATGCCGGGCAGCCTGGGTGAACTGGATAGCCTGGGTCTTTCCGGGAGTGAAATTCGTTTCCACGGTAAAACGCTGATCGCCCTGGTAGAAAAGGCCCAGGCTTTACCGGAAGAGTCGCTACCGCAGCCGCTGCTGAATTTGATGGATATGCCAGGGTATCGCAAGGCGTTCAAAGCCATCAAAGCGCTGGTTGCCGAGGTGAGTGCGGAACATAATCTCAGCGTCGAACTTCTTGCTTCGCGTCGCCAGATCAACCAGTTGCTCAACTGGCACTGGAAATTAAAGCCGCAGCAATCCCTGCCAGAGCTGGTTTCCGGCTGGCGTGGCGAATTGATGTCCGATCGCCTCAACGCGCTGCTGCAGGAATACCCGCAGTAAGTCACCAGGCTCGCCGGGTCGCGCGTTTGCTGACCCGGCCTGCGCAACGCTACAGATCGAGCACCAGGCGCTTACCTTTGGCGCGCGAGCAGCAGATGAGCATGCTTTGCTGGCTGGCTTTTTCGTCGTCGCTGAAATACTGATCGCGGTGATCCGCTTCCCCTTCGAGAATCGTCATTTCGCAGGTGCCGCAAACACCTTCCCGGCACAGGCACTCAACCCGAGCGGCTTTGTTATTTTCGATAACCTGCAAAATGGTCATATCTTCCGGGACCACAAACTCGCGCCCGGAACGCGCCAGCACCAGGGTGAAGGCGTCGCCGCCTTTCTCTTCCACGGCAAATTGTTCGAAATGTAGCGTATTGCTGTCCAGTCCAAGGCGGGAAGCCGCTTCTCTGACAGCATCGTTGAGCACCGCAGGGCCACAGGTGTAGATATGCGTGCCGGGTTCAACATCTGCCAGCAGACGGGCTAAATCGAGGCGGGTGCCTGCGTTCGACAGGTGCAGATGAATGCGATCGGCGCTGGGGTGTTGCATGAGTTCGTCATGAAACGCGCAGGTCTCCTGGCTGGGAGAGCAATAGTGCAGTTGCCATTGCGTCTGAGATTGTTCCAGCTCCGGGAGTTGCGATAAAAACGGTGTGATGCCGATGCCTCCGGCAATCAACAGATGTTTTTGTGCCTGAGGGGCGAGGGCGAAGAGATTGTTTGGTGTGGAGATCGTGAGCGTGTCGCCGGGCTTCACGTTTTGATGCAGGTATCGTGAGCCGCCTTTGGACTCTTCCTCCAGGCGTACGGCGATTTTATAGGCGCGCGTATCGCGTGGTGAACTCATCAGCGAGTACGCATTGCTGTACAGGGTCTCGCCATCGCGCATCTGCACGATAATATGGCTGCCACCCTGAAACGCAGGTAACGGCTGGCCTGAGGTCGCCGTTAAAGTGAAGCATTTTACCTGCGCGGTAATCGTCTCAATCCGGCTGACCCGGACTTCTTGCATTTGATAATCAGACATTGCGGCCTCCCTAAAAAATCTGTCCGACGCGCCTCAGCGACGCGCCGGAACCTGTCGTAACAGCCCCGGGTTATTCCTGAAAAACCTGGGCGACCAGATTATGAAAATGGGCAATGCCATGCTCGGAGATGCCACTGCCGCTGGTGTCTGCCATAATGCGTCCCTGGCCGCGATACCCGCGCGATTTCAGCCCTTTTTGTACGCTTTCAACCAGACGTAAATCTTCAGGACGAAAGACGTTGCGATACCATTCGATCAGTTGTTTCTGCTCTTCGGTCAGCTCTTCGTTGGTGAAGTAGATGTCATAGTTTTGCAGCGTGGTTTCCGCATCTACCGGGAATTCGTAGATAACGGTCATCATGCCTTTGATTGGCGTCACGTTGAGCATGGTGCACGGCCACAGCCAGAAACCGTGGAAGGCGGCATCAACCCCTTCTTCGAACTTAAATGACTGCTCTGAAGGTTTGGCGAAACCGTATTGCAGCGTCCAGTTGCCGTGCATGGTATGCCAGTAACGGTCAACCTGGACCGAGTCGGAAAAACCTGGATGGGCCGGACCGCAGTGGTAGCACTCCAGATAGTTATCGACAATATTCTTCCAGTTGGCTGGGGTACGGGTCGTAAAGCGCGCAGCAAGTTTCAGGTCATGCACGTCTGGGCAGGCTTCGATAACTTTGTCTGCAAGACCTGGGAGTTGTTCTTCCACGTTGCCCGCGTTCGGATCCATGTTTATAAACACGAATCCGGCATATTCTTCCAGGCGCACCGGTGTAAGGTGCGCTTTTTCGCTGTCGAAGTTGGCGACGTTTTCGCAGTTACGCGCATGCGCCAGATTGCCGTCAAGTTTGAACGCCCATGCGTGGTAAGGGCAGGTAATCACATTTTTCGCTTTCCCCTCGCCGCTCAACAACTGATGACCGCGATGCGGGCAGACGTTGTAGAAGGCCCGCAGCACGTTATCGCGACCACGTACCAGCACGATATTCTCGCCAATCACTTCTCGGGTAACATAATCATTGGGTTTCGCCAGTTCGCTACTGTGAGCGACGCAAATCCAGCTTTTAGCGAACACCTTTTCTTGTTCGTGTTCGAAAGCCTGATGGTCGGTATAAAACCGGGCCGGGATAGTCCAGGCATCCTGCGGGTTGGCACAGAAATTTTGCGGCAGAATAAACTCAGGGCTCAGATTGCTCATTGGAATACCTTTAATTTGTGAGTAAGAGGATTTTTGTACTGGCGCTTAATTGTCGCCTTTGAGTAGTGTCCCGGCCGGTGGCGCGACCGGGACGTCAACTGGCGCTTCGGGAATATGACTTTCAATTTGATGCGCAGGAACGTGGGCATAGTCCTGCCGTACCCAGCGCAGAAAACCGCCAACCTTCACCAACAGGATGGCGAGGAATGGAAGAGCGGTCAGAACCACTGTGGTCTTCATGGTTTCCAGTGACGCGCCGGTGAACAAAATCGATAATGGGATCAGGGTGATAACCACGCACCAGAACAGACGAAGACTGCGCTGCGGATCTTCCCCTTCCTGCAGGTTGCGCGTGCTGGTGGCCGCCATGGTGTAGGCCACAGCATCCATGTGTGAGGCGAGGAATATAATCATGATCGCCAGATACGCCACCAGAAACAGTTTCCCGGCAGGCAACGACATCAACACTTGCTGTACGGCCGTCTCACCACCCAGCGTCGCCATAACCTGCGGTACGTCGATCACGCCGTTCACAAACTGGTGAATGGAGTAGCTTTCCATCACGCCAAAGAAGAACCAGCAGCCAACAGTGCTACCGAGGATTAATGCCCAGATAACCTCTTTGATTTTGCGACCACGGGATACGCGAGTGACAAACATTGCCACGCCCGGCGTGTAGGAGATCCACCACAGCCAGTAGAACACTGTCCAGTTACGGGTGAACTCACCGTTGCCAAGCGGGTCGGTGAAGAGGCTCATTTGCAAAAAGTTTTGTGTCGTCAGGCCGATGGCGTTGATGATGTTATTGGTGATGAACTCGGTCGGGCCGACGATCAGCACCAGCAGCGGCAGTAAAAACGCCCCCCAGCCGACCATTTTGCTCAGACGTTGCAAACCGTTATTGATGCCAATCCAGGAACTCAGGCAGAAAATGCCGCCAGAGAACAGGATCACAAACGCCTGCACCGTGAAGTTATCCGGTAACCCCGTCAGGGCAGACAAACCGCGGGTAAAGGTGGCGGCGGTGACGACCAGAGAGATAGTTAACGCGCCAACTGTCGCGATCAGGAACATCAGGTCAACCAGGCGACCCCAGACACCCTGCGGATGCACGCCGGTAATGGCGGCGATAATCCCGGACAGGCTCAGTCCTTTGTTTTTACGCACATGGAAGTGGTAGGCCATGGTTAATGAGGCCAACGTGTAGGTCGCCCATGCGCTGATCCCCCAATGGAAAAAGGAGTAAGGCAGGCTGTATTCCAGCGCTTTTTGCGAGTGCGGCGTGATATTCAGACCCGGGGTCTGGTAATAATAGGCCCACTCAGCAACGCCCCAGTAGAGCGTGGAGGAGCCTAATCCGGCGCATATAAACATAAACAGCCAGGAGAGCGTGCTGTATTCCGCTTTACCTTCTCCCAGACGGATGTTGCCGTATTTACTGGTAGCCAGCCAGACGACCAGACCCATAGCCATCAGAACGAGGATCTGCACGGCGGAACCCAGCATCCGGGTAACGCCGTTAAAAAGGGTATTTGCGACTTGTGCAGACTGCTGAGGGAAGAGACTAAGTGTGGCGGCGATGAAAAGAATAGCCACCAGGCTGATGGCTATCAGCGGCATGTCTTTTTTCTTGACGTTGCTCAACATGGGATCTCCTGGGCACAGTTGCCCGCGTATGGCATTAGCCTGTCGTTGTTATCATGCTGTAGGGGTAGAATGAGTTACTTTGTATTTAACAATTTTATTATTTGTTCTTTACATGAATTAAACAATTGCCCGATGCGTGAAGCAATAAAACACGGAACGGAAATAATAAAAGGTGAATTAGCGCAGGTTATTGGCTCCACAAAACGCATAAAAAAGCCGCGTCAGTGACGCGGCTCATATTTCGTGGTTTGACCTCTAACGTAGTGCCTGACAGATGGCTTCTCCCACCTGTTGCGTGGTGGCGCTGCCTTTCATATCCGGCGTTTTCGGGCCGCTGGCAATAACGTGCTCAATTGCCGCCAGAATACCGTCGTGGGCAGCCTTATAGTTGGCATCACCCTTGCCAAGGAAGTCCAGCATCATGGCGCCAGCCCAGATAGTGGCAATCGGGTTGGCGATGTTTTTTCCGTAAATATCGGGGGCCGAACCATGCACCGGCTCGAACAGGGACGGGAAGGTGCGTTCCGGGTTTAAGTTGGCAGAAGGCGCGATGCCAATCGTCCCGGTACAGGCCGGACCCAGATCGGAGAGGATGTCGCCGAACAGGTTGGAAGCAACCACAACGTCAAAGCGCTCCGGCTGCATCACAAAGCGGGCGCACAATATATCGATATGCTGTTTATCCCAACGGATCTCAGGATAGTTAGCCGCCATTGCTTCAACACGCTCGTCCCAGTAAGGCATGCTGATGGCCAGACCATTGGATTTGGTCGCCGAGGTCAGGGTTTTGCGCGGGCGGTTTTGCGCCAGCTCGAAAGCGTAACGCAATATACGATCCACGCCGCGACGGGTGAAGACCGACTCCTGGATAACCACCTCGTGTTCCGTCCCTTCACTCACGCGTCCGCCGAGAGAAGAGTATTCTCCCTCGGTGTTCTCGCGTACGACGTAGAAATCAATGTCGCCTGGCTGCTTGCCCGCCAGTGGGCAAGGGACTCCCGGGAACAGGCGTACCGGACGCAGGTTGACGTACTGGTCGAATTCGCGGCGAAACTTAAGCAGCGAGCCCCATAAAGAGATGTGGTCCGGTACGGTGTCCGGCCAGCCAACGGCGCCAAAATAGATAGCATCAAAGGATTGCAACTGCTCATGCCAGTCATCCGGCATCATTTTGCCGTGATGGGTGTAGTACTCGCAGCTGGCCCATTCCATTTGCTCAAAGCTGAGCGACAACCCCCAACGCTCGGCGGCTGCCTGTAACACATGAATGCCTTCAGGCAGCACTTCTTTACCAATGCCATCTCCGGGGATAGCGGCAATACGACAGGTTTTCTTCATAGCAGCTCTCACTTGTACGCCATCAAAATTGACTTTCCCCTTATCCTATAATTGACTGATTAAGAGTTAATCCCCCTAACTGGTGAAACATAAAACACAGATCATGAATAATCTGCCGCTGCTAAATGATTTACGCGTCTTTATGCTGGTTGCCCGTCGGGCAGGATTTGCCGCCGTTGCCGAGGAACTGGGTGTATCACCGGCTTTTATCAGTAAGCGAGTAGCCCTGCTGGAGCAGACACTGAACGTGGTGCTGCTGCACCGGACAACGCGGCGTGTAACCATCACGGAAGAGGGGGAGCGGATCTACGAATGGGCGCAGCGGATCCTGCAGGATGTCGATCAGATGATGGACGAGTTGTCTGATGCCAGGCAGATCCCGCAGGGGATGCTACGCATTATTAGTAGCTTTGGTTTTGGCCGTCGGGTGGTGGCTCCGGCGCTGTCTGCGCTGGCAAAAGCGTACCCGCAGTTAGAACTGAGGTTCGATGTTGAAGACCGCCTGGTGGATATGGTGAATGAGGGCGTCGATCTTGATATTCGTATCGGGGATGATATCGCGCCGAACCTGATTGCCCGTAAGCTGGCGACTAACTACCGTATTCTGTGCGCCTCGCCGGAATTTGTGGCGCAGCACGGGACGCCGAAGCAACTCAACGATCTCTCCACTTTTCCTTGTCTGGTTATCAAAGAGCGCGACCATCCGTTTGGCATCTGGCAAATGCGTAATAAAGAGGGCGCTCACTCAATTAAAGTTACGGGGCCTCTGTCGTCTAATCATGGTGAAGTGGTACATCAGTGGTGTCTTGATGGGCAGGGAATTGCCCTGCGTTCGTGGTGGGACGTTTGCGACAACATTGCCGGTGGACATCTGGTACACGTATTACCCGAGTATTATCAACCAGCAAATATATGGGCGGTTTATGTTTCTCGGCTGGCGACGTCGGCAAAAATCCGTATTACGGTTGAGTATTTGCGCCGCTATTTTGCCGAAAACTATCCAAAGTTTACTTTGGAATAAATCCGCAACAGCTGGCAAGAAACTGAAAATAAAAAAGGCAGAATAATCTGCCTTTTTTGCAACTATAACTCACTGAGCAAAGCCGTTATTTAGACTCTTCAGCTTCAGGTAATGTCACGTTAAGTTCGAGGATAGAAATATCGCCGTCTTTTTGTTCAAGCTGTACGGTGACCATTTCGGGATCAATTTGTACATACTTGCAGATAACCTCGAGAATATCTTTCCTCAGTTGCGGTAAATAATGTGGCTCGGCGTCACTACGACGACGTTCCGCAACAATAATCTGCAGTCGCTCTTTAGCGATGTTCGCTGTGCTCTTTTTCCGCGAGAGAAAAAAATCCAGTAATGCCATAACTTATCCTCCGAACAGGCGTTTGAGGAAACCTTTCTTCTCTTCTTCAATGAAGCGGAAAGGACGTTCTTCTCCCAACAGACGGTCTACGGTATCAGCATAGGCTTTACCGGCATCAGCATTGATGTCGAGAATAACCGGCTCACCCTGGTTAGACGCGCGCAGGACTGACTGATCTTCAGGAATCACGCCAACCAGCTTGATTCGCAGAATTTCCAGTACGTCTTCCATGCTCAGCATGTCACCTTTATTTACGCGGCCAGGGTTGTAGCGCGTCAGCAACAAATGCTCTTTAATCGGATCTTCACCGTTTTCCGCACGACGAGATTTCGACGCCAGAATACCCAGAATACGGTCAGAGTCACGTACAGAGGAGACTTCCGGGTTAGTGGTGATAATCGCTTCATCGGCAAAATACAGGGCCATCAGCGCGCCGGTTTCAATACCCGCTGGGGAGTCGCAGACGATGAAATCGAATTCCATCGTTTTCAGGTCGTCCAGAACTTTCGCGACGCCTTCACGCGTCAGCGCGTCTTTATCGCGAGTCTGTGAGGCCGGAAGAATAAAGAGATTTTCGGTACGCTTATCTTTGATTAACGCCTGATTTAACGACGCATCGCCCTGAATAACGTTGACGAAGTCGTAAACGACGCGGCGTTCACAACCCATAATCAGATCGAGGTTACGCAGGCCGATATCAAAATCAATAACGACAGTTTTCTTTCCCTTCTGGGCCAAACCTGTAGCGATGGCCGCGCTGGAGGTGGTTTTGCCAACGCCCCCTTTACCCGAAGTAACAACAATAATGCGTGCCATAGAAATTCCTTGTTAAAAAGGGATCAATTCAACGGTTGAACTGTCAAAGCGTTCTCTGCTAATTGCAGACGGGCCGCTTTGCCATAAAATTCTGCTGGGATTTTATCACTCAGCCAATAAACACCTGCGATAGACACCAGTTCTGCCGTCAGATGGGTACAAAAAATTTGCGCTTCACGATCGCCGCTTGCACCTGCCAGCGCACGGCCTCTCATCATTCCATAAACATGAATATTGCCATCAGCGATAAGCTCTGCGCCCGCACTGACGTGGCTTGTAACAATCAGATCACATTGTGGAGCATAAATGCGCTGACCGGAACGAACCGGCACATTTATTAATCGTGTTTTTGTGATGGGAGTAACGTTTTGCGGCGGAGCGACGGGAGCCGGGACCTCGACAGGCGCAGGACGAATAGCTTTTTCTTTACCTTCAGTCAGTAAAGGAAGACCCATTTCGTCGATTTCTGCCTTTAGTCTGGCGTCTTTGCATCCGCTAACGCCAATAATGCGCAATCCGGTAGACGCGACAACTTTCTGCAGCGCTAACCAGTTTACCGGGCTTTCAAGACCACTCACGTTAACCACCACGGGAGCATGTTTTAAAAAAGCTGGTGCCTGCGCGATTTTGTCTTCCAACGCCTGACGAATAACCTCGGGTTCTGCTTCATGTAAATGAACCACTGATAAGGTGAAGCTACTGCCTTTAAGCTCGATTGGCGTGTTTGACATCCTGGCCTTACTCAATTTGCTATTTATCATCCCCAGCGCGGGGTGATATTCCGAAGACTATAAGGCATGTTATAGTCAGTATTATATTGAGGCAAGCCACCATTCCGTGAATTCAGAGTAAAAGATATGTTTTGTGTGATCTACCGAAGCAGCAAACGTGACCAGACCTATTTATATGTCGAAAAAAAAGACGATTTCTCGCGCGTTCCTGAAGAACTGATGAGAGGATTTGGTCAGCCGACGCTGGCAATGATGTTACCGCTTGATGGGCGAAAAAAATTAGTTAATGCCGATCTTGAAAAAGTAAAACAGGCCCTGACCGAGCAGGGCTATTATTTACAAATACCCCCGCCGCCAGAAGATTTACTTAAACAGCATCTGGCAGCGGCAAAACAAAATACACCAGACGCTAAACGTTAAACTGCATCCGGCAGCAGCACGTTCCATCGATGCAGTACCTGAAATCTATGACTACGTTAGGGGAAAGTAATGTATCAACATCACAACTGGCATGGTGCTCTGCTGGATTATCCGGTGAGTAAGGTGGTTTGCGTAGGGAGTAACTATGCCAACCATATTAAAGAGATGGGCGGAACCACCCCGGAAGAACCGGTTCTGTTTATTAAACCGGAAACCGCGCTGTGCGATTTGCGCCAGCCGCTGGTGATCCCATCTGATATGGGGTCTGTCCACCATGAAGTTGAGCTGGCTGTGCTGATTGGCGCGACTCTGCGGCAAGCGACAGAAGATCATGTGCGCAAAGCCATTGCCGGTTATGGTGTCGCGCTGGATCTGACTCTGCGCGATATTCAGGGCAAAATGAAGAAGGCGGGGCAGCCATGGGAAAAAGCGAAGGGTTTTGATAACTCTTGCCCGCTGTCTGGATTTATTCCGGTGGCGGAGTTTAACGGCGACCCGCAGGATACGATGCTTGGATTAACGGTCAACGGTGAAACTCGCCAGCACGGCTCCACGGCGGACATGATCCATCACATCGTTCCCTTGATTGCTTATATGAGCCGTTTCTTTACCCTCAAAGCGGGCGATGTGGTGCTAACGGGAACGCCAGCAGGCGTGGGACCTTTAAGCAGCGGCGACGAACTGGCCATCAGTTTTCACGGTCAAACGCTAACAACCCGCGTGCTGTAATCTCTGCTTGCCGCCTTTTCGGGCGGCAAAACTTGCATCAGCGTGCCAGACTGGTTATAAGGTGCAGCTTTATTGCAATAGCGGAAACCCTGATGAGCGACATACCTTTCTGGCAAAGTAAAACCCTTGATGAAATGACCGATGCCGAGTGGGAGTCATTATGTGACGGGTGCGGTCAATGCTGCCTGCATAAGCTGATGGATGAAGACACTGACGAAATCTACTTTACCAACGTCGCCTGTCGTCAGCTCAACATTAAAACCTGCCAGTGTCGTAATTACGAACGTCGATTCGAGTACGAGCCTGACTGCATCAAACTGACGCGTGATAATCTGCCGACTTTTGAATGGTTGCCGATGACCTGCGCCTATCGTCTGCTCGCAGAAGGAAAAGGGCTGCCGGAGTGGCACCCGTTGCTGACAGGATCAAAAGCGGCGATGCACGGTGAACGTATCTCAGTTCGTCATATTGCGGTGAAAGAATCGGAAGTGCGTGACTGGCAGGATCATATCCTGAACAAACCTTCATGGGCTGATTAACGTCATGAGGTTAAAGGGTTTTGTTTCTACTCATTTTGAGCATGGGGCATCTGTGGGGCACTGACTCCAAAATTAGCGTTCAATATTGCCAGTTGGTTGTCATTGTTGTCGGACATCCATTTACCGTAAACGCTGTAAACCATCTGTGCGGACGTATGCCCCCATTTGAGCCGCAATGAAGTTGGGGTTGGCTCCGGCGCTTAATGCCCAGCAAGCATATGTGTGTCGAGATTCATATGACTTGCGGTGCGGAATACCGCTCCTTCTTAATATGTTGTTCCACGTTCCTGAGAATGACCCGGGCGAGTACCATTCACCTCCTTTACCATTCCTTGCCGTTACCCAGCGGCGCAATTTTCTGGTGATGCTTCTTAATGATCGGCGGCACTACTGCATTCCATTTCGGCTTAGGCCTGCATTTCATCGTCTGCTGAATCTCTGCCACACATTTACGTCCCTGTGCGCGTACTGCGTTGTCTTACTCTGGTGTCATGCGGCCTCCGTTTTCATCACGTCAATCGCGCAGCCTGGTAGTAGTTCGACAGCGGGCCCGTCACACTGATTTCCCCACACATCGAAGCCATGCGACGACTGGCGCGCGAATATCTCAATGCGTGGAACTTCTCCTAGCAGTTGCACCAGTTTCTCGCGAACGATATCCGGCTTACGGGAGTTCTCCAGCCGCGGTGCGGTGACGTGCTGGCAGATGGAAGCGTCCATGCGTTTTGGCAATTTGCCACGTACCGCAAACAGGCAATCTTCACTATTAGCCCGGGTCATGTGCCCCATGCCGATCGCGCTGTTGCCTTGTGCTTATTCGTCTTGTGCCAGGTGAATCCCTTCATGGTCATCAGGCGGAATCCCCACGCCTCGACAACTTTAAGCGCTTCAATCGGCTGCGTCGGCACCCACCACATCGCTAGAAGGCAGCTATCGGCAGCCAGATCCCATACCGGAAGACGGCAGATATCATGAACATTTATCACCGGATATTTGAATCCTGCCCCGCGGTCGCCATCTGCTGCTTTGTCGCGATAGCTCCACGGCGGATCTGCATAAATCAGAGTGTATTTTCCGGCTATCAGTCGCTCCTTATCTCCCCATAACGACCGCGATACTTACGCATACGGTCATCAACGTAATCAGGCTCAACGGGACCAACTACCATCCACCCCGGTCTGAATGAAGCTTCTAAGTTGGCGCACCAGACTTCCTTTTCGTGCAACTCCTGAAGCCTGTCTTCCATGGTTGGCTTCTGGAAATCGTTATTAGCGATAGCTGCAAAGCAACGAGCCAGCACCTCTTCTTTAGTGCCGGATCGCTTTGGTGGGCGCAGATACCCAGCCCCGTGAAGAGGTGATGACATTTGATGCTCCTGATTATTAGTAGATGTCGTCCAAGTGTCCGATCAGGTCTGATTTCCAATCATCTAGTTCGGTAACTTGCTTATCGCTGAAGAGAGGGTTTCCAGTAGGTGAGCGAAAAATTGATTTCTCGCCTTTCTTTACGGCGTATCCATCTTCCAACCATGAATCGAAAGTTGCCCACTTTTCTATTTTCCGCTCTTTCATCTGTAGTCCTTAAAATGGGATCTCATCGTCGAAGTTCATCGGGGGCTCATTGTTCTTATTTGCCGGTTGTTGTTGCACTCGTTGCTGATTTTGGCTATTTCCTGCCGGTTTTCCTTCTGCCTGTTTCCCGCCAAGCATCTGCATGGTTCCGCCGACGTTAACCAGAACTTCCGTGGTGTACTTTTCAACGCCGGACTGATCAGTCCATTTACGTGTACGTAGCTGGCCTTCGATGTAAACCTGCGAACCTTTCCGAAGATACTCGCTTGCTACTTCAGCCAACTTGCCAAACAGAACCACCCGGTGCCATTCGGTCTGCTCTTTCATCTCGCCGGTTGCTTTGTCCCGCCATGATTCCGAAGTTGCCAGTGTGATATTGGCTACCGCGCCACCATTTGGTAGATAGCGAACCTCAGGATCTTGCCCAAGGTTGCCAACGAGGATTACTTTGTTTACTCCGCGAGAACTCATTTAGCCCACCTTTTACCTGTTTTTATGTTGCTAATTAATGTCTTTGAAACTCCCATGCTTGCAGCGATCGACAACTGGCTCTCTGAGCGCTTCAGGCGTTGCCTTATTTCCTCAACCTGCCATTCAGTCAGCCTGGCCCGATGATGAGCTTCGCCTTTTCTTGCGCCGACATGTCGTCCCTTCAAAACTTTGTCATCCATGTTGTCTTGCGCTGTTCCAAGGAAAAGGTGCTGAGGATTAACACAACATGGATTATCACAACGATGGCAGACCATAAGCCCGGTAGGGATTGGTCCATTGAAAAGCTCGAAAGAGACGCGGTGGGAAAGTAGCGTTATCCCGAATGCTACGAATTTCGTGTACCCACCTTTGTTTTTCGCATAAGTGGATTCCCAGCAGCCGCTTTCAGCGTCAATCTGATAACTGCTGTTGAATCGCTCTATGATCCCGCTAAGGTGAGACATTTACGCCGCCTGTTTGAGTTCTCTGATTCGAATTCCGGTTACGTCTTTGCATTTAGCCTGGTGATCAGGCCATCCGTTAAGGCGTTGCCATGTTGATGCGTACTGTTCCTGAAGTTTCTTGCTGTCGTTCTCTGCTCCGGCGTACTGCGTAAACTCTGCAAGAATCTGGTCTGCATCAGCCGGTTTGATGTGATGTACCTCAGCATCGGCATCGATAGCAGTTTGCTCTGTTGGTATGCAGAAGGTCTGGAATGCCGCGTATTTGTAGGCGATCGACATAGCCTTGTTGGTGGCCTTGTCTCCGCTATCCATTGCTTCGCCAAAGAAGATGCGTTCATGCAGATCGTACCGGCTCCGGTAGCGACTGACATCATGCGCCTATTCCCTGAGAAATCCGCCGCGATCATGTACCACCTGGGAGCCAACCCAGAGAAAGCTCGCCAATTGCTGGCGATGGACGGACAGCTTGCGCTGATTGAATTGGCCCGACTATCAGACCGTTTAACTCTCAAGCCTCGTGGGCAACAGGTTTCTTCCGCACCACCTGCAGATCAGTCAATCGCTGGCGATGTAACATCCGCTAACCGTGACGCATTGCAGCGTCAGATGGATGCAGCATCAGCTAAAGGTGATGTAGATACCTATCGAAAGCTCAAGGCACAATTGAATAAAGGATCTCGTAAATGAGCTTAAAAGAAGGCCAACTGGTCACCTACGCTATCGATGAAATCATCGAAACCGTTCAAAACCTGACGCCTATGGCGTCTAAAACCACCAAGAACACCCCGGCAGCGGCATCTATGCAGCGTTCAAGTAACACTGTCTGGATGCCAGTAGAGCAGGAAGCGCCAACGCAAACCGGTTGGGATCTGACTGGTAAGCAGACCAACGTTCTCGAATTGTCAGTAAAATGCAACATGGGCGATCCGGATAACGATTTCTTCCAGTTGCGTGCTGATGATCTGCGTGATGAACGTTCTTATCGTCGTCGTATTCAGGCGTCTGCTAAGAAGTTGGCGAACAACATTGAAACCGCGATTGCTAAACAAGCAACTGACATGGGCTCTCTGGTTGTTCATGACTCTCGCACCATTGGTCCTGCTACCGGTTTGAGTGGTTGGGATTTCCTGTCATCTGCAGAAGAACTGATGTTTGCTCGCGAACTCAATCGCGACATGGGGATCAGCTATTTCCTGAACCCATCTGACTATCGAAAAGCAGGTCGCGATCTGACCGCCGGCGACATCTTCGGTCGCGTTCCTGAAGAGGCATATCACAACGGCACTATCCAGCGTCAGGTTGCTGGTTTTGACGATGTGATGCGTTCTCCGAAGTTGCCGACCGTGGTTGGTTCTACTGTTACCGGAGTGACCGTTACTGGTGCTCAGAAGTTCAAGCCTCAGGCGTTCACCACTGATACCGACGGTAACAACGAGAACGTTGATATCGACAGCGCCATAGGGCAGAATCTTGGCAATGACACTCTTCGTCGTTATAAACAAGCTAACGCCATTTACGCTGATGAAGCCAACAAGCTCCAAAACACCCGACTCAAGAACGTTATCATGAAAGGTGACTTAACTCCTGAAGTGGTTAACAACATGCTTTTCAGCAAGAACAAATCAGAGGTGCAGAACCTATACCGGTCAGTCGGACAGGTAGGTCGTGCTCAGATGCGTAACGGAATCATCGGAAAGGCCATGGAGAAATCTGGCGGATCTCCTGATCAGTTTCTGAGACAGGTTAACTTGATGTCTAACCAGACGGGAATTGCGTTTAAAGGACGTGATGCTGCCTATCTAAAAGGATTGAAGAGCTACCTTGAGGCAACCAAGCGTGCAGGACAGGCCGGGGTTACGACTCCAACTGGTCAGCAGGCTGTTCCTTTCGTTGCTGCAGCAGCGGCAATAGCTAGCCCTAAGTTTGCAGCAATTGGAGGTGGCTATGGAGTATTGGCTAGACTTTATGAAAGCGAGATAGGAAGAAACGCCGTATTAAGATTAGCGAATACGCCAAGAGGATCTACTACATTTGAAAAAGCACTATCTGATGTTGAACGCGTCCTAAATTCTGTGGCTCAGGGTGCAAAATCTGAATCATTAAGAGAATAATTTCTTAATCAATAAGGCGAATGCCAGCCCTAAGAATACGAAAGCTATGTTCATCAAGTTCTTGCTATGAATGCCAAAATTTGCATGATCATTTTCGTGTTTTCTAAACTCCTCTTCATGAATTCTGGATGTTAAATTATTCAACTCTGATTCTGCGCTAATCAGTTCATCTTTGATCATATCTCTTTCTTTGCATGCTGCGTCGTAATGTGAGACGTCCGCTTTACCAGAAGCGAGATATGATTCGTGGGCCGAAAAAGCCTTCTCTTTAGCCGCTTCAAGATTTTCTTTCAGATCAAAGACTTCGTTATGAAGTTCCTTTAGTTTGAGATTATATCGTTCATTGCCGTTCATAAATCCTCCTCAAATTTTAAGCAATTATAACCGACCTTAACGCAAGGCTGCGCAAGTTTTAGCTTGTGCGGTTTTGCTGCGCCTGGAGCACTGTAAATGTCAGACATCACTGCAAATCTTGTTATAGGAATGCCTTCTCAGTTGTTCACTATGCCAAGGTCATTTAAGGCTGTGGCGAATGGTAAAATTTATATCGGACAACCTGATACTGATCCTACTAGTCCTGCTAATCAGATTCAGGTTTATGTAGAAAATGAAAGCGGTGATCTTGTTCCAGTATCTCAGCCAATAATTATCAATATGGGCGGCTTCCCGGTTCTGAATGGACAGATAAAGAAGTTCGTCACAGTTCAGAATTATAGTATGGCGATTTACGATTCCTACAATGCACAGCAATTCTATTTTGAAGATGTAGCCAAGTATGATCCTGACCAGCTCCAGCAGCGCCTTGCAAGCACCGATGCTGGATTGGGCGATTCATTAATTGGTGTTAAATATCCTGAAATTGGAGGATATCCAAGGACGCAGCATGAGAAAAATCAGGACTATATAACTCCTGAAGATTTTGGGGCTATCGGAGATGGCACAAATCATCCGCTTAGTGAGCGATTTTTAACCTTAAGTTCTGCGCAAACTGTTTATCCTTTTGTTTCCTCACTCACACAGACAATCGATTATGCCGCCCTACAATCGGCATTAAATACTGGAATGCCAATCAATATCATCTCACAATTGATAGTTTCAGATAAGATAACCAGCACAAATAAAAATGTTGTGTTGACAGCTGCAGGAGTTGGTCACGCCAGCGTTAAATTTACAACGGTTAATGGTGGTTTTGACTTCACACTTAAACCTCAGGACTCTACGCCGCCACAAGTTCTAACGATGGCTGGGTTTGATATCTACTCGGATATTGCGGTTTCCGCGCCCGCAATAAAAGCCTCATGGGGGTATCGTCAGCCAAGCGCTAGCGGTCAGTGCAATATTGAGAACTTACGAATACACAGCGGGAACGCAACCACAGGCAGCTTTGAGGCCGGGATAGACTTAATCTATTGCTTCCGTCGATTTATCAATAAAGCCCAGATCTTGGGTGATAATAATCGCAGTGGAAATGATGCTTATCGCCTGCAAGGATGCGTGGAAATCAACCTTACAGACTACATGGCTAATCGTTATAAGTGTCCGGCGAGGATCAAGAAATTCACACCTTCTGACCCTCAAACTGAAGGTATCTGGTTTAATGGATGCTGGTTGTATGACTGCAATATGGGTATTTATTCCCATGACCAGGCAATTCATATCAGTATCATGAGCACATTCATCAACCCAAATGGAACTTCCTCATCACCTATAAGCAACATTGCTGCTATCGATGTTGCTAACTGCTCACAATACAATATTGTTGGCAATGTTCTTTATATTGGTGGTCTTAGTACTGATGGGGATAATCAAGACTGTATCCGCATAGATGGCGGAGGAGGAGGAGTAATTGATAGCAATCAACTTATTTCAGTAATGAAAGCTAACACGCGATACGGAATTTTAATTAGTGGCGAAGCTATCTATGGTAAATTTACAAACAATAAAATTTCTTCGTTCACAAGTGAGGGGATAAGGATTTCGTCAGGATCTGCAAAAGGAAATCAGATTTCGGATAACTACCTGTATGACTGCGGGCTGCAAATTGGAGACGCGGGAGTTGGGAATATCAAGTTTGGCAACATTCAGTGTGCTGCTCTTGACTCCCCTAAGCCATTAAATCCTCTATTAATCAATACCACGGGCCAGGCTGGCGTAGGAAAAATTTCTGGTGATGCTAACTGGGGGACTCTTATCTGGCCGAACTCTGGAAGCATGGCTGATCTTGGCTTTTGCGGAGTTGATGGCGTTGTTGTATCCAGCGTTGCTGTTGGCCGGGCTGGTTTTAAGATATACACAAAAACAGCACTCCCATCTCCTTCGCTATGGGCTGCAGGCACGATGGGAGGGTTTATTTTTGTTACAGATGATGTCGGAGGATTCACCCCTGCATTTAGCGACGGCACCAACTGGAGGCGTGTAACAGATAGAAATGTTATATCGTAGTAAAATGGAGGGGAGAGCCCCCCTGAGGGATCCCCCTCCATTTTACGCTACAAAAGTATGTATGCTAGAACACCAAACGGAAGGATAAATATCACTGGGACAGCAAAATATTTTGATAATTGAGAAACCACAGAACCATGCTCACCGGTAAGCTCTTCATGTCTGAATTTGTCAATTTTCTTTTCCATAGTCATATATAATGCCAACCCCAGCAGGCAGCTACATATAGAAACAACAGTACCAATGGATATGTGATTGAATAATCCATTTAAATACTCTTTATGCTTTTCGAAAAAGGCTAAAATTGGAAAGTGTAAGATATATGCAGGGAACGACATTTCACCTATCATTCTGTCAATTTTGTTTTTTCTGGTCATCGAAAAAAGCACAGGAATAGCGAGACCAATTGCTGCCATTTGCCACAATGGCATTATTGTTACTGTATATGATGCTGCCGCGAATGAAATTATAGCCAATATATAGTAATTATTTACCATCCCCTTACTGAACTGATAGCCAAAAGCTCCCATAGCAAAAAATACAAATGAAGATGGGTACCAGTAATAAAAGAATGAAGCACTTTGTGCGATACTGAAATGGCTTGCTGACGTGATTGGGTAAGTGAGCTTATTAAGAATTAATAAGTAAATAACGCCAACAGCGAAGTATATGAATGTTCTTTTTGGTGATTTAACTATAAATGGAGCTACGATGTAAAAAATTAGTTCAACACTCAAGGACCATGCAGGAGGGTTTATTGTCATTGACACGGGATTTTGGCACGCCCCAGATACCATTGGCGCACAAATAAGATAAGCTGCATCTTGACCAAAGATAAATAAGTTTTGAAGCAAGAAATATATCTTTGATTTATCCGTCAGAGACATAAAAACATCATAATAAAAGCCGCCTGAAATAATAAGAGATAACAATATCCCAACAAAATATGTCGGGTATAGTCTTAACGCACGGCTTTTGTAGAATGTTACTACTGGAGTATCTTTGTATTTCTCATTCAGTACCATTGCCATGTAAAAACCTGAGATGATAAAAAACAGGTTTACTGCGTACCATGCACCTATCCCCATAAATCCAAAAACAGTAGATTTTGCATGCCCTGAAATTACTGACAATGCTAGGGAAGGTGCGAACAAGTCCCTGATATGAGATCATGTTTGTCATCTGGAGCCATGGAACAGGGTTCATCATGAGTCATCAACTTACCTTCGCCGACAGTGAATTCAGCAGTAAGCGCCGTCAGACCAGAAAAGAGATTTTCTTGTCCCGTATGGAGCAGATTCTGCCATGGCAAAACATGGTGGAAGTCATCGAGCCGTTTTACCCCAAGGCTGGTAATGGCCGGCGACCTTATCCGCTGGAAACCATGCTACGCATTCACTGCATGCAGCATTGGTACAACCTGAGCGATGGCGCGATGGAAGATGCTCTGTACGAAATCGCCTCCATGCGTCGGTTTGCCCGGTTATCCCTGGATAGCGCCTTGCCTGACCGCACCACCATCATGAATTTCCGCCACCTGCTGGAGCAGCATCAACTGGCCCGCCAATTGTTCAAGACCATCAATCGCTGGCTGGCCGAAGCAGGCGTCATGATGACTCAAGGCACCTTGGTCGATGCCACCATCATTGAGGCACCCAGCTCGACCAAGAACAAAGAGCAGCAACGCGATCCGGAGATGCATCAGACCAAGAAAGGCAATCAGTGGCACTTTGGCATGAAGGCCCACATTGGTGTCGATGCCAAGAGTGGCCTGACCCACAGCCTAGTCACCACCGCGGCCAACGAGCATGACCTCAATCAGCTGGGTAATCTGCTGCATGGAGAGGAGCAATTTGTCTCAGCCGATGCCGGCTACCAAGGGGCGCCACAGCGCGAGGAGCTGGCCGAGGTGGATGTGGACTGGCTGATCGCCGAGCGCCCCGGCAAGGTAAGAACCTTGAAACAGCATCCACGCAAGAACAAAACGGCCATCAACATCGAATACATGAAAGCCAGCATCCGTGCCAGGGTGGAGCACCCATTTCGCATCATCAAGCGACAGTTCGGCTTCGTGAAAGCCAGATACAAGGGGTTGCTGAAAAACGATAACCAACTGGCGATGTTATTCACGCTGGCCAACCTGTTTCGGGCGGACCAAATGATACGTCAGTGGGAGAGATCTCACTAAAAACTGGGGATAACGCCTTAAATGGCGAAGAAACGGTCTAAATAGGCTGATTCAAGGCATTTACGGGAGAAAAAATCGGCTCAAACATGAAGAAATGAAATGACTGAGTCAGCCGAGAAGAATTTCCCCGCTTATTCGCACCTTCCCTAGAAATAACCTCAAAAATCCCATTACTTATCATTCCGTTAATTGTGTAAAAAATGCTCAAATTTGTGATGATTGCAAACCATTGTGAGAAATCAATATTAGCACTGTGGATGGGGTTGATTAAGAAAATGAAGTTTAGATTATCATAAATTATGATCTTGATCAGAGTAATGTGATATGTATCACCAACCATAAGCGATCTGGTGAGTGCGACGGATGATCTGTGATGTGAGACAAAAGTGGGACACACAAAACTTTGCATCGGTTTGCAAGGCTTTGCATGTTTTCGAAAATGGGGCATGGGTGGGGCAAAAAATTAGCGCAAAACAACTCAAAACCTCTGAAGGTGGTGATTCGTCTTGCGCTAACACTCTGCTTTATGACTGCTTTCGGTTCACTTCGACGCACAATAATTTAATAGTGCCGCCTATCCTGAACAAACCTTCATGGGCGGACTGAGCCGCCCATCGATTAGCAGGCGTTAAGGGTTAAGACTTTTTCGCCTGATACATCTCATCGGAGTGGTTGTCATCTTCCACCCAGAAGTTAATGTTGAATTGCGCATCGTCGCTTAATTCAACGCGATGCCAGTACTGCGGTGGGCTGGTCGCGAACTGACCGGCATTAATAACCACTTTCACTTCAGGTTCTTTTGCGTCTTCATTGGCAAAGCCATAATACGTTACCGTACCTTCCATCACGCAGAGCTGTCCAAACACGCCTGCTGCGGTGTTATGGTGAGAAAGAAGTGCTGCCGGGACGTTGTCTTTGGTAAAGAAGGGAGTAGAGCGTTTTACTTTCCAGTTTGCCGGGATGCGTAAATGGGACATCAGACATCTCCTTGGTGTGGCATCTATAAGATGCATTTAATATACATCTTATAGATGCCAGCAGGCAATGAATTTAAGGCAAAAAAAACGCTCCCGAAGGAGCGTCTCTGTTAGCGACCGAAGAGGTCACGTTTTTTCGGTTTAAACGGCTGTGCTATGACTACCAGCACGGCGACCACCAGGTAAGCGGCGAAGATCCCCAACAGCCACTGTGGCATTTCCAGGGTTAAAAAAGACCACTGGCGTTCAGCACAGTCACCGGATGCTAAAAACACCTGCGGCAGCCATTTGTCCAGCGGCAGCCAGCTCGGGAAGCGTGCGGCAAAATCACAGGTCATAAACGGTGATGGGTGCAACTGAATCATGGTGTGCTCATACGCTAACTGCAGCCCGCGCCAGGCACTGTAAATCCAGATAATCATCGCCACATAGCGCAGCGGCGTTTTTGGTGCGATAGCCCCCACCAGCCCCGCGCCCATCACGCCAAATAATGCGCTACGTTCGTAAATACACAACACGCAAGGTTTTAGCAGCATGACGTGCTGGAACCACAGCGCGACAAGCTCCAGCGCAAAGGCGGTTAACGCCAACAATAACCATGCACCACGACCTCGGGAGCACTGGTTTAAAAATCGCAACATAATAATTTCCCTGCAACATGCGTAGAGAGCGCAGTTTAAACCAATTCAATTTATGCGCCACTAGCAGGAATTGAAAATTTGAGTAATCGGATAATTATCATGCAAAAAGTCAAACCGGGCAGTGATTTGCCCGGTAAATTGTTATGAAAGTGTAGCTAACCAGCCCGCTTGGGTCATCCACTCAGTCACCGGAACAAGCGTGAACTCGACGCATATCAGACCAACCAGCGTCAGGACGAGAGTATAAGGCAGAGCCATCCACACCATGCGGCCATAAGAGAGTCGAATCAAGGGTGCCAGCGCTGAGGTCAGCAGGAACAGGAATGCCGCCTGGCCGTTTGGCGTAGCAACGGAAGGCAGGTTAGTCCCGGTATTGATCGCCACCGCTAACAGCTCAAATTGGTTAAGGCTGATGGTCCCATGTTCCAACGCGGCTTTGGCTTCGTTAATGTAAATGGTGCCGACAAACACATTATCAGAGATAGAAGACAGCAGACCGTTAAAGAGATAGAACAGCGTCAGTTGAGCATGTTCAGAGGACTGCAAAACAAACTGAATAATCGGTGAAAAGAGCTGTTGATCGATAATCACCGCAACGATAGAGAAGAACACGGTCAGCAGGGCGGTGAAAGGCAGCGACTCGGTAAACGCTTTACCAATCGCGTGTTCGTCAGTAACGCCGGTCAACGACGTGGCCAGGATAATGACGGACAGACCTATTAATCCGACTTCCGCCAGATGCAGGGCCAGGGCAACCACCAGCCAGATACCGATAATCGCCTGGACAATCAGTTTGATTTTTTCCTGACGAGTACGCTGCTGACGGCTTTGATCGTCAAACTGTTGCAGGACATCGCGGACGGTCTCCGGCAGCGTTTCGCCATAGCCAAACCAGCGCAATTTCTCAACCAGCATGCAGGTTAACAGGCCGCAAATCAGCACCGGGACGGTGACCGGCGACATGCGCAGGAAAAAGTCACCAAAATGCCAACCAGCCGCTTTGGCGATAATCAGGTTTTGTGGTTCGCCGACCATAGTCATTACGCCGCCTAACGCCGTACCGACACCCGCATGCATCATCAGGCTGCGCAGAAAACCACGGAACTGCTCCAGTACGACCTTATTGTGCTGATCGATATGGCTATCATCGAGCATATTGTTGTCTTCCGTGCGGGAAGAGGCGAAACGATGGTAGATACCATAAAAACCAACCGCTACGCTGATTACCACGGCAACGACGGTCAGCGCATCCAGGAATGCGGAAAGGAAGGCGGCGGCAACGCAAAATGCCAGCGACAGCAGCATCTTGGAGCGAATCGTAAGCAGTAGGCGGGTGAAAATAAACAGCAGCAACTGCTTCATAAAGTAGATGCCAGCCACCATAAACATCAGCAGCAATAGCACCTCAAGGTTAGCGGCAACCTCTTCACGCACATGTGTGGCACTGGTCATGCCGATGATGACCGCCTCGATGGCTAGCAGCCCGCCTGGTAGCAGCGGGTAACATTTTAACGCCATCGCCAGCGTAAAAATGAACTCGGCCACCAACAACCAGCCCGCAATAAAGGGATTGATGAAAAATATAACCGGGTTAACGACTAAGAAAACGAGTAGTGCAAGTTTGTACCAGTCAGGTGATTGACCTAAAAAATTGCGCCACATAGCGCGGCCCCATGATAGCTCCATGGTGATTTCCCTACCTTTAAAAATGAAATCATGTTTTTATGTTTGACCGCAAAGCTTAGCGGGAGGAGGGAGTACAGGCAAGCTATTCACGCGACGGACAAGGCTGGCTGTGCTTCAGCGTAATCTGGAAAATGAAGCCTTGATCCACTTTTTCTTCATTGCGTCAGCTATCAGCCATGTAGCCCGTCTGGTATGATAACTGTAACTATGTTTTGCTGTGTAATGGAATTATCACTATGGTCATTAAGGCGCAAAGCCCGGCTGGGTTCGCGGAAGAGTACATCATTGAAAGTATCTGGAATAACCGCTTCCCACCTGGCACTATTTTGCCTGCTGAACGTGAACTCTCTGAACTGATTGGAGTGACACGTACCACGTTACGCGAGGTATTACAGCGTCTGGCGCGGGACGGCTGGTTGACCATTCAACACGGCAAGCCGACGAAGGTGAATAACTTCTGGGAAACCTCCGGGCTAAATATCCTTGAAACGCTGGCGCGTCTCGATCACGAGAGCGTGCCGCAGCTTATTGATAATCTGCTGTCCGTGCGTACCAACATCTCGACGATCTTTGTTCGTACCGCGTTTCGCCAGCATCCTGATAAAGCGCAGGAGGTTCTGGCAACGGCAAATCAGGTGGCCGACCATGCTGATGCGTTCGCCGATCTGGACTATAACATTTTCCGCGGTCTGGCATTTGCCTCTGGCAATCCGATTTACGGTTTGATCCTCAATGGAATGAAGGGATTATATACCCGCATTGGCCGCCATTATTTCGCCAATCCGGAAGCCCGCGCGCTGGCGCTGAGCTTTTACCGTAAGCTGTCAGAACTTTGTGATCAGGGTGCTCATGAGCAGGTATATGAAACGGTGCGTCGCTATGGTCACGACAGCGGCGAGATTTGGCATCGTATGCAGAAAAACCTGCCGGGCGATTTAGCTATTCAGGGGCGCTAATCGCAGCTTATCCGGCCTACGAAATGCATTGTAGGCCGGATAAGACGTTTTCGCGTCGCCATCCGGCAATAAGATTTACAGACCGTTCATCCTCGGCGGACAACGCTCCAGCAGTTCCACACTGCCGTCTTCATTCTGCTGCTCCAGCATCACGTCAAAACCCCAGAGCCGGTGCACATGCTTGAGCACCTCTTTGCGTCCTTTATCCAGCGGAGCGCGGTTATGCGGAATATAGCGCAAGGTGAGCGAGCGGTCGCCGCGCAGATCGACATTCCAGATTTGAATATTCGGCTCAAGGTTGCTCAGGTTATATTGCGACGACAGCCTGTTGCGGATCTCACGATATCCTTCCTCGTTGTGAATCGCGGAAATCTCCAGATAATTATGACGATCGTCATCCAGCACGGTGAACAGACGGAAATCACGCATAACCTTCGGTGACAGGAACTGGCTGATAAAGCTCTCATCTTTGAAATCGCGCATCGCGAAATGCAGGGTTTCCAGCCAGTCAGAACCCGCTATATCCGGGAACCAGTATTTGTCCTCTTCGGTAGGCGACTGACAAATTCGTTTAATATCCTGGAACATGGCAAAACCCAGGGCATAGGGGTTTATGCCGCTATACCACGGGCTGTTGTACGGCGGCTGGAATACCACGTTGGTATGGCTATGTAAAAACTCCAGCATAAACCGTTCGGTGACTTTACCTTCGTCATAAAGGTGATTAAGGATGGTGTAATGCCAGAAAGTGGCCCACCCTTCGTTCATCACCTGGGTCTGCTTCTGCGGATAAAAATACTGGCTGACCTTGCGCACAATGCGCAGCACTTCACGTTGCCAGGATTCCAGCAGCGGGGCGTTCTTCTCCATGAAATACAGCAGATTCTCCTGCGGTTCAGAAGGATAACGTCGGGCTTCCGCAACGGTTTTCTCTTCCTCTTTCTTCGGCAGCGTACGCCACAACATATTTACCTGGCTTTGCAGATACTCTTCACGGCTTTTCTGTCGGGCTTTCTCTTCCTGTAGGGAGATTTTTTGCGGGCGTTTGTAACGATCCACGCCGTAGTTCATCAGCGCGTGACAGGAGTCGAGGAGTTTTTCGACTTCATCCACGCCGTAACGCTCTTCACATTGGGTAATATAGTTTCGCGCGAAGATCAGGTAATCGACGATGGAGCTGGTATCCGTCCAGCTACGGAACAGATAGTTGTTTTTAAAGAAGGAGTTATGTCCGTAGCAGGCATGCGCCATCACCAACGCCTGCATGGTGATGGTGTTCTCCTCCATCAAATACGCGATACACGGATTGGAGTTGATAACAATCTCATAGGCCAGCCCCTGCTGACCATGCTTATACAAACGCTCGGTTTCAATAAATTTTTTACCAAACGACCAGTGCGGATAGTTGATTGGCATCCCGACGCTGGAGTAAGCGTCCATCATTTGTTCGGAGGTGATCACCTCGATTTGGTGCGGGTAGGTATCCAGTCTGTAGAGTTTCGCCACGCGGTCTATTTCCGCCAGATAGATATCCAGCAGATCAAACGTCCAGTCGGGTCCATCGCTTAACCGTGTGCTGTCCTTGTTCATGGAATCAATCGTAGCCATTCGCGCACCCTCATTGTTGGCGGCACTCTCTGTCTGGAGTACCTCATTTCAAGCATAGATCATGGTGTTAAAAAACGTGCTGCGGCTGAAATTTTTTCTTTGCGATTTCTTGTTAGCGAGGCGTCGAAAAACGGTATGGCCACAAAATTTTATGCTGGATAAAAATAACGCACAGCAGGAGATACCAAAGCAGGGAGTTCCCCGCCATCACCGCCATATGTGAGATAAGTCACCATAAAAAAGCCATATGTTGAATAATATTTTCAACTGAGTTATCAAGATGTAATTAGATGATTGTTCTTTTACTGTTAACGGAGTGGCTATGCGAGTTGTCATACTGGGAAGTGGTGTCGTTGGCGTGACCAGCGCCTGGTACTTAAGTCAGGCTGGACACGATGTCACCGTCATTGATCGTGAGCCCGGTCCGGCACTGGAAACCAGTGCGGCGAACGCGGGGCAAATCTCTCCAGGTTATGCAGCACCCTGGGCGGCGCCAGGCGTCCCGCTTAAAGCAATTAAATGGATGTTTCAGCGCCATGCGCCGCTGGCCGTTCGCCTCGACGGGACGCAGTTCCAGTTGAAATGGATGTGGCAGATGCTACGCAACTGCGACACCAGCCATTACATGGAAAACAAGGGCCGGATGGTGCGACTGGCGGAATACAGCCGTGATTGCCTGAAAGCGCTACGCGCCTCTACCGGTATCGAGTACGAAGGACGCCAGGGCGGAACGTTGCAACTGTTCCGTACCGCTCAACAGTATGAGAACGCGACCCGCGACATCGCCGTCCTCGAAGACGCCGGCGTGCCGTATCAGCTCCTGGAAGCAAGCCGTCTGGCGGAAGTTGAACCGGCGCTGGCGGAAGTGGCACACAAGCTGACCGGCGGTCTGCGTTTACCGAATGACGAAACGGGTGACTGCCAGCTGTTTACCCAGCGTCTGGCGCTGATGGCGGAGCAGGCGGGTGTGAAATTTCGCTTTAATACTCCGGTCGATAAGCTGCTGAGCGATGGTGAGCAGATTTATGGCGTTCAGTGTGGCGAGGAGATAGTCAAAGCCGATGCCTATGTGATGGCATTCGGCTCGTACTCTACGGCGATGCTGAAGGGGATCGTTGATATTCCGGTCTATCCGCTCAAAGGCTATTCATTGACCATTCCGGTGGCGCAAGATGACGGCGCGCCGGTTTCAACGATCCTTGATGAAACCTACAAAATCGCCATTACCCGCTTTGATAACCGTATTCGCGTTGGCGGCATGGCGGAGATTGTCGGCTTCAATACGGAATTGCTGCAACCCCGTCGTGAGACGCTGGAGATGGTCGTCCGCGATCTCTTCCCACGCGGTGGGCATGTGGAGCAGGCAACCTTCTGGACCGGGCTGCGTCCGATGACGCCGGACGGTACGCCAGTGATCGGGCGAACGCGCTTTAAGAATCTACTGCTTAATACCGGCCACGGCACGCTGGGCTGGACCATGGCCTGCGGTTCGGGTCAGTTGCTGAGCGACATTCTGTCTGGCCGCACACCAGCCATTCCTTACGATGATCTGAGCGTGGCGCGTTACAGCCCGGGGTTTACCCCATCTCGTCCACGGCATTTACATGGCGCACATAACTGATAAGGACGTGAGATGACTCGCCCGATACTGGCCAGCATTGACCTGCAGGCGTTGAAACAAAACCTGACTATTACCCGCCAGGCCGCGCCGGACGCCCGCGTCTGGTCGGTGGTGAAAGCCAATGCCTACGGACACGGCATTGAACGTGTCTGGAATGCGCTGGGCACAACCGACGGTTTTGCCATGCTCAATCTTGAAGAAGCGATAACCCTGCGTGAGCGCGGGTGGAAAGGCCCGATACTCATGCTGGAGGGATTTTTCCACGCCGAAGACCTGATGGTGTATGACAAATATCGTCTAACCACCTGTGTACACAGTAACTGGCAATTAAAAGCGCTGCAGAATGCACGCCTCAACGCGCCGCTGGATGTTTACCTGAAGGTGAACAGCGGCATGAACCGACTGGGTTTCTTACCGGAAAGAGTATCAACGGTCTGGCAACAGCTGCGGGCAATGCCCAACGTCGGTGAAATGACGCTGATGTCCCATTTTGCAGATGCGGAGCACCCGAAAGGTATTCAGGAAGCTATGGCGCGGATTGCACAGGCGACAGAAGGGCTGGAGTGCAGACGGTCGCTGTCCAATTCGGCCGCCACACTGTGGCACCCTGAAGCACATTATGACTGGGTGCGCCCGGGCATTATTTTGTATGGCGCATCACCTTCGGGACAGTGGCGGGATATCGCCAATACCGGCCTGAAACCGGTCATGACCCTGAGCAGCGAGATAATCGGCATACAGACGCTGAAAGCTGGAGATCGGGTGGGCTACGGGGGTCGCTATACCGCCAGCGGCGAGCAGCGTATTGGCATTGTGGCGACCGGGTATGCAGACGGTTATCCGCGCCATGCGCCAAGCGGAACGCCGGTGCTGGTGGACGGCGTACGCACTACAACGGTGGGGACGGTCTCAATGGATATGCTGGCGGTAGATCTGACACCGTGTCCGCAGGCGGGGATCGGGACGCCGGTAGAGCTGTGGGGCAAAGAGATTAAAATTGACGATGTGGCCAGCGCAGCGGGTACGGTGGGCTACGAGTTGATGTGTTCTCTGGCGCTGCGCGTGCCGGTTGTGACGGTGTAACGTATCTAAAGCCGGATGTCGACGCTGATGCGTTTCATCCGGCTACACCGTTTCTGCGACGCAGAACGCAGACCGGGCAAGGCGCTGCCGCCGCCCGGCAAAAAGCATCAACGCGCCTCATCCTCATCTTCAGCAACGCGAACACCGACCTTCAGCACCGCATTATCTTCTTTCTCAGCAACCGTCCAGATCATGCCAGCAAATTCGACCTGGTCACCGACGACCGGCGCGGCGCCAAGCAGATGCTGGACAATTTCACCCAGCGTTTGCTGTTTATCACGATACTCTGTGCCATCTTCCAGGCCATAAATCAGTGCCACATCGGCGTATTTTGCGCTGGCCTCGAGAATAAAATCACCGAAGAAGCGCTGGTCTAACGACACCGGCGGCGACTGGCTGAACAGCTTGCCGAGAGCCGGGAGATCGCGCTCGCGGCCAATGACGCACAGAACATCGCCTTCACGCAGCCGCGTACTGCCGGATGGGTGAAACAGCACGTTGTCACGAAACAGGGCGGCAATTCGCGTCTCTTCCGGCATATGCAGGTCGCGCAGTGCGGCTCCTACACACCACTTATCCGCGCTGAGCTGATAAACAAACTGCTCCCAGGGGTTTTCCGGATGAATATCCAGACCAATGCGCGAAACGGGCCAGCCGACGGGAGGAACCACCACTTTGGCTTTTTTGGCGGCCCAGGAAAGCGACGTTCCCTGAAACAGCAGCGAGATCAGAACCACGAAGAACGCGACGTTAAAGAACAGACGCGCATTCTCCAGACCCGCCATCATTGGGAACACGGCGAGGATGATGGGGACTGCACCGCGCAGGCCCACCCAACTGATGAAAATGCGCTCGCGCAGATTGAAGCCACGAAACGGCAGCAGTCCGGCGAAGACCGACAGCGGACGGGCAATGAATATCATCCATGCAGACAAAATCAGCGCAGGGATCGCGATAGGCAGCAGGTCGGACGGCGTAACCAGCAGTCCCAGCACCAGGAACATGGCGATTTGCGCCAGCCATGCCAGACCGTCGAAGTTTTGCAGAATGCCAAATCGGTTGCGGATGGGGCGATTACCCAGCAGGAAACCACACAGATAGACCGCCAGAATACCGCTGCCTTCCAGTGCAGTGGTCAGGGCAAAAATCAGGATCCCACCGCTTAAGGCCAGTAGCGGATAAAGCCCGGCAGGCAGTGAAATGCGGTTAATCATTTGCTGAAGCAGGTAGCCACCACCGAGCCCCAGAATGATCCCTAAGCCGAATTGCTGGATAATATGCACTGCAAACATCCAGCTTAAACCGGTCTCGTGATTTTGAATCATGGCGATAAGCGTGATGGTCAAAAACACCGCCATCGGGTCATTACTTCCGGATTCAATTTCCAGCGTTGAGCCAACACGCTCGTTAAGCCCCTTGCCGCCGAGCAGGGAAAAAACCGCCGCGGCATCGGTTGAACCGACAATCGCGCCAATCAGGAGTCCTTCGATAAGATCCAGATGAAACAGCCACGCGGCCATCATGCCGGTGAGTCCGGAGGTTATCAGCACCCCGACGGTCGCCAGCGACAGCGCCGGGCCTAACGCGACACGAAATGAGCTGGCCTGGGTGCGCATCCCGCCGTCGAGCAGGATAACCGCCAGCGCCAGGTTACTCACCATATAGGCGAAAGGGTAGTTATCGAAAGGAATACCGCCCACGCCGTCGACTCCCGCTAACATACCGATAGCGAGAAATATCACCAGAATAGGGATACCAAGACGTGATGAGAATGAACTGAGTAAGATACTGCAGGTGACGAGTACGGAACCCAAAATAAAAAGGCTAATTATTGCTGCGGCATCCAACGTTCGGTTACTCCTGAATTACGCTGTTTCGTATTTATAAACCCTAACATAATAACGACAGAAACAGCGTTTTACTTAGCCCTGTTAACCGCTTTTTTTACGATTTAAGTACCGGATGCCCACTTAAGGTGAGCTGAGCGCCGTTTTTATCATTTTTCAGTACCGCTCTTGCCCCCAACGGCAAGGTGACGGTGCGTTGTTCATGACCAAAATCGAGGCCGTCGATCACCGGAACCGATAACCTGGCGCGTAGAAAATCACAAACTGAGCCAAGACTGTAACCCGCGTCGTAATCATTAGGTGCGCTGCCGCTAAAACTGCCGAGGATAATGGCGTTTTGTCGGGCCAGTATTCCTGCGTGATACAGTTGCAGCAGCATGCGTTCAATGCGAAAAGGATGCTCGTTAATGTCTTCCAGCACCAAAATGCCGTTTTCGATAGCGGGCATCCACGGCGTGCCCATCAGAGAAATGAGCATCGCCAGATTTCCGCCCCATAGCGTACCTTCGGTCGCACATGCCGGACCGTTACCTTGCCACTCGAGGGTAAATTGGGCATTGCGAACAGCCTGCCAGAAATGGTGCTCGGTAAATGCGTTCATCTCCTCGGCGCCAAAGTTAGCCGCCAGCATCGGGCCGCTGAAGCTAATCACATTCCCCTGCGCCAGCAGACCACACTGGATTGCGGTAAAATCGCTGTGTCCGCACAGCAGCAGCGGGTTGTGTTGCTGACGGACCGCCAGCGCCTGCCAGTCAATATCTGCCAGTAAACGGCTCGCGCCATAGCCGCCGCGTACTGCCATCACAATGGTATCGGGCGTGTTCAGATTTACGAGCGAGTTCACATCAGCAAGCCGTTCTGCTTCTGTACCCGCAAAACGCTGGCAGCGGCGTGCAATGACCGCTGAATTGTCGACCTGATGACCGGCCTCAGTAAGACGCGCCAGCCCGCGTAAGGCAGCCTGCTGGTTGATACAGTAGCCCGACGGGGCAATTAAGTGAAACCGGGACATGGCATTTCCTTGCTACAACTAAAACCAAATGTATATCATGCCGCGTAGGTATGTCGTTGTCACCTCAGCGACAGGTTCCGGCTATAAGGATAGATGACGTGAAATTGAGATGGTTTGCTTTTTTGGTTGTATTACTTGCGGGCTGTAGTTCAAAACAGGATTACAAAAATCCGCCGTGGAATGCTGAAGTTCCGGTTAAACGCGCAATGCAATGGATGCCGATCAGCGAAAAAGCCGGTGCGGCCTGGGGTGTCAGTCCACAATTGATTACCGCTATCATCGCTATTGAATCAGGTGGAAACCCGAATGCGGTCAGTAAGTCTAATGCGATTGGCCTGATGCAGTTAAAAGCCTCTACGTCAGGGCGTGATGTTTATCGTCGCATGGGGTGGAGTGGCGAGCCGTCAACCAGCGAGCTGAAAAATCCTGAGCGCAATATCTCGATGGGGGCCGCATACCTGAGCATTCTTGAGACCGGGCCGCTGGCCGGGATCGAAGATCCGCAGGTGATGCAATATGCGCTGGTGGTATCGTACGCCAACGGTGCGGGCGCGCTGCTGCGAACGTTCTCCTCCGACAGGAAAAAAGCCATTAATAAGATAAACGATCTCAGCCCGGATGAATTTATTGAACATGTTGCGGATAATCATCCGGCGCCGCAGGCTCCGCGCTATATCTGGAAGCTTCAACAAGCGCTGGATGTGATGTAATTCAGGTGATGCTAATCGCGCACCTTATTCGACTTTTCCCGGGCCTCGCGCTCGAGGGAAAAAATAATCCGCTGTAGGTTACGCTCCACCGCCGGGCCGACGTTGAGAAAACGAAAGCTCAGGCGGGGAGTGGTAATTGTTTCGTTTTTCCCGTCGATAACTTTGCGTTCGCTAATGGAAATTAGCTGGGCGTCCACCTGATACACTCCCCATTGCTCCATGTTCAGTTCAACCTGTGAAAAGCGCATGCCTTCTACCAGTCCCTCTGGTTTTGCCGTTTCTAACAGCCCGCCCATACCGCCAAGAGACAAATCGAATAAGCGAAAACACAGCGTGCTGTTATCCGGCATTTTTACCGTGCAGCGATAGGGGGGATGCAGTGGAGCACCGATACGGAAATATTCCCGACGCTGGACGAACCACAGAGATGGCGGCAATGATGAGATAAATGCGGGTAACCGCTGGTATTCGCCTTTTTTCAGCTGTGGCAGGGTGAACTCCACTTTGGCTCCCTGCGTTTCGGCGATAATCGTTATCTGACTGGCCCGCTGCACGGCCTGGTTTTCATATTCCTGACTACCAAAATCCATGATCAGTTCGTCCGGGCTGACCGCCAGTATTTTGCTGATGAACTGGCCACCTGACCAGGAGATACGCAGCGGAACCTGCTGCGAATTTAAGTCCCGGAGTACGCCTAACACCGCTAACGGATTTTGCTTCAGGAACTGCTCATTGTAGTTACTCACACCTAATGACTCCTGGATGCCTGGTTTATCGTTGGATTATCGGCATCAATCAACGGAACTTAATACAAATGGATGAAATTTTTTACCAAACCCAATGAATTAAGTCTGAGGGAAAAAGCACGTAGCGATGGCTTGCCTATACTTAACGTGCTGGCGCAAGAATGTCTTGCGCGTGCGTTCACTGGAAAGAGGGCCTGGAAATGGGAATTATTACCTGGATTATTTTTGGTCTGATTGCGGGGGTTATCGCCAAACTGATTATGCCGGGGCGCGATGGCGGTGGATTTATCCTGACCTGCATTCTCGGTATTATCGGTGCTGTGGTCGGTGGATGGCTGGCTACGATGTTCGGTATCGGCGGCGATATCAGCGGGTTTAATCTCCACAGCTTCCTGGTGGCCGTGGTCGGCGCGATTGTTGTGCTGGGTGTGTTTCGGCTTGTACGACGAGATTAATCGAACGGCCCCTGACGGGGCCGTTTTTCTGCATTGTTAAGTCAGAACTGATACTCAATGCCCGCCCAGTAATTACGCCCCTCTTCAAAAAATCCTTCACTGTAAACGTACTGCGTATCGAACAGGTTATTGACCGAAGCGTTAACGCTAAACCCGTGACCAATGGCGTAATCAGCGCGCAAATGGGTAATGGCGAAACCAGCGGCTTTCTGCGAGCCGTCGGTATTGCTATAGCTCGACGAACGGGCCTCTTCGGACAGCGTAATGCTGAGTGGCTCCCACGGTTTCAGCGTCATCCAGGCGGTCAGGGTTTGCGTCGGCAGATCGGTAATCTTACCGATATCGCTGCGTTTGGCGTCCGCATGAATAAGGCCGTAGCTCAGCCCGACGTCCAGCATATCAAAAATTTTACCTTTAACGCCTGCATCCAGGCCGGTGTAATCCACCCGACCACTGTTTTGGTTCTGGATGGTGTCGGCATCAATATTGTGCGAAAGAATCGCATCGCTGATGCGGTTGTAATACACGCTGGCTTCGAATCCCCAGTTCTGGCTAAGTGAACCATTCCATGTCAGGTCGACGCTGCGGGCGCGCTCCGGTTTAAGCTGTGGATTGACCAGGGCCACCTGGTTATAGGCCGGTTTCGAGGTCGTGTAGCGTTCTTTTAACGTTGGGAAACGCGTTCTGTCAGAGTAAGACAGCGCTAATGTGTCTGAATTTTCAAAGTGGTATTTGGTCATCACCTGCCAGTTAAAGGCCGACTGATTGTTGTCATCGTAGTGCGTGACGCTGCCGTTTTTCTCGTGCTTCATACCTTCCAGACTGTCTCGCCAGTCATAGCTTATTCCCGCCACCACATCGACATTATCCGCCGCAGCCCACTGGTATTCACTGGCTACGGACCAGGTGCGGTCTTCGTAGCGGTCGTAAGCCGCATTCGGTGCGCCTTTCTCGCGATGAACATCGTCCTTCCAGTTCACGGCGAAAGAGAGCAGATCGTTTTCTCGCATATCCGCAGCGAGCTGCAGGCCAGCCCCATCGCTATAGTCCGAATAATGGCTGTAGCTGCCTTTCTTATTTTTCAGAACGGCCAGCGAGTTGTACATCATCAACGTATTTTCAAAGGTGTCGCGATACAGACGGCTTTTCAGGGTAAAACGGTCGCCCAGATGCGTGGTTCCCTGATAGTAATAGCTCTCTTTATCGTATTGTGGCCATTGCCAATAGCGTGATTTCTGGCTGCTGGTTCCGGCGTACGGTGGATTATCTTTTTCACCGTCCTGATTTATATAGGTCAGCACATATTCATCATCTCCACGAGGGGTAAAGCCCAGCTTCACGATGCCACGCTTGTCATCAGCGGAAGAGTTGATCATCTTGCCGTGACTGCCCGCAACCGGGTTGTCCACGCCATGCGGTAACCCAAGAAAATCCTGCTTCAGCTGACTGCCGCTGAGCTGGATATAGCCGAGATCGTTACTGGCGCCAAATGAAGCGTGCATATCGTGGGCGTTGTCTTTGCTGCGGCTCCAGCCCTGGCGATAGCCAATGCTGCCTTCAAGCGGTTTGGTCGGTTTTTTTGTAGTGATATTGATGGCGCCGCCCATCTGGTTTGGCCCCTGCAACAGAGACGAGTAGCCTTTGGAGACTTCAACCGAAGCGATATCGGATGTCAGAAAACGGCCTAAATCGAGGTTGCCGTCATAGGGGATGTACACCGGCACGCCGTCAAAAAAGACGGGAACCTGACGGCTGTCAAACCCGCGCACTTTTACCTGTTGCTCGTTGCGGTTGCCTGACTTTTGCAGCACGACGCCGGGGACGACGCTCAGCGCCTGCGCCACGTTCTGTTTATCCAGCTGTTGTATCGTTTCCTGGCCGAGAACCGTGGTGGTGGCCGCGGAGACCGGACTAGACCAGACGGTCATGGTTTCGCTTTCCTGCCCAGCAAAAGCACTGTGCGCGAAAGCAAACGACAGGGCTGTGTAAAGACAACTTTTGTTGAAATTCATTATTTTTAGTCCATTTTTGATGTTATAGGCCACGTGCGTCCGGGCTCAGGCTCACTTTGATATCCGCAGGTGGAGCGTAGTAAGGCGCGGAAGTGATAAAGAGTCTGATACCGCAGTCGAGATAACCCGCCAGCGAGGCGAGGGTAATGCCGCCGGTCAGCGCCAGCGTGCAATGGGGGGCCAGAGCAGGGGCCTGACGGGCAATTTCTGCCGCCTGCTCGGGGGTAAATTTGTCGAGTTGTAGGACATCAGGGGCGGCGCGTAGGGCGGCCAATGCCTCATCTGGCGTATCCGCTTCGACCACGATCTTTTTTTCTGGCGCATGGCTGCGTAAGCGCGTAATCGCGCCTGTCCAGTCGTTTGGGTTGGTAAGAAAACGGCGGTGATTAGCAAACAGTAGTACCGTTTCGGCGCATCCTCCCCGATGGATAATGCCCCCGGCGGCAAGTATTGCCTGAGTCGCCAGTAAACGCGTACCGGGAATGGCTTTGCGGGTGCAGGCAATCTGCCCATCGGGATAGCGTTGATGCAGCATGCTCAGCATCTCGACGAGATAGCCTGACACGCCGCAGCTCCACTCCAGTACATTTTGTACCGCTTTCCAGCCCTGGTGCAGCGCCGCCGCTGGTCCGTGTGCGCGAATCAGTCGCTGTCCGGCGTTCGCCCGTTCGCCATCAGACATAATATCGGTGACGGTTAATCCCAATGAAGTCAGCATTTGTCTGGCAACAGCGGTACCGCTAACGCATCCGCCCTGGCGATGGTTAAACTCGATGACGCCTGGTTGGGCGCCGATATCCAGCGCACGGGTGGTCAGATCGCCGCCCTGAATATCTTCCAGCAGCAGCGCGTCAGTTTGCGCCTGCGAAAAGTAGATCATCGCAGCGCCTCCCGCGGGATGCTATCCCACCAGATAAGCGCCCAGTCACGGCTTGCGGGGGCAATAGCGCGTGGATCCTGCTGTTGATACCAGTTTTCCAGACGTTGGACCTCGTCGGCGCTCAGTTCACCCATACTCCAGCGCACGTTTTCCAGAAAACGCGTCCAGGTGCTGTTGTCCTGCTGACAGTTGGGACCGCGGATAAAATCAACGTGCGCGTGGATCCCCATCTGATACAGAACATTAAGCGCATAGATATAGTTGGGCAGTTCAATCACTTCGCGGCCCAGTGCGCGCTGAATGGTGGGAGAAACGAAAGATGAACTGACGAGGTGGGTGGTATAAACCCGTAGCCGGGCCTGATTATTCAGCTTGCTCATTGCCTGGCGCATATCGGCAACAAGCGTGGAACGCGAGGCGACGGCGATATCGCACTGGGGTAAATCATCCCAGTGCTCTTCCCAGGCTCGTTGCACCCATTGAACGTGACGGGCGTTCATTTGTGCGGCGCGGCGGGCAGCTACGCTCAGCATTCCCTGGCTGTAATCTACGCCGTAAATTATTGGCATTTTTTTAGCCAGCGCCAGCGAGACTGTACCGGGGCCGCAACCCATATCAAACAGCGACTCTGCACCTTGCAGGTCGATTTTCCCCAGCAGTTGCAGCAGATAGCTGTCGGTTAATGAGGCGCAATTCTCCGCCATTTTTTCCGCACGTTTGTCCCAGTGCTCCGGCTTTTTCTCGGTTCTGTTCGCCAGCTGTAATTGCTTACGGTAAAGATCGGCAAAATCAATGTCGTCAATGAGCATAAATATTCCTTAATTGAGTGAACCATAAAGATGGTGGGTAATTTGTGACGGTGTAACGCGATACAGCGCGGCCAGGCGGTCGGCGGCGAGCTGATGTTCAGGCAGACCCTGCGACACCTCGCCGTTTGGTTCAACCCGTACCACGCTGTCGGCGATTGCCCGGGCGTGCAACGGGTGATGGGTCGACATCAGCAGGGCCATACCGGAATTTTTCAGCGTCACCAGCGTGTCGAGCAGACGGATTTGATGCCCAAAATCAAGGCTGGATGCGGGTTCATCCAGCAATAAAAGACGCGGACGTTGCGCCAGCGCGCGAGCGATCAACACCAGTTGCCGTTCGCCGCCGCTCAGGGTGTTCCAGCGTCGAAGTGCCAGGTGAGAAATCTCCAGCATCGCCAGTTGCTGATGCGCAATTTCACGCTCTTTAGCGCCGGGAACCGCAAATGCCGCCAGTTGCGGGGCCAGTCCCATCATCACCATGTCCAGCGCAGTGAAGGCAAACGCGCCGTCGTGCGCCTGAGGAACCCAGGCGATGGCTGCGGCGCGTTCCCGATCGCAGAGATGATTCACTGCGACGCCATCAAGCAGAATGTCACCGCGAAGCGGCGGAAGAACGCCGAGAATGGTGCGCATCAGGGTGGTTTTACCGCAGCCGTTAGCACCAATCAGACAACAGACAGAACCGGGCGAAACCTGAAAGGAGATATCGCGTAACACGGGTTGTTTACTGTGGTATCCCAGCGACGCGTGGCGCACGAGTAATAGCGTCATGGGCGGTTTCCCCGCAGCAAAAGCAGCAAAAAGAATGGTGCGCCAATAAATGCAGTCAGGATCCCCAGCGGGATTTCCGTGCGGCTCAGCGTGCGGGCGAGGGTGTCGGTGAGCAGGAGTAAAATGGCGCCGATCCCCATGGACACCGGCAGTAACTGCTGGTGGTTATTCCCGCTGAGGAGTCTGCCGATGTGCGGCACCACCAGTCCAATCCAGCCGATAATGCCGGCAATGGCGACGGTACAGGCGGTGACTAACGTTGCGCAGACGATCAGTCCCAGCCGCAGTCGGGAGACGTTGATCCCAAGCGATCGGGCTTCATCATCCGACAGAGTGAGCAGGTTCATGCGCCAGCGCAGCAGCAATAACGGGACCAGTCCAGCAAGGATCAGCGGTGCTGAGAACCACAGATCGTGCAGAGTAATTGTCGATAAACCGCCGAGCAGCCAGAAGGTGATCGACGGGAGTTGGGTATACGGGTCGGCCAGCGTTTTGATGAGCGAAATTCCCGCGCCGCAGACCGTACCCAGCGCAATCCCGACCAGCACCAGTGTTAACACCGGATCGTGACGCTTGACTCGCCGGGTAATCAGCCAGACACCGGCGACCACTAACAAACCGCCAGTGAACGCATACAGCTGAATAAACAGGATTGGTAGCCCCAGCAGGATTGCCGTACAGGCGCCCAAACCGGCACCGGCCGCCACGCCGAGGATATCCGGCGAAACCAGTGGGTTACGGAACATTCCCTGATAGGTGGTTCCTGCACCAGCCAGCGCTGCGCCGAGTAACAATGCAGCCAGAATGCGTGGCAGTCGGATTTGCCAGAAGACGATTTTGTCCTGCATCGGGACGCTATCCCTGCCTGCAATAAGATCCACGACCTGTTGTGCATCGAGGCGATAAGCACCCGACACCGCGGCGATGCTCGCGCAAAGCACCACCGTCGTAATCATCAGAAAACCGAGGGTAGACGTTTTCATCAGACGCTCACCAGTTGTTGATACTGTGCGTCGCTTAACGTGGTGTGCCAGAACAGTTCACTGTAGCGCTGCATATCGGTTTTAAAGCCCGCTTCAACCTGTGGATCAAGCCAGGCATGCAGACGGCGTAACCCCAGCAAACGATTGATGCCGGGAGGCGCGTCCAGCCAGCCAAACGGCAGGCCGCTGAGAAACAGAATGCGCCGGGCGGCAACCGCTTTGACTCCTTGCCAGACGGGATCTTCCCGCAGGTACTGTGCCGTAATGGCATCCTGTACCAGAATAATATCGGGCTGCCAGCTCAACAGGTTTTCCATTGAAACCTGCGCCAGCCCGTGCCGCCCTGGAATTTGCGCCACATTGTGTAATCCCAGTAGTTCTGCCGCTTCGGTATGCAATGAACCTTGTAATCCTGTTTCAAGTCCGCGGGCGCCGCGCGCGGCATAAAAACGCAGCTTTGCTGCGGGAGAGTGTGAAAATGCGAGGGCTTCATCAATAAAACGCTGGGCCAGTTTGGCCTGAGTCCTGGCCCGTGTTGCGACTCCCAGCGCTTCACCTGCCGCGAGTAGCTGTTGTGGGCTGAGCCGGAGTTCGCCATTAATCAGCAGCCAGGGAATTTGCGTTTGCGCATACACTTGTCTGGCCTGAGAAAGCCAGGTTTCATCGGCATTGCCGCAGTCAATCACCAGATCGGGTTTAAGCGCCAGTAGCGCTTCAAGCGAGAGTGTGCTGGCGCGTCCCGCCAGCTTGCCCAGTTTCGGTAAAGCCCGAATGTCTTCATGAAACGGGATGGCGGTCTGACGAGAAAAATCAAAGGATGAAAAACCAACCAGTTTTTCCGGCGCGACGGCCAGCAGCAGCATGTCGGCGGGTGCGCCTGCGCTGACCACGCGTTGGGTCGCCTCTGGCGCTGGGTGGCCTCCAACGGCAACGGTTAGCGGCGTTTGAGCCAAGGCGGGAAGATGGCGTAGCAGCAGTGCAGATGCCACAAGCTGGGCAAACATCCGTCTTGTCAGTGGCATAATTGTTATCCTGAAGGTGATAAAATCGCTATATATTTACATATATAGCGAATAAAAACATGTTCAGAATCAATTTCTCACGGATGAAAACCCGGAATACCCCATAAGGGCTAGATGGCGTAGAGACAACAGGAATGGCGGAATAGAAGCCAGAAAAAAATCCGCGACGCAGCGCGGATTCGGGGAGTAAAACGCTTCAGGTAACGGAATTAAGACGTCGGCTGAGCCTGTTTTTTAGGCTCGGCTGGCGTGGTACTTGCCGGGGCCGGGCGTGATGCGGGCACGCTGTCACAGGGCTTTTCTTTGGCGCAGATCAGGTCGAGCATTTTTAGCGTTACGCCGTTGGTCCAGCCAAAACCATCCTGCAACGGATATTCGCCGCCGCCTCCGCCAGTGCCTGTGCTGCTCACGTCATACTTTTCAACCAGCTTTTTCTCACGATCGTAGGTGTGCTGCACGTTGGTGAGGAATCGCCAGGTCACGTCCATGGCGACGTTATCCTGACCGTAATTCTGTAATCCCGATGCGGCGACCCACTGGAGCGGTGCCCAGCCGTTGGGAGCATCCCACTGCTGGCCGCTTTTCACCGACGTGGTGGCCAGGCCGCCGGGTTGCAGCAAATGCGCCTGGGTTGCCGCGGCCACTTTACTGGCGCGATCTTTTGCCGCTGCATTGACATACAACGGGAACAGGGCAGCGGCCGTGAGTTGGTTACGTACTTTGTGGCTCTTCAGATCGTAATCGGCATACCAGCCTTCTTTGTCGTTCCACAGGTGCTTTTCGATCCCTTTTTGTCGGGCATTAGCGAAGCCTTCATATTGTGCAGCTTTGGCATTATCCCCGGCGGCCTTGCTGGCGAGGGCGATCATCTTTTCCATTTTGTACATCAACGCATTGAGATCGACTGGAACAATGCTGGTGGTGCGTAGGGTGCCTAGTTGATTGGGGTTATCCATCCAGCGGGAACTAAAGTCCCAACCCGACGCGGCGGCAGAACGCAGGTCGCGGTAGATTTCTGTGGCCGGTCGGTTCGGATTGCTTTTCGCTGTGGCGATATCCTCCACCCAGGACTCTGGCCGCGGCGTATCGCGGTCATCCCAGTAGCGATTCAAAATGGTGCCGTCATCCAGTTTAACCACGCGCTTATTCTGCTGACCGGGCTGGAGCGTTTCGACGCCTTCCATCCAGTAGGTGTATTCTTTGAGCATCTGCGGGAGGTATTTTTTCAGCGCGTTATCCCCGTCATGCTGCGCCAGCAGTTCCACCATAAAGGCAAAGAATGGCGGTTGAGAACGGCTCAGATAGTAGGTGCGGTTGCCGTTAGGAATGTGTCCCCAGGAATCAATCTCGTAAGCGAAGTTTGCCACCATGTCGGAGACCTTATCCCAGTGATTGCTCTCGGCAAGCCCCAGCATGGTGAAATAGCTGTCCCAATAATATATTTCGCGAAAACGCCCGCCAGGCACGACATACGGCTCCGGGAGCGGCAGCAGAGAGTCCCATTTTTCAGCGTCGGTTGTCGAACGGGTGAGTACCGGCCACAGTCCGTCAATATGCTCGCGCAGCGATTGCCCGGCTGGGGGGACGTATTTCTCGCCAGCTTTCGGCAAGGTGAAATTCACTTCCACAAAATGACGTAAGTCGAATCCGGACTGATTTTTCTGCATCCGGTAATCGGCAAGGATCATTAATGGATCGCTGTTAGGAACGGCGTCAGCAAAGGTTTTCTGGTCAGGAAACAGTTTGGCCGTTTGTACATCATTAAACAGAGGGCCAAGCAAAATATCAGGCGGCTGAGGCGTAGCGGTTGGTGCGTCCTCGGCGTTGACGGCAAAAGAGGAAAGGGCAAAAAAGGTGCTTGCGAGCGTCAGTTTTATTGCAACAGAGAGCAGGCCTGGATGGCGAGTTGCAGGCGTTATCATCGGTTAATCTCCTTAGGGTGTGCCGAAGCAGCGGCATTTACCATGAGAAAACCTTAGTTCAGGATCGACCGTTGCGCGTGATCGACGCCCCATTTTGCGAATAAACAGACATTTCCCGACGCGAATCGAAAAGATGCACACCCTTTGTCGGGAAAGGGCGTGCAACCGACATCAGCCCGCGCGGGTTATCCGCTGGGCCACGCAGTCAAGGGTCAGGGTATCACCCATCGTGATACTCTCGATGGCCTCGCCTTGCTGACATAACCAACATAACCCCATTGCACGGGCGATAATCGCCGGGTGGGACGCTTCGCTCCCGTCCCGCAGGCAGATGCCTTTGATGGTCTTCGGATCGAGTTGCAGCACCGTAGATGGATAGATGACCTCCGCGACCAAAATAGTGGGGCGGATGAACGCGGGAATTTGTGCAGTCTCTCCCGTTAAATACTGCAGTGAACGAGACAACAAATCTTCAATATCGATGTATCGCGCCTGCAGGTAAGGATCTTCGAGCTGTAAATACTGCTGGCTGAGATCGCTCAGCACCTGATGCCAGGCCCAGGCCGCGCTGCACTGCGTTTCACGCATTAGATCACAGGCCATATCGAACAGATCCGGATCGTCCAACAGCGTGTGGTGACCGGAGAAAATAGCGGCGATATCTGCGGAATATCTCTCTTCTGCAAGCGCGGTTAGCTCGCTTAAGTCGTTCAGTGTGCTTTGGATAGCGACCCGTAACCGTTGCTGCTCAATCTGGAGTGAGGCTACAGGCTGTTGGCTTACCTGTGGGGAGAACGGTGTGTAACAGAATGCCGTCCCCGTGACCTGTGAGGGAACCTTCGTCACTACGGTATCAGCATGCGCGGGCTCGAGTGATTCACCAAAATTCTCAGCCGCCAGCTGTTTGAATACGGCCAGCGCATCCTCTGCCTGTTCGCCCTTGGCAATCAGGCGCAGCGTGTCGTTACAGCGTACCTGCAGCAGGGCAATCTGATTCAGGCTATCAGGGACGACGCACTTGCCATTTTTCTCCAGCCACATATCGGCGTTAAAGCCAGACAGCGCGGAAACCAGCCGTGAAGCCGGACGCACATGAATGCCGTTTGGGTTTTTCACCACAATGGCCACTGAATGAGCATCTGCATCGGGCGCGAATTCGGCGGATGTCGGCTTTGCTGCAGATGGCGAAGGTAAACCCAGTTGCTCACATTTGGCGTCGAGGGCGTTCATGGCATCACAGATGACCCGCTCAATGTCAGCACCTGCGGCAGCGCTAACCGTTGCGGCGAGCGTGCCTTCGACCAGCGGCGCGGCGCACAAACGTACTTTGGCGGCAATGGCCGGATCGAGCAGTTCCAGCGCGGTTTCCGCACTCAGTAGCGCACTACCGATATCCATCATCACCAGCACGTGATCCGTATCGGCCACGGACTCAATGGCTTCCATCACCTTGATAGGATCGGTGCCAATCGGATTCTCAGGATCGTCAATGCCTGCGGCAATAGCGATTTTGCAACCATCACCCATTAACATCTGCCGGGCTAGCGCGCCGACGCCTTCGCCCAACTGGGCGCTGTGAGAAACAATAACCAGGTTTACCATCGCTTTATCCTTACTCTCTGGACGCCTGAGCCAGCATTTGCATCATAAACATTACGGACGTTGCGCCGGGATCCTGATGCCCAATGCTGCGCTCACCGAGATAGCTGGCGCGGCCTTTGCGGGCTTGCATGGTGATGGTGCTTTGCGCTGCTGCTTCCGCTTGTTGGCTTGCCGCTTCCAGCGCCGCCTGTACGCTCAGCTTTTGCTCGCAGGATTGGCGTAAAGATTCCACTACCGGCAGCCAGACATCGCACATGGTTTTGTCGCCAGGTTCAGCTTTACCGCGGCTAATCACACCTTCTGCGCCATCACGAATCATTTGATACAACTCCTCAAGCGTCAGGCTTTGATGAGCCTGGGTCACCTGGGCGGCGCGGATAAAAAAGGTACCAAACAGTGGACCGCTGGCCCCCCCGACGCTTGAGAGCAGCACCATGCCGGTGTTTTTCAAAATAAAACCAATGTCTTTATCGGCGATGGACGGCAGCTTTTCGACGACTTTGCTAAAGCCGCGGTGCATGTTCAGACCGTGGTCGGCATCACCAATTTCCCGATCAAGACCGGTGAGAAAATCACTTTCGGTGGTGAAGATCTCACCGCAGCGATAGAGCCAGTTAACAATTTGTGTTCTGTTGAGGGACATCATGTATCTCCTTATTTACCCCAGTTGAGAGCAGGGGTGTGAACCGGTGCATCCCATAAGTTCAGCGTGTCGTCATCCACCTGTAACAGGGTGATTGAGAAGCCGGTCATATCCAGAGAGGTACAGTAAGAACCGATCAGGTTGCGCTCAATGACGATGCCGGCGTTCTGGCAACGGCTTTCGAGGCGGTTATACACGCCGAAGAGTTCTGACAGCGGCGTCGCACCGAGATTATTGACCAGCGCAATGATGCGATCGCCGCTTTGCAACGCGCGTTTGCTTTCTTTGCCTTCCTGCCAGGCGCCCTGAACGTTGTCCCAGTGGCGGAGCGTACGGCTGTAGTTGCCGTTTTCCAGCAGGGTATCGAACATTTCATCAACGGTCTGATCGAGGGAAGTGAAGGTGCGGCGGTCAATGCCGGGTTCCCCGTGGATACCCACGCCAAACTCCATTTCGTTATCCTGCAACGTGAACGACGGTTGTCCGGCGGCCGGAACGGTACAGGCGCCAATGGCTATCCCAATGGAGTGGCCCTGATTATTCAGTTTACGACCCAGCGCCGCACAAACTTCCAGTGAGTCACCGCGTTCGGCGGCCGCGCCGACCAGTTTTTCGATCAATACGGTATTCGCCACACCACGACGACCGGCGGTATACAGACTGTCTTTCACCGCCACGTCGTCATCCACTACCATGGTGGTGACTTTGACGCCGCTTTCATGCAACAGCTCGGTGGCGGTTTCGAAATTAAGAATATCGCCGGTGTAATTTTTGATGATCAGCAGTACGCCTTCGCCGCCATCAATTTGCATGGCGCATTCGAACATTTTATCCGGCGTGGGTGAGGTAAAAATTTCACCCGGGCAGGCACCAGAGAGCATGCCCTGACCAATATAGCCGCAGTGCATAGGCTCGTGTCCGCTGCCGCCGCCGGAAAGCAGCGCCACTTTGCCCATTACCGGCGCATCTGCGCGGGTGACATATACCGGATCCTGATGCAGTGCCAGGGAAGGATACGCTTTCGCCAGTCCGGTGAGTTGTTCAGTCAGTACGTCTTCAACACGGTTAATCAATTTTTTCATTATTTATGCTCCGCAGACAGTCTTGGATGGCTGCCAGATTCGGGCAGGCATCTGATGTAGGGTATCGGGTTATACAACGCCACGGCGACTGCTCGCTGCCGATAAGGTAATTTTGCACACGGGTTGGCAAAAGAAAATTGCTGTAATGGGCGTTTCAATACGAAACGTAGCAACATAATAATGTTCCGTATTGGAACGTCATGGTGCATAAAACAGCGAAAATGAGAGGTTGGGCCGTATTTGGCCGGGAAGCTGATTCACGGGTGTTTATGGAAAACAAACCACCTGCAGAGCAGGTGGTTTGTAGGCATGGTCGATTTCGGCGTTAGCCCGGATAAATTCCGCGATCTTTACGTGCCAGCAGAATGCGTTCGCAGGCAACAATGTAGGCTGCCGTACGCAGTGAGCAGGATTTCTCTGCCGCTTTTTCCCACACGTGTACCATCGCATCGGTCATGATTTTGTCCATGCGATTGTTAATCTCTTCTTCGCTCCAGAAGAAGCTAGCCATGTCCTGAACCCATTCGAAGTAGCTGACGGTTACGCCGCCGGCGTTACAAACAACGTCTGGGACAACCACGATACCGCGGCTTGCCAGAACGTCGTCGGCGTCCGGATAGGTTGGGCCGTTAGCGCCTTCGAGTACCAGTTTACAGGTCAGCGTTTCCGCGCGGTGACGGGTGATCTGGCCTTCGAGCGCGGCCGGGATCAGAATATCCATCTCCAGGCTCCAGAAGGCTTCGCTGGCAATGGTTTCAGCGCCCGGGAAACCGGCAATCTGTTTGTGCTCCAGTTGCCAGGCAGACAACGCGGCCATGTCGATACCCGTTGAGTTAAACAGCGTTGCGGTGTGATCCTGAATCGCAACCACGCGTGCTCCTGCTGCCGCGAACAGGCGGGCGGCTTCGCTGCCGACGTTACCAAAACCTTGCACCGCTACGCGAGCGCCTTCAACGTCGATGTTGGCACGACGCGCCACTTCCAGACCGCTGACGAAAACACCACGACCGGTGGCTTTATCACGGCCTAACGAGCCGCCGAGGTGAATAGGTTTACCGGTGACCACGCTGGTCACGGTGGTGCCGTGGTTCATGGAGTAGGTATCCATCATCCAGGCCATTACCTTTCCGTTAGTCCCTACATCCGGCGCAGGAATGTCTTTCTGCGGCCCGATGATAATGCCGATTTCGCTGGTATAACGGCGGGTTAAACGCTCCAGTTCACCTTCGGAAAGCGAGAACGGATCGACGCGCACGCCACCTTTCGCACCGCCGTACGGCAGGTTCAACGCTGCGCATTTGATGGTCATCCATGCGGACAGGGCCATCACTTCATTAAGATCAACATCAGGATGATAACGCACACCGCCTTTGCCCGGCCCGCGGGAGAGGTTATGTTGCACGCGATACCCTTCAAAATGACGGATAGTACCGTCATCCATCTGCACCGGGATATCGACAATCAGCGCGCGTTTTGGGTGGCGCAGGGTATCCACCCAATGGGAAAGTTCGCCCAGGTAAGGGGCCACACGCTCGATTTGTTGCAGGTAGGTATTCCAGGCAGATGTGCTGCTATCTGAAGCGTAAGATAACTTATCCATGATAAACCTTAGTTATAAAAGTAATATGTTCTTAATTTGGCCGTGGTATACAGTGAATCACACCATATGAACCTAAATTTAACATTTATTTCATAGAATGGCCTGTCCGGCTAACACGGTTTATCGGCATGAAGTGTGTGGGCTTTAGCTGAGAAGTGAATAGTTATTCTTTGATTGTGCTGATATTTCGGTTATTTTGCTGGCTGGGTAATTTAATATGCATGATTTATAAAAATCGCAATTTGTCAGATTTATGACGCACCTCTAAAAGTAAATAATATGATAATAAAATGTATTTGCTTTATTGCGATTAAGCTGGGGTCAGTAGGTCACGGCGATGGTAACGGTATCAGCATAGTTGTCAGGCGTGTAGTTCGCGCTGGGAACGGTGGCGTAAACCGGGTAGGTGGTGGTGGTTCCCGTACCGTTGCCCGCGACGGTATTGAGCGATGAATTGCCCCAAACCGTTCCGGACGGCCCCGGCGTCGAGCTAAGCTGGTAGGGGACCTTGTCCGTATTTGACCCCGTGCCGGCCATCACGCCGCTGCCTGCCGTATTGCCGTTAGAGGGCTGAAGTCCGATGGTGTAAGGCGTGTTATTGGAACATGCTACGCCCACGGTATTTGAAGCCGTTAGGTTACGCCCGGTCGCCCCGGCGGGCGCAAAGCTAATATTGGTTGCAGAGGTGATATTGCACTGTTTGCTGACCGTCGCCGATACGGTGAAGGGAAGCCTGGCGGCAACGGTATCGCCACAGGTGGTCGGCGGGAAAAGTAATCCAGGATTGAGGGTGACAAGGGCTGTCGCCGCCGTATAACTATCCTGATAGCTTCCGGGGACCGCTGAGGTTTGTGGCGTGACAATCTGCGCTGATACCGTGAGTGAGCCCGTCACTGGCGTCAGATTCAGCAGGTTAAGCTGTACCATTGGAAAAGTTGTTCCCGACTGATACTGACTCCCCCAGACTTTGGTGTGTCCGGCATCCTGGTAAAGCTGGTATGCCAGCGTTCTGGCAGGTGTTCCGTTTAATGACATATTTCGGGGTGTCACCTGGCCACTGACGGCTGAGGCGCCAATATTAAAACAGAGGTTGATCCCTGCCAGCACGTCGCCAAGCTCTTTGGTGCAGGTGTAGTTGAACGTCATTGATGACGTTGCGCCTGTCGCAGACAGCGGATTGACTGAGCCCAAATTTATGGGTTGTACATTGCTCACCGAACAGGTTACGGCATGGCTAATCGCCGGACAAAAGAGTACGGCTGCGATGAGTAACAGATGCCTTAACCTCATGAGCGCACTCCTGTTAGTGTGGCCGGCAAACCAGTGGACCTATTTGCACAATCCCCTTTGCGGAAGCGGGATAGTCAAATTGCACGCGACAACTGCCGGTGTCTGTCTCAACGCGTAGCGCGTTGTGCTGTTCCAGCGTGTCGAACCAGGTCATCCCATCAAAACCAACGACAGACGATTGTCCTGCTCCGCTGATGGCGTATGCCATGCTGCCTTCGGGAATGGGTTTACCCTGATTGTCGACGAGGATGACCTGCGCAGCGCGTACCGGGGTAATGCCAAAGCTAACCAATGTACCGGAACGATCGGCAGGCGTTGCATTCGTCTCAACGCGCGCGATCCGCATATTGGCGGGGAGATCCATTGGGTCAATACTGATCAGGTTTTTTTGATAACTGTTCAGCGGCGTGACCAGCAATAGCCCCTGGTCGTCGCTGCGACCAATCAGGTTATTTTGTAATTTAATCGGGACGTCAGGAATGCCGTCAGTTGATACGACGGCAAAGCCATTGTTGATTTCACGTGCTGCAAACAGGCCGCCGCCCATGGTAACAAGCGATCCGGTGGCGCCTGCGTAGCCGTAATGGTTATCCGGTAAACGGCTGAATCCCGCGTACGCTTTACCATAACGACCCAGATATCCCACTTCTCCCTGACCGCTTTGCCGGGAAGCCTGCTGACTGGCGGCCAGATTCCAGCCCCAACCGCCGTCGGCAGGAGGCGTCAGGCTGGCGTTGAGCTGGTAGCCGGTCTCATCATTGGTGCGTTGTAGGGTGCTGCTGGCACTGAGATTGTTATCAGTGGTCATTGTCACCATCAGATAGAGACTGCGATCGCGGTTATCGTCGATGTTTTGGTTGAATCCGGCATTCAGTGAAATGTTGTCGGTAATCGATTTGAACCAGCTGGCGTTGGCGTAGCGCACCGCATTTTCGTGCGGATAACGAAACTGCAGGTAACTCAGGCTGACATTACCGGCAGCTTCCAGCGAATAGCCAATGACCGTATTGCTGTTAAGCGTCGGTGGCGGCTCGCCATAATGGGTGGCGACATCACGATAATCGCCGGAAGTGGCCGTCGTACTGGTACTGAAATTAAACCGTTCGCCGGACCAACGGTAACCAAAACTGTACAGAAAACCGTTCTTTCCTGCGTCGGTACTTGCGGCAACTGAGGTCGAAAAGGTGCCGCTGCGGGTGCCTGGGATCCAGTCGTTACTAAAGCCCGCGTTAATCAGTCCATCGCTGGTTTCAGCGTGAGTCCCGGCAGTGAACGTATTGCTAAACCCACGACGCCATGTACCGCTCAGTACCGGTGCGCTGGCATAATCAAAAGAGGAGTAACCATAGTTTTCGCGTACCGTACCCAGTTCTGCAGACCAGGCAGTTAATCCTTCCCGCAGGAGTTGCTGATCGTTGTAGAACGAGAAATTTTGTACGCTCGTTCTGCCCAGCGCATCCGTCATCATCACCTGACCCGTTCCCGCGCCGCTGATGTTCGGCATTGTGTTGATCTGAAAGCTACCCGCGGGGACTTCTCCGTTGTAGTACCTGACGCCGTCGACGTACAGCTCAACGTTTGACGGCAACGTCGCGGAGCCAAGATATGCAGGGAGCGGGGTGGTTGGCATATAGGGCCGCAAACCAAAATCGGTTCCTATCTGAATGCCGCCGATACGCGTCGGCCGGGACCAGATAAGTGAACTGGTCAGGGTATCGCCAACGGTTACCGCCAGCATCGTTTCGGGAAATGACGTACGCCAGCTGGTATCGAGTCGCTCAACGCTGTTATCCGCATTTTCCTCGGTGGAATACTGCGTCAACTGGGTGGTGCTGAGCACGCCTGCAGCATTGAAAGCGCGGAGTTCGCTGAAGGTATTTATTGCGCTTTCATCCCCCTGTTGGGTATAGATATCGTAATTGAGCAGCGCGCCGCGTGATGTTGTCGCCGTCGGCGCGGTCTCTACGGGGGAGTTAAGCTGCGTGGTCGCAAGATCGAGTGAACTGAGTGGCGCAGTAAGCGAAAGCGTTTGCAACTGAACGTTATAGTCAATGGTTAGCTCGGGGATATCGTTCAGGCAGGCGGCGTGAGTGGCGTCAGGCGCAAAGCGAAAGCCCATTTTTCGCAGGGTATCTGCCCCTGCATAGAGCTTTCCATTATCGTAACCCAAATGCACCAGCCCAACTGGATTCCCATTTAAGGTGACGTCGAGATACAAATTGACCCCCACGAGCTGCGCTGCGCCATTAATAACACCATCTTCGTTCAGGTTATTATTCAGCGTTTGTGCGCAAACCATTCCCGATATTAATACTCCATTGAGAAAGCAATATTTCACCAGAAGCCAGGATCTGTTACAGATCTTGTACTGTTTTTTGGCCATTGATTGTGACTTCAACTTTCCCGCCATCATGAGTATTACTGGCCGACGGGGAGACTATCCAGCGCATTGTTGAGCCGGGTAAAACGTAGCCTAACAGTCCGGGCGTAATAACTTTTTTAGCACCGTCAGGGCTTATAAATGTTGCAGCAGATAATTGTGCATGCCCATTTCCCTGGTTACTCACTTCAATAAATTTTTTGCCATCAAGCTGTTGTAATTTCCATTGCAATTTAGCCTGCGTTTGCGCCGCTGATGTTGGTTGAATGAAAACGGGGACGGAATAATGCAGCACAAACTGAAGCTTATTTTTTTCTACTTTTGCAGGCGGTAACTCATCTATCGATAACCGATAAGCGTCTTCAGCATGTGCCGAAGGTGGGCCGGTCCGAATAACGCGAATCAACTGACGTTCTCCGGGGGCTAATGCCAGCATCGGCGGGCTAATGACCAGCCCCTGAGAGGGGGAAAGTTTGTCGCCGTAAGCGCTCTGGCTCCAGCGAAAAACCCGAACCTGGGCATTGAGCACATTTTCACCCGCATTACTAAGCCAGATACCATCGGCATTTTGCGTCGCGAGCAAAGTTAATGTGACCGGGGCGATTTGCAGCCCGCTGGCGGCGGCAGGGTTGAGGCTCGCAACCATCCCTAACAGGCATGCGCAGGCACACTGCTGAACAGGCAGTTTTACTCTCATGTGGCTTCCTGAAGTTAGTAGTTAACGTTAACCGTTACCGTGTCGGCATAGTCGTCAGGAGTGAAGTTGGCGCTCGGTGCGGTGGCATAAACAGTAAACGTTTGCACCAGCCCGGTCCCCGTCGCCGCTACGCCGTTTCCAGGCGCGGTGTCGGTGGCGGTGTTCCCCCACACCGGGCCTGTTGCTGATGTTCGATTTAGCTGGTAGGGCACTTTATCGGTATTGGTGGCTGCGTTAGCCACGGAGGACATGGCGCCTGAGCCCGTCGTCGTCCCCCCATTGGCGGCCGACGGCGCCAGACCGATAAAATAGGGCGTGGTTTTAGAACAATTAATCGAAATCGTGTTGCTTGCATTGGTATTTGTTGCCGTGGTATTCACCGGCCCAAGCGTGATATTTGAAGCCGAACCGGCAGTCACGGTACAGGCCTTTTGAATCGTCATCAGTACCTGAAATGTTCCGTTAACGGTTGCTGCATTTGCCACGGGAATAATGGAAAAGGCGCAGCAACAAAGAATTAAGCGTTTGTCTAAGACTAGAGCCATATCCTTTACCTTTTTCAAATAACCACATTTATTACTTTAGAAAAACAATAATGTGGTACAAGAAGACATGGTTTAACCCTAGAATAAGTATTAGGCGTGCGCCAGTTGATCTAATAAATTTTACTTAGGAAAAAGGTGATGTCGTTTGCAAAAAAATAATACCCACGGGTGAGTATATTGTTTTGTTTTATGCTACTGCGGGTATTAAGTCAGGCGGGTAGGGAACACAGATTCATTGGATGGCATTCAAAATAACCACCCAAAAAATGAGAATTAGTAAGATTTATCTTACTCAGCTCATTACTGCGATACATGTTGGTTACGGGCTGTGAAAAATGACTTTATAACCTTGTTCGTTCCAGTGTTGTAGAAGTTCATTTTGTCTGCGGGTTGGCGTAATACCAGTCCAGACAAAAAGCGTTTGCCCGGGGAAAAGTTCAGGTCTTGGCGATTCAATAGGTTCAGCAAGCACGGCAATATGCCAGCCCGATTGCGATAAACGCCAGGCTTCGAGCCATAAACGGGTTCGGTCTTCAACATCCCAGGCCATCAGGATGGCATCTTTCCCTGATTTGCGCCGCGTTTCAGACAGCAGGGTGGCTACATATTCAATCAATGCGCCATCAAGCATACTGTTCATGATACGGGATGTATTATGGTCAAGTATCAACCGCTGACGCACAGGAAGATAAACGCGATCAATCAACGCATCTACGGGGTAGGCGCGACCGAGTGCGATAATTTTGGCTCGCAGCTTCGGGGGATACGCCATACGAAGAATGCCCATCATCTCTTCTTGCAATTGATTCCAGTCGTCGTCAGTTTCACGGGTACTGGTTTCCAGCAATGCTTTAACTTTGCCAACGGGTGTGCCACTGCTAATCCAACGTTTTATTTCTTCAATACGTTGAATATCCTCTTCATCAAAGAGTCGGTGGCCACCTTCGCTGCGTTGAGGTTTGAGTAAACCGTAACGTCGTTGCCATGCCCGAAGGGTGACAGGATTTATCCCGCAACGTTCTGCGACATCCCCAATGCTGTAATAAGCCATAATTCCCCCAGACACTCCTGATTCTCCGTCACCGATATGCGGTTCCTGCTACTTTGTACAACATGCATCAAATTGTACAAAACATACATAGGATTCTAGCAAAATTAAGATTTACTTTACTATCACGTAGGGAGTAAATGCTGAATTTTTATGTTCAGCATAAAAGAGGTGGCGGGATTATTGTGTAATAACAATACGTTAATTATTATAACGCTGAGAAATCATTTTTTCTCTGGCCACGCGACAGACGGAGTACCATTCAGGCAGGCTCTTGCAAACAGGTTACCCTGGAAGATCTCAATACCCGCGGATTCAAGCCACATCCACTCTTCAGGTTTTTCGACGCCGACCGCAGAAATCATAATCTCCAGTGAAGCGCAGCATTTGATTATGGCCTGAATGATGGCCTGCCGTGGTCCACTTTTATGCACATCAGTGATGAGTTCGCGGCTTATCTTAATTCGGTCCGGTTGAAAGCGAGACAAAAGCTGAAGCCCGGCAAAACCTGCCCCGAAATGATCTATCGCCACACATATTCCCGCTGCCTTGAGTGACTTCACGGCCTGCGCGAACGTATCAAAACGCGAAATAACTTCACTTTCGGTAAACTCAACAATGATTTGTTCAGGCACCAGTCCATGCGCCGCGATTTCGTTTATAAGAAAGCTGACTGCATCGGGTCTGTTTACCAGGGTCATGGGTAACAGATTAACCGACAGCATTTTGTGATTAAGTCCCAGTGCGCTTGCCATTGCAAATGCAGTCTTTTTGCTCTGCAGATCAGCGGTATACACATCTTCAGGTTTGAATTTGTCAAAATACGTTGCGGGCGTTTCACCGTCTTTACCGCGAATAAGGGCTTCCAGCGCAATGACGCGCTGTGACATAGGATCGATAATTGGTTGAAAAGCAAAGCTGAAATCTGTATCTGACGGGAGTGTGCTTTCATCCAGGATGGTACAGGTATTGTCGGTTATAAAACTCCAGTAATCAGGCGCAGGTATTTCAAAATAGCTCGATTTTTCCGTGGCGAGGACAAATGTGCGGAAAAACTGTAATGCTCTGTCATCATACGTGAGCTGAAATTTGGACGTACCCTTATTGAGTACAGCTTGCAGGACGTCATTCCGTTCATGTTTTTGTAAATCAAATAACTCCATCCCTACATTCCCGAATCTTCTCGCAGGCGCGTAATCACACATCAGTTCAACGATATTGTGGTGCCGAGGGTCGTTACAAATACAACGATAGATCTCTTTTACCTGCTCCTCTGGGCCTTCAAGCAGTTGGAAAAAGTGATGGCCGTTAAAGAGTAAGATCCCCGTAACATCTGATCGCCTGTTTTTGATATTTGCGGCTGTCACCATATCCTCAAGCGCTTTGAGAGGGGCGTCTTCACGTAGATGGCTACGGTAAATAATGGTCGTGAGCATGGACAGTCCGGGATCAAGGAAGGAGAAGAGGTCTGGTCAGTATCAGACAAACCAGGTTACGCCCTGATTTTAATACATAATTCTAACTTTGTCTTTACAAGTAAGCGGGCTAATACAGATCAATTTCATTGATAACACAAAGTGATTTGTACAAAGAAATTGGATTTCATATAGATCTGAACTATCGTAACTACATGATTTAATTAATTTAGCATTTTTTGCTAAAAATTAGCGTGCTATGTTGTACACATTTTCGGTACAGCTTTGCTACTGTTATAAAACTTAATATTCACCAGCATTTTGTTACAGGAGCACTCCATGCAGCAGCATACCGTTCGCACTGATTCTGCAAGCGCGATTTCTCGTTACTTTGCTAAAGCGCATCTGCCAACCCAACAGGAAACGTTGGGCGAAATCGTGACTGAGATACTAAAAGATGGGCGCAATCTCAGTCGCAAATCACTGTGTACCAAACTTCTGCACCGTCTTGAAAATGCATCAGGTGAGAATGAACAGAAACATTACAATGCGTTAATCGGCCTGCTTTTCGAATAAAATAAAGCCCTACTATGATAATGGGTAAGTAGTGAAGGAGTTATGAAGAAACCTGACAGTGAACGCTTGAAACATGAAATTACAGGTTTGGCTGTGCTAGAAATTTTGCGAATGCATAAAGACGTTTCGTTAGCTGCACTGATTAAGCAATTGCGGCTTATGCATGCCAGTGAAATGGATGGTACACGTAAACAATTAATTGACAGCGTTATCAATGATTTCACAAATGTTAATCCGGGGAAGATAAGCAGAAAACCGGAAAAAACGAGAGATGAGAGTGCTTTCAGTGCCAGCAAAAACCCTAAATTACATTAAAGATAATTCTCCAGACTATACAAGCGAGGTTACCATGCTTCATGAAATTAATGTCCACAGTGTAATGACGGATAAAGCTTTATCAAGTTACTTCCATAATGCAGGTGAACTATTAGCAGATGAGTCAGTGGTATTGGGGCAGGCGGTAACAAATGTAATTCTGGCAGGTGATAATGTTAATAATAAAAACATCATTTTAAGCCTGATTAGTTCGCTGGAGTCAACAACTGATGTTGTCAAGGCAGACATTATCAGAAAAACCCTGGAAATAGTGTTACGTTATACGGCTGATGACGTCTAATGAGATAGCACATTAATATAAATACACAGCACAATTATTGTATGATGTAAGTTCTGTCGCTTCGCTGTTTGGATTAAGACTATACATAGCATCCTCTTATTTTTATGACTGCATATTATGGAGTTGATATGGCTAATTCAATTCCGGAAGATTTTATTTTCCGCTGCGCTTTGTATAAGGATATAGAGCGTAATGTCATGTTAAAACAGGGTTGTATCAGTAATGATGTTCTTATTCAGGCATTCAGCACGCAGTTGAAGAATGAGAAGAATGTGATACTGACCGATCTCTATTCACAGATTCTGGCACATCTTCAACTCGATAAAACTTCGCAGCCCGGTGAGGTCAATGGTGATTTTTCGTTGAGGTCATAATGATGAACATCGTGCAGGAACATGCTGGAAACGCAGTTTTATGGATTGATGATATCTATATCAGGCAAGGGTTAAAGAATATCCTTGCAGATATCGTTTTTGAAGATGACAAGGCGCGATTTGTTTTCTTCACCGCTAATCACTTTGACGCGGTAAAAAAGCAAAATTACGATCTGAATACATATCGTCTGGTGCTGCTGATTGATGGTCATCTGTATCAGTATCTCAATGATATCTCACTTTACAGACTGCCAGTAGATAGCGATGTTGCCTCAATCAAGCAATTTATTATTGATATTACTTGTGCTGGTGGTAAGCACGAGCATCAATCGGAACTCAATATCTCCTTGACTGCGCGAGATAAATATATTTTAACGCAGCTAGGGGAGGGGCGAACTGTTTTTGAGATATCTGCCATGTTAAATCTACACTTAAAAACCATTTACCAGGCCAGGCAGAATCTGATCAAGAAACTTGGTTGCTCAGGGCTGATTGATTTTCAGGGAATACTGCAAGCGCAAATATTCCGGAACTGGCTGAAGCATGCCTGATCATCGATACGCTGAACTTACCTTCAGCGATTTGTGTAAGTTTAAATCAATCGCTCGGGTTATCTCATCGATGATGTCTTCTGTTGTGAACATAAATTAACGCTCATTATAAGAGGACTATGATATAGCCTTGTCGAGATGCTTATGATTTATTTATAGATTTCAGCAACCCCGTGCGGTTCAGCTCGTTAATAATGCACTCAGGTTCTTCACACAGAGGCATATTGTCTATATCTAAAACGCCATCATTTTTTTGTGGATCATCAGCCTGCAGGTCTGCAAACAGTGGAGTAAGATCCGGCGGTGCTTCGCCTCGTTCGGCCACCAGCTCAAACGTTTTATTTTTTGCCGCCTCGTTGGTCAGGGCACTGACCAGAACCTGGGCGATTTGCTGCCTTGATATCACACCATCTTCTGGTGTTCCTGCATGGCGACGATCCCCCTGGAGCAAAACGATTCTGTGTTCATCATCATTGTTGTAATCAAACCAGCCGGGTCTGACTATGGTATAGGGGTGACCACTCGCTCTGACCAGACGTTCGGCACGTCTTTTCCAGTCATGAACCTCAGTGCGTTGATTCCAGGTACTGAGCCGTTCAGTCACGCCAATCGTGGTCATTAAACCGATGCGTACAGGTGTATCCCTGAAGAGTCGTAAAATGTTACGCACACCGCCGTAATCTATCGCTCTGGCGCCAATACGCCCCTGGCCATCGGAACCGAGAGTGAAGATGATGGCATCAATATCTTTCGGCAAATTGGTAAGTGTTTCAGGCATTGAAACATCGCCGTAAAAAACATCCGTTCCACGCGGAAGTAATTTTACTTTCCGTTTATTTCTGACCAGCGCCACGGGCTGATGGCCCATTTCGATAGCGGTATTCACGACATGAAGACCAATACTTCCGGTCGCGCCTGCAATGAGTATTTTCATGATAAACCTTCTGATAATTCAGACTTATTTTCTCTACAGCCAGAATATCAATTATCATTATTGTCAGTAATAGGGCTAAAATGATTGTGTCTATGAACACCCTTCATGAGTGCGCGATGAAGGGAATGCCACCATAAGGAAATCGCCGATGCTCAAAGAAAACTTCAACGAACTGCAAATCTTTCTGGTGGTGGCAAGGGAGCGAAGTTTTACCAAAGCAGCGGGCAAACTGGGTGTTTCTCAGTCTGCACTCAGCCATGCGATGAAGGCGCTGGAGGAAAGGCTCAATATCCGCCTTCTGACCCGTACGACCCGAAGCGTTGCCCCTACGGAAGCCGGTGAGCGAATTATTGCCTGCCTTGAACCGCGTATTGCCGATCTTGAACAGGAGCTGGAATCGCTGGTTCAACTGAACGGCACTGCCTCCGGCAATATCCGCTTATCTGCTGGGGAGCATGCCGCGCGAAGTCTGGTATGGCCAAAGTTAAAACCTTTCCTCAGGGAATATCCGGAAATTAATCTCGAACTGGTGGTTGATAACGGCTTTGTAGATATTGTTGAGGGCCGTTTTGATGCCGGGATCCGCCTGGGCGAAAGCGTGGATAAGGATATGGTTGCTGTAAGAATTGGCCCGGACATGCGCATGGCCGTGGTGGGAGCACCGTCTTACTTCGCGGCAAACCCTGCACCTGAAACGCCGCACGAGCTACAAAATCATCGGTGCATCAATATGCGCCTGCCGACTGCCGGTGGGCTTTATCACTGGGAGTTTGAGAAGGAAGGGAAACCGTTACGGGTCAGAGTGGAAGGGCAGGTAACGTTTAACCAGCAGGCAGAAAGGATTGATGCTGCTTTATCCGGTTTTGGCATTGCCTGTATGCCTGAAGACAGGGTGCAGGATTATATAAAGTCAGGAGAGCTTATTCAGGTTCTGCAGGACTGGTGTCCGTCTTTCCCTGGATATTATCTTTACTACCCGAGCCGTAAGCAGCACCCGCCCGCATTTGCGCTGATGATCGATGCACTTCGCTACGCCCAATAACGGGTCCGTAGACCCGTTCGGGTATTAACGGCCTACGCGGGCCAGGTGCTCAGGAGAGTAACGTTCACCGACGATGTTAATCGTTTCCAGCGCCTGGGTTATCTGCTGCGTATCCTTCTGCGAAAGAATGATGTCGGCAGCCCCCAGGTTTTCCTCCAGCCGGTGTAGTTTGGTGGTACCAGGGATAGGAACAATCCACGGCTTTTGTGCCAGCAGCCATGCCAGCGCGATTTGCGCAGACGTCACGCCTTTCTCTGCCGCCAGTTCACCCAGCAAGGTGACCAGCTTTTCATTGGCTTCAATCGCCTGCTCGGCGAAACGCGGCACTTGGCTTCTGTAATCATCCTTGCCAAAAGTGGTTCCTGGCTTAATCGATCCCGTCAGGAAGCCTTTGCCTAATGGGCTGAAGGGAACGAAACCAATACCCAGTTCCTCCAGTAACGGCAGGATTTCCTGCTCAGGCTCGCGCCACCACAGAGAGTATTCGCTTTGCAGCGCAGTAACCGGTTGAACAGCATGTGCACGACGAATGGTTTGTGCGCCCGCTTCGGACAGACCGAAATGTTTGACTTTGCCTTCCGCTATCAGGTCTTTCACAGTTCCCGCGACATCTTCAATGGGGACATCCGGGTCGACACGGTGTTGATACAGCAGATCAATGACATCAGTCTTAAGGCGGCGTAATGATCCTTCCACAGCTTCACGGATATGCTCCGGACGGCTGTTTAAAATCTGCTGCTTGTTGTCCGCACCGAAGGTAAAACCAAACTTGGTGGCAATAACCAAACGGTCACGAAACGGTTTTAAGGCTTCGCCTACAACCTCTTCATTAAGAAAGGGGCCATACACTTCAGCGGTATCGAAGAAGGTGACGCCACGTTCAACCGCAGCGCGAATGAGCTCGATAGCCTGACGGGTATCGGTCGCCGGACCGTAGCCATGGCTTAAGCCCATGCAGCCGAGCCCAAGCGCGGATACTTCGAGTCGGGATTTACCCAGATAACGTTTTTGCATTGAATGAATACCTCTTTTATCGCGACTTAAACATCAAGTTTGCGGCCGGTCAGCCATTCCACCATCGCCGGATCGCGGTGAGAGAAGAAGGCGCTGGTTGCAGTGTCGAGGGCAGCAATCTGCAGCATATCTTCAGAACTGAGTTCAAAATCGAGAATGTTAATGTTCTCTGCCATGCGTTCTTTGCGCACCGATTTCGCCAGTGAAATGATGCCTCGCTGGAAGATCCAACGCAGAACAACCTGGCCCACGCTTTTGCCGTACTTCTGACCAATTGCCGTTAACACGGGATGCTGGAACAGACCATTTTTCCCTTCAGCAAACGGAGCCCAGGCTTCCGGCTGAATGCCACGGCTTTGATTCCAGGGAACGGCATGCAGCTGCTGGTTGAAGGGGTTAACTTCAATCTGGTTTACCGCAGGGGCAACGTTGTTGAAGGCGATAAGGTCGGCCAGTCTGTCAGGATGGAAGTTGCTGACGCCAATGGCGCGAATTTTTCCTGCCTGTTGTAATTCTTCCATGGCACGCCATGCCCCATGAACATCACCGTAAGGCTGGTGAATCAGATACAGGTCAACATAATCAAGTTGCAGACGATTCAGGGAGCGTTCGAACTGGGCTTTAGCGCCTTCGTAATGAGTATCCTGCAGCCACAGCTTGGTCGTTACAAAGAGTTCGTTACGGTCGATACCGCTTTGTTTCAGAGCGTTCCCGACCTGGGTTTCATTCTGGTAAGACGCGGCGGTATCGATCAGGCGGTATCCCGTATCGATGGCATCAATCACGGCTCTTTCGCATTCAGCGGCATCAGACATTTGAAACACACCAAAGCCCAGCAGGGGCATTTCAATACCGTTGTTCAGTTTTACAGTTTGCATGACGTTATCCTTTGGCTGTTGTCGAGGAAAAGCATAACGCAAAGTTATTTATTCGATTAGATGGGGTAATTAGCTAGGGTTTATTAGATGTGTTCATTAATTTGTGGCGTGCTGACGGCCGGCGTTGTGCAAGAAGCGGAAGTTGGATGTTCATTAAAATACGGCAGATTCAGGTATGATGATTAACCATCACGCGTAAAAACTAAAGCTGTGGTGCGTGGCAATTCATAAGAAAATCTGTCTGCGCATCACCGCTGTTTTTTTTCATGAAAATTATTTGACTGATCGTTCCATAATCAATACTATGCCGCCTCAACTCATTTCAAGTCCCACATCCCTATGAGTGCTGAAAAACCAACCTTTCCAGGTCGTCCACGAAAGTTCGAAGATCAGGATGTCATTGATGCTGCCGTCGCTGTTTTCAGCGCCAATGGTTATGCAGGCACCTCTGCGCAAGATTTATGCAATGGTACGGGATTAGGGCGGGGGAGCTTATACAATGCCTTTGGAAGCAAGCAAGCCCTGTACGAGCAAGCTTTGTTGCGCAGCCATGAACAAACTATGTCAGCACAGTTGACAATACTCACGCAACCAGGTCTGGTAAAAGAGCGATTGCATACCCTTCTGCTTTGGGGTATCGCCGAAGATCTTTCTCAGCCAGAGCAGCATGATGCGATGGTCTTATTTTCAGCCCTGGAGATGGGCAGTAAAGATGAAGCCGTTGCTAGCCTGAATAATGAATATCGTCAGCATTTAGAACAAACACTGGTGACGGTATTTATCGAAGGTCAACGAAGTGGTGAATTAAGCAATAAGGCATCAGCCGTCGAAATGGCGAGAGGCTTTATGGCTGGCTATTACGGCTTACGTGTACTAAATAAAAACATTTCAGATAGAAAAATCCTCGAAGATGTCGTCGCTGGTCTGTTAATCAATTTATAAATTTAAGCGAAAAACTTCATTAATTTCTTGCATTCATTTTTGTAATGATCGTTCCAATACAAGGGAGAAAATAAAAAACCATGCCATTAGTCATATATATTTTAGGGTTGGCCATTTTTTCATTAGGTACAGCAGAGTTAATGGTGGCGGGTATGATGACCACGCTATCTGAAGCATTTGGTGTTACAGTCGGTGAAGTGGGGCATTTGATTTCATATTATGCATTCGGTGTAATGCTAGGGAAGGTGCGAATAAGCAGGTCATTTCTTCCCAAGCTGACTCGCTGATTAAAATTTCGCGGATCTGGGCCGATTTTTTTCCCGCAAACACATCGAATCAGCCTATTTAGGCTATTTTTTCCACCATTTCTGGCGTTATTTCCGGTTTTTACTGAGATCTCTCCCACTGACGTATCATTTGGTCCACCCGAAACAGGTTGGCCAGGGTGAATAACATCGCCAGTTGGTTATCGTTTTTCAGCAGCCCCTTGTATCTGGCTTTCACGAAGCCGAACTGCCGCTTGATGATGCGAAACGGGTGCTCCACCCTGGCACGGATGCTGGCTTTCATGTATTCGATGTTGATGGCCGTTTTGTTCTTGCGCGGATGCTGCTTCAAGGTTTTTACCCTGCCGGGACGCTCGGCGATCAGCCAGTCCACATCCACCTCGGCCAGCTCCTCGCGCTGTGGCGCTCCTTGGTAGCCGGCATCGGCTGAGACAAATTGCTCCTCTCCATGAAGCAGATTACCCAGCTGATTGAGGTCATGCTCGTTGGCCGCGGTGGTGACTAGGCTGTGGGTCAGGCCACTCTTGGCATCGACACCAATGTGGGCCTTCATGCCAAAGTGCCACTGATTGCCTTTCTTGGTCTGATGCATCTCCGGATCGCGTTGCTGCTCTTTGTTCTTGGTAGAGCTGGGTGCCTCAATGATGGTGGCATCCACCAAAGTGCCTTGGGTCATCATGACGCCTGCTTCGGCCAGCCAGCGATTGATGGTCTTGAACAATTGACGGGCCAGTTGATGCTGCTCCAGCAGGTGGCGGAAATTCATGATGGTGGTGCGATCCGGCAGGGCGCTATCCAGGGATAATCGGGCAAACAGGCGCATGGAGGCGATTTCGTACAGGGCATCTTCCATGGCACCGTCGCTCAGGTTGTACCAATGCTGCATGCAGTGAATACGCAGCATGGTCTCCAGCGGATAGGGCCGTCGGCCATTGCCCGCCTTGGGATAAAACGGCTCGATGACAGCGGTCATATTCTGCCATGGCGGAATCTGCTCCATGCGGGAGAGGAAAATCTCTTTTCGGGTCTGACGGCGCTTAGTGCTGAATTCACTATCGGCGAAGGTGAGTTGATGGCTCATGATGTCCCTCTGGGATGCGCTCCGGATGAATATGATGATCTCATATCAGGAACTTGTTCGCACCTTCCCTAGGTGGCCCGGTATTAACCTACGCTTTTCTTAAGTTTAAAGCACCCTATCGCTCAACGTTATTATGGTTGTTAGGGTTATATGTTATCGTACAAGGATTAAGCGTCTTTGTCTCTGATTACAATGTGTTAGTTGCAATTCGAATCGTGACCGGTATTTTGTGTGCAGGGTGTTTAAGTCTTTCACTTGCTACAAGTATGGCTCTTGTATCTGTAGAAAATCGCCCTCGTGCCGCATCAATAGTAATAGCCGGTTTTATGGTATCTAATGTCTTTGGTGTACCTATCGCAACAATTATTGACCAGCACTGGGGCTGGAAAATGAGTTTTGGGCTGGTCGCGGTCCTGGTTTTCATGTGTCTGTTAGCATTAGTTCGCTTATTGCCACATATGAGCGGCGGCTGTGCTATCAAAATGGCTGAAGAGATTAAGGCATTTAAAAACAAAGCCTATTGGAAAGCCTGTGCAACCAGCTGTTTGATTTTGGGCGCAAGTTTTGCGGCATTCAGTTATTTTGTTCCCGTGCTGACTGATGTCAGTGAATTTACAATGCAGACCGTCCCCTTCATTCTGATGCTTTATGGACTAGCTAATATCATCGGAAATATGATAACGGGACGTCTTGCATATCGCCATAGTTTAGCTGTTATGGTTGTCGGCTTAACAATATTGAGTATTTCTTTGCTCGGCATGGCACTATTTGTTCAATATCAGGTTATTGCTATTCTGGCTGTTATACTCATCGGTTTATCTGGCGTGCCAATGAATCCGGCAATGATGGCAAGAATTGTCAGCGTGGCACATCCAGGCCCAATGGTCAATGCCGTTCATACTTCAGTTATCAATATTGGATTAGGTGGCGGTTCTTATTTAGGTGGAATGGCAATTTCATCAGGTTTCGGTTTGCGTTCAGCTTTATGGATTGGAATGGTATTAGCGGTTCTGGCTTTATTATCCGTATTACCTTATATTCGTCGTAGTCAACAAGGCTGGAGTTAATAGGTTCTGAAGATAAAAACGCCCCGATTATAAAAAATCACAGGGTGTCGATTTAGCCATTAAATTTTATTTAAAATTAACAGGCCTTTATCGTCGAGTTGGATCTGCGAGCCGGGGTCTTTATCCATCCGGATTTTGCCCTGCTGATCGCCGTTTTTGATGCTTACAATGCTGGGGTTTGGTCGAATCCTGCCTGGGAAGATCATCGCAAAATATTTTATACGCTTCGCTCGATGGACGCTGAGAAAGTGGCAAAATTACTTGCAGCTCATCTCATTGAAAGCCGCCTTCGCCTACTGAAATCCATCATTTCAGGCAAACATAGCCTGAGGGCAAGAGGTATTCTAATATCCTGACTTTGAGGAAAATTTCATCACCTCGTAACAAAGGTCCACCTTTCGCTGTGAGTTCAACCGATGGACGCAACCCATTTTTTGATAAAGCTGATGATTGTATTGAGCCCTCAATAATGAAGGCTCAATATTATCTCTTTCTATTGCAGGTCTTTCTCCTTCAGGAACTGACTCACCATATCAGCAATCTGCACGTTATTCAGATCCGAGAACGGGAAGTGGGTATTACCTTTGATTCCTTCCTCAGGCAGATGCGTCACAGTGACATCCCCGCCATGCTTGTTCACCACGTCACGCCACTCGCGAGCCATTGCCAGACGTACGCGCCAGCTGTCCTGCGCGGGCATGGCGACAGGTTTATCAGGGATGTTATCGCCGTAAATAATCAGAATCGGAATTTTAGTCAGTGCCATAAACTGCTCCATCGGCACCGGTTCACCCTTCAGCGTGTCGAACGCGCTTGGCATTGGGGCAGGGAGCTCTTTCTCCGGGAAGACAAAGCTGCTACCAGGCTCGAAGGCGACAATGGCTTTGACCTTGTCATTTTTCATCGCCGTGTACCAGCCTGGTCCGCCACCCTGGGAGTGGGTGAAAAGGATAGCCGGGCCAGATTTATCCACGACGGCGGACATTGCATCAGAGATAACATTGATATCAAACGGCCCGGTATTCGGGGTCATCTGACGGAAATACTGATTCAGGGCTTCTTTGTCGTGAGAAAACTGAACGCCCTTAAAATACTCCGGCCACACGCCAACGCGGAACTGGTTAAACCACATCTGTTCATCCGGTTTAGGCGTAACAGTACCTTCTACCGTAGTGCGCCCGGCGCTGCCCCGACGCGGCTGATCGACCAGATAAGTTGAGAATCCACGACGCAGGAATATGTTCTGGAACCCTTCGCGACCATCCGGCGTGGTTTCCCAGGTGCGGGAGAACTGACCTGCGCCGTGCAGCATGACGATAGGGTATTTATGCGGATTTTCCGGAATTTGGTAGAACACAGATGCATGATCGCCATGCCAGGTTTGACCCGCAGAGTCCAGCGGTGTTTTCGCGTCAAATTTCCCTGGTGCGGTGATGATAGTGCCACCAGCAGAAAAGCTTCCCTGTTCCTGAATGACCAGCGGCTCGGCGTATACCGACTGAGCCACCATGCCACCCGCCATCGCGCAGATGGCCAGCGTTTTTAAGACAGTTTTCAAGATTACATCCTCTGTTATGTTTGCCGTTCAATCATATCTGAGTTGTCAGCGTGAATTATTTAGCACCTTTGATTGCCCTTATTTGGCAGACTCATGAATGCGGAGGATTAGCACCGTATCGTCTCAAACCAACGCCTAACTGTTTGCTAACGCCCGTTGCAGCGCCTGTTCCGCCCGCGTAGCTGCATCTTCTTCGCCATGTTCACGCAGAACCTGTGCCAGTTGGCGCAGTTGCGCTGCCGTCAGGCCGACTCGCATGCTGGCTCGCGTATGCGATAACAGCTGAGCTTCAACGCCCGGCGTGGCGGCTAATGCGCCAACCGTTGCCAACTCGCGGCTTTGCCAGTCGAGGTTATCGCGGGCGAAAATGTCACCGAACAGATGCGTTTGTAGGAATTGATTAATGACCGGGGCAAAATCAAACAGAGGTCCCTGGACGGGGGCGCCGGAGATTTTAGTCTGGTTTGCGGTACCGACGCGGCGAAGCTCATCTCCGACAGGGATGGCGGCGACCGGCTCTTTACCTTCAACGTCTTCAACGCCACGTTGTTTACGTGCTTCGACGACTTTCATCAGTTCATTCAGCGCGTTCAGGCTACGGGGAAATCCCGTATAGGCATAGAGCTGGACGAGAATCTCTTTGGTCTCGTTTATCGTGAGTCCTGCATCAAGCCCCTGATTCAGTGCGGCATTCAGCTTATCCATCTGACTGCTGGCCATTGATGCCGCAATCAACGGGATGGCTTGCTGGCGAGCTGACAGCGTATCTGAAACCGTTTGTTCGTGGTTCATTTCTGAGGCTCCTTTATTGACGGGCGCAGCATGTGCCGTGAGACCTAAACCAAAGGTCAGCAGTACCGCTGCCGTTAATGCCTTAATGGGCGTGGTATTGTTCATCTGTCACTTTCTCCATCCAGTTAACGCTTTTGCCATCCACAATCCCGGTTATCGCCAGGTGCGTCATTGCGCTGCCGGGGGCCGCCCCGTGCCAGTGTTTGACGCCCGCAGGGCAAGAGACAACGTCGCCAGCGCGGATGACCTGCAACGGCTGGCCTTCTTGTTGGGTAAGCCCAACTCCCGAGGTCACAATCAGCCGCTGGCCTGCCGGATGCGTATGCCAGGCGGAACGAGCACTTGGCTCAAAGGTGACATAAGCCCCGGAAACGCTAATTTCGTTATCTGGTTTGAAGAGAGGATCAACCCGGACGCGACCGGTAAAGTTCTCTGCTGGCCCGTACACCGCATTCTCGCTTCCGGCGGTGGCGATATGGACAGCGGGATTTTGCTCCGCCGCCCAGGATGAAAACGTAAAGAGGGGCAGTAACAGCCCGAGGTAACGTAAATGTCTGATCATGCAAAGCGTCCTTATCTACAATGATGGAGAGGGTCTGCAATGATTCTAATCAGGGGGAGATGTCGTCAGACTGACGCCAGCCTGACAATTTTGTCAGTTAACCCTTATTATGGTGACGCTGCTTTGTCTTTTCTAAAAATAAGGCACCAAAGCGAAAACCGTGTCATTAATGAAAATAAAACAATGATGGCCAGGTAGCGTAGATAAAAAAGAAGGGCAGATTGATCGTAATCGAAAAAGGAGAAATCGACCTTTATCAACAAATAATCGAGATAGTCCTGGTTCAGTAATTCGTACAATCCCAGTAGTGCGATTAGCGAAAAAACTCCTGGCATCATGACATTTGCAAAGAATGAATTGCTGGAGATGTTCAGGACCCGGCAGAAAAAGGTTGCCAGCATTTTCCAGTGCAACCCGATATGCAGCGCCAGAATGAGCATTCCCCAGTGGACCGACGTCATGTGTACTTTCCTGACCCAGCTCGCCGGGTTGTGGAACGCCTGGTCCAGAAGGATATGTCGGGACAGCATCATGCCAGAGACAATCGCGGTCAGAATGACAACGAATGTCACTGCATTAATGATTCTGTTAACTACCAGCATGGTTAACGGAATATTGGGCGACAGTGACCACAAGCGATGCCGGTTAAGATATAAATGCAGCATGATGAGCAGCGTAAAAATAATACCCGCCCATTCATGCACGATTTCACCGTGAAGGTGAAATCCCATCAATACCAACAGAAGTAACGTCATCAGCGCATCCTGCATGACCTGGAAAATATAAATTTTCTTCATGTCGATGGATTAACGCTGTGGCTGGACTTGTTTTACCCATTGCTCAACCTGCGCGGGTACGTCAGGAGCTGAAATATCGTTGCGCGAGATCGCGAGCGCACGAGTGACTAATTTGGCCTGTGGCTGCATGCGAGCAATTTCTCGCAGGGAGTCGGCTAACCTGCTGCCACCATGGGTGGTAAAGGGAACGACCGTTTTGCCTGCAAAGTCATTTTGCTCAAAGAGGCTGTATATCACCATTGGCATGGTATACCACCAGATGGGGTAGCCGACGTAAATGGTGTCGTAACTGCTCAGGTCAGGGAGCGGCGTTTTTAGCGAGGGTCTGGCTTTCGTTTGCTGTTCCTTTTCGGCAACGCGCAAAAGTGCATCATGCTGGCGAGGGTAGGGAGTGGCGGTTTCAATGCGAAACAGGTCGCCGTGAGTCTGCTTCTGAATCAGTTGCGCAATAAACTGCGTGCTGCCAGTCTCTGGCGTATTTTTTTGTAATACGCTGGCCCCGGAAAAACCATCCACGGCACCAGGTTTCATCTCCTCTGGTTGTGAAAAGTAGATAATCAGCGTACGGGCGTGTGCGGATGAATCCTCTGATGCGAACGCGGGCTGCCCCAGAAGCCCCATGACCATCATCGCCAGAAACCCGCTAAATACCTTTTTCATTCTCACTGTTTCATTCCTTCAATCAGCCGTGGTGAGTATCAGCAGTGATTCTGGCGCAGATAGCCTGACATCAGACTGACGACTCTCTGACAATTTTGTCAGAAGTCTTTGCGCGCGGAGATCCCGATTTTGTCTCTGAAATCAGTCTCCCGATTCGGATAGCGTCAGGCTGTTTAGCAAACGTCAGGCCAAAGGTATTGATACCGTTCTCGCTACGGGCAAAGACATCTCCCCGGTGCATAATGGCGACGGCACGGACAATCGACAGGCCCAGCCCATGATGGGTATCACTCCTGGCTCGGGAGGTGTCAACACGATAGAACCGTTCGAAAAGCCGGTGTAAGTGCTCTGGCGCTATCGGATCGCCAGGGTTAGAAACGTCTACACAAACTTGATTGCCTTTTTCGCTTAAGCGCACCGTAACCGTGCTATTGGAGGGGGAATGCCTGGCGCTATTTTCCAGCAAATTAGCCAGTGAACGGTGAAACAGCCGCCTGTCGATATGCGCCGTGACGTCGCCCTCAACCTCCAGCGAAAGCTGTTTTTCAGCAAAAGAGGGTTCAACATATTCCGCTGTTTTCAGGGTTTCTTCTCGCAGGGAGACTTGCGTAAGCTGGGAAGCATGTTCACCCGCGTGCGCATGAGACAGGAACAGCATGTCGTTAACTATCGACGTCATGCGTTCAAGCTCCTCCAGGTTTGAACCCAATAACTCTTCCAGTTCATCTTGTGAACGTCGGCGTGATAGCCCGAGTTGCGTCTGGCCGATCAGGTTAGTCAGCGGGGTACGAAGTTCATGCGCAACATCGGCATTAAAGCTCTCGAGCTGTCGCCAGGCGATTTCCTGACGCTCTAACACGCCGTTAAATGATGATGCCAGTTGCTGCAGTTCTTCGGGCAACGCGCAGGTATTCAGGCGCTGGCCATGGTCACCTGGTGCAAGGTGTTGTGCCTGCTGACTGAGCATGCCCACCGGACGCAGGCCAATCCGTGAAACAACGTATCCCAGTAAGGCGACAATCAATACGCCCAGCGCGACAATAATCAGCAGCGTTCGTGTGAACGCATCGAGTGTGCCCATATACGGCGTAGAGTCGATGGCAACCACATAGCGCAGCTCAGGCCTTTCACCGTTGGCGGGGATGGTTTTCACTAACAGGAACAGTGAGCATGCACCTTCCGATGCGCCGGGCACTTTATTAAATCCCTCCTGCAAAGAAGACCACTGAACGCCCACCGGTGGTATTCCCCCCATGCTAAAGCGCGGGTTATCGCTCACTATCCAGTAACGAACGCGCTCACCTTCAGAATTGGTTAGCAGAGTAAATTTATTAGCCAACGTCGACCAGCCGTCAGCCGAGGTTCGTGCGGTGATCCACGGGCTCATTAATGATTCCCGGAACAGCAGCTCGTTGTGCATCTGCTTTTGCAAAGAGTCATGTAAGGAGCTTCTGAGCAAGATACCGATAATGGACACAATCAGCAGCGCGGATAAGGCAAACATCAGCGCCAGGTGAACGGAGATGGAACGTTTAGGCATGCTGAGCCTCTTCATTTATTCCGACCGGACTTCGAGGACATACCCCATGCCACGAACGGTATGTAACAGTTTGACGTCGAATGGGGCATCCACTTTGGCTCGCAGACGTTTAATGGCGACTTCAACCACATTGGCATCGCTGTCAAAATTCATGTCCCATATCTGCTCAGCAATCATCATTTTTGACAGAATCTCCCCCTGATGCCGGGCGAGAAGACTCAACAGGGAAAACTCTTTTGCGGTCAACTCCAGTCGCGTTCCGGCGCGAAATACGCGGCGTGCCAGCAGGTCGAGATGCAGATCGTGAATTTGCAGCTGGGTGATGTCTGCGCCATCCGTGGAGCGGCGACGCACCAGAGCCTGAATGCGCGCCACCAGTTCAATCAGCGAAAAGGGCTTAGGGAGATAATCATCCGCGCCAAGTCGAAGCCCTTTGACGCGCTCGTCGACCGAACCGCGGGCCGAGAGCATCAGTACCGGCGTTTGTTTGACGGCTCGCAGCCCCTCGAGTACCCGGTAGCCATCCATCCCCGGCAGCATCACATCAAGGATTATCGCGTCGTAGTCAAGCTCCAGCGCGTAATGAAGACCTTCTGCGCCATCTGCAGAGACATCTACCGTAAATCCGGATTCACTCAACGCACGGTTGAGATAGGTTGACGTTTTTTCTTCATCTTCGACTAGCAACAGGCGCATAACGGGATTTCCTCTTAACTTTTCAATCGGGCTTATTCTGCCTCTTGATTGCCAACATAAAGCTGACGCTTACCTGACAGCATTGTCAGAAACATGAAGCCATCTCAGTCTGCTTGCTGACAAAAATGTTATTTACCTGTCACGATGCTGACAGGCCTCTCTCTCTAACCTGAGTCTGCACATTTAAATCCGCAAGCCTGAAACTCATCGGGAGAGACCATGAAATTCAATCTGTTAACTGCAATACTGCTCACGGCAATAACCGGGGCCACCTCAGTCAATGCGGCTGATTACAAAAAAAATCCATTCACCCTGGCCTATGACGGTGCCATTACTGAGAACGTCAAAGGCAAGGTCAACATTCATCCGGTGAAGTACGATCTGCATGGCATTCAGATAGCTGCGAATGTCTATACCCCTGCTAACTACGATCCCGCCAAAAAATACCCTGCCGTGGTGGTTGCACATCCGAATGGCGGCGTAAAAGAGCAGGTCGCAGGCTTGTATGCCCAGCGTCTCGCCGAACAGGGCTACATCACGATTACTGCCGACGCGGCTTATCAGGGCGCGAGCGGTGGGATGCCTCGCAGCGTGGATAAACCCGCTAATCGCATCGAGGATATCCACGGCATGGCTGACTACATCAGCCAGTATCCGGGAGTGGATACTTCCCGCCTCGGTCTGCTGGGTATTTGCGGAGGTGGCGGTTATTCACTTGTTGCGGCCGAAACGGATCAACGGTTTAAATCGATCGCAACCATCAGCATGTTTAATTCAGGCCTGGTGCGCCGCAACGGTTTTCAGGACTCACAGCTGGATACTATTCAGCAGCGTCTTCAGCAGGCTTCTGACGCACGTGCTCAGGAAGCTTCCGGAGGCGAAGTCCTGTACTCCGGTGATGCCAATCTGACTGATGAACAGATCGCTAAGTTACCCTTTGCCTTATATCGACAGGGCTATGAGTACTACTGGAAAACTCACGCGCACCCGAACTCTACGTTTAAATACACGACAAGCAGCCTGTTAGATTTGATGAGTTTTGACGTTACGGACCATATCAATCTCATCAATAAACCGCTGCTGATGATTGCTGGTACAAAAGCCGACACGCTCTATATGACGGAAGATGCGTTTGCGAAAGCCACCGGAACAAAAGACAAAGAACTCTTCCTGATCGATGGCGCTACCCATATCGAGACGTATTGGGTTCCTGAGTACGTCGACAAGGCTTTGCAAAAGCTGGACGTCTTCTTCGATAAGAGTATTTAGCCCCTATCAGACGATACCTTTGGCCAGTCGCTCAGGCTGGTCATATCAGGACATAATGAGTGTGTCCGCATGTGACCAAGACTAACGAAGTCGGGAGGAAAGATAATTACGCACATTAAATAGCCGCTATGAATGAAATTCATAAAACGGCAGCGACATCTGAGGATTATTTTTTGCCTGTAAGGTTTTACTTCGTGGTACAGGCCAATTTTAGGTTTAGCATTACGGCATTGAGTGCCTCCTTATCCAGCATGGCTTCGGCATGCAGCTTCTTGAGGCGGGCGTTCTCCTCTTCAAGCGACTTGTTCGTCGGAAAAAACTTTAAAATAATACTTAAGGCGTTAAGTGCTAATACCCGACGCCTTTCAGGTTACTTGCAGGACGGTCACAGCGGGAAAATGCAAACACGGTTGTGCTATTAGTCAGATACACACCTTTTAACTTGCTAAGAAAAGCTATAATCTGATGTCGTCAACGCAAACAATAAGCTCAATGAGAGAATATACAGGAACAGAACTGGAATAATCGCACTTTCAGGAATACAAAGGAGCACCAGGATGATATATCTGAATTTTGACAGAGCTTATCTCTGATAAGCCAAATTAATAGTCACGCTCAGATGCTCAAACTTGCATTTTGTGGTTTATGTAATATATAAGGGAAAATATATGAAATTCAACAATGTAAGACTGTTAGTCAAAGATTACCGCAAATGTTTCAATTTCTACACCCAGAAGCTTGGTTTGGAAGCTGTCTGGGATATTGAAGATTGCTATGCCAGCTTCAAAGTCGCTGAAGGTATAGAAGGCCTTGCTATCTTTACTTCTGATCTGATGGCCCCAATTATTGGAAATGCTGACAGAGGAAAATCGATAATATATCGCGAAAAATCAATGGTTTGTTTCGAGGTTGATAATGTAGATGAAAGCTTTGAGGCCTATTCGTTAAAAGGGATTAAATTCATTAACGAGCCAATGGATATGCCAGAATGGGGTGTGAGAGTGGTTCATCTGTACGATCCGGAGGAAAACTTGATTGAGTTATTTACGCCGCTTGGAGGCTAACAGGGGTGTTATTACTTGAGGCATAACACCCGACTGTTGATACACGGTTATCCGGACTAACACTAAACTCGTTGGGGACTGGAGACGTTTTGGCTATCGCCATATATGACACCTCTGTATAGCTGAGGTCAGCATGTCTGCAACTGTTCCGTCATGCGCCCCCTAATTTCTCGTTCGTGCTTCCTATTTCAAGCAGATTCCCCTCTGGATCGGAAATATAAAAATTTCGGATGCCAAAAGAAAGCGTCATTGGTCTACCTGCAGAAAATTGCAATTTCGACTTTAACTCTTTACTTGCAAATAATGGTTATTATCACCTGGTAATATAACTGAGCTAATTCACTTATTACTTAACCACCTTTAGTTAAATTCGCAAAATCCCTTTTATTTCTACTGTAGTGGTTTATTGAATTTGGCCACCTGAGCAGAGGTGATATGCTCATCTCAGAACAATACAGGTGTCCCAATGAAAAAAAGAAATTTCAGCGCAGAGTTTAAACGCGAATCCGCTCAACTGGTCCTTGGCCAGAACTACACCGTTGCAGCTGCGGGATGAACGACAGTGTAAAATGCCAAAAGCCTCCCCTATAACCCCGGAACAGGTACGTATAACAATGGTAACGCCCTGTTTGCGTGGATGCGCTTCGGCTTTTAGAGACAGCGAGGCATTATCACCTTTTCTCATGCGGTTTCCGGAATACGTCATCCAGGAAAACGAACGGATGCTCCCCTGCTTTTTCTGTGCTAATTCGGTATATTCATATACAGAATCGTTAAACGCACCTCTAACCGCTGGTACCTAAATATGGATATTGACCATTTTAAGACGTTCAACCAGGTTGTTATCAGCGGCAGTTTTACTAAGGCCGCACAGGCACTCTTTTTATCTCAGCCCGCCATCAGCATGCAGATCCAGGCACTGGAAAGCTATCTGAAGGTGTCATTATTCGATCGTTCCCGTCGGCAAATTAGTTTAACCAAAGAAGGCGAAGTCCTGTTTGAATACACACAGCGTATTTTTCATCTTTTTGATGAAGTACAGAGCGTGTTTCAGGACATCAGTAAACTACAGGTAGGCCGTCTGACCATCGGGGCGACGGGCGTGATGGGCACTTACTATCTCACGCGTTTTATTCAGCGTTTCCACGAACGCTTTCCGGGAATTGAACTGGAAATTCTGACCGGTAACTCGCACCACATTGCGGAACTGGTCGCCAGCGGCGAGGTTGAGATCGGTTTTGCCGGACGTTCCGTAATTCGCTCTCCGTTACAACAGGTATTTCTGCATCGGGAAAACTACAAAGTAGTGGTGGGCAAGCACTCCCCCCTGGCGACATGTGCCGGGCAGGATATGAGTCCGGATGAATTACTACAATCACCTTTCATTATGCGTGAGAAAGGAACACGGATAAGAGCCAAAATAAATTCGTGGTTTAAACGTCACTCAGCGAACACCGCTCCGCAAAACCGTGTGACGCTCTCTAATCTGGAGGCGACTAAACGGCTTATCGGCAGCGGTTATGGCGTAACCGTGATTCCTCATCTGGCGATATCCGATGAGCTGAACAGCGGTGAGCTGGTCGAACTTCATGTCAAAGGTTTTAATCTCGCGGTAGATTACTACCTTGTTTACCAGGGGGAGCACTCACTGTCCCGCGCCGCCCTCGGCTTTATTTCACTGCTTTATGATGACACTCCAGATAATGAGTGGGGGAGTTTTCCTGAGCTGCTGGAAAATATATTCCATAATCATCGCTAAGTGACATTGTTCATTATCCTTGATAAAACAAGGACTCATACGCTTATGTTTGAAAAAAAAACAGCCTATAAGCCGAACACATTGCTTACGCCTCTATCAAATTTAACTCTCTAAAATTAATGAGAAAATAATAAATGTGATCGACATCAATCTATAAACTGAGCTTATAGGTCTGATACTGATTTACAATTTTTAATCCTGCCAGAAGCCTGCCTAATATGGAGTCAATTAAGAGAGATAGTGAATAACTATCGACAGATGTTCCGACAATGAGAGGCTTAAGATGGCTAAAGAAATTGAAAGGAAATTCCTGGTGTGCTCAGAGCAGTGGCGCGCACTTGCAGAGGGAACCGTTTATCGTCAGGGATATCTCAGCAGTATAAAAGAGAGAACCGTTCGTATCCGGACGATAAACGATAAGGCGTTCCTGACCATCAAGGGAGTTACCGTTTCTGCAACGCGAACTGAATATGAATACGAAATTCCGTATGCCGATTGCTGTGCCATGCTGGATGAGCTGGCAGAGCGCCCCATTATCGAAAAGAAACGCTACAAAATCCCGGTGGGTGATGTGGTGTGGGAAATCGACGAATTCATGGGGGTTAACGCCGGACTGATCGTCGCAGAAGTGGAATTGAAAAGTGAAGAGCAGCAGTTCGATAAACCCGAGTGGATTGGTGAAGAGGTGAGCGGCGATCCGCGCTACTTCAACTCCAATCTGGTCGCCCATCCTTTTACCGAATGGGATAAATAGCGGCATTCACCATTCTTAATGGAACAGGAGAATCACAATGGCTACGCATATGGATAAGAATACCGCCACGTCGTCGAGCGACGCTGAAAAAATCATTCCCCGCGCGGAGTTCCGCGTATTCGGCCACGGCATTATCGAACGGGTAAAAGAAAAAATGTGGGATGCCAAAGCCACATTATTTAAGGCTCGTAAGATGCCGGAAGAGACCTACTTTCTGTCGCTACATACCGATACGGTTAACGTTAAAGTCCGCGACGGTCTGCTGGATATCAAAACGAAAACCGGCGAAACCCCGGAAGGCTATGAGATCTTCCAGCCGCGCGGCAAGTTTCAATTCCCGGTGCAGCGTGAGGAGTTAGCCACCATTTTGCAGCACCTCCAGGTCAACATGGCGCTGGATAAAGAGAGCTATACCCTGGAAGAATTTACCAATATGGCGCGGGCCAGTAGCGATTTAGTACCGGTTAAGGTAGAGAAAATGCGCTACGGTTTTTCCGTTAACGGCATCATCAGCGAATACGCGCAGGTATGGTTTAACGGTGCGATGGTCGAAACCGCCTGTTGCGAAAGTGAAGATTATGCCGGAATTAAGGCAGCGGTTGCGGCGCTGGGGCTCGACGAACTGCCTAACACGAATTATCTGAAAGCCGCCAGACAGGTTGTTGGCATGTGAAATTCACGCCTCCATGGGTAGCTTGCTGCCCATGGAGGCGCATAAGGAGACATGGCCATGTCAGACAAAGGCGCTAAGAAAGTTTTCGATCCGCTGGATATGAGCAATTACTCTCTGGAGAAATTCAAGGAGATTAAAGCCGGTATCTGGATGGAACGGATCAAATTCATCGGTATGCCGCTGGCTATCCTGCTGTTCCTGTTCTTTCATTTACAGTGGGTCGGGCCTATCGAAATGTTCGATACCCAAACCAAAGTTCCTCCGGCCAACTGTTACAGCGCAACGGGAATTTTTCTTGCCTCGCTGGTGCTGTGGTTGACGGAGGCGATTCCGAACTATCTCACCTCGCTTATCGTGGTCGTCACGGTGATCCTGACCGGCACAATGAAGATGCGTCCTGCGTTTGCCATGCTGGGTGAACCAGTAATGATCCTGAACATTGCCAGCTTCATCATGGCCAGTGCCCTGGTGGTGACAGGGTTGGCGAAGCGTATGTCGCTCTGGCTGTTGGTACGTATGGGGAATAATATCTCGCTGTTGTTCTGGTGCTTTATATTACTCAACCTGATTCTCGGGGCGTTCATCAGTGCGACCTCTGCGAAAACGGCGCTGCTGTTACCGCTGTTTATGGTTATCGCCGCCATCTACGGTGCGACCGGCGGGGAAAAACGCAATAACGTCGGGCGCAACATGGTGCTGCTGAACCTGCTGGCGAATAACGTGTCGGCCAGCGCCTTTATTACCGGTTCCGCAGCTAACCTGCTGGCGGTCGCGATGATGGAGCAGGCGGGATTCAAAGTCTATTACGGCGACTGGTTCATTGCCCTGTGTCCACTGGCGCTGATTCAGTGTGCCATTGCCTGGTACACCGGAACTCGCTGGATTTTCCCCATTAAGAAAGAAGATGCTAAGCCGAAAATTGAAGGCGGCATGGATCGCCTGAAAGGGGAATTGGCGCAGCTAGGTAAGATTAGCGCGGGTGAAGTTCGCGCGGCGCTGACCTTTATTATCGTCTTGTTGCTGTGGGCGACCGACCGGGTGCACGGTATGCGTGCCGAAGTTATCGCCGTGGCGGGTGCCTGCGTTGTTCTGATGCCTTCGGTGTGCAAACTTCCGGCGCTGGGCGTGATGAAGTGGAACGACGCGGACATTCCCTGGCATATGCTGATGTTCAGCTTTGGTGCTTACGTCCTTGGCGGAATGGTCGATCAGACGGATATCGTCGGCCTCTATATTCACAGCCTGTTTGATAAATGGCAGATCGACCCTTCAGGTGGCGGCAAACTGTTGGTCTTTGCCGTACTGAGCGGCGTGTTCGCCATCACCACGCTGGTGAGCGAAAGTAAAACGGCACGTACCATCATTATGTTCCCGATCATTATCAGTATCGCTAAAAAGTTCGGCTGGGACGTGGTGGGATTCTGTCTGCCGATGGCATTCCTGATTAACCAGGTTTACGTGCTCTACTTTAACTCTAAACCCGCAAACATCAGTTACCTGCTCGATCACTACTCGACCGGCGAGTCTTTCAAATATGGTATTATCCAGATGGCTATTATTTGGGTGTTACTGATTTTATGGACTCAATATGTCATGCCGCTGATGGGGTTCAATAGCGCCCTCTGGTAGCATTGATGTGAAGGCGGTAATTCAAATTACCGCCTGATTTGCAGGAGGCAAAGATGCCAGGCGATACGATAAAAGCATCAGGAAAACGCTGTATCGAAATTAAGCAGCGGATTTTTTTCCCGCAGAAAGTCGGCACCAAACCTCTACGAAGCGAAAACTACCATATTGAAACCTGGCTATTCTTTCCTTCCAGTTTGCAGATCAATCGTTGGACATTTCCGCCGCAGGCCTTTCAGCAAAACCTGAAGAACTATATTCGCCTGCGTCCTCCCACCCTGTCGCTGCGTAAATTGTCCGTCAGCGTGCCGAAGACGCTGGGGACAATTGAACGGTTAATTACCGAACAGAGCAAAGATACCTCTGCTCAGGGTTTTGAATACCGACTCAAAATGTTTTGCCTGACCTTCAAACGGGCGCTTCACGTAGAGGTACGTTATATCGGCAAGTTGAGCGAAGACAAACAGGAGCAGGCGCTGCTGAGCTTCGCCGCCACCGCAGAGGATATTCTCAATAACTATCGTCGGATGCGGATAAAAATGTCAAAGGTGGCTGAGGTCAATGCGTTACGCATCATTGACTATGGTGACGAATTCCTCTCACTGATGCTGACGCACTATGGTCGTAAATTGCTCAATGATCTTTCGCCTTCACCGGGATACGATACTCTGCGTATTTTCTGGCGCGAGCAGATGCTGTATCGCAAAGCCAATCATCCGGGGACTTTCCCGTCACCTAATTCGGATAACGAACTGGTGATTTATCACGTTAATACCCTGAAAAAATATATCAGCAGTCCAATGTATCTGGATATCCGGCGTAAAAAAGGCGAGACCTTTCTGGCGCATACCATTGCCGGAATCGCCGCGGCAATTGCGATGATTTTCGCGACGGCGGTGGCGTTTATTTGGCAGGGGAAATATGGAGCGCTGAGCTTTCAACTATTTCTCGCAATGGTGATTGGCTATATCTTTAAAGACAGAATGAAAGAGGGATTTCGGGCGCGATTGTTTTCGACATTTCGCCGTTGGCTACCTGACCGACAGCAGATAATTTATAAGAACCTGCGCTCTCCGGTCGGTAAGTGCAACGAATCTTTCGTCTTTGTGGGGGAGCGTCAGCTACCCGATGACGTCAGGACGATGCGCCGTAAGGTGCACATTCTGGATATTCAAAACTATTATCTGAGCGAAGACATTTTGCACTACTCCAAACACGTTCATCTGCGCGGCGGGGACCAGATGTTTTCCGCCGTGAATCGTTCTGTGATGGATATTACGCGCCTGGATATCACCCCTTTTTTGAAATACACCGATGAGTTGCTGAATGAATTACCGACTCTGGATGATGAGCAGGTGCTGTACGGGGAAAAGGTCTATCACATCAACCTTATTCATCGGGTGACGGATGGCAAAGAGAGTTTTCTGGAGCGGGCACGCATCATTATTAACAGCGCGGGTATCAAGCGCATTGAACCAGTTTTTACTGCCGGGGAATCAGAAAGCGAAGAGGGCTGACGACAGAGATAAAATGCCTGATGGCGCAGCGCTATCAGGCCTGCGGGTTCCACATCTGTAGGCCTGATAAGGTGTTTACGCCGACATCCGGCAATAAAAGCTGAGCAACCGTTCAGCCTGTTTTACGCACAAGGCGATAGTGGGTGGATTCGTCAAGAAAACGGCGGATGTGGATTTCTTTTTCCAGCCGCTGTTGAAGCTGACGTTCGAGCGCTTCAGGAGAGTGCAGATCGGCCAGCCGCTCGTTGATTCTGTTCACGGCTTCGCTGCGCAGCTGTATATGTTCCTGGATATTCTTCTGTGCCCGTGCTGTCCGGGTATCGCCGAAGAGCATAAAGGTCATTAATTCACGCTGCTGCTCAGAGTTAAGGGCGTTCAGATATTTGGTGCACAATGTTTGATAGGTGATGATGCGACGATCGAGTTCGTCAACCCAGGCGGTCAGCTCGTCACGCTGCGCGGGTGAAAGCTCAGCCATTTCCTGCTGACCGAAAAGTGTTGTTCTCAGCGCCTGAAGCCCGGCGAGATACTGCTGCTCCAGAGGAATCACACGCTGAGCAAAGCATTCATCCAGGGAGGTTTTCGTTTCCAGCGCGATATTCTGATAAACAGGTTGACTCATTTTTTCCTCCCGCACGCGTGGTGCTATCAGATAAGACCAGAATTGCAGCCAGGATGAGTGCGATCCCGCGTCTTAATTTAAGCTAACATAATAAATTATAAACAAAAAATCTATTCTGCTTATCTGAATGATAACCTGCTCTTATAGTTCACCTTAGTTTCTTTGCGTCAAAAATAGATTGACCGCCAGGCCTTGCAGGCTGCTACACACACCGTTTTCCACGTCCGACGATAAAGCATTTGCTTGTTCATAATCGATTCTGTCGATCGTGCCGATCGGTATTATTCATTATTCCTGTCCGCTATTGGCGTTTACCCCGATGTTTCTCTGGCTGAAGCCAGAAGTCAGCGTCAGGAGGCTAAAAGGACATTCGCGGCTGGCAACGATCCTTCTCCTGCACGAAAAAGAGTGTGTTTTCGAACCTGCATGTTGGAGAACCCGGCAGTGGAGCACTCTACTCGCGGGACAGCAACAGACGACATAGCTGCAATCGATATGTCGCCCGTTAACACTCAAGGATGTTGACATTAAGCGGTGGGATTACGGGGTAAAAGAAGGGGCGCGCCAGCCCAGTTCCAGCGAGATTTTTTTAGCGCACTCTTTGACGTGAGGGACGAGTTCTTGCATGCGTGCGTCCGGCATATAGATGACCGTGCTGGCGATGGAGATGGCCGCGACCACATGGTTTCCGGCATCGTAAACCGGAGCCGCCACGCAGCGAATCGTCGGCTCATTTTCTTCAAGATCGAACGCGAAGCCTGCGTCGGCGTAGCCGCGCATCCGGGCGAGGAAGTCCGGGAGATGACATAATTCGCCATGGGCTAAAAAAAGCTGACGCCATTCGGATTCATCCGCGTCGAGTAACAGTGCTTTGCCAATGCCGGTCAGCACCAGCGGCATGCGATGCCCAATACGCGAGCGCATTTCCAGTCCCTGTTGGCCAGGAATTTTATCGATATACAGGACTTCCGCGCCTTCCCGTTGCCCCAGATGAACCGTGTCGCGGGTAAAATCCGCCAGCTGTTGCAGGAAGGGGCGCGCCAGAGGATAAAGCGGCGTATTTTCCAGTGAACGGGTGCCGAGCTCAATTAAGCGTGGGCCGAGCGCATAGCCATCGTGGTGAGTGAAGCGAAGAAAACGCTGTTGTACCAGCGCGCTGAGCAGCCGATGGGTTGTGCTTTTACTGGTTCCGGTAAACTCGCCGACGCTGCGTAAATCCCGACATCCTGACGCGACGGCATCAATAACAGCAAGACCGCGCAGTAGGGTTTGTACTCCCGTAATTTCGGTAGGTTGAGCATCCATAATTCACCCTGATACAGTGGTCATATTCATGTTTAAGATCAGTACGATAACAATAACCGATTCTGTGCGATAAAAATGTAACCGCGCCGTGATTTCGCCACCGCGGGCAGAAATTCCGTGTAACAGTGACGGATTTTCTGCCCGTTTCTGCTCATTCAGGAGAGCAACTGATTTTTACGTGCGCGTCTTGCGGCTATGGCCTTGCGTACCATTGGGCCAAACAGAGTCAGCATCGCCAATAGCAGGAGCGTGGCGGTGATGGGACGGGTATAAATGAAATCAAAACTCCCGTTGGACAGCGACATCGCGCGACGGAAGTTACTTTCCGCCATCGGCCCCATGATGAGTGCCAGCACGACAGGAGAAGCCGGGAAACCGCCTTTTTGCATGAAATAGCCGATCACGCCCGCGACCAGCATAATGCCGACGTCAAACATGCTGTTGTTCAGAGCATAGGTGCCGACGATACACAGTGCGAGGATCAGCGGAGTCAGGACGCTCTTGGGAATGTTGATCATTTTGGCGATGAAACGAACGGAAACCAGGCCAAGAATAAGCAGCATCAGATAGCAAAACAGCATTCCGACAAACAGCATATAGACCGTGTCGCTGTGTTCGGTAAATAGTCGAGGCCCAGGCTGCATTCCCTGTAGCGTCAGCGCGCCCAGCATTACCGCCGTCGTGGCGTCACCAGGAATCCCCAGCGTCAGCATAGGCAACAGCGCGCCGCCCGTGCAGCCATTAGCGCCTGCTTCACAGGCCGAAACCGCTTTGAGTTCACCCTTGCCAAACTGATCTTCCGGCCTGGCAAAGCGCTTCGCTTCATTGTAAGAAACGAAAGCGGCAATATCCGCCCCCGCGCCGGGAATCATGCCAATAAACACCCCCAGACCGGAGGAGCGCAGCAGCGTGACAATCAGACGTTTGAACGTAGACCACGGCGGAATGATTCGACCAATAGCGTACTGCACCGTCTTGCTCACTACCTCGTCTTTTTCCAGCGACTTAAGCACTTCTGCAGTGGCGAACAGGCCAATCATCACCGGGATAAAAGGCACGTTCATCAGCTCGACAAAACCGCCGGTGAAACGCGGAAATCCGCCCATCGGATCGAGGCCAATGGTCGCGACCAGTAAACCACCAACGCCAGCGATCAGCCCCTTAATCAGCGATTCACCGGAAATACTGGCAATAATACTTAAGCCGAAAACGGCCAGCGCAAACGTCTCTGCGGCGCTGAATTTTAGCGCTACCTCGGCCAGAATCGGCGAGAGGAACATCAGCACGATTATGCTGAGGGTGCCGCCGAAAAAAGAGGAGAAAGTCGCCGTACCCAGCGCCACACCGGCCTGACCTTTTTTCGTCAGTTCATAGCCGTCAATCGCCGTTGCCGCGGCGGCTGGCGTGCCGGGGATCCGGAGCAGAATGGCAATAATCGAACCACCATAAACGCCACCAAAAAAGACGCCGGAGATAATCAGTAAGCCAGAAATCGGATCCATGCCGTAGGTAAAAGGCAGCATTACGGCAACGCTCATGGTGACAGTCAGGCCCGGTAACGCGCCCACCAGGATGCCAAGCCAGACGCCAATCATTGAAAATAAAATGGCTTCCGGGTGGGCCAGCAAGCTATTTACGCCGCCGAGAATAAGATCAAATTGGGACATAATTACTCCAGAGTCAGCGATTCCAGGAGGCTGCTTTCCGGCAGCGGAACGTTCAGCGCCAGCGAAAAGAGGATATACAGCGTAATGGAGAGCACGATGGCCAGCAGCCCATTAACCCACCAGCGTTGGATACCGGAGATTTTCATAATCAGCATCATAAAAAGTACCGTTGCGACCAGGTAGCCAAAAAGCTCCATGGCGTAGAGGTATGCCACGCAGGTGACGACGGTACAAAACGGCCCCGTCCAGCGTCCAAACCCCTGAGTGGGGCGAGTGGGTAGAACCATCATCTGGCGTAGCGTGGTACCAGAGAACTGACCAGCAATTAAGATCAACGAGAGAATAATCAGCAACCAGCTATAAACCGAAGGAAATGCGCCCGCCCCGATATCCGTAGAAATGGACGTTGCAGGAAAGCTTTTGGCAATCACCAGCACCACTACGGCGATCAGACAGAGCAGCAGAGCGACCAAAATGTAGCATTGTCGTTCTGCCGTAGACGCTGGTGGCGGCGTTGTCGGAGTTAACGGATTTTCAACCATAAACGACTCCCATAAGGACTATCCGGCCAGAGGGGGCTGGCCGGACGTCACCGTTATTTTTGACCGAGGCCCAGTTTTTCGATGGTGACGGAGAAATCGCGCTGCTGCTCTTCAAGCAATGCCTGGAATTCAGCACGATCGAGCCAGACATAGTTGAGGCGCATTTTGGCTAACGCTTCCTTGAAAGAGGGTTCATCGGCAGTGGCGGCGATAGCGGTGGTCAGAAAATCGATCACGTTTTGCGGGGTTTTGCTGGAGATAACCAGCCCACGCCATGCGCCGATCGACAGATCGATGTTTTTTTCCTGAAGCGTGGGGACGTCAGGCATGTTGGCGTCACGTTGAGTGCTCATTACGGCCAGTGTTTTCAGCTTGCCATCCTCAACCTGATTGAGGACTTCCGCAGTGCTCACCGTGACGGCTTCAATGTGCCCGCCTAAAAGCGCGGTGACGGCTGGCGTCGCGCCATCGAAAGGAACGTGGTTGAAGGTCACACCGGTTTTATCTTCCAGCGACGCGGCTGCCAGATGCCAGATTGCGCCCGTTCCTGAGTTGCCTACCCTGACCTGGCCCGGATTCTCTTTCGCCCAGGCGAGGAACTCTTCCAGCGTATTCCATGGTGCGTCGATTTTAACGGTCACGGCGCTGGGTTCCATATTGAACAGGCCCAGTGGAGTAAAGTCCTCCGTTTTAAACTTCACCATTCCCAGAGAGGGCAGGATAGTCAGTTCGGCGGTGCCCATCGCCAGCTTGTAGCCGTTAGGGCGCGACGCAGCAAGCTCGCTAAAACCAATTGCGCCGCCTCCGCCAGGCTTATTAATGACGCCAACGCCGACCGGAAAGTGCGGTTTAGAGGCTTCAGCAAATGCGCGCGCCACCAGATCGGTGCCGCCGCCAGCGGCGAAGGGGACGATCAGCTCTATCTGGCGCGTAGGATAATCCGCCGCCTGAGTCGGGCTTGCCAGCAGTAATGAACTGGCGGCTAACAGCGAGGTTAATAATCCAGAGGTAAATTTTTGAATTTTCATAGTCAACTCCGTTTGGTTCTTTTTATGTATTAAGGGGCGAGGACGTTCTCCAGGCGGTCACGAAGTCAGCGGCGCGACTGGCCACTTGCTCTGCTGTCATACCTGGTTGGTAAAGCGCGCCGCCAAGGCCGAATCCACTGGCTCCGGCGGCGCGATAGTCGGATATTGCCTGCGGCGTGATTCCACCAACGGGCAGCAGCGGGATCGTCGCGGGGATCACGGCGCGCCACGCTTTCACCACGACGGGAGGGATCGCTTCAGCGGGAAACTGTTTCACCGCATCCGCTCCCTTCGCCAGCGCGCTGAAAGCCTCGCCTGGCGTCGCCGCCCCGGGGAGGCTTATCAATCCCGCGCGCTTTGTCTCTTCAATTAATACCGGATCGGTATGGGGAGAGATAATCAGCTGGCCGCCACTTTGCGCCACGTCATGCAGCTGAGTCACGGTCATCACCGTTCCAGCGCCCACCCAACAGTCCGAAGGTAAAATACGACGCAGACGTGAAATACTCAGCAAGGGTTCAGGCGAATTAAGCGGGACTTCGATGATGCGGAATCCCTGTTCATACAGGGCGGCTCCGACGGCTTCAACCTGTTCGGGCGGTATACCGCGCAGAATGGCAATCAGACCGGTTTGACGTAGCGTGGTGATAAAATCCATAGTCAGTTCCTGGTGTTGGTCGAGAAAAAGGTCAACGGGAAATCAGGCCACAAGACTGGCGTAACGCGCTACCTGCCACATTCCCTGTTCCGCCGCACCGGGAGCGATATACACCGGATTGCGGCATTCAAAAATCGCCATGGCGCGCTGGTAGCGCTGACACAACGGCTGCGAACCAATTAAGGTGATGTCGGTATCGGCGGAGATCCCATCCAGCGCGATGGCAAGCTCATTGCCCAGCAGGAGACCCGAGAGATAGTCCGGCTGTTGTTGCGGCGATAGCTGCTGACAAAGGAGCCGGGTACGCACCGAAAAGAGAGAGCCGAGCAAATTGCCTGGCTGCTGACGGGCGACGCGGATGCCTTCAGCAAAAGCCTGCCAGTCAGGAGCTTCAGGGGTCCGCATCGTCAGCCCCAGTATCGAATGGTGGCGCAGCACATCGTAAAGTTCCCCCGACATAAACGTACGCAGGCGGTCAATTTTCTCCTGCGTGACGCTCACCCATTTTGAATGTGTACCGGGCAGGGCAATCAGCGATTCTCTGCCGCTGGCCTGAACATCACGCAGGCGTTCATCACCCGCGATTGCGCCGAACACCTGGGTTTCTTCTCCACGCATCACTTCCGGCAAAAGGTTCGTTTGCTGAACGCCTGGAATGATATAGAAGCAGCGCTGGTCATCGACATCGACGCGGGTTAACTGCTCCGCCAACTGACGAGCATCGCAGGGCGCAGGCAAATAGGGCGCGGGCTGCCAGCCCTGGGCGCTGCCAATCATGCCGCTGGCAATAACCGGACAGGCGGGATCGGTTGCCAGCCAGTCTGCGCAGGCCAGGTCGAAGGCCAGACGAAAGCTCATCAGCCGATTGGGCGCGTCGGGTAATTTCATGATGCCGTGGGGAAGTTCCCGCCGTGCAGTCACGGTACCGTTTGCGGCTAAGCGGTAGGCGCGTAGCGCGCTGGTTCCCCAATCCAGGGCGATCAATGCAGTCATATCAGGATCCTTTTGCATGCGTAGAGACGAAGGGATAAATCAGAGAGGTTCGATGTGCCACCCAGCCCAGCTCTGCGGAAATGTCCTCAGCGTAACGTTTTACGATGCCGCTGAGCTCCTGCATGCGTTCATCCGGCATGTAGGGGGCGATGCTGGCGACGGAAATAGCGGCGACAACATGATTTCCGGCATCCCGAATCGGTGCCGCCACGCAGCGGATGGCGAGCTCGTTCTCTTCCAGATCCAGGGTGTAACCGCGCTCAGCGTAATGGTGCATGCTGCGAATAAAGGAACCGGCGTCCGCGCCGGGATTATGCAGTCGATAAAAGTGCTGCCATTCCGCCATCGTCGCGCCGAGCATCAGCGCTTTGCCAATGCCAGTCGAAAACAGCGGCATACGGTGCCCAACGCGCGAGCGCATCTCCAGCCCGCGGGTACCGGGAATTTTATCGATATACAACACGTCGCCTTGCTCGCGAATACCGAGATGGACGGTGTCCTGAGTGAGCTGAGCCAGCGCTTCGAGCAGCGGGCGGGCAGCGATGCGTAGCGGATAACCAGCAAGCGATGCGCCGCCCAGCTCAATCAGTCTTGGCCCGAGAAAATAGCCCCGGCTGGAAATTTGTCGCAAATATCGTTGAGCGACCAGGGCGCTGATCAGACGATGCGTTGTACTGCGCGGTGCGGAAATGTGCTGACTGATTGCGCGTAAATCATGATGTCCTGCGGCAACCGCTTCGATGGCAGCCAGTCCGCGCAGTAACGTTTGTACACCGTTCACAGTCGAAGGAGAGGAGATCATGATAATTTCCGCCAGGTCGCTTATTTGATGGCGGTATATTTCCATAGTCAATTAACTGGAAATATGAATTCGCTCACACAATACCACATTATAAACTCGTGTTTCATATATAGGGATTATTAGGGTGAATAAAGCGATAGTAATCACAATTGAGGTTCAGGGTGAAATATATATTTTGGACTGTCGGTGATGCGTATTGAGTAGCTTCTCGTTCAGGCGAATGGCTGATTATTAATGGGCATCGCGCGCCGCATTAACTTCATCGTGAATTCACACCATAAGGGAAAAATTATGTCAGGATTTAATTTCGTTAATCCGGTTAATTTCTATTTTGGCCAGGGGAAACTGGCACAGGCGGGAACAATTACCGCGCAATACGGCAAAAAGGCGCTGATCATTGCTTCAGATAGTGCGAAGCCTACGGGGCAGCTGGCGGCGTTGGTTGATGTATTGACGCAGGCGGGCGTGACGTCCGTCTGTTTTGACCGTTTCATGCAGAACCCGCTTTCTACTCTTGTCGATGAAGGGGCTGCGTTCGCCCGTGAACAGCAATGCGATGTGATTGTCGGCATTGGCGGGGGAAGCGCGATGGATATGGCAAAAGGCATTGCCTTTATGGCCTGTAATAGCGGAGGAATTTGGGACTATGTATTTGGACAAACTCCGGCTGATTCGGCGCTACCGGTAGTGTTAATTCCGACTACCGCAGGCACGGGCAGTGAAGCGAATAAAACGGCGGTATTTACGAATCCACAAACCAATGACAAAAAAGGGCTGGTGAACCCGCTGATTTATCCGAAGGCGGCAATTATTGATCCTTTATTAATGCTGACGTTACCCCGGCGCGTTATTGCCGGTCCGGGAGCAGATGTCCTGTTTCATTCGTTGGAGTCATTTATTTCGAAAAATGCCCATCCGATGAGTGAAATGCTTTCATTACAGGCGCTTGAGCTGATTGGCAAATATTTACCGCAGGTTTATGACGATGCCACCAATATTGAGGCGTGGGAAAAAGTCACTTTTGCCAGTTCGCTGGCGGGTATGGCGATTGATTGTGCCGGGACGACATTGCCCCATGCGTTGCAGCACCCGATGGGCGGGTTGCTTGATGTCGTACATGCTGAAGGCATTGCCGCCATTTACATGGCCTTTATGGAATTCACCTGGCAAAGCGCGCCGCAAAAATTCGCCGCTATCGCCAAAGCGCTTGGCGTGAATACCCTCAATATGACCGAAGAAGAAGCGGCGAGAAGCAGTATTGATGCGGTGCGTTCGCTGCTGGGCTACGTCAATATGCTGCCGTCGCTCAGCTCTCTGGGCGTTAAAGAGGAACATTTCGACTGGTTTATTGGCAATGCCACTACCACGATGCGCGTCGTGCTTGCGAATAATCCCCGCGTGCCTGATGCCGATGAGATTCGCGCCATTTATCAGCAAAGCCTCTAAACCCACGCCACCGCCTCAGGAGCAAGCTTATGATTATTATCATCGACAGCGGTTCAACCCAGACCCGGCTCTATTTGTTACGCGATGAGGAGATCGTTGCTGAACATCTCCTCGCTGTTGGCGTTAACTCCGGGAAGGCCCGTTCTCAGGGGAATTTCAGAGACGCCATTGCCGCAGGGATAAGTGAACTGCTGCACGCTAACCAATTGACGACTGGTGATGTGCGTTTTGCGATTGCCTCGGGAATGATCACCTCTAACCTCGGGCTGCTGGAGATACCGCATATCACCGCTCCGGTGAGCCTTGAGCAGCTTGTCTCCCGGGTGGTGAAGGTAAAAGATCCCGCAATACTGCCTCTGGATTTGGAGATCCGTTTTGTCCCTGGTATCAAAAATTCGCAGGCGGATCGTAGCTGGTCCAGCCTGCGGGATATCGACCTGATGCGCGGGGAAGAGACTCAGGCCGTGGGGCTGATGACGTCGCTTTACAGGAACCTGCCGCTGACGATGATCGAACTGGGTTCAACAACCAAGCTTATCCACATTGACGCGCAGGGAAGAATCGCCGGCAGTATTACCAGTCTGAGCGGGCAGGTTTATGCGGCGGTGAAAAAAGAGACGTTTATTGGCGCCAGTATGATGGAAGAAGAGGATGACGATTTTTTCTCGGCGGACATCCTGCAATATGCCTGTGATAGCGTGCATCATGCGGGCCTTCTGCGCACGCTGCTGTTTACGCGTTTTATCGAGTTCTCGTTGCCGTGCACCGCAGTCGAAAGAACATTTTTTTGTCAGGCGGCGCTGGCGGCGGATGACATGAAACTTTTTGATGAGGCCGAGCGTTTAGGCTTTTCTCTGCAAGGCGACATTGTGCTGACAGGCAAGCGGCAGCGCTGCGAAATGTATCGTTCTTTATGGCGCAGCCGATATGGACTTGAGAACCCGGTCCATTTTATCTGTGATAAAGACGAGATCGCCCAACTGGCGATCAAAGGGGCAGGGTATATTGCCCGTCAGATGACGTAACGCACCAGATAACAAAGCCTCGCAGGCTACGCGGGGCTTTGTGGTTTTTCACTGTTTCGCATACAGCACATAAGGACCGGATGTGTAAGAGATAACAATGATTTTATTGGGCAATTTCCTCAAGCCTGCAGGCACATCCAGGTCATCCTCAGGCCGCAGGCCATTCAGGCGCTTCGCGAAGTATGTCGCGGCCTTCTGGAGGATGGTCAGTTCATCAGCCTGCTCAGCGAGTTGAAGTCATTGAGACAATGGAGTTTTTCTTTCGGCTTGGCAGTGCGGCATTGCGTATCGGTGAGCATAACGGGGCCTTGTTTATTTATTATACCGTTATTGTACTCACTTAAAATGAAGATGGAAGAATGTTGTACTCATCCATGTACTCATTTTTGACAGCGTTGTTACGAGATGGGGCGAGACATTATGAAATGAAAAATCCACGCAATTGCGTGGATTTTATAGGGTTTTGCGATTCTTATGAGATTCAGTGAAACCTCACGAGACAACAAATTTTATTTAGACGTTGAAGAGGAAGTTCATCACATCGCCATCTTTAACGATGTAATCTTTACCTTCTGCACGCATCTTACCGGCTTCTTTCGCGCCTTGTTCACCTTTATAGGTGATGAAATCTTCAAACGCGATGGTTTGTGCGCGGATAAAGCCTTTCTCGAAGTCAGTATGAATTTTACCCGCCGCCTGCGGAGCCGTTGCGCCAACAGGAATGGTCCATGCACGAACTTCTTTCACGCCAGCGGTGAAGTAGGTCTGCAGGTTCAGCAGTTCGTAACCAGCGCGGATTACGCGGTTCAGACCTGGCTCTTCCAGACCCATTTCAGCCATGAATTCTTCACGGTCAGCATCATCGAGTTCTGCGATGTCAGCTTCAACGGCAGCGCAAACTGCAACAACCACGGAGCCTTCAGCTGCGGCGATTTCACGCACTTTATCGAGGTATGGGTTGTTTTCAAAACCGTCTTCGTTGACGTTGGCGATATACATCGTTGGCTTCAACGTCAGGAAGCTCAGGTATTTGATAGCCGCTTTGTCTTCATCGGTCAGCGTTTTCAACGCACGCAGCATGCCAGCGTTTTCCAGCTGTGGCAGGCATTTTTCCAGTGCAGCCAGTTCCGCTTTAGCGTCTTTATCGCCGCCTTTGGCCTTCTTCTGTACGCGATGGATAGCGCGCTCACAGGTATCCAGGTCAGACAGCGCCAGTTCGGTATTGATAACCTCAATGTCGTCAGCCGGATCCACTTTGTTATTAACGTGGATGATGTTGTCGTTTTCAAAGCAGCGAACCACGTGGCCGATAGCTTCGGTTTCACGGATGTTCGTCAGGAACTGGTTACCCAGACCTTCGCCTTTGGACGCGCCTTTTACCAGACCGGCAATGTCGACGAATTCCATCGTTGTTGGCAGGATACGCTGCGGTTTGACGATTTCGGCCAACTGATCCAGACGCGGATCGGGCATCGGGACAACACCTGTGTTCGGCTCGATAGTACAGAACGGGAAGTTTGCCGCTTCAATACCCGCTTTTGTGAGCGCGTTGAACAGGGTGGATTTGCCTACGTTTGGCAAACCGACGATACCGCATTTGAATCCCATGTTTAAATCACCTTAATCTTTTGATATTCAACCTGTTATGGAAAACAGATTGTAGAAAAGTAAATAACTCTGCCTATTATACACAGCACGCGAGAAAAATGCCGCACATCGCTGCTTATTGCGCTTTAAAGGTGTGTAACCGGCTCGTTGCCTTGGTCAGGCCATCTTTGAATAAAATCTCGGTACAACGTGTCGCTTCGTCAATTGCTTCATCAATTAACTTCTGTTCTGAAACAGGCGGTTTGCCTAAAACAAATCCGACAACTTTGTTTTTATCACCCGGATGACCAATTCCCACGCGTAAACGATGAAAGTTGGGGTTATTGCCCAACTTGCTGATGATGTCTTTCAGGCCATTATGTCCGCCATGACCGCCACCGAGCTTAAATTTTGCCACGCCAGGCGGCAGGTCTAATTCGTCGTGCGCGACCAAAATTTCATCGGGGTTGATACGATAAAAACTGGCCATCGCACCCACGGCCTTGCCGCTGAGATTCATAAATGTGGTCGGTACCAGCAAACGGACATCTTCCCCTTCGAGCGTTACTCTGGAGGTGTAGCCGAAGAATTTCGGCTCATCACGCAGGGGCGCGCGTAATCTCTCTGCCAGTAAATCGACATACCATGCGCCTGCGTTGTGTCGCGTTGCCGCATACTCTGCGCCGGGGTTCGCCAGGCCGACAATCAATTTAATCGTCACGTGTTTTGTCCTGAGTGTTTCCATAAACGACGTGTAGTTTACTGTCTGACGCTGCTCTTGACAAAAAACTGCGTACTAATCGCCAAAAGCTGAATAATTGCACAAATGGACTATTAGAAATTGAGTATGTTCAGTAGCTTATTTGTAAAGTTTTGTTGCGCGAGTGTTTGTAATTGTGATCGCTCCCGCACTTGCGAACGGCAGTGTTGTCTATACTTTACACATAAGGATTAGGGGTATTCCCTGTAGCAACCCAAAGTTCCGGAGGTGACACATGAAACGCAAAAACGCTTCGTTACTCGGTAACGTGCTCATGGCTTTAGGGTTGGTGGTGATGGTGGGGGGTGTTGGTTACTCTATTTTAAACCAATTGCCGCAATTTAATCTGCCACAGTTTTTCGCACATGGTGCCGTGCTCAGTATTTTTGTAGGTGGTGTTCTGTGGTTGGCGGGAGCCAGAGTGGGCGGGCACGAGCAAATCAGTGACCGTTACTGGTGGGTACGCCATTATGACAAACGCTGTCGTCGCGGTGATACCACTCATCGTCATAACTAAATCGTTTCCCGGTAGAGAGGGCTGCGGTTTGAATACAAAGTCCTGGTTGTAAAACCAGGACTCTGCTTGTTCATTATCCTTGCATAGAAAGCACTTTTATATTCGCTACGGAATATAAGAAACGTTATTCGAATAACCGATAATGTAACGTTTTAACCGCGCTATCCGCGTCTTCAGCGGGCAACAGGAAACACAGGTTGTCATTTGACGCGCCGTGGCAAATCATTCGCACCGTATGCCCTTCAAGCCAGGCAAAAACGTCTTTGCAAACACCCGCCGCCTGAGTCAGTCGATTCCCCACCAAAGTGACCAATGCCAGTCCGGTTTCCACTTCCACACGACAGTGGGAGGATAATGCGGTAAACAATGCGCTGGTCAGTATATGATCTTCACCTGAGGTTGCGTGAGTCGCGTCCAGCGCCAGCGCAATACTGTTCTCTGAGGTTGTAACCAAATCCACCGTGACCGCGTGGCGAGCTAAAATGGCGAAGGACTGCGCCAGGAAAGAACCGGACGGTTGTGTCTCCAGACTATGTAATCGCAACAGCGTCTGTTTACGGCGCACGGCAAGCGCACGATAGCGAGGTGGGTTGTCGGTGGTGTTATGCACCAGCGTACCACCGGCAGCCGTATCCTTACTTGAGCCAACAAAAACCGGAATGCTTTTACGCATTGCCGGAAGCAGCGTAGCCGGGTGGAGGACCTTCGCACCGAAGGCGGCCATATCGCTGGCCTCGGAAAATGAGATGTGGTCAATCCGTTTGGCCCGCGGCGCAATGCGCGGATCGGTGGTGTAGATCCCTGCGACATCGGTCCAGATGTCCACGCGTGCGGCGTGAAGCGCCTCACCGAGAAGCGTCGCCGTGTAATCACTACCACCGCGTCCCAGCGTAGTGGTATGCCCTGCGGCATCCCGGCCGATAAACCCCTGGGTCACCATAATCGCTTGCTCAAGACGAGGGCGCAGGTGAGTCTCCACCAGGTGGTGCAGGGTACTGAGTTCGGGTTCGGCGCAGCCGAAACTCGAGTTGGTACGCATCACGCTGCGGGCGTCAAACCACCCGGCCTCGGCATGCCGTTCACGTAAGACTTCAGTAAACAGTAAAGAGGACATCAGCTCGCCGTGACTGACCAATTCATCGCTTAGCGCATCAGACGGTGAAACGGTCGCCGTTTGTGCAAGATGGCGGATGTTGTTGAGAAGATTATCGATTTCCGTGCTGATAACGGACGGCTGCTTCAGGCGGGAAATAATGTTGTATTGGATGGCGCGTAAGGTCTCAAGCTTATCTAATTGTTGATGCGTTTCCAGACCTTCAGAAAGCTCGACCAGTAAGTTTGTAACGCCTGCTGAAGCAGACAGTACGACTAAACGGACATCTTGATCAGCAAGGACAATGCTGGCGCTTCGGTTCATCGCATCAAAATCAGCGACGCTGGTGCCGCCAAATTTGGCAACGACGGATGGTGGATAAATGCGAGTCATAACAATCTCATATCAGGGCGCCATAAAAGTATGGCTAGAAAATTTTCATTCTCGGCATAAGGGGAAACGGTGTTCGCCTTACGAAATGTCCGCCCGCGAACATTTCTGCTGACAACCCAGGGAATTCCTGTTGTCGAAAACGCGTGTCGCCTGTACGCGTTACCGGGTGCTGCGCATTAATTTTATTTACATAGCCTGCAAATAAGCGCGCCATACTAAGTGATTTATATTTAGGGATCGACTTTTTTATTCGATTTATCGACAAATAAGTGAAAAATCATGTCGTAACAAGAAAACGCGTACATTATTAATGGTAAAAACGTGTAAAAAAATAATAAAAACATGAAAATTACATGGTTTTTATAACATCGTATGCGTTGCAATTGGCTACGGTAATTGTTAATTAAATAGATATATTTCTTTAGGATTTCGTAATGAAGGGTGGCTGTTACACTTTGAATTATAAAGAAAAAACACCCGCTAAATGTGTTGAAAAATAAATGATTGAGTCCAGGGCTAAAACAACATATATTAGCCGCGCTTTTTTACAGGTAACCCTTATAACCATTTATTCAATCAGGCGTTAATCTACACCTGGTTGTAGGAGTGATATGATGACGGATAAAGTCCGTATTGATACTTTAAGTGCTAATTCATTACCACAGAGCAATGATACCTTTTTAGCAAGACAGGCTGAGTTTGAATCTAATGTCCGCAGCTATCCACGTAAACTGCCATTAGCGATTGCTAAAGCGCAGGGCGTCTGGATTACTGACGTAGAAAATAATCAATATCTTGATTGCCTGGCAGGTGCCGGAACCCTGGCGCTTGGTCATAATCATCCTGAAGTGCTGCAGAGCATTCAAAGTGTCATCACAAGCGGCTTACCGTTACATACGCTTGACCTTACCACACCGTTAAAAGATGAATTCTCATCGTATTTACTTTCTTTATTACCGGGCCAGGGCAAAGAGTATTGCCTGCAGTTCACCGGGCCGTCCGGTGCCGATGCCGTTGAAGCGGCGCTGAAGCTGGCGAAGAAAGTTACCGGCCGTTCCAGCATCATCAGCTTCTCCGGTGGCTACCACGGGATGACCCACGGCGCGCTGTCCGTGACCGGCAACTTGTCGCCGAAAGAAGCCGTCAGCAACATGATGGCGGAAGTGCAGTTTATGCCGTATCCGCATCAGTACCGTTGCCCGCTGGGTATCGGCGGCGACGCTGGCGTCAAAGCATTGACCTACTACTTCGAAAACCTGATCAACGACGTTGAGAGCGGCGTGCGTAAACCGGCTGCCGTGATCCTCGAAGCGGTGCAGGGCGAAGGCGGGGTAAACCCGGCTCCGATCGAGTGGCTGCAGCGTATTCGTAAAGTGACCCAGGAACATGGCATTCTGCTGATTATCGATGAAGTTCAGGCTGGCTTCGCGCGCACGGGTAAACTGTTCGCCTTCGAACACGCCGGTATTGAGCCGGATATCATCGTGATGTCCAAAGCGGTTGGCGGCGGTCTGCCACTGGCGGTACTGGGCATTAAAAAGCAGTTCGATGCGTGGGCTCCGGGCCATCACACTGGCACCTTCCGCGGCAACCAACTGGCGATGGCGACCGGTCTGACAACGCTGAAAATCCTCAAAGACGACAAGATTGCCGATAAAGTTGCTGCCCAGGGCGAGTGGCTGAAAGGCAAACTGACTGACCTGCAGAAACGTTACCCGGTTATCGGCCAGGTACGTGGTCTGGGCCTGATGATTGGTCTGGAAATCGTTAAGCCGAACGAAGCGCAGGATCACATGGGCTGCTACCCGGCCGATGGCGAGCTTTCCGCGCTGCTGCAGAAAAAATGTTTCGAAAACGGCCTGATTCTTGAGCGTGGCGGCCGTAACGGTTGCGTACTGCGTCTGCTGCCGTCTCTGTTGATCACCAACGCAGAACTGGAGATTTTCCTCGATAAATTCGAAAATGCCCTGCTGGGCGCTGGCGTGAAGCCGGTTTAAACGGAGTTGGATCGAATGTCAGACGTAAATCCGATTCTGTCCGGCTCGGCACAAAGCATCGCTGCCTACCAGGACGCTATCGAGCAGAGTACGCAAGCGGTCGTTGAATGGTTGAAGCAACCTGAGATGTATCAGGGCAAAACCGTTGAACAACTGCGCGAACGTATCAACCTGAATTTTACGTCTCAGGGCCTGGGCAACCAGGCCGCTATTGAGCGTGCGGTTGAATACTTTCTGAAAGACAGCTTGTTGGTTCACCATGCGCAGTGCGTGGCGCACCTGCACTGCCCGAGCCTGGTGATTAGCCAGGCGGCAGAAGTGCTGATCAACGCCACCAACCAGAGTATGGACTCCTGGGATCAGAGCCCGTCGGCGACCATCATTGAGATCAAACTGATCGAATGGTTGCGTGAGCAGGTGGGCTATGCGGCAGGCGACGCGGGGGTGTTCACCAGCGGCGGCACCCAGAGCAACCTGATGGGCCTGATGCTGGCTCGCGACGCCTTTTTTGCCCTCCAGGGGCATTCCATTCAGCAGAATGGTCTGACCGGCGACCTGAGCAAAATCAAAGTATTTTGCTCTGAAAGCGCGCACTTCTCTGTGCAGAAGAACATGGCGCTGATGGGGTTGGGTTACCGTTCCGTCACCCAGGTGAAGACCGATGCGTTCTCACGCATGGATCTGGCTGACCTGAAAGACAAGCTGGCCCAGGCGAAAGCCAACGGCGAACAGGTGATGGCGATTGTCGCCACTGCTGGTACTACCGATGCGGGTGCAATCGACCCGTTAGCGGACATTGCGGCGCTGGCGGCAGAACACCAGATCTGGATGCATGTGGATGCGGCATGGGGCGGGGCGTTACTGCTTTCTGAGCAGTATCGTCACTTCCTGAACGGCCTTGAACTGGCGGATTCCGTGACGCTGGACTTCCACAAACAGTTCTTCCAGACCATCAGCTGCGGCGCGTTCCTGCTGAAAGACGCGCGTCATTACGAGCTGATGCGTTACCAGGCGGCGTACCTGAACTCTGATTTTGATGAAGAGGCGGGCGTACCGAATCTGGTGTCGAAATCGCTGCAGACCACGCGCCGTTTTGACGCGCTGAAGCTCTGGATGGGGCTCGAAGCGCTGGGCAAAAAGCAGTATGCCGAAATCATTGATAACGGCGTAACGCTGGCGCGTGATGTGGCTGCGTTTGTGAAAACTCAGCCGCATCTGGAACTGGTGATGGAGCCGCAGCTGGCAAGCGTGCTGTTCCGTTTCCGTCCGCACAGTGAGGACATGGCGTTCGTTGCGCTGTTGAACCAGCGTATTGGCGACGTTCTGCTGGCTTCTGGTAGCGCCAATGTGGGCGTGACCGAAGCAGATGGCGTAACCTGCCTGAAGCTGACGCTGCTGAACCCAACGGTGTGTCTGGAGGATGTCAAAGTCCTGCTGGCAAGCGTGAAAGCGACAGCTGAGCAACTGCTAAACGCGTAAGCAATAAGCTGATTATAAAAATGGCTCCCACACACGGGAGCCATTTTTTTGCCTGTCATTTGTAGTCCGGCAGCGCTTCGCCTGGCTGGGCTACACGTCAGCTGATATCTGCCAGCGCGGCGTCTTTATTCGGGAAGAACGTCAGGCGTCCGGCAATCGGCTGAATGCCCGCGCGCGCCATGGTACGTAACGGCTGGAATTCCAGATTACTGATCCGCAGTTCGCACCCTTCCGGGAGGCGTTTTACAAAACGCTGGAAAGCGTCCAGACCACCGGCATCCAGTACCGGGACCGCGTCCCACTTCAAGACTACAATACGTTTACCTGCAATACGCGATTCGAGATCGGTAAATAATCCCTCCGCAGCGGCAAAGAAAAGTGGGCCAATAACGCGCAGCACCAGCACATCGTCAGGTACGTCTACGTTGACCGGCGCCAGACGCGTCATGCGCGCGATACGACGCATAAACAGCAGGGAGGCGAGAACGATACCGACGCTGATGGCGATCACCATGTCGAATAGCACCGTCAGCGACATACACATAAGCATGACAATGATGTCGTCTTTTGGCGCATGACGCAGCAGATCCACCACTTTATGCGCTTCACTCATGTTCCATGCCACCATCAGCAGCAGGGCGGCCATGGCGGAAAGCGGTAACCAGGAAAGCAGCGGCGCAAGCACCAGCAGGGCAAGGATCACCAGAATCGCGTGGATGACCGCTGAAATTGGTGAGGTCGCCCCGGCGCGGACGTTTGCCGCAGAACGGGCAATTGCCGCCGTGGCGGTGATACCACCGAAGAACGGTGCCACGATGTTACCCAGGCCCTGGCCAATCAGCTCACTGTTGGCTTTATGCTTGGTGCCGGTCATCCCATCGAGCACGACGGCGCACAGTAGAGATTCAATCGCCCCGAGCATCGCCATGGAGAAGGCGGCCGGTAACAGCGCCTGTAACGAACTCCAGCTCAGGGTAAAGTTTGACTCCGGCATGTCCCACGGTAATACCAGTTGCGGCAGCAACTGCGGGATACCGTTACCCTGCGAGCCATCAGCCAGAATGTAGTGGAACTGAGAACCGATGGTGGCGACATGGCCGCCGGTCAGGTTCACAATCCCCATTACCGCACAGCCTGCCAGCAGCGCAGGAAGGTGGCCCGGCAGTCGGATCCCCAGACGCGGCCAGAAAATCAGGATCCCCAGCGTCACCACGCCAATTGCGGCATCGCCAACGTTGAGGGTTGGCAGGGCCATAAACAGCGCGCCGACCTTTTGCAGGTAGTGCTCCGGGACATGGGCCATTTGCAGACCGAGAAAATCTTTAATCTGCATGGTACCGATGGTGATACCAATACCCGATGTAAAACCTAACGTAACGGATACCGGGATATATTCGATCAGGCGACCAAAACGGGCGAGGCCGAAAAGGATCAGGAATATCCCGGACATTAGCGTTGCGACCAGCAGGCCTGCCAGCCCAAACTGTTGCGACACCGGATACAGAATCACCACGAAGGCGGCAGTTGGTCCAGATACGCTAAAACGTGAACCCCCGGTAAGGGCGATAACAATCCCAGCCACGGCTGAGGTATACAAGCCGTACTGCGGCGCCACGCCACTGCCTATTGCCAGGGCCATCGCCAGCGGAATGGCAATGATCCCAACGGTTATCCCGGCGATCAGGTCGCGGGTAAAGCGAGAAGCGGTATATTTTTCTTTCCAACAAGCGTCGATGAGGGCGCGGAAAGGCATCACATGTGAGGAAAATAATCTGTTCACAATAATGTTTCATCCATGAGCGCATCATCTGTCAACTAAATGGCAGGTGAAGGAGGCATAAGTCATACAAATAGATGTTGCAGATAAAAAAACCCGCCGCAGCGGGTTTTTGAGCCGGGCTCGATTAATGCTCGAACATAGCAGAGATGGATTCTTCGTTGCTGATACGACGAATCGCTTCGGCCAGCATACCCGACAGGGTCAATGTACGCACGTTTGGCAGTGCTTTGATTTCGTCAGTCAGTGGAATAGTGTCACAGACAACGACTTCATCAATCACTGAATTGCGCAGGTTGTTTGTCGCATTACCTGAGAAGATCGGGTGGGTAGCGTAAGCAAATACGCGTTTTGCACCACGTTCTTTCAGTGCTTCTGCTGCTTTACACAGCGTACCGCCGGTATCGATCATATCATCAACCAGCACGCAGTCACGACCTGCAACGTCACCAATAATGTGCATCACCTGAGAAACGTTCGCGCGCGGGCGTCGTTTGTCGATGATAGCCATGTCGGTATCGTTCAGCAGTTTAGCGATAGCGCGGGCACGCACGACGCCACCGATGTCCGGAGAAACCACAATCGGGTTGTCCAGATTCAGCTGCAGCATGTCTTCTAACAGGATCGGGCTACCGAATACGTTATCAACCGGTACGTCAAAGAAGCCCTGGATCTGTTCAGCATGCAGGTCAACGGTGAGGACGCGGTCAACGCCAACGCTGGACAGGAAATCAGCGACGACTTTAGCAGTAATCGGTACACGAGCGGAACGTACGCGACGATCCTGACGTGCATAGCCGAAGTAAGGAATAACGGCGGTGATACGGCCTGCGGAAGCACGGCGCAGCGCATCAACCATAACGACCAATTCCATCAGGTTGTCGTTAGTAGGGGCACAAGTGGACTGGATGATGAAAATATCACCACCGCGTACATTTTCATTAATTTGTACGCTGACTTCGCCGTCGCTAAAGCGACCTACAGCGGCGTCGCCGAGTGAAGTGTACAGGCGGTTGGCAATACGTTGTGCTAGTTCCGGGGTGGCGTTACCAGCAAAAAGCTTCATATCAGGCACGAGAAGAACCTCAGGCATGCGTCCATTGGTGGAAAGAATCTGCCGAAAACTGTGCGGGCCAGGCAGTATCCTCTCCATGCGGTGTATTAAAGAGCGCGATGCAACGTCTGGAACAGGGTGACGTTGTCACCGCAACTCAGCTTGCCCGGCTTACTCGTCATCTTTCACGTTTCATGTGTGCTGGCATATTTCGCCATCTTCCTGAAACCCGAATGATTTAGAGTAACGCTCTGTGCAATGGGGAGAGGTTGACACCTTTCGCCACAAAGCCTTTGAGCCATTCCGGGGCTTGCTCAAGCACCTGGCGAGCACGAGACTCAGTGTCAAATTCAGCAAAGACACAAGCCCCTGTACCAGTCAGGCGCGACGGCGCGTATTCTAACAGCCAGGAAAGCGCCGCATCAACCTCGCGAAAACGTTTTCTTGCGATAACCTCGCAATCATTGCTGAATTCACATTTTAGTAACGTTTTTATTGACCTTTTTGGCGTGTTGCGCGGGAGGTCGGGATCTTTAAAAATCACCGGCGTCGGAATACTGACTCCCGGGTGGGCGACCAGATACCATTTTTCCGCTGGCTCGACCGGGGTCAGAATTTCACCTACGCCTTCAGCAAAGGCCGCATGGCCGCGCACGAATACGGGAACGTCCGCCCCCAGCGTTAAGCCGAGTCCTGCCAGTTCATCAACCGAAAGTCCGCACTGCCAAAGGTGATTCAGCGCCACCAGGACGGTAGCTGCATTAGACGAACCTCCGCCAAGACCGCCGCCCATCGGCAGGCGTTTTTCGATACTGATGTCGGCGCCGCTCCCTTTGGGAAGGCGATCGCTTTCAGACGCCGCCTTCATCAGCAAGCGCGCCGCACGGACAATGAGATTGTCTTCATGTGCAACGCCTTCCACCGGCGTTAACAGGCGGATTTCGCCGTCGCCACGCAGCGCAATACCTATCGTGTCGCCATAATCAAGAAACTGGAATAGCGTCTGCAAGGTGTGATAACCGTCCGCACGCTGCCCGGTGATGTATAAAAACAGATTCAGTTTTGCCGGAGAGGGCCAGTGGGTCATCATTTCACAATCCAGTTATCCATTTTCAGCTTAATACGCTGATCGCCGTCGGACAGTTCCATGTTTGCCGGCATCGCAGGCTTAATTTTGCTGTCGTAGGCGCTATAGACCACTTTCCAGTTTTTACCGTCTTTGCTGTAGTTCACTTCACTCAGACGATACTGGTCGTCGAGTTTGTAATCGCTGGCGTCTCCCGGCAGGCCAAGGATCCACTGGCGCAGGCTGTTCAATGGAATAGGCATGCCGGTCAGCTTACCAATCATCTCTTCGGCGTCGTCAGCGGTGTAGTGCTTGCCTTTGTTATCGACAAGTTCGACGTTGCCCGGCTTGGCATTGAGTTCCAGTTCAGTGCTGCCCAGGGGATTGGTCAGCAGGAGACGATAGCGATCCTGTCCGGTTTGTTGCCAGAAAAAGCGGGCATAGACTTTCTGTTGATCGGAAATATACGCAAACGCACCGCGCGTCTGATATTGGTTCAGGGCGCGTACTTCCTGCTGGTGCTGGCGCCACTGTGGAGAGTCAGGGCTTTTGCCGGGACCTTTCGGCGCGTTGAGCGTACAGGCGGTAAGAGCCAGGGCCGCGAGCGGCAGCAGGCGAATCAGGCGAAAATCAGGCAGGGTCATAATGATGACAAATCCTTGAGATACGTTGCAGTTATAACTCTTAATGCTAGCGCCGCCATCATACATCGTCTACGTTCAAGTTATCTTAAATCGCTCAAATTTGTGCACTAAGCTATTACTCCAAAAGGGGGCAGTCTCTTTTATTGACCGCACGCATCCTGTATGATGCACCCAGTCTAACCTTATCAACGCTGGTACTATTCCCGCACACATGACCCTTTTAGCGCTTGGTATTAACCATAAAACGGCACCTGTATCGCTGCGAGAACGCGTAACGTTTTCGCCGGATACGCTCGATCAGGCGCTGGACAGCCTGCTTGCGCAGCCAATGGTGCAGGGCGGGGTGGTGCTGTCGACGTGTAACCGTACGGAACTGTATCTCAGCGTTGAAGAGCAGGATAACCTGCAAGAAGCGCTGGTTCGCTGGCTGTGCGATTACCATAATCTTAATGAAGAAGACTTGCGCAATAGCCTGTACTGGCACCAGGACAACGACGCCGTCAGTCATTTGATGCGTGTTGCCAGCGGTCTGGATTCGCTGGTGCTTGGTGAACCGCAGATTCTGGGGCAGGTGAAAAAAGCTTTTGCGGATTCGCAAAAAGGTCACCTGAACGCCAGTGCGCTGGAACGCATGTTCCAGAAATCATTCTCTGTCGCTAAACGTGTACGTACAGAAACAGACATCGGTGCCAGCGCCGTGTCCGTGGCTTTTGCCGCCTGTACGCTGGCGCGGCAGATATTTGAATCGCTCTCCACGGTGACCGTGCTGTTAGTGGGCGCAGGCGAAACCATTGAGCTGGTGGCGCGACACCTGCGTGAGCATCAAGTGAAGAAGATGATCATTGCCAACCGTACCCGCGAGCGGGCGCAAGTGCTGGCGGATGAAGTCGGCGCCGAAGTGATTTCGCTGAGTGATATCGACGCGCGTTTACAGGATGCCGATATTATTATCAGTTCTACCGCTAGCCCGCTGCCAATTATCGGCAAAGGAATGGTGGAGCGCGCGCTTAAAAATCGCCGTAATCAACCTATGCTGCTGGTGGATATCGCCGTACCGCGCGATGTCGAGCCGGAAGTGGGTAAGTTGTCCAACGCCTATCTGTACAGCGTTGACGACCTGCAAAGCATCATTTCGCATAACCTGGCCCAGCGCAAAGCGGCGGCCGTGGAAGCCGAAACCATTGTGGCGCAGGAAACCAGCGAATTTATGGCCTGGCTACGCGCTCAGGGCGCAAGTGAAACTATCCGCGAGTATCGCAGTCAGTCAGAACAGATCCGTGATGAACTGACTGCCAAAGCGTTGGCCGCTCTTCAACAGGGTGGTGATGCGCAAGCCATTATGCAGGATCTGGCCTGGAAACTGACCAACCGCTTGATCCATGCACCAACCAAATCACTTCAACAGGCCGCCCGTGACGGGGATAGTGAACGCCTGAATATTCTGCGCGACAGCCTCGGGCTGGAGTAGCAGCACACCAATCTTATTTTTTACAGGGTGCATTTACGCCTATGAAGCCTTCTATCGTTGCCAAACTGGAAGCCCTGCATGAACGCCATGAAGAAGTTCAGGCGCTGCTCGGGGATGCGGGTACTATCGCAGACCAGGAACGCTTTCGTGCACTGTCGCGCGAATATGCGCAATTAAGCGATGTATCTCGCTGTTTTACGGACTGGCAACAGGTTCAGGAAGATATCGAGACGGCTCAGATGATGCTCGACGATCCTGAAATGCGTGAAATGGCGCAGGATGAACTGCGTGAAGCAAAAGATAAATGCGAACAGCTGGAGCAACATCTGCAGGTTCTGCTGTTGCCTAAAGATCCTGATGACGAACGTAACGCCTTCCTCGAAGTGCGTGCGGGAACCGGTGGTGATGAGGCCGCGCTGTTTGCCGGCGATCTGTTCCGCATGTACAGCCGTTACGCTGAATCGCGTCGCTGGCGGGTAGAGATCATGAGCGCCAGCGAAGGCGAACATGGTGGGTTTAAAGAAGTCATTGCCAAAATTAGCGGCGAAGGCGTGTACGGTCGACTGAAATTTGAGTCCGGTGGGCATCGCGTGCAGCGCGTACCTGCGACGGAGTCACAGGGCCGTATTCACACCTCGGCCTGTACGGTCGCGGTCATGCCGGAACTGCCGGATGCCGAACTGCCGGACATCAACCCGGCCGATCTGCGTATTGATACCTTCCGCTCATCAGGCGCAGGGGGGCAGCACGTTAACACCACCGACTCCGCAATCCGTATTACCCACTTGCCGACCGGTATCGTAGTGGAATGCCAGGACGAACGTTCGCAGCATAAAAACAAAGCGAAAGCGATGTCGGTGCTGGGGGCGCGAATTCGTGCCGCCGAAGTGGCAAGACGTCAACAGGCAGAAGCCTCTGAGCGTCGCAATCTGTTGGGCAGTGGCGATCGCAGCGATCGCAACCGTACCTATAACTTCCCGCAGGGTCGCGTGACCGATCACCGCATTAACCTGACGCTCTACCGTCTGGATGAAGCGATGGAAGGCAAACTGGATATGCTCATTGAGCCAATTGTCCAGGAATACCAGGCCGACCAACTGGCGGCGTTGTCCGAGCAGGATTAATGGATTATCAGCACTGGCTGCGTGAAGCGATAAGCCAATTACAGGCAAGTGAAAGCCCGCGCCGTGACGCCGAGATTTTGCTCGAGTTTGTTACCAGTAAGGGGCGCACCTTTATTTTGGCTTTCGGTGAAACGGTATTAACCGAGGCGCAGCGTCAACAGCTCGACACATTACTGGAGCGCCGTCAGCGGGGTGAGCCGGTGGCGCATTTAACCGGCGTGCGGGAGTTCTGGTCGCTGCCGCTGTTTGTGTCTCCGGCTACGCTTATCCCTCGTCCGGATACTGAATGTCTGGTGGAACAGGCGCTGGCTCGCTTGCCGGCCTCAGCGTGCCGCATTCTCGATTTGGGAACCGGCACGGGCGCCATTGCGCTGGCACTGGCAACCGAGCGTCCGGATTGCGCGGTAACGGCGGTTGACCGCATGCCGGATGCCGTTGCGCTGGCCACTCGCAACAAACAGCATTTGGGCATCGACAATGTTTGCGTGCTGCAAAGCAACTGGTTCAGCGCTTTGCAGGGACAGCAGTTTGACATGATTGTCAGTAATCCGCCGTATATCGACGAACAGGATCCGCACCTGGCACAAGGCGATGTACGCTTTGAACCTCTGTCGGCACTGGTGGCGGGCGATCGGGGACTGGCGGATATCGTGCATATCATTGACCAGTCTCAGCGCGTCTTAACGCCCGGCGGCTATCTGTTGCTGGAACATGGCTGGCAGCAGGGGCAGGCCGTCCGGGACGTCTTTACTCGTGCGGGTTACCAGGCGGTTGAAACCTGCCGTGATTATGGCGGCAATGAGCGAATTACGCTTGGACGCATCCCATCATGAGTACCTTCAGTGTGTTACTCAACATTCATCTCATCAGTATTGCGCTTTCCGTTGGCTTGCTGACGCTGCGTTTTTGGTGGCGTTACACCGACTCGCGTCTTGCCTGCGCACGCTGGACGCGCATTGTGCCACCGGTTGTGGATACCGTTTTATTACTCAGCGGCGTGGCGCTAATGGTTAAAGCGCACATCCTGCCATTCACTGAGCACGGGACATGGCTGACTGAAAAGCTGTTTGGGGTTATCATTTACATCGTTTTGGGTTTTATTGCGCTCGATTATCGTCGGGCGCGCAGTCAGCAGGCGCGATTAGTCGCATTTCCGCTGGCGCTGGTGGTGCTGTACATCATCATTAAACTCGCCACCACAAAAATACCGTTACTGGGGTAAGCATGAGGTCGTTAGCTGATTTCGAATTTAATAAAGCGCCATTGTGTGATGGGATGATCCTGGCGTCGGAGTCTATCCGTCTGGATTTTCCAACACAATCTGTCTACGACGAACTGGAACGTCTGGTCAGTCTGGCGCAAGAAGAAATTAGCCAGCTCCTGTCTCAGGATGAGCAACTGGAAAAACTGCTGGCACTTTTTTACGGCGAATGGGGATTTACGGATACCCACGGCGTCTATCGTCTTTCTGATGCACTCTGGCTTGACCAGGTACTGAAAAATCGGCAGGGCAGCGCCGTGTCTCTGGGGGCGATCTTATTGTGGATTGCCAACAGACTGGAGCTGCCGCTGGTACCGGTGATTTTCCCGACGCAACTGATCCTTCGTATTGAGTCTCTCGATGGTGAAATGTGGCTAATCAATCCATTCAATGGCGAAACGTTAAATGAGCACACGCTGGAAGTGTGGTTGAAGGGGAATATCAGCCCGGTTGCGGAGCTGTTTAACGAAGACCTGGATGAAGCGGATAACGCGGAAGTGATCCGCAAACTGCTCGACACGCTGAAATCATCACTGATGGAAGAGCGGCAAATGGAGCTGGCGCTGCGTGCCAGTGAAGCACTATTGCAGTTTAATCCTGAAGATCCGTATGAAATTCGCGATCGTGGTTTAATATACGCGCAACTCGAGTGCGAACATGTTGCGCTGACAGATTTAAGTTATTTCGTAGAACAGTGTCCGGAAGACCCGATCAGCGAAATGATTCGTGCGCAAATTAATACTATTTCGCACAAACAAATTGTATTGCATTGATTAATCACACTTTACCTACCGTTTAAGGCGATCCTATGAAACAAAAAGTGGTTAGCATTGGCGACATCAACGTGGCAAATGACCTGCCGTTCGTGCTGTTTGGCGGAATGAACGTGCTGGAATCCCGCGATCTGGCGATGCGCATTTGTGAGCACTACGTAACCGTTACTCAAAAGCTGGGTATCCCTTACGTGTTTAAAGCCTCCTTTGATAAAGCCAACCGTTCTTCCATCCACTCTTACCGTGGACCGGGCCTTGAAGAAGGGATGAAAATCTTCCAGGAACTGAAACAGACTTTTGGCGTAAAAGTGATCACCGACGTTCACGAAGCCAGCCAGGCACAGCCTGTTGCTGATGTGGTGGATGTGATTCAGCTTCCGGCATTCCTTGCTCGTCAGACCGATCTGGTGGAAGCGATGGCGAAAACCGGTGCCGTAATCAACGTGAAGAAACCGCAGTTCATCAGCCCGGCTCAGATGGGCAACATCGTGGATAAATTCCATGAAGGCGGCAACGATAAGGTTATTCTGTGCGACCGTGGTGCGAACTTTGGTTATGACAACCTGGTTGTGGACATGCTGGGCTTCAGCGTGATGAAGAAAGTCTCCGGCAACTCACCGGTGATTTTTGACGTTACCCATGCGCTGCAGTGCCGCGATCCATTTGGCGCAGCAAGCGGCGGTCGTCGTGCGCAGGTTACCGAACTGGCGCGTGCCGGTATGGCGGTTGGTCTGGCAGGTCTGTTTATTGAAGCGCATCCGGATCCAGCCAATGCGAAATGCGATGGCCCATCCGCGCTGCCGCTGGCGAAGCTGGAACAGTTCCTGACGCAGATTAAAGCGATTGATGACCTGGTGAAAAGCTTCGACGAGCTGGATACCGAGAACTAAGTGAGTGTGACAGGCCGGAGTTTCCCTCCGGCCTGCTGTTTGAAAAGGGTGTAAAGGTCGCCGTCAGGCACCAGACGCGCCATCAATTGTGTTATATCGGCAGAAAAGAAAACGGCCCTGAAGAGGACCGTGGGGTACGTCTAAAATAATACTCAGGCAAATATTGTCATCAGATAGGCGATAAACAGTGCCAGATGCGCTGCACCGTTAAGCACATTGGTGCGTCCGGTGGAGAAAGAGATCTGACACAGAACCAGTGATGAAACCATCACAATCATCTCTGGCGCACCCAGTGCAAACATCAAATCATTCCCGGTTGCCCATGCAATCAGCGTCACCACCGGTACGGTCAGCGAAATTGTGGCTAATACCGAACCGAAGAATAAATTCATTGCCCGCTGTACCTGATTGCTCAGAACCGCTTTCAGTGCGCCCAGTCCTTCAGGCGAGAGGATCAGTAACGCGACCAGGAAACCCGTAAATGCGACTGGCGCATTCAGTTCAGTCAGCAAGGTCTCAAGCGGGCTGGCGTTCATCTTGGTCACGGCGATAACAGCGATCAGATGAATGATAAGCCAGGCGGCGTGCCACAGATTGCTGTGCGCTGACGGCTTACCGTGATGCGGGTCATCGTCGTCACCCTCGTCTTCATGCTCGTAAATGAACAGACTTTGGTGCGTTTTAGTTTGAATCAGCAAAAATACGCCGTACATCGCCGCAGAAATTAACGCCACCAACAGCGCCTGCGCGGTAGTGAAATTTGCCCCCGGCAACGCCATCGGGAATACCAGTACAATAATGGCCAGTGGGAACAGGGCGATTAAATACTGCTTAATACCAAATAGGTTCATATACTGAGTGGCAAATTTACGGCCACCTAACAGTAATGAAAAACCGACCAGACCCCCGGTTACGATCATAATGATTGAATACAGCGTATCGCGCATGAGCGTAGGTGCGGCATCGCCGGTTGCCATTAATGCGGAGATTAAGCTGACTTCAAGAATAACAACGGACAAACTGAGGATCAGCGACCCGTAGGGTTCGCCAAGTCGATGCGCTAATACGTCCGCATGACGGACAACGCTGAATGCGCTGCTTAATATACCAATAAGGGCCAGCGCATTAATACCGATGACCACTGGTAGTGACTGACTGCTCCCCCAGAAGAACAGTACTACCAGCGCCAAAATCGGGAAGACGAGAGAGGTCTCCTTGTGGCGGGTTTTTACCGCCTCATGTGCTTGTGTCATTGCATTAATTCTCCATCTCTGCAGGTATTTATAATTATAAAAAGTATTAAAGAATGTAAAAAATAACAGAAAACGTGGTTTTGTAGGTGACATTTTACGAAATTTTACTACATCACCTGTTTTCCCTCTCAAAGCGGCCAAAAACCAATTTCTTGTTTATAGACTGTTTAATTAACAGAAGGTTAGGTAAAGAAAATTTCTAAAAATGTCCATTATTGGCGTCTCGCCGCATTGTTAACCACACTTAAGGTTTAGCCTAAAAAGAGGAGTTCACAATGCCCTATAAATCTAAAAGCGATCTGCCTGACAGCGTGCAGCACGTTCTGCCAGCCCATGCTCAGGACATTTATAAAGAAGCTTTCAACAGCGCCTGGGAACAGTATAAAGACAAATCTGACCGACGTGACGATGCCACCCGAGAAGAGACTGCACATAAGGTGGCGTGGGCCGCGGTTAAAAATGATTACCAAAAAGGTGATGATGGTAAATGGCATAAAAAGACGTAACAGTATCAATTATAATGCCTTTATAAACTCGCTTGCATCAGGCGTTAGCGAATCGTGCTACGCCGCGCGGTTACTGGCTTGCAAGCGAGCGGTGAATTGCCTATTGTCCAGCTATTGGTTTCAAAATGAGCAGTAAAAAAGCCCGGAAGGCGTCAAAAAAGTTGTCGCAGGGAAGCAGCAGTGGCGGAGGTGTAAGGTGTTAACGCGTGATTTTTTATTGAATGCCGACTGTAAGACGGCATTTGGTGCTATTGAAGAATCACTACTCTGGTCAGCGGAACAACGTGCAGCCTCACTGGCCGCCACGCTCGCTTGTCGACCAGATGATGGACCGGTGTGGATCTTCGGTTATGGATCGTTGATGTGGAACCCGGCCTTAGAGTTTGAAGAGTCCTGTACCGGGACATTAGTCGGCTGGCACCGTGCATTTTGTCTGCGCCTGACGGCGGGGCGAGGAACGGCGTGTCAGCCAGGCCGCATGCTGGCCCTGAAAGAGGGCGGACGTACCACCGGTGTGGCCTACCGCTTGCCGGACGCGTCGCTGGAACAAGAGCTTTCTCTGTTGTGGAAGCGAGAAATGATCACCGGATGCTATCTGCCGACCTGGTGCCAGCTGGCGCTTGATGACGGCCGTACGGTGAACGCGCTGGTGTTTATTATGGATCCGCGCCATCCGCTGTTTGAGTCAGACACGCGCGCGCAGGTGATCGCGCCGCTTATCGCCGCGGCCAGCGGACCTTTAGGCACCAATGCCCAGTATCTGTTCTCGCTGGAACAAGAGCTGGTCAAGCTGGGGATGCAGGATGATTGTCTTAATGATCTGGTGATCACGGTCAAACGATTGTTGGGAGAGAACCTGCCAGAAGGCGTTATACGGCCAGGGTTTGCCTGAACCCGGCGTGGAATTGTATGCCCGAAAGCCAGGCGCTTTTCGGGCATGTCACGCTTAGGCTGCAATATAACTTATCGAATGCTCAAGCGACTGACTGTGGCTGTCGATCAGCACGTTCCAGACGCCGGTATAGGGCACGGTCAACCATGCGTTATCACGATCCTGCACGCTTAAGATGTCGGACTGCGTGTCTTTGACGTGATTTTTTTCGCTCATCAGATGGATGTGACAGCGCTCGGAACAGCGCACTACCACCGTATCGCCACCAAATAACTTTAAACTTGTCTTCACTAATGCCATTTTTCACCCCGTTCTTGAAAACAACGTACTTTCTGTCGAAAGTGCTGCGTGATGTTGTTCACATTTCACTCATTGCATAACACCAAAGGGGGAGCAACAGGATGCTGATTTTGATCAAAAAATGGCATAACGATTAAACAAAAGTGACAAAACACCTCAAAAGGGTTGAACGGGCGTGCTAACGTTCAACGAAACCGCGCCCATCAAATATTAAATCCGGAAATTATCGACACTTTCAGTGCGCTTGCCTGAAAACGGTATATCAGAAGGTCAACACTTTATCTGCAGCCAGCGTCCATTGAGCCAGTTCTACCAGCGTGCCGACGGCCACTCCGTCAATTAACGGCAGCGCCGTGATCCCACGACCATCGGTGCAGGTTTTGCATAGTTTTACCGGAACATTTTGCGCTGTCAGGATCTCCAGCATTTGCTGAATATTGTAGCCCTCCGCGGGTTTCTGACCACGTAATCCTGCAGTTACGGCATCAGACATTAAAAACAGACGCAGGTCGAGAGCGGCTTCCTGTTCGCGCAGGGCGATAGCCAGACGCAGGCTGTTAAATAACGATTCGCTTCCATAAGCCGCTCCGTTCGCGACGATCACTAGCTTTTGCATTTTTACTCCTGTTACTGCATGTGAGCGTTAATAACCGACACGTATGTTACACCTATTTCTCAATGCCAGGATAATGCCGAAAAAAGGGGGAGGGGCTGAAAATCAACGCTGAAAACGTTATGGTTTAAGATAAGTATGCCACTGTGGCTAATTGATGTAAGAAACCACTAACGATTTGAGCCGTATTATCTGTTCTTCTCTTGCTGTATTCGCACTCTTGCCGCTGGCAGGCGGTACTGCTAACGCGCAGTCGTCCTTTTTGCACCAGGCTGAAAACCCTTTCGATAACAATAGTGATGGCTTGCCCGATCTTGGTATGGCCCCGGAGTCGCGGGCAGGCGAAAAGCATTTTGCCGAAATGGTCAAAGCGTTTGGTGAAGCCAGCATGACTGATAACGGGCTTGATACCGGTGAACAGGCGAAGCAGTTCGCGTTTGGCCAGGTGCGTGATACGGTCAGCGAACAGGTGAATCAGCAACTGGAATCCTGGCTTTCTCCCTGGGGAAACGCCAGCATCGGGTTGCAAGTTGATAACGAAGGCAGTTTTACCGGGAGTCGGGGAAGCTGGTTTGTGCCGTGGCAGGACAACCAACGTTATCTTACCTGGAGCCAGCTAGGAGTGACGCAACAGGACGACGGCTTAGTCAGTAATGCGGGGATTGGGCAACGTTGGGTACGCGACGGTTGGTTACTGGGTTACAACACCTTTTATGACAACTTACTGGATGAAAATCTGCCCCGGGGAGGCCTCGGCGCGGAGGCATGGGGCGAATATTTGCGCTTATCCGCTAACTATTATCAACCGTTGTCTTCCTGGCAGGATCGTTTTGCAACCCAGCAACAACGGATGGCCCGCGGCTACGATCTGACCGCGCAAATGCGGATGCCGTTCTATCAACACCTCAATACCAGCGTCAGCGTGGAACAGTATTTTGGCGACCGGGTGGATCTATTTCATTCGGGAACCGGGTATCACAATCCGGTGGCGGTGAACCTCGGGCTGAGCTATACACCGGTGCCGCTGATCACGGTGACAGCGCAGCATAAGCAGGGTGAAAGCGGCATTAGCCAGAATAACCTCGGCTTAACGCTTAGTTACCGTTTTGGCGTGCCGTTAAAAAAACAGTTGATGGTCAGTGAGGTGGCGAACAGCCGTTCACTGCGCGGCAGTCGTTATGACGATCCGCAGCGTAACAATTTGCCGACGCTGGAGTATCGCCAGCGTAAAACGCTGTCGGTATTTTTGGCCACGCCGCCCTGGGATCTCAAACCGGGAGAGACGGTGGCGCTGAAGCTGCAGGTGCGTAGTTTGCATGGGATCCGCCACCTGACGTGGCAGGGCGATACTCAGGCGTTGAGCTTAACGGCTGGCAGCAATAACCGAAGCGCGCAGGGCTGGACGATTATTATGCCGAAGTGGGGCAGCAGAGAAGGTGCGACGAACCGCTGGCGGTTGTCTGTGGTGGTAGAAGATGAGCAGGGCCAGCGTGTCTCTTCCAATGAGATCACGCTATCACTGACCGAACCGTTTACTACCGTTTCGGAAAATGATCCTCGTTAACAATGACGCATGCGCGCGTTATCAGAAAATACGTTCCTGGTGCACCCATACCGCGGCTTCAACACGTGATTTGAGCTTCATTTTCTTCAGCATATGCTTCACGTGAACTTTTACCGTGCTTTCGGTGATGTCCAGGCGGCGGGCGATCATCTTGTTAGGCAGGCCCTGGGCGATGAGCTTAAGAATATCGCGTTCGCGCGGCGTCAGTTGGGTAACATCACGGTCGGACGTTGCACGATTGGCGCGTAGGCTGGCGGCCAGAACCGGCGTTAAGGCTTCGCTCAGCACCATTTCACCGGCAGCCGCTTGCTGCAATGCTTTCAGCAAATCTTCCGGCTCCATATCTTTCAGCAGATAACCGTCGGCACCGCGCTTCAGTGCAGTAACCACGTCTTCTTCATGATTGGATACGCTAAACACGACGATACGGCCTGACAGTGATTTCTCACGCAGCTTGTCGAGTGTTTCCAGACCGTTCATGCCGGGCATATTGAGATCAAGAAGGATCAGATCGGGATCAAGGGATTCTGCCAGCTCGATACCCTGCTCACCATTGCTGGCTTCGCCGACAACGGTGATATCGGGCGCCATGCTGACAAGCTGTTTTACACCGGTTCGCAGCATCGGATGATCGTCGATCAACAGGATGGTTGCCGGTTCCAGATTACTCATGGGTATCTCCTTGGACTTCTGTGAAGTTTGTTTCGGGAATAAAAGTGACAGCAACTTCAGTACCGCCTGTCTCGCGACGGCGTACACGGCAATCGCCGCGCAAGCTCTGCGCACGGTCGCGCATGATTATCATGCCGTAGTGGTTACTGCGTTCGGCGTTTTCCGGTACGCCGCAGCCGTTATCTTGCACTGTTAGTTTGACCTGCTTACCATTTTGCACCACCGTCACGACTACTTCATCGGCCTGAGAGTGTTTGAGGGCGTTGCTCAGGGCTTCGCGCGCAATTTGTAGCAGGTGAATCGCCTGATGCGAAGGGACCAGACGCGGTGGCAGCTGATAATCCAGCTTAACCGTAAAGCCAAAACGCGCGCTGTATTCCTGGCAGCTGGCTTCCAGCGCCGGTCTCAATCCAGGTTCCGTCAGCTGTAAACGGAAGGTCGTTAACAGCTCGCGCAGTTGCGCCCAGGAGGCGTTTAGCTCGTTACGAATCTGACTGAGCAGCTCGCGGCAGTTATCTGAAAGCGCATCGCCCTGCATCTGCAAACAGCTCACCTGCATCTTCATACAGGAGAGCGATTGTGCAATAGAATCATGAAGTTCGCGCGCAATGGTGGCACGCTCTTCCATCACGATCAACTGCTGCTGACGCTCCTGATGCCTGTCGAGTGCAAGCGTTGCGGTCAGTTGCTCAACCAGGGTATCAACCAGTTGCTGCTGATCGTGGCTGAGATGGCGTCCGTACGGCAAAGTCGCGAGCAGGATACCATACTGGGTATGGGCATCGGTTAGCCGCCATTTCAGCGTGATACCGCCGTCAATGGCGGGTAGCGTACCGCGCGGACACAAATGGCAGCCTTTCTCATCACAGCTGACATTGGACTGGCAGGTAAATTCCTGATGATTATCTTCATCTTCCAGGTCATAGACCCGCAGTTCAATATCATGCAGCAGGGTCAAATTTTGCAGACCGTTCAGTACCGGAGAGAGGCGTTCGCACAACGGCACCTGAGAGTGCAGACGGCGGTTGGCTTGCCACAGGAAAGAGAGGATCTGATTTTTGTGCTCCAGACCCGCCGTTTTCTCCTGTACCCGCTGTTCCAGCACCGCGTAACTTTCGGCCAGTTCTTCCGACATATTATTCAGCGCCGAGCCCAGCGCTGCCATCTCATTACGCCCACTGATATGTGCGCGTTGGGTAAAATCACGTTGACTGACGGCTCGCGCCATCGCCAGCAGTTGTTTCCACGGCTGTAACAGGCGCACGCGCAGCCAGATAATGGTGAAGACCAGCAGCAACGCCATAAATACGGCCATCAGGCGATGCAGCAGAACGACGCGTTCAATGCGTAACTCGGTGGTATGGTCAAAGGCGGTGACCAGCTTATCCAGTCCGCCCACAAAGCGCCTGACATCCTGCGCTACCGCATCAGGCGTTTGCGCATGCGCAAGCCCCGGTGCCAGTTTGGTGTGCCAGTAATCCTGTAAGGCTTTTAACTGCGCCTGTTGTCCGTCACGCTGCGCGGCACGCGTCAATTCCGGGCTAAACGCCGTTTGCTCCATTTCATCCAGCAGTGGTTGATCGTTGGCGTCCAGCGGTATGGCTGCCAGCAGGCGATAGCTTTGCATGCGTAGCGATCCCGCTTTGTTGATTGCATGCGCGCTACCCTGAACGCCCTGAACCAGCCAGCCAGAGACTGCCATACCCGCCACGCCGATGGCAGTAGACAATAAAACAATCAGCGCCACCTGGTTGACCAGCGTAAGCGGGGAAAGACAACGTTTAAACATGGTGACTTGTTCCTTCGGGTTTTCGTAAAACCGAAAACCTTATTGAATGACGATTCTGCTGCAGGCAGTGGCGTTATTCTCGGCGATACACTGGAGTATACCCATACCTCAAACGGGCTACCCCTTAATTGCCGCCAGAGGGAGAGATCCTAAACGAGGGGGAGTAGGGGACGACAGAAGCGTGAAAAACCACATCTTTTTTACCGAAGTTATGTACTCATTTAGGATGATGATAAATTTCAGGCATCAATAATGACACCTTTTCCTTTGATTTATATCAACTTACCTCCAGCTGTAAACCCTAATGTGGCAGGCATCGAAACAAGTATCAGAGGTGTCTATGAGTCACTCATCTGCCCCGGAAAGGGCATCTGGAGCTGTAATTACTGAATGGCGGCCGGAAGATCCCGCCTTCTGGCAGCAGCGTGGTCATCGAATCGCCAGCCGTAACCTGTGGATTTCCGTCCCTTGCTTGCTGCTGGCGTTTTGCGTGTGGATGTTATTTAGCGCCGTGGCGGTGAACTTACCGAAAGTCGGATTTGATTTCACCACTGAACAACTGTTCATGCTGACGGCATTACCTTCGGTGTCCGGTGCGCTGTTGCGTGTACCGTACTCCTTTATGGTCCCCCTGTTTGGTGGACGTCGCTGGACGGCGTTCAGCACCGGTATCCTGATCATTCCTTGCGTATGGTTAGGTTTTGCGGTGCAGGATACCTCCACGCCATTTAGTACGTTTATCATTATCTCGCTGTTGTGCGGTTTTGCCGGCGCGAACTTTGCCTCCAGCATGGCAAACATTAGCTTCTTCTTTCCAAAACAGAAACAGGGCGGCGCGCTGGGTCTGAACGGTGGTCTGGGTAACATGGGCGTCAGCGTGATGCAGTTGGTCGCTCCGCTGGTGGTTTCACTGTCAATCTTTGCCGCATTTGGCAGCCAGGGTGTTGAACAACCGGATGGTACGCAGCTGTATCTGGCAAACGCCGCATGGATTTGGGTCCCGTTCCTGGCTGTATTAACGCTGGCCGCATGGTTTGGTATGAATGAACTGGCAACCTCAAAAGCTTCGCTGAAAGAGCAACTGCCGGTGCTGAAACGCGGGCACCTGTGGATTATGAGCCTGCTGTATCTGGCAACCTTCGGTTCATTTATCGGTTTCTCTGCCGGTTTCGCGATGCTGTCAAAAACGCAGTTTCCTGAGGTACAGATCCTGCATTACGCCTTCTTTGGACCGTTGATTGGCGCTCTGGCTCGTTCAGCAGGCGGCGCAATCTCTGACCGACTGGGGGGGACCCGCGTAACGCTGGTGAACTTCGTGCTGATGGCTATTTTCAGTGCCTTACTGTTCCTGACGCTGCCATCAAACGGTGTCGGTGGCAACTTTATCGCCTTCTTTGCGGTGTTCCTGGCGCTGTTCCTGACGGCTGGTCTGGGGAGTGGTTCAACCTTCCAGATGATCTCTGTTATCTTTCGCAAGCTGACGATGGACAGAGTGAAAGCTGAAGGCGGTTCAGAAGAGAAAGCGATGCGCGAGGCGGCGACCGACACCGCGGCGGCGCTGGGCTTTATCTCAGCTATTGGTGCGATCGGCGGCTTCTTTATCCCGAAAGCATTCGGTACGTCCCTGGCATTAACTGGCTCTCCGGTCGATGCGATGAAAGTATTCCTGATCTTCTATGTCGCCTGTGTGGTTATCACCTGGGCGGTGTACGGACGTCATTCTAAAAAATAAAAAAGTAGTAACTGTTGATTATCCATTGCGCGGTGTTAGACCGCGCTTTTTTTTGCCTGCAATTAGTTACAACATACTTTTATATTATGACGCGACAACAGCCTGTTAGAACGGCGCTCGCAATATGCTAAACAGGGGGAATACCCCTTAATACCCACTTATAAAGAATTTAACATTTGTATGATAAGTGAGTTTAAAAAACTCAATAAAATTCAATATGTTGATTGATTTATCGATATCCCACTAAGGGGGTATGTGAAAATCGACCCTTAATTTTCATCCCTGCCTGCCTTGATCGTTATCAATTCTCACGCCCTTTCAGAGCGTTACCTTCGCTCTCAATCAAGCAATGTCGATTTATCAGAGAGCCGTCAGGCTCCTACAGGAGAAAACCGATGAGTAAATTCCTGGACCGGTTTCGCTACTTCAAGCAGAAGGGCGAAACCTTTGCCGATGGGCACGGCCAGCTTCTCAATACCAACAGGGACTGGGAGGATGGATACCGCCAGCGTTGGCAGCATGACAAAATCGTGCGTTCAACCCACGGTGTAAACTGCACCGGCTCATGCAGCTGGAAAATCTATGTGAAAAATGGTCTGGTGACCTGGGAAACCCAGCAAACTGACTACCCACGCACTCGTCCAGATATGCCCAACCACGAGCCTCGCGGCTGCCCGCGTGGTGCAAGCTATTCATGGTATCTCTACAGCGCTAACCGTCTGAAATACCCGCTGATGCGCAAACGTCTGATGAAGATGTGGCGTGAAGCAAAAAGACTGCACAGCGATCCGGTAGATGCATGGGCATCCATTATCGAAGACGCCGATAAAGCAAAAAGCTTCAAACAAGCGCGTGGTCGTGGTGGATTCGTTCGTTCTTCCTGGCAGGAAGTGAATGAGCTGATTGCCGCATCTAACGTTTACACCATCAAAACCTATGGTCCTGACCGCGTCGCAGGCTTCTCGCCGATCCCGGCGATGTCGATGGTTTCTTATGCGTCCGGCGCACGTTATATGTCGCTGATTGGCGGGACCTGCCTGAGCTTCTATGACTGGTACTGTGACCTGCCGCCAGCTTCCCCGCAGACCTGGGGCGAGCAGACCGACGTACCGGAATCTGCCGACTGGTATAACTCCAGCTACATTCTGGCATGGGGCTCTAACGTACCGCAGACCCGTACCCCGGATGCGCACTTCTTTACTGAAGTTCGTTACAAAGGCACCAAAACAGTAGCAATTACCCCGGACTACGCAGAAATCGCCAAACTGTGCGACCTGTGGCTGGCTCCGAAGCAGGGAACCGATGCGGCGATGGCAATGGCGATGGGTCATGTCATGCTGCGCGAGTTCCACCTCGATAACCCGAGCCAATATTTCACCGACTACGTTCGTCGTTATACCGACATGCCAATGCTGGTGATGCTCGAAGAGCGCGACGGCTACTATGCTGCTGGTCGTATGCTGCGTGCTGCGGATCTGGTTGACTCTCTGGGCCAGGAAAATAACCCGGAATGGAAAACTGTCGCTATCAACAGCAACGGCGAAATGGTTGCGCCGAACGGTTCAATTGGTTTCCGTTGGGGCGAAAAAGGCAAATGGAACCTTGAGCAGCGCGACGGCACGTCCGGTGATGAAACTGAACTGCAGCTCAGCCTGCTGGGTAGCCAGGATGATATCGCTGAAGTTGGCTTCCCGTACTTTGGTGGCGAAGGCACCGAGCACTTCAGTAAAGTCGAGCTGGAAAACATTCTGCTGCATAAATTGCCCGTTAAACGCCTGCAACTGGCCGATGGCTCTACGGCGCTGGTGACCACCGTTTACGATCTGACTCTGGCTAACTACGGCCTGGAACGTGGTCTGAACGATGAAAACTGCGCGACCAGCTACGATGACGTGAAAGCGTACACGCCAGCGTGGGCAGAAAAAATTACAGGCGTATCACGTTCTCAGATTGTGCGCATCGCCCGTGAATTTGCGGATAACGCAGATAAAACGCACGGTCGTTCGATGATTATCGTCGGCGCCGGTTTGAACCACTGGTACCACCTCGATATGAACTATCGTGGCCTGATCAATATGCTGGTGTTCTGTGGCTGTATCGGCCAGAGCGGCGGCGGCTGGGCCCACTACGTAGGGCAGGAAAAACTGCGTCCGCAAACTGGCTGGCAACCGCTGGCGTTTGCTCTTGACTGGCAGCGTCCGCCTCGTCATATGAACAGTACCTCCTACTTCTATAACCACTCCAGCCAATGGCGCTATGAGACGGTGACTGCGCAGGAACTGCTGTCTCCGATGGCAGACAAATCCCGCTATAGCGGTCATTTGATTGACTTTAACGTTCGCGCTGAACGTATGGGCTGGTTACCGTCTGCGCCGCAGTTAGGGACTAACCCGCTGTATATCGCGAAAGAAGCGCAGAAAGCAGGTATGACGCCGGTGGACTACACCGTTAAATCCCTGAAAGAAGGTTCTATTCGCTTTGCGGCAGAGCAGCCGGAAAACGGTAAAAACCATCCGCGTAACCTGTTTATCTGGCGTTCAAACCTGCTCGGTTCTTCCGGTAAAGGCCACGAGTACATGCTCAAGTATCTGCTGGGTACTGAACATGGTATTCAGGGCAAAGATCTCGGCCAGCAGAGCGGCGTGAAGCCAGAAGAAGTGGAATGGCAGGATAACGGACTGGACGGCAAACTGGATCTGGTCGTTACGCTGGACTTCCGCCTGTCGAGTACCTGTCTGTATTCCGATATCGTGCTGCCGACCGCTACCTGGTATGAAAAAGACGACATGAATACCTCGGATATGCATCCGTTTATTCATCCTCTGTCTGCGGCCGTTGACCCGGCCTGGGAATCGAAGAGCGACTGGGAAATCTATAAAGCCATCGCCAAGAAATTCTCTGAAGTTTGTGTGGGGCACCTCGGTAAAGAAACCGACGTCGTTACGCTGCCGATACAGCACGACTCCGCCGCTGAACTGGCGCAGCCGCTGGACGTGAAGGACTGGAAAAAAGGGGAATGCGACCTGATTCCAGGTGTTACGGCACCGCACATCATGACCGTTGAGCGTGATTATCCGGCAACGTACGAGCGTTTCACTTCCATCGGTCCGCTGATGGAAAAAATTGGTAACGGCGGTAAAGGGATTGCCTGGAACACCCAAAGCGAAATGGATCTGCTGCGTAAGCTCAACTACACCAAGGCTGACGGTCCGGCGAAAGGCCAACCGATGCTGGATACCGCAATTGATGCTGCTGAGATGATCCTGACGCTGGCTCCGGAAACTAACGGTCAGGTTGCCGTTAAAGCCTGGGCGGCGCTGAGTGAATTTACCGGTCGTGACCATACGCATCTGGCGCTGAATAAAGAAGACGAAAAAATTCGTTTCCGCGACATCCAGGCGCAGCCGCGCAAAATTATCTCCAGTCCGACCTGGTCAGGTCTGGAAGATGAACATGTGTCTTATAACGCCGGTTATACCAACGTTCATGAGCTGATCCCATGGCGTACGCTGTCTGGTCGCCAGCAGTTGTATCAGGATCACCAGTGGATGCGTGACTTCGGTGAGAGCCTGCTGGTGTATCGTCCGCCAATCGACACCCGTTCGGTGAAAGCGGTGATCGGCGAGAAGTCTAACGGTAACCCGGAAAAAGCGCTCAACTTCCTGACGCCGCACCAGAAATGGGGGATCCACTCCACCTACAGCGACAACCTGCTGATGCTGACGCTGTCTCGCGGTGGTCCGATTGTGTGGATGAGTGAAGTTGATGCGAAGGATCTGGGTATCGAAGATAACGACTGGATCGAAGTCTTCAACAGCAACGGTGCGCTGACGGCGCGTGCAGTTGTCAGCCAGCGTGTGCCGGCCGGGATGACCATGATGTACCACGCGCAGGAACGTATTGTTAACCTGCCGGGTTCTGAAATCACCCAGCAACGCGGCGGGATCCACAACTCGGTAACCCGTATTACGCCGAAACCAACTCACATGATCGGTGGTTATGCGCAACTGGCATACGGCTTTAACTACTACGGTACCGTCGGTTCAAACCGCGATGAGTTCGTAGTTGTACGTAAGATGAAGAACATTAACTGGTTGGATGGCGAAGGCAATGACCAGGTACAGGAGAGCGTAAAATGAAAATTCGTTCACAAGTCGGCATGGTGCTGAATCTCGATAAGTGCATCGGCTGCCACACCTGTTCAGTGACCTGCAAAAACGTCTGGACCAGCCGTGAAGGTATGGAGTACGCCTGGTTCAACAACGTCGAAAGTAAGCCTGGCGTTGGCTTCCCGAACGACTGGGAAAACCAGGAAAAATGGAAGGGCGGTTGGATCCGTAAAATCAATGGCAAGCTGCAGCCGCGCATGGGTAACAAAGCACTGCTGCTGGGTAAAATCTTTGCTAACCCGCATCTGCCGGGCATGGATGATTACTATGAGCCGTTTGATTTTGACTACCAAACGTTGCACAACGCCCCAGCAGATAGTAAGGCGCAGCCGATTGCCCGTCCGCGTTCGCTGATCACCGGTCAGCGGATGGATAAAATCACCAGCGGTCCGAACTGGGAAGAAATTCTGGGGGGCGAGTTCGAAAAACGCGCCAAAGACCAGAACTTCGAAAACATGCAGAAGGCGATGTACGGTCAGTTCGAAAATACCTTCATGATGTATCTGCCGCGTTTGTGTGAGCATTGCCTTAACCCGGCGTGCGTGGCGACCTGCCCAAGCGGCGCTATCTACAAGCGTGAAGAAGATGGCATCGTGCTGATCGACCAGGACAAATGCCGCGGCTGGCGTATGTGTATCACTGGCTGCCCGTATAAGAAGATCTACTTCAACTGGAAGAGCGGGAAATCTGAGAAGTGCATTTTCTGCTACCCGCGTATCGAAGCCGGTCAGCCGACCGTTTGTTCCGAAACCTGCGTAGGCCGTATTCGTTACCTCGGCGTACTGCTGTATGACGCAGATGCGATTGAAAGTGCGGCAAGCACGGAGCACGAGAAAGATCTGTATCAGCGTCAACTGGACGTGTTCCTCGATCCGAACGATCCGGCTGTTATTGAACAAGCGCTGAAAGATGGTATTCCGCTGAGCGTCATTGATGCCGCACAGCAGTCGCCGGTTTACAAAATGGCGATGGACTGGAAGCTGGCGCTGCCGCTGCATCCGGAATACCGCACGCTACCGATGGTCTGGTACGTGCCGCCTTTGTCACCGATCCAGTCTGCCGCCGATGCGGGCGAGCTGGGCAGCAACGGTATTCTGCCGGACGTTGACAGTCTGCGTATCCCGGTTCAGTACCTGGCGAACCTGCTGACCGCAGGCGACACTCAGCCGGTACTGTTGGCGCTGAAACGTATGCTGGCGATGCGTCACTACAAACGTGCGGAAACCGTTGACGGTAAAGTTGATACCCGTGCGCTGGAAGAGGTGGGCTTAAGCGAAGCGCAGGCACAGGAAATGTATCGTTATCTGGCGATTGCTAACTACGAAGATCGTTTCGTGGTACCGAGCAGCCATCGTGAACTGGCACGTGACGCGTTCCCGGAGAAAAGCGGTTGTGGCTTTACCTTCGGTGACGGTTGCCACGGTTCTGATACTAAATTCAATCTGTTCAACAGCCGCCGCATCGACGCTGTCGATGTGACCAGCAAAACGGAGCCGCACCAATGATTGAACTTGTCATTGTTTCGCGTCTGCTCGAGTACCCGGATGCTGCCTTGTGGCAGCATCAGCAGGAACTTTTCGATGCACTCGCGTCATCTGAGAACCTGGATAAAGAGGATGCCCAGACTCTGGGCATTTTCCTGCGCGATCTCACCGCGCAGGACATGCTGGATGTGCAGGCAAGCTATAGCGAACTGTTTGACCGTGGCCGCGCCACCTCGTTGTTGCTGTTTGAACATGTACACGGCGAGTCCCGCGATCGTGGTCAGGCTATGGTTGACCTGATGGCGCAGTATGAACAGCACGGTCTGCAGCTCGACAGCCGCGAACTTCCCGATCATCTGCCGCTGTATCTGGAATACCTTGCGCAGTTGCCGAAAAGCGAAGCATTAGGGGGGTTACAGGATATCGCGCCGATTCTGGCGCTGCTCAGCGCTCGCTTGCAACAGCGTGAAAGCCGTTATGCGGTGCTGTTCGATCTGCTGTTAAAACTGGCGAATACCGTTATCGACAGCGATAAAGTGGCTGAAAAAATTGCAGATGAAGCGCGTGACGATACCCCACAAGCGCTGGATGCGGTCTGGGAAGAAGAGCAGGTGAAATTCTTCGCCGATCAGGGGTGTGGTGAGTCGGAAATTTCCGCTCACCAGCGTCGTTTTGCCGGGGCCGTTGCGCCGCAGTATCTGAATATCACCACCGGAGGACAGCAATAATGCACTTCCTGAATACGTTCTTATTTGACATCTATCCGTACATCGCGGGTTCTGTCTTTCTGATTGGCAGTTGGCTGCGTTATGACTATGGGCAGTATACCTGGCGCGCGGCTTCCAGTCAGATGCTGGATCGCAAAGGGATGAACCTGGCGTCAAACCTGTTCCACATCGGGATCCTGGGGATTTTTGCCGGGCACTTCCTTGGCATGCTGACACCACACTGGATGTATGAAGCGTGGCTGCCGCTTGAAGTGAAACAAAAGATGGCGATGTTCGCGGGTGGTGCCAGTGGTGTGATGTGTTTGATTGGCGGCGTCTTGCTGCTGAAACGCCGCCTGTTCAGCCCACGTGTGCGGGCGACCACTACCGGAGCGGACATTCTGATCCTCTCCCTGCTGGTGATCCAGTGCGCGCTGGGCCTGCTGACCATTCCGTTCTCCGCCCAGCATATGGACGGCAGCGAGATGATGAAGCTGGTGAACTGGGCGCAGACAGTGGTGACCTTCCAGGGTGGTGCGTCTCAATATCTGGATGGCGTCGCGTTCATTTTCCGTATGCACCTGGTGCTGGGTATGACGCTGTTCCTGTTGTTCCCGTTCTCGCGTCTGGTGCACATCTGGAGCGTTCCGGTCGAATATCTGACGCGCAAATACCAGATTGTTCGTGCGCGTCATTAATCGGTTATCTGTGTAAGACAAAACCCTGCTCCGGCGGGGTTTTTTTACGACTAATTGCCGGATAAGCATAGCGCATCAGGCAAATTGCCGACCCGAATTGAGGCTTGATCGAGGGTAGGGTATAGGGCATTACAGATGGATGGGATGCTGGTGCTTTATGGGGTGATGGTGGTGGGGGAAGGATTACTCAGCGCGGTGCGCTTCGCCCTTCGGGTCGTTGCCTGCGGCAACGCTTTCTCGCTAACGCTCGAATCGAACCTTAGTCGAAGCTTCTCATCCTTCCCGTCTGGGCAGAAAATGAGGCATAACAGATGGATTTGATACAGGTGCTTTATGAAGTGATGGTGGTGGGGGAAGGATTACTCAGCGCGGAGCGCTTCGCCCTTCGGGTCGTTGCCTGCGGCAACGCTTTTTCGCTAACGCTCGAATCGAACCTTAGTCGAAGCTTCTCATCCTTCCCGTCTGGGCAGAATATGAGGCATAACAGATGGATTGGATGCTGGTGCTTTATGAGGTGATGGTGGTGGGGGAAGGATTCGAACCTTCGAAGTCGATGACGGCAGATTTACAGTCTGCTCCCTTTGGCCGCTCGGGAACCCCACCAGGGGTATACTAATTTTATGAATCTATCGGAATGAATGGTGGTGGGGGAAGGATTCGAACCTTCGAAGTCGATGACGGCAGATTTACAGTCTGCTCCCTTTGGCCGCTCGGGAACCCCACCACGGGGTAATGCTAGTTACTGGCCTGCTTCCGTTGGAAGCGGGGCGCATCATATCAAATGATGCGCCCCTGTAAAGTATTCCGTTGATAAAAAAGAACTGGTTGCCTGATTTTTACGCGTAAAGATGTAAAGGTAACCAATTCAATTATCAATCGATTACAGAATAATCGTTCGGTTACCGTAAACAAAGACGCGTTGAGCCAGAACCTGATACAGCGCGCGGCTTAATACATTTTTCTCAACGTCGCGGCCCGCACGCATCATGTCTTCCGCGGTGTAGGTGTGATCCACATGAATTACGTCCTGCATAATGATTGGGCCTTCATCGAGGTTATCATTCACGTAGTGGGCTGTTGCACCGATGATCTTCACGCCGCGCTCATAAGCCTGATGGTAAGGGCGAGCGCCAATAAACGCTGGCAGGAATGAATGGTGAATATTGATAATCTTATTCGGGAAGCGTGAAACAAATGTTGGCGTCAGAACGCGCATGTATTTTGCCAGCACGACATAGTCAGGTTGGTGCGCGTCGATAGCGTCGGCCATTTTCAGATCATGTTCGTCACGCGTTAAACCTTCGTGGCTGACCAGCTCAAACGGGATATCAAACCGCTCAACCAAAGGTCGCAGCGTCTCGTGGTTGCCGATCACAGCGGCGATTTCAACATCCAGCCCGCCATAATTGGCCTTCATTAACAGGTCACCCAGACAATGTGCTTCTTTGGTGACCAAAATGACGATACGGCGGCGTCCTGCTGGCGTTAATTCACGAATGGAGCCATCTGGAAGGGCACTATCCAGATCGGCAAGCAGCGTGACGTCGTTAAAAATACCCTCCAGTTCGGTACGCATAAAAAAGCGCCCGGTACGGTGGTCCACGAACTCATTGTTCTGCACGATGTTCAGTTCATGCTTGTAACAGATATTCGTAATGCGCGCGATCAGACCTTTTTGGTCCGGGCAAATAGTACGCAGCACTTTTCGTTGTAATGAATGCATTTGCAGCGGTGATCCTGTTGAGAATGTTTGCAAAATTGATACTGTCGGGCGTTGATTAGCCGCAGCACTTTTTAAATTTTTTACCGGAGCCACAAGGGCAGGTATCGTTTCGTCCAATTTGAGGGCGTGTACCGTCTATATAGTACCACTGACCGTTTTCTTTTAAAAAACGAGAGCGCTCGATAAGTGCACCTGTTTTACCTTGTTCAGAAAATCGCGCAACAAAGCTGACATAGCCGATATTTTCTGTGTCTGCCGTTTGTTGTTCAAAAACGGTCAGCCCGAGCCATTCGGTGTGGCTAAATCCTGCGATAATGTCGTCGCGAAACTCGGCTGCATGACAGTCCGGATGCCAGGTCTTGATAAGGTAATCTGCGTCTTTCATCACAAAAGCACAGTAACGAGAACGCATGAGATGTGACGGCGTAGGTGCTACTTGCGCGCCGGACACATAACGGTAGCAACATAGGCTATACTCGACAGCGCTACCACAGGGACAAAGCTGAGACACAAAGTACTCCCTGGAATAAAAAAACGGCGTAAAAACGCCAGGGTAGCACTATGTTAACTGAGCGGTAGCGATGTTGCTACGTCTGCAAGCCAGGGGAAGTTTGTACGTACAATGAGAAAAATAAAAATTGGGCTGGCGCTAGGTTCCGGCGCGGCGCGAGGTTGGTCGCATATTGGCGTTATTAAAGCCCTAAAGCATATGGGCATTGATGTTGATATTGTGGCAGGGTGCTCCATTGGTTCGCTGGTTGGTGCAGCCTACGCATGCAATAAGTTACCTGCTCTCGAACAATGGGTTTGTTCTTTCAGCTATTGGGATGTCTTACGTCTGATGGATCTCTCGTGGCGCAGGGGCGGTTTACTGCGTGGTGAACGGGTATTCAATCAGTACCGTAATGTCATGCCGGTAGAAGCAATTGAGCAATGCACTCGCCGTTTCGCAACTGTGGCTACTAATCTGAGTACGGGTCGGGAGCTCTGGTTCACGGAAGGTGATTTGCACCTGGCTGTTCGGGCCTCCTGCAGTATTCCTGGTCTGATGTCCCCTGTAGCGCATAATGGTTACTGGCTGGTCGATGGCGCGGTGGTGAATCCCGTTCCTGTATCCTTAACTCGCGCGCTGGGCGCTGACATCGTTATTGCCGTCGATCTGCAACACGATGCGCATCTTATGCAGCAAGATTTACTCTCCTTTAACGTCAGCAGTGATGCCGAAACGGGTGATGATGTCGACGCGCTTTCATGGCGTGCCCGACTGAAAGAGCGCTTGAGCAACATAACGGCCAGGCGTGCGGTAACCGCGCCGACGGCGATGGAGATCATGACGACTTCTATTCAGGTTCTGGAAAATCGTCTGAAACGTAACCGCATGGCCGGTGACCCGCCAGATATCCTGATTCAGCCGTTTTGTCCGCAAATATCCACGCTGGATTTTCACCGCGCCAGCGCAGCAATTGCTGCTGGACAACTGGCGGTCGAGAAGAAAATGGATGAGCTTCTACCCCTGGTGAAAACCAACATCTAACGCATTTTTTATCAACACTTAAGCAAATTCTGACAGGCGTGAGTAGCAATAGCATGCCACTATTTACTAAAGCCAGTCAGGGGGGAGAATATGACGCAGCCATTGGTCGGAAAACAGATTCTTATCGTTGAGGATGAGCCGGTATTTCGCTCACTCATGGACTCATGGTTTTCCTCTTTGGGAGCGACAACGGCGGTAGCTGGCGATGGACTTGAAGCACTTGAATTACTCGGGCACTTTAACCCCGACCTGATTATCTGCGACCTGGCTATGCCACGAATGAACGGCCTTAAGCTAGTAGAGTATCTGCGTAATCGTGGCGATCAGACCCCCATCCTGGTGATATCAGCGACGGAAAACATGTCTGATATAGCCAAAGCACTGCGATTGGGTGTGGATGATGTGCTGCTAAAGCCGGTAAAGGACCTGAACCGCCTGCGCGAAACCGTCTTTGCGTGTCTGTATCCGAATATGTTTAATTCACGCGTGGAAGAAGAAGAGCGGCTGTTTCGTGACTGGGATGCGATGGTTGGTGATCCCGCCGCTGCAGCAAAGCTGTTGCAAGAATTACAGCCTCCTGTGTCGCAAGTTATTTCACGATGTCGGATCAACTATCGTCAATTGGTAGCCGCCGATCAGCCGGGGCTGGTACTGGATATTGCACCGCTATCGGACCATGACCTTGCGTTTTATTGTCTGGATGTGACGCGGGCAGGGGATAATGGTGTTCTGGCTGCATTGTTACTGCGGGCGCTATTTAACGGTTTGCTGCAGGAACAGCTCGCGCATCAAAATCAACGATTGCCGGAGCTCGGTGCGTTATTGAAACAGGTTAACCATTTATTGCGCCAGGCTAATTTGCCCGGACAATTCCCTTTGCTGGTGGGTTATTACCACAGCGGATTAAAAAACCTGATTCTGGTATCAGCAGGGCTGAATGCGACATTAAATACAGGTTCCCACAATGTACAAATCAGCAATGGCGTTCCGTTGGGAACCTTAGGGAATGCGTATCTTAATCAACTGAGCCAACGTTGCGAATCCTGGCAATGCCAAATTTGGGGGGCCGGTGGTCGGCTGCGCCTGATGTTGTCTGCAGAATGAACAACCGAGTGGAGTGAGAATGAAATTGGCTCACTCCCCTCATGCTGTGAGTGCTACTATCAGCGCCAGATTTATTCGTATTTATCTTAATTATACCGACGCGCGTCCTTTTCAGACCAGAAGCTTGTCGCGGTACTGATATACTTGGATGCGATACAGATTGATGAACACGTTCAATACATGAACAGTCCAGGAGAGTTTTAAATGGCTGCCCTTAATTCAAAAGTCAAAAAGGCCGTTATCCCGGTTGCGGGATTAGGAACCAGGATGTTACCGGCTACGAAAGCAATCCCGAAAGAGATGCTACCGTTGGTTGATAAGCCATTAATTCAGTACGTCGTAAACGAATGTATTGCTGCGGGCATCACTGAAATTGTACTTGTAACTCACTCGTCTAAAAATTCGATTGAAAACCACTTCGATACCAGCTTTGAACTTGAAGCTATGCTGGAAAAACGTGTAAAACGCCAGCTTCTGGAAGAAGTGCAATCTATTTGTCCGCCACATGTCACTATTATGCAGGTGCGTCAGGGACTGGCCAAAGGTCTGGGCCACGCGGTATTGTGCGCGCACCCGGTGGTTGGCGATGAGCCCGTTGCGGTTATCTTGCCGGACGTCATTCTTGACGAATACGAATCTGATTTATCACGCGACAACCTTGCCGAAATGATTCATCGTTTCGATGAAACAGGCAGCAGCCAGATTATGGTTGAGCCGGTAGAAGATGTTACCGCTTATGGTGTTGTTGATTGTAAAGGCGTTGAATTAGCGCCGGGCGAAAGCGTACCGATGGTTGGCGTTGTTGAAAAGCCGAAAGCGAATGTGGCGCCATCTAATCTGGCCGTCGTGGGGCGTTACGTCCTTAGCGCGGATATCTGGCCTCTGCTGGCAAAAACGCCTCCGGGAGCCGGTGACGAAATTCAGCTGACTGATGCTATCGATATGCTGATTGAAAAAGAAACGGTTGAAGCTTATCACATGAAGGGCAAAAGCCATGACTGTGGTAATAAGCTGGGCTATATGCAGGCGTTCGTTGAATATGGTATTCGCCATAATACTCTCGGCGCTGAATTTAAAGCCTGGCTGGAAGATGAGATGGGTATTAAGAAGTAACCTCCTGGTATTATCAGGTCTGAACGGTGCTGTTAATCCAGCACCGTTTTTTTATACCTGAACTGGGTAGGGACTGTGCGAAGTACAGGTAAAAAAAATCCCGCCACTGGCGGGATTTTAAGCAAACTATTTCTGAATTATTCCTTGATTAAGAAATCGTCCAGTTGTTTACCTTGTTCTTCCATCGCTTTTTTGATCACTGCCGGTGTACGACCCTGACCAGTCCAGGTTTTAGTTTCACCGTTTTCGTCAACATAGCTATATTTAGCCGGACGTGCAGCGCGTTTAGCTTTGGTGCCAGATTTAACAGCAGCCATGCTATTCAGCAGTTCGTTCGGGTCAATGCCATCAGCGATCAGCATTTCACGATATTGTTGCAGTTTACGAGTACGTTCTTCAACTTCAGCAGCTGCAGCGCTTTCTTCTTCACGGCGCTCGCTAACAACAACTTCTAATTTTTCCAGCATTTCTTCAAGCGTTTCCAGAGTACATTCTCTTGCCTGCGCACGAAGAGTACGGATGTTGTTCAGAATTTTAAGTGCTTCGCTCATTGTAGTAATCTCAAACTTATATTGGGGGTGGTTTGTTGAGCTAATAATAGAGCGATAAATTCAGTTGTGCAATAGCCAGGAATGTAAGGAATTCAAAATTGCGCTTTATTTAGTATCAGAATTAATTCATCTGTCTTAAATTCTCCGCGACGTTGGGCATAAAAAAGGCTTATTGGTGAGGGGGCTTCTCAGCGGCTGAGAGTAAAAATTCAAGATTCAGGTCACATTTTATGGTGTACAAATAGTATCTCTTTGCAGTGATTTCAACCTTTTGTATTAGTTTTGCTTACATGAATTCGCTAATACATGGCGACAGTGGGTAGATTCAATAACAATAAGGGAAGGGTTTCTTTATTGCCGTAAGAAGATAAGAGGTATGGATAAATTTCATGAGCACTATTTGTGAAAGAGTGTGTATATACCCATCGAGTTTCAGGCTACCTGGGCCATGGCTGGAGTGTACTCACGCTCCCGTGTCACTTAAAGGATCGGTTATTTAGGCGACACTGAGCGAGTCTGTACGCCTATTTATACGCCTATGCAGGCAACGCTACACCGACACGTTCGTGAAATATGGTACAATCCTGCCCATATTTATTTCCCCGGGTGAGGGCCTACGGTCAATGGCACAGCTATATTTTTACTATTCTGCAATGAATGCCGGTAAGTCGACTGCATTGCTGCAATCTTCGTACAATTATCAGGAACGTGGGATGCGTGCCGTGGTATATACAGCGGAAATTGATGACCGCTTTGGTGCTGGAAAAGTAAGTTCACGTATAGGTCTGTCGTCACCTGCAAAATTGTTTAACCAAAATTCATCATTGTTCGAAGAGATTCGGGCTGAGAATGAGCAGCAAAGAATTCACTGTGTACTGGTTGATGAGTCGTAGTTTCTGACTCGACAGCAGGTTTATGAATTATCTGAAGTTGTCGATCAGCTGGATATTCCCGTGTTGTGCTACGGCTTGCGTACCGATTTTCGTGGTGAGTTATTTGGCGGCAGCGAATACCTGTTGGCATGGTCAGATAAACTGGTTGAATTAAAAACCATTTGTTTCTGTGGGCGTAAGGCCAGCATGGTGTTACGTCTTGATCAGGCAGGACGACCTTATAACGAGGGCGAACAGGTGGTGATTGGCGGGAACGAACGCTATGTATCGGTGTGCCGTAAGCATTATAAGCAAGCACAGTCTGAGGGCTCTCTGACGGCGATACAAGAACGACACAACCACGATTAACTCTACGCGCTTCTGGGCGCTTATTAGCACAGGGTAGGCTGCGACATTCGCTAATGTTCGCTACCCTGTCAGACACTCTCCTGACGCTATTCTCGCATCCTCCTAAGCATCCTTTTGCAGGGCCATCCTTTATACGTCGCTGAATTGGTCATGTATCGATTCTGATAACGTAAGATGTAAAAAAAAACGGCCCCAATTCGGGACCGTTTATGGTGAGACTAAAACTTATCTGGTTGAATTAAGCGGATTTCTTCGCTTTCTTCTCAGCTTTCGGAGCTGCTACGGCTTCAGTCTTAACGGCGGTTTGATCTTCACTGTATTCACGACCGTAGTAGGTATCCATCAGGATCTGTTTCAGTTCAGAAATCAGCGGGTAACGCGGGTTAGCACCAGTACACTGGTCATCAAACGCATCTTCAGACAGTTTGTCCACGTGTGCCAGGAAGTCAGCTTCCTGAACGCCAGCTTCACGGATAGACTTAGGAATACCCAGTTCAGCTTTGATTTCGTCCAACCAGCCCAGCAGTTTCTGGATTTTTGCAGCAGTACGGTCGCCCGGTGCGCTCAGACCCAGATGGTCTGCGATTTCAGCGTAGCGACGACGAGCCTGCGGACGGTCGTACTGGCTGAATGCAGTCTGTTTAGTCGGGTTGTCGTTCGCGTTATAACGAATAACGTTGCTGATCAGCAGGGCGTTCGCCAGACCGTGAGGAATGTGGAACTGAGAACCCAGCTTGTGCGCCATTGAGTGACATACACCCAGGAAGGCGTTAGCAAACGCAATACCGGCGATGGTTGCTGCACTGTGTACACGCTCACGCGCTACCGGGTTCTTAGAACCTTCGTGGTAGGACGCTGGCAGGTTTTCTTTCAGCAGTTTCAGCGCTTGCAGAGCCTGACCGTCGGAGAACTCAGAAGCCAGCACGGATACGTAAGCTTCCAGGGCGTGAGTGACGGCATCCAGACCACCGAACGCACACAGGGACTTAGGCATATCCATCACCAAGTTGGCGTCAACAATCGCCATATCCGGAGTCAGCGCATAGTCTGCCAGCGGGTATTTCTGACCAGTTGCATCGTCAGTAACAACCGCAAACGGAGTAACTTCAGAACCAGTACCGGAAGTGGTGGTGACGGCAACCATCTTCGCTTTTACGCCCATTTTCGGGAACTTGTAGATACGTTTACGGATGTCCATAAAGCGCAGTGCCAGTTCTTCGAAGTGGGTTTCTGGGTGTTCGTACATAACCCACATGATTTTCGCGGCGTCCATCGGGGAACCGCCACCCAGCGCGATGATCACGTCTGGTTTAAAGGAGTTAGCCAGCTCAGCACCTTTGCGTACAACGGTCAGAGTTGGGTCAGCTTCAACTTCAAAGAACACTTCGGTTTCAACGCCAGCAGCTTTCAGCACGGAGGTGATCTGGTCAGCATAGCCATTGTTAAACAGGAAGCGGTCGGTCACGATCAGCGCACGTTTGTGACCATCGGTAATCACTTCATCCAGTGCGATTGGCAGAGAGCCACGACGGAAGTAGATAGATTTCGGAAGTTTGTGCCACAACATGTTTTCAGCTCGCTTAGCAACGGTTTTCTTGTTGATCAGGTGCTTAGGACCAACGTTTTCAGAGATGGAGTTACCACCCCAGGAACCACAACCCAGAGTCAGGGAAGGCGCGAGTTTAAAGTTGTACAGGTCACCGATACCACCCTGAGAAGCTGGGGTGTTAATCAGGATACGTGCGGTTTTCATCATCTGACCGAAGTAAGCAACACGTTCTGGCTGGTTGTCCTGGTCGGTGTACAGGCAAGAGGTATGACCGATACCGCCCATCGCAACCAGTTTTTCAGCTTTAATAACGGCGTCTTCGAAGTCTTTCGCACGGTACATTGCCAGCGTCGGAGACAATTTTTCGTGAGCGAATGGTTCGCTTTCGTCAACAACTGTCACTTCACCGATCAGAATCTTAGTGGTTTCTGGTACGGAGAAGCCTGCCAGTTCTGCAATTTTGTATGCCGGTTGACCAACGATAGCCGCGTTCAGCGCGCCATTTTTCAGGATGACGTCCTGAACGGCTTTCAGCTCTTTGCCTTGCAGCATGTAGCCGCCGTGAGTCGCGAAACGCTCACGTACTGCGTCGTATACAGAGTCAACGACAACAACGGACTGTTCAGAAGCACAAATTACGCCGTTATCGAAGGTTTTAGACATCAGAACAGATGCAACAGCACGCTTGATATCAGCGGTTTCATCGATAACCACAGGGGTGTTACCTGCGCCTACACCGATTGCCGGTTTACCGGAGCTGTATGCTGCTTTAACCATGCCTGGACCACCGGTCGCAAGGATCAGGTTGATGTCCGGGTGGTGCATCAGTGCGTTTGACAGTTCTACGGAAGGTTGATCGATCCAGCCGATCAGATCTTTCGGTGCGCCAGCAGCAATTGCTGCCTGCAGAACGATATCAGCCGCTTTGTTAGTGGCATCTTTAGCACGCGGATGCGGAGAGAAGATGATGGCGTTACGCGTCTTCAGGCTGATCAGTGATTTGAAGATTGCAGTAGAAGTCGGGTTAGTGGTTGGAACGATACCGCAGATGATACCAATCGGTTCAGCGATGGTAATGGTACCGAAGGTGTGGTCTTCAGCCAGCACACCACAGGTTTTTTCGTCTTTATATGCGTTATAAATGTATTCGGAAGCAAAGTGGTTTTTAATCACTTTATCTTCGACGATGCCCATGCCAGATTCGGCAACGGCCATTTTCGCGAGAGGGATTCGAGCGTCTGCGGCAGCCAGAGCGGCGGCACGGAAGATTTTGTCAACCTGTTCTTGAGTGAAACTGGCATATTCACGCTGGGCTTTTTTTACGCGCTCTACAAGTGCGTTAAGTTCAGCGACATTAGTAACAGCCATAATGCTCTCCTGATAATGTTAAACTTTTTTAGTAAATCATCTGCTCGATACGAGAGTATAGACAGATCGACGAAAATTTGTGTAACGTTTTGAAAATCAAACGGTTAATTAACGTCCACTTTACCTTGATTTACTAAAAGAGCTTATACGCTAGCGCCACTTAATTCTAACGCGCTACCTCCAGGTGGCGTAAGCAAGATTACTCACTTCTGAGTAGTAATTGCGTGATCTGGATCAAAATTTCGCAAAGCTGACACCTTTCAGCAGGCCCTTTTAGCGTTTATCGGTAAGTGTTAATAAATTGATGGGGTGAATGCCATTAACATTAGCATATTTAATACATATTAATAACACTAAGTATTGGAAGTGTATTTACGTAGATATACACAGATAGAAGGTGAAGTATGCTGACAAAAGGCGTATCTTCAGCGCGGATTTTATCAATTTTTATGACTCATTTTATCCGGCTAACGCTTCGGAGCTAACCGTGATCCAAACGCTATTTGATTTTCCTGTCTATTTTAAGTTTTTCATTGGGTTATTCGCATTGGTTAACCCGGTCGGGATCATCCCAGTCTTTATCAGTATGACCAGCTATCAAACGGCTGCTGCGCGAAATAAAACCAACCTTACGGCAAACCTGTCGGTTGCCATCATCCTGTGGACTTCGCTGTTCCTTGGTGACGGTATTCTGCAGCTCTTCGGTATCTCGATAGATTCGTTCAGGATTGCCGGCGGCATTCTGGTGGTGACTATCGCAATGTCCATGATTAGCGGAAAACTGGGCGAAGATAAGCAAAACAAACAGGAAAAATCAGAAACAGCAATCCGCGAAAGTATCGGCGTAGTGCCGCTGGCATTGCCGTTAATGGCGGGGCCGGGGGCGATAAGCTCAACTATTGTTTGGGGTACGCGCTATCACAGTGCGATTAACCTGTTTGGTTTTTTTGTGGCGATTGCGTTGTTTGCCCTGTGCTGTTGGGGACTGTTCCGCATGGCACCGTGGCTGGTACGGCTGCTGGGCCAAACCGGTATCAACGTCATTACGCGTATTATGGGGTTGTTGTTAATGGCCTTAGGGATCGAATTCATTGTGACTGGAATCAAGTCCATTTTCCCCGGTTTGCTTGCCTGATATTCCTCCTAGTATCAACGGAGCCTCTTTCGGCTCCGTTTCCTTTCATTATTAGTAAAACTTCTCACTAAAGTTGAAAATCAGCATAGAAATATAAAAATATCTGATGGTGATTCATTAATTTATTCATTGATTTTATGGATATAACACTCAATGGTCCACCAGAGGGATCCCGATGTCACTGTTATTTTATTAACATCATACTCTGGGGCTTGCTGAAGGATTATCGAAATGTTATTAGTTATTTCAGCGTTTTTTTTAGATGAATGTGCTAATTAATAACCAATTGTTAAATTTATGTGCATTTTGGCGTGGTGTTGACAAAGGTCCGGGGGTTTAACACTGCGCTGGATGCAACATAATGATTTTTATCGTTTTATTGTCACAATCTTTCATTCGTAAGACTTTTTTAGTGAGATTTATTTCCAATAAAAGAGAATTGGTTAACAAATTTGTAAAATGTATTGGCGGTTAAGAAACGCATTTGATACTTTCCGGCCAGGTATTATGCAGAAGAATTCACGTTGATGAGAATCATTTTCAATTAGTTTCTCTCAACAGGGTAATAACGTGTTTCCGGCAGGGGAGGCACGTAGGCAATCGACGCAAGGCGGTCATACGAATCGCCAGAAATAAATAAAGTCGGTGATAGCAAGCAGTAAAACAAGAAACTACCTGACGGCAGAAAATCTCCGGTGCCGTACAGGGATCCTGACAGGATTAACAGTCTGGTTAAAAAACCAGCCATAATAATGAGGGAGTACAAACACAATGACTAACATCACTAAAAAAAGTTTAGTAGCTGCGGGGATCCTAACTGCGCTAATCGCTGGGAATGTTGCTACGGCGGCAGTTGTACCAGCCGGTGTGCAGCTTGCTGAAAAGCAGACTCTGGTGCGTAATAACGGTTCGGAAGTTCAGTCACTCGATCCACATAAAATCGAAGGTGTACCTGAATCCAATATCAACCGTGACCTGTTTGAAGGTTTATTAATCAGCGATGTCGATGGCAAACCATCGCCTGGCGTGGCTGAAAAGTGGGAAAATAAAGACTTTAAGGTGTGGACATTCCATCTGCGTAAAGACGCTAAATGGTCTGACGGCACGCCTGTTACCGCGCAAGATTTCGTGTATAGCTGGCAACGCCTGGCTAATCCAAATACCGCGTCACCGTACGCCAGTTATTTACAGTACGGTCACATTGTCAATATTGACGATATTATCGCCGGCAAAAAGCCGATCACCGATCTCGGTGTCAAAGCTCTCGACGATCATACATTTGAAGTCACCCTGAGCGAGCCTGTTCCTTATTTCTACAAATTGCTTGTGCACTCATCCGTTTCTCCGGTTCCTAAAGCAGCGGTTGAAAAATACGGTGAGAAATGGACCCAGCCCGCTAACATCGTTACCAACGGCGCCTATAAGCTGAAAGACTGGGTGGTCAACGAGCGCATTGTACTTGAGCGTAACACCAACTACTGGGACAACGCCAAAACGGTTATTAACCAGGTTACCTACCTGCCAATTTCTTCTGAAGTGACTGACGTTAACCGCTATCGCAGCGGCGAAATCGACATGACCTATAACAACATGCCGATCGAGTTATTCCAGAAACTGAAAAAAGAGATCCCGAACGAAGTTCACGTTGACCCGTATCTGTGCACCTATTATTACGAAATCAACAACCAGAAAGCACCGTTCAACGATGTTCGTGTTCGTACCGCCCTGAAACTGGCGTTGGATCGTGACATTATCGTCAACAAAGTTAAAAACCAGGGGGACCTGCCGGCGTATAGCTTTACCCCTCCTTACACCGATGGCGCGAAACTGGTTGAACCAGAGTGGTTCAAATGGTCTCAGGAAAAACGTAATGAAGAAGCGAAAAAACTGCTGGCTGAAGCCGGGTATACCGCTGAAAAACCGTTGACCTTTGACCTGCTGTATAACACCTCAGATCTACATAAAAAGCTGGCCATCGCTGCGGCATCTATCTGGAAGAAAAATCTGGGCGCCAACGTGAAGCTGGAAAACCAGGAATGGAAAACGTTCCTCGATACGCGCCATCAGGGTAACTATGATGTTTCGCGTGCGGGCTGGTGTGCGGATTACAACGAACCAACATCCTTCCTGAATATGGTGCTGTCTGACAGCTCCAACAACACCGTCCACTATAAGAGCCCGGCGTTTGATAAGCTGATTGCGGATACGCTGAAAGTGACTGATGAAGCGCAGCGCAGCGAACTGTATTCGAAAGCGGAACAGCAGCTGGATAAAGATTCTGCGATTGTACCGGTTTATTACTATGTTAACGCCCGCCTGGTGAAACCATGGGTTGGCGGATACTCCGGTAAAGACCCGATGGATAATATCCACGTTAAAGACTTGTATATTATCAAGCATTAATGGCAAGACGTGGGGCAATCATTTTGCCCCACAGTGTCTTTTTTCTTCGAACTATTAACACCGCTTTACCTGAACGTCGGGGTAGAAGAGGTGTAAAGGCACACGCCAGAAGGTACGGGCAATGTTAAAATTTATATTACGTCGCTGTCTGGAAGCGATTCCGACGCTGTTTATACTTATTACGATTTCATTCTTTATGATGCGCCTTGCGCCGGGAAGTCCATTCACCGGGGAACGCGCGTTACCGCCAGAGGTACTGGCTAATATCGAAGCGAAATATCATCTTAACGATCCTATCTCGACGCAGTACTTCAGCTACCTCAAGCAGCTGGCGCATGGCGATTTTGGGCCATCTTTTAAATATAAAGACTATACGGTAAACGACCTTGTGGCATCGAGCTTTCCGGTTTCTGCGAAGCTGGGAGCTGCGGCCTTTATTCTGGCGGTCCTCGTTGGCGTTAGCGCTGGGGTGATAGCCGCGCTGAAACAAAATACGCGTTGGGACTACACGGTGATGGGGGTGGCAATGACCGGGGTGGTTATCCCCAGTTTCGTGGTCGCTCCCTTATTAGTCATGATATTTGCCATAACCTTGAAATGGCTGCCCGGAGGCGGCTGGAATGGCGGGGCGTTGAAATTTATGATCCTGCCGATGGTGGCCTTGTCACTGGCTTATATCGCCAGTATCGCCCGTATTACCCGCGGTTCGATGATTGAAGTGCTGCACTCTAACTTTATTCGTACCGCACGCGCTAAAGGGTTGCCGATGCGGCGGATTATTTTCCGCCATGCGTTAAAACCTGCGCTGTTGCCTGTGCTGTCCTATATGGGACCAGCATTTGTCGGCATTATTACCGGTTCGATGGTTATTGAAACCATCTATGGTTTGCCGGGCATTGGCCAGCTGTTCGTCAATGGCGCGTTAAACCGCGACTATTCGCTGGTCCTGAGCCTCACCATACTGGTAGGGACGCTGACCATCGTGTTTAACGCGATTGTTGACGTGCTGTATGCCGTTATCGACCCGAAAATTCGTTACTGATACTGGAGCTCGCTATGATGTTAAGTAAGAAAAACAGCGAAGCGCTGGAGAATTTCAGTGAAAAGCTGGAGGTCGAGGGCCGCAGTCTGTGGCAGGACGCACGTCGACGCTTTATGCATAACCGCGCGGCGGTAGCAAGCCTGGTCGTGCTGGTGATTATTGCGCTGTTTGTGACGCTGGCGCCGATGCTGTCGCAGTTTACCTACTTCGATACCGACTGGGGCATGATGTCCAGCGCGCCGGATACAGAATCTGGACACTATTTCGGCACCGACTCGTCAGGTCGAGACCTGCTGGTTCGTGTGGCGATTGGCGGTCGCATCTCGTTGATGGTCGGCATTGCCGCGGCGTTGGTCGCGGTAGTTGTCGGCACGCTATACGGTTCTCTGTCGGGCTACCTCGGCGGTAAAATCGACTCCGTGATGATGCGTCTGCTGGAAATCCTCAACTCCTTCCCGTTCATGTTCTTCGTGATTCTGCTGGTCACCTTCTTTGGGCAAAATATCCTGCTGATTTTTGTCGCTATCGGGATGGTATCCTGGCTGGATATGGCGCGTATCGTGCGTGGACAAACGCTGAGTCTCAAGCGCAAAGAGTTTATTGAAGCAGCGCAAGTGGGTGGGGTATCTACCGTGCGCATCGTTATCCGTCATATTGTGCCGAACGTGCTGGGCGTGGTGGTGGTGTACGCTTCGTTGCTGGTGCCCAGCATGATCCTGTTTGAATCCTTCCTGAGCTTTTTGGGATTAGGGACGCAGGAGCCATTAAGTAGCTGGGGGGCGTTGCTGAGTGATGGTGCCAACTCGATGGAAGTCTCACCATGGCTGCTGCTGTTCCCGGCAGGATTCCTGGTGGTCACTTTGTTCTGTTTTAACTTTATTGGCGATGGCCTGCGTGATGCCCTCGACCCGAAAGACCGTTAAGGAGTGCAGCCATGAGCGTAATTGAAACCTCAACCGCGCCGCTCGCGCAACAACAGGCTAACGCACTGCTGAACGTTAAAGATCTGCGCGTGACGTTTGCCACCCCCGACGGCGATGTGACTGCGGTAAACGATTTAAACTTTTCTCTGCGAGCTGGAGAAACGCTGGGTATTGTTGGGGAATCCGGTTCAGGGAAATCGCAAACGGCCTTTGCCCTGATGGGCCTGCTGGCGGCAAATGGCCGTATCGGAGGTTCTGCAACTTTCAACGGACGTGAAATTCTGAATTTACCGGAACGTGAGTTGAACAAACTGCGCGCCGAGCAAATCTCGATGATTTTCCAGGACCCGATGACCTCTCTCAATCCGTACATGCGAGTCGGCGAGCAGTTGATGGAAGTTCTCATGCTGCATAAAGGCATGAGCAAAGCGGAAGCCTTTGAAGAATCGGTCAGAATGCTGGATGCGGTGAAAATGCCGGAAGCGCGTAAGCGTATGAAAATGTATCCGCATGAATTCTCCGGCGGGATGCGTCAGCGCGTGATGATCGCCATGGCGCTGTTGTGCAGGCCTAAATTACTGATAGCCGATGAGCCGACTACTGCGCTTGATGTTACGGTACAGGCACAAATCATGACCCTGCTGAATGAACTGAAAAGCGAATTCAACACTGCGATTATCATGATCACCCACGATCTGGGAGTAGTGGCCGGTATTTGCGATAAAGTTTTGGTGATGTACGCCGGACGCACCATGGAATATGGCAGCGCGCGGGATGTCTTTTATAAGCCCGTTCATCCGTATTCGATTGGTTTGCTGAATGCCGTACCTCGTCTGGATGCCGAAGGGGAAGAGATGCTGACTATTCCGGGCAACCCGCCGAACCTGTTGCGTTTACCAAAAGGTTGCCCATTCCAACCGCGTTGCCCGCATGCGATGGAAATCTGTAGCAGTGCTCCGCCACTGGAAGAGTTTAGTCCGGGCCGCCTGCGCGCCTGCTTTAAACCGGTGGAGGAACTGGTATGAATGCGGTCACCGAACAACGAAAAGTGCTCCTTGAAATTGCCGATCTTAAAGTCCATTTCGACATTAAAGACGGCAAGCAGTGGTTCTGGCAGCCGTCTAAAACCCTGAAAGCGGTTGATGGCGTGACTCTGCGACTGTATGAAGGTGAAACCCTGGGCGTGGTCGGCGAATCAGGCTGTGGAAAATCGACTTTTGCCCGTGCGATTATTGGCCTGGTGAAAGCCACCGATGGAAAAGTCGCCTGGCTGGGTAAAGATTTGCTGGGCATGAAACCCGATGAGTGGCGGGAAGTGCGTAGCGATATTCAGATGATTTTCCAGGATCCGCTGGCATCATTGAATCCGCGCATGACCATCGGTGAAATCATTGCCGAACCGCTGCGGACTTATCATCCGAACCTGTCTGGTCAGGAAGTCCGCGACCGTGTGAAGGCGATGATGATGAAGGTGGGGTTGCTGCCAAATCTGATTAACCGCTACCCGCATGAGTTTTCCGGCGGTCAGTGTCAGCGTATTGGTATTGCCCGTGCGCTGATCCTCGAGCCGAAGCTGATTATTTGCGATGAACCGGTTTCGGCGCTGGACGTATCCATTCAGGCCCAGGTGGTGAACCTGTTACAACAGCTCCAGCGTGAAATGGGATTATCGTTAATCTTCATTGCTCACGACCTGGCGGTGGTGAAACATATCTCCGATCGCGTGCTGGTCATGTATCTCGGACACGCGGTGGAATTAGGGACTTATGATGAGGTGTACCATAATCCGCTGCACCCTTATACCAAAGCGTTGATGTCTGCAGTGCCAATTCCCGACCCGGATCAGGAAAGGAACAAGGTTATCCAGTTGCTGGAAGGCGAATTGCCGTCGCCGATTAATCCTCCTTCCGGCTGCGTGTTCCGTACGCGCTGCCCGATTGCCGGACCGGAATGCGCAAAAACCCGCCCGGTTCTCGAAGGAAGTTTCCGTCACGCAGTTTCCTGCCTGAAAGTAGACCCGCTATAATCCAGAGGGCTGACAAAGGTCAGCCCTTCTTTTGGTGAGGTATATGTGTCAGGTTTAGTCTCTTCTGTCCGCCGCGCGCTCTATCGCAAATTATTCGATTTAAACACCCGTTCAGGGCGTCGCTTTGAAGGTATGTGCGCGCTGTTCGCCTTGCTCAGCGTTATTGTTATCTTCATTGAGTCCGGCGTCGGGACGCAATACCATTTAACCTTCGAGGAATGGCGCATTTTTGTCTGGCTGGAGGTCTTTATTACTCTGGTCTTTACCCTCGAATATTTTCTTCGCTTATGCAGCTGGGCCAATCCCGCAAAATATGTGTTTAGCTTCTGGGGGATTATCGATCTGGCCACCATTCTACCGCTGTACGTGATGTGGCTATGGCCTGAAATCAGTCTGAGCTATGTCTTCGCCTGGCGAGCGATGCGTGTCCTGCGCGTCTTGCGTATTCTCAAGCTGCTGCGTTTTATGCCTTCTCTGCGAGTGTTCTGGAATGCGTTAAAAAGCGCCCGTCATCAACTGATGTTGTTCTATTCCTTTATTGCCATTCTGATGGTTGTTTTCGGCGCGATGATGTATCTGATAGAAGGGCCCAAATATGGCTTTACTACGCTGAATGCGTCTGTGTATTGGGCAATTGTTACGGTCACCACCGTCGGCTACGGTGACATTACACCGCACACGCCGTTGGGACGCATGGTGGCGTCAGTGCTTATCCTGATTGGATACTCTGTGATTGCGATACCGACCGGATTGATAACCACACACATGAGCAGTGCGTTCCAACAGCGAGGATATCAGCGTAGATGTCCACAGTGTCAGCAGGCGCAGCATGAACATAGTGCGCAGTTTTGTAACCGCTGCGGAAGTAAACTGCCGGGATAAAAATGAAAAAAGCTGCGAGAGCAGCTTTTTTGTTTGTTACTCGCGCCAGAGAATATGGCAGAGTTTGTGATCTTTTTCGCGACATAATAAAACGCGCGCAAAAATATCGTTAATCTCGCCGTCTTCTGTATCTGCCAGACCAATCACCACTTCGGCAAAGAAGTCAGGGTTCAGGTCAAAATCAACATGCTCCTGCCAGTCTTCTGCCGGGTCGAATAACTCGGCACCACCGCGCTCTTCAAACTGTAAATTGAACAGAATGATGTCGGCTGGATCCAGGTTGTCCGCAGCCAGTTCGAGAAAAATATCGTAAGCCTGCTCAAGCGTTTCGTCTTCAGTCAGGCGATTGTTCAAATCCATATCCATAATGACTACCTGTTTACTGTCTGATGGGCACGTTTTACAGCAACGGACTAAAGAAGTAAAACAGTCGCTCAGCGATCCGCTGCCAGAGTGGTCGTTTTACCCACAAACGGGCATCAAGCAGACGGGAACGCGAAATATAATCATCCTGTACTGCCGCGAGATCGCCACCGAATCCGGCATCATCAATGACCAGCGTGATTTCAAAATTGAGCCACAGACTGCGCATATCCAGGTTAACGGTACCGACCAGGCTCAGCTCGCCATCGACCAGTACGCTCTTGGTGTGCAGTAAGCCACCTTCGAACTGATAGATTTTAACGCCAGCCGCCAGCAGCTCAGTGAAAAAGGCCCGGCTTGCCCAGCCAACCAGCAGGGAATCATTCTTGCGTGGAAGAATAATACTGACGTCGACCCCGCGCTGCGCCGCTGTACAGATCGCGTGCAGCAGATCGTCGCTGGGAACGAAGTAGGGCGTGGTCATAATTAAATATTCACGCGCCGAATAAGCCGCGGTTAACAGCGCCTGATGAATCAAATCTTCAGGGAAACCAGGTCCCGAAGCGATTGTGTGAATGGTGTGGCCGCTGGCCTGCTCAAACGGCATGATATTGACGTCTGGCGGCGGGGGCAGAATGCGCTTGCCGGTCTCAATTTCCCAGTCGCAGGAATAGACAATGCCCATAGCGGTGGCTACCGGGCCTTCCATTCTCGCCATCAAATCCACCCATTGCCCGACGCCGGCATCTTGTTTAAAGAAACGGGGATCGACCATGTTCATGCTGCCGGTATAAGCAATATAGTTATCGATCATGATCATTTTGCGGTGCTGACGCAGGTCCATACGGCGTAAAAATACACGCATCAGGTTTACTTTCAGCGCTTCAACAACCTCGATACCCGCGTTACGCATCATCGCCGCCCATGGGCTGCGAAAGAACGCCACGCTACCCGCGGAGTCCAGCATCAGGCGGCAGTGAATTCCACGCCTTGCGGCAGCCATTAATGACTCGGCGACCTGATCGGCCATACCGCCCGGTTGCCAGATGTAGAACACCATCTCGATGTTGTGACGCGCCAGTTGAATATCACGAATCAATGCCTGCATCACGTCCTCTGAACTGGTGAGCAACTGCAGTTGATTCCCTTTAACGCCAGCGATTCCCTGACGACGCTCGCACAGCTTAAATAAGGATGACGCGACGCTGCTGTTTTCCTGCGCAAAAATATGCTTACAGGCTTTTAGATCGTTCAGCCACTTGGCCGTTGACGGCCACATTGCCCGGGCGCGTTCGGCGCGACGTTTACCAAGGTGGAGCTCACCGAAGGACAGATAAGCAATGATCCCTACCAATGGCAGAATATAGATGATCAAAAGCCAGGCCATTGCGGAGGGCACTGCGCGTCGTTTCATTAGAATGCGTAATGTTACGCCAGCAATGAGTACCCAGTAACCCAGAATGACCAGCCAACTCACCACGGTGTAGAAGGTTGTCATAAATTTAAAAATCCTTTTGAAAGCGTATTGTTAAGAGTTTACGCATCAGGATTAATCTGGCAAATAAAAACACGGGAAAACCACTGGTCTGCATTCGGTGTGGCGTTATAATGGCCGCTCAGTGACTGAAAGAGTAGTAAACATGAAGCGTAGTAGAACGGAAGTGGGACGCTGGCGGATGCTGCGTCAGGCTAGCCGCCGTAAAGCACGTTGGCTTGAAGGACAATCGCGCCGTAATATGCGTATCCATACCATCAGAAAGTGTATTCTCAACCATCAACGTAACTCGTTGCTGTTTGCGATCCACAACATCTGATCTCAAAAGGGCACCGCTGGCGGTGCCCAATGTCTGCTTTTCGTTTTGTTTTTAAAATACTTTTTTGTACGGTTTTACTGAAACCTGCGCGTAAACACCTGCCGCCACGTAGGGATCGGCTTCCGCCCACGCCTGCGCGGCTTCTAAAGATTCAAATTCTGCAATCACCGTTGAGCCGGTAAAGCCTGCGGCGCCCGGATCGTTACTGTCAACCGCTGGCATAGGACCCGCCGTGAGCAAACGGCCTTCGTCATGAAGGAGTTGCAGACGAGCCAGATGAGCAGGGCGTACGGAAAGACGTTTTTCGAGAGAGTCTGCGATATCTTGAGCGTAAATAACGTACAGCACGGGTAGAGCTCCTTGAACGGTAAAAGGTCATATTTACGTTATTGGAAAGGCCTGGTAACTGCAACGGAAAGATAACTAATATGTTAAGGCCATACTTTGAAAATGGTTTTTTATCATAAAATCGCGTTTTAAATGCCAGTTAGCTTCACGGTCTTATTGAATATGATTGCTATTTGCATTTAAAATCAGGGCCTGGTTTTTTTACTGAAACGATTATGACTTCAATGACCCTTGATTTACCTCGTCGCTTTCCCTGGCCTACGTTACTTTCTGTCGGCATTCATGGTGCTGTAGTGGCAGGTTTGCTGTATACCTCGGTACATCAGGTTATTGAACTGCCTGCGCCAGCGCAGCCGATCTCCGTTACGATGGTTGCGCCTGCCGATCTTGAACCGCCTCAGGCCGTTCAGCCGCCGCCGGAACCCGTCGTCGAGCCTGAACCGGAGCCAGAACCGATCCCCGAACCGCCAAAAGAAGCGCCGGTAGTGATTGAGAAACCGAAGCCCAAGCCTAAACCGAAGCCAAAACCGGTGAAAAAGGTGGAAGAGCAGCCGAAGCGTGATGTTAAACCAGCAGAGCCGCGTCCGACGTCCCCGTTTGAAAATACGGCGCCTGCGCGTCCAACAACCAGTACCGCTCCGGCAACCACTAAACCGGCGGTGAGTGCTCCATCGGGTCCGCGAGCCTTAAGTCGTAATCAGCCTCAATATCCGGCACGTGCACAGGCGTTGCGCATTGAAGGCCGTGTGAAGGTCAAATTTGACGTGACCTCGGATGGCCGGGTTGAAAATGTGGAAGTTCTGTCCGCACAGCCTGCGAATATGTTTGAGCGTGAAGTGAAAAATGCGATGCGCAGATGGCGTTATGAAGCCGGTAAGCCAGGTTCCGGGCTGGTGGTGAATATTGTTTTCCGCCTGAACGGCACAACACAGATCGAGTAAGCATCAGGCCGGATTTGGCGTTACGCCGCCAAATCCGGCAGAATGATTGCCGGATGGCGATGCTTGCGCGTGCTATCAGGCCAGGGAGGGAATCGGCCGCGGTTTACCGTCTTTATCAACGGCAACGTAGATAAACAGGGCTTCGGTAGCTTTATAGCGCTGGCCGATAGGTTCTGAAGCGACTTTCTTCACCCAGACTTCAATATTAATGCTGATCGAGGTCGTCCCGCGTTTCACGCAGCGTGCATAGCAACAAACCACATCGCCCACGGCAACCGGGCGCAAAAAGCTCATTCCTTCAACCCGCACCGTTACCACGCGACCATGTGCGATCTCTTTGGCCTGAATAGCGCCACCTATATCCATTTGTGACATCAGCCAGCCGCCAAAAATATCACCGTTTGCGTTGGTATCGGCAGGCATAGCCAGAGTGCGTAAAACCAGTTCGCCCTGGGGAGTGTTATTCGTTGTTGTCATTGTAGAACCGACTATAGAGAAAGATTACAGGCGCGATGCTACTAGAATTTACGCGCTGAGAACAGAGGGGATGCGGCCTGCGCGGCGGAAGTAAGCCAGGTTGATGGCAACAAGGAACGCGAAGGGATAAAAATTCGCCAGATCCGGAGATCTGGCGAGCATTTATTACGATTTATCTTCCTGCGGAAGGTGGCGGTAAATATAGACTCCGCTCAGTAACGTAAATAGTAAAGTCAGGGCGGTCAGGCCGAATACTTTAAAGTTCACCCAAATATTCTGCGGTAGCCAAAACGCGATATAGATATTCGCCAGACCGCACAGGATAAAGAAGACGGCCCAGGCGAAGTTAAGTTTTGTCCAAACCGGCTGTGGCAAGCTCAGCTCTTTACCTAACATGCGCTGAATCAGCGGCTTTTTCATCACCCATTGGCTAACCAGCAGCGCACCGGCAAACAGCCCGTAAATCACCGTTACTTTCCACTTAATGAATTCATCATTGTGGAAGAAAATGGTCAGGCCACCGAACACGGCTACCAGAACAAAAGTGATTAATGCCATCTTCTCGACCTTGCGATAGCGGACCCAGCTGTAAATCAAAACCACAGCCGTCGCAACAATCAGCGCCGAGGTCGCCGCGTAGATGTCATAGAGCTTATAAAAAGCAAAAAAGACAACCAGCGGTAAAAAATCAAGAAACTGCTTCATTCTTCGATTCCGTCATCAAAAGCACCGGGTACAAGCCCGGAATGCGTTCAGGGTTTATTGGCGAATTAGCATGTACAGGCGGAACAAATAGATCAGCAATACGGCGGAGATCATATTGCTCAGCGTATTCGCCAATACCGCGCCTACATTTGGCGTAAGTACCGCAAAACTTGGCGCAAAAAGCAACAACAACGTTTTTGCCAACAGCCAACCGATCACTGCTGGTGCAACCAGGCGCATATTCGACCACGCCAGACGCATACTGTTGCGCATCGCGGCAAAGACACCCATTTTGTCCTGTACTAACATCACCGGCGCAAGTGCCAGCAGGATAGCCAGCAGAATACCGGGTACCACAACCAGCATAATACCGATTTGCACCAGCAGAGTAGTCAGAAAAATCAGAATAAACAGCTTCGGCAAAACCGGCGCGCTGGCACCGATGGCGCGTAACGCGCTGACCCGATGACCGGCTGAAATCAGCTGAATCATCAGGATAATACCCCCGGCGAGGATGGCATTACCAATCAGACCGGAAAACGTCGACGCCGCGGAAGCGCGTAGCAAAATTTGCTGTTGCTCCGGGGTCATGTTTTGCACCAGATCGAACAATCCCACGCTGCTGGTTAACTGATCGCCTTCACTGAGTTGCGCAATTTGTGCGTCGGTGGGAGAAAAGGCATGCCCTAACACCACTGTGATAAACGCGCACAACAACGATACCAGCAAGATGGTAATGAATTGATTACGGAAAAAGTTTCCCGTGTCACGGTAAACGGATTTCGCCGTGATAGACATGCACTCTCCTTGAGTTTTGCAGGTGTTCATTTGTGGGCAATTGTACCCTGGATAACTCTACAGTGGCAGCATCGCGCGGTGTATGGAAAAGCATATCTTTGTAAAGCCCCGGTAATTTTTGACTATGACTTCAGCGTCATGCAAGAACGTTGGTTGTTCTCTGCGCATCACGAACAAATAACCATCGCTATTCTGCAACGGAGGCCAGGTACTTGCGTGGCGAAAATATATCAAAATTGATCTGAATTAGGTTAACCAGGATTTTGAATGCAAGTTCTAACTTAATCTGGATCAATAAATGTTAAATTATCAAAGTCAATGTGATCCAGGTTAGATCACTTATTACTCCAATGTGGGTATATTCGTTCCGCTTTTATAACCATAACGATGGAGCGGACATGAAAAAATTAACAGTTGCAGCAGTGGCTTTAACAACTCTTCTCTCTGGTAACGTATTTGCGCATGAGGCCGGAGAATTCTTTATTCGTGCAGGTTCTGCCACCGTCAGACCGACGGAAGGCGCGGGTGGTACGCTGGGAAGCCTGGGTGGCTTTGATGTCAGCAATAACACGCAGTTGGGTCTGACATTTACCTACATGGCAACCGACAATATCGGTGTTGAATTACTGGCAGCCACGCCGTTCCGCCATAAAATTGGCACTGCCACAACAGGTGATATTGCGACCGTTCACCATTTACCACCAACCTTAATGGCACAGTGGTATTTCGGCGATTCCAGCAGCAAACTGCGTCCGTACGTTGGTGTCGGTGTGAACTACACCACTTTCTTTGACGAAGGCTTTAACAATAACGGCAAAGAAACCGGTTTATCTGACCTGAGCCTGAAAGACTCCTGGGGTGCAGCAGGGCAAGTGGGTATGGACTATCTGATTAACCGCGACTGGCTGATTAACATGTCGGTCTGGTACATGGATATCGACACCACCGCGAGCTACAAACTGGCTGGCGCGCAGCAGCATGACAGCGTACGCCTCGATCCGTGGGTGTTTATGTTCTCCGCGGGTTATCGCTTCTAAGTCCATGATTAAAATACTGAAAAGCTGATCGTTCCACGGTCAGCTTTTTTATTACCAGTTTATTTCTTCCTGCCTTTCTCCCCGTCGATGTAATGCTACTCTTTAAGCAAACTGGCTTTGAGGGCATTGACGATGATGTTGACTCGCCACCTGCTACAACAAAAAATCACACTTTTGGAACCTTTCACCGGAGATGAAACGGCAGAGTTCGCCGTGAGTGCCGCGCGTGATTTATTGAATTTTATGGATAAAATTGAAGTGCTGGAGAAACGCATTGCGACTCCGGTTAAACTACCTTATTGCAGCGCCAGTCCTGTTTGTGAGATTGAAGCGGGCTATGCCGCAGGCGTGAGCGATTGTCGTGAGGCCATTCGTCGGGCAGGGTATCCGATTGAGGGTGATGATTAGTTTGCATTTATGTTAACAAAAATGTGCTTTTATTGTATAAGTCTGTAACTTTAGCGCACACAATGGCGGGCTTCTAAGGCATCAGCTTAGGGACGGTTAACATTCTCAATCAACATACAGCGCAGTTATGCAACGACAGAAACGGGTAACCGGTTTGGCAATATGTTAACTATCAGGGTGAACTCGTGAAGATTGTGCAGGACAAGCTCAGAAACAGGCAGGCACTGCTGGTATCAGGGCTCATTACGTTGATATTTACGTCGTTGTTTCTGTTTATAATTTATGAGCAGCGGATGGCTGCAGTCAGTGACGGTGTTAACCGCATGCAAGCGCGCATGATGGACATTTTTAACGATAATGAGCTGATCGCCGATGCGATTGGTGAGCGCTATCACCATATTAAATCGGGTGAGCAATGTGGCGATATTTCACAATTTGTTCCCCGCAATGAGATTGAATGGGGAATTAACGCCGACCCAAAGCGTCTGCATTCGGTAACAGGGACAATTATTGCCCAGCAAGCCAGCCACAACGCGCTGTGTATGTATACGGCGGCGGAGTTTATTCGCGGTATGGTTAATGAGCTAAATCCGGGCAGCTTCGATGCACATCGTTATATTATCGCCAAAAATTCAGATTATTTTTACTGGTTTATGGCTTCCGATTCGCGCAACTTCAGTTTCTCAAATTCTGAAATGGCGCGGGATCTCACCAACTTTTTCTATCCGCCGGTCGATTTCTATACCCGACTGTTGCAAAAAAACGTCAAAAACAAAGCCCTTAGTTCAACGAACTTCTATACCGATAAAATTACCGGTGAAAAAGCTTACAGCGTGGTGAGCTATATCTACGATCTGTCTGGCAAAGAGATATCAGACCAAATCGTGGCCTATCTGGTTTATGACCATTCAAAGCCCGAATTGCAGGAAGCGTTGGCTCAAGCATTTGACTACCAGCTCCCACCAGAGCTGAATGTGGAATTGGTAAATTTGACCAACAATGAAAGTCTCTGTTTATCCGGTAAATGTACAGGTCAATCCCGTTTTTTAGTGCGCAATTTTTCGGAGAAATATGCGCTGCACTATTCGCTTTCATTAGGCCGTTTTATGACGCGCGATACCCATGCCGGGATCGTGATCCTGCTGGCGCCGTTCTTTTTCATCATGATTAGTTTTTCGCTAAAATCATGGCTAAACGAAAGCGACCTGAAGGTTTATATAGACACCCTGACCGGTTGCTTTAATCGCCGAATACTCGACATCATCAAGCGCCGTGATTTATCCCACTGTTCGGTGGTGCTACTGGACTGCAATAAGTTCAAGGCCGTCAATGATACCTGGGGTCACGCGGCAGGCGATCGTGCGTTGCAAATTATCGCCAACAGGATGTTATCAAACACCCGCACCAGTCACGATATTGTGATTCGTACCGGCGGGGATGAATTTATGATCCTGCTGTTTCGCTCGCAGGCAACTGATGCCATCGCAATCGCTCAACGTATCAGCGGGCAGGTGACCAGCCATGTGTTTGTAGTGGACGGTCATACCGTGCCATTGTCAGTATCGTGGGGGATTGCAGAGGTGAACGGTGAACTGGATGTGGCTATTCAGAATGCAGATAGCGCCATGTATAAAATGAAGCACACGAAAGAAGCGTAAAACCGCCAGAAGTCTCTGGCGGTTGATTTAGCTTACTGCCGGGTGGCGGCTTTCATCGCGCTGACAAAAGCTTTCAGCTCAGCCAGCATCTGTTCCGGTATCGCAACATTTTTCTCAATGATTTTCACTATTGCCGAGCCGGAAATAGCGCCAGCAGCGCCAGCGTCAATCGCGCCGGTTACCTGTTCAGGCGCAGAGATACCAAATCCCTGTAAAGAAGGCGGAGCATCATATGCTTTCAACTTTTCGACCAGGTGATGCAGCGGTAGTGCCGCTCGATTTTCTGCACCGGTCACGCCCGCACGCGAAAGCAAATAGGTATAGCCGCGGCCATGAGAGGCTATCTGGCGCAGCAGTTCTTCGTCAGCGTTCGGTGGGCAGATAAAAATTGGCGCAATGTTGTGGCGGAGCGCCGCAGCTCTGAATGGCGCGGACTCTTCAATGGGAACATCGGCTACTAACACGGAATCCACGCCAACTTTTTCACACTGGGCGTAAAACTCGTCAATGCCCTTGCTAAACACCAGGTTGGCATACATCAGCAAGCCAATGGGAATCGTAGGGTGCTTCTGACGAATCAGCGCCAGCATTTCAAAGCATTGCGACGGCGTGACGCCGGCGGCAAACGCACGCAAGGTGGCTTCCTGAATGGTTGGACCGTCAGCCAGCGGATCGGAGAACGGAATACCGAGCTCAAGGGCATCGGCACCGGCTTCAATCAGCGTATCAATGATTTTCAGTGACTGCTCAACAGACGGATCGCCCAGGGTTACGAAGGGGACAAAAGCACCTTCTTTGCGGTCCTTCAGCTGTGCAAACAGGTTTTCGTAACGTTCCATCAGATTTCCCCTCGCGCTTTCAGAATATCGTGTACGGTGAAAATGTCTTTGTCGCCGCGACCGGAGAGATTAACCACCAGTAACTGCTCTTTTTCCGGGTTTTCACGCATCATTTTCAATGCGTGTGCCAGGGCATGGGAGGACTCCAGCGCCGGAATAATCCCCTCGTGCAGACACAGCGTTTTGAAGGCCTCGAGCGCTTCGTCGTCGGTGATCGAAACATAATCGGCGCGACCAATGCTGTTCAGATACGCATGCTGCGGCCCGACAGACGGGAAATCCAGCCCCGCGGAAATAGAGTAAGACTCTTCAATCTGTCCTTCTTCGGTCTGCATCATCGGGGACTTCATGCCGAAGTAAATCCCGACACGACCATGCTTCAACGGTGCGCCATGTTCCCCTGATTCAATCCCATGGCCGCCAGGCTCGACGCCAATCAGACCGACGCTGGTTTCATTAATAAAGTCCGCGAACATACCGATGGCGTTAGAACCGCCGCCCACGCAGGCGATAACCGCGTCCGGCAGGCGACCTTCTTTTTCAAGGATCTGCGCTTTAGTTTCCTCGCCGATCATGCGCTGAAATTCACGAACAATGGTCGGGAAGGGATGTGGACCCGCCGCCGTACCGAGCATATAGTGCGCGGTATCGTAGCTGCCAGACCAGTCGCGCAGCGCTTCGTTACAGGCATCTTTCAGCGTTGCAGAACCGCTGTGAACCGGGATAACTTCAGCCCCCATCAGACGCATACGGAAAACGTTTGGCGACTGGCGTTCAACGTCTTTTGCACCCATATAAATACGGCATTTCAGCCCCAGCAGTGCGCTGGCGAGAGCTGATGCAACACCGTGCTGGCCCGCGCCGGTTTCGGCGATGATCTCCGTTTTCCCCATACGCTTCGCCAACAACGCCTGGCCCAGCACCTGGTTGGTTTTGTGCGCGCCGCCGTGCAGCAAATCTTCACGTTTGAGATACAGCGTAGTGTTGGTGCCTTGAGTAATGTTCTGGCATTTGGTCAGTGCAGTTGGGCGACCAGCATAGTTTTTTAGCAGGTCTGTAAACTGCGCCTGAAATTCAGGATCCTTTTGCGCGCTGACAAAAGCTTCCTCCAACTGGCGCAGGGCAGGCATCAGAATCTGTGGCACATACATACCGCCAAATTCACCAAAATACGGATTGAGTAATGTTGTCATGTCCTTTTCCTTAATATGCGCGCAGCGTCTGAAAGACCGAAGCCAAAAGACGTGCATCCTTGATGCCCGGCTGTGACTCTACGCCAGAATTGAAATCGAGACCGGCACAGCCGGTTTTTGCCGCGTCAACGCAGTTATCAGCGCCGAGTCCGCCAGCCAGTAAAACGTTATCCAGCGATTGTCCGCCTAAAAGTGACCAGTCGAAGCGTTGACCGCTGCCGCCCTGACCATTGTCGAATACGTATTTATCGACGTGCTGATAATCACGAGCTGGCAACGTTTCACTGACGCTTAACGCCTTCCAGATTTGCACCTGTTCGGGGAGCGCGTCGCGCAGGGCGTCAACATAGGCCTGGTCTTCGCTACCATGCAATTGCACGGCTGTTAGCCCCAGAGCCGCCGCTGTTTCGCGCACGTCGGTGATCTCTGCGTTGCGAAACACCCCGACATATTGCAGCGGTGCGCCGGTCATGACCTCGCGCGCGCGTTCAACGCTGACCGTGCGTGGCGATGTGGACACAAAAATCAACCCGCCGTATATGGCACCCGCTTCGTATGCCGCGTTTGCATCCTGAGCCCGGGTTAAACCGCAGACTTTATTTTCGCCGAGCAGAACGCGACGCACGGCAGCATGCAGATCATCATGCGACATCAACGCAGAGCCAATCAGAAAACCGTTGGCGAAGTGGCTGAGTTCTCGCACTTGACCATAGGTATTGATACCGGACTCGCTGATGACGGTTACGCCATGACCCAGTCGCGGCGCAAGTTGGCGGGTGCGATTCAGATCAATCGACAGGTCGCGTAAATCACGGTTGTTGATACCGACGACTTTGGCGCCCAGTGCGATAGCACGCTCCAGCTCTTCATCGTTACTGACTTCGGTCAGTACGCCCATTTTCAAACTGTGGGCGACGGCGGCGAGTTGACGATATTGCTCATCATCAAGCACCGACAGCATCAGCAGACAGGCGTCCGCCTGATAGAAGCGCGCCAGGTAAATCTGGTAAGGATCGATAATAAAGTCCTTACACAGAATCGGTTGCGGTGCGATGCGGCTGACGATGGGCAGGAAATCAAAGCTCCCCTGGAAATATTTCTCATCGGTCAGTACGGAAATCGCGGAAGCATATTGTTTATATACGCCCGCAATCTGTGCCGGGTCGAAGTCATCACGGATCACGCCTTTTGACGGAGACGCTTTTTTGCACTCCAGAATAAAGGCGGCGCGTGCACCTTGCAGCGCATCGTAGAAATCACGAGAGCTGGGTTGAACATCATTCTGAAAGCTGGCCAGCGGTTGTTGCTGTTTGCGGGCTTCTACCCAAATCGCCTTGTCTGCGACAATTTTCGCTAAAACGGTTTGCATCATTTACCCTCTTGCTGCCAGTGCAGTGACACGGTCATAGGCCGCGCCGCTGCGCAGTACATTAATCACGGTTTGCGCATTGGCTTTTAAATCTTCTTCACCGTGCAGGCGCATTAACATGGCGACATTCGCGGCAACAGCAGCTTCATGAGCGGCTTCACCTTTACCTTGTAACAAGCGACTAAGAATGTCACGGTTTTCTTCCGGCGTGCCGCCAGCCAGCTGTTCCTGGTGGTAGGGCGTCAGGCCAAAGTCTTCTGCCGTCAGTTGATAGCTCTTGATTTCGCCATCATGTAGCTCTGCCACAATGGTCGGTGCATGCAGGGAAACTTCATCCATGCCGCCGCTGTGCACCACGGCTGCCCGCTGATACCCCAACACGCGCAGCGTTTCGGCAATCGGCAGCACCAGTTCCGGACTGTAAACGCCGATCAGCGCCAGCGGCGGATGTGCCGGGTTAATCAACGGGCCGAGGACGTTAAACAGCGTACGGGTTTTCAACTGTTGGCGTACCGGCATAGCATGGCGAAAACCGGTGTGGTATTTCGGCGCAAACAAGAAACACACTCCGAGGTCGTCAAGTGCCTGACGGGATTTATCGGCGTTCATATCCAGATTGATGCCAAAAGCCGCTAACAGATCCGAAGAGCCCGACTTGCTGGAGACGCTGCGGTTGCCGTGTTTGGCGACTTTCAGTCCGCAAGCGGCCGCCACAAAGGCGCTGGCGGTGGAAATATTGATACTGTTGCTGCCGTCACCACCGGTACCAACAATATCGGCAAACAGATAATCAGGTCGCGGGAACGGGGCGGCGTTTTCCAGCAGCGCGGTTGCCGCACCGGCGATTTCATTCGGGTGCTCGCCGCGAATTTTCATGCTCACCAGCGCCGCAGCCAGTTGTTCCGGCTTCAGTTCACCGCGTACCACGGCGGAGAACAGCTGGTGGCTTTCCTGCTGAGACAGCGTCTGGGCCTGATACAGTTTCTCCAGAATAGGTTGCAGGGTATTGGTCTGTTCGAGTTTCTGTTGCGCCCAGGCCAGCGTTTGCTCCAGCAGACGTGCGCCCTGGGTGGTCAGAATGGATTCTGGATGGAACTGGAAGCCACATACGCGATCGGTATCGTGACGTACCGCCATCACCATGCCGTTAAAGTGGGCGTTGATGGTCAATCCGGCCGGAACGTTGCTGCCAACCAGCGAGTGATAACGCGCCACCGGCAGCGGATTTGCCAGACCGGCGAACATTGCCTGACCGTCGTGTTCAATGCTGGACGCTTTGCCGTGCAGGATTTCCCCCGCCTGTCCCACGTATCCACCATAGGCCTCGACAATGGCCTGATGCCCCAGACAAATGCCGATGATCGGCAGCTTGCCGCGCAGGCGGGTTAACAGCTCCGGCATGCAGCCCGCTTCGCTTGGCGCACCTGGACCTGGAGAGAGCATCAGCACCGGATTTTTCATGGTCGCTAAGCGGTCTATTAATGTCTGGGCCGGAATATGGTTGCGGTAAATCACCACGTTATGACCGTTAGTACGCAGCTGATCTGCCAGGTTATAGGTAAAAGAGTCGATATTATCGAGCAGCAGAATGTCAGCCATTAGAAGGTCTCCTGTGCGTGGTGTGCGGTGGCGATAGCACGCAGAACCGCACGCGCTTTATTACGGGTTTCATCGGCTTCTGACTGCCCAACGGAATCCAGAACAATTCCGGCGCCAGCCTGTACGGTGGCAATACCGTCTTCCACGAGGGCGGAACGAATCACAATACAGGTATCCAGATCGCCATGGGCCGTGAAGTAACCTACTGCGCCGCCATAGCTGCCGCGACGACGGCCCTCGGCCTCGGCGATAAGCTGCATGGCGCGAACTTTCGGCGCTCCGCTTAGCGTACCCATGTTCATACAGGCTCGGTAAGCATGCAGCACATCCAGATCGCTACGCAGCTCGCCGACTACGCGGGAAACCAGGTGCATAACGAAGGAATAACGATCCACTTTAGTGAGGTCAGCAACGTAGCGGCTGCCGGGTGTACAGATGCGTGCCAGGTCGTTACGCGCCAGGTCTACCAGCATCAGGTGCTCGGAAAGCTCTTTATGATCGGTACGCATCTCCAGCTCAATACGGCTGTCGAGATCTCGGTCCAGCGAACCGTCCGCACGACGACCGCGTGGGCGGGTCCCGGCAATCGGATAGATTTCAATCTGCCGGCTGGTGGCATCGTATTTCAGCGAGCTTTCCGGAGAGGCGCCGAACAGTGTGAAATCGTTGTCCTGCATAAAAAACATGTACGGGCTGGGGTTACTTTTCTTCAGCACATAGTAGGCCGCCAGCGGTGACGGGCAGGGCAGCGAGAAACGACGGGATGGAACCACCTGGAAAATTTCGCCAGCGCGAATGGCTTTTTGCATACCACGAACTACGGCGGCAAACTCTTCATCGCTCTGATTGCATTCGCAGCGCATGTGCGGAACTTCAGTAACGGGCAGCGGCGGCGCAGGTTCGGTAAGCTGCTGGCTCAGTTGCGCCAGACGGGCATTAAGACGCTGTTTTTCTGCATCGCTGGGGGTAAATATGCTGGCCTGAATGCGGGTGCTTTTCTTCTGATGGTCGATGACCATGAGCGTTTCTGCCAGATAGAAGCAGTAGTCAGGGCAACGGTTGCCCGCTTCAAGCTGAGGTAAATCTTCAAAACCGGCAACCAGGTCGTAGGAAAACAGACCGCCGAAGAACATTGCTTCACGTTCTTGCGCAGGAACATTAACCAGCTCCTGCAATAAACGGAAGGCATCAAATACGGACAGGGAACATAAGCGGGCGTCTTCATCCAGCAGCGGGCTAACGGCAGGGAATCGCAGATGGCGACCATTCGGTTGTTGTTTGTTCTCAACACCCGCAGGCAGGGCAGCATCCAGCAGCGGCAGCAGCGATGCGCCGTTAGCGGATAATGCCTGAATGGTGACAGTGTCACCGATGGCGGTAATGCGTAATGCACTGTCGACCAGCAGCAAGCTCTTCAGATCGTCTTTGCTGTCGATATCGGCAGATTCCAGCAGCAGCGTTGCCGGACGTGCGCCACACACCTGATGAAACAGCGCCGTCGGATTTTCACGGTAGGCGGCATCGCAAGCAAGCAGTTCGAGTGTCGGTTTTTGTGTTTGCATCGTTATTCTCATTAATTTTGTTCAAAAAAAAGCCCGCTCATTTGGCGGGCCGGGTATCTGGTTGCATATTGCAGACGTAAGACACTGCCCGAAATCAGGAAGTGCGCCACCAACCGTGCAGAACAAATGTTGCTTTCATCTCAGATACCTTCTTCATGTGAACTTGTGTACTAGTTAACTAGTTCAATGGAATAAAGTCAACACCTGATTTCAGTATATTTGTCTAAACCGCTATGATGGGCGGGTTAAGACATTTAGTGAAACGGGAGCCGCATTGAGCGACACGAATTACGCAGTGATTTATGACCTGCACAGTCATACTACAGCCTCCGATGGGCGATTAACGCCAGAAGCCTTAGTACACCGTGCGGTAGAGATGCGAGTCGGTACACTGGCGATCACCGATCATGACACCACGGCGGGTATTGCGGCGGCAAGAGAAGAAATTTCACGTGCGGGTTTAGCGTTAAATTTGATCCCTGGCGTCGAGATATCAACAGTCTGGGAAAACCATGAGATCCATATCGTGGGTCTGAACATTGATATCGCCCATCCAATGATGTGCGAATTTCTGGCGCAGCAAACGGAACGTCGTCAGCAGCGCGCGCGCCTGATTGCTGAACGACTCGACAAAGCGCATATTCCCGGCGCGTGGGAAGGGGCATTACGCCTGGCTGATGGCGGGGCGATCACTCGGGGGCATTTTGCGCGTTTCCTGGTGGAATGCGGAAAAGCCACAACCATGGCGGATGTCTTTAAAAAATATCTTGCCCGTGGGAAAACCGGTTACGTTCCGCCACAGTGGTGTACAATAGAACAAGCTATTGATGTCATTCATCATTCTGGCGGTAAGGCAGTTCTGGCTCATCCTGGGCGGTACGATCTTAGCGCTAAGTGGCTGAAAAGACTGGTTGCGCATTTTGCTGAACATCACGGCGACGCGATGGAAGTGGCACAGTGCCAGCAGTCTCCCAATGAACGCACCCATCTGGCGACGCTTGCGCGTCAGCATCAACTGTGGGCATCGCAAGGGTCTGATTTTCATCTACCCTGCCCATGGATTGAGCTGGGTCGTAAACTCTGGTTGCCCGCAGGCGTAGAAGGCGTCTGGCAACTTTGGGAACAGCCCGAGACCACAGAGAGGAAAGTATGAGCCAGTTTTTTTATATTCATCCCGAAAACCCACAGCAGCGACTGATCAATCAGGCCGTTGAAATCGTGCGTAAAGGAGGGGTGATCGTCTATCCAACTGATTCCGGCTATGCGTTGGGTTGCAAAATTGAAGATAAAGGCGCAATGGAGCGCATTTGTCGCATCCGTCACCTGCCGGACGGGCACAACTTTACGCTGATGTGTCGTGACCTGTCCGAACTGTCGACCTATTCGTTTGTCGACAACGTGGCCTTCCGTTTAATTAAAAACAACACGCCGGGCAACTACACGTTCATCCTGAAGGGGACGAAAGAAGTACCACGTCGACTGTTGCAGGAAAAACGTAAGACCATCGGCTTGCGTGTACCCTCGAATCCGATTGCGCTGGCGCTGCTGGAAGCGCTGGGCGAGCCTATGCTCTCTACATCACTGATGCTGCCGGGCAGCGAATTTACCGAGTCAGATCCGGAAGAAATCAAAGATCGTCTGGAGAAAGTGGTGGATTTGATTATCCACGGTGGATATCTCGGCCAGCAGCCAACCACGGTCATTGATTTAACCGATGATTCCCCGGTGGTATTGCGCGAAGGCGTTGGCGACGTTAAACCTTTCTTATAAGGGCGCGAACCGCTATACTACGCGGCCTTAAAATGGCGCTGACTGGCGCCGTTGATTCTCCTGTTCGACGCCTGTGAAGGCGACATCTAAAGGAAGCTCTATGAGCGAAAAGTTACAAAAAGTGCTGGCGCGCGCTGGCCACGGTTCTCGCCGTGAAATTGAATCCATAATTGCCGCGGGTCGCGTGAGCGTTGATGGCAAAATTGCCACGCTCGGCGATCGCGTTGAAGTTACGCCGGGTCTGAAAATCCGTATCGACGGTCATCTGATTTCGGTGAAAGAATCTGCGGAGCAAATCTGCCGTGTTCTGGCTTATTACAAGCCAGAAGGTGAACTGTGTACCCGTAACGACCCGGAAGGTCGTCCGACCGTGTTTGATCGTCTGCCAAAACTGCGCGATGCGCGCTGGATTGCCGTGGGACGTCTGGACGTGAATACCTGTGGTTTACTGCTGTTTACCACCGATGGCGAACTGGCGAACCGTCTGATGCACCCAAGCCGCGAAGTTGAACGTGAATATGCGGTGCGTGTGTTTGGTCAGGTTGATGACGCGAAACTGCGCGATCTGAGTCGTGGCGTGCAGCTGGAAGATGGTCCGGCCGCATTTAAAACGATCAAGTTCAGCGGCGGTGAAGGGATCAACCAGTGGTATAACGTCACGTTGACCGAAGGGCGTAACCGTGAAGTCCGTCGCCTGTGGGAAGCCGTGGGCGTGCAGGTAAGTCGTCTTATCCGTGTACGTTACGGTGATATCCCACTGCCGAAGGGCCTGCCGCGTGGCGGCTGGACGGAACTTGACCTCGCGCAGACCAACTATTTGCGTGAACTGGTGGAACTGAAGCCGGAAACCACCTCTAAAGTTGCCGTCGAGAAAGATCGTCGCCGTATGAAGGCAAACCAGATCCGGCGTGCGGTGAAGCGCCACTCTCAGGTCGGCAGCAGCCGTCGACCGGGCGGTCGCAGCAACAACGGTTAATCATGAGTAGGCCTGATAAGCAACGCGCCATCAGGCGCGAGCGTGGAGCCGGATGCGGCGTAAGCGCCTTATCCGGCCTACTATCAGTAATCGATCCCCATCTGGGCTTTCACACCCGCTTCAAAGGCGTGCTTAACCGGCCGCAGTTCGCTGACCGTATCCGCTAACTCCAGAATATCGCGATGACATCCACGACCGGTGATAATGACCGTTTGATGGGCAGGGCGCGCGTTTAGGGCATTAATGACCTCGTCGAGCGGCAGATAGTCGTATGCAACCATGTAGGTCAGCTCGTCCAGTATCACCATATCCAGCTCAGCGTCAGCCAGCATCCGCTTGCCGTGTTCCCATACGGCCATGCAGGCTGCGGTGTCCGACTCTCGGTTCTGCGTTTCCCAGGTAAATCCTGTCGCCATGACCTGAAACTCAACGCCGTGGGGTTCGAGTAAGTTACGTTCACCGTTTGGCCACGTCCCCTTAATAAATTGCACTACGCCGACTTTTTTACCGTGGCCTACTGCGCGCGTGGCGGTACCGAACGCGGCGGTGGTTTTACCCTTACCATTTCCGGTGAACACAATAATAATCCCGCGCTCGTCTCTGGCGGCGGCAACACGGGCGTCAACCCGGTCTTTTACGCGCTGCTGGCGCTGCTGATAGCGTTCTTCACTCATTGGGCGATTCCTGGTTTACGGCCCGGCTGGGCATCGAAAGTCATACCGGTTTTACGGCGGCTGTCATCGCCCATCAGCCACAGGTAGAGCGGCATAATATCGGCGGGAGTTTTCAATTTTTGCGGATCTTCCGTCGGGAACGCGTTGGCTCGCATGCCGGTACGCGTTCCACCAGGATTGATACAGTTTACGCGCAGGTGGCGGTTCTGATATTCATCAGCCAGAACCTGCATCATTCCTTCGGTAGCAAATTTGGAGGTGGCGTATGCCCCCCAGTTGGCGCGCCCCTGGCGACCGACGCTGGAGGAGGTAAAGACCAGCGATCCGGCATCGGATTTGAGCAACAACGGCAGCAATGCCTGAGTCAGCATAAAGGTGGCGTTCACGTTTACCTGCATCACGTCCTGCCATACCTGCGGGTTTTGCTCGCTCATCGGGCAAATGTCACCGAGCAATCCGGCATTATGCAATACGCCATCCAGACGCGGGAAATGCGCGGCAATGCGCTGTGCGAGCTGGTTGCATTCGTCAGACGTACAGGTGAGCAGATCCAGCGTGAACCAGTGTGGTTGCGTACCTTTTTCTTCGGCGATGGAGCGGGCAACCTGACGCAACTTTTCTTCGTTACGCCCTAACAGAATCACGGTCGCGCCGTAACGCGCGTAGGTCTGTGCGGCTTCACGCCCGATACCATCGCTGGCACCGGTGACCAGAATAATGCGGTCCTGTAGAAGATCTTGTTTCGGTTGATAATGCACGGCTACTCCTCGGCGACGTCCTGGCCATCTCGTTCGCGATAACTTTTGGGCTTTATGCCTTAAACCCTGTTCTTTTTCAATCAGCCAAAGGCAATAACACCGCAAAATGAACGCGTTGTCATGCTTTTTACTGAATGGATGAAGCAAGACGGGTTAACAAGGCTGTTGTACACTGAGCGAAAGTAGCGTTGTTTAACCAAGGTGGGTCACGTGGAATTGTTGTCTGAATATGGGTTGTTTTTGGCAAAAATTGTCACTGTCGTGGTGGCTATTGCGGTGGTAGTTATGCTGATCGTAAACGCGACACAACGCAAACGTCAGCGTGGGGAATTGCGGGTTATTAATCTCAGCGATCAATATAAAGAGATGAAAGAAGACCTGTCGCTGGCCTTATTGGATGGGCATCAGCAAAAATTCTGGCATAAGGCGCAGAAAAAGAAACACAAGCTTGAGGCGAAGGCCGCTAAGGCAAAAGCGAAACTGGGAGACAGTACGTCATCTGATAAACCACGGGTATGGGTACTTGATTTTAAAGGCAGTATGGATGCCCATGAGGTCAGCGCATTACGCGAAGAGGTGACGGCAGTGCTGGCGGTCGTTAAACCCCAGGATCAGGTCGTGGTTCGTCTGGAAAGTCCGGGCGGCGTAGTACACGGCTATGGCCTGGCCGCGTCCCAGTTACAACGTCTGCGCGATAAGCAGATCCCGCTGACCGTTACGGTAGATAAAGTCGCTGCGAGCGGCGGATATATGATGGCTTGCGTGGCGGATAAAATTGTCTCGGCGCCGTTTGCTATTGTCGGCTCTATTGGCGTTGTGGCACAGATCCCGAACTTTCACCGCTTCCTGAAAGGGAAAGATATTGATATCGAACTGCACACCGCCGGACAGTACAAGCGTACGCTGACCTTACTTGGTGAAAACACGGAAGAAGGGCGGCAGAAATTCCGCGAAGACCTGAACGAAACCCATCATCTGTTTAAAGATTTTGTACAGCGCATGCGTCCGGCTCTGGACATTGAACAGGTTGCCACGGGTGAACACTGGTTTGGTCAACAGGCGCTGGCCAACGGGCTGGTGGATGAGATCAATACCAGCGATGAGGTGATCCTCGGGCTGATGGACGGTCGTGACGTATTAAACGTACGTTATCTGCAGCGTAAAAAACTGATGGACCGTTTAACCGGCAGTGCCGCCGAGAGCGCCGATCGTTTACTGATGCGCTGGTGGCAGCGGGGGCAAAAACCGTTGATGTAAAATTGTAATTGCCGGATGAGGCGCAGCCGTCATCCGGCAAATCATTTCTCGTGTTAATCGATCAAGTGATACTTTTCAGAAAGTACGTGCGCCAGATGTTTAAACATATTAAACACCGCCGTACTTTTGGGCGTCGGTAGCCCTTGTTCGTCTAAAAAGTAATCTCCGCTGAAAACCAGCACGCCATTTCGCTGCGTTACGCCGGTGGCGACAATCCCCGCCAGCGTGTCCTCATGCTCACGAATGATTTTGTTGGCTTCAATCAGCAGTGTTTCGCGATCGATGGGTTGAGTGTCTTTATGCATTATTTACTCCTTAAACAAGGACATTAGTCTACGCCGAGCCCGGCTTATGGGCAAATATTCCCTGACTTAAATGAAGGTCTTACGACAGTGTTGCAAGTGGCGAGATTTGTTTTTGCATGCTAATAAAGTTGCGTAACGCATTTTATCAGGTACAGTGTGACGCTTTCGTCAATCTGGCAACAGATTTGCTTGACATTCGACCAATACTCCGTCGTGCTATAGCGTTTGTGAGCGAAAAAGCCTGTTAACTCAGTTACATGAGAGTTACATTACAAGCGCGAATCAGTTTAAGGGTTGATATCCGCCGACGCAGAGACCATATCGATGTCTCGTCGCCAGTGGAAGGTGAATCAACGTGCGACGCATTCTGGAAGAATCAAATTAGGTAAAGGTGAATATGGGTAAAGCTCTTGTCATCGTTGAGTCCCCGGCAAAAGCCAAAACGATCAACAAGTATCTGGGTAATGACTACGTGGTGAAATCCAGCGTCGGTCATATCCGTGATTTGCCGACCAGTGGCTCAGCAACTAAAAAGAGCGCCGACTCAACCTCCACCAAAACGGCTAAAAAGCCCAAAAAGGATGAACGTGGCGCTCTCGTCAATCGTATGGGTGTTGACCCGTGGCACAACTGGGATGCGCGCTATGAAGTGCTGCCCGGGAAAGAAAAAGTTGTTTCTGAACTGAAGCAACTGGCTGAAAAAGCCGACCACATCTATCTCGCAACCGACCTTGACCGCGAAGGGGAAGCCATTGCGTGGCACCTGCGGGAAGTGATCGGTGGCGACGACACCCGCTACAGTCGCGTGGTGTTTAACGAAATTACCAAAAACGCTATTCGTCAGGCGTTTGAAAAACCGGGCGAACTGAACATCGACCGTGTTAATGCGCAACAGGCGCGCCGCTTTATGGACCGTGTTGTGGGCTATATGGTGTCGCCGCTGCTGTGGAAAAAAATTGCGCGAGGCCTGTCAGCAGGCCGCGTACAGTCGGTTGCCGTGCGTCTGGTGGTTGAGCGTGAACGCGAAATCAAAGCATTCGTTCCTGAAGAGTTCTGGGAAATTGATGCTAACACGACCACGCCAGGTGGTGACGCGTTACCGCTTGAGGTGACGCATCAGAATGATAAACCGTTCCGTCCGGTCAACCGGGAACAAACGCTTGCCGCCGTTAGCCTGTTGGAAAAAGCGCGCTACAGCGTTCTGGAACGCGAAGATAAGCCGACCAGCAGCAAGCCGGGTGCGCCGTTCATCACCTCCACGCTACAGCAGGCCGCCAGCACGCGTCTGGGCTTCGGCGTGAAGAAAACCATGATGATGGCGCAGCGCTTGTATGAAGCGGGCTACATCACTTATATGCGTACTGACTCAACCAACCTGAGCCAGGATGCGGTGAACATGGTTCGCGATTACATCAGCGATAATTTCGGCAAAAAGTATCTGCCGGAGAGCGCGAACCAGTACGCCAGCAAAGAGAACTCGCAGGAAGCGCACGAAGCTATCCGTCCTTCCGATGTCGCCGTTCAGGCGGAATCGCTGAAAGATATGGAAGCCGATGCGCAAAAACTGTATCAGCTGATCTGGCGCCAGTTTGTTGCCTGCCAGATGACGCCTGCTAAATATGATTCCACCACGCTGACGGTGGGCGCGGGTGATTTCCGTCTGAAGGCGCGTGGTCGTATTCTGCGCTTCGATGGCTGGACGAAAGTGATGCCTGCGCTGCGTAAGGGCGATGAAGACCGCATTTTACCTGCGGTGGATAAAGGCGATACGTTGACGCTCATCGAACTGACACCTGCGCAACACTTTACCAAACCGCCTGCGCGCTTCAGTGAAGCTTCGCTGGTTAAAGAGCTTGAAAAACGTGGGATTGGTCGCCCATCCACGTATGCGTCGATCATTTCTACGATTCAGGATCGCGGTTATGTTCGCGTTGAGAACCGTCGCTTCTACGCTGAAAAAATGGGTGAAATCGTCACCGATCGTCTGGAAGAAAACTTCCGCGAACTGATGAACTACGACTTTACCGCGCAGATGGAAGACAGTCTCGACCAGGTGGCAAATCACGAAGCCGAATGGAAGGGCGTACTCGACAACTTCTTCACTGATTTTACTCAGCAACTGGATAAAGCCGAGAAAGATCCTGAAGAGGGCGGTATGCGTCCGAACCAGATGGTGCTGACCAGCATTGATTGCCCAACCTGCGGTCGCAAGATGGGTATTCGTACCGCCAGCACCGGCGTTTTCCTGGGGTGTTCTGGCTATGCGCTTTCCCCGAAAGAGCGTTGCAAAACCACCATTAACCTGGTGCCGGAAAACGAAGTGCTGAACGTGCTGGAAGGCGACGATGCGGAAACCAACGCTTTGCGCGCCAAACGTCGCTGCCAGAAGTGCGGCACGGCGATGGACAGCTACCTTATCGATCCTAAGCGCAAGCTGCATGTATGTGGTAATAACCCTACCTGCGACGGCTATGAGATCGAAGAAGGCGAATTCCGCATCAAGGGTTATGACGGTCCTATTGTTGAGTGCGAGAAATGTGGCTCTGAAATGCACCTGAAAATGGGACGTTTCGGCAAGTACATGGCGTGTACCAACGACGAGTGCAAAAATACCCGTAAGATCCTGCGTAACGGTGAAGTTGCTCCACCGAAAGAGGATCCGGTTCCGTTGCCGGAACTGCCGTGTGAAAAATCTGATGCGTATTTCGTGTTACGTGATGGCGCTGCAGGGATCTTCCTGGCGGCAAATACGTTCCCGAAATCACGTGAGACACGTGCGCCGCTGGTTGAGGAGTTGTACCGCTTCCGCGATCGTCTGCCGGAAAAACTGCGCTATCTGGCAGATGCGCCGCAGACTGACCCAGACGGCAACAAGTCGATGGTTCGTTTCAGCCGTAAAACCAAGCAGCAATACGTTGCTGCGGAGAAAGACGGTAAGGCGACCGGCTGGTCCGCGTTCTTCGTTGACGGTAAATGGGTCGAAGGGAAGAAATAACAGCATTCCGGCTGAATTTCTCCTCAAAGGGTCGCGTAAGCGGCCCTTTTTGTTTCTGGCGTATTATTTTTTGTCATCCCTATACAGCTCACATAGAAATGATATAGTGGTTATAGTTAACACACTTTTTATTATTAAATCGTATTAGCAGCGCCAACGAGCCTGCTCTGAAACGATGATTTGATGGCGCAAATCGGGATGGCTTAACATGAAATTACAGCAGCTTCGCTACATTGTTGAGGTGGTGAACCACAACCTTAATGTCTCCTCAACGGCGGAAGGGCTTTATACCTCGCAGCCAGGTATCAGTAAGCAAGTTCGTATGCTGGAAGATGAACTTGGCATCCAGATTTTTGCCCGTAGCGGTAAGCACCTGACCCAGGTTACGCCAGCGGGGCAGGAAGTCATTCGAATCGCGCGAGAAGTTTTGTCGAAGGTGGACGCCATTAAGTCCGTTGCTGGCGAACATACCTGGCCGGACAAAGGCTCACTGTATATCGCCACCACGCACACTCAGGCGCGTTACGCTTTGCCGAACGTCATTAAAGGCTTTATTGAGCGTTATCCTCGCGTCTCATTGCATATGCACCAGGGGTCGCCGACGCAAATCGCCGAAGCCGTCTCGAAAGGGAATGCAGATTTTGCTATCGCGACGGAAGCCCTGCACCTGTATGACGATCTGGTGATGCTGCCTTGCTACCACTGGAACCGTTCGATTGTCGTTACGCCGGACCATCCGTTGGCGGGCAAATCCGCCGTATCCATTGAAGAACTGGCGCAGTACCCGCTGGTGACCTACACGTTTGGATTTACCGGACGTTCGGAACTGGACACCGCGTTCAACCGTGCGGGGCTTGAGCCGCGTATAGTTTTTACCGCGACCGATGCCGATGTCATTAAGACCTATGTACGCCTGGGCCTTGGCGTGGGGGTAATTGCCAGTATGGCGGTTGATCCTGTCTCCGACCCTGACCTGGTGCGCGTTGATGCCCATGATATCTTCAGCCATAGCACCACCAAGATTGGTTTTCGTCGCAGCACTTTTTTACGCAGTTACATGTATGATTTTATTCAACGTTTCGCGCCGCATCTGACGCGTGATGTGGTGGATACGGCGGTGGCGCTACGTTCCAACGACGATATTGAAGCCATGTTTAAAGATATTAAATTGCCTGAGAAATAATAACGGCTGTTACCTCGTCGGTATCCTCAAACATAAAGCGATACCGACGGCAGAGTCTGAATCTATTCAATATTTTTCCTCTATGTATTAACCATATATTGTTTATGGTAAACACTTGCTAAAGTAGTTTCAAATTAGTAAGGTCGCCAAAAACCCCTCTCAAATATTTATAACCGATCAAATAATTAATTTATTTATCAGGTCGAGTATGAAAATTAACTGGCTTTTTTTGACCTTTTTTATTAGGATTCCTCCTATCTGATGATTAATTGTACCGATTGTTTGGTGCTTAAATGATAAGTGATTTCGATAGTATGAGGTTAGCGATGCCTTCAGGAAACCAGCCAGCACGCCGGGATCCCGTCATGAAACGTAAAGCCTGGTTCGCTGTGTTTCTTGGCTCTGCCGTGTTCTGGATTATTGTCGCGCTCGTGGCCTGGAATGTGTGGGGGTAGGTCATGTCCACACTGGAACAACGCTCCACCGTGATGCCATCTCCGGATGATCATGAACAAGAGAGTCAACGCAGCGCAGAGAATAAGCCGAATATTCCAGCGACCTGGAAACTCTCTCCTGAACAACGGGCGTTTATCGATCTGTTTGCGGATGATGATGAACAGAAACAATAATTGATACGAATTTTATAATTATTATTAGTCTGTTGTCTTGTACTGCAAATATTTTATTCCGGGCAATCGTGATGAGCCATGCTTATCACCGTATTAACCTTGACCGCTTAAACCTTTCTCCTCGCCAGATACTTCAGTTGTCCCTTTTGTAGCCCTCCACTTTTATCAATTTGAGTTGTTATCAAAGCGTTACATTTTGTTTGTGTTATCTTTAATACTAACCCTGAGGAAAATCAGGGGATCCAACCCTGTCATTAAGGAGGAGCTATGTCGTCGACCCTACGAGAAGCCAGTAAGGACACATTGCAGGTTAAAGATAAAACCTACCGTTACTACAGTCTGCCGCTGGCCGCTAAATCACTGGGTGATATCACCCGTTTACCGAAATCGCTAAAAGTTTTGCTGGAAAACCTGCTTCGCTGGCAGGACGGTAATTCCGTTACCGAAGATGATATTCATGTGCTTGCGCATTGGCTGAAGACCGCCCATGCCGATCGAGAAATTGCCTATCGACCTGCTCGTGTTCTGATGCAGGATTTTACCGGCGTGCCGGCGGTGGTCGATCTCGCCGCCATGCGCGAAGCGGTGAAACGTCTGGGTGGGGATACGGCAAAAGTGAATCCGCTTTCGCCAGTGGATCTTGTCATTGACCACTCGGTAACGGTGGATCGTTTCGGTGATGATGATGCTTTCGAAGAAAACGTGCGCCTGGAAATGGAACGTAACCATGAACGTTATGTGTTCCTGAAATGGGGACAGCAGGCATTTAGTCGCTTCAGCGTTGTACCGCCGGGTACGGGGATTTGCCACCAGGTTAACCTTGAATATCTTGGCAAAGCTGTCTGGAGCGAGTTACAGGACGGTGAGTGGGTGGCTTATCCCGATACACTGGTCGGTACCGATTCCCATACCACGATGATTAATGGTCTCGGTGTGCTGGGCTGGGGCGTTGGAGGCATTGAAGCTGAAGCGGCAATGCTAGGTCAACCGGTCTCAATGCTGATCCCGGATGTTGTGGGCTTTAAACTGGTGGGTAAACTGCGGGAAGGCATCACTGCCACCGACCTGGTTCTGACCGTCACCCAGATGCTGCGTAAGCACGGTGTAGTCGGTAAATTCGTTGAATTCTACGGTGATGGGCTGGACACCTTACCTCTGGCCGATCGAGCAACCATTGCGAACATGGCACCGGAATACGGCGCAACCTGCGGTTTCTTCCCGATCGATGACATTACCCTTGAGTATATGCGTCTGAGCGGGCGCAGTGAGGAACAGGTTGAGTTGGTCAATGCCTATGCCAAAGCGCAGGGAATGTGGCGTAACCCAGGGGATGAACCTGTGTTTACCAGTTCGTTGGAGCTGGATATGGGCAGTGTAGAGGCAAGCCTTGCTGGACCGAAGCGTCCGCAGGATCGGGTGGCGCTGGCTGATGTGCCGAAAGCCTTTTCGGCGAGTAATGAACTCGAGGTGAATAGCTCGCTTAAAGACCGCCAGCCAGTGGACTATACCATGAGCGGTCAGCAGTATAAGTTGCCGGACGGCGCGGTGGTGATAGCCGCTATCACCTCTTGTACCAACACCTCAAACCCAAGTGTATTGATGGCGGCTGGGCTGCTGGCGAAAAAAGCCGTAACGCTTGGTTTGAAACGTCAGCCATGGGTGAAAGCCTCGTTGGCGCCAGGATCGAAGGTGGTTTCCGATTATCTGGCAAAGGCTGGGTTTACTCCGTACCTTGATGAGCTGGGATTTAATCTTGTGGGTTATGGCTGTACCACCTGTATTGGCAACTCTGGACCCTTACCCGATCCTATCGAAACAGCCATCAAAAAAGGCGATCTTACGGTTGGGGCAGTGCTTTCTGGAAACCGTAACTTTGAAGGTCGTATCCATCCGCTCGTGAAGACCAACTGGCTGGCGTCTCCGCCGCTGGTGGTAGCCTACGCGCTGGCGGGGAATATGAATATCAACCTGACGAAAGATCCGTTAGGCCATGACAGAAAAGGCGATCCCGTTTATCTGAAAGATATTTGGCCGACAGCCAAGGAAATTGCCCGCGCCGTTGAGCAGGTCTCTACCGCCATGTTCCACAAAGAGTATGCTGAAGTCTTTGAAGGCACGCCAGAATGGAAAGCAATCCAGGTTGATCGCGCTGATACCTATGGCTGGCAGTCTGACTCGACCTATATCCGTTTGTCACCGTTCTTCGATGGTATGCAGGCTACGCCGGATCCGGTTCAGGACATTCACGGTGCGCGTATTCTGGCGATGCTCGGAGATTCTGTTACCACCGACCATATTTCTCCTGCCGGCAGTATTAAACCAGACAGCCCGGCGGGGCGCTATCTGCAAAGCCATGGCGTTGAGCGTAAAGATTTTAACTCTTACGGTTCACGACGCGGGAATCATGAAGTGATGATGCGTGGTACCTTTGCCAATATTCGTATTCGCAATGAGATGGTACCCGGCGTGGAAGGTGGTATGACGCGTCATTTGCCGGGAACCGAAGTGGTAGCTATTTATGATGCGGCCATGCAATACCAGCAGGAGAACGTGCCTCTGGCGGTGATTGCCGGGAAAGAGTATGGATCCGGCTCCAGCCGCGACTGGGCGGCGAAAGGCCCACGTTTGCTGGGAGTTCGCGTGGTTATCGCAGAGTCTTTTGAGCGAATTCACCGTTCTAACCTGATTGGCATGGGCATTTTACCGCTGGAATTCCCGCAGGGCGTCACGCGTAAAACGCTGGGATTAACCGGTGAGGAGGCGATCGATATTACGGACCTACAAAACATTAAACCGGGGGCGACAGTTCCGGTGAGTATGGTACGCGCAGATGGGCGTAAAGAGGTGATTCTATGCCGCTGTCGCATTGATACCGCGACGGAGCTAACGTATTACCAAAACGACGGCATTCTGCACTACGTGATTCGTAATATGTTGAATTAAAATGCAAAAAAGCCTGCGAGAGCAGGCTTTTTGATAGGCGGTGACAACGATTATTTGCCCAGCAAATGTCCCATCTTGGCGGCTTTGGTGTCCAGATAATGTTCATTTTTTGGATTACGGCCCACGATCAGCGGTACGCGTTCAACAATATTGATTCCCGCTTCGGTCAGGATTTCTACTTTCTTCGGGTTATTGGTCAGCAAACGTACCGCATCCACGCCCAGCAGCTTGAACATATCGGCACACAGCGTGAAATCGCGCTCGTCTGCCGCAAATCCCAACTGATGATTCGCTTCAACGGTATCATAACCCTGGTCCTGCAACGCGTAAGCGCGGATTTTGTTGAGCAGGCCAATGTTGCGTCCTTCCTGACGGTGATAAAGCAGAATACCACGCCCTTCTTCTGCAATGTGGGTGAGGGCCGCTTCGAGCTGGAAACCGCAATCGCAACGCAGGCTAAACAGCGCATCACCAGTCAAACATTCGGAGTGGACGCGCGCCAGGACAGGTGTTTGGCCTGTTATATCACCAAAAACCAGTGCGACATGATCGTGTCCGGTTGCCAGTTCTTCAAATCCCACCATCAGGAAATCACCCCAGGGGGTTGGCAGTTTGGCTTCTGCCACACGTTTAAGCTGCATGTAATTCTCCAGATTATGCTGGCACTCGTCGTGCCTTCGCCTGTCGGCTTCTGTTCTGTATTACACTATTTTGCCATAAGGCAACGACGTTCACCTAATCGCGACCACGGATTCGCTTTTGGAATGGCACAAAATTGTCAATTTTCCCGACGTGTGAATTTTTCAGTTATGATTGTGATACTTATCGACGAAAGGAGAGGCAATGCTGTCTATTGCAAAGCGCACCGCAGTGGGGACCGGACTGCTACTTATCATGCCGGTTGCCGTATGGGTATCAGGCTGGAGCTGGCAGCCGGGGCACAATGTCTGGTGGTTAAAATCCTTGTACTGGGTAACGGAAACGGTGACGCAGCCGTGGGGAATTATCACTCACGTTGCGCTTTGTGCATGGTTTCTGTGGTGCCTGCGTTTTCGTCTTAAAGCCGCGATAATGTTGTTTGCTATTCTGGCAGCGGCGATTTTAGTGGGACAGGGCGTGAAGTCCTGGGTAAAAGACAGGGTGCAAGAACCGCGACCTTTTGTCGTGTGGCTGGAAAAAACGCACCATATTCCGGTTGATGAGTTCTACACTTTAAAACGTAAAGATCGTGGGCATTTAGTCAAAGAACAATTGGCCGAACAGCAGGATATTCCAACGTTTTTACGCAAGCACTGGCAAAAAGAAACGGGGTTTGCCTTTCCGTCCGGACATACGATGTTTGCCGCCAGTTGGGCTTTACTGGGCGTAGGGCTGTTATGGCCGCGCAGACGTACGCTGACGATTGTGTTTTTGCTGATCTGGGCGACCGGCGTGATGGGCAGCCGCTTGCTGTTAGGCATGCACTGGCCCCGTGATTTGGTGGTGGCAACGCTGATTTCGTGGCTGCTGGTGACGCTGGCAACCTGGTTTGCACAGCGGGTATGCGGACCATTAACCCCACCAGTGCAGGAGAAAAAAGAAATCGCGCAGCGAGAACAAGAAAGCTAGCGATGATTGATTTTTCAAATTTTGCCCTTAAATCATAAAGTGGAAAGCGCTTTTCCGTTTCGCACTCGTTGTGAAAATGGTAATTTAAAGGGCTCAACGCGGTAAGTTGGACACGATTTATTCGCTCAAACCACATAACGGGAAGTAATGTGAAATATTTACTCATTTTCTTACTGGTGTTGGCGATTTTTGTTATTTCGGTGACATTGGGTGCGCAAAACGATCAACAGGTTACGTTTAATTACCTGCTGGCTCAGGGTGAGTATCGTATCTCTACGCTGCTTGCTGTATTGTTTGCCGCAGGGTTTGCGATTGGTTGGCTAATTTGCGGCCTTTTCTGGCTGAAGGTTCGTGTGTCTCTTGCGCGCGCCGAACGTAAAATCAAACGACTGGAAAACCAGCTTGCGCCTGCGACCGACGTTGCGGTATCTGCCGATTCGTCGGTTGTGAAGGAATAATTATTTATGTTGGAGTTGTTGTTTCTGCTTTTACCTGTAGCCGCTGCCTATGGGTGGTATATGGGTCGCAGAAGTGCGCAACAAACCAAGCAGGATGAAGCTAACCGTCTTTCTCGTGACTATGTCGCCGGGGTTAACTTCCTCCTGAGCAATCAACAAGATAAAGCGGTGGATCTGTTCCTTGATATGCTAAAAGAGGACACAGGCACCGTTGAGGCTCATCTCACCCTCGGAAACCTGTTCCGCTCTCGCGGTGAAGTCGATCGCGCAATCCGCATCCATCAAACGTTAATGGAAAGTGCCTCGCTGACCTACGAGCAACGTTTGCTGGCCGTGCAACAGCTGGGGCGCGACTACATGGCCGCGGGACTGTACGACCGCGCGGAAGACATGTTCAATCAGCTTACCGATGAAACTGATTTTCGGGTTGGCGCATTACAGCAACTGTTGCAAATTTATCAGGCCACCAGCGAATGGCAAAAAGCCATTGATGTAGCAGAGCGTCTGGTAAAACTCGGCAAAGACAAACAGCGTAATGAGATAGCCCACTTCTACTGCGAACTGGCCTTACAGCAAATGGGTAGCGACGATATGGATCGCGCCATGACGCTGTTGAAAAAAGGCGCGGCGGCAGACAAAAACAGTGCACGGGTATCCATCATGATGGGTCGCGTGTACATGGAAAAAGGTGATTACGCGAAGGCGGTTGAAAGCCTGCAACGGGTCATTTCCCAGGATAAAGAGCTGGTCAGCGAAACGTTGGAAATGCTGCAAAGCTGCTACCAGCATCTGGGGAAAAACGATGAGTGGGCGGAGTTTTTACGTCGGGCCGTTGAGGAAAATACTGGTGCCGCCGCCGAACTGATGCTGGCTGATATTCTTGAGGCGCGTGAGGGGGCTGATACCGCTCAGGTCTATATCACTCGTCAGCTGCAACGTCATCCTACGATGCGCGTGTTCCACAAGCTGATGGATTATCATCTCCACGAAGCCGAAGAAGGGCGTGCCAAAGAGAGCCTGATGGTTCTGCGCGATATGGTCGGAGAGCAGGTACGTAGTAAACCGCGTTACAGCTGCCAGAAGTGCGGTTTTACGGCGTATACGCTGTACTGGCACTGTCCATCCTGCCGTTCATGGTCAACCATTAAGCCCATTCGCGGACTTGATGGGCTGTAATTTTTTAAAAAATCTCATTTTAGTTACAACATACTGTTGGGGTGTAATAGATCCATCCTCAACCTCCGTTGCCGGTTCGCCTGGCAGAAATGTAATCGCGCCTGTTAATTTTCTATTACCGCAGGTAGAATGCACGCCGTTTACCCATTTCGCGCCGCCGTGGGCGCCCATCCTCAAGAAGGTCTGGTCATGACGTTTACTGCTTCATCTTCTTCTCGTGCTGTTACCGATTCTCCTGTCGTTGTCGCTCTCGATTATTCTAATCGTGATAAAGCATTAGCTTTTGTCGACAGAATTGATCCTCGTGATTGCCGTTTGAAAGTGGGCAAAGAGATGTTCACGCTTTTTGGGCCTCAGTTGGTTCGCGATCTACAACAGCGTGGTTTTGACATCTTTCTTGATTTGAAATTTCATGATATTCCCAATACCACCGCGCATGCAGTTGCCGCTGCTGCCGAACTTGGCGTCTGGATGGTTAACGTTCACGCTTCTGGCGGGGTGCGTATGATGACTGCAGCCCGTGAAGCCTTAGTGCCTTTTGGCCAGGACGCGCCGCTGCTGATTGCCGTGACGGTTCTGACCAGTATGGAAGCCAGCGACCTCGCCGATCTCGGCGTGACGTTGTCACCTGCAGATTATGCTGAAAGACTGGCGCGCTTAACCCAGAATTGTGGTCTGGACGGTGTCGTATGCTCAGCTCAGGAAGCGGTGCGATTCAAGCAGGCGTTGGGCCAGGCATTTAAGCTGGTGACGCCGGGGATTCGTCCAGAAGGCAGCGAGGCGGGCGATCAGCGTCGTATTATGACACCGGAACAGGCGCAGTTAGCAGGTGTGGATTACATGGTGATTGGTCGTCCGGTCACCCAGTCGGCCGATCCCGCGCAGACGCTGAAGATGATCAATGCTTCCCTGAAACGAGGTGCGTAAATGAACGACTCAAACTCTCGTCTGGTCTACTCTACCGACTCCGGGCGTATTGATGAACCGAAAACAGCGCCTGAGCGCCCAAAAGGCGATGGCATTGTTCGTATCCAGCGCCAGACCAGTGGTCGCAAAGGGAAGGGCGTGTGCCTGATTACCGGTATTGATCAAGACGATGCCGAACTGACCAAATTAGCCGCAAAACTGAAGAAAAAGTGTGGTTGCGGTGGAGCAGTGAAAGATGGCGTGATTGAAATTCAGGGGGATAAGCGCGACCTGATTAAATCGCTGCTGGAAGCTAAAGGAATGAAAGTTAAACTGGCTGGCGGTTAATAAAAAAGCCACGGAAACTTTCCGTGGCTTTTTAATAATACAGACCTGAAAAAGTAAACGTATTATTATATCGAGCCGTTTAACCGTAGATTATTTACCCACCTGGTGGCCAATAATACCACCTACTGCAGCACCACCCAGCGTACCCAGCGTGCTGCCGTCAGTCAGGACTGCACCACCTATTGCACCTGCACCAGCACCGATTGCGGTGTTACGATCTCGTTTGGACCAGTTAGAGCAGGCACTCAGCGACATTGCCAGAGTAATCGCCAGAATGGCAGCGGTCATTTTTTTGCTCGTTACTAACATAATACTTTCTCCTGAATTATTGATTCACGGAATCCAGTGTTCTTTAAGGATAGCGTCAAATTAAGACTATCGAAGATATTTCCGTGAAACCGTTTAGCGAAGGCATTACAAACACTATCCTGAAGTTGGAGGTTCGTTCCTGTTATATCGCTAACATTAATTTTACGACTTTATCCTGTTAACGACAGGTAAAAAGTCTTAATTGGATTGTCAGATAACTCTCAGAGAGCAGATGATTTGTCTGCTGACAAACCATCTACTGAAGATTTTATGCGTGGGCATCAATGATATTGACGATTAATCCTGAATGTTCGAGCTGCATTTGTACGCTGGCGCTGAGTCTGGAGTCCGTTACTACGCGGCTGAATCGCTCTAATGGACCCAGCGTGTAAGGGTGAATGGCGTCGAATTTTGAGCTGTCGGTCAACACAATAACTTCTGCGCCTTTTTCCAGCACCGCGTTAACCACGTCAGAACGCATCATATCGCGTCCGGTAAAACCGGTATCAGCTTGCCAGCCGTCAATGCCGATAAAGGCCTTACTGAAGTGTACCTGCTGGATAAACTGGCGAGTTAAGGGGCCGACCATGCTCTCACTTTTTTTCTGGTAAATTCCACCGAGAAGTATCACTTCACAGGGCGTTTCTTTGAGCAGATGAGCAATGTAGCTGCTCACGGTGATGATGGTGACATCTTTTTGCTCTGCCAGCGTTCTGGCCAGAAGTGCATTGCTGCTGCCATTCTCAATGAATACGGATTCGCCTGGACTGACCAGAGATGCAGCGAATTCAGCCAGTTCACGTTTCAGAGTGAAATTGGTCATCATGCGCGTTTCAACATCATCGCTGTTCAATGAAACAGCAAAACCGTGGGCTCGGCGTAAGTAACTCTGTTTTTCCAGCGTGTTCAGATCCTGTCGAATCGTCACTTCGGAGACACCGGTGACTTTTGCCAGATCGGCGACGCTCATCTGACCTTTATCGGTCACCATCTGCAAAATAGATTGTTGTCGGGAATTCATAGTATTAATTTTATTGCGATATCGTATCGGAAATTAAACGGAAACTGCATTCTCTGCAGTTTGCTGATAGCAGCGACATCAAAAGATCACTGTCATCAGATCTCCCATGGTGCCTTCTGCTTTTTCGCCAAAGATTCGGCATCTTCTTTGACCGTGTTTAACAGTTCAGCTTTCAAAATTTCAAGATTGTGGATGGCTGAGTGGTAATCACCTGCAACGAGGATATCCAGCACGGTATCAATACGTTCGGCCAGACGCTGAGCGTCGATATCAGACATGGTCGTCATCCTAATGGCAATAGAGTTTGAATTTCATGATGCAGAATTTCATGGCAAAAGAGAAGGGAAAAATAGTATTAACCTGAACGATTGAAGAATATTATATATTCTGTGATTACATGCGGATAGCGTCGTCATGTAATGTCCATTTATGGCTATTTATCGCCTTCATTCTCTCTGCATTAGCGCAGTTTTTTACTCAGGTGGCGGCGATACCAACGTTCAAATGCGGCGGCTGGCATTGGTTTGGCGAATAAAAACCCCTGACGCTCATTGACGCCATTTTTGGTCAGAAACGCATCCTCTTTCGCGCTTTCCACGCCTTCGGCGATGACCTGCAGGTTGAGCGCCTGTGCTACCGCAACTATGGCCCGTACCAGCGATTGTGAAATAGGTTGTTTGTGGATCTCTCTGACAAAGGTCTGATCCAGTTTAATGGCATCTAGCGGGAAGCGGGCCAGTTGAGACAGCGACGAATAACCGGTACCAAAATCATCCAAATGGATTTGCGCTCCTAACTGGCTAAACTGCTGAATGACTGACAACGCCAGTTGCTCATTTTCTATCAAACTGCTTTCCGTTAATTCAACATCGATGGGGCAATACTCAAAGTTGAGCTCGTGAAGCACCTGCTTAAGTGCGGTAAACAGCGTCTGGTCGGCGAGCTGGCGGGCAGAAACGTTTACCGCCACGCGCAGGTTTATTCCCTTGTCGCGCCATTTCGCGACCTGGCGCACAACGTCGAGAATAACCCAACGCCCCAGCGGGACGATGAGCCCCGATTCTTCGGCGTAGGAGATAAACTCCAGCGGTGGAATGAGGCCGCGTTCCGGAGATTGCCAGCGAACCAGCGCCTCCAGGCTGCGCACTTCACCGCGCCAAGTTATCTTTGGCTGATAATGGATAACCAGTTGATCGTTATCCAGCGCCTTACGCAGATTAGTATCCAGCCACAGATATTCAAATACTCGCTGATTCATTTCCGGAGAAAAAACACAAAACTGCCCACGGCCACCTTCTTTCGCGGTGTACATGGCTGTATCCGCGTTACGAATGACGCTCTCGCAGTCCTGACCATGCTGAGGCGCGAGGGATATACCAATAGAGCATCCGGTATAGACTTCAATCAGACCGATGCGGAAGGGCTGGCGCAGGCGCGTCAGAATGCGTGATGCGGTGGCTTCCAGTGTGCCCTGGGATGTTTCGGTGGCAAGAACAATGAATTCATCGCCGCCAAATCGCGCCAGGATCTGGTTGTCTTCGAGGCAACTGAGGATTGCCAGCGACACGCTTTGTAGTAGCTGATCGCCAAACATATGCCCGTAGGCATCGTTTACCTTTTTGAAGTTATCCAGATCGAGGTACGCAATACCGACCTGCGTATCGCCCGCGTTCTCAATCGCATTGCTGATCAGTTCATGAATTGCGTTGCGGTTTGGTAATCCTGTGATGGAGTCGGTATTCGCCAACACCCGCAGTCGTTCCTGCGCGCGGCGTTCTTCAGTGATATCGGTCCCGGAACAGATCAGAAAAATTTCGTTTTTGCCGCTACCGTTATGCACAAATTTATTGCGAAACAGAAACAGACGCTGGCCTTTGCAGGTCTTGACCCAGCGTTCAACCTCATACGAGTTACCTTCGCGAAAAAAGACCTCAATATTGCGCCGTGAAGCCGCTGCTTCACGACGGCTCATAAATAATGTGAATACACTTTGACCAATGACTTCACGTTCTTTGAGGCCGGTGTACTCTTCGCACAGGCGATTAAACCGCTGAATGTTGCCCATGCGGTCAAGAATGACAATAACGGAATTGGCTTCGGAAACGACTTGTTCGGCAAAAGAGAGGCCGTGGGCCAGATCGCGGGCGACGGAGGGGGTGTCATCCCAGGCGGATGCGCTACCAGCCCATTCGCGCTTATTGATTTTTCGACCGACCAGATGCACGGGAATGTCGTCATCTTCAATGGGCAACGTCATTAACAGACTTGACGTGATCACCGTCATCTCGCGAATGCGATCGGCTTGTTCAGGTAATAATTCGATGGTCTGATCAGCTTCTGACGCTTCGTCGATAGAGAAATGCAGGATGTTGCAATCCTCTGACAAACGCCAGTAGGGGTTATGAGTGCCCACATAGCTATACAACGTAACCAGCTCCCGGACGTCTTTCATCATGTGTACTATCCCGTTTAAAGCGCATAGAGCCTCAAAAGTATGGGTAGCCATGATTCATTCGTGGTGATTATGGCTGAACGTATTGTTTTTTTTATATATTTATGTTTAATCCAGAATCCGTAAAAAGCAAAGCCAGCGGAACTGAAAAAAGTAAAAAAATAAAATTGACCGAATGAAAGAAGTGTAGTGCGGTGGTGGGAATTTGGGCGGGAAAAAGAAACGACCTTTCACAAAATGAGAAAGGTCGCTGGATTGATACGTGTTACGCGGCTGGACGCGCGATAACGCTGCGGGTTTCCATGCGAACTTCGGCGATGGTTACGTCAATCACATCCGTGACTTTGTAAACCACTTCACCTTTGATTTGCACCGTGCCGCTTTCCTGGCTGCATACCAGCTCGTCCCGAACGGCGTGCAGGAATGGGGCAGGAATAAATGCGACTGCGCCATTATCAACTAAACGTACGCGCATACCGCCGCGGCTGACGTCAATTATCTCGGCCGCAAAGCGGGTATCGGTCCCGGCTTTGTCACTCAGGAAACGGGCGTATAACCAGTCGCCCACATCACGCTCAGCCATCCGGTTCAGGCGACGACGTTCCGCCATTTGCACCGTGGTATCATCCCCAGGGCGGGTAATGGTTTCACCTTTGATGACGGCCTTAAGCAGGCGGTGGTTAATCATATCGCCATATTTACGAATAGGAGAGGTCCAGGTGGCATAAGCCTCCAGACCCAGCCCAAAGTGCGGCCCTGGCTCGATACTGATTTCAGCGTAAGACTGGAAGCGGCGAATTCGGCTGTCGAGGAAACCAGAAGGCTGCGCATCCAGCTCGCGGCGCAGTTTGCAGAAACCTTCCAGCGTCAGGACTTCCTCGGCATCAACGTGCATACCATGGGTTTTTAGCAGCGCGGCCAGAGCGTCGGCGTTGGCCGGGTCGAATCCCATATGGACGTTATAAATACCGAAGCCGAGCTTGTCGCGAAGCACGCGGGCGGCGCAAATGTTTGCCGCAATCATGGATTCTTCCACGATTCGGTTTGCGATGCGGCGTGGCTCAGCGACGATGTCCAGGACTTCACCTTTTTCACCAAGAACAAAACGGTAATCCGGGCGATCTTTAAATACCAGAGCATGGTTATGACGCCATTCACCGCGGCTCAGGCAAATACGGTGTAGCAGACGGATTTGTTCAGCAATCGCGTCATTTGCAGGCTGCCAGTCACCGGCACCTTCCAGCCAGTCGGAGACGTTGTCGTAGACCAGCTTCGCTTTCGACTCAATCGTCGCTGCGAAGAAGGTGATGTTGTCTTCAATCGCGCCATCCGCGGCGATGGTCATACGACAAGCCAGAACCGGACGCACTTCGTTCGCGCGTAAAGAGCACAGATCGTCAGACAGTTCGCGTGGTAGCATCGGGATATTGAACCCCGGCAGATAGTTAGTAAACGCGCGAATTTTTGCCGTTTTATCCAGCTTGCTGCCTTCTGCAATCCAGGCCGTAGGGTCAGCAATGGCGACAGTTAATTGCAGTTTGCCGTCGGCCAGCTCTTCAGCATACAGCGCATCGTCCATATCTTCGGTGCTGGCGCTGTCGATGGTGACAAAGTTGAGGGCGGTTAAGTCCTGACGAACCAGACCTTCATCCAGCATCTCAGTTGCCACACCGTCCGGCGCTTCTTTTTCGAGATTATGGCGTGCCAGCGTGACCCACCACGGGACAAAGTGGTCATCAGCAAAAGTGATAAATTGGGTTAACTCGGCATAGAAGGTGCGATCGCCTTTCAGCGGGTGGCGGCGCATTTCAGCGACGGCCCAGTCACCTTCTTTAAAGTCGTGCTCAACGCCGCGGGCGGCACGGCAAGGGATCGCTTCTTTCAGTAACGGATGATCCGGCACAATGGACAGACGATCATTTTTGCCCTGAACTTTACCCACGAAGCGCGTCAGGAAGGGTTCGATCAGTTCTTCCGGCTCGGCAGATTCACGATCTTTTTCTGTATGGATAACCGCAACAATGCGGTCGCCATGCATCACTTTTTTCATCTGCGGCGGTGGAATGAAATAGCTTTTTTGTGCATCGACTTCCAGGAAGCCAAAGCCTTTTTCCGTGGCTTTTACCACCCCTTCAGCACGTGGCGTCTGGGAATGCAGTTGCTGTTTAAGCTGCGCTAGCAGCGGGTTGTCCTGAAGCATAATTGTCTATTTTCGTGGCTAAAAGAGCGGCTGACAGTTTTACGCGATTCTCTCAGTTGCGGCAAGCGCTCTTTCAGTAAGTGGATCGGTTAATAAGTCTCGCCCAGCGCGATTTTCAAGCGATTCAACCATCCGCACAATCCGCTCCAGGCCAGCAGGTTAATCGCTTGTTCAGAAGAGATGCCCTGATCGAACAAAGGGGTTAACAGCGCGGCGCTAAAACGGTCGGGCGCTCGGGTTAACCATTGTACCGCCTGCAGGGTGACGCGCTCAACCGGATGTCGCTGTTCCCAACGCTGTAATTCACGTTCCTCCTGGCGAAGCAGGGCGATAACGTTGGCTAATTCATTGGCTGTATGTGCCTGTTCATTAAAGCAGGCCACGCTGCCGTTAATCCGTGACGTCATTAGCGCCGCCAGTGAAAATGCCCGCACCGGCACAGCGCTGCGCCGGGTACTGGAAATCAGTGTCGTGAATAAATCCAAAATGACTGGTGAATGAATCAGTAATGGCACCAACGCTTGCAGTTCATCGGGAAAATGTCTGGCCGTCGTCTCGTCCTGATCAGGATATTTTTCGATTGGGAATGGCGCAGCGTGCCAGGTAGCGTTTGTTGCACTAAATGACGAAGCGTGAGCGAATTGCTGTATATCCAGCACCGGTATTCGGCGTACCGGATGTCCAAACCAGGCCTGAAACAGGGCCACGGTCCGGGCCTGAAAACCGACGAAGCCGATAATTTGATTCATCAAAATACTATCGCTGGTGGTCAGCCCGACCGCATCCAGATGCTGGCGATCGCGTGCGCCTATCACGTCAGGAGAGCTGGCAAGTTGGCGAGCATATTGGGTAATTTGCGCCAGCCGATGGTTACTTTCCCGTGACGAGTCAGGACCAGGAAGCGGTGTTAACCGCGCGGCATAGTGATTGCACAATCGCTGGACGCCATACACCTGAGCGACGGTAAGCGCCGTACTCATCCGTTCATAGGCGCTGAATGTGTGCATCTGATTCAGGTTTACGTGAACCGGGAAGAGAACCTGGGCAAGTTTACGGGCAGGGATTAACCAGGATTGAAAAGGCAAAAGGGCGTCATCAGGTATCGCCAGATCCAGTAAAAAGCAGTCGTCGACATGAGCGGCTTCCGGCACCAGCGGCAGAATATCTTGCGGATGCTTGCTGGATTGCGTCTCATGATACCAGTGGCTTTTGCCTTCAATTCGGCGTTGTTCCATGGGCGGTCCTTGGTCTAAAAAGTGGCGACCCGGACACGTCGTCTACTACTACGCCGGATCGTTTGCGCTGCAATATCCTGACGTAAGCAGAAGAGGGGATGAAAGATTGTTCCGTGATAATAAATATCAGAAAAGCATATATGGCGACGGGCAGAGGAGAGTCATGGGCGGGGCAAGACCGCCCATAGAAGACTTACGATTATTTCAGTTCCAGCTCGTTCATTGCCGCGATACTGAAGCCACCATCGACGTGAACGACTTCACCCGAGATGCCGGCAGCGAGATCGGAACACAAAAATGCTGCGGAGTTACCCACATCTTCAATGGTTACAGTGCGGCGAATCGGCGTAACCGCTTCACAATGCGCCAGCATTTTACGGAAATCTTTAATGCCGGAAGCGGCGAGTGTACGGATAGGACCGGCGGAAATAGCGTTCACACGCACGCCTTCAGGACCCATCGCATTAGCCATATAGCGGACGTTCGCTTCCAGTGAGGCTTTTGCCAGGCCCATCACGTTGTAGTTAGGGATGGCGCGCTCTGCGCCCAGATAGGATAGCGTCAGCAGCGCTGAGCCTGGGTTCAGCATGGAACGGCAGGCTTTTGCCATCGCCACAAAGCTGTAAGCACTGATGTCATGAGCAATTTTGAAGCCTTCGCGGGTGACTGCATTCACATAGTCGCCATCCAGTTGGTCTGCGGGCGCAAAACCAATGGAGTGCACGAAACCGTCGAATTTCGGCCAGGCTTTGCCCAGTTCGGTAAACAGTGCATCAATGCTGGCGTCTTCCGCCACATCACACTGCAGTACGATGCTGGAACCCAGTTGAGCTGCAAATTCTTCGACGCGGCCTTTTAGTTTGTCATTCTGGTAGGTGAACGCCAGTTCAGCCCCTTCGCGATGCATGGCCTGAGCGATACCCCAGGCGATGGACAGTTTGCTGGCAAGACCCGTTACCAGAATGCGCTTACCGGAAAGAAAACCCATAGCTTTAATCCTTATGGTCATTGCTTATTTTTAGCAATCAATGAGTTATGATCACAATTTGAAGGTGGTTCGAAATGGGGCAGCAATTATATCCCACTCTTTGTGCCTTGTAGAATAGTTATCATCCCTTACTGATAATCACTTTTCATTACACATGAGGGTTATAACACTTCGCTGGTTAAGTCTCATTCATTCTGCGAAGCGCGGGGGGATGGAGAAAATACAAGGCTTTAAAGGCATCTCAATGGTATTATTAACTGCTAGCTTATGTTTTAAAACATAGCAATGTAGGAACTTTCTTAAAACAAAAAATATGACCGTATTCAGTTCGTTATGATATATTGTTTTTATCGATCGATATTGATTCATTGATCGATATTATTGATTGATTGTGATTAAAAGTGCATTATCAGGAAGTTATGATCAATTGGAGTGGTCTTATGCACTATCATTTCATCGCGGAACCGATGAGAGACACAACTGATACGTTACTGGGTGTTGAGATGAGCGTCCGGTTTGCTTCAGATACGGTTTCGCCGATACATCCAGAGTTCATCATTTCAGCGTGGAATAGCGAACAAAAACGTAATTTCATGCTCGAGCAAATTCGATTAATTGCCGAAAAGCGTAATTGGTTTGAGAGCCACAACCTTTTCTGTACTCTGAACCTCATTGATGAAATGGCGCTGCTGGCAATTGGCGACCCGAGCGTCAAATCGGCGCTACATGCCATGCCTTTTGTCGCACTAGAACTTTCAGAGCGTTTTCTGACGAATACCGTATGTCTGAATAATCTGCTGATTAATTCACTTTGCGACGGTCCAAACGCATTATGGCTGGGCGATCTGGGCTCCGGCAGCATTGGGGCCAGTCCGCTGGTTTGCGGTCGTTTTGATGTTGTGAAGTTGGATCGTGGTTTTTTCCTGGATCAGGCTGAAAAACCGATGTTCCCGGTGCTAATTAAAAACATCCGCGAATATTGCGACCGCATTGCGGTGGAGGGCGTGGAAACCAAACAGCTTATCGACGAAGTAGGCGCGGCTGGTGTTTGGGTGATGCAGGGATCCCTTTTCCCTTCGGTCGCGTTTAGCGAGGTTGATACACTGCTCTTACCAAATGTTTGTCACTGATTGCAAAATTGCCCTCCGGTTGAGGAGGGCTGCATCTGCTAGCGATCTTTACGCCACGCGTCAGCGGTTAGCGCTTCGCCGAAATGGCCGGCAATCAGGCGACGGGTCAGCTCATGCAACGGCGAGGCCAGAACATCTGCTGTACTGCCGCGTTCAACCACTTCACCCTGGTGCATGACTAATACCTGATCGCTGATGTGCTTCATCATGCCGATGTGCTGAGTCACATAGATATATGAAATCCCCTGTTTTTCCTGTAATTCCAGCATCAGATTGATGAGCTGCGAACGCATCGACATGTCCAGAGAGGCCAGGGCTTCGTCGGCGATAATGACTTTGGGTCGCAAAATGAGCGCTCGGGCAAGGCCCAGACGCTGTTTTTGTCCCGGAGCCAGCATATGCGGGTAATAACTCACATGGTCAGGCAACAGACCGACCATGCGCATGGTCTCGATGATCTGTTTGCGGCGCTGTTCAGGCTCGAGGTCGGTGTTCAGACGTAGCGGAAAATCGAGGATCTGCGAAATACGTTGCCGTGGGTTAAGCGACGTTGACGGATCCTGGAAAATCATACGGATACGCTGACTACGGAATGAATAATCACCATATTTTAACGGGTGATCGTCAATCAGCAGCTCACCGCTGGTAGGCTCAATCATACCGGCCAGCATCTTCGCCAGCGTAGATTTACCGGAACCATTTTCACCTATAACGGCGAGCGTCTGACGCTCGCGCAGGGTAAAGCTCAGGGGTTTAACGGCCTCAACGGTCTGACGGCGGAATAAGCCCGTCCGGTAGCGAAAGGTTTTGCTCAGATTACGAACTTCGAGCAGGGTTTCTACCATCTCACTCTCTCTCCATGTTCAGCGGGAAATGACAGGCGTAGAGATGATTCTTTGCTCCGGTCAGTCTTGGGGTTTCGATACATTCGCGCTGAGCATAAGGGCAGCGCGGCCCCAGACGACAGCCGATAGGTAATTGTTCCAGCAATGGAATGGCTCCTGGCATGGTATTCAGGCGGCTTTTGTGCGGCATTGCGCTACCAAAATCAGGAATGGCGCGAATCAACGCTTGGGTATAAGGATGATGCGGAATAGTCACCAGCTCTTTACTAGGCGCAGTTTCCACCGTTTGCCCACAGTACATCACGTTAATTTTGTCAGCCCACTGGCTGAGCATTTGCAGGTCATGGCTGATCAACAAAATGGTGGTATTGCTGTTTTGGTTCAGCCGGGTCAGCAGGCGGAAAATTTGCGCCTGAGTGGTTGGCTCCATCGCGTTCGTTGGTTCGTCGGCAATCAGTAAACGCGGCTGATTAGCCAGGGCGATTGCGATCATCACCTTCTGGCATTCGCCGTCGGTCAGCTCATACGGGAAGCTGCGCATCGCATCTTTATGATCTTTTATCCCGACGCGGTGCAGGAGTTCAATCGCGCGGCGTTTACGCCAGCCGATACGCTGCCACCAGCGGCCTTTATAAGTCCATGCCGGAATATTTTGCATCAGTTGTCGTCCAATGCGCTCAGACGGATCGAGACACGATTGCGGTTCCTGAAAGATCATGGAAACGTTATGGCCGACCAGCTTGCGTCGTTCACGCGCGGAAAGGCGCAACAGATCGATATCATCAAAGCGCATGCGGTCTGCGGTTACGCGCCAGTTATCTTTAGCGACGCCGCAAATGGCCTTGGCGATCAGGCTCTTGCCCGATCCAGACTCGCCAACCAGTCCGCGGATTTCACCTTCATTGAGGGTCATGCTGACGCGGTCAACCGCCTTCACCCAGTCGTCGCCGGTTCTGAATTCAATGGTCAGGTTGCGGATATCCAGTAATGGCATTATTCCACCCCCGCAATAATTGCCCGGCGCACGCCATCACCCAGCAGGTTAACCAGCAGCACGCTTATCATAATCGCCGCACCTGGCAGCATAACCGTCCACGGTGCGACATAAATCAGCTCCAGCGCGTCGCCAAGCATGGCTCCCCATTCTGGTGACGGCAACTGTGCGCCAAGGTCGAGAAAACCCAGCGCGGCGATGTCCAGAATCGCCATCGACAGCGCACGGGTGATTTCAGTGATAAGTCCGGCGGTAATATTGGGCAGAACGGCAAACCACAGGATATTGAGCGTGGTTGCGCCGTCCAGGCGAGCGGCGATAACGTACTCTTTTTCCAGCTCGTCATGCACCATGCTGTAGACGGAGCGTACCATGCGCGGCAGCAGCGCCAGCCAGACGGCAAACATCGCGTGTGTCAGATGCGGTCCGGCAAAGGCCACCACAATAATCGCCAACAGCAGCGAAGGGATCGAGAGCAGGGTGTCCAGAATGTGGTTCAGCACCGCGGAGCGTAAACCGTGCGTCGCGCCGGCAACCACGCCCAGGAACAGGCCACATAGTGTGGCGGCGAGGGTGACGACAAACGCGCCGCCAACGGTTGGGGCCGCGCCGCTGAGCAGGCGACTTAGCACGTCACGCCCGAGATCGTCAGTTCCGAGGAAAAATGAGACTTCGCCATAGCGCGACCATGACGGCGGTAAAAGCTGATAGCCGAGAAATTGCTGGTCGATGCCATAAGGGGCAAACCAACCACCAAAAATACACAGAATCGCCAATCCTGCGCAGCCATACAGGCCGATCATCGCAGTCGCATCGCCGTAAAAATTGCGCCATGCGGTGCGCAGCGTACCCGGCGGACGCTTTTCGCTGTAGACGCTATCGTAAGGCATACCATTCCTTATGTTTCAGAGGGTTAGCCATAGCACCCAAAATATCAGAGATGACGTTAACGATGATAACCAGTGAGCCAATCACCATGACGCCCGCCGAAATTGCCGCGTAATCCTGTTGGCGAATTGCGTTAATCAACCAACGGCCAAGACCTGGCCAGCTAAAGACCATCTCGGTGATCATCGCCAGCGTCAGCATGGTGGAAAACTGTAAACCCAGACGCGGGATCACCGGCGGAAGGGCGTTGTGCAGAACGTGACGGCGCAGAATGGTTAAGCGTGACAGACCGCGCGTGGCGGCCGCTTTAACATAGTTTTGATCAAAGACCTCAATGGTGCTGATTCGCATCAGGCGAATAACTTCCGTGGTAGGGGCGACGGAAAGCGTCAACACCGGAAGCACCATGTGACGGATTGCGCTGACCAGCATTTCATCGCGCCAGGGCGAGTCGGAGATCCACGCATCAATAATGGCAAATCCGGTAACGGGCTTCACTTCATAGAGAAGATCAAAGCGTCCCGAAACGGGAAGCCAGCCGAGAGTCAGTGAGAAGAGCAACGTCAGCAACAGCGCCAGCCAAAAAACCGGAATGGAAAAGCCCATCAACGCTAAGGCGCTGATGCAGCAGTCCTGCCATTTGTTCCGCGTGATCCCTGCCAGCATACCAACGGGGATCCCAACCATCAGCGCAAAACCAAAGGCCAGAATGCACAGTTCCATCGTCGCCGGGAACACCTCCTTCAACTGTTCTGAAATCAACTGGCCGTTAATACTGGATACACCAAAATCCCAGTGAATGAGGCCATTGAACCAGAATACCCAGGCGTTCCACAGCGATGCACCCTGTAACGGCGCATGAGGCGTGAAGTAGCTCAGGCTGAATCCAATAAAGGTCAGGAAGAAGAGGGTGACCAGCAGCAATAAAAAACGACGCAGGGTGAAGATAATCATGGCTTTTTCACCTCATCTTTCTTTTCCCTGAAAACCCCGGCAAAAGATGCATTGCCGAACGGACTCAGCACCAGTCCTTTGATATCGTAACGATAAGCCTGCAGACGCAGTGAAGAGGCCAGCGGCAGGATCGGTAACTCTTTCGCGAGAATATTTTGCGCTTCGTCATAGGCATCAATTCGCGATGAGAGTTGCTGCGAAGAGAGGGCCTTGCGCAGAACGCTGTCAAATTCCGGATTACACCAGTGGGCGAAGTTAGTCTGCGAGTTGATGGCGGCGCAGCTTAGCAACGGTCGGAAAAAACTGTCAGGATCGTTACTGTCCGTCGCCCAACCGGATAACGTTAGATCATGGTTCATATCCATTAATCGCGCCTCCTGAAAACGACCTTCTACCGGAATGATTTTAACTTTCACACCCACCTGAGCCATGTCAGCCTGAATCAGCTCGGCGGTTTTCAGTGGACTGGGGTTCCAGGCCTGAGAACTGGTGGGTACCCAAAGCTGTAATGTCAGGTTCTCCAGCCCCAGTGCTTTTAACTGCTCGCGCGATTTTGCCGGATTGTACTCTGTAATTTTAGCTTCGTTGTCATAAGCCCACGAGGCGCGAGGCAAAATAGATGCTGCGGTTTCCGCCGTCCCGTAGTAGATGGACTGCATCAGCCGTTGGTTATTAATGGCCAGCGCCAGCGCATGCCGCACGGCGGGATTATCCATCGGTGGTTTATTGGTGTTGAATGCCAGATAGGCGATGTTCATCCCCGGGCGCAGGGTCAGACGCAGGCGCGGGTCATCACGCAAAATGCTGAGCTGACTGGCGGCAGGCCAGGCCAGAACATCACACTCACCGGTCAGGAGTTTCGATAGACGTCCGGTGCCGCCAGAGCCGAGGTCCACAACCACCTGCGGCATCAGAGGAGTACCACGCCAGAATTTTTCATGGCGCTGCAGTCGAACATATTGCCCTGCGCGATTCTCCGAAAGCTGGTACGGTCCGGTGCCGACGGGTTGTCTGTCGAGCAGTTCCTGGCGATCCTGTTTTGCCAATTTAGCCGCATATTCTGCTGACATCACGGAGGCATAATGCGTGGCGAGGTGCCACATGAAGGAGGCGTCGGGCTGAGTTAAGCGGAACTCAACGGTGTTGTTGTCCAGCTTGCGTACGCTTTGGACGTTATCGGCGAACTGTAGGCTGTCGAAGTAGGGGAAACTGCTACCGTTTACATTGTGCCACGGATGCTGGCGATCAAAGATGCGCTCGAAGGTAAACACCACGTCGTCCGCATTCAGTTTGCGGGTGGGGGTGAACCAGGCCGTCTTCTGAAACTGGACGTCACGACGCAGATGGAAGCGGTAGGTTGCGCCGTTATCCAGCACCTCCCAGCTTTCAGCCAGCTCAGGCACCAGTCGATAGGTGTACGGATCGACATCGAGCAGTCGGTCATACAGCTGGGCTGCCAGGGTGTCGACGATAAGACCGCTGCTCGCTTTTTGCGGGTTGAACGTATTGACCTGCCCGCTAACGCAATAGACAAAGCCGCTGTCACGAATATCAGCATGCGAAGCCTGTTCAGGCGCGGCAGCAGCCTGACCACTCAGAAATCCAGCCATCACGATCAGAGATGATAAAACCAGGCGCATAATTTTAAAGGATTATAAATAAAGAGGCTATCTTACTAATATTTAATGACATTTGCCATTACCGTTTGTGTTTGGGGGCCGCACAGGTGATAACCGCGAATTCAACATCGCGACAGGGTCACCCTTCATACCCGCTATCCACTTTGAATTTACTCTGTTAACTATCTTAGCATTTTCATGACCCATCTGACTCGTTATAAACGCGGTGCAGGATGTGGACAGTTGGCGTAATTTGTTACGGTTTCCTCGCTGTGACAAAATGCATAAGCGATTACAATGCGTTAGTGTACGAATCAAAGGGAATATTTAATAAATGAGCAACTTAGCGGATTACGTCAATGCTATAAAAATAGGCAAAAATGTTATTTGTATTGAGGATGTCAGTAAACGGGATGACATGGCTGAAGTTGAGATTATAAATAAGACATGGCTTCATGATTCGGGAGTGGTTATTCGTTGTTCTCGCGAAAATGAATTGGTTATATATCCATCAAATTCCTGTCCAGAATGCAGCATTAGATGGCATGTCGTTGATGCGGCAGGTCAGGATATTCGTCCACTGGAGAAAACATTTCACAATGCTTGCCAGGAGTCGTACTGGTTAAAAGTAAATCGTCAAACGCATCTCCCGGTGTAAACGCTGAGCTAACCAATCACAGCGATGCCAAGCCGCTCCATGAGCAACGATGCCTGGTAGTTGTCTAACTTAACGCCTTGTAAATCAACACCCCGAATATCTAAGTCACCTAACTCCGAATTGGTCAGATCGCAATGTGTGAAGTTTGCTGCTCGCCAGTCGAAAGTCGAAAACTCGCCACCGGAGAGATCTGAACCACTAAACGTCGCACCCAGTACCTGAGTCCCCATCCAGCGGTTTTCCCATAGCTCACACTTTTCCAACACGACTTTCGAAAAATTGGCGTAGCTTAGATTGGTATTAGTGATATATGCGCTGCAAAACCAGGTGCGCATGGTGATCATATTCATAAAGCTTGCACCGCGGAAATCTGCGCCTTGTGCGCGGCAGTGGCGAATTTCAATGCCCAATGCGCTGACGTTGCGGAAATCTGCCATTGATAAATCACAGCTTTTGAAAATGGCATCTCTCAGCATTGCGCGACTAAAATTGCATCCTTTCTGACTTTCGCGATCATAAAACTGGCAGCCGATAAATTCAGTGCCGCTCAGGTCGGCACCTGAAAAATCGCAGTTAAAAAATGTACTATTTTCAACTTTCTCACCAGTGAAGCGATTTCTGTCAATTTTTTCGCCAACTAATCCCAGAGTCATATCTATGCCTGTGTTTTTATACAGTAGTGACGCCATGGTAAACCTTATGACGTTATGCGTCAAACCCGCCAGTATGACACCTGCAAATGCGTATTAGATCTGGTGTTTCTTAAGCAACGCGCGTAGCTGATGGTAAGTCAGACCCAGTAATTCAGCGGCTTTTTTCTGATTAAATTTTGCCTGCTGCAAACTGGTTTGTAGAAAGTCTTTCTCTTGTTGCTGCTGGAATTCACGCAGATCCAGCGGTAATGCTACAGATGTCTGCTTTGGTGGTGCTGCCTGTAGCTGCGCAACATGGCGGCGGAAGGGGTCAATGATGATCTCATCCAGCGGGTAATCGCTGGTACCGTGCCGGTAAACGGAGCGCTCCACGACGTTTTTCAGTTCACGAATATTACCCGGCCAACGGTAATGGAGGAGGGTTTCTCTGGCCTCGGCGCTAAATCCCGGAAAAAGCGGTAACCCGATCTCGCGGCACATCTGAATGGCAAAGTGTTCGGCCATTAACATGATGTCGCTTTGCCGCTCGCGTAGTGGGGGAAGTTGCACCACGTCAAAGGCCAGACGATCCAGCAGGTCTGCGCGGAAAGTGCCTTCGCTGACCATACGTGGCAGGTCGGCATTGGTCGCGCAGACCAGTCGCACGTTAACCTGCAATGGCTGGCTGCCGCCGACGCGTTCCAGCTCGCCATACTCAATTACGCGCAGCAGTTTTTCCTGTACCAACATTGGCGCGGTCGCCAGTTCATCAAGAAACAGCGTGCCGCCGTCGGCGCGTTCGAAACGTCCTGGATGGCGTTTTTGTGCACCGGTAAATGCACCGGCTTCGTGACCAAACAGTTCGGAATCAAGTAAGTTCTCGTTGAGGGCCGCGCAGTTAAGCGAAATAAATGGGCCCTGCCAACGGCTGGAGAGGTAGTGCAGGCGGTTGGCAATAAGCTCTTTCCCCGTACCTCGCTCACCGATAACCAGTACAGGTTTATCCAGCGGCGCCAGATGAGAAACCTGTTCCAGCACTTCAATAAAGCTGTTCGCTTCGCCCAGAATATTGTCTTTGTATCCTGCCATGATGAAATTCACCACTTGTTAGTGTTATTCACCAATTTACCCTAATTCTCCCGTCAGGTAAAATTAGACATTTACATTAAAATCAATTGGTTAAAAAATTGGCACGCCAAGTGCATTACGAAAACAGCAGGGCATAGCCCGATATCAGAACAGTAAGTGAGGATTACATTATGGGTATTTTTTCTCGTTTTGCCGACATCGTGAACGCCAACATTAATGCGTTGCTGGAAAAGGCTGAAGATCCGCAAAAACTGGTGCGGTTAATGATCCAGGAAATGGAAGACACGCTGGTTGAGGTGCGCTCAAACTCCGCACGCGCTCTGGCAGAAAAGAAACAATTATCTCGCCGTATCGAACTGGCCAGCGCACAACAGGCAGAGTGGCAAGAAAAAGCCGAGCTGGCGCTGCGTAAAGAGAAAGAAGATTTGGCGCGTTCTGCTTTAATCGAAAAACAGAAACTGACTGATCTGATTGCTTCTCTGGAGCATGAGGTGACGCTGGTTGACGATACGCTGGCGCGAATGAAAAAAGAGATCGGTGAGCTGGAAAATAAACTCAGTGAAACCCGTGCTCGTCAGCAGGCATTGATGCTGCGCCATCAGGCTGCGAGCTCTTCGCGTGATGTTCGTCGTCAACTGGACAGCGGTAAGCTGGATGAAGCGATGGCACGCTTTGAATCTTTCGAGCGTCGTATCGATCAGATGGAAGCTGAGGCTGAAAGCCATAACTTCGGTAAACAGCAGTCTCTGGATCAGCAATTTGCTGACCTGAAAGCAGATGATGAAATCAGCGAGCAGCTGGCGCAACTTAAAGCCAAAATGCAGCAAGATAAGCAATAATAACATCTGGCGGCGCCCGAACGCGCCGCCGCTCATCACCTGTAAGGAGTACTCATGAGCGCGCTATTTCTGGCTATCCCATTAACCATCTTTGTGCTGTTCGTTTTACCGATTTGGCTCTGGCTGCATTACAGCAACCGTTCCAGTCGTGGCGAACTGGCGCAAAGTGAACAGCAACGTCTGGTAGAACTCAACGATGACGCACAGCGGATGCGCGAGCGCATTCAGGCGCTGGAAGACATCCTTGATGCTGAACATCCAAACTGGAGGGACCGCTAATGGGAGGCGTTAATCTGAACAAAAAACTGTGGCGTATTCCGCAACAGGGCATGGTGAAGGGGGTTTGCGCAGGTATTGCGCATTACCTCGATGTGCCTGTGAAGCTGGTACGGATCCTGGTGGTGTTGTCCGTCTTTTTTGGTCTGGCCTTTTTCACCTTCGTCGCTTACATCGTGCTGACGTTTGTGTTGGACCCGATGCCGGACAATGTGGTTTCCGGTGAGCAGCAGCCATCAAGCGGCGAGCTGTTGGATGCCGTCGATCACGAGCTGGCGGCAAGTGAAAAGCGTTTGCGTGAAATGGAGCGTTATGTCACCTCTGATACCTTTTCATTGCGCAGCCGTTTCCGCCAATTGTGAGGATAGAAATGAACAATCGCTGGCAACGTGCCGGGCAAAGGGTTAAGCCGGGCTTTAAAATAGTAGGTAAGCTGGTGCTTTTAACTGCGCTTCGTTACGGCCCGGCGGGGGTAGCAGGGTGGGCGGTGAAGTCCGTCGCCCGACGCCCGCTTAAAATGCTGCTGGCGTTGGTCCTGGAGCCGGTTTTGAGTCGGGCAGCGGCAAAATTATCGAAACGCTATTCAGGTAATCAACGCTGATATCCGAATCAGCAAAAGCAAGCAACAATTAATCAACATTCCCTCTGTTAATTTGCGGCAGCTCACAAATACGATTTTTTGGCTGCCAAAATTCTTTTATTATCCCCCTCCTGGCCACCTCAGCCGATTGACAGCTTATTTCCCGCAGAGTAGTCTCTTGATTCATGGGACCGCTACCACGAGAATTGAAGGTGAACCAAAAAATCCAAAAATGCCTGGCAGAAGTTTATGGTGATACGTTTACTTCATGCCACTATGAAGCGCTGATTGCACGTTTAGAGAAATCACAGGGATTAATTAAAAAAATCCGTAAAGCGCATTGGGACGAGGGCGATGTAGTTCTTATTACCTACGCCGATCAATTCCACGGGGCAGGCAAAAAAACACTGCCGATGTTTAATCAATTTTATAATGAATGGCTTAAGTCGACATTTTCTCATGTGCATCTGTTGCCGTTTTATCCGTGGTCATCGGATGATGGTTTTTCCGTAATTAATTACCATCAGGTTGCTGAAGAAACCGGTGACTGGAATGATATTAAGCAATTGGGTAAATCCAGTCGACTGATGTTTGATTTTGTTTGTAACCATATGTCAGCGAAAAGCGAATGGTTTAATAACTATTTGCAACAGCTTGACGGTTATGAAGATTTCTTTATTGCGATGGATCCTGATACGGACCTGAGCAACGTAACGCGTCCACGCGCATTACCGTTACTGACGCCTTTTACGCTGAAAGATAACACCGTACGCTATTTATGGACGACGTTCAGCGACGACCAGATCGATCTCAACTATGCCAACCCGATAGTGTTACTTGCGATGGTCGATGTGCTATTGAGTTATCTTGAGCAGGGCGCCGATTATGTCCGCCTGGATGCGGTTGGCTTTATGTGGAAAGAGCCAGGAACGACCTGTATTCACCTGGAAAAAACGCATCAGCTTATCAAACTATTTCGCGCTATTGCTGACTGCGCGGCGCCTGGTACGGCGATTATTACTGAAACAAACGTTCCGCATAAGGATAATGTGTCCTACTACGGAAATGGCCGTGATGAAGCGCATATGGTGTACCAGTTCTCGTTACCGCCGCTGGTGCTGCATGCGGTACAACGCCAGGATACCTCAACCTTGTGCCAGTGGGCGCAATCACTGGAACTGCCGTCCAGTGAGACCACCTGGTTTAATTTCCTCGCATCGCATGACGGTATTGGTCTCAACCCATTACGTGGTTTGTTACCTGAAGACGAGATTGTGCGCCTGGTGACGGAATTACAACAGGAAGGCGCGCTGGTTAACTGGAAAAATAATCCTGATGGTAGTCGCAGTCCGTATGAAATTAACGTCACATATATGGACGCACTAACGCCAGGCAATTGTAGTGATGCCGAACGTTTTTCCCGTTTTATTCTCGCACATGCCATTTTGCTGAGTTTTCCGGGTGTACCTGCGGTTTACATTCAAAGCATTCTTGGGTCACGCAATGATTATAAAGGTGTCGAGGCGCTAGGTTATAACCGTGCGATCAACCGCAAAAAATATCAAATAAGCCAAATCGAAACGGAGCTGGCAGATGAAACCAGTTTGCGCCACGCTATTTATCATGAATTATCCCGATTAATTGTAATACGTCGTAGTAATAAAGCATTTCACCCTGATAGTGATTTTCAGATTAGCAGTGTTACACCGGCTGTAATGCAAATTAAACGTACGGCGGAAACAGGCGAAAAAATTACCGGATTATTTAATGTCAGCGGTCATACGCAAACCATTAGTATTGATGTTGAAAATGGATTTGATTTGATTAGCGGTAAAACTATTTCAGGTAAAGAATTAACGTTGAACGCCTGGCAGGTCATGTGGGTTAAGTAATAAAAAGGAACATTTCATGCTTAAAACTAAAATTGTGCTGATTTCAGCACTGGTTTCCTGCGCCCTGGTTTCCGGGTGTAAGGATGATAAAACGTCCTCTGTTGCGATTGAATTTATGCACTCTTCTGTTGAACAGGAGCGGCAGGCGGTTATTGCAAAACTGATTGAGCGTTTTGAAAAAGAGAACCCGGGGATCAGTGTCAAACAGGTTCCTGTAGAAGAAGATGCGTACAACACCAAGGTCATTACCCTGGCGCGGAGCGGTTCACTGCCTGAAGTCATTGAAACCAGCCATGACTACGCGAAAGTTATGGATAAAGAATCACTTATCGATCGTAAAGCCGTTGCGCAGGTCATCAACGCTGTAGGTGAAGGTACTTTTTATGATGGCGTGCTGCGTATTGTGCGCACTGAAGACGGTACCGCCTGGACCGGGGTTCCGGTTAGCGCCTGGATTGGCGGGATCTGGTATCGCAAAGATGTGCTGGCAAAAGCTGGGCTGGAAGAGCCAAAAGACTGGCAACAACTGCTGAGCGTGGCGCAGAAGCTAAACAATCCTGGTAGTAAGAAATATGGTATTGCGCTGCCCACGGCGGAAAGCGTTTTGACCGAACAGTCATTTTCCCAGTTCGCGCTCTCAAACCAGGCCAACGTTTTTGATGCGCAAGGAAAGATAACGCTCAACACACCTGAAATGGCGCAGGCGCTGCAGTATTACCGCCAATTGGCAATGAACACCATGCCGGGCTCAAACGACATCATGGAAGTCAAAGACGCGTTCATGAACGGCACGGCGCCGATGGCGATTTATTCCACCTATATCCTCCCGGCGGTGATTAAAGAGGGCGATCCTAAAAATGTGGGCTTTATGGTGCCGACGGAAAAAAACTCTGCTGTTTACGGCATGCTGACGTCGTTAACCATTACCGCGGGTCAAAAGTCTGAAGAGACAGAAGCGGCAGAGAAATTTGTCACCTTTATGGAGCAGGCTGACAACATCGCGGACTGGGTCATGATGTCGCCAGGGGCGGCGCTGCCGGTCAACAAAGCGGTGGTGAATACCCCGACGTGGAAAGATAACACGGTCATCAAAGCGCTGGGTGAATTACCCGATCAACTGATTGCCGAACTGCCGAATATCCAGGTGTTTGGCGCCGTCGGCGATAAGAACTTCACCCGCATGGGCGACGTCACAGGCTCCGGTGTTGTGAGCTCAATGGTGCACAACGTGACGGTAGGCAAAGCCGACCTCGTCACCACGATTGAAGCGAGCCAGAAAAAACTGGATGACCTCGTTGAACAGCGCTAATGGGGAAATGGAAAGCCGTGATGAATAAGTTCTTTTCAGGTCGATCTGATATGCCATTCGCCATGCTGCTGCTGGCGCCCAGCTTGCTGTTGCTGGGCGGTTTAGTGGCGTGGCCGATGATATCTAACATCGAAATCAGCTTTATGCGACTGCCGCTGAATCCGCAAATTGAGTCTACGTTTGTCGGGCTGAGCAACTATATCCGTATCTTATCCGATCCCGGATTCTGGCATTCGCTGTGGATGACGGTCTGGTATACCGCGCTGGTTGTGGCAGGAAGCACGGTACTGGGGCTGGGCGTAGCGATGTTTTTTAACCGTGAGTTTCGTCTGCGGAAAACGGCGCGCTCACTGGTCATCCTCTCTTACGTGACGCCATCAATTTCGCTGGTGTTTGCCTGGAAATACATGTTCAACAACGGCTACGGCATTGTGAACTACCTCGGCGTGGATCTGTTGCATCTCTACGATCAGGCGCCGCTGTGGTTCGACAATCCCGGCAGTAGCTTCGCGCTGGTCGTGCTGTTCGCCATCTGGCGCTACTTCCCGTATGCCTTTATCTCGTTTCTGGCGATTTTACAGACGATTGATAAATCGTTGTATGAGGCGGCAGAAATGGACGGCGCGAATGCCTGGCAACGGTTTCGTATCGTCACGCTGCCAGCGATTATGCCGGTGCTGGCAACCGTGGTCACGCTGCGCACGATCTGGATGTTTTACATGTTCGCCGATGTTTATCTGCTGACCACTAAAGTCGATATTCTCGGGGTCTATCTCTATAAAACAGCGTTTGCATTTAACGACTTAGGCAAAGCGGCCGCTATTTCTGTCGTCCTCTTCGTCATTATTTTCGCTGTTATCCTGCTGACCAGAAAACGGGTGAACCTCAATGGCAACAAATAAGCGCACACTTGGCCGCATCGGCTTTTACTGTGGATTAATTGTCTTCCTGGGCATCACGCTATTCCCATTTTTTGTGATGCTGATGACCTCATTTAAAAGCGCCAAAGAGGCGATCTCGCTACATCCGACGCTGTTACCGCAGCAATGGACGCTGGAACATTACATCGACATCTTCAACCCGATGATTTTCCCGTTTGTTGACTACTTCCGTAATAGCCTGGTGGTATCGGTCACTTCTTCGGTGGTGGCGGTGTTTCTCGGCGTGCTCGGAGCGTATGCGCTTTCCCGCCTGCGTTTTAAGGGGCGAATGACCATCAATGCCAGCTTTTACACGGTGTACATGTTTTCGGGGATCCTGCTGGTGGTGCCGCTATTCAAAATCATTACGGCACTTGGCATCTATGACACCGAAATGGCGTTGATTATCACCATGGTCACCCAGACGCTGCCGACCGCGGTGTTCATGTTGAAAAGCTACTTCGACACCATTCCGGATGAAATAGAAGAAGCCGCGATGATGGATGGATTGAACCGTCTGCAGATCATCTTTCGCATTACCGTGCCGTTGGCGATGTCCGGTCTGGTTTCGGTCTTTGTGTACTGCTTTATGGTGGCGTGGAATGACTATCTGTTTGCCTCGATTTTCCTCTCCAGCGCCAGCAATTTTACCTTACCGGTCGGTCTGAACGCGCTGTTCAGTACGCCTGACTATATCTGGGGACGCATGATGGCGGCATCGTTAGTCACCGCATTGCCGGTTGTCATTATGTATGCGCTTTCCGAACGTTTTATTAAAAGTGGTTTGACCGCAGGCGGCGTGAAAGGCTAAGCGGCCAGTTTAATTAAGGAGTTGTAAATGAAGAAGTTAGTTGCCACAGAACCGCGTGTTGCGGCGCTGGTGGAATATGAAGACAGAGCTGTATCCGCCAATGAAGTGAAAGTTCGCGTTCGCTTTGGTGCGCCAAAACATGGCACGGAAGTGGTCGATTTTCGCGCTGCCAGTCCGTTTATTGACGAAGATTTCAACGGCGAATGGCAAATGTTCATGCCGCGTCCGGAAGGGGCGCCGCGCGGGATTGAATTCGGCAAGTTCCAGCTTGGCAACATGGTGGTGGGCGATGTTATTGAGTGTGGCAGCGATGTGACCGAATACGCCGTTGGCGATTCAGTTTGCGGCTACGGCCCACTGGCAGAAACGGTTTTCTTTAATGCGGTAAACAACTACAAACTGCGCAAAATGCCGGAAGGTAGTTCGTGGAAAAATGCCGTGTGTTATGACCCGGCACAGTTCGCCATGAGTGGCGTGCGCGACGCCAATGTGCGTGTCGGCGACTTTGTTGTCATCGTCGGTTTAGGGGCGATTGGCCAGATTGCCGTCCAACTGGCTAAGAAAGCGGGAGCCTCGGTGGTCATTGGCGTGGATCCGATTGCTCATCGTTGCGATATCGCGCGTCGTCATGGCGCGGATTTCTGTCTGAATCCTATTGGCACCGATGTCGGCATGGAAATTAAGAAGCTGACCGGCAAGCAGGGCGCGGATGTGATTATCGAAACCAGCGGCTATGCGGATGCGTTGCAATCGGCGTTACGCGGTCTGGCCTATGGTGGAACCATCTCCTATGTCGCTTTCGCGAAACCTTTTGCTGAAGGCTTCAACCTGGGGCGTGAAGCGCACTTCAACAACGCCAAAATTGTCTTCTCGCGTGCCTGCAGTGAGCCAAATCCGGATTATCCGCGCTGGAGCCGCAAGCGTATTGAGGAGACCTGTTGGGAACTGTTGATGAACGGTTACCTGAACTGTGAAGAACTTATTGACCCGGTAGTGACATTTGCCAGCAGCCCGGAAAGCTATATGCAGTATGTCGATCGCCATCCGGAAAAGAGCATCAAAATGGGCGTGACGTTTTAATTAAGGAATGCAGAAGATGAAAATTGGAACACAGAACCAGGCTTTTTTTCCGGAAAATATTCTCGAGAAATTCCGTTACATCAAAGAGATGGGGTTTGACGGTTTTGAAATTGACGGCAAGCTGCTGGTTAACAACCTGGCAGAAGTGAAAGCAGCAATCAAAGAAACAGGCCTGCCCGTCACCACCGCCTGTGGAGGATATGACGGTTGGATCGGTGATTTTATCGAAGAGCGTCGTTTGAATGGCTTACAGCAGATTACCCGCATTCTCGAAGCGCTGGTCGAAGTCGGTGGGCAGGGCATTATTGTACCCGCTGCATGGGGCATGTTTACCTTCCGCTTACCGCCGATGACCTCTCCGCGCAGCCTGGCGGGCGATCGTAAAGCAGTAAGTGATTCATTGATTTATCTCGATAAAGTTGCCGAGCGTACGGGGACGGTAGTGTATCTGGAGCCGCTCAATCGCTATCAGGATCATATGATCAACACCCTGGCGGATGCCCGTCGCTATATCGTGGAAAACAACCTGAAGCATGTGCAAATCATTGGTGATTTTTACCATATGAATATCGAAGAAGACGATATGGCTCAGGCGCTGCATGACAATCGCGATCTGCTGGGACACGTCCATATTGCGGATAACCACCGTTATCAGCCGGGGAGCGGTACGCTGGATTTCACTGCGCTGTTTGACCAGTTGCGTGAAGATAATTATCAGGGTTACGTCGTGTACGAAGGGCGTGTACGGGCAGAGAACCTGCCGGAAGCGTACCGTCAGTCACTGGCCTGGCTGCGTACCTGCTAAGAGGATTTCTGTGAAAAGTGCACTGACAAGCTCTCCGCTACGCATCGCCATTATCGGCGCCGGGCAGGTGGCGGATAAAGTTCATGCTTCGTACTACTGCACCCGCAACGATCTGGAACTGGTGGCTGTCTGTGACAGCCGCCTGTCACAGGCGCAGGCGTTGGCAGAGAAATACGGCAATCCGCAGGTTTGGGACGATCCTCAGACGATGCTACGCGAGGCTAAGCCAGATATCGTCAGCATCTGTTCACCCAATCGTTTTCATTATGAACACACTATGTTGGCGCTGAACGCCGGATGCCATGTGATGTGTGAGAAACCTCCGGCGATGACGCCAGCCGAGGCGCTGGAAATGTGTAACACGGCGCGTCGAAGGGGGAAAGTTCTGGCTTATGATTTTCATCATCGTTTCGCACTGGATACGCAGCTGCTTCGTGAGCAGGTGATGGCCGGCGTGCTGGGTGAAATCTATGTCACCAATGTCCGCGCTTTGCGCCGCTGCGGCGTGCCCGGCTGGGGGGTATTTACCAACAAAGAACTGCAGGGCGGCGGGCCGCTGATTGATCTCGGCATCCATATGCTTGATGCCGCCATGTATGTGCTGGGGTTTCCGGCAGTAAAGCGCGTTAACGCACACAGTTATCAACGCATTGGCACGCGTAAAAACAGCGGCCAGTTTGGGAAATGGGATCCCGAGACGTATACCGTGGAGGATTCTCTGTTCGGGACGATTGAATTTCATAACGGCGGTATCCTGCGACTGGAAACCTCTTTCGCGCTGAATATCCCGGAACAATCGATTATGAACGTTAATTTCTGCGGCGATCTGGCAGGGGCGACGTTATTCCCGGCCCAGGTTTATACCGATCGTGAGGGTACGCTTGACGTACTGCTTCAGCGTGAAATGGCCGATGACAATCGACATTATCGCAGCATGGAAGCTTTTGTGAATCATGTCCAGGGCGAGCCTGTCACTATTGCTGACGCAGAGCAAGGCGTCGTTATTCAACAACTGGTTGCCGCACTGTATCAATCGGCTGAAACAGGGACCTACGTAGACTTATGACGAGGCCAGTAATGCTAACTGAACCGGCTTTTTGCCCACACAACCTGAATAAATATGCGTCACTCATGACGACCGGTAACGGTTATATGGGGATTCGCGCCAGCCACGAGGAAGCCTACACCTTACAAACTCGCGGCATGTACATTGCTGGACTGTATCACCGGGCAGGGAAAGGCGAGATTAATGAACTGGTTAATCTGCCTGATGTGGTGGGGGTGGAGATTTCACTCAATGGTGAGATTTTCTCGCTCACCAGCGGCGTTATCGAAAGCTGGCAACGTGAACTGGATTTTGCCAGTGGGGAATTACGCCGTGCGCTTACCTGGCGTGCGTCTGGCGGAGCGCGTTTTGCCATTGAGAGCCGGCGATTTGTCTCGGCACAAAAACTGCCGCTGTTTGCGATGGAAGTTGTCGTCACGCCACTGGATGGCGATGCCAGCATTGGTATCTCGACCGGAATTGACGCCACGATGACCAATCATGGTCGTCAGCATTTGGATGAAACGCAGGTCCGGGTCTTTGGCCAGCATCTTATGCAAGGGATTTACACCACCCAGGACAACCGCAATGATATCGCTATCACCACGTATTGCGATGTAGACGGTGCAGCGCAGCGCTGCTTCACCGCGAAAGAACGTCGGCTGTTACAACACAACAGCGTGCAGGCGAAAGCCGGACAGCGCGTCACGCTGACAAAAATTAGCTGGGTAGACTGGGCGAGTGAACGCAGCCTGTCGCTTGAGACCTGGGGACGCCAGTCGCTGCGCAACCTGGAAGTATGCGCGCAGCAAGGCTATGACGTTCTGCTTGCTGAGTCGGCTGCTAACTGGCATGCCTGGTGGCAAAATCGTCGCGTTCAGGTCACCAGCACTGATGCCAGCGATCAGCGAGCGCTGGACTATGCGCTCTATCATCTGCGTGTGATGACTCCTGACCACGATGAGCGCAGCAGTATTGCGGCCAAAGGTCTGACGGGGGAAGGGTATAAAGGCCACATATTCTGGGATACCGAGGTCTTTCTGTTACCGTTTCATCTCTTTACCGAGCCGAAAACCGCGAGAAGTTTGTTGCGTTACCGCTGGCATAATCTGTCGGGGGCGCGTGAGAAAGCCCGCCGTAACGGTTGGCAGGGAGCGCTTTTCCCTTGGGAAAGCGCTCGCAGCGGTGATGAGGAAACGCCTGAATTTGCGGCGATCAACATCCGTACCGGACTGCGTCAGAAAGTGGCCTCCGCGCAGGCTGAACATCACCTCGTGGCGGATATTGCCTGGGCGGTAATCAATTACTGGCATGCTTCAGGGGATCTAAACTTCATGTCCCGTGAGGGAATGACGTTGCTGCTGGAAACGGCGAAGTTCTGGATCAGCAGGGCGGTCATGGTTAATGATCGTTTAGAGATCCACGATGTGATTGGCCCGGATGAATACACTGAGCATGTGAACAACAACGCGTTCACCAACTACATGGCCTGGTACAACGTGGAACAGGCGCTGGGTTTTGCCCGTCGGTTGGGCTGCGGTGATGAGACGTTTATTCACCGCGCAGAGTATTTTTTACAGCATCTCTGGCGACCGGAAGTTCAGCCCGATGGCGTGCTACCTCAGGACGATACCTTCCTGAGCAAACCGGCTATCGATCTGTCACAGTACAAAGCCAAAGCGGGCAAGCAGACGATTTTGCTCGATTACTCCCGTGCAGAAGTCAATGAGATGCAAATTCTCAAACAGGCCGATGTGGTGATGCTGACCTACATGCTACCGGAGCAATTTTGCCCGCAAACCTGTCTGGCAAACCTGCGCTTTTACGAGCCGCGCACAATTCATGACTCCTCGTTGAGTAAAGCGATCCACGGGATTGTGGCAGCGCGTTGCGGTGATCCGGCACAGGGCTATCGGTTCTGGCGTGAAGGATCGCTTATCGATCTCGGGGAGGACCCACATAGCTGCGATGACGGCATTCATGCTGCGGCAACGGGCGCCATCTGGCTGGGTGCAATCCAGGGTTTTGCCGGCGTGAATATTCGCCACGGGGAGTTACACCTTGCTCCTGCCTTACCGACTCATTGGCAAACGCTGTCTTTCCCGCTGCGCTGGCAGGGCATCGATATGCAGGTAATCATTAATGCGGCTGAAATCCGTATTAACAGCACTGAGCAGATTGTCCTTTGGGTCAATGGTGAAAAGGTCTCCGTGCAGGGGGAAACCGTAATCCGCAATGACGCCATTATTTCGCCCACTTATGGGACCGCTACCACAGAAAGGGGCGATGAATGATACTCAAACCACAGGCCATCATTTTTGATTTGGATGGCGTGATTACCGATACCGCGCATCTGCATTTTCTGGCCTGGCGGCAGGTAGCCGATGAAATAGGGATTGTGATCGACGAAGTATTTAATGACAGCCTGAAAGGGATTAGTCGCGGCGAATCACTACAGCGTATTTTGCACCATGGTGGGAAGGCGGGGGCGTTTTCTCCCGAGGCCTGCGCACAATTGGCCGAGAGAAAAAACAGACTGTATGTCCATTCTTTGCGCCAGCTGACGGTTAACTCGGTATTACCGGGAATACGTGAGCTGTTGATGACGTTGCGGGAAGAACGGATTCCGGTGGGGTTGGCCTCTGTGTCCCGCAATGCCCCGGCTATTTTACAAGCGCTTAATCTTAGCTCTTGCTTTGATTTTTGTGCGGATGCGGCATTGCTCACCCGCTCGAAACCGGATCCGGAAATTTTCCTGGCAGCCTGCGCGGGTCTTGGCGTTGACCCGCAACAATGTATTGGCATAGAAGATGCACAAGCGGGAATTGATGCAATCAACGCCTGCGGCATGCTTTCTGTCGGCATCGGTAAAGGGCTGAATGGGGCAGACTTGCTGCTTCCGGCAACCGAATTTCTGACGTGGCCGTGCTTATCGGCTTTCTGGCAACACGACAAGTAAAGGATTCAACATGGCACAGCTTTCGTTGCAACACATTCAAAAAATTTACGACAACCAGGTACACGTCGTTAAAGACTTCAATCTGGAAATTGAAGATAAAGAGTTTATTGTTTTTGTTGGACCTTCCGGCTGCGGGAAGTCAACTACGTTACGCATGATCGCCGGTCTGGAGGAGATCAGCGGCGGCGATCTGCTGATTGACGGTAAACGGATGAACGATGTGCCGGCGAAATCACGCAACATTGCGATGGTTTTTCAGAACTACGCGTTGTACCCACACATGACAGTCTATGACAACATGGCGTTTGGTCTGAAAATGCAGAAAATAGCGCCTGCTGTGATTGAGGAGCGCGTCAACTGGGCGGCGCAGATCCTTGGCCTGCGCGATTATCTGCAGCGTAAACCCGGCGCGTTATCCGGTGGTCAGCGTCAGCGTGTGGCGCTGGGGCGTGCGATTGTACGTGAAGCGGGGGTCTTCCTGATGGATGAACCCTTATCGAATCTTGATGCCAAACTTCGCGTTCAGATGCGGGCTGAAATTAGCAAACTGCATCAGAAACTCAATACCACCATGATCTATGTTACCCACGACCAAACCGAAGCCATGACTATGGCGACGCGTATTGTGATTATGAAGGATGGCATTGTTCAGCAGGTTGGTGCGCCGAAAACGGTTTATAACCACCCGGCTAATATGTTTGTCGCCGGATTTATTGGCTCACCGGCCATGAACTTTATTCGTGGCGCGATTGATGGTGATAAGTTTGTTACTGAAACACTGAAATTAACGATTCCACAAAATAAATTAGCACAATTAAAAGCGCAGGGTTATGAACATCAGGCGGTCACTCTGGGAATTCGTCCTGAAGATATACACCCGCAGCTTAATAATGAAAATAGTATATCGGCAAAAATTAGCGTTGCAGAATTAACCGGCGCTGAATTTATGCTTTATACCATTGTTGGGGGGCATGAGTTGGTGGTCCGTGCTGGGGCAGTGAATGATTATCATGCAGGAGAAAATATCACTATTCATTTTGATATGGCGAAATGCCATTTCTTTGATGCTGAAACTGAAGTGGCTATTCAATAAAATTCCGGGGGGATAAATCCCCCCCAAGCCTTGGGGCATTTTTGCGAGTATTTTAACAAGGAATAATAATGAAAACCCTACTGTCCGCTACTGCGCTGATTATGAGCGCAGGAATGGCCTGCGCGCAGGCTGCTGAAAATAATGACTGGCACTTTAATATTGGTGCTATGTACGAAATAGAAAACGTTGAAGGTCAGGGCGAAGATATGGATGGACTGGCTGAGCCGTCCGTCTATTTCAACGCCTCTAATGGGCCGTGGAAAATATCGCTGGCTTATTATCAGGAAGGACCGGTTGATTACAGCGAAGGTAAGCGTGGTACCTGGTTTGATCGTCCGGAACTGGAAATTCGCTATCAATTTCTGGAAAGTGAGGATGTTAATTTCGGTTTGACCGGTGGCTTCCGTAATTACGGTTATCACTATGTCAATGAACCAGGAAACGACACCGCTAATATGCAGCGTTGGAAAGTTCAGCCGGACTGGGATGTTAAACTGACCGACGACCTGCGCTTTAGCGGTTGGCTGTCGATGTATCAATTCGTTAATGATTTGAATACTACTGGCTACTCCGATAGTCGTGTCGAAAGCGAGACCGGTCTGAATTACAGGTTTAACGAAACGGTGGGCTTAACGGTCAACTATTACCTTGAGCGCGGCTTTAATCTGGCTGATTCGCGCAATAATGGTGAGTTCTCAACCCAGGAAATTCGTGCATATTTACCGTTGTCTTTAGGCAATACCACCCTGACGCCGTATACCCGTCTGGGGCTTGATCGCTGGTCAAACTGGGACTGGCGAGATGATCCGGAACGTGAAGGCCATAATTTCAATCGTCTCGGTTTACTGTATGCATATGATTTCCAGAATGGTTTATCAATGTCACTGGAGTATGCCTATGAGTGGGAAGATCACGACGAAGGCGAAAGCGACAGATTCCATTATGCTGGTATAGGCGTGAACTACGCCTTCTAAAATATACTGGGGCATTTATGCCCCAGTTTTTACACCAGTGAGTCGGCCAGCGATATTTGTGTGCTCACCGTGATATTTTGTAATCCTTTCTCGCCCGCAATCAGGTTAAATAATAAATTACAGCTTTGTTCACCCAACTGCTGGGTAGGCACATCAATTCCCCCAGGAACGGGCGTGAGCATAAAAGACAACAGCTCATTACTGTAGCCCACAACGGCAAGTTGTTGTGGGATGATTATATTTTTCTCAGCCGCCACGCGATATAAGCTCATTAATTTCAAGCTGTCGGTGGCAAATACGGCGTCGGGTAACGGCTGCTGACTCAGTAATTTTCGTGAAGCAAGCAGGGCTGTTTCATGAGTATAGCCCCCGTCAACAATCCATTCATCGCGCATTTTAATATTATGCGCCTGAAGGCTGGCTTTATATCCGTTAACGCGATCGATAGAAACATGAACATCAAGCGGCGCGTGCAAACAGGCTATATTACGGTGTCCACTCTCAATCAGCGCATCAGTTAGCGTAATGCTGTCGCGATAATTATCGGTGTCTACAGAATAGACATTGGCGTAGTCGCCTTCAACCTTTCCAATAACCACGACCGGTACGTTGTATTTATCCAGCCTTGCAAAAAAAGATTCATCGGCGGGAGAGCTCAGCATAATGATACCTTTGATCAATTTCTGCTTAATTTTGCTCTCACATTTTTGTAAATCATCTTCAGTGCTTCGCGAAGTCTGTAATATGACATCAAAACCGACCTCTTCAGCCTTGGCAGTAATAGCATGCAGCACTTCAGAGAAAAACGGATTACCGGCGGTTGTTTTTGCTGAACGGGTAGATATCACCATTATTGCATCAAACCCGGAAGAGGTGAGTGCGCGAGCAAGTTTATTGGGCTGATACTGTAACTCATCAATAGCACGCAGCACTTTTTCAAGCGCTTCCGGCGAGATATTGGTTTGCTTATTAAGCACGCGCGACACCGTGGATTTTGATACGCCAGCGGCTCGTGCAATATCATAAATGGTAGGAGACATAGATCCCAAGCTCCGTCCGAGAGTCAATGGCGAACATATTATGGAGTTAATTGGCGAATGACAACAATATCGGAATGCGGGCAGAAAAATCAAAAAACTAACCGCAGTATGCGCAACCAGAGGAAGTCTCGTCCACGGGTGCAGAGGGTGATAATGCGATCGCAATATTTTCTTAAGAACTGGCGTATAGTGTGTTGGTTAAATCCAACTATCAGTCAGGAAGATATTATGTTGAAAAAAGGCGTATTAGCGTTGGCACTGGTCATCGGCATGCCGGTTTTTGCAGCCGAGCACTGGATTGATGTTCGCGTTCCTGAACAGTATCAACAGCAGCATATTCAGGGAGCGGTCAACATTCCATTAAAAGAGATGAAGGCGCGGATCGCTGCTGAAGTTCCTGATAAGACCGACACTGTGAAGCTGTACTGCAACTCCGGGCGTCAATCGGGGCAGGCGAAGGATATGTTGACGGAAATGGGCTACACGCAGGTGACCAACGAAGGTGGCATCAATCAGATAGCGCTTCCTAAAGTAGAGAATCAATAAACCGCCCGCATTCCTTCTGCTCCAGGCGGTAAGAATAATGCCGCCTGTTACAGCTCAGGTAGTTGATAAGTAAGAATTGACCCCTATCTTTACTTCCTGTTTGTTATAATTTCTTCGGTTCCTTCAGCAAAACGGGATGGCGATGAAGCGACTTAAAAATGAACTCAATTCGCTGGTTAATCGCGGCGTAGACCGGCATTTGCGCCTGGCTGTCACCGGACTTAGCCGTAGCGGTAAGACGGCGTTTATCACCGCGATGGTAAACCAGTTACTCAATATTCATGGCGGTGCGCGTCTGCCGTTGCTCAGTTGCGTGCGCGAAGAGCGTCTGCTCGGCGTTAAACGGGTTCCACAACGCGATTTTGGTATTCCGCGCTTTACCTATGATGAGGGACTGGCGCAGCTGTATGGCTCACCGCCGACCTGGCCGACACCTACGCGCGGTGTGAGTGAAATACGCCTCGCGCTGCGCTACAAATCCAATGATTCTTTACTGCGCCACTTTAAAGACACCTCCACGCTGTACCTGGAAATCGTCGATTATCCGGGGGAGTGGCTGCTCGATTTACCGATGCTGGCCCAGGATTATCTCAGCTGGTCGCGGCAAATGACCGGATTATTACAGGGACAGCGGGGCGAATGGTCGGCAAGATGGCGGCAGTTATGCCAGGGGTTGGATCCGCTGGCGCCTGCTGATGAAAACCGTCTGGCGGAAATCGCTGCCGCCTGGACGGAGTATCTGCACCAGTGCAAGCAGCAGGGACTGCATTTTATTCAGCCGGGCCGTTTTGTTCTGCCTGGAGATATGGCGGGCGCGCCTGCGCTGCAGTTCTTCCCGTGGCCGGACGTTGATGCCTGGGGGGAATCGAAGCTGGCGCAGGCAGACAAACACACCAATGCGGGCATGCTACGCGACAGGTTTAATTATTACTGTGAAAAAGTCGTGAAGGGATTTTATAAGAATCACTTCCTGCGCTTTGACCGTCAGATTGTGCTGGTCGATTGTCTGCAACCGCTCAACAGCGGGCCACAGGCGTTTAACGACATGCGTCTGGCACTCACCCAACTGATGCAAAGCTTCCATTACGGACAGCGCACGCTGTTTCGTCGGCTGTTTTCCCCGGTGATCGACAAACTGCTGTTTGCCGCCACCAAAGCCGACCACGTCACGGTCGATCAGCACGCCAATATGGTGTCGTTATTGCAGCAGTTGATCCAGGACGCCTGGCAAAACGCTGCGTTCGAAGGTATCAGCATGGATTGTCTGGGACTGGCATCAGTACAGGCAACCACCAGCGGCCTGATCGATGTGAAAGGCGAAAAGATCCCGGCGCTGCGTGGTCATCGTCTGAGCGATGGTGAACCGCTAACCGTTTATCCGGGGGAAGTGCCCGCGCGTTTACCTGGACAAGCATTCTGGGACAGTCAGGGCTTTCAGTTTGAGGCGTTTCGCCCGCAGGTTATGGATGTCGATAAACCCTTACCGCATATTCGTCTTGATGCCGCGATGGAGTTTTTAATAGGAGATAAATTGCGATGAGCGAGCCGTTAAAACCGCGTATCGATTTCTCAGGTCCGCTGGACGTGGAACAAAACGCGGCGTTTAAAGCGCAGCAGATGTTCAACGAAACAGAGGCGCAGACTTTTTCTCCGGCGACAGTGGATGAACCTCTGCAAGACGAGGGTCAGGCAGAAGCCGTCATTGATGCGGCCCTACGCCCCAAACGCAGTTTGTGGCGCAAAATGGTAATGGGTGGGTTGGCGCTGTTTGGCGCGAGCGTTGTCGCTCAGGGCGTACAATGGACCATGAACGCCTGGCAGACTCAGGACTGGGTTGCGCTGGGAGGATGTGCCGCTGGCGCATTGATTATCGGCGCAGGTGTCGGATCGGTTGCGACCGAGTGGCGTCGGCTATGGCGTTTGCGCCAGCGTGCGCACGAGCGCGATGAAGCGCGTGATCTGCTCCACAGCCATGGAACCGGAAAAGGTCGTGCATTTTGTGAAAAGCTGGCGCAGCAGGCGGGTATCGATCAGTCCCATCCGGCGCTACAGCGCTGGTATGCCTCAATTCATGAAACGCAGAACGATCGCGAAGTCGTCAGCCTGTATGCCCATCTTGTGCAGCCGGTGCTGGACGCGCAGGCCCGACGTGAGATTAGCCGTTCAGCGGCGGAGTCCACGCTGATGATTGCCGTCAGTCCGCTGGCATTGGTGGATATGGCGTTTATTGCCTGGCGAAACCTGCGGCTGATTAATCGCATCGCATCGCTGTATGGCATTGAACTCGGTTATTACAGCCGCCTGCGTTTGTTCCGCCTGGTGCTGCTAAATATCGCTTTTGCCGGGGCCAGTGAGCTGGTGCGGGAAGTGGGAATGGACTGGATGTCGCAGGATTTAGCCGCTCGCTTATCGACGCGTGCCGCGCAGGGTATTGGCGCGGGATTATTAACGGCGCGTCTGGGTATTAAAGCCATGGAACTTTGCCGACCGCTGCCGTGGATCGATGATGATAAGCCACGACTGGGCGATTTTCGCCGTCAACTGATTGGTCAGGTGAAAGAAACCTTACAAAAGAACAAATCTCCGCGCGAAAGTTAGCTAAAAATTGGGCGCCAGTCGTTTAACTTTACGTCCCGGCGCCTGATTTTCCAGCGAGCTGTCAATATTTGTTGACAGAGTTCTTCCTGCAAACCCAATACTGTCTTATCATTTAATACATAATCCCTTGTCCAGGTGAAGGTTCTTATGCGTTTGGAAGTCTTTTGTGAAGACCGACTTGGTCTGACCCGCGAATTGCTCGATTTACTGGTGCTGAGAAGCATTGATTTACGCGGTATCGAGATTGACCCCATCGGGCGGATTTACCTCAATTTTGCGGAACTGGAGTTCACCAACTTCAGTAGTCTGATGGCTGAAATCCGCCGTATTTCAGGGGTTACGGATGTGCGTACCGTGCCCTGGATGCCTTCCGAACGAGAACATCTTGCGTTGAGTGCGCTGCTTGAGGCGTTACCAGAACCGGTCCTTTCTCTGGATATGAAAAGCAAAATCGAGATGGCGAACCCTGCGAGCTGTCAGCTTTTCGCGCACACTCAGGATCGGATGCGCAATCATACCGCCGCCCAGTTAATCAATGGGTTTAACTTCCAGCGCTGGCTCGAAAGCAATCCGCAGGATTCTCATAGCGAGCATGTCGTAATTAACGGACAGAACTTCCTGATGGAGATTACGCCTGTCCATTTGCAGGGTGAAAATCAGGAGCAGATGCTGACCGGTGCTGTTGTCATGCTGCGCTCCACCATCCGGATGGGGCGTCAGCTGCAAAATATGACTACGCAGGATCTGAGCGCGTTTAGCCAGATTATTGCCGTCAGCGCCAAAATGAAACACGTAGTGGAACAGGCGCGTAAGTTGGCGACACTGAGTGCGCCGCTGCTGATTACCGGTAATACCGGCACCGGCAAAGATCTCTTTGCCCATGCCTGCCACCTGGCAAGCCCGCGTGCGTCGAAGCCGTATCTGGCGCTGAACTGCGCGTCAATTCCTGAAGATGCGGTCGAAAGCGAGTTGTTTGGCCATGCCCCCGAAGGCAAAAAAGGCTTCTTTGAGCAGGCGAATGGCGGCTCGGTTCTGTTAGATGAAATTGGTGAAATGTCGCCGCGTATGCAGACCAAATTGCTGCGTTTTCTCAATGACGGCACGTTCCGCCGCGTGGGAGAAGATCACGAAGTTCATGTTGATGTCCGCGTGATTTGCGCGACGCAAAAGAACCTTGTGGAAATGGTGCAGAAAGGGCTTTTCCGTGAAGATCTCTATTATCGTCTGAATGTACTGACGCTAAATCTGCCGCCGCTACGCGATTGCCCGCAGGATATTATGCCGCTTACCGAACTGTTTGTGGCGCGCTTCGCCGACGAGCAGGGCGTGCCGCGTCCGAAGTTGTCTGCCGATCTCAGCACGGTGTTAACCCGCTATGGTTGGCCGGGCAACGTGCGTCAGCTTAAAAATGCCATCTACCGGGCGCTGACCCAGCTTGAAGGCTATGAGCTGCGGCCGCAGGATATTTTACTGCCGGATTACGATGCGGCAACGGTTGCGGTCGGAGAAGAGGTGATGGAAGGATCGCTGGATGAAATTACCAGCCGCTTTGAACGCTCTGTGCTGACGCAGCTTTATATGAATTATCCCAGCACGCGCAAACTGGCCAAACGCCTTGGCGTTTCGCACACCGCGATTGCCAACAAATTGCGTGAATACGGCCTGAGCCAGCAGAAAAAAAGCGAAGAGTAACACGGTAAATGAAAATGCCTCCCTGCGGAGGCATTTTTGTATGCAGACGTGGCTTAAGCTTTCAGTACGTCCAGCGCAGCAGTGTAGTCTGGCTCGTTGGTGATTTCATTGACCAGTTGGCTGAAAACGACGTTGTCATTTTCATCAATAACGACCACGGCACGTGCGGCCAGACCTTTCAGTGGGCCTTCAGCGATTTCTACGCCGTAGTTTTTCAGAAATTCTGCGTTGCGCAGGGTGGACAGCGTGATAACGTTGCTCAGACCTTCCGCGCCGCAAAAACGTGAATGGGCGAATGGCAGGTCGGCCGAAATGCACAGTACGACGGTATTGTCGATTTCTGTCGCCAGTTGGTTAAACTTACGTACCGATGCCGCACAAACGCCGGTATCGATGCTTGGGAAAATATTCAGCACTTTGCGCTTGCCTGCGAACTGGCCCAGCGTAACGTCAGACAGATCTTTAGCCACAAGGGTAAAAGCCTGAGCTTTGCTTCCAGCCTGAGGAATTGAGCCGGCAACTGTAACCGGGTTGCCCTGGAAATGAACGGTTTGTGACATGGTTATCTTCCTGTTTACATATAGTTAACGTCGAGGCTAGTTTATGCCATCAGCAGTTAACACGGCAAACGCTATTTGCGGATATCCGCTTCAGGGACTGCATTAAGGAAAGCAAATGAGAACAGTTAAGGTATATGAGGAAGCCTGGCCGCTGCACACTCCCTTTGTTATTGCCCGTGGGAGCAGAACCGAAGCTCATGTGGTGGTGGTTGAAGTGGCAGAAAACGGCGTCACGGGTATCGGCGAGTGCACACCGTATCCGCGCTATGGTGAAAGCGATGCCTCAGTGCTGGCGCAAATTATGAGCATTGCCCCACAACTGGAAAATGGACTGACGCGTGAAGAGCTGCAAAAGCTGCTGCCAGCGGGAGCCGCACGTAATGCTGTGGACTGCGCGTTGTGGGATCTGAGTGCGCGTCAACAGCAACTGTCACTGGCAGAGTTGGTGGGAAGTGAACTGGCGGAAGTGGTGACGACGGCGCAAACAGTGGTAATTGGCACGCCGGAACAAATGGCGGTGAGTGCGGCTGCACTGTGGGAAAATGGCGCGAAACTGCTAAAAGTTAAACTGGATGCGCGCTTGATTAGCGAGCGGATGGTTGCTATTCGTGCAGCAGTCCCTGATGCCACGATTATTGTCGACGCCAATGAATCCTGGCGGGCAGAAGGTCTGGCGGCACGCTGCCAGCTTCTGGCTGATTTAGGGGTGGCGATGCTGGAGCAGCCGCTGCCAGCGCAGGACGATGCCGCGTTGGAAAATTTTGTGCATCCGCTGCCGATCTGCGCAGATGAAAGCTGCCACACCCGCAGCAGCCTGAAAGCGCTGCACGGGCGCTATGAAATGGTCAATATCAAACTGGATAAAACAGGCGGCCTGACGGAGGCGCTGGCGCTGGCAACCGAAGCCCGCGAGCAGGGATTTGCGCTAATGCTGGGCTGCATGTTGTGTACTTCCCGGGCGATTGGCGCGGCGTTACCCCTTACGCCGCAGGTTAACTTTGCCGATCTTGATGGCCCTACCTGGCTTGCCAGCGACGCGGAGCCGGCCCTGCATTTTACGACCGGACAACTTCATCTCTAGGGTGCCAGCGCAGGAGATTGGACATGGCCAGCAGGTATTTCTCGCTCGCTTCATCTGAAGAGATGGGCGGAAATTCGGCGGTTATACAGTGTAAGTTCAGGTCTGCGCACCAGCTTCCAAATGAGCCGGGCGTTTCATAACCTACGCTGGTGACGAGAGGTAATTCAAACGACTGCGCCAGCCACGCGCCTAATTCGCTGCGCCTGGGATCTTCAATACAGGCCAGCGGATCGTGAAAAGAGACCACCCACGCAGGATGAATTCGGTGAATAAGCTGGCACAGCGCCTGGGTTTCTGGTTCTGAGCCCGGATTTTCGCCGGTCAACAACACCACATCGCGTTCTTCTGCGCTGCTGTTCCAGCGATACACCGTTTCACCCGCTTTCCAGTTGGCAGCGGGAAAGTTACGGTTTAGATCCACTCCGTTCGCATTTGCGCGCAGCCCGAGCTGGCAACCGTCAGGGTTAACCGCCAGCACCACATGGTGACGACGTAGGGAAGGATTAAGCGTACGCAATGCGCAGGAAAGGGTGACAACCGATGCGTTTTCGTCGCCGTGCGTTCCTGCCAGTATCAGACCGCTTTCACGATCGGCCGCCATTGCGGGAAACCAGATTAGCGGCGCGCCTAATAATGAACGTCCGTAATGTTCGGTTCCAGGTGGGAATGCGCCGCGCTCGGCACGGGGTCGGGTAACGGTCATAGTCATCTCTGAATGCGTGGATTGTTACTCGCAGTGTTGTGCAAAATGTATGGATAATCAAATCGTTTTCACACACTTATCTTTTCAGATGTAATATTATTTCCTTGTCGAAAGTTAATTGCATTTCCTGCTGGCGATACAAATAATTACACATTCACTTAGTAGCCGGAATTGAGGGTATTTTATGCAGCATTCTGTTTCAGTAACCTGTTGTGCGCTATTGGTAAGCAGCATTTCATTATCCTGGGCTGCTGATGTTCCCAGCGGAACGGTACTGGCAGAAAAACAAGAACTGGTGCGTCATATCAAAGACGAACCGGCGTCATTGGATCCGGCAAAGGCCGTCGGGCTTCCTGAAATTCAGGTTATTCGTGATTTATTTGAAGGGCTGGTCAACCAGAATGAGAAGGGCGAGATTGTGCCCGGTGTTGCCACTCAGTGGAAAAGCAACGATAACCGTATCTGGACGTTTACGCTGCGCGACAATGCGCAATGGGCAGATGGTACGCCGGTAACGGCGCAGGATTTTGTCTATAGCTGGCAGCGTCTGGTTGACCCGAAAACGCTGTCGCCGTTTGCCTGGTTTGCTGCGCTGGCGGGTATTAACAACGCACAGGCGATCATCGATGGAAAAGCCTCGCCAGATAAGCTCGGCGTTAGCGCGATCGATGCGCGTACATTGAAGGTCCAACTTGATAAACCGCTGCCATGGTTTGCCAATCTGACGGCGAGTTTTGCTTTCTATCCGGTACAAAAAGCTAATGTTGAGAGCGGTAAAGATTGGACCAAACCGGGTAATCTAATTGGTAACGGCGCTTATGTGCTCAAAGATCGCGTGGTGAACGAAAAACTGGACGTTGTGCCGAACACGCATTATTGGGACAACGCCAAAACGGTGCTGCAAAAAGTCACCTTCCTGCCTATTAACCAGGAATCAGCAGCGACCAAGCGCTATCTTGCTGGTGATATCGATATTACCGAGTCGTTCCCGAAAAACATGTATCAGAAACTGTTGAAGGACATCCCGGGCCAGGTTTATACCCCGCCGCAGCTTGGCACTTACTACTATGCCTTTAATACCCAGAAGGGACCGACTGCCGACTCACGCGTGCGCCTGGCGCTCAGCATGACTATCGATCGTCGCCTGATGGCGGAGAAAGTTCTGGGTACCGGCGAAAAGCCCGCATGGCATTTTACGCCGGATGTAACGGCAGGGTTTGTGCCGGAACCTTCACCGTTTGAGCAAATGAGTCAGGAAGAGCTGAACGCGCAGGCGAAAACGCTGCTGCGTGCGGCGGGCTATGGTCCACAGAAACCACTTAAACTGACGCTGCTGTATAACACCTCTGAAAATCATCAGAAGATTGCTATTGCTGTCGCGTCTATGTGGAAGAAAAATCTCGGCGTTGACGTGAAACTGCAAAACCAGGAGTGGAAAACTTATATCGATAGCCGCAATACCGGTAATTTTGATGTGATCCGCGCCTCGTGGGTGGGCGATTACAATGAGCCATCTACGTTCCTGTCGCTATTAACATCAACCCATACGGGCAATATCTCCCGCTTTAATAATCCGGCGTACGATAAAGTGTTGACCCAGGCAACCCTGGAGAATACGCAGAAAGCACGCAATGCTGATTATAACGCTGCGGAGAACATTCTGATGGAACAGGCTCCCATTGCGCCGATTTATCAGTACACCAACGGGCGTTTAATTAAACCGTGGCTGAAAGGGTATCCGATTACTAACCCTGAAGATGTGGCTTATAGCCGCACAATGTATATTGTGAAGCACTGATATCGCTGGCCTGTTCGGGACGTTGCATTGGCGATTTCCCGAACAGACAAGGCTGTAGGGGAGGTGGGTCATGAAAGCAATGGAAAAGTATCACCCAATAGAATGGGTTACACTGTATAAATACGAATGTCGTGCGCCTGAAACGCCGTGGCATACTCTTTGCTGATATTTTCCTCGACGACAATTACATTGATATTGCTGCTTTCGGTAACGACATAACGGGCGACGGCCGGGATCTTTTCAGCCGTCAGCGCGACAATAGTTTCATTACACTGTTTGATCACCGCTTTTTTGAACTCACAATCCGCGTAATCAAATCCGGTTAAGCCGGATTCTGGCGACATCGCGCAGCCGCCAATAAATCCCTGATCGAATAAAATGCCCTGCACCTGCGAGATAGCGGTGGCACCCACGCACCCTCCAGAAGATCGTTGCACCGCGCCGCCCAGCATAATGACGTCAAACAGTGGTTTTTTTAGTAAAACGGCGGCAATCTCCGGGGAATTTGTTACCACGGTTAACGCCAGCTCGGCGGGTAGGGCTTCAGCCATCGCCAGATTAGTGCTGCCTGTGTCGATAAAAATGCAGCTTCCGGATTTGACCATCCGGGCGCATCTCTGCGCGATATTGCTCTTTTTCGCCACATTAATACTCTTGCGCACGGTGATGTCTTCGGATTCAGGGAGTGCAATGACCGCGCCGCCATAGACTTTTTTACACACGCCATCTTTACTCAGTTCATGCAGGTCGCGGCGGATTGTATGTTCCGAAACGCCTAACCTGCTGGCGAGTTCGGAACAGATGACTCTGCCGTTTTCCTGCAGGATCTGATAGATAAGCGCCTGGCGCTGTTCAGGGAATGCTGCGTAATCGAGCATCAATACTCCAGTGAAATAAACATCGAGCAATAACAAGCATAATTGTGCATTATGGTTCTCGATGTCAACATCCCTTTAGGGAACCTATTGTTTGGATACAACAAGAAGAGGTTAGCTATGAAGTTAGCTATGAAGGTTGCGCATGTGGCGTTATGGACACGGGATCTTGAGCAACAAGCTCAATTCTGGGGCACGTTTTTTGACGCAAAGATCAACGAAAAATACTGCAGTAAAACCAATCCTGGATTTGAATCCTATTTTGTCAAAATTGGTGAGGATATCGCGATTGAGTTAATGACTAAGCCTGGACTGACAAAACATGCTCCCGACAATAACACCTCAGGCTGGGTGCATCTCGCCATTTCAGTTGGCGGCAGTGAAAACGTTGATGCCATGGCGATGCATGCAAAAGAACAGGGGATATTAGTTTCTGACCCGCGCACCACCGGTGATGGCTATTACGAAGCGGTGATACGCGATCCTGACGGCAATTTGATTGAAATTGTGGCCTAAGGCTTCACGCCATCTCCAGTAAAAATGTTGTACCTGTTACCGACTATTGATGAGCATGATTCATAAGGTTGTCCTTCTTTTCACCTCTAATCACCCGCCTGTCGAGTCTCTATAATTTTTATAGTTTTCAGCATCGGTGGCGCGTGCTGCCACCGTTTTGGAGAGTCTAAATGCAAAATCAACGGAATACCGTCTCCAGCGCCGGCGCGGAGATTATGAATCAACAATTTGATGGTAACAGCGTCTTTCCTCGCGGAGAGAAAAATGAAGCGTATGCGAAATATTTCACTGGCGACAGCTATCTGACCATGCTCTCCATGGAAGGCGTGGTCATTGGTAACGTAGCATTTGAGCCGGGCTGTCGTAACTTCTGGCATATCCATCATCAAGGGGGACAAATCTTGCTGGTGACCGGCGGCAGAGGCTGGTATCAGGCGTGGAATCAACCGGCGCGCGAACTGAAAACTGGTGATGTCGTACACATCCCGGCGGGAATGAAACACTGGCACGGTGCTGCGCGTGATAGCTGGTTTGCCCATATCGCTGTGGAAATCCCGGCAGCTGGCGCATCGAACGAGTGGCTTGAACCGGTAAGCGACACTGAGTACAACCTGCTCCCCTGAGCTGTGCGGGGCACGCGTTCTGCAGGTAAAGAATCCGATGCCCGAAGTGAATCAGTTTGAGCTGATTATTGATACAGTCCTGTATCTACATGACCTGAATCCGTATATTCCAACGCTGGCGCTGGTACTGCTTTGTCATTGATATTGCCTCATTGAAATAAGTGCAGAAAAAAGACGCGGATTTCCGCGCCTTTTCTTTTGTTAGTGTGTCGATGGCGATACTTCAGGATTATCCATATACAGCGTCTGGCTGGGGAACGCAAAGTCGGCGTCGTGTGCCTTGACTATCGAAATAATCTTTAAATAAACGTCCTGCTGTACCGCAAGCCATTCCTGCCACACGGTGGTTTTCGTGAAGCAATACACCATGATATTCAGCGATGAGTCGGCGAATTCATTAAAATAAACCAACAGGGTTTGTTTCTGGTCTATTCCCGGATGGTTTTGCAGCATTTCTCTGACCGACTCGACAACGGCACTGACTTTATCAGCATCTTCATATCGTAACCCGATCACCGTTTTGATGCGGCGATTCGTCATCCTTCCTGGGTTTTCTACGCTGATAGAGGAGAAAATCGAGTTCGGGACATATAACGGACGATGATCGAAGGTGTTTATTTTGGTCATTCGCCAGCCGATTTCCGTAACTGTACCTTCAATATTGCGGTCCGGGGAGCGGATCCAGTCGCCGATGCTAAAGGGTCTGTCGAAGTAGAGCATAATCCCTGAGAAAAAGTTGCTCAGAATGTCTTTGCCTGCCATACCTACAGCGATACCGCCGATGCCGCCGAAGGTTAACAGGCCGGATAAGCTCATACCGAAATGTTCGCCATACAGCAAAATGATGGCAACCACGATGGTAATTTTGATGATGCGCGACAGGATCCTCGCGCTGGTGATATCTCTGCCTTTATTAATCTGCGTCTTTTCAAACTGATTAATTACCAGAAAAAGTTTGATGGTAAGGATCAGCGCAATCAACGAGGTGCAGATAAAGTCGACCACGCTGGAGGAGATAAATTTCAGGCTGTAATTTTCGATAACGTTATTAGCAATACTGCCTAACGTCCCGATGATAATGGCATAGACAAAAAATTGCGCGGCATGAAATATGAATCCTTTGCAGCGACGCTCTCCACGATGATACCAGACGCTCATCAGAACCAGCGCGGCACAGCAGCTGAGAATTACGGTCAAATTAAACGCATTATTTATAAACAGTTCAGCGATCATGATTCTTCCAACAGCTCCGTGGTAGTGAAATATCTTCTGATATCCTAATCCTCGAATATTTTACTCAGTTCTGGCGGTCAGATCATTAATCCATAGGGGAGATATATAATGCAATTAGCGCTATTTTTGGCGAAATAGCGCTGGTATCCACCCTGAAAGCGGTTTATGTAGCAGACAGTCAGTTGATGTCATGGTATTGTTAGCGCAAAGTAACAAGGTTTTCATCTGCAAAAGGACAGTACTATGATCATGGCTAAGCTGAAGACAGCGAAGGGACGGAAGTTTCTGTTGTGCCTGCTTGGGGTGTTTATTATCGCAGCGTCGGTCGTGACGCGAGCGACGATCGGTGGTGTGATTGAACAGTATGACATTCCGCTATCCGACTGGACCGCTTCAATGTACGCCATTCAATCGGCAATGATTTGTGTCTACAGCATGGTGTTTACGATTCTGTTGGCTATCCCGCTGGGAATCTATTTCCTCGGCGGCGAAGAGCAACACTAAGCGTTTGTTATGCCGGATGAGATCGCCATCCGGCATTGAGTTGTGTGGTTAATCGTCTTCTTCATCATCCAGTTCAACTGGCGTCTGATATTCATCCGGCTTGATGACCAGCAGGTCGCAGCGTAGGTGATCGATAACCTGTTCAGCGGTGTTACCAAGGAACGCGGCAGAAATACCGGTACGGCCGACGGTACCCAGTACTACAATACCCGCCTGCAAGTGCTCGGCTAAATCAGGAATGACCTCTTCAGGCAATCCTTTTTCAACGTGCGTCACTTTCTCATCGATACTGAATTTCTGGCGCAACGCCTTCATGGCCAGCAGATGCTGTCCACGGATCGCGTCGTTATAAACGCTGGGGTCAAACTCAGGTAGTTCAATTGCTATATTGATTGGCGTAACAGGGTAGGCGCCAACCAGATGCACTTCAGTATGGTTAACCTGTTCTGCTAGTTGCAGCGTCTCTTTGACCAGTTTTTCATTGAGCGCGTTGTGATAAGGCTCTTCACTGGCGAGGTTCACCGCAACCAGAGCTTTACCCTCTTCAGGCCATGGCTGGTCTTTAACCATCCATACCGGGCTTGGACATTTGCGCAATAAATGCCAGTCGGTAGGCGTGAAAATTACGGCTTCGAGGCGGTCGTGTTGGTGTGCCATTTTGAGGACCAGGTCATGCTGAGCGCTAATGACTTCCTGGATGATGGCTTCAAAGGGACGGTTGTGCCATACCACTTTAATTTCAAGAGGGATCCCTGCTTCGATGTAGTATTTTGCTTGTTCACGGATCCATGCTGTTCGCTGGCTGATGACCCCCTGACGCATTGCCGTACGCTCATCGGGCGACAGCAGGGTAGTCATCTCGTAGGAAAAGTCATAGATTGGCAAAAAGGCTTTAATTTTGCCACCAATCCGTTGATGCAAATAAACAGCTCGCCGTAATGCTGGTTGATCGTCCTGGTTTGGATCGATGACGACCAGCATATTTTTATACATAGCCATACAGGGTCTCCTTACAACTGTCATCGCAGTTTGTAATTAAAAGAGTAACCCAATAATGTGGATTGAAACAGGGGAGAACCTCCTGCCAGATCAATAAATCGGGAAAATTTAGCGATTTGACAGAAGGATAACAGAAATGCTTGCGGAAAGATTACGCTACGTTACGCGTGTGGCCAGCAAGAACTGCCAGCGCGTCGCTATTCTCAATAGTTATGTATTTGCCTTTCACTGCCAGCATACCGCTTTTCTGGAAACGACCCAACAGGCGGCTGATGGTTTCAACCGTCAGACCCAGGTAGTTACCGATGTCGCCGCGGGTCATGGTCAGGCGGAACTCACGAGGCGAGAACCCGCGCTGGGCAAAGCGGCGAGACAAGTTGTAGATAAAGGCCGCCAGGCGCTCTTCTGCATTTTTCTTCGACAACAGCAGGATCATATCCTGGTCGCCTTTGATTTCGCCACTCATCAGACGCATCATCTGCTGACGCAGATTCGGCATTTTTCCGGACAGGTCATCAAGGGTTTCGAAAGGAATTTCGCAAACCATTGAGGTTTCCAGCGCCTGGGCAAAGCTCGGGTGATGTCCGCTGCCAATCGCGTCAAAACCGACCAGATCACCCGCCAGATGGAAGCCGGTAATTTGCTCATCGCCTTGTTCGGTAATGGTATAGCTTTTAATCGTTCCGGAGCGGATAGCGTAGAGTGATTTAAGTTCATCACCTGCTTTAAAGAGCGTTTGCCCCTTTTGGATAGGCTTTTTGCGCTCGATGATGTTATCGAGCTGGTCAAGCTCATGCTCGTTAAGTGTGAACGGGATGCAAAGCTGGCTGATGCTGCAATCCTGGCAATGGATAGCACAACCGCCAGACTGAATGCGCCGTATAATTCGCTTTTCCGGGATCATAGGTCTGCTCAAGCCGTAATTGATATTTGTCAATTTTAACATCTTTTTGGTGAGCACGTAAGCCTGAGCTACTCCCAATAGAGAATAATTCAGGTATAACCGGAATGAATGTTTGTATCTCCTTGATTAACCGCATTTAATTTGTGGTCACATTATGCGAAAGTGTGACGAATAAGGCATTAATTGCCTGGAATCTAGAGTAGCAAATAGCCTTCGTGACGCAATAACCACTCTTTTCGCTGTACACCGCCAGCATATCCAGTCATGGTGCCGTTACGCCCAATGACGCGATGGCAGGGGACCACAATGCTTACCGGGTTGGCGCCATTGGCCGCACCGACGGCTCTTGCAGCACCGGCGCGCCCTAACTGTTCGGCCAGTTGACCATAGTGCATGACCTGCCCACACGGGATAGTGCGTAATGCTTGCCAGACCTCACGCTGGAAAGGCGTGCCAGCCGTTGCCGTTTCCAGCGTGTCAATAATGCTGAGATTCCCGGCAAAATACTCCGACAGTTTATCGCTTAATCCGCCAGGGTTTTTGGCTGTAATACGCTGATAACCTTCTGTGCGGTAATGAATATCCAGCAATTGTTCCATGCGATCGCGGTGCTGATCCCATTCCACCGCGCGCAGGCGAAATTGCTCATCACAAATAACCCACAGCGGGCCCAGCGGCGTGTCGATGGTATCTTCCAGTAAGTTCAGCATCCGTTTCTCTCATTACAGCGTTCAGGCGAGGTTACACATTATCACGCCAGCGACAGTCACAGCTATACCCCTAAAAACGGATATCTGTATGTCGTGAGTAGATCTTTTCAGCGGAGCGAGCCGGGTGAATTATTGGAAATAATCGTAAACCGTTGTCGGTATAATAGTGCGCGGTTATGATAATGCTCGTCGTAATTCGCTGGAGGAAGAAACATGAATCTTGATGATGCTTCGCTGTTTCTGGATGCTATGGGGGATGTCCAACCGCTGAAGGGCTGCGCCGATGTACACTGGCAGCCAACGCGTAATATCCGCACTCCGGCGCGTATCGATACGCTTCAACTGGATAACTTTCTCACGACGGGGTTTCTCGATATTATCCCGTTGAACGAGCCGCTGGAGTTTCGTCGCGAAGGTTTACAGCACGGCGTGACTGACAAACTGCGAACCGGAAAATATCCGCAGCAGGCGAGCCTTAATCTCATCCGCCAGCCCGTAGAAACATGCCGCCAGATGCTATTCAGTTTTATTCTACAGGCACAGCAAGATGGATTACGTAACGTGCTGATGATACACGGTAAGGGGCGTGACGATAATGCTCATGCCAATATTGTTCGCAGCTATGTGGCGCGCTGGCTGACAGAATTTGATGACGTCCAGGCCTACTGCGCCGCTTTGCCGCATCACGGCGGCAGCGGGGCATGCTATGTGGCATTACGTAAAACCGCGCAGGCAAAACAGGAAAACTGGGAGCGTCACGCTAAGCGCAGCCGCTGATCAACGTATTCATCAGGCGGCCAGTACTCTGTTCCTGCCTTCGTGCTTGGCTTTGTACAACGCGTCGTCCACGCGTTTGAATAATTCATCAATACTTTCGTTCGTTTCGTGCCGCGCAACGCCAATGCTGACGGTAAAGCGGGGAAGACCAGGAAGAGTAACCTTGGCTACCGTCGCGCGGATCACTTCTGCAAGATTGAGGGCGGCATCCAGCGAGGTTCGCGGCAGCAGCAGCACAAATTCTTCACCACCCCAGCGAAAAATAAGATCGTCTTTTCGTGCACAGGATTCCAGTGTGCGGGCCAGAGCACAAAGCACTTCATCGCCTTTTAAATGACCGAAGAGATCGTTAATGCTTTTAAAACGATCGGTGTCGATCAACAACAGACTGTAGTCCTGCGTCAATGATACCGCATGCGTCTGCTCCGGCTCGGTTACCTGATAAAAATGTCGGCGATTAAGTAATCCCGTTAAGGGGTCACGCAGAGCGGCATGCTCAAGCTCCTTTTCCAGCCGTTTTTGTTCGGTAATATCATGAATAATGCACAACATGAGTTTATTACCGTAAATTTCAATCGGTCCGGCGTAGGTTTGCACATGACGTGAGGTGCCGTCTGCCAGTTTATGGACAAAGTGCAAAGGCTTATGGCCGCCGGGCAGATGGGCGATTTCATGCATCACCGGCAATATATGGCGGCCCAGCATGTTGATCTCCCAGGTATGTTTCTGGCACATCACATCAAGGTTGTAACCATAAAAATTCAGGGCACTGAGGTTTGCATCAACGATCAGGCCATCGCGGGACGGATCAATCAGTAACATTGGCGCGGAGTTTGTCTGGAAAAAACGCGCATAAAAGCCCTGTTTTTTTCGTTGATAAGTTGCTGAACGGCTGGCTTTCAGACCTTGCGCAGTAGGCGTTTCAATGCCTTCGAAAAGGATAACATCCCCCACGCCCGGCAGAGATTTAATGGACAGGCGGCTGGCCAACGCGATTTCCTCACCATCGCGGTAAACCGTGAGGATCTCAACAACGTGATGATGATTGCTCAAGTCACTGAGATACATGGTTAAATCATTTTGAGAATGCGTTGAGAATATGCCCTTGCGCAGTGGGGAAAAACAGAGATCCCGCATTAACTCACGTGCAACGATATTAGCGAACACCAGTTCTTCGGTTTGTGGCGAAACAATCCACACCGGAAAGGTTAACAAATCCAGTGAATGCAGCTCGGTTGTGCTCATCGATAATCCCGTTATCTTTATCTGCTGTGTTGCCCGTTTAATGGCGAATATTTTAGATATTACAGTCTCACAAAGTTATTGATTGTCGGTGAGACAAGGGTTGTACGACTGGCTTTTGTTTGATGCTGTTTTCTGATTGGATCAGTTCATGAATCTTATGCGCTGGCAGCGGTTTTGCAAACAGGAAACCTTGCAGCATGCTACACCCCATCTGGGTAAGAAGTATTTCCTGCTCCTGAGTTTCTATTCCTTCAGCCACCACGCGCATATTCATGGAGTGAGCTATGTCAATAATGGTAGACACAATTTTTGTATTTTTACTGTTCTCGCTAATATCTTTGACAAATATCCTGTCGATTTTTAATTCCCGTGCCGGCAGTGACTTCAACATCAATATATTTGAATAACCAGTGCCGAAATCATCAATAGAAACGGTGATCCCCAAAGCAGAGAAAGCATTCAGGATTTCAATACTGCGTTTTAAATTTTTAAGTGCGGTGCTCTCCGTGAGCTCCAGCGTGAGACAGGCAGGTGAAAGTTGGTATTGCGCCAGGGCGTTGCAAACAACATCAATAATATCATGCTGTTCAAACTGGGCGGGAGAGAGGTTAACGGCGAGTGTCCATTCTGTATTCCCTTGTAATGTCCACTGATGCAACTGCAAACATGCCTGTTGGATAACCCATTTGCCGACGGGAATAATCAGGCCCGTTTCTTCCAGCGCAGGCAGAAATTCAGCCGGTAGCAGCATGCCGCGCTCCGGATGATGCCAGCGTAATAACGCTTCAAAACCAGTCAGGGAATGATCTCCGGCGGTATATTTAGGCTGATACCATAGCTCAAACTGGTTGCGTTCAAGCGCTTGTGAAAGTTCCTGTAGAAATGTCGGTGGCGTATCAGCGATAGCTTCCATCTGGGGACTATAAATAGCCCAGCCGTTTCTGCCCGCCTGTTTGACATGATACATCGCCATATCAGCCTTCACTTTTAGCTCATGCAGAGTCGAGCCATGTTCGGGATAAATACTGCTTCCCGCACTTAACGAAACCCGAATGGTATGACCGAATAAAGTAAAGGGGTCACCGATCGCATCTGAAATTCGCGCAAGCAAGGCGGAGATAGCCTGCTGGTTGCAGTCTGGAACCAGCAAGATAAATTCATCTCCCCCCAGTCTTGCCAGCGTCATTGAATCATCAAGGCAACTGTAGATACGCTGTGTACTGGCAATCAGCAGTTGATCGCCGATGTGATGCCCCCAGGTATCGTTAACGACTTTAAAACGATCGAGGTCGATAAATACCAACGCGAAATGCTGTTGATGCAATTTGGAATGCCGCAGGCAGGCCTGTAAGCGGGTATCTATTTGCGTTCGATTAGCTAGTCCGGTCAGTGCGTCGAAGTGGACCTGATGTTCAAGCTGGCAGTTCAACTGATGCAGGTTGTCAGCCAGCCGGGAAGTGCGCAGTTGTGAATCCACCATCGAGACGACCAGCATGATACCCAAAATAATCAGCGTGACGGCACAGACCCAGACAGAGAGTTCCAGCGTACTGAGCCCATCGTGCGCAGTGTGTCCAAAATGGGTGAACGTTGCCGCTCCCATACCGGTGTAATGCATAGAAGCAATTGCCAGCGCCATAATGAGGGCAGCAATAAGTCGGTTAATCAGCACGCGACGGGTGTTTTGGCGTAAATGGAAGGCGAGCCATAAACCTACGCCGGATGCAACGACGGCAATAATTACAGAGAGCAAAATCAGCGAGCGATCCCATGAGATGGCCACATGTTCGATAATGGCATACATGCCAACGTAGTGCATCGTGACAACGCCGGCACTCAATATGCTGGTGGCAATGACCAGTCGTTTTGTTGATAGCGTATTACCGGAAATAGCGATATTGATGGCGAGGGTTGCAGAAATGAGCGCAATAAAGAACGAAAACGCGGTGAGTGATAGGTGATAATTGATCGGCATAGTCATTTTCATGGCCAGCATACCGATAAAATGCATCGACCAGATCCCCATACCCAGCGTAGCGCCGCCAGATAGCCGCCAGAAGGTAGATTCACGTTTGCTGGAGATTGCTACCTTACCCGCACTGTCGAGGGCAATAAAGGAGGCAATAAACGCGACAACAAAGGAAATCCCAATCAATACAGGGTCCCACGACACGTGCAACATCTTACTACCTATCGAAAAAAAGCCGTGATGATAAATCTAGCAGGTTTTGTCCAGTTAACCTGATAAAACCAGGAATGTTCTTGTGTTTTTACAATGAGTATTAGAGCGAAGGGCAAGATATTGAAAATGACAAGCCTTTACTTATATAAACATTCATAAAAACTATGTTTCTGTGTGTTTTATGCTCGTCACGTGCTCGCCATCACAATAATCTGATGGTGGGGAACATTACCGCCATTGGCGGGATAAAGTGCTGAACTATTATGAATGGCCAGTGTAATTTATTGACTTAAGTAAAAGGTCTGTTGGCTATCATTGAAAGTTCAGCTTTCGTCACAGAGCAATGGAAATCTGTATTGCAGATGCTATAAAAATAACATCCACGTTATTTCTTGGTGCACAGGGTTAAAATGTTAAATGATATTAGCGTCAGAACCTTTATTATTTTATTTCTGCTCATTACGGCGGTTGCGCTCAATGTTGTTGAAATGATTTTTTCGGCTACCCCAGAAATTATTATTGGCACTAATGCGGTAAGCATTATTTCTATATTATGTTTGTGGTGGTACATGACGAAATATCTGGTCATGCCGATTAATACGGTTAAAAGAAGCATTGAAGAAGTAACATCCGGGAATCTGGCAATCAGTATTCCCGAATTTGGTAATAACTGTGCGGGTAGACTAATTCCTGGCATCAATAGTTTATCAAGTAATATTTCAGCACTCGTTAATGAGATCAGAACATCCTCGCAAACGGCGATGGCGCTTTCTGAACAGCTGGCGGAACGCAGCGCCGAGCTTTCAGTGAAAACAGAACAGCAATCCGGAGCATTAATGCAGACGGCTGCCAACATGGATGAAATAGCGGTTAATACGCGAAATAATGCTGATAACACGCAAATAGCCAGCGCCCAAGCAACAATTGCCACGCAATGCGCCCGTCAGGGTGGCGAATTAATGGTGCAGGTTGCGACAAATATGCGTTCAATCACCGAATGCGCACAGCAAATGACAGAAATTATTACGCTGATAGATGGTATTGCATTCCAGACCAATATTCTGGCATTGAATGCTGCTGTGGAAGCTGCAAGAGCCGGTGAACATGGCAAAGGGTTTTCCGTGGTGGCCGGTGAGGTAAGAATGCTTGCACACCGCAGTGCAGATGCAGCTAAGAATATTAAGCAACTGATTGCCCAAACCCATCAAAATGTTCAGCAAGGCGCTGCTATTGTGCGTGAAGCTGAGAAAAACATGCATGATATTGTCGGGGGAGCCGGGCAATTAAACCAACTGATGGGCGAGATATTAACCACTACGCAGGAGCAGGAGAAAGGAATTATCAGAATTACCCATGCTCTGGCCGAACTGGAGAACGTCACCCAAAGTAATGCCATTATGGTTGATGAGCTTTCTGACTCCTCAGGTATCCTGAAAAACCAGGTGATTGACCTTCAATCGCGAACGCATAAATTTCGTTTAAGTCATGCGCTTGAATCAGAGAGACGCCAGCGGGCCTGAGACGGTCATCTCGTAACCAGCGCCGCATTCGTCGGCGCTTTTCTTATTATCAGATACTTTTTATGAATCATTTCAGCACAATGGGACAATGAGATATTGCTTAACATATTCTGACAGCTAGACTAACGAAAAAAGCTGAATGTTTGTGGAGGCGCTGTGGAAGCCATTAAGGGAACGGATGTTAATGTGCCGGATGCCGTGTTTGCCTGGCTGTTGGATGGCCGTGGTGGGGTGAAACCACTGGAAGATAACGATGTTATCGACAGTCAACATCCCTGCTGGCTGCATCTTAATTATACCCATCCTGAAAGCGCGCAATGGCTGGCGACAACGCCTTTACTTCCCAATAACGTGCGTGATGCGCTGGCGGGTGAAAGCACGCGCCCACGCGTAAGCCGGGTAGGGGAAGGTACGTTGATTACGCTGCGCTGTATTAACGGCAGCACCGACGAGCGACCTGACCAACTGGTTGCGATGCGCTTATATATGGATGAACGTCTGATTGTCTCAACGCGTCAGCGTAAAGTCTTGGCGCTGGATGATGTGGTCAGCGATCTCCAGGAAGGCACGGGAGCGGCTGATTGTGGTAGTTGGCTGGTGGATGTTTGCGATGCACTAACCGATCATGCCAGTGAGTTTATCGAACAATTGCACGATAAGATTATCGATCTGGAAGATAACCTGCTCGATCAGCAGATTCCGCCGCGTGGTTTCCTGGCATTGCTGCGTAAGCAGCTAATTGTGATGCGCCGCTATATGGCGCCTCAACGCGATGTCTATTCCCGGCTGGCTAGCGAACGTTTTTCCTGGATGACCGACGACCATCGGCGGCGGATGCAGGATATCGCTGACAGGCTAGGGAGAGGGCTGGATGAAATAGATGCCTGTATTGCCAGGACCGGTATTATGGCGGATGAAATTGCGCAGGTTATGCAGGAGTCTCTGGCTCGCCGAACGTATACAATGTCATTGATGGCAATGGTTTTTCTTCCCAGCACATTTTTAACCGGGCTGTTTGGCGTTAACCTCGGCGGTATCCCTGGCGGTGGCTGGCAGTTTGGCTTCTCACTTTTTTGTATTCTGTTAGTGGTCCTGATTGGTGGTGTTACTTTATGGTTGCATCGTAGTAAATGGTTGTAACAACAACGTTTTTTAGTGACTTTTGCGCATGAAAACGTCCTGGTTTTTGAGCGAAGTCAATAAACCATCTACCTATTCGGGGCAATATCTCTCTCGCAGGTGAATGCAACGTCAAGCGATGGGCGTTGCGCTCCATATTGTCTTACTTCCTTTTTTGAATTACTGCATAGCACAATTGATTCGTACGACGCCGACTTAGATTAGTCGGCTTTTTTTTGCCTGCAGGAAATCAGCGTCTACCCTAAAAGAGCCAACCTGAATAACTGGAGGGGTATATGAACTGTCTGATTGCAACGCCGCACACTGATTCGCTACCGACCGACCCGGTTCCCATTCCCGATCCCATACCTCGTCCGCAGCCAATGCCGGATCCGCCACCGGATGAAGAGCCGATTAAATTGTCGCATCGCGGGCGCAGATCTGCGAGGATACGCGCCTGCTGATTGTGAGTTTTTACCGCGAGATTAAATTGTGACCGCTTTTTCAACCCTGAATGTTTTACCTGCTGCCCAACTCGAGAATCTTAACGAGCTGGGTTATCTTGAAATGACGCCTGTTCAGGCTGCTGCGTTACCGGCGATTCTGGCGGGGAAAGATGTTCGCGTGCAGGCTAAAACCGGCAGTGGCAAAACGGCGGCTTTTGGTCTTGGATTATTACAGCATGTTGATGTCGCGCTGTTTCAGACGCAGTCCCTGGTGCTGTGCCCAACGCGCGAGCTTGCTGACCAGGTGGCGGGTGAGCTGCGTCGCTTAGCGCGCTTTCTGCCTAACACCAAGATCTTAACGTTGTGCGGTGGGCAGCCCTTTGGCGCACAACGTGACTCCCTGCAGCATGCGCCACATATTATTGTCGCCACGCCGGGGCGTTTACTCGACCATCTGCAAAAAGGCACTGTTTCTCTGGATGCCCTGAATACGCTGGTGATGGATGAAGCCGATCGCATGCTGGATATGGGCTTTAGCGATGCGATTGATGATGTCATTCGCTTTGCGCCAGCTTCGCGTCAGACCTTACTGTTTTCTGCGACCTGGCCGGAAGCCATTGCCGCCATTAGTGGTCGGGTGCAGCAAAATCCATTAACGATCGAAATTGATACCGTTGACGCGCTGCCGGCGATTGAGCAGCAGTTTTTCGAAACTTCCAGCCACGGCAAAATTCCGCTGCTGCAAAAATTGCTCAGTCAGCATCAACCTGCATCATGCGTAGTTTTTTGTAATACCAAAAAAGATTGTCAGGCCGTGTGTGACGCACTGAATGCGGCGGGGCAAAGCGCGCTCTCATTGCATGGCGATCTTGAGCAGCGCGATCGCGATCAGACGCTGGTACGTTTTGCCAACGGCAGCGCGCGCATTCTGGTTGCTACCGATGTGGCCGCACGTGGTCTGGATATTAAATCACTTGAGCTGGTGGTTAACTTCGAACTGGCGTGGGATCCGGAAGTCCACGTCCATCGTATCGGGCGTACCGCACGTGCCGGCAACAGTGGTCTGGCGATTAGCTTCTGTGCACCGGAAGAAGCGCAGCGGGCCAATATTCTTTCTGAAATGCTGCAACTGAAGCTGAACTGGCTGCCAGCCCCAGCGAACAGCCCAATCCTGCCGCTGGAAGCTGAGATGGCGACGTTATGCATTGATGGCGGTAAAAAGGCTAAAATGCGTCCCGGCGATGTTCTTGGCGCGCTGACCGGTGATATTGGTCTGGAAGGCGCCGATATCGGCAAAATTGCCGTTCATCCGGCGCATGTCTATGTCGCTGTTCGCCAGACTGTAGCGCATAAGGCATGGAAGCAGTTGCAAAACGGTAAGATAAAAGGCAAGACTTGCCGGGTTCGGTTATTGAAATAACCACTCGCCGGAGCGCCTGATGGCGCTCCGCTTATCCGGTACAATCGACTTACTTCACTTCCACGACGTTCAGGCGCAGCTCATCCAGTTGAGCATCGTCTTCTTCTGGCTGCCAGCCCGCAGGCTGCAGCGGGATCTCTTCACGATCGAACGCTAAATCACCGCCGTCCACAACCTCTGAACCGTGCCTGATACCTTTAAAATCGAACAGATTGATATCGCTAAGATGTGAAGGTACAACGTTCTGCATTGCGCTGAACATGGTTTCAATACGCCCTGGATAGCGTTTGTCCCAGTCGCGCAGCATATCGGCAATGACCTGACGCTGCAGGTTAGGCTGTGAGCCGCACAGATTACATGGAATAATCGGGAAACCTTTCGCTTCGGAGAAACGCTCAATATCTTTCTCACGGCAGTAAGCCAGCGGACGGATAACGATATGTTTACCGTCATCGCTCATCAGTTTTGGCGGCATACCTTTCATCTTCCCGCCGTAGAACATGTTTAAAAACAGTGTTTGCAGGATGTCGTCGCGATGGTGGCCGAGCGCAATCTTGGTGGCGCCTAACTCAGTTGCCGTGCGGTACAGAATGCCGCGACGCAGGCGAGAACAGAGCGAGCAGGTCGTTTTGCCTTCAGGGATTTTATCTTTGACGATCCCGTAGGTGTTTTCTTCGACAATCTTATACTCAACGCCCAGTTGTTCCAGATATTCCGGCAGAATATGCTCCGGGAAGCCAGGTTGTTTCTGATCGAGGTTAACCGCAACTAAGGAAAAACTGATCGGGGCGCTTTGCTGCAAATTACGCAGGATCTCCAGCATGGTATAGCTGTCTTTCCCCCCGGAAAGGCACACCATAATGCGATCGCCGTCTTCGATCATATTGAAGTCGGCAATGGCTTCGCCCACGTTACGGCGCAGACGTTTTTGCAATTTGTTCAGGTTGTATTGTTCTTTCTTTTTAAATTGTTGATTTTCTTGCATTATTTACTGTCTCTGACTCCAAAAGGGGCATGTAAGGGGCAAGATTTTTACAGGGCAAGTTTGGCATTGAGCATTTTCACCTGTTCGCCGTTCAGTTCTTCAACCCATGCACTGTAAATTTCGTATACCATCTGCGCGTTTTCATGCCCCATCTGATTAGCTATAAATGATGGGTTCGCTCCAGCCGATAACAGCCAGCAAGCAAAAGTATGCCGCGTATGGTACGGATTACGGCGACGAATACCAGCACGTTTTACAGCAGCGTTCCATCTGGCACCTATGCTACTCATAGAGTAGTAGGGTTTTTGTTCTCCCTTGCGCATCCTGGGCATGAAAACAAAGTGCACTTTCTGGATCCCGGTAGCGCCATATTTACGATGGTGAAAGATTATTTTTGTCTTAGGGTGCGCAAAAGCGCTAGTTAGTATTCTCAACGAGGCGTTAGCGGACGATGATGCAGATTTTATGGAGCAGTGCGTGCTGGAGGCGTTCGAACAGAATGATCCGGTTTATATTATTGGTGCGAGCTACTACACGACGAGAAAAAAAATTTCGGACCTGACCCGGAATATTCAGCAGATTGCGCCCTGGCTGACAGCAGACGAGGCCCGCAAGCGCGTGCGCTGGTGCGTTGAGATATTCGGAGCGCGGGTGTATCTGGAGGCCCGTCGTCAGTTGCGTACTGATAAACGCTAACCAGGAGCCGGGTAAACGTAATCCTAAAACACCGAGTAGCAGTATGTTTCCCTAAACTCATGGCTCATCATGAAAAAACCTAAAATGAATAGGGTTTATCATGAAAAAAATATCATTGTGTTGTTTGTGTGTTTTAGCGCTATCCGGCTGTACCGTTCAAAAACAGATGACGCCTGTCGGTGGGAGCAAAGCCGACGGGACAATTAGAATGGGCTATCACGTTGGTGATAGCTACGGAGCATTTGAAAAGGCGAATGTTGATATGACGCAGGGGCAATCCCTGGCGGCACAAAAGTGCAGGATTTGGGGGTACGAGGGGGCCGAGGCATTCGGTGGCCAAACGTCACAATGCACAGATCCTGGCCCTATGGGGTGCAGGCAGGCGGATGTCTATATTGAGTATCAGTGCACGGGAGGCAAGGCATCGCAGAACTAAAAAATTAGTAATAAGTGTTTATTCTAGAAAAAACGTTGAAAACGGGCCAGTAAAGTGGATGATTTATATATGCTTGGCAGAGCTGCGCCACGATGGCAGCGACGCTAAGCGAACAATTTAAACACAACGAGAACCCCGCCAGCGCGGGGTTTTTGCTTTCCGGCGATACGACAGGGGTATTCGCGAGGTGCATTGCACCAGTACCCCTGTCACATCGTCGGTTTACAGGGGGCGCAAAAAACTCCTGGCTTCAGTTTTTTTCAGAGAGTTATTCTTCATGTATACCATGTTAAATATAATGTGGCTTGACTTGATATAGTTATTCACAATATTAATTGAATCTATTGTTATATTTTTGAAATCAATAAATGTGGTTGTTTTATGTTCCAAATTTACAGGTTGCTTTTTGTCAATATATGTATAAATTGCTGGTAGATATTTTTGGTTAAGTCTGGAATTGAGTGATTTGTCACAAATTTAACACCATCTAAATGGTACTAATTATTCGTCGATACAGTCGAGTAACGATAAATTATTTTATATTCCAATGAAAATTAAGGATGAATTATGGCTTACGCTCAATGGGCAGAAATTAAAATAGTTGTCGCTGAAGGACAATCCGTATCCATTAGAAACGCATCACACGATAGTGGAAAATTTTATAAACTAGGAAATAAAGATCAGGAGTTATCACCAGATAGAATAAATGCAATGGTGATTACCAGCTCTTCGACTGCCGATGAGGCCACGATCTGCGCATGTGGGCGTTCAGATGCTGCTGTTGGCACTGAGGGCAGTTTCGTTATGTATAATGGCCCTGAAAAAATTGGCCGCTTTTATTGGGATTGCCCTTGGGGGAAAAAGACCAATAAGAAAGAATATACAAGTGCCTCTAATAAATATGTTGTACAAGTTGAAGGCGGTAACGTTGACTCTGGTGCGTTAGGTAATATAACGCTTACTGTTGTGAAAATCAGATAATACTATCTTTAACTTGATTAAATTAATATAGGCCCTGGTATTCGCCGGGGCTTTTTCATATCTGCTTTCCGTAAACCCCATAGTTAACCATCAACTTTCTAGTCTGGTCGTTAAATCCAATCTGTGGGATTTGCAGAAAAACAAAGTAGCAATCCACTCCCCGCGCTGACGGGGTTTTTATTCAAATACGCGTCTGCCTGTAAGTCTCCCGCATAATCGTGCCATTCACATTTAGAGATCCTCCGGCATAATCAATCTGCCAACAAAGGAGATCGCTATGCGTAAAGCCCGTTTTACTGAGCATCTGATCATCGCCGTGATTAAGTCGGTTGAAGCCGGACGAACTGTTAAGGATGTCTGCCGGGAGACCGGTATCTCTGAAGCCACCTACTACAACTGAAAGTCCAGATACGGCGGTATGGAGGCTTCTGATATTAAAAAATCAAGGATCTTGAGGATGAGAACCGGGCGCTGAAAGACGTTATCGAAAAAAAGCTTTAAAACCAGCCTTTAAGCGTGAGCTGGTCACTCATCTGATAACGACGTTTGGACTCAGTATCCGTCAGGCCTGCCGGAGTCTGAACCTGAGCAGAACGGTTTACCATTACCGCCCAGATACCACGCGTGACGAACCCGTTATTGTCGCGTTGCAGGAAGTGGCAGAGCGATACCCACGATACGGTTTTCCGAAACTTTTCCAGGTTCTGCGGCGGCAGGGATACCCGTGGAATCACATATTTACTTTCTGCTGGAGCTGAATTTTCGCCGTAAGAGCAAACAACGGTTGCCGGTGCGTAATCCCTCGCCACTGGCCACGCCTGAAGCGCTGAACCAGAGCTGGTCTGTCGATTCTATGCATGATGCTCTGGTCTGTGGCCATCGTTTTCGCACATTCAATGTTGTTGATGACTTTAACCGTGAGGCATTGTCGATTGAAATCGATCTGAATCTGCCAGCTCTGCAAGTGGTCCGCGAGCTCGACTGGATAGCCGCAAATCGCGGCTATCCGGTCATGCTGCGCATGGATAATGGTCTGGAATTTATCTCTCTGGCACTGGCTGAATGAGCAGAGAAACATGCCGTAAAACTGGAGTTTATTCAGCCGGGTAAGCCGACGCAGAACGCTTTTATTGAGCGCTTTAACCGGACATACCGTACAGAAATACTCGATTTTTATCTGTTCAGAACGCTGAATGAAGTGCGGGAAATCACGGAGAAATGGTAATCAGAATATAACTGTGAACGCCCGCATGAATCACTGAACAATATGACACCGGAGGAATATCGACAACACCATTATTTGGCCGGGATCTCAAAAAAAGCATGGAACTAAAACGGGTCTATTTACACGCTTATCTTTTTGATTATTCGATAAAAAATAGTCTTATCAATTAGCTACGTTTTTTAATCCTTCATGTTCAGGTTGTATTGCTCTTTCTTGCTAATATCTTGATTTTGCGACATTTAATAGAGGCTCAATTCATAGTGTGGCATCAGAAGAGTATGCATCACGCCGGATAGTCCGGCAAAAGAAGTCTGATATAAAAACTGTGGCGTGTATGGTACGGATAAGCGGGAAAAATGTCAGCACATTTAGGACAGGAATCGTGGGGTGGGGTATAAGAGGTAGAAACAAAAAGCCCGCAGCGATGTGCGGGCCAGACAGCTTAGCGGACTACCAGTACCGAACACTCCGCATGACGCACCACGGCTGCGGCGTTAGACCCCAGCAGGTAGGTGGTGATGTCAGGTCGATGTGAGGCAATAATGACCATATCAGCCGGTAATTTTTTGGCCATCTCCAGAATCTTATCTTTTGGCGCACCTTCTGTGACATGAATGTGCACTCTGTCCGTTGGGATATTGAACTTCTTGATAATCTCTTCCAGTTGAGATTTTGCTTCGGCTTTCAGATCTTCCATGGCCGGTAACTCTGCCGAGTAGGCCAATCCCAGGGAAGCATAATAGGGCAGTGACGGAATTACGGTCAAAAAATGAACCTGTGCATCGTCAATTTTTGCCTCTGCTTCAACATGGGCAATAACACGTTGAGTTAATTCTGAGTCTGAAATATCGATGGGTACAAGAATCGTTCTGTTCATAAAACCTCCTGTTTAAGTATCCACCCAAAGCTTACCGCGTAATGGCACTTTATGTACAATGACAAAGATCACATTTTGGCATCACTTTATTTTTATTTCGGGAAACTTTCCTTTTATTACTCCATCGTAAAATCGACCTTTAGAAACGACGCTCAGGAAATCACGAAAAATACGAGCAGGGACATGCTGATATTGCAGAGTAGCCAACTGGTGAAAGCGAATTTCTAGCGTGCGGGAGGATTCGTCATAGCCGACGGATGCAATACGGGATGATTTTACAGGATGATGATTCATTGCAGGTATCCTCTACTACAGGTCTTAATGCAAGATATCTGTATTTGACCCTATATTTCCAGACACCTGTTATCACTTAACCCATTACTGGTACGCCGCCGCAGATATTCCCGTGGCGAGCGATAACCCAGCGCACTATGCGGATGCCATTCGTTATAATGCTCGAACGCTTCCGCAAGGTTCTTTACTGCCGTTAACCCGTCGGGTTTAGGCATGATACTGATGTAGTCACGCTTTATCGTTTTTACGAAGCTCTCTGCTATTCCGTTACTCTCCGGGCTCCGCACAGCCGTGTTTTTCGGTTCAAGACCCACGATCCGGGCGAACTGCCGTGTTTCATACGCCCGGTAGCAGGAACCGTTATCCGTCAGCCACTCCACCGGCGACGCCGGAAGGCCGCTGCCGAAGCGACGCTCCACCGCTCCCAGCATGACGTCCTGTACAGTTTCACTGTCGAAGCCGCCCGTGCTGGCCGCCCAGTGCAGTGCTTCACGATCGCAGCAGTCCAGCGCGAACGTGACACGCAGTTTTTCACCGTTATCACAGCGGAACTCGAACCCGTCAGAGCACCACCGCTGGTTGCTTTCCTTCACGGCCACTCTGCCGGTATGTGCCCGTTTCGATGGGGGGACGGCGGGTTTACGCTCAAGCAGCAGTGCATTCAGGCGCATGATCCGGTAAACACGTTTGGCGTTGATCACTGCCGCACCATCAAGTTCGGTCTGTCTGCGGAGCAGAGCCCACACCCGGCGATAACCATACGTGGGCAGCTCTCCGATAACATGGTGTATACGGGCAAGCGCATCCGTATCATCAGTGCCACGGCTGCGGCGCCCATCCTTCCAGTCATCGGTTCGTCTGAGAATGACGTGTAACTGCGCACGCGACACCCGGAGGCAACGGCTGACAAGGCTTATTCGCCATCCTCCGGCAACAAGGGCACGTGCGCTATCCACTTTTTTTGTCGACCATATTCAACGGCTTCTTTCAGCAGCTCGTTTTCCATGGTTTTCTTGCCCAGCAGGCGCTGCAGCTCTTTGATTTGCTTCATCGCAGATGCCAGTTCCGACGCGGGCACAACCTGTTCTCCTGCGGCAACGGCTATGAGGCTGCCTTCTTGGTACTGCTTGCGCCACAGGAACAACTGACTGGCAGCGACACCATGCTGACGGGCGACCAGCGACACCGTCATGCCGGGTTCAAAGCTCTTCTGAACAATGGCAATTTTTTCCTGAATGCTGCGACGTCTGCGCTTCTCTGGACCTAAAACATCAATCATCCGGACTCCAACGACTAGTCTAAAAACTAGTATTAAGACTATCACTAACTTAAGTGATACCAACTGTCTGGAGATTCAGGGGGCCAGTCTAATATCATCTATCAGAGATGTGTTTTAGCGCAACAGATATAATGTTTTGATCTGGATAAAACAGAATTGTTAGAACATAAAGAGAGCCCGCTGTTGCCAGCGGGCTGACGGATTAGAACTGGTAAACCATACCCAGTGCTACTACGTCATCGGTAGAGATGTCGTTTTGGCTGTAGAAGTTTTTATCTTCATCCAGCAGGTTGATTTTGTAATCAACATAGGTGGAGAAGTTTTTGTTGAAGTAGTAAGTAGCGCCTACGGATGCATATTTCACCAGATCCTGGTCGCCATCAGATCCGTTTACACCCAGATCCTTACCTTTAGACATCAGGAAAGAAACTTCCGGACGCAGACCGAAGTCGAACTGGTATTGTGCAGTCACTTCAAAGTTCTGAGTTTTGTTGGCAATCGTATTATCACTACCGTTTGAGCCACCATAAGGGGTCATGTTGCGGGTTTCGGAGTACATGGTTGCCAGATAGATGTTGTTCGCGTCGTATTTCAGACCGACTGTCCACGCGTCAGCTTTATCACCGCCCGCGGTAGAATCGTTAACCTGCTCGTTAGTACGGTCAGAAGAGGTATATGCTGCACCGAAGCTTACACCCATACCCAAATCGTAGGTCGAGGAGATACCGAAGCCGTCACCGTTGGAGTTCTTCATGTTACGATCGTCGCCACCGTTATTGGTACCTTCCTGCTCTGGTGACTGATTTTCGTTCGCGCCCTGATACTGCAACGCCACATTCAGACCGTCAACCAGACCAAAGAAGTCGGTATTACGGTAGGTCGCCACGCCGTTCGCACGACCGGTCATGAAGTTGTCTGCTTTGGTGTAAGAGTCGCCACCGAATTCCGGCAGCATATCGGTCCAGCCTTCAACGTCGTACATTACGCCGTAGTTACGGCCGTAGTCGAATGAGCCGTAGTCGCCGACTTTAATACCTGCGAATGCCAGACGAGTCCAGGAGTCGCCTTTATCACCTTCGGTGCCGTTAGCCTGAACCTGATATTCCCACTGGCCGTAACCGGTGATCATATCGTTAACCTGAGTTTCGCCTTTGAAGCCCATACGCATATAAGTCTGATCGCCATCACTGTTAGCGTCATCAGAGAAATAATGCAGGCCGTCTACTTTGCCATAGAGATCTAATTTGTTGCCGTCTTTATTATAAACTTCAGCAGCGTGAGCAGCGCCTGCAGCCAGCAGGGCAGGAATTACGAGAGCCAGTACTTTTCTGTTCATTGAAATAATCCTTTAGTTTTTTTATTAACCTGTGACTACCCATGTAGGGAGTAAAAGCATGCTAAAGGAGAAGTTCCGTAAAGGGATAAATATGAATTGTTACGCCTTAAGTAAAACCTTAAAGAAATAATTCTACGGAAATGATGATAATTGTGGTGAATGTATTGTTGGTAAATATATAAAATAAAAATTATACAATTTAAGTGTGTTGGGCTATTCTGCGCGTGTTATATGCCTTTATTGTCACGTTTTATTTTTCGTTGACGTATTGATAGCTATTATTAATTAGCCAGCGAATAAATTGACAAGCCCGAACAACTGTTCGGGCTTTTTTTTTGGGGTTCCAGGTTAATACTGAGATAAACGCATTACTCGGTACCGCTCTTTTCCGCTTTTCCTGCCAACTGCGCAAGGAAGTCGTAGCGTTTTTGCAGATCGGCTGCGGCGTCTTTCCAGAGCTGTTCTGCGACTTCTGGCTGTTGGGCATTCAGGCGACGGAAGCGCTGCTCGTTAAGCAATGTTTCGGCCAGGGCGTCTGACGGTGGGCGAGAGTCCAGCGCCAGCGGCAGCTTACCTTCATCTGCTCGACGTGGATCAAAGCGGTACAGCGGCCAGAACCCGGTTGCCGTGAGCTGACGCATCTGATCATGGCTTAGTGCGAGATCGTAACCATGCTCTTCACATGGGCTATAGGCGATAATCAGCGACGGACCTGGATAGGCCTCCGCTTCCTGGATAGCTTTCACCGTCTGGTTCAACTGCGCGCCCAGAGAGATTTGTGCAACATACACGTGCCCGTACATCATCATACTGACGCCAAGATCTTTGCGAGCTTTGCGCTTGCCATGCTCACCAAATTTAGTGACGGCCCCGAGCGGCGTAGCTTTCGACGCTTGTCCACCTGTATTGGAGTAACACTGAGTATCCAGTACCAGAATATTGACGTTCTCGGTCAGGCTCAGGACGTGATCCAGTCCCCCAAAACCAATATCGTAAGCCCAGCCATCACCGCCAATCAGCCAGATAGATTTCTCGACCAGCGCATCGGCATCGGTTAACAACTGCTGTGCGCCGTCGACATCTTTCAGGTGCTGGCGCAGTGCTGCAACTTGCTCACGGCGCACCTCTGGCGTTGCTTCAGCGTGCAGGGCGTCATTCAGTTCAGCCGGAATGTTATCAGCAAACTGTTCCACTAAACGCATGACGCGTACACGGTGCTGATCCACCGTCAGGCGGAAGCCCAGCCCAAACTCGGCGTTATCCTCAAACAGGGAGTTTGCCCACGCAGGCCCGCGACCATTGGCGTCGGTGGTATAAGGCGTTGAGGGCAGGTTACCGCCATAAATTGATGAACAGCCGGTCGCATTGGCGATCAGCATGCGGTCGCCGTACAACTGCGTAAGCAATTTAATATACGGCGTTTCACCACAGCCAGAACAGGCACCAGAGTACTCAAACAGCGGCGTTATCAACTGCGAGGTACGAATATCAATGCGTTCCAGTTTAGTGCGATCGATTTCCGGCAGATTGAGGAAGTAGTCATAGTTAACTTTTTCTTCTTCCACGTGCTCAAGGCGCGACATCATATTGATGGCCTTGATCTCCGGGTTCTGGCGATCTTTCGCCGGGCATACTTCGACGCACAGATTACACCCGGTGCAATCCTCTGGCGCAACCTGCAGGACATATTTCTGACCGCGCATATCGCGTGATTTCACGTCCAGAGAATGCAGGCTGGCAGGGGCATTTTCCATCGCTTCTGGTGAAACCACTTTGGCGCGGATAGCCGAGTGCGGGCAAGCGGCTACGCAGTGGTTACACTGGGTACACAGCTCTTCTTTCCAGATGGGGATCTCTTCGGCGATATTGCGTTTTTCCCAACGCGTGGTGCCCATCGGCCAGGTGCCGTCTGGCGGCAGCGCTGAAACGGGGAGGGCATCGCCCAGACCGGCGAGCATCGCCGCGGTGACGGTTTTCACGAAATCAGGTGCAGCATCAGAAACCACCGGTGGGCGATTAGCGCTATGTAAGTCAACCGGCTGAAGTGCCACTTCGGCGACGGATTCACGCGCCAGGGCCAGCGCCTGCCAGTTACGTTCAACCAGATCCTGCCCTTTACTGCTATAGCTTTTCGCAATCGCACCCTGCAATTCAGCCAGAGCGCTGTCGCCTGGTAAGATTTGCGTCAGATGGAAGAACGCCATCTGCATAACGGTGTTAATACGTGCAGCCAGACCGCACTCGCGGGCGATTTTGGCCGCATTAATCACGTAGAAACGCGCTTTCTTCTGATTCAGAACAGCCTGAACTTCCTGCGGCAGACGTGTCCAGACTTCATCCACACTGTACGGGGTATTAAGCAGGAATATACCGCCAGGTTTCAGGCGCTCAGCCATCTGATACTTATCGATAAATTGCAACTGGTGACAACCAACAAAATCGGCTTGCGACACCAGATACGCTGAGCGAATAGGTTGTTCACTAACGCGCAGGTGAGAAACCGTCAGACCGCCTGCTTTTTTCGAGTCATAGACGAAATAACCCTGCGCATACCACGGCGTAGAGTTACCGATAATCTTGATGTTGTTTTTGGTGGCCGACACGCTACCGTCACTGCCCAGCCCGTAAAACAGTGCCTCGAGCTTCGCGGTACCGGGAAGGGTGTTTTCCGGTAACGGTAGCGACAGGTTGGTGACATCATCATAGATACCGACCGTAAAGCGAGATTTCGGCTTCGCGCTACTCAGTTCATTAAAGACCGCCATGACGCAGTCCGGGCCAAACTCTTTAGAAGAAAGTCCATAACGCCCGCCAATCACGCGCGGCAGCGTTTCTCGTTCGCCGCAGTTAAAGGCTTCCGCCAGCGCGGTCATTACATCCAGATACAACGGTTCAGCTTGCGCGCCGGGCTCTTTGGTGCGATCCAGGACGGCGATGCTCCGTACCGTTTCCGGCAGAGCGCGCAGTAAATGTCTGGCAGAGAATGGGCGGAACAGACGCACTTTCAGAACGCCAACTTTCTCGCCGCGTGCCAGCAGCTCTTCGACGACTTCTTCACTGGTTCCAATCGCCGAGCCCATCAAAATAATGACGCGTTCTGCCTGCGGATGACCGTAGTATTCAAATGGCTGGTACTGACGGCCTGTCGCAGCAGCGAAATCGTTCATCGCCTGTTCTACGTGATCGTAAACCGCGTTGTACCACGGGTTTGTTGCTTCGCGTGACTGGAAGTAGGTGTCCGGGTTCGCAGACGTACCGCGAATAACCGGATGCTCCGGGTTGAGCGCGCGCGCGCGATGAGCATCGATTTCTGCCTGCGGCATCAGCCCGAGGATTGTGTCATCGGCCAGCGGCACTATTTTATTAATTTCATGCGATGTGCGAAAACCATCAAAGAAATGAATAAACGGGACCCGGCTTTTCAGGGTGGCCATTTGCGAAATTAGCGCAAAGTCTTGTGCTTCCTGAACGCTGCTGGCGCACAGCATTGCGCATCCCGTCTGGCGCACCGCCATCACGTCGGAATGATCGCCAAAGATGGATAATGCGTGAGTGGCAATCGTACGCGCCGCAACGTGCAGCACAAACGGAGTCAACTGACCAGCCAGTTTGTACAGCGTCGGGATCATCAGCAACAGGCCCTGCGATGAAGTAAACGACGTAGAGAGCGCACCGGTCTGCAACGCGCCGTGAACGGTCGCTATCGCACCGCCTTCCGACTGCATTTCTACGACACGAGGGGTATCCCCCCACACGTTTTTAAGCCCGTTCCCGGCCCAGGCATCCGCCTGTTCAGCCATCGTCGAACTGGGCGTAATCGGGTAGATGGCGATAACCTCGCTGGTACGAAATGCGACCGAAGCAACCGCACCATTACCGTCAATTGTGATCATACTGACACCCTTACATTGCGCAAAAAAAGGGACACGCGTAACAGCGGCGAATCCTGTAGTTATCCTTTTAGTTTAGCAAAAGCGCTAAAGACAGATTTTCGCTTTTGTGTCCCCCGAATAAACAGAATGAATGGTTTGATCAAAGGAGCAGCCAAAAAATTGCCAGAAAATGTAAACAGTGCGCATAAATGCGCATATTGCCTCTCGACGGCGGTGTTTCCGCTGCCTATTATTTATGGCTGTGTCGTTTGGTTAATATTCAGAGGGGAGTAAGATGCGCGCAGCGTTTTGGGTAGGGTGTGCCGCGTTATTATTATCGGCTTGTAGTAGTGAACCTGTTCAGCAGGCAACCGCCGCGCATGTCGCACCGGGGATGAAGGCCGCAATGTCCAGTTCTGGAGAAGCTAATTGCTCCATGATTGGTGGTTCGCTCTCCGTTGCCCGTCAGCTTGATGGTTCAGCTATCGGAATGTGTGCGTTACCCAACGGCAAACGCTGTAGTGAGCAGTCGCTTGCCGCCGGAAGCTGTGGCAACTATTAAGCCACCGCGTTTCCTACATTAAATCCGCGAGTTTATACGTCAGCGTTTGTTCTGCTGTTGCCAGTGTTAACTGGTCAGCAGTCAGATCGACCTGTGCGCCTTGCTTAAACATGTCGCTGACGATCCCGTCGAGCGCGTTAAGCTGCGGATCGGCGCACATCATGCGGGTCATCGCCATATCTTTAACCTTCAACTCGCCGTCGGACAGTTTGCCCTGACCGTGGAATTGATTACACATCTTTCCCGATACCGTCATGTTTTCGCCAAAACTCAATTCGGGTTGGTTATTAGCGACGGTGACGGCTTTACCATTCACGCTCTGCAAAACGAAGCGGTGATGCTGCAACTGTTCGCGATTGACGGAAACTTTTCCATTGCTCACACAGCCAGCCATCAGCATGCTGAGCGCAATCAACGTGACAACTTTTTTCATTCAATTTCTCTACGTTTGTGACGGGAATACATTCAATATAATAATGATACTGAAGATTTTAGCATCGGTGATTATCTGAAAATGCCCCCCTGAATCCAGGGGAGCACAGGGATTAGAAGAGGGCGTTTGGACAGGTTTCGCCTTTGGAGATCTGTGCCAGATTTTGCAGCGTGGTCTCAGAAATGCTGGTCAATGCTTCGGCAGTCAGGAACGCCTGGTGACCGGTGAACAGCACGTTATGACAGGCCGACAGGCGGCGGAACACATCATCCTGAATCACGTCATTGGATTTATCTTCAAAGAACAGGTCGCGTTCGTTTTCATACACGTCCATACCCAGAGAACCAATTTTCTGGTTTTTCAGCGCATCGATAGCGGCTTGTGAATCGATCAATGCCCCGCGGCTGGTGTTAATAACCATCACGCCATTTTTCATTTGCTCAAAGGCTTCGTGATTGAGCAGGTGATAATTCTCCGGCGTTAACGGACAGTGCAGGGAGATGACATCGGACTCCGCGAACAGCGTTTTAAGATCGACATATTCAACGCCTAACTCCAGTGCGGCAGCGCTTGGGTAGGGATCAAACGCCAGCAGGCGCATCCCAAAACCTTTCAGGATCCGCAGTGCCGCAATTCCAATCTTACCGGTACCGATCACCCCAGCCGTTTTGCCATACATGGTAAAGCCGGTCAGCCCCTCAAGGGAGAAGTTGGCATCACGAGTACGCTGATAGGCGCGGTGAATACGGCGATTCAACGTCATCATCATGCCAATCGCATGTTCAGCGACGGCTTCCGGTGAATAGGCTGGCACACGGACGACCTGCAGGCCGAGCTCTTTTGCCGCGTCGAGATCGACGTTATTGAAGCCGGCGCAACGCAGCGCAATATATTTCACGCCATGCTTTTTCAGCTCTTCCAGAACCGGGCGGCTGCCATCGTCGTTGACGAAGATACAGACGGCTTCACAGCCATGGGCTGTTTTGGCTGTTTTCTCCGTCAGCAGAAAGTCAAAGAATTCAAGTTCAAAACCAAAAGCCTCGTTAACCTGCTGCAGATACTTCTTGTCGTACTGTTTTGTACTATAGATGGCGAGTTTCATAAGACTTTCTCCAGTGATTTTGACGTCACATTAATCCAATTCAAATTATTTTACAAAATCTAAAAAGTTATTGATAGTCATAGGCGTAATGAATAATTTCAGCGCATCTGTTGTTAGTGTGGGCAGGTTACTCAATTTCAACAACTGGATATTTTTCCGTCCAACTTAATACCCGTAATCGATGCAGGTAAAAAGCCAGCCGAATCACATCCAGACAGCTACGCTTATACAGGTAGCAAATATCGGGAGGGGTCATGTTAACTCACTCTGAAGCAAAGCGATGGGCCACCTTAATGCTTAAGGCGGCATTATGTGATGGTATGAAACCTGAGGAGATTTCCCGGCAGGTACATCTGGTCTGCGATCATCATGGTAGGGAGTGCCTCGAAGAGCTCATTGAGGAAATTCTGATAGAAGCTGGTCGTTTAGGACCTAAACATAGCGATGGAGAACTGAGGCCTCATTGAGTCTGAGTTCTTTATATTCCCGACGGCACGTGTAACAGCGTGCCATATAAAATAATGCACTATCTTATTGAATTGATTATTATTTTATTGATTCTCGTTGATTGATAAATAGTGCATATACTTCATGGGAATTTATTCTTAATGTGGGCATATCCTGTTAAACATGCCACAATACTGGCCTAAATCGGCTTAAATTTTCGCTAAATCAGGATATTAACTACCCATGAAGGGTAAATATAAAGCCGCTCTGGCACTTCTCTTGTTATTGATTCTCGTGCCGCTGACGTTGGTCATGACGCTTGGCCTGTGGGTTCCTACGCTGGTGGGCGTCTGGTTACCTGTTGGCACGCGCATCGCGCTGGATGAGAGCCCACGGCTGACACGGCATGGGCTGCATATCCCGGAACTCCGCTATCTGGTCGATGATTGCCCGCTAGCGCGCATTACTCAGGCCGATCTTTCCCATCCCAGCCGCTGGTTGCTCAATGTCGGGACTATTGAGCTGGATTCCGCTTGCCTGGCTAAATTACCGCAGACAGAAGCGTCTCCGGCAGCGCCCAAAACGCTGGCTGAATGGCAATCGATGCTGCCCAATACCTGGATTAACATCGACAAAGTTATTCTCTCCCCCTGGCAGGAGTGGCAGGGAAAACTGTCTCTCTCGCTAACGCCATCGACCCAGCAACTGCGCTACCAGGGTGAAAAAGTGAAATTCCAGGGGCGTCTGCACGGGCAAAATCTCACGGTAAATGAGCTGGATATAGCCGCGTTTGAAGGGCAACCGCCGGTAAAACTGGTCGGTGAATTTACCATGCCGCTGGTTCCTGATGGACTACCGGTGAGCGGTCATGCGGTTGCTACTCTGAGCTTGCCGCAGGAGCCCTCACTGGTGGACGCCGAACTGGAGTGGCAAGAAAACAGCGGACAACTGATCGTCGTGGCGCGGGACAATGCCGATCCGTTGCTCGATCTTCCGTGGGAAATAACCCGCCAGCAATTAACCATCAGCGACGGTCGCTGGAACTGGCCTTATCAGGGATTCCCGCTCAGCGGGCGGTTGGGCATGAAAGTTGAAAACTGGCAGGCCGGGCTGGAAAATGCGGTGGTGAGCGGGCGTCTGAACATACTGACCCAAGGCGATGCAGGTAAAGGAAACGCCGTATTAACGCTGGGGCCGGGTAAGCTGGGTGTGGATAGTAGCGATATGCCGTTACAGTTGATAGGCGAGGCGAAACAGGGTGACCTGATCTTCTACGCCAAATTACCCGCCAGACTCACCGGAAGCCTGAACGACCCGCAGCTGGCTTTCGAGCCAGGAGCGCTGCTGCGTTCGCGTGGACGGGTGATTGACTCGCTGGATATTGACGAAATTCGCTGGCCGCTGGCGGGCGTAAAAGTAACGCAGCGCGGCGTAGATGGCCGTCTGCAGGCTATATTGCGCGCGCATGAAAACCAGATGGGCGGTTTTGAATTGCATCTGGATGGTCTGGCAAATGATTTTCTCCCTGACGCGGGTCGCTGGCAGTGGCGGTACTGGGGCAAAGGCAGCTTTACGCCAATGCATGCGCGTTGGGACGTGGCGGGTAAGGGCGAATGGCATGACAACACCCTGAAGCTTTTTGATCTTTCCACCGGATTTGACCACCTGCAATACGGCACTATGAAGGTGGAAACCCCACGCCTGGTGATGGACGAGCCGATCGTCTGGGTACGGGATGCCAACAAACCGACTTTTAGCGGCGCGCTGTCGCTGGACGCAGGGAACACCACTTTTACCGGGGGGAGCGTGTTACCGCCGTCAACCCTGAAGTTTAGCGTGGAAGGCACCGACCCGACGATTTTCCAGTTTAAAGGACAGCTTCACGCGGGCGCGATAGGTTCAGTACAGGTAAATGGTCGTTGGGACGGGATCCGCCTGCGCGGACAGGCCTGGTGGCCAAAACAATCGCTCACCGTATTCCAACCTCTCATCCCACCAGACTGGAAAATGAAGCTACGTGAAGGTGAACTGTATGCGCAGGTTGCGTTTTCGGCTGCCCCGGAACAGGGCTTTGAAGCGGGCGGCCATGGGGTATTAAAAGGCGGTAGCGCCTGGATGCCCGATAACCAAATTAATGGCGTCGATTTTGTGTTGCCTTTCCGGTTTAGTGAAGGCGCATGGCAACTGGGTACGCGTGGACCTATTTCACTGCGTATTGCGGAAGTGGTGAATCAGGTGACGGTGAAAAATATCGCCGCCGATCTACAGGGGGCGTATCCCTGGAGTGAAGACAATCCGTTACTGTTAAGCGATGTCAGCGCCGAACTGCTGGGGGGCAAAGTCATCATGCAACAACTGCGGATGCCGCAGCACGATCCGGCATTATTACGGGTGCAGAATATCTCTTCCAGCGAGCTTATCAGCGCGGTTAATCCCAAGCAATTCGCCATGTCTGGCCCGGTCAGCGGTGCGTTGCCGTTGTGGCTGGATAACGAAAAGTGGATCATTAAAGACGGCTGGCTGACCAACCCGGGACCTATGACGCTGCGTATTGATAAAGACACGGCGGATGCCGTCGTCAAAGATAATATGGCAGCCGGTGCGGCCATTAACTGGCTGCGTTATATGGAAATAAGCCATTCCTGGACGAAAATAAATTTGGATAATCTCGGTGTCTTAACCATGCAGGCAACCGTAACTGGCAATAGCCGGGTGGATGGCAAAGTGGGGACGGTTAATTTGAATTACACCCATGAGGAAAACGTCTTTACGCTATGGCGTAGTTTGCGTTTTGGCGACAATTTACAGGCATGGCTTGAACAAAATGCAGCGCTGCCGGAATCCCATTGCCCGGAAGGCAAGGAATGTGAGGAACAACAATGAAAACGATAGCTGCCATGCTGGGTCTGCTGGCTTCATCTCTGCTGATCGGGTGCACACCCAGAATCGAAGTGGCTGCGCCTAAAGAGCCGATCACTATTAATATGAACGTCAAAATCGAGCATGAGATCCATATCAAAGTCGATAAAGACGTTGAGAGCTTATTAAAATCGCGCAGCGATTTGTTCTGAGGTCACGATGAAAAAACAGCTTGCAGTGATCCTGGTGGCATTGAGTTTATTCAGTGGCAATGTGTGGGCATTGACCTTGAATGAAGCCAGATCCCAGGGGCGGGTGGGCGAAACGCTTAATGGTTATCTGGTGGCATTGCAAACCGACGCCGAAACGCAGGCGCTGGTGAGTGAGATTAATAAAGCACGCAGCGCCAGCTATCAGCAACTGGCTGAGAGCAATAACATTCCTCCAGATGAAGTGGCGAAAATGGCCGGACAAAAGCTGGTCGCTCGGGCTAAACCAGGGGAGTACGTCCAGGGCATCAATGGTAAGTGGTTGAGAAAATAATAAATCTTCTCTGCACACAACCGGAGAGGCACGACGCTGACTTATTCATCGACATCGCAATAGTTGCCACACGGCATCAAACTGAGGCTGATATAGTTCAACACCGGTCGCGTTGCGGAGTGAAATCATGTGGCTTTTCAAGTGGTATGTCTGGAATCGTTGGATATTCAAGCTGTTAAGCCGGGATGTTGCCGAGCCAGAACAATTTTTGCTGCATTGCTGGGAAGAGAATCTGGCGAAGTGCAGAGATTATGCAACCATCTGGCGTGATATTAACCGCATTCACGGCAAACAGGTGCAGGTAAAGAAGTAAATGCTGGAGAAACCCTCCCACCGGATGGTGAGAGGGTGAATTATCAGGCAGCGACGACGCTGTCGATAGCGGCTTTCGCATCGGACTGCGCTTTGGACGCCACTTCCGGGCCGTACGCAATGCCTTCAGCAAAGACGACGTTCACGTCGGTGATGCCAATAAAGCCCAGGAATACGTTCAGATACGGCGTGATCAGGTCGGTCGGCGTATCTTTATGGATACCACCACGGCTGGTCAATACGACTGCGCGTTTACCCGTCACCAGACCTTCCGGACCTTTCTCGGTATAACGGAAAGTCACACCTGCGCGGGCAATCAGATCGAAATAGTTTTTCAGCTGGGTTGGGATGTTGAAGTTATACATCGGCGCGGCGATAACAATCACATCATGCGCTTTCAGCTCAGCAATCAGCTCATCGGACAACGCCAGCGCTTCCTGCTGACGCGGTGTCAGCGGTGCATCGCTCGGGCGCAGCGCACCCACCAGTTCGCCATCCAGTACCGGAACAGGATTTGCAGCCAGGTCACGGACGGTGATTTCATCAGCGGAGTGCTTTTCACGCCACTGTTCAACAAAATAATCAGACAACTGACCAGACTGAGAGTACCCTGCCAGAATACTGGATTTAAGAACTAATACCTTGCTCATGGGTGTTTCCTTTTATGTGTTTGAAGGGGGAGTGCCCCGTTGCTTGTTGACACTTTATTCACAATCCTGTCGCAGTGATAGCGCAATATATCGAATCCTATGTTCGAAATTATTGAACAACACATGAAAAGCGCTGATGTGGTACTCTATACCTATCATCTAAAAGAGATTTAACCCGGCAGAGCACTGCCTTTTAACGCTATGACAGAACAACAAAAATTAACCTTCAACATGTTGCAGCAACAGCTGGATTCACTGATGCTGCGTGACAGACAGCGTTTTGCCCGCCGCCTGCAGGGCGTGAAGAAGGTTAAAAATCCTGATGCACAACAGGCCATTTACCAGGAGATGGCAAAAGAGATTGATCATGCTGCAGGTAAAGTTGTGCTGCGTGAAGCCGCGCGTCCGGTCATCAGCTACCCGGAAAACCTGCCCGTCAGTCAGAAAAAACAGGATATTCTGGAAGCGATCCGCGATAACCAGGTGGTGATTGTCGCCGGGGAAACGGGGTCAGGGAAAACCACTCAGTTACCCAAAATCTGTATGGAGCTCGGGCGCGGGGTAAAAGGGCTGATCGGCCATACCCAGCCGCGTCGTCTGGCGGCGCGTACCGTGGCGAACCGTATTGCAGAAGAGCTGCAAACCGAGCCGGGCGGTTGTATCGGTTATAAAGTCCGTTTTAGCGATCATGTCAGCGACAACACCATGGTTAAGCTGATGACGGACGGTATCCTGCTGGCGGAAATCCAGCAGGATCGGCTGCTGATGCAGTACGACACCATCATCATCGATGAAGCGCATGAGCGCAGCCTGAATATCGATTTTCTGCTCGGCTATCTGAAAGAGCTTCTGCCGCGCCGTCCGGATCTAAAAATTATCATCACTTCGGCGACCATCGATCCGGAGCGTTTTTCAAAGCATTTCAATAATGCACCGATTATCGAAGTCTCTGGTCGAACCTATCCGGTGGAAGTTCGCTATCGTCCAATTGTTGAAGACGCAGATGACACCGAGCGTGACCAATTGCAGGCAATTTTTGATGCCGTAGATGAGTTAGGCCGTGAAAGTCAGGGAGACATTTTGATCTTCATGAGCGGCGAGCGCGAAATCCGCGATACCGCCGATGCGCTGAATAAGCTGGATTTGCGCCATACCGAAGTGCTACCGCTATATGCGCGTCTTTCCAACAGCGAGCAGAACCGTGTGTTCCAGTCGCACAGCGGTCGCCGTATCGTGCTGGCGACCAACGTGGCGGAAACCTCGCTGACCGTTCCGGGGATCAAGTATGTGATTGATCCGGGTACTGCGCGTATCAGCCGTTACAGTTACCGCACCAAAGTTCAGCGCTTGCCGATTGAACCGGTGTCGCAGGCCTCTGCCAACCAGCGTAAAGGCCGTTGCGGTCGTGTTTCGGAGGGGATCTGTATTCGTCTGTATTCCGAAGACGATTTCCTGTCGCGCCCGGAGTTTACCGACCCGGAGATCCTGCGTACCAACCTGGCGTCCGTTATTTTGCAGATGACCGCCTTGGGGCTGGGCGATATCGCGGCGTTTCCGTTTGTTGAAGCACCGGATAAACGTAACATTCAGGACGGTGTACGCCTGCTCGAAGAACTGGGGGCGATAACCACCGACGAACAGGCAACCGCTTACAAACTGACGCCATTGGGCCGTCAGCTCTCGCAACTGCCGGTGGATCCACGCCTGGCGCGCATGGTGCTGGAAGCGCAAAAACATGGCTGCGTACGTGAGGCGATGATTATCACCTCGGCGCTGTCTATTCAGGATCCGCGCGAGCGCCCGATGGATAAGCAGCAGGCCTCCGACGAGAAGCATCGCCGTTTCCACGACAAAGAGTCTGATTTCCTCGCATTTGTGAATCTGTGGAACTATCTCGGCGAGCAGCAGAAAGCGCTGTCGTCAAACCAGTTCCGTCGTCAGTGCAAACTTGATTTTCTGAACTACCTGCGCGTGCGTGAATGGCAGGATATCTACACGCAACTGCGCCAGGTGGTGAAAGAGTTGGGGATTCCTGTTAACAGCGAACCCGCTGAATACAGAGAGATCCACGTCGCGTTGCTGACCGGTTTACTGTCACATATCGGGATGAAAGATGCCGATAAACAGGAATTTACCGGGGCGCGTAACGCTCGCTTCTCGATCTTCCCGGGCTCTGGTCTATTTAAAAAACCGCCGAAGTGGACGATGGTAGCGGAGCTGGTGGAAACCAGCCGCCTGTGGGGACGTATTGCTGCACGTATCGATCCTGAATGGGTCGAACCGGTTGCCCAGCATCTGATCAAACGTTCATACAGTGAACCGCACTGGGAACGTGCGCAGGGCGCAGTGATGGCAACAGAAAAGGTTACCGTCTACGGTTTACCGATTGTTGCAGCCCGTAAGGTGAACTACAGCCAGATCGATCCCGCGTTGTCGCGTGAACTGTTCATCCGCCATGCTCTGGTGGAAGGCGACTGGCAAACGCGCCATGCGTTTTTCCGTGACAATTTGAAGTTACGCGCTGAGGTGGAAGAGTTAGAGCACAAATCGCGCCGTCGCGACATTCTGGTTGATGATGAGACGCTATTTGAGTTTTACGACCAACGCATCAGCCATGATGTAGTCTCCGCGCGTCACTTTGACAGCTGGTGGAAAAAGATCAGCCGTGAAACGCCGGATCTGCTCAACTTTGAAAAGAGCATGCTCATCAAAGAGGGCGCGGAAAAAATCAGTAAGCTGGATTACCCGAACTTCTGGCATCAGGGCAATCTCAAACTACGGTTAAGTTACCAGTTCGAACCCGGAGCCGATGCGGACGGTGTGACCGTACATATTCCGCTCCCGCTGCTCAATCAGATCGAAGAGAGCGGTTTCGAATGGCAAATTCCGGGGCTGCGCCGTGAACTGGTGATCGCCCTGATTAAGTCTCTGCCGAAACCGGTACGACGCAACTTTGTGCCCGCGCCGAACTATGCGGAAGCGTTTTTAGGCCGCGTCACGCCGCTGGAACTGCCGCTGCTCGACTCGCTGGAGCGTGAACTGCGCCGCATGACCGGCGTGACCGTTGACCGTGAAGACTGGCATTGGGATCAGGTGCCCGATCACCTAAAAATCACCTTCCGGGTAGTGGATGATAAGAACAAAAAGCTGCAGGAAGGACGTTCGCTGCAGGATCTGAAAGACGCACTGAAGGGTAAAGTTCAGGAAACATTGTCTGCGGTGGCGGATGACGGTATCGAACAGAGCGGGTTGCACATCTGGAGCTTCGGTCAGCTTCCGGAGAGTTACGAGCAAAAACGCGGTAACTATAAGGTAAAAGCCTGGCCAGCGCTGGTGGATGAGCGTGACAGCGTTGCCATCAAACTGTTTGATAACCCGCTGGAGCAACAGCAGGCGATGTGGTGCGGTTTACGCCGTCTGTTGTTGCTGAATATTCCTTCACCAATCAAATATTTGCATGAGAAACTGCCCAACAAAGCCAAGCTGGGGCTGTATTTTAACCCGTACGGTAAAGTGCTGGATTTGATTGACGACTGTATATCCTGTGGTGTGGATCAATTGATCGACGCCAACGGTGGTCCGGTGTGGACCGAAGAAGGCTTTGCGGCGCTGCATGAGAAAGTGCGGGCTGAACTGAACGATACGGTGGTGGATATTGCTAAGCAGGTCGAACAGATCCTGACCGCGGTGTTTAATATCAACAAACGTCTGAAAGGGCGCGTGGATATGACCATGGCGCTGGGGCTTGCGGATATCAAATCGCAGATGGGCGGGCTGGTGTACCGTGGATTTGTTACCGGCAATGGTTTCAAGCGTCTGGGCGATACGCTGCGTTATTTGCAGGCTATCGAAAAGCGTCTGGAAAAACTGGCTATCGATCCGCATCGTGACCGTGCGCAGATGCTGAAAGTGGATAGCGTGCAGCAGGCCTGGCAGCAGTGGTTCAATAAACTGCCTCCCGCGCGCCGTGAAGATGACGATGTCAAAGAGATCCGCTGGATGATAGAAGAGCTGCGCGTCAGCTATTTTGCCCAGCAGCTTGGTACGCCGTATCCGATTTCCGATAAACGTATTTTGCAGGCGATGGAGCAGATTTCGGGATAAATCGGTACCAGACAGCATACCGGGTAAGGTGACGTCACCGCCCGGTATGCAACCCGATAAAGTATTAAGATCAGGAGTCATGAGTATGAGCCAGTTTCCGACACTTTCCGCAACCACGCTTGCGGCGATCAATACCGTAGGGCGATGGTTGGCGCAGAATGATTTTACGGGGAATATCACCGTTCAGTCAGATTGCGTGATTCTGGCAGGGAACGCGGTTATTCCGACCATCGACGCCGCCTGCCGGATCGCGAAAGAGCAACAGGTTCCCTTGTTGATTAGCGGTGGCATCGGTCACTCCACACGATTTCTGTATGACGCGATTGCAGAGCATCCTCGTTACAACATCATTCGTACCACCGGGCGCGCGGAAGCGGCGATCCTTGCCGATATCGCACATCAGTTCTGGCAAATCCCGGGGGAGAAGATTTGGGTGGAAGACCAGTCAACAAACTGCGGTGAGAATGCCCGTTTTAGCTGTGCATTATTGAATCAGGCGACGGAAAGTATTCATACCGTCATTGTGGTACAGGATCCCACTATGCAACGTCGCACGATGGCAACCTTTCAGCGCGTAACCCGCGATGAGCCGCATGCGCCGCGCTGGTTGAGTTTCCCTGGATTCATCCCTGAGCTGGCCCAACAGCAAGACGGCGTGGATTTTGTGCCAGCAGCAGAAGGTTTGTGGTCAGTGGATCGCTATCTGTCTCTCATAACCGGTGAACTTCCTCGCCTGCGTGATGATGCCACCGGTTATGGGCCGTGCGGCCGCGATTTTATCGCCCATGTTGATATTCCTCAGAACGTTGAGCAAGCCTGGCAGCAGTTGCAAAATGACATCGTGCTGACTGACTTACTGGAGAGCCGCTCTCTGTAATTCCTGTTGCCCGTTTGTCGGCGTTTTGCGGCAAACGGGCAAAAATCACACCTGTTTTTTCCCTTCATCATCACTTTGCCAGACGCTTTTATGAAGCCGCTCACAGAACAGCCACTCCAGCCATAATACGACCTGCATGATTGATATTAATTAACAATAGTTTTACTTGTTAAAAACAAATCAATCACAGGAGAGCCGCATGTCAGTACCCGTACAACATCCTATGTATATCGATGGGCAGTTTGTGACCTGGCACGATGATGCCTGGATTGATGTCGTCAATCCTGCCACGGAAGAGGTGATCTCACGTATTCCCGATGGACGTGCCGAGGATGCGTGTAAAGCGATCGATGCTGCACAGCGCGCTCAGCCGCAATGGGAAGCGCTGCCTGCCATTGAACGGGCGAACTGGTTACGCAAAATTTCTGCGGGTATCCGTCAGCGAGCCAGTGAAATCAGCGCCCTGATTGTGGCGGAGGGGGGGAAAATACAGCAACTGGCTGAGGTCGAAGTCTCGTTTACCGCCGACTATATCGATTATATGGCGGAGTGGGCGCGTCGCTATGAAGGCGAGATCCTGCAAAGCGATCGTCCGGGCGAGAATATTCTGCTGTTTAAGCGCGCTTTGGGCGTGACTACGGGCATTCTGCCGTGGAACTTTCCATTTTTCCTGATTGCCCGCAAACTGGCTCCCGCACTGTTGACGGGTAATACCATTGTCATTAAGCCGAGTGAATTTACACCGAATAACGCCATCGCCTTTGCCAAAATTGTTGATGATATTGGCTTGCCGCGCGGCGTATTTAATCTGGTGCTGGGACGTGGTGAAACGGTCGGTCAGGCGCTGGCCGCAAACCCGAAGGTGGCCATGGTGAGCATGACCGGTAGCGTCGGGGCGGGTGAGAAAATTATGGCTGCGGCGGCTAAAAATATCACCAAAGTTTGTCTGGAGTTGGGCGGCAAGGCCCCGGCTATCGTGATGGATGATGCCGATCTTGAACTGGCCGTAAAGGCAATTGTTGACTCGCGGGTGATCAACACCGGACAGGTATGCAACTGTGCCGAGCGCGTGTACGTTCAGAAAGGTATTTATGACCAATTCGTCAATCGTCTGGGTGAGGCGATGAAAGCCGTGCAGTTTGGCAATCCGGCTGAGCGCAATGATATTGCAATGGGGCCGCTGATTAACGCCGCTGCGCTGGAGCGTGTAGAACAGAAAGTTGCACGAGCGGTGCAGGAAGGCGCCAGAGTGGTGCTGGGCGGTAAGGCTGTTTCCGGCAAAGGGTATTACTATCCACCGACGTTACTGTTAGACGTGCGCCAGGAGATGGCGATTATGCACGAGGAGACGTTTGGTCCGGTGCTACCGGTGGTAGCGTTTGATACGCTGGAACAGGCGCTGACGATGGCCAATGACAGCGATTACGGTCTGACCTCATCGATCTATACGCAGAATCTGAATACGGCGATGAAGGCGATCAAAGGGCTGAAGTTTGGCGAAACCTATATTAATCGTGAAAACTTCGAGGCGATGCAGGGCTTTCATGCTGGCTGGCGCAAGTCCGGGATTGGCGGAGCTGACGGTAAACACGGTCTGAACGAATATCTGCAAACGCAGGTGGTGTATCTGCAGTCCTAAGTTTTCGCCGGGTGAGCCTGTACGCCACCCGGCGCAATTCTCACACTTTGCTGGCGATCCATAAGAATAAGCCGGGTGAGCAAAAGTTAATGAATTTTTAACAAAAGCCCGTTATGGTGACGCATTATTGTTTTTATTCAGGAAGTGTTATGGGGAATAAGTATTCTGGCCTGCAAATTGGCATTCACTGGCTGGTCTTTTTGTTGGTCATTGTGGCCTACAGCGCTATGGAGTTTCGCGGATTTTTCCCGCGCAGCTATCGTCCCTTATTTAACATGGTGCACGTATCCTGTGGCATCACTATTTTAACGCTGATGGTGGCGCGTCTGCTGGTCAGGCTAAAATATCCGGCACCGCCGATTGTGCCAAAACCGAAGCCGATGATGACCGGAATGGCGCATCTGGGGCATCTGGTTATCTATCTGCTGTTTATTGTTCTGCCGATTATTGGACTGGTGATGATGTACAACCGGGGTAACCCGTGGATTGCATTCGGCATCGTTATGCCGCATGCGGCAGAGGCCAATTTTGATGTAGTGGATATGCTGAAGTCCTGGCACGTGACGCTGGCAAATCTGGGCTATTTTGTTATTGCTCTGCATGCCGCTGCGGCCCTGATGCACCACTATTTCTGGAAGGACAATACGCTGCTGCGCATGATGCCGCGAAAACGCTCCTGATGTAATGCCCCGCAAATGCGGGGCATTTTTTTAGCCGATTATTTTTCCAGACATCATAAAAACTTACCGGCAAGATGGTTAAACAACGTCCAGTTCATCACACTCGCTACTTGATTGCTGCTCTTATTAAAACTACTGTATATAAATACAGTAAATGAGAGGCAGATTATTATGTTGTTTTTCCAGCCTGCGGAACGCCGCGAAATTAAACACTTTCCGTTATTTAGCGATCTTGTGCCCTGCGGTTTTCCATCTCCTGCGCAGGACTACGTTGAGAAACGTATCGACCTCAATGACCTGCTGGTACGGCATCCCAGCGCAACCTATTTTGTTAAATCATCTGGCGACTCTATGAGGGGAGCAGGGATCGGCGAGGGTGATTTACTGATTGTCGACAGCGCCAGAAAACCTGCCCATGGAGACATCGTTATTGCCGCCGTTGAGGGCGAATTCACCGTTAAACGCCTGCAATTACATCCGGTTGTGATGCTGAAGCCAGAGAACAGCGCCTACGCGCCGATCATGATTAGCAGCGAGGACACGCTGGATATATTTGGCGTGGTGACATTTATCATTAAAGCTGCGGGCTGATGATGTTTGCACTGGTGGATGTTAACGCGTTTTATGCCAGTTGTGAGTCGGCATTCCGGCCTGATCTGAAAGGGAAGCCCGTTGTCGTTCTTTCAAATAACGATGGTTGCGTTATTGCCAGTAGCGTAGAGGCAAAGGCGCTTGGCGTTAATATGGGCGCTCCGTACTTCAAACAGAAAGATCTGTTCAGGCGCTATGGCGTGTTCTGTTTTAGTTCGAACTACGAACTGTATGCGGATATGAGCAGCAGGGTGATGTCGATTCTGGAGGAGTTGTCGCCACGCGTGGAGATATACAGTATTGATGAAGCCTTTTGTGATTTAACGGGCGTGCGAAACTGCAGGGATCTTACGGATTTTGGTCAGGAAATCAGAGCAACCATTTTGCAGAAAACACGTCTCACGGTTGGGGTCGGCATTGCTCAGACCAAAACCCTGGCCAAACTGGCGAACCATGCGGCCAAAAAGTGGCAGGAACAGACGGGCGGAGTCGTGGATCTCTCAAATATTGAACGCCAGCGTAAGCTGATGGCAGCACTCCCGGTTGATGAAGTCTGGGGCATCGGACGCCGTATCGGCAAAAAACTGGACGTCATGGGCATTAAAACGGTTCTCGACCTGGCGGATACCGATATTCGCTTCATTCGTAAACATTTCAGCGTCGTGCTTGAGCGAACCGTCCGGGAATTGCGTGGTGAACCTTGTCTGGCGCTGGAAGAGTTTGCGCCGGATAAGCAGGAAATTATCTGCTCAAGATCGTTTGGTGAAAAACTCACGGATTACAACGCCATGAGAGAGGCCATTTGCACCTATGCTTCACGTGCTGCGGAAAAGCTGCGCAGAGAACACCAGTACTGCCGGTTTATCTCTACGTTTATCAAAACCAGTCCGTTTGCCCTGAATGAACCTTATTACGGTAACAGCGCATCGATAAAACTGCTGACGCCAACTCAGGATAGCCGGGACATTATTACAGCAGCCACGCGCAGCCTGGACGCCGTTTGGCGAGAGGGGCTACGTTATCAAAAAGCGGGCGTTATGCTGGGGGATTTTTTTAGCTCTGGCGTTGCACAGCTGAATCTTTTTGATAATAACGCCCCGCGGCGTAACAGCGATAAATTGATGGACCTACTGGATACTCTTAATGCTGAAAAGGGGAAAGGAACGCTCTACTTTGCCGGGCAAGGGATACAGCAGCCGTGGGCGATGAAGCGAGACATGCTTTCACCACGTTATACAACAAGATACAGTGATTTGCTGCGGGTAAATTGATAGCCAAACAAGGCTTCCGCCCACCTTATTTATACCGGATCAATTATCCTTTCAATGACAGGTCGTTGTAAATTGCCAACGATTCCATAACCTTGGATACCTTTCCAGCGCGGCTAAATTAGCGCTCCTTTAATACTTCGATAAGATACAAAGTTGATATTCAAAAAGTTGGATTGTTGTGAACTCAGGAGTAGGATTATTTCTATCTGATAGAACCAGGTATCGAACTGGCTTATACGAGTTGATTGTTTTTCACTTACGAAAAGGTGGTGCTGGTAATGAGTACATTCATCATTCGTTTATTATTTTTTTCTCTCTTATGCGGTTCTTTCTCAATACATGCTGAAGAGCAGAACGGTATGAAACTTGAGCGGGTTGTGATAGTGAGCCGTCATGGAGTAAGAGCACCTACGAAGTTCACTCCAATAATGAAAGATGTCACACCCGATCAATGGCCACAATGGGATGTACCGTTAGGATGGCTAACGCCTCGTGGGGGAGAACTTGTTTCTGAATTAGGTCAGTATCAACGTTTATGGCTCACGAGCAAAGGTCTGTTGAATAATCAAACGTGCCCATCTCCAGGGCAGGTTGCTGTTATTGCAGACACGGATCAACGCACCCGTAAAACGGGTGAGGCGTTTCTGACTGGGTTAGCACCAAAATGTCAAATTCAAGTGCATTATCAGAAGGATGAAGAAAAAACTGATCCTCTTTTTAATCCGGTAAAAATGGGGAAATGTTCGTTTAACACATTGAAGGTTAAAAACGCTATTCTGGAACGGGCCGGAGGAAATATTGAACTGTATACCCAACGCTATCAATCTTCATTTCGGACCCTGGAAAATGTTTTAAATTTCTCACAATCGGAGACATGTAAGACTACAGAAAAGTCTACGAAATGCACATTACCAGAGGCTTTACCGTCTGAACTTAAGGTAACTCCTGACAATGTATCATTACCTGGTGCCTGGAGTCTTTCTTCCACGCTGACTGAGATATTTCTGTTGCAAGAGGCCCAGGGAATGCCACAGGTAGCCTGGGGGCGTATTACGGGAGAAAAAGAATGGAGAGATTTGTTAAGTCTGCATAACGCTCAGTTTGATCTTTTGCAAAGAACTCCAGAAGTTGCCCGTAGTAGAGCCACACCATTACTCGATATGATAGACACTGCATTATTGACAAATGGTACAACAGAAAACAGGTATGGCATAAAATTACCCGTATCTCTGTTGTTTATTGCTGGTCATGATACCAATCTTGCAAATTTAAGCGGGGCTTTAGATCTTAACTGGTCGCTACCCGGTCAACCCGATAATACCCCTCCTGGTGGGGAGCTTGTATTCGAAAAGTGGAAAAGAACCAGTGATAATACGGATTGGGTTCAGGTTTCATTTGTTTATCAGACGCTGAGAGATATGAGGGATATACAACCGTTGTCGTTAGAAAAACCTGCCGGCAAAGTTGATTTAAAATTAATTGCATGTGAAGAGAAAAATAGTCAGGGAATGTGTTCGTTAAAAAGTTTTTCCAGGCTCATTAAGGAAATTCGCGTGCCAGAGTGTGCAGTTACGGAATAAGTAGCTAATTATTATATATATAGCGTATTAAAAAATAGAAACCCCCGGTTTGTAGTCGGGGGTATTCGTATTGTTCATAATTACATGAGTCTTTCAATTGCCTGTTCTTTGCGAGTGACAATCCAGTTACGCTGCTCCAGAAAAAATCCGAACTGTTCAGCGATGCAGAATACATCGACAAAGCGCTCGGTGTTGCGGCTCTAAAACCGCTTTACACGGTGATTCGTTAGTTAGAAGTCTGGGACACCAATCCTGGTGCCCGATTTTGTGGCCACATGGGAACTATCAAAAAATAAATACTGGATACCAACAGGCGGGGCAATTACGCCGCAGGAACAAAAAATGGTCTCAGGTTTTGTCGATTTTCTTTGCGAGTTAGTCGGGCGCGAGCATACGCCCGCACTGAGCGATGCAGCAGAACAATATCTGCACGAAATCGCCACCACGAGAACCGGGGACATTGCGCAGCTCAATTCTTTCGATGCTTTCCGTGAATGGGTAACCATTCAGCTGTTTTTTTTACCCGGATGGCTGCTGCGGGCGCCGGGCTAAATCCATCGCCTTTTCGAATAGCAACACTTAACCCGCCATCATCCGGTTTTTTTTCTGAATATGAACTAAATAAACCGTTAGAAATTAACCATGCAGATGATATCTATGTTTTTTGAATTTTAAAAACATGTGAAATTGTTAAATAAAAACACAATAATAACTTTACAAAAGCTGACATTGCTTGTTGTTGAAAATAGTGATTTTATCCGTATTATTTACGGCGGTTCTGAGGGGATGACTTTTATTGCTCGGTCATGTTGGCTCCCGAAGAACCAATTAATGCCGACTTAGCTCAGTAGGTAGAGCAACTGACTTGTAATCAGTAGGTCACCAGTTCGATTCCGGTAGTCGGCACCATATGCGGGCATCGTATAATGGCTATTACCTCAGCCTTCCAAGCTGATGATGCGGGTTCGATTCCCGCTGCCCGCTCCAGTTTTCTTTCATATTATGTAGCGTCTATGAAAGAGAATGAGAGCCACCTCTGCATCCATCCTTGTGCAGTTGACGACGCCAGAGATGGCTCTCGAATTTAAGCTGACAAATTTGGTTTGCGAACCGACCTTTTTATGGCACAGATTAACGTAAGTTAGTCGAAGCGGGTCAGGAAATTGTGGGTGAATTTTGCTTCTCAGCTCCATAGGGGGCCGTGTGCCATGTTTTTTTGCATTCAAATATCGTCTTGTCGTTTACCAGTATGCGCGGTACTTTGGGTTAAAAAATTGATAAGACGTCATCTGAATGCAGTGATATCCATGTACAGTGGGGCAAAACAGCCCCCTTGTCTGCGTTTGATCAAATCGTTGCGAGTCCCAGTGGCTGACTGAGAACTCTCCGGGTAAAACCGGCACTGCATTAATGATTGAGGTGTTCCCAAGTGCGGGAATGGCCTGGAGAGCTTCAGTCGAAGGCTGTTGGCATATTATTTATTAAGACTGGTGATATGTCTCGGGAGGCACCCGACACCTCAACCATGTAACGCTTATCACATGTAGTAGGCGATACGACCAATAATAAAATTATATTTCATGCGTTGACCTCCACCTCCTGTGAGGTGGTTTTTTCAAATGTATATTGTGCTGTATGTTTGACGCGAACGATTTCCCGAGCCCTCAGCAACGGTATAAAGACGACCGTGGTACATTGGTAACAATAGTCAGTGTTGAGGAGAGGTGTGTTATTTTTATGCGGGAGGGATATCCCCATCCCTGCATGAGACCAATGTATAACTTCCTGGCAAAATTCAAAAAAATTGCAGAGGAAGAAGAGCAACCTGGCAAGGTAGATGATGTATGTTTGTAGTTCATGGATTACCACACGACCCTACAGATCATGATAGAGTAATTGGTTGGGCCGTTTTTCGTCCTGCCCCATGGCATCTGGTGGGGGTTTTTGCGACTGAGTATATGGCAAGAAAAGAACTACAAACACGAGGTGATGATTATCACGTGCAGTTAGGCTCCTATAAGCTTGGTTCCCAGGATTTTAAGGCATTTACTTTTGAACTGTAAAAATAGACAGAAAATCTCGGGTAAATAAAACATTGTTCGAGTATTGTAATGATTGCTAACTACTGGCCGATCAGGAATCGTCTGTATATAAAGAGGATATCAATGGGGGTATGGTTTGTGTTAAGCGGGATGCTTTGCTTCTTTATTGCACATCTGGCAGATAAGTACTCTAAAAAAATGGTAGCAAACATAACAATTTTTGGAGGGATATTCATGATAGCCCTCGCAGCCTTATTCTAATTAAGGTTCACCTCAATTTTAGGGGATGGTTCATCCAAATTTGTCATTAAATAGTAATTAGGTATCTGTTTGTTGAAACCCGCCATTGAGCGGGTTTTGTCGTTTCTGAGACTCGTTACGGCGGGCCATTTTCATATCCGCGCCATCGCACCAACAAACCAAAAGTCATCTGCGGGTGGCTTTGATCGGGCTTTGTTTTTATGGGGCGCTGGTGGTCTTTTTTATTTACAGGAGAAGTTATGGTTACCCGAACCAGACATTGATGCAATTACCTGGGGAATGTTAAATGCTTTTGCAGTCATTTCTCGATCCCGTCGTTATGTAGGAATGACTGAGCAACCGTTACAATTATCTATAAGGGATATTAATGACCATTTTTCAATCTATACTTTGCTAATTGAGCGTAAGGAGTTTGATACAGCAATATTCGCTCTTGATGAAGAATGGTTAATGATAAATAGTAACTAGTGAAAACATTACAAATGCATAATTGTGTATGTCAAAAATTTCTTCTGTTATTAATTGTTGGCTAAAAATATTTATTTTCATAAACTAAGGTTGCGCCATTGAGAATCTGGCGCATTAATAAATTTTGTTAAACTAAAAAGGATTTGTTATGAAAAGAGCAGTTTTGGCAACATTTATTATTGGTGCTTTTTTTGCATCTAGGACAGCAAGTGCAGAACAATTGAAGCATACTGTTTTAGGTGGTTATGCACAAAGCAATGTTAAAGCTGGTGGTGAGAGCTTAAAAGATGACCCAACTGGTTTTAACGTAAAATACCGCTATGAGTTAAATGAAAATTTAGGGGTTGTATCTTCATTTACGTATACAGGGGAAAGCTATAATTACTATTTCGGCGGATACAAGTTTGGTAATGTAGACTTAGATTATTATTCTATTTCCGCTGGCCCATCTTATCGCTTTAACGACTATGTTAGTGCATATGGTTTATTAGGAATTGCCCATGGACGAGTAGAATCTAATGTACTGGGTTTCTCTGATTCTGAAAGCAAAACCTCTGCAACCTATGGTGTTGGTTTACAATTTAACCCTGTACCCAACTGGGCGATCGATACGTCTTATGAATATTCCAAACTGGGGGATGTGAAAGTCGGTACTTGGATGGTTGGCATCGGTTACCGCTTCTAAGAATCCACACTTCTCTGGTGTCTGGCCCTGCGCATTGCGCGGGGCTTTCTATTTTTCCGGAGTCATTAAATGACAGAGCAAACCTCGCGCCTTGCAATAATTATCGATAGCACTAGAGCTAAAAATAATGCTGACAGTTTGACCTCTGCATTGGTCAAGATGACGCGGGCAGGTGAGAATGCAGCGGCAGGGGCTAAAAAGCTAACTAAAGCAACAGATGAAGAAAAATCTGCACTTTCGGAACTTTTGGATCAAATCGATCCGCTAAATGCGGCATTAAATAAGTTGGATAAACAGCAACAGCAACAGCAACTGGCAAAATTCAAATCTAAAGGAATGCTGGATGATGAAACGTTTGCTAACTATTCCCTGAAAATTGACGAAGCTCGTACCAAACAGGAGGCTCAGCCGCACACGTTTGAATGGAACCGGTGGGGCCGATTCCATGGCCCGGCTCGCACCGGTAGCGATGGCGGCGAAAGTGTCTGGTGCGAGGGCAATGCTGGGCTGGAGTGACGTGTCGAATAACTCAGTTTCGCTGACAATGAAACAGCTAAAGGAACTGGCCGGGGCAATGGCGCAGGCGATGGTGACGGAGGGGGGACGGATCCACGAACGCCAGCGCCAGATGAAGGACGAGGTTGCTGCGCTGCAGACGCTGGAGGATATTCGTGCATAACGGGTGGGATGGCCGGAGGTGGGAAGTGAGTAAATTTACGCCCCCAGCCGCGCTGGAAATGTTCGATGATTATCGCTGGCGTCTGGTTGAGCCGTTTGAATTCTGGCTGACGGATAACTCGGATGCTGTGATACATGTCCCCGCAGAGTACGTTACCGACCTGGCCAGTATACCGCGCCTTCTCTGGTCAGTATTCCCGCCACATGGTCGTTACGCGAAAGCCGCCATCATTCATGACTGGATGTATGAGAACGGACTCCGGACGAAAAGGGCGGCTGACAGGATTTTCCTGGATGGAATGGTCGTACTGGGTGTACCGCGCTGGCGGCGTCTGATGATGTACTGCGCTGTACGTTTCTTCGGACGGGGTAACTACGAACTGGCACATCAAAAGACAATGTGATTTCAGGAACCCACAAATCCGGGATATATGTGTGCCAGTAAATATCGGCCAGCGTTTTATGGAAGGGGCCACTCAACTTTAAAAGTGAACGACCGTTCATTGCACCATGCTTCATTCTTCTGGAAAAAAGAGCGGCACCTGACCGGCACCGCTCATTGCGTGAATGTTCAGCTGAAAGGGAGACAGCCACAGATGTGGCTGCCGTTTCTATCCCTGGTTAGAAGTTGATGCGAAAACCGACGCTACCGGTCACCGGAGACTCGATATTCACTCCTTTCTGGTAGTTTGCCTCAGCCCACACCTCTGCATTTGGTGTCAACTGGGCACTGACCCCGGCACCGTATTTACCTGTCGTCCCTGAGATATCGTTGGTAAAGTCATAGCGGTCGTTAATCCGGACTTTGTTGTTGTCCGAAAACTCATGGCTGATCGCCGCCTTAAGGTACGGTTTGACTGTCTTACCGGCAATGTCAAGGTTCATGCCCAAATTAACACCGGCCTCGGCCTGCAGAGATTTGGTCGTCCCGATGCTGGCTTTCATGCCGTTATTCAGGCTGATATCCTTCGCATCTGTGCGGAACGCCGTTGTCCGCACATATGGCTGAGCCCATGTATTGTCATTCAAACTGAAGGTCTTGCCCGCTTCGAGACTGCCGCCGAAACCGTTCTGGCTGTAATCGCCTTTAACTGCCGTACCGTCACTCATCCGGGTGCGCAGCTCATTGCTGAAGCGATTGTATTTCAACACACCGTCCACGTAGTAGCCGTCATTATCAAACCATGTTGCATACAGGCCGCCGCCGGTACTGCCGATCGTGCTGTCTCCGCCCCGATTATGGCTAATGCTGTTGTCGGTGTAAGAGACGAATGCTCCCACAGCTAAATGGCTTTCACCCAGGTCAAAGACTTTGTCACCGCCGGTTTCGAAACCGTTCTGGGTCAGGGAGTAACCCGAGCTTGCTCCGCCACTGATGCGATTATCAGACCCGGTATAACGGCCCCATACCCCTCCTGGCGAACGGGTGTTCTGCATGAAATCGCCGTGACGGAAGCGTAGATTCTGCAGCTCGCTGTTAAAGACGTATGCCGGTGCGGTTGCCATGCCCAGTACCGCGTCGGCTGATTTTGTTGTGCGATACACTGGAGACGGCACACCTACATCCGGGTTACCTGCGTCCGGGTTAGTCGGCGGAGTAACCGGAGGCGGCGTGTCAGCCTTCAGATACCAGTTGGTATTTTCCTTGCTCAGGCCGTATTCCCAGGTACCGGCATCGACTTTCCCGCCGTTCAGTGTAAACGTGGCATCACCGCCACCGGTCTGTACCACCTGAAGCGGCGCGCCAGCAGATACTGGCTCCCGGCCGGTGTTTTTGATATCCAGCACAAAGTTACCGCTGGCATTACCGGCAACTTTCAGCATATCTCCGGTATGCGATGCGATATCGGTGTTCATCCGGAACATACCGCTACCCGACAGACTCCCGAGCGTCAGCGACACTGCCTGGAAGGCTGGCGTCAGACGCGTGGTTGTTGACGGACGGAAATCAACGGTCCCGTTATCCAGCGTTAATGCGCCGACAGTGGAGTCACCATCGAGATGCCAGACAGACGCACCTTTAATCGCCATGTCACCTGCGCCGGTACTGTCTCCCGCCACGTTCCCCGTCAGGATGGTCCCGTTATCCAGAGTCAGGGTGGTGCCTGACTGTGTCGTCACATTAGCCTTAGCCTGAAGGGCATCCATCGTCATGGCACCGCCACTCTGAAGGGCAATCCCGCCGTCCTGAGACAACAGGCCGCTGAAGCGGGTGCTTCCGCCTTCCTGTGTCAGGATACCGCTACCCGTCAGGGTGCCTGTGAAGGTCGCAGCACTGTTGTTGAGGAAATACAAGTTCCCTTCGTTTTTGACCACGTCACCGACGAGCGTCCCTTTATCAGTCAGGGTGGTGGTACCGTAGAGCACACCGCCGCTGTGGACTTCAAGCGTCCCGTTGCTGCCAACAGTTGTATCGCTGGCCTGGTGACCGCTAAATACTGTCAGATAGCCTTCGTTCTCCAGCAGCATATTGGCTGCACTGCCGCCCGCGATACTGAAATTGCCATTATGGTTGGTACCACTCAGGACTGCACTGGTATTGGTGACGACAGCACCGCCACTGTTCTGGGTAACCTTAGAGGCTGAACCACCGGCCTCTACCTGCAGCATGCCGCCGCTGGTAATGGTCGTTTCTGTGACATTTCCATCGATGTAAACATGCTGACGTCCACCGCTGTAAACGGTTGTGTTAGTGGCGCTGCCACCACTGGAGACATACTGGCGTCCGCCGTTGTAAATAGAGGTGCCCGTGGCACTTCCGCCGTAGAGATACACCCCCCCACCGGAATTAATTGTAGTGTTAGTGGCACTGCCGCCGCTGGAGACAAACTGGCGCCCAGTATTGTTAAGCACGGTGTCCGTGGCACTGCCGCCGTCACGGACATACTGGCGACCACCGCTATTAACAGAAGTCGCCTTGACGATGCCGCCACTGGAGACAAACTGTCGCGCTCCGCCGTTAACTGATGCGCTTGTGGCACTGCCACCACTGATTACATACTGGTCTCCTCCGCTGTTAATTATGGTGCCCATGGCACTGCCGCCGCTGAATACCGTCTGTCTCCCACCATTGTTAACAGTTGCATTCGTGGCACTACCACCACTGGAGACATGCTGGTGCCCTCCGCTGTTGATGGTGGAACTAGTGGCACTACCGCCGCTAGAAACATGCTGAACCCCGCCGTTGTTAATGGTGGTACTCGTGGCACTGCCACCACTGGAGACATACTGCTTCCCACCGCTGTTAATGGTCGTGTTTGTTGCCGTGTCGCCTGCAGACAGGTGCATGGACTTGCTTGTTTCACCACTTCCAATTGTCTGATTGTCATAGGCTGCCGCCAGAGCGGGCATCGACGGCATAAGCAAACCAGCAATCAGCCCTGCCAGCACGGTACGTTTGATTTGTCGGGGGCTTCGGCCCCCTTTACGGGTCAGTTCTGAAGTTACGACCCACGTTCCTGTGGATTCATTCCAGACAGTGTTATAGACCTTATTCATTGCTTACTCCTTTTTTCAGGGTGGCCTCAACACCCTGTACAGTTAAAGAACGGTGAAGTTTATTGATGACGCCATTGACCTGGGCGCCGGTTATCAGTCGGGTGCATTCAAATTGTCGGTCGGTGTTTTTATGTCTCGGGCACCACAGAAAATCGTGGTGGTCAAAATTCAGCGAGGTATCGTCCCAGCATCCATAGCAGCCATGGGGGTTAAATACCCTCCACGGGGTATAAAACTCGCTGTTGGGCAGGCTGAAGCCACTTATCAGCACCACCGGAATACCGGTAGCCCAGGCCAGCCATGACAGGCCGCTTGCCAGTCCAATAAAGAAACTGGCATGGCGTAGCAGGTTCACCCGCTCCTGCAACGGGAGTTTTCCGGTGAAGTCTTCGGCTCCCCAGGGGATGTGGTTCCAGACAAAGCCCTGGCCATAATGGGCATCCCGGTCAATGCACAGCACCCGGTAGCCCAGCGATTTCAGGTGTGCCACGACCTCACTCCAGCCGGTGCCGTTGTTCCAGTATTTCGCCTGACAGGTGGACTGGGTGGCGATACATACATAAGGCTCCTGGATAACCCGGGGCGCAGAAAGGTCAAGCCGGACGGGGGCTTCGCGCGGGTCAACGCCCAGGATGTAGCCTGCAGAACGGTGAAAACCGACCTTGCGAAAATCCACCGGCTGGTTGTCGGTATCGCCGCCAAAATAGAGCCCCACACGATAGGTGGCATAAGGCGCCTCCGTGCGCGGCTTATCCGGCGTGGAAAACTGTATCTGCGGATACTGAGGTGCCAGCAGGTCGATAATGTCCTGTGCCATCGTGCATTCCAGCTGGCACTTGTGCAGAGACTGGAATCGTTCGGCATAAGGGAACCAGCCGAGCAAATCGCCCAGCGTACCGGTCGGGAATGAAATCAGCACCGGCCGGTCTTTTAATTTCAGGGTTTCATCCAGCAGGGGCGTATCTTCCCCCTGACGGAATACCTGAATGCGGAAACGCACGAAATATTTCTTACTGCTGGTCACCCAGCCTTTTTCCACATCGCAGCAGAAAAGAATATTGTCTGAATCCGCATCCAGCAGACGCACGTGCCATTTCCCTTCAGGAAGCAAGACACGGGCGCCATCATTAAAGTCATAAAAGATGTTTTCAGGTCCGGCCTGCGTTGGCGTTTCAGGCGGAGGGATAAAAAATGTATTCTTCAGCGTTGACATATTCTCACCTTCAAAAATATATAAGCGTTGAAAAGCACATGAACTATTAAATATTAGTTACAAAGAACTGACAAAAGCATCCGAATATCTTCTGCTCCCAAGAGGTATAATTGTTTTTTTATTGCGTCAGTTGGTTACAAATTCGAGATGCTGTTAAAATTCACTATATTATATTGAAATATCGAGCAATTTTTCTGGAGATCTATTTACTGTCTGACATCTTGTAATAATTAAGAAGCGTATTAACAACCTGGATGACATGTTCAAACCTGCTGATGCATGCCCCAAAGTAGCCATTACTAACACCATGTTTATCGCAACAATGAGTTCTGGAGCGATTCAATACGAAATAATCGTGTAATGCCCTGATGATTTTATCGCTGCGGATGGGTGTCAGCTCGATCAGGCACCAGAACTCATCGTCAGACATGCTTCCTGATGGAAGGATATGATTCTTTTTTTCCAGGAAAGAGCTTTGCTGAGGTTGCTGGTCATGTTCTTTTATGCATTCCATCTTCGTCTCCATTAAGCATTATCTAATTCATAACAAGGACTGTCATCATTAAAAACAATACCATCCGGGAGCGAGTTTAAGTATATCAAAGTGAAATTCAGGAAAAAAGAAAATCATTTAGCGTATAGTCTTGTGTAAATCTTTAAATTTATTTTAATAAGCCAAAAAATAATCAATGTTTAGAGTTTTATCTTGTAATGATTTGTTTTTATAGGATATAACTCTTTTTTTTAACATTGTTGTATTTGTTGGCTTTTTGAGATTGGCAGTATTTCAAATATAGCTTGCTTATAAATGTGGTAAGCAATGTGATTATTTATTGGGGTATTATCAAATGCTTAATTTTCTCAAAGACCAATGTTGCGCCAAATGATGTAACGTTGAGTTAGCATTTTTCACAATCCGACAAAGAAATTTTCATAGGTTTTCTTAGAAACAGTGCTGGGTGATTGTAAGCATCCCGGCAAAACGGCCCATTCACTTTTAGAGATCTTCCGACATACTGACTATGTCCCCCTGAGGAGATCGCTATGCGCAAGATCCGATTCACTGAGCACCAGATTATCGCCGTTCTGAAGTCTGTCGAAGCCGGACGAACCGTTAAGGATGTCTGCCGTGAGGCCGCTATATCTGAAGCCAGTTATTACAACTGGAAAGCAAAATATGGCGGGATGGAAGCGGCTGATATTAAAAAGCTCAAAGATCTGGAAGATGAGAACCGACGGCTCAAACAGATGTTTGCCGATCTCAGCCTTGAATGTCGGGCACTAAAAGACGTTATCGAAAAAAAGCTTTAAAACCAGCGATAAAGCGGGAGCTCGTCAGCTATCTGACGGCACAATTTGCCATGAGCATCCGCCAGGCATGCAGGACATTATCGCTGAGCAGGACGGTGTATTTTTATCAGCCGGATACCCGGCGTGATGAACCGGTGATCCATGCGCTGACTGAGCTGGCAGAGCGCTATCCGCGCTACGGTTTTAAGAAGCTGTTTCATTTGCTGCGCAGACAGGGCAATACCTGGAACCATAAACGTGTTCACCGGATTTACTGCCTGCTGAAACTGAATTTTCGTCGCAAGGGAAAACAGCGCCTGCCAGTGCGTAATCCAGCACCACTGGCGACGCCGCAAGGGCTAAACCAGAGCTGGTCCATCGATTTTATGCACGACGCGCTGGTCTGCGGCAGGCGCTTCCGGACCTTCAATGTGGTGGATGATTTTAACCGTGAAGCGCTGGCGATAGAAATCGACCTGAATATCCCGGCCCAGCGAGTTATCCGGGTGCTGGACAGGATCGTGGCAAACCGCGGCTACCCGCTGAAAATGCGGATGGACAACGGGCCAGAACTGGTCTCGCTGGCACTGGCACAATGGGCCGAAGAACATAGCTTACAGCTCGAATTTATCAAGCCGGGTAAGCCTACACAAAATGCTTTTATCGAACGATTCAACCGGACATACCGGACAGAAATCCTGGATTTTTACCTGTTCAGAACACTGAATGAAGCACGGGAAATTACCGGGCGCTGGCTGATGGAATATAACAACGAGCGGCCTCATGAATCCCTGAATAACCTGACGCCGGAAGAGTACCGGCTGATGGCTGAAAAACCGGAAATCTCAAAAAGTGCGTGGAACTAAAACGGGTCTGCTTACATGATAAGTACTCCAATTCCAACCACGTGACTGTTTTGACTAAGAGTGTCCAATTGCTGATATGAATATATGCTGGCCTTCAGCGATGAAGATAGCTCGCGGGTCCTGCCAGAGTGACGTTATCATCCTGCTGGCATCTGCGGTTCGACACAGGCATTAATAAGTGGAGGCTTATCCACCAACCGTGAGCATAATTCCAGAACACGTGATCAAGCTGCAACAACTCATCCCGTTCGCTCAGCAGCAGAGTTTTGGTGCCTGGCTCCACGTTAAAACGTCCGATAGCTAAAGGAGGTAAAATTTGGGGGCATATTGGGGGCGAAATTGCTTTGGGGGTAGATTTGGGGGACATGAAAAAGGCTGTATATGTCCACATATGTCTAAATGTGCTGTTTGTGCAACTCATTAAAAAATAACAAGTTATTTATTTTACAATTAGTTAAAAAGATTGATAGTATACCCCCCTATAGTATTTGGAGGGCGTATGCCGCATTCACCCGAAGATAAAAAACGCATTCTCACCCGTGTACGCCGTATTCGCGGTCAGGTTGATGCGCTTGAGCGCGCGCTGGAGTCCGGCGAGCCGTGTTTGGCTATCCTGCAACAAATTGCCGCCGTGCGCGGCGCATCCAATGGCCTGATGGGCGAAATGGTTGAGATCCACCTGAAAGACGAACTGGTCAGCGGGGAAACAACCCCAGACCAGCGGGCCGTGCGCATGGCTGAAATCGGCCATCTTCTGCGTGCTTATCTAAAATAACACCATCACCTCGCAATAATGGGAAGAGACAAATGAAATCACGTGCAGCAGTTGCATTCGGCCCCGGCCAACCGTTAAAAATTGTCGAAATCGATGTCGCACCGCCAAAGAAAGGTGAAGTGCTGGTTAAAATTACCCACACAGGCGTGTGCCATACTGATGCTTTTACGCTCTCAGGTGACGATCCGGAAGGGGTTTTCCCGGCGGTGCTCGGCCATGAAGGTGGCGGCATTGTGGTTGAAGTGGGTGAAGGCGTTACCAGCCTGAAACCGGGCGATCATGTGATTCCGCTATACACCGCAGAATGTGGCGAGTGTAAGTTCTGTAAATCGGGTAAAACTAACCTGTGTCAGGCCGTACGTGCGACCCAGGGCAAAGGTCTGATGCCGGATGGCACAACCCGTTTCTCGTATAACGGCGAGCCGATTTATCACTATATGGGCACAAGCACCTTCAGCGAATACACCGTATGTGCGGAGATCTCTCTGGCGAAGGTTAACCCGCAGGCTCCGCTGGACAAAGTGTGTCTGCTGGGCTGTGGCGTGACCACCGGTATCGGAGCGGTCCATAACACCGCAAAAGTGAAAGAAGGCGATACCGTCGCCGTATTTGGTCTGGGCGGTATTGGCCTGGCGGTGATTCAGGGCGCGGCGCAGGCGAAAGCCGGGCGTATTCTGGCCGTTGATACCAATCCGGAAAAATTTACGCTGGCAGGTGAAATGGGCGCGACCGATTTCATCAATCCGAAGGATTACGACAAACCGATTCAGGATGTGATTGTCGAGCTTACCGATGGCGGCGTGGACTTTAGTTTCGAATGTATCGGTAACGTTAACGTGATGCGCGCGGCGCTGGAATGCTGCCATAAAGGATGGGGCGAAAGCATCATTATTGGCGTGGCAGGAGCCGGACAAGAGATCAAAACACGTCCGTTCCAGTTAGTTACCGGGCGTGTCTGGCGCGGTTCCGCGTTTGGCGGCGTGAAGGGGCGTACTCAGCTTCCTGGTATGGTTGAAGATGCGATGAGCGGGAAAATTCAGTTGGATCCGTTTATTACCCACCGTTTACCGCTGGAGCAGATTAACGACGCGTTCGATTTAATGCATCAGGGTAAATCCATCCGTACCGTTATCCACTTTGGCGATAACTGATTCATTGGCCAGCGGATTTCACCGCTGGCACTTTCCTGAATTTTTTAGAATTATGTTGTGAAAGTGTGACGAATCCGGCGCTTTTCACGGTAAGTAAACTTCCCGGATTGCCGATGACTATCTAACGGGCGTGTTTTCACGCATAAACCCTACAAGAGAGTCGACGGTCATGGACAACACTACATCGATGCAAGCCCAGCATAAACTGGGCTTTCTGCATCAAATCCGGCTGGTTCCGCTGTTTTCCTCCATTCTCGGTGGCATCCTTCTGCTGTTCGCCTTAAGTTCCGGGCTGGCAAGCTATTTTCTTATGCAGGCCGATCGCGATCAGCGCGACGTGACCGATGAGATTCAGGTCAGGATGGGGTTATCTAACAGCTCTAACCACTTGCGTACCGCGCGTATCAACATGATCCACGCCGGCGCGGCGAGCCGTATTGCCGAAATGGATGACATGAAGGCCAATATCGCCGAGGCAGAAAAACGGATTAAGCAATCGCAGGACGGTTTCAATGCTTATATGTCACGCGCGGTAAAAACGCCTGCCGATGAAGCGTTAGACGCTGAACTGAGCGCCAGCTTCAAAGCCTATACCGATGGCTTACAGCCGATGCTGAAGTACGCTAAAAACGGCATGTTTGAAGCGATCATCAACCATGAAAATGAACAGGCCAGACCGCTGGACTCTGCTTACAACAAGGTGCTGTTAAAGGCGATCGACATTCGTACCACCAGGGCGAATCAGTTAAGCGAGCAGGCGCATCAGCGTACACAGCTTGGTATGGCTTTTATGCTGGGCGCATTTGTTCTTGCGCTGGCGCTGACCGTGATGACGTTCATTGTTCTGCGCCGTACCGTCATTCATCCTCTGTTGCGTGCCGCCCAGCGTATTGAGCAAATTTCAGCGGGGGATCTCACCATGCCGGAGGAACCGACCGGGCGCAGCGAAATTGGTCGCCTGAGCCGCCATCTGCAAACAATGCAACGTTCGCTGGGGACAACGGTAGGCACGGTGCGTCAGGGCGCGGAAGAGATTTATCGCGGTACCAGTGAGATTTCGGCGGGGAACACCGATCTGTCTTCACGTACCGAACAACAGGCTGCGGCGATTGAACAAACGGCGGCCAGCATGGAAGAGTTGACTGCGACGGTGAAGCAAAACGCCGACAACGCGCATCATGCGAGCAAGCTGGCAGAAGATGCCTCCGGTAAGGCCAGTCGGGGCGGTCAGATGGTTTCTGGCGTGGTCAAAACTATGGGCAATATCTCAACGAGTTCGAAGAAAATCTCCGAAATCACAGCCGTTATTAACAGCATTGCTTTCCAGACCAATATTCTGGCGCTGAACGCAGCGGTTGAAGCGGCGCGGGCTGGAGAGCAGGGCCGTGGATTTGCCGTGGTTGCCAGTGAGGTGCGCACGCTGGCAAGCCGCAGCGCTCAGGCGGCAAAAGAGATTGAAGGATTGATCAGCGAATCAGTCCGACTGATTGACCAGGGCTCCGGAGAAGTGGTCGCTGCGGGCAATACGATGACGGATATTGTCGATGCGGTAAAACGCGTCACCGACATTATGCTGGAAATTGCAGCGGCCTCTGATGAGCAGAGCCGGGGTATCGTCCAGGTGAGTCAGGCAATTTCAGAAATGGATAAGGTAACGCAGCAAAATGCCTCGCTGGTTGAAGAAGCCTCTGCCGCAGCGGCATCGCTGGAAGAGCAGGCGGCGCGCTTAACGGAAGCTGTTGGCACATTCCGTTTAACAGGGACAAGTGCTATTAAACGCGCGCCTGTGACGACAAAGCCTGACCATTCACGCCCGCAGGCGGCAACTGCCAGTGGCGATAACTGGGAAACGTTTTAACAATAAAATCAATTAAGGGACCTGATGGTCCCTTAATTTTTGGCATCAAAACGGTACGGTTTTGCGTATTGCGGCGATCAGGATCTGCGCGGCCTGAGAGAGCTGCACATCGACACGGGTAAGAATGCCGATGGGTTCACCCGCACCGTGGGTGGGTATCGGCAACGACACCAGCGTCGCCTGGCGTAAATCTTCTCTAACCGCGCCTGAAGGGACAAACCACACATAGTCGTAATCGACCGTCAGTTGGCGGGAGAGCGATGCTGACAGCGTTTCAATACAGCCCGGCGGCATTTTGCAGCCCTGACTTTGCAACAACGCCTCTGCGTGCTGGCGAGGGGCGGTTCCTTTTGGTGAAACCACCACCGGCCACTCCATCACCCGACTCAGCGTGATGGTTTCCTGCAACAACGGATGGTTAGGGCGCACGACCAGTTTGAGCGATTCCAGAAATAACAGCTCGTAGTTCAGACCAACCATCAATTCCGGATCGGCCATACGGCCAATGCCGAGATCAATTTCCCCTGACTTTAAACCCGCCAGGATCATGGGATTACTCATGGTGGCAACCTGCAGCGTGGTCTCCATTTGCTGCTTATGGAACGGGCCAATGACCGCCGGCAGAATGCCCAGGGCCGCGGTGGGTAAGGCGCCAATCCGTACAACATCCGTCTGTGACTCTTCGCGCTGGTTTAAGGCTTGTCCGGCGGTGTTGAGCGCATCCAGCACTCTGACTGCGTGGGTAAGAAACTGTTCTCCGGGCAGCGTTAATTGTGCGCCAAGGCGACCACGCTCAAAGAGCCGGGTACCGGTCAGTTGCTCCAGTTCATTCAGCGTTTTGGAGAGGGCTGGTTGGCTCAGGTTAAGGGTCTCAGCCGCGCGGCCCAACGTTCCCTGCTGTGCAACGGCGACAAAAGTATGAAGGTGGCGCAAGCGAATGCGCTGATTGAACAGAACATTTTTTTCCATAAGCGATGTTAAAAACAGAGTCGTATCGGTGACAAGTGAAGTTGTTCGATTTTGATAACTTGATAGCAAAATATTATTAACATTTATCCCATTTTACTTACAACTGATTTATTTTGCTTATGTTTTGTACAGCGCCACCGGGTGGTGGGATCATGGAAGAGAATCCGTCCAGTCGATATACTTTCGTTATTGTTTGCTTTTGAACCATTCTCTTCACAAGGTACTGATTAATGATAGATGTAATAGGGCACCTTAACCCCGATAGCGATGCCATTTGTACCGCCGCCATGACGGCGCGTTGGCTTACTTTACGTGGCCAGCAGGCGACGGCATGGCGTCTGGGCGAACCTAACCGCGAAACGCAATTTATCTTTGAGCATGCGGGACTGACGATGCCCGAACGGCTGACGTTTGAACTGACCGATCGTGATGTGTGGCTGGTCGATTTCACCGAGCCTGCCCAGGGGCCGGCATCGCTGGCAGAAAGTAACGTCGTGGGAATTATCGATCATCACCGACTCGGTGGATTAGTCACTCGTCTGCCACCAGAAGTGTGGGTGAAGCCAGTCGGCAGCAGCGCGACGCTGTTATGGCAACTGATGACGGAAGAGGAGCGCAACCAGTTGTCTGCCGCTGAGGCCGTTTTATTGCTGGGTGCCGCATTGAGTGACACTGTCACGCTTCGCTCACCAACGACCACCTCTGACGATCGCCTGGCGGTAGAGGCCCTGGCCCAAAAAACCGGTGTGGATCTCGAGGCGTTTAGTCGCGACCTGCTGTCTGCTAAAACAAGCGTGGAAGGCATGAGCGCTCGCGAGCTTCTGCAGAAAGACATTAAAACCTTCACCATTCATGGACATTCGGTCTGTGTGGCGCAGCTTGAACTGTATGCGCTGCAACAGGTGGATGCGGTGCTGGACGATCTCCGTCTGGAAATGGCGCGCTATGCTGAGGAAAAGAATGCCGCGCTGGTTGTACTGATGCTCACCGATATTAATCTGGGCGACACCAGCCTGTGGTTTGCCGGCCCAGAGCTGTCAGACATCCCGCAACCCTGTAAGGTGGAGGGGATGCTCAGCCGTAAAAAACAGATGTTGCCCTGGCTGGAAAGTCATTTAAAACCACGCCAGTAGGTTCTGTTCAGCGTCTGTAGGGGTGGGAAATTTACGCGGGGTCACACTTTGTAAATTCTTCCCACCGGAGTCAGCGGCGTTTTCTACACTCCAGGTAATATTCACTGGAGGCATGACATTATGGCGAACACCATCACGGCAGATGAGATTCGGGAACAATTTTCGCAGGCAATGTCAGCAATGTACCAGCAGGAAGTCCCGCAATATGGCACGTTGCTGGAACTTGTCGCTGATGTGAATCTGGCGGTACTGGAAAATAATCCTACGCTGCATGAAAAACTGGCGAATGCAGATGAGCTGGCCCGGCTAAACGTTGAGCGCCACGGCGCCATTCGGGTGGGCACTGCGCAGGAGCTTTCTACGCTACGCCGGATGTTTGCCATTATGGGCATGTATCCGGTGAGTTATTACGATCTCTCCCAGGCCGGTGTTCCCGTGCATTCCACCGCGTTTCGTCCCATTGACGATGCGTCGCTTTCGCGCAACCCGTTTCGGGTATTCACCTCGTTATTGCGGCTCGAATTAATCGAAAATGCCGCGCTACGGCAAAAAGCCGCGGAGATCCTCGCGAAACGCGATATTTTCACCCGTCGTTGTCACGAACTGCTGGATGAGTTTGATGTGCAGGGCAGTTTTACGCCTGAGCAGGCGCAGGAGTTTGTGCAAGAAGCGCTGGAAACTTTCCGCTGGCATCAGCATGCCACGGTCGATGAGGCGACCTATCACGCATTGCACAATGAGCACCGGCTGATTGCTGATGTGGTGTGTTTCCCTGGGTGTCATATCAACCATCTGACGCCGCGTACGCTGGATATCGACCGGGTTCAGTCGATGATGCCGGAGTGTGGTATTGAACCCAAAATACTGATTGAAGGGCCACCGCGCCGCGAGGTGCCCATTTTATTGCGTCAGACCAGTTTTAAAGCGCTGGAAGAGCCGGTGTTATTTGCCGGTGAAATGCGTGGCACTCACACGGCGCGTTTTGGTGAAATCGAACAGCGCGGCGTGGCCCTGACGCCGAAAGGCAGAGCATTGTACGACGAATTGCTGAATAAAGCGGGAACGGGAAAAGACAACCTGACGCATCAGCTGCATTTGCAGGAGGTGTTCAAAGCATTCCCGGACAGCGAATTTCTGCTGCGCCAGCAGGGGCTTGCCTGGTTCCGCTACCGGCTGACGCCGTCGGGCGAGGCGCATCGACAGGCGATTCGCCCGGATGACGACCCGCAACCGCTCATTGAGCGGGGTTGGCTGGTTGCTCAACCCATTACCTACGAAGATTTTTTACCGGTGAGCGCCGCAGGGATTTTCCAGTCTAATTTGGGGAATGAAACTCAGGCCCGTAGCCACGGTAATTCCAGCCGCGACGCGTTTGAACAGGCGCTGGGGTGTGCGGTTTATGATGAGTTTGCGCTGTATCAGGAGGCGCAAGATCGAAGTAAACGGCGGTGTGGTTTACTTTAATTGAATTTACATGGGATTCGGTCTGTTCCCATCGACATAAAATATTTTCGATTTTGTACAGATAATCGGCGACCAACAATTGGATTATTAATGAATTTTGTCTAGAGTGAGCGGTCAGAAATGTGCACTCTCTTGCCGCTGATTATGGCCGGCGCGGGACCATTTACACGACCAGAAGGACTTACTTTCAGGCATGAATCGCAGACGATTTATTAAAGGTTCAATGGCAATGGCCGCCGTGTGCGGAACCAGTGGTATTGCATCACTCTTTTCCAGCGCCGCCTTTGCGGCAGAGTCTGACATTGCAGACGGAAAAACCGTACGTTTTGATTTTTCCGTTCTGCAATCGATGGCCCATGACTTAGCACAGAAGCCCTGGGGCGGCGCACCGCGCGCGTTACCTGACACGCTGGCGAAACTGACGCCGCAGGCCTACAACAGCATTCAATATGACGCAGAGCAGTCTCTGTGGAACAATGTTGAAAATCGTCAGCTTGATGCGCAGTTCTTCCACGTGGGAATGGGCTTCCGTCGCCGCGTACGCATGTTCTCGGTTGATGGCAGCACGCATATGGCGCGCGAAATCCACTTCCGTCCGGAACTGTTTAAATACAATGATGCGGGTGTGGATACCAAACAGCTGGAAGGGCAGACTGACCTCGGGTTCGCCGGGTTCCGCGTGTTTAAAGCGCCAGAATTAGCCCGTCGCGATATCGTTTCTTTCCTGGGCGCAAGCTATTTCCGCGCCGTGGATGACACCTATCAGTACGGTTTATCGGCCCGCGGTCTGGCGGTAGATACCTACACCGACAGCAAAGAAGAGTTTCCTGATTTCACCTCTTTCTGGTTCGAAACGGTCAAACCGGGCGCAACCTCCTTTACCGTGTATGCGCTTCTCGACAGCCCCAGCGTAACCGGTGCATTTAAGTTCGTGATCCACTGCGAGAAAACGCAGGTGATCATGGATGTACAAAACCACATCTATGCGCGCAAAGACATCAAGCAGCTCGGTATTGCACCGATGACCAGCATGTTTAGCTGCGGCAACAACGAACGTCGGATGTGTGACACCATTCACCCGCAAATTCATGATTCCGACCGTCTGGCGATGTGGCGGGGCAATGGCGAGTGGATCTGCCGCCCGCTGAATAACCCGCAAAAACTGCAGTTCAACGCCTATACCGATAACAACCCGAAAGGGTTTGGCTTGCTGCAGCTCGATCGCGACTTCTCCCATTACCAGGATATCATGGGCTGGTACAACAAGCGTCCGAGCCTGTGGGTCGAACCGCGTAACCAGTGGGGCAAGGGGACTATCGGCCTGATGGAGATCCCGACGACCGGCGAAACGCTGGATAACGTCGTCTGCTTCTGGCAGCCTGAAAGGTCGATCAAAGCGGGCGATGATCTGGAATTCAAATATCGCCTGTACTGGAGTGCTCAGCCACCGGTGCGTTCACCGCTGGCTCGCGTGATGGCGACCCGAACAGGCATGGGCGGCTTCCCGGAAGGATGGGCGCCGGGCGAGCACTACCCGGAAAAATGGGCGCGACGTTTTGCTGTTGATTTCGTTGGTGGCGATCTAAAAGCCGCAGCGCCGAAGGGTATTGAACCGGTGATTACGCTCTCCAGCGGTGAAGCGAAACAGATTGAGATCCTTTACGTGGAACCTATCGACGGTTATCGCATTCAGTTTGACTGGTATCCGACCTCTGACTCAACCGATCCGGTAGATATGCGTATGTTCCTGCGTTGTCAGGGCGACGCCATCAGTGAAACCTGGCTGTATCAGTACTTCCCGCCAGCGCCGGATAAACGTCAGTACGTTGACGACCGCGAGATGCGTTAATCACTCCCTTTACGGCTCTCCGAATGGGGAGCCGTATCTGTAATCCTCTTCACAACCATTCTGTACACTATTTACTCGATCCCGTTCGCATTTTTCTGTAAGTCAAGTGGGTACTCTGGAGATGTGTATTTCTTATACACGTCCTTTTCCACTAACAGGGAGAAAGTATGTTTCCAGAATACAGAGACCTTATTTCCCGACTGAAATCCGAGAACCCTCGCTTTCTGTCCTTATTCGAAAAACACAACAGCCTTGATCATGAGATCTCCAGACTGGAAGGTTCGGATGGTCGGGGGTATAGTTTGGACATTGTTCGCCTTAAGAAACAGAAACTCCACCTGAAGGAAGATCTGCTCAAAATATTGCAAAAAGAGAGTGTCAGTGAGAGCTAAGTAAAACGGCGCTTGCTGTGTAAAAGGGCTTCCAAAAGGGAGCCCTTCCTGTTTTTATTTGATTGAGCAGGGTGGCCTGCTTAACCATCATAACGGAATGAAAATGTCAGAAGTGATTACCATCAATGACACGCTGGAACTGCGTGCCGTAGAAGAGCAACACGTCACGCCTCTGCATCAGTTGGTGCTTAAAAATAAAAGCTGGCTCCAGCAGTCGCTGAACTGGCCGCAGTTTGTTGCCTCTGAGGAGGACACCCGCAAGAATGTGCAGGGCAATATGATGTTGCACCAGCGCGGTTACGCCAAAATGTTCCTGATTTTTGCGCAAGAAAATGTGGTCGGGGTTATCTCGTTTAACCAGATAGAACCGCTGAACAAAGCGGCTTATATCGGCTACTGGCTGGATGAGGAGCATCAGGGTAAAGGCATCATGTCCCAGGCGCTACAGGCCTTAATTCATCATTATGCGCAGCGTCAGGAGATTCGCCGCTTCGTGATTAAATGTCGCGTAGAAAACGTTGAGAGCAATCAGGTGGCGCTGCGTAATGGCTTCCAACTGGAAGGATGTATGCAACAGGCGGAATTCCTTAATGGTGATTACTATGATGTGAATCTCTACGCCCGCATCATTGATGGCTCTTCAGAATAAACCTGCGATAGGCGTGCGCGTAATGCGCTGTTCACCGTTAATCACTTTCGGTCCGCGTAGGTGAATGGTATCGCCATCAAACGCCTGGATATGCGCCTGACCGGCTATCTCAATGTGATGCTCGATCAGCACTTCGCCCAGCACGCAGACGTGGCCTTCAATCAGGATGTGGTCGTCTAACTGGAGCGGTCCACCGCGTAATTGCGCATGACCGCCGACCAACACGTGGTGTTTCAGCACGCAGTTACCTTCAACTACCGCGTGCTCCGCCACCTGCGAGCTGTAGCGTAGGGTAGGTATGGCATCTTCTTCGGTCCCGGCGATGACGCGCGCATATCCATAGACTTTGGCGCAATCGCAAATCCAGACATTGTTCTCTTCATTACCTTCCACCTGTGCGAAATCAAAAACTTCCGCCCGATGTTCAATAAAGGCATAGTTGATTTTCGCATCGCCATAGATCTGCGCCTGATGCACCACTCGTGAGTGGCTGACAAAAGCCCGATCATAAATTTGCAAGAACTGGTCGCTTTCACGGGTTAGCCCCCTGGCGGCGATGATTTCAGAGTCACGCACCACGCGCGCATCACCAAAGAGAAGGCACTCGCCGCGAACCACAGAATCCTGAATAGTGACGTTGTCACGTATTTGCGCGTTATGACTGATTTCAGCCCGGTCAATCCGCACGTCATCGCTAATTTGCGCGCCATCTCTGACCACGCTTGCCTGAGTAATGCGGGCGTTTCCTGTAATCGTCGCGCCGGAAAATGCGAGCGCGTTTTCATCGTAAATCCAGCAATCACCGCTTTGTGACAGCACGCTTTCATTATCGATCCAGCCTCCGGGCGTACCGGCCTGGACATCATTAAAATCAGTGAGCGCAATGATTTGGCGTAGTAATACGCTTTTTTTATTGCCATTATCCTGGTAACTAAAGGATCGAGACTCATCGCTGAGACGATATTTGGTCATAGCTCATTTCCATGTTGCGCACCTTAGTTAAACGTAGCAAAGTTTTCCGCACTGGCTAAATCAGCGGAAATTCCATAAAATGCATTTCAAATATACTTTAAAAAATAAACAAAATGAGTAAGAACAAACAGAGTGAGCGGGTCCTCAATCTTCCGGCCGGTTATTTTGGCATGGTACTGGGCATCATTGGGATGGGGTTTGCGTGGCGCTATGCCAGTCAGGTGTGGCCTGTGAGTCACTTGATTGGCGACGGTTTAGTGATCCTCGCAATGGTCATTTGGGGGCTGCTGACGCTGGCTTTTCTGAGCCGTTTACTGCGTTTTCCGCATAGCGTATTGGCGGAAATTCGTCACCCGGTGATGAGCAGCTTTGTCAGTCTGTTTCCGGCCACAACGATGCTGGTCGCAATTGGTTTTGTCCCGTGGTATCGAGCGCTGGCGATTGGGTTGTTCAGCATTGGCGTGGTGATACAGCTGGCCTACGCCGCCTGGCAAACGGCAGGGTTGTGGCGTGGATCGCATCCAGAGGAAGCCACCACGCCGGGTCTGTATCTGCCGACCGTCGCAAATAACTTTATCAGTGCAATGGCCTGTGGCGCACTGGGTTTCAACGACGCAGGATTGGTGTTTTTGGGCGCCGGGGTTTTTTCCTGGCTCAGTCTGGAGCCGGTGATTCTGCAACGTTTACGTAGCTGCGGCGAGTTACCTGCGGTGTTACGTACTTCACTTGGCATTCAACTGGCGCCTGCGCTGGTCGCCTGCAGCGCCTGGCTTAGCGTCAACGGCGGCGAGGGCGATACGTTAGCCAAAATGTTGTTCGGCTATGGTCTGTTGCAACTGCTGTTCATGCTACGGCTCATGCCGTGGTATTTGTCACAGCCATTTAATGCGTCTTTCTGGAGCTTCTCGTTTGGCGTGTCGGCTCTGGCAACAACAGGGCTGCATCTGGGCCACGGTAGCGAGTCAGGATTTTTTCATACGCTGGCGATCCCACTGTTTATTTTTACCAATTTTATCATTGCATTATTACTGGTACGTACGTTTGCATTGCTGATGCAGGGGAAACTGCTCATCCGCACGGAGCGTGCTGCATTACTGAAATCTGAGGATAAATAATGACCCTTTGCGACGAAAACTACTTTACTGAGAAATACGATTTAACTCGTACGCATTCCGATGTTGTTGAAGCGGCAAAAATTGTTAAGCCAGGTAAAACGTTAGACTTGGGCTGCGGTAACGGTCGTAACAGCCTGTACCTTGCGGCAAACGGTTATGACGTGACAGCATTGGATAAAAATCCCATGAGCATCGCTAACCTTGAGCGTATCAAAGCGGCGGAAGGGCTGACCAATCTGCACGCTAACGTCGCGGATCTCAACGCATTACGCTTTGATGGTGAATATGATTTTATTCTTTCTACCGTTGTGCTGATGTTCCTTGAAGCCAAAACTATCCCTGGCCTTATTGAAAATATGCAGCGTTGCACTAAACCGGGCGGATATAACTTAATCGTCGCGGCGATGGATACCGATGATTTTCCGTGTACCGTGGGTTTCCCGTTCGCGTTTAAAACCGGAGAATTGCGCAACTATTACAGCGGATGGGATCTGCTGAAATATAACGAAGACGTGGGTGAACTTCATCGTACGGATGAAAACGGTAATCGAATTAAACTGCGCTTTGCCACAATGCTGGCACGCAAAACTGCCTGAACCTCCCGCCTGGGTTAACTCTTTCTGCGCTCAGCATTTTTTGTGCCGGGTGCAGAGAGAAAATTGTGCGGTGTTTACCATTTTTAGTACATCCAAAATGAAACGGTTTTGCTATCCTTTTTAAGCATCATTGCGAAAACTAAAGGGATCGTTTCATGCGTACTCAAACTTTATTTAAAGTTGCAGTGCTTACTGGCTTGTTGGCATTATCCGGCTGTGCGTCAAAAGTGACCGCGCCGGATAAATATTCTGGGTTTTTAAAAAATTACTCTGATTTGAAGGAAACACAATCAGCATCGGGACAAACCGTACTCCGTTGGGTTGATCCAAGCTACAACGAATCCAAATATGACAACATTGTATATAACCCGGTAACGTATTATCCGGTTCCTAAACCTACCACGCAGGTAGGGCAGCAGGTTCTTGATCAACTGCTGACCTACACCAATACCCAGTTGAAATCCGCCATCAGCAAGCGTAAGCCCCTGGTTACTACCCCTGGGCCACGTAGCCTGATTTTCCGCGGAGCGATTACCGGTGTTGCAACGAGCAAAGAAGGACTGCAGTTCTATGAAGTGATCCCGGTTGCGCTACTCGTTGCGGGAACACAAATGGCAACGGGTCACCGTACCATGGATACCAACCTCTATTTCGAGGGTGAGTTGATTGATGCGGCGACCAATAAACCGGTAGTTAAAGTTGTACGTAAGGGTGAAGGTAAAGATCTGAGCAACGAAAATACGCCGATGACATTCGAAACGTTGAAGAAAGTTGTTGATGACATGGCGACGGATGCCACCATGTTTGACGTGAACAAAAAACCACAATAATAATCAACGCACCATCTCAGGATGGTGCGTTTTTTTATGCCACCCGGCGTCGATAGAATAGTTTACCCATCAGCACTTCTGGTCGGGCAAACATCACCATATTCCCCAGTAAAATCAACACCAATCCGGCAATAGCGTTAACCTGCCAGACGTATCCTTCATACAATGTTGACAGCGTTAGCGCAACCAGCGGGAAAAGCAGGGTACTGTATGCCGCCCTACTGGGACCAATGCGACCTACCAGTGTGAAATAAGCGCCGAAAGCAATCACTGAGCCAAAAATAGCCAGATATAACAGCGCGCTGAGATAGCTGAATGTCCACTGTGGCGTAAAATTGTCCCCGCGCATCAGCGCAATGGCAGCGATCAACAGCGTGCCGTACAGCATGGCCCAACTGTTGGTCGTTAACACTTCCAGCCCTTTTTTCTGGTGACGCATGCTGATCATATTACCCAATGAGAAACCGAAGGTTCCAAGGGCGCTTAAGCCGATACCCAGCAGCAAGGAATGATTGAATCCGCTGTTGAGCAAATCCTGCCAGAACAGAGTCACAATGCCCGTCAGTCCAAGACCGGCTGCTATATAGAAACGCAGCGGTGGTTTTTGCCCAAAAAAGATGAAGCTATTGACCGCATTGAACAGGACGGCCATTGAGAAAATCACCGACTCCAGGCCGGTATTAATCCAGGCCGCAGCCGTATAAAAACACCAGAAGTTGAAGCAAAAAACGCATCCACCCTGTAACAGACAAAACAGATGATCGCGACCAGACAGTTTGCGTAATTTACCGCTAACCAGCAGGATCACTATCATCAGCGAACTGGCAACGGCGAAGCGCCAAAAGATAGAAACCGGCGCAGAAACCGGGCCCTGCTGCAAATAAATCGCAATCCATGTCGTTCCCCAAATTACCACCACCAGGCAGTACAACAGTGCGTTCATACAACTCTCTCTTTTTTGGATTCAGGTTCACACTGTGTCATGTCTGGCGGCAGGAGGCTTTCATCGGTTTGCGGCGGACTTGCAAAATCTTGCGCTTTTTTAGCGTAAAAGCGAAAAGGAAGCTGTTAACAATATGTGGCTGTTATAGACTGAAAGCCTGCTAACTTATTTTGAATGTGATGGTATGCCTCAGCCCTACGATGCCTTTGAAAACTTACGCAAACATAATGCCGTGCTGCATGAATCGGTTGCGTTACATTCAGGGATCCAACTGGCGGCCTGGTCAAACAAGCGCGATACCATCACCCAGTATTGCGATCACCATACGCTCAGTTTATATATCGCGGATGGCTACGAGAGTTACCACAAAACGGCGGGGGGCTGGAAGAATGGCGGCGGACCGGACCGTTTTTGCCTGATGCCGAAAGAGAGCGAATCAAGTTGGGATATCCGCGACGATCTCTCCTTTGTTCATCTCTATTGTACCGACGAACATCTGCGCGAAGTGGGTGAAAAAGTCTGGGATAAAAGCCCCTATAGCTTCACGCTGGACGAGCACACGTTTGGCAGTGACCCGGGGATCACGGCGGTTTACCGTCAGTTTCTGCTTGATAACGACTGGCAGCAACCGGCCAATCACCTCACGCTCAGCGCGGCATCTTCGCTACTGTTAACGCATCTGATCCAGCATTACAGCAACGTTCAATGGCGACTGCCCACCGTCACCGGGGGACTCGCGCCAGTCACCTTGCGTAACGTGCTGGCCTATATTGACGCGCATCTGGCGTACCCAATCACCCTGAACGATCTGGCTAGTGAGGCGGCGCTCAGCGAATTCCATTTTGCCAGAATGTTTCGCCAGTCGATGAATATGGCACCGCATCAGTACGTGATGCAACGTCGTATGGCGCTGGCACAGCATCTGGTCTGTTACACTTCACGCAGTTTGTCAGATATTGCGATGACCTGCGGATTCAGTTCGGCAAGCCATTTTAGTAACCGGTTTAAACAGGTAACCGGTAAAACGCCAACGCAGCTACGTGCGGCGAAATAACGTCAACACGGCGTAGCAGATACCGCCTACGACCAGCCCCCAGAATGCAGATCCAACCCCCAATAACGTCAGGCCGCTGGCCGTGACCAAAAACGTAACGATGGCTGCATCGCGTTCCGCTTCATTATGCAACGCCTGATACAAACTACCGCTAATTGTCCCGAGCAAGGCCAGACCGGCCAGCATCTGGATCCAGCTTACGGGCAGTGCCGCCATTAGTCCTGTGACTGAACCGCCAAACACCCCAGCCAGAAGATAGAAGACGCCAGCCGCGGCGGCGGCGAGCCAGCGTCGTTTGGCATCAGGATGCGCTTCGGGACTTTGGCAAATTGCGGCTGTTATGGCGGCAATGCAGATGGAGTAGACGCCAAACGGCGAAAAAATCAGCGCCAGCAGGCCGGTAAAGATAATGAGCGGTGAAACGGGTAATGAATAGCCCGACGCATTCATAGTGGCAATACCAGGGGCATTTTGTGAAGCCATGGTAACCAGAAACAGCGGTAGCGCAATGCTGATACTGTAGGCAAATGAAAAGTGTGGGGCTATAAACGCAGGCATGACCGGCGATAAATTCACTCCGCTTGTGACAATGTCACCTTTTATTAGCGCGATAGCGATACCCGCCAGCATCGCGGCGATCGTCGCGTACCGTGGGGCTGTGACTTTAAATACCAGCCATGCCACCAGCATACTACCGCACAAAATAAGCTCACTGTTGAGGCTATTAAAGGCCTGCAGACCAAAGCGCAGCAGGATCCCGGCCAGCATGGCTGATGCCAGTGAGTGGGGGATTATTTTCATCAGACGGGCAAACAATCCGGTTATGCCGCACAGCACAATCAACGCGTTAGCTACGATAAAAACGCCGATAGCATCCTGAATCGATACCCCGTGCAGACCCGTAACCAGCAGCGCGGCGCCAGGTGTTGACCAGGCCGTGAGCACAGGAGCGCGATACCATAACGTCAGCGCCAGCGTACTGACGCCCATTGCAATCCCCAGCGCGGTCATCCAGCCCGCGATTTGATCTGTGGTCGCACCTGCGGCCAGGGCCGCTTGCCAGATAATGGCAGCCGAGCTGGCGTAACCGACCAGGACAGCCACAAAACCCGATAATACGGTGGGCAGTGGGATGGAAAATGCGCGCATAGTCACTCCGTGTGCGTTATAACGGTCAATCAATGTAGCACTGTGCGTTATAGCGTACAAGTGCTAAGCTGTAGCCTTGAGAAAGGAGAGTCAGGAAGGCGAAAAATGGAAAACTTAACCCACTATCTGGCCACAACGCTTCGCACGCTACGTCACCAGCGGGAATGGAGCCTGTCACGTTTGGCGGAGGAAACCGGCGTGTCAAAAGCCATGTTGGGGCAGATTGAGCGCAATGAATCCAGCCCAACGGTGGCGACATTGTGGAAAATTGCCACCGGACTGAACGTGCCATTCTCGACGTTTATTTCACCGCCAGAGTCAGACGGCGCGCCAACATTCGATCCCCAGCAGCAGGCGATGGTCGTCACGCCATTGTTTCCGTGGGACCCACAGCTGTGCTTCGATCATTTTTCGATACAGCTGGCACCTGGCGCACTCAGTGAATCGACTCCGCATGAAACCGGCGTTATAGAGCACGTGGTGGTGATAAATGGGCTGCTGGATATGTGTATTGAGGGGCAGTGGCGCACCATGAAATCCGGCGAGGGGGTGCGTTTTGCGGGAGACAGGGCGCATAGCTACCGTAACAGTAGCGAACAAACGGTTCACTTTCATTCCCTGATCCATTACCCGCGCGGTTAATCGGGAAAACTATTCCGAAAAGCCGCGCTTGTGACTACAATAGCCGCCATTTTTACCACTTGTGGATGGTAACAACTGTATGCGCCAGCAGCCTCATCACCTTGAATTGTTAAGCCCGGCCCGGGATACCGCCATTGCACGTGAAGCCATTTTGCACGGCGCTGACGCCGTTTACATTGGCGGACCGGGTTTTGGCGCGCGTCATAACGCCAGTAACAGCCTGAAAGATATCGCCGAACTGGTGCCGTTTGCGCATCGTTACGGGGCGAAAATCTTTGTGACGCTAAATACAATCTTGCATGATGATGAGCTGGAGCCCGCACAGCGATTAATTACCGATCTGTATCAGACCGGCGTTGATGCCCTGATTGTGCAGGATATGGGGATTCTGGAGCTGGATATTCCTCCCATTGAGCTGCACGCCAGCACCCAATGTGATATTCGCAGCGTCGAGAAGGCGAAGTTTCTTTCTGACGTCGGATTCACCCAAATTGTCCTCGCGCGCGAACTAAGCCTTGAGCAGATAAACGCCATCCATCAGGCTACGGATGCGACTATTGAATTTTTCATTCACGGTGCGCTGTGCGTCGCCTATTCAGGCCAGTGTTATATTTCACATGCGCAAACCGGACGTAGCGCTAACCGCGGTGACTGTTCTCAGGCTTGTCGCCTGCCGTATACCCTGAAAGACGATCAGGGGCGCGTGGTGTCCTATGAAAAACATCTGCTGTCGATGAAAGATAACGATCAGACCGCCAACCTCGGCGCGTTGATTGACGCAGGCGTGCGCTCATTCAAAATTGAAGGGCGCTATAAAGACATGAGCTATGTGAAGAATATTACCGCGCATTATCGTCAGATGCTGGACGCCATTATTGAAGAGCGCGGCGATCTTGCCCGTTCTTCAGCCGGGCGTACCGAACATTTCTTTACTCCATCCACGGAAAAGACCTTCCATCGCGGCAGCACCGATTATTTTGTGAATGCCCGTAAGGGGGATATCGGCGCATTCGACTCACCAAAGTTCATCGGTCTGCCGGTTGGCGAAGTCCTGAAGGTGGCAAAAGATCATCTCGATGTTGAGGTAACAGAACCGCTGGCCAACGGGGATGGTCTGAACGTGTTAATCAAGCGTGAGGTCGTCGGATTTCGCGCCAACACCGTTGAAAAAACGGGGCACAATCGTTATCGGGTGTGGCCGAATGAAATGCCCGCCGACCTGCACAAAGTGCGCGCCAACCATCCGCTGAACCGCAATCTCGATCATAACTGGCAGCAAGCGTTGACCAAAACCTCCAGCGAACGCCGCGTCGCGGTCGATATTGAGCTGGGCGGCTGGCAGGAACAGTTGATCCTGACGCTCACCAGTGAGGAGGGGGTGAGTATCACCCATACGCTGGACGGCCAGTTTGAGGAAGCGAACAATGCAGAAAAAGCGTTGAGCAACCTGCAGGATGGCCTGGCAAAACTGGGACAAACGCTGTATTACGCCCGTAATATTCAGGTGAATCTGCCGGGAGCATTGTTCGTGCCGAACGGTCAACTGAATCAGCTGCGACGTGAAGCGGTCGACATGCTGGATGCAACTCGTTTGCAAAACTATCAGCGCGGTCGCCGTAAACCGGTTGCCCAGCCGGCACCGGTTTACCCGCAAACGCATCTGAGCTTTCTGGCTAACGTCTACAACCATAAAGCGCGAGAGTTTTATCACCGTTATGGCGTGCAGTTGATTGATGCCGCCTATGAGGCGCATGAAGAGAAGGGCGATGTGCCGGTGATGATCACCAAACATTGCCTGCGTTTTGCGTTTAACCTGTGTCCGAAACAGGCGAAAGGAAATATCAAAAGCTGGAAAGCCACGCCGATGCAGCTGGTTAACGGCGATGAGGTCCTGACGCTGAAATTTGATTGCCGACCGTGCGAAATGCACGTGATCGGCAAGATGAAACATCACATTCTGAAGATGCCGTTGCCGGGCAGCGTGGTGGCTTCCGTCAGTCCTGAAGAACTGCTGAAAACGTTGCCAAAGCGTAAAAGCTAACGGTTAGCTCTGATGTGTATCGGGTTTGCGTGATTTTTGCCAATAATGGTGTTCGCGAAGATCGGCGGCGGATTCTTCCGCCGTCATTCGTAGTTCATCGCTGTCGGCCGTGTGTCGTAATAAGTGATCGGCATCCTGCACCTGAATATATTCATGTCCCTGATTAGTAGCGAGAAGCTGACCGGAAAAAAGCGCGCTGGCCAGCAATAACACCGTTAACCCTTTCTTAAACATCATGCACCCTCTGGTACGTTAGCTGCGGAATTGACGATAATTTCGCCAGGTGACTATTCAATATTTTAATCGGGTTAATGACAATCTCTGTTTTGTCATTTCGATGTTTTTTACATTTTTGTTTAGATAACGTTGGGATTTGTCACAACCGGGCAGTGCAGCGCTGCCCGGTTGTTATCAGAGAGAGAATCAGGATTTAAATCCGGCGGCCGTCATCAGGAGACGAAAGAACATACCAACGGCGGCCAGGGCCAGCACGCTGCCGCCCCAGAGGATCACCAGCCACATCAGGCGTTTCCAGATTGTTTGTTGCATCAATGATACCCCTCACCATGTTGAACTTTGCCGCGGAAAACGTAGTAGCTCCAGAAGGTGTACACCAGGATTATCGGGATAATCAGCAGCGCGCCAACCAACATAAAGCCCTGACTCTGCGCCGGAGCTGCCGCCTGCCACAGCGTAATGGAAGGTGGAATGATGTGGGGCCAGATACTGATCCCCAGCCCGCTGAACCCGAGAAAAATTAGCCCCAGCGTCAATACAAAAGGCAGCGTATGGCTGTTTTGCTGACCCAGCGAGCGCCACAGCCAGAGGCTAATCAGCGCAACCAGGAGCGGAACCGGCATCAGGAACCACAGATTGGGCAGGCTAAACCAACGCTCGGCAATGGCGCTGTGCGCCAGCGGCGTCCACAGACTGATAATGGCAATGACAACCAGCATCGCCAGCAGCAGTTTTCTTGCCACGCAGCGCATTTTATCCTGCAACGGATTTTCGCTTTTCATCACCAGCCATGTTGCCCCCAACAGGGCGTAGGCTACAACCAGGCCCATGCCGCAGAACAGGGTAAAGGGGGTCAGCCAGTCGAAAGGACCACCGCTGTAGCTGCGTCCGGTGACGGAAAATCCATTGAGTACGGCACCGACCACAATACCCTGAGTGAATGTCGCGAGGATTGAACCGCCGAGAAAAGCTTTATCCCAGAATGGTCGATGCGCCGGCGTGGCTTTGAAGCGAAACTCAAACGCGACGCCGCGAAATATCAGGCCGATGAGCATCAGGGTCAACGGGATCGTTAGCGCATCGACAATCACCGCATAGGCCAGGGGAAAAGCGCCGAATAATCCGGCGCCACCCAACACCAGCCAGGTTTCATTACCGTCCCATACCGGGGCGACGCTGTTGACCATCACATCGCGGTCATCCGCATCCGAAATCGCAGGGAATAAAATACCGATCCCGAGATCAAAACCGTCCATCACGATATACATCAGCGTGGCGAACACGATAATTACAAACCAGATAACTGATAAATCGATACCCATTAGCGGTGTGCCTCCGGTTGAGAATCGAGAACGACAGCAGAAAGCGGCCGTGCCGGCGTGCCTGTTGGTGGAATGGTCGGCTCATCTTCCTGTGGTCCTTTACGGATCAGGCGGATCATGTAGCTGTAACCCACGCCAAACACCGAGCTATACACCACAAAGAAAGACAGTAGGCTGATGCTCATATGTAAATCACCATGTGCGGAAACCGCATCCGCCGTACGTTGCAAACCGTAAACCACCCACGGCTGACGGCCAACTTCGGTGGTCACCCAGCCGGCAAGGATGGCAATCAGACCGGAGGGCCCCATCCACAATGCAAAGCGCAGGAAAGGACGTGAGGTGTATAGCCGCTGCTTATAACGCAGCCACAGGGCAAACGCGCCCAGCAGGATCATCAGCATGCCTAACCCTGCCATAATGCGAAACGACCAGAACACGATGGTGGAATTGGGCCTGTCCTCCTTCGGAAATTCTTTTAACGCCGGGACCTGTTTATCCAGACTATGAGTCAGGATCAGGCTGCCCAGCGCCGGGATTTCCAGCCCATAGCGGGTGCGCTCCTGCTCCATATCCGGCCAGCCGAACAACAGCAGCGGGGTCGGTTCACCGGGCGGATTTTCCCAGTGTCCTTCAATCGCCGCAATTTTTGCAGGCTGGTGCTTCAGCGTATTCAACCCGCGCATATCGCCAATTAAGGCCTGCAGCGGGGCGACGATTAACGTCATCCACAGCGCCATTGAAAACATCGCGCGAATTGCTGGCGTGCTATTACCGCGCAATAAATGCCATGCGGCTGATGCCGCGACAAACAGCGCGCTGCTCAGGAAGGCGGCAACGGACATATGCAGCAAACGATAAGGGAAGGAAGGATTGAAAATCACGGCGAACCAGTCGACGGGAACGACTTGCCCGTTAACAATTTCATAGCCCTGTGGCGTTTGCATCCAGCTGTTGGAGGCGAGGATCCAGAAGGTAGAAATAATAGTACCCAGCGCAACCATACAGGTCGCGAAGAAGTGAAGCCCTGGGCCAACCCGATTCCAGCCAAACAGCATTACCCCAAGGAAGCCCGCTTCGAGGAAGAAGGCGGTTAATACTTCATAGGTCAGCAGCGGCCCGGTGATGCTACCGGCGAACTCGGAAAAACCACTCCAGTTCGTGCCGAACTGATAAGCCATCACCAGCCCGGAAACCACGCCCATACCAAAGTTTACGGCGAATATTTTCGACCAGAAATGGTATAGCGAGCGCCAGGTCGGATTTTTCGTTTTTAACCATAACCCTTCGAGCACCGCCAGATAACTGGCGAGGCCAATGGTAATCGCCGGAAAGATGATGTGAAAGGATACCGTAAACGCGAACTGGATCCTCGCCAGGTGAAACGCGTCAAGACCGAACATGCTTAGCTCCGCAGGCAAAATTGATTTGGCGCAATTCTAAGGCTGCGAAGCAATGGAAGGCAGAAACAGAACAGTTCTTTTTAACCATAACAGTTGTCGTGCTGTTATAGGTTGGCCTGGCTGATATGAAATCTGGAACCTGGATTCCTGTTATTGAATCGCGTCCTCCCCACGCGAGTGATTTTACGCTATCACTAGCGAGGTAATGAAAAGGTAATCATAAATGTTTACTTTGTGCGTATAATAGACGACAGGGAGGCGCAGTGAAGCAAAGTGAGTTCAGACGCTGGCTTGAATCTCAGGGAGTGGCTGTTACAAACGGCTCAAATCATCTGAAGTTGAGGTATCAGGGAAGGCGTAGCGTTATGCCCAGGCATCCTGGTGATGAAATAAAAGAAGCCTTGCGAAAATCGATCCTGAAGCAGCTTGGCTTACAGTCATCATCAATATGAGGTTAATTATATGAGAGATTTTGAAAAAATCATGCGTTATCCCGTTAATCTAATCCCCGCCGTGGAAGGTGGATTCGTGGTTTCTTTCCCGGATATTCCTGAAGCATTAACTCAGGGCGAAACCCGTCATGGGGCTTTGCAGGCTGCGCAGTCTGCATTGGTGACCGCTTTTGAATTCTATTTCGACGATAACGAACCGATTCCTTTACCTTCGGCGGTTGGCGCTGAAGGTGACTATGTGGAAATCCCCCTGAGCATTGCGTCGAAGGTTCTTTTGTTAAATGCCTTTCTTGAATCAAAAATCACCCAGCAGGAGCTGGCAAACAGAATCGGCAGGCCTAAGCAGGAAATTACCCGTTTGTTCGATTTAAAGCACGCAACAAAAATTGATGCTGTGCAAATAGCTGCACGCGCCTTAGGCAAGGAGCTGTCAGTAACGATGTTGTAAAACTGTTAACTATAACAGTTATAAAAAATGCCCTGATTATGTAAACTGATATACACAGTGCTTGTCACCGACACCGATTATCAGGACGAAAAATGAAAAAATACCAGCGACTGGCTGAGCAAATTCGCGATCAAATCGCGTCTGGCGTATGGCAGCCCGGCGATCGCTTGCCATCCTTGCGCGAGCAGGTGGTCAGCAGCGGCATGAGTTTTATGACCGTCGGACATGCATATCAGTTGCTGGAAAGTCAGGGCCGGATTATCGCCCGGCCGCAGTCGGGTTACTATGTTGCCGCGCGCCCTGAACGTGAGCTGGCAGCGCCGCAGGCGCAGGTGATGCGCGATGAAGCGGTGGATATCAACACCTATATTTTTGATATGCTGCAGGCCAGCCGGGATGCGTCAGTGATGCCATTTGCCTCTGCATTCCCCGATCCGCGTCTGTTTCCCCTCCAGCAGTTGAACCGCTCGCTGGCGCAGGTCAGTAAAACCGCGACCGCCATGAGCGTGATAGAAAACCTGCCGCCGGGAAATGATGAGCTGCGCCATGCCATTGCCCGCCGCTATGCTCAACAGGGGATGACCATTTCACCTGATGAGATTGTCATCACTACCGGTGCGCTGGATGCCCTCAACCTGAGCCTGCAGGCGGTTACCGAACCGGGAGACTGGGTGATTGTCGAAAACCCCTGTTTCTACGGGGCGTTGCAGGCCCTGGAGCGATTACGGCTGAAGGCGCTTTCGATTGCCACCGACGTGAAAGAGGGGATCGATCTTACCGCGCTGGAGCAAGCGTTACAGGAGTATCCGGTAAAAGCCTGCTGGCTGATGACCAACAGCCAAAATCCGCTGGGTTTTACGCTCAGCCCAGAGAAAAAGGCGCACCTGGTCGCATTGCTGGAAAAATATCATGTAATGCTGATAGAAGATGATGTCTACAGCGAGCTGTACTTTGGTCGCGAAAAACCACTGCCTGCCAAAGCCTGGGATCGCGCCGACAGCGTTTTGCATTGTTCATCCTTCTCGAAGTGCCTGGTGCCCGGATTTCGCGTGGGCTGGGTGGCGGCCGGGAAGCATGCTCGACGTATTCAGCGACTCCAGCTCATGAGCACGTTATCCACCAGTTCCCCCATGCAGCTTGCGCTCGTGGATTATCTGTCAACCCGGCGCTATGACGCGCATCTGCGCCGCTTACGCCGTCAACTGGCGGAACGCAAACAGCAGGCCTGGCAAACGTTGCTGCGTCATCTTCCGGCGGAAGTCAAAATTCACCATAACGACAGCGGCTATTTTCTGTGGCTGGAACTGCCTGAACCGCTTGATGCAGGCGTGCTCAGCACCCAGGCACTGGCGCACCATATCAGCATTGCACCGGGAAAAATGTTTTCGACCTCGGGGAGCTGGACTCGTTTTTTTCGCTTTAATACCGCATGGCACTGGGGAGAGCGTGAGGAACAGGCTGTGAAACAGCTGGGAAAATTAATTCGCGAGATGATGAAATAAAACGTAACGCGCTATTCAATATAAAAGAATAGCGCGTTCTTATTTTCGAAATAGAGAATACCTAACCCCGATGTTATTTATATCGGGTGCTACCATACAAAAAATCAATAGTTCTTACTATTGCCACCGTTGCACCTAACTCCTTGTCTATACTCCAGAAGATTAAAGCTCCCGATCAGCGTCAGTAGCGTAATGAGCGTTAGCTCACAACCTGATTAAATTTCCTTGCGCCAGCAGGAACGCTTACAACACCCCGACTATTTTTAGGAAAGGACATATATTTACGGCAAGGCTGCCGCTCAATATTTTTTAGACAGGAGTAAGACGTTATGAGCAAGCAGTTTGCCCTCAGTAGCCTGTGCGCACTCAGTATGACGCTGATGACTGCACAGGCAGCCGAACCCCCGACATCCTTAGATAAACCGGAAGGCCGTCTGGATATTATTGCCTGGCCGGGCTACATCGAACGTGGACAGACCGATAAACAATATGATTGGGTCTCGCAGTTTGAGAAAGAGACCGGCTGCGCGGTCAATGTTAAAACAGCGGCCACTTCTGATGAAATGGTCAGCCTGATGGCAAAAGGCGGCTACGACCTGGTTACCGCTTCCGGTGATGCCTCATTGCGTCTGATTATGGGAAAACGCGTTCAGCCGATTAATACCGCGCTGATCCCTAACTGGAAAAGCATCGATCCGCGCGTGGTAAAAGGCGAGTGGTTCAACGTTGGCGGAAAAGTTTACGGCACACCGTACCAGTGGGGGCCAAACCTGCTGATGTACAACACCAAAATTTTCCCAACACCGCCGGATAGCTGGAACGTGGTATTTGTTGAGCAAAAACTTGGGGACGGAAAAAGCAATAAAGGGCGCGTTCAAGCCTACGATGGCCCGATCTATATTGCTGATGCTGCATTATTCGTTAAGGCGACTCAGCCGCAACTGGGCATTACCGATCCCTATCAGCTCACCGAACAACAGTATCAGGCGGTGATCAAAGTCCTGAGCGATCAACACGCGCTGATCCATCGCTATTGGCACGATACTACCGTGCAAATGAGCGACTTCAAAAACGAAGGTGTGGTGGCGTCCAGCGCCTGGCCTTATCAGGCGAACGCCCTGAAAGGAGAAGGTCAGCCTATTGCCACGGTCTTCCCAAAAGAAGGGGTTACCGGATGGGCTGATACCACCATGCTGCACAGCGAAGCCAAACACCCGGTGTGCGCTTACAAATGGATGAACTGGTCATTAACCCCGAAAGTTCAGGGCGACGTCGCAGCCTGGTTTGGTTCTCTGCCAGTCGTGCCTGAAGGTTGTAAAGCCAGCCCGCTGCTGGGTGAAAAGGGCTGTGAAACCAACGGCTATAGCTACTTTGACAAAATTGCCTTCTGGAAAACGCCGATCGCAGAAGGTGGCAAATTCGTTCCTTACAGTCGCTGGACGCAGGATTACATCGCCATTATGGGCGGTCGTTAATTCCGCTGGGGGTTTTATGACGTACGCAGTGGAGTTTCATAACGTCTCGCGTCTGTACGGGGATGTTCGTGCAGTTGATGGGGTGAGTATTGCGATTAACGACGGTGAGTTTTTCTCTATGCTGGGGCCATCCGGCTCCGGCAAGACCACTTGTCTGCGCCTTATTGCAGGGTTTGAGCAACTGTCAGGCGGCGCAATCACCATTTTTGGTAAGCAGGCCAGCGAATTGCCGCCCTGGGAACGGGACGTCAATACGGTATTTCAGGATTATGCGCTATTCCCGCATATGTCGATTCTCGACAATGTCGCCTACGGGCTGATGGTCAAAGGTATTGATAAAAAACAGCGTCACGCTAAAGCACGTGAAGCACTGGATAAGGTTGCGCTCGGTTTTGTTTATGAACGCAAACCATCGCAACTTTCCGGTGGCCAGCGGCAACGCGTGGCGATTGCCCGCGCGCTGGTCAATGAACCGCGCGTCCTGCTGTTGGATGAACCGCTCGGGGCATTGGATCTTAAGCTGCGTGAGCAGATGCAGCTGGAACTGAAAAAGTTACAGCAATCCCTGGGTATCACCTTCATTTTTGTCACCCACGATCAGGGTGAAGCCCTGTCGATGTCCGATCGTGTGGCGGTGTTTAATAATGGTCGCATCGAACAGGTGGATTCTCCGCGTGAACTGTACATGCGTCCGCGCACACCGTTTGTGGCAAGTTTCGTCGGGACGTCAAATGTTTTTGATGAAACGATGTCAGCGAACGTTTGCGGGCTACAGGGTATGTTTTCCCTGCGTCCGGAACACATTCGCTTGAATGATAGCAGTGGCGAAGTCCAGGCCCGGGGGGTTATCCAGGCTGTGCAGTACCAGGGTGCGGCGACACGTTTTGAGCTGAAACTTGTCGGCGGTGAAAAATTGCTGGTTAGCCAGGCGAACCTGACGGGAGAAATGCTGCCGACAACGCTGTCGCCGGGTCAACAGGTGATGGCATCGTGGTCACGCGACGTGATGGTACCGCTGGTTGAGGAGAGGTGAATGGCTATGAATGTCTTACATTCGCCTCCACAGTCGACAAGTCTGAACCGGATCTCAGGGTTCTTCTGGCGTAATCCAGGTCTGGGGCTGTTTTTGCTGCTCCTCGGACCGCTGATGTGGTTTGGGATCGTCTACTTCGGCTCATTACTGACGCTGTTGTGGCAAGGTTTTTATACCTTCGATGATTTCACCATGTCGGTCACGCCCGACCTGACGCTGGCGAATTTGCAGGCGCTGTTTAATCCCGCCAACTACGACATCATTTTGCGTACCCTGACGATGGCGGTGGCAGTCACCATTGCCAGCGCGATTCTGGCGTTTCCGATGGCGTGGTATATGGCGCGATATACCAGTGGCAAAATGAAAGCCTTTTTTTACATTGCTGTGATGTTGCCGATGTGGGCCAGCTACATTGTTAAAGCCTACGCATGGACGTTACTGTTGGCTAAAGACGGGGTGGCGCAGTGGTTTTTAACTCATCTGGGACTGGAGCCTCTGCTGCTTTCGTTCCTGACGCTGCCTGCGGTCGGCGGCAATACGTTGTCGACTTCAGGGTTAGGGCGTTTTCTGGTGTTCGTCTACATCTGGCTGCCGTTTATGATCCTGCCGGTACAGGCCGCGCTGGAGAGACTTCCGCCTTCGCTCTTACAGGCCTCCGCTGATTTGGGCGCTCGTCCGCATCAGACTTTCCGCTATGTGGTCCTGCCACTGGCGATACCCGGTATCGCGGCAGGATCGATCTTTACTTTTTCTCTGACGTTGGGCGATTTTATCGTGCCGCAACTGGTGGGGCCGCCAGGCTATTTCATCGGCAATATGGTGTATTCGCAACAAGGGGCGATCGGCAATATGCCGATGGCGGCGGCATTTACTTTGGTGCCGATTGTGTTAATCGCACTGTATCTGGCGTTCGTGAAGCGTCTGGGAGCTTTCGATGCACTCTGAACGCGCGCCCTGGTTACTCAAACTGGCGGCATGGGGCGGGGTTATTTTCCTGCACTTTCCCATCCTCATCATCGCCACCTATGCTTTTAATACTGAGGAGGCTGCTTTTAGTTTTCCACCACAGGGGTTAACGCTGAAGTGGTTTAGCGTTGCGGCGCAACGTAGCGATATTCTGGAATCGGTGACGTTGTCACTTAAAATCGCTGCATTGTCGACGGCCATTGCTCTCGTTCTGGGGACGCTGGCCGCTGCCGCACTGTGGCGCAGGGACTTTTTTGGTAAAAGCGCAATATCGCTGTTGCTGCTGTTGCCGATCGCGCTGCCGGGGATTATTACCGGTCTGGCGCTACTGACGGCGTTTAAAACTATCAATCTGGAACCCGGTTTTCTCACCATCGTGGTCGGCCATGCGACGTTTTGCGTGGTGGTGGTATTTAACAACGTCGTGGCGCGTTTTCGCCGTACCTCATGGAGTCTGGTTGAAGCGTCTATGGATCTTGGCGCCAACGGCTGGCAAACCTTTCGTTATGTCGTGCTGCCAAACCTGGCATCGGCACTGCTGGCGGGAGGGATGCTGGCGTTTGCTTTGTCGTTTGATGAAATCATCGTGACAACGTTCACCGCCGGACATGAAAGAACACTTCCTTTGTGGCTGCTCAATCAACTGGGTCGACCACGAGATGTGCCTGTCACCAACGTTGTGGCATTGCTGGTAATGCTGGTGACAACACTGCCAATTTTAGGGGCCTGGTGGCTAACGCGTGAAGGCGACACTCTCGCCGGAAACGGTAAATAAACGACGATATGGGAAATTGCTATGCAACATCAATTACTGATTAATGGCGAGCTGGTCAACGGTGAAGGTGAAAAGCAGCCAGTCTATAACCCTGCCACTGGAGAACGCATTCTGGAGATTGCCGAGGCGTCAGCCGGGCAGGTTGATGCGGCGGTACGTGCAGCAGACAGCGCATTTGCCACCTGGGGACAAACCACACCGAAAGTCCGTTCCGAACTGCTGCTGAAACTGGCGGATGCTATCGCCGATAACGCGCAAACCTTCGCTGAGCTGGAATCGCTTAACTGTGGTAAGCCGCTGCACTGTGTCCTTAACGATGAAATTCCGGCAATCGTCGACGTTTTCCGCTTCTTCGCCGGGGCAGCTCGTACCCTGCAAGGACAGGCGGCTGGAGAGTATCTGGAAGGGCATACGTCGATGATTCGTCGGGATCCGCTGGGCGTGGTGGCCTCTATCGCGCCGTGGAACTACCCGCTGATGATGGCGGCGTGGAAGCTGGCACCGGCGCTGGCGGCGGGTAACTGTGTGGTGATTAAACCGTCAGAAATTACCCCGCTAACGGCACTTAAACTGGCAGAATTTGCCAAAGATATTTATCCGCCTGGCGTTATCAACGTGTTGTTTGGCCGTGGCAAAACGGTGGGTGACCCGCTGACCGGTCATGAAAAAGTCCGGATGGTTTCCCTGACCGGCTCCATTGCGACCGGTGAACACATTATCCAGCACACCGCGCCTTCGATTAAGCGCACACATATGGAGCTGGGCGGCAAAGCCCCGGTCATCATTTTTGATGATGCCGATCTGGATGCAGTGGTGAGCGGCGTGCGAACATTTGGGTATTACAACGCCGGACAAGACTGTACCGCCGCTTGTCGAATCTATGCCCAGAAAGGCATTTATGACGCGTTGGTTGAGAAACTGGGGGCCGCGGTTGCCAGCCTGAAAATCGGTGCACCGAATGACGAATCGACGGAGCTGGGGCCGGTAAGCTCGCAGGCGCATCTCGATCGCGTGACTAAAGCGGTCGATGAAGCCAAAGCACTGGGGCATATCAAAGTCATCACCGGTGGTAAAAAAGTGGACGGCGCAGGCTACTACTTTGCTCCGACGCTGCTGGCCGGGGCGAAACAGGAAGATGCTATCGTGCAGCGGGAAGTTTTCGGTCCGGTGGTCAGCGTCACCGTATTTGAGGATGAAGATCAGGTACTGGCGTGGGCTAACGATTCGAAATACGGCCTGGCATCCTCCGTCTGGACTCGGGATGTGGGGCGCGCGCATCGATTTAGCGCTCGCCTGCAGTATGGTTGCACCTGGGTCAATACCCACTTCACGCTGGTCAGCGAGATGCCGCACGGCGGACAAAAACAGTCTGGTTATGGCAAGGATATGTCGGTTTACGGGCTGGAAGATTACACGATTGTTCGCCATGTCATGATCAAGCATGAGTAATATCTTAAGCGCGAGCGATAAATGCGGCACGGATAGCTAAATACTGGCAAACGTGTGTCTATATTATTCGCGCCACTGGCCTCGTCGCCATCGGACGGCGGTAAGTTGGAAATATCCGCGAGGTCAGGCTAATTTATACAACAAAGCCCCGGCTTAATGTCGTAATGCTTGTCAATTAAGCATTACGGCGAACATGTGATTTCGGCTCAGGGTTCCGTTCACCTCAGTGGTATCACTTTTCTGAAGCTCAGACACCCGTGAACGTGCAAGAGAGGCTTACCGCCGCATCCCTGCGGGCAGACCCGGTCAGCCGTCAACGGCTCATCGATTTTCAGCCGGAACGGGGTCATCGCTGCAACGCACTGACTTCCAGTTAAATCTGTTTTGCTGTTCAGATATATTCCAATAAAAACGCAGGTGGTCAGGTGTGGGCTGGTCCGGCTGAAAATTGCCGACGTGTTTCCGGAAGGCCGGGAGAACCCGCAGGGATGCGGGTTCAGGGCGCGTTTTACAGGGAAGTTTCCTCGCGCCCGGCCCGGTAGCCTGGAGGAATAAACGGAGGGGACCACGAAGTGGCAATTTTCCCGCCGGGAGCCGGGATTGTTAAGGGTACGGCGATAGTACCCTTAACACGTTCACAGGTCGTATTGCCTCAGAGATGTGACAAACATAAGGTGAACGTAGCAATACGCCGGAGGCAACAGATTCATTACCTGCGTATGTGCCACTCATCCTCGTTAACTGGCAAGCATTACAGCTTAATGTCAGGAGGAACGTCATCCGGTTATCCGCGGCGCAAGCTGCAAATCCAGGCGAGTAGCGCACAGACGCTCAGAACCAGCCCCAGTTGTTGCACCATGCCTGCCACCCCCAGCATCATTCCCAGCAACAGGTAATAGCTTAATCCGAATAATGCACTGGCGGCCCCGGCCTGTTCACGATAGTGGCGTAGGGCCTGACTCAGCACATTAGGGATCGCGATGCCATAGGCAATCACCGCGCCGAAAACCGGTATCAGAATCCACGCGGAGTGCTGTAACCACCACGCGGCGAGGCCTGACAATGCTGCCAGCGCACAGGCATAACGTACCCTCTGTTCCGATGTCAGGTCTGTCGTCAATAATCTCCGGTTCAGCAGGCTGCCCGACAGCGAAGCAAACGCAAGTAGTCCCCCCGTCCAGCCAAAGGCTCTGGAACTCCATCCCAATTGCCCGAAAAGGAACGGAGCCAGGCTGTAATAGCTAAAGAGCATGGTATTCAGCAGCGCGACCAGCATGGTATTTTTCCACAGCTCGCGGTCACGCATCATGCGGGAGAGCAGTGCAGCAAGGCTGGAGCTGAGCGTATTTTCGGGACGGGTTTCTGGCAGCATGGTCGCAGTCAGTAGTAGCAGTAGCAGCGCCAGCAGCACAAGGGCAATAAATACACCGGTATGACCATACAGGCTAACCAACCAACCTCCGCTTAGCAGGCCGAAAACGGGACTCAATGCCAGCGCAGCGCCCATCACGGAAAAGACGCGGGATAGCGCAGTTGATTCATAAGTGTCCCGTAACATGGTCTGTACCACCACTGACCCGGCAGCCGCGCCGATGGCTGAGATCATCCGCGCCAGCAGCAAAACGCTGAAGTCAGTGGCAACCACGGCCAGGGCACAACCTGACCCATAGCAGATAAGTCCTGCCAGCATCGCCCAACGTCGACCGATGCAGTCGCTCAGCCAACCCCACATCGCCACGCCGATGGCGAAGGCAATAAAATAAACGGAGAGTGTTTGGGCCGCGCGCTCACTGCTTACGTGATAAGACGTGGCAATCCCTGGCAATGCCGGGCTATAAATGGTTTCCACCAGTTGCGGAAACATAATCAGCAAAGTAAGAAGCCACAGCGGCGGGCGGCGAAGAGTGTTCATAGCAATATCCAGAAAGACAGAAAACTGGCGGGCATTATTGCTGAAAAGGAGGTGTCGCATTACCATTATCAAGACTTTAAATATCAAATATCGGACAGATAATGGAAATTGCCCCGGATGATGATTTCGATGCGGATAGCTTTGATAAACCGGTAATCGGGATTGCCTCCGAGATGGGCGTACACGATTCCGGCCGGCATAGCCATCTTCGTCATCAGCTACTTTTTTCGGCAGCGGGAAGCATTACGATTGAGCTGGAGCATGCCCTGTGTCTGCTACCGCCACGGCGCGCGGTCTGGATCCCGGCTGGTACGGTACATCGCGCCATAATGCGCGGGGTGATGGCTTATCGTTCGTTGTATTTTTCAACTACATTGCCGTTATCTAAATTACCGCTGCAGATAGTCGACGTTAATCCTCTCTTTTTTGAAGTAATAGAACGTATGGCTTTCTGGCGGTGGGAAATGCCTGCCGCGCAGCAGGCCAGTCTTATCACCGTTTTCTGTGAGGAAATGCGGGCCGCCCACAGTGAAAACTGGACGTTGCAGTTTCCCTCAGATCCACGGCTGAACGTGTGGCTTGAAGGAGTACGTATGGGCGAATTGCCACCACGACTAAATCAATTATCCCAACGGGTTGGGGCATGCGAGAGGACGATCAGTCGAATATTTACCAGGGATACCGGGATGAATTATCAGAGCTGGCGGCAGCAATTTAGACTATTAAAAGCCATGGAGATGCTGGCTGACGGGGGGCAGATCAGCCAGGTGGCGCAATATCTGGAATTTGTCAGTGACAGTGCTTTTATCGCTTTTTTCCATCAGCATACCGGCACAACACCGAGCCGTTATGCGGGCAATATAATGCCGCAGAAGGATTAGGGGGATTACATACTAAGGATAATTTACCGGGTGGCAGGAGAGTGGGAAAATCGTGTACTAATGGCAGAGAGAAGAGCCTCTCTGCCAGCGGACGCTGCAATTAATCAAGAAGAACGACATCAAGCAAACCAGCCAAACCTTGCGGAAATCAGACTGAAAAGTCCTACAGCAGCAAATATATTTATCAGCACCACAGTTTTACTGGAAACATTCATTTGTGCCACCTTTCGTTTTAACCCTTATGGGTATAGTACGGGTTATAACTATCCGCAATAGTACGAATTCTGAACATAATGAAAACGGCTTGTTTTACCGGCGTTTCTCTTAAAATAATTAATAAAACTTGATGTGGGTCATGAAAAAGAGCATATTGCGCGCGATTTTACCTTTCGGCCCGGATGCCTGACATGTCTCTGTACCAAAAAATGCTGGTTTTTTATGCGGTGATGGCCGCTATCACGGCAATCATCACCTGGTTTCTTTCCCGCGATAAAAAGCGGATTCGTTTTCTCAGCGCGGTATTAGTCGGGGCGACCTGGCCGATGAGTTTTCCCGTCGCGTTAATGTTTTCTCTCTTCTGATGACGGCGTAAACGCCGTTTCAGGAGGAAAGCAGGGCATCTAATCGTTTTTTGTCGGCTGCGCAAACATCCTGCGGATGCTGATATCCCACGTTTTCATTGGCGCGGGTATACAAAGCGACCAGCCAGTCGTAAACGTAACGGCTTGCGCCATGCGAAGGTTGTTCATCCAGTTTCGTCAACCGTAACATCGGCTGTTGCGCCGGGGCACTAAAAATAGCCGATCCTTTTTGGATCCTGCTGGCTGGACGCTGTTCCTCTGCCACGCTGGCAAATCCAAGCCAGGTAATAAAATCCCCAATATCGGCGTGAAGCTGCGCGGCGCAGACGTTTTCTCGCTGCATAATGCGCTGTAAGCGTTGCGGCATCTCCAGCCGATAGCTGGTGGTAACGAGGATATCAGCAACCTGCCTTAGCGTACGCGGCTCGAGACGTAATCGGCGCGCATTATTTTCATCGCGACACCACTGGCGCACGTGGTTAACCCACATTTTGTGCGCCTGATACCCGGTCTCTTTGCTTTCCGGCGAGTGCGGTGTGTCACGCACCTCGGCAAACAGGTCAATCTCTTCATTAAATAATCCGCTCACCTGTTCCTCGCGCGGCTGCTGAACACGCAGCAGCGACTCAAAGAGGCGCATCGGTGGGAGCAAACCGTCCAGGAGTTCGCCATGCTTTGCCGCCTGGGCCTGGAGCTGGCGGATCACCGACTCATTGCTACCCGATTCGGTTTCAACGGGATTAATCCAGCCGATCAGGGTTTCGCGTACACGCTGCTGGTGCTGCTCACGCAGGGAGGTCAATCTCGCCTGGCGTTGCTGGGGCGAGGTTGCCTGAGTCAGCCATTCGACGAGGCGTTGTAAGCTGTGTTTATCCAGCGCCTGCAGCGTGCCCCAGTGCAGTCCGGGCTTGCCCATTAATTGCTGCACAGATTCATCAAGATTTTGCTGAGTGCTAAACCGCGCATCCTGCGGAGTAATGGCCCAGACCACTCCCGGCAATGCGGCGTCATGTACGGGCTGAGTGTCGTTAACCCAGCCCAGCAGCTTGCGGGTGATGGCGGGCGTCTGGGAGCGGGTAGATACCGCATTACAGATTAAAAGTACATCCGGTTGCAGATGCTGGCGATAATGTTCCAGCATCCAGCCTAATTTGGCCTGCCACAATGGATGGGGATGAACATCCGGGGCGAGGGGAATATCCAGCAGATCGACATTCTCCAGTACCGCGTCTTCAACCGTCAGGACCAGCTCGCGCGTGAGCAGCGCCAGCGAAGCCTGAGAAAGGCTGACCGCATTGAGCAACTGATCATTTTCTATTGGATGAACCACCACATCGCTTTGCGCCTCATTTCCGTTTAATGCTACCTGAGTCAGGAAACTCTCGGCAGGTAAACCAAAATGGTCAACCAGCAGGCTCAGCGGAGCCGCGAGTTCTTGCGCGCTCCCGGTTTGTTGCAGCGTATGCGCCAGCGCCAACCACTGTTGCGTCAACTCTGGTTGTTCTCCCCACAGTAACGCCCAGGCGTTTGCCCGGGTAGTCAGATCCAGAGCGGGTAGCAGCGTGGCAAACTGATGCCATAGCGCGTCGTCAAATTGCTGCTGTCTGGCCGGTACGCAGGCGCGCCAGAAACGACCAATTGCCGCGACATCATGCGCGGTAATGCCCGGCACCGGATGACGCTGGCGCAACGTTTGCCATTTTTCCAGGCGCGCCTCAATAATCGATTTCTCGACCTGGCGGTTGTCCGCAAGCGCACAGAACTGGGTAATAAATAGCTGTACCAGTTCGGCTTCACTGAGTAGCCGCAGGCGCAACGGCCATTCACCATCGAGCGGATTTTCATCACGCGTAAAGCGGATCGCCATATTGGTTGGCGCATGACCAGGATTAATATGTGAAAAGTAATCAAAGCTGCGATCCGGGGTAACGATATTCACTTTGCCATTGGCGTTGCTGCACAATGCTGTGAGCAGGTGCGCTTTTGCCGATTGCGAATGTCCGTAAAGCCCAACGCATCCTCGCGATGAAAAGGTCGTCTTCAACGCAGATTCATTAACGGCGGCCAGGGTGAGCTGCGCCAACAGGGCATCCGCTTCATCATCAAGACGCGCCGCACGCTGACGGGTATCAGTTACCCACTCGATGGCGGCCTGCGCGGTGTTTAACATCTTACTCATTTCAGGTACACGCTCCCGCTATCAATCCAGTAATGGCTCCCGCTATGGCGACGGTCTGCCAGCGTATTCAGTTTTAACGTTAAGGCATTGGCGGCAACGGGAGTGCCATCCTGTAACCACGCATCGCTCAGTACGAAGAATTCCGGGCCGCTTTCTTTGCTACCACCGCGTAGCTGCAGCCGTACATTCAACACGCCATCTCCGGCGATGGTTTTTGCCAGTTCGGCAGAATTTATGCTGAGCGTATACAGCGGTGTGGCAGGCCAACGGCTGTTGGCCAGTTGGCGGAAACCTAACGTAACGTTGCCGCGCAATGGGAAGTGCAGGCGGGCATCCAGTTTCGCGCCGGGCTTATCCAGATCGATATCGTGATACCAGATGTTCTCATCACGCAGCGTATTGACCGTATTATCCAACACGCCGAGATAACGTACGGTCGAGTAAGCGCCGATATCGGCAGCTTTAAAGTTGAAACGCGGCAAGCGTAGATCCAGCGCCAGGCTACACAACATGGCACCAACTGCTGCGGTGGATTTGGGGTTACCAATCCGCCCTTGTTGGCTGAACGGATACCACTCATGTACGCGGTAGTTATCCATCCAGATCATACGATTAACCGGAACGGGCTGCAGATGGCGGATCAACGCCTGTACGCCCGGTAAACAGGCGGGTCTGCCGGTCACTAATAAAATATCGCAGCGATAGTGTGAAATGGCCTCACAGACCGCGTGCAGTGGGGAGGTCAGGGTAAACTGGCCCGCCAGTAACGCTTCTTGTAACTGCCTGAACTGCACCTGTAACGGCACGCTCAGCACATCAAACGCTGGCGATCCCGCAGGTAACGCATGATCGATAGCCTGCTGGATGTAATTCAGTACGTTGCGCGTTGGTTGCTGGCTCAGGAGTTCGCCAAAGGTGGCATGCAGACCCGCTACCGGATCGTTAATATCACTTTGTTCCCAGGCTGAAAGTACCGCATGACCGAGCGGCATAAAGAGTTGTAACGCCGTTTGTTGACGCAAAATCGCCTGGGTGTCGATGCGCCCGGAATCGCCAAATAGCGTAGCCAGCAATGCGGCGGCGTCGGTCACGCCAGCCTGTTGCAGGCGGGTTTGCAGCGCAGGCAACACGCAACGCTGAATAACGTCCAGCAGCATATCATCGCCCGCAACCTTAAAGCCTTCACGGAACAGCAGATGCGGGGTAATTTTGACGTTTGTACCCACGCCGTCATCAAGCTGGTAATGGACGACGGCCATATCCGTTGTCCCGCCGCCAATGTCGATCGATGCCACGCGCAGCGCACGACCTTTAGTCTCACCAGGCTCCGGCAGACGGTCCGGGCGGGCAAGGGCGTTAAAGAACGATTCGGTGTGACCATCGTAGTGAGAGATAGCTTCGTTATACAGCCACACCAGTTGCCCGCAGCTGGCCTCATCCCATTCCATCTGGATCTCAGGTACGGGAACCACGCTCTTTTCCTGCTGTTTACGGGTGGTGAAGTCTTCATCCTGCGGGTGCCAGCCCATTGCTTTCCAGACCAACGCAATAGCTTCAAACATGCGCAGGCGGAAAATCTCGCGCTCCTGTTTGGGCATCGCCGACGGCAGGGTCAGGATCAGCGTACGCAACTGACGAGGAGATGCCGGGAATCCGAGGCGCAAACGCGTCGCCACGCTGTTAATTTGCCCCAGCGCCTGGGCCAGTATTTCGCACAGCATATGCGTCATCAGCGTACTGCGGCTGTATTGCGGTGAGAATACCGGCAGACGATCATCCTGCGGCAGGCTGAACAGCGGTTGCCCGTCATCGTTCATCAGGTTCATCAGCGGGAAGGCGGTAGCCAGTGGTTCGCGCTGGGTTTTGCCATTCATCTGGCTAAAGCGCCAGTCATGCAACACCGGCGTTTCGTCCCACAGATAACGGCGCGGGCTGGAGATCCCACTGCTGCCTTCAGTGCCCATGCGCTGCATCGCCAGCTTTCGGGCTTCATCGCCAACGCGGACAATCGACGGCCAGATAAAGGCATCATCACGACCGCTCTCCACGGAAAAGTGCTGCTTACCAAAACGTGCTTCGGAAAACTCCAGTCGGCTGGTGAACAACGGATCGTTGAGAAACTGTGGCTCGCTTAACGAACGCACCTGCAATTCGGCTGTCTGGCGCAGTCCGTCATTGGCATCCCCGTGATCTTCAATCAGGACGCCACAGGTATGGGTGTTACCGATATCCAGGATAAGATCAACGGGAATGGCGGGCGTGCTGAGGGTATGCGTGACCAGTTTCACTTCCGGGACGGAAAGCTGCTCGCCTAACAGGGTCAGCACATTCAGCCAGTGCGCCTGATATTCAAAGTTACGCAGCGCCTGCTGGATCTCTTGTTCTGAGCGGTTCTCATGCTGTGTGACATGATGCATAAAGGATTCGCGCAACCAGCCGTCAATCCAGGTCTGGTCGAGGAAATCGGCAATTTCGTTGTCATGCCAGGCCAGCGCAAATCGCGTACCGTTCAGCAGGTCATTTTCGTTGGGGGTTAACGCCGCAGGGGCATTTTCAGTGAGCTGGCTGTCCAGCGCCACGGTGACGCGGTGGGTGTTGCCCGCGCTGTCAGGTTGCCCCAGCTTTCGCACCTGTACGCGCGCCCAGTTGTCCGGGCCTTCAACGAACGTACGCGGCGGATTAAAGCGCAGGAACGGCAGCGGCAGCCAGACACCGTCGAGCACGTCCAGCGAATAATGCAGCTTCTGGGTGCTTTCCGGCTTCACCACTTCGGGCTGACCGCCGGTGCTGCCTGGTAAGGTATAACGTCCGGTTGTCAGATCGAAATCCAGCCGCAGCAGGGGACCGTTTGCCGTTTTGCGCACAAAGCGGCCATGATGCGCAGATTCCTGCGGCGTCAGGCCAAAATCCAGAAATTGCACACCGCTATTGGCGATGAGCGTCACGCTCTGTTTGTAGTCACACAGATTCACCAACATAAAATCAGGCACCTATCTTTTTGATCGTCAGAGGGATTTCCGCGTGATCGTCATAACGTGCGGTACAGGCGGCGACGTCATTGGTTCCCGCTTTGCAGGTAATTTCCGGCATCGGATAACGTGACCCGTCCGTACAACGGGCATTTCCGCGACTCTTAATCATTAATTCACCTGACTGATGCAAACCGGAGAAAATCTCGGCACGACAAACAATATTGTCGCCATGAACCACGCGCGCAGTACCTTTATTGGCCTGTATCTGATAGCGCAGCGACGGCGCTTTACCGCTAACCGGATCTTTAACATCAACCATTACGCGCCAGTTACCGTTGAGAAAACGCGTCGTTCCTGCCTTCATCTGGTTGGCATCCATCACCAGCGCATCTTTCGGAATCGCGGCGATCACGACCGGTCCCTCGACAGGTTTTTCTTTTTTGGCGACCGGAACCACTTCAGCCCGATGCAGCGGCAGTGCAGATGTCAGTTCTGGCAGCGGTGCTATATCTGCCTTAGCGACGTCTGCAGGGGGAACAGCGGGTACGGGCGGGGTGGGCTGTTGCTTCCACAGCAGCGGCCCAACCATGGCTGCAATGATCACCGCGGCAACGGGCAGGCTCCACAACGGCAGGCGGCGTGCGGGTTTCTTCTGTGCGAGCGGCGGCGAGACTTCCGGTTCGTTAACAACGACCGGGGGTTGTGGTTCAGGTTCAGCTGGTTTAGGTAGCTCAACGACTGGAGTCAACAAAGGCGCCTCGGCCTCGGCGAAGGTGATTTGGGCAGTGATTTCTTCTTCCGGCTCAGGCTCCGCTACGGTGACGACCGGAGGAATATCGGCAAGGCGCAGGCAATCGAGCACATCGTCGCGAGGATTTTCATTCAGATTGACGAAACCCCAGAACGTAATAACGGGTTTACCTTCAACCAGAAACACGTGATTCTCACCAGGAAACTGGATGGCTTTTTCCAGCAGTGAGCCAAACAGTTGCAGGGAGGTTTTACCCGATTGCAGACTTTTACGGCTCAGCGCCGCCGCATTTTCCAGCGTGCTCCCCAGATAGCGCAGCGCACGAAAACGGGCCTCTTCATCAGCGGCTTTCCATGCAACGGCTTTCCCTTCAATCGGCGAATACCAGTCAACGCGATCGCCGTTGTCGTTAATTTGTGGGATCGCCAGACAATCCACCATCGCCTGCTGTTTACGCAGGCGAAGCGTTTCACGAATTTGCAATGCTGAATCAAACACGGCCTGACCACCGCCGCCCACGGCCTGATAGTCATCCAAATTGCCGCTGCGCAAGAGAGTTTTTGCCACGTTGTTACCCCTTAGACTTCTTCACGTATCTACTTTACGTTTTATAAAAACGAGCAAACGGTGGAAGAGAGGCAAAAAGGGGCGAATTTTCATGGCATAGAGTGCCGGGAAAAATCTTGACGTTTTGAAAAAGACTTAAGGGAAATTAATTCGCTTAGGGTGATGAATTATTCAGCAAAATACACCGGATTAGAATAACCTGATAGTGATTTGTTATTGGTCAGTTTTTGTCAGCTATGCTCTGATATCCCGGTTAATAATAAAATAAGAAGGCTTATAACCATGATTGCAAGGAAAACGTTACTCGCGCTGGCGCTCAGCGCCGTCTTACCATCAGGCGCGGCGTTCGCGGCCAATACCGACACTCTCATTTACTGCTCAGAAGCGTCGCCAGAGTCATTTAACCCGCAAATCGCCAGTTCCGGTCCATCGTTTGTGGCCAGCTCACAGGTGCTCTACAACCGACTCATCAATTTTGATCCGGTAAAAAATACGCCAGTTCCGTCTCTGGCAACGGACTGGACGATTTCGCCGGACGGTAAGACCTACACTTTTACCCTGCGTCAGGGCGTGAAATTCAACAGTAATAAATTCTTCAAACCAACCCGTGACTTCAACGCTGATGACGTGGTTTTCTCGGTATTACGACAGAAAGATGCCGATCATCCATACCACAAAATTTCTCAGGGAAGCTACGAATACTTCAACGATGTCGGTCTGGATAAACTGATTAAAGAAGTGAAGAAGGTCGATGATTATCACGTTCAGTTTATCCTTAATGAACCTAACGCCGCGTTTCTTGCCGACTGGGGAATGGATTTTGCCTCCATCCTCTCTGCGGAATATGCCGACGTGATGCTGAAAAAAGGCACCCCGGAAAACGTCGATAACTGGCCAATTGGCACCGGGCCATACGTGTTGCAGCAGTACAAGCAGGATTCCCAAATCCGCTATCTCGCCAACCCCAACTACTGGGACGGCGCCGTCCCCACGAAGCACCTAATCTTCTCAATCACGCCAAACGTTCAGACCCGATTGGCGAAACTGCAAACCAATGAATGCCAGATAATTCCGGCACCTGCGCCCGTACAGTTTGATGAGATTAAGAAGAATAAAGATTTGACGCTGCATTCGGTTGAAGCGCTGAACGTCGGGTATCTGGCGTTTAATACCGAGAAAAAACCGTTTGATAACGTGCTGGTGCGTCAGGCGCTTAACTACGCGACAGACAAAAAGGCCATTATTAACGCCGTCTTTTTAGGTTCCGGTACGGTGGCAAAATCGCCAATTCCGCCGAATATGTTGGGGTTCAATAAAGATCTGCAGGATTACGCTTACGACCCGCAAAAAGCGAAAGATCTGCTGAAACAGGCGGGACTTGAAAACGGCTTTGAAGCGACGCTGTGGTCAATGCCGGTTCAGCGCCCATACAACCCGAACTCCCGACGGATTGCCGAGATGATCCAAAGCGACTGGGCGAAGGTTGGCGTGAAGGCGAAAATTGTGTCGTACGAGTGGGGCGAATATCTCTCCGGAATGCGTAAAGGTGAGCATGACACCGCGTTGTTCGGTTGGATGTCAGACAACGGCGATCCGGACAACTTCGCCGATGTACTGCTGGGCTGTGACAGCATTAAAACCGGATCTAACGCCGCGCGCTGGTGCGATAAAGAGTATAATTCGCTGGTTCAAAAGGCGAAACTGGTGAGTAAACCGGAAGAACGCGCCGCGCTTTACCAGCAGTCGCAAGAAATTTTCTACCAGCAGGCTCCGTGGATTGCGTTGGCAAACGGGAAAACGTTTTACGCGACGCGCAGCAACGTCAGCGGATACAGCGTTAGCCTGATGGGCAGCGATTTTTCAAAAGCAAAATTAAATTAATGAGTTAAGGAGAGGTTATGTCGCATCTGGATGAGGTCAGCGCACGTGTTGATGCCGCCATTGAAGAGAGCGTCATTACGCATATGAATGAATTGCTGATTGAACTCAGCGATGATGTCGTGCTGAGCCGGGAAGAACGTTACACCCAGCAACAGCGTTTGCGTACGGCTATCGCACATCATGGCCGTCAGCATAAAGAGGATATGGAAACCCGTCGCGAACAGTTGACCAAAGGCGGCACAATCCTTTAATTCGTTGTGGTCAGATGGCGAAGTAACACCTTATCCGGCCTGCATGTTCAGGCCGGATAAGCGCAATTAAAACGAACGTCTCGCCACCAGCCAGGCCCCAACAACCAGCAGCACCGCGCCGCAGACCGGCCCCACCAACGCCCGCAGCGGTACGCCATGACTGCGCAGAATATCCAGCACCAGTCCGCCGATTAACTGGCTGGCCACCAGCACCGCGATAGTGGTTGCAGCGCCCACATTTTGGTATCCACTGATGCTGGCAAAAACAAAGAACGATCCCAGCAAGCCAGGGATTAGCGTCCACCAGCGCACGCTGGAAACCAGTTCCCCAAACCCCGCCATACCTTGCTTAAACCACAGTATGCTGACAAACAGCACGATCCCGACCAGCGAGTTAAGTAACATGGCGATGAGGATCGTCGAGGACGTCTGCGTGATGCGTACCATCAAGGTATTTTGCACCACCAGACCAATACCTGCGGCAATCAGAAAGGAGAGGGTTAGCGTCTGGTTCATCTGCTGGCATCCGGTTCGCGGCGATCGTCTAACTGCAACTGCATAAAAGTCAGATCCAGCCAGCGCCCAAATTTAGTGCCAACCTGTGGCATTTGCGCGGTGGTTTTAAAACCCAGCGTGCTGTGCAGATGCAGCGACGCCTGATTCTGAGACTCAATGCCCGCAACCATCACATGCTTGCCGCACGCGCGGGCTTCTTCTATCAGTCTGCTGAGCAGCGCTCGTCCCAGGCCTTTACCCTGATGAGCAGGATGGACATATACCGAATGTTCAACGGTATGACGGAATCCATCAAAGTTACGCCAGTCGCCAAAGGAGGCGTACCCTGTAATCACGCCATTCTCTTCACTCACCAGCACCGGATAGCCCATCAACTGGCGGGCTTGATACCATGAGATACGGTTTTCGGCATCGACCGTTTGATCGTTCCAGATAGCCGCCGTATGCAGTACCGCGTGGTTGTAGATTTCTGCAATGGCGGCACAGTCTTCTTTGCTGGCAAATCGAATGGACATGTTGAACCTCAGGGATTGTTCACTATAGTATTACAATATGAATACTATTGAAGACAGCATAAATCAACGGATCGGTGCAAGAATTCGCATTGAGCGGGAGTCTCGCGGGTGGTCTCTCACGGAACTCGCTGAACGCGCAGGCGTGTCGCGGGCGATGATCCATAAAATAGAGCGCGGTGAGAGCAGCCCTACGGCCACGCTGCTGGGCAGGCTCTCCGGTGCCTTTGGTATCAGCATGTCTATGCTGATGGCGCGGGCCGAAATGCAGGAGGGCAAGCTGCTGCGCTTCGCTGATCAGCCTGTCTGGCACGACCCGCAAAGCCACTATCTGCGCCGCCACGTTTCACCGCGCAGCGATCTGCCTATTGATCTGGTGCAGATAGAATTGCCTGCCGGAAGCGATATCCCGATGCCAGCCTCTTCCTACGTGCAGGCAAGACAACTTATCTGGCTACAGCAGGGGGAATTGGTCTTTGTGGAAGGGGACGTGCGTCATGAAATGCGGGCTGGCGATTGCCTGGAGCTTGGCCCACCGAATGATTGTCGGTTTATCAATGAAACCGCACACCCCTGCGTTTACCTGGTTGTGCGGTTAAATCATGTCGTCAGCTAACTGGCGGACACAGGCTGCTACTATTGATGGAATCATGCCAAAAGCAGAGGAGCACATCATGGGTCAACAGACTAATCGCAATCGCCGCTGGGTACTGGCTTCCCGCCCGCATGGCGCGCCGGTCCCGGAAAACTTCCGTCTTGAAGACGATGAGGTGGCAACGCCGGGTGAAGGCCAGGTTTTGCTGCGCACCATTTTTCTTTCCCTCGATCCCTACATGCGTGGACGCATGAGCGATGAGCCGTCTTACTCCCCGCCGGTAGAGATTGGCGGCGTGATGGTTGGCGGGACCGTGAGTCGCGTGGTGTCCTCCAACCATCCTGATTACCAGCCTGGCGAGTGGGTGCTGAGCTACAGCGGCTGGCAGGACTATGACATCTCCGACGGTAACGGGCTGGTGAAGCTTGGCGATAATCCCGAACATCCCTCCTGGGCGCTGGGAGTGATGGGGATGCCAGGATTTACTGCTTATATGGGGCTGCTGGATATCGGTCAGCCAAAAGCGGGGGAAACGCTGGTTGTGGCCGCCGCCACCGGCCCGGTTGGCGCAACGGTAGGGCAGATTGGTAAGCTCAAAGGCTGCCGGGTGATCGGGGTTGCAGGCGGGGCAGAGAAATGCCGACATGCCACCGAGGTCTTGGGCTTTGATGTCTGCCTCGATCACCACGCACAAGATTTTGCGCAACAGCTGGCAAAAGCCTGTCCGCAGGGGATCGATATTTACTACGAAAACGTCGGCGGCAAGGTATTTGACGCCGTTCTGCCATTACTCAATACCTCTGCGCGCATTCCGCTGTGCGGACTGGTCAGCGGTTACAACGCCACATCGCTTCCAGGCGGACCCGATAGATTACCTTTGCTGATGGCAACGCTACTGAAAAAGCGTATCCGGATGCAGGGCTTTATCATTGGTCAGGATTATGGTCACCGCATTCAGGAGTTTCAGCGGGAGATGGGGCGCTGGGTTAAAGAGGGCAAAATCCATTACCGCGAGCAAATCACCGACGGTCTGGAAAATGCGCCGCAGACCTTTATCGGCCTGCTGACCGGCAAAAACTTCGGTAAAGTGGTGATTCGTCTTGCAGACGATGCGTAAAACGGATGGCGGGAGTCATTCCCGCCAGTGTTACTCAAAACGCCAGGCCAGATTAATTCCTACGCCATAGTTTCGTCCTGGCGCCGGTTCGTAATATCGACCATTTGCCTCATTCACTATCACCGAACCGACGTAGGACTTATCAAACAGATTATCCACCCGACCGAACAGGTCGAACATCAGACTGCGGTAATAAAATTTATAGCCGGTATTTAAACCCACTACGGTATAGGACGGGGCTTGCGCCGTATTTTCATCATTGGCCATAATGTTGCTCATATAACGAACATCAGTTCCCGCATACCAACCTTCATCAGGCACGTAGCCCAGCGAAGCAAATCCCATGTTTTGCGCAATGCCAGGCAGGCGGTTGCCGTTGCAGTTTTGATCGCCACAGACGTTGCTGCGGTAGGTCGCATCCAGCCAGGTCCATGCAGCTTTTACGCGCCAGCTTGCGGCAAAGCGTTGGTCCCAGGATAACTCACCTCCCTGACGGCGGGTTTTTCCAGCGTTTTTGTAGGTTGTCCGCCCGCCGCTACTGCTGTCAACCACGATCTCGTCATCGGTATCGGTCTGGAATAGCGCTGCGGTAAACAGCCCATCGCCGATACGCGTTTTACTGCCGATTTCCACGGTATCGTTTGTGGAAGGCTGTAGGTCAAAATTCATCCCACTTTGGCCGTCGGAGCGGTAAGACAACTCGTTGATGGTGGGCGTTTCGAACCCACGTCCCGCGGCCAGGTAGACGTTCCAGGCATCGGTGATGGCGTATTTTAACGATCCGGCAGGTAACCACTGGTGATAGCTGGCGTCACCGCTGTCATCTCCGTTACCAGACGCAATATAGCGATCGTTAGAATCAAACCACACCGAACTGTAGCGAACCCCGGCATCCAGCGAGAGTTTCTGCGTTAATTGCCACTGGGTTTGCAGATAGGGATCGATATTCCACATCAGGTTACGTTCGTTACGTCGTAAGTCGCCTTTCTGACCATATTCTGGCACGCCATCATCAAGGCGAAAGTTGTTGTAGCCTTTACGGTTCTCGCTCATGTTTTCGTAATTCAGACCGGTGGTGAAGGTCACGGGTACGCCCAGCTCGCCACGGTGAGTCCAGCGGTTATCTATCCCCTGATAATGACGTTGCAGGGTAATAACGCCTCCGGCATGAGACGGTTTTAACTGTGGGGCCATCGGGATTGACTGATACTGAGTGGTTTCACGCTCGCCTGCATAAGTCATGATGCTGATATCATCCTTCGCGCTAAGCTGGCGTTCATAGCGCAACCCCGCCTGGGTCTGCTTGATGGTTTTTCGCGTGTTGTATTGCTCAGCGCGGGGAGATTGCTGCGGATTGGCCTGCCACTCCGACTCGGTAAGACCACCAGGATCGTCAGCTTTACTCTCTACGCTATTGAAAATCAGGGTTAGTTTGCTCGTATCGTCCATGCGCACGCCCAGTTTGGCATTGGCCAGATTTTTTTGTGCGCTGCTGCGATCGCGATAACCATGGGTGGTAAACCGGGTTGTTGAAATGGTGTAATCCACATCCCCTCGCTGTGTGCCATCGCCCAGTGCGCCCGTTGCTTTTAACCCGTAGCGCCAACTGCCAAAACTGCCGTAATAACTGCTGGCTTCAATGGTTGGCGGCTCATGTCCCGTTTCAGTGCTGACATTCATCACTCCACCAGACGCATTGCCATACAGAGCAGAGAAGGGGCCGCGTAAAACCTCAATATTTTGTACGCTGCTGATATCAATATTGGATGTTTGACCCTGCCCATCCGGCATGGTTGCCGGGATCCCGTCGACATACAAACGAATGCCGCGGATGCCATAAGTGGTTCGCGAACCAAATCCGCGAATCGACAACTGGAGATCCTGGGCGTAGTTCTGCCGATTTTGCACCTGTAGCCCAGGGACGCTGGTCAGGGATTCAGACAGGTTAATTCGCGGCGTTGCCAGACGCATATCTTCTCCGTCAACGACGCTGACGGCGGCAGGGGTGTCCAGTTCAGAAACGGACTGTGGTGTCGCGCTAACGATCAGCGTTTGATCGTTTATCTCACTTTCTGCCACGGCATAAGGCGAGAGGAAGACAGGCAGTAAAGAAACAGGAAGTGCAGTGTAGCGGGATGCAAAAATCGTCATGAACAAGGCCAGTTAATGATGCTTACGCCGTAAAACCGGCGATAAGCGCGTGAATTTTTTTATAAAAGATGAATTTTAGCGCTGCTGAATTGCGCTAATTTTTCGGGCAATGACAACGATTGTAGTCAATATGTGAAGAAGTGCTCCACTTTGAGATGAATAATGATTACTATTCTCATTCTTAAAAAGGGCAAAACCATGATTTTGCTCATTGAAGCTATGTGAAGCAGTAACAAACGAATTTATCAAAGGGAGTCGTCATGTCTTTACGTCATCTGTTTTCGCCGCGTCTGCGTGGTTCTTTACTGTTAGGTTCACTGCTCGTTGCATCATCTTTTACTACGCAGGCTGCAGAAGAACTGCTGCGCAAAGCCGTGGGCAAAGGCGCCTATGAAATGGCGTACAGCCAGCAAGAGAACGCGCTGTGGCTGGCGACCTCGCAGAGCCGCAAACTGGATACCGGCGGGGTGGTTTACCGTCTTGACCCGGTCACCCTCGAAGTGACTCAGGTTATTCATAACGATCTCAAACCGTTTGGCGCCGCCATCAACAACGCCACGCAAACGCTGTGGTTCGGCAACACAGTAAACAGCGCGGTGACGGCAATGGATGCTAAAACGGGCGCGGTGAAAGGACGTCTGGTGCTGGATGCGCGTAAGCGTTCTGAAGACGTTCGCCCGCTGCAGCCGCGTGAGCTGGTCGCCGATGACGCCACCAACACGGTATACATTAGCGGTATTGGTAAAGAGAGCGTGATTTGGGTGGTGGACGGTGATGCCATTAAATTGAAGGACACCATTCAAAATACCGGCAAAATGAGCACCGCTCTGGCTGTCGACAGCAAGGCTAAACGCCTGTACACCGCCAATGCGGACGGTGAATTCATCACTATCGATACCACCACCAACAAAATTCTCAGCCGTAAAAAGCTGCTGGATGATGGAAAAGAGCATTTCTTCATCAACCTGAGTCTGGACACGGCGGGCAACCGCGCCTTTGTCACCGACTCTAAAGCGGCGGAAGTGCTGGTAATCGACACCCGTAATGGCAACGTCCTGGCAAAAGTCGCCGCGCCGGAATCCCTGGCCGTGCTGTTTAACCCGGCGCGTAACGAGGCCTACGTGACCCATCGTCAGGCCGGCAAAGTGAGCGTGATCGACGCGAAAAGCTATAAAGTCGTTAAAACGTTCGAGACCCCAACATTCCCGAATAGCCTGGCGCTCTCCGCCGACGGTAAAACCCTGTACGTGAGCGTGAAACAGAAGTCCACCCGCGAGCAGGAAGCCACCCAGCCGGACGATGTTATTCGTATTGCGCTGTAATTAACCGGAGGGGGAAACCCCTCCTGTCACTTCTCTAAATCCCCCGATACGCCTCGTTACACCCGGCCAGTAGCCTGACCTACTTCAGGGACTTACACTACGCCCTCAACGGCTAACTGAATAACACGGGAATACTATGAAAAAGCCATTTATCTGTCTTTGTGCAGGCGTAATGCTGTTTACATTGGCAGGATGCACCACCGATTACGTCATGACGACCAAAAGCGGACAAACCATCACCACCCAGGGTAAGCCAAAACTGGATAAAGACACGGGAATGACCAGTTATACCGATCAGGATGGGAATGCGCGGGAAATTAACAGCAACGACGTAGCGCAGTTGATTGAAGCGAACTAAAAAAGAAGGCCTGAAGGATTAACCTGTCAGGCCTTCTGCCGTTATGGCGCGGTGCGGTGGATCTCTGCAACACGTTTACGCACGCCGAACCAGCCCGCGACCAGTAGGATGGCAATCAGCGGTAATGACGCGATGGTATAGGTGCCGTTTGGATAGTCAAACGCCATCAATACCAGTACGCTCACCAGGAACAGCAGCGTTAACCACGAGGTAAACGGTGCGCCCGGCAGTTTAAAGCTGACGTCTGCCGTTTTACCTTCTTTTATGGCCCGGCGCAGACGCATCTGACAGACCATGATAAATCCCCACGACGCAATAATACCCAGTGACGCGAAGTTCAACACGATCTCAAACACCTGTGACGGCACCAGATAGTTCAGGAATACCCCGACAACATACACGACCAGCGTGGCGAGGATCCCGGCCCACGGCACCTGTTGACGGCTCATTTTAGCCATGAATTTCGGTGCCGAACCGCCCATCGACATGGAGCGTAAAATACGCCCGGTACAGTACAACCCTGAGTTAAGGCTGGAAAGCGCCGCGGTGAGCACCACAATATTCATGATACTGCCAATGTACGGCACGCCCAGTTTGGAAAAGAAGGTCACAAACGGGCTTTGCCCCGCCTGATAGGCGTTCCAGGGCAGTAGCAGAACCAGCAGCACGACAGAACCCACATAGAACAGACCAATACGCCAGATAACGCTATTGATTGCTTTCGGCACCATCGTTTGCGGATCTTTGCACTCACCGGCGGCGGTACCCACCAGTTCAATAGAGGCAAAGGCGAAAACAACACCCTGTACCAGTACCAGCGCAGGCAGCAGGCCATGCGGGAAGAAGCCGCCGTTGTCGGTAATCAGGTGAAAACCCGTGGCGTTACCATCCAGCGGCTTTCCGGTACCTAAAAAAACGGTACCTACCACCAGGAAAATCACAATTGCCAGTACCTTAACCAGCGCAAACCAAAACTCCATCTCCGCGAACCACTTCACGCCGATCATGTTCATGGTGCCGACAATAGCCAGCGCGCCGAGGGCGAACACCCACTGCGGCACGTCGCCAAATGCGCCCCAGTAGTGCATATACAACGCCACCGCGGTGATATCGACAATGCCGGTCATCGCCCAGTTGATGAAGTACATCCAGCCAGCCACATAGGCGGCTTTCTCACCTAAAAATTCACGGGCGTAGGAAACGAAGCTACCGCTGGAAGGGCGATGTAAAACCAGTTCGCCGAGCGCGCGCAGTATAAAGAACGAAAAAATACCGCATACCAGATAGACCAGCGCCAAAGCCGGGCCGGCCATCTGCAGGCGTGCGCCTGCCCCTAAAAACAACCCGGTACCAATTGCGCCGCCAATGGCGATCATTTGTACCTGTCGATTGCCCATCGCTTTGTGATACCCCTCTTCGTGAGCATTCAACCAGCGTCGTTTCGCCGCATGTTGTTCCGCGGCTTGCGTGTTGTTTGTGTTCATTACGATTCCTGTTGACCTGACAAAAATACAACATCCTTTTTGCCGCACCTGCTGCGGCGAAAACAGCCTTACCCTTCATTGTGTTACGGGGGAAAACTGCCGGCCGAGCATCCTACATTCAATTGATTGGTTCCGCAAAGCCCCGGTAACAAGAATTCAGCATTTTTATGCAGCCGGTACTGGCGCGGTGTGGCCTCGATTCAGCCAATAAAAGAGGAGTGCGCTTATCGAGGCATTCACCCAATAAGCGCCGTAACGTTATGCCGATACGCCAAAGACCTGAACGGCCTGCTGTAAGCGTGATGAACGCTGGGTCAGATCGGCGGTGGCGTCGGTGACGCGCTCCACCATCTCGGCATTATTGTGTGTCATGGTGCCAACGCGTGAAATTGAATCGTTAATCAGATCCAAAGCCTGGGTTTGCTCACGCGTGGCCAGACTAATGTCTTTGATCATCATCGACATCTGCAGTACATCCCCAATCATCCCGGTGAGATGCGTTTCCGTTTGTTCCACCATTTTGACGCCGCTATTAACATTGGCGACGTTCTTCTCAATAAGCTGTTTGATCTCTTTTGCCGCAGACGCCGAGTGTTGGGCCAGATTGCGGACTTCTGCCGCAACAACGGCGAAGCCACGCCCGGATTCCCCGGCTCGCGCGGCCTCAACCGCGGCATTAAGCGCCAGAATATTGGTCTGAAAGGCGATGCTGTCGATCACGCCAATGATGTCAACGATCTGCCCGTTGTCACGCGATATCGCCTGCATCATGGCGATAGTTTGTTTCATGATATCGCCGCCTTCTGCAGCGTTGGCGCTGGTTTTATCGGCCATGGTCATGGTATGTGCCGCCGTCTCAGCGGTTTGTTGTACCGCGCTACCAATTTCTTCAATGGCCGCAGCGGTTTGTTGCAGGTCGGCAGAGGTTTCTTCTGAACGCTGGTGCAGCGCCGTACCTTCTTTTGACACCCGCTGACTGATAGCGCGAATACCGGAAATTTGCGTACTGACGTCATCGACCAGAGAATTCAGATTAAGCCCGGACTGATTAACCAGTCGCATTAGCATTCCGATCTCATCCACCCGATTTAAATGACAGTTATCAGGTTTACGTCCGGACACCACTTTCTTCATTTGCGTCAGAAGCGTATTAACTGGCTGACAAATTTGATACTTAAGGTAAATAGCCAGCGCCAGAAATAACACCAGCAAGCCACCCGACTGAATAAATGGATTAAACGGGGCGAAGATAAATAGCAAAGCGAGCAGGGCCGTCACCCCTAAAGAATAATTGACGCGCTGGCTGATATTCAGCCATTTAAACATGGAAGTCCATGCCAATAAGCCGCGACGAATGATAATCCCTTTAAAAAGTCGAAAGCCTTTAAACTGCTGACTATTCATTTTTTGGTATAAACTTTCGCTGTGAGTTATTTCATCACGCGAAGGAACGGTACGCACAGAGATGTAACCGGTGAGTTTTTCATTGTGCCAGACCGGCGTAACGTTGGCGCGAACCCAGTAATGGTCACCATTTTGGCGGCGGTTTTTCACCATACCCGTCCAGCTGTCTCCCTGCTGTAGCGTGTACCACATATCGGCGAATGCAGCGGGAGGCATGTCAGGATGGCGAATAATATTATGCGCTTCGCCCATTAATTGATCTTCGTTAAATCCGCTGGCATCGATAAAAGCAGAGTTAGCGTAGGTAATATGACTTTCTTTATCCGTCGTTGAAAGCAGCGTCGCTTTGTCGTTAAGTGCGTGCTCAATTTGTGTAACGGGCATGTTACTTTTCATAGAGGCCCCATAATGATATGTATAATCCATACAAAAATCCCCGCAATAAAATCGGGAGGAATATTAAAAAGCCGTTTTAAACCGTTTTAATAAGAAACGCTGCATTCTCTACTAATAATCATTTCTGTGGAAGTGTTTAAATTAAAAAATCTCTGTGGAATATTCATTCAGGGTCATAAAACTGAAACATTTTATACAACCGCATAACGTTTTAAGTCATTTAACCTGACTTAACGTAAATCGCGTTAAAAAACGTTTTCGCAAAAAGAAAACTGGCATGAAATGATTTGGATGTTATTCCCGTGAGACCAACGACCCTATTATATTTTGTAGGCCATACATTCCGCGTGTTTTCAGTTTCGTGTTCCGACCAGTACAAGGCAATCCGAATTTTAACCCTGACAGCGTCAGGGCTGGTTATCTACTTTTTAGCTGAGCAAATGTGAATTAAATGTTTCTGCATGGTTATCTGATAATTTAATAATAATGACATGTTAACAAGCATAGGCCCGTAACATGTCATATCGCCTGAGTATTCTGGATAAAAGCCCCCTCGGGGAAGGTGAAACCGCCGCGATGGCGCTTGCCCGGACGTTGCGTCTGGCGCAGCAGGCAGAAGAGTGGGGATACCATCGTTTCTGGATCGCGGAACACCATAATACGCCACAGCTGGCCAGCCCATCACCGGAGCTGGTGATTGCCTGGATCCTCGGGCAAACCCAGCGTATTCGCGTTGGCTCCGGTGGCGTGATGCTGCAACATTACAGCCCGTACAAAGTGGCGGAAAACTTCAATCTTCTGGCCTCGCTGGCACCCGGGCGTGTCGATCTCGGCGTAGGGAAAGCCCCTGGCGGCTTACCACTGTCGACTCGGGCACTACAGCAAGGAGTGCATCAGGATGAAAAAGGCAGTTTTGCCGACCAACTTTCCCAGCTTAACGACTGGCTGACGCTGAGCGGCACGGAAAGTGGGGAAACGGTATTTCCGACGCCAATCCCACCGATACCGCCGGAAGGATTTGTCCTGGGAGCCAGTGTGCAAAGCGCACAGTTAGCAGCGCAATTTAATTGGCATTTTATCTTCGCGGCACACCTCAACGGTGACCGCGCGTTATTGCGTGACGTTTTGTCCTTCTGGCAGACCCACAGCGCACGTCCGACGATAGTTGCCGTCCAGGTGATTGTGGCTGACAGTAGCGATACCGCCGCGCAGCTTGCGGAAAACGTGCAAATCTGGGGCGTGGAGCTGGAGAATGGTCAACGTGTCACGGTAGCCAGCGAAGAGCAGGCGCTGGCATTCGCCGCGCAGGCCGGCAGTCCGCCACGCAAAATCGCGCGTCGTGAGCAGGCGTTGTTACACGGCACGGCTCAGGAGGTGATGGCAAAGCTGAATGCCCTGCATACGCAATTTGGCATTGAGGAGTTCATTATCGACACGCCAGTGGCGGAAGGTCACGCGCGTCTGACATCGCTGCGGTTGTTGGCGCAAGCCCATAACGCCGTGGAGGTGCTCTGATGACTCTGGCCTCAACGCTTATCAACTGGCGTCGTGAATTACACCAGCACCCGGAACTTTCCCTGCAAGAGGCGGCAACGACGGCGCGCATTCACGCCTGGCTGCACGCAGCGGACGTCGAGATTTTGCCGTTCGACCTGAAAACCGGTCTGGTCGTGGAAATCGGGCAGGGAGAAGATGTCATCGCGCTGCGAGCGGATATCGATGCTCTACCGATAGAAGAAAGCGCCGATGTGCCGTTTCGCTCCCTCACACCGGGAGTGATGCATGCCTGCGGACATGACGTTCACACCAGCGTCATGCTGGGCGCCGCGCTGCTGCTTAAACAACAGGAAACACACTTACCGGGGCGCGTACGTATTTTGTTTCAGCCCGCTGAAGAGAGTTTCGGTGGCGCAAAAACGCTGATCCGCGCCGGTGCGCTGCACAACGTTGCGGCTATTTTTGGCATGCACAATGAGCCAGGTTTACCGGTGGGGGAATTTGCCACACGCGGCGGCGCGTTCTACGCCAACGTCGATCGCTTCGTGCTGCGTATTAATGGCAAGGGCGCACATGCGGCGCGTCCGCATGAAGGCAGAGATGCCATCCTGCTCGCCAGCCAACTGGTCACGGTGTTGCAAAGCGTTGCCAGTCGCGACGTTAACACACTGGATTCAGTGGTGCTTAGCGTGACCCGTATTCAGGGAGGAAATACATGGAATGTGTTGCCAGAATCCGTTGAGCTGGAAGGGACGCTCAGAACGCACCGGACTTCGGTGCAGCAGCAGGTTAAAGCACGGGTTAATGACATCGCCGCCGGTTTTGCCCACGCCTTTGGCGCACAAATCGACGTTATCTGGCATGCAGGGCCGACCGCGTTGGTAAACGATGCACGTTGGGCCGATATCGCCACCGCCGTGGCGAAACAATCAGGCTACACCACCCATCATGCCGACCTGCATATGGGCGGCGAGGATTTTGCTGTCTATCTGCAAAATACGCCTGGGGCATTTGTCAGTATTGGCAGCGCCAGTGAATACGGATTACATCACCCGGGCTTCAATCCGGACGAACGTTTAATTGAACCTGCCGCGCATTACTTTGCACAGTTAGCAAAAACGGCATTCGCACATCTTTAAGTTTACCTGTTGGGTAGGGGTTATTATGGCTGAAAATCGGCAACTACGGCTCGGCACTATTCTGCATGGCGCAGCGGGAAATATGTCCGCATGGCGTCATCCGGCGGCACAGGCCGATGCCAGTATTAATTTTGATTTTGTCAAAGAGACGGCGCTTATTGCGGAAAAAGGGAAGCTGGATTTTATTTTTGTCGCCGATGGTCTGTATATTAATGAAAAATCAATTCCACACTTTTTAAATCGCTTTGAGCCGCTGACGGTATTATCTGCTTTGGCCAGCATTACCCAAAATCTGGGATTGGTTGGCACGGTATCCACGTCATACAGCGAGCCGTTTACTACCGCACGGCAGTTCGCCAGCCTTGATCATCTCAGCCAGGGGCGAGCCGGATGGAACGTGGTCACGTCACCTCTGGAGGGTTCGGCAAAGAACTATTCCCGTGCCCAGCATCCAGAACATGCCTTGCGTTATCGTATCGCCGATGAATATTTACAGGTGGTGAAAGGACTGTGGGATTCCTGGGAAGATGATGCTTTTACCCGTAATAAGGCAAGCGGAGAGTTTTTTAATCCGCAAAAACTGCACACGCTTAACCATCATGGAGATTATTTTCAGGTCGCAGGGCCGTTAAATATTGGGCGCACGCCACAAGGCCGTCCGATTATATTCCAGGCGGGCGCTTCACAGGATGGTAAGAAATTAGCGGCGCAGCATGCCGATGCTATTTTTACCCATCAGGAGTCGCTGGCGGAGGCCAAAGAGTTCTATCAGGATGTAAAAAGCCAGTTGGCCTACGCCGGGCGACATCCCGAACAACTGCATATATTCCAGGGCGTCAGCGTGATTGTTGGCGACAGCGCTGAGGATGTTGAGCAGCAGTATCAGACTACCGCTGCGCTGGTCTCTATTACCGACGCGCTGAACTACCTGGGCCGCTACTTTGAACATCATGATTTCGCCCAATATCCACTGGACGCACCGTTCCCGGATCTGGGTTCCCTTGGACAAAACAGCTTTCGCAGTACGACTGATGAGATCAAACGCAACGCGCGTGAGCGTGGCTTAACGCTACGCCAGGTTGCTCTGGAAGCGGCCAGTCCACGCCCACGTTTCAGCGGTACGCCGCAACAGGTTGCCGATGGTCTTCAGCAGTGGTTCGACGAAAAAGCCGCAGACGGTTTTATCATCCAGGGTGGAACGCCAGATACCTTCCCGCGTTTTGTCGAACAGGTTGTCCCCGTGCTTCAGGCGCGTGGCCTGTTCCGCCATGAATATCCCGGTACGACCCTGCGCGCAAGCCTGGGACTCGCGACACCTGCAAACCAATTCACACAATAAGAGAAAAACGCTATGCAGAAAAAATCAGTCTTCCTCGCGCTGTCACTGGCTTTCAGCGCTAACGTCTGGGCAAATGATGTGACTATTAACGGTACGGGCGTAAGCCTGGAAGCCAATAAAACGCCAATCAATACGGCAAAAAATCCGCAGGCGATTGCGCAGTTGCCCGCGAACCTGCACCTGGCCGTACCGGGTAAATTCACCGTGGCGATTGCCGGGTTAAGCCAGCCGCCGCTGACCGTCTTTGCCGATGACAATAAGACACTGATCGGCAGCGAGGCGGACATCGCTCGTCTGGTGGCTGATAGTCTGGGGCTGGAACTCAACGTCGTGCCCACGTCATGGGAAGACTGGCCGCTGGGCGTCACGTCCGGCAAATATGATGCCGCGATCAGCAATATTACCGTCACCAAAGCCCGCAAAGAGAAATTCGATTTCGCGACGTATCGTAAGGACTCCCTTGGCTTCTATGTCAAAACCGGCAGTAAGCTGAAGAAAATCGAGCAGGCAGAAGATATCGCCGGTCTGCGCATCATCGTCGGTTCGGGGACAAATCAGGAAGCCATCCTGCTCGCCTGGAACGATGAGAACGTGAAGAAAGGGTTGCAGCCGTTTACGCCGGTGTATACCAAAGATGATGCCGCGCAAACCCTGGCTCTGCAGTCAGGCCGCGCCGATGCTTACTTCGGTCCTAACGTTATCGGCGCGTGGAAAGCTGCACTCAACGGTAAAACGCAACGGGTGGGCAGCGTTGATGGCGGTTGGCCAAAAGCGGCACACATCGCTGTGACGCTGAAAAAGGACAGCGGTCTGGTTCTGCCGGTACAAACCGCCCTCAACGGCGTAATTGGCAACGGCGACTATGACAAGGTGCTGAACCGCTGGGGAGAAGGGGTGGAACGTATTCCGCAATCTGAAATCAACCCGGCCGGTTTAGGCGACTAAGGAGGTCATCGTGAGCGATCAATTTCGCGTGGTCTCACCTGAAGCCAGCGAGCTGCAGCCAATTTTGAACGGTCTGTTCGGTGAATATGCCGCCCGCTATGGCGATTATTTTTCTCGCGACGCTGAAGTGGAGCTGACCGAATGGTATCTGGCACCGCAGGGACTTTTCGTGGTACTGGAGCGCAGCGGCGAGATTATCGCCACCGGGGCCTACAAACCTTACGACAAAGACACCGCCGAGATTAAGCGCATCTGGACGAAAAGCAGCCTGCGTCAGCAGGGACTGGCGGCGCGCGTGGTGCAGGAGCTGGAACGCAGGGCGCTGCTGGCGGGCTACAGCCGGATTTATCTGACCACGGGATTTCGCCAGCCAGAGGCCGTGCGACTTTATTTAAGCCAGGGCTACGATCCGCAATTTGATACAGCGCGCGATCCCGAAGAGTACAGCCTGCCACCGTTTGATGGCCGGCTGCGCTTTACCAAACTGTTGACCATCGCCGGTCAGGCCAGAATAGCCTGAGGAGAGAAAATGAAAACGACGGAGAGTATTAAAGTCGTACCGGCGCGCTATCCGATGCGCACCGCAGGAGCAGTCATTGCCTTGTTTGTCCTTGCGGTGATTATCCAGTCCGTGGCGTTTAATCCGCGCTGGGAATGGGGCGTGTTTGCCCGTTGGTTCTTTGATCCGGTTATCTTGTCCGGCCTTGGGCAAACTCTGCTACTGACGCTTATCGGTACGCTGTTGAGTATTATCATCGGTGGTCTGCTGGCGCTGGCACGGCTTTCATCTTCCTGGCTACTGAACGGTCTGGCATGGGGATACATCTGGCTGTTTCGTTCGTTACCGCTGATTGTGGTGCTCATCGTTTTGTACAACTTCTCCTATTTGTACGACACGCTGGCGATTGGTATTCCGTTTACTCCCATTCAATGGGGCAGTTTTGAGACCATCAATGTGCTCGGCCAGTTTTCCACCGCGGTGGTTGGCCTGACGCTGGTGCAAAGCGCCTATACCGCTGAAATTATTCGTGGTGGATTTTTAGGGGTTGACCATGGCCAGTACGAGGCAGCGGCAGCGCTGGGCTTACCCGCATGGCGACGTACGCTGCGGATTATTCTGCCGCAGGCGCTGCGTACTATTTTGCCTGCTGGCTTCAATGAAATCATCAGTCTGGCGAAAGGGACGGCGATGGTATACGTGCTGGCAATGCCTGAGCTGTTCTACACCATCCAGATGATCTACAACCGCACGCAGGAAGTGATCCCGCTGTTGATGGTGGGTGCGGTGTGGTATCTGGTGATCACCAGCGTCCTGTCGTTAATTCAGCACCTGGTCGAACGCGCGCTGGCCCGCAGCGAGCGACGTTCAGCAATCAATACCGCCCGGGTGAGCCGTGCAGAAAAACGCAACCGTCAACGTCCGCAGCAGGAGGCCGTCCATGTCCCACTCGCCTGAAGGCCATATTTCCATTACCGGCGTCAGCAAATACTTCGGTCGCCACAAAGCGCTGGATAATGTGTCGCTGGAGATCCCTCCCGGAACGGTAACGGTTATTCTTGGCCCGTCCGGTTCAGGGAAATCCACACTCTTGCGGACGATCAACCATCTGGAGCGCGTCGATGAAGGGTTTATTCAAATCGATGGCGATTACATTGGTTATCGTCGGCAGGGAGACAAGCTGTATGAGCTGAAAGAGGCGGAAATTTTGCGCCAGCGCGTTAACGTCGGCTATGTGTTCCAGAATTTTAATCTGTTTCCGCACTTAACAGTGCTGGAGAATTTGATTGAAGCGCCCATTGCGCACGGTCTGGCATCGCGTAAAGCCGCCACCGAGCGGGCATTAACTCTGCTTGATGCCGTTGGCCTGCGTAATAAAGCCGATGCCTGGTCGCGTCATCTCTCCGGCGGTCAGCAGCAGCGTATCGCTATAGCCCGTGCGCTGGCGCTAAATCCACGCGTTATGCTGTTTGATGAACCCACTTCAGCGCTGGATCCTGAACTGGTAGGCGAAGTTCTGGATGTCATCAAAGCACTGGCGCAGTCGGGAACCACGCTGGTTGTGGTGACGCATGAGATTGGGTTCGCCCGGGAAGTGGCGGATCAGGTGGTGTTTATGGTCGATGGCAAAATTGTCGAGCAGGGCAGCAGCGAGCAGGTGCTGAATCATCCACGCCACACGCGCACCCAGCAGTTCTTGTCGAAAGTGCTGTGAACTTGCAGGGAAAGATAGGCTGGTCTGCATAGACTGACGAATGCTGCTCTACACTTAGGGTTTTAACTTTGGGGGGTTGCAGCATGATTAAGGTCTATGGGGTGCCGGGCTGGGGATCGGCCATCAGTGAAGTGATGCTCACACTGGCGGAGATCCCTTACAGCTTTATTGATGTAGATGGTTTTGACCGCGACGGGCCTTCGCGGGAGTTGCTTAAAAAAATGAATCCGTTGTGCCAGGTGCCCACACTGATACTGGAAAATGGTAACGTGATGACGGAAACGGCGGCGATCGCCCTGATGATCCTCGATCGTTGTCCTGAACTTGCGCCACCCGTTGGGCACGCTGAGCGCCAGCAGTTTCAGCGTCTGTTGATATGGCTGGTGGCAAATGTCTATCCAACGTTTACCTATGCCGATTATCCACAACGCTGGGTACCAGACGCCGCGGCGCAGTTGAAAAAGAACTGTATTGAGTACCGCAAATCGCTTTATATGTGGCTGAACGACCAGCTAAGCGCTGAGCCGTACGCGTTTGGCGATCAGCTAACACTGCTGGACGTTTATATTGCCGTTATGCGTACGTGGGGGCCGGGGCATGACTGGTTTCAGGACAACACGCCCAATATCAGCGCTATCGCCGACGCGGTTTGCCAGCACCCGCGACTGCGTACTGTACTGAAAAATAATAAGATTATTTAAACAAAAAAACGCTGTTCCGCAGGAGTGCAAATCCCGGAACAGCGGGCGAACTATCGCCATAAGCTTACATTACGCGACGGACGGGCTCAGCGTAATACGATCCAGTGGCCCCACGATAAACAGATAAGAAATCAGGCCAATCAGCCCCATCGAACCGACGTACAGAATGGCGTAATCGAATGACTGGGTATTCGCCAGAATGACGCCAATCACCAGCGGCGTGATAATACTCGCCATATTGCCGCACATATTGAATACGCCGCCAGCAATGCCGAGCACTTCTTTTGGTGAAGTATCGCTAAGTACGCACCATCCCAGATTGCCAAAGCCTTTGGCGAAAAATGCCAGACTCATCGCCGCGATAACCACAAATTCTGACGAGGTGTAGTTAGCGATAACGATGACACAGGAAAGTAACATTCCGCAGATAACGGGTAGCTTACGAGCAACCGTCAGGCTGTAGCCGCGTTTTAATAGCCAGTCTGAAAAAACGCCCCCTAACAATCCACCGATAAAACCGGCAATAGCAGGAATACTGGCGACAAAACCCACTTTAAGGATCGACATTCCTTTAGCCTGATACAGATAGGTAGGAAACCAGGTCAGGAAGAACCAGGTGATTGACGTCACGCAGAACTGCCCGATGTAAACGCCAATCATCATGCGGTTGACGCAGACGCTTTTTATTTGCGCAAAGGTAATCTTCTGTGGCTCTTTTTTATTTCCCAGCGACGGTTCGCCACCGCCTTCCCGGATATAGTCAATTTCCTGCTGGTTTACCTTCGGATGATGCATAGGATCTCTGACTTTTACCAGCCAGAAGATGCCAAGAATAACGCCAATCGCCCCAATGTAATAAAAAACAAAGTGCCAGCTGAGATTATGCAAAATAATCGTCATTAACGGTGTAATTACCCCTAACGAGATATATTGCGCGGCCTGGTAAACTGAGGTGACAAATCCTCGTTCGTTATTAGGAAACCACTGCACGCTTAATCGGCTGTTGGCAGGAAAGGCCGGAGCCTCAATGGCACCCATCAGTAAACGTAAGATAATCAATACCACAAGTGGACTGGCATACAGATAAATGGTGCCCTGAAACATGGTCACCAGCGACCAGCCAATCAGGGCGCAGCCGTATACCAGACGAGAACCGTAGCGATCAAGTAGCCAGCCGCCAGGCAATTGCATAATGACATAAGAAATACCGAAGGCAGAAAAGGCCAGTCCCATTGCTTCAGGATCAAAACCTAATTCTTTGCTCATAATCGGAGCCACGACGGATAACGTCGCGCGATCGGCGTAATTAAATACGGTGGCAAGAAACAGAAATATCAAAATACCGTAACGCACTTTTGTGCGCTTTATTATTGTGTTCATCACCCACTCCTTTCATAAGGTTGAGAGCGTTTCTGTAGGGAAGAGTGCGGGTATTACTTACCCGCCAAATAAATTAAGGACGTTTACCAAACTCGCAGGTTAATTGCGTCCAGCGACGTGTCTGCTCGCTGATGCTGAACCCCAGGCCGTGACGGTCGGAAACCCACATACGCCCATCGCGCAGCTCAAGCTGTTCATTAAATAACGGGTTCAGCCATTCGAAATGTTCCAGCCATGGCTCAAGCGGGTAAGCGGCGGACAGATGCAGGTGAACTTCCATGGCAAAGTGCGGAGCCAGTTTGCGACCGTGTTTCGCCGCCAGGTCCATAATTTTCAGAAACGGTGAAATTCCCCCCACACGCGGTGCATCGGGCTGCACAAAATCACTGGCATTACCGAGGATCAGCTGTTCATGTTCGCGGAAACTGGTCAGCATTTCACCGGTAGCAATCGGGGTATCAAGCGCGGCGGCCAGTTGGGCGTGACCTTCCACATCGTAGGCATCCAGCGGCTCTTCAATCCAGATCAGATTGAACTGCTCCATTTTTCGTCCCATACGAATGGCGGTTTCTCGGTCCCACTGCTGATTGGCATCGACCATCAGCGGGAAGTCATCGCCCAGCGCTTCACGCACCGCGGTTAAGCGGCGAATATCCTCGGCGCAGTTTGGCTGACCAACCTTGAGTTTGATGCCGCCAATGCCGTTTTCACGGGAAATAACGACGTTTTTGAGCACCTGATCCAGCGGCGTATGCAGGAATCCGCCGGAGGTGTTGTAACACTGCACGGAGTCCCGGTGTGCACCCAATAGTTTTGCCAGCGGCAACCCTGCACGCTTGGCCTTCATATCCCACAAGGCGATATCGATAGGGGAGATAGCCTGAACCGCCATGCCGCTGCGCCCTACGGAAGCGCCAGCCCACAGCAGCTTGGTGTAGATCTTGTCGATATCGTTTGGATCTTCGCCTAACAGGTTATCGGCAATTTCTTTGGCATGGGCATAGATTCCCTGGCCGCCAGCCCGTTTGGAGTAACTAAATCCAACGCCTTCAAACCCGTCGCGACTGCGGATCTCCGCGATAATAATGGCAACTTCGGTTAGGGGTTTCTGGCGACCGGTCAGCACTTTGGCATCGCTCACGGGTGTTGCCAGAGGAAGGAAAGCCAGGGACAGCTTAACCCACTCGATACGGTCGCCGGTTTCAGCCGCGGTTTTTGCATTGGCTGATTTGGCATACGTTACGGCATCGGAATTCGCACTTAATGACATTTTAATCTCTCCTGGTGATAATAAATGATTGCGCTAACATTTTTAGTATTAGCGCAATCATTGCGCCAGCGAATTGAATGCGTTTTGAACAATCGCTCACAAATACTGAGACAAAAGGGCAGTAACTTGTAAACAGCATCACATTCCAATACTTTATGGGTAAATGCACAAGTCATTATGATGGCGCTATCATTTCAGATGGCGCTAATTAACTAAGCTGCTGTTTTCTCAGCGTTATCGTAGAGGGGCGCTGGCAATAGCCGAAATCATGATGAATAATGCCAGGATAAATCAGCTATTTTTGACAAGGGCATCGACAGTGAAAAATCCCAGACCTCCGCGCGCACCCACGCTGGAAGATGTTGCCCGTACCGCGGGATTGTCGCCCATGACGGTGAGCAGGGCGTTGAATACCCCGCAACTGGTGCGCCCGAGAACAGTAGAGAAAGTGATGCAGGCGGTACGCGCCACTGGCTATATTCCCAACGCGCTGGCCGGGGGGCTGGCGTCGCGTCGCAGTAAGCTTATCGCTGTGGTTGTCCCACAAATTAACAACAATATGTTTGTCGATACCATCCAGTCATTAAGCGATGAACTGGCTGAACGCGGATACCACATCTTGCTCTGCGTGTCGGGTTATACGCCGCAAACAGAGGCTGAGCTGGTGGCGACGCTGCTTTCTCGTCGCCCGGATGGTGTAGTGCTCACCGGTATCCATCATACCGCCGAGCTGAAAAAGGTGATTCTTAATGCGGCCATCCCGGTCGTGGAAATATGGGATTTAACGCCAACGCCCATCGATATGCTGGTGGGGTTTTCGCATGAAAAAGTCGGGCAGGCGGTAGCAGACTATTTGCTGGACAAAGGGTATCGCCGTCCTGGTTTGCTATGGACCGCCGATCGCCGGGCAGGCCAGCGTAAACAAGGACTGTGCGATGCGCTGAGTCGTCATGGTATTGCGGCTGGTGCACAGGTGGATGTCCCGCTTCCTGCCTCTCTGGCATTGGGGCGTAGCGGGTTGGCACAGCTATTGGCTGAACGCGCGTTTGATGTCATCGTCTGTAGCTCAGATACGTTAGCCCAAGGGGCGATCATGGAAGCCGAAAGCCGTGGTCTACGCGTGCCGCAGGAATTAGCGGTAATCGGTTTTGGCGATCTCGACTTTGCCGCCAGTAACCGACCTGCCATCACCACCGTCAGCGTCGACAGACGGGCTATTGGACAACGCGCCGCCTCTTTGCTTGCCGATCGTATCGAACAAATTCCGCGTGAAGACGATATTATTGATGTTGGATTTCACCTGGTGGAACGAGAATCCGCATAAGTTAACTGCATCCCAAAACAATAAGGAATCTGCTATGCCGCACGTCGATATCAAATGTTTTCCTCGCGATATTAACGACGAACAAAAATCCGCGCTGGCGGCGGATATTACCGACGTCATTATTCGTCATTTGCAAAGCAAAGACAGTTCAGTGAGCGTGGCGCTTAATGAAATTGAGCCCGAGGCGTGGCAGGGCGTGTGGGATGTGGAGATTGCGCCGCAGATGGCCAGGTTGATTAAAAAACCCGGCTACAGCATGTAAGACAAAACGGGCGGATTTTCCGCCCGTTTTGTCGTGCCATTATTCAGCTGCTGTTATGAGTTTTCCACTGGTGACAAACGTTCCGGCCCCAAGATGATGCAGGGTATTGAGCTTGCCATCATCAAACTGCCAGCGTCCTTCCACGAAGGCTCGCTCATCAGCGGCAGCCGAGACCACTTCACCAAACAGCGTGTCATATTTTTCCTGTGCCGCAGTGGCAGGCAACAGGCGACACTCCATCCAGGCCAGACATTTTGCTTCAATCAGCGGTAAACCCAGTACCGGTCCTTGCACCACGGGAATGCCGTAGCAGTTGAATTTATCTTCCACACGACCGGAAACGCTGCCTACGGCCCAGGTCCAGTTGGTGGCGGCAACGCCCGGAATAACGATGCCGAATTTGCCGCTACGTTCAATGAGCTCACGTGACCAGGCGGTCTTGTCGACAACAATCGCGATCCGCGGTGGTTCAAACTCCACGGGCATTGACCACGCGGCAGCCATCACATTTCGCCGCTCGGTATGCTCATCCCGGCTGGTGATTAATATCGTTGGGCCGTGATTTAGCAACCGACTGGCATGTTTTAATTCGATCGGACGAAAATGGCTCATGGATGCTCCTTGGCTGAGAGATAACACACCACAATAAACATAGATATTAACGGTATTAGCGATTTTGTCGCCTCGTCTGGAGGAACAACGCACAAAATCGACGGCGCAAAATTAAAAATGCGCTATAAGTACTGCATTAATCGAACAGGAACTCCGTATGACGCCTTTTTTAACCGCTTATTTTGCCCGTATTGGCTGGTCAGATTTGGCCAGGGTCAACATTGAAACCTTACGGGCGCTGCATTTACTGCACAACGCCGCCATACCTTTTGAAAACCTGGATGTATTGCTTCCAAGAGAGATGCAGCTTGACGATTTGTCTTTGGAAGAGAAGCTGGTGACGGCGCGTCGCGGCGGCTATTGTTTTGAACAGAACGGAGTATTTGAGCGAGCGCTACGCGAAATCGGTTTTACCGTACGCAGTCTGCTCGGACGTGTGGTACTGGCGAACCCGTCAAGCCTGCCACCGCGCACGCATCGTCTGTTGCTGGTTGAGTTGCAGGGAGAGCAGTGGATCGCCGACGTTGGCTTCGGCGGGCAAACGCTGACGGCACCGATTCGTCTGCAGGCGAACATTGAGCAGAAGACACCACACGGCGAATATCGGCTGATTCAGGAAGGTGAAGACTGGATCCTGCAGTTCCGTCATCACGAACACTGGCAATCAATGTACCGTTTCGACCTGGTCGTACAGCATCAGAGCGATTATCTGATAGGCAACTTCTGGTCCGCTCACTGGCCGCAATCGCATTTTCGCCATCATCTGTTGATGTGTCGTCATCTGCCCGACGGCGGGAAATTAACGTTAACCAATTTTCATTTCACCCATTATCAGGATGGACACGCGGTAGAACAGATTAATCTACCTGACGTTCCCAGTCTGTATGCCTTGTTGCAGGAGCGGTTTGGCCTGGGCGTGGATGACGTGAAGCATGGGTTTACCCAGGATGAGCTGGCGACGGTAATGGCGGCGTTTGATACGCATCCGGACGCGGGGAAATAGGGGCATCGGGATTAGTGCCGGATTGGCGTAATCGCCTTATCCGGCCTACGGGAACAATTAAAAATCTATCGCCCATTCTGCGTGAAACAGGATCACCGCCGAACCGGTAATGGTGACTTTTTCTGGCTGGTTATCACGGATAGTCACCGTCACATCAACAATACCGTCGCGCCCGAGCGCACGGCCCTGATGTCCCTGAACACGTAACGTTTTCCCATCATGTGCCATCAGCCCATGGTGAACCAACCACGCGCCCATTGGACCGTTGGCATTACCGGTAACCGGGTCTTCCACAATCCCAATCGCAGGCGAAAACATGCGGCCATCGGTGGCGTTTTCGCCCGGGCGGATTTGAAAAGGAAAGAAGCCGTTACAGCCAATTTGTTGGCTGATGGCTGTCAGAGCCTGCAAATCAGGGGAAAGGGCGTCGAGGTCCACCTCGGGCTTGAGCGGAATCATCACTTTCGAATGCCCGGTGGTAGCAACCTGAATCGGCAAGCCTGCCAGCATATCGTCTTCGCTCAGGTGTAGGGCCTCGATAATCGCACTACGAATAACCCCTTCCAGCGGAGGTTCAAATCCGGGTACGCCTTGTTCAAGGCTAATACGATAGTCATTCCCGGTAGCTTCGATATCCACCCGATGACGACCAGCCAGCGAGGTTTGCCAGACTGTACTGTTGCCCAAGCCAAGCACGTTTGCCCGCACATAATGTGCAGCGACGGTAGCATGCCCACAGATAGGAACTTCTACCGTCGGCGTGAAATAGCGGATGCGAACATCGCTGTCGTCGCTGGTCAGCAGGAAAGCGGTTTCCGAATGACGCAGCTCGCGAGCAATGAGTTGCATCTGCGCTTCGCTCAGTCCGTCAGCATGCAAAACCACGCCTGCTGAATTGCCGCGAAAGGGTACCGAGGTAAAGGCATCGACGTGGTAAACCTGTGGTTTCATTAACGTTCTCCCTGGAATGGAGAAGCATCATAACGTGCAAAATGCCGGATGGCGATGATCGCTATCTTATCCGGCCTACGGTGCCTGGTTGTAGGCCGGATAAGGCGTGTCGTCACCCGACATTTCAATGCGGATTTATCGGCGTGAACGCACTATTTGATAGCGGCGGGTAAAGTACTCAAACGGCGCGCTCCACACGTGAACCAGGCGCGTGAACGGGAACAGCAGGAAGATAGTCATCCCCAGAACCAGATGCACACGGAAAATCAACGCCACGCCATCCAGATGCGCAGACGCGCCGCCCTGGAAGGTCACCACCGACTGCGCCCAACCTACCAGTTTCAGCATTTCACTGCCGTCGGGATGCTGCGCAGAGAATGGGATGGTGGTTAAGCCGAGGATACACTGAATCAGCAGAACGCAGAGGATCAGGATATCGGCAGTGGAGGAGGTTGCACGAATGCGCGGATTGGTCAAACGACGTACCAGCAAGCCAGCGCCACCGACCAGCGTCAGCACGCCACAGAGCCCACCGGCGATCATCGCCATCTGCTGCTTCACCGCAATCGGCAGGAACCAGGCATACATCCAGTGCGGGGTTAACATGCCAAACAGGTGCCCGAAAAAGATCCCCAGAATGCCGATGTGGAACAGGTTTGACCATAACACCATGCCGCGTTTGTCCAGCATCTGGCTGGAAGAGGCCCGCCAGGTGTATTGCCCGTAGTCATAGCGTAGCCAACTGCCGAGGATAAACACCGTGCCGCACAGGTACGGGTAGATATCGTAAAAAAAGACGTTCAGGTACTGTATCATTTCGGGCCTCCCGCGCTGACGTCGACATACTGAGGTGCCACGTCCTGGCTAAAGCGTCGTTGATAGTTTTGTAACGGTGAACTGTCACAGGCGGTGGCGTTATCCTCGATAAACTTCACCTGTTCCTCTTCCCAGACGGCATCCAGCGCCTGTCGGGTATCGTCGCGGGTTTCCGTGCCGACCTGTTTAGTGACACTGTCACTTGAAAGAGGGCTTCCGGCAAGCAGTAGCAGGGCGTCAAACAGTTGATACCACGGCGTATCACGCTGTTTCAAACGCCCACCCAGCAGCGCCAGAATCGGTGCGACGTTCTGCAATCCTTCTTTGGCCTCCGCTTCCGGCAACACGCTTAAGTACTCCAGATACAGCGGCAGATGATCCGGCAGTTCGCGGCAGTCGAGCTGCAGTCCGACCTTTTCGTACTGAGACAACAGATCAACCATCGCCTGGCCCCGATCGCGAGACTCGGCGTGCACGTGCTCAAACAGCAGCAGAGAGGTGGCCCGGCCCCGGTCAAATATCTCACACCATTCGGCTTGTTTATCCAGTAATGGCGCATTGAGCAGCCCCTGGCTAAATTCGGTAAGCATTGGGGCATCGCTGGCCACAAGCGCCAGCGCCTCGTCTTTACACTCCCACAGCAACTCGTCGGGATATTCCATCAGCAGGCCGATAACCTTCAGGATTTGCATTATTCACCCTCCGCTTTATCGCGCACTTCGGTGATGTCGATGGCGTCAATGCGACTGCTGTTAAACAGGTTGAATTTGGTATCTGAGCCATGGCAGCCGTCGCCAAAGGTAAATCCGCAACCGTTTTTCTCCGGGAACGCATCACGCGCCATTTCACGGTGGCTGGTCGGGATCACGAAGCGGTCTTCATAGTTGGCGATGGCCAGATAGCGATACATCTCTTCAACCTGCTCAACGGTCAGACCCACTTCCTCAATCGCGCGGGTGTCCGTAACGCCTTCTACGGTTTGCGAACGCATATAATGGCGCATAGCCATCATTCGTTTTAGCGCCCGCAGCACCGGACCGGTATCGCCCGCGCTAAGCATGTTGGCAAGGTACTGAACCGGAATTCGCAGTGATTCAACCGCTGGCAGAATGTTGCCATTGTGCGGCAGTCCCCCCGCGTCAGCGACCGACTGAATCGGCGACAACGGCGGTACATACCAGACCATCGGCAGGGTGCGGTATTCCGGGTGCAGCGGCAGCGCCAGCTTCCAGTCCATCGCCATCTTGTAAACGGGCGAACGTTGGGCCGCTTCGATGACGTTGTGCGGAATACCTTGTTTTAACGCCTCTTCAATGACCGCCGGGTCGTGTGGATTGAGGAACACATCGCACTGACGCTCGTAGAGATCGGTCTCATGCTCGGTGCTGGCTGCTTCTTCGATGCGGTCGGCGTCATACAGCAATACGCCAAGATAGCGGATGCGTCCCACGCAGGTTTCCGAACATACCGTCGGCTGGCCGGACTCAATACGCGGGTAGCAGAAAATGCACTTCTCTGATTTACCGCTCTTCCAGTTAAAGTAGATTTTTTTGTACGGACAACCGCTGATGCACAAGCGCCAGCCGCGACATTTATCCTGGTCGATCAATACGATGCCGTCTTCTTCACGCTTATAGATGGCACCGCTCGGGCAGGTGGCGACACAGCTTGGGTTCAGGCAGTGTTCGCACAAGCGCGGTAAATACATCATGAAGGTGTTTTCGAATTGCCCGTACATCTCCTTTTGCATTTTCTCAAAGTTACGGTCGCGGGCACGTTTTGAGAACTCACCGCCGAGCAACTCTTCCCAGTTAGGGCCCCAGATAATCTTGTCCATCCGTTTGCCATCTATCAGCGAACGCGGACGTGCGGTGGGCTGATTCTTGCTTTCCGGCGCGCTATGCAGATGCTGATAATCGTAGGTAAAGGGTTCGTAATAATCATCGATTTGCGGGATCACCGGGTTAGCAAAAATTTTGGTGATAACGCCCATCTTGCCGCCCAGGCGCGGCCTTATCTTCCCGTTAACATCGCGAACCCAGCCGCCTTGCCACTCTTCCTGATCTTCCCAGTTTTTCGGATAGCCAATGCCTGGCTTGGTCTCAACGTTGTTAAACCACGCATATTCCATCCCTTCGCGCCCGGTCCAGACGTTTTTACAGGTGACGGAGCAGGTGTGGCAGCCGATGCACTTATCCAGATTAAGAACCATGCCTACCTGTGAGCGTATTTTCATTTTTTCGCCTCCTGTACCTGATCGCGACCTTCATCATCCAGCCAGTTAATATTTTTCATTTTTCTAATCATGATGAACTCATCGCGGTTAGAGCCGACCGTGCCGTAATAGTTGAAGCTGTATGCCAGTTGCGCATAGCCGCCGATCATGTGCGTGGGTTTCGGGCAGACGCGGGTGACTGAGTTATGGATCCCGCCGCGCATACCGGTGACTTCCGAGCCAGGGATATTCATGATTCGCTCCTGAGCGTGATACATCATGGTCATACCCGGCGGCACGCGCTGACTCACCACAGCCCGCGCGGTGAGCGCGCCGTTGGCGTTAAAGGCTTCAATCCAGTCGTTATCCTCAATGCCCAGCTCTTTAGCATCGGTCTCACTGATCCAGACAATGGGGCCGCCGCGCGACAGCGTCAGCATCAGCAGGTTTTCGCTGTAGGTAGAGTGGATCCCCCATTTCTGATGCGGAGTCAGGAAGTTGAGCGCTTTTTCCGGGAAGCCGTTAGGCGGAACTTCGCGCATATTGCTGACGCTACGGGTATCGATAGGCGGACGATATGCCACCAGACTTTCACCAAACGCTCGCATCCACGCGTGATCCTGGTACAACTGTTGGCGACCGGACAGGGTGCGCCACGGGATCAGCTCGTGGACGTTGGTATAGCCTGCGTTATAGGAGACATGTTCACTTTCCAGCCCGGACCAGGTGGGGCTGGAGATGATTTTGCGCGGCTGCGCCTGAATATCGCGAAAACGGATTTTCTCGTCTTCTTTGTTCAACGCCAGATGCGTATGGTCGCGTCCGGTCATCGCTCCCAGCGCTTCCCAGGCTTTCACCGCCACCTGACCGTTCGTTTCCGGTGCCAGGGCGAGGATCACCTCAGACGCGTCCAGCGCGGTGTCTATCAGTGGTCGGCCTTTCGCCGGACCTTCGCGTTTGGTGTAGTTCAGCTTGCCGAGGAAATCGACCTCCGTCTGGGTATTCCACGTAATACCTTTCCCGCCGTTACCGAGCTTGTCCATTAGCGGACCGAGCGAAGTGAAGCGTTCGTAGGTGGCGGGATAGTCACGTTCCACGACGGCAATATTGGGCGCCGTTTTCCCCGGGAGGAGATCGCATTCGCCTTTACGCCAGTCCTGAATGTCAAACGGCTGCGCCAGCTCTGCCGGGGAGTCGTGTTGCAGCGGCTGCAATACCACATCCGTTTCTTGCCCAAGGTGCCCGACGCAAACCTCAGAGAAGACTTTGGCGATGCCTTTATAAATTTCCCAGTCGCTCTTCGATTCCCACGCAGGATCGACCGCCGCCGACAGCGGGTGAATAAACGGATGCATATCCGAGGTGTTCATATCGTCTTTTTCATACCAGGTGGCGGTCGGCAAAACGACATCGGAGAACAGGCAGGTACTCGACATACGGAAATCGAGCGTTACCAGCAGATCAAGCTTGCCCTCTATCGCCGCGGACTGCCATTCCACCTCTTCAGGTTTAATACCTTCGCTTGAACCGAGCGCTTCCCCCTGGATCCCGCTTTCGGTACCCAGCAGATACTTGAGCATGTATTCATGCCCTTTACCGGAGGAGCCGAGCAGGTTAGAGCGCCAGACGAAGAGATTACGCGGATGGTTGTTACCACTATCCGGCTGCTCGCAGGCAAAACGAATTTCACCCGATTTCAGCGCCTGTGCAGTGTATTGTGCAGGCGACACTCCCGCTTGTTCTGCCTTTGCTTTGACGGTCAGAGGGTTGAGGTTGAGCTGCGGCGCGGACGGCAGCCAGCCCATTCTTTCTGCCCGCACGTTAAAGTCGATCAAATGTCCGCTAAACTTCGACGCGTCGGCTAGCGGAGAGAGGAGTTCCTGAGCGGTGAGTTTTTCATAACGCCACTGGCTGGAGTGATTGTAGAAAAACGAGGTGCTGTTCATCTGACGCGGTGGGCGGTTCCAGTCCAGCGCAAAGGCCAGCGGCAACCAGCCAGTTTGCGGACGCAGTTTCTCCTGACCCACATAGTGCGCCCAGCCGCCGCCGCTTTGTCCCACACAACCGCAGAACACGAGGATGTTAATCATTCCACGGTAGTTCATATCCATGTGATACCAGTGGTTGACGCCAGCCCCGAGGATAATCATCGAACGGCCATGGGTTTTGTGCGCCGTATCGGCAAACTCACGGGCGATTTGTTCGATATGACGGCGAGGGACTCCAGTAATTTGCTCTCCCCAGGCCGGGGTGTAGGCTTTCACTTCGCTGTAATCTTGCGCGCTATGAGCGTCATCCAGACCACGGTCGAGGCCGTAATTCGCCAGCACCAGATCATAAACGCTTACCACCGGGCAACGGCTGCCATCGGCGAGGGTAAGATGTTTTACCGGCAGTTGACGAATCAGCACGGGTTCCTGTTTCACGCTGCGAAAATGTGGGTTTTCGTTGCCGCCAAAGTAGGGGAATGCCACGCCGGTCACTTCATCATGCTGACCGAGCAACGAGAGGGAAAGTTCTGTTTCAGCGCCAGCCGCCAGTGGCTCCAGGTTCCATTTACCTTTCTCGCCCCAGCGAAAACCGATAGACCCGTTCGGGACCACCAGTTCGCCAGCAGTGTTAAAGGCCACGGTTTTCCACTCCGGATTGTTACTTTCGCCCAGACCATCGACAAGGTCTGAGGCGCGCATCATGCGCCCTGGCACGTAGCTGCCATCTTCCCGGGCATCCAGCAAAACCAGCATCGGCATATCGGTATAGCGACGACAGTAATTGATGAAGTAATCGCTTGGATTGTCGAGGTGGAATTCTTTCAGAATCACGTGGCCCATCGCCATCGCCAACGCGCTGTCTGTCCCTTGCTTGGGGGCCAGCCACTGGTCGCACAGTTTGGCGACTTCCGAGTAATCCGGCGTAATGGCAATCGTCTTGGTGCCTTTGTAGCGTACTTCAGTAAAAAAGTGCGCATCCGGGGTACGGGTCTGCGGCACGTTTGACCCCCAGGCGATGATGTAGCTGGAGTTATACCAGTCGGCGGATTCTGGAACATCGGTCTGTTCGCCCCAGGTCATCGGTGATGCAGGCGGTAAATCGCAGTACCAGTCATAGAAGCTCAGGCAGGTTCCGCCCAGTAGCGAAAGATAACGTGTGCCTGCGGCATAGGAGACCATCGACATAGCAGGGATCGGGGAGAACCCGGCCACGCGATCCGGGCCATAGGTTTTCACCGTCCAGACGTTGGCGGCAGCAATGAGCTGATTAAGCTCTTTCCAGTTGGAACGGATAAAACCACCGCGCCCGCGTACCTGTTTGTAGCTCTGGCATTTTTGCGGGTCGTTCATAATGGATTCCCAGGCCAGCACCGGATCGGGCTGGCGGGACAGGGCGTCGCGCCACAGTTCGATCAGACGTTTACGCACCAGGGGATATTTCAGACGGTTGGCGCTGTAAAGATACCAGGAGTAGCTGGCACCGCGCGGGCAGCCACGGGGTTCATGATTTGGCAGGTCAGGGCGGGTACGCGGGTAGTCGGTTTGCTGCGTTTCCCAGGTCACCAGTCCGTTTTTGACGTAGATTTTCCAACTGCATGAGCCGGTACAGTTAACGCCGTGGGTAGAACGCACAATTTTGTCGAACTGCCAGCGCTGACGATAGCTGTCTTCCCAGTCCCGGTTGGTGTGCATCACTTGCCCGTGCCCATCGGCAAACGTATCGCCCTTTTGTTTAAAGTAGCGAAAGCGATCGAACAGTTTACTCATGACATAACTCCTGCTTTGAGAATATTGCCGACGGTGAATCGAACGGTAGGCCGGATGGCGGTTAACGCCTTATCCGGCCTATCGAACTGTCCGATCCTGCGGTATCCATTTTGTTATTTTTTTTGTGATTTACGGCCATAGACCAGCCAGGTCACCAGCACGCAGACGATGTAAAACACGAGGAATATTTTCATTGCGCCCACCGGAGAGCCAGTCAGCGCCAGCGATGAACCAAACGCTTTGGGGATGAAAAAGCCCCCCACAGCGCCAATAGCAGAGATGAATCCCAGCGCGGCAGCGGTATCGGTTACCGCCTCACGTTGGGCCTGTTCTTCAGTACCACCGTGCAGCTTGACCCGGTATATGGTGATTTTGCGAAAGATCACCGCGATCATCTGGAAGGTTGAGCCGCTTCCCAGACCCGCAGTCAGGAACAAGCCCATAAACACCAGGTAGAAGGCGACAAAGTTTCCTTCGCCTGACCCTGGCAGGGTGAGAAACAGCAGGGCGCTAAACAGCGCCATAAAGATGAAGTTAATTAACGTGACGCGCACACCACCGAATTTGTCAGAGATCACCCCACCTGCCGATCGCGCAAGAGCGCCGATGAAGGGGCCGAAGAACGCCAGTTGCAGGATATTCACGTCCGGGAACTGAGTTTTCGCCAGCATGGCAAAGCCTGCCGAAAAGCCGATAAATGAGCCGAAGGTGGCGAGATACAGCAGGCTTAATAGCCACAGATGAAAACGCTTGAGGACCGGCAACTGGGAAGCAATTGAGGCCTTCGAACTGGCAATATCGTTCATTCCCATGCCTGCTGCTAAGGTGGCTATCAGCAGTAACGGAACCCAAATCCATGCGGCATTGGCCAGCGACAATAACGAGCCGTCGGCTTGCGGTACGCCCTGTACGCCCAAAAAGGTAAAGATAGGCAGAAAGATCACCAGCGGCGCGATCAACTGCATCACGCTGACGCCAAGGTTGCCGAGACCACCGTTAACGCCTAATGCGCTGCCTTGTTTCGCTTTGGGGAAGAAAAAGCTGATATTACCCATGCTGGAGGCAAAGTTTGCGCCAGCAAAACCACACATCAGCGCAATGATAATAAATACGCCAAACGGAGTAGCGTTATTTTGCACGGCAAAACCGAGCCAGACGCAGGGAATAACCAGAATAATCGTGCTAAAAATGGTCCACCGGCGCCCACCAAATATAGGTACCATAAAGGAGTAGGGAACGCGCAATATTGCGCCAGAAAGAGAAGGCAATGCCGTTAATAAAAACAGTTGGTCAGTGGTGAAATTAAAACCAATTTTATTCAGATTGACGGCCACGGCGCTAAACAACATCCAGACGCAGAACGCCAGCAACAGACAACTTACTGATATCCAGAGGTTTCTACGTGCAATATGCTTACCTTTGTTTTCCCAAAAGGCGGGGTTCTCCGGTTTCCAGTCAGTTAAAAGATAACGATTATTTTTCTCATTTGATGCTGACATATTATTCTCCATGCCCATGCCGTTCATGAAAAAGAAATAAACGCACACAGCGCCGCGCGAGTTCTTTTTAGAAACTATTGAAAAGTTTTGGGAATATTGACTGAAAGAATAGATAAAAAAGCGCAATAACGCGGCGTGATGAGGGAATTACATGTTGCTTAAGTGTTACCAATTGTAAAATTAAAAGATGTATTATTAATTCATCTATAACATCAATTAACTAACTCTAACGTAATCATACGATCCAAATGGCGTTCGAATGCAGGGTCGGCCATTTCCTCAATGCCTAAGACATAGATGCCATCCAGGCCGCAAACCAATGCGATTAAGCGCCAGGCCACCTCGGCCGCATCCGGTATTGCTGAGAATTCACCTGCACTCTGTCCTTGAGTGATGATAGCGGCGGTTTCTTCATGCCACATCCGCATGGTTAGCAGGTAGGCGCTTTTGATTTCCGGATCTTTATCCGCCAGGACCTGCGCTTCGCGCCACAGTTTAATGTAGGGTTCGAACCCGCCATCTTCGCTGCCCAACATAGCATGCAGTCGTTCGCGGAAGCTGGCGTTATCACTGACCTGTTCGGCATCCAGAAGGGTCCGTATCAGTTGCACAAACGCGAGGGATTTTAACTCACCCGCAGAGGTAAAGTGATGGTGTACCTGCCCGGTGGACACCTGAGCTTCCGTGGCAATACGCCGCACCGTCATAGCAGTAAATCCTTCCTCAAGCGCGACACGCATGGCCGCTTGCAGAATAACTTCCCGACGTTCGTCCCGATTCAGATAGCTCATCTTTCCTCCTGTACCCGTATAGCACGCAGTCTAACAAAAAGTTGGACATACGTTCAAATTTCCGTAGGATCGCTAAAGCTGGACACGTGTCCAGTTTCAGTTTCGTTAGGGAGTTTTATGTTTCGTCAGTGGTTAACGTTAGTCATTATTGTACTGGTCTACATCCCTGTTGCGATTGATGCAACGGTGCTGCACGTTGCCGCGCCCACGCTGAGTATGACGCTGGGTGCCAGTGGTAACGAGCTGCTGTGGATCATTGATATTTATTCTCTGGTAATGGCCGGAATGGTATTGCCAATGGGCGCGCTGGGCGATCGTATTGGCTTTAAACGTCTGCTGCTGTTAGGGGGCGGAGTATTTGGTCTCGCATCGCTGGCCGCTGCCTTTGCCCACAGCGCGGGTTGGCTGATTGCCACTCGGGCCGTATTGGCGATTGGGGCGGCGATGATTGTTCCGGCAACGCTTGCGGGTATTCGCGCCACATTCGCTGAGCAACGGCATCGCAATATGGCGCTCGGTGTCTGGGCTGCCGTGGGTTCCGGCGGTGCGGCATTTGGCCCACTGGTTGGTGGAATGCTGCTGGAGCACTTCTACTGGGGATCCGTGTTCTTAATTAATGTGCCGATTGTCCTGGTGGTAATGGCCTTAACCGCACGTTTAGTGCCGCGCCAGGCCGGACGTCGCGATCAGTCGTTAAATTTCGGTCATGCGGTAATGTTGATTGTCGCCATTCTGCTGCTGGTTTACAGCGCTAAAACCGCGCTGAAAGGGCATACGGCGACCGCTGCCATTGCGTTGACGCTGTTAACCGGCGCGTTACTGTTGTGGCAGTTTGTCCGCATTCAGCTCGCTGCTTCCCGCCCGATGATTGATATGCGGCTGTTCACGCATCGTATCATCTTAAGCGGCGTTGTGATGGCGATGACCGCGATGATAACTCTGGTGGGTTTCGAGTTACTGATGGCTCAGGAGCTACAGTTTGTTCATGGTTTAACACCGTATCAGGCGGGACTGTTTATGCTGCCGGTGATGCTGGCAAGCGGCTTCAGCGGACCCATTGCCGGTATGCTGGTGTCACGCCTGGGATTACGTTGTGTGGCAACGGCGGGTATGGCGCTTAGCGCCGTCAGTTTTTACGGCCTGGCGATGACAGATTTCAGTACTCAGCAGATTCAAGCCTGGATATTAATGGCTTTGCTCGGTTTCAGCGCCGCCAGTGCGCTGCTGGCCTCAACGGCGGCTATCATGGCGGCAGCCCCGGCAGAAAAAGCCGCAGCTGCGGGCGCCATTGAGACAATGGCTTATGAACTGGGGGCCGGGCTTGGGATCGCTATCTTTGGTTTGTTGTTGAGCCGCAGCTTTTCAGCCTCGATTCTGCCGCCTGTCGGACTTAACCCACAGGAGATAGAACGAGCCTCATCGTCAATGGGTGAGGCGGTGCAGCTGGCACATTCGCTCCCGTCGTCGCTGAGTGAGGCGTTGCTGTCGGCTGCTAAAGAAGCTTTTACCTGGTCGCACAGCGTGACCTTAAGCAGCGCCGGCAGCATGCTTATCGTATTAGCGGTAGGAATGTGGTTCAGTCTGGCAAAGGTACAGCGTCAATAACTAATGGGCTAAATGACAGGGGTAATCCATCTCTTCGACTTCTTTCCCACTCAGTCGAGCGTATTGCCCCGTCAGCCTCCAGAACGCAGGCTGTGTTTCCGTATAGATCTCTGCCGCTAAAACCAGGCGGCGGCGATCCACCTCATTCAGCTCCAGCAGCGTCCACGGCACAAAATAACGATCGCTGCCCGTTAGGGTAAACCACAGCGGGCACCCGCAACCGGAACAGAAAAAACGTTCACCACGATTTGAAGATGGGAAGTGCGAAGGTTCTGCTGAATCTGGCGACATCAGCGGCTGAGCGCTGGCTTCCAGATACATAGCGATGCCACCTGACCACTTCTGGCACAGCGTACAATGACAGGCATAGACATCCAGCATTTCGACGTCGACGGTAAAATGACTCTGCCCGCAAAGACAACGACCAGTGAATGTCTGCACGGCATACTCCTTATGACCGAGTCTACATTAAGAGAAAAAGCCAGCCCTGGAAGGACTGGCTTTGTATTCAGACTACAACAAAATTAGAACTGGTAGTTCAGACCAACAGCAACGATGTTGTCGGTGCTTACACCGGCAGCTTTTGTGAAGTTGTTGTCATCCAGCAGGTTGATTTTGTAATCAACGAAGGTGGACATGTTTTTGTTGAAGTAGTAGGTAGCACCCAGGTCTACGTATTCAACCAGATCCTGGTCGCCGTAACCGTTGATGTCTTTACCTTTAGACTTCAGGTAAGCAACGGACGGACGCAGACCGAAGTCGAACTGGTACTGAGCAACAGCTTCAAAGTTCTGTGCTTTATTTGCAATACCGATGATCTCAGTACCGTTAACAGTACCACCAAAGGTAGTCATGTTACGGGTTTCGGAGTAGGTGGTTGCCAGGTAGATGTTGTTCGCATCGTATTTCAGGCCAGCAGCCCAAACTTCAGCGTTCTTACCGTCAGCTTTGAACTGACCGCTGTGGTTGTTCTGGGAGTCAGTACGGTCAGATTTCGCATAGGCTGCACCTACGCCGAAGCCTTCGTACTCATAGGTAGTAGACAGACCGAAGCCGTCGCCGTTAGCTTCTTTGTCGTCGCTACGATCGTTTTTACCCTGGTACTGCAGGGCAAAGTTCAGACCTTCGACCAGACCGAAGAAGTCGGTGTTACGGTAGGTTGCAACGCCAGTAGTACGGCCAGTCATGAAGACATCACTCTGGGTCCAGGTATCGCCACCGAACTCTGGCAGGACGTCGGTCCATGCGCCGATGTCGTAAGCTACGCCGTAGTTACGACCGTAGTCGAAAGAACCGTATTCAGCGAATTTCAGACCAGCGAATGCCAGACGGGTTTTATCTTTGTCGGAACCCTGATTTTCAGAACGGTTGCCTTTAAATTCATATTCCCACTGACCGAAACCAACCAGTTGGTCGTTGATCTGAGTTTCGCCTTTGAAGCCCAGACGCGCGTAAGTTTTGTCGCCATCGCTGCCGGTATCGTCAGAGAAGTAGTGCTGAGCGTGAACTTTACCGTACAGGTCCAGTTTGTTTGCGTCTTTGTTATATACCTCAGCTGCGTTTACCGCACCTGCCGCCAACAGGCTAGTCACTGCCACTGCAACTAATTTAAGTTTCATTCTAAATAATCCTTATAATTATTTCTTGGTGTGTTTCCTAAACCATTGCTAAGGAAGGTGCGAATAAGCGGGGAAATTCTTCTCGGCTGACTCAGTCATTTCATTTCTTCATGTTTGAGCCGATTTTTTCTCCCGTAAATGCCTTGAATCAGCCTATTTAGACCGTTTCTTCGCCATTTAAGGCGTTATCCCCAGTTTTTAGTGAGATCTCTCCCACTGACGTATCATTTGGTCCGCCCGAAACAGGTTGGCCAGCGTGAATAACATCGCCAGTTGGTTATCGTTTTTCAGCAACCCCTTGTATCTGGCTTTCACGAAGCCGAACTGTCGCTTGATGATGCGAAATGGGTGCTCCACCCTGGCACGGATGCTGGCTTTCATGTATTCGATGTTGATGGCCGTTTTGTTCTTGCGTGGATGCTGTTTCAAGGTTCTTACCTTGCCGGGGCGCTCGGCGATCAGCCAGTCCACATCCACCTCGGCCAGCTCCTCGCGCTGTGGCGCCCCTTGGTAGCCGGCATCGGCTGAGACAAATTGCTCCTCTCCATGCAGCAGATTACCCAGCTGATTGAGGTCATGCTCGTTGGCCGCGGTGGTGACTAGGCTGTGGGTCAGGCCACTCTTGGCATCGACACCAATGTGGGCCTTCATGCCAAAGTGCCACTGATTGCCTTTCTTGGTCTGATGCATCTCCGGATCGCGTTGCTGCTCTTTGTTCTTGGTCGAGCTGGGTGCCTCAATGATGGTGGCATCGACCAAGGTGCCTTGAGTCATCATGACGCCTGCTTCGGCCAGCCAGCGATTGATGGTCTTGAACAATTGGCGGGCCAGTTGATGCTGCTCCAGCAGGTGGCGGAAATTCATGATGGTGGTGCGGTCAGGCAAGGCGCTATCCAGGGATAACCGGGCAAACCGACGCATGGAGGCGATTTCGTACAGAGCATCTTCCATCGCGCCATCGCTCAGGTTGTACCAATGCTGCATGCAGTGAATGCGTAGCATGGTTTCCAGCGGATAAGGTCGCCGGCCATTACCAGCCTTGGGGTAAAACGGCTCGATGACTTCCACCATGTTTTGCCATGGCAGAATCTGCTCCATACGGGACAAGAAAATCTCTTTTCTGGTCTGACGGCGCTTACTGCTGAATTCACTGTCGGCGAAGGTAAGTTGATGACTCATGATGAACCCTGTTCCATGGCTCCAGATGACAAACATGATCTCATATCAGGGACTTGTTCGCACCTTCCCTAAACGAAGGGGTTCGTCAATGGCAAACCATTTTTAAATGACGCAGTGGTATAAGTTCAATAATAAGTTTCATAATATTGCGAAATATTTGAAGTTGTGTGATCCAGATCTACATAATATAGCTGATTGTATTAATCTTAATATGTGACAGATCGGAATGGGTATATTTACATGGGGAACTATTGTGCAGGCTATGATTTAAATGGCGTTAGTTTCTCAGGTGTAATATATACATGTGAAGAGATATAGATGACCGAGTAATACTTTCGGGTGTTAATTAATTTCCATATATTTAACATTTAATTAAACAAATATAAACATAAACCGCAGTGGAATGAACAATTATTATTCATTAAATTGTCTAAAGTATAGCCGGATTTTATTTGTTTGTGATAAAACCCGACTTTTTTTCAGGCACGGCGCGTTGCCAGCCAGCAAAGCAGAGACCCCGCGCAGACCATCAGCGCTCCTTGCCAGAAGGATAGTGACAGCGGGGCGCTGAGCAACACTGCGGCCAGCGCAGAGGAGAGCACCGGAGTAAAATAAGACCCGACGGCCATAACGGTCACGTTGCCATGCAAAATGCCAATATTCCACGCGGCATAGGCAAATCCTAACGTTAATGCTGCAGTGAACATTTTAATCGTCACCGAAGTGCTGAAAACCATTTCCGGTTGAGGCGTAATAAAATAGTAAACCCACAAACTTGCCGCCGTTAGTAAAACGAACACGGTGATGCCGTTAAAACCTTTTGCATATTTATTGGTCACCGTGCAATACGTTGCCCAGATAAAAGCGCCGAGAAAGGCGAGGAAATAGCTAAGCGGACTGCTGGCAACATTACTGATAATTTCTCCAGGATTGAGGCCGTTTTCGCCCCCCAACACCCAACAAACCCCGGTCAATGCGATGATTAATCCGGGAATCACCAACCAGGTTGTTTTTTGGCCATTAAATAAGATGGCGAATAATATTGTCAGACTTGGCCAGAGATAATTGACCATACCCACTTCAATAGCCTGGTGACGAGTGGCGGCATAGCCGAGGGCCAGCGCTAAGCATATTTCATAGCTAACAAAAAGCACGCTACCGGCGATTAAATATCGCACAGGAATTTTTCTGATATTTGGGAATCCGACGGTAAATATCAGTAACAGGCCGCTTAATGTAAAAATCATCGCCGCGCCGCCTGCCGGCCCCAGTCCTTCGCTTACCCCACGAATAAGCCCGACCATCGTGCTCCAGAGCACGATGGCAATAAGCCCAATTAACGTTGCTTTTTGTTTTGTCATGCTGATTGTCTGTCCATGGTACTGGCAAAAATTAAGCTGAAATGTATAGCATCTTTACACCGTAGCGCGCTAATTAATTCCCTTTTGTCTACTTCCTTATGGGTACAAAGGTTAAGCGAAGTGCACTATTTAGTAGCGGAACCGTTTCGTTATTGATTTGACGCAAAAAAAATATGGATATAGCTGATAGTTTCGTCGCGAAGTTGTACATGTCATCTTTCAATCATGCCGTGCTGGCGCAATTTGAGAGATTTCCTGTACGAATCCCTGCAAAAAAGAGGAAAGCAATGGACGTCAGCCGCAGACAATTTTTTAAAATCTGCGCGGGCGGTATGGCGGGAACAACAGTAGCCGCTCTGGGTTTTGCACCCAAAATGGCACTGGCTCAGGCGCGAAACTATAAGCTGTTGCGCGCCAAAGAGATCCGAAACACCTGCACATACTGTTCCGTAGGTTGCGGGCTATTAATGTATAGCCTGGGAGATGGAGCAAAAAACGCCAAAGAGTCGATTTACCATATTGAAGGGGATCCGGATCATCCGGTGAGCCGTGGGGCATTATGCCCTAAGGGCGCAGGATTACTGGATTACGTGCACAGTGAAAACCGTCTGCGTTACCCGGAATATCGCGCTCCAGGCTCCGACAAATGGCAGCGTATCAGCTGGGATGAGGCTTTCACCCGTATCGCGAAGCTGATGAAAACTGACCGCGACGCCAACTTTATTGAGAAGAATGAGCAGGGCGTAACGGTAAACCGCTGGCTTTCTACCGGGATGCTCTGCGCATCTGCGGCAAGTAATGAAACCGGCATGCTGACGCAAAAATTTGTGCGCTCACTCGGCATGCTGGCAGTAGACAACCAGGCACGCGTCTGACACGGACCAACGGTAGCAAGTCTTGCTCCAACATTTGGTCGCGGTGCGATGACCAACCACTGGGTTGATATTAAAAACGCCAACGTCGTGATGGTGATGGGCGGTAACGCCGCTGAAGCACATCCGGTGGGATTCCGCTGGGCGATGGAAGCTAAAAACAACAATGATGCTACGCTAATTGTTGTTGACCCCCGTTTTACACGTACAGCCTCGGTAGCGGATATTTACGCGCCAATTCGTTCCGGCACGGACATTACGTTCCTGTCCGGCGTCTTGCTGTATCTGATTGAAAACAACAAAATCAACGCTGAATACGTTAAGCATTACACCAACGCCAGCCTGCTGGTGCGTGATGATTTTGCTTTCGAAGACGGCCTGTTCAGCGGTTACGACGCGAAAAAACGCCAATACGATAAATCGTCCTGGAACTACCAGTTCGATGAAAACGGCTACGCGAAACGCGATGAAACGTTAAGCCATCCTCGCTGTGTCTGGAATCTGCTAAAACAGCACGTTTCCCGCTACACGCCGGATGTGGTGGAAAACATCTGCGGTACGCCAAAAGAAGACTTCCTGAAAGTTTGCGAAGTGCTGGCTTCCACCAGCGCAGCGGATCGCACCACCACGTTCCTGTATGCGCTGGGCTGGACACAGCATACCGTCGGGGCGCAGAACATCCGTACCATGGCCATGATCCAGTTGCTGCTCGGCAACATGGGGATGGCAGGTGGCGGGGTCAACGCTTTACGCGGTCACTCCAACATTCAGGGTTTAACCGACTTAGGGCTGCTCTCTACCAGTCTGCCAGGCTACCTGACGCTGCCGTCAGAGAAACAGGCCGATCTGCAAACCTATCTGGCTGCTAACACGCCAAAAGCGACGTTGGCCGATCAGGTGAACTACTGGGGCAACTACCCGAAATTCTTCGTCAGCCTGATGAAATCTTTCTACGGCAATGCGGCGCAGAAAGAAAACGACTGGGGCTTTGAGTGGCTGCCGAAGTGGGATCAGTCCTACGACGTCATCAAATACTTCAACATGATGGATAGCGGGAAAGTCACCGGCTACATCTGTCAGGGCTTTAACCCGGTCGCGTCCTTCCCGGACAAAAACAAAGTGGTGCAGTGCCTGAGCAAACTGAAGTATCTGGTGATTATCGATCCGCTGGTGACCGAAACCTCTACGTTCTGGCAGAACCACGGCGAATCAAACGACGTTGATCCGGCTTCTATTCAGACCGAAGTCTTCCGTTTGCCATCCACCTGCTTTGCGGAAGAGGACGGCTCCATCGCCAACTCCGGTCGCTGGCTGCAGTGGCACTGGAAAGGTCAGGATGCCCCGGGTGAAGCCCGCAACGACGGCGAAATTCTGGCCGGTATTTATCACCGTCTGCGCGACATGTATCGCACTGAAGGCGGTAAAGCCGTAGAACCCGTGCTGAAAATGAGCTGGAACTATAAGCAGCCGGACGAACCGCACTCCGAGGAAGTGGCAAAAGAGAACAACGGCTATGCGCTGGAAGATCTCTATGATGCCAACGGTGTGCTGGTTGCGAAGAAAGGCCAGTTACTCAGCAGCTTTGCGCTTCTGCGCGATGATGGGTCTACGTCATCGTCCTGCTGGATTTATACCGGTAGCTGGACCGAGCAGGGCAACCAGATGGCCAATCGCGATAACGCCGACCCGTCAGGTCTCGGTAATACGCTGGGCTGGGCCTGGGCATGGCCGTTAAACCGTCGCGTGCTGTATAACCGCGCTTCGGCGGACCCGCAAGGTAAGCCATGGGATCCAAAACGCATGCTGATCCAGTGGAACGGCACGAAATGGACGGGGAACGATATCCCGGACTTCAACACCGCAGCACCGGGCAGTGGCACCAATCCGTTTATTATGCAGCCGGAAGGGCTGGGTCGTCTGTTCGCTATCGATAAGATGGCGGAAGGTCCGTTCCCGGAACACTACGAGCCGATGGAAACGCCGCTGGGTACGAACCCGCTGCATCCGAACGTGATCTCCAACCCGGCAGCGCGTCTGTACGAAGCGGATAAGTTACGCATGGGCACGAAACAGGACTTCCCGTACGTCGGGACGACCTATCGTCTGACCGAACATTTCCATACCTGGACCAAGCACGCATTGCTGAATGCGATTGCCCAGCCAGAGCAGTTTGTGGAAATCAGCGAAACGCTGGCGGCAGCGAAGGGGATCTCCAACGGCGATCACGTCAAAGTTAGCAGCAAGCGTGGATTTATTCGCGCAGTTGCCGTGGTTACCCGTCGTCTGCGTACTCTGCACGTCAACGGTCAGCAGGTTGAAACGGTTGGGATCCCGATCCACTGGGGCTTTGAAGGAGTCGCGCGTAAAGGCTATATCGCCAACACCCTGACGCCGAATGTCGGTGATGCAAACTCGCAAACGCCGGAATACAAAGCGTTTTTAGTTAACATCGAGAAGGCGTAAGGGAGGCGAACATATGTCTATGGAAACGCAGGACATCATCAAACGGTCCGCAACAAACGCCATCACGCCGCCGCCTCAGGCCCGTGATTACAAAGCTGAGGTCGCGAAGCTGATCGACGTTTCCACCTGCATAGGCTGTAAGGCCTGTCAGGTGGCATGCTCAGAGTGGAATGATATCCGCGATGAAGTCGGCCACTGCGTCGGGGTGTATGACAACCCTGCCGATCTTAGCGCCAAGTCCTGGACGGTGATGCGGTTTACCGAAACCGAACAGAACGGCAAGCTCGAGTGGTTGATTCGTAAAGACGGCTGTATGCACTGTGAAGATCCGGGCTGCCTGAAGGCATGCCCGTCTGCCGGGGCTATCATCCAGTACGCCAACGGGATTGTTGATTTTCAGTCAGAGCACTGCATTGGCTGCGGCTACTGTATTGCCGGGTGTCCATTTAATATTCCGCGCCTCAATAAAGAGGATAACCGCGTGTATAAATGTACGCTGTGTGTGGACCGCGTCAGCGTCGGGCAGGAACCTGCCTGCGTGAAGACCTGTCCGACCGGGGCAATCCATTTCGGCACCAAGCAGGAAATGCTGGAAATGGGCGAACAGCGTGTGGCAAAACTGAAAGCACGTGGTTATGAACATGCCGGTGTCTACAACCCGGAAGGTGTGGGTGGCACGCACGTGATGTACGTTCTGCATCATGCCAACCAGCCGGAGCTGTATCACGGCCTGCCGAAAGAACCGCAGATCGATACCTCTATCAATCTGTGGAAAGGGGCGCTGAAACCGCTGGCCGCTGCCGGATTTATCGCCACCTTCGCCGGACTGATTTACCACTACATTGGTATCGGTCCGAATAAGGAAGTGGACGACGACGAGGAGGATCATCATGAGTAAGTCGAAAATGATTGTGCGCACGAAGTTTATCGACCGCGCCTGTCACTGGACGGTGGTGATCTGCTTCTTCCTGGTGGCGTTGTCGGGGATTTCGTTTTTCTTCCCGACTCTGCAATGGCTGACGCAGACCTTCGGTACGCCGCAGATGGGGCGCATTTTGCACCCGTTCTTCGGACTGCTGATCTTCGTGGCGCTGATGTTCATGTTTGTACGCTTCGTTCACCACAACATCCCGGATAAAAAAGATATCCCGTGGCTGAAAAACATTGTGGAAGTGCTGAAAGGCAATGAACACAAAGTGGCGGACGTGGGTAAGTACAATGCCGGACAGAAAATGATGTTCTGGTCGATCATGAGCATGATTTTCGTGCTGCTGATCACCGGCATCATTATCTGGCGTCCGTACTTTGCGCAGTTCTTCCCGATGCAGGTCGTGCGCTATAGCCTGCTTATCCATGCGGCTGCGGGGATTATCCTGATGCACGCCATCCTCATCCACATGTATATGGCATTCTGGGTGAAAGGATCGATTAAAGGCATGGTCGAAGGGAAAGTGAGCCGTCGCTGGGCGAAGAAACATCACCCACGCTGGTATCGCGAAGTTGAACGACAAGAAGCGAAAAAAGAGAGCGAGGAAGGGGTTAACTAACTCCTGACGTGCCCTGATAGTAATGGCGCTACACCTGTAGCGCCATTTTTTTGCCAAAAAAACGTCATGTTTCGATAAGCCGAATGACGGCCCTACACGCGCATTTTGCTGATGTAGGCCTGCCATCCGGCAATACGGTTTACTCCAGTTGTGAGTTCAGGCGCTCAATCTCCTCACGCCATTGCGCCTGTAACAGCGGCTTTTGATGTTTCGGCTTGCGGGCAAGATCGTCAGCCAGACGCTGCTCCAGCTCAAGAAGTTGTTCCAGCAATCCATCGCTGTCACCGCTTATTTCGACTCTCGCAACGACCACCGTTTTGGGAACGGTTATCTCCGAGGATGTTTCCCGAATACGCGCATTGACCGCGTCCAGATCGTGCCATTCACTGAGTTCGCCCTTGTCGATCAACCAAAACCGGTTACAGCTTTGGCTAATAAGCTGACGGTCGTGACTGACCAACAACACGCCGCCGTTATAGCTTTGCAGCGTTTCTGCTAACGCCTCTTTACCTTCCAGATCCAGATGGTTGGTCGGTTCATCGAGCATCAGCAGGCTGTAGCGCGCAAGCGTTAGCCCAACAAACAGCAGCCGGGAGCGCTCACCGCCACTTAGGGAACTGATCCGCTGCGCGTGACGAACCCACGGAAAACCCGCGCTAATCAGCGCCATTTTGCGGATATCAGGCTGCGGAGCAAACGGCTCCAGCGCGTCAAATAACGAATCGTTATCTGCGAGTTGGTGCAGCGTCTGGTCGTAATACCCCAACGTAACGCGCGGGTGCAACACCAGTGAAGGTGATGCCAGTTGTGAGTGAAACTGTTGCCAGATAAGCCTTAACAACGATGATTTCCCGCAACCGTTGCGCCCGACAATCGCCACGCGATCGCCGCTTTTTAACCGGAGACCGGCAATGGAAAACAGCGTATCAGCGTCGGGAGCAGGGGCCACGGACAGATTAGTCATCTCCAGCAAACGATCCGCACGCAGGGCATCTCCCTGCAATGTTAGTGTCCACTGACTTCCTGACGTCACTTCAGTCTGTACCTCTTTCAGGCGCTGTACCTGTTTTTCCATCTGCTTGGCCTTGCGGGAAAGATCTTCGTTGTCGTAGACCCGCCCCCAGGTAGCCAGCCGTTTGGCGCTGGCGGTCACCCGGTCTATCTCCTTTTGCTCAGCCTTATGGCGCAGAGCATCGCTGATGTCTCTTTCTGCCAGAGCTTGACGCGCTGCGCTACAGGGCAGATCGAAGGCATGAAGAGTTCGATCGCGCAGGATCCAGGTTCCGTGAGTCACCGCGTCTAACAGCTGCGGGTCGTGGGAAACCACCACAAAACTGCCAGACCAGTTTTGTAAGAACTGTTCCAGCCACAGTAATGTTGGCAGATCCAGGTGGTTACCCGGCTCATCCAGCAGCAGCAGGTCAGGGTTTCGCATCAGCGCCCGCGCCAATAACAGACGCGTGTGTTGGCCGCCGCTCAGCGTGTGTGCTGTCAGAGATAAATTCTCCGGCGTGAACCCCATTTCGGCGAGCAGTGCTTCAACTCGCCACTGCTGACCTGCGCGTTCATGCTCGGGCAATTGAGCCAGAACGGCTTCCTGCAGCGTGAGCGGCAGTATTTCGTCAGGGAGATGTTGTTCTACACGGGCGAGATGGCAGTGATTTGCCTGCGCGATAACCCCACTGGTCGGCGAAATTGTGCCATCGAGCAGTTTTAACAGCGTGCTTTTGCCGCAGCCGTTGTAACCGATAAGCCCGATGCGGTCGCCTTTTTTCAGGGTAAAGGAAAGATCGTCGAATAGCGTGCCGAATGCCGTATCAACGTGTAAGGATTGTGCGGTTAGTAATGTGCTCATTGTTGCTTACTCAAGAGTTACAGGCGTAAAAACGCCTCGTCAAACATCGCTGACGATAACCCGGTAAGCCCGAGAGAAGAGGATTTAGAAGTTAGCTTCGCTCAAGCAGAAGTTATCGCAGCACGATACCGATAACGCTTGAGCACTGGCGATCGCCAAAAGCATGTGAAACGATAAAACGTTCACAGTACAGCATAAGTATCCTCCTTATTATTTTCCAAATGTTAATCGATGGTGAAAGTGTAATCGTAAGTCACGCAGTCGCGCAAGTTCTGAGCGCCCGGCAGCAACGTGCCGCCGGGCAAACCGTCAGATAGAGGTACGACGGTAGTCGCGGTATTCTGCCTGCCAGAAATTATCGTCAATCGCCTGTTGCAATGCTTCGGCGGAGGTTTTCACCGCCACGCCTTGCTGCTGGGCCATTTTACCGACGGCAAACGCGATGGCGCGGGAAACGGTCTGAATATCTTTCAGCTCAGGTAACACCAGTCCTTCGCCGTTGAGCACCAGCGGTGAATACTGCGCCAGCGTTTCACTGGCCGACATCAGCATTTCATCGGTGATACGCGATGCGCCAGAAGCAATTACCCCCAGACCAATTCCCGGGAAGATATAGGCATTGTTACATTGGGCAATGGGATAGATTTTCTCTTTCCACAGTACCGGTGTGAACGGGCTACCGGTCGCAACCAGCGCGTTACCCTCGGTCCAGGCGATAATATCCTGTGGCGTGGCTTCTACGCGGGAAGTCGGGTTAGACAGCGGCATGACGATCGGACGCGGGCAATGCTTATGCATTTCGCGAATGATCTCTTCGGTAAACAGGCCGGTCTGTCCGGAAACACCAATCAGGATGTCCGGCTTAACGTTGCGTACCACATCGAGTAACGACAGCACATCTTCTTGCGTATCCCAGTGCTGCAGATTTTCGCGTTTTTGCACCAGTTTGGTCTGGAAAGAGAGTAGGTTCGGCATCTTATCGGTTAACAGGCCGAAGCGATCGACCATAAACACGCGTTGACGCGCCGCTTCTTCGCTTAAACCTTCACGCTGGATTTGCGCGATGATCTGCTCGGCAATTCCGCAACCGGCGGAACCTGCCCCGAGGAAGACAATGTTCTGTTCGCTTAACTGGCTACCGGCCGCACGGCTGGCCGCAATCAGCGTGCCAACGGTTACCGCAGCGGTACCCTGAATATCGTCGTTAAACGAGCAAATTTCATCGCGATAGCGGGTCAACAGCGGCATGGCGTTTTTCTGTGCGAAGTCTTCAAACTGCAACAGCACATCCGGCCAGCGATGCTTCACGGCCTGGATGAATTCATCGACAAATTCGTAGTATTCATCATCGGTGATACGCGGATTACGCCAGCCCATATACAGCGGATCGTTGAGCAGTTGCTGGTTGTTGGTTCCGACGTCCAGTACCACCGGCAGGGTGTAGGCCGGACTGATCCCACCACACGCGGTATACAGCGACAGTTTACCGATTGGAATACCCATCCCGCCGATCCCCTGATCGCCAAGACCCAAAATACGTTCCCCATCGGTGACAACGATGACCTTGATATTGTGGTTAGGAACGTTTTGCAGGATATCGTCCATATTGTGGCGGTTCTGATAAGAGATAAACACGCCGCGCGCGCGACGATAAATCTCGGAGAAACGCTCACAGGCCGCGCCGACCGTTGGGGTATAGATAACTGGCATCATCTCATCAAGGTGATTATGCACCAGCCGGTAAAACAGGGTTTCGTTGGTGTCCTGGATGTTGCGCAGGTAAATATGTTTATCGATTTCGGTTTTGAATCCCTGATATTGGATCCAGGCGCGTTCAGCCTGTTCTTCAATCGTCTCGACCACTTCCGGCAGTAACCCCAGCAGGTTGAAGTTACGGCGTTCTTCCGCACTGAAAGCACTCCCTTTATTCAGTAAAGGGAATTCCAGCAGAACCGGGCCAGCGTAGGGGATGTAAAGGGAACGCAGTTTTTTAGTTTCGTTTTCCATGTCACTCACTCTTTTTTGAATAACCGTCCCTGGCACTCTTTATGATCGTATGTGGCCTGTCCGCCAGGGAAACGGCCGAAGTATAAAGCATTGTGAATGGGTTAAGGGGTTTTATAAGCAAAAACACCACTGCGGTTGCAATGGTGTTTATCTCGTTATTCAGTCAGACGTGCGAAAGGCTATTTGCCGTCAGCGCGGCGCTTTCTTCCGGTAGGATTATTGACCACGTTGGTTTTGTCACCTTCGGTCACGACTTTGCGTTGATTTGAGATTTTGTGGTCCAGTCCGAGAATATGACGGGCCTGACGGTTCGATTTCATTCTAACTCCTTAATCCTGTTACTGGTTTCAAGGGCGAGTCCGTATGAGAACGGACGAAATACAACCTGATAGAAAGCCGATGTTAAAAATAGCGGCTTTCTGGATGGTCGGTCATTTCAGCTGAAAGGTCAATGCTTAAGCGGCAAATGAGAACTATCCCGTATGTGCCATGCTTTTTCTCAGCCGTCCTATACTTGTAACTCCAACGACAACACAGGAGAGCGGTAATGACTATCCATAAGAAAGGTCAGGCACACTGGGAAGGCGACATTAAGCGCGGTAAAGGTACCGTGTCGACCGAAAGTGGGGTGTTGAATCAGCAACCGTATGGGTTTAATACCCGATTTGAAGGGGCGAAAGGCACCAATCCTGAAGAGTTGATTGGCGCGGCGCATGCAGCCTGCTTCTCAATGGCGCTTTCGCTCATGCTGGGCGAAGCGGGTTTTACCCCAGATGCCATTGATACCACTGCCGATGTTTCTCTGGATAAAGTGGATGCCGGATTTGCTATCACCAAAGTCGCGCTACACAGTCAGGTGAGCGTCCCGGGGATAGATGCCGCCACGTTTGACGGCATCATCCAGAAAGCAAAAGCCGGCTGCCCGGTATCACAGGTACTGAACGCGGAAATTACGCTGGATTATCAGTTAAAATCGTAAAGAAGGTGTGCCGGATGCGACGGGGTCTTATCCGGCACCAGATATCTTTATTGCGCCACCCAGCCGCCATCCATATTCCACGCCACACCACGCACCTGCGACGCCCCGTCTGAGCACAAAAATAGCGCAAGCTCACCCAACTGTTGCGGCGTGACAAATTCGCGCGACGGCTGTTTTTCCGCCAGCAGGGCGTCACGCGCAGCGTCAGGCTCAGCGCCTTCGGCAATACGTTTATCGATTTGCTGCTGGACCAACGGCGTAAGCACCCAACCGGGGCACAGCGCATTGCAGGTGATACCCGTCTGCGCGGTCTCCAGCGCAATGGTTTTGGTTAATCCCACCACGCCGTGCTTCGCCGCCACATAGGCGGATTTCTCTTTTGAGGCCACCAGACCATGAACTGAAGCGATATTGATGATGCGTCCCCAGTTACGCGTACGCATGCCGGGAAGCGCCAGGCGCGTGGTGTGAAAGACAGAAGAGAGGTTAATGGCGATAATCGCGTTCCATTTATCAACCGGGAAGGTCTCCACCGGTGAAACATGCTGGATCCCGGCATTGTTGACCAGAATATCCACACCGCCAAATTCACTATCGGCATAGCGCATCATATCGGCAATTTGCGCTTCATCGCTCAGGTCCGCGCCATGATAGCCTGGCGTTTTGCCATACTGCGCAATGGCATCTTTGGCGGCTTCCACATCACCAAATCCGTTAAGGATCAGGGTTGCGCCCGCTTGCGCCAGCACCTGTGCGATGCCTAATCCAATACCGCTGGTAGAGCCGGTAACCAGAGCGGTTTTTCCCGTTAAGTTCATGATGATTCTCCTTAAACAATTCCGGTGGTGTAGAAGACGCCGATAACAAACAGCACGGCCAGACTTTTAATTACGGTAATGGCGAATATCCCGCCGTACGCCTGACGATGGCTAAGACCGGTTATGGCCAGCAGGGTAATGACCGCACCGTTATGTGGCAGGGTATCCATACCACCACTGGCCATTGACGCCACACGGTGGAAGACCTCGAGGGGAATATTGGCGGCATGGGCGGCGGCAATAAAAGTGTCAGACATGGCGGCGAGGGCAATACTCATCCCGCCAGACGCCGAGCCGGTGATCCCGGCAAGCGTGGTGATGCTGATAGCCTCATTGAGCAGCGGGTCGGGAATGGCCGCCAGCGCTTTTGACAGCACGAGGAAACCTGGCAGGGCGGCGATCACTGCGCCAAAACCGTATTCTGATGCGGTGTTCATGGCCGCGAGGATCGCACCGCCAACCGCCGTTCGGCTCCCTTCCGCCAGGCGACCTTTAATGTTGCGATAGCCGAAGAGCACCACCAGCAGGATCCCAGAAATCAGCGCCGCTTCTACCGCCCAGATAGCGGTGATTTTACCAACTTCGGTGGTAATCGGTTTGGCAAGGCCCGGAAGTTCCAGTTGATGCGTAGCGCCATACCATTGCGGGATCCAGTGGGTAAATAGTAGGTTAAAAACGCCAACCAGGATCAGCGGAGAGATAGCAATTATCGGGTTCGGCAGGTTAATGTTATCCGGCGTTTCCGGCTCGTTTAACAGTTCAGTGCCATACCCTTCATTCTTTGCCTGCGCTTTACGACGCTGGCGCTCGAGATAAACCAGACCGACAACGATGATAAACAGAGAGCCGATCAAACCCAGCCAGGGCGCGGCCCAGGCGTTAGTTCCAAAGAAGCTCGTCGGAATAATGTTCTGGATCTGCGGCGTGCCTGGCAGAGCGTCCATGGTGAAGGAAAACGCGCCCAGCGCAACGGTGGCTGGGATCAGGCGCTTCGGAATATTACTCTGACGGAACAGCTCCGCCGCAAATGGATACACCGCAAATGCCACCACGAACAGCGATACGCCGCCGTAGGTCAACAGCGCACACACCAGCACAATCACAGGGATGGCGTGACGACGCCCGAGAATGTTGATGGCGGCGGCAACGATGGAGCGAGAAAAACCCGATAACTCGATTAACTTGCCAAACACAGCGCCCAGTAAGAACACCGGGAAGTAAAGCTTCACAAAACCGACCATTTTTTCCATAAATAGGCCGGTGAAGGCAGGGCCGACGGCGCTGGGTTCGGTGAGCAATACAGCACCTAATGCCGCGATGGGGGCAAACAGGATGACGCTATATCCGCGATAGGCTGCCAGCATCAGCAGGCCCAACGCTGCCAGGGCGATTAATACACTCATCATGACTCCTCAATATCATTGTTATAGTGGGGTACAGAAAGAGAAGTTACGGTTTCAGGGCAAAGCGCAGCTGATGCTCTCTGCGTTGCTGGATATATTCTTTGCGCGAATCATCCCAGCGATAAAATCCCTGGCCGCTGCGCAAACCGGTATCACCGTTAGCCACCTTGTCAGCGACCAGAGACATCATGTCGCTCCCGGTTGCCAGCTCCGGTAGCAGATGCCGACAAATGTCCTGTACCGTAGAAAGTCCGGTCATATCCGCCGCCTCCAGCGGACCGACCATCGCATAGCGACGACCGAGCGAGGCGCGCATTACCTGATCCACCACCTCTGCGCTGGCGATCCCGCTTTTTACGATATGCAACGCTTCACGCAGCAGAGCGAACTGCAGGCGATTACCGACAAACCCCGGCGCAGCGCGGTCGAGCACGACGGCTTCCAGCTGCATCGAAAGCAGCAGCTGTTGCAGTTCCTGCAGATATTCCGGCTTCGTGGCCGTGCCGGGTACAATCTCAACCAGTGGAATAAAATGCGGCGGGTGCCAGAAATGGGCGATTAACAACCGCTCAGGATGGGCGAGCTTCTCTGCCAGCGCATCCGGCGGCAGGCCGCTGGTGTTACTGGCAATGACGGCCTCAGGCGCGATCAGTGCTTCCAGTTGAGCATACAACGCGTGCTTGAGTTCGAGTCGCTCCGGGATGGCTTCGATCAGTAACCCGCACGCGGCAATATCGTGCAGCGAGGTAGTACCATGCAGACGACTCACAGCCTGTTCTTTGTCGTTTTTAGGAAACTGTTCGGTGGCAATCAGTTCATCCAGAATACCGCTGGCAACTGCGCCAATGTCTGCAATACGGTTGCTATCGGTGTCGTACAGCCAGACATCGTGACCATAACGGACGAAGTGGGTGGCAATACCGACACCCATTAAACCCGCGCCCAGTACGCAGATATGCTTACTTTTCATGAGATACCTCCTGCGGGCGCTCAACCGCCAGCGCCACACCCTGACCGCCGCCTACGCACAGCGTAGCCAGCCCTTTGGCTGCGTTACGGCGGGCCATTTCGTGCAGCAAAGTCACCAGAATTCGGCAACCTGACGCGCCAATGGGATGGCCCAGCGCAATCGCGCCGCCGTTTACGTTCACCCGATTGCTGTCCCAGTTCAGGGATTCGCCAACCGCCAGCGCTTGCGCGGCAAAGGCTTCGTTGGCTTCAATGAGATCGACATCATTCAACGTCCAGCCAGCTCGCTTCAGGCACTGAAGTGATGCCTCTACCGGCCCAATACCCATAATCGCAGGGTCGACGCCGGAGACAGCGTAGCCCGCCACTCTGGCAAGAACCGGCAGATTGAGTTCTGCTGCTTTGGCGGCGCTCATCAACATCACTGCGGCGGCGCCATCGTTGATTGAAGAGGCATTCCCGGCGGTCACCGTGCCGTTACCTGGGCGAAACGCTGGTTTGAGCTGCGCCAGCTTTTCAGCCTGCGTATCCGGACGAGGCTGTTCGTCACGATCCACGACACGCGGCGGTTTTTTGCCCTGCGGGACGCTGACTGGCGTGATTTCCGCGCTAAAACGACCGGCTTCAATGGCGGCGGCCGCTTTTTGCTGTGAGCGCAGGGCAAAGGCGTCCTGCTGCTCGCGACCGATCACGAACTTATCCGCCAGATTTTCCGCGGTAATCCCCATGTGATAGTCGTTAAACGCATCCCACAGACCGTCATGCACCACGCTGTCTTTCATGCTGGCATGACCGAGCCGCAGTCCCGCCCGGGCGCCGTCGAGGAAATAGGGCGCATTGCTCATGCTCTCCTGCCCACCGGCAATCACAATTTGCGCATCGCCGCAGCGAATCGCCTGGACCGCCTGATGCACCGCCTTCATGCCCGAGCCGCACACCAGATTCAGGGTTAACGCGGGCGTGGTGAACGGCAGTCCTGCGCGTAACGCCGTTTGCCTGGCAGGGTTCTGGCCGCAGCCAGCCGTCAGAACCTGGCCGAAGATCACTTCATCAATTTGCTCAGGTGCCACGGCGGTTTTTTCCAGCAGCGAACGGATCACCACTGAACCTAGTTCAACCGCGGAAAGCGGCGCCAGCGCGCCATGAAAACTGCCAATTGGGGTGCGCGTCGCCGCGACAATAACAACATCCTGCATGGTCAGCTCCTCAGCTAAAGTGCATTTCGGGGACATTTTCGGGAACGATCAGCTTGCCGGCGGTTCTGGCGACTATCTCATCCACGCTGATACCCGGCGCTCGCTCGCGCAGAATGAACGCCCCATCGGCAATCTCCAGCAGCGCCAGATCGGTAAGCACGCGTTTAATACAGGCCACGCCGGTCAGCGGCAGGGTGCAGGCGGGAAGCAGTTTCGACTCGCCGCTTTTAGAGGCATGCGTCATCACCACGATGATGTTGTCGGCTCCGGCAACCAAATCCATCGCGCCGCCCATGCCTTTCACCATTTTTCCGGGGATCATCCATGAGGCGATATTGCCGTTAACATCCACTTCAAACGCGCCGAGCACCGTCAGGTCGACGTGACCGCCGCGGATCATGGCGAAGGATTGCGCCGAGTCGAAGATTGCCGCGCCTTTGCGCGCCGTCACGGTCTGTTTCCCGGCGTTGATCATGTCAGCATCAATTTCATCTTCCGTGGGAAACGGGCCCATACCCAGCAAGCCGTTTTCCGATTGCAGCATTACGTCCATGCCTTCAGGAATGTAGTTCGCCACCAGAGTAGGAATACCTATCCCAAGGTTGACGTAATAACCGTCTCGCAGTTCGCGGGCGACACGCATCGCCATTTGTTCACGCGTTAACATGGTCAGGCTCCTTTCTGGCGCAGGGTGCGTTGTTCAATACGTTTTTCAAACTGCCCCTGGATAATGCGGTTAACGTAAATTCCGGGGGTGTGAATTGCGGCGGGGTCCAGCTCTCCGGGAGGGACAATTTCTTCAACTTCCACGACGGTAATACGCCCAGCGGCAGCCATCAGCGGATTAAAATTTTGTGCGGTGTGGCGATAAATAACGTTGCCGTACCAGTCGGCTTTCCAGCCTTTAACCAACGCAAAATCACCGGTTATCGCCTGCTCTAAGATGTAAGGGCGTCCGGCAAACTCGCGAACTTCTTTCCCTTGCGCGACCGGGGTTCCGTATCCGGTCGCGGTAAAGAATGCCGGGATCCCCGCGCCGCCCGCGCGCAACTGCTCTGCCAGCGTGCCTTGCGGCGTCAGGATAGCTTCCAGTTCACCGCTGAGAACCTGCTGCTCAAACAGGGCGTTTTCACCTACATAAGATGCGACCACTTTGCGTACCTGGCGCGTTTCCAGCAGAACGCCAAGGCCAAAACCATCCACGCCGCAGTTGTTTGACACAACCGTAAGCCCCTGAACCTCCCGACGGCGTACTTCGGCAATCAGGTTCTCGGGGATCCCACATAAGCCAAAACCGCCCGCCAGCAGCGTCATGTTATCGGTCAGTCCTGCCAGCGCCTCTTGATAGGTGGCAACCCGTTTATCCAGTCCAGCCATACACTTGCCCCTCATGTTGTCCTTGCCGACATCATTGGGGGTGAAAAATGATTTGTTAATTTTAAATTTGTGACTCACTCATTGGGTTTTTTTATCAATTTAATGTTAATTAAAGGTATTCAACAAGTTAAAGGAATGCGAAATGGGAATGAGCATCAAACAGTTACGCGCGTTTTTAGCGGTAGCTCACACTCTGAATTTTGCTCATGCCAGTGAAAGACTGAATATGTCGCAACCCGCTTTAAGCCTGGCGATTAAAGGACTGGAGGATTCACTGGGCGGGGCGTTACTGTTGAGAACCACCCGCAAAGTGACCCTGACGCAGGAGGGAGAAACGCTGCTCAACATGGGGCGACAGCTGCTGGCGGACTGGGAGAATACGGAAGAGGCAATGCGCCAGCGCTTTACGCTGCAGCGCGGGAAAATCTCTATTGCCGCCATGCCCTCATTCGCCGCTAACGTCCTGCCATCGGTACTGAAAACGTTTCGTGATTCCTACTCCGGGATCAACGTAACGGTACATGACGTGATTAACGAACACGTGATTGAGATGGTCAGTGAAGGGCGGGTGGAGATGGGCATTGCCTTTGAGCCGGACTCTTCAGGGCATCTGCATTTCACCCCGCTCGGCGTGGATCGTTTTATCGCGATTGTTCCGCCGACATGCAAACTGGCGGGCCGGGATCGTATTGCGTGGCGCGAATTGCTGACGCTGGATTTTATCACCCTGCAACGTCCTTCCGCCGTGCGCCTGATGCTGGAAGAACAGCTGGTGCAAAGTGGGCATACGCTGGAGGTGGCGCTGGAGAGCCATCAACTGGTGACGGTTGGTCGCCTGGTGGCGAGCGGACTGGGCGGCAGCGCCGTGCCTGCATTGTGCCGTACGCAAATGACAGAGCTGGGCGCAACCTGTATCGATCTGGATACGCCGGTGATCCAGCGTCGGATCGGCGTTTTGCGTTCGGCGCATCATAAGTTATCTACCGCTTCTGAAGTGCTGGTGGATTCACTGAAAAAGGCGTATTGCACCTGACCCTCACGCAATACGCCAACCGTTCAGCTCATGCAACCGCCCGCCAGCAGCGAACTTCACCACCGCTATCACTTTTCAGCAATGCCTGTTTCTTCTCACAGCCGCTGGTCGCCAGTGGGCATCTGTCACGGAAAAAACAACCCTGGGGCAGCGTTCGGTTCCCCGGTAGTTCGGTTTTCCGTAACACCAAATCCTCCGCCAGCGGTGATCCCGTTTTAGGGACCGAATCCAGCAATAATCGCGTGTAGGGATGGGCGGGCTGCGTGAGTACCTGCTGCGCATCGCCCAGCTCAACAATTTGCCCGAGGTACATCACCGCCACGCGGTCGCTCATATGGCGAACCACCGACACGTTGTGCGAGATCAGCACGTAAGTCAGGTTTCTGCGCGCCTGCAATGACACCAGCAGATTGAGAATTTGCGCCTGCACGGAGATATCCAGCGCCGAAGTAGGTTCATCAAGCACAATCACGTCCGGCTCTGATGACAACGCCCGGGCGATGGCAATACGCTGGCGCTGTCCACCGGAAAACGCATGCGGCAGGCGGTCGAGATATTCAGGACGAATTCCCACTTGTCGCGCCAAATCTTCAGCAAGCATACGGCGCTCACGTTCTGCAGGACGTTTTTGGATCCACACCGGTTCGGTGATAATCCGCCATACCGGTAAGCGCGGATCCAGCGATGAAAGGGGATCCTGAAAGACCATTTGCATACCGGTATGCTGCTTGTCACCACGGCGCGCATAGTTGCCCTGACTGGGTTTCAGCATCCCCATCAGCAGTTGCGCCAGCGTACTCTTTCCACAACCGGACTCGCCAACAATCCCCAGCGTTTCCCCCTGACGGATCTGTAAATCCAGACCATTGAGGGCATGCACCCGTTCCGTTACCTTGCCAAGCCAGTTTTTACGCGCAGGGAAGTTGACATGAACATTCTGCAGCGCCAGTAAAAAATCAGACATGTGTTGTCTCCAGTTGCGGATACCAGCAGGCAGATTGTTGATCCCCGCCTCCCTGACTGCGTAACGCAGGTGTTTCTTCACAACGGGGGCCAGCGGCAAAGCAGCGCTCGCGAAACGCGCATCCCGTCGGTAAGCAGGTTAAGTTCGGCACGGTGCCGGGAATGGCGGGCAGCAATGCGCGCGGCTCGCCGTGTTCCGGCGCGCATTTCAGCAGACCAATGGAATAGGGATGCGTCGGGCGTTGAATAACGGTTTGCGTTGGGCCACTCTCAATCACGCTTCCGGCATACATGACGTACAACCGGTCGCATAACTGTGAAACCACCGCCATATCATGGCTGATAAATAACACGGCTGTCCCGCTGGCTCGCGCTTTTAACTTCAGCAAACGCAGCACCTGCAGTTGCACCGTGACGTCCAGAGCGGTGGTCGGTTCATCGGCAATGATAAGCTCCGGTTCACACGAAAAGGCCAGCGCTATCATTACGCGCTGGCGCATCCCGCCGGAAAGCTCAAACGGGAAACGCTTCATGACTTCCGCCGCATCCGGGATTTGCATCTCCTGGAGTAAAGCGATGGCTTTCTGACGGGCATCCGTGCGGCTTAACGCCTGATGATGGCGGATAACCTCCACCATTTGCTGACCGATGCGTCGGGTCGGATTCAGCGCCGTCATGGGTTCCTGAAAGATCATCGCTACGCGTGCGCCGCGCCATTGGCGCATTTGCTTCTCGCTGGCATTGAGCACATCTTCCCCCAGCAGCGAAACGCGTCCCTGGTGGATATGATAACTGCCTTCCGGCAGCAGACGCATGGTGAGCATGGCCGTCACGGACTTACCGGAACCGGACTCACCAACCACGCCAACGATTTCTCCGCGGTTGATATGCAGCGATACATGGTTAAGCGCATGCACGTCAGCTTTATAGCCGGGAAAACTCAAATGCAAATCTTCGATTTCCAGCACGGGTTGTGTCATGACTGTTTTCCTCCGGCTTTCGGGTCAAGCAGATCGCGAATACCATCGCCAAAGAGATTAAAGCCCACGGCGGTAATCAGAATGGCGGCGCCTGGGAAAGCGCAATACCACCACTGATCAAGCACATAGTTACGGCCTATTGCGACCATCGCTCCCCATTCAGCGCTGGGTTGCTGTGCGCCCAGACCGATAAATCCGAGCGTGGCGGCCATCAGGATCGCACTGCCGATATCCAGCGACGCTTGCACAATTAGCGGGGGCAGAGAGTTACGTAAAATGTGCCAGCTAATCAGATGCCAGCGTGATGCGCCGTAGGTCCGCGCCGCCTGCACATAGGTAAACTGGCGCACTACTAACGTTTGACCGCGTGCGAGGCGCACATAAAACGGAATACGTACGATAGCAATCGCCAGCATGGCGTTAAACAGGCTTGGACCCAACGCGGCGGCCAGCGCCATCGTCAGCACCAGCGAGGGAATGGACAGCATAATGTCCATTATTCGCATAATAATTGCATCGGCGCGTCCGCCCATGACGCCAGACAAACAGCCCAGCAGCGAACCCAATCCCCCGGCGATACCCACCACGACCAGCCCCGCAACGACCGATTGTTGGCTACCCACCAGAACGCGGCTGAACAGATCGCGGCCGACTTCATCGGTACCAAACCAGTGAGCGGCTGACGGGGGCAGCAGGCGTGCACTCAAATTGATGGCATTAGGGTCGTGAGGGGTTATCCACGGCGACAGCACCATCAGCAGCAGTATCATCACAATGATGACCCCGCCAACCAGCGTCAACGGGCTGCTTTTCATCATCCAGAACAGTTTAGCCCAGTCTGTGCGACGGCGTGTTGTCTGAGGCGCGGCTGGCGTTTCTTGTGTGAGCATCATTGTGCATCTCCGCGTCCAATTCGTGGATCGATCCACAAGTAGAGTAAATCCACCACCAGGTTAACCAGCACATAGGCGAAAGAGACCACCACGGCAAATCCCATTACCGCCGGGAAGTCGAGCGCCTGAATCGACGTCACCACCCAGGCGCCCATTCCCGGCCAGGCGAAGACCGTTTCAGTCAGCACCGCACCGTAGAGCAGATCGCCCAATGCCAGGCCGAGAACGGTTATCGAGGGGATAAGCGCATTTGGCAACGCGTAACACAACACGATGTACCAGCCCGGCAACCCACTGGCGCGAGCGGTGCGAATGTAATCTTCACTCAGTTGCTCCAGCATGGCGGAGCGAATCTGACGGGCAACGATCCCCAGGTGCACAAAGGCCAGCGTCAGCGATGGCAGGATCAGGTGCTGAAGCGCATTGAAAAAGACTTCGCCATTGCCTTCCAGCAGTGCATCAATCAGATAGAACCCGGTGACGTGAGTTGGCGGATCCAGCCAGTCATCTAAACGTCCACCGCCGGGTAAAATTTGCAGATGACCATAAAACAGCACAATCACCCCCAGCCCCAGCCAGAATGCTGGTGTGGAGATACCGGTGATCGCCATCAGGCGAACGAGGTGATCAAGCCAGCGGTTGCGCCAGACCGCAGATAAAATGCCTAAAGGAATACCGATAACCAGCGCCAGCAACAAGGAGCAGAAAGCCAGCTCAAGGGTGGCGGGGAAGAAGATGCGCAGCTCATCCAGCACCGGACGTCCGGTGCGAATAGAGGTGCCTAAATCGCCGTGAAAAATGTCGCTGACATAGCGAAAAAACTGGACATACAGCGGCTGGTTCAGCCCCAACTGTTGGCGAATATTTTCGACAATTTCATCACTGGCGCGATCGCCCGCCAATAGCCGCGCGGGGTCGCCAGGTATCAGGTGCGAAATAATAAAAGTGATTACGCAAACACCGATAACCACCAGAATAAGTCCCCAGCATCGCTGGCGTAAAATGCTCCAGAACGTCATTAGCTTCCCCTTGCGGAGCCAGAGCGGCTCCGCATTAACGTGGCTTATTTACTCATGGTGGAGATATTGAAGACCTGTTCCAGCATGGGGTTGAATACAAATCCTTTGACGTCTTTGTTCATCGCCAACTGATAGTTTTTCTGGAATAAATAGACGTAGGCGGCTTCATCAATCACGATAGTTTGCGCCTGCTGGTAGTCATTGGTTCTGGCAACCTGATCGGTCGTGGCCAGCGCGCTACGCAGCAGCTTATCGACCTCACCGTTTTCATAGAACGAACGGTTACCCGGCAAGCCTTTCTTATCTGACTCAAACCAGTAGTTCATAAACATGTACGGATCGGCGAAATCTGGGCTCCAGTTGCCAATGGCAATGTCGTAATCTCCTTTGCCCACGCGGTCACGCATGGTGGCGTTCGCCAGTTTTTCCAGCTTCACCTTAATGCCCAGTTTGCCAAGGCTTGCCTGGGTCGCGAGCGCGATAGGTTCCCAGTTGGGGTCATTATCCGAGTACAGGAAGCTCAGGCTGTCAGGTTTGGTGGCAACTTTCTCCCACGCCGCTTTCGCTTTGGCTTCATCGAAACTGTACTGCATGGCCTTGTCGTCAAAACCCCACATGCCTTCAGGGATCGGACCCCGCATTTGCTTACCGTTGCCGCTCAGGATCCCGTTTACCATGCCTTTATAATCGGTGGCCCACGAGATGGCGCGGCGTAAATCCACCTGATTGAGCGGCGCTTTACTGTTATTCAGATACAGATAGGTCACGCGCAACGAGGGATAATCCGCCACGTTAACTTTGCCTTCCTGTTTTAAGGCGGCAAGCTGGTCAACCGGAAGCGCATCAGCAATGTCGATATCACCCCGCGACAATTGCAGACGGCGAGAGGCGCTTTCACCGATGATTTTTACCGAAACCCGCTTAAACGCCGGTTTTGCACCGGCATAATATGGGTTAGGAACCAGCACCAACTGCTGTCCCTTTTGCCAGCTTTTGAGCATGAAGGGACCGGAGCCTGCCGTGTTCTGCGCCAGGAATCCGCGGGCATCGTCTGCGGCATGCTCTTTTAAGACGGCCGGGTTAATAATTGAGGCCCCGTCATTGGCCAGCGTATACAGGAACGGCGCAAATGGCTGGCTGAGGGTAAACTTCACCGTATTTTTATCGATAGCCTCAACCTTCAGATCTTTCGGGAACGCTTCTGCAGGCCCCTGGCCGATTTTGAGCAGGCGTTCAAAAGATTGCTTTACCGCATCAGCCGTCACCGGCGTTCCATCGGCGAATTTGGCATCGTTTTTCAGGATAAACGTCCACTCTTTCTGGTCGTCAGAGGCCTTCCAGCCGCTGGCCAAATCGCCTTCAACTTCCGTGGAGCCTTTACCGCCATCCGTTTTGTACTGAACCAGCCGCTGATAAGAGGGATAGGTGACCGTCCAGTCGTTGTTATCGATGGTCACGGCGGGATCGAGCGTCTGCGGATCGGCAGCTTTGCCGATTACCAGCATATCTTTGGGAACGGCGGCCTGCGCAGCGGGCAGGGCAAACGCCAGCGCAACGGCTATCAGAGCGGGGCGAAAAAACGCGTTTAACGCAAGTGTAGTCTTCATAACCAGGCTCCAGAATTAAAGGGAATGTTGTGTTGTTATGGGTGTGACAGTGTAACAATCTATCTGATCGTCAAGCAGCGGATAGCGGGCGGCATCAGGTAATTCAAAATGCCACCACTCGCTGGTGATACCGACAAAACCGCCGCCGAACATAATGGCATTGAGCAGCAGGCGGTTGCGCTGCGCAGCCGGAGGAACAGAAGGGTGCCAGGCATGGGAACGGTCGTGCATCTCATCAAAGCCCGCGCCCATATCGAGAAGATTGCCACGATCGTCCATTAGCGTAACGTCAATGGCCGTCCCGCGGCTGTGATTGGATCCTATCGCCACATCAACAACATACTGAGGATCTGGACACGCATTCCACAGCACCGCCTGCGCCTGCTGCGGGCGATACGCGTCGTATACCACAAGTTTCAGGCCCGCCAGTTGCGCAATACTGATGCTTTTCGCCAGCGCAGTGACCGCCTCGGTGTGCAACAGGCAACGAGCTTCCCGGTAGATAGGGGCGCCGGTAATGTTGTCTGCCGTAGCGTATTTAAGATCGATATGCAGCGACGGGAATATCACCGACAGATCGACCAGTTCTGGGGTTTCTGACATAGCACGTTTCCTGTTTATTGTTCGAATTGACCAAATTGTTGTTGTAACTGGCGATTGGTTTGCAGGCGTTCTGCGAGGGAATCACCCAGTTGGGCCACCACCGCAGAGAGTAATAAGTTGAACAGACAGCTCACCGGAGCCAGTGAGTCCCAGAAATGTCCGGTGTCAGTTTTCACCTGAAGTAAGTCAATGGAATAGTCTCGGGCCCACGGGCACCACACATCGGTGATTAACGCCAGCGGAATGCAGCGTTCTGTGGCAACGCGGCAATATTGTCGCGAGATAGCGGAATAGGCGCGCATATCGGTGATCACCACGTAAGGCTGGGTGAATCCTGAATTCAGCGACTCGACCCAACTGCCGGAAAGCCCTTCGGAGTAGCTGACTTTAGGCCGCAGGTATTCCAGGTGACTGAAAAAGGCGTTAGCGATCCCGCGGGTGGACTGGATCCCAAGGATATACACGGCTTCCGCATGCGCCAGCCGCTGCGCTATGCGTAAAAACGTTTCGCCTTGCGCGAGTTGATAGACATAGGTAATGGCGTCGATTTCCAGTAATAGCGACTGCTGCGCGCGATCTGGCAGGCTTTGTTGCTGGTGCCAGGAGTCCAGCCGCTCGTTCATCCCCCAGGGTTGATAGGTGACGACGGGTAGCTCCCGCAGGCTGGCTTTTGCATCTTCCAGATTGCGAAAGCCCAGTTTACGCAGATAGCGTCCAACGGTAATGCCGCTGGTTCCGGTCGCTTTAGCAATACCATCCGCGGTTTCAAAAGGGATCTGCACAGCATGGGCTAACAGCCACCCGGCCACGCGCTTTTCGCTGGGCGTCAGTTGGCTAAAGGTCTGCTCTATGCGGGTAAATAACTCCGGTTTCGCTGTCATTACCTTCTCGCTGTTAATTGTTTGTCAGAGTACGGTTCACTGTTAGCAAATTAACAATGCAGGACGCGTGCCATGTTGGTAACAGCGGCACGCTGACCATTTTTGTTAAAAATCAGCCCATATCCGTTAACTAATGATCAACATTTGTGCAGCGTAGTTCAGTTTTGGTGCAGCGACAGGGGAAGAGGGGTATGAATCTGCTGATTTCGTCGGAACGATCACATTGTGGCCACGTTTTACGCCCAGACATCAGAATCAGTAATGTGAAATATAAATTTCAGCCATATCAATGGTGGCAATCTTTATTCTTATGACGTTAGGGGTATTATTTTTTGCGAACTACATTAACGGTTTGAAGCGCAAGTGTAGATATTATTTATATTATAAATGGAGTACTACAATGAATAAATTCTCCCTTTCTACAGCAGGTATTCTGGTCGCAGCGCTGTTAACCAGTGTCAGCGTCAATGCAGCAACTGATAACGCTAAAACTGAAGTGACTCCAAAAGGCATGAATTGCCAGGAGTTTATTGATTTGAACCCGCAAACTATGGCCCCAGTGGCTTTCTGGGTGCTCAATGAAGACGAAGATTTCAAGGGTGGCGATTACGTAGACTATAACGAAACCGTGACTACTGCAGTTCCTCTGACCGTTGAACTTTGTAAAAAACATCCGCAGAGCGAATTAAGTAAAATAAAAGACGAAATCAAAAAAGAATTATCCAAATAAGATTAAGTCATTATTAAAACCCAGCCAAAGTGCTGGGTTTTGCTATTTGTGACAATGTCACCTATTTATTTTGTGATACTTAAGAAAACTTTATAAAGATATAAACGCCTGTGCCGATACTGGATAAAAGTTAGCCTTTTGCAGAAGGAGTTTGTATGGCCTGGTATCCTACTCGTATTTCAACGCGTTTAACCATCGGCGGCATTCTGCTGCTTGCAGTCACGACCCTTGTTATTGTGGTGATTATGCTCTGGCGTGGTCAACCGCGCGTCGTTGAAATCAACACCGCCCTGATCGAAGAAACAGGGCAAGGTTTAACCCGCCAGTTGAGTACCGTATTGTCACGAATTGAAGGTGAGACCGTTAGCTTGTCACGACTGGCTGAGGTGCTGCCAAATGATGAATCTCTTTATCAAAGCGTCGTTCCGCATCTGATTGGTGAAGATAAAGATTCGATTATTACCGGCGGCGGTATCTGGCCAGAACCAGACGCTTTCACCGCAGGTGTGGAGAAAAGAAGCTTTTTCTGGGCGCGTAATGCTGAAGGTAAACTGGTGTATTCCAACGACTATAACGTCGAAGGGTCAAGCGGATACCACAATGAAAACTGGTATCAGCATGCTAAAGGGCATTCACAAAACAGTTGCTTATGGTCTGATGTCTACCAGGACGCCAGTTCAGGCGTCAACATGGTAACGTGCAGCGTACCTTATCAACTGGCGGGCAAGTTTGCCGGTGTCGCCACCACCGATATTCGCCTGGATAACGTCGCCACTTTCATGCAGCAGCAGGGAAACAGCACCGGTGGTTACGCGTTTGTGGTGGACAAGCAGGGACAAATCCTCTATTTCCCGCAGGCCGATCTGGCGAAATATAAAACCATTAACGATCTGGCGCAAAGCGCGCAATGGCTTATCCCGGTGGAAAACGGTCTGAAATCTCTGCGCCCAGCGGACGGGGTGAAAACGATTACGCTTGCAAATGATAACGTCCTGAATTCGGCTTCACGAGTGATGCTGTTCCCGATGGCGGATACCGGTTGGGTTGTTGGTCTTGCGACGCCTGAATCGCGTATCGTCGGCCTTGCCAAAGTGATGATGCAGGACGTGCTGGAAGTGTTGATCCCGATCATGACCCTGTTGCTGGTGGGATCCTGGCTGGTGGTTCGCCGACTGATTTCACGTCTCGATGATACCCGTCAGGCTCTCGATGACATTGCGCAGGGAGAAGGCGATCTTACCCGTCGCCTGGATGTGCGTGGCAAAGATGAGATTTCCGCTATCGCCGAAGCGTTTAACCTGTTCGTCGATAAAATCTCAGCCATTCTGATCACTGTCAGAAGCAGTAGCGTAGTGGTGGCGAATAACGCTGTCAGCCTGGCAGACAGTAATATGGAACTTTCATCTCGCGTGACGCAACAGGCCGCTGCGCTGGAAGAGAGTTCAGCGGCGATGGAACAGTTAAATGCGACCGTTCATCAAAATGCCAGTAATACACAACTGGCGGATGAACTCTCTGATAGCACCGCGCAAACGGCCAACCGCTGCGGCGATGTTATGCAGGGTGTTATCTCTACAATGGATAACGTCAGTGCCTCATCCGGCAGAATGGTGGAAATTGTCGCGGTTATCGACAGCATTGCGTTCCAGACCAATATTCTCGCCCTGAATGCCGCGGTTGAAGCCGCCAGAGCAGGTGATGCCGGGAGAGGGTTTGCCGTTGTGGCCTCCGAAGTGCGCACGCTGGCCCAGCGCAGCGCCACCGCCGCGCAGGAAATAAAGGCGTTGATTGATGAATCCGTTTCTCATGTAGGTAGCGGAAGTCAGCAAATTCACAATGCGGGCGAACGTCTGGGAGAGCTGGTCAGTAATGTACGTCAGGTACGTCAGTTGATGGGGGAAATACGCGTTGCGGGTGAAGAACAACGCAAGGGCGTTTCCGAAGTTACGCTGGCCGTTACCGAAATGGACAGCACCGTTCAGCAAAACGCCTCGTTAATAGATGATGCTGCCGCGCGAACGCAGGCGCTGAAAGAGGAGGCGGAACAGCTGGCGATGCTGGTCTCATCATTCAGATTGCCTGAGCCTTCAGTTGCCTGATGAATCGGTTAAGAGCGTCCGTATAACCGGACGCTCTTGCGTTATAAATCCAATACGGACGACCATTAACGCCCCCAACGACTGCGAATATAGGTCACGGCTTCCTGCGTTTGCGGCTGATTAAGGTAATCTTCGCGAAACAAAATTGTGCCGTTAATGTGCGGTTCAGACTCGTTCAGATCGAGCTGTTTTTTCAGCTCCGGCACACCGCCTTTGACCGTCCAGTCAGGTTCTTTTCGCGACGGCTCACCGACTTTGTACAACGCCACCCCAATATACAGGCGGGTGTTGGTTGATTTGACGACATCTGCCCACCATTTTGCCAACACATCGTAACGCGCCGCGTCGCGGGCAAAAGGCCAATACAACTGCGGGGCGATGTAGTCCAGCAAGCCTTGTTGCACCCAGCGGCGGGTGTCCGCATACGATTCATCATAGGCTGCCGCGCCGCGCGTGTCGGAGCCCGCCGGATCGTGCGAACGGTTGCGCCACACGCCCGCAGGGCTGACGCCAAATTCAACTTCAGGTTTGAGTTTCTTAATGGTTCGTGAAACCTGAGCGATCAGGCGTTGCGTGTTATCGCGCCGCCAGTCAGCTTTGGAGACGAATCCCTGGCCGTATCTTCTGAAGGTCTGGCTGTCGTTGAGCGCAGAGCCGGGAGACTCGGTATAGAAGTAATCATCGAATTGCACGCCGTCAACCGGGTAATTCTCAACCACTTCAGCCACGATGCTGGTTATCCAGTCACGCACTTCGGGAATACCGGGATCTAACACAAAACGCTCGCCCGAGGTACGGATCCAGTCCCGATGCAGGACAAAAACGCTGGAAGGCGTCTGTGACAGCGTGTTGTTTAATTCGGTAACCGTCGCAGGTTTTGTGTTAACGGACACGCGGTAGGGGTTAAACCAGGCATGGACTTTCATTCCGCGTTTATGCGCTTCATCGAGCATAAACCGTAACGGATCGTAACCCGGATCCTGACCAATCTTACCGGTCAGGGTATCTGACCACGGCAAGATTGTAGAATGCCACAACGCAGTGGCATCGGGCTTCACCTGGAAAAAAACGGTGTTAATACCAAGACGTTTCAGGTTATCCAGCTTGTCAGTCAGCGCCTTTTGCTGCTGGCTGATACGAACGGCAGGCGAGCTGATGTTGACGGATGAAATCGGCGGCCAGTCAAGACGCGAAACCGTTGCCAGCCAGATACCACGCACCGGCTCCTTGCTCTGCTGTGGATTGCCCACCGGGGGCAGAGGGGTGATTTTTGAACCGGGCGGCTGTGAAGAACAACTGCCAAGTAGCAACATACTGCCTACGAGCAGCGCAAACCATTTCATGTTGGTTCGCGGCAGCCTGGCTCGGGAACGGGCGAGAATATTCGCCAGTTTTTTCTGATAATTTGCTGAAATAAAACCGGATGCTGACATCAGATTTTGCTCTTAATTCTTCTTGTTGCGGCTGTTAGCCCAGGGATCGAACGCCGGTTCGGTGGTGTTATTTGAGGCCAGGTCATGCAGTGAATCCAGGTACAGCGCTTCAACTTCTGCCCGCGCCCACGGCGTGCGGCGCAGAAACTTCAGACTGGATTTAACGCTCGGCTCATTTTTAAAGCAGTTGATATTAATGCGTTGCGCCAACTCAGCCCAACCATAACGATCAACCAGTGCATTGACCTGCATTTCAAGCGTTACGCCATGTAAAGGGTCTTTAGAAATATGAGCATTCATATGAAGTCCAGTTCAGTGGTTCCAGATTTTGTCAGTAGTGCAACGGGAAGAAGGTTACAAGAAAGCGGGGCGACCAGCAATGGCATCTGTTCCTCAGGCTTTCATGATTAAGAAGTAAACATCAGCCAGACATTGCTGAAGAAAAGATCTGGATTAGATGCGTTCATTAATCTTAAGTGGGTATTTATACCTGGATTGTTACTTCAGCTTCTCTTTATTTATGTATTATTGCTACCATTCAACTATTAAAATTAAAAAACTAAAGATCTAAAAAAAAACGAAAATAACATATCCATAATGTTAACTATTGATAAAATTAAAGTAACATTTAGTAAAACATGGATATTTTGTTTTTCATGGACGAGAGTTTACATATCATGATATAATATTGCGGAAAAATTTGCAGGCTATTAATCTGCATGTAATGTAAATGAATTTCTGAGGAGACTATTCCAGTGGGACGTAAATGGGCAAATATTGTTGCTAAAAAAACTGCTAAAGACGGTGCAACGTCTAATATATATGCAAAATTCGGTGTAGAAATCTATGCTGCTGCCAAACAAGGTGAACCAGACCCAGAATCAAACTCAGCTTTAAAATTCGTTATTGAACGTGCGAAACAAGCACAGGTTCCTAAACACGTTATTGATAAAGCAATTGATAAAGCCAAAGGCGGCAGCGATGAAACGTTCGTGCAAGGGCGTTATGAAGGCTTTGGTCCAAGTGGTTCACTGATTATCGCTGAAACGTTGACGTCAAATGTTAACCGTACGATTGCTAATGTCCGCTCAATTTTCAATAAAAAAGGCGGGAATATCGGAGCGGCAGGTGCTGTCAGCTATATGTTTGACAATACCGGGGTGATTGTATTTGCAGGAACAGATCCTGACCATATTTTTGAAATTTTGCTTAATGCTGATGTAGATGTTCGCGATGTAACCGAAGAAGAGGGAAACATCGTTATTTATACTGAATCTACAGACCTTCATAAAGGAATTGCAGCCCTGAAAGCCGCTGGGATTACTGAATTCTCAACAACAGAATTAGAAATGATTGCTCAATCAGAAGTTGAACTTTCACCAGAAGATTTAGAAATCTTTGCAGGACTCGTTGATGCCCTTGAAGATGACGATGATGTTCAAAAAGTCTATCACAACGTTGCAAACCTCTAATTATAAATAAAGGAATCTGTTATTGCGGCAGATCTTTAACTTATAAAGTTGTTACAAAAATATCTAGCCCGATACATTGATTATAAAAAAAGAAAAATTTACGGTAGAAAATCAAAGTGACTGTCTGCTTTTGCTCAAGGCAGACAGTCATGTCCAGCAGTTTTCAGTCAGGATTAGCAGGGGGAGCTTTTCCAGGAATGAAAAAACCGCTTCCTGGCTTCCTGACTCGAAGGCGACAACAGCTCTGACCTTATCGTTTTTCATCACTGTGTACCAACCGGAACCGCCAAACTGAGAATGGCTAAAGAGGGATCTGCATTCGGGGTCATCTGACGAAAACTTTTTACCGTAGCAGATAAGGGAAGGGTAAGGATTTGATGGAACGGCGTCAGCTAAGGGGTATGAACTAAGCATTCATCAAATACTAAATTGCATTTAACATAATATACATTCGGTAGAGCGATAACACGTAGTCCATAGATATTATGGGTGAATGTTATGGCTATATTGAGTGTGAAGTTAACCAAAACCAGCAACACACAGCATGTTGTTAATGCTTTACTCTTGATTTGTTGCCGAATGGGTGAGGGACGTAACACCGTTCATCTTTTCGGTGATGAAGTATCTGATATATCACCACGTCAAAATGTTCAGTCTTTACCTGAGCGCACAGCAAAAATCCTCTCCGAAATATCACGTCGCGGCTTGTTTTTTCACGTAGCGCCGCACGGAAAAATTCACGGCATTTTCATTGCCACACATCCTAAGAATCTCAGCCGAAACGCATAGGGGGGCGCATCATGCGTGATTTTGCTCTGATTTTCCGGCATGCGTGGGAACTGGCAAGAAAGGGGGCTGAGACGTTTGGCGGCTCTGCCCGTGATTACTTTCGCGAGTCCCTTCTGTTGGCTTACAACCAGTTAAAACGCAATGTAACAGCAAAAGACCTCGTTAAAATTATGGCAGGTCGTTACATGTCAATGAGCCAAATCCGAGAAGAAGTTAACGCCAAATTTAAAAAACAAACAGCAAAGAACATCGCCCGTAGAATTTGGAACATGTTTCGCTCTCCCTATGTAGAAATAGAGAAGATCAAATGTGAATCTACTGGAAAATATCTTTATCACCTGAAACATGCACAAAAAAACTTCTTTGTAAGCGGGGCAATTACTCGCGCCCTGAAATCAGCACGGCAAGAAAAGAAGAAGGCTATAAAACCGCGTCCAGCAATGTCAAAGGATGAAATTAACTCTTGTCGTATGGCTAATGCTTTTCATAAAGCGCTTTCAACCGGGATTTACATCCCACCTAACTTAATTTGAGATAAACATGAGCAAAAGAACACAAATTATTCAGTTTAGGGCAGACGAAGAAACCTATCGTCGCGCCCAAGAGCGCGTAAAAGATGGCAGTTTGCAATTGCCAGATGTGATGCGTGCGGCGCTTAGGTCGGTTGCTGATGCTGATGTTTCTTGCCTCGCTGATTTAATCAACGGTTCAACATCAGGGAGTGAGGATATTAATCAGGCATGGCTTTTCCAAAAATGTCATGAACTTTTTGATTACCGTGACGGGAAGTTGTTCCGCAAGTCACGTAAAGGGATGGGGGAACAAGGAGACCCTGTTTTTATCAGGGTTCGTGAAGGTGAGGAACATGTATTAATTCAGGGGAGTCATTACCCATTGAAAGATATTGTCTGGTTAATGGCAAACGGGAGTATTGCCGGGGAGGTGGAATATAAAAATCCACACAGGGTAAACATGAAGCACTCAATTGAAAACCTCATGATTAACCCTGTTAAGGAAAAAGAGATAACTCTTGTCAAATATTTAACTGGATCTGAGAGGATCAATGTTATCAAAGTAAAACAACGTGCGCTTATGTTTGACACTGGTAATGATGAAAACACTAAAAATGTAATAGAAAAATTAATTAACAGTGAAAAAACAATTCCATTACTTCTACGCGGTGAGGATGGCTGGGTTGCATCCAGAACAGCTATCCACGCCTTTAAATTAAGCGATAACCAGTACGTGGTAAGCATTTCTTAAGGGGGTTTTATGTCAAATGAAACAGTAAAAAAGGTCATGGCAGAAAAACGCCGAATGACCATCGGTCAATTAACCGACCTGCTTGTTAGCGGTGCTTTACGCCGCGAATTAGGTATGGATAAAACGGAATTCGCAGGGTTGGTTAGCGTCATGCGCTCGACGATACGCCGCATTGAAGGGCTGGAAGCTACACCACGCATCGGATTGATTTTTAATACCGCTGCCGCTCTGCGCATTGGCATTGATTTTCCAATTATCGAAGAAAAGGCAAAGAGGTAACAATGCGCCGTTACATCATTACAGATAAGGATATTTTTGATGTTTTTCAGCGCTGGACAAGCCCAACACTGAAGAACCAGAAGATGCATACCAGCTTCATTCGTGAGGCTGTGTGCCGCGCACACCCTGACAAAGTAATTCTCCAGTATGACATTCGCCAGAAGCTAAAAAATATGGCTTCGCGTGGATTGGTAACTGAGGTTCGTTTAAGTCCGAATGCAACAGCCTGGATGATTAATAAAGGTGATTTGAATGGACAAAATTAAGACCAAAAGAAGCGAACGAAGATTATCGCGTGACCTTATAGAAGAAGCGTTAAAGCTGGTGGCTGACCGTAGTGAGCGTGAAGGGGTGAGCAAAGATACAGCTAAGCGTCATGCGTCAGCCATTCGCGGAGTAATTCCGGCGCTGGGTGTTGTTAAGAGCAAGGTTATCAAGCCGGGGGTATGGGTGGCTCTGTATGCCCGTAGCGATTCAACATCAACAGTCATTAGCAATATGAAATTTACTGCCGTGATTTTTGAATGGGCGGGGCAACAAAATTATGAGGATGCCGCATTTTACGCTGCTATCGCGAATGCGATTCGTACAGCGCTAGCGGTTAAAGGGTAATTACAAAAAATGAAACCATACGGGCAATTTTATTCAGTCGATGGATGTACCTGTGCTTTGTGCCGCTCTCGTGGTTATCGAAAGGGAAACGGCTATGAGTCGGAAAGTCGCACTAATAAACATAGAGCGCGTCAAGAGGCTAAGCGCGGCATCAATAAACAACTTACGGAGGTCGCCCCATAAGGGGCGATAACAGAATGGAAAAATTCACTAAAGAGCAGGTCAGAGCACACGTTATTGCAAAGCTGGACCGCTATTCTAAATCAACATTTCCTGTGTCGATGGCATCACTGGCGCAAATGGAAAAGCAGATTTTAGAAATCGCACTGGCAGCACTAACGGCAAAGCCTTTCATGTATGGCATAGAAGACTGCGACGGTATGGCATATTTTGCAGAGCACTGTGTAAGCAGTAACCCGGCGCACCTTAGCGATGAATTACAGACCGCTGACGATGAAAGCGGTGAGGGTGCAAAGGTTATCCCGCTTTACCGTTTGCCGGAGATTGATTAAATGACCAATAAACCAGAACAGCTAACAGACTTACGCGCACTGATTCTTTGTGAAATCGGGGATTTCTTTGCCGGGTTCGGCTGCCCGGGAGAACCGGAAACGCCGGAGTATATGCAGCGAGAGTTAACTATGCGCGTAGGTCGCATTCTCAATGACCACATTGTTAATTACCCGCGCTGTGAGGCATTGGTTGAAATCCTGCGTGAATGCCGCATCGCTCGTGACGAAGCACAGGCAGAGCTACAGGAACGCCGCAAAGCTGATTACGCTGAGCCTGTAGCATGGCTTCATACTGATAATGGCATCGGTATTCCGGCAATAACAAGAAGCCGAAATGTGGCGAATGGTTGGTTATCAAAAGGTTGGAAGATCCAACCTCTATATACTGTTGCCACTCAGTCAACGCCATTAGTAAAAGGCGGTGATGATGCTCTCTGATTTGCTGATTATGGTTGACCGTCGAGCTCAGGCGGTCAGTTTACGCGAGAAAACAATCATAAATGAACGTCATGCTGTGCGTATGCTAGAGCCGGTTCTTGCTCTGGGGGTTAGAGCCGCTAGTGTACCGGATACATGGGTTAGATATGCCGACAGATGCATCGACAATGGTCTTGCGGCATCCACTATCCGTCAGCGCATTGATTGTGTTGCTGCTGTCGTTGCCTGGGTGATTCATGCTGACATCAAATTTAAGCCAGCCGCGCCCGGTTCGCTAGGGAGAATGCTGGAGGCTATGCGAACCGCAGCAAGGGCAATTGGAAAGAGAATTAAGCGCCATCGGGCATTAAGTAAACCAGCACGAGTAAGTATTGATGAATACACCGCCGTCGTTCAAGAAATAGAATCTCTACGCGAACCATACAGAACAGCCGCTCGAATGATGTTATGTTTCGGGCTAAGGGCATCTGAAACACTCTCATTATCCAGCAACTCTCTTATATCGGGTGGCAGGCTGTTTATTCCAGACCGTTGCACAAAGACGCATGCTGACCTGCTTTTACCTATTCCAGTTAAATACATTCCACTGATAGATGAGTGGTTATCAGTAATCGGGGAGTCAGAAATAAAATATAACACACTGGTAACGACTATATCCCGCGCTGGTATAAAGTGGCGTTGTCATGATTTGCGTAAGTTGTTCCGTACTTCTGCCGCTGTTCGTGGCGAGGATTTTCTTGCAACAGAATTAATACTTAACCACGCTGTCAAAGATGTACCATCTATTTATTTACAGTCGCCACCATTCGCAGCAATGAGAAAAATATTAACTAACTCGATAGAAGAATATTTACAGGTAAGGGGGTAGGAAATGTCAACGCCAGCAATAAAAGATAATGATGTAATGTATCAAAAGAAATACCCGAGACATTGCCTGTTTAAATTACTCCAATTGCGTACAAACCTAAAAGCGAAACCTGATATTTATCGAGTGGAAATGATTAGTCGTGAAGGTGAAAAGATATTGATGGGAGGTCGCAAAACGACTCAGGAAGCAATAGCACTTTATCGGGACATAGCAACGTTGAGCGCAGCAGAAGTAGAAACGGCTTTCAGTAGCATGGTCTAAATAACGTCAGCAGAACACACCCGGCATTTGCCGGGTTTTTTTATGCCTGCAAAAAACACATCAAATAAAGTTTGTGTGAATAAATCGTTAAGCCCCACTTAACAAAATATAAACACAAGCAAGGTTAAAAATGTTAACAACAAAGTTAAATATGTGTAGTGTGGATAAGTTTATCCAAACCATAACACATAACAAAGTAATGTGATTAAAGTCAGTTTTTAGACAAAAACAACGAAAAATTATTTAACTCAATAAAAACAATTAATTGCGAAAACTGGTTGTTTCTGATGCAGTTTATGTACGTTTTTTGTCGTCAATACATTGTATTTTGCCAGCGACATAAAACAAAAAAATTAAACCATAAAATACACCATATAAATCATAAGCATACACAGGTGAAGCAAACGGATATATAAGGTTGGACATTCTGAAAAATATGTTGAAATTGAGCAGGGAATAGACAAAAACCACATAATCATTAATAAATGTTTCTGCCGGAAACAAAGCCGAAAAAGAGGACGCTGCTTAAGTATTATATAAATCAAAAGGATAGCCCCATCTAAAGGAAAGCCGCCATAAAAAAATTCGGGAATGTTTCTACGACCTCATCCGACCAGATGTTTTAACATATTGACATAGAGATATTGAGTTAGTCACAAAAGCAGAAAGCTGGCATGAGGCAGGGGGGCGAAAACATATTAAACCGCGCTCAGGCTTGTTTCCACCAGCGCCGGGCGTTCTCTATCACTTTCTGTCTTACAACTAGAACGGGTAAATAATTGACCGTTAAAGGATGGCGAGGCTGTTACAAATTAAATGTTCATAAATCAGCCACAACATTTAAAACAAAGCAGCAACATGAAAGCTGGCACGATAAATGTTATCCACAATAAAAATCAGCATTTCCGCCACTTCAAAGCGATATTGACCACTAACATAAATCGTGCAGGTAGCGGTTTTGTTCGTGTTTATCCACAGATTCAACCTTGCACCAAATATTGACGCATTACCGCTGGCGGCGTTTCTGTAATTAGCCTGGGCGTTGCCTTTAAATCACTCCTATATAAGGAGGTGATTTTTATGGCTTACGGGCGTCAGTTCGAGATAACCGTTAATTGCACAGATGGCGAGACGATCCACATTACGGATGTAGATGTGGATTTTTCGTCTGTGCGTGACGATGAAAAAGAGCCAAACGAAGCTGACTTGACCGTGTGGGGGCTTACGCCTCAGACGCAAAATGCAATCGCTCAGGCAGGTTCAACCGTCAGCGTTGCCGCTGGCTATATAGATGAAGGTATGTTCACCCTGTTTCAGGGGGAGCTAATCAGCGCCGTAACCATTAAGCCTAACGAGGTTTATGGTCTGAAAATGAAAATTTATGAGGCGCTTATTCCATTTCGCGCCAGCGTCACATCTCGCACTTTTAAAAAGGGGCAAAACCTCAAAGAGGCGGTGTCGCTGGTTGCGTCAGATATGGGGCTGGGGTGTCAGGTTTCGAAAGCTGCAGCAACATTAGTGTTGCCTAAGAATGTTAGCGGCGTCGCATTATCCCGCGATGTACTGACCAGCTTATGTAAGCCAGTTAATGCCACTTGGTCACTTCAATATCAGTCGATAGTTGTTACAGCCGGTGATTCTGTTCTCACTGGTGCTGCCATTTTCTCACCTGAAACGGGCTTACTTGGCGCTCCATTTTTGAAGATCCATTCACCTAAGCGCACCAAGAAAAAGAACCCATCAGAAAAAGACAAAATCCAGAAGAAACACGACAAAAGCATAACTACATACCAGTGGCCTCCTAAAGGCTCTCAGGTTGACTACTCAAAAGGCGCTCGCCGTCAGATGGGCGTTATTGAGGCTATTACTTGGGAGTCGCTTTTACGTGGCGGTGTTGAGATTGGCGAGCAGATAGAGCTTTCGTCGCCTTCTATGGGGGAAGGCTGGAACATCATTGTTAAAAAGATTTCCCACAGATTCAGTACGCGTGACCGTCAGGCATGGTCATCCTCATGGGAGGGCATCATTGCATGAGGACGGGAAGTCAGGTTAACGCAATCGTAGAGCAGGCGCTTAACTCAGCAATTTTTGCTCTGGAAGCTGTGATTGTTTCTGTAGGTGAAGGCCGCGCAACCGTCAGGCCAACGCCAAAACGTTCATTTGGCGACAATCCAGAGCCTGTTGCTTATCCAGTGGTTGAAAATGTGCGTCTTATCTCTCTGGTTTGGGATGGCGGCAAGTCTGGCATCAGCGGGCGAGTTTTGCCGGGTGATGAATGCTTATTGATAGCGCTATCCCACGGCGACAGTGACGAACCAGACCATAAAACCTTCTCAAATGCCGTTGCCCTGTGCGGCTTTTCCGACAAATCAATTCATCAGATGCCAGATAGCCCCGGCATACGCGTTTTCAGTGGTAGCGCCTTCATCGAATGGGATGACGGGAGCATTAAAGGTGATACCGGACAGGGCGCAACCTTTGCCTTTACGGGCAACAAAATGACCGTTGACGCACCGGGCGGCATCGATATGACTGCCCCCATGACCACCATAAACGGGAATTTAACGATTTCCGGCGCTATCAGTCAGGGCGCTAAAGGCGGTGGCAACGCTGAATTCGGCGGCAACGTCAAAGTAACCGGGAAAAGCGAAGCGGCTGACCATATCAGCGGCGGTAAATCCGGTAAATCCCATAAACACAGAGAAAACGGACAGGGCAACCTTTCCGATGAACCGACATAAGGAATCGCCATGAAACTGAATGATGATGCGGCGCAAATTGCGCTTTCAAACAAAGGCTTTCTGATGGCTGGTGACTACAGCACAACCATCAGCAAGGGCGAGATTATCAACATTACTGAACGTACCGGGCTAGTTGTGGATCGCGTCGAGTGTATCCCCCTGATTAATGCGCCCCTTTATATGGTCATGGCGACCTGCCGCGAATGCAAAGACCAGTTCATGCCTTTTTACAGCGATTTGCCGTTTGAATTACCACATCAGGCAGCAATGGCGCAGATGCTGAACGATGCCGGGGAAGGTTTCGACCTTGATGACCTTTTGGATATTGAATCACTGGATGCGGCAGTAACGGTGGTTCACGTTGAAAAGTGGATGCACACAGAATGAACATCACAACAACACAATATCGACACGGTATGAAAGGTTGCTTTCTTTCCACTCACAGGCCGCAGCCAGGCGAATCATTAACGCTGGTTATGCCTACGTGCAGGGGAAAAAGAATCATTCCCGTTGGTCAGGTGCAAAGGGTTGAATCAGTAGGTACAAGCCGATGCCTTGTATGGGTTTCGAAACTGGCATTCGTTGAAGGGATGAATTACTGATGCTGGACATTATGCAGGACGAAAACGGGGTGATTCTTCGTAACGGTGATTTTGTGCTGGATGGTGGCATTGACGGTGTAGCACAGCAGGCAGAAATAAGAGTCGGGACAAATCGCGGTGAATGGTGGCTCGATGAAACTCAGGGTTTGCCGTGGGTGCCTGGCATTATGGCGTCACGCCTTCCAGCGTCAATTGTCTCCAATATGATTAATGCTGAGGCTAAACGCACCCCGGAAGTTAACGACGCCAAAACAACAGCAATTAGTGATGCGAAGGGTAATTACACAATCCGCTTTGCGGTCTACATTGGCTCAGAAAGCACAGAGGTAACAAGTGGAATTAGTGAATGATGGTGGCTGGCATGGCGCCAGATTGCCGGAGCTAAGAGGCGATAAATACGAAAAGCTAAAGGGCGCATTGGGTGATGTTAACCCCGATGGCGACTCACTGGTCGGGCAAACAATAGCGATAGTTTCGGAAGATGACTTAAACATCATTGAGGCGATTGGCTGGGTATTTTCCGGCTTTTTCATTTCAATGGCAGAGGGAGCACAGTTAGATGGTCTTGGCGAGCGCTTCAACCTTCCTCGTTATGGCCTTACTCGCTCGCTGGCTTATGTTCTTTACCTTTTACAGCCGGGTCAGGTCATAAGCGCTGGTGATGCGTTTACTATCTCTGGTAGCGCTGGCGAGTGGGCGATAAACCACGAAGTAAAAGAAGATGGAAAATCAGCTACTGGTTTTGTGTTAAAAGTCCGTCAGGATGCCATCACCAGCGGAAACACATTTACCATTAATATCTCTGGTAAACCGCACTCAACACAATTTCAGACTGGTGACACGTCAGAATCGATACTCAACCGCCTGTACACGCAAATCACAGCGGCTGAAACATCCCTTACAACATATCAATCATCATACGGGACTCTGCTTTATGCCGCTGATGGCAGAACAATTATTCCGTTTTCCTTTGCTGATGATGTATTTGAAATTGTCCGGGCTGGTATACCTGCAACCGCTTACTACCAAAGCAATATCGAGTTTCCAGCGGTATTGTTTGGCTACGTTGCAAACAATGACATTCTGGTACTGGCAAACGGTGTTAAGGGTTATCTCATTGAAGACGATGAGTCCTATCGCGAGCGAATACAGATAGCAGCGGCAGCAGCCAGAGTGAACATCAGCGCATCGCGTCCCGGCGTTAAAAATGCCGTATTAGCCGTCAGCGGTGTCTCTTACGCTTCTGTTGAGGTTAACCGGGGAATTAACACTAATGCGGAGGGAATACCAGGTAAATCAATTCAGGTTTTTGTCGCTGGTGGTGACGATAATGAAATAGCACAGGCTATTTACGATGCCGCCGCCGCTGAGTGTGGGTTTCATGGTGATGTATCCGCAACGGCGACCGATGGAGAGATAACGGAAACTGTTTATTTCAGCCGCCAGAGCTTTCAACTTGTTTATGTCAGTGTGTCAGGCGATATATGGGATAAAGAAACAACGGGCAGGCCAGCGGATTATATCAGCGTGGCTAAAAACACTGTAACGGCCTATTTTTCACAGCTTACACCGGGGAAAGATGTATTTTCTGGTCAAATATATGCCCGTTTGTTAACAGCATTTTCAACACTGACGGACGTAACAGTAAAAATCGGCATTATATCCCCGCCAACAGATAATCATGTTTCTGTAGGCAGCGGCATTATTGCGGTCACTGACTCAACATCGGTAACGGTGGTTTGATGGAACCTGTAATCAAAAGCCCTGAGCAGTTAGCAAAAGAGCGCCTGACGTCAAAAGTACGCCATCAACGAAATATAGACCTAATCGCAGGGCTAAAATCCGGCAACAGCAGCATGGTTGCAGCCATTGAATACATGAAAAAAGGTTTTTCTCTGGCAGATTCAACGGGAACGCTTTTAGACGCATGGGGGGAACAATACAGCATTCAGCGAGAAGGGCGCGACGATGATGATTATCGTAATGCGCTGCAACAAGCCAGAGCCGAACAAAGCGTTTCAACGCAATCAAGGCCATCAGTGGGCACATACATGCAGCAGGTATACAAACTTGTCTGGCTACCACTAAATCGGGTTGGGCTAAGCACTGGCGCAATAGGCGCGGCCTTTAATCGTGTGCCTCTGCGTACAGTGTTTGTGCAGTGTGGTGGTATGGCTCCTGATATTGAGCTCTCCGATTCTCTTGTATCTGCCACGTTCGGCGGGGATATCTACAGCGCTGCAACACCGCCAAATGTGAATCTCACCCATCATGCGCCAATGTTCCCCGGAAATGCTTTCCCTTGCGTATGGGCTGGCATCCGATACGAGAAAGCCCAAAAAACGATCCGGGCAACTGCAACGCAAGGCGTCAGAGTCAGAGCGCTTAAATCTCTGTTAACCCGTATTGATGGCACTGCGACGGTAAACGGCGGCGAACTAATTACGCCATTCAGTACGCTGGTAACAGTCAAACAAATGAAGGTGAAAAATGGATAGCTGGGCGGAAACAGATAAAACCTATAAAGGGCAAGGGGGAACCGAAATCCCCAATAAGCAGGAACCATCACAAGAATTGCAGGCTACCGGCTTTGCTCCAACGTATTTTGATGAAAACGGTAATCTGGTGTTTGGGGATGGTGTATCGGCACAAACAATGAATTTCATTCTCAATGACCTATACAAAAAATATCGTGATTTATTAGCCAGGGTAAATGCGTGATGAATAGCTTTGCGACTATAAGCCGCATCTATCCTTTTCGCGGTTCGAAATATGCCAGCGTCAAACAACCATCACCTACAAAGCAGGCTGATGGTTTCAGACCGTGTTACATCAGCCTGACAGGGGAACCGATTCAGGGTGATACCGTTGATTTTGCAGAATTAAATTACATCTTTAATGACCTGTACGCCAAAGCCGCACACATTGACCAGCTTCTTACAGCTAAGGGGAAATAATGGCATTAACACCGGAAGAACTGGTAGCAATATCTGACCTTGAACGGGCGGCAATTGACGATTCCAGCGTTGTACCTGAATGGCTTATGCCAGCAGAGATACGCGGCAGCAGTGCGCCAATAAGCTGTATACCATACCCACAGCACACCATAGATGTGTTTGGTGGGCTTCTTGCTGGTTCGTGGTCGCTAAAGTTTCAAAATCCATTACAGCGCGTTGTGTGCGATCTGGAGATATTCCACGGCGATAACGCACCAGTTAACACGCCGCCTGATTTATCGGCGCTTCAGCTAACTGTTGCCGGATTCGATAAAGCCGTTATTTTCTGTCCTGCAAAGACGGCGACAGACACCGCACCAACCAATTACTTTGGCCTTACTGTTTCCGGCGTCACACCTGTCTATAAGCTGGGCGGGCGGCGCCGTTTTCTGGAGCAGTCCGGGCTGGTGGTAATTCCTCTGACAATGATTTTACTGTCAACTCAGCCATTAACCAGTCAGGAAACTAGCCGCGCTCTGTCGATAACCCTAAAGCGAAAAAACGAAACGCAGATGACCACCGCGCCGATTATCAGCGGCATGGTGTACAGCAACCCGTTGCCCTCAGCGAGGGATATCGCGCAGGCATCGTGACCGCTGATAAATAAAAAAGTCATTCTTAATATTTGTGCCAACATATCCCCGGTTTGTTATTAACAATTCGGGGGTATGTCATTTATGAAGGTTACGACACGTAAAAAACCAGCGTTCAGAGACTTTTACGAGATGGGTATGTTTGCTCGCGTGGTGGCAACCAGAACAGAGGCTGGGAAATGGCGATTGTTCGGGATCCACCGTACAGCCGATGTGGCGGTTTTCATAGAGGCGGCGCGGGGTGGTGTACGGGAATGGTCTGATTTAGGGTATGTGGGCGCATTCTGTGAATCGCTGGGTGTTTCGCTGTGGGAGGTGCATCATAAAGCTGCGGAGAAAAGAAAGGCCGCGTCTGCGGCCTGATGTTATTCGGGTTGTGGGGGCCAGTCTGGTGATTCTGCTTTTACCCGGTAAACCAAAACGCGAAACTGTTTCCATGCGAGTAGATCGGCGGTTTCCTTGTCGTTCGCCACGCCTAAATCAACCGCATCCTGAAGTGGCGCGATTTTTTCCGTAGCTATCCTCAATAGCCGTAATTTTTCCACTTCAGCCTGGGCAACAAGTTGCTCGGGTGTTGGTGCTGGGCGTTCCGTTAAAATGGGGTGCCCGTCATCATCAGGAACAATGATTTTGCCCGACGCCACACCATCAATAAGGTACTGGTAAACACCTTCTCCGACAGCTATCGCATCGGCAGGCCAACCAGTAGTGGAGTTGTGATAATCATCCCGAAAACTTTCCGGATAAAAGGCATTTCTTTCAGCACTGTAATAAATAGTCACGATTATTTCCCCCAGGCAAACCACGTAAAGCCGGTACGCGCAGCCGATGTTTTATAAGTAAAGCCTTGATTGTTGGTTGGCGCGGTGTAAACAGTGACGCCTGAGTTTATTTCTGTGCCGACTGATGCAACCACGCCGAGGCACTGAACAGGGAATGCGATGTTATATCCGGAGGTTTCCGGGCCGGATGTGGTGCTTTCAAGCCGCCCAAACTGAACCAAAAAACCCGTTGTGACGTCTTTAAAATACCCATTCTGCCCCCCAGAAAGCACTAACTGGTTGGCAATGGCGGAAAAACGCCTGTTGATATAATTCGATAGCCAGTCACTTGCACCATTAATGCCCCATTGATTACCACGAATATTACCCGAACCATTATCAACGGGGATTGCAGAGAACTGCGCCTGTATACCTATCCATTTTGCCGCCAGATGAGCCGACAATAATCCGCCCCATGCGGTGCCTGTGATGTCACCAGTAACGTTGTTAACGGGTATTGCATTAAACTGGGTTTGTATTCCAGAAAATTTACTGGCCAGAAAATTCGACAACCAGTCAGAACCTCCATTTACTCCCCATGTCGTGCCATAGACGTTGCCGTCTTTGGCGTATTTCGCGTTTCCGGCATTAATATCGCCGAGCTCGGTAAATGATACACGTCCGATCTCCGATTTATTCGTTGCATCAATAGTTCGGAATGCGAATCCGCCCGCACCCGGGCCACGGTTATTGGTGAACACCGTCAACCCGCTGACGGGGTTCCAGTCGGTAGTCATGCCTGGCTTATCTGCTGACTGAACGCTGGTAACACGTGACGCCCTGGACTCAATAATGCCGCTGACCGTGATGTCTTTTTCAACAGCAACAGGGGCGTTAACGGTAAGCATTCGCCCGGCTGATGCGAGATAATGCAGACCGTCATCCATCGCCAGCAGGCGATCGGTATAATCACCGCTATCACTGCCGTAATGAAAGTCGATAAATGGCGTGCTGGACGTCAACTCAATGCTGGTAAAGTAAGGAATCTGCCCCACATCAACAACAAGGAGCTGGCGAGCCCATGCGGAGTTGATGAAAGAATAAAGCACACCGTCAGAGCTCTTGAAATCTCTGCTCATCCCTGATGCGCCGTTGGGGGTAACAATCATTACGCCTGCCTTAGCATCTGGCGCAGTACCGTTGCCTGCCACAATCGGGTAAATACCAGGCGAGTTTATGGTACCCAATGCAACGTTTGCGGCGATGGGGCTTTTAAGTATTAAAGCACCGTAGTTATTTTCAGACATAAGCACCTCACTAATAAATGTCAGGTGCGATTAAAAGCGATGCACAGAGGGGGATACAGCAAAGGGGCGAGCGGTAACGCCGCCAGACGATGCTGGCGGCTATGTGGAGGATTCAGGCTATCATTTCAAGGCAAAGACTATATAAATGCTCCTGAGAACCATTGAGAGCCTCAAATGCACTTTTTCCGCCACAATTACCATCTGCATGAACGGGAACCAGCCAGGAATAAATAGCGCGTACTACTGGTGGTGCTGCATATTGATGATGGTGATTGCACAGCGGTAACACAAAAGCATGAGCGCCGGTAATCGTTCGTCCGTTGATATGGTGCAAACTGACAACTTCATTAATCACGCCATGCACATAACACGCAATGCAGGGTAACGCCCCGATTTTGTCCATCAATGACCGTTCAGCGGCGCGGGGTGTTCGTCCCTTTAATCCGCGATTACACGGTTTATTTTTTGCCCGTTCAATATAGCGGGATTGTCGTTCCCGCTGTTTTTCATACTGAGCCTGACGCCATTCAGGATTAGCCTGTTTTTCGCGCTGGCGCTCAATGGCGCGTTGTTGGTACGTGCGCTGACGCTCAAAGTTACGCTGTAACTTTTCTTCTATAGTTTTCATGTTGAACACCCCGCAAATCAGTACGGTAAATCTGATTCGGGGATGTATACGGGCAAATCTGTGTTTAGTCCGTCGCATTCAACATGCAGGATGAGAGTATCAATATAGCTGGCTGTGTGCGTGTCGCATCGTTTCGCTATTTCATGTAGTTGTTGCAGTTTGATATCTGTTTCACTGTTACCCGATGCAATTTCACGCGCTATATCGGCTTTTTGTTGCATTTCGTCGGGTGCTTCAATTTGCGGCTCAGGTTGTGCCAGCAGGGAGGGAAGCGCATCAAAATTTACATTCCCGGCAAGCAACGCATTGGAGTAAAACACCTTGCAGGCATTGAGCCAGTTGCGGCGAGCGTAGCGCGTGTCATTGCGTTCGGCTTTGATATCCAGCCCCATAGCGATATCAGCGCCTAAAAGACGCTCTGCGATTTCCGCTATCTCATCATCATGACCAACACCAACAGCAGAAATAAAGGCTTCTTCTTCCGGGGTGGTTGGTCGTCTGTCAGGTACAAAAGAAGGTGAAGTAGCAGCGCTGACCATATCGCGGGTATCAACAACACTGTTAGCATCAGCGGCAGAAACAGCCCATGATGTGATTGATTCAGCAATCGCCATTGCCACATCAGCAGTTACATGGTTCCCGGTTTTATTATCTACCAGTTCATCACCATCAACACGATAACCGCTGTAGAAATCTTGCCAGAATGTATCGGTCAGGCCAAAACGGGCGACGGTATCACGCGCTATGCCTTCATCGTCCATAATGCGGTCTGCGCCGCTGATAAAATCCTCTGCCAGTTCAGACGGTGTACGCAGAAACGGGTTACGGGCTTTAGCCTGTGCTATGGCAGCACTACCGGAAAACTCACCAGATGCAACGAGCACATTGAGGATGGATTCTGGTTTTGTCCGGGCGCTGGTGGTCGGCTTCCACTTGCGGCTACTGTTCAGTGCGCGAGCCTTCCGGCGTTCACGTTTAGAATCAGCCTGGTCGATATCGTCATCACCGTCAGTAATATCCAGCGCCTGACGCAGACCATAACGGCGAAAATAGCTAAACGACGCGCCCACGCGCTGGCATTCGTCCAGGCGTTTATCTTCTTTGATGTAGGCGGGGAGACGGAAAGAAACTTCCGTACCGGTTGGGATATGGATAAACGTTGTCACCATATCTAAAGGCAGTTCATCGCCTTTCTCAAACTCCTGTTTGAGCATCAGGCCATGCTGGTAAATAGGCTCGCGTAATAAGTCCAGCAGTTGCGCCAGCGAAGCAAACGTAAAATCAAGCGTTTCGTTGTAGTTGTCGCGCTGCGGGTTTTTCAGTTCGCGCACCATATGTGCTAGCGCTTCTTGCGCGTTGGCGTACTGTTTGCCGGGTGCTACATAGACTTCTGGCGCGGTAGGGGCTGGCGTTTCCGTTTTTTCGACTTCGCTTGAGTCGTTACGATGAACGGGCATCATAGCGGCACTGGCATAACCAGCAGCTTTAAGGGCGGCGAGGGTGTGCGCCAGCAGTTCGGCGGCATCGGGGATAGTGAGTAATGTGCTCATAGTTGTTGCTCCTTTGGATGAGACTGAATCCCCACTTTTGAGATGGGGCGGGGTGGAGCTCAAAACCGTCCAAAGTCGGCGGACTTATTACGCAAGTTCACGCCTGCGCTATTCGTCGCACTCCACCCCATAATTCAGCACTCACGTAGAACAAGCTACCAGAGCATAAATTCCGGGTACAAAAAAATCACACTGACGGGGTGATTTACCGCTTTGGATGGGTGTTTTGAGCACCTGATATAGATCTTATTCCAACTACAAATCAGAAACAAGGGTTAAATGTTGAGAATCCCTCGCAAAGCTGTACGTTTAGCCTTTGTAACCGAGGAGCTAAATTCCTTTCTGTTATCGACGAATACGGGAGTGTTGTATTGCTGCTCTGCGCCACTAGATATGTGTCGAAGTATTGTTATTACCTCATATTTTTCTTGACCTAAATCATGTAATGATTGCGTCATCATTAGTCCATGCTGGTTGAATGGTATCCGGGTTAATTCAAGTAAGCGGGTTAATGGGGCGGTAGAAACATCAATTCGATGGTTGCTTAGTTCTGATGAAACATAACGTTGAAGGTTACTTATAGCCTGGTATATATCTGGCTGATTTTCGGCGAAGCTATGAAAAAATGGTGCATACGTTTTATGTAATGAATCGGTAATGGATTTGTATAAGAAATCTTGTTCGCTTTCAGAGAGGGATTGGCACGATGCCAAAATGTTAATTAATCGTGTTTGAAACATAAAATGTAGTCTTTCTTCTGGAGCGATAACCCCTTTCATAGGATGCCTTAACTTGAGTATAGATGATGAAATTTACGCAAGTTTAAATTTATAACGTATTGATTTAGATCTTAAAAGGCATACAAACAAGAAATTTGCATGGGATGAGGGGAAATAAAAACCCCGAAGGCCAGTAATGACCAACGGGGCTCCTAATCTTGACTTCGCCAGGTGATTGTATATCCACGTAGAACCATAAACAACATTTTTCAGCCCGTAAAATTGGCGTAACGCCTTATAACAACTACAAATAAGTCGAAAGGGGAAGGGATAGAAATTTTGCAGTGAGCTATGGGATGTGGGTATAATCCCGCCCGGTGCTTGAGGCTATCTGTCTCATGTTACCGTGCGGCAGATAGAGAAAAGCCCCGAAGGTCAATTTTCATTAACCAACGAGGCTCTTATCGTGACATCGCAATCCGATTATAGCCTCCCCAACGCTAAGGAGGCAACTTTGTTTTACAAAGGAGTTTTTTTGTTCATCGCGATTTATATCGCGGCGTTACTGGCATATACCGCTCTAAACCGGACGCTTTGCGAAGCGTCAATAGGACAGGGAGGTGTGCAAGTGGCGGCAAAGTTTGCCTACGAAGCTAAGGAGAGTCGCTAAATCAGGGCGGGGGTAACACCCCGCCTTTCTGACTGCGATCCACAGCCTGAGCACCTTTAAACGCCGCTCCTTCGGGGGCGGCTTTTCTATATCTGCTGTTACCTCTCGCACTATCTTTTGTCTTATCTCATCAAAAAACCATAATGGCATCTGCCACGGACAGGTAGCGAACTGCCTGTTTAACTGACTTTTAGCCATTGCATTACTCTTTGTGATGTTGAGCCATTCCGCCCCCGGAGTGGCTTTTTTTTATTTGTACTACACGCCAGCGGTAACGCTGTTTTTGATCCTCTATTTTCCTCGCTACGCTGCAAGCCTCACAAAGGGGGCGTTGTGACCATAAAAATAAGTAAACGAGATGATGTGTTTGCAAAGCTGGTAGCCAGTGAGCGGGAAGCGCCTGGATTCAGCTATGCAAAATCTCGCAACAGAGAATACAAAGGTTTCAATGATGACTATCAGGCTGAAAAGTTGCTTAAAGACAACGAGATACAACAGGCCGTTAGCGTTTATCGAAAACACATCATTGCTAAAGATATTGTTGGTAGACAGGAGGCATTGATTGACCTTTCAGCCCGTTTTCGGGCGCCGGATGCAGCAGATGTAATGCTACAGCTACGGGAAATTGACCAGATAAAGGGGCTTGATCCACAGGTATACAAAAGCATGGTAAGAGCGATTGATACCCGCGCTGTGAAAAATATTAAACGCACAAAGCATGGCTGGCAGGTTGAAGGGCTTGATAAATCACACCTTGCGGCGCGGATACTTTCGCTGGCGGGTGTTGATGTAAGTAAACCAATAACGGACGAGGGCAAACGGATTGCGCGTGACACGCTGACTGAAATCTACAGGGATATTGGCGGCGATGACAGCGATTGAAATAACGGCAGAGAACGACCTAGAGCGCCGTAATTACTGGCTTTCTGACAAAAAGAAAATGTCAGAGTGGCGGCGAACAATGCGAGAGCTTACCACTAAGCCGCACCGCGTAAAGTGTCTGCGTGGTGGTCGTGGTTCCAGTAAATCATGGCGCATTGCTGAGGCGTTAATCGAGTTGACTGTACGTTATGACCTTCGAATTCTCTGTTTGCGTAGGGTACAGAAATCTATAGACGCGTCATCGCATAAGCTACTTAGCGACACGATACGCCGTCTGGGTTATGAGTCTGAATTCACGATAACGCAGAACAGCATAAAGGCTAAATCTGGCGCGGAATTCAGGTTTTTGGGCTTTCAGTCAAATCTCGACAGCATTAAATCCATTGAAGGCGTGGATATTTGCTGGGTGGAAGAAGCACACGCGATATCGGCTGAGGCGTGGGAAACGCTCGCACCGACACTACGCCGTGAAGGTGCTGAATTGTGGATTACCTTTAACCCGGCTTTTGCTTGGGATGAAACATACGTTCGTTTCGTGCTCAACGCGGAGGATGACTGGTTTGTAGAGGAGGTGAACTGGTATCACAACCCGTACTTTAATTCGACTCTGGATAAAGAACGTCGCTACACCCTGAAATATTACCCGGATAAGTACGACAACATCTGGAATGGTGTTCCTGTCAGTGATTTACCGGGCGCAGTCGTCAACCGTGGTCATCTGGAAAAGCTGGTGGTGCCGCCTGATTCAAAACTGGCGAAAGCCTGTCGAACAGGCGTTAAAACAGCGGTGCTCGATGTTGCCGATGAAGGTGATGATGATTCGGTGTTGTCATTCTTTGACGGGCGTTTTTTGTACCGTATGGAGCGATTACAGGCACGTGACACTGTTCAGCTAGCGCAGCAGGCGTTAAAGCTGGCAACAGAAGAAGGTTGTTCCGTACTGATTTATGACTCTGTAGGCGTTGGTTCAGGTGTTAAAGGCGAACTTAACAAATACGAAGATTCAGACATTGAATTTCGTAAGTTTGTGGCTCAGGGCGAAGTGTTGCGCAAGCAATCACGCTATCGCGGTGGAAGGCCGAACGGCGATACGTTTGAAAACCTACGTGCTCAGGCGTGGTGGGCGTATCGTGACGCGGTTAATGACTCTGTGCGGTGGATGGAAACGGGAATTATGCCGCCAGATGGCTTATTTGCTATCTCAAACCAGATACCACGCCGATATCTCGATCGCATCCTTTCTGATTCTACTGGTGTCATGTGGGAAACCACGCCAGAAGACAAGATAAAAATTGAAGCAAAACCGAAAGTTAAAAAACGGCTGGGTGTGTCCACGGACTATGCCGACGCCATATTCCCCCATCTGGTACGCATGAAATCAGGAATTATAGAATGACGAACAAAACCAGCTTAATTCCCACTGAGGGAATTCTAACAAAAGAGGGCTTACAGCCTGCCAGCTATAACATTGACAGCTACGTAACCATGATGGAAAGCGTGTCACATGGTGTTAAAGGTGCTGCCGGGATGGGCTCACCAACGGCAAACCGAATGAAGGCCAGAGCCGCAGAGGGAAAAATTCCGCTGGTGGCGGCACTGGCTGGCGAAACATCCGGGATAGGCTGGCGCATTATCAGCGAACCGGTTGCTGCAGCGATGCTTAACGGATTCGATATCATCACCGATAAACCGGAGGATGATAAAAAAATCAAACAACTGTTTGATGATATGCGTATCTGGCAAAGCGTTGAACGCGCCACAGTGCTTAAACGTCATCAGGGCTGGTCTGTGCTGGTCATGGGTGATGATTGGGTTAGAAGCCACGGCGCAAACTGGATTACACCGTCAAATGACTGGTTTTCTGATTATAACGATCCGCTTTTCGGTCTGCCGGAAGGCTGGCGTATTCAGCTTAAAAGCCCGATTGGTGGCGAAGTCTTTATTGAGCAAGATGATTCACTCCTTTTTGGCGATCCAGAATACCAGCCGATTTACGGTAGTGCTGGCGTCGAATTTGGTGAGCCGGTTCTCTGTAAACCTTATGCATCGTTACAACGTCTTGGCCTGTCTCATGAGTTAATCATCAGTATTTTGTCACTGTCAGTACAGGATATTTATAAAAAAGAAGAACTTGCAGAAGATTTAAAGTCAGCGAAGGGCGAAGCTATGGCGGCGCGTCGTCTGGCTGGTATCGCGGCTACCAGGCATTTGAATGACATGGTGGCAATAGATAAAGATGAAGATATTACGCGCTTACAGTCCAGTATGACGGGAACCGCTGACCTTGTTGATATGGCTATCAAGCTGGTGTGCGCTGAAACAGGTTTTCCGGTATCAATGCTGGCTGAACGGCGGTCAGGACTATCTAACAGCGATACCAGCGCCGATGCGCAATGGCAAAACCTTGTTTCTCACATCACCACCAATGACATTATCCCCGCACTTAAAAAGCTGACGTTGCGCTATTTGGGCGTAAAAGCTGACTTTATTCCTAACAAATCTCAGGGGCAGATTGACCGCGAGGTAGACAGGGACAAGAAGGTTGCGGAAACGGCGCAGATTTATTACGGCATGAGAGCCATCACCAGCGAAGAAGCCAGGGCAACAGCGAAGGAAACCGCCGCCGTAACACTCCTGACTGAGGCAGCGCCAGCAACAGGCACTATTGATGACCAGAATGACAAGGATTTGAACCAGAACGATACCGAAACCAGCAATAGTGAGGCCAATAATGCCGAAAAGTAAACCACGTTATGACGCTGGTTATCCACTGGCTATAGAACTGGTTTACGCGCAAAAGCTGGGTGATAACACCCGGCTTTTTTGTAAATGGGTTCGCGAAGCCTGTTTAAAGACTTACCGGGCAATCGGTAAATCCGGCGCACTTCTTAATACTGATGCGGCTGATGGTAAAGATGTATCCGTTGATGGTGTGCTGGGAGATTTTATCGCCGCCGCAACGGTTAAAAAAGTGCGCGTTTACATCAAGCAACGAGCGGGTAAAAACTATTCCCGCATGACGCGAGAGCAACAAGAAAGGCTTATACGGTCTGTAACTCAGGAGCTATTGCCTGATGCGTCCATTTTCCTAAAAGCAATACCAGCGTTATTAAAAGACGGGGAGTTTGGCGCGGTTCCGGCGTATATCGTCAGTGAAGTCAGAAGGCAGGCAGGTATAAATCTGGCTAAAGACTTCGCAAGAATAACAAACACTAAGCCTGATACCTATATTCGCATCATTAACCGCACCGCCGATGAAATACAGAGCGCTATCGTAAACGGGAATTTTGGTTTTACCGATGAATACTGGCAAAGCTATTACCAGCGCTTCCGCGTTGATGGCGTAAGCCTGGTTGACCTGAAAAAAGGATTGCCAGCCACGCCAGACACAGCGGGGGCAGTCTCCGAACAGGTAGCAAAGTTATCTGAATCGCTACGCACAACCAGTGTTATCCCGTCACTGCCAGCGATGAATACCACCACCACGCAACTTGCCGATTCTGCTCTGGATGATTTCAGACTCATCATTAAAGCCGCCGCAAATGTTGACCTTGCGCCGGGTATAACAATTCCGCATGAAAACATGGCAGAGCTGATAGCGGTCGATATTTATGACGGTGATAAAAAGCTATTGCAGCAAACCGCCGACTGGTTAACCGAAAGTATGGGACGCATGGAGAATGTTTCTGATGAAGCACTTCAACGCGGGATTAACACAGTACAGCAGGGATTACGCGAGGGGCGCGGCGTCGATTACATCGCTAATAAACTGGCTGATGAGATGGAGATACCTTTCCGGCGAGCCCGTAACGTTGCCCGTAATGAGATTGGCAATCAGGCATGGAACCTTGAGGAAGCCAATGCACGTATTGCCGGGATGAGCATATACCGCTGGCGGGGCATGTTAGACGAACGCGAACGAAAAGAGCATGTTGAGCGCGAAGGTAAGGCATACACGCCGACCAGACCGCCACGAGACGGGAATCCGGGTCAACCTAATGGTTGCCGTTGTTTTCCTGAATGGTTGTTCTCTGCGTCGGATGTGGAAGAAGCGGAGAAAGAAATTGCAGCAAGAAACACAGGTTAACGTTGATGCAATAAAACAATGGGAGATAACCCCGGAAGGTTATCTCCAGATTGATATCCCTATAGCCCGTCCGGGCGTACTGGTTTATGACCGCAATCGCGGTGATGCATTCACGGCAAAAGAGTACCGCTCAGCCGATGAATTGTTTAACCAGGACTCAATGAATACCTTAATCGGCAAGCCTGTTACGGTGTCACATCCTCGTAATGGTCTGGTGACGTCAAAAAATTACCGGGCTGTCAGTGCTGGTGTGGTTACTGCCGTAATGCGTCAGGGCGATGAATTGGTAGCCCGCGCTCTGGTTCAGGATGAGAGATCCATTCGCCTGATTCAGCAGGACAAAAGATTACGCGGGGCGTCGGCTGGCTACCAGTGTGACGAAAAGCCCAAACAAACGGGACGAACCCCTGACGGGCAAGAGTTTGACACGGTGCAGAAGGGTATTAACTACAACCACCTGAGCATAGTGCGCAACCCACGGGTAAAGACAGCAACATTCAATCTGGACGGTGAACCGATGGAATTAGAAGAAGCGTTAGCCAAAATCGAACAACTGGAAGCGGATAAAAAAACGCTCACCAGCGACCTTAGCACGGCGCGTGGCGACTTGCTCAAAGCAAACAACCGCCTGGTAAATATGGATTCAGCCAGCAACGAAGCCTACGAGCGCGGCGTTGCTGACGGTCGTCAAGAGCATCAGCTTAAAGACACGGCTAAACGACTGAACATCAATACCGACAACCTGGGCGATATCAGTCTCGTTAAGCAGGCCATCATCCGTAAGGCAAATCCAGAAGTGAACATGGATAGCTGGAGCGATGAACAGGTTGATGTTGCGTTATCAATGGCGCTGGTGGCTTGCGGTAAAAAGTTTGAGCAAAAGCCGCGTAATCCACGCATCAACAACGATGAATCAGGTGCAGGCAAAAGCAATGATGCGCACAGTGATTATCAGTCCCGCATGTTTGGCAAAAAAGAGGCCGCAAAATAATGCAGACCACAATTAAAGGTGATTTTGACGCGGGATTGCCCGGTGATTTAGCTGTCCTGCCGTCTTTTCGTTCCTCTGCTCGCGTATCTTCCCGCCGTGCTGGTGGTGAGGTCGCGCCCGGTGATGCCGTAAAACTCACGTCAGGTAACGATTCGACCTGTGTTGCATTACCTGATGGTGGTGATGTTACTGATGCCATCGGCATTGCGGTTACTGCACATTCCAACATGCCAGCCATGCCGGGATTTGGCAGTAACACCCGTATCGGCGTTGTCACTATCAATTGCCCGATTGGTATTGTTGAAAATGGTCCGATCCGCGTAGCAGTAAAATCGGGTGAATCCCCAAAAGTGGGTGATTTGGCAATCCCGAAAGGCCGAAACGTCACTACTGGCTATATGGAATGGGGTGTTGCCAATTCTGGCGATAAAAGTCGTTTTCGCTTCGAATCAAACACTCAGCGCGGCGGTACAGCAATTGTGATGGTTGTCGATGGTGAATTGCTGAGTGTGGGTTTTCCACATGAAACGCCTGTAACGGGTGTATCAGTTTCACCTAAAACCGCATCAAAGGCGGCTGGTGGTACTCAACAGCTAACCCCAACCGTTACGCCATCGGGCGCAACAAATAAAGCGGTCACTTATCAGACCAGTAATGCAAATATCGCAACTGTAGACGCAAATGGCCTTGTCACTGTTAAAGCAGGGGCTACAACCGGGCAGACCGCGACAATTACAGTACGAACTGAAGACGGTGGTTTCACTGATACCGCTGTAATTACTGTTAGCTAACAGGGAACCTCCGAAATATGAATGAGAACTATTTAGCAGCGTTAATGGCGCAGCTTTTTACCGAAGCTCAGGTAACTGGCGCAATGCCGGGAGTTAATACCGACGAGCAAGGGCTAATTTTTGCCCGTGACCTGATTTCCATGTCAAAAGATGTGTACATGGAAGAAATGCCAGCCCCCGTAGCGTTAACCATGTTCCAGCAGGAGCCAGGGATTAACGAAGGGGCGAAGTGGGCGGGGTATCGCATGTACTCGGCACAAGGTATGGCAAAAATCATGGCGGCATTCGGTACTGATATGCCGATGATGAGCGCTAAAGGCCGGGAATACTTCGCGTTGATGTACGATATTGGCCTCGGCTATGGCTATACCTATAGCGACGTTATGGCAGCGGCAATGTCAGGTACGCCGCTTGATAACATGCTGGCGCTGAATACCCGCGAAGCGCATGAACGCACAGTTTCTAATCTGTTGTGGCGTGGCAATAAGGAATATCAGATTATCGGCTTTATCGAACATCCGAATATTCCTCTGGTAGCAGTAGCCGGTGCATGGGCGACGGCTGACGGTGATAAAATTTGCGATGATGTTTCAGCGATTATCGCCGCAGTGAACACCACCAAAATCTACGAAGTGAATGAGTTTCACATGCCGTCTAAGGCATGGGCGCGAATTCAGGGGCTACGCCTTAGCGGTACGCTCGGCACAGTCCTGTCATTCCTGCGAACTTCTTACCCGGAAGTGACTTTCCGCAAAAACTCCGATCTGGATGATGACGGTATTTGTATTGCGCTGGCGAATAACCGCCGCCACTTCGCACAGGCTACCCCTGTATTGTTCCGACAGTTGCCAGTGCAACGTAGTGGGCTTGACCTGTCTATTCCGTGCCTGTCGCGCTCCGCTGGCGTAATCGTCCGTGCACCGCTGGCTGCTGCTAAATCCTCTAAGGTAATTTAAGTCATGGCTGATAAAGAAAAAGCGTTTCTGACCAACACCAAACAAGCGCCGATTCATATCGGTGCAAAGAACAGTGAAGGGACTGTTATCACCATTTCGATTGCTCCGCTTGCCGCTGTAGAAGTTGATGTGGCAACGCTGCAAATCGGCGGTGTTAAGCAGTTTTTAGATGAAGGCTGGTTAAAAGTGGTTTCAGCCGCAGAAGCCAAAAAGCTCAATAAAGAGCACGATGGCGTAGTTGAATCCGACGACGAGTAGGGGCACAGCATGACGGTAAACGATTGGCTTGCCATTCTGCTACCGGGGTTATCACTTGATGAGGGCGCTATTAGCGCCCTTTCTTCTCAATGTGAGCGGCTATACGACCTTCGAGCCGCAGCGGATTACGGTTATGACGTAGAGCGCCTCAAAGCACTGTATGTTGCCGCTAATCTCGCCCCGATAGCTGTTGAGGGAATAAGCGCCAGTGTTCGCGGGGTAGCAAGCCGCCGTGAAGGGAAAGTGGCAATGACCTTTACTGAGTCAGCACAAAAGGCGGGCTGGCAGGGTACAACGTGGGGTGAGGAATTCTCAGACGCTATAGGCTCATTGTCTGGTGGTTGTATTCTCATCGGTCATGCCGATTAGCAGAATATTATCCTGATAAATGCGATTGGCCAGCCTTGGCGCCCACGGTAAAAAAATGGTTAAAGTGCACTTTAGCAGATGAATATTCCAGATTTTAAAAAATGAATTCGGAGTTTGATCTATGCGTGGTGGTGCAACGTTAGATACAAAGGGTTTTGACCGGGTTTTAAGCCAGCGAATCAAGGGATTGGCAGGCGTAAAACTGACTGTTGGTATTCACCGGGGAAAAACCAATAACGGCGTTGATGTGGCGCTTTATGGGGCATGGAATAACTTTGGTACTAAAAACGCGATGGGCTGGGAATTAATACCCGAACGTCCGTTTATGAGATTTGCATCAGACCGCATTGCCGACTGGATGAGGTCAAACGAGTACAGAGATATTTTACGTGACGTAGCGCTTGGAAGAATAACACCTCAGCAAGCTATAGCCAGAATCGGCGCTAAAGCCGTGTCGATTACCCGCAAGACTATAGCTGACTCCGCACTATACAAACCTAACTCAGATATCACCATCGCCCGGAAAGGGAGCACTAAACCGCTGATACATAGCGGGGTACTCATTCAGACCGTAAATTACAGGGCTTTTTCATGAGACGATTAATCAAATTCTGGCAACCACTCCCTATTGAAATTGTGGGTGGCATGGTTCGCCAGGCATATTCAGAACAGAAAACAGCATTTCTCAGCATGCAGCCTGTCGATGGTGGCGGCTCCTTCCGTGCGTATCTTGCAGCACGTAAGCCTCAAGACTACATGGAGGCTATCGGGGAAGCTGATTTAGCAGTAACCGAGGAAGGCGAACATAACGGCGCTATCGTGCGTTGTGCTGGCAAATATTATGAGGTGGTACAACGTCAGGAATGGCAGAACGGCGTCATTAGCCACTACGAGTATTTGTTATTTGGCATGAAAGAAAAAGACGCATTAGCGCTGGTGGAATAATGAGTATCTATACGGTTAAATTAATGACCGTTTTGGGGGAAGTCGATTATTCAGATTACCATGCTGAGAAAGCGACTTTCACCGACAACGGAAACAGCAAGGATATCTTATTCACGCCATATAACGGGCGAGATCCATCTTTCATTACTTCGCTCATTCTGGATGATGGTAACGGCAACAGCATTACCATTCCGGCAAATTTCCGTCTTGATGTGGGAAATGTCGTTAAGTTTCCCAAAGGGACGTTAAAAGAGACTGACGCTCAGGCTACACCATTGATATTAAGTGGCGCACCTTATCTTGCTATGGTTAGGCTTCGTCAGGCATTTCTTGAGCTAACAGGCGATAAACCACTATACGCCCAGCAAAAGCTACCAGAGCCTAAAGACCCGTTTACCGCCATTCATTTGCTTTCGTCAGCGCGTGAGCCGCAACCATTCGCCAAAACGTGGGACGGTGAATACAGGGTATATCACTATAACTGTGCCGCTCAAATTATTGCGATTCGCTCATCTGACGACGCTCAGGCATATCTCGAAAACTTTCTTTATGAAGTCGATTCAACTGAGGGGGAATTCTGGCAGTTTGATAACAACTGTTCTATTGACCGCTCAGGCGATTTCGAGAATAGCTCACCTCTAATTGATAACCTCATTTATCAGCAAATGGCACAGGTGACATTAACCCTGCAATTTGTTTTCCAGCACTACAAAACAGAGCGCTGGATTGATAGCGCAACAGTGAAAGCGAACGAGGTTACGTTACATATCAAGGGTGCATAAATGGCGAATTTAAGCAGGCTTTTTAGTGTGAAAATTGGACGGCAAACAACAGCCGCCCAATATGGCGTTTTCGGTGTGGGGATTATCCTTGCACCGGGCGCAGCGTTTTTTGGTTTGAAGTATTCGACCTATGAAAGCGCAAAAGTAGAAAATTTCAAAGACCTGTACCGGGTTTACACCAGTGCTGATGATGCGATTTCTGACGGCGTGAGTGGTGATAACCTGCTGGCGGTTCAGGCTTATTTCTCGCAGAGTCCATCACCAGACACACTCGTTGTAGGCGATTTTTCCGCAGCCTACAGCAAGGCCATGATTAAATTGACTAATGTTCCGGTTGTTGGTGCTCCAGCGGGCATAAAAGCGACCATTGGCTATGTAAAGGGCGATGAATATCGTTATGCGAAATTTAACGGCACAGCATGGTCAGGAAGCACAGGGGTAGCGACTGATATCGTTGATGATTCTGGCGCGGCAGGTCAGTTTCTTGTTGATGGGCGCATCGTTTATCTGGAAGGTGCGGAAGTCGTTCACAAATCATCTGTTGTACTGTCGGCAGCCGTCAGCCAGGCAATTGCAGCCATAAAGAACCAGTATAACAAGTTCTTTATGTCCATGACCCCATCCCGCGACCTTTCAATTCAGAAAGCAATTGCTGACTGGACTGAATCACAAGTAGATAAAATGGCGGTGTTTATTGATGATTATTCATCGCCAACATGGGCGACGGACAACATCACCAAATATATCTGCGAAAAAAATATTGCAGGTTCGTTTGCCGTATCTACCAAACGTGAAAAAAACTTCCTTGATGCTGCTCTGGCTGGTCGCTGTCTTGTTATGCAACCGGGCTCAGAAACATGGGCGCTTAAGACGCTTAACGCCGTGCAAGCCGATGACTTTACCGAAACCGATTACCAGAAAATTAAGGCATTCAACGGTAACACGTTTGAGGATTACGGTTCCGGCATCACGGTAACTTATCCGGGTACATGTGGTGACGGTGAGTCTATTGAGGTTGTGCGCTTTGCTTACTGGCAGGCTGACCGCATGCAAAAAGACCTCGCAACGCTCTTTGTGAACCGTAACAAAGTTGGTCACGACATGCCGGGGTATGAAGTCGTTTGTAACAAGATGGAAAGCTCGCTAAAAGCAGGTCAGACTGCTGGCGGTATTCTGGAAAACTTTACCGATGAAAACGGTGATTATGTCCGTGGATATGAGGTAATCCGTCCAACAATGGCAGAAGTCAGCGCAACCCAGCGCATCAAAGGCGACCTGACCGTTAAATTCAGATTCTATCTTCGCTACGCCATCAAGCATGTAGATGCTGTTGGTTCCGCACTGACCTACGGGATTTAATTATGTATTTAGGCAATATGTCCTCAAAAGACTGGCTGATTACTGTAGGCGTTGTCCCGGTAATTGGCCTGGCGAAAGACAGCAATATCATTGTTGAAGTACCGGACGACCAGATTACTGTTTCATCCGGCATCGGCGGTGACTGGTCATTTATTGAGAATCCTGGCGAGGAAGGCTCAGTAACATTCACCACGCAACGTAATTCCCCGGTAAATACCGCGCTGGCGTTGATGCAAAAAACAAAGGCCGTCATCCCTGTAACCGTAACCAATACACGCAATCTTTCCGTGCACCGGCTGGGCTATGCGATGTTTGCCCGTCAACCGTCTGATGGTGCAAATAACGGCGTCGGAGCGCAAACGCTGGAATGGAAACTCCTGACGGGCGAGCTTGATTCAACGATTCTTGGGGTGAATTTAACCAATGGATGATTCAATCAAACACGTAGAAATTAACGGGCAAAAATACTGCATCATCCGTATGAGCGCCTTTGATGCAGTTCACTTCAACTTGCGTGTAGCTGAAATTCTGGCGAAACATGGTATCAGCCAGGTAGAAAGCATTCTTTCTATGTCGTCGAAAATCTTCGGTATGCTCAACCGCGAAGACCACGACGAATTGCTGTTTACGCTGCTTTCAAAGTCACGCGCCCAACTGGTGGATAACGGCGAATTTCTGGATTCTTGGGACGCCGTTAACACCAATTTCACCGCAGCAAATATTGCTGATGTGTATCTGGTGGCGCTTGAATGCCTTAAATTGTCAATTCTCCCGGTAACAGCAGGGTTAAAAAAAAATATTGGACTGGACACGGCGGCAACAATGCAGGGAGCCATGCGGCAACTGTTCAACTCCTTGCTGAAAACCTTGACCGAACCATCCGCACAGAGCTCGTCATCTGGCGAGTGATTGAAAGCGGCCTGATTAGCTACGACGCCGTAGCGTCAGGCCGCGCCTCCTTCGATTCCATTATGAGAGCCTCCGCAGTTATCCAGTTCGATAACGCGGTTCAACACGCGCTTAGTAAGGTGAAAAAATGACAGACCAGTCAGCCGATCTCGTAACGAAAATTGACGTTATCCCCGAACTGGAGGGATTAAACAGTTTTGACGCAGCAATAGAGCGCGCAATTGCCAAAGTAAACCAGCTTGACGCAGCCATTAAGCGCGTTAACAACCTGAAACCCGCCAGCCCATATGCGCCAGCCAGTACCGCCAGCGCGCCATCTATAGCAACAACGGCAGCAGTAGCGACAATAGCCGCCACAGGCGCAAATCTGGTTAGCCGGACGCCTTTAGCCGATACAGTTAGAAAAGAGGCTCAGAAGGTCGCACGTGCAGCCGTAGAGGGTACAACCAGCGGCCTGACGGATAAAATCAGTATCCCCGCCAATAATCTGTATCGGCTACCTCATAATAATGAGTTTGGCGGTTATCTCCCGCCGCCTCGCGCTGGTCGGTCTACTTTACCGCCACTAGCAGACTCTGGATTTTCTTCTGGTCGGTCTGGTGGTGGAGGCATAAATATACCTACGGCGGGTAGCTCTGGCTGGACAGCAGGTCGCGCTGGTGGTCTGGCAGATCCAAATGCCGGTAATCCATTCTTAAAATACGATACCTCAACTAAAAGTTTTTCCGGCGAACCGCTGGAGGCGAAAAAGAAACCTGTTGCAGAGGGTGTAGAGAAAGCGACACGCAATCCATTTGGTGTTGATAGCATGCTGGCTGGCGCGGGGCTGACGGCTGGTATTGTTGCCGCTGGTAATGCTCTGGCTGATAGCCTTGATTCTATCCAGCGCCAACAGGCACAAATTGCACGACTGGCGCAGACTACAGGGGATGCAAAAGAGGCATTTTTTGCCCTTAACGCGGCGGCAAGCGACGTTAGAAGCGACAGCGGGGCGTTTATCTCCACCTATACCAATATGGCAACAGCGACACAAAAATTAGGGTTGTCGCAAGAAAGAACAATAACAGCAACACAGGGGCTTGTAGGGGCGTTGCAATTAGGCGGGGGCAGTGCTGAGGCAGTCAATGCAGCGCTTTATCAGATGGGGCAGGCATTTTCATCAGACCGCTTCGGCGGCGATGAATTCCGCTCATTCATGGAAGCGATAGGGACGATGGCACCGAAAGTAGCTGAGGCGTTTGGTACAGACGTTAAAGGACTCCGTGAAATGTCAGAAAAAGGGAAGCTGACCTCAGAAACCATGATTAAAGCCTTTGAAAAGCTGGCGGCGAGCAACATAGATTTGTTGAAAAAACAGGGCTGGACGTGGGGACAGACAATGACAGTCATGAAAAATGACTGGCAAGCCTTCTTAGCTCAGGCAACCATCGGCGGCGAGTGGCAAAAATTTACCGATTGGGCGGCAAATACCTTAATTCCACTGGCGAGGAAAGCCGAGAAAGAAGTTGCAGAGTTTTGGTCTACCCTGGCTGATGAAAGTAAAACAGCTATTCTCATTGGGATTCTTGGCGCTGTTGGTGCGGCATTTACCGCGCTGGCAATTCCGGTTATGGCGGCGCTTTGGCCTTTCCTCGCTATTGGCGCGGCTGTGTGGCTGGTTTATGAGGCTTTTGTTGAATGGAAAGCCTGGTTGAATGGTGAAGGTGGAACCATCTTTGATAGCTTATTCGGTAGTTTTGATGAATTTGAAAAACGTTATCCAAATTTAATATCGGCTCTCCGAACCATTGTTAGCTTGGCAAGCAAAGCAGCGATAAGCGTTAATTCTGCGACAAAAAACGATAAAAGTGACGGTGTTTTCACTGATGCGATTGAAAGTCCGTTGTCAGCAGTAGTGAATGGCTTGTATAACTTAACACCATTAGCCCCCACATTTAGAGCGCTAGGTGGGTTAAATGATATGTTTGACCTGAATCCTCTACCGGGCATAGAAAACACACTTGGTTTAATGCCTTCTCCATCTACAGCAGGGAATCAGACCATTAGCAACAGTGGTAATAAGACCACGCACATTCATGTTAACAGTGGCAAGGAAGCCGCTGAAACTTTGAATAATATCAATGATACAGGAAACACCTACGGGAATATTGATGGTAATATTGCAGAATCGACGGGCGCGAGATAAGGAAGATGCGATGCCAAAAAATGAATTTAAAAACTTTGCAACATTTGAAACATTGATTACGCCAAAAATCATTACGATTGTATATTGGCTCGCTACGATACTGCTTATCGCAGGTACTATTCTAAGCTGGTTACAGCAGAGAGAAGGGGTAAGTATTAGCTTTGCTGTATCACTTATCGCGACAAGAGTTATTTTTGAGTTGATTATGGTTTCATTCAAAAATAATGAATACCTTCGTAGAATCTGTGAGGCAGCAGAGGAAAAGAAAGCGGAGTAATCGCCAGCGGTCACGCAATGTTACCCACGCCAATAAGGTGTGAAAATCCCCTCCACGTAGGGGATTTTTTTATGGGGTTTTCATGGCTGACGGTATGGAGGGTGCAATTTCAGCACCACGTGACCAACGCGCAGTTATGGTGTTTGAATCTGGCGTTACAGTGTCACTAAGACTAAAAACCAGAGAAGGGTTTGAAGCGAAACGCACCATAGCTCAGGGGAAAGTTGAAACAGGTTATAAAATCTCTGACGGCACGGTAGACGATCCAAAGGTTGTATCTTTTGAAGGCATCATTACTGGTGCTGATTTCCCTTATACATACGGACTACTTTATACAACGCAAAACATGATTTGGGCGATGAATCAGGCTCAGCAAATCATTGCGGCTTATGAGTTAAAAGAGTTTGTATCAGTTTACACATCGTTTATGGCGATGCCTCAAAGCGTTATCCAATCGCTAAACATCGAAGCCGTACCTAAGAAAAATTGCTACACCATCAAACTGACCGCGCAAAAAGTCGAAACGGTAACATTCCAGCGCTCGCGCAATAAATCAGCACAATCAAAAACTTCCAATCCGGCAGGGAAGGGGACAGTTGCCGCAGGTAAGAAAAGCGCCGCGCCTGTTGATGCTAAAAAGGAACCTCAAAAAGTTTTCGCGCTTGAGAAGATGCGCCGCATGCTGGGAGGCTCTTAAATGCTGCCAGCTTACTACGAAATAAACGTAATCCCATCCATAGCAGACCAGGAATTTACATCGTCTCTGAATGGCACAGTTTTGAACATGCGATTGTTCTATGCGACCACAACAAAACTATGGTGGCTGGAAATATCTGATGCTGACAGGTCGGTTACACTGTCACAAATTTGCTTGCGTCCGGGTGTCTGGCACAGGCTTAGCGGGAAAATACCAGGTTATGCCGGGGCTGGCGCGGTCGGTGTTGCGCGTTTACGTCCTAATGAGCCTTTTGGCGATGTGCATGCTTTTGCTGGCAGTTTTGGCCTTTTCTTTTATGACGAAACGGAGAGTGATTAAGTGAGGATTCTTAGACAAATAAAGGCGGCATTGCCATCTGGAAAACTAGCCGTTGTAGCTGTTTTGTTTATGGCTCTGGTATTTGGTGCATTTAAGTTTTGGGACTGGATTAAATACCGCGTAGGAGTGATTACAGTCGCAATGGCAATGTTATCTCTAAATGAATGGGCGGTATTAACGGGTATTTTCTGCACGATAGGGACTTTTTTTGTCAACTGGTATTACGAGCATAAAAAGTTTTTACGTTCAACAGCCAGAGATATTAATTGTGAATAAAAGCAAACTAAGCGCGGTAATGCTGGCACTTATTGCAGCCGGGGCAAGCACTCCTGTGATGATGGCGCAATTTCAGCATGAAAAAGAAGGTACAAGCCTGACAGCGTATCAGGATAAAAGCCGGGGAATCTGGACTATTTGCGGCGGTGTGACTTACGTTAATGGAAAGCCGGTAATCAAAGGCATGAAATTAACGCGTGAACAGTGCGACAAGATAGATAAAGCTGAACAGGCTAAAGCGCTGGCATGGGTTGATAAAAATGTCCATGTGCCACTAACCGAACCTCAGAAAGTTGGCATTGCATCATTTTGTCCGTGGAATATTGGTCCTGGTAAATGTTTCTCATCAACGTTTTACAGAAAGCTAAATGCCGGGGACAGATTCGGGGCATGTGCAGAAATAAAACGCTGGGTGCATGACGCTGGGCGTGATTGCCGCATCCGTGAGAATAATTGTTACGGTCAGGTTATCCGGCGAGACCAGGAATCTGAATTAACGTGCTGGGGTTTGGACAAATGAAAACCAGATATGCGCTTTTAACTGGTTTATTGGTTGCGTCAGTTTTATACGGGACAGGCTATGTAATTCATCAGCAGGCTTATGACGCTGGAAAACAAGCAGAGCGTAAAGACTGGAAACTTGAATGGTCAAAACGCGATGAAGCTGACAGAACCGCGCAACTGAAACAGGAAAAGGAACAACGTAATGAAGAATTGCGCCGTCAAAAAGAAACACAGGAAATCGTCAATAACGCTGAAAAGGAAAAACAAAAAGCCCTGGCTGATGCCGTTGCTGCTAACCATGCTGCTGACAAGTTGCGCGGAGCAATTGCCAATATCAGGCGTGAACTCGCAGCCAGTGAAACAGGCCGAATTTCCGCAGATGCCGCCAGAAGGCAGACAGCCGCCGAAACCGCAAGTTTGCTTGCCGACCTGTACGAAGAATCTGACCGCCGCGCGGGAGAAATCGCTAAGTATGCTGATGCAGCCGCAAGCGCCGGGAGTGTCTGCGAGCGCACCTATGAAGCAGTAACGCGATCTGTTGAGTGATCGAAACGGATCAATTAATGCCCGTATGTGATTGATAAAAGGGGTGATGAAATGAAAAGGGCGGGGCTGTGATGTTGGTCGCTTGTTTGTAGTTGCATTAGAAGTGAACTACATATACGATGAAAGGCATGGGAGAGAAGGCTTTCTCTGTTTTAACGTAGATTACAAGCGACTTACGCGTTACGCCACGCCATTTAACATAATATACATTATGCGCACTAGCGTTGTAATGGCTCAATAGTAATGTCCGCCTGTGGCTCAATTCAGATGTCCGCGCTATGGTAAGCTTCACTGGTCCGTTTAAACTACCGGGAGGCATATCATGAGCGCAGAAAGCTCAGGAGTGTTTACTTTGAAAGAGATCAACCGGATCAAGATTATACAGGACGTCATTGAACGTCGCATCACAACGCGCCGTGCGGCCGAGCACCTCGGTATCAGCGACAGGCAATGCCGCAGACTTCTTGCCCGTTACCGTGAAGGCGGACCGCTTGGTATGGCCAGCAGACGATGTGGCATGCGTGGTAACCGCCAGTTGCCACCCGGGCTCGCAGATCAGGCTCTGGAACTGATCAAGACGCGTTATGCTGATTTCGGTCCGACTCTGGCGCGTGAAAAGCTCGAAGAACTCCACGGACTGTTTCTTGGCAAAGAAACTGTCCGGCGCATCATGGTGCGGGCTGGCTTATGGGTTCCCCGTAAACAACGTGCCGCAAGGATCCCTCAACCACGGTACCGGCGTCCGTGTACTGGTGAGCTGATACAAATAGATGGCTGTGATCACGACTGGTTTGAAGGCCGTGGCCCGGCCTGCACCGCGCTGGTCTATGTTGATGATGCAACCAGCAAACTGATGGAACTGTTGTTTGTTAAATCGGAGTCCACGTTTTCTTACTTCGAAGCCACGCGGCGCTATATCGATAAGCATGGTAAACCGCTGGCACTGTACAGCGATAAAGCCGGTGTTTTTCGTGTTAACAATAAACACGCCACAGGCGGAGACGGGCATACTCAGTTTGGGCGAGCCATGCATGAACTGAACATCCAGACTATCTGTGCAGAAACCAGTCCCGCCAAAGGGCGTGTAGAACGAGCTCACCTCACTTTACAGGATCGTCTGGTCAAAGAGCTGCGGTTACAGGGCATTTGTTCAATGGAGGCTGCAAATGACTTCGCTGAGGCCTATATGGCTGACTATAACCGCCGTTTTGGCAAAGTACCGCGACATGATTTTGACGTACACCGTGCTGTAGAACATGATGAGGACCTGGGGCTTATTTTCACTGTTCGTGAAAAACGTAAAGTCTCAAAATCGTTGACGATACAATATGATAAAATGTTGTACCTGATTGAAGACAGCGAACTGAGTCGCCGTGCAATAGGTAAATATATCGATGTGTATCACTATCCTGATGGCAGAAAAGAGCTGCGCCTGAACGGTACGCTACTTCCCTACTCTACCTACGACCGACTGTCAGAAATCGACCAGGGCGCGATTGTCGATAACAAGCGTCTTGGCCGAACCCTGGAGTTTATCAGTCTGGTGCAGAGCAAGCGGGATAACACGCGCTCTCAGTCAATTCCCGCTGGAGATGGCCCTTCCCGACGACGGCCAAAGCAGGAAGGGAAGAAATCCCAGCGCTCACTGGATAATGATGACATGCTCGAAGCACTCAAACAGCTTCAGTCACGTTCAGAGGACATTTTTGGTAAAAGAGCCCGCTGATGGTACTCACTGGCCGGACAGTGGTTGCTCACCAGTTGATATTGTCCGGCCAGACCCATGATGTATTATTCATTTCGTTCAGCATCTTTATGTCCTGCTTTTCACGGGCATACTTACCCCATAATGAATGAAAAGAACGAACAATACTGATTAACTGCTTTTTTCTTTGCTCCGGAGATAGGCTGATAAAATAGCAGCACCTGCTGTCAATATTATCCTCAATGAAATTAAAATCAGAGTCTGATGCATATTTTACTGTTAGCATAATATCATTCGACGTTGTTCTCTCAGACTCTGTTAATGCTGATTCTATCAGGTATTCAAAGGCATACATGACAGACAGCTGGTTTTTGTCTGTCTGAATATAACCCATTGAGTTTCTGAGTATTGAGGACTGTACCAGGACCAGAGGCCATAAAAGCTCAACACCATAAAGCTTATATGTATCATGTTGATCATACTGATGTTGCTCAACACGACGATTACCTTCCCGTGCTTTACGAATATCATAGGCAAGGGATAACATAAATCCGTCTTTAACTTTAATCAGTGGGCTTTCATCCACGATGTAATGAATGAGTTCATGTAATTCATTCAGGGCTTCTGAATCTCCCCACAGTATAAAACCTGCATTGTTCGGCGTTAACTCGTATCGAAGCATGGGCTCAATCATCCTGTTGTTTCAGTCGGAGGAAAGTCTATCAGTAAAGAGAATGAGAGATCAAAGTGGTCATTTTAATTGAGCTGGATAACGGACATTTCAATTGAGCCTTGACAAGCGTTGAGTAAGGTAGAATCTGATGCTTTATGGTAATCCTTGTGCTGCTCGATAATGATGGCCAAACCTCTTTTCAAATGCCGTTACCAGCGCTAACCATTTTCGACCTGCGCCACATCACTCACTGAACATCAAAATTGATAACTGTAGTTCACGCAGGCAAACCACAGACATGCCAATCTGTCTTCCTGGCATATTTCTGCCCTTATCCTTCATTATCATATAATCTTCTAAATGAAATGGCTCACCGGCAAGGACTTATGCGGTCCTTTCTGCCTTTTTCTCTCATACTGGAGATTCATTCATGGCTGACTGGAACCCTTCGCTTTATCTGCAATATGAAACTGAACGTTCAAGACCCGCAGCGGAATTACTCAACAGAGTGGCGTTAGAGAGTGTTCGTTCAGTTGTTGATCTTGGCTGTGGTCCGGGAAACAGCACGGCATTACTGCTTCAGCGCTGGCCTTCGGCTGTAATAACCGGGGTTGATTCCTCACCCGCCATGCTGAATGAAGCGCGCAACGCATTACCGCAATGCCATTTTATTGAAGCGGATATCAGTCAGTTCCAGCCCGAGCATCCTGTGGATCTGCTTTACGCAAATGCGTCTTTACAATGGGTACCCGATCACTATGAACTATTGCCGAACCTGGTATCGCTGCTGGGTCGCAACGGCGTTCTGGCCGTGCAAATGCCGGATAACTGGCTGGAACCCACGCATGTTCTGATGCGCGAAGTGGCTTATGAACAGGGTTTCCCGGACCGGGGCCGTGCGCCACTTCCTGGCGTACATGCCTACTATGATATTTTGACCGAAACTGGCTGTGAGGTGGATATCTGGCGCACCACGTATTATCACATTATGGATTCTCATCAAGCAATTATCGACTGGGTAAGTTCTACAGGCCTGCGCCCCTGGTTGCAGGATTTGAGAGAAAGCCAGCAACGTCAGTATCTGGCGCGCTACCACGAACTACTTCAGGAGCAATATCCACTGCAGGAAAATGGCAAAATTTTACTGGCATTTCCCCGATTGTTTATTGTTGCGCAACGCAATAATTAAGCATTTATCATCAGATAGATCACAGGAATAGAGGATCGCCTATGAGCGCCCTCGCCTTTTTAACATAAGGATCTAGTGACAATGCGAGGCATCTGCTAGTGTCTTGCCACGTGTTTCCGACGGGAGTTGTTATGTCTAAAGTCTACATTGGTGGGTGTCTTTGTGGTTCGATCCGCTTCACGGCCAGCAGTCCTAATAATTCCCATACCTGCTCCTGCGATATATGCCGGAAACATACGGGCGCACCGACCGTCGTCTGGATTGAGTTTGATGCAGAAAATGTAGAATGGACGGGAAAAGCCGGAAAACCGACAACCTGGCGCTCATCAGAAACGAGTTGTCGAGCCTTTTGCCCTCAGTGCGGCAGTTCCGTGGGCGCTATTGATGATGCCCCGGTAATTGCACTTTTAGCCGGGGCTTTTGATGACCCTAACGATGAAGACCTGGCGCCAGAGTTTCATTCGTTTTCCGATATGCAGCCAGCCTGGTGGCAAAACGAACGTAACTAAGTTAGTTGGTAATGCCTATCAGGCATGTGTTTTGCTGGCACATTTGTTTCATCGTTCATCTGCAGCAAATCGATTTCGATCGCATTGCAAATCGCATCCAGCGGCAGATCATTGTTCTCTGTGCCAAACGGATCTTCAAGCTCTTCTGCAAGCGTGTCGAGCGAGATAAATGTATAGGAAATAAGCACCGAGATAAACGGTGTCATGTAGTGCAGATCCACCACTAACGCGAATGGCAGCATGATACAAAACAGGTATACCGTGCGATGAAGGATCAAAGTATAAGCAAACGGGACCGGTGTATTCGCAATCCGCTCACAACCAGCCAGTACCGCAGACATATCGTTTAACCTATTGTTTAAACTATGAAATAATATGTCTGACAGTTGCTCATCACGCCTGCGCACGGCCAACCACTCTCCCATTAACAACAAAATGCGGTTTGCTGGAGATTGTGAGGCAAATACCGTCTGCAGATCTTTCTCGCTGAGGTACTTCGCCAACGGCTCTGCCTGTGGCTTTCGACGTAAAGTCATGCGTAAACAGTGGGCAAACGCGATTTGCAGACGAACAAACTGCCCTAATTCGGCGTCGTCCGGTAAGGTGGTTTTTACCTCACGCAGTAGCGATCGGGAAGCAATCATCAACTGCCCCCACAGGTGTCGGGCCTCAACGTAACGTGAATAACAGGCGTTATTGCGAAAACCTAAAAAGATTGCAATCGCCACGCCGAGAATGCTGAATGGCGCCAGGGTGAATTTGATTCCCAGCATCGTATACCACGGAAGCATGATAATAACGGCGATGGAGAGCAGGAAGTTCAGCAACAGTCGTGAAAAGATTTTGGATAATACTGACCCATGCCAGACGAATATCAGGCGTAGCCAGTGTTGTTGGGGGCGAACGATCATGGTTTTCTTCGGGAAAATGTGAAATCCATCACATTAGACGCGATCATGATCAATGTTGCAAGTTAATCGCAACATTAACTAAACAACTGTTGCTCTGCCAGAACCACCGCGCACCGGAGTTACAGAACGGTGAAGTCATTAATAAATAATAGTATGTTGTAACTAAAGAATGTTCTATAAAAAACCCGGCCTGAGCCGGGTTGTCTTCTTAGCACAATGGCTTAACGGCTTCACGCATGCCTTTGGCCAGAATGGTATCCAGATCGGCTGAAACCTGCTCCACGAGTCCGGAAACCTGAGTCAGATCCTGTTCCCAGTGTTCTTTAACGCCCAGTACCGATTTGACTAACTCTTCGGTGCTTATCTGGCGGTCATGATGCTGGGACCACAGCTGTTGAAAACGTGCCACCCAGTGCGCATCATCCTGGACCGGATAAGCCTCACCGTTACGCTCTCCACGATAGAAAGCAATCAGCGCGGCAAACGCAAACGTCAGGCGCGCTGGCAGTTTACCGCTGGCCTGTTGCCCTGCCAGCAGCTGCGGCAAAATACGGGTACGGAATTTAGTCATGCCATTCAGGGCAATCGACAGCAACTGATGCTTGATGTACGGATTGCAGAATCGACCGGTCACCGCACTGGCGAAAGACGCCAGCTCATCGCGGGGTAAATCCAGTACCGGAATGATCTCTTCATAAATTGCTTTTTCAACGAAGGCGCAAATCTCTGCGTCATTCATCGCCTCCCCCACGGTGTCCAGCCCTGCCTGCCAGGCAACGGGAACCAGTGCGGTGTGTGCGCCATTGAGAATCGCCACTTTCCGTTCTTTGTACGGTTTGATGTCATCAACAATCAGGACATTGAGCGGATATTTATCCAGACGCAGTTCTGCAGCTAATGACTTCGGTCCCTGAATAACGAACAGATAGAAGTGTTCTGCAGTGTCGAGGAAGGCATCGTGATAGCCCAACTCAGCTTCCAGTTTCTCCACTTCGTCACGCGGATAACCGGTAACAATGCGGTCCACCAGCGTGGAGCAAAATGCGTTGGCCTGATCCAGCCACTGAATAAATGCCTCCGGCAGCGCCCACTCCTGAGCGTAGCGCAGGACCAGTTCACGCAGCGCATCACCATTGTAATCAATCAGTTCGCAAGGAATGATAATCCAGCCTTTATCGGACGCGCCATTAAAATGGCTGAAGCGTTCGAACAACAGTCGGGTCAGTTTAGCCGGATAACTCACCGCCGGTGCATCCTCAAACTTATCGCCCGCGTGGTAGCTGATGCCCGCTTCAGTCGTGTTGGAGAACACAAAACGCATATCTGGATTATGCGCCAACTTCAGGAACTCATCGTATTCGCTATAGACGCTGATTTCGCGGTTAACCGAACGGATCAAACGGGCATCGCTTACGGCCTCGCCCTTCTCATTCAAACCACGAATGATGGTGGTATAGAGACCATCCTGCGTACTCAGCGATGGCGGGAAGGTACTTTCGATGGGACGAACAATGACTACACCAGCGTTCAGATCGGTATGTTCGTTCAGCAAATCGACTTGCCAGTCAACAAAGGCGCGCAGGAAGTTTCCTTCACCAAACTGAATAATGCGTTCAGGATACTGAGCACCGGGGAAATCGCGACGATTTAGTGTTTGCACAATGGGTTCCCTTTTTAATTAGTCATACAACCTGATTGAATTGGTCCAATAGGTTAGCAAACTTTAATACATTGAAACCCTGTTTTGATCAATCCCCGGCGACAAATTAGAGAGTTTTGTAGAAAAGTGTGGTCCCGGTCAGCTTCCCGTCAGGCATTTTTGCATAGTCCGGTATCACCCCTACTTTTTGCCATCCACAATTGTGGTAGAACAACTCAGCGCCACTGCCCGTCGCTGTATCAAGCACCAGCAGCGTTTTCCCTCCCTGACGCGCGCAGTTTTCGGGTTCGTTCATCAACGTCCGGGCAACACCACCGCGCCGCGCTGAGGGGTGAACCAGCAGCTTGGCGACATCAGCACGATGAGGTTGGTTTTCGGGTTGATCGATAATGAGCTGGACGGTACCGACAAGCATCCCCTGTGCGTTCTGCGTACCCAGAACAATCCTTTCTCCACGGTCAACGCTTTGCGCGACACTTATCCAGAAAGGCCGTGATTTATCACCACTAAAAGGGAGCATAAAGCTGACAGAGGCGCCATCATTGACGCATGTTTCAAGGATGTCGCTGAATTCATCGATTCTCGACAGAATCTGGGCCGCGCTCAGCACAAAGCAGGATTTACAGGAAGCCATTTTTTTCTCCTTAGAATGACCCCTTCATACTGCTTTTAACAATTGCACAACACAAGGAGTCATATCATAGGATTATGTTATCTATGGCTTGTTCATCTGGATCACTAGCCAGTGGTAGATAACCGTGACAACGTAACGCTGCTGTTCATCGTTTAACGCCACACCCTGAGGGATATCATGCCATTTCGCCAGACATCCCCGACAACAGGTCGCCGTGGCATGTTGAGCGATAAATACCGGATGCCCGCGCATGGGTGTCTGCTTACCGTCATTGGCAGGAAACGCGGGCGCCAGCCGTTTGGCAATAAAATCCGTGGCGTGTTGTTCGATAACCGGCGCGCCTTTATCCAGACAATACTGCCTTTCTTTCTGGCCAAGGCGAAATCGCGAGCGAAACGTTGATTTCGCCAGCCGGGCAAAAAGAGGATCGAGCGTGTTCATCAGTAAACCGAGCGCCCCAGTTGTTGCGTTAATTGCTCCAGCACGGCGATACCCGCCAGCGAATTTCCCGCCGCATCCAGTTCCGGACTCCAGACGGCAATCGCCATCTCGTGAGGCACGATAGCCACGATACCGCCCCCCACACCAGATTTCGCCGGTAAGCCCACTCGCCAGGCAAATTCCCCTGCGTTCTGATACATGCCACTGGTCGCCATCAGCGCGTTGATCTGCCGGGCTTGCATAGGCGTAACCACCGGCTCTGCAAGATGAAAAGCATGTCCCTGATTCGCCAGAAAGACGAACGTGCGCGCCAGCTCCACACAGCTCATTTTCAGTGCGCAGTAGTGAAAGTAATTTTGCAAAACGGTGGTCACGTCATGGTGAAAATTGCCAAAGGACTTCATTAACCAGGCAATAGCCGCGTTACGCGCCGAGTGCTCAAACTCAGAACGCGCCACCGTCGCATCATAGGCGATATCCGAAACGCCGCTTAGCGCCCGTACCACTTCCAGCATCCGTTGACGCGGTGCGCTCAGACGTCCTTGCAGCATATCGCAAACCACCAGCGCCCCGGCGTTGATAAAGGGATTGCGTGGGATCCCTTGCTCCATTTCCAGCTGCACCAGGGAATTAAAAGGATGCCCGGAAGGATCCTTGCCGACGCGTTGCCAGATCTCATCTTCCTGATAGTGACGCATCGCCACGACCAGACTGAGCACCTTTGAAATTGACTGAATAGAAAAGCGCTCTTGCGCATCCCCCGCCTGATAGTGCTGTCCATCGACGGTGCAAATAGCAATACCCAGTTTTGAACCGTCGACAGAAGCTAAGGCAGGAATGTAATCAGCGACTTTACCCTGACCAATCAGCGGACGAACCTGCTGCACAATGGTCTCTAAAATTGAATTGTCCATGGCCCTGGCCACAACATGCTCCTTGCTCGCAGGTATGAAAGGCCTGCGAGTATAACAGAGCTGAATACGCAGCGTCAGGCCGGAAGGCGGAATCTGCCCACGGTCTGCATGAGCGGGTGAGATTCATGCCGTAGACAGAAACATTGCAGAATTTAAGGCCGGTGCCCCCGTTGGAGGCACCCACACCATCAGAGGCGGTTTTTCCAGACGGTCTGTACATTACAAAACTCATGCAGACCAAAGTGTGAAAGCTCGCGGCCAAAACCACTTTTCTTCACGCCGCCAAATGCAACGCGGGCATCGCTGGCGCTGTAACCATTGATAAATACGCCCCCACACTCCAGGCGTGACGCCATCTTCTGCGCCAGAGCTTCATCCGCGGTGAACACCGTGGCTGATAAGCCGAAATCACTGTCATTAGCCAGCGCTAAGGCATGTTCCGCATTCTTTGCAACGGTAATCGCTGCAACCGGGCCAAACAGCTCCTGACGAAAAGCCGTCATCTCCGGGGTGACATCACCCAGAACCGTCACGGCATAGTAATTGCCCTGACCCGCGATTTTTTCCCCGCCGAGAAGTAGCCTCGCGCCTTCGGCAAGGGAGGCTTCGACCTGCTGATGCAGCTCATCGCGCAGATCAAATCTTGCCATCGGACCCAGATCGTTTTCTTCGTTCAGCGGGTCGCCCATTTTGAGCGCGCTCGCGGCCGCCACAAAACGAGCCGTAAATTCTGCCGCAATTCCTTCTTCGATAATAAAGCGCTTTGCTGCCGCACAAACCTGTCCGGTGTTCTGATAACGACCGGCGACCGCCGCCTTAACGGCCAGATCGAGGTCAGCATCATTAAGGACAATAAACGGATCGGAACCCCCCAGTTCAAGCACGCATTTTTTCAGCGCCGCCCCCGCCTGAGCACCAATCGCCGCACCAGCTCGAACGCTGCCCGTCACCGTTACCGCCGCGATACGCGGGTCATTGATCATCTGACTTACCCCGGCGTTATCGGCATTCACCCAACCGTAAACACCCGCGGGAACGCCCGCATCAGCAAAAACCTGCGCGATAATCGCAGCACAGCCGGTTACGTTTGGTGCATGCTTTAACAGATAGCCATTTCCGGCCAGCAGAATTGGAATGGCGCCGCGAAGTACCTGCCAGAGCGGGAAGTTCCACGGCATGATCGCCAGAATAGTTCCAACGGGGCGATACTCAATCACCGCCTGGTTGTTCTCCACCAGCGTAGGTTCCGGGTTGAGCATCGCCGGTCCATGTTCGGCGTACCAGTCACACAATGCGGCTGATTTGGCAACTTCACCACGCGCCTGCTTGATGGGTTTCCCCATTTCACGTGAGATACACTGCGCCATCTCTTCGGCGCGATGACGCAGAGCCTGCCCGATATGGCGCAGCGTTTGCGCACGGTGCTCAACGGCAGTGTGTTTCCATTCGCGGTAGCCATTCGCGGCAAGGCTCAGCGCATGTGCAATCTCTTCAGTACTGGCCCACGGCATTGCCGCCAACCTTTCACCGTTGGTAGGGTTAACGGAAATCGCATGTGTTGCTGCTGTGATAGTCATAAGTGCCTCTCTTTATCGCAGGGTATGGTCATATCATGCGCATATTTACTCTTTCTGAAAAATGAATAATATTAACCACACCATTCACGAACAGAGAATATTATGGATCTGACGCAACTGGAAATGTTCAACGCCGTCGCGGAGACAGGCAGTATTACGCAGGCCGCCGCGAAGGTGCATCGCGTGCCATCCAATCTCACCACCCGTATTCGCCAGCTTGAAGCCGACCTTGGCGTCGATCTGTTTATTCGTGAAAATCAGCGTTTGCGGCTTTCCCCGTCCGGGCACAATTTTTTACGCTACAGCCAGCGGATCCTCGCCCTGGTTGACGAGGCGAGAATGGTCGTCGCCGGCGATGAACCGCAGGGGTTGTTCTCTCTTGGCTCGCTCGAGAGTACTGCCGCTGTGCGGATCCCTGCCACGCTGGCTGAATACAATCAGCGTTACCCCAAAATTCAGTTTGCGCTGGCGACAGGTCCTTCAGGCACGATGCTGGACGGCGTGCTCGACGGGACGCTGAACGCCGCCTTTGTCGACGGCCCAATTACTCATCCAGGTCTTGACGGAATGCCGGTCTACCGTGAAGAGATGATGATAGTCACTCCGCACGGTCATCCCCCTATCCAGCGGGCCAGCGACGTTAACGGTTGCAGCATTTACGCCTTTCGCGCCAACTGTTCCTATCGTCGCCATTTTGAAAGCTGGTTTCATGCCGATCGCGCAATGCCCGGCACCATTCATGAAATGGAGTCGTATCACGGCATGCTGGCTTGCGTCATTGCCGGTGCGGGTATCGCGCTGATCCCGCGTTCGATGCTGGAGAGCATGCCAGGACACCATCAGGTCCACGCCTGGCCGCTAAGCGAAAACTGGCGCTGGCTGAATACGTGGCTGGTCTGGCGCAGAGGCGCAATGACAAGGCAACTGGAAGCGTTTATTGAGGTATTGAACCCTCAGTTGTCGAAAAGCACGGAATAATTCGCGATTCTCAAACAACGCCATAAATAGCGTTCCGGGTGAATTCTCACGCCCGGAATTTCATTAATAATGAAACAGTTAAAATTACGCGAAATGTTCGGCAGTCAATTTTGCCACCCAGTCAATGAAATGAGATCTGTATCACGAAATGATTGTATTTTAGCCAGCAAAAGTTTTAAGATCGTGGCCTTACCTTTTCGCAGCTAATCCACCTAATTGATATGACAACAGACACTGTTTCCCGCAAGGTCGCGTGGCTTCGGGTAGTTACGCTTGCCATTGCCGGTTTTATTTTCAATACCACTGAGTTTGTCCCTGTCGGTTTGTTATCCGACATCGCACAAAGTTTTAATATGCAGACCGCTCAGGTCGGGATCATGCTGACGATCTACGCCTGGGTTGTCGCCCTGATGTCGCTGCCTTTCATGCTGCTTACCAGCCAGGTAGAACGCCGCAAACTTCTGATCTGCCTGTTTGTCGTTTTTATCGCCAGCCACGTTCTCTCTTTCCTGGCATGGAATTTTACCGTGCTGGTGATCAGTCGTATCGGTATTGCTTTTGCCCACGCTATTTTCTGGTCGATCACCGCATCGCTGGCGATTCGCCTGGCTCCTGCCGGGAAACGCGCGCAGGCTCTCAGCCTGATTGCGACCGGCACCGCGCTGGCGATGGTGCTAGGCCTGCCTATCGGGCGCATCGTTGGCCAGTATTTTGGCTGGCGTACTACCTTCTTCGCCATCGGTATGGGGGCGTTAGTCACCCTACTTTGCTTGATTAAGCTCCTGCCAAAATTACCCAGTGAGCATTCCGGTTCATTAAAAAGCCTGCCGGTTTTATTCCGCCGTCCGGCATTGATGAGCCTGTATCTGCTGACGGTGATTGTGGTCACCGCGCATTACACGGCCTACAGCTATATCGAACCGTTTGTACAGACCGTCGCCGGGCTGAGCGCAAACTTTGCCACCGTGCTGCTGCTGGTTCTGGGTGGCGCGGGTATTGTCGGTAGCGTCATTTTTGGCAAGCTGGGTAACCAACATGCTTCCGTATTGATTAGTAGCGCCATTGCCCTGCTGACGGTGTGCCTGGTGCTGTTACTGCCCGCAGCGGACAGCGAAATGCATCTGGCCGTCCTGAGTATATTCTGGGGCATCGCCATTATGTTGATAGGCCTGGGTATGCAGGTGAAAGTGCTGGCGCTGGCCCCGGATGCCACCGACGTCGCAATGGCCCTTTTCTCTGGTATCTTTAATATCGGGATAGGCGCTGGCGCGCTGGTGGGAAATCAGGTGAGTCTGCACTGGTCAATGTCTACGATTGGTTACGTAGGTGCAGTGCCTGCGGTTGTGGCGTTCATATGGTCGGTGATTATCTTCCGTAAATGGCCAGTATCACTGGAAGAGCAGCCTCAGCATTCATAAAAGCGTGCCCGGTAGACAATACCGGGCACGTTGTTTTAAGCGTAAGTTTTAATGATTTCCAGCACGCCGTTAATAATAAACTGCACGCCCATACATACCAGCAGGAAGCCCATCAGTCGGGAGATCGCCTCAATACCGCCTTTACCGACCAGGCGCATAATTCCGCCAGAACTGCGCAAACAGCCCCACAGGATAACCCCGACCACCGCAAAAATAATCGGCGGTGCGACCATTATCACCCAGTCCGGAAACTCAGCCCCATGACGCACGGTGGACGCCGAACTGATGATCATTGCAATCGTACCCGGACCCGCGGTGCTTGGCATGGCCAGCGGAACAAATGCAATATTCGCCGTCGGTTCATCTTCCAGTTCTTCTGATTTGCTTCTCGCTTCCGGAGAGTCATGTGCCTTCTGCTGTGGAAACAACATTCGAAAGCCGATAAACGCAACGATTAACCCACCCGCGATACGTAACCCGGGAATCGAAATCCCGAAGGTATTCATCACCAGCTGTCCGGCATAATACGCCACCATCATGATGGCAAACACGTAAACGGACGCCATGAGTGACTGACGGTTACGCTCTGCGCTGTTCATGTTGCCGGCAAGGCCGAGGAACAACGCCACGGTGGTTAACGGGTTTGCCAACGGTAACAGGACTACCAGCCCCAGTCCTATTGCTTTAAACAAGTCCATCATAATGTCATCTTTCCTGTGCGTTAATCGTCAACGGCAAGTATACGGTGAAATCCGGGAGATAAGCCATTTTCGCGGTGTAAGGATTCATTTTTCATCCGCACGTATAAGCCATAATTTTCAAACCGTTAAAATTCCACTCGCCAGAAATTGAGTCTGATGATTTAGCAAAACGTGGCATTTGCTGACCCATTCATTTGACTTATATTTGCCTAAGCAATAATATCAGCCGTGACTAACTACTTGCCAGGGCAACCATTGTGAAAAGCACCAGTGATCTGTTTAACGAAATCATCCCACTGGGTCGTTTGATCTACATGGTTAATCAGAAAAAAGATCGTTTGCTAAACGACTATCTGTCACCGCTGGATATCACGGCATCACAGTTCAAGGTGCTCTGCTCCATCCGTTGCGCGGTGTGTATTACCCCTGTCGAATTGAAAAAAGTGCTGTCTGTCGATCTCGGCGCCCTGACGCGGATGCTGGACAGGCTGGCCTGTAAGGGCTGGATAGAAAGGCTTCCGAATCCACATGACAAGCGAGGCGTGCTGGTGAAACTCACCGAGCATGGCGCGGCAATTTGCGAGCAGTGTCATCAATTAGTAGGGCAAGACCTGCACCAGGAACTAACAAAAAACTTAACGGCGGATGAAGTGACCACGCTTGAGCATTTGCTGAAGAAAATCCTGCCGTAAACAGAAAGAGGTATGACGATGTCCAGACGCAATACTGACACAATCACTATTCATAGCATTTTGGACTGGATCGAAAATAACCTTGAATCGCCGCTCTCGCTGGAAAAGGTGTCAGAGCGTTCAGGTTACTCCAAATGGCACCTGCAACGGATGTTTAAAAAAGAAACCGGTCATTCACTGGGTCAATACATCCGTAGCCGTAAAATGACTGAAATAGCGCAAAAATTAAAAGAGAGTAACGAGCCGATCCTTTATCTGGCGGAGCGTTACGGCTTTGAGTCCCAGCAAACGCTGACCCGGACATTCAAAAACTATTTTGATGTTCCGCCGCATAAATACCGTATGACGAATATGCACGGCGAATCACGCTATTTGCTGCCACTCAATCAATGTAATTGCTAATCGCCAGTTAACGACGTAACCGAGGAAATCATGAAACTTCTGTCTTATGCGATGCTGGCCCTGCTGTATGTTGTTTCGGGCCAGAGCATGGCGGAACAGACCGCGCAACCTGCCACACAAAACAGTCGTGACGCGATGATTATGCCGCCTGCGCACGATCGGTCCCCGTTCGATTTTAATCATATGGGTGCAGGCAGCGACAAATCCGACGAATTAGGTGTGCCTTATTACAATATGCGCAACCTGTAATTTTTTTGCCCCGTCACTGCGGGGCTTTTTTTACCCTCTCGCCTGCGCAGTCTTACGCAACCGAAAGCCAAACACATTAATGTACAATCCTGCCATGATCAGCAGCGCACCGAGCAGTTGTAATCCGGTAAGCGTTTCATCCAGCAGCACGGCCGCGCTCGCCAGTCCAACAACCGGCACCAACAGCGACAACGGCGCGACACGCCAGGTTTCATAACGCCCGAGTAAAGATCCCCAGATGCCATAACCCACAATGGTCGCCACAAACGCCAGATAAACCAGTGACAGAATGGTAGTCATATCTATCGTCACCAGACTTTGGATAATTTGCGTTGGGCCATCGAGAAGTATTGAGGCGAGGAAGAATGGGACAACAGGAATCAACGCACTCCATACCACCAACGACATCACCGCCGGGCGTGACGTATGCTGCATGATTTTTTTATTAAAGATATTACCGCTGGCCCAGCTTAGTGCCGCCGCCAGCGTCAGCATAAAACCGAGCATGCCGACATGCTGTCCGTTCAGACTGGCCTCAATCAGCACCAGCACGCCAAATATGGCCAGCGCAATCCCTACCCGTTGTTTACCTTGCAAACGTTCACCAAAGGCGAATGCCCCCAGAATGATGGTGAAAAACGCCTGAGCCTGTAATACCAGAGAAGCTAACCCGGCAGGCATACCGAATTTGATGGCGCTAAAGAGAAACGCGAACTGCCCAAAACTGATGGTCAGCCCATAGCCGAGCAGCAGTGAAAGCGGAATTTTCGGCCGGGCAACAAAGAAAATCGCCGGAAATGCCACCAGTAAAAAACGCAACCCAGCCAGCATTAAGGGTGGCATATTGTGTAGCCCCACTTTGATGACGACAAAGTTCAGCCCCCAAACCACAACGACCAGTAACGCTAATAACCCGTCTTTACGCGACATACCACCGCCCCTGCGAATATTAAATTTTTGTAAACAAATTAAAGTAACGGAAATCGTTGTGCCGTAACAGATCATTAATTCAGGTAGGCCACACAGGGCATTTTCGGACAACTTATTGAGTGTACATCACACTTTTAGCATGCTATTTGTTTCTGATATCTAAAAAAAACATAACAACATGCATTGTCGGGCAGGAAAATGAATATCTCTCTGAGAAGGTCCACTCTCGCGTTACTCGCGTCATCATTGTTATTAACGATTGGGCGTGGCGCCACGCTGCCCTTTATGACGATCTACCTCAGCCGACAGTACAATCTGAGCGTCGACCTGATCGGTTATGCGATGACGGTCGCACTGACCATTGGCGTCGTGTTCAGCCTTGGCTTTGGTATTCTGGCCGACAAGTTTGATAAAAAACGCTATATGCTGCTGGCTATCTGCGGCTTTGCCTCTGGCTTTATTGCTATTCCACTGGTGCATAACGTAGTGGTAGTGGTTTTGCTCTTTGCCCTGATCAACTGCGCCTACTCCGTCTTCGCCACGGTGCTGAAAGCCTGGTTTGCCGATAATCTCTCGGCGACCAACAAGACTAAAATTTTCTCGCTTAACTATACCGTGCTGAACATCGGCTGGACTGTAGGCCCACCGCTGGGCACGCTACTGGTGATGCAAAGCATTAACCTGCCGTTCTGGCTCGCTGCTGCATGTTCAGCACTCCCTCTGGTGTTTATCCAGACCTGGGTAAAACGTTCACCGGCAGCATCAGAAGGTTTGAACGCCGCAGTTTGGTCCCCCTCGGTACTGCTGCGCGACAGAGCATTATTCTGGTTTACGCTGTCAGCATTTTTGGCGTCATTCGTTGGTGGTGCCTTTGCGTCCTGTATTTCGCAATACGTTATGGTGGTTGCAGACGGCGATTTTGCCGAGAAAGTGGTGGCAGTCGTCCTGCCTGTTAACGCCGCCATTGTGGTATCACTGCAATATGCCCTCGGGCGCAGGCTCACCGCCACCAATATCCGCCCGCTAATGACTGTAGGCACGCTGTTCTTTGTGGTCGGTCTGGTTGGCTTCACCTTCTCCGGCAACAACCTGGTGTTATGGGGCATTTCTGCGGCCTTTTTCACTATCGGCGAAGTCATTTACGCACCGGGTGAATACATGCTCATCGACAACATCGCGCCTGCAGGAATGAAAGCCAGCTATTTTTCCGCCCAGTCGTTAGGCTGGTTGGGCGCAGCGGTAAACCCATTAGTCAGCGGCGTCATTTTAACCACATTGCCGCCGTGGTCGCTGTTTGTGGCGCTGATGGTGGCGATCGTTCTTGCCTGGGCGCTAATGATAAAAGGCATGCGCGCCAAACCCTGGGGCCAGACGGCGGCCTGCTAATTCTGCTAATGATGATCGCGACAGAGCCAAAGCCCCTCTGTCGCGAATCTCAAATGGCGACCAGCCCTCGAACGCCGTCGGACTCCATATTTTTACCGTCACCGCTTTGAATAATGCTGCCTCGCGACATGAGTAAGTATTTGTCGGCCAGTTGCTGCGCAAAATCATAGAACTGTTCCACCAGCAAAATGGCCATGTCACCCCGGTGCGCCAGTTGAGAAATCACCTGCCCAATTTCTTTAATCACCGACGGCTGGATCCCCTCCGTGGGCTCATCGAGGATCAACAACTGCGGGCGACTGGCCAGCGCTCGTCCAATCGCCAGTTGCTGCTGTTGCCCGCCGGACAAATCTCCGCCCCGCCGATGTTTCATCTCCTGTAGCACTGGAAAGAGCGCATAGATATCATCCGGCACACGTCTGGCCTCCTGTGCTGAAAAACGGGAAAGGCCGAGCAGCAGGTTCTCTTCTACCGTCAGACGCGGGAAAATATCGCGACCCTGTGGTACATACGCCACACCGGCCCTGACCCGCTGATGCGGCTTCCAGTGAGTGACATTTTTCTCCTGCCAGAACACACTCCCGCTGCGGGCAGGAATAAGCCCCATCAGACACTTCAGAAGCGTCGTTTTCCCCACGCCGTTACGCCCCAGCAGACATGTCACCTCGCCGATACGCGCCTCAAAGTTCACACCTCGCAGAATATGGCTGCCACCATAATATTGATTCAGTTCTTTCACCTGCAGCATCTGTGCTCCTTAACGCCCGAGATAAACTTCAATAACCTGCTCGTTGGCCTGCACTTCGCGCAGACTTCCCTGAGCCAGAACGCGTCCCTGGTGTAAGACCGTGACGCGATCGGCAATGGTTTCGACAAATCCCATATCGTGCTCAACAACCATCAGCGAATGCTTCCCGGCAAGCTTACGAAACAGCTCCGCAGTGTATTCCGTCTCCGCATCCGTCATGCCCGCCGCGGGTTCATCCAGCAGCAGTAAATGCGGCTCCTGTACCAACAGCATGCCAATTTCGAGAAACTGTTTTTGCCCGTGAGAAAGCAGCCCGGCGCGGCGGGCCCGCTCGTTGCCCAGCCGCAACAGCGCCAGTATTTCATCTATACGATCCCGTTGTTCGCCGGTGAGGTGCGCCCGTAAAGAGCCCCAGACAGATTTATCGCTTTTCAGCGCCAGCTCCAGATTCTCCTCCACCGTTAACGCTTTAAATACCGTGGGTTTCTGAAACTTCCGTCCAATTCCCTGACGTGCAATAGCGATGGGATCCAGCGTTGTTAAATCGGTCGACTGATCGTATATCGCCCGACCACTTTGCGGCCTGGTTTTGCCGGTAATAACATCCATTAGCGTCGTTTTTCCGGCACCGTTGGGACCAATGATGCAACGCAGCTCCCCAACGCCAATATTGAGCGTGAGATCCGTTAACGCCTGGAAGCCATCGAAGTTAACGTTAATTTTTTCCAACTGGAGCACCGGGTCCGTTTGGTTGCGAAACCGATCGCCTGGCATCTGGCGAGTAAAAAGCCCTTCATCTGGCTCCATTATTTGTCTCCCTTGCGAAACAGACCCATCACACCACGAGGTAAAAACAACGTAACGCCAATAAAGATCAGGCCAAGAAACAGTTGCCAGTATTCCGGCATAATGACGGTAAACAGGCTTTTAGCGCCGTTCACCAGTACGGCGCCAAATACCGGGCCAATCAGGGTTCCACGCCCGCCGAGGGCAACCCAAATCGCCGCTTCTATCGAGTTGGTCGGCGACATTTCGCTGGGGTTAATGATTCCCACCTGCGGAACATACAACGCCCCCGCCAGGCCACACAGCACGGCGGAAAGCGTCCACACCAGCAGCTTGAAACCTTTCGGATCGTAACCACAGAACATCAGTCGGTTCTCGGCGTCGCGCACGGCAGTGAGAATTCGACCAAACTTACTGCGGGCCAGCGCCAGTCCCAGCCATATTGCCAGCACCAGCAGCATGACCGTCGCCAGAAACAGTGCGATACGGGTTGAGGTCGCGGTTACCGGAAATCCCAGAATGGTGGTAAAACCGGTAAAACCGTTATTTCCCCCAAAGCCGGTTTCGTTGCGGAAAAACAGTAACATTCCGGCGAAAGTCAGGGCCTGAGTCATGATGGAGAAATAGACCCCTTTGATTTTTGAACGGAAGGCAAACCAGCCAAATACCAGCGCCAGCAGGCCCGGCACCAACACAACCAACAACATCGCCCAGATAAAATGTTGCGTTCCCCACCAAAACCAGGGCAGCTCGGTCCACGACAGAAACGACATAAAGGCCGGTAATCCTTCGCCGGAAGCCTGGCGCATCAGGTACATTCCCATCGCATATCCCCCCAGCGCAAAGAAAATACCGTGGCCCAGCGAGAGCATTCCCGCATAGCCCCACACCAGATCCAGCGCCACAGCCACAATGGCATAGCAGAGAATTTTCCCGGCCAGAGTCAATGTCCACACCGATATGGCCAGCGGATGATCCGCAGGTAACAGCGCCAGAAACGGCAGAATAATCAGCGCCAGCAGTAAACCCAGCCCCAGGATGCGTGTCGCGCGCGGCGCTTTACGCGCCAGCGTTAATGTCATTGGCATCGTCATCAGTCAATAACCCTCCCTTTCAACGCGAACAGCCCCTGAGGACGTTTCTGAATAAACAAAATAATCAGCACCAGAATCATAATCTTACCGAGAACCGCTCCCACCTGTGGCTCAAGAATTTTGTTGAAGATCCCAAGCCCAAACGCAGCGGCTACACTCCCCGCGAGTTGTCCCACGCCGCCCAGCACCACCACCAGAAACGAATCGATAATGTAGCTTTGCCCCAGCTCCGGTCCTACGTTGCCTAACTGCGAGAGCGCGACGCCCCCCAGTCCGGCAATCCCTGAACCAAGACCAAAGGCCAGCATATCCACACGTCCGGTAGGTACGCCGCAGCAAGCCGCCATATTGCGATTTTGCGTCACCGCACGTACGCGCAGCCCGAGACGGGTTTTATTCAACAACAGCCAGGTGAAGAACAGCACCAGAATGGCAAAGCCAAGCACCACAATTCGGTTCCACGGCAAAATCAGATTGGCATAAACCTGAATGCCCCCGGAAAGCCAATCCGGATTAGCGACTTCAAGGTTTTGCGCGCCGAAGGACATACGCACCAACTGGATAAGCATCAGACTGATCCCCCACGTTGCCAGCAGGGTTTCGAGCGGACGCCCGTATAAATGGCGGATCACTCCGCGCTCGAGTAGCATTCCAACCCCAGCGGTAAGCAAAAAGGCGACCGGAAGCGCAATAACAGGATACCAGGCCAACCATTGCGGGAAAAACTGGCCCATCAGCTGTTGCACCATCCAGGTACCGTAAGCGCCGAGCATTAACATCTCACCATGCGCCATATTAATGACGCCAAGTAAGCCGTAGGTTATCGCCAGACCCAATGCCGCCAGCAGCAAAATGGAACCCAGCGACAATCCCATAAATGCCTGTCCAAGAAGATCGCCAACCTTCATGCGATGCGCGATGGAATTCAGGCTTTCGTCAGCGGCAGCACGAACGCGGGCATCAGGTTCATGTTCAGCATGGGTGAATGGCTGCAGGCGCGCCTGGGTTTCAGGATCGTTCGACGCCCCTAGCAGTTCGATTGCCTGACGTCTGATCTCAGGCGAAGTACTGGTCAGTTGCAGGTTTGCCAGTGCAATAGCCAGTAAAGATTTCACGCCAGCATCGGGCTCCTGGGCCAGTCGTTGCTGCAAAAACGGCAGCATCCCCGGCTGGGCCTCACGCTGTAATGTACGCGCTGCCCCGCTCCTTTGCGTGACACTGTCACTTAAGAGCTGGTGGACGGCCAAGGTTCCGGCAACCAGATTACGCAGGCGGTTAGTCAGGCGGATTTTTTTTAGCTCGCCGTTCGGACCTGCCGCCGTTCCTAGCGGTTGTACGTGCGACCCGTTCATGATGAACGCGTTTTTCGCGTTATCTGTCAGCAGGTTCTCGTCACTCAGCGCTTTGAGCACCGGCAAGCGTTGAACATCGGGTTTTACCGACCATTGTTCTAGCAAGGCGGCCTGCTGAGTCCGGTTGGCGGCGGTAAAGGTATCGGCATCTGCGGCCTGCGCTATCCACGGCAAAAGCCACGTCAGCAACAACACACCACGAATAAAGCGCATGGCTTTCATGAGCATTCTCCAAAGCGTTGCCCTCCCGCAGGAGGGCGTAAGATCAGTTGCTGGCGGTTTTAACGGGCTGTTCAGATTTTTTATCATTACCGGCGATATACGGACTCCACGGCTGGGCGCGAACCGGCGCTTCGGTTTGCCACACCACGTTAAACTGGCCGTTGCCTTCAATCTCGCCAATCATGACGGGTTTATGCAGGTGATGGTTGGTCGCATCCATGGTCAGGGTAAATCCTGATGGTGCTGCGAATGATTGTCCTGCCATAGCCGCCCGGACTTTATCCACATCGGTAGTTCCGGCTTTTTCTACTGCCTGCGCCCACATATGCAGGCCAACATAAGTGGCTTCCATAGGGTCGTTGGTCACCACCGAATCAGCATTCGGCAGCTTATGCGCTTTGGCATACGCCCGGTAATCCGCGACGAACTTCTTATTGGCCGCATTATCTACGGACTCAAAGTAGTTCCACGCAGCCAGGTTGCCCACCAGCGGTTTAGTATCGATACCGCGCAACTCCTCCTCACCCACAGAGAATGCCACCACCGGTACATCCGTGGCTTTCAGGCCCTGGTTCGCTAACTCTTTATAGAATGGAACGTTAGAATCCCCGTTGATGGTCGATACCACCGCCGTTTTTCCCCCTGCGGCGAATTTTTTAATACTGGCAACAATGGTCTGGTAATCGCTGTGTCCGAATGGGGTATACACCTCTTCGATGTCTTTATCGGCCACGCCTTTCGAATGCAAAAAGGCGCGTAAAATTTTGTTAGTCGTACGCGGATAGACATAGTCCGTACCCAGCAGGTAGAAGCGCTTAGCGCTGCCGCCGTCCTCACTCATCAGATACTCAACCGCCGGGATCGCCTGCTGATTAGGCGCAGCGCCGGTATAGAAGACGTTAGGCGACATCTCCTCACCTTCATATTGCACCGGGTAAAACAGCAGACCGTTCAATTCTTCAAATACCGGTAAAACCGATTTACGCGAAACCGATGTCCAGCAGCCGAAAACCGCCGCTACCTTGTCCTGGCTCAGTAACTGACGTGCTTTTTCAGCAAATAACGGCCAGTTCGAAGCCGGGTCAACCACCACCGGTTCCAGCTTTTTGCCCAATACACCGCCCTGCGCATTGATTTCATTAATAGTCATCAACGCCACATCTTTCAGCGGCGTTTCGGAAATAGCCATGGTGCCGGATAACGAATGCATGATGCCAACCTTAATAGTGTCGGCCGCCTGAACGCTAAAACTCATTCCCATTGCGACAACAGAGGCGGAAAGCGCAAAAGCTTTTAAAAATGTACGACGCTGCATAGTTTCACTCCTGAAATTAGTCTTGTTGAAAGCTCCGGTGCAGCCGGGCAGACAAAACGGTGCAAATTAAGGGTATTCAGAAGTGATAAGGCAAAAACGATGCCAGATATTTAAACATCATATAAAATCAATGAGTTAGAATTTTAGGCACAAAAATCAGTATTAAATTTTGCCGCCAGAAGGATTAATCGCGTGAAAGATTGAACCACAATGAGACAACTCTGCATTATAAACGTGCAACAATCTGTGTCTGTCACACACGGTCATAACCGCGTGCCCCGGTATAAAAACATGGTTATTTGTTCGCAGATAACCGTGCCTTGTCACTATTATTTATTTTTCCCGACGTAATCACGTCAAAATTTTACTTTTCCGCCGAAATAATCACACAGTTCAGCCTTTGTTTAAGATTGAATTGCTACTATAGTCATAAGCGAGGTGAACTTAAGGTAAGAGAGGAAACTCACAAATAAAGGAGCATTTACTATGCTGGGTAATATGAATATTTTTATGGCTGTTCTGGGAATTATTTTATTTTCCGGTTTCCTGGCCGCGTATTTTAGCCACAGATGGGATGATTGATGAACGGAGATAGTCCTGAACCGACCCGGCCCCTTGCTGCGTAGCTGCACAAGGGGCCATTTTTTTACCTGAATTCCCCCTCCCGGCACCTTTTCCCTGATGTACAGATAAAAAAAACCGCCGGATAAACCAGCGGTAAATGCTTGCATGGATAGATTTGTGTTTTGCTTTTATACGCTACCTGGCAATTCCCTGCGAAGATAACGGATAGTTGGCTAATCTATCATCGACAACCCCAATGAACGTTAAACGAAACGTAACTACCTTCTATAAGTGATGTTGGCCGCTAATGAGATTCTTGCAAACCGTACAGTAATCCATGTCATCGCAATGGTTATAAAATGAGCTATTTATTGCTTCATAGTGTATGGTAAGCACCCCATCACAAGGACAATCAATATGTCGATACTCAAAGATATTAAGATGCGTACTTTACGACCAGTGAAAAGTACCTGTCCTCACTGCTGCCGCCAGTCAATGCACAGCCTGTCGAGAATAAAAAACAACATAACGTTAGTCTGCCCCAACTGCGGCAATACCTACCTTCCTTCCCAAAGCAAACCAGTCAAGTAACGTAAGAACAGGAAAACAATGCCGACTTTTCACCAGCAGCACTCCCTACCCGAGCGTCTCTATGAGATGCAAGGCATCAATACCCAACAACGATTCATTTTGCTGAAGAAAAAATCCAGCTAACAACCGGGCACCACGCCCGGTTCAATTTTCTGGCTGACCTGTCTTAAGCGCTCAAGCCACGATGTTCCAGCATGGGTTCCATGCGCGGTTCACGCCCGCTCCACTGGCGATAAAGTTCAGTTAAATCAGTGCTGTTTCCGCGGGACAAAATTGCTTCGCGGAATTTCTGTCCGTTTTCACGGGTTAATCCTCCCTGCTCTACGAACCACTGATAGCCGTCATCGGCCAACATTTGCGTCCACAGATAGGCATAATAACCTGCGGCATAACCGCCACCGAAGATATGGGCAAAATAACTGCTGCGATAACGCGGCGGCACGGCCTTGAGATCCAAACCTTCCGCCGCCAGCGCCTGCTGTTCAAATTGATCGACCGGATGAGATGACTCGCTCAACTCCAGAGAGTGCCAGCGCATATCCAGCAATGCAGCGCTGAGCAGTTCGGTCATGTCGTAACCTTTGTTAAACAGACTGGCTCGCTGCATTTTATCCCGCAATGCCTGCGGCATTTGCTCCCCGGTATCAACATGTCGGACAAAACGGGCAAAGACCTGAGGATGGCTCGCCCAGTGTTCGTTGATCTGTGAAGGAAACTCGACAAAATCACGCGGAGTGTTGGTTCCAGAAAGCGTGGCATAACGCTGAGTGGCGAACAGACCGTGCAATGTATGGCCAAATTCATGAAATAGCGTAATAACATCATCCCACAGTAGCAATGCAGGCTGATCCTGCGCAGGTTTTTGATAATTACAGACGTTGTAAATAACCGGTCTGGTTTCGTTAAGCAGCGATTGCTCGACAAAATTGCCCATCCAGGCTCCGCCGCTTTTTGATTCCCGGGCAAAGAAATCACCGTAAAATAGCGCCAACCCTACGCCATCATGATCGAATATTTCCCATACCCGAACATCCGGGTGATAAACCGGAATGTCGAATCGTTCAACGAATTTGATGCCAAAGAGTTGATTGGCCGTCCAGAAAACGCCCTCGTTCAGCACCGAATCCAGGGCAAAGTAAGGTTTGAGCTGTGCCTCATCAAGGTCATATTTCTCACGACGGACCTGCTCGGCATAAAACGACCAGTCCCAGGCCTCGGCGCTAAACGACTCGTGTTCTTGAAAGATAACGTTCTGGATTTCAGCCTGCTCATCCAACGCCCGCGCCCGCGCGGCTGGAACAATAGATCGCATAAATGTCAGTGCCGCTTCCGGCGTTTTTGCCATCTGGTCGGCAATTTTCCAGGCTGCGTAATTGGCAAAACCAAGCAGTTGCGCCTGCTGCATCCGGATTGCTACCAGTCGCTGAATAATAGCTCGCGTGTCGTTGCCATCATCATTTTCAGCCCGCGTCCATGCGCGGGTGAACAGTTTTTCGCGGGTCTGACGATCGCGTAAAACCGCAAGCGCCGGTTGCTGTGTTGTGTTTAATAGCGGGATAACCCAACGCGCTTCAAGCCCTTTCGCCCTTGCAGCTTCGGCAGCAACGGCAATTTCTTCTGTGCTCAGCCCCTCCAGCTGCCGGATATCATCCACCACCATAGCACCTGACGTGTTTGCTGCCAGCAACCGTTGATTGAACTGGCTGGTCAGCGTGGCTGACTCCGTATTGAGCGCTTTAAGTTTAGCTTTATCGGTCTCGTTCAGACGGGCGCCGGCCAGTACAAAACGCTGATACACGACCTCCAGCAGACGTATTGATTCGCTATCCAGACTTAACGTACCACGCCGTTGCCAGACAGCTTCGACACGGGCGAAAAGCGCGCCATTGAGATAAATATCATTGGCAAGGTTCGCCAGCTCTGCGGAAAACTCTTCGTCAAGGCGCTGTAGTTCATCGTTGGTGTGCGCCGCCGTCATCGCGAAGAAAACGCTGGTCACGCGCGTGAGCAGCACCCCGCTTTGTTCAAGCGCCAGCAACGTATTAGCAAAATCAGGAACCTGTGAGTTTTGCACAATAGCGTCGATCTCGGCGCGTTTTTGCCGCACGCCTTCATTAAACGCTGGACGATAATGCTGCACGTCGATCTGATCAAACTGCGGTGCCTGATACGGCAATGTGCTGTGGTGTAAAAATGGATTCGTTAACGACATCTTTCACTCCTGAAAACGATTTGTTTACCAGAGTAGACTTCCCGGGAATCGACCGCAATCGCGTTAAGCAGGAATAGCTCTGAACGGAAATGACGTGCTATGGTAGTACTACATAAAAAGCGTTGAGGAACAGTGAGATGATCGTTTTAGTAACCGGAGCAACCGCAGGTTTTGGTGAGTGCATTACGCGTCGTTTTATTGAGAATGGGCATAAAGTTATTGCCACCGGACGCCGCCAGGAGCGCCTGCAGGAACTCAAAGATGAGCTGGGTGACCGCCTCTATACCGCGCAACTGGACGTACGTAATCGTGCATCAATTGAAGAGATGCTGAACGCCTTACCCGCTGAATGGCGCGATATTGATGTTCTGGTCAACAATGCGGGTCTGGCGCTGGGCCTTGAGCCAGCCCACAAGGCCAGCGTTGAAGACTGGGAAAATATGATCGACACCAACAACAAAGGCCTGGTTTATATGACCCGTGCCGTTCTGCCAGGCATGGTTGAGCGCAACCGCGGTCATATTATCAATATCGGTTCCACCGCGGGCAGTTGGCCATACGCTGGTGGGAACGTCTACGGTGCGACCAAAGCGTTTGTTCGCCAGTTTAGCCTGAATTTACGTACTGACTTACACGGCACTGCGATTCGCGTTACCGACATTGAACCGGGTCTGGTTGGCGGTACGGAATTCTCTAACGTACGTTTTAAAGGCGATGACGCTAAAGCTGAAAAAGCCTACGAAAATACCACTGCGCTGACCCCGCAAGATGTTACAGAAGCGGTATGGTGGGTGGCGTCCTTACCCGCTCATGTCAACATTAACACCCTTGAAATGATGCCTGTCACACAGTCTTTTGCCGGACTGAGTATTCATCGGAGCTAATTTCTCTGCCCGGCCTTGCGCCGGGTATAGATAGCCTGAAATAAGTGATAAGATCTCCGGGTTAACTCTCTAAAAAGTAAGAATGAATGACCGTAGAAACGCAGCTCAACCCTACACAACCGGTAAATCAACAGATTTACCGTATTCTTCGTCGTGATATCGTGCACTGTCTGATTGCACCCGGTACGCCGCTGTCGGAGAAAGAGGTTTCCGTACGCTTTAATGTGTCACGCCAGCCGGTACGAGAAGCATTCATCAAACTGGCAGAGAACGGTCTGATTCAGATCCGCCCGCAGCGTGGCAGCTACGTAAACAAAATTTCGCTGTCGCAGGTGCAGAACGGCTGTTTTGTTCGCCAGGCAATTGAATGTGCCGTGGTCCGCCGCGCCGCATCACTGATCACCGATAAACAGTGCTATCAGCTCGAACAAAATCTGCATCAGCAGCGCATTGCTATTGATCGAAAACAAATCAATGATTTCTTCCAGCTAGATGACGAATTTCATCAGAAACTGGCTTTAATCGCTGAGTGCCAGCTCGCCTGGGACACCGTTGAGAATATTAAGGCCACGATTGACCGCGTTCGCTATATGAGCCTGGATCATATCTCTCCGCCTGAAATGCTGCTGCGTCAGCATCACGATATTTTTACCGCACTTGAGAAACATGATGGCGATGCCGTTGAGCGCGCAATGATGCTGCATCTCCAGGAAATTGGTGAGTCCGTTCAGCTAATCCGTCAGGAAAATAGCGACTGGTTCAGCGAAGATTAATATTACGCTCACCTCACACCGAGGTGAGTTTCTCCTGCCTTCCCCTCTCCCGCACATCTGCATAAAAAAAGCTGTGATTTTGATCGAAAACAAAAAAAATCATTAACGAGAAGCGTATTTATATTGCGCCCGTTACGTGGGACTAGAGCCCACGGGCTTTGACGGTAAGTTGGAAAGGAGAAAACACCATGAAAACATACGATCGTAACCGTAACGCAATCACCACTGGCAGCCGCGTCATGATTAGCGACACCGGACTTACAGGCCGCATTACAGCGATAGATACCGATGGCCTGACCGCTGAGCAAATTCGCCGCGGGAAAACAGTGGAAATCGAAGGGTGTGAAGGTAAATATGCCCCCCTCGAATTGATTCGTTTGGGCATGAACTAATTGGTGTGAATGCCAAAAAACAATGCGCCATCTGGCCCGTTTATAGCCAGATGGCGACTTAAATGATGCTCTCGTTACTTCAGTTTTGCAGCATACTTCGCAACGGTTGCCTTTGCCCCTTCAGCCAGTAAAGCAAGATAGGCTTGTGTGACCTGATTCTTGAACAATTCTACCTGCGGCAGTTCACGACCAAAAATAGCATCGATCGCCAGCAGCGCCTGGACACGATCTTCGCCCTCGTTACTGCTATGCACCGCTTTCTGGATCACCGGTAACAGCGGATCGCTGATTTCAATCGCCTGGCCCTGATCATCCACACCGCCGACGTAACGCATCCAGCCAGCCACGCCCAGCGCCAGCAGTTCAAAGTGGCTACCGTGCACAATGTGCCAGCGAGCGGAGTCCAGCATACGCTGCGGCAGTTTTTGACTGCCGTCCATCGCGATCTGCCAGGTACGATGACGCAGTGCCGGGTTGCTGTAGCGCTCAATTAACAGATCGGCATAGTGCGGAAGATCCACACCTTTCACTTTTAACGTGGGCGCTTGTTCCTGCAACATCAGCGCGCGCGCGGCGAGGCGATAGTTTTCATCGCCCATGCAATCGTTAATGTGCTGATATCCCGCCAGATACCCCAGATAAGCAAGGAAAGAGTGGCTGCCGTTGAGCATACGCAGTTTCATCTCTTCAAACGGAATGACATCAGCAACCAGCTCTGCTCCCGCCTTCTCCCATTCAGGGCGACCAGCGACAAAGTTATCTTCTATAACCCACTGACGGAACGGTTCACATGCCACGCCTGCCGGGTCGCGTACGCCGGTAATGTGTTCAATTTTGTCCAGCGTATCCTGGGTTACTGCAGGGACAATGCGGTCAACCATTGTCGACGGGAATGTGACATGTTGTTCGATCCACGCAGCCAGTTCCGCATCCACCGCCCGGGCATACGCGGTGACAACATTGCGCATCACATGACCGTTTTCCGGCATGTTGTCGCAGGACATCACGGTAAAGGCGGCCAAACCCGCAGCTTTGCGGCGTGCAAGCGCCTCAACCACAACGCCTGGCGCAGTTTTTGGCTGTTTTGGGTTTTGTAGATCGGCGGCAATCATCGGGTTGTCTAACATCAATTGACCGGTCGCCGGAGAATGGCAATACCCTTTCTCGGTAATGGTCAGGGAAACAATCGCAACCTGCGGTTCACTCATCGCAGCCAGTACGCTTTCCAGACCATCAACCTGCGCATGCAGCGCATTTTTCACCACGCCCACGACTCTTGCAGTCCAAGCATCCGCAGACATTTCTGCAACGGTATACAGGTTATCTTGCTGTTTCAGATCGGCAATCTGCTGCTCGCCGCCAATCAGGTTCACTTCGCAATAGCCCCAGTCACTGCCGTGATCTGCAGCGAGAATGTCAGCGTAAACCCCCTGATGTGCGCGGTGAAATGCGCCAAACCCCAGATGAACAATACGCGGGACCAGTTTTGTACGATCGTAGTCGGGAACTGCAGCCTTTGCCGTTAAGAGCTTGTTTTGCATGGTATGACCTACTTATCAATGAAATCAGGATTGATTCAGAGTAACGCCTGTATGGTTGTATGTTTTGATTTGCATTAAGCTTTTAATGATTGGTATGACATCACTTAAAGCTGTGTACCAGCATAAACGGAGAACGAGCGCCTCCGTTCATGCTGCGGCTGTGGATTAGCTTGTCTGGGTCGCTGAACAACGCATCTTATCGGCTTTACTCACCTCAGCAGCATCCTCAAGCGCACTCAGATCGCGGTCTTTCACCTCTGGCATCAGCAGCGCGGAAACCAAACCGATCAGTGAGTAGGCAATGACCATCACCAGAATTGGCCACCAGGAGTTAGTCATGTTACAGAAGATACCAGCCAGAACCGGACCAAAACCAACGGCAACCAGCCCACCCGCCTCTTTTGAAATCGCCATGCGTGTGAATCGGTTACGGGCACCGAACATTTCAGCCATGGTAATATTTTCGAGAGCAAATAATCCCAATACGGCAAAGTTATGAATAACAATCAGTGCCGTCATAATAACGCCCGGACTATACGTTTTATCCACGACGATTGAGAGCATTGGGTAAGCCAGAATAATTGCCGAAATATTCAGAATAATATAAGGCAACCGGCGACCAAACTTATCAGACAACCAACCGAGCAGCGGTATCGTAATAAATCCTAGTACCGAACTAATCATTAAAGCATCGGTGGGTATTGATTTATCAAATAACAACGTCTGCACTAAATACCCAGCAAGGAAGGTTTGGATTAACCCAGAGTTACCCGCCTGTCCAAACCGTAAACCGGTTGCCAGCCAGAAGGATTTACTGGTAAACATCGCCCCTAGTGTATTTTCCGACGAATTATTTAATGCAGGAGAATTTTCCTCATCATTAACTTTCTCAAATACCGGACTTTCTTTGAGGTTCATACGTAACCAGATGGCAAAAATCATTACCACGACACTTGCCAGGAACGGAATTCGCCAGCCCCAGGCTAACAGTTCTTCCCGGTCAAGAGCAAAGAACATCACCGCCCAGATAGCAGTTGCACTAAGGGTTCCACAGTTTGTCCCCATGGCGACAAGCGAGGAAATGATGCCGCGTTTGCCTTTTGGCGCATACTCAGCAAGCATAGTCCCTGCGCCCGAGATTTCAGCCCCCGCGCCAAGCCCTTGTACGATACGCAGCGTCACCAGCAATACGGGAGCAAAGATACCGATTTGCGCATACGTTGGCAGTACGCCGATTAATGTTGTGCAGATCCCCATCATGGTGATGGTAATAAACAGCACCTTTTTACGCCCAATGCTATCTCCCATTTTGCCAAATATAAATGCTCCGACGATACGAGCAATATATCCTGCACCATAGGTACCCATTGCTAAAATGAGCGCCATCGCTGCAGACTGTTCCGGGAAAAATATCTCATGGAATACCAGCGCGGCCCCCAGAGAATATAATTGGAAATCCATAAATTCGAGCGCAGTACCTAACCATCCGGATACGGCGGCTCTGACCAGATCCTTCGTTGATCTTTCGTGTTTTTCTTGATTCATATTGGCTATCTCTAAGAGGTAAGATGCGTACCACTTACTCGCAGTTATTTATATTATTCAGTGAATGTGAGTAAAACTTTGCAGCAGTGCTGCTGATCTTTCTCAAACAATTCAATTGCGTCGGTAACGTGGTGATAGTCAAAAGTATGGGTAATAAGTTGGTTAGGCTCGATAAGTCCGTTGACTAACCAATCAATAACAACCGGGAATTTGTTCGCATTTAATCTTGAGGAATAAATTGAAAGTTCTTTCCCGGTAATGCCTTGTTGAACAATCTGACAAGGATCGCTGGAGAAGCCCATCAGAACAATCCGCGCGGCTGGCGATGCCAGCGTGATAGCCTCCTGTAAAATAGATGGATGACAAGCTGCATCCACGATGATGGTCGGTTTTAGCCCTTTTTCCGTCAGGAAATCTTGCAACGATTGCTGACTATTATTGACTGCCCAGTCTGCACCGCACTGCTTCGCCATGCTAAGGCGTTCATCGATTCTGTCAGCAATCACCACTGTTTTTACTTTATAGACACGTTTAAGCGCCTGTACGGTGGTCAGCCCCATAGGACCCGCGCCATAAATCAGCGCAATATCGTTTTCTGTTGGATTTATTTGCCCAGTTACGTTTGCGGCGATGGTAAAAGGCTCAACCATAACGGCATGCTCATCAGGCACGGCATCGGGGATCGTCCAGGCATTTTTCTCTGGCACGACAGCGTACTCGCTAAAACCGCCATCGCGATGCACGCCCAGCACCACCAGCGATGTGCAAACGTTAGGTTTACCAATTGAACAGGGATAACAATGTCCGCAACTGATAACCGGATCAACGGATACTCGCTCGCCCATTCGCGAACGGTCAACACCTTCACCTACCGCATCAATCACGCCAAAAAACTCGTGGCCAATCACACGTGGGTATTTTGCAAATGGATTGTGTCCGCGATAAATATGGCTGTCAGAACCACAAATTCCCGCCAGTTTCACCCTAACCCTGACTTCGCCTGCAGAGGGTTCTGGTACCGGTAGCTCGGCAATATTCAGCGTATTCGGTTTTTCAATCACAATACTTTTCATAGCAAATCACTCCTTACCAGTTCCACAACGTGCCATCTTCCAGACGAGCAACAGGCAGATATGCAGGGTCATACGGATATTTCGCCGCCAGCTTTTCATCAAACTCGATCCCAAGACCTGGTTTGTCTCCTGGATGCATATAGCCGTTATCAAAGGTCCAGTTGTGCGGGAACACTTCCAACATTTGCTCGGAATACCCCATATATTCCTGTACGCCGAAGTTCGGCACCCACAGATCAAAGTGCAACGCAGCGGCCATGCATACTGGGGACAGATCGGAAGGTCCATGCGAACCGGTACGTACCTGATACAGCGACGCGAAATCGGCAATTCGACGCATGCCAGTGATACCGCCCGCATGGGTGATGGTGGTGCGGATATAGTCGATCAATTGCTCTTCGATAAGCTGTTTGCAGTCCCAGATGCTGTTGAAAACTTCCCCTACCGCAATCGGCGTGACCGTATGCTGGCGGATCAGGCGGAAGCATTCCTGGTTTTCAGCCGGGGTTGGGTCTTCCATCCAGAACAGACGGTATTGCTCGATGCTTTTGCCGAAACGGGCCGCTTCAATTGGCGTCAGACGGTGGTGCATATCGTGCAGAAGATGTTCGTTGAAACCAAACTTATCGCGCACGGCTTCAAACAGTGTTGGTGTGAAATCGAGATATTTCTCCGTTGACCATAACTGCTCCTCTGGCCACTGCCCTTTGGTGGCGGGTTCGTAGGCCAGTCCTTTGCCTTTAGACATACCGTAAGTGGTTTTCATACCCGGCACGCCGCACTGCACGCGAATTGCTTTAAAGCCCATCTCTTTATGGCGCGCATAATCTTCGAGTACGTCATCAACGGTATGGCCTGTGGTGTGACAGTAAACCATAACGCCTTCACGAGATGCACCGCCGAGCAGCTGGTACAACGGCATATTCGCCGCTTTCGCTTTGATGTCCCACAATGCCATATCCACCGCGGAAATCGCCGACATGGTGACCGGACCACGACGCCAGTACGCGCCTTTGTAGAAAAACTGCCAGATGTCCTCAATTCGGTGCGCATCGCGACCAATCAGTTGCGGACAAACATGATCTTTCAGATAGGACGCTACGGATAACTCGCGTCCGTTTAAAGTGGCATCTCCCAGCCCAGTGATCCCATCGTCTGTCGTAATTTTCAACGTGACAAAATTACGCCCCGGACAGGTGACAAACACTTCAGCCCCAACAATCTTCATCTCTTATTCCTTGCATTTGTTCTTGTGATGCAGGAAATTTACCCAACTGAGCTACTACCATACAAGTATGAAGATCAAAAAAACGCTGATTGATCACAAAAAAGGCGCTATGCGCGCCCCCACCCAGCCACAATAATCAGCATGCCGCACAATGCCACCAGCGCGCCTGACCAGTCGTACAGGCTAAGTTTTACACCGTCAACAATGCGTAGCCATAGCAGCGCAGTCACCACGTAAACTCCACCATAGGCCGCGTACACACGCCCGCTTGCTGCCGGATGCAGCGTCAGTAACCAGACGAATAAGGCCAGTGACATCCCGGCGGGTATCAGCAGCCAGGCCGTAGCCCCTCGCTTAAGCCAGAGCCAAGGTAAAAAGCAGCCAATGATTTCGCATAACGCAGTGATGAAAAAAAGGAATGTGGTCTTAAGCATTGATGTTATTCAGTTACCTTCGGTTTAACCATGATACGACAGAATGTCGTTAGCGTATCCATCACCGCAGAGTGGGTATGCCCGCAAGCCACAATAGTGTAGAATTTAACCCTGTTTTATTGTTTTTCCCCTTTCCCATAAAAGGAATTCGCCATGAATATGACACTGACCAAACGCCTGTGCCTGACGGCTATGCTGACGCTGGCTGCGGCTGTGTACACCTCTTCCGCATTTGCTGAAACCAGTAAACTGATCATTGAATCCGGGGACAGTGCGCAAAGTCGTCAACAGGCAGCAATGGAAAAGGAACAATGGAACGATACGCGTCAGCTACGCCAGAAGGTCAACAAGCGTGCAGAGAAAGAGTGGGACAAAACCGACGCAGCTTTCGATAGCCGTGATAAGTGCGAACAGAGCGCAAATATTAATGCGTACTGGGAGCCCAACACCCTGCGCTGCCTCGACCGCCGCACTGGCCGCACCGTTGCCCCATAATGATTGCACTTTGAAAGATATTGAAAGGATACGATATGACTAGCGCCCTCAGTGTTAAGCTGCGCCCGCTGGAGCGTGAAGATTTACGATTTGTCCATCAGCTTGATAACAACGCCAGCGTAATGCGTTACTGGTTTGAAGAACCTTACGAAGCATTTGTTGAGCTGTCAGATCTGTATGACAAGCATATCCACGACCAAAGTGAACGTCGCTTTGTTGTGGAATGCGACGGTGAAAAAGCCGGACTGGTGGAGCTGGTTGAAATTAACCATGTGCACCGCCGGGCAGAATTCCAGATCATTATTTCGCCGGAGTATCAGGGCAAAGGTTTGGCTTCCCGGGCTGCTAAGCTGGCGATGGATTACGGCTTTACCGTACTTAACTTATATAAGCTGTATCTGATCGTTGATAAAGAGAACGAAAAAGCCATCCACATCTACCGTAAACTCGGGTTTATGGTCGAAGGCGAGCTGATTCATGAATTCTTTATCAACGGTCAATACCGCAACACTATCCGCATGTGTATCTTCCAGCAGCAGTATCTGGCAGAACATAAAACGTCAGGTCCCAACCTGCTGCAACCTACCGCTCAATAAAGACTGACTAATAGTAATCGATGGTGTTTTCAATCGAGTAATGGTGTTCAACTGCCGGCTTCACGCTCTCGTCAACGATAACAAGCTGGCAGTTGACCGGATTAGCATAGTCATCATACTTGCACGTTTGTTTTACATTACCTAACGGATGGTTATTAAGCAGGCTTACCGCGGTGTAATCCAGCTTCTTTAACGGGTCAACCGACGGTTTGGCATCAACCTGCAAGGTATTGTCCTTATTGACGGTGGTTTTACCCAGCGGGTAGCCTTCCGCATCATAGCGATATTGCACCTTCATCTCTTTTCCCGTGGCGGAAACGACAAAACCGTTATCGTCGGTATCCCATACCACGCCCGCCGCAGGCAGTTCTGCTAACTGACATTTACCCTGTAAGCGGATCCGTTTTTCCAGGGTTTTGGCGTCCCGGTAATAGTTAGCATCGAGGACCAGCGCCATGCCGGTATTGCTTTCAATATCATGCAATTCAAGCGTATCGAAGCACCCTTCCTGTGAGAGCGTACCGACAACGCGCTTGGTGACTTCACCTTTGTCATTAAGCAGCGTCTGGCTGAAATCTTTTACTGGCCCGCGCAGCGGATCGAAATCAAATTCATTGGAAAAACTGGCCATTTCCGGCGTAAAGGAATCCAGGCCTTTGGCGTTATCACACCCGACCAGCATGACGCACAGGAAACCTAACAAGATCTTTTTCTTCACATTTTTCACCGGGATAAGAAGATAATTCTCAATCATATTAGCAAATACAGTTATTTACACCAGAAATGCTAATCTTAGTCCAGGTCGATCATAAAGGAGCTGATGATGAAATACATAACAGGAATTGCCGCGCTCTTACTGGCCGTCGCGTCCCCGCAGGTTTTGGCGGCACCGGCGTCATGTGAACGCGTGAAAAGCGATATCGAACAGCGCATCATTAATAATGGCGTTGCTGAATCCAGCTTTACGCTGAACATTGTCCCCAACGATCAGGCCGATCAGCCTGATTCACTGGTCGTGGGACATTGTGCAAACGATACGCACAAAATTCTCTATACCCGAACCAACAGTGGCAACGCCCCTGCCAATAGCACCCCTGCCCAGGACGGGCACGTCGCCGAACCGCAATAAATCACGCCCTCCGTGCGCGGAGGGTCACTCCTGTTTGATATGCATTAAGATGACATACCCATAAGTGGGTAAACTCAAACCATTATTAGCATGCTATTAATTTCGTTATAGAAATTAATATATAGCGATAACTATAATGGGGTGAGTAATGTCAAAAACTGAGCAATATGGAGGCATTAGCCGCAGGACGTTAGTGAAATCCTCGGCAATCGGTTCGCTGGCGCTTGCCGCGGGTGGGCTGTCGTTACCTTTCGGAATGCGCACTGCCGCCGCAGCGGTACAGCAGGCGATACAACCCGTTGAAGAGAAGGTTGTCTGGAGTTCTTGTACCGTTAACTGTGGTAGTCGTTGTCTTTTACGTCTGCACGTTAAGGATGACTCCGTCTATTGGGTAGAGTCGGACACAACGGGCGATGATACCTACGGTAATCATCAGGTACGTGCCTGCTTGCGTGGCCGATCGATCCGTCGCCGTATGAATCACCCTGACCGCCTAAAATATCCAATGAAACGTGTAGGCAAGCGTGGAGAAGGAAAATTTGAAAGGATCACCTGGGATGAAGCACTGGACACCATTAGTGGTAATTTGAAGCGGATCCTGCAGGATTACGGTAACGAAGCGGTTCACGTGCTGTACGGTACAGGTGTAGATGGTGGGAATATTACTAACTCCAACGTCCCCTACCGCCTGATGAATTCTTGCGGCGGCTATTTGAGCCGCTACGGTAGTTATAGTACCGCGCAAATCAGCGCCGCAATGGGTTATATGTTTGGTGCTAACGACGGCAACAGTCCTGACGACATCGCCAATACAAAACTGGTCGTCATGTTTGGCAATAACCCTGCCGAAACCCGTATGAGCGGCGGCGGTGTAACCTGGTATGTTGAGCAAGCCCGCGAACGTTCGAACGCACGAATGATCGTTATCGATCCTCGATATAACGATACTGCCGCTGGTCGTGAAGATGAATGGCTGCCTATCCGCCCAGGAACTGACGCTGCATTGGCTGCGGCGATCGCCTGGGTGCTGATCACCGAAGATCTGATTGATAAACCTTTTCTTGATAAATACTGTGTCGGCTTCGATGAAACCACTCTTCCCGCCAGTGCACCGCGGAATGCACACTATAAAGCCTATATTTTAGGCGATGGACCAGACGGGATAGCCAAAACACCGGACTGGGCTTCCCACATTACCAGCATTCCGGCTGAGAAAATTATCCAGTTAGCGCGTGAAATCGGCGCAGCGAAACCCGCTTATATCTGCCAGGGTTGGGGACCGCAGCGTCACTCCAACGGTGAACAAACCGCTCGCGCGATTGCGATGCTCTCCGTTTTAACCGGCAATGTGGGGATAAACGGTGGTAACTCAGGGATGCGCGAAGGGACCTGGGATCTGGGCGTGGAATGGTTCTCCATGCTAGAAAACCCGGTTAAAACGCAGATATCAGTCTTTACCTGGACGGATGCTATTGATCATGGTGCAGAGATGACCGCGACCAAGGACGGTGTTCGCGGTAAAGATAAGCTGGACGTGCCTATCAAGTTTATCTGGTGTTATGCCAGCAATACGCTCATCAACCAGCATGGCAATATCGCGCATACCCATGATGTCTTACAGGATGACAGCAAGTGCGAAATGATCGTCGGTATTGAGCATTTTATGACTGCCTCCGCAAAATACTGCGACATTCTGCTACCTGACCTGATGCCAACTGAACAAGAAGATCTCATCTCACACGAGTCTGCCGGGAACATGGGCTATGTCATCCTTGGTCAACCTGCGACATCGCCAAAATTTGAACGTAAACCCATTTACTGGATGTTAAGTGAAGTCGCCAAACGTCTAGGTCCGGATGTATATCAAAAATTCACCGAGGGTCGTACGCAGCATGAATGGGTGAAATACCTGCATGCCAAGACCAAAGAGCGTAACCCGGAAATGCCGGATTACGACGAAATGAAAACGACAGGTATTTTCAAGAAAAAATGCCCCGAAGAACACTATGTTGCTTTCCGTTCTTTCAGAGAAGATCCTGGGGCTAACCCATTGAAAACGCCATCAGGGAAAATTGAGATTTACTCTGAACGGCTAGCAACCATTGCAGAAACATGGGAACTCAAAGACGATGAGATTGTTCATCCTATTCCAGCTTATGCACCAGGCTTTGACGGTTGGGACGATCCTAAGCGCAAAACGTATCCACTGCAGCTCACGGGTTTCCACTATAAGGCGAGAACCCACTCCAGCTACGGCAATATCGATGTTTTACAGCAGGCTTGCCCGCAGGAGATCTGGATAAACCCCGTCGATGCCAGGACGCGCGGCATCCGTAATGGCGACACAGTTAGGGTGTTTAATAATATCGGCCAGATGCTGATCAGCGCGAAAGTCACACCGCGTATTTTGCCCGGCGTAACTGCCATCGGACAAGGAGCCTGGCTCAATGCCGATATGTTCGGCGACCAGATCGATCATGGTGGTTCCATTAATATTCTCACGTCGCATCGACCTTCTCCATTAGCGAAGGGGAATCCATCCCACAGTAATCTCGTTCAGGTTGAAAAGGCATAAGGACTAACCCATGACAACTCAGTATGGATTTTTTATTGATTCCAGCCGTTGCACGGGGTGTAAAACCTGCGAGCTGGCCTGCAAAGATTACAAGGATCTCACTCCCGACGTCAGTTTCCGGCGTATTTACGAATACGCTGGAGGCGACTGGCTGGAAGATAACGGCGTCTGGCAACAGAATGTCTTCGCCTATTACCTCTCCATTGCCTGTAATCACTGCGAAGATCCGGCCTGCACCAAGGTTTGCCCCAGCGGCGCTATGCATAAGCGTGAAGATGGTTTTGTGGTGGTGGATGAAGACATATGCATAGGCTGTCGCTACTGCCACATGGCCTGCCCGTACGGCGCACCGCAGTACAATGCCGCCAAAGGTCATATGACCAAGTGCGATGGCTGTCATGACCGCGTGGCCGACGGCAAAAAGCCCATCTGCGTCGAGTCCTGTCCGCTGCGCGCGCTGGACTTTGGCCCAATTGATGAGCTGCGCAAAAAGCACGGTGAACTGGCGGCGGTCGCTCCGCTGCCAGGTGCGCACTTCACCAAACCGAGTATTGTGATCAAACCCAACGCCAATAGCCGCCCGACCGGGGATACCACGGGTTATCTGGCGAATCCGCAGGAGGTGTAACATGGGCAATGGATGGCATGAATGGCCGCTGGTCCTGTTTACGGTGCTGGGCCAGTGCGTGGCCGGAGCGCTGATAGTGAGTGGCTATGGCTGGCTGACCGCTAAAGACGAGGTGGCAAAACAACGTATCGTGCGCAGCATGTTTTTTCTGTGGCTGGTAATGGGCATCGCCTTTCTCGCCTCGGTAATGCACCTGGGTTCGCCACTGCGCGCCTTTAACTCGTTGAACAGAGTTGGCGCATCTGCGCTGAGTAACGAAATCGCCAGTGGTTCACTGTTTTTCGCCGTCGGTGGCCTGTGGTGGCTGGTGGCGTTTCTCGGTAAAATGCCCGCAGCGTTAGGTAAAATCTGGCTGCTGGTGGGCATGCTGCTGGGTCTGGTATTTGTGCTGGCGATGACCAGCGTCTACCAGATAGACACTGTCCCGACCTGGTATAACGGCTACACTACGGTGGCATTTTTTATGACGATGTTGCTAAGCGGACCGCTGTTTGCCGCCCTGCTGCTGCGTGCTGCGGGTGTTTCCTTTGGCACCGCCAGATTCGCCTACGTAAGCGTTTTGGCCCTACTGGTGATCGTGGCGGTTATTGTTCTGCAGGGGCTGTCTCTCGGCGGGATCCACAGTTCGGTGCAATCCGCCAGCGCGCTGGTTCCCGACTACGGAAGCTTGCAGGTCTGGCGCATCATTCTGCTGGTCGCCGGTCTGGGCTGCTGGATATGCCCGCTGATACGTCGTAAAGCACCGTCCGTCGGCGGCCTGGCGCTGGGCTTAGTGTTAGTCCTCGCCGGTGAAATCATTGGCCGCGGATTGTTTTACGGTTTACATATGACAGTCGGAATGGCTGTTGCAGGTTAACTTTCGGGTGCGGGGCACCCCGCACTGTTCAGGATTGTTTGCATGACCCATTTTTCGCAAGGTAACAACTTTTCTACCGCGGCGCGCGTACTCGGCGCACTGTTTTACTATGCGCCAGATAGCGCGGAAGCCTCTGCCTTAGTCAGCGCGTTAAGAGCCGATGGCTGGCAGGCGCAGTGGCCGCTCGATCAGGCAATGCTTTTCCCGCTGGCTGCACGGCTACAAGCCGAGGTCGATGAGCCTCTCCCGCAGGCCTGGCAACGCCTGTTTGTCGGTCCATATGCGCTACCCTCTCCGCCCTGGGGATCTGTCTGGCTGGATCGCGAAAACGTGTTGTTTGGCGACTCTACACTGGCACTCCGTCAGTGGATGCGGGACAACGGCATCCAGTTTGCCATGCAGCAAAATGAGCCAGAAGATCACTTTGGTTCACTGCTGTTGCTGACGGCCTGGCTTGCTGAAAATGAACGCCACACCGAGTGCGAACAGCTGCTGGCCTGGCATCTGTTCCCGTGGTCATCCCGCTTCCTTGATGTGTTTATCGAAAAAGCTGATCACCCGTTTTACCAGGCGCTGGGGGAGCTGGCCCGTCTGACGCTGGCGCAATGGCAGTCGCAGTTACTGATCCCGATAGCCGATAAGCCACTTTTTCGTTAGTTTCACCACAGGCAGGATGTGTCCTGCCTGTGTAGCATCCTGTTGCGCACGCTGAGCTTTTGCTTCTGTTGCCAAATAGCCGCAAAATAAAGCGTCTGAAATTTCCTGTCTGGCCACTCATGCATCATTTACATGCTTATCCTGACCTGCGCGCCATGTTCCGCCGCCTGCTGATTGCTGCGCTGATTGGTATCCTTGCTGCGTTGGCCGTCGCAGGATTTCGCCACGCCATGCTCCTTCTTGAATGGTTGTTCCTGAGCAATGACACAGGGAGTCTGGTCAACGCGGCAACAAACCTTTCCCCTGTAAGACGCATGCTGACTCCTGCGTTAGGAGGGCTGGCGGCGGGTTTGCTGCTTTGGGGATGGCAAACGTTCAACCGGTTACGCCCGCAGGCTCCCACTGATTACATGGAAGCCTTGCAAACTAACGGACAATTTGACGTCAGTGCAAGCCTGGTGAAATCGCTGGCCTCGTTACTGGTCGTCTCCAGCGGGAGTGCCATCGGGCGCGAAGGTGCCATGATTTTACTGGCAGCGCTGGCAGCCTCCAGCTTTGCTCAACGCTTCACCCCGCGCACAGAATGGAAGTTATGGATTGCCTGCGGAGCCGCTGCGGGTATGGCCGGAGCGTATCATGCCCCACTGGCGGGCAGTCTATTTATTGCTGAAGTGTTGTTTGGCACGTTGATCCTCGCGTCACTGGGACCGGTGGTGGTATCCGCCGTCGTCGCCTTGCTCACCACCAATATGCTGAGCGACAGCAATGCGCTGCTGTATGCCGTGCACTTCACACGGGAACTGCATGCGCTGGAATACGTCATGATCATCAGTACCGGTCTGGCTGCCGGCGTTTGCGGACCGCTATTCATGTGGTTGATGACCACCAGCCATAATGGTTTTTTGCGCTTAAAACTCTCGCCCCCGTGGCAACTGGCGCTCGGCGGGCTGATCGTTGGCCTGCTGTCATTGCTCACGCCTGCGGTCTGGGGTAACGGCTACAGCGTGGTGCAGTCATATTTACTCTCCCCACCGCTGCTGGCCGTGGTGAGCGGGATCTTCATCTGCAAATTACTGGCGGTGCTTGCCAGCAGTGGTTCCGGTGCGCCTGGCGGTGTGTTTACACCAACGCTGTTTGTCGGTCTTTCGGTGGGTATGCTGCTGGGACGAGTGTGGGGATTATGGCTTCCGGGTCCGGATGAGATTGCCATTCTGCTGGGATTAACGGGGATGGCCACGCTGCTGGCAGCGACCACGCATGCGCCAATAATGTCGACACTGATGGTTTGTGAAATGACCGGGGAGTATCGTCTGCTCCCCGGATTGCTGATTGCCTGTGTGGTGGCGTCTGTGCTGTCGCGAACGTTACGCCAGGACTCTATCTACCGACAACACGCTGCCGAGCATTGACAGACGGATGTACTGAGACAGCTCGCGTTGCTCTGCGCGAGGCAGATAAGGCAGTTCACCGATCAGCGGTGCGGGTAATTTTTTGCCCAGCACATCAATGATTTCCGCATAATGCGCTAGCCCCGGGTTGATTCGGTTCGCGACCCAGCCAATCAAAGGCAGTCCGTCGCTGGCAATCGCCTGCGCGGTGAGAATGGCATGATTAATACAGCCTTCCTGGATACCCACCACCATCAGCACCGGCAGTTGTTCCTGCACCACCCATTCAGATAACGGACGCAGATCGTTCATCAGGCTCCGCCAGCCTCCGGTGCCTTCCACAACTACGTGATCCACTTTTTCGCTGAGGCTTGCGAGGCCGTTGGATAACAGGGTGTAATTGACCGGACCACTATGCGCTACGCTGCTTTCATCCTCACTCAACGCAATCGGGTTGACCGCCTCGTAGGGCAGTTCGATAGTGGAGACGCTTTGCAGCACCAGCGCATCTTTGTTGCGCAGACCTTCAGGTGTCTCTTTGCTTCCTTTGGCCACGGGTTTGTAGCCCGCAACGCTTTTACCCCCTGACGCTAACGCTTGTAGTAATGCGCGGGAAACCACGGTCTTCCCAACAGAAGTGTCTGTACCTGTAATAAAGAAACGCTTCAGCATCACTAACTCCACCGTTATGCTTTGAAAATATAAGTCAGGAAAATAATACAGTGGAGAAAGTCTAAGGTATGACGACGAGAATCGGCTTGAGATAGCGCAATTTTTCGTACAACAGTTAAAAAATGTTAACCCTGTAATAGACGAATCAACAAAGAACCGTTATACATCGCGTCCTTCACGAGCGCCGCCCCTGCCATCGTCCCTTGATTGGTGAACTGCGTACTTTCGACGACAATATGCTGACTGTAGGCCGGGAGCGCTTGCTGACGAATGCTGTCAGCAATAGTGGGAAACAAAATATCCGCCGCTTTACTGAGCGGAGAACCAATCAATATCTTTTGCGGGTTGAACAAATTCACCATGATGGCCAGAATGCGTCCGACATGGGTCCCGACGCCGCTAATGATATCTTTCGCCAATAAATCCCCCTGCATCGCCGCCAGACACAGCGCGTCTACCGTTAACGGTTGCCCGTGTAGAGAAGAACTCATTGATTGCTTCAAGCGTACCTGTGCCAGTTCGAGAACGCTGTCGACGCTGGCGATCGTTTCCAGGCAACCATGGTTGCCGCAATAACAGCGTTTGCCGTAGGGGTCCACCTGGGTATGACCAATTTCCACCAGGCTACTGCTGCCGGCATGCAGTAGATGACCGTCGGTGATTACTCCGGCCCCCACGTTATGATCGATCACCACCTGAATGACGTCGCGCGCGCCGCGCGATGCGCCAAAAAGCGCCTCGGCCATAGTCCAGGCGCTGATATCGTGCTGAATATAGACCGGCACGCCGGTATGATTTTCAAGCGCTTCACCCAGCGGCATCTCTTTGACATCGTCGTAGAATGGCATGCGATGAACGATACCGTTTTCAGTATCAATAATGCCGGGTAAGGTAATGGCGATGGAGGTTAAGCGCTCCAGCTTTTGCTGGTGGCGGATGAAAAACTGATCGACCTGGGTAATAACGCGTTCCAGCAATGGTGTTTCACTGACCAGCGCCATTTCAAGACAATCTTCAACCACCAGTTTGCTGCTCAGATCGCGCAGCGCCAGAAAGATCTCGCCGCGACTGATACGAATGGATAAATAGTGCCAGGCTTCCGTTTCCACAACCAACCCAACGGCCGGACGTCCACGGCTGCCCGCTTCCTTGATTTCCAACTCTTGCACCAGGTGCGCTTCGAGCATTTCGCGGACAATTTTAGTAATACTGGCAGGCGCCAATTGTGCCAGGCGAGAGAGATCAATACGCGATACCGGACCCAGCTGATCAATCAGGCGATAAACCGCGCCCGCATTGGTCTGCTTAATTTGATCGATATGCCCAAGCTGACTATCAGCAACCACCGCTTACTCCCTTTATTTTCGCGCTCCGAAATAATCTGCGGGCTATGGTGAAGCACTTCAATGGCTTCCGTCAACTTTTTACTTAGCCTTGTGATTTACTGCACATTTTCGCCCATTTTTAAACTAAATTAATCGCCTGAACGGCCGCCAGCAGTTGCTCGCGAAAGCGTTGCGCGGCGTGACTTTGCTCATGATGTTTTGGCCACACTAGCCACATTTCCGAAACGGCATCTTCTTCCGCTATCGGGATCCAACACATTTCATACAATTGCACCCGTTTAAAGGAAGCGGGAAGAATGGAAACGCCTAATCCTGCGGCCACCAGCCCGATGATAGTCATCGCCTCACCAACCTCCTGAGTGATAGTCGGCTTCAGTCCATAGCGACGCATGAGGCCAAGAATATCGTCATACAACCCCGTCCCCACATGCGGATCAAAAAAGACAAATGGCTCATTGGCCAACTCCGCCAATGTGACCACCGGCTTTTGCGCCAGCGGATGCGCGCGCGGGATCATCGCCATCAGCGGCTCATGCAGAATGATTTCACGCTCCAGCGTTTCCGGAAGCTGCGTGTTGCGCAGAAGTCCCAAATCCAGCGTTCCTTCATTGAGCGGGGCAATTTGCTCGCGCGTGTTCATTTCACGGGTTTGCATATGTACAGCGGGGTAGCTCTGGCGAAAGAGGGATAACGTATCTGAAACCGCTTTGATAAACGGTGCCGATGACGTAAAGCCGATACGCAATTCCCCCGCCTCACCCAGATGCAGACGCTCAGCCCTGGCAGCGGCCTCATTAACCAGCCCCAGGATCTGCCGACTGTCTGCCAGAAACTGCTTTCCGGCTGAGGTCAGCGCCACGCTGCGGTTAGTGCGCGCCAGAAGTCGGGCGCCGACCTGCTGCTCGAGGATCTGGATTTGCTGGCTCAGCGGCGGTTGCGAAATATTCAGCCGTGCCGCCGCCCGGCCAAAATGCAATTCTTCGGCAACCGCTACAAAGTAACGTAAATGACGCAGCTCGATATTCATATTTTTAAGATATCATTTGAGATTATTAATATATTAGACAGAATAATGTGATTTTCATACTCTTAATGCTAGTCATGTAGAGGTAATTGATTGAGCAAGGATTTCAAGTGAGCCGTACAACCACTGTCGATACCGCGCCGACAAGCGATGTTGATGAACAGAGAGTTACCCCGCCGGATAGTTTTATCAAACGCGGAACATCCCCATTTATGCGCGTCACGCTGGCGCTGTTTTCTGCCGGACTGGCGACATTTGCTCTCCTCTATTGCGTGCAACCCATACTGCCAGTGCTCTCTCACGAGTTTGGGGTCTCTCCCGCCAGCAGCAGTATTTCGCTTTCCATCTCAACGGCGATGCTCGCGATCGGTTTACTGTTTACCGGTCCACTTTCCGATGCGATAGGCCGCAAGCCGGTGATGGTTACCGCCCTGCTGCTCGCGTCCTGCTGTACGTTGCTTTCGACGATGATGACCAGCTGGCACGGTATTTTAATCATGCGTGCGCTGATAGGTCTTTCGCTCAGCGGCGTGGCGGCAGTGGGAATGACCTATCTGAGCGAGGAAATACATCCCAGCTTCGTCGCCTTCTCAATGGGCTTATATATCAGCGGTAACTCGATTGGTGGTATGAGTGGCCGTTTGATAAGCGGCGTGTTTACCGACTTTTTTAACTGGCGTATCGCGCTGGCGGCGATCGGTTGTTTTGCCCTCGCCTCCGCGCTGATGTTCTGGAAAATCTTGCCGGAATCTCGTCATTTCAGACCCACATCGCTGCGACCGAAAACGTTGTTTATCAACTTTCGTTTGCACTGGCGCGACAGAGGATTGCCGCTGCTGTTTGCGGAAGGTTTTTTACTGATGGGGTCGTTTGTCACGCTGTTTAATTACATCGGCTACCGTCTGATGCTCTCGCCGTGGGAACTCAGCCAGGCGGTTGTCGGTCTGTTGTCCGTGGCCTATCTGACCGGGACCTGGAGCTCACCGAAAGCGGGGTCGATGACCACCCGTTATGGACGTGGTCCGGTAATGCTCTTTTCAACCGGCGTGATGCTGGTTGGACTGTTGATGACCCTGTTCACGTCGTTGTGGCTGATCTTCGCCGGGATGCTGCTCTTTTCAGCTGGGTTCTTTGCCGCGCACTCCGTGGCAAGCAGTTGGATTGGACCACGGGCGAAACGCGCTAAAGGCCAGGCATCTTCCCTGTATCTGTTCAGCTATTATCTGGGTTCCAGTATTGCCGGTACGCTGGGTGGCGTATTCTGGCACAGCTACGGCTGGAACGGCGTGGGCGGATTTATCGCCCTGATGCTGGTGCTGGCGTTGCTGGTCGGTGCACGTCTGCACCATCGTCTGCACGTATAATCCACGATGCCCGGGTTCCGGGCATCGCCTTCATCAGCCATGCTGTAACGTCTGAGCCCCCATTTGCAGGGCAATAACCGTCCCGTTCATCGCTATATGCAGCATAACCGGCATCAGCAGGCCGTTGCTTTTCAGTCTGGCGATGATCAAAACCTGCGACACAAGAAACAGCATCAGCAACGTGCGCAGATCCACATATTGGGTATGCATGATGGCAAAAATGACCGATACCACCACCGACGACAGCCAGGTTTTATTATTGAACCAATACTGGAATGCGTTGAATAAACAGCCCCTGAAAACAATCTCTTCATATACTGGCGCAATAAATATCAGGGTCAGAGTGGATAACCACAGCGCGTAGCTGTTTAGGGATATCTGGCTGGTTACCCACGCTTCGGTTTGTCTGAGGCCCAGAAACCATGGCAGGATAAGCTGAATAAACAGCAGCGCCACGAACAAAATGACAAACCATCTGGCGTTGAAAATTCCCTTTCCCAGCCCCTCTCTTTTTCTAAAGAAGAAGTAATACAGCGGGACCAGCACAACAAATTCCAGCGCAAACAGCAGCGGAAAAAGTAGCCCTTTGGCAAGCAGAACCTGGCTGGCGGGGAAAAACAACGGAAGAAACGTGAGGCCAAACATCAGCAAAAACATGGTAAAACAGCCAGCAACCGCTTTGGTCCTGACGATATACAGGTTGTCGGCATCCAGTGACATACGATCTCCTTGCGCTTATCAAAGATAACTTGATGAATTATCAATACATGATAAAAATTCTCATTATCACTGACAACCTACCAACTTTTACGCAATGCCCACGATTTACAACGCGTATAGCGTTACAGACTCTTTTCAGCGGAACATTCTCATCAGCTACTCAGTGGGGAATCCGCCAGCGGCAACGAAAAACGGAAACAGGCCCCTGCCGTTGAATTAATCAGGCGGATATCTCCCCCATGCAGTTCGAGCATTCTGCGCACGATCAGTAAGCCCAGACCACCACGCTCAGCCCGCTGCTCACGGGGTAGTAACGCCGTCGGGCGCTGAAATAATACTTCGCGAACAGCCTCTTCGACGCCAGGCCCGCTGTCCTGCACTTCTGCTAACAAGCGGTCTTCATCACGCCAGACTTTTAGCCACACTTCGCCCCCGTCAGGCGTATGACGGATAGCGTTATCCAGCAAATTCGTGACGATTCTTTCCATCATCGATAAATCGGCATTCACCAGCGGTAACGGACCAATTACGTCAAGGTGCAACTGCAAATGACGCGTGGCAACGGGTAGATCAAATTTCTGTGCCACATCCTGGATCAGCTCGCCAATAGCAAAACGTTCACGCTGTGGTTTTATGCCGCCATGCTCAAGTCTCGCCAGCTCAAAAAGCTGTTGTGACAGATGGCGAACCTTATGCCCCTGGCGCAGTGCAATACTAAGATAATGCCGGTTTTCCTCCGGCGTCATCGTATCGGCTTTCAGCGACAGCATTTCCAGATACCCCAGCAGTGAAGTGAGCGGCGTACGTAAATCGTGCGAAATATTGGCGATAAACTCTCTGCGCTGACGATCGCTGTCAGCTAATAAATCCCATTGGTGGGCAATTTTCTGTGCTAACTCAATAAATGCATTGTTCAGCAACGCAATTTCATTCGCCGGAGCTAAATCGGGCTTTTTCTGCGCTAGCTGTTTGATGACGCTAATGCTGTCCTGCTCCAGATTAACCACCTGACCGGTCAGCCTTTTCACCGGATTCGTCACCCATCTCCACACCAGGTACCCCGCGATTGCACCGGCTAATAAAACCAGTATTAACGTCCCGGTCACGGTGTTCCAAAGCGTTTTTTGCCAGGCGGTATTCGCCAGCATATTGAGATCTTCGCCCTGGAGAATAATGTACAAATAGCCATGCAGCTTGCCATTAAATAAAACTGGCGCGGCGCTGAATACCTTTTGCTGGCTGCTGCGCGGATCATTGCCATAGACGGGCAGCTCGTCCGAATTAAGGAAAACCTGGATCGGCTGTACGCTAATGTTCTGGCGCTGAATATGCCCAGGCGGAGCGGCATCAGCAAGTATCTCGCCTGACGGTGAAACCAGATACAGCTCCACGCTAGGGTTTAGCGTCATCAGGTGATTGAACAGTCCTTTTAAGGTCTGCCGATTAACCTGCCCGCTGGCATCAATAAGCGACTCACTTTTGACAATTTTGCTTGCCAATTCCAGCGAGAGCCTTTGCACCATGGCGTCGCCATACTGTTTACTGCTGCGGATCTGGACAACGCTGACCGCAACCGCGCAAATCAACATAATAGCGGTAAAGACCAGGGTCAGACGCTGGCTCAGCGACAATCGATAAATCATGGTTGATGCTCCGCGTTAACCGCAGCAAGCTTATAGCCCCGTCCCCACACGGTAAGAATAATTTCCGGCTCCGCAGCATCTTTTTCAATTTTGGTGCGCAGGCGATTAATATGACTGTTCACCGTATGCTCATATCCTTCGTGCTGGTAGCCCCACACCTGGTCTAACAACGCCTGACGCGAAAAGACCTCCCCGGGATGGCGGGCGAAAAAATAGAGCAGATCGAATTCACGCGGCGTTAAATCGAGGGATTTACCCTGCAGGCGGACTTCCCGGGCTAATGGATCAATCTCCACACCATGGACGGTGATAATCCCCGCCTCCATACGCAGGTTCTGACTCATCGCCTCCTGACGGCGAAACAACGCCTTCACCCGGGCCATCAATTCCAGCACCGAGAAAGGTTTGGCTAAATAATCATCGGCGCCCATTTCCAGCCCCAGTACGCGGTGAGTTTCACTGGTGCGAGCGCTGATAATAATGACAGGTAGATAGAAACTCATTTGCCGAATGCGACGACAAATTTCCAGACCGTCCACCCCCGGCAGCATTAAATCGAGGATAACGGCATCCCAGACGTGCTTCTCCAGTAGCTCGACCGCTCGTGCCCCATCAGCCTCATGAATAATTTCGTACCCCTCATCCTTCAGGCTAAGTTGCAAAAGTGAGGCAATATCGCTGTCATCTTCCACCAAAAATATCTTTTTCGCGCCAGCCATCAGTGTCATCCCCCTCTCGTCATGCTGAAAGCTTACCTTAGGCAAGGGGCGGAAGTTATCACAAAATTTTTAACTTTTCGTGAGGAATCAGGGATACGCATGCGTCCAGTATGTCGTTATAGATAGGTCAGGCATCAACAGGGAAACGTCGATTTGTTTTCCTTAACATGAAAATAAAAAGGAAAAGTTATGCAGAAAAAACATCCACTTCGGGAAGCTGATGTTACCGCCGAGTCCGTTTTTTTTATGCAACGACGACAGATCCTCAAAGCTCTTGGGATAGGTGCGGCGGCGGCTTCGTTCTCTTCCCCGACACAGGCCGGTCTGCTGAATTGGTTTAAAGGCAACGATCGCCCGTCTGCACCGGCGGGCAAACCGCTCGAGTTCACAAAACCCGAGATCTGGCAAAACAATCTGCCCTTGACGCCGGAAGACAAGGTCACGGGCTACAACAATTTCTACGAATTTGGTCTGGATAAAGCCGATCCTGCCGCGAATGCCGGTAGCCTGAAAACCGATCCCTGGACGTTAACCATCAGCGGTGAAGTGAACAAACCTTTAACGTTGGATCATGATGCGCTGACGACTCGTTTTCCATTAGAAGAGCGTATTTACCGGATGCGTTGCGTTGAGGCGTGGTCGATGGTTGTACCGTGGGTCGGCTTTCCTTTGCATAAATTATTGGCGCTGGTTGAACCCACCAGCCACGCCAAATATGTCGCCTTTGAAACACGCTACGCGCCTGATGAAATGCCCGGCCAGAAAGATCGCTTCATTGGTGGCGGGTTGAAGTATCCCTATGTTGAAGGTTTACGTCTGGACGAGGCCATGCACCCGCTTACCCTTCTGACCGTGGGCGTGTATGGCAAAGCGTTGCCGCCGCAAAACGGGGCGCCAATACGCCTGACCGTACCCTGGAAGTACGGCTTCAAGGGCATTAAATCGATAGTCAGTATTAAGCTGACGCGTGAACAGCCGCCGACGACCTGGAATATGTCGGCACCTAACGAATACGGTTTTTACGCCAACGTAAATCCGCAAGTCGATCACCCCCGCTGGTCTCAGGCCACAGAGCGTTTTATCGGTTCGGGTGGCATTCTCGATGTGCAGCGACAGCCCACGTTGCCTTTTAATGGTTATGCCGATGAAGTGGCTTCTTTATATCAGGGCATGGATCTACGGGAGTATTTTTAAGTGAGGTTAACCGCAAAACAGATAACCGGTCTGAAAGTACTGCTGCATCTCGCCGGTTTATTACCCCTGCTATGGCTCTTCTGGGCCGCACAGCGTGGTGAGTTGGGGGCCGACCCGGGTAAAGATATCCAACACTTTACGGGCATCACCGCGCTGAAGTTTCTGCTTGCTACCCTGCTGGTGTCACCGCTTGCGCGCTACGCAAAGCAGCCGTTGTTGTATCGCACCCGTCGATTATTAGGGTTATGGTGTTTTGCATGGGCCACGCTGCATATGACCAGCTATGCGCTGCTGGAGTTGGGTATACAAAATCTGGGATTATTGGGACGTGAACTGGTTTCACGCCCATGGCTAACGTTGGGCATGACTGGTTGGATAATCTTATTCCTGCTGACGCTGACCTCCACGCAAGCCGCGCAACGTAAAATGGGCAAACGCTGGCAAACATTGCACAACTACGTCTACCTGGCGGCCGTTTTACTTCCGCTGCATTATCTGTGGTCGGTAAAAGTATTATCACCGCTCCCCATTATTTATGCCCTCTGTTTTCTCGTGCTACTGGCTTTTCGCTATAAAAAGCTGTTACGCAAAGTCGGGTACAAAGGTGTGTTTATGAAAAGTGAATGAATCACGGTAAACTTCTCATCACACCTAAACAGAACGAGAACAAAAAATGAGTAACAATGATAATTACCATCAGCTCACCCGCACGTTCCAGCGGCTCTCTCGCTTCTCCCACCTCTCGGCAATCGCCAGTTGGGACATGTTTACCATGATGCCATCTGGCGGCAGCAAAGCTCGCGGCGAAGCACTGGCCGAGCTGAGCGTGCTTGAGCACCAGTTGTTAACCGACCCGAAGGTGGCAACGTGGATCGCCGCAGCCCAACAGGAAGACCTTAACGATGTTGAGCAAGCCAACCTGCGCGAAATGTCGCGACTGCATCATCAGGCATCCTTACTACCTGAATCGTTGGTAGAAGCGAAATCACTCGCGGGTAGCCGCTGCGAGCATGCCTGGCGCAGCCAGCGACCAGCGAATGACTGGGAGGGATTTTCCGAAAACCTGAAAGAGGTCGTGAAGCACAGTCGTGAAGAAGCCCGGCTGCGTGCCGAAGCCACAGGCTGTTCGCCGTATGACGCGCTACTGAACATATTCGAACCAGGGATGACCAGTGCCCAATTGGATGTCCTGTTTGCAGACGTTAAAAGCTGGCTACCGGATCTGCTCAACAAGGTGGTGGCAAAGCAGTCTCAGCAGTCGCTCATCGCCCCGGTTGGTCCTTTCCCAACCGCAATCCAGCGAGAGTTGGGCCTTGAAACGATGGCGCAGTTGGGATTCGATTTTACGGCTGGTCGACTGGATATCAGTGCGCACCCCTTCTGTGGTGGCGTACCTGAAGATGTGCGTATCACCACCCGCTATGATGAAAACGAATTACTTAGCGCGCTGTTTGGCGTGATCCATGAAACCGGTCACGCCCGCTACGAGCAAAATCTGCCGCACAGTTGGTCAGGGCAACCTATCGCCCTGGCACGCTCAACCGCTATTCATGAGTCCCAGAGTCTGTTCTTTGAGATGCAACTGGGGCGCAGTAAAGCATTTCTGACGCGGTTAATTCCTGCTGTGACGCGCCACTTTGGCGATCAGGCTGCGTTTGAAGAAAGCAATTTCATCGCCTGGAACCAGCAGGTTAAACCCGGTTTTATCCGTGTTGATGCCGACGAGGTGAGCTATCCTGCTCATGTTATCCTGCGTTATGAAATCGAACGCGCGCTCATTAATGGCGATATTGAAGTAGATGATATCCCGGCATTGTGGAATGAGAAAATGCAGTCCTGGCTTGGGCTGTCAACCATCGGTAACTATCGTAACGGTTGTATGCAGGATATTCACTGGACCGATGGCGGCTTTGGCTACTTCCCTTCCTATACTTTAGGCGCCATGTATGCGGCGCAGTTATTCAGTGCCGCTAACCGCGCATTGCCTGATTTAGAGCAGTCTATTGCGCAAGGTGAGTTTGGTGCCCTGTTTGACTGGTTACGTCAGAATATCTGGCAGCATGGCAGCCGTTTTACCACTGAACAGCTTATTACCCAGGCTACCGGAGAGCCGCTCAGCAGCCGTTATTTCCGCGCTCATCTGGAAGCCCGCTATTTGTAATCTCATACCGTGAGTCATTGTACATATCGTTACACGCCGAAACCAATGACTCACGGAAGCCCTGTGATTACAGCGATATAGTTATTTCAACGGCCCCGCAGTGGGGTTGAATGAAAAACCAAATCGAGGGTATGAGAATGAAAAAAGTATTAGCTCTGGTTGTTGCCGCTGCTATGGGTCTGTCTTCTGCTGCATTTGCTGCTGAAACAACTGCTACCACCGCTCCGGCTGCTGCTGCAACCACCAAAGCAGCTCCGGCAAAAACCACTCATCATAAAAAACAGCACAAAGCAGCGCCGCAGAAAGCGCAGGCTGCCAAGAAACACGCTAAAAAATCCACCACAAAACCGGCTGTAGAACAGAAAGCGCCAGAGCAGAAAGCGCAGGCAGCTAAAAAACACACCAAAAAAGCAGCGACCAAACCCGCTGCAGAACAAAAAGCACCAGAGCAGAAAGCTCAGGCAGCAAAAAAACACACCAAAAAAGCCGTAAAACACGACACCGCTAAACCCGCTGCTCAACCTGCTGCATAACACATTTGTAGTTACTATGGCGTCCCCCACTCTATAGCATACGGCGCTAAATCGACCTGATTTAGCGCCGCCTTTTGGAGGGTAAAATGGTGTCACATTACCGCTTTGAGTTCATTCTTATTACCCTGATAATTTGCGCCCTCATTGCCATGCATTTTTATCTATCCTGAGTGTAGTTATCTGATTTTACTCCCACTTTCCCGCCGTCCCGTCTATAGTATTAACTGAGGGTTTGCTGTTAAAAATCATAATTCCCCACCAGAGTGTGATATGCATAAAACCATTGCTGTGTTACTGGGTTCAATTTGTTTACTTCCTGTCGTTGCGCATGCGGACCAGCCTGCAACGGCCAGCGCTGAAGCAGAAAACGTAAAAACGCTGTTTTTTGGTCATGACGATCGCATAAAAGTGACTGACCCAACGCAATCTCCTTGGGACGCTATCGGGCAACTGGAAACCGCCAGCGGTAACCTGTGTACTGCCACGCTCATTTCACCACGACTGGCACTGACTGCCGGACACTGCTTACTCACCCCCCCGAAAGGCAAGCCGGATAAAGCCGTGGCATTACGCTTCGTGTCGAAAAAGGGTGTCTGGCGCTACGAGATCCACGGCATTGAAGGACGGGTAGATCCCTCGCTCGGAAAACGTTTAAAAGCCGATGGCGATGGCTGGATTGTGCCGCCTTCCGCGGCCCCGTGGGATTTCGGTCTGGTGGTGCTGCGTTACCCACCTTCCGGCATCACACCGCTGCCATTATTTGAAGGTGATAAAGCGGCATTAACCGCGGCGCTGAAAACCGCAGATCGTAAAGTTACGCAGTCGGGTTACCCGGAAGATCATCTCGATGACTTGTACACGCATCAGGATTGCGTGGTGACCGGTTGGGCACAGAATACCGTTTTGTCGCACCAGTGCGACACACTCCCGGGCGACAGCGGTTCACCATTGATGTTGAAGACAGATACTGGCTGGCAGTTGATTGGCGTACAAAGCTCCGCTCCGGCGGCGAAAGATCGCTGGCGGGCCGATAATCGCGCCATATCCGTGACCGGTTTTCGCGATAAGCTGGATGAGTTGGCTAAGGAATAACCTATGCTGCCCGTAGTAACGGGCAGCACTGAGATCAGGCAAGTTTAATCATCACCATTCCGGCAAGCAGCAGCGCCACACCGATCCAACCTTTATGATTCAGGCGCTGACCAAACAATACCCAACCTGCCGCTAACGTCGCGGCAATCCCAAAGCCGCCCCACAAGGCGTAGGCAACAGAAAGGTCGATACCTTTTACCGCCTGGGACAGCGCGCTAAAGGCCGCTAACACGGCTGCCAGCGACAGCACGCCATAAGTCTTGCGGCGAAACCCATCTGAAAATTTCAAAAAGACGTTAGCGACGATTTCGAGCACAATGGCTATGCCAAGCCATGCGCCGTGAACCCACTCAAACTGCTGCATGGCTCACCTCTCTGCCCGCCTTTGTCGGTTTTCGTGTACCGGATTTAATCAGCACAATACCTAACACCAGCGAGACCAGTCCAGCCACCTTCATCGTGGACAAGGTTTCGTCAAATAACAGCACGCTGAACAGCGTAATAAATAAAATACCGATACCTTCCCATAAGGCATAGGCCACACCAAGGGCAATTTTTTTAACGGCAAAACTGAGAAAAATATACGATAAGGCAATCATTACCAGCATTAAAATAAAGCCCGAATTACCATGGCCGACGCTTGCCCATTTCATTGACAGCGTACCAGTAATTTCAGCCGCGATGGCCAGACCTAATAATATCCAGTAAAACATAATGCTTCTCCTGCTTGAGAATATAGTCCTTTGGGCCTACTGCATGCAGTAAACCAAAAAATAAAATTAGTTAGCTCAGCGCGCAGCGCCAGCTCAGGCAGAAGAAGGGACTAAAGCGCGTTGCGCCAGTGTTGCTCACCCGCAAGCAAGAAAGTGGAGGAGGTACGAAGAAGTGAAGGTAAACGCAAAAACATCCTGAACATATTGTCCATAATATTACAATTATCCGCAGTGTTGCTTCTCATCATCGCGGATGATAATTGTCCTCGGTAGTTAAACACAGATGATTTGTACCATAGCTTCAATGCGAACTCAAAGTCTTTTCACTTCTTTACCTGCCCCATTTGATTTTTGTTATAACGGCTCGACGCAAATCACATTATTATTCAGATTCAAAAATGAAAAATGCAGGAATACACATGGCGAAACCGATCATCACGCTTAACGGCCTAAAAATAGTCATTATGCTGGGCATGCTGGTTATCATCCTGAGCGGCATCCGCGTTGCAGCAGATATCATCGTCCCATTTATTCTGGCGTTATTTATTGCCGTCGTGCTTAACCCCGTGGTGCAGCGGATGGTCAAACTTCGCATACCACGCGTAATAGCGGTATCATTACTCATTGTTATTATTGTGATGCTAATGGTGTTGCTATTAGCGTATTTAGGTACATCCTTAAATGAGCTTGCGCGAACGCTGCCGCAGTATCGCTCTTCACTGGTTATCCCACTCAAAAACCTTGAGCCGTGGTTACAGCGCGCAGGGATCGGCGTTTCCGTGGATGAACTCGTCAAATATATCGACCCGAACTCAGCAATGACGCTGGTGACCAATTTACTGGCACAGTTGTCTAATGCCATGTCATCGATATTTTTACTGCTGTTGACGGTGGTTTTTATGCTGCTGGAAGTACCGCAGTTACCCAACAAACTCAAACAAATGATGAGTCGTCCCATTGAGGGAATGGCAGCGATTCAACGCGCCATCGACAGCGTTTCCCACTATCTGGTGCTCAAAACGGCGATCAGCATTGTGACCGGGCTGGTGGCCTGGGGCATGCTCGCCGCACTCGACGTGCGTTTCGCCTTTGTCTGGGGACTGCTGGCCTTTGCGCTCAACTATATTCCTAATATCGGTTCGGTGCTGGCCGCCATTCCCCCTATTGCTCAGGTGCTGGTATTTAGCGGCCTTTATGACGCCCTGGTGGTTTTCGCAGGTTATCTGGTCATTAATCTGGTGTTCGGGAATATCCTCGAACCGCGGATCATGGGGCGTGGACTTGGGTTGTCTACGCTGGTGGTGTTTCTGTCGTTAATCTTCTGGGGCTGGTTACTGGGGCCTGTCGGGATGCTGCTTTCTGTACCGCTGACCATCATCGTGAAAATCGCGCTTGAACAAACCAACGGCGGTCAAAGCATTGCCGTGTTGCTGAGCGATCTCAATAAAGAGTGAATATATACGGCGTTTTACGGTGATTAGACGGTTAAAACCGTATGGGTTTATGAGCAGTAATCATGAATAGCGGAGTATTAAAAAAAAACGGCCTCCGCAGAGGTTATGCCCGTCAGTTAATCATTATGGAGAACATGTGATTTTGGCTCAGGGTTCCGTTCACCTCAGTGGTATCACTTTTCTGAAGCGCAGATACCCGTGAACGTGCAAGGGAGGCTCACCGTGCACCGCCGCCTCCCTTGCAACCCAGGATCCCGGCGGGAAAATCGTCGCTGTGCGATTCATTCGTCTTATGCCGTCTGCCTGTCGGGTCGGGGCCGGTCAGCCGTCAACGCCTCATCGATTTTCAGCCTGAACGGGGTCATCGCTGCAACGCACTGACTTCCAGTTAAATCTGTTTTGCTGTTCAGATAAAAAACGCAGGGGGTCAGGTGTGGGCTGGTCCGGCTGAAAATTGCCGACGTGTTTCCGTAAGGCAGGGAGAACCCGCAGGGATGCGGGTTCAGGGCGCGTTTTGCAGGGACGCTACCTCGCGCCCGGCCCGTTAGCCTGAAGGAATAAGCGGAGGGTATTGCGCAGCAACAATTTTCCCGCCGGGAGCCGGGATTGTTAAGGGTACGGCGATAGTACCCTTAACACGTTCACAGGTCGTATTGCCTCAGAGAAGTGACAAACATAAGGTGAACGTAGCAATATACCGGAGGCAACAGATTCATTACCTCCGTATGTGCCACTCATCCTCGTTAACTGACAAGCATTACCTCCGCAGAGGCCGTCTTGGTTTGCGCTGACGATTACAGCGCTTTCAGGATCGCATCCACGCTGGCTTTGGCATCGCCAAACAGCATATGGGTGTTTTCTTTAAAGAACAGCGGGTTCTGCACGCCAGCATAGCCGGTGTTCATAGAACGTTTGAACACGATAACGTTCTGCGCTTTCCATACTTCCAGCACCGGCATACCGGCGATTGGGCTACGCGGATCGTCCTGCGCCGCCGGGTTTACCGTATCGTTGGCGCCAATCACCAGCACGGTATCGGTATCGGCGAAATCATCATTAATTTCATCCATTTCCAGCACGATGTCATAGGGTACTTTGGCTTCCGCCAGCAGCACGTTCATATGACCTGGTAAGCGCCCTGCTACCGGGTGAATACCAAAGCGTACCTTGATGCCGCGCGCGCGCAGTTTCTCGGTGATTTCAGCGACCGGATATTGCGCCTGTGCCACAGCCATGCCATAGCCCGGGGTGATTATCACGGAGTGCGAGTTCTTCAGCATTTCTGCCGTGTCTTCCGCATTAATCTCACGATGCTCACCGACTTCTTCATCAGACCCCGTAGAAGAACCGTCAGAACCAAAGCCACCGGCAATCACGCTGATAAACGAACGGTTCATCGCCTTACACATGATGTAAGACAGGATCGCACCGGAAGAACCGACCAGCGCACCGGTGACGATCAGCAGATCGTTGCTGAGCATAAAGCCCGCCGCCGCCGCCGCCCAACCTGAATAGGAGTTAAGCATTGAAACGACGACCGGCATATCCGCACCGCCGATGGACGCCACCAGATGCCAGCCAAAGGCTAACGCAATAATGGTCATCACCAGCAGCGCCAGAACCTGCAGGCCCACGCTTTCGGTACGAACAAACACCACCAGCAACAGGAAAGAAACAACCAGCGCCGCCAGGTTCATTTTGTGACGATTCGGCAACATCAGCGGTTTAGAGGAGATCTTACCGCGCAGTTTGCCAAACGCCACCACGGAACCGGTAAAGGTCACCGCACCGATGAAGATACCAAGGAACACTTCCGTCAGGTGAATGTTCACCAGAATCGGTTCCAGGCCCGTGTCGTGATACAGGTAGCTGTTGAAACCCACCAGTACCGCCGCCAGACCGACGAAGCTGTGCAGAATCGCCACCAGCTCCGGCATCTCGGTCATCTCGACTTTCTTCGCCAGACGAATACCAATCGCGCCGCCGATGATCATCGCCACCAGGATCCACGCAACGTTGCCGGTCTCCGGGCCAAAAATCGTGGCAATCAGCGCAATCGCCATCCCGGCGATACCGTAGTTGTTACCCTGTTGAGAGGTTTCGTGTTTCGAAAGCCCCGCCAGGCTGAAAATAAACAGGATCGCGGCAACAATGTATGCAGCTGTAACTAATCCTCCAGACATATGTTACCCCTTAGTTTTTCCGGAACATTTTCAGCATGCGCTGAGTCACGGTGAAGCCACCGAAAATATTAATGCTGGCAATAAGCACCGCGATAAAGCTCAGGAAACTCACCCAGCCACCCTGGCCAATTTGCAATAACGCCCCGACAACGATGATCCCGGAGATAGCGTTTGTCACGGACATCAGCGGAGTGTGTAGCGCGTGCGACACATTCCAGACCACGTAGTAACCCACTACACAGGAAAGCGCGAACACCGTAAAGTGACCCAGGAACTCTTTCGGCGCGACATCAGCAAGCCAGCCAAACAGTATGACGACCAGTGCCATCAACGCATATTTGCGCCACGGTGAGGCCGGTTTTTTCTCTTCTTTCGGCGCGGGCGCGGCTTTTGGCGCAGCCTGCGGCTGAGCAGAAACCTGGATAGGCGGCGCAGGCCAGGTGATTTCACCCTCGCGAACTACCGTAACGCCACGTACGACTACGTCGTCAAAATCGACGGTGATATTGCCGTCTTTCTCTTTGCACAACAGCTTGAGCAGGTTAACGAGGTTCGTGCCATAAAGCTGGGAAGACTGCGTCGGCAGTCGGCCTGGCAGATCGGTATAACCGATAACCTTCACCCCGTTCTCGGTGGTGGTCACCTGGTTAGGCACGGTGTATTCGCAGTTACCGCCGTTTTGCGCGGCGAGATCGACAATCACGCTGCCCGCCTTCATCGAATCGACCATTTCACGGGTGATCAGTTTCGGTGCCGGTTTGCCCGGAATCAACGCGGTGGTAACGATAATATCAACGTCTTTCGCCTGCGCGGCGAAGAGCGCCATTTCGGCTTTGATGAACGCTTCGGACATCACCTTGGCGTAACCGTCGCCGCTGCCGGCCTCTTCTTTAAAGTCCAGCTCGAGGAATTCAGCGCCCATACTCTGAACTTGCTCTTTCACTTCCGGACGGGTGTCAAAAGCACGAACGATAGCGCCCAGGCTGTTTGCCGCACCGATAGCTGCCAGACCTGCCACACCCGCACCAATCACCATGACCTTGGCAGGTGGGACCTTGCCCGCGGCGGTGATCTGCCCGGTGAAGAAGCGGCCAAATTCATGAGCGGCTTCAACAATGGCACGATACCCGGCGATATTCGCCATCGAGCTTAAGGCATCAAGCGACTGCGCGCGCGAAATACGCGGCACGGAGTCCATCGCCATAACCGTCACGTTGCGCTCTGCCAGCTTTTGCAACAGCTCAGGGTTTTGCGCGGGCCAAAGAAAACTCACCAGCGTCGTGCCCGGGTTGAGCAACGGGATTTCCGCCTCTTCCGGCGCGTTGACCTTCAGGATGATCTCTGACTGCCAGACGGCATTTCCGTCAACAATTTCTGCGCCTGCTTGTACAAACGCCTTATCGTCAAAACTTGCCAGTTGACCTGCACCGCTTTCAACCGCGACGCTGAAACCCAACTTAAGCAGCTGCTCAACCGTCTTCGGCGTAGCTGCGACGCGGGTTTCATTGGTTAACCGTTCTCTTGGTATGCCAATTCGCATAATGTTCCCTTCCATCTGTATTTGTGATGATGGTTTATCAATGTTCGCACGAGGCATGCGCGCACTCTCGAAAGAGGTCAGTGTTACCCCAATAAAATAAAACAGTAACAAACTCTGTATAACCTACTGAAAATGACGCCTGTGATCTAGCGCCAAAAAACAGTATTTATTATGAAATTCGCGAAATAGAGAGGAATCGGACCGCTGGCAGATAAAATACCCTAAAAATAGCCCACAAAGGCCGATAATTCGCTCAAGCGAAGCGGCAAAACATGATTACGTGCCTGCCAAAAACAATTGATTAACATTAAATTAACTTATGAAATTCAACCGCTTTATCAGTTTTGGTCGCCAAATGCCGAAATTTTCGACATATCACAAAATGTTATCTGTGTTGTTACGTCACGTGGCACGATGAGTGAAAATTGACGCAGACACTGACACAATTTAAATGCAATAATCAGCGACGTTTCTAGTCAATAACAATACCAGTACCTGGTTTGCGCAAGGCGAAGGATTATTTTTATGAAGCTTAAGAACACTCTCCTGGCGTCCGCACTTATTTCTGCGACTGCTTTTTCTGTAAATGCAGCGACAGAATTGACGCCGGAGCAAGCGGCTGCCCTGAAACCCTATGACCGCATTGTGGTTACCGGTCGTTTTAATGCTATCGGTGACGCGGTGACCGCCGTATCACGCCGTGCAGATAAAGACGGTGCAGCCTCCTTTTATGTTGTTGATACCTCAGATTTTGGCAGCGGCGGTAACTGGCGCGTTGTAGCCGACATCTATAAAGCCGATGCTGAAAAAGCGGAAGCGTCCAAAAACCGTGTCATTAACGGCGTGATGGAATTACCGAAAGATCAGGCCGTTCTGATAGAACCATTCGATACCGTTACGGTGCAGGGTTTCTACCGCAGCCAGCCTGAAGTGAACGATGCCATCACCAAAGCAGCGAAAGAGAAAGGCGCTTACTCCTTCTACATCGTGCGCCAGGTCGATGCCAACCAGGGCGGCAACCAGCGTATTACCGCATTCATCTATAAAGCTGATGCGAAAAAACGCGTAGTACAAAGCCCTGATGCGATCCCAGCAGATTCAGATGCCGGACGTGCCGCATTAGCCGCCGGTGGCGAAGCCGCGAAGAAAGTTGAGATCCCAGGCGTTGCGACTACCGCGTCTCCGAGCGCTGAAGTCGGTCGTTTCTTCGAAACGCAATCCACCAAAGGTGGGCGTTACACTGTCACGCTGCCGGATGGAACCAAAGTTGAAGAACTGAACAAAGCAACCGCCGCTATGATGGTGCCGTTCGACAGCATCAAGTTCACCGGTAACTATGGCAACATGACTGAAATCTCTTACCAGGTTGCCAAACGCGCAGCGAAGAAAGGCGCTAAGTATTATCACATCACCCGCCAGTGGTCTGAACGTGGTAATAACATGACCATCAGCGCTGACCTGTATAAGTAATACTCAGTACCTTATCAGGTCTACAGCCTTGTAGACCTGATAATTTCCCGCCATCCTCCCCTCTGACCAAACAAAAACAGCAGTATTAAGACTACTTTTCACACTATTAGTCACAAATCTCTCTATCCCCATTGCATGCGTTCTCTTCTCTCCGTAAAATCCCGCGCCTTAGTGGCTTTCACCATTTTTATGCGGTTTGCCAAAATAATTATTCTCTCACTCTCGTTTTTGTCACTGGATACAAATGGAAAAGAAATTGGGTCTGAGCGCACTCACCGCGCTGGTTTTAAGCTCAATGCTCGGCGCTGGTGTTTTCAGCCTGCCACAAAATATGGCGGCGGTAGCAAGCCCGGCTGCATTACTGATTGGTTGGGCGATTACCGGTGCGGGTATCCTTTTGCTCGCCTTTGCCATGCTGATTCTGACGCGTATCCGTCCTGAACTGGATGGCGGCATATTTACCTATGCACGTGAAGGTTTCGGTGAGCTGATTGGCTTTTGCTCCGCGTGGGGATACTGGCTGTGTGCTGTTATCGCTAACGTTTCGTATCTGGTGATTGTTTTCTCTGCGCTCAGCTTCTTTACCGACACGCCGGAGTTACGTCTGTTTGGCGACGGTAATACCTGGCAGTCGATTGTTGGCGCATCGGTGCTGTTGTGGGTGGTCCATTTTTTGGTGCTGCGTGGTGTGCAAACGGCAGCCAGTATTAACCTGGTGGCGACGCTGGCGAAATTACTGCCGCTTGGTCTGTTTATCGTGCTGGCGTTTATGCTGTTTAAGCTCGACACCTTTACCCTCGATTTTACCGGCGTAGCGTTGGGCGTTCCCGTCTGGGAGCAGGTAAAAAACACCATGCTCATCACCCTGTGGGTTTTCATCGGTGTGGAAGGCGCGGTGGTGGTTTCAGCTCGTGCCAGAAACAAACGCGATGTCGGACGCGCTACGCTGCTGGCGGTACTCGCCGCGCTGGGCGTTTATCTGCTTGTCACCCTGCTGTCTCTGGGCGTTGTCGCGCGTCCCGAACTGGCGGAGATCCGCAACCCGTCAATGGCCGGTCTGATGGTGAAAATGATGGGGCCATGGGGTGAAATTATTATTGCCGCAGGCCTGATTGTCTCCGTGTGCGGTGCTTATTTAAGCTGGACGATTATGGCGGCGGAAGTGCCGTTCCTCGCCTCCACGCACAAAGCGTTTCCACGCATTTTTGCGCGGCAGAACGCGCAAGGCGCGCCATCGGCGTCGCTGTGGCTGACCAACATCTGCGTACAGATTTGCCTGGTGCTGATCTGGCTCACAGGTTCCGACTACAATACGTTATTAACCATCGCCTCAGAAATGATTCTGGTGCCCTATTTACTGGTCGGCGCATTTCTGCTGAAAATTGCCACTCGTCCAATTCATAAGGCTGTCGGTATCGGAGCGAGTATTTATGGCATATGGTTATTGTATGCGTCAGGTCCGATGCACCTGCTGCTGTCTGTGGTGCTGTATGCGCCAGGGCTGCTGGTCTTCCTTTATGCCCGTAAAACACACGCGCATGAAAACGTATTAAAACGCCAGGAAATGGCGCTGATCGGCCTGCTGCTTGTTGCTGCTGTTCCGGCGACCTGGATGTTGATGGGGTAACATTGTCCCCATCGTTCGCGACACATGGAGATTACGATGGGTAAAAAACCCCCTTTGCCAATTCTTATCACCGGAGGAGGTCGACGTATCGGCCTCGCCGTCGCATGGCACTTTATTAATCAAAAACAGCCAGTTATCGTTAGCTACCGCACGCATTATCCGGCTATTGATGGCCTGCGAGATGCGGGCGTGCTGTGTATCCAGGCTGATTTTTCCACCGATGAAGGCGTACTGGCCTTTGCGGATGAGGTCAAAGCACAGACGGATGGCCTGCGAGGTATTGTGCATAATGCCAGTGCCTGGCTTGCAGAAAAGCCCGGTGCGCCGTTAACCGAAGTGCTGTCAGCCATGATGCAGATTCACGTCAATACCCCCTACCTGCTCAACCACGCGCTGGAAGGATTGCTGCGCGGGCATGGACACGCGGCCAGCGATATTATCCATTTTACGGATTATGTTGTAGAGCGTGGCAGCGATAAGCACATTGCTTATGCAGCCAGCAAAGCGGCGCTGGACAACATGACCCGCTCGTTCGCGCGCAAACTGGCACCAGAAGTAAAAGTGAACGCCATCGCCCCCTCGCTAATCCTGTTTAACGAGGGTGACGATGCAGAGTATCGTCAGCAGGCATTGAACAAATCACTGATGAAAACAGCGCCGGGTGAAAAAGAGGTCATTGATTTAATTGACTATCTGTTGACCAGCTGTTTTGTCACCGGGCGTAGTTTTGCCCTTGATGGCGGGCGTCATCTGCGTTAGTGCAATTTAATCCAACAAAAAATAAGCAACCATGCGCTCAGGCCCCAGCTCACCACTGAACCGCCGAGCGCAACGGGTAAGCGCATAAATCCGGTGAAATACCACAGCGAAACGAGGTAGACAAAATAGGGAATAATCGACCACATGCTGAAGACAATGGTTGTACGCAACGCTTCGATCCCACGTTCACTGGCCACTATATAGTGGGCAATCAACGCAAAGGTCGGGAACAACGGAATTAATCCGGCAATATAGTAGTTCTTTGTTTTCGCCAGCACACCAATTAACACCACCACCAGCGCACCGAGCGCCGCTTTTATAACGAGTCCCATCACCCTGCCTTAACACATCAATAACATCAGCCCCTAGCATAACGGAAGCGTTCTTGTTTAGAAAAGATTAATGGAAGGAAAAACCAGGGCGGTGTATGTTGGCGTTTTATATTCAAAATGAATGATATGAACACCATCGTATTTGTTGAAGATGATCCCGAAGTTGGCTCGCTGATTGCAGCCTATCTGGCCCGGCATGATATTGAGGTTATCGTTGAGCCTCGAGGTGATTTGGCCGAGGAGAAAATCCTGCAAGTTCAACCCGATTTGGTGTTATTAGATATCATGCTACCGGGCAAAGATGGGATGACTATCTGCCGCGATTTGCGTGGACGCTGGCAGGGTCCTATTGTCCTGCTCACCTCGCTGGACAGCGATATGAACCATATTCTAGCGCTGGAAATGGGTGCCTGTGACTATATTCTGAAGACAACGCCGCCAGCTGTGCTACTTGCTCGCCTGCGTCTGCATCTGCGCCAGAATGAACACTCAGTCCAGTCTAAAGGCATTCAGGCGGCAACCATCACGCCGCACACGACGCTGCGCTTTGGCACACTCACTATCGACCCAACCAATCGTTCCGTGCTGCTCGGCGGCGAGCAAGTCTCTCTTTCCACCGCAGATTTTGAATTACTGTGGGAGCTGGCAACCCATGCCGGGCAAATTATGGACCGCGATGCGCTGCTGAAGAACCTGCGCGGCGTAAGTTATGACGGCATGGATCGCAGCGTTGATGTCGCGATTTCCCGGTTACGCAAAAAACTGCTCGATAACGCGACTGAACCCTATCGAATCAAAACGGTGCGCAACAAAGGTTATCTGTTCGCACCGCACGCCTGGGACGATGAACCTCAAATGTAATCCCTCCGGGCCGACCATTATACGTTACACCGTCACTTTTAATATCATCCAGATTTGGGTGATGAAGATGGTGAGTATCATCACCGCGAATTAGTCAGCCCTCAAGTAAGATCCAAGCCTTCCCTTTCACGGAAGGCTTTCTTTTGTGTCAACTAAACGTCAGCCCGTCGTATTTTTTCCAACGGTAATTTATTGCAGAAATAATCCAGCAGCCGATAAAGACGCCAATAATCGCAAACCCGACATTCCCCATATGGTCACTCAACTCGCTGACGGTATCCCACAAACCTCCCTGGAGCGAAAATGCGTCAGAGAGAAGCCCCAGCGCCTCCAGCCCGCCAATAAAAAGCGCAACAATTACCGAGGTCCCGGTGATGGTCATATTGTAATAGAGCTTACGCTGCGGCTTATTGAATGCCCATCCGTAGGCCTCAACCATCAGGATACTGTCAAGGCAGTCAATCAGCGCCATGCCGCAGGTAAACAGCGTCGGGAACACGAGAATTGACCACACCGACATGCCACTGGACGCGCTTGAAGCAGAAATTCCGAGCAGAGAAATTTCAGTAGCGGTATCAAAACCCAGGCCAAACAAAAAGCCGACAAAATACATATGCCAGTCTTTGCCTACCAGCCGAAACGCCGAGCGGAAAAGCCAGTTCAGCGGGCCTGAAACTGTCATTTCCTCTGTGGTGCCATCGTAAGTACCGGTGCGTTTTAGATGACGAAAAGCCTTCCAGACATGACAGAAAATAACGAGATTAATGGTAGCCAGAATCAGCAGAAATACGGCAGAGACCGTGGTACCTATCAGACCGCCGACATTCTGAAACCATGCCATGTGTTGCTTAAACACGCTGGTGGTCAACGCAATGCCAATGCTTGCCAGTACCACAATGGTGGAATGCCCCAGGGAAAACCAGGCTCCCGTCGTCAGGGCGCGTTTTTTCTGCTGCATAAGTTTGCGCGTAGCGCTATCTATCGCGGCGATATGATCGGCATCAACAGCATGGCGCAAACCATAGCACCATGCGATCAGACTAAGCGCCAGTAACGACGTGTTGTTGCTAAACGCGGTGAAAGCCCACAGCCACGCCACGATGTTTGCCCCGATGAGTAAGACCATCAACAAAATAATGTTCGGGCGTTTTTTTAATAATAAAAACAATGCGTTCATTGCTCACAGCCTGTCAAATTTGCGCTAAAAAACACACTACACCGCCGTTTACTGATTGATTAATAAAACATTTACCAGGCTAATGATAACTCTAAAGAATTACCAGCCCAGTGTCGTAGATCAAAATTGATTACCCCCAAAAGCGAGTTCCGCGCTCGCTAACTCTGCGATGCGCAGGGGTATCGTGGCGCAGTCTCCTTCTTGCAGAAACCAGGCAGACGACAACCCACACCAGGCAATAATCCACATCAGCAAACGCTGCCGTTCAATCCTCGCGATTTCAGACACAATATTTACCCGTTGTGCGAATATTTCTGGCTCAATGGCGACAGGTTTGGTGGGGTCGGCAAGATCGGGATTAGTAAAAATATTGGCGTAATCAAAGCCACGCTCGCCCACCAGCCCTTTAGGATCGATAGCCAGCCATCCTTTCGTTCCGAAATCAAGAATATTGCCGTGGTGTAAGTCACCGTGCAATACGACTTCATTCTGGGGAGAGGAGAGCAATACGTTTGCCACCTCTGCACAATGCGTCAGGATGCCGCCATGCTTTTTCGCGGCAGGAGCCAGACAGCGAAACCAATAAAGTAGCGGTGTTAACACAGGCGTTGACGCATTCCGGGGGAGATGGAGTCGACTGGCTGCATGGCAAATAATGCGACAGGCCTGCGCATCATTGCCGGACCAGGACATGTCCGCTAAAGACCCCGCCCCTATTGCACGTTCTAACAGAATCGCCCCTGCTGCATGAGCAAGCACTTTCGCAGCACCATTCCCGTTCCACCAGACCATTAGTTCGCAGCCATTTCGTTCACTGTCATCGTCGGTGAGTTTGAGTATGGCTTTCTGACCATCTTTGGTCACCACGGGCAAAAGCTGTGATGTGTGCGTCTCAAGCGGTTGGCCATCAGGAGTAAGTCCCCAACGGCTGAGCCAGGAGTTGAACAGACTATTTTCCAAACATTATCCTCATTTTTTTCGCCAGAAATGACCCTCGACAGGGACGGTGTAGACATTATTCCTGCTTTCTGCTGGTTGGGCCACAACGACCCACGTCCACCATCACTGGCTTATCGTGTAGAGCACTAAAGGGCACACCCTTGCGTATCGGTGAGCCATGCTGACTGTGTTTTTTCAATAGAGGAAGACTCGATGATCACGTTATGCAAAGCCTGTGGTACATCCTATGAGGTGGCCGACGCCCTTCCTGAACATTGCGATATCTGCCAGGACGAACGTCAGTATGTCCCCGCAACCGGGCAGGAATGGGTCGATTTTGCCGCACTTTGTGCTTCGCACACAAATAAGTGGCGGCAGCATGACAGCGACCTCCTCAGCATCCGCACCGTTCCTGGTTTTGCAATTGATCAACGGGCGTTTATTCTGCGTACTCCGGAAGGCAATATTTTATGGGACTGCATTGCCACACTCGACGACGCCACAAAAATGCTAATAACGTCCCTGGGCGGGCTTAAGGCCATCGCGATTTCGCATCCTCATTACTACACCACCATGCAAGACTGGGCTGACGAATTTAACGCTCCCATTTATCTCCATGTCAACGACCGCAAGTGGGTAATGCGCGACAGCCCATGGATTAAATTTTGGGATGGCGACACCCTGGAACTGACACGCGACGTCAGTGTGATACGCCTCGGCGGACACTTTGCTGGCGGCTGCGTTCTGCACTGGGCGCGAGATGAAGGCGTGGTACTTTCCGGCGATATCGTTCAGGTCACCCCTGGGGCGCATGCCGTCTCCTTTATGTGGAGCTACCCCAATATGTTGCCACTGCCAGCCGCAACGGTCAGCGACATTACCCACCGCCTGAGTACGGTGAAATTTAAGCAACTCTATGGCGCGTTTGAAGGGAAAGACATAACGAAAAATGCCGATGACATCGTGCAGCGCTCAGGTGAAAAGTACGTTTCCTGTCTCAAGTAAGCAGGCTGCCTGTCACTGACGTTCACCAGGATGAAATGGGATAGAAATGATAGGCCGCTCCGATGACAGACACATTCACTATCACACTGATAATAAAGTAGGTTTTGAATGGCTGTTTTTGTGTTTTATGGCGAAAGAGTTGTTGAGCGGCTATCGCGCCCCCCCACCCGCCAACAACGCCAAACAGCAGCAAAGTGGACTCCGGCACTCGGCGCCAGGCCCTGCGCGCTGCCATTTTATCCGCACCGTACATTGCCAACGTCAGTATGTTGGCGAGCAAAAACCATATAACAAAGGGATGCGAGGTGAAAATGCAGCCTAACGCTGCGAAAATGAGTAGTAAATAACAACAGCGATTGAAATTCATATTTTTATATCACAGCAATTTTGAGAGTATCGGTGAGCATTATATTATGTATTCGGTGATTTTTTATGAAGAAGCTGTTTGTACAGTTTTATCTCCTGCTGTTTGTCTGCTTTCTGGTGATGACCCTGCTGGTCGGCCTGGTCTATAAATTCACCGCAGAGCGCGCAGGCAGACAATCCCTCGACGATTTAATGAAAAGCTCGTTATACCTGATGCGCAGCGAGCTTCGCGAGATCCCGCCACGTGACTGGGGTAAAACGCTGAAGGAGATGGATTTGAACCTCTCCTTTGACCTGCGCGTTGAACCGCTAAATAAGTACACGCTGGACGTTCAAACAATGCAACGTTTGCGCGAAGGCGATATCGTGGCGCTTGACGATCAGTACACATTTATTCAGCGGATCCCACGCAGCCATTACGTGCTGGCCGTCGGCCCGCTTCCCTATCTCTATTTTCTTCATCAAATGCGCTTGCTGGACATCGCGTTGATGGCGTTTATTGCTATCTCACTGGCCTTTCCGGTACTTATCTGGATGCGTCCGCACTGGCAGGAAATGCTGCGACTGGAAGCTGCTGCACAGCGTTTTGGGGAAGGACATCTGGGCGAACGCCTCCATTTTGACAGCGGTTCCAGCTTTGAGCGATTGGGTATCGCGTTTAACCAGATGGCAGACAATATCAATGCGCTAATCGCCAGTAAGAAACAACTTATCGATGGCATTGCCCATGAGCTTCGTACCCCACTGGTACGCCTACGTTATCGTCTGGAAATGAGTGATAACCTCACCGCGCAGGAATCCCAGGCACTAAATCGCGATATTGGCCAACTGGAAGGGTTAATCGAAGAATTACTGACCTATGCCCGGCTGGACCGCCCGCAAAATGAACTGAAGCTCAGCGTCCCGGACCTGGCCGTTTGGCTGACAACCCATCTGGAGGATGTGCAAAGCGTAAATCCTGAGCGTGCGGTGCGCTTACGCCATCTTAATATTGGTGACTACGGCGCGCTGGATATGCGCCTGATGGAGCGCGTACTGGATAATCTACTGAATAACGCCCTGCGCTATTGCCAGTCTACGGTGCAAGCGAGCCTGTTATTGAATGGCAATCAGGCGACGCTGGTTGTGGAAGATGACGGTCCCGGTATTGCTCCAGACGCCCGCGAACAGGTTTTTGAACCGTTTGTACGCCTTGACCCCAGCCGTGACCGGGCGACCGGTGGTTGCGGGCTTGGGCTAGCCATTGTTCACTCGATCGCATTGGCTATGGGCGGTACGGTCGTTTGTGATGAAAGTGAACTCGGCGGCGCCCGCTTTTGTTTCAGTTGGCCCGTCTGGCATAACATTCCTGAAATTTCAGCTGCCTGACCCATTCGGCTCGGTGGTCAAATGGTGGAGGTTGTGCTATAAAAAAGTATGTTGTAACTAAAATGGTAAATCTATGGCCCGTTACGATCTCGTCGACCGCCTGAACGGCACCTTCCGCCAGATGGAGCAAGAGCTGGCGCTTCTGAACGACAATCTGTTGCAGCAGACGCTGCTGATTGCGCGCGTCTTCTCGTTACCGGAAGTGGTCAAAGAGGCAGAGCATGCTCCACTGCAGAACATTGATGTTAAGCAGCATTTAGGTAAAGAGGCTGAAACGCTGGCGCTACGCCACTATCGTCATCTGTTTATCCAGCAACAGTCCGAGAATCGTAGCAGCAAAGCGGCCGTCCGCCTGCCAGGCGTACTGTGTTATCAGGTAGATAACGCAGCTCAGCGCGCTCTGGAAGAGCAAATACAGCGTATTAACCAGCTAAAAACCACCTTCGAGCGCATTGTCACGGTGGAATCAGGGCTGGCACCGGCAGCGCGTTTTGAATGGGTGCATCGCCACCTGCCGGGACTGATTACACTGAATGCCTATCGTACGCTCACCCTTGTCAGAGAGCCTGCCACCCTGCGATTTGGCTGGGCCAACAAGCACATTATTAAAAATCTGAAACGCGATGAAGTACTACAACAACTGGAAAAAAGCCTGACGTCGCCGCGCAGCGTACATCCCTGGACGCGGGAAGAGTGGCAGGCGAAGCTTGAACGGGAATATCAGGATGTCGCCGCCCTGGGCCAGCAGGCGCGCCTGAAGATTAAACGGCCTGTAAAAGTGCAGCCCATCGCCCGCGTCTGGTACAAAGGAGAACAAAAGCAGGTGCAATATGCCTGCCCGACGCCCTTGATCGCGTTGCTCAACAATGAAAACGGCATGACCGTACCAGATATCGGCGAGTTACTGAATTATGATGCCGACAATGTTCAGCATCGTTTTAAACCTCAGGCGCAGCCGTTGAGATTGATTATTCCCCGGCTGCACCTGTACGTTGCGGATTAACTGCCTGGCCGCATACTGCCAACCATCAGTTCCGGGCGTACCCAGCTGTCAAACTCCGCTTCGGTTAGATACCCCAGCGCCAGGGCGGAGGCTTTTAACGTCAGCCCCTCTTTGTGCGCCTTTTTGGCAATTTCAGCGGCTTTATCATAACCGATATGGGTATTGAGCGCGGTCACCAGCATTAGCGACTCGTTGAGCAGTTGATCGATTCGTTCACGATTAGGCTCGATTCCTGTCGCGCAGTGCTCGTTAAAGCTTTCCATACCGTCAGCCAGCAGACGCACCGACTGCAGGAAATTGTGGATGACCATCGGACGGTAAACGTTGAGCTCAAAATTACCTGACGCTCCGCCCATGTTGATGGCGACATCGTTGCCCATTACCTGACAGCAAAGCATGGTCAGCGCTTCACACTGGGTAGGATTGACCTTACCCGGCATAATGGAGCTGCCCGGTTCATTTTCAGGAATCGAAATTTCGCCAATCCCGCAACGCGGACCGGATGCCAGCCAGCGCACATCGTTGGCGATTTTCATCAGCGATGCCGCCAACCCTTTTAGCGCGCCGTGGGCGTGAACCAGTGCATCGCAGGTAGCTAGCGCTTCAAATTTATTCGGTGCGGTAACGAACGGCGCACAGGTAATGTCCCGCAATTCATCCGCGACCCGACGGGCATATTCCGGGTGCGTGTTCAGTCCGGTCCCTACCGCGGTTCCCCCCAGCGCCAGTTCCGCCACGTGGGGTAAGCTGTTTTCAATGTGTCTGAGGTTATGTTCGAGCATTGCCACCCAGCCGGAAATCTCCTGGCCGAGCGTAAGCGGGGTTGCATCTTGCAGATGTGTACGACCAATTTTGACGATATCCGCGAAAGCGTGTGATTTATCACTGAGCGTTTTAGTTAACACATTTAACTGTGGGATCAGTGAGTTACGTAGCGCCAGCAGCGCGGCAACGTGCATTGCGGTCGGGAACACATCATTCGAGCTTTGGCTTTTATTGACATCATCGTTGGGGTGAACTTTCCGTTCCATCCCCCGCACGCCGCCCAGCAACTCGCTGGCCCGGTTTGCCAGCACCTCGTTCATGTTCATATTGCTTTGTGTTCCTGACCCGGTTTGCCAGATGGCCAGCGGAAACTCATCGCGGTGTTTATCCGCCAACACCTCATCTGCGGCCTGCATAATAGCCCTGGCTTTATCCTCCGCCAGCAGCCCGAGATCCTGGTTAACCTTTGCTGCGGCGCGTTTCGTCAGCGCCAGCGCATGGATCAGCGAGACCGGCATTTTCTCCGTAGAGATACGAAAATGCTCCAGCGAACGTTGGGTTTGCGCGCCCCAAAGCTTATCGGCTGGAACATCAATCGCCCCCATTGAATCATTCTCGCGGCGTACCGTTACCATTACCTGCTCCTTACATTAACAATTGATTAGGTTATGTTTCGACATTGCCCATTTGCATTGGTCTTATGAGTATTAACGAGGATTAATCTGTCGTTTGGTGGTTCGTGCGGTAAAAAAAAACCGCCCCGAAGGGCGGCTGACGTTACTTAACGCAGCGTGCGCACTGCGACGTCTGAATCTGTTTGAAGAAATCGTTGCCTTTGTCATCCACCAGGATAAACGCCGGGAAATCTTCCACTTCAATTTTCCAGATGGCTTCCATCCCCAGTTCAGGGTATTCCACACACTCCAGGCTCTTGATACTGCCCTGGGCCAGCACCGCTGCCGGGCCGCCGATACTGCCTAAGTAGAAGCCGCCATGCTTATGACAGGCATCGGTCACCTGCTGGCTGCGGTTGCCTTTCGCCAGCATGATCATGCTGCCACCTGCGGACTGAAGCTGGTCAACATAGGAATCCATACGCCCTGCCGTGGTTGGTCCAAGCGAACCAGAGGCATAGCCTTCCGGCGTTTTTGCCGGGCCAGCGTAATAGATCGGATGATCTTTAACATACTGCGGCAAACTTTCGCCGTTATCCAGCCGTTCTTTCAGTTTCGCATGCGCAATATCACGGCCAACAATGATGGTACCGTTAAGCGACAGACGTGTAGAAACCGGGTACTGCGACAGCTGAGCCAGGATCTCTTTCATCGGACGATTGAGGTCAACGCGTACCGCTTCGCCTTCTCCCGCCTGGCGCAACTCTTCTGGTATATATTTGCCAGGATTATGCTCCAGTTTTTCGATCCAGATACCTTCACGGTTGATCTTAGCTTTTATATTTCGATCGGCTGAGCAAGAAACGCCCATACCAACCGGACACGACGCACCGTGACGCGGCAGGCGGATCACGCGGATATCATGAGCGAAGTACTTCCCGCCGAACTGCGCGCCCAGCCCCAGATTCTGTGCCTCAATCAGCAGCTCTTTTTCCAGCTCCACATCGCGGAATGCCTGACCATGTTCGTTACCTTCGGTCGGCAGCTCATCGTAATATTTAGCCGACGCCAGTTTCACCGTTTTCAGCGTGGCTTCCGCTGACGTTCCACCGATCACAAACGCAATGTGATACGGCGGACAGGCCGCTGTTCCCAGCGTTCGCATTTTCTCAACCAGGTAATTTTTTAATTTGCCCGGCGTGAGCAGCGCTTTGGTCTCCTGGTACAGATAGGTTTTGTTCGCCGAACCACCGCCTTTGGCAATACACAGGAATTTGTATTCATCGCCATCGACGGTATACAAATCTATCTGTGCCGGCAGGTTGGTACCGGTGTTCACCTCTTTATACATATCCAGCGCGGCGTTTTGTGAATAGCGCAGGTTGTCTTCGATGTAGGTGTTATACACACCGCGCGCCAGCGCAGCTTCATCCCCGCCGCCAGTCCAGACGTGCTGACCTTTTTTACCCACGATAATCGCGGTGCCGGTGTCCTGACAGGTTGGCAAAATACCTTTTGCCGCAATATCAGAGTTACGCAGGAATTGCAGGGCCACATATTTGTCGTTTTCGCTGGCCTCCGGGTCACGCAGAATGTCGGCCACCTGCTGCTGATGCGCAGGACGCAGCATAAACGATGCATCATGGAAGGCCTGCCGAGCCAGCAGCGTTAAGGCTTGCGGCGCGACTTTAACGATCTCCTGCCCTTCAAATTCGGCAACGGAGACATGGTCGCTGGTCAGCAGATAGTATTCGGTATCATCCTTTTTGAGGGGGAAAGGATGCTGATAATGAAAGGGTTTGTTTGACATTGTGCTCTCACTTACTGCTCGGTCTGGTTATTCTCTGGGCAGATGTTCCATTGCCCTGCTTCCCTGCCGCAGGTCGGGTTGTAGAAGGAAAGGCTTTCTGCAACCGGAATTACTCAGGGTATTAAAAGCGAGTCACCATATCCTACACAATTTTTTAACAAAAACTGAGACAAGTACGACTTTTTACATGTGCAGGTTACTTCGCTCAGGGTTTCTTGGTTTAATAGCCGTAGAAAATTCCACATTGAAACAGGGCTTGAGAATGCAAAAACTCATCAACTCAGTGCAGAACTACGCCTGGGGAAGTAAAACTGCGTTAACGGAACTTTATGGGATTGCCAACCCCACTCAGCAACCGATGGCTGAGCTGTGGATGGGCGCGCATCCGAAAAGCAGTTCGCAGGTTCTGGACGCTAACGGCCAGACGGTCGCTCTGCGTGATGTCATCGAACACGATAAATCCGCACTGTTAGGCGATGCCGTTGCGAAACGCTTTGGTGAACTGCCTTTCCTGTTTAAAGTGCTGTGCGCCGCGCAACCTCTTTCGATTCAGGTTCATCCTAACAAGCACAACTCTGAAATCGGATTTGCCAAAGAAAACGCGGCGGGGATCCCGATGGATGCCGCCGAGCGCAATTACAAAGATCCTAACCACAAACCGGAACTGGTTTTTGCTTTGACACCGTTCCTGGCGATGAACGCATTCCGCGAGTTCTCTGACATTGTCGCATTGTTACAACCGGTGTCCGCCGCGCATCCGGCTATTGCGCATTTCCTGCAGGAACCGAGCGCGGAACGTCTGAGCTATCTTTTCGCCAGCTTGCTGAATATGCAGGATGAGGAGAAATCCCATGCGCTGGCGATCCTGAAATCGGCGCTGAACAGCCAGCAGGGTGAACCGTGGCAAACCATTCGCCTGATCGCCGATTTCTATCCGAATGACAGCGGGCTCTTCTCCCCGCTGCTGCTCAATGTGGTGAAACTCAATCCTGGCGAAGCGATGTTCTTATTTGCCGAAACCCCACACGCCTACTTGCAAGGTGTGGCGCTGGAGGTAATGGCTAACTCGGACAACGTGCTGCGCGCCGGACTGACGCCAAAATACATTGATATCCCGGAGCTGGTCGCCAACGTTAAGTTTGTCGCCAAGCCAGCCAATCAGCTGCTGACCACGCCAGTTAAGACTGACAGCGAACTGGACTTCCCCATTCCGGTCGACGATTTCGCGTTCTCCTTGCATGAACTGACCGCCAATGGCGCAGATATCAGCCAGCAAAGTGCGGCCATTTTGTTCTGCATCGAAGGTGAAGCTGTGCTGAGCAAGGGCGAGCAGCGTCTGGTGCTGCAGCCGGGTGAGTCGGCCTTTATTAGCGCGAATGAATCGCCGGTAAACGTCAGCGGCACGGGCCGTTTAGCTCGGGTTTATAACAAGCTATAGCAAGATACTGATATTTTTAACAACTCTTGCTAAGCTGTAGTGAGTTAAAGACATGTCACTCCTCCAGGCGTCTTCAAACGCCTGGTTTTATTTTATGGATATCAAAATGAAAAAATCGCTGGTAGCTGCGGGTGTGGTGGTTGCACTGGGTATCGTCTGGACGGGCGGCGCCTGGTACACAGGAAAGAAACTCGAAACGCATCTCGCCGAGATGGTGACACAGGCAAACGATCAGTTAAAACGCTACTCCCCAGAGGCGGGCATTGAACTGAGTTATCAAAACTACCAGCGCGGCGTGTTCAATAGCCAACTGCAGTTGGTGGTGAAACCTGTCGCCGGTCAGGCAGATTCCTGGCTGAAACCGGGACAAAGCATCGTCCTGAATGAAACCGTTGATCACGGTCCTTTCCCGCTGGCTCAGCTGAAATCACTGAATCTTGTTCCGGCAATGGCCTCCGTGAAAACGACGCTGGTCAATAACGACGTGACGAAACCGCTGTTTGATATTGCCAAAGGTGAGACGCCATTCATCATTAATTCCCGTATTGGCTACAGTGGGGATACCCGTTCCGATCTCTCCCTCAAACCGCTGAACTACGAGAAAGGCGACGAAAAAGTGGCCTTTAGCGGCGGGGAATTCCAGTTTGCGGCAGATAAGGATGGTAATGCGGTGTCGCTGACTGGCGAGGCACAAAGTGGCCTGGTTAATGCCGTCAATGAGTATGATCAGAAAGTACAAGTTACATTCAATAACCTGAAAACTGAAGGTTCCAGCAGTATTGCAAGCTTTGGTGAGCGCATCGGCGATCAGAAATTGTCCCTCGAAAAACTGTCGATTTCAGTCGAGGGCAAAGAGCTGGCGGTGCTGGAAGGCATGGGTATCGATGGCAAATCCGATCTGATTAACGATGGCAAAACCGTCAACAGCCAGTTGGATTACACCCTGAACAGCCTTAAATTGCAGGGCCAGGATATGGGGAGCGGTAAGCTGACGTTGAAAGTTGGCCAGATTGACGGTGAAGCGCTGCACCAGTTCAGCCAGCAGTACAGCGCCCAAACCAAAGCGCTGATGGCGCAGATTGATGTGGTCCAAAATCCTGAGCTTTATCAGCAGAAAGTCACCGAAGCCTTCTTTAATGCGCTACCGATTCTGATGAAAGGCGAACCGGTTGTCACCATTGCTCCACTGAGCTGGAAGAATGCAAAAGGTGAAACCACATTTAATCTGTCACTGCTGCTAAAAGATCCGACCGCAAACACGGTGGAGCCGCAAACGCTGGCCCAGGAAGTGGATCGTTCCGTCAAATCGCTGGATGCGAAACTGACCATCCCTGTCGATATGGCGACTGAGTTCATGACGCAAATTGCCAAACTGGAAGGATATCAGCAGGAAGAAGCGGCTGGTCTGGCGAAGCAACAGGTTAATGGCCTGGCGGCGATGGGGCAGATGTTCCGCATTACGACTTTGCAGGACAACGTTATCGGCACCAGCCTGCAATACGCAAACGGCCAGGTGACGCTGAACGGACAAAAAATGCCGCTGGATGAGTTTGTGGGTATGTTCGGTATGCCTTCTCTTACACAGCCGGATGCCCCTGCCATCCCGCAACAATAATCACTCGTCAGTGACAGGCCCGATAACAGTGTTTATCGGGCTTTTTTATTTCGCCGCCACCAGACGAGCGGAAAGCGTCAGATTGCGTGAATGACCTTCATCGTGGGCAATGCGTTGTAGCATACGTTCAGCAAGGGTGTATCCCATTTCACGCGCGGGCGAACAGGCCCAGGTAATCGGGATATCGTCCAACGCGTTTTCCGCCACATCAGCGAATCCGGCCAACGATATTTGCTGTTCGAAATAGCGATCGACACCAATTTCACCACTCTGACGTCCTGCTCTCATCAGGCCAAACCAGGCGCCTATGGCGATTATTTCGTTGTAGCACACCACCGCGCTGATCGTGGGATTGCGGCGTAACAGCGCCGTTACCTCTTCTGCGGCCTGCTTCTGGCTGGATGAACACTCCAGCACCCAGTCGCTATGAAACGGTAAACCATATTTTAGTAAGGTTGCACAATAACCGCCGACGCGCTCTGCGCGAGTCAATGAAGAACTCTGCCCGCCCAGCCAGGCAATACGCTGGTGTCCGTGGCGGATAAGATGTTCAACCAGTAACTGTGCAGCCTGCATGTTATCGGGCCTGACGGTGTCTGCGTCATCCATGTAGCTGGCGCGTGATGCAAATACCACCGGGATCCCTTTATCAGCGGCCAACTGTTGCAGTGCATCACTGCTACCGGCGGCCCCGGCAATGACCACGCCATCCACCCCCTGGTTGAGTAACATCGCGAAACGCTGCGCCAGCTGCTCCCCATCTTTACCGCCGTGCAGTAAGAAGACCATGCGCCCCTGCGCTTCTAACGCCTCCGTCAGACCCGCCGTCAGCTCGGCGTAAAACGACGTTGAAAGATCGCGTACAATCAAACCAACTACTCCGCTCTGCCCGCCGCGCAGCGCTGATGCCTGGCGGTTACGCACAAACCCCAGTTTCTCAATAGCAGCATTCACCCGCTCCCCGGTCGCTGATGAAATTCGCCCTTTTCCACTGAGCACCAATGAGACGGTGCTGACCGAAACCCCCGCAGCCAGCGCAACATCATGGATGGTTATTTTTTTGGCTATAGCCATAAAAACAGAAAACTCCCTGATAACGTGACGGATAAAACGTTTTATCAATCACTTATATTTATACCCCCTATTATCGTTCGATAATGTGATTTATACCGCACTAAAATTAGGTAAAACGTTTTATCTTCTCGCCATCATTAGTCAGCTAGCCTTTACAAGGAGTCGTTTGATGACGGCGAGAACCACACCAAAAATAACGTTATGGGAATTTTTCCAGCAGTTGGGCAAAACCTTTATGCTGCCTGTAGCGCTGCTTTCATTTTGCGGGATCATGTTGGGGATCGGCAGCTCGTTGAGCAGCCATGATGTCTTAACGCTGATCCCGGCGTTGGGGAATCCGGTGCTTCAGGCCATCTTTACCTGGATGAGTAAAGTTGGCTCATTTGCGTTTAGCTTCCTGCCAGTCATGTTCTGTATTGCCATTCCTCTGGGCCTGGCGCGCGAGAACAAAGGCGTTGCGGCGTTTGCCGGTTTTGTCGGTTATGCGGTCATGAACCTCGCCGTCAATTTCTGGTTAACCGCCAAAGGTATCTTACCCACCACAGATGCGGCGATCCTGAAAGCCAACAACGTGCAAAACATTCTGGGGATCCAGTCGATCGACACCGGGATCCTCGGTGCCGTTATTGCCGGGATCATTGTCTGGATGCTGCATGAACGCTTCCACAACATTCGTCTGCCGGATGCGCTGGCGTTTTTCGGTGGTACGCGCTTTGTGCCTATCATCTCCTCGGTGGTGATGGGATTGGTCGGGCTGGTCATTCCCTTGATTTGGCCGGTTTTCGCCATGGGCATTACCGGACTCGGTCACATCATCAATAGCGCGGGGGAATTTGGTCCTATGCTGTTTGGTACCGGTGAACGTCTGTTGCTGCCTTTTGGCCTGCACCATATTCTGGTGGCACTCATTCGCTTCACCGAAGCTGGCGGCACACAGGAAGTCTGCGGCCATAGCGTGAGCGGCGCACTGACTATTTTCCAGGCTCAACTGAGCTGCCCGACAACGCAAGGTTTCTCTGAAAGCGCAACACGCTTCCTGTCCCAGGGTAAAATGCCGGCGTTCCTCGGCGGTTTACCGGGTGCGGCATTAGCCATGTACCACTGCGCACGCCCTGAAAATCGTCATAAAATTAAAGGGTTATTAATTTCTGGCCTGATTGCCTGTGTCATCGGCGGTACTACTGAACCACTCGAGTTCTTATTCCTGTTCGTCGCTCCGGTTCTGTATGTAATCCACGCCCTGCTAACCGGTCTTGGCTTCACCGTGATGGCGGTACTTGGCGTCACTATCGGTAACACTGACGGTAACCTGATTGACTTCGTGGTGTTCGGCATCCTGCACGGATTGTCCACCAAGTGGTACCTGGTCCCTGTTGTCGCGGCTATCTGGTTTGCGGTGTACTACGTGATCTTCCGCTTCGCCATCACGCGCTTCAATTTGAAGACACCGGGCCGTGAAGTCGAAATTGCCAGCAATATCGAAAAAGTAATGGCCGGAGCGCCTGGTAAATCAGGTTACAACGTCCCTGCTATTCTGGCGGCGCTGGGCGGCGCGGAAAACATTGTCAGCCTGGATAATTGCATCACCCGTCTGCGCTTGTCAGTGAAAGATATGTCGCTTGTTAACGTACAGGCTCTGAAGGACAATCGTGCCATTGGCGTAGTACAACTCAATCAGCATAACCTTCAGGTCGTTATCGGTCCGCAAGTCCAGTCAGTGAAAGACGAGATCGCGGTTCTGATGAACACCGTACAGGCTTAAGGACAACAATATGTTTGATTTTTCAAAGGTTGTGGACAGGCACGGTACCTGGTGTACTCAGTGGGATTACATTGCCGACCGTTTTGGTTCAGCCGACCTGCTGCCATTCACCATCTCCGATATGGATTTTGCCACCGCACCTTGCATTCTGGAGGCGCTGACTCAGCGCCTGTCACATGGCGTGTTGGGTTACAGCCGCTGGAAAAACGATGAGTTTCTGGCGGCGATAAGCCATTGGTTTCTTTCGCGACATAACACCCAAATAGATCCTCAGTCGCTGGTATACGGCCCCTCGGTCATCTATATGGTGTCGGAGTTGATCCGCCAGTGGTCATCCGTGGGCGATGCGGTGGTTATCCATACTCCGGCGTACGATGCGTTTTACAAAGCGATTGAAGGTAATCAGCGCCAGGTGTGCGCAGTCGGACTAGAAAAACGCGCCGACGGCTGGTTTTGCGACATGGTTGCGCTGGAGAAAGCCCTGTCTCGACCTGAAAGCAAAATTCTTCTGCTTTGCAGCCCACAAAACCCAACGGGTAAAGTGTGGACGCGCGACGAGCTGGAAACCATGGCGGAACTGTGTCAGCGCCATGGTGTAAAAGTCATCTCTGATGAGATTCATATGGATATGGTATGGTCAGACCGGCCGCACATCCCGTGGAGTAACGTCGCGCGTGGCAGTTGGGCACTGCTCACTTCCGGCTCAAAGAGTTTTAATATTCCGGCACTAACCGGGGCTTACGGACTCATTGAAGATGCTCAAAGCCGCAACGATTACCTCAGCGCGTTAAAAGGCCGCGATGGTCTTTCCTCGCCTGCGGTGCTGGCGCTTAGCGCACATATTGCCGCTTATCAACAGGGTGCAAGCTGGCTTGATGCGCTGCGCGATTATCTTGCCAGCAATCTGCATTACGTTGCGCGTGAGCTTAATGCCGCATTCCCCGAACTCAACTGGCAGATTCCGCAATCCACCTATCTGGCATGGATTGACCTGCGTCCGCTCAATATTGATGACCATGCCTTGCAGGATGTTCTCATCCACCAGCAGAAAGTCGCTATCATGCCGGGATATACCTACGGAGAAGAAGGTCGCGGTTTTGTACGTCTCAATGCCGGATGCCCGAGATCCAAGCTTGAAAAAGGCGTTCAGGGGCTGATTAACGCCATCCGTTCTGTACGCTAATTAAGTTTGCGCAATGAAATTATTCATTGCGCAACATAGCTTTTTATCCCGATTTTTTCATATAATACGACGCACTTTACCTAAATACACGAGTGCGACCATGATTGATACTTCCCTCCCCCTGACCGACGTCCATCGCCACCTTGATGGTAACATCCGTGCCCAAACGATCCTGGAACTGGGTCGTCAGTTCAATTTAACGCTTCCGGCACAAACGCTGGAAACGCTGCTCCCTCATGTGCAAGTCACATCAACTGAGCCGGATTTAGTGAGCTTTTTATCCAAGCTCGACTGGGGCGTGAAGGTACTGGCCTCGCTGGATGCGTGTCGCCGCGTGGCATTTGAGAATATTGAGGATGCAGCACGTAACGGCCTGCACTATGTAGAATTACGTTTTTCACCCGGATATATGGCGATGGCGCATCAGCTCCCGGTTGCGGGCGTGGTTGAAGCCGTCATTGCCGGCGTACGCGAGGGCTGCAAGACCTTTGGCGTCGAAGCTCGCTTAATTGGCATTATGAGCCGTACCTTCGGCGAAGCCGCCTGCCTGCAGGAACTGGATGCGCTGTTAGCCCACCGTGACCATATTACGGCGCTGGATCTGGCGGGTGACGAACTGGGTTTCCCGGGCAGTCTGTTCCTGTCGCATTTCAATCAGGCGCGCGACGCCGGCTGGCGTATTACCGTGCATGCGGGCGAAGCCGCGGGACCAGAAAGTATCTGGCAGGCTATTAAAGAGCTGGGCGCAGAACGTATTGGTCACGGCGTAAAAGCCGTTGAAGATCGTGCATTGATGGATTACCTCGCCGAACACCGTATCGGCATCGAATCCTGCCTGACATCGAACATTCAGACCAGCACCGTCGCCTCTCTGGCAACCCACCCGCTGAAAACATTCCTTGAGCATGGCGTTTTAGCCAGCTTGAATACGGACGATCCGGCGGTACAGGGTGTGGATATTATTCACGAGTACACCATTGCCGCGCCAGCAGCAGGACTCACGCGCGAACAGATCCGTCAAGCGCAAATCAACGGCCTGGAAATGGCATTTCTGAGTAACGAAGAAAAACGTGCCCTGCGCGAGAAAGTCGCGGCAGCGTGACGGTTAAAGTGCCGGATGCGATGCTGAGCATCGCCATCCGGCATTTGCCTAATCAGGCAAGGCACAACGTCGAGCGATGTTTCGCCGATTCAAGACCCAGCTCAATCAGCTCCATGATTTGAATAGCTTGTCTCGCCGGTACCGGGTTTTCACCATGACCATTTAGCGCATCACGAATGCCAGCATAGTACGCCGGGTAATTACCCGGTACAGTCAGCCAGGTCTCTTCAACCTGCTCTTCGCCTTCTATTCGCGTCAACACGCCATCGCGCATGTCGTAACCCCAGTCTTCCTGAGGCAGTCGCTCGCCATTTTTCAGGCGCTCTTCCTGCGGGTCAAGACCATACTTCACATAGCTGCCACGCGATCCGTGCACGATATAACGGGCCGACTCAGCGGCAGCGAGCATGGTGCCGTGCAGAATCACACGACGCTGCGGGTAAGTCAGGATGGCATGGAAGTAATCCGTCGCTTGCGCACCTGGGCGGAGCTGAGCCAGGTCTACCGTCATGCTGACGGGCAAACCAAACAGGTTAATCGCCTGATCCAGAAGATGCGGTGCTAAATCATACCAGATACCGCTTCCTGGACCACCCTGTTCACGCCAGCGATCACGAACCTGGGGGCGGAATCGATCGAAATGGGATTCGAAATACGCCACCTCCCCCAAAACGCCATCCGCCAGCAGGGCTTTCAACGTCAGAAAATCACTATCCCAGCGGCGGTTATGGAAAACGGACAGCACGCGGCCAAGGCTGCGCGCCAACGCATCCAGTTCGCGTGCTTGTGACAGTGTCACGGTAAAAGGCTTATCAACAACCACATGTTTGCCCGCTTCCAGTGCAGCCTTCGCTAACGGGAAGTGAGTGTCATTAGGCGTGGGGATCACAATCAGGTCGATATTCGGATCGTTAAAAAGGTGTTTAGGCTCAGCAACAACCGCCACCGTTGGCCAGTCTGCCTTCACTTTTGCTTCATCACTACTGGAAACCGCAGCCAGTTCGAGGCCCGGTGTGCCCACAATCAGGGGGGCATGGAAGGTTTTACTGGCGTAACCATAGCCAATTAGCCCAACGCGGATGTTGTCACTCATGTTATAGCCTCTCAATTCAGGACTGACCTATTTCACACCATACCCTGCAACGTCTCAATAGTTTAATAACCATTGCGCTACAAAGGTTGTTTATTAACTTAAGTCAAACATATGCCACTTATGCTTAACTTGCAGCGAAAAAGAGGGAGAAATCGTTCCCAATTATCTTGCTGTATTATTGAGAGATTAGTAACATTTGCAGCCTGTGTTTATGGATAAATCAAAGCAAATGTCATCAGTAATGAATCGTCTTATTGAATTAGCAGGTTGGATTGTTCTCACCGTCTCTGTGATCCTGCTGGGTGTTGCCAATCATATTGACAATTACCAGCCACCGGAGCCCGTTGCTGCTGTGCAGAAGAAATAAGCATCTGCAGTCCCTTATAACCCGGCAATTAACATCGAGTAACGGCAGGGGTTGGCTGCAAAAGATCGAATTTTGTCAAAAAAAGAGAATAATGCCGCATCCCACTCCGGTGCATATTGCCTGCTGTAGCGAAGCGCGTTACCCTTACCGCAGGTGCGCATAGCGCCTGCTTTTCCACAGGTATGAACACTCTTCTCACATTTGCGCGTCAATCCGCTTTTACCTGTGCATGTTGTTTATTATTTATATTTACTACTCCGTTGGTATTATTTTATTAATATGGATTTCCATTTATGACTGTTCAGGATTACTTATTAAAATTCCGCAAAATCAGTTCACTCGAAAGTCTGGAAAAACTGTTCGACCATCTTAACTACACGCTCACCGACGATAGCGACATTATCAATATGTATCGCGCTGCAGACCATCGCCGTGCGGAGCTTATCTCAGGAGGTCGTCTGTTTGATGTTGGTCAGGTACCCAAATCAGTCTGGCATTACGTGCAATAAAGAAGAAAGTAGCGCTCAACGTTAAAAGCTTTATAATAATTGCCCCAAAATGAATGGCATGTTTGATTGCGCGCGTAAACCTGGAGAAGAGATGACTACCACACCGGCACAACGTATCGGGGGCTGGCTACTTGGGCCACTGGCCTGGCTGTTAGTCGCATTGTTGAGCGCTTCGCTGGCGTTATTACTTTATGTCACTGCGCTGGCTACACCGCAAACCTTCCAAACGCTGGGTGCGCAAAGTACGGCAAATTTGCTGTTATGGGGCGTCTCTTTTATTACCGCGATTGCCATGTGGTATTACACGCTGTGGCTGACGATTGCGTTTTTCAAACGCAGAGCCTGTGTGCCTAAGCATTATATTCTATGGCTGCTGATCTCCGTGTTACTGGCGGTTAAAGCGTTTGCGTTTTCACCGGTTCCGGACGCCTTTGCCGTGCGCCAACTACTGTTCCCATTGCTGGCTGCGGCACTGCTGGTGCCCTATTTCAAACGCTCGCAACGCGTTAAATCGACGTTTGTGAATCCGTAATAACCCTACAGTTAACCTGTTGTCGCCTGTTGTAGATTGTCAGATAATAGGCGGCTTTTTTATTTCAGGCCGAAAAATGACTGATTACCTGCTGCTGTTTGTCGGAACTGTACTGGTCAATAACTTTGTACTGGTCAAGTTTCTGGGGCTCTGCCCGTTTATGGGCGTTTCCAAAAAACTGGAAACCGCAATGGGTATGGGCCTTGCCACGACGTTTGTCATGACACTGGCATCCATCTGCGCATGGCTGATTGACACCTGGATCCTCATTCCACTCAATCTCATCTATCTGCGCACGTTGGCTTTTATTCTGGTCATCGCCGTCGTCGTGCAATTTACCGAGATGGTTGTACGCAAAACCAGCCCTGCACTTTACCGCCTGCTGGGGATCTTCCTACCACTGATCACCACTAACTGCGCGGTATTAGGCGTGGCGTTACTGAACATCAACCTCGGCCATAACTTTTTACAGTCGGCGCTATACGGTTTTTCCGCCGCCGTCGGCTTCTCACTGGTAATGGTACTGTTCGCCGCGATCCGCGAACGCCTCGCCGTGGCGGACGTGCCTGCTCCGTTTCGCGGTAATGCGATTGCGCTGATTACCGCTGGTTTAATGTCATTGGCCTTTATGGGCTTTAGTGGTTTGGTGAAGTTGTAATGAATGCTATCTGGATTGCCGTTGCCGCAGTGAGTCTACTGGGTCTGGCGTTCGGCGCTATTTTGGGTTACGCCTCACGACGTTTTGCCGTGGAAGATGATCCTGTCGTGGAGAAAATTGATGAAATTCTCCCGCAAAGCCAGTGTGGACAATGCGGCTATCCGGGCTGTCATCCTTACGCTGAAGCGATCGGCTCCCAGGGCGAAAAAATCAACCGTTGCGCACCCGGTGGCGAAGCGGTGATGTTAAAAATTGCCGCCCTGCTGAACGTCGACCCGCAGCCGATTGATGGTGATGAACACGATGTTACCCCCGTGCGTATGCTGGCGGTCATTGATGAAAATAACTGTATCGGTTGTACAAAGTGCATTCAGGCCTGCCCGGTTGATGCGATCGTGGGCGCGACCCGCGCCATGCACACGGTGATGAGCGATCTCTGCACCGGGTGCAACCTGTGCGTTGACCCGTGCCCGACGCAATGTATCGAATTACGCCCGGTGGCCGAGACACCTGATAGCTGGAAATGGGATTTAAACACCATCCCTGTGCGCATCATTCCCGTGGAACAACATGTTTAAGTTATTCTCTGCATTCAGAAAAAACAAAATCTGGGACTTTGATGGCGGCATTCATCCACCAGAAATGAAGACCCAGTCGAACGGTACGCCGCTGCGACAGGTTCCGCTGGCGCCACGCTTTGTTATTCCGCTGAAACAACATATTGGCGCGGAGGGTGAGCTGTGCGTAAACGTAGGCGACACCGTGCTGCGTGGTCAGGCGTTAACCCTTGGGCGTGGTAAAATGCTTCCGGTACATGCGCCAACGTCAGGCACCGTTGTTGCTATTGCGCCGCATTCTACTGCACATCCATCGGCATTAGCTGAGCTGAGCGTTATTATTGATGCCGATGGCGAAGATCGCTGGATTGAGCGAGACGGCTGGGCCGATTACCGTTCCCGCAGCCGGGAAGAGCTGATCGCACGTATTCACCAGTTCGGCGTCGCCGGACTGGGTGGCGCGGGTTTTCCCACCGGCGTTAAGCTGCAGGGCGGCGGAGATAAAATTGAAACGCTGATCATTAACGCTGCTGAATGCGAGCCGTACATTACGGCTGATGACCGCCTGATGCAGGACTGCGCGGCGCAGGTCGTCGAAGGTATCCGTATCCTGGCGCATATTCTTCAGCCACGCGAAATTCTACTGGGCATTGAAGATAACAAGCCACAGGCAATTTCCATGCTGCGCGCGGTGCTGGCTGATTCACACGATATCAGCTTACGCGTGATCCCCACCAAGTACCCGTCAGGCGGGGCCAAGCAGTTAACGCAAATCCTGACCGGCAAGCAGGTTCCCCACGGGGGACGCTCCTCAGATATCGGCGTGCTGATGCAAAACGTTGGAACCGCCTACGCGATTAAACGTGCGGTGATTGACGGAGAACCGATTACCGAGCGAGTCGTGACGCTGACCGGCGAAGCCGTCAGCCGTCCGGGCAACGTCTGGGCGCGTTTAGGCACGCCGGTTCGTCATCTGCTCAACGACGCAGGCTTCTGCCCTTCCGCCGACCAGATGGTGATTATGGGCGGGCCGCTGATGGGCTTTACGCTGCCGTGGCTGGATGTACCGGTGGTGAAGATAACCAACTGTCTTCTGGCGCCCTCTGCCAGTGAAATGGGAGAAACGCCGGAAGAGAAAGGCTGCATTCGCTGTAGCGCATGCGCCGATGCCTGTCCGGCCGATCTCCTGCCGCAACAGCTTTATTGGTTCAGTAAAGGGCAGCAGCACGACAAAGCAACGGCGCACAATATCGCGGACTGCATTGAATGCGGTGCCTGCGCCTGGGTATGCCCAAGCAATATTCCACTGGTGCAGTATTTCCGTCAGGAAAAAGCCGAGATTTATGCCATTAGTCAGGAAGAAAAACGTGCCGCTGAAGCGAAAGCGCGATTTGAAGCCCGACAGGCGCGACTCGAACGTGAAAAAGCAGCCCGTCTTGAACGTCACAAAAGCGCTGCCGTTCAGCCTGCGGCTAAAGATCATGATGCCATTGCCGCCGCGCTGGCTCGCGTAAAAGAAAAGCAGGCTCAGGCAATGCAGCCGGTAGTCATTCAGGCTGGCGAAAAACCTGACAATAGTGCCGTGATTGCCGCACGCGAGGCGCGTAAGGCGCAAGCTCGCGCAACCCGGATGGAAAACCCTCCCCAAGCTGGAGGCAGCAGCACAGAGGTCGACCCGCGTAAAGCTGCAGTTGAAGCGGCAATCGCTCGCGCCAAAGCCCGCAAACTCGAGCAGGAAACCGTAACGGAAACAGCCGAACCGGTGGATCCGCGTAAAGCTGCAGTGGAAGCGGCAATCGCTCGCGCCAAAGCCCGCAAGCTTGAGCAGGAAACCGTAACGGAAACAGCCGAACCGGTGGATCCGCGTAAAGCCGCCGTGGAAGCGGCTATCGCCCGCGCCAAAGCCCGCAAGCTTGAACAGGAAACCGTAACGGAAACAGCCGAACCGGTGGATCCGCGTAAAGCCGCCGTGGAAGCGGCTATCGCCCGCGCCAAAGCTCGCAAGCTCGAGCAGCAGACGGTTACGGAAACAGCCGAACCGGTGGATCCGCGTAAAGCCGCCGTCGCGGCCGCTATTGCACGCGCTCAGGCAAAGAAAGCCGCCCAGCAGCAGGTTGTAAACGAGGAATAAATGGTATTCAGAATAGCAAGCTCCCCTTATACCCATAACCAGCGCCAGACATCGCGTATCATGATGCTGGTGTTACTGGCTGCATTGCCGGGGATCGCCGCTCAGCTGTGGTTCTTTGGCTGGGGTACATTGTTCCAGATAGTTCTGGCCGCCATCAGCGCTATCGCCGCCGAAGCTGGCGTGCTTAAACTGCGCAAACAACCCATTGTCGCGATTTTACAAGACAACTCCGCGTTGCTCACCGGGTTACTGCTGGCCGTGAGTATTCCCCCGCTCGCCCCCTGGTGGATGGTAGTTTTAGGCACGGTATTCGCCGTTATCATTGCTAAACAGCTGTATGGCGGCCTCGGTCAGAACCCGTTTAACCCCGCCATGATTGGTTACGTGGTGCTGCTTATCTCATTCCCGGTACAGATGACAAGCTGGCTGCCGCCGCATGAAATTGCGGCGACTGTGCCTGGTTTTTTTGACGCCCTGAACGTTATCTTTAGCGGACATACCGCCAGTGGCGGGGATATGAACACGCTGCGTATGGGTATTGATGGTATCAGTCAGGCAACGCCTCTCGATACCTTTAAGACTTCGCTGCATGCGGGACGTACTGTTGAGCAGGTGATGCAATACCCAATCTACAGCGGCATGCTTGCAGGCGCTGGCTGGCAGTGGGTTAACCTTGCCTGGCTGGTGGGCGGCGTCGTGTTGCTATGGCAGAAAGCGATTCGCTGGCATATCCCGGTTAGCTTCCTGCTGTCGCTCGCCGTTTGTGCCACTTTAGGCTGGATTTTCTCGCCAGATTCGCTGGCCTCGCCCCAGTTGCACCTACTTTCCGGCGCGACCATGCTGGGTGCATTCTTTATTCTTACCGATCCCGTTACAGCATCAACTACCAACCGTGGTCGCCTGATTTTTGGCGCACTTGCGGGCCTGTTAGTGTGGTTGATTCGCAGTTTTGGCGGTTATCCTGATGGCGTGGCTTTTGCCGTATTGCTGGCAAATATCACGGTTCCCCTGATTGATTATTACACCCGCCCTCGCGTGTACGGACATCGCTAAGGACTCCCTATGCTGAAAACGATTCGTAAACACGGTATTACTCTGGCGCTGTTTGCAGCGGGCTCGACGGGGTTAACCGCGGCAATCAATCAATTAACCAAGTCCACCATTGATGAACAAGCCGCGCTGCAGCAAAAAACGCTGTTCGATCAGGTTCTGCCAGGCGATCGCTACAATAATAACTTGTCCGAAAGTTGTTATCTGGTCGATGCGCAGGCGTTGGGCAAAGGCACTCACCGAGTGTATATTGCCCGCCAGGACGATCGTCCCGTTGCAGCAATTCTTGAAGCTACGGCGCCAGATGGTTATTCCGGGGCTATTCAACTGCTGGTTGGTGTCGATTTTTCGGGTACCGTGTTGGGTACGCGGGTGACCGAACATCATGAAACGCCAGGGCTGGGTGATAAAATCGAACTGCGACTGTCCGACTGGATCACCCACTTTAGCGGCAAAACGATCGCTGCGGGTAACGACGCTCACTGGGCGGTGAAAAAAGACGGCGGCGACTTTGACCAGTTTACTGGCGCAACCATTACGCCACGTGCGGTAGTTAATGCAGTAAAACGCGCCGGTTTGTATGCGCAGACGCTGCCCGCGCAACTTCCTCAACTTAGCGCCTGTGGAGAATAAACCATGAGCGAAATTAAAGACGTTATTGTCCAAGGGTTATGGAAAAATAACTCCGCGCTTGTGCAGTTACTCGGGATGTGTCCGCTGTTGGCCGTCACCTCGACCGCCACTAACGCGCTGGGCCTGGGACTCGCGACTACGCTCGTCCTGACGCTGACGAACCTGACGATTTCTGCCCTTCGTCGCTGGACACCGCCTGAAATACGTATTCCGATTTATGTCATGATCATCGCCTCCGTGGTGAGCGCGGTGCAAATGTTGATCAATGCATACGCTTTTGGCCTGTATCAGTCTCTGGGCATTTTTATCCCGCTGATTGTGACCAACTGTATTGTTGTTGGCCGCGCTGAAGCCTTCGCAGCCAAAAAGGGCCCTGCGCTATCCGCACTCGATGGCTTTTCCATCGGCATGGGCGCAACTGGCGCCATGTTTGTTCTGGGCTCGCTACGTGAAATAATTGGTAACGGTACACTCTTTGATGGCGCAGACGGTTTGTTGGGTAGCTGGGCCAAAGTATTGCGCGTTGAGATCTTCCATACCGATACGCCGTTTCTGCTGGCCATGCTGCCACCAGGCGCGTTTATTGGCCTGGGTCTAATGCTGGCAGTTAAGTATCTGATTGATGAGAAAATGAAGAAACGTCGTGCCGAGGCGGCTGTCACGGACAGTCCGGCTGGTGAAACAGGGAATGTGTAATGAACAAAGCAAAACGGCTGGAAATCCTGACGCGCCTGCGTGAGAACAATCCGCATCCGACAACCGAGCTAAATTTTACATCGCCGTTCGAACTGCTGATTTCAGTCTTGCTCTCCGCGCAGGCCACCGATGTCAGCGTCAATAAAGCGACGGCTAAGCTCTACCCCATCGCCAATACGCCAGCCGCGATGCTGGAGCTAGGCGTTGAAGGGGTTAAGTCCTACATCAAGACAATCGGTTTGTTTAACAGCAAAGCGGAGAACGTGATTAAAACCTGCCGCATTCTGCTGGAGCAACATAATGGTGAAGTGCCTGAAGACCGGGCCGCATTAGAAGCCCTGCCTGGGGTTGGGCGAAAGACGGCTAATGTGGTGTTAAATACCGCCTTTGGCTGGCCCACGATTGCCGTAGATACCCATATTTTTCGCGTTTGTAATCGTACCCAGTTCGCCCCGGGTAAAAACGTTGAGCAGGTTGAAGAGAAGCTGCTGAAAGTCGTACCCAGTGAATTTAAAGTCGATTGCCATCACTGGTTAATTCTTCATGGCCGCTATACCTGCATAGCCAGAAAGCCGCGCTGCGGTTCCTGCATTATCGAAGATCTTTGCGAATTCAAAGAGAAAGTCGATATCTGATGCTGCCGGGGCATACTGCTTGCCCCTCGCAAACATAACGATTAGTTATGCACTCCCCTGACTTTATTTTCCCGACAATGATGCCGTTCAACCGCGCATATCTAATGCAATATTCTTGTTAATTAACACCTGAGCAGGTTAATCGTTTTTTTAGTAAAAGAAATTTCTATCTATACGTGATCCAGATCATCCAGATAACACAATGTTAAAAAATATTTATTTTTTAGTTAAAGTGACAATCAGATGACCTAACTGAACAGTTTCTAAACAAAACATTACACTGGCTATTTTTCAGATAATGGCCTATATCACTGGATTCAAGCGCAAATAGCAGAACATATCGCCACATTGCGGTTTTTACCCTGATTAAACAGTGTAAAAATCTGCCATTTTTCAAATGAAGAAATTTAACGCTAGATAACATTTCACAGTCCCGACGATTTCACCAGTCATGATATATGTAACAGATTATTACAAACCACTTGTCTGAATGGTCAAGATAGTGAACATTACTTGCCGTTTCCCCTCCCACTATAACAATCGGACGGATGAACTTGACTCATCACGTGCCTGAACACCCCCGTTGATATGGGATGTAAAAAAAGAGGTAAAAGTGTCTACTGCAAACAATAAACCAACAGAAAGCGTGAGTTTAAACGCCTTCAAACAACCAAAAGCGTTCTATCTCATTTTCTCTATTGAGCTGTGGGAGCGTTTTGGTTATTACGGCCTGCAAGGAATTATGGCCGTCTACCTGGTTAAACAACTGGGTATGTCAGAAGCGGATTCCATCACCCTTTTCTCGTCCTTTAGCGCCCTGGTGTACGGTCTGGTTGCCATTGGCGGCTGGTTAGGTGATAAAGTTCTGGGTACAAAACGTGTCATTATGCTGGGTGCCGTTGTCCTGGCCATCGGTTATGCGTTGGTAGCATGGTCTGGTCACGATGCGGGTATCGTTTATATGGGCATGGCGGCCATCGCGGTCGGTAACGGCCTGTTTAAAGCAAACCCATCATCCCTGCTCTCTACCTGCTATGCCAAAGATGACCCGCGTCTTGATGGTGCATTTACCATGTACTACATGTCCGTCAACATCGGTTCATTCTTCTCTATGCTGGCAACACCGTGGTTGGCTGCGCATTACGGCTGGAGCACCGCGTTCGCTCTGAGCGTCGTGGGTATGCTGATTACCGTTGTTAACTTCGCATTCTGTCAGCGCTGGGTTAAACAGTACGGTTCTAAACCTGACTTTGAGCCGATCAACTTCCGTAACCTGTTGCTGACTATTGTTGGCGTCGTGGTGCTGATCGCGATTGCAACCTGGTTGCTGCACAACCAGCAGATCGCACGTATGGTTCTGGGCGTCATTGCTCTGGGTATCGTGTTTATCTTCGGTAAAGAAGCATTCACCATGCACGGTGCTGCGCGTCGTAAAATGATCGTCGCCTTCATTCTGATGCTGGAAGCGATTATCTTCTTCGTGCTGTACAGCCAGATGCCGACCTCACTGAACTTCTTCGCGATTCGTAACGTTGAGCACTCTATTCTTGGCATTGCTTTCGAACCTGAGCAGTACCAGGCACTGAACCCGTTCTGGATCATCATTGGTAGCCCAATCCTCGCCGCTATCTATAACAAGATGGGCGATACCCTGCCGATGCCAACCAAGTTTGCGATTGGTATGGTGCTGTGTTCCGGTGCGTTCCTGATCCTGCCTCTGGGTGCTAAATTCGCTACTGATGCGGGCATCGTTTCCGTTAACTGGCTGATCATCTGCTACGGTCTGCAAAGTATCGGTGAACTGATGATCTCCGGTCTGGGTCTGGCAATGGTGGCTCAGTTGGTTCCGCAACGCCTGATGGGCTTCATCATGGGTAGCTGGTTCCTGACCACTGCCGGTGCAAACATCATCGGTGGTTACGTAGCCAACATGATGGCTGTACCAGAGAACGTCACTGACCCGCTGATGTCCCTTGAAGTCTACGGTCGTGTGTTCCTGCAGATTGGTGTTGCTACGGCTGTTATCGCTGTTCTGATGCTACTGACGGCACCGAAACTGAATCGTATGACTCAGGACGATGACGTCAATGAGAAAGCCTCTAAGGCCGCGACAGCGTAATTCTCAGGGAAACTCTTTTTCAGGCCGCTAACTGGTGTTAGCGGCTTTTTTTTTGCCTGAGCTAGCACTACCATACGATATACCTCAGCCAAAAGGAGTTACCGATGAAACTGTTCTACAAACCGGGCGCTTGTTCTCTTGCTTCCCACATCACACTTCGTGAGAGCGGTAAAGATTTCACGCTGGATGGTGTTGATCTGATGAAGAAGCGCCTGGAAAACGGCGATGATTTTTTCGCGGTAAACCCAAAAGGGCAAGTTCCCGCGCTGCTGCTGGATGACGGTACGCTACTGACCGAAGGCGTCGCCATCATGCAATACCTGGCGGACACCGTTCCAGACCGTCAACTCCTTGCCCCGACCAGCAGCCTCTCCCGTTACAAAACCATTGAATGGCTTAACTACATTGCGACAGAACTGCATAAAGGCTTTACCCCACTGTTCCGTCCCGATACGCCGGAAGACTTCAAGCCAACCGTTCGCGCGCTGCTGGAGAAAAAAATGCAGTATGTGAACGACGCGCTGCAAGATAACCAATGGATCTGCGGTTCGCGCTTCAGCATTGCGGACGCCTATCTGTTCACCGTGCTGCGTTGGGCGTATGCGGTTAAGCTGAATATGGCAGGGTTAAGTAATATCGATGCGTATATGGCGCGTATGGCTGAACGTCCGGCGGTTGCCGCGGCGTTGAAAGCAGAAGGGTTAAATTAATTGTTGTTGCCGGGTAGCGCTTGCGCTTACCCGGCCTTCAGCCAAACGCAGGCCCGATAAGCGTGAGCGCCATCGGGCATTGGTTACAGCTGCGTCGCGCTGAAGTAGTGTTCAGGCTTCGCGATACAATCCTGCGCAGCCACGACCTGCAGCTCATACTCGTGCATTTTTTTGGTGGCAATCATCACTTCGTACACCGCCGCCGTCACGTGCTCCAGCGCCTGCTGTAAAGACGCGCCCTGCAGCAGTTTAACCAACAATAAGCCGCTGGTGACATCACCTACGCCAACCGGTTGACGTGCGCCAAAATCGACTAACGGTCGGCTGATATGCCACGCCTGTTCAGCAGTAACTAACAGCATCTCGAAACGATCTGCGCTGATACCCGCGCGAGCCAGATGCTTCACCAGCACAATTTCTGGTCCCTGAGCGATGAGCTCACGCGCTGCCGCCACGGCCTCATTGACATTGTTCACCGCATGCTCGCACAGAATTTCGAGCTCAACTAAATTCGGGGCGATAATATCGCTGGCCGGAAGCGCATGGCGTACATGAAACTCCGCTACGCCCGGCGCGACGATACACCCTTTTTCCGGATGGCCCATCACCGGGTCACAAAAATATTTCGCCTGCGGATTGGCCGCTTTTACTTTGCGTACAATACCCAGAATATGCTCGCCCTGTTCAGCCGAGCCAAGATAGCCGCTCAGTACTGCGTCACAAGTCTGGAGTTTATCGATATCGGCAATGCCCTGGACAATGTCAGTCAGATGACTCGGCGGCATAACGCAACCGGTCCATTTGCCGTACTGTGTGTGGTTAGAAAACTGAACGGTATTCAGCGGCCAGACATTTGCGCCAAGACGACGCATTGGAAATTCTGCTGCACTGTTGCCCGCATGACCAAAAACAACGTGGGACTGGATGGCGAGGATATTCTTCATTTTACTTACCACAACCCTGAAAAAATAAAGGGGCGTAGTTTCCCACGCCCCTGCTAACTAAATCTTACTTCCAGCAAATCAGACAATAGTTCTTCTTGCCACGGCGCAGTAAGGTGTAGCGCCCGAACAGGATATCACTCTCCTGGAAGAAATATTCCGGATCGGATTGCTTCTCACCGTTGATGGTCACCGCATTAGACGCGATAGTCTTACGTGCTTGGCCGCGAGAAGGTTGCAGCTCGGAGTCCACCAGCGCCTGCATCAGATCGGCACCTTTGTCCATCTCGATCATCGGCACGCCATCCTGCGCCAGCTGTTCGAAATCCGCTTCGCTCAAATCGCTCAGATTACCGTTGAACAAGCTTTCGGTAATACGTTTTGCCGCTACCAGACCTTCTTCGCCGTGAACCAGACGCGTTACTTGCTCAGCCAGAACATACTGGGCGCGCGGCGCTTTACCGCTATTTTTATCTTCTTCTTCCAGCGCATTGATCTCTTCAATGTCCATGAAGGTGAAGAATTTCAGGAAGCGATAAACATCCGCATCGGCGGTATTGATCCAGAACTGGTAGAATTTGTACGGACTGGTTTTCTTCGGATCCAGCCACACAGCGCCGCCTTCCGTCTTACCGAATTTCGTGCCGTCAGCTTTAGTGATCAACGGAACGGTCAGACCAAACACCTGGTTCTGGTGCAGACGACGGGTCAAATCGATACCCGAAGTAATATTGCCCCACTGGTCAGAACCGCCAATCTGCAGCGCAACACCGTGCAGTTTGTTCAGGCAGGCAAAGTCATAACCCTGCAGCAGGTTGTAAGAAAACTCGGTAAAAGAGATCCCCTGATCGTCACGGTTCAGACGCTGCTTCACCGCTTCTTTGTTGATCATCTGGTTAACGGAGAAGTGTTTGCCGATATCACGCAGGAAAGTCAGTACATTCATACTGCCAAACCAGTCATAGTTGTTCGCAGCAATCGCCGAGTTGTCGCCACAGTCGAAATCGAGGAACGGCGCAACCTGTTTGCGGATTTTATCCACCCACTCCTGCACGGTGTCTTCGGTATTCAGTTTACGCTCGGCAGCTTTAAAGCTCGGGTCACCAATCAGACCGGTTGCGCCACCCACCAGTGCGACAGGCTTATGGCCTGCCTGCTGGAAGCGTTTCAGGCATAACAATGGAACCAGATGCCCCAAATGCAAGCTGTCAGCGGTAGGATCGAAGCCGCAATAGAGCGCGATCGGGCCTTGCGCCAGTCGCTCTGCTAACGCTTCCTCGTCCGTCACCTGGGCCACCAGCCCCCGCTCTTGCAATTGTTTAATCAAGTTACTGCTTGCCATCAAAATCTCCATGTATAAAACGACTGCACCTTAGCCGGTACACGACTTTTCGCCTGATGCGAAAGAAACATAGAATAAAGCGCCGGATTGTTCAGCACCAGCGCTTAAAACAAGAATTTTGCATCTTTAGGGGGCCAGGCGATCAATTTTCCACGCGTTATCTTCGCGTTGGTATAAAAAACGATCGTGCAGACGGTTTTCGCCACCCTGCCAGAACTCCATCTGCTCAATACTTACGCGAAAGCCTCCCCAGAAACTGGGCAGTGGAACTTCTCCTTGCTGAAACTTCTGCTTCAGTTCGAGGAATTTGCTTTCCAGAATACCGCGCGCGGAGATCCGACTGGATTGCTTAGAGACCCAGGCACCAATCTGGCTATCACGTGGGCGACTGTGGAAGTATTTCACCACTTCCAGCGTGGAAAGGCGCTCAGCCTTGCCGATCACCATCACCTGCCGTTCCAGCGTATGCCAGGGAAACAGGAGGCTGATGCGTGGGTTTTTCTCAATCTGATGGGCCTTACGGCTACCGAGGTTGGTATAGAACACCAGCCCTTTGTCATCATAATGTTTGAGCAACACGATACGCTGATAAGGCTGACCGTTTTCATCGACGGTAGCAACGACCATCGCTGTGGGATCGGCCAGTTTGGCGTCACAGGCTTGCCCCAGCCAGCGCTCGAACAGCGCAAGGGGCTCGGCGGGAAGATCTCGGCGGCGGAGACCGCCTTTCGTGTATTCACGGCGCAAATGCGCGATTTGCTGCAATTCGTCGTTATCAGACATGATGTTGGCTACGGATTGTCAGTGGGTGACGCTATTGTGCGCCGCCCAGGTGAAAATCTCAACGCTTCGGGTTCTGTAACTGACAGTTATTTAGCACAATTCTGTCTCGTTTATAGACCGTTGCCTCGTCGCCTTTAGACCAGAAAACGTAAATACCATCGGTATAGCGAGCACCTGATGCCGACACGCCCTGTTTGAGGTTCAATAGCTGATTATCATAAACAAAACTCGCCATCTGACGGGTATTGTTCAGCTTCACGGTAAGCGGTTTTTCGTCACAGCGGTATTCAAGCGTATCCGTTTGCATACGCTCGACAAATTGTTTGTACACGCTGCACCCGCTAAGTAGTACCGGCAGACACACTAACAACAGTTTTTTCATAGCCATATCCTGAAGACTTTCCTGGTCCTGGAGGGTAATGGCACCCTCCCTAATATCCCTAGTTTATCGACATATGGCGCTGAATAATTTCAGTTAACTCTGAGTTCGTGGGTTAGCAGGATAAATCGCCCCTAAAACGCTCGATTCTGATGCGCCGGTCACGGAAGGCAGATTTCCCGGTAATCCCGCCAGCGTTCGCCACGCCAGCCAGGCAAAAGCCAGGGCCTCCATATCATCGCCGCTGATCCCAGCCTCATCGGTTGAGGTGACCTCTGTCCCTGGCAATAATGCCGCCAGACGCATCATCAGCAGCGGATTACGGCTGCCGCCGCCGCATACCATTAGCCGTTCACAGCCTCCGCTTAGCAAGACCTGCTCAGAAATGGTCACGGCCGTCAGTTCGGCAAGCGTCGCCTGCACATCCCGCGGGCTTATTCCCGGGAACTGCGCCATATGACGTTCTATCCAGCCATAATTGAAATACTCGCGGCCAGTGCTTTTCGGCGCAGGCGCAGAAAAATAAGGATCGTTAAGCATATTTTGCAGTAAAGGCAGGATCACCGTTCCCGATGTGGCCCACTGCGCATCTTTGTCGTAGGGTTGGCCGCATTGCCGCCAGATCCAGGCATCCATCAGCATATTGCCCGGCCCGGTGTCGTAACCGCGAACGGGTTGCTGTGGGATAAGCAGAGACAGATTGGCAATTCCGCCGATGTTTAGCACCATCCGCCGCTCCGTTGGATGAGCCAACAGCGCCTGATGAAAAGCGGGAACCAACGGCGCGCCCTGCCCACCGAGAGCGATATCGCGGCGACGAAAATCGCCGATCACCGTTATCCCGGTACGCGCGACGATTTGATTGTTGTCGCCAATTTGCAGCGTGTGCGGCGCAATTCCCGTCGGTTCATGCCACACGGTTTGCCCATGACAGCCAATCGCAACGATCTCATGCGGTTTCAATTTTTCCTGTGCCAACAGCGCATTCACCGCCTCGGCAAACAGATAACCGAGCTGTGCGTCAAGTTGGCCAAACTGCGATAACGTAAGCTGCTGCCCCTGGCAGATATCCAGGATCGCCTGCTTTATATGGAGAGGAATAGGCCAGGTCAGACTCGCCTGTTGCGCAACCATCGTTTCATCTATCGTCGCCAGCACAACATCGACACCATCAAGGCTGGTTCCAGACATTACACCGATAAAACGGCCCGATTTCATATGTCATCCTTTTAAGCAAATTAGCCTTGACACTCAACCATAAAGTGCCGACTAATGCCATGCTTCCTTAATGATTTTTGAGGGCTAATCATTACAATGGACGCTTTATTACATCAATTATATGAATGATTCGTTTATACTCGGTATATCCGATTTCGGTTAAGATTTTCATATTGTTCCAGTAGAACATGTGACCTTAGGCTCACAAGTGCCATATAATTTAGCCATGAAGGGTGCTTTATTAGCGTTTCGTGGTGTTAAAGGAGATTTGTAAATGATTAAACGTGTGCTGACTGTTGCATTAATGGGTGTATCTCTGGCGGGCTGCGTTAACAATGATAGCCTTTCAGGCGACGTATACACCGCATCCGAAGCGAAACAAGTTCAGAACGTTACCTACGGTACAATTGTTCATGTTCGTCCGGTGCAAATCCAGGGTGGCGATGACGCAAACGTGATTGGCGCCATTGGTGGTGCGGTACTCGGCGGGTTCCTGGGTAACACCGTCGGCGGCGGTACGGGTCGTTCATTAGCCACGGCGGCTGGCGCAGTTGCCGGTGGCGTAGCGGGTCAAGGCGTACAAGGTGCGATGAATAAAACCCAGGGTGTAGAACTGGAAATCCGTAAGGACGACGGTAATACCATCATGGTGGTTCAGAAACAGGGTGCAACCAAGTTCTCAGCTGGCCAGCGCGTTGTTATGGCTAACAACGGCAGCCAGGTTACCGTGTCTCCACGCTAATCGAATTCACGTGTGGTCAGGCTCTGGCCACACGTCATCTTATCGTTTCAGCCCTGTGACTGCAGTTCAATAATATTGTGTTCCAGTCTGGCGACCAGTTTAATCAGCAGATCAATTTCCTCAGCTGAAATCCCTTCCAAAATTTCTCCACGCGTCTTGTTGATAACCGCTTCCATATCTGCAATCAGCGGCTCTGCTTTTTCTGTCAGTTTAATTCTCTTTGCCCGACGATCGCTGGCGCAAGTCTGTCGTGAAATGAGTCCCTTTTCTTCCAGCTGGTCAAGCGTGCGTACCAACGAAGGCTGCTCGATGCCAATCGCTTTAGCCAACTGAATCTGCGATTGATCAGGCGGCAATTGATGAATGTTGTGCAGCGTAACCCAATGCGTCTGCGTCAACTCCAGAGGTTTCAGGCGATGGTCAATCAGAGCACGCCAAATGCGCACCAACCGTGCCAGATCAGAACCTAATGGCGATTCCAATTTCATCTCCTTATAATTAGCTTGCTAAGTTATTATGCTGATTTTAGAATAGTGTGCAGCATTTGTATTCCCAAAACAAATGTATTGCCAAATTTGCTTACCGGCTGACATTTTTTCAGACATTATGCGTTACAGAGACTCATTGTCTCTTTTTTGCTAAACCTATAGCAATGCTCTCTTCCGCCAAGGATTTTGCCCGTGAAGTTTATGTTTAATGCAACAGGATTGCCCCTACAAGATTTAATGATCGGAGCATCTGTCTACTTCCCTCCTGTTTTCAAGGCGTTTGTAGCAGGATTTATTCTCTGGCTGATTTTTCATCGCCTGCTACGCGACTGGATTTACTCCGGCGAAATCTGGCATCCCCTGTTAATGGATCTGTCACTCTTTACGCTTTGCGTATGTCTGGCCTTTGTAATGCTGATTGTGTGGTGATTATGTCGCTTAAAACCATTAAATACTTCTCCACCATTATAGTCGCTGCAATCGCAGTTTTCGCCGGATGGTGGATGTGGAATTACTATATGCAATCGCCCTGGACACGTGATGGCAAAGTGCGTGCTGAGCAGGTCAGCATCACGCCGCAGGTCTCAGGCAGCATTAGCGAACTCAATATAAAAGATAACCAGTTTGTGAACAAAGGCGATGTCCTTTTTATCATCGACAAGACGCCGTTTCACATTGCTGAACTGAATGCGCAAGCGCAGCTGGCGAAGGCACAGTCCGATCTGGCGAAAGCCAATAACGAAGCCAACCGCCGCCGTCATTTATCGCAAAATTATATCTCAGCCGAAGATCTGGATACTGCTAACCTCAACGTGAAAGCCATGCAGGCCAGCGTTGAAGCAGCCGAGGCCAGTCTGCGCCAGGCACAGTGGCAACTGACGCAGACGGTGGTCAAAGCGCCCGTAGCGGGCTGGGTCACCAACCTTTCAACTCGTACTGGAGACTACGCCTCAACCGGTAAGCCCCTGTTTGCCCTTGTCGACAGCCACTCTTTCTATGTGATGGGGTATTTTGAAGAAACCAAGTTGCGCCACATTCGTGAAGGTGCTCCTGTGGTTATCACGCTCTACAGCGGCAACATAAAGTTACAGGGTCACGTATCCAGTATTGGTCGCGCCATCTACGACCAAAGTGTGGAAAGCGATTCCGGCCTGATTCCCGACATCAAACCCAATGTGCCGTGGGTGCGTCTGGCCCAACGCGTTCCGGTCCGCATCGAATTCGACTCTCTGCCGCAGGATGTCACCCTGGTTTCTGGTACGACCTGCAGCGTGTCTATCGGCCAGCGTAAATGAAACTGTCCCGCCTGATGCCAGGCCATTGGCCGTGGTTTAAAGCCACGGTAGCGCAGTGGCGTTATGCGTTGCGAAATACCATTGCGATGTGTCTGGCGTTAACGTTCGCCTATTACCTGAATCTGGATGAGCCCTACTGGGCGATGACCTCGGCGGCAGTGGTCAGCTTTCCCACCGTCGGCGGGGTTATCAGCAAAAGTCTGGGTCGTGTTGCGGGTAGCTTGCTGGGTGCCACCGCCGCGTTGATTATTGCCGGTCATACCCTCAATGAGCCGTGGTTGTTTTTGCTGAGCATGTCAGTGTGGATCGGTTTTTGTACCTGGGCCTGCGCGCACTTCACCAATAACGTCGCCTACGCCTTTCAACTGGCCGGTTATACGGCGGCGATCATTGCTTTCCCCATGGTCAATACCATAGAGATTACGCAGTTGTGGGATATCGCTCAGGCCCGCGTATGCGAGGTCATCGTCGGTATCCTGTGCGGCGGCATGATGATGATGATCCTCCCCAGCACCTCCGATGGCACCACATTGCTTACCGCGCTGAAAAACATGCATTCGCGTTTACTGGAGCATGCCAGCTTACTCTGGCAACCGGAGACAACGGATGCGATTCGCACAGCTCATGAAGGTGTTATCGGTCAGATTCTGACCATGAACCTGCTGCGTATTCAGGCGTTCTGGAGTCACTACCGTTTTCGCCGTCAAAATGCGTTGCTCAATTCGCTGTTGCATCAGCAGTTACGTATGACCAGCGTGATCTCCAGTCTGCGCAGGATGCTCCTGAACTGGCCCACTCCCCCGGCTAATACCCGGGAAATCATCGAACAACTGCTCAGCGAGCTGGTCAAATCCAATACCGACACCTACACCGTCGCGCGTATTATCGCCCCCCTGCGTCCTCTCGATGCACGCGACTATCGGCACGTCGCCTTCTGGCAACGACTGCGTTATTTTTGTCGGCTGTACTTACGCAGCAGTCATTATCTGCATTTACTGGAAAATGGCGTTACCGCCGAGCGTATTACTATCGCCCGTACGCCAGGACTTGCCCGTCATACCGATAATGCTGAAGCCCTCTGGAGCGGATTGCGTACGTTCTGTACCCTGATGCTTATCGGCGCATGGAGCATTGGCGCGCAATGGGAATCAGGCTCTGGCGCACTAACGCTCGCGGCCATCAGCAGCGTGCTCTATTCCGCCGTAGCCACGCCGTTCAAGTCACTTTCTTTGCTGATGCGCACGCTGGTTCTGCTGTCGCTGTTTAGCTTTGTGGTTAAGTTTGGCCTGATGGTGCAAATCTCTGACCTCTGGCAATTCATTCTGTTTCTCTTCCCGCTACTCGCTACCATGCAACTCCTGAAGCTGCAAATGCCTGCGCTGGCGGGTCTTTGGGGACAGCTAATCGTGTTTATGGGATCGTTTATCGCGGTGACTAATCCGCCGGTTTATGATTTTGCTGATTTCCTGAATGACAATATGGCGAAAATAACCGGCGTGGCGCTATCGTGGCTGGCATTCGCCATTCTACGGCCCGGATCGGATGCGCGGAAAGGTCGCCGCCATATTCGCGCCCTGCGCCGGGATTTTGTCGATCAGCTCAGCCGACATCCCTCGCTCAGTGAAAACGAATTTGAGTCGCTGACCTATCACCACGTCAGCCAGCTCAGCAACAGTCAGGATGCACTGGCGCGACGCTGGCTATTGCGTTGGGGGGTTGTCTTGCTGAACTGCTCGCACGTGGTGTGGCAACTGCGCACCTGGGAGGTGCGTTCAGATCCTCTGGCTCGTGTCAGAGACGTGTGTATTTCGTTGCTTCGCGACGTAATGAGTGAGCGCGGCGTTCAGCAACGACCGCTGAATGCCACGCTGAGTGAGCTACAGCGTATTTGCGACACGCTCGCCCACCATCATCAACCTGCGGCGCAAGAACTGTCGGCGCTTATCTGGCGACTACACTGCTCGCTTTCTCAGCTCGAACAGGCGCCTCCGCCGGGTACGCTAGGCAATTGATTATTTGATAACGCCACAGGCGTAGCGCGCTCCACCACCGCCAAGCGGTTTTGGTTGATCGGACATATTATCGCCACCGACATGGATCATCAGCGCTTTGCCTTTAACCTCATCGAGCGTTTTCAGCCGCGGCGCAATGACCGGTGTTGTGGCGTTACCGTCGTTATTCACCACCAGCAGCGGCAGGTCGCCCATGTGGCCTGCGCCTTCCGGACCTTCGTGCTTGCCGGTTTGGTGCGGATCATAATGGCCTCCAGCCGATTCCGCGGCTGAGGCTTTTCCTTCTTTAATCGCCGGTTGGCAACTGCCATTCGCATGGACATGGAAGCCATGTTCACCCGGCGGCAGCGCTTTCAGATCGGGCGTAAACTCCAGCCCTTTCCCGGTTTCAACAATAGTGACCGTACCAATCGCCTGGCCGACGCCTTGCGACGTTACCAGATTCATCGTCACTTTTTCTTCACTGGCAGCCTGCGCACCTGCACAGGCAAGTAGAGTAATAATGGCCAAACTCAAACGCTTCATAAGACCTCCGTCCAAAAGGTGTCTGATTGATAAGTGTAAACCAGTGACACAAATTTGAACGGAGAAGCGTCAAAAACGCGATTACGGTACGTCGTAACCCAGCGCGGCTTTGCGAATACGGAACCACTGCTGGCGAGACATGTTCAATGACTCAGACTCAACGGCAGCGCGTACGCGCTCTATCTTCCCTGAGCCAATAATCGGCAGCGGCTGAGACGGCAGACGTAAAATCCAGGCGTACACCACCTGCTCAATGGACTGCGCGTTTAACTCTTCTGCGATTGTGGTAAGTTCATTACGTAATGGCTGGAACGCATCGTCATTAAACAGACGACCACCGCCGAGGCAGGACCAGGCCATCGGACGAATGCGCAGTTGTTGCAGTTGATCTAAAGTACCATCCAGCAGGAGCGGCTGATGTACCGGTGAGATCTCAACCTGGTTAGTCGCCAGCGTGAACGGCAGACGCGATTGCAGCAGTGAGAACTGTGCCGGGGTGAAGTTAGATACGCCAAAGTGACGCACTTTTCCGCTATGGTGCAATTTTTTGAACGCGTCGGCGACGTCGTCCGCATCCATGAGCGGATCGGGACGATGGATGAGCAGCAAATCAATATGATCGGTCGCCAGTAACTTCAACGATGCTTCCGCACTGGCAATGATATGCGCGCTGTCGGTAATGTAATGACCCAGCGCATTTTCCGTGCGCGCCGTCGTGGCGATCCCGCACTTGGTAACAATCTGCATTTTTTCACGCAGATGCGGGGCCAGCTTCAGTGCCTCGCCAAACGCCGCTTCACACTGGTATCCGCCGTAAATATCGGCGTGATCGACGGTGGTAACGCCCAGATCCAGATGTTCTTCAATAAAGCTGACTAGCTGGCGCGCGGACATATTCCAGTCCATCAGGCGCCAATACCCCATTACAAAGCGAGAAAACTCCGGACCTTGCGGCGCAATAGTAATACGCTGAACCATAGCAGCTTCCTTATAAGTGAATGTGCATCGAGTATACGCAATTACGCTTTTAAAAGAGTGAAGGTTGTTGCGGTTCTTCCGAAGGGTTGGCTTTGTTTGCTCGTAATTTACGCATCAGGCGCTGACGACAAAGTCGTAGCACTTCCTGCTTTTCGGCATCGCTCATCTTTTGCCAGTTAAAACGCTCATCCCGACTGCGAAAACAGCCGCGGCAAAAACCGCGCTCGTCAGACTGACATATTCCACGGCATGGGCTCTGGACGGGGAAAAACTCCAGCTGTTCGGCCACATCCCCTCCTTTCGTAAGATTGATATACCTATTGAAGACGTTAACTGAATTTCTCGCAAGCGCTATTGCATTAGACCGACTGGTCTATTACACTCCTTCCCATGAACAAAATCACTGAACACGATACACGCGAACATCTGCTGGCGACTGGCGAACTGCTGTGTATGCAGCGCGGTTTCACCGGTATGGGCTTAAGCGAACTACTGAAAACCGCTGAAGTCCCCAAAGGTTCGTTTTATCACTATTTTCGCTCTAAAGAAGCGTTCGGTGTTGCGATGCTGGAACGCCACTATGCGGCCTATCATCAGCGACTGGCTACGCACTTTGATACGGGGGCAGGAAACTATCGCGACCGTATTCTGGCCTACTATCAGGAAACTCTGAGCCAGTTTAGCCAGCACGGCATTATCAGCGGTTGTTTAACCGTAAAACTGTCTGCCGAAGTGTGCGATCTGTCAGAAGATATGCGCACGGCGATGGATAAAGGCGCGCGGCACATTATTGCGCTGTTAGCGCAGGCGCTGGAGAAAGGTCAGGCAAATCATTGTCTGTCCTTTGTTGGCGAGCCGTTACAACAGGCGCAGGTATTGTATGCGCTGTGGCTGGGCGCTAACCTGCAGGCCAAGATTTCTCGTAGCGCCACCCCGCTGGAAAATGCGCTGGCGCACGTTAAAACCATCATTACTACGCCTGCCGTTTAACAGGCGTTTTTATTTCTTTTATTACTAGACGACCGGTCTATTCAGGAGTGCCATATGTCATCTGAACAACTTTTTTCCCCACTGAAAGTGGGTGCTATTACGGCAGCAAACCGCGTATTCATGGCGCCACTGACGCGTCTGCGCAGCATTGAGCCTGGCGACATCCCTACTCCGCTGATGGCCGAGTATTACCGTCAACGCGCCAGCGCGGGTCTTATCATCAGTGAAGCTACACAGATTTCCGCGCAGGCGAAAGGCTATGCGGGGGCACCCGGCTTACACAGCGAAGCGCAAATTGCCGCATGGAAAAAAATCACCGCTGCCGTACATGCGGAGCAAGGTCATATTGCGGTCCAGTTGTGGCATACCGGGCGCATCTCTCACGCCAGTCTGCAGCCCAACGGTCAGGCACCGGTCGCACCTTCCGCAATTAGCGCCGGTACCCGGACCTCGCTGCGTGATGAAAATGGTCTGGCAACGCGTGCGGATACCTCAATGCCGCGTGCGCTGGAAACTGAAGAAATTCCCGGCATCGTTAATGACTTCCGTCAGGCGATTGCCAACGCGCGCGAAGCGGGTTTCGACATGGTTGAACTGCACTCCGCTCACGGCTATCTGCTGCACCAGTTCCTGTCGCCAACGTCTAATCAGCGTACCGATCAATACGGCGGTAGCGTCGAAAATCGTGCGCGTCTGGTGCTGGAAGTTGTCGATGCCGGTATTAAAGAATGGGGTGCCGATCGCATTGGTATTCGCGTATCTCCGATTGGCTCATTCCAGAACGTTGACAACGGCCCGAACGAAGAAGCCGATGCGCTGTATCTGATTGAACAACTGGGCAAGCGCGGAATCGCTTACCTGCATATGTCTGAGCCGGACTGGGCTGGCGGCGAGCCGTATTCCGATGCGTTTCGCGAAAAAGTTCGTGCACGTTTCCACGGTCCGATCATTGGTGCGGGTGCCTACACACCTGAAAAAGCAGAAGCACTGATCGAGAAGGGCCTGATCGACGCCGTTGCTTTTGGTCGCGCCTATATCGCAAACCCAGATCTGGTTGCGCGCCTGCAGCGTAAAGCGGAGCTGAATCCGCAACGTGCCGAAAGCTTCTACGGCGGCGGCGCGGAAGGTTACACCGATTATCCTACCCTCTAACGTCACAAACTCCGTTCTGCCATTGATAGCGGCGTAACAACGCCGCTATACTAAAACAACATTTTGAATGTATTAGCCATTTTCGAAGGGGAAAAAGATGCGTTTACTTCATACCATGCTGCGCGTGGGTGACCTGCAGCGTTCCATCGAGTTTTATACCAACGTGCTGGGCATGAAGCTGCTGCGTACCAGCGAAAACCCTGAATACAAATACTCCCTGGCCTTTGTCGGCTACGGCCCTGAAACCAGCGAAGCCGTGATCGAACTGACCTATAACTGGGGTGTCGACAAGTATGAGCTGGGCACTGCCTACGGCCATATCGCCCTGAGCGTAGACAACGCAGCCGAAGCCTGTGAACGTATTCGTCAGAATGGCGGTAACGTCACGCGTGAAGCCGGTCCGGTAAAAGGCGGCACCACCGTAATTGCGTTCGTTGAAGATCCAGACGGTTACAAAATTGAACTGATCGAAGAGAAAGACGCCGGGCGCGGCCTGGGCGACTAACCTCCCCACGGGCGCAGATCGTCTGTGCCCGTAGTTTTATACTCATCATTTTGTCATAATACGCGCTGCAATTTTCCCGTATTAAGAGACCCAGATGTCCGATAACGCTCAACTTTCCGGTCTGTGTGACCGTTTTCGTGGTTTTTATCCTGTCGTCATTGATGTCGAAACCGCAGGGTTCAATGCCAAAACCGATGCGCTGCTTGAGATCGCAGCCATCACACTGAAAATGGATGAACAAGGCTGGCTGATGCCGGACACGACGTTACATTTCCACGTAGAGCCATTTGAAGGCGCGAATTTGCAGCCGGAAGCCCTCGCCTTTAACGGAATTGACCCTAACAATCCGCTACGCGGAGCGGTCAGCGAATATGACGCTCTGCATGCCATCTTTAAAATGGTGCGTAAAGGCATTAAAGACAGCGGCTGCAATCGGGCGATCATGGTGGCGCATAACGCTACATTCGACCACAGTTTTATGATGGCCGCAGCAGAACGCGCCTCGCTCAAACGTAATCCATTTCATCCGTTCGTCACCTTTGATACTGCGGCCTTAAGCGGCCTGTCTCTGGGGCAAACTGTGTTATCGAAAGCGTGCCTGGCGGCGGGAATGGAATTTGACGGGACTCAGGCGCACTCGGCGCTGTATGACACCGAACGGACGGCCGTGCTGTTTTGCGAAATTGTTAACCGCTGGAAACGTCTCGGCGGCTGGCCTCTTCCCGTACCTGAAGAGGCATAACGGACCGATAAAAAAAGCGACCATCACGAGGTCGCTTTTTTATTTACGCTGATATTATTCAGCGTCCGGCTCTTCGGTTTTGTATTTCGCCGCTGTTTCTTTAATCAGCTGCTGCAACTCCCCGCGCTGGTACATTTCGATCAAAATGTCACAGCCGCCAACCAGCTCGCCATCAACCCACAGCTGCGGGAAGGTTGGCCAGTTTGCGTATTTCGGCAGCTCGGCGCGAATATCCGGGTTCTGCAGAATATCAACATAAGCAAAGCGTTCACCACAGGCGGACAGCGCCTGCACAGCCTGAGCGGAGAAACCGCAGCTTGGCAGTTTAGGGGAACCTTTCATGTACAGGAGAATCGGGTTTTCAGCGATCTGGCGCTGGATTTTTTCGATAGTGGTGCTCATTATCTTGCTTCCTTAAACTTCTTTTACGGCAGTAGTCTGACATTGTAGCGGGTCAGACAGGCAACGGAAAATAACATTTTCATTACGCGTTATTATTTTATCCCCTGACGCCAAAAGTTGCATTCACAATCTCACTTATCCCTTTAAAGCCTGTGGATTTGATTATTCGTTCACCAACGCCAACTTTAATTGCTGATTTTTTTTGCGGTCGGTTACGAAACGTAGTTTTAAACAAAAAAGCTATTAACTTTCCCTCTTTCTATAGATTAGAATCATCAAGTTTTGAAAATCACACGCAGGCATGATAGACCTGCCTTACCAGAGGATTGCTCAGTGGCGCGGATAAACCGAATCTCGATCACGCTCTGTGCTTTACTTTTTACTACACTGCCCTTTACGCCCATGGCTCATGCTTCCAAGCAGGCCAGGACGACACCTACCCATTCCCACACCATCAAAACGGTAGATAAAAAGAAAAGCGCAACAACCAGCCAAAAAACAACAAAGACCAGCAAGAAAACGGCGACAAAAACCACCAGCAAAACCAGCACCAAAACCGCTTCCTCTTCTAAACATCGCACTGCCGCTCCGGCAAAGTCGACTAAAACAGCAAACCGTCGTGGTAAAAACACCGCAGCACAAACCGCTGCCGTTACCTGGACTGAAAAATGCACGCCGCGCAAAGGTCATAAGCCGCGCTGTGTAAAAGTGAAAACCACCGCACCAACGACGCTGGCTGACGCGCATAAAGTGAAAGTGCAGAAAGCCACTAAAACCGCCATGTCCACGCTGATGAACCAAATCGGCAAGCCTTATCGCTGGGGCGGCACCTCACCAAGAACCGGGTTTGACTGCAGCGGTCTGGTCTATTACGCCTATAAAGATCTGGTGAAATTCCGCATTCCACGTACTGCGAACGAAATGTATCATCTGCGCGATGCAGCGCCGATTGAACGTGGCGAACTGAAAAATGGCGATCTGGTATTTTTCCGTACCCAGGGGCGTGGAACTGCCGATCACGTTGGCGTTTATGTTGGCAACGGTAAGTTTATTCAGTCACCGCGCAGCGGCCAGGAAATTCAAATCACCTCTCTGAGTGAAGATTACTGGCAGCGCCACTATGTGGGCGCTCGTCGGGTAATGACGCCAAAAACAATTCGTTAAAAACTTACCCTACAGTACATGCTGTAGGGTAAGTTCTTCTTTTGCATAACCTTTCAATTTGCTACCCTATCCTTACACACAATGAGGCTATTGTGTGTACTCAATACAAATAATAAGGAGAGAAGCAATGTCGTTTGAATTACCTGCATTACCGTATGCCAAAGATGCTCTGGCACCGCACATTTCTGCCGAAACGCTGGAATATCACTATGGCAAACACCATCAAACCTACGTGACTAATCTGAACAACCTGATTAAAGGCACGACGTTTGAAGGCAAATCACTGGAAGAGATCGTACGTAGCTCTGAAGGCGGTGTATTCAATAACGCAGCACAGGTATGGAACCACACGTTCTACTGGAACTGCCTGGCACCGAACGCAGGTGGCGAACCTACCGGTAAACTGGCCGAAGCAATTGCCGCCTCCTTTGGCAGCTTTGCGGATTTCAAAGCGCAGTTCACCGATGCCGCTATTAAAAACTTCGGTTCTGGCTGGACCTGGCTGGTAAAAGGAACGGATGGCAAACTGGCTATCGTTTCCACCTCCAATGCAGGTACACCGCTGACCACCGACGCGACGCCGCTGATGACCGTTGACGTATGGGAACACGCCTACTACATCGATTATCGCAATGCCCGTCCTGGCTACCTGGAAAACTTCTGGGCGCTGGTGAACTGGGAATTTGTTGCGAAGAACTTCGCAGCATAAAAAAGATGACGCAGAAGGAGAACCCTTCTGCGTTTTAGCATTAATTCGCGGTAGTGAAAGCCTCTTCAGGCTGTTTGCGCGCCGAGATAAAGACCAGCAGCAGCGCAAGCCCCGCCACAATTGCCCCCATCACCGGAACAAAGCTGTAGCCCAACCCACCGGAAATCACCGCCCCACCGGCTGCGGCACCCAGAGCATTCCCCAGATTAAACGCGCCAATGTTGACTGACGATGATAATCCAGGCGCTTCGCTGGCAACGCGCATCACGCGCATCTGCAACGGCGGAACGACCGCAAACGTCGCTGCCCCCCAGACCACCATACTAACTGCCGCACCCAGCTCATTACGCGCCAGGAAGGGAATGGCCAGCATAATAACCATCAGCAGCAGTAAAAAGCCTTTCAGCGTACCGTTAACGGAACGGTCAGCCAGTTTGCCACCAAGATAGTTACCGATTGAGAAGCCAACGCCAATCAGCACCAGCATACCGGTCACAAACGCCGGTGTGGCATGGGTGATCGTATGTAACACTGGCGAGATATAGGTATAAAGCGTGAACATCGCCCCGGCTCCCAGAACGGTCGTCAGCAGCGCCGACAGCACCTGCGGACGCATAAGTACCGCCAGTTCGCTACGGACATCCGGGCGCTCTCCCGCCCCACCTTTGGGTAATGAGAAGAACAGGCTGACCATGGCGATGACGCCCAGACCCGCCGTTGCCATAAATGACATACGCCAACCGATGGTTTCACCAAGCCAGGTCGCCGCAGGAACGCCGCCAATATTGGCAATGGTCAACCCCATAAACATGGTTGCCACGGCGCTGGCCTGCTTATGTTTGGGTACTACGCTTGCAGCGACAACGGAGCCAAGACCAAAAAATGCCCCATGGTTCAGACTGGTCAAAATACGCGATAACATCAGGGTGGTGTAATCCGGCGAGATAGCCGAAAGCACGTTGCCCAGAGTGAAAATCGCCATCAGGAATATCAACGCATTACGTCGCGCACGATGGGACAGCAGTAATGTCATCAGCGGAGCACCCACCATCACCCCAACCGCATACGCGCTGATTAACATTCCGGCCGCGGGAATCGAGACATCCACACCTTTGGCAATGACGGGCAATAATCCCATTGGCGAAAATTCAGTGGTGCCAATGCCAAACGCGCCGATCGCCAGCGCCAGTAAAGGATAATTGAGTTTCATATTTCGACTCCGTAACGTCGAGCCGGAGCGCGACATAAAATAAGAGTCAAAAGCATGACATTGATCGCAAAATTAATAAAGTTAACAAAATTGCAAAAGACTTTTGCTTATTCGCAAACAATCGACGGGAAAGGCAAGCGTAAAGGATGAGGGAGAGCGAACTCCCTCGGGGGAAATCAATGCAGCGCTGCGGTCAGGCCACCCGCGACGATCAAACCCAGAACAATAATGGTAGTCACTAACGAAAATTTCAGATCGGTGCTCATCAAGTTTTCTCCTTTTTATTCCCACACAAAAAGTGATATTGCGCATTTTTACACACTTGAAAGCAAAAATCTCTCACGATTTATATTGATAACTGCTTTTAACTCTTCCCCTTTTCGTTAAGATCAGACAAAATTCCACGCTTACTTGATTAGCGTACCGGCCATTGACCCCTTCCTGACGTTCCGTGTCGTTTTCCCGGCGTGCCGCAACCCTTACGTTGCGCTAAGGGTGTGTTAAGGCAAACGTTTACCTGGAGTATTCTCAGGAGCTTAGGATATGGTCTGGAGTGAGATGTAATGGCAACAATTAAAGATGTAGCGAAGCGAGCAAACGTTTCCACTACAACCGTATCACACGTAATTAACAAGACGCGCTTTGTCGCGGAAGAAACGCGTAATGCTGTCTGGGCGGCGATCAAAGAGCTGCACTATTCTCCGAGCGCCGTGGCGCGCAGCCTGAAGGTGAATCACACCAAGTCTATTGGCTTGCTGGCCACCAGCAGCGAAGCGGCCTATTTCGCTGAAATTATCGAAGCCGTTGAGAAAAACTGTTTCCAGAAAGGCTATACCCTGATTCTGGGTAACGCATGGAACAGCCTCGAAAAACAGCAGGCTTATCTGTCAATGATGGCGCAAAAGCGCGTTGATGGTCTGCTGGTGATGTGTTCAGAGTATCCGGAGTCGCTGCTTTCGATGCTCGAAGAGTACCGCCATATTCCGATGGTCGTCATGGACTGGGGCGAAGCTAAAGCCGACTTTACCGATACGGTCATTGATAACGCCTTCGAAGGCGGTTACATGGCGGGTCGGTATCTGGTAGAACGCGGTCATCGTGAGATTGGCGTGATCCCAGGACCAATGGAGCGTAATACCGGAGCCGGGCGTCTGGCAGGCTTTATGAAAGCGATGGAAGAAGCGCTGATTAAAGTTCCTGAAAACTGGATTGTGCAGGGCGATTTTGAGCCTGAATCGGGCTATCGCGCCATGCAGCAAATTCTGTCACAGTCGCATCGTCCGACCGCCGTCTTCTGCGGTGGCGATATCATGGCGATGGGTGCGCTGTGCGCCGCTGACGAGATGGGACTGCGCGTACCGCAGGATGTTTCGCTCATCGGTTACGACAACGTGCGCAACGCCCGCTTCTTCACGCCGGCTCTGACGACCATTCACCAGCCTAAAGATTCACTGGGGGAAACGGCCTTCAACATGCTGTTAGACCGTATCGTGAATAAACGTGAAGAGTCGCAGTCTATCGAGGTTCATCCGCGCCTGGTAGAGCGCCGCTCCGTTGCCGACGGCCCGTTCCGCGATTACCGTCGTTAAGACTGTTGTGCGGGAGCCTCATCGGGCTCCCGCAACCATTCCTTATTCAGTGTTTCACTATCCCCTAAATAGTCCAGCAGCCAGCTCAATGCCGGCGACGTATCGTTCTGTTGCCATGTCAGGCAACATGCGGCATCAGGAAATGGATTCTCCAGCTGTAGCGCGACCCATTTGCCGCTATCAATCCACGGTTTGGCAAAATGCGTCGGTACCATGCCCACGCACAGACCTGCAGATAAACAGGTAGCAGAAGATTCCCAGTCAGGCACCACAACGCGCTTTTGGTTATCCAGCAGCCAGGTAATACGCTTAGGAAGCGTACGCGATGTGTCTTCACGCACCAGCGACGGCCAGTTGCGCAACGTGTCGTCGCTTAGCGGTCCGGACATTGACGCCAACGGATGATGGCTTGCCACCACGCAGCTCCAGCTCAGCATTCCCATGTCGCGGAAGGTATAGCGCCCCCCCACCGGAATCGCCTGCGTGGCGCCGATTGCCAGCTCAACGCGCCCATCGGACAGCGCATCCCAGACACCGTTAAACACCTCCTGGAAAACCAGCAGTTCCACATCATCAAAATGACGATAGAAATCCACGATCATCTGTCGGGTACGATCCGGGCGGACAATGTTATCTACCGCGATCGCCAACTGCCCGCGCCAGCCGTTGGCAATTTGCTGACATTGCTGGCGGGTGATCTGCATTTTTTTGATAACAGAGCGGCCTTCTTTGAGAAACCATGCACCAGCAGGCGTCAATTCCACGTCCCGATGACGTCGCTCAAAAAGCGGCACCGCCAGCCACTCTTCCAGTTGACGCACGGTGTAGCTTACCGCCGAGGGTACGCGGTGCAACTCCTGCGCGGCCGAACTAAAGCTACCGTTACGCGCAACCGCATCCACAACTTCAAGTGAATATTCCGACCACATATTCTGCCTACAAAAAATTTGAAATCAGTAAGCAAATATTAGCGTTTCACAGCAAGAATTACACTCACTACACTCAGCGGCATTGTTCTACTGCTAAAAAAAGAGAAATGATGATGCAACCTGGGAAAGGATTTTTAGTCTGGCTGGCGGGTCTTAGCGTACTCGGCTTTCTGGCAACGGATATGTATCTGCCCGCCTTTGCCGCAATTCAGTCCGATCTGCAGACGCCTGCATCTGCCGTCAGCGCCAGCCTTAGCTTATTCTTAGCGGGTTTTGCCGTCGCGCAACTTCTGTGGGGGCCGCTCTCTGACCATTATGGCCGCAAGCCAGTTTTACTGCTGGGTTTATCCATCTTCGCGCTGGGCAGTTTGGGCATGCTGTGGGTTGAAAATGCCACCGGTCTGCTGGTACTGCGCTTTGTTCAGGCCGTTGGCGTTTGTGCGGCATCGGTTATCTGGCAGGCGCTGGTCACCGATTATTATCCTTCACAAAAAGTAAACCGCATCTTTGCCACCATTATGCCGTTGGTCGGGTTATCCCCGGCATTAGCGCCATTATTAGGCAGTTGGATCCTGGTACATTTTTCCTGGCAGGCCATTTTCGCCACCCTGTTTGCCATTACTCTAATCCTGATGCTTCCGGCTCTGCGCTTAAAACCAACAGCTAAAGCACGCGACGACAGCCAGGATAAACTGACTTTCGCTACCCTGTTGCGCTCAAAAGTTTACCGTGGAAACGTGCTGATTTATGCCGCCTGCTCCGCGAGCTTCTTCGCATGGCTGACGGGTTCCCCGTTCATCCTCAGCGAAATGGGCTACAGTCCGGCGGTGATTGGCCTGAGCTATGTTCCGCAAACCATCGCTTTCTTAATTGGTGGTTACGGCTGCCGCGCTGCGCTGCAAAAATGGCAGGGCCGTCAGTTGCTGCCCTGGTTACTCATTCTGTATGCCTTTAGCGTAGTGGCCACCTGGGCAACCGGCTTTATTCACCATGTTGCGCTGGCTGAAATCCTCATTCCATTCTGCGTTATGGCGATTGCCAATGGAGCAATCTACCCAATTGTTGTGGCTCAGGCGTTACGTCCTTTCCCACAAGCTACGGGACGCGCAGCGGCATTGCAGAACACACTGCAACTGGGTTTATGCTTCCTGGCAAGCCTTGTGGTTTCCTGGTTGATCGCCACCCCGCTGCTCACCACCACCAGCGTGATGCTGACAACGGTGCTGCTGGCGGCCGCGGGTTACAAAATGCAGTCGCAGAAGGCTAACGCCCCGCACACAGATGATCGGGCGCAAATTGCCCACGGTGAGTCTCACTAGTAATCACCCTTAACAATTGATTAGCCTGCTAATATTTATTGGTTGAATCATCAAAAATTCAGGCCTATACTGATTTCCGGTTGTTAAAAAAACGATAATTGTTATGTGTTAACGGGGACAAGAATGTTTCCGTTTTCCCATGGATGGTCTTTTCGGCAAGGGTTCCTCCCTTCCTCTGTTCTACGTCGGATTATAGATTCGCGGATTAATTCCGTGAGAGTTCTCACAAAGCCCAAAAAAGCGTCTACGCTATTTTAAGGTTCTGATCACCGACCAGTGATGGAGAAGCTATGAGTTCATCGTGTATAGAAGACGTCAGCGTACCGGATGATGACTGGTACCGCATCACCAATGAATTATTAAGCCGTGCAGGTATTACCATTAATGGTCCGGCACCGGCAGATATTCGCGTAACGAACCCCGATTTTTTCAAACGCGTATTGCAGGAAGGATCGTTAGGGTTGGGCGAAAGTTATATGGATGGCTGGTGGGAATGCGACCGGCTGGACATGTTTTTTTGTAAAGTCCTGCGCGCCGGTCTTGAAAACCAACTCCCCCGCCACTTTAAAGACACGCTACGTATCGCCACTGCTCGCCTGTTCAATTTACAGACCAAAAAACGTGCGTGGGTCGTCGGCAAAGAACACTACGATTTGGGCAACGATCTCTTTACCCGCATGCTGGACCCTTATATGCAGTATTCCTGCGCCTACTGGAAAGATGCCGATACCCTGGAATCTGCCCAACAGGCGAAGCTAAAAATGATTGCCGAAAAACTGCAGTTGAAGCCGGGCATGCGGGTGCTCGATATTGGCTGCGGCTGGGGCGGCTTATCCCAGTTTATGGCGTCACAATATGGCGTTAGCGTGGTGGGCGTAACCGTTTCGGCAGAACAGCAGAAAATGGCGCAGGCGCGTTGTGCGGGGCTGGATGTCACAATTTTGCTGCAGGATTATCGCGACCTTAACGATAAATTTGATCGCATTGTCTCCGTCGGCATGTTTGAGCATGTGGGGCCGAAGAACTACGCGACTTATTTTGAAGTGGTTGATCGTAATTTAAAACCCGATGGCCTCTTTTTGCTGCATAGCATCGGCTCTAAAAAGACCGACAATAACGTTGATCCGTGGATCAATAAATATATCTTCCCGAATGGCTGTTTACCGTCAGTTCGCCAGATTGCCAACGCCAGCGAGCCGCATTTTGTGATGGAAGACTGGCATAATTTTGGCGCGGATTACGATACAACGTTGATGGCATGGCACGAGCGTTTCATGAGATCCTGGCCTGAAATCGCCGATAACTATACCGAACGCTTTAAACGGATGTTCAGCTATTACCTGAACGCCTGCGCCGGTGCGTTTCGTGCTCGCGACATCCAGCTGTGGCAGGTGGTTTTTTCCCGCGGCGTTGAACACGGCCTGCGCGTTCCCCGCTAATCGTTATCACCCCCGTGCCAACGGGGGTTTTACACTCTGGCTTAGGCTCCCGCCTCACCCGTTACGTTACTGATGGCGCTTTCACGCGCCGCCAGTACGCGCTCAACGGTATCAACCACCGCCTGGGTTTGAGGATCGATTTCGATATTGACCCGCGCGCCTAACTTTTTCTTACCCAGCGTCGTACGTTCCAGCGTTTCCGGGATCAAATGCACACAGAAACGCGTCGGTGTCACCTCGCCGACCGTCAGACTGATGCCATCAATTCCGATAAATCCTTTGTACAAGATGTATTTCATCAGCGACGGATCCTGAACTTTAAACCACACCTGGCGGTTGTTCTCCGAGGTCAGAATTTTCGACACTTCGGCGGTCGTCATAATATGGCCCGACATTAAATGTCCGCCAATTTCATCACTGAATTTTGCCGCACGCTCAACGTTGACCAAATCCCCAACCTTCAGGTCACCCAGATTGGTGATACGCAGCGTTTCTTTCATCAGATCAAAGCTTATCTGGTTACCGTTGATTTCGGTTACCGTCAGGCAACACCCATTGTGGGCAACCGATGCGCCGGTCTCCAGCGCATCCAACATATATTCAGGTAACTCCACAACATGCGTACGAAAATTTGGTTTTTCATCAATGGACACCAATTTCGCGGTGCCCTGCACAATACCCGTAAACATACTTCTAACTCCTGAACTGAATTAAGACATCTCTGCACAGCACAATAGCAGGTGGAAATTCAGGTTGCCAGCAATGCGCCGCTACTGCCTGTTTTTTCACTGGAGAATTACGTATTCCTCGCTACAATAGACTGAAATTTCCCCTGCTTTTTCTCCTTGCTGCCATATAAGGCGGCTTTTTTAGTCTCTCAAATAACAACAATATAGTGGTGTACACGTGCAAAAGTATGTAAGTGAAGCGCGTCAGTTATTAGCTCTGGCAATTCCGGTGATTCTTGCGCAAATCGCTCAAACCGCAATGGGATTCGTTGATACCGTCATGGCGGGCGGATACAGCGCCACGGACATGGCGGCCGTCGCTATTGGCACATCTATTTGGTTGCCGGCCATTTTGTTTGGTCACGGACTGCTGCTGGCCTTGACGCCAGTGATTGCGCAACTCAATGGTTCCGGGCGCCGCGATCGTATAGCCCATCAAATACGCCAGGGTTTCTGGCTGGCGGGCAGCGTCTCCATTCTGATTATGATCGTGCTCTGGAACGCGGGATACATTATTCGCTCCATGCATAACATCGACCCGGCACTGGCGGATAAAGCCGTCGGCTACCTGCGCGCGTTGCTGTGGGGCGCGCCGGGGTATTTGTTCTTCCAGGTAGCCCGTAACCAGTGTGAAGGTCTGGCCAAAACCAAACCGGCGATGGTGATGGGATTTCTCGGCCTGCTGGTGAACATTCCTGTTAACTATGTTTTCATTTATGGACATTTTGGCATGCCGGAGCTAGGCGGCGTGGGCTGCGGCGTGGCAACAGCGGCGGTTTACTGGGTGATGTTTATCGCCATGCTGTCATACGTTAAACGCGCACGCTCGATGCGTGATATCCGTAATGAGCGTGGTTTCCAGAAACCGGACACCGCCGTAATGAAGCGCCTGGTACAGCTGGGTTTACCTATCGCGCTGGCGTTATTTTTCGAAGTGACGCTGTTTGCTGTGGTGGCGCTGCTGGTTTCCCCGCTGGGGATTGTCGACGTGGCCGGACACCAGATCGCGCTCAACTTCAGCTCGTTAATGTTCGTCCTGCCGATGTCTCTGGCTGCAGCCGTCACCATTCGAGTCGGTTATCGTCTGGGCCAGGGTTCCACGCTGGATGCGCAAACCGCAGCCAGAACAGGTCTGGGCGTCGGCGTCTGCATGGCGGTTGTGACGGCGATTTTCACCGTAACATTCCGTGAGCACATTGCCCTGCTCTACAACAATAATCCGGAAGTTGTCGCTCTGGCAGCGCAGCTCATGTTACTGGCCGCGGTGTATCAAATATCGGACTCTATCCAGGTTATTGGCAGCGGTATCCTACGTGGTTATAAAGATACGCGTTCCATTTTCTTTATTACCTTTACGGCATACTGGGTACTGGGTCTGCCGAGCGGTTATATTCTGGCGCTGACCGATCTGGTGGTTGACCGGATGGGACCGGCAGGATTCTGGATGGGCTTTATTATCGGCCTGACCTCTGCGGCAGTGTTGATGATGCTGCGGATGCGTTTTCTGCAGCGCCAGCCGTCAGCGGTTATTTTACAACGCGCCGCACGATAATCCCCAAATAGCCGCCATCTGGCGGCTTTTTTATATCCTCAAAACGGGCTGGCGTTTTGGGCCGTCATCCATTCCTGACTGACCGGATGCCTGAAATGCAGTTCACTGGCATGCAGCATCAGTCTCGACGTCCGTTCGGTGCCTGGCAGCAGACGCCCACCATATAAATCGCACCCCAAAATGGGATGCCCCAACTGCTGACAGTGGATCCGCAACTGGTGGGTACGCCCGGTTTCAGGTGTCAGCCGTACCCGCGTCAAAGCGAGTAACTCCCCATCTTGCTGGCGATGATGAAAACGCTCAATAACCTGATAGCGCGAGCGCGCGGGTTTACCGTTAATGGCGCAAATCGACATCAGTGGAAACAGCGCCGGGTCTTTGGCAATCGCTGCGTCTATAACGCCTTCATCGTTTTTCAGATGCCCGCACAACAACGCACTATACACCTTGCTTACCGCGCGCTGACTGAACTGCTGGCAAAGCGCGGCGTTGATAGCCTTGTTACGGGCAATCACCATCAGCCCTGACGTCCCAAAATCAAGCCGATGTACCAGCGTACAGCCGGGGTAAATCTGTACCAGCCGGTGATGTACCGAATCGAGATTCTGCGGATTTTTCCCCGACAAACTAAGCAGGCCGGTGGGTTTATTGATAAGCACCAGATGCTCGTCCTGATAGAGGATCGCTATCTCCTCATGACAAGGCGGGGCAATAAAGGTATCGAGGATCGTAGACATGAGCGGCCAGGATGAAGTGTGGAAACGGATGATAGCGAATTTTTACCACGCAGGCGAATCAGGGCGCTTAACCAATGACAATCATTGCATGATAGAGTGTGGGATATCCTGAGTGCGATGAGAGGGTTACACCGTGCAACAAATCGATTTCTACATGGTAGATGCCTTTACCACTACGACGTTTGGCGGTAATGCCGCAGCAGTATGCCCGCTCGATGACTGGTTGCCCGATGAAATATTATTAAAAATGTCACAGCAGCATAACCAGTCGGAAACCGCTTTTTTTGTCGCCAATGAGAATGGCTTCGAGCTGCGTTGGTTTACCACGCAAGGCGAAATTAATCTGTGTGGGCACGCCACGCTTGCCGCCGCACATGTCATCTTTGAACATCTGGATTACCCGGAAGCGACCATCCATTTTGCCACCCGTTTTGTGGGTCCACTGACGGTCACGCGCAGCGGTGATTGGCTGACGCTTGATTTTCCTGCCTGGCAAAGCGAACCTGCCGAACCGCCCGCCTTACTGCTGGAAACATTGGGCATCACCGAATATAAAGAAGTGCGCGTCGCGCGCGATTACATGGTCGTGATGGAGAATCAACAGCAGGTTGAGGCTGTGCGCCCGAATATCCACGCCATGATTCCCCTCGGGAAAATGGTATGTATCACCGCGCCGGGTGACGGGGAATACGATTTCGTCAGCCGTTTCTTCTGCCCGGGTGAAGCAGTTGCAGAAGACCCGGTTACCGGTTCGACGCATAGCATGCTGATTCCTTACTGGGCTGCAAAACTGAATAAAACGCAGATGCTGGCGCGCCAGGTCTCTGAACGCGGCGGCGATTTACGCTGCCAACTGACAGGAACACGTGTTTATATCGGTGGACAAGCAGTAACTTATCTGACGGGTAAAGTGCTGTTACGCTAGCAGCCTTACCCGAATTAACCAATCCATGGAGGATTTATGGCGAACAAACTCGTGCAGATACACTTTGATTTTCCTGGTCCGTTTGGCGCTGAGATGTCACATCAGCTTGTTGAACTGGCCGAATCCATCAACCAGGAGCCAGGTTTCATCTGGAAAATCTGGACCGAGAACGCAGCAAACCACGAAGCGGGTGGCATCTACCTGTTTCAGGATGAAGACAGCGCTCTGGCCTATATCAAAAAACACACGGCCCGCCTGAAGCACCTGGGTGTGGATGACGTGACGTGCAAAATCTTCGATATCAATGAACCGTTAAGTAAGATTAACCACGGCCATATCGGCTAATTTTTGGCTTTAACGCCCCGCCCCGGGGCGCTTCTTCACTCCCCTGCTTTCCCCTCATCAAAAGCGTTCCCCCTCTTTCACCGCGCCAGGATAGCTATATAACGTGGGTCACGTTTGCCATAGTTCACAAAATCATCACCTGTGAAAACTATCACTAGCCGAACGCGGTATGAAAGCGTATAAAATAATACAAATAGTATTATTTTATACAAAATGAATTATCACTAACTACAGGAGATTCTCTTATGTCCGTGGACATTACATTGAACTCATCTGCAGGAGGTTTTCCGCCTGCAGGTCATTACTCGCACAGCACAACGGCTGGCGGGTTCGTCTTCATTTCTGGTCAGTTGCCGGTCACAAGTGATGGCGAAAAAAAAACGGATGCCTCTTTTGAAGAACAGACACGGCTGGTACTGCAGAATATTGATGCCTGCCTGGCTGGCGCTGGGGTTTCTCGACAGCACCTGGTGTCAGTACGCGTCTATGTGACAGATATCAACCAATGGCCAACGTTTAACAAAATCTATGGGGAGTGGATCGGTGATTTCCGGCCCTCCCGCGCGGTAGCGGGCGTTGCAGAGCTTCATTATGGTTTCGCGCTGGAAGTTGAAGCTATTGCCCTGGCCCCACAAGCATGACGTTTAACGACATACAGGTGAACAACAATGACTGAAATGACACTGCCTGATTATAACGATGTTGCCGCCGCGGCAGAGCGCATCGCCGACTATGCCAACAAAACGCCGGTGATGACCTCCCGAACGGTTAATGACGAATTTGGTGCTGAAGTTTTCTTCAAGTGCGAAAACTTCCAGAGAATGGGCGCGTTTAAATTTCGCGGAGCCATGAATGCGTTACGCCAGTTCACGCCAGAACAACGCGCTGCGGGCGTCGTCACCTTTTCGTCCGGCAACCATGCGCAGGCCATTGCCCTGTCGGCAAAATTGTTGGGGATCCCGGCGACGATTATCATGCCGCATGATGCCCCGGCGGCTAAAGTTGCAGCCACAAAAGGCTATGGTGGAAATGTGGTGATTTACGATCGCTATACCGAAGATCGTGAAAAAATCGGACGGGAGCTGGCAGAGAAACAAGGATTGACGCTGATCCCGCCATACGACCATCCGCACGTGATTGCGGGCCAGGGCACCGCCACAAAAGAGCTGATTGAAGAAGTGGGTCAGCTAGACGTTCTTTTCGTGTGTCTGGGCGGTGGCGGCCTGCTTTCGGGCTCCTCACTGGCAGCCAGACATCTGTCACCTGACTGCATCATCTATGGTGTCGAGCCGGAGGCAGGAAACGATGGTCAACAATCGTTTCGCAGCGGAAAGATTGTTCATATCGATACGCCGAAAACCATTGCTGACGGTGCTCAGACCCAACATCTCGGGAATATTACGTTTCCGATTATCCAGCGAAATGTGCACGATATTCTTACTGTCTCAGACGATGAATTAGTCGCCTCGATGAAATTTATCGCTGAGCGAATGAAAATTGTCGTGGAGCCGACTGGCTGTCTGGGTTTTGCCGCCGCCAGAGCGCACAAAGCTGAACTTCGCGGCAAGAAAATCGGCATTATCATCAGCGGTGGGAACGTGGATATCAGCCGCTACAGTGAATTCCTTGCCGGGTAATCAAGAAGGTATCTGCCATGCGGATACCTTATTACCGTCTGAACACTCGCGTCTGGAAAAGAGAACCCTGCTCACTGTAAACTGCCCGCAATCATGGCAACAGGCATCACCGCAGGAGACTGGCATGCCAAAAACCGATAACAACTCACTTCTCAGCCAAATTGACACTATCGCCAGGGGCTTGAGCGAGACCTTCTCTCCGTTTTGCGAAGTGGTGGTTCATGATCTCAAAAATCCTGAACATGCCATTTTATCCATCCATAATAACCTGTCCGGGCGAGAACCCGGCCAACCGGCAACAGAACTGGGTCTGGCGCGAATCGCATCGCCTGAATTTCCCAGCATTATAGCCAACTACAGCAACCAGTTTGCCGATGGCCGCCCGGTGAAAAGTACCTCCATCGGCATCAAGGATGATGAAGGCAAATACGTAGCAGCACTCTGTCTGAACGTGGATATGACGCTGTTTCGTGGCATGCAGAGTGCCCTTGCGCGTTTTACTGAAACCGCTGCCTCTCCCATTAAGGAACATATCGATCCCGGCAGTAACGAAGTCATCCGCCAGCGTATCGATGACTTTGCCGCTAAATGCGCAACGACGGCCCGCGCCCTGAAACCTGAAGACCGTAAACGACTGATTCAACAATTACGCAAAGACGGTTTGCTGAACGTACGAAAATCTATGGACACAGTGGCGCAGCATCTGGGCGTCTCCAGAGCAACCGCGTATCTGTATGCCCGCCAGTCGGCTCAGGCTGGCGAATAAACCCGGTTATGCGGCGCTCAGCAAGGTATATCCGCCTGGCTCAGGCAGCAAGCCAGCGCGGCATATTCCCCCAATCGCGGTGCATCCAGCCATTGATAAGTTCATTAAGTTGCTGACGATCCCGTAGTTGATTTTGCATATTTTGAATTCCTGATAATTGACTATTTTTGAACGTCTGCTACGCCTGTGTCATCTAATCCCGGGAATAGGCAAAAGTTTGATTTATTCAACAAGGTTACCCGCCGATAAAACAACGATTCCCTGTCGCTGTACAAAAAAATAAACCTTTATGATCGTGTGATTTTTTAACAACCACAGAGTGAGTGTTTTTTGTACAGACACAACAAAAATCACCGTCCGTTAATAACAGACTTCGCCTGATTTAATAAATATCCATAACCATTAAGCATGGCAACCCATTGATTTAAATGAATTAAAATACAAACAACTTCACATCATCAATAATAGACAGGCGGAATATATAAATAACGTGATATCTAAATTATAATTCTTTTACATCCGGCTGATTGGTGAGGTTAGAATGCGGTTAATAGTCATGTTGGTAAGCGTTGTGCTCTCCACCCAGCTTTGGGCGGGTGAACTTTCCAGGCCCACCGGTAAAGTTCTTTTAACGTTATCCGGTAATATTGAAAATACAAATGAAGACGGGAAAGCGATTTTTGATACCGCCAGCCTTGAGAAGCTGGGCATGGTAAGTTTTCAGACCACCTCCCCCTGGTATAATGGACGTACGACCTTTACGGGTATTCCACTACAAAAACTCATGGATTATGTTGGGGCTCGCGGCTCCGTTGTAAAGGTTACTGCGCTTAATGACTACACCACCGTTATCCCTCTCAGTGATTTCAAAAAATACAATGCCATCCTTGCTTTAAAAATCAACGGAAAATATATGCGCATCCGTGATAAAGGTCCATTATTCATTGTGTACCCCTATGACAGCATGCCGGAACTAAATAATCAGATTTATTATTCAAGGTCTGCATGGCAGGTCAGTAGTATGGATATTGAGTAAGCGTTCAGAGGAACATCATGAACAGAATACTGGCTGGCATCATCTTTTTTCTTTTTATATCGACCGGATATATCTCTTTCCTCGTGCATGAAAGGCAACAAGAGCTACAGAAACTGACTCACTACACCGATTCCTGGTCTGCCGCTCAGTTGGTATCTCAATATTACCGATTTGAATCGTTGCTTGGTCTTTACACTATCGATGATACGATGAATCTTGATGATGTACGCATGCGTCTCGATATTATGCTCAGCCAGAGTGATTTGATAAAAGAAGGTGATTTGGGGCGCTACATAGAAAGCAATATAGCCCACCGTGAGCTAGCGGTAACACTTGAAAATATCCTCAGTTATCTGGATGATAATCTCGAGAAAATGAACCGTCCAGCACTCCAGGCATATCTGAAAAAGATGCATACCCTGGATGCACAACTTGGGCGTCTTTCATCCGGCGCATTAAACAAAGATGTTAACTCGATTAATAACGCCAACCAAAAAATTCAAACGCTGTACTATATTTACTCAACGACATCTGTACTGCTAATAATACTGAGTGCGATTCTGGGCGTGCTCATTTTTTATCAAAACAGAAATATTCTGCGGGGGCACCTTCAGGTCAAGAGTCTTGCCGAAGAACTGCAAAAATCGAAGGAAAAGCTACAAATTCAGAATGCCAAGCTGGAATATGACGTCTACCATGACTCGCTCACCGAGATGAATAACCGCCAGCTATTCTGGAGCGATTTAAATAAAACAATCGAAATGGCAGAGAAAAATAACGATGCTGTGACGGTGATGTTGTTTGATTTAGATCGATTCAAAGAGGTCAATGATACGTATGGTCATGATGCCGGTGATATGTTACTGCGCCAGATATCCGATCGTCTGATTTCGACAAGCCTTACGTCGGATACGCTGTATCGCTTAGGCGGGGATGAGTTTGCGTTTCTCTCAAGTGGCCTGACAGAAAGTCGGGCCGTTTCGCGAGCCCAGAAAATATGTGAGTTTATCAGCCAGCCCTACACTATTTACAACACAATTATCAACATAACCACCTGTGTTGGCATTGTTATCTCAGAAAATGAGCGTCGCTCTGACTATCTTTATAAATTTGCCGATCTGGCCCTTTATGAAGCCAAAAATGAAGGCTCTGGCAAAATAAAAGTCTTCCGGCAACGAATGTTAGAAAAATTGCAGGAAAGCAGAACGCTTGAGCATGATATGGCATTAGCAATAGTGAACAAAGAGTTCGTGGTGTATTACCAGCCTATTGTCGATTCTTTCAGTCAGAAAATATACAGCTATGAGGCGCTTATTCGTTGGGTCCATCCTCTCAAGGGCCTCCTGTCGCCGGATAGCTTTATTCCTGTTGCTGAAAAAACAGGGATGATTAATGAGATGGGGAAAGCGGTGCTGGAAATTGCCTGCAGGGAAGCCGCGGGTTGGGCGGTTCCGGCTAAAATTTCAGTCAATGTCTCCCCTGTCCAGCTAAGCAGCAAGGCCTTTGCAGGAATCGTGTTAACCATTCTGAAAGAAACTGGACTTCCACCTGACCGCCTCGAACTGGAAGTGACTGAATCCTCTCTGTTTACCGAGAGTGCTACGCCGATAAATACGCTTAATAAGCTCCGGGCCCTGGGGGTAAAAATCTCCATCGATGATTTTGGTACCGGATACTCTTCTCTTTCGCGCCTCAGCAGACTGGCCTTCGATAAAATCAAAATAGACAAGTCCTTTGTGCATTCGATATCTACGCAGGAAGACGCCCTGACTATCATCAAACTGATCACGGGCATGGCGAAATCTCTCAATATGAAGGCTGTTGCAGAAGGTGTTGAAACGCAGGAGCAACTGACAAGACTTCAGGCTCTGGGCTGCGATTTCGCGCAAGGATATCTGTTTGGCAAACCTCAGCCTTGTATCGATGAAGAAATCAGAAACGGTTAAATCGCGGCCGGCACATTTGCCCGTGGGTGCAGGGCCGCATTTTTATCATCGATTACACACCGTGAAAGTTATCCCTGCTTAAACGCATCAGAAAACAGCAGGGATAACCTTCGCGAACAACGGATATTTCTGCCCCAGATTTACTCGCCATCAGGCTAATTAATCATTAACCGTAGGGCTAAATCCTTCGGATAAGGATCAAAATAGTTCTGGGTAAGTAAATAGCTGTCTGGGTATTCAGCAAGGTAGTGCTTGAGCAGAGTCAGTGGCGCCAATATTGGCAGCAGTCCGCCGCTATAGTTGAGGATAACATCACGCAACTCTCCGCGCTGGCGGGTGTTCAACCGATCGCGGAAGTAGCCCTGAATATGCATCAGTACGTTGGTATGATTTTTCCGTGAGGCGGGCTTTTTGAGGATCGCCATTAGCTTTTCGCGATATACCACGAAAAAAGCGTCCAAATCATCCCACTGATGGAGCGAGGCCACGAAAGGGCCAATATCCCGGTAACCCGCCTGGTGATGAGCCAAAAGCTGGAGCTTATAGCGACTGTGGAAGTTGAGTAAACCGTGGCGAGTAAGACCAGTGGCTCGCAGCGTATTAAGCTCATGTAACGCGAACACTCGCTCGACAAAGTTCTCCCTCAGCACCGGATCGTGCAAGCGGCCATCTTCTTCGACCGGCAACCACGGGTAGGTTTCCATTAAGGTGCCGGTAAACAGACCGGTTCCCTCTTTTCGCCCGCGATTTCCCTTTTCGTCATACAGCCTCACTCTCTCCATTCCGCAGCTCGGTGATTTAGCACAGACGATAAAACCCGACAGACCGCCAAGCCCATTGATATATGAAGCGGTGAAATCGGACATTTTATCGGTGACATCCTCACCTGGCGCATGGCTAAAACACATGCGGATATTCCCCTGGGCGGTTTGAACCAAACGCAACGCGGGGCGTGGTACAGGCAAACCGATGGACATCTCCGGGCAGACAGGTTTAAATGTCACCCACTGAGCCAGCTCGTCCATCACAAACCCCATCCGTTTATGCCCGCCGTCGAATCGCACGGCTGAGCCGGTTAAACATCCACTAATCCCGATGACAGGTTGAGTGTTCATAACGCCCCCTCTTTTTTTGACGCCCTTTTTCGGGAAGAAAAGTATGACTGTTTCACTAATAAATCATAGCGTACGTTATTTATCTGTCGCAGGCTCCCTACGAAAAACAGGTTAACCAATTTAAGTAAATATGCGCAGCGAAAGTTGGTAATTCCCCTGAACGGTTCTATAGTCGGGACTGCTTCTCATTACAGGGTTCACTAATGCGATTTAACGGACTGACTAAAGGTTTCTTCATTTTCATACTTGCCCTTGTGACCTGGGCGTTCTTCGATGTGTTGTCTCCCTATTTCTCTGCCATTTTGTGGGCCGCAATCTTAACCACCATCTTTAACCCGGTGAAAAACAGACTGCGCAGCGCGCTTGGCGAACGTAACGGGCTGGCGTCACTGCTCACCATCGGCATCATCTGTCTGATTGTTTTTATCCCACTGATGGTGATCTTCTCCTCGTTGGCTATTGAGCTGAACGTGGTGTATGCCAAATTACAACAAAACGACACTCAGTTCCCGGAAGTGGTCACCGCCATTATTTCGTATCTTCCTGACTGGGCCAGAGGATTCCTCGCAGAACATAATCTGGATAACGTCGCGCAGATCCAGAAAAAACTGTCCGACGTTGTACTGCAGGGTGGACAGTACCTCGCCGGCAGCGCGTTCCTGATTGGTAAGGGGACATTCGGCTTTGCTATTAGCTTTGGCATCATGCTGTATCTGCTGTTTTTCTTACTGAAGGACGGGCCGTACCTGGTGCGCCAGATTCTGGACTCATTACCGCTTTCTGATTTTGCCAAACAGCACCTGTTTGCCAAATTCGTCGGCGTGACGCGGGCAACGGTCAAGGGCACAGCGGTCGTGGCGTTGGTTCAGGGTATTCTTGGCGGCATCGCGTTTGCAATTGTCGACATCGACGGCAGCGTCCTGTGGGGCGCGCTGATGGCGTTTCTCTCCCTCGTGCCCGCGGTCGGCTCAGCGATCGTCTGGGTACCTGCGGCAATATTCCTCTTCGCCACGCACCAGCTGTGGCAAGGGCTGTTTATCGTTGGCTTCTTCGTGATTATCGTCGGGCTGGTGGACAATATCCTGCGCCCGCTACTGGTGGGTAAAGACACCAAAATGCCGGATTATCTGATTCTGATTTCCACTCTCGGCGGAATGGAGATCTACGGCATTAACGGCTTTGTGATTGGCCCCCTGATTGCCGCACTGTTCATTACCTGCTGGAACCTGTTTTCCGGGCGCGATCATGAAGGTAACGTGGAAGGAATCGACGAAGCCTTTATGGAAGAAGGAAAAAATCCTCCAGATTTATGATGGCAGGACGATAACAGAAGGCGGTCCTGAGACCGCCTTTTTTATTTTCACGCAAAATCATACGTTTCCTATAATTTCAATCATGCTTATTCATTAATCGTCGCAGAAGGAACTAATCAGTGCGAATTGCCACAATCACCAACTGGGCCTACAGCGCGACGGTGTGTCTGACCATTGCCTCCGGCGTTGTCATGTTGATGGCCTCCAGCGCCGATAACACCGAACGCCAGGTGGTGGAGCAACGTTATCAATTCGATCAACTGACCGAAGAAGTCGAGCTCGATGCCTGGTCGCTGTCCAGTCTGGCACGCGAATATGTTATTGCAAAAGACCCGGAAGCGCTTAACGCCTACCGCCAGAAAGAAGCGTCGCTGAAAGCCGTTGAACAGCGGCTGTCGAAACTAAAAGACATTGGGGCGACGGATGAAGAGCTGTCGCTATTGCATGAAGGGCTGCAGATTGTTGATACCCTGCAGGATGAGCAAGCTGCGGCGCTTGCCAGCGTCGCGCGCGGAGAAGAGTCGCAGGCCATCGCCCTGCTGTATGGCAAATCCTATGAACAGGAACTGGAGCGAGCCCAGGACCGGATAGATCATTTCCGTCAGTTACTCGACAGCCGCGTACGCAACACCATTGAAGATGCCACTCAGACATCGCGCACGCTACGTACGGCTTCGGAAGTGATGGTCGGGCTGACGGCGCTGTTATTTTTGTTCGTTCTCGGTTTTATTTTAAAACGCCGCGTACTGCGTCCAGTCGTGCGTTTGAGCGATGTGGTTAACCGTCTGGCGTCGCAGGATTACGCCGTTGAGACACCCAGCTTTAATCAGATCGATGAAATCGGCGATATGGCGCAGGCGATCCGCATTTTTCGCGAGAACGGCCTGGCACGTCAGCGACTGGAGAAAGAACGAGACGCCGACTGGGCAATCCGCGAGCTGCTCGCACGTATGACTCAACGTTTGCAAGGCTGCGAAAATTTTGCCGATGTCATTAATGTGGCAGAGCTGTTTGCGCCGAATGTTGCTCCCGGTATTGCCGGGCGGCTTTACATACTGGATCGAGAGCCCTGGCAGATGCGCTGCGTTGCGCAATGGCTTTCACCACAGGGCAAAGCGGATGCTTTCCACCCGGACGAGTGCTGGGCAGTGCGCCGCGGTCAGAGCCATCCACCGGTGCAAGGCGAACCCGATATCGCCTGCTACCATCTACCGGAATCATGCCAGCAGCATACCCTGTGCGTGCCACTGATTGCCCAGGGTGAAGCCATCGGCCTGCTCTCATTCCAGAACCTCAGCAATGATTCCGCTCCCTCTCGCGCGTATCTGGAACTGATGGCGGAAGCACTCGGTCTGGCGTTAGCCAACCAGCGCCTGCGTGATGCGCTGCTGGAGAAAGCGCTCTACGACCCGCTAACCGGCCTGCGCAACCGTCATCATCTGGAAGATACGCTGCGCACCCAGATGAGCCAGGCAGTGCGTAACAAAGAGCCAATCAGTTGCCTGATGATCGATATCGATCATTTCAAAAATATTAACGACCGCTTTGGCCATGAGGCGGGCGATAGCGTGATAAAAAGTATCGCCACCACTATTCAGCGCGTTGTCCATGACAGCGGCATGGCCTTCCGCTACGGCGGTGAAGAGTTTCTGGTGTTGCTGGCCAATACGGATGAGCAGGCCGCCAACCGCTTTGCGACAGATATTTATAATGGTGTACGCGAACTGTCGCTGCGCTTTGGACTCTCAGAGATTGGTCACGTTGATGTCTCTATCGGCGTTGCCAGCTATCCGCAGCACGCCCAGAGCGACAATCTTCTGCGCGCCGCAGACGTGGCGCTGTATCGCGCGAAAGAGTTAGGCCGTTCGCGCATCGTGAGCTTTGGCATGCTGGAAGCGAGCTAAGATACGTCAGTACGCCGTGCATTGCTTTACCTCTGCGCCAGGCGGTGATATGTTGACTGGATGAACACAAAACACGATATCACCGCGTTTAATCACAACCTGTGGTGGCTGCCTTCTTAAAGGCGGACAGAATGTGTTTTCCCCATTTTAAATAACCGCCGAAAGGCGGTTATTTGCATTTAAAGACCCCTTTCGGTTTTTTGATTAAGGAGTCTTACATGAACAACAAAACTATCATCCTCACTGGCGATCGTCCCACTGGCCCGCTGCATCTCGGCCACTATGTTGGCTCTCTGCGCCAGCGCGCCACGCTGCAACATGATTATCAGCAGTTTATATTGGTTGCTGACCTGCAAGGGCTAACCGATAACGGCAGCACACCACAAAAGATCCGCAACAATATTCCCGAAGTGCTGGCTGATTACCTCGCCGCAGGAATCGACCCGTCACTCACCACCATTTGTCTGCAGTCGGCCCTACCCGCCCTCGCTGAGCTGACCGCGCTTTATATGAACATTGTTACCGTGGCTCGCGTGGAGCGAAATCCTACGGTCAAAAACGAAATTGCGCAGAAAGGATTTGCCCGCTCGTTACCGGTTGGCTTTCTGGTTTATCCCATCAGCCAGGCTGCAGATATTACCGCCTTCAAAGCCGAGGTGGTTCCCGTCGGCGACGATCAGTTGCCCATGATCGAACAGACCAATGAGATCGTGCATAAGATGAATAGTCTGTTACCGACCTCTGTCTTGTCGCATTGTAAAGCGCTACTGAGTGAGACCAGCCGTCTTCCAGGGATCGACGGTAATGCCAAAATGTCAAAATCGCTCGGCAACACACTACTCCTGTCCGCCAGCGAAGAGGCTATTCATCATGCGGTCAGCGCAATGTACACCGATCCCAATCATCTAAAAGTGTCCGATCCGGGGCAGATTGACGGCAATATGGTATTTACTTACCTCGATGCTTTTCATCCGGATAAAGCAAAAGTGGCGGAGATGAAAGCACATTATCAGCGCGGCGGGCTGGGTGACCGGACATGCAAAAACGAGCTGGAGATGTGCTTGCAGGAGCTTATCGCCCCGATGCGCGAGCGGCGGGCAACCTACATCCAGGATAAAGGTATGCTGATGGAGATGCTCAAAAAAGGAAGCGAAGAGGCGCACGAGGTCACGCAGCAGACATTAAAAGAAGTAAAGCAAGGGCTGGGTTTGCCGGTGTTCTGAACTCAAAGCACTACAGGTTCGATAATTAAAGATAGCTCCCGACGAATGACAATCGCCGGGAGTGGCGCAGCCATGCGTTGACGCGTAAAGATAACCTCTGTCACAGAGGCTAATTAATTCGCTGTTTAATAATCCACTCAATACGATATGTCGTTTTTTATGCAGTGTTATTTCTATCCTGCACCTTCAATTATTTCAACTAATCATTATGAATTACCCATTACATGTACGGGTTCGAGATCCTCACCTTGCCTGAGATATGATTATTTGTTAAATTAACCGCATTAGCGTTAAATACATTGAGCATTACACAGACGCTATTTATACAATAATGAATGATGGAGTTAAAATGAAGTATGCGTTTGCATTAATGTTGAGTATGGTATTGTCAGGTTGTACCGCAAATGATTGGGTGGATGCTGCAAGTGGGATAATGCAGGCAAAAGACCAACACGATAAAGACGCAAGAAACAATCGCATCAAAGAAGCCAACAGGGCTGCAGGCTACTGATATCTAAATGATTAGCACATCCCTCTTCTTGTCTTTATAAACAGAAGAGGAATGGTATTCTAAACAAATTTACTGACTAAATAGCACAATTAAAATTGGTGTATAGCGCATGCACATCCTTGCAGAGAATATAATAACCTAACGCTCAGTCCGCTCCGCGCCAGATGCTGGCTTTGCAAGTCCCCTATCCCTGTTCCTCATGTAAAAATGGCACTAATTGAAAGATGCCAATCCACTTCCTCATGTATATCTATATCCACACATAGTCATAAAGAAAGGATGGATGAAGATGCTAAGAGGTAAAAGAGCTGTAATTACGGGTGGAGGTGGAGGATTTGGTCAGGCGCTGTGCGTGTGGCTGGCGCGAGAAGGCGTCGAGGTGGATTTTTGCGCGCGGCGTGCTGATGATATTCAAAAAACTTGCAGTATCATCGCGTCTGAAGGCGGGATTGCAAAAGGATATATCTGTGATTTAACCCAGCCTGAATCCCTTTCGCAGTTTTCTTCACAGTTGTTAACTTCAGACAAGCCCATCGACATTTTAATCCTCAATGCCGCCCAGTGGCTGTCAGGAACGTTAGACGATCAACCAGACGCTGAAATTATCAATACCGTCAGTTCAGGACTGACAGGTGCGATTTTACTGACTCATGCATTGTTGCCTGGGTTAAGACGTTCAGAAAGCGCGGATGTCGTCTCAATAATATCTTCATGTGGAATTCCGAATTTTACGGATTCAATTGCGCATCCCGCTTTTTTTGCCAGCAAACACGGGCTTAGCGGATTCACATCTAAACTGTCACACCAGTTGTCCGAAGAAAATATACGTGTGACCGGGTTGTATCCACCGGATTTCGAACTTACAGGGTTAGATACGTTTGTTGATAGTCAATCCAGAATGGGGGAACGTTTATTAAATGGACGCTCAGTCTGGGAAACAATTCGTTTTGTGCTGGCTCAACCGCGTAGTTGCCATATAGGTAGTATCTACTTTCAAGGTCCGACTCGCGAGAAACTGAGTGCCAGGGGCTGGCGTTGCTAACTCCCCCAAGATAATAATCATTGGAGCTCTTCTCAAGTACAGAGCGTTTAACTGTTTTGTTAAAGCCTGAACAATAGTACTTTTCCCGCTTTCTGGCAGGAAGCTGAAAATGATTAGAATAGTTTGGCTGTGAAATGATGAAATCCAAAAGTAATAAAACACATTAGCCCCTGACTTGAGGGATTTTACGCCTCTATTACCACAAGCGATATGACAAGCGTCGAAAAGTATTACTGCCAATCTTACTCGTGGCAGTCCTTGGGTCTGTCAGCGTAGCCGTTCCATGCCAAAATCGGTCATAGCTGACCTGGTGGGAGCGAACTTGCAAAATGAAACATTTAAAAAAATATAGAAGTCTAACCCGTCAAACAATCAGATTGATGCTCAAAAGGATCTCAAGCAGATCCTTATGATTTTTCTGATCGTTATGTCCTACCACTCACCATACGGATAGGTTTTACCTTTGATGAAATCACGCATAAAGGGATCGTAGCCGTTAGCCTCGATGTAACTGAAATCAATTTTGTTAGGAACATTTTTGCATATCAACATGTTATTCCCCGTCAGGGTAAATTGCCGTGCAGGATGCTGGAGCACAACAGGATCGCCGTTATCTTCCAGCCAGACCCGTACGATTCCCCCCGGAGCCAGTCCGATTATCAAATTATCCCGGTAATACGTTTTTCCCGGCTTATAGGTATCAGGATAGGCATTTAGCATCTGCTGCCACGTCTCTCGGCTGAACCAGATCTCCGTCTCATACGCCTTTTTATCGATAACCGAGTCCCAGCACACCGTCATCCTGACAGGCAGCGCCTTGCCGGTATTAAAATTGGCTGAAAAGCTACCTACGCGCTGGCTCCATTTCTCCACACTGCTCTGACTTGGTCTGGCTGTGTCAAGTTGCCGAAAGATACTTTCCCGGATATCACCGTCTTCCAGATACACCATTGTCACCAGTGCAGGCAGGTTTTTCGGGTGAAAAAAATTAAACTGCCAGTGGTTGTAAGGCAGCTTCTGCCCCCACTGCTCTACGCCGTCTCCCAGCAGCGTCTTCACGCCTGCCCGGCGGTCATGGCAGCCGGCAGTCAGCATAACGCTCAGCACTGCCACCATCAGCGGTAATCGTCTCATCCCTGCCTCCTCAGAACAGTCCGTCCAGCGCGTCCACGTTCACCCGCGCCCGGTCTTCCCACTGCTGCTGGTCGTCCATCCGCCACACCGTGCGCACCCACCCTTTGCCCGGGGCCATAGGCCACACGAACGAGCGCTCGTCCGTCGGCGCATAGTGGTGTCGCAGAAAAACCTCTCCCGAGGATGGACTCACCCACAGGCTCAGGTCCGAGTCAATGTTCCAGTTCGCCGAACAGTGCAGGTAACGCCCGATGGTCCGCATCTCCTCCGCCGTAAATCCCTCCGGCTCCGCGCCCCGCCGGACCGCCCGCCCCTGCGCTATTGCTTTATCACACAGGGGAAGCAGTTCTGACGGTAACTCCAGCTCTTTGTTATTACTGAGTATCGGTGCAAACACCACCCCGGCGTCTTGTGCCGCGTCCAGCATCACCCGCAGGCTAACCTTCCCCCAGTCGTTCGGCACCGCCCTGCGCGTCATAAACACCGCCGCGCCCGCTTTCTTCTCAAAAATAAACGCCCGCGCCTTGTCCCGGTTAACCAGCGGCCACGATATCATTTTCGTCTCCACCTTGCCGTGCGGCATCATGTACTTCAGCGCCGGCAACGAATACAACGCCTGGCGCATCTTCTCCGCCTGACGGAACACAGCCGTCTGCGCCTCGTCCGCGTTCTCCGGTATTACCTCAAAGTCCGGCATCGTCAGCAGGGAGATTTCATCCTCTCCCGCGTTGTAGCCCCCGCCGATATCCGAGTGCGCCCCCGGCAGCGCCAGTTCCGGCCACATCCCCGCGATGCTGTTGAGGCTGAAGTTATACCGGCACTCGTGCATCGCGCTTATCTGAAACACCTTCTGCGCCACGGAGGGACGCAGCTCGAGGTTAACGCCGGGGTTACTGCGTCCGTTAATGCCGTAGAAGTTCAGCAGGCTCCCGATGGCTGCTACCGTGTCAAACAGCCCAAGAAAGCGCACCTCTCCCGCCGGTTTTCCGTGGTGCCCCGCCATATCCAGCCCATTCTCTATCGCTACCGCTATCGCGGCGTCCTGGTTCATCACCCGGTTGGCAAAGTGCCGCGCCGCCGCCGCTCCGCGGCTGAACCCGAACACGTCAAACTGCACCTTCGCGATCGCCACTTTTTCACGGTTAAGTTTGATAAAGCGGGTCATCTCTGCGCTGATCTTGTCCAGCACCTCATCAGTCTTCGTCACCACCCCTTCGAACTGCCGGATAAGACTGCTTCCCAGCGCCTTACCCAGCACAGAGTCGCTTTCCCCGTCCGCCGTCCCGATGCCGCTTACGTAGGCTTTCACCTGCGCCTCTGTCTCGCTGTCGCTAAGTTCATCACTCGACTGATAAAGGTCAAACAGCCGCGATATATTAGTGTGACCGCCCTGCCAGCTGGCGTTACCCAGCCCGACCCCGGCATACTCTTCATACTTTGCGCACGCTTTTGCCCGAGCCTCGTCAACCAGATTGGCGCAGTGGTTATATGCCAGCCGCAAATCGTCTGAGTTCGCCCGGTTGTTCCCCGTACCGTCGAAGAATAGCCCTACCGTCAGCGTGATCCCCCTGACCGGAACCCGCTGGCACTGAACGATTTTTACGCTGTTGTGAATGCTGGTCTTATGGGTGCTATCTCCGATGACTTCATACCGGTAATAGCCGGTATCTTCCGGTACGCCCTTTTCGTCTGTGTTCATGGGAAATCCTTTTAATACCCATGGTTAATTAATTCCCCATCATACCTTAACCAAAATCGACGCCCTATCTTAAATACATGATTCAGTTGCTATGCTCAATTAGTAAGGCCGGATCGTACTGCATATCGTGGGAAGAGCAGTTATATTCCGTCAGGTTGGGGGGTAATCCGCTGAGCTGTCTGCCTGTACCCTGAAAAAAGTCTGACGTGAGATACTGGTTGTCAACTTCCGCCCTTCGCTCATAAGGGACAACCATACTCAAATCTCCAACATTGCAGGAGATTTGAGTATGAAAACGTCACCGTGGAACAAAGACCGTATCATAGGCCAAAAAAGACCACTTCAGATATCTCATATCTGGGGGATCCGAATCCGGCTTGAACTGGAAGTTAAAACGCGTGATTTAGCTCTGTTCAACATGGCCTTAGACAGTAAGCTACGAGGCTGTGATCTGGTGAACCTCAAAGTATCTGATGTTGCATATGGTAGCTCGGTTTCAAGCAGAGCTACGGTGCTGCAACAGAAAACCGGTAGCCCTGTGCAATTTGAGATAACCAAAGGGACAAGAGAAGCTGTTGCTGCATTGATAAAGCTTGGCAATTTGCACAGTAAAGACTTCTTGTTTCGGTCTCGGATCGGAACTAACCGGTACATATCAACCCGGCAATACAGCCGAATTTTTCATGGGTGGGTAGAAAAGCTTGGTCTCGAAGCTTCGCTTTACAGCACACACTCCATGAGAAGAACAAAACCTTACCTGATCTACAAGAAAACCAAGAATCTTCGGGTGATCCAACTTCTGTTGGGCCATAGGAAACTGGAAAGCACAGTCCGTTATCTGGGCATTGAAGTCGATGATGCGTTAGAGATCTCTGAATCGATTGAAGTCTAAGGTTGTCAGGGCTGCAACAGCAGCCCTGTGCCAATGGCAGACTGGCAACGAACGAATCAGAGAGCAGATGCCGTTCTTACTACAAAACAGTGGTCAAATTTCTTGACCAATCCCAGGAAAGAAATCTTCAGCAACTCTATTAAATTGCATTAGTCAATCCTGAAACTGAAAGCCTGCATCGATAATAGATCCATATAGAGTATTTACCAGCCCAAAAGTCCTAACGGCACAATATGGTTGTGGAATACCTCAGTGGGATGAAACAAAGGAAACAAAGCAATTCAATACCCGGCTAACCTCACGATTTTTAAGCCATATCATCATAGTATTGACATTACCAATGTGAGGAGTAATAGAGTGGCACCGTATGGGGAAGCTCGTTTCATACTGTTTGACGACGCTCTCAGGCAATAATGCAATGCCCATTCCGGCACTTACGCAACCAAGTATTGCCTGAAAAGAACCAAACTCCAGCGGGTCGTCATAATCGACATTTTGTAGCCGTAACCATTGCCCAAGCCGGGAACGATAATTACATCCTTTCACAAAGACGAGTGGCCTTGTCACCTCCAGATCGGCTCCCGTCACGACATCACCATGCTCTGCGGCCGTAACCAGAACCAGGGTTTCCTGACACAGCACCTGCGTTTGTAGCCTTGAATTGTCTACGTGCAACGCCTTGTGGTCAGCGACGAAGGCAATTTCAAGTTCACTATTCTGGATCTGACGAACTAACACATCTGTCGGTGACGTTTTTAAGTTTAATTCTACGGAGGGCATTTCACGGTGGAAGTTTGCCAGCAAAGCAGGAAGTCGGACGGCGGCAGTGGTTTCCATTGCGCCAATGCGCAGAGGGCCAGCCGCTTTCGTTCCCTGCATAGACAACTCGGCTTCGTCTAAAAGCGCGAGGATTTTGTTAGCGTAACGCAGAAGCAGTTCACCTTCAGGGGTGATGTGAAGACGATTCTTCTCGCGAACAAACAACGAAACATCCAGGCTGGACTCCAGTTGCTTGAGCCGCGTCGTGACGTTTGAAGAAACGCAGTGCAGATTACGGGCTGCTGCGGTGATAGAGCCGGTTTCCGCGACGGTTTTAAACAAATTTAATGAGGTACTGTTCATCGTGTCTGTCACTCAAAGTGAAGGTTTTCGTCATTTTTATTAACTTTTTATTATCATTTCTTTATGTAACATAACAATCAAATCTGATTGACATATTGAGCCTGAAAAATGGATCTTGATCACAATGTTATTGGCCATCGCCAGTTGAGCACGGCTGTCTTCGGTATGATTGTTTTAACGCTGGGGATGGGAATTGGTCGGTTTTTATATACTCCGATGCTGCCGGTCATGTTGCATGAAGGCATTTTTAATTTTTCGCAATTATCGTTAATCGCAAGCGCGAATTACGCCGGATACCTGGTTGGCAGCCTCCTGTTCTCGTTTGGTATTTTTGGTGGCCTGAAGAATATCAAAACGATGTTAATTTGTGCTGCATTAGTCACCGGCCTGCTTATTTTTGCGATGGCAGTAGTCACGCACCCTGATATAGTAATTGTTATTCGATTTTTCGCCGGTGTTGCCAGCGCAGGCATGATGATATTCGGGTCGATGCTTATGCTACAGCATACCCATAATCCGTTTGTCATTGCTTCTTTGTTTGCCGGCGTCGGGGTGGGTATTTTTATAGGCAATGAATATGTTATAGCCGGTATCGCATATGCATTAAATTCAAAGCTACTATGGATCGGCGCGTCAATCATTTCAGCTGTACTCTTCATCGCGCTGATTATCTTGCTGCCTGCAAATAAACACGTTCTACCTCCTCAGAAAAAAGCTTCGTCATCCGAGCCGAACATCCAGTGGTGGAATTTAGCATTGTTATATGGACTGGCAGGCTTCGGTTATATCATTGTAGCTACTTATCTCCCTTTAATGGCCCAGGGAGTGGGTAATGAATTTCTGGCCAACCATATCTGGTCTATTGTTGGCCTTGCCGTTATCCCAGGATGCTATGGTTGGTTATGGGCTGCACGCAAGTGGAGCATATTGTCCTGCCTGAGTGTTAACTTAATTGTGCAGGCGAGCTGCGTTGTGATGGCCTCGTTTATCCATTCCCCGCTTTTATTGACCTTGAGTTGTATTGGCTTTGGTGCAACTTTCATGGGAACCAGTTCTCTCGTTATGCCACTCGCGAAAAAGATTTCTGCACCACAGAAAATTAATCTTCTGGGTCTGGTGACGTTAACATATGGCATTGGGCAAATTGCCGGACCATTAATCGTGAGTGCGTTTCAGAACAATAAAAACGGGATGACTATTTCAATATTATCTGGCGCTTGTGCGTTATTTATCGCAGCAGGGATTAGCTATGTTCAACACAGCAAAGTTAAATACTCTCAAAGTTGGAGCAAAGAATGAAAAAGACAACCGTTGCTATTATAGGAATGGGGCCTCGGGGGCTTAGTATTCTGGAAAGGATTTGTGCTCAGCATGCACAACGTAAACAGAATGAACAGAATGAACATATTAATATTGTTATCGTTGATAAAAATGCGATGGGTGTAGGTGCGCACAGTTTATCGCAGCCCGACCATTTATTGGTTAACACCGTTGCTTGCCAGATAACATTATTTGGTGATGCGACGGTAAAAAATGCCGGATCTTTCCGTTCAGGGCCATGTTTTCATCAGTGGGCTAATGAGCAGGGCTATAAAAATGTTGATGGCCGTTATTTAAAAGACGTGGCTGGCAAACCAATTGACGCCAACGATTATTTACCTCGTCGATTATTAGGTGAATACTTAAATTGGTTTTATCACGAAATTATCAAAAGTTTGCCTGACAATATCTCGGTTACACAGATAAATCAGCAGGCCAACAACATTCTGATTCAGGACGATGCGAAGTCTATTATTGTCTTGGAAGACAGTCAGCGTGTGGTGGCCGATTACGTCTATTTAACCACTGGTCACAGCGACAACGCCAAAACGTTTGACGATCATCTTGTTGAACGATTTATTGCCAATAATTATAAGAAAAATGAACGCCTGGACTACTATTCGACTCCTTATCCAATAAATAATTTGAATAAAATAACAGCGGAATCAAATGTGATTGTTCAGGGTATTGGTCTGACTGCCTATGATGTCATTTCGCAACTCACTATCGGCAGGGGTGGAAAATTTAGCCGGGAAGAGGGTGAGCTTCGCTATCATCCTTCCGGAAAAGAACCGGGTATTTTTATCTATTCACGTAAGGCTCTACCTTTTAGCAGTCGCGGCGCGAATCAAAAAGGCGTTTCTGGGCAGTACTCCCCACGCTTCTTAACGGCAATGGCTATCAGAGAATTGCGGTTGAAAAATGTGTTTGAGAAAGGATCTTCAAAAATCGATTTTCTTGAACAAGTTTTCCCCTTACTGCATAAAGAAATGTGTTATGCCTATCGTTCAACCCTAAATGGGCAGTGGTTAGATGCTGGCTCTTATGAACCGAGCGCTGAAGACATCGCGGTAATTGACAGTGTGCTTTATCCACATCAATCGCAGGAACATCTGAGTTTAAAGGATTATACTCAATGGTTTATGTATTTCCTGCGTAAAGATCTCCAGGAGTCTGAGGAGGGCAATGTCCATGGCCCGATCAAAGCGGCGACAGACATTATTCGTGATGTCAGGGATATTTTACGAGAAGCGATTGATAATTCAGGGCTTGAATCGCGGTCACATCAGTATTTCCTTGAGCATTTTAATCCTATTTTTAACCGCATTGCCGTTGGCCCGCCGAAGTTAAGAAATGAACAACTATTAGCATTAATGGAAGCGAATGTGGTGAGTCTGGCCGGTGGTAAAGATTCAAGGTTAGTATTGAACGACTGCGAAGGAAAATTCGAAGTTCACTCACCTTTTAAAGAAGAGAGTACTGAGATTCAGGCTGATGTTTTAATCAAGGCGAAAATTGCCAGTTTTTCGCCACTACATGACGCTTCACCGTTAATCAGAAATATGACAGCCAATGGTATTGTTCGTCCATTTATGAATGAGGGGTATCACCCGGGTGGGCTGGATATCGATCAATGCCAGCATCCTATTAATCGCATGGGGGAAGCGCAGACGGCTTTTTGGGTGCTGGGCAATCCAGCGGAAGGCGCGAATTTTTACACCTACGTCCTGCCACGTCCGCTGGTTAATTCAAGATTCCTGGTTGATGCAGGCCGTTGTGTCGCAGATATGTATCATCAAATGATGGTGCGGCAGGCTCAGCCAGAGGTAGCGATAAATGCAGACTGAGCAAATCCAGGCCCGTGGCAAGGCGTGGCAATCATTGCAACCTGCGTTAGCGATAACATCATTGCTGGTATTTCTGTTCGCTTGTGCGTTGACGGATAAACATGCGGCGATGTCGGCTATTGCGGGAGTTACCGCCGTGCTCTACTTCGCATCGACATTTGCTTTCTGGTCAAAAAAATCATCCGCCAGAAGTGGTGTGATTATTTTTCTCTGCTCGATGATGTTTCTTCTTGCTACAAACAACCTGAAAGGCATTGTGCTCCCTGCAATTTTTTCGCGATATTTTGATGTGATTTTACTGCTTGTTGGTATTGCCTTATTACGACAAGTCATGGCCTCTCTTAATTTTACAGCTGTTCTGGGAGGATATTTTTCGCGTAGAAAAACATCGAACATGACTTTTGGGGTTACGTTATTGACGGCGTTCTTAACATGGCCAATGAGTCTGGGGGCAATATCATTGCTGCTCGATGGCCTCAAGTCAGTTATTGGGCCAAGATTCAACCTGGCAAAGATTATTACGCGCACCGTATGCATTACGATGGTACTGATGCCAACCACCATCGGCGCTGCTGCCGTTTGGGCGGCAATGCCTGACGTACCGCATCTTAAGGCGATGCTGGTGGGTATCCCTCTCTTTTTATTCAGTATCTTGTTCAACCAAAGCGCAAAAGTGACGGTAATCGCTGAAAACGAGACGGTGACACCCAGCCGTGATGGGATGCGGTATATCCTGCTATGTGTAGGTCTGTTCTGGGGAGTATTCATTTTTTCATTAACGGTACTGAATCTTAATTCACTGCAAAGTATTGCCTTTACAGCAGTCGTGCTCTTTGTTGTCGATCATCTGGTTAAAAAGGATAAACCCTGGGCTGAGCAATTAACTGAATCAGCACAGAATATATCCGGTGAGGTATTGTTGCTTTTAAGCTGTAGTGTGTTGACCTCAGTTTGTTGGCTGCTTTTTTCCCATGTACCTGAGGGTATCACTGCTTATGTTGGCGGGCTGACAACGTTGCAGATCTACGCGATTATTTTGTTCATCGTACCGCTTTTTGGTTTATTAGGTATCCATCCACTGATTATCTTTAGTATCGCATGGTCGATATTTTCTGATTATCTTACGGCGGGGATGGTTGATTATCAGATATGGATTTGCTTATTTATTGCAACTCAGCTTATTTCTCCCGTATCGATCAATGCTATTTTCGCCGCAAACAGTCTGAATGTATCACCCAGTAACACCAGTTTTAAAATGCACTACGGTTATGTTCTATCGTTTAATCTCTTTGCACTTGTTTATCTTGGTGCAATGTCAAAAATCATCTAATAAAAGGAGTTCATATGCCCTACGTAAATATTAAAATTACTAATGAAGGTGCTACCGATCAGCAAAAGAAAAAATTAATGGAGGGAGTGACACAACTATTGGTTGATGTCCTGAATAAAAACCCCAGCACAACCATCGTGGTCATTGATGAAGTGGAGACTGATAACTGGGGAATTGGTGGCGTGCCAGTGACGGAGTTACGTAAAAAAAGCAAGTAGAGTTATTTAAAAAGTAAGGAGCCTGCCTCCTTACTTTTGCCCATAGATTATCAGTATAAAAGAGTCTGCAATATTATTTATTGTTGGATATGCATTTCATATCTTATAAGTAGACTGCTCAAACTACCGTATTAAGGACGTTATCTATGCACGCCTATCATCATATTCGACTGGGGAAGACTTCAGCGAAAGTCAAAAATAGTTTTGATGAATTACTACCCGATCCATGGCTTAAGGCTGAAGATGGTATTTTTCGGTTCAGAAGTTACATGCAGGCCAGGGCCGGACGTGAAAAGTATTTTGATCTGTGCGCAGTGGGTGAGTTTTTTCAAGCGGAAAAACTGAACAATTACGCTGGCGGTATTGCAAGAAAATACCCAGAAATAAAACAAGACGTTGCTGAAGAAGTGATGAATCTGGTGTTTCGTAAGCTTTTGCCATTGCTTCCAGACACGACTTACAATATTGGCATTCATCAAATAAGAATAACGACAGATGACCGAAGGCCTGGATATCCCGCTCCAGAGGGTATTCATAAAGATGGTTTTAAGTACATTGCAATCTATTGCAGCGAAATTGAGAATGTGACTGGTGGAGAAACCACGCTTATTCCTAATCATGATGGGGGCAATGATGCCTCTACGTTCAAACTGCATGCGGGCGATGCAGTAATATTCAATGATGTGAATTATCAGCATTATACCGCGGCAGTGGTTCCTTTGTTGCCAGGAAAAGGTTATCGGGATGTATTTGTCATTACATTTGATATTGAATGAGAAAAACAATGAATATCTTGCTGTGTCCACCAAAAATTATTTTTCAGCACTCACGTGAAGAGTGGCAGTCATTGCAATCAGTGGCCCCAGTTCTGATTGCAACGTGCGCAAGCCAGATCGATAATATTCTTGATCATATGGGGGCAGGTTTTTCTTTCCTTTTTTATGAAAACTTTAATGATAATCCCTTCGTGGAAATGGATATTTACCACTACGCCCAGGACAATAAAGCAACGGGTATCTTTTACCTCGCCGAAATCGATGTTCTGAGGGCCGCGCGAATCAGCGATCGTCTGGGTTTGACACACGACCGTGAAAAAAAGGCCATGTTCTTCCGTGATAAATTTATGATGAAATCGCTTGTTCAGTCTCATCAGTTACCGGTTCCTGCTATGGCACGCGTCGACAGTGCGACTGCGATGGCGCGATTCATTGCCGAACAGGGATATCCCTGCGTCATCAAACCTAATGATGGGCGTGGATCACAGGGCGTGGTGGTTCTTAAAAATGAAGGCCAGCTTTATAAATATCTGGCGCAGGTTAAGCCGCCAGAGTATCACAATCTGCTCATTGAAAAATTTATCGAAGGCGAAGCTTATCAAATTAATGCGTTGTATTTAAAAGGAAAGGCGATATTTGTTTCTGCATCTCGTGCAACCGTCTCCTGCCTGGATTTTCTATCCGGGAAAACATTAGGTCTGGTTATGGAAGATGACACGCCGCTGCATCGTAAACTGATTGCCTACACCAAATATCTTGCTGAAGAGGTTTTTCCAACGGAAGAAAACGCATTGCTTCACCTTGAAGTTTTTGTTGATAAAGATAACAACATTATTTTTGGCGAGCTTGCTTGCCGATTAGGTGGCTGCTTTGTCAATGAAGAATTAGGGGCCGCTTTTGGTCTTGATCCTCGAATGACCTGGCTTAAAGCCAGTTTATGCGAAATCTATCCGCAGGATTTATCGCAAAGACAACCCGTTTTACGGGTTGGCCAATTAAATGTGCCGCCTGCACAGGGCACGCTCCTCTCTATTGCGGAAAAATGTCCATTGCCTTTTGTGGTTAAATATCGGGTAACAGGTGTCGTCGGCCGCCAATATGACGCGATGAAATTAACAAATGGCGAGATCGTGAGTGCTATTGTTCAAGCGGAGTCCAGCCGGGAAATACACGAACGTCTTGATGCATTGACCCAATGGGTTGCTGAAAATACCCTTTGGGTTAACGAAACCGTTCACTGAGTATTTAACACTCCCGGTAGCCAGGAGAAAGGTGTATGAAATTATTGTTAGGTTTTGCTCTTTGTATCCTGGCTGGGTTGGGTTTTACCTATTGCAACGTTCCGTTAGGTATGATGTTTGGCCCCCTTATTACCGTGCTGGTGTTAAAACGTACCGGTCTTTCTGTGCCAGTACTGCCGGGCAGCCTGACGGTGATTCAACTCTCTCTTGGTACGTCAATTGGTCTTTTATTTCGCGATTTTTCTTTTGGGGCGCAAGGAAATATCGCATTTTTACTGGTGTTGTTATTAGTATGCTTATCCCTGCAATTCACCGCATGCTACTTGTGGTGTATTCACCGATTACGCTGGAGTAAGGAAGAGGCGTTATTGGGCGCCGTTCCGGGGGCAATGGCAGCGGTATTAGCGCTAGCGTCCCATGTTAAAACGCCGCCGCAAAAAATTATCATTTCGCACTCGCTACGGCTCATCACATTGACCTTATTTGCCGGATATATTACCGGCGGTGCGCAAACCCATATGGCCATGCCGCCTGTATTGTTTGCAACGACTAATGTGCTCTGGCTATTGGGTATTGTCTTTGCGGGCTATGTGTTGGGCAAATGCCTTGAACGCTTCCACTTTCCTGCGCCCTTTATGATCACGTCGTTGCTTTGTGCAGCACTCCTGCACCCTTTGTCATCTCAGACTGTGTTTTTTCCCGATATTTTCAATCAGTTCAGTATGATCCTGATGGGCATATTACTGGGGCATCATTTTATTGCGTTTACGTTGACTGCATTTTTGCGTCATCTTTGGTCTTCAATACAGCTCATTGCTATTGGACTGGGTGTGACGGTCATGATGGCATTTACAGCGGCGCATCTTCTGGATTATCCATTTTATGTATTGATGCTCTCCTGGGTTCCCGGGAGCGTGGAATCAATGTCCTTTGCGGCACTGGCGCTTAACGCGAATGCGAGTTTTGTGATGGCAAGCCATATTATACGCATGTTGCTCATCCAAACGATCCCTGCAATAGTTATCTACCGCAAAAGAGAGGTTATAGAAGGTAATAGCGCTAAAACCAGTAAGCCGACGAGGCCGCTGTAGGGGGTTATGACCTCCGTTATGAGCATAACGTTCGTTGCGAATTTTATACAGCTCATCATGAACAGCCCGTAGGTGGACAGGGAGATCATCCGCTGGAGAACGCAAGTGCCATTGCTTTTGGCGAACAAACGTGCGTAGCTGACCACAAAAGCGGTTGTTAACATCTCCTGTTCCATCATCGATTCAGTAGTGATTTCAAACTTGGTCGTACGAAGCCGACGATAAATGTAACTAAGGCTTGTTGTAGTAGGTATTACCTTTATAAGTCTAATCAGACTTTCAATCTCTTTATCGCAACCGCTAATAATCTCCGCCCCTTTCTTCATTATTTGTTCAAAAGGCGCTCTTAGATCAGCTGGTAATTTGCTAAAAAATTCTTCAGAGACGCTGTAATAGTCGTTGCCTTCAAAAATAGGAGGTGGTGACATAGCCATCTGGGTAAACCCTGTGTTGAGAAATTGCACCATTTTCAAACTAACTGGCGGGGTTTATCAAGATAAATTAAAGTCTCCATTTGGCTTAGAAGCGGAAATACTTACTGAAGGTCGAGAGTACAACTGAATTTCAAAACCAGCTCAAAGCGCGGTATTGCCTACGGCACATGAAAATTATTCCTTGATGCATAACTTCTGCAAAATCTGCCAATTCTGTCCATTTATCCCGCCATAACCTTGCAAATTAGATTACCTTGTAAGTTTGGAAGGTCCAATGTCCGCTGTTCGCTCGCTGCGGACCTTCAGCTCATATAACTTGTCCGCTTCGTGCTGTGAGTTCAACGGGTCGATGCAACGCTATCCTTAATCAAGGGGGACGTTGCCATGAAACGAAGAACTCGGATTTACTACACGCCAGAGCAGAAGGCGATTATCTGGGACAGATATAAGCAAGGTGATTCCCTGCATGATATCGCCAGAATGTTCGACAGATATCATTCTTCTATTATGCCCACTATCCACCAGACTGGTGGATACCGTCCTCCTGTGAGAAAGCGGCACCGATTAGCGCTTACGCTTGATGAAAGAGAGGAGATATCCAGAGGATTGGTAGCAAAACTCAGTATCAGGGACATCGCTGCCAAATTATCAAGAGCGCCCTCAACGATTAGCCGCGAGGTCAGGAGGCACGGAGGTGCCAGGCAATACCGTGCAGCAAAAGCCGATACTTCTGCGTGGGAAAATGCTCTGAGACCAAAACCTTGCAAGCTAATTGAAAGCCCCACATTGTGTAAAATCATTGCAGAGAAGATGCATCAGGACTGGTCGCCGGAGCAGATCGCCGGTTGGCTGAAACGCTGTTATCCGGATAATCAGGAAATGCATGTGTCACACGAAACGATTTATAAAACGCTTTTTATACAAACCCGGGGCGCATTAAAAAAAGAGCTGCAACAATGCCTCAGAAGCGGAAGAGCGGTTCGTAGATCCCGAACGTCATCACTTAAAGGGAAAGGATTAGGGAAAATCCCGAATGCGCTATCTATCAGCGAAAGGCCACCGGAAGCCGCAGACAGAGCCATACCTGGTCACTGGGAAGGTGATCTGATCCAGGGCTCGAAAAACTCCTATATCGTCACCCTTGTAGAACGCCATTCCCGCTTTGTTATGTTGGCCAAAATCAGGGACAATAAGACCATAACGGTTATATCTGCACTCATCAGACAAGCCCGGGAATTACCTGTTGAGCTTTATAAAACATTAACCTGGGATCGGGGCGCTGAAATGACCAGCCACACCCGGTTTACTGTAGCAACAGACATCCAGATTTACTTCTGTGATCCTCAATCTCCCTGGCAACGTGGCTCAAATGAAAATACGAACAGATTGCTCAGACAATATTTTCCAAAGGGAACTGACTTATCGGTTCACAGTCAGCAGAGACTAAACAGCGTTGCGAGACAGCTCAACGAAAGACCGAGAAAAACGCTAGACTATGAATCACCCGCAGAACGGTTCAATAAGTGTGTTGCGTCCATCAGTTGAACTCACAGCCAGAAGTGGACATTGCTAACACCGGGATTTACTAATCTGCTGAGGGCTGGTTAACTCATCCTTTCCTAAAAATTAGGCGGGTACATCCAAAGGCACAGTGTAATTACTTAATTTAACAATTAAAGTTTAAACTGTATTTTATCAATATCATTGTTTTCATTGTCTACGACATTTATGAACATCAATGCACTATGTGCATCCATTGATTGAGTGGATGGGTGCTTATATTTTTCATTAGTTCCAGCTGAAAAAAATGCAATTGCCAAAATTGACTTTGATGGACTCAGGATTGATTCACTACTTTCTATGTCACCATGGTGCGGTACAATAACATAAGTATATTCATTGTTTTTAAGCGCTGCTATTTCTGGACATAAATCAGTGTGAATATTTTTGTATGAATAATCTCCGGGAGCTAAGACCTCCTCTTTCTCAGTGCTAATGTGTGTAACTAATGCATTATCGTTTTTTTCTTTTGAAGAAGAAAAAGGCTGAGTACGATACGAATGCAGAAACCCGTTAGCAAATTTTATTTTAATCCTGGAGCAGGCTATAACTTTCTGAAAGGTTAATTTATCCTTAAGGAAAAGATCATCTGTATTGCTAGGGATGTATATATTAGACACCATTTCCAATATATATGGATCCCAAGATAAAAGTCTATGATGATCGCTATCTAAATGAGATAAAATCATATCCACCTGTGATAGAGCATTAAGATCAATTATAAGTTTATTGGTAGACAGTTTTTTATAATTAGGCTTTAAAATAGGTTTGCCTGCACCACAATCAAGCAGAACCCCTTCTTTTCCATTGTGTAACAATGAGCACATTCCCTGACCTACAGAATAACTATTCAAATATATTTGCCCCCTGAACTCCTTATTTATATCGGTATGGCTTTTCTTTTTATTCAGGAAACTTTGAATCAGGTTGTTTTTTGCAACTAATTTATTTGATGGGTAAACAAATGCCAAGCTTATGATTTTAATTTTTTCATATTCTTGTTCTGTTTTACTTCCCTCAGGGGAACGATAATTTCGATAGTAATACCCATCGGCAGTATTTGATTTTTTAAACTTCAATAAAATATAGCAGTGGCCATTTTTAAGATTAGTGATATGCCTTTGAACATACAAGTTTCCATTTTTGGATTCTCTATTGTAGAACTCTGACTCTTTGATGTCGATTGAAAACGTTGAAACCGCAGTTGAATCATCGTTTAACTCATCTCTATTGAAACTATTTAACCTGACACCTTGATGTTCAGACATATAGTCTAGGGTTATATTCGTTTTGTCTAAGCAGCATACAAAAGTCAATGTTTTTTCACTCATGAGTTCTTCTCTCCACATGCAATTTTATGCTTTCTTTAGATATGTTGACCTGCACTCCATTGATTCACTCGTAATGCGGTTAGCAATGTCCGTTCCTCGCTCACTGCGGACCTTTAGCCCCGCCAGCACGTCAGGTCTGTGCCATAAGCGGACGTCACAGTACAGATTTTTAGACATACATAACCCGCTTGGATGCGAAACTTACACCTTCATTGAAGGTAGTGCTATAACCGGATCATTAAGTTGGGAGCATTACCATCAATTGCATCGGATTATTATGAGTGAACACTAAAATCGTTTTGCTCTGCTATTTCCCACACTGAAGAAAACTCAGTTGGCGTTGGTGGAATAATATCAAACCAGTCAAAATTAAATACTTTTTCTCTCTGCTTATGTAAATCACCTGTCATATCAAACCCATCTCCAGGTAATCCTGTCTCAGAATTCACAACCAATACACTTAATGGTGGTAATTTATTCTGAGCACAAAAATGAAGAATATGACCTAATTGACGATCCATCGTACCTGCGCCTTTATACCCAAGAATATCAGCAATCTCTCTATATGTAGTTATCTTACGCGCATAAGCGAATCCGATGAGAATTTGCCATATTTGTAATGCTCTATTCTCAAGGGTGTTTTTTTTGGAAAAATATTGGACCATAGATTCCTCTCCAGAGTTATGTTACATGTAACAGTTCGAACTAAATAAGCGAAACGTTTTGTGTGTCCTTAGACTACTGAGAGAGCACACTACCTGTGATAGTTCTTCCTTGAATAGAATATCATGATCAAGGTTGTCCACCACTCCCCAATTTTTAGTAGCACAGGATTATAGAATGGAAATATCTTCCAAAGACAGCAATTCGGTCACAGCAGACCTTCTGCTCAGTTAGTTCGGCCGCTTAGTGCTAGCCTTAGCTCAGTGATAACCAGATGCAACGTAAGAATTTGAGGGCCCTCATGGTCCTACCCTGAAGTGTAAATTTTAATCCCATTAGAGTTAAAACCTGCGCCACCATTAAAGACAATCGCAACACTTTTAACTGGCCTAGTCAGACCAACATACAACTTGGCTCGTGAATCATTAGTGAGTGCAGCGCTATTATCTTGGAACCACTTCAGCATAGGTTCGGTAGGAAAGATGATCACACGTTCAAATGTCAGGCCTTTAGATGTACCAAAGGTAAAGACAGGATAACGTTCATCAGCGGTACGCCTTTTATCCCAGCGCAACTGCACGGGAGTATACGTTTCTAGGTAGTGACTCAGTAATTTTTCGGGCAGCAGGAAGACTCCGTCATGACCGGATATTTCACGAACGTTGGAGGCTGAAGGAGCAAAGGCAGGATAAAGTTTGTTGGCAAAATCATTGATTTCATGAAAGCACCGAAAGTTCTCATTCAACATTTTATCATCAACTGTGACCCCTACCGCCTTGTCATCAAAGAAATTCACGATGGCAGCTTTTTTGTACTTCGCATTTTTCTCGGTATTGACGGTACTGTAAGTGGCCTGACGCGGGTCGCCGACCAGCGTGATTTTAATGGGTGACCTGAACAGTGTTTGAAGAATTTCAAGATCGTAACCAGCAAGATCCTGAACCTCATCCACATAAATTTCATCAAAGCACGACGCCAATCGAGCGATGACTTTTCCGCTCGACTTCTCATCACAGCGAAGAGAAAGTTTGGCCATTTTATCGGAGTAAAGCTTAAAATCAGAACTGAAATAGTGCTGCCTGAAATCTTTCTCCCCCCAGTAGATGGGTCTCCCTGCTACCTTATAAGGCTTTACACCTGATTTGCTGCTGCAAAGGAGCATTCCTTTGACGTCATAGTCAAATAAACACCCCTGATAGGGTTTTATCCAATGTTTAATAAGAAAGGAAAACCAGGTGATCACATACAAATTAGGCGGAACGCACCCATTCTCTTTAATGATTTTGACATTTATTTCATCCCGGCATGCCTCGGTGAACGTGGTAATCAGAATACGCTTTCCTGAAGTGACGGCCTTTAATGCTTCACTAACTACAAAGGTACTTTTACCTGCTCCAGCAGATGCGATGATGACTTTGTTCATTTGATCGCATCCAGAATGTACTGCGGATACTGTATGCTGAGCGCCGCAGTATTCGTATAGTTAAATATCTTCAATGCGCAATCTGTTTTATTCGCATGCATGTAAATGCGTAAGTCATCATCAGAAGTATGTGCAGTCCCTAAAACGGCATTAAGGCTTGCCCTACTGTTCGCCTTCAGCAATTTGGGCTCAAGAGTATTATAATTGTATTTTTTTGTGCCCACCATCAGCGTACCGGTATCAACAATCGGGTCAACACAGATATCAATGTGTGGTTTTATATTCGCGCCCAGATAGGTGCTATATTTTTTCTGAATTGCGGCAATATCGCCATCATTGTCCGTTACGACGCGGGTAGGTTTGTCGATAATCGCGGCTATTTCCAGAAATCTCAGAAAAGAAATCCCTACTGAAATAACTTCGATCCCGTCCTCAATGGGTAGTCGTCCCTGGTTCGTATCCATGTATGCCTTCTGAACCACAAGCTCGTCTGAATCGCCTTCAACCAGAATCGCTTTCTTACACAAAACCATTCGAAGCGTGTCGTAACCCGCAATCTTTTCGAAAAATTCTTTCGTGCCAGGTGTTAACGAAGCCAGCTTGGTCGTCTTGCGGTTCGAGAGAAAAATCAGATCACCAAGACCGAGTTTATTCGCAACAAAACTACTGTGAGTCGTAATGATGATCTGTTTACCTTCACAGTTGTCTTTGATGGTCTTAATGAGCAGATTAAGCTTGGTGTGCGATAGGTTATTTTCAGGCTCTTCAATGAGAATGACATTCGACTCTTTGGCTTTATTGTGCGAGAGCGCCAAATTTGTCTTCACAATGCTTTGCTCGCCCTTTCCAATGTAGTTAAACGGAACATCATCCAGGCAGGTAATCAGGCTTGATTCCCATGCTTTTTGAGAGGAAAGCTCAACTGAGATAGTGACCTTTTTACTGGTGATCTTGCTTGCACTAATAATTTTCTTATTGATGGTTTCGATAGACTTGTCTGATATGAAGGCTTCTTTCATCTTACGGTGCGACTGAGAAACGCTAATGACCTCATCATCCGTCAGCAAATCCTTGATTATTCTGCTGATGTAAACATCTGACCCATTGTTGCCTCTGGCCGAGGATGAATCGATAAATGCAGACTTGATGGGGATATTACGTGATAAAAGTGCGTCCCTGCTGAAGCTTTTCCACTCAATATCGTAATACTCTATAGGCAACGTTCTGATATCACCCACTTTCAAGAGTGCTTCATAGGCAGCCTTATAGTCCTCGTTAAACTTGATTTTGAATACAACTCCCACTGAGGATGACTTAAGGCAATTACCATCCCCCTCCAGGAAAACAGTGTAAGGCGTTTTTTGGAAGTGGAGCTCAACGAATAGCGCTGGCGGTGGCAATCTAGCTGCGGTTGCGAGACTGGCTAGATATTCCTTCACCAATTGGTCATTAAAGAGATATTGGCTGATGTTATTCTTGACAGGTTTCCCTGCATACAAACCCGTCAAGCCTAAATTGATAGCCTCAAGGATGGTACTTTTTCCCGCTTCATTATCGCCTACGATAATGTTCACTGACTCATTGAACTCGATGCAGAATCGGTCTTTAAACCCCTTAAAACCCTCAATAATTAACTTTGTAATAATCATTAACATCTCCATTACATGTTGTACGCAATCAATTCAGGAAAATATACTTGATGAAAAGTGGATTGGGGTTTATAGCAACAGGTTAAATATCAACCGAGCAATTAACCTGTCCCTTTCAATACAATACGCCAAAGTTAGCAATACCACTATCGATTGTATGGACAATTGAAACCTTCCGTGCCTCGCTCTTAGCAGGCCTCACGACCTTTTTTCTGTCCACTTCGCTCCAGAGGCGGAAAATTATACCTCAAAGAAAGTGCCTTCCGAGTTTCATTGATAATTTTTTAAGAAATCAAAATACTCACCAAATTTTTATCAATTTCTTTCGATGTGTTTCGTCCCTTTATATTAGGGAAGGTGCGAACAAGTTCCTGATATGAGATCATCATATTCATCCGGAGCGCATCCCAGAGGGACATCATGAGCCATCAACTCACCTTCGCCGATAGTGAATTCAGCACTAAGCGCCGTCAGACCCGAAAAGAGATTTTCCTCTCCCGCATGGAGCAGATTCTGCCATGGCAGAATATGACCGCTGTCATCGAGCCGTTTTATCCCAAGGCGGGCAATGGCCGACGGCCCTATCCGCTGGAGACCATGCTGCGTATTCACTGCATGCAGCATTGGTACAACCTGAGCGACGGTGCCATGGAAGATGCCCTGTACGAAATCGCCTCCATGCGCCTGTTTGCCCGATTATCCCTGGATAGCGCCCTGCCGGATCGCACCACCATCATGAATTTCCGCCACCTGCTCGAGCAGCATCAACTGGCCCGTCAATTGTTCAAGACCATCAATCGCTGGCTGGCCGAAGCAGGCGTCATGATGACCCAAGGCACTTTGGTGGATGCCACCATCATTGAGGCACCCAGCTCTACCAAGAACAAAGAGCAGCAACGCGATCCGGAGATGCATCAGACCAAGAAAGGCAATCAGTGGCACTTTGGCATGAAGGCCCACATTGGTGTCGATGCCAAGAGTGGCCTGACCCACAGCCTAGTCACCACCGCGGCCAACGAGCATGACCTCAATCAGCTGGGTAATCTGCTTCATGGAGAGGAGCAATTTGTCTCAGCCGATGCCGGCTACCAAGGAGCGCCACAGCGCGAGGAGCTGGCCGAGGTGGATGTGGACTGGCTGATCGCCGAGCGTCCCGGCAAGGTAAAAACCTTGAAGCAGCATCCGCGCAAGAACAAAACGGCCATCAACATCGAATACATGAAAGCCAGCATCCGTGCCAGGGTGGAGCACCCGTTTCGCATCATCAAGCGGCAGTTCGGCTTCGTGAAAGCCAGATACAAGGGGCTGCTGAAAAACGATAACCAACTGGCGATGTTATTCACCCTGGCCAACCTGTTTCGGGTGGACCAAATGATACGTCAGTGGGAGAGATCTCAGTAAAAACCGGAAATAACGCCAGAAATGGTGGAAAAAATAGCCTAAATAGGCTGATTCGATGTGTTTGCGGGAAAAAAATCGGCCCAGATCCGCGAAATTTTAATCAGCGAGTCAGCTTGGGAAGAAATGACCTGCTTATTCGCACCTTCCTTAGGAGTTAACTTTATAGTTTAGAACGCTCATTACTATTAATCCTTACTTCATTGGGATCAAGGTAGTCAAGCAAATCAATTAGTGCATGTTGCAACTTCTGTAATCGAATGCGATAAGCTTGTAAGTTCTTCGTCATTTTAACAACTTCGCCTTTCAATTCTTTAAATAAAAATTCGTCACAAAACGCATCTTTTCTTATGAATTCACCATAGCCAATACAATTATATCCATTATCTCTTTTGATTAACATCTGCTCGCCAATAGCTCTTTGTTCTCCCGCAAAGAAAATAAAATGAGGACCAAGACTATCTGTTTGTATCAATGAATATATTCTACTCTGCAGTTCGGATAGTTTGCGAGTCTTTAAATCATTTTCAAGATTCAGAAACTGAACATCAATTCGAGCGGCTTCAGTCCATGCAAAAAATTGAGCTACAAGAAAAACAGTATTGTTTATAACATAGTTTTGATTTCTATCACTTCCGTTATGATAATACCGTTCAATGAATCCGCCTTCTAGTATGTTATAAATTCGACTTTGTAAGTCAGCGGCAGATCTAATCAATGGCTCAAGATAATATTGATGCTTCCTCTTTTCCTCTATGGCATTATTTATCTTATTAACCCTGTTCTGATTAAATGTAGTAATTCCAACAGAAATAATAACTGAAGCTATGGCAAAAACTCCACCAATGATACTCGAAATCAATGTCACATTCATCATAACCTCTTATATATTTTTAATCGTTCCGCTAACTTTACTTGATTTAATCTAACCTTCAAATATAAATTTCGTCAATCATGTTATCCTATTAAATCTCTAAAGATAAACTCATTTTTTGCATGAGTTTTGTGACAAAGATAGCTTCAATGAAAAGCCTTATAGAGTTACTAGGCCATAACAGTTTTTACGATAAACTCGAATGCAACGTCCGCTCCTCGCTCACAGCGGACCTGACAACCAACAGATTGGTCCGTTCTGTGCCAGCAGCGGACATTAATCCCATTTTTATGTTAATCACCTTGCCAGTACGCGCATTTAGACGTGAATACTATTGACGGTGGAGGACTACATCGTTATTAATATATTCTTATTTTTCAGTATGATATTTTTGGTGGCCAGATGTGATTTCTTTCCGAACGATGACAAAAGATGAGCACCCGGCTTATCTCGAATATTTTGTTAATGACTATGCATATGAGATCGAATCAAACTACGGGGCATCGCTTCGTGATTCTCTTGTCAGAGCGAAGCTGGAAATTTCGGAAATGCTTCCCGATGGAGTTAATACACATGGGCAAGTATTAATGTGTATTGATGCTCAGTCGGACAAGACTAACAACCATATAGGTTATCTTTGGTATAAACCAGACTCGACTAAGCACACTATTTTTATCTACGATTTTCATATTTTCAACTCCTGTCAGGGGTTGGGGCTTGGCAAACAATCTCTACGTGCTTTTGAAGTGTATCTGAAGGCGAAGGGTTTTAAAGAGATCAGATTGCGTGTTGCAGGTGATAATGCCCGCGCCCGGCATGTCTATGAAGCCAGTGGATTCGGGGTTACAGGTATCAATATGAGTAAAATTATTACGGACTGAGACACTGACACTAAATAAAAGTCAGCGGCATCTTCGAAACCATGTACGCTCCTCGCCCACTACGGACATTCGCTCAGTTAGCTTATCCGATCAGTACCAGAAACAGACGAGCTTGTCCTTACAGAACTTAAACGCGGTTCAGAGCATGTCCCCTCCCGTCAACAAAGTATCTGTCGATGCTCTGTTAGTGGAGAGGCATGAAAGCCACGAAATCAACAAATGTTTAAAATAATAATTTTGTTTAATTTAAAATTAAGTCATGCTACCGTGCTACTACACTTTCTTTAGGGCAAATCTGACACATGTCTATCGTACGCTACCCCACGACCAAGCCTTTTCCCTTTTCAGACGCCGTGCAGGTGAACGGGTTTGTTTTTCTTTCAGGCCATGTCGCCATGAGCCCCGAAGGTGAACCGTTGTATGGATCTGTCACCCAGCAGACCCGGCATATCATGCACGCCATCCGGGAAACTCTGGCGCGGGCGCATACGACGCTGAACCACATTGTGAAAGTCCAGGTTTGGTTAAGCAGCATGGAGCACTTTAGCGAATTCAATGTTGCTTACAGCGCGTTCTTCCCGGAAGGTTTCCCCGCAAGGAGCGTCGTCACCAGCCACCTTGCATTTGATTTAGACGTCGAAATAGAAGTCCAGGCCGTTGTCTGATGGAGAGAGCAAAATGAAAGACGAACGTGAACGTTTAATCACTATTTTGACGGCTTCGCTTGAGGCATTGAGAACCACGCTTCCCTTAAACACAGAAGCAGTTCTGCATGACCTTACCCGCCCCGAATCGTCCGTGATAAGCATCATTAATGGACACGTCAGCGGCAGGAAAGCCGGTGATGCGCTGTTGTCCGGCCCGGAAAATGACACGGGATTTTTAGGTTTACTGGATGCTTCGCAGCGTGTTTCCAGTCAGGTATTCAGTGGATATACCACCACCACTCTCTCTGGCACCACATTGAATAGCGCATCGACGATTTATTACAGCAAGGACGGCGTGCCGTTAGTAGCTTTTTGCATTAACGTCGATATGGATGTGGTATCAAAACTCAAACGCGACCTGGACTATTTACTCCATCCGGCCGCCGCGGCTGAAACGCCGGATAATCCGCTAGCTGATATTCAGGATAAATCTCTGGATGACGTTATTTCGAAATTCAGACCCACGGGTTCAGAAAATAAAATTGATTTCAGAAAACGAGTTATTTCTGAAATACATGCTCAGGGCTTTTTCAAGATTAAAGGCAGCGTTAATCATGTCGCTAAAGCGCTGGGCGTCACCCGATACACCGTTTACAACTATCTGGATAAATTAAATGACAAAGTCTGACACCACAGTAATTCCTTTTTATCAGGTTGATGCTTTCACCTCTCAACCTTTTGGCGGCAACCCGGCGGGCGTTTGTCCGTTAACTGAGTGGCTGCCTGACGCTGTTCTGCAAGCCATCGCCACGGAGAATAATCTTTCTGAAACCGCGTTTTTTGTGCCGTTCGAGGAGGGTTATCAACTGCGCTGGTGTACGCCTGCGGTTGAAGTGGATTTGTGCGGTCATGCCACTCTCGCTGCATCCTGGGTGCTGTTCAACAAGCTTGGCTACCAACAAGAAACTATCAGCTTCCACACCCGCAGCGGCCTGTTGACGGTGAGTAAGAACGGGGACGAACTCTGCATGGACTTCCCGGCTAAATCGGCCATGAAGATTGATACTCCTGATGGACTGCCGGCAGCCCTCGGCATTACCGCCGGTGTTATCGGGGTGTGGAAATCGGACGATCTGATTGTACTGGTCGATGACAAAAATATCATCGACGGGCTTAATCCTGACTTCAACAAGCTGGCGGTATTCGACACCCGCGGCGTGATCGTGACCGCCGCTGATAACCAGTTTGATTTTGTGTCCCGTTGGTTCGGCCCGCAGGTCGGCGTGAACGAAGATCCAGTAACCGGGTCGGCACACACTTTCCTCGCCCCGTTCTGGGCAGCGCGTACGGGTAAAAATGTCCTGACCGCTCAACAAGGCGGGAAGCGTAAAGGGGCGTTGCGCTGCGTGGTTCGGGATGACGGGCGCGTGGAATTGCATGGCTTCGCTCGTATGACCATCGAAGGGATATTCCAGTTGTAATAACGATGTATGACCGGAACGGTGACCAGGCATATAATGACCACGCCTTCCAAAGCATGATGTTTATATAAAATAAGAGTTAATAATGACAGCAAACACCAGACTTTCATTGCCAGAGACAATGGCTCTTGGCGGGATGACCCTTGCGCTTTTTTTGGGTGCAGGCAATATTATATTCCCGCCGCTGGTCGGCATGCAGGCGGGCGCAAACGCCTTTAATGCAGGCTTTGGCTTTATCATCACAGCGGTTCTGTTCCCGGCGCTGGCGATTATTTCCCTTGCCATTAATGGCGGTGATATCGCGGAATTAACGAAACCCTTAGGCAAATGGCCGAGCCTGATTTTTATTGGCATTTGCTTTTTAACGCTGGGGGTTTTATTTGGTACGCCACGCACCGCGACGATTAGCTACGAAGTCATCACCGATGGCGCAGCTAGTTCCCTGATGCAGAAGATTATATTTTCCGCCGCGTTCTTTGGCCTTGCTGGCGCGACGCTGGCTAAACCCGGAAAACTGCTGGAAATCGTCGGTTTCTTCCTTTCGCCCATTAAAATTAGTGCCCTGATTTTTATCGGCATATGTGCCTGGTTACATCCGATTGGTGAGCTCACGACCGCCACAACCGCGTATCAAACTCGCGCGTTCGATACAGGGTTTGTCAACGGTTATCAGACCCTGGATGTGATCAGTGCGCTGTGCTTTGGCGCCATTATCACCCACACGCTTAAGCAGCGCGGGATCCACCATCCGCGGGGCATCTTCACCCATTCCACCGCCGCAGCCTTTATTGCCGCTGCAGGTCTGGCCGTGATTTATATCTGCTATCTGTCGATGGGGTCCCACAGCCCGGTGCGGGGCGCAACGAACGGTATGCAGGTGATGAGCGCCTATGTCGAGACTGTTTTTGGCGTTTATGGCCGGGTGTTGTTGGCGGCGATCATTACCCTCGCCTGTCTGGTCACGGCCATTGGTCTGACGACCGGAACGGCGCGCTATTTCAACCAGACGACCGGTGCGTCTTATGGGCTGCTGGTGACGCTCTCCCTGATGGTGTCAGCAGCACTTGCCGTGCTGGGATTGAATTCCCTCACCGCAATGGCGGTTCCCGTGCTGTGCGCCATTTACCCGGCTGCGCTGGTCGTGGTCGCGCTGGGCATCGTTAGAAAATGGACAGACGTGCCGACGAATCTGTATCAGTTGCTTTTCTATAGCGCCCTGGCAGTGGGAATAATGAGCTTGTTTGTAAAATCCTGAATGAACAGCCGCAAGTTCGGAAGATGTCTTTTCATTTGCGCTCAAAGCAGACCAGGCAATCAGTTGGCCTGTCTGCTTCGAGTCAGAAGCTAACATCGATAAAAAATAACTTAATGGTCGAGCTCCACCAACTTCAGACCTTAGATTGCGTATTCAAAGTTTGAGGGTAAGACAGTCACAACGGACATATAGACTTAACAGGCCGTATATATTACAAATTTAAGATCATTTTTCTCTCATAAAGTAAGGGCCTCTCCCATGTCTTTAATCATACGACAAGCAACATTAGCCGATTCGGGATTACTAAATGAGCTTGGCTACCGCTTCTATACTGCGCACTTTAAGCATATGTGGAAGTCAGAATCAGAATTTGATAATTATTTGGAGGGTGAATATTCACTTCCTGTTATTGAGCAGAGTATTAATGATAAAAACATTAGCTGGTATATAGTTGAAATCGAGCAGCCGATTGGTTTTGTGAAGCTGACATGGCAAGCAACTGTCCCGAATACAGACATCAGCGGTGTTTTACTTAATAAACTCTACCTTGCCCCAACCAAAACGAATCAGCATTACGGTCAACTAATGTTTAATAAAATCATAGATCTTTCCCGAAGTCAGGGGAAAAAATATTTATGGTTGGAGGTTCTTGAACAAAATGAACGTGCTCAAAAATTCTATAAAAAGCAGGGAATGAAACACATCAGCGACATCATTTTCGAAACAAATTCACAGAGGAGCATACTCAAGTTAATGGGGATGTGTATATAAGGCCCGCTCCTCGCTCAGACCCGTTACCCTGACACGTGTGCAGCCTGGCCTTCATTCATAAATTCTCAGTGTATCGATAACTGCTCGCAGAGCGGGAGACACATTGCGGTGCGGATAATAGAGAAATGAGCCTTCCAGGCGTTGACTGTAGCGTTGTAAAACTCTGATGAGCGAACCCTCTTCTAAATCATCGGACACCAATTCTTCCGGAACATAAGCCAGCCCCAGCCCCAGTCTGGCGGCTTTGGCTTCCATATAACTGTCAGCAAAAGCCCATTGTCCCTGCGGCTGATGAGTTATTTTTTTACCATCCTGTTGAAGCTCCCATGTATAGAGGCTTCCGTCGCCAAATTGATAAGCGATGCAGGGATGAACCGCCAAATCTGCCGGGACTTGTGGAAAGCCATAGCGGCGAAAGTGTTCTGGCGTACCAACAATGGCCATCTCCATGTCGGGGGAAATACGGACCGCTATCATGCCACCGCCAACTTCCGGTCCGAGACGTACACCGGCATCGAATCTTTCCGCAATAATATCGACAAACCGACTTTCGCTGATGAGTTCCAGCCGGATGTCAGGATAGCGTTGCTTAAACACCGCAAGCTTTGGCAGGAGCAGTTTATCAATAGCGTGCTGACTGGCATTAATCCGTACCGTACCTGACGGGGACTGGCGATAATGGGCCAGCGTGGCAAGCCCCATATCTAAAGCGTCGAATCCTGACTCAATGGTCCGGTAGAGTTGTTCGCCGGCATGGGTGAGCGATAGCCTACGCGTAGTGCGAGCCAGAAGCTGAACGCCCAGTCTTTCTTCAAGTTCGCGTACAGAACGGCTTATACCTGATTGTGCCAGGCCGAGTCGTTGCGCCGCAGCGGTAAAACTCCCTTCCCGCACCACCTGCATGAACAGGTATAAATCATTATAGTTTTCCCGTTTCGCCATCACGTTTCCCTCGCTATCGCATCACCATTTAGAACAATATGGTATTAATTCTAGCAATTTTATCCCTCTAATAAGCACTATTACTGCTCACTATAATGCTCGCATTGCAACAAAGCACAGCAGAGTTGTCCGTATGAAACCTGTATCTATCACGTTTTATGAGGGGATTTTGATGACTGCCTTCACCAAAAAACTGACAGCCGCGATACCAGCCATGCTGCTCTGCGCATCATTAAGTGGAGTTACAACGATGAGTTATGCCAATACAACCAATCCGAACGCGCCAGTTTCACTGGTCGAGACATGGGATAAAACCTTCGCTAAAAGTACGAAAATTAATCACCGTAAAGTGACCTTTCAGAACCGCTTCGGGATCACCCTGGTCGGTGATCTCTACATTCCAAAGGATCGCGGCGAGCGCAAACTGGCGGCCATTGCCATCAGCGGGCCTTTCGGCGCGGTAAAAGAGCAGTCCAGCGGTCTGTATGCGCAGACGTTGGCTGAGCAGGGATTTGTTACCTTGGCTTTTGACCCTTCATATACGGGGGAAAGCGGTGGCTATCCACGTAACGTTGCCTCTCCGGATATCAACACCGAGGATTTCAGCGCGGCTGTTGATTTCCTTGGCCTGCAAAATGAGGTTGATCGAAATCGTATCGGATTACTGGGTATCTGCGGATGGGGCGGGATGGCCTTAAACGACGCCGCGATGGATACCCGCGTGAAAGCGGTGGCGACCAGCGTGATGTATGACATGAGCCGTGCGATGGGGCATGGCGTAGGTGATGGTAAAGACCGTTATACCACTGCGGATCGTCGCGCCGTATTACAGTATCTGAACGCACAGCGCTGGGAAGATGCGAAGAACGGAGCTTTCGCGCCCGGCGGGCATGACATTTATGTTGATGAAAAGGGGAACGTCAGTACGTCGAAACGTATTCTGCCAGAAACGTTACCCGCAAATCCCAATCCGGTTCTGAAAGAATTCTTTGATTATTATCGCATGCCGCGTGGTTTCCATGCGCGTTCGGTCAACTCAACTGGGGCCTGGAATGCGACGATGCCGCTGTCATTTATGAATATGCCGCTGCTGAGCTACGCCAATGAAGTCACTATCCCCACGCTTATCGTGACCGGCGAAAAAGCCCATTCACGCTATTTTGCTGAAGATGCCTTTAGGGCGATCGGCAGCAATAAGAAAGAGCTGGTGATTGTCCCGGGGGCAAATCATGTTGATCTGTACGACAACGTTGCGGGTAAGATTCCGTTTGCTAAATTTGAGCAGTTTTTCAATACCAACCTAAGATAACCGCCCCAAGCCGCCTGATATTTGCAGGCGGCTGTAAATCGCCTGCAGATCATTTTCATCCATGTTTTGACGTGATTTCCTGAATGACGTCTGTCCGGACTGCGCCTGAACCTGGCCGATTCGATATTAAGAGATCTGATAATGTCCACAGTAAGACTAAAACCGCATTACGAAATAAAGCATGCGCATTGGGGGGGCGTGTTTGCCATGACGCTGTGCGTGTTTGTGCTGATCGCTTCCGAGTTTATGCCGGTCAGCCTGCTTACGCTTATTGCCAGTGATTTACACATTACCGAAGGGCTGGCTGGCCAGGGAATTGCAATCTCTGGCGCGCTGGCGGTCATTACCAGCCTGACTATCTCCCATATTGCCGGAGATCTGAACCGAAAACATCTCCTGCAGGGGCTGACGGTTTTAATGGCCATATCGGGGATAGTCGTCGCCCTGGCACCCAGCTACCCGGTTTATATCCTGGGGAGGGTCCTGCTTGGGGTGGTCATTGGTGGATTCTGGTCCATGTCTGCTGCAACCGCCATTCGGCTCGTTCCGCAGCATCAGGTTCCCCGCGCGCTGGCGATTTTTAACGGTGGGAACGCGCTGGCTACCGTTGTAGCGGCACCGCTTGGCAGCTATCTGGGGACGACCGTGGGCTGGCGAGGGGCTTTTTTATGCCTCGTTCCCCTGGCTATAGCCGCGTTCATCTGGCAGTGGGTCAGCCTGCCATCGATGGAAAACGATAAAAAACAAAAATCCCAGAGATCTATGCATCGTCTGTTCCGCATCACCATTGTCCCTGCGGGACTCCTGGCCTGCGGGCTCTTCTTCATGGGGCAGTTTGCCTTATTTACCTACGTGCGCCCCTTTCTTGAAACCGTAACCCGCGTAGGCCCTTCTGTTCTCTCTCTGATTTTGCTCGCAATAGGCGTGGCGGGTTTTGTCGGCACACTGGCCGTATCAATATTCCTGAACACAAGTTTTTATCAGACTTTAATCATGATCCCCCTGCTTATGGCAGCGACTGCCGGGGCGTTACTACTGGTTGGACACAGCATCTGGGCTGTTGCCGTATTGCTCAGCCTGTGGGGACTACTAGCAACGGCTGCGCCAACGGGATGGTGGACATGGATAGCGCGGGCACTACCCGAAGATGCAGAGGCGGGTGGTGGCTTAATGGTTGCGGTGATCCAGCTATCAATTGCTCTGGGTTCAACGGCAGGTGGGATGGTATTCGACACTCTGGGATGGCGCAGTACTTTTGGCTTGAGTGGTTTCTTACTTCTGGCGGCGGCAGCAATGACGATTGTCACATCCCGTCAAAACAGCAAAGCAAACTAGAACTATCCATTCATTTCTGGCGTGCTCTCTGTCATGGCATACGGCAGAGAGCCGAGTGTCCGCCCTCGCTGATCGCGGGCCTTTAACCCAATTATCTTCTATTTTTTCACCAAATATTTCCGCATCAGTGCATTTTGTAATGCCACTCCGCGACAGGCAGGAAACCCACGTTCCACAACATGAAAACCGTGTCGTAGAAAGAACGCCTCCGCAGCCTTACTGACATTTGAAGTCAGTTCGCCAATTCCACGTTGTCTGGCTTCTTCATGAATGCGATTCATCAGTAGTGTCCCTACTCCCTGTCTCGGGTAGGTTCCCGAGACAAAGAAATGGTCAATGTACCCATTTGGCTGAACATCTGCATATCCAGCTATTTCACCTTCCACTTCAACAACAAAGGGGCGTAATTCCTTCATATGATTGGCCCATTGTTCCGGGTCGATATCCGTTGGGGCCCACGCATCTATTTGTTCCTGTGTGTAGTAATGTGATGCGAGGGTATGTACAGAAGATAAAAAGACGCTGAATAACGAAATTTCATCTCCATTACTAAACCTTCTGATTTTCATAAGACCTCGTCAGGAGAGTGACTTGTAGAACAATACCATTTTTGGTGTAGCAGAGCGTCAGCCCCTCGTGGTGAGTTTAATGGGTCAATGCAACGCTATTCTTAATCAAGGGAGATGCTCAGGCAACGCCGTTGAGTCAACATCAAACCATCGGCCTGTGGCGGTAATGTCGCTACGCCACGGGTAAGGCTTTTTCCAGTTGAGTATGTAATATTGACTTATTGTGTAAAAAGATTACTTTTCAGGACATGAAGAAGATACTCATTATTGTTCCCGATGGCGGTATGCTGTTTGAGTCCGCCGGTATTGCCGACATTCTGATGCAGGCCAACCGCCTGCATCCCAAAGGCGCTACGGAGACGTGTTACCAGGTTCAGTTAGCGACAACGCAACCGCATCAGGTGATCCATGGTCAGTCCGGCCTAAATTTACTGGCAGATCACCGCCTGCATGAGATAGATCCTCGCGAACCTCTCGATACCATCATCATCACTGGCAGAGGTCAAAACCCGCAGGAAGGGATTGCGGTGGTTGACTGGCTACGCCTGGCTGCTCCCCACGCCCGCCGCATTGTATCCATTTGCGGCGGCGCGATGCTGCTGGCAGAAACCGGGCTGCTGGACGGCAGACGAGCCACCACCCACTGGAAGCTACTGGAAACCATGCAGGCAGAATTCCCAAAGGTGCGCGTCGAAAGCGGTCCGCTCTATATCCAGGACGAACATATCTGGACATCAGGTGGCGTCAGTTCCGGCTTTGACCTGACGTTAGCGTTAGTTGAAGAGGATTACGGCTTCAGTCTGGCGCGCGACGTCGCTCAGGATTTCGTCATGTACCTGCGCCGTCCTGGGGGACAACTCCAGTTTAGCCGCTACAACCTTCAGCAGACCAGCACCCTGGGCCCGATTAACGATCTGCTCGCCTGGCTGCTTGAGAACCTCACCGCCGATCTCAGTGTGGATAAACTGGCGGAAAAAGTCGCCATGAGTCCACGTAATTTCACCCGCGTGTTTACCCGGGAAACGGGCGCATCACCGGCACGCTATGTGGCCGAAGCCCGTCTGGCCGCTGCACGACAGCGTCTGGAGCAGACCAACGAGACGCTGGAGCGTATCGCCGAACAAACAGGATTTGGCAGCAGCATTAACCTGCGACGGCTGTTTGAAAAACAGCTTCACCTGACGCCTGGTGAATATCGCCAGCGCTTTCACTGTCGTAAAATGGCGTAAAGTGATCCTTATTTGTCATTTACGCCAATCCGTGACCGGCCTAAATTGACTCCAGAGACAACAGATAAGGAGTTCATCATGGTAAAGGTCGGTATTAACGGTTTTGGCCGTATCGGACGTAACGTACTGCGTGCTGCACTGGGTAACCCGGAGATTCAGATCGTGGCAATCAACGATCTGACAGACAGTAAAACGCTGGCGCATCTGCTGAAATACGACTCGCTGCTCGGTAAACTCGACGCCGACGTCACCGTCGGTGAGGGGCAGTTGGTGGTAAACGGTAAATCCATCACCGTGTTCAGCGAACGCGACCCAGCCAACATCCCATGGCGTCAGCGTGAAGTCGATATTGTCATTGAAGCAACCGGCTTCTTCACTGAACGTGACAAGGCGGCGGTGCATATCCACAGCGGTGGCGCAAAACGAGTGATTATCTCCGCCCCTGGTAAGAACGATGATTTAACCATCGTGATGGGCGTTAACGATCACCTCTACTCTGCGGATAAACACTTTGTCGTCAGCAACGGTAGCTGCACCACTAACGGTCTTGCACCTGCCGCACAGGTTTTGCACCAACATTTCGGCATTAAGCATGGTTTGATGAATACCACCCACGCCTATACCAACAGCCAGGCGCTGCACGACCAGCCGGAAAAAGATCTTCGTGGTGCCCGCGCCGCTGCATTGTCGATTGTGCCCTACTCCAGCGGTGCCGCGAAGGCGCTTGGCAAAGTCATCCCGGAGCTGGATGGTCGCTTAACCGGTTACTCGCTGCGCGTACCGGTTCCGGTGGTGTCCATTGTTGATCTGACCGTAACGCTTGAGCGGGATGTAACAGCAGAGGAGGTCAATAATGCGTTTCGTGACGCCGCTGCGACAGGGCCACTGAAAGGGCTCCTCGGCTATAGCGATGAACCGCTTGTCTCAAGCGACTATCAGGGTGATCCGCGCTCATCCATCATCGACGGCCTGTCAACGCTGGTGATTGGCGGCAATATGGTCAAAATTCTGGCGTGGTACGACAACGAATGGGGATTCTCTAATCGCCTCGTCGACCTGGCACTGCTAATGGCAAGGCACGAACGTTAATCCCCTGCTCTCACACTCTCTCTAAATCCACGCCAGGCGTGGATTTTTTTATATCTGTTACGTGTTTGTCGCAGTGACAATCGCCCACAACGTCACGTCCCCCATTTTTAGTCGTCACCTAACGATGCTGCTGGGGTGACGCGTTTAAAAAAATTAGCGATAACCCGACAAAATAATAAATCGCCAGCACTTTAACGGTCAGTTTATTAATCAGACAGTTGCGACCATAATAAAATGAGTAATGCGATCTTATTTGAGGATTCCGGCATGATCACCTTTTATCAACTTACAGCCACCCGTCTGCATGGTGAGCCCGTCTCTATGGCCGACTACGCTGGCAAACTGGTTCTGGTGGTCAATACTGCCAGCCATTGTGGCTTCACGCCGCAATATGCAGGCCTCGAAGCGCTTTACAAGAAGTACGCCGCGCAGGGTCTGGTGGTGCTTGGTTTCCCCTGCAACCAGTTCGGTAATCAGGAGTCCGGCGGGGCCGACGACATCTCGCAAACCTGTCACATCAACTACGGTGTGAGCTTCCCGATATTTGAGAAAGTGGAAGTCAACGGTGCGGCTACGCATCCGGTGTTTCGTTACCTGAAAAACGAATTACCCGGGGTGCTGGGTGGGCGTATCAAGTGGAATTTCACTAAGTTCCTGATCGGGCGTGACGGCAAACCGCTCAAGCGTTTTGCGCCGTTCACTACCCCTGAGAAAATAGAAACCGCGATCCTTGCTGCGCTTAAAGTCTGAGCGCACCTGTCATTCAAACCATCCCCATTATGCCCCCAGCGCACTGTCTGAATAAAAAACACGCTGCAAAATCAACAAAATATAATCAACTTGCTTAATTACTCTGCAATCGCGTGAGTTCAGGAAGAAAAATGCTATTTCCCTCTTGCCTCATTCGGTCTGTGCCGCTAATATTCGTCCCCGTTGTCACCTACAACGTTGCGTTCATAGCTCAGTTGGTTAGAGCACCACCTTGACATGGTGGGGGTCGTTGGTTCGAGTCCAATTGAACGCACCATCTTGCGTCCGTAGCTCAGTTGGTTAGAGCACCACCTTGACATGGTGGGGGTCGGTGGTTCGAGTCCACTCGGACGCACCAAATTATTTCTATGATTTGGTGCTATTTCCCTTCGCTACACCTCATAATTTCTTTTTATTGCCTCCTGTTCGTAACCTTAAGCTTAATCATTACTCCGTATGATGCTGGCACAAAGCGATAGGCCAAAGTCTTCTAAACTCTATGCTCAGCGCGTATCATTTATCCTCTTCGCAAACATTTTTCGCCAGAGATCGGATACCATGCCCTCTTCCATTCTTCTGTTTGCCGCGGGCAGTTTACGCCTGGCATTTGCCCCTTTGATAAGCCAGTTCTCGCGCCATAGCGGAATAGACGTGAAGGTGGAATATGGTCCGGCCGGTTTATTACGTGAGCGTATTGAAGCCGGTGAACCGTGTGCGCTCTTTGCCTCAGCCAATCGGGAGCACCCGCAACGCCTGCTGGCTTTGCAAAAAGCTGTCCTCACGCAAACCTTTAGCTGGAATCAACTGAGTCTGGTCAGCAACCGAAACGGCGCCTGGCTGGATTTGCTCCGCGACCCAACGCTACGAATAGGTACATCCACGCCCGGCTGCGACCCTTCCGGAGACTATACCTGGGCATTTTTCGACAATATGGATGTACTGGAGCCAGGACTCGGACAACAGCTTAGGGCGCGCGCCATCCCGCTGGTTGGTGGGCGTGATACGGTGAAAATCCCGTCTGGTGAACTGGCGAGCGCCTGGATCCTTCGCCAGGGACTGGCCGATCTGTTTATCGGCTACGCGCATTACGCGAATACGCTGCGCGCCCAAGCCGACGTGCATTATGTAGCTATCCCTGATGAGCACAATATTCGCTGCGAATACCAACTGGCGGTGCTCGACGCATCCAACGAGGTGATGGCGCTGGTTAAATTCATGCTCTCCAACGGCGGTCAGGCGTTTCTTACCGCCGCCGGATTCTTACCTCTTAACGACGAACAGAAAACAGCGGTGCGATAAACGGCGTCGGGTGGTTCTCCAGACTGAGTTTTCGCAGCGGTAAGCCATAGGCCTGGAACAGATTCTCTTCCGTCACAATGCTGTCCGTTGGCCCTGCCCGCCATTTTCCTTCGGGGAGCAGCAGCAAAGTATGGGTGGCTATTTGTAACGCATGCAGCGGATCGTGGGTCGAAAAAAGAATGCTGCATCCCTGTAGATGGGCCAGATCGCTGATGAGCTGAAGCACCACCTGCTGATTGGCGAGATCCAGCGCGGAGCACGGTTCATCAAGCAGCAGCGTTTGACACTCCGTCACCAGCGCCCGGGCTATCATCACCAGTTGCTGTTGCCCCCCGGAAAGTGAGCTAAACGAGTGGGAAGCAAGCTGGGCAATATTTAACTGCTCCAGCGCCTGGGTCGCTCTTTGTTGATCCTGCTGGCTGGGTTGCGCAAAAAGCTTCACGTGCTGTGCCCGCCCCATCAGCACCACGTCGCTCACCGTATAAGGAAATGGCAGGTGGCAATGCTGCGCCACAATCCCTATCCCGCCGTCAATTTCAATGCTGCCGTCCAAAGCTGGCAGCGTGCCGGTTAGCGTATCGAGCAGCGTACTTTTACCCAGGCCGTTACGTCCCAGCACAGCCCAGATCTCACCTTTCTGACAACTGAATGTAAGCGGCTCAAATAGCGGCACGCGATACCCATAGGTAAGCGTATTTACACGCAATGCGGCAGGTTTCATGATGTCCCCCGGCGGCTGGAGCGGATGAGTAAAAAAGCAAACAGCGGCGCGCCGAATAATGCGGTGATGATCCCAAGCGGTATCTCCGCGTGCATCAGGGTACGCGCAATATCATCCACCACAATCATAAAACCGCCTCCCATCCAGAAGGCGCACGGCAGTAGACGCCGATGATCAACCCCCACCAGCAAACGCGCCAGATGCGGAATAACCAACCCAACCCAGGCGATACTGCCGCTGACCGCTACCTGAGCGGCGACTAAAAAAGCGCAGCACAGCAAAACGCTGCGTCGCAGAGGAACCACCGCGACGCCTAGCGAACGGGCATCTTTATCATTGAGTGATAACAGGTTTATCCGCCAGCGTAGCTGGTACAAAACTGTCGCAGCAATACCGACTGGAATCGCCAACAGCAGAACTTTATGCCAGTTAGCCGTCGCAAAGCTGCCGAGCAGCCAGAACACGATATTGGGTAACGTTTCTTCGGTATCAGCCTGATACTGAATCAGACTCACCAGCGCGGCAAAAAAACCACTCAAAATGATACCCGACAGGATCAGCACCAGCGTATTCTCCAGCCCCTGCAGCGCAGCAATGGCATACACCAGGACCAGCGCCGTCAGACCGAAGAAAAACGTTGAACCCATCATCAGCCACGGCGACAGGCCAAGCAGAATAGCCAGCGTTCCGCCAAAAGCGGCCCCGGACGTCACGCCAATAATATGCGGGTCGACCAGCGGATTATGAAATACCCCTTGCAGCGTCGCGCCACATAACCCCAACGCCCCACCCGCCAGCAGCGCCATCAGAATTCGCGGTAGCCTGACCGTCCAGATAACCTGACCGGCAATCCCTTCAGCGTCGCTATAGTGCATCAGGTGATAAAAGACTTCGCTTAACGACAGCGGATATTGTCCGAGGCACAACGAACCAAGGCCCAGCAACAGGACCGTCGCGATTAAGAGTGGTTGCTGGAGTAAAATGCGCTTACTTAACTGCATCAGGCTGCCAGTTCACACGATAAAAACGCTGATAGTAGTCTTGCGCCTGCGCATCAACATCCACGTCTTTATAGGCGTCCGGGTACAATTTTTTGGCCATCCACAGCTCACCAATCGCTAACGCTTCAGGCATCGGATAGCCCCAGGCTTTGGCGTACTCAGGCATCAACCAGACGCGATGATTTTTCACCGCATCAATCCCCTGCCAGTTAGGATCGTTTTGGATCTCCGTTACCACCTGCGGGTAGCGATCCTGAACAAAAATTACCTGCGGGTTCCACGCCAATACCTGTTCCAGCGCAACCTGACGGGCGCCTTTCACACTGGCAGCCGCCACGTTTAGCCCACCCGCGTGCTGCATCATGAGTCCCGTGTACTTCCCGGAGCCGTAAGTCATCAGGTCGGGGTTAGCCATATAAATACGGACTTTTTGCGCATCCGGGATTTTTGCGACCGGCGCATTGAATTTTGCCCGCGCCGCAAAAACGTAGTCGATCAACGTCTCAGCTTGCGGTTTGCGCCCCACGACGTCCGCAATCAGGCGAATCCCCTGCTTTAACCCTTCGTTGTAGACCTGCTCTTCATCGGCCATGGTCGGGTTCATTTTATTCTGTTGCCCGGCTGCATCCTTGCGCAATGAGATTGCCACGACCGGAATACCGGCGTTCTGAATCTGCTGGATCATCTCCGCAGGCGCATAGTTGGCGACAAAAACCACCTGTGGATGAATCGCCAGTAGGCTTTCGATATTCACGCTGGTGAGATCGCCCGGCGTCGGCAATGTGGCAATTGCCGGCATAAAGCGCGCAAACTCAGGCCCGAGCTGTTTTTTCCAGCTCGACATCACGCCAATAATGTCCTGCTGAGCATTAAGCTGGACCAGAATATTCAGCGTCTGGTGTTGCAGCACGACCACTTTGTCGACGTGGTCCGGAATCGTGACCTGACGACCAAGCTGGTCGGTGATCGTACGGTCGGCCTGGGCAGAAAATGCAAACAACATGCTGGCGCATACCAGCACAAAAGAGCGGAAAGTTAACATGGGATACCATCTGGATAGCGGAGTAAAAACGATATGCATTAAATTATATAACGATATAACAGGCAACCCATTCGCGATAAATACCGCACGACACACGAGGAAGATCAATTTATGCCGACAAAAAAGCCGACGGTGATGACCACCGTCGGCTGTGGGTAACACTATGACTAACGGATTATTTGGTTGCCGCTTTAATGATATCGAGCGCTTTGGCGAACTGATCCTGCGGGATCGTCAGCGGATAAAGGAAACGAATAACGTTGCCATACTGACCACAGGTCAGCAGCAGTAATCCTTGCTCAAGGGCTTTCTTCTGCACGCGTTGTGCGGCGGCTGCGTTGGGTTCTCCCGTCGCTGCATCACAGAATTCAGCGGCGATCATAGAGCCTAAGCCGCGCACTTCGGCCAGTTCAGGACACCCGGTTTGCGCGTCAGTCAGAGTGGCGCGCAGTTGTTCGCCAAGAGCTGCCGCACGCTGGCACAGCTGTTCATCACGAATAATATCCAGCACCGCATGAGCTGCCGCAATTGACAGCGGGTTTCCGGCGTAGGTTCCGCCCAGACCACCCGGCGCAGGCGCATCCATAATTTCAGCTTTGCCCACGACGCCAGACAGCGGCATGCCGCCTGCAAGGCTTTTTGCCATAGTCATCAGGTCAGCTTTATCAGCGTAATGGTCCATCGCAAACAACTGGCCCGTACGAGCAAACCCGCTTTGCACCTCATCGGCGATCATCACGATGCCATGCTCGTCGCAAATACGGCGGATGGCAGCCACAAACTCCGGCGGCGCCACCACGAAGCCCCCTTCACCCTGGACGGGTTCGAAAATAATCGCCGCGACCTGGGTGGGATCGATATCGGCTTTAAACAGGCGCTCAATCGCTTTGATGGAGTCCGCCGTAGAAATCCCCTGCAACTCGCAAGGATACGGTGCGTGGTAAACGGAGCCAGGGAACGGGCCGAACCCTTTTTTATACGGTGCCACCTTGCCGGTTAACGCCATCGTCATGTAGGTACGCCCATGAAAACCGCCGCCAAAAGCAATAACGCCAGGACGGCCGGTATGTGCGCGCGCAATTTTCACCGCATTTTCGACCGCTTCAGCCCCGGTGGTGAAGAATGTGGTTTTGCGCTTGCCGTCGATTGGCGCAACGGCGTTGATTTTCTCCGCCAAAGACACATAGCTTTCGTACGGGACAATCTGATAAGCCGTATGGGTAAAAGCCTGCAGTTGCGCTTCGACTGCCTGCACCAGGCGAGGATGACGGTGTCCGGTGTTCAGCACGGCAATCCCGGCGGCAAAATCAATGTACTGATTGCCTTCGATATCGGTAATTGTGCTGTTTTCTGCTGACTGGGCATAAAAATCACACATTACACCCACGCCACGCGGGGTGGCATCCAGACGACGTTGTTGCAGGTTTTTATTGTTCATTCTCTACACCTTGTCCATTAATACATTTAGGTTGAATTACCCTTTAAATTTAGACGCCATCTGGTACTTTAATCGAGAGCCAAATCGTTTTATTTTAAGGATCCAAATGCGTTCACTTGCCGGAGATGTGATCAAGCAGGCATTTAGCCAGCAGACCGATGAAAAGCTGCATCGTCGCCTGTATGCCGCCATCTGCAGTTGCATCCTCGAAGGTAGCCTGAAACCGGCGACCCGAATGCCTCCGTCGCGTGACCTGGCAGGCGAACTGACGCTATCACGCAATACCGTCCTGCGGGTTTACGAGCAATTGCAGGCCGAAGGTTATATTTCCGCGCGCACCAGCAGCGGCACATTTGTCACCGACAGCGTGCAGGACAATCTCTACCTGCGTCCCCACAAAGAGCCCGTTGCCGCCGCACTGGAGGATCACACCCGCTTATCTGCCCGCTGCCTTGAGCTGCTGGGCCATGCCAGCGCCAGCCCCCGTCAATGGGGCGCATTTATTCCAGGCGTACCTGATGTGGAGCATTTCCCTCACCGGGTGCTCAAAAAAATTCAGGATCGGCTGGCGAGACGGTTGCGCCCGGAGTTTCTCACTTACGATGCCGCAGGCGGCGTGACTGAGCTGAAAGAAGCGCTGGCAGACTATCTGCGCACCGCACGCGGGGTGCGGTGTTCACCGGAGCAAATACTGATTACTGAAGGTATTCACCAGGCACTGGATCTGGTGACCCGGACGCTATGCAACCCGGGGGATAACGCCTGGATTGAGGAGCCGGGCTACTGGGGAATCAAAAATATTCTGCGCATCAATGCGGTTAACTTTTCGGCGATCCCGGTTGATGAACAAGGTATGGTGCCGCCGGAGGCTGGCGAATCCGCGCCAAAGCTGATTTTTGTGACACCGTCACATCAATATCCGCTCGGTTCGGTAATGAGCCTCAACCGCCGACGGGCACTTCTCTTTCGCGCACGTGAAACGCGAAGCTGGATAGTGGAAGATGACTACGACAGCGAGTTTCGCTTTTCCGGCCAGCCAATTCCATCATTGCAGGGACTGGAAGAAGAGACGCCGGTCATCTATATCGGGACATTCAGTAAAACACTCTATCCCGCACTGCGGCTCGGTTATGTGGTACTGCCCAAACCGCTCGCCGCGCCGCTGAAGAAGGTTCATAACGACCTCTATCGTGGTGGACATTTGCTGATTCAGGCAGCGCTGGCGGAGTTTATCCGCGAGGGTTACTACGCGGCGCACATTCGTAAAATGCGCCAGTTGTACAGCCGTCGCCGCCAAACCTTGGTGGAGCTTATCAGCCGCCAGTTGGGCGAGCAGTATCTTGGCTCCTTCAGCAGCAACGCCGGGCTGCACATGATTCTACAGTTGCCCGTCGGGAGCGATGACGTTGTCATTGCCCAACAGGCAAATGCGCAAGGGCTGCTGGTGCGCCCGCTGTCTCGCTACTACGTGAATGAAGAGAAACGCAGCGGCCTGCTGCTGGGATTTGCCAGTATCGAAGAGAATGAAATGGCGTCGGCGTTTACCCGACTGGTGGGTATTATCAGAGTAAACGCCGTTTAAGCACTGCCGGATGGCGCTGCAAGCACCTTGTCCATCCGACATGCTGTTTAACGTGACGCTTTTTTAATCCCTGCCAGGTCCTCCTGGCTTACTTCGCCATTCCCTTCTCCCCAACTTTTACGCACGTAATTAATCACGTCGCGCATTTCGTTGTCGCTTAACATGCCACCGTAAGCCGGCATCTTAAAGGAGACGCTGCCACGCGTTGTCGGTGTTTCTGCGCCGTGGGCAATCACTCTGAATAGCGGCGTCGGGTCATCAACCATCACCAGCGAATTGTTGATTAAAGACGGTGCGTTATCATCCGTACCTTTCCCCTCCAGACCGTGACAGGTGGAGCAGTAGCGGTTATAGGTCACTTTGCCCGCCTCGGGTGAATTCGACCAGGACACCGTAGTTGCCGCTGCGCGCACCGTTTCAGGCTTCTCGCTTTTCAGGCTCAGCAGATATTGCGCGATCGCCGTGGCATCGTCATCGGTCAGATACTGTGTACTCTGCGTGACGACTTCTGCCATCGAACCTGAAACCGCGGCATGCTTGCTTTTACCGGTCAGCAACAGCGATTTTAATTCCTGCTCAGACATTCCCGTGCCGCGCAGCGAAGGTGCATACCAGCCGTCGATCATCGCGCCGCTCAGGTACTCGGCATCAGCATTGGTATACGCTTTTTCGTTCATCGCCATGCCTCTCGGGGTATGGCAAGAACCGCAGTGTCCGGGACCTTCCACCAGATAAGCGCCCCGTTTTACTAACGCAGCGTTGTCATCCGTTTTTGCACGCTCTACAGCCGTCGCTGGCGCGTCGGTAAACAGCCAGTTCCAGATATGCAGCGGCCAGCGGGCGGAGAGTAGCCACGGAATGGCATTCTCTTTATTGGGCTGCCCAGAGGGGGTGACATCATGCATAAAATAGCGATACAACGCCTGTACATCGTCATCAGAAAGTTTTGCGTAAGAGGGATAAGGCATGGCCGGATATAACGGATGACCATCTTTAGCAATTCCCTGACGTACGGCCTTGTCAAAATCCTCGTATGAGTAATTACCAATACCCTGGGTCTTGTCTGGGGTAATGTTGGTCGAATAAATATCCCCTACCGGAGTAGGAAACTTTTTGCCACCCGCCATCGCCGCCCCCCCTTCGGTGGTATGACAGGCCACACAGTCAGAGATACGGGCGATATATTCGCCATTAGATTCCGCTGCACTCACAGAGGCGGTAAACAAACAGGCGGCAAGAACGGTTACATTACGCATAGATCACCCCATATCCTTGAGTTCATTAACCGCACGCCATGCCTGGTCGATGGCCGTATGGGCATAAGCCCCCCAGTCAGAATCGGAATTAGCGATGGCAATGCGACCAACTGGCTGACGCGCCCGCTCGATAATTTCTGGCATTTTATCCATATCATCGAACAACGCGTTGGCGTAATACGCATAGCCATGCGCCCAGCGGTTAACCGTAATGGCGGAGATATCGCGTTGATTATCAAAGCCCGTTGAGCCAAACATTTCCTGCAACTGGGAGCGAATCATCTCCTCATGCGTCGCAAATGTGGTCCCCAGTAAATACGCTCGCCCCAGACGGAATTGCTCTCTGGCCGACAGATTACTGCCTGGATAAGTAGGCACATAGACCATGTGAATGACCATAGGATCGTCCGGTGAGGCCGGGTGTTGATACCCGCCGATGCTGACCGGATAGTCGAGCTTAATCCGGCTGTATGGTGCCGCCGGAGAGTAAAATTCATGCACGCCAAGCTGTTTGAACGCCTGCCAGTTTTTGACCACCACATTGGTATACACCAGCGGTGCCTTCACGTTCAGTTTGAGATCCGCCTGCTGCTGTTCCGGCATCTCAGGCACCAGATACGGGATCATCATGTTATAGCCCGCCATGATGGTGTTTTTACCGCGCACGCGATGCATTTTGCCGTCACGCAGATAGGTCACCACCACGCCATCCTCTGTGTTGGCCGCATTAATCACCGTGCTGTTCAGACGCAGGCGCGTGGTGTTTTCCGGCAGATCCAGCTTTTCGTAATGCAGTCTGGCAAGGACAGAGTCTTCCATCGTGTTACCCGGTAGCGCATCCGGCAGCATATACCTGACTAACAGTCGGGCCAGCCCGGCGTTACCGTCAGGGAAATGGTAAACATACGGCTCTTCGAGGTCGGCCAGCGACTCGCCGTCCAACGGCGGTATTCCCAGCGCCTCCATGCCGGGTAATGCGCACGCCCTGGCATCGCTACAGGAAATGCCTTCAATGCCGATGGCAAAGAAGTCATTAGAACGCTGCTGAAAATAAAGCAGCGCCATTTTGCTCAAACCAACTTTTGTGGCCAAAAATTCACTGTAGCTGTGGGTATCCAGCCATTCCATTTTCTCATCGACCGTCATGCCCGGAAGATAGTCGCCAGGATGGACGTGCAGGTCGATCAACGCCTTTCGGTCGTGCTCACTTAGCGGAAAATCATTGATAAAGTCTTCAATTTTACGGCCATTTAGCCTGTTCGGCGGGATATCATCAGATACCGCGCGCCCCGGATCGCCGCTGACGATTTTTGTCTCGCCAAAATTCTTTTTGTCGAAGAAAACGCCACGACTGAGCTGCCAGTCGGGGTAGAAGTTTACGTCAAAACTCTCTTTTAACCGCGTGACGCTGACGCCCACGGTTTCCATCAGTTTTTGCACCTCAGGGCTGAAATTGTGCGCGGGCGACTGGAATGCTTCGCTACCGCCATAGCCGAGTAATTTCTTACCTGAGCTCGTAAATTCGTTACGTTTGGCGTGCCCGCCAAAATCGTCATGGTTATCGAGGATCAGGATCCGGCTATTTTGCCCGGCAAGCTGGCGCCAGAAACAACCGGCAGCCAGCCCGCTAATACCGCCGCCCACAATCACCAGATCGTACTCTTCCTCAACGGGCAGAGCGTTTAAATCAAAATGTTTATGCTCGCGGCCTACTGCATGCGCCATTTCAAACGATCCAGGATGATTACCCCGCAGCCCCGTCAGCCCTGGCGGATAATAATTTCCATCTATAAATGCGTTTCCTTTTCCTGCCGCCCTGACCCATTCCAGCGGGGTAAGCCCCGCCGCAATAGTCACCGCGACGCCGTTGAGAAAATCACGTCTGGTAATTGCCATTAACTTTTTTCCTTATTGCTACACACTGCCCTAAATACGACACAAATAAGAGATGTCCCCCTTCATAGTAATAAAGGGGTACAGCCGACTATTTCCCTGGCTTTAACTCTTCATCCAGTTTTTTAGAATCATAATAATCACCCTGCCAGGTGATTTTACCTGCTTTAACATGAATATAGCTGACACCTTCAAATTTTATCGGATTATTTGTCGGCGGACTCCCTGCCCATTCGCCACTATTTTTGCCTGAAAATTCCCAACGAAACGCCACGGTATCTTCGTCGTAAACGGGTTTGCCGACCATTTTCCAGCTCAGATCTGGCACCGCCTTAATAAAGGCACCGATAACGTCTTTTTCAGCTTTTTCTCTGCCATTTATCGGTTCGCCAGCGGCGGCATCATAATAGACTGCGTCATCAGCAAGATATTGCGCGGCTCGCGAAGCATCGTGTGCATTCCAGGCCGCCATGTACTCTTTAACGGTATTCAGCGATGTGCTTTCTGCCAGGCTATAGCCCGAGAACATCACGAATGAAAGCACCGCTATGTTTAATGTTTTCATCGACATCCTCTCTATTCAGAAATGTCACACATGATATGTTTCACCCGGGTATATTCTTCGAGCGAATAGGATGAGAGATCTTTGCCATAACCCGATTTTTTGAACCCGCCGTGCGGCATTTCGGCGCACAGAGGAATGTGATTGTTAATCCACACGGTGCCAAAATCGAGGTCAATGCTGAAGCGCTGTGCGCGACCATGGTTACTGGTCCAGACGCTGGCGGCCAGACCATATTCCACATCATTCGCTTTGTGTAGACCCTCTTCATCAGTCGAAAACGACTGAATAGTCATTACCGGTCCAAAAACTTCATGCTGAATAGCTTCGTCATGTTGATGCAATCCGGAGACGATCGTCGGCTCAAAATAGAAGCCCGGACCCGGCCCGGCACGCCCACCCGTTTCAATTTTTGCATGTGCCGGTAAACGCGCAATAAAGCCTTTCACCTGCTCCAGTTGGTTTTTACTGTTCAATGCGCCATATAGCGCAGCCTGATCCGCTGGCGGTCCAAATTTAATACTCTTCGTTTTCTGAACCAGCTTTTCCAGGAATTCAGCGTAGATGGATTGTTCGACCAGAATACGCGTAGCCGCCGTGCAATCCTGGCCAGCATTGAAGAAGCCTGCCGTGGTGATCGTCGCGATCGCCTTGTCCATATCTGCATCAGCAAACACCACAGCAGGCGCTTTCCCGCCCAATTCCAGATGCGCCTTGGTCAGGTTCGCCGCTGCCGAAGCCGCAACCTGTAGACCCGCGCGGACCGAACCGGTAATTGAAACCAGTGAGGCCTTCGGGTTTGAAACCACCAGCGAACCGGTGCTGGCTTTACCTAATACGACGTTAAACGCCCCTCTTGGGAACAACGGCGCGGCCAGTTCAGCTAACAGCAGCGTGCTGACCGGCGTGGTGTCGCTGGGTTTTAATACGACCGTATTGCCTGCCGCCAGCGCTGGCGCAATCTTCCATACCGCCATCATGAACGGGTAGTTCCATGGCGTGACTTGGCCAACGATACCCAGCGGTTCACGGCGGATAGTCGAGGTAAACCCGGCGGAATATTCCCCTGCCGCTTTCCCTTCGAGACAGCGCGCCGCACCGGCAAAAAAGCGGATGGCATCGCAGGATGCCGCGATCTCTTCCTTCTCAATAAAATGGCGAAGCTGACCGGTCTCCTGACTCTGCGCGTTCACCAGCCGCTCAACGTTTCGTTCAATCTCATCTGCCAGCTGCAATAACGCCTTTTGCCGCTGTGCCGGCGTCGATTTTCGCCAGATGCTAAACGCCGCCTCCGCCGCCGAGTAGGCCTGCTCCACCTCTTCCGCATTGGCGTTGGGTGATAATGCATACGTTTCGCCGTCGACCGGACTCACCAGTTCGAAGGTATCTTCGCTACGACCTGCTACATATTGCCCATTGATAAAATGCTTCAGGGTTTTCATGTCTGTCTCCTGCCCGTTAATACATAAATAATCTTATTTAATATATATATTGTAAAAGATTTTCAAATGCGCAACATTGACACTATGATAAGCCTCGCATTTTTAACTTAATTTTTACATTTTCGGGATAAGGCTTTTCATCGTGAGCTAACGCGTTTGCTCAGCTCATCATGAGGTTATCGGGACACACATCCGCTTGTGCAGTGACGTTGCGCATAGGCATGTAAAATAACTCGGCCATTCTTACCTTCCTTGCCTGACGGGCATGTGTTAAAAATGGTCGTTGTTTCAGGGAATTGAGTGCAGAAAAGATTATGATTACTCACGCGGTCATATTTGCGCCTATCGGGCAGGTCAGTCGTTCAGACCAGATAGTGCAGCGCCTGTCAAACGCCATTATCACGGGGTTGCTGGAGCCAAAAGAACAGCTCCCCAACGAAACTGATTTGGCAAAGATGATGGGTGTCTCACATATCACTATCAGAGAAGCGCTAAACACGCTTCGGGCTAATAATCTTATCCATACGGTTCGTGGTCGTAATGGCGGGAGCTTCGTTTGCGAAAATATTGATGGCAAAAACAGCGCCCTGCATCCTTTCAAAGCGATCAGTACGGATTATCTTTCTGACCTGGGCGAAATGCATTGCGCCATTATCAGCCATAGCGCAAGGCTGGCTTCCAGACGGATGACCGGCGCGGATATCGCCAAATTTCGCGAGTTTGTTGAGGTGCTCAACAAGGCAAACTCACCAGAGCTTATGACCCAGGCCGACATGCGCTGTCTACTGGCGATAGCTGCCAGTTCACATTCCGCGCGACTGGCCAATCAGGAGCTGCAGGTCCAGGCTGAATGGGCATCGCTGGTGGCGATACTTTATCGCGCAGACAACATTCATGCCGAAATTATTGCGCTTTACTCGGCACTGGCCGATGCGCTGGCAGCTCACAACGAGGCAGAATCCGTGCAGCTTGCCACACGGATCATCGATACGTTTACCTATTACCTTATTGAAAAAAAGCTGAAATATAACTCGAACTGACAATCAGTGAAGGCAGGACAGACAATGAGCTCTTCGACATCCTTAAGCGCATTAATTCGTAAGATTGATGATATTACCGCCTCTACCGTAGATTCTACCGTTGCGCTGGCGAGGAGCATCCATGAGGCGATTTCCGGGGTGCAAAAGGCCTCAGCAGAAGTTGTCCTCGATCCATCGGTGAGATCTACCGTTCAGCAACACATCAAGCGCACCCTCAGTAACAATCATTACTGTTCAGGGGCCGGGTTTGCCAGCCATATTGAGAGCACTGCCACCACAAAAGAGTATTGGCTGCTGGAATGGTGGTATAAGAAAGATAATGGTTTGAGTCAGGCGCACCTCGATTTAGATCAGGCCACCCAGCAACGTCTGGATTTCAGAACCTTCGAGTGGTTTAAGCACTCACCTCCGGCAGGAAAAGCCTATATCCACGGCCCCTACGTCGACTATATCTGCAATATTTCCTACACCCTGACCTCGGCAGTGCCGATCTACTACAACGATCAGTTTCTTGGCGTTGCCGCCGTCGATCTGCTGGTCAGTCAGATTGAGGCCGAACTGCTTTCCTGCGCTCATCCTGACTATGTCATTCTGACCAATCTGGAAAACAGAATTATCTTTTCCAGCTGGCCACGTTTTCGCGTGGGTGAATTACTCTCTCCTGCAAACAGTACCGTTGTTTATCAGAGCGACTACTTTATCCTTTATCACTATCAAAACTAAGGGCCCGAAGGCCCTTAGTTTTTAGTTATCCTGCCCCATATTCAGCTTGTTAGCGTATGCAATGGCGTCGTTTTCCGGCGCCGCAGAGCGACCAAACGGTCGGGTCAGGAACATATAGATAAGCCCGGAGCCAACGACAATCGCCAGGCCGAACAGTACCGTCCAACGGTCGATGAAATCGCTGCTGTCTGCCGGTTGCGCCAACAACCAGATCCCACACAATCCATAGACTAGCGCCAGCACGTTCACAATCACGCCCCAACCGCCAATGGTCCACTCCCCGGCCGGTTTCCAGCCTTTCAGGCGCTGGCGCAGTGCGGCAAGCACAACCATCTGGAACGAGATATAAATACCGATGACGGCAAACGCGGTAATACGCGACAGGTTGTCTGGCTGGAAATAGACCCAAACGCAGATGATGACTGGCAGCAGACAGCTAACAACCATGGCATTATCCGGAACGCCATTTTTAGAGATCTTTGACATCCACTCACTTCCCGGCAGCATTCTGTCACGGGAGAAAGAAAAGATAAGGCGGCTTAGCGCAGCCTGCAGAGACAAAATGCACGACAGCATCGCCACAATCGCGACGATGATAAAGATAGTTGCACCAGTTTCACCAAGAGCTTCATTAAGGATGGCCGGAATCGGGTCAGATGTTTTGCCATTCACGATACTGACCAGATTTGGTGAAGCCAGGAGGTATCCCATGACGGAAATAATCGCCGAAATCGCACCAAATACGATGCTCAAAATCATCGCAACCGGGATCTTTTTACTTGGATTCTGTACCTCTTCCGCAACGTTACCGCAGGCCTCAAAGCCAAAGAACATAAACAGCCCCATCAGCGCGGCAGACATAAATGCGGTGGAATAGCTGCCGTCATGCGCCAGCACGCCCATCGAATCAAAAATTACGGAGAATGGCTGCGAACGGTGGAATATCAGCAGATAAATTCCCAGCGCAATCACGCTAACGATTTCACACCAGAAGCCAATTTTTGCGACCCGAGCCAGATTTTTAGTCCCGGACATATTAACAGCCATCATCAAAAGCAGCAGCAGGACGGAAGTCGCCAACATAGTGGCTGGCGTCTGACCATAGTGGAAGAGCGACTCAACAAATGTTGACGTATATTCCGCGATTGACGTAATGGTGACCACCAGGGCCCACAGGTAAATCCAGGCAGCGATCCACGCATATTTCTTGCCCCATAACCTTCTGGCCCAGGGATAAAGCCCGCCGGTTATCGGATACTGGGAAGCCACCTCACCAAACACCAACGCCACCAAAAGTTGTCCACATGCGACGATTAAAATCCACCAGACTGCGGGCGGCCCCGCCAGCGTTACGGCCAGTGCAAACAGCGAATAGACGGCGGTAAGCGGCGAAAGGTAGGTAAAACCCAACGCAAAGTTAGAAATAAGACCGATCGAGCGATTGAACTGTTCTTTGCCATCTTTTTGAAAATTATCGTTTTTCTTATCAGGTGTCTGTTCCATATAGCTTTCTCTTTTGTGGAATAGTCGCAGGGTTGAACAATTAATGTATAAAAGATATTAAGTTATATGTATAGTGATTTTGTCGCTAATTTGTTAAAAATGATCGCTCATCACGTTAATGAAAAAGTGAAAGTAGAACAGTCGAGGGCACAAGCATTTTTCGGTATTTCCGCTTCACGGTTCTTTAGCAATTGCGAATTGTTGGTCAACTGGCGGGTAAACAGGCACCCCGAATTGAGTTCGACGCTAAGTAGCAAGAATCGCTGCTGTTAAGCAACATTTTTGCAATATAATAATGTGATGTTAAACGCTGAACCTGAGCAGGTGAATGATGGAAATTGATCTCGATAATCTGGTCTTTGATGGACTGGAAGAAGCGCAAGAGCGTAATGCTGAACGTCTGGAAGATGCTGACAAGAAAGCGCAGGACATTATTGCTGATAATGACTGCGGCGACGCCTGTAAAATCTGATTTCCAAACCGGCGCAATGCCGGTTTTTTTACCGCCAGACTATGCCCCTCCTCTTATCTACATTTCCCATTGCGTTTACCCATTGTTAACACCGCTTTTACTAATAACATTTTGTAAATAGATAAGAATTTTTTCTTATTTTGTCCTGAACGTAAGTTATGGGAGCGTAAAAAGCACAAACCAAAAACGACAGGGATTTACATAATGATGGCAACGAAAACTTACCGCGCTAAAAAAACACTGCTGGCACTCGGCGTGCTGCTGGCCACCGGCATTGCCGCCTCGCAGGCTCAGGCTGACCAACTGACCGATATCAAAGCCGCAGGCGTAGTAAAAGTTGCGACATTCGACGCGAATCCACCGTTTGGTTCCGTCGATGCCAAAACGCATAAGATTGTCGGCTATGACGTTGATTTTGCTGAAGCGCTGGCGAAATCCCTCGGCGTAAAACTGGAACTGGTAGCGACTAATCCGGCAAACCGCATTCCGTTATTACAATCCGGTAAAGCCGATTTAATCGTGGCGGATATCACGATTACGCCTGAGCGGGCGCAGGTCATTGACTTCTCCGTCCCCTATTTTGTTACCGGGCAGCAGTTCCTGGTACCGGCCAAATCCCCGGACCAGCTCGATGCATACAGCAAAGCGCGAATCGGCGCGGTAAAAGGTACTACCGGTGAGCAGGCGCTCCATCAGCGCTTCCCGCAGTCGCGTGTGCTGGCCTACGACGATATTCCACTGGCGTTAACCGCGCTACGCAATGGCAATGTTCAGGCCATCACCCAGGACAGTACGATTCTGGCCGGTCTATTAAGCGGTGCGCCGGATAAAGCAGATTTCAAAATTCTGCCTGACCTGTTGAGCAAAGAAGAGATCGGCGTGGGAGTAAAAAAAGGAGAGCCAGCGCTGTTAAAAGCCGTCAATGATGAGCTTTTGAGGCTGGAATCTACCGGGCAGGCGGCAAAAATTTATGATGTCTGGTTTGGCCCTGAAACCAAAAACCCGCAACCCCGCGCCTTTAAAATAGAAGCGAAGTAATATGCTCTCAGCCCTGTTTCATCGTTGTGCAGTTTCCGCGGCGGATTTTAACCATTTGCGCCAGGCAAGCGTCGAACTGCGCAATGTCATCAAACAGTTTGACACTCACACCGTACTTAACGGCGTCAGCTTGTCAGTTGAACCCGGTGAAGTGGTGACTATTCTGGGCCCTTCTGGCTCGGGAAAATCCACGCTTATACGCCTTATCAACCAGCTTGAGTCGCTCAGCGGTGGCGAGATTTTCATTGATGACAAACCAATTAGTCAGTTGCGCGGGGCAGCATTACGCCAGTTACGCAGCCGTATCGGTTTCGTTTTTCAGCAATTCAATCTCTATTCGCATCTGACAGCGCATCAGAACATCTCGCTGGCGCTGGAATATGTTCACGGCTGGAACAAGGCGGCAGCCGCGCGTCGGGCACTCGAATTGCTGGATCAGGTGGGACTGGCAGAAAAAGCGAGCGCGTATGCCGCACAGTTGTCCGGTGGGCAGCAACAGCGCGTGGCCATCGCCCGCGCGCTGGCCTCATCGCCACAAATCCTTCTGTTTGATGAGCCCACCTCCGCGCTGGATCCAGAAATGATCGGCGAGGTATTACAGGTGATGAAAAACCTGGCCCACAGCGGTATCACCATGATCGTCGTGACCCATGAAATGCATTTTGCCCGTGAGATTGCCGATCGCGTGGTATTCATCGATGGCGGAGAAATTCTTGAAGTGGCCGCGCCGGAGGATTTTTTCACCCGGCCACAGCACCCGAGAACCCAGCGTTTCCTGAAAAAAGTGCTCGACCCGTTACACCAGGAGTCATCGCTATAATGCTTGCAATGGACTGGCAGGGAGTGCTGAGCGGGCAACCTCTGCAATGGATAATTTCCGGTTTTCTCACCACGCTCTGGGTGACACTGGCAGGTATCGTACTCGCCACGCTCATTGCCATCTTCCTACTCGGCTTGCGTCTGACGGGCCATCGCTTCAACAAAGCGGTGGTCAGTGTATGGGTTTCGGTGTATCGCAACACGCCTTTACTGGTGCAACTGATGTTCTGGTATTTTGCCGCATGGAACTGGCTACCCCGCAACGTCATTACCTTCATCAATGCAGAGCATCCCTGGTCTATTCTGCCAGGCGATGTCTGGTGGTTAACACCAGAGTTTATCTGTTCAGCATGGGGGCTGGGCGTATTTACCTCGGCATTTTTGGTCGAGGAGATCGCCTCTGGTTTACAGGCGGTTTCTGCCGGACAACGTGAGGCTGCCGTGGCGCAGGGTTTTTCATCCTGGGCGACGTTTCGTCACATTCTGCTTCCTCAGGGACTGGCGAACGCCTGGCAACCCATTGTTGGGCAATACCTTAACCTGATGAAACTTTCCTCGCTTGCCAGCGGTATTGGATTTGCTGAGCTCACCTACCAGGTGCGGCAAATTGAGAGCTACAACGCGCACGCGCTGGAAGCCTTTGCTGTTGGCACTGCGCTCTATCTGTTCACCGGCATCGTTCTGGGTATGCTGCTTACGCGTCTTGGCCCACGACCTGCATCGGGTAAATCGTCCAAGGTTAAAACGCGTATCTTCAGCGTCAGGAGCATACTGCATGATCGCTAATATTTCGGTCATTACCGACAATCTTGATTATCTCCTGTGGGGACGCGTGGCCCAGGGACAACCCGGCGGCGTTCTGCTCACTTTGTTGATGGCTCTCGGCGCGGCGCTGCTGGCCTTGCCTGGTGGGATAGTTCTTGCCTGCTGCGCCTGGCGTTTTCCGGGCACGGTTCGCAACGGGTTGTTTATCTGGGCGGAGTTTATTCGCGGCATTCCGCTAATCTTTGTGATTTTCTGGATGTGGTATTTGCTACCCATGCTGACCGGAAGCGATCTCCCCGGAGCCGTTACCGTGACGCTGGCGCTGGCATGGTTCACCGCTGCCTCGGTCATGCACTCAGTGTATGCAGGAATTAGCGCGCTGCCTGGCGGGCAATATGATGCTGCCGTGGTTCAGGGTTTTCGCCCGTATCAGGCCCTGTGGCTTATCTTATTGCCGCAGGTGCTGCGTAACGTACTGCCATCGCTGACGGGGATTTTTATTGGATTACTGAAGGACACGTCGCTGGCGTTTATCGTTAACGTGCCGGAACTCACAACGGTTGCGGGTCAGGTTAACAGCCGGGTACAAATCTATCCGGCAGCCATTTTTATCTTTACCGGACTGGTCTATTACCTGCTGTGCCTGAGCCTGGAGAAAATCACCCAACGCCGCTTCGCGTTAAAATGAGATCACGGCTCAACATTCCACAAACTGGTGGTCTTCGTTGAGCCGATATTTCACGCCCGCCCGGATGTTATTTTCCCCCTCAACGGCAAGCGCAAAACGCATTCTCTCGCCATCGTGATAGGCCAGCGCCGCGCAGCCGCCGGGACCGAGTATTATCGAATCGACAACACCGGTACTGGCAACAACGGCGTTCTCTCCGCTGGCAATAATGTGGATGTTGTCGGCGCAGTTGGCGATTTTCGATTCTGCGCCAAAACAGGCCAACTGAGTTAAATCACCACCGCAGGCAATCCGGTTTCTGTCGCCGAGCGAACTGATGCGTACGCGCATGCCGGTACTGGCGATACGCGTCCCGTCACCCACGCTACTGATACGTGCCGAATTTCCCGCAACCGCAATTCGCCCGCGATCGCCTGAACTGCCGATATGCGCGTTATAGCCTACGCTACCAATACGTGCGCTGTAACCTGCGCTGGCGATCTGTGCGGCATACCCGGCGCTGGTGATTTTAACGTTATCGCCTGCACAACTGAATCGGGCATTATCTTCCGCACTCGCCAGCGGACGGCTGATTTCCCCCGCCGTTTGCACACGGGAAATATTCCCCATCGCGCGAATATCCTGCTGGGCAAAACTCGCCTCTTCCCGCCATTTTGACCAGCCGTATTCCACCAGACTATTTGCCCAGTCTGTATACCCTTCCCGCTGGAGTGCACGATGGACATCAGCATAGCTTCCGCCAGTTGGAAACGCGCGTAGAAACCAGCGATACATTACGGGCCCAACGCGCCAGGCCCGTAAGTCACTTCGCGTAATCATCATCGCTTAATGCCGGTGATAGCCATCCACCATACACTTGAAGGTTTCGCCCGGCGTACGACCTGTCGTGCAAAGATAAAGATGCCCAAAGATGAAAAACAGACTGATTATTGCCAGCGCGAAGTGCGCCTGGAGCAACCAGTAACGCACGCCGGGGAACAGGTCACCGACAACCGTCGGATAGAGCGATAACAACCCTGAGATCAGCAGCAGTGGCAGTAAGCCATACATCACGCCAACATAGGCCGCCTGCTGTAGCGGGTTGAATTTACAACGCTTTGATGCCGGGAATGGGTGTGACTCGCCCTGCATAATGCCAAACAGGTAAAAACGCGTTTGTCTTTGCGCTCGTCCGATCCAGCCCTGACGTTGAATAATATAGTGATGCCCGTTGCCGCCAATCAGATTGATCAGGACAAAGCCAATCCAGCAGGCGAGCAGCAAAAAGCCGCAGATCTCATGCACGGTAAGCAGGCTTTTCATCACCGACGCACTGACGACGGAAAAGTGATTGACCAGGCCACTGACCAGAAGTAGCAGAAATAGCAGCGCATTCGACCAGTGCCACAAACGAACGGCCTTCGAGTATAAATAGACTTTCTCACCGTGCCCTGCCGACGCTTTATGTGCGGCCCGAAAGCGCAGCATGGCGTGTAGCGCCAGCACCAGCCACATCCCCACCAGCATTAACCCGGCGATGACCAACCACACAGGCCAGTAGTCCGGTGAAAACAGGGGAACATACTGCGCAAGCTGGGCATGAAACTGTTCGGCATTCTGCGACGCGTTCATACATTTTCCTTTTTAATCAAATGTTGACCGAACCGACGATACAGATGGGGTTTCCCGGCGCCTGCAAGTTGATGCTCGTAATACTTATTTTCTCTCAACCAGGTCTGAATTTTCGGGCTATCTTCGCGACCAAAAATCAGCGCATGTTCCGGGCAGGCGTTAACACAGATCGGCGGGAAACCTTTCGCCAGACGAGATTCAGCGCAGAAGTCGCATTTATCCGCCACTTTGGTCTGCGGGTTGAGATAGCGCACCTGATAAGGACACGCGCCAATACAGTAACTGCAGCCGATACAGGAAGACGTGTCTACCCGCACAATGCCGTTGTCATCTCGCCATGAGGCGCCGGTCGGACACACCTCAATACAGGGGGCATCATCACAGTGCTGGCAGGACTGACGGAAGTAGTGATACAGCGTTTCGTTGTCGTTGTCCGAAACCGGAATATGAGCTATCGACAAACGGCTACCCTGCGCAGGAACATGGTTGGTTTTCCTGCATGCGCGGGCGCAGATATTACATCCGTTACACAGTGATTCATCGTGAATCATGACGTAATGTACGTCTTTAGAACTCCTGGTACTCGCTAACAGATTTTGACTTGGGCCAGTGAAAAAAATCACCGTCCCCATGCCAATGACAAATTTTCGTCGGGTGAAGGACATCGGGTTATCCTCTAATACTGTGACAGTGGTCGTCCACACGTTCCATGACATCAACCTGAATAATTCAGGGGTTCTGATACTGCTCAACCTCAAGCCATTCGCACAGGCCGTACGCTTTGCCATAACTCATAAAACGTTCGCTGAACAAATAAGGCTCCGCATTTGACGATTCCACAGTCCGTATATCTGCATAATCGGGATGCGTTTCCATGGCCGTGAGCGCAGCGGCAATCTGTTGAGACTCAAAGCGATACGGCGGTTGCGTCAACATGGCGACCTTATAAGGGCGAGGATACGTTCGACAATCGAAGCGTACCGCCTCGGCAATAGCACGGCAGATGTCGTTTTCCACCACCTGCACACACATGTCGGCGTAATTTGCCGTCATGGTTTGCGTCGAATAGAAATATGCTTCTTCCGCACCCTGCACACAGGTGATATCCGCACCATTCGCGTCCTGGCCCAGCACATCCAGCAGCGCGGAAAGATCGGTTTCAGGAACCGAATAAGGCGGCAGCAAAAAGACACTGCGCGCCACCAGTTGCCCCGATGCTGAATGCTGACGGATAAAATCTGCCACAATCAACTCCGGGCTGGCTGGTTCCTGAACCTGGGGCGCATTCATCTGTTCTACAGGCGGGTGAAACGCCTGCAGCCACTGTCTCTTTCGGCTATCCACTTCGTCAGGAAACGCCTCAACGGGGGTCAGAACGTCGCTCACGTTAGTCATCTCGCATTCCTTACGCCGGCAACAGATCTTGTGCAGCCAAATCAGCGGCTACATCTTCAAGTCCGAGTCGGTTCAGGGTTTCACGCGTTGGGCAACCCAGCTCTGGATCCCAGCCCATTTCCTGATAGAACATCGTCAGCGACTGACGCATATCCTCCCGGTCCATCTTGTCGGTCCCTTCAGTGAAGACCGGGATCTTCGGATCTTTATCAAACACCCAGGAGCAGATGAGATCATGCTCATTGCGCATATCTTTGGTTTGCATCAATTTGACCGTATAGGCACGGTGCAGGGTAAAGATGCGTTCAGCGGCCAGATCCAGACTCTCCTGCGTGGTTTCATCGCCGGTGACCGCCTGGAAGAATTTTGCTTCCAGATCCAAATCGCCGCGATAGTTACGGCTCTTGAGTGGTGAAACCGTCATCGGCCACACCCAGTTGCACAGCGTAACCGCGTTATGCAGACAGACTTTCAGCAGCGTCCATTTGGCATATTTGATCTTGGCGGCATTGATCGGGGTGTAGTTTTTGGTTTCGTCGTATGCATCCTGCGAACCAAATAGCTCGCCCGCCACTTCGCGCTGTAATTTCAGCGGTAAACCGGAACCGATGAAGTTGATATGGGTGTGCGCCATACAGTCACGGTTAAACATACAGTTAGTGATCGCCCCCACCTGTGCAGAGGCCTCGTTTGCATGGTGGACAGGGAAACCAAACGGCGACCACAGTTTATTTTTGGCATAACCCCAGTACTCTTCGCCCAAATTCCAGCGTTCAGCAATGGCATACGATCCGTCCGCAAGATGGCTGAGTTCCCCCACGCGATGCGCCAACCGGTAGTAAAAATCCTTAATAAAATGAGGATCGCCCGCTTCCAGCTGATCCCAGCGGATCTCCGCATACTCTTCAGCTGGCAGTACGCGCTTAAAGACGCCTTTCGAATAGCAGTAAGTAAAATCACGGTGCAACTGCCCGTAGTTACACCAGATGCCATAATCGTCAAACAGGTTCAGACCAATCAGATTTCCCACCACGCGCCCATCGTCTTTATCGTCGAAATCTTTCGGGCCATTGGGGAAAATGGTGGTGTGGACAAAGTTCGCCACGCAGGTGTTACCGCCGGTACTTGGCACGCCAAAATCTTTCACACGCGGGACATTGAGCTGCGACATACAGCGAATGGGGCATGAATGGCAGCCGCTCATTTTGACCGTGTATTTCTCAGCGGCTGGCCCCAAATCGAACACGGATTTATAGGTACGGAAACCCACGGTATTCTGGTTACCCGGCGGGATTTCCCCGGTTTCGATTGGTCCCCCTTCTGCCGCGCCCCAGAACAGTCCCTTACGGGCCGTCCAGCGCGAGTTTGGCGAAGAGTATTCTGCCCAGGCCTGGGGGGTGCTTGGCACAACGTGGTTGTTGTTGGCACCGATGAGCTCGGTCATCATGTAATCATTGAGCCGCTTCATCTCTTTGCGATCGGCAATATTGACCCCTTTGGTCCCTTCTACCGCAATAGCCTTCAGGTTTTTCGACCCCATTACCGCGCCAGTACCGGCGCCTCCGCTGTGGTTGCGACTGTTGATCATGCAGGAGAGCGGCACCAGATTTTCACCCGCCTGACCAATAGCGGCGACGCAGGTTTCCGGGCTGGTAATGCGGCAAATCTCTTCGGTTGTGGCGCGCGTTCCCTTACCCCACAGGAAATCGGCTTTTTCGATGCTGACCTTTTCGTCTTTAATGTTGATCCAGACAGGCGTCGCGGACTTGCCTTCGATAATAATGGCGTCGTAACCGGCGAATTTCATTTGCGCAGCAAAGAAGCCGCCCATATGAGCATCCACCACTAAATTGCCTTTGGTAAAAGTCGATAAGGAGGTGATATTGACGCGGGAGCTACAAGGGGCACCAGAGCCCGTTAATGGCCCGGTGGCGAAAACCAGTTTATTCCCTTCATCAAAAGGCATGGTGCCTGGCGGGACTTCGTCGTACATAATTTTATAACCAAAGCCCATCCCGCCGACAAATTTTTTAAATTTACTGGAATCTTCAAGGGTGATATTCCCCGTGGTGAGATTGACCCGTAAAATATTACCTGTCCAACCATTAGCCATCATGTTTTCCTTTGCAAGAAGGTTTAATAGATATACCCGCCATCCTTCAGGCAGTTTTTTTGCAAAACTGCGATATTTTGGGCAATTAATGACGCGTATCAGGCATACCTGCTATCTATCAAACAGTAATATCTTTCCACTCGATAATTTTTAATGCCCCAGTCGGACAAGCATTGGCGCACTCCCCACATAACACACATTTTGAGGATTTTTTTGTTTCGGTATTCACGGTCGCCATCATCCACGGGCAGGCGGTGGTACAAGCGCTGCAGCCAATACAACGTTTATGATCCACCGCAATACAGCCGTCTTCCTGTTTCCAGGTAATAGCGCCAATGGGGCAGACCTTCATGCATTGCGGATCTTTGCACTGACGGCAGGTATCAGCGGTATAGTTTAAATCGCCATACAGTCCGCCACCGGACCCGATGCCATCATCGCCAAAGAAGTAGTTGCGATGGATTTTTATACGGGAAAAGAAAGTCCCCACGGCACCATCGTTATAGTTGGTACAGGAAATTTCACAGCGGTGGCAGCCAGTACAGCGCGCTCGCTGGGTCACCAGCACCCCTTTCGGCGTATTGATAAGCCCCACGGTACCGCTGTCGATATCTTCCTGCTTACAGCCAAAAAGTGATAACAGTGCAGGGGCGATGGTTAATCCCGCCAAACCTTTTCCTGATATCCGCAGAAATTCAAGCCGCGTTAAACCACAATCTAAAAATGGACGATCAACCTGATTCATTTATTTCGCATCCTCTTCGCAAACGCTGTGTTAGCAACACCTCCAGGCTAAATTAAACCCGTGCAACTCAAGCCATTTCGGGCGGTTAATGTTGCCAACAACACGTAAATTTTTGCCCTAACCTGATCGCGTAAAATGACGGTGGTTAAACTGAATGAATCTAATCCTTTAGGGTTAGGCGTAAAGATAATGTGGTTATTCAGCGCTCATAGTTTTGATCGTCATCAATTAAAAAACGGAAGGGAAATAATAAATGCGGAGTGAGATTTATTATCATTAAGATAAATTGAAATAATATTTCACATGCTTTGCAAATATTTGTGACTCTACTCGCATATATATTTTTATATATCATCCGGGATATAACTTAATATACAACGGAGATTACTCCTCTAATTGCAGCACTAAATTATATATATTGATAGATTAACGTGACGAGAATAAAAGGACGGCGAACGAAACCACCATCCTCTTTTTGTGGATTAACCGGCTAATGCTTTAATGACGGTCTCAATAGCCTGTTTTTCTAACTCGCTGCGCTTCACGCGCTGGTTGGCGAGGGTGGTTCTCAGTACTCCCGCAATGACGATATGCTTAGGCTCTTGTCCCAGATCGCGCATTTCCAGCACTACTTTACCGACTACTCTGCACATTTCACGGTACAACTCATCGTCTTTGGTCTGATTTCCCATTTTTTCCCGCTCGTCATTAACTCAAACCAACAGCATATATCAGTCTGACGGATTAGACAAAATTCAATGAAAATCAAATAAATGTCATAAATTTACTGAATCCTCTGCAGTCGATTAACCAGTTCAGCAAGACTCCCCGCCTGCATTTTTTCCATCACCCGCGCCCGATGAACCTCAACCGTGCGCACGGCAATATTCATAGCATCAGCAATTTCCCGATTCATTAACCCTTTTGCTACCAGTTGCGCCAGTTCTCGCTCCTTTGGCGTAAGCTGCTGATAGCAAACCACGATCTCTTGTCGCGAAAAGGCGGCGTGAGAAATCTGCACTGCATGCTCTAACGCCGCTTGCAGAGGCGCGGCGGAAACCGGCTTTTGCAAAAAATCGACCGCACCGCGTTTCATTTGTTCAACCGCCATCGGCACATCGCCATGCCCGGTGAGAAATACCACCGCCAGCGTACTCTCACGCTGGCGCATGGCTTCATGCACAGCATGCCCATCCATTACAGGCATACGCATATCCAGCAAAAGTACGCCCACCTGGTGCAGATTTGCCTCGGTGAGGAATGTTTCGCCTTGCTCCCAGCAACACACCTCATATCCCAGACTTTCCAGTAAAAACGCGCAAGCCTGGGTGACGGCAATATCGTCATCCAGCAGATGAATGATTGCCACGACGGCCTCCCTCCGGGTTTTGCTTAAAATGTAATGTCACCACCACGCCCGCTTTTTCATCTGGAGCCTGATGATTTTTGATCTCAATGTCTCCGTTTGCGTAGCGCACCAGCCGCTGACAAATGGCTAGCCCCAGCCCCATGCCCTCTTTACGGGTGGTCATAAACGGCTGAAAAGCCTGGTACAGCTGCATCTCATCAATACCTCCGGCGTTATCCTGCACCTGAATACTCACATCACCATCCTCACGCTGAGCGCTAAACCACACGGTGGTTGCCCCCGCCTGGGCGGCGTTGAGAACCACATTGGCCAGTACCTGTTCGAGGAGAACACACGGCAACGTTAATGTTAACGCCTTACCGATCTGCGTTTGCAGCGCTACCGCCGGAAATTGCTGGGGCATGCGTAATAATTGCCAGACGTGATGGATAGCATCGTGAACGTTAACAACTTGCCAGTCATCGGTCATCACCGGATTGCCCTGTGCCTGGCTGACCCACTGGCGAAGATTGTGCAGCGTATCAGCCCCCCGCTGCGCCTGGGTATCAATGTGTTCCAGCGCGGGCAGCAGTGGATGCTGTTGATCCTGATTACGCAGGCGGATCAGACAGCCCTGCGCATAATGACGGATAGCCGATAGCGGCTGATTGAGCTCGTGGGCAAAACCCGACGTCATCTCGCCAAGCACGCTCATTTGGCGAGCGGTTTCCAGCTCCTGTTCCTGTTTGCGCAACAATACGTTGTTTTGCTCCAACTGCCTGCCGCGTCGGCGGACCAGCAACATCACCCAGATGTAATTGAGCGTCAACAACAACAAGACAAGAGCCGCGGCCCCCATCGCCAGCCGATGTTGAATAAACCAGCTTTTGACATCCAGCCACAACTGGCGCTGCTGCGGATGCTGGCGGACATCGCGCAGCAACGCTTCCACTTCGCGGGTCGAGGCGGGCGCCCCCCAGCGAAACGTCGCGTTTTGCGGCGCGTTGAACAGAGCCCGTGTGACGAGATCGGCCAGCTCGTCGCTTACCGCAGGCAGTGCCGCAAATGACCAGTCAGGATAGAGCGGCGTACTGGTTAAACAGGGAATCGACGTCGGATGGTTAAGCACGGCCGTAAAATCTGTTTTACGAATAAGCCCTTCTTCGTCCATTTTTTCCAACAGGCACACCGGCACAATCACCGCCTGCACGGCTTTTTCGCGTAATAAATAGAGTAAGGCATCGGCGGGAAATCCGGTAAACGTCAGGCGCAAATCGCGCTCCGGGCGCAGGCCGGCATCGCTGAGCGCTTTATATCCCAGCAAATAGCCGCCAAATGCCTGAGCATCAATGGCACCCACCGTTTTGCCGATCAGATCGTGTGCGGAGGTTATCCCGCTATCGCGCCTGACGAGGATCGCGCTGCCAATCACATTACTGGTGGCTTTCCCCCCGCGAGTAGAACGGAGTGACGCCAGCCAGCGTAGCGCAGCGCGGCTGTTTAGTTGAACAAATTGCGCCGGATTAGTGACCACAAATTGTACCGTTCCACGATTCACCGCCTCCTGCATCTGCCGCAGGTCCAGTGGTTGAATGTGAAACTGTTCGCCGGGAATTTGTTGATTCAACAGAGTTTCCAGCGGCTGCCAGTGATTACGCGTGGAGACCTCCCCACGCATCGCCAAAACGCCAATGTTCCATGTCTGAGCCCTGACTACACCGCTTAGCATCCATAGCGACACCAGCACCGTCAGACATTTTGCTACGTTGCGTCCCACTCAATTATCCCTGTCAATTATGTTGTTTTAGATCAACAACAAGCCGGGTATGTGGTTAACCACAATAGAGTACCCCCCGTCACGATTTTTACACTGTAAATCATCAAGATTCTTTATTCATCACACGCAAACCAACGGCGTGACCAATGTTTCGTTGTTGCATCGTGACGGGAGAAAATATGGACAGCAGTAAACGGCAGTTTCTCCAGCAACTGGGCGTCCTGACCGCTGGCGCATCACTGGTACCCTTGGCTCAGGCGCAATTTCCCTTCTCGCCTGAACGCCATGAAGGCTCACTTCAGCATCGCTACGCCATGCTGGTTGACCTGCGACGCTGTATCGGCTGCCAGGCCTGTACTGTCAGTTGCGCCATTGAAAACCAGACGCCACAGGGTGAATTTCGCACCCTCGTTAACCAGTACCAGGTGCAGATTGAAGGTCAGCAGAGCGTCACCAACGTCCTGCTGCCGCGGCTGTGCAACCATTGTGATAATCCTCCCTGCGTGCCCGTTTGCCCGGTACAGGCTACCTTCCAACGCGAAGACGGCATTGTGGTGGTCGACAACACGCGCTGCGTGGGCTGCGCCTACTGCGTGCAGGCCTGCCCTTATGATGCGCGGTTCATCAACCATGAAACACAAACCGCCGATAAATGTACCTTTTGCGTTCATCGCCTCGAAGCTGGCCTGCTCCCGGCCTGCGTGGAATCCTGCGTCGGCGGCGCGCGCATCATAGGCGATATCAAAGATCCGCACAGCCGGATTTCTCAAATGCTGCGTGAACACCATGACGCCATCAAAGTCCTGAAACCGGAAAACGGGACATCACCGCACGTGTTCTATCTGGGTCTGGACGAAGCGTTTGTAACCCCGTTGATGGGACGTGCTCAACCCGCTCTCTGGCAGGAGGTTTAAATGAACCATTCACTGGTTATTGAAGAGGTTCTGGCCCATCCCCAGGACGTAAGCTGGTTACCCTGGGCCGTACAATATTTCTTTTTCATCGGCATTGCCGCCTGCGCCGCGCTGTTCGCCTGCGTGCTTCACTGGCGTAAACAAGAGATGCCGGAACTGGAAAACCTGACGCTGTTAATCGCCCTGACCTGCGCGATTACCGCGCCGCTGGCGCTGACCGCTGACTTACACCAAACCGCCCGCGTCTGGCATTTCTACGCCTGGCCGACGCCGTGGTCCTGGATGCCCTGGGGCGCGCTGTTTTTACCGCTCTTTACCGGCTTCTTAGGTCTGTGGTTTCTGGCGCAGCATGTTAAACGGCTAACGCTTAAAAGTTACAGTGTCACTAAATGGCTGGCGATAGGTAGCGCCTTGTCAGCCATCGGGTTGCTGGTATACACCGGCCGCGAAGTGTCGGTAGTGCAGGCGCGTCCCGTCTGGTTCAGCTACGCCTTTCCGGTTGCGATGTTCCTCAGCGCGCTGCAAACGTTTCTCGCCCTGCTCATCGCCGCGACAAAACGCGAGGGAACATTGGCCCGCAAACTGGCGTGGGGGCAGGCAGTCACCCTGATGGTACTGGCTTTGGTCGTGGTGATATGGGTGAGCGGCAATACGCTTTCCGGTTCGGCTATTCGCCAATGGCTGAACGTTGCCCCGTTAGCACGACACTACGCCATCGGTTGGGTTGCGCTATGGCTTGTTTCGCTTGTCCTGTGCGGGCTGGTGCTCCGTAACCCCTTATCACTGCCGCTGCGCATATTACTTGCATTTAGCGCGATGGCGCTGTGCTGGCTGATGCGCTGGACGTTACTTATCCAGGTGCAGACCATACCGAAATTTAACGCGCTGTTTAATCCTTATACCCTGCCCGGTGGTACCGATGGCTGGCTGGCCATTGTGGGCACCTTCGGCCTGTGGATAGCACTGATCATTATTGTTCGTGAAGCCCTGAACGCGATCGCAAGGAGAATGCAACATGGCTAATTTAACCCGTCGTCAGTGGCTTAAAGTAGGCCTTGCCGTAGGTGGTATGGTGACTTTTGGCCTGAGTTATCGGGATGTGGCAAAGCGCGCGATAGACGGTTTGCTGGACGGCTCCTCGGGCAAAATTACCCGAGACCGCATCTTTGGTAACGCCCTCATCCCCGAAGCCAATGCCCAGCCGCGCTGGCAGCAGAACCCGCAGCAGGTTATCTCCATGACACAGTGCTTCGGCTGCTGGACGCAGTGTGGCGTGCGGGTGCGCGTTGACAGCGAACAAGGCAAGGTGTTGCGCATTGCGGGCAACCCCTATCACCCATTGTCTCACGAGCACCATATTGACGCCTCCGTCCCCTTTGCCACCGCAATGGAACAACTGGCGGGCGAAACGGGTCTTGACGCTCGTTCCACGGCCTGCGCCCGTGGCGCAACCTTACTTGAAGGTTTATACAGCCCGTTACGCATTCTCCAGCCCATGAAACGTGTCGGCAAACGCGGTGAGGGAAAATGGCAGAGCATCAGCTTTGAACAGCTGATCAAAGAGGTGGTGGAAGGCGGCGACTTGTTTGGTGAAGGCCACGTTGACGGCTTGCGGGCAATCCATGACACCAACACGCCACTTGATGCCAGGCATCCCGGCTTTGGCCCTAAATCCAATCAACTGCTGGTCACCAATACCAGCGATGAAGGACGTGATTCATTTTTGCGCCGCTTTGCATTAAATAGTTTTGGCAGTAAAAACTTCGGCGCTCATGGCGCTTACTGTGGTCTGGCATACCGGGCCGGTTCCGGTGCGTTAATGGGCGATCTGGATAAAAACACCCACGTGAAGCCCGACTGGGACAACGTCAAATTCGCGCTATTTATGGGAACGTCTCCGGCGCAATCCGGTAACCCGTTTAAGCGCCAGGCTCGCCAACTGGCCAGCGCCCGTTTACGCGACGACTTCCGTTACGTGGTGGTGGCACCGGCCCTGCCATTGACCACAGTGCAGGCTGACAATCGCGGCCACTGGCAGCCTGTACGTCCGGGAAGTGACTCCGCACTGGCGATGGGGATGATCCGTTGGATTATCGAAAAACAGCGTTATAACGCCGATTATCTCACCATTCCCGGCGTACAGGCCATGCAGCAGGCCGGAGAAAAAAGTTGGACTAACGCCACGCATCTGGTGATTACCGATGAGCTTCCAACCCTTGCCGGACAGCATTTAACCCTCGCGCACCTGAGCGCAAACGCCGCCCAGGAGCCGGTGGTCATTAACGAGGCCGGCGAAATTGTCGCCGCCAGCAGTTGCCCACGCGCGCAGCTGTTCGTCACCCGCCAGGTCACGCTGGCAGACGGTCAGACGGTGACGGTAAAAAGCAGCTTCCAGTGTCTGAAAGAGTCCGCCGGGAAACTAACGCTGACGCAGTACAGCCAGCAATGCGGCGTGTCTGAAGCTGACATTGGCGCCCTGGCCGACGCGTTTACCCGCCATGGCCGCCAGGCAGCGGTGATTACGCACGGTGGAATGATGGCAGGCAATGGATTTTATAACGCCTGGTCGGTGATGATGCTCAATGCGCTGATTGGCAATCTCAGTCTTGAAGGCGGCGTATTTGTCGGCGGCGGCAAGTTCAATGGCGCCACCGACGGTCCGCGCTACAACATGGACAGCTTCGCCGGGAAGGTAAAACCAAAAGGATTAAGCATCGCGCGCAGTAAAACTGCTTATGAGTCTTCCGAAGAGTATCGCAATAAGGTGGCGGCCGGACAATCGCCCTTCCCGGCCAAAGCCCCGTGGTATCCGTTTGTCGCAGGCCAGCTTACCGAACTCCTCGTCTCGGCGCTGGAAGGCTACCCTTATCCACTGAAAGCCTGGATCTCCAACATGACCAACCCGTTCTACGGCATCGCAGGGTTGCGCGGCGTGGCGGAAGAAAAGCTCAAGGATCCTGCGCGTCTGCCGCTGTTTATCGCTATTGACGCCTTTATGAACGAAACCACGGCGCTGGCCGATTACATCGTGCCGGATACACACAACTTCGAAAGTTGGGGATTCAGCGCCCCGTGGGCCGGCGTTGCCAGTAAAGCCACCACCGCGCGTTGGCCGGTAGTGACAGCGGCAACCAGCAGTACCGCTGATGGTCAACCCGCCTCGATGGAATCTTTCTGTATCGCAGTGGCAAAACGTATCGGGCTCCCCGGATTTGGTGACAATGCGATTACCGATCCGCAGGGCAATCACTATCCGTTGAATCGTGCGGAAGATTACTACTTGCGACTCGCCGCCAATATTGCGTTTATGGGCAAAGCGCCGGTCGCAGAAGCGCAACCGGAAGACCTGGCGCTGACTGGGGTACAGCGGATCGTGCCGGTGATGACCCAAACGCTGAAAGCCGATGAAATCAGCCGGGTGGCGTTTATCTACTCCCGCGGTGGGCGTTTTGCGCCAGACAACAGCGGGCGGGTTGAGAATCGGATAGGCAATGCGTGGGAAAAACCGCTACAAATCTGGAATGCGGACGTCGCCGCGCACCGCCATGCAATTACCGGCGAGCGCTACAGCGGCTGCCCGGCCTGGTATCCTTCACGCCTGTCAGATGGGCGTGCGGTCGAGGAGTTGTTCCCGGAACAAGAGTGGCCGCTGAAACTGATTTCTTTTAAATCCAATACCATGTCCAGCGCCACGGCGGTGATCCCTCGTTTGCATCATCTGAAGCCGGTTAATCTGGTGGCGCTTAATCCGCAGGATGGTCAACGGTATGGTTTAGCGCATGGCGATATGGTGCGTATCACCACGCCTGGCGGTCAGGCGCAGGCGCAGATAAGCCTGCTTAATGGCGTGATGCCGGGCGTGATCGCCATTGAACACGGTTATGGGCATAAAGAAATGGGCGCGGCGCAGCATACGCTCGACGGCAAGCCGATGGCGTTTGACGCACAAATAAGGTCGGGGATTAATCTCAACGATTTGGGCTTTGCGGATCCTACCCGGCAGGTAGCCAATACCTGGCTTGACTGGGTGTCAGGTGCAGCGGTGCGCCAGGGGTTGCCAGCGAGGATTGAGCGAGTGAAACTCTAGCGCCGGATGGCCACGCCAACGCGTTTTATCCGGCCTACAGAACGTCGTAGGCCGGATAAGGTAACGCCAGCGGATCAGTTATTTACCGGGATCACCGCACCTTTATATTTGGTGCGGATCCAGTCCTGGATCTCTTTTGAGTGCAGGACATCAACCAGCGCCACGATATCTTTTTTCTTCTCGTCGCCACGATGCACGGTAATGATGTTGGCATACGGGTTGTTTTCACCACTTTCGACGGCGATAGGATCTTTTACCGGATCCAGCCCGGCGTCGATGGCGTAGTTGGCGTTAATCACCACTGCATCGCCTTCGTCGTTGTTATACATCTGCGGTAACAGCGCGGCTTCCACGTTAGGCAGGAACTTCAGTTTTTTCGGGTTCTCGACGATATCGCTAATGCGCGCGGTGACTTTATCCACGCCCGGCTTCAGCTTGATTACGCCCTCTTTTTCGAAAATCGACAGAATACGGCCTTCCTCAGATACCGCATCGCGCATGATGACCTTGCCGCCTTCCGGCAGATCTTTAAGCGATTTCACTTTTTTCGAATAGATCCCAATTGGCTCGATGTGAATCGCTCCGGCGCTGACGAAATCATAGGTTTTATCGCCCGCATGATCTTTAATCACGCTGTTCAGGTACGGAATATGCTGGAAGTAGTTAGCGTCAATCTCACGGCCAGCCAGCGCGGTGTTGGGCAGAATGTAATCCTGGAACGGTTTAATCTCTAAATCGATCCCCTGCTTCGCCAGAATAGGCTTAGCCTGCTCAAGGATCTCCGCGTGCGGCACGTTTGAGGCGCCAACGGTCAGAGTATCTGCCCAGGAGGCAAAGCTCAGGGCGCTTAAGGTTGCTGCGGCGAGTAATGTCAGTGATTTTTTCATGATAATGGTTTCCGTATTTTATTAGCGTTTATCTAACAGAGAGGTGATCACATCGCCGCAAAGCTGGATGATGAAGACAATGAGCAAAATCGTCACCGTCGCCACCAGCGTGACGTCGCTGTGGTTGCGCTGGAATCCTTCCAGATAGGCCAAATTCCCTAAACCACCGGCACCAATCACCCCTGCCATCGCGCTGTAGCTGACCAGCGCAATCAGCGTCACGGTGATCCCGGACACCAGAGCAGGAGAGGATTCCGGCAGTAAAACCCGAAAAATAAGCGTGCTTAGCCGTGCGCCCATCGAACGCGTCGCCTCAATAACCCCTTTGTCGACTTCACGCAGGGCAATTTCGACCAGACGCGCATAAAACGGTGCAGCCCCTACAATCAGCGCAGGCAACGCAGCATTAGCGCCGAGAATGGTGCCAACCATCGCTTTGGTAAACGGGATCAGCAGCACGATCAGAATGATGAACGGGATGGAACGAAAGATATTCACCACCAGCGAAATAACGCTATACACCGCGCGATTGTGAAACAGTCCGCCACGTGCGGTCAGGAACAGCGCCAGACCAAGTGCAACGCCCAGGACAAAGGTCGCCGCGCCAGAAAGGACCGTCATGTAGAGCGTTTCCTGGGTTGCTGCCAGCAGTTGCTCCCACTTCAGATGAGGAAACAGTTCTTCAGCCATGGTTGATCACCTCGCCTTCAATGTCGCTCTGGCGCAGATCGGCCAAAATATTGTTCAATTGTTCCTCAGAGGCCACAACGTGCACCCAAAGCTGACCAAACACGCCGTGCGCGGTTTGCGTCATCTTGCCGTGTAAAATGTTAAACGGCAGGCCATAGCGCAGGGTCAATTCGCCAACCACAGGCCGATGCGTACGTTGCCCGGTAAACGTTAGCTTGATCACCACACCGCCCAGCTCACTGGCCAACTGTGGGTTAAACTCGTCTTCCTCGGTGTACTGACTCACCTGACGAACAAACTGTCGGGTGATCGGCTGCTGCGGATGGGTAAAGACGTTGAGCACGTCGCCTTCCTCAACGACTCTGCCGTTTTCCATTACCGCGACGCGATCGCAGATTTTGCGTACCACGTGCATTTCATGCGTGATCAGCACAATGGTTAATTTGAAACGGCGATTAATATCGAGCAGCAAATCGAGGATCTGATCGGTAGTTTGCGGATCCAGCGCCGAAGTGGCTTCATCACACAGCAGAACGTCAGGATTGTTCGCCAGCGCACGGGCAATTCCTACCCGCTGTTTTTGCCCACCGCTAAGCTGGGACGGATACGCATTTTCACGACCGCTCAGCCCCACCAGCGAAATCAGTTCAGCAACTCGCGCTTTAATCGATGCTTTTGGCGCTCCAGCAATTTGCATAGAGAACGCAATATTTTCACTAACCGTTCGTGACCACAGCAAATTGAAGTGTTGAAACACCATGCTGATTTTCAGTCGCGCCTGACGTAACGCTTCCCCACGGGCGGCAGAGATATCGTGGCCGTTAATCGTTACGCTGCCTGAAGTCGGTTTTTCCAGACCATTAAGTAAGCGTATTAAGGTGCTTTTCCCCGCCCCGCTGTAACCAATAATTCCGTAAATCTGTCCCTGTTCAACCGTCAGGTTGACGTTATCGACAGCGGTAATGGCAAGCCTGCCTGGCGTAAACACTTTCGAAATATTTTTCAGGACAATCATGTCGTTTAGGTATCCGCTGCTGCTTATTGTTCTGCTGCTAGCGCTTTTGGCTGTTTAGCAGTATGGATGTCCAAACGAGTGTAATCAGTGAGATTGGCTTTTAAAATGAATTAAAACGCATTTGATATAACTTTTAGAAATATGTCGATTTGGTCGGCGTTATACACAAAAAGTCAGGGATTGGGATGTAATGCTTGTCAGCTAAGCATTATGGAGAACATGTGATTTCGGCTCAGGGTTCCGTTCACCTCAGTGGTATCAATTCTCTGAAGCACAGATACCCGTGAACGTGCAAGGGAGGCTCATCGATTTTCAACCTGACCGGGGTCATCGCTGCAACGCACTGACTTCCAGTTAACTCTGTTTTGCTGTTCAGATAAAAAACGCAGGTGGTCAGGTGTGGGCTGGTCCGGCTGAAAATTGCCGACGTGTTTCCGTAAGGCCGGGAGAACCCGCAGGGATGCGGGTTCAGGGCGCGTTTTGCAGGGACGCTGCCTCGCGCCCGGCCCGGTAGCCTGGAGGAATAAACGGAGGGGACCGCGGAGCGGCAATTTTCCCGCCGGGAGCCGGGATTGTTAAGGGTACGGCGATAGTACCCTTAACACGTTCACAGGAATCGGTGTTTCAGAGAAACGATGAACATGAGGTGAACGGAACCCTTTCTCTGTGATGGGATGCTCATTACCTCCGCCAACACATGTTGATGCTTTCTGAAACTAAGGTGTTAGCTGAACGGGATTGGGATGACAATTACACCTTGTTGCGCAACAAATGCTGCTGCGAATAACCTCTTTATCCATACCTGGAAACAAATTAATGAATATTTTCTGTAAAACTGCACAGAAGTGTTTTGAAACGCTGTTTCCATTTTCCTTTTTGATAATTTTCAGCGTATAATGCGCGCCAATTGTCTCTTGAATGGTTTCAGCACATTGACCTGTAAAACTCAACGACTACAAAACTCACCATCCCGTTGGGCTGAAACACAAGCACACATTCCTCTGCACGCTCTTTCGATGTCACCTATCCTTAGTGCGAGGCATCACAACTTTCGTAACTCAGGTTTAGCTTCCCGTCCGTGCGCGGCGGGAGCCAGATTTCCATATCCTTCTCAACTTAAAGACTAAGACTGTCATGAAAAAGACGAAAATTGTTTGCACCATCGGTCCGAAAACCGAATCCGAAGAGATGTTAACCAAAATGCTGGACGCGGGCATGAACGTCATGCGTCTGAACTTCTCCCACGGGGACTATGAAGAACACGGCCAGCGCATCAAGAATTTGCGCAACGTCATGAGCAAAACCGGCAAGAAAGCCGCAATCCTGCTCGACACCAAAGGTCCGGAAATCCGTACCATCAAACTGGAAGGCGGTAACGACGTTTCCCTGAAAGCGGGCCAAACCTTCACCTTCACCACCGACAAATCTGTCGTCGGCAACAACGAAATCGTTGCTGTTACTTATGAAGGCTTCACTAAAGATCTGTCCGTCGGCAATACCGTTCTGGTTGACGATGGTCTGATCGGCATGGAAGTTACCGCTATCGAAGGTAACAAAGTTATCTGTAAAGTGCTGAACAACGGCGACCTGGGCGAAAACAAAGGTGTTAACCTGCCGGGCGTTTCCATCGCGCTGCCAGCACTGGCTGAAAAAGACAAACAGGACCTGATCTTCGGTTGCGAGCAAGGCGTTGACTTCGTTGCAGCATCCTTTATCCGTAAACGTTCTGACGTCGTTGAAATCCGTGAGCACCTGAAAGCGCACGGCGGCGAAAACATCCAGATCATCTCCAAAATCGAAAACCAGGAAGGCCTGAACAACTTCGACGAAATCCTCGAAGCATCTGACGGCATCATGGTTGCTCGTGGCGACATGGGCGTTGAGATCCCGGTTGAAGAAGTTATCTTCGCGCAGAAGATGATCATCGAAAAATGTATCCGTGCACGTAAAGTCGTTATCACTGCGACCCAGATGCTGGACTCCATGATCAAAAACCCGCGTCCGACCCGCGCTGAAGCCGGTGACGTAGCGAACGCCATCCTCGACGGTACCGATGCAGTCATGCTGTCTGGCGAGTCTGCAAAAGGTAAATACCCGCTGGAAGCCGTCACCATCATGGCAACCATCTGTGAGCGTACCGACCGCGTGATGACCAGCCGTCTGGACTTCAACAACGACAGCCGCAAACTGCGCATCACCGAAGCCGTTTGCCGTGGAGCGGTTGAAACTGCAGAAAAACTGGATGCTCCGCTGATCGTTGTAGCAACCCAGGGCGGTAAATCTGCTCGCGCAGTACGTAAATACTTCCCGGATGCCACCATCCTGGCGCTGACCACCAACGAAACTACCGCGCGTCAGCTGGTGCTGAGCAAAGGCGTTGTTGCACAGGTGGTTAAAGAAATCAGCTCTACCGATGATTTCTATCGTCTGGGTAAAGAAGTCGCTCTGGAAAGCGGTCTGGCTCAGAAAGGTGACGTTGTGGTGATGGTTTCCGGTGCACTGGTTCCGAGCGGCACGACCAACACGGCATCCGTTCACGTGCTGTAATAATTCCAACGCGAATTAATTTGCTTAAAAAAGCGCCCTGGTGGCGCTTTTTTTATTTTATCGATAGCTACAATTAATAAAAAATCAAATCGGATTTCACTATCTAATCCGTGATTATCTAAGATGAATCCGATGGAAGCTTTCTGTTTTCACTCGGGTTTTTAGCCGTTTTTGCACAATTCGATGCTTCTTTGAGCGAACGATCAAAAATAAGTGCATTCCCATCAAAAAAACATTCTCAACATAAAAAACTTTGTGTAATACTTGTAACGCTACATGGAGATTAACTCAATCTAGAGGGTATTAATAATGAATCGTACTAAACTGGTACTGGGCGCGGTAATCCTGGGTTCTACTCTGCTGGCAGGTTGCTCCAGCAACGCTAAAATCGATCAGCTGTCTTCTGACGTTCAGACTCTGAACGCTAAAGTTGACCAGCTGAGCAACGACGTGAACGCAATGCGTTCCGACGTTCAGGCTGCTAAAGATGACGCAGCTCGCGCTAACCAGCGTCTGGACAACGCAGCTACTAAATACCGCAAGTAATAGTATCTGTGTAATAAAAATGGCGCACATTGTGCGCCATTTTTTTTGCTCTGAATTACCCTTCCCTGTTATTGCGTAGCGCGCACCTCTGCATCCTCTCCCGGCACGCCATTCTGTGCAGACTTCACTTCCGCGCCATTGCTTACGACCGACGCTTGCCCGGCCGTTACGGTGACCGGATAGCCCGCACGACGATACAAGGCTCTTTCCACCAAACTATTATCCACGGCTTTATTGTCTTTAAACTGGGTAAAACCGGCTGGCAGCACATACGGCATGGTCTGGACGTTTTGCTCCTCCTCCGGCGACAGCGGTCGATGCACCTCGACATAGCGCATTCCGTTCGGCTCTATCGAATATTTTATCGGCTCATTAATCACCCGAACCGGCGTTCCTGTCCGGACCTGAGCAAACAGTGCTTTGATGTCCGGCGCATTCATGCGAATACACCCAGAACTTACGCGCAGTCCCACGCTGTCAGGCGCACTGGTGCCATGGATCAGATATTCACCGTTTCCATGCGCCAGACGCAGTGCAAAGCGTCCTAACGGGTTATTTGGCCCGGCAGGTACTACCGGCGGTAATGTTATGCCGCGCTCCAAAGAGCGTTTACGGATGCCTGCTGTAGGGGTCCAGGTCGGATTCGGGATTTTCTGCCCAACCCGGGTTTCCATTACCGGCGTTTCCAGCCCCTGCAAACCGATACCAATTGGGAAAACCTGAACAATATTCTCTCCCGGCGGGAAGTAATACAGACGCAGTTCCGCCAAATTCACAATAATGCCTTCTCGGGGTGCATCCGGTAGCAGTAATTGCGAGGGAATAGTAATTAGCGTTCCGGGTTTAGGTACGGGGGCAATCGTATTATTGGCTTCAAGGATCAGCATTGCGGCGGTATCAAACTTACGGGCAATCGCCTGTAGGTTTTTATCGCCTTCCTGCACGGTGTAGGTTTGATTTTGCCCAACAAGACGGCTGTTCGCCTGAGGCAAAGGATAATCGACCGCCCATGCGGCCTGAATAGCGCTGTAAGCGCCGATTAGCATTAACGTAATAACAGACGCGCGTTTCATACTCACCCCCCTGGCGTTCCTGCCGGACGGCGTCGAGCGCCCGATCCGGCCTACGAGTCACTGCGTTGCACTACCTCACTCTTTCACGTCGAGCTGAAAATTGACGTGTTTTATCAGTTTAGCTAAGAGTTGCGGCTTTGGTGCGAATAGCCCGAATCATCGCCTCCAGCCCTTGTGAACGAGACGGTGTGAGATGCTGTGCGAGCGCCATTTTTTCAAACCACGGACGCACATCAAAATTCACAATATCCTGGGCCGTCATGCGGTCATATAAAATGAATACGACAGCGATAAGCCCTTTCACAATTGCCGCATCGCTGTCGCCCTGTAATTCAATAATTCCTTCAGCATTCTGACGCATGACAATCCATACCTGACTTTGACAGCCCTGGATGCTATTTTCCGTATTACGATCGTCGTCGTTTAATTCCGGCAAACGCTGACCCAGTTCAATAATGTACAGGTATTTCTCTTCCCAATTAGCGCAACGCAGAAAATTACGCAACAACTTTTCTTTATCCGGTAGCGCAGCCATAACGCCTCCCTGTTATCCCAGTAAGTGATGAATACGCTTGAGGCCCGTTACCAGGCGATCCACTTCTTCGTGGGTGTTGTACATGGCAATCGACGCCCGGCACATCGCAGGAACGTTATAGTAGGCCATCAACGGCATAGCGCAGTGATGCCCTGTTCGCACGGCGATGCCATAGTTATCAAGAAAACTCCCGACATCATAGGCATGATGTTTGCCGAGGTTAAACGCAATCACCCCCAGACGGTTATCCGGCCCGTAGAGCGTTAAATCCGGCACATCCGCCAGCTGTTCCAGCGCATAGCGCATCAGGAATTGTTCATATTCGCTGATTTCAGTAAGCCCCAGCGCGGAAACATATTCAATAGCCGCGCCGAGTCCAATAATCCCCCCGGTGTTTGGCGTTCCGGCTTCAAACCGCCAGGGGGCTTTGGCCCACGTCGTTCCCTGGCTCAGGCTCACCGTTGCAATCATCGACCCACCGCCTTCCCACGGCGGCATCTCCTGCAGCAACGACTCTCTGGCATACAGAACGCCAATACCGGTTGGCCCGTAGAGCTTGTGCCCAGAGAAAACATAGAAGTCGCAATCCAGCGCCTGCACATCCACCTGATGATGCATAACTGCCTGTGCGCCATCCACCAGCACTTTCGCGCCGTATTGATGCGCCAGCTCAATCATCTCAACCAATGGGTTTTCCGTGCCCAGCACGTTAGACACATGGGTAATCGCCAGCAGTTTCGTGCGATCGTCAAACAGCGTCGGCAGCGTTTCCAGTTGCAACGTACCCTCTGTATTGAGCGGAATAACGCGCAGTTCTGCACCTACGCGGGCGCACAACATCTGCCAGGGCACAATATTGGCGTGGTGCTCCATTTCGCTGATGATAATGTTATCGCCCGCCCGCACATTACTGCCGCCCCAGCTGTTAGCTACCAGGTTGATACCTTCCGTTGTGCCGCGAACAAACACCAGTTCTTCAGCTGAACGGGCGTTGATAAACAGCGAGGCGAGCTTGCGCACATTCTCCATTTTTTCCGTGGCCTGCGCGCTCAGCGTATGGATCCCGCGGTGGACCGCGGCATAGCCATGACGGTAAAACTCGGCTTCGGCATCAATCACCTGGTTGGGCTTTTGCGCGCTGGCGGCGCTATCCAGATACGCCAACGGTAAACCGTTCACTTCACGCGTCAGGACCGGAAAATCAGCCCGCACTTTTTCAATGGGAAATGTCATGCTACGCCTCCCGGCAAGCGTTGAGCGATCCGTGCCAGGACCTGTTGTTTCAGCGTTTCCTCGCCCAGGGCTTCAGTCAGCTCAGCGGCAAACGCATAGAGAATCATTTGTTGGGCATCTTGCTGGCCGATCCCGCGCGAACGCAGATAGAACATCTGCTCGTCGTCGATCCGCCCTACCGTCGCCCCGTGGCTGCATTTCACGTCGTCGGCATAAATTTCAAGCTGCGGCTTGGTATCCACTTCCGCCAGTTTTCCGAGCAGCAAATTATTGTTGGTCATCTGACCGTCGGTTTTAATGGCGTGCTGAGCGACGTTGATCAGGCCATTGAATACCGCCCGCCCCTTATCGCTGACAATCGTTTTATGCAGTTGTCGACTGTTGCAATATCCCTTGTTGTGCGCAAGCCAGGTGCGGGTATCGCAGACTTCATTTTTCACCGGCATCGCCAGGCTGTTAAGCCGAAGCGTGGTGTTTTCGCCGTTAAGCTGGGTGCTGGTGTTATGGCGCAACACCGCATCACCGAGTAAAAAGCTGTGGCTGGCGGCCGTGGCATCAGCGCCCAACTGAATATCATTATGCGCGAAGTGGTGGCTGAGCGGATTCTCAAACGCCAGTTTGATGTGGCGCAAGTGTGCGTTTGCCGCGACGTTCATCGTTAATCGTGCACCGGTAAAATGGCGATATTCGCTGAGGCTGACATAGTGTTCAATGACGGTGGCTTCTGCGCCTTCTGCCAGGTCCAGATGGTGGCGATAGTGCGCCGTGTTCACCTCATCACCCGCCAGCCCCTGGGTAATGTGCAGCAGCAGCAACGGTTTTGCCGGTCGCTGGTTACGCTTCACCTGAATGTGCGTTACGCTGCGGGAGAGGCTTTCGGTCAGGTGCAGAAAGACTTCCGGTTGGATAGCCGCCGGTAGCGACTGGCGCACGTCATCAACGGTAATGTTAAACCCGCTACCTTCTGCGCTGTCGCTGAGCGTTGGACAGAATTGCCCGTCAACAAACACCAGGCGGACAGCAGCAATAGCCGGCGCTAACGCTTCACACTGGGCGGACGTTATCTCAGTGACATGACTGACAAACTGGCTGTTGGTTAATCCTTCCAGCGGTGTGTATTTCCAGTCCTCATGCTTACGCGTTGGCAGTCCCAGACGCAGCATCTGCTGCAGGTGCTGTTGGGCGTGGTGCGAGCGCGTCTCCCCTTGCGTTTCAAACAGATGATGCCACTGTTGCAGCACGTTACTGCTGTTCGCTAAGCCAGCCATAACCTTGCTCCTCCAGTTGTTTGACCAGCGTGAAATCACCGGATTTCACAATTCGCCCCTGGTAGAGAACGTGCACATAATCGGGTTTGATGTAATCCAGGATGCGCTGATAGTGGGTGACGATAATGAATGAACGTTGCCCGTCGCGCAGCGAGTTCACGCCATCCGCAACGACTTTCAGCGCGTCGATATCCAGCCCGGAGTCCGACTCATCAAGAATGCACAGCTGAGGTTCCAGCACCGCCATTTGCAAAATGTCATTACGCTTTTTCTCGCCACCGGAGAAACCAACGTTGACCGAACGCGTTAACAAATCTTCCGGCATCTTCAATAACGCGATTTTCTCTTCCATCAGATCCTGGAAGTCAAACCTGTCCAGCGACTCTTCGCCACGGTAACTGCGCACCGCATTCAGTGCCGTTTGCAGGAAAAACTGATTACTGACGCCGGGGATTTCTACCGGATACTGAAATGCCATAAAGATCCCTTCACCGGCCCGGTCTTCGGGTGACAGTTCCAGTAAATCCTTACCGTTGAATTCTACCGTCCCGCCGGTAACTTCGTAGTCATCGCGCCCGGCGAGCGTTGCGGAAAGCGTACTTTTCCCGGAACCGTTCGGCCCCATAATGGCGTGTACCTCTCCGGGGCCAATATCCAGGCTCAGCCCACGCAGGATCGCCTTATCTTCCACACTGACCTGTAAATTTTTAATGCTTAACATGTGCTTTCCTTAAATTTTAACCGACGCTGTGTTCAAGACTTATGGCGAGAAGTTTTTGCGCTTCAACGGCAAATTCCAGCGGCAGTTCAGAGAACACGTCTTTACAGAAACCATTAACGATCATCGAAATGGCATCTTCTTCGCTGATGCCGCGCTGCAAACAGTAAAACAGCTGGTCTTCACCAATGCGCGAGGTCGTGGCTTCATGCTCAAGCTGGGCGCTGTTGTTACGACACTCCACATACGGGAAGGTGTGCGCTCCACAATCCACGCCAATCAGCATCGAGTCGCATTGGGTATAGTTGCGGGCGTTGGTTGCGGTCGGCATGATCTTCACTAAGCCGCGATAGCTGTTTTGACTGTGTCCCGCAGAGATCCCTTTCGAGATAATGGTCGATTTGGTGTTCTTGCCGATGTGGATCATCTTGGTGCCGGTATCGGCCTGCTGATAACCACTGGTCAACGCGACGGAGTAGAATTCGCCGATAGAGTTGTCGCCGCGCAGAATACAGCTTGGGTATTTCCAGGTAATGGCCGAGCCGGTTTCCGACTGCGTCCACGACATTTTGCTGTTTTCGCCTTCGCACAGAGCGCGCTTGGTGACGAAGTTCAAAATGCCGCCGGTGTTACCATCACCAGGGAACCAGTTTTGTACCGTCGAGTATTTCACTTCGGCATCTTTGTGGATGATGACTTCCACCACCGCGGCATGCAGTTGGTAGCTATCGCGTACCGGGGCTGAACAGCCTTCGATATAGCTGACGTAACTGCCCTCATCCGCCACCAGAATGGTGCGTTCAAACTGACCGGTTTTTTCCGCATTTATACGGAAATAGGTCGACAGTTCCATTGGGCAACGTACACCTTTCGGGACATAAATAAACGTGCCGTCGGAGGCCACCGCCGCATTTAGCGCCGCAAAGAAATTGTCATTACCCGGGACAACCGTACCCAGATATTGTTTTACCAGCTCAGGGTGATCGTGAATCGCCTCACCAAACGAACAGAAAATAATGCCCTGTTCCGCCAGTTTATCGCGATAAGTTGTCGCCACCGACACCGAGTCAAAAATAGCATCAACCGCCACCTCTTTGCCTTCGCGGACCGGCACGCCAAGCTGCTCAAATGCGTCCTCAACTTCTTTACTTAAAAACGCATTCGCCCCCGTTTGCTGCACCGCGCCCGGCTCAGACGCGCAGGTTTCATCGCAATTACCGCAGGACGGCGCGGAGTAATAACTGTACTCCTGGTAGTTCAGCTTATCGTAATGCGCTTTTAGCCAGTGCGGCTCTTCCATGGTTAGCCACGCTTTAAAGGCATTCAGGCGAAATTCCAGCATCCAGTCGGGTTCATTACGTTTTGCCGAAATCGCGCGCACGACATCTTCGTTGATCCCTTTCGCCAGTTCATCGGTTTGTAGATGGGTGAAGAAGCCCTCTTTGTAATTAAGGTGCCCGCCAGCCCAGGTGTTGACATCGTCAGTTGCTTCAGTATTACGAGACATAGTACCGCCTATACCCCAAAACTTTCGCCACAGCCGCATTCGTTCTGGGCTTTCGGGTTATGAAATTTAAATAGCTGATTTAATCCTTCGCGCACGAAATCAACTTCTGTGCCGTCGATGAACGGCATCGCCTGTAACGGTACATAAAGTCTGGCCCCCTCCGTTTCAAACAGCAGATCGTCTTTTTCCGCCTGGCGAACGGTGTCCAGCACGTAGCCAAATCCCGCGCATCCCGTTTGCTTCACGCCTAAACGCACGCCTAACATGTCGGGTTGCTTTGCCACCAGCTCGCGGATGTGCGCCGCAGCCGCTGGCGTTAACGTCAGACCACGCCAGGCAAAATCGTCCGGGTTAAATGTTCCTGAATGCAATTCCATAGGGTTACCTCGAGTCACTAGCTTTCAAGCTATAACAACATGTTAGTGATAATGATTATCACTTCAACCCCTCAACAGCAGGGGCATTCGGGTTAATCGCCCTTTTTGACCCCTTTTACTAAGCATAGACCCTGCTGCGTGGGTTAACAGGGATGGATTTTTTTGTTCAATGCATTGATTAATAATGGATTAAGTAATTTCAATCGGCGAGACAGGTCGATAATCAAAAGATGTATAGAAAATGACTATTTCTGTGATAGAAGGGGTAACTTCCTCTGTCAGGCTATACCTAACCAGGGAGTTATCAGAGATGAGATTCGCAGAGCGGTGAACGGAAAAAAGTTAACGGTTGGCTAACCACCCATTGCCATTTTTCACTCGCCCGTAGGCAGGGGTTATATTATTTTCAAGCTGATACGGTGACCAGAACAGCGCACACAGTAATGATTTACCAAAGGGTCTGTTCTGCATTCTCTGTGCGATATAAAGCGGTTTTGATTCTTTAAACTTAAATGTCACCACGGCTATTTTTTGACAACACCGGTCTGCAGACTCACGGCAAGTAGGTACAATCCCGTTCGGGCACTACGTGAAGACAACAAAAAACCCTTAAGGCTGCTTGCTGGCAGGCTTAAGGGTTCCGGCCCCATCCGGCGCTTATCTCCGGCACTCACGATGGCTTAGCTCTTGAAGGGGCGATAAGAATAATCTCACTTCCGGATATGTTTTGTTTAACACAAATTGCGATTTGACTATTTTATAAGCGTATTCAATCAATTATTAGGCGCTGTTTTTCACTGAGCGCGTCCAGCAACAGGCGCAGTCCTGCAGGCTGATGCTCCCGCGAAAGATATAAACCATAAATTGGCAGGCTTTTTGGTTGAAGCTCGGGCAAGAGTCTAACCAGCTTTCCCTGTGCCAGCCCTTCCCGCGCCTCCAGTTCCGGCACCAGCGCAATGCCCGTTCCCGCCAACGCCGACTCACAAAGCAACGAAGAGATCCCGGCGCTCAAATTGCCTTTAATCGCAACAGCGGCAGCCCGCCCCTGGGCATCCAGAAAGTGCCAGGATTTTCCGGCAAACCCGCTGTAGTAGAGACAATTATGCTGCGTAAGGTCGTCGATAGTCTCAGGAGTGCCATGTTGATGCAGGTACTCTACAGACGCGCACAGTACCGATTTACAGTCGCCAAGGCGACGGGCGATAGTTCCAGGTTCAGGGTTATCCGTTATACGGATCGCCACATCAATGCGTTCTCCAACGAGGCTTACCGGTTGATTATTGATCTCCACCTCGATACGCAGTTGTGGATACTTCGTCAGAAACGCGGGCAGTACCGGCGCTAAAATATGCATAGCTGTAAAATGCGCACAGGCCACACGTAGCGTGCCAGAGGGAGTTTGCGCGGCGCTGGCGGCACCAATATCCAGCGAAAGCTGCGCCAGAGAACGCGTTTTCACTAATGCCTCTTCACCCGCTGGCGTGATCGTCAGACGGCGCGACGAGCGATGGATAAGCCTTGCACCCGCCCATTTTTCCATCTCGTCGAGGTAACGACTGACCATCGGACGGGAAAGCCCCAGCGCACGCGCGGCGGCGCTCAGACTGCCCAAATCACAGATATGGTTGAATACCGTTGCCGCCATCACTCTGTCCATTGCATCCCATCCGATCGTTTTATGAAACTCAGCATGTCCTAATAAGGGAATTCTAACAGATCCGAATTTCCTTAAAATACAGGAACTATCAAAAGACAATTTCCTGCACAAGGATACCTGGCATGAAAGTTAAAACGCTGGCCCTGCTGTTACCTCTGTTCGCCTCTTCATCCTTTGCCGCGACGCTACAGCTGGACGTCTACAATCCACAGGACAAGGCTATTTTCCCGGTCTCTTCAACGCTGGTTTCAGGACCGAAAGAAGCAATATTGTTTGACGCACAGTTCAGTACTAAAGATGGTGAACAGCTGGTGCAGATGATTCGCGCCAGCGGTAAAACGCTGAAGGCCATCGTGATCACCTCCGGCGATCCGGATTTCTATTTCGGACTGCAGCCTATCGTCAAAGCCTTCCCACAGGTAAAAGTCCTGGCAACACCGCACGTAGTAGACCATATCCGTGCCACCAAAGAGGCCAAACTGCAATTCTGGGGTCCGCAAATGAAGGATGGCGCGCCAACATCGCTCACTGTTCCGCAAGCGACAACGCAAACGCATTTCACAGTTGATGGTGAAGCGCTGGAACTGCGCCACCCTAATGATTATGCAGCCTATGTCTGGATCCCGGCGAACCGTGCCATTATTGGCGGTACCGGCGTGGCGTCTGGTATACACGTCTGGACGGCGGATACGCAATCTGCAGAACAGCGTAGCGCGTGGCGTAGCGTACTGAGCGAAATGCAGAAGTTACAACCCACCCAGGTGGTCCCGGGGCATTACATCGGCGAACGCCCTGCGGGCGATAAAGCGATTCGCTTCACACAGGACTATCTGCAATCGTTTGAGCAGGCGTTAGGGGCGAAGAAAGGTTCGGATTATGTGATTAAAACCATCACCGCGGCATGGCCAGGTCTTGCAGACGCAAGTTCTCTGGAGCTAAGTGCGAAGGTTAATACTGGTGAGATGAAGTGGTGATTGAGATTTAACGCAAAAAATAACCCCGAACGCGTGTCGGGGTTTCATTACGATAAGCATACCGGAATCAATGAACGCCCATGCGCCAGGCAAAATAGATCTCTTCTTTTAGTTCAGTCGAAGAAAGCGTCAATAAATCCGCGAACTCCAGCTCTAACTGTTTCAGTCTTTTCAGGTACTGAGCTGGTGAAAGATCGGTTTTATCACGACGTAAAAACTCTATTGCCAGTTGGGCCGGGTCTAATTGGGTAGACATATCATCCTCGCTTGTGTTCAAAACCTGCACAGTATAACACCATTCCCTGTGCAGATAATGACCAAAAGCAATATGCATCACAAAATTGCTGTCGTCAGACGCGACGTGCAGCACAATCGTCCCTGCTCATCGAAGATTTCGATTTGCCATACCTGATGACGGGAGCCGGTATGCACCGCGCGACATACCCCTCTGACGCGCCCTTCCCGCGCCGAGCGAATATGGTTGGCGTTGACCTCCAGGCCCACCACTTTCTGCTCACCCTGAGTACACAGGTAGCCAGCCACCGAACCAATGCTCTCAGCCAGCACTACAGACGCGCCGCCGTGCAGCAAACCAAATGGTTGTTTAGTACGGTGGTCTACCGGCATTGTGGCTTCCAGCGTGTCATCGCCAATGTGCACAAAACGAATATCAAGCAGCCCAACCATATTTCCTTCACCCATGGCGTTGAGCGCTTCGAGTGTGACTTCACGTTTCCAGATCATCCTATAATCTCCAGCAGTGCCTGTAATGGATGGCGAACGCCCGTGCCTTCAACGCGTTTAACCTGACTGCGACAGGAGTATCCGGTAGCCAGACAACGGTTACGCGGCAATCGTTGCATTGCCTGGTGCCATGATAGCTCATAGATCCCCAGTGAGTTCTGATGATTCTTCACTTCGTGGCCATAGGTGCCCGCCATGCCACAGCACCCTACGCTGATGTTCTCCAGCTTTGCGCCAAAGCGGGCAAAAATAGCCGCCCACTGAGCAGGCGCGCCCGGCAGGGCCGTCACTTCGGTACAGTGTCCAAAGAAGTACCACGCTTCACCGCCCACAGCGACTGGCGGCTGTGATTCCACAACTGTCGATAACCATTCGTTGGCGAGTAACACATGGAAATCGCCCCGCTGTTCCCCGAGCGCCAGTTTGTATTCATCGCGATAGCAAAGCACCAGCGCCGGATCGACACCCACCATCGGAATATTCAGCTTCGCCACCCGATTGAGAAACTCAGATGTTTTCTTTGCGGTTTTAGCAAAACGGTTTAAAAAGCCCTTAATATGCTGGGCCTTGCCATTTGGCGAGAACGGCAGCAGTACCGGCTGCAAACCCAGCTTTTCAACCAGACGTATAAAATCAGCCACCACCTGTGCATCGTAATAGCTGGTGAACGGATCCTGCACCACCAGCACCGTACGGGCTTTTTGCTCAAGGCTGAGTAATTCGAGCTGTTCCAGCGTCATATTGGCGGAACGATGGCCAACCAACTGACGTTGAAGCGACGGCGCAGACAGCAGCGGTAAGTCGACCATGCCGATGTGCTTTTTAGCCAGATTACGCACCAGCGGCTGGTTGATGAAGAAGTTAAACGCGTTGGGTGCCCGCGCCATTAACGGCGCATAGCTCTCAACGGTCGCCACCATGTGATCGCGCAACGGCCGCAGATAACGCGTGTGATACAACTGCAGGAAGCGTGAGCGGAACTCCGGCACATCGATTTTAATCGGGCACTGTGTGGAGCAGGCTTTACACGCCAGACAACCCGACATTGCCTCTTTCACTTCGTGCGAGAAATCGTATTCGCCTTTGCGCGCATGCCAGCTATTGCGGGTACGGGCAATCAGCGTACGTAAACTGGCACGTTTTTCCGGTAGCTCTTTTTCCAGCTGTAGCGGGTCAATCCCGCGATCTGCCAACAGACGCAGCCATTCACGCACCAGCGTAGCTCGCCCTTTCGGTGAATGGATACGGTTGAGGCTGATTTTCATCGACGGACACATCGGGCTTTTCGCATCAAAGTTAAAGCATAACCCGTTGCCGTTACACTCCATCGCCCCACGCCACTCCTGGCGTACGGCCAGCGGGATCTGACGGTCATACGTTCCGCGCTTCACCGCGTCCACTTTCATCATCGGCGCATCAACATCCTCCGGTGGACAGATTTTGCCCGGATTGAGCCGGTTTTGCGGATCAAACACCGATTTCACTTTACGCAGTTCGCGATACAATTCCTCACCGAAGAACGCCGGGCTATATTCTGCACGAAAACCTTTCCCGTGCTCGCCCCACAGCAGACCGCCATATTTTGCCGTCAGCGCGACAACATCGTCAGAAATGCGTTTCATCAGCACTTCCTGCTGCGGGTCGCACATATCCAGCGCCGGTCTGACGTGCAGCACGCCTGCATCCACGTGACCAAACATGCCGTAACTCAGGCCGTGGCTATCGAGCAGCGCACGGAACTCGGCAATATAGTCAGCCAGATGTTCCGGCGGAACGCAGGTATCTTCAGCAAACGGAATCGGCTTCGCGGCCCCTTTCGCATTCCCCAGCAGACCGACGGCTTTTTTACGCATCGCGTAAATGCGCTCGACGCCTGCCAGCTCGGTACATAGCTGCCAGCCTATAACACCCGCTTCCTGACGCGCAATTAAGCCATCCAGCCGTTCGCACAGTGCGCTGACCTGCGAATCAATCAATGCTTCATCGTCACCGGCAAACTCCACAATATTCAGACCCAGCATCTCTTTATCCGCCACATCGGTAATCAATTCACTTACCGAGTGCCAGACAATATCTTCCCGTGCCAGGTTAAGCACTTTGGAGTCGACGGTTTCTACCGACAGCGCGCGCGCTTCCACCATCACCGGGGCATTTCGCAATGCCGAGTCGAAAGAGTCGTACTTAACGTTAACCAGTTGTCTGACTTTGGGTAGCGGCGTGATATCCAGACGGGCTTCGGTGATAAACGCCAGCGTACCTTCAGAGCCAGTAAGAATGCGGGTTAAATCAAATTCGGTCATCTCATCGTTAAAGACGTGCCGCAGATCGTAACCGGTCAGGAAGCGATTAAGTTTCGGGAATTTATCAATGATCAGCTGTCGGTTGTCGCGGCAACGCTCATAAACCGTCTTGTAAATGCGGCCAATAGTGGTGTTGCTATTACCCAGCGTTTGGGCAAGTTCGACCGGCATTGGCTGGGTATCAAGAATATCGCCGCCCATCAGCACCGCGCGGATACCCAGCACGTGATCGGAGGTTTTACCGTAAACCAACGAGCCTTGTCCGGATGCGTCGGTATTGATCATCCCACCCAGCGTTGCCCGGTTACTGGTGGATAACTCGGGGGCAAAGAAATAGCCGTAAGGCTTGAGAAACTGGTTGAGCTGGTCTTTTATCACCCCGGCTTCGACCCGCACCCAACCTTCCTGCGCATTGATTTCAATGATGCGGCTCATATAGCGGGACATATCAACAATAATGCCCTGATTCAGCGCCTGACCGTTGGTCCCGGTGCCGCCGCCGCGTGGGGTAAAAATCAACGAAGAGAAAAGAGGTTCCGCCGCCAGACGAGCAATGAGCGCCACATCTGCGGTTGAACGAGGGAATACGACAGCATCAGGAAGCAGCTGATAAATACTGTTATCCGTCGACATTGTCAGACGATCGGCATAGCTCGTTGCCGTATCGCCCGTAAATCCTTGCTGCTCCAGTGCCTGCAAAAAATTGAGCACCAGTTGAACGACACCTGGCGCCTGAGAAATTTGTGGAATCATTATAGTGACCCTTTCCTGCGGTCTGTGTTGTGAATTTAATCGTTTGCGTGTTGCTTTGTTTGTTGTATCACATTTTTTTCTAATACGCTCAGCAGATTTACAGGCAGAATCCGCCTGTTAAAAACCGCTGAAATTGCTCATCATTACAGGGTGTCATTTAAGTGTTCACGTCGCGTCAACGTTCTGGCGCAAAGACAAAGGTGAAAAGTATTTATGGTAAATTTCCGCCAGCCCAAGGATATTGCACAAGTGCTGCTATCGGCGCTGTTTTTAGCCGTCATGATTGTGGCCTGTCTTTGGATTGTTCAGCCCTTTATCCTCGGTTTTGCATGGGCGGGGACGGTGGTCATTGCGACCTGGCCGATCCTGCTACGCTTACAAAAATTGCTCTGGGGCCGTCGCTCGCTGGCCGTGCTGGTGATGACCCTGCTGCTGGTGCTGTTGTTCATCATTCCTATCGCGCTACTGGTCAATAGCATTGTTGATGGCAGCGGGCCATTGATCCATGCCGTAACCGCAGGCGATATGACCCTGCCGGATCTGGCGTGGCTGAACAGTATTCCGTTGGTCGGCGCCAAATTGTATGCCGCTTGGCACAGTCTGCTGGATATGGGCGGCGCGGCCATCATGGCCAAGGTTCGTCCTTATATCGGCACGACGACGACCTGGTTTGTTGGCCAGGCTGCACATCTTGGCCGCTTTATGATGCACTGTGGTCTGATGCTGCTGTTCAGCGCCCTGCTGTACTGGCGCGGTGAACAGGTGGCGTTAGGTATTCGCCACTTCGCTTGTCGCCTGGCATCCAAACGTGGCGATGCCGCCATTCTGCTGGCAGCACAAGCCATTCGCGCCGTCGCATTAGGCGTTGTGGTCACCGCGCTGGTGCAGGCAGTGCTCGGTGGTATTGGTCTGGCGGTAACCGGCGTGCCGTACGCCACGTTGCTGGCGGTATTGATGATCCTGTCTTGTCTGGTGCAACTGGGGCCATTGCCGGTGCTGGTCCCGGCCATTATCTGGCTGTACTGGACGGGCGATTCAACCTGGGGCACGGTGCTGCTGGTGTGGAGCGGCGTGGTCGGAACGCTGGATAACGTTATTCGCCCGATGTTGATTCGCATGGGGGCCGATTTGCCGCTGATCCTGATTCTCTCAGGGGTCATCGGCGGACTGATTGCCTTCGGCATGATTGGTCTGTTTATCGGCCCGGTGGTACTGGCCGTGTCCTGGCGTCTGTTCTCCGCCTGGGTAAACGAAGCCCCTGCGCCAGGTAGCGATCCCGACGAAATCCTCGAAGAAATTGCTGAAATCGAACGCAATAAGTAATCCCACGTCAGGCGGCACCGCCGCCTGATTGTTTAACAATACTAATCAATTCCGCCCGCTTACTGAATAAGACCCAACGTTATCCTTCTTTAAATACTCATTTGCTTCGCAAATTATTTACAGTTTTTAAACTATTGAGATGAATCTGATCGACGTAAAAAATCAGTATGCCTACTATTAGCCCATGGCTTTAGATCAACACATTGATTTATAAGCATGGAAATCCCCTGAGTGAAACAACGAATTGCTGTGTGTAGTCTTTGCCCATCTCCCACGATGGGCTTTTTTTTGTCCTTCGCGCGCCTCGCCACCAACCTTACCGCACAACAGATCCCCTCTTCCCCGTTGATAAACAAATAATATTGCACAAGATACTGTGACTCTCTTCAAGCCGAAATATCCACAGCAATGTTATTACTATTCCACCGTCTTTTATGAGGTGATCAAATAATGAACGCATTAGAACTCCAGGCTATCCGCCATATTTTTGCTATGACGGTAGAAGAAAGCGCTATGTATATCTCGCGGGATCACAATGTTGCCGCCTGGCAACAATGGGAGAATGGCGAAAGGGAAATCCCGGAAGACATCACGCGCATTTGTGCAGAAATGAAAGCCAGACGAAAGTTAAGAATTAACGCCATTATCGAAAAAATAAATAACCGTATCGGTAATAACACCATGCGTTTCTTTCCCGATCTGATCTCTTTTCAGGCGGTTTATCAGCACGATGATTTTCTCGACTGGAAAATCTATCAATCGGCCGCTGTTGAACTGTATGCCCACGACCTTGAGCGTTTGTGTTAAGAGACCGCAGCGCCACACTCATTTAGCCTTTTCGCTGAGTAACATATTATGAAAAACACCTATTTCTCCACTGCGATAGGGCTGTACTTTAATTACCTGGTACACGGCATGGGGGTCATTCTGATGAGCCTCAATATGTCTTCACTGGAACAACAGTGGCACACCGATGCCGCAGGGGTCTCAATTGTTATTTCCTCACTCGGCATTGGCCGTTTAAGCGTCTTATTGGTGGCGGGTATGCTTTCCGATCGCTATGGCCGCAGACCGTTTATTATTTTCGGTATGGTCTGCTACCTGCTGTTCTTTGTAGGCATCATCAATACTCACAGCATTTATATTGCCTATGCTTTTGGATTTTTAGCCGGAATGGCAAACAGTTTTCTTGACGCCGGAACTTACCCCAGCCTGATGGAGGCGTTTCCCCGCTCTCCCGGCACGGCTAATATCTTAATTAAAGCGTTTGTTTCCATCGGTCAGTTTCTGCTGCCGATGATTATCAGTCTGCTGGTGTGGGCAGAACTTTGGTTTGGCTGGTCCTTCTTTGTGGCGGCCGCGGTAATGCTAATCAATGGCGTATTTTTGTTTCGCTGTCGATTCCCGGCCCATCCTGGGCATCAAGCCCCCCTCAAGGCATTACCCGTTGAACAGAAAAGCATACAATCTGAACATCGTTGTTCTCTTCTCGATCTCGCCAGTTACACTCTGTACGGCTACATCGCCATGGCGACATTTTATCTGATAAGCCAGTGGTTGGCACAGTACGGACAGTTTGTCGCCGGGATGTCCTACACCTTATCGATCAAGCTGTTAAGCATTTACACCTGCGGTTCTCTACTGTGTGTGTTGATCACCGCGCCACTGGCACGAAAGACGGGGCGCGCAACCTCTCTGTTAATGCTGTACACCTTTATCTCATTTATCGCATTGCTGATGGTCTGCCTGCATCCGTCGATCTACATGGTGATCGTCTTCGCGTTTGTCATCGGTTTCTCTTCAGCCGGAGGCGTTGTACAAATCGGTTTAACGCTGATGGCCGCACGCTTTCCCGATGCGAAGGGCAAAGCTACCGGGATTTACTACAGCGCGGGCAGCATTGCGACCTTCACCATCCCACTGATAACGGCAAGACTCTCGCAGACCAGCATTGCTCACATCATGTGGTTTGATACCGGCATAGCTGCGGTAGGCTTCCTGTTAGCATTGTTTATTGGCTATCGCAGCCGTATCGCGACAAAGCAGCAACTAAACATGGCGACGGTCGTAAAATAATGCGGATGCAATATTGTTCTCCCCCGCTGCAAAATAATTGGTCGCGGTTTTAAAACTTCAGCAAAATCTTGGTTGAAAGAATTAAGTTTCACAGTTGAGCATGCAACATACCTGGTAACTTAAACGCCATGCTATGTAGGCACAATATCAGCGCCTCGGTATATTAATCACAAGGTCGCCGCAATTTAAACAAAATCGACGAGCACAGAACAATTTTAAAATCCGCAAGGAGTTGTGAACATGTCTCAAAATAAGACCTTTAATACGCCATTCCTTTTGGCGATAATCTGTATTTATTTAAGTTATTTTTTACACGGCATTAGCGTCATTACACTGGCGCAAAATATGAGCTCTCTCGCAGAAAAATTCTCCACTGACAATGCTGGGATAGCCTATTTAATTTCCGGCATTGGTCTTGGTCGCCTGGTGAGTATTTTATTCTTTGGCGTGCTCTCAGATAAATTTGGTAGACGGGCTATCATTCTGTTAGGGGCAATTCTGTACATGCTGTTTTTCTTCGGCATTCCCGCCAGCCCGAATCTGATGATTGCCTTTATTCTCGCTGTTTGTGTCGGCGTCGCTAACTCGGCCCTGGATACAGGTGGCTATCCGGCTTTGATGGAATGCTTCCCTAAGGCGTCTGGGTCAGCGGTTATCCTGGTTAAAGCGATGGTCTCATTTGGGCAGATGATCTACCCCATCGTCGTCAGCACCATGCTGCTCAACCATATCTGGTATGGCTATGCGGTCATTATCCCGGGGGTACTGTTCGTCGTCATAACGTTGATGCTGCTCAAAAGCCGTTTCCCCAGCCAGATGGTGGATGCGGGCATTGCAAAAGAGCTACCACAGATGAACAGTAAACCGCTGGTCTGGCTGGAAGGCGTAGCCTCCGTTATGTTTGGGGTGGCCGCATTTTCGACCTTTTACGTCATCGTAGTCTGGATGCCGAAATACGCGATGGCATTTGCCGGCATGGCAGAAGCCGACGCGCTGAAAACCATCTCTTACTACAGTATGGGATCGCTGGTCTGCGTGTTTATTTTTGCTGCACTGCTCAAGAAAATGGTTCGACCCATTTGGGCGAATGTGTTTAACGCCGGGCTGGCAACCCTCACCGCAGCGGTTATCTATTTATATCCATCCCCATTGGTGTGTAACGCCGGTTCATTTCTTATCGGGTTTTCTGCCGCAGGCGGTATTTTACAGCTCGGCGTTTCGGTGATGTCAGAGTTTTTCCCCAGGAGCAAAGCCAAGGTCACCAGTATTTATATGATGATGGGGGGCGTAGCCAACTTTATTATCCCATTAATCACCGGATACCTTTCAAACATTGGCCTGCAGTACATCATTTTGCTGGACCTCGCATTTGCTTTGCTGGCCTTCATCACCGCCATCATCGTCTTTATTCGTTACTACCGCGTATTTGATATTCCCAAAAATGATGTGCGGTTGGGCGAACGTTATTTTCAATAAATTGCTTAGAAGGAGTATCAAATGGACGTAACTGCAAAATATGAACTGATTGGTCTGATGGCCTACCCTATCAGACACAGCTTGTCGCCTGAAATGCAAAATAAGGCATTAGAAAAAGCGGGATTACCTTTTACCTACATGGCATTTGAAGTCGATAACTCCACGTTTGCTAATGCGATTGCCGGGCTGAAGGCTTTAAAGATGCGCGGTACCGGAGTCTCAATGCCCAACAAACAACTGGCATGTGAATATGTTGATGAATTAACGCCTGCAGCCAAACTGGTCGGCGCGATTAATACTATCGTCAATGATGATGGTTACCTGCGCGGCTACAATACTGATGGTACAGGTCATATTCGTGCCATCAAGGAAAGCGGTTTCGATATCAGGGGTAAAACCATGGTACTGTTGGGCGCAGGCGGCGCGTCAACGGCCATTGGCGCCCAGGCGGCGATTGAAGGCATCAAAGAAATCAAACTCTTTAACCGTCAAGATGAGTTCTTTGCCAAAGCGCAGGAATTCGCCAAACGTGTTAATGAAAATACCGATTGCGTGGTCACCGTTATCGATCTCGACGATCGACAGGCTTTTGCGGACGCACTGGCAAGCGCGGATATTCTGACCAACGGTACGAAAGTGGGAATGAAGCCGCTGGAGAACGAATCTCTGGTGACCGACGTTTCCCTGCTACGCCCGGATCTGCTGGTGACTGAATGCGTCTACAACCCGCATATGACCAAATTATTGCAACAGGCACAACTTGCCGGTTGCAAAACGATTGATGGTTACGGCATGTTGTTATGGCAAGGGGCTGAACAGTTTAAACTCTGGACCGGGAAAGATTTCCCTCTTGAGTATGTGAAACAGGTTATGGGTTTTGCAGCCTGATGGGCAAGCATTTGTAAAATATTTAAAGGGTAATCGATGAAAACCGTAACCGTAAAAAACCTCGTCATTGGCGAGGGTGCGCCGAAGATCATTGTCTCACTGATGGGTAAAGACATCGCAACGGTAAAAAGCGAAGCGCTGGCCTATCGCGAGGCGGATTTCGACATTCTGGAATGGCGCGTTGACCATTTCACCGAGGTGTCCTCCGTTGATGCCGTACTGGAAGCTGCACGCGCCATCCGCGATGTGATGTCTGACAAACCGCTGCTGTTCACCTTCCGTAGTGCCAAAGAAGGTGGTGAACAGGCGCTGGCTGTCGAAAACTATATTGCGCTAAACCGTGCGGCGGTAGATAGCGGTCTGGTCGATATGATTGACCTGGAGCTTTTCACCGGTGACGAACTGATTAAAGGCACCGTCGAATATGCACATGCAAAAAATGTCGCCGTCATTATGTCGAATCATGATTTCCATAAGACGCCAGCGGCACAAGAGATTGTCCTGCGCCTGCGTAAAATGCAGGAGCTTGGCGCTGATATCCCGAAAATCGCCCTGATGCCGCAAAACAAAACGGATGTATTGACCCTGCTTGGCGCAACTCTGGAAATGCAGGAACGCTATGCCGATCGCCCGATCATTACTATGTCGATGGCTAAAACAGGGGTGATTTCACGTCTGTCCGGTGAGGTTTTCGGTTCAGCGGCAACCTTTGGCGCGGTGAAAAAAGCCTCTGCCCCTGGGCAAATTTCGGTCACCGACCTACGTACTGTTTTGACCATATTGCATCAGGCGTAATAGTACCGTTTATCCATATTAATATCAGTAATGCCCTGCCCCAGATATTCGCTTAATCACGAATATCGGGCAGATGGCCGGACATTATTAAATAACTCACATTATTATTGTCGAATATAGCGACAGGTAGTCGCACGCATATAATCTGGAGTTCATATGAAATTATCAAGACCAAAACGCATTGATGGTCGGGTCCCCGTATTATCCGCAGCGGATGCCATTAATTATATTCCTGATGAGGCAACGCTCTGCGTATTAGGCGCAGGCGGCGGTATTCTCGAAGCAACAACATTAATTAATGCGCTGGCTGAAAAATATAAAAATGCACACTCACCCCGAAACTTATCATTGATTAGCCCAACGGGATTAGGTGACCGTGCTGACCGTGGAATTAGCCCGTTAGCACAAGAAGGTTTAGTCAAATGGGCATTATGCGGCCACTGGGGACAATCACCACGAATTTCCGACCTCGCTGAGCAGAATAAAATTGCCGCCTATAACTATCCTCAGGGCGTATTAACCCAGACCCTGCGTGCCTCGGCAGCCCACCAGCCGGGTATTCTGAGTGAGATCGGTATCGGAACATTTGTCGATCCCCGCCAACAGGGCGGAAAGCTGAATGAAGTGACCACCGAAGATCTGATCAAGCTGGTGGAAATTGATAACAAAGAGTACCTCTACTACAAAGCCATTGCGCCAAACATCGCCTTTATTCGCGCCACCACCTGCGACAGCGAAGGTTACGCCACGTTTGAAGATGAAGTTATGTATCTCGACGCGCTGGTGATTGCTCAGGCCGTTCACAACAACGGCGGCATCGTCATGATGCAGGTGCAAAAAATGGTGAAGAAAGCCACACTGCACCCAAAAGCCGTGCGTATTCCGGGCTATCTGGTCGATATTGTGGTCATCGATCCCGATCAAACTCAATTGTACGGCGGCGCGCCGGTTAACCGCTTTATCTCGGGCGATTTTGTCCTTGATGACAGCCAGCAGACTGCCCTGCCGCTCAATCAGCGTAAACTGGTGGCCCGACGCGCCCTGTTCGAAATGCGTAAAGGCGCGGTCGGCAACGTTGGCGTGGGTATCGCCGATGGTATTGGTCTCGTTGCTCGCGAAGAAGGCTGCGCTGACGACTTTATTCTGACGGTCGAGACCGGTCCGATTGGCGGAATTACCTCCCAGGGCATCGCTTTTGGCGCCAACGTCAACACCCGCGCGATTCTGGATATGACCTCCCAGTTTGACTTCTACCACGGCGGTGGGCTGGATGTATGCTATTTAAGCTTCGCCGAAGTGGATCGCCACGGCAACGTCGGCGTACATAAATTCAATGGCAAAATTATGGGGACCGGCGGTTTTATCGATATTAGCGCGACCTCGAAGAAAATAATATTTTGCGGCACCTTAACTGCCGGAAGCCTGAAAACGGAAGTTGCCAATGGCAAATTAAATATCGTGCAGGAAGGCCGGGTGAAAAAATTCGTCAACGAATTACCTGAAGTCACTTTCAGCGGAAAAATTGCACTCGAGCGCGGACTGGATGTGCGTTACATCACCGAGCGTGCTGTATTTACGTTAAAAGAAGATGGTCTTCATTTAGTCGAAATTGCGCCAGGAGTCTCTTTACAGGAAGACATTCTGGACAAAATGGATTTCCCTCCGGTTATTTCTCCGGAACTGAAAATGATGGACGAAAGATTATTTATCGATGCTTCGATGGGTTTTATATTGCCCGATGCCGCCAATTAAAAGGAGTACCCTGATGGATTTTTCATTAACTGAAGAACAAGAGCTGCTGCTTGCCAGCATTCGCGAACTGATTACCAGCAATTTCCCGGAGGAATATTTCCGTACCTGCGATCAGACGGCGACCTATCCGAAAGAGTTTATGCGCGCCCTTGCGGACAACGGTATTTCAATGCTGGGCGTTCCGGAAGAGTTCGGCGGTATCCCGGCAGATTACGTCACGCAGATGTTGGCACTGATGGAAGTTTCCAAATGTGGCGCACCCGCTTTTTTAATCACGAACGGTCAGTGCATTCACAGTATGCGTCGTTTTGGCTCCGCCGAGCAGTTACGTAAAACGGCAGAAAGCACCATGGAAACGGGCGATCCGGCTTATGCGCTGGCATTAACCGAACCGGGAGCAGGTTCAGACAATAACAGCGCCACCACCAGCTACACCCGCAAAAACGGCAAGGTATATCTCAACGGGCAAAAAACCTTTATCACCGGCGCTAAAGAGTACCCTTATATGCTGGTACTGGCTCGCGATCCGGAGCCGAAAGATCCGAAGAAAGCCTTTACACTGTGGTGGGTGGATTCGAAGAAACCCGGCATTAAGGTTAATCCGCTGCATAAAATCGGCTGGCACATGCTCAGCACCTGCGAAGTTTATCTTGATGATGTTGAAGTAGACGAAAGCGATATGGTCGGCGAAGAAGGCATGGGCTTCCTCAACGTCATGTACAACTTTGAGATGGAACGGTTGATCAACGCCGCGCGTAGTACCGGTTTCGCCGAGTGCGCCTTCGAAGATGCCGCCCGTTACGCTAACCAGCGCATCGCATTTGGTAAACCGATTGGCCATAACCAGATGATCCAGGAAAAACTGGCGCTGATGGCGATTAAAATTGAAAACATGCGCAATATGGTGTTGAAAGTGGCCTGGCAGGCCGATCAGGAACAGTCGCTGCGGACCAGCGCGGCGTTGGCAAAACTGTATTGCGCCCGCACGGCAATGGAAGTGATTGATGACGCCATTCAGATCATGGGCGGGCTGGGTTACACCGATGAAGCGCGCGTTTCCCGATTCTGGCGCGATGTTCGCTGCGAGCGCATTGGCGGCGGCACCGACGAAATTATGATTTACGTCGCCGGACGCCAAATCCTGAAAGATTACCAGAATAAGTAAGCGGTAATTCGTGCCGGATAGCGCACAAGCGTTTTCCGGCACGAGCCTGGATAATCAGACCTCTGGCATCAAACATTCCTGCTCAACCAGATTATTTTTAAACTGCTTGCGATAATCACTGGGGGTACAACCCACATGCCGCTGAAAGAGTTTGGCAAAGTGATCGACATTTTCATACCCTACCCGCCAGGAGATTTCCGCTAACGAAGCTTCCGTATTCGTCAGGGCAAATTTCGCCTCGGTCATTCGTCGCTGAATCACATAATTGATCGGCGAAATTCGATACTCCTTAGTAAATTCATGGCAGATATAACTCACGCTGGCCCGGAATTTTTTGGATAACTGATCGAGAGTAATTTTTTCACGGAAGTTATTATTTAAATAAACCAGCACATCTTTAATTAAGACATCTTTTTTAATATAACCTTGCTCAGAACGATAGGCATTTTTAAAGTTTTCGTAAAATAAAACGGTTAGAGCATAAGCAAAAGCGTCGTAGGCTGAAGATGTCAGGTTATTTTTGCTCTGGGGGAGCATAACCCCCAACTCATTAAAGATACTCTTAATAACCTCCTTCCCCTGAGTAACGCTAATCACCGGACACGAGTGCATCTGCAATAGCTGATTATCCTGCCAGCCGTTGAAACGAAAACCGTAGAGCGCGCAGGTGTAAGTCGTTGCAGGCGCGCTACTATCCGAAGCAACCGCATGGAGTCGCCCTTGCTCTATCACCACGATATCCCCGGCATGCGCGACATACAGCGACGAATCGATAATTAATCTTGCGACCCCTTTTTTGACATAAATAAGCTCTGTTTCATTATCGTGAACGTGATGACCCGACTCCCAGTTAGGGTCATCACTGATGACGAATCGCGAGAATCTCGGGGTTTTCCCCTGTTCAAAAAGGGTCTCCACGGCATTATCAAAGCAGCGTTGATACATGACAACCTCCACCTAAAGGCAGCAATTTTGGGATTATTAATATCAGAAAATAAAAATGATAATGACGTTATACAACGTTATTCCTTCCCGGCGAAACAAAATTATTTGCGCCGTCTGCAAGATGACACCTTTTGCTTTGGTACATTGCTGCCATTGATTATTTGCGTTTTATAATAATCAAAAAGAATAAATGTTATTAAGTCTGCATTAATAATTTACATATAAGAAACAAATTCAGCGCAGAGGCGATTAAAAACATGACGCATTTCGCAATTATTTTCACTGTCTTTGTGTTCCCGTTTTTTCCTCTGGTACGCACCGTCTGATTATTGCTGATAAACCAGGCATTCCCGGGACGTTTTTTTTGCAAGATTGTTGGCAATGAAAACAGATTTCCCCGTCGAAAACAGCCCTCCCTCTGTCGCACACTATTTTCAGTCAATTTTCCCTACTGTCGATAATGACGCACCACGTCATCATCCACACGAGAATCACTGGAGATGCCATGAAAATAATAACCTGCTTTAAGTTGGTGCCTGAAGAACAGGACATTGTTGTTACCCCACAGCGCTCGCTTAACTTTGACCGGGCCGATGCCAAAATCAGCCAGTTTGACTTAAATGCGATAGAGGCCGCAGCGCAGCTTAGCGCAGAGGGTGATGAAATCGTCGCCTTAACGGTGGGCGGGTCGCTACTACAAAACTCCAAAGTGCGTAAAGACGTGCTGTCCCGCGGGCCGGACAGTTTGTATATGGTGCAGGATCCACAACTGGAGCATTCATTACCCCGGGATACCGCTCAGGCGCTGGCCTGTGCGGCCAACAATATGGATTTCGACCTGATGCTGTTCGGTGAAGGATCGGGGGATATCTACGCGCAGCAGGTCGGCTTACTGGTTGGGGAACTATTACAGCTCCCGGTGATTAATGCCGTCAGCAGCATCCAACGTAACGGCGATCGCCTTGTGGTTGAGCGCACGCTTGAAGATGAAGTCGAAGTAATTGATCTGCCGCTCCCCGCCGTACTGTGCGTGACGTCGGATATCAACACACCGCGTATTCCCTCGATGAAGGCGATTCTGGGCGCGGGTAAAAAACCGGTCACCCCGTGGCAAGCCAGCGATATTGGTTGGATACCTGCGTCACCGTTAGCGGAACTGGTGAGCCTTACCGTGCCGCCGCAAACAGAACGTCAGCACACCATTCTGGAAAATGACTCAGCAGAAGCCATTGCCAAACTGGCTGAACACCTGAAAAAAGCCCTGAACTAAGCCCAACGGAGAGAAATCATCATGAGTAAATTAGCCAACGTCTGGGTGTTCAGCGATAACGTAGAACGCTATGCAGAATTAATGGCCGGCGCTCGCCTGTGGGGTGAGCAGGTACACCTTATCGTACAAGGCAGCGACCAGGCCAATCAGTTGCAAGCCCTGGGCGCCGATAAGATAGTCGTGCTCGACGCAACCTCCGGTTTACAGCGTGTTGAAAATTACGCTGAGACCATCGCCGCCCTGATGCAGGAACACGCCGGGCTGCTGCTGATGTCCGCGACTAAACGAGCCAAATCCCTTGGCGCACGCTTAAGCATTCAGCTCAACGCAGCGATGGTGAACGACGCCACATCGGTAACGCTGGATGCAGGCATTTTGTTCGCCGAACACCGGATGTATGGTGGTCTGGCATTTGGCAAAGAAAAAATCAAAAGTACGCTGGCGATTATCACACTTGCTCCAGGCCAGCTTGAACCGGTCGCGGAAAACGCCTCACACAACTGCCCGGTTGTCTCAGCAACGTACATCGCGCCGCACCATGAAGTGATGTGCCTGGAGCGTCGCGCCAAATCCGTGAGCAGCGTGGATCTCAGTAAAGCCAGGCGCGTGGTGGGTGTGGGTCGCGGTCTGGTGGCGCAAAACGATCTGGAAATGGTGCGCCACCTGGCATCCGTGCTGGGTGCTGAAGTGGGTTGTTCACGACCGATTGCCGAAGGCGAAAACTGGATGGAACGCGAACGCTACATTGGCGTTTCTGGCGTGTTATTGAAATCAGACCTGTATCTCACGCTGGGCATCTCAGGACAAATTCAGCATATGGTCGGCGGTAACGGCGCGAAAGTCATTGTCGCCATCAACAAAGATAAAAAAGCCCCTATTTTCAATTACGCCGATTACGGTCTGGTGGGCGACATCTACAAAGTGGTTCCGGCCCTTATCGACCATCTCAGCCGCTAACCCCGTTTAACGCACATCTCCCGCTGCCCTCGCGGCGGGAAAGGAGCATAAAGCATGTCAGATGAAAAATTTGATGCCATTGTGGTCGGTGCTGGTGTAGCGGGTACAATGGCAGGTTACGTTATGGCCCGGGCCGGACTGGACGTACTGGTTATCGAGCGCGGCAACAGTGCGGGCAGTAAAAATATGACCGGCGGGAGACTCTACGCGCATAGCCTTGAGCGCATCATGCCCGGATTCGCGCAGGAAGCGCCTCTCGAACGTAAAGTCACCCGCGAAAAAATCTCCTTCCTGACCGAAGAGAGCGCCGTTACCCTCGACTTCCATCGTGAAAAAGACAACGCGCCAGCGCAGGACTCTTATACCGTTTTGCGCAACCGGCTTGACCCATGGCTCATGGAAAAAGCGGAACAGGCTGGCGTGCAGTTCATCCCCGGCGTGCGCGTCGACGCGCTAATTCGCGAAGGCAATAAGGTCACCGGTGTGCAAGCCGGGGACGATATCCTTGAAGCCAATATTGTCATCCTTGCCGATGGCGTTAATTCTATGCTGGGACGGTCGCTGGGAATGGTTCCCCCCTCTTCTGCGCAGCACTATGCCGTTGGCGTAAAAGAGCTGATCGGCTTACCGTCGGCGGTGATTGCGGATCGGTTCAATCTGTCAGGCAACGAAGGTGCAGCCTGGCTGTTCGCAGGCTCACCGTCTAATGGACTGATGGGAGGCGGATTTCTGTATACCAACCAGGATTCCATCTCTCTGGGCCTGGTGTGTGGTCTGGGGGATATTGCCCATGCCACGAAAAGCATTCCGCAAATGCTGGAAGACTTTAAGCGACACCCGACTATTCGTCCGCTGATTGCCGGCGGAGAACTGCTGGAGTATTCCGCACATATGGTACCGGAAGGCGGTCTGGCAATGGTTCCGAAACTGGTTGATGACGGGGTAATGATCGTCGGCGATGCCGCTGGTTTCTGTCTGAATCTGGGTTATACCGTGCGCGGCATGGATTTGGCGATAGCTTCCGCAGAAGCCGCCGCCCAAACAGCCATTGCAGCAAAAGAGCGCCAGGATTACTCGGCCAGTAGCCTGATGGATTACAAACGCGCCCTCGAACAGGGCTGTGTGATGCGTGATTTACAGCATTTTCGCAAGATCCCGGCGCTGATGGAAAACCCGCGCCTGTTCACCCAGTATCCCCGCATGGTGGCCGATATCATGAACGATATGTTTACCGTCGACGGAAGCCCAAATCAGCCCGTTCGCAAGATGATCATGTCCCATGCCAGGCAAATTGGGCTGATGAACTTACTGAAAGACGGCATCAAGGGGGCCACCGCACTATGAATCAGGACACTAACGTTAACGTCGACGTCAAACTGGGCGTCAATAAATTTAATGTTGATGAAGGCCACCCGCACATCATTCTGGCTGAACATCCCGACCTTAATGAATTTCGCAAGTTGCTGAAAGCCTGCCCCGCCGGACTGTATAAACAGGATGAGAGTGGAAATATTCATTTTGATTCCGCAGGCTGCCTGGAGTGCGGCACCTGCCGGGTGCTGTGCGGTGACACGATCCTCACACAATGGGAATACCCGCTCGGAACATTTGGCGTTGATTTCCGCTACGGCTAACGGATTTTGCATGTTGTACGCCGGATTGGCCCCGCCTGGCCATCCGGTCAGATGTATGCCGAAATAATCCTGGGAATAACTTCATGAGTATCACACTTACGTTTAACGCCGAACGTCGCCAGGCCTGGCGACAACTGGGTTTATGGGGAGATGCTTCGCTTGGCGATTACTGGCACCAAACCGCCAGAGCCATGCCGGATAAAATCGCCGTGGTTGATAATCATGGCGCTTCATATACCTACGCTGCACTCGACGATGCTGCCAGCAGTCTGGCAACCTGGTTTGTAGCCTGCGGGATCCAACCCGGCGATCGCATTGCCTTTCAGTTGCCTGGCTGGTGCGAGTTCACCATTATCTATCTGGCCTGCCTGAAAACCGGAGCCGTTTCCGTACCACTGCTGCCTGCCTGGCGCGAAGCGGAACTGGTGTGGGTACTGAACAAATGCAAAGCGAAGATTTTTTTCGCACCGACGTTGTTTAAACAGACCCGACCGGTTGATCTGATCCTCCCCTTGCAAAACCAGTTGCCGCATCTGCAACAGATTGTCGCCGTAGATAAACTGGCACCGGCCACCGCCTCGCTGGCATTCAGCCAACTGCTTCTGGCTCCGCCATTAACCCAGGTTATTAACGTTCACGCCGATGAACTGGCTGCCGTGCTATTTACCTCCGGGACCGAGGGAATGCCGAAAGGCGTAATGTTAACCCACAACAATATCCTTGCCAGCGAACGCGCCTACTGTGCCCGACTCAATCTCACCTGGCAGGATGTGTTTTTGATGCCCGCCCCACTGGGACACGCTACCGGTTTTTTGCATGGCGTTACCGCGCCGTTTTTAATCGGCGCACGCAGCGTATTGTTGGATATATTCACCCCAACCGCCTGTCTTGAACTGCTTGAGCAACAACGCTGTACCTGCGTGCTCGGTGCAACCCCCTTCGTCTACGACATGTTGTGTAGTCTGGAAAAACGGCCCTGTGATCTCACATCACTACGTTTTTTCTTATGCGGTGGCACCACTATTCCGCAAAAGATTGCCCATGACTGCCAACAGCGCGGCATTAAATTGTTAAGCATCTATGGTTCGACGGAGAGCTCGCCGCATGCGCTGGTCAATCTCGACGATTCACTTTCACGCATAATGAACACCGATGGATATGCCGCCGCAGGCGTGGAAATTAAAGTCGTCGATGAAGCGCGCAATGCGTTGCCTGCAGGGGTCGAAGGTGAAGAGGTCTCGCGTGGTCCCAATGTTTTTATGGGCTACCTCGATGAGCCTGAACTAACCGCCCGCGCGCTGGATAAAGATGGCTGGTATTACAGTGGCGACTTATGCCGCATGGACGAAGCGGGATACATCAAAATTACCGGGCGTAAAAAAGATATTATTGTGCGCGGTGGGGAAAACATCAGCAGCCGCGAAGTGGAGGATATTTTATTGCAGCATCCGCACATTCATGATGCCTGCGTTGTCGCGATGCCAGACGATCGGCTAGGTGAACGGTCGTGCGCTTATGTGGTACTGAAACCGCCGCATCATTCGCTGTCGCTGGAATCAGTGGTGGCCTTTTTTAGCCGCAAACGGGTGGCAAAGTATAAATATCCCGAACACATCGTCATTGTCGAAACGTTACCGCGCACGGCGTCCGGCAAGGTACAAAAATACCAGCTGCGTCAGGATATCATTCAGCGTTTAAGCGTGGAGAGTGTGGAAAGCGTTGAAGGGTAAAGTACCGGATGGCGATGCTAACACCTCAAATCCGGCCTACGTTGCATACTAACCGTAGGCCGGGTAAGGCATTTACGCCACCATCCGGCATGATGTTACTTCTTCAGTTCAGCCAGACTCAGCCAGGTCTGCACGACGGTGTCCGGGTTCAGCGACAGACTGTCGATCCCCTCTTCCATCAGCCAGGCGGCGAAGTCTTCGTGATCGGATGGACCCTGACCGCAAATACCCACGTATTTGCCCTGTTTCTTGGCTGCACGAATCGCCATCGACAGCAGCGCTTTCACCGCGTCGTTACGCTCATCAAACAGTTCAGAAACCACACCAGAGTCACGGTCCAGTCCCAACGCCAGCTGCGTCATGTCGTTTGAACCGATGGAGAAGCCGTCAAAGTACTCAAGGAACTGTTCGGCCAGCAAGGCGTTGGACGGGATCTCGCACATCATGATGATCTTCAGTCCGTTCTCACCGCGTTTCAGCCCCTGACGCGCCAGCTCTTCCACTACCGCTTTCGCCTGGGCAACGGTACGGACAAACGGTACCATCACTTCTACGTTAGTCAGGCCCATATCGTTACGGACACGTTTCACTGCGTCACATTCCAGCGCGAAACAGTCGCGGAAGCTATCAGCAATGTAACGGCCCGCCCCGCGGAAGCCCAGCATCGGGTTCTCTTCATGCGGCTCATAACGCTCACCGCCGACGAGGTTGGCATATTCGTTGGACTTAAAGTCTGACATACGCACGATAACGCGTTTTGGATAGAACGCCGCACCCAGCGTGGCGATCCCTTCCGTCAGACGACCAACGTAGAATTCACGCGGGGAATCAAAACCTTTCATCATGCCGCGGATTTCGTTTTGCAGCTCAGGCGTCTGGTCATCGAACTCCAGCAACGCACGCGGGTGTACGCCAATCATGCGGTTGATGATAAATTCCAGACGCGCCAGGCCGACACCTTCGTTTGGCAGACAGGCGAAGTCGAAAGCCCGGTCCGGGTTACCCACGTTCATCATCACCTTCAACGGCAGATCCGGCATGGTCTCCACGCTGGAACTCTTCACGCTGAAGTCGAGCATCTCAGCGTAAACATAACCGGTATCACCCTCGGCACAGGAGACAGTGACTTTCTCACCGTCCTTCATACGCTCGGTGGCATCACCACAGCCAACCACGGCCGGGATCCCCAGTTCACGGGCAATGATCGCCGCGTGACAGGTACGACCGCCACGGTTGGTGACAATCGCCGCCGCTTTCTTCATGATCGGTTCCCAGTCCGGGTCGGTCATGTCGGTAACCAGGACGTCGCCAGGTTCGATACGGTTCATTTCGCTGATGTCCTGAATAACTTTGACCGGACCCGCGCCAATGCGGTGACCGATAGCACGACCTTCAGCAATAATTTTACCCTGAGCATGCAGCGTATAACGCTCCATCACCTGGCCGCGCGAGCGCACGGTTTCCGGACGCGCCTGCACAATGAACAGCTTGCCGGTATGACCGTCTTTCGCCCATTCGATGTCCATCGGACGACCGTAGTGCTTCTCGATCTGTACCGCCTGCTTCGCCAGTTCCTGCACTTCTGCGTTGGTCAGGGAGAAAATGTCGCGCTGCTCCTGCGGTACATCTTCAATCGTCACCTGCTTGCCGTGTTCCTGGGTTGGCGCGTAGACCATACGGATTTTTTTCGAACCCATTGTGCGACGGACGATCGCCGGACGGTTTGCCGCCAGAGTCGGTTTGTGCACGTAGAATTCATCCGGGTTAACGGCACCCTGCACAACCATCTCGCCCAGGCCCCATGCGGAAGTGATGAACACCACCTGATCGAAACCGGATTCAGTATCGATGGAGAACATTACGCCGGAAGACGCGAGGTCTGAGCGCACCATCCGCTGAACGCCAGCAGAGAGCGCCACGCCACGATGGTCATAACCCTGGTGAACGCGATAAGAGATTGCTCGGTCGTTAAACAGCGAGGCAAAGACGTGTTTGATAGCAACCAGTACGGCATCAAATCCCTGGACGTTGAGGAAGGTTTCCTGCTGACCGGCAAATGACGCATCTGGCATATCTTCTGCGGTGGCGGAAGAGCGCACGGCAAAAGAGGCATGGGCATCGTCTGCTGACAGCTGAGCGTAGGCATCGCGGACGGCATTTTCCAGCTCCGGCTGGAAAGGAGTGTCGATAATCCACTGGCGGATCTGTGCGCCGGCTTTCGCAAGCTCGGTGACATCGTCAATATCCGTTTTATCCAGCAGTTCATAAATGCGCTGGTTTACACCGCTCTGGTCCAGAAACTGGTTAAACGCATCGGCGGTCGTTGCAAAACCATTCGGTACGGAAACACCCATACCGGAAAGGTTAGTAATCATTTCACCCAGGGAGGCATTTTTGCCCCCAACTCTGTCTACATCATTCATGCCGAGTTGGTTATACCAAAGCACCAGCGGTGACGAGCCATTGTTGGACATCGAACAATCCTTATATATGAACGAGGTTAGGAAACTCAATTTTGCGTAATTATCTTTGCATATTTACTTCAGCGAAAAAAACGGTGAATCGTTCAAGCAACTTTATTTTTTATTTTTTCAGATTGTTTCCGCATTTGCGCAAACCCGCGAGCCACAGGGGATCACCACAAAAACTACCGGTATAAACATTTGTTCCGAAAAATGAAATGTACTTTTCAGTAAATATAAAAATACCGTTTCATTTTACAAAATAGATGCAGCAATATTCGCTTCTGGCGAATTTTAATTTATGCTTTCAGAGAATTATGTCAGCCCCAGGATGAGCAAAATGGATAATGCTGTTGATCGTCACGTATTTTATATTTCTGATGGTACGGCCATCACCGCCGAGGTATTGGGCCACGCGGTAATGTCGCAATTTCCGGTTACGATCAGCAGCATTACGCTGCCGTTTGTGGAAAATGAGAGTCGTGCGCGAGCGGTTAAAGACCAGATTGACGCGATCTATCAACAAACTGGCGTGCGCCCTCTGGTGTTTTACTCTATCGTTTTGCCGGAAATTCGCTCGATCATTTTGCAAAGCGAAGGATTTTGTCAGGATATCGTGCAGGCGTTGGTGGCCCCACTGCAGCAAGAGATGAAGCTCGACCCTACGCCGATCGCCCATCGTACCCACGGCCTGAACCCCGGCAACCTTAACAAGTACGACGCGCGCATTGCCGCCATTGATTATACCCTCGCCCATGACGACGGCATTTCGTTGCGCAACCTCGATCAGGCGCAGGTGATCCTGCTTGGCGTTTCCCGTTGCGGTAAAACCCCGACCAGTTTGTATCTGGCCATGCAGTTTGGCATTCGCGCGGCCAACTACCCCTTTATTGCCGATGATATGGATAATCTGGTGCTGCCAGCGTCCCTGAAGCCGTTACAGCATAAATTGTTCGGCCTGACCATCGACCCTGAGCGCCTGGCGGCCATCCGCGAAGAGCGCCGGGAAAACAGCCGTTACGCCTCGATGCGCCAGTGCCGGATGGAGGTTGCTGAGGTGGAAGCGCTGTACCGGAAAAACCAGATCCCATGGCTGAACAGTACCAATTATTCGGTAGAAGAGATTGCTACCAAGATCCTCGACATCATGGGGCTGAATCGCCGCATGTACTAGAATGCTAGTGCATTGGTTCGATTTTTTGTTATTATGCTCGCCACCAGGCAGGATGAGTATGATATTGTGATATACATCACTTCCCGGTAGTCCTGCCGTTGAAGCAACAAATTTCTGAGACAAGTAATGAACAGAACCGATGAACTCCGTACTGCGCGTATTGACAACCTGGTCACTCCAGCAGAGCTTGCGCAACGGCATCCTGTTTCGTCCTCCGTCGCCCGTCATGTTACGGACTCCCGACGCCGGATAGAAAAAATATTAAATGGTGAAGACGCTCGTTTACTGGTGATCGTAGGTCCCTGCTCGATTCACGATCTTGATGCCGCCATGGAATACGCGACGCGTTTACAGGCGCTGCGCGAAAAACATCAGGCGCGTCTGGAAATCGTGATGCGCACTTATTTTGAAAAACCGCGCACCGTAGTGGGCTGGAAAGGCTTAATTTCCGACCCAGATTTAAACGGCAGCTACCGCGTGAACCACGGCATTGAACTGGCGCGTAAACTGCTGTTGCAGGTCAATGAACTGGGCGTACCCACGGCAACAGAATTCCTCGACATGGTGACCGGTCAGTTTATTGCCGATTTAATCAGTTGGGGAGCCATTGGCGCACGCACCACCGAAAGCCAGATCCACCGTGAAATGGCCTCTGCGCTTTCCTGCCCGGTCGGCTTTAAAAACGGTACGGATGGCAATACGCGTATTGCCGTCGATGCGATTCGCGCCTCCCGTGCCAGCCACATGTTCCTCTCACCTGATAAAACCGGCCAGATGACCATTTATCAGACCAGCGGTAATCCTTACGGGCATATCATCATGCGCGGCGGTAAAAAGCCGAATTATTATGCTGAAGATATTGCCGCCGCCTGCGATACCCTGCACGAATTTTCCCTGCCTGAACATCTGGTGGTCGATTTTAGCCATGGCAATTGCCAGAAGCAGCATCGTCGTCAGTTAGACGTTTGTGATGATGTGTGCCAGCAAATTCGCAATGGTTCGACGGCGATTGCCGGGATTATGGCGGAGAGTTTCCTGCGTGAAGGTACGCAAAAAATCGTTAGCGGCCAGCCGCTGGTTTACGGCCAGTCCATTACCGACCCGTGCCTGAACTGGGAAGATACTGAACTACTGGTTGAAAAACTCGCCTCTGCGGTTGATAGCCGTTTTTAATGCTGTTCGCCGGGTAACATCACGTTGCCCGGTGCTAATCCTTTGTTTTCCCCCTCCTTATTGTACAAAATCTATTCTCGTCACAATTATTTCACAAAAAGGCTTGCCGCAATTTTGCAGTTTGATGATAATGATTATCATTGTTAAATTGATTGTTATTTTTAAACACTATTCACGTATGGATAACACAACAACGCCCGCAAAAGAAAAAACACCGCCTGCCGTCGCGCCAAACGAGCGCCGAATTGACAGTAAAAGTCTGCTGGGCAAAGAGGGGCGCGTGATCATAGAACACGATGGTCAGCTCTATCTGCTGCGCCAGACACAAGCCGGAAAACTCATTCTGACCAAATAAACACCACTTTTCGCCAGCCACCCAGGTAGTACCCAGGCAGCCAGCGCTTTTCGATTTCCTAATGGAGAGTTGCTATGCCACACCTGCACACTGCATCCCTGCGCCCTTCGCTCTTGGCGCTGGCGATTATCAGTAACCTGCCCGCCGTCGCGTATGCGGCGGTAGAAGATATGACCGTCACCGCTACCGGCAATGCCCGTAGTGCTTTTGAAGCACCGATGATGGTCAGCGTGATTGATGCCACCGCGCCAGAAAACCAGACCGCCAGCTCAGCAGCCGACCTGTTGCGTACGGTTCCGGGCCTGACCCTTGACGGCACCGGTCGCACTAACGGCCAGGACGTGAATCTGCGCGGCTACGATCGACGTGGCGTTCTGGTGCTGGTTGATGGCGTTCGTCAGGGAACCGACACCGGACACCTGAACAGTACCTTCCTCGATCCGGCGCTGATCAAACGCATCGAGGTCGTCCGTGGCCCTTCTGCCCTGCTGTACGGTAGCGGCGCGTTAGGTGGTGTGATCGCCTATGACACTGCGGATGCCAAAGATCTGCTGGAAGCCGGACAAAACAGTGGTTATCGCGTGTTCGGTACCGCGGCAACCGGCGATCACAGCCTCGGTATGGGCGCCAGCGCGTTTGGTCGCACCGATACGCTGGACGGACTGCTTGCCTGGTCCAGTCGCGATCGCGGTGATTTGCGCCAGAGCGACGGAACTACGGCGCCAAACGACGAAGCGATTAACAATATGCTGGCGAAGGGCAGCTGGAAAATTGACAGCGCCCAGACGCTGGCCGGCTCGCTGCGTTACTACAACAATGACGCCCGTGAACCTAAAAACCCGCAAACCAGCGCGGCGGATGCCACCAGCAACCCGATGACCGATCGCTCAACCATCCAGCGCGACGCGCAACTGACCTACTCGATTGCTCCAGCCGACAATGACTGGTTGAACGCGGATGCCCGCGTCTACTGGTCCGAAGCACGCATTAATGCGCAAAACACGGATAACACCGGCGAGTTTCGCAAACAAACCACCAAAGGCGGCAAAATCGACAACCGCAGCCGTCTGTTTACCGACTCTTTTGCATCTCATTTGCTGACCTACGGCGGGGAATACTATCGTCAGGAACAACAGCCAGGCGGCGCAACCACCGGTTTCCCGGAGGCAAAAATCGATTTCAGCTCCGGTTGGTTACAAGATGAAATCACCCTGCGCGACCTGCCGGTTACGCTGCTGGGCGGTACCCGTTATGACTCTTATCGTGGCAGCAGCGACGGCTATGAAGATGTCGATGCCGATAAATGGTCGTCCCGCGCCGGGCTCACCGTTGCGCCAACCGACTGGCTGATGCTGTTCGGATCATACGCTCAGGCCTTCCGTGCGCCGACCATGGGCGAGATGTATAACGATGCGAAACACTTCTCGATTGGCCGTTTTTACACCAACTACTGGGTGCCGAACCCTAACCTACGCCCGGAAACCAACGAAACCCAGGAATACGGATTTGGCCTGCGCTTTGACGATCTGTTGATGGCGAGCGATGCGCTCGAATTTAAAGCCAGCTATTTCGACACCAAAGCGAAAGATTACATCTCCACCAGCGTCGACTTTGCCGCCGCGACAACCATGTCCTATAACGTACCCAACGCCAAAATCTGGGGCTGGGACGTGATGGCGAAATATTCCGCCGATCTGTTCAGCCTCGACATGGCCTATAACCGTACGCGCGGCAAAGATACAGACACCGGCGAATACATTTCCAGCATTAACCCGGATACCGTCACCAGCAAACTGAACGTACCGGTTGCGCACAGCGGTTTCTCCGTTGGCTGGATAGGTACATTTGCTGACCGTTCAACGCATATCAGCAGCAGCTACACGAAACAGCCCGGTTATGCGGTAAATGATTTCTACGTGAGCTATCAGGGCCAACAAGCGCTGAAAGGCATGACCACCACGCTGGTACTGGGCAACGCCTTCGACAAAGAGTACTGGTCGCCGCAGGGCATTCCGCAGGATGGTCGTAATGGCAAAATTTTCGTGAGTTATCAGTGGTAATCACTTTTCCCCGGTTCGCCGGGGCAGCAATCTGGAAGGAAGAGACAATGAATCATTACACACGCTGGCTGGAACTGAAGAAAGAAAATCCTGGCAAATACGCACGTGATATTGCGGGATTGATGAATATTAGCGAAGCCGAACTGACCTTCGCGCGCGTCGGTCATGACGCCTGGCGCTTACGGGGCGAAGTGCGTGAAATCCTCGGCGCACTGGAAGCCGTCGGCGAAACCAAATGTATATGCCGCAACGAATATGCGGTGCATGAGCAGGTTGGTGCGTTTACCAATCAGCACCTGAACGGTCATGCCGGACTGGTACTCAATCCGCGCGCCCTCGACCTGCGCCTGTTCCTCAATCAGTGGGCAAGTGTGTTCCATATCAGCGAAACAACCGCCCACGGCGAACGTCAGAGCATTCAGTTCTTTGACCATCAGGGGGATGCGCTACTGAAGGTCTATGCCACACAGAATACCCTCATTGAGGAATGGGCTGCGTTGCTGACCCGTTTCATCTTCGCTGAAAACCCGCCTCTGGCGCTGCAACCCGCCCCCCCTTCTGCTCCAGCCACCGTCACGGTCGATGCGCAGACCGTTGATCAAGAGTGGCGAGCCATGACCGATGTACACCAGTTCTTCGGTCTGCTGAAACGCCACGATCTCACCCGCCAACAGGCGTTTAACCTGGTGGGCGACGATCTGGCCTGTAAAGTCGCAAATAGCGCATTGGCGCAGTTACTCGACACCGCGCGCCAGGATGGCAATGAAATTATGGTCTTTGTGGGTAATCGTGGCTGCGTACAGATTTTTACCGGTGTGATAGAAAAACTGGTGCCGATGAAAGGCTGGCTGAACATATTCAACCCGACATTTACCTTACACCTGCTGGAAGAGAGCGTGGCAGAAACATGGGTAACGCGCAAACCGACCGCCGATGGCCACGTCACCAGCCTGGAACTGTTTGCTGCCGACGGCACGCAAATCGCCCAGCTGTATGGTCAACGAACGGAAGGCGAACCGGAGCAGACGCAATGGCGCGCGCAAATTGACGCACTGACGCCGAAGGGGCAGGCCGCATGAAAAAACTGCTGGTTCTGATTGCGCTACTGCCCATCGTCGCGATGGCTGCGTCCAGGGAACGGGTTGTTGCTCTCGGTGGCGATGTCACCGAGATTGTATACGCACTGGGAGCACAGTCTTCCCTTGTGGCGCGAGACAGCACCAGCCAGTGGCCTGAAGCAGCAAACGCCCTACCTGATGTCGGTTATTTGCGCCAACTCAACGCCGAAGGGATCCTTGCCACCCGTCCTACGCTGGTCCTTGCCAGCGCGCAGGCGCAGCCCTCTCTGGCGCTAAAACAGCTCGAACAGAGCAACGTCAGGGTTGTGACGATCCCGGCAAGCAACGAGCTTAACGTGATTGATGAAAAAATTCGCGTCATCGCCGAAGCCACCCATAGGGAGGCCGATGGCGAAACGCTGCGCACCCGCTTCCGTCAGGAACTGGCGGCGCTGCCGTCATCTGAACTCAACAAACGCGTGCTGTTTATTCTCAATCATGGCGGGATGACCGCGATGGCAGCGGGCCAGCAAACTGCAGCCGATGCGGCTATTCGTGCCGCCGGTTTGCGCAACGCAATGCAGGGTGTTAACCGCTATCAGCCGCTGTCGCAGGAAGGCGTCATTGCCAGCCAGCCCGATCTGGTGGTGATTTCACAGGACGGCGTTAAGGCGATGGGGGGCGAAGATAACCTGTGGGCGCTGCCGGGCCTGGCGCAGACGCCTGCCGGACGGAATAAACAGGTATTGCAGGTTGACGATATGGCGCTACTCGGCTTTAGCGTACGCACCCCGCAGGCCATTTTGCAGCTTCGCGCTAAAGCTGAGCAATTGCCCTGATGTCGCGACGTATCCGTTGTTCTTTATGGACACTCGCACTCATGTTGGTCGTGATGACTATTATGGCTACCGGTTTTGGCGCGTTGCGCCTGCCGGTAAGTCTGCTGTGGCGTGATGGCGATGAGGCACTGCGTCAAATCTGGCTCACCATTCGCCTGCCCCGCGTCCTGCTGGCGCTGGTGATTGGCGGTTCTCTGGCGCTCGCGGGCTGCGTGATGCAGGGCCTGTTTCGCAACCCGCTTGCCGATCCGGGATTACTGGGGATAAGCAGCGGAGCCGCCTGCGCCGTCGCCCTGTGGGTAGTGCTGCCGGTCTCTTTGCCCACGCTGTTGATGCTGTACGCCCCCATGCTGGCCGCTTTTCTCGGTGCGCTGGCGGCAACGGTGGTTATTTTTATCCTTAGCCAACAGCGCGACGCTTCACTCTCACGTCTGCTGTTGGTCGGTATTGCCATCAACGCGCTGTGCGGGGCGGCGGTTGGCGTTCTGTCGTGGGTCAGTAATGACGCGCAACTGCGCCAGCTGTCGCTATGGGGGATGGGCAGTCTGGGGGCCGCGCAATGGTCCACGCTGCTGGCTGTCACTTCATTGACTGTCCCGACGGTGCTGATCATTTGGCGTCTGGCACCGGCGCTGAACCTGCTGCAGTTAGGTGAGGAAGAGGCGCATTACCTCGGCGTAGATGTGCGTACCGTTCAGCGTGTTTTGCTACTTTGTAGCGCACTGCTGGTTGCCGCAGCCGTGGCGGTAAGCGGCGTAATTGGCTTTATCGGGCTGGTTATCCCGCATCTGATGCGCATGTGGCTCGGCTCAGACCATCGGGCCGTTATCCCAGGTTCCGTGCTGGCGGGCGCATTTTTATTGCTGATAGCCGACACGCTGGCCCGTACGGCGGTTGCGCCTGCGGAAATGCCGGTCGGTTTGCTAACCAGTCTTCTGGGCGCACCGTGGTTTTTATGGCTTATTTTTCGTCAGCGAGGACCGCATGGCTGAACAATTCATCGCTAAAGGGCTTCACTATCGCGTCGCGGGCAGAGCGGTGATTGACGACGTCTCTCTTGCTCTCGAAAAAGGTGAACTGGTGGCGCTCATCGGCCCAAACGGTGCGGGGAAATCCACCCTGCTGCGCCTGCTGACCGGTTTTCTGAAACCGGCTATAGGGCGTTGCGTGCTGGCGGGTAAACCGCTGGATGAATGGCATAGCCAAACACTGTCGCGGCATCGGGCGGTGATGCGCCAGCAAACACAACTGGGATTTGACTGGCCGGTAGAGGCCGTCATCGCGATGGGGCGTGCGCCCTGGACCTCGCGGTCGGAACCTCGACTTATCGCTCAGGTGATGGAAATGACCGGATGTACACCGCTGGCGGGCCGGCAATACGCCGCGCTTTCCGGCGGCGAGCAACAGCGAGTACAGTTAGCCCGTGCACTGGCGCAACTTTGGTGCGACGGCGCGCCTCGCGGCTGGTTATTCCTTGATGAGCCGACCTCTGCGCTGGATCTTTACCACCAGCAGCATCTGTTGCGCTTGCTGAAGACGCTTACCGCTTCACAAGAGCTGCATGTGTGCATTGTGCTTCACGATCTGAATCTCGCCGCACTGTGGGCAGACAGAATAGTGTTGCTGCACAACGGCAGGCTGGTGTCGCAGGGAACGCCTGAGGCCGTGTTACAGGCCGATGACCTGAAACGCTGGTATGGCGCGCAGGTACACGTTGGCCAGCATCCGGCCAACGGATCCCCGCAGGTGTTTCTGGCCCCTTAGCTTGAACAGCTCACTTCCAGCCGTTTGCCCCAGTCAGGTGGACGGCTGACATAGTCATCATCACGATCGACAAATGGGGTACGCAACGCCTCGTGTAACCGATGCAGCTCGGCGTAATCCCCCTGCTCTGCCTGATTAATCGCCCGTTGCGCCAACCAGTTACGCAATACCATCGCCGGATTAGCCGCCTTCATCTGCGTTTGTCTGACTGCGTCGGCAATGTTGTCTTGCTGCAGGCGTGAGCGATACCGTGTGAACCAGTCATCAAACGCTGCGCGGTCGATAAACTCATCGCGCAGCGGGGATTGCGCGCTGTGTTGTTCCGTCTGACTGAGCATGCGAAACGTTCGGGTATAGTCGCTTCTTTCCCGCGCCATCAGGTTAAACAGTTCACTAAGCAGTTCGTTATCGTTTTTTTGCTCGCTAAAGAAGCCAAGCTTTTGTCGCATCCGCTGACCGTAGCGTGTTAACAGCGCCAGTTGATAACTGTCCAGCGCATCATTAAGCGCCTCGACCGGGATAAATGGCGACAGAGTTTGCGCCAGACGTTGCAGGTTCCAAAGCGCCGCAGCCGGTTGATTATCGAAACTGTATCGCCCCTGGTTGTCTGAGTGGTTGCAGATAAAATCGGGCACGTAGTCATCAAGGAAACCGAATGGACCGTAATCCATCGTCAGTCCCAGAATCGACATGTTGTCGGTGTTCATGACACCATGCGCAAATCCCACCGCCTGCCAGTCTGCGATTAACGTCGCAGTACGCGTGACAACATCGTTAAACCACAGCTGATACTTATCGGCTTCTTCCTGCCATTGCGGCCAATAATAGCGAATCGCAAAGTCAGCCAACTGGCGCACTTTTTCCGGCTCGCGGCGATAGTAAAAATGCTCAAAATGGCCAAAGCGCAGATGGCTTTGCGCCACGCGAATGAGCATCGCCCCTGATTCTACCGTTTCGCGATACACCGGCGTGTCGCTGGTAACAATCGACAATGCCCGCGTGGTCGGTATTCCCAGGTAATGCATCGCTTCGCTGGCCAGGCTTTCGCGAATTGTCGAGCGCAGTACGGCGCGACCATCCCCCATACGGGAATAAGGCGTAAGTCCGGCGCCTTTCAGGTGCCAGTCACACGTTGAGCCGTCAGCGAGCTGTTGTTCGCCCAACAGGATCCCGCGTCCATCGCCAAGCTGGCCCGCCCAGACGCCAAACTGACGTCCGCTATAAACTTGCGCTAAAGGCGACATCCCGGGAAGCAACGATTCACCGCCCCAAACACCGGCTCCGGTCGGAATATCAAATAGCGTCTCTGGAATAGCTAATTGCTCCGCCAGCGCATCGTTATGCCAAATCAGGCGTGCGTTTTTCAGGGGAGTGGGTGAAAGTGCTGTATAGGTTGCTGGTAATTCATCACGCCAGCGGGTGGTAAAAGACAGGGTCATAGGGCCTCCTGTCTCTAGTGTAGACTGTTAAAAGCCTGTTAAACACCAGCAAATATGAGGGTTATATCTTCGCGAGCGAAATTATCTGCGCGGGGGGCACAGCAGGCCACAGCGCGCCCTGCATGGCGCTGAATCCCAGAGGCAGTACGCGCGCTAACATCTCGGGTGTATCAATACCGCTAATGATAATTGACTCACTGCTGGGAAATAGCTGTGCCAGGATAGCCCGCATAAACGGCTCAAACGAAATATGTGTAATCCTTTGTTGAACAAAGTTTTTATCGAGCACGACGCGTTTGAACAGCCCATCAAAAATTGCCCGGTTTGATATGCCGCCAGCACCATAGTTTGTCAGTACTAATGGAAATCGCGCCGCCAGTGCTGCCAACGTTGGATTCGCTTTTCCATTATTTAACTCTGGATAGTTTTCATTAATAGCCAGTTCCAGAAATGACAATCGTTCAACTTGTGAAGCAAATTTAGTATCTGATAATAAAGTTTTAGCAATTGCCGGCGTTAAATTAATCCAGGCAGAAACCTTTCGTTGAATAAAAAAATGTTGGCACGTTTCGATTAATTCAAGCTTTTCGGTAAATAACCGACATTGCTCTTCGTCCGACATCCGAGGTAGGACCAGCTCGGTGGGTATACGCACATCCCCCTGCGCACTGGCAAAACTGGTAATGATATCTACGTATTCAAGATCGCCTTTTTCGTTTCTCGCAGGGAGAAAAGAGAACTCTGAATGGTAAAGAGTATCCATTGAAACAATCATCGTGCCAGCCCCTCTGCATAGGTGTTATCCGGCATCCTGTAGCAAAGGATGGAGAAATACGTTATTGCTGATGCAAGTAGAGGCCCTTTCATTTTTCCCTTTATAGCCAGTAAATCGAATCCTTTTTTTTAGCTTATCCTGATTATAAGCGAATATCCAGCTTTGCACTTTTTAATATCTCGGAATAAATCATATTTTTAGCAAGATACGCTCTTAATGTTCAGGGGTATTGTCCGGCTGGCGGCAGAAATAAGAAGTTACTAACAAATGGAAATGTCGAGGCTGCTCAGCCGTAGGCAGCCTCGTGACTGATGAGGATTAAATACGTCGCGCCTGCCAAAAGTTTTTGCGCCAGTAAACGTTGTCTAGTGACGAGCGCATCACACCACGGCTGGTTGAGGCATGAATAAATTGATTATTGGTATCGTAAATTCCGACATGCAGACCGCTTTCCCCAGACCCGGTTTTAAAGAACACCAGATCGCCGGGCAGCAAATCATCTTTATCAATTTCGGTACCAATCTTTGATTGCGTGCGCGTATCACGCGGAAGTTGCAGATCGAATTTATCGCGCATTGTCATCAATACAAATCCAGAACAATCCACTCCGCTACGGCTCATGCCGCCATAACGATAGGGTGTGCCATGCCAGGTTTGTAGCTGGTCATTAAGCCCGGCGATAACGGCGATAGAATCCGACAAGCGGGCATTTGGCGCAGGAGCACGATGGCTGCTGCAGCCCGCCAAAAACAATGCTGTGATGAAAAGAAGCCAAAAGCGCATTCAGGACGAATCCTCTGAATTATATTTTTATGTCAATTTAGCGTGGAAATTATATGATTTTCAAGAACCCATTTAACTTAAGTGGTTGATATGAGCATTCTGTGGCCTTCAATATCCAAACGACGGAAGTTCACGCCATAAGCCGCAGCCAGATTGGCCGGCGTTAGTACCGTATCACGAGCACCACTGGCAAGCAGCTTCCCGCGTTTGAGGAGCCAGGCCTTGTGCGCGTGACGTAAGGTGTGATTAAGGTCATGGCTGCTCATTACAATCGCGATGCCCTGTAAACACAACTGACCCAGCATCCGGTCCAGTGCATTTTGTTGCGCCACGTCCAGACTGTTCATCGGCTCATCCAGCAGCAAAAGCTGGCCGAATGGATTCGCTTGTGGGCAAATCTGCAGGATAACCGCAGCCAGGCGCACGCGCTGCCACTCACCGCCAGAGAGCTGATTCACGCTGCGTCCCAGCTTATCCCCAAGCCCAAGCGCATCGGCGACTTCCTGTAACAGATCGGTGCGTGCTTTATCGGGTTGATGCAGCGTCAGAAAATGCCAGACCGGCATCGCAAACGGCGGGTTTTGCTGTTGCGCAAGATAAGCGCGATATTGCGCCAGCTTTGCTGCCGGCCATTCATCCAATGACACATCACCAAAGGTGATGCTGCCCTTGCCGGTCGTCAGCCCCGCCATTCGCGCCAACAGCGTGCTCTTTCCTGCGCCGTTAGGTCCCACTAAATGCAGGATCTCCCCTGCTTTTATCTCACCAGAAAGCGGGCCGAGTCGGGTCGATTCTGCTACGTCCTGTAGCTGCATCAATCGAGACATTAGTTTGCCAGCGCCGTCTTGATGGATTGCACCAGAACAGGATCCTCAGGCGTCATATCGGGTGAAAATCGTTGCAGTACCTGACCATCCCGACCCACTAAAAACTTCTCGAAATTCCACAGAATATCGTCCGGGTAGAGCGGCGCCCGACCTTTACTCGCCATACGCTCATAGAATCCACTATCCGCAGGCGCAACGGCGGTTGGCGCGGCATCAATCAGTTTCTGATACAGCGGATGGCGTCCCTCGCCGTTGACCTCAATTTTGCTGAACATCGGGAAGGTAACGCCCCAGGTGGTACTGCAGTACGTTTTTATTTCCTCTTCACTGCCCGGCTCCTGGCCCAGAAACTGGTTGCAGGGGAACCCAAGAACGGTAAAGCCCTGCTGATGCCAGGCTTTCTGCAGATTCTCCAGTTGCTCATATTGCGGCGTTAGCCCACATTTTGAAGCAACGTTGACGATTAACAGCACATTTCCGGCATACGGCTGCAGTGAGGTAACCTCGCCGTCGATGGTCGTCACGTCTGTATCGAGGATAGTGTTTTGCATAGCATCTCCAGAACAACAGGTGGATTTTAGTTTTTAATCATAGACCGAATCAACGCGTTCTAGCGCGCGGCTTTTAACAATAGCCAGATAAATACCGGTGCGCCCATGGTGGCCGTCACCACGCCAATTGGCAGCTCAGCCGAGGCCAGCACCAGACGCGCGACAACATCAGCCAACAGTAATACGATAGCGCCAGCCAACGCGCAGCCCGGCAGTAACACGCGATGATCGGTTAAGCCGCACAGCCGCAGAATATGTGGGATCACAAGCCCAATAAAGCCAATCGCTCCCGCCAGAGCCACGCTTACGCCAACCATCCAGCCCGTGGCGACCACCAGCAGGTTGCGCCAGAACCATAACGGCAATCCCAACTGACGTGCAGAAGTCTCCCCCAGCGCCAGCATATTCATCGGCTGCGACTGACAGCAGATCCACACCAGCACCGGAATCAACGCCACCATGAGCCAGGCCTGATGCCAGTCAACGCCGCCAAAGCCCCCCATCATCCAGTACATTAGCTGTCGCAAATCAAAAGAAGTGGAGAAGTAGATGGCCCATGTCATCAGCGCGCTACAGATAATGCCCAGCGCCACCCCCGCCAACAGCAGACGGCTGGTAGACAAATGACGGCGGGCAAAACGGAGCAGAATAAGCGTGATAATCAGCGCCCCAGCGATGGCGCATAAGCCCAACGCCCAGCCGGGGAGCTGCCCCTGCCCCAGCAGCACCGCCGCGATGAGCCCGACGCCCGCGCCATTAGACACGCCCAGTAATCCAGGCTCTGCGAGCGGGTTTTCAAAGAGAGCTTGCATCACTGCGCCAGATAAGGCCAACGCAGCGCCTACCAGCAAAACGGCGAGGGTACGGGGAAATCGGATTTGCCAGACGAACAGATCACCGCGGGCGCTGAACCAGTCGCCGGGGGCGATCCACTGTTCTCCTGCGCATAAACTAATCACGAGCATGGCCAATAGCAACAGCGTTAAAGTGCCTAACCAGTATCGGTCTCGCCGACGTTGTAATTGTGCAAAAGGTTGCATGTTTATACTTTTTTTATGGGTTATCTCATTAATTTTACGATGAAAGCAAAAAACATGGAAGGAAGCTCTACCGCAAATGAGGCAATGGCCCAAAACAGCATGAACCTTAGTCTTTTGCATAATGCAATGCTGGCAGCAATACCAGGTAGTAGCTGTCATTATTAATATCGTTCCTGAGATTAAATAAATAACCACAACCGGACAGGATGTCCGGTTGCAGAAGTTTTGTGTGATTGTCTTCTCATCAATACATAAATATATTGTGTAGTCTTCGTATCATCATAACACCCTCAGGAATTATCTTATGGATATAATTCTTTCGCTTATTGCCGGTGCAATTATTGGTTTCATATTTACATTAATAAAACTTCCCATTCCAGCCCCTACTGTCTGGCCTGGTGTATTTGGTATCATCGGTGTACTTAGTGGTAATCAGATCTTTAATTATTTATTAAACAAATAAATTCATTCACCAAAAAAATTAACGTATAGACAAAATAAACTTATTACATGGACCTCTCATCACATTCATGAAAAGTGAGGATTAGATGCCCTGTCGTTACAAAAAACAGCGTCTTCGCTATATTTTAACACTACTCAAAAAACAAGGAAGTGTAAAAATATCATCTCTTGTTAAGGTACTTGATGTTACGGAAAGAACACTCCGCCGCGACATCAATGACCTTGTAAAAACAGGACATGTCCGCTCATGCTATGGAGGTGCTGTATATAATCACGACAATGCTTTCCCATTATATGAGAACAACTCTCTTTATTTGCACCAAAACATCATCATTAACCAATCAAAGATCGAACGAGAAATATCAATGAACGAAAACAATGGGAAAGTTTACATTCTGGGTTCATTTAATACCGACTTAGTCTATCGGCTTCACCGTTTTCCTATTTCAGGGGAAACCACGCGCGCGCTTTTTTCCTGTTGTTTACCCGGAGGGAAAGGCAGCAACCAGGCGATAGCATCCGCACAAGCCAATGCTCGCACTTATTTTACAGTCAAATTAGGTGAAGATGAGTTTTCAACTAAAGCCCAGCATTTTTTAAATGGCGTAGGATTAGAAAAGCTAACCATCTTTACCAAAAATGATGCACCAACCGGCAGTGCCGTAGTGATGATATCCGAAGAGGCTGGCGATAATGTAATCGTTATTAATCCAGGGGCTAATCAGGAAATAACAAGTGAAGAAATTATATCCTGTTATGACGAGATAGGCACCGCCAATGTTTTTTTGACGCAGATGGAAAACAATCCTGACGCTACAGCTCAAGCTATTAAGTTCGCACATGCCGCAGGAGTGATGACAATCCTGAATCCAGCGCCATGGCGCAAGGAAGTGACAGACCTTCTCCGCTGGACACACATCCTGACCCCAAACCTCACAGAAGCAGAGGCGATAATTGGCAAGGCTATTCGTACGCCAGACGATATTCGTCAGGCCGCCGAAACCATGCACCAAATGGGACCACAATATATTCTAATTACGTTAGGCAAAGATGGGTGCTGGTTATTTGATGGTTCTACTCACCAACAGTTCCCGGCATATCCCGCCGTTAATATTGATACCTCCGGCGCCGGTGATGCATTTAATGGTGCACTCGCTGCTCGACTTGCCTGTGGAGAAAATATTGCCAACGCAATTCATTACGCCTGTGTATTTGCAGCACTGGCCGTAGAGCGTGAAGGTGCAGCCAATATGCCATCCCATGAACTCGTATTAAAACGATTAGCTTGTACTAAATACTGATATTAACCCACCACAAAAATAGGGATATAAAATGAAAAAAATCGCCTTCGGGGCTTTATTATCGTGCGTAGCTTTTTCCTCATTAGCTGAACAACAATACGGCTGGGGAAATATACATTTTGACTATCAATCCTGGGATGCCGGTGTTAAAGACCTCGAATATGAACAAGCCTTAATTGGTATTGAGGGAGGTATTGGTTTTGATTGGGGTGAAATGTACGGTTTTTATGATTTTGAAAATATTCTAGATGACGAGGGAAATCAGGGGCAGACTGCGAATGGTGAAATCCATACCTACCTCTGGAAAACGGGTGCCAGCCTATTTACAAAAGTCTATAATTCGCAAAGCCCCAATTTTAAAGAGACGAATCAATTTATTGGGCTTGGCTATACCGACCTGAAAGGCGATGGATGGTGGTTTAAACCCTGGATTGCTCGTCAGTATATTACCGCGCACAGTAATTTTGGCCCAGCTTATGATATTAATGGACTCAATGGTTTCTCAATTGGATGGAACGCTGGTTATGCTTTCAATCTTCTCAACCAGGACTTCTTACTGTCCAATTGGAATGAAATAGAACTTGACCGTAATGATGACTATACCGCTAACAATCATGGTAGCAATGGTTTAAACGGCGGCCTGAATATTACCTGGAAAATCATGCCTCATATATCCACCACATTAATGTATCGGTACTTTTATAACAAACTTGGTGCGGATGGATATGGCGATATTCTCATTTATCGACTGGCCTACGACTTCTAACTTAAGGAACATTAACGATGTTAAGTATCCACTGGCCTGAATTAACTTCAGCGCAGCGTATTACCTTAATTACGCCACCTAGGTATGGCAAAGTGCCTATCGTTATTGACAGCGATACCTACAATGAAATTGACGATCAGATGGCCATAGCCTGGGCATTCTTACACCCGGAGCGCCTCGATCTGCAAGCTGTTTACGCCGCTCCGTTTACCAACCACTATTTTGGTAAAGAGGGCTCGCACACATATGTTGACGATCCCGCAGTAGGCATGCAACTGAGCGTCGATGAGATCTATCGCGTATTTAACAAACTCCCCCGCCGCGAAAACATACCGCAAATATTCCAGGGTTCAACACGCTATCTGAAAGATAGCAACCAGCCGGAGATGTCAGCAGCAGTACAGGATTTGATTAACCGGGCAAGAACGGCTGAGCAAACATTACATGTACTCGCAATCGCCGCGCCGACCAATATCGCTAACGCACTGCTCCTCGCGCCGGACATCGTCACAAAGATTCATGTCATCTGGCTTGGGGGTAACAGTTATGCCTGGAAAGATAATCATGAATTCAACCTGATGCAGGACATCGCGGCGAGTCGGGTACTTTTTGATAGCGGCGTAGCGCTCACCCAAATCCCCTGCTTTGGCGTGGCTAACACCATGGCCTCATCGGTCCCAGAGATGCAGCACTATTTTGCAGAGACCAGCCGCATTGGTAGCTACTTTGCTGAAATTGCCCCGCGATGCCCCTGGATTGGTTTTGCATCCCGCAAAGTCATTTGGGATATCACTACGGTTGGCTATGTCCTGAATCCTGACTGGTTCACCTGTGAATACCGTACATCCCCTTTGATCAATGACAATCTGAGCTGGAGTTTTGATAACCGCCGTCACGTCATTCAGGTCGCAAAATTTATTGAGCGGGATGCTCTCTTTAAAGATCTTTTCCGAAGCATCATTGATGCCGATGAGGGATAAACCATGCAGATACTCATCGTCATACTTGGCATTGTTGTCCTGTTACTCGTTGCCTGGCTATGTTCAGAAAATCGCAAAGCTATCCGGTTTCGCACTGTTGGCGGCGCCTTTGCAATCCAGGCTCTTTTTGCTGCATTTATCCTGTATGTCCCCTTAGGGGAAAAAATCTTACTCGCCATATCAAACAGTCTGTCAGGCATGCTGAACTATTCGTCGGAAGGGATTAACTTTCTCTTCGGTAATCTCGGACAGTTCAAAATGGGGTTTGTATTTGCCGTGCATGTTCTGCCGATTATCATTTTTATGTCAGCATTGTTCTCCGTGCTGTACTACCTGGGCATCATGCAGTGGATTATCCGTCTCATCGGTACGGGTATCCATAAACTGCTACGCACCAGCCCGGCAGAATCCATGGCTGCAACGGCCAATATTTTTGCGGGCAATACTGACGTCTTCGTCCTGATGAAGCCTTATGCGCCACGCATGACGCGCTCAGAACTGTTTGCCCTCATGACAGGTGGTGTGGCCTCTATCGCAGGCTCAGTGTTGGTTGGCTATGCCAGTATGGGGATCGAAATTCGCTATCTGGTAGCCGCCTCTTTTATGTCAGCACCAGGCGGTCTGTTAATGGCGAAAATGCTGTTTCCAGAAACGGAACCCGAAAACACTGCCGACGTGACGGGCGATATGCTTGGTCAAGATGAAAAGCCCATCAACATCGTTGAAGCGGCGACAAATGGCGCGACTATCGGGCTGAAGCTCGCCGCTAACGTGGGGGCAATGCTTCTGGCACTGATTGCATTAATTGCTATGGTGAACGGCTTGTTGGGCTGGTTTTGTGGCTTTTTCGGCTATGGTAACGTCACGCTACAATTTATCTTTAGTTACCTCTTTGCTCCGGTTGCCTGGCTGTTGGGCATTCCCACTAACGAAGTCTTGCAAATTGGCAGCCTGTTAGGTCAAAAATTGGTGTTGAATGAGTTCGTCGCGTATACCAGCTTTATTCCAATGAAAGACCAACTGTCGGAATATTCGCAGATAATAACGATCATGGCACTGGCTGGGTTTGCCAATTTGTCCTCTCCTGCCGCATTGATTGGCGTACTGGGGGGGATTGTGCCGGGGAAAAAAAGTTTCATTGCTAAAATGGGGCTTAAAGTGATCCTGGCGGGCACGTTGTCTAACCTGCTGAGCGCAGCACTGACCGGGCTGTTTTTCCTTCTGGCCCACTAAGAAAAAAGGCCGCATTCGCGGCCTTTTTAGTTAGTTCAGATTACTCTTCTTTCGGCGTTGCGTTTTCAACCCGGCTTTTTAACTTCTGTCCGGGTCTGAAGGTCACCACGCGCCGTGCTGTAATGGGAATATCTTCGCCCGTTTTCGGATTACGGCCCGGACGTTGATTCTTATCACGCAGATCGAAGTTACCAAAACCAGAGAGTTTTACCTGCTCACCATTTTCCAGAGCACGACGGATCTCTTCGAAAAACAGCTCGACCAGTTCTTTGGCATCCCGCTTGCTAAGCCCAAGCTTATCAAACAGATATTCTGACATTTCAGCTTTTGTAAGCGCCATAGGTTCAATCCCTCAATGATGCCTGGAATCGCTCTTTTAATGCCTCTACACATTTGGCGACGGTAGCGGCAATCTCCTCTTCTTCAAGTGTACGGCTGGTATCCTGAAGGATCAGGCTGATAGCGAGGCTCTTATAACCCTCCGCAACACCCTTACCGCGGTACACGTCAAACAAGTTTACGCCAACTACCTGATTTACGCCAACTTTCTTACATTCGGATAAAATATCCGCAGCGGGAACGTTTTCTGCCACAACGACTGCGATGTCGCGACGGTTCGCCGGGAAGCGAGAAACTTCACGCGCCTGAGGCACCACGCGGTCTGCGAGCTTGTTCCACTCCAGTTCAAACACCAGAGTGCGACCGTTCAGATCCAGTTTACGTTCCAGTTCAGGATGAACAACCCCAATGAAACCAATGCGTTCACCTTTCAGATAAATCGCCGCAGACTGCCCCGGATGCAGTGCTGGATTCGCTTCAGCTTTGAACTGAATATCCGCCAGCTTGCCGGTCAGGTCGAGAACCGCTTCCAGATCGCCTTTCAGATCATAGAAATCAACGGTCTCTTTTGCCAGATTCCAGTGTTCATCATGACGGTTACCGCAGATCGCGCCCGCCAGCATCAGATCCTGACGGATCCCGAGATTAGCCTGCGTGTCCGGTACGAAACGTAAACCCGTTTCGAAAATACGCACGCGGTTTTGCTGACGATTCTGGTTGTACACTACCGTAGACAGCAAGCCGGTCCACAGGGATAAACGCATTGCCGACATATCAATCGAGATTGGGCTTGGCAGCAGCAGCGCTTCTTCACCCGGGTGCAGCAGCGCCTGGACTTTCGGGTCGACAAAGCTGTAGGTAATAACTTCCTGGTAGCCTTTGTCATTCAGCATGGTTTTTACGCGTTTCAGCGACAAATCCGCTTCACGATGCGTACCCATGATAAGACCCGCCTGAATTGGCGTATTCGGGATATTGTCATAACCGTATACGCGGGCGACTTCTTCGACCAGGTCTTCTTCGATCTCCATATCGAAACGCCAGCTCGGTGCTACCGCTTTCCACTCATCTTGCCCTTCCGTGACATCACAACCCAGACGGCGCAGAATATCGCTCACCTGCTCATCTGCAATATGGTGTCCGATCAGACGATCCAGTTTGCTACGGCGAAGCGTAATGGTTGCGCGTTTTGGCAGCGAGGCTTCGTTCGTCACGTCAATGATTGGACCCGCTTCGCCGCCGCAGATATCAATCAGCAGGCGCGTAGCACGCTCCATGGCTTTATGTTGCAGCGCCGGATCGACACCACGCTCATAGCGGTGAGAGGCATCGGTGTGCAGACCGTGACGACGTGCGCGACCGGTAATAGACAGCGGGCTGAAGAACGCGCATTCCAGCAGGACGTTTTGCGTTTCATCATTCACACCGGAGTGCTCGCCACCAAAGATGCCGCCCATTGCCAGCGCTTTGTTATGGTCCGCAATCACCAGCGTATCCGCATTCAGCTTCGCTTCACTGCCGTCCAGCAATACCAGGGTTTCACCTTCTTTTGCCATGCGGACAACAATCCCGCCTTCAATGCGGTCTTTGTCGAATGCGTGCATCGGCTGGCCCAATTCGAGCAGCACATAGTTAGTCACGTCAACCACGGCATCGATCGAGCGGATGCCGCAACGACGCAGTTTTTCTTTCATCCACAGCGGGGTTGGCGCTTTAACGTTAATGCCTTTCACCACGCGGCCCAGATAGCGTGGGCAGGCTTCCACCGCGTCGACCTGAATCGGCAGGACGTCGCTAATGGTTGCGGCTACTGGCGCTATTTCCGGCTCAACCAGAGGGGCTTTGTTCAGTACAGCAACGTCACGTGCCACACCGATAATGCCTAAGCAGTCGGCGCGGTTCGGAGTGACGCTGATTTCGATAGTATTATCGTCAAGCTTCAGGTATTCACGGATATCGGTACCAATTGGTGCATCGACAGGCAGTTCGATAATACCGTTGTGATCGTCGGAAATGCCCAGCTCGGAGAACGAGCACAGCATGCCTTCAGACGGCTCACCGCGCAGTTTTGCGGCTTTGATTTTGAAATCGCCCGGCAGAACGGCACCAACGGTTGCTACAGCCACTTTCAGCCCTTGACGGCAGTTTGGCGCACCGCAGACGATATCCAGCAGGCGGTCGCCGCCGACATTCACCTTGGTGACGCGCAGTTTGTCAGCGTTCGGATGCTGAGCGCACTCAACCACTTCGCCCACCACAACGCCGTTGAACGCGCCAGAAACAGGATCCACACCGTCAACTTCCAGACCCGCCATCGTGATTTGGTTTGACAACGCATCGCTATCAATCGCCGGGTTTACCCATTCGCGTAACCACAGTTCACTGAATTTCATTGTTTTATCCTGCCTTTATTTAAACTGTTTGAGGAAACGCAGATCGTTTTCGAAGAAAGAACGCAGATCGGTTACGCCGTAACGCAGCATGGTCAGACGCTCCATACCCATACCGAATGCAAAGCCAGAGTAGATTTCCGGATCGATACCGACGTTACGCAGCACGTTCGGGTGAACCATTCCGCAACCCAATACTTCCAGCCATTTGCCATTTTTACCCATCACATCGACTTCCGCAGAAGGTTCGGTGAACGGGAAGTAGGAAGGACGGAAACGAACCTGCAGGTCTTCTTCAAAGAAGTTGCGCAGGAAATCGTGCAGCGTGCCTTTCAGGTTGGTGAAGTTGATGTTGGTATCAACAATCAGCCCTTCCATCTGATGGAACATTGGGGTGTGCGTCTGATCGTAGTCGTTACGATATACGCGGCCCGGAGCGATAATACGGATCGGCGGCTGTTTTTCTTTCATGGTGCGGATCTGCACGCCGGAAGTCTGCGTGCGCAGCAGACGAGTCGCATCAAACCAGAAAGTGTCGTGGTCAGCGCGCGCCGGGTGATGGCCAGGAATGTTCAGCGCATCGAAGTTATGATAGTCATCTTCGATTTCCGGACCGGTCGCCACGGTAAAGCCCAGCTCACCAAAGAAACTTTCAATGCGATCGATAGTCCGAGTTACCGGATGCAAACCGCCGTTTTCGATACGACGCCCAGGCAAGGAGATATCGATCGTTTCTTCAGCCAGACGAGCATTCAGCGCGGCATTTTCTAATTCGGCTTTACGCGCGTTCAGCGCTTGCTGAACCTGCTCTTTGGCTTCGTTTATCACCGCACCGGCTGCCGGGCGCTCTTCTACCGGCAGTTCACGCAGGGTAGTCATCTGAAGGGTCAGGTGCCCTTTCTTGCCCAAATATTCGACGCGGACATTGTCTAACGCGGCAACATCTGAAGCCTGGTTAATGGCGGCCGTTGCACTGGCAACCAGCTCTGCGAGATGTGACATGGTTTTCCTCGTTATGTTGCGATATTCACTAGTCGCTCGTATATACACAAAATCATTCTGGCTGAGTCAAGACAGCAGTAGAGCGCTAATCCTCAGACAAATATGTGACTGGGGTAAGCGACTGCAGCCAACGCAGAGGCAGCCTGAAGGATAACGTGTATAAAAAAAGCCTCCACCAGGGAGGCTTTTAGGCGCTGTTTTCCGTTTCTTCTTTCACGCGCAAGCCTCCTGAGTTCAGGTGCTAAAGTAAAAGAAGAAGCGGAAAATAGCAGCATTCATGCTTGCGTTACCTTGTGTGGTAAAAACCGGACAACCTTTATTGAAAAGGCTTACGGATAAATTGTCAACCAATTGATTGCACTACAAATAAAAGAGAGGGAGCCAGGCTCCCTCTTTTCACCGGCTTATGCCAGAGCTGCTTTCGCTTTTTCGACCAGAGCGGTGAACGCTACTTTGTCGAATACTGCGATGTCAGCCAGGATCTTACGGTCGATTTCAACAGAGGCTTTTTTCAGGCCGTTGATGAATTTGCTGTAAGAAATACCGTTCTGACGTGCTGCTGCGTTGATACGCGCAATCCACAGTTGACGGAACTGACGCTTTTTCTGACGACGGTCACGATAAGCGTACTGACCAGCTTTGATAACAGCCTGGAAGGCAACGCGGTATACGCGAGAACGCGCACCGTAGTAGCCTTTAGCTTGTTTCAAAATTTTCTTGTGACGTGCACGGGCAACTACACCACGTTTTACGCGAGCCATATGTGCTCTCCTGTATCTATATTCTTAGTAAAAAAATTAATTAAACGTTAACGGCTTATGCGTACGGCAGGCACGCGATAACCAGACCCAGATCGCCTTTAGAAACGAGGCCTTTTGGACGCAGGTGACGTTTACGCTTAGTAGATTTTTTGGTCAGAATATGACGCAGGTTTGCGTGCTTACGCTTAAATCCACCACCACCGGTTTTTTTGAAGCGCTTAGCAGCACCGCGTACGGTCTTAATTTTTGGCATTTTAATAACTTCCACTTCGCATTGTTAATAAACGAAACGTAGGCGAACAACGGCTGTGGAACCCGCAGGCTCCACAGACATTGCTACTTGAAGGCCTTACTGTTTCTTCTTAGGAGCGAGCACCATGATCATCTGGCGGCCTTCGATCTTCGTAGGGAAGGATTCGACTACTGCCAGTTCACTCAGATCGTCACGGACGCGGTTGAGCACTTCCATACCGATCTGTTGGTGGGCCATCTCACGACCGCGAAAACGCAGCGTGATCTTAGCCTTATCGCCATCTTCCAGAAAGCGTACCAGGCTGCGGAGTTTTACCTGGTAATCGCCATCGTCGGTGCCAGGACGGAATTTAATTTCCTTAACCTGGATAACTTTTTGCTTTTTCTTCTGTTCCTTAGAAGACTTACTCTTTTCATAAAGGAACTTGCCGTAGTCCATAATACGACAAACTGGCGGTTCGGCGTTAGGGCTGATTTCAACTAAATCTACTCCAGCTTCTTCAGCTTTTTCGATCGCTTCTCTCAGACTCACAATACCCAAAGCTTCGCCTTCCAGACCTGTTAAGCGAACTTCCAGGGCGCGAATCTCGCCATTGATACGATTCGGACGTGCCGTTTGAACTCGTTTTCCGCCTTTAATACCTTATTCCTCCAGTTGTTGAATGCGGCTGCGAATCTCTTGTTGCAGCTTCTCAATCACTTCATTTACGTCCTGGCTGCCCAAGTCTTTGCCACGACGGGTGCGCACGGCAACTTTGCCTGCTTCTACCTCTTTGTCGCCACAGACCAACATGTAAGGGACACGACGTAAAGTGTGCTCGCGGATTTTAAAGCCAATCTTCTCATTTCTCAAGTCTGCTTTTACACGAATACCCGCATTTTGTAGTTTCTGCGTTAATTCGTTGACGTATTCAGACTGTGAATCGGTGATGTTCATGACGACAACCTGAACTGGCGCAAGCCAGGTCGGGAAGAAGCCAGCGAACTCTTCGGTCAGGATACCGATGAAACGTTCCATCGACCCAAGAATTGCGCGGTGAATCATAACCGGCACCTGACGCTCGTTGTTTTCGCCAACATAAGAGGCGCTTAAACGGGACGGCAGAGAGAAGTCCAGCTGTACAGTACCGCACTGCCATGCACGATCGAGGCAGTCATACAGGGTAAATTCAATTTTCGGACCGTAGAATGCGCCCTCACCCAGTTGGTACTCAAACGGGATGTTGTTTTCTTCCAGCGCAACGGCCAGGTCAGCTTCAGCACGGTCCCACATTTCATCGCTACCGATACGTTTTTCGGGGCGAGTGGACAGTTTGACGACGATTTTCTCGAAGCCAAAGGTGCTATACATATCGTAGACCATACGAATGCAAGCGTTAACTTCATCACGGATCTGCTCTTCTGTACAGAAGATATGTGCATCATCCTGAGTGAAGCCACGAACACGCATCAGGCCATGCAGCGCGCCTGACGGCTCATTACGGTGGCAGCTACCAAACTCGGCCATACGCAGCGGCAGATCACGATAGGATTTCAGACCCTGATTGAAGATCTGCACGTGGCCCGGGCAGTTCATGGGCTTAATGCAGTATTCACGGTTCTCAGAGGAGGTCGTGAACATCGCATCTTTGTAGTTATCCCAGTGACCTGTTTTTTCCCACAGCACGCGGTCCATCATGAACGGACCTTTAACTTCCTGATACTGGTATTCTTTCAGTTTTGAGCGAACAAAGACTTCCAGTTCACGGAAGATTGTCCAGCCATCATTGTGCCAGAACACCATACCCGGCGCTTCTTCCTGCATATGATACAGGTCAAGCTGCTTACCGATTTTACGGTGGTCGCGTTTGGCCGCTTCTTCCAGACGTTGCAGGTAGGCACTCAGGGCTTTTTTATCGGCCCATGCAGTACCATAAATACGCTGCAGCATCTTGTTATTGCTGTCGCCACGCCAGTATGCCCCTGCGGTCTTCATCAGTTTGAAGTGATGACAGAAACGCATATTCGGCACGTGCGGGCCACGGCACATATCGACATATTCTTCATGATGGTACAAGCCAGGCTTGTCATCATGGGCAATGTTTTCATCAAGAATGGAGACTTTATAGGTCTCGCCACGCTTCACGAAGGTTTCACGCGCTTCGTACCAGCTGACTTTCTTCTTAATGACATCGTAGTTTTTCTCAGCGAGCTCGTGCATCCGCTTCTCGAGCGCGTCGACATCTTCCTGGGTTAGCGTACGGTCAAGATCGATATCGTAGTAAAAACCGTTATCAACAACCGGTCCGATCGCCATTTTGGTGTGCGGCCAGAGTTGTTTGATCGCGTGCCCTAACAGGTGCGCACAGGAGTGACGAATGATCTCCAGACCTTCTTCATCCTTCGCGGTGATGATGGAGAGCTTCGCATCATGCTCAATCAGATCGGAAGCATCTACCAGCTCACCGTCAACACGGCCAGCAATAGTGGCTTTCGCCAGACCTGGACCGATGTCCAGCGCAACATCCATGGGGCTTACAGCGTGGTCGTAATGGCGTTGGCTGCCATCAGGAAGAGTAATAACAGGCATGTTATATCCTTATTTGCAGTGGTGACCCACACGTAAGATCACATACAAAGATTCAATATTTAAAATCATCAAAAAGGTGTGGGCTGATTCCCGCTTCACTCTGCGAAATATGTCACTGGCCGCCTTAATGGCTACACTGGACCTACACCCGCTTTTTGATAACACCGTTTGACAGTGTACACGGCATTACGAGCTGATCAAAGCAACAATCAACGCGCACTCTATGATGTAAATCAATTCACTGACACCCTTACGTTTTTGTTACACTTGTATAAAGTCATCTAACCTGAGCAGGAAAAGGACAATGCCAACAAATCGCTTTGCGAAGAAACACTGGAAGATGGTTGTGATACTGCTCGTTATTTGTGCGGCAATGCTGATGCTACGTTGGGCTGCGATGATCTGGGGTTAAAATACTGGTACACGCAGTTCCGGTTCCGTTGTATTTATCAATTAAATCGAATTCGTCTGAAAATAGCGCGTTATTGATAAGTATTAAAAATAAAACACAGATTTAATATTAAATAAATTTAACGTTAATTGAGAAAAGCCGGGCCAATTATTTGACCCGGCTTGTCATTACATACGATAGCCGAGTGACACAGTAGTACGACGATCGGTATGCTCCGGCGCTGTTGCCGGTGGTTCAGAGTTCCAGGTAACGTTGTAAGCCACCTTTAACCCAAAGTGTTCGTTGATGGCAACGTTCAAGGCCGTTTCAGAATTGAGCGTTGTATCGTCAGCACCAAATACCGACACACCTTGCGTAAACTTAGTATTGTCCGTCATCTGCCACGCATAGGCCCCGGACGCATAGCCCAGCGGCTGTGTTTCGGTGGTGCCATCCGTGTGCTCGTCATAGCGCACACCAGGACCGAATTCAAAACGGAAGCTGTGCACGGGTCCGTTGAGGAACTGACGACCATAACCTGCGGTTAGCACGTCACGCTCGCGATAGCCGTTGTAACGGTCGGTCAGCCAGCTTGCCTGACCAAAGAGATAGTCATAGTCGGTCATGTTGTAACGACTACGGCCACCTACGGCATATTTCTCCGATGAACGCTCATCATTTGAGGAGGTATTGCTGGCATTTCCCCACAAAGACCACGCCGTAGTTTGACCGTACCAGGTCATGGTGGTGTCTGCAGTTAAAGAAGAACTTTTTGTGTTGCCTGACTGGGCGAGATATCCCGCGTTCAGGTTACCTTCAAAGGGTTTTTTCGCGCTGGAAGGGTCATCCATGACAGTAAAAACGGAATCATCGGCGGCAGCCTGCATTGACGCAAGCAGGCCACCCGTCAGCAGTAACGCTGCGGGCACTGTCTTCAAAAGCTTCATTTATTAAGAGTCCGTACAACAAAAAAAGAGACCATAACGGTCTCGGAAACTTTCATATGGATCAATGACAAAAGACCCTTGAAAGGTAACAAATTATAAAAAGACTCGAATAACATAGCAATAAATTCTTATTTCATTTTTTGAATAAGAGCGTTCCTAAACCGTTTTTTTATTTATATATCTTTAACGCGATTATTTTAAATAAAGATATGAAAAATCATGTTGTTAATTACTTCACTTTCGGGGGGTTAAGTGCCAGACTGAGGACAGCCTAACAGGAGGTAAAGATGGTACGTATCTATACGTTAACACTTGCGCCCTCTCTCGATAGCGCAACAATCACGCCGCAAATCTACCCGGAAGGTAAGCTTCGCTGTACCTCGCCGGTTTTTGAACCCGGCGGCGGCGGCATCAACGTCGCTCGCGCAATTGCCCATCTTGGCGGCAACGCTACGGCCATCTTCCCTGCGGGTGGCGCCACCGGAGAGCATCTTGTTGCTTTGCTCGCCGACGAAAATGTTCCCGTATCCACCGTCGAAGCTAAAGACTGGACCCGACAAAATCTCCATGTCCACGTTGAGTCCAGCGGCGAACAGTATCGCTTCGTCATGCCAGGCGCTGCGCTCACCGATGATGAGTTCTACCAACTTCAGGATCAGGTGCTGGAAATTGAGTCTGGCGCACTGCTGGTTATTAGCGGCAGTTTGCCGCCTGGCGTACAGCTTGAGAAGCTGACCCGGCTCATTACCACAGCACAAAAACAAGGGATTCGCTGTATCGTCGATAGTTCTGGCGAAGCGCTGGCAGCAGCATTAACCATCGGCAATATCGAACTGGTCAAACCCAACCTCAAAGAACTGAGCGCGCTGGTGAATCGCGAACTCACGCAGCCCGATGATGTGCGCAACGCCGCGCAGGAAATCGTGCAAAGCGGAAAAGCGCATCGCGTAGTGGTCTCGCTTGGACCACAAGGAGCGCTGGGCGTTGATCGTGAAACTTGTGTGCAGGTGGTTCCGCCACCGGTGAAGAGTCAAAGTACCGTAGGCGCGGGCGACAGTATGGTCGGGGCCATGACGCTTAAACTGGCAGAGAGCGCACCTTTTGCAGATATTGTTCGTTACGGTGTCGCCGCAGGTAGCGCCGCCACCCTGAATCAGGGTACGCGTCTGTGCGCTTTAGACGATACGCAAAAAATATACGCGTATCTGGCTCAGTAATAACGGCTTCCCCTTGTTTAGATACAAGGGGATTTCCCCGTAAAACTGTCGGCATGGGTGTTATACGTCTATGATAAAAAATCACGTGATTACAAAGCAGTGAATCATGTGCAACCGGGCGTCTTCACAACTATGCGAGGTGAAGAAGAACGACACACATTAAGTGCCTTTCCAGCGATGACGCGTCCGTGGTGTGCGTCAGTTCGTGTTTTTTAACCGCATTCTTGCGCTAACCTTATGATCTGGCAGACAACATGGGGAGAGACATCATGTGGCAGGCTATCAGTCGTCTTTTAAGCGAGCAATTAGGTGAAGGCGAAATCGAACTGCGTAACGAACTGCCCGGCGGAGAGATCCACGCCGCATGGCATTTACGCTATGCGGGGCGCGATTTTTTCGTTAAATGCGATGAAAGAGAGCTGTTAACCGGCTTTACGGCGGAAGCCGATCAGCTGGAGCTACTTTCTCGCAGTCAAACCGTATCTGTACCGAAAGTCTGGGCGGTAGGCGCGGACAGAGATTACAGCTTTCTGGTGATGGATTTCCTCCCTCCCCGTCCGCTTGATGCGCACAACGCGTTTATCCTCGGCCAGCAGTTGGCGCATTTGCATGAATGGAGCGATCAGCCGCAGTTTGGGCTCGACTTCGATAATGCGCTCTCTACCACGCCGCAGCCCAACACCTGGCAACGTCGCTGGTCAACCTTTTTTGCCGAGCAGCGTATTGGCTGGCAGCTGGAACTCGCCGCTGAAAAAGGCATTGCGTTTGGCAATATCGACGCCATTGTCGAGCATGTTCAGCAGCGTCTCTCTTCCCATCAGCCGCAGCCATCTCTTCTGCATGGTGATTTGTGGTCCGGGAACTGCGCCCTCGGCCCGAACGGCCCGTACATCTTTGACCCTGCCTGCTACTGGGGGGACAGAGAGTGTGACCTGGCAATGCTGCCGTTACATACCGATCAGCCGCCGCAACTCTATGACGGTTATCAGTCTGTTTCTCCGCTACCATTGGATTTTCTCGACAGACAGCCTGTCTACCAGCTCTATACGCTGCTGAACAGGGCTATTCTGTTTGGGGGACAGCATCTGGTCGTGGCGCAGAAGGCGCTGGACAGGTTACTGGCGGCTTAGCAAAGTCGCACGTTGCTTATCTGGCCTGGCGTTTCGCAACGCGTCAGGCCTGATAGTGCAGCAGTTACAAAAAACCCAGTAATGAAAAGAAGAAGTAGCCAATCACGATAACGATCACCGGCAAAATATAGAGCGGGAAAATTTGTAAAAAGATCGTATGGTGCGGTACCACAATACGCGACTCAAGTTGCTCGCGTGATAACCCTTCACTGCCCTTTGCCTGTTCCAGAATCAACTGATCCTCAACGCCCTCGCGTAAATAACGCGCCTGACGGCTCATTCTGGCGCCTGAATCCTGCAATGCCAGACCGATAAAAATCAGAATGAAAATCAGCCAAAAAACGAGATTCAGTCCACTTTGAAAATCGGGCGTCGGCGAGTTATACCAAAACACGTTAAGAAAAGGTGTGTTCACACGCATCATGTCGATCATCACGTGTGCAAAATCGAGCATGACCGCGTTAATCCCTTCCTGCTTTTCGCTGTGCGCATACATAAACTTCAGTACTGAAACCAGGGTTGAAATCAGCGCGGGAATGAAAATCACCCATCCCACCAGCCTTTTCAAGATGGCAATGCGTCCAGCTTGTTGATACGTCATGAGTTCCCCTTGATTAAGACGTGTCATTTTGGCCTAAGTTTACCCGTTGATTATCGTTTTCGCCTGATCTTTAAAGGCGGTATACTGCTGAATTAGCCATAATGAACGCTCAGAGCCCGTCCAGGCTGGCTCTTAATCCCTTTTATCACCCGTAAAGGAGAGGTTGTGATGTCAACCCCGCGTCAAATTCTTGCTGCAATTTTCGATATGGATGGATTACTGGTCGATTCTGAACCGCTTTGGGATCAGGCCGAACTGGATGTGATAGCAAGTTTAGGCGTTGATATCTCCCGCCGCCATGAACTTCCCGATACACTTGGCTTACGCATCGACATGGTGGTTGATTTGTGGTTTGCGCAGCAACCGTGGAACGGTCCCTCACGTCAGGAAGTAACCGAGCGCATCATTACCCGCGCAATTGCGTTAGTTGAAGAAACAAAACCACTGCTGCCGGGCGTGCGTGAGGCCGTTGCATTGTGTAAATCTCAGGGGTTGAAAGTAGGACTGGCATCCGCCTCGCCGCTGCATATGCTGGAAAAAGTGCTAACCATGTTTGATCTGCGCAGCAGCTTCGACGCACTGGCTTCTGCGGAAAAACTGCCCTACAGCAAACCGCACCCGCAGGTTTATCTCGATTGCGCGGCGAAACTGGGCATTGACCCTATAAACTGCGTAGCACTGGAAGACTCGGTGAACGGCATGATTGCTTCGAAAGCCGCCCGTATGCGTTCCATCGTAGTACCTGCGCATGAAAATCAGGACGATCCTCGCTTCGTTCTGGCCGACGTCAAACTGGCCTCGCTCACCGAACTCACTGCCGCTCACCTGCGCGGCTAATCCTGCGACGGGCAATGATCGCATTGCCCGCCTGCCGGACGCTGGGCACGCCTGATGACCTGAAAGGCCCGGTCGTGTTCCTCGCAAGTGCTGCCTCGGACTATATACATGGTTATACGCTAGCCGTGGATGGCAGTTGGCTGGCGCGGTAAAGGCGCACTTGTGACAAAGGGTTACAACGTCACCTCTTCCGCCTACTGTATAAAACCCCTATACTGTATGAATCGACAGTTTATTGGGTTTTATCATGACGGCGGAAGGTCACCTTCTTTTTTCTATTGCCTGTGCGGTATTTGCCAAGAATGCCGAGCTAACGCCCGTTCTTGCGCAGGGTGACTGGTGGCATATTGTTCCTTCAGCCATTTTAACGTGCTTGCTGCCGGATATCGATCATCCCAAATCCCTGCTGGGGCAGCGTCTGAAGTGGATATCAAAGCCCATTGCCCGGGCATTTGGTCATCGCGGATTTACACATAGCCTGCTGGCGGTTTTTGCCCTGCTGGCCACGTTTTACCTGAAAGTCCCTGATACCTGGATAATTCCAGCGGATGCCTTACAAGGTATGGTTCTCGGTTATCTCAGCCACATTCTGGCCGACATGTTGACCCCGGCGGGCGTCCCCCTGCTTTGGCCCTGCCGCTGGCGTTTTCGTCTGCCTATCCTCGTGCCGCAAAAAGGCAACCAACTGGAGCGGTTTCTGTGCATGGCGCTGTTCGCGTGGGCAATCTGGATGCCGCAGACCGTACAAGAGAACAGTGCGGTGCGCTGGTCATCACAGATGATAAATACGCTGCAAATGCAGTTTAATCGTTTTATAACGCACCAGGTTGACTAATAAATCAGCCATAAAGTTATTTTTGGCATAAACAATTCCATTTGAATATAAGAGGCAAGTCACAGTTCTGCTAATCTTGCGCCAACAGAATCACCGTCACACGGTGATACGCATAATAAGATCAGGAGAACGGGGATGAACTATCCATTAATCGCGAACATTATCGTGTTCGTAGTGCTGCTGTTCGTGCTGGCGCAAGCCCGTCACAAGCAGTGGAGTCTGGCAAAAAAAGTACTGGTCGGTCTGGTCATGGGTGTGGTGTTTGGCCTCGCCCTGCACACCATTTATGGTTCCGACAGCCAGGTTCTTAAAGATTCAGTACAGTGGTTCAACATTGTCGGCAACGGTTACGTCCAACTGCTGCAGATGATTGTCATGCCGCTGGTGTTTGCGTCTATTCTCAGCGCCGTTGCGCGTCTGCACAACGCCTCTCAGTTAGGTAAAATCAGCTTTCTGACCATCGGTACGCTGCTGTTTACTACGCTGATTGCCGCGCTGGTAGGGGTTCTGGTGACCAACCTGTTCGGCCTGACCGCAGAAGGTCTGGTGCAAGGTGGGGCCGAAACCGCTCGTCTGAACGCGATTGAAACCAACTATGTTGGCAAAGTAGCTGACCTCAGCGTTCCACAGCTGGTGTTGTCGTTTATCCCGAAAAACCCGTTTGCCGATCTGACCGGAGCTAACCCGACGTCAATTATCAGCGTGGTTATCTTCGCTGCATTCCTCGGTGTTGCCGCACTGAAGCTGCTGAAAGATGATGCGCCGAAAGGCGAGCGTGTGCTGGTTGCTATCGATACCCTGCAAAGCTGGGTGATGAAGCTGGTTCGTTTGGTGATGCAGTTGACACCGTACGGTGTTCTGGCGCTGATGACCAAAGTGGTTGCAGGCTCCAACCTGCAGGACATCATCAAGCTGGGTAGCTTCGTCGTAGCCTCTTATCTCGGTCTGGGCATTATGTTCGTGGTACACGGGATCCTGTTGGGTGTTAACGGCGTTAGCCCGCTGAAATACTTCCGCAAGGTGTGGCCAGTGCTGACTTTCGCCTTCACCAGCCGTTCCAGCGCAGCCTCAATTCCGCTGAACGTTGAAGCGCAAACCCGTCGTCTGGGCGTGCCTGAATCCATCGCCTCTTTTGCCGCCTCCTTTGGCGCCACCATTGGCCAGAACGGTTGTGCAGGGCTGTACCCGGCAATGCTGGCAGTAATGGTCGCCCCGACCGTCGGGATCAACCCGCTGGACCCGATGTGGATTGCCACGCTGGTTGGTATCGTAACCGTCAGTTCCGCAGGGGTTGCGGGTGTGGGTGGCGGTGCAACGTTTGCCGCGCTGATCGTCCTGCCAGCTATGGGTCTGCCGGTCACGCTGGTTGCGCTGCTGATTTCCGTTGAGCCGCTGATCGATATGGGTCGTACCGCGCTGAACGTGAGCGGTTCTATGACAGCCGGTACGCTGACCAGCCAATGGCTGAAACAGACCGATAAAACAATTCTGGACAGCGACGATAACGCCGAACTGGCGCATCGCTAAGTCTGTTAGACTGAAAAACAAAAAAAACCGCCGGAGTGTCATGCTCCGGCGGTTTTTTTATATCCATTAATCGCTCAGTTCATTTTCCTGGCGAACCTGATTAGCCCAGCGTTGCGCTGATTCCGGGACCGTAAATGCAGGTGAACGCTGAAACGCCTCCCCTATTAAGACAAAAGCGACATATTTTCCGCGCAGTATCCATACGTCACGAAACGCATCCATTTTAACTGCATGCTCTGGTGGGGCTGGCTCCACGCGAGGAACATAGCTAATTACCGGACGATTCTGTTGGCGAAGAGGTTTCATAATCAGTTGCTTCACTAAAGACTAATTCTAAAAATCAGAAAACGGCTATCTTAGCCGATTTTGCCTCCTGACGTCCTGCCTTGCGTGCGCTGTTTGCCTGGTTCATCGCGCTTTACGCCCTCGGTCAGTTCCTGCACCACTGAGCAAGTGGTCTATAGTTAAAGCTTTTGACGGCAACAACGACCTTTAAGCGATGAAAACAGGAGACGAGTTTAATGTCACAGAATGATAAGCACCCACTCCATCACTCAGCGCCGGTTCATGATGCCAGCGAATCCCAGCCAGGACTTGACTCACTGGCGCCAGCAGACGGTTCACATCGGCCAACACCTGAACCCACACCACCTGGCATGCAGCCCACTACGTCCGGCAGCTTAAAAGCGCCTGACACCAAAAGTGACAAACTCAACGCGCTGGAAAGTTTTCGCAAAGGCAGCGAAGATTTTGCTCTGACAACCAATCAGGGAGTGCGCATCGCGGACGATCAAAACTCTCTGCGCGCAGGAAACCGTGGGCCAACTCTGCTGGAAGACTTTATCCTGCGGGAAAAAATCACCCATTTTGATCACGAACGCATCCCGGAGCGGATCGTACATGCCCGAGGTTCGGCCGCTCATGGTTACTTTCAGCCCTATGCCAGTCTCAGCGCGACAACGAAAGCGGACTTTCTGAGTGATGAAAATAAAATCACCCCGGTTTTTGTCCGTTTCTCTACGGTTCAGGGCGGCGCAGGCTCAGCGGATACAGTCAGAGATATTCGAGGATTTGCGACCAAATTTTATACTGAGGAGGGCATTTTCGATCTGGTGGGAAACAACACACCAGTCTTCTTCATTCAGGATGCCCATAAATTCCCGGATTTCGTCCATGCGGTAAAACCGGAGCCGCATTGGGCTATCCCACAGGGTCAAAGCGCCCACGATACCTTTTGGGATTATGTCTCGTTACAGCCAGAAACGTTGCACAACGTTATATGGGCGATGTCCGACCGGGGTATTCCACGCAGCTATCGCACGATGGAAGGCTTTGGCATTCACACGTTCCGGTTGATAAATGCGCAAGGGAAAGCCACCTTTGTCCGTTTTCACTGGAAACCGCTGGCGGGCAAAGCTTCGCTGGTATGGGATGAAGCGCAAAAACTTACCGGTCGTGATCCCGATTTTCATCGCCGCGATCTGTGGGAAGCTATTGAAGCAGGCGATTATCCGGAATACGAACTGGGGCTGCAGCTCATTCCTGAAGAAGACGAATTCAAGTTCGATTTTGACCTGCTCGACCCAACCAAGCTGATCCCGGAAGAGCTGGTTCCGGTACAACGCGTTGGTAAAATGGTGCTGAACCGTAATCCGGATAATTTCTTCGCCGAAAATGAACAAGTCGCTTTTCATCCCGGACACATCGTCCCTGGTATCGATTTTACCAACGATCCCTTGCTGCAAGGCCGCTTGTTTTCTTATACCGATACCCAGATCAGCCGCCTGGGCGGGCCCAACTTCCATGAAATCCCGATTAATCGCCCGACCTGCCCGTACCATAATTTCCAGCGTGACGGCATGCATCGTATGGACATCGATACCAACCCGGCCAACTATGAACCTAATTCCATCAATGATAACTGGCCGCGTGAAACGCCGCCGGGGCCAAAACGCGGTGGATTTGAATCGTATCAGGAACGGATTGAAGGAAACAAAATCCGCGAACGTAGCCCCTCTTTTGGCGAATACTATGCGCACCCTCGCCTGTTCTGGCTAAGTCAGACGCCAATTGAACAGCAGCATATTATCGGCGGATTCAGCTTCGAACTCAGCAAAGTTACGCGCCCCTATATTCGGGAAAGAGTGGTTGAACAGTTAGCCCATATTGATACAGCCCTCGCCGAGGCGGTTGCCGATAATCTCGGTTTTGAGCTAACCGAGGAACAGGCCAAAATCGCCCCACCGGCTAACGTCAATGGTTTGAAAAGTGCGCCGTCACTCAGTTTATATGCGGGTGCGCAAGGTGAGATTAAGGGCCGCGTGGTCGCCATTCTACTTAATGACCAGGTGAAATCAGGCGACCTGCTTGCCATCATGCAAGCCTTACAGGCCAAAGGCGTTCACGCCAAACTGCTCTATTCCCGAATGGGTAATGTGGTTACCGATGATGGTTCCGTCCTGACAATCGCCGGTACCTTTGCGGGTTCACCATCGCTGACCGTCGATGCGGTTATCGTTCCGTGTGGCAATATCGCAGATATCGCTATGAACGGTGATGCCCGATATTACTTACTCGAAGCGTATAAGCACTTAAAACCTATCGCACTGGCTGGCGATGCGCGTCAGTTTAAAGCAACGTTGGATATCAAAACTGAAGGAGAAGAAGGCGTGGTGGAGGCAGACAGTGCAGACGCACAGTTTATGGATACCCTGCTGACGCTAATGACTGCGCACCGCGTCTGGTCACGCGCCGGAAAAATCGACACGATCCCTGCCTAAAAAAATGCGGCGCATTATGCGCCGCAAACTCAGGAGTTAGATGTTCAGAAAACTGCCAAGACGATAACCGCGCTCCGCAATAGCATATTTCAGTGACGGAGACGTCAGTACGTCAAGCTCAGTTAAGCGGGGGTAACAGTAGGCACTTTGACGAATAATGTCATCGATAAAGGCCGGATGACACATCACTTCCAGCGAGGACTCTCCCCGGTCTGCTGACGCGTCAAGCGTTTGCAAAAACAGGGCTTCAGAAATCTCTTCGCCATAAAACTCGCTGCTGAATCCCTGGGAAGTCCGTAACGTCTGCGGAAAGTCAGACGCCTGGAATACCGCCTGACGATCGATCCGTAACGCAATCCCCCGTTGGGCAGCAAACCCGGCCACGATAGGGAAAATCTGCGGGAACATATGCACATGGTGATGGCTATCCAGATGCGTTGGCTCCCGCCCGAACAGGTCAATAAAACGCTGATACTGCGCGGCCAGTTCCTGAGAAATTTCATCCAACGGCAAGGTGGCTTCTTCAGCCATCTGCCAGATCCATTTTCCCAGTAACCCGTCACGAGTAAGGCCTGGCATTGCCGTCAACGGCCTGCCCAGCGTCAGAACAAAATGCATCCCAACGGCAAGTTCAGGAATGTCGCGACTCAGCTGTACCGCATGGTCAATGGCTGCGCCATTAACCAGTGCGGTTGTCGAGGTGACCACGCCATTGCGACAGGCTTCAACAATGCCGTAGTTTTGTCCTTTACTCAGGCCAAAATCATCCGCATTTACAATCAGTACGCGTTCCATAGCCGACCTCAGTTAGTGTTGTTCGCTTTTGAGTTTCTCGATACACCCGGCGAAGTTTGGCAGCCATTTTTCATGCGCCAGAATTAGCTCACGCGCCAGAATCTCGGCATCGCTGTCAGAATGCACCAGCGGGCTTAGGTTCAACGCCAGCAGCACATCATTCAGTTCGCCGCTCAGTGCCGCATTGCTCGCCGCGACTTCAAAGCCTTTTATGGTATAGATAAGGCCCAGCACTTTCTCATCAAAATGGGTAATACGTGGGTGCGGCGTGGCGCCGTTGCGTCCCAGTGTACAGGTCATCTCAACCGCCCAGTCCGCCGGGATATTGTCAACATGCCCATGATGTGGAACGTTGACATAGTGCTCGGTCTGTTTGTCGTTGTAGATGGCGTTGATCACTTCACAGGCCGCATCGGAGTAATAGGCTCCACCGCGCTGTTCCAGCTCTTTCGGTTTCACGTTCAAATCCGGGTTTTTGTAGAGATCAAACAGTTGTTTCTCCACTTTCTGTACCACCTGAGCGCGAGCGCCGCCCTTATAGTATTCACCCATTTCAATCGCCAGCATCTCTTTTGGCTTGAAGTAATAGAGCAAATATGAGCACGGCAGCAGCTTCAGCGAGCGAATCAACCCTTCACTGAACGGCAGATCGAAGATGTTCTTCACGGTGGAGGCTTTCAGTTGACCTGAAGCCACGCCATCCAACAGTTCATCAAAGCGTGATTTACCATTCACCAGTACGTCTTTAATAAAGACCATATGGTTCAGACCGAACAGATCGATGGATAAGTCATCGCTCTCTTTCAGCGCCAGCACATCGCTAATGAACATTTTCATGCCGACAGGAATATTGCATACACCGATGAATTTCTTAAAATTCGTATGGCGATAGACCGCTTCCGTCACCATCCCGGCCGGGTTAGTAAAGTTAATCACCCACGCATTCGGGCACAGTTCTTCCACATCTTTGACAATATCAAAGATAACCGGAATAGTACGCAGACCTTTGAACAGCCCACCAGCGCCGTTGGTTTCCTGCCCCAGATACCCGTGGCTCAGCGGAATGCGTTCATCCTTTTCGCGGGCTTTCAGTTGCCCTACGCGCAGCTGGGTGGTAACGAAATCAGCATCTTTCAGCGCTTCACGGCGGTCCAGCGTTTTAAACAACTTCATCGGCACGCCAGCTTTATCGATCATGCGCTGGCAAAGGTCAAAAATAATGTCCAGCTTCTCTTTTCCATCGTCGACATCAACCAGCCACAATTCAGAAACCGGTAATTCATGATAGCGCTTAATAAAGCCTTCAAGTAACTCAGGGGTGTAGCTGCTCCCGCCACCGATAGTGACGACTTTTAATTTCTGGCTCATACTTTCTCCCTTCAGTGTCAAAACACTGACGTGTATTATGCTCAACCCGTTTGTCAGATATAGCGTGGCTGTCCCGACGCTATTTTGGGCAAGCTATAAAAAATGGGTTATTGGCTAATAATATCTACTGATTAAATTCAGTTAATTTCTTACGATAGCTATTAGGTGTAAATGACGTCAGCTTTTTAAACGTTTTAATAAACAGACTTGGACTACTGTAGCCAGACTCGTAAGCAATATCCGTTACAGAATAGTTAGTCATTTCCAGCTGTTTTTTAGCAAAGTTAATGCGGATTTCATTAATGATCTGCATCGGTGTTTTGCTGTAATAACGCTGGGTTGCGCGGGTCAGATACTCCTGGGATTTCGCGGACAGGTGTACCATGTTTTCCAGCGCATTCTCGCTAAACTGCCGTTTGTCATGCATGGTCTCCACGGTGGTTTTAAGCCACTGCGGAATATCATCCAGCACCTGCTCTTCGCGATGATGGCGCAACCGGTTAATAATATAGAAGGTGACCACTTCTACAAATTCATCCAGTCCGCTCTCGCGAAAGTTTAGTGATGCAATAACCGTTTCAATGTAGGTGAGAAACGAATTATTCGCCCGATAGACCTGCGATGCAACGAAACAAAATGGCAGCAGCGGGTGGTAGTGCTGTTCAAAAAAGCGTTTACTGATACCGACGTTCAGGATCCTTGTCGCCCCAAAATCATAAAAACTCTGGTGGTGCGATCCCAATGGAATAAAAACAAAGTCCCCGCGTTCGAGCAATACGCGTTTACCGTTGATTTCCTGATAATAGCGCCCGGTTAAAACCAGGGTAAATTCGTAGTAGTCATGCTGATGCAGCCCGCTGATGCTCTCAGTTTTGTTATAGATGAACACATGGAAATTTTTGCCATTAAACAGCTGCTGCTCATAGACGGTTTTGATTTCCGGTGCGTTAATCTGTAGCTGCATTATGCACTCCTCGCTATTTCAGCTTTTCGTGAAGCTCAATCAGTTCAGTCACCAGCTCACGCGCCAGCATTGATGTCATCAGGTGGTCCTGAGCATGAACCAGCACCAGGCTAACTTTCATTTTACCTTCGCCCTGATCGCCTTCAATCAGTTTCGTTTGCACGAGGTGCGCTTCGTTCAGCGCCAGGCGAGACTGGTCCATCATAGCCTTAGCTGACTCGAAATCGCCTTGCTTGGCCATTTTGAGCGCGCCGTACGCCAGGCTACGCGCCTGACCGGAGTTGATGATCAGACCCATCACCACTTCTTCAAGTTCTTCTGCTTCTGACTGCGTGTCGACGATGTTCTCGATATCCAACATACTTTTTTCCTCTGGTTCAGTCCGGCATGACCGTGAAGCCATGCCGGATTAAATTTAGAATTTCAATGCGTTAGCGATATCTTCTTCGCTTTCTTCTTGATCAATAACGTTCTGCGCTTTGTTGGCTACCACCACGAACGGCAGATAAACCAGCGTGGCGATACCAAGGTTGAACAGCGCAACCAGCAGAGCTGCGACGCTACCGTTGGTGTTAAAGAACGCGCCCAAACCGGTTGGCATGGTCCACGGTGCGATGTTGGTAATCGGTGGAATAATGCCGGAGTAATAAGCTGCCAGCGTAATCGCCGCCAGAATCGGCTGCACCAGAATGAACGGGATAAACATCACCGGGTTCATGATGATCGGCAGACCGAACAGGATAGGTTCGTTAATCTGAAACAGGCCTGACGGCAGTGCCAGTTTAGCAACCTGACGATAATCCGGACGACGCGATGCCAGGAAGATAGCGATAATCAGACCCAGCGTAGCCCCGCTACCCCCGAGGAAAATATAGGAGTCGAGCATCGGTTTCGCCCAGACGTGGAAGGTCTTTCCAGCTTCCAGCGCGGCGTCTACGGAACCAAACTGTTGGTAAATGGAGATGTTTTCCAGCGCCCATGGCGTCATGATACCGCTGTCCAGCGCGGTCAGCGCCAGTGAACCGTGAATACCGAAGAACCACAGCAGCGGAACAAAAATCACGTAGGCCCAGCCCACCACGCTGCCCAGCGATGCCAGCGGAGTTGAAATGGAATCCATGATGATCTGGTGGAAGTTCGTACCCCAGGTGTTCAATGCCCAGGCGATGATCCCCATAATGGAGAGGATAAGGAAGCCAGGAATCAGCGCAGAGAAAGAGCGCGACACGGATGTCGGTACGCTATCAGGTAATTTAATTACCCAATTGCGACGGACCACAAAGGTGAACATTTCCGCGACCGCGAGGCCGATAATAATACCGGAAATAATATTGGCACCGCCGAGCCAGTTCGCGCCAACGGCATAGGCTTCACCCACGCTATATGGCGTTACGGTCATAAACGCGGCGACGGATAACAGCCCGGCAGCCAGTGAGTCGACTTTGCGTTCTTCTGCCAGCGCCATACCGATAAAGAACGGCGCCATCAATGACATGATACCCAGCGTACCGTTATAGACGTTTCCACCAATGCCTTTCAAACTATTCAGCGTTTCAATAGTTGAAGCATCAAGTCGAATGCCCATTGAATAAAAAAACGACCCCTCCCCAAAGCTCAGGAAAACGTTATTGATTAATACAAACATGGCCCCTGCGAGGGTTAACGGCATTAAACGAATAAAACCGTTTTTGATTGCATTAACGTGTGGCTGCTTTCCAATTTTTACAGCAAAAGGAAGGAGTACCTTTTCAAGTGAAGCAATAGCGTTACTCATAGAAAAATACCCTTAAATACCGCAATTAATAATTGCGGTGAATGTTAATGAAATAACTCTTTGACGGGAAAAATTAAAATAAAATAATTAATTTGCTGCGGCTTTTTTAATTGCTGCAACCGCAGCCTTAAGCACGCCTAAACCATCGACTTTGCCATACAGCAGCGAGTCAATCACTTCCACAGGCTTGTTGGGTAACAAACGCTGAATTTCGGGCAACATATAAGCAATTTGTGGACCTAATAATACAACATCGGCCACTGGACCTTTTTCTCCGGCCAGCGTTTCAGGAAACGCTTCAATAATAACCGGTACTTCGTATTTTTCGGCCTGAGCACGCATCTTCGAAACCAACAATGAAGTCGACATGCCCGCAGAACAAAACAGATAAATGTGTTTCTTTTCCATTAAAACGATCCTCATGTGCGATTATCTGTCACCAGACACTCCGCAAGCCCTAACCTGCATCCATGCTCTGGGTAACTTGCGTCAGCTAAATTACTTTTTTAGGTGGCTGAAATGAGTATACGGGATTGCACCAGCGGATGGTATTTCCTTGACCAACTAAATTGTCTCTCCTTGACCTGGCGTTATGACCACCCTCACACTTCAGGTAAATAATTCGCGTCAATAATTAAGATCGTGTGACATAAAAAAACCGGCGCAGTGGCCGGTTTTCCCGAGTGCTCAGGCAATAAACAGTTGTTACTTCTTCGCTGCCTGCGGGTCGGTGTCGTACTCTGCGCAGGTCTGGTAGCCAGAGTTAATCACGTGTCCGGTGTCATCTAAAGCCACAAAATAGGTCTCAGCTTTACCATCTCGTTGACCCAGGATGTAGGTCTGACACGTCCCACGCGCATGGATCATACTGACTTCGGAAGACGGTTTACCGGCAATCTGCGCTACCTGCGCCCGGCTCATCCCTTTCTTCACATCTTTCACCACGGGCTGAACAAATTGGTCTTTCGTACGATCGTAAGCCGTACACCCTGCCAGCATAGTCAAAACAGCCGCTGCGCTCAGAATTCCTGTTAGATTCTTGTTCATATTCCGTCCTCTTGTATTTCAGCGTGTTATATAAGCCTGGAGCACAACAACGCATTTTTCAAGCAATCAGAGGATACTTAGGTGGTTTCGGAAAATTCTATTAAAACAAAATGATGCTATATCAGGCTCGCATCCCTTGTCGTTTGGGCCTCAACGCGTTAGCTTTAACACATCATTTTTTTGATCATTTTATTTTTCGGAGGGGGTTAAATGACTCTGCAGCAAGAGATAATCCAGGCGCTTGGCGCAAAACCGCACATCGATGCAGAAGAAGAAATTCGCCGCAGCGTGGATTTCCTGAAATCGTATCTGCAGACCTACCCCTTTCTGAAATCGCTGGTGTTGGGAATTAGCGGCGGACAGGACTCAACGCTCGCGGGAAAACTGTGCCAGATGGCGATCACCGAGCTGCGAAAAGAAACGGGTAATGACGCACTGCAGTTTATTGCCGTACGCCTACCATATGGCGTTCAGGCCGATGAGCAGGACTGCCAGGATGCCATCGCCTTTATTCAACCGGACCGCGTACTGACCGTCAATATTAAGGGCGCGGTGCTGGCCAGCGAGCAGGCCCTGCGTGAAGCGGGTATTGAACTGAGCGATTTTGTGCGTGGCAATGAAAAAGCCCGTGAACGTATGAAGGCACAATACAGTATCGCCGGCATGACCAGCGGCGTTGTCGTGGGTACCGATCATGCTGCAGAAGCCATCACCGGATTTTTCACTAAGTACGGCGATGGCGGTACCGACATTAACCCACTATTTCGTCTGAACAAGCGCCAGGGCAAACAACTGCTCGCCGCGCTGGGGTGCCCGGAGCACTTATATAAGAAAGCACCAACTGCCGACCTCGAGGACGATCGCCCTTCTCTGCCGGATGAAGCCGCACTGGGCGTCACTTACGACAACATCGACGACTATCTGGAAGGAAAAACGCTGGATGCCGACGTCGCGAAAAAAATTGAAGGCTGGTACGTGAAAACTGAGCATAAACGTCGCACACCGATCACCGTGTTTGATAATTTCTGGAAAAAAGCGTAATCCTTTTCCCTTCAAAATGCCGGGTAGCGCCAGGATTGGCACTATCTGGCATTAGCCTGCTGAATTTCATGCCGCTTTTTTAATCGCCCTCAAACTGCTACACTGGATGAATAACCAGCATCTGGAGTCAACAGTGGTACAGCGTCAATCAGCCCCTCGTCTGACATTTGAGGCAGCGGCAATCTATGAATATCCCGAGCACCTGCGCCCATTTTTGAGTGCACTTCCCACCGCGCCAGGCGTCTATCTGTTTCACAGTGATAGCGACACCATGCCGCTTTATATTGGTAAAAGTGTCAATATTCGCAGCCGTGTGCTGGCGCATCTGCGTACCGCAGACGAAGCGAGTATGCTGCGTCAGGCCAGGCGCATTAGCTGGATTTGTACGGCCGGAGAAATTGGCGCCCTGCTGCTGGAAGCGCGGCTTATCAAAGAACAGCAGCCCCTGTTTAACAAACGGCTGCGACGCAATCGCCAGCTGTGTGCCTTGCAGCTTACCGACCGGACGGTTCAGGTGGTTTACGCACGAGATATTGATTTCTCCCACGCCCCCAATCTGTTTGGCCTGTTTGCCAACCGCCGCGCAGCGCTACAGACGCTGCAAAGCCTCGCCGATGAACAACAGCTGTGCTACGGCCTGTTGGGGCTGGAACCCCTCAGCCACGGGCGCGCCTGTTTTCGCTCTGCGCTTAAACGCTGCGCCGGAGCCTGCTGCGGGAAAGAAAGCCCTGAAGCACATCATTTGCGTCTGGTAGAGGCCCTGGAAAGAGTGCGCGTAATCTGCTGGCCGTGGAGCAATGCCATTGCGCTGCAGGAAACCCGCGCTGAAATGACGCAGTACCATATCATCAATAACTGGCTGTGGCTGGGAGCCGTTTCAACGCTGGATGAGGCAGCTACACTGGCGCGAATGCCGGCCGGCTTTGATCAAGATGGCTACAAAATTCTCTGCCGGCCTATTCTGTCTGGTCAATATGACATTATTGAACTGAGTCCGGAGAATGCCCCGGCATCCAGTTAATCTCGCTGAACAGCAGTTTCCCCTCGCGCTCCAGCAGTCGTAACGTGTGTTTACCGTCGTGCCAGCTTGCACCCTGATCGACGGTCAACAACTTATCACCCAGTTGCCAGGCTCCGCTGATAACAAACACCACGCCGCCGCGCGAACCAAAGGTCGTAAAGGTGCGATCGGCAACTCTGACTTTTGCCTGGCAGACATCCCGTCGGGTCATGATATTAAAATCCATCGACATCTGCCCTTCCGTCAGCTTCGCTTTTACCACCTTGTCACCGGCAAAGGTAAAAGGCTGATGCTGTTTCAGGGTATGCGTGAAGGTGTTCGGCTCTTCCAGCGTCACTTCTCCGCCTTCCAGCAGGGTAATCACGCGTTCTACGCCGGGAAAAAGAGAAAACTCCCCATTCGCTGCGATGGAGGCGATACTCGCCCGCCAGTGAAAATCTCGTGTTGCTGGCGGAAAACAGCAAATCTCACGCGTTTCTCCCGCACCATTTCGCCAAAGATTGACCGGCATTTTGCGGATATCAAAGTATTCCATCATCCCTCCAGAAAGGCGCAGCACGGCAGCCCACCGTAAACAGGCAGCCATAATTCATCATTGTTATGTTCACCCTGCAGATTATTGTTATCGGCAGCAGAGTTGATTTGCCTTAGCGATGAACCCGGTGTTTTGCAAAAAAGAACAACGCGCCCTCCAGGTGGAATTTTCGCGGGCTTCAGGAGAATAACGTGTCACAAGCGCGGTGCAAGAGGCAGCAAAGAAAAAACCGCCGATCCTGCCCACCTCGTTAAACGTGTTGTGGACAAGAGCGGCGGTCTTGAGTTTGGTTTCACACTGTGCGGCAATCAGCACACACAGCGTGAATGATATAGTGTAGACGCTGAACGATTACTCAGCAGCTTGCGGCATTTTACCCTTCTGCGCGGCACGTTCTGTCAGACGCTTCTCAAAATTGGCATTAAACTGCTTTTTCTGTTCCGGGGTCAGAATGTTGTAAATCTTGTTCTGAGTTTCCATGTGCGCCAGCATGTTGGCTTTGCGCTGTTCTTCCATCTTCGCAATCTGCGCTTCCGCTTTCGCTTTATCGAAGTTATCGCTGGCAATGATGTCGTGCATTGCGCGGCGCTCTTCCAGCGGCGGACGTTTCATCTGATCACGCTGACCTTTCATGATCTCGCGAATCTGCTGTTTCTGCGCATCGGTCAGGTTCAGGTCTTTAAACATCATGTCGTGATGCGGGGCAAACTTACCGTTGTGGTGCATCATTGGTTTGGCATCAGCTGGCGCAGCTGTAGTCGTGTCAGCAGCGTGGGCCAGGTTAGCAGCGCCCAGCGCCAGGGTAGAGGCAACAAACAGAGCAGTCAGTTTACGCATAATTTCTATCCTTTCTTTCAGTTATTTTGACGACACTCATGCGACTCTTATGCAATGTGATGTCGTGTTGACGAGATTAACTTTACCGGCTTAAGCGTCAATTAATCAGAGCAACGGTAAAACAATGAAAGTGTAAAAAACAAACTTTCATCAATTATGGAGAAAAAAAGAATAAATTGCGCAGAGTTGCAATGAAAAATTACAACGGGATGATTTTGAAGGGATTATGAAGAACTATACCTCATCCCTGATTATTAAGAAAGCAATTCACCAGGAATAATCCGTAATAAATAAAAACAGCACGTAAAAATAAGCCCTTAGGGATAAACCAAAAGGGCATATATATTTGTCACAATTTTTCGAGCATCAATCCGGCACGTAAACCACAGGCCACGTTTGGATTTGGAAAAAGAACGTATTCAACATCATGGGTGACGGTAAAACGTTCATCACCGTCCTGCGCCAGCAAGGTGCCCTCTGTAAAAGGGGTAAAGTTGAGCGTCTGGTTATCCATGTGAAGAATGAAATCGTCGCTACGCCGCGTGATTTGCGACACCACGCGGTAACGCAGCGGAGATGTTTCTCCCTGTGACATTCGCTCGCCCTTTAGCAGCTTCGCCAGCGCATCTGCCGTCTGCGCAAACTGAGTCAGATCGTTTTGTCCAAACGGCAGCGCTTTACCCAGCTCCAGCGTGCAGGCCAGTGCGCCAAAATGTTCAGCGCTAAAATGGGTGAACGTGCCGCCAGGTGTCTGATGGAAAACCAGCGCCTCCAGCCCTGCCTCTCCCAGCCATCCCAAAAAATCTTCGTCCCAGGCAACGTTGCGTTGTGGCAACACGCCAAAGCGCAGATGCTGCGAGCCGCGAATCGCGGTGTGCAGATCCAGATGCCAGCGTACTGGCTCTTTCGCCCGCGAATAAAAATCCTCCAGACACAGCTCAAGCTGATGGGCTCGGTGCGTTTCTTCACTCGCGGCAAAAATCTGCCAACGGCCGCCAAACATACGGTTCAGGTCGCTATGACAATAACGTTTTCCCGCCGCCAGCGCCTGCGGGTTCCCCAGAATAACCAGCAGCCGCCATGTCAGCGTCAGTTCACCGCTAAACAGCCTGGAGAGAATTGAATCAAGTATCTCTACCGGGGCCGTTTCATTACCGTGGATCCCCGCAGACAGCACCAGCGAATATTCCGCCGGAGCGACCGGCGTCAGCTCCAGAATTCCGTGACCAATCCACTGCCAGGAAAAGCCGCGAGCTGTACCCTCGATTGTCTCGGGGGTTAGTCCTGCCAGCGTCTGGGCCAGAAAATTATCCATGGCGGGTCCTCTCCTGCTGGAAGGGATACACAGAGCCGAGGTTGAGCAATTGCGTCAACGTATCCAGCGCTTCACGCCCCTCACGCAACAGCTGCGGGTCGGCAAGGTCGGCGGCGGTAAGACGATCGCGATAGTAACGGTCGACCCAATTATTCAGCGTGTTAAACAGCGTATCGTTCATGATAACCGCCGGATTTACGGCCTGCAGCTCCTGTGGCGTAAGCACCACTCTCAGGCGCAGACATGCCGGACCGCCGCCGTTGGACATACTTTCACGCAGATCGAATACCTGCAGGTCATCGATCGGATTGTCTTCCTCGAGCAGACGGTTCAAATACCGCCACACGCCCGCATGCTCCCGACACTCCTGCGGCAGGACCAGCATCATCGAACCGTCATCACGGCTCAGTAACTGGCTGTTAAACAGATAGGTAGTCACCGCATCCTGCACCGACACTTCCGCAGCAGGGACTTCCAGCGGGGTAAAACCTGCCACCTGACTGCGTAACTGATCGAACAACGCCTGCTGTCTGACAAACGCCAACTGATGACAAAACAGTACCTGGCGATTCGACACCGCAATCACATCGTTATGAAACACGCCAAGATCGATAACGTCCGGGTTTTGCTGGGCAAAAATGCGCTGATGCGGGTTAACCTGATTCAGTCGGGCGACCGCCTCGCTGGCCTCACGGGATTGCCTCGCCGGATAGCGCTTCGGATGGGACGCATTCCCTTCTTCACGACCGTAAACAAACAGCTGTACGCCAGGGTCGCCGTAATCCCCGCCGAGGCGGTTATGGTTTGCCGCACCTTCATCACCGAATAGCGCAACCTGGGGTAACGCACCGTGGACCGTAAAACTATTCTCATCACGGAAAATCGCCCGTAGCAACGCTTCGGTGGTCGGCGCTTCCAGCGAACGGTGAAACTTATTATTCAGATTCGCCACCGTCAGATGCACTTTCCCGTCCAGCGCATCGGCTGAAGGGCAGACCGTTGCCGCATTCGCCACCCACATAGACGATGCGGAGCTGGCGCTGGAGAGCCAGTGAGGCGCCTGACGCGCCACGTTCTCCAGTATCTGTTCGTCGCGGCCGGTAAAGCCCAACTGACGCAGCACCGGAATATACGGCCGCTCATGAGGCGGGATCACCGCCTGGGGAAATCCCGCATCCGCCAGCGCTTTCATCTTTAGCAGACCCTGCTTCGCCGCCAGACGCGGGTTCGATACCTGAAAACGATGTTTGGTTGAGGCCTTATTACCAAATGACAGCCCCGCATAGTGGTGGGTCAGCCCCACCAGACCATCAAAATTTACCTCACGGGCTTTCATAGCTTATCCTCGCGAGAAAAATCCAGGCCGGGGCTAAGCGTCGTTGGCAGCGTTAAGGCCGGTGATTCCAGACTTGCCATCGGCCAGGCGCAATAATCTGCGGCATACCACGCGCTGGCGCGATGGTTCCCGGATGCGCCAACGCCGCCAAACGGCGCTGTACTCGCCGCGCCGGTTAACGGCTTATTCCAGTTGACGATCCCGGCCCGCGCCTCGAGCAGCAGTTGATCAAACTGGCTGCGATCGGGGGAAACCAACCCACACGACAATCCAAAGCGGGTGTTGTTCGCCATACGAATTGCGTCATCAAAGCTGTCATAACGCCAGACGCCAAGCAGCGGTCCAAAGACCTCTTCATCGGGTACGTTCGCCGCCCCGGTCAGTTCGATGATCCCTGGGGTGAGCAGTGACGTTCCGGCTTGCACCAGACGTGGCGCTAACAGCGTCCGGCCTCCTAACGACTCCAGACGCTGCCAGGCATCATAGACATGCCGCGCGGCCTGTTCGGAAATCAGCCCGCCAATAAATGGCTGCGGTTCTGCGTCCCAGTTGCCGGGCATTAAACGCTGGCTGACGTCCACCAGACGCGTCAGGAACGCATCCCCCTGCGCGCCTTTTTTAACTAACAGGCGACGGGCGCAGGTACAACGCTGTCCGGCGGTGACAAACGCGGACTGAATGGTCAGATGCACTGCGGCATCAATATCTTCCGGGTTCTCAATGATCAGCGGGTTGTTGCCCCCCATCTCCAGAGCGAGGATTTTTTCCGGCTGGCCGGATAGCTGTCGATGCAGTTGATAACCCGTATTGGCACTGCCGGTAAACAGCAGGCCATCGAGATCGTCCTGCGCGCTCAGCGCCTGTCCCGTATCGCGACCGCCCTGCACCAGGTTCAGCACGCCCGGCGGCAATCCCGCCTGCTCCCAGAGCTTTGTCACGGCTTCACCGGTCCACGGCGTCAGCTCGCTGGGTTTGAAAATCAATGTGTTGCCTGCCAGCAGTGCCGGAACAATATGACCATTGGGTAAATGGCCAGGGAAGTTATACGGGCCAAAAACCGCCAGCACGCCGTGCGGGCGATGGCGCAACGTCGCAGCGCCATCCGGTAATTCGCTGTGATGCTCTCCGGTACGCGCATGCCAGGCTTTCACTGAGATGGCAATTTTATTGATCATCGCCGTCAGTTCTGTAGCGGCTTCCCAACGGGGTTTGCCGGTTTCCCGGGCGATAATCTGTGTGAGTTCGGCTTTATTGCTTTCCAGCAATGAGGCAAATTTTTCAACAATGGCCTGGCGTGCGCCAAAGGGCTGTTTAGCCCAACCGGCAAAGGCTGCGCGCGCGGCCCGGCACGCCTGCGCTACCTGGGCTGCATCGGCATCATTCCCCTGCCACAGCACATCACCGCTTACGGGATTGGTTTTCACCCGACGCTCGCCCAGCCCCGTCACCCAGTCGCCGTTTATCCATAATGTCATGCTGTTTTCTCCTCTGCACAAAGACGCACAAAACGTACATGGTCGCCCGCGTGACATTTCAGGGCGTCAAGTTGCGCCGCCGTCAGCACCAGACGCTGAGTATCCGGGTCGGCACGAACCAACATGACGCGGAAGTTTTGATAATTTTCATTGGCAACCAGACAAGCAGGATAGTCGCCCGGCGCAGGCTGCCCTTCAGCCACCTCCACCAGCCTGCTCTTACGGATAGCCCGTACCCGGTCAATATCGCATTCCAGGGTCGGTCCGCCGTCGAAAATATCGACGTAGTTGCGGTAGCGAAATCCTTCTTTCTCCAGCACCGCCCGCGCAGGAGCCGTTTGCGGATGCACCTGACCAATCACGCTTTGCGCTTCGTCAGACAGGAAATGGGTATAAATCGGATGCTTAGGCATCAGTTCAGCAATAAAGGCTTTTTGCCCGGTTCCGCAGAGAAAATCCGCCCGGCTGAACTCCATTGAGAAAAAACGTTTGCCGAGGCTTTGCCAAAACGGAGAGTAGCCGTGCTCATCGATCACGCCGCGCATCTCGGCCACGACCTTCTCATTGAACCGGTCACGAAAGGCCGCCATAAACATAAAGCGCGACTTCGACAACAAATAGCCGTTGCCTTCTTTACGCCAGTCCGGATCGAGAAACAGAGAACAAAGTTCGCTACTGCCCGTGTGATCGTTACTCAGAAACAGCGTCGGCAGCGCGTTATACACGTTCAGCTCTTTCGAGGCGTGCACCAGAGTACCGACCCGGTAGTTGTACCAGGGATCGTTAAGCCCCACCGCCACCTCAATGGCGCAAATCCCTGCCACGGTTCCGCTGGCGCTGTCTTCAAGCACAAACACATATCCCTGCTCACTTTTGGGCAACTCACCGCGCCAGGTTTGTAGCGAACGTTCGATACGCGCCATCAGCGTAGCTTCATTCGCCGGTAGCGAGGTCAACCCGCCGCCGGTCTTACTGGCAAGCTGCATCAGCGCGGTGATATCAGCGCGTTCAATGGGACGAATCACCATCATGATGAACCTCCTGCTTTAATGCGTTCGCAGGCCAGCGCAAAGCGATCCAGTCCGGTGGCGATTTCTTCTTCGCTGACGTTTAACGCTGGCGCAAACCGCACCACATTAGCGCCAGCAATCAGCACCATCACTCCGGCAACCGCCGCTTCTTGCGAGATGAGTTTTGCTTTCCCGGCAAATTCCGCGTTCAGCACACAGCCAATCAGCAGTCCGAGTCCACGAATTTCACTAAACAGTCCAAAACGTTCGTTAATGGCGTTAATACGCTCCACAAACCAGTCGTGGCGCTGTTTCACTCCGTTAAGCATTTCCGGCGTGTTAACAATTTCCAGCAGTTTTCCCGCCACCGCAGTGGCCAGCGGGTTTCCGCCATAGGTTGTACCGTGCGTACCGACCGTCATCACACTGGTGCAACGCTCTGTCGCCAGCAGTGCGCCGATGGGGAAACCGCCGCCCAGCGCTTTCGCTGTCGTCAGCAGGTCCGGCGTAACGCCGTAGTGCATGTAGGCATACAGTTCGCCGGTACGACCAACTCCGGTCTGAACTTCATCAAAAATCAACAGCGCATTATGGCGATCGCATAATTCACGCAGCCCCTGCAAAAAGGCGTTTGTTGCCGGCACTACGCCGCCTTCCCCCTGCACCGGCTCCACAATAACCGCACAGGTGTTGTCATCAATCAGTTGGCTGGCAGAGTCGAGATCGTTATACACGGCATGGCGGATATCCGGCGGCAGCGGCGCGAAGTCCTGTGAATAGGCGGGCTGTCCTCCGGCGCTGACGGTAAACAGCGTGCGACCATGGAAAGCATTTTTAAACGCCACAATGCCGCTCTTCTGGCTACCAAAACGATCGTGGGCATATTTACGTGCCAGTTTTAATGCCGCTTCGTTAGCTTCTGCGCCAGAGTTACAGAAGAAAATGCGCTCGGCAAAAGTGGCATCAATCAGCTTTTTCGCCAGGCGCAGCACCGGCTCGTTGGTGTAGCCATTTCCCGTATGCCAGAATTTGCTCGCCTGGTCGTTTAATGCCTCGCGCAATGCCGGATGTGCATGACCCAGCGCGTTAACCGCAATGCCTCCCGCGAAATCGATATACTCTTTACCCTGCTGATCCCACAGACGTGAACCTTCGCCACGCACCGGAATAAAAGGGGCCGGAGCGTATACGGGCATCATCCATTCATCAAAATTTTCACGCGTAATTGACAGAGACATAGCGACCTCAACGGTAAATAAAAGGTTATTTATATGTTAATAAATATAGTGTTTGCGGTGTAAATGTAGATTGCAGGCTTCGTGCCAGCCAGCGAAAAAAGTGCATAAACGGAGGGCGGTGAAGGAATATCAACGAGTTACAACCTGACGATATTCACTGTATGTGCATATAAAGTGAATATGTTTGCGTACCAGATGACTAAACAGAGGAAAAAACGCAATTTTATTCAGTCGCCAAATATAATTCTGGAATTGTGATCGTATACGAAATTTATCGGAAATTATTGCTCTATTCCGACGCGCTACGCGCCAAAACGGTGCAGTTTTTGCTCCATCGTTAACACCATTAGCAATCATTGTTGGAATCAGGTGACAAGAAGCAGTCAGCCTGCAGAAATTCTGCTACCATCCTTGCACTATTCATCTTGCAAAGTGGCAGCGACTATGAAATTTGTCTCTTTTAATATCAACGGCCTGCGTGCCCGTCCCCATCAACTGGCAGCCATTGTCGAAAAACACCAACCGGATGTTATTGGCTTACAGGAGACAAAAGTCCACGACGATATGTTCCCTCTCGAAGAGGTAGCAAAGCTGGGTTATAACGTCTTTTATCACGGTCAGAAAGGCCACTACGGCGTAGCACTATTAACGAAAGAAACGCCGATTGCGGTGCGTCGTGGCTTCCCGGGTGATGGCGAAGAAGCGCAGCGTCGTATCATCATGGCGGAAATTCCGTCGCCTCTGGGCAGCATCACGGTGATCAACGGCTATTTCCCGCAGGGCGAAAGCCGAGACCATGAAACCAAGTTCCCGGCCAAAGCCGCGTTTTATCAGAACCTACAAAACTATCTGGAGACTGAACTGAAGCGCGACAATCCGGTATTGATCATGGGCGATATGAATATCAGCCCAACCGACCTCGATATCGGTATTGGCGAAGAGAACCGTAAACGCTGGCTGCGTACCGGCAAATGTTCCTTCCTGCCAGAAGAGCGCGAGTGGATGGAACGTCTGCTGGGCTGGGGCCTGGTAGATACCTACCGTCACGCCTGGCCTGAAAAGAACGACCAGTTCTCGTGGTTTGATTACCGCTCAAAAGGCTTTGACGATAACCGTGGCCTGCGTATCGATCTGCTGCTGGCGAGCAAACCGCTGGCGGAGCGCTGCGAAGAAACCGGCATCGACTATGAAATCCGCAGCATGGAAAAGCCGTCCGACCATGCGCCTGTATGGGCTAAATTCCGCGTCTGATCGTCTGCGTATTTTCACTCTCCGGGCCTGGCCTGGAGAGTCTGTTTATTCTGTGCAAAATCAATAAAGCCACGGTAATACATTGTTGCGGCCGGAAATTTATTATATCTTCGCGCGCACTTTTCGCTGACGAAAACGCTACATTGCATTCGGTTTTACAGGAGAACCCCCATGAAAAAGAAGTTCGCATAACGCAGAATACCGGCTGCTAATTGTTGCGGTATTGTTCTGCGTTCTGGCGGGAGTTTTCCATCATTACGGTCTGACCGATCTGATCACCAATTTCCATCATTTACAAGATGTCATCCGCCAAAGCGGCCTGTTCGGCTATACCCTTTATATCCTGCTGTTTATAGTTGCCGCGCTGTGTCTGATCCCTGGCAGCATTCTGGTGATCGTCGGCGGTGTGCTGTTTGGCCCGGTGACAGGGACGCTTATCTCGTTAGTGGCGGCAACCACGGCTTCGGCGCTGTCGTTTATGCTGGCTCGCTGGCTTGGGCGGGAATTACTGCTGAAATACGTTGGCCACACGGCAACGTTTCAGGCTATCGAAACAGGCATTGCCCATAGTGGAGTAGACTTTCTGATCCTGACCCGGCTCGTGCCACTGTTCCCCTATAACATTCAAAACTATGCCTATGGGCTAACGGCCATTCCGTTCTGGTCATTTACCGTGATATCTGCGCTAACCACCTTGCCCGGCATCTTTATCTATACGCTGATGTCGCACGAACTGGCCAGCGAAGGGATTAGCTTGGCATTTATCGGTAAGCTCAGCGTTGCGGGGCTGGCGCTATTCGTCCTCGTTCAGGCAGCCAAAGCCTGGGCGCGACATAAACATGTCGATCCGGCGCCCGGTCACGAGTACGCGGGTAAATGATCAAGATGAATAAAGCGCGGCGGACACGCTATTACCGTTTAAGCTTGCTTGCCCTGCTGCTGCTCGCACTGATGGCGTGGGCGTGGATACCTGGCGTGAGTGATTTTCTTCACGCCAGCCTGGCGGCATTTACCACGCTCGATCAGCATGCTCTTGAGAACTTCATTCGTTCTTACGGAACCCAGGCGGCGGTCGTGTCGTTCTTCCTGATGATCTTACAGGCCATCGTCGCACCGCTTCCCGCCTTTGTGATCACCTTTGCCAACGCCTCGCTGTTTGGCGCATTTTGGGGCGGCGTTCTGTCCTGGAGCAGCGCGATGGCAGGCGCGGCGCTGTGCTTTTTTATTGCCCGCGTTTTAGGTCGCAGCGCGGTGGAAAAACTGACCGGAAAAACGGTGCTGAACAACATGGACACTTTTTTCGAGCGCTATGGCAAGCACACAATTCTTGTCTGTCGCCTGTTACCTTTTGTGCCGTTCGACCCGGTAAGCTACGCAGCAGGCCTGACCTCGATTCGTTTTCGCCATTTCTTCATCGCCACCGGCATCGGTCAGTTACCGGCCACTATCGTCTATTCATGGGCTGGTAGCCTGTTAACCGGCGGCACATTTTGGTTTGTTACCGGCCTGTTCATCCTGTTCGCTCTGAGCGTGGTGATTGCCGTGGCCAGAAGCCTTTATCTTGAGCATCAACGGAAAAAGACCTGAGTCTTTCCCCCATTTTTAGCAATGGAGATATTATGCGTTACTGCTTATTGTGCCTGAGTTTGCTGCTCTCTCCGCTGGCGGCTTTCGCCGAGGACGCCAGTTGGCAGCAAATCAAAAATGACGCCCGCGGTCAGACGGTGTGGTTCAACGCCTGGGGTGGCGACGACGCAGTTAACCAGTATCTCTACTGGGTTAGCGGCGAGATGAAAACACACTATGCCATTAACCTGAAAATCGTACGCCTGGCGGATGCCGCCGACGCCGTAAAACGTATCCAGACGGAAGCGGCATCCGGGCGAAAAACCGGTGGTTCGGTCGATTTACTGTGGGTGAACGGCGAAAATTTCCGCACGCTGAAAGAAGCCGGGCTGCTACAGACCCAGTGGGCGCAAACGCTGCCTAACTGGCGCTATGTTGATACCCAGAAACCGGTGAATGAAGACTTTTCCATTCCAACGGAGGGGGCTGAATCACCGTGGGGCGGCGCACAGCTCACATTTATTACCAGGCACGATCTCACCGCGCAGCCGCCGCAATCCCCGCAGGCACTGCTTGAGTTTGCCCAGGCGCACCCTGGCACGGTGACCTATCCGCGTCCGCCAGACTTTACCGGAACGGCTTTTCTTGAGCAGTTGTTAATTTCGCTCACCAACAAACCGCAGGCGCTGAAAATAGCGCCAGATGCGTCCACATTTGCCGACGTTACCGCTCCATTGTGGCATTACCTTGATGCTTTGCATCCTGCCCTGTGGCGCGAAGGTAAAGATTTTCCGCCCACGCCCGCGCGAATGGATGCGCTGCTCAACGGTGGCACCCTGCGTTTATCAATGACCTTTAATCCTGCCTACGCGCAGCAAAAAGTGGCCAGCGGTGAATTACCCAAAAGCAGCTATAGTTTTGGTTTCTCACAGGGCATGCTCGGCAACGTGCATTTTGTCACCATTCCAGCGAATGCGCGTGCCAGCGCCGGAGCGAAAGTTGTGGCAAATTTCCTGCTTTCACCCGAAGCGCAGCTGCGTAAAGCCGACCCGTCAGTCTGGGGAGATCCTTCGGTGCTTGATCCACAAAAATTGCCTGTCGACCAGCGTAATGCGCTGCTGGCGCGGATCCCACAAGGGCTCCCTGCCATGCTACCAGAACCGCATGCTGCATGGGTAAACGCTCTGGAACAAGAATGGCTACGCCGCTACGGTACACATTAATTCTGCTACTCTGGGCCATCATGGCGGGCGTTTATCTTCCGCTGGCGCCAGCGGTTTTTTCTCTGATAACGCCGGCGCTGAGCACCAGACACTGGCTGGCGCTATTTAGCGATCCTCAACTCCCGCAGGCGTTACTGGCAACGCTGGTTTCCGTAAGCCTCGCGGCTGGCGGCGCGCTGATCATCGCCCTGCTGGCGATCCTCGCCTTATGGCCCGGCGCAGGCTGGGCGCGTCTGTGCACGCGTCTTCCGTGGCTGCTGGCAATTCCACATGTTGCCTTCGCCACCAGCGTGCTGTTGGTTTTTGCCGAAGGCGGCATGCTCTGGCAATGGCTCCCGTTTCTCAGCTCCCAACCTGACCGCTACGGCATTGGGCTTGGCGTGACGCTGGCGGTAAAAGAGAGTGCCTTTTTGTTATGGATCCTCTCAGCTCTGCTGAGTGAAAAACAGCTTTCGCAGCAGGTTATCGTCCTGGATTCGCTGGGTTACAGCCGACTGCAATGCCTGAACTGGCTGGTTCTGCCCTCTCTCGCCCCCGCGTTAGGCAAAGCCATGCTGGCGATTGTCGCCTGGTCGCTCTCGGTAGTGGATGTAGCAATCGTCCTTGGTCCCGGAAACCCACCAACGCTTGCCGTGTTGAGCTGGCAATGGCTCAGTCAGGGCGATGCCGAGCAACAGGCTAAAGGAGCACTCGCCAGCCTGCTGCTGGTACTGCTGCTACTCATCATCGCGCTGGCGGGGTATCTGCTCTGGCGCGCCTGGCAACGCACTATTCCCGCAGTAAACGGGGAACGCCTGCGTTTTTCATCCTGTACAATCGGACGTTCGCTGGTACAACTTTTGCCCTTTGGCGGTGTGGTGTGCGCGCTGGTTCTGGCGCTGATCGCCAGCTATTCGTCGCTAAATAGCGAGGCGCTCAGCACTAGCCTGCAACTGGGGTTTCTCTCCAGCGTGCTGGCGCTGCTGATACTTTTTGCCTGGCTGGAATGGGGTCCGCAAACCGGACACCGTTGGGTCTGGCTACCGCTCATTTTGCCTGCGCTGCCGCTGGTAACTGGACAGTATCTGTTGGCGTTATATGCCGGACAGGATGGGCTGATGATAACCATTGTCTGGGGACACCTGCTGTGGGTGATGCCATGGATGCTGTTTGTGCTCAAACCGGCGTGGCAACGCATTGACCCACGATTGATTTTGATTGCGCAAACGCTGGGTTGGACCCGGGGCCGCATATTCTGGCAAGTAAAATGTCCGCAGCTGGCGCGCCCGGCGCTGGTTGCCTTCGCGGTAGGGTTCTCAGTCAGTATCGCCCAGTATATGCCGACGCTGTGGTTAGGCGCCGGGCGCTATCCCACGCTGACCACCGAAGCGGTGGCATTAAGCAACGGCGGTAGCACTGCCATTCTGGCAACCCAGGCGCTATGGCAGCTTCTGTTACCGCTTATAATTTTCGCACTGGCGGCGTTCCTCGCTGCGTGGATTGGCCGCTTTCGACAAGGACTCCGCTAATGCTCATTGTACAAGGCGTTTCGTTGTACCAGGGTACGACAGCGCTACTGAAGGACGTTAATTTCCAGGTTAATAAAAGTGACATTGTCACCATTATGGGACCTTCCGGCAGCGGTAAGTCTTCGTTATTTTCGTGGATGATCGGGGCGTTGTCTCCTCAGTTTCAGGCGTCAGGCGAACTGTGGCTCAACGAACAGCGCGTAGACACACTGCCTACCGCGCAGCGCCAGATTGGCATTCTGTTTCAGGATGCGCTGCTGTTTGACCATTTCAGCGTTGGGCAGAATTTACTGCTGGCCTTACCCGCCAGCGTGCAAGGTCCCGCCAGACGCCATGAGGTGGAAAGCGCCCTCGCACGCGCGGGCCTGGCAGGATTTTATTCACGCGATCCGGCTTCGCTCTCCGGCGGGCAACGCTCACGTGTCGCCCTGCTTCGCGCGCTGCTGGCGCAACCCCAGGCGCTGTTACTCGATGAACCCTTTAGCCGGCTGGATGCGTCGCTGCGCGATACCTTTCGCCAGTGGGTCTTCACCGAGGTACGTAAACTGGGTATTCCGGTGGTACAGGTTACCCACGATGCGCAGGACGTTCCGCCAGCAGGTCGCGTATTACAGATGGAAAACTGGGCGTGAATGTGGCGATATGCTGCGTTAACGCAAGGTTTTTACTTAACTGGCGGCACAGAATGTCGTCCTCTTTTTCAACGTCGGGCTATTCGATGAAACGTGTTTCTCAAATGACCGCGCTGGCACTGGCTTTAGGGCTCGCTTGCGCTTCTTCCTGGGCTGCTGAAACAGCACAGACGCTCACCCTCAACCAGTTACAGCAAAAGCAAGGCGCGGCGATCGATACCCGTCAGAGCGCTTTTTATAACGGCTGGCCGCAATCGCTTAATGGTCCTTCAGGACACGAGCCTTCCGCACTGAACCTGTCTGCCGCCTGGCTCGACAAGATGAATGATGAACAACTCAGCGCCTGGGTTAAGGCACATCACCTGAAAACCGACGCGCCGGTGGCATTGTATGGCAGCGATACTGACATGCAGGCCGTCAAATCCCGCCTGCAGAAAGTCGGCTTTAACGCTATCTCAACCCTCAGCGATGCGCTTACGGACCCTGCCCGCCTGCAACGTCTGCCGCACTTCGAACAGTTGGTTTACCCGCAGTGGCTGCACGACCTTCAGCAGGGTAAAGAGGTGACCGCCAAACCGGCCGGTGACTGGAAAGTGATTGAAGCCGCCTGGGGCGCGCCGAAGTTGTATCTGCTCAGCCATATCCCTGGCGCGGGCTACATTGATACCAACGAAGTCGAAAGCGAACCGCTGTGGAATAAAGTGTCCGACGCGCAGCTCAAAGCGATGCTGGCGAAACACGGCATCCGCCACGACACCACGGTGATTTTATACGGCCGCGATGTCTATGCCGCCGCGCGCGTGGCGCAAATTATGCTGTATGCAGGTGTGAAAGATGTTCGTCTGCTCGACGGCGGCTGGCAGACCTGGTCTGACTCAGGTTTACCGGTCGAACGCGGTACTGCACCAACGGTGAAGCCTGAACCTGATTTCGGCGTGACGATCCCTGCCCAACCGCAACTGATGCTGGATATGGAACAGGCTCGCGGTCTGCTGCATCGCCAAGATGCGTCTTTGGTGAGCATTCGTTCATGGCCGGAATTTATCGGTACGACCAGCGGCTATAGCTACATTAAGCCAAAAGGTGAGATCGCAGGGGCGCGTTGGGGCCATGCAGGCAGCGACTCCACCCACATGGAAGATTTCCATAATCCGGATGGCACCATGCGCAGCGCCGATGACATCGCCGCCATGTGGAAGCAATGGAATATCCTGCCAGAGCAACAGGTCTCATTCTATTGTGGTACCGGCTGGCGTGCTTCGGAAACGTTTATGTATGCCCGCGCAATGGGCTGGAAAAACGTCTCCGTCTACGACGGCGGCTGGTATGAGTGGAGCAGCTCTCCGAAAAACCCGATCGCCAGCGGTGAACGGGGTCCGGACGCCAGCAAGTAAGATTGCCATTGTTGCCGGATGCAGCGAGAACGCTTTACCCAGCCTACATAAACCATCGTTGTAGGCCGAATAAGCGAAGCGCATCCGGCAACGCACTGCGTTACGCCTGACGCTGGACCGCTTTCAGCGTCAGATATCCGCTCCAGATCCGGGTGAACGTCGTCATCCAGCACAGCGCGCCAAAGACCCACGCCATTACGGCAAAATATTCCGGGAACAGACATCCCAACACAAACAGCAAAATCGTCTCGGTTCCTTCGGTCAGTCCGCCCAGATAATAAAACGATTTATGCGCATAACCGGGGTTATCAATCTGATGCTTTGCCGCCAGCGCGGCGAAGGCCAGGAAGCTGCTGCCGGTGCCAATAAACGCGAACAACAGCCAACCGCCTGCCAGCGCATTTTGCGCCGGCGCAGCAAGAATAAAACCAAACGGCACTAAGGCGTAAAACAGAAAATCGAGCGAGATATCGAGAAATCCTCCCGCGTCCGTTAGTCCTCTGCGCCGTGCCAGCGCCCCATCCAGCCCGTCAAACAGCCGATTGAGTACAATGGCCACCAGCGCCGCCATATACCAGCCTAACGCCAGAAATGGCAACGCCAGCACGCCAATAGCAAAACCGACCAGCGTAAGTCCGTCCGGGGTAATCGCCGGTTGATCAATGATGCCCACGCAGCGATGCAAAAGCGGTTTTAATCGCGGATGAAGATGGCGGTCAAGCATGCGGGCGTCCTTTAAAACTGTCGCACAGTCCCTGGGAGGGAATATCGAGAGCGGCATTAAAACGCGCCGAGAGATTTTGAAACGCAATCAGCGCGGTCATTTCAGTAATGGCGTCATCGGTAAAATACTGCTTCATCTGCGCTTTCAGCGCATCGTCAACCTGTGGTGGCGTTGCGGTGACCGCATCAGCATAGGCCAGCCCTACACGTTCTTCTGCGCTAAATAGCGTCGATTCTTGCCAGTTGGCAACCTGTAAGACTTTATCCAGCGCGCCGCAGCGTTCAGCCAGCCGTAAACTGTTGGCGTCAACGCAGAAAGCGCAGTGGCACACCTGAGAAACGCGGGTCATCAACAGCGCGCGCATCACCGGCGACAGGCGCGCCTTTTTACGCTCCAGAAACCCGACAAACAGCGCCACCAGCCAGAACAGGAACGGCATCCGCCCCCACCAGCGTGTGGGATGCAGCACATCACCATAATGTTTTTTCTGCGTAGCAACGAGCGGTTGCAAACTGGAAGGGATACGCGTTAACGGTTTTACCCACGACTGAGGATCGTTCAACGGTGGCTCCTGAATACTTTAGATAAAACAAAGATAACGATAGTATGTCATTTTCTGCCGTTAGATATTGATGAATATAATGAAAACCCTCGACGTGGTCGCCGCTATCATTGAACGTGATGGCAAAATTTTACTGGCTCAACGCCCGCAGCATGCGGATCAGTCAGGTATGTGGGAGTTTGCTGGCGGTAAGGTTGAGCCGGGGGAAAGTCAGCCAGAGGCGCTGGTCCGTGAACTGCGTGAAGAGTTGGGCATCGAGGCGGTCGTTGGGCGCTACATTGCCAGCCATCAACGCGAGGTTTCAGGCCGACTCATTCACTTACATGCCTGGCATGTACCGTCATATCAGGGGGAGCTGAAAGTGTATGAACATCAGGATATCGTCTGGTGTTCACCCGAAGAGGCGCTGCGTTATCCGCTGGCGCCTGCCGATATCCCGCTATTAGAAGCGTTTATCCTTTTACGCGACGCCAGACCAGCGGATTCGTGCTGATCGTTTTATCATCACGCTGGCACTGAAGCAAAACGCCATCCGCTTTAATCACCGCCCCTTCTGAGTAGTTTTGATCCTGATAAATACAGCACTGACTACAGGGTTGCGCCCGCTGACCGCTGGAACTGAACACTTCCGGCGGGACATTCACCTGCACGTCCGGGCGATAGAGCTGATTTGCCAGCGTCGCGCTGGACACCAGTGCCAACGCTCCTGCCATGATTATACGGCGCATATTCTTTCCTTTTTGACTGACAGTTATGCTCAGTATAACGGTATAAACCGGCAGAAACTTTAGCCCTTGCCATCATCGCTTTTGGTTATGACCCACGCCGCAATATTAATTTACTTAGCGCGGTTAATTTTTTCTTGCGTCCCGTCACACTGCTGATGTTATAGTCAAAAACTGCAAAACACTTAACACAAAAATCAAAAATATAACCATATCAATACATAAGAGGTACTTATATCTATGGATCAGACACGTTCTCTGGAGTCATTCCTTAACCATGTGCAAAAGCGCGACCCGAATCAGACCGAGTTCGCGCAAGCCGTTCGTGAGGTAATGACGACACTGTGGCCCTTCCTCGAGCAAAACCCGCGTTATCGTCAGATGTCGTTGCTGGAACGTCTGGTTGAACCGGAGCGCGTGATCCAGTTCCGCGTCGTCTGGCTGGACGATCGCAATCAGGTGCAGGTCAACCGCGCGTGGCGCGTGCAGTTTAGCTCCGCCATTGGCCCATACAAAGGCGGGATGCGTTTCCACCCTTCCGTGAACCTGTCGATCCTGAAATTCCTTGGCTTCGAGCAAACATTTAAAAACGCCCTCACCACGCTGCCAATGGGCGGGGGTAAAGGCGGGAGCGATTTCGATCCTAAAGGTAAAAGCGAAGGCGAAATCATGCGTTTTTGTCAGGCGCTGATGACCGAACTGTTCCGCCATTTAGGACCCGATACCGATGTTCCGGCGGGCGATATCGGCGTAGGCGGTCGTGAAGTCGGCTTTATGGCCGGGATGATGAAAAAACTGTCCAACAACAGCGCCTGCGTCTTTACCGGTAAAGGTCTCTCTTTCGGCGGCAGCCTGATTCGCCCGGAAGCTACTGGCTACGGTCTGGTGTACTTCACCGAAGCGATGCTCAAACGCCATGGCCTGGGCTTTGAAGGCATGCGCGTGGCCGTCTCTGGTTCCGGTAACGTGGCGCAATTCGCCATTGAGAAAGCCATGGAGTTTGGCGCGCGAGTAGTCACCGCCTCAGATTCCAGCGGTACCGTGGTCGACGAAAGCGGATTTACCAAAGAAAAACTGGCGCGTCTGTGCGCGATCAAAGACAGCCGCGACGGCCGCGTGGCGGATTACGCCCGCGAATTTGGCCTGACCTATCTGGAAGGCCAACAGCCGTGGTCGGTTCCGGTTGATATCGCCCTGCCGTGCGCCACCCAGAACGAACTTGATGTCGATGCGGCACGTGTGCTGATCGCCAACGGCGTGAAGGCTGTCGCCGAAGGCGCAAACATGCCTACCACCATCGAGGCCACCGATCTGTTCCTGGAAGCGGGTGTATTGTTCGCGCCGGGTAAAGCGGCCAACGCGGGAGGCGTAGCGACATCCGGTCTGGAAATGGCGCAGAACGCCGCACGTCTGGGCTGGAAAGCGGAGAAAGTGGATGCGCGCCTGCACCACATCATGCTGGATATTCACCATGCCTGCGTCGAGTACGGCGGCGAAAGCAAGCAAACCAACTACGTACGTGGCGCCAACATCGCGGGATTCGTGAAAGTTGCCGACGCGATGTTGGGCCAGGGTGTGATTTAATTCAGATCTGTTGTTCCCGTAGGCTTGATGCGGCACACATGCCTTATCCAGCCTAAGAGCGCATTACAGGCCCGCCTCTTCAGATGGCGGGCTTTTTTTCGCCGTGCGTTTCCGCGGCGCGCTCTTTTTCTTGTCACCACCACTACTACCCGGTGCGGCAATACCACGGAAGCGTCGTACCGGCGTGCTGCGCGCCTGATCGATTAGCTGATACAGCGTCCCCACCAGCGGCTGCATGAAATCCTGATATCGACACTGCTTTTCGCTGATTTGGGTCAGGATAGATTCCCAGTGCGCAGTCATATCCGGACGCGTCGCCATTTCAGGCAGCGAATGAAACAGCGCTTTTCCGGCATCGGTAGAATGGATATAGCGCCCCTTCTTCACCAGGAAACCACGCTTAAACAGCAGCTCGATAATCCCGGCGCGCGTCGCTTCCGTTCCCAGTCCGTCCGTTGCGCGCAGGATCTTTTTCAGATCTTTATCCTGCACAAAGCGCGCGATTCCGGTCATCGCTGACAGCAGCGTGGCATCGGTAAAGTGCCGCGGAGGCTGGGTCTGTCGTTCAACCACTTCGCCTTTTTCGCACAGCAGCTCGTCGTCTTTTGCCACCACCGGCAGCGGCGTCCCGTCGTTATCTTCGTCGCGCTCTTTGTTGCCTAGCAGCGTACGCCATCCGGCCTCCGCCAGAAAACGGGCTTTGGCGACAAACTTACCTTTCGCGATGTCCAGCTCAATAACGCACTTCCTGAATACCGCATCCGCGCAAAACTGCATCAGATATTGACGGGCAATCAGGTTGTATATCTTCGCTTCATTATCGTTCAGGTTGATGGACGAACTGCGCGCAGTTGGAATGATGGCGTGGTGCGCATCCACTTTTTTATCATCCCAACAGCGGTTTCGCGTATCGGGATTGACCGCCGGTTGCGGAAGCAGATCCGGCGCATGGACGCTAATCGCGTTCAGCACCGCGTGACGTCCGGCAAAGTGTTCTTCCGGCAGATAACGGCTATCCGAACGCGGATAGGTGATCAGTTTATGGGTTTCATACAGCTTCTGGCAGATATCCAGAACGTTTTGCGCACTTAAGCCAAAGCGTTTCGCCGCTTCAATCTGCAACGCCGACAGCGAAAACGGCAGCGGCGCGGATTCTGATTCCCGTTTATCGTTATAGCTGGTGACGATCGCCGGCTGACTGTTAATGCGGTTTACCACGTGTTCAGCCAACGTGCGGTTTAGCAAGCGCCCTTCTTCATCCTGATACGGCTCACACGCTTCGCTCGGCTGCCAGATAGCGGTAAACCGCTCATCGGCGGGCGTCACGATATGCGCTTTCACCTCGAAGAAGTCTTTGGCAACGAAGTTTTCAATCTCTTCATCGCGACGCACAACCAGTCCGAGCACCGGCGTTTGCACGCGCCCGACCGAAAGTACGCCCTGATAGCCCGCGTTACGCCCCAAAATGGTATAAGCGCGCGTCATGTTGATACCGTACAGCCAGTCCGCCCGCGCTCGCGCCAGTGCCGACACGCAAAGGGGGATGAACTCACTGTTGGCGCGCAGACGCTCAATCGCCCGCTCGACGGCCTGCGGGTTGAGGTCGTTAATCAGGCAGCGTTGCACCTGCTGGCGCTTTTCAGGGGCCAGTTGCAGGTAATCCAGCACTTCATCCACCAGCAGCTGTCCTTCACGATCGGGGTCACCTGCGTGAATGACTTCACTGGCCTCATGCAAAAATCGCTTAATAACGTTGAGCTGTTTGGTCACCGAGGGACGCGGCTGCAGTTGCCACTTTTCCGGGACAATCGGCAGATCAACCAGACTCCAGCGAGCATAACGACTGTCATAGGCATCAGGCTGCGCCTGCTCAAGCAGGTGACCAATACACCAGGTCACCACTTGCCCGTTTCCGCACTCGATAAAACCGTCACCTTTGCGATGCGGCTTCGGCAGCACATCGGCGATAGCGCGCGCCAGACTCGGTTTTTCGGCAATAAACAACCGCATCGAGTTAACGGATCTCAACCATGGCGCGACCGCCACGAGCTTCCACTAACTCACCAATCGCAGTGAGGTCGATGCCAAACTGCGCCGCTGCCGCTTTAACTTCGGCTTCAGCTTCCGGCGTTACCGCTAACAGCAGACCACCGGAAGTTTGCGGATCGCAGAGCAGATCGCGAACCGACTGCGGCATTTCACCCATCAGATGTCCGTAGCTGGCAAAGTTACGCTGGGTACCGCCCGGCACCGCGCCCTGCGCGATGTATTCTTCAACACCTGGCAGCTTAGGAATAGCCTGGTAGACGATCTGCGCCTGAACGCCGGCCCCCTGACACATCTCGCTCAGATGCCCCAGCAGCCCAAAACCGGTAACGTCGGTCATGGCTTTCACGCCGTCGATATCGGCAAATGCCGCCCCGGCAATGTTCATCCGGCACATCACTTCCGTCGCCAGCCCTTTGTGCTCGTCCTTCAGCAGCGATTTTTTCTCTGCGGTGGTCAGGACACCAATACCCAGAGGCTTGGTCAAAAACAGCTTGCATCCCGCCTCGGCGGTGCTGTTTTTCTTCACGCGTTCGGTTGGAACAACGCCGGTTACCGCAAGACCAAAGATAGGCTCAGGGGCATCGATAGAGTGCCCCCCCGCCAGCGCGATACCCGCCTGACGGCAGGCAAAGCGTCCGCCTTCGGTTACTTCGCGGGCGATTTCCGGCGCCAGCTTATCAAGCGGCCAGCCCAGGATAGCAATTGCCATAATCGGTTTGCCGCCCATGGCGAAAATATCGCTGATGGCGTTGGTGGCGGCGATGCGGCCAAAATCAAACGGATTATCGACAATCGGCATAAAGAAATCAGTGGTGCTGATTACGCTGGTGCCGTTCCCCAGATCGTATACAGCCGCGTCGTCGCGGGTTTCATTACCCACCAGTAAGTTTGGATCAACAAACTTCGCCTGCTCACTGTGCAGGATGGTTTCCAGCACTTTTGGGGAAATTTTACAACCGCAACCGGCTCCGTGGCTGTATTGCGTTAAACGAATAGCTTGCTCGCTCATGGACATCTCCTGTCATTGCAATCCGGATATGGTAGCGCTCATTCCATGATGTGGTAAGAGTGACTGTCTGAATTCGGGTGCCTTTGCTCATAATCCAGACAGTTTTGCCGTTGATATCAGAAATAACGGACGAATGCGCTCGGATCGGCAAGGGTAATCGTCGTGGAAGCTTTCAACTGTGGTGTGCCCAGATAGAGAAAACCGACGATTTTATCCTGTGGGCGACAGTCAAACGCTTCGCGGACGACCTCACTTTCGGTTAATGCGCCACTGCGCCAGATACCGCCAAAGCCCTGGGCAATGGCAGCCATCTGCATGGCCATCACCGCACAACCGGCAGACATTTCCTGTTCCCATAGCGGAACCTTGTCGTTTGCTTCACATTTCGCTACCACGGTAATAATCAGCGGTGCGCGAAACGGCGCGCTGCGCGCTTTTTCCTGGGCCTTCTCATCGCTGCCAGATGCAATAGCGCCTTTTTCAAGCACGGCGGCAAAGCGTTCACGCCCTTCGCCCTCAATGACAAAGAATTGCCACGGTTGCAGCGTTTTGTGGTCCGGCGCGCGCATTCCCGCACGCAGAATATTTTGCAGTTGCTCTCCTGCCGGGGCCGGTTCGACGAGACGAGAGGCGCTACGACGGGTCATAAGTAATTCAAGTGCATCCATTTGCTTAACTCCAACAATGAAATTTGTTCACAAAATTAACACGTGAGCGGATTTTGTTACAGCACAGGCGGTGATTCCTGCTGACAAGTGCCTGTCGGGTCATTACGATAGCCTCATCTTATCGCCTTTCTCCGGGATTTCGGGGTGGCGTGTTGTTAATTGGTAGGGAGAATACATGCGAACCCTGTGGCGATTTATTGCCGGATTTTTTAAATGGACATGGCGATTACTCAATTTCGTCCGTGAATTTGTGCTTAACCTGTTCTTCATCTTTTTGGTGCTGGTTGGCGTGGGCATCTGGATGCAGGTCAGCAGCAGCAACACCAGCGAACACGCTGAGCGAGGCGCGCTGCTGCTGGATATCTCCGGGGTGATTGTCGATAAGCCTTCGAGCACCAGTCGTTTAAGCGTTATTGGCCGTCAGCTGTTTGGCGCCAGTTCCGATCGTCTGCAGGAAAACTCTCTGTTCGATATCGTGAATACGATTCGCCAGGCAAAAGATGATCGCAACATCACCGGCATCGTGATGGATCTGAAAAATTTTGCCGGGGCAGACCAGCCTTCCATGCAGTATATCGGCAAAGCACTGCGGGAATTCCGCGACAGCGGTAAACCGGTCTTTGCCGTGGGCGATAACTTCAGCCAGGGGCAGTATTACCTCGCCAGTTTTGCTAACAAAATTTACCTCTCTCCGCAGGGTTCCGTTGATCTGCACGGCTTTGCCACCAACGGTCTGTACTACAAGTCCCTGCTCGATAAGCTGAAAGTTTCCACGCACGTATTCCGCGTCGGGACCTATAAGTCTGCCGTAGAACCGTTTATCCGCGATGATATGTCTCCTGCCGCGCGTGAAGCCGATAGTCGCTGGATCGGCGAGCTGTGGCAGAACTATCTCGACACGGTCGCCGCCAACCGCCAGATCCCAGCTCAGCAGGTGTTCCCTGGCGCACAGGCGATGCTGGACGGTTTGACGAAGGTCGATGGAGATACGGCGAAATATGCGCTCGACAACAAACTGGTGGATGCACTCGCCTCCAGTGCCGAAGTCGAAAAAATGCTGACCAAACAGTTTGGCTGGAGCAAAGCGGATAAAAACTATCGCGCCGTCAGCTATTACGATTATTCGCTGAAAACACCGGCGGATACCGGAGACAGCATTGGCGTTATCTTCGCGAACGGCGCGATTATGGACGGTGAAGAAACCCCAGGAAATGTGGGGGGCGACACCACTGCCGCACAAATCCGCGAAGCGCGTCTCGATCCGAAAGTGAAAGCTATTGTTCTGCGCGTGAACAGTCCTGGCGGCAGCGTCAGCGCCTCGGAAGTCATTCGTGCTGAGCTGGCTGCGGCAAAAGCGGCGGGTAAACCGGTTGTCGTGTCTATGGGCGGCATGGCGGCCTCCGGTGGCTACTGGATCTCCACCCCAGCCAGTTACATTGTGGCAAACCCCAGCACTTTAACCGGTTCAATCGGGATCTTTGGTGTGATCAACACCGTAGAAAACAGCCTGGATTCCATTGGTGTACATACCGATGGCGTGGCCACTTCCCCGCTGGCGGATATCTCCATAACCAAAGCGTTACCGCCTGAAGTGCAGCAAATGATGCAATTGAGCATTGAAAATGGCTATAAGCGCTTTATCACGCTGGTCGCGGATGCACGTAAGACAACCCCTGAGCAGATTGACAAAATCGCGCAGGGTCACGTCTGGACCGGTCAGGATGCGAAAGCCAACGGACTGGTAGACAGCCTCGGTGATTTTGACGACGCCATCGCGAAAGCGGCTGAGCTTGCCAAGCTGAAACAGTGGCACATTGCGTATTATCAGGATGAACCGACATTCGTCGATATGGTAATGGACAGCATGTCAGGCTCCGTTCGCGCCATGCTGCCCGAAGCTATTCAGGCCATGCTCCCGGCGCCGCTTGCTTCTGCGGCCAGTGCAGTTAAAGCGGAAAGCGATAAGCTGGCCGCGTTTAACGATCCGCAAAACCGATATGCGTTTTGCCTGACCTGCGCCAACGTTCGCTAACAATTGCCCCCTCTTCGGGATGAAGAGGGGTTTTCATTGAGACAGAAGAAAAGTCATGCAAAAGAAATCGATTTACGTTGCCTATACCGGCGGTACCATTGGTATGCAGCGCTCAGAACAGGGTTATATTCCTGTTTCTGGTCATCTCCAGCGTCAACTGGCATTGATGCCTGAATTCCACCGCCCGGAGATGCCAGACTTCACCATCCACGAATACGTCCCGTTGATGGATTCCTCCGACATGACGCCGGAAGACTGGCAGCATATTGCGGAAGACATTAAAGCACACTACGACGATTACGATGGTTTTGTCATTCTGCACGGCACCGACACCATGGCGTTTACGGCTTCGGCGCTCTCTTTTATGTTGGAGAACCTGGGTAAACCGGTCATTGTGACAGGGTCACAAATTCCGCTGGCAGAGCTACGTTCAGACGGGCAAATCAATCTGCTCAATGCGCTGTACGTTGCGGCAAATTACCCGATCAATGAAGTAACCCTGTTTTTCAACAATCGACTGTTTCGCGGCAACCGTACCACTAAAGCGCACGCCGATGGCTTTGACGCCTTTGCCTCACCCAACCTTGCGCCGCTACTGGAAGCCGGGATCCACATCCGTCGACTGGGAACACCGCCAGCACCGCACGGCGCTGGTGAACTGATTGTTCATCCTATTACTCCACAACCGATTGGCGTGGTCACCATTTACCCAGGTATCTCCGCTGATGTGGTGCGTAACTTCCTGCGCCAGCCGGTGAAAGCGTTAATTTTGCGCTCCTACGGCGTGGGCAATGCACCGCAAAATAAAGAGTTTCTGCAAGAACTTGAAGATGCGAGCTCACGTGGCATTGTTGTGGTGAACCTGACCCAGTGTATGTCCGGCAAGGTAAACATGGGTGGCTATGCGACGGGTAATGCCCTCGCCCACGCTGGCGTGATTGGCGGCGCGGATATGACCGTCGAAGCCACGCTCACCAAATTGCATTATTTACTCAGTCAGGGACTGGATGTGCAGAGCATTCGTGAAGCTATGACGCAAAATCTGCGCGGCGAGCTCACCCCGGACGAATAAAGGAGTCTATGCCCATGGCCCGAGCCTTACTGTTGGTCGATTTACAAAATGACTTTTGTGCCGGCGGCGCTCTCGCTGTTCCGCAAGGCGACAGCACAATCGAGATTGCCAACCGTCTGATTGACTGGTGCGCCCTACGCGGCGACACGGTTGTTGCCAGTCTGGACTGGCATCCGGCTAATCACGGTAGTTTTGCCAGCCAGCATCAGGTCGCCCCCTACAGTCAGGGACAACTGGATGGTCTGGCGCAAACGTTCTGGCCCGATCATTGCGTGCAAAACAGCGAAGGAGCGGCCCTGCATCCGCTGCTGAACCAGCGTGCGATAGCGAAAACCTTCACCAAGGGCGAGAACCCGCTGGTCGACAGTTACAGTGCGTTTTTTGATAACGGTCGTCGTCAGGCAACCGCGCTGAACGCCTGGCTGCTCGAACACCGTATTGCTGAGCTTATTATCATGGGTCTGGCTAGCGACTATTGCGTTAAATTCACCGTTCTGGATGCGCTCGATCTTGGTTATACCGTCAGCGTTATTACCGACGGCTGCCGTGGCGTCAATATTCAACCCCAGGACAGTGCAGAGGCGTTTATGGAAATGGCCGCAGCGGGCGCAACGCTGTATACGCTTGATGACTGGCTGGAAACCCATCGCTAATACTTTAAAACGCCTTATCCGGCCTATTGAATTTGTGCATGTATGCAAATCTGTAGGCCAGAAAAGGGACTTGCGTCAACACTCAGTAATGTTTGCCCCAACCGATACAACCTACCAGAAATGGTTTGCCGCTTCGCCGACATGACGTGAACCTCTTCGCATTTTTCCTGTTATGAAACTGTTAACCTGCAGATGCTGTTTTTTTCGCCACGCCATTTCCGTGGCGTGTTTGCTTGTTTAAATGTCAAAGAGGAACACCGATGAAACTATTGCCTTTGTTGGCAGCATTACCCCTGCTTTGCGCCAGCGTTGTTTCCGCCAGTTCACTGATGTCAGTTGGCTACTTCAATGGTGGCGGCGACGTCACTGCCGGTCCTGGTGGTGACATCAATAAACTGGATGTTCGCCAGATAACCCATCTCAACTATTCGTTTGGCCTTGTCTACAACAACGAAAAAGACGAGACCAATGACGCCTTAAAAGACGCCGGCAAGCTGCATCAGATTTGGCTTTCACCGAAAGTGCAGGATGATTTACTGAAAATTCCACAGCTGCGTAAACAGAATCCGAACCTGAAAGTATTGCTTTCCGTCGGTGGTTGGGGGGCTCGTGGATTCTCCGGCGCGGCAGCAACGAAAGAATCGCGGGCGGTGTTTATTGAGTCTGCTCAGGAGATAATTGCGAAATATGGCCTTGATGGCATCGACCTCGACTGGGAATATCCGGTCAACGGCGCCTGGGGACTGGTCGAAAGTCAACCGGCCGACCGAGCTAACTTTACCGCGCTGTTAAAAGAACTCCGCGCCGCATTGGGGCATAAAAAACTACTGACTATCGCCGTGGGCGCAAATGTGGAAAGCCCGAAAAGCTGGGTGGATGTGAAAGCCATTGCGCCATCGCTCGACTACATAAACCTGATGACCTATGACATGGCTTACGGTACGCAGTATTTCAACTCGAACCTGTACGATTCGACACAATGGCCGACAGTCGCCGCGGCGGATAAGTACAGCGCTGATTTTGTGGTCAACAACTATCTTGCTGCCGGTCTAAAAGCGAGTCAGATGAACCTGGGCATTGGTTTTTATGGTCGCGTACCGAAACGCGCTGTTGAGCCAGGCATTGACTGGAGCAAACCTGACGCACAGAAAAATCCTGTTACCCAGCCCTATTTCGAGCCCGCGCAAATTGAATTGTTCAAATCACTGGGCGTCGATCTGAGCAAAGATACCTATGTGAAGTACAACGATATCGTGGCGAAATTGATCAACGATCCGCAAAAGCGCTTTAGCCAGCATTGGGATGATGAAGCAAAAGTGCCGTGGCTGTCAGTGCAGTCTGTGGATGGAAAAGCGCTCTTTGCCCTCTCCTATGAAAACCCGCGCTCGGTAGCGATCAAGGCTGACTATATCAAGAGCAAGGGGCTGGGAGGCGCCATGTTCTGGGAATACGGTGCGGATGACCAAAACCAGTTGGCGAAGCAGTTAGCCGATTCGTTAGGCATCAAACACTGATCCCAACGCCTGACACAATAGGTTATGATTATCGCATTCTGCTGCGCCAGCTTTTGGCGCAGCTTTTCATTTTCTACTGGAGGCATGAGCTTTATGGCTTTTATCCCTAAAAATTACGCCCGTCTGGAAGTCGGTTACCGGGAAAAGGCGCTTAAACTCTTCCCCTGGGTCTGCGGACGTTGTTCCCGTGAGTTCGTGTATTCAAATTTGCGCGAATTGACGGTACACCATATCGATCACGATCACTCCAATAACCCGGAAGATGGTAGCAACTGGGAAATGTTGTGCCTGTACTGTCACGATCACGAACATTCCAAATATACGGAAGCGGACCAGTATGGTTCAACGGTGGTTGCAGGCGAAGATGCGCAGAAAGCGGTGGGCGAAGCGAAATATAATCCGTTCGCCGATCTGAAGGCGATGATGAACAAGAAATAACTTCAACTGCGGGCCCGACATAGATGTTTGCCGGGCCTAAGTAATCAGGATTTAAACGTCGCAATGGTTTCGGGCGTAATACCAAACTCCACTTTCAACTGCTGCTTACTCTTCATCACCATCTCACCATTGGTATCAATCGTCATATGCTGCGCGTCAATATTGTTTCGCGCCTGCCACAACATCACCAGCTGTAAGCAGTTCTCTTTTTGTTCTGCCGTTAGCGCCACGCCATCCGGCCATTTTCCGAGTTCAACGGCAGTTGATAAGCGCTGATAAACTTCCGGCGTCATGCTGTTGATCATCTCATCAAGATTCATGTTAAATCCACTCTCCGTAGAATAATTTGCTGAATCGTTTCTTCAGCCTTTGGTCTGCTCACCGTTTTCACCATCGGTGAAGTTCAAAGACGCAGAGTTAACGCAGTAACGTTCACCTGTAGGTTGCGGACCATCCGGGAAGACATGCCCCAGGTGCGCATCACAGTTACCACAGCGGATTTCAATGCGCTGCATACCGTGTGAAGTATCTTTAATGTAACGGATAGCCTCTGCGCTGACAGGCTCGTAAAAGCTGGGCCAGCCGCAGCCAGAGTCATATTTTGTCTCGGAACGAAATAGCGGTTTGTCACAGACCAAACAGTGGTAGATTCCGTCACGCTTGTTGTGCAGCAAACGCCCGGTAAATGGCGGTTCTGTCCCGTGATTCTGCGTCACGTAGAACTGCATTTCGGTTAAATTTTTTTTTAGTTCTTCTGGAGAAGGTTGATTAGCCATTTGCTCACATCTCGCTTTATCTAAACTCACATCGCGAGACAGATTCTAACAAAACATTAACACCAGAGTGCGAACTTTTGTTCTAAACTTGATCCGTGCGAAATGGCAGCCTGCAATTCGTGATCACAATCACGTTTTTATCTTGATTGCCCTTTAAAATTCGGGCCGCCGACCCCATGTGGTTTCAAGCCCAAAGGAAGAGTGAGGCGAGTCAGTTGCGCAAAGCTTAAGCAGCAGATTGATTTGTCGCAATGATTGACACGATTCCGCTTGACGCTGCGTAAGGTTTTTGTAATTTTACAGGCAACCTTTTATTCACTAACAAATAGCTGGTGGAATATATGACTATCAAAGTAGGTATCAACGGTTTTGGCCGTATCGGTCGCATTGTTTTCCGTGCTGCTCAAGAACGCTCTGACATCGAGATCGTTGCAATCAACGACCTGTTAGACGCTGACTACATGGCTTACATGCTGAAATATGACTCCACTCACGGCCGTTTCAACGGTACCGTTGAAGTGAAAGACGGTCATCTGATCGTGAACGGTAAAAAAATCCGTGTTACCGCTGAACGTGATCCGGCTAACCTGAAATGGGACGAAGTTGGTGTTGACGTAGTAGCTGAAGCTACTGGCCTGTTCCTGACAGATGAAACCGCTCGTAAGCACATCACTGCTGGCGCGAAAAAAGTGGTTCTGACTGGTCCGTCCAAAGATAACACTCCGATGTTTGTTAAAGGCGCTAACTTTGACAAATACGAAGGTCAGGACATCGTTTCTAACGCTTCCTGCACCACTAACTGCCTGGCTCCGCTGGCTAAAGTTATCAACGACAACTTCGGCATCATCGAAGGTCTGATGACTACTGTTCACGCGACCACCGCTACTCAGAAAACCGTTGATGGCCCGTCTCACAAAGACTGGCGCGGCGGCCGCGGCGCATCCCAGAACATCATCCCGTCCTCTACCGGTGCTGCTAAAGCTGTAGGTAAAGTACTGCCAGAACTGAACGGCAAACTGACTGGTATGGCGTTCCGCGTTCCTACCCCGAACGTATCTGTTGTTGACCTGACCGTTCGTCTGGAAAAAGCTGCTTCTTACGAAGAAATTAAGAAAGCAATCAAAGCTGCTTCCGAAGGCCCGATGAAAGGCGTTCTGGGTTACACCGAAGACGACGTAGTATCTACCGATTTCAACGGTGAAGTTTGCACTTCCGTGTTCGATGCTAAAGCTGGTATCGCACTGAACGACAACTTCGTGAAACTGGTATCCTGGTACGACAACGAAACCGGCTACTCCAACAAAGTTCTGGACCTGATTGCTCACATCTCCAAATAAGTTGAGATGAAACAGTAATCTGTAAGAGCGACTCAGGTCGCTCTTTTTTTTGCCTGAAGATACCCGTCATACTTCAAGTTACCGGTGTGTTGGCAATGCTCTCTCACCCGAATCACTTACTTCTGTAAGCTAATCGGGATCGTTCACTTGCCGCCGTCCTGCAACTCGAATTATTTAGGGTAAAAAAAAGGATTGCATAATGATTAATAAAATTTTTGCACTTCCGGTAATCGAACAAATTACCCCGGTCCTCTCCCGCCGCCAGCTTGATGAACTTGAGATTCTTGTGGTCGATCATCCACAGGTTAAAGCATCTTTCGCACTGCAGGGCGCACATTTTCTTTCCTGGAAACCCAACGGCGAAGAGGAAGTCCTGTGGCTAAGTAACAATACCCCGTTTAAAACCGGCGTAGCGCTGCGTGGCGGCGTACCAATTTGCTGGCCGTGGTTTGGTCCGGCTGCTCAGCAGGGCCTGCCTTCTCATGGTTTTGCCCGCAACCTGCCATGGACGCTGAAAGCGCACAACGAAGACGACAATGGCGTGGCGCTAACGTTTGAATTGCAAAGCAACGCTGAAACGCGTCAGCTATGGCCGCACGAGTTCTGCCTGCTGGCCCGTTTCAAAGTAGGTGCCACCTGTGAAATGGAACTGGAAGCCCACGGTGAATTTGAAACCACCTCTGCACTGCATACCTATTTCAACGTCGGTGACATTGCGGCAGTAAAAGTCAGTGGACTTGGCGATCGCCTGATCGACAAAGTGAATGATGCTAAAGAAGATGTGCTGGCTGATGGTATCCAGACCTTCCCGGACCGCACCGATCGTGTCTATCTGAATCCGCAAGCGTGCAGCGTTATCCATGATGATGCGCTCAACCGCAATATCGACGTCGTCCATCACCACCATCTGAATGTCGTGGGCTGGAACCCGGGTCCGGCGCTGTCCGTTAGCATGGGCGACATGCCGGATGACGGCTATAAAACGTTTGTTTGCGTAGAGACGGCTTACGCGACCGCGCCGCAGAAAACCCGCGAAGAAAAACCATCACGCTTGGCACAAACTATCCGCGTTGCTAAACGCTAAAATTGTGTCTGTAGCCTGACGGAACTTGCGCCTTATCCGGCCTACCAAACATTGCGTTGGCCGGATAAGAAGCGTGAGCATCGCCATTCGGCAAATCAGGCCATATCCAGCGCCGTTTTACCCTTTGGCGCTGGATATGCCTTATCTAACTGCTTCAGCTCATCAACAGAGAGCGTTATCTCCAGCGCGGCGGCATTTTGTTCGACATGCGCTACGCTTGCCGCTTTTGGAATCGCCATCACGCCCGGCAGACGAATCACCCATGCCAGCAAAATCTGCGCAGCACTAACATTGTGCGCGTGCGCGATGTCGTTCACCACAGAGTGAGAAAGCAAGTCACCGCGCAATCGCCCCGCCTGAGCCAGCGGACTGTAAGCCATGACCGGCATCTGCTGCTGCTGGCACCACGGCAGTAAATCATATTCAATACCGCGCGATGCTAAATGATAAAGCACCTGGTTAGTGGCACATTCCCGCCCACCTGTGACTTGCCATAACGCCTGCATGTCATCGTAATCGAGATTAGAGACGCCCCAGCGGCGGATTTTCCCCTGCGCAATGAGTGCTTCCATGGCATCAACGGTCTCAGCAAATGAAAAACTGCCCGTCCAGTGGAGCAAATAGAGATCCAGATAATCGGTTTTTAGTCGACGCAGGCTCGCTTCACAGGCGGCAATGGCTTTCTGACCACCGGCATTCCAGGGGTATACTTTCGAGACTAAAAAAGCGCTATCACGACGCCCGATTAATGCTTCACCCACTACCTCTTCCGCTGCACCATCTGCATACATTTCGGCGGTATCGATCAGCCGCAGACCGAGATCCAGACCAGCCCGCAGCGCAGAAACCTCTTCCCGACGTCGGCCAGGATCCTCGCCCATGTACCATGTTCCCTGCCCAATAGCAGGCAGCGATACCTGCTTTGTAAACATCACCTGTTTCGCTGTCATCGCACCCTCCTGTGTTAATGCACCACAGTAAAGCAAAACAACTGGCATGTGTCCTGTTAGGGTGCACAAATTGCACCTTCTAAGATTGGAAGTTGACCGCTATGGCAACGGCAATAAAAAACCCGGGAACAAACAATGCTCCCGGGCCGAATGACAGAAAATCTTAACTGCACTGCGGTTATTTTAAGCGACCTAAATATTTCCCTTCTTTCATCGCGTTAATTTTCCCGTTTTTATAGACAATGACGGAAATCAAGCCCACGCTATACGACTGAGCGTCTGCATTGTTCTCATCATTTGCCGCAGCTTTGCCATTAATATAAGCAATACCATCAGCGCCACGTTTAAAGTCTACGCCCAGTTTATTCACATGCACGGGTGTGATTTTACTGGCGTGCACCGGAGCATTAGCATCGCTGACCATCATTTTATGTTCATGCTGTAACTGCTGACGGTAAGCCTCGCTGATGGCATAGGCTGGTGCAGCCGCAGATGTTGCGACCAGTGCAGCGATAATTATTAATTTCTTCATAAGTTACACCTTAATAATTATTGTGTTTGTGGTGATGACTGGAATTAGTATCATTTGAGTTATATACGTTTTGCGCGTTCTCCATAGCTTGTTTTTCAGCTACGGCATTGATTGTCGCCTGACGGTTTTGCTCAGCGATATAGCAGGCATCGCGGCTCACGCCCTTGCTTTCGCAAGCACTCATGCGTGAAGCCTCGGTGGAACATCCCGTCAGAATCCCACCCATCACTGCTATCATGATTAACTTTTTCATTATCTCTACCAGGTTTATTCGCAAGAAAACCACATGACATTTAATATCTGAGCCATGCAGCGTTACTGTCTTTACTTATTAAGTTGGAGTAATATCTGCAATCGCTTATTTAATGTCAATTTTAATTTTTTCAGATAAATACCTAAAAGATGTAAAATAAAAATTAACTTAATGATTTTATTTTTTTCAAATGAAAGTTAACTTTCATCGTCACACAAAAATAATAAAATAGTTATCTTGCTATTTTTAGTGGCGAGAGTTTCACGATAAAATTATACCGTGATTATAAAATAGAATATTATCAATATATTGCGAAACCAGAAATCACTCTCCCAGAACAATGATTCGTGAAACTGTACAGATACTCCTCCATTCACAAACGAATAGATTTCAGTCTCATCAAACAACAGGTTTAATTTTGGTAATTGCGGCAGGAAAAATACGTTAACTATTTGTTGCGGCCGATGTAATGCCAAAACAGCACAAAAAATCAAATCACATGTTTTGGATCAATATTCATCTCTGATATGCACAAAAAGCCCGCATCTCTGCGGGCGACTGTTTGACACACAGTGGTATCAGAACTTGTAGGTAACACCCGTTGAAATCAGACCCGTCCAGGATTTGTCCACCATCGGGCTGTCTGTCACTTCATCAGACAGGCGGGTATAACGCGCAGTACCGTATACGCTCCAGTTGCCCAGGAAGTTATAGTTTGCGCTGAGCTCCAGATACGGGTTCCAGGAGCTTTCAGGATCGTAACTACGCAAACCGCTACGGGCAGATTCATGGCGTGAAACACCATAATAGTATTCATTCTGGTTTTCACTGTTCCACTCGACACCAATCCCCGGAGTCAACGTCAAACCGCCATTGGTATAGCGGTATAACCACGCCAGATCCCATACAATACCATTGCTGTTATCCAGCGTATCGCCTGCAAGGCTGGTACGCAGGAAACCGTATTGCGTGTTGTGAATGTAAGAAAGGCCAGCCATCATGGTGCTCTTACGTTTATCCAGACTACGCAGACGGTTGTCGTCGCTGTCACCCGGTTTGAAGTACATTGGCGACCAATAGGCCATCACCGACAGCTTATCGGTATCGTCATTCCACAGGTAGTAACCACCGCCCAGACCACGGAACCAGAAGTTATCGCTTTCATAAGTCACAACCGGGACCGGGTAAACGTCACTATCGTAATCTTTGTAAGGGTGCTCAACCACACCAACGCCTGCGCCCAGCGTCAGGTTGCTCTCTGCCTGTGCGACGTTAGCGGAAGTGGCGATAAGCACGCTAAGTGCCAGAAGTTTGAGTTTGGTCACAGTCAATAATTCCTTATTTAAATGTGTAGCGGTCAAAGTTTAACCGTCAATACGCTTCAGCCCAACTATTTTACGGATTCGCCCCAGAATGTAACCCCCTAATTTCTCAGCGAGTGATGACATTTTGCTTGCAGGACAGTGAACACCGCATGAATCCTGCCCCATAGATTTACAAAAGATGTGCTTTTTTTGCTGATGAGTTATTGATATGCCATTGAAATTCATTTGCGCACACAGGCAAGTTTTGCAAATGCCATCTACGCTTAATTTTAGAAGGTGTATCACCGAATACGTTGATCTCCTGACCACCACAATGGCATGAGAGTTGCTTATTTCTTCAGCAGCGACGTCGTTCAGTTTACCTCTTCAGGGGCCTCTACTATTCATATGAACGGCTCTTAACATGTGCTAAAAAAACGAAAGGACGGCATACCATGAATATATTCGATCACTATCGCCAGCGTTATGAAGCTGCCAAGGACGAAGAGTTCACGCTGCAGGAGTTTCTTACCACTTGTCGGCAAGATCGCAGCGCTTATGCCAATGCGGCAGAGCGGCTATTAATGGCTATTGGTGAGCCTGTCATGGTCGACACTGCCCACGAACCTCGTCTTTCTCGACTCTTTTCGAATCGGGTGATTGCACGATACCCCGCTTTTGAAGAGTTTTATGGCATGGAAGAGGCCATTGAGCAGATTGTTTCTTATTTGAAGCATGCGGCTCAGGGTCTGGAAGAGAAGAAGCAGATTCTGTATCTGCTGGGGCCTGTGGGAGGGGGGAAATCATCTCTTGCTGAGCGGCTGAAGTCGCTGATGCAGCGAGTACCGATTTATGTCCTGAGCGCCAACGGCGAGCGTAGCCCGGTAAACGATCATCCGTTATGCCTGTTTAACCCCCAGGAAGATGCGCAGATCCTGGAAAAAGAGTATGGGATCCCGCGTCGTTATCTCGGTACGATCATGTCGCCCTGGGCTGCAAAACGTCTGCATGATTTTGGCGGGGACATTACAAAATTCCGCGTTGTCAAAGTCTGGCCGTCTATTCTGGAGCAGATCGCTATCGCCAAAACGGAGCCTGGTGATGAAAACAACCAGGATATCTCTGCGCTGGTCGGGAAAGTGGATATTCGTAAACTCGAACACCACGCCCAGAACGATCCTGATGCCTACGGTTATTCGGGCGCACTGTGCCGCTCAAACCAGGGGATTATGGAGTTCGTTGAGATGTTTAAAGCACCGATTAAAGTGCTGCATCCTCTGCTGACCGCAACCCAGGAAGGAAACTACAACGGGACAGAAGGTATCTCTGCCCTGCCGTTTAACGGAATTATTCTCGCCCACTCGAACGAGTCCGAATGGGTGACGTTCCGTAATAATAAAAACAATGAGGCGTTCCTTGACCGTGTTTACATCGTCAAAGTGCCTTATTGCCTGCGGATCTCCGAAGAGATCAAAATTTACGAAAAACTGCTTAACCACAGTGAGCTGACCCATGCGCCTTGCGCACCGGGCACGCTGGAAACGCTCTCTCGCTTTACCATTCTTTCTCGCCTGAAAGAGCCTGAGAACTCGAGCATTTACTCGAAGATGCGTGTTTACGATGGGGAAAGCCTGAAAGATACCGATCCAAAAGCGAAGTCCTATCAAGAGTATCGGGATTACGCCGGGGTCGATGAGGGAATGAACGGTCTTTCCACGCGTTTCGCGTTTAAGATTCTCTCACGCGTCTTTAACTTTGACCACGCCGAAGTGGCAGCTAACCCGGTGCATCTGTTCTACGTACTGGAGCAGCAAATCGAGCGCGAACAGTTCCCGCAGGAGCTGGCAGAACGTTACCTTGAGTTCCTGAAAGGCTATCTGATCCCGAAATATGCTGAGTTCATTGGCAAAGAGATCCAGACGGCTTATCTCGAATCCTATTCCGAATATGGACAAAACATTTTCGACCGTTATGTCACTTATGCGGATTTCTGGATTCAGGATCAGGAGTATCGCGACCCGGATACCGGTCAGTTGTTTGACCGCGAGTCGTTGAACTCAGAACTGGAGAAAATTGAGAAACCGGCGGGTATCAGTAACCCCAAAGATTTCCGTAACGAGATCGTCAACTTTGTTCTGCGTGCCAGAGCGAATAACAGCGGTCGCAATCCAAACTGGACCAGTTACGAAAAACTGCGCACGGTCATTGAGAAGAAAATGTTCTCCAATACCGAGGAGCTGCTGCCAGTCATTTCGTTCAACGCCAAAACCTCAACTGACGAGCAGAAAAAACACGACGATTTTGTCGACCGGATGATGGAAAAAGGCTACACGCGTAAGCAGGTACGTTTACTGTGCGAATGGTATTTGCGCGTACGTAAATCGTCTTAAAAAAAGTGCCCGGAGGCGTGTACGCTTGCCGGGCCTACAATACACATCCGTAGGCCGGATATGCTCAGCGCATCCGGCGTTACTGATGTAGCATAAAGTTGGCAAATGCAGTACGGGGGGCTTATGACCTGGTTTATTGACCGGCGTCTTAACGGCAAAAACAAGAGCACGGTAAACCGCCAGCGCTTCTTACGCCGTTATAAATCGCAAATTAAACAGTCGATCTCCGAGGCCATTAACAAGCGTTCGGTGACTGATGTGGATAGCGGCGAATCTGTCTCTATTCCGACTGATGATATTAGCGAACCGATGTTCCATCAGGGGCGTGGCGGCTTGCGCCATCGCGTGCATCCGGGTAACGACCATTTTGTGCAGAACGACCGCATTGAACGCCCGCAGGGCGGCGGCGGTGGTTCAGGAAGCGGACAAGGCCAGGCCAGCCAGGATGGCGAGGGTCAGGATGAATTCGTCTTCCAGATCTCTAAAGATGAATATCTCGATCTGTTGTTCGAAGATTTAGCACTTCCTAACCTGAAGCAGAATCAGCAGCGTCAGTTAACGGAGTACAAAACGCACCGGGCAGGTTTCACCTCTAACGGCGTGCCTGCCAACATCAGCGTGGTGCGCTCCCTGCAAAACTCACTGGCGCGCCGCACAGCGATGACGGCAGGTAAGCGTCGCGAACTGCATGCGCTCGAAGCGGATCTGGAAACCATCGCGAAAAGTGAACCAGCGCAGTTGCTGGAAGAGGAACGGTTACGCAAAGAGATTGCCGAACTACGGGCAAAAATCGAACGCGTGCCGTTTATCGACACCTTTGATTTACGCTACAAGAATTATGAAAAACGGCCCGATCCTTCCAGCCAGGCAGTGATGTTCTGTCTGATGGACGTCTCCGGTTCAATGGATCAGTCGACCAAAGATATGGCCAAGCGTTTTTATATCTTGCTGTATCTGTTCTTGAGTCGGACCTACAAAAACGTGGAAGTGGTTTATATTCGCCACCATACCCAGGCGAAAGAGGTGGATGAGCACGAGTTCTTCTACTCTCAGGAAACCGGGGGAACTATTGTCTCCAGCGCGCTGAAGTTAATGGATGAAGTGGTAAAAGACCGTTACGACCCGGCCCAGTGGAACATCTATGCCGCACAGGCCTCGGACGGTGATAACTGGGCGGATGATTCCCCGTTGTGTCATGAGATTCTGGCGAAAAAACTGCTGCCGATGGTGCGATATTATAGCTATATCGAAATCACCCGCCGCGCGCACCAGACCTTGTGGCGTGAATACGAACATCTGCAATCAACGTTTGAAAACTTTGCGATGCAGCATATCCGCGACCAGGATGACATTTATCCGGTATTCCGCGAACTGTTTCATAAGCAAAGTACAACCAGCAATAGCTAACCACATACATAAATCAGCCAGAGGTTATCTCCTCTGGTTGATTTTTATGACCTCGCGTTTCGACCACATGTTATGTCATTTAGCATTTTGTCTCAGGCTAGCCACTTCCACTTCGAGCGCGGAAATATCGCCAGAAGACAACAGCGGTTGCATTTTCACGAGCGACTCTTCCGGAAGTTGATACAAATTAAGGGCCAGTATTCGTTCAATATCCCCCACCGGCAGGCGATATTTTATTATTTTTGCCGGATTGCCGCCGACTACCGCATACGGTGGCACATCTTTAGTCACCACCGCACCTGCTGCGACAACAGCGCCCTCCCCGAGCGTAACGCCTGGCATGATCATGGCGCGCATGCCTAACCAGCAACCATCATGCAACACCGTGTCACCCCGAAACTCGTAGGCATCTTTGATCGACGCCATAAAGGGATAAAGACTGATCCAGTCAAGCCGGTGCGTACTATTTCCCCCCATCAGAATAACGCTCTCAGCGCCAATGCAGACGAAATTCCCAATAATCAACTTATCCAAATGCCCAAGCGGTTCCCAGTCCCGGCTGATCTCATCACCGAGTAAATACCGCACCACCGAACGTTCGAATCCATGATCCCAGCAGTCACTGTAATAGCTATGCGTACCCTTAATAACTATATTAGGGTTGGTTACTGTCTGATGAAGGTACTCCATTCTCGACCAGTGTTTTTCTGACACTTCGCCATCCTTTTATCATTGTGTTTTAAAACACCCTACATCCTTTCCACCAGCGGATAGAAGTCTTTATTTTCTTTTTGCATACGCACATACACTTTGCGTAGAACATTGTTGGCATCACGTCTGAATGCCTCATCATTACCTTTTAATTTACTGGCAATATTCCAGCGCCGGGAAAAAACTTCATATTCGCTGACGATATCCGTCATTTCACGTTGAAATTTTGAGCTAACCTGTCTGAGCGTACTATTTCCATCCTGCTCAATATGTGGATAAAGGAACTGATCTTCAGCAGACAAATGTGTTTTTATAATGGCACTCATGCTAACGATCGCAGTTGCAATTTCCTGGGCATTGGATGATACGCCTGCATGGCTCAACGTACGTAGAAATGATATTTTTTCCAGAATTTCAACATGCTGATCTTTCATTTTATCAATATTCATCCGTTTATCCTTTTTTATTTTCCCTTTACGGAGCAGCAGGCAATGTAGTTTAGCTGGTGACGTTGCGAACGGAAGAAGCGAAACATTTTCAGGAACCGGCGACGATTTTCGCGTGTGCGTAAGCCGTTAAACACAATTTTAACCGCCCCAGTCAGCCCTTCATCACGAATTAATCCTCGCGGCGACATCAGCGACATATCGCCATTCTGCTGCAAGACCTGTGCAAACCCACCGTTCAGAAATAAATCGCGCCAGCCTTGTCTGGTCATCGGGCTAACGTTTGATTTCACTACCTCTACAAGCTGGCCCTGCTCGCCCGCGCCCAGTTTTTGTGCGGTGAACATAATGTCGTGAGTTAACAGACGCCCGCCGGGCTTCAATACGCGATAATACTCGGCAATTAACTTCGCCTTCGCTTTATCAGCATACATTGTCAGCATGGCTTCGTTGATCACAACGTCGAAACTGTTATCCGCAAATGGAAGGGTGTTAGCGTTAGCTGCCATAACGTGAATGTGATTTTCCAGACCATTTGCCGCCACGTTATTTCTGGCGTTTGCCAGTGCGGTTTTATCCATATCAATGGCGTATACCGTACAACCAAAACGTTGAACTAACTCTATCGCCGTCGTGGCCATGTTACACGCCACTTCCAGCACCTGGCTGTCGGGCGTCAGTTGTGACTGGCTGAACAACCACTCTGTTGCTTCAACGCCCCCCGGACGCAGACGGGTTTTGCCCAGGCTGGCTAAGAACGTATGGCCCGCTTTATCAGTCGCGCTCATCTGCTTGTCTCCTTTCTTATAAGTTGCATTATAAATACAACAATAAGAGTTAAAGGTGAAGCACGCGAATGATTTTTATTACAAAATGCCCTTCCCAGTAGCGTTAGAGCGGATGTATGCCGTGTGATAGACTGAAGTATCAGACTTACAGGGCTGTACATCATTATGCAATTGCATCATAAAGCGCTCAGGCTCTTTATCTCCGTCAGCGTAGTTGTTTTGACATTTTCTTTTTTGGTTTATGAGCTCATTGCCAGCGATAAAGCAATGAATGCGTACATGCGCTATATCAATGAGAAAGCCGACTCATCGTTTCTCTATGATAAGTATACTAATCAAAGTATTGCAGCCCATCTGATGCGCACATTTTCATCCCCCCAGGAACCCGCTTCTATCGAGCAACAAAAAGCACTTTGCAACGCTTTCGACAGCGTTAACGGCACTCATGGGCTTAACCTCACCCAGCATAACTACCTACCATTACACGGTACGTTGCAAACCCCCACCACAAAATGTAGCGAGAAACTTGAAGACATATTTCTACTGCCATCTTTTGACCGGGCGGTAAACGTTAATCGTGAGCAGAAAGATTACGGTCATGGTTTAGGTATGCAGGAGTATAAATTTCGATATTACGTCGATCTCAAAAATAATTACGTCTATTTCTTTGATCTGGTCGACTCGCGGAAATTTGCGATACACAACTGGTCGTTTTTGCAAAAAGGAAACCTGGGTATCAACCAGAATGATATTGACGGTATTTTCACTGGCCGCACGGTAATCTCCCGTATTTATGAAGATAACCTGACCGAGAAAAAAGTGATGAGCTTTTTAACACCGGTCTACTATGCCGGTAAGTTAAAAGGCGTGGTGATGGTGGATATTAACAAAGAGAATTTAAAGAATATTTTCTATACCAGCGACCGCCCTCTCGTCTGGCGCTATCTTAACGTGACGCTTTCGGACATCAACTCAGGTAAAGAGATACTCGTTCACCAAAGTGAGAACAATCTGTTTAGCTATGTTCACTACCAGGAGGACATGCCCGGCGGTATACGCATCACCTTATCGCTTGATTTTATGTACTTTATTGTCTCCTCCTGGAAAGTATTCGCCTTTTATCTGCTGGCGACAATACTGTTGCTGAATATGGTCAGAACGCATTTTCGGCTGTATCACAACGTCACGCGTGAAAATATCAGTGACGCGATGACCGGGCTCTACAACCGCAAAATTTTAACGCCGACGCTCGAACAGCGTTTACAGCAGTTAGTAAACGCGGGAACCCTCGTGACCTTTATTGCCATTGATTGCGATAAACTAAAAGTCATTAATGATACGCAGGGGCATAAGGAAGGCGATCGCATTATCACCATTCTGGCTAGAGCCATTCAAACCTCGATTCGCAAAAACGACTATGCCATCCGCCTCGGTGGGGATGAGTTTTGCATTATCCTCATCGATTACCCCGCTGAATTAACGCCTCGTCTGCTGGAGAGGATTCGCTATAACTTACAAATTATTGCGCAAGATAGAGCAATCAGCTTCTCCGCAGGGATTTATAATATGCAGCCAAACGACACCATTGATGATGCCTACAAAGCATCCGATGCACAGCTCTACCTGAACAAACAGAAAAAACGCGCGGATGCGTAATCATTTTTCTGACAGGATTTTCATTGTTGTACCAGGAGTAAGTCATGACGGAAGTGAACAAAGGTAACGCAACGCATCAGCGTTTAATTTCGCTGTTGTCAGAACAAGGCGCGACGTATCGCGTGGTAAGTCATGAAGCGGTCGGCAAATGTGAAGCGGTTTCTGAAATTCGCGGTACCGCACTGGGCCAGGGAGCAAAAGCGCTGGTTTGTAAGGTCAAAGGCAACGGCGTTAATCAGCATGTCCTGGCGATTCTTTCTGCCGACCAGCAGGCCGACCTGAGCCTGTTAGCCAGTCATATCGGCGGGTTAAGAGCATCACTTGCCAGCCCGGCGGAAGTCGATGCACTGACTGGCTGCGTATTTGGCGCTATCCCACCGTTTAGCTTCCATCCAAAACTTAAGCTGGTCGCCGATCCGCTATTGTTTGAGCGTTTTAATGAAATTGCGTTCAATGCCGGAGTGCTGGAAAAATCCGTGATCATGGATACCGCAGATTACCTACGTATCGCGAAACCGGAATTACTCCCGTTCCGCCGCGTACAATAGCCGCCCGAGTCAGGTGTAAAAGCGTAGCATCGTGCATTAGCCCAAAAAAAATCATAATCATTAAAAAAAGCCTGTTCCGTCACGCGTTTACGCGTACAGTAAGCAGGCTTATTTTTTCTTTTGGCAAGGAAACTACGATGTTTGATGTCACTCTGCTGATCCTGCTCGGACTGGCAGCTCTGGGCTTTGTCAGCCACAACACCACTGTCGCTGTTTCAATTCTGGTGCTGATCATTGTTCGTGTTACCCCTCTGAATACTTTCTTTCCATGGATAGAAAAACAGGGCCTGACCGTCGGGATTATAATTCTAACCATTGGCGTCATGGCGCCGATCGCCAGCGGAACGCTCCCCCCCTCCACGCTCATCCACTCCTTTGTGAACTGGAAATCACTGGTCGCTATTGCCATCGGGGTATTCGTCTCCTGGCTTGGCGGGCGCGGTGTCACGCTCATGGGTAGCCAGCCTCAGCTTGTGGCCGGTTTACTGGTGGGTACGGTACTGGGCGTGGCGCTATTTCGCGGTGTGCCGGTGGGACCGCTCATTGCGGCAGGTCTGGTGTCATTGATTGTTGGGAAGCAGTAGCCAGTCCAGCCAGATAACGGCCTGGCGTCTGTCCCAGGCCTTTTTTGAACATGGTGATAAATGCCGTGGTCGAATCGTAACCGAGCATGTGCGCAACCTGTTGCACGTTATGACCATCTATCAGCGCCTGCAGCGCCAGAATCAATTGAAGCTGGTGACGCCAGCGGCGAAAACTCAACCCCGTTTCTTTAACGACCAGACGGGCAAGGTTCCGCTCACTCATCGCAAATACGCTGGCCCACTGTCCCAGCGTCTGCCACTGCGCGGGCTCCCGCGCCATCGTCGCGACCATTCTGCGGATTTTCGGATGATCTGAAACCGGCAACTGCATTTGCTCCTGCGGCTGCTGCGGGAGTTCATCAAATAACACTTGCGTCAGCCGCTGGGTAGACGGCTCCAGCCGTTGATCATCCGTTTTGGACGCCAGCGCCAGAATGAGCTCCCGACATAACGGGGCGATTTTCAGGGTGCAGCAGCGTTCAGGCATCACTACTGCCTGCGGCTCAATAAACAAAAAGCACAGTTGCGCCCCAACGGTAACGTGGTTGCTGTGTGGAATTTCACCGGGGATCCATACCGCATATTGTGGAGGCACCATCCACATAGCATTTTCAACCTCACAGGTGATCGCGCCATGCAAGGCCAGAATCAACTGCCCCTTACGGTGCTGATGCAGCGGACTGAAGAGTTCATCTTCCCGGGCCTGTATACAAAACGCCACCGCCGCATCGTGGTAAAGGTCGGGCTCATACCCATCCAGCCTCAGTCCTAACATAAAAATGTCCGTTTTTAGCGATAAACTGTCATTTTAGCTTGATTCATCCATTGAGTAAAAACGCTAAAGTATCGCCTCGCCTGACGATATGAGAAAAAAATGACAAATATGCCTTCCTCCCGCGGCAAAAACGCAGCCTGGCTGATCGCGGGGATCCTGATGATTGCCACCACGCTGCGCGTCACCTTTACCGGAGCCGCCCCGTTGCTGGATGCAATTCGCACCGACTACGGCCTGAGTACCGCCCAGACGGGACTTCTGACCACCCTGCCGCTGCTGGCCTTCGCACTGGTATCGCCTCTGGCCGCCGCCGTTGCACGCCGTTGGGGTATCGAACGCAGCCTGTTTGCCGCAATGCTACTGATTTGCGCTGGTATTGCGATACGTTCTCTGCCCACGCCAGGTTTCCTGTTTAGCGGCACCGCTATCATTGGTTGCGGAATCGCGCTGGGAAATGTGCTGTTACCTGGGCTGATTAAGCGTGATTTTGCTCAGCATGTGGCAAAACTCACTGGCGCATACTCGCTGACTATGGGCGCAGCGGCGGCACTGGGTTCAGCTATTGTGGTTCCGCTGGCGCTGAACGGGTTTGGCTGGCGCGGTGCGCTGATGGTACTGATGGTCTTTCCGCTGCTGGCGCTGATTATCTGGTTACCCCAATGTCGCCAGACGGCCAATGCCAGTTTGAGCAACTCGCGCGCGTTGCATTCCCGCGCGATCTGGCGCTCGAGCCTCGCCTGGCAGGTGACGCTGTTTCTCGGGATCAATTCACTTATCTACTACGTGATCATTGGCTGGCTACCCGCCATTTTAATCAGCCACGGCTACAGCGAAGCGCAGGCCGGTTCGTTGCATGGTTTACTGCAACTGGCAACCGCCGCGCCGGGGTTATTGATCCCTCTCGTCCTGAACAGATTTAAGGATCAGCGCGCCATCGCCGCACTGGTTTCGTTAATGTGCGCCGTCGGCGCAGCGGGATTCGCGGTAATGCCCGGGCAGGCTTTGCTGTGGACCTTACTGTTTGGCTTTGGCTCAGGCGCCACGATGATCCTTGGTTTGACCTTTATTGGCCTGCGCGCAAGCTCAGCGCATCAGGCCGCGGCCCTGTCCGGCATGGCACAGTCCGTCGGGTATTTACTGGCTGCCTGTGGGCCACCGCTGATGGGTAAGATTCACGACCTCAATGGTAGCTGGCTGATTCCATTAGCTGGGGTCGCCGTGTTAGCGATACTGATGGCAGTGTTTGGTCTGTGCGCAGGGCGTAATCGGGAGATCGCAAGCGCATAATGCAGCGGGCAGGTTTGAGTATAACCTGCCCGTTTTTTTATCCTCGCGCAGCGCGCAGCATTGCCTGAACTAACGGCACGGGTTTTCCCGCCAGCGCTCCACGTTCATGCTGAAAGAGTGTGCCGACAAAAAAAGGATGCGTCACCAGCTCAATGGCACGGATATCACCAGCCTCATCCCAGCCAGTCACACGAAGATCACCGCTCTCAAGCTCGGCGGCAAAATCTTCCGATACGCCATAGTTACAGTGATACCCCTCGGAGATAACACCCCGTCCGTAGGCTTTGGCAATCAGCGTATTGGCCCTCAGTTCAATATCATCCGTTTTTTCTACCAGCGAGCAGGTCAACGGTGCGATGACCATCCGCCCCGTGGTATCCGTTTCCGCATGGGCAGCATCACTCCAGCCCAGCACGTTGCGGGCATACTCCAGAATCGCATGTTGAAAACCGCCACAGGTCCCGAGGAATGGGATGCTGTTTTCACGCGCGTAGCGTATCGCGATCAGTGCGCCTTCCAGGTGCCGATATGGACTGCCAGGAACGACCCAAATAGCATCATAGCCAATCAGATCTTCACTGCTGCTAATATCAGAGGTGGTTAGCCAGTCATAATCAGCCACTAATTCCAGAACGGCAGCGGCATCATCGATAGCAAGAGGAATGGCCTGATGCGCCACAATATCAGGGCTGTAATCACCCACCAGCGCAATGCGAAGCGTATCTTTAAACGGGGAAATTTCCATTAAGCTTTCCTTATGTCCAGACAATGAGGGACAATATAAGGAGCCTCAGCCTACCGATTTTTTGTTGGTATCACAATCCCTTAAATTGGGAGTCAGGACGGGCAGAATGTTACAATTGTCACGTTTTACGATCTTATTTAACCGTAATAAAGGTGTCGAAATATATCAAAGCAGTGGATTAATGGAGCGGATGAAAAGATGAAAATTCAATGTAAACGCGTATATGACCCAGCAGAAAAAAATGATGGTTATCGCGTACTGGTCGACAGGTTGTGGCCTCGCGGGGTAAAAAAGACCGACCTTATTTTTAACGAATGGAATAAAGCGCTTACGCCGTCATCTGATTTACGCAAGGCGTTCCACGCAGAATTGATTGATTTCACACACTTTTCCGAGCAATATCGCGCTGAACTCGCCCTACAGCAGCAGGAAGGAAAGCGTCTCGCAGAGATTGCCCGACAGCAAACCTTAACGCTACTGTATGCGGCGAAAAACACCCAGCAAAACCACGCGCTGGTGCTGGCTGAATGGATACGTCAATGCTAACCGGATTTCATTTGCCCGTTGTCGGATGATCTCTGCGCCAGAGCGCCCATTCATCAATCACTTCCCCGCCCGGTAATTTGCAGTCCGACCTTACGCCTTGCGGGGTCTGCACCGCAATCAGCGAGCCGCCCTTTTGTTCGCAATATACCGATGCCGGATTCGCCAGACCAATCTTCGGCGGTTTGGGGGCTTCGGGCTGAGTGGTACATCCCGCTAACACCAACAAGCCGGGCAAAATAATAGACGCCAGTTTCATATCGACTCCTGTTAAAAACCTTATCCCGGCAGGTTACCCCGACTTTCCATCTATCTCCATGTTTTACTGCCGGCTTTCAATTTAATGTTTAAATTTTGAGCGGGATGGCGTGTTTCATCTTTCATCTTGATGTTCTATCATGCGGGCCACGTTAGCCCAGTCATTACTCAGGAGCATTTACACCTCATGTCGGACATGATCCTTGCCAGAGTCTCACAATCCTTAGCCACGGAGCAGTCAGTTGAGAGCCTGGTTCGGCAACTTCTGGAGATGCTGGAAGTGGTGACTGAGATGGAATCCACCTATTTAACCAAGGTCGATTTAGATGCCCGCCTGCAGCATATTTTGTATGCGCGCAATAGCAAGCAGATGCAGATCCCTGAAGGGCTGTCCGTACCCTGGGATGAGACGCTATGCAAACGCGCCATAGACGAAAACTGTCTGTACAGCGACAACGTCCCCGCTCGCTGGCCGGAGTGTACCGCCGCCCGCGCGCTGGAGATAACCACTTTCCTGAGCACGCCGGTTCATCTTCCCGACGGAACGTTTTACGGTACGCTCTGCGCCACCAGTCGCCATCAGCACGCATTAAGCCAACGTGGCGAACAGGTGTTACATCTGTTTGCGGGCCTGATCGCCCAGTCAATTCAAAAAGAGTCGCTGGTTGCTCAGTTACGCGAAGCGAATGCCGCGCTGATTGCGCACTCTTACACCGATGCCCTGACCGGATTACCGAATCGGCGCGCCATTTTTGAAAATGTTGAGACTCTTTTTTCCCTTGCCCGACATCTCAGGCAGAAGATTATTTTTGCCTATATTGATTTGGATGATTTCAAATTGATCAATGACCGCTTTGGCCACGAGGTTGGCGACCAGTTTCTGATCCAGATTGGTCAGCGTCTGCTTCGCGAATGCGGTGACAATGATATCCTTGGGCGACTGGGTGGTGACGAATTTTTAGTCGTGAGCCTGTCACCGGAAGATGACAGGGATCCGCGGGACCGCCTGCAGCAGGTGAAAAATCAGCTACAACAGCAAATTTGCGGTGACTACCACCTGGGTGACATTCATCTATTTTATCCTGGCGCCAGTCTTGGCATCGTGGAAATTAATCCGTTGGAGACTGATGTAAACTGCGCGCTTCACCTCGCAGACAGCGCAATGTACAAGGATAAAAAGCGTCAGGATAAAACCACTTTTGTCGTACATTAAGCCCTGCTATGCTAACCCGTCTTTAAATAACTCTGGCAGATAATCGTATGCGACTCGGTATTATTTTCCCCGTCATCATTTTCATTTCCGCTGTCGTTTTCTTATCCTGGTTTTTTATTGGCGGCTACGCTGCGCCGGGAGCATAACGATGAAAAAAACAACGCTTATTATGATTGGCGTGGCTATCATCGTCGTTCTGGGAACAGAATTCGGCTGGTGGTGACCTAAGAAAAAGGCCACATATTAGTGGCCTCTATTGTCTGTATGTTTACTTAGCTTTTGATTTTTCTGTAGATAAACAACACCACAATCGCACCGATCACCGCCACGGCGAAACTGCCGAAGTTGAAACCATCGACTTTACCAAAACCAAAGAAGGTGCTGATCCAGCCACCCACTACCGCACCGACAACCCCTAAGATAATGGTCATAAAGAATCCGCCGCCATCTTTACCCGGCATAATCCATTTTGCCAAAATCCCAGCAATAAGACCGAAAACCACCCATGAAATAATGCCCATAATTTCCCTCACTTATGTTTTTAAATTAACGATTCACTCGTCGTATAAAAGCATAGCATAGCGCTGAAAAATTAAAATTTGTGATCGCTATCACTTCTGTTTTTCATCTTTTTCTGATGTTTCATAAGGTTACACCGCTGACCGGCAGACTAATTTTGTCGCGCCTCGTCATTAATGTCGAATCGTCAGTCATTCTGCTTAACGCTTTGGCCGTCAGCCCCTGCTATTGCTGGGTTTTCACTTCTGGCACACTTTATGCTTAAACAGCCCGTCACTACGACACATCGTAGTCCGCGATGCGTATCGCGTGACTGCGTCTACAATTCGCGCTATTTCAGCATTTAACAGGTCTGTTATTGATGAAAAAAATCACCAGTGTATGCCCATACTGTGGGGCCGGGTGCAAGCTCAAGCTTGTTGTTGAGAATAACAAAATCATCCGCGCTGAGGCCGCAGAGGGTGTAACGAACCAAAATCAGTTATGCCTGAAAGGCTATTATGGTTGGGACTTTCTTAACGACACTCGCCTTCTGACTCCCCGTCTGACCCGCCCGATGATCCGTTATGAAAAAGGTGGAAAATTCACTCCCGTTAGCTGGGATGAAGCCATTCGCTACACCGCAAAACGCTTAACTGAAATCAAAAATACCTATGGCCCTCGTGCCATCATGACCACCGGATCTTCCCGTGGAACAGGGAATGAGACCAACTACGTGATGCAAAAATTCGCACGTGGCGTGCTCCATACCAACAATGTCGATTGCTGTGCCCGCGTCTGTCACGGCCCTTCCGTGGCCGGGTTACAGGAAACGTTAGGCAATGGCGCCATGAGCAATTCCATCAGCGACATTGAAAACTCAAAATGCCTGCTGATCTTTGGTTATAACTGTGCCGATTCACACCCAATTGTGGCCCGCCGGGTAATTAAAGCTCGCCAGAACGGCGCAAAAATCATTGTCTGCGACCCACGCCGGATTGAAACTGCCCGTATCGCTGACCAACATTTGCAGTTGAAAAACGGTTGCAATATGGCGCTGGTCAACGCGTTTGGCCATGTTCTCATCGAGGAGCAACTCTACGATCGCGAGTATGTACAAAAGCATGCGGAAGGACTGGAAACATACTGGGAAACCGTTAAGGAGTATGCGCCTGAAGACGTTGAACATTTAACCGGTGTTCCCGCACAGCAGGTTCGTCAGGCGATGCGTACATTTGCTGCGGCGCCATCGGCCACCGTGATGTGGGGGATGGGCGTCACCCAGTTTGGTCAGGCCGTTGACGTGGTTCGTGGTTTGTCGAGCCTGGCCTTGCTAACCGGAAATCTGGGACGCCCTAACGTCGGTGTTGGCCCGGTGCGCGGGCAAAATAACGTGCAGGGCGCGTGCGATATGGGGGTGCTGCCTAACCAGTTTCCAGGGTATCAGGACGTAACCGATTTCGCCGTCAGGGAGAAATTTGCCGCCGCATGGGGTATTGACGTTAATCAGATGGATGACAAGGTTGGAACCCGCATCACCGAAGTTCCGCATCTGGCTATCGAAGGCAAAATCAAAGCCTACTACATCATGGGAGAAGATCCGCTGCAAACCGAGGCCGATTTGGGTCTGGTCCGCGAAGGATTTAACGCGCTCGATTTTATCGTCGTGCAGGATATCTTCATGACCAAGACGGCGGAAATGGCCGATGTCCTCCTGCCTGCCACCTCATGGGGCGAACACGGTGGCGTCTTTACCTGCGCCGATCGCGGTTTCCAGCGTTTTGAGAAAGCGATTGAACCCACTGGTGATGTAAAGCGTGACTGGGAGATTATCAGCCTGCTGGCCAGCGAAATGGGCTATCCAATGCAGTATCAAAATAACCAGCAAATCTGGGATGAGATGCGCGAGCTGTGTCCACTGTTCTACGGCGTGACCTATGAGAAAATGGGTGAGATGGGTCATGTTCAGTGGCCATGTCCGGATCTCGATAGTCCTGGTACACCCTACCTTTACGCGCACAGCCAGTTTGATACCGCCAATGGCAAAGGCAAACTGTTTGCCGCACCGTGGCGAGCGCCAGCAGAAGCTCCTGATGAACAATATCCGCTGGTTCTGTGTACCGTGCGTGAGGTTGGGCACTACTCCTGCCGTTCGATGACCGGTAACTGCGCAGCGTTGCAAGCACTGGCAGACGAGCCTGGGTATGTGCAAATCAATACCCATGATGCTGAAAAATTGGGTATTCGTCATCGCGATCTGGTATGGGTCAGCTCGCGCCGCGGTAAGGTCATCAGCCGTGCGGATGTCTCCGAGCGCATCAATGCCGGAACGGTCTATATGACCTATCAATGGTGGATTGGCGCGTGTAACGAGTTAACCCAGGACAATCTCGATCCTATTTCGAAAACGCCGGAAACCAAATATTGCGCCGTAAATATTGAGCACATTACCGATCAGGGTTGGGCAGAAAAATATGCCGCACAAACGTATAGCGATATGAAGTCACGTCTGTGTGAGGCTATTGCGTAAGTCACCGCCATCATCGCCTGAGTCTGGCTTTCCAGACTCAGGCCTTATCTCATGACTTCGCCAGCTGTGGTTCACTGAAGCGGATGGATGCAGCTTCCTCCTGCTTATCCCGCCGCATAAAGCCGAGATTCATCAGAAACAATCCCGCCATAAACGGTAGTTCGTACAGTTCTTCAATCAGATCGCCATACTGAGCATTGTGCAGAAAGATGGGAGCCAGCAGACGATGATGCTCTACCGTATCGGAGATCAAAAATGCACAGGTGGTGATCGCTAACAGCCACAGAGGTAGCGGTTCATTGCGAAAGCGACGGGCAATATCCTGGCGTAAGCGCTTCGAAATCAGCACTGGCAGAATAATCATGGCAATCAATACCACTGAGATAGCCCGGAACAGGAGTTTAGGATGCTCAGGAAAATAATCGCGGCCCCAACTTGTGCTTCGGCCCAGTAATACCAGCCACCACGCTGCCGCCCAAAGCCAAAATTGCTTCTCGCCTTCGGGACGTGATAAGGGCCTGATGTAGCTGAGTGTAAATATGGCACCAAACAGCAGCCATAGCGCCTGGCCATTTTCAATCCAGCTGACGACAGTACCGTTGAGTAGCGGGAGATGCCAGTTCGCGGCGAACGGGATCGCCACGATGGCTAATCCGAGAATGATTGTGGGTAATGTAAGTCGGGTATTGAGTTTCATAAGCGCGATGTTCTGTTTTATATCTGTTTCGCGATCATAACCCCTGTGAATGATCAACTATTAGCAATCAATGCGAATCTCTTAAGGTATTCTTAAGGAATCCTTTCTGGATATTTCCCTGTTTCGCCCACAAAAAAAACGCACTGCGCCGTCAAAGCGCAGTGCAGTTTTTAGATTAAAAACTAATATACTCAATCAGTAGCAGTGACTAATGCCTACCACCCGCAGACTTCGTGCTCATTTTCGGTATCGTACGAACGCACGGTATTGACCAGATCTTTGACCACTTCAGCTGCCACATCCGACACCAGTAATGTCATTGGCGTCTCTGTTTCATAATCAACAGAAACACCGTTGCTGTTATTGGTCACGGTTACGGTATAGGTTGCTTTACCCATGATTTACTCCTTGCCGGTGCGCACGACTTTTCGTTGATTTGCACTCTCCATCAGAACTTCCGGGGCGACGAAAAAATCGATATTAAAGTAAGTGTCGTCGGTCATCACTTCGATGTTATGCCATTTTTCCGGTGGAAAAACGCCAAACTGACCGGCTTCAATAATCATCACCTCTACTGGCTCCGGACTGTGTTCGTCTGCGTATCCGAGATATTTGACCGCCCCCTGCATAACCGAAAGTCGAGGATAAACCCCGGCACGGGTCCCTTTATCAAGGTGGCGTTCGAAAATTCCGGCAGGCGCCGTTTCTTTGTTCCAGAATGGCGTAGAGCGTGTATGGATATGATTCTGTGGAATTTGAAGCATTTTTCTTCCCTTTTCCAGTCGACAACCAGCGAGTCATATTGAACCGCTGCTGTACACAGGGTACGCCTCAAAATATACATTTAAAATACCATTTATTGGTTATAACCCTACGATTATAAATGAAAAGCAGAGCGCAATATTAAAGGCCCGCCGCACTCAGCGGGCCGATGGCATCACGATTGAAGCGTGGCCAGACGGGCGGCAAAACCAACGAAAATCAGGCCGATAAGGGAATTCCCCACTTTCGCCAGTTTCTTCTTCGTACGGATATATTGCGTCACAAACGCGCCGGAGAAAATAAGGAAGCTCAAATAGAAAAAGCTCACTATCTCAAGCGTAATAGCCAGAATAAAGAATGACAGCCCTGAATGCGGCGCATTGACATCAATAAACTGCACGAAGAATGACACATAAAACAGAATAGCTTTGGGATTGGTCAGGCTCAGGATTAATGCGCGCTTAAAAATAGCGCCAAACGGGACTTCCTCAGGCGCGGCGTCGCTTGCTTTCGATTTCAGTGTTGCATACAGGATCTTCGCGCCAAGATACAGTAAATAGAAAGCGCCAAGATAACGAACGATATTGAACAAAACGGGCGTTGTTTTAATCAATGCAGCAACACCGGCATAGGCCAAAAACATCAACACGGCATCACCAATAAACACACCGCTGGCGGCGAGATAACCCCCCTTTACTCCCCTACCGACGCTGTTTTTCAGCACAAATATCGTATTTGGCCCCGGTACCAGCACGATAAAAATAGCCCCCACCAGATACGTCCAGTAATTCAGAACTCCATACTCTGCGAACACGTTAACCTCTTCCTTAAAAAACACATGCACTTGCTGCGATACAATATGCTAACGAATGCGACAGGTGATGGAAAGAGCAGGTTATTAATTAAAAAAACCCGCCACTGGTGGCGGGTGTGTACAGATAAGGTTAGCCCAGATTAATGGTGCAGCATCTCATCCACTACTTCTTCGCCCTTTAGCTGATAAGGGTAGTAGGTAGGCCAGTTTTCCATCTCCTCAAGCAAGGCGGCCTGCGAGGTATTTCCCATAAAGATATGGAAGTGGCTCGATTTACGCGGCGCGATAATATGATCGCTGAATTGCACGTATTTAGGCGCTTTGCTGTCAGCGGCTTTACACTCAAACAGATACCGTACACCTTTCTTGCCTGATTTATAGTGCAAGATTTTATACCCGGCATAATCGTATTTGCACGATGCGACCTGATTACCGGTGTGAAATTCCATCACGCCATCTTCGATGCCGATGGTGTCTACATTGGTTGCATAGCCTGTACGGTAATAAGCTTTAATTTGTTCTGCCGTTTTGCTTTTATCTTTCTCCGCTTTCTTTTTGAAAACCGGATCAAGTTCGCCACTGACCAGATACGGATAGACAGATTGCCACATGCCATCCCAGTCGGACAGCGCCCGGTTCTGCACCTGGTTATCATCAAATACCCCTTCCGACGCCTTTTGTTCTGCTTCACTCATCGGCGCACCATGGGAATGATGACCATGCGCCAAAACCTGCCCACTGACTAAAAGCATCCCCAGAGCGATTGTCAGTTTGTTAAAACGAATAGCCAAAATTTCACCCTCAAATCGTTTGCGAGTGAATTGTTATAATATAACATAACAATTTAATCAATAGACATTACTGCACGTTATTGCCTCACGCTTCAATGAGTTTTCTGGAGCAGATCTGATCAAGCAGAGCCTGCTGATGGCTGATAATGAGCATACCTAATGGCCGACGCTGGCACTCTTCAAGCAGCAATACCCAGATATCTTTTTGAATGGAAGGATCGAGCTGGGCGGTAATTTCATCGGCAATAAGAAAACGTGTCCGCGGATCCAGCGCGCGAAGTAAAGCAATTCGCGCCAGTTCACCGCCAGAAAGCTGTCCGGGACGGCGAGTTAACCACTCAGGGTTGATGTGAAGACGGGTAAGCAGTTCAGCATCAGGTCGCCAGGCATCATGAACCGCATCGCCGGTGCTACGCCGCGGGTTAAAGGTTAATTCCGGATGCTGTGGCACCAGTTGCACCGGGCAATACTGGTGCAATGGCAGCGGTTGGTCATCAACCAGAATGTCACCCGAGGTCGGTTTTTGCCAGCCCGCCAGTACGCGTCCCAGCGTTGTTTTGCCGGTTCCGCTGGGTGCACAAACCCCAATGCGTTCTCCGGGGCGCAGAGAGAAGGTCAGATTTTGCCATAGCACCTTTCCTCCCTGACAAATCGTCACCTCACGACAGCACAGCATCGCGCTCTCCAAAAAGTTGATTTCTTTCAGGCAGCGCACGCCATTGGCGTTGCAGATGCTCGCTGATCTCTCCGCGTAACAGCTGTTCCCGGCTGACGTTATCCGACACCCTTCCCTGATGCAGCGCGACAATGCGGTCCGCGTGGCGAGCGGCCAGCGTGAGGTCGTGCGTTACCCATAAAACGCCAGCCCCTTGCTCACATTGCTCACGTAGCTGTTCAAGCAGTTGATTAGCCAGCGGTGCATCAAGCCAGGCGGTAATTTCATCAGCCAGAATATAGCGAGCCTGGCTCAGCGACGCGTGACAGGCCAGAACACGTTTCGCCATCCCCCCCGAAAGCTGGCGTGGGAAGGCATCTAATACGCGACTTTCCAGTTGGCTACGCTGGAGCAATCGTTCAATTTTTCCGGCATTCCAGGCCTGGCCGGAGAGCTGACTTGCCCTGCGCAGATGCTTTTCAATCGAGAGCAGCGGGTTAAGCGCCTGAACACCTTGCGGGACATAGCTGAAAGTATTGCCACGACATTTGCGAATATCATCACTGTCCAGCGTTTTCCCTTCCAGGGTGATGAAGCCGTTGAAACGCAAATTGTCCGGTAAGAGATCAAGCAGACATTGCAGCAACAGGCTTTTACCTTCCCCACTTCCCCCGACTAACGCCACCATCTGACCAGGCGCTACGTCGAAAGAGATATCCTGCAACAGCGAAGACCAGTTTCTCGCGCCGTACCAGCGATAACGCGCCACGTCCAGCGAGACCTGTCTTAAACTCAACATGCGTCACCTCGTAACCATAAACGATGCACTGCCCTTGCGAGCTGATCGAATAACATAACCAGACTGAATAGCATCAGCCCGGGAAACAGCACTAACCACCAGTCGCCATGACTGATAAACCTCAGCGCATCAGCCAGCAACAGGCCCAGCGATGGTTCATGCGGTGCCAGCCCAAAACCGAGGAAGCTCAACGCCGCGCTGTGCAACACCGCGTGGGGAAACATCAGCAAGGTTCCCGTTAACCACTGGGGTAACAATGCCGGGAGATAGTGATGCCGCCAGCAGTAAAAATGTCCGTGCCCCAGACGCCAGGTCAACATCAGATAGTCACTGTGGGCCACGCGCTGCGCTTCGGCACGCAGGATTAACGCCAGACGCGGCCAGTGGGTCAACGCAACCGCCATAATCACCCCATTTTTTCCGCCGCCCAGCGTGAAACAGATCAATATGAGCAACAGCAGATGCGGCATTGACAGCATGGCATCGGTAATCAGACGCATTAGAACATCCAGACGCGGATGTATACGTGAAACCGCCGCCATCAGTAATGCGATGAAGCCGCTGCAAAACGCTGCGCCAATACCAATTTGCAGACTGGTTAACGCGCCCTGAAAGCAACGAATCCACAGATCGCGACCGAGGTTATCGGTGCCAAACCAATACAGCGCATCAGGCGGTAAATGACGGGCAAGCAGATTAACGCTCAATGGGTTATCCAGCGTCGCTGCGCCATACACCGCAATGCATAGCAGGCAGCTAAAAGAGAGCAGAAGACGAATCAGCGTCGGCGTCGGATTATAGAGCATCAGGTCGCTCCAGAGCACGGTTCAACACATGGACAAGCCAGGTAGACAGCGAGTTGCCAATGAACACCAGTATGGTACTGAACAACACAATTCCCATCAGTAACGGCAGATCGCCGCGTAATCCGGCATCAATAGTTGCCTGTCCCAGTCCCGGATAAGCAAAAACTTTTTCCGCCAGCAGTGCGCCGCCCAGCAATTCTCCCAGCGAGGCAAACTGCAGGCACAGCGCGGGCGTGATAGCATGGCGCAGAACCTGATGACGCAGCAGCGACCAGCCTTTATCTCCCTGAGAACGCGCAAAACGGACAAAATCGCTTTTCATCACGCTGGCGATACTTTCCCGTGTATGAAGTGTAATTTGGCCAAGTCCCAATAAACTTAGCGCGCAAACGGGCAGCACTAAATGGCGCAGACGCTCAGCCAGCGTGGCCATATCACCACTGTTGCCCGGCTCCCACGCGCAGCAGACCGGAAATACCGGCCAGCGCACGGCAAATAACGCCAGCAGCAGCATGCCAATCCAGAAGGTCGGCAACGACGAAAGCAGATAGCTGAGTCGACAGATTGCTTTATCCGGCCAGCGATTCAGATAACGACCCGCGACAAACCCCATTGCCGTTCCCAGTATGCCGGAGAGCAGCCACGCGCCGCCAAGCAAGGCAAACGAAGTCGCAAAGCGCTCCTTGATTACGCTGGCAACCGGTGCATTAAACAACATTGAGTAGCCGAGATCGCCCTGCAATACACGTATAAACCAGTGACCAAAACGCTCCCATAACGGCTGGTCTAATCCCCAGCGAGCAGCGATACGCGCATATTGTTCCGGCGGCACGTGCAGGAGATCGTTGCCGATATAGGCGCGAATCGGATCGACAGGAGAAAAGCTGAGCAGCATAAAAGTGCCAGCCGCAACCAGCACTAATAACACTATCAGCCGTAGAAAATGGCCTACAACAGACTTCATCAACGGCAGGTCCAGGTCCATTCATCCAGATTATTGAGCAGGGACCAGCTACCGTGAATCTCCGGCGCGCCTTTGCCTAAGTCAATACACGGATTTGCCAGATAAGTGTGCTGAATGTTCAGCAGCCATGCCCAGGCGGCATCGCCCTGCACCCCAGCCCCTTGCTTGCCATCCCACTCCACCTGTTGCCAGAAAGGCAACGCTTTTTGCCAGTCCGGAGCATCAATGGCCTGTTTAAGATGTTGTTCAACGACGGGATTGCTGTAATAGCCTGGATTGTAGTATTCCACGCCCGCGGCCTGATTGCTGTAGTGATGGAAAAGCTCCATCGGATCCAGGCTTCCCCAGCCAAACAGCGTCGGATTCGAATGCATATGCCGCTCAACGGTTTCCCAGCTTCCGGATTGCAGCGAGACCTGAATACCCACGGGCTCCAGCATCGCACGTACGGCCTCGGCTAGATCCCGGCGCGTACTGTCACCGCTGGCGTACCACAGAGTCAGGCGAGCCTCTTTACCGTCTTTCACGCGTACGCCGTCTTTCCCCACCTTCCAGCCGGCTTCTTCCAGAATCATCCGCGCTTTTTCGCTGTCGCCATCTTTGAACGCAACTGACTGTCCCTGCCATGGCAGGCCCTGAACCGCGCTATACGCCGGAATCGCATGACCTTCCATGACCTGATCGGCAAGTTGTTTACGATCGATGGCGTAGTTGATGGCGCGTCTGATGGCGATATCAGCCGTAATATCGTTACCGATCGGATAACCATTGGCGTCTTTTTTACCCGCAGGAACCATCGGGAACACAATGCCACGGTTTTCCACGCTGTCGCGTACCCAAAGCTTCAAATTCTGCTGTTGAGGGGCGACCGCCATCGAAGGCGCGATACGCACGAGTCCCAGTTGACCACTGCGCGCTGCGGCATAAGCGTTATCTTCATCAAGGAAGACAAACACCAGCTTACTGAAATCATTTTTCTTACCGGCATACCAGAGGTTCGCCTCCACGATCAGCTGTTGCCCCGGCTGAAAACTCACCAACCGATAAGGGCCCGCGCCAATCGGATTTTTGGCGAATGTTTTTTCGTCATACCGTTTTTCCGGAACAATACCCAAAGAGCCCAGCACGTTCACAAAGGTGCTCTGCGGGCTGCGCAGCGTGATTTCTACCGTGCGGTTATCTTTCAGGCTGGCATGAGTAAAGTTACCCATGTCGATTTTGCCGCCGCTCTTTGCGGCTTTATTATAGGTGAACACCACATCTTCAGCGGTTAGTGGGGAACCATCGGAGAATTTAAGGTCGGGTTTTAACGTCAACGTCCAGGTTTTGCCGTCAGCACTGGTTTCAACTTTTTCCGTCAGCAGGTTACCCCAGCTCATATCTGCGTTTTGTTTTAATAATGGTGCATGCAAAAGCAAATAGCTGCCATGACTCCAACCCAGCATCGGGTCAAACCCTTCCGTTGGCTCAGGTCCAATTGCCAGCTTCAACGTCTGCCCCTCGCTCACATTTTGCGCGGCGAGAAGTGGTGAGGTTAATGCGAGAGTCAATGCGCACGTAAGCAGTGCCAGCTTGCCTTTAATCATTATGTTATCCAGATTTGCGTTATTTTTATGCCGCTCAACGATTCATTGCCGTTAAACGGTCTCCTGGGGAAGGGATTATGGCGGACTGAAATGACGAAAAAAATGATGCGGCGCAGAAAAGTATGACGATTCTCTAAAATTATCATACTTTTTTCTGATACTCCTAATTGAGTACCCTCTGAATCACAGAAAATAGATTAAATGTTAGCCATTCAATTAATGGCAAATTAATTACAACCTAATGATTACAAATACTAATTATTGGTCATTTCAGCTATTTACTTAGCTAAAATTAATGACAATTTATGTATATTTATTCAAGAAAAACACCAGAAGTGATAAGTTATGTAAATATATAATGATAATTATTTTTATTATCATTCCCATCAATTATCTTACTTCCTTTGAATTTTTAACAAAGGAAGTTTGACTATGCGCTTAAAACCTGTTGCTTCTGTTGTTCTGTCCTGTTTAGGATTTTCCAGTCCCCTGGCCTTTGCTGAAGATGTTATGGTGGTAACCGCTTCCGGTTACGAAAAGAAAATCACCAACGCTGCCGCCAGCGTCTCCGTTATTTCACAGCAAGAGTTACAAACCAATAAATATAATGATTTAGGCGAAGCCTTGCGTTCTGTTGAAGGGGTGGATGTCGAAAGCAGCACCGGTAAAACCGGTGGTCTGGAGATCAGCATTCGTGGCATGCCCGCCAGTTATACCCTGATCCTGATTGATGGTATTCGTCAAAACGGCAGCAGCGATGTGACGCCAAACGGCTTCTCAGCTATGAATACCAGCTTTATGCCTCCACTGGCGGCAATCGATCATATTGAGGTGATCCGCGGCCCGATGTCGACGCTTTATGGCTCCGACGCAATCGGTGGCGTGGTGAATATCATCACCAAAAAAAGCACCGATAAATGGAGCACCTCCATCAATACCGGCGTTAACCTGCAAGAGAGTAATAAATGGGGTAACAGCACGGTCGCCAACTTCTGGTCAAGCGGCCCGTTAATCGCTGGCGTACTGGATATGCAGGTTCGGGGTAGCACCACCCAACGTCAGGGTTCCAGCGTTACCTCCCTGAGCGATACCTCCTCCACCCGCGTACCTTATCCTACCGAGTCAGAAAACTATAACATCGGCACGCGACTCGACTGGAAAACGAATGAAAGCAATACGCTATGGTTAGATCTCGACTCCGCCAGACAGCGCTATGATAACGATGACGGTCAGTTGGGTAACCTGACGGGGGGTTACGATAAAACGTTGCGCTATGAGCGTAACAAAGTCACCCTCGGCCACGATACCGCCTTAACGTTCGGCACCTGGAAATCCTCACTCGGCTGGAATGAAACTGAGAACAAAGGACGACAACTGGTCTCCTCCGCACTCACGCCAGAGAACGCAGGCCGGGCCGGTGACGCACGTGAACTGAAGAACACTAACGTCATTCTGGACTCAGTACTGCTGACGCCATTAGGTGATTCGCACCTCTTAACCCTCGGCGGGGAATATTGGGATGCGCGCATGAAAGACGGTGTGGTGCTGGCCAATACCGGCGAAACGTTCCATCAAAAAACGTGGGCAGCCTATGTAGAAGATGAATGGCATATTCTCGACTCGTTGGCCTTAACCGCAGGGACACGCTACGAGCATAACGATGTCTTTGGCGGTCATCTCAGCCCACGCGCGTATATGGTTTGGGACGTATCCGACGAATGGACGCTCAAAGGCGGCGTGACGACAGGTTATAAAGCGCCATCACTGAGCCAGTTACATAACGGGATCAGCGGCGTAACCGCGCAAGGAACCGTGAATACGGTCGGTAATCCGAACCTAAAACCTGAGGAAAGTATCAGCTACGAAACCGGGCTGTATTACGAGAACGACACCGGGCTGAACGCCAACATTACCGGCTTCTATACCGAATACAAAAATAAAATTGTCTCGTATTCTATCGATGATAATACCAACAGCTATACCAACAGCGGCAAGGCAAGGACCGATGGTGTTGAATTTGCCAGCACCTTCCCTCTGTGGTCGGATGTGCTGACTTTATCCCTCAACTACACCTACACCCAGAGCAAGCAAAAAGATGGTGACAATAAAGGCGCGCCGTTAAGCTACACGCCAAAACATATGGCTAACGCTCGCCTGAACTGGCAGGCAACGGAAGATATGAATGCCTGGCTGAGCGCACGTTATCGCGGTAAAGCTCCACGCTTTACCGAAAATTACAACAACCTCAGCGCAGTACAAAAGGCCGTCTATGACGATAAAGGCGCTGATTTAAAAGCCTGGACCGTTCTCGACATGGGAATGTCTTATAAGCTGACCAAAGATCTGACGCTGAATACGGCGGTCAATAACGTGCTGGATAAAGACTTTAGCGAGGTTAAACTTTACCAGGTGGGCCGTAATAGCACCTACGCAGGAGATTACTATCAGACTGCACAATCCACTACCGGATACGTAAACCCGGGCCGTAACTATTGGGTATCATTAAACTACCAGTTCTGATTTAGTTTTTTCCTACCAGACGGGCTGTCAATGATAGCCCGTCTACCACTGGGTTTCATCAAATGCCTGGCACTGTTCTTTTTGGCAGCCAGCGGGGCTCTAATGTTTTTACCAGAGATAAAGCGACAAGGAATATTTTCGTTCCCGGCAGAGAAAAATGACGGAATGAGAGGTAAAGCTGAACTGGGACAGAATAGTCTGGGCGAGGCTTTAATCGATAGCTTTAAATAGCCATTATGTTTTATGAGTCACGGAGCAACGAGTGCCCCGTGACAGTCATTAACTTACTTCAAATACTCTCCGCTGCGCAGCGCTTCAATACGTTTATCCAACGGCGGGTGAGTCATAAACAGCTCACTCAACGACTTGGATTTACCGTTGATGCAGAACGCCATCATGCTGGTCGCTTCCTGCGGCTCATAGCTGGTTTTCAGACGCTGCAGCGCGGCGATCATTTTCTCACGCCCCACCAGTTTTGCTGAACCGGCATCCGCATGGAATTCACGATGACGTGAGAACCACATGGTAATAATGCTCGCCAGAATACCAAACACCAGTTCCAGCACCGTCGCCACTGCGAAGTAGATCAATGGGTTGCCGTTACTGCCCTCACCCTCATCGCGGTTTCCGCCCATAAAGCCAGCGGCAATTTGCGCCAGAATACGTGAGATAAAGATAACGAAGGTGTTCACCACACCCTGAATGAGCGTCATGGTAACCATATCGCCATTAGCAATGTGGCTGATTTCATGCGCGATAACGGCTTCGGCTTCGTCCGGGCTCATGTTTTGCAACAGGCCTGTACTCACAGCCACCAGCGAAGCATCCCGGCGCGCACCGGTAGCAAACGCGTTAATATCTGGCGCATGGTAGATTGCAACCTGCGGCATAGCGATCCCAGCCTGGCGAGCCTGATTCGCTACCGTATTCATCAGCCAGCGTTCTCTTTCATTGCGAGGCTGTTCGATCACTTCCCCACCAACGGATTTTAACGCCATCCATTTGGACATCAGCAGCGAAATGAAGGAACCACCAAAACCAAACAGCAGTGCCATGATCAACAAGCCTTGAACGCTGCTTGACTGAATCCCTGTCAGGCTCAATACCAGCCCGAAAACGACCATCACAGCCAGGTTCGTCAGCAGGAAGAGCGCGATTCGCATCATAATTTTCTTTTAACCTCAATTTAACAAAACGCACTATGCGATTACCCATATCGTATGGGTCTTATGGCTATTTTCAAGCATCCATAGGTGCTAAGTCACCAGAAAGACACAACTTTACATTTTATCGTATCACACTGACGTCTTCATGCGTTTGTTAAAAAAACAGGCACAATTTCTTGTGCCTGTTGGAGGTTATTTACTGGTTGCGGGCTGTTCCGCTGGCTTTTCTTTTTCAAGATGCGCCAGGTCAAGCGCTATTTTTACCGTTTCATCCAGGTAGGGATCTGGTTCCTGGTAATCCTTCGGTAAATCGTCCAGTTTTTTCAGCGGCGGCTTACCTTCTCGCTTAAACCGATCGTTGATACGCGCCAGACGCATTGCGTCATCTTCGTTATTCTCTTTCTCACGCTGAGCGTAATTGAGAGAAGCGATGTTGCGTTTATCCTTCATCGCATTGAAACGCGCAATATCCTTCATGATGTACTGGAACTCAGGATCGTTGGCAATACGTGCATTGTGCTCTTTTAACAATTCAGGTCCGAACGGCGTCAGATTCTCTGATTTGGTGTAGGTCGCAGCATCAATGCTATCCCACGGCAGCGCGTTATCTTCAAACTTCTCACCGGTTTCCGTTTCTTCATTACCTGTCGGCATGATGATGTCCGGCGTAACGCCCTTACGCTGTGTACTGCCACCGTTTACACGGTAGAATTTCTGGATCGTATACTGAACAGAACCCAGCGCCGGCCATTCCGGACGCAGCATCTGATCATAAATACGGTTCAGAGAGCGATACTGCTGTACAGTGCCTTTCCCGAAAGTCGGTTCACCAACGATCAGCGCACGACCATAATCCTGCATTGCCGCAGCAAAAATCTCTGATGCCGAAGCACTGAAGCGATCGACTAACACTACCAGCGGGCCTTTGTAGTACACAACGCCGTCGGTATCGCTGTCTTCACGCACTTTACCGTTATTGTCACGAACCTGAACCACCGGGCCGGAAGGAATGAACAGACCGGAGAGCGAAACGGCTTCGGTCAGCGCGCCGCCACCGTTAGTGCGCAGATCGATAATGATGCTGCTGACGTTCTGTTTTTCCAGCTTCTGCAACTGAACTTTGACATCATCCGTCAGGCCAACATAGAAGCCAGGGATATCCAGTACGCCGACTTTTTCTTTGCCAACGGTTTTCACGGACATTTTCACGGCGCGGTCTTCGAGACGAATACGTTCACGCGTTAACGTGACGGTACGCGTCTTAGTACCTTTACCGGCAGGCAGGATTTCAAGGCGAACTTTGCTGCCTTTGGGTCCTTTGATCAGCGCAACAACGTCATCCAGACGCCAGCCAATCACGTCGACCATTCCCTTACCGGTCTGACCCACGCCGACAATACGGTCGCCAACGCTTATTGCTTTGCTCTTGGCTGCCGGGCCGCCCGCCACCATGGAGTTAATGACGGTGTAGTCATCATCCATTTGCAAAACCGCGCCAATACCTTCCAGAGACAGGCTCATTTCAGTATTGAACTGTTCGGTATTGCGTGGAGAGAGATAATTAGTATGCGGATCGATCTCACGGGCGAAAGCCGTCATCGCCAGAGAGAACACATCTTCGCTGTTGGTCTGCGCCAGACGACGAATCGCAAACTTGTAGCGACGCGTCAGCGTTTCACGAATTTCCGCATCGGTTTTGCCGGTCAGCTTCAGGCTGAGTTCGTCAAATTTAACCTTGCCGTCCCACAGCGCGTTAAGCTCTGCTTCGCTCTTCGGCCATGGCGCTTTGCTCCGGTCGAGGTTAAAGGTGTCGGTACCGGTGAAATCCATTGGACGTGCCAGTACGCTTAAAGCGTACTGATAACGTTCAAATCGGCGTTTTTGCGCCAGATTATAGAGATCGTAAAAGACATCCAGCTTGCCGGTACGCAGTTCATCGCCAAGGACCGTTTTCTTTTTTGCATACTGTTCGATATCGCTCGCCAACAGCACGTTGTGGCTGTAGTCGAGCAGATTCAAATAGCGGTCAAAAATTTTTGCCGAAAACGCCTGATCCAGATCGAACTGGCGATAGTGCGAACGCGTAAAACGCGATGTCACACGTTCACTTACCGTCGCATGCTGGGTTTCTTCCTTTAAAACGGGGATTTGATCGGCACGCGTGATATCTTCCACAGCAAGTGCCTGGCCTGCTAATGCAAGCAGACCAGCTAACGCAGTAAGCCTAAAAAAAGTGTTCATGCCAGGCCTGGCCTCCGTTTCAGAACACCAGGTGTTCTGCGCGTACAATCAAAGACATACCCGAATTCAGCTGTACACGGACGCCATCTTTGGTGATTTCTAATACGGTGGCATCCATCGCATTATTACCTGCTTTCACCTTCAGAGACTGCCCTACCGTCAGTACTGAAATATCAGATACCGGGGTATGCTGTTCTTCACGAGGAGCACGCGGTGCTTTTGCTGCTGGTTTCTCAGCGCGAGGTTTACGCTCAGCGCCTTCTTTACGACGCGGTGCGGGACGCGGCTTACGCTCGCGACGCGGTGCGTCTTCTTTTTCACCGGCAGCAGCGGCTGCTTCGCGTTTTTTCGCCTGTTGCTCTGCACGTTGCGCCTGAACGCGGGCTTTAGCTTCTTCCAGCTGTTTGCGAGCATGTTCAACGTGCTGCTCATCCAGCTCACCACAAGGGTTGCCGTCGAGATCAACACGCGTTGCGCCCAATTTAACGCCATACAGATAGCGCCAGCTTGAAGTATAGAGACGTAAGGCAGAGCGGAGCTGAGTCTTGCTGAGGTTCATTTCGCCCTCAACACGCTCTACCAGATCCTGAAAAATGCCAATTTTCAGTGGGCGCGCTTCGCCTTCCGCACTAAAACACTGCGGGAAGCGTTCGGCCAGAAACGCGATGACTTCTTTACTGCTATTCAACTTAGGTTGATTTTCCATGAAATTTCCTGATTACAACGGACGTAGCCAACAAGCGCAGGCATGAACAGGCGACATTATAATGACGTCATCAGTAATTGCTACGTTATCCGTTGATTATCCTGCGACGCGCGCAAAGAATTTTTTGTAATCCGTCGTTGCAAGCACGGTTTCAAGCTGTGCCACCAGCGTTCGCAGCCCCTGTTCATCCTCGTCAGTAAAGCGGCCAAACGCCGTGCTATCGATATCCAGCACGCCGATTATCTGATTTTCGACGGTGATTGGCAGGACGATTTCAGCGTTGCTGGCGGCATCACATGCGATGTGTCCGTCAAAAGCATGAACGTCCTCAATGCGCTGAACCTGGTTCTGCGCTACTGCGGTCCCACACACCCCGCGTCCTACCGGGATCCGCACGCAGGCGATTTTTCCCTGGAAAGGCCCCAGCACCAGCGTATCGTTTTCGAGCAGATAAAAACCGGCCCAGTTTACTTCTGCAAGACGTTCGTACAACAACGCGCTGGTATTTGCCAGCGTTGCCAGAAAACTGGTTTCACCTGCCATTAATGCCTGAAAGTCACGGTTCAGATCCGTGTATAGCTCTGTTTTGTTCATTATGTAATCACTTAGTTGTCTTACTTAAAGCTGCAGCCTACTAAAATAAACATTAAATGCGTTAATGCTCAAGATCATTCCCGTCATGAGTTAAGATAACATTACTTCAACAATTTGATTCGCGATACATGGCCTTAACGACACCACGCATCACGCCGACTAAAAAAATAGCCATCAGGTCCATTGGTGATGCACTCCCTCGTGCGCATTACCATCGTTGCCCTGAATGTGACCTGATCTTTAGCTTGCCTAAAATGCGTTCGCACCAAAGTGCATTTTGCCCACGCTGTCAGGCAAAAATTCGTGACGGACGCGACTGGTCATTAACACGACTGGCGGCTATGGCTTTCACCATGCTGCTGCTGATGCCCTTTGCCTGGGGAGAACCACTCCTGCACATCTATTTATTAGGTGTGCGCATTGACGCCAATGTGCTACAAGGCATCTGGCAAATGACCCGACAAGGAGACCCACTCACCGCATCCTTTGTACTCTTTTGCGTTGCCGGCGCGCCCATCATTCTAGTGACCTCAATCGCTTATCTGTGGTTTGGCAATATTCTTGGGATGAACCTGCGCCCAGTGCTGCTAATGCTGGAAAGGCTCAAAGAGTGGGTGATGCTTGATATCTATCTGGTGGGCATTGGCGTCGCATCAATCAAAGTTCAGGACTATGCTTTTTTGCAACCCGGTGTAGGTCTGTTTGCTTTTATTGCGCTGGTGATCCTCAGTGTTTTGACGCTGTCGCACCTTAACGTTGAGCAGCTTTGGGACCGTTTCTACCCGCAAAGACCAGCCCGTCGGCCCGATGAAAAACTTCGCGTCTGCCTCGGCTGCCACTTTACAGGTTATCCGGACGCCCGAGGTCGCTGCCCTCGCTGTCATATCCCGTTGCGCTGGCGCAGGAATCAAAGTATCCAAAAGTGTTGGGCTGCTCTGCTGGCCTCGATCGTCCTGCTTTTGCCTGCTAATCTGCTGCCCATCTCGGTAATTTATGTCAATGGCGGCCGCCAGGAAGACACGATCCTGTCAGGCATAATGTCCCTGGCGAACAGCAACGTTGGCGTAGCGGCGATTGTTTTTATTGCCAGTATTCTGGTGCCATTCACCAAAGTGATTGTGATGTTTACGTTGCTCATCAGCATCCATTTTAGATGTGAGCAAGGATTGCGTACCCGCATCAAACTGCTGCGTATGGTGACCTGGATTGGTCGCTGGTCGATGCTGGATCTCTTTGTTATCGCTTTAACCATGTCGCTGATTAATCGCGATCAGATACTTGCTTTTACTATGGGGCCAGCTGCGTTTTATTTCGGCGCAGCGGTAATATTGACTATTCTTGCTGTGGAATGGCTGGACAGCCGCTTACTTTGGGATGCACATGAGTCAGGAAACGCCCGCTTCGCAGACTGAAGCGCAGATTAAAACTAAACGCCGTATCTCTCCGTTCTGGCTGCTGCCGTTCATCGCGCTGATGATTGCAGGATGGCTTATCTGGGGAAGCTATGAAGATCGCGGCAATACCGTAACCATTGACTTTATGTCTGCTGACGGCATTGTGCCGGGCCGTACTCCCGTTCGTTATCAGGGCGTTGAAGTGGGCACCGTGCAGGATATCAACCTCAGCGAAGATCTACGCAAAATTGAAGTACGCGTCAGCATCAAATCGACCATGAAAGATGCTCTGCGCAAAGATACCCAGTTCTGGTTGGTCACGCCGAAAGCGTCGCTGGCGGGGGTTTCTGGTCTGGATGCGTTGGTTGGCGGCAACTATATCGGCATGATGCCCGGAACCGGCGAGCCGGAAGATCATTTCGTCGCCCTCGATACGCAGCCCAAATATCGTCTGGATAATGGCGATTTGATGCTGCACCTGCGCGCCCCTGACCTCGGGTCGCTCAATAGCGGTTCGCTGGTTTATTTCCGCAAGATTCCGGTGGGCCGGGTGTATGACTACACCATCAACCCAAATCATCAGGGCGTAACCATCGACGTGCTGATCGAGCGTCGCTTTACCAACCTGGTGAAAAAAGGCAGCCGTTTCTGGAACGTGTCCGGTGTGAATGCGGATGTCAGCCTCAGCGGAGCGAAGATCAAGCTGGAGAGTCTGGCGGCGCTGGTCAATGGCGCCATTGCTTTTGATTCGCCCGAAGACTCTAAACCCGCGGTGGCCGATGACACGTTTGGTTTGTATCAGGATCTCGCGCACAGCCAGCGGGGAGTGATCGTCAAGCTTGATTTACCCAGCGGCGATGGACTCAAGGCCGGCTCAACATCGCTGATGTATCAAGGATTAGAAGTCGGGCAACTGACCAAACTGGATTTAAATCCAGGCGGTAAAGTGACCGGCGAAATGACAGTCGATCCCAGCGTCGTAACGCTGCTGCGCGACAATACGCGGATTGAATTACACAGCCCTAAATTATCGTTAAACGATGCCAATATCAGTTCGCTACTGACGGGCAAAACTTTCGAGCTGGTACCTGGCGAGGGCGAGCCGCGTAACCAGTTTGCGGTTATTCCTGCTGAGAAGTCGTTGTTACACGATCCGGGCGTCATGACGCTTACGCTGACCGCGCCAGAGAGTTACGGTATTGATGCCGGTCAGCCACTGATTCTTCACGGCGTACAGGTCGGTCAGGTGATTGATCGCACGCTCTCTGGCAAAGGTGTTTCATTTACCGTTGCCATCGAACCACAGCATCGCGCCCTGGTGCAAGGTGACAGTAAGTTTGTGGTCAACAGCCGCGTTGACGTCAAGGTCGGGCTTGATGGCGTGGAATTCCTTGGCGCCAGCGCCAGCGAATGGCTCAGCGGCGGCATTCGTATTTTGCCCGGTACCAAGGGTGAAATGAAAAAAAGCTACCCGCTGTATGCCAACCTGGAAAAAGCGATTGAAAACAGCCTGAGCGATCTGCCAACTACCACGCTCAGCCTGAGCGCCGAAACGCTGCCTGATGTGCAGGCCGGTTCGGTGGTGTTATACCGCAAATTCGAGGTCGGTGAAGTGATTAGCGTTCGCCCACGCGCCGATGCGTTTGATATCGATCTGCATATCAAACCGGAATATCGCAACCTGCTGACCAGCAACAGCGTATTCTGGGCCGAAGGCGGGGCAAAGGTTCAGCTTAACGGTAGCGGATTGACCGTACAGGCATCTCCCCTGTCGCGAGCGCTCAAAGGGGCGATTAGCTTCGATAACCTCAGCGGCGCCAGCGCCAGCCAACGCAAAGGCGACAAGCGTATTCTGTATGCTTCCGAAACCGCTGCACGTGCGGTGGGCGGTCAGATAACCCTGCACGCGTTCGATGCCGGTAAACTCGCGGCCGGCATGCCAATTCGCTACCTGGGGATCGATATCGGCCAGATCCAGACGCTTGAGCTGATCACCGCCCGTAACGAAGTTCAGGCAAAAGCAGTTTTGTATCCGGAATACGTGCAGACTTTTGCCCGTAGCGGTACCCGCTTCTCCGTTATCACACCGCAAATCTCAGCGGCAGGCGTCGAGCATCTGGATACGATCTTACAGCCGTATATTAACGTTGAACCAGGACGCGGTAACCCGCGCCGTGATTTTGAACTGCAGGAAGCCACCATTACCGACTCTCGTTACCTCGATGGTCTGAGTATTGTGGTAGAAGCGCCGGAAGCAGGTTCGCTTAATATCGGTACGCCAGTCCTGTTCAGAGGCATTGAAGTGGGGACCGTCACCGGGCTGACGCTGGGCTCGCTTTCTGACCGCGTGATGGTGGCGATGCGCATTAGCCAGCGCTATCAGCATCTGGTGCGGAACAACTCCGTGTTCTGGCTGGCATCCGGATACAATCTCGACTTTGGTTTGACCGGCGGCGTCGTGAAGACCGGTACCTTCAATCAGTTCATTCGCGGCGGAATCGCCTTCGCGACGCCACCGGGTACGCCGCTGGCCCCGAAAGCACAGGCAGGTAAACACTTCCTGCTGCTCGAAAGCGAACCAAAAGAGTGGCGTGAATGGGGAACCGCCCTGCCACGTTAATCTCTCCCCTTGCTCCGGCGTACATACTCGCGCCGGAGCACTTATGCTACACTGCGCACCTGTTTTTTTGCCGGTGGTACCAAGTGGCTTATTTTCCCGACGCCTTTCTAAACCAAATGCGTGAAGCAATGCCTTCCACGCTCTCATTTGATGATTTTCTCGCTGCCTGCCAGCGTCCGCTGCGTCGCAGCATCCGCGTCAATACGCTGAAAATCTCCGTTGCCGACTTCCTCACTCTGACAGCACCTTACAACTGGTCGCTCACTCCGATACCCTGGTGCGCTGAAGGTTTCTGGATCGAACGCGATGATGAAAAGTCAGTACCGCTCGGCAGTACCGCGGAACATTTAAGCGGCCTGTTTTATATTCAGGAAGCCAGCTCAATGCTGCCGGTCGCCGCGCTGTTTGCCGATGGTAACACTCCGGATCGCGTGATGGATGTCGCGGCAGCCCCCGGCTCCAAAACCACGCAAATTGCCGCAAAAATGAAAAATCAGGGCGCGATTCTGGCAAATGAGTTTTCCGCCAGTCGCGTCAAAGTCCTGCATGCCAATATCAGCCGATGCGGGATAGCCAATGTCGCGCTAACCCATTTTGACGGGCGGGTATTTGGCGCAGCGTTGCCAGAAGCCTTCGATGCCATTTTGCTGGACGCGCCGTGTTCCGGTGAAGGCGTGGTGCGTAAAGATCCCGATGCGCTAAAAAACTGGTCGCCAGAAAGTAATCTGGAAATTGCCGCAACCCAGCGCGAACTTCTCGACAGCGCCTTTCATGCCTTGCGTCCCGGCGGCACGTTGGTTTACTCGACCTGCACGCTGAACCGTGACGAAAATGAAGACATTATGCAGTGGCTGATTGAGACCTACCCGGACGCCGTCGAGTTTTTACCACTGGGCGATTTATTCCCGCAGGCTGAACGCGCCCTGACCCCGGAAGGATTCCTGCATGTGTTCCCGCAGATCTACGATTGTGAAGGTTTTTTCGTCGCGCGTCTGCGCAAAACCGCCGCGATCCCTGCACTACCGACGCCAAAATACAAAGTCGGTAACTTCCCGTTCAGCCCGCTTAAAGGGCGTGAATCCGCGCTTGTCACTCAGGCCGCTAACGCCTGTGGATTGCAGTGGGAAGACACTCTGCGCCTGTGGCAGCGTGATAAAGAGATTTGGCTATTCCCAACCGAGATTGAACCCCTGATCGGCAAAGTCCGCTTTTCCCGACTCGGCATCAAACTCGCTGAAGCGCACAATAAAGGGTACCGCTGGCAGCATGAAGCCGTCATTGCTCTCGCCAGCACAAATCACAGCCATGCGTTCGAACTGACCCTTGCCGAAGCCGAAGAGTGGTACCGCGGACGGGATGTCTACCCGCAGACCGCACCGACCACCGACGATGTGCTGGTTACGTTCCAGCATCAGCCGATTGGCCTGGCGAAACGTATTGGATCGCGATTAAAGAATAGCTACCCGCGCGATCTTGTCCGGGATGGCAAACTCTTTACAGGATAACGCACGTTTTTACTGGCGCTTTTGCTAACGTTGACTACGCTGAAAAATGGACGGCCTAACTGGTCGTACCACAACCAGCAAATAAACGGAGAGCACGATGATGAAAACCAGTGTGCGCATTGGCGCTTTTGAAATCGACGACGCCGAGTTACATGGCGAATCGCCAGGGGACCGAACGTTAACCATTCCATGTAAATCCGATCCGGATTTATGCATGCAACTTGATGCCTGGGATGCCGACACCAGCGTCCCGGCCCTTCTTAACGGAGAACATTCAGTTCTATTTCGCGAGCACTACGATCGTAAGTCAGATGCCTGGATCATGCGCCTTGCCTGATTCAAAAAGAACCCGTCGCCAGACGGGTTATTTCTTGGTTAATTTCCCTCATCTATCAACATCTTCTACACTACAGATATGGCTTTACCATTTGAGGATGGAATGTTCACGCTGGTTCTTTTTGTGTGCTACCTGGGTGGCGGTTGTGAAGATATCGTTGTTGATGTCTACAAAACTGAGCAGCAGTGCCTGATATCGATGGACGATCAGCGTATTCGTAACGGCGGATGTTTACCCGCGGATGACTACATAGACAGCTTCTGGCGTCCGGCCCAGGAATACAGCGATTTTTGATTATTGCAGTTGCACCAGCGTCAACTCGCCACCAAACACCGCACCGGTATCAATATAGTGCAGATTCTCGTGATCCAGCCGCTGACGCAGAGGCGTATGGCCAAACCAAAAGTGATCCGCGCCGCGAATGCCGTTGCCTTTATTCATCAGCCTTGTGCGATCCCACAGTACCCGCTGTAAATCGACCTCTTTTTGCCACTGATAATTATCATCAGGGTAATCTGCGTGAGCAATAACGTGTATGCCGTTCTGGCAACGCAGCTCCAGAATCCAGGGTAATTGCCGACACGTTTCAAGAGCGGCTGTCGCCGTTGGCTGCTCCGCCTGCGCAAACCACGAACCGCCATTCATAAACCACAGGAATTGCTCCCCGGTTGCCAGCGCGTCCAGCCCCATCTGTTCATGATTCCCTCTGACCGCGATAATCCAGCGTTTACGCAGTAGTTTCAGGCAACGCAAACTGTCAGGTCCGCGGTCGATAACATCCCCCACTGAAACCAGCAGGTCCTGCCACGGATCAAAATGACACAGGCGCAATTTCGCCATCAATAATGAGAAGCAACCGTGGATATCCCCGACCACCCAAACATGTCGCCAGCGCGTCGCTTCCACTCTTTGATAAGCATTGTCAGGTAGTCCCATTTGACCTCCTGTACACAGTTCTCATGCAACTTTAATTTTAGGGAAGGTGCGAACAAGTCCCTGATATGAGATCATGTTTGTCATCTGGAGCCATGGAACAGGGTTCATCATGAGTCATCAACTTACCTTCGCCGACAGTGAATTCAGCAGTAAGCGCCGTCAGACCAGAAAAGAGATTTTCTTGTCCCGTATGGAGCAGATTCTGCCATGGCAAAACATGGTGGAAGTCATCGAGCCGTTTTACCCCAAGGCTGGTAATGGCCGGCGACCTTATCCGCTGGAAACCATGCTACGCATTCACTGCATGCAGCATTGGTACAACCTGAGCGATGGCGCGATGGAAGATGCTCTGTACGAAATCGCCTCCATGCGTCGGTTTGCCCGGTTATCCCTGGATAGCGCCTTGCCTGACCGCACCACCATCATGAATTTCCGCCACCTGCTGGAGCAGCATCAACTGGCCCGCCAATTGTTCAAGACCATCAATCGCTGGCTGGCCGAAGCAGGCGTCATGATGACTCAAGGCACCTTGGTCGATGCCACCATCATTGAGGCACCCAGCTCGACCAAGAACAAAGAGCAGCAACGCGATCCGGAGATGCATCAGACCAAGAAAGGCAATCAGTGGCACTTTGGCATGAAGGCCCACATTGGTGTCGATGCCAAGAGTGGCCTGACCCACAGCCTAGTCACCACCGCGGCCAACGAGCATGACCTCAATCAGCTGGGTAATCTGCTGCATGGAGAGGAGCAATTTGTCTCAGCCGATGCCGGCTACCAAGGGGCGCCACAGCGCGAGGAGCTGGCCGAGGTGGATGTGGACTGGCTGATCGCCGAGCGCCCCGGCAAGGTAAGAACCTTGAAACAGCATCCACGCAAGAACAAAACGGCCATCAACATCGAATACATGAAAGCCAGCATCCGTGCCAGGGTGGAGCACCCATTTCGCATCATCAAGCGACAGTTCGGCTTCGTGAAAGCCAGATACAAGGGGTTGCTGAAAAACGATAACCAACTGGCGATGTTATTCACGCTGGCCAACCTGTTTCGGGCGGACCAAATGATACGTCAGTGGGAGAGATCTCACTAAAAACTGGGGATAACGCCTTAAATGGCGAAGAAACGGTCTAAATAGGCTGATTCAAGGCATTTACGGGAGAAAAAATCGGCTCAAACATGAAGAAATGAAATGACTGAGTCAGCCGAGAAGAATTTCCCCGCTTATTCGCACCTTCCTTAGATTGTTGTAGCAGGCATAAAATGCCGCACAAAGAATTTCGTGTGTTTTGGCACCGTGCTTTCTAACCTTTTGGTTTTTAAAGTACATAAAAAGAGACCGAATACGATTCCTGTTTACAACTCAAACCGTAATAATCCATATACTTCAGTAAGTTAACACCAAAAACCCACTAAAAAACACCTCCTGATACTTACTATTGCACCCATTCAAGATCAATAAGTTGCCATTGGTTTCGTGGCACCGTCGGGAAATCTTCGGGATCAAAACTCCAGAACAGAAATTTCTATGGCACACCGTTACGCATGCCATCGGCAATATGAAAAATCAGTGGGCCGAGCTAACACAACCAATATGACTGCACGCGCCCATTCCATCAAAGGTTGGTCTGGGAGAATTGGCTCTGGCAGGGACGATCACCGGCGTTTTTGATACCAATGGCTACCTGAAAATCCCTGTAATTATTGGCGGTGCTAAGCGAACCCTGATGGTCCAGTGGGGCAACGCTGGAAACGCAGCTTCAGCAACTACAGAAACGTTTTATCCAGTCCCGTTCCCGAACAAGGTTTTTCAGGTAATAGCTGGCGGGTTTCAGGTCGGTGGTAATCAGCAGGCATACGTGACAGTTAACAGTTCGAACCCTTTGAACAGATTTGCGTGGAACGGCTTTTACGCCAATGGCGGACAAGCACCAATCCTCAGCACCGTTGCTAATCAGGTTGGTTGCCAATACATCGTTATCGGGTGGTAAGGAGAAAATATGTTTCAGTATTCACCATCAACAAATTCGTTTTATCCGGATGACTTGCTTTCTGTATATGAAGAAGCAGGGACTCTACCGAATGATTTGATCCCAGTTTCTGAGGATGTATTTCATGAGTTCACCGCCACGCCCGAACCGGGCAAAATTAGAGTTGCAGGCAGTGACGGCCTGCCTGCATGGGGTGATATTCCTCCTCCCACTCATGAAGAATTGATCACCATCGCCGAACAGGTGCGCCAGCAACTACTGACTCATGCTGACGCGGTAATGCTCGACTGGCGAACGGAACTGATGCTGGGTGAAATCAGCGACGCCAACAGAGCGAAACTGTCGGCATGGCTGGCTTATAAAAACAAAGTTAAGGCGGTTGATGTGGCAACCGACCCTAAGCATATTAACTGGCCTGCTCCCCCGGAGGCGTAAGCCATTCGATATCGGGTGCGGTGCTGATATCTATTGCTGTCAGCGCATCGATATAGTCCATCCAGGCGTTAAGGCTGGCAAATTCATCATCCGTTAGCTTACGCCCCATCAGCAGCTTGGTTTGCCAGACGACAATTCGGCTGGTCGCCGCATCAATACGGGCGCGTTTTTCTGCTTCAGCCTCTGCGACTAATTCATTGTGCGATTTTTCTTGTTGTGGTGGGGCAGAAAACTGGCCGTTCGCATAAAACCAACCGATACCCACTTCAGGGTTGTTGATGCAGATCACCGTTTCATCGGGAAACAGAGACTGCGCGATTGTGTCATCTTCACAGACAAAGATATTTTCAACCGTTCCGTCTTTAATAAGCGCGAAATTAGACATTATGCAAACTCCCATACGATAACAATTCCATTAGCACCCGCTCCCCCCAACTGTGCAGGCGCTGCAACCAATGAATCTCGCGAGCTTACAGCGCCAGAGCCTCCGCCGCCTGGTGTGGATGAAGGGACACCGTTTGCAGAGCCACCACCAATAGAAATGCCACCGCTACCAAGTTTAGAAGCCCCTCCTTTCCCTGAGACGACATTTAAGTTATTTGAAACAAAGCAACTTCCTCCCATCTCTCCGGCCGCATTGATATCACCACCAACAGCCGAACCACCCGATGGCCCACGAACATTTGTGATAACACTGTTGGTGTAATATGCCCCTATGTAACTACCTCCAGCGCCACCATACGCTACGATACTGCTGTTAAATGATGATGCACCACCTGGATTACCTGTAGCATATGTTGCTTGTCCACCAACCCCGACAATAACAGGCGCTGTTACTGGAAGTTCTTGATAAAACTTAAAGGCATATGCGCCGGCACCACCACCAGAACCAACAACGCTATAATTAATATCAGTTGTATTGTTGATTCCTGGGCTACCCGCTCCAGCCCCTCCAGCCCCAATAACTTCAACGTAGCCGAATGTAGCCTGTGGTGAGCGTGTATACGTCCCAGACGTATTGATAATTTTGATGTTAACCAGGCGTCCAATTTTGTTGGGGATAACCCCCCCTATCAAACCAAGGTTTGCGAGAGCCGTAGAAATCGCCGCTGCACCATCTGATTTGATATCGGCAAATGGGTTTGCACGGCTCAGTGTGAGTTTTTGAATGGCTTTTAAAACCTGAGTCATATCGTTAATGTCGAGCACCAATCCTGCTGACTCTGCGATATGCGCTAACTCTTCCTGCATGGCGTTAAACGCTGCTGCCCGCAGCCTCGTTGCGGCAATACCACCAGCAACACTTCCATCAGTATATTTGCCATCCTGCGTTGCAGTGGCTTCGACTTGCCCGATTCGGAGCATAGTTAATCCTCACTTAGTGTTAAGAGATAAAATCAGAGGGGGAAATATCAGTTATGAATAATTGAAAATGATGTTCAGATGGGATGGGGCAATTTTGTTGATTGAACACTCCAGTTGTTTATTGCCCCACGATGCGAGCGGATCTCCGCAGTAGGACGCGCCAGCAAGCGAATACTTGATCGTTGTTTGTGGCGCATTTATCCGCCAGGTAAATGGCCACTCGTCACCGTTAAGCGCATCACCGCATACTGACATGCCACTCATAGCGGGCCGGAACTGTGTGATAGTGATGGTATAACCAAGAGCTGCAGCCACCCGGATGTAATAATCGCGGTTCAGGCCGCCGGTGCTGATTAACTTTGCCACCACGGCGCGCTGGCGATCGCTGACGCCACCGGATTCACCAATCGCACAATCATCTGGTAACCCCAGAGAGCTTTCCCATTCTGACAACATTACCGTCGCTGTAGGGGGGAAAGCACCAGTAATCAGGCTTTGCGCATCGTTGTCAGAACGCTGAAACGCGCTGCCCAGTGCCCGTAATACCGCAGCCTGTACCGTTTTTTGCGATCTGGGCCACGCCCTGCCCGTCGGCAGCAACGCGCCAAGCGCACCGGCATAATCATTTTTTGAAAAGAGGCTCATACAAAATTCACCCCACCAAGCACCGGAATTTCGCCAACAGCAAAGGTGATATTGGCCATCGGAGAGTTAAGGATATAGCCCGTCGTGCCACTAACACCGCCGATACTCCCGTTAATATCAGAGAGGTAAACTTTCCCGGAACCATCAGGGTTAGCCTCATCAAAAAACAGCGCCGTCAGCGCGTCTTTTATACCCTGAACTGTGGTGCTGTCGGCATTTTTGATACCAGAGATTTCAATATTGATGACTTTCTTGATCGGGGAACATACGAAAACAATGGCAGTGTCTGTCTGCTGCGGATAGATGTGGTCGGCGACAGCGAGCTGGTCTCCGGTGGCTTTAACAGCCCCCCAGTCCTCAAGTTGGGATATTCCATCGGTACCGACCGGAAACCCACCATTGTCATTCCGATCACACATGATATACACGCCAACGGTCCCGGCCCCGTTCAGACGCCGCTTTACCCACGCGCGGGTGACGCCCGAAACCTCAAGCGCCCATTTTTTATAATCGGCGTCGCTTCCACCCTGAGGCGGATTCTGCCATGCCAGCAAGCCACGACTGCGAAAGTCCTCTTCCGTTTCAATATCGGCTCCGCCGGTCGCAGCAGACAGTAACGTTACCTGTGGATCCACGCCAGCAATATTCGCGTCCAGGGTCATTATGGTCCCGGCATCAGCGTTACCGCGCGCGCCTCCACCCGTTACATCACTGGTAATATCCGGCAGGATGGCCGTCACCGCGACGATACCAAATCCATCTGCCTGAATTTTAAGATCTGCATCCGTCCGGTACTGGTATCCGTCCCCGCGGTTAATGATCGAGCCAACAGGGATAATACTGTCAACACTGCCACTAGCCTGTACCGCAGGCGACTTCGCCGCTGCAGCTGGTTTTCTGAATACCTGCTTAAGGGCCATCCACCCGGCGAGATACTCATCGGTAGAGGTAAACGGGTTTGTCTGCAGGGCAATATAGTCAAGGTAGGCGTAATGCAGATGCCCCATCCCCGCATCCATGTCAGCCAGTACCTTCAGGTTCGCGAAGCGCAGGAGCGCACCAACATCCTCAAGCTCCGCCTGCATAAATTTCCGGTTTCCGTCGCGGAGTTCGCTCAGCGTCGGTCGTTTAAACGGCATATTAACGTTGCTCCCATATCCAGTAAAACCTGAATTCCTGCCAGTCCTTCCCCGGTGCCTGATAGCGGATAATGAGATTGAGCCGGTCAGGCAGGACGATCCTGGCAACAGGAATAACCTCGCTGACAACGCCATCAACCTTTAACCAGTTGAGCGCTTCACTCGAGTATTCCTCCGCTTTTTTTGCTACATCCGGGGTCAGTTTTTTCCGCCGTAGCAGCCACAGCCGGGATCCCAGTTGGGATTCCTCCCCAGAATCCCCCCACCAGCCGCGGCGATCGCTATCCTCATAATCATCGTCAGCGCGCGCCAGCCTGTCAGTAAACAGGCTGTCCAGTATTGCAGTCTGTAAATCGTTCCCCGTGGTGAGTTCGCCCAGCCCTTTCTGCCAGTCAGCAAACATCTCATCCACATTCCAGAATGAAGCGATGTCACTCATGTCACCTGATCCTCTGTTTTTTGGCTGCGGATATTGTCATTGCCACTCTGGGCATTTTTAACCACATGATCATGGTCATTATGTGCATCCCGCAGCTCTTTCAGTGTTCGGGTATTGGTTTCACAGTTATCAACAATGTCACCCGTGCACCTCAGGATCGGGGTATTTGCAAGAATCCCCTGGCTGGCATTGATGGTCACGTTAGTGGCGTTATTGACCTCAACATTCTGGCCCTTTGCATCTAGGAAGATCCCCTTCTCCGTCAGGAGAATATTAAGACCCCACTGGTTATACATGACCGTTTCGCCCGCTTTCAGGCCTGTATGACGGAACCCCTGATGGTTGGACGCAATTACCACCGCGCTGGAACGATCACCGCCAATAAAAGCCAGAACCACGTCAGTCCCTGACGGCAGGCCGGATGAAAAACCAAATTCAGCCATCCGCGGTGCGCTGGCCACCTCCAGCGGAGTCTGGTACTGGATTGACTGCACCACCCCACCATCTTTCATAGCCGTGATCCGGCCAATCCCCAGCATGCCGGCGATCCTAGTCGCTGCATGTTTAAATAGTTGCTTCATGTATTGAATCCCGCCAGGTTCTGGTAGAAGGCATATGGCTGAACGGCGAATGCTTCAGGCGGCATCAGCGTCATGCGTGCATGGGTGCCGTAGTCATCGCGCATATAGGTGACTTCTGCCAGTAGCAATTCAGTCTCCGGCAACCGTAAGGTGGGAAGATCAACGGGGATCAATGTGTTTGGTTCCCACAGTTTCCCGTCTTTATCCCGCCAGGAATCGATGGTTACCGAGAGCTGTTTTGAACGTCCGTACCGCCGGTTCATTTCCCAGTCGATCGCACTTTGTGCCTGTTGAGTAGCCATCAGGGTACTTTCCACAATCGATATATGTTTTCGGTACCGCATACGGGCGGCCTCCGGATCTCTCGCCGTTGCCAGAGTCACAGCGTCATAGGCCGTATCAGGCGAATACCCTGCAATTGGAGAAACGCTCATTGATACACCGACATAATCTGAAAACCTGTCAGCCATCGATTTGCGGTAGTATGCCTGCTCGACATTTACCCCTTCGGCTATCCCACTCGCCGCACGACGTGTTCCCACCCGGGTCAGTAACAGGTTTCCATCGGGCTGATCATAGTAAAGCAGAGCAGACCATCTGGCCACCCGATCGATGACTTCTTGCGGAGACTCACCCCAGTTCAGAGTGAACTGGGGTACCTTCACAAGTTCATCAACATCCGTGGTTACGGTGATGCCGTAGTAGGATGCCAGGCGAGAAGCAATTTCAAGTGCATTACTGGCATTAATGACGTTGTTAGGCCACTCAGCTGAGCAATCCACCAGGTCCTGACATTTGCTCCTGCCCGTGGCGCGGACCTCATGGCGGGAGCGCGATAGTGCGGGTTCCCAGTCATCAACATATCCCGTCAGTGTCAGATCATCTCCGATACGAACTTCACAAGACATTCCCTCTTCAACGAGTTGACGATCTTCGTTGCCAGGGAAGTAATCCATTAGCCCAAGATCGAAATCAGAGGGAAAACGCTCAATACCCCGCGTTACCCGGACAGAATCCCACCCCTCGATGATTTTGCCGTCGACCGTCAAAGAAACAACATCCAGATCGCTGTCTGCATTCATTGCCTCAGTACCTTCATGGTTGTCGGCATAAACGCCGGATGCGGTACGCGCGCTTCCTGTACCAGTTCATCTGCACGGGTGGCATCCTGGTATAATCGGTTTGCCAGCGTCAGCGCCGGAAGCGGCTGAGCGGTAGTAACCTGCAGAAGCTCGCTCAGACCAGAAGCACGCTCACTCATCGTAGAAAGGAATGCCGATCTGACGGCGAGAAGCGCGTTATACATATCATCGTCCGCGCGGTCTCCAGCCAGAACCAGCGCCGTATCAAGTTGCACAGAAACTCGTTGAGTTAACTCTTCTGCCTCGTCTGTACTGGCTGGTCTGGAGTCCGCAGCGGCACTGGTCATGGCACCAGTACATAGCACAACAATCAGCGTGTTCATGGTCGCCGAAATCGCTTTGCTGCTGTCGGACCGCTGGTACTCCGTGCTGATTGAATTAGCCAGTTTTTCCAGCGCTGTGATTCGGTCATTAACGCTGCCGGCGCTGTTAAGAATTGCGTTTACCACGTCGGCGACGCCCTGGACAAACTCATCAGGTGTGTTGGATCTGCTAAGCTGGCTCGACCTGTCGGTAACATTTTTCCGGTCCATTACCGACTGGGCTGTTACCTTGTCAGCCAGTGCTCTCTCATCATCCACATCAGCAACTGACGATTTGCCAGCAACAGCAGAGGAACTACCGCCCACAGAGCCTTTACTGTAACGTCCGTACCGGGTATTCCCGAACGTGGAGTTCAGGACATTGCTGAGATTCGTGACCTGACTGATGGTGCTGTCAACCATGTTAGTCCAGAACGTGACCGTGCCTCTGATGGTGTTTATAGCCTGTGTGACACCGCGGATTTCACTCTTAACCCTGGCAATCGTGCTCAGCACAGCAGTGCTGACCAGTTTCAGATAGTTGGTTTTCACCGTGGCGCCTGCAACGGTACTGCCCGTGACAGCAAACACTTTAAGCCCTGATTCAATTGCCATCAGGGTAAATTCAAATACTCGCCCGTTCTCCATCGAACCGGAAATACGCAAACCATTCTCAGGGATGGAAACCGTTAATTCGCCCAGTGTCGGATGGACAAGCGTACCGCTACCTTTTTGTTCACAGGCTTCAATCAGTGACTGACGCTGCGTGATAGCATCGCCGCCGCCGTAAACCTGGCTGTTCTGGATCAAGAAACCGCGAATAACAAATCGCCGTGTTGCCCGCCCGATATCCTCTATCCAGGCTGTATCACGGTAGGGATATTCATGTACCGCCTGGCGTCGGCCGTGGCTCCCTTCCTCAGCAACAATTGCAAATGGCACACCTCTGAATGAGCTGGGCCGTAACTGCCCCTGCCAGTCATCGCTGGTATCTCCCCCCAAAAGAGAAGTTATTGCGTCCTGGATAATTGACGGCATCACGCCTCCGGAAATAAAAAAACCGCCATGTCGGCGGTTTACATATGCACTGAAATGACTTATCTATTTATCGCTGGATCCATTACGGTCAAGAGATTCGGCGATCCTGTAAAGATGCTCAGTCGCCTTGAATGAGTTCATTAGGAACTCATAAAGCACACGTAAAAGCAATGCACTTACCACCGATATCGTAATCGCCGTGAAATTCATTGAGACAACAGAAAAAACGAGGAAAATGCCAATTACCAGGTAAACAAGCGCAAAAACCTTTGGAGTCTAAATGGCTTTTGCTCCAAAAACTTTTTCATTCATAACTTCTTCCTTAACGAAATGACGACAGTGATCAGTAATTCATGGCCGTTGTTATTCTGCCATTATTTTCCGCATTATAGGTTTTACGCTCCCCCTTATCATTGACCATCGTGATTTCAAGCTTGAGAGACTGATCGGACATGGCCTCCTTAAACGACCGCGCCAGATTTTCACTAAGGGCAACTTCATCACTTTTCCCTTGTTGTGTTCTGAGTATCGTGGGTTCTTGATCCACGCCGCGTGATCCAGAGATAATGTCATACCGCTGCTGGGCCAGCACATCCGGATTTCTCTTCCCTGACCACCGATCATCAGTAATGGCGGTCTGGATGGCGTTTAGCAGTTGTTCCTCAGTATAAGGTTGTGCGCCATTCTCATGTTTAATCATGGCTGCCATTATCGTTTTTAATGTTTCCGGATCGTGCAGATTTACTTGCTCTTTGGCTCCATATCCAGTGGCTTTTGAGACGGAGTCAATATATGCACGAGTATTATTCTCTGATTGCGGAGCATAGGTATGAATAATCCCATCCAGAGTATTATTCCCCCTGTCACCATACAACATCAGCTGCCTCGCCATTGCAGCTCTTCCGTCGGCATCATTCGCAAAGGTAGAAAATCCGCCATTTTTACCCGTTGCGTTTGCTGCAACCCTCAAATTACCGGGATTATTATTTCTGAAGCCAATTGCGTTATTCCTTGTTTCCCCGTAAGGAACATTGCCGCGTGCAGCGTTGGATTGTGGCTGGCTGATAGCGGATAAGTCATTCTGCAATTGAATCGCAGAATCGGTCGCGCGGTAATTCGCATCGTACCGCTTTCTTACAGCATCAGTCATGAAACCCGCGTCAACCTGCCCACGTTCACTGCGGGGTAAGCTGTTATAAAGTTCCTTATCGTTCTGAATGCGCCGTAGTTTCTCAGCATCATTGCTGTTGATAAAACCGAAAGCATGAGACAGCCCAGTAAAATCACCATTAGTGAACAGATCGGTAACACCTTCAAGGCCGTCTTTGACTGAACCATCCGAAAGAATGGTCTTAAGTGCCTTGTTTTTTGAACGTTGCCACAGACCATCCCAGGATGCGCTGAGCTCATTCATAGTGCCGTTCACTTCACTCAATTGCTGATTTAGTGCCGGATCCACAGTCAGACCAAACTCATCAGATTTAGCCAGCAGCGTTTTCATGCGCTCACCTTCACGCATTAACGCCAACATTTCTGGCGTCAGCCCAAGAGCATCCGCTACGGACTTTTGTTGCTCAGGCCGCAACGAAGGGAAGACACGAGCAATCTCCTGTAATGTTTTTAGCGTATCAACAGAACCATCATTATTTTTCTGTATCTGAACACCGATCTGTGCGAGCGCACCAAGTACCTGCCCATTCGCGCCACTGGCGGCTTCTTTCAGCGTTTTCGCCATACCATCGATAGAAGCATTGGCACTTTCACTATCAGCGCCAAGGATGCGCATCGCTCCAGCAAGACGGGAAAAATCGTCTACACGCATACCGGCATTCTTTGATGAAACGTCCAGGTTATACGCTTCCCTGGACGCTTCGCGAAAACCGTAGGCAACCTGTTTGAGTCCATAACCGGCAGCACCAACAACCCCAAGCGCACCAAGTTTACCGGAAAGTTCCCCCACCATTTTCAATGGAGGAACCATATCCCCGATAAGCTGCACGTTGTCCCGCGCGCTCTTCGACATATTCTCGAGGCGAGAAATAAAACCGCTCAGTCCGTCGGCTGTTTCCTGACCGCCTAACTTGAGCCCTTCTTTAGTTTTATCTAGCTTCGGCTCCAGGTCACGGACAGCCTCATTAATGCGGTCTATAGCCTCGCTAACCTGGTCGCTGGCCACCAGCTCAAAATCAAAAGAATTACTCATCGTCTTCAGGTTTCCTAAGCTTGTTTATCCGGGATGCCTGCGCCACCCACCATTTCAGCCGGGCGCGGGTCATTCCCCACGCCCTGTCCTCAGACCAGCGGAAATAGAAGGTGACGTCAGCGGCCATTTCCTGCCAGGTTGTCAGGGCTTCCAGGTCAAAAAACTGAGCAGATACTCCTCACACTTACGGAAGTCGAGAAAATCCATCGGCTGCAGTACGCTTTCACGCGTACCGGAAACCAGCGCAATAAGCAGGCGCATCGCCGCGAGCGACGTTGACGCAGCCTGTTTCTCATAAAACTGCTCAGCCTGGCTTAGCGTGGGTGCTTTCAGCTCCAGCTGCGTATAAGTGGTCTTCTCCGCAGCATCATCCAGCGCTACGGTTAATGGAATGGTTTTAACGCGTTCAATCTCAGCCATCTTAGTTCTCCGTTACGTCGCGGCCTTCCCAGCGAACATCAAATACTGCATCTTCGCTTTCCACTTCCTGGACGTTGACCGTCCAGAGTGAACGGCCAATGATAGTTTTCCCGTTAGCCAGCTCGGCGATCACGTTGACGTTCGTCTGCTGGTTAAAGCCCTGCACATTCGTTCCGCCACTGTCACGCAGTCGGGCAGAAATGTATGGCGCCACAGGTTTTTCCTTATATCCGTGCACACCATCCATCCCTGTCAGGGTGGTACGGTTTACGGTGGCAGCCTGGTATTTAAACGAGCCCTCCACCATTACCGTCACACCGTTAACAGTGACATAGGCGGTTCCCGCCAGGCGGTTAGTAGTATCACCTGCCATCGTTTAAGCTCCTGTTGATTCAGCCCGAGTGCGGAACTGATTGAGCAGCGCGAAAATGCGCAACTGGTTCATGAGGGTTCCCGGCCACAGCACATCGACGCGGTTCGGATTTTTGGCGTTCTGCTCGACGATGATATTTTTTGCGAATGCCTCCGCATCCTGCGCATAACCGTTCCATACCAGAGTCTGGTACTCGGCAATCTGATCGGCCTTGATAATGTTTGGCGTGACGATCGCCGCGCCAGGTGCAAATCGGGTTCCATCCGCAGCAAGCTTCATACGGCCAAACTTGCTGGTCACCGCTGTGCGCAGGTAGCGGGTCACAAACATCAGGCTGAACAGCGTCTCCACTTCCAGATAACTGTCATCTGCATCGCCATAGCTGTTTTTCTGGTAGGTGGTGATCAGGTTTTCAATGCGCACCGTGCCATCGTCATCGACCGTAAATGTCGAAATGCCGCTGTACAGCAGATTGTTACGCTCGGTCAGCTCAAAGCGATCCTGCAGTTCTGGCGCAAGCACCCCCTGAACAGCGAGCGACTGTAGCGGGCGGCCGGGGTCATTACGCAGACTCACCGCAGCTGCGCCGGTGTAAGCTGCAGACCATGCCCAGGAAGGGGACGGCGATTTATTTACGCCCAGCAGGGTCTCATGCTGGTTATTGCGCAGCTCACCTTTGGTACCGAGCTGGGCGTAAGTCCCGGTGGTGGTACCAAAGGAATGGCCATAAAGCTGCTTGTCCCATGCCCAGCGACCGCCAGTGTCTGACAGGAACTCCTTCATCACATTCAACGAGGTTGTATCGTCGTAAGGGTTGATGATGAAATCGAATGTCCGATCCTGCAGGTTTGCCAGCGCGCCGGTAATATCCGGAGCCCCGACTCCGTTAGACATAGCAGTAATCGTCAGTTCCAGGCCTGCAGGTGTGGACTCGCCTCCAGGTAAGCCGAGGAAGTTCAGGCGAATGTCGATCCCATTACCCGTAGCACCAAGATTCTTCGCGGTCAGGGTTACGGTATCCGTAGTCGCACTGGCGGTTACAGGTAGCGTGGTTTTTGCGTTAATCGCCGCGGCCAGAGAGGTGGCGATCGCTGCCACCGTATCTGTTGCTACAACGGTCAACTGAATGCGCTCACCAGCAATATAAAGGGAGATCACTCCGGTTGCCGTCGGTGCGCTGCTCACTTTAATGGTGCCGGTTGCAGCCACCATGGAATCGGAGTCTTCCTCCAGCGGCAGGATCCAGACTTCGGCTGCGGTATCATTTTTCTGATACGCCGCCATCATGGCCTGCAGAATTCCCCCTTTTCCTGTCAGCTCACCGACGGTATCCGAAGAGGAAACTCGCTGCGGAATACCAGGGAGGGTTGAGCCGGTACTGAGCATCCCACCGATAAGCAGGGTGCGCTGCGTGGCAGTGGCGTTATTCGCCATTGAGTTATCAAACTCAACGAAGAAAAGCCCTACCCGCAGGTTATCGGGAACACGAGCGAAAGGTACGGTCATTCATTTTCTCCCGCTTTTTTAGGTAATGATTGTTTCTCTGGCGCGCCCTCATCCTTTTTAGAGAGGATCACGTCCCCATCGCTCAGACGGCGACGCCAGAAAATATTGTCAGGTACTTCAGCACCCTCTTTAGGCAATGGGATGCCCTTGACGGGGCAGCGAACGCTGAGCCCGTTGTTCGGCTTAACAAACATGGATTACTCCTGAAGATTGAGGCTGATACCCGGTTTAACTGTGCCGTCTGGCATGTCGACCGCAATATCCATGCCCTCAAGGGGAACCGACTGGACAGGATAAAAATCTTCCGGCCCCTGGTAATGCTCTATGTCGATCTCGAAAAGAAGCTGCCCCATATGGGCCTCTCCTTCTGAATCAACATTGATGGTTGAACGAACTTCCGCGTATTTCTGAATATTCCGCGTCAGTTCGTAGCTGTTGATCACCGCGCGCTCCACCTGCTCGCGAAGGCTTTCAAGCGCCAGCTCTGCCCGCATGGCTCCATCATCCACTGTATCGCCGTCATACTCCTGAACGCGCCCAGTGATCCTGACAGTGGTGAGGGTGGTAAAAGCAGGGGTATTACGCCCCTGTGATTTTTTCTGTTCAAAAGGCGTCTGAACCAACAACACAGGATACATATCTGGTGAAGTTGACCAGTCGCGTGGAGAGAATACGCGGTCGCCCGCGCTGGTTGTCCCGGTTAGTGCAGTGACAACCATTTGCCGAATCGCTGCTGAATTCATCGCGGTTTTACCACATTGAGGACAAGACGAGATCCGCCATGACTGTCGGGTTCGACGTTTGACACAACAAATAACTGATTGATGATGTGACCACCGACCGTCTTTATAAATACCCGGTCAGATACAGCAGGTTGCGATTTACCCAGCTTGCGAAATTCAGCATCGCGCACACCCAACATCGGGCTGGAGGTGTTAATTTCTGAATCGCCATCAAGGTTTTCAGCAACCTGCGCATAACCACGGTCAAAAATCCCGTTAATTGTAAAAGGAGTACCGTTACGTGGACGGTACTCGTGCTCATCGCCAAAGACATCATGCAGCGGACTCAGAAGATGAGAATCCCAGTCCACGCCCATGTCATTACCCTGTCGTAACTGAAACTGATGGCTGAGAAGCAAGAACTCGCTTACGAAGCACATCAACATCAGCAATAACGCCGGACTGCAGAAGACGCTCAGCATCTTTGCCGGTTACAGGGATGCGCATATTTTCGCGGTACATCTCCCCGTCATGACGAATGCAATTCCCTTTCAACACCACATACTCCTGCGATTCAGTGTCTCCGGATTTTTCGTCACCACCATCGTCATCAACAGACAATTCGGCATCATCTGTTTTGCTCAAAGGCTGTTTTTCCTGGGTGTTATCGCCAGCATTCAGGTCGTCAACGCTCAGGCCGTCTTTGGCAGATCCTTCTGCATTCAGATCATCAGCCAGCCCGGTATTAGGTTGTTTTGCCATATCAGACCACCGTTGCGCAGAGGGATGCATTTACCCGGCTCGGAATAACCAGCGGGGAGGATTGCATCAGGATAAGACGCTGGGCTGGATCTTCTTTCACCCAGGATTTTGGCGCATAAGCCAGCGGACCGTAGTTGAAAGCCGGGTCCAGGATAACGCCAAAGGCGCGGGTACCCATCAGATCGGCACCACTCATAATGACAGCGCCATCGGGGATCATAGGCTTCTCGACGTTATCCAGCGGGTCAATAAACCAGTCGTTATATAACCAGAGGTCAAAGTTACCCCAGCGCCCTTTATAAATTGCGCCCTTCATTACCTGTGGGCCGGCGTTAATCTGGTTACCAAACGGGCTCAGCGCCGGGAATGTAATGGCGTTATCCTTGATGGTGGTATCCAGTCGGAATGCACGCCATGACTTATTCGTAAAGACCAGATCCGTGGCGACAGAGCCGGACTCTTTCAGGAAAGTAGTCTGCCAGATTTCAATGTCATCTGATGGCTGGGTATTGGTAGCGCCAGCTGCAACGGTCAGTGGCCATTTATCCGAGCCGCTAAGAGTGATGGTCAGATCCGAAGCACGCCCGAAATCCACCACCTGAGTTTCATAGCCCTCCCCGGCGACGGTTACGGTCCCAGACACCAGCGCACTCGCCGCCATCCATTCCAGACGACGGTTGATCATGTCAATCTGGTCAGTCATTTCAAACTGAAGGTTCAGCATTTCGCGCTCGGCAGCGGTATATTCCCCGCCAATACGCTCACCAATCTGGCGGCGGATAGGTTTGCGCAGGTCCGGCGCGCGCTTATCTTTGATGTATGCCGGTTTGAAGGTATTGGTCTGGTATTTACGGGATTCGACCAGCTTACCTTCCACCAGCGGGGAGACGAACGGCGCCATACGACGCAGGCCGACATCAACATCAATCGCCACTTCTTCAGTCTCGTAAGTTACGACATTCGGGAAGAAGCGATCGAGCAGCCAGTTCTGACTGGTTTTCAGGTTAGGAACAACCTGCACCAGCACGCTGGTATCAAAAATATTTTCCATATTCAGTCTCTTGATAGTGCCAGCCGCAGCTGGCAAAAAATTTAAACGAGCCAGCCCCTGCCGGTTAAAGCATTCGTCAGGAGAGCCGTGGGGGAAATCAGGAGGTGGTTACAGGTGCCTGGTCACTGTCTTTCAGGAAGATAGCCAGCGGTCGGAGCGCTTTTTTCAGGTCAGCGGTCGTCCAGGAGTTATCAAAAATAATTCGGTGCTGGTTGAATTCCCCCATCAGATACAGGCCGCCGTTCTGATCGAAAGACGATGCATCAACATCATCAACCAGAATAGCAACGGGTAACTGACTGCCATCTTCAGCCGTTTTCACACATTGCGTGTATTTCCCGCTGGCAGCCACCAGGCCCAGGACAGTACCACGCTTAAAGGCACCGCCCGTAATGATCCCGGTGTCAGTCACCAGCTGGAGCGTGCCAGCGACAAGCTGATCCGGAACAAACAGCGCGCTCTTCATGCCAGGCGCAAACGCATTCTGACCAAACTGATCCATTATTTCTCTCCTCTTGTGGAGTTGTAGAGGCCGGTCATTTTACTTACCAGCGCAGACTTTCCGGTCTCTTTCTGTCCGCTATCCGGATTAAGCCGGACCTGGTGGCTTTCCTGCATACGCTGATCGAGAGAGCGTTTACGGGATGGCTGAGATGCGGCTGCGGCCGGAGCCGAAGAGGCTAGGACATTAATTGCTGCCGCAGAACTCATCCCGGTATTGAAAGCCAGTGACGCGGCCAGTGAAGGATTCGCAGCTGCATGCTTACTGCCGAAAATACGGGCGCAGCGTTTACGCTCAGCAGCGCGTGCATTTTTTACCGCCTTACTCTCTTTGCGATCGTCGTCGCCGTCGTCTTCAGAATCATCATCTTCTGACGCATCCGGATCATCGCAGTCATCTTCAGCATCATCGTCGCGTTCGTCTTCTTCCGCGTCGTCGTCGCGGTCATCATCATCGGCATCATCTTCGCGCTCATCCTCTTCCGCGCGACGGGCTTTCGCTTTTTTGGCTTTTTTATCCTCTTCTTCCTCAGAAGCGGAAGGGCCAAGACCAATGAGGTGAGCAAAACTAAACGTCTTTTTCTTTGCCATTTCAGGCTCCTGTTTTTTCAAGTAAGTTTTTGAACGCAGCGTCAGGAGGACACACCTCATCAGCCAGTCCAATTTCAACGCCATCAGCAGCCATAAAACAGGCGGCCTGGGTACTTTTTATAACCTTTGCGCTAATCCCCCGGTTTCTGGCAACAGTGTTCACAAACAATTCGCCCATGGTGTTAATGTCCTGCTGGATGGCGGCCAGCGCTTCATCTGACAACTCTCTCAGCGGCGAACCTTCAGCCTTGCGGGATCCATAGGTGATGATCGTAACTTTAAGACCGTCATCTTTAATCCGCTGCGTCCAGTCAAGGTGCATGGTGATCACACCCACAGAACCCACTCCGCCGGTGCGCGGAACAGAAATCCGGTCCGCTGCACTGGCAATGGCATACGCAGCGGAATAAGCGCTTTCCGTCAGAATGGCATGGATAGGCTTTTTCCCCCGGGAGCCGTAAATGACATCAACCAGATCGAAGCATCCAGCGACCTCGCCGCCGGGTGAGTCGATATCCAGGCAAATGCCCGAAATGTCGGGATCTTCCATCGCAGTAAGAAACGCCTGACGAATGCCGTCATACCCTGTCATTCCACTGTACGGACGCAGACTGCCCAGTTTTTGCACCAGCGTTCCGCATATCGGGATGACGGCGACACCCAGCACATTGTCATAACCCGGATCACTACGGGATTCACGTCCCCGGTTATCGTCATATCCGTACCAGTCATCCTCCATGGCAAGAGAAGATTCGATTTTACTGATACCAAATCGGTCCATTACGGATGCCATGATGACTTCGGCTTTACTCGGGTGCAGCGCCAGCGGGGTGTTAAATAATCGCTGGGCCAGATGGGGTAGATTCACTTTTCCTCCGGATCGGTAATGGTCTGGCTCGCAAACTGGTCAGCCTGTGCCCAGCTCGGAAGCGGTAATCCGCGTTTAAGACATGACTCAATTTCTCTCTGGCGCTGATCAAGCACTTCTTCCCAGTCTTCACCGACGTTTTCACCCACCTCAATCTCGAGGGTGGAAAGTCCGGCATCCAGACCAAGAATGGCGCCTTTTTTCTCTGCAACCGGATCCACCCAGCCGCGCCCTGGCCCCATCCAGCGCGCGCGAGAATACGCGGCTCTGGCGTCAACAAAATCAGGTGCGCCTGCGGGCAGGGGTAAATCCTCATTGTCGTGAACTTCTTCAACAAAGGCGGTGAGAATGGGCTGAGCGAAGCCGGTAGAAAAATCGTCCCGGCGGCGAGTCAGTGTTTTCCATGCCTCCAGCAACGAGGAGCGTGCAGAACTGTAGTTAACGTCAGACCAGTCCTGGGTGACCTGCTGTGGGGACAACCCTGTTCCTGAAGAAAAATTACGGAGAACAGCAGATTCGAAGACTTCAAAATTGCTGTAGGGCCGCGCCGCGTTAACCGTCGTGATTTTCTCACCAGGATAAAGAATGGGCATTCGGGCACCATTCTGAAGTGTCAGACGCCGATCGTTATGGAACTCAACACGCCCGTCCTGATAAGTGCCTAACTCCGACTCGTCATAGGTCTCGCCCAGGGCAGACTGAACCATCGCAGGGTCATAGGGTGACTCAATGTAAGCGGCGAATATGGCATTAAGAATTGCTGCCTCAAGCTCACTCTGGTCATACTTCACCAGCATTTTCAGACGCTGAATAACCGGAGTCAGGATGCCGTTACCGCGGTGCTGCGCGCCACGCTCATGATCAAAATCGTGAACCACATGCGGGCGGCCCCAGTCAGTTTCACGCGGGATACGCTGCCACGTCATGGTTTTAGCCCCGCTCCACCAGTCACCGATATGGGCCTCCCTGATGTGGTAAGCAACCGGCGCACCGTCCGCATCAATTTCAACGCCACCACGGACATTTGGCATATCGAAATTCTGCTGAGGATTACTGAGGCGGTCAGGATCGACAATCTGTACCGTGGTGGCGTAACGCCCTCTTCCGGGACCAAGCCTGTCAGTTCTGTACTGGAGAATGGCCAGAGCATCCCCGTCAATAAGCTTGTGACGAAATCCCAGGCGCAACATCTGCGACACGGTGAGTTTTCGTTCAACATCACAATACCGGCCAGGATCGTTACTCCAGGTCCGCCAGTGCCCGTCCAGTGCTTTTCCGTACTCTTCCGCCCAGGACGCATCAAACGCCTTGTTTCCGGTGATCATTCTGAGAACACGGTAATCGGGTTTCATGATGGGGCGGAAGTTGGCACCAACCGCATTATCCAGCAGACGTGTGACCGCACCGTTTGCCCAGCCGTCATTACGGACCAGATCGCGTGCGCGGGACACGATGCGATCCCGGTAAATGTTAATTTCATTGTCCGGGGACCACAGCGCGGGTTGCCAGTTCGCCAGTTGATCGCTGAAAGAGTCAGCTGCGTCATAAGGTACGCGGCTCCCCCCCACCAGCATAGAGGGACGCTGCTGTCGCAACGGCTGCCCATCAGAGCCCAGTATCTGTACTTTATTCATCAGAATCTAAACCTCGCTGGTTTCCGGGGACGAGAGATAATCCCCAGTTGCGCCTGCAGAAGTTGAATCAGGGCCAGCAGATCAGCCAGGGTGCTTTGCTGATAGGACACTGATCGCGTCCCGTCTCCCTGCGTATAGGAAAACGAAACACCGTGGCTCCCGGTTGCTAAATCAATGTACGCCTGCTGAGCTTTCGCAAGCGCATCCCTGAGCTGATCGTCAGTCATTGCGCCGGCAAGCAGGCTGGTGTTCCGGTTGAACATGATTTTCCTTATTTCGGCAGGAGTTGCGATATTCGCTTACGTTTGACCGGCGCTGGTTCTTCAATAACCGCACCCGGCAGCTCGTAATTGATTTTTTCTTCCTGTCCAACTGGCGCTGGCAGGAACTTATCCGGATCGGCTTCGAGGTTGGCGGCCCGGACGTTGAGTTTTAACCCCATATGTTTGAGACCGCACAGCGCGGCATAGCTGTAAACGAGGCAGTCAAGCGCTTCGTTAGCTCGTCCTGGTATTGCTTCCCAGATACTGTACCGCTGCCCGGAAATGACTTTGTAAACCAGTCGCTCCGCCAGCAGCTGATTGAAGTACCCGAGATCGCGATCGTCAGGAAAATGCATATAACCCGCAGCGGCGGCGCCAGGTTTGGGTGGCTCAAGATGCAGGCGACCGCGTATCACGTCTTTCGCTGAGTTAACCCCCAGAATGACAGGGCGGAAACTGGCTTTGCTTTTCGATGATGGTCGTTTGGTCGGCCAGACAGGATTGCGTTTGCCTCCCTGTGCAGACTCCCCCTTAATTGCCCAGACACGACGGCCAAGACGCTCTTTGGCGAATTCGTATACCTTCTGCGTATGGTGGCCGCCGGAGTCCATGCACGTTGCCATGATATTCAGGCCGCGCCCGTCACCACGTCGCCAGATCTGTTTCAGGTATGCATCCAGTCGCTTCCAGGGTTCTTCCGTCTCAAGGTCACCATAAATAACGTCATGCGCGACCGACCACGATTCTTCATCTCTCCCCCAGCCGGTGATCGTAATTTCGAAGCGATCGTCCTGGGTATCAACTCCAGCTGTTAACAATGCCACCCCGTCCGGAACGACGGCCGGAAATATTTCCCGGCGCGCCAGCAGAACATCAACAGGGAGCTGTTTCCCATGATTAGGTCGGTGCGGAAGCCCCATCTGGGTATTCCACCACGCCTGTTCCTTATCCGGATCGCCCTTCGCATCGATATATTTTTTCGCAATATCCGACGGCTTATCTTTTTGCCAGGGGCTGAAAAGCTTGGATGCCTGGTACCCCGCGTGGTGGTTATCGACTGCCTCCTTTTCACAGGAGGGGCAGATTGCGCGATAGACCGCATGCCGTTCCGACTCTGACCATTGCCAGACCTTTTCAACGCTGCCCTCGTCTGCCGCCCGCCAGGCAAGGTCATAATCCATCAGCGGTGAGTGCCGCTCCCCGCAGCACTCAAATGGGCGCGTCTGATGCCATCGAATAGTGTGCAGAGCTCTGAGGCGCTGTCCTTCGGACCAGCCACTACCACAGCATTCGCAATAGAGCATCGCCGATTTAGTCAGGTGTTTATCTCCCTCTTTCGGCCACTGAACGTGTTTGAAAAAGTCGGGGAACTGGCGGTGACCACAGTGCGGGCAAACCACAGATGCCCGGCGCTGATCGGAGTCGGCGTAGCTGTCAGCAATGCGGCTCTCATCCTCCACCGTCGGCGAACAGGCGCGTACAGACAGCCAGGTCAGGCCAAATGTCGCTGTACGCTCTTCGGCCAGCGCAATTGGATCGCCTTCGCGGGTTATCGGGTACTTGTCCACTTCATCCGCCAGCAGGACACGAATCGGACGACGCGCAAGGTTATCAGGGCTACCAGCACCCGCCAGCGCCAGAAATCCGCCAGTGAATGCCTTGTAAAGAATGGTTTCTTTCGAGCTTTTCTGTTTCGAATCACCGATGATTTTACGCAGTACCGGCGTCACCCTTACCAGCGGGCTAATACGCTCTTTCGAAAACTGTTCAGCGGCTTCTTCTTTCGGCTGCAGCAGCAGTATCGGACAAGGATCGAGGTGGGCAAAATAGCCAAAAAGGTTTTCCAGCAGTGCTGTCTTCATCAACTGGGTACAGCACATTACAGTGATGATATGAACCCCGGACTCCGTCGCGGCAAGCATCGGTCCGCGGGCAATTTCTACCGTCGATGTTTCCCAGTTTCCCGAAGTGCTCCCAGCCTCTTTTGCCAGCTTACGATAGTCATCTGCCCACTGCGGCACACTGATACGCGGCGGGGGTGTCCAGCCTTTGCGGACGCTTAATTCAAGACGCTCAATCTTCTGCCGGGTTAAACTCTGGCTCTCCGAGGACTGAGATGTGTTTGTGGACATGTTCAATCAGCACCTCTGTCATCCTGTCCGCCGGTACATCCAGATCAGCAGCCATTAGCGGCGCCACCCTGGACGGCCAGTTAAGCCAGGCATCACGCTGTTGGCGAAAGGCGTTGAATAAAACCTCCTCGGCTGCTGTCAGCTCAATAAGCTGGCCGCTGTCTTTTTCATACTGCAGCTTTGCCTGCAGGGCCATGTAATTCTCGCGGATACGTCCCGCTTCCTCTCTCGAAAGATCTGCCCCTTCAGTGAGCATTATCTGGCGGACAGTTTTATTGATTTCATCACCGTCATCATCGTTATCGCTAACGACGGGAGTTTTCTTTTTCTTCGCGTTCGAGGCGCGCGGGTCTTTGCCATCGCGGTTTTTCTTCAATGCCGCATCGCTGGCCTCTACGTCAATCAGGTCTCCGTCCATCACAATGAAGCGCCCGGCTTTAATCCACCGGCCAATTGTTTTGCGATCCACACCTGAATGTTGTGCGTACTGACTCTGGTTCATCGTGGTCATGGGACATCACCTGGGACATTTTCTGGGGTGGGACATTCTGGTGGGACATGGCAAAAATGTCCCAGGCGAATGTCCCACTGGAATAAACTGGAATAGCCAGAGCTGGCGAGGTGTCCGTAATGATCGCCAGAGGTGGGACATGGGACACAAATCTGAAAGTTGTAGCTAGGAAAACACCGCGGCGCGCAATGCCCGTACCTTACAAAAGTCTCAGGAAGGACCCATTTTTTTAATGGCTTCGACCATTCGCTCCGACTATGATTATTCCTATTCAATACAAGGAGAATGTAATGGGTAACAATATAATCAAAATAACTTTCGTAGCCGCAGTGCTGGCATCACCAATTGCTCATGCCCAGTGGGTAACTAATACTGAAGATGACCTTTTCTCTGGTGGTAAGAAAGCAATGATGCTTGGCGAGGTTTCATCCGACAATGGCGCCATTGTGTTTGACTGCACTAAAGAAAAGCTATCGGCGGCATACGTTGAAATGGATAAAAGCACCGAATCACTATCAGAGGTACCAATGGACCTGATAATGAAGGTCGACGGGAATACCGCAGTGAAGCTCGATGCTACCCTTTCAAGACGTAATGTTCAGAGCCTCCAGATTCAATCGGATGACGCGGACCAACTAAAAACAGTGCTTAAGCAGCTTCAGGGGGCGAAATCCAAAGTGTTAGTTGGTGTGCAAACAAAGGATGGCGGAAACCAGCATTCCATGTCAGCCAATGTTTCTGGATCGACAACTGCAGTAAACAGCTTCATAAAAGCTTGCGAAATTAACTTATAAGTTACTGCTTTTATTTTGCCGTCCTGATGGCTTCTGCTATCGCCTGATTTAAAGCAGACGGTAGCAGTGCGTTCGCCATGGTACGGGCCCTATCCATATACCCCAGCACTGGAGTCACAGGTAGCGCATCACCAAACCGGATCAAAAGCTTTGGAGAACGCTGTTTACGTTTCGGTCTTCGCGTCCCATTAGCGGAGCGCTTGGCCCGTCGCTTCTTAGCTTTCATCGGTTTCTTACGCTGCCAGACAGCGTTAACGCCATCCACCTCACCTACGAATACATTTTCCTTTGCTTTAAGCTGTGAGAGCTTATTGCGCGGCATGTTGCCGTATTTGTTCAGCTTGACGTTCTTGGGGTTCAAAAGAGCCTGGCTATTGAGCTTGTGCTCTCCACCAAACTCGAATGGTTCCAGATAGCCAGCCGCAGTATCACGGACAAAAACCTTTGCGGTCAGGTTGTTCTTTCTTGCCGCCACCGAACCAACTGATTTAACGGTAAACGGCGTGGGGCTCTCCAGATGCCGTTCGAATGCCGTTTTCTGAGCCACCTCAATCTGGCGTACAACTTTTGTCATCGCTTGAGCAGTGGCGAACGGTATCTGTTTCTGAATTTGTTTCAGCTGTTGAGACAAGCCTTTAAGAGTTGGCATTCGTGAATCCTTACCTAGGGCATTATCGTAGACATTCAGTGAATGCCTACTGTAATGCCTTACTCTTCAACCGCCGCACCTTCCGGCAACTCAACACAACCAAAGACAGGCATACCCGGCGAACGGTCATCTTCCACCGCTACCAGTTGCGATTCGGAATACCAGCGCTCAGTCGCACATTTATTGGCGGCCTGGTAGTAAATAAAGTACTGGTTCTCACCTGTCACATGCTGGGAGCGGGCCTGTACCTCGCCGAACTCATCACTAATGCGCAAGTTCACTAGTTGCCCAAGACAGAATTTAAAGTCTTTTGCTACAGGAAAGATTGCAGCGCCGTTTTGTTCTTTTTCCATTACTCCCTCTCTTATTGTTAAAGAACCCCGCTATTGCGAGGCTCTTACGTTCTCTATTTCCCGTATTCCGGAAAAATTGCCATTACCCTTTTCTATCGTTGCCAGCAAAGGTTCAATCCAGAGGACGGCCTGGCAATACGTCATTGAGCTGGCGGCAGCGGTACTATCATCGGTTGCGTTAGTGTTCCCGGTATCGGGGTGCATTGCGCTGGCACGTAAACGGTACGCGTATTTGAGCAGCCCACCAGCGACATCAGCAGGAACAGGCAGATCACAGGTCTTTTCACGTCGGAGAATCTCCCGGTATTCGATGACAGTTTTCTCAGTACCGGCATCGATCAGCGAGTTAAGGCGGTTGGCGTTCTCTGCTATCTGGTTAAACCGATTGAAGTTGAAAGCCTGTGTAGTTATCACCGTCGCCTGCAGCGCGTTATCATTACGTAATACCCGATTCTCACTCTGTTCTGTTTCAAGAGCTGAGCGGCTACGAACCAGTAATACGCTAAGCACTGCAATAATGATTACGACAGCCACCAGCAGAACCGCAACAATCGTAATTTTTCTGGGTTTCATCAGAATACCCCCGGAACTGATACCGGAATGCCAGGGTTAAGCGGCCCGAGTCCATCCCCCAGAACCTGAGGTTTCTCTGCCCACAGGCAAACTTCACGCTCAATCTCACGCCTCGTGATTAAACCCTTCCACTGTTTGTCACCAGCATAGATCCAGCGCCGCAGTTGTTCGCATGCGCCTTTCGAATCACCCTGGTTGATTTTTCGTAACAGTGTGGAGGTTTTGAAGTTTCCCGCGCCTACGTTATACGCAAATGAGTACAGCGCCCCTCTCATCGTTTCGGGGATCGGAGCATTGATATATGGGTTAATCTGTCGGGCGACAATATTCAGGTCTTTATCCAGCAGCGCCTGGCACTCTGCTTTGGTGTAGGTCTTGCCGAGCATAATGTCTTTACCAGTATGCCCGTAACACACGGTCCAGACGCCAACCACATCCTGATAAGGCTGATAGCGCACACCTTCAAGGCCATCATTACCCGTTGGGCCAGTAATCAACGCCGCAGCGATAGCAATAGCGCCAGCGGGTATAGCTGCAATAACGCTATTCTTCAGCTTTGGTGACATTGCCATTAAGCCGGTCCTCCCTTTCCTTTTGCCTGTAATACCAGTTCACTGCACAGGTGATAACAGTACATGCGATACCGACAATAATTGCCCAGTCGCTCAGGCTTAACCCTGCAATTCTGTCGGCCAACATCCAGGACACCTCTTTTGCTGTTTTAGCTGTTTCGGCATATGCCTTCGCTGATACACCGCAGCCGGTCAGCGTGGTGCCTGTTCCATATGAAAGTCTGCTGTAAATGGTGCTCATTCTGGTCATAGCCTCACCTCCGATTTTTCGGATGGCGCTGTGTGAGATGAAAGGGTCAGGCTTCACGAGCTGGATTTATCAACAAAGCACGTAGCGGATGATTCCCGTGAGCCTGAAATGAAAAAGGCCGCCATGCGGCAGCCAACAGTCGATTCAATACCGGGATATTTATCCACGCCCGGCACGTGGTTTCCCTGCTTTCCACAGACAAAGGAAATTGCTAAATTGGTCATTCCACAGACAATTAGGGAATGACCATGGATGTAGGATTACTTATCGCGTCCCTTAAAAACGGGATCGGCGCGCTTTCTGCTGTGCAAAGTAACGAGGTCCTGCGCGAGCGCATCGCTTTCATTGGAGAGCAGATCGACGTACTTCAAAAAGCCCATGCTGCCACCATAGAAGAACTTGCCGAGGCGAAGGCCAAATGCGTAGAACTTGCGAAGGAAGTAGCGGCTTACCGGGCAAAGGATGAGTTTGTCGAGCACATGGGTGCGGCCTTTAGAAAAAATCCCGCGGGTGGGTATATCAGCGCGGTTTATTGTCCCAACTGTCTTAAACAAGTCGGAAGCGGGTTCGATAATTTTCCGTACCATTGCGGCTCCTGCGGCTGGACTTCAAGATTTGAAGGAAGGGAGATTGATAGCGTAATGAAAACCCTCCCTTAATGTTAAGGCGAGGGTAGCGCCTCGCCGTTACCTCCAGAAACGCAAAAGCCCCACGGTGTTATCCGCGGGGCTTGAAACGAAGGCATTAACCCATCGTTGGGATAAAATTAACACAGATTCGGGAAAAGTAAATAGCTGGAATTAACTTCCATAACCGTTATCGTGTTATTTGTTTCAGTTGGTTTTCTGCCCATGCCTCTTCAATATCGAATTTCGTAATCAGCTGATCATAGAACGGTTTAACGGACTTCTTCCACGTATCCAGGCTGATTACATCCGTAATCTGGCAAACAGCTGCGTGGGCCTCAGTTGACGGGATGCGCTCATATCCGCGACCGCCACAGCGCTTGCAGGTGCTGAATACTGGAACGCCTTGCTGCTTCGTTTCCTTCTGATTCACCGCTTTCCCACGGCCACGGCAATCACTACATGCGCAACTGATGGCTTTTTTCCCTTTGCACTGAGGACAGAGAACGCGCGTTATCTCTTTTACCTCACGCCTGTTTTGGTGCTGCGAAGGTATCACCTTCAAACCAAACGCTTTTGATGCCTTAATGATTTCTTTTGCATGTGCCGGCGTATTGGTTTTCATACTGAATACCTCAGCATCAATAAAGCCCTCACCGTTGCAGCAATCGCACCGTTTTACACTGGCTGCGCTGCGGGAATAATCCTCAAATGCGAAGGTGGCCAACTGGTGCATCACCTGAGGCTTAACCCCGAAATCCAACTTACGCAGCGCGGCAACCTTGTCACATTTGGTCATCGCGTACTCAGCCAGCAGTCCGATAGCCCGATCCCGGTCGTTATTGCTTATGCCCATCTTGCCGAGGAAAGCACTGTACCCCATAGCAGCGCGTTCCTGAGTCATGCCTATTGCCGCCATGATGTCGGTACCGGTCAGTGAATCGGAGGCGGTAGCGCGCGGAGAATCGCTAATCAGCGTGGATTTTGCGAAGTGGTATTTCACTGTGTTTTCAAGGTTCATAGCGCTTCTCCAGCATAAGTTTTCACGTAATTCTTCAGTATTCGGTAGTCCGTCAGCACAGAGCCGGGAAAGTGATATAAGCGCAATCGTTGCCAACGAACGCGGAGGTGATCGGCAAAGTAGGATTCGAATGTCATGCGGCCTCCCTTGCTTTGACGAGTTGTCGCCTCAGCGCGCTGTAATGCTTTCTGATGGCTTCGAGTTCTTCGATGGTGTATCGGTGCGGGGTGTTATTGTTTTCGAGCGCCTCAACGCGTTCAGCCCCAATTTTCTCTATAAGGCCAAGGCGGTACTGCTGCTGATTGCCCGACAGCTGAACGTTACAGTGGTGGCACTGTTTACTGATATTGTCTTCGTGATAGCGGAGATGTGACGCTTTCCCACGTGAGCGGTAATGCCCAGCTTCCCACTGGACGGTGTCGAACGTCCCGCAACTGATGCATGGCAAATCATGGTCACGCTCGCGAATATAGTCATTGACGACGCGCTGGGTTAAATCCTCCCAGTGCTTCAGCGGCTTAACTGCAGCTTTACGCTGGCACCAGGCGGCTCGCTCTTTCTTCTCAGTAGCGCGCTGTTTGGCGGACTCTTTGCGCTTAGCGTCTTCACGGGCTTTTCTGGTCTGCTCTTTCCCGACTGCGCTGGCGCATTCGTAACCGCAGACGGTCTGCGTATCGCGTACAGGGTGGAACCACTGGCGGCATTCTTTGTTGGCGCACTTGCGGCGAGGTAACTTTTTCAGAATGGCAGGCATTGTTGTCCACCTCCCTGAATGGCGTTTAACTCTCTACGATGCGCGTTTAGATAGCTATTCCAGTGTGCTTGCCGGATGATGGCGGCCTGCTCTTTCTGAAGGGCTGGCTCACGAATGGCTTTTCCTTTTCGGTTGTGATCCTCCCGGATAACTTCACCCTTAACATGAAGGGCCTCGCATAAAGGGCAATAATCACGGGTCTCCATACCACCCGCTCTGCCTGAGAAAAAGATATTGCCGTGCCATGTTCCGCAGTCAGCGCACATCGGCGCGTCGCACGTGAAAATTCCCCGAGCATTGCTGAGGTGGTGGTTTTTGTCCTCATCAGCATCCCAGCCAATGATCCCATCGCATAGCAGGGTTGCAGGTTTACCGCAGAACAGGCATTTCGCTGATTTAGCCATGCTCACCCCCAGACCTTTTGCCGAAAGGTTCTTGGTGTGCGCGCCGGATGCTCGCATTCAGGCAATTTTGCGCTGACAGTCCAGGTGATGTTGTCGCGGTTCAGGCTGCGTTCTACCGTGGCGCCACGACGACGGTATCTGGCCACCAGCTCGTCGGCCTGCTCGGTTGTGCATTCGTGATGGTGAAACCAGGAATATTTCATCGCCATCACCCCGCAAAGCTCATGAGCTGCGATGCGGCATTTTCCGCTTCTCGCTGAGTCTTGAATGCCCGGGACAATACCCAGCGCCACAGAACATCGAGCGCGGCTTTGTAAAGTTGCTGGAACTCGGTTTCGTGCATGTTGGCGAAAGCTATGCTGCGGGGGTGTTTACGAAGAGTTCCGTCAGGTAGTTGAATTGCATCGTAGTGACCGGCCTCGACAATTACCCAGGCACGGTACGCGTCAAAGGATTTACACAGGCTGATCCCATTGGTAATTCGGCGACTGGCTACCTGCTCCAGATACTGCTCGGCAGCATCCAGCAGTGCGCCTTCGTTTCCACCAAATGCCGCGAGGAATTTAGCATAACCATTTACGAGCTTGCGCTCATTGCTGGAGATAGCCCCGCCAGTAGGTTCCCAGTATTCAAACCCGAGATTCAGGAGCGCAAAGAAACGGCGATGGAATGCGGGATTCCTCACCTGACGAAATTCGGCTACCAGTACGGCGCCGAGTTTGATTTTTGATTGCAGAATATCGCTGGTCTCCGGCGTCGCGGGGATCAGGATTCCTGATGACTGCTTGATGAGTTGTAGTTCGTGCGCCATGGTTTCTCTCCGTGGCGCAGTAGGTTACGGTTGTTCAGACCGTTGATTTCATATTATCAGAAGGTGGGGTTACCCGGTAGCCGAGACGGTGAATAAACTGCATAAAACCATTAGGAGTAAAGACCTCTTCATCATCCAGCAAAGGCCGCATAGAAACCATGCCATTGACGCGATAAATTAGATGCCTGCCCGATGAAGGAAAGCTAAACACCACGCAGCCGTCAGACCTTCTTACAATGTCATACCAGTTGTCTTCTGACGTTTGCAAAGCTGAATCACTCACATTTATGTTCTCCCTTCGAGCGACTAACAGACGCGATTAAAGATTGTCGGCAGCAGCATCAGAGGGTTACGCAAATTGCGGTATTCTGAAAAATGCGCGCCAGCCTTAAGCGCAATTCTAATAAAACCAGTCGTCAGCGCTTTCCCAGGTATCCTGGAGGATTGATTCAATTTTCTTTTTATCGTCCTTGTCACCACCAAAAACACTTAACCCATCGGACCCGGCACGGCGGATTGTGAGCCTGCAATTGTCATAGTGATCATTCAGGCGCTTAAGCAATTCTTTCTCCAGTGCTGGTACTGCGCCTTTAGGAAGTTCTTTCATGCGATCAATGGTTAATTCAACTTTCATAATGGCCTCCATTGCATTTACTGTGTTTTTATACAGTATACCTATGCACGGAAATGATCAACGTTTTAAGAGCACAAATTGTTAATTTTCTGTCAGTAGTAAAAAAAGAAAACCCGCCGTAGCGGGTTGAATTAGCAATGTTTTATTACGCCGCTATTTGTTTCTGCTGACAAAGCTCCGGCAAATTAGCACGCACCAGCGCTTCAGAGAACGGCGGTGGCACAGCGTTACCACAGCCCGCTACCAGAAAGAAAAAACCCGCATATAGCAGGTTTGATTTTGACGGCAAGAGCCATTCATCGGCAACTATTTCTGACAAACCTTTTTAGACTTGCTGATAGTGCCATCATTACAAACAAACTTTTCACCGGAACAATGCGATATTCCGCCTTTCTTACCTGAGCATGGCTTGTTTGCTGCCGTTGCTGTCAGTGAGAAAAGTGACACCAATAAAACAACAAGAACTTTCTTCATATCCCTATCCCCATCAGTAAAAGACAGGGGATCGTAGCAGGGATTGATGAAGCAAAAAAGAAAACCCGCCGTAGCGGGTTGAATCAGCAATGTTTTATTCTTTCTGCGGCACAATCCCGTAAGATTCGCCCTCACTAACGCCTCATCAATGATCAACTGTGTGACCATGAGGTAAAGTGTTAACCAACTTTCATTCGCCTTTTTCAATCAGCAAAGGGCTGGTTAGTGCCATTAGCGGAGGTTGTCAATAACAAGTCTTAGTTGAACAACGGGGAGCTGGTCAGTATTTCTGCTCATCACTTTCGCAGACCAAACCGTATATAATTATGAGGGAATAAAGGTTTAATCATTATTTTATCATTAAAAATAAATAGGTTAGGTGATATGGCGATGACATCGTAGATATTATCCACAATGAGTTGTAGATGGGTTCTGAACACGGGTACATTCGCATCATCCGCTATGACAAATACAGTTTCATTGCCTAAACCGCCCCCGTTAAACATATCATGACTAAGTTCATAATCGCTGAAGTCCATTTCCGACCATCTGAGATTACCGCTATGCCATGGATATTGATGAAAAATATCCATTATCGCGCTCAAATCATCCCCTTCCACAACATTAAAATCTGTCTTGAGCAGTTCCTTACACTCCTCAAACAATGTCATGTCCACTCCCTTTAGGCTTTATGGCTGTATCTTTTATCATAACCTCCCTGGAGGATTGTCTAAAGGGATTACGAACTTCTGCTCCTCGCTCATAGCGGACCAAAATTAAATTCTAAAACGACGTGGCTAAGTGGGAGTCCATAGTGAATGACGGGACGCTCCCGGCAGCGTCATACTAAATTTGTTCCCGCTAGAGGTAGACGTTGTTTCATGATGCTATGAACGCTCTTGCCAGACAATCCAGGCAACAGCCGCTTCCCATGAAATATATCCGTTATTGCCATGTTTCGCCCTGCGAAGATCAACCGTATCACCAAACCTTTCAATGATGAATTTTTCAAATTCTATGCGTTTCTCTTCGTCGTCCGTTAAATCCATGTTCTCCCCAGCAGCATCTTACTAATCGCTCTTATTGCATAATAAATAACATATCTGTTAGAAAGTGAAAAACCCGCCGAAGCGGGTTCACGTTAATATTATGCAACGCTCTGTTCAGAGCAGGAGCATACAGGAATGGGGAAAGGGTGACCCTTTCTCGCATGACGCATAACCCCATTAATACAAACAGAGTAGCGAAAAATAATTTCGCACGTCTTCCCGCATTTACTACAGGTTCCCATTGCCATAGCTTCGGTTTCCCTGCATACCTGTAAATCCACACAGGTTGCGCTTTGTTTGGAGAACCACTACACTTCGGCTGTCTAAGAAGAGTGTCGTGGCTGGATTGCCTCCATACTTTGTGGAATGTGTTAGCGCATACTCCACCCCCGAAAGCCCTGTTAGCGCAGGGCTTTTCAATAAAACTCAAAGCAAAGCTGTCTTGTTTGATAACCAAGCTTATCCAGCATTGTTTCTGCAAACAAATCCGCTTGCCATTCAGAGTCTTCATTTATCTCTGGTTGTTTATTAGCAAAGTGTAAAACAGGCTTATGCTGAAGAAGCAAATGACCTAACTCGTGAAAAATAACGAACAACGCCGACTGTTCTCCTGCACATGCCATTTCATAAATGTGGTTTGGTACCCTGATGGTTAAATTTTCTGGTTCACAGTGTCCGATAGTCAATCCCAGCGTCTCTTGGAACCATTCATCATCATCCATTGGATCAAGAACAATATTCCATTCAGAAAGCTGTTCCAGCGCAATATCAAATCTGCGTGGTCTACGTTTATATTTATATTTGCTTGTAAAACCTAATGCAAAACAGGCATTTACTGCTCTTAATTTAATATCAAGTTCGCCTAAAGGACGAACACGTGTACCACGCATTTGATGCATAAAGATTACCTACATAATTATTTCTTATTAATTTCTGCGAGTAACTCAGCGAATTTTTTTAATTCCTCATGAGTAAACTCCGATTTGGCAAATCCAGCCACTAGCATTTGTTGTTGCTTTGAGAGGCCTTCAATTGGTACAGACTCGTTTGAAATGTTAGCCAATACATCCAAGTCCTCAATATAATAACCTTGCTCAGCGAAAAGCTCATTGATTGCCGATACCCACTTAGCAGGAATTTTTTTTGAGCCAGTCTCTAAACCACTTAAAAATGCAGAGGTTGTTCCCAAAGCCTTAGCCATAGTGAGTAAGGTGTACCCAGTATCTATCCTCGCTTTTCTGACGGCCTTACCGAATTCAGTGAGTGCCATAGTCCAATCCTCAGTTTGCTTATGTGTACAGGTTTGATAATAACCGAACCTGTTAAATACCAAATGTTATGATGAAGAATTTACCATACAACATGATTTTGTAAACCATTTTGGTTAATTTTTTTCTCGAAATCGCTACTTCGATTCTAACTATCATGTTCTACCGATGCTAGCTGCGCTTTTATATGCAGGCGCGGCTTGCGAAGTTGGGCGGCGAACTCATCAACCGCATCAGATAGCGACCGATAGTAAGCTTTAGCCTCGACAAATACGGAATTTTCCTCACCGCAGAACGATAAGAACCCTTCCACACCCTGCACCCGCACTTCAGCCAGGAAAGCGTCTGTAGCAGGGTTTTTTGCATATACTGAATCCACCGTTTGCAGCAGTTCGGTGGCGTCCTCCATCGCGCCACGCCAGTCCATGCGGCCGCCGCTATGCTCAAGAATCGAAACTGCCAACGCACGGATGAATACATGGCGCTCACGCGCATGAGCATTCTCCGCCGCCAGCTCCCTGCACTTGCTCTCCGCGTTAGCGAGCTGTACTGCCAGTTCTTCGTAGGTTTGTTTCATGCTGATGCTCTCCCGTAAAATGCCAGAACTCGCTTCATCGCCGGACTTGTACGGCATACTGATGTGACCATGTTTTTTCGCACGCTCGATTTGAGCTGCTTGATATTCAGTTCCCCGCCGGGCTGCAACGAATAGACCGGGTGATGCGGCTCGCCAGCGCGAATAACTACCGCTCTGCGTACCAGGTGAAGCAGCAGGTTGTGTGCCTTCTTGCTGTCGCATCCCAGCAGGTTCTGAACCTGACGCGGCGTGATCGTCTGGTTAACCCGAAGAAAATCGACAATTGCCCACAGTGATTTGCTTGCCATAGTGTTTTTCCCTCGAAGTTATTTAACGATCCGGAGATGGCTAACGTTCTTGCGAAAGCTTTTCCAGTCAAAGTTCACCCACATCCCGCCATCCATCTGGAGGCGATCGATAACCCGCGCTCCCAACGCACCGAGAAGCTCATTGTGGTTTAGGTTCGTCAGGATCCCTACCGGACGCATCGATGACAGGCGACGGTCTATAACCTGATTCAGAATGACTTTCTCGCCACTGCTACCGCGCTGAATACCCACTTCATCCAGCACCAGCAGATCGACTTTGCAGAGGTCATCCAGAAGCGAAGCCTCTGACTGTCCACCGTCGTAGCACTCGCGAACGCGCAGCATCAGGTCAGGGATAGTCACTACCAGCACGCTATGTCCGCCAGAAAGCAAATGATTTCCGATTGCTGCAGCGAGATGGTTTTTCCCGGTACCAGGGCCACCGCTAAACACGAAGCTCGCGAACCCAGCACCGAAATTCTGTGCGTAGCTCTTTGCCATCGTGAAGGCTTTGCGCTGCCCTTCCCCGGATACATGGTAATTCTCGAAAGTGCAGCTGCGGTGCAGGCTTTGAATTCCTGAGCGACCGAAAATTTTCTCTGTCCGGGCTTTCTGATTCAGCCTGTCCAGTTCTTCACACCGCTTCAGGCCTTCTTCCCTCTGCCATGCCAGCAGCTCTTCCGCGCTGGTGAACTTCGGCTGAACTCCTGGCGGAATGAGTTTCTTCAGGCGCTCAAGAGCGCTGCCAGAATTAACAATGTTTTTCACCGTTACCCCCTGAACCCGGTCGGGATGGTTTTATCTGGCTCAGAAATTCGGTTGGGATCTCGCTGTCCAACATGGACGGTCCTTTGGCCGTGACCACGCGATTGCAACAGACTGTTGGCAAAGGTCTGCTCCCAAGCCAACTGGTGTTTAACCTTGCCGTCAGGTATCCAGTAATCACGGAATTGCTGAAGTTCTTCAGCGGTGTAACCCGGCTCAGTGCCGACGTTCTTACCCCAGAGCGCAGCCTGACGCACGAAGTCTGGAGACGGGGTCCATGAGTCAGTGATCGGAAATTTACCCAATGGGCCAAAATCCAGACCGGGCCCAAAATCCTCGTTCTGAGGTTTGGGAGGGATAGCTGGCAGAGGTGGGTGATTTCCAGAAATATCATCCCCAGAATGACTTCCGCCCGCGCGTTCTCTCTCTGGGTTTAGATCTTCTCTTCTCTTCTCTTCTCTGTGGTTACGCGTTACGTTACTCGTTACGTTACTTTCCTGGAGTTTTTTCCGTTCACGAAACTCCTTCTGGCGCTGCGCATTTGTCTTGGCCGTAGCTGAGCGCATATCACCTGACGTATTGTATTCATTGAAGTTTGGAAGAATGACGCAGTTATTCTCCGCATCATAAATGGCCCAGCCTACGGTTGATAATGCAGCCCCAAAACCGGGTACTCCGACAATATCATCTATATCAGACAGGTCTGCATTTTCAAATACACCGTTACGCGAGTGTTCATTTGCCGCAGACCAAAACGTTACTAGTAACGACACCGTAACGTTACGGGTTACGTTACGCGTTACAACGTCTGATAACGTGGTGTTATGCGAAAGTGTGAACATTTTTCCCACCTCCGGTGAACGCTCCAGTATTCGCGCAATTCCGTTCACCTTCGGGCTGGTGACCAGTGATGTACGCATCTTTATCCAGTCCCCGGCCATTAAGTCCTCCTGAAGAATAATTAAGGGAAGATTTATCCAGTCGCGGTCCGACACGCTGGCAAAACAATTTGTGGTTAGGCATACTTACCCCGCAATGATTTCGCAATGAATTGCACCAGAAAGCCGTTGGTGTTCGCGCACCGCGGCTTTCGCCATTTTTGAACCGGTCATATAGCCCCCAGCATCATCTGCACCATCTCCATCAGTGGGCCGGTTAAGCCAGGGTCAACGCGGAACATCTCGACAATCCCTTCGCTCAACTCCTTAAGCTTCTGATGACGTGGTGCATCCATTGCGACTGCAATTTTTGCTTCGCTGGTTTCTTTCTCCATACGCGCCAGACGAGCCATAACGTTGTCTTCTGGTAGCAGACGGTTGCGGAACTCGAGTGGAAGGACAGCAAGAATTGCCGGAGTCAGTTGGCGAACATTCTCGCGGTACCGTTCGCTGTTAAAATGGTTGTCCAGAAAGCGGAAAAACTTCTGACGCTGTCGGCTGAGGTCGTCAGGGAAAGTAATCTCGTCACCACCCTGCAGCCGGTACTCTTCGACGATCAGAGCCGTAACTACGTCCTGGCCATCAGCTCCTGCCCAGGAACGAACCGCATCACGAATATCTTCATGGCTTGGCCCCCTGCACGCTTGAGCGCGATTTATCATTACCCCTTGAGTAATGTCGCTATCATTCTGATAAGTAAGTGTCTGCATAGTTAATTCTCCTACTTAGGCAAACCGTCTGTGGGATTTGGGTAGAGATCTGGCCTGAGTTCATGGGGAGTTACGCCGGTCAGGTTGAAGATGGAAAAAATGTAATTTGGTGGGACGATTCCTTGGTCACGATTTTTCCAATGACTGACGGACATACTCGTCACACCCAGTGCCAGGCTGAGCTTTCTGGCAGAGCCAGCGGCTTTGATTGCTTTATCGAGTGCGGACATGTGCTTCTCCTGCTTATTGATAGCAAGAGTAAACCACAGATTTATACTTCGCGCAAACTTTGGATTTATTGCGTGTATAAACCAAATATTTACAATGACGATATGAGAAAAGAAGAACCCAACCTCGCTCTGGTAGAGCGCCTCACCGAGATCACTGATCGCGGCGTTACCAAAGCTGACATGGCACGCATAGCCGGAGTAACCCCTCAGGCGGTAAACGGCTGGTTCAAAAAAGGCGTGATTAGTAAGAAATCAGCACTGGCCATAGCCGATGCTGTTGGAATCTCTGTCGCGTGGCTACTTGGTGAGGATGTTGGAGAGAAGGACGGTCTTAAGCCTCACGAGCAGCGCCTGCTGGAACTCTATCGCCAGCTGCCGGAAGAAGAGCAGCAGAACATGTTGCGGATCGTATCTCTGCGCCTCAAGGAACTCGACGAGCTGTACGCCAAGTACATGAAGGGGCGGATAAAAAGTGATATGTCATCTAGCGAGCGCTGACTGAATAACGCCCCAAAACTGATGCTGTGCAAAAAATTACAATTTTCAGAATGACACCATATGTAGTGTCATCTAGTATAAGCATAGAGAAATGACCCGACTTGAACTTATCATTGAAGATCTTACACGCAGAACAGCCAGCATTGGTTGCGGGACACGTACAGGTTTGATTTTTTACCTTGAGGAGCTTGGGTTCACGTTAAATTCAGGCAAGAGCCCTAATCATAAGGTGATTACTCACTCAGCTCTTTCAAAGGTAAGTGATTTCCGAACAATCGGAATTGACTGTGGGCACGGTACAGCCAAGGCCGTTAAACCTTGTTATGGGCGTACTGTACTGAACACTCTAAAAAATATAAAGAAGAGTTAGAAATTATACATAAGGCGAAAAATCATGTTTAACGCAGAAGAATATACCATTTCCGTTCGAAAAGAACGAATGGATGGTGACGTCTACTGGGTTGCAAGAGTTGAGGAACTCCCTGATATTATGGAGTTTGGAGACACCCGGGAAGACGCATACAATCTTGCAATTGACACTTTGACTGTCGGTCAAGAGATGTGCCTTGCAGAGGGCACTGCATTTCCGGCTCCTAAAGTGTTCCAAGAACCTAACGTCTCAGGAAGAATTACTCTTCGCCTGCCTAAATCTGTACATGCAAATTGCATTCGCCGTGCAGAAGAGGAAGAAGTAAGTCTTAATTCATATATTTTAACCTGTATCACATCATATCGTTCAGTGCAGGAATCCAATTTTAGTACGTCACTCTTTGAAGATTTTAAGAGAAGCGTAATGGCGCTAGCAAACCCAAGAGGCCACTTACAACTCCTTGAGCACGCAGGATATGCCTACTCTAAGAAAGGTCATTTTAACGTTGTAGTAAGTAATACAGACACTGAGGAGTTTGGTGTTAGGGCTTTAAATGCTCAAAGTGCTTTTAGAGAGATTAACTTAAAAAGATGGGATGTAGTATCGCCATGTTAAATTTTATGAATAGCTTTGAATTACAAGCTATAAGTACTAATAAGCAATTTATCGATTTCTCCCGTGACGCAATTCCAAAGGAAGAAAGTATTAACCTCGGTTTCAGTTTAGATATGGGGATGAATGATGATAAAGAAAAAAATGAATGTTGTTTGATACTCGCTTGCAAAAGCCAAGTTAATGATATTCCAGAAGAAAATATCAATCCACTCACCCTTGAGATTGCCATCACATATCGATTTAATATAATTGAGCAAGATGTATTCTTTGGACAAAATGAAGAATTCAGAGCGAAGATTTTATCTAACCTTGTTTATCTTGATTTTAGAAGAAAATTGTCATTAGCTTTTGCAAGTGTTGGACTAGGAAGTCTTAAATTCCCGCTTGATATTGAAAAATTAAAAACCATGTCTTGATTGAAACCCGGCCATCGCGCCGGGTTTTTATACCCCTTTACTCACCAGCTCCGCCGCCTTCTCAAACACCTCATCCTGAACGCCATCGCCCTTCTGTCTCCCCAGTCTCACCAGTTCGTCAATGATGCTCGCCCGGTTAATGGTTTTTTGAGCTGATACCAGGCCAATCACTGCTGCGCCAATCGCCAAGCCAACTAACCCAGTCTGTTCGTCTTTGTTCTTCATCGTTCCGCTCCGTTGTGCCCCTCCAGAAAGATTAGCACCGAGTGACGTACATGCTAAATGCCTGCTCCTCACTCCGATCCCAGCCATCGTGCCGGTTTTTTTTCCTGCAAACCGGCAGAGCCCTCACAAAACACACCTATATAAACCAGCGATTTACAATTAATATTAACCCTGCATTGACACAACTATAAACCAGTGATTTAATAACTATCACCAAGACGCACCACGAACCACCCAGGCAGGACGCCCACGAAGTAGCCGTCCGGGGTATACGAAAACCGGAATGAGGTGGTGAGATTAACGCGCAGTAGGTTTGAAACGTTCCGCCAGCCTGGCGACAAGGGCAAAGCACAGAGTGAGCTTCGCGGTGGTGAACTGCAGAGTTAAAACGCTCAACTGTGAAGATCAGCGTCACGGCACCACCAGCGAAGTTCACTCAGCAATAGTGGAGAACATCATGGTTCATCAGCACTACGGTACACAGACGGTAAACCGCGGCGCAGTTCAGCCTGGAATGCTCGTCAAACACAAAGACTCAACCTGGACGGCATCAGCTAACGCTCGTGGTCGTTTGTATCTGCATCGCGGCGTTGAGATGACTTACACCAGGGATTTGCTGGTTGAAGTTTATCTGAACGGTCTGGGGCATGGACTCAGCCACTAGCGGAGGATGTCATGTTAGACAAGAAATGCGGATATTGCGGCAAGCCGGTTAAAACGGAGGAAGTAATCAAGAGCACCCTTCTCTATCGCAACGGCTCACAGCTGGCGCGCAAAGAAAAAGAGTATTGCTCCAGACGTTGCGCTTCGCACGACCAGATGGCTCACGAAGGCTAACGGTGATGAATATGCGAGAAAAATTATCACTGGCACGACTGAAGGAATTGCTCAGCTACTCGCCTGAAACAGGAGCATTCACATGGCTCAAAAATCGCGGACGGATAACCGCAGGTGATTTTGCTGGAAATTTAGATACGCGCGGCTATGTACGAATCATCATCGATGGAAAGAAATACAGAGCACACCGCTTGGCCTGGCTTTATACACACGGAAAATGGCCTGAAGACCAGATTGACCATGTGAATGGAAATTGCTCTGACAACAGGCTGGAGAATCTCCGCGAGGCTACTTGCTCACAGAATAACTTCAATAAACCGCTTCAGAAAAATAATACGAGCGGAGTGAAAGGAGTTTATTGGCACAAAGGGAAACAACGCTGGACAGCCATGTGCCGAGTTAATGGCAAAAGATTCACGGTAGGAACTTTTATTGAATTAGAAAAGGCTGCGGAAGCAATACGCGACTTCCGCAAAGCGAATCATGGTTCATTTGCCAGGAATTCATAACCCAGCGCAATGCTGAAAGGCTCCGGTGGTACCGACCAAAGTTACACCGGAAACAACATTAAAACCAAAGTTAACCCAATGGGCGCTATCAATGGCCCGGGGATTCTAACACCCAAAAATGAGGATCTCACATGGAATTCTTTTATGTGGTTAAAGCCACTCAGAAATCCGGAAAGCAAGATGCAGTGGTCTGGTTCACTGCCAAAACCGAGGCTCGCGCTAACCTGCAGCTGGATGTTGCTCTGGAAGATGCAGGCATCGAAACGGGCCGTGGTAAGGACTACGCCAGGCCGATTCGCACTGATTTTCCGGTTGTTGACGGCCTGCCGGAAGAAGGTGAAGTTGATTTCACCTGGTGTGATCGTTACGAACTTCAGGACGATGGGCACACCTGGCTGCCAAAAGCTGCTGGTGAGTCTACTGGCGCTGTTGACGCACCATCCATTCCTACTCCGACCGTAATCGTTGAAGACGCGACTGCGTCCGAAATTGTCCCGGTAGAAAACCGCACTCCAGCAGTCCGCTTTGCTGTCCATCTGATGAACGATAAATACCAGACTCATATAACTAAAGAGCAGCAGCTGGCTGCCAGCGAAATGTCACTGGACGAAAGCAATACCTATCTCCAGAACCTGCTGAAGGTGAAAAATGATGTTCCTGAAGTTGGCGAGCTCAGTCTGAATGCTGAATGGAAACTGATTCAGGCAATTAAAAGCATCTTCGCACAGGATGAAAAACACGAACCTGAAGTGATCGCTGCATTCATGTCTGACTGGGTGAACACGGATGCCGGTGACCGCAATCAACTGATAGAAGACTGGCGCAGTGGTAAGTTGCAGTTGCTCAAAACTGAAACCAGCAGCGGTGCTAACGTTACAACGGGTCAAGATCTCACTGTTGAGGACGGCATCCAGGCCGACGAGAACGGCCGGGCAGAAGGTGGCGTCGTTGATAGTGAAGTCGATACCGAAGAGCAATCCCAGCAGATACAGCAACCGAACCTGATCGTTGTTGCCACCCTGCCTTTCCGCCAGCGCGTACTGGCTCAGTTCATCGGTGATGGTGAATATCTCTATCACGTCGATGCCGCGCAGAAAAATGAGATTGTCCGCCTTGAGATGGACACCGATGACGCGTACGTCCAGAACCTGCTGCTGGCTGCTGAGAATGTGGAAGCATTCAAAAAAGCCATTGAGCACGATATTCATAAAGTCGTGAATGCCGTTAAGAAAGTCTTCCCTGTCGACGGTAAAAAAACGGAGCTGGCAACAATTATCCAGTTCCTGACGGTGTGGTTCAAAACAGATTACATCGATCGCGGCCTACTGGTTAAAGAGTGGAGCAAAGGTAATCGTGTAACAACCATTAATCGCACACCTTCTGGTGCGAACGCCGGTGGCGGCATTGCCTCTGACCGCAAATTCCCGCAAACCATCCTCGGGCTGGAGCATGAAATTGCTCTGGCGTTACGTGCCCGTGACCGCGAATTTGATATTTACAACGTCCCTCTGGATATAGAACTACAGGCAAACTCCATCATGAATAAGATGGACGATCCTGAATGGCTGGCTACTCGAGAGAGATTCGTTTCAATGCCTGGTAGCCTGGACTACTCACGTGCCTGCATTATCGCAACAGTAAAAACTACACCAGAAGGACTTTATGAAGATCCCGTCAAACATCAGGAATATTTGAATAGAGTACTGACAGAAACTGACCACGCTAATCCAGATCCGCTGCTCGTTGATATAGCCTGCGGTCGTTCGTCTATGCCTGTACCGATGAAACAGGAAAAAGTAACGGCTGAAGAGGTAAACAAAATTCTTGCGGTTTCGCGCGGTGACTTCGTTGAAGGCATTAGTGACCCGAACGATCCGAAGTGGGTTCATGAAAGCTACAACGCCGCCTCAAATGAGGAAGATAAAACGGAAAATGAGGACGCCGCCGATGTGCAGATGGAAGAAACTGTCAGTGATGAAGACCAAGCTGGTGATGCGCTGCATACAGGCAAGAGCTGTCTGGAAACTGGTGAAGAGTCACATACCAGCCAGCAGGCCGATGTAAACCCAAATACGGATTCTGTCGCCCAAAATAGCGATTCTGTAAACCAGACTGAACCAGTTTTGACGCAAACCGAACCCGAAGCGCAATCTGACGAACCAGTTGTTGTTTACCCCGCTTACTTCGAGCCAGGTCGCTATGAGGGTTTGCCGAACGAGGTTTATCACGCAGCGAACGGTATCAGCTCTACCCAGGTGAAAGACGCACGTGTTTCGCTGATGTACTTCAATGCGCGTCACGTAGAGAAAACCATCATCAAAGAACGCTCTCCGGTTCTGGACATGGGTAACCTGGTACATGCGCTGGCGTTGCAGCCAGAGCAACTCGATGAAGAATTCAGCGTTGAACCCGTAATTCCGGAAGGCGCATTTACCACCACGGCAACGATCCGCGCGTTTATTGATGAGTACAACGCCAACCTGCCAGCGCAACTGAGCGCAGACGATATCAAAGCTTTGCTAGAAGAACACAACGCCACGCTGCCGGCACAACTGCCGCTCGGCGGGTCGCTGGAAGAAACCGGCCAGAGTTATATGTCGCTGCCCGAAGAGTACCAGCGTATCGAAGCGGATCAGAAGCAGACCGCAGCGGCGATGAAAGCCTGCATCAAAGAATACAACGCCACTCTGCCTGCTCAGGCGAAAACCAGCGGTAGCCGTGATGTGTTACTCGAGCAGTTAGCAATCATCAATCCTGACCTGGTGGCGCAGGAAGTGCAGAAGCCTGCACCGTTGAAAGTGTCCGGTACTAAAGCAGATCTGATTCAGGCCGTGAAGTCTGTTAATCCGGACGCCGTTTTCGCCGACGAACTTTTGGATGCGTGGCGCGAGAATCCGCAGGGGAAAGTACTGGTCACCCGCCAGCAACTGAGCACTGCACTGAGCATTCAGAAAGCCCTGCTCGAGCACCCGACCGCGGGCAAGCTGCTGACACACCCGGGCCGCGCCGTTGAAGTGAGCTACTTTGGCTTCGACGACGAAACCGGTCTGGAAGTCCGAGTTCGTCCCGACCTTGAGATCGACCTTGACGGGGTGCGCATCGGCGCCGACCTGAAAACCATCAGCATGTGGAACATTAAGCAGGAAGGCCTGCGCGCCAAACTGCACCGCGAAATCATCGACCGTGACTACCATCTGAGCGCGGCTATGTATTGCGAGACCGCAGCACTGGACCAGTTCTTCTGGATTTTCGTCAACAAAGACGAGAACTACCACTGGATCGCCATCATCGAGGCTTCCGCCGAACTACTGGAACTGGGCATGCTCGAGTACCGCAAGTCGATGCGCGCTATCGCTACCGGCTTTGACACTGGCGAATGGCCAGCGCCGATCACCGCTGATTACACCGACGAACTGAACGACTTCGACCTGCGCCGCCTTGAAGCGCTGCGTACTCAGGCATAAGGGGAATGAATATGCAAAACACTAACGTAACTGTAGCTGACCAGAACGCCGTAATTAACTCCAACGTGGCCCTGTTTGATTCCCAGTATTTGAACGCCATCAGCGCATTTGCTCAAATTATGGCGCAGGGTGCGGCGACAGTCCCCAGACACCTGCAGGGAAATCAGGCTGACTGTATGGCAGTAGCGATGCAGGCGGCACAATGGCAGATGAATCCCTTTGCCGTAGCGCAGAAAACGCACCTGATTAACGGCGTTCTCGGATACGAGGCGCAACTGGTAAATGCCGTGATTTCACGCAGCGGCGTACTGGCAAACCGCTTTGAATATGAGTGGTACGGGCCATGGGAAAAAGTAGTCGGGAAATTCCAGATTCGTAAAGGCGACAAAGGAGAATACCGTGTTCCTGGCTGGACCCTTGCTGACGAAACGGGCATTGGCATCATCATCCGCGCAACGCTGAAAGGTGAAGATCAACCGAGAGAACTTGACCTGTTACTGGCACAGGCCAGAACTCGTAATTCAACGCTTTGGGCTGACGACCCTCGCCAGCAGCTCGCTTATCTCGCAGTTAAACGCTGGGCAAGACTGTTCTGCCCAGATGTAATTCTCGGCGTGTATACCCCTGATGAACTGGATGATCGCCGTGAAGAGCGAGAAGTTAACCCAGCTCCAGTGCAACACGTTAGCCTGTCTCAAATTTCAGGTGACACCGTCACAACCACGCAGAGCGCGCAGGAATCGTCAGCAAATATCGACTCTCTTGCCGATGATTTTCGCGAACGCATCGATGCTGCGCAGGATGTTGATAGCGCCAAAGCACTGCGTGCTGATATCGAAAGCGCGAAGGCCACACTCGGATCTGCCCTGTTCACCGAGCTGAAGAATAAGGCAGTGAAACGCTATTACCTGGTTGATTCACGTAACAAGGTTGAGGCCGCGATCAACTCCCTGCCGTCTCCGGACGAACCGGATGCAGTTGAACGGTTTGGGGAAGTTGAGCGAGTTCTTGCAACGGCGAAACGTCATCTTGGCGACGAGCTGCACGATCAGTTCAGCATCACCCTAGCGGATATGAAACCGGAATACGTTGGCTAACTGGGTTGGGAGGGTTCGCCTCCCACTGAGGAGATGTAATGCGACTAATTAACCGTGCAAATCAGCAATCCCCGTTAGCGCGTCAGGCATGCGACATAGCACTGGCCACTCATGCAGAACGTTACGGCGACTATGGCCGCAGCAAGATGAAGGAGACGTACACGGTGAGAGTTGAAGGTGTGAAGGTCTGGGTGGAAGTGGTGAACCGTAAGGCGAGCTACGTGGCCACAGCAATGACAGGTATGCGCCGGTTGCGCGCACTGCCGGGTCAGGTGAGTTGATAACGATATTTCATTAACAGTTTTCCGGCAGCTCTATAATAAGTTGCCGGAAGCCGGAGGTAGTATGGCCAAGCTTCTTAATCTACTGGAATGGGCGAATTCAACTTATTCAACCCCACCGTCTCTTTCAACACTTCGCCGCTGGGCGCGGGAGGGGCGTATTTACCCTGCTCCGGAACTTCACGGCAAAGAATATAAGGTTCAGCCAGATGCCATCTATGTGGATCCGAGCAAAAAGAACCTTCGTCACAAAGCAAAACGCATATCGCTGCCAACTGGCGGCACTCTACTGGAGAGACTGACTCATGGCGAAAAGGCCAGTTCGTTACGACGCTAACCTGCCCCGTAACCTGACCTATCGTAAAAGAGACAGGCTTTATAGCTGGCGAAACCCGATTACCGGTCAAGAGTTATCTCTTGGCCGGATCGACAGAAAGGACGCCATTTCTCAAGCCATCGAAGCCAATAACTACATTGAACAGAATTACCTTCCGTCAGCGCTGCTGGACCGCATAAAGGAAACACCAACATTTACGGTGAAAGCGTGGCTTGAGCGCTACGAAGTAATTCTTGAGCGAAGAGAATTGAAGCCCAACACGATGAAGGTCAGGCGCAACCAGATCGCCACTATCAGTGATGAATTCGGGTGCATGCCGCTATCGGCGGTCAGCACAAAGGACATATCTACTTTCCTGGAGAGTTACATACTCTGCGATAAGAAGAGCATGGCCTCCGGCCTGCGTTCGGTATTGTTGGATATTTTCAGGGAGGCGATCGTCGAGGGACATATTGAAAGGAATCCGGCAGAGCCGACAAGAACGCCGACACCCAAAGTGAAGCGTGAGCGTCTTCTACTTGAACAGTTCGAGATAATAAGGGATGCCGCAACCGCCCATTCCGAATGGGCTGCAAATGCATGTGACCTGGCACTTGTCACCGGGCAAAGAAGAGAGGACGTATCGTTGTTCAGATTCAGCGATATCAGGGATGGAAGGTTGTTTGTCACGCAGGAAAAGACAGGTCACAAATTGGCGTTGCCACTTGATTTGCGACTGGACTCTGCTGATTTGGTATTGCAGGATGTTATCGACCGTTGCCGGAAAAACAACCCGTCAGATTTCATGCTGTATTCAGCGGTGAGACGTGGCGGAAGGAAGCCTGGTCCGTTAACTCCTGACGGCATTACTCAAGCATTTTCTGATATCAGAGATTCTACAGCGTTAAAGTTTGGTCCCAACCCTCCTCCGTTCCATGAAATCAGGAGTTTGGCGAGTAGACTCTATGAAAGGGAGCGCGGAGAGGATTTCGCACAGAGGCTGCTGGGGCATAAAAATTTAACAATGACCAAAAAATACCTGGACGCACGTGGTGCAGAATATGTTATGGTTTAGACAGGATATGGAAATTTCGAGTAATTTTCGTGGGATTTCGTGAAAGCACCGAAAAAACCCAACGAAAACAATAATATAAAAAGAGACCGAATACGATTCCTGTATTCGGTCCAGGGAAATGGCTCTTGGGAGAGAGCCGTGCGCTAAAAGTTGGCATTAATGCAGGCTAAGTTACCCTGCCATTTAAGAATAGATGACAGCGCCAGGTTTTCCAGTCCGCGACTAAAGTGGCCTGAAAAAAAGGACGATTGTCACACATCCAAACGTAAAAACCGCAAGTTCTCCTGAGAGAGCCTTGCGGTTTTTTATTGGAAATCAGAACGCTACATCTGACAATTAGCAGAGCTTTTCTGCACGCTCCACAAACGGTGCGAGGCTCATTTTTTCACCCGGTTTCGCCGGGTCGTCAATCTGGATAATCTCGATCGGCTTCGCCGTAGTTTTCCCACTCTCTACCTGCTGTCTGGCAACATCATTCAATGGGTATTGCACCAGCGTACTGGGATTGATGACATACAGCGCGTTACCCGGACGGCAGGTCAGCATCACCTCTTCCCGATTAAACGCCCACTTATCTTTGCCAACCTCAAAACGGCTGACGGTGATGACCTGTGGCGCAGCCAGCGCGGCCCCTGAACTTGCCAGTAGTAATAACGAGATAATGATTTTTTTCATGCGTTTTGCCAATCCATCAATCAGAAAGGTTCAAGGGTTGCAAACAGGCTGACAATCGCCAGCACAACGGCCCCAATTCCCCATTCCAGCTTAGTCATCCAAACAAAATAGAGTGTCATACTGCGGTTATCCTGCCGCATGCGTGGTACCAGAACATACCGATTCACCAGCGCAATCGCCACCATTAGCATCACCAGAGCACCTTTTAACAAAAGCAGTTGCCCGTAAGCCATGTGCCAGGGAACAGAAAAACCAACAATAAACAGCGCATTCATGATACCGGTAAGTAAAACTCCGATAACGAAAAGATGCCCGTAGCGGGAGAAACGCATCATAGTATTGATGGCCTGTTCCCGCCAGCGGCCTTGCGCCATTTGCATACAGTAAAGTACGGGCAGCAAACCACCGAACCAGGCGGCAGCGCATACCAAATGCAAGGCGTGGTTAACCTGCTGGATTGCCCCTGCGATACCGCTATGCAGCGTCGCGTGTCCGACGCCAGCCAGCAAAATAAACTGCGCAATCGTCAGCATTAACAGCAGTCGCGGCATGCTGCGCGGTACTATAATTACCACCACCAGCGTGACCAGCGCGAGGATAATCTGCCATAACCAGACGCCGCCAAACTGCGTTTGCAACACGGCGCCCCATACGTCACCAGAGATAACATCCCGCCAGCCTGAGCCCATTAACCCCCCCTGGATCGCCAGCATCAGCGTCGCGCTAATGAAGCTCCACGCTGCGGCATGTCGTTGCAGACGCAAAAAACGACGCATCATTAAACGACGAACCGAAACGGGAGCCAGCCATGCGCCGTAGAGCGCACAGCCAAACACCAGCATCAACGTGGTAAAATGGATAAACCGTAGTGCAACCCAGGTAAATTCCAGCATTGGTTATTTCACGCTAAAGGTATATTGCCCCTTTGTCTTATGGCCATCCACGGAGACGACGTGCCAGTCGACAGTATATTTTCCGGCCTCAAGCGTTTGAGCAAGCGGAATAATCAGTTGTGTTTTGTCCTGTTCACTGCGTGATGCCTTGCCCGTTTTGATCTGTTCTTTGTTTGGGCCTGTCAGCGTTGCGCCGCTGAATCCCGGCTCGACACCTTCAGAGAAATTCAGCGTCAACGCCTGAGGAGATACCGCAACATCGGCATTAGCCGCCGGGCTTTGTTTTGTCAGGTGAGCATGAGCCAGAGCGGCGGGAGTTGCCAGAACGCTGGCGAGTACGATGAGAGCGTTACGAAGCATAGATGCAGATGAAGCCATTTCAACTATTCCTTTTTGTTATTTCTAATCTATAGAGAATAACCTTCTACAATGATCGAGTCGAGAATCATCATTTCGGTCTTGCCATTAATGCACACTCTTAGTAACTTTGCGCGCCGAAAGACAGAGAAAAGGAGAAGCCCATGAACATCAATCTGGCCAAACTTGAGCAAGCTGAAATGGATAAGGTCAATGTTGACCTGGCCGCGGCGGGTGTCGCATTTAAGGAGCGATACAACATGCCGGTTGTTGCCGAAGTCGTTGAGCGTGAACAGCCCGAACATTTACGCGACTGGTTTCGGGAAAGACTGATCGCGCACCGTCTGGCATCCGTTTCCCTTTCACGTTTACCCTACGAGCCTAAAGTTAAATAAAACTTATATTACGTTACGATTCCTTACATGATGCCTGCTACAGTATAAGTATATTCTTAATCTATACTTTAAAGATGGTTGTAGACACTATGAAAAGGAAATCATTATGTCACACTGGAAAATCGCAGCAGCACAGTACGAACCTCTTCAAACCTCAGTTACCGAACATGTCGCGCATCACCTGCAATTCATTCAGGCAGCCGCTCAATGCCAATGTGAATTGCTGGTTTTCCCCTCCCTTTCCCTGTTGGGTTGTATTGATGAGAATGACGCGCTCCCTGCCCCACCCGATGAAGCGTTGTTAGAACCTCTCGCGCATGCAGCCGTGACTTATCGCATGACGATTATTGCGGGGCTATCGGTAGAACATAACAATCGGTTCGTAAAAGGTATCGCGCTTTTCTCTCCCTGGATGACCTCCCCCTTAACGTTTCATCAGAGCCACGGGGCCTGTATCGCCAGACAGCAAAATGCCATCAGCGTTGTGAATAGCCAGCCGGAAGGTATCGATATCGACCCAGCGTACTCGCTATTCACCAGCAGTCAGTCTGTCAGTGAGCCCGAATTGCTCTCCTCCACATCTCGTCTACAGAGTTTCTCGCATAAATTTGCCATCGCGGTATTAATGGCCAATGCGCGTGGCAGCAGCGCGTTATGGGATGAGCAAGGTCGATTGATTGTTCGCGCAGACAGCGGTTCCTTACTCTTAACCGGTCAACGCACGCCACGGGGTTGGCAAGGTGATATCATTCCTTTACGCTAATCGTTTTGGGTCAGGAGCATGGCATGTTGCGCATAATAGATACAGAAACCTGTGGTCTGCAGGGAGGCATTGTTGAGATTGCTTCTGTCGATGTGATTGACGGAAAAATAGTCAATCCCATGAGCCACCTGGTGCGTCCTGACCGCCCCATCAGCCCTCAGGCGATGGCAATTCATCGCATTACGGAAGCGATGGTGGCCGATAAGCCGTGGATTGAAGATATCATCCCCCAATATTACGGCAGTGAATGGTACGTGGCGCACAATGCAAGTTTTGATCGCCGCGTATTACCCGACATGCCCGGGGAGTGGATTTGCACCATGAAACTCTCCCGTCGTTTGTGGCCAGGAATCAAATACAGCAACATGGCGCTGTATAAATCGCGCAAACTGAGCGTGCAGACGCCAGCTGGCCTGCATCATCACCGTGCCCTGTACGACTGCTACATCACCGCGGCACTGCTGATCGACATCATACAAACGTCAGGCTGGTCAGCAGAACAGATGGTCGATATTACCGGCCGTCCTGCGTTACTCACTACTTTCACTTTCGGCAAGTACCGCGGAAAACCTGTATCAGAAGTGGCTGAACGCGATCCGGGCTATCTGCGCTGGTTATTTAATAACCTCGACAGTATGAGCCCGGAGCTGCGCTTAACGCTAAAGCACTATCTGGATAACGCCTGAGCAGATGCCTGCCCAGGCAGTGTCCCCTGCGCCAGTCCGATCAAAAACGCGTATTCCAGGGCCACGCCTTCGTATGATTTAAAACGCCCGGATTTTCCGCCATGCCCGGAATCCATATCCGTGCAGAGTAACAGCAGACGATCGTCCGTTTTCAGCTCGCGCAGTTTTGCCACCCATTTTGCCGGTTCCCAGTATTGCACCTGGGAGTCGTGTAATCCCGTCGTAACCAGCAGATGAGGATAATCTTGCGCTGTAACATTGTCATACGGGCTGTAGCTTTTCATGTAGGTGTAATACTCTTCGTCCTGCGGATTCCCCCACTCTTCAAACTCACCGGTCGTCAGGGGAATGGACTCATCCAGCATCGTGGTCACCACATCGACAAAAGGCACTTGCGCAATGACGCCATGGAAGAGTTCCGGGCGCTCATTAATGGCAACACCCATTAACATTCCTCCGGCGCTCCCCCCCATGCCATAACACAGCGAAGGCGCGCCATAACCCATTTTTAGCAGCGCGTCGCAGACGTCGAGGTAGTCATTGAAGGTATTTTTCTTGAGCAGAAACTTACCGTCTTCGTACCACTGCTGTCCTAACTCACCGCCGCCACGCACATGAGCAATGGCATAAACAAAGCCGCGATCCAGTAAGCTCAAGCGGCTGCTGCTGAAATCGGCGTCCATGCTGGCGCCATACGAGCCATAGCCGTAGACCAGTAACGGATTTTTCCCTTTCAGGAAATACTTTTGATGGTAAACCAGCGAAACCGGAACCTCGGTGCCATCACGCGCGGTGATCCAGACGTGTTCGCTACGGTAGTTCGCCGCATCAAACCCTGGGACTTCCGTCTGTTTGAGTACGCGACGCTCTCCGGTGTCCATATCCAGTTCAAACAGCGTGTCCGGTGTGGTCATGGAGGAATAGCCATAACGCAGACGCGATGTCTCCGGCTCTGGATTATAGGCAAGCCATGTCACATACGCCGGATCATCAAAAGCGATACCGACCACTTCGCGCGTTTTACGATTAATCTGTCGCAGGCTGGTTAAGCCCCGCTGACGCTCTTCCACCACCAGCCAGTCTGTGAACAGCGTAAAGCCCTCCAACATGACGCTGTCGCGCGGCGGGATCAGCGTCTCCCAGGCTTGTTCATCACGCACACGGGTACGGTACAGGCCGAAATTTTTACCCTGACGATTGGAACGCAGATAAAACGTATGCTGATAGTGATCGAGACTGTACTCGTGATCTTTGCGTCGCGCTAAAAAGACTAACGGCTCGGCATCCGCCAGTTCTGCGTCAAGCAGCAAAACCTCACTGGTGGTCGCGCTGGCGATATGAATAACCACATAATGTAACGAGGTCGTTTTATGCAGACTGACATAAAACATGTCATCGGCTTCTTCATACACTAGCTCATCCAGTGATGACGGCGAGCCGACGGTATGCCGCCACACTTGATACGGGAGCAGCGTCGTTGCGTGTTTGCGCACGTAATAGAAGGTTTGCGAGTCATTCGCCCAGACCAGATCCGCTTCAACGTTTTCCAGCACTTCCGGATACCAGTTACCGCTTTGCAGATTGCGAAAACGCACGCCATATTGCCGACGAGAGAGATAATCTTCGGCCAACGCCATGATGGTGTTATCCGGAGATATCGCCAGTCCCCCCAGCGTATAAAACTCACTGTGGGCCGCGCGCTGGTTACCATCCAGCAAGGTGTCCCATTCATCCCACTCTTCACTGAAGGCAGACTGACGCTGATAAATGGCATATTCGCATCCCGGTTCATAAATATGCCGGTAGCGATAACCATTCTTCACATAGGGGGCGGAAGCATCCTGAGGCGGGATACGGTCGATAATCTCTTTCAGGACGCGATCCTGCAATGCCTGCTGCGAGGCCATAATCTGGCGGCCATACGCATTTTCTTGTTGCAGATAATCCAGCACTTCTGGCTGCGAGCGGGTGTCATCTCGCAGCCAGTAATAATTATCAACGCGGGTATCGCCATGATTCGTCATGGCGTGGGGAATACGAGAAGCTTTTGGTAGCATGTCATTGTTCTTTTGCTTAAACATCCTATAAGGGTGGCAAAAGACAGCAATGATGCAAGCGAAACATGCGCCTTAACGGTAAGTAATTAACCCGGTAAAGCCTGTTTTTGTTCCTTGAGATCCTGTTCAATGCCTTCACGAACATCCTGCGGGATCTTCAACGCATCGCCCAGCGCGTTCAGATAGCTACGCTCCATAAAGTGGTCGATATCAATCGCCGCACAGCTCAGGAAGTAAATTTCCAGCGCCTCTTCTTCGTTGCGGATCCCTTGTGCCAGGCGCTGAGGATCTAACGGTTGTTCAATGGCGCGTTCGATCAGAACACGGCCCTGCTCTTCCACGCCTGCTTCACGGAGCTGCTGCTCAATGGCGGTACGTTCTTTGGCATCAATATGACCATCGCTTTTCGCCGCAAAAACCAGCGCCAGGATCAGTCGTTCGGTTCGCTCATCCAGCGGCGAGCTTTGTGCACCGAACTGCGGTTCACCCTGATGCGCCGCGCGAACCTTATCTTTGTATTTGTTCCATAACACGGTACCGGCAACCGCACCGCCGCCCACCAGAAGCGCGCTGGTGCCGTATTTACTCAGTAACTTACGTGAAGATTTGTTGGCAACCAGTAATCCTGCCAGACCGCCTAACGCGCCGGGAACCAGAAGTTTACTCAGCCCTTGCTCACCAGAAGATGACGCGGAAGATCCTTTTTGCCCAAGAAGAGATTGAAGTTGATTCAGCCAGTTAGCCATGTTGCCCCTCAAGTACAGACGAATAATCATCAAAGCGTACCCGAGGGGATGTCAGGAAGTGTTCAGGTCATCAAAAGAAGTGCAAATACATTCTACCTTCGTTACTGCGACTGATACTCCGCCGTTCCGGCTTTGCAGTCGACTTTTACCTGGTAGTGAATATCCGCGCTTTTACCGCGAACCGTGAGGGGAACTGACCATTTCCCATCTTTGCCCGTAATATCGGGCGTGTTGACCCAGGCGACAGGATCGGCTTGCCCGACGCGTTTTTGATCGTCAGCCCAGCGCGCAATGCGATTTTGCTGATAATCACGTTTCACGCTCGCCGCGATACCGTCAGCATTCAGTCCTTCGCACTTGGGGAACTGAACTTTCTTGCTTTCCATATTTGCCGCAAATACAGATACGCTGGCAGATAACAACAGCAGGCTCAACAACGCTCTTTTTTTATACATTCTTTTCTCCTTAATCTCCCCTTCGTCCTTCAGGTTGCCTGTTGCAACGTGAAAAGACGTCAGGGATTGCACAATGATTCAGGGAAAAGCATGGTACAAAACGTCAGGAGCGCAAGTCGTTTCAGGCAGCCTGAGTATCATCCTCAGCGTGCGCATCGTTTTCGACCGCCTGCGGAGAGGGCAGCTTGCCGTTTTTCAGAATGGCGCTCAGCACATCTTTCTGCTCAGCCAGCCACAGGGAAAGCGCTTCGCGCTGCTCGTCTTCCAGCGCTACCGGCGATTGCTCCAGCCATGTGTCGAGCAAATCTGCTGTATCAAGCATTTTGTCATACGCATCGGCTTCCTTTTTGCTGGTAAACGACATTTTTTCCTCACCTTCCCGAATGACTACGTATTTAACTTCAACCGCCATTTTTGCAGCCTCTTAAATTACCTGTATTTATGTACAGTAAATTCTTTTTGCGCCTTGAAATCAACCTGGTAATAAAGACAGACGCAAACGTTTTCGTATATACTGCGCCCAGATAAAACAGGGGATTAATTTATGACGTTATTAGGCACAGCGCTGCGTCCCGCAGCAACGCGAGTGATGTTATTAGGTTCAGGTGAACTGGGTAAAGAGGTGGCGATTGAATGCCAACGCCTGGGTGTGGAAGTCATTGCCGTGGATCGTTACCCCGACGCGCCAGCCATGCACGTTGCCCATCGCTCATACGTAATCAACATGCTGGATGGCGATGCTTTACGCCAGCTCGTCGAGCGTGAAAAACCACATTATATCGTGCCGGAAATAGAGGCGATTGCCACGGATATGCTGGTAAAACTGGAACAGGACGGTCAAAACATCGTGCCGTGCGCCCGGGCGACGCAGTTGACCATGAACCGCGAAGGAATCCGTCGTCTCGCCGCCGAAGAATTATCTCTACCGACCTCTTCTTACCGCTTTGCTGACAGCGAAGCCCGCTTTCGCGAGGCCGTCGCCGAAATCGGCTATCCCTGCATCGTGAAGCCGGTAATGAGTTCCTCCGGTAAGGGACAGAGCTTTATTCGTTCCGCCGATCGACTCACTGAAGCCTGGAATTATGCTCAACAAGGCGGCCGAGCAGGTGCCGGACGCGTTATCGTCGAAGGCGTAGTGAATTTTGATTTTGAAATCACCCTGCTTACCGTCAGCGCCGTTGATGGCGTACATTTCTGCGCACCGGTAGGACATCGTCAGGAAGATGGCGATTATCGCGAATCCTGGCAGCCGCAGCAGATGAGTGACCTGGCGCTGGCTCGAGCGCAGGAGATTGCCCGTAAGGTGGTGCTGGCGCTGGGCGGCCACGGTCTGTTTGGGGTAGAGCTATTTGTCTGCGGTGATGAGGTCATTTTCAGCGAAGTTTCCCCTCGCCCTCACGACACGGGTATGGTGACCTTGATTTCGCAGGATCTGTCTGAGTTTGCCCTGCATGTACGCGCATTTCTCGGTCTGCCGGTTGGCGCAATCCGTCAGTATGGGCCTTCTGCTTCCGCCGTTATTCTGCCGCAGCTTACCAGCCAGAATGTCACGTTTGATAACGTACAGGCCGCTGTGGGCACAGGTATGCAAGTCAGATTCTTCGGCAAGCCAGACATCGACGGGAGCCGTCGTATGGGCGTTGTGCTGGCCACAGCGCAGAGTATTGAAGACGCAGTAACACGCGCGAAAGACGCGGCGGCACAGGTGAAAGTCGCAGGATAAAAAACGAGCCAGATGGCCCGTTTCAGACTCGCAGGCCCGGTAATGATTACCGGGCATTTTGCGTTATTACAGCTTCGCGCCTTCTACTGCTTCACGAGCCAGCTTGGTAATGCGTGCGTAATCACCAGCTTCCAGGGCATCTGCCGGAACCAGCCAGGAACCACCGATGCACAGCACACTTTTCAGTGCCAGGTAATCACGGTAGTTCGCTGGAGAGATACCGCCGGTTGGGCAGAAACGGACCTGAGAGAACGGACCCGCAATTGCCTGCAGCGCTTTAGTACCGCCGTTTGCTTCCGCCGGGAAGAATTTGAACTCTTTCAAACCGTAGTCCATACCCAGCATCAGTTCAGAAACGGTGCTAATGCCTGGGATCAGCGGAATAGTGCCTTCAGTTGCAGCTTTCAGCAGCGGCTCGGTCAGGCCCGGGCTGATAGCAAACTGCGCACCCGCTTCAGTGACTTCAGCCAACTGCTGTGGATTCAGTACGGTACCCGCACCAACGATAGCGTCCGGAACTTCTTTTGCGATCGCGCGAATGGCATCCATCGCACATGCGGTACGTAAGGTCACTTCCAGAACGCGCACGCCCCCTGCAACCAGCGCTTTTGCCATTGGCACCGCGTGTTCCAGTTTATTAACCACGATAACCGGTACAACCGGGCCAGTGGTCAGGATTGCTTCTGCACTTGTCTTCCAGTTTTTCATCAGAGTTTTCTCTCGCCTGATTACAAAATAAGTCTTAAAAAGTGATACAGGTTGCGCCCTGCTCCGCACCGGACAGCTTTTCACGCAACGCGCTGAACATTTCACGTCCCGTACCCACGCGCGATGCGCTGAGATCAGGAATGTGTGGCTTACGGGAGGCAAGTTCCTCTTCATCCACCAGCAGCGTCAATTCACCTGTCTGTCCATTCACACGAATGATGTCGCCATCGCGTACTTTTGCCAGCAGCCCGCCATCATAGGCTTCCGGGGTTACATGGATTGCTGAAGGCACTTTACCTGAAGCACCTGAAAGTCGTCCATCGGTAACTAACGCAATTTTGAAACAACGGTCCAATAATACACCAAGTGGCGGCATGAGTTTATGTAATTCTGGCATTCCGTTCGCTTTTGGTCCCTGATGGCGTACAACCACCACGCAATCCCGGTCAAGCAGACCGGCATCGAAAGCGGGTAACACATCATGCTGACTTTCAAAGACGACTGCCGGCGCTTCAATAATCTGGTTTTCTACCGGTACCGCCGACGTTTTCATCACCGCACGCCCGAGGTTACCGCTCAGCACTTTGGTGCCGCCGTGGTGGGAGAATGGTTGGTCAAAGGTGGCGATCACGTTGCTGTCCAGAGACTTCGCTGCCCCTTCGCGCCAGTCCAGTTCACCCTCGTTAAGCCACGGTTCCATGGTGTAGCGGGATAAACCGAATCCGGCAACGGTGTTCACATCTTCATGTAGCAGACCCGCATTGAGCAGTTCACGCATTAACACCGGCACGCCACCCGCCGCCTGGAAGTGGTTAATATCTGCCGGACCATTCGGGTACAGACGCGCCATCAGCGGCACGATATCGGACAGATCGGAGAAATCATCCCAGTTAATCAGAATCCCGGCCGCACGCGCCATAGCCACCAGGTGCATCGTATGGTTGGTAGAGCCCCCGGTCGCCAGCAGCGCCACAATACCGTTCACTACCACTTTTTCATCGATCATTTTACCGATCGGCATCCATTCATTGCCATTGCCGGTCAGGCGTGTTACCTGACGGGCTGCAGCCGCGGTCAGCGCTTCACGCAGCGGCGCATCAGGATGTACAAATGAGGAGCCAGGCAGTTGCATACCCATAAACTCCACTACCATCTGGTTAGTGTTCGCCGTGCCGTAGAACGTACAGGTACCCGGAGCGTGATAAGACGCCGCCTCGGATTCAAGAAGCGCCATGCGATCGACTTTACCTTCAGCATACAGCTGACGGATACGCACTTTTTCTTTGTTCGCCAGACCGCTCGCCATCGGACCGGAAGGAATAAAGATTGACGGCAGATGACCAAATGACAGCGCAGCCATTACCAGGCCCGGGACAATTTTGTCGCACACGCCGAGGAACAACGCGCCGTCGAACATGTTGTGGGAAAGGCCCACTGCAGCAGACATCGCAATCACTTCACGACTGAGCAGCGAAAGCTCCATCCCATCCTGTCCCTGGGTCACACCGTCGCACATTGCAGGTACACCGCCAGCAACCTGGCCTACTGCATTGGCTTCATGCAGTGCTTTACGAATGATGGCCGGATAGTGTTCATACGGCTGATGCGCGGAAAGCATGTCGTTATAGGAGGTAATGATCGCGATATTGTTACGCAGCATGCTTTTCAGCGAGGCCTTATCGTCCGGCTGACACGCAGCAAAACCATGCGCCAGGTTACCGCATGCCAGTTGCGAGCGATGAACGGTAGTTGATTTCGCTTGTTCAATACGGGCGAGGTAGGCGGAACGTGTGTCACGAGAACGTTCGACGATACGTTGTGTTACGCGTAACAAATTCGGATTCATAGAGGCTCCTAAAATTTATCTGTCAGAGCGTTGGATCAACAATGTGTTTCAGTTGGGTAAAAATAGCTGAATCGCTTGTTGGCCGTAGCTCAGGGGCAAAATCGTTTCAGGCAGTGTAATAAAAAAAGCCCCGCGGGTGAATCCACGCGGAGCTTAAAAGTGCAAAAATTATTCTACAATCTGTGTTAGATCATGTTACCGGTAAAATAACACCTATGGGCTAGATGATATTTTACTCGAATTCGTTCCAGGAACGACCATCTCGGGTAATCATCGCCACAGAAGCAACCGGGCCCCAGGTCCCTGCCTGATACGGCTTCGGCGCGTCGTTGTCCATCGCCCAGGCTTCGGTAATTGAGTCGACCCACTTCCATGCTTCTTCAACTTCATCACGACGCACAAACAGCGCCTGAATTCCGCGCATTGTTTCGAGCAGTAGGCGCTCATAGGCGTCGGCAAGGTGCGTCTGGTTGAAGGTTTCGGAATAGCTCAGATCAAGCTTGGTAATTTGCAGATTATGCTTGTGATCCAGACCCGGCACTTTGTTCAGTACCTGGATATCGACACCTTCATCAGGCTGCAAACGGATGGTCAACTTGTTCTGCGGCAGATCCTGCCAGGATTCTCTGAACAGATTCAGCTCAGGCGTTTTGAAGTAAACCACCACTTCAGAGCACTTCGTCGGTAAACGTTTACCGGTACGCAGGTAGAACGGAACTCCCGCCCAGCGCCAGTTATCGATATCCACACGGATCGCCACAAACGTTTCCGTGTTGCTGCTCTTGTTCGCGCCTTCTTCTTCCAGATACCCCGGCACTTTTTTGCCCTGGGCAAAACCCGCGGTGTACTGACCGCGAACCGTTTTTTCACGTACGTTCGAACGATCGATACGGCGCAGCGATTTCAGTACCTTCACTTTTTCATCACGAATGCTGTCGGCGCTCAGATCGGACGGCGGAGACATCGCAATCATGCACAGGATCTGCAGCAGGTGGTTCTGAATCATGTCGCGCATTTGACCTGCCTGGTCAAAATAGCCCCAGCGGCCTTCAATACCCACTTCTTCCGCCACGGTAATTTCTACGTGATCGATAGTGCGGTTATCCCAGTTGTTCACAAACAGGGAGTTGGCAAAACGCAATGCCAGCAGGTTCAGGACCGTCTCTTTGCCAAGATAGTGGTCGATACGATAAACCTGACACTCTTCGAAATACTCGCCGACCTGATCGTTGATTTCACGGGATGTTGCCAGCGACGTACCCAGCGGTTTTTCCATCACAACACGGGCTGGTTTAGCATTCAGCTTTGCTTCACCCAGGCCTTTGCAGATCGCGCCAAAGGTGCTCGGCGGCATCGCGAAATAGTTAATGGTGGTACGTGATTTTTGATCCAGCATTTCGCCCAGACGGCTAAACGCGGCGGTGTCATTGACGTCCAGATTACAAAACTCCAGACGACCGCTGAGAGTCTCCCACAAACCTTCGTCGATTTTTTCTTTCATGAAGGTTTCGAGCGCTTCACGCACAACCTTGGTATAGGCTGCTTTGTCCCAGTCGGCACGCCCTACCCCAATGATACGGGTTTCCGGGTTAATCTGGCCGGCCTTTTCCAGTTGATACAGGGAAGGCAGCAATTTCCGCCGCGCCAGGTCGCCCTTCGCGCCGAAAATGACCAGATCACATGCCTGGGCTGTTTGCGTTACCGCCATGTCATTCTCCTCAATTAAGTGCCTGGTGCTTTTGCCAGACACTGGTTGTAATTTTATTACAGTGCACTGTACTGCTTTTACGTGAATCCGGAAACCGTAAACGCTTATCCAGCCGTGCTGTTACCGCGAACAGTCGCTTTATGGGCGTTTGTCGTCGCAAATTGGACAAAAAAGTCATCTTTTTTCGTACCCCTGAAGACGTAAGAAAACCCGACTCCGATCATGTAATGAAAAAAAACAACAACTATTCTGTCCATTTTGCCCCGTTGCTGCATTAGCAGGGGTAATATCTATACACGAAATTATGCCCCGATTTCTCCGTATCATTGAAATCGTTTTTGCCCATGACCCATGAGTCTACCTACATCATGAATATGCTGGAAAAAATCCAGTTAAAACTGGAACAGTTGAGCAAGTCAGAGCGTAAAGTCGCCGACATTATTCTTGCCTCTCCCGAGCGGGCAATCCATTCAAGCATCGCCACACTTGCTGTGGAAGCCAATGTCAGCGAACCGACGGTGAACCGTTTCTGTCGCAGCATGGATACCCGCGGCTTCCCTGATTTTAAACTGCATCTGGCGCAAAGTCTGGCAAATGGCACCCCATATGTTAATCGCAATGTGGATGAGGATGACAGCGTAGAATCTTACACGGGGAAAATCTTCGAGTCAGCGATGGCAAGCCTCGACCACGTCCGCCAGTCTCTGGATAACGCAGCGGTAAACCGGGCAGTAGATTTATTAACTCAGGCGAAAAAAATTGCCTTCTTTGGCCTCGGTTCTTCTGCCGCAGTGGCGCATGACGCAATGAATAAATTTTTCCGGTTTAACGTACCGGTAATCTATTCCGACGATATTGTTCTGCAACGCATGAGTTGCATGAATTGTAGCGACGATGACGTCATTGTGCTTATTTCTCATACCGGAAGAACCAAAAGTCTGGTGGAACTGGCGCAGTTGGCGCGGGAAAATGACGCCATGGTTATCGCCCTCACCTCTCCCGGCACGCCACTGGCGCGTGAAGCAACGCTGGCAATTACTCTCGATGTACCGGAAGATACTGACATTTATATGCCCATGGTCTCTCGACTTGCTCAACTGACCGTGATAGATGTGCTGGCTACAGGATTTACTTTGCGCCGTGGAGCAAAATTTAGAGATAACTTGAAGCGTGTCAAGGAAGCGCTCAAGGAATCGCGTTTTGATAAAGAATTACTCATCAAGAGTGATGACCGCTAAAAGCAATAACAATGTTCTACCCTTTTATCATCCGGGTCGTTCATTTACCGTTAATATTTGAGAACGACCGGATTAATGTTCACGCAACACCAAGTTGTTTCAGTCAACGGAGTATTACATGTCCAGAAGGCTTCGCAGAACCAAAATCGTTACCACGTTAGGCCCGGCAACTGACCGCGATAATAACCTTGAAAAGATTATCGCCGCGGGTGCGAACGTCGTACGTATGAACTTTTCTCACGGCTCTCCAGAAGATCACAAACTGCGGGCGGATAAGGTCCGTGAAATTGCCGCAAAACTGGGACGTCATGTAGCTATTTTGGGTGACCTGCAGGGACCTAAAATCCGCGTATCAACCTTTAAAGAAGGTAAAGTATTTCTTAACGTTGGCGACAAGTTCCTGTTAGACGCCAACCTCGGCAAAGGCGAAGGCGACAAAGAAAAAGTCGGTATTGATTATAAAGGACTGCCTGCTGACGTCGTCCCAGGCGATATCCTGCTGCTCGACGACGGCCGCGTACAGCTTAAAGTGCTGGAAGTTCAGGGCATGAAAGTCTTCACCGAAGTTACCGTCGGTGGCCCGCTGTCCAACAATAAGGGCATTAACAAACTGGGCGGCGGTCTCTCTGCTGAAGCCCTGACCGAAAAAGACAAAGCCGACATCGTCACCGCCGCGCAAATCAGCGTTGACTATCTGGCCGTCTCCTTCCCGCGCTGCGGCGAAGATCTGAACTATGCCCGCCGTCTGGCGCGCGACGCTGGCTGCGATGCGAAAATTGTCGCCAAGGTAGAACGTGCAGAAGCCGTCTGCGACCAGAATGCGATGGATGACATCATCCTTGCCTCCGACGTGGTGATGGTGGCGCGTGGCGACCTGGGCGTTGAAATTGGCGATCCTGAGCTGGTAGGTATTCAGAAAGCGTTGATTCGCCGCGCACGTCAGTTGAACCGTGCGGTCATTACCGCCACGCAGATGATGGAGTCGATGATCACCAACCCAATGCCGACCCGTGCGGAAGTGATGGACGTGGCTAACGCCGTCCTCGACGGTACCGATGCCGTTATGCTCTCTGCAGAAACTGCAGCAGGTCAGTACCCGGCTGAAACCGTCGCGGCTATGGCACGCGTCTGTTTGGGTGCTGAGAAGATCCCGAGCATCAATGTTTCTAAACACCGCCTTGACGTGCAGTTTGATAACGTTGAAGAAGCGATTGCCATGTCAGCGATGTATGCCGCTAACCACCTGAAAGGGGTCACCGCTATCATCACAATGACGGAATCCGGTCGTACTGCGCTGATGACTTCACGTATCAGTTCTGGTCTGCCGATTTTCGCCATGTCTCGTCATGAACGTACGCTGAATCTTACTTCCTTGTATCGCGGCGTCACCCCGGTTCACTTTGACAGCGAAACAGACGGCGTCGTTGCCGCCAGTGAAGCAGTGAACCTGCTGCGCGATAAAGGCTATCTGGTTTCCGGCGATCTGGTCATTGTGACGCAAGGCGATGTCATGAGCACCATCGGCTCAACGAATACCACGCGTATTCTGACCGTCGAGTAACGCCCCGTTTGATGTAAAAAAGCCTCTCGTTTGAGAGGCTTTTTTTTATTTCTTCGGATAAAGATCTTTGCGCTTATAAGGCTCAATTTCACCGGGTTTGCGCGTCTTAAGCAGTTTTAGAATCCAGGTGTATTGCTCGAGATGCGGCGTCACAAAGATTTCCACTTCTTCGTTCATTCGTCTGGCAATGGTGTGGTCATCCGCCGTCAGGATGTCATCCATCGGAGGACGAACCTGAATCGTTAAGCGATGCGTTTTCCCATTGTATACCGGGAACAGCGGCACCACACGGGCGTGACACACCTTCATCAGGCGGCCAATTGCCGGTAACGTGGCTTTATAGGTAGCAAAAAAGTCCACAAACTCGCTGTGCTCAGCGCCATGGTCCTGATCCGGCAGGTAGTATCCCCAATATCCCTGACGTACAGACTGAATAAACGGTTTGATGCCATCATTACGCGCATGCAAACGACCACCGAAACGACGGCGCACCGTGTTCCAGACATAATCGAATACCGGATTTCCCTGATTGTGGAACATCGCAGCCATTTTCTGTCCCTGGGAAGCCATCAGCATCGCTGGGATATCTACGCCCCAACCATGAGGAACCAGAAAAATCACTTTTTCATCGTTGCGACGCATCTCTTCGATGATTTCCAGCCCCTGCCAGTCGACCCGATGCTGAATTTTTTCCGGGCCGCGTATGGCGAGTTCCGACATCATAACCATCGCCTGAGGCGCAGTCGCAAACATCTCATCGACAATAGCTTCACGCTCAGCTTCGCTGCGCTCAGGAAAGCAGAGGGATAAATTGATTAGTGCTCTGCGACGCGAGCTTTTTCCCAGCCGCCCGGCCATTCTTCCGAGCTTTGCCAGAATTGGATCGCGAAATGATGCCGGCGTTAACGAAATACCTGCTATCGCCGCCACACCAAGCCATGCACCCCAGTAGCGCGGATGGCGAAATGATTTGTGAAACTCGGGGATATATTCAATATTCTTTTTTTTCGTTTCCATGCTCTTCCAGTGTCTGGTGCGGCGAAAAGTAGATCTGCTGATAGTGTAGCGGCGCGCGATGCGCCGTACAAAATAAAAAAGCCGGCACGCATAGCGTACCGGCTCTGTCAGCGTGTTAATTAATCGAAACGCAACTGAGGAACAACCTCTTTCACCTGTGCCAGGTAATCGGTGCGATCCGACCCGGTCAGACCTTCTGTGCGCGGCAGTTTCGCCGTCAGAGGATTCACTGCCTGCTGGTTGATCCAGACTTCGTAGTGCAGATGCGGACCCGTTGAACGCCCGGTATTGCCAGACAGCGCGATACGATCGCCACGTTTCACTTTTTGTCCTGGTTTGACCAACAACTTACGCAGGTGCATATAACGTGTGGTATAGGTGCGACCATGACGAACCGCAACATAGTATCCGGCTGCGCCGCTGCGCTTCGCTACAACCACTTCGCCATCACCCACCGACAGCACCGGCGTCCCCTGCGGCATCGCAAAGTCGACACCTTTGTGCGGCGCAACGCGTCCGGTCACCGGGTTCAGACGACGCGGGTTAAAGTTGGAAGAGATGCGGAACTGCTTAGCCGTCGGGAAACGCATAAAGCCTTTCGCCAGTCCGGTACCGTTGCGGTCATAGAACTTACCGTCTTCAGCACGGATTGCGTAGTAATCTTTACCTTCAGAACGCAAGCGTACGCCCAGCAGTTGGCTTTGCTCACGTTTACCGTCCAGCATTTCGCGAGACATCAGTACCGAGAACTCATCGCCTTTTTTCAGTTTGCGGAAATCCATCTGCCACTGCATGGCCTTAATCACTGCGCTGATTTCAGAGCTGGTCAGTCCGGCATCTTTGGCACTGGCGACGAAACTTCCGCCCACGGTGCCTTTGATTCGGCTGTTAACCCAATCGCCCTGCTGCATTTCGCTGCTCATTTTGAAACCCGTCGCGGTGCGATCGTAAGTACGGGTTTCACGACGGGAGACTTCCCAGGTCAGGCGCTGCAAGTCACCTTCCGCGCCTAACGTCCAGGAAAGTTGCTGACCAATTTTCAGGTTACGCAGTTGTTTGTCGGAAGCCGCGAGCTGGCTGATGTCACCCATATCGATGCCGTACTGATTCAGAATACTGCTCAGCGTATCGCCCGTGGAGACAACATACTCATGCACGCCGGCTTCACCAGACGTTTTGTCATCCAGTTCGTCCTGTGGGATAGCTTCGTCTTCCTGAGCGGCCTGATCGATAGGTTCGCTGGCCTCAGGCAATAGTGAGCGAATCTCGCTTTTTTCCAGCTCGATAGTTTTGACGATGGGTGCAGAATCAGGATGGTAAACATAGGGCCGCCAGACAGCGACGGCCAATGTCAGTACGGTAAGCGACCCCAGCATAACGCGATGGGGCCGCGGCAGATTATTAAATGCCAGAGCGACAGAGCGGGCTATCTGTTGCACGTAATCACTTCCTCATTAATCTCCTTTCAGGCAGCTCGCATACTGGTTGGCTAATTGGTTCAAAAACGCTGAATAGCTTGTTTTACCCAGTTTGATATTCGTTCCGAGCGGATCCAACGTTCCCATTCGAACGGATGTCCCTCTCGCGACGGCTTCAACGACCGCTGGCCTGAACTGTGGCTCAGCAAAAACGCAGGTTGCTTTTTGCTCAACCAACTGTGTTCTTATTTCATGTAAACGCTGCGCACCAGGTTGAATCTCAGGGTTCACGGTAAAGTGACCAAGCGGTGTTAGTCCGTAGTGTTTTTCGTAGTAGCCATAGGCGTCATGAAAAACGAAGTAACCTTTTCCCTTGAGCGGCGCGAGCTCGTTACCTACCTGCTTATCGGTTGCGGCTAATTGTGCCTCAAAATCCTTCAGGTTGGCGTCAAGTTTGGCTCGACTTTGCGGCATAAGTTCCACTAATTTTTCATGGATTGCAACCGCTGAGGCCCGTGCTATCTCTGGGGAAAGCCAAAGATGCATGTTGTAATCGCCGTGATGGTGATGCTCGTCACTTTTTTCACTGCCGGCATCATTATGTCCATGATCGTCATCATCGTCGTCAGCACCTTTCATGAGTAACGGCTTCACGTCATTGAGCTGCGCAATCGTTACCTGTTTTGCGTTAGGAATATTCTTGACTGATTTTTCCATAAACGCTTCCATCTCAGGTCCAATCCAAACGACTAAGTCCGCGCCCTGTAAGCGTTTTACGTCTGAAGGACGCAATGAGTAATCGTGTTCGGAAGCCCCGTCAGGCAACAGAACCTGGGTGTCAGTAACCCCGTCAGCAATGGCTGAAGCGATAAACCCCAGCGGCTTAAGAGAAGCCACGACAGCGGCATTTGCCGACTGTGTTGCACTACCCCAAAGAGCAGCGGATAATGCTGCGAAAAGAAGCGTATTTTTATGTAACATAATGCGACCAATCATCGTAATGAATGTGAGAATTGTGATATTATAACATTCTATAACTTCTGCAAGACTAAAATTGATATGGCGACTTTGGTTTCACTGGAAAATGTCTCGGTCTCTTATGGTCAACGCCGCGTCCTCTCTGACGTATCGCTTGAACTTCGACCCGGTAAAATATTGACGCTTCTCGGCCCAAATGGTGCCGGGAAATCTACGCTGGTGCGCGTTGTATTAGGGCTGGTAGAGGCTGATGAGGGAGTTATCAAGCGTAATGGTCGATTGCGGATTGGCTATGTGCCGCAAAAACTGTACCTCGATACTACGCTTCCGCTGACGGTAAGTCGGTTTATGCGCCTGCGTCCCGGCACCAAAAAAGAAGATATCCTTCCGGCACTGAAGCGTGTTCAGGCCGGACATCTGATGAATGCGCCGATGCAAAAACTCTCTGGCGGGGAGACACAACGCGTCCTGTTGGCCCGTGCTTTATTGAATAAACCTCAGCTACTGGTGCTTGATGAGCCAACCCAGGGCGTGGATGTCAATGGGCAAGTCGCGCTGTACGATCTTATCGACCAGTTGCGACGTGAACTGGATTGCGCCGTACTGATGGTTTCTCATGACCTGCATCTGGTGATGGCAAAAACCGATGAGGTACTGTGCCTGAACCATCACATTTGTTGTTCTGGTGCGCCGGAAGTGGTTTCCATGCACCCAGAATTCATCTCAATGTTCGGACAACGCGGTGCCGAACAACTCGGAATTTACCGTCATAATCATAATCACCGCCACGATTTACAGGGTCGTATCGTCTTACGCCGGGGAAATGGTCACTCATGATTGAATTGTTATTACCCGGTTGGTTAGCCGGGATCATGCTGGCCTGTGCCGCTGGCCCGCTCGGCTCGTTTGTGGTCTGGCGTCGAATGTCTTATTTCGGTGATACGCTGGCCCACGCTTCGCTACTGGGGGTCGCCTTTGGCCTGCTGCTGGATGTAAACCCTTTCTATGCGGTCATCGTCGTCACCTTATTGCTGGCAGGCGGTCTGGTATGGCTGGAAAAACGCCCTCACCTCGCGATTGATACCTTACTGGGCATTATGGCCCACAGTGCACTGTCATTAGGCTTAGTTGTCGTCAGCCTGATGTCCAACATCCGTGTGGATCTGATGGCCTACCTGTTTGGTGATTTGCTCGCCGTGACGCCAGAAGATCTTATCTCCATCGCCATTGGGGTGGTTATCGTTCTGGCGATTTTGTTCTGGCAGTGGCGCAACCTGCTGTCGATGACCATCAGTCCGGATCTGGCATTTGTGGATGGCGTGAAGCTGCAACGCGTTAAGCTACTGCTGATGCTGGTCACAGCATTAACTATTGGCGTGGCGATGAAATTTGTCGGGGCATTAATTATCACCTCACTGCTTATTATCCCTGCGGCAACCGCCCGTCGCTTTGCCCGTACGCCAGAACAGATGGCAGGGGTTGCCGTTGGTGTGGGAATGATAGCGGTTACAGGCGGGCTGACCTTCTCGGCCTTCTATGACACCCCGGCAGGTCCTTCCGTGGTGCTGTGTGCTGCGCTGCTGTTTATCTTCAGCATGATGAAAAAACAGGCGAGCTAATGCGTATTTTAGCCGGATGGAGGCTATCGCCTTATCCGGCTTTTTATTTCATGAGCGAAATGCTTCCCTTCCCGCGGTTTATTAAATGTTTATCCCCACAGCCACATAATCAGCGTTAAACTATTTATACCGTTATTTTAGGGAGAAACGATGATGCGCGTACTGGTTGTCGAGGATAATGCTTTATTACGCCACCACCTCAAGGTTCAGTTACAGGATTTAGGGCATCAGGTGGATGATGCAGAAGATGCGAAGGAAGCGGACTATTATCTGAATGAACATCTGCCGGATATCGCGATCGTTGATTTAGGACTCCCCGATGAAGACGGTTTGTCATTGATCCGCCGTTGGCGCAGCAATGAGGTTTCGTTGCCGATTCTGGTGTTAACCGCGCGTGAAGGCTGGCAAGACAAGGTGGAAGTACTCAGCGCCGGAGCCGACGATTACGTCACCAAACCGTTTCATATCGAAGAGGTGGCTGCGCGCATGCAGGCACTGATGCGTCGCAACAGCGGTCTGGCATCGCAGATTATCTCTCTTCCTCCTTTCCAGGTGGACCTCTCTCGGCGCGAGTTATCCGTCAATGATGAAGTTATCAAGCTCACGGCGTTCGAATACACCATTATGGAAACACTTATCCGTAATAACGGCAAAGTGGTCAGTAAAGATTCGCTCATGTTACAGCTTTACCCGGATGCCGAGCTACGTGAAAGCCACACCATTGATGTTCTGATGGGGCGTCTGCGTAAAAAAATACAGGCGCAATACCCGGATGATGTTATCACCACCGTGCGTGGCCAGGGATATCTTTTTGAACTGCGCTAATGAATAAATTATTGCGTCATTTTTTCCCGTTATCACTGCGGTTGCGCTTTTTACTGGCAACCGCGGGCGTGGTATTGGTGCTTTCGCTGGCCTACGGCATGGTTGCCCTGGTGGGCTACAGCGTCAGCTTTGATAAAACAACGTTCCGCCTGCTGCGGGGTGAAAGTAACCTGTTCTATACCCTGGCAAAATGGGAGAACGGTAAGATAAACGTCGAGCTGCCTGAGAATCTCGATATGCAAAGCCCAACAATGTCGCTGATCTATAACGAAGACGGTGAGTTGTTGTGGGCGCAGCGCAATGTTCCCTGGCTGACGCACAGTATCCAACCGGAATGGCTAAAAGCGAACGGTTTTCATGAGATTGAAGCCAATGTAGATGCCACCAGCACCTTACTGGTCGAAGATCACTCCGCTCAGCAGCAGCTAAAAGAAGTCAGAGAAGATGACGACGATGCCGAAATGACCCACTCGGTCGCCGTGAACGTCTACCCCGCCACTGCCAGAATGCCACAGTTGACCATAGTGGTTGTCGATACCATTCCTATTGAGCTAAAGCGCTCGTATATGGTCTGGAGTTGGTTTATTTATGTGCTGGTCGCCAATCTGTTGCTGGTCATTCCGCTGTTATGGGTAGCCGCCTGGTGGAGTCTGCGGCCCATCGAATCACTGGCGCGTGAAGTCCGTGAGCTTGAGGAACATCATCGAGAGATGTTAAACCCCGCCACCACGCGCGAACTGACCAGCCTGGTCCGCAATCTTAATCGACTTTTAAAAAGCGAACGCGAGCGCTACGACAAATACCGTACGACGTTAACAGACCTCACCCACAGCCTGAAAACACCGCTGGCGGTATTACAGAGTACGCTCCGCTCGATGCGTAATGAAAAAATGAACGTAAGCGACGCGGAACCCATCATGCTGGAACAAATCAGCCGTATTTCCCAGCAGATTGGCTATTACCTGCATCGCGCCAGCATGCGTGGCAGCAGCGTGCTGCTTAGCCGCGAACTGCATCCGGTCGCGCCGTTGCTGGATAAACTCACCTCAGCGCTAAATAAGGTGTATCAGCGTAAAGGCGTCAACATAAATCTCGATATCTCACCCGAAATCAGTTTTGTGGGCGAACAGAACGATTTTGTCGAAGTGATGGGCAACGTGCTGGATAACGCATGTAAATATTGTCTGGAGTTTGTCGAGATTTCAGCGCATTTGTCTGAGGATCAGCTACACATTCTGGTTGAAGATGATGGTCCTGGTATTCCGCAAAGCAAACGGGAAGTGGTGTTTGACCGTGGACAGCGTGTCGATACGCTACGGCCAGGTCAAGGCGTTGGACTGGCGGTGGCACGAGAAATCACCGAACAGTATGACGGGCAGATTATTGCAGGCGATAGCCTGCTGGGTGGCGCGCGCATGGAAGTTATTTTTGGCCGCCAGCAGCCGGGGCAAAAAGACGAGTAATCGCCGCATGTAATAAATATGTACTGATTTCCCGCTTGCGGTTAAGTATCCGTTATAATCGGTTGCAGATACCAGCCTGCGGGATGCTCATTATGGAATACCAACTCACACTTAACTGGCCCGATTTTCTTGAACGCCACTGGCAGAAACGCCCGGTGGTCTTAAAACGCGGGTTTAACAACTTTATTGATCCACTCTCTCCTGACGAACTGGCTGGACTGGCAATGGAAAGCGAAGTCGACAGCCGACTCGTCAGCCACCAGGACGGTAAATGGCAGGTTAGCCACGGTCCGTTCGAAAGCTATGATCATCTCGGCGAGAACAACTGGTCGCTGCTGGTACAGGCGGTCAATCACTGGCATGAACCCACCGCCGCGCTGATGCGTCCGTTTCGTGAACTGCCGGACTGGAGAATCGACGATCTGATGATCTCCTTCTCCGTACCCGGCGGCGGCGTTGGCCCACATCTTGATCAGTACGATGTGTTTATCATCCAGGGAACCGGTCGACGTCGCTGGCGCGTGGGCGAAAAACTGCAGTTGAAGCAGCACTGCCCTCACCCGGACCTGCTGCAGGTCGCCCCGTTTGAAGCCATCATCGATGAAGAGCTGGAACCCGGCGATATCCTGTACATTCCACCAGGATTCCCGCACGAAGGCTATGCGCTGGAAAACGCCATGAACTATTCGGTCGGTTTCCGCGCGCCGAATACTCGCGAACTGATCAGCGGGTTCGCCGATTACGTTTTGCAACGTGAGCTGGGCAGCACGTATTACAGCGATCCTGACCTGCCGCCGCGCGATCATCCGGCTGACGTTCTGCCACAGGAAATGGACAAGCTGCGTGAAATGATGCTCGGACTGATTAATCAGCCGGAACATTTCCAGCAGTGGTTTGGCGAGTTTATATCTCAGTCTCGTCATGAGCTGGATATTGCTCCACCGGAGCCGCCGTATCAGCCAGACGAAATTTACGATGCCCTGAAGCAAGGGGATGTGTTAGTGCGTCTGGGCGGATTGCGCGTATTGCGCATCGGCGATGACGTCTACGCCAACGGTGAGAAAATTGATTCACCGCATCGCCCTGCCCTGGAAGCGCTTGCCAGCCATATTGTTCTGACGGCCGAGAACTTTGAGGATGCGCTGGAAGATCCGTCTTTCCTTGCCATGCTTGCCGCACTGGTTAACAGCGGATACTGGTTCTTCGAAGGATAATACGAACGGTGCCTGATGCGACGCTAGCGCGTCCTATCAGGCCTTCTGGAGTGAAATACTGTAGGCCGGATAAGCGAAGCGCTATCCGGCATCTATCGATAAATTTACTGCTGCTTTGCGGTTAACTCCGCAATACGTACAATCACCCGCACCGCTTTTTCCATTCCTTCCAGAGTTACAAACTCATGTTTACCATGATAGTTGTAGCCTCCGGTGAACAAATTCGGACACGGTAATCCCATAAACGACAGCTGCGCGCCGTCGGTGCCGCCACGAATAGGTTTCAGCACCGGCTCAATATCGCAATCGCGCATCGCCTTCTGGGCGATATCCAGCACGTGCGGATGCTCAATCACTTTTTCGCGCATATTGTAGTAGCTGTCTTCAATCACCAGTTCGATATAGCAATCCGGGTGTAACCCTTTGCCGACCTTTTTGGCGATCTCCATGATCTTGCGTTTGCGCGCTTCAAACTGCTTGCGGTCAAAATCACGGATGATGTAGTGCATATCCGCCCGATCGACCGTCCCTTTCATGCTCGCCAGATGATAAAAGCCTTCGTAGCCTTCCGTCGTTTCCGGGCTTTCGTCTGCCGGAACCTCAGCATGAATACGAGCAGCCAGCGACAGCGCATTCACCATCACCCCTTTTGCGGTACCGGGATGCACATTGTTGCCGACAATTTTGATATTAACCGACGCGGCGTTGAAGTTTTCAAATTCCAGCTCTCCCACGCCACCGCCGTCAACGGTATAGGCCCACTGCGCATCAAATGCCGCAACGTCAAAATGCTTCGCCCCTTTACCAACCTCTTCGTCCGGCGTAAAGGCCACGCGGATATCACCGTGCGGAATATCTTTTTGGATGAGCACCGCCAGCGCGGTCATGATTTCCGCCACGCCAGCTTTATCATCCGCGCCCAGCAGCGTTTTACCGTCTGTGGTGATCAGCGTCTGGCCCAGAAGTTGATGCAGCACCGGGAACATCACCGGCGACAGAACTTCATCACCAATGCCTAACGCAATATCGCCGCCGCGATAGTTTTCAACGATTTGCGGATTAACGTTTTTACCGCTGAAATCCGGTGAGGTATCCACATGGGAAATAAAGCCGATCGCGGGAATATTGCCAGCAACGTTAGCGGGCAACGTGGCCATCAGCGTCCCCTTTTCGCTCAGTGAAATGTTAACCAGCCCCATCTCTTCGAGCTGTTGTTTGAGCAGTTGTAATAATTTCCACTGTCCTTCGGTGCTGGGTACCTGCCGCACGCCCGATTTTGATTGGGTGTCCAGCGACACGTAGTGTAAAAAACGCTCAAGTAGTTTATCCATGCAGTCACCCTCACTTTTTGTGACAACATTATCAATAAGCAACAAAAGACAAATATTGCGTCAGGTCACTTTTATCCCCGCAAGTGAGAATATTTCGCCCTGACATCCCCTCTGACTATAGGGCTAAGTCAGTAATTCGCAACAAGGATTGGCGATTACCATGGTTTGCCGTAGAATAACGGCCCTCATTAAGAGTCATCAAGGTGGTTAACCACGAACCCCGCAGCGGTCAGCCATCCGTTGCGTTTACATGGGACAGAGTAAAAAATTGAATAAACAACCGCGTTCGCTTTCTCCACTGGTGCAATTAGCGGGAATTCGCAAAAGTTTCGATGGCAAAGAGGTGATTTCCAGCCTGGATTTGACCATCAATAATGGCGAGTTTCTCACGCTGCTTGGCCCCTCTGGCTGCGGTAAAACAACCGTTCTTCGCCTGATTGCCGGTCTGGAAACGGTTGATTCCGGTCATATCATGTTGGACAACCAGGACATCACTCACGTTCCTGCGGAAAACCGCTACGTGAACACCGTCTTCCAAAGCTATGCGTTATTTCCCCACATGACCGTTTTTGAGAATGTGGCCTTTGGCTTACGCATGCAAAAAACGCCCGCAGCCGACATTCCTCCCCGCGTTACCGAAGCTCTGCGCATGGTGCAGCTGGAAGAGTTCGCCCAGCGAAAACCGCATCAACTCTCCGGTGGACAGCAGCAGCGCGTAGCGATTGCCCGAGCGGTGGTCAATAAACCCCGTTTACTCCTGTTAGACGAATCTCTCTCTGCGCTGGACTACAAACTGCGCAAGCAGATGCAGAACGAACTGAAAGCGCTGCAACGTAAGCTTGGTATCACCTTTGTCTTTGTCACTCACGATCAGGAAGAGGCGCTGACCATGTCAGACCGTATCGTGGTGATGCGCGATGGCAAGATTGAGCAGGACGGTACGCCGCGTGAAATCTACGAAGAGCCGAAAAATCTGTTTGTCGCCGGGTTTATCGGTGAGATCAATATGTTTAACGCGACGGTGATAGAACGTCTGGACGAACAGCGCGTTCGTGCTAACGTTGAAGGTCGTGAGTGCAATATTTATGTCAACTTCGCGGTGATTCCCGGGCAGAAGCTGCACGTCCTGTTACGCCCTGAAGATCTGCGCGTTGATGAAATCAACGACGACAATCATATCGAAGGCCTGATCGGCTACGTGCGTGAACGCAACTACAAAGGCATGACGCTGGAGTCGGTTGTGGAACTGGAAAATGGTAAGATGGTGATGGTCAGTGAATTCTTCAACGAAGACGATCCTGACTTTGACCACTCTCTCGACCAGAAAATGGCGATTAACTGGGTAGAAAGCTGGGAGGTCGTACTGGCTGATGAAGAACACAAGTAAATTCCAGAGTGTGGTGATCGTCACCATTGTCGGTTGGCTTGTGTTATTTGTCTTTCTGCCCAACCTGATGATCATCGGCACCAGCTTTTTGACCCGCGACGACGCCAATTTCGTCAAAATGGTCTTTACGCTGGAAAACTATACACGCCTGCTCGATCCGCTCTATTTTGAGGTACTGGTTCACTCCCTCAATATGGCGCTGATTGCCACGCTCGCCTGTCTGGTGCTCGGCTATCCGTTTGCCTGGTTTTTGGTGAAACTGCCGGAAAAAGTGCGTCCATTGCTGCTGTTCCTGCTGATTGTTCCGTTCTGGACCAACTCGCTTATTCGCATCTACGGACTCAAAATATTCCTCAGTACCAAGGGCTACCTCAACGAATTTCTGTTGTGGCTCGGCGTGATCGATACCCCCATTCGCATCATGTTTACCCCCAGCGCGGTGATTATCGGCCTGGTGTACATCCTGCTGCCGTTTATGGTGATGCCGCTCTATTCCAGCATTGAAAAGCTCGATAAACCGCTGCTGGAAGCCGCGCGCGATTTGGGCGCCAGTAAACTTCAGACCTTCACCCGCATCATTATTCCGTTAACGATGCCGGGAATTATCGCCGGATGCCTGCTGGTTATGCTGCCCGCAATGGGGCTGTTTTACGTTTCCGATTTAATGGGCGGGGCGAAAAACCTGCTGATTGGCAACGTGATTAAAGTTCAGTTCCTGAACATCCGCGATTGGCCGTTCGGTGCTGCCACCAGCATTACGCTGACCATCGTCATGGGTCTGATGCTGCTGATCTACTGGCGCGCCTCCCGCTTGCTGAACAAGAAGGTTAGCGACATTGATAGTTAACCGATATTACTCAAAAAGTTAAAATGATCATGGCATGCAGTTTACCCTCAAGTAAACTGCATGCCAGGTCAGGAACGGGGATAAGATTTGTAAAATCAGAAAGGAATTGTAAACCCGCCAAAATATGCCGTCATGATACGCATGAATTTATTATCGATATTCAAGAAATTGTCTTCTGGATTCATCATCTTCAAGGTACTCAAATGAGAGAAGGCGAATTTTGGTAAGGTTATAAAACCACTCGCAATCGTTTCGTTGAATAATTTCGCCAGGCTTGAAACATATTCCGGATGCTTCCCGGATAATCGCATATTTACCATTATTAAACCTGGCCCTGTGGATACAGAAAGATTGACCAACCTGCCCATGACAGCTGTTCGAAAGGATATGTCCTTCAATAAAAATAGATTTTTTAGATTTCATCATCATATCCTCTCAAACTACAGTACAGGAGCAATATTGTCATTTCCCAACATCACTCACGTTAGGTGGCAGAAGCCGATCAGCCGCCGATACACCAGCATTCTGATGGTCTGAACAACAGCCCGCAGGCAGGGCACTCCAGAACCGCATCTTTTCTTAGTTTACCTGCTTTCTGATCGGCTCTGTATGCGCATACCGGGCAGGCAACATGTACCGGTCTTTCTTTAAAGTGCCTGAGTCCTTTTGTATAAGACATAAATAATTCTCTGAGGAACACAGTAATTATTATACGCCTTAATATAAAAATAACTGGCTTAAGTTATGTTAATTTATGATTAAATCAGGATATCAGATATTGAAAATTAAACGTCTGATTTATGATATAATACCCTTCCGTGAGAAATTTATCATGAAATCAGAAGACACCCTTGACTGGTACCCGGCCCAGTTGCCACCAGTGAAAATTATTCTTGGCGAAGCCGTGCTGGCAGTGGGCAAACAGGGCCGACCTATTAATACCCGAACTTTGCTGGAATACCTTCAGGTCATGCAGGACAAGCAAAAAAAAAGAGATGACAAAATCGCCATGCAGACAGCAATTGAGGTTCTCAGGGATAATCAGCGCATTAACGGCAGACGTTAATGCGCGTCCGGACTCAGTATCAGTTCTGAATAATCTCAACCGTATGGTTTTGTCCATCATCCCGCAGCGATATTCTGTCATCAGGGAGGAGAGCACCATCCAGTGTAACGCGATATTCTGCATCGCCGCGTGAGACACTAATCTGATAATGGCTTTCGCCATATTGATAAGCCATAGAAAAAGACGGCCAGCCATCCGGCAACCGGGCATGAACCGTAAGATCAGCACCGGAACGTTTTATCCCCAGTAATTCCTCGGTAAGTAAACGCCAGGCCCAGCCTGATGAACCGGTATACCAGCTCCATCCGGCACGTCCGATATGGGGAGCGACGCTGTAGACATCAGCGCTCATGACATAAGGCTCGGCTTTATAGATCCCGACTGAGTTCACATTCAGAGTATGATTTATCGGGCTGAGCATCGACCAGAGTTGCCAGGCACGTTCGGCATTCCCCATTCGGGAAAATGCCATTACAGCCCAGATAGCGCCATGTGTATACTGCCCTCCGTTTTCCCGCACACCAGGCAGGTAACCCTGTATGTACCCCGGATTTGGACCGTGCCCATCGAAAGGCGGCGTTAATAGTTTTATCAGTCCCCCCTCGCTATCCACAAGGTGCTTATCCAGCGCCTGCATGGCCTTTGCGCACCGTCCCGGGCTAGCGGCCCCGGACAATACTGACCAGCTCTGGGCAATCGCATCAATACGGCAGTCCTGTGAGGCTTTCGACCCCAGGGGAGTACCATCGTCAAAATATCCACGCCGGTACCATTCACCATCCCAGGCGTGGGCTTCGAGATTGTTTTGCAGGCGCACAGCCTGCGAACGGCACATTGAGGCGACGCTTTCATCCAGCCTGCGATCAGCCAGCGCCGCAAACCGCTGCAAAATGTCGAACAGGAAGAAGCCCAGCCAGACGCTTTCACCCTTGCCGTCGATCCCCACCCGGTTCATGCCGTCATTCCAGTCACCCGCACCCATCAGCGGCAGACCATGCTCCCCGAACTGTTGTCCATACTTAATGGCTTTGACGCAGTGTAACCAGAGTGTCTCTTCGGTACCGCTGATGACCGGCGTATCATAGGCAGACTCTTCACCAGGCTGAAGCGGACGTCCCTCCAGATAAGGAATACGTGTTTCCAGTACATCCATATCCCCCGTCGTTTCAACATAGTGGCAAACGGCAAGCGGAAGCCACAGATAGTCATCGGAACAGCGGGTGCGCACCCCGTTGCCGTGTGGCGGGTGCCACCAGTGCTGTACATCACCCTCAATAAATTGCCGTGATGCACACAGGATTATCTGTTCTCGCATCCGGTTCGGATCAGCATGGCTCAGCGCCAGCGTATCCTGCAGTTGATCGCGAAAACCAAATGCGCCGCCGGACTGGTAGTAACCGCTGCGAGCCATCAAGCGACAGGCTACCGTCTGGTACAATAGCCAGCCATTCACCAGTAAATTTACCGATGTGTCGGGAGTGTTAACCACAATTTTATCGAGCACATTGTGCCAGTGGTTGTGAACCCGGTTCAGCTCCTCGCGGACCGTCTCCTCATTCATATAACGGGCAAGCGTCTCCTGAGCTCGAATATGATTCTCCTCTGCGCCGAGGATAAAAATAAACGTCCTCTGATCGCCATCAATTAATGTAACCGCCGATTGTACTGCCCCGCAGGGATCCAGACCGGCGCCCGTTTTACCTGAAAGCCTGCGTAGCTTCATGACCGACGGGGCGTGCAGAGAACCATTACGACCGATAAATTCCCGGCGGTCCCCGGTCAACGAACAGTCATTACCGCTGACGGCAAAAAAGGCAGTACGACCGCTACCGTTATCACCATAAAAATTGTTTGCCAGCACTCCGCAGCCGCCAGGCGGTCTGGTCGCATGAGTCACAATGTGAGGGGCTGAGCGAGTTCGTGTTCCTCCGAGCGTCCACTCCACATAGCCGGTGACGGAAAGTTTTCGTGTCCGCCCCGAAGAGTTACTGAGCGTCAGGAGCGCTAGCTTAACCGGTGCCTCTTCGGCAACCAGGACCGTCAGCTCGCTGTCTATACCATTCTCTCGATGGGCAAACACGCTGTAACCGAAACCATGGCGGGTCAGGTAATCACCATGTCCGCGAACAGGTAAGGCCGTCGGTGACCAACACTCACCGCTCTCTTCATCGCGCAGATAAAACGCCTCACCGCTGCGATCGCTCACCGGATCGTTCTCCCACGGTGTCAACCGGTATTCATGTGCATTCTCATACCAGGAGTAGGCCTGTCCCGCCTCTGAAATCACAGTGCCAAAACGGGCATTTGCCAGTACGTTTGACCAGGGAGCCGGTGTCTGCGCATCTTCCCGCAGAACAATCTGATATTCCCGACCATCCTGAGAAAATCCACCGTACCCATTGAAATGACATAACTGACTGATATCGGGACTCCAGTCCGTATGTTGATTACGCTCGCGTACAGCCCGTGGAATGAGTGCTCTGGCCTGAGGTTTAAGGGTATGAGTACGCTGATTAAGCTGCTCATTGATACTGCCTGTGCGGTCATCAAGATAAAGACAGGCCACGCTCATCAAAAGCAACTTATCTTCAGCAGAGAGATGCTCGCCATTACGAACAAAAATACCGCCCGTTTTGTCCAGCAGACTGGCTTCAGACCCGGCATAAATTAAGTCCATAATCTGATTTTGTAAGCCCTGCTGGTAGCCGCCGGGGCTGTTATTCAGGATAACCAAATCAACATCCAGCCCTTTCTGTCTCCAGTAACGGTGTGCCTGAATCAGTGTGGTCACTGAGGCAATACTTTCCTCGCTGGTAATACTGAGCAGCACTATCGGCAGATCGCCTGAAATTGCCCAGCCCCACAGACCGGACTGACCACGCCGGTTGCGGCTGATCGCCTGGCCTTCGGCGCGCAGCTCCTGGACAGGGTAAAGCACCGCGCTGGCAAGACGATTAAACAAAGTGGCATCATCTTCACTGGCGTTCATCTGGCGTAACACCACCAGACTGTGAGACCAGGCCAGTTCAAAGACGCGATCAGCGATAGGGTAATCGCGGTATTTTTCCAGCAACGCCAGGCTCTGCTGGCGGGTCTCGCTGATGCCATAAATGATATCAATCGTGACCGGCTGCCCCGGCTGCAGAGTGATGGTGTGGCGTATTGCCAGGATCGGATCCAGCACTGACCCCGACGTGTTGCTGAGCGCCCCGCCTGCCTTTATTGCCTGGGCATCCGCAGGGTTTCTGCCACGACCAAGAAATTTTGCCCTGTCTGTTTCAAACGAAACGTTATGACGGTTATCGCCATGCACCACCATCATGTGAAACAGGCAGGGACTCGCTTCACCCGGAGAACGCGGGCGCCGGTGGCAAAGAATAGCGTCACGCTCAGGATCCAGTTCCGTCTGAATAAACAGATTGCTAAATGCCGGGTGTGCCAGATCGCTGGCTTCAGGCGCCAGTACTACTTCGGCATAGGTTGTCAGTTCCAGAGAGCGAGGCTGGCGACCACGATGAATCAGTGTGAGCCGTCGCAACTCAATATCATCCTCCGGGGAGATCACAACCTGAGTTTTGACGCTGAGCCCATCGAAAGAGCGTCTGAATTCAGCACTCGCATCGGTGAATATCACTTCCTCGTCATGCCCGCTGGTGTGGGCTGTCGGTTGCCAGGTATTGCTCGACACATTCCCCGTCTGTATATCGCGGATATAGCAGAATGCTCCCCAGTTATCGCGGGTGGTATCACTGCGCCAGCGCGTGAGCGCAATATTATTCCAGCGACTATAGCCGCCGCCGCCCGTGGTCAACATCAGATGATAATGGTTGTTGGACAGCAGTTGAATATCCGGGGCCGGCGTGTCCACGCCATAGAAAATACGGGGTTCATAGCGAACGGGTTTGACCCTGCCCTCATGAGATTCAAAATGACGGCGCGGACTGTACAGATCGACCGCATCTGGCACGCGTTCCTGTAACAGCAGGCTCGCTGAGCGGAAGACCGTACTGGACATGAAGCGTTCAGTCATCGGGGCGTCAAGTAGCACATGAGCCAGCGCCTGAAATGCCATGCCCTGGTGATGCGCCATCCAGGACTGAACCACCGCATAGAGCTGACCGGTTGCGAGGCGTGAGGGAGTATAGTCCAGCGCTTCATAAAAACCGTATTCACCATGTGCGCCATTTTTTTGCAGCCTGATCAGGTTCTCACAGGCTTTCTGTGGCGAGACCATTAACGCCAGCAGTGTGGCGTAAGGGGCGACAACCATGTCATCAGCAAGCCCCCTGCGCAGACCGAGACCCGGCACACCAAATGCCTGATATTGATAATTATGCTGAACATCAAAAGCATGATAACCAGACTCTGAAACGCCCCACGGTACTCCGCGTTCTTTCCCCCAATGAATCTGGCGCATAACCGCCGACTGACTCATTTCATCGAGCAGGCTGCCAGGCCAGGTGGGCATTACCAGATTCGGCATCAGGTATTCAAACATTGACCCGCTCCATGACATCAGGGCGGTTTCATTGTCAATGGTAGTGAACAGTCGTCCCAACGCGTACCAGCTTTTAAGTGGTAGCTGATTAGTGGCAATGGCAAGAAAGCTGGTCAGGCGGATTTCGGACGGCAGAAGATCGTAGTGGCTCTTGTCAGGCATATTCGTGTCACAGTTATAGCCAACACTGAGCAGACTGGTTGCTTCGCTGTACAGAAAGGCGAAATCCATCCGGGCATGCTCATCCAGCCGTTGTTCAAGTTCAGTGATAATATTGAGTCGCATCCGTGCCTGCTCCGTCGCTGACGCCGGGGGGGTTCCTACACCAGTAAATGTTGCGCGCGCAAGCTCGCATAAAGTCGGCAGCGTCTGTTCGTTCCAGGATGCAGGTAACCAACCAAGCAGCAGCGACCACTCATGGCAAAGCTGAACCAGTTGATGCTCCAGATGTCCTGCCCAACGCATCTGAAGAGGAGATCCCTGATGGCATAGCGTGTTCAGGTGATTGCACTGGGTGCGCATATTTTTCAGCTCGCTGAAAAATGTCTGCGGAGAGAGCGACACCGCGCTCAGGCAGTGTTTTCGCAGCAACCGCAAGCTGTCAGGCGGGTTCTGACCCCACTGTTTTTCCAGAATATCCAGCGTATCGTTCAGTCCTGCCAGTATCTGTTGGCGATTTAAAACTGGCTGATGACGCATGGCGGACAGCCCTGCACGCAGCGTCAACAAATGCCCTGCCATGTTGCCGCTGTCGACGCTTGAGATATAGCGTGGGCTGAGGGGGGCCAGCGTACGAGTGTCATACCAGTTGTAGAGATGGCCCCGGTAGTGCTCCATTTTATCCATTGTGTCGAGCGTGAGCGACACGCGCCGGAGCACTTCCCCGCCGGGCAGGTAGCCAAAGTCCCATGCCGTCAGGTTAGCCATGAGGGAAAGGCCAATATTGGTAGGAGAAGTTCGATGGGCCACCGTCGGCTGCGGTATTTCCTGGTAGTTATCAGGCGGAAGCCAGTTCTCTTTTTCTGTGGCAAAGGTTTCAAAAAACGCCCAGATTTCACGGCTTGTCTGGCGCAACAGCTGTTTTTGTTCCGGATTGGGCGAAAACACCTTACGCGCAGGCTGACGACTCAGCCAGCTCATCAGCAGCGGTGCCACACACCATAACAAACCGATCGGCAACGCAATCCCCAGCAGTTGTGGAGCAAATTGTCCGGTCAGTATTATCAGCATCACACCACATGCAACATTCAGCCACATCGCCTGATAAAAACGCGCGACAGTGGGTCCGGCCTGATTGCTGTCCAGGCTGTAGCTGACCCACTGGCTGAGGTGACGCCTGCTGATCCCCAATCGCCATAACGTCACGGCGATCGCTTTTAGCGAATATCCGGCTTCATGCGGCAGTATCGCAAAATTAAGGCCGATACCTGACAAACGCTTCAGCGCGCCCGCCCCTACCAGTAACAGATGCGGCTTCAGGCGGCGACGCAGAGGTTTATGCAGAAAGTCATGGGTGATGCAGAGGATGGTTGGCAACAGCCATATCAGCGACAGTACGCCCAGCCAGTAAACCGGATTAGGTACCCCAAGCAGGGTGAAGAACAGCAATACCAGTAATGAGGGGGCGACCAGACTGCGACGCAGATTATCAAGTAATTTCCAGTAAGAAAGCGCGGTCAGCGGATTCCTGGTCCGGGTTCCATCGGCTCTTCTGACACGTGGTTTCAGCCAGTTAAGCAGTTGCCAGTCACCCCGGATCCAGCGTGAACGACGTGCAACATCCGACAGATAATTATTCGGGTACTGTTCATAGAGTAACACCTCACTCAGCAGCCCCGAACGTGCATAGCATCCTTCGAGTAGATCATGGCTGAGAACCAGGTTTTCCGGGCAGGTGTTGGCAGTGGCCTGCATAAAAATGTCAACATCGTAAATCCCTTTGCCCACGAACGATCCTTCCCCAAAAAGGTCCTGATAGATATCCGAAGACATCATCGAATAGGGATTATTGCCCGGTATGCTGCTGCGCATGGCGGCGTAACGTCCCTGACCGTTGCGTGGTATCTCCTCCGCAAGGCCGGGTTGTAAAATGCCAAATCCTTTGACAACCCTCTGGCGTACCGGATCATACTCTGGAGTATTCAGCGGATGCGCCATCGTCGCGACCAGTTTGTGCGCCGTATCGCGCGGCAACACCGTATCACTGTCCAGGGTAATGACGTATTTAATATGGCCCGGTAAAAGGTTAGCAGGCATGTCTGCAACGCTGACGAATTGTGTCCCCGGATGGCGCAACCAGCTGTTCAGTAACGCCAGTTTTCCCCGCTTGCGTTCATAGCCCATCCACGTTCCTTCAGCGGGGTTCCATTCAGGCTGGCGGTGTAGCAGGTAAAAACGCGGGCGGCTGGAGGGATAGCGGCGATTCAGCGCCTGCATATCGGCGATCGCCTGTCTGAGGAGCATCTGGCTTTCCGGCGAGGGTTCATTTGCAGAATCAGCGAAATCAGTGAGCAGCGCAAACCTGAGATTTTCGTTTTCATTCCCCAGCCAGCAGACTTCAAGACTGGTGAGGAGTTGGCTGAAACTTGCGTGGCTGGTCAGCATGCAGGGGATGACTAACAGAGTGGCGCTGTCAGGGGGAATGCCGGTTGAGAAATCCATCCGCGGCAAGGGGCGAGGAACGCGAAAACGGGTGGTGGCGTCACTGAGTAAATCGCTCATTAACTGAGTTACAGCGATAATCAGAGGGAATATCACCGCGATCAACAGCCAGTCTGCGCCCTGCATGGCTGTTTCATGCAAAATTGCCGCGGTCGTTGCGGTTGTCAACAACGCCAGGCTTCCAAGCCATGACAGCAGGGTTATTCTGTTGAAACTGTGCCGCAAGCGCATGAGCCTTGAGGTGTCTGCTAACAGATGAATTTCCAGCGCCTGCCGACCTTCGCCTGCGAGATAATAACCAACATGATGTTCCAGTGTATCGGGAGCACTGTTTCCTGAAAGCGTCAGCACCCTGTCAGCAACTTCAGGCTCGCTGAGACCACTGTCTCTGGCCAGGACCTCAACAACGTGCCGGTAATGATCCCGGGTATTGAAGTGCATCCGAGGATAGATACCGGCAGGATCATTGCGTAATGCCTGTTCGACGACACTTATCGTTTCGGCGAAATCAGCCCAATCCGTTTCACTCAGTAATCGCAGACCCGCGATGCTGTTACTGACAGATAGCTGGCTGGCAGCAAGCTGTTGATTGAAATTATGTATGAGAACGTCGGTGGTGATCCCCTGTTCCCGAAGGCACTGATCAACCCAGGTCAGAGGTAACGACAGCGCATTGCCATGCCCCTGCAGACGCCGCACCAGCTCTGCGACAAACGCACTGGTTAACGTAGGTCGGGAGCGTGCCATATCGGCAACCACCATGATTAAATCGCCAGGGGCATTCTCTGCACATCCGAAAATCTTTGTTATCCACATATCAGCCAGCGTTCTGTCCTGCTGCGCTTTGATCACTTCGATACTGATACGACGAAGATTTTCAATCAGCGCCAGGCGCAGCATTCCCGGTAACGCCCAGACTTCACCTAATGTCAGCGGGGTCACCTGTTGATAGGCGGTGAGATAGCTGGTCAGGCTGGCAGCATCCCAGCGCCCGTCACCGTGAGCAATGGCCTCTGATGCAATATTGTAAATTCGTGGGCAATTCAGCGGCGACATCAGCGACGGGAGACCTTTACCAAAGCTTTTCGGCAAGTGCTGGCGGACAGTGCGGATTTGTTCCTCAATCAGATAATAATTGTCCAGCAACCACTCCCCGGCAGGCATGATGCTGGTCTTTTTACCCGCGTTAAGCTCATAACAGCTTTGGGTAATGATGGCCTCATTCTCGCCGAGTCTTTTTAGAAGATAATAAGGATGTTTATCCGGCGATAATTTATGGGTCCGTGCGAGCTTCTGACCGTAGCGTTCCATCTGGGCGGTCGAAAAGAGTTCTGACTGCAGAGTGCTTTCACCGGCAGGATCGTTCGCCGAAAACGTTACGCTTTCGGTAGCATTCATCGGAATATGGGAGCGGTTAAACCACGCCCTGGGGTTCATTTTCATAGCATTGCTCTGATGCAGAGTTAGCATGCAGGAGCAGTTGCGAAATCAGTTCAGAAACGTTCTCTCAGGATGGGCGTAAGGCATCAGGGATTTAACAGCTGCCGGGATTTGACTTAAGTATAGAACACCGGGTTTAGGTGCAACTAAGTGTCAGGGTTATCGTGGTGAAACAAACAGTGTTTTACAGCCAGGGCAAAGCATTGTCTGCTTAAGGCGAATTTTAGAAATAGATTGGGATGAACGTAAGCCACAGGCCGGGCAGATGACAGTAGTCGTCGATACGCCGCCGAGGTACTTCATTGCGTAATCGATGAGAGACATGATGATTACCCTTTCGATGAATGAGATTCACTGTACCACGTTTGGATAAAATTTAACCATTTAATTTATCGTCCTATTCTTTATCCAAAAGGGGGATAACACAGGGTAGATGACGACGTTTGCCAAGATAGATATTTGCAGCCGTTGAGACCGTTGATCCGCCACTCTTCGATACGGCTCCCTGCAGTCCGCTCTGGTATACAATGACCCGCTTCGATATTTTTCCGGGAAATACTATGATATTTACCCTGAACTTTTCCTTTATGTCTTAGTCTAATAATCAAATCCATCTGAAATGAAGAAAATTTATGATTACCAGCCTTTCATTGGTATTTACCGTCATTACCGCTCTGTGCATTATGTTGTTTGCTGCGGTAAAAGTAGGAGTTGGGTTATCTAACAATCCCGACCGAAATGATAATTAACCCATTCGCAGGCTACTACGTCACCCCACTCCCCTCAATGTGATACCCACTGACCACGAAATATTCGACAAGTGCATTCCCTGCCCTGAGCCAGCAGTAGCCCGATAGCGCGGGCTGGCATCGGAAAGGCCCCATTAAAAAGTCAGGCCTTGTCTCTATGGTTAAAAATGAAGGTTTTGACAACATCCAAATTTTTTGACAGCAATAAAAAAGCATTACCTTTTAAGATAATGCTTTTCATTCAAGCTGGGTCTTTTAACAATTAGATCAATGTAATTTTAATATCATAGCTTTCAAGCCCAGTCATTTTTTCACGAGCAGTAAACTGGATGTCGGAAACTTCTTTTCCTGTCTTTTTTTTGAGTTCAACAATTTTTTTTGTAATGAATTCAGAAATATCCGCTTCAGTTTTTGTTTTTAACTCTTCGACGTTCATTATTTACCTCTCTTGATCTCTAACGTATCAACGTCAAGTATGTAACATTCCCCGTGGAGCACTTATAACAGTGCTGACATGTTTAAAAGATAGAATGGAAAGACTCAATAATCAAGAGGTTGCAGTACAATCTTCATACAAGAAAAGCGCAAAACATCTGCAAACCACTGGACTACTATCTCGGTCGGTAAAGAAACAATCAGATGTCACTTCAAAAGCTTCGATGCTGCCTCGAGAATCTCTTCGGAACTGACATCGCGATCAGAGGCGACATAAACTATTTTATGGTCTCCTGTCAGAGATGGAAATCCTGCTGACATCACGGACAGGTGTGCTTTTTCCCCATTGGGAAACTCACGCATTATCGAAGTAATTCCCTTCATTACGGATACAACAACTGCCGGTTCTGAGTTAAAAAAAACGATTACTTTTTTCATAATGATACCGTGATGGTTCGTACAGAGATGAACGGTTTAGCATACAAAAAAGGCTCCATAAGGAACCTGAACTTTATTTTCTAAAATCTAACGAAGTCTGACCAGAACGAATGTATAGCGCAACATTGTCAAATGTAATCATTACCGATTTGCAAAAAATACATTTTGCTCCGAAAGGATTTTTTTCAGTAACATCAAAGCTCGACGTTCTGTACTGAGATCCGTGGCAACACGGGCATCTGAAGTGAATATGATGTGTAATAACAGTTACCTTATACAACCACGACATTAACTGCTGAGGGGCCTTTAGGTCCCTGTTCAACACTAAACTCAACTTCCTGATTCTCATTCAGCGTCTTGAAATCGTTACTCTGGATAGCAGAAAAGTGTACAAACACATCTTTACTGCCATCTTTAGGGGTGATAAACCCAAAACCTTTTTCAGGATTGAACCATTTAACTAAGCCAGTCATTTTATTAGACATAATTATTACCTTTCTTGAGTAAGCCCTTGGGCAGAATGGTCCGAAAAAAATCATCAGAGAGAAAAGCCAGCAAGGAAATCTCAACAGGAACAAGAAATAAAATTAATACAGCACTTGCTTTAGATAAATTCGTTACAAACCAAGAATTCATTAACGCATGATTAACCAAACATAGCAAGATTTAGTTTTATAGGGAAATCGCACATGATTCTTATCATAAAAATGAATTTAAATAGCTTAAATCGAAAATTATGTCATGCTGCTTAAGACCTTTATCTATCACCCTAAGTTTTCAGGGATTTTGACTCACGGAAGAGTCGTATTTCCTCCATCTCAGCATAATATTTAGCATCTACCACGAAATTTCCGAGCATGTCAGAGAGGATTACAACGTCAGCTCCGGCTGTTTTACTTTTGGCAGGAACGGCAAGATTTCCGGTGTGCTTTGCGGCATTCAGGCGGCGGGCAAGCTTTGTGGTATCGGTGTGCGGCTGGCAAAGAGTAACAGACAGGATAGAAAAAGCCGCATATGGCTGCCTGGGTTATATTTATCAGTAGATTGATCGCGTCTTAATGCCCGGCTGACACTAAGCTCACCATAACAATGCAAGAATCCTATTGTTGGTGCAAACGCACCGTCATAGCGCATCACTGAAACAATATGAAACAATCAAACAATCAATGCCCATGCTTTTTTGTTTGTTGTTGACATTTAAATCTGCCATTAATTAGGAACCGAATCTGTGGAGGATATTTATGCTCAAACTTTTCCATTACCATTCTCAATACTGGATATTTCTCGCACTTGCACTTTCTGTTTACGTAGTTGCTTTTCGATAACACATGAATAGGTTGTGTACTGCTTCCATCTAATGTAGCCAGAACTTATATCTCATGAGCTTTGGTCCGGGCCTTAGCTCATCAAAGTGCATATGTTATAAATATAATGATACCGTTGCTGATATAAAGCCGTGCACAGAAACCATCTGACCTGTTTTGCTTAGCCTTATAACAACCTGAAAAAGAAAACGTTTTAAACATGCTAACCAGTATTTTGGAAGTCCACAACTTTTTAATATCTGTCAAAGTCAACATGTTGAATTTAAGTCATGGGCCACTCAATATGTGTAGAACCGCTTACCACCATAATGGCAAATCCAAAGATAATGTGGGTATTAAAATATTACGTCTTCTTTCGCTACTGCATTAGCAATTGATTAACAATAACCTATATCAGGTATCGCCCTCCTTTTTATAAGTTAAAAAAGTAAGACGAGATTATTTTTTCAGTGTATATCTGAACATCCTCTATAATTCTGTCTATGTTAAAGATTTTAACCAATGAAAAACAATATTTTTTCCATTGAACGGAATAAACCGATAAGTCCTTTAGAACTTAAGATTTACCGCAACTATCGTGTAGTTCATGGGATCCGTATTGCTTTAGCATTTGTTATAACTTTCTTATTGATAAGAATGTTGAATTTACCAGACCACTCCTGGCCCCTGATTACACTGGTTGTGGTCATGGGACCAATTAGTTACATGGGCAATGTGATACCCAGGGCACTTGAACGTATGGCGGGAACTGTAGGGGGTGCGATTTTGGGGATCATCGCATTACACATTGAAATGTATTCTCTCACTATGATGATGCTGTGGTGTGGATGCGCAGCTTTCCTTTGTGGTTTTCTGGCCATGAGTAAACGTCCCTATGCCGCATTATTGATTGGTATCACGCTGGCGGTTGTCAGCAGCGCTCCTGCAGGAGACTTACAAACAGCATTGTGGCGAAGCACCAACATTATTATAGGATGCATTCTGGCGATGTTGTTTACCAGCATTTTTCCCCAAAGAGCATTCATTAACTGGCGTATACAACTTGCTGACTTTCTTTCTGATTATCTAAAAATAACAACTGCGGGAGTCTCCCGAAACGTTCTTGCGCCCCCGAGAATGGCCAAACTTCAAACGCGAGCGCTGAATAATGTAGTAAAAATGCGCAGCCTTATTACACCAGTAAATAAAGAAACAAAGATTGCGAAGAGTCTACTTGAAGATATTCAATCGATAACCCGCGATATGATAGCGGCGCAAAAATTTCAGATAAATGCCCACTGGGCATCCCGTGGCAGTCGATTTCTCATATTGAATACTCACACGCTGTCAGATATGGAACAAATGACCCGTAGCACCCTCAACACCCTCGCACATGCCTTGCATGAAGGAAACCCAACGCCGATAGCATCAAATAGCGAGCATCTTCTCGAAATTACTAAAGAGTTGCATTGTCTTTTACTCGCCAATGAGGGCGAGGAAATCATTGAAAGCGCCGTTCACGGATATGTTTGGTTGAGCATTCAGCTTGCTATCCAACTTGAAGCACTATCAACCCTAATCACAAAAGCGCTTACAGAAAATAATTAATTTCAATGTCAATCGACAAATATGTAATCATTATTGCCTCACACCGTCCAGATATCACAACCTATCTTTTAGTAATGAAAAAGGCCCATTCTATTGTGTGGGCCAGAAAAGAAGAGTTTTGCACTACCAGGCTGGATGCCTCTCAGTAGGTCTTTGATTGAGAAACCATAATCCGTGAGCACCGTAGGTGATTTATAACTCGTTTACAGAACAGATTTTTTCCTGATAAATATCAATATTTCTCTTATCTCATCGGCTTTTTGACCGTGCAAGGCATGACTTTTCCGTTCGATCAAATCAATGATATTCCCTGTCGTAACCCTTTTGCCATTTTCAAGTAGCTGGATAACTGTTTCACCAATTTCCTGGGCCATAATATGGTTTTGTATGATTCTCAATGCGTTGCCCTTTATATGGTTATTAGTAATACCGTTACACATCAGACATGATGTTAATAGCAAAACAAAAAATACAATTCTTTGCCCAACTTACTTGTATGTTGCACGGATACCCCTGAAATGACAAAACCCCGTTAGAACGAGGTTTTTATTCATGGTGTAACCATAGAGGATCAAACCCTCGTCTCCTGCAAGTTCAAAAGTCGCCCGCTCAATTCGATGAGGTAGTAGCTGACTGACGGCCCTTGTTGGACTTAAACCAGTGCCTGGCAATGATAATGAATCTTGCCGCCTTAACTGGAAGGTCAGAGCCAAATGTTACTTTCGCAACACCTGTTCATTTGATTTACTGGAAGTATATGGCGCATAGTTATCTGGTGTGATCATTGATGATTTACAAAAAATACACTTTGCACCAAAGGGATTTTTCTCAGTCACATCAAAATGGGAAGTTCTGTACTGTGACCCATGACAACAAGGGCACTTAAAATAAATATGGTCGGTCATGATGTTAGCCTTTATTTGCTACAACACTCACTACCGCAGTGATATCCAAAAGATCTATTTAACTAATAATTTCTCTTGGTTTTCAGTATCAGGTTACAACTCACTATTAAAAGCAATAAAAAATAAATATTTCTTATCAGTTCACATGAGGAATCTAAAATAATATAATTTTCTTTATATTATAGCACCAGCGATTTTTGGGATGTTGTTAGCTTTTACGAATGCACTTAAGCGTGCAAGAAAAACTACAGAGGTAAAACAACAAATGACATTCATAAAATAATCATTTCAACTGTTCTACCCAATGATTAGACTCAAACATCTGTTCAGCTTTATGTCGACAGATGTTGAGTTTCTGAAAAACTAATATATCTACTCAGGCATTCACCGTCTTCGCTATCGTATATCAGTTTACATCAGGAAAAATATCAGGCAGCTACAACGTTTTCAGCTGACGGCCCTTTTGCACCAGCAGTAATGCTGAACTCAACTTTTTGGCCTTCATTCAGCGTTTTAAAGCCACCACTCTGAATAGCAGAGAAGTGTACAAACACATCTTTACTACCATTGTCAGGGGTAATAAAACCAAAACCTTTAGACTCGTTAAACCATTTTACTAAACCAGTCATTTTATTAGACACAGGTAATTCCTTAAATTCTATGTAGCCTTACGGCGAAAAGGGCTTCGCACACAATCTAATTAGTAACGATAAGAAGGCTCAAAAGAAAGGATTATCTGTGGATAACGCTTGAGATGAGAACTGCTTTACTAAACCGCTTTAATGGGTCTGTGTACCTAACCAACCCCTCATTAATCACACACCCCACAAACAATAGCAAGTTATTTTTTCATTTAATTTTTCGCAAAATCTTAGAAATGGAAACTGAGACAGCATAATCAAAGAGTTCTGTTCACCCGCAATAACATACAGCCGGTCGTCCCCTGGATAACGAAAAATAAAATAAAATATATTTATCAGTCACTTAAAGGAAATCCCATTTCAATCCGTAAAAATCCAGCAACGAATTTTCGTGCTATTTTTCGCAACTGAGGAAATTAAAGCAACAAAGAAAATCATTTCATCCAACCAGTAAATTCTGAAACAGCCATAACATTTACAAAACTATGCTCCTTTTGTTTCATATCAGTGTATTATCAGAGAAGGAAAATTAAAAAATTTGAAGGAGAAAAAATGCAACGACAGGCAATGATTTCATCAAAAATAAAATTTATTGGTTACTACCCATTAGAAAAGATACTGGAGATTGGGTTCGTAAATTCTTCAACTTTCCAGTATGTGGGCGTTCCTGAAAGCATCTATAACTCTTTTCTCACGGTGCAATCTAAAGGCCGTTTCTTTGACGGTGTCATTAAAGGTAAATTCTTGTGTCGTAAAACAGGGTGATTCAAGAAATTTACGCTGTAGATAGCGTAAAACGCCGTTCTGGTGTTTTCTGTTTTTTGTTACCACCGGGCCAGGAAATTGATATCCCAAAAACCACTATTCCCGTCAATTTCGTTACCCTTCGTTAAGCATGCTCCCTGCAGCGTTCACAGGTTTCAAACACTGGGACGCCATGCTCTTTCGTGGCTTTGCAGTCAAGTACCTCCCCTTTACCACTACAGCGGTAGCGTGCGCTAATTGTTCCCTGAACCGATTGCTATACCGCCACTCGCAGTCAGCAATGAGTAAAGCTGGTCATTTAAATGGCCTTTTTTTCCCGATCATCCTAAAAATTGTTGTAAAATTCGCGGCCTTAGTGATAGCTGCTTCTTTTTGGCTATCTGTTTTGGCGGGAAGTTTTGGAGAGATTTTGGAGAAGAGAAAAAGTTGATTATTTTCAATACTCTGAAAACATCGCGCCTTCTGAACAAGAAGGTGAAACGCGAATGATCGGTCGGCTGCTCAGAGGCGGTTTTATGACCGCCATCTACGCGTATCTGTATATTCCAATCATTATTTTGATTGTGAACTCCTTTAACAGCTCGCGCTTTGGCATCAACTGGCAGGGTTTTACCACCAAATGGTACGGCCTGCTGATGAACAACGATAGCCTGCTACAGGCAGCGCAACACTCGCTGACGATGGCGGTGCTATCCGCCACGTTTGCCACGCTGATCGGCTCACTCACAGCGGTTGCACTGTACCGCTACCGTTTTCGCGGTAAACCGTTTGTCAGCGGCATGCTGTTCGTGGTGATGATGTCGCCGGATATCGTAATGGCGATTTCTTTGCTGGTGCTGTTTATGCTGATCGGCATTCAACTGGGTTTCTGGTCACTGCTGTTCTCGCATATCACTTTTTGTCTACCTTTTGTGGTGGTGACGGTTTACTCACGTCTGAAAGGTTTTGATGTACGAATGCTTGAAGCCGCCAAAGATCTCGGCGCCAGTGAAGTGACTATTCTGCGCAAGATTATACTGCCTCTGGCAATGCCTGCAGTGGCTGCCGGCTGGTTGCTGAGCTTTACGTTGTCGATGGATGATGTCGTCGTGTCGTCCTTCGTTACCGGGCCTGGTTATGAAATTTTGCCGTTAAAAATCTACTCCATGGTAAAAGTCGGCGTATCACCAGAGGTGAACGCGCTGGCGACCATTTTGTTGGTTCTGTCGCTGGTTATGGTGATTGCCAGCCAGCTTATTGCACGTGATAAAACCAAGGGCCGCTAAGGCCCTTAATTCAGGGGACGTTAAATGATGAAAAAATGGTCACGCCACCTGCTCGCGGCGGGTGCTCTGGCACTGGGCATGAGCGCCGCTCACGCTAATGACAACAACACGCTCTATTTCTATAACTGGACCGAGTATGTCCCGCCTGGACTGCTGGAGCAGTTCACCAAAGAGACCGGCATTAAGGTTATCTATTCGACCTACGAGTCGAACGAAACCATGTACGCCAAGCTCAAAACCTATAAAGACGGCGCATACGATCTGGTGGTTCCGTCCACCTATTACGTCGATAAAATGCGCAAAGAAGGCATGATCCAGAAGATCGACAAGTCGACGTTGACCAACTTCCACAACCTCGATCCGGAAATGCTCAACAAGCCATTCGACCCCAACAATGACTACTCTATCCCGTATATCTGGGGTGCGACGGCCATTGGCATCAATAGCGATGCCATCGACCCGAAAACAGTAACCAGCTGGGCCGATCTGTGGAAACCGGAGTACAAAGGTAGCCTGCTGTTAACGGATGATGCGCGTGAAGTGTTCCAGATGGCGCTGCGCAAGCTGGGATACTCCGGCAATACCACCGATCCTAAAGAGATTGAAGCCGCCTATAACGAGTTGAAGAAGCTGATGCCTAACGTCGCGGCATTTAACTCTGACAACCCGGCCAACCCGTATATGGAAGGCGAAGTCAATCTGGGGATGGTGTGGAACGGCTCCGCGTATGTTGCGCGTCAGGCAGGTACTCCGCTGGAAGTGGTATGGCCGAAAGAAGGTGGGATTTTCTGGATGGACAGCCTGTCTATTCCAGCGAACGCAAAAAATAAAGAAGCTGCGCTGAAGCTGATTAACTTCCTGCTACGCCCGGACGTGGCGAAAGAAGTCGCGGAAACCATCGGTTATCCGACGCCAAACCTGGCAGCACGTAAGCTGTTAAGCCCTGAAGTCGCGAACGATAAAACCCTCTACCCTGATGCAGAAACCATCAACAAAGGGGAATGGCAGAACGATGTCGGTTCCGCCAGCGCTATCTATGAAGAGTATTATCAGAAGCTGAAAGCAGGACGTTAATTCAGCGTTGTAAGGAATGCCCGATGGCGCTGCGCGTATCGGGCATAAAAATCACAGTCCTTTCAATAATTTCTCAACAAACTCAGGCACCACCTGGCTTGCCGGACCGTAATACTTCTCTTCAAACTCGCTTCCTACCTGGCTCGGTTCGAGATTTAGCTCTACCGTATGCGCCCCATGTAGTCGAGCTTCATGCACAAACCCCGCTGCCGGGTATACATGGCCCGATGTACCAATCGCAATGAACACATCGGCCATTGCCAGTGCCATATAAATTTCATCCATGCCCAGCGGCATTTCACCAAACCACACCACGTGCGGGCGCAGTGGCGCCGGAAACTGGCAACAATGGCATTTATCTTCCGCTGTCACATCGCCAGTCCACTCCAGAATCTGCCCGCTTTGAGAACAGCGAACCTTGAGCAGTTCACCGTGCATATGGATTACGTTCTGGCTGCCCGCACGTTCATGCAGGTTATCAATATTCTGCGTCACCAGTAAAAAACGGTCGCCCAGCTCGGCTTCGAGTTTTGCCAGCGCGATATGCGCCGCGTTAGGCTGGATTTCTGATTGTTGCAACTGATGACGACGGGCGTTATAAAACGACTGGACCAGTTGCGGATTACGACTAAATCCTTCCGGAGTCGCAACGTCCTCTACCCGATGTTCTTCCCAGAGACCATCCGCCGCGCGAAAGGTTCGAATTCCTGACTCAGCGGAGATTCCCGCTCCCGTCAGTACCAGCACTCTTGGTTTTTCCATCAATTCAGGCACCACTCTGTCTCTGAAAAAGATTCGTTGACGCAGGCGATCGCGCATATGGCGTTTATTTTTACGAAAGCGGCTTAACCGATGACCCCGGCGCGACAGCATAACAACCTCTTTGTATTAATCGGTAAGATGTAGGAAAGCGGCTCCGCGCATCCCGCCCGCATCACCGTGCCGCGCCTGCTCAATACGCGGCACCCGGGCAACCGGCAGCAGATGACGTGGCAGTCGGTCCGCCAGTTGCGTCGTAATAGCGGTAAAATTCGACAAGCCTCCGCCAATCACCACCAAATCAGGATCGACGATAGTCAGGATATTCCCAAGGCACACCGCCAGCAAATCCAGATAGCGTTCAACATGGGCACGTGCTTGTTCATCACCCTGCTCCCACAGCGCGATAATTTCACGGGCATCCAGCGATTGATGGTAGTAATGCTGATACAACCACGCAAATCCACCGCCGGAAAGATAGCTTTCGATGCATCCCAGTTGACCGCACCCGCAGCGGCGCAATGGGAAATCAAAGCCCATCAACGTCAGCGCATCGACTGGCAAACGGATATGACCAAACTCGCCGGTGATATAGCTGCGCCCGGTGATGGATTTCCCGTTAAGCACCAGACCGCCGCCAACACCGGTACCGAGGATCAACCCCATCACGAGCGGATATTGGGTGAACTCGTCATCCCAGGCTTCGGAGAGGGCAAAACAGTTAGCATCGTTATCCAGACGCACATCGCGGTCAAGGCGAGCGCTGAGATCGGCGCGGAGCGGCTTACCACTGGCAGCAGGAACGTTGGCCGCATACAGCGTACCGTCTTCCGTTTCTGGCATACCAGGAATGCCGATGCCTACCGAACCTTTAACGCCGAACCGCAGGTCCGCTTCCGTCACCAGATTGCAGACCGCATCAAGGAAAGCGTCATAGCTGTCGCGAGGCGTAGGGACGCGTGTTTCCCATTGCAAACGACGTTGCTTATCAAACACGCCCAGCGCAATTTTGGTCCCGCCGATGTCAAATCCGTAATACATCACCGCTCCTTGATACACGTCATCCTTCAAGATGCCTTGGGGTCGGCTGCGCCCTCACCCTCCAGTCACATCGTTATCTATGCTCGTGGAGATTTCGGTTTGCCGACTTACCGCCGCATGAATGCTTTCGTGTATATATTGTTATTGGCCGCTAAGTACTCTCGCAGGATCAATATTGCTGGCGCGACGCGCCGGATACCAACTTGCCAAAAGACTCAGCACGAGTGCTGTCACCAGCACGTAAATCACATCCAGCCAGTGTAATTCCGATGGCAGGAAGTCAATGAAATAGATATCGCCGGACAGGAACTGATGGCCGATAAGCGCCTCAATCCCGTTAATGATCGGCGTCAGTTGCAGCGAGACAACCACCCCAATGACGACGCCTATCAGGCTACCGAACAGCCCCGCCAGCAGGCCGTACCAGACAAAAATGGCACGGATAAGGCCATCTTTAGCCCCCAGGGTTCTTAATACCGCAATATCGCCGCTTTTGTCTTTTACCGCCATCACTAACGTGGAAACGATATTAAAACAGGCCACGCCAATCACCAGCACCATCGCCAGATACATAATGGCGCGGATCATCTGGATATCGCGATACATATAACCGTAAGTACCGATCCAGCTCTTAATGTACACATAGTTATTGGTGACTTCACCCGCGTCTCGCACCAGCTTATTAGCGTTAAACACGTCGTTCACTTTCAGCGCGATCCCGGAAACGCTGGATCCCATATCCAGGTATTGCTGCGCATCTTCCATTGGGATCATGGCAAAGCTGTGATCGAGCTGACCGCTCAGTTGCAGGATCCCCGTGACGTGCAAACGCACGCGTTTAGGCTGCTGTAACTTATGATCCGCACTGGCGTTAGGGATCATAATCGATACCCAGTCGCCCTGCTTCACCTTCAGCGCATCGGCAATTCCCTTACCAATAATGATTTGTTGCTCACCCGCTTTGAAATTATCCCATGCGTGGTTTTGCACAAACGAGGGTAGCGCGCTTAAACGCTGCTCCTGCTGCGGATCAACGCCCTTCACCTGCACTGCGCGTAGGTTCGCCCCACTCTCCACCAGCCCGGTAAAGTTAATATAAGGCGCCGCAGCGGCAATGCCTGGTACCTTCTGTACCTTGTCGAGCGCTTCCTGCCAGTTGTTCCACGGCTGATTCACGGCTTCAATCTCACCGTGCGGCACCACGGCCAGAATACGGTTGTTAAGCTCACGCTCAAATCCGTTCATGGCGCTTAAGCCGACGATCAACACCGCGACGCCCAACGCAATGCCAACGGTGGAAATCACGGAAATCAGCGAGACCATGCCGCCGCGCCGCCGACCACGGCTAAAACGCAGACCAATCAATAACGATAAAGGCGAAGCCATTACTCAGCTCCCATCAGGCTCAGTTCAGCCGTCAGGCGACCATCGCGCATTTCAAGCTGGCGGCTCATGCGCTTCGCCAGTTGCAGATCGTGTGTCACCACCAAAAATGCCGTGCCCTGAGAGCGGTTCAGCTCACCCAGAAGCTCGAAAATGCTGTCCGCGTTACGCGCATCAAGGTTACCCGTTGGCTCATCCGCCAGTACCAGGCGCGGGTTATTCACCAGCGCACGAGCGATGGCCACGCGCTGGCGTTCACCGCCTGAAAGTTCAGACGGACGATGGCTGGCACGATGGTCCAGCCCTACTGCTTTCAGCATATCCCGTGCGCGCTCGGTGATTTCAGCCGGTTTTTTCTTGCCGATCAGCAACGGCATCGCCACGTTTTCCAGCGCGGTAAAGTCCGGCAGCAGATGGTGGAACTGATAAATGAAGCCCAGCTTCTGATTGCGCAGTTCCGCTTTCGCCGCCGACGAGAGTTTGCTCATCGGCTGACCGCTAAAAATGACATCGCCGGAAGTTGGCGTATCCAGACCGCCTAACAGATGCAGCAACGTACTCTTACCGGAACCGGAGCTGCCGACAATCGCCATCATCTCACCTTCACCGACGCAAAAACTGACATCGTGCAGTACATCGGTCTGCACTGTGCCTTCCTGATAGCGTTTGCACAGGTTGTCGCATTGCAACAGGATCTTATTCATAACGTAAAGCCTCAGCGGGTTGAGTGGCGGCAGCGCGCCAGGAAGGATAAAGCGTAGACAGCAGCGCGATGGCCATCGCCACCAGCGCAATGACGATAACCTGCAGCGGCTCAATGGCGACCGGCAGCGCAGCCCCATCCAGAAGCACACCGATAATTGGCATCAGGTTGTTCAGTTGACTGGCGAGTAATGCGCCCAGCACCGCGCCCAGCAGCGCGCCGATAATCCCGGCACTGGCCCCCTGAACCATAAACACCATCATTATCTGCCGCGGCGTCAGCCCCTGCGTTTGTAGAATCGCCACTTCCCCTTGCTTCTCCATTACCATCAGACCCAGCGAGGTAATAATATTAAATGCCGCCACCGCCACGATCAGGCTAAGCAGCAGCCCCATCATGTTTTTCTCCATACGCACGGCCTGGAACAATTCCCCTTTGCGCTCGCGCCAGTCCTGCCATTTGGTGCCTTGCGGCAGCGTTTGCTGGCTCAGCGTATCAACCTTTAACGGTTCGTTGAGCCACAGACGCCAGCCGGTAATATTGCCCACCGGGTAACGCATCAGACGTGACGCATCCTGGATGTTGGTCAGCATCTGGTAGCCGTCGACTTCGCTGTTGGCGGCGAAGGTGCCAATTACCGTAAACAGACGCTGGCTCGGCAGACGCCCCATCGGGGTAAACTGGCTGGCTGAGGGCACCATCACGCGAATTTGATCGCCACGATTAACACCCAGTTGCCCGGCAAGCTGCTCTCCGAGGATGACATTATACTTACCCGGCTGCAGATCTGTTTGCTTCACATTGACCAGATATGGCGTTAATGGATCTTTTTGCGCCGGGTCAATACCCAGCATCACGCCGACTGCCACGCTACGCGCACTTTGCAGTACCACATCCCCCGTGGTTATCGGTGCGACGCGGTTGACGCCGTTCAACACCACCGCTTTTTCCGGCAACTGTTGCGGGTTTAGGGAACCCTGTTCAGACGAGAGGACGGCCTGAGGCATCAGGCCAAGAATATTGTTTTGCAGCTCGCGCTCGAAACCGTTCATCACCGACAACACCGTAACCAGCGCCATTACCCCGAGAGTAATGCCAATGGTGGAGAGCCAGGAAACGAAGCGACCGAAGCGATCTGCTGCACGCCCACGCATATAACGCAGGCCGATGAATAGAGCGACAGGTTGGTACATGAAATCCGTCTGGTTGCTGTTAGCAAAGTCACGAGTATATAAGCGAAAGCGGAATGGGTAAATGACTGAACCGTAAGTGTTCGTCAGCACTATTCTTAAAAGTATAAATAAATCAAACCGCTAAAGTTGTCCCTCTTCCCTACAACCCCGATCCCTGACCTTTATCCTAAAAAAACAAAATGCAGACAGTTACGCATTACAGCGCACAGCGGGTTGCGCAGGATGGCAGGCTATTGCAATCAATATGGATGCGCCGTCTCAATGAATAAAAAAGAACTATGGATTAATCAAATCAAGGGGTTATGCATTTGCCTGGTGGTGATTTACCACTCGGTGATCACATTTTACCCGCACCTCACCACTTTTCAGCATCCACTGTCAGAGGTGCTGAGCAAATGCTGGATTTACCTCAATTTGTACCTGGCACCGTTTCGCATGCCGGTGTTTTTCTTTATTTCGGGGTATCTGATCCGCCGCTACATCGATAACGTCCCGTGGACAACCTGCGTGGATAAACGGATCTGGAGTATCGCCTGGGTGCTGGTGCTTTGGGGAGTGGTGCAATGGCTGGCGTTGGTGGCGCTCAATAACTGGCTCGCCCCGCAGCGCGATCTGACCCATGCCGCCAACGCCGCTTATGCGGATTCGATTGCGGATTTTACCCACGGGATGCTGACCGCCAGCACCAGCCTGTGGTATCTGTACGCGCTGATTGTCTATTTTGTTCTGTGTAAAATTTTCAGCCGTTGGGCGATACCGTTGTTAGCATTATTTGTGGCGCTGAGCGTGGCGATCAATTTTTTCCCGACCCCGTGGTGGGGAATGAACAGCGTGATTCGCAATTTGCCCTGGTATAGCCTCGGCGCATGGTTTGGTGCAACGCTGATGGCGTGGATCAAGGAGGTGCCCCTGCGCCGTCATGCGGTCATTGTTCTGGGTTGCACAATCGTCGCCGTCGTCGCGTGGCTGGCAAATGTCTCGCTATTGCTTTCTCTCCTTTCCATTGTGTTGATCATGAAGCTGTTTTATCAGTTCGAGCTCCACTTTGGCATGCGCGCGTCCAGTCCGTTAAGCGTGATTGGCGCCAATACCATCGCCATCTACACCACACACCGTATTCTGGTTGAGCAGTTCAGCTTAACGCTTATCCCCAAAATCAATCATGCCGCCTGGCCTGCATACGCGGAGCTGGCCCTGCTACTGGTGTATCCGTTCGCCTGTCTGCTGCTGTGCACCCTGTTTGGCCTGCTGGTGCGTAAGATTTCACAAAAAACCGTGGCCGATCTGCTCTTTTCCCCGCCCTCTTTATCGCTCGCCTCGCGCTAACCCCTACGCGCTTTTTGCCCCCATTCGGGGGCGAATCAATTTGCTTATGAGAAACGATCACGGATAATAAAGAACATTGCTTATCAGATGTATATCTAAATGAGATCCTGACAACCGAATGCCTGAACAACATCGTTACACGCTCCCAACGGGCGCTTCCGATCAGCGCCAGTTGGGTGAGCTTACGGGTGCCGCCTGCGCAACGCTGGTCGCCGAAATCGCCGAACGTCACGCGGGTCCAGTGGTGCTGATCGCGCCGGACATGCAAAATGCTTTGCGTCTGCATGATGAAATTCGTCAGTTTACTGACCAGATGGTGATGAACCTGCCCGACTGGGAAACGCTTCCCTATGACAGCTTTTCTCCCCATCAGGAGATTATCTCCTCACGGCTCTCCACACTGTATCAACTGCCCGCCATGCAACGCGGCGTGCTGATCGTTCCGGTAAATACGCTGATGCAGCGTGTCTGTCCGCACAGCTATCTGCACGGTCATGCGCTGGTCATGAAAAAAGGCCAGCGGCTTTCGCGCGACGCCCTGCGCGAACAGTTGGACAGCGCTGGCTATCGCCATGTTGATCAGGTCATGGAACACGGCGAATACGCCACGCGTGGCGCATTGTTAGATCTGTTCCCGATGGGCAGCGAATTGCCTTATCGTCTGGATTTCTTTGATGACGAAATCGACAGCCTGCGTCTGTTTGATACTGACACTCAGCGCACGCTGGAAGAAGTCGATGCCATTAATTTGCTGCCCGCACACGAATTCCCGACTGACAAAACGGCCATTGAGCTGTTCCGTAGTCAGTGGCGTGATACATTTGAGGTAAAACGCGACGCCGAGCATATTTATCAACAGGTCAGCAAAGGCACGTTACCTACGGGGATTGAATACTGGCAGCCGCTGTTTTTCAGCGAGCCGCTGCCGCCGCTGTTCAGCTACTTCCCCGCCAATACGTTGTTGGTAAATACCGGCGATATCGAGACCAGCGCTGCACGCTTCCAGGCCGATACCCTGTCACGCTTTGAGAATCGCGGCGTTGATCCGATGCGCCCGCTTCTGCCACCGGAATCGCTGTGGCTGCGGGTTGATGAGCTGTTTTCTGAACTTAAACGCTGGCCGCGTGTTCAGCTGAAAACCGAGAGTCTGCCGAAGAAAGCGGCGAATACCAACCTCGGGTTCCAGAAGCTGCCGGATATCGCCGTTCAGGCACAGCAAAAAGCACCGTTAGATGCATTACGTAAATTCCTTGAAGGCTTTACCGGTCCGGTAATTTTCTCGGTGGAAAGTGAAGGACGCCGGGAAGCGCTAGGCGAACTGCTCGCCCGCATCAAAGTCGCGCCGAAGCGGATATTGCGACTCGACGAAGCCGTAGACAACGGTCGTTATCTGATGATTGGCTCAGCCGAGCACGGCTTCATCGATAGCAAACGCAATCTGGCGCTGATTTGTGAAAGCGATCTGCTCGGTGAACGCGTGGCGCGCCGCCGCCAGGATTCTCGTCGCACCATCAACCCGGATACGTTAATTCGTAACCTCGCGGAGCTGCATCCCGGTCAGCCAGTGGTGCATCTGGAGCACGGCGTGGGTCGCTATGCCGGTATGACCACGCTGGAAGCAGGCGGCATTACCGGTGAATACCTGATGCTCACCTATGCCAACGACGCCAAACTGTATGTGCCGGTGTCGTCGCTGCATCTGATAAGCCGCTACGCCGGCGGCGCGGAAGAGAATGCGCCGCTGCATAAACTGGGCGGTGATGCCTGGTCACGCGCCCGACAGAAAGCCGCTGAGAAAGTCCGCGATGTCGCGGCAGAGCTGCTGGATATTTATGCCCAGCGCGCAGCGAAAGAAGGCTTTGCCTTTAAGCATGACCGTGAACAGTACCAGTTGTTTTGCGACAGCTTCCCGTTTGAAACCACGCCGGACCAGGCGCAGGCGATCAACGCGGTACTCAGCGATATGTGTCAACCGCTGGCCATGGACCGCCTGGTGTGTGGCGATGTCGGCTTTGGTAAAACCGAAGTCGCGATGCGTGCCGCCTTCCTCGCCGTAGAGAATCACAAGCAGGTTGCCGTGTTGGTACCGACCACCCTGCTCGCTCAGCAGCACTTCGACAACTTCCGCGACCGCTTTGCCAACTGGCCGGTACGCATTGAGATGCTGTCCCGTTTCCGTAGCGCCAAAGAGCAAGCGCAGATTCTGGAGCAGGTTGCCGAAGGTAAAATCGATATTCTCATCGGCACTCACAAACTGCTGCAAGCGGATGTGAAGCTAAAAGATCTGGGGCTGCTGATTGTCGATGAAGAGCACCGTTTCGGCGTTCGCCACAAAGAGCGTATCAAGGCAATGCGCGCGGATGTAGATATTCTGACTCTGACAGCAACGCCAATTCCACGCACGCTCAACATGGCGATGAGCGGCATGCGCGATCTGTCGATCATCGCCACACCGCCCGCTCGTCGTCTGGCGGTCAAAACCTTCGTGCGCGAATATGACAACCTGGTGGTACGCGAGGCTATCCTGCGTGAAGTTATGCGCGGGGGACAAGTTTATTATCTCTTTAACGACGTCGAAAATATCCAGAAAACCGCTGACAGATTAGCGGAACTGGTGCCGGAAGCGCGCATTGGTATCGGCCACGGGCAAATGCGCGAGCGCGAACTGGAACGCGTGATGAACGATTTCCACCATCAGCGTTTTAACGTGCTGGTGTGTACCACCATTATCGAAACCGGGATCGACATTCCCACTGCCAACACCATCATCATTGAACGAGCTGACCACTTCGGTTTAGCGCAATTGCATCAGCTACGGGGTCGTGTGGGACGCTCACACCATCAGGCATACGCCTGGCTGCTAACGCCGCACCCAAAAGCGATGACCACCGACGCACAAAAACGCCTGGAAGCCATCGCCTCGCTGGAAGATTTAGGTGCAGGTTTTGCGCTGGCGACCCACGACCTCGAAATTCGTGGCGCAGGGGAACTGCTGGGCGAAGATCAAAGTGGCTCCATGGAAAGTATCGGTTTCTCACTGTATATGGAGCTGCTGGAAAACGCTGTCGATGCGCTCAAAGAAGGGCGTGAACCGTCGCTGGAAGATCTCACCAGCCAGCAAACCGAAGTCGAACTGCGCATGCCATCGCTTCTGCCGGATAACTATATCCCGGATGTCAACACGCGACTGTCGTTCTACAAGCGCATTGCCAGTGCGAAAGGCGAAACCGAGCTGGAAGAAATTAAGGTCGAGCTGATAGACCGTTTTGGCCTGCTGCCCGACCCGGCCCGGACGTTGCTGGATATTGCCCGTTTACGCCAGCAGGCGCAGAAACTGGGGATCAGAAAGCTCGAAGGCAATGAAAAAGGCGGTACTATTGAGTTTGCCGAGAAAAACCACGTTAACCCGGTCTGGCTAATTGGTTTACTGCAAAAACAACCGCAACACTTCCGTCTGGATGGTCCAACACGCCTGAAATTCATGCAGGAGTTGGGCGAGCGTAAAGCACGGATCGACTGGGTTCGCCAGTTTATGCGCCAGCTTGAAGAGAACGCCGTAGCCTAGCGTCAAGCCGGGTGAGCCCTCCGCTCACCCGGCCTGATGAATTTACAAACTCTTTGCACTTCCCTGCACTTCCCGACACTGCAAACCGCCATAATTCTTGTTTACTTTTACATAATAAAAACCACGTAAAAACAATGGATTTATGGTGATGTTAAACAATAAACGACTCTCTCGCTGGTTAGCATTTTTTACGCTTGCCGCGACCTTCGCGTTAGCACTTCCGGCCCAGGCAAACACCTGGCCGCTACCGCCACCGGGAAGCCGCGTGGTGGGTCAGAATGCCGTTCATGTTGTCGAAGACAATGGCGGTTCTCTGGAAGCGATTGCGAAAAAATACAATGTCGGCTTTCTGGCGCTGCTACAGGCCAACCCCGGCGTTGACCCTTACGTACCACGTCCGGGCAGCGTGCTGACTATTCCGCTGCAAACCCTGCTGCCGGACGCGCCGCGCGAAGGCATTGTTATCAACCTCGCCGAACTGCGTCTTTATTATTACCAGCCGGGGACAAATTCGGTGACCGTGTATCCTATTGGTATTGGCCAGTTAGGCGGTGACACGCTGACGCCCACAATGGTAACCACCATCTCTGATAAACGTGCCAACCCAACCTGGACGCCTACGGCAAATATCCGCGCGCGATACAAAGCGAACGGGATCGACCTTCCTGCCGTGGTGCCTGCCGGGCCGGATAACCCGATGGGCCATCATGCCATTCGCTTAGCGGCATACGGCGGTGTGTACCTGCTGCACGGAACTAATGCTGACTTTGGCATCGGAATGCGCGTCAGTTCCGGCTGTATTCGTCTACGCGACGGTGATATCGAAACTCTGTTCCGTCAGGTGAAGCCAGGAACCAAGGTCAATATTATCAATACGCCAATCAAAGCATCCGTTGAACCTAACGGCGTGCGCCTGGTTGAAGTACACCAGCCGTTGTCCGAAAAAATCAATGACGACCCGCAATTGCTGCCGATCGTGCTGAACGCATCCATGCAGACGTTTAAGAATGCGGCGCAAACGGACTCTGCCGTCATGGAACATGCGATGGAGATTCGCTCAGGCATGCCGGTCGATGTCACCCGTCATCACGACGTTGCTCAACAACCGCTGTAATTCAGCGCATAAAAAACCCCCGCTGGATTTTATTCCGCGGGGGTTTTTTATTTAACTCGCAGTGGCATTGCGATGGGTTAAATCTTATTTGTAGATAACTGCAGTCCCGTGGAGGGTGTTAGGACCGGTAACGGAAGTAATACGGAAAGACTTCGCCCCCATCTCATCCGCTTTCTGCGCCAGTTGATCTTCCAGAGAACCTAAGTTAGTCCCCGCATTCGCAGAAATAGTACCGACTTTCTGTTGGCCCGCAGGTGTGGCCTGAACTTCAACGGCAGCAAAGCTTGCAAATGAGAGTGAGCTAAGAACAGCAGCAACAAACAGAGTTTTTACGTTTTTCATGATAGTGACCTTTAGCAGATGAATGTGTGTCGCAAAGATTAACTTAACGATCGATAGGTAAATCATAGATGTGATCCAGGTCACACGTCAACATTTTTTTATAATGATCGTTATATAAAACACAAAGACCTTATTTTTCATATCAATAGCGTTAAATTATTTTTATCGCTAATCAGCTGGAGTGTGCAGTCGAATATTTTTATAATGGTTATTCAATAAACCCAACAAAGGTACATCGGCGCCATGACAACTGAAATGACAGGTTGTGCTAAAAAAAGCCGTGGCCGACCAAAAGTGTTCGACAGGGAAGCCGCGCTTGATAAGGCCATGACACTCTTCTGGCAGCACGGGTATGAAGCGACATCGCTCGCCGATCTGGTAGAAGCAACCGGCGCAAAAGCGCCCACGCTGTATGCGGAGTTCACCAATAAAGAGGGGTTGTTTCGTGCCGTACTGGACCGCTACATCACCCGCTTCGCGGCGAAACATGAAGCCCAGTTATTTTGTGAAGAAAAAAGTCTTGAGTGCGCGCTGGAAGACTATTTCACCGCAATAGCGACCTGCTTTACCAGTAAAGACACCCCGGCGGGATGTTTCATGATTAACACATCCGCGACACTGGCGGCCTCTTCCCGGGATATTGCGCACACGGTGAAATCCCGCCATGCAATGCAGGAACAGACGCTTACCCAGTTCCTTCACCAGCGCCAGCAACGAGGCGAAATTCCGGCCCATTGCGACGTGCAAAAACTGGCCGAATACCTGAACTGTATTTTACAGGGTATGTCGATCAGCGCCCGTGAAGGCGCGACGTTTGAAAAACTGATGCAGATCGCACACACGACTCTGCGACTGTGGCCTGAACTTATCAAAGTTTAACCCTTTCCCGCTATTTCCCCGCAGTACTGACACCACCGGGAGCTGATTAAGCCCCCGGTTAGATTCCCGCGGATTACCCCTACATTATTCAGTGTTTTCATCATCTTACCCGATCATTTTTTGTAAAATGTATTGATAACAACAATTATTATCAGCAATATTCGCATTTGTTTTAACGCCTGTTTCACAATGTAACCATCGGTTTCTCTACCGCCATAACAAAAACAGATCGACTCTTTTTTAAAAGGAATACAAATGCATAAGCGTCTCTGGGTGCTCAATCCTCTCTTGTTGTCTTTAACTCTCCCAGCCATCGCGGCTGAGGAAGATAACCTCATCGTCAGTGCCAACCGTAGTCAACGCACCGTGGCAGAAATGGCACAAACGACCTGGGTTATTGAAGGAAGCGAGATTGAACAGCAGGTTCAGGGGGGGAAAGAGTTCAAAGATGTTCTTGCTCAGTTAATCCCAGGAATCGATGTCAGCAGCCAGGGGCGCACAAACTACGGCATGAATATGCGCGGTCGTGCCATCGTAGTACTGATAGACGGTGTCCGTCTGAACTCCTCGCGTACTGACAGTCGCCAACTGGATTCTATTGACCCGTTTAACATCGCACACATTGAAGTCATCTCAGGTGCAACCTCACTGTATGGCGGCGGCAGTACCGGTGGGTTAATCAACATTGTCACCAAAAAAGGCCAGCCGGAGCGTGAAGTAGAACTCGAACTGGGGAGTAAAAGCGGCTTCAATAACAGTAACGATCATGATGAACGCGTTGCCGCGGCGGTGAGCGGAGGAACCGATCGCGCTTCCGGGCGCATGTCCGTCGCGTATCAACGGTTTGGCGGCTGGTATGACGGCAATCACGATGCCCTGCTGCTGGATAACACCCAAACCGGCCTGCAGCACTCCGATCGTCTGGACGTGATGGGCACCGGAACGATTGAGCTTGACGACAACCGTCAGTTACAACTGGTTACGCAGTATTATAAGAGCCAGGGGGATGACGATTACGGACTGGATCTTGGCGAGAACATGTCCGCCGTGACGGGAAACGGTAAGGCTTATACCAGCAGCGGACTGAATTCCGATCGTATTCCCGGCACCGAGCGTCATCTGATCAGCCTGCAGTATTCAGACGCGGATTTCTTCGGCCAGAACCTGGTCAGCCAAATCTATTACCGTGACGAATCGCTAAAATTCTACCCCTTCCCTACGCTAAGCAAAGGCAAGGTCACCAGTTTCTCCGCATCGCAGCAGGACACAGACCAGTTTGGTGCCAAAATCACCCTCAACAGCCAGCTGATGGATAACTGGGAGCTGACGTGGGGCGTCGATGCCGATCACGAAACCTTCGATTCCAATCAGAAATTCTTCGATCTGGCCTGGTCCCTGCCCTCCGGCGGTATGGACAACCGAACCGCTTATACCACCGGGCGTTACCCCGGTTACAGCATCACCAACTTCGCGCCTTTCCTGCAGAACAGCTATGACATTAACGACATCTTTACCCTCAGCGGCGGTGTGCGCTATCAATGGACCGAAAACAGGGTGGATGATTTCGTTGGCTATGCCCAACAACAGGGAATTGCCACCGGCCTGGCAAACTCCGCCGATACCATTCCTGGCGGTAAAACCGATTACGATAATTTCCTGTTTAACGCCGGTATTCTCGCCCACCTGACCGACCGTCAGCAGACATGGTTTAACTTCTCTCAGGGCGTGGAGCTTCCGGACCCGGGGAAATATTACGGTAACGGCACCTATTCCCTGGTTGGCGATCATTACCAGCTCCAGCGCAGCGTCAACGTGGCGGACTCACGCCTGGAGGGGATTAAAGTTAACTCCTACGAACTGGGATGGCGCTACACTGGCGACAGTCTGCGCACGCAACTGGCCGCTTACTACTCTACTTCGGATAAATCGATCGTTATCAACCGCAGCGATATGACCATTAACGTCCAGCCCGACGATCGCCGTATTTATGGCCTTGAAGGTGCGGTGGATTATTTCATTGCGGATACGGACTGGAGTCTGGGCGGCAACTTCAACGTCATTAAATCGGAAGTGAAGCAAAACGGTAAGTGGCAGAAATGGGATGTAACCCTGGCTTCCCCGTCCAAAGCCACCGCGTGGGTCGGCTGGGCACCTGAACCGTGGACATTGCGCGTACAGAGCCAGCAAACATTTGATCTGACGGACGCCAGCGGCAATAAGCTGGACGGCTATAACACGATGGACTTTATCGGCAGCTATCAGCTCCCGTTGGGTAAACTGACCTTTAGCGTGGAAAACCTGCTGAATGAAGAATACACCACGCTGTGGGGACAACGCGCGCCACTGCTGTACAGCCCAACCTACGGTAGCCCGTCACTGTATGAATACAAAGGCCGGGGCCGCACGTTTGGTCTGAACTACGCCTTAACCTTCTGATAAAAAAAGCCCCCCAGCCTGAGCGAATGGGGGGCTAATGTTCAGGATAATGCTATTTTACGCTTTGTTATTTAGTACCAACTGTCCGTTGTTATCCAACGGAATTTGCGCGCCGGGGTCCTTATCCATACGGATTTTCCCCTGCTGATCGCCAATTTTGTACGTCACGTCGTAGCCCAGCATTTTTTCAGATTTGTCATACACCGTTTTACAACGCTGCTGCGTAGTAGTGTAAGTATCATTTTCCTGCATCGACCCCTGGATCTGGTTACCTGCATAACCGCCGCCTAAAGCGCCGGCCACGGTAGCAATATCTTTACCGCGTCCGCCGCCAAACTGATGGCCGATAACGCCACCAGCAACCGCACCCAGCACGGAACCCGCGATACGGTTTTCATCTTGTACCGGCTTACGGTGTGTGACCGTCACATTCCGACACTCCTGGCGCGGTGTTTTTACCGACTCTTTAATCGGTGTTGCAGAGACAACTTGTGCATACTGTGGGCCACGCTCGAAAACGTTAAGACTGGCCACCGCTGCAACACCCAGCGCAGCAGCTACGCCAATCCCTATACCCGCCAACATAGATTTATTCACGGGACTTCCTCCTTTTTTGCTATTAGCAACAACTTTGCAACAGAAGGTAAGGAATGCCAATCAGATTACGGATGAAAATAGCACGAGGAGGAGCGAAGGCAGGATGATTCGGAGAACTCTGAAGGAAGGCGCCGGATAAGTACAAACATCCGACGCCATAAGCCGTATTAATGTAGTTTCAGACGCGGGCGGATCACCCGGTTAATGCTGCCAACCAGCATCATCAGACCGGTTTTAAAGTAACCGTGCAGAGCAATCTGGTGCATGCGGTACAGTGAGATGTACACAAAGCGCGCAATACGCCCTTCTACCATCATCGAACCACGGGTCAAGTTACCCATCAGGCTACCCACGGTAGAGAAGTTAGAAAGTGAAACCAGAGAGCCGTGGTCTTTGTACTGATACACTTTCAGCGGCTTGCCGTTCATCTGCGCCAAAATGTTGTTCATTGCGCAGCTTGCCATCTGGTGCGCAGCCTGAGCGCGCGGCGGCACAAAACCACCTTCCGGGCGAGCGCAGGAAGCGCAGTCGCCAATCGCGTACACGTCGGGATCGCGCGTGGTCTGCAGAGTCGGCTCAACCACCAGTTGGTTAATACGATTGGTTTCCAGACCGCCAATGTCTTTCATAAAGTCTGGCGCCTTGATCCCCGCAGCCCACACCATCAGATCGGCTTCAATGTACTCGCCATCCTTGGTATGCAGTCCGCCTTCATCAGCGCTGGTTACCATCGTCTGGGTCAGTACGCGTACGCCCAGTTTGGTTAACTCATTATGCGCAGCACTGGAAATACGTGGCGGCAACGCAGGCAGAATACGCTCCCCGGCTTCTACCAGCGTAACGTTCAGCGCTTCGTTGGTCAGCCCTTTGTAACCATAGCTGTGCAGCTGTTTTACCGCATTGTGCAGCTCGGCTGAGAGTTCAACCCCCGTCGCACCGCCGCCGACAATGGCGATATTTACTTTGCCGTTAGCGCCCAGATTCGCGGAATACTTCAGGAACAGATTCAGCATCTCCTGGTGGAAACGACGCGCCTGATGCGGGTTATCCAGGAAAATGCAGTTTTCTTTGACGCCCGGCGTATTGAAATCGTTGGAGGTACTGCCCAACGCCATCACCAGCGTGTCATACGGGACTTTGCGCTCAGGAACCAGCAGCTCGCCCTTCTCATCACGCAGCTCGGCAAGAGTAATGGTTTTCGCTTCGCGATCGATATCCACCACCGAACCCAACTGAAACTGGAAACCGTGGTTACGGGCATGCGCCAGATAGCTCAGCGCATCCACGCCTTCGTCCAGGGAACCCGTCGCGACTTCATGCAGTAACGGTTTCCATAAATGGCTGTGGTTTCTGTCCACCAGCGTGATTTTGGCCTTTTTCTTGCGCCCCAGCTTTTTACCCAGCTGTGTCGCCATTTCCAGTCCGCCAGCACCGCCGCCGACAATCACGATTCTTTTTAATGGTGTAGTCAACGTGACCCCCTTAAATTTATTAACCAATTGTTAATTAAAAGTTATAGGCATAGCCTTTAATTAACAACAAGTTACGATAATGAAAATGTTCTTCGAGAGTGAGAATAACACGAACGGTGCATTGGTCATACCAAAATTGATGTGTATCAAGTTTTGATGCTGAAAAGATAGACAACACGAACTTTAAGAACAAAAAAACCAGCCCGAAGGCTGGTTTTTTACACGTTCATGGAGGATTAACCTAACGTCTTGAACGCTTTGATGCGCTGCAAATGCGGGGAGATATTCTTAAACTTGTGCGTCTGCTCTTCGTCCCAGACTATCTCGTAAAAATGATGCAGCTCTTCTGACGAACGCTGACTATTGAGCGCTTCATCATGACGTGACAGGATCACCAGGCAGCGATCGCGATTCTTTTCGCGGAAATTGGTCACGCATTTTGTCGCGATATCGGCATACTCTTCAGGCCTGTCGATTTTTCCTTCCATGTTCTCATACGGGAACAGGTTGGGATTAAACACTACCTGACGAATATCACACAGGAAACCAATCCGTTCAGCCCAATATCCCCCGAGCCCCACGCCACAAATCAGCGGACGGTCGTCCACATTAAGCTGCAGCATTTTGTCCACTTCTTTCAGTAGATGCTGCATGTCATGTTTAGGATGCCGCGTACTGTAGCTAATCAGCCTGACATCCGGGTCGATGAACTGCAGCTGCAACACCTTTTCGTGGTTGCCCGGGCTGTTAGAGTCAAAACCGTGTAAATAGATAATCATCGCATCCTCGCCAAACTTGCGTTAATGACCTGCTTTCTCTTCCTGCCAGCGCTCATGAAGCTGGTTGAGCTGGGCGCTTACCGTCTTCCAGCGTGCCGAGTCCATCAGTTCCTGACGTGAAAATGAACCTTTATGATACAAACGTGTAACACGTTCTGCATTGATCGGCGACAGATTATCTAACACACTGACCGCGCCTTTACGATTATTGCAGACCAGGATCATATCGCAACCCGCATCCAGCGATGCCTGACCACGCTCCGCATAGCTTCCCATAATCGCCGCCCCTTCCATCGACAAATCATCGGAGAAAATGACGCCATCGAAACCAAGCTCCTGACGCAGCACCGTTTTCAGCCAGTGTGGCGAACCGCTCGCCGGACGCGGGTCCACGTCACTGTAGATGACATGCGCAGGCATAATGGCATCGAGTTTGTTTTCCGTAATCAACGTCTGGAACACGGACATATCTTTTGCACGAATTTCGGCTTCTGAACGTGGATCGGTTGGGGTTTCTTTATGCGAATCCGCCGTCACTGCCCCATGCCCGGGGAAATGTTTACCGGTAGTTTTCATGCCAGCAGCATGCATACCGTCAATGAAGCGGGTCGCCATAGCCAGCGCTTTCCGCGGATCGGCATGGTAAGAACGTTCGCCAATCGCCGCGCTGATATGCCCCACATCCAGCACCGGCGCAAAACTTATATCTATATCCATTGCGATCATTTCGCTGGCCATTAGCCATCCGGCGTCCTGAGCCAGATTGCCGCCTTCTTCCAGACCGTGCAGTGCTGCAAAGGATTGGGCCGCGGGCAGACGCGTAAATCCTTCGCGAAAACGCTGTACCCTACCGCCTTCCTGATCTACCGCCACCACCAGATGATTGCGTGATGCCGCGCGAATCTGGCGCACTAATTCACGCAACTGTTCCGGGTCATGATAATTTCGGGTAAAGAGGATCAACCCACCTACCAGCGGATGCGCCAGAATCTCACGCTCTTCAGCGTCCAGCTCATACCCTTCGACATCCAACATTACTGGGCCCACACTACTCTCCTTATCCTTTCATTATTAGCTGCCGCCAGGTTTCATCGGCCAGCCTGATAAATTGTCGATCGCCGGTTTGTCGCCAGCGATACTCAAACCACCCCGCTTTCAGCATTATGACCCAGGGCCGCCATCGTCTGACCTGCCGCCACAGCGCGTTTTGTTCAATGTGCGCTCGTTGGGCGTAGGCGCGAACCAGCCGTTGGTGCTGAGATTCGTCGTTGACCCAAACCACCGCCAGCTCCAGAGCGATATCACCGTCTCCGGCATATTCCCAGTCAATCAGCCGCAGCCCTGATGCTGTACGTACGATGTTGTCACCGTGGATATCCATATGCAGAGGCCCCAGACGCAAAGGTCGAGGCTCACCGCTTTTCCTGAGTCGCTTCAACGCTCGCAACCAGCATGGCGTCCGACGCGCCGGATCGCCACACTGCCAGTACTGTTCGAGTAGCGGCAGCAGACTGATTCGCCAGCCCAATTGGGGTTGTTGGTGCAGATGATACAATAAGCCAGCGAGTTCGTCGGCGTCCGGCAATCTGGATTCTACCTTACCGTGAAAAAAGTCGACCGCCATCCACCCACGTATATAAAAGCGGGGGCGCGGCGCAAGGCTTTCAGGCAGGTGCTTTAACGCGTGATAGTGGCGCAAGAAATGCGATTCCGGCGCGTCAGAGTCGTGATGACAGCGCAACACTAAGCGGTGGGTATCGTGTTCGATGATGCAGCTCCCGCCGCTCAGGCCGCTCTGGTTGGCTACGACGGGATGATACTGCGGGAAATAGCGCGACAACACCTCGTCGCGCGTCAGCCGGTTATTGTTGCTGTACGGCACCTTTACCTGACCAGATTATCTCGCCAGTTTGTACCAGCATTAATTGCATTTGCAGCGCCGGCGAATTGACGTTGCCGGAGGCGCTGGAATAGAGCACATACTGTGCGCCAACGTTACGGGCGATACCAATCGCTTTGCTGCGCGTTCCCAGACTGTCGTTCGGCGACAGACCTAACTGCTGTTTGGCGACAGCCAACTGCTGGGCGGAAACCAGGGTAAACTTGCCGTTATTCGCCAGCGCGTTCCTCAAGGTCTCGGTGGCTTCACCGGCGTTCAACGAGCCGTTGGTCCGGTTATTCACGCTATCAACCAGCAGAACGCCTCCCGCTTTGACGCCGTCAGCCTGCAGCATTTTACCGACCATCGGCTGCATAGCCCCGTTCCAGTCATAGTGACGTTGACGTGGCGTCGGCTGCGCCGTTTGGTCCTCGTGCTCAATCGGACCCGGCTGCTGCGGTATGCTTGGCACCGTTGGTACAACCGGCACCGGCTGTTGCGGCTGCGCGGGCTGTTCCGGCACCGGCTTCACTTCCTCTACGGGTGCGGGCTCACGTTGCGCCACACAGCCAGAGAGAAACATCGCCAGCGCGGCAATCAGTGCGTAGCGATTCATTTTGATCATCAAGATTCACCCCTTACAAATAAAGATAAAGTCTAACCTTGTGCGCCCCCAGAAAATTGGCGCTGCCGTACAGCGTCACCGACGAATGAGCCGGGATAGTCACGCTGCGTGGCGCTTCCAGAGGATGCATTTCCAGTCCTCTGGCGTCATACCAGTAAAACCGATAATGAACGGTAACGGGTTCTTGTCTTTCGTTATAAAGTCGCGAGGATGCTGAGGCCTGAATATCAGACGTGGTTAACGTCGGCTGTTCTGCTGTAATGCCCGACGCCAGAATCGTTGATTCCATCACCAGCGACTGTTCATCACTTACCGGAATTTCAGGATGTGCCCGACAGCCAGCCAGTAGCAGCAAGCTCAGTGAAAGTGCAATGCATCCTCTGGTCATGCTTAGAGACCTTTATGCGCAAGCATTGGACCAAGCGCCCGCCCGCCCAGCAGGTGCATATGAATGTGATACACCTCCTGACCGCCGTGACGATTGGTATTCATGATTAAACGATACCCATCCGCAGCAATGCCTTCCTGCTCGGCGATTTTTGCCGCAACAGTGATCATGCGACCCAGCGCCTGCTCGTGTTCCGCCGTCACATCGTTGACGGTCGGGATCAGGACGTTAGGAATGATCAGAATGTGCGTAGGTGCCTGAGGGGAAATATCACGAAACGCAGTGACCAGTTCATCCTGGTACACGATATCTGACGGAATTTCACGACGGATAATTTTGCTGAATATAGTTTCTTCTGCCACGACGTTTTCCTTTTTCATTAACAGCCCAAGCGTTATGCCATGCTACGCCGGGTCACTCTGCGAGTATAGAGTATGAGCGAGTTACTCACGCTCTTTCAACTTTAACCCTCGATTTTTTAAGCAAAAAGCCCTGCCACTGCTGTTCTTATAACCATTTCCCGTCGCTATTGCTTAATCATAGTACTGAAACAACATTTCACTTATGCCGTAGCATCTGTTTACACATTGAATGTGAATGCGTATATTTCGCATTTGTATTCGCGTGCGAACTTAATAATTTACAACCAAAGGGTTCATCACAACCTCAGTGATTCGAACTTAATATTAATAATTATCAAGGACTTTTCGATGTCTTTCACAACACACAACGGGGATGACCAGCGCCAATCGGGGCTTGCCCCTTCTGTACTGGCAGCCTGCATCACGTTAGCACTATTGCCTTCCACCAGCCTCGCAGCCCCTGCTGAAGAGACGGTTATCGTTGAGGGCTCTGCTCCAGCCACATCCAGCGAGGAGCAGGATTACAGCGTTAAATCAACGACTGCTGGCACCAAAATGCAGATGACGCAGCGCGATATTCCGCAATCGGTCAGCATTATCAGTCAGCAGCGCATGGAAGATCAGCAACTGCAAACGCTGGGCGATGTGATGGACAACACGTTGGGGATAAGCAGAAGTCAGGCGGATTCAGATCGCAGTAGCTATTACTCTCGCGGATTTCAGATTGATAACTATATGGTCGATGGGATTCCGACCTATTTTGAATCCCGCTGGAATCTCGGTGATGCCCTTTCCGACACGGCCCTTTTTGAGCGTGTCGAAGTGGTCCGTGGCGCAAACGGGCTAATGACCGGGACGGGTAACCCCTCAGCGTCGATTAATATGATCCGTAAGCATGCCACCAGCCGCGAGTTCACCGGTAATGTTTCTGCGGAATATGGCAGTTGGAATAAACAACGATATGTGACCGATCTTCAAAGCCCGCTCACGGCAGAGGGCAACGTGCGCGGGCGCATCGTGGCAGGCTACCAGAATAACGACGCCTGGCTTGATCGCTACAATAGCGAAAAAATGTTCTTCTCCGGGATTGTCGATGCCGATCTGGGCGACACCACCAGCCTGTCTGCGGGTTATGAATACCAGCGCATTGATATCAACAGCCCAACATGGGGTGGATTGCCGCGCTGGAATACCGACGGCAGCAAAAACAGCTATGACCGCTCGCGCAGCACTGCGCCGGACTGGGCGTACAACGATAAAGACTTCAACAAAGTGTTTGTCACCATCAAGCAACGTTTTGCCGATACCTGGCAGGCGACCATGAATGCCACCCACTCCGAGGTCAAATTTGACAGTAAAATGATGTACGTCGATGCCTATGTCAATAAAGCCGATGGTACGCTGATTGGCCCGTATGGCAGCTATGGTCCGGGCTATGACTACGTCGGAGGTACCGGCTGGAACAGCGGCAAGCGTAAGGTAGATGCCGTCGATCTATTCGCCGACGGCGGTTACGACCTGTTTGGTCGTCAGCATAATCTGATGCTGGGCGGCAGCTACAGCAAACAGAATAACCGTTACGAAAGCGCGTGGGCGAACGAATTCCCCAACGAAATCGGCAGTTTCTATACCTTCGATGGTAACTTCCCGGAAACCAACAGGGTCCCGCAGTCATTGGCCCAGGACGATACCACGCACATGAAATCGCTCTACGCCGCAACACGTATTTCTCTGGCCGACCCACTGCATTTGATTGTCGGCGCGCGTTATACCAACTGGCGTATCGACACCCTCGCCTACAGCATGGAACAAAACCACACCACGCCGTATGCGGGCCTGGTGTATGACATTGACGATAACTGGTCTACGTACGCCAGCTATACCTCAATCTTTCAGCCGCAGAACAAGCGCGACAGTTCCGGTAAATATCTTTCCCCAATTACCGGCAATAACTATGAACTTGGCCTGAAGTCCGACTGGATGAACAGCCGTTTAACCACCACCCTCGCGGTGTTCCGCATTGAACAGGATAACGTGGGCCAATCAACCGGCGTACCAATTGCCGGTAGCAATGGCGACACGGCCTATAGAGCGATGGATGGAACGGTCAGCAAAGGGGTCGAATTCGAAGTTAACGGTGCGATCACCGATAACTGGCAGATGACGTTCGGCGCGACACGCTATGTTGCTGAAGACAACGAAGGCAATGCGGTAAACCCGAACCTACCGCGTACCACAGTAAAACTGTTTACCCGTTATCGCCTGCCAGCCATGCCGGAACTGACCGTGGGCGGTGGGGTTAACTGGCAGAATCGTGTTTATAGCGATAAGGTCACGCCGTATGGCACATTCCGCGCGGAACAGGGAAGCTACGCCCTGGTCGATTTATTCACTCGCTATCAGGTGACGAAAAACTTCTCTGTGCAGGGTAACCTCAATAACCTGTTCGATAAAACCTACGACACCAATGTCGACGGATCTATCGTCTATGGCGAGCCGCGCAACGTCAGCGTCACCGCCAGCTATCAGTTCTGATTCGAAACACATCACGCTCCACCTGCTCGTCAGGTGGATGCACTGGACTGAGAAAACAAAAAGCCCGCTTAAGTTTCCTTAAGCGGGCTTCTTAAATATGGCTCCTCTGACTGGACTCGAACCAGTGACATACGGATTAACAGTCCGCCGTTCTACCGACTGAACTACAGAGGAATCGTTGTGGAGGCTTATCTTAGCGGCGAAAAAATTTTTGTCAAACCCCATTTCCCCGAATAAGTTTCAATTGATGCTTCTCTCGACAGTTTGTTGCATTTCCAGACATTTTAAATGGAAAAAACTTTGCAGCTTTTTGGATTCTCCCTCATCATTTGAAATGAGGTTTCAACTTTCTTCTTTAAGGTCCACTTTGAACGTCTCCGCTGCCTTACGCCAGGTCGCTTCCCGCACGCCCTGGTATGCTAAACGCAAGAGTTATAAGGTTCTCTTTTGGCGCGAAATCACTCCGCTTGCGGTCCCCATTTTTCTGGAAAACACCTGTGTACTGTTGATGGGCGTACTGAGTACCTTCCTTGTTAGCTGGTTGGGAAAAGAAGCAATGGCTGGCGTTGGTCTCGCCGACAGTTTCAATATGGTCATCATGGCGTTTTTTGCCGCCATCGATCTGGGAACCACGGTGGTGGTAGCATTTAGCCTGGGAAAACGAGATCGTCGACGGGCAAGGGCAGCAGCCAGACAATCGCTGGTGATCATGACGATTTTTGCTACCGTGCTGGCAGTGGTCATTCACTATTTTGGTGAACAGATTATTGACGTTGTCGCCGGTGAAGCAACCCCCGATGTTAAGGCTTTGGCACTCACCTATCTGGAGCTAACGGTGCTTAGCTACCCGGCGGCAGCTATTGCTTTGATCGGTAGCGGCGCACTCCGCGGAGCCGGAAATACCAAAATTCCGCTGTTGATTAATGGCGGTATGAATATCCTAAATATCATTATCAGTAGCATCCTGATCTACGGGGTCTTTTCCTGGCAAGGGCTGGGATTTGTGGGGGCAGGACTCGGGCTGACCATTTCACGCTACATCGGTGCGTTCGCCATTATCTGGGTGCTGATGATTGGTTTTAATCCGGCGCTGCGTATTCCCTTCAAAAGCTATTTTAAGCCGCTCAATCTCGCCATTATCTGGGAAGTTATGGGGATCGGTATTCCGGCAAGTATTGAGTCAGTGCTATTTAATGGCGGTAAACTGTTAACGCAGATGTTTGTCTCCGGCATGGGAACCAGCGTAATTGCCGGAAACTTCATTGCATTTTCCATCGCCGCGCTCATCAACCTGCCGGGGAATGCTTTAGGCTCCGCGTCGACAATCATTACCGGCAGGCGTCTGGGAAATGGTCAGATTGCCCAAGCGGAAATCCAGTTACGCCATATATTCTGGCTCTCAACAATCGGCTTAACCGCCATCGCCTGGCTAACCGCCCCTTTTGCCGGCGTTATGGCCTCATTTTATACCCACGATCAGGATGTAAAAGAGGTCATAGTCATCCTAATTTGGCTCAACGCAGCGTTTATGCCGATATGGGCAGCATCCTGGGTGCTACCATCAGGGTTTAAGGGCGCACGTGATGTGCGTTTTGCGATGTGGGTATCGATGTTGGGCATGTGGGGCTGTCGCGTTGTGGCGGGTTACACCTTGGGAATTGTATTAGGATGGGGCGTAGTCGGCGTTTGGTTAGGGATGTTCTTCGACTGGGCCGTGCGCGCCGCGTTATTTTACTGGCGTATGGTCACAGGCCGCTGGTTATGGAAATACCCTCGCCCCGAGCGCGAAAAGTGCATAAAACAACCGGTTGCGTCTGAATAAGCGGCGAAATGGGGAATATTTCAGCAAACAATCGCATTTATCTATTCAGGCTTTGACAACGCTGAGTGGCATCGCTAATATTCGCCTCGTTCACACGATTCCTCTGTAGTTCAGTCGGTAGAACGGCGGACTGTTAATCCGTATGTCACTGGTTCGAGTCCAGTCAGAGGAGCCATATTTAAGAAGCCTGCTTAGGAAACTAAGCAGGCTTCTTGCTTTATATCTGATAATCAATCACGGCTTCATCTGGCTCCATCGCCTGGCGCTTGATTTCATCGACGGATAACCCTGCGTTGCATAGCTCAATGAATCGCCAAACGTAGTTGCGCTGCAGTTGCCCGCGTTTCAGGCCCAGCCAGACGGTATTTGCATCAAATAAGTGCCGGGTATCCAGACGGGTTAAGCTCCCCTCCTCCTGCTCTCCACTGGATTGTTCTGCCACCAGCCCGATTCCCAGCCCCAGCGACACATAGGTTTTAATCACATCCGAGTCCTGGGCGCTGAGGATAATATCCGGCACTAACCCTTTACGGGCAAATGCCTCATCGATACGGGAACGCCCCGTAATCCCCTGACGATACGTAATTAATGGCCAGTGGGCGATAGATTCCAGTGTGAGAGGAGACGTTTTCACCAAGGGATGGTCGTGAGGAACAAGCAGGCTGTGGTGCCAACGAAACCAGGGAAAAGCTACCAACAGCGGATCGCTGCTCAGTCGCTCGCTGGCAATCCCGATGTCTGCCCCACCGTTTTGCAACAGTACGTCAATCTCCTGCGGTGTACCCTGGATCAGTTCCAGACGCACCTCAGGGAAGAGCTCACGAAAGGCTTTAATCACCGCGGGCAGGCTATAGCGTGCCTGTGTATGCGTGGTGGCAATCGTCAGTACACCGGACGTGTCATTGGTAAACAGATCCGCCAGTCTGCGAACGTTGCTGGCCTCATTCAGAATACGCTCGGCAATAACCAGCAAGGCTTTGCCCGGTTCGGTCATGCCCAGCAGGCGTTTACCGCGACGGATAAAAATCTCAATGCCAAGTTCATCTTCAAGTTCACGAATATGTCGGCTGACTCCCGACTGCGAGGTGTACAGTATATTCGCGACTTCCGTCAGGTTGTAATCCTGACGGGCCGCCTCGCGGATTATTTTAAGTTGCTGGAAATTCACTTTTCGCTCCGGGCGCATCAGACATTACGCTATTGTTAAAGTCTGATGCCCGGCATAACAAATAATAAAAACCCGCATCTTATTCCTGAAGGGAATAAGGTTTAGCTGACCAGCTGTAGCTCGCGGTTTTCCAGTGCCGGACGGCTTACCAGCGACAACAGGATCTCCTTCACGGCCTGTGCCTGCGGCGATAAGCTCCCTCTGGCTGAGACGTTCAGCGATAATGGCAGATTCATCGACGGGGTTGTTATCCGCGCCATCCAGCCGTTCGCGGCATTACATAATGAACGGGCCGCTGACTCAGGCAACACTGTGACGCCCATCCCGCTGGCGATGGCAGCTGTTAAGGTGGCGATAGATTCAATTTCGCCAATCACTTTGGCCGTCAGGCGACGAAGCGAAAAAGCTTCATCTACACGCAGGCGAACTGCGCTGTAATCCCGTGGCAAAAACAGATTCATCTGCGCCACCGCGGCTAAATCGACGCTTTGCCCTGGGCAATCACGCGTCCCGACCAGGTACAAATCCTCTTTAAGCAACGGTTGACTGCTGATACCCGCCACGGGTGAGCGCTCGTAGAGCACCGCCATGTCTAAATGCCCGCTGAGCAGCTTGTCATTCAGCACCGCCCCACTGTTTTCATGCAAATAGACCAGCACATCGGGCAGCTCTGCTCGTACTGTCTGTAATAACGGCATAGTGATGGCTGACGCCGCCGTCCCCGGTGCCAGGCCAATAGAGACCTGTCCCCCCAGGGTCTGACCCACGTTATTGACCGCAAGTTGCGCCTGCTCGCACTGGCGTAAAATCGTCCGCGCATGGGCATACAACACTTTCCCCGCTTCCGTCGGTGTGACACCGCGTTTGGTGCGAATCAGCAGTTGCTGATCCAGTTCGCCTTCCAGCGTAGCAACCTGCTGGCTCAGCGCGGGTTGCGCGATATGCAACACTTCCGCTGCCTGGGTCAGGCTACCTATATCGACGATTTTCACGAAATATTTCAGTCGTCTGAAGTTCATTTTGCCTCCTGTCGGAATACCAGAACCCGTGCTGGCAGTCATTAATTTCAGGATTGCAAGATGCTTGCCAGTTTAGTCAGCAGCCGTGTTGTACGGTTAAAACCGCGTAAAGTCAGGCTCAAAGGTGAAGAATGGACTTTTTGCACACCTGAATCTCTCATTCTGGCTGCCCTGGAAGAGGTAGACGCGCACCAGAATGGGGCAAAAGCATAAAAAGACGGAAAGATCGCCGCTTTGCTGATTTTGTCAGCAAACGAACGCACAAATGTATTTCCCCCTTTGACAAGCCTCATCGCCCTCGCTAATATGCGCCTCGTTCAAACGATTCCTCTGTAGTTCAGTCGGTAGAACGGCGGACTGTTAATCCGTATGTCACTGGTTCGAGTCCAGTCAGAGGAGCCAAATTCTTGTTTTCAGGCGTACTTAAAAGTACCTATATGATTAGGTTTCAATAAGTTAGCGTGAAAACCTTTCCCGATGCGTATCTGGTTTCCCCTGCGCATCCGGCGAAATTGGTGGTCTGATTTGGGGTCATTTCAGTTCGATAATGGAGTGACCACCATATGTCCCTGTCCGACGCGAAAATCCGCAGTATTAAGCCTTCCGATAAACCCTTTAAACTGACTGATTCTCAGGGCCTGTATCTGCTTGTCAATCCGGGCGGTTCACGCCTCTGGTATCTCAAATATCGCTTCAACCGAAAAGAATCCCGTATAGCATTAGGTGCCTATCCGCAGGTCTCCCTTTCTGACGCCCGCCAGCAGCGCGACGGTATTCGTAAACTGCTGGCGCAGAATATCAATCCCTCACAGCAACGCATGACTGAAAAAGCCGCTGCTTCACCAGAAAAATGCTTTGAAGTTGTCGCTCTGAAATGGCACAAAACCAACAAGAAATGGTCGACTGACTATGCGGAGCGCATCCTCGCCAGTATGAAAAATCATATCTTTCCGGCAATCGGTCATCTGCCCGTCACGATGCTGAAAACGCAGCATTTCACGGCACTGCTGAGAGTTATCGAGGATAAAGGCTTTCTGGAAGTCGCGTCCCGAACCCGGCAGCAACTCTGCAACATCATGCGCTACGCCGTGCAGCAGGGACTGACCGAAAGCAACCCAGCGCAGCATCTGGAAGGCGTCACCGCGCCGCCGGTGAAAAATCACTATCCCGCCCTGCCGCTGGAGAGGTTGCCCGAATTGTTTGAGCGTATTGGCGACTATCAGCAGGGACGGCAGCTTACGAGACTGGCGGTGGTGTTGACTCTACACCTGTTTATCCGCTCCAGCGAACTGCGATTCGCCCGCTGGAGCGAGATAGATTTCAGACACAAAATCTGGACCATCCCCGCCACCCGAGAGGCGATAGATAAAGTTCGTTTTTCAGGTCGTGGGGCAAAAATGCGCACTCCGCATATTGTGCCATTGTCCCGGCAGGCTATAGCTATTCTGAAGCAAATACAGGAAATCTCCGGTCATCTGGAGCTGGTCTTCCCCGGCGACCATAACCCATATAAGCCGATGAGTGAAAATACCATCAACCGGGCGCTGCGTCTGATGGGCTACGATACCAAAACCGACATCTGCGGGCATGGCTTCAGGGCAATGGCTTGTAGCGCACTGGTGGAATCTGAACTCTGGTCGCGGGATGCCGTGGAGCGGCAGATGAGCCATCAGGAGCGCAATAGCGTGCGTGCGGCGTACATTCACCGCGCTGAGCACCTCGACGCCCGCAAAGCTATGATGCAGTGGTGGTCGGATTATCTGGACGTCAGTCGTGACGGGTACACTGCCCCATATATTTATGCACGACTGCATGGGATGGTCTAAGTAAGGTGACTGCTCCTGTAATAGTTTAGCCCTGCAACACCCGAAAAATCTCATCGGGTGTTCTCATTGCTGCAACAGATTTAGGTACTCTATGCTAGCTTACTCCACCACCTCGCTGACCCTTTTTCTTGTTGTTCGAAATTTCCCAGGCTCCCGAGCAGGCATTCCATTTTTGATATAACTCACCTACTCGGCCTATGACTTCTGATGAAAATCACGCCTGTCAATCATTGATGGCATCATGACATGTCATTGATAAAAATGATTATTCCCCTATAGTCGTTACGTCACACCTCATATTTCCTCAGGTTTGTCGTACAATCCTTCATCACGGGGATATCTCACTTATAACTGTCGGCGTTTTACCTATTTGAAAGTTTAGCTTTATACAAATTCGCGATATGGCAATCAGAACTGACTTATTTTTTCGCATTAGTACTTGAAAACAAGCGAAGCGGCCTCACTATCGATCCTGTTCACAACAAATGTGGGGTTACTATGAGTCTTCAAAACAAATTCATGAATTTTCATGATGCTATCAAGTTAGGCAGACAGGATCTAGAGTACACAACGGCACGTCTGAAGGACGACAGCATCACAGCGGATATCAAAAAACGCTTCAAAGAAGATGGCTATCCAGTCGTTGAGGATTTCATTCAGGGCTCATTGGCGACCAGCACAGGTATCCGGGAAAAAGGTCAAGATTTTGATATTGATCGTGCTATCGTCATTGAAGCCGATTTAGCGCCAGAAAATCCCATTACACCTAAGTTGGCTGTTTTGGAAGTGCTTGAGGATCGGGGCTTTAAAAACGCTAAGATAAAAAAGCCTTGTGTCACAGCTGATTACAAAGCCGATGACCTTCATGTTGACATCCCCATTTATCGTAAATACGAAAACGGACAGTACGAGCTTGCGGTTGGTAAAAAACATTCTGATGAGAACAATCGAGAGTGGTCCCGGTCTGCACCCCACGAACTGATCGATTGGGTAAATAGTTACGATAAAAATGGGGTATATGGTTCCAAAAAACATGACCAATACCGCCGCATTGTCCGGTATCTTAAGCGCTGGAGAAACGTCACATTTAGCGAGGATGTTCGGCGCAAAATCTATTCAATAGGTATTGCTGTTATGGTCAAAGAGTGCTTAGCCTCTTCAATCAATGATGAAGGCTTCCCGAATGATCTTTCTGCTCTACGTTCGACCATAAATAACATTCTGAATTATAGCAACTATTTTACTTTGGTTGATGTGGATAAATACAAGGTTAAAGTTGCTCTGCCGGTCAGCCCTTTCAGAGACATTTTTCATAGTAGTAGCACTGCTACGGGCACGCAACTCCGTAACAAGTTTAGCTCGTTATCAAAAACACTTGGTAAAGTTGCTGATGAAGAAGATGAGTCCAAACAATGTGAGCTGTTACGCAGTGTATTTGGAGATGATTTCCCTAAGTGTGCTTCGTCATCATCTGCATCGTCGGTTGCTAAAAAAACAGTGTATGCGTCCGCAGGCGCGGTAGGGACATCTCAGGGCGCATGAATTATTCAGAAATTCAAACACATTTAACAGAATGCGGATACAAAGTATCCGTCTTCCCTTACGGCTCTGCGGGAAATGATTCTTTCACCGTCGAACTTGAGATTAATAATTTTTTAGTTACTTTGCTTCATATTGCCGTCCCTGAATTAACCCAAATGCCCAGCTTTCTTTTAGGAGACCCATCGGCATTGCCTAGGCTCGCGCATACTACAATTCATGCAGATAAACGCTACGCGAGTATCTGTGTAAATGTTCCTGATGCTGTATCCGTAAACTATGAACGCCCAGAACTGGCATTTGAGGAGTCACTCACAAGGCACATCGCATTGCTGACTAATGCTTTATCAGATAGCGAATGGAATAATTCTGAGCTAATTAGAGAGTTTGAAGCTGGTTGGCTAAATATAGTTGCCCAAAACACTGCTCCATTTCTCTGCTTGACTGAAAGCAAAAAGATGGAAGAATTATGTGTTTTAAAGCCACGTAAAAATATTGTCAGAGGACTGGGATCATACTATGTGGGATATGCAGCTGAATGTGTACCAGACAACATTTTTTCACCGATTAATCAGCTCATAACAGATCGAGAAGCAACTAAGGGACGAGGATTTGTTATACCCCTTAGTATCGCGACACCTGCACCTAAGCAGAGAGAAGACCTTGCCGATTGGTATCTTTCCCTATTAGCTGATTTACCGGTGGCAGTTCGAACCAAATTGACGCAACAATTCTCTCAGCAACGCTCCCATGAATTTTGGCTCATTTTTAATTCCCCTACCCCATCAGGAATGACATGGTTTGGTATTTATTTTTCACTAAAAAGCTCTGTAAAAGGCAGGAAACACCTACCCTTTAAAGGATCTCATTTAGTGGAGTGGGAGCTAACGCCCTTAGAAGTATCAACTTTTAACCAAGATAGACTTATGCCAAGGAGTGGTGCCGAGCAATGTCTTCTTCGTAAAAAGGTGTTGCTTGTAGGATGCGGCTCAGTTGGTGGTGAAATTGCAGACAAACTTGCAGCCTCTGGTATCGGTCATATTACGTTATGTGACCCTGATTATCTTTCGCTGAATAATCTTTATCGGCATATTCTTCCTCCTGCATATGCTTTATCTCGAAAATCACTCGCGCTTTGGCACAGCCTGACAAGTAAATACCCCTGGATTGCGATCGAACATTATACTGACAGATTACTTGAGTTAAGGCATAGGGCATTTCTGTCGCAATTTGATATTATCATCATAGCGATAGGCTCACCTACCCATGAACGATTATTTCATGACTACTTGCTTAAGGAAAAAATTGGTACTCCAGTTATTAATACTTGGGTTGAAGGATATGGTATTGGTGGGCATGCAGTTCTGGATATTCCCGCCCAAAAAGGCTGTTTGCGGTGTGCATATGTTGACCCTTCCGACTTCTCTCGAGGACTCGCATCAAACCTGAACTTCCTGGCACCCAATCAGGATTTGACAAAAAATCATGCTGGATGCGGAGATGCTTTTTTGCCATACACTTACATCGCATCAACTCAGACAGCCCTTATTACTGCAGATCTTGCTGTTAAATATCTTCTTGGTAAAGTCCATGATTCATCAAAAATTAGTTGGAAAGGAAGTCCAGTTGATGCGAGCGAGAATGGATTTAAGCTAAGCGATAGATATCAAGCATTTAACCGCTCATTAGAAATATTACCCCTGTACAATACTGAATGTGATATTTGCAATGAATAATTCTGAATCAATTACTATTGACACTACAAACTTCAGGATTAACATCCCAAAGACAGTGAGTGATACCTGGCTAAGTTACCGGCAAAGTCGCTCAACGGCCCCCGAAGCATTTGGTGTCCTCATTGGTAATAAAGATCTTGGAGTGGAACATTATCACTTAGTCGAAGTTACCGTTCCTCAGAATGGGGATCGATGTTCCAGATTGAGTTTTACGCTTCAAGATCCTGAACATCAACGCAGAGTTGATCATCTGCATCAAAGCTCCAGCGGTCAATTGATCTATCTTGGTACATGGCATACTCACCCGGAAAAAGTACCCCATGCTTCATACACAGACATTAGGGACTGGAAAGAGTGCAATTCACGGAATAAAGAGAGGCAACTTTTTTTCGTAATAATTGGAACAGAACAAAATGCATTATATTATTTCTTAGAGGGAAATCTTCTACGGCAAGAGTTCTAATATACAATCATAAAAGAAGGTAGAACAATGAATACTATTGATAAAGAATTTTTCAACCAAACTCACTTTCCTCCTTTTGATACGATAATCAATGTTAATGAATATATTAGACTTCTTGATGAGAAAGTAAAATGGGATGAAGTTATTTACTTCACTGATGACAATAATAAAAATTCACTTATCGCTCTCCAATTTGAATCGAATGTAGTGTCTGCAATGCGTTTTAATTTCCCTTTGGATGAACTAATTTTAATAATTCAACGTTTATGCCAAGGAAAGAAGCCTCTTAAGTTGGCTATTCTTCAGGGAATATCATTAGAAAGTGCACATGTAGCCAATTTGAGATCAATTCAGCAAGTTCTTCAACTATGCCAATTTCAGACAATAAAAATTACTACAAATGAGATCAGGAGATTCCTGAAATCCACGGGTGGAACTAAAGCAAAGGGACGCGGCGAAAATTTTAGCAAACTAACGAAGGATGAAGTATGGAAAGATAGTCACGGTCGATGTATGTTTACCGGTTGTGGACTGCGTCTGAATATGGATGAATTAACCGGTGCGCATGGAAACTTTAGTTATCTAGCACATAATGTTGCGTCATCAGAAAGGGGGGAGCGTGGGGTAGCTGTTCTATCAGAAAAATTATCCAATGATCCCAGCAACGTACTTTTACTCTGTGACAAGCACCATCGATTGATTGATAAAATTGCTGGATGCGATTATCCTGCTTCTCGCCTTTCCGAAATGCGCTCAAGACATTGCCACACATCTGAGCTGTTGTTAGATGGCTTAAGCTATGAACCAGTAGATGTCTATGTCCTACTTTGGCCTGTCAATGCCCAGGTTATTTCTGCTCCTGGTTCAAAAGAAATAGCAGCCTCGCTATCATCAATGCGGCTTAGAGCTTTAGGTGCTTCTAATATTATTGAAACTTGCGGAGAAAGTTTTTTCCTTCAACATGGCTCTGACAGGGAACAGATAATTTCTCTGATTGAGAATTCAGCTCAGCAGATTCGAAATCAGACACGTAATAAAAATTTTAAAGCTGCATTATTTGCGTTTGGCCCTATGCCTGCTCTTGTTGGGCTCGGTGCCCTTTTAGGGAATAAAGGGCTTTGTTGAATAAATCAGATTTCGGGTAAGTCTCCCCCGTAGCGGGTTGTGTTTTCAGGCAATACGCACGCTTTCAGGCATACCTGCTTTCGTCATTTTGTTCAGCGCTCGTACCAGGGCCATAGCCTCTGCAACCTGACCATCGTAGTCACGCAGTGTCAGTGAACCCCCGAACAGCTGTTTTACCCGGTACATCGCCGTTTCCGCTATCGAGCGACGGTTGTAATCTGTTGTCCATTTCCACCGCGCATTACTCCCGGTCATTCGCTGATTAGCCACTGCACGGTTACGGTCTGCATATTCACCGGGCCAGTAACCCGCACCTTTTCGGGGAGGGATAAGCGCGCTGATTTTCTTACGCCGCAGTTCATCGTGACATAGCCGGGTATCGTAAGCGCCATCGGCGGCGGCTGACCTGATTTTCCGGTGGGTTTGCCGGATTAACCCGGGGAAGGCCTCTGAGTCCGTAACGTTGTTCAGCGACAGGTCAGCGCAGATGATTTCATGTGTTTTACTGTCAACGGCGAGATGCAGCTTACGCCAGATACGGCGGCGTTCCTGGCCATGCTTTTTGACTTTCCACTCGCCTTCACCGAAGACCTTCAGCCCGGTGGAATCAATTACCAGGTGTGCGATTTCACCCCGGGTGGGCGTTTTGAAACTGACATTAACCGACTTTGCCCGCCTGCTGACACAGCTGTAATCCGGGCAGCGTAGCGGAACGTTCATCAGAGAAAAAATGGAATCAATAAAGCCCTGCGCAGCGCGCAGGGTCAGCCTGAATACGCGTTTAATGACCAGCACAGTCGTGATGGCAAGGTCAGAATAGCGCTGAGGTCTGCCTCGTGAAGAAGGTGTTGCTGACTCATACCAGGCCTGAATAGCTTCATCATCCAGCCAGAAAGTTATGGAGCCACGGTTGATGAGGGCTTTATTGTAGGTGGGCCAGTTGGTGATTTTGAACTTTTGCTTTGCCACGGAACGGTCTGCGTTGTCGGGAAGATACGTGATCTGATCCTTCAACTCAGCAAAAGTTCGATTTATTCAACAAAGCCGGAATAAAGGACAATTTTTCCCAATGCTCCGCTACAGAGATGGCGGATGCTGGATGTGGCCTAAACCTGAACCTGTTGGAAATTTTTACTCTGTTGAGGGCTTGGAATCACTTATTGTTCATGATGAAATTGTTGTTTGTATAAATTTTACTGCCATAGTTCCCAAACTTGTAAGCAAAGCACAAGAGCTAAAATCCTTAAAGGGTTGCTGTATTGTCAGCTACACTTCAACAGTAGATTTCATGGGAAATGGCGCAATACCTCATCCAGAAGATGGCATAGCATTCTGTGCACGATTACAACAAGATTTGCATAATTTTAAAAACCAATATGGGGTAAATCGAGTCCATCTTCTGATTTGTGCATCCAACGCAGCCTCAGTTTTTGTCGGTCAGGCATGTGATTTACATCATCCAGATATTCTTGTTTATGATTTTTCTGAGGAAGGGATGGAACCAGCATTGTTGATTCAGAACAATTCAGTAATAACAAAAGTGTCACATCCCGGTGTTTGATATACTATCTAGTCCTGTTGCGCCTATTCAGGCGCAACAGGATCGACTTAATTAGTCTGTAACTAATTTTTCGATAATCATCACCAAAATTTGCGATACACCGCCAGCAGAGACAATCAATATTAGGTTCCAACAAACATAGATAAATATGGGTTATCCTCCGGAACAACATCACCAAAAATAAACTCTGGTTTTTCCAGAAAGTACCCTTTCAGCCGCCGTGTTTTACGGGGCCCCTTCACTTCACAGGTAAAAATATTTGTACCATCATTGTCGTAATAGTGAAGTGACAGTCGCTGAAACGCCCTCTGAACAGGTTTCCACTGTTCTCCAGTCTCTCCCGTCGTGGACTGGATATACAGCTTAAAAATTCCCGGTGAGACCAGGAATACCCTACCGGCAACCATATGAACTGGCGCACCGGATTCATTAATCATCATCTTCCGGGTCCGAATACCTTCCCGCAACCAGTCGACAAACCCCTGGCCTGATACGGAACGGCTAGTAGTCCTTGGCTCCGCACCAGTCAACTTTTCTTCAGTGATGTCTGTTCGCTGAGTCAGAGAAATTCCGCCCATCGGCTCTTCTATCGGCGAGACAAAGTCATTGATAATTTCCTCATCCGATAGTGCAGGTGCAAATAGAGAAAGTGTCAAATCTGCCAGAGATTCCCCTTTTCCGGTAATCTGTCCAACGGGAATCTCTAATGCTATCTCTGGTTCGGCGTTTTCATCCAGGTTGGAAGTTTGCGGCGCTGTCGCGTCTGGAATAACCTGACCAGCAAACAGTGTCGGCCGCTCCTCCTGCGTCCCCCAAATTCGTGACGGCGATAATCGCAGTAACGTTAACGGGCAGCCCGGCGCCCAGCCACCGTCAGCTTTAATCTCACATGACCAGACAGCCTTATCTTCCGACGTCGGGATAATCAGCCCATGCGCCTGCATTTCATCAAACAGCCGAACATTGCTATCAGGCACGCTGGTCACCCCCTGTTGTAGCAGCCAGGCCCGAACCCTGTCAGCAGTAGTTTTACTGATAAGCCACAGGGCATCTTCAGTCAGCCAGCCGTCTGAGCCTGAATGGGGATTACTTAGTTTAAACTGAGTCTGTACCAGTTGACGCAAAGCCGTCAGCATCTGCTTCGCTAGCGACGGTTGCGGACGTTCCAGTGCGGTGCTGGCATTCGCCCCCATAAACTGAGCCACCGATGCTCGATCTGCTTCCTGTACCAGTTCGCCCATAATACCCGCCCGGTCGTAATGCCCGTTGATACAATATAAAAATGACGTGTATAACTCCTGATACTGTGCCAGCCAATTAAGAGCAGTAATGGGCAGAATATGAGTTGCCAGTAATCCCCCAACTACCGGATGAAGCTGATGATCACGTTTCTTGTGGTACTTCAATCGGTACGGTTTACTAAGTACTCCTTGCCACGGATACCAGGGCTGCTCATCATCCGTCGTCACCAAGATATCTGTGGCTATCTTCCCGACATCATGCAGTAATGCCGCGTAGATAACCCCCGCCGTCCACGCCTCCGCTTCTCGGGCCTGATCTTCAGGCGCAGCACCTGCCGGGAGAAGATGGCGCTGACGTAATTTCGCGGCAAACGCCATAACTTCCAGAGTGTGGTCCAGTAGACCACCGGGATGGGAATGATGGTGGTATTCCGAAGCGGGTAGTTGCTGCACCAGTTCTGCAAATCGCCTGACCGGGATCTGATACAACTCCGTGAATAACGCCCCGGAGAGTGAGGTTCGCTGCCAGATAATTCGCATCAGTTGCTGCCGTAATGGGCTTGCCAGCAGGCTCTCAGCCGACATGGGATTCATCCAGCCTGGTCTGGTTTCCGGTACCATTGCTGCGGCAACCGGTCCAGACGGAATATCTGATCTTCTGAGCCATCTCAGCTTTGCATGAATGCCTGTTTTCATGAGTCCAGCCTTTCATTTATTCATTCTGCTCCAGAACTGATAGCACTCCAGCAGGAATGCCGTGATTGTTTTACCCTGCTCTGTCGCTGCAATCTTGATTTCGCGATGTAATAGCGGATTGATACGGATCTGGATCGGTTTTGTTTCGCCGGTTTGATGATCGGTAGTCGTAACTTCAAGCGGACGGGGCATTACGGGAGATAATTTCAGTGGTTTCTTTGCCATAAGGGATCCGGAGTCTGAAATCATGAAATGCAATGTTCATGATTTCAGTTTGCTGGTTCAGGGACGGCTACTGACGCGAGTGCCAATTTCGTTGATGACATTTCTGGCCTGCTGATTAAGCGTTTTCCAGGGCGTTTCAGTAATAGAATATCCGGCATCCAGCGCAATACTGTAGCCCGGTTTGAACATAAGGAACGACGTGGCGCAGGCAAACTGCCAGGCGGAAATCGTCTGAATGGCGCTGCGACCTTCGGCCTGACTCGGCGCTTTACCGACCACATAGAACAGGCGACTATGGGGAATCCCTTTATGCACCAGCTCACGCCCCAGCAGCAGTGAGGGTTCCAGATCGTCGAGTGAGGTTCCGGTAGCAATCACCACAAGATTTGACTGACGGGAAATATCAAGAGAGGAAATATCGACAAACGGTCGGGTATCAACAATCAGGAACTGGTAATTGCTGGCGGCTTTGAGTGCCACATCATGTCGGCGATAAACCCCCGTTTCTACAGCAGGATAAATCCCTGCGTTATCGCGACGTTCCGACCACTTTGCGGAAGTCTGTTGCTGGCTGTCGAGGTCTGCCAGATGCACTTTTTTGCCGGAACGGGCAAATTCAACGGCAGTCGCACGGGCGAGAGTGGAGCGGCTGACACCGCCTTTCTGGCTGATGAAGCTGATAATCATACTGCCTCCTGACGCAAAATAATGAATGCAGGGGGAACATTGCCGAAAAATAAACCGCATGGCGGCAATAAACTGTATTCACGTCGGACATAATTTTATGAAAACACACTTTCATGAAAATCGGTTTTCTTGTTCAGTGAGATATCCTTTATCTCCAGGTCTTTTCTGGTAAAGCCTGTTACCTCTTAACCCCCTTTACCCTTGCCCTTTCCTTTAAATCCTTTCCTGCGAGGAATAAATTCATGAATATCTGTTTTCATGAAAAAAAAATGGCAAAAAAAACCCTCCGTAAAGAAGGGTATTTCGGTAATAATGAATCACAACAAACCATGTTCAGCGAACGAATAATGATTCTCACCAGGGGAGACAATCATATGGTCCAGCGTTTTAATATCCAGCATAGAAAGACATTTCACGATATGCTCTGTCACCGTTTTATCTGTCTGACTGGGATTAACTTCACCTGATGGGTGATTGTGGGCCAGAAGAACTGCCGCAGCATTTCGCAGCAATGCTTTGCGAGCAATAATACGGGGATGAATGCTTACATGATCCAGCGTGCCGCTGAATATAATTTCAGCTTCAATAATCCGGTTCTGATTATCGAGGAATATTACGCAGAAATGCTCCCGTTCATGATCGCTTAACTGCAGACGCAGATAATCAACAAACATTGCCGGACTCACAATTCCTGGTTCCGACTCTGCTGCCATAAAATCACTTTTTATCGCTCTGAGGGCGCGTTCAACCAGTTCTTTTGTTGCTTGAGAAGTTGTGTATTGCAGTGTAATTTCGGACATAGTAAGACTCCGGTGTAAAAAAGAGGGATTGAGTTGGAATAAGGAGGACACCACGCGTGATGCGTTGCTCGTTTTCAGGTGCGTGAGCATTAAAGGGCGTGAACTGAGTTCACCAGGGCGCTGCTACAGCAGCAATATGCAGAGCCAGTATGCTGATGGCTGTATAGAGTAAATACCGGGAATTAATTCTCAGAAATAAAAGAAACCGTTGTCTGATTTTTGTACCAGTGATAACCTGTGTTCATATTTTATTCAGTACAGGAAGTGCAGAATGAAACAGCAGAATATTGGATATCGTCTTGGTTTCCGGACCCGTCAGTTTGTACGCTGGCTCAGCGTACAGGAAATCCGACTGCAGCAGCGTGGCGTACCGTACTGGATAACAAAACTTCCTCTGTATCTTTGCATTGCCGCTGCGGTGGGATTGCTGCTTGCTGGCGCACTGTTTGCCGCGTTATGCCTGGCACTGATGATATTTATGGCTTGGTACCTGAATACTGCGGCTAATGGAAGAAGCGAAGGCCCAAAGGGAGACGAACCTTCGGATGGTTATAATGCAACAGGACCCGAAGGCCCTGGATTTTATTACAGCGGTAGGAGAATCGACGACTAAGAAGTTATCTTCCTACTTTCCGTGCGATAACATCACCCATCCTTCCACCTGATTTATTGGCGTCGGCTGATCCTGTAATAGCAGCCCGTTCGATCACCCCTCCCAGTTGAACTCCAGCCCATCCCAGCGCCCCCATCCAGAATGCAGGGAGCACGATAAACATCGTTCCCATCACAAACTGCATAATCAAATCGTCCTGGGTATTCTGTATCCCGGCCAGATTCCATGAACTGTGGGCATCGCCATCGTACAATAACGTCAGCATCCAACCGTCCAGCCAACGAGCCAGCTCCCACCAGAAAGTCAGGAACATCAGACCGAACTGCGCGAACGTCAGCGTCAGCACCGTTTTGATGCTGTAGGCAGAGAACACCGTCACCAGGGGGATGCAAATCACCAACACCATTAACAGAATAGCCTGCACCATTGGTAATGCCTGACGTAGTGAATCAAAAGCCGGAAACGCCGCCAGTGATGCCAGCGAATGGCCCAACGCCGCCCCCGTTCTGGCAAGACTATTGGTCAGAGTCGGGTCAACGTTACCGCCATAGCCCCTATACACCAGCCCGTCCTGCGATACCGTCATATTGCGCGGACTGATCAGCGCTCGCAGTACCGCCTCTTCATAGTTTTCCTTGCTGTAAGCCATTTTCTTAAATGACTGCCAGACATCCGGCTTAACCTGTGCCAGCAGTCGGGGTTTCAGTCCCACATCCGCATCAGACCACCACTGTTTGCAGGTCGGGTAGCCACCATTTCCCGTATTCACCAGTCCTGCATCCCGATTACTGTCATACGGCCAGGCGCTTCGTGGCGAACGGGCATGGTCAGTATCGTAATACCCTACCTGCGTCATAAATCGCGAGGAACCCGGCCAGGCCACATCCAGACTTTCGCCCAGGGTAAGTTCACCACCGCGCTGCTTCAGCCGTGAAAGTGATGGGGAATAGCACTCCATTACAAAATCACGCAGTTCCTGCCCTAACACCGGGTCGCTGATGCGGGTATGCTGCACTTCAAACCTGAGTTGTCGCAGGTCCGGTTTACACGGCAGCGTGGCAGTGGCAGCGCTGACCATCCCTTTGGATACAGCATGGATCAGATACCACCACACCGGCACCGCCGCCGTCTGACCGGAAATATCACTCACCAGTGGCGCATAACCTGACTGCTCCGGCGCGACAGGCATGGTGAAATTGCACTGTTTCGAGCGGTCGGTGTTGTACTTCATTTGCGTGATATCGATATTCAGCAACGGAACGCAGGTAAACATAATGACCAGTAGCGCCACATAAATCGTATTCTCCATCCAAGCCAGCGTCAGCCCGCCCGCATCACCTTCATCGGCACCCTGTTCCCGCGCTTTCAGCCAGAGGGATAACAGTTTCATCAGCAGCGGCAGCGCAAACAACCCCGTCGCCGTAATGGTGTCCCATATTCCGTTACTGATAAGCCAGCCCAGCAGCGTCAGGGCATACTCCAGGTAGCTGTATGTCGTCATGCGCCGTTCCCCTGTTGCAGCAGGTTACTGACTTCATTAACCGCCAGCAGAACCAGCGACCAGCCAGCAATGCGTTTCAGATGCGCCCTGCTCTGAACAGATAAACGCCGGTACAGAGAAAAACCAATGACGATACCCGAGATGTAGAGGCTTAACCGCCAGGCCAATAATCCATATCTCACCTGATACAGCGTATTTTGCAAAGACATCTCCGGGGACGTGAAGCGAAGTGTCAGTCCAGCGATAATCGCTACCCCGGTTAGCAGACCCACAGCCATCAGCGTAGATCTTAAACGTATCCATATAACATACATGGTTACTCCTCCCCGGCGGATTTGCTGAGATCATTCACTCGTTTGCTACCATCATCCTCCACGCTGACAGCCTCACCACGGGTGGCATCACGCAGCGTCTTACGTGTCAGAACGGAAGTACTGGCGTTATCTGCCAGCATTCGCCGCATCTCAAGTTCGAGCCGAAGCTGGTTCAGTTCCTGGTCAAGCTGCATCGTGGTCTGATTCAGTTGCGTTTGCGCCTCTTTTTCCGCCGCAATATTGGGTTCCCGCGCCCCAGCCAGAAGTGTGCGCCGGGCCATCAGCGCCTGTTCCATCACGCGGGCCAGCGCCATCTCACCAGATAAACGCTGTACCAGTACCGCTGCATCAGGATCGTCACGCAACGCCTCCACTACGCCACGTGTCAGTTGCAGGCTACCTCCAGAAGCTTTGCCGAGGTTCTCATAAGTGGGTTTTATGCTGCCGTTAACCAGTTCGGTCAGTACCTCTGCAATTTTTCCTGCTCTTCGGCAATCAGTGGCGACAGCCCCACCCCAGCCTGCGCACCGGTTTTATCTTCACTGCTGCCAGAAACATCGTTATCCGGCGCGACGTTGATGGTCTGTTCACCGACGACTCTGGTCATCCAGGACGCCGCCTCTTCTGGTTTGCTCCAGACCTGACAGAGCTCTCCCTGGCATTGTGACGGAGAAATACTGCCGGTATCGGTCACACTGCGCTGGTTCAGGATGTTGTACCCAACCCTGGTCGTATCGCCAACCAGCCTGATGGGTTGCTGCCCGCTCCCCCCTCGCTTCTGTCCTCCTACCCAGGTTTTTCCCTTACTGGCAGCTTCCTTCGCCACCTTCTTTTCTGCCCGCACCGCATCTGCTTCACTGACAGCAACACTCTGATAGTTTTCCGCCTTTGCACTTTGAGTCCATGCCGAACCGTAGGCAAAATCGGTCATCTTCTCGGCCATTTTCTGGCAGGTCAGCTGCGATTTATCAAAATCAATACGCCCCTGTAGCACCCCGTTAGTTAGCAGGTCGTAAAGCTGGGGATTAGCACGCTGAATGATCATCGCGGGGAGACTGGCAACAGCAGAAGTGGCAGACTGAATAACGTTGCCCATTAAATCCTGAAACCCCTCAGTTACACCATTCAGTTGGTTACGCACTGTGGTGCTGATATCGAAATTTCCGCACATCAGGTCGGCATTCCAGCCAGCCCGTACATTCAACAATTGCGTGTTACGCCGCGTCAGCGCCGGGGTTATCACCGAGCCTCCGCCAATCTGATAGTAAAGTGCGTCAGCAATCGCCCCCTGCTGATCCACGCTGTAGTTGTTCTCTGCCGCCAGCGCTGTATGGCAGAAAATGCTGGTCAGCATAGCCATCAGGACCGGTTTTATTTTTGATGCCATAGTGATTTAACCTCCGGTACTGCCAAGAAGAGTCTGCCCACGACGCTGACAGCATGAATACGGACGCCAGAGCGTCCAGGCGTAACTGCCATTTGTTGACAGCCGGTCGGCATAGGTATTGATTAGGGTGCGGTCAGGAAAAATGGCGCAGCTCATGCTTATTTGTGGGGTAAGTATCTGCCAGGTGTGATTTCCGGACTTGACTTCCATTACTGGCGATGGCGGCCAGTAACCTGGGCGGGAAGAAGCAACCAGCGGCAGGTAAACATGAAGCTGCCCGGCGCGGGTGACAATATCGGCAGTGCGCTGAGCGACAACGGCCCCGGCCTTATAATCATGCGTTTGCCCCAGCGCACCGGCCCGTGGATAAACATTGCCCCACAGATCACCAGGCTGACCGACTTCACGCAGGCCCGGCGTTAATGCTTCGGGATACAACATCTCCGGTACGCCACTGCGCCACGCCAGCATATCCAGCGTGCTGACAAAATAAGGCTGGAACGGCACGACATTGCTGCTGCAACTGTAGCCGTATGAACTCAGGAGCTTAAAAAAGGTGGCATCTGCCGGGTGACCGAAAGCATCCGAATTTTTGAAACGGATTTTGGTTTTGCTATTTCCGATGCGCGGGTTAGTGTCACCGCCTCCTTCTGCACCAGAAATGGCACTACCGGCAAACGCCATTTCACGCCATGGACTATCACCGGGCGTGTTATAGGCCGATACCACCAGCTCCGGCAGATTGTGTTTCACTCGTACCGAGGTTTTGACCGTACAACCGAACGGTGTACACAGGAGCCAGTAACAGATGCCGACAACACGATACTGCAGGCAGTCCGGAGCAAGAGCGGAGGCAATTATTTGCGGCGTGGTGATGGCGGTGGCTGGCAAAGTCACAGCCAGCAATGACGGAATAAGCGAGCGCAGTGCTTTCATGGCTGCTGCTCCCGCCACATTTCCAGCTTCTGCTGTGCCAGAGCGACATCAGTCGTGCCGTAGACCACAAATTTGTCATCGAACACCACTGCCGGAACCTTTGCGATATCCAGCATCCGGGCATCAAGCAACGCCTGATACGCGCGGTTCAGTCGAGCCTCCTGTAACTGCCAGTCAGGTTGTTGCATTCTCTGCTTTGCCTGATGCTCGGCAACTGCCGGATTATCAGACAGTACCGGAAACAGCGACTGCTCCAGTACCTGAACATTTTCCAGAATCTGCACCAGCACGCCGGGCTGCGGGTCAGCTACCAGAAGTTTTGGTGTGGAATAAACCACCGTCTGAGCCAGTGCGCCGGAGGCCACCAGCGCAGCAGACAGCATAAAAAAAAGGTGTATTCGTAAACGCATTTTTCTCCCTCAAATCATGAAGCGATCTGTGGGATTTAATGCTCAAGAGGCGCAGGCAACAGCAGAGAACTCAAATCCTGAAACGAAGGAAAATTCACAAACAAGTGAACCCGGAAGGGAGATACACTACACCATCGTATTTACCAGCAGAGAACAAACTGCTTTTGCTGAAACGGAAATGAAATTCAAAATATTACTATTATTTTCCGGGTTGGCCGGTCAACCTGAACGAATGATATGCAAAGTTCTGACAGGTAGCTAAGAGCGAGGAACGGCTATTCTTGTACAAACTTCGTCGCTAAATAGCTGCGTCTAATCCCGCTGCACTTGCCATTTATTGACTTGTGGCAGTTACACAAGAGCAACACATCGCGAGATCGGCGTAGTGCCGCTTAGCGGGGAAAACAGCTCCAATCCCTTGTCCTGCAAGGGCTGGAAAAAGTGTAGCACTATTGCGCGCAGCTATTTAGATTGCAGTGAAGCCATTGATTGACAAGTGAGCCGAATCAGACGAGTAGCCAATGAAAGTAAAACTTCGCCAACGATGATATTCTCAGTAAGTCATTTTACTATAAATTTTCCATCTAGTTCGAATATAAGGGAATACTATGCACCACCCAATACCCGCACAGCTAAATGCGCCTGAAACCCTGGATTTTTGTCTACAAGTTGTTCCTGATGCTCACGCAGTATTGATTAACAATGAACCTTTTCCGGGAGCGGAAGTTATGGACTGCTTTCCGAATGTTGAAATGGTAATTGAACAGAATGGTGGCAGGGCTGTTTACGGTTGGGCTATCTGGCAGGTACCAGGAGTTTATATTGAAGCTGAGTTCCACTGTATTTGGGAGAGTGATGATGGTGAAATGCTGGATATTACCCCATATCCTTATCGTACGGACAACATTCTTTTTCTCCCTGATAGTTCGCGGATTTATAAGGGTCAGCAGGTAGATAATATCCGTCAGGCTCTGGTAAATGATCCTGAGGTGATCAGGTGGTTGTACCTTGCCAGAAAACGTTTTGAAATCTTAAATACAGGTGACCTAGCGAACAAGCATGGACGTATTGAATTGCCACCAAAATTAGCCAAAGAGTTCAGTAAAGTTATTGAAGAGACAGAAAGGCTGGATTCCCGACTAAAACGACGGTATTCATGACGAGAGGACATCACTATTACCAGTAACCATTGGGAAAATAATACATACGGAGGTGATGTACGAGTTAGTTGTGTTATGGCGGCCTATGCCGCCATTTTTAATCAGTGATTAGCAAACCCACGAAGTCATACCCGTAATTACGGCTTTAGTTAATGCAATTAACTCCTCGTCAGAAAGATCTTCTAGCTCCTTTCCCGGGTATAGGGCTGGCATCATTCTATTAGCAACATGTTCCAGTTCAATATATTTCCCTAAAAGTAAGGCGTCTTTGTATAGTTCAATCAGTTCTGCTTTCATCAATAAATCCATCATTATATTCAAAAAAACAACAGCCAGGGAAAATTATGTAACTAGGCGATACTGCCTGGCACCGTGATTTCTGTATGTAAACAGTTGGCCTTTCTCTAATTGATTAACTTACAGTGATGTTAAAAATATCGGCTCTTGGCACTTAGCGGTTGGGGTGCAGGCCCGCTAAGACTACAATGAGCGAGGAGCGGAAGGTCGCTTTTGCTCCCGTATTAATAGTGGGTATTAATCAATCGGGAGCAGAACCATAGAGTTAGCTGTTTGATTCAGTATCAGCAACTCTTCTATATTTAGTAAGCAATTCTACTTTACGTAATTCAATCTCACGCATAATGTTTGATTGAATATCATGTATTTTAGAGGGCGACGCACCTTTAACCTTTATATTTATAAAGGTAATGCACAATTCAGGATTCACAGGGGTTTTTCTTCCATATTCACTAAACTCGTATGCAACCTTACATTCACCTGAATAGGATTCATAGCTAATTGTATAACTAGGGAAGGTGCGAACAAGTCCCTGATATGAGATCATGTTTGTCATCTGGAGCCATGGAACAGGGTTCATCATGAGTCATCAACTTACCTTCGCCGACAGTGAATTCAGCAGTAAGCGCCGTCAGACCAGAAAAGAGATTTTCTTGTCCCGTATGGAGCAGATTCTGCCATGGCAAAACATGGTGGAAGTCATCGAGCCGTTTTACCCCAAGGCTGGTAATGGCCGGCGACCTTATCCGCTGGAAACCATGCTACGCATTCACTGCATGCAGCATTGGTACAACCTGAGCGATGGCGCGATGGAAGATGCTCTGTACGAAATCGCCTCCATGCGTCGGTTTGCCCGGTTATCCCTGGATAGCGCCTTGCCTGACCGCACCACCATCATGAATTTCCGCCACCTGCTGGAGCAGCATCAACTGGCCCGCCAATTGTTCAAGACCATCAATCGCTGGCTGGCCGAAGCAGGCGTCATGATGACTCAAGGCACCTTGGTCGATGCCACCATCATTGAGGCACCCAGCTCGACCAAGAACAAAGAGCAGCAACGCGATCCGGAGATGCATCAGACCAAGAAAGGCAATCAGTGGCACTTTGGCATGAAGGCCCACATTGGTGTCGATGCCAAGAGTGGCCTGACCCACAGCCTAGTCACCACCGCGGCCAACGAGCATGACCTCAATCAGCTGGGTAATCTGCTGCATGGAGAGGAGCAATTTGTCTCAGCCGATGCCGGCTACCAAGGGGCGCCACAGCGCGAGGAGCTGGCCGAGGTGGATGTGGACTGGCTGATCGCCGAGCGCCCCGGCAAGGTAAGAACCTTGAAACAGCATCCACGCAAGAACAAAACGGCCATCAACATCGAATACATGAAAGCCAGCATCCGTGCCAGGGTGGAGCACCCATTTCGCATCATCAAGCGACAGTTCGGCTTCGTGAAAGCCAGATACAAGGGGTTGCTGAAAAACGATAACCAACTGGCGATGTTATTCACGCTGGCCAACCTGTTTCGGGCGGACCAAATGATACGTCAGTGGGAGAGATCTCACTAAAAACTGGGGATAACGCCTTAAATGGCGAAGAAACGGTCTAAATAGGCTGATTCAAGGCATTTACGGGAGAAAAAATCGGCTCAAACATGAAGAAATGAAATGACTGAGTCAGCCGAGAAGAATTTCCCCGCTTATTCGCACCTTCCCTAGCGACAACCTTAGTAACACGTACATACGGGTGTATGTGTTTCCATTTGACAGATATTATATTCTCTAGATTTCCTTTGACTCTATACTGGTCAATATCTTTTTCGAGGAAATTAGTCACAGCATCTGATTGTTTTTCATAACCAGTAGAATGATCAGGATTAAAATGAACATCATCTATTTTTTGATGGTAGAATAAGTATCCAATATGAAGGGAGGCTAATTCATTAAGGAATTTCACTCTATTTTCATTTTCAAAATCATCCATCAGAACTCTACCTCGATGAGGCGAATGCTCAATTATATTATTGCTTTCCAAATGCCCCTCTATCAAGGTTATGACATTTTCAGCTATTTCTTTAGTTTCCGGAGATGTGTGATTTAGTTTGACATTCATTAAAAGCTGGGAGTTACCAGTGATGCCATTAAAGTCTTTCTTGATTTCCACAGATCCTTTAAAGAATTTCTCAGTTATATACCAATCATCTAGAATATCTGTTTTACAAATTTCGAACTCCATTATTACGGAATTATTACTTCTACCATCTAGGGATGTAAAATCGCTAAAATCTGATATTTCATAATTAATATAACCATTTTTTGTAATTTTACCAACATCTACAAAACCACTAACTTCCTCAAGTAAATCAACATCTTGCTTAAGATCGAAATTCCTAAAATTTACTTTATCTAGTTTTTCCTTTGTTTTAATGCTGCTTAATAAATCATAAGATTCATCAGGGCTTAGTAAAGAGGTGATCAAGTTTGGAACTGTGCCTGATTTTTCAGACACTCCGCAAAAAAGCCCTCTTTCTTTAAGTAGATTATTGATCATTGTAGAGCTACAGTTCTGCTGGCTCACAAGATTTTTCAGTTCATCTCCGGAGGGAATGAAATCAATATCATTTTTCATCAGAAATGCTCCTGAAAGTGCTATTATAAGAATCAACGATTAATGTAATATCCCCTACGACATCCTCAGTGCCATCTTCAAAACCCTGTGCCATTTTGACTTCATCAACTGAAGGGGAGTCTGTGAGTTTATTATATTTATTGAAATAAATCTCATAATGATTTGCGAAATCGGAACAAAGTTTTCTAGCTAATTTATATACCAACCCTAGTGATTCCTTACTATAATTAAAATCGCAAAGTAATATAAACTTTCGCCCATTATCATCAGGCACAGAAATAGGAATTATTGGAGAGGTAATGTATTCAACAGGCATTATCTTAGAATGTCTTGTTGAAGATGAAACATTTAAGGTAGTGTTAAGGCAGAAAAAAGATATTTCACCATGCTTTTTCTTGATAAAGCTTATCGAGTTGTATAAAAATTTAGCTCTTGCGTTATCAACGAGATGTATGGCGTTGAACTTGAGGGTAGAATCGATTCTATGATTGATGATTTCACCTTTAATATTATCATTTGAATCGCTTTCATCATTATTTAAATAAAACAAAACCCCAATATCTTCTTTTCTTGAACTACCTGGAAATTGTTTTGTTATGGTTCTTTTAAACTGGGATTTTGAATAACATTCAATGGTATGTGCCAAGTCTCTGAAATGTGAACGAAAAGTAGTTTTGACTTTATCGTAAGGTACTGATGAATATTTTGCAGAAACAACAACGCTTACTAATGATTGTTTTTGAAGCATAGAGTTGTAGACATACAAAGCATCTATTCCATGTGTCTTTTTAGCATGCTCTCCCACGCAGCAATCTAATTGCTTGTTACTACATAGGTTTTTCCATCCAAAGAGTTTCAGAAAGTCATTGACTATCTCTTCTCCCACCTCTCCGACATATTTTGAGAACTCGCCCATTACCTAAACCGCCGTCTATTAAATTATAATTCTTTATAGTATTAATCTTATTCACATTTATCAACATTAGGAGTAAGCAAGACGAATTTGTAGTGAGTCATCAATCGACTTCTGCCTCTGGCACAGAGCAGCCTGTCAGATTAGGTTTCGCCCTGTGCCGTAACAATGTCAGCTCTTACATGAGCTAATACAATTTATGCGAAAGTATTCAGCCCTCTCAGACTGTCAATCCGCTTGGCAACCTGAATAGCCGCATCCAGTTCACTTATCTCCTGCTCACGCATCAGCTGCGCACGTTCGGCTTTCTCGTGCTTTTCCGTCATCCCCAGCGCCAGAAATAAACTCGGGGGAACGACCCGAAATAGCGCTTCAATTTTCGTCGCCAGCACTACGCCTTCGGTATATTTCCCGGACGCTTTCGTGGCAGACAACAGCAACTGCTTCTGCTCCTGTGTCAGGTTTTTAAACCGCTCCAGTTGCTCAACTTCCTCCGGGGGCATAACCAATAGCTCCCACCATTCAATCATGTTGAGTAGCTTCTTCGCATCGTCCGGGAAGTCCGACAGATTCTGTGTAGCAAGCCATAGCCAGATACCGAGCTTGCGCCACATCTTGGAGCCTTTAGTCAGGAACCGCGCCAGCAACGGGTTAACAGTGATGATGTGCGATTCATCGGTAATATTGACGATGGAGCGGGAGAGATGCTGGTCACGCTCGCCGATATTGTTGATATGGTTAATCAGCGAGATATAGGCAATTGCCAGTTGCGCTTCGTAGCCCTCGCGGGCAAATGTCGCCAGGTCCACCAGCGTGATATCCGCATCCGGCCAGGGTTCACCTTCCCGGTTGAATAGTTCCCCTTCAAAACCAGAGCAAAACATGTTCATACTTTCCGCCATCTCATAGGCACGGACACGGCGGTTCTCTGGCAACGTCGGGGCTTTTGCCAGAGTAAACAGCGCATCGCGCACATCCTGCGTCAGCGTCTGGCGTTTTGCCTGGTGGCAGATCCGGGCCGCATCCAGAATTGCCTGACGTATCATCGCCCGATCCGGACGGGTCAGACGCGCATCCTCCTTCACCTCACCACCAGTTATCATCAACCGGGCCGTGATTTCCATCTCACCCAGAATGTCGCGCTGATCATCGCCATCCTGTTCAGGCTGATCCTCATCATCAGGAATATCGGCGCTGACGGGCTCCTCCACCAGCCGCCAGGCATCAGCAAACAACGGCAGAGTCACGCCACTGCCCGGTTTCAGGCTGATCTTGTTGACGGTCAGGCCATAACGCTTTGCATAATCCGCAGTCAGACCAAAGGAGTTACCGGCTTCAACAATAAACAGACGAGGGCGATGTAATGCCATCAGTTGCGCGATTTTACCGTTGAGCGTGGCAGATTTACCTGCACCGGTCGGCCCCAGCAGAAGCAGGTGACCATTTTTGGAGCGATCGTCTTTATTCAACGGATCAAAATCCAGTGGCGTGCCGCCCCGGTTGAAATAGCTGATGCCTGGATGCCCGGTACCGGTCTCCCGCCCAAAGACTGGCAACAGGTTGGCGATATGCTGGACAAAATTAAACCGTGTATAAAGATTGCGTTTATCCCGCGCCGGATCGAAGTTCGCAGGCAGCCAGCGCAAATAACTGCTCAGCGGTACAACCTCGTCACCGTCCTGTACCGGCACCAGCCCAGCGTTAAGCAACACGCTGTTCAGTTCACGGTTCTGTTTGTTCAGCGCAGAAATATCAGAAGCTGAAAGATAGAATGCCAGCGTGCTGCGATACATCTTATGACCGTCTTTCAGCCACGTTTTCACCTCCTGGCAGTCGGATTTGGTGTATTCAGAGTCCACATTTTCACCGATGGCACGATCTGCCAGGCGGTTAAGATGCGCCTCCAGTAAGTCCTGGGGGTGCACTACCATTGTCAGCGACATCACCGTGGATTCCGGCAGCAGATCAAACAGCGCATTAACAGCATCTCCACGCCGGGTCTCTCCCGTCAGATGCCCCGGTTGCGGCGCTTTTCGCAGGCGGTCAACGACAATCACTTTGTGCGGCAGATTATCAAAATACCAGAGGCCTTTCTCAGCATCCGACACCGGTTCGCTAAACAACAGATTCTCGGCGAAGTCATTCAATATGGGAGGGACGCCCGTTTCCTGCACATCAGGTTCGGTCACTGTATTATAAAACGCCAGTCGGTCATCCTTTACCGGAGCCGGGTTCAACCAACGAACCAGCCAGCGTGAAATGTCGGTTCTGTTCTGGCGACAGGCAGTCAACCCGGCCCCAGCCAGCGCAGAAACCAGACGTTCACAGGCATTATTCAGCGCCTGTTCCGGGGATTGTTCACCATGTGCCATTTTTGCTGGCAGGTAACGATAAACTACCATCCGGGTACGACGTATCTGCCCGCGCCACGGCGTTTTTGTCACTACGTCATCCAGAAACAAACCACCTGATCGGGTAATACTTCTCAGGTGGCGATCCATCTCATCGAGCCATGCTTCACTAAAGGCAGAACCTTTTGCCTCAGGTGTAACATAATCACGCAGCTTCTGCATATAACCACTGAAATCATCCTCGTTCTGGCAGAAAAACTGTATCACCCATGGATGCATGTCAGTTTCGTCAAATGAGTCCTGGAGGGCATCTTTAACGATATCGCGTACGTCCTCCAGATAATGCCGGGAGCGGCCTTCGGTACCCACTGGCGTAATATCGTAGATCGCGGCAACTGAGCATCCGTCATCCAGCAGCAGCGTCTGGCTGTCATCCTGAAACTCCACCCACGGCAATAAATCGGCGAATGAAGGACCTTTCTGATATGCCGCATTTGCTGCCTGCTGCGTCAGTTTTCCGCTGCGTGGTCGGCTTGCATTCTCTCTCATCACAGCGCCTCCGTGCGTTCGCCAGGAAGCGCATAATAAGTGCGGGAATGAAGTGGGAAGACCGTGGTATAACCGGGCACCGGCACCCCCTCACCTTCGGTCAGGTGTGGAAATACATACATAACCATATCGGGGTTAGGCAGACGTTTGAACTGTGTCTGGATCTCATTCTCCGCTGTGCGGGTGTACTTATGTTGCTCCTGGACTGAAATCTCTGTCAGCGGGCGACGTAACTGGCTGCGCTGGTCGTGCAGTGTGGCGCTGCCGCCGGTCTGGCGGCCCCACAGTGATAGCATGGTGGTGTTTTTATCCACGGGTAACAGCGTTTCCTGGGATGTACTGCATCCAGTGATCATCAACACCAGCAGCAAGGGCGTAAGGTGTATAAAGTGATTTTTCATCAGTCCAGCTTCCTTTTGTTCGCTGAGGATTGCGCATATTTCACCTTACGACCCTGAATCTCATAATCAACGGGGATTTGTCGGGTGATATGGATAGCGACGGGGTGACCGGGAGGAACATAGATGGCATCGAACATCTGGCCGTAACGCTGTTTAAACCAGTCAGCGCTCTCTTTCAGCCCGCCACCGAGCGCTTGCCCCAGGACGTATTGACCGCTGCTACCTGTAACTGCAGACGTGACCGAGCCACCATCCACTGTCGTGGTGGTCTGCCCGTTGGAAAAAGCGTCTGCAGCAGCGGAAGAACCCGCCAGCAGGAATTGCGAGCCGATATACTCAGCCGCGTTGGATTTTCGTTCACCGGGAATACACGGCAGACCGTGCGGATCGGATAGCCAGCCAATTTCGCTGCCCTGCCCTTTGTTGCTGTCACTATTAGCTTTGTTACCCGCTGATGGCACAGTGCGAATGGTGCCATCGCGAAAAACAAACGTCATGCTGTGAACCGTGCCACGCACGCAGGAGAGCGTCCAGTCGCCGGAAGCCGTGCCGGATATCACCGCGCCCTCAACATCCGGTAATTCGATACCATTGGCAGTGAGGTTATCCCGGCCAATCAGCACTTTAAACGGATACGGATCGCTCACCGTACCGTTGACCGGTACCCGTCCCAGCAGTGCTGTCATCGCCACTGACCCCGTAAGCGTGCTGTTTTCCGGCAGAGTATAAACGGGTGTTGCTTCGTCAATAGCACGCTCGCCTTTTGCCACCGCCAGAAATTCTTTCTTCTGCTTGCTGATGGCATTTTCTCCGGCATTGCCAAAAGACGATGGAAACTGCACGCCAGAGGCAGCAGATTGCCCGTGTTTGTCTAACGGCCTGGCATCTGCAGGCTCCACCCAGCGTACCGCACCAGCCGGAACATCCTGGTTATCCAGTCCCAGCCCCGGAGGAATATCACCGCCCACGCCAGCACCGGCCAGTGTGCCGGACTTCTGGCTTAGCTGGTTCAGCTTCTGCTGAAAGCTGTCCAGCATTGAAGTCTGTTGTTGCTTCAGCTCTTTGTTAAATGTCTCCCGTTCCCGGTTAAGGGCACTGTTGATTCGCCCTTCAACACTAGTGTCGCGCTCCCGCAGCCGCTGATTTTCTTTCACCAGCGCAGCGCTGTTAATGCGCATTTCCTCCATCTCTGCCCGATATTGCTTCATTTGACCCACCAGCGTAGCAACCGTGTCACGTGGGGTATCGCCATCGATACCCAACGCCTTCATTTCATCACCAGTGAGATCAGCCACCACGTTGCGGTCCACGGTCTGTGTTTCATTGCCGGAGGTACGACAGGCTTTCAGACCAATGAAACCCGCGCCGAGCAGAAGTGACGGGACAAGGATTTTCAGCAGGCTATTCGCTTTAAGCTGCATCACTTATCCCCCTTCGTCTTTTCCAGCACGGGCTCGGGCACAATGGCGCTGTCGGCGCTGCCATCCGTCACCAGATACACGACGGTGGTGTCCTCCGGCGTGCCGTGCGCACCCAACCAGCGGTGCTGAAATGTTGCTGTCAGAAAATTGCCCTGCAATGTGCGAGGATCGAGGTCAATGCGTCCGCGACTCTGGTTTTGCAGCTTAATCGCAGTAACCGTGACGTCTCCCAGTCGCCAGGCATTCAGCGGTGTAGCGGTAGCCAGTTCACCGGGCAAAAGAGTGGTGACAGCGGTGGGCAAACGTACCGGCACTGGCGTGATCCCCGCCACCGGCTCCACTGTGCGCAGCGGTGCATAGAGCATCTGCGCGGCATAACGAGTGAGCACCACCGGGAGCGGACCGGCGAATTCTTCCGGCGTTCCTGGCTTAACCTGATGTTCCGTGTCGTCTGGCATGACGGTATCGCTGCGCCAGACCGCATCGTTATAACGCAGCTCCAGCGGCTCCAGCTCATCACCCGCTGTCGCACGAATATCCAGCAAAATCAGCTCACCGCTATCTATATCAAACAGTTGCAGACGCGTATCAGGAAAATCTTCGGCGGCACGCAGGTAGACCGTGCCGCCGCTACTTTGAATGCGCAGTTTGCCGTCCAGCGCTACCGGATAACCCACCCGCACATTTTTGTTAACGAAGACCACCCGTTCATGTCCGGTATGTAGTTCAACCTGCAGCGGCAGGCGTTGCCATTGCACCAGTTCAGTGGCCTTAGTTGCACAGTGACAAAGCATGAAAGTCAGGAACAAAAAGAATCTGAATGGCTTCATGATTTTGCCTCCGTTGTTGCTGCTGCTTCCAGTTTCTGCGGGTGTCCAGCGAAACAGTCGAGCGCCATTCCCCAGGGATTTTTCTCTGCATCGACGTCATAACGCACAATATTCAGCGGGTAACGTACCAGTGCCCTTTTGACTGGTTCAGCGCGGTAGTATTCATCCACACTCAAATCGAGCGTCACTGTCCAGCGGTCACGACCAAGCACCTGTACCCGCTTGTTATGAAATCCACGCCCAGGGATTTCGTATACACCACGTACACGGTCGCGCAGTTCCCCACGGTCGCGACGCTGGCGATAATCATCTTCAAGCTGTAGATAGCAAGCAGGCGTCAAATAGGCCGTCAGCGCATTGAGGTTACGCGAGTAGTCTTCCTCACCATTAGTTGGCCAGCGGTTAATTTGCTGAAAGATATAAAAACTGAAGGCATAAACCTGTCCGGGCGGGATTTCCCACCACGGACGGGTACTACCCGCTCGTAAATCGGGGGGATTATGGATGGTCAGATGACGGGGTGCGCTCTGCCAGCCATACCACAAGGCAATACTGACCAGCAACATCAGGCCAATCACCAACCGTAGCGTCATAATATGGGCATCCCGCGCCGCCAGCGCATGTTTGAACTGGCTCATACTCTCTCACTCCTGCGTATCACCCATACGGCGCTTTCCTGCACCAGTTTCGGATCGCCAAAGCCGTAGCGTGCAAACCGGGCCCCCATCATCCGATACAGCCACGTATCCGGACGCCCGCGCTTAAGGCGTGCCAGCCACTTACCGCCGACCATAATAGCCAGCGCGGCACCCGCCAGTGCGCCTGTAGGGATCAACGCCCAAATCTTCAGCAAAACAGCGGGAAAAATTCCCCCCACAACACCAGTGACCAGGCCACCTCCCAGAGCAATAAACAACTCGGTGGTGGTCATACCCCGGAAAACAACCGGCTCCCGGTTCAGTCTGTCAGGCAGAAATTCAATAGTCTGTGCCATTACAGGACATCCCCCGCCTGAGTGAGCAACCAGATGATGATCACCAACAAAATCGCCCCAACACCCGCCATCGCGCCCAGGTCTTTCCACTGCTTTTTACCCGCCTGAATCTCGGAATAAGTGGAAATACAGCTATTGGCGACCACCAAAAAACCAACGGCACAAATCCCCAGCGACAGCAGGATCACGATGTCATAGCCATAATTTTTCAGGGTATCCATGATACCGCTGCCTTTGCCACGTGAAGGGTCTTCCATCGTTGGCAGATCGGCTCGCGCAGAAAGGGAAAATGCGAATGCAGAAGTCATAAGAGAACGCAGAACCGCTTTTTTCGTCATGGGGTTGTTCCTTTGCAGAAGAGATAATTAGCTGAGCACCAGCCAGAAGCTGACCAGCAGAAGGAGCACGGTACGGGCAACAATGCTGCCGAGTTGTTTCAGGGAAAGATTTCCGGTTGAGAAGGCGCGAAGTGAGCGCATACAGACCCACGCAGCCCAGAGAAAAAGCGCTGCGCACAGCAGACTGAGAAACAGCAGATTAACTTCGGCGGGTTTTGCCGAACTGCCTGCCTGAAAAGCCGTCATCTGGGCATCCGTCACTGCGCATTCTCCCGCCGGTAGTGCCCTGCAAGCGGCAATACGGGCTGAGGCTGGGCGCGGGAAGGTGTCAGGTATTGTCCAACACCTGAACGGATCGCACGGATATCGGCATATGCCTGCGGGTAATCGAAGAAAAAGCGCTGTTCAGGTGCAACAGATGCCTGCTTCTCGGCGCGCTGCAGTGTGGATTCAAACTGATTTAACTGATTCAGCAACAGCGACAAATTTTCCCGCTCTGTTGCCGGGGCTGCTATTGGATGACCTGCCAGCAAACATCCGCACAGGCACAAATATGAAAAACGTTTCACGGTACTCTCCATAAATGAATAGCAAGGAGAGCACCAGCATGCCGGGACCATTATATTCATTCCGCAATGAACTGTTTTCCCGGTAAAAACAAAAAATCCCGTCTGCGGAGAAAAGGGATTATAAAATTACCCCCCCCGGTTGACTACATATATTTCTTGAAGAGACCAAACATAATACTGACCATCAGACCACAAAATGATGCTGCCGGTAATAAAATAAAGCAGGGGTTAACGGAAAATGGCAGAGACAGATAAACCACCCACGCCAGAAAAAATACTGGCATAACCGATCTTTTAGCATGGTGATAAATAAATCCGGACTCATAGCCGCAGCCAAACCGACGAATATCACGCCGCACCAGCCCATCAACGATTCCCACCAGAACCGCCAGAATAAATAAAGGAGCAGTGAGCAGCAGAATAAAAACCCGCAGCACAAACGTCAGAGTGATCCAGACCGAAGCCTGAATATAGGTGTCGATCCAGTATATCCAAGCGTTATCTGGCCTGTTTCGCAATTTTTCCAGCCAGGGGATAAATCCGGTGTCGATAAAAACCCACTGCCAGGTCTGGTGCAGAATAATTTCCAGTTTCCCGGCAGGGTCAGTCATCAGCAGACTGTGTGTGACATTTTCAGCAAACCAGCTTAACTCTTCGTTCATCATCAGATGGCTGTGTTCTGCCCCCTGTTCGGGCCAAATAAAAGCAATGCCCAGCCACTCAACCGCCAGGCTGAAAAACAGGGAACCAATCAGCGTAGCGCTGGCCTTCCCCAGCCAGGACAGTGGCGTGCTAATCAGTCCCTTCTTCGGCGGATTGTTGTTCTGAACCGGTGCATCACTCATTCAGTCCCTCCTGCAGGGCGGTAAGCAGAGCAGAATGGTCCACAGGGATATCCGGCATGGCTGTATTATTCCACCACTGTTCGCCGGTGTGGTAATTCGTCTGCATATATTCCGCGAGCTGCGCGATACTGTCTGGCATCAGCTTATCGTTATCCGCAGCGGGCAGCGGCATGCGGATTTTCCACAGTTGTCCCCCTTCCAGCAGGGCAAATGCCTGGCCCTTCGGAAGCTGTATCAGTGCAGCCGGATCAATCAATGGTACGCTGACAGAACTTACCCTGTCCTGGGTGTTGCTGGTGAAGTCCGTCCCTGTTTCCGGGTTTGAGGAGTCCGTAACGCCGGAAATCACCGTATTCGTCAGCACATCCACTTCATGTAATTGTCCCGTCATCAGTTCCGCCGTGGCGGTTTCGCGCACGCGCAGCATAATCAGGTTGTTGAAGTTGCCTATGACCTGGCCTGCTTTCGCTGCATTGCCTATCCGCGCCTCAATATCACTCAGCGTCTGGGTATAGGCGGTCACCTGGATGCCTGCACCACCGCCTTTGTTGATCAACGGAATAAACTCATCCCCCATCAATTCGTTGAACTCGTCACAGTGGAGGTTTATGGGGATTTTTGCAGGATTATCTCCGCCCGGCAGGCCGTCATTGACACCGAATTTATAGATATAACCAGCGATGGAGACCAAATCGGCGAACATACTGTTACCGACAGCGGCTGCGATTTCGCTATCAGACAATGCATCCAGACCCACATACACAACACCACGTTTGCGGATAATCTGCTGCCAGTCGAAAATCGGACGTGGATCTTCCAGATCACTGTAAGACGGGGCCAGAAGCTGCGCAGTTTTTCCGGTTGTCAGTTTTTCCAGTAAGGGCAGCAGGGAGGCCACAATTTTGTCGAAATAGGTCTTGTCATAGCGCACAGCAGAACGCAGGCCATCAAGGATCGGGTCGTAAATTTTTGTGGCGGCCAGATACTGTTCCAGCGCGACCACATGTTTATCCCGCCCCTGCAAATTTCGCGGCGTATTTTTCTCGTTCACCTTCCCGGCGATCTGCGCAATGATTTCCCACGCTTTCGGCTCGTGCTTTGGCAGGTAGTACTGGGCATAGCTGATAAACAGATCATCAATGTTAATAACGTGGCGGCTGATTTGCAGATAATCCGGACGCTGGCCCAGCTCAATGAGTGCGCGAGAAATGATATTGACAAACCGCCAGGCAAATTCTTTAAACGCGGCAGAGTTTCCTTCCCCGGAAAGCTGACCGGCTATGCGGCTCGCCACTTCCGAAATTCGTCCGAAACGGCCTACAGCGTTATAGCGGGCACTGATATCCGGCCAGCCAAGGTGAAAGACATAAAACTCATCCTCTCTCCCCGCCCGTTTCGCCTCCGCATATGCTCGTTTCAGCAGGTCGGCATCGCCTTTCGGATCAAAAATAATGACCACTTCTCCACGTCGGATATCCTGGGTGATAAACAACTCCGCGAGCCGGGTTTTACCGACGCGGGTGGTACCCATAACCAGCGTATGCCCAACGCGTTCACCCAGCGGCAGGGTGACATCAGCCTCATCCAGTTCAATACCGTGCAACAGCGCACTACCGCCGACGGGCGGCAACGGGCGTACCGGATTCAGCGGGCTGTCGCAGGACAGAATACGCCGTATGGCCGGCAGGCTTGCTTCAAAGTTTTTTTCCAGGCTGCGGGCCTGACGATAAAACCAGCCGGGGTGGATATAACCCGCCACCTCCGGGCGGCGGCAGGTATGCAGACGCTGAGTATGTTTCTGCTCCCAGCGAAAACCAAGCCCGATAAAAAGGTTGTGGCGGCTGACAGGTACCTGGCTGCTTGTCATTACATAACGCGGCAGGCGGCGAATATTGCGACGGTAGCGCAAAATCGTCATTCCCTGTCGGGCACGAATACCGGCGAACAACAAAAATCCCCCTGCCAGCGGATAACTGACGGAAGGGGCCAGCATCACCGACCACGGCGCAATCAGGCAGACAGCTCCCGCAGCCAGTCCGGCTGTGGCACTGTATAGCTCCACAGCCGGGCGTAGCAGCGCTTCAATCACATGGCGGTTACTCATTGAGACAGCCCGGTATCTGTGATCAGCACCGGGTATGTATCCAGTTGCAGGCGCTGCGCCAGATCGTCGCCGCTGACCGGCAACAGCGGCAGTCCCTCTGCCTGCTGGCGCAGTGCATTCAGATCCGCTTCTGACGCCACGTTCACCACCAGCCCGGTGGCATTCAGCGATTTAAGCCGGGACTTATGCTCTGTCAGCCAGCGTACCGACAACGGATCGTCGCCCAGAATAAACAACGGCGTCATTCCTGGCAGCGACAGCGGGCGGGATGATACGACTCCGGGACGCAGAAGAGTGGTCACCACAGGGAATACGGCGCTTTCCAGCGGAATAACCTGCGAAGGTGTCTGTTCTCTCTCCGGTTCCGGTGCAATGACCTCAAATAATGGAGCGGTTGACTCGCCGCCCAGGTCGGCCACTACGATCAGCGCCTGAGTGGCACAGGAGAATGCAAGCAGTAAAGCAGGAATAGCTATTTTCAGCATGTCATGAATTCCTTCTTTATATTGGTTCATGAGGAAATTTTTTGCAGATAGCGAAGCACTTCAGTGCGATAGCGCTGTGCAGGTTTACCCCCTGCCGGATGGTGATAGCGACCAGCCGCTTCCTGCCAGCTCTGCCATTGATCGTAATGACCACGTAGCAAACGGGCTGCGACCTGCAAATTGAGGTAAGGCGTCAGTGCATCACACGGCGTGGTGAAGTGATGCCCGTTCCAGCCAAGATTGATTTGAGCCAGCCCCGCATCAATACGCTTTGGATTGATGGTGCGCATAAACTGATTCAGTGCCGCACAGGCATCCTGACGAGTTGAATAGCGGTAGCCTTTCCCGGCGATATTCAGCGTCCACGGCCACGGTCGGATCCCCTGCGGTACGTGGGAACCGCTTTCGGTCAGCGCCATGGCATACAACAAATCAGCGGGAACGCCAGCCTGCTGAGCTACCCGCCGGTAACCTGAAGGAACATCCTGCTCAGCGTGAGCAAAAGGCAGAGGCGACAGCAGAATCAGCCATATCAGGGAGCGGTAATGGGTAGCCATGTGTCCCCCTGCTTTTCCAGAACCACGGGCATTTTTCCCTGCCCGTAGTGCAGCCAACGACCAGCGTCATGGTTCAGCGTGACTTCCCGGCGCTGTACCCGCGTATTATCTATATGCTGTGAAACCGCCCAGCGCCGCAGACGACTGTCGTTGTTATCGCTGCCTACCAGCCAGATATCCAGTGGGTTTCCGGCATTAAGCAGCGTTTTCAGACGAGTATCGCAGGCGGTGCAATCTTCCCGGACAAACACCGCCAGTCGCGAAGTCCTGTCCGGCGTGGTTGCCACAGCGGGCATCAAACCAGGAAAGCGGCGTTTCCAGGCTGCATCATAGGCTCGCTGAAATGCGAGTTCTTTCTCCACCCGCTGAGACTCTTTTTCCACCAGCAGATCGGCGTATCTCTGGCGTTCGGCATCCGTTGTTGCCTCTACTCCTAGCAGGGTCAGCGGATCAAGCGACGGTGACCAGATGCCGCGCTCGCTATGTTTCAGCGTTTCATAGCGACTCCACTCTTCCAGAGTCAGCCCCCACTGCTGTGCTGCGGGATGGGAGGAAAGCGGCGTTTCAGTGCTGTTCTGCACAACGGAGGTCGTTTCGTTTCCGGCCTGCGCAAGAGGTGTTGCCAGCGTCAGCAGAAGTGCCAGATATTTACCTTTCATCAGGCTCACCTCAGCTCAGGTTATGAGTGGCAGATGAAGGGGCAAAACAGACCGTACGGGTGACTTCGTCAACTGCCATTGTCCACGCCGGACCGGCAATAATTTTCAGGGCATCGTCAATGCGAATCGGTCCTGCCGAGCGCTGAATATCCGGCAGAGGACTGCTAAACAGTTGTCTGGAATCATCTGTTACGGGCAGGCATAAGCCGTAGCCGGTTCCCGTCAACCAGAGCTGCAGGGCGTCACCGCGCGTCGGCAATTTCCCGTTTTTTTTCGGTGCAGGAAAAGAATGGCTGGCAACCTGGCGCAGTGGATAACGCAGCACCTCATCCTGAGTGAGGCTGACCAGCGTGTAGCGAGCTGTATGGACTACTTCAACGGGTGTCGGTGAGGCAGAAATAACAGGGGCGGACTCTGGTCTGGTGACCGATTTAGGGGCGCAGGCTGTCAGCAAAATCGTAGTAATAACTGCTACGGGCCAAAATAGATATTTTCGCATAATAAACTCTCCGGCTAATAAGACCGGGACAGCATGAGAAAATCAGTCTGAAAAAACCGCAGTAAACTGAACAGAGATAATGACAAATAAAAAATGACGCCCCGGAGAGCGTCAGCGATACAAAAAATTGTTATTACTGATACCACCAGGTATCAAACTGCTCAGCAAAATCATTTGCCTGCTGGTAATGAACGCCAAAGTTATGGGTAAAATACCCGTCAGAAGTAGCATAACTGACAAAACAATCACCATTACGGTGTTCCATCAGTGCCGCACTGGTCTGATATTTTTGTGCCAGCGTAATAAGTTCATCAAGCTGAAAACCATGCTGTAATGCCGTCAGCAACATAGACTGAACCGCCTGCATCTCTGCATTACGCATGAAATTCAATTGAGCCTGGTAACTTTCATCATTCATATCATGCTCCGGGAAATAAAAGGGCTTACTCAAAGGGCGCCGTCAACGACAGCAAATTGCCGAAGCAATAAAAACAAACTACAGCTGATGAAATAATAAAGAACTCACTTTCCATAAAATAAGAAGACTACCGATTCTGACCGGTAGGCTATTTAAAAAATAATGTAGAGTGATGATTAACTCATCATCGTATTGGTATGAAATGAGTTGATGCCCCAGTGCTATTGGAGTTGCACCAATTTAATCTTATATTTTTGCCTATTGGATCACATTTCATAAAGCCATAACAAATAAAATACAACAGTTTGCTTACACAATAAATTGGAGTCTGATATGCCATATCCCATTATGTCATGGGCACAGATTGCACCAGCCTACTCACGAGGAACGATTCTACTGGGCAACGGTGCCAGTATTGCCATATCACCAAGCTTTAGTTATGGCTCATTACTTGAACATGCCCAAAATACACATCAACTTTCAGAAGATGTATATCGTTTATTTGATTTTTTTGGAACACACGATTTTGAACTCATACTTCGGTTGGTATGGCAGGCATCGAATGTTAATAGGTCTCTTCGAATACCAGACGCTCAAACACATCAAGCCTATCAGAATGTCAGAGAGTGCCTGATTCAGGCTGTACGTAATGTGCATCCTGCGTATGATCAGATAAGTCATCATTTACCTAACATGTACCAATTTCTTAAAGGATTCGACACGATCTTTTCATTGAACTATGACTTATTGGTCTACTGGACAATGACATATGGACTAGACATCCCTGATGGCCATATGTTTAAAGATTGTTTCATCCGCAGCATGTTCGACGATGACTGGCGGAGATTTCGTGAACGTTACAGAGAGCGGAGCAATACTCTTGTTTTCTACCCGCATGGCAGTCTGGCTTTATGCCGAAATAGGGTTGAACAGGAGTTCAAAATATCCAACGATGGAGAAGGACTATTAGAGGCTATCCTTGACGAATGGCGCAGTGAAAGAGTCGTTCCACTGTTTGTTAGCGAAGGCAGAATGGAACAAAAGATTTCCTCGATTCAAAATAGCTATTATTTATCAACAATATACAGGGAGGTTTTGAAATCACAGAGATCTTCGTTGACACTCCTAGGCTGGGGACTTGGGGAGCATGACCTACATTTACTGCATCGAATGCAAGGAACTGGAATCCAGCGGGTAGCTGTCTCCGTTTTTCGCCGTGATCAGGTCTATTGTAACTATGCGTATCAAACCATTCAGGATGCACTAGCTCAGCTTGAGCCTGTCCAGGTTGACTTCTTTGATAGCGAAAGCCCTGGATGCTGGATTCACCCTATGCCTCAAATATAGGTAAGTATAAAAGGAAAGCGCCGCAGGGCGGCGCTGACAGGTATTCACCTGAATGAGAATGAATAAGAAAACAGACAATTAAACCATCCCCCGGTATGGCCTGACTGACCATACCGATCCGCTATGGGGAAACGGATCGACAACATGGCGCTTTCGCACAAACGGCTCCGTTTGATTGCCGGTCGGCCCCGGCACAAGGCAGGATGCTGCATCAGCCATGTCTGCACATTCTGCCTGACAACTGGCGGCTGAGAGGCCATCAATTCGTTACCGGCATAAAAGGAAATCGATATCATCGGGCCTGCTCGACCATCGTAGCGATCCATACTGACTGTTTTTGCAAAAATACTGCCAGCGGCAGTTTACCGGCGGCAATATCATCCAGCGCCTGCTCCCACAACGCTGTCATTCCAGGGTCTTTGACAATATCCGGCAACATCGCCATCAGCGTGACAGCATTGTCTGTGGCAATAAGATAGTGCTTCTCTTTGCGGATATAGCCACGTTTCAGCAGGGTTTCAATAATGCCTGCGCGGGTCGCTTCTGTTCCCAGCCCGGCACTTTCTTTCAGTCGCTGTTTCAGTCGTTCATCTGTCACAAAACGGGACGCATTTTTCATCGCCGCAATCAGCGTCCCTTCGGTGTAATGTTCAGGCGGGCGGGTTTTCTGTGCCCGGATTTTTGCGCCGGTAACAGTACATTGTGTATTTTCCGCCAGTCGCGGAAGTGACTGTTTCTCATCAGTCTCAACTGTATCTTCGCTGAACAGCATCTTCCAGCCCGGCGTGACAACCACGTTTCCGGCGGCGGCCAGCGTATGCCCGGCACATTCCAGCCGCATCTTCGTTTTGTCCGCCTCATACAACGGCAGAAACTGCGCCAGATAATGACGGCGTATCAGGTCATAAACGCAACGTTCATCCTCACTCATTTTGCTGATATCCGCAGGCTGCATTGTCGGAATAATCGCGTGGTGAGCGGTGATTTTTTTATCGTCCCAGACGCGGGATTTTTGCTGAATATTGCACTGTGCCAGCAACGGTTTTAACGCCGGGTCTGTTTGTTGCAGGGCACTGAAAACCTGTGACACTTCGGCCTGCATGGACAGAGGAAGGTATCCACAGTCGGTGCGCGGATAGGTTGTCGCTTTGTGGGTTTCGTACAGACTCTGGGCGATATCCAGCACCTGCTGCGCCCCCATCCCCCATTTTTTCGAGCAGACCTGTTGCAGAGTGCCGAGGTCAAACGGCAGGGGGGCGGATTCTTTGATGCGCTTCGTTTCCGTGCTGATAACGCGGGCCTGCCTGGTTCGGTCAATATCCATCGCTGCCTGTTGCAGAACTGACTGATTAATACAGCGCCCTTCTTCATCGCATATTGCTTCAGATGCCAGCCACTGTGCCTGAAACGGAGTATTCTGCCCGGTCAGTGCAACGGTCAGCGCCCAGTAGTCGCGGGGGATAAAACGGGCTATCTGCTGGTCACGATTAACAATCAGATTCAACGTTGGCGTCTGTACTCTCCCGACCGAAAATACGCAGCCCTTCTGCCCAGGCGTTTGCCCTTTGAGGGTATACAGCCGAGTGAGATTCATCCCGCACAACCAGTCCGCTCTGGCGCGTCCCAGTCCCGCCTGGTACAACGACTCGGTAGCTTCGCCGGGTTTAAGCGATGCCAGCGCTTTACGGATGCTCGCATCGTCCAGCGCAGAGAGCCATAAACGGGAAACCGGCCCCCGGAATTTGCATGCATCGAGAATTTCACGCGCAATCATTTCGCCTTCCCGGTCTGCATCCGTTGCGATAGCAACTGAGGAGGCTTTTTTTAGCAACTTCTGAATAATGGTAAATTGTTTTTTTGTCGCTGGTTTTACCATGTTTTTCCACTGTTCCGGAATAATGGGTAAATCTTTCAGCACCCATTTTTTATATTTTAAGTCATACCCTTCTGGTGACTCCGCTTCCATTAAATGACCAAAACCCCAGGTAACAATAATATCTTTACCAATAAGACACCCATCACCTCTTTGCGTTGCACCAAGAATGCGGGCAATATCTCGCCCCTGAGACGGTTTTTCGCACAGAAATAATTTCATACGGCACTCCTGAAAAAAAAGGGCATCAGAAGATGATGCCCTAACGGGTTGGGAACCCATGTATGACGGGAAGGAAGATCAACCGCAGGATAACGTGATGAGAATTATTCGGGCAGGGGAAACTGTTTTCAGAATACGAAATTAAAGTAAGGAGATAGTTCAGATATGTGTCCAGGCTATCAGTCGGGCAAACTTAACCAGCTCAGGGTCATATATATGACTTTCAATATCACCGATTTCTGAACATCGGGACATCACCGTCATCACCTCATAACCGCAATCCACCAGCCACCATGTAATATGCTCGTCAAACCGGGTAATTAATTCGTCCATAATATATGCCTGATATTCAGCCAGAATTATATTATTCTCTCGTTCAGAACCTGTATATTCCATAAATAACCTCATGGTTAACAAAAAACGATGACGGTTTCCGCAAAAGCAGAAACCATCGTTGTGGGTTAATAAAAGTGTCAGAAAGATATGAAGAGGACATTATTTCATCAACTGTTTCGCGAGAGCGATTTCAACTGAGTCACCGTCTGAGTTAAGAATATCAAGCCCCGACTCAGGTAAATCGCCAGCCGTACTTTGCGCCACAGCAATTTTTCGCGCCATCAGGTCAAGGCAGGCCATCTGGGAGCTTCCGGCATAGCCGAGAAAAATCACCCTGACAGCCAGTTTTTGACCGATACGCCAGGAGCGACGAGCCGCCTGCAACAATGTGTACAGGTTAAATCCCGTCTGCATAAACACGATGGTCGGAAACTCCAGGAGATCCAATCCCGTTTTTACGAGCTCAGGATTGGTGACGATGACATCAATACCCCGCTCTACTTGCTCTGCCACCCAGTCTTCCCGTTGTTCAGGGGAAACCGTAGCGCGCAAGACGGCAACTTTAAGCTCGGCCTGTGTCAGCAGGGCTTTCAGCCGTGAAGTGGTATCACGCGTGCCGCTGTATGTGGAATAGGCCAGTACCTTACGGCCAGCAACTTTTTCTTCAAGACAGAGATTTATCAGCTCCTGCTCTTTCGGCGTGGCCTGCAGGTCCCCAAACAGCGAAGGCACAAAGGCCAGCGTCTGCCGGGTGCGCGGATGTTTCACCGTTTCCGGACGGAAACAACATTCTGGCCATGCCAGTAACACGTTGAGCACAACGCCGAGTAGCGTGGTATCACGCTTTCTCAGCGCCTGCTGCAGCGTTGCTGTCAGCGTACCGGACAGCTCCTGATAAGCATCATGCTGCACTGGTGTCATCTCCACTTCCCGGAACTCTTCCTGGTACGGCGGCAGAACACCGCTGCCCAGGTCTTTGAGCTTGAGAAAAACAGTGTATGGCAGGAGGCAACGCAATACTCCTTTCGGCCCGAATCCTGGCGCTTTAGACACACGTACGGACGTTTTTTTGCCCTTCGCGGTTTTATGCGCGTCGGTACTTTCAGACAGAACCTCTCGGAGCACACCGTGGTCGCGCATAAACTGCATGGCTGCGGCATTCAGACTACCATTGCGACCGGGGCGATAACCTTCCTCCAGCATCCGCTTTGTAAGAACCCGGAACAGAAGAAAGAAGATATCGTCGGCATAGCCCCCTATTAGCGTTCCCGTTAACAGCAGGATTTTTCTTACCTGTGATGCAAGGACTCCCATCGCCTGGCCCTGAGCAGAAGCGCCGCCTTTGTATTCGTGGCCTTCATCTATCACCATCAAATCGAACGTATTTTTAGGCAGGTGCTTTTTGATGAACTCACTGGCCTGGTAATTCCCCTCGCCGAAGCCAAACTCCATATTTGCCATCGCCCGCTCCATTCGGTTTGCCTGGCGGTCAGAGAAGACCAGTTCGCCATTGCTGTCCATCAGGTTGATAAACTCATACAGGTTATCGCCCAGCATAGAAGCCAGAAACTCATCACCAAAGGTGGTTTTCAGTTTCCTGGCAGTGGCCTCTCCTACTGTCGGAATTCGCTTCAGCGCCTTACTGACCATCTGCGACTGTAAATCCTCCGACAACCGGTTCGGGCGCATCAGCGTCCAGAGTGAAGTACGACAGTGCGCACATTTACGGGGGTTTTCTTCCTGTTGCAACCTGGAGGCAGAAATCCAGTGTCCATCAGTATCAGTGATGTGCTGCCCACAGTCAGGACAGACCCCAAAAGCAAATTCACCCCGGTGTCTTGTCGCAAATGCAGGTTTCCAGTGCCAGCCCATGCGCATCCGCACACGACCGAGGATAAAGAACTCCGGTCCGGTAGCGGGCGCATGAAGCTGATCGCGCAGAGCCATCAACTTAATCAGCGTATCAGGGCCGTTGAGAACCCAGACGCGTGCATTTTTGACAGTAGTCTGAATTTCCCGACGCCATTTATAAACCAGATGCGGAGGGGAAAGTACAAGAGTACGGCGGTAACCTTCATGATACAGGACTGTAGCTGTAGCAATCGCCATCAACGTTTTGCCCGTTCCCATTTCGGCATTAATGACAGCCGCACTCTCATTGCGATCGATAAGTAATCGGGTCACCGCCTGAACAACTTCAGCCTGTGCCGGGAAGGGCTTACGTATCAGCCCGTCCATCACAGCTTGACGTTTCGCATCAGGCGTTCCGTCATAAACAGGCGGGTGAGACAGATTCAGGGAATCCAGGAGGCTGTCACCGAATTCATCAATAAACGCATTCAGGGACAGAATGTTCGAAGGAATATCGGGTGTGGTCAGGTGCGTTACGGTCATGGTCATAATCCTTAATAAAAACGGGACAGACCATCCCCTGCGGGGAATGTTGTCCCGCTTGGGTAAATAACAGTAGAGGAATAATTTATTTCATCGGCAGCATAATGACTGTCTGCCCTGCTTTCGTGGTGATCCAAATAGTTATTTCCGGCGTAACCTGATGTATGTAGACTGGCCCCCTGAATCTCCAGACAGTTGGTATCACTTAAGTTAGTGATAGTCTTAATACTAGTTTTTAGACTAGTCGTTGGAGTCCGGATGATTGATGTTTTAGGTCCAGAGAAGCGCAGACGTCGCAGCATTCAGGAAAAAATTGCCATTGTTCAGAAGAGCTTTGAACCCGGCATGACGGTGTCGCTGGTCGCCCGTCAGCATGGTGTCGCTGCCAGTCAGTTGTTCCTGTGGCGCAAGCAGTACCAAGAAGGCAGCCTCATAGCCGTTGCCGCAGGAGAACAGGTTGTGCCCGCGTCGGAACTGGCATCTGCGATGAAGCAAATCAAAGAGCTGCAGCGCCTGCTGGGCAAGAAAACCATGGAAAACGAGCTGCTGAAAGAAGCCGTTGAATATGGTCGACAAAAAAAGTGGATAGCGCACGTGCCCTTGTTGCCGGAGGATGGCGAATAAGCCTTGTCAGCCGTTGCCTCCGGGTGTCGCGTGCGCAGTTACACGTCATTCTCAGACGAACCGATGACTGGAAGGATGGGCGCCGCAGCCGTGGCACTGATGATACGGATGCGCTTGCCCGTATACACCATGTTATCGGAGAGCTGCCCACGTATGGTTATCGCCGGGTGTGGGCTCTGCTCCGCAGACAGACCGAACTTGATGGTGCGGCAGTGATCAACGCCAAACGTGTTTACCGGATCATGCGCCTGAATGCACTGCTGCTTGAGCGTAAACCCGCCGTCCCCCCATCGAAACGGGCACATACCGGCAGAGTGGCCGTGAAGGAAAGCAACCAGCGGTGGTGCTCTGACGGGTTCGAGTTCCGCTGTGATAACGGTGAAAAACTGCGTGTCACGTTCGCGCTGGACTGCTGCGATCGTGAAGCACTGCACTGGGCGGCCAGCACGGGCGGCTTCGACAGTGAAACTGTACAGGACGTCATGCTGGGAGCGGTGGAGCGTCGCTTCGGCAGCGGCCTTCCGGCGTCGCCGGTGGAGTGGCTGACGGATAACGGTTCCTGCTACCGGGCGTATGAAACACGGCAGTTCGCCCGGATCGTGGGTCTTGAACCGAAAAACACGGCTGTGCGGAGCCCGGAGAGTAACGGAATAGCAGAGAGCTTCGTAAAAACGATAAAGCGTGACTACATCAGTATCATGCCTAAACCCGACGGGTTAACGGCAGTAAAGAACCTTGCGGAAGCGTTCGAGCATTATAACGAATGGCATCCGCATAGTGCGCTGGGTTATCGCTCGCCACGGGAATATCTGCGGCGGCGTACCAGTAATGGGTTAAGTGATAACAGGTGTCTGGAAATATAGGGTCAAATACAGTATGGATAAAACGTGGCCTATATTATTTTCAAGAGATTCAATATTTCTAACTCTTTCTGCCTCGTTAATACCGCCCCAGTCACCACGAAGGTGCATGGCGACAAAAGGCCCAAAGTTTATTCCCTCAAGCATAAGGTCATGTACTTCTGGTGTGACACTTACCTGTGTGGATGGAACGTGAATCATAAATATATTCTCCGCAATGATGCGACAGTTAAATAGTATGTGTGGGTTTATTATCCGGAAGTGAAATTATGACTGAACAAAAAACTCATCAGGCATGAACAGAAATTATCGTCTGGCTACGATCCGCACTGGTGCTGATTGTCACCATTCGTATGCCGCCGAAAGGATGAAAGTAGCAGGACAACAGGCTGTTGCTGTATTCCAGCGCATACCGGTTAGTCTGGCGCAAAGTCCGCGGAACGTCGCCCCAGTCACCGGAGGTATGTCTCTTCAGTAATTTCTGTATATCATCACCGCTGAGTTTATTTTCACTGTCATCCAGCAATAGATTTCCGAATAAAAAGGCAGTTTTATGCGTAAATTGTGGAAGTTCAAAAAAGCGAAGTTTCATAACAACAACCCATAGCTATCGTTCAGAAGATAACATGATCGTGGTGCTTCCACCTGCGGTCAGTATCCAGACTTCAGTTTTCGGAGTGACGTAATAAACCGAAAGAATTGTACCACCAGAACTAACTGCGCGGTTATTGGCATCTTTAGCCTCATCGCAGATATCTCCCCAGTCACCACATAAATGCCGGTTCAGGAAAGGTGGAATATCTGCACCTTCTATAATCATTTCGCTGATGCCAGGGGTAATACACAGACAACCGGGGGAAAATAAACGTGTCATAAAAAGTTCCTTAATAAATGACGGATTAAATAATTCAGAGTGATTTAGCGAATGGAAATCAGTTCACCGAAGGTTTGAGAATCCTGTGTCATATCCCATGCCGAAATAGCTGGTATAAAGCGGTCGGTCATAATGATGGTTTCAGTAATATTACCGTCATCATCTTCGGTAAATTCCGTTTTCCTGTTTTTCGTCTTGTAAGTGTCACCGCGTACAACCAACGTGCGGCCTGCCGGAGAGGTGATAACACCAGTAATAGCGCCAGCAGCGAGTGCCAGTGCAAGATGCCAGCGTGAAAGCTGCCGGACAGGCGGACGTGGAGGCTGAGGCTGAACACAAAGCTGCGTGGAGAATGACGGCCAGAGTCCCTGAACATGCAGGATCTCTTCTGCAAGTTGCACCGGCTCCATTGTCACACGGTAAAAATGTTTCAGCTCTTGTCGGACAACGGGGACGGTATAGGGAACAGACCACATTTCGGGAAGTGGCACCGCCGTTTCATCGCCTTTGCCAATAGCAATCAGACTCTGATAAATCTGTCTGACGCTGTTCTGGTTCTGTTGATTCTGACGAATACGCCGACCAAAGATCACCACCTGTTTGAACTGGTCTGTCGCTGCAGAAAACACCTGTACATCAGTGAAGCTGTTTGCCAGCCAGCCGGAAAATTCCTTATCGAGCGTGTAAAAAGGAATAACCATTACCAGAATACCGTTGTACATCAGGTTATCCACAACGCGCCGGTAGAACTGCTTTTCCAGACGGGCACGACCTTTTTTACTGAACTCAGGATCATTATCCTTCACCAGATCGCCGTAGGGTGGGTTAAGAAACAGTAATGAAAACGTCTGCTGCGAAATAATGGTGTCCATCAGATCGCTGTGCAACGTCACATCAGCCATCGTGGCACAATGGGCGGCGCGTTCTGCATCGTACTCTACGGCGTAAGCCTTCGCCTGTTCACCGAGGTGGCTGGCGATTTCCGTCACAGCGACGCCCTCTCCTGCACAGGGGTCCAGGAGCCGAATAGTACCGGAAGAGTCATCAGGAGACAGCGCAGTAAGAATGTGTTCCAGCGTGGTGTCATCGGTGGGAAAATATCCATTGCGTATAAAATTTTGTGCAAGGCGGGGAAACATCAGAGCCATAGTGAGTTGTCCTGAAATAAGAATAAGAAATCGGAACGTACCCGTGGTACAGGTACGTCCGTGATTACGGTCAGGCGGCACGAAAATAATAATCAGAGGCATGTGGTGTGGTGGAGAGTTCTCTCATAACAATAGCTTCGCTGATAAGTCTGGTCAGCACAGGCGTATCAAGAGAAAGCTGCCACCCCGTGAGTTCGCCGTAACCCCCAATGGGGATTAACATCTGCGAGGTCTGTATCAGCGTCAGTACCCGATCCCGCCAGTGTTCCAGTAAAGGCAGCGTGGTGGTTTCATTCAATAACGTCCAGACACGTTCACGCCAGTACGGATCATCACGCTTAAGCAGCAGGAATGCCTGACCATTCGCCCTGTCAGGTATCAGACAGCGCTTATCGAATAACCAGGCATGAACCAGCGTTCCGAAGCGAGTTTGCTGATGGCGGGAAGAACGTTTGTCGAAATTATCGTTATTGCCGGGGAAAAGAATGTGCTCGTTGATTGAAGCGTCTGTCAGGGTGAACTGCGTCAGCGCATCTTCGTTTTTCAGCGTCATACGGGCCAGCAGTTCCTGCACGGAAGTATCTCTGCCCCAGACGGAAAGAAAAAGCAAAGAGCGCCGCTCATCGCAGATATAACCATCAGACATAATATGAGGTACTTCGCTAAGCTGAAGCAGTGAGGGCATGGAAAACTCCTTAAATTAACGGGGCTTTCCCTGTCGGGAAAACCCGACAGTGGGGTAATAATCGGTGAAGATCAGTACTGCGCGGCAACAGCCGGTACGCCTGATTTGATAAAATGTTGCTCCTGCGCGGAAAAGTCGTAGCCCAGTTGTGTCAGGCGTGCTTTTTGTTGGCGCAGAATCTGACGAGGTACCGTAGCATCAAGTTTCACGATATTTGCCAGAGGCCAGAGTGGACCAAACAGCGTCTGATCACCGGACTCCTGCTCGGCGGGTGTCGGTAAGGTGAACTGCAGACGTTTTTTCCCCTTAGTTTCCGGGGCTTTTGCTGCTGGCGCTGATTTCGTTTTTTCCGGAAACGGTCGTTCTGATACAGGTTCTTTCGGTGTTTCTTCCTCCAACGGATCGTTAACCGGAGGAAGAAGCTTCCGCTCTTCATCCGGCGTCAGTTCAGTGTTGCTGGCAATATTCATAGCATCGAGACGGACGCGAATTTCAGAACCCGAGTTTGCTCCATAACTCCATGAATGCATGAAAATTCTGCCAATGACAAACTGACCTTCATAAGTCCCGGCGCTGTATTGTTCCAGCTCCCTGTCTTTGACCGAGAAACTACCAATGTCTGTTTCCAACAGTCCAACGTTAAAGGCACCATTGCGGCCATTAATTGTTCTCACAACCAGTTTTCCGGTCACAATAACCGGGGAGTGTTGAGCGGTATTCATTGTTCGATTCCTGATGAGGTATAAGATGGGATGGAGAATAAAAGCCACAAGGACTTCCATTCTCCGTGAATAATATCAGGCATCCACAGGCTGATTTTCAGCCGCGTTTTCCCGGTAAAATTCATGCCCGTCAATCTTCAGCGTGGTAATTTTAATCAGGCGACCTTTAATACCACAGCCGCACTGACCTTTTTTCTCACCCTTCTCATAGGTAAAACATTCGGGGTAAATATCGCCAACGCTGAAAGAAATCAGTACCTTCTGTTTTTTACTCAGCGCATCCTGACAGCTTTCCAGAAGTTCAACGGCTTTCTCGTTATAAACGCGCACATCAATATAAGTATATTCAGGAGAATCAGTTGTTCCCCGTAATGCGGCAATAGTACAGGCCAGAAAAGGATTCCCTTTTTTGGGTGTAACCTGACGCAGACGATTAACATAGCCAATACCACGAGTATGCAGGTCAAAATATTTACGTTCAGTATTCATGAGATATCTCCACAAAAAAATAAGCGGAGACAGTCCCAACGGGATTGTCTCCCGCAGGATGAGTGTATAAATGAATGGTCAATAATAACGACACTATACCGGAGGTACATTGCCTGTTTGCAGTCGTATCAGGCATTAAAGGGCAGGCATGACACTGAGACTCAGTGCGACAGCTTACAGCCTGGCTGTCAAAAGGCCCATCACAGGGATGGAAAGTGCAGGCTCAGTAAATAACAGGCCAGGTAGTTTCGCAAAGAGAAAACTGTTTTCATAATATAATTAAAAACAGCACCAGCCTGATGAAATCAGTATTTCATGAAATGTTCATTAAAAAAATCCTCTGCCATATGACAGAGGATTTGAGGTTAATAATTAACAGTATGGTATCTGAACTGAGTAGGTGTAAACGAAACTTCCAGGTCAGCGCTGTGACGGATAACCTCCTGAAGAACGTTATCCGTCACCGGCAATGTTTCACAAAAATCATCACCACCACAGACATCCCTGAGTTCATAGTACCAGTCGTCAAACTCAGCCAGGTCAGGATTGAAACCTTCTGCATAAGAAAGCGTTAATACTCTTCCAGTTTTTGGGTCAGACATACCGTTTTCCGGCATCATATACAGACCATGATCCTTAACAAGAAAAACAGCACATTGATTTTTCATCGCTTCCTGAATAACCGGAATTAACGTTTCAGCTTTAAAAATAACGCTACGGGCACCTTTCATCATAATCAGTTCCTTTGTTAGATTTCAGTCCGAGAAGACAAGATCCAGTTCATATATTTGTTGATGCAGCGTGGAACAGGATATTTCGGCAATACGTAATGTTTGCCCGGCAAGACCATGAACCAGACTGTCACTGTCCCAGCGGTACTTTTGCTCCAGTAACTTTATTCGCTGATGCAACTCATTCACATCATTCGCCAGCCGGGCAATATCCATTCGCAACTCTTCATTACCAGGGTAATTCATGATTTATTCTCCGGGAGGAATTTAACGACAGCACGGCATCAACCGGACACCTGTTTTCAGTCGCTGGCAGGTGTAAAGGGCTCGGGCGTCGCATAACTGCGGATAACTTTCAGCCCTGTTACCTGGGCGCCATAAAGGCAATCAAGCCTGTTCATTACACGCGAAGATGGAGGAAGCGAGCAGTGAAAACTCTGTTTTGCCCCATCAGAAATAATCGCTATTCACAGATACCGGTATAAATACCGTAGCAGGGCTGGCTGTCATTAATGGCCGCAATTTCATCGAATAACTTTCCACCGTGAAGGGAAAACGCCCATCGCCGATAGGTTTCAATACCGTGACTGTCCAGACTGATTTTGTTGATATCTTGTTCGGCTTTTAACGGGTCGCGGGTTGAAGGAAAAAAGGTGGAATTCCCGCGCGTGGAGCACGCAGCAACAATCCGCTCCCATTCTGCAACGCGCTGTATCTGCTCCGGGAAGCGCCGGAATATCACGCCCAGCTCTTTTTTCCGCGCATGAATACAGGGCATACAGCCGACGCGTGAACATCCCTGCTGATACAGCGGATTGGGCGGAATACCGTGACGTTTCGCCAGCGCAAAAACATCATCATGCGTCCACTGCAATAAAGGCCGGTAAACATGCAGGCCAGGCTGATTATCCGCATCCAACTCCAGTTCCGGCAAACGGGCACGTGACGCTGATTCCTGAGCTCGCACTCCTTGCCAGCTCACCACATCATCATACTGTCCCAGCAGCGGCTGAATTATCTGTTCATCAATCGGACGGTGCTTTAGGGAAGGTGCGAACAAGTCCCTGATATGAGATCATGTTTGTCATCTGGAGCCATGGAACAGGGTTCATCATGAGTCATCAACTTACCTTCGCCGACAGTGAATTCAGCAGTAAGCGCCGTCAGACCAGAAAAGAGATTTTCTTGTCCCGTATGGAGCAGATTCTGCCATGGCAAAACATGGTGGAAGTCATCGAGCCGTTTTACCCCAAGGCTGGTAATGGCCGGCGACCTTATCCGCTGGAAACCATGCTACGCATTCACTGCATGCAGCATTGGTACAACCTGAGCGATGGCGCGATGGAAGATGCTCTGTACGAAATCGCCTCCATGCGTCGGTTTGCCCGGTTATCCCTGGATAGCGCCTTGCCTGACCGCACCACCATCATGAATTTCCGCCACCTGCTGGAGCAGCATCAACTGGCCCGCCAATTGTTCAAGACCATCAATCGCTGGCTGGCCGAAGCAGGCGTCATGATGACTCAAGGCACCTTGGTCGATGCCACCATCATTGAGGCACCCAGCTCGACCAAGAACAAAGAGCAGCAACGCGATCCGGAGATGCATCAGACCAAGAAAGGCAATCAGTGGCACTTTGGCATGAAGGCCCACATTGGTGTCGATGCCAAGAGTGGCCTGACCCACAGCCTAGTCACCACCGCGGCCAACGAGCATGACCTCAATCAGCTGGGTAATCTGCTGCATGGAGAGGAGCAATTTGTCTCAGCCGATGCCGGCTACCAAGGGGCGCCACAGCGCGAGGAGCTGGCCGAGGTGGATGTGGACTGGCTGATCGCCGAGCGCCCCGGCAAGGTAAGAACCTTGAAACAGCATCCACGCAAGAACAAAACGGCCATCAACATCGAATACATGAAAGCCAGCATCCGTGCCAGGGTGGAGCACCCATTTCGCATCATCAAGCGACAGTTCGGCTTCGTGAAAGCCAGATACAAGGGGTTGCTGAAAAACGATAACCAACTGGCGATGTTATTCACGCTGGCCAACCTGTTTCGGGCGGACCAAATGATACGTCAGTGGGAGAGATCTCACTAAAAACTGGGGATAACGCCTTAAATGGCGAAGAAACGGTCTAAATAGGCTGATTCAAGGCATTTACGGGAGAAAAAATCGGCTCAAACATGAAGAAATGAAATGACTGAGTCAGCCGAGAAGAATTTCCCCGCTTATTCGCACCTTCCTTAGCTCAAACGTGCAGAACCGGGCGCGGGTGCTGGGAAAACGGCCTTTCCAGATACATAAATCCAGGAAGGGAATGCCACGGGGGTACATCTGTTCCAGCGTTTCAGCGACACGTTGTTCTGCACCCTGCGGCGTATAACCATATTTTTCAACAAGCTTAATGGGCCAGATATTCTGGATATAATTTCGCTTATTTATAATTCGCTGACTGAAATCTGCACGAACACGAATAACCGGTCCCAATTTCTGCTCCAGCAGGGAAATATATTCATACGTCAGGGGATGTTCGTGCCCGGTGTCAGCAAATATCACGACTGAATCAATATCCCACTCGCGGGATAATAACCAGAGTGCCAGTGAGTCTTTCCCACCCGACAAACTAATAACATGCCGGACTGCACCATCGGAAATTTTATTTTCTGGAAACATGACAGCAACCTCATTGTGATAAATGAAGTTGCTAATTAATGCTCAGATAAACCAACTGTCCTTACAGAAACAAATATGTATAAACAGAAGAATGACGCCATATTTCGACGTCATTCTTAATTATGACAACCAGCAGAAAAAGATATTACTCGCCCGCATTATCCGATGAATGATCACCCGGCGCTTTATCCGGTTCAGGTTTACCCAGCATCTGTAACATCCCGTTGATATCGACCACGATTTCAGTGGACTGGCGTTCTGCACCGATACTGTCCAGCCATTTCCTGACCTGTAATCGTCCCTCAAGATACACCTGGGTGCCCTTCTTAAGATGTGCGGCAGCTATTTCCGCAAGTTTGTTATACACTACAATCCGGTGCCACTGCGTCCGTTCTTTCGTTTCCCCGGTCTCTTTATCTTTCCATGAATCGCCCGTCGCCACGGAAAATACTGCCACAGGTTGTTTATCCGCAGTATAACGAACTTCCGGGTCTTGCCCTAAATATCCAATCAGGCAAACTTTATTCAGTCCTCTCTGGGCCATAATTTCATTTCTCCGGTTATTTATTTTGTTGCAGAGAAAACAGATGCTGAAATATTTCCCGCATCCATCATTTTTACTGAGCACTCACGTATCTGGCGCAGGATAAAAGTCAAAACAGACATCTGCATATTAAACACAATACGATCCCGCTCAATAGCAAGGAGTGCATCGCGCACCGTTTGTGGGACCGAGGGCTCCTGCACCAGTGCCTGCCATGCCGCAGTACCTGAACGATTATTCTGCTGGTTGCGCCAGCGCAGGAAATCTGCACCAGAACGGGCTGGCCCACGACATAACATTAAGGGTAAATACTGTAACGGCCAGCGCCACGCCCGGTGCAGTACAAGAGTCTGTATCTGGTGCAGGTTCGCCTTCGCGTCTGTCGCGTACCGCGCCAGCCTCTCCGGCTCTCTTACCCTTAAAAGATCCTTTGTACAGCTTTCGTAAGCAAGCCAGTCAGAACCCGTGAGCGCCCGATATTCCGTGACAGCATCAGGTCTCTGACTCATCATCTTCTGCCTCTGTTGCAGAATCCGACGAACGGGTTGATGCCGTTTCGGCGTCATCATGCGGATCTGGCGCAGTTACCGAAGTTTCGTCCACCTGAACAGGTACCGATGGTTGTTCATCAACAGCCTGGCGCAGCGGTGGTGCATACACTGAACGGCTGGAACCGCTGAATACCTCATCTGGCACCGGCCCGACCTGCTCTTCTGCTGCAATCGCTCTGGCATTATGATCACGGATATCCTGACGGGTGACCGGAATACGGCGGTATTTCTGGGCCAGTACCAGAATACTGCGAATCAGATTGCCGCCCTTCTGGCGCAGAGCGTTCATCTCCACACGATTAATCAGAGCCATATGCTGGGCCAGCAAAGCTTTACGCATCAGTTCATCAAAATCTGTCAGTAAATAGACTGCAATAAAGCCAAGTTGCGAGCTGGCAAAAACCGGGAATCGTGCAGGCTGGATACTGGCGCAACCCTCAACGGTCATCATTTCCGGTAACTGACTGAATACCACCTTCATGTTGTCGATAAGCGTGTTCATTTCAGCGCGGGCAAACAGAAGGCGTTCCTCCAGGCGCAGCATCCACAAATCGGCATAAGGGTTATCCGCCTGAGAATCCAGACGGATGATATTCATGATATTAAGGAAGCGTGGTATACCGATAATGCCGTGGATCTGCTCTGCGGGATCAGGTTGTCGGCCAGTCCAGGTTCGGGTCGCAAGGTGGGTATGCAGTTCGATAGTCACAGTGCTGCGTAAGGGGCCAGTGGTCAGCTGGACAGGGGTCATATCACTCATGGTGTTCACTCCGGCTGTGGTACGGGGAGTAATGAGAATGAAGCAGGACCATGTGGTGAACAACGAAAAACCAGAACCAGTAAACCGCAAGTATCTGAAGGCAACTTGGGAACATTACAATTGATTTTATCTACTGTTTCTCCGCATATTGATAGGGAAGCGCCCATCGATATTTGAGGTCAAATATCGATGGGCGCTTCCCTATCAATTATAGCTTTTTAATTGTCAATTTCTATAATATGAACTCACGCTTGTATACACCACAAAGATGTCATTTCCTGACAGGCTGATATCAGACGTGATATTTACGCTCGAGCTCTGTCTGGCACTCGATACACAACGATACTCCCGATATAAGTAATCGCCGTTTCTCTGGGATCGCCTCGCCACATTTACGACAGAAATACAATGATGAAGAGCCACTGGCAGCTATGCGTGAACGTGCGATCATGTTTTCAAGCTGCAGCTCATTAAATTCCTGGTCGCGATCTATCTCATCCATTATGTAATGCTCCCTGCGTCTCTTTTTCACACAACGTAATGCGGTTCCAGACAACAGTAAGTGAGAGGGAATCTCCCGCAGCCTCGCCGGAAAAAGATTCAGTTATATCCATCATCACATCCAGCGCATCCATAGACAGCAGGTTATCCGGGCGACGAGGTTTCCACAGCCGCCAGATCCTGGCATCCATATCCTCATCCGGTATTCGCGTTCTGCCTTGTGAAATACTAATTCCAATAAACCGGCGTCTTGCACTGATTTCAGCGGATGACAGGCCAAAAAAATCGCCGAGTAACTCAATCGAACCACCCAACGCGATAGCCCGGTTTATCCTTTGTTGTAGCTGAATTTCCTGCCTTGTCTGGGCAAGAAGCTGGCGCAGGACTTCATGATGAATAGTGACATTTAGAAACTGGGCAGAGGCACGACTCAGAATAAAAAGTTCATCCACAGATAAATTATTAATGGCTTCCAATTCGTTATAGGTAAAACCAAGCGATTCACAATGACGGATATTTCCTTCTTTCAACGCATGTAATGCATCTGTCAAAACGGCATAATTTAATGACGGGATCATAATAATTCTCCCTGACGTTGTTTATCGTATAAATGGCGGATATGGAGTGTTAGCTGGAAAATTTTGATCAATGTTTCCTCACTAATTCCCGCAGAAATATCAGGAGAGCCAGTTAACATTTTTCGCCAGATAACAGCACTACCAGGCAACTTCCCGGCAAGAAAAGATAATATTTGCCAGTAAATTTTACCTTCGTTTGACAACTCACCTTCCGGGGAAGCAATATCAAATATCCCATCAGAAGCAGGTGAAATAAGGAACTCCAGTCCGGCGTTACCTGCTAGTTCCCAGGCCATCTGATCAATTAGCGCCGATAACGCCTCCTGAGTATCAAATTGCCGATCCCTGCCAAGAAATAACTCATCAGTCGGTAGTGCAGAGGTAACCTGGTGATCAGATAAAAATCCCGGTTCAGAATAATGAGTGTTGGATGCAGGAGTAGTCACCCTATCAGAGCTAATTGTTTCCCTTTCTCCAAAATCAGAAAGTGACTGATCTGACGGAGTATCTGTTTCACTGTGATCCCGACCTTGAGAAGATTCTTCGGGCGATATTCTATCCCGGTATTTTTGCTCCACCCAGCGCTGTTCGCTGATATCGGGGAGTTCAGGAACAGGTTCACTACCAAGAATAGTATTACATTTTTGTGCTCTGGCATCGGTCACCAGTGCAACAGTATTATAATCAATATTCAGCGTCTGGCTTACCAGACCAGTCAGTTCATCCTGAATATGTTCAAGCGAGAAATCTGCTGTCGGTTCATTAAACGATGTCAATGCCATTGCAAAAATATCATCAAATAAAGGAACCTGATGTGCCGACGCCGGAAGAAATTCCTGGCAATATTTATCCCAGAACCGTTCCGTATTAGAGCGCAATGTCAGCAACCTCTCAGTATTCTTTCTTGACATCCCACTATAAAGTAGCTCAGGAATATAAGGAAGAAGATACTGGATAGTCGATGACATAATACTCAACTGGGTCTGTGAAACAGAATAACCGGCCTGACTCAGCATGCTAACCAAATCCCGCTGATAGCATTCACTATTTAATTTCTTGTATATTTCGACAGCATTTTGAACGCCAAGCGCCCGCTCAATAAAAGTCAGCGCCCCTCGCTTATCATTTTCTACAAGATGCCCCAACAGGCAATCAAGATTACCTTCTTCAATACTCCTGTCTGTATGCCATTCGCGATAATGGCAGATTATATTCCAGTATTTTTTGTCATGAGTTTCCAGCCAAAGCTCATTGAGTATCGCCAGACGCGTATTGCCGCCGCTGGCGATAATATAAAAATCCTCGCCAGGTCGACGGGTAATTTGTGGTAACTGTTCAAGTCCGCGATGACGGATAGATTCTTTAATTTCATCATAGTTCGGGTTACGGGTAATACGCGGATTTAAATCAAATGCCCGCAATTGTTCCAGTTCAACAGGCATAAGTATGCCCTGATCATTTTTCATTGATATGATCCTGAATAAGTCAATTAGTGATGGAAATAATTTAACGTTTATTTACTTTCGCATTAATCCAATCATCAATCTCGGATTCAAGCCATGCTACGCTGGCTGGGCCAATCTTGATGGACTTAGGGAATCCTTCTGTTTTCATGTAAGTGTAAACCTGAGAACGTTTCAGACCTGTTTTATCCATTACCTGTTTCAAACGCAAGAATCGGTAGGTTGTCATGATGTACCCCGTAGTGGTTTATCGGATAAGGTTACAACACCATGCTTTTCTTACGAAGAATAGCAGCAGCATCCGCATTACGGGTTCTCGTTACAGTAACGATGATTTATTAAAATGGGGCCCCCCTCTTTAAGGCTTTTTTTAGAGTATCACCACTTAACCGATCGGTAATGCCATCACACCTAGCCCATTCTTCAAAAATTGAGATTAACTTATAAGGATGATTGATTAATGTTCCCGTGATGTCATTGTGCTTACAGGCAAGCCATAGAAGTCGCGAGAGGGGGGTAGAAATTTGTTAAGAAGGCTTACTTACGATGGGGAAAAAAGTGTCTGTAAATTTTTCCAGATTATCTCTTTTCACCACAAAGTAGGCATCTCGCGGAAAATCATAAACAGGGAAATAATTTACCTCATTCATTATTAAACTATCCATATCAATCTCAGCACGATAACTGCCAACTTGATTCTCTGGAATGCAGTTTAATCTTTGAGAGATTCTTTGTCCTAAAGTTGTATATTCTAATATCTGAAAAATGTTAGTTTTATCTTTGACCAAAACACCACAGCACGTATTAAACTGTCCTTTTTCAGGGAGAGGAAACCCTAAAGATCGAGCCAGGAAATTTTGAGCGACCAAGCACTCATACCCTATTAATGGGGTATCCATGACATGGCAATGTGGGCGAATTATTTCATTTTCCGCTTTTAATTTCCAGCTCCACCCTGACTGTAAGCAATCATTACTTAGAAAACATAACTTGCTTATAATACCTTTCTTCTCCTCCACTAAGAAAAGTTTATTTTTTTCAGACTTAATTTTTTGGACTATAATCGGGGACTGAAAATATATTGATAGTGTTAGATACCCATAGAATGCATAGCGCCATACATCGCTACTGGTAATTGCAACACTACATTTTTTATTTATTATATTTGCGGCCTCATTTATTGTAACCCAAACTGGCATAGAGATATTTCTACTACAATATGGTAAAGCTTTCATTTTGTTTCCTCCTTTTATATTTAACAAACGCAAATAAAACAGATAACAGCACTTTAGGCCAATGAAAAACTAATTATAGGTATTAGACTTTTATTTCATTTGTAGCCACAAAACAATAAACTCATTAAAATCATAGAAATGCCAACTTAGATCTGGGTTGTTATATATATTCAAACTGGTAAGGTATTAATAAGTCTATTTTCTGATAAAATATTTTTATGACGAACACAAACACTCTTCAGAAAAGAGCTTTTTACTAATAAAAATTCATAAGTTAATTTAAAAAACTCTTATCTCTAAATGCCTCTGTTAAAGTCATATGGCAAACTAATCAAAAATGTGATCAAAGACTCATTTTGAGTGTGAAATCATTTATAAACGTAATTTTTTTGTCGTGATCCTCATCACAACAACAACACACAAATTTAATTAAACACATATATATCAATACGTTATTTATTTTACGTTATGAAAAACAAGCAATTGATCTCATAATGTTATTAGTTTATAACATCATATCATTGATTGTTAAGTTAGCTTAAGGCTTTCAGGTAGGCCAACTTATTCCCTGTTTCTTAATATGTTGGAGACTATATGGATTATGATTTTATTATCGTTGGAGCTGGCTCGGCAGGTTGCGTGTTGGCCAACCGATTGAGTGAAGATCCTGCGGTCAAGGTTCTGCTATTAGAAGCCGGTTCAAAAGATAATAATCTGATGATCCACATCCCCGGCGGCGTTGGGAAACTCTTTGGGCCAAAAGTTAACTGGCGTTTTCATACCGAGGAGCAGGAACATCTTGATAACCGTCGCATCTGGTATCCCCAGGGTAAAACGTTGGGCGGTTCCAGCTCCATCAACGCCATGATCTATATTCGTGGCCAGCGTGATGATTACAATCATTGGGCGTCACTGGGCAACGAAGGCTGGGATTATGACAGTGTACTGCCTTACTTCCGTAAAGCAGAAGATAACGAGCGTTTCTCTGACCATTACCACGGAACGGGCGGCCCGCTATGGGTATCCGATCAACCTACGCCACACGTGCTCTCTAAATCCTTTGTTCGCTCAATGCAGACATGGGGCCTGCCGTTTAACCATGATTTCAACGGCGATACCATGCACGGCTGCGGTTTCTATCAGGTCACCTGCCGAAGCGGACGTCGCCGTTCTGCAGCAGTGTCATACCTGAACCCTGTTAAGCAACGCAATAACCTCACAATAATGACTGGCGCGCGAGTCACACGCATTGTCACTCAAAACGGTCGCGCCACCGGGATTGAAGTTGCAGAGGGTAGGCAAAGGATTGTCTATCGTGCTACCACTGAAATCGTCCTCTCCTCGGGGGCAATCAATTCTCCGCGTTTATTGATGCTTTCAGGTATTGGTGACCCGCTAGATCTTCAAGCTGTTGGCATCCAGACGGTCCACGACCTGCCGGGTGTGGGTAAAAATCTTCAAGATCACCTATGCACTAATCTTCATGTGGGAATTAAGGACCCTATCAGCTATGACCGGCAGGACCGTTATCCACAGGCGCTGGGGCATGGTTTACAGTGGCTACTCTACAAAGGTGGCCCTGCAGCCGCTTGTATTGTTGAGGGCGGCGGGTTCGCTACGGTAGCAGGGGCAACGAGGCCGAATTTGCAAATTCATATGGCTCCCGCTTTTGTGGTTCGCGGTGGTCAAACGGCAATGCCCGGCCACGGTTTTACCATCAATTCAACGTATCTGCGCCCTCGCAGTCGTGGGTATGTAAAGCTGCGCTCATCAAACTTCATCGATGAACCGATGATTAATCCACGTTATCACAGCGATCCTCGCGACCGTGAAATGTCTCTGGAATCCATTAAGACTATCCGCGAGATCCTTTGCCAGCCTGATATCGCTAAATACATCGATAAAGAAGTACTGCCCGGGCCTCAGGCAAAAACAGATAAAGAAATAATGGATTACGTCAGGCAATACGCCTGCTGTGACTACCACCCCGTGGGCACTTGCAAAATGGGCCTCGATAACATGGCAGTGGTCGATTCCCGACTCAAGGTCAGAGGTCTTGAAGGGCTGCGTGTGGTGGATGCCTCCATCATGCCCAAGCTCATCAGTGGCAACACTAATGCTCCGGCCATGATGATTGGCGAGAAAGGAGCGGACATGATCAAACAGGATCATTGTTAATTTTGAATGAGGTCAACATGAGAAAGTACATACAACATTACCAGGGATTTGAAGCTACCGGTGCGCTGGAATACATTCAGCGTAAGAGTCCGGACGGGAAAACAGTTCACGCTGAATTTGTAGCTGGCACCCGTGAGCACGCTGAGCAGGCTATTGCATGCGCTGTTGAGGCTTTTACTGCCTGGTCAGAACTGCCTGGTACTCAGCGTGGCCTTATACTTAATCGCTGGGCCGATCGTGTAGAGGCGCATGCTGAGCAACTCGCCATCATTGATGCCGAAGAGGTACGAAAACCTATACGCCTCTCCCGTGGTGATATGAACGCCGCAGTATCCCTGATCCGTTATGCGGCATCTCTGGCAAGCCAGTTGGAAGGTGAAGCCTTTACGGATGCAGGCCCAGATAAAATGGGGATCACTATTCGCGAAGCGATTGGCGTTGTAGGCGCAATCCTGCCGTGGAACTTCCCGGGATTGATTTTTTGTCAGAAGGTTCCCTTCGCACTGGCTGCCGGATGCACGGTTGTGGTGAAACCGTCTGAGTTTACCTCAAGTTCTGCACTTGAACTGGCTAAACTGGCTGAAGAAAGCGGCGTACCTGCCGGTGTCATTACTGTAGTGACCGGTTACGGCGCTCCTGTGGCCGAAACTATCACCCGCCATCCGGACGTAAAACTCGTGACGTTTACCGGCTCAACGCAGACCGGACAAAAAATCATTGAAAGCTCTGCCAGCACCATTAAACCGTTATCTCTGGAACTGGGAGGAAAAGCAGCAAGTATTGTGTTTGAGGATGCTGATTTGCAAAAAGCAGCAGAGAAAGTTGCGTTCGCAGCCTTCTTTAACCAAGGAGAATGCTGCGTGGCCCAGTCGCGTCTTCTTGTCCAGCGTGGTGTGGCCGATCGATTCACAGAAATGGTTGTTGCTGAAACGCGGAAAATTATCAGCGGCGACCTGTTAAATCCAGAAACGGAAATCGGTTCGCTAATCCACAATGGCCATTTTGAGAAAGTGAAAGAAATGGTAGCGAAGGGCGAATCCCACGGTGCGCAGGTTATTACCGGTGGTAACGCCGACGCCAATGCGGAACAGGATTATTACCCCCCTACCATTCTGAACAATGTTGCGGCAAATAATCCGGCATTTCTCGAAGAAATTTTCGGACCAGTACTGACCGTAACGCCTTTTGATACCCTGGAAGAAGCGGCATATCTGGCGAACCTGCCGGGATATGGCCTGTCCAACAGCATCTGGTCGCAGGACATCACCACCTGTCTGCGTCTGGGTAAAAAGCTTCTCAGCGGTACTGTATATGTCAATACGGCTATTGATGGCCAGCCGCAGTTTGCATTTGGCGGTTATAACAAGAGCGGCTATGGCCGTGAAATGGGTAAGCATGGATTCGAAGAATTCACGCAGGTTAAAACCCTTTCAATCGATATCACACGTTAATTACCTGCCGTTAGACACTCCCCCGAATTCCGTCGGGGGATATAAAAAATAATCTCTGATCCTGAGGGGACTGCTATGAGTCAAACCCTGAGTAGTACAGTTGCGCCTAAAAATCGCTACGTGCAAATTACTGGCTTTCTTGCAGCATTAGGAGGCCTTTTATTCGGCCTTGATGTCGGCGTTATTGCCGGGGCTTTACCCTTTATAGAGAAGGAGTTTCTTGTTAGCGATCACACGCTTGAATGGATAGTCAGCGCATTGCTGGGCGGAGCGGCCATTGGCGCATTGCTTGCTGGTTGTTTCTCACCCGCTTTGGGTCGCAAAAAAGTATTGCTCTTCTCAGCAGTCATTTTTCTGCTCGGCGCTCTCTTCTGCGCGTTCGCCTGGTCTCCCGGTTCACTGATTTTAGCCCGATTCGTGCTAGGGCTCGCCGTCGGTGGGGCATCATTTACGGCTCCCGTGTACATATCAGAAGTCGCCCCCCGTCAGTATCGGGGCGCCATGATTTCCGTTTATCAGTTAATGGTCACCATCGGCATTCTCTGCGCATTTTTGTCTAATACCGCCCTGAGCTATTCTGGAAGCTGGCGATGGATGCTGGGTGTTATCGCTATCCCAGCAGCATTGTTCCTGATAGGCACCGCTCTATTACCTGAAAGTCCACGCTGGCTACTGATGCGCAAGCGAGAGGTAGAAGCGAAATTGATCCTGCTTAAGCTTCGCAACAGTGAGAGTATTGTTGCAGATGAAATCAGTGAAATTAACGAGCAACTACGCGTTCCACAGCAGGGCTGGTCGCTATTCAAGTCAAACAGCAATTTCCGCCGTTCGGTATGTCTGGGTATTCTGCTACAGGTCATGCAGCAGCTTACCGGAATCAATGTCATCATCTATTATGCACCGCGCGTATTCGAGCTTGCAGGATATAGCGACACCACCATGCAAATGTGGGGGACGGTCATTGTAGGTGTTACTAACGTGCTTGCAACGTTTATAGCGGTAGGTTTTATCGATCGCTGGGGCAGAAAACCTATTCTTTATATCGGTTTCCTGGTAATGGCAGCGGGTCTGGGTATTCTTGGTTATCTCTTTGAATCCGGTCACACTGTAAGCGGTGCAATTATCCTGAGTGCGCTGGAGCAAAAGGTGGCAGTGCTGAGCCTTCTGGGCTTTATTGTTGGTTTTGCCATGTCGGCAGGACCTTTGGTATGGACGCTTTGCGCCGAAATCCAACCTATAAAAGGCCGTGATTTTGGTATCACTATCTCAACGATTACCAACTGGGTAGTTAACATGATGGTTGGTGCAACCTTCCTGACCTTACTTAATACGCTGGGCGGCGGTCAGACATTTATGCTTTATGCCGCAATGAATCTGTTCTTTATCATTCTGGTGGCGCTCTATGTCCCGGAAACAAAAGGCGAGTCGCTGGAAAATATTGAAAAACGGTTACTCGATGGCGTTGCGCTAAGAAAGCTAGGACGTTAACCACACCACAGGCACGCTACGCTGACTGCGTGCCTGTGATTTTCCATGCGCTTAACGGACTATCCCAGCCAGATTAGTACAATACGTGAGTCGCTGCCACGCCTCTTCCACTGCGTCTGGAACCGTAACATGACCAATAAAACCGGCTCCTTTCGGCCCATATCCACCAGCATCATCACGCAATCGCTTCACTTCGCCCAGGGTCATGGATATATAGCGATTGAGATCCCAAACGCCTGGAAGCTGGCCCCCAGTAATCATATACCGCCCATTGACCTGTTTCAGTTTCGGCTTAAAGACCGGCCAGTTAATAAAATTTGCTGACAGATTTTGCTGTTGCCAGCAAAAGCGAAAAGACTCATAAGTACGCCGCTGCATCAATGGGTCCTGGACTAGTATGACATTCTGTGCCGTTAATTTTTCTTTCAAAATGAGATTACGTGTGAATAAAGCATTGAGGCCACAATTAGTTGATTTATCCTCAAGATAAATTTTATCCGCACCAATACCAAAAACCATCTTCGCAATGTCAGCCAGAATTTTAGCTTCACTGTCATTTAACGAATATTTCAATGAGGCTGAGATATAAGCATTGCATTTTACCGCCTCTTTCAGTAATTCGGTTGAATGCCCTATTCCGCCACTAAAGATCACCGGAATATCAGCATTAGCGGCAAAATTCACCGCACCAACAATATTAGGCATGATCGCATGACCAGCAAGAATAAGCATCTCGGGTTGAAGATTATCCTGGGAGGAAAAGTCATCAATGGAAAGCCAGTCAGAAATTGTATTCAAGTCCTTTACCGTAGGATCGGTTAGCTTCATCATTTATTTTCGCTCGAATCACTAATGCAGCCATAGTCTATGGCTGCATTATTATTGAATAGCTAATTCATTAATTCAGCAATGTTTTAGCCTGGGAATAAACATTCTCTACGGTAATATTGAAATGCTTATACAGCTGGTCGGCCGGTGCTGATTCACCAAAGGTGGTCATGCCAACAATAGCGCCGCTCAGGCCCACATATTTGAACCAGTAGTCCGCGATGCCCGCTTCCACTGCTACGCGAGCAGAGACTGCTTTCGGCAGCACGGCTTCACGGTAAGCCGCATCCTGCTTGTCGAATGCGTCGGTGGACGGCATGGAAACCACGCGCGCCTTCACGCCTTCGGCAGTCAGTTTTTCGTAAGCGGCAACTGCCAGCTCCACTTCAGAACCGGTGGCGATGAAGATTAGCTCCGGCTGCCCCGCACAATCTTTCAGCACGTAACCTCCGCGTACGATGTTTGCCAGTTGCTCTGGAGTACGATCCTGCTGCGCCAGGTTCTGACGGGACAAGATCAGCGCGGTCGGTCCGTCCTGACGCTCGACGCCATATTTCCAGGCCACCGCAGACTCCACCTGGTCACACGGACGCCATGTGGACATGTTAGGGGTCACACGCAGAGAAGCAACCTGCTCAACCGGCTGGTGAGTCGGGCCGTCTTCGCCCAGACCAATGGAGTCGTGGGTATACACCATCACCTGACGCTGCTTCATGAGAGCCGCCATACGCACCGCGTTACGCGCGTATTCCACAAACATCAGGAAGGTGGAGGTGTACGGCAGGAAGCCGCCGTGCAGCGCGATACCGTTAGCGATCGCAGTCATACCGAATTCACGCACGCCATAGTGGATGTAGTTACCGGCAGTGTCTTCGTTAATCGGCTTAGAACCGGACCACAGGGTCAGGTTGGACGGCGCCAGGTCAGCAGAACCGCCGAGGAATTCCGGCAGCAGCGGGCCAAACGCTTCAATCGCGTTCTGCGATGCTTTACGGCTGGCGATTTTCGCCGGATTCGCCTGCAGCTTAGCGATGAACTCATTCGCTTTCGCATCGAAGTCAGACGGCATATCGCCTTTCATACGACGGATGAATTCTGCCGCTTCCTGCGGGAAGGCTTTGGCGTAGGCCGCGAACTTCTCGTTCCAGGAGGCTTCTTTCGCCTGACCAGCTTCTTTCGCATCCCATTGAGCATAGATATCAGACGGGATTTCAAAGGGCGGGTGTTTCCAGCCCAAAACTTCGCGGGTCAGCGCGATTTCAGCATCACCCAGCGGTGCGCCGTGGGAGTCATGGGAGCCCTGTTTGTTCGGAGAACCGAAACCGATGATGGTTTTACACATCAGCAGGGACGGTTTGTCGGCAACTGCACGCGCTTCTTCCACCGCGCGTTTAATCGAGTCAGCATCGTGACCGTCAACGCCCCGAACAACGTGCCAGCCGTAGGCTTCAAAACGCTTCGCGGTGTCGTCGGTGAACCAGCCTTCAACGTGACCGTCAATGGAGATGCCGTTGTCGTCATAGAAAGCGACCAGTTTACCCAGTTTCAGGGTACCGGCCAGGGAGCATACCTCGTGAGAGATACCTTCCATCATGCAACCGTCGCCCATAAAGACGTACGTAAAGTGGTCAACAATGTCATGGCCCGGGCGGTTGAACTGCGCAGACAGGGTTTTCTCCGCAATAGCCATACCTACCGCATTGGCAATCCCCTGCCCCAGCGGTCCGGTGGTGGTTTCGACACCCGGGGTGTAACCCACTTCCGGGTGGCCCGGTGTTTTAGAATGCAACTGGCGGAAACTCTGCAAATCGTTCAGCGAAACATCGTAGCCCGTCAGATGCAACAGGCTGTAAATCAGCATCGAGCCGTGACCGTTGGAGAGAATAAAGCGGTCACGATCGGCCCATTCCGGGTTGTTCGGGTTATGGCGCAGGAAGTCCCGCCACAGGACCTCCGCAATATCCGCCATCCCCATCGGCGCACCGGGGTGACCAGAATTTGCCTTCTGCACCGCGTCCATGCTCAGCGCACGCAGCGCATTGGCGCACAGGCGGCGGGTATTATTTGTTGTGTTCATCAGGATATTCCCCACGCCTTACAGCATCTGTCGGATCTGGTTTTCCAGTTTGACCTGGTCGACCGCAAACAACCGGATACCTTCTGCCAGTTTTTCCACCGCCATCGGATCCTGATGGTGCTGCCAGAGGAATTCTGCCGGGGTCATCGGGCTGGGACGCGTTTCAGTGACGCAACCGGGTACCAGCTGGCGGGTCAACGCGCCTTCGCTGGCAGCCAGCTCATCAAGCAGCGGCGGAGAGATAGTCAAACGATCGCAGCCTGCCAGTGCCTGGATCTGCTCAATGCGGCGGAAGCTGGCACCCATCACGACGGTGTCGTAGCCGTGGGACTTGTAGTACTGATAAATCTGGCGTACGGAAACCACGCCTGGATCACTGTCCACCTGATACTCCGCCTGCGGCTGATTTTTCTGATACCAGTCGTAAATACGCCCGACAAACGGCGAGATTAAAAAGACGCCCGCTTCGGCACAGGCCCGTGCCTGAGCAAAAGAGAACAGCAGGGTCAGGTTGCAGTTGATGCCGCTCTGCTCCAGCTCTTCAGCAGCGCGAATGCCCTCCCAGGTGGCGGCAAGCTTGATTAAGATACGCTCTGGACCGACACCGTTCTTTTCGTACATCTGGATAAGTTTGCGCGCTTTCGACACGCACATCCCTCGATCCCAGGCAAATCGGGCATCGACTTCTGTCGAGATACGCCCCGGTACGTGGCGCAGAACTTCGGTACCGATATCCACTGCCACCTGATCGCAGGCGTTAATCAACTGAGTTTCCGCGCTGCCGCCCTGCTGGCGAGCTTTGTCGATAGCGTCGGCAATCAGCGCCTGATACTGCGGCAGCTGTGCGGCTTTGAGCACCAGAGAAGGGTTAGTCGTGGCATCCTGAGGGGCAAATTTTTTAATCGATTCAATATCACCGGTATCGGCGACAACCGTGGTGTATTTTTTCAGCTCGTCTAATTGGCTCATGATTATCGTCCTGGGTAAGAGGTAAAACAGGCCTGGGAATGCCAGCGGTATCCCAGGCGGGCAATTAGTAAGAACTTTTAGAATCGGCGCTGGTACTCTGAGCACTCAGACCCAGCACTTCCGGAGTAGAACGGTAGCCAATCCCCATCCGGTCGATGCCCATATCAATCAGTTGCAGGAAGTGTTCGCGGGTGCGAATGCAACCAGAGCCTTTGACCTTGCAGCGACCTTCGGCTGCCTTCATCATGACGGCAATAATTTCAGGCGTTGCCCCTTTGCTTTCCCCGCCGGTATAGAAGCCGGTTGAGGTTTTCACGAAATCAACCCCGGCACGGCAGGAGTATTCTGTCGCTTTTGCAACCTGCTCGGCGGTCAGCGCATCAGTTTCGAAAATGACTTTCACCAGCGAGCCGTGGCGATGAGCAACGTCTACAACCGCACGAATATCCTTTTCAAACTCTTCCCACATGCCGCTACGGATAAAGCCGTAGTTAGCGACAATATCCAGGTCTTCTACATCGCCCTGATTGCAGATAACCTCGGCCTGAGCCGCTTTGGATGCAGTTGAAGATGTACCAAATGGGAAATCGCAGACCACACAAATACCGGTTCCCGTGCCTTTACACATTTCGCGGGCAACATCCAGGTACGCAGGATTAATGCAAACCGTTTTGCATTTGTAATCAATCCCTTCCTGAATGTATTTGCGGACTTCTTGCAGGGTAAACTCAGGTTTCAGCACCGACTGGTCAATGTACTGGCCCAATTCAGCAGGGGTCATATCAGCAGCTTTTTTATTCGGTTTCATAGCATGGTTCCTTTTAAGTGCACGTTTGTCTCATTTGTATGATACATACTATGCAATAGAAACTACCCACTCTGGGTTGATCCAGATCAGATTTTTGCAACGATCCCGGTATAAAAGATTGAAAATGGAAGGCAGGCTGCATACTACGCAGAAGAGCTGGCGCAGAAATGAATTAAGTAGATAGGTTTTGGGTAAAAGGGCCAGAACGGCCCTAACGTTTTAGATGACGGGAAAAATCTATTCTCGACTTGCCCGCATTTTGATTGGCATTAAAAAGATCGATTCTGAAACTACATTTATCAGCCCGAGTTACTGATGTAGTGTATTCAAATACAAAACCCGTTTCGAGGAAGGAAATGCGCTCTATCTGATAGCCCGCCATTACTTTATCGTTGCATTGTAAATGGTGTGCAGCTGGTTTATTAATGATGATGGCATCTATATTTTCTGTAGCATGTGCGATATTCAGTCCAAACTGGTTTTTCAGCACATCATAAAGAGAACTTGCTTCAAAATCATGCAGCTCTATGCCCTGGCAGAGATTATAGGGAATCGCCGTCGTTTCAAGCAGTAACGGCGTGTCGTCACCATAGCGAACACGCTTGAGCAGAAAGATTTTCCGCTGCCCTTCTGGAAGGTTCAATTTGGTTGCGATGACTTCATCAGCCTCAATAATCGCGGATTGCAACACTACCGAGTGGGGTTTAATTCCCTGCTCGCGCATACTATCGGAAAAATTATACAGCGAGTTTAATTTGCGATTAATTTTCTTATCCGCAATAAATGAACCTTTGCCACGCTGACGAACGATAAGCCCCTCTTCCAGGAGCTCATTCATTGCCAGCCTGACAGTGGTTCGGCTAATTTTCAAAATATCACATAGTTCGTTTTCAGTTACCATTTTGTCATTCACCCGGAATACACCGAGTCGAACCTGATGCCTGATAAAAGAGGCTAACTGAGAGTACATTGACGTTCCGGCATCATCATTGAAGCGAAAGTTCTCTTTGATATAGAGTCCCGTGTCCATAGATTTCCTGTAATGTTAAAAATATGCTTTATATGTATCATACAATACATAGTGCAAGCAGGAAACCGGAACGGCGAAAAGGAGGAGTTTCCTCCTCCTGTGTCACAGTATCGGCCCAAGGTTAACGACGCAGATCGATAACCATGCGACCGCGAATTTTTCCCTGCTCCATCTCGCTAAAGATAGCATTGATATCGTCCAGTGGACGTAATGCCACTTTCGGTACAACTTTACCTTCTGCTGCAAACTGGAAAGCCTCAGTCAAATCCTGGCGAGTACCAACCAGGGAGCCGACAACCTGAATACCATCCAGCACCAGCCGGGGAATATCCAGATTCATTGCCTCAGGTGGTAATCCCACCGCAACCACACGGCCACCGGCGCGTACCGCATCAACCGCAGAGTTGAACGCAGCTTTCGCCACTGCGGTGACTACCGCCGCATGAGCGCCACCAGTTTTCTCCTGCACTATTTTAGCCGCATCTTCGCTGCGTGAATTGATAGTCAGATCGGCGCCCATCTCCGCCGCCAGTCTCAGTTGCTCATCGTTGACATCCAGCGCAACAACTTTAGCGTTGAAGACATTCTTCGCATATTGCAGAGCCAGGTTGCCCAACCCACCAAGACCGTAAATTGCGATCCACTGGCCGGGTTTGATATTCGATACCTTGACCGCTTTGTAAGTAGTAACGCCTGCACAGGTGATACTGCTGGCAGCAGCCGAGTCGAGCCCGTCCGGCACTTTAACCGAATAGTCGGCGGTGACAATACATTCTTCTGCCATACCGTCATCAACGCTGTACCCGGCATTTTTCACAGAACGGCAGAGCGTTTCATTGCCGCTGGTACAATACTCACAATGGCCGCATCCCTCGAAGAACCATGCAACGCTCGCGCGCTCGCCAGGCTTTAGAGATGTGACTCCCGGGCCGACTTCTTTCACAATCCCAACACCTTCATGGCCGAGGATCACCCCGGTCTTGTCGCCAAAATCACCGTTTTTTACATGCAGATCGGTATGACACACACCACAGCACTCCATTTTAAGTAGAGCCTCACCATGTCTCAGTGGACGCAGCGTTTTTTCGGTGACATTTACCTGATGGTCATGAGTGACGACAGCAGCCTTCATTTTTTTTCCTTAACAATCTATTGAATGAAAAACCGGGAATTTCACCCGGTTTAATTGATCTTCAAACCTGGCACTAATCCCTTAACGCCACTGGTTTGTCGTTCGCGCAATAATGGCGTCCTGAGCTTCCGGCATTAAAGAGATGTACTGGGCGCAATAACCTGCCACCCGGACAATCAGATCGGCATAGTTTTCCGGGTGCGCTTTAGCGTCTAATAACGTCTTGCTATCAATAACGTTAAACTGGCAGTGGTAAATGCCTTTCATCACCAGCGCCCTGAGGAACGAGACGAATTTATCCAGATTTTCCTCACCCGCCAGCGAACCCGGCGAAAAGCGCATATTTAATAACTGCCCAGCGGCAACTTTAACGTTCGGCAGTTTCGCCACAGAATTGATAACCGCTGTCGGCCCCTGAGTGTCCGTTCCCTGAGTTGGCGAACAGCCCTCATTTAACGGCGTCTTCGCCCGTCGACCATCCGGCGTTGCACCGACATCAAACCCGTTGGGGATATAGGAAGTGATATTACTTGTCGACATCGTATAGCAGCTCACTTCCGGCCCTTTCCCGGTTCGTTCCGTCGTGTACTGAGGCAGAAGTTTGATATAGGAATCAAAAACATCCTTAACGATCATATCGACATAATCATCATCATTACCAAACTTAGGTACTTTCTTCACGAGTCGCAAAATGCGTTCGGCATCATCCCCCTGCCAGTCCGCATTCATGGCTGCCATTATTTCGTCCAGGGAAACGGTTTTCTCTTCAAATACCAGTTTTTTGATAACCGCCAGGGAATTGCCGACTACACTTGGACCGATGTTAGATTGGGAAATAACATCATATTTGCAGCCGCCATCCTTAAGCGCTTTACCCAGCTTCAGGCAGTTGTCAATAAAGCAGGAGGCAAACGGCGATGTATCATAAACGGCCAGCGAACGGTCGCAGATTGCATCGCACTCCACAGCTAAATCCGAATAGTATTTCAACAACGTTTCCCATGCGGACCACAGCTGTTCGTAATACTGGTAGTTTGTTTTATTGCCTTCTTTGCCGTTTACGCTAATCAGCTGTATCCCAGAAGCCGGATCCATACCATTATTAAGTACCAGCTCCAGCATTTTGCCCCAGTTAACATAGGTCATGCCGGTGGCCCGATGGCCATATTTACCCGGTACACCGGTTTCAACGCATCCAATGGCGCAATAGTCCAGGGCATCTTCGGTTGGTATCCCCAGGTCTTCGAGCCCTTTCACCGCCACTTCATCATTGAACATCGACGGCATACCGCAACCGGTTCTGATCAGTCGGGCTGCGAGTTTTAATAGCCCCTTCGGCGTATCCTGGTTAAAGCGCATCGAGAAGTTTGGCTCTGCCATCGCCGTCAGGTTCATGGCTTCAATACATAAATAAGAAAGCGCATTGGTCCCATCCTGTCCATCGCGTTTTCTGCCGCCGACCATCAGGTTTGAATAAAGAGGATAACCTTGCGAAAACTTCGTGTGTCCATAAGGACGAACCTTGTTATTACCACTGTTCATCAGGAATAGATGGGTCAGGATTTCGAGTGCCTTCTCCTGAGTTAAGGTACGGTCAGCAATATCTTTTAAATAGAGCGGGATCATATATTGATCAAAACGACCATAGCAGAACGAGTGACCGTTGCTCTCAATCATTTGCAGAATATGTACCAGATAGCAGGCCTGACAACCCTCATAGAAGTGCTCAACCGGCTTTTCAAGTAAGGTTTCGCACATTCCGGCGATCGCGATAAGTTCCTTCTCACGCCGAGAATCAGGCTCAATTTCGGCCTCTTGGGAAGCAAGTCGTCCGTATCTTTTAATAAATTCAAGACTTGCTTCAAGCGTAATTATGGCCGCCTCATAGAATTGCCTTTGCTGCACATCTTCCGGGGCCAGTTGACGTAATTTTTCTGCTGCTTGGTCGATTAAACCGCGAAAGCCATATTTAAAAATCATTTCATGGTCGGGAACAATATGCCCATCGCCGGACATCGAGATTCCCCCTCGATGTAAAACCCCCTGTTTTTCTGCCAGGACGATGTTCTGCGGCGAAGTCCTTTTGACTTCATCGGCATGCGTTTTCCCTAACCAATAATCCTGAATGCTACGTAATTTCTCTTTAACATCTTCAGTGATATAGAAGATATCACCAGTGCGTTTATCAAATTGATCCAGTTCATCAATTACCCACTGGTATGAGTATTCAGGGAAAATCGGCGCAGCAAAATTGGCGCTCGCCTGATTACCGAAAATCAGACTATCCTTTTCAAAATAAATCGACATATTCTTTAAGGTATGCGCAAACGCTTTTGCTTTACGCAAAATATATGCTTCACCTTCTGTCTGCTTAAATGACTCAGTATAGAGTATGGCCCTTTCGCTACAGATGCTGGCGCGCCTTGTTTGCATCTTATGTCTTAACCGATTAATTCTCGCCAGATCTATATCATCATGATTGATTACTTTAAATTCCAGGAAGTCTTTCATAATTTCTCCCATGACTTTGTCATTCAACGTATACATTTAAATTTTTGCTACAGGCATAGTCATAAATATCCTTTATCAGCATTTCATCGCAGACGGCATCATCTGATATTGGATTGACAAGACCTAACCTAGTGTATTTACCAGCGCCAAGATTATGATATCTAAGAATATCAAGGCGTTTAATCGAGCTTCCCAGTTCTGCAATAAAATCAATTCTCTTGATTACATCAGAGTAATCGTCGTTATGCCCTGGAATTATTACCAAACGAATAATAACATCAGTCCCCGCATCAGCAATTAACCGCAAGTTTTCAATGACATGGTGATTACCAACACCGGTACACTTCTCATGAATACGGTTATCAAATGCTTTTATATCATACAGAAACAAATCAAATTCTTTGGCTAACCCCAACGCATGTTCTCTTGAGTAATGGCCCGCAGTGTCTAAAGCAACATGTACCCCGGCGGCACGTAGTTTTCTGGCTAACTCTATAACAAAAGGATAAAACAGCGCAGGCTCGCCACCGGACAAGGTTACACCGCCACCAGAGGCATCAAAGAAAACCTTATCTCTCAGTAATTTTTCCAAAAGAGTATCAACAGTAATCTCATATCCCACCGTTTCAAACGCGTCGGGGTATATCAGTTCACACTCCTCTTTTGTTTGAAAAGTCCCATGGCAGCGTTCTTTAAAGAACATGGTCTTAATATTTGGATACATCAACTCGGGGTTAGAACACCAAAGGCAACGTAAATTACAACCAACAAAGAAAACCGTTGATCTTAATCCAGGTCCATCTTTCGTCGCATATCCCTGTATTGTCGATATTAATGCTTTAGTTTCCATGTTTACCAACCGAGTTGATTTATGTGTCATTTAATAAGATATTTTCGGGTCAAAAATGCCCAGTAGCACGCCAGCGAAGGCAATCAACACCAGCAATCCCATAACTTTTGTCGGCCCCATTTTGCGCTTGGTCATTAACCACCAGCAGAGTAGAACTGTCAACGCGGTTAATATTTTGGGGAAAATCGAGTCCAGCGTGTGCTGAAGATTAACAATAGTGCCGCCGCTATCATTTAGCATCACAAAAGAGGTCTGGATATTGACCCATAGCGCCGCCACCGCACCAATAACAATTGTACCTAGCATCGCTATCGATTCGCGAATGGCGCTGGCTTTATTACCGACGATAAAATCAACAGCTTTCCAGCCCAGCTTGTAACCTTTATAATACAAATAGCGCATACCGAAAATTGCAATCAGGTTCCACATCACGATATAGAATATTGCTCCCAGCGGCGAGCCACCGGTAGATAATCCCAGACCGATCCCCAGTAAAATAGGAATGAGCGTCCCGATAATCAGCGAGTCACCGATCCCGGCGATAGGCCCCATCAGCCCGGCACGAATACCTGCAATCATATCGTTATCAATTTTTTCGCCGTTAGCTCTGGCTTCTTCCAGACCCACGGTCACCCCTACGATTACCGTCCCTAACTGCGGTTCGGTATTAAAGAACGTAGAGTAAGTGTTAAGCGCGTTCTTTTTATCCTCATCATTATCATAAAGTTCATTTATAATAGGATTCATTGCCGTCATATAGCCCAGTGTTTGCATCAACTCCAGCGAGTAGCAAACCTGGTGACCGTAAAACCATAACCAGAATGATTTATTTAGCGTTTTAGCCGATAATTTTCTTTGTGATTGAGATATCTCATCAACTTCTGTCATTGAATATGAGACACCCTTTGTTTGTTCAACCGTCAGGCTCATGATTAGATATCCTCTTCATCCATAGCAGCCGCACCCGCTGTCGGTTCACTATTCATTCGCGACATACGTATTTTGTAATTCATTACGCCGAGGAATCCGCCAATAATCGTCGCGCCAATCAGATTAACGCCCATCATTGCTGCCAAAGTAAACCCCATCAGAAACGTAAGAATATCAACGTAGCTTTCAACAATTTGTTTTAGCAGCAGACCGATCCCCACTGCAGGTAAAAGGCTGCCAACGGTAAACAGTGTTTTCATCGTAATACCGTCCATGGGTAGACTGACCTTGATAAAATCCACCATACTTGATCCCATCAGGGTCATAAAAACTGTCGGGATAAAACTAGTTATGATATGGCTTATCCAAGGTAAACCCATATCAATAAAACTTAACCGATGAAATTGATGATTATTGACCGCCCGCAACCCCATATGCTGCCATATAAGGTTAATCATCACTGTACCGTAATAAAGCACAGTACCAACTGTACCCACAGCCGCACCAAAAGCCACTGCCATCTGGATGGCGTTAGGTGAACTAGGATCAATACCTAAATTATGTATGGCAATAATTGAAAGAGGAATGCCGATATAGCTAATGGCGCGTGAGTCAGCAGCGACTGCCCCGCCGGGTGTGATCAAGGCGATATAGACAACCTGAATAGCAGCACCGACAATGATACCGGTTTTAAGGTCGCCCAGAATTAAACCACATAATAAGCCACCGACCAGTGGTCGACCCAGCGTATAGTTACCAATGGTTGTCCCTGCCATCCCCGGCATGCTCGAAAGACATGCCAGAAAACCAAGGATACAGGCTTGGGTAAGATTAATGTCCATGATTAGCAAGTCCTATTTTATTTATTAATAACCAAACTTACTACGATACTTATCCCAGAAACCGATGGATTCCTCTTTGATTAATGCAAACTCAACTTTGAATCCAGCGTTGTGCATTTTTTCAATGGCGGCAGCTTCATCGGCGGTCAGGGATTGATTTTTTCCGACATTAGTCGTGCCGGGCCGCTCGTTACATGGGCCAACAACGATATTTTTCATTCCATCAGGATCAAAGCCATCGTCAACCAGCATTTGCGCCATAAGGATAGGCTCTTTAGTAATCAAGAAGTAATTATCCTTACTCGCGACGACTTTTTCTTTTTTTGCTTTCCATTCCTCATATGTCCAGACAAAAGTTTTTCGGTTACTGGCACCGATGAGGGCATTCTTTAGTACCGGCGTATTAGCAGCGGCATCATTGACCAGAACAATCCCCGTACAGGGGTATTGTACCGTCCATGCAATACATGTTTGACCGTGTATCATCCGGTCATCAATTCTTATAAATGTGATAGCCATTGAGAAGTCCTCGTTAAATTGTTTCAGCAGCTTTACAGCATTTTGTTAAATCTTCGGCAGTGACATCGATTAATGACACCGTGTCTTTTAAATTAGCCAACAATTCCTGCACCAATTCATGAGTCGTCACTTCATCTTTCAGAAAAGCCGCCCCCAATACCATGGGCATATTGGCACCACCAAAAATGGTGGCGTTGCTCAGTAAATTTCTTTCATCAAGATGGCAGATAGTATTAACCAGCGGTGAACCGCCGATAATATCGCCAAATAGCAAAATATCATCACCAGCCGTTATATGTGCAGTTTTCTCAGCGAGTTCACTTTTGAATTGATCTGAGGCCATGCCATCTTTCAGGCTCACGCTAATAATATCCTCGCGCTCTGAACCAACCATCATATCCAGAACGCTGTGTATACCCTGCGCATAATGGCCATGGCTGACTATCAAAATGTACTTCATCTACTTTTCTCCTCAATCGTAAAAATTAATCACAAGAAGCACTTGTGCAGATGTGCTATACCTTCTGGATTAATCACAAGCATCATTCATCACATAAGTACCATTTGTATGATACATTTTAAGCAGATTAAAGAATCCTATTCAGTGATGTAAGTCGCAGAAATTCGCACTGAACAAAATGGCTTTCGAGAAGTGGAGACAAGGAGATAAAATTGATGTCGGCAGAGGGAAAATGAACCGTAAGTAACGACGGTCTGCAGAAAAAATCCTGCAGTCTGTACAAGATAAATGCGGCGCGTTAAATCGCCGCATACAGTGCTCGCGATGGTACCAGGCTGCGTTATCACAGGGAAGTCTGCTATACGACCTTCAGGTGTGTGGTCAGCGCATAACGCTCAATAGCTAACGCGACACCATCACTGTCGTTATCAAATGTAACGATGTTGGCTGCTTGAGCAGCTGCCGGAACAGCATTCCCCATCGCCACTCCAAACCCTGCACGCTCAAGCATGGAGACATCATTCTCATGATCGCCCAGGCACATCACCTGTTCCATTTTTATCTGGCAATAATTAGCCACCCACTCAACCGCGTTCCCTTTACTTGCCTTTGTGTTCAGAACTTCAAAGAAGAATGGTGAGCTTTTTACCATGGTAAAGCGCGTGTACAGCTGTTGAGGTATTCGTTGCAATGCCTCTGACAAAAGTTCGGGCTCGTCTATCAGCATTATCTTTGAAAAACGCAGAAATTTGTTCATCTCACTGACCGGGCAATATTCCAACGGCATATTTGTCAAAAAGGCTTCGCGAACCGTATAAGGGCTGATATCTCGATTCGGCGTGTAGATCTTCTCTGCCGTTACCGCATGGCAGTGCGCGCCAAGCTGTTGAGCCAATGTGGCAATCTGGCAATAGTCCTCAATGGAAAGCGTATGTGAATTGACAATGCTCCCACTGTCAGCCTCATGAATCAGTGCGCCATTATTGCTGATGCAAAAGTTACCCGGTCGATCCAGGCCTAATTCCTTTACGTAAGGAGCAATTCCCGGCCAGGGTCTTCCAGATGCTATGACAAAACGAATCCCTCGCTCTACTGCGGCCTGAATACTTTTCAGGGTTCTATGGGAAATAACGTGTTGACTGGTCAGTAAGGTTCCATCCATATCCGACGCGATGAGAGTGACAGGCTTCATACGCTTACCTCTTTAGTGTGTTTTCTTATCTGTTTTGCCCTGGCCGACGATTGTGAGGTACTTCACAGATGCATCAACTGGCATAAAAACGTTCTTCATGTATCTATGTCATATGTGTATAACATTAATACACCTAAGGAGACTACTATGTCAAAAATCAAGATTTGCACATCCGATGAGGCTGTATCGAAGATCCCTTGTGGAGCCACCATTCTGGTGGATGGTTCCGGAGGTGGAGTCAATGAGCCGGGACATATTCTTGCAGCACTGAAACAGCACTTTGCCACGAATAACACTCCGCGCGAGCTTACCGTCGTTCACCCAAGCGGTATGGGTGACGGTCATGGTGGTGGTATCGATTATCTTGCCAATCCGCAGATGGTGCGCAAAGTCATCGGTGGTCACTGGAGCTGGTGTCGTCAGATGCAGGATCTTGCCGTCAACAATGAGATCGAAGCCTGGTGCCTTCCACAAGGCGTCATGTCGCACCTGCTGCGTGTTATCGCTGGCAATGGGCCAGGGCTGATTAGTCGCGTCGGTCTCGGTACATTTGTCGATCCGCGAATTGATGGCGGTAAGATCAACCAGCGAGCCACCGGTGAACATGTTCGCCTGATGTCACTCGAAGACGAGGATTTCCTGTTTTTTAAAGCCTTCCCTATTGATGTCGCCATTATCCGTGGCAGCGTTGCCGACGAAGATGGCAATCTAACCATGGAAGATGAGGGACTGTATGCGGAAACGCTTTCTGCCGCACAAGCGGCGAAAAACTCCGGCGGCATAGTTATTGCTCAGGTGAAATACCTGGCCGGACGCGGAAGTCTGGACCCACGGACAGTCAAAGTGCCAGGTGTGCTGATCGACGCGGTTGTCGTCCACGATGCGCAACGTCTCTCTTTCGCCACTGAAGCCGACCCAAGTCTGACAGGCACGTTGAAAATCCCCGGCGGTAGCCTGCCGGTGTTGCCGATGAATGCCAGAAAAGTCATTGCTCGCAGAGCGGCTCAGGAACTTCGTCCTGGCGACGTCGTTAACCTTGGCTATGGAATGCCGGATGGCGTCGCGTCGGTTCTTGCGGAACAAGGACTTGGTGACTCTGTCACCTTTACCCTGGAACAGGGTCACATTGGTGGCATACCGGCAACTGGATCCGACTTCGGCATGGTTCGCAACCAACAGGCGATGCTGGATGCAGGTTATCAGTTCGACTGGTACGACGGCGGCGGTCTGGATATCGCGATCCTCTCATTTGCAGAAGTAGATCAGAACGGCAACGTAAACGTCAGTAAGTTTGGTGGTCGCGTCGCCGGAATTGGCGGGTTTGTAAATATTTCCCAAGGTGCAAAACGAGTGGTATTCGTCGGTACCTTCAAAGCCGGTAAACAGCAGCAGCAGTTCGGAACCCATGGCGTCACTATCGAAACGGAAGGTCACGCACGCAAGTTCGTGGATACCCTTGAGCAAATCTCCTTTAGCGCGGTTTACGCACGTAAACGTAACCAACCGGTGAGCTATGTCACAGAGCGTTGCGTTTTTGAGCTAAGCGATAAAGGTATTGTGCTCACTGAAATCGCACCAGGTGTTGACCTGGAAAAAGACATCCTGACGCAGATGGATTTCCGTCCACTTATCTCAGCAGAGCTGCGCAAAATGTCTCCACATTTATTTGAATCGCTAACTCGCGAAAAATCGGCTGTGGAGGCCTGAAATGAGCGTATTAAACATAGACCGTGCTGGTCACTGTTTCACACTGACCCTCAATCGCCCGGAAAAACGCAACGCGTTAAGTAAAGCCTTACTTCAGGAATTGCGCGATGCGTTACGTACTCTGCGCGATGAACCCGAGCTTAAAATATTGCTTATTCGCGGTGCAGGTGACAAGGCATTTAGCGCGGGGGCAGATATTAAAGAACAGATCGGATTTACCCCTGCACAAGCCTACGACCATATGCGCTGGGGACAACAGATCTTCGATGAAATCGAATTTTTCCCGATGCCAACCATCGCAGTAGTTGATGGCTTTGCCCTCGGCGGCGGGCTTGAACTGGCATTAGCCTGCGATATGCGCTTCGCCTCAACGCGTGCCAGCTTCGGTAACCCGGAAATTAATCTTGGCAACCATCCTGGCTGGGGTGGCACACAGCGCCTCCCGCGTCTCGTAGGTCAATCTCTGGCGAGAGAAATTATGTTTAGCGGGCTGCCAGTCACTGCCGAGCGGGCCTTACAGATAGGCCTCATCAACCAGCTATTTTCTCACGAACATCTGGATGATGGCGTAAATCAATATGTCGCTGCGGTGTGTCAGCACTATTCACCCGCACTGCGTACCCTGAAGGAAGTTGTTCAGGCGGCGGATAGCAGCGACCTTGAACAAGGCCAGCAGATCGAAGCCAGCGGCGTTAGCCGCCTCTGGGGAGCTGCAGCGCAAAAAGAGGCACAGAACGCTTTCTTTAATAAATCCTGATTGCTTCAAACCTTCACCCATTGCCGGGTGAAGGCTAAAAAACTAAAATCTACCCATCTATTTCAGAGGTACTGATATGGAAAGCTCCGTGCTATCCCCTCGCCGCTGGTGGTTTATTATGCCAGTGGTATTTATTACATACAGTTTAGCCTTCCTTGATAAAGCAAATTATAGTTTCGCCGCTGCGGCGGGGATTAATGACGACCTGGGTATTAGTAAGGGTCTGTCATCTTTAATTGGCGCTTTATTTTTCTTAGGTTATTTTTTATTTCAGGTTCCAGGCGGTATTCTGGCCGAACGAACCAGCGTGCGAAAACTATTAGCTTTTAGCCTGGTCGTCTGGGGGATTTGCGCGACGGCAACCGGGATGGTGCATAGTATTCCGGCGCTGATTGCCATTCGTTTTGCACTTGGCGTAGTGGAAGCGGTTGTCATGCCCTCTTTGCTGGTACTGACCGCCCGCTGGTTTAGCAAAAAAGAGCGATCGAAAGCGAATACTATCTTCCTGCTTGGCAACCCGATAACTATTCTGTGGATGTCTATTCTTTCAGGCTACCTGATTGATAACTGGGGCTGGCGACATATGTTTATCGTACAGGGCGCGCCCGCTATCGCCTGGGCGGTAGCCTGGTACCTGTTGATTCGCGATCGCCCGGCGGATGTTTCATGGTTAAATAAGGATGAGAAACAGGCTATTGAACAAACGTTACAGGCTGAGCAACAGCAAAAACCAGCGATGACCGGTTACGGGATGGTTTTCCGTTCAGCAAACGTCATCAAGCTGGCTGGCTGGTTATTCCTGCAAAGTATCGGCTATTACGGCTTCCTGATGTGGTTGCCGTCGATTATCCGTGCCTCATCGACGTCAATGTCTCATACCGGTTGGCTGGCTTCGCTGCCTTACGGTCTGGCCGTAGTCTTTATGCTGCTTGCCGCTTGGTTAAGCGATAAATATCAGCAGCGCGTGCCGTTTATCGTCTGGCCGATTGCTGTTGCCGCAGCTTGTTTTGCTATTTTGTCCGCGACTGGCACCGAACATTTTTGGCTCTCTTATTCGCTGCTGACTATTGCTGGCATTTGTATGTATATTCCGTTTGGCTCGTTCTTCGCCTCGATTGCCGATGTCCTGCCAAGCTCAATGGTTGGTGGCGCGACAGGTTTGATTAACTGCTGCGGTTCACTCGGAGCATTCCTCGGCGCTTATCTTGTGGGATACCTGAATGCATTAACTGATTCAACAACCACTTCTTACATTCTGATGGCAGTGTGTCTGCTTGGTTGTGCAATCTTAGGTAAGTCTATTCGTATGCCTACAACGCAAAAAACTGCTTCTGCGAAGCAATTTTCTGTATAAGAAAAGACTCACAAGCTCTGATATGAGTTGACACTTTTCAACCTTAAAACGCCTGATGAATTTCATCGGGCGTTTTAGATTTCTACTGCTCCTGACGACCTAATGCTAACCTACCCGCTGCGTTTTTATCATCGTATCGCCGATACTTAGCATCCATCATCTCCGACCGCTTTAAAATTCCAGGCTTTGACTTATGATTCGGTGAATCGGTTTCCAGGTATCTAATTAGTCAGTCGAGGAGAAAGTGGTAGATTGGACATGTTAAGAAAAAAGAGGGGGAGTAAAATATTCTATATGTTTTTCAGGACGATTCAGACGAAAAAAAAGGCCTGATTCACAGACCTTCCCGTTAAATATTGGCGACTTAAATATTACAGACTCTTCAATTCCATCAACGCTTTGATGAAGTAATAATCCCCGTATCCAGTAGCCTGATCAATACCCAGACCATGCGGTAGATCGGCAGTCGAATGCGCCAGCAATCCTTCATGTTCTTCCAGTAAACAATGCTCACTAAGCGCCTTCAGCATCAGGGTCGCAGCCGACTTATACAGCTCTTTACCTGTCAGCTTATACAGTCTGAGCAACCCATACGCACTAATCGCACCTGCTGACGCATCCTTGGGGGAATTAGCATCGGCATCATAATCCCACTGTGGAATATGGTCGGAAGGCATGTTTTCGATAATGAAATGCGCCACTTTCTCCGACGCTGCCAGATAAGTAGCATCATCCAGTTCAGCCGCGAGCATGGCGAGACCAGCGACTGCCCACCCCTGCCCTCTAGCCCAACTTGTATCTGCGCGCAACCCTTGATAAGTATCGCCGCGCACCCCGTTTCCGTTCTCATCAAAATGGAAAACATGATATACGGAGCCGTTTGCTCGCTGATGGTGGGAAAGCGCCTTTTGCGTATGAATGCGTACCACGTTAAGCAATTCAGGATCAGCTCCCTGCTTAACCGCCCAGACCAATAGTGGCAAGTTCATCAGAGTGTCAATGAGGACGCTATTAGACCACTCCTGACCACCGAAGAATCCCCAACCAGGAATAAATCCGCCCTGGGGGTTAAACTGACCCGCAAGACTGTGCGCAGCCTGAATAGCCGCCTGCTTCCACTCATCATTCCCCGTCAACCGCCAGCCTGTGATAGCACTGGGATAGAACATAAAGCCTAAGTCATGGTTACAGGTGTCCTGCGCACGCGGCAATAAACGTTGGGTGAAATGCGTTGCCCGTTCTAACAATTTCGGATCCTGTGTGTGTTGCCAACTCAACCACAGCACGCCCGTCCAGAAACCACCAGTCCATACTCCATCCGGCGTAAAACCATATTTCTCCTGCTCTGTCACATGCGGAAAGTCAGTAAATTTTTCTGCATTACGCAGTGCCTTACGTGCACAAGCGTTGATAGCCGTGTCTAACCAGTCCATTTTTTTCCTCTCGTATCAATAAGAATGCGATAACTCAAATCAAATGTATTGATGTTATGACATTGAGTCAAACAAAGAGAAAAAAAATGTGATCCAAGTACTTCTTACGCTAATTTCATTTTTTCTCCGGTTGAATGTGCTATACATATAACATTAGTGTATTGGAGAATAATGTTGAGGACTTACTTTGTCGTTACCAAATGAATTTGAAGGTAATTACTCTCTGCTGGATGTTGCAAGCCCGGTTCCGCTCTTCCATCAACTGCGCGATCTGTTGGAGAGTTGGTTCCAACAAGCCTTCACCGTTGACGATGACCTTCCAACGGAAAAAGAGATCACTGAGAAATTTGGCGTCAGCCGTATCACTGTCAGACGTGCCCTGGATGAGATGATTAGCGAAAATATTGTTGTACGGCCAAAATCACGTGGTCGTCTGCGATTGCGAAAATTACCGCCAGTTCAGCGTTTAAATCGTCTGCGAGGCTTCTTTACCGACGATCTTCTGGCTGCAGGCATGAAACCCTCAACTAAAACCATCAATTTCAGTCGAGTTGTCAATGAACGTGTTAACGCTGAGCTAAAATTATCCCCTAGCGCGGAGTGCTTCTGCATTGAGCGATTGCATTACGCTGCTGAGCAACCCATCGCTCATCAGATCTCCTGGATCCCGGTAGATTTATTGCCTGAACTTGAAACTTATGACTTGTCTCAATCGTTGATGGCCTTGTTCGATAAATCACTTCCTCATCCAATTTACAAAGGCGAGCAGCAGTTGCTGGTGAGGAACTCAACTATCGAGGAGTCCCAGCATCTTGGTTTGTCTGTCGGCACAGCCATCATCTCAGTCTCGCGAGTAGCATTCATGGATAACAACCAGGCAGCTGAGTACTTCGTTGCAACCATGAATCCAAAGTTTTATCAGTTTTCCATGACGGTATATGCCGATGAATAAGATGAAAAAAACCCTCTATGTCAGCGATCTTGACGGAACACTACTTAATACTGAAGGTAAACTCTCAGACTATACCAGAGATGCTATCGGCAATTTTGCCAAAAACGGAGTCTTATTCACCTGCGCGACAGGCAGAACATTAAGCTCCGTAAAAATGCTAATGGGAGATGTTAAATTTTCCTGCCCCGCAATTTTAAGCGATGGGTTGCTAACGTTCGATATGCAGAATGAAAGAATTATTCAGGCCTCTGTTCTTCCCAATCAACTTATCAGACAGGTAGAGGAAAAACTGAATAAGCTCGATAAAGATGGTTTTCTGTATTGCATCAAAGGTAATCAGTACGCCCTTTTTTATACCTCAGAAAGCAACGCCTTAAGTCAGCGTTTTATCAAGAGCAAAGCACCATTTTTAAAAGATAATATTTTTAAAATAGATAGTTTTTCAGCCCTCCCGCAAGAATATCTCCCATTATATTTTGTCGTCTATGATGAGTATGACAATCTGACGCTGTTGCAAAAAGCGGTTAATACAATTCAGAATGTTCATTGCTTGTTAAATCGTGATGTCTATCACGAGCAAAATAACATCTATTTTATGAACATCCTTACCGATTCCACCTCTAAACACTCGGCAATTCATAGCCTTAAAAAGTATTTAGGTGTCGATGAAGTTGTGGCCTTTGGCGATAACTATAACGATTTGCCTATGCTGGCAAGCGCAGACAGATGTTATGTTCCAGAGAACGGCATCCCGGAAGCAAAAAAGATAGCTACACAAGTAATCGCTTCATGCGATCTTGATTCTGTCGTTAAATTTATTGAAGAAGAAACAAATTCGCAATGTGGTTAACGACCAGAGGAAACACAAAGCGGTATGTTTTTCTGCCTTTTAATTACTCTATTATGTTGCGTCTTGTGATTCTTTCTCGCTATAAATTTTCTGAGCATAATTTTATTCAGTGAATTGTTTCTTCTCCTGAACATCAACTCGTGATGATTAGCTGATGTTCGGGAGATACATTTCCTTATCTATGTACCTGCTTTTGATACCGAGATGGCCAGATTTTCTCAGGTAAAACACCTAACCTATCTGCAATTAATTTTTCACCTTTAGGCCAATGACGTGTAAGTGCATTCGCCAGCGTGGAGGACGCTAATCCCGACTGACGTGAAAGCGCCGCTAAAGATGTACCACGTTTTTTCAACCCGGCAATAATATCTGCCGGATGCCAGTCATGTTGCATCATGCAGGCACCTCACTGATAAATTTTACGCCATCGTCAGTGCGCATCCATCGCGGTGATTTGAGCCCCTCGGTAAAGGACCAGACCAACTCGCATAACAAACCGACCAGGGTTTGCTCCGATTTTGGATCCATAGTGCGTTCCATCAGAAGTTGGAGTAATGCGAGGCAGTATTCGCACAACAAATCAGGCTCAGGATCAAAGAGCAAAGGTGCAGAAGAACAAGTATCAACAGTCAGGCTCTCGGCCAAGTGTGGTGGGATACTATCGTTCAGCGTTAACTGCAGCAAGGAAAGGCTGGCACGAAGCCGCCCGCAGAGTGCCAGTCGCAATGCCGAATCATCGCTTTCAATTAGGGTTTCGGCGAAGCTTTCGCAGTAATCGGCCAATACGGTGAAATCTGTGTTCGCGCTGAAGGGAACGGTAAGTAACGGGTGTGCTTGAGCGAGGATTGTAGCCATAAGGCTGCCTCCAGTGAGTAGAAATTGACGCCCACCACTGGAGAGGTCAATCCCACTGGTGGTGGAACCGGACGAGGTTGACCTTACCGGCCTCACTGACACCGGCGCGTCTTGCGACGCCCCCGCCCGGCCCACCATTGAGGTGTAGCCAAGCGCACGACACAAAAAAAAGCGCAAACGCGCCTGTGTCGTCAGTGAGGTAGTTTCAGGAGGTCAAGCCCGGCACCTGATTTTGCAGGTGCGTTAGTAGGATACTGCGGTTGATGAAAAGCGGCAAGGATTCAGATGAAGATGGCTAGCGACAAATTGAAATAATTAGGTCGTCGCATCAATACGTAGGGATTAACCATTCATGTGAAAAGGACATAACAACGCTTACTTTTTCCAACCTAAAGAGACAAGGATTGAGATCAACGGACAAGGCATTCGAGCAGTTCGCAGCCAAAAACGGTTGGGGCCCTTCAGAGCAAATGAGTTGGCGAGTTTTGCTAAGAGGTAGATGGATTAGTTGGACCTATAACGCCAACACCTAGCCGTTTCCACTTCAACTAAATTGGTGGTCATTTTGGTGGTCTTGACAACCCAAAATTTTAGGTTTAGCTTACCAATCAGCCAGTTAATGGCAAAGGCGATCCCAGTCAGAGGAGCCAAATTTAGAGAAGCCCGCTTTTAAGCGGGCTTTTTGCTTTTCTGTTTTTCATTCGTCTTATTTTTCATGTAACCCTCTGGTGAGGGAGATAATCGTTTTCTCTTCCCGTCTGTCGCGGTAATCTCATAACGGTCATTAATATATCGACTGCAATGTGTGTAGCCCAATTCAAATACTAATAACTAAAAGACAGTACAGACAGGATAACTATGGATTCCACTCTCACCTCCGCGGGTCCCCAAGAGGACGTCTCTTCGCTTCATCGTGCCCGACGCGCTGCGCTTGGTAGCTTCGCTGGCGCCGTGGTCGACTGGTATGATTTTCTGCTTTATGGCATCACCGCCGCACTGGTCTTTAATCGCGAGTTCTTCCCGCAGGTTAGCCCGGCAATGGGAACACTTGCCGCATTTGCCACCTTTGGCGTCGGATTTTTGTTCCGTCCGTTAGGCGGGGTTATCTTCGGCCACTTTGGCGATCGCCTTGGCCGTAAACGCATGCTGATGCTCACCGTCTGGATGATGGGGATTGCCACTGCGCTGATAGGGATTATTCCTTCTTTTGACACTATTGGCTGGTGGGCCCCTGTGCTGCTGGTGACGCTGCGCGCCATTCAGGGATTCGCCGTTGGTGGTGAATGGGGCGGCGCGGCGTTGCTCTCGGTCGAAAGCGCGCCGAAAAATAAAAAAGCCTTCTACAGCAGTGGCGTTCAGGTCGGTTACGGCGTCGGACTGCTGCTTTCTACCGGTCTGGTCTCACTGATTAGCTCGCAAACTACCGATGAGCAGTTCCTGAGCTGGGGCTGGCGTATTCCGTTCCTGTTCAGCATCGTACTGGTTTTGGGCGCGTTGTGGATGCGCAACAGAATGGATGAATCAGCCGAATTCGAACAGCAGCAACAGGCAGCGCAACCAGAGAAAAAGCGGTTACCGGTGGTCGAGGCGTTAATCCGCCATCCGGGCGCATTCTTAAAAATTATCGGCTTGCGCTTATGTGAACTGCTGACGATGTATATCGTCACCGCGTTTGCCCTTAATTACTCTACACAGAACCTGGGCCTACCCCGCGAGCTGTTTCTGAATATCGGTTTGTTAGTGGGAGGACTGAGTTGTCTCACCATCCCCTGCTTTGCCTGGCTTGCCGACCGCTTTGGTCGACGGCGCGTGTACATTACCGGTGCACTGGTCGGTACGCTGAGCGCCTTCCCGTTCTTTATGGCGCTGGAAGCACAGTCTATTTTCTGGATCGTGTTCTTCGCGATTATGTTGGCCAATATTGCGCACGATATGGTGGTCTGCGTACAACAGCCTATGTTTACCGGTTTGTTTGGCGCAAGTTATCGCTACAGCGGCGCAGGCGTTGGCTATCAGGTGGCAAGTGTGGTTGGCGGTGGTTTTACCCCCTTCATTGCTGCGGCACTGGTGACATTCTCTGGAGGAGACTGGCACAGCGTGGCCATTTATCTGATGGCCGGGTGTCTTATTTCCGCCGCCACTGCATTGCTGATGCGGGATAAGCAGCACAGTTAAGCCCTGATGCGAAGGTCATTCGGCCTTCGCACAATCTTCCTCAACGTCTGACTTTTGTTTCATATTCCTGTGACATACTATCGGGAGAGCAGTACATCTGTGGAACAAGGAGACAGACATGAACAATAAGGGCTCCAGCCTGACCCCAACTCAGGCACTGGATAAACTGGACGCGCTGTACGAGCAGTCGGTTAAAGCACTGCGTAGCGCCATTGGTAAGTACATTGAAACAGGGACGCTCCCTGACATAATCGCCCGCCATAATGGTCTTTTTGTTTACCCATCGCTTTGTGTCACCTGGGATGGCAGCGCCACCAATCCCCCGAAAACCCGCGCCTATGGCCGTTTTACCCATGCGGGCAGCTATACCACTACGATCACCCGTCCGTCGCTTTTTCGTCCCTATCTTGAAGAACAACTCACGCTGCTGTATCAGGATTATGATGCGCATATCTCCGTCGAACCGTCGCAGCATGAAATCCCTTATCCCTATGTGATCGACGGTTCTGAACTGACGCTCGACCGCTCGATGAGCGCCGGGTTAACGCGCCATTTCCCCACAACCGAGTTGTCACAGATCGGCGACGAAACAGCCGACGGTACCTATCATCCGGCGGAATTCTCCCCGCTGTCGCACTTCGACGCCCGACGAGTAGATTTTTCGCTCGCACGACTGCGTCACTACACGGGAACGCCGGTTGAACATTTCCAGCCATTTGTGCTGTTCACCAACTACACCCGCTATGTCGATGAGTTCGTGCGCTGGGGCTGCAGCCAGATCCTCGATCCGAACAGCCCCTATATCGCGCTGTCATGCGCAGGCGGGATCTGGATCACCGCTGAAACGGAAGCTCCGGAAGAGGCCATCTCCGATCTCGCCTGGAAGAAACATCAGATGCCCGCCTGGCATCTAATCACCGCCGACGGTCAGGGGATCACGCTGGTCAATATCGGCGTTGGCCCGTCTAACGCTAAAACCATTTGTGATCATCTGGCCGTACTGCGCCCTGACGTCTGGCTGATGATTGGACACTGTGGCGGCCTGCGTGAAAGCCAGGCGATTGGCGACTATGTTCTGGCCCACGCTTATCTGCGTGACGACCATGTGCTGGATGCCGTGCTACCACCGGATATTCCGATTCCGAGCATTGCGGAAGTACAACGCGCACTGTATGACGCCACCAAAGAAGTCAGCGGCATGCCCGGCGAAGAAGTTAAACAGCGCCTGCGTACCGGTACCGTCGTCACCACCGACGATCGCAACTGGGAGTTACGCTATTCCGCTTCTGCGCTGCGTTTTAACCTCAGTCGCGCGGTGGCTATTGATATGGAAAGCGCCACTATCGCCGCCCAGGGCTACCGCTTCCGCGTCCCTTACGGCACGCTGCTGTGCGTTTCCGATAAACCGCTGCACGGCGAGATCAAACTGCCTGGTCAGGCCAACCGTTTTTATGAAGGTGCCATTTCCGAGCACCTGCAAATAGGTATCCGGGCAATCGATCGTCTGCGTGCTGAAGGCGATCGACTGCACTCCCGTAAATTACGTACGTTCAACGAACCGCCGTTCCGTTAAGGCCTGAAGGTAACTATGCACAACTCAACTCCTCTTTCCGCTCTGCGCAACCTGCTGTTAGCGCAAGGGCTGGATGGCATGATTGTTCCGCGCGCCGACGCTCACCAAAGCGAAGATTGTACACCGCATGACAATAAGCTGGCCTGGCTGACCGGTTTTAGCGGCTCCGCTGGTCTCGCGTTGGTCCTACGCGACCGCGCATTAATATTTGTCGATGGACGCTATCAGGTCCAGGTGCGCAATGAAGTCTCGCTGGATGATTTTGAAATTCACCATTTACATGACGAACAGCTGGCCGACTATTTGCAGTCTCACGTTGCTGCGGGCGCGCGTATCGGTTTTGAACCGTTGCTGATGGTCAACAGCCAGTTTGAAGCACTGTCGGCGACCCATTGCGAGCTGGTGCCTCTTGAGCAAGATCCTTTCGACCAGGTATGGCTTGACCGCCCGGCAGCACCCTGCGGCATCATTCATGAAATGCCCATTGAAATCAGCGGGGAAAGCAGCACACAAAAACGTGCCCGCGTCGTGGATCTGCTCACGCAACAACAGGCCGACGTTCTGGCGATCACGCTGCCGGATAACATTGCCTGGCTGCTGAATGTGCGCGGTTCCGATCTGCCAATGGTGCCAGTGCCGTTTTCGTTCGCCCTGCTCCATCGCAGCGGCGAGCTGGAATGGTTTGTGGATAGCAACAAAACCCAGCAGCTCCCTGCTGCACTGCTGAATACGCTCACGCTGGCCCCACAAGAGAGTTTTCTTGCCCGCTGCCAGCAGTTGGCCAAAGGGAAACGCTTTTTGGTCGATAAAGACTACGCCCCGGTCGCGCTGCGTTTTGCCATTATAGAACACGGTGGCGAAGTCTTATGGGCACCCGATCCCATCACCTTGATGAAAGCGCACAAGAATGACGTTGAACTGGCGGGTTATCGGGAATGCCATGAACAAGATGGCGCGGCCTGGGTTAACTTTCTGGCATGGCTTACGCATGAAGTTCCCTTGCGCGAAGCGGCAGGCAATCCGGTCACTGAGCTGGAAGCGCAGGCCAGGCAACTGGAATTTCGCCAGCAGCAGCCGGGATTTATCGAGCAAAGCTTCAACACGATTTCGGCCTCAGCCAGCAATGCCGCAATGTGCCATTACCATTCCAGCGAAAAAACCAATACGCCCATTACCTCTCAGGCCATGTATCTGAATGATTCCGGCGGCCAGTACCATAATGGTACGACGGATACAACGCGCACCCTCGCGTTTGGTCCACAGGATCCGCAGCGTCGTCTGCATTACACCGCTGTGTTGAAAGGCTTTTTGTCGCTTATCTCGCTGCAATTTCCCAGCGGCACTCAGGGTCATCAACTGGATGCCTTTAGCCGTCGGGCGCTGTGGGATCTGGGTCTGGATTTTGATCACGGTACGGGACACGGCGTAGGCCATCAGCTCCTGATCCATGAACAGCCCCATCGCATTGCCAAAAAAGTAAACCCCTGGCCTCTGGTTGCGGGCAATATCATTACCATCGAGCCGGGTTATTATCTGGCCGGAGAATATGGGATCCGTATTGAGAATCAGGTGGAGATTATCAACAGTCGTCCTGGCTTCTGTCGCTTCTCAACGCTGACGCTGGTGCCAATTGATTTAAGTCTGGTTGAACTGCATCTGCTAAGTGAGGCTGAAAAGCAGTGGATTGATGATTACCACCAGCAGGTCAGAGAGACGTTATCCCCACGCGTGAACGCAGAGGCTCGTCCGTGGTTGTTCGCCGCCACTGCGCCGATTCGCGTTCAGGCCAATTAATGCATTAAAAAAGGCAGCCCGCAGGCTGCCTTAATTCTCCCCAACTTTTTACTGCTTAGCTGTGACGGATGTACTCATCCATTTCAGTTTTCAGGTTATCGGACTTAGTACCGAAGATAGCCTGAACACCGGAACCCGCCACTACAACGCCCGCCGCACCCAGTTTCTTCAGGCCAGCCTGATCCACTTTGGCAACGTCAGCGACGCTGACACGCAGACGAGTGATGCACGCATCGAGGTTAGTGATGTTTTCTTTACCGCCGAATGCCGCAACCAGGGCCGGAGCCATTTCGCCGGACGCACCCGCTTTGGTGTCTTCGGTAGCATCTTCACGACCCGGAGTTTTCAGGTCCAGCGCTTTGATCAGCACACGGAAGATGGTGTAGTAAACAATCGCATAACCGATACCGACAATCGGGAACAGCCACAGTTTGCTGCTGTTACCGGACAGAACGATAAAGTCGATCAAACCGTGGGAGAACGACGTACCGTCACGCATACCCAGCAGGATACAGATCGGGAATGCCAGACCAGCCAGAATTGCGTGGATGATGTACAGGATCGGTGCCACGAACATGAACGAGAACTCGATCGGTTCGGTAATACCGGTCAGGAACGAGGTCAGCGCCGCGGAGATCATGATACCGCCCACTTTCGCGCGGTTTTCTGGTTTAGCAGAGTGCCAGATAGCGATAGCGGCAGCCGGCAGACCGTACATTTTGAACAGGAAGCCACCAGACAGTTTGCCCGCAGTCGGGTCACCCGCCATATAGCGAGGGATATCGCCGTGGAATACCTGGCCCGCAGCGTTGGTGTATTCACCGATCTGCATCTGGAATGGAACGTTCCAGATATGGTGCAGACCAAACGGCACCAGGCAGCGTTCAATGAAGCCATAGATACCGAACGCTACGACCGGGTTCTGGTATGCAGCCCACTGGGAAAACGTCTGAATAGCAGTCCCGATCGGCGGCCAAATGAAGGACAGAACCACACCGGTGAAGATAGCGGCCAGACCAGAAATGATAGGAACGAAGCGCTTACCCGCAAAGAAGCCAAGATACTCAGGCAATTTGATACGGTAGAAACGGTTGAACATATACGCTGCAATCGCACCGGAGATAATCCCCCCGAGAACACCCGTATCAGCAAGGTGTTTAGCTGCGATCTCTTCAGCAGGTAAATGCAGAACCAGCGGCGCAACAACAGCCATGGTCTTAACCATAATGCCGTAGGCAACAACGGATGCCAGTGCAGATACGCCGTCGTTATTGGTGAAGCCTAACGCGACACCGATGGCAAAAATCAGCGGCATGTTTGCAAAAACAGAACCGCCTGCTTCTGCCATTACGTGCGATACAACGGCTGGCAGCCAGCTGAAGTTAGCGGAACCGACACCCAGCAGGATACCTGCAATCGGGAGTACGGATACCGGCAGCATCAGCGATTTACCGACCTTTTGCAGGTTAGCAAATGCATTCTTAAACATAATTGAGAGTGCTCCTGAGTATTTGTGCTTTTCTACGTTCTCACGCATTAGCGAGGGGGGAGAACCTCGCCGTGTACAGGGCATCTAAGTACCCTTTATTTATTACACAGAGTAAAATAATTCAGTTTGTTTTTGTTTGACGGCTATCACAATTCAGTCGTGGATGGCCGTAAAATCCGCACATTCCGATAAAATGCGTATCTGAATGTGTCAAACCGGTTATTCACCGCCCATTTTGAGGCGGTGAACTTTACTCGCTTTGCTTATTAATTACGAGCTTTAAAAAAAGTCAGTTAACGAACGGATTGCAGGCGAGAAGCGTCGATGTGAAACAGGCGGGCAAAGTTATCAGTGGTTGCCTGCGCCAGTTCTTCAACGGCAACACCTTTCACTACGGCCATATACTCCGCAACGTCACGGGTCATGGCAGGCTGGTTCTCTTTTCCACGATGCGGTACAGGCGCAAGGTAGGGAGAATCCGTCTCAACCAGCAACCTATCCAGAGGAACATAGCGGGCGGCATCACGGAGCTGATCTGCGTTACGGAACGTGACGATGCCGGAAAACGAGATATAAAATCCGAGGTCCAGCAATTTGCCCGCCGTTTCTCTGTCTTCTGTAAAACAGTGTAGTACGCCACCACAATCCGTCACTTTTTCTTCGCGCAGAATAGACAGCGTATCGGCTCGCGCATCGCGGGTATGCACGATAACTGGCTTTTGTAACTCACGGCCAATCTGAATATGATGGATAAAAGATTCCTGCTGGCGCACCTTTGTTTCCGGCGTATAGAAATAGTCCAGCCCGGTTTCCCCCATCGCCACAACGCCCTCTTCGGCGGCAAAACGGCGCAGGTCTTCAACATCATAGGCTTCATCCTGATTTAACGGATGCACGCCGCAGGAGAACACCACATTGTCACGTTCACCGACCAGTTCGCGCATACTGCGGTATCCTGGCAGAGTGGTCGCGACGGCAAGACAGAATTTCACATCGCGTGCGGCCGCTTTCGCCAGCACGTCATCCACGTCCTTATGCAGAGATTGATAATCCAGGCCATCAAGATGGCAGTGTGAGTCGACTAAAAACATAATGTCTCTCTCAAAGATGGGGAACAGGCAGTACGGTGCCTGGTTGCAGGTAATGCTCAATACGCAGGATAAGATCGGTTAACACCAGTTCACGGTTTACGCCTGTTACGTTCAGCAACTGCTGACGGCAATGACAAACGTCACCGAGTATTGCCTGTATCCGGGCGACGGATAACCGTTCTGCGATAGAAGATATCAGGTCCAGCGCATCAGGATTGGTTAAATGGGAAACCCCATACGGACGCTTCAAGGCATCCGTCAACAACGTTGCCAGCCAGTGTAAACGGGCGGCGGCCTGATCGTGGTTTAACGCCGCGAGCAGGATATACCAGTCACCTGCGTTTAATGTGTTTGCCAGTGCCGCACAAAAATCTGTGCGATGCGCCCAGCTTTCAGCCTGTAACAACGAGAGTGCCGCACCAGGCGAACCCGCGCTCAGGCGTAATGCGCTCAACAGCGCTTCTGGAGATGCGGTCACTTCGCGGGCGAGCCAGGAGATAGCGTACGACTCAGCCGGCGGCGCAAGATGGTGTAACCGGCAGCGGCTGCGCAATGTCGCCAGCAATCGCGCAGGCTCTGTGCTGGCGAGGAAAAACCAGGTTTGTGCCGGCGGTTCTTCCAGCGTTTTTAGCAGGGCATTGGCAGCGGCATCAGTTAACTGGGCGGCATCAGGGATCCACACCACTTTCGCACCGCCAAGGCGTGAATGCTCGTACAGCTTTTCACTCACTTCACGTACCGCATCAACCCCCAGCGTACTTTTGCCTTTTTCCGGCAGCAGCGAATAGTAATCAGGATGCGTCCCCGCCTGCATCAGCTGACAGCCCCGGCAGTGTCCGCAGCTTTTATGCCCTTCCGGCTGCTGGCACATTAAATAGCGACTGAGCGCGTAAATCAGCGCGTCGTCACCCATTCCGGGTAATGCCTGAATCAGTAACGCATGGTGACCACGACCCGCCTGGTAGCTGGCTACCAGTTTTTCAAAATCTGGCCGTAACCATGGGTACCATTTCATGCGCCCTGCTCCTGCACCCACTGGGTGATGGTATTGCGGATATCAGCCATCACAGCTTCCAGCGGCTGCGTAGCGTCGATGGTACGAATGCTGGCATCTTTGGCAGCCAGTTCAAGATAGCGCGCGCGGGTGCGATTAAAGAAATCGAAAGATTCCTGCTCAATACGATCCAGCTCGCCGCGCGCACGGGCACGCTTCAATCCGACTTCTGGAGTCACGTCCAGATAGAGCGTCAGGTCCGGGCGAAAATCACCGAGCACCGCATCGCGCAGGGTTGCCAGCATGTTTTGATCGATGCCGCGTCCGCCCCCCTGATACGCCTGGGTCGACAAATCGTGACGGTCGCCAATTACCCATGCGCCTTTTGCCAGCGCAGGTTTAATAACGGTTTCGACCAGCTGTACGCGCGCGGCGTAAAACATCAGAACTTCAGCTTTGTCAGTGATGACCTCGTCACCCACCGACTTAATGTCCAGCACCAGACTTCTTAGTTTCTCAGCGAGCTGAGTTCCCCCCGGTTCTCGGGTAAAAACCATGTCACGAATACCGAGTTGCTCAAGTGTCTCTACCACCACGTTACGCGCAGTGGTTTTTCCGGCGCCTTCCAGGCCCTCGATGACGATATAGTTACTGCCCATTTTTTTCCTTAAGCACTTTCAGGTAATCCTGCACGGACCGGTTGTGGCTGGCAAGATTGGTGTTAAACGTGTGACCGCCTTTACCGTCAGCCACGAAATAGATGTACGGCGTTTTTGCCGGATGCGCCGCGGCCTGCAATGAGGCCTCTCCCGGCATGGCAATCGGGCCAGGCGGCAAGCCCGTAATGGTATAGGTGTTATAGGCGGTCGGGGTATCTAAATCCACACGCGACAACTTGCCATTATACCGTGACCCCATCCCGTAAATCACCGTCGGATCGGTCTGTAAACGCATGCCAATCCGTAAGCGGTTAATAAAGACGGAAGCCACCTGGTCACGCTCGCTGGCAACCGCAGTCTCTTTTTCGATAATAGAGGCCATGGTTACCAGCTGATTTTTGTCCTGATAAGGCAGGCCTTCAGCGCGCCCTTCCCAGACCGAGTCTACCGCTTTAACCATTTTCTGATGCGCGCGTTTTAGCAACGCCACGTCGGTTGTATTGGCGGTATACATCCAGGTATCTGGCCAGAACCAGCCTTCTACCCATTGCGGGTTCTCCAGCTTCAGCGCCTGAGCAACGGTCTCGTAATTATCATCGCTCAGCGTATGTTTGATGTACGGGGCGTCGCGCAGCTGCTTGAGGTAGTCGCTCAGACGCATCCCTTCAACCAGACGTAACGGGAACTGCGCCTCTTTACCGCTTTCCAGCAGTTGCAACATATCCCGTACTGTCATGTCGGGCGTAAAACGGTAGGTTCCGGCTTTAAAATGCGACAGTTCGGGTTCCACACGCAGCAGCCACTGGAACACACGCGGACGATTGATGATTTTTTCGCGATAAAGTTGCTCGCCCAGCACCAGACGCCCGGTGCCTGCCTTCAGGGAAAAAATAGCCTCTTCTTTGATGAGTAGCGTACTGTTCGCCAGTTGGCGAACTTTCCACGCGCCGAACCCGGCAGCGATACCCATCACTACCAGCAACAATAATAAAACGCCTAACAATTTCTTCATGCTAATCAGACAACTCACACAGTGGGGCTAAATATTGGTAAAGTTCGCGCGACGGCCAGCGTTGGCCCTCAAATTTTTGCACCGGAACAATCGGCATCAGTGCATTGCAGATAAAAACTTCGTCCGCATCGACCAGCGTCTCAAGGCGAGCGGCAACTTCCGCCACCCGATATGGCGAAGTGGCGAGCTGCCTGATAATGTGCTGGCGCATAATACCGTTAACGCCCGCCTGATCAAGACACGGGGTAAACACATCCATTCCCCGGCGCCAGAATAAATTCGCGGCACAGCATTCCGTAAGCCACCCTTCGCTGTCAAGGACCAGCGCCTCATCGGCGTTTGTCTGCTCAAGATGAGCGCGGATCAGCACCTGCTCCAGTCGATTAAGGTGTTTCAGGCCAGCAAGTAACGGATTTCGTCCTAATCGCACGGAGCTTTGCGACAGAGTTATTCCGTGCTGACGCCAGGTGGCATAATGCGTCGGAGCAGGGGTTCCGCTAACAATTCGCGTAGGGGTATGGCATCCCGCCAGGCCGTAGCCCCGTGATCCGGCTCCGCGGGTTAGGATGACCTTGACCACTCCGGTATTATCAGCCCTGGCAATCGTCTGCATCTCCTGGCGCAAATCAGACCATGCCGTAAAAGGGATCATCAGTACGTCGCACGTTTTCTGCAGCCTTTGCAGATGCATTTCCAGCAACTGAACACGCCCGTTCACCACGCGAGCCGTGGTGAAGCACCCGTCACCAAACTGAATGCTCCTATCAGTTACAGCAAGATTTTCAGCAGGCTGGCCGTTAATTACAAACATGCTTTCTCCTCGTTCTCTTCGTCAAGAGTGCCTTTCATGACCATTTTATGCAAGCATCGCCTGGTCCATTGCGCACCGTGACTGACCTAATAGGAAAGACTGATTTTGGCATGCAAGAACCATAAATATACATTCACAAAAATTATGAACATTAAAAAATCCCCTTTATATTTCTCCCTGTCTCGCTGAAAATCATAAAGCAAAACGACTCTCTATTTAAATCAAACACCCCAGATCCCCGCTTTTTATTTGAATGAAAACAAGGCATTCCAAATCACATTTGCAGAACCAATTAATAATTAAAATTAATCCAAACAACTAATAATCAAACAACAAGATATAATCACGACAAATACAATCCAAGTCATTAACATTCAGAAAGAAAAAAACAAATTGAAAACAAAAAAACAAGTCACTATAGTATTACCGAAGCAGCACGATATATAATATTATCATTAGCACCTACCATGCCTATATGTAAGCCATGTATTGTTATGCTCAAAACCGAACCTATTACTCCACTCGATAAGGATTAGTCAAATGGAAATGAAACATTTAAATAGTTTATTAGGTATCGCTTTAATTGGTTCTGCGTCACTAGCAAATGCTTCGGTTACTGAAGTAAATGCCGGAACCATTAATTTTAATGGTAAAGTTGTCTCTCCACCTTGCGTAGTAGCACAGAGCGATAATAGCAAAAACGTTACACTGAATGACGTTGCAAAAAACCAGTTCTATGGCTCTGGCGCTTCAATTGCCTCTGTAGGACAGGTCGGCAGCCAACCGGCTGAGTTTACGATTCATCTGGAGCAGTGTGATACCAGTCAGGCGCAAGATGTAACCTTTAAATTTAAAGGCGAGACTGATACCAGTAATAGCGAGGTGCTGAAAAATATCGCGGCCAGCGATGCAGCAACTGGCGTCGGCGTGGCGCTCTTCGAAAACGATGGCACAACTCCCGTTAAAATTAACGAAAGCACTACAACCCCGCTCATTATTCCAGTGGGAGCAGCAACTGGCGAGCAAACCTTTAAAGCCGACTATATTGCAACGGAATCAACGGTAAGTATCGGAGATGTATTAGCTACCGCGACTTTCGACGTAACGTTTAACTAACTCCCCCCCCCTTCATGACAGAGCATCAGAGGGCCACTTGTTGCGAAGGGGGATTTATTTCATCACCCTCAACTGTTAAGTAACGGATTACATATATTAAGGCACAGGACTATGCTTATTTTACATCGCCTTCTCATTTTCCTATTTATTTTGTTCTCTCTCCCAAATGCCAGTTCAGCGGATACATCACTCGTCGGCGGCATTGGGTTAAATAGTTCACGAATTGTCATCGCGTCGGGTGAAAAACAAACAATGCTCGGAGTGCGTAATACCAGCCCCAAACAACACTTCCTGGTGCAATCCTTTATTGAAGACTTTTCCAGAAATAAAGTTAATGATTTTATTATCACACCGCCTTTATTTGTTATGAATCCGCAAGATGAAAACAGTTTACGCATCATTTATACCGGGAAAAAACTCCCGGACGATCGCGAAACGCTTTACTGGATTAATGTAAAAGCGATTCCCTCCTCTGAAAGCGAAAAACAGGGAAACTCACTGAAAATTGCCATTCAGAACCGTATTCGTCTGCTAGTTCGTCCACATGATCTGTCAGTGAAGTTTAGCGATGCGCCGGGGATGTTGCAGTTCCGCCGCGACAACGCTGACCTAATCATCAATAATCCGACACCGTATTACCTTAGCCTGGTCAATGTTCAGGTCGGCGCCGCAAAACTGCCCAGTAATACCATTGAACCGTTTAAAGAGACCTATCTGCCACTCCCCGTCGGGGCAAAAGGGGCAGTTTCTTTCCAGACTGTGAATGATTACGGTTCCTATACGCCTGTTATCACAAGGGCGATGAAATGAAAATTCATCGTAATGCCGCCTTTTTATGCGGTTGCCATCTCTCTGCTATCGCTTTGCTCTGCGCAAGCGATAGCGCAGGGGCGGATAAACTCCATTTTGATCCGGCATTTTTATCTAACGACCCCTCTGCCGTCGCGGCGCTCGACCTTTTTGAACAAGGCGCAACGCAACCCCCTGGAAAATACCACGTTGAGTTGTGGCTTAATAATGAGCATACCGGCACCCAGGATATCGCGTTTGAGCTTAACAACGGCACGTTAGAGCCCTGCTTTAGCGACGCTGAATTTAAAATGTTAGGTATCAAACCTCCCCCCGGGAAAAAACCGGTCGCAGAGGGCTCATGCCAGGTTATCACTCATCAAATCGATGGTACGACAGTGAATTACGACACTCGCCGCCAGGTGCTCAAAATCACCGTGCCACAGATTTTGATACAGCAAAACGCCCGTGGTTATATTGACCCTGCGGAGTGGGATGACGGTATCACCGCGCTTCGGTTTAACTACCAGTATAGCGGCAGCACCGGTAGCGGCGGGATGTCCGGTGACGATAACTTCCTCAATCTGCAAAGTGGCCTCAATTTAGGCCCCTGGCGCCTGCGCGACTACTCCACCTGGAACAACCAAAACAGCAGCAGCAACTCCTCTGGCGGTAATTTTCAGCATATCAGCACCACGTTAACACGCAGTATTAACGCGCTACGCAGCACACTGATGCTGGGCGACACCTGGACCTCTGGCGAGCTTTTTGACAGCATTAACTTACGCGGTGCACAACTGGAATCTGAAAATGGCATGTATCCAGACAGCTTGCAGGGCTTTGCACCGACCATTCATGGTACGGCCAGAAGTAATGCCCAGGTCAGCGTAAAACAAAACGGTTATGTTATTTACCAAACTTATGTTCCACCGGGTGCTTTTGTGATTAACGATCTCTATCCGGCGGCATCTAGCGGCGATCTGGAAGTAACTATCAAAGAGTCGGATAACAGCCAAAGCAGCTTTATCGTCCCTTACGCCGCCGTTCCAATGCTGCAGCGCGAAGGGAGAGTCAACTACAACATTGCGGTCGGTCAGTACCAGTCGAACGACAACCATCAGGATAATCCGGAGGTGGCGCAGGCCCAGTTATTCTGGGGGCTTCCCTATAACACCACGCTGTATGGCGGCATGCAGTGGTCAGACAAATATCGTTCACAGGCGCTCGGTCTGGGTATGAATATGGGAAGTTTAGGCGCTATCTCTGTGGACGTGACTCACGCCGATAGCACCCTGATCGATGACTCCAGACACAGTGGTGAATCGTATCGTTTCCTTTACTCCAAAACGCTAGAGCAGACCAATACCCACATTCAGTTGGCGGGATACCGATATTCCACACGCGGCTTCTATACCCTACAGGACACGACATGGAACAGAATGTCGGGGGATAAAGCATCATGGAATGAAGACGACGACCGCACCGTACTCAACACCTGGAACCTGGGCCAGAATAAACGCTCGCAGTTTCAGTTCACACTTTCCCAATCACTGGCCGAATGGGGATCCGTGTTCGTGAGTGCGGATAATCAGGATTACTGGAACTCCAGTGCGTCAACCCGCAATATCCAGACCGGTTACAACGGTACGCTCGACAAGCTGACCTACAGCGTAACCTACAGCTATAACAAGATAAGCGGCAGCAGCAACGACCGTATCCTGTTCATTAACCTCTCTGTCCCATTGAGTGCATTTTTACCCGCTTCGGATGATTACAGCAGCGCCCGCAACCTCGCCTGGGTTAGCTATAGCAACAATACGGACAGTAATGGTAACAGTAGCAACAGCCTGGGGCTCTCCGGCACGCTGCTCAAAGACAGTAACCTGAACTACAACATCAGACAGAACGTCAGCAACCAGAACACCAGCTACGGTGGTAATGCCAGTCTGGGCTACCGTGGTGCCAGAGCACAAACCAACCTCGCGTATAGCTACGACACTCACGGCAATCAGCTCAGCTATGGAATTCAGGGCAGTGCCCTGGTACACGCTAACGGCATCACCTTAAGCCAGGAACTCGGCGATACCAACGTGCTTATCAAAGCGCCAGGGGCGGAGGGTGTGGCACTGGAAAATGCCACGGGAATTAAAACTGACTCCCGCGGTTATACGGTGATCCCCTGGGCGACCGCCTGGCGACAGAACCGTATCGCCCTGCGCGCTTCGGATATCAACGATGACGTAGAGATCACCCACAACGTCCAGTATGTCGTTCCCACCAAAGGAGCCATCGTGCGCGCCGAATTCAACGCCAAAGTGGGCGCGCGCGCGCTGATCACCCTAACTCACAACGGCAAACCGATTCCCTTCGGTGCCACGGTAACTGGCGAAGAAAACGACAACACCAGTATTGTTGGCGATGACGGGCAAGTCTTTATGAGCGGCCTTGCCGCGCAGGGAATACTGAAAGCAAGCTGGGGTAAAAACACCAACCAGCGCTGCCAGGCAAATTATCAGCTATCAGCCAACGATACGCCGTTGTTACAACTACAGGTGGAGTGTCAGTAATGAAGAGAATCTTAAAAGCCACCCTTCCCTGCCTGGCGCTTATCATGAGCGTTGGCTTTTCCCACAGCGTACTCGCCTACACCGGCTGGTGTGCTGCGGGTTCTGATACCAGAACACCGGGAATAGGAACCGCTCACCAGTATATTTTCTCACTCAATACAACGGTCAGCGATGTCACGAAGATCACCCCTGGACAAACAATCCGCAAGGACTGGGATGAGGGAGGGACATACGTCGGCTGGTGCGACAACGAACCTGGCGTAAAAACCGAAACCTGGTTTAAAGCCAACCCAGGCCCACAGCTTACAAGTGAAGCTCCTGGCAATGCCCGTTTCTATTACATCCCAGGTACCGATAACACGCTTTCTGTCCAAACACACATATATATTGTTGGCCATGGTGAGCTGCGCGTGCCGCTGAATGATGCCAGCAATTTGGCGCCTGACGATCATTCCAAACCCGGTTCCCACTGGAGCAGCGGGGGTGAGGGATATATTATAGTGCGGATAGAAAAAGAACTCGCCTCGTCTCGTATCGTCATCCCACCAACAGTTGTCGCTGAGCTGTGGGGTTCACATACCAAAGGCTCTTACGGCCCCTCTCCTATGGTACAAGTTATTGTCTCGGGTTCAATCATCGTGCCGCAGTCTTGTACTATCAACGCCGGATCAACGCTGTCGATAGATCTGGGTAATGCATGGGCGGGAGACTTTAAAGTACCGGGGGCAAAACCCGACACCTATGAACCCAAAGTGATCACCGTGAAAGCCCACTGTGACAATGTTCACGCAACAGAGCAGCTCAGTCTCGGGATGGAAGCCACTGCCGCCGCAGGTGGCTATGGCGCGATTAAAACCACTAACGACAATATCGGCATCATGCTCTCGGCGCAATCAGCCCAGAGCCCGGAAACGCAGCTCCTGACAAGCGACCCCTCGATACGCGTGCCTTTCCTGTTAGATACGCACAACGGCGAAGCAACAATCACGCTGAAATCATGGCCAGTAAAAGTATCGTCGGAGGATCCCGCCCCTGGCAGCTATTCAGCCACAGCGTTACTGGATGTGTATGTGCCATAAGGAGGGATATTTAAATGCGAATACCTATTTATAACTTACTGATTGCGCTGACCTTTACCTCATGCTGTCAGGCTGACACTCAAGCTGGCAGTAGTGCCCTCTATTTCACAGGAAACATTCTGGCGCGCTCCTGCGATGTCAAAACAAGCGACTACAACAGAGTGATTAATCTGGGCGAGCATGAAAGAAAATTATTCACTCATACCGGAGATGTTTCACCCTCCGTCCCCCTGAATATCACGCTTGAGAACTGCCAGCTTAACCCAAACTCGACTAACGCCATCAGCATGATCCTCGGAGGAACCGGGGACTCGGCAGATACGGAGCTATTGCAGATAACGACCAAAGATGGCAGCAGAACCGCCAGCGGTGTTGCCATTGAAATTCTCGATAACAGCGATCAGCGCATCGCACTGAACAGTGATGTGGTTAAAGTCCCTATGCAGAAGGGTGATACACCGCTGCCTACCCTGAAACTTCGCTATCGTGCGACCCAGGACCAGGTTACGCCTGGAGAGGCGAACGCTATCTTGTGGGTGACTTTGCGTTATGAGGAGTAAAAAATGAAGTACGCACTTTGCCTGTTTTGGCTAAGCCTCTCTTTCAGTTCTTATGCTGTTGAAACGGACTCATTTCAGTTACAGCTCATCGGCAGGATCACTGACAGCACCTGTGAGGTCGCACTGGCAGACAAAACCAAAGACGTCCCGATGGGGACGCATCTGGTGCTAAATTTTGATCACGTCAACGATGTTAGCCCCCCCGTAGAATTTACCGTCCAGCTTGAAAACTGTGGCCCAGATATGAGAGAAGTCCAGATAGCGTTTACCGGCACCGGGGCATCCAGGGATAGCGCTCTGTTGGCGCTGGACGACTTCTCTATCAGCCAGCTGGCAATCCGCATTCTGGATAAGAGCAAGACACCTATCAACTTAAATGACAACACAAATGGCGGCCAGCTTTACTCTCTGATACCGGACGCCGACACCCAAACACTCCAGTTTTATGCACAGTACGTCGCACTTAGCGTCCCGTTAGAGCCTGGTGAAGCGAACGCCAGCGCTAAGCTTTCACTGACATGGCCATAATCATGAAGAAGTTGCTCTGGGTACTAACGACTCTGCTACTGTTCCCCTATCACGCGAACTGCGGCCTGGTGGTTGGAGGCACACGTTTTATCTTCCCGCAGGAGGATAAAACGCTGGTCGTCGCGCTGCGAAATACTGAAAAAGAACCTTTTCTGGTACAAAGCAAAATTGTCAGTGATAACGGATTCAGCACTTCCGGGCAGCTGAGCCCTACCACCGAGCCGCAAAAATCACCGTTTATTGCTACACCACCGCTAGTAGTAGTTAATGGTGGAGACGAGCAGCAGATTAAAATCATTTATGTGGATGATTCGCTGCCAGGCGATCGGGAAAGTTTATTCTGGCTCTCTGTGGCAGCCATTCCACCGACAGACAGCAGCGAAGGGTTGGTGTCTCCGGTAAAAATCGCCGTAAGTCAGCAGATAAAAATACTCTGGCGACCGACGGGAATGCCGACGACACCGGTGTCGAAGCGTAAACCGTTAACGTGGCAACGCCATAACAAACGTGTGACCGTCAGCAACGATTCACCCTGGTACGTGACGCTATCGGCATTACAGATCAATGGTAAAATGTATCAGGGGGGAATGGTGCCGCCGTTTAGTCAGCGAGCCAATGACTGGTGTCCTGAAAAAGGGAAGTGTGAAATTTCCTGGCAAAAGCTGGGGGACAGAGGAGAAGTAATACAAAGGATGAACATGTCGCTTTAATCTGATGCCGGACATAAAATGTCCAGCATCATCGTTTATAACTAAACGCGTTTAAAGATCAAAGAGCCGTTGGTGCCGCCAAAGCCGAAGGAGTTACACAGTGCGTACTCCAGACCACTAACCTGACGCGCTTCGTGAGGTACGAAGTCCAGGTCACAACCTTCATCCGGGTTATCCAGGTTGATGGTTGGCGGAATAGCCTGATCGCGCAGCGCCAGGATAGAGAAAATAGACTCTACCGCGCCCGCCGCACCCAACAGGTGTCCGGTCATGGATTTAGTGGAGCTTACCATCACACGGCTTGCCGCATCGCCAAAGACAGATTTCACTGCCTGGGTTTCGGCTTTATCGCCAGCAGGAGTAGACGTGCCATGCGCGTTGACATAGCCGATCTGACCCGCTTCGATAGCCGCATCGCGTAGTGCGTTGACCATTGCCAGCGCAGCGCCCGCACCGTTTTCAGGTGGTGACGTCATGTGGTAAGCATCGCTGCTCATGCCAAAACCAACGACTTCAGCATAGATTTTTGCACCGCGCGCTTTCGCATGCTCGTACTCTTCCAGTACCACCATGCCTGCGCCGTCGCCCAGCACAAAGCCATCACGTTCTTTATCCCACGGACGGCTTGCCGCTTGCGGGTTATCATTACGTGTAGACAGCGCACGTGCCGCGCCAAAACCACCCACGCCCAGCGGGGTACTGGCTTTTTCTGCACCACCCGCAACCATCGCGTCTGCATCGCCGTATGCAATGATACGTGCTGCATGACCAATGTTATGCACACCTGAGGTACAGGCGGTCGCAATGGAGATGCTTGGCCCTTGCAGGCCGTACATGATGGTCAGGTGACCTGCCACCATGTTAACAATCGTTGACGGAACGAAGAACGGGCTGATCTTACGTGGACCGCCATTCACCAAAGAGGTGTGGTTTTCTTCGATCAATCCGAGACCGCCAATACCAGAGCCGATAGCGGCGCCAATACGGTGAGCGTTCTCTTCCGTAATTTCGAGACCAGAATCCTGCATGGCCTGAACGCCAGCGACAATTCCATATTGAATGAAAGCATCCATCTTACGCTGTTCTTTGCGCGAGATAATGTCTTCACAGTTAAAATCCTTTACTAAGCCAGCAAATTTCGTTGCATAGGCGCTAGTATCGAAATGGTCGATCAGGCTGATGCCACTCTGACCGGCAAGGAGAGCTTTCCAGGTAGACTCTACGGTATTGCCGACAGGAGACAACATGCCCAGTCCGGTCACAACTACACGACGCTTAGACACGGTTGTCCTCCAGGGAGGGAAAATAATTCAAGTGGGATAAAAAGATAAAACTCAGGCGGTCGAATGACCGCCTGGAGATGTTCACTTACGCCTGGTGGCCGTTGATGTAATCAATGGCAGCCTGAACGGTAGTGATTTTCTCAGCTTCTTCGTCCGGAATCTCAGTATCAAACTCTTCTTCCAGAGCCATTACCAGCTCAACGGTGTCAAGAGAATCTGCGCCCAGGTCTTCAACGAAGGAAGCATTGTTGGTTACTTCTTCCTGCTTAACGCCCAGCTGTTCGCCGATAATTTTCTTAACGCGTTCTTCGATAGTGCTCATACTCTTAAATTTCCTATCAAAACTCGCTTTCGCGATGGTTTTCGTAGTGTATAAAATGTTGAAAAATTTGCAACTAAATCCCGGCAGGTCTTACCACGATTTTACGTTATTTTGAGGGCATTCACCCTAATAACGCAAATTTTTTTATCTCGTGGTTAAACCATGTACATCCCGCCGTTGACGTGCAAAGTCTCACCTGTGATGTAACTTGCTTCGTCAGAAGCTAAAAATGCAACCGCACTGGCGATTTCCTGAGCGCCGCCAAGGCGACCCGCAGGAACCTGCGCCAGAATACCCGCACGCTGATCATCAGACAGCGCACGCGTCATGTCCGTTTCAATAAAGCCCGGAGCAACAACGTTTACAGTAATGCCACGAGACGCAACTTCGCGCGCCAGTGATTTACTGAAGCCGATCAGACCCGCTTTCGCCGCAGCGTAGTTAGCCTGACCCGCATTTCCCATGGTACCAACCACAGAACCGATAGTGATAATACGCCCATGACGCTTTTTCATCATAGCTCGCATTACCGCTTTTGACAGACGGAAAACAGATGACAGGTTGGTTTCGATGATATCGTTCCACTCGTCATCTTTCATGCGCATTAACAGGTTATCACGAGTAATCCCGGCATTATTGACCAGGATATCGACTTCACCAAATTCTGCGCGAATATTTCCCAGAACAGATTCGATAGATGCCGGATCGGTCACATTCAACATCAGACCTTTACCATTTGCACCTAAGTAATCGCTAATGGCCTGCGCACCGCTTTCGCTGGTTGCAGTACCGATAACTTTCGCGCCACGGGCAACGAGTATTTCAGCAATTGCGCGGCCAATGCCACGGCTTGCACCGGTAACCAGCGCGACTTTTCCTTCAAAACTCATGGTCTTCCTCTTTTATTGCTCTAGCGCCGCAGAAAATGCCGCCGGCTCATTCAGTGCCGAAGCAGTCAGGGTGTCAACAATACGTTTCGTCAAACCGGTCAGAACTTTGCCCGGACCAACTTCATACAGGTGCTCTACGCCCTGGGACGCCATGAATTCAACGGTTTTAGTCCATTGAACCGGGCTGTACAGCTGGCGAACCAGCGCATCGCGAATAGCGTCTGCATCTGTTTCGCACTTCACGTCGACGTTGTTCACAACCGGAACAGTCGGCGCGTTAAAAGTGATTTTTTGCAGTTCAACAGCCAGTTTCTCAGCAGCAGGCTTCATCAGCGCGCAGTGAGAAGGAACGCTGACCGGCAGTGGCAGAGCACGCTTAGCGCCAGCCGCTTTACAGGCTGCGCCGGCACGTTCTACGGCTTCTTTGTGCCCGGCAATAACCACCTGACCTGGTGAGTTAAAGTTTACCGGTGAAACCACCTGGCCTTCGGCAGACTCTTCACACGCTTTAGCGATAGCAGCGTCGTCCAGACCGATAATAGCAGACATGCCGCCAGTGCCTTCCGGTACCGCTTCCTGCATGAATTTGCCACGCAGTTCAACCAGACGTACGGCATCGGCAAAACCGATAACACCCGCACACACCAGCGCAGAGTATTCGCCCAGGCTGTGACCAGCCATCAGCGCAGGTGTTTTACCACCCTGCTGCTGCCATACGCGATAAAGCGCAACAGAGGCAGTCAACAGTGCTGGCTGCGTCTGCCAGGTTTTATTCAGCTCTTCGGCCGGTCCCTGCTGAGTCAACGCCCACAGATCATAGCCCAGCGCAGCTGATGCTTCAGCAAAAGTTTCTTCAACAATTGGGTAGTTTGCTGCCATTTCAGACAACATCCCAACGGTCTGGGAACCCTGCCCCGGGAACACAAATGCAAATTGCGTCATGTTTAAATCCTTATACTAGAAACGAATCAGCGCAGAGCCCCAGGTGAATCCACCCCCAAAGGCTTCAAGCAATATCAACTGACCAGCTTTAATACGCCCGTCGCGGACGGCTTCGTCCAGCGCGCACGGTACGGAAGCCGCGGAGGTATTGCCATGTCTGTCGAGCGTCACGACAACATTATCCATCGACATACCCAGCTTTTTCGCGGTTGCGCTAATAATGCGGAGGTTTGCCTGATGCGGTACCAGCCAGTCCAGTGCAGAACGATCGAGTTTATTTGCTTCCAGCGTTTCATCAACGATGTGTGCAAGCTCGGTCACCGCGACTTTAAATACTTCGTTACCCGCCATCGTCAGGTGGATCGGGTTTTCCGGGTTCACGCGATCGGCATTAGGCAGTGTCAACAGTTCGCCATAGCGACCATCAGCGTGCAGATGCGTAGAAAGAATGCCGGGCTCTTCTGATGCGCTCAGTACAACCGCACCTGCGCCATCACCGAAAATAATGATCGTCCCGCGATCGGTTGGATCACAGGTACGAGCGAGGACATCTGAGCCAACCACCAGAGCATGCTTCACTGCGCCAGACTTAACGTACTGGTCGGCAACGCTCAGGGCGTAGGTGAAACCGGCACAAGCGGCTGCAACGTCAAACGCCGGACAGCCTTTGATCCCCAGCATACTTTGGATCTGGCATGCCGCACTTGGAAATGCGTGTGTGGATGATGTGGTGGCAACCACAATCAGACCAATTTGTTCTTTGTCGATGCCCGCCATTTCAATTGCACGGTTTGCGGCGGCAAAGCCCATCGTCGCAACTGTTTCATTTGGCGCTGCAATATGGCGTTCACGGATACCTGTGCGAGTGACGATCCACTCATCAGATGTCTCAACCATTTTTTCCAAATCGGCGTTAGTACGCACTTGTTCAGGCAGATAGCTGCCAGTACCAATAATCTTCGTATACATGTACGCTCAGTCACTTTTTGGTTATATACCGCCACGAGCAAATCGCTGATACGTTGGCAGCATTCACAAACGCACCGTTATCTGTGTGCTCGCGAGTTTGCGTTTTCGCCACCGTCCAGCAGTTCGAATCCAGCTGGGTATACAGATTCCAGGCGAGCGGCAATTCGCTGAGGAACTTGTCGCTGCACCGCCTGCACTGCCTGTTCAATCGCGACTTCAAATGCTCGCTGATTGGCCGCACCATGACTCTTAATCACCGTGCCGCGCAATCCTAACAGACAGGCGCCATTATACTGGTCGGGGTTGAGGTGACTAAATCGCCTTGTCAGGCTTTTTTGTAACCAACGTTTTAATAACAGCAGCCACCACGACCGTTTTTTGCCCTCACCCTGAGACTTCAGCAGTGAAAGGAACATTCTGACAACACCTTCCATCGTCTTTAATGTGACATTACCTGTAAAGCCGTCACAGACCAACACATCAGTTTTGCCAGTCAGTAACTCATTGGCTTCAAGATAGCCGATATAATTGATAGAAGGGATTGTTTTTAGCACTGCAGAAGCATCCCGAATACTGTCGAGACCCTTGGTTTCTTCTTCACCGATATTGAGCAACGCAACACGGGGATTGGCAATTCCAACCACCTCTTCTGCCAGCACGGAACCCATGACGGCAAATTGCACCAACATCGTGCTATCACAATCCACGTTGGCGCCCAAATCCAGCACCACCGTTTTGCCCTTTTGCTGATGGGGTAAAACCGTCACCAGCGCAGGACGCTCAATCCCCTCAAGGGGTTTGAGCAATAACTTCGCAAGTCCCATTAGCGCGCCTGTATTACCGGCGCTCACACAGGCTTCCGCTCGTCCTTCTTTCACGAGCTCCAGGGCAACGCGCATTGAGCTTCCACGACTGGCGCGAATAGCTTGCGAGGGCCGGGCATCACTGGCAATAACTGACTGAGCAGGGATAATCTGCAGACGTGAACGTTGTTCGAAGTCAGCTTTGGCAAGTAATGGCGTGATTGTATCGGGATCCCCGACTAAAAGAAGTGTGAGTTGCGAATTAGAATTCAGTGCCTGCAATGCTGCAGGCACTGTCACGGTAGGGCCAAAATCTCCCCCCATGACATCTAACGCCAGGGTTAGACGTGTCAAGGTATCGTCGCTGCCCGGTTAGGTGTTTCCCCAGTTACCCGGGGAAAGCCTCACTAAGCTTCATCACGCGTGTGCTCTTTGTCTTTCTCACCGTAGTAGGAAAGTCATTGAGTCATGCGTGATTACTTAGCGATTACCTTACGGCCACGGTAAAAACCGTCGGCAGTGATGTGGTGACGCAGGTGTTGTTCACCAGAAGTTTTGTCTACAGACAGGCTGGTGACTGCGGTCAGAGCGTCATGAGAACGACGCATGCCACGTTTGGAACGGGTTGGTTTATTCTGTTGTACGGCCATGGACCTTACTCCTCAATTACTTACGCTTTAAGCTGGCTAATACGGCAAATGGGTTTGGTTTTTGCGCTTCATCAGGCAATTCGCCAAAGACCATGTCCGCCTCGGACACTTCACAGTGTTCAGAATCATGCACCGGAACTACCGGCAAGGAGAGGATAATCTCATCTTCAACCATTGCAAGCAGATCGATTTCACCGAATTCGTTAACCTCAATCGGCTCATACGCTTCCGGGAGTGCTTCAGCCTGCTCGTCAGAACGGACAGGACTAAAACAATATGTTGTGTGAACATGAAGTGGGAACGGTTTCCCGCAACGCTGACATTCGAGCGTAACCGACACCTTTGCATCACCGGTTATAACGGCAAGGCGCTGGTTATCGATAGCGAACGACATGGAGCATTCCACATCACTGTCCACACTGACTACAGAATCGGCGACACGCTCAACCAGATCAGAAGTATAGATACCTTCATAATCGAGGCGTTTCTGAGCCGTACGAACCGGATCAAGAGTCAGGGGTAATTTTACCTTTTGCATAGGGCGCGCATATTAACTTTGTAACGTCATATAGTCAAAGAAAAAGGCAGCCTGTGGTTGCCTTTTGCCAATAATTCGCACACATTGCGGGTCATCGACTTAAAATCGCTCAACACAAGCCATTACAGCCAGCTTGTAGGACGAAGTCCATAGTTTAAAATGGCTCTCATCAATACGCTATATGCGAGGGAAAAAATATGCCTCAACTTATTCTTGCTTCTACCTCTCCCTGGCGTCGCGCTTTACTAGAAAAACTGGCAATCCCGTTCGAATGCGCAGCACCAGAGGTTGATGAAACGCCGTTACCGGGCGAAGCCCCCCGGCACTTAGTCTTGCGACTGGCGCAGAAAAAAGCGCAATCTCTCGCCCACCGTTATCCATCGCACCTTATTATTGGTTCCGATCAAATTTGTGTTCTCGATGGTGAAATAACCGGCAAACCGTTAACAGAAGAAAATGCACGCCAGCAGTTACTCAAAGCCCGTGGCAATATTGTGACGTTTTATACCGGACTGGCGCTGTATAATTCTGCGACCGGACATTTACAAACTGAAGTTGAACCGTTCGACGTCCATTTTCGTCATTTAAGCGAAACGGAAATTGAAGATTACGTGCGCAAAGAGCGCCCGCTGCATTGTGCCGGTAGTTTTAAAAGCGAAGGATTGGGCATTGCACTTTTTGAGCGCCTGGAAGGTCGCGACCCAAATACCTTAATCGGTTTGCCGCTAATCGCACTGTGTCAAATGCTGCGACGAGAAGATATGAACCCGCTAAAAGCCTGACGGGTTGACGGTTGTACAGGCCTAATCCTGTAGGCCTGATAGGCACAGCGCCTTCAGGCCTACAGGTAATGCGCGATAATATCAATGCGCATCAGCCTTTACTGCGTAACACCTCGAGGCAGCGCTTCAACTGCTTATCCATTGGCGCTTCAATACGCATTACTTCACCCGTCCCCGGATGAGTAAATTTCAACGCTGCGGCGTGCAAAAAGAGCCTGCTCAGTCCGGTATCCGCCAGTTGCTTATCGAACTCACGATCGCCATAGCGGTCGTCAAAGGCAATCGGATGTCCGGCATATTGTGTATGCACGCGAATCTGGTGCGTGCGTCCAGTCACGGGACTGCAGCGCACAAGCGTAGCAAACGCGTAACGCTCTTCCACTTTAAAGCGTGTTTCCGATGGTTTGCCTTCCTGATTCACCCGCACGATACGCTCGCCGCTTTGCAGAATGTTCTTTAACAGCGGGGCCTGCACGGTTTTGACATGGGACTGCCACTGGCCGCGTACCAACGCGAGGTAGTCTTTCTGCATGCCTTTTTCACGCAGTTGTTCATGCAACGAACGCAAGGCAGATCGTTTTTTGGCCACCAGCAGCACGCCGGAGGTATCCCGGTCGAGGCGATGCACCAGTTCAAGGAAACGCGCTTCCGGGCGCAGCGCACGTAAGCCTTCAATGACGCCAAAGCTTAACCCGCTTCCACCATGCACGGCCGTACCTGAAGGCTTGTTAAGCACCAGAATGTGGTCATCTTCATATAAAATGACATCGGTCAGTGCCGCGACCTTCTGCAAATTCGGTGAAATGGCCTCTTCTTCACGTTCAGCGACACGTACAGGTGGAATACGCACAATGTCCCCGTCTTCAAGTTTGTACTCGGGTTTAATGCGTTTTTTGTTCACCCGCACTTCGCCTTTACGCAAAATGCGATAAATCATACTTTTCGGCACACCCTTGAGCTGGGTGCGCAAAAAGTTGTCGATGCGTTGCCCTGCTTCGTCGGCAGTAATGGCAACTGTTTTTACGGCTGGAGTCTCTGTTTTCATGGGGGCCGATTTTAAATAGCCATCAAGATTCGCGCCACACATTTTTCTATGCTTATATTAACTGCTATACCTTATTACTTAAGTTTGACATAGCCGATTTGGTGGTTATTAAAGCAATCACTACGCGGAAGTGAAAAAACTGTGAGTAACCGGGTGATAAATGGCAAAAGTCATCTTGCTATAACAAGGTTAGCAGTGGAATAATGAGGTTGTTTCCGTGTTGAATCTTGTTAAAACAAGACCTTTTCCGGAATGACCCAATTTTGCCCGACCGATCATCAACGCAGCAATGGCGTAAGACGTATTGATCTTTCAGGCAGTTAGCGGGCTGCGGGTTGCAGTCCTTACCGGTAAGTGCTCTATAGATTTCGCGTTGTAGGAAGGCGGCAAGTCTGGGAACCCCAGGTGCTTACTCCTGTAAGTGGTTGGGGTAAGAAGATGAAGCCAACGCACCCACAGCGTGAAAGACGATAAGCACAATGGAAGCTTCTCTGGAGAGTAACACCCAGACTGTTCCCCTGATAATTGCGCTGTGTTTCCGTATGAAATACAGGCAACCGACACTCTGCGCCTCTTTGAGCTGACGATAACCGTGAGGTTGGCGACGCGAATAGACACGAGGCCATCGGTTCACACCCGGAAAGGCATTACTCTGCCCGCAGCTTAGTCGTCAATGTAAGAATAATGAGTAAGTTACGATGAAAAGAATGTTAATAAACGCGACTCAGCAGGAAGAGTTGCGTGTCGCCCTTGTAGATGGGCAGCGTCTGTACGATCTGGATATCGAAAGTCCTGGACACGAACAGAAAAAAGCCAACATCTATAAAGGCAAAATTACCCGTATTGAACCGAGTCTGGAAGCTGCTTTTGTTGATTACGGCGCTGAACGTCACGGTTTCCTCCCGTTAAAAGAAATTGCCCGCGAATACTTCCCCGCTAGCTACAACTCCCATGGTCGTCCCAACATTAAAGACGTGTTGCGCGAAGGTCAGGAAGTCATTGTTCAGATCGATAAAGAAGAACGCGGCAATAAAGGCGCTGCGCTGACCACCTTTATCAGCCTGGCAGGTAGTTATCTGGTTCTGATGCCGAACAACCCGCGCGCGGGCGGCATCTCCCGTCGCATTGAAGGCGACGACCGTACCGAATTAAAAGAAGCGCTGGCAAGCCTGGAACTGCCTGATGGCATGGGGCTTATCGTGCGTACCGCAGGTGTCGGCAAATCTGCCGAAGCGCTGCAGTGGGACCTGAGTTTCCGCCTGAAGCACTGGGAAGCGATTCAAAAAGCCGCTGACAGCCGCCCTGCTCCGTTCCTGATCCATCAGGAAAGCAACGTTATCGTTCGCGCATTCCGTGACTATTTACGTCAGGACATCGGCGAAATCCTCATCGACAACCCGAAAGTTATGGAGATGGCGCGTCAGCACATCGCCGCGCTGGGTCGTCCGGATTTCAGCAGCAAAATCAAACTGTACACCGGTGAAATCCCGCTGTTCAGCCACTATCAAATCGAATCTCAAATTGAGTCCGCGTTCCAGCGCGAAGTGCGTCTGCCGTCCGGCGGCTCAATCGTTATCGACAGCACAGAAGCGCTGACCGCTATCGATATCAACTCCGCACGCGCGACCCGCGGCGGCGACATCGAAGAAACTGCGTTCAACACCAACCTTGAAGCAGCCGATGAAATTGCTCGTCAGCTGCGTCTGCGCGACCTCGGCGGCCTGATTGTAATCGACTTCATTGATATGACGCCGGTTCGTCACCAGCGTGCGGTTGAAAACCGTCTGCGTGAAGCCGTGCGCCAGGACAGAGCGCGTATTCAGATCAGCCATATTTCTCGCTTCGGCCTGCTGGAGATGTCCCGCCAGCGTCTGAGCCCGTCGCTGGGTGAATCCAGTCATCACGTATGTCCACGCTGCTCCGGCACGGGTACCGTACGTGATAACGAATCACTGTCGCTGTCTATTCTGCGTCTGATCGAAGAAGAAGCGCTGAAAGAAAATACGCAGGAAGTTCACGCTATTGTTCCTGTGCCGATCGCATCCTACCTGCTCAACGAAAAACGTACCGCGGTAAATGCTATCGAGACGCGTCAGAATGGCGTGCGCTGTGTGATTGTGCCAAACGATCAGATGGAAACCCCGCATTACTCCGTGCTGCGCGTACGCAAAGGGGAAGAAACACCAACCCTGAGCTACCTGCTGCCGAAACTGCATGAAGAAGCGATGGCATTGCCGACGGAAGAAGAGTTCGTCGAGCGTAAACAGCCAGAGCAGCCGGCATTGGCCACCTTTGCTATGCCAGAGGTGCCGCCAGCCCCTGCTTTGCAGGAACCTACTGTGAAGGCCGCCGCGCCTAAAGCCGCAGCAGCGACCGCGACCGTCGCCGCACAGCCAGGTTTGATTAGCCGTTTCTTCGGCGCACTGAAGTCCATCTTCAGCGGTAGCGAAGAAGTGAAACCGGTTGAACAACCTGCACCGAAAGCTGAAGAGAAAACCGACCGCCAGCAGGATCGTCGTAAACCGCGTCAGAACAATCGTCGCGACCGTAACGATCGTCGTGATAATCGCGACAACCGTGGCGAGCGTGATAACCGTAACGAGCGTTCAGAAAGCGGCGAAAACCGTGAAGATAACCGCCGTAACCGCCGTCAGTCGCAGCAGCAAAATGCGGAAGCGCGCGATAACCGCCAGCAGTCTACTGAGGTCGCCGACAAAGCGAAATCCGGTGATGACCAGCAGGCTCCGCGTCGCGAGCGCAACCGCCGTCGCAACGATGATAAGCGTCAGGCGCAGCAGGAAGTTAAAGAGCTGAACCTGGCAGAACAACCTGCGCAGGATACCGAGCAGGAAGAGCGCGTTCGTCAGCCTCAGACTCGCCGTAAACAGCGTCAGCTGACTCAGAAAGTTCGTTACACAGACAGCCCGGCTGTTGAAGCCGAAGTCGCTACTGCCGAGGTGGTCACTGAAACGGCTGTCGCTCAACCAACTGAACAGCCCGTACCGGCACAGCGTACTGAACTGGCGAAAGTTGATCTGCCTGCCGTCGTTGCGACTGAGCAGGAAGACAACAGCGAAGCGCGTGACTCTAATGGTATGCCGCGTCGTTCCCGTCGCTCACCTCGCCATCTGCGCGTCAGTGGACAACGCCGTCGTCGCTATCGTGACGAGCGTTACCCGGTTCAGTCGCCGATGCCGTTAACGGTTGCCTGCGCATCTCCAGAATTAGCGTCCGGTAAAGTCTGGATCCGCTACCCTGTTGCTCGTCCTCAGGATCAGCAGGTTGCAGAGCAGCACGAGCAGGAAACGGTTCAGGGGCAAACAGCACCTGTCGCCGTAGAGCCTCAGGTTGCTGCAGCTGTCGTTGAGCATATTGTGAACGCCCCTGCTTCGGTTGAAACCGTACAGCCAGAGGTGGTCATTGCTGAACCTCAGGCTACCGTCGTTGAAACCACCCATCCGGAAGTCATCGCTACTCCGGTCGAGGAACAACCGCAAATTATCGCTGAATCTGACGCGCCTGTTGCTGAGGATACCGCGGCGAAAGCCGAACCTGTCGCTGAAATAGTGGCTGCGCCGGTTGTCGAAGAATCTGCGGAGGTTGTTATTTCTCAGCCTGAAGTGGCTGAAGAGATTGCCGAGGTTGTGGAAACAGCGCCAGTGGTTGAAGAAGTTGCCGCGCCGCAAGAGGTTGTTGCCGCACCGGTCGTCGAAGACGCAGTCGTTAAGGCTGAAGTTGTCGCAACCCGCGTTGACGCAGAACATCTTCACAGCCATGCGGCCGCACCGATGACCCGTGCTCCGGCACCAGAGTATGTGCCTGAAGCGCCGCGTCATAGCGACTGGCAACGCCCGGAATTCACCTTTGAAGGTAAAGGTGCCGCAGGTGGACACAGCGCCACGCACCAGGCGACTGCGCCAGCAACGCGCCCGCAGCCCGTTGAGTAAGTAATAATCAACATCAAAGCCGACCTTCGGGTCGGCTTTTTTTTATCTCTGCTCTACACACTGACAAACTGAGAAGGCGTGGTTACGCTGGCAATCTTTAGCGGTGCGATTGCGTGGGAAATAAGATTAACGGGGAATCTGTCGCTGAGAAAATAACAGTGGCCTAAAAAAATGCCCGCTCCGGGGTGTTAAAGGAGCGGGCAGACAAACATATCCAGTTTCATGATATGTTCAAAAAGGTGTTACCGGTTCAGTTGAAATAGCGACATTCCCTGCATATCGGTAAACGTTTTGTACGATGCCTGCAGTGCGGCCTGCTGCATCACGTAGGACGAAATCGCTGCGTTCCAGTCAACATCCACCAGATTGCTCATCTGCTGAGTCTGGCCCAATGCGCGATCGGCGCCCAGTGAATCCAGTGAACTTAACTCGCTGAGCTGAGTCCCTAATTCTGCACGAACAGAAAGCACGTTATTCAATGAATTTTTCAGGCCACGACTGGTTTTATCAATGGCTGCAGCGGCGGTAGCTTTTGCCGCGTCATTGCCCTCAATCGGGGTTTTGAGCGCATCAATAGCGGTATCCAGCATTTTGAACAGGTTCTTTTCCTGAGTACCGCCGCCTGGTTCCGGTACGGCATTACTGGTCAGATTAACAAATACTTTATCGCCAGTATGACCAATAACCATAGTACGGGAGGCATCGACCTGCTGGGTCACATTTGTTGTACCGCCGCTGTAAGCGCCATCTGCCTGAGCAAACGGTGCAGATTCTGTTTTATATCCGCCAAAAATATAGCGCCCATTACCGTCGGTGCTGTTCGCCAGGTTCATCAGTTGATCGCGGATCCCCTGCAGGTCGGTGGCCAGCGATGCACGGTCGTCATCGCTTAACGTGCCATTCGCAGCATAGACAATTTTTTCCTGCGCGGTCTGAATTGCCGTCGTTACCTGACTCAGTACGTTCTCTTCCAACGACACTTTTTGCGTCGCAAATGAACGCGCCAGCGTATATTGGCTGTTCTGCGCCTGAGCTTGAGAAAGCACCACGGCCTGCGAGGCAGCGATCGGATCGTCAGATGGGTTGATCACACGTTTTCCCGTTGACATCTGCTCGCCGAACTTCATCCATTCAGCCTGAGAGTTAGTGATGCCACGCATATTCTGCTGGTACATCATCTGGGTGCTGATACGCATTGTGTCCCTCTCCCTTAGCGAATATTAATCAGTGCATCAAACAGCGCATTTGCGGTTTGCAGCACTTGCGCGTTAGCCAGGTAATACTGTTGGTAGCGCTGTAAGTTACCGTATTCTTCGTCGAGGTTGACGCCGGAAATAGACTGCTGCTGCTTATAAAGCTGCGTTACCACGTTGTTCTGGGTAATGGCGCTGGTTTTCAGCGTCGCGGTTTTGTTCCCGACATCGCTTACCAGCGTGGCATAAGCATCGTTGAAGGTCTTATTACCCACGGTAGCTTTGGTCTGCAGATCCAGCAGTTTCTGACCGTTACGGTTATCGCTTTTTCCCTTATCAATATCCGGGTCCGGATCATTTTTTGAGACCTGGGCCATGGCGATTTTCGACTCATCGGTCACCATGACTTTCATATCAACAACGGCGTTACTGACAGGTTTCACTGTGAAGCTGTCATTTGCTTTTGCGCCAGCATTTACGGTGATTTCCATCCCGTCAAAGGACATCTTCCCACCGGTAACGGTAGCTTTGAAGCTGGTATTATCCGCCAGGCGAGTAACCTGCCAGTCCGTCCCGTCATAAACGATTTTATAATCGGTCGCCTGTACAGCAGAGCTGTCGGTAATCTTCGCGCTTAACGATCCTGTTCCTGTATTTTTAGCGTTGTTGAATACTGCCGGGCTACCGATAGCAAAGAAATCCTTACCCTGATCGCCGTTCGCGTCAAAACCCTCTTTATGCTGGGTGTTAAACGCATCGGCGAACGCCAACGCCAGTTGGCCCAGCGTGTTACGCGTCTGGTCAAGCTCTTGAGAACGGAAGGTCAACAGCCCGCCCAATGAACCGGTATTCAACAGTTTTTCGGGAATTTCAACCTCGCCGGCAACCCCGTCGACGTAGGCCACTGTGGTTCGATTGGGATCGTCACTGGAGGGCACAGCCGCCAGCTGGCGTGCATTGCTGCCCTGCACCAGTGAATAGCCGTTCGCCATGGTTATGTTGTAAGTCCCACCGTCCTGAACGCTGACTTCTACACCGACAATCTGGTTCAGTTCACTGACCAGTTGGTCGCGCTGGTCAAGTAAATCGTTAGGCGATGCGCCCGCGCCGACGCCGGTCAGACGGGAAATCTGATCGTTGAGGCTGGCAATCTGTTTTGAATAGTTGTTGATCTGGTCAACGCTGGCCTTGATCGCAGTATTAACCTGCTTGTCTTGATCGCGCAGATACTGGTCAGTTGTTCTGAACTGGTTGACTAAACCATCAGCTTTACCGATCAGCGCCTGGCGCGCCGCCGGGTCTTCCGCGTTACTGACAAGCGTTTGCAGGCTGGTAAAAAAGTCCTGCATTGAGGTCGAAATGGAACTGGTTTTGCTGGAGAGCAGATTGTCGATTTTCGACATTTGTTCATAGCGCGTTGTCAGGCCGCTGCTTTGGTTCTGCGCGGCACGTAACTGATTCGTGATAAAGGAGTCATACTCGCGCTGTACGCCAGAAACATAGACGCCATTGCCAACCCAGCCCCCCGCACCCAGCGTGCTGTTCGCTTGCGCCATAATTGTCGTTTGACGGGTGTATCCGGCAACGTTATAGCTGGAGATGTTATTACTGGCAGAATTCAACGCGGCCTGCGCTGCGGCGAGTCCACTCATCGCGTTATTAATCAAGCTGGACATGGAGGTTCCTTGTAATCCTTCAATACTCGTTATTATCGGCAGCAGGTTGGTAGACTTGAGCTATTTAAAAGAGATTATCGATATTCGTACTGTAGGTTTTGCTCACTTTTTCGCTCATCGATTTCAACTGCTGGATCATGCTGGTTAATTTACGCGCATAGTTAGGGTCAGTCGCGTAACCGGCATTCTGCAAAGCCTGTGCCCCCTGCTCGGCGGTAGCAGCGGCGGTTACCGCCGCATAGCGCGGGTTACGCGATATCAGACCGACATAATCCGACAATGCCTCAAGGTAAGAGCTATAGACGCGGAATCGGGCTTTCACCTTTTTCGCCTCGCCGTTTTCATATTCGGTGGTGGTGATTTCGGTGGTTGGACCTTTCCAGCTTCCCGAAGCCTTCACGCCAAAAATGTTAAAGCTCGGTTCACCGTTCTCACGGCGGATTTGTCGCTGGCCCCATCCGGACTCCAGCGCAGCCTGCGCCAGAATCAGATGATGCGGAACCCCGCTTTGCTGACTTGCCAGCTTAGCCGGCAGCGATAGCTGGGCGAGGAAGTCTTTGCTGTCACCTGACAGCGGCTCATCATTGCTTTCCGTCGCGCGGGGAATGGCTTTACGGACCAGTTGCGTCAGCGCCTGGTTTTGATAGCTGGTCACCGTTTCCAGGGAGAACTTCATTGGCACCTGCGGCGCATCGTCTGCGGGTTGCGCCTGCCCTTCAGTCATCTGCTTAACCATCATTTCAGCCAGTCCCAGACCTTTACCTGCGGTCATCTGCTGCGCAATTTGTTGGTCATACATGCTGGTATACAAACGTGTTGAATCACTGCTAAAAACGCCATCTTTCGGCAGCGCTTCACGCATGCTTTTCAGCATCATTTGTACGAACATCCCTTCAACCTGACGGGCAACCGGGCGGATATTCGCCGCCGGGTCCTGACCCGCTTTCGCTTTCAGTTCGTTCAGTGATTGCGCATCCCAGGCGGCACTGGTCAGCAGTTTGCTGTCACCAATCATTAGATGATTTCCAGTTTGGCGCGTAAGCATCCCGCGCTCTGCATCGATTGCAGAATGGACATCAGATCCATCGGCGTTGCCCCTAGCGCATTAAGCGCACGCACAACATTGTTCAGGTTGGCGCTGGAACGCACGCTTTGCAGCGAACCGCCGCTCTGGCGCAGATCGATCTGGGTTTGAGGCGTCACCACGGTCTGTCCACCGCCAAACGGTGTATCCGGCTGGCTGACGTTCGCCTGGCGGTTTACTGTTATCGACAAGTTGCCTTGCGCGACGGCACAGCTATCCAGTGTGACTTCACGGTTCATGACAACGGATCCGGTGCGCGAGTTGATAATCACTTTCGCATCCTGCGGCGTGACGTTCACCTCCATATTCTGGATGTCAGCCAGGAAACGCACCTGCGAGCTGTTGCCGCTTGGCACGCGTACCTGAATCGTCCGGGCGTCCAGCGCAGTGGCGCTACCAAAGCCGCGCGAACGGTTAATGGTGTCGGTTATCTGCTGCGCCATAGTGAAATCTTCATTATTGAGCTGCAGATTAATGGTGTTACCGCCGCCGAACTGGCTGGGTAATTCACGTTCGATGGTCGCGCCGTTGGTAATACGTCCGCCATTGAGCTGGTTTACCTGCACGCTGCTGCCACCCGCAGCCGCGCCTGCACCGCCTACCAGAATATTCCCCTGCGCCAGCGCATATACCTGGCTATCGACCCCTTTCAGCGGGGTCATCAGCAACGTTCCGCCGCGCAGGCTTTTGGCGTTCCCCATGGAAGAGACCACCACGTCAATGGTTTGCCCCTGACGACCAAAGGCCGGGAATTGCGCGGTCACCATCACCGCCGCCACGTTTTTCAGTTGCATATTGGTGCCGGTTGGCACGGTAATTCCCAACTGCGAAAGCATGTTGTTGAGCGTTTGCGTAGTAAACGGCGTCTGGGTGGTCTGGTCACCCGTGCCATCCAAACCGACCACCAGCCCATAACCGATCAACGAGTTTTCCCGCACGCCCTGAACGCTGGTCAGGTCACGAATACGGTCGGCATGCGCAAAGGTGGTTATCAGCACCAGTACCATTCCAACTAAAGATTTAAACACTGGCTACCTCGCTTACATCGGCGACAAGTTAAGGAAGAAACGCTGCAACCAGCCCATATTCTGCGCTTCATTGATGTAGCCGTTGCCGACATACTCAATACGTGCGTCCGCAACCTGAGTTGACGGTACGGAGTTGCTGCCACTGATGGTGCGCGGGTTAACGACCCCGGAGAAGCGAATGAATTCAGTGCCCTGATTAATGGCGATCTGTTTTTCACCCACAACATGTAAGTTGCCATTCACCAGTACCTGATCGACCGTTACGGTCAGCGTACCGCTGAAGGTATTGCTGGCGTTCGCGCCGCCTTTACCGTTAAAGGTGTTACCGCCTGAAGCTTCTACGTCAGCACGCTCGTTGCCAAACAGTCCTTGCAAATAACGCGGTACGGTATCAAAACCAAAGTTGGTCTTGCCGTCGCGGCTAGCATTAGCCGAAGAACTTTTGCTCGCGCTGACGTTTTCCTGCAATACGATGGTCAACGTATCGCCAATATTGCGCGGACGGCGGTCTTCGAATAACGGCTGATAACCGTAGTTAATCGGTTGGGCCGACTGGAAGATTGATCCATTCGCCACCGGCGTCGGGCCAGGAACAGGCTGGGCAGACGTTGCGCCCTGCACGAGGGGCGTGGCCGGGATCCAGGCGCATCCTGTCAGTGAAACCACCAACAGGGCTAAAATTGGGTATGGGTGAAGCGCGTATTTTCGCATTGCGGTCATCTTCAAAATCAGTGTGCCGGTGAGGCTTTCACCCCACCGGGCCACACTTTAGAGTTGCGTCAGTTTTTGCAGCATCTGATCGGTGGTCGATACCGCTTTACTGTTGATTTCGTAAGCGCGCTGAACCTGGATCATGTTTACCAGCTCTTCCGCCACGTTGACGTTAGAGGTTTCAACATAGCCCTGGTACAGCAGACCCGCGCCGTTCAGCCCCGGAGTGCTCTCATTCGGCGCACCGGATGACTGCGTTTCGGTGTACAGATTCTCACCAATGCTTTCCAGACCGGTATCGTTCATAAAAGTAGTCAGGTTAAGCTGCCCAACCTGAACCGGTGCTGCCTGGCCCTGCTGGGTTACGCTGACGATACCGTCGCGTCCAATGGTGATACTGAGCGAGTTAGCCGGGATGGTGATAGCCGGCTGAACCTGAAAACCACCCGCTGTCACCAGTTGACCGTTCTGATCCACCTGGAAAGAACCGTCACGGGTGTAGGCGGACGTGCCATCAGGCAGCATGACCTGGAAAAAGCCCTGCCCTTTAATCGCCACATCTTTACTGTTGTTGGTCTGCGACAGGTTCCCCTGGCTGTGTAAACGCTCGGTCGCGACCGGGCGCACACCGGTACCAATCTGCAAACCAGACGGCAGTGTGGTTTGTTCAGAAGACTGTGCGCCAGGCTGGCGAATCGTCTGGTACAACAGATCTTCAAACACGGCACGTTGACGCTTAAATCCGTTGGTGCTGACGTTTGCCAGGTTGTTGGCAATCACATCCATGTTGGTTTGCTGCGCATCCAGGCCGGTTTTGGCGATCCATAATGAACTGATCATAAAATGTCCTGTATTAACTCATCGACAGCAGTTGGTTGGCGCGACCCGCGTTATCATCCACGCTACTGATAATCTTCATTTGCATTTCGAAACGACGGGCGTTGGCGATCATGTCACTCATCGCGGCTACCGGCTTAACGTTACTGCCTTCCAGTACACCCGACATAACGCGAATGCTGGGGTCAGCCTGTAACGTAGCGCCACGGGTAGCCTGCGCGGCCTGGGTCAGACGGAACATACCGTCATCGCCACGTTGCACTTCACTCCCCGTGGCCTTCACCAGTTTCAGTCGCCCAACTGGCGCAACGGTGTTAGCCGGATCGCCAGGGTTGAGCGCCGAGATCGTGCCGTCTGCCGCAATGGTGACTTCTGAACCTTCCGGTACGGCTATTGGTCCGGCTTCGCCAATCACCGGGTGTCCCTGAATGGTCAGTTCCCCCGTAGGGCTTACCTGAATGGCGCCATTTCGGGTATATCCTTCGCTACCGTCAGCGGTCTGCACAGCCAACCAGCCATCCTGTTGCAGCGCCACGTCCAGCGGACGTGAGGTATAGTCCATCTGACCCGGCGTCATATCGGCCCCCGGCGTGGAGGCCACCACCAGCGTACGCGTCGGTAAAGACAATCCTTCAACGGGAACCGCGCGCAGCGCATTGAGCTGCGCACGAAAACCCGGCGTTGAGGCGTTTGCCAGGTTGCTGGCCGTCACCGCTTGTTGATTCAGCGTCTGACTGGCCGCGCCCATGGCGGTATAAATTGCGTGATCCATTAAGCCATCCCGTCAGGCGCTTAGCGCAGGTTGACCAGCGTGTTGAGGATCTGGTCCTGGGTTTTGATAGTCTGCGCGTTCGACTGATAGTTACGCTGGGCGACGATCATATTCACCAGTTCTTTACTCAAATCCACGTTTGATGCTTCCAGCGCGCCGTTGGTCAGCTTGCCGAAGTTACCCTCGCCTGCGGTACCCAGCAGCGCCACGCCGGAAGACTGAGTAGCTGCCCAGACGTTGTCACCCTGAGAAGCCAGACCTTCGTTGTTGGCAAAGTTTGCCAGCACGATCTGCCCCAGAACCTGTTGCTGTTCGTTGGAGTAGTTACCGACCACAGTACCGTCATTGTTAATCTGGTAGCTCACCAGGTCGCCCGGCTTATAGCCATTCTGATTCGTGGCAACGATGTTGTTGGCGCCAGTGTTCTGCTGCATGGAGTTCAGGAAGCTCAGGGAGAAATTTGCCGCATCAGCACCGTTAATCTGTCCGGTTGTGATGTTGATTTCCTTTGGCCAGACGGTAGGAGGCGTTGGTACCGCCTCGGCGGCTGTGGCGCTAATCCCTAAGAACACACCATTTTCATTAAAGCGCATAAACCCTGCTGATTTTGCAGCGGCTCCGGTTGAAGCATCCTGTGTGTGAACTTCCCAGGTGTTGCTCTGCGCATTTTTGACATAAAAAATATTCATGTCATGGGCGTTACCCTGGCTATCGAAAACGGTAACGGTGCCTTTCTTGTTGTAGGAATCCGCATCGCTGGGATTAAACGGGGTCTTCGTTGGCACCTTGTCAGTGGAGTTCAGGTTGATCTGCATTGACGCAGTCGTGGTGGTTTTAGCCGCCATCAGCGTATTCGGGATAGTGATCGGCGCCGGGTTAGCACCTTGCTGTATCGTTGGCGGTGTACCGGTAGCCGGATAGCCCGTCAGCTGTAGCCCCTGCATGTTGACGATATTGCGGTTTTCATCGAGCTTGAACTGACCGTTACGGCTGTAGAAAACGGAACCGTTGCTGTCTACCATGCGGAAAAAACCGTTCTGGCTGATAGCGACATCCAGCCCGCGACCGGTGTTGGTCGTGGTACCGTCGGTAAAGTCCTGGGTAATGCCCGCAACTTTAACGCCCAGACCCACTTTAGAACCGGCGAACATATCGGCAAAAGAGGCCGTACCGGATTTAAAACCGTAGGTGGCGGAGTTGGCGATGTTGTTACCAATGACATCGAGGTTGGTCGCTGCAGCGTTCAGACCGCTGACCGCTTGTGAAAAGGCCATGACTTACTCCTGATAAGTGTGAAGGCTTAAATGATCTGCCGTACTTCGTCGAGGGTGGTGGTTCCATAGGTGCCCAGATCCAGCGTATTACCGCCGTTACTGCGAATAACGCCCTGCACCAGCGCAAACTGAAGCGGCTGAGCCACCAGTTGTGTTCCGCCATTACTGGCAGCAATTGACACGTTGTAAGAACCGCTTGGCGCATCCGTGCCATCGGTCATGGTGCCGTCCCAGGTAAAGGTATGAACGCCCGCTTTCAACCCACCAATATCAATGGTGCGTACCACCTTGCCGTCTTTATCGGTAATGGTTGCGGTAACCTTATCTGCCGGTTGCTGCAGTTCAACGCCAAACGGCGTGGTGGTGGTTTTTGCGCCCTCTTCCGTACCTTTACCGGTCAGGATGGTGGTGCCTGGGATCATGACACCGTGGCCAATCAACGTACTGGCCTGCAGCGACTGACTGTTGTCGATCTGCCCGGAGATCGATCCCAGCGTGGTGTTCAGTTTCTCAATTCCGCTCACGGTACTGATTTGCGCCAACTGGGTGGTCAGTTCGTTGTTTTGCAGCGGGTTGGTTGGATCCTGGTTTTTCAGCTGTGCAACCAGCAGCGTAAGGAAGCTGCTTTGCAGGTCCGCGGCGTTGCTGCCCGTCAGCGAACTCTTCCCCGTTGCGTCATTCACACCCGTCGTGCTCGGGTCATTCATTTTTACAGCAATAGACATGTGCGCCTCCTTTTACTGGCCTAGCGTCAGCGTTTTGAGCATCAAGCTTTTCACCGTATTGAGCACTTCAACGTTTGCCTGGTAGCTACGCGAGGCTGACATGGTGTTGACCATTTCGCCGACGACGTCCACATTCGGCATTTTTACGTAACCGTTCGCATCGGCCAGCGGATTACCGGGTTCATAAACCAACTTATCCGGCGCCTGGCTTTCAATGACGTCAGCGACTTTTACGCCACCGGTTGCCGCACCTGGCGCGGCATCAACCTGAAAAACAACCTGCTTCGCGCGATACGGCTGACCGTCAGGTCCGGTGACGCTATCCGCATTCGCCATGTTGCTGGCTGCCACGTTCAGGCGCTTAGACTGAGCCGTCAGCGCAGAGCCTGCGATATCAAAAATATTTAACAGCGCCACGAATTAGTTCCCTCCTTGCAGCACGTTCATCATGCCTTTGATTTGTCCACCCAACGCGGTCAGCCCCATTTGATACTTGAGGCTGTTGTCTGCAAATTGCGTACGCTCCCGGTCCATATCTACCGTGTTGCCATCGAGAGACGGCTGATCAGGAATGCGGTAGAGCAGTTCCGTAGAAGGAGCGGAAACGGTCTGGGCCGGAATGTGTTGTGCAGAGGTCAGCGTCAACGAGACACCGCCGGTTTCTTCCCGTCCCCGCACCATGACTTTTTTTAATTCACTGGCGAAATCCAGGTCGCGCGCCTGATACCCCGGCGTGTCGGCATTGGCTATGTTGGCCGCCAATACTTCCTGGCGTTGGGCGCGCAAATTCAGCGCTTCCTGTTGAAAACGTAAGGCGGCGTCGAGCTTATCGAGCATATCTCCTCCGCAAATGACAAAATTCAGCCGACAGCTTAAATCCCATTACGCGCGCGTTATCGCCGGAATAAACGCAAAATGCGTCGCTATTTGTTGCGTTGATGACTGCGTCACACAGGTAGAATCCTGTCACTACCTGAAAAAGCGCGAGGTTTTGATGCAAACGTTTAAACGTGGAGTCGTCGTGGCAGCACTGCTGTTCAGTCCTATGACGCTGGCGCAAGACCTGAATTCACAGCTGACGGCATGGTTTTCCCAGCGACTGGCCGGATTTAGCGATGAGGTCGTCGTTACTATCCGAACGTCGCCAAACTTATTGCCGAGCTGCGAACAACCAGCATTAAGCGTGTCCGGGAGTGCAAAATTGTGGGGTAATGTGAACGTGCTGGCGCGCTGCGCCAACGAGAAACGTTATCTGCAGGTGAACGTGCAGGCCACGGGAAACTACGTTGTTGCCGCCGCGCCCGTCGCTCGGGGTAGCGCCCTGACTTCGGCCAGCGTAACGCTGAAACGAGGTCGACTGGACCAACTCCCTCCGCGCGCCGTGCTGGATATGAATCAGGTGCAGGATGCCGTAAGCCTGCGCGATCTGGTCCCTGGTCAGCCGATACAGCTTTCCATGTTGCGCCAGGCATGGCGAATCAAGGCCGGTCAGCGCGTCCTGGTTATCGCCAACGGAGATGGCTTTCGGGTGAATGCCGAAGGTAAAGCGCTGAACAATGCCGCCGTCGCCCAGAATGCCCGAGTACGGATGATTTCAGGCCAGGTGGTGAGCGGTGTCGTCGATTCTGATGGGAATATTCTTATTAACCTATAATAGGTTAAAGATTTTTTAGCGTGTGCCGATAGATAAACAACCAATGATTACAGCGGGCCGCTATAGCGTAACCCCTCGATGAGGATAAACAAAATGAGCATTGATCGTACCTCACCATTGAAGCCAGTAAGTACCGTTCAGCCACGAGAAACCAGCGATGCGCCGGTACAAAAAACGCGGAAGGAAAAAACCACCGCCACCACCAGCACCAGCGTCATGCTGAGCGACGCCCAGGCCAAACTGATGCAGCCCGGCACCAATGACATCAATATGGAACGCGTGGAAGCACTGAAAACCGCGATCCGTAATGGCGAGCTGAAAATGGACACCGGAAAAATTGCCGACTCGCTGATCCGCGAGGCGCAGAGCTACTTACAGAGTAAATAAAGTATGACTCGTTTGTCAGAAATACTTGACCAGATGACGACCGTCCTCAATGACCTGAAAACGGTAATGGATGCTGAACAGCAGCAGCTTTCCGCAGGATATATTAACGGCAGCCAGCTACAGCGTATTACAGAAGAAAAAAGCTCTTTGCTGGCAACCCTTGATTATCTTGAGCAGCAGCGCCGTCTGGAGCATGACGCCACACGCAGCGCCAATGATGAAATTGCCGAGCGTTGGCAGACCATTACCCGGAAAACACAGGACCTACGCGAACTCAACCAGCACAACGGTTGGCTGCTGGAAGGGCAGATCGAGCGCAATCAACAAGCGATTCAAGTGCTGAAACCGCACCAGGAACCGGCGCTGTATGGCGCAAACGGTCAAACCTCTGCTGCGCACCGCGGCGGGAAAAAATTCTCTATCTGATGCTAGCCTGATAACGTTTTGCTTATCAGGCCTACGCGTTTGTAGGCCGGATACGGCGTCATGCCGCCATCCGGCATTAATCTGTTACGCCGTCCGGCGCACAAACTCTTTCACTTTAAAGCCCAGCACCGCGAGCGCAGCGAAGTAAGCAGCAATACCTGCCACCACAACGGCCATCAGACGCAGCAGACGCCATAACATCGTTCCCTGCGACCAGTCCGGCATGATGTATAGCATCCCAACCAGTGCCGCCGACATCACCAGCACAGAAATCACCAGTCGCGCCAGGAACCAGGCCCAACCCGGTTGTGGGGTAAAAATTTTCTGTTTCCGCAGTTGCCAGTACAGCAGTGAAGCGTTCAGACACGCCGCCAGACCAATCGACAGCGACAGCCCGGCATGTTTCAGCGGCCCAATAAATGCCAGGTTCATTACCTGGGTCATAATCAGCGTGACAATGGCAATCTTGACTGGCGTTTTAATATCCTGGCGCGAATAAAAACCAGGGGCCAACACTTTCACCACGATCAAGCCAATCAAACCTACCGAGTATGCCACCAGCGCGCGCTGCGTCATCGCTGCGTCAAAGGCGGTAAATTTACCGTACTGGAACAGAGAAACCGTCAGCGGTTTGGCCAGAATCCCCAACGCCACGGCGCTCGGTAATGCCAACAGAAAACACAAACGCAGGCCCCAATCCATCAGACGGCAATACTCATCATGATTACCGCTGGAAAAACTTTTGGACAGCGAGGGCAGCAGGATAGTCCCCAACGCGACGCCAAGTACGCCAGACGGAAACTCCATCAGACGGTCAGCATAATACATCCATGACACTGAGCCAGAGGCCAGAAACGAAGCGAAAATCGTATTGATGATCAGTGAAATCTGGCTGACAGATACCCCAAGGATCGCCGGGCCCATTTGCTTGACGACGCGCATCGCCCCCGCATCACGGAAGTTCACGCGCGGCAGCACCAGCATGCCAATTTTCTTCAGGTGCGGAAGCTGATAAATCAGCTGTAGCACGCCGCCAACGGTAACGGCCCACGCCAGCGCCAGCACCGGAGGGTGAAAATAAGGCGCAGCAAACAGCGCGAAACCGATCATGCTGATATTCAGAAAGGTCGGCGCAAACGCCGGAATGGAAAAGCGATTCCAGGTATTCAGGATCGCACCCACCAGCGAAGCCAGTGAGATCAGCAGAATATACGGAAAGGTGATCCGTAGCAGTTGAGTGGTCAGCGCAAATTTGTCCGCGGTGTCGGCAAACCCAGGCGCGGTGACTAAAATCACCCACGGGGCAGCCAGCATCCCGGCGACCGTCACCACGGCCAGCGCCAGAGTCAACAGCCCGGAAACGTAAGAGACAAAGACGCGGGTCGCATCCTCACCCTGCTTACTTTTATATTCGGCAAGAATAGGCACAAACGCCTGCGAAAAAGCGCCCTCAGCAAAGATTCGGCGCAGCAGGTTAGGAAGTTTGAACGCCACAAAAAAGGCATCAGTCGCCATCCCTGCGCCAAAGATTCTGGCGACAATCGCATCACGCGCAAAACCCAGCACACGTGAAAACATCGTCATCGAGCTGACGGCTGCCAGCGACTTTAATAAATTCATCTATGTTGTATTCCAGACTCTGAGGCAAAACCCCGACAAACCTGCCCGTAGGTCGGATAAGGCATGATCGCCGCCATCCGGCACTTTTGCTGTGCCTGATGGCGACGCCGTAGCGTCTTATCAGGCCGACAAACCAGCCTATGGTTGAAAAGAGGTGTTATTTTTGAGTTGGCATATAGTACCTGGATTACAATGAATTACTACCGCCAGATGTTACAGGGGGTTATTCAGCCATTGCCTCCCGCCACAGCTTTTCGACAACGCGCTGGGCCAGGAGCGCCTGCTCACCTGCCGTCTGGGGAACCGTCTGATTTTGCACGCACTCAATGAAATGACGTGCGCATCCGGCAAAACCACGCTGTTCCAGGGTAGTTTGCCAGCCTGCTACCGGCTTGTGCACCACTCCTTGCCCGCGCTCTTCCCGCCATTCCCGCATATCCGTGACGTCAATCAGGCCACCATCCGTCACCGCCTGCACGCTCTCGCGCTGGCTACCGGCGCGGCGGTGCATACTGGTCGTTACCTGCATTTGCCCGGCAGAAAAATGGTGCTCCGCATAGAGCATCGCGCCGGATTCATTGGTTAACAGCGTACCGTTATTTAACTGCACTTTCTCTCCCGCCAGCCACAATGCGGTATCGACAACGTGCAGATAGTCGTCCAGCAGAGTGAAGCGCAGATCGTGCGGCCCGACGCTGTCCGTCCGGTGCTTATCCATGCGTACGGACGCCGCATTGCCCAACTGGGATTTGAGATCCTGATACAGCGGCGCAAATCGACGGTTAAACCCCACCATCAGCGTCAGCTTTTTCCTCTCGGCCAGCTCCACCAATTGTTCAGCCTCGCGCAGGTTTTCCGCCAGCGGTTTATCCACGCACACGTGAACCCCGGCATTCAGCAGTTCGCTGACCACCGCATAGTGCGTTGCGGTACTGGAATGGACGAAAACCGCATCGCAGGTTTGCGCCAGATTAACCAGTGAATCAACGTAGGGTATCCGCCAGGTATCACAGATACGCTGCGCTTTTTCCCGCGAAGGTGAAAATGCCCCTTCCAGCGTCCAGTCTGCACTAGCGCCCAGCACGGGCAGCCAGGCCTTTTGCGCAATCCCGCCGAGCCCGACAACGCCGATACGTAATTTATTCACATTAGTCTCCCAGGTGCGCCAGCAAGGAATCAAGCCGCTGCTTAAGCTCCGCGACGTCTGTTTCCAGCGCGTCAACGCGCGCCTGTAGATCGCCCGAAGCTGCCGGAAGTTCATCTGCCGTTGTCATCGCTTCATCAACGTCACCGCAAAACAGGTGCATATAACGGCTTTCACGTTTGCCCGGCTCACGCGCCAGGCGAACGACATAAGGACCATCTTCCCGGGTTGCCAGTTTCTCCAGTGTCGACTCTACTTCGGCCATGTCGCTGAATTCGTACATCCGGGAGGCGCGGCTACGTAGCTCACCTGGTGTTTGAGCGCCACGCAGCAACAGCGTGGTAATGAGCGCAACTTCCCCCGCGCTGAGCTTAAGATTGCCAAATTCAGAGTTGCAGAAACGCTGTTCATATTTCGTGACGCGATTACCAAAGCCACTCACCGTACGCAGGAAATGCCGTTTCACCAGGTTATCAAGCTGATCCTGCACGTCAGATTCCGACAGGTTCATCACGGGTTCACGATTCGTTTTTTGATTGCAGGCGGTTACGACTCCGTTTACGGAGAGCGGATACTGTTCAGGCGTAGTCACTTGTTTTTCTAATAAACAGCCAATCACCCGTGCTTCGGTGGCGGTTAATTCGTATTTCATCGTCTTCTCCATTAATCATGGCTGCATCTGAAACTTAGCGGCCGGGGGTCCATTCTGATGTGGTCAACGCCGTCAGCACGTGATCGCGCCACTGCCCGTCAATCAGCAGGTAGTTTTTGGCATACCCTTCTTTTTCAAAACCCAGTCGCGCCAGCAGGTCACCGCTGCGTTTATTATGTGGCATGTAGTTAGCCATAATGCGGTGAATATGCTGCGTGCGCTGCATATAGCGGATGGCCGAGGTTAAGGCTTCATACATCAGCCCCTGCCCCTGCCACTTCTGCGCAATGGAGTAACCGAGATAACAGGCGTGGAAAGATCCCCGCACGACGTTCGAGAAGTTCGCGACGCCAATAATCTCTTTTTCTTCCGGATCGAGCAGCGCAAAGTAATAAGCGGTGCCCTGTTTATGAAACTCAGAGATCATGCTCAGACGTGCCTGCCAGCCTGACGGATAACAGTGGCTTTCATCGCGAATAGGCTCCCAGGGTTTTAAGAAATGACGATTTTCTGCGTAATAATCTGCCAGACGCCAGGCATCACGCTCATGCACTAAACGCACGACCAGGCGGTCCGTGGTTAAGCGCACTTTTGGCACGTTACTGCGATAGCCAAACATTCTATACCTACTCCTTCCCGTAACGTCTTCAATACGCTATTCGCATTACTATACCTGCGCAAATACGCCCTGTGAAAAGAGCAAAATGCCATTTTTTGAATTATTCACACATTTTGATGAAAACTCTCTATCAAGACGGACTTTTGATAAAAAAATATTGTCCCGCGAAGGGTGGGAAAAGCGATGACGACACCGCAGAATAGGAGGTGCTTATCTTTTAAACTCTATCCAGAGTGACGAGTTTTTCCCTGGAGGGGAAATGTCGCAAGTCTCGCAGGCAAGGAACCTGGGTAAATACTTCCTTCTTATCGATAACATGCTGGTCGTGCTGGGTTTCTTCGTCGTTTTCCCGCTGATCTCAATTCGTTTTGTCGATCAAATGGGCTGGGCTGCCGTGATGGTCGGTATCGCGCTTGGATTACGTCAATTTATCCAGCAAGGTTTAGGTATCTTCGGCGGTGCTATTGCTGACCGTTTCGGGGCAAAACCGATGATCGTCACCGGCATGCTGATGCGCGCTGCCGGATTCGCCACCATGGGCATTGCCCATGAACCGTGGCTGCTGTGGTTTTCCTGCTTTCTTTCCGGGCTGGGCGGCACGTTGTTCGACCCTCCCCGCTCGGCGCTGGTGGTCAAACTGATCCGTCCGGAAAAGCGCGGGCGTTTTTTCTCTATTCTGATGATGCAGGATAGCGCCGGGGCCGTGGTTGGCGCGTTGCTCGGCAGTTGGTTATTGCAATACGATTTCCGTCTGGTGTGTGCCACCGGCGCAATTTTGTTCGTTCTGTGCGCGGCGTTTAACGCCTGGCTACTTCCGGCATGGAAGCTGTCAACGGTGAAAATTCCTGTGCGCGAAGGAATGAGCCATGTGATGCATGACAAGCGCTTTGTCACTTATGTGCTGACGCTGGCGGGCTATTACATGCTGGCGGTACAAGTGATGCTGATGCTGCCAATAATGGTGAACGACATCGCTGGGTCACCGGCCGCAGTGAAATGGATGTATGCCATCGAGGCGTGCCTCTCTTTAACGTTGCTCTACCCGATTGCCCGCTGGAGTGAAAAACGCTTTCGCCTTGAGCATCGCCTGATGGCCGGTCTGCTGGTGATGTCTGTAAGCATGATGCCCATCGGCCTGGTCGGGAATTTGCAGCAGCTGTTCACCCTGATTTGCACGTTCTATATTGGCTCAATCATCGCAGAACCGGCGCGTGAAACCCTGAGCGCCTCGCTGGCAAATGCACGTGCCCGGGGAAGCTATATGGGTTTCAGTCGACTGGGACTCGCCATCGGCGGCGCCATTGGTTATATCGGCGGCGGCTGGCTGTTTGACATGGGTAAAACCCTGGCACAACCTGAGCTGCCCTGGATGATGCTCGGTATTATCGGCTTCATCACTTTCCTGGCGCTGGGCTGGCAATTCAGTCTCAAACGCCCAACGCGTGGTATGCTGGAGCCTGACGCCTGATAGCCAATCTGGCGTACGCGCATTTTTCAGTTTTTTCTGCTGTTACCCGCAGCGCTGGTGCTCGATGATGCTTTGTGTCACGATTACACCACAAGCATCATGTTGAGGAACCCCATGAAAAAGTTTTTTTTTGCCGCTGCACTAATTGTCAGCGGCCTGTTGGTTGGTTGTAATCAACTCACGCAATACACGGTTAGCGAGCAAGAGATTAATCAGGCCCTGGCGAAGAATAATAACTTTTCTAAAGATATCGGTTTGCCTGGCGTCGCTGAAGCACATATCGTACTGAACAATCTCGCCAGCCAGATAGGCCGTGAAGAACCCAATAAAGTGACGCTGACCGGAGACGCCAACCTGGACATGAACTCCCTGTTTGGCAGTCAGAAAGCAACCATGAAGTTGAAGCTAAAAGCCTTACCGGTTTTCAATAAAGAAAAAGGCGCGATTTATCTGCAAGAAATGGAAGTCGTGGACGCTACCGTCACGCCGGAAAAAATGCAGTCGGTACTGCAAACGCTGATGCCTTATTTAAATCAGTCGCTGCGCAACTATTTCAACCAGCAGCCGGCATACATTCTACGGGATGACAGCAGCCAGGGGGAAGCGCTGGCGAAAAAACTGGCGAAAGGCATTGAGGTGAAACCGGGAGAAATCATTATCCCGTTCACCGACTAATATGACAGAGGGCGCCGATGCGCCCTTTTTTTTCGTGCAAACGAAAACGTTTCCGCTTATCCTTTGTTTCCGGCAAAAAAGACTATCCTCAGCCGGAGCATATTGATGACTGCACCATCCCAGGTTTTAAAGATCCGCCGCCCAGACGACTGGCATCTTCACTTTCGCGATGGCGACATGTTAAAAACTGTCGTGCCCTATACCAGCGAAGTTTATGGCCGCGCCATTGTCATGCCGAACCTGGCTCCGCCCGTCACCACGGTTGACGCGGCTATCGCTTACCGCCAGCGAATTCTTGACGCGGTTCCTGCCGGACACGACTTCACGCCATTAATGACCTGCTACTTAACGGATACGCTGGATCCCAATGAGCTGGAACGTGGATTCAACGAAGGCGTGTTCACCGCCGCAAAACTCTATCCGGCCAATGCCACCACCAACTCGACGCATGGCGTAACCTCTATTGATGCCATCATGCCAGTGCTGGAACGGATGGAAAAATTGGGTATGCCTCTGCTGGTGCACGGCGAAGTGACGCATGCGGATATCGATATTTTCGATCGCGAGGCGCGCTTTATTGAGACGGTAATGGAACCACTGCGTCAGCGTTTAACTGCGCTGAAAGTGGTGTTCGAACATATCACGACTAAAGATGCTGCCGAATACGTGCGCGACGGCAATGACCTTCTGGCGGCGACCATTACGCCGCAGCACCTGATGTTTAACCGCAACCACATGCTGGTCGGCGGGATTCGCCCTCATCTGTACTGCCTGCCGATCCTCAAACGTAACGTCCATCAACAGGCGCTGCGTGAGCTGGTCGCCAGCGGGTTTAACCGCGCCTTCCTCGGTACCGACTCAGCGCCGCATGCGCGTCATCGTAAAGAGTCAAGCTGTGGCTGTGCGGGCTGCTTTAATGCGCCGACCGCACTGGGCAGTTATGCCACCGTGTTTGAAGAGATGAATGCACTGGACCATTTTGAAGCCTTCTGCTCACTCAATGGCCCACAGTTCTACGGTTTGCCGGTGAATGAAACCTTTATTGAGCTGGAACGCGTGGAGCACCAGGTCCCGGAGAGCATTGCGCTGCAAGATGATACGCTGGTGCCTTTCCTGGGTGGCGAAACGGTACACTGGTCCGTGAAAAGCTAAAAAAAGTGTAGCCAACTGGCGAGAATAACTGTATAAATAAACAGTATATTCCACAGGGGGCTACTATGCGTATTGAAGTCACTATTGCCAAAACTTCACCTTTACCTGCTGGTGCAATTGACGCGCTGGCAGGTGAACTCTCCCGCCGTATTCAGCACCATTTTCCGGATAACGAAGGTAACGTTACCGTCCGTTATGCCGGCGCAAACAATCTGTCGGTTATTGGTGCCACCAAAGAGGATAAAGAACGCATCAGCGAGATCCTCCAGGAGACCTGGGAAAGCGCGGATGACTGGTTCATCAATGAATAAATAATGATATGCAGTGATGTTTGTTTGCCGGGTCGCCCCGGCTTTTTTATACACACCATCTTTTAATCAATAGTTCATTCCTTCTGGCAAACTGATATTTTAATAATAAATTCCTGTCTATCTTTTAACCACAACACCAAAATAATTGTGCAACATGCTTAAAAAAAATGAATAACATGTCGGTTTGTTAGTCAGATAACGCTGAAAACGAAAATTTTATGTGCTTACCTCTTTAAATTTTCAATGAATACCCTTATTTATTGATATACTGAAGTTGCTTCAGAAAAAACGCATTGAACCTCGAAAACCGTTGTCTAGTAACACGAATTAGGGGGCATGATGGAAAAGAATAATGAAGTCATTCAGACTCATCCGTTAGTAGGATGGGACATCAGCACTGTTGATAGCTACGATGCGCTGATGCTGCGTTTGCACTACCAGACCCCGAATCGTCCAGACCCGGATGGGACTGAAGTTGGTCAAACGCTCTGGTTAACCACTGATGTTGCCAGGCAATTTATTTCGATATTAGAAGCAGGAATCGCTAAAATTGAATCCGGCGATTACCAGGTAAATGAGTATCAGCGACATTAAATCTGATACATCCAACCATCAAAAGGCACCTTTCCGGTGCCTTTCTTATTTCCAGGTTGAATATTCCGGGTCACTTATTTACCCTGCTACTATCGCGATTGCAGAGAGAAGCGGATGAAATACGACTTAATCATAATTGGCAGCGGTTCCGTGGGCGCCGCAGCCGGATACTATGCCACTCGCACCGGTCTGAAGGTTCTGATGATCGATGCGCATATGCCACCGCATCAGCAGGGCAGCCACCACGGCGACACTCGATTAATTCGTCATGCCTATGGCGAAGGTGAAAAATATGTTCCGCTGGTGCTGCGTGCGCAAACATTATGGGATGAATTATCCACCCAAAATGAAGAGCCGATTTTTGTGCGCTCTGGTGTCATCAACCTTGGTCCGGCAGATTCAACCTTCTTAGCGACCGCGGCGCAAAGCGCAAAACAGTGGCAACTCAATGTTGAACAACTGGATGCAGCAGCCATTATGGCGCGCTGGCCAGAGATTCGCGTACCTGAAAACTATATCGGTCTGTTTGAAGCGGAATCTGGTTTTTTACGTAGTGAGTTAGCGATTAAAACCTGGATCCGTCTGGCGGAAGAAGCAGGCTGTGCGCAGCTATTTAAATGCCCGGTCAGCGCAATTCGTCATAGTGATGATGGCGTCACGGTAGAAACCGCCGATGGTGACTATCACGCGCAAAAAGCGGTGATCAGCGCCGGAACCTGGGTACAGGCATTAGTCCCAGAACTACCGATACAACCGGTACGCAAAGTGTTCGCCTGGTATCAAGCCGATGGGCGTTACAGCGTTAAGAATAACTTCCCTGCCTTCACCGGGGAGCTACCAAATGGCGATCAATTCTACGGTTTCCCGGCAGAAAATGACGAGCTAAAAATTGGTAAGCACAATGGCGGACAGGTAATTCATTCGGCAGAAGAGCGCAAGCCGTTTGCCGCTGTAGCCAGCGATGGTTCTGAAGCCTTCCCATTCCTGCGCACAATACTGCCAGGCGTGGGTTGCTGTCTGCACGGTGCGTCCTGCACCTATGATAACTCACCAGATGAAGACTTTATTATTGATACTCTACCGGAGCATGACAACACGCTGATCATCACCGGGCTGAGCGGACATGGCTTTAAGTTTGCCTCCGTCCTCGGAGAGATTGCGGCTGACTTCGCCCAGGACAAACCGTCTGACTTTGACCTGACGCCCTTCAGGCTAAGTCGTTTTAAGCGATAATAAATGAATGGCCTCGTTGGTGAGGCCATTTTTAATGACAGGAATAACGTTGATGCGCCGCATCTTTCACTATCTGGTTAATAATATTCGCGAGCATCTTATGCTCTACATTATTTTATGGTCGCTGCTGGCAATTATGGATGTGATATATATTATGTTTTTCTGAACCCGCAACGCTGACACTAATTGACATAAACTGATATTATCTTAATTTTCATTGCAATTAACTGAACAAGAAAAATACCTCAAACACCCAGAAACCAAGGCTTCATGTCATCCACACCCACTAATTCCTTGATGATTACTTCATAATTCAATCAATTTTATTGAATCAAAAACAAATATCACCATTATTGTTATTTATTAGTTGCATTAATGTCTTTTACGCGCCATTTTCATTCACTTCTGAAATATCTAACGGTGCACTTATGCAATTCAATAATACTCCACAACGCTATGGCGTGGTGTCTGCCGCTTTACACTGGCTGATTGCGATTGCTGTATATGGCATGTTTGCGCTGGGATTGTGGATGGTCACGCTTAGCTATTACGACGGCTGGTATCACCAGGCCCCTGAACTGCATAAAAGCATCGGCGTTGTGCTCATGATGGGGCTGGTTATTCGCATCGTCTGGCGGTTGATCTCCCCTCCTCCTCCTGCGCTGGCAAGTTATTCCCGTTTCACCCGCATCGCGGCGGCACTGGGTCACCTCGCGCTATACACATTGCTCTTTTCAATTGTCATCAGCGGGTATTTGATTTCCACCGCTGATGGCAAAGCGATAAGCGTATTTGGTTGGTTCGACATTCCTGCCACCCTTGCCAATGCGGGCGCTCAGGCCGACCTCGCCGGTAGTCTGCACCTGTGGCTTGCGTGGACCGTGGTGGTTTTATCGCTTCTGCACGGACTGATGGCCCTGAAACATCACTTTATCGATAACGACGATACCCTGAATCGCATGTTGGGAAAATCGTCATCTGACTATGGAGCTTAAAATGAAAAAAAACCTGCTGGGACTTACACTCGCCTCTCTGTTATTCACCACCGGGTCAGCCGTGGCGGCAGATTACAAAATTGACAAAGAAGGACAGCATGCCTTTGTTAATTTCCGTATTCAGCACCTGGGTTACAGCTGGCTGTACGGCACATTTAAAGATTTCGACGGGACTTTTACCTTTGATGAGAAAAATCCCGCAGCCGATAAGGTTAACGTCACCATCAAAACCAACAGCGTTGACACCAATCACGCCGAACGCGACAAGCACCTGCGCAGCGCAGATTTCCTTAACGTGGCCAAATTCCCGCAGGCGACCTTTAGCTCTACCAGCGTGAAGAAAGAGGGGAACGACCTGGATATCACCGGTAATCTGACCCTGAACGGCGTCACCAAACCGGTTACGCTGGATGCGAAGCTGATCGGTCAGGGCGGCGATCCGTGGGGTGGCACGCGTGCGGGTTTTGAAGCACAAGGTAAAATTAAGCTGAAGGACTTCAACATCACCACCGATCTCGGCCCGGCGTCTCAGGAAGTCGATCTGATCATCTCAGTGGAAGGTGTCCAACAGAAGTAACGTATGAGTTGCCGGATGGGGCTAAAGCCGCCATCCGGCATGATGACTATTGCGCAGGGTCCGGAATACCCAGTTTGGTATTCAGGCGACCGCGTGACTTATTAAATATTTTGTTGCCATTTTCACGTCCGGCGCGCAGACGACGTTGCTCTTCTTCCGGCAACTTACTCTCTTCGCTACACAACTCGCTACAGCAGCCGTTATACTTCTGCGCGCAGGCCGGACACTGGATAAACAACAGATGGCAGCCATCATTTTTGCAATTAGTATGGCTGTCGCACGCCGTTCCGCACTGATGACAATGCGCAATAACATCTTCAGAAATCCTTTCGCCCATACGCTCATCAAAAACGAAGTTTTTACCGACAAAACGCACAGGAAGCCCCTGTTCACGCGCCTTGCGGGCATATTCAATAATACCGCCCTCAATGTGCCAGACTTTGCTAAATCCGTTGTGTTTCATCCAGGCGCTGGCTTTCTCACAACGGATCCCGCCCGTGCAATACATAACGATTTTTTTATCTTTATGCGCCTGCATCATTTCAACGGCTTTCGGTAACTGGTCGCGGAACGTGTCTGCCGGGATTTCTAGCGCATTCTCGAAATGGCCCACTTCGTATTCATAGTGGTTGCGCATATCAATGAATACCGCGTCAGGATCGTCCAGCATGGCGTTTACTTCCGCCGCCTTCAGGTAATCACCTACGTTGCTGGCGTCAAATTGCGGATCGTCAATACCATCCGCCACGATGCGTTCACGCACTTTCATGCGCAGCACCCAGAACGATTTACCATCATCATCCAGCGCGATATTCAGACGTAACCCGGCGAATGCGGGATCAAACGCATAAAGCTGCTGGCGGAATGCCTCGACGTTGCTTTGCGGTACGCTGATTTGCGCATTGATTCCTTCATGGGCAAGATAAACGCGCCCGAAGACGCTCAATGCAGTGAACATCTGGTACAGCGCATCACGCGTGTGCTGAGGATTGGCGATGGTGAAATATTTATAGAATGAGATCGTCGTGCGCGGCTCGGTCTCAGCCAACATTTTGGCTTTGAGCGCATCGTTCGAAATGCGGTTGTGTAACACTGGCATGGTGTACGTATCCTGCAAATAGGGAGAAAATGAAAATCGGCGGCATAATAAAGCAAACACCGCCAATTTACATCCACACATTTTACGCTACATTTCTTACTCCAATATAAAAGTGCAACAACAATTGCTGGTTTAATCACCGTTCTCCCGTCACAAATTTTTGATATGCGCGAAAAAATGCGACAATACAGGCAATTGGTCGTTTGAAGACAGGATAGACATGACGAATTTACCCAAGTTTTCGGCTGCGTTACTGCATCCACGTTATTGGTTAACCTGGCTGGGCATTGGCATCCTTTGGTTAATCGTGCAGTTACCCTACCCGGTTCTTTACAAGTTGGGCTGCGCATTAGGTCGTCTGGCATTACGTTTGATGAAACGTCGGGCAAAAATTGTTTCCCGTAATCTGGAACTGTGCTTCCCGCAAATGAGCGAGCAGGAACGCCAGCAGATGATCATCAAGAACTTCGAGTCCGTGGGCATGGGCGTGATGGAAACCGGAATGGCCTGGTTTTGGTCTGACAAGCGCATTTCACGCTGGACGGAAGTTATCGGGATGGAACATATCCGCGACGTTCAGGCGCAAAAGCGGGGAATTTTGTTAGTGGGTCTGCACTTTCTGACCCTTGAACTGGGTGCGCGTCAGTTTGGTTTGCAGGAGCCGGGGATAGGCGTATATCGCCCTAACGACAACCCACTGCTCGACTGGCTACAAACCTGGGGCCGTATGCGCTCTAATAAATCCATGCTCGATCGTAAAGACCTGAAAGGAATGATTAAAGCGTTGAAAAAAGGCGAAGTGGTCTGGTACGCGCCGGATCATGACTACGGTCCCCGCGCCAGCGTATTTGTCCCGCTTTTTGCTGTTGAACAGGCCGCAACAACCTCCGGGACCTGGATGCTTTCACGCATGTCGAATGCCTGCCTGGTACCGTTTGTTCCCCGCCGCAAACCTGACGGTAAAGGTTATCAATTGATTATGCTGTCTCCGGAGTGTTCACCGCCGTTAGACAACGCGGAGACTACGGCAGCGTGGATGAATAAGGTTGTTGAGCAATGCATCATGATGGCCCCAGAGCAGTACATGTGGCTACACCGTCGTTTCAAGACGCGTCCTGAAGGTTCACCTTCCCTGTACTAAAGCACGGTTGCAGTCCTGTGGACTGCAACACCTTCCCTGCCCGCTTTAGGTTTAACTGCTATCCGCATTGCAGCAACTATCAACCAGGCGCATAATTAGCCTGCTTCCTTATATTCAATCGATAGCGCAAACAGCGCGCCACACTGCGGAACGCTATGTCACCCTCAGATGCTCCCATAAACTGGAAACGTAACCTCACCGTTGCCTGGTTGGGTTGTTTTTTAACCGGTGCAGCATTTAGCCTGGTTATGCCCTTTTTGCCCCTCTATGTCGAGAGTCTCGGCGTCACGGGTCATAGCGCCCTGAATATGTGGTCAGGTCTGGTCTTCAGCATCACTTTTCTCTTTTCCGCCATCGCCTCTCCTTTCTGGGGTGGCCTTGCCGATCGCAAAGGGCGAAAAATCATGCTGCTGCGTTCCGCATTGGGTATGGCTATTGTGATGCTGCTGATGGGGCTGGCGCAAAATATCTGGCAGTTCCTGGTCCTGCGCGCTCTGTTGGGTCTGCTCGGCGGTTTCATTCCCAACGCCAATGCGCTGATCGCCACCCAGGTTCCGCGCAATAAAAGCGGCTGGGCGCTGGGAACGCTTTCCACCGGCGGCGTCAGCGGCGCACTGCTTGGACCGTTGGCTGGCGGGCTGCTCGCTGATCAGTACGGACTACGCCCGGTATTTTTCATCACCGCCAGCGTACTGCTGGTCTGTTTTATCCTGACGCTATTTTTTATTCGCGAACGTTTCCAACCGGTGAGCAAGAAAGAGATGCTGCACATTCGCGAAGTCGTGGCCTCGTTAAAAAATCCCAAACTGGTGCTGAGCCTGTTTGTCACAACGCTGATAATCCAGGTGGCAACCGGGTCCATCGCGCCAATTCTGACGCTCTACGTTCGAGAGCTGGCTGGCAACGTCAGTAACATCGCCTTTATCAGCGGGATGATTGCTTCCGTACCAGGCGTGGCTGCGTTAATCAGCGCCCCGCGACTTGGCAAATTAGGTGATCGAATTGGCCCGGAGAAGATCCTGATTGTTGCTCTGGTCATCTCCGTGCTACTGCTTATTCCAATGTCGTTTGTACAATCGCCCTGGCAACTTGCCGTTCTACGCTTTTTATTGGGGGCCGCTGATGGGGCTCTGCTCCCGGCTGTACAAACGCTGCTGGTCTATAACTCAACCAATCAGATAGCCGGGCGTATTTTCAGTTATAACCAGTCATTTCGCGATATCGGTAACGTAACGGGGCCGTTAATGGGGGCGGCAATTTCCGCCAACTACGGTTTTCGCGCCGTCTTCTGCGTGACCGCGGGCGTCGTACTGTTTAACGCTTTCTACTCGTGGAATAGTCTGCGCCGTCGCCGGAGCACTGAGGCTACGGGATGATTTTTGTGCATTCATACTTGCAATATCGGAGAATCAACTATTATTTCCCTGAATACTTCATTAAATCAAAGGGAGACTCTGATGACCATGTATGCCACGCTGGAAGAAGCCATTGATGCCGCTCGTGAAGAATTTCTGGCTGATAACCCTGACCTTGAGCCCGACGAAGCCAGCGTTCAACAGCTAAGCGTACAAAAATACGTGCTACAGGATGGTGACATTATGTGGCAGGCGGAATTCTTTGCTGATGAGGATGAGGGCGAGGGTGAATGCCTGCCAATGCTGAGTGGTGAAGCGGCCCAAAGCGTTTTTGATGGCGACTATGATGAAATTGAAATCCGTCAGGAGTGGCAGGAAGAAAACACGCTTCACGAATGGGATGAAGGTGAATTCCAGCTGGAACCTCCCCTGGATACCGAAGAGGGTCAGACCGCGGCCGATGAATGGGATGAGCGATAGCTTACTCGTAAGGTCCGTGGTGAATGTCGAGCGGGAGCAGCAAAGTATCAAACACCAGCGAAAATGGCAGGTCGAGGATGGTGACGTAGCGCCACGCGGAGTCCCGGACATCCCATTGCACGCCAGGATAGTATTGGTTTCCGTGCCCTTGCCCTGGGATAGTTCGGCTAATAATACTGCCGCATCCGCTCAGCAAGCACACCATGATTGCCACTGCCAATATTCGCACCTGATACCTCACAGCTCTTTTATTTAGTATAAAAAAATACCGGCACCAGGCCGGTATTTTCACGTTACATAACGCTTACTTTTTCCTGAGCGCCAGCGGATTCAGGGTCAGTCCCTGGTAGTAATTCACCCACGAAGAATACTTATCAGGTGAATTCCAGACGCGATAGTGCAAACGCGCCATCGTCACCGGATCGCTCAACAGCACCAGACGGCGGTCACGGTTTAGTTTCTCCGGCGTTTCGTTCAGCGCCTGCTCCACATGGCGGTCACGGGCAATCTCAAGCACGTTACTCGCGCGGTGACGTGCAGTCGCCATTGCCGTTGCCAGTGCGTTAAATGACGGGTTAAACACCGCATGCATAAAGCCGTCGTCCAGCGTACGATTGCGGTTCATCACCAGATAGGTATCCGTATCAACCAGCACCTGCGGCGGAGAATACTCTTCCGGGATCAGGAACAGCTTCCAGCGCTTGGTACGTAACCCAACCGTGGAACGGCTGGAAATCACGGAAACAAACGGCGACAGGATCAGCGAGAAGACAATCGGCGCCAGCCAGAACAGGAAACGCAGATCCAGCCAGGCCATACCTACCGCCCACACCAGCCCCAGCAGTAACTGAGAACCGTGACGCATAAATGCTTCACCCCACGGGGTGGAATCGTCATCACGCTGCGGTGAATTCCACACCACTTCCCAACCGAGGAAGGCGCTCACGACGAAGACGGTATGGAACAGCATACGTACCGGCGCCAGCAGCACGGAGAACAGAACCTCCAGCAGCAGCGACAGCGTGACGCGGATAAACCCGCCGTACTCTTTCGTCCCTTTACACCAGATGAGCAAAATACTCAGCAGCTTCGGCAGGAACAGCAGCACCATCGTAGAAGCAAACAGCGCGATCGCCAGTTCAGGACGCCACTGCGGCCATACCGGAAACAGCTGGCGCGGTTGCAGGAAGTACTGTGGTTCCGTCAACGCATGCACCACCTGCAATGCGGTCGATAACGCGAGGAACATAAACCACAGCGGCGCGGAAAGATAGGACATAACGCCGGTCAGGAACACCGCACGGTGAACCGGGTGCATCCCCTTCACCAGGAACAGACGGAAGTTCATCAGGTTGCCATGACACCAGCGACGGTCACGCTTGAGTTCATCCAGCAGGTTCGGCGGTAGCTCTTCATAAGAGCCCGGCAGATCGTAAGCAATCCACACGCCCCAGCCGGCACGACGCATCAACGCCGCTTCGACGAAGTCATGGGAGAGAATCGAACCCGCAAACGAGCCTTCGCCCGGTAACGGCGCAAGCGCACAGTGTTCGATAAACGGCTTCACGCGAATAATCGCGTTATGCCCCCAGTAGTGCGATTCCCCCAATTGCCAGAAGTGAAGTCCAGCGGTAAACAACGGACCATAAACACGGGTCGCAAACTGCTGACAGCGTGCATACAGCGTATCCATACCGGAAGCCTTCGGTGAAGACTGGATAATCCCGGCATTTGGATTCGCTTCCATCAGGCGCACCAGCCCGCTCAGACAGTCACCGCTCATCACGGAGTCAGCGTCCAGCACCACCATGTAGCTGTACTGATTTCCCCAGCGACGGCAGAAGTCATCAATATTGCCGCTTTTACGCTTCACGCGACGACGACGACGACGGTAGAAAATCTGCCCTTCGCCTTGCACTTCGGCAATCAGCTCCATCCACGCTTTTTGTTCTGCTACGCAGATATCGGGGTTGTAGCTGTCGCTCAGGATGTAAACATCAAAATGCTCGGCGTTGCCCGTCGCTTTGACCGACTCCCACGTGGCGCGAAGTCCCGCGAATACGCGGTCAACGTCCTCGTTACAGATCGGCATAATCAACGCGGTCCGGTGCTCGGGATTTAACGGTTCGTCCCCAACCGTTGAGGCGGAGATACTGTACTTATCTCGCCCAATCAACAGTTGCAGGAAGCCCATCAGCGCGGTCCAGAATCCTGCTGAAACCCAACAGAAAAGCACGGCAAACAAAATGAGAATGCCGGTCTGGAGCATGTAGGGCAGCAGTTGCATAAAGGAGACCCATAAATCCTGCCCCATCATGTCAACAGGATTAATGAATGCCCAACCCTGATACGGAAGGATCGTCTTCATATACCAGGTTGCGACGACCGTTTGCGCCAGCGTTAAGATCAACAACGTATAGCGGCGGATGGTGCCAACCGTACGCCATTTTTGCTCGCTCTCCTGTTCTTCTTTCGTCAAACGCGAAAGATAACGCGGAGTCACATCGCGCCCGCGCAGGCGATCCCAAAAGCGGCCAACCGGGTTGGTACGCCAGGGATCGGGGAACATAGAGGTACGCGTTGCTTTTGGCATCGCCTGCAGCTGATCGCGCCCCTCATCGTCCTTAACCAACTGCTCTTTGGCCAGAGAATCAGGCCACGCCTGCTCCAGGCGAGCTTTCACCGAACCCTGCGGTGAATCATCTTCGCGCGAGTACGTACGATGCTCGGCATCCAGCGCCTGATGAACGGCGCGGATGTCAGTTTTCGGCAGTGCCGCTTTTTCGATATCCGAAAGCGGCATTGCGTCAATATACTCAGTTGTCTTATTCATTGGCAGGTAACTGGTAGCTCCAGGTTTCACTCAGCGTCTGATCGGCATTGACCAAGGCAGCACGCATTTCAGTGGTTTTCTTCACGTCTTTCACTTTCACGCGCAATACCAAACGCCAACCTTTAGTTACCGGGTTGTAGCGCACAGTACTTTCAACGATCTCGCCGTTGTCGCCAATACTGGTTTGTGCGGTAACCGGGGTATCCTGCGGCAGCTTTTTCATATCCGTGCCGGTAAAGTCCACCACAAACGCGATGGTGCCATCAGGCTGACGAATGAGGTTAGACTGTTTTACATCACCGGTAGAACGACGAGTCTGCTGGACCCAGGCGCTATCAGGGGCATGAAGCTTGTCTTCGTCACGCGTGAACGTCAGGGTGTACTTGAAGTTCATCTCTTTGCCGGCTTCAGGCAGTTGATCCGGCGTCCAGTACGCAACGATGTTATCGTTCGTTTCATCGTTAGTTGGGATTTCAACTAACTCAATCTTACCTTTACCCCAATCACCTTTTGGCGTGATCCAGGCGCTTGGGCGCAGATCGTAACGATCGTCGATATCTTCAAAACGCGAGAACTGACGGCCACGCTGCAGCAAGCCGAAACCTTGCGGGTTTTCCATCGCAAAACTGCTCACCGCCAGATGTTTCGGGTTATTCAGCGGACGCCAAATCCACTCGCCGTTGCCAGCGTGGATCGACAAACCGTTAGAGTCATGCAGTTCCGGACGATAGTTGGTCGCCGGAGAAGGCTGGTTTGGTCCGTACAGGAACATACTGGTTAACGGTGCCACGCCCAGCTTGCCCACTTTGTCGCGCAGATAAACTTTGGACTGAACATCGACTACCGTGTCACGACCCGGAATGATGACAAAGCGATACGCTCCGGTTGCGCGCGGAGAATCCAGCAAGGCATAAATGGTCAAACGTTTGTCAGTCGGTTTCGGACGCTCGATCCAAAACTCACGGAAGCGGGGAAATTCTTCGCCAGAAGGCAGAGCGGTATCAATCGCGAGACCGCGCGCAGACAGACCGTAGACCTGCCCTGCCCCCAGAACACGGAAATAGCTGGCACCGAGCATGCTGACGATTTCGTCGTTTTTATCTTTGCTGTTGATCGGATACAGCACTTTGAACCCGGCGAAACCGAGATCTTTTACCGTGTCTTTATCATGCTGAACATCGCCAAAATTAAAATAATCCGGGCTGTATTTGATTCTTTTCACCGCTGTAGCGGTAACTTCGTTGATTTTGACCGGCGTGTCGAAGTACATACCCTGGTGGTAGAACTCGAGCTTAAATGGGGTCTTGAGATTACTCCAGTAGGCTTTATCGCGGTTAAACTGGATCTGCTGATAATCCGCATATTTCATGTCGCGGAAAACGGAGGGCAAGTTACTTTTTGGCGCCTCATAGCCTTTACCGGCTAAAGATTGAGCTTGTTTTGCAACATCATCGATGCTGAACGCCCAGCTCGATGATGTGTACAGCGTTAACATAACTGCTGCACCCAACCAACGCATTTTCATCATTTGTAGTTTATGTTTCATAATTAGTAAGCACTTCCCCCTTTGTGTGCTTATATTGATCCGATCCATTTTAATGGATAATCGGGTATTCCGACAACTGAATCCCTGTATTGTTCGCGCGCTGGCTCATGGTTTAATCAGGTTCAACTACCTGTTTTCACTTTGCGTGCTTATCCTGGAGACAGGTTGTTGGACTTCGTGTAGGGTTGCCCTCGAATGTAACCATTATTCGTCTTAGGGATAAGACGAAAAGTCTGAGAATACATAACTGTCTATGAGCTCTGTATCACCACCACGCGAATATTTTCTTGACTCCATCCGTGCCTGGCTAATGTTGTTAGGGATCCCATTCCATATTTCATTGATTTACTCGACCCACACCTGGCACGTGAACAGCGCGGAACCGTCGTGGTGGTTGACCCTGTTTAACGACTTTATCCATGCTTTTCGCATGCAAGTCTTCTTTGTCATTTCGGGTTATTTTTCCTACATGCTATTTTTGCGCTATCCGCTAAAGCGCTGGTGGAAGGTGCGTGTAGAACGCGTGGGGATCCCGATGCTGACCGCGATTCCATTACTTACGCTGCCGCAATTTATCATGCTGCAATACGTAAAGGGAAAAGCAGACAGTTGGCATACTCTCAGCGGCTACGATAAATACAATGCGCTGGCCTGGGAGCTAATTTCCCATCTGTGGTTTTTACTGGTTCTGGTCGTATTAACGACCGTGAGCATGTGGGTGTTCACCCAGATGAAAAACAGACTGACGCGTAGTGACGCCGCCAGCGCCCCGGCGGTGTCGATGACTAAATTATCGCTGATCTTCATCTTGTTAGGTGTCGGTTACGCTGCCGTCAGAAGGACAATTTTCATCCTCTACCCTTCGATTCTCAGCGATGGCATGTTCAATTTTATCGTTATGCAAACGCTGTTCTATGCGCCGTTCTTTATCCTCGGCGCACTGGCGTTTATCAACCCGAATCTGAAAGCGCTGTTTACCACACCGTCACGCGGTTGCACACTCGGTGCTGCATTCGCATTTGTGGCATACCTGCTCAATCAGCGTTATGGCAACGGCGATGCCTGGATGTATGAAACCGAATATGTCATTACCATGGTCATGGGACTGTGGATGGTGAACGTCGTCTTTTCGTTGGGTCACCGTTTGCTTAATTTCCAGTCTGCCCGCGTGACCTATTTTGTCAACGCGTCGCTGTTTATCTATCTGGTGCACCACCCGTTAACGCTGTTTTTTGGCGCTTACATCACACCGCATATCACGTCGAATCTGCTGGGTTTTCTCTGCGGTCTGCTGTTTGTGGTTGGGATTGCGGTAATACTGTACGAAATCCATTTACGCATACCGGTGCTGAAGTTTCTCTTTTCGGGTAAACTGCCCGTTAAGCAGGATAAAAACAAGGCCGTAGCCGGCTAGTTTTTCCCTCAATCATTGTGTGGTTCAAAGCAGCCATTCAATGGGTAACACGGACGCCAGCTTTACCAGAACCCGCTTCCAGAATCCTGTGGCGGGTTCTTTTTTCAGGACCTGTTCACTGCCAGACAGTCGGTCGACCCAATTAATTCTCCCCCAACGGTCAAGGCGTAGCTGCCAGGCCATATCACGCTGGCTTTGCATAAACCGTTTATGAATCAATTCGGCCAGCACTTCACTCTCAATCACAAATCCCATTTCCGTATTGAGCAGCGTCGAACGAGGATCAAAATTAAGCGAGCCGATAAACACTTTGCGATCATCAATACTGAACGTTTTCGCATGCAGGCTGGACCCTGAATTCCCGGTTAATCCACGATCGTGAACGACCGAGACGCGATCGCGGGTCGGTTTAAGTTCGTATAATTCTACACCGTAGCGCAGCAGTTTTTTTCGCCAGCGCGCATAGCCCGCATGGACGATCGCCACATCATTCGCCGCCAGTGAATTGGTTAAAATGGCAATCTTGACGCCTTTTCTTACCAGTCTCAGGAGCTGCGCCACACCGGCACGCGTCGGCACAAAGTAGGCAGAAATAATATCAATACGTTCGGTCGGCGAGCCCATTACGTCAAACAAACGCTGCGGTAATAGCGAGTGGCGCGGCGCTTTCCCTTCTCCTTTTGCAGGATCATCGCTCAGCAAACGCGTTTTAGCCCAAATCAGCGGCAGCGATCTTTGATCGAGACTGGACATAAACTGGCTGGTTTCCAGCTTATGCAGATAGCGGCGGGTAATATCATCGTTATACCAGGATTCGGGTAGCTCAATACGCTGCACAGAATCTGGCTCGGACATCTCAAGCACATTTTGTAACGTTGAAACCGAGCGGCAGTGCCAGTAACGCTCAAAATCATCTGCCACATCTTTGACAACCGGCCCGATAGCCATGACGTCCAGGTCGGAAAAAAGCGGTTGCTCACCCGCGCCAAAATAGGCATCGCCAATATTACGTCCACCAACGAGAGTCACCACTCCGTCAGCGGTATAACTTTTATTGTGCATGCGCCGATTAAGCCGGGCAAAATCGGTTAAATAGCCCAGCGCTCGCAGGATGCGAAAGGAAAACGGATTGAAGAGGCGAACTTCTATATTGGGGTGCTTATCCAGCAGACGCAGCGTGTCGTCCAGACCCGGCGTGTTGTTATCATCCAGCAGTAAACGCACCCGTACGCCTCGCTTCGCTGCGGCCAGCAGAACGGAAAATAACAATAGCCCGGACATGTCGTTTTCCCAGATGTAATACTGCACATCCAGGGTACGTTCCGCCATTTCCGTTAACCGATAGCGAGCAGCAAACGCATCCAGGCTGTCATCCAACGCAAGAATGCCGCATTCTCCCGGGTGGTCTTGGCAAAGGGGCGTGATGGCACGCTCAAGTCGCGTCATATCAGTCCGTGTGATCATCACCTTGTTGTGTTAGCAATCTCTTATAAAGTTGAGCGTTTTCGTCATCAAAGCACACGAAGTATATCTGATCAGGAAGTGCGCGGCGGGTAATAAATTTCAGCACCGTTTTCACCGCTATTTCTGCCGCTGGGGCGCGTGGGTAGCCATAAGCCCCAGTGCTAATCGCCGGAAAAGCAATGGAGTGATAACCATTGGCCAGGGCCAGTTGCAGGGTGTTTAAGTAAGCTTCTTCGAGGCGTTCGGCCTCATGATGACCTCCCCCTTGCCAGACCGGTCCTACGGTATGAATGACCGCTTTTGCCGCAAGCGCCCCCGCCAGAGTGATCACCGCATGCCCTGTCGGGCATTCTCCTTGTTGCTGGATAACCTGTTTGCAGGCCTCCAGCAATGCTGGTCCGGCAGCGCGATGGATTGCGCCATCGACGCCACCGCCTCCCAGTAGCGATGAATTCGCCGCATTGACAATCACATCAACAGCGACAGTCGTAATATCGCCATGTAACACATGAACACGTGATTGCATAAGTTCCCCCTGACAAAACACCATTCGTTAAGTGTACAGCAGGGTTTTCCCTTAAATCTCTCTTTTTAACCGTAAGTGTGCATATCTACGCCACAGCGAGTCATTTATATTCAATATTAAGAATCGCCATGTTTTTCTGTTCATTGAGGTAGTGCATTTTGACTGTGGCAATTTCCTGCACATTCTGAGGGGCTGTCGCGAGCTGTTGCGGGTTGTAAAGACTATTCTGGTTGGTGCCGTTGCGGATACATGACAATTCAATTTGCTGCTGCTGTCTGTTAACGTCGCAAGGTGATTCAACTATCGCTCCGCGAAAATGAATAACCCCGCCGGTTGTGATTTGCTGCGCAATTGCAGGGAGGGTTAAAAGAGAAAAAGCACATAAACTGGTACTTAAAATACGCTTTAATAATGTACACATAAGGGTTCCTCAATGATTAGCCATCTTTGAGGGATCGAAATGATCCTTCACCGCTACGATTAACGATCAAATACAAACGCTCACACGCTTCTATATTCATAGAACAGCAGCGCATTCCCAGCCACACCCTTAATGCAAATACAGCAAAAAATTATGGGTGACTGTTTGAGTCAGGCCATTGTTGCGACAGATGCAGAGACTGCCCATCTGAAACGGTAACGATAATTTTGACCGAGTCCTCAGATGAAATATTAAAGCTCAGTTTGGTTAATTCAATCGGTCGATTAGCAGGGACCGAAAGGCTTATTTTCTGCTGCGACTGGCTTTGTCCCCCCTGCCCTTTACGTATGGCAAGGACTTGTACCTCACATACACACGGTTGGGTTAACGTCACCTGAGGAATAATGGTGTACATATCACCTTGCTGAGTTGTATTGAATGTTATTTGATTTGCCAGCGCGGCAATGAGTAATAGCGTATGCATCATATTCTCCCGAAAAAAAAACAGGGCTCACGCCCTGTTTATTATCAGTCAGAAAACTGAATTAGTGTTGGTTAGCTGTAGCGTTGTTGCCAAAGCCAACTTGCTGAATCAGCACATTGGAGTCAGAAGCGGTCTGATTAACCAACGCACCGTTACGGCCACCGAACTGGGTTACACTAATATCAGCATTTTTAGCATTCCACTGATCGATAGTGGCATTGTTCTGGAAGCCAGTCTGTTTCAGGCTAATGGTACTGTCATCAGCGCCCTGACCAACTACAGCCCCGTTACCACGCCCCTGTTGTGTGATGGTGACATCTGATTTACGCGCATCACTTTGCAGAGCATTCGCAGCGTTGTTTGACCCATATTGGTAGATACTCAGTGAAGAGTCTGGGCCATAATTACTACCGCCACCATGATGATTGCCGCCCCATTGCGGAACAACACCAGCCAGAGCACTGCCAGAAACTACGATTGCTGCGAATGCTGCCACTTTTAAAAGTTTCATGGTAAACCCCCATCGGATTGATTTAATCGTCGTTAATGGATTAGCGTTGAGTAACGCGAATTGCCATTTGCGACTGTCTCTGCACCACAACTGCTGTTTTTTGTGTACCGTACTGAGTAATATTGGCTTTATTACCAGAACCTTTCTGGATAATTACCGCCGTATTACCGTATGAACCTTGTTTAATACTCGCGTCATTGGAACTACCCGTTTGATCAATATATGCAAAGTTATATGATCCCGTCTGGTCTGTTTTCGCTCGGTTACCAGAACCTTCTTGCGAAATAACCGACAATAACTTCGAGCCCCCCTGTCGAGTATTTGCACTGTTCGCAGTGCCAACCTGACCAATAATGGCTGCCTGATTAAATGAAGACTTACTTAATTCATTTACCGCAAAGTTATATTCTGAGTTAGCTAAATCATAACTTGTAGCGGATGCAATCCCAGGCACACCCAGCATTGTAAACATCATAAATAACAACTTGTTTTTCATGTTGTCACCCTGGACCTGGTCGTACATAAGGTTAAATTATTTACCACTCAAATTATTGTTAACGTGACTTACATTTGTTAACGCCACGTTACGATGAAGAGTATGTCCGTTGAAACATTTTAAATAACTCACCCACCAGTTGTATTTTTATATCCAGATTCACCCCAAAGTACTAATTAACAGCAATTAACACCGTTATAGCTCTGGATTTTATTTCTTTTGTAACCCGATGAGTGAATTTCTATGCAGTAACAAAAAAACGCGTTTCCCGCGTTTTCTGGGCCTTGCAGACGGTAGTGGGATTGTCCTCGGTACAAGTCGTGACAAGTGTCATTTTTTTCTATCTAAAATTGTTCAACTTAAAGTGAGACCATAAAATCAAAATTCATTAGAAATCTAAAACCATCTAATTATAATTTTATCTCTTAAAATTCAATAAGATATTATAATTTGTATGATTTTTTAAATCTATGCAGTAACGCTAAAATGTACAACTTTACTATCAAATCTAAACTCCACAAAAACGCAAAAATCACATTTTAATATATAAATTTACATTATGTAACATGTTTAACACTTGCTTTAAGATTTGTAATAGCTAGATTGAAATCAGTTGAAGTCCATTTGTTTTAATATTTTCACCCCGTTGGGTCGAAGTTTTATTTCTACACAGCAGTGCAACATCTGTCAGTACTTCTGGTGCCTCTATTTTAGTAGAGGCAACTGTCAGGTGTGCGACTAAAAAAGTGGAGTTTCATCATGTTTAATGAAGTCCATAGTATTCATGGTCATACATTATTGTTGATCACTAAACCATCCCTGCAGGCAACTGCGTTATTACAGCATTTAAAGCAATCGCTGGCGTTAACCGGAAAACTACATAATATTCAACGTTCTCTGGATGATATATCCTCCAGCTGCATTGTTTTACTGGATATGATGGAGGCAGATAAAAAACTGATCCATTACTGGCAAGATAATTTGAGCAGAAAAAACAACAATATAAAAACTTTATTGTTGAATACTCCAGATGATTATCCTTACCGGGATATTGAAAACTGGCCGCATATCAATGGCGTATTTTACGCAACTGAAGATGAGCAGCGTGTAGTCAGCGGTTTGCAGGGTGTGTTGCGGGGCGAATGCTACTTTTCGCAAAAGCTTGCCAGCTACCTGATCACGCATTCCGGGAACTACCGCTATAACAGCACGGAGTCGGCATTACTTACGCACCGTGAAAAAGAGATCCTTAATAAACTGCGTATCGGCGCCTCAAATATTGAAATCGCGCGTTCACTATTTATTAGTGAAAATACGGTGAAAACACATCTTTATAATCTTTTCAAAAAGATAGCTGTCAAAAATCGTACGCAGGCGGTCTCGTGGGCCAATGATAACCTCAGGCGATAAAGCCATGAAACGCTATTTGACCTGGATTGTGGCAGCAAATTTGTTCCTTGCTGCCGGGAATCTACACGCGGCTGTAGAGGTGGAGGTTCCCGGACTGTTAACCGACCACACTGTCTCTTCCATTGGCCATGATTTTTACCGGGCCTTTAGTGACAAGTGGGAAAGTAAGTACACAGGAAACTTAACCATTAATGAAAGACCCAGTGCACGTTGGGGAAGTTGGATCACCATAACGGTCAATCAGGACGTTATCTTCCAGACTTTTTTATTCCCGACGAAAAGAGACTTCGACAAAATTGTGGTCTTTGCATTGGCAGAAACAGAGGAAGCATTAAATCGTCGGCAAATAGATCAAACACTATTAAGCACGAGCGATTTAGCGCGCGATGAATTCTAAAACATGATTTTGTCCGGAGGCTTTCATGCGTGTCAAACATGCAGTGGTTTTGCTCATGCTGATTTCACCATTAAGTTGGGCCGGAAATATGACGTTCCAGTTCCGCAATCCTAACTTTGGTGGTAACCCAAATAACGGCTCTTTTTTACTGAACAGCGCCCAGGCGCAAAACTCGTATAAAGATCCGAGTGCCGGCGACTACGGGATTGAAACCCCAACAGCGCTGGATAACTTTACCCAGGCGATACAGTCACAAATACTCGGTGGCTTACTTACCAATATTAATACCGGTAAGCCGGGAAGGATGGTAACCAGCGATTTTATCGTTGATATCGCCAACCGGGATGGACAACTGCAACTGAATGTCACGGACAGGAAAACGGGGAGAACGTCGACTATTGAAGTGTCGGGTTTACAAAATCAGTCGACCGATTTCTAAATTATAGCCACGAAAGGAAAAAATCATGCAGCGCTTACTTATCATGGTGGCAGTAATTTTACTCAGCGGATGTTTAACAGCCCCGCCGCAAGAAGCCGCTAAGCCGACATTAATGCCCCGAGCCCAAAGCTATAAAGACTTGACGCACCTGCCCATGCCTACAGGTAAGATATTTGTCTCGGTATACAATATTCAGGATGAGACTGGCCAGTTTAAACCTTATCCGGCAAGTAACTTCTCAACCGCCGTCCCGCAAAGCGCCACGGCGATGCTTGTCACCGCATTGAAGGATTCTCGTTGGTTCGTCCCGCTGGAACGTCAGGGGTTGCAGAACTTGCTTAACGAACGAAAAATCATTCGTGCAGCTCAGGAAAACGGCACAGTTGCCATTAATAACCGCATCCCTCTGCAGTCTCTGACCGCGGCAAACATCATGGTAGAAGGGTCAATTATTGGTTATGAAAGCAACGTTAAATCGGGTGGCGTTGGTGCGCGCTATTTCGGTATTGGCGCCGATACGCAGTACCAGCTCGACCAGATAGCGGTCAACCTGCGTGTGGTTAACGTTAGTACCGGTGAAATCCTCTCATCGGTGAATACCAGCAAAACTATCTTGTCTTATGAAGTGCAGGCTGGGGTATTCCGCTTCATTGACTACCAGCGACTGTTGGAAGGTGAAATTGGCTACACCTCTAACGAACCGGTTATGCTTTGTCTGATGTCAGCAATTGAAACCGGTGTTATCTTCCTGATTAATGACGGGATTGATCGCGGATTGTGGGATTTGCAGGATAAGAAACAAGTTGATAATGACATCCTGGTTAAATACCGCCATTTGTCGGTACCTCCGGAATCCTGAGTGGTCTGATACAGCATAAAAAGCGTGAGGAAAACCCTCACGCTTTTTTTATTTACTGGTCAGCGTCGACGATAGCCGATTCTCACGACGAGATGCCAGCCACAATCCGCTGTTTTTCATCGCATAGCCGAATACCAGCCCCAGCGCCAGAGAAGGCACGACCAACTGCCAGTCACCCTGCCCTGCAAACGTTGCGCAGGCGCCAATAAAGGTGCCCGGCACAAATGAAAGCAACCATTGCTTTGCCTGAATACACATGAGAAACGCGACAATTCCCGTCATGACATAACCAATAATGTCCATATGCGGGGCAAGCGCGCTACCGTTAATAATCACCAACGCCCACACCACACCGCTTAGCAGCGTACACGCCGAGATCCACAGCCCTTTCAGCCCACCCTGTGGACAGGCAAAATAGGCCGTGCAGCCCAGAAAGCCAGCCCAACTGAGTAAACCAAGAGCTACGGCCACCCATCCCCAAATCCCAGAGAGAATGCCCGTTGTGATTGCAATTGAGAGAAGTATGTTCATGCCGCGTATCTTAGCAGAAAAACGGCATGGGAATGAGATCGTGCACACAATTCATGCAATGATGTAATTTGAGTTGCAGTTTAATGAGATCTAAATCACATTTATTCTTCAGTATCTTCCTGCAATTCGTCCCACATCGCGCCAATGGCATCACGCGTTAACGGTGCCATGGTACGCCAGAACTGTGTGTTTGCGTGCGCTTCAACTTTGCCAAGGAACGTGCCACACCAGGGCAACAGGTATTCCACAAACAAGGTTTCGAGTGCTTCACTTTCATCTTCCGCAGACTGGTCTTCAAGCCATGAAGCCGCCAGCAACAGCGTGCCAATATGATCTGCAGGCGTATCTGCCAGCGGCATTCCGCGGGCAGAAAGAAAAGCACGAACATCGGATTCTTTCGCCCCTTCTACCCAGGCGCTACGATAAGGCGGCACCGCACACTCGTCGCCGACAAACAGCGCGTTGTAATCCGCAGCCAACTGAGGCATATCGCAGCTTTTCTGCAGACGCGTGAGCAGTTCGTCCTGTTCCAGCGGCCAGTTGGCGGACAGTTTACCTTCACTAATCAGGGTAAACAGGGGAACCAGTAAAGGGTCCTGCGGTTGGCGGTAAAACAGCGAGCCCAGTACACGACACAGGATAGAAAACTCGTTCATTGATATATTCCAGTTAGTAACAATTACAGTTCAGCAAATTCCGCGATCGGCTCCATGCCTCGCGATTCCAGAAACGCCAGCAGGCGTTTAGGGGTGACGTTTAAAATTCTGTCTTCCGGGAAATTTACATCATCCAGAATTTTACGGCATTCACCAAATTCACCCAGTGTGAAAGCGGTATGTGAATCCGACCCTAACGCCACCCAGCCTCCGGCATCACGCACCGCCGCAGCGACCGCGCGACAATTGTCCTCACTCCCCTTACGCGAATGCAAAAACGAGGAGTTATTGATTTCCAGCGCGACCTGGTATTTTGCCGCCGCCTGCGCAATCGCTGTGATATCAACGGGATATTTGGGATTCCCCGGATGGCTGATGATGTGCACGTGACCACTGGCCATCGTGGCTATCATTGCCTGGGTATTGGTGTCTTTATCATGAGGTGCAAAAACTGGCTCATGGAAGCCCGCGATGATGAGATCCAGGGAGGTAAACATCGGACCTGAACAGTCGATTTCGCCTTCAATATTCTTAATATTCGCCTCGATACCGCGCAGGATCCCTACGCCATCCACGATACGAGGCCAAATGCGCATATTAATAAAGTGCCAGTGATGAGGCGCATCCGCCATGTCCGGTCCATGATCGGTTATGGCAAACAGCTTGATGCCTTTTCGATGGGCTTCAGCGATATAATCACTTAAGGTGCTGTAGGCGTGGGTACTGGCGACGGTATGCATATGCAGGTCAACGGGATACATAACTCTCTCCTGTAGTCATTTTCCGTCAAGGATAGCAGGTATCGTCGCCATTTATTAGCTGAAACCCGGCACTTGCCGGGTTACCATCAATATCCCCGAACGCGATCGACCTGACCCGTTACGGATTTCCCACTTTCCAGGTCCAAAATCGTACGGGAGATGTAGTCCACCGCCTCTGCCGGGCGTGTTACCGCGGCGATATGCGGCGTCATTGCCACACGCGGATGTTTCCATAGCGGGCTGGTTTCCGGCAGCGGTTCACGGCTATAGACATCCAGCATGGCACCTTTCACTTTGCCGCTGTCCAGCGATGCCAGAAGATCGTCTTCATTGAGATGAACGCCGCGCGCCAGGTTGAGCACGTAAGCGCCATCCTGCAATTGGCTGAGTAAATCAGCGTTAATAATGCCTACGGTTTCTGCCGTATTAGGCAGGAGGTTGATCAGCACGCGAGTTTGACTCAAAAACGCGCTCAGTTCCTCGGTACCGGCGAAGCTTTCCACACCAGACCAGGATTTACGCGTACGACTCCAGCAGCGTAGCGGGAACGCCCATGCTTGCAGACTTTCTGCAACTTTTGCACCTAAAACACCAGCGCCCATGATCCCGACGCTAAACTCATCGCGAGTATATTCTGGCAACGGTTGCCATTTCGCCTGGTTTTTTAATGCCTGGTAGTCATCAAAGCGACGAAACCAGTGCAATACCTGACTAACCGCATATTCCTGCATTTGCAGGCCCATCCCCGTATCTTCCAGACGGAAAAGCGGGATCGACGCATCCAACATTTCCGGATGAGCGTTTAGTTTACTGAGAATAGAATCGACGCCCGCACCCAGCGCAAATACGGCTTTTAATTTTCGTCCGGCGAGCATTTCAACCGGAGGATGCCAGACCAGCGCGTAGTCAGCATGCGCATTATCACCTGCCTTCCACTCACGGACCCGCGCGCCAGGTATGGCCTTTGTCAGCGCATTAAGCCACCAGGTCGTATCGAATGTTGGGTGATAGAAAATTATATCCATAGCGTCTCCTGAACATTGTTATGCGGAACGTACTCGCACTTATAATCATCATTTTTTGAGGGAACATCAGAGTAGCAAATTTTAGGGTGCTGGCAAAAAAAACAATTCCCGCTTATTTAAACTGCATATTGATTGAAGTTTGTGTAAATGCACGTTTTTTTCAAAAAGTTGATTGACGCCGGAGCGGTATTTCCCTAAATTAGCGCCCGTTCCGGTAGCACAGGAACAACAATATGGTGAGGTGTCCGAGTGGCTGAAGGAGCACGCCTGGAAAGTGTGTATACGGCAACGTATCGGGGGTTCGAATCCCCCCCTCACCGCCATATTTGAGAAAGAGCTCGTACGTAAGTACGGGCTTTTTTTTCGCATGTTGCACGCCTGCGGGGGGATGAGAAGCCCCGACCGGGGGTCGACAACTGGCGCAGCCAGTTGGACAGACTGAGCGCGCAGCGAACAGGCTGCCCGAAGGGCGAGCGAAGCGAGTCAATCCCCCCCTCACCGCCATATTCGAGAAAGAGCTCGTACGTAAGTACGGGCTTTTTTTTCGCATGTTGCACGCCTGCGGGGGGATGAGAAGCCCCGACCGGGGGGCGACACAAAATTGCCGGGAGCAATTTTGAACAGCGCATGCGCTGGCCCCGTAGGGGCGAGGCCCAAGGATGGGCCGAGTAGCAGCGCAGCCAGTTGGACAGACTGAGCGCGCAGCGAACAGGCTGCCCGAAGGGCGAGCGAAGCGAGTCAATCCCCCCCTCACCGCCATATTCGAGAAAGAGCTCGTACGCAAGTACGGGCTTTTTTTTTCGCATGTGACCCGTCCTGAATAGCGTTAACCTGTAGGTCTGATAAGCATCGCGCTATCAAGCATCATCCCCCGCCCCGTTGCACATTATCTAAACCACTCTTATGCTGTAACTACCGCTTTCTCAAGCAATCAGGAAAATAACGGCATGTTAAACATAGAAGGAACTTTGCTTGATGAGATCATGTCGCAGGCAGACGAAGCAGGATTTATTCCGTTGAAGGTTTTCTCGCGAAAAATCCTCAAACGTACACCGAATGAAATAAATACGTTTTTCGATCCTGACAGCCGATTCTACGAAGAGTATCAGCGAACGGTTATTTGCAACGTCAGGCATAACGTCACCATTAAAAAAACCTACACCAGCAATGGGATCTTACGAAAAGAGACTACGGTAGGTGGGATTTATAAGGATGACCTGCTGACCTTTCTGGCACAAGCGCTAAAGAAAATAGACGAAAATAACCAGTTGTTTGACCAGGCCTGCGCCAACTACTGGAGCAGCAAAAGAAAGTAATCTGCTGACATCAAATAACAAAGCCCGGTTTCCCGGGCCTTGAAGACGGAGTACTTATCAGTTGTAAGCATTGAGCGTCCGCTGACAGAGTGCCGAACGGACGCAATCGTCTTTATTGAAACGAACAATTCCAACCATATCATCTTCTTCGAAACGGGCCAGCGCATCGCTTAGCCCTGAGCGAACGTGGGCGGGTAGATCGCACTGGGTCACATCCCCGTTCACAATCACCGTCACATTCTCCCCGAGGCGAGTCAAAAACATCTTCATCTGTGCTGCAGTAACATTCTGAGCCTCGTCAAGAATGACCACTGCATTTTCAAATGTGCGTCCACGCATATAAGCGAATGGCGCGATTTCCACCTTACCAATCTCAGGCCGCAGGCAATATTGCATGAAGGAGGCGCCCAGACGTTTCACCAGCACGTCATACACTGGACGAAAATAAGGCGCAAACTTCTCGGAAACATCTCCAGGTAAGAAGCCGAGGTCTTCATCAGCTTGCAGAACTGGACGGGTTACAATGATCCTGTCCACGTCTTTGTGGATCAGGGCCTCTGCTGCTTTTGCCGCGCTGATCCAGGTTTTACCACACCCGGCTTCACCGGTAGCGAAGATCAGCTGTTTACTCTCGATAGCATTCAGGTACTGGGCCTGAGCTTCATTCCGCGCCGTGATTGGCGTGGCGTCGCGACTATCACGCGCCATACCAATCGCTTCTACGCCGCCCATCTGCACAAGCGAGGTGACCGATTCATCTTCACGTTGTTTATGGCTACGCGAATCCCGCCTCAGCACACGTTTTGCTTCACGACGAGCTTTGATCACTGCTTTTTGTCTTCCCATGGATAGCACCTTGAGTTGTAGGTATACATCACACGCGCCGTTGGCGGCACGATTATGCGCACGAACATCTGAGGGTTGGCTTCCTTGTAAGCCATTGCTTGCTTTCGGATAAGACGCCACACACGGCTACGCGCACCGTACAAGGTGTCAGTTACGAAGATAAGAAGTGAAAGGGAGAGAGATTTAGCGGTGACGAGGTGGCTACCGGAAGAGAAACGTCCGCGTAACGTACTGCAGCTACTGTGAAAAATGTGTCCAATACAGGACTTTTCCATCGCGATCTCCATAGTGAACGACTATCACCGCCGGGAACTACCGCTGTTTCTTATAATTACATCATAATCTTTCGTTAATGCAACAATATTTTTACTTGCTGTTAACTTAAATTCTATCTAATCACCAGAGACAGTCTCTTGCAGAGAGATGACAAAATTATTTCAGTCTCGTACCGATCATAAAAAATAATTTGTTCATTCATACAGATGTCAGGAAAAGCCCCGCTGTACAACGGGGCGTGATCATCAGGCTTCGAGGAGAGACTGTCCCAGATATTGATCTGCGGTTTTGACACCCGGCAAAGCAAAGAAGTAGCCCCCACCAATTGGTTTGACATACTCTTCCAGCGCTTCACCGTTGAGGCGTTTCTGCACAGTCAAAAAGCCTTTTTCCATATCGTGTTGATAGCAGACAAACAACAGTCCCATATCCAGTTGACCGGATGGGGTCACACCGAGCGAATAGCTGTAGCCACGGCGCATCATCAGGCTGGACTCGGTCTCTTTCGTGCGCGGATTCGCCAGGCGGATATGACTGTCGAGCGCAATCACCTCACCTTCGGGATCGCTGGCATAGTCAGGCACATCGTGCTCGTGCTGCATACCCAGCGGCGCGCCGGTGTGTTTATCTCGACCAAATATCGTTTGCTGCTCTTTCAGCGGCGTACGATCCCAGAACTCGACGCGAAACTGAATGAGCCTGACGGCCTGATAGCTACCACCTTGCGCCCAGACAGGTTCGCCCTGCCCGTCCGTAACCCACACCACGTCTTGCATCAACTTCGCATCCGTCGCGTCCGGATTCGCGGTGCCGTCCTTAAAGCCAAGCAAGTTGACCGGGGTCTCTTTGCCTTTGCTGCGCGCGGCATGGTCGGAAATAAACCCTTCACGTTTCCAGCGCACGCTAAGGAGATCGGGCGTATGTTTAATGATATCGCGCAGCGCATGGATAACGGTGTCCTGCGTGTTGGCACAAATCTGCAGCAGCAAATCACCATGGCACAGCGCCGCATCCAGCGAATCATTCGGGAAGCGGGTCATTTTTTGCAGCTTTTTCGGCATCTGCGATTTCAGGCCATAACGTTCATCAAATAGCGAGGCGCCGACTGACAACGTCATCGTCAGGTTGTCTGGCGCAATGTATGCGCCGAGGATACCGGAATCCATAGGGGGTAAACGCGGGTTCGGCGTATCCGGCGCCGGCCCGCCCGTGGTCAGAAACGCAAATCGGGTGGTCAGCAAGCGGAACAAGCGTTCCAGATCAGCCTTATCGCTGGCGAGAACATCGAACGCCACCAGCATCATCGATGCCTGCTGTGGCGTCAGGATCCCTGCCTGATGCTGACCATAAAACGGCTGCACTTCACTACGCGCATCGGGGGACAACGTTCCCGGCGCGCTTTGTGGTTTTTGCGCGTGGGCAACCGGACATCCACCCGCCAGCGCCAGCGCCCCACCCAGGGCGCCCATCCCTTTCAGTAAACGTCGGCGTGAAGGTTCGCTCACGCCGTTTTCATTATCTTGCTGCATTTTGCTTAATCCAGACCCAGAACACCGCGTAATTGCGACAAGTCTTCCGCCAGCGTCGTGATTGGCCCTTTCAGCGCATTGCGATCGGCGTCGGTCAGTTTGTCATAGGTTTCAAAACCGTCTTTGGTACGGTACTTACTCAGAATGGTATCGACTTTTTTGAAGTTCGCATCCACCTTCGCCAACAGCTCAGCATTGGATTTTTGTAACTGAGGGCGCAGGAGATCGACGATTTTCTGCGCGCCATCGATATTGGCCTGGAAATCCCACAGATCGGTATGGCTGTACCGATCCTCTTCTCCGCTGATTTTGCTGGCAGCGACTTCTTCAATCAGTCCTGCTGCCCCGCCAACCACTTTTGACGGTGGGAAGGCCAGTTCGCTAATACGCGTTTGCAGGTCAAGAACATCGCGGTTTAATTGGTCGGCATACTTGTCCATGCCTTTGGTGGTGTTGTCGCCGAACAACGCTTTCTCCAGGCGGTGGAAGCCGGTGAATTTAGGATCGGCGGCTTTTTGCTCATAATCATCTTCACGCGCATCGATGCTACCGTCGAGATCGGAGAACAGTTCAGCAATCGGTTCAATACGCTCATAATGCTGACGGGTTGGCGCATACAGCGATTTCGCTTTTTCCAGATCGCCAGCTTTAATCGCATCGGTGAATGCTTTGGTGCCCGCAACCAGTTGTGCAGTTTCGGCTGTCACATAGGCTTTGTATTCAGTAATCGCGCCACTTAGGCTCAGCAGAGCGTCGCCCTGCGCGGCATCCGCCGTTGCGCTACCTTTCACAATTAGTTTGCCTTTCGGGTTGGTCAACAGACCGCAGGTCATATCATATTCACCTGGCTGCAGGTTAGCTGTCATTTTCTGGCTAAAGCCCGGCGCAATGTTTTCACGTTCTTCAACCACCATAACCCCTTTAAGGATCTCCCACTCCAGCGCTTTCTGGCTGTGGTTCTGGATGATGAACTGCGTTTTCCCAGCGTTAACCGTGATCGTCATCGGCTCACACTGTTTGTCGTTAACCGTGACTTTCACCTGCGGGATATCGGCGGCTTGTGCAGAAAAAGCGGAGGCAAACAGCGCGGCAATACCCAACTGCAGCGCACTACGGCGAAAATTAAACGTCATAACCTATCCCTATAAATAAGTATGTTGTAACTAAGGAGTGTTCTGCATCGCGTTTTTATCAGGGTGCGGTACGCGATGCCGTAGTGCCTGAACGCGGCGGCAGTGCAAACATAATCAATGCCGGAATCAGGTAGATAAACCAAATGGCGACTTCACTGACGCTCGGCGCTTCCTGATAGCCGAAAATACCTTCCATCAATGTGCCAAACAGCGAATGCGTTGAAAGCACGCTGCTCATGTCAAACGCCACATCCTGAAAATGATTCCATAACCCGGCTTCGTGGAACGCGCGGATGGCCCCAGCGGCAAGACCAGCGGCCACCAGCAAAATGAACAGGCTGGTCCATTTGAAGAATGCCCCGAGGTTGAGGCGAATGCCGCCGAGGTAAATCAAGTAACCCAGTACCACCGCGGTGGCCAGCCCCAGCATCGCACCTAACGGTGGCCAAATGCCTACATCCTGCTGGAATGCCGCCAGCAGGAAGAACACCGATTCCAGGCCTTCACGGGCAACGGCAAAAAAGACCATCATCACCAGCGCCCAGCCGTGATGATTGCCGCGTTGCAACGCGTTATCGACAGCCTGTTCAAGCTGGACTTTGACGTTGCGCGAAACTTTACGCATCCAGAACACCATCCAGGTGAGGATCACCACGGCAATGACCGCCACGATGCCTTCAAACAGCTCCTGTTCCTTTTGCGGAAATTCACCGGTGGTTTCATTGATGAAAACGCCTAACGCCAGGCATAACGCCGCCGCCAGCAGAACACCAATCCACATCACACCAATCCATCGACCACGCTGAGTCCGTTTCAGGTAGCTGGCAATCAGGCTGACTATCAGCGCGGCCTCTAACCCTTCGCGCAACATAATAAGAAATGGAACAAACATGCGAAGAACCCTTAAACGTTATTCTCAGTCAATTGATGAAAAGAAAAGTAAATTACAGTGATAGTGATTATCATTACAGTAAAGAAAAACTCAAGCAGAATGTTTTGAGAATGATGACTTAATGTAAACAGTTAGGCGGGTAACGATTAGGGCGGTTTTGCAGCGGGGATAAATAAAAAAGCCCGCACGCGGCGGGCTTATGGAGCGAGGCGGATTACTCTGCCTGTAAACGCGATGGCGGAGCTGTGTGATAATGCGCATCAGCCTCGGCAAAACGTTGCTGCATAGCGGCTGAAGGCGCTTTACCCAACAGGCTGAAGACCACAATACCGATGCTGCCGAAAATAAAGCCCGGGATGATTTCATACAGACCCAACCAGGCAAACTGCTTCCAGACGATTACCGTCACCGCACCGATGAGCATCCCGGCCAGCGCGCCGTTACGCGTCATACGCGACCACATTACGGAGAACAGAACCACCGGACCAAACGCCGCGCCAAAGCCGGCCCAGGCGTAGCTTACCAGACCAAGCACACGGTTCTCCGGGTTCGCCGCCAGCGCGATAGACACCAGCGCTACAACCAGCACCATGATGCGACCAATCCATACCAGCTCTTTCTGGCTGGCATTTTTACGCAGGAACGCTTTATACAAGTCTTCGGTGATTGCGCTGGAGCACACCAGCAGCTGGCAGCTCAGAGTCGACATCACCGCAGCGAGGATCGCAGACAGCAGAATACCGGCAATCCACGGGTTGAACAGGATTTGCGCCAGTTCAATAAACACGCGTTCGGCGTTCTGGTTAACAGCACCGGCAAGCTGTGGGTTGTTGTTAAAGTAAGCGATACCAAAGAAGCCAACGGCAACTGCACCTGCCAGACACAGGATCATCCAGGTCATACTGATGCGGCGAGCATGAACAATGCTATGGTGAGAATCAGCCGCCATAAAGCGCGCCAGAATATGCGGCTGCCCGAAGTAGCCCAAACCCCAGCCCATCAGGGAAATAATGGCAACAAAATTCAGCCCTTTGAACATGTCCACGTTCTCAATGCTCTTTTGTTTAATCACTTCCAGCGAATCGTCAAACCCACCCACGCCAATGACTACCATTACCGGCGTCAGGATCAGGGCGAAGATCATCAAGCTGGCCTGGACGGTATCGGTCCAGCTTACCGCGAGGAAACCGCCGATAAAGGTATAAATAATCGTCGCGGCCGCCCCCGCCCACAGCGCTGTTTCGTAACTCATGCCAAAGGTGCTTTCAAACAGACGCGCCCCTGCCACAATACCGGAAGCACAGTAGATGGTGAAAAACAGCAGAATAACCAGCGCGGAGATAATACGCAGAATTCGGCTTTTATCTTCAAAGCGACCGGTAAAGTAATCCGGTAACGTCAGCGCATTGTTATTGTATTCGGTATGCACGCGTAAACGTCCGGCCACCAGTTTCCAGTTGATCCACGCGCCCAAAATAAGGCCAATAGCGATCCAGCTTTCTGAAATCCCCGACAGGAAAATCGCGCCAGGCAGCCCCATCAGCAACCAGCCGCTCATGTCAGATGCCCCGGCGGATAACGCGGTCACGAATGGACCCAGACTGCGTCCACCCAGAATGTAATCGTCAAAGTTTTTGGTTGAACGCCATGCAATAAACCCTATCAATATCATGCCGAAAATATAGACACAGAATGTCACTAACATCGGTGTGCTAATAGCCATCAAAACTCTCCAAAATTATGTATCAGCAATGCCGTGGCTTGCCGTTTTATTACCCTGCCGGAACGTGGCAAAGATATCTATGTTTACCAGGGCGACCGTATCCTGCCGGAAGCGATGGTCATTCACAATCGATTTAACACACCATTTACATCAAATTTGATCCAGAGTAGATAGCATTTTTCTGTAGGTTGCACTCTCTCACACTTTTTTCGGTTGCACCTTTTAAAAGTGTTAACTACCGCAGAGAAAAAGATTCGGCAACTTTTATAGCCCCCGTCAAAACACTCACGTTTATTAACATTTCATTCATTTCCAAGCTTGCAAACCAAGTCACATTTAACACGGTTGCACAAAGTTGCAACATAGTGGATATTTCTCGGTAACTATCAGACCCGTATTTCAGTACAACAGGAGTAAACGGCATGGGAACCACCACGATGGGGGTTAAGCTGGATGACGCCACTCGCGAGCGTATTAAAACAGCAGCATCACGAATCGATCGCACGCCACATTGGCTGATCAAACAAGCCATTTTTAATTATCTCGAAAGACTAGAAAATGACGACGCGCTTCCTGAACTACCGGCCCTGCTGGCGGGTGCTGCGAATGAGGGCGATGAGTCGACCACGTTGCAAAATGAAGCGCATCAGCCTTTCCTGGAATTTGCTGAACAGATCCTGCCGCAGTCAGTTTCCCGCGCGGCAATCACCGCTGCTTACCGCCGAGCCGAAACCGACGCCGTACCGATGCTGATGGAGCAGGCTCGTCTGCCGCAGCCTATCGCCGAGCAGGCACATAAGCTGGCATACGATCTGGCAGACAAACTGCGTAACCAGAAGACCGCCAGCGGTCGCGCCGGGATGGTACAAGGTTTATTGCAGGAATTCTCCCTTTCTTCACAGGAAGGCGTCGCGCTGATGTGTCTGGCCGAAGCCTTGCTGCGTATTCCAGATAAAGCGACCCGCGATGCGTTAATCCGCGACAAGATCAGCAACGGTAACTGGCAGTCGCACATTGGCCGCAGCCCGTCTCTGTTCGTCAACGCGGCGACCTGGGGGCTGTTGTTTACCGGTCGTCTGGTTTCTACGCATAACGAAGCCAGCCTCTCACGCTCACTCAACCGTATTATCGGCAAGAGCGGTGAGCCGCTGGTGCGTAAAGGCGTCGACATGGCCATGCGCTTGATGGGCGAGCAGTTTGTCACCGGGGAGACCATCGCTGAAGCGCTGGCTAACGCGCGTAAACTGGAAGAAAAAGGCTTCCGTTACTCCTATGACATGCTGGGCGAAGCGGCCCTGACCGCCGCCGATGCACAGGCTTATATGGTTTCGTACCAGCAGGCGATCCACGCCATTGGTAAGGCCTCTAACGGGCGCGGTATCTACGAAGGGCCAGGCATTTCTATCAAGCTGTCGGCACTGCATCCGCGTTACAGCCGTGCGCAGTATGATCGCGTAATGGATGAACTCTATCCTCGTCTGAAATCGCTTACTCTGCTGGCACGTCAGTACGACATCGGCATTAATATCGACGCCGAAGAGGCTGACCGACTGGAGATCTCCCTCGATCTGCTGGAAAAACTGTGCTTTGAACCCGAACTGGCAGGCTGGAACGGGATCGGTTTTGTTATCCAGGCCTACCAGAAGCGCTGCCCGTATGTTATCGACTATCTGATTGACCTCGCCACGCGCAGCCGCCGCCGCCTGATGATCCGTCTGGTTAAGGGCGCCTACTGGGATAGCGAAATTAAACGTGCCCAGATGGACGGTCTGGAAGGTTATCCGGTCTACACCCGTAAGGTGTACACCGACGTTTCTTACCTGGCCTGTGCGAAAAAACTGCTTGCCGTACCGAATCTGATCTACCCGCAGTTCGCCACCCACAACGCCCATACGCTGGCGGCGATTTATCAGTTAGCCGGTCAAAACTACTATCCGGGTCAGTACGAGTTCCAGTGCCTGCACGGCATGGGCGAACCGCTGTATGAGCAGGTCACTGGCAAAGTTGCGGATGGCAAACTGAACCGTCCATGCCGCATTTATGCGCCGGTCGGCACGCACGAAACGCTGCTGGCGTACCTGGTGCGTCGTCTGCTGGAAAACGGCGCCAACACCTCGTTCGTCAACCGCATTGCCGACACGACCCTGCCGCTGGATGAACTGGTTGCCGATCCGGTCGAGGCTGTTGAAAAACTGGCGCTGCAAGAAGGTCAGGCCGGTCTGCCGCATCCGAAGATTGCCCTGCCGCGTGACCTGTACGGTAAAGGCCGCGAAAACTCAGGCGGGCTGGATTTAGCTAACGAACATCGTCTGGCCTCGCTGTCCTCTGCCCTGCTCAACAGCGCGCTACAAAAATGGCACGCTAAACCCATTCTGGAGCACCCGGTTGCTGACGGCGAAATGACGCCAGTCGTTAACCCAGCCGAGCCGAAAGACATTGTCGGTTACGTGCGTGAGGCAACTCACGCTGAAGTGGAACAGGCGTTACAGAACGCAGCGAATAACGCGCCGATCTGGTTCGCCACACCGCCACAAGAGCGCGCCGCCATTTTGCATCGTGCCGCCGTTCTGATGGAAGGTCAGATGCAGCAGTTGATTGGCATCCTGGTACGCGAAGCGGGTAAAACCTTCAGCAACGCCATTGCGGAAGTGCGCGAAGCGGTAGACTTCCTGCATTATTATGCCGGTCAGGTTCGCGATGATTTCGATAATGAAACCCATCGACCGTTAGGACCCGTGGTTTGTATCAGCCCATGGAACTTCCCGCTGGCCATTTTCACCGGGCAGATTGCCGCCGCGCTGGCGGCGGGTAACAGCGTGCTGGCGAAACCGGCGGAACAAACCCCGTTAATTGCCGCCCAGGGCATCGCTATTTTGCTCGAAGCGGGTGTACCGCCGGGCGTGGTGCAACTGTTGCCTGGTCAGGGTGAAACCGTCGGGGCTCAGCTCACTTCCGATGAGCGCGTACGCGGCGTCATGTTTACCGGCTCAACGGAAGTCGCCACGCTGTTGCAACGCAATATTGCCACCCGCCTTGATGCTCAGGGGCGTCCAATCCCGCTTATCGCCGAAACCGGTGGGATGAACGCAATGATTGTCGACTCCTCCGCGTTGACGGAACAGGTCGTGGTCGACGTTCTGGCTTCAGCGTTTGACAGCGCCGGACAGCGCTGCTCCGCGCTGCGCGTCCTGTGTCTGCAGGATGATGTAGCCGACCATACGCTGAAAATGCTGCGCGGCGCGATGGCGGAATGTCGCATGGGTAATCCAGGTCGCCTGACCACCGATATTGGGCCGGTAATTGATGAAGAAGCCAAAACCAATATTGAACGCCATATTCAGGCCATGCGCGCCAAAGGACGCCCGGTGTTTCAGGCCGTGCGCGAAAACAGCGACGATGCGCGTGAATGGCAAACCGGTACATTTATTGCTCCGACGCTGATCGAGCTGGAAAGCTTCGACGAATTACAAAAAGAGGTGTTTGGTCCGGTACTGCACGTCGTGCGCTACACCCGTAACAATCTGGGCAACCTGATTGAGCAAATTAATGCCTCCGGCTACGGCCTGACGCTGGGCGTACACACCCGTATCGATGAAACCATCGCCCAGGTCACAGGATCGGCACACGTTGGGAACCTGTACGTTAACCGCAATATGGTCGGCGCCGTCGTCGGCGTGCAGCCATTCGGTGGCGAAGGCTTGTCTGGTACCGGGCCAAAAGCAGGTGGACCGCTGTATCTGTATCGCCTGCTGGCTAACCGCCCAGAAAATGCGTTAGGCATTACGCTTGCCCGCCAGGATGCCGACTACCCGGTCGATGCGCAGCTTAAAGCTGCACTCGTTCAGCCGCTGGAAGCGCTCAGCGAATGGGCAACCGATCGACCCTCACTGCATGCGCTCTGCCAGCAGTTTGGCGAACTGGCGCAGGCCGGTACTCAGCGTCTGCTGCCAGGACCCACTGGCGAGCGCAATACCTGGACGCTGTTGCCGCGTGAACGCGTACTGTGTATCGCCGATGATGAACAGGACGCGCTGGTACAGGTTGCCGCCGTGGCTTCCGTTGGTAGCTTAATCCTGTGGCCAGATGATGCGTTCCATCGTGAACTGGCAAAACGTCTGCCAGCCGCCGTCTCCGGGCGCATTCAGTTTGCCAAAGCGGACAACATAACCACGCAGCCGTTTGATGCCGTTATTTTCCACGGCGATTCTGACCAACTGCGTTCACTGTGCGAAGCGGTAGCTGCCCGCGAAGGGGCGATTGTATCAGTCCAGGGCTTTGCCCGTGGCGAAAGCAATATTCTGCTGGAGAGGCTGTACATTGAACGCTCCCTGAGCGTCAATACCGCCGCTGCCGGGGGGAACGCCAGCCTGATGACAATCGGCTAAGGTTGTGGTTAATTAAGGCTCCGGTTAGGGGGTAATGCCTGTCAATTAAGCATTACGGCGAACATGTGATTTCGGCTCAGGGTTCCGTTCACCTCAGTGGTATCACTTTTCTGAGGCTCAGACACCCGTGAACGTGCAAGAGAGGCTCACCGCCGCCTCCCTTGCATCCCTGGCTCCCGGCGGGAAAATCGTCGCTGCGCGATTCATTCGTCTTATGCCGTCTGCCTTCGGGTCGGGGCCGGGCCTGCGTCCCTGCAGGCCGCCCCCTCTGCCCGCCTCCCTGCGGGCAGACCCGGTCAGCCGTCAACGCCTCATCGATTTTCAGCCGGAACGGGGTCATCGCTGCAACGCACTGACTTCCAGTTAACTCTGTTTTGCTGTTCAGATAAAAAACGCAGGGGGTCAGGTGTGGGCTGGTCCGGCTGAAAATTGCCGACGTGTTTCCGTAAGGCCGGGAGAACCCGCAGGGATGCGGGTTCAGGGCGCGTTTTACAGGGAAGTTTCCTCGCGCCCGGCCCGGTAGCCTGGAGGAATAAACGGAGGGGACCACGAAGTGGCAATTTTCCCGCCGGGAGCCGGGATTGTTAAGGGTACGGCGATAGTACCCTTAACACGTTCACAGGGAGGATCGTTTCAGAGAAGTGACAAACATAAGGTGAACGTAGCAATATACCGGAGGCAACAGATTCATTACCTCCGTATGTGCCACTCATCCTCGTTAACTGACAAGCATGACTCCGGTAACGGGGCCTTTTTTATGGAGCCAGAGGGAAGCATGAAACGAATCGTACTGACATGTGCAGCGCTGCTGTTGAGCGGCCAGGCGCTGGCGGATGACTGCGCCAACGCGAACACTCAGATTGAGATGAACACCTGTGCGGCAGAGCAGTTTAAGGCGGCCGACACCAAACTTAATGACACTTATCAGAATGCGCTTAAGCGCGCCGCCCCGACCCAGCGCGATTTACTGAAAAAAGCGCAAATCTCATGGATAACCCTGCGCGATGCGGACTGCGCGTTAATCAGTTCCGGCACCGAAGGCGGTAGCGTCCAGGCGATGATTTCCAGCCAGTGTCTGACGGATAAAACCAACGAGCGTGAAGCGTTTCTCGCCTCGCTCTTACAGTGCGAAGAGGGCGATTTAAGCTGTCCGTTACCGCCAGCCAGTTAACGCACGCGGATCCCTTCAATAATCATCCGCTGCACGCTCTCCACCGTTTGGTTAAAAAAGGCTTCATCACGCAGCGTTGCGCCCGTTACCGCCTCTACCTGTGGGGCAAAGTCGGCGTAGTGCTGGGTTGAAGCCCAAATCATAAAAATCAGATGATGCGGATCGACCGGAGCCAGTTTCCCACTTTTGATCCAACCGGCAATCAGCGCCGATTTCTCATCAATTAGCGTTTTGAGATCGCCCGTTAATTCAGCCATCAATAAAGGCGCACCTGCCAGCATCTCCATACAAAACAGTCGTGAAGCCTGAGGGTAATCGCGCGACACTTCCAGCTTAAGGCGAATGTATTCTTTAATGGCCGCCAGCGGCGCAAAGTCTTCGCGAAAAGCCTTCAACGGAGCCAGCCAGACGTCGAGGATTTGCCGCAAAACGGCAATATAGAGCACCTCTTTTGACGGGTAGTAATAAAGCAGATTCGTTTTTGACACACCCGCCTGCTCAGCGACCTGTTCGAGACGCGTGCCATGGATCCCATATTGGGAGAAGATATTTAATGCCGCGGTTAATATGGCCTGGCGTTTTGCACTGACGGCCTGCGAGCGCTTACCTGTTTTTTTCTCTGCGCGTTGGACCATGCGCCCTCTCCTTCTTGTGAGGGCGTCAGCATACCAAATCACGCGGTGAATGGTTAAATTAAAGCGACTCCGGCGGCGCCTCTTGCACTCCCCCTTTTTTCTTTTTGAACTTCAGTTCGCTGACCAGCACGCCAACAATAATGAATGCTGCGCCGAGCAAAGCCAGTAGCGGTAAGCGTTCCCCCGCCAGGCGACCAAAGATCCCCGCCCACACCGGCTCCCCGGTATAAATGACCGTCGCGCGCGTCGGCGAAACGCTGCGCTGTGCCCAGTTCATGGTGACCTGAATAATCGCACTGAAAATCCCCAATCCCAGCGCCACCACCAGCAATCCCGTAGACATCGGTGGTACGGTCTCTCCGGCCGGTCCCATCGCAATAAACGCCACTATCGAAGCGGTTGCCAGTTGTACCACCGTTACCCGCCGCACATCCACTTTTCCCGCCCACGCGCTAATCAGGATAATTTCTGCCGCAATCGCCACCGCGCCGGCGAGTGTGATCCACTCGCCTTCGCCTAAAGCCAGCAAATTGCCTCCTGGTCCGGCGAGAAAAATCAACCCGATAAAGGCCAGCACAATGCCGACACACGGCATCAGGGCGGGCATACGCCCCAGACACAGCCATTGTAAAAGCGGGACCAACGGTACGTACATCGCGGTAATAAACGCCGATTTACTGCTGGGAATAAACTGTAGCCCCCAGGTTTGCAGACTATAGCCCAACGCAATTGCGATACCGATCGCAACGCCTGCTTTGACTTCCAGCCACGTCAGTTTATGCAATGTGCGTAGTGACAAAAGCGCGACCGCCAGCGCAGCGGTGGCAAAACGCACGCCGACAAAGAAAAAAGGTCCGCTCAGGGTAACGGCATATTGCACTGCCAAAAACGTGCCACCCCAGAACATAGTGATCACAATGAGGATCGCTTCCTGAGGTTTAACAGAGAAGGAATAACGAGAAAGTAATGACATGAGACACCCGATTAACTGAATGTCGTTAGTCTGCGTTGCGTTTTGTTACAGTTCAACCTTGCAGACAAAAAAACCGCCGGAAGAAACCGGCGGCGGTGGGTGGCTACGTAACGTCTGACTCTGATCCTCAGCCGTCACGGCATATCTGACAGCTAGCCCGGCAATTACGATTTGTTGTTGCCGTGGCTATTTTTGCCCCCTTTTTTGCCTGCCTCTGAAGCGCGTTGCGGGTCATTCTTAAAATTGCCCCCGCTGTGCTGGCCACCTTTTCGACCTGCTTCTGATGCTCTTTCGCGATCTTCCGCAAAGTTGCCGGAACCGCCTCGATGGTTTGCCATTACTGACCTCCGTCATTGATTAGACATCATATTGCATAGGTACTGAGGAGTGATACCTCACGCAGCGTTACGGGCGATACCCTGAAAATAACTGCGTGGGATTAAGCATAGTGAAGCGTGGCCTGAGCAGCCGCTAACTGTAATATCCTGCAACAGGATTGGTGGTGATAGAGAAATAATCACAGCGAGAAATCAATAAGTCTTTCTTATGACTACCAAATTCCACCCGGTTAAATATGTATCATTTTGCAACAAGAGAAGTTGTTATAAAAATTGTTATAAATCAAAGAAGTGATTGTGAAATTTGCACTCCTGACAGTACGTCATATCTTTAAAGGTAGGTAGCGAGTCGCTACGGACACGGTTAACTCGAGGAGTAGTGTAAAATGGCAAAAGTTCTGGTGCTTTATTATTCCATGTACGGACACATTGAAACTATGGCCCATGCAGTCGCAGAAGGCGCAAATAAGGTTGATGGTGCGGAAGTGATTATTAAGCGCGTACCAGAGACCATGCAGCCGGAGATTTTCCTCAAAGCTGGCGGCAAAACACAAAACGCACCAGTCGCAACCCCGCAAGAACTGGCAGATTACGATGCCATTATTTTTGGTACCCCCACACGCTTTGGCAATATGTCCGGTCAGATGCGCACCTTCCTCGATCAGACTGGCGGGCTGTGGTCTTCAGGCGGCCTGTACGGCAAACTCGCCAGCGTATTCAGCTCAACAGGAACCGGCGGCGGTCAGGAACAAACCATTACATCAACCTGGACTACGCTTGCTCACCATGGGATGGTGATTGTGCCTATCGGTTACGCGGCGCAAGAGCTGTTTGATGTTTCTCAAGTTCGCGGCGGTACCCCTTACGGCGCAACCACCATCGCCGGAGGCGACGGCTCTCGCCAGCCAAGTCAGGAAGAATTATCTATCGCCCGCTATCAGGGTGAATATGTCGCAGGTCTGGCAGTAAAACTCAACGGCTAATCTTCAACAGGAGGATTCGAATGCCAACTCAAGAAGCGAAAGCCCATCGCGTCGGCGAATGGGCAAGTCTGCGCAATACATCGCCGGAAATAGCCGAAGCCATTTTTGAAGTCGCGCATTATGACGAGAAACTGGCGGAAAAAATTTGGGAAGAAGGTAGCGACGAGGTGCTCATCAAAGCCTTTAAGAAAACAGACAAAGATTCGCTCTTTTGGGGTGAACAGACTATCGAACGCAAAAACGTCTAGCGCTCAGACTCCCCCGCGAACACGGGGGAGTTTTTCTTTTACTTAGCCGCCTCATTCAACACGCTGTCGAACTTATCTATCGGGCAAAAGCCATCCGCATCTATCGGACACCCTTTCAGCTCCAGCGTTACACGCTGCGCCGGGGATTTCAGAGTCAGAACGTCTGCATTACGCAACTGCTGCGAGCTCTGATACACGTACTCGATTTTCATCAGATCACGATTCGCGTTGCTGTCATGCCAGCGCTGGAAGACAATCTTCCCGCCAATCGGCGTACGCTCGTTCTGATCGTGAAGCTGGTACGGTTTGAAATCCAGCGCGGTGAGCAGCGATGCGATGTTTGAGTCATGCCCCACCAGCACGGTTATTTTTGGCGCTTTTACGCGTTCAATAACCAGCGCATTATCAATATACTTCACCAGCGGTTTGGCGACATTCTGCGCCACTTCCGGGGAGGTGAACAGGCTGTCCTGATAGCCATTTTTCAGCTTCGACAGAACCTTCCACTGTTGATCGGATTTAATCTCGCCCCAGGCGACCTTATCCATCGGGAAGCCTTCGTAATATTGCAGCGTGAAGGCATCAACCAGCGAATTTCCGACCTTCAGCGGCCCCGAAACCCCAGGCTCCTGCTGGTATTTCGCGCTAAACGTATCTTTGGCATCGGTCAGGGAACACTGCTGTTTTTCTTTGCAGGACGGAGAGTCTTTGTAGTCGGTCATTTGCTCAAGCAACTGATAGCTGTCGTTGAGCTGCATTTGGCTACGCTCTTTCTCCATTGCCTGAACCGCCTGCTGGCTGAAGGCGGCGGAATCATCGGTGATCACCGGGTTAAAGGTGGGATCCATGGTGCCCATTTTTTCCTGATGATGGACCGGGACGTCGCAACCCGGGAAAGCACCGGTGACAAAGAACTGCGCCGTCGCGACCGTACGCTGCAGGCTGTTAGCATAGGTATAGACCGTACCCGGCGCCGGACATTCGCCCGATTTCACCATCCCCTGCTCTGCCAGCCACTCTCGCATATAGTGGCCCATATAGATTTCCAGCACGCCGCCTTTGGTGGTGAGTTGTCCGCCGGGGACATCCCATTCTGGCCATTGTTTGGGGGTGGACTGCTCAAGAACACTGCCATTATTGGCTAAAGGTGCGCGTAAGTTATGCCGACTCATCATCAATACTTGCTGAAGCTGATAGCCTTCCGGCGCGGTCTGCGCCTGCGCGGCGGTTGACATTAATACAGCCCCTGCCACGGCTGCGGCGATTAACGATTTATTCATCCCTACGACCTCTTGTTGTTATCAATCACAACAGAGTGTGACAGAAATATGACATATTTCCCGGAACGCTTTCGCAAAACGAACCATCTACGGTGTCGTTTTAATACCGAACTCGGTTTCTAATTTGCGAATGCCAAGCGGGGTGAAGGTGACGCGGCGACCACTCAGCTCCGTTTTTATCCATCGTTTTTCAATCAGCCAGCGTAGCAGCGATGCGCCAAGCACGCCGCCGGGATGGTAACGTCGTTCACTCCAGTCCAGACAACCGCAGGTTAATTTCCGCCGCGATGGGCCCGCAGCCAGGACAATCCCCATTTGTGCCAGTTTTTCCTGCCCAAGAGACGTCAGCGTTGCACCATCCGGCGTTAACCACTGACGGGAAACCAGCGTATCGAACAGCCTCACCGCCACCTCGCCAGCGAGATGATCGTAGCAGGTTCGGGCATGTCGTAAGCCTGGCGGCGTCGTGATTTTTCGTGGCGTAGATGTAGCCCACGCCACGCCCATCAGGCGCTCCAGCAGTTCAGCGATATCAGAGCCTGCAAGGCGAAAATAACGATGCCTGCCCTGCGCGAGCGCCACAACAAAACGTTGTTCGCACAGACGCGCCAGATGCGCACTGGCGGTTGACGCTGACACATCCGCCACTGCGCTGAGCTCGGTCGCGGTCCAGGCGCGGCCATCCATCAGGGCGCACAACATTCGCGAGCGCGATTTATCGGCCATCGCCGCCGCGGTGAGCGCCATTCGCGACTCCAGAGCGCCCTCTTCCTCACTTAACATCACTGATGCCATAGCGACCTCTTTGACCCTGAATGTCTGAATTAACGATGCCATGAAAGCGTTCTAAAGTCACCGCACAGGTCACGCCGCACGCAGCATCATCTCGATACCCAACCCGACCAAACAAAACAGAAAACAACGTTTAAACACGAGCGGAGAAATAACCCGTCGTACACGGGTTCCTAACCACTGACCAATCAGCGCAGGAACAATGGCCAAAGCCGATAAGCTCAACGACTGTACGGGCAGCGCGTTGTGCCACCACAGACCAAGCGCCAAAGCCAATGTCGAAAACGTAAAAGAGATCCCGAGCGCCTGAACCAGTTCATCTTTCTCAAAACCCAATGACTGGATCCAGGGCACAGCGGGCATCACAAATACACCGGTTCCGCCAGTCAATAAGCCAGTAACAAATCCTATGATGAGGGAGTACGGTTTTTCATGCTGCGGAGCCACTGCAATTTTCTTTCCGGCCAGCGTCCAGATAGCGTAAGCCACCAGCGCCACGCCGAGCGCAAACTGGGTACGGGTGGTGTCGCCGCCGGTAATCCAGGCGCTGGCAAGCAATGTCGCCACCACCACCGTCAATAACATCGGCCACAGTCGTTTGACTAATTGACGCGTATTTCCGCCACCGCCAAACTGAAACAGATTGCTAATCAGCGAAGGCAACAGCAGCATGGCCGCCGCCGCAACCGGCGAAATAAGCGATCCGAGGATCCCCATAGCCACGGTGGGCAATCCCATACCAGTGACGCCTTTTACCATCCCGGCGAGGACAAACGTGGCGGCAATCATCACCACCAGAGCGGGCCCAAACGCTAAAGAACTCGTCATGTTGCACTTTCCTGAAAAAGAGAAGATGACCCATTCTGGACGTTAATCGCAATGCTCGCTTCGCCAGGCAACGAAATATGTCTTCCCGCTTACGGGTAATAATATAAAAAATGCCGGGTTTCCCCGGCACATTATCAGAACGTTTTGGCCCACCACAGCCGCAGCTTCATGCCCCAGTAGCTGGTCCAGCCGCTGGTTGTTGACACCACCCGACCTTGTGACACTACCACCAGCGTGGGCGTGACGCTAATCGCCCAACTGCGGGAAATTGCCCCGTTCGCATCATTGATGACCGGAAAGTCCACGCCTTTACGCGACAGCCAACGAGACACCTCAGCTTCACTGCCGGAGCGTAACGCAATGGTCATCACGTTTTCCCCTTCCGAACGCAGCCTGGCGACTTCCGGCGTCGTGAAGCGGCAAACGCCGCACCAGCTCGCCCAGAAATAAAGCAGCACCGGCTCGTCTTTGCTGAGCGCCGCCAGCGTGACGGTTTCACCATCCAGCGTTTGCAAAGGCGTGCTGTCAAAAGAGCCAGGGAGCTGCGGCGCGCGCCAGACATCCATCAGCAGCATCGCCCCTGCCAACAGCGCCAGTAAGATCAGCCCTTCGCGCAGCCAGCGGCGCAGTTTACTGAGCATTGGCCGCCGCCAGCTTTTCTTTGACCACTTCCTCAAGGGTTTCCCACGGCACCGCACCGGGAATAAGCTCATCACCAATAATCGTTGCGGGGGTGCCCTGCACGCCCACCAGTCGCGCCAGTTGCAGGTTAGTGCTTAGCGTTTCAGCGCTTTGGGCATCCAGCGTCACCGGACTGGCTCCCGATTTTTCCTGCGCCTGTTTGATACTGACATCGGTATGGTAACCCTTTTTCTGCATCAGTTTTTCATGTAGCGCCAGAAACTGCTGCGGATGCTCAAGCCAGGTGGTCAGCACGGTCCGCGCCGCCAGTTCCGAACTTTCCCCTTTAAACGGCAGCGGTTTAATCACTACCGCCACGTCAGGATATTTCTGCACAATTTTTTCCAGCATGGGATCCAGTTGCTTGCAGTACGGGCAGTTGTAATCGGTGAAGTTTATCAGGGTCAGTTTCGCCTGCTTAGCGCCAATCCGCGGGCTGTTGGGATCGTTAAACAGAGCCTCCTGGATTAATGCTTCAATTTGCTTTTCCTGTTCCGGGGTAAACGGTGCAGGCTCTTTCGCTACGCTGACGGCAGAAAACAGGGTTAACAGCAGAACAATCATTATTTTCATGGGGTTACTCCTTTGGCATCGGTCAACGTTTGCAATACCGCATCGCGGGTCAACAACGTTGGTAACGCCTGGCCTTCCGGCAGACCGGGGCCATAAATTTGGTTATACGGCACAGCAACCTGGCCGCGTTTTTTCAGAAATTCGGTGATGGCTTCAGAAGGGAGCGTCCAGTCGCCGCGCAGCGCCACTACATCCGGCTGTTGCAACGCGGCCTGTACGTCATCTTTATGCAACACGTTGTATTTGTTCACCTTACAAGTGATGCACCAGTCGGCAGTGACGTCAATGAACACACGCTTATGTTGCGCCAGCGCATCCTCAATCGCCTGCTCGCTAAGCGGTTGCCAGTTCACGCTTTCTTTAGCGCTAGCGTGTCCGGCCAGCCCTAAATGTGGGAGCAGCAACGTCGCAAGCCAGATAGCCGACCCCAGCATCATGACACCGAGAAGACGCCGCAAAATATTCATCCAGCGTCCCGGACGCGGCAAACGCAGCGCCAGACCGGGACGCAGAGCCACCAGCAGCCACGGCAAGCTCATCCCCAGGCCAAGTGCGATAAACAGTCCCCACAACGTTGGCAGCGAAGCGGTCAATGCCACCGCTACCGCTGTTCCCAGAAACGGGGCGCTGCACGGCGTGGCGAGCAGGGTCGCAAATGCGCCTTGCCAGAAATGTCCCGACAAGCCATTGCCACCGCGAGTCGCCAGCGTGGTGGTCATCGCCGAAGGCAGGCGGAATTCAAACCACCCGAACAGGCTGGCGCTGAATGTCAGCATCACCACGACCATGACGCCAATGAACCACGGGTTCTGAAACTGGATCCCCCAGCCCAGCGCCTGATTGGTTAAACGTAGCACTGTCATCAATAGCGCCAGGGCCATAAAGGAGACCAGGATCCCGGCTACCGATGCGAGGAATTGACGGCGGATCTGGCGACGGCTTTTTTCCTCAACCAGCAAAATAGAGCCCAGTTTCATGCCGAGAACCGGTAATACACAGGGCATCAGGTTGAGGATCAAACCGCCCAGCAGCGCCATTAGCACCACCTGCCACAATGGGAGTGAGGCGTTCTCAATAACCGGGGCTTCGCCAATCGCAAGACGACTTTCCTGGGCAACACTGTTATCTGACAGCACCAGCGTGACCGACTTACCGCGTAAATCCGGCGCGCCTTCCCCCCAACCGTCATGAACAGGTACCGTGGCGCGTAACGTCTCACCTGCGACGTGAATTTGCGGCATGCCAAAATCAGCATCATCAACGGCGTCCAGATACAGCCCAGGCGCAGTCCAGCCTCCCGCGCGGTGAGCCTCGACGACCAGCTCGCCGGCCCGTGCGCCAGCGCGCAAAGTATCGGTCAGGCCGCTGGCAAGCGGGATCTGCCCCATTGCCTGCGCATAGTCATGCGCAAAAGTCGGGTCCTGGGTCGTGGAGGTCACGGAAAAAGGAAAATCCGTCAACAGGCAAACGTTGCTACAGGTGGATAGCGTCAAAACACCGCTAAGCGTGGCGGGCGATCTGCCGCGCACAACCATCGGGAACGTCACATTATCGTGATAGCCCTGGGTCGTGATATTAGCGACCTCAAAGCGTGCAGGGGTTGGCCAGAACCAGTCGACCGCAGGCATTTCCCCTTGCCAGGCGATAGATGGCGCGACGCCTCCCTCACCCGGCGAACGCCAGTAGGTTTTCCAGCCGTCCTGCAGTTTAACATCCAGCAACAGACGAGTTTCGCCGCCTGAGGACGTATCAGCGCGTAACCGCACACTGGCGTGATCGTTATCGGATGAACGCAGCCAGCCGGGTTCAGCCGCCCAGGATACGGGCAGCCATAGCAATAACAGACAGAGCAGCGCCTGCCTGAAAACAGTCATCATATATTTTCTCCGTGAATAATTATCTAACAGTCAGCAACGGCTGTTCTGTCATTCACGGAAGACACAAAATCGCAGATGTACCCTTAGCGTGGGCGGCGAGATGGCTCGCGGTGGGAAAAAAGGCAGACGAAACGCCCGCACTGGCGCCAGCAGCGACAGCAGCAGACACAGCACCAGAATAGCGCCTTCGAACAGTACCGGGGGCGCCGCCAGTAATGATTTCGCGCTCAGTTCACAAGGGGTAACAGACGAGGCCTCATCGGTCTGCGCTTGTGCGCTTACGACCACGCTTGTGGCAACGGTGTTCATCTGCAACGCGTGCAGGCCCGCCATGCGTTGTGCGGTGCAAACCATCACCACAACACATGCCAGACAGAAGAACCACCATCCCATCCGTTGACGTTTCGCCATTATACCCTCACTGATTGATGCGAGTTATCTTAACCACTCACCAGGTTTTGGCAACCTTTGCGCTGTAAAGTTATGTCCTGTCATCAGCAGGATATACCGCGATTTCAATCAGATTGAGATCGGGATCTCTGACATAAACCGAGCGAATCGGTCCCATCGCACCGGTTCGTGCAACCGGTCCCTCAACAATATCGACCCCGTGCGTTTGAAACGTGGCAATCACCTCTTCCAGCGCACGCGTGGTGATAAAACACAAATCCAGCGCCCCCGGCGTTGGCGCGTGAGCTTTGGGTTCAAACTCTTTTCCCCGAATGTGGAGGTTAATTTTCTGATTGCCAAAGACGAAGGCTTTCCGCCCTTGCGCGAAGGTTTCCAGCCTCATCCCTAAAAGTTCGACATAAAAACGAACGCATGCCTCTTCATTATTGGAGGTCAATACCAGATGATCCAGGTGGTCAATCATAGCGATATCCATTTTGGTTGCTCATCTCAGACACTTACCCTATTCATTCACACGCTACAAGAAAAAGAGAATCTTACGGCTGCGTTGACAGAACATAGCGCAAGGCGTTGCGGCTCACGTTTTATAAATTAAATGATAATTAATCATATTTTCGTTTTTATTTATTACAATATAACATTTCCAAAATAATTGCGGAAATATCACGGAAGTGATCATTCACTATTTACGAAGAGTACCAAAGGATATTCGCAGAACAGTACATAAATACTGTCCCGCTACGTATTGATGCGTAAATGAAAGTAAGGGTCAGCGCATTTTTAGGTGATTATCGTATTATAGCCCGACGCAATGAAGAGCGTATTCATTCGCAGAAAATTTGTTTATTGAATGTTATTTAGAGTATATGGAAATGAAAAAATATTTATTACCCCTGATTGGGTTACTTTTTACCGTTAGCGCTCAGGCAGCACCATTTACCGACGGCAAAGAGTTTATCTCACTGGAAAAACCCGTCGCTTCAGCCCCGGCAGCGCTGAAGTTTTTCTCATTCTATTGTCCTTCCTGCTATCAGTACGATGAAGTTTTTGAAATCACTGATAACGTGAAAAAAGTTTTGCCTGCTGACGTCAAACTCACCGAATACCACGTCGACTTTTTAGGCCCTCTGGGGCAAGACATGACGCACGCCTGGTCCGTCGCCATGCTGTTGAACGTGCAAGATAAAGTTAAACCGTTGCTTTTTGATGCCGTGCAGAAAAAACAAACCATTAAATCGGCGGACGATATACGTAACGTATTTATCAGCGCGGGCGTCAGTGCCAGTGATTATGATGCTGCATGGAATAGTTTTGCCGTGAAATCACTAACAGCCAAACAGCAAGAAATGGCTAAAGCCGTAGATTTAACCGGTGTGCCCGCCATTTTTATCAACGGTAAATATATGATCAATCCGAAAGGACTGAAATCTGATGACCTTAACGCGTTCGTACAAAACTATGCTGATACGGTCCGCTTCCTGATCACTAAATCCTGATGTTTAGCTAATCTCACTATTCGCACCACACAACAGACGCCATAACGTTAAAAAGCGCTGTTGGTGGTGCAATGCCCGCATCGTTTATAGCAATATCCTCCCTTCCCGGTTGGCATTCTCCGTTATCAGGATTACCCTAAACTTAGCGGTGATACCTGTTGTCAGGGTTCACCTTCTGCAAGTGTTGATTTACACGAGAGAACGCTATGGAATTAAAGGATTATTACGCCATTATGGGCGTGAAACCGACAGACGATCTCAAGACAATCAAGACCGCCTATCGTCGACTCGCCCGTAAATATCATCCTGATGTCAGCAAAGAGACTGACGCGGAGGCCCGGTTTAAAGAGGTTGCTGAAGCCTGGGAAGTCCTGAGTGATGAACAGCGACGCGCCGAGTACGACCAGTTGTGGCAGCACCGCAACGACCCACAGTTCAACCGTCAATTCCAACAAGGAGAGAATCAACGCTATAACGCCGAAGATTTCGACGATATCTTCTCCTCCATCTTTGGTCAGCATGCGCAACAGTCTCGCCAGCGTCATGCCAGCCGCGGGCACGATATTGAAATTGAAGTCGCCGTATTCCTCGAAGAAACGCTTACCGAGCATAGCCGCACGATCAGTTACACCCTGCCGGTTTACAATGCGTTCGGCATGGTCGAACGTGAAATTCCTAAAACGTTGAATGTGAAAATTCCGGCTGGCGTCGGTAACGGTCAGCGTATTCGTCTGAAAGGCCAGGGCACCCCCGGTGAAAACGGTGGGCCAAATGGTGATTTGTGGCTGGTGATTCATATCGCGCCACATCCGCTGTTCGATATCGTTAATCAGGATCTGGAAGTGGTCGTTCCCCTGGCGCCGTGGGAAGCCGCGCTGGGCGCGAAAGTAACCGTTCCGACGTTAAAAGAGAGCATCCTGCTGACCATTCCTGCGGGCAGCCAGGCCGGGCAGCGGTTACGCATTAAGGGCAAAGGTCTGGTAAGTAAAAAACATACCGGCGATTTGTATGCGGTGATCAAAATCGTCATGCCGCCGAAACCTGACGACGCCAGCGCCGCCCTGTGGCAGCAGTTGGCGGATGCACAAAAGACCTTTGATCCGCGCAAAGAGTGGGGGAAAGCATAATGGCTAACGTCACCGTCACCTTTACCATTACCGAGTTTTGTCTGTACACCGGTGTGTCAGAAGAAGAGCTACATGAGATTGTCGGCTTAGGGGTGATAGAACCTCATGAAGACGAGACTTTTGACGATCATGCGCTGAACGTCATGCGTCGCGCGATACGCCTGCGTCAGGAGCTGGAACTTGACTGGCCGGGAATTGCCGTTGCGCTGACATTGCTGGAAGAGAACGCTCAACTGCGGCAGGAAAACCGCCTGCTGCGCCAGCGATTGTCTCGTTTTATCAGCCATCCTTAATGTGTCAAGGCCAGCATGGTGCTGGCCCTTTTATTATCCGCAACCCGCTCTTAATGACATTGCGCAGCAGATGGCATACAGTCAGCGATAAGAATTATCTCAAACAATAAGACGTTGAGCCATGCAGCTTAAGCCCCTCACAAAAGGTCGTTTTCACAATATCTGGCAGCAAGATGATGCCTTAATTGAGAAGATATTCCAGGAGTTGCTCTCTGAAACACAGATTATCCAGGAAGATGACTATCTTTACCGCCAGGGACAGGTAGTCGATCGACTAATCATGGTGCAGTCAGGGAGAATTTCTCTGCGTTATAGCGCGGAGAATGGTCGCCGTTTTCAACTGGGTGCAATGGAATGTGATGAGCAACTGTTTGGCGAAATGGAGTTTTTTACCGGGTATCGTTGCCAGCTTGATATCGTAGCCGAAGAACCGCTGACCGTGGCGGTATGCAGCAGTGACCGTCTGGAGGAAGCGCTGAACCAGCACCCCAGACTGGCGATATTTTTCGCCAGCGCAATGGCCGTTGATTATCAGGATATGCTGGAAATCTTCCTGCACCGGATGCTCTACCCTATCGTACATAACGTAGCGTATGACCTGTATCGCCAGCATCAGGACAAGCAGCCAATGGATGGTTTTCATAAAAAATACCAGGAAGCTGAGCGATTCGGCACCACCGACCGGGTCTATCGGCGGGCGGTGAAAGCGCTGACGGATGCCGGGCTGGTAACGCGCACGAAGCAAGGACTGGAGATTAAGGATCTGGATGGGCTGCGTAAATTTCTCGGCAATGACATCATTGACTGACACACCAACCCTGGCAAACGGAGCATTGGTGTGTCATTTCAGCGCAATCAGAACTTATAGGTGAGGTTGAAATAGTGACCCAGCCCGGTGGTACGCCCTGCTCCACCGTGGTTTTCCATTAATGCCATGTTGCGGAAATATTTTAAGCCATAACCTACTGCATAATGCTCTGAATGCCAGTAGATGCCGTTATACCATTCAATCGCGTTATTGCTATATAACGGCTGGTTAGCAATCTTGTTCGCGGCGAACTGGTAGTCAAAGTAACCCTGATAGTTCAAATAACTGCCGTTGGCGAACGTATAGAACGGCGTCGACCAGTTGGTCGAGAACATGTAACCATCCCACTTGCCTTCGTTATCTGCACCGTAATTTTCACGTACATAGTGCGCATAAATATTCATTCCCACCAGACCAAACCACGGCACTTTAACATCCGTGCCGAGACCAACGTAATGCTCAAATAATTCCCGGTCACCAATGTTATTTACCGTTGCGATATAGAATTCGTTAAATGGCCCAACGGATAAATCTTTATTAAAAATGGCGTCGAGGGAAAAACGTGGAGATATCTTGGCAAAGAAGTTATCCCCCCCGTGACGATCGTCCTGCTCGCGATCCAAAATATCAAAGAAATCCACATAACCATACAGATCGATAATCCCGGATCGTGCGCCAAACTCCAGTTCAAGATAGGTGTCATTACGAATACCATAAGGCACTTTCGCATCCACACTTTGCATTAAGTTCATCTGCATCCAGTTAAAATCATTTTTGCGGATGTTGCCATCGGCATAATCAGCCGCAAGTACTTGCGTACAGCACATCGCAATTACCGCACCCAGAACTGTTTTTTTCATCATTGATTTATTTTTCTTCAGCATTTTTCAATTCCTTTGAGCAAGGTTGAGTGTCGCCCCACCAGATAAATGGCGTGACGGCGGGCTATCTAATTAAAGAGGTAAGCGTTATTACTGTGTTTAATTACGTTTGAGTTTTAATGTGCCCATCAACATAATAAAGATAATTAAATACAACACCGGTATTGCGTACATAATTTTCTGCAATCCCATAGTTTTTTCCATTAGCGCACTGATCGCCGGACTGAACATGGCGCCAGCACTACCGCTAATTAAAATATAAGAAACGTTCTGGCTACTCGCGCGCTTCACGAAAGAAACCCCGTAGGCAATAAAGGAGTTATACAGCGCTGCGCAGACAAACCCGTAACTATAGGCCAGATAATCAAGCCCGGAGATATTTTCCTTCGTGACAATGATGGTGGTAATAACGCAAGCTAACAAAATAATGCTAAGCAGAAAATAATGTATCTTTACGCGGGAAACAATAACGGTTGAGACTAACGCGCCGACCAGCGCAGCACCCCAGTATTGCGTAATAATATTACCTGCTTCTTCGAAGGGAATACCAAATTTGTTCTTCACAAATAATGGTGCCCAGGTCAGGAAGGTATACAGCGCCAACATACCTAAGAACAGGCCAATGCCTCCGCTGATAATCCCTGGATTCCACTCGGATTTAACCGGGTCTGCGCTATCCGCTGCAGGAGCCGTTTCACAGGCGGTAAAGCGGGTGAGAGCCACAACGCCCAGCGTGAGTAAGGCCACTATGCCTACGCTCAGATAGCTGTAACTCCACGACATATTGTGCGTCAGGGCGAAGGTGGTAATCAGCGGGAAAACTACGCCCGCGACGTTAAAGGTGGCGTCCTGTACCACCAGCATCGTACTTTGAATGCGATCCTGCCAAACCGAAACCACGATCGTTCCCGCCACGCACAGACCAATCCCGCCGCAGAAACCCACCAGGGTCATGGCGACCATCACCGGCCATAAGCCAGGGCTTAAGTGCATTGCCAGAGCGCAGAGGAACACTATCGAATAGATAATGAGCGTCATACGCTTAACGCCGATTTTCTCAATCAGGAAAAAGGCGGCGATGGTCCCGGCTAACGCCCCACCGTTAAGCAATGAAAATATCGAGGCGACGGTATTCACATCGGCACTGTAGCGTACTGCAATCGGTTCAATCAGCATGCCAAACTGACTGGCAAATCCTGCCATAATAAAATTTGCCAGAAAACTAATCAGCGTAAGTGCTATTTTATTCTTCATATAATGCCATCTCTGATTGGTTCATTTAAATGCTGATGCTAAGCCGTAACAGCTGTATTTAGCGCCAGCTCTATCATATTTTTAAAGGTTAACTGCCGTTCTTCTGCTGTTGTTTCTTCTCCTGTCAGGCAATGATCGGATACGGTTAATATAGCCAACGCTTCAATATTAAACTGATGCGCTAAAGCGTATAACCCTGCCACTTCCATATCCACACCCAGCACACCGAACTTTTCCAGTGCAGGTATTAAATTTTCGTCAGGATCGTAATAAAGATCGCCACTGAAGACATTGCCGACTTTAACGTCAATACCGGCCTTCTGCGCCAATGCCCACGCCTGCTGCAATAATGGGAAATGGGCAGATGTCGCCATCGCGTAGCCCGCGCTACGTTTTAAATTAGTAACGGAATCCGTTCCGGCGGCGATGGCAAGAATAATATCTCGCATTTTGACATGATGTTGTGTTGCCCCCAGACTGCCGACACGAATAATTCGCTGTACACCGAAGTCATGTACCAGTTCATGAGCATAAAGCGTCATTGACGGAATACCCATGCCATGTCCCATCACCGAAACAGGTTGCCCAAAATAAAGACCGGTATAGCCCAGCATATTGCGTACATTGGTGACTTCGCGGTAATCCATTAGATAATTTTCGGCAATAAACTTAGCGCGAAGCGGATCGCCCGGCATAATAACGGTTGGCGCAAAATCACCCGCTTTGGCATTAATATGTGCAGTCATAACAATTCCTGAATTATGGGTATTGAAGATATGCAGGGATTGTAACCAGATGATTGCACAGGATTGAGGACAAAAGTCCTGCTCAGAGGATCGGCCTCTCATTTCTGAGAGTTAGTGTTGCGGGCAGATGGAAAAGCAGAAAACGGCGTCCCCGCCGCGCAGGCAGGGAAAACGCGCAGGACTATCAGGATTTATCGTTCTGTCTGAACAATAGAGCGGTGTAACGAGTATTCACTTTCCCGCTACGCTTACCATCTGGCCCGAAATAGCGATCGTTTCTACACAGACGCTCGGTGCCGGACTGGTTAGTCCGGTCGTTGCTGCGTATGCTGACAATGGCAAAACGCTCATCGCTAGCAAGATGCTAACTTTTGTCATCGTGTTGTCCTTATCTCATTTTGCTTGCGCCGGATAACAGTCCCAACAATGACATATTAAACTAAAGAGTTGTAAATATTTCGGTAAGATTAAATTTTTTATATGCTTTTTCTTTTATAGTGCCATTCGATATCAACGTGCTCATTTCAGTGACAAAATTTATAATATCATCACACTTGCTGTTATCGGGTAAATCGGTGTAATTATAGTTCCACCATTTTATTTTTAACAACTGTTCAATAATATCTGACTCAAATCTGTATTTGATAATTTTCGCAGGAACCCCTGCAACAATAGCATATGGAGGCACATCTTTAGTAACAACGGAATTTGCTGCAACAACAGCACCATCACCAATTGAAATACCACCTTTTAAAACGACATCATTGCCAATCCAGACATCATTGCCAATCGTTGTATTTTTAGGCTTTGTAATAAATGGTTTCAATACCCAGTTTTGTCCGAACTCGTTGGCAGCATATTTATCAAACTCGCCATTATAAGTAAGCATATGAGTTGTAAAACGATTCATAGGATGGTTCCCTCCCATGATTTTTACGTTTGATGCAATACTACAAAATCTTCCGATATTTACATTACCCGGAAAATAACAGGTTGGAAATGAAAACGCACCAACGCTAGAAAAACTTTTTACTGGCATTGTGGAATATTGTTCAGCAATAACATCAGCTTCAATTCTAATTTTGTCACCTTTCGAGAATAGTAACAAATTTCTTTCTTTATAAACTTTCTTACCTCTATGATTCAAAAAGATATCGTTATCCATGCAAAATTCATAGTGCTTCCGAGTCCATCTAAAAACAAAAATTTCATTTATGTCTTCTGAAAAATTATAGAGTCTGGTTTTCATACTGTTATTGTCTGCTTTTATTTGAAAATCTACGATTAGATTAAAGATACTCTAAACCCTAACCTTAATCAACTATTACAGCATGAAATAATACATATTGTAAATCACCTTGTTGTGACATTTACTCTTACCACTAATAATTTAGTTTCTATAATATTCTGCTTAGAGAATGAATACAGATATGTTTTGAGACGTCGTTTTCAAAAACAAAATGTCAGATGCTTTTCTATTAGGGCAATCCAGGTAATGAAGAAAAAAATGCAGCCCCAGTTGCAAATGCCTGGCAGCCCAATAAGATGCAATTCTTTTTTCTATCCCAAGAGGACGCTGAAAACCTTAGTTCTCGCGACAGCCTGACCTTCTGCGCGAAGAGTTTTGTTAAGTGTTTCTGCCTGATTGCACTCTATGGAGACCGCCCAAACAACCACTTATAACCCGTAATGAGAATAGCTCCGTATGCAATTGCGAGTCTGTCTCTTACTGCTCAATATTGTTTTTAAAGTGGTCTTATTGTTATTATCATTTTCCGTTCTAAATTTGAGTTATGCTGCCATGATCCCATTTAGGTTTAGTGAGATGACTCCCGCCGATATTCCTGCTGTTCAGTCGTTTCTTGTTGAGCATCTTAATTTATTCTTCAATGCCGGTAGAGCCATGCCTTCTGCCGAAGAAGATCTCTTTGATCTCGAACAACAGTATATCTTGCAGGAAAGGAATTTATTACTTTGCGCGTGGAGTGAAAACCAGGAATTAATCGCTACACTGGCGGTATGTCAATATGATGATCGTATTACTGAACTACGTGGTCGCTATAACTTGGCTGAAACGGCGGAAATTTGTCGTTGTTACGTAGATGAGCGCTACCGCAGACAGGGGATCGGAAGTCAGTTGTTTGCTTTAACTGAGGTATTCTGTCAGCAACATCAATATAAGACTTTGTATCTCCACACACATCATTTTTTACCCGGAGGGTATTATTTCTGGTTGCGTAACAATTTTAACGTGATTATGGATATGCAGGATGAATGGCAATTGGTACATATGGAGAGTACACAAAAAAAGAGTCAAGCGCTGATATGCGGAACTTTTGATGGTGATCAATATGTTTCATACACAGAAGTTTCAGCATGCGTGTAATTTGATCAATATCAACCAATTCTCATTTAGCTTCCTGTTGCTATTTTCATTTACAACATCGCAGTAACCAACAAAATCATAACTCACTGTATTAAATGGGTATTTTTTTCTACACCACTACCTTTTATCTCTTACCCTCTATGGTTGACCTTGTTAACAATTGCCGCTAGAGTCGCTTTCGACAGCATTTCATTACATTTTTGTATATGAATAGGAATATGGTGAGAATTATTCAATTCAATTCCATAACTGCCCCCGCAACTGTAGGCGGATGCAGAATATCCCTGTGTGGCTCATAAACCACAGGTCACTGTAAAGTTCATCTTTATGGGAAGGCCGATATTCTGATTACCGTGAGTCAGGAGACCTGCTGTCAAAGGTATATGCCATTGAGTGGACGGGATGGTCCATGGGATGAATTATTTGACGCAAGCGGTAGTGTATTTATGAATAAGATTTTGGCTGAGTAAAGCTTATTTGCATTTTTTGCATATCTTCATTCTTAAATTTCACGATTCAATGTCATCTATCTTCATGTCTCCTCCCGATATATGGAATGAAATAAGCCATGACCAGACCTTAAGATTCTGGCATCAACGGGACGATGATAATGCACGCTAATTCTACCTTTTACTTCTCTAAAAAAACGCTTCTGGCTATTTTTGGCACGACTGCTCTCCTGCTTACTTCCGGTTTTTCCGAGGCAGCAAAAACCGAATATCCTCTGACGATTAAAAACTGTGGCCGCGATATTACCTTCAATCAGGCACCAACGCGCGTGGCGACGGTGGGTCAGAACAGTACCGAGATTCTCTATTCACTGGGGCTGGCCGATCGCGTCGTGGGTACTTCGCTGTGGTTTGGCCCGGTACTGGAGGCTTATAAAACAGCAAACGAAAAAGTCGCCGTTATCGCGCAAAATATTCCAAGCTTTGAAGGGATCGTGGCGAAAAAACCGGATCTGATCGCCAGTCAGTTTGAGTGGCAAATCGGCCCTGCTGGCACGGTTGCCTCTTACGAACAGTTTAGTGAACTAAAAATTCCCGTTTACACCGCGCCAGCTGACTGTGCGAAAGATAACGAAGATGGTGGTGACGGTGTCCGTAAGGGCATGTTTGATATTGCCATGGTGTATCAGGAAGTCGCCGATCTGGCGAAAATCTTCGATGTTCAGGATAAAGGCGAGGCGCTGATTGCCAGCCTTAAAGCACGTGAAGCCGCAGCGAAAAACAAAATTACCGGAATGAATGAGAATGTTTCCGCCGTGTTCTGGTTCTCAAGCGCCGATCTCCAGCTTGACCCTTACGTTGCCGGGAAGTTTGGTCCGGCGGCATGGATCGCCCAAACGCTGGGAGTGAAGAATGTGATTGATTCTGCTGAAGAGTGGCCAACGGTGGGTTGGGAAACCATCGCAAAAGCGAATCCTTCACTCATTGTGCTCGGTGAGATGAGCCGTCGCCGCTTCCCGGCGGATGACTGGAAGGTCAAGATGGAATACCTCAAGTCCGATCCTGTCGCCAAACTGGTTCCTGCCGTCAAGGAAAACCATCTACCGGTCATTGACGTACAGACCATGAATGCCGGGATCAGAACTATTGATGGTGTGGAAAAACTGGCTGATGCCCTTGTTGAATATGGCTTAGCACATCCGCAGGCTGCTCATTAATCTACGTTTTGCGCTATATCCTCGCACGGTGTAGCGCATCTCCGTTACTCAGGAACGCAGATAATCATGAGTGATTCACGCAGGATGCGTCGCGCTGTTGGTCAGCTTGCGGTGAGAGTCAGTGGGCATGCCGTTTGGGTCAGTGCGCTAATGTGTGGCGTACTGCTGGCGGGGATTTCCATCGGCGAAACGCTTATCCCCTGGCAGCATGTTCTCAGCACGCTGGCAAATCATCTTTTTGATACACACTATCCTGTCGATGCGCTGGATGCAGGGATCGTCTGGAACTACCGCCTGACCCGAGCGCTGGTCTCGGCCAGTTGCGGCGCGTGCCTGGCTGTTTCCGGCGTAGTGTTACAGTCGCTGCTACGCAATGCGCTCGCCGAACCCTATCTACTGGGGATTTCTGCCGGAGAGTCCACCGGAGCGGTGCTGATTGCTCTCACTGGACTTGGGGCTGGCATCATCAGTATGTCATTGGGCGCTTTCATTGGTGCGCTGACGGCATTTCTGTTCGTTGCGCTATTGGCGATGGCCGCTGGCGGTAGACAAGGTGGGGGTGTAACAACCCAAATCATCCTTGCCGGGATCGCCAGTTCCCAGCTTTTCAATGCGATTACATCGCTTATCATCACCCGCTCAGCAAACGCCGAGCAAGCACGCGGTATTATGTTCTGGCTGTTGGGCAATTTGAGCGGTGTACGCTGGCCCGATGTTGTCTTAGCCATTCCTACCGCTCTGGTCGGTATCGCGCTGTGCTTCTGTTATGCCCGCCATCTTGACGCTTTCTCCTTTGGTGCGGAGTCTGCGGCATCGCTGGGCATTCCGGTAAAACGTACCCGTGCGGTGCTGATTGCCGCCGTCACCGGCATGACGGCGATTATGGTCTCCATTGTGGGTGCGATCGGCTTTGTCGGTCTGGTGATCCCTCATGCTGCTCGTCTGCTGGTCGGCAACCAGCATCATCGACTGCTGCCGGTTAGTGCGCTTACCGGAGCTATTTTCCTCATTATCGCTGATGTTATTTCCCGCACGTTACTACCCGGTCAGGTACTCCCAATAGGCGTGATCACGGCTCTGGTTGGCGCTCCTGCGTTTTCAATCATTCTGATTAGAGGAAACCAGAACAAATGACGGTGAACCTCGTACAACCACTCGTTACCTCTGCGCAAGTCGTTATTGAAGCCTGTAATTTGTACTGGAAGGTAAAAGGTAAGACGATTGTTGAAGATATTTCACTCAGCGTAACGCCCGGCGAGTTTGTCGGCATCATCGGTCCCAACGGCTCGGGCAAAACGTCACTGATTTCACTGCTGGCCGGTTTGCTGAAGCCAACTTCCGGGCGTATCACCCTGCAGCAAAAGGCGCTCCAGCATTATTCGCGGCGTCACCTTGCGCAGCGGGTGGCGTTGGTCGAACAACAGGCAGAAACCAGCGAGCGTCTTACCGCTTTACAAGCCGTTTCTCTGGGGCGCACGCCCTGGCTTAGCCTGCTCTCGCCCTGGTCCGCCAAAGATGACGATATCGTGCAAACTATGCTGGAAAAGGTCGATCTCCGTGAATTACAGCACCGATGCTGGCATACCTTTTCCGGGGGAGAAAAACAGCGCCTGCATATCGCCCGGGCGCTGGCGCAGCAGCCGCAGTTGTTACTGATGGATGAACCCACCAACCATCTCGACATTCAACATCAGATTGGCCTGCTTAGTCTGGTTAAACGTGAAAAGCTCACGGTCATTGCCGCTCTGCACGACCTCAATCATGCCGCGATGTTCTGCGATCGCATCATCGTCATGACATCCGGGCATATGGCGATGCAGGGGACTCCTTGCGCCGTGTTTACCCGCGAAAACCTCCATGCCTGGTTTGGTATCGACGCCATTGTTGAACATGAAACAGGCGCTGAAAACTGTTTTATCCGTTATCAAAGACCTGATGAATTTTAAGGAAGAATCGATGAAATATCTCAAACAGAGTCTGAAAATTTTATGTTTACTCGCCCTCGCCTCTTCAACCTTCGCACAAACTCACGACGTTTTGATGAAAAATCGTGGGTCTGCGGGACCAATGGTCTATGAGCCGGATTATCTGGAGATCCAGCCCGGGGATACGGTGAAGTTTATCCGTAAACATAAGAGTCACAACGCGGCTTCAATCGCTGAATTGTCTCCGGCTAACTATCCCGGTTTTTTGGGAAAAATCGATGAAGAGATCGAAGTAACTTATGACAATGCCGGATTTTACGGAATCAAATGTACACCGCATTACGCTCAGGGCATGGTGATGCTGATAAAGGTTGGAGATGCCACGTTACCAGCAAGCTATCGGGCATTCAAAGCGCCGGGTATTGCTGATAAGCGCTTTCAGGAAATTTACGCGCGTATCGACAAACGTTAATCCGCGATGCTCAGGGAGAAATACGAGGTGACAGAGAATAAACTTGCAGATGGCGAAATCCAGGAACAGCGCCGGGAATGTCTGTGTAAACTGACAAAATTCGTCGGTGCGGCAGGCGTCGCTGCTGCCGTCTGGCCGCTGGTTTCGGCCCTGGGTCCGGATGAGAAGACTCTTGCGGAAAATGAACCGATTGATGTCTCTCTTGCGGGGGTTGCTGCTGGACAAACCGTCAGACGCGTATGGCAGGGAAAGCTGATTCTTATTCACCATCGCACCCAGGATGAGATTATTACTGCCAGAAGTGCCGACTGGCATACGCTTATCGACCCACAACCGGACAGCGAGAGGGTCTCTGCTACTCATCCTCAATGGCTGGTGGTTCAAGGGTATTGTCCACATGCCGGGTGCGTACCCAACGCCCGACCAGGAGGGGGGGGTTGGATCTGTCCGTGCCACGGCTCAGAGTTTGATACCTCCGGGCGCGTGACGCGCGGCCCCGCGACGACCAACCTGGCAATCCCGGACTACGTTATTCATTCGGATGGTCAGGCCGTGCGTATCGGCACGAAGGAAGCCTGAAATGAGGAGTGAGCGCGTCTATTCGCTTCGCTGGCGTATCCCGTTTCCTCGCTCGATTGCCGGACTCTGGGTATTCGCAATCGGCGCAATCCTGCTGGTTATACTCGGTGTGCAGATCCTTACGGGTATCGTGCTGGCGATGTTTTACGTACCGACGGCCGAGCTGGCATTTGACTCCATTATTCATATTATGCGTGCGGTTCGCCATGGAGAACTGTTACGCAACATGCATGCTATTGGCGCGTCGCTCTTTTTCTTTGCCTGTTATCTGCATATTTTTCGTGGCATGTACTACAGCGTTTACCGCAAGCCCTGGACGACAATGTGGATGATTAGCGTGACGCTATATATCCTGCTGATGATGACCGCATTTCTTGGTTATAGCCTTATCTGGGGGCAAAAAAGCTACTGGGCGGCCACGGTAATTACCCGCTTTGCCCAGGCCATTCCGCTGGTGGGTGATACCCTTTACGCATATTTAGTCGGCAGCCATACTCCGGGAACGCCGATGCTTGGCCGCTTTTTTGTTCTCCACTTTATTCTTCCCTTTGTGATTGTTGGAGCAACGGTTTTTCATATTCGCACCGTACAGTCGGCGTTTGCGCAGGCGATGAAAAAGAGGTTTAGCGAGAAAGAGTCCAGGAGCCTGCTGTTCGATTACAAAATTACCGATCTTGATGCCATCAAAATCATCCTTTTTTTGATGATCTTCGCCTGGTTCTTATTCTTCGCGCCGCACTATCTGAGCAGCGCCGATAATTTTATTCCAGCGGACCCAACAGTTACACCCGCGATTGTTGCGCCGGAATGGTATTTTCTCCCCTTCTTCTCCATCTTGCGTTGCTTCCCAAATGAATTCGTTGGCTTAGCCGCAATGTGCAGCTCGGTACTGATTTTCTATTTCCTTCCCTGGCTTGATACTTCCCGGGCTCGTTTTCGCCATTACAGCAAACTGGTTAAATGCGGATTCTGGCTGTGGGTCATTAATGCCTGCTTTTTAGGCTGGTTAGGGTCGAAAGCGCTGGTTGGCCCCGATCTTATTGACGGTTTCCGTAACGAAGAGGGCTGGATCCGTGCCGCATCGCAGCTTTCGACTCTCATTTGGTTTGCCTGGTTTTTAATCGTATTACCTTGCCGTCGTTTTCTGGAAAAACAGGACTGATGATGAAACAACTATTGAAAATCAGCATTCTGTCCTTTTCTCTGTTGGGACTGGGTTCCTCCTATGCGCAGGAAGCCACGCCTGAACGGCAGGAATGGAGCTTCAGCGGCATCAATGGCCAGTATGATAAAGCGCAGCTTCGGCGTGGCCTGCAGGTTTATGAAGAGAAGTGTCGCGCTTGTCACGGCATGAAGCACCTTAGCTTTCGGTCGTTGACCAGGCCCGGCGGTCCGGAACTCACGGCTGAAGAAGCAAGAAGTATCGCCAGCGGCTATCAGTTTCCTGAGCTTCAGGATGACGGCCAGATTGGCGAGCGAGACGGGACGCTAAATGACAGCTTCATCTCGCCGTATCTAAACGAGCAGGAAGCACGATACTTTAACAATGGCGCTTCTCCCGTTGACCTGAGCTATATCGTGCGTGCCCGCTCATACGATCGCGGATTCCCGCAATTTCTGTTGGATGCTTTTCTGCCCTACACGGACCAGGGAGCAGATTACGTCTACGCACTGCTAACCGGTTATCAACCTGCCGATCCCGAACTGAAGGCTAATCGCTATTTTCCCGGTGGCGTGATTAACATGCCGAAACCGCTGACCAGCGGAGAGATTCAATGGCGCCCGGCGTCGCTACAAGCTGAAACGGAGGAGCAATATGCCAGGGATGTTACCGCCTTTCTGGCATGGGCGGCCGACCCAACGCTCGCAGAACGAAGACAGCAGGGATATTACGTTATGGGCTACCTGACCTTTATGCTGGGGATGCTATGGATATTACGACGAATGAAAAGACGTTCGCTCATGTAGGCATTGCCAGATATGAAGATGATTTAGTTCGTCAGCTTTCCGCCGGGCAGCAGCGCTGAGTTGCCCTTGCGCGACTAAGGCTGGTGAAAGATGGCATGACATAAACTGCACAAAACGACAAAACCCCAAGCTATTAAATAGCTTGGGGTTTATGTTTGGCGGACGCGTAGAGATTCGAACTCTAGAACCCTTTCGGGTCGCCGGTTTTCAAGACCGATGACAATTTCAATAAAATCAATGAAATGATGTTTTTTCTTGGTAAATTGTACGAACTTTGCACCCAGAAAAAACAACATGTTAGGCACAACCTTGAAGATAGTATACCAACACTTTCAAAGAAATCTGCCTTCCATGGCTATCAATTCCCGTTCATCATAATCACCATCATCAGGTGGTGTTCCCGGTATTGGCGGCCGTGGTTGTATTAGTGCCACTGCTCCCCCTTTTTCTTAATTCCCTCACCAGTATTCCCAGTAAATCTTTTCCATCCTGACTGCGTAAAAAATCCGGCTGCACAGTAATATTTTCAGCCACAAATTTTAAATCATCGCCGGGCAGAGATTCTTCAAGAACGGCAATAATTGTCTGCATGGGTTGCGGCGCCTCTGGTTGGCGCTCCTGAATGTACCTGTCGACTTCAGTTCGGATACTCTGCACAAAATGATCGTTTTTCTGAGACTGCATGGCTTTTCGCCCCATATCCTGTGAGGCCTTAAAAACACGGTTGGTTACATCAGCCAGCGTTTCATTTGCTTTGACGGCGTTAACCAGTTTGTTGCTTAATTCAGTCCATGCGTTTGCGTATTCAACAACAACGTTTGCTGATAATGCGGTCGCTACCGCTGATGCAACGGCGCTTAATTTGCCAAATGAGGCACTGACTTTTTTTACGGAATTATCAGTTTTGTCAAAACCCGACTGCATTTTTTTGTTCGCGCTATCAACCTCTTTTTGTGCGATCAATAAAGGGGCTGTCTGGGCATTTACTGTGTAATAAATGCCTCCCAGGTCTTCTGACATGATTTCCTCCGGGCAATAAAAAACCCCGCCGGAGCAAGGTTTTAGTTATTTAAAATTATTATCTATTTAGCGTTAAAACACCCTGGCAGGGTTTTATCCAGTATCAGGTTGCCTTCAACCGTAAACCCCTGAACACCAAATAAAAATGCGTACATATAGTGTTCGACAACAACATTAGTTAATCCCACAGCGCAACGATCTTTCTCAATAGCCTTGTCCGCTGCTTCCTTAACATTTGGCATACCGAGAGGGAAAATAACTATCGCGGAACTATCCTCCCCGGTAACACGATTACCGGTGACAAATTGTCCTCCGTTCATATTGTAATTTTTAGTGCTTGCCACCGTCAGATCAGCAACGCGCTGACTGCACCCCGATAAAAATAACACTCCCAAAATACACATCGCCACTCGTTTCATTTTACAACTCCATGCCTGGAAAAATCGCACCGTATCACTACGCGCGAACAGTGCCAGAGCGAATCCGTGATTTTAACAACTTTAGGAATTTATAAAAATTAACTGAAATTATTCATTAGAAGTAAACATTCACTGCAATAGATGATCTTAATAACAGTGATTTTTATCACGATGAGTTATTTACGGATACTAATCTATTAGTCTCTTCGTTTAAAAGTGCTGTTGGCGCGGAATATATTCAGTACTGGCGGTGAGTTTGTTGTGACGACAAACAAAGGCGGTCGGGTGATCCCGAAACGTTGAATAACTGGTGGAACGATGCGAAACGAACTGCAGAGCAGAAAGCCGGCGTTCCGTTCGGCTGCAATTTCCACGACATTAAAGCGAAGGGGATTTCGGACTACGAAGGATCCAGCCGGGACAAGCAGCTGTTCTCCGGCCACAAAACTGAAGGTGTACGATCGAAAAGCGAAGGTGACGCCGACGTTGGACGCTCCATTCATTGAAAAACAACACCGTTGTATTTAGATCAAATTTAGACTAAATTAAGACTCCCATAACTGATAAAGGAAAGTGCGATGCGAATTGAGACTATTAGCTTCGTTAAGAAAAATGCAGCTTCTCTCAATTTATCTGAGCCGATCCTAGTAACACAAAATGGCACTCCCGCGTACGTTATCGAGTCTTATGAACAAGTGCAGGAGCGGGAAAATGCTATTGCTCTTCTGAAGCTACTCACACTGTCTGAGAAAGATAAATCTGACGGTAAGGTACTTTCGAAGGAGCAGTTACTGGATGGGCTTATATGAGGGAATACTGATATAAGGATCCTGTAATGGAAAGCGTCAAAATCGAATACACGCATACAGTCAAAACCTGCATTGATGACATTGCCAACTATCTTTATCACGTTGACGTGGAAGTGAAGCCCGTGATTACCGACATTCTTGAGCAGTTTGAGAAACAGGTCAGCCAGTTTCCCCTCGGTTGCCAAGTTTGCCCGGAGTTGATCAAGATTGGGGTTGCAAAGTATCGTGAGTGTAACACTGCAGGTGGTTATAGAGTTTTGTATTCGGTAGATGGTTCAACGATTACGGCACATGCAATTTTGTCACACCGCCAAGACGTCAAACAGTTGCTGTTTAAACGACTAATCCAAGCCTAGAAATCTCCCGCTTCGGCGGGATTTTTTTCGTCTAAGTTCCGACAGATGAGGAAAATATTCCAACAAGATATTCCAATAGCCGAAAACAACAAGGGGCTACCTTTCGGTAACCCCTTGTTTAATTTGGCGGAAGCGTAGAGATTCGAACTCTAGAACCCTTTCGGGTCGCCGGTTTTCAAGACCGGTGCCTTCAACCGCTCGGCCACGCTTCCAATGAGGCGCACTATAAACATCCCGAACGGACCTGTAAAGCACCAATGCGTTCGTTTGCCTGAAAAACAGCCAAAATATTGTTAATCGACTGAAATAACAACAGATTGACCGTTTATTCAGCACAAATACTGGCTACAGCGCTTAATGTTTTTTGATGAACATATCTTTGGTGTAGTAATTTCCCCGGTTATCTGGCGCAAATCCTCCCACCCACGGCTTCACAAGATGCGTGCGGACATAGTGGTAAACCGGAATCGCTGGCACATCCTCTCCTAAAAGGTCTTCAGCCTGCTGGTAGTATTTGCCTCGCTCCTCCAGCGAAGTTGCTTTCGCCGCCTTGCGCATCGCGTCATCAAAAGCGGGATTGCTGTACCTGGTGGTATTCTCGCTATCGCCGGTACGGAAAATATTGAGGAAACTTGAGGCATCATCATAATCGGCGATCCATGCGTAGCGCACGACGTCAAAATTACCGGTGTGCATGGTATCCAGCATGGTTTTCCATTCCTGATTTTGCAGCTTCGCCTCTACGCCGAGATTTTTCTTCCACATTGACGATGCGGCAATGGCAATACGCTGGTGCGTTTCGAAGGTGTTATAGAGCAGATTTAGGCTAAGCGGATGCTCAGGGCCATAACCGGCTTCAGCCAGCAGTTTCTTAGCCTCGGTAATGCGTTTTTCGAGCGGCCACGCCGCATATTCCGGCGCATGCAGTTGCACTCCCCCTATTTCCGGCTGGCTGATAACCCACGCCGCGCGTTGCCCCTGCCCCATCACCTTTTGTGCGATGATGTCTTTATCTAACGCCATATTCAGCGCCCGGCGCACGCGCGGGTCATTAAACGGCGCTCGAGTCGTATTGAACTGATAGTAATAGGTTGAAAGCTGAGGTGAGACATGGAGTTCATCGCCCATCGTCTTTTTCAACTGCGCGAACTGATTGACCGGGACGCTATACACAATGTCGATTTCGCCGGCCTTATAGCGGTTAACGTCTGCGGACTCTGAACTGATGGGCAAATAAGTGACCTTATCAATGACGGTGTGCCGATCGTCCCAATAATGCGGGTTACGCACGGCAACGATGCGCTCATTGACTACCCACTGCGATAACTTGTACGCCCCGCTGCAGACAAAATGTTCTGGCCGGGTCCACTTATCACCAAAGCGGCCGATCAGCACTTTATCCAGCGGAACCAGTGACGGGTGCGCCAGCATCGCCAGAAACGCCGCCGTTGGCTGCGTCAGGGTAATTTCCAGCGTGCTATCATCCAGGGCTTTGACCCCGATATCGGCAGGATCTTTTTTCCCTTGGGCAATATCGAGGGCGTTTGCTACGTGCATATTGCCCAGATACGAGGAATAAGGTGAAGCTGTTTGCGGTGAGACCAGACGCTGCCAGCTCCAGACGACATCCTGTGCGGTAATGGCAGACCCATCTGACCAGGTTATGCCCGGACGTAAATGAAAGGTCCAGACGGTGTTGTCTTTGTTCTCCCAGGACGCGGCCAGCCGGGGTTCGATAGACCCATCCGACTTAACCGCCACCAGTCCGTCGAACATATCGCTGATTAAATTAAATTCAACGTTGCTTTCGACTTTATGCGGATCCAGCGACGCTGGCTCACTGCCATTGTTTCTGACCAGTTCCTGTTTTTCTGCAAGTATTGTTCCTGCGGGAACATTTGCCGCCATCGCCACGCCGTTGATAGACATCAAACAGACAGCCAACAGCGTAAACGTCAATATCTTCGATTTATGTTGAATCATTCCCTTTACCTTATTGCTCTGTTTTATGTAGACACCGTTGTCACTGTCAGAGAGAAACAGGAATAACGCAATATTTTTCAGTTACCTGGCAGATATCTAACAGGCATTTTTACACATATAGTGCTAACATCTGATTCGGGAGCTTTTGTTGAAATAATATGCTTAAGCCTGGCGGGTTAAGATGCGTAAAGATGGGTAAAACCGCTGTGTCATTCCCCTTGATTTCATTATCCTCCATCATTAATTACATCTGTCATAAGAGAGTGACTCATGGATCGTATTATTAGTTCTTCACGCGATCGTACATCGCTACTCAGCACGCATAAGGTGCTGCGCAATACCTATTTCCTGCTCAGCCTGACGCTGGCGTTTTCGGCGCTCACTGCGACTGCCAGTACCGTACTGATGCTGCCTTCTCCGGGGCTTATCCTGACGCTGGTGGGTATGTATGGTCTGATGTTCCTGACCTATAAAACGGCGGATAAACCGGTTGGTATTCTGTCAGCTTTCGCTTTCACCGGCTTCCTGGGCTACATTCTGGGACCGATCCTGAACACATACCTGTCTGCGGGCATGGGTGATGTTATCGCCATGGCTTTGGGCGGTACGGCGCTGGTCTTCTTCAGCTGCTCAGCCTACGTGCTGACCACGCGGAAAGACATGTCCTTCCTCGGCGGTATGCTGATGGCAGGGATCGTGGTGGTGCTCATTGGTATGGTTGCGAATATCTTCCTGCAGTTGCCGGCTTTACATCTGGCGATCAGCGCGGTGTTTATTCTGATTTCTTCAGGCGCAATCCTGTTTGAAACCAGTAATATCATCCGTGGCGGTGAAACCAACTATATCCGTGCCACCGTCAGCCTGTACGTTTCGCTGTACAACATCTTCGTCAGCCTGCTGAGCATTCTGGGCTTCGCCAGCCGCGATTAATCAGCATCACTGATACGAAAAAAGAGAATGCCATTGGCATTCTCTTTTTTTATACCTTATTGACCCCGGCAGATATAGGTAGGATAGCGCCGGTCCTGAATAAGCCACACAGCAGGTGAAAGTTCAGAGATCGTCAGGTAGTAGCGTGAGGTCGGATAGGCGAAACTCCCCCATTGGGCATTCGGCGTATTGTCATTGTGGCGAAGCCAGGTTTTGGTGTAGGTCAATACAATGACGTTGTCATCGTCCCGCTGCTCCCACGTAAAGTCTACATCCCTGTCAACGATAAAATTTTGCCCGCCAGCTCTTGCCGCACCTTTATAGGTGGTCAACCCTGTACCGTCCCGATGAAAATAGAACTGAGCAAGGGCATTTACCTTCACCTCACTTGCTTTCCCTTCATTGCGCGTAAAGTTAAATTCAGTGCTGCAGGCCAGCACATCGCTTTTTCCCGTCGCGCCGCAATAGTAAAATAGCGCCAGCGCGCCGCCGACCAGGGCTCCGCCCAGTCCAAAAAGAAGCCTTATTTTCATTTTCCAGCCCCGTTTTTATAGCGAATGGTCTTGCACAGACGTGTTTTATTGACCGGGCAGGCCCCGATAAACAGTTCATCAGCAGTTGCAAGCGAAAAACGGGCGCTGAAAAAATAAATAGCATACTCCTCGCGCTCGCAAGCCACGTCATTGGCCTCCAGTCGCTCTGCTAATTTTGATAGCACTAACGGCCGTCCATGATCTTCGATAACCCAGATACTACAACGCGCGATTTTTTCCTGGACCGGCTTTAATTTCGCCGGAACAGTTATCTCCTGCGGGCGGCTAACGTAAAAGATCGCTCCCAACGGCACGGCAATCAATGCCCCTATTCTGAACCACTTTTTCAGGGATACTCGCCGGGGCAGAACGTCTTGTTGCGCTGAGGGGGGGTGCGGATCAACGGCTTGAATTTTCTCTCCAGGCTGAAAAATCACATCAGCATCAAAACGGAAACCATAGCGCGGGACAGTGACGATCAATTCGTGCCCCTCTCCCAGAGACTGGAAGCTTTTACGCAGTTCGCTTACCGCTTTATTGAGATTATTTCCTGATGGCGTAAAGCCAAATTCTTCCCACACGCGAGCGATCAATTCCTCCCGGCTTAAGTCGCGTCCTCGGTGTTTAATGAATTCCTGTAAAAGACGAACGGCTGGCGCCGAAAGTGTTAATACAGACTCGGGTTGTCCAACAAGACTTATTGCATGTGCTTCAGGATCAAATAACAACGAATTATTGCATATAAAAAACATCTTTTATTCTCGGCTGTTACCGCATGCTTTTTATTCCATGGTACGTCGATATGAAAACCGCCCCCTGACCTGCTTATTTTTTCATCAGAAGGAATTTTCCTCCCATCCTTGGCCGCGGTATTTTCGCTTAACTATACAACCTTAAAGCCAGAAAAGCAGGATAAAAAACTGTATATAACGAGTTAACTAATACAAATTTTCACAAATCGCTGTTCTGGTTAAAGTTTCCCTGCCCTGAAGCGATACGAAAGCAGACGGTGTCCTGGTGTTAACGCGCCGCCTTTAAACTCAGAGCAGGCAGACTGATTGTGAAACAGAAAAAAAGAGTGAGCATGACAACCGCCTTTTATGTCGCCGCGCTGTCATTGCCATTTTTCTCAGAAATGACAATGGCCAATATGAGCGTGTATCCCATGGAGCTGAATGTAGACAGATCCGGTGCGGCGCAAATAAAGGTGGCTTCAAAAACGGATGATATTCAGTTCATTCGGGTGAGGCAAAAGAAAATTCTTAATCCCGGAACAGCCCAGGAAAAAGAAATTGACGTCGCTTCGTGGAAAGAAGGTGGCGTGGTGGTTACGCCCGAGAAATTTGCTCTGGCTGCAGGCGCGATGCGCGTTGTTCGTCTGGTATCGCTTATACCTCCGAAAAAAGAGACCACCTGGCGTGTCTATTTTGAAGGGGTAAAACAACCTGACAGCATTATTCCGGGCAAGGCAGAAACCTCTGCAGCAATGGCGACATTAGGTGTCAATGTGATCTGGGGCGCACTGGTCCACATTGCTCCAGAAGAAAACGTAATTTCACTGTCGATTGACCCTCGCCGGGGAACGTTAAAAAACAACGGCACATTGCGTGTGCCGCTCAGAGAGATTGGTATTTGTGATGCTATTTCATCGTGTAAATGGATAAAAGAAGACGCGACGATTTATCCGGACACTGAACGAAAATTAAAAACGCTCACTATGAAACAGGGTCAGAAATATAAGTTCCGCTACTTCAACTGGGTGAATAAAACCGCTGAAGAAGCTGATTTACCCGTCGTGCAATAACACGACGGCACAGTAAAAACCCACGTAGTTTGTTTAAAGAGCCAAGGTGCTCATTTGTAAATATGGAGATATCAATGCGTAACTATATTAAACCTCTGATGATTGTTGCCGCGATGGCCTCGTCCTTTAGCGCGCTGGCGATTCAAAAAGATATTACCGTCAACGCCAGCGTTGACTCACAGTTGGATATGACTCAGGCCGATAACACGCCACTGCCGGCCAGCATCGACATGCAGTACCTGCCAGGTCGTGGGCTGGAAAGCTACCGCCTGAACACCAAGGTGTGGTCTAACTCTGCCACCAGCAATGTCAAAGTGCGCCTCGTTAGCGCAGCTAAGCTCACCAATATGGATGGCGACGAAACTGTACCGATGACGGTGATTCTGGGTGATAAAACACTGTCTACCACCGATGCCGAATTTACCGGAACTGAACTGTTCCCAGGCAGCATTGAAAACGGTTCAGCGGTACTGCCACTGACCATTTCTCAGACCACCAAAGGCATTCTGAAAACCGGTCAGTACAGCGGCGTTGTCAGCCTGATGCTGACGCAGGCGACGACCACGGAAGGCGGTGCGTAACACCACAGTACATAAGGGATAACGTCAGAGGGTGCCCACCCTCTGACGTCAGGATGATGTCGAGGCTTGGTCATGGCGTTTCACAGAAATACTCTCCTCTTAGTTGCTTTATTACCCGCATCCATCCAACTCGCCTGCGCCGAGATGGCCGTCCCGGCAGGTTTCGAAGATCTGGCGAAAACGCAGCGCCTGTGGATAGAGGTTAACCTCTATGGCGAATCGCTTGGCCTTTTTGAAACGGATATCACACTTGAATCGGTAAGTTTTGTCGCACCCGAAACCGTGGTCGCGGCTATCAAACGTCAGTTTAATGACGCTCCTGCCCTCGTTGCCACCGTGTCCGCAGCTCTCGCCGTTCCACTTGCCCGTAACGGCAACCTGGCGTGCAGCAGCAATGGCTCCGCAACGGGATGTGATTACATTGATACCCATCGTGCGGCCATTATCTATGATGAGAATAACGCGCGCATTAGCCTGTTTTTGGACAAGAAATTTCTGCCTAAACAGACCACAGAAAACCAGTGGTATCAGCCTACGCAGGGCACTGAGAATGCGTTGATCCATCAACAGAATATCAATTATGTTGCCGACAGGGATTACCAGTCAGCCACCGTTCAGGGCAATGGCGCGCTGGCCATGACGCAGGACGGCTACTTTAATCTCGACTGGACCTGGCTGGGGCAGCGTTCAAGGCACCAGCAGCAACAAGAAATAACCGTCAACAATGCCTGGTTTCGCCAGGATATCTGGCGTCAGTACTATATTCAGTTAGGCGAGATGGATACCCGCGATCTGTTCAGTAATGCTGGTGGGAATATCAACCTCAGCCAACTGCCGCTGGGCAAAATTCGCGGCCTGCGCACAGGCTCGACAAGGGCATGGATCAATCCGGTTCAGCATTCAAAGGGTACCCCCATCACCGTGCTGCTTTCCCATGATGCGCGTATTGACGCCCGCCGGGGCAATCAGCTGCTGGCCAGTTTTTATCTCAATGCCGGGGCTCAGACCCTGGACACGCGATCGTTCCCAGATGGGAGCTATACCGTGACGCTGTCCGTCTATGAAAATAACCGGCTGACACGTACCGAGCAGATACCGTTTACCCGCACCGGTATTACGCCGTTTGACCGCGTCGAGTGGTTCCTGCAGGCGGGAGAAACCGACAATAACAATCAAAACGATGAACGCAGCGCGGTCGCGCAGGCGGGTGTCCGCCTGCCTGTCACTCCAACGCTGGCACTCACCAGTGGCGCAGCGATAAAGAAAAACCAACGTTTTCTGGAAAATGCACTCGACTGGAGTCGTGGTTTCAATGCGGGTCCGATCGATGGCGTACTCTCGACCCGGTTTAGCTACCTTTACGGCAGCGAAGGACAACGCGGCAATATTCAGCAAATCAGCTATAACGACGGTTTTTCACTGAGCTTCTATCGCAACGCGTTATCAGCGGAAAACTGCAATACCCGAAGCGCGGGATATGACGCCGTAAATGGCTGTTACCGAAGCCTGTCGGTGATGTTCTCCGTCCCTGTCGGCACCTGGTACGCCAGCCTGGGATATTCGGATAACCGCAACGAAGGACGATACGTTTCTCGTCGGGAACTCCCGGACAGTGACGATCGCCACGATGCTGGCTTGCCCTGGGAGTCGGTTTATATGACCCGCTCACGCACGCGGGCCTGGCAGGGTGGCTTGAGTACGGCTTTCAGCACACGCGGTCTGAACATCAACAGCAGCATTAACCTTTTCATGCGTAACGATGACTCACGCGAAGGCAGGGATAAAGGCGGCTACCTGAGTGTGAGCTTATCAATGGCGCATAACCGTCAGGGCAATGCGACAAGCTATACCTCTCTGGGCGCGACATGGCAGCACCAGCAGCATGATAAAAACCAACTGAGCTATAACGTGGCGCACAACTGGTATGCCGACGCACGTGGTGAAAATGAGTATGGACTGAGCGCATCAGGTATTAACAGCGATTCACTCAATACCTCTGCCTACACGCGCCAGGGCGGACGATATGGCAACGGGAGCCTGACAGTCAGCGATGCCTGGGATCGTCAGGATCGGCGCCATACCCTGAGCAGCAGCGGCAATTACAACTCCACGCTTGCGCTGTCGCGCTCTGGTCTGTGGCTGGGCCGCTGGAGCGACGGACGTCCTGCTTCAGCCATCGCGGTTAACGTTGCCACACCGGAAGATTCCCAGGATCCGAGCATTGCCGTGTCGCTGGATAACGGCGGCAGTGCAGACATTCCAGGCAATAGCCGCGCCCTCTTCGCCGTGCCGGGCTATCAGCAGACTACGTTGACGATTAACGAATCGCTGGATGTCTCGCGGGGTGCCAGCAGTGAAATCACACAAGGTTCAGGCAGCAGAACGTTATTTATGGTGCCAGGCAAACTGCTCCGCCGGGACGTGCAAACCACGGCAAGCTACACCTGGCTCGGCCAGTTAACTGACGAGCAACATTCGCCGTTTATCGGCGGCGTGCCACTGAACGTTAACGGCTGGAGCGACCTTGGCAACGGCGGGTTTAGCGCTCAAAGCGACGCTCTGCTGCATAACCTCTACCTGGTGCGTCAGCAGCAGTTTTATCAGTGCGAGCTGAATGTAAAGACTATGCGCGACGTCGTGCGTTACGTCGGGTCGATCCCTTGCCGGGAATTAACCTTCTCTGCCCTGCCGGATACTGTCCAGCAACAGGCACAGCTGATGCTCGCCGGACGATCGGTACCAACGGGTCCAACTGCCATGAATGCAGACAACGTCACAAAAGGGAAATGATGTGAACAAGCACTTAATTATTTTACTTTTTTTAAGCCTGTGGGCGGGTCAGACTCAGGCAGCGGCCCCTGCCGGAAGAAACACCAGCGTCGAAATCAGCTTCGATCGCATGGCCCCCCCCGCGCGCTTTGATATCTGGGTTCATGAACCGAGCGGCTATGATGTCGCCGATCCGCAAAAGTGGGGACGTAATACTCTGACGTGTCTGTCCCGTACCGACTCCACAGTTGGCGCCTGCATGACCGCCCCGGCCTGGTTCACGGCGAACCCGGGGACACCTTTTGCCATCAATTTACGTTTTACGCATGCCCTTACCAGCAAAACGGTGGATCTTAAGGTCTATGGCGACCACTACATGTTTTTCAATAATAAAGTCTTTACCTATCCCAGTTTTATCACGGGAGGGACAGAGATTGTTGCAAACTGGACCAGAGAACCCTACTTCGATTTCTATATCGTGAAAAGCGAACTGGAAAAGCTCGCTCTGCCGGGTATCTGGACCGCCACGCTGAGGCAGAACCTGCGTCAATGGGATAGTGGCAACTGCGGCGGGAACTTCGCTGACCCCAATACCGGATGTCCAGGCTATCGCGCCATTGCTAGCTGGCAGGCCACGATGCGCATTGAGGTTGTCGATCCGGGTAATCAGCAGATTTATCTGCCGGCATTTCCGCACTCAACGCCTATCGTTAACCTCAACCTGACCAACTTCCCGGGGCGGCCGGGTGGCAGTGAAATCCAGGGTGAAAACACGCTGGATATGTGCCTGTACGACGGCAAAAACAGTACCAGCACCCGCACTTATCTTCGGTTTGAGGACGACGGACTCCCCTCAACGGACCGTGCTGAAGAGGCATTTTCAATCCGGCGACGCGGCGGAAGTCAGACCGATGCGCGGGATCGTCTCGACTATCAGGTCTTCGTCACTAATCCCGTCACGGGCGCAACCGAAACCGTCGCCAACGGTAAAACCTTAGTCTGGCAAGGCACCAACGATCCGCAGCATCTGCGTCAGGTCGTCCTGCCCGGCGGACGTGAGAGCGTACTGTGCGTACCAGCCCCTATTGTTTTGAAAACCCCTGCGTTTGCAGCCAGCAGTAAAAACGCCGGGGATTACACCGGCACGCTACGCATCATCTACACACCCAGTACGTTATAAAGAGGCCGCCGTGAATTACGTCATTCTTGATAATAATCGTTTTTATGCCGAAGGGTTGCGCTACGCCCTTCTGCGCCGTAACGCTCACACTCAAGTTGAGAGCGGCGCGTTACAGTGGCACCGTTCGCTGTTGGCCTGCGACACCCTCGTTGTGCGTTGCCGCTTTTCCGTCGCGAGGACGCATCTGGCGCTGGTCGACATTCTGCTTCAACTGGAGGCCAGGCGCTGGGAGGGAACGGTTTATCTGGTGTGCAATGAAAAAGGCTGGGCACTGGCCACGCATTTACGAAAGCGTTTTGCCACGCTGACCTTACATATCATTGATGACAGAATTGCCGTCGTGGATGCTGCGTATCTGCTTGCTAAAGAGCCCCGTCGGGTACGCAGTCTGAATTGCTGCCTGACTGGCATGGAGTTCAATGTTCTCGACAGGCTGGTTAACGGTCAATCGGTAAAACATGTTGCGCATATGACGCAGATTAGCGAAAAACAGGTATCGACGTATAAATGCAACGCGCTGAAGAAGCTTAATGCCAACAATCTGCTACAGCTTCTTCTGTAGGTCGAGGTTTCTCACGCCGCCCCTTATTTGCTAAACTAAGGGCGGTTTTTACTTTATCGACAGAGCACTATGTTCATTTTTGCAGGCCATGAAATTGAGACCGATAGCGAAGGCTATCTGAAAGACACCACGCAATGGAGCGAGCCGCTGGCGGAGAAAATCGCCGAAAACGAAGGTATCGTTCTCTCCCCCGAACACTGGGAAGTGGTGCGTTTCGTTCGCGAGTTTTATCTGGAGTTTAATACCTCCCCCGCAATCCGCATGCTGGTAAAAGCGATGGCCAACAAGTTTGGCGAAGAAAAAGGCAACAGCCGTTATCTCTATCGCCTGTTTCCGAAAGGCCCAGCTAAGCAGGCAACTAAAATTGCCGGCCTGCCGAAACCGGTGAAATGTATTTAATAGCGGATACTAAATCCCTTTAGCTCGTCGCCAGGGCGGTGCGGTTCGCTGAGAACCCGATCAACCCTGGCGCTGCGCGGTCCCCCAGCTTTCAACCACTTCATCAGTTGTTCCACCCGCTCGCTTTCACCACAGGCGACAACTTCTACGCTGCCGTCATCCATATTCTTCGCATAGCCGGTCAACCCCAGCCGTTGCGCTTCATGCTGGGTGGTGTAGCGAAATCCTACCCCCTGAACCCGGCCATAGACCCAGGCGATGATGCAGACTTTCGACATTGCGGTTCTCCTTATCAACATAAATGAAAGAACAGGTACCGATGGACAGATGACCGGCAATCACCTGAGCTGTCCATAGATTAGCAGGGGATAACTGAATAAGTTGTCGCACCTGTCAGTGAGATTAAACCGTCGCTCGATAAGCAGGGGCCCCGCCATACCATCATGCAGTAGCGCCAGACGCTGATGATTGACCTCATCATCTGTGCTACTCTACGCGCCATTTTATTTTAATGGTTTCAGGTTGGTACTTTCATCCAACCCGCGTCACTGTTTGTGAGAGGTTGCTCCGCATGACTGAATCTACAATTCCACATTATCCTCGTTTAGTGTTAGGGAAGGTGCGAATAAGCGGGGAAATTCTTCTCGGCTGACTCAGTCATTTCATTTCTTCATGTTTGAGCCGATTTTTTCTCCCGTAAATGCCTTGAATCAGCCTATTTAGACCGTTTCTTCGCCATTTAAGGCGTTATCCCCAGTTTTTAGTGAGATCTCTCCCACTGACGTATCATTTGGTCCGCCCGAAACAGGTTGGCCAGCGTGAATAACATCGCCAGTTGGTTATCGTTTTTCAGCAACCCCTTGTATCTGGCTTTCACGAAGCCGAACTGTCGCTTGATGATGCGAAATGGGTGCTCCACCCTGGCACGGATGCTGGCTTTCATGTATTCGATGTTGATGGCCGTTTTGTTCTTGCGTGGATGCTGTTTCAAGGTTCTTACCTTGCCGGGGCGCTCGGCGATCAGCCAGTCCACATCCACCTCGGCCAGCTCCTCGCGCTGTGGCGCCCCTTGGTAGCCGGCATCGGCTGAGACAAATTGCTCCTCTCCATGCAGCAGATTACCCAGCTGATTGAGGTCATGCTCGTTGGCCGCGGTGGTGACTAGGCTGTGGGTCAGGCCACTCTTGGCATCGACACCAATGTGGGCCTTCATGCCAAAGTGCCACTGATTGCCTTTCTTGGTCTGATGCATCTCCGGATCGCGTTGCTGCTCTTTGTTCTTGGTCGAGCTGGGTGCCTCAATGATGGTGGCATCGACCAAGGTGCCTTGAGTCATCATGACGCCTGCTTCGGCCAGCCAGCGATTGATGGTCTTGAACAATTGGCGGGCCAGTTGATGCTGCTCCAGCAGGTGGCGGAAATTCATGATGGTGGTGCGGTCAGGCAAGGCGCTATCCAGGGATAACCGGGCAAACCGACGCATGGAGGCGATTTCGTACAGAGCATCTTCCATCGCGCCATCGCTCAGGTTGTACCAATGCTGCATGCAGTGAATGCGTAGCATGGTTTCCAGCGGATAAGGTCGCCGGCCATTACCAGCCTTGGGGTAAAACGGCTCGATGACTTCCACCATGTTTTGCCATGGCAGAATCTGCTCCATACGGGACAAGAAAATCTCTTTTCTGGTCTGACGGCGCTTACTGCTGAATTCACTGTCGGCGAAGGTAAGTTGATGACTCATGATGAACCCTGTTCCATGGCTCCAGATGACAAACATGATCTCATATCAGGGACTTGTTCGCACCTTCCTTAGCCAAGGGGCGCGAAAAATCATTACTTCGCCGCCATCCATGGGTATTTTCCGGTGCTGTCGCACGTATGGAAGGTAAAGCCAACCTCGGTGAAACCGTTGATATCGTTGACCACCAGGGGAAATGGATAGCGCGTGGTGCGTTCTCTCCGGCGTCGCAGATCCGTGCGCGCGTCTGGACCTTCGATAAGTCTGAATCCATCGACATTGATTTCTTTACCCGTCGTCTGCAGAAGGCGCTGACATGGCGTGACTGGCTGGCGAAAAAGGACGGTCTGGACAGCTACCGTCTGATCGCCGGAGAATCCGACGGCCTGCCGGGTGTCACTATTGACCGCTTCGGTAACTTCCTGGTATTGCAGTTGCTCAGCGCGGGGGCTGAATACCAACGCGCCGCGCTGATTAGTGCTCTGCAAATTGTTTTCCCGGACTGCGCTATTTATGACCGTAGCGATGTGGCCGTGCGTAAAAAAGAAGGTATGGCGCTGACCCAAGGGCCCGTCACGGGCGAACTGCCGCCTGCTCTGCTGCCTATCGAAGAGCACGGGATGAAGCTACTGGTTGATATTCAGCACGGTCACAAAACCGGCTATTACCTCGATCAACGCGATAGCCGCCTGGCGACGCGTCGTTATGTGGAAAACCAGCGTGTCCTGAACTGTTTCTCCTATACCGGCGGCTTTGCGGTCTCCGCATTAATGGGCGGATGCCGTCAGGTGGTCAGCGTCGACACCTCTCAGGAAGCACTCGATATTGCCCGCCAGAACGTGGAACTGAACAAGCTGGATCTGAGTAAAGCCGAGTTCGTACGTGATGATGTGTTCAAACTGCTGCGCGCCTATCGCGATCGCGGTGAGAAATTTGATGTCATCGTGATGGATCCGCCGAAATTTGTCGAAAACAAAAGCCAGTTGATGGGCGCCTGCCGCGGTTATAAGGACATCAATATGCTGGCTATTCAGTTGCTGAACCCAGGCGGCGTACTGCTGACATTTTCCTGCTCCGGGCTGATGACGACCGATTTATTTCAGAAAATCATCGCTGATGCCGCAATAGATGCTGGTCGTGATGTACAATTTATAGAGCAGTTCCGTCAGGCCGCCGATCATCCGGTGATCGCTACCTACCCGGAAGGGCTGTATCTGAAAGGGTTTGCCTGTCGCATCATGTAACTTGAAAAGTGGAATATTACCCTTACATAGAGGGTATCTATTTCCCGGGAGGTGACTATGATTGCCAGCAAATTCGGTATCGGCCAGCAGGTCCGCCATTCCCTGTTAGGTTACCTCGGAGTGGTCGTGGATATCGACCCGGAATATTCGCTTGATGAGCCGTCAGCCGATGAGTTGGCGGTTAACAGCGAACTTCGCGCCGCTCCCTGGTATCACGTGGTGATGGAAGACGATAATGGTCTGCCAGTGCATACGTATCTGGCCGAAGCACAACTGAGTAGCGAGCTACAGGAAGAACATCCGGAGCAACCGTCAATGGATGAACTGGCGCGCACAATCCGTAAACAGCTTCAGGCTCCGCGCCTGCGTAATTGATACTAACACAGGCCCGATGGCGCTTCGCTTATCGGGCCTGTGCGTTTCATCCGGCGACAGTCAAACTTTACTTCGCCAGTCCCAGTCGCGGGATCTCAATCGCCGGGCAACGATCCATCACCACCGTCAGCCCCGCATCACGCGCCAGCACGGCCGCCTGCTCGTTAATTACGCCAAGCTGCATCCATAGCGTCTTCGCGCCAATGGCGATAGCCTCCTGAGCGACGCCCCACGCCGCTTCAGAATTACGGAAGACATCGACCATATCCACTTTCTCTGGCACATCCGCCAGCGTTGCATAGCCCTGCTGCCCCAGCAGCATTTTCCCGGCAACCTTCGGTGAAACGGGAATAACGTGATAACCCTGGTCGAGTAAATACTTCATCACGCGATAGCTTGGGCGATCGGGTTTATCGCTTGCGCCAACCAATGCAATCGTGCGGGTAGATGTCAAAATGCCAGCAATATCGGTCTCTTTCATCGTTTTCCTCCAGGCTGTTTAACAAAGTGTACGACAAACCTGACCCCGCAACCATTCATCCCATACTGGCGTATGAGAGCTAAACTCAAAAATATGTCTATATGTTAGTAAACGTGATTATCGAAAAATTTAGATACATGTTTGCAGCTATTTTCTGGACAGGAGAAACCTATGAAAGCCGGCATTGTGACAGCCTTAATTGCCCTGTGTTTGCCGGTAACCGTTTTTGCTACCTCATTACGCCTGTCTAATGATATTGACCTTTTGGTGCTGGACGGAAAAAAAGTCTCCAGCTCATTACTGCGTGGCGCCGACAGTATCGAGCTGGAAAATGGTCGCCACCAGCTCGTATTTCGCGTAGAAAAAACCATTCGCTTGTCCAGCCACGAAGAACGTCTGTATATTTCGCCTCCGCTGGTCATCAGCTTTGATACCCAACTCGTCAGCCAGGTTAATTTCCACCTCCCGCGTCTGAACAATGAGCGGGACACAGCGCATTTTGATGACGCTCCACGCGTGGAATTGCTGGATGGGGACTCCATGCCTATCCCCGTCAAGCTGGATATTTTGTCAATCACATCCACAGCGAAAATCGTGAATTATGAAATGGAAACTGAACGCTATAACAAAGCGGCTAAACATGCGTCATTACCGCAGTTTGCTACGATGATGGCCGATGACAGCTCGCTGCTTTCCGGGGTATCTGAACTGGATCGCGTGCCGCCTCAGTCGCAAACGCTGACCGAACAGCGTTTAAAATATTGGTACCAGCAGGCCGACGCGCAAACGCGAAGTAACTTTTTGCAATGGGCTCAGAAACAGCCTCCTTCATGACATTTATGTTCGCATACGCATTTTTTTTGTCTTTCTCTTGCAGCATCAAGAGCTTCCAGTACTCTGTAACCAGGTTAACTTGGGAGCTGTACTATGGAATTAACAACTCGCACATTGCCAGCGCGTAAACATATTGCGCTGGTTGCACACGATCACTGTAAAAAGATGTTGATGAGCTGGGTGGAACGCCACCAGCCGTTGCTGGAAAAGCACGTTCTGTACGCCACAGGCACGACGGGAAACTTAATCCAACGCGCAACGGGAATGGACGTCAACGCTATGCTGAGCGGTCCGATGGGGGGTGACCAGCAGGTGGGTGCGCTGATTTCAGAAGGGAAAATTGATGTGCTGATTTTCTTCTGGGACCCGCTAAACGCCGTACCTCACGATCCTGATGTCAAAGCGCTACTGCGTCTGGCGACGGTATGGAACATTCCGGTTGCCACCAACGTGTCGACCGCCGATTTTATTATCCAGTCGCCAAACTTCAACGATGCAACGGACATCTTGATCCCAGATTACGCCCGCTATCTGGCAGAGCGCCTCAAATAAACGCCGGGCAGGCGGCAATTGCCGCCTGCTATTCAGGGTTTTCTTGCTACCGGAACATCCAGTTGTTTAAGTTCATCAACAAAGCACGACGGTGTTTCTTTATTAAACAGCAGCCATACCCGATGCCGTGCCCGCGTTAGCGCCACATACAGCAAGCGTCTCTCTTCAGCATCCGGGAAATCCTCCACCGCCGGAAGCAACGCCTCTTCCATAATCGACTCGCGGGCCGGGGCGGGAAAACCGTCATTCCCATCATGAAGCCCCACAACAATAACGTAATCTGCCTGCTGTCCCTTACTGGCATGGATAGTCATGAAATCCAGCTGTAGCTTAGGCCAACGGGTAGCTGCTTTCTCCAGACTGGCAGGTTTCAGATGATGGTATCGCGCCAGCACCAGAATTCTCTCTTCTGCCTTCACAAATCCCGACAGCTTATCAAGCAGCAGATCCAGCTGGCTTTCATCGAGCAACGTGACGGCTTTTTTATCGCCTGCCATCAGACTGTTGAGCGGTTTCGTAAGCTGATGAGGGTTTTGCTGGATAAACTGGTTTGCGACTTCACCAATACGGCTATTAAAACGGTAAGTCGTATCCAGATTACAACGGTCGCCCTCGCCGAAGTTTTGCTGGAATGCGGTGGTCAACGAAAGCTGTGCTCCGCTGAACCGGTAAATTGCCTGCCAGTCATCCCCTACGGCGAACAGCGTAGTGTGTGAGTTTTGCTTGCGCAGTGCGGCTAACAGGGCGGCACGCTGAGGAGAAATGTCCTGAAATTCGTCGACCAGAATGTGTTTCCACGGACTGATAAACCGGCCTTTTTCCAGAATGACAATGGCCTGATGAATCAACCCGGAAAAATCGACGGCATTCTCATCCTTCAGGGCGCCCTTCCAGGCCTTGAGCAGGGGAGACATCAGCTTAATGCGTTTACTGAACAGATCGCGAATCTCCTCCGGAGCATTGGCGATCATCTCCGCCTGCGCTCCGCCATGCATACGCATCAGGCTAACCCAACGATCCAGCCGGGAAGCCAGCCGGCGCTGTAATTTTTCGTCATCCCAGAAGTTACCTTCGGGTACAGACCACTGCATCTCTTCTTCTAACCATTGCCGCCAGCCTTTGGCCTGTGCCTTTTTCTCACTGCACTGCTGACGCCAGGTCGTGATAAAAAGTTTGCTGCGCGCGGCAACATCATTTTCCAGCTTGCTAACCGTCGGGACTTTTTTACTCCCCTGAGAAATAATGTGCAACGCCAGTGAATGAAACGTCCTCGCGGTGATCTCTTCCGTATGCAGACGTTCACGGATGCGATCGTCCATCTCCTGGGCCGCTTTGCGTCCAAACGCCAGCAGCAGGATTTGTTCGGCCGCCGCTTCCCCTCGCGCAAGTAGCCAGCCCGCACGGGCGACCAATACGGATGTTTTGCCGCTTCCGGCCCCCGCAAGAACCAGTAATGATTGTTCGCCGTTCACCACCGCCCGCGCCTGGGCCGGATTCAGCGGCGAGGACTCAATTTGCTGGAAAAAATCGGCATGTTCTTCCAGCATGGCATCGGTATACGCCTGGTTGTGCTGCAAGCGACAAGCTTCAATGTCCTTCAACCATGCCTGGCATTGACGTAACGCCTCACGGCAATTTTCAAATTCTTCCAGCCGGTTAATCGGGAGCGGCAATGCGGCAAAGGCGCGGCGGATCTGCTGCTGTAGCCCTGACGTCTGTTCGCGCGTCAGCCATTTATTCTCACTGGTGCGGGTGGCGATCGCCTCCAACTGCTGCTGTAAAACTCCCGCAGCGACGTCGCTCATTTCCTGACTCCACTGCTGCCAGAGCGAATTCAAATGGTGATGGAAGCGCTGGGTTTCAGCCCATTCTGTGCCGTGAAGACGAACCACCTTATCATCCGGGAGCACAAACTCCAGCTCCCCCCATACTAGGCCGCGTTTACAATGAATAGCAAGTAACTGATTGAAGGGAATAAGATACTCGTGACGATCGCCGGAAACCTTAATCCCGGCATTGAGAATAACGGCCCGATCGTAAGGGTGTTGTGCCAGACGTTTTCCAAGAGAAGTTGCTTTCAGTTCCATAAGACTCAAGCGGATCCACACGAAGAGGTTTGCTTATCAGTGTAACCGCCAGAGAAAACGTGCTCCAGCCCAAAAAAACGTTACAATTGCCGAATTCACAGAAAACCAGAGTTAACCGAGGGTTTATGCGTACTGTTCTGAATATTTTAAATTTTGTGCTCGGGGGATTCGCCACCACCTTAGCCTGGTTACTGGCTACGCTGGTCAGTATTGTGCTGATTTTTACTCTCCCCCTGACCCGCTCATGCTGGGAAATAACCCGACTCTCGCTGTTTCCCTACGGTAACGAAGCGATTCATGTCGATGAGCTTAATCCAGCGGGCAAAAACGTCCTGTTGAATACCGGAGGCACCGTGCTCAATATTTTCTGGCTGATTTTCTTCGGCTGGTGGTTGTGCCTGATGCACATTGTCTCCGGTATTGCCCAGTGCATTACGATTATTGGTATCCCGGTTGGCATTGCGAATTTCAAAATCGCGGCGATTGCACTGTGGCCGGTGGGTCGCCGGGTAGTGTCAGTTGAAGTTGCTCGCGCAGCGCGTGAAGCCAACGCGCGTCGTCGCTTCGAATAATCAGGACCGATGGCCTTTATGTTAAGTCCTCTGCTCAAACGCTATACCTGGAACAGCACCTGGCTGTACTACGTGCGGATTTTTATCGCGCTTTGCGGCACAACAGCGCTGCCCTGGTGGCTGGGTGACGTTAAGCTGACCATCCCGCTCACGCTGGGTATGGTCGCAGCCGCGCTTACTGACCTGGACGATCGTCTTGCAGGTCGCCTGCGCAATTTGATCATCACGCTGGTGTGCTTTTTCATTGCCTCGGCCTCGGTCGAACTGCTCTTCCCATGGCCATGGCTGTTTGCCCTTGGGTTAACGCTTTCCACCAGCGGCTTTATACTGCTGGGGGGATTAGGGCAGCGCTATGCAACCATCGCCTTTGGCGCGTTGCTGATCGCCATTTACACGATGCTCGGCACCTCGCTTTACGATCAGTGGTATCAGCAGCCAATCCTGCTGCTCGCGGGCGCCATTTGGTACAACCTGTTAACCCTGACCGGACATCTTCTGTTCCCTATTCGCCCGTTGCAGGACAATCTGGCGCGTAGCTATGAACAGTTAGCGCACTATCTGGAACTGAAATCGCGTCTTTTTGATCCCGACATAGAAGATGAAAGCCAGGCGCCGTTGTATGATTTGGCTCTTGCGAATGGGCAACTGATGGCGACCCTAAACCAGACAAAGGTGTCGCTGCTGACCCGCCTGCGCGGCGACCGCGGACAGCGAGGAACACGTCGCACGCTACATTACTATTTTGTGGCGCAGGATATTCACGAACGCGCAAGCTCCTCGCATATTCAGTACCAAACGCTTCGCGACCATTTCCGCCACAGCGACGTGATGTTCCGCTTCCAGCGCCTGATGTCGATGCAGGGGCAAGCGTGTTCGCAACTGTCTCGCTGTATTTTATTACGCACGCCTTATCAGCACGATCCGCACTTTGAGCGCGTCTTCACCCATATTGATGCTGCACTTGAGCGCATGCGCGCGAGTGGTGAGCCTGCCGACCTGCTCAACACGTTGGGATTTTTGCTGTCAAACCTGCGGGCCATTGATGCCCAGTTGGCTACCATTGAGTCCGAACAGGCTCAGGTACTTTCGCGCAATGAGTCTGAAAATCAGCTTGCCGATGACAGCCCGCATGGGTTCAGTGATATCTGGTTGCGTCTGAGCCGTAATTTCACGCCTGAGTCCGCCCTGTTTCGTCATGCTGTTCGCATGTCGCTGGTGCTCTGCGTCGGCTATGCCATTATCCAGATAACCGGAATGAACCACGGGTACTGGATCCTCTTGACCAGTCTGTTTGTCTGCCAGCCAAACTACAACGCCACCCGACATCGTCTGGCACTAAGGATTATCGGCACATTAGTCGGGATCGCCATTGGGTTACCGATCCTGTGGTTTGTACCTTCTCTCGAAGGGCAATTGATCCTTCTGGTGATCACCGGCGTGTTGTTTTTTGCCTTTCGTAACGTCCAGTACGCGCATGCCACCATGTTTATCACGCTGCTGGTGCTGCTGTGCTTTAACCTGCTCGGTGAAGGTTTTGAAGTTGCACTTCCGCGCGTCATCGATACGTTGATCGGCTGTGCCATCGCCTGGGCTGCTGTCAGCTTTATCTGGCCAGACTGGCGTTTTCGGAATCTGCCGCGAGTGATTGAACGGGCCACTGACGCTAACTGTCGTTATCTTGATGCTATTCTCGAACAATATCATCAGGGGCGTGATAATCGTCTGGCATACCGTATCGCCCGCCGTGACGCGCACAATCGTGATGCGGAACTTGCTTCGGTGGTGTCGAACATGTCGAGTGAACCGGATGTCACGGCCCAAACACGCGAAACGGCGTTCCGCTTGCTGTGTCTTAACCATACGTTTACCAGCTATATTTCCGCCCTCGGCGCACATCGCGAGCAGTTAACCAATCCTGACGTCCTGGCATTGCTGGATGATGCCGTCTGCTATGTAGATGATGCGCTTCACCATCAACCTGCTGATGAGCAGCGCGTATACCAGGCACTGGAAGATCTGAAGCAGCGAATTCAGCATCTCGAGCCACGTCCGGACAGTAAAGAGCCGCTGGTCGTACAGCAAGTTGGGTTACTGATTGCCCTGCTCCCAGAGATTCGGCGATTACAGCAACAAATTGCTGTGCTGCCATCTAATACCCCGGTTCCGGAGTAAGAGAACTCACCCACTCCACCAGCTCCTGGCGACGCGTCGCCGGGAGCGCGGCTTCATGCACCCCGTCAACCGCTCCTTCAAGGGCATAGAGTATTTTTACCGTTAAGGCAGGGTTATTTTGCCGAAGTTTCAACCAGCACATCTGAGCTCCCAGCGATCGCAATGTCCCCTCATCCTTAATTCCTGCTTCATTTAGCAAGGTCTCCAGATGAAACGTCATATTCGGTAATTCCCGCAGGCGATGTTGTGCAAAGCGACTCTGTTTTTCCTTAACGGCTGCATCGAGTGAAAATTGTGATAGCGATACTAACTGCTGCTGGTTTTGCCACAGGGTATCGTTCACCTGGTAATAATTGAGTACAACCGGACGCCCGCGCTTGATAAATGTTAGCCAGACAGGAGAATTTTTTACACAGTACTGGGCGCTCTGCTCACAGGCGCGAAGATATAACTCACCACTGGCAACCATGGCAAAGACCGTATCACCAACCGTCAGACTATAGCCGCCAAACAGTGAGCGGTAGTGAATTGTTCCCAGAGAAGCCAGATATTCTTGTGATTTATAGATTCTTGCATAAGACTTTTCTTTCATAAAAATCCTTTTAAATCATAACGTAAGCAAATAATTTGCAGTAGCAGATCCGTTAATGACGAAAATAGGCAACTTATGCGTATGGGGCAAGATGAATTTTATTTTTCCCGTGATGATGACTAAAAATTGCGAACCTGTTTCCGAAAATTAGGTTGATCTTTATTGATGGCGGGGTTACTGTATATCCATACAGTAACTCACAGGGCTGGATTGATTATGTACACTTCAGGTTATGCAAATCGTTCTTCGTCGTTCTCTTCCGCATCGAGCAGCATTGCGCGCGTTTCAGCAGAGAACGCTACCGCTGGGCTTATCAGTGAAGTGGTCTATCGCGAGGACCAGCCCATGATGACGCAGCTCCTGCTGCTTCCCCTGCTGCAACAGTTAGGGCAACAATCACGCTGGCAGCTGTGGCTGACGCCTCAGCAAAAATTAAGCCGTGAGTGGGTGCAGTCGGCCGGGCTTCCATTGACCAAAGTCATGCAAATCAGCCAGCTCTCCCCCTGCAATACGCTGGAATCGATGGTTCGTGCGCTGCGCACGGGTAACTACAGCGTCGTCATCGGCTGGTTGACAGAAGAATTAACCGAAGATGAACATGCCGAGCTGGTAAAAGCGGCAGATGAAGGTAATGCGATGGGATTTATCATGCGTCCTGTTCGCGCTCAGACACTTGCGGGGAGACAGCATTCCGGGCTAAAAATTCACTCGAATTTGTATCATTGAGTAAAATTAGGAATTATCCTGGAATTTTTTTTCATGTTTTAATTTGCCATTGAGCTGTAACGCGTTTTCCGGCTGAAGGCCTGTCTGAAGCGGTTTTCAGGAAATCCTCAGTACATTTATTCATCTATAAATGTTAAATAATGTGTACACAAGCCTTTTTTTTTCATATGCCTGACGGACTTCACACTTGTAAGTTTTCAACTACGTTGTAGACTTTACATCGCCAGGGGTGCTCGGCATAAGCCGCAGATATCGGTAGAGTAACTATTGAACTGGTCCCCGGGTGAAGGATTTAACCGTGTTATCTCTCTTCGGAGATATTCATGGCGAATTTTGGATGATAACGAGGCGCAAAAAATGAAAAAGACAGCTATCGCAATTGCAGTGGCACTGGCTGGTTTCGCTACCGTGGCGCAGGCCGCTCCGAAAGATAACACCTGGTACACTGGTGCTAAACTGGGCTGGTCTCAGTACCATGATATTGGCAACAACCAGATCAACAACGCTGGTCCTACCCACGAAAGCCAACTGGGTGCTGGTGCGTTCGGTGGTTACCAGGTTAACCCGTACGTTGGTTTCGAAATGGGTTACGACTGGTTAGGTCGTATGCCGTACAAAGGCGCCACCGATGCTACCCACAATAATGGCGCTTTCAAAGCTCAGGGCGTTCAGCTGACCGCTAAACTGGGTTACCCAATCACTGACGATCTGGACGTTTATACCCGTCTGGGTGGTATGGTTTGGCGTGCAGACGCTAAAAACAACGAAGGCTTCAAAGACCACGACACTGGTGTTTCCCCAGTATTCGCAGGTGGCGTAGAGTATGCAATTACTCCTGAAATCGCTACCCGTCTGGAATACCAGTGGACCAACAACATCGGTGACGCGAACACCGTTGGCGGTCGTCCGGATAACGGTCTGTTGAGCGTTGGTGTTTCCTACCGTTTCGGTCAGCAGGAAGAAGCAGCTCCAGTAGTTGTTGCTCCGGCTCCGGCTCCAGAAGTACAGACCAAACACTTCACTCTGAAGTCTGACGTTCTGTTCAACTTCAACAAAGCAACTCTGAAACCAGAAGGCCAGCAGGCTCTGGATCAGATGTACAGCCAGCTGAGCAACCTGGATCCGAAAGACGGTTCCGTAGTGGTTCTGGGCTTCACTGACCGCATCGGTTCTGACGCTTACAACCAGGGTCTGTCCGAGAAACGTGCTCAGTCCGTTGTTGATTACCTGATCTCTAAAGGTATTCCTTCTGACAAAATCTCTGCACGTGGCATGGGCGAATCCAACCCAGTTACTGGCAACACCTGTGACAACGTGAAAGCTCGCGCTGCACTGATCGACTGCCTGGCTCCGGATCGTCGTGTTGAGATCGAAGTTAAAGGTATCAAAGACGTTGTAACTCAGCCTCAGGCTTAAGTTATCGTCTTATGAAAAAACCCCGCTTTGCGGGGTTTTTTTTTCACTTTTTATCAATCAAAGCACGCCTGTACACAACACATTTAGCCATTCTGTGGTTATTCTTTTCCCAGCAGCGCCTGTAAATCCTGCTTCAATGTCGACATTTTATTCGCGTACTTCTCTTTATGCTCTGCGTCTTCAATCAGTTGCACAATGGTTTCAGAAAGCGTTTTGCCGCGCCGCTGCGCAAGCCCCGCTAAGCGCTGCCAGACCATAAATTCCAGATCGATAGATTTCTTTCGCGTATGCTGATGCTCCGCGTTAAAGTGCCGCTTACGCCTCGCCCGTATGGTTTGTTTCATACGATTTAGCAGCGCAGAGTTCATGTGTTCTTCAATCCAGGTATTGACCCGAACCGGTTCATTTTCGAGGGTTAGCAACAAATCAACGGCTTCTTCGGCAGCGCTGGCCTCTACGTAACGGGTGATTAATTCCCCCTCACGATGCTTCTTCACCAGATACTTCCATTTCCAGCCGCTTTCAAGGTTTTCAAGTTGTTGATATTTCATTGCGATCTCAATGTTACCGTGTAACTCTTATCAGAATATCAGCTTTTTCGGCATCTGAAGAAAAGAATATCCAGCCTGTGAACTGTCGCGCGTCATCGCATTCGTTTCACAGCGCTTTCCACGTGTGCAGTGATGATGGTTACGGTATAATCTCGTTTTTTACAACAGACTAAAAAACATCAACTTTGACCATTACGAAACTTGCATGGCGTGATCTGGTTCCTGACACCGATAGTTATCAGGAAGTATTTGCACAGCCGCACGTCACTGACGACACCGATACCTTACTTAGTGATACTCAGCCACGTTTACAATTTGCGCTGGAGCAGCTTCTTCAGCACTGGACGACGTCTTCGTTCATGCTGGTAAAAGCGCCGGAAGAGCTTGAGTACATCAACCTTATTGCACAGGCCGCGCGGCCTCTGCACTCGGATGCCGGAAGTCTCACCGGAGGTCATTATGATATCTCCGGTCACACTATCCGCTATCGTACAGTTGAGACAGCAGAAGACAATTTTGCGACATTAACCCAGGTAGTCTGCGCTGACTGGGTTGAAGCCGAACAACTGTTTGGCTGTCTGCGTCAGTTCAATGGCGAAATTACCCTACAGCCAGGCCTTGTGCATCAGGCCAACGGTGGTGTGCTGGTTATTTCGTTGCGCACGCTACTGGCCCAACCGCTGCTGTGGATGCGCCTGAAAGCCATTGTCAGCCACGAGCGTTTTGACTGGGTAGCTTTTGATGAGTCTCGCCCGCTGCCCGTCTCCGTTCCACCTATGCCGCTTAAACTCAAAGTGGTATTAGTCGGTGAACGTGAATCACTGGCAGACTTCCAGGACATGGAGCCGGAGCTGGCTGAGCAGGCTATTTATAGCGAGTTTGAAGATAATCTGCAGATAGTGGATGCCGAAACCATGACGCAGTGGTGTCAGTGGGTAACACATACCGCTACGCGCAACAATTTGCCCTACCCGGCCCCTGATGCCTGGCAAGTGCTGATCCGTGAAGCCGTTCGTTATACCGGCGAACAGGATACATTGCCGCTTAACCCGCTGTGGATCACCCGGCAGTTCAAAGAAGTGGCCCCGTTATGCGAGGGTGAAACCTGCAACGCTGAGCAGTTCAGCCTGATGCTGACCCAGCGTGAATGGCGGGAAGGTTTCCTCGCCGAACGAATGCAGGATGAGATCCTGCAGGAACAGATCCTGATCGAGACGGAAGGCGAGCGTATTGGCCAAATCAACGCCCTGTCGGTGATTGAGTTTCCTGGCCACCCCCGCGCGTTTGGTGAGCCTTCTCGTATCAGTTGTGTGGTTCATATTGGCGACGGCGAATTTACGGATATTGAGCGCAAAGCCGAGCTTGGCGGAAATATTCATGCGAAGGGTATGATGATTATGCAGGCGTTCCTGATGTCGGAACTCCAGCTTGAACAGCAAATCCCCTTCTCTGCCTCGCTGACCTTTGAGCAATCCTATAGCGAAGTGGACGGCGACAGCGCGTCCATGGCAGAACTTTGCGCATTGATTAGCGCCCTCGCCGACGTTCCTGTTAATCAAAGCATCGCCATTACCGGTTCTGTCGATCAGTTTGGTCGGGCACAACCTGTTGGTGGTCTGAACGAGAAAATTGAAGGCTTCTTCGCCATCTGTCAGCAGCGTGAGCTGACAGGCACACAGGGCGTTATCATTCCTTCAGCGAATGTCAGACACCTGAGCCTGCAGCCTGCTCTGCTACAAGCCGTAGAAGAAGAAAAATTCACTATCTGGGCGGTGGACGACGTGACCGATGCGCTGCCACTGTTATTAAATCTGGTGTGGGATGGTGAAGGCCAGACAACGCTGATGCAAACTATCCAGGAGCGTATTGCTACGGCAACGCAGCAGGAAGGTCGTCACCGTTTTCCCTGGCCACTACGTTGGCTGAACTGGATTATTCCGAACTGATCGGACTTGTTCAGCGTACACGTGTTAGCTATCCTGCGTGCTTCAATAAAATAAGGCTTACAGAGAACATGGTAGATAAACGCGAATCCTATACAAAAGAAGACCTTCTTGCCTCTGGTCGCGGTGAGCTGTTTGGCGCAAAAGGGCCACAACTGCCTGCACCAAGCATGCTGATGATGGACCGTGTCATCAAGATGACCGAAACCGGCGGCAACTTTGACAAAGGTTATGTTGAAGCTGAACTGGATATCAACCCGGACCTGTGGTTCTTCGGATGCCACTTTATCGGCGATCCGGTGATGCCGGGCTGCCTGGGTCTGGATGCCATGTGGCAGCTGGTTGGATTCTATCTCGGCTGGCTGGGCGGCGAAGGTAAAGGCCGCGCGCTGGGCGTAGGCGAAGTTAAATTCACCGGCCAGGTTCTGCCGACTGCGAAGAAAGTGACTTACCGCATTCACTTCAAACGCATCGTTAATCGTCGCCTGATCATGGGCCTGGCTGATGGTGAAGTGCTGGTTGATGGTCGTCTAATCTATACCGCAAACGATCTGAAAGTGGGTCTGTTCCAGGACACTTCCGCGTTCTAATCCAGGTCAGCGTAGCCGCCAGACATTAACGTTTATTCGTCTTGTCTGGTGGGCAAAAAGGCGAAACCTCCGCTCTGCGGAGGTTTCTTTTATCTAAAGAGACAGAATCAGGCCATTAAAACCCTATCCCCCATGGCTTCTCGCCAGCCTCCCAGCCAGTATGACCTCTGATTCAGCGTCTGATAGGGACACATTTCTTTTGAGCGTCCGGCAATGCCGGCCTGATATCCACGTTGATGTGCCCGTTCCAGGCGATCTCGTTTTTGTCTCTTCATGCCTCGTTTCCCTCATCTTTGGGTCTGGTGGAAAAGAAAACAGTGATTACTAAGTGTGCAATCACACTAAAACGAATACCCCTAAACATCAGGCTCGTCAATGCGCAAAATTCACGCCAGTGTCATATTTGTGAGCTACCCGCAAAATCATTTGTACAAAAATAGTCTGTCAGAACAGCTATCTCCACGGCTAAAAAAATAAAAAAAACCGCCCCGGGCAATGAACCAGGGGCGGCATAATTTACAATTATTTAAGCTTAAGGGATGTGTTTCAGCTCCTGAGCAATTGCCGTCGCTTCCTGGCTCCAGGCGTTGGCCAGAACCTTCACCATCTCATCGTAGCCGTCTTTAGTCTGTGCAGCTTCGATGTGGAATGGACGCTTGATCAACTGCCCCTGGTGATTCAGCAGCCATTCACCGCTCACGATGACCTTACCATCGTACCGACCGTGGAAGCCGGTCACGGTGACGTTCAACGTGTCCTGAGTGCTTCCCAGCGGCTGCGAAGCGACAACCCAGCCAGGCAACTGCATACTGAGGTTCGTAACCAGGGTATTGCGCAATTGCTGATCTAATGGGCTGGCCCAGAGATTATTATTCGCTATCACATATTGCACATCGCTGGTCTGGTAAACCACCCCATTACCCGCCAGATAGTCCGGGACCGCAATCTGTTCAACCCACAGCAGACGGTTACCCTGGTTAGCGGAGCTCTGTACGCCCCCTTGCGCGATAGGAAGCTGGTAATAGCTTTTATTTTCTCCGCTGGAGCTACATGACGTCAGCCAGACCGCCATCATCGCCACTAGCCACTTTTTCATTGTTTCGCCCTCTTCGGCTCTGGATCTTTTTTGTCCTTCGCTTCAAATACCAGCGCATTGCTCTTATCGTTCAACGTTTTCAGTACCGGTTGCAGTTCTCGCAGCACCTGATCAAGACGCTGCATATCCGCCACCATCTTGTTGTAGGCGGCGGAACCCGGCTGGAAGCCCTGCATACTACGGTTCAGTTCGCGCAGCGTGTTCTGCATATCCGCCGGAAGATCCTGCATCGACTGACTGGACGTGATCTTATTCATGTTGTCCAGCGTGGTTTGCAGATGCTTCATCGTACGCTGGCTTTCCGACAATGTATTGGTCGCCTGCTCAATCATCGGGTTCAACGGCAGATTGTTAATCTTATCCAGCGCTTCCATCAGTCGCTGCTGGATCTGCGCCAGACCACCGCTCACGGTCGGAATAATTTGATAACCGTTAAATTCGCGTACACCGGTAATCGGCGGTTCTTTCGGGTAGAAGTCGAGATCGACATACAGAGCGCCAGTCACCAGGTTCCCGGTTTTCAGCGATGCCCGTAAGCCGCGTTTAAGCAATTCTGCCAGATGAGCGCCAACATCAGTATCTTCTCCCAGCTGTGCCTTCAGACGTTCTGGTTCGATACGTACCAGCACCGGAATGCGGTAATCATTGTTGAAGACCTGACGCATATTCGGTGAGAAGAAAGGTACTTTACTTACCGTACCCAAACGGATGCCACGGAATTCCAGTGGCGCGCCGGGCTGCAGGCCACGAATTGAATCTTTAAAGAACATCAGGTAATCAATATGATCGGTATACAGTGAATCCTGAATACTTTTTTGGTCGTCATAAAGATTAAACGCAGACTGCTGTGCGACCGGTTCGCCTTGTTCCAGCCCTTCTGGCACATCAAAACTTACGCCACCGCCAAACAGCGTGGAGAGAGAGCCCATTTCCACGCGCATACCTGCCGAAGTAAGATCCACGGCGATCCCACTGTCCTTCCAGAAACGCACATTGCTGGTCACCAGACGATCGTTAGGCGCATTGATAAATAGCTGGTAGCTAATCGTACGCTTTTGCGCATCAAATGTGCTGGTTTCAACCGAACCTACACGATAACCACGGAACAGAACCGGGTCGCCCGGGCTCAGCTGACCGGCTTTTTTGCTGTCCAGAATCACACGGATCCCTTTCGCATCTGGCGGCGCCAGCGGCGGTGAATCCAGCAGTTGGTAATTTTCCAGCTTGCTGCCTTTATTGCCAGGCTGCAGTTCAATATAAGCCCCGGACAATAGCGTGCCGAGCCCACTGATACCTTCACGCCCAACCTGCGGCTTCACCACCCAAAAGACAGAATCTTTATGCAGCAGCTTTTCCATTCCGGAGTTAAGACGAGCTTTAATTTCCACATGGGTCAAATCATCAGTCAGGGTTGCGCTCTCGACGATGCCGACATCCACGCTGCGGCTCTTAATCGTCGTTTTGCCCCCTTCAATACCTTCGGCATTGGTGGTAATCAGCGTGACTTGTGGCCCCTGATGACTGTAGTGATAAAACAGGACCCACGCGCCAATGAGGGCAGTGACTATAGGGAATATCCACACGGGCGACCAGTTTTTTACCTTTTGCACTTTGGCTTCCCCACTTTTAGATTCCATGCTGTCAGGACTCCTCATGATCTGGTTCACGGTCCCACGACAGACGGGGATCAAATGTCATCGCAGAAAACATTGTCATAATGACGACTAAAGCAAACATCAAAGCACCCATTGCAGGATAAATGTTCATTAACCCTCCCATGCGCACCAGCGCAGAGAGTACGGCAATTACAAAAACGTCGATCATTGACCAGCGACCGACAAATTCTACAACCTCGTAAATTAAATGCATTCGTTCACTGTCGCGTTTGCCGTGCCCTTTGGCATCCCAACACAGCCAGGCAATGGCGATCATTTTCAACGTCGGCACCATAATACTGGCGATAAAGATAACCGCAGCCACCGGGTAAGAGCCTTCGCTCCAGATTAAAACCACGCCCTCGAGTATCGTTGAAGGCAGCTTTGACCCGAGCAGATCGGTGATCATGATCGGCAGAATATTGGCAGGAAGATAAAGCATGATCGACGTAAACAGTAATGCCAATGTCCATTGCAGACTGTTTTTACGCCGCACATAACCTTTCGTCTGACAGCGTGGGCATACCAGCTCGTCTGCCGGAAGAATAGCGGTGCAGCAGGAACAGGAACGCAATCCTTGTCGGATGCCGGGCACACCAGGCTTTAATTCCTGCTTAATGGCTGGCATAGGGGCAATATCATCCCACAGCCAACGGCGATCCACACACTGAAAAGCCCGCAACTGGAGCATACAAAACATGCACCACGGGATGAAGCTGCTGCCCACGCCGATATCGCCGTAGGCCATCAGCTTAACAAAGCTCACCAGCACGCCCGCGAGGAAAATTTCTGCCATTCCCCAGCTTTTTAACTGAAACAAAATACGCGCCAGCCATGTTTTAAGCCGCTCAGGCATATGAACCCGATTCACCAACAGCAAAATGGTCAACAAGCAAAAAGCGGGAACCAACTGAACGAATAAGATAAAGAAGGTACCGAGGCTGGCGTAATCTTCCGAAAAGAGAACGCTGGGGATTTGCAGCAGCGTCACTTCGCTGCTCACCCCCGCAACATTCATATTCACAAAGGGAAAGAGGTTTGACAAAAGCAGCATAAATAATGCTGCTAACACATAGGCGGTAGGACGCTGCCGTGGCGCGTCCCACTCAACCGTTAACGTAGTGCCACATCGTGGACATGCCGCTTTCTGACCATGCTCAAGGCGAGGTAACGCCACCAGCATGTCACACTGCGAGCACAGAATATGCTTCGCGGCATGGTGATGTTCGCACATATGTGCTCCTTTAAATTATGCGCCGTTCTTCAAAGACTCAAGATACTCCCAGCGCTCAAAGGCTTGCTCAAGTTCTTGTTCAGCTTCGTTCAGATTAGCTAATACCTGTTGCGTTTGCTCATGCGGCTGACTGAAAAAAGCGGCGTCAGCTACCTGAGCTTGTAATGCTTCCAGTTTAGCTTCCAGTTCTTCAAGCAGCGCGGGGAGCAGCTCCAGTTCGCGCTGCAGTTTATAGCTTAGTTTGCTCGTGCTGCGTTTGACAATTTCTGCTTTAGGAGCAACGGTTTCCTCTGTTTTTTTCGCAACTGGCTGTTTAAACGCCACATACTGCGATTGCTGGCTGCGGGCATCATGATAACCGCCGACATAACGACCAATTTTACCGCCGCCTTCGAAGATCCAGCATTCGGTTACGGTATTATCCACAAACTGACGGTCGTGGCTCACCAGCAGCACGGTGCCCTGGTAGCTATCAATCAGCTCTTCAAGCAGTTCCAGCGTTTCGACGTCCAGATCGTTCGTTGGTTCATCGAGAATCAAAAGATTACTGGGTTTGAGAAAAAGACGCGCCAGCAGTAGGCGATTGCGTTCCCCACCAGAGAGCGCACGTACTGGCGTCATCGCCCGTTTCGGATGGAACAGGAAATCCTGGAGATAGCCCAGCACATGGCGAGGTTTACCGTTAACCAGCACCTCTTGCTTACCCTCAGCAAGGTTGTCCATCACGGTTTTATCCGGATCCAGTTCGGCGCGGTGCTGATCGAAATACGCCACTTCCAGCTTCGTGCCGACGTGAATGCGTCCGCTATCAGCCTGAAGCTGACCTAACATCAGCTTCAGCAGCGTTGTTTTACCGCAGCCGTTAGGTCCAATTAGCGCAATCTTGTCGCTACGTTGCACCTGCGCGGAGAAATCTTTTACCAGTTGCTTTCCATCAACCTGGTAATCAACATTCTCCATTTCGAAGACAATCTTGCCAGAACGGCTCGCCTCTTCGACCTGCATCTTCGCCGTGCCCATCACTTCGCGACGTTCGCCACGCTCACGACGCATGGCTTTCAGCGCCCGCACGCGGCCTTCATTACGGGTACGACGCGCTTTGATGCCCTGACGGATCCACACTTCTTCCTGCGCCAGCTTGCGATCAAATTCCGCATTTTGGAGATCTTCCACCCGCAGCGCTTCTTCTTTATCCAGCAGATACTGATCGTAGTTCCCCGGATAGGTCACCAGCTTGCCGCGGTCGAGATCGACAATACGCGTCGCCATATTGCGAATAAATGAACGGTCGTGGGAAATGAAAATAATTGTCCCATTGAAGGATTTCAGGAACCCTTCCAGCCAGTCGATAGTTTCAATATCCAGGTGGTTAGTTGGTTCATCCAGCAGCAGTACGCGCGGGTTGCTCACTAACGCGCGGCCCAGCGCCGCCTTACGCAGCCAGCCGCCCGAAAGCGAAGAAAGCGCGGCGTTAGGATCCAGTCCCAGTTGCGCCAGCACTTCATTAATGCGGCTTTCGAGCTGCCACAGATTATGGTGATCGAGCATTTCCTGAACCCGCGCCATTTCATTCAGGTTTCTGTCGCTGGGATCGGTCATCACCAGGCGCGAAATATCGTGATAACGCTTCAGATATTCAGCCTGTTCCTCAATACCTTCGGCAACGAAGTCATAGACGCTGCCCTCAACATTACGCGGCGGATCCTGCTGCAGACGCGCCACAACCAGGTCCTGCTCATAAATAATACGCCCGTCGTCAAGACCCTGTTCACGGTTGAGGATCTTCATCAGCGTCGACTTACCTGCGCCATTACGGCCAACCAGACAGACACGTTCGTTATCTTCGATATGCAGTTCTGCATTATCAAGAAGCGGCGCATCGCTGAACGACAGCCATGCACCATGCATACTGATCAATGACATTTATTTATCCTTTCAGGCTGCGGTAATCAGCCAGCAATTGTGGATCTGACGGTTACGGGCAAAGTCCTGGGAAAGCGTTTTTTGGGTGATTTCTTGTGCTTTTAATCCCAGTTCAGCCAGACCGTCGAGATCCATACGGAACCCACGCTTGTTGTTGGAGAACATGATCGTACCGTCTTTACGCAGCAGACGTTTCAGATCTTTCATCAGCGCCAGATGATCGCGCTGTACATCAAACGAGTCTTCCATACGTTTTGAGTTAGAGAACGTCGGCGGATCGATGAAAATCAGATCAAACTGTTCATTGGCATCGCGCAGCCAGCCCAGGCAATCGGCTTGAATTAAACGGTGAGCGCGACCACTCAGGCCGTTCAGCCGCAGGTTACGCTCAGCCCACTCCAGGTAGGTACGCGACATATCAACCGTCGTGGTGCTACGCGCACCGCCCAGTCCGGCATGAACGCTGGCACTGCCGGTGTAGGAGAACAGGTTAAGGAAATCCTTACCTTTACTCATCTGGCCCAGCATGCGGCGCGCAATACGGTGATCGAGGAACAAACCGGTATCAAGATAGTCTGTCAGGTTGACCCACAGGCGCGCGTTGTACTCGCTTACCTCAATGAATTCACCCTTCTCATTCATCTTCTGATACTGGTTCTTCCCTTTCTGGCGCTCACGGGTTTTCAGCACCAGTTTATTTGGCGCGATTTCCAGGACCGACAGCGTTGCGGCAATGATATCGAACAGACGTTGACGTGCTTTTTGCGCATCGACCGTCTTCGGCGGAGCGTATTCCTGAACCACGACCCACTCACCGTAACGGTCCACTGCAACGTTGTATTCCGGCAGGTCAGCATCATACAGGCGATAGCATTCAATTCCTTCCTGACGCGCCCATTTTTCCAGCTTCTTGATATTCTTGCGCAGGCGGTTGGCATAATCTTCCGCGACCGTGGCTGGCTTGCTGTCCGCAGTGGTCTCTGCAACGTGATAGTTTTTCTGTACGCAATCCAGCGGACCGTTTTTCGCTTTGAACTGCTTATCAGCACGCAATTGCAGGCTGCTGAGCAAATCCGGAGAGGCGCTGAACAGCGACAAATTCCAGCCGCCAAACTGGTTTTTCATCGTACGGCCCAGCAAGCTATGCAGGGCAATCAGCGCCGGTTCGCTATCCAGACGTTCGCCGTAGGGCGGGTTACTGATCACCGTACCATACGGTCCCTTCGGCAGTGGATTGCTCAGTTTGGCGACATCTTTAACGTCAAATGTCATTAGATCGGCAATACCTGCACGGCGGGCGTTACTACGAGCTTTTTCAATCATGCGCGCATCGCTGTCGGAGCCATAGAAGTGCGAAGTATAGTCAGCTAGTCCCTTACGCGCACGCACCTGAGCTTCGGCTTTAACCTCTTGCCAGACGGCTTCATCGTGCTGTGCCCAACCGCTAAAGCCCCAGTACCCGCGGTGCAGGCCCGGCGCGCGATCGGTTGCCCACATCGCCGCTTCAATCAGCAGCGTGCCGGAGCCGCACATCGGATCGAGTAACGGTGTGCCCGGCTGCCAGCCAGAACGCATAACAATAGCGGCGGCCAGCGTCTCTTTAATCGGCGCCTGACCCGCGCGATCGCGATAACCGCGCTGATGCAAACCGTCACCGCTCAGATCAAGTGCAATGCTGGCGGTATCTTTGTTCAACCAGACGTTGATACGCAGATCCGGAGATTCACGATCCACATTCGGACGCGGAAGATTTTTGCGGGTAAAGGCATCGACAATCGCATCCTTGACCTTCAGCGCGCCGTACTGGCTGTTACGAATAGTCTCGTTCAGGCCGCTAAAATGGACGGCAAACGTAGCACCAGGATTAAATATCTCTGTCCAGTCGATTGCCTGAACGCCGAGGTACAGATCAAGATCGCTGTAGACCTTGCACTCTCCCATCGGCAGGATAATGCGCGAGGCCAGGCGGCTCCACATCAGGCTCTGGTAAACAAGCCGCGTGTCGCCCTTAAAATGGACCCCACCCTGAACGACCTGACACTCCAGCGCGCCGAGGTTTTCCAGTTCAGTTTTTAACAGCTCTTCCAGCCCGCGGGCCGTACTGGCAAACAGAGAATTCATAATGTCACTTTTACTCCTAGAAAATTGCTGCGCATTATAGCTAATATGGGCTGTATGTCATAAAGTTGAAGGCTTATTTTCGTTCAAGGGGCTGTGCAGTGGTAACGTTGACCCGACTTTTTATTCATCCGGTTAAATCAATGCGTGGAATTGGACTCACGCACGCCCTGGCAGACGTGAGCGGTCTCGCCCTGGATCGTATATTTATGATTACCGAACCCGACGGGACGTTCATTACCGCCCGACAGTTCCCGCAAATGGTCCGCTTTACCCCTTCCCCTTTCCACGATGGACTTCATCTTACAGCTCCAGACGGCAGCAGCGCGCTCGTGCGATTCGCAGACTTCGCCACCCAAGATGCGCCGACTGAAGTGTGGGGAAACCATTTTACCGCGCGTATTGCGCCAGCGGCTATCAACCTGTGGCTGAGCGGCTTTTTCTCCCGTGACGTGCAGTTGCGCTGGGTGGGTCCGCAACTGACACGCCGGGTGAAGCGCCACGCTGATGTTCCTTTGTCCTTCGCCGATGGTTATCCCTACCTGCTGGCCAACGAAGCATCTCTGCGCGATGTGCAACAGCGCTGTCCGGCAAGCGTCAAAATGGAACAGTTTCGCCCCAATCTGGTGGTTGCGGGGGCTGATGCCTGGGCAGAAGACACCTGGAAAGTGATTCGCATTGGCGACGTCATTTTTGATGTGGCAAAACCCTGTAGCCGCTGCATTTTCACTACCGTTAGTCCAGAAAAAGGCCAGAAACATCCGTCTGGCGAGCCGCTCGCCACGCTGCAAACCTTCCGGACAGCGGTGGATAACGGCGACGTTGATTTCGGCCAGAATCTTATCGCACGCAACAGTGGCGTTATTCGCGTCGGCGATGAGGTAGAAATTTTGGCAACCGGTCCCGCCAGAGCTTACGGTGCGGCGGAGCCAGATGATACCGCACTGGAACAACAACCCGATGCCACGGTACTTATTGACTGGCAGGGACAGACCTTTCGCGGAAATAATCAGCAGGTATTGCTTGAACAGCTGGAAAACCAGGGTATCAGAGTGCCCTATTCATGCCGGGCAGGAATTTGCGGATGCTGTCGAATTCGACTGTTGGAAGGCGAAGTTAGTCCGCTGAAAAAATCAGCGATTGGGGATGACGGGACGATTCTGTGCTGCAGTTGCGTTCCCAAAACGACAATCAGGCTGGAGAGTTAAACCGCCTGTTCAAGGCTGAAACTGTCGGCAATAACCTGCGGTTTCAGTCGGTCATTCATTATTTTAATCGCGTCGCCAAGTTGCATTGTTCGCCCGGCAATAACCACACAAGGTTGTGCAAGCAGACAAAGCGCGGCATTTTCACCCGGTTCAACCACTAACAGGTTTACCTGTTCATCGGTATCGCTTAAATCCACACAAGCAGCATCCCCCACGACTGGCGACCAGTTAATACCGTGTGCGACAAAGTGCCAGCTTTTTGGCATTTGCGGTTTAAGGTAACGAATCGCTACCAGCGCATTAAGCACCAGTTCCGCCTTTTGCTCTTTGGCTAAATCCAGGTAGCGACATTTTTCTTCAAAGGAAAAATAAAGAGCGGCGTCATCAACACAAAAACCCGACGGAGAAAATGCATCCGGAGTGAGCATTTTACGAGCAAAACGCGAACGGAATAACATGCCATTGGCTAAATCGAGCATCATACGATCGTGCTCTTCATCATAATACCAGCGCCAGTTATCGTCGGGTTTAATTCGCATCAGTTTCTCTCCTTTCCTTAATCATCACCATTACGACAGTATCCTTTTGCCGCTTCGTTTATTGCCTTAATAATAAAAGCTCAGAATGTTTAAATAAGCAACAGTAAAGGAATATAAAACAACCAGGGCCAGAAATAAAGCCCTGGATTGTGATTAAGGTAGCATTCAGATATTGGTGACGATTTCTTTAATCAACGGTGGGCCTTTAAAAATAAAGCCCGAATAAATCTGTACCAGGGAAGCACCGGCAGCTATTTTCTCACGCGCCGCGATTACTGAGTCGATACCACCAACCCCAATAATCGGCAGCTGACCTTTTAATTCCTGAGACAACTGGCGAATAATTTCTGTACTTTTTAATTGTAACGGTCGACCGCTCAGGCCACCCATTTGATCGCAATTTTTCATTCCCTGAACGAGAGAACGATCGAGAGTGGTGTTAGTCGCAATTACGCCATCAATATTATGACGAACTAAACTATCAGCAACCTGGATCAGTTCTTCCACAGAAAGATCCGGGGCGATCTTAACCGCCACTGGAACATATTTATGGTGGATCGCTTGCAGATCATTTTGCTTATTTTTAATTGCCGTCAGAAGATCATCCAGCGCCTCACCATATTGCAGCGTACGTAATCCCGGCGTATTCGGTGAAGAGATATTAATCGCGATATAACCAGCATAAGCATAGACTTTTTCCATACAAATCAGATAGTCATCTTTGCCGTTCTCTACCGGAGTATCTTTATTCTTACCAATATTAATCCCCAGAATACCGTCAAAATGCGATTTTTTGACGTTCTCAACCAGGTTATCAACCCCCAGGTTATTAAACCCCATGCGGTTGATCAAACCTTCTGCATCGACCAGACGAAACAGACGTGGTTTATCATTACCCGGCTGAGGACGCGGCGTCACGGTACCAATCTCAATGGAACCAAATCCCATCGCGCCGAGCGCATCAATGCACTCCCCGTCTTTATCCAGTCCGGCAGCAAGCCCGAGTGGATTTTTAAACGTCAGCCCCATACAGGTAACCGGTTTTGCGGGTACTTTCTGGCGGACAAGCGCTTCGAGCGGCGTGCCGGTAATGCGACGTAATTGCTGGAATGTCAATTCATGAGCGCGCTCTGGATCGAGCTGGAAAAGGGCTTTACGAACGAAGGGGTAGTACATGAACTCTCCTGGATTCCCGGTGTGCAAACCGGGGGCGTATTATGTGCGATCGCGAGCAAAAAGGGAATTGACCTGCGGCAATAAATAGCAATCGTTTTCCTGATTCCTCCTTTTTATTCATTTTTCAACTTTTCTATCCCGTATAAATCATTTCGATAAACAAAGTCTCTCTGCCAGACTGCACAAATTGTTATCAATGTTAATCAAAAGCAAACAATTGGTTATAAGGGGAGAATGAAATTATGCGCGTCATCACTCTGGCGGGAAGCCCACGCTTTCCCTCTCGCTCCAGCGCGTTACTGGAATATGCCCGAGAAAAATTGAACGGCCAAGATGTCGAAGTCTTTCACTGGAACCTGCACAACTTTGCCCCGGAAGACCTGATCTATGCCCGTTTTGACAGTCCGGCACTGAAAACATTTATCGAACAACTGCAGGATGCTGACGGGCTGATTGTCGCAACGCCGGTCTACAAAGCCGCTTACTCTGGCGCACTGAAAACGCTGCTCGATCTGCTCCCCGAGCGGGCGCTGGAAGGAAAAGTGGTTTTGCCGCTGGCGACCGGCGGCAGCGTGGCGCATTTACTGGCCGTCGATTACGCGCTGAAACCGGTGCTGAGCGCGTTAAAGGCTCAGGAGATCCTGCACGGCGTGTTTGCCGATGATTCGCAGGTCATCGATTATCAGCATAAACCGCAGTTTACGCCCAACCTGCAGCAGCGCCTGGACAGTGCGCTCGACACTTTCTGGCTGGCGTTGCATCGTCGCGATGTCCAACTCCCGCAACTGAACGCCCTGCGAGGTGCCGCCCATGCTTAATCTGCTCAAGCGTCACACCCCATGGCTGGCATTAACCGGGCTGCTGTCCCTGTCATCCTTGGCGCATGCCGCAGAATCGGCTCCGGATGCCCTGCGCATTGGCTACCAGAAAGGAAGCGTCAGCATGGTGCTGGCAAAAAGTCATCAGCTACTGGAGAAACGTTACCCACAGACCAAAATCTCGTGGATTGAGTTCCCGGCTGGACCGCAAATGTTGGAAGCACTCAATATCGGCAGTATCGATCTCGGCAGTACCGGTGACATTCCGCCAATTTTCGCCCAGGCCGCCGGAGCCGATCTGGTTTATGTGGGCGTCGAACCACCCAAACCGAAAGCCGAAGTGATTCTGGTGCCGAAAAATAGCCCGATCCAGAGCGTTGCGCAGCTCAAAGGGCATAAAGTCGCCTTCCAGAAAGGTTCCAGCGCCCACAATTTACTGCTCCGGGCGCTGCAACAGGCAGGGTTGAAATTTACCGATATTCAACCGACTTATCTGACCCCCGCCGATGCGCGAGCGGCCTTCCAGCAAGGAAACGTCGATGCGTGGGCTATCTGGGATCCCTACTATTCGGCCGCATTACTGCAAGGTGATGTGCGCGTGCTGAAAGACGGCTCAGACCTCAAGCAGACCGGTTCGTTTTATCTCGCTGCACGTCCTTATGCCGAAAAAAATAGCGCTTTTGTTATTGGCGTGCTGGATACCTTTAGCCAGGCGGATGCGTTAACTCTCAGCCAACGCCAGCAAAGCATTACTCTACTGGCTAAAACCATGGGCCTGCCCGAGCCGGTAATTGCGTCATATCTGGATCACCGTCCGCCAACCACCATTACGCCCGTCAGCGCCTCTGTTGCCGCCCTACAACAACAAACCGCCGATCTATTTTATGACAACCGTCTGGTGCCGAAAAAAATCGATATTCGCCAGCGTATCTGGCAACCCACTCAGCAGGCAGGAGAAAAATTATGAGTCTGAACATGTTCTGGTTTTTACCCACCCACGGTGACGGTCATTATCTGGGGACGGAAGAAGGTTCGCGCCCGGTCGATCACGGTTATTTGCAACAAATTGCGCAAACAGCCGATCGCCTGGGATTTACCGGCGTTCTGATCCCAACCGGTCGCTCCTGTGAAGATGCCTGGCTGGTCGCCGCGTCGATGATCCCGGTCACCCAGCGATTAAAGTTTCTGGTCGCGCTTCGTCCAAGCGTAACCTCGCCGACGGTCGCCGCCCGCCAGGCCGCGACGCTCGACAGACTCTCTAACGGCCGGGCGTTATTCAACCTGGTAACCGGCAGCGATCCACAAGAGCTGGCGGGTGACGGCGTGTTCCTTGATCACACCGAGCGCTATGAAGCCTCTGCTGAATTCACTCAGGTCTGGCGGCGTTTGCTGCAAGGTGAAACCGTGGATTTCAATGGCAAACACATTCATGTCCGCGGCGCGAAACTGTTTTTCCCTCCTGTACAACAACCCCGGCCACCGCTTTATTTCGGCGGTTCGTCTGATGTTGCACAAGATCTTGCTGCCGAGCAGGTTGATCTCTATCTGACCTGGGGCGAGCCGCCTGAACAGGTGAAAGAGAAGATTGAACAGGTGCGGGCCAAAGCGGCGGCGCTCGGGCGCAAGATCCGCTTTGGTATTCGTCTGCATGTGATCGTCCGGGAGACAACGCAAGAGGCGTGGCAGGCAGCGGATCGTCTGATAGCCCATCTGGATGACGACACCATTGCCAAAGCCCAGGCCGCCTTCTCAAGAACGGATTCGGTTGGTCAGCAGCGAATGGCTGCACTGCACAACGGTAAACGCGACAAACTAGAAATCAGCCCGAACTTGTGGGCAGGAGTAGGACTGGTGCGCGGTGGCGCGGGTACCGCGCTGGTCGGAGATGGTCCGACGGTCGCGGCGCGTATCAACGAGTATGCCGCACTGGGAATCGACAGTTTTGTGTTGTCCGGGTATCCACATCTGGAAGAGGCATACAAGGTTGGCGAGCTGCTGTTCCCACATCTGGATGTCGCTATACCAGAAATTCCACAGCCGCAGCGCCAGCATCAACAAGGTGAAGCGGTGGCAAACGAATTTATCCCACGCAAAATCGCGCAAAGCTAAGGAGCCTGCTGATGGCAACGCCGAAAAACAGGTGGTTACTGCGCCTCGCGCCCTGGTTTTTACCGGTTGGGTTGGTCGCGCTCTGGCAGCTCGCATCATCAATGGGCTGGTTGTCCACCCGCATCCTGCCCTCTCCGGAGGGCGTTGTCGAAGCCTTCTGGACGCTTTCCGCCAGCGGCGAGCTTTGGCAGCATCTGGCGATCAGCTCCTGGCGCGCGCTGGTAGGCTTCTCCATCGGCGGATCGATTGGCCTGACGCTGGGACTGATTAGCGGTCTTTCGCGGTGGGGAGAACGCCTGCTGGATACTTCGGTGCAGATGCTGCGTAACGTGCCGCATCTGGCGCTGATCCCACTGGTGATTTTGTGGTTCGGCATTGATGAATCCGCCAAGATCTTTCTCGTCGCGCTGGGCACGCTTTTTCCGATTTACATCAACACCTGGCATGGGATCCGCAATATCGATCGCGGTCTGGTAGAGATGGCTCGCAGCTATGGGTTGTCTGGTTTTTCACTATTTATTCATGTGATCCTCCCCGGCGCCCTGCCCTCGATTATGGTTGGCGTGCGTTTTGCTCTCGGACTGATGTGGTTGACGCTTATTGTTGCGGAAACCATTTCAGCCAATGCCGGCATTGGTTACCTGGCAATGAACGCCCGCGAATTTCTGCAAACCGATGTGGTCGTGGTGGCCATTATTCTCTACGCCCTGCTCGGCAAACTTGCCGACGTCAGCGCCCAATGGCTGGAGCGGATCTGGCTGCGCTGGAACCCGGCTTACCATGTGAAGGAGGCTACCGTATGAATACCGCTCGCCTAAACCAAGGCACGCCGCTTTTACTGAGTGCCGTGACGAAACAATACGCCGCCAATACGGTGCTCAATCAGTTAGATTTGCACATTCAGGCCGGACAGTTTGTTGCCGTGGTTGGCCGCAGCGGAGGAGGTAAAAGCACGCTGCTGCGTCTGCTGGCTGGGCTGGAGTCTCCCACCTCAGGTGCATTACTTGCCGGAACCACCCCGCTGGCAGAAATTCAGGAGGATACGCGAATGATGTTTCAGGATGCGCGTCTGCTGCCCTGGAAGACGGTTATCGATAATGTGGGTCTGGGTCTGAAAGGTCACTGGCGCGATGCGGCCCGGGACGCGTTGGCCGCAGTTGGGCTGGAGAATCGTGCTCAGGAATGGCCTGCTGCCCTGTCCGGTGGACAAAAACAGCGCGTGGCCCTGGCGCGGGCATTAATTCATCGTCCCGGTCTGCTGTTGCTGGATGAACCCCTCGGTGCGCTGGATGCCTTAACCCGCCTTGAAATGCAGGAGCTGATTGTCTCTTTATGGCAAGAGCACGGCTTTACCGTACTGCTGGTCACCCATGACGTCAGTGAAGCGGTGGCAATGGCCGATCGCGTGTTGCTTATTGAAGATGGAAAAATCGGACTGGATTTAACGGTGGATATTGCGCGACCACGCCGGATTGGTTCGGTGCGTCTGGCAGAGCTGGAAGCAGAAGTGTTGAACCGGGTAATGCAGCGTAGCGAAACGGAACAGCCGATCCGCCGGCATGGATAAGCATTCAGAAAAATCAGGCCCAGTAAGCGCAAGCGCCACCGGGCCTTTTGCCGGATAGCGGCGTTACCGCCTAATCCGGCTTACAAAACGACAGGTCAACGTTTCAAGCTAACGCTTTGGTTACCTTCTCGAACAGATCGCCGGAGAGATTCTCCAGACCTTTCAGCTGCTCCAGCGCCGCGCGCATCTGCGTCTGACGTTTTGCATCATACCGTTTTAAGCGAATCAGCGGCTCAATCAGACGTGACGCCACCTGCGGGTTACGGCTATTGAGTTCAGTCAGCATGTCGACCAGGAACTGATAGCCGCTGCCATCTTCCGCATGGAATGCCGCCGGGTTGCTGCCCGCAAAGGCGCCAATCAGAGATCGGATTCGGTTCGGGTTACTCATACTGAAGGAACGGTGCTTCAGTAAACCACGTACCGTTTCCAGCACGTTTCTCGCCGGGCTGGTGGATTGCAGGATAAACCATTTGTCCATCACCAGACCGTCATGATGCCACTTATCGTCATACTCCTGCATTAGCGTGTCGCGGCAAGGCAGTTGCGCCGCGACTGCCGCGGACAGCGCCGCCAGCGCATCGGTCATATTGTTTGCTTCACGGTACTGCTTGCTGACCAGCGTGTCGGCCAGATGGGTTTCGCCAAAGGCCAGGAAACGCAGGCAGGCATTACGTAGCGTACGCTTGCCAATATCGGCATGCTCAACGCGGTACTCATCAAGATGATTAGCGTTATAGATGGCGAGGAATTCATCCGCCAGTTCGGCTGCCAGCGTGCGAGTTAACGCTTCACGTACTTCCGTTATCGCCACCGGATCGATGATGTCGAACAGTTCAGCAATTTCATTCACCGAAGGCAGCGTCAGAATCTCTGCCGCCAGCGCCGGATCGATTTTCTCATCCAGCAAAATCGCCCGGAATGCATCGGCCACGTGTACCGGCAGCGACAGCGGCTGTCCCTGCTGATGGCGGGCTACGTTGAGCTTAATATAGGTCGCCAGCAAGCTTTGCGCCGCGTCCCAACGAGAGAAATCGTTACGCGCATGACGCATCAAGAAAGTCAGCTGCTGATCGCTCCATTTGTATTCCAGTTTTACCGGTGCGGAAAATTCGCACAGCAGTGCCGGAACCGGCTGGAAGTAGACATTATCAAAGACAAACGTCTGCTCAGCTTGGGTGACATTGAGTACGGAATTCACCGGGTGCCCGCCTTTTTGCAGCGGGATCACTTTCCCTTCGTTGTCATACAACTCGAGGGCGAAAGGAATATGCAGCGGCTGTTTTTCGGCCTGATCCGGCGTGGCCGGCGTGCGCTGGCTGATAGTCAGCGTGTACTGCTCAGTGGATGGATTGTAGTCATCACGCACGGTCAGAATCGGCGTACCGGACTGACTGTACCAGCGGCGGAAATGCGATAGATCGACGTTGGACGCATCTTCCATCGCCTGCACGAAATCATCACAGGTTGCAGCGCTGCCGTCATGACGCTCAAAGTACAACTGCATCCCTTTCTGGAAGTTAGCCTCACCGAGCAGGGTGTGGATCATACGAATAACTTCAGCGCCCTTTTCGTACACGGTCAGGGTATAGAAGTTGTTCATTTCAATGACCATATCCGGACGGATAGGATGCGCCATTGGGCTGGCATCTTCGGCAAACTGCAGGCCGCGCATGGTGCGCACATTGCTGATCCGGTTTACCGCGCGTGAGCCGAGATCTGAACTGAACTCCTGATCGCGAAACACGGTTAGCCCCTCTTTCAGGCTCAACTGGAACCAGTCGCGACAGGTCACGCGGTTGCCGGTCCAGTTGTGGAAATATTCGTGACCGATGACGCGCTCAATATCGAGGTAGTCTTTGTCGGTGGCGGTATCGGTACGTGCCAGCACATATTTGGAGTTAAAGATGTTCAGACCTTTATTCTCCATCGCCCCCATGTTGAAGAAATCGACCGCGACAATCATATAAATGTCGAGGTCATATTCGAGGCCAAAGCGCTCTTCATCCCATTTCATGGAGTTTTTCAGTGAGGTCATCGCCCACGGCGCGCGGTCCAGGTTGCCGCGATCGACGTACAGTTCCAGCGCCACTTCACGCCCGGAACGGGTGGTAAAGGTGTCGCGCAGGACGTCGAAATCACCGGCTACCAGCGCAAACAGATAACACGGTTTCGGGAACGGATCCTGCCACTGTACCCAGTGACGACCATTTTCCAGTTCCCCCTGCGCCACGCGGTTACCGTTGGAGAGCAGGAACGGATATTGGGTTTTATCGGCGATAATTTTGGTGGTAAAACGCGCCAGGACATCCGGCCTGTCGAGATACCAGGTAATATGGCGAAACCCTTCCGCTTCACACTGGGTGCACAGCGCGTCGCCGGACTTGTACAGTCCTTCCAGCGCGGTATTGGCCGCCGGGCTAATTTCATTCACGATACGCAGCGTAAAACGTTCCGGCAGTTGACTGATGACCAGAGCGCCCTCTTCTTCTTTATACTCTGCCCACGGCTCGTCGTTCACGTGGATCGACACCAGGGTCAGATCTTCACCATTCAGGCGCAGGGGCGCATCGGGCGCGCCATGACGGACAGCCTGGCTCACGGCGGTGACCACGGTTTTTTCAGCATCCAGGTCAAAGGTCAAGTCAATATCAGTAATCTGGTAATCCGGCGCACGATAGTCGTGACGGTATTTGGCTTGTGGCTGTTGTGTCATAAAAAACCTTTAGCATCTTTGGTAGAGTCTCGGCTTCAGTCTATTCCTGTTGCGTAAATCGCGCTACGCAGAATGTTCATCTTTTCAGGCACAAACACCCTTTTTGCTACATTTTTATAACACGCGGCACGAATTGCCCTCGACCAGAAAGACAGCTTATGGTGTGATCGGGGTTCAATAAATCGCTAAACAAGGTATACTCCAGCGGTTTTCTTAGTTGTTTATTGTACTAAACGCTCCCGTGAGAGGATGCTACTGCGCACCTATGACACAATTCGCTTCTCCTGTTCTGCACTCGCTGCTGGATACAGACGCTTATAAGTTGCATATGCAGCAAGCCGTTTTTCACCACTACTATGATGTACAAGTAGCGGCTGAATTTCGTTGCCGTGGCGATGACCTGCTCGGTATTTATGCCGATTCTATTCGTGAGCAGGTGAATGCTATGCAACACCTGCGACTGCAGGAGGACGAGTACCAGTGGCTCTCCGGCCTGCCTTTCTTTAAAGCTGATTACCTCACCTGGTTACGTGATTTCCGCTATAACCCGGAACAGGTTTGCATCACCAATGATAACGGTAAGCTGAACATTCGCTTAACCGGGCCGTGGCGTGAAGTGATCATGTGGGAAGTCCCGCTGCTAGCGGTTATCAGCGAGATGGTACACCGTTACCGTTCGCCCGAATCAGGCGTCCCGCAGGCACTCGATGAGCTGGAAAGCAAACTAGTAGAATTCTCTGCTTTAACGAAAGATGTCGATATGTCCCGCTTCCATCTGATGGATTTCGGTACGCGTCGTCGTTTTTCACGCGAAGTACAGCAGGCTATTGTTAAACGCCTGCAGCGAGAGCCCTGGTTTGTCGGCACCAGTAACTACGATCTGGCCCGCCGCCTGTCATTAACCCCAATGGGCACGCAGGCGCATGAGTGGTTCCAGGCTCATCAGCAAATCAGCCCTGAGCTTGCCACCAGCCAGCGCGTTGCCCTGGCCGCCTGGTTAAATGAATATCCTGACCAACTCGGCATTGCGCTGACCGATTGCATCACCATGGATGCGTTTTTACGCGACTTTGGCGTCGAGTTTGCAACCCGCTATCAGGGTTTACGCCATGACTCAGGCGACCCGGTGGAATGGGGTGAAAAAGCCATCGCCCATTATCAAAAACTGGGCATTGATCCGCTGAGCAAAACGCTGGTGTTTTCAGATAACCTCGATTTGAAAAAAGCGATTGAGCTCTACCGCCACTTCTCTTCTCGTGTGCAGTTGAGTTTTGGTATTGGCACACGTTTAACCTGTGATATTCCCCAGGTTAAGCCGCTCAATATTGTAATCAAGCTGGTGGAATGTAACGGCAAACCTGTGGCGAAGTTATCTGATAGCCCGGGTAAAACCATCTGCCACGATAAAGCGTTCGTGCGCGCGCTACGCAAAGCCTTCGATTTGCCGCATATTAAAAAAGCCAGTTAAACCTTCCAGGGAGCCAGTTTGGCTCCCTTTTCACGCTAATTTCCGAAATCTTTCACTCCAGCTACGAATTCTGCTTGTCTGATTGCAGATGCCAGGTAACATAGGTATCCCCCCATTACGGGTGGACATGTGTTTATATATCCGACTATTAACAGAGAGAATATTATGAGCGTTGTGCCTGTAGCCGACGTACTCCAGGGCCGCGTAGCCGTTGACAGCGAAGTCACCGTGCGCGGATGGGTGCGTACCCGCCGAGATTCAAAAGCTGGCATCTCCTTCCTCGCCGTTTATGACGGTTCCTGCTTTGATCCTGTACAGGCCGTCATCAATAATTCTCTGCCCAATTACAATCAGGACGTACTGCGCCTGACGACGGGTTGTTCAGTTATCGTAACGGGTAAAGTCGTTGCATCTCCTGGACAAGGACAGAGCTTTGAAATTCAGGCCACTGAGGTTGAAGTAGCCGGCTGGGTTGAAGATCCTGATACCTATCCAATGGCGGCTAAGCGTCACAGCATTGAGTATCTGCGTGAAGTGGCGCACATGCGTCCACGTACCAACATGATTGGTGCTGTCGCGCGAGTACGTCATACGCTGGCGCAAGCGCTGCATCGCTTCTTCCACGAGCAGGGTTTCTTTTGGGTATCGACTCCGCTGATCACCGCTTCCGATACGGAAGGTGCCGGTGAAATGTTCCGCGTGTCTACGCTGGATCTGGAAAACCTGCCGCGTAACGATCAGGGCAAAGTCGATTTCGACAAAGACTTCTTTGGTAAAGAAGCTTTCCTGACCGTTTCCGGTCAGCTGAACGGCGAAACCTACGCCTGTGCTCTGTCCAAAATTTATACCTTTGGCCCGACGTTCCGTGCAGAAAACTCTAATACCAGTCGTCACCTGGCAGAGTTCTGGATGCTGGAACCGGAAGTGGCTTTCGCCGACCTGAACGATGTTGCAGGCCTGGCTGAAGCGATGCTGAAGTACGCGTTCAAAGCCGTACTGGCTGAGCGTGCGGATGATATGAAATTCTTCGCCGAACGTGTCGACAAAGACGCGATTTCACGCCTGGAACGTTTCATTGAGGCTGACTTCGCGCAGGTGGATTACACCGACGCGGTAAGCATTCTGGAAAAATGCGGCAAACAGTTCGAAAACCCGGTTTACTGGGGTGTGGATCTGTCTTCTGAGCACGAACGTTACCTTGCTGAAGAGCACTTTAAAGCGCCGGTCGTCGTTAAAAACTACCCGAAAGATATCAAAGCGTTTTATATGCGCCTTAACGAAGACGGTAAAACCGTTGCAGCAATGGACGTCCTGGCTCCAGGAATCGGTGAAATCATCGGTGGTTCTCAGCGTGAAGAGCGTCTGGACGTCCTGGATGCCCGTATGCTGGAAATGGGTCTGAACAAAGAAGATTACTGGTGGTATCGCGACCTGCGTCGCTACGGTACCGTTCCACATTCCGGCTTCGGTTTGGGCTTTGAGCGTTTGATCGCTTACGTTACCGGCGTGCAGAACGTCCGTGACGTTATTCCGTTCCCGCGTACCCCGCGCAACGCCACGTTCTAACCCTGCATTTTTGATACAAAAGCCAGCATTGCTGGCTTTTTTTGTCACCGCTTCACGTTTTGGGATCCCCCTCCCGCGTTTAACACAACCCTTCGCCTTCCCCCTTCCTGTTACGTAATATTTCACCGCAACATATTTGAACAAAAAATAATCAGCATTTTTATTGTGGATTAGCATTTTCTGATTAAATAGTACATTTTCTGACCACTTGCACGGCATTCCAGACGTCCAGAAATAGCCATCTGTAAACCATGAACTTTATGGCAGAACAGAGAAAAAAGGAGTTTATCTAAATTAAATATAAGAAAATCATATAAATAGAAATAGAAGTGGTGATTTTTAGCGCACGGACATCTGAAATTTGAAGTTGTTCACAAAGTTGCACAAAAATAACATTTTGTTACACACCTTTTCTTTTTGAAACCAAATCTTTATATTTGTAGCACTTTGACGGTAGCGAAACGATAGTTTGAATGGAAAAATGCCTGTCAGACACATAAAGACACCAAACTCTCATCAATAGTTCCGTAAATTTTTATTGACGGAAATTATTGGCGGCAGTGGCAGGTGTCATATAAAAACCGATGAGGGTAATAAATAATGATGAAGCGCAATATTCTGGCAGTGGTTATCCCTGCTCTGCTGGTAGCCGGGGCAGCTAACGCTGCAGAAATCTATAACAAAGATGGCAACAAAGTAGACCTGTACGGTAAAGCAGTAGGTCTGCACTATTTTTCCAAGCACAACGGTGACAATGCCTACGCACCTAATGGCGATCAGACTTACGCCCGTCTTGGTTTCAAAGGGGAAACTCAGATTAACGACCAACTGACCGGTTACGGCCAGTGGGAATACCAGTTCAGTGGCAATAACTCTGAAGGCGGTGATGATGCTCAGAATGGCAACAAAACCCGTCTGGCGTTTGCCGGTCTGAAATTCGGTGATGCAGGCTCCTTCGATTACGGTCGTAACTACGGCGTCGTTTACGATGCACTGGGTTACACCGATATGCTGCCAGAATTCGGTGGTGACACTGCTGCTTCCGACCAGTTCTTCTCCCAGCGTAACGGCGGTCTCGCAACTTACCGTAACTCTAACTTCTTCGGTTTGGTTGAAGGCCTGAACTTCGCTGTTCAGTACCTGGGCAAAAACGAGCGTGATGACGTTCGTCGCTCTAACGGTGATGGCGTTGGCGGCTCTGTTAGCTACGAATTCGAAGGTTTTGGTATCGTAGGTGCGTATGGTGCAGCTGATCGTACCGATGCCCAGCAAAACCCACTTCTGCGCGGCCACGGCGACAAAGCTGAGCAGTGGGCGACCGGCTTGAAATACGATGCTAACAACATCTACCTGGCGGCGAACTACAGCGAAACCCGTAACGCAACCCGCATCGCTAACGGTTATGCTAACAAAACTGAAGACGTCCTGTTGGTTGCTCAGTACCAGTTCGACTTCGGCCTGCGTCCGTCCCTCGCCTATACCAAATCTAAAGGTAAGGACATCGAAGGAATCGGCGACGTAGATCTGGTGAACTACTTCGAAGTGGGTGCGACTTACTACTTCAACAAAAACATGTCCACCTATGTTGATTACATCATCAACCAGATCGATTCTGACAACAAACTGGGCGTAGGCTCTGACGACACCGTTGCAGTGGGTATCGTTTACCAGTTCTAATAGCAGACCTCTTTGTTAAATGCCTAAAAAACAGGACTTCGGTCCTGTTTTTTTATCTCTGCTAGCGGATTCTTGCGTCTTAAAAAAACACCTCGGCTTTTCGTCAGTAACGGTTGGCATTTTGTAAATCTACCGTTAACCTGATAGCGGACTTCCCTTCTGTAATCACTATGGAACCTCGTCATGTTTGAGAACATTACTGCCGCTCCTGCCGACCCCATTTTGGGTCTGGCTGATTTGTTTCGTGCCGATGACCGCCCAGGAAAAATAAACCTTGGGATCGGTGTATATAAAGATGAGACAGGTAAAACGCCGGTACTGACCAGCGTTAAAAAAGCCGAGCAATATATACTGGAAAATGAAACCACCAAAAATTACCTTGGCATCGACGGTATTCCAGAGTTTGGTCGCTGCACTCAGGAATTACTGTTTGGTAAAGAAAGTTCGCTTATCAACAACAAACGTGCGCGTACAGCACAGACTCCTGGCGGCACTGGCGCACTGCGTGTGGCCGCTGATTTCCTGGCAAAAAACACCTCAGCTAAACGCGTATGGGTGAGCAATCCAAGCTGGCCAAACCATAAGAGCGTCTTTAACTCTGCCGGTCTGGAAGTTCGTGAATACAACTATTACGATGCCGCGAACCACTCATTAGACTTTGATGCGCTGCTGGCAAGCCTCAGCGAAGCGCAGGCTGGCGACGTGGTGTTATTCCACGGCTGCTGCCATAACCCAACCGGTATCGATCCTACGCTGGAGCAGTGGCAAACGCTGGCTCAGCTTTCTGTCGAAAAAGGTTGGTTGCCGCTGTTTGACTTCGCATACCAGGGCTTTGCCCGCGGTCTGGAAGAAGATGCAGAAGGTCTGCGCGCATTCGCTGCGCTGCACAAAGAGCTGATCGTCGCCAGCTCCTACTCCAAGAACTTTGGTCTGTACAATGAGCGCGTAGGCGCCTGTACGCTGGTTGCAGCCGATGCTGAAACCGTCGACCGCGCGTTTAGCCAGATGAAATCCGTCATTCGTGCCAACTATTCCAACCCACCAGCACACGGTGCGTCGGTTGTGGCAACCATCCTGAGCAACGATGCCCTGCGCGCTATCTGGGAGCAGGAACTGACTGATATGCGTCAACGCATCCAACGCATGCGTTTGCTGTTTGTGAATACGCTGCAGGAGAAAGGTGCGAACCGCGACTTCAGCTTTATCATCAAACAGAACGGCATGTTCTCATTCAGCGGCCTGACCAAAGAGCAGGTTCTGCGTCTGCGTGAAGAGTTTGGTGTCTATGCCGTCGCTTCCGGACGTGTGAACGTAGCAGGAATGACGCCAGATAACATGGCGCCGCTGTGCGAAGCGATTGTCGCAGTACTGTAATCTATCGCGTACTAAAAAGGCCGCAATAGCGGCCTTTTTCATTTATCTGCGGTGTTACCAGACTGGCATTTCATCCTGCAGGAACGGATTATGTAGCCGTTCGTTGCCCAACGTCGAAAGTGGGCCGTGACCCGGAATAAACGTCACGTCATCGCCCAACGGCAACAGTTTACGTTTAATCGAATCAATCAATTGACTATGATCTCCGCGAGGAAAATCGCTGCGCCCTACGCCGCCTTTGAAAATCACGTCACCAGAAATCAGTAGCTTTGATTGTTCATCAAAGAAGACCACATGTCCCGGCGTGTGACCCGGGCAATGCAGTACCTGCAACGTCACGTTACCCACGCTTACCCGGTCGCCTTCATTCAACCAGCGATCGGGCGTCAGCGGCTCACAATCGCCCAGGCCAAACATGCGACTCTGAGCAGGAAGTCCTTGTAACCAGAACTCATCTTCTTTTTCCGGACCAATAACCGGTACACCATAATGCTGTGCCAGTTCAGCCGCCGCACCTACGTGATCAAGATGACCATGGGTGAGCAGGATCTGCATTAGCGTCAGGCCACTGGCATCGACTTCCTGTTTGATTTTCTCAGCATCGCCGCCGGGATCGACCAGCGCAGCCAGACGGGTTTGCTCACACCAGATTAACGAGCAGTTCTGGGCGAATGCAGTGACCGGAATAATACGATAGTTCATACGGCTCCTGTTTCATTAAGCTTATGGATCACCAATGACGCGCCGGTCCGGTGTCAATATGCACAAAGTTACTGCGTGGGTAGTATCCTACACCACCTGCGCGCATAGATAACGCAGCTTTGCGAATATTACTTAATGCGATGCCTTCAATATGGAAATCCATGGCCTGCCCTTTCGTGTGGTAGCTTTTCTTTGCCACACCGCGGCTGTGCGCACGTAATTCATTATTGGTATCAATAGAGCGGTAACCAGAAATAAGCTGTACGGGTTTACGCGTGCCCAGCAGGCCCTGCAGACGGAAGAGTTGATCGAACAATCCCGGATCGATGGATTTCACTTTATTCGCACGAAAATCACGGAAAAAGTGATTAAGTTTAGCTAATTCGTCCTGAATATAGCCCCTGCCATCAAAAAACTCTGCTTTTATTGACTCACCGGTATGCAGGTTATTCAGAGTCAAAATGCGCGGACGTGGGGTAGAGAGTGTAGCAAACGCAGGCGTAGGCAGGATGGCAGCGCCGAGGGCAATGCCACCAAGCGCCAGCAGTTTGCGGCGATTAGCGTCAAATTTGTCCATGGTTTTAAGGTCTACAAGGTCAATGTTATCGTATGTATGCTCTAGCGCACGCGGGAAACCTTATCTGGCTAAGTAGTCCACGTCAAGGCTCCCAACCCCAGGAAATACGGGGCTTGCAGCCATTTCGCCCCGTTTCCAGCATAACTTACGACAATTATTTTCCTCGAACTGCTTCATTTATCTGATTAATTGTTCAGCTTTTGACACAATTTGTGCACTGGATCGCGCTGTCTGATCGTAATTGTAAATATCTGTACGATACTGCGTGCGACCATCCGGGCCAACAAATGCGGTCAGATAGTAGAGGTTAACGGGGATATTCTGGCGAATATTCACGTACCTTGTATCCCCTTGCTTCAGGGCATCCGAGATGCGCGTATCATTCCACCCCGCATCCTGTAGCAGCATATTCGCCAGCTCAGATGCCTTGTTCACGCGTACGCAGCCGGAGCTTAACGCCCGCGTATCCTTCTGGAACAGAGTGTGATTCGGCGTATCGTGCAGATAAATAGCATCCGAACTCGGCATATTGAATTTATAGCGTCCGAGCGAGTTACGCGCTCCCGGAGCCTGCTGGAAGCGGAACGGCAGATTGGAGGCGGTGATGGTGGCCCAGTCAACCTGCCACGGATCTATCGTCTCTTTGCTGTTCCAGCCGCGCATTACGGTATAGCCGTGACGCTCAAGATACCCCGGGTCATTCCAAACCTTAGGCAGAATATCCTTCCGGGCCAGCGTCGGCGGCACGTTCCACGGCGGGTTAACGACCACGTTATTCAGCGCACTGCTCATCATCGGCGTTTTACGATCGGGACGTCCGACGATAACGCGCGAGGCCAGTACCTGATTGCCGTTCTGATAATACACCAGCGAGTAGGCAGGAATATTCACCATGATACCGGTAGACAGCGTACCCGGCAGCAGGCGCAAGCGCTGAATATTTAACGCCAGCACGCCCGCACGTTGAGCGGGCGTCACGTTCAGCCAGTCACGCGTGGCTGGGCCAATCGCGCCATCGGCCCCAAGCCCCTGCCACGTCTGAAAACGCTTAACCGCGTCAACAAGTTCACGATCGTAAGCGCTACGGCCTTCTTTGGCAGCCGTACTAACAACAGACTCCAGCATCCCGGTACGGCGCAAAATTTCACGCAGCGCAGGGATGTCGTTACTCCACTCCCCCGGACGCAGCGTCGCGGTACTGGTCAGTTGCGGCCAGGGCCGCGTATCGCCCACCAGCTTGAGCAGCGATTCATGCATGGCTGCGTACTGCGGATGTTGCGGTGCCAGGCTGGCGACAAACGAAGTCAGTTGACCGTTATCCAGCGCGACTTGCCATTGGTTGATCACGGAAATCGGCGGCGTCGTCAGCGCATAGGGCTTATCGCTATAGAGCCAGCGATTGCCTTTGACGGGGATGTTGGCAATAAAGTGCAGATACCCCATCATCGCATCTGAGAGCACGATATCTCGCGCCTGACCGGTTACTGCTGGGTCAGTCAGTAAAGCGACCCAGGTGGTGAACTGCGGCTGAAAGCCGGCAATCGCCACTTCAGCTAACTGTTGCTGAAAGGCTTTTACCGCATCACGATTTTCCCACATCGGTTTCATTTCGCGTGCGGCATACAGCAGTTCCAGTTGGCTCATATAAACCGGTGTGAAGCCCGCTGGAAGTTGAGATTGTAATTCGGCGCGGGCTTTATCAACTGACACGCCCTCGGGCAGTGGTTGAATACCTGCCATGATAGCCGTCGCGGAAGATTGAGCCTGCGGCTGCGATAACGCTGTTGGCTGTTCACTGACGGTCGCTGAGCTATCGCCAGGGATCATTTCAGGCTCATCGGCCTGCGCATTGAACAGTGGAGCGAATGTTACGGCCAGGCACAAACTAATTGCCGACAGCCGACGACCACACATTTTATTAAGCAACATCCCTTGCCCCCTGTTTTTTTATCATACTTTGAGTAGCCAGGCCGTATGTCTTCCCCTTATTTTGGCGGGGCCGAACCTGTAAAACGCCAATACAAGCTGAAGTATGACGAGCAAGCCTGTCACGCGTTAGGCTTACCTTTAGTATATAAACATGAAAAAATTTTTGCCTAACCTAATGTAAAGAAGTTTAAAGAAATTACACCAGTTATTGAGAATTTCCGGAAAAAAGAAGGCGGCCATTTAGCCGCCTTTTATTTAGCTTGCCTGCGAGGAGGCATCTTCGGTGCCAGGCAGCGGCTCAGGTAACTGAGGCGCAAACCCGCGCAGACCTACCACGTGAACGTGTTCGGTGTTCTGGAAGACTTTACGCACCAGTTTGTAGGTGGTGCCTTTCTCCGGGCTAATGTTTTCTGGAGCTGCGATAATCAGCTGCATTTGCAGACGCTCGCACAGTTCAAACAGAGTCGCGATAGAGCGTGCATCAAGTCGCGCAGCTTCATCCAGGAACAGTAGACGGCAAGGAGAAATATCTTTCCCGCGCAGTCTACGCCCTTCGTCTTCCCAGCTTTGCACAACCATCACCAGAATAGACATCCCGGTCCCGATCGCTTCACCCGTTGACAGCGCGCCAGATTCAGCACGCAGCCAGCCGTCAGAGCCACGGTTAACCTCAACTTCCATTTCCAGATAGTTACGGTAATCCAGCAGCTCTTCACCAATGGTTTGCGGCGTACGTTGCCCCATATCAATCTGCGGATTCAGACGCTGATACAACTTCGCCAGCGCTTCAGAGAAGGTCAGACGATTGCTGTTAAACAGATCCTGGTGCTGCTCATGCTGTTCGGAAAGTACGTCCAGCAAGGTAGCATGCGTCTCGCGTACGTTGACGTTCAGACGAACGCTGTTTACCTGGCCAAACGACACGCTTTGCAGCCCCTGGTTCAGCATGCGAATACGGTTCTGTTCGCGCTGAATGGTCTTACGAATGATATTCGCCACGCTGCGAGAGCTGATCGCCAGTTTCTGTTCGCGGGACGTTAATTCTTCCGTCAGACGGCTCAGCTCAATCTCCATCTGTTCGATCGCTTCAACCGGATCGTCGGTACGGATAATATCCTGGCGAATACGCTCACGCAGATGCTGATAAACCGCGACAAAGAACTGAATTTTACGCTCTGGACGTTTTGGATCTTCAGACATGCGCAGTACATCACGCAGGTGTTCGTTATCCGCAACCGCCAGGCGCAGCGCACCAAGCGCCTTATCCGACATCGAGCGCAGTTCATCACCGGAAAGATACGCCAGCTCACGACGGTGCAGGCGGCGTTCAACGCCGTTATCTTTCACCATCCGCATCACCGCACACCATCCGGCTTTCGCGGTAACCACCTGCTCGCGCATTTCAAAATAATCACGTTCCAGCTTGCGCAACCTGCGGGTCAGGTTTTCCATCTCCGCTTCGCAGAAGGTCAACGCTTTTTCCAGTTGGTTACGGCGGGCACGGTTATTGCTGAGCTGCGCATGCAGTTCATCACGACGAATACGCGCGCGCTCTTCGGCACCGCTGTCCGCACGAACGCCAATATCCTGCAGTTCACGTTGTAAATCGTTAAGCAGCTCTTTTTTGGTGTCATAGGAGCTTTTCAGCGACGCCATGACCTGGTTGTACTGGCTTAACTGTGCAGCGTGACTGCGTAGCGCTTCACGGGCGCGGGTACGTTCAGCTTCCGCCTGTTCCAGGCGCTCACGCAGTTTTTCGTTCAGATCGCTGTTGCCGCTAAGCATTTCAGCAGAGTCGGAATAGCTAAAGTGCGCCCGGCGCTGCACCACTTCGGTCAGAGCAAAAGCTTGCTGACGTGCATCGCGCTGCATCTGTTGGGAATACGCGTAGTCTTCCTTCAGTTGTTCAAACTGCTCAGGGTCATTTTGCAGGACCGAAACAATCGGTTCCAGTTTGGCTAACTGGTTGCCATGTTGCTGTACAAAACGCGCCGCTTCCTGGGCTTCATCCAGGCGCTCACGAATTTCGTCCACGCGATCGGCCAGCGTGTCATCCGCCAGCAGATTCAAACGCGGGAGAAGGCGGTTAAGAGCGGAGACCCCCTCTTTCGCCTGCTCAAACTGTATACGGCTTTGCTGATTATCATTTTCATGATTGGTCAGCGCACGTTCCAGTTCAACGCGACGGCCATTCAGTTGGCGAATTTCCGCTTCCGGATCGGCTTCAAACGCCACCGACAAATGACTGCCAATGAAACGACTGAACGCCTGATGCAGACGCTGGGTTTTCTGGACGTCAAAGGAGAGCGTTGCGAAACGTTCAGACAGCCCTTCACGCTCGGCATGCAGGGTTTCAATACGGCTTTCGCGCGCTGCACGGCCAAAAATCGGCACCGTCGGGAAGCGGGAATAACGCCACTGACGCTCGGCGGTTTTCACCACTACCGCTTTTTCCAGCTCATCAACGCTGAAAACGCTGTCATCAAACGACTGCGGATCCCCTTCGATGAAATAGAGATCTTCCGGACAATCCGTCAGCCCTTCAAGCTGCTCGGTAATCAGCGACAGATCCGGCACCACGATGGCATGACGCGACGGACCGTACAGCGCAGAGAAGTACGGCGCATCTTCAAGGCTAACGTCGTCATAGATTTCTGACAGCAGAACGCCGCCGAAGCGCTCCGCCAGCGCGTTCAGACGCTGATCTTCCGCCCCGCCCGGCTGACTTAAACGTTCAATTTCTTCATCAACTGCATTTTTGCGCGCACCGACTTCATCACGCTCAACAATGGCTTCACGCTCGCGCTCCAGCAGTTGTTGCAGATACTCGGTCACATCCTGGCTTGAGGTAAACTCTTCGCCACACTGCTCGCTAAGCTGATTCAGGCTATTCTGCGCGGCCAGCCAGACAGGCGCACGTTTCATCAGATGCTGGATACGAGACTGCAGCTGTTCCTGCTCCTGACGCAACGTCATACGCTGTTCGCTGGCAGAAGAGACGCTGTCCGACAAGGCGGCGATGCGTGCTTCCAGCTCCTGGTGCAGCGCTTCCAGCTCATCGATATCGAACTGTTTACCCTGACGCTTGCAGAATTCAGCCAGCAGACGTTCGGCGTCTTGCTGTTCGCGCAGACGCTGCTCCAGTTCGCTGAGTCGCATACGCAACGGCTGAACCTGTTCCGCCAGGTGGCGCTGTTCAACGCCTTCCCGCAGCAGTTCACGCGCCACGCTCCAGGCTTCACCACGCGCCAGCGGGCCATTGATAGCCGCCACCAGCTGATAAGCCTGTTCGAACTGGCTGTGCGCGGTTTGCGCCACGCTCATTTTTTGTTCCAGCGTCAGCAGTTTTTCAGTGGCTTCCTGCTCTTTAGCCTGGAAGGTTTCCAGCCATTCAGCAGCGCTGTCGGCGGTCAGATCCGGTAAGTGGCAGAGCTCTTTCGCCCGATTCAGCGCCTGGATCGCCTGGGTATATTGGATGGCTCGCGTTTGCTGGACGTCCAGCGCTTGCTGATAATCGGCAAGCTGGCTTTTCAGCTCATCCACTTCCAGTTCCGCGGCTTCTGCGCGGGCTTCGTTTTCATCCTGGCGGTCAACGGCTTCCGCGACCACCTCATTTTGTTCTTCGAGACGGACCTGCAGTTCTTCGAGATCCGCTTCGTAGCGTTCAATTTTTTCCTGCTGACGCAGAGCGGTTTGCACCAGATTCAGGTGATCGCTCGCGGCCTGGTAATCAGCTTCCAGATCGCCTTCCGCGCCGTTATGCTCGCCCAGTTCGCGCGCCATATCCACGTGCTTATACTGCTCCGCGGCCAGCTGCTTACGTGAAGTATGCAGCTCACGACGATATTCCAGCGCTTTATCAAGATGGATACGACGTTCGTTGGCGTGACGCATATAATCCGCGGCCACATAGTTAGTCGCTTCGCTGATCAAATGCTTAAACAGATCGCGGTCAGACTGAGTTACGCGAATCGCTTCCAGCGTCATGCGGTTTTCACGCAGCGCAGCTTCCATATCCTGGAAGGCTTTACGTACGCCGCTGTTTTCCGGCAGCAGGTAGTCACGCAGTGAACGGGTAATGGCACTGGAGATCCCGCCGTACAGCGAGGCTTCAATCAGACGATAGAATTTACTACGGTCAGACGCGGAACGCAGACGACGGGCGATGATGCCCAGATCGAACATCAGTGAGTGATAATCGGTGATTGAGTTGAACTGTTTAAACTGCACACCTTCCATCTCATCAAGCTTCTCTTTCAGCTCAGAGAGGGACAGCACGCGCGCCTGGCGTTCATTCAGCGTTTCCGTCACCAGTTGGGTTGGCTGCACCGACATCGGCAGCCCCTGAATGGCAAACGGTTTGATATCCACTTTACGATCGCGACCAGCAACCTGTTGCAAACGCACCCCCACGACCACGCGCTGATGGCGCGAGTTGAGGACGTCGAGCATTGAGTAACAGACGCCCGCTTTCAACTTACCGTGCAGGCCCTTATCACGTGAACCACTGGTTGCACCGGCTTCGGTGGTGTTACGGAAATGCAGCAGGGTTAAGTCCGGGATGAGCGCTGTAACAAATGCCGCCATGGTGGTGGACTTACCCGCACCGTTACCGCCGGACAGCGTGGTAACCAGTTCATCAAGGTCGAATGTACGGGCAAAAAAACCATTCCAGTTAATCAGCGTAAGTGAGCGAAATTTACCGCGTTCAATCATTATTCTTCTTCTCCACTGTCCGGCTGATTCTCTTCGGGCTCATCGTTGAGCTGCAGGCGGTTCTCGACCGGCATCGCTTCGCCATCACGAATTAAGCGACGCTGCGCTTCGCGCGGATCGTCACCGCTGCGCACGTCCGCGCCAAAGCGGAAGACTGATTCCGTAATACGGAATTTGCTGCTGTCGTGACCCATAAACCACACCATGCCTAAACGGCGCAGACGGTTTAGCGAAGAACGAACTTTTTCCTGTAGCTTCTGGCGATCAACATCTGAACCGGTTGAACGGTTGTTCACCAGTTTCAGCAGCTTCGCTTCATCAGCCAGCGTTAGCAGCTCGTCGTACAACTCTTGCTGGGTAAAAATCCCTTCGTTCGCCAGGCGTTCCGGGCTGAGATAGAGATAGCAAAGAATTTTACCGACCATCATGTCCAGTTCAGACAGGACCGAACGGGGAATGAGCGTCGTTGAACGCGGGCGAAGGTAGAAGAACCCTTCCGGCGCACGGATCAATTCCACGTTATAGCGGCTGTAAAACTCTTCAAAATATTCCTGAAAATCCATCAGGAAGGCATGATTATCCAGTTCATCCAGACCGATATGGCGGCCCGAACGTAAGGCGCTGTCCAGCGCCGGAAATAACGGATTCGCCAGCGCCTGCGCCAGCTTTACCGGCATCACTTGTTCAATATTTGTCAATGACATGCGCCTGTACCTTGGCTCCGTAATCATTAATCGGCTGCCATTTGGCTGGCAGTCCGGTGAAGTCTGCTTGCGCTACGCCAAGGCGTACCGCCTGATCGATAACTATGCGCGCGACGTCGAAATGACGCGCACGTGGGTATTGCGCCAGATACTCGCGCACGACCAAACCGAGATCCAGTGGTGTTTGTCTGGATTTGTAGATAGCTAGCTGTTCTTCGATGATCGCCGCCAACTGTTCACGGATCTCGTTAAATTCTTCATATTCCAGATCTTCCGGAAGCTCGCCGGTGACCTCTTCGTCACGCAGCACCATCTCCTCGTCACGCATATCCAGCAGACGATCGGCGTTGGCATAGGTTAGCGCCCACGGATCGTCAAAGTATGTCTGCACGGACTGGCGCAAACGCTGGGCAAAGACGCGGTTTTTATCCATATCGATCGCGGTACGGATAAACTTATGCACGTGACGATCGTAGCCGATCCATAAATCAATGGACTGCTGACCCCAACTGATAATGCGGTCGAGCTTACTTTGTAAGTCAAACACCAGCCGATCGACGAAATGCAAATCGTCATGCGTCATCGTGGCGTCCTGGATGTGTAACAGGTGAGCCTGTAGCTTATCCCCCGCCGCTTCCAGCGTATCCTGCAGTTCACGCAGCGTACCAGACGTTTCAGAGAGCAGCAGTTCACAGCTGGAGATCGCCGCCCGCCAGTCTTTATTAAGCAACTGTGCGATGTCGTCTTTTACCTGCTGCTGCTGTTCATCCATGATGCGCTGGGTCAGATCGATACTGTCGAAAATCTCCGCCACCGAGTATTTCAATGGCGCGTAGACGTTGCGATGCCAGTGGAACTCATCGCCACCTTCCGCTGCCGCATCCGCCGCACGCTTTAGTTCACCTGCAACAATCGACAGCTGCATTGAAAGACGCAGCGTAGAGAATTCGCGCTGACGAATGTAGTAATCCGTGATGCCAATTCCCAATGGCGTTAAACGATATATAGCGTTGCCTTCCGCCTGCTCGCTGGTAAAGCGGTTCAGCAGACGTTGACGCACCATATCGTTGATCGCGTTGTTGGCGCGTACGCCGATGGTTTCGCTGGTTTGCTCAAACGCATCACTCACATGGCGGAACGCATCCACCAGCTCACCTTCACTCATCTCGCCGTCAAGTCGCTCACCGTTCAGGGTCGCGACCGCCAGCAGGAACGAAAGTCTGTCTACCGGCAGAGAGATGGAGAAGTCATTTTTTCTGGCCCAGGCAACCAGTTCGGGGACTGTCTGGGAAAATTCACTCATAAATTATCCTTGCATCTGCGGCTCGGGCCGAACTTTTAATCGCGGTGACATGAATATAGCGCCCAAGGCTGATATACGGTTCCTGGCGGCAATAGCGCGTTTCTAACTCAAGTAACATTTCAAAGTCGTCATGCTGTTTATGTTTATCTCGCAGATAATCATGAAACACGCGGACGCCCGTTTTACCGGTTATCTGCCAACCGATCTCGTCCAGCCACTGGTAGACCTGCCCCGGATCGCGCGGGTAGTCCGGTGAAAGCGTGCGCTTTTTACGTTTCGGCATCCCCACCTGCACATAGTCAAAGTTCCCTGCGACCATGTTATGCATCAACAGACCGTTAGCATTGTAGAACATTAACGACAGCGCGCCGCCTGAACGCAATACTGACCACAGAGTCTGCAACACGCTGACCGGATCTGTCACCCACTCCAGCACAGCATGAAACAATATCAGATCAACCGGGCTTTCCAAATGCGAAGCAACATCCTGAGCGGCGCATTGTATAAAATGCATGTTCCCGCTCACACCTTTTGCCTCTGCCGCCTGTTGCGCTCGGGCGATCATCTCGCCAGACAGATCGCATAATGTGACGAAATGTCCTCGTTCCGCCATTTTGATGGCCGTTTGCCCTTCACCACCACCGGCATCCAGAATGTGCAGTTTTTGCTCATCGAATGTTTCCAGTAATCGATCCAGATCCTGCCAAAGGATAGCCTGTCTTAATTGACCTTTGGTGGTGCCGTAAATGTTACGGGAAAACTTCTCTGCAATGTCATCAAAATTGCGGTCCCGCATCGGGCTCTCCACATACTGGCTTTAGGGTGACTAAGTAAAACCGCTATTTTGTCACACCCACGCCGAGAATGAACCTTCCTGGTGTAATATCCCTGCAGATCCCCTGCTGTATGGTTAAAAAAGGAACCAAAAAGGATGCTTTTTACGCTGAAGAAAGTGATTGGCGGTATGATGCTGCCGCTGCCACTGATGCTAATTATGATGGGTATTGGCCTGGCGCTGGTCTGGTTCAGTCGCTTTCAAAAAACAGGGAAAGTGTGTATTAGCCTGAGTTGGCTGGCACTGTTACTCCTTAGTTTACAGCCCGTCGCCGACAGCCTGTTGAAACCGATTGAGGACAGTTATCCAACGTGGCAAGGTTCGCAAAAAGTGGAATATATTGTGGTGCTGGGCGGAGGGTATACCTGGAATCCGCAGTGGGCGCCGAGTTCAAATCTGATCAGCAACAGCCTTCCACGTCTGAATGAAGGTATTCGCCTATGGCGCGCAAACCCGGGATCGAAGCTCATCTTTACCGGCGCTGCCGCAAAGACGAATAACGTCAGTACCGCAGAAGCTGGCGCCCGCGTAGCGCAGTCGCTGGGGGTGCCAGCCGATGAAATCATCACCCTGGATCACCCCAAAGATACCGAAGAAGAAGCCGCAGCGGTAAAGAAGACCATCGGCAATGCGCCGTTCCTGCTGGTAACCTCTGCCTCCCACTTACCGCGGGCGATGATCTTCTTCCAGCAGGCCGGCCTGCATCCGCTGCCAGCGCCAGCCAATCAGTTAGCAATTGATTCACCGCTTAATCCGTGGGAGCGTGCTATACCCTCCCCCGTCTGGTTGATGCACAGCGATCGCGTTGGTTACGAAACCCTGGGACGCATCTGGCAGTGGCTGAAAGGATCGGAACATTGACAGGAATGTTGCCTGATAAGGTGTTCACATGTTTATCATGCGAGCCACGGCAGCAATGATTTCGTTGCCAGGTCAAAGTTGGAACGATTAAAGCGTCCGGTGTTGACCAATTGCGTCACTTCATCCCATAACACATACAACCAGCGCCGCCAGATGAATGACTCCGCCACTGGCGCGCGCTGCAGGTATTGCCAAAGCAGGCTTTCCGCCAGCGCATTATCCATCAAGCGGAACAGTTCATATTCCCTTGGCGCCCACAGCATCAACCCCGGTCCCACCATAGCCAGAAGCTGATCGCTACGGGCGTCTTTGAGCATGCTACGTAAACTGAAATTACCGTGGATCAGCACGCAGTTATCATTGAATCCTTCAAATAAGGCAGGCAAACACTCACGCGTGCGAAACAGGATCCGCTTGTCCTGCATCGTTAGCCCGGTATTGTTGAACTGATTTAACGTGGTCCACAGCACCTCAACCCGCTGACGATACCAGGATGGCCAGATATTCTCTTGCGTGTTATCCACCATTCCCACGCAGCCAGCACTATCCTGTCGATGCCATGACAGCAGACCTTCTACGATCTGATCTTTTAAATGTTCCCAACGTTCGGGCGTTCGGGCTGGCGCTTCCACCGGCACTCCACGTAAACGCTCAAGCAGTAGCACATCAGGACCGGGATGTTCCTCGTGGGTTAAGACCCCATAAATGACGGGCATACGCACCGTACCACTGCGCGCCAGCATGGAGGTTTTCCATGCCAACTGCTGCGCCATACCCGGCGTGGTGAAACTTCTCGCCATCAGTGGCATCGGATTTCCCTGGCTGTCGTACAGTGACCACAGGGCCGTATCCACTTTTTCATTCACGCATTCTATACGACTGAGTTTTTCACCCAACAGATGACTGAGTTCGGCACGCAACTGTTCCATTTCGGATTGCCCTCATAAATGCTACTGCTTTCATAATGAGCGTCGTGCAGACAGATGTCACCCGGATGAGATCAATTGATGAAAAGAAAAGTGGCGGGAAAGCGTAACGATATGACACTCCTCCCAAAAATTCGCGTCATCAGGGGGAGTGTCGTGAGAAAAACTAACGCATTTCGGCGCGAACGCGCTCAAGATCTTCGGCAGTGTCTACGCCGGTACCGGGTACTTCTTTGGCGACGGCAACATGAATTTTTTCGCCGTACCACAGCACACGTAGTTGCTCCAGCATTTCAATATGCTCAAGCGGGCTGGGCTGCCAGTTAACATAACGGCGGATAAAACCGGCGCGATAGCCGTAAATACCCAGATGTCGCAAGAAGGTGTCACCCACCGTTTCCAGGCTTTTAGCGAAACGGTCGCGATCCCACGGAATGGTCGCGCGTGAAAAATAGAGCGCATAACCTTCGGCGTCCAGAACGACTTTCACCGCATTCGGATTAAATGCCTCTTCCGCACTGTGAATCGGGGCAGCAAGGGTCGCCATACCGACCTGGCGCTGCGCCAGATTCTCAGCGACCTGGCGAATAATGACCGCCGGGATCATCGGCTCATCACCCTGTACGTTCACAATAACGGTATCATCGCTAAAGCCACATTTCTCGACGACTTCCGCCAGACGCTCCGTACCGGACTGGTGATCGGCGCGGGTCATGCATACTTCACCACCCACCGCTTCTACCGCGCGAGCGACATCTTCGTGATCGGTCGCAACAATAATACGTTCAGCGCCAGATTCACGCGCACGTTCCAGCACATGCACGATCATCGGCTTGCCATTGATATCCAGTAGCGGCTTGCCCGGCAAACGTGTGGACGCATAACGCGCAGGAATAATGACCACAAAACTCATGATTTACTCTCATCAGCAGTCAGAACGCGAGCTTCGGTTTCCAGTAACACGGGAATGCCATCACGCAGTGGGAAAGCAAGGTTATCCAGTTTACAAATCAGTTCCTGTTTTTCCTGGTTAAACCAGAGTTTGCCATTGCATACCGGGCAGGCAATGATTTCAAGCAGACGATGATCCATAGTTCCTCCAGATGGACCGGATTGTGAATCCGTAAATATTAACATAATCGCTTACCGTGCTGGGTCTATTTCCCAACCATGGCGTGCATCAGCAAATAAACCTTCAGGATAGCGTCCCAGCGTCACACGTGTTGCCTGCTGCCAGCGGGCAAAATCATCAATCGCCTGAAACAATCCTTTTTGCAGAGTAACCCCAGGTTTGACGCCATCCTGTAACCAGAGCGAAATCACTTCCAGTACGCCCGTTTTGCGGTGCATTTTGGCATCCATCCGCCCAACTAACTGCCCGCGATGCAGCAGCGGCAGGACAAAATAACCATACTGACGTTTCGGTGCTGGCGTGTAGCATTCGAGGCGATAGCTAAAATCGAATAGCTGCTCTGCCCGTTTACGATCCCAGACCACCGGATCAAAGGGTGATAATACTGCGCTATGCGTCGCCGTTAATTTACCCGTCAATGCCTGCTCCAGCAGCGGCTGAAGGTGGCTATGCAGCCACAGGGTTCCTAACCCTTCGACATCGACAGGAATAATCTGTTGCTGCTGTGCACGTACGTTGCACCAGTTTTTTAGCGCCGGACGCTTCAGGCGATAGTAGTCTGCCAGCCATTGTTCGCGAAAAATCCCCAGACTGCGGGCACTGTTATCCAGCATGAGGCTTTCTGCTTCTTCCTGTGAAAGCCGGTCGCGTTCATCATCCCAGTGCGGCATGACGCGATGGGTTAAATCATACACTCGCTGGAAATTACGCCGTTCCACCACCATCACTTTCCCGGCGGTGAACAGGCCTTCAAGATGACGCTTATGCGGTTTCCATGCCCACCAACCGCTGGCCCCCTTGCGCAGATGCTCAAAATCGGCAGAGCGTACTGGTCCGTTATGCTGGATGTGCTGGAGCAGTTGCTCAATCTCATGCGCATGTTCTTTCATCCACTCCGCTTTATATTTCCAGCCCATTTTCTCCGGGGCCAGCATGCGGTGACGTATCAGCATAAAGTCGCTACGCGGCAAAAAGCAGGCCTCGTGCGCCCAGTATTCCATCAGTTCGCCCCGCTGCAATGCGTCATCCAGCCACTGGGGCGAATAATCACCCAACCGACTAAACAGCACCAGGTAAGGGCTGCGCGACACAATATTGATGGTATCGATTTGCAATAACGACATGCGCGAAATGGTAGCAAGAATATCTGCTGGGGTTGCCCGACGGCGTGTTTTTTTCAGCAGCCCTTGAGCGGCAAGGTGAAGATGACGGGCATCCGTCAAAGAAAGACGCGGCAACGACATTTATGGCCTCATAAATGATTCGCTGCCGCAGCGTGAATCAGTTAGCGAGTCAGCGAGATTAAGCTATCCAGCAACATATCAGGCCGATCGCCTGACAAATGAGCGTCAACAGGTAAATACCACCAGTTTTCATCGGCAAATGCACGGCACTTAACCGCATCTTTTTCCGTCATCACCAGCGTTTGCCCGGCGTCTGCAAACGCACTGACGTCACTGTAGGTCAGAGACTGATGGTCTGCCAGCGCAATACTTTTTTGCACGCTGGCACCGCATGCTTCCAGCGTGGCAAAAAAACGCGGTGGATGGCCAATGCCCGCCATGGCGACAATATTGGACAGCTGCGACACATCGCGGCGTTCACCCGTACGTAAATTAACGGCCAGCCCCGGTTCAAGTCGCATAGGGATTTCCCCTGGCTGCGCAACGCCACCGTTAACGATAGTCGCATCCACCGATTTAAGCCGGCCTGCGCGTTCCCGCATGGGACCCGCGGGAAGCCACCAGCCATTGCCAAACCGACGTTCTCCGTCAATAACCACGATTTCAACATCTCGCGCCAGACGGTAGTGCTGTAGCCCATCGTCCGTCACAATCATCTGCACATCGTGTTGGGCCAAAATGGCTTTGACCGCATCCGATCTTACCGGGGATACCGCTACGGGCACGCCGGTACGTTGGGCGATCAGCACAGGTTCATCACCCGCTTCTGCCGTAGTGGTATCTGCGGTCAGTAACAGCGGGTAAGCAGCCGCTTTCCCGCCATAACCACGCGACACCACGCCCACGCGAATCCCACGTTGACGCAGTTGTTCAACCAGCCAAATGACCACTGGTGTTTTGCCATTGCCACCCGCGGTCAGGTTTCCGACCACCACAACCGGGACTGGTGCACGCCACGCGCGTTTAATCCCAAGCTTGTAACATAAGCGGATCCCCCCACTCACCAGGCCATACAGCCAGGAGAGCGGGAGTAACAGTCGCCACAGCGGCGACTCACCAGACCAGATTCGAGCGATCATTGACCGAATTGCATTTTATGTAATTGTGCATACACCCCACGCTGCTCAATCAGCTCGCTATGGGTTCCACGCTCAACAATAATACCGTCTTCCACCACGATGATTTCATCCGCCTGTTCAATGGTAGAAAGGCGGTGAGCAATCACCAGGGAGGTACGGTTTTTCTGAAGCTCATCCAGAGCAGCCTGAATTGCGCGTTCAGACTCGGTATCGAGTGCCGACGTTGCTTCATCAAGGATCAGAATCGGACTGTCACGCAACAAGGCGCGGGCAATAGCGATACGCTGACGCTGACCACCAGATAGCAGGACGCCGTTTTCGCCAATCACCGTATCCAGGCCATTGTCCATCTTATTGATGAAATCCATGGCGTAAGCCATTTTCGCCGCTTTTTCGATCTGCTCACGGCTGTACAAATCGGTACGCGCGTAGGCGATGTTGTTGGCAACCGTATCGTTAAACAGGTGCACATTCTGCGAAACCAACGCGACCTGATCGCGCAAGGATGCCAGGGTATATTCACGTAGATCGTGTCCGTCCATTAGAATCTGCCCTTCATCAATATCATAGAAGCGCGTGATCAAGCTGGCGATGGTGGATTTCCCTGAACCTGAACGGCCAACCAGGGCAACGGTTTTCCCCGCTGGAATATTCAGGTTGATGTTGCGCAGCGCAGGTACTTCACGTCCTGGATAGGTGAATGTCACGTTGCGGAACTCGAGATTGCCGGTAGCGCGTTCGATTTCGCGTGTACCTTCATCTTTTTCCTGCTCGCTATCCAGAATCGTAAATAAGGTCTGGCAGGCCGCCATACCGCGCTGGAACTGTGCGTTGACGTTGGTCAGCGATTTCAACGGACGCATCAACGCGATCATTGACGAGAAGACAACCGTAATTGTCCCTGCAGTCAGGTTTTCCATTACGCTTGGGAAACTGGCTGCATACAACACGAAGGCCAGAGCCAGAGACGCAATCAGTTGGATGATAGGATCGGAGATAGAAGAGGCGGAAACCATCTTCATGCCCTGCAAACGCATCTTATTGCTGACTTTATCAAAGCGTTTAGTTTCGACTTCCTGACCACCAAAAATCAGAACTTCTTTGTGGCCTTTTAGCATCTGCTCCGCACTGGTCGTAACCTGCCCCATGGTGTTTTGCATATTTTTACTGATGCTACGAAAACGCTTGGAAACTATACGAATCGCCACTGAAACAATTGGCGCCAGTACAATCAGGATCAATGACAGCTGCCAGCTGTAATAGAACATCATGATAAACAGGCCAATAATTGAAGCCCCTTCACGTACCACGGTGATCAGCGCGCCGGAGGACGATGACGCGACCTGCTCTGAATCATAGGTAATACGTGACAACAGCGTACCTGTAGACTGTTTATCAAAATAGGAGACCGGCATGCCCATCATATGGCCAAACAGGCGGCGACGCATGGTCATGACCACTTTGCCTGATACCCATGAGATGCAGTAGCTGGAGACATAGCTGGTGAATCCGCGAAGAACCATTAGTCCAATGACCACCAGCGGCATCCACTGCAGCACCGAGCGATCCGTTTTACCAAAACCATCATCCAGTAATGGCTTAAGGAGCGATAGCATGAAGGTATCGCTGGCCGCGTTCAGGATTAACGCTATACCCGCCACGATCAGACCCGATTTAAAAGGCGCTATGGTTGGCCATAGTCGGCGAAACGTCTGCCACGTAGAGAGATCTTTATCGTTATGCATTCAAAAAACCAGCATTTGTTAGAATAGCCGCATATTCTACCCGTTATCCTCCGACACGCCAAACCACTGATGATACCAACGAGGTAAAATCTGATCCCGCAAGCTGTTTATTCGCCAGTTTTTTTGATAAAAATCCAGCGTAATCTGCCCCTGGTGGGGTGTATCCAACCATTGATAATTTTGTTGCCGATAACGTTGCTTCACTTTCCTGGACGGGAGACGCCAGGCATTGTAACGGGATGCGGAGGCTAACGCGGCCTGCCCGCCGACCCGCTGAATCAGCGCCTGCGATGATGAGGTATTGCTACCATGATGTGGAACCTGTATCACCGTAGACTGCAGATGCTGCCAGTAGTGACTGAGCATTTTTTGTTCAGCGGGAGACTCAATATCTCCGGTCAGCAGAATACTCTGATGCCCGTCATCGACCTTAACCACGCAGGAGTGGTTATTCCCCAGATCTTTATTTCCACGCACGGGCCAATGCGCACTAAAGGTTAACCCTTGCCATTGCCAGCGCTCCCCGCGTAAACACGGGAGATGCCCTTCCCAACCTAATGGGCTTCTTATCCATAGCGACGGCCAGGCTTGCTGCAGCGAACGCAACCCGCCCCGGTGATCCATATGCTCATGGCTTAAAATAACGCCTTCTGGCTCCAGGTTGTGCCAGCGTAGCCAGGGAATAATCAGCTGTTGCGCGCTATCGCCTTCAGGCCATGCCAGACCGGTATCGTAAAGAATCGCTTTCCCATTGCGCGAAATAACCATCGCCAGTCCCTGCCCGACGTCCAGCATATGCACTTGCCAGACATCAGTACGTAGCGTTCGCCAGAACGGGGCGCTCAGTAAAAGGAGCACAGTGACGCAAACTACCGGTATAGTTCGCCACGCGTTCAGCCGATATGCGATGAGCAGGAGTCCGGGTACAAATGCAAGCCATTGCCAACGTGCATCAATATTGATCCACCCTTCAGGCAGGCTCCTGAGCCCCCAAAATAATAGCGCGAGGGAGCGATCCGCTAAATACCATAGGTTCGACTCAACCATCGCCAGCCCGGTTAAATGCACGATCATGCCTGCTAATATCAATGGTACGGAAATAAACGTAACCAGCGGTACAGCAAACAAATTCGCCAGAAATGAGGTCAGGCTAAAACCGTGAAACATCGCGATTTGCACAGGTAGAAGCAGGAGCGTAATTCCCAATTGCAAATGAGCAAGCGCCAGAAATTGGCGTCCAACGCGCGACAGCGGCCAATCCGGCATCGGAACCCATTGATACCAGAACAGCAGCGCCGCAACGGCAAAAGCAGACAACCACAGACTTTGTGAAAGAACGGCGACAGGATCCACCACCAGAATGGCTGCCAGACAGCAGATCCACACCGCCCATCCACTCCACTGCCTGCCGCTGAGTTTTAGCCCTCCCCAGACCAGTAGCGCAACAACCGTACGTAATGCCGGGGGCTGTAGCCCCGTTAACCAGGCATAGAATGTTGCGCAGACGATCCCGCCAACTAACGGAACCTGCCAGCAAATCCATCTGGTTGGCATAAAAAATTGCCCCGCGCGAATTAATCCTGCAGCCAGAAGTGCGGCAAATGCAATATGCAGCCCGGAGATAGCCATCAAATGGGCCGTACCGGTATCACGCATAATGGTTTTCACCGCTTGTGACACGGACAAGCGCTCCCCCATTCCCAGGCCCAGTATAACCTGCTGCCAGGGATAGTCAGCGAGCGCGCTTTTCAACGAGGAGAGATACCGCGAACGCAAACTGCATTGTTGTGTGATAACCGAAGCCTGCAAAAATCTTCCCGTCAGCAGCTGGTGCTGCGCCAATGCGTAACGCTGGCTATCAAACCCGCCCTCGTTCAATTGACCGTGTATGGCACGAACCTTCAACGTCATCGCCCATGTCTGGCCCGCACAAACGTTGCCGGGTAGGTACTGCCCATACAGAGTAATTCCGATAGCAGGAAATACCCGCTTCCCCTGCAGATGCGTGATCTGGCCGTAGTGCGTTGTCATATTATCGGTTCCGGTTATCCGCACGATGGCCTGCTGGCTTTTTGCAGGCAGCGTATTACCGGCCCACAGCGCATCTTTCGCAGCCAGAACTCCCCAAAGAAAAAATAGCAGGGTTAATCCGGCGAAACGTACAGGGCTGTGAGAAATAAGGCAGAGCAGAATTGCCAGACCAAATATAACGCCGATGCACAGCGTGTCAGGTAACGCAGGTAATAGCATAAGCGGGAGAATGCCGAATAATGCACTCGTACTAACCGTTGTTATTTTCATCAGTCACCTCCCTGTAGCAGGAAGTGTGCAGTAATGTTCGACGGTTGTCTGGTGCCAATTTAGCGTTATACGGTATGCATTCCGCTAACATTTAGCGGCGCTTGTAACGTGCAAATTAACTGGGATGGAGATTCCAGGATGGGCTGGCAGAAATGAAAAAAGCACCCATGCGGGTGCTTTTTTCGGCGTTAAGTCTCGCTAAAAACTTAACCGTAAATATTGGCGCGATCGCGCAGTTCTTTACCTGGTTTAAAGTGCGGAACGTATTTTCCTTCCAGGTCCACTTTATCGCCGGTCTTCGGATTACGTCCGGTGCGCGGTGCGCGGTAATGCAAAGAGAAACTGCCGAAACCGCGGATTTCAATACGCTCGCCCTGCGCAAGAGTCGAGGCCATATGTTCCAGCATCTCTTTAACTGCATCTTCAACCGCTTTCGCGGGAATATGAGGTTGCTGGGTTGCAAGTCTTTCAATCAATTCTGACTTGGTCATGATTCCTCCGGTTCCTTAAAGGCATAATTAGCTGCTGCATTGATTAAGGGCGGCCTTAGCCGCCCTTTGTCATTGATTACAGGACGAATCCTGTAATCTGTCAAGCTACTCGTCACCCTTTGTGCTGTTAACAGCACAAAGGATTTAGGAGCACTCGATATTACTCGCCTTTAGCTGCTTTGAAAGCTTCAGCCATTGCGTTGTTAGAGAAGTTAGCATCTTCCTGTTTGTTAACAGTTGCGATTGCATCTTTCTCATCAGCTTCGTCTTTAGCACGAACAGACAGGCTGATTGCGCGGTTCTTACGATCAACGCCGGTGAATTTAGCTTCAACGTCGTCGCCTACGCTCAGAACCAGAGTTGCATCTTCAACGCGGTCGCGGGAAGCTTCAGAAGCGCGCAGGTAACCTTCAACGCCGTCAGCCAGTTCTACGGTTGCGCCTTTAGCATCAACTGCAGTGACTTTACCGTTTACGATTGCGCCTTTCTTGTTCAGTGCAACCCAGTTGTTGAACGGATCTTCTGCGAGCTGTTTAACGCCCAGAGAGATACGCTCACGTTCTGCGTCAACCTGCAGAACAACAGCTGCGATTTCGTCGCCTTTTTTGTATTCACGAACTGCTTCTTCGCCTGCAACGTTCCAGGAGATGTCAGACAGGTGAACCAGGCCGTCGATGCCGCCGTCCAGGCCGATGAAGATACCGAAGTCAGTGATAGACTTGATTTTACCTTCAACACGGTCGCCCTTGTTGTGGGTTTCCGCGAACTGCTGCCATGGGTTATTTTTGCACTGCTTCAGACCCAGGGAGATACGACGACGTTCTTCGTCGATATCCAGAACCATAACTTCCACTACATCGCCAACGTTAACAACTTTGGACGGGTGGATGTTTTTGTTGGTCCAATCCATTTCGGAAACGTGAACCAGGCCTTCAACGCCTTCTTCGATTTCAACGAAGCAGCCGTAGTCGGTCAGGTTGGTCACGCGACCAGTCAGTTTGGTACCTTCCGGATAACGCTTAGCGATAGCTACCCATGGATCTTCGCCCAGCTGTTTCAGGCCCAGAGATACACGAGTACGCTCGCGGTCGAACTTCAGCACTTTAACAGTGATTTCGTCGCCAACGTTTACGATTTCGCTCGGATGCTTAACGCGTTTCCATGCCATGTCGGTGATGTGCAGCAGGCCGTCAACGCCACCCAGATCAACGAATGCACCGTAGTCAGTGAGGTTCTTAACGATACCTTTAACTTCCATGCCTTCCTGCAGGTTTTCCAGCAGCTGATCGCGTTCTGCGCTGTTTTCGGATTCGATAACGGCACGACGGGAAACAACAACGTTGTTACGCTTCTGATCCAGCTTGATTACTTTGAATTCAAGCTCTTTGCCTTCCAGGTGCAGCGTGTCGCGGACCGGACGAACGTCTACCAGGGAACCCGGCAGGAACGCGCGAATACCATTCAGCTCAACAGTGAAGCCACCCTTGACTTTGCCATTGATAACACCAGTAACGGTTGCAGCTTCTTCGTAAGCTTTTTCCAGCGTGATCCAAGCTTCGTGACGTTTAGCTTTTTCACGGGACAGCAGGGTTTCACCGAAGCCGTCTTCTACTGCATCCAGAGCAACGTCAACTTCGTCACCAACCTGGATTTCCAACTCGCCCTGGGCGTTTTTGAACTGCTCTGCCGGAATGGCGGACTCAGATTTCAGACCAGCGTCAACCAGTACTACGTCTTTGTCGATAGCAACAACAACACCACGAACGATGGAACCCGGACGGGTTTCGATTTCTTTTAAGGATTCTTCAAACAGTTGAGCAAAAGATTCAGTCATGTTTAATCTTCAGGTTTCATATTTAACGTCCACCTGGCTCCATGCCGGATGGGGTTGTTTAACATACCCGCTGTCAATCCATTGCAACGGGGGTACTGCAAATTCGGTCGCACTTAAGCGAGTGCCAGTTTTTGGCGCGCGTATTGTAACGCTTTTTCAATCACTTGCTCAATGCTTAATCGGGTTGAATCCAAAACTAAAGCATCAGCAGCGGGAACCAGCGGCGCTACAGCACGATTACGATCGCGGAAATCGCGTTCTTCGATCTCGGCCAAAAGGCGTTCAAAGTTAACACTAAAGCCCTTTTCCTGCAACTGTAGCATACGTCTATGCGCACGTTCTTGCGAGGAGGCGTCCAGGAAAATTTTCACTGGTGCATCCGGGAACACCACGGTCCCCATGTCTCGTCCGTCGGCAATCAGGCCGGGCGCTTCACGAAACGCGCGTTGGCGGCGTAACAGCGCTTCGCGTACGCGAGGAAACGCAGCGACCTGAGATGCGGCATTCGCTACTTCCTGGGTGCGGATTTCGCCGCTGACATCTTCACCTTCCAGAATGACTTCCAGGTTGCCGTCCGTTGAGATAAAACGCACATCCAGGTGTGAGGCAAGCGGTACCAGAGCATCTTCAGATGTGACATCAACATGGTGATGCAACGCTGCGAGCGCCAGTACGCGGTAGATCGCGCCTGAATCTAACAGATGCCATTGCAATGCTTCCGCCATTGCCTTGCACAAGGTGCCTTTTCCTGCACCACTTGGGCCATCAATGGTAATAACCGGGGCAATTGCCGTCATCTTTTTCTCCTTAAACGGGCATACGTTAACGTGAACGCCGCGCATTATACGCGCCAACGCTAATAATCGTTAACACAGAGTGTAAAAACCCGATTAGTCTGTAACGATGTGAGGAAGAATTGCGCAATTATAGCGGGCTGGCGAGAAACCAGCCCGGAAGATGACACTGATTTACTTTTTATCTGCAGCGATGCGCTCACGAATATGCTGAGCGCGATCGTCAGATGTGAGGATCAGGCAGGTGTACTAATACGCGCCAACTGTTCGAAATAATCCGGGAAGGTTTTGGCGGTACATTTAGGGTCCAGAATGGTCACCGGCGTGTCAGACAACGCCACCAGCGAGAAACACATCGCCATGCGGTGATCGTTGTAGGTCGCGATCTCCGCAAACTGTAACGTCGCCGGTGGTGTGACACGAATATAGTCTTCGCCCTCTTCAACGATCGCGCCCACTTTACGCAACTCGGTCGCCATCGCGAAAAGGCGGTCGGTCTCTTTGACGCGCCAGTTGTAGATGTTACGTAAGGTCGTGGTGCCTTTAGCGAACAGCGCTGCCGTGGCAATGGTCATCGCCGCATCGGGAATATGGTTCATATCCATGTCTACCGCGTTCAGCTCACCGTGAGTACAGGCAATAAAGTCTTCGCCCCAGGTAATGGTCGCGCCCATTTTTTCCAGCACATCGGCGAAGCGGATATCACCCTGCATACTGTTGCGGCCAATCCCGGTGACTTTTACCGTACCGCCTTTAATGGCTCCCGCTGCGAGAAAATAGGAAGCGGAAGAAGCATCGCCTTCAACCAGATATGCACCCGGTGACTGATACTGCTGCTGACCCTGCACAACAAAGCGCTGGTAGTTCTGATTCTCAATTTCAACACCAAACGTTTTCATCAGGTTCAGTGTGATATCAATGTAAGGTTTAGATACCAGCTCGCCTTTAATGGCGATCGTCGTATCCTGCGGCGCCAGTGGCGCAGTCATCAGCAGCGCAGTCAGGAACTGGCTGGATACGCTGCCGTCTACCTCAACCTGTCCTCCGGTAAAGCCACCGCGCAGACGTAAAGGCGGATAGTTTTCTTGCTCCAGGTATTCAATGTTGGCTCCGCCCTGGCGTAACGCATCAACCAGATGGCCAATCGGGCGCTCTTTCATGCGCGGCTCGCCTGTCAACACGATGTCATTACTGCCCAGACACAGCGCAGCGGCCAGTGGGCGCATTGCGGTTCCGGCATTGCCAAGGAACAGTTCTACTGCGCCTTCGGCATGCAGCGCGCCGCCATTGCCGATAATCTCGCAACGCGTACGGTCGGCAGAAAGGGTATAGCTAATTCCTAACGCATTCAGAGCATTAAGCATATGGCGGACATCATCGCTGTCCAGAAGGTTGGTCAGGACAGTGGTGCCATTTGCTAATGCAGCCAGCAGCAAAGCGCGGTTAGAAACACTTTTGGATCCAGGCAGATTGATGGTGCCATCCACCCGCGCAATGGGTTGTAACGTCAGGGATTCCATGAAACTCGACTCTCAAAAACAGACATAAAAACCCCACAGACTGGCTGTGGGGATGAAAATACAGCAGATTAACCGCGGCGGCGCTCGAAATCGACCATGAAATCGGTCAGCGCTTTTACACCTTCTAGCGGCATTGCATTGTAGATGGACGCGCGCATACCACCGACCACACGGTGCCCTTTCAACGCGTGCAGACCCGCAGCGAAAGACTCTTCCAGGAAGAGTTTATCCAGTGCGCTGTCAGCAAGCTGGAACGGTACGTTCATCCGTGAACGGTTCGATTTTGCCACGTCGTTACGGTAGAAATCGCTGTTATCGATTACGCCGTACAGCAGTTCCGCTTTTTGCTGGTTAATTTTATCCATCGCGTTAACACCGCCCTGCTCTTTCAGCCATTTAAAGACCAGGCCAGACAGATACCAGGCAAAGGTTGGCGGCGTGTTGAACATGGAGTCGTTGTCATTCAGCACGGTATAGTCGAGGATTGACGGGCATGACACATGAGCCTTACCCAGCAAATCTTCACGTACGATGACAATGGTCAGCCCGGCCGGGCCGATGTTTTTCTGCGCCCCGGCATAAATTACGCCATAACGGCTCACGTCAAGCGGTGCAGAAAGAATGGTAGAGGACAGATCCGCCGTAACCACCACATTGCTGGCAAAATTCGGCGTTTCATCGATCGCAATGCCATCAATGGTTTCATTCGGGCAATAGTGCAAATACGCCGCGTTGTCAGAAAGCTGCCATTCGCTCATTGGCTTAACAGCACGCAGTCCGTCAACGGTGACTTTGGCGTCGATAACGTTTGGCGTACAGTATTTTTTCGCTTCTTTAATTGCGCTGGCGGCCCAATAACCGGCATCAACGTAATCCGCCGTGGTTTTGTCACCCAGAATATTTAACGGGATGCCCGCAAACTGCCCGCGCCCACCGCCATGGCAGAACAACACTTTATAGTTGGAGGGGATGCTGAGAAGATCGCGAAAATCCTGCTCCGCTTCCTCTGCGACCTGGATGAATTCTTTGCCACGGTGGCTAATTTCCATCACCGACGTGCCAAGACCGTTCCAGTCGCGAAGATCCTGTTGAGCCAGTTTAAGTACTTCTGCCGGTAACATTGCCGGACCTGAACTAAAATTGAAGACCTGAGCCATTTCCCCTCACCACGTTGTGTTGTTGTCCAATCAACATCCTGTCATTGGCGATAATCCGGTGACAGACATTGGTATAAGTTATTCCTGTGGATATCGGTTTTATCATTCAGTGACACGCGCCGCAATGGGTAAAACTGACCAGGGTAAAAATGTGTCATTGGTCACACAACAGAATCTATCGGATTGACGGGTAAAAACCGAGATTTTCGCTGTCAGGTGACCCGTTTTGCCCGACTGGCCTTCGACCATTCTGGATTTGCACAGCGTGGACATAATTGATGATCTCCGGCGTTCATTTGCACCACTTCACTACACCGTATACAGGCATAGTCCCCAGCTTCAGGTATCACTTTAAATCGCTGTGTGCAGCGTTTAGGCAAAATACTGAGCCCCGGCTTTACGTCTTCATCAGCAAAGAAATAGACGCTGATTTGCCCATTAGTCTCCAGGATGGCCAGTCTCACCTGTCCCAATTGCTCCACGCCGTTCAAACGCAATTCCATAAAGAATTCGAATTCCGTCATATTGGCGCTATTGAGCTTCGACCATGCCAGCTCGCCGTCCTCAATGATCACAACGGGCTTGCCCTCCAGCAAATCCTCCATTTTCTCGCTATGCGCCATCAGCCACATAACCAGCCGATACAGCACAGCAAGCGTAATAAAGACCACCAGCACCGGCAGCATCGGGACATCATCATAAAATGCCACGTCTCCCGCCGCGGACCCCAGCGTAAGGATAATCAGCACTTCAAAAAGCGACATCTGGCGTACGCCGCGACGTCCGGTGATTTTTAAAAACAGAAAAACCAATATAAAGGTATAGAGGCTGCGCAGAGCAACTTCTCCCAGAAAATCCATGGGCACCTTATCCAGTACCATTCGGTGTAAATCGAAAGCTTTCATTATTATGCTCTAAACGTGGTTGGCTGTAGGAAAGCATAGCTAATACTTTTATTTACGTCTGAACTCCGGCGACGATAGCGCCATTCATTTAAAACCCGTATCATTGCGCGCTTTCCGTACGACAAAAGTGATTTTCATGACGCAAACATTTATCCCCGGCAAAGATGCCGCTCTGGAAGACTCCATCGCTCGCTTCCAGCAAAAATTGCTCGACCTTGGTTTTCAAATTGAAGAAGCCTCGTGGTTGAATCCCGTCCCTAACGTCTGGTCTGTACATATTCGCGACAAAGAATGCGCGCTGTGCTTCACCAACGGTAAAGGCGCGACGAAAAAAGCGGCGCTGGCTTCCGCGCTGGGCGAATATTTTGAGCGTCTGTCGACTAACTATTTCTTTGCTGATTTCTGGCTGGGTGAAACCATCGCCAACGGCCCATTCGTGCATTATCCGAACGAAAAATGGTTCCCGTTGACTGAAGAAGACGACGTACCAGAAGGTCTGCTGGATGCTCGTCTGCGTGCGTTTTACGATCCAGACAACGAACTGACTGGCAGCATGCTTATCGATCTGCAATCCGGTAATGAAGAACGTGGGGTCTGCGGCCTACCGTTTACCCGTCAGTCGGATAACCAGACCGTCTATATTCCGATGAACATTATTGGCAACCTGTACGTTTCTAACGGCATGTCTGCGGGTAACACCCGAAACGAAGCGCGCGTTCAGGGCCTGTCTGAAGTCTTTGAGCGTCATGTGAAGAACCGTATTATTGCGGAAAGCATCAGCCTGCCGGAAATCCCGGCCGAAGTCATGGCGCGCTACCCGGCAGTGGTTGAGTCCATCGCCAAACTGGAAGCGGAAGGTTTCCCAATTTTCGCCTACGATGGCTCGCTGGGCGGCAAGTATCCGGTGATTTGCGTTGTCCTGTTCAACCCGGCCAATGGTACCTGCTTTGCCTCCTTCGGTGCACACCCGGATTTCGGCGTTGCGCTGGAGCGTACTGTCACTGAACTGCTACAGGGCCGCGGTCTGAAAGATCTTGATGTCTTCACCCCACCGACCTTTGACGACGAAGAAGTGGCTGAACACACTAACCTTGAAACCCACTTCATCGATTCCAGCGGCCTGATCTCCTGGGATCTGTTCAAGCAGGATGCTGACTATCCGTTCGTTGACTGGAATTTCTCCGGTACCACGGAAGAAGAGTTCGCCACCCTGATGGCCATCTTCAATGCTGAAGATAAAGAAGTGTATATCGCCGACTACGAGCACCTGAGCGTTTATGCGTGCCGCATTATTGTTCCGGGAATGTCTGACATCTATCCGGCTGAAGATCTGTGGTTAGCCAACAATGCCATGGGCGCCCATCTGCGTGACACTATCCTCTCTCTTCCGGGCAGTGAATGGGATAAAGAAGACTATCTCAATCTGATCGAACAACTGGATGAAGAAGGCTTTGACGACTTCACCCGCGTACGCGAGCTGCTCGGTCTGGCAACCGGTGCGGATAACGGTTGGTACACCCTGCGCATTGGCGAGCTTAAAGTGATGCTGGCGCTGGCCGGCGGCGACCTGGAGCAGGCGCTGGTCTGGACAGAATGGACGATGGAATTCAACGCCTCTGTCTTTAGCGCTGAACGTGCCAACTACTACCGCTGTCTGCAAACGCTGCTGCTGCTATCTCAGGAAGAAGATCGTCAGCCGCTACAATATCTGAACGCGTTTGTTCGCATGTACGGTGCCGAGGCGGTTGAAGCCGCAAGTGCAGCATTAAGTGGCGAAGCGCCGTTCTACGGGCTTCAAACTGTTGATAGCGATCTGCAGGCTTTCCCGGCGCATCAGTCTCTGCTGAAAGCTTACGAAAAACTGCAGCGCGCGAAAGCAGCACATTGGTCAAAATAGTGACAATCAGCCTGCGCTGAGTAGGCTAAAGGTATTGTCTGGGCTATATTACGGGGCGCTTAATGCGCCCTGTTTTTTATTTTGGTCAAATCAAAAAATAAATGTAAAAACAAGGTTAAATATTAGTAGTTGATATTAAGAAAATTAGCTTATTAATGTGGTTTTTTATCTCAATTACTCCATTTTAATTAACCGCCCCAGAGGAGACAGAAAGAAAAAATTCAACTCACTTTATAATTTTTAAAATTTATTTTTATTTGGATAATCAAAAAGTTACACCGTAATCGCATAAAAACCATGCGCCTTACGGGCCTATAAGCCAGGCGAGATATGATCTATATCAAATTCTCATCTATAATGCTTTGTTAGTATCTCGTCGCCGACTTAATAAAGAGAGAGTTAGTGTGAAAGCTGACAACCCTTTTGATCTTATTCTTCCTGCTGCAATGGCCAAAGTTGCCGAAGAAGCAGGCGTCTATAAAGCAACGAAACATCCGCTTAAGACGTTCTATCTGGCAATTACTGCCGGTGTATTCATTTCAATTGCCTTTGTTTTCTATATCACCGCCACAACCGGTACCGGCACAATGCCTTTCGGCATGGCGAAGCTAGTAGGTGGTATCTGCTTTTCCCTGGGGCTGATTCTCTGCGTTGTCTGCGGTGCAGACCTCTTCACCTCAACCGTACTGATTGTCGTAGCGAAAGCCAGTGGCCGCATCACCTGGGGCCAATTGGCGAAAAACTGGCTTAACGTTTATGTCGGCAACCTGATTGGCGCCCTGATCTTCGTGTTACTCATGTGGCTTTCTGGCGAGTATATGACCGCTAACGGCGCGTGGGGTCTCAACGTCCTGCAAACAGCCGACCACAAAGTGCACCATACTTTTGTTGAGGCGGTAAGTCTTGGCATCCTGGCGAACCTGATGGTGTGTCTGGCAGTATGGATGAGCTATTCGGGTCGCAGCCTGATGGACAAAGCGTTTATCATGGTATTACCGGTCGCAATGTTTGTTGCCAGCGGTTTTGAGCACAGTATCGCAAACATGTTTATGATCCCTATGGGTATTGTAATTCGCGATTTCGCCACCCCGGAATTCTGGACCGCTGTTGGGTCTTCTCCGGAGAATTTTTCTCACCTGACCGTGATGAATTTCATCACCGATAACCTGATTCCGGTTACGATCGGCAACATTATCGGCGGCGGTTTGTTGGTCGGGTTGACATACTGGGTCATTTATCTGCGTGGTAACGATCATCATTAATCTGATGATGCCCATTACACGCAGTAAATAAAAAATCCACTTAAGAAGGTAGGTGTTACATGTCCGAGCTTAATGAAAAGTTAGCCACAGCCTGGGAAGGTTTTACCAAAGGTGATTGGCAGAATGAAGTAAACGTCCGTGACTTCATTCAGAAAAACTACACTCCGTATGAGGGTGACGAGTCCTTCCTGGCTGGCGCAACTGATGCGACCACTGCACTGTGGGACAGCGTGATGGAAGGCGTTAAACAGGAAAACCGCACTCACGCGCCTGTTGACTTTGACACCTCCGTTGCTTCTACCATCACTTCTCACGACGCTGGCTACATCAACAAAGCGCTCGAGAAAATTGTTGGTCTGCAGACTGAAGCTCCGCTGAAACGTGCGATCATTCCGTTTGGCGGCATCAAAATGGTTGAAGGTTCCTGCAAAGCGTACAATCGCGAACTGGACCCGATGCTGAAAAAAATCTTCACCGAATACCGCAAAACCCACAACCAGGGCGTATTCGATGTTTACACCAAAGACATTCTGAACTGCCGTAAATCCGGTGTTCTGACTGGTCTGCCAGATGCCTATGGCCGTGGCCGTATCATCGGTGACTACCGTCGCGTTGCGCTGTACGGTATCGACTACCTGATGAAAGACAAATACGCTCAGTTCGTCTCTCTGCAGTCCGATCTGGAAAACGGCGTAAACCTGGAAGCCACTATCCGTCTGCGTGAAGAAATTGCTGAACAGCACCGCGCACTGGGTCAGATCAAAGAAATGGCTGCTAAATATGGCTGCGATATCTCTGGTCCGGCAACCAACGCTCAGGAAGCTATCCAGTGGACTTACTTCGGCTACCTGGCCGCGGTTAAATCTCAGAACGGCGCAGCAATGTCCTTCGGTCGCGTATCCACCTTCCTGGATGCCTACATCGAACGTGATATCAAAGCGGGCAAAATCACCGAGCAAGACGCTCAGGAAATGATTGACCACCTGGTCATGAAACTGCGTATGGTTCGTTTCCTGCGTACCCCTGAATATGATGAACTGTTCTCCGGTGACCCGATTTGGGCAACTGAATCTATCGGTGGTATGGGCGTTGATGGCCGTACTCTGGTTACCAAAAACAGCTTCCGCTTCCTGAATACCCTGTACACCATGGGTCCTTCTCCGGAGCCGAACATCACCGTTCTGTGGTCTGAGAAACTGCCTCTGAACTTCAAGAAATTCGCCGCTAAAGTGTCCATCGACACCTCTTCTCTGCAGTACGAGAACGATGACCTGATGCGTCCGGACTTCAACAACGACGACTACGCTATCGCTTGCTGCGTAAGCCCGATGGTTGTTGGTAAACAAATGCAGTTCTTCGGTGCGCGTGCAAACCTGGCGAAAACCATGCTGTACGCAATCAACGGCGGCGTTGATGAAAAACTGAAAATGCAGGTTGGTCCTAAATCTGAACCGATCAAAGGCGACGTTCTGAACTTCGACGAAGTTATGGAGCGCATGGATCACTTCATGGACTGGCTGGCTAAACAGTACGTCACTGCACTGAACGTTATCCACTACATGCACGACAAGTACAGCTACGAAGCCTCTCTGATGGCGCTGCACGACCGTGACGTTATCCGCACCATGGCGTGTGGTATCGCTGGTCTGTCCGTTGCTGCTGACTCCCTGTCTGCAATCAAATATGCGAAAGTTAAACCGATTCGTGACGAAGACGGTCTGGCTGTCGACTTCGAAATCGAAGGCGAATACCCGCAGTTTGGTAACAACGACTCTCGCGTTGATGACATGGCGGTTGACCTGGTAGAACGTTTCATGAAGAAAATTCAGAAACTGACTACTTATCGTAACGCTATCCCGACTCAGTCTGTTCTGACCATCACCTCTAACGTGGTTTATGGTAAGAAAACCGGTAACACCCCAGATGGTCGTCGTGCTGGCGCGCCGTTCGGACCGGGTGCTAACCCAATGCACGGTCGTGACCAGAAAGGTGCTGTTGCCTCTCTGACCTCCGTTGCTAAACTGCCGTTTGCTTACGCTAAAGATGGTATCTCTTACACCTTCTCTATCGTTCCGAACGCACTGGGTAAAGACGACGAAGTTCGTAAGACCAACCTGGCTGGTCTGATGGATGGTTACTTCCACCACGAAGCGTCCATCGAAGGTGGTCAGCACCTGAACGTGAACGTCATGAACCGTGAAATGCTGCTGGATGCGATGGAACATCCGGAAAAATATCCGCAGCTGACCATCCGTGTTTCTGGCTACGCAGTACGTTTTAACTCCCTGACTAAAGAACAGCAGCAGGACGTTATTACTCGTACCTTCACTCAGACCATGTAATTGGTTTTGACTGAAATCGTACTTTAAAAAGCGTACAATAAAGGCTCCACGTAAGTGGGGCCTTTTTAATAGCCTGCTTTGTCAGCTATCTATACTTATGGATAGCAGCCAAAACAGACTCGACACAGTTAATAACTGTGCACTAACACTGGCCCCGGATGGGCCACACCTGGAGAAACACCGCAATGTCAGTTATTGGTCGCATTCACTCCTTTGAATCCTGTGGCACTGTTGATGGCCCGGGCATCCGTTTTATTACCTTCTTCCAGGGCTGCCTGATGCGCTGCCTGTATTGTCATAACCGTGACACATGGGATACGCACGGCGGCAAAGAAGTCACCGTCGACGAGTTAATGAAAGAGGTCGTGACCTACCGCCACTTTATGAACGCCTCCGGTGGCGGTGTGACAGCGTCCGGTGGCGAAGCTATCCTGCAAGCTGAATTTGTACGCGACTGGTTTCGTGCCTGTAAAAAAGAAGGTATTCATACCTGTCTGGATACCAACGGTTTTGTTCGCCGCTACGATCCGGTGATCGATGAATTGCTGGAAGTCACTGACCTGGTGATGCTCGATCTCAAACAGATGAATGATGAAATCCATCAGAATCTGGTGGGCGTATCTAACCATCGCACGCTTGAGTTTGCACGTTACCTGTCCAATAAAGACATCAAGGTGTGGATCCGCTACGTCGTTGTGCCTGGCTGGTCTGACGATGACGACTCCGCGCACCGCCTGGGCGAGTTTACCCGCGATATGGGCAACGTAGAGAAAATCGAACTGCTGCCATACCATGAGCTGGGCAAACACAAATGGGTGGCAATGGGTGAAGAGTACAAACTTGACGGTGTTAAGCCACCGAAGAAAGAGACCATGGAGCGCGTGAAAGGCATTCTTGAGCAGTATGGTCATAAAGTGATGTACTAATGACGACCACGGCGTCGCAGCGCTCTGCTTGAGTAGCGCGACGCCAACGTTCGATGCCTACGACATAAAATATTCTGAAAGTTTATTGGTCACGCTTTCAATAGAGAAAATACGTTTCTGGTGTGCTTTACGACACTGCACGTAACGCTCATCCTGCTCTTCCAGAGCACTGAGTATGCGATCTGCCACCATCATCGCACCAGCAATTTCAGCAAAACCAGACTCACCTTCCCCCTGTAATGCAACCGCCGCCTGCAAATTCCAGTCAGAAAGCCGATTTAATGGCGCAAACGATCCGCGAGTTAACGAGAGAATTTTTATGCCTTGTTCCTTCGCTAGCGTCAGCGACTGCATCATATCGGTAGAGACTTGTTCTGTATGAATAACGATAATCCCTGTTTTTTGGCTGTCCGCCAACGGAGAGATAGCCGCCGGATAAAATCGGTCGATATAACTGGCTATTTTCCCCATCTGCACCAGATTGATTTGCAGGAATAACGCCACCGGCACCGCAGTACCTACCGCATAAATTGCAATATTACTGAGCTGATTTAACCAGGTCGCAACCGCCTGCAACTCTTTGCTGTCAATGATGGCATTGCTGTCACAAACGCTTGCCAGTACCGCCGCCGTCTCCTCACTTCCTCCATCATTCGGCCGTGCAGCTCCTTGCTCCAGTGCAAGAGCCGTTCTGAAATCAGAAAACCCCTTAAAACCAAAGGCACGGCAAAAACGAGTGATACTCCCCTCACTGGTATCAATAGAATCGGCCAGCTCGGTTATCGTATGCCGCATCACAAAATCAGGATTTTCAGTGATAAAACGCCCTACCTTTTCCAGGATCGGACTCAGCTCTGAAGCCCCATTTCTTATGTTAATCAATAAATTAGTATCTATTTGACTCATTTTTCGCCTTTTTGCACAAAATGCAAATGCTGTCACATACTTTGCCCGGCTTTGCGATAATAATTTTTATCGCACCAATGATAATTAAAAATAATTATTTTTACAAACAGGAGAACGTCTAATGAAAGGTCTGATCGTCTGTCGTACCGGTATGGGCAGTTCACTAATGCTGAAAATCAAAGCCCAAAAAGTCATCGATAAACATGGCTGGGATATCGATCTTGAACACGATGTCCTGTCAGGGCTACGAACCTGGCAAAACATCGACTTCGTGATCACCATGAGCGACCTGACCGATGAGGTAGAAGCCGCCGGGTTCAGAGCAATCGGTATCACCGATCTGATGAACAGCGAAGAAATGGAATCTGCGCTCACCAGCGTTGTTCAAAACAACTAACCTCTCCGGGGGAAATATGGATCTCCTAAAGTTCATTGTATTCGACATTTTGGGTGTAACCCCACTTTTAGTTGGCTTTATTGCGCTAATTGGTTTGCTTATCCAGCGTAAACCCATCGAAAAAGTGCTTTCAGGTACCTTTAAAACCATCGTCGGATTTCTGGTATTTGCCGGCGGAGCAGGGATTGCGGTGACATCCTTAGGTAATTTTCAGACCTTATTCAGCGATGGATTCGGTCTGAAAGGTGTGATGCCGTTAGCCGAAGCGTTAACTGGGCTGGCACAGACCAAGTTTGCCATGTGCGTTTCACTCATCATGGTCGTTGGTTTCGGCTGGAACTTGTTTTTTGCCCGCGTAACGCCGTTCAAATACATCTTCCTGACGGGTCAACATAATCTGTATCTGTCTGCCCTCTTAACCGTTACGCTTAAGGCGCTTGGCTACAGCGATGTAACAACAATTATCGTCGGCTCCATACTGCTGGGGCTTGCGGCCTGTGTCTATCCAGCTATCGCTCAGCCGTGGATGCGTAAGATTACCGGTAATGATGAAATCGCGATGGGTCATTACGTTACTCTGGCCTACGCGCTATCGGGATGGATCGGTTCGAAAGTGGGCGATCCTAAGCAGTCAACAGAAAAGCTAAATCTTCCCGGATGGTTGGGGATTTTTAAAGACTACATCGTCTCCGTGTCCATCTCTGTCAGTATTTTCTATTACATCGCGGCGCTTGCCGCAGGCGAAGAAGCGGTAACGGCCGCCGCCGGTGGAATGCATTGGCTGGTTTATCCGCTATTCCAGTCACTCACGTTTACCGCATCGCTTTATATCATCATCACCGGCGTTCGCTTGCTGTTGTCAGAAATAGTCCCGGCATTTCTGGGCATCTCTGAAAAATTTATCCCGAACGCCAAACCCGCACTGGATTGCCCAGTCGTCTTTCCGTATGCCCCAACCGCCACCGTTTTAGGTTTCATCTCTTCCTTTGTGGGTGGATTGGTGGTTATGGGGGTACTCGCATCAATTGGGCAAACGGTCATTATCCCCGTCGCCATCCCCTACTTCTTCATTGGTGCTACCGCCGCCGTCTTCGGTAATGCGTCAGGAGGCTGGAAAGGGGCCATCGCCGGTAGCTTTGTCACTGGCATATTAATTGGTATTGGCCCGGCACTCATCTATCCCATCATGGAATCGGTGGGATTGTCCGGTACTAGCTTCCCGGAGACAGATTTTGTCGCCCTCGGCTTAGTGGTTTATTACATCGGCAAAATGTTGCCCTGATAAGGAATGAACATGAATATTGATGAATTGAAATCCCATGCGCTGGCTGCTCGCCGGGATATTGTCACCATGATTTATGAATCAGGCATTGGCCATCCTGGCGGTGCATTGTCCATCATCGACATTCTGACCTGGATTTACGATCAAGAGGTGGACTTCTCCTGCGCCCCTCGCGCTCGCGTGGTCATGAGCAAAGGTCATGCGGTTGCTGCTCAGTACGCCATGCTGCATCAAAAAGGCAAAATTGAGCGCAGCGAATTTAATACTTTTCGACAAATTAACTCACGTTTACAGGGGCACCCTAGCATCAAATCTCTGCCCGAAGTCGATGCAACAACCGGCCTGCTGGGCCAGGGATTATCCATTGCCTTTGGTATGGCGGCGGCCAAAAAACAGCGGGGGGAATCACAGCGCGTTTTCGCCATCATTGGCGATGGCGAAATGCACGAAGGGCAAATCTGGGAGACGCTACAACAGGCAGGCCATATGAAGATGGATAACCTGGTGGCGATTATCGACTACAACGGTTTTTCCTCCCACGACCCCGTTAATCAGGTGGTGAATCTGGAACCTCTGGCCGACAAAGTGCGTCTTTTCGGCTGGCACGTACTCGAACTCCATAACGGTAACGATATGCATCAGGTTGCCGACACGCTGATGCTTTCACGCCATCTGAAAGGAAAACCTGTCGCCATTATTGCGCATACCACCAAAGGCAGTGGCGTTAGCTATATGGAAAATAACGGTGACTGGCATTCAAAAACCCCAACCACCGAACAATATCAGCAGGCTATGGAGGAGTTGCAGTGATGAAAGCCCCACGTGATGAAATTGGTAACGCACTCATTGCCCTGAAAAAAAAGGGCTATCCCATTGTCGCCATTGATAGTGATTTAGCCAGCTCCACCCGCACTGACCAGTTCCAGGCCATCTATCCAGACGCTTTCTTTGAAATGGGTATTGCGGAAGGATCGGCAATGAGTTTTGCCACTGGCCAGGCGCTGGAAGGAAATATTCCGTTCTACGTTAACTTTGCGATGTTTGTGACAGGCACCGCCTGGACTCAACTGCGCCAGGCGTGCTACGCCAAAGCTAACATTAAATTAGTTGGTAGCCACCCAGGAATGGATGATGGACCTGACGGCGCATCGCATCATGCGCTGGAAGATCTGGCCCTGACGCGCGTACTGCCGGGGCTCACAATTCTAACGCCTGCCGACGCTGAAGAAGTTGAGGCCGCATTTGAACAGGCAGTAAACATTCCCGGTCCGGTCTATATTCGCGTAGCCCGAGAACCGATGCCCGTGCGCGATAAATCTGCCGTTCCGCGAGTGACCGATATCGCCGCCGTGGAGGACTCAGGCAATGACTTCGCCATTCTCTATGAAGGGACCGTTCTGGAGCAGGCAAGCGCAGGTTATGTGCAGCTGTGCGCCCAGGGAAAACGTGGCAAGCTGATTCACGTCGCCATGCTAAAACCGTTTAACCGCCAGCGCTTTCTGCAACTGATTGCCAACTGCCCGCAGATCGCAACGATTGAAAATCACACGATCACCGGTGGGCTTGGCGGACAGGTTGCTGAAGTATTGGCGGAGGAAGGATTAACCACGAGATTAATCCGACTGGGGACACAAGATACGTTTACGGAATCAGGCAATAGCCGCCAGTTGAAAGAGAAATACGGTATTTCGGCGACCGCACTCTTTGAAGCCCTGAGATAGTTCGGGTTGGCAGACCGCAATGCGGTCTGCTGCTCTGAAATAAGGAGAACACAATGACATCTGCGCTATTTTCTGCCTGTCAGTTTCGTGAACAATGCCACTCCTGGCAGGAGGCCGTGACGCTGGCTTGCCAGCCTCTGGAAGAACTGGGCGCGATTACGTCCGCCTACGCTCAGGCAATCATCCGTGAAACAGAACAACTGGGTCCGTGGTACATCTTAAGCCCTGAGTTTGCCCTACCGCACGCTCGTCCGGAAGAAGGAGTGATAAGCAGTGAGACACATTTGTCGCTCTTGTGTCTGAAAGAGGCGGTGCCTTTTCCAGGGCATCCAGATGTGCGGTTAATTATTGTCCTGGCGGCTGCCAGCAGCACCCGACATATTGAAATGATTCAAAAACTGGTTTGCTGGCTGGATGAAGGGGAGCATTTACAACAGCTGACGAGTATGACCAGTCAGGCGCAGCTTCACTGCACGCTGAAAGCATGCGAATACCTCGCAACTTCCGGCATACCCGCAATGGGAAAATGAGTCACGGTATGCAAACATTTTGCCTGCATACCGTCTGGCGCGCTTTATACATGAGCCACCGGAGTCGGTGTATGTCTGGCGCTACGCAACAACATCAGCAGATAAATAAACGATACGCTGGCGATCATAATGAATAACAGATTATCGGAATAATTCTGCATCAGCATTGCGGTGAATGAAGGACCCAGCAGGCTGCCAACGGTATAGCTTAATAACAATGCCTGATTCATGGCGACCAGCTGATGATGTTCAACCTTTTCACAGGCCCAGGCCATCGCCACCGGATAGAGGGTAAAACCTGCCGCACCCAACATAAACAACGCCGGCGCCATCGCCGCCTGATTCAGCATGGCAATACTTCCGACGATAACCACGAAGACCTGGACGCGTAAAACCAGCAGGCGTCCCAGCTTGTCTGCCAGGCGGCCAATCGGCCATTGCCCCAGAATACCGGCGCTAACCAGAACCGCCATCCAGAAACCAATGCTGGCGTTGCTCACCCCTTGATGGTTGAGATACAGCGGCATCAGGCCATACAAAGACCCCAGCACAATCCCGGAAATAATACAGCCGTTAACGCCCAAACGCGCCTGCCGCAGCTTCAGCATGGAGGTAATAGGAGTAGACTGCTGTTCATAACCCTGCTGATTGGCAATGCGCGTAAAGAGCAATGGCAAAACGCCAGCCAGGATCGTACCCGTCACCCACGGCAGGACGTTCATCAATTCTGTTGATACTTTACTGACCAGTAGCTGGCCTAAAAACGTCCCCACGTAATAGATCATCATATAGGCGGCAAGCAAGCGTCCGCGATTACGCGAAGTCCCGCTGCACATCAGCGCACTTTCCACTACCACCCAAATCATGGCGCAGCCAACACCGGCGATAAAACGCCAGGTCATCCAGCTCCAGAATCCCACCATAACCCCCAGGCCGATACAGCCCGCGGCAAAAATAAGCGAGGCAATGTAATAGCTGCGATTAAAACCAAGGTGTTTTATTAAATACCCGGTCAGCAACGTCCCTACCAGATTGCCGGTAAAGTAGGAAGAACTCACCACACCTACCTGCCAGGTGGGCAAATTTTCATGGGCGAGCCAAAGCGGGACGAGCGTGTTTAACACGGCGATCGCCAGGGTCAGCAGAAGCAGCCCGCACAGCAACAGCATGACGGGACGGGTATAGATGGACATGAATAAAAACCGTGAGGAAGTTCAAATTTCATGCGCATCATGCCACTGCCAAAAACATTGTCAATCGGCGCAATCAAAGGGCTGAGGCGCTTTCCTGACGATCGATTTGCATTACTGATTCTTAATGTGAATAGATAAAAAACACAAAAACACATCTGCTTGTTTTTATTGATCTAAAACAAAAATCTCGCGTTGCGTTCAGTCGAAAAATTTCATGGACTCCCCTTACTTTTATTTCTTACTAAACTCTATGCGGGATGCAGATCTGCATTGTCTTCAAAATAGAACAGTGAGTTCTTATTTAGGTATCTAATCCATATATCGTTCTTTCTGTAGACTTAAACTCATCAAATTTCCCCCACTGATGCAGAACAGGAGAAATATCATGACTAAACCTTACGTAAGACTTGATAAAGATAATGCGGCAGTACTGCTGGTCGACCATCAGGCTGGCCTGCTCTCTCTGGTTCGGGATATCGATCCCGATAAATTTAAAAACAACGTGCTTGCCCTCGGCGACTTAGCAAAATACTTCAAACTCCCAACCATTCTGACAACCAGTTTCGAGACAGGACCAAACGGGCCACTGGTACCGGAACTGAAAGCTCAATTTCCCGATGCGCCTTATATTGCTCGCCCCGGAAACATTAACGCGTGGGATAACGAAGATTTCGTGAAAGCAGTGAAAGCGACCGGTAAAAAACAGCTGATTATTGCCGGTGTCGTGACGGAAGTTTGCGTTGCTTTCCCTGCGCTCTCGGCTATTGAAGAAGGTTTTGATGTCTTTGTCGTAACCGATGCGTCGGGTACGTTTAATGAAATTACTCGCCATTCAGCATGGGATCGGATGTCCCAGGCCGGTGCTCAACTGATGACATGGTTTGGTGTCGCATGTGAGTTGCATCGCGACTGGCGCAACGATATCGAAGGTCTGGCAACGCTGTTCTCTAATCACATTCCTGATTATCGCAATCTGATAACCAGCTACGACACGTTAACTAAACAGAAGTAAAAAACCGGGGCTATGCCCCGGTTTGTCATTTAGCTGGCAACCGCCATACCGACGGTCATATGCAGACCGTAGAACACGCCACGACCAATCAACTCGCCGACTAACAGCAGAATAAACGCGACGGAAAGCAGCGGAACTGCAGGCTGGTAGCCTTTCACTTGCGGTACAATCCAGCAGCACAACGCTAATGCCAGAGCGACAATCCGCCACGCCATCAGCGAGCCGTAATCCGGAACCAGCGCAGACGCCTGTTGAATGGAACTGTGGATCGTCGCCAGTTCAGCCCCCTGCATTACAGACATGATGGCGCTCACGACCAGAGCAAGCACTGAAATAGCCGGCAACAGGCGCATCGCCCAACCGTCCACGCCAGCAATTCTCAGCAACAGATATCCCAGCAGCGGACCGCCCATAAACATCGTCAGGAAGAAGCCCAGCGGCGTCCAGATGCTGTACCAGGTCGGTACGGTATCGATGGTGTTATACACGCGCACCATCATCCAGACAAAAACCACGCCCAGTACCATGGTGACAACTAACCACAGATTGCGTAATACGGGCGACATTTTTTTTAACGTTGCCAGCAGCCAGCCGATGCCGCCAACGGCAAAGAAGATTGAGCCGCTGGCAATTTCATTACTCAACGCAGAAGACCCTACACGATTGAGTGAGTTAAAGGCGCGCATCGGTGAGCCCAGGTGGAGCATAGAAGCAATAAAGCCAATGCCCATTAATACCCACAGCCCGAACATGCAGGCAATCACGCGCTGCTGCGATTCAGGGCGTAAGTCCCCTTTCATCAACGCCAGCGCCAGAACGATAAAGCCACCAACTACACACTGTCCGAAGACAGTGAAGATCATCAGCGGCCATTCATGCCATCCACTTCCCATCTTACACCTCCTTCGGATTGGCCAGATAACCTGTAGTATCCCCTGTCGGGCGGCTATTGGCGTTAGGTTTGATGACAATACTTGGTTTGGTAAAGTGCGCGCCCGGCAGTGGCGCTACCGCAGCCAAAGTACCGTGTTTTTTGCGCAGCTCTTCAATCGGACCAAAATCCAGCGCACGCAGTGGGCAGGACTCCACGCAGATAGGTTTTTTGCCTTCAGCGACGCGCTCATGGCAGCCATCACATTTAGTCATATGCCCTTTTTCAGCATTGTACTGTGGCGCGCCGTAAGGACAGGCCATGTGGCAATACCGGCAGCCAATGCAAACATCTTCGTCGACAACGACAAAACCATCTTCACGTTTGTGCATCGCGCCGCTCGGACAAACCTTGGTACAGGCCGGATCTTCACAGTGGTTACACGCAATGGAGAGGTAATAAGCAAAGACGTTCTGATGCCAGACACCGTTGTCCTCCTGCCAGTCGCCGCCTGCGTATTCATAAATGCGGCGGAAGCTGACTTCCGGGGTTAAATTTTTGAAATCTTTGCAGGCCAGTTCGCAGGTTTTGCAACCGGTGCAACGGCTGGAATCAATAAAAAATCCATACTGGGTTGTCATCGGTTACTCCTTACGCCTTTTCAACCTGAACAAGGTTCGTGTGTGACGGATTCCCCTTTGCGAGAGGAGACGGACGCTGGGTCGTCAGGACGTTAATGCAACCGCCCTGATCCACGCGTTTTGCATCCGGGTCATACCAGGCCCCTTCGCCCAATGCCACCACGCCAGGCATCATACGTGGCGTCACTTTCGCCTCGATATGCACTTCACCACGATCGTTAAAGATACGTACCTTGTCGCCGTTGTTAATACCGCGTCGCTGCGCATCCATCGGGTTGATCCACATTTCCTGGCGGCAGGATGCTTTCAGGACATCGACGTTGCCATAGGTCGAGTGAACGCGAGACTTATAGTGGAAGCCGGTCAGCTGCAAAGGGAATTTCTCCACCAGCGGATCGTTTAAGCTTTCAAAGCCTGGGGTATAAATCGGTAGCGGATCGATTACATCACCTTCCGGCAGTTCCCAGGTTGCCGCGATCTCGGCAAGCTGCTGCGAATAAATTTCGATCTTACCTGACGGCGTGGTCAGAGGATTGGCTTTAGGATCCTCACGGAATGCCTTGTACGCCACATGATGTCCTTGCGGATCGCGCTGTTTAAAGATCCCTTGCTGACGGAATTCTTCAAATGTAGGCAGTTCAGGAATCGCTTTGCGCGACTGCTCATACAGATGGCGCATCCACTCTTCCTGAGTACGACCTTCTGTAAACTGCTGCTCAACGCCAAGGCGCTTCGCCAGCTCGCTGGTCATCTGGTAGATAGTCTTGCATTCGAAGCGTGGTTTGATCGCCTGATCGGTGAAAATCACATAGGACATGTTCCCGCATGAGGCATCCAGCGCAAAATCCATCTGTTCGGAGGCAGTGCAGTCCGGCAGCAAAATGTCTGCGTATTTCGCCGAGGAAGTCATATGACAGTCGATGACGACGATCATCTCGCACTTCTTCTCGTCCTGGAGGATTTCATGCGTGCGGTTAATATCAGAGTGTTGGTTAATCAGACAGTTACCGGCATAGTTCCAGATCATCTTAATAGGAACATCGAGCTTGTCTTTGCCGCGTACGCCGTCACGCAGGGCCGTCATCTCCGGGCCTCGCTCAATCGCGTCCGTCCACATGAACATCGAGATGCTGGTTTCAACAGGGTTTTCCAGCGTTGGCATACGCTCAAACGGCAAACTGTATGAGCCCTCACGCGCCCCGCTGTTGCCGCCGTTGATCCCAACGTTACCGGTCAGGATAGCGAGCATAGAAATGGCGCGGGTCGCTATTTCACCGTTAGCATGACGCTGCGGTCCCCACCCCTGGCTGATGTATGCCGGTTTAGCGCTACCTATTTCACGCGCCAGTTTGACGATACGTTCAGCGGGAATACCGGTAATCTGCGCCGCCCACTCCGGGGTCTTGGCAATGCCGTCCTTACCCTGCCCAAGAATATACGCCTTATAGTGACCGTTCTTCGGTGCGTCGGCCGGTAAGGTTTTCTCGTCGTAACCCACGCAATATTTGTCGAGGAACGGTTGGTCAACCATGTTTTCGGTGATCAGGACATACGCCAGACCATTGACCAGCGCCGCATCAGTACCAGGACGGATCGGGATCCATTCATCTTCACGCCCCGCACCGGTATCCGTATAACGGGGATCGATAATGATCATGCGGGCATTGGATTTCTGTCGCGCCTGTTCAAGGTAATAGGTTACCCCACCCCCGCTCATACGGGTTTCACCAGGGTTATTACCGAACAGAACCACCAGCTTGCTGTTTTCAATGTCGGACGGGCTGTTACCGTCAGCCCAGCCGCCGTAGGTATAGTTCAACCCGGCAGCGATTTGCGCTGAAGAGTAGTCACCGTAGTGATTAAGATAGCCGCCGCAGCAGTTCATCAACCGTGCCACCAGCGTTTTACCCGGCGGCCACGAGCGCGTCATAGTGCCACCCAGCGTACCGGTACCGTAGTTCAGGTAGATAGACTCATTGCCGTAGTCTTTGATAAGACGCTGCATATTGCTGGCAATGATGTCGTAGGCTTCATCCCAACTGATGCGCTCAAATTTTCCTTCGCCACGCTTACCAACGCGTTTCATCGGGTATTTCAGACGATCGGGATTATAGACTCGGCGACGCATGGATCGACCACGCAGACAGGCGCGTACCTGGTGCAGACCGTCATAGTTGTCATCGCCGGTGTTGTCGGTTTCGACATACTTTATTTCACCGTCGACCACATGCATACGCAGCGGGCAGCGGCTGCCGCAGTTTACCGTACACGCGCTCCAGATCACTTTCTCATTAATCGGTGTCGGATTAAGGGCTTCTGCAGCATTTGCAATACGGGTAAATGGCAGGGTAAACGCGCTACTGGCCACCGCCAGTCCGCCTATCGCCGTCGTTTTCACCAAACCGCGGCGACTAACCTCAGCTGCCAGCACGGCATCGGGGATCTTAGTTTTCATAGTGGCTCACTCTGCTGCTCACAATAAACAAAATACAAATATTCGATGTATAGTTTTTTATATAACGTTAATATCGATATACAGGCTGGTAGAAACTGAATTTGCTAAAAGACAGAGAAAAATACTGACTTTCATTCGAAGTCAGTATTACCCCTATGGGAGTAGTCGTTATTGTCCGACGTCAAGCGGGCATAAAAAAAGCGCCCTGAGGCGCTTTTTTAGCAGAGAAAGGTAGCTTAACCGATGAATTCCAGGCCATTCATGTACGGACGTAATACTTCCGGAACCTGAATGCGGCCATCAGCCTGCTGATAGTTTTCCATTACCGCAACCAGCGTACGCCCAACCGCCAGACCGGAACCGTTCAGAGTATGCACTAAACGAGTCTTTTTGTCGGATTTGCTGCGGCAACGCGCCTGCATACGACGAGCCTGGAAATCCCACACGTTGGAGCAAGAGGAGATTTCGCGATAGGTGTTCTGCGCCGGGATCCACACTTCCAGATCGTAAGTTTTGCATGCGCCGAAGCCCATGTCGCCAGTGCACAGGATGATTTTGCGATACGGCAGCCCCAGTAGTTGCAGGACCTTCTCGGCATGGCCGGTCATCTCTTCCAGCGCGTCCATCGAATCTTCCGGGCGAACAATCTGCACCATCTCAACTTTATCGAACTGGTGCATACGGATCAGACCACGCGTGTCACGACCGTAAGAACCTGCTTCAGAACGGAAGCACGGCGTATGCGCAGTCATTTTGATCGGCAGCGCATCTTCATCGATGATCTCGTCGCGCACCAGGTTGGTCAGCGGAACTTCTGCCGTTGGGATCAGCGCATAGTTGCTGCTATCAGCTTCTTCATCCAGCGGACGGGTATGGAACAGATCGCCAGCGAATTTCGGCAGTTGGCCTGTACCGTACAGCGTGTCATGGTTAACCAGATACGGGACGTAGTTTTCGCTATAGCCATGCTGTTCAGTATGCAGATCCAGCATGAACTGAGACAGCGCACGGTGCATACGCGCAATCTGCCCTTTCATAACAACAAAACGAGAGCCGGTCAGCTTAACCGCCGCGGCGAAATCTAGACCCGTGTGCATTTCACCCAGGGTAACGTGATCGCGCACTTCGAAATCAAACTCACGCGGAGTACCCCAGCGGCTGACTTCGACGTTGTCATTTTCATCTTTACCCACCGGAACGTCGTCCGCTGGCAGGTTAGGAATAGTCAGCGCAATGTCGCGGATCTCGGCCTGTAAGGTATCAAGTTCAGCTTTCGCGGCATCCAGCTCTTCGCCCAGTTTGTTCACTTCCAGACGTAAAGACTCGATATCTTCCCCGCGCGCTTTTGCCTGGCCGATGGATTTCGATCGCGAGTTACGCTCTGCCTGCAGGTTTTCAGTTTGTACCTGCAGAACTTTACGACGCTCTTCAAGAGCGCGTAGCTTATCTACATCCAGCTTAAAGCCCCGGCTTGCCAGTTTTTCTGCGACTGCGTCTGGCTCATTACGCAGCAGATTGGGATCGAGCATGCTTATCCTGTGCTTATCGAATTAAAATAGGAGAAAGTGACCACAGCCTGCGGTCACAGGGATACAGAGACAACATTACCGCAACGATAACACTAACGGTAGCGTTTTATAGGGCTATTTTGATCCTGTCCGGCGAGCCAGGCGAGCTTTTCGCCAATCTTGCCTTCAAGACCTCTGTTTGTGGGGCGATAATAGCGCGTTTGTGCCATTTCCTGCGGGAAGTACTCTTCTCCGGCGGCATAGGCATTAGGCTCATCATGGGCATAACGATACTCCTGACCGTAGCCCATCTCTTTCATCAGCTTAGTCGGCGCATTGCGCAGGTGAACCGGCACGTCGTAATCCGGACGTTCGCGGGCATCAGACAGCGCGGCTTTGAAGGCGGTGTAAACCGCATTACTCTTCGGCGCACAGGCCAGATAAACAATCGCCTGAGCAATCGCGCGTTCGCCTTCCGCGGGTCCCACGCGGGTAAAACAGTCCCATGCGGAAATCGCCACCTGCATGGCGCGGGGATCGGCATTGCCGACATCTTCTGAGGCAATCGCCAGACAGCGACGGGCAACGTACAGCGGATCGCCACCAGCGGTAATAATTCGCGCATACCAATAAAGCGCCGCATCTGGGGCGCTTCCACGTACCGACTTGTGTAATGCGGAGATGAGATCGTAAAAACGATCGCCTTTATTATCGAAACGCGCACTACGTTCACCGGCAATTTCGGTGAGCAATTCTGGTTTCAATACGCGCTTGCCGGAATCATCAACTTCGGCCATATCGGCCATCATTTCCAGCGTATTCAGCGCCCGCCGCGCGTCACCATTAACCAGCTCGGCAATAGCCCGACGCGTTTCTGGCGGCAGAACAATATCCTGGCCGCCATAACCACGCGCTTTGTCTGACATCGCCTGGTCCAGCACCTGTTCAATGTCGTCGGAAGTTAACGATTTCAGTAGATAAACGCGTGCACGCGACAACAGCGCCGAGTTGAGCTCAAACGAGGGGTTTTCAGTGGTGGCGCCAATAAACGTAATGGTACCGTCTTCAATATGCGGTAAAAACGCATCCTGTTGGCTTTTATTAAAACGGTGAACTTCGTCCACGAACAGGATCGTGCGTCGACCCGCGTTACGGTTCTGACGCGCACGCTCAATCGCTTCACGAATTTCTTTAACGCCAGACGTAACTGCCGAAATTCGTTCGACATCGGCGTTGGCGTAACGGGCAATAACTTCGGCAAGCGTCGTTTTCCCGGTCCCCGGCGGTCCCCATAAAATCATGGAGTGCAGATGCCCGGCCTCGATAGCGCGCGGCAAGGGTTTGCCAGCAGCCAGCAGGTGCTGCTGGCCGATATACTGCGCTAAATTTTCTGGCCGCATACGCGCGGCCAGCGGCTGAAAAGTATTATCAGAAAAGTCGAGCGACAGATTGCTCACTCACACGCCTCTACTTACGTTGATCGTCAACCGTTACACCTTGCGGCGGGGTAAAGGTGAATTTAGAGGGTTCAATCGCACCATTCTGCTGAGATTTCAGCTGATAGCTGCTGCGCTGATCGTCTTGTTCAACGGCGCTGAACTGGTGGATCGTCCCGTCACGCCCAACATTGATAGTAAACTGCTTAAGGTTACCGCTGCTGGTTTTTGGCGTCAGCACGAAATCATCGCCATTTTGCTTAATATTGTACTGCTGCCAGTCGCTGGCCTGGTTACGCGCAATCAGCATGAACGGTGTGTTGCCCGTGGCATCTTTCAGCCATGTCGCAGTCGCCTGCTCAACAAACGGGTTAAAGAACCACAGCGTTTTACCATCGGAAACCAGGATGCTCTCGTCAGGCTGCGTCATATGCCAGTTAAACAGATTAGGACGTTTAACCCATAAGTCACCCTGACCTTCCTGCACCGCCGCACCGCTACCGTCCGTGACCTTCTGAGTAAAACTGGCATGGAAGCTACTGACTTTATCCAGGCGGCTTTTCAGGTCGCTGGCAGCATCTGCCCAGACGCTGCTCACCACAAAGCTCGACAATAATGCACAGGTGATTGCGATTCTTTTCATTGTTATTCCTCAAAATACGTCACTCCCAACGGGGAGATCCCTCTGCTATCCATTTCAGGCCAAAAATCAGCATGAGGAAAGTAGAAAATACTGAATTACTTAACTTTGCAATCATTCGAAGGGCGGTGGAGCCAGCACTTCACGATTACCATTATGCCCTTGCTCGCTGACAATTCCCTGCGCTTCCATCTGTTCGATGATACGCGCCGCTCGGTTGTAACCGATACGGAACTGACGCTGGACGCCGGAGATTGAGGCTTTGCGTTTCTGGGTGACAAAGTTTACCGCCTGATCGAACAGCGGATCCAACTCTTCGCCACCATCAAAGCCGCCACCGCCGCCTTCGCTTTCGCTGTCAGACGTTATGCCGTCAACGTATTGTGGACGACCGCGCGCTTTCCAGTCCTGAACCACAGCGTGAACTTCTTCATCACGTACAAAGGCGCCGTGTACACGCACAGGGATCGTTGAGTTTGGTGCGGAATAAAGCATGTCACCCATACCCAACAGCGATTCCGCTCCGCCCTGGTCAAGGATGGTACGCGAGTCAATTTTACTGGACACGGTAAAGGCGATACGCGTTGGGATGTTCGCTTTAATCAGACCAGTGATAACGTCAACCGACGGTCGCTGGGTCGCCAGCACCAGGTGGATCCCCGCCGCACGCGCTTTTTGCGCCAGACGAGCAATCAGTTCTTCCACCTTTTTACCCACGGTCATCATCAGGTCGGCGAATTCATCCACCAGCACAACAATATACGGCAGTTTTTCCAGCACCGGATGCTGAACATCCATACTGTCGCCCGGCTTCCAGTACGGGTCCGGAATCGGACGTCCCATACGGGCGGCTTCAGCAATTTTTTCGTTATAACCGGCAAGGTTACGCACGCCAAGCGCCGACATCAGCTTGTAGCGACGTTCCATTTCATTGACGCTCCAGCGCAGGGCGTTGGCAGCATCTTTCATGTCGGTCACAACTTCAGTCAGCAAATGCGGAATGCCTTCATAAACCGACAGTTCCAGCATTTTCGGGTCAATCATGATAAAGCGAACGTCTTCCGGCTGCGCCTTGTATAACATGCTGAGGATCATGGCGTTCACCCCAACCGACTTACCGGAACCGGTTGTCCCTGCCACCAGCAAGTGCGGCATTTTCGCCAGATCGGCAACCACGGGTTCGCCCGCAATATCTTTACCCAGTACCACGGTCAGCGGAGATGAGTTATCACGGAATTTGGCGTTATCCAACACTTCGCGCAGATAAACGGTTTGACGTTTTTTGTTGGGTAACTCCAGCCCGACATACGGTTTGCCCGGAATGACCTCGACCACGCGTACCGCTGCGGTCGACAATGAACGCGCCAGATCTCGCGACAGGTTGGAAATACGCGCCGCTTTAACTCCAGGCGCAAGATTAAGCTCAAAGCGGGTAATAACCGGACCAGGTGAGTAGTTCACCACATCGGCTTTAATGCGGAAGTCCGCCAGACGAGCCTCCACCAGACGAGCCATTTGCTCCAGAGCGAAAGTATCTATCGGCTCAACCTCACTCGGCGGCGGCGTGAGCAGATCCAACGATGGCAGCGGCGTACTTGGACGGTGCGCCGGACGACTGTCGCCATTACGCATCAGGAGCGGATGGATCAGGCTATCCTGCGGCGGCGCTGTAACAGGCTGCGCCGGTTGCTGGTAATGCTGTTGTGGTGCGACAGGCTGCGCTGGCTGCTGATAATGCTGCTGCGGTGCGACAGGCTGCGCTGGCTGCTGGTAATGCTGCTGCGGTGCGACAGGCTGCTGGTACTGCGGCGCAGGCTCCGGCATTACGCCTGGAGTAAATAGCGGCTCATGCGGACCATCATCCACCAGCGTTTTCATTGGCGAAAATTCAAAGTCATCAAGCGAGAACGGATTCGCTCCGGCAGGCTGTTCACCGGAATAGCGCTGCTGCTGGGAAGAGGCAAACTGGCGAGCCAGTTCTGCTTCTGCGGCTGAATCATCATCAGTCTGACTGGCATCATCCTGATACTCCTCGCCATAGCGGTGCTGCTGCGACTGGGCGAACTGACGCGCCAGCTCATCTTGCTGCATTGCGTCAATTTCTTCGTCACTGTACGCATCTGTATCAAGATGCTCTTCGCGCGCTTTCTCTTCAGCCATACGTTGTGACGGCAGTTTTATGCCATACGACGCCAGCTCCCGACGAGTAGGCACGCGCACACGATTCGGACGCGGTAACTGCGGACCAATCCCCTCTTTCACCTGTGGACGCGGCGCACCGCTACCCGCAAGACTAAAGACAGGTGCTGCGGCAGCCGCACCCGCCCCTAAAGCGGCGTTTTTCACCCCGGCGGCCAGCGGCGCAACGGCAGCAACTGATTCAACGGGCGGTATGGATGCTGCCGTCGGCATAGACGGCTTAACACGTTCAGGCTCCTGAGCAGGCTCTGGAATCGGCTGATACCAGGCGGCCAGTTGCTCGCGCTCACGTGCACGTTTCTCTTCAACTTCTTCAAAATAGTAGAGTGGCGGACGAGTCGGTTTAACCTCTTCAACCACCGGTTCTGGTTCCACTACAGGCGGTTGTTCAATCGCAGGCTGCTGGAACGCGGCGTTTTGTTGAAAGGTTGATTCCGGCTGATAAACAGGTTGCTGCACGGGATCCGGCTGATAAGCAGGTTCCGGCTGCCAGTTGTGCTCCGCGGTAAATCCCTGCGGCTGCGGACTTTCTTCCACAACCGGCTGCTGCCATGGTTCATACTGCTGCTGCACTGGTGGCTGTGCGTAGTGGGCTGGCTGAGGATAACCCTCAGGCGCTGGCGCAATCACCGCATCACCGGTTTGCGGGCCAGGCACGGCTTGCCAGGCTACGGCTGGGGCCGGTTGCTCCATAACGGTATTGGTCACTGGCGATGTTTGCAGCAGCGGATCAACCGGTGCGCTCCAGGCCTGAGCTGCCGTTGTCGCTGCCGCTGCGGCGGCAACTGGCTCTGTCACCGAATGACCATTCAGCAGTGGGTCAAGTTCGTCATATTCAGGCAGCGTCGCACGATTACCGGAGAACAGCACATCGTTAGGATCGGCAACCACGCCACGAGCGCTGTATTCAATTTCGTCTTCATCATCCATGCGTTTGCCGGAAAACAGCGCGGCATCAGTATGACGGCCAAGCGGGTTGGTAAATTTCTCCGCCAGACGCTTACGGCGCGCTAACGCACCGCGCAGAATACGCGCCCGACGCGATTCATGAGGTTTGCCATCAGCGGCGTCGAAAGACTCATCTTCATCTTCATATTCTTCGTCATCGACCCAGGTATCGTCGCGGCGGGTACGGTTGCTGGCAAACGTCAGGATATTGAGTAACCAGCCGCCCAGTTTTTCCGCAATGCTCACCCATGACCAGCCGGTAAACAGCGTTAATCCCGCAGCCCAAATGCACAATAGCGTCAGCGTACCGCCGCTACTGTGCAGTAATGGTTGCAACGTGGTGCTGAGCAGGCTGCCGATCACGCCGCCAGAGGCGAAATACCAGATGTCATCGGCATTGATTGCGGCAAGCCCGCAGGAGGTAAGGATCAGCGCCAGAACGCCAATAATACGCAGCGAAACGGCAAAATAATCGACGTATTCGTCGCTGGCCTGGTGTCGCCATGCAAACCAGCAGCCGCCGACAATGATGACGGGAATGGTGTAGGCCATGACGCCAAAAATAAAGAACAGTGTGTCTGCCAGCCATGCTCCGGGTATTCCCCCCAGATTATGGATAGGTTCGTGCCACGCGGTTTGCGACCAACTGGGATCCGAAGGGTTAAAGCTGAGTAAGGCAGCCATCAACCAGACGGCAAAAAGGGCAATAAGGATCAGTAGCGCTTCCAGGAGTCGGCGCCCGCTGCTTAACTTCGTCAATGTGACGTCTTTGTCTTCAGTGTATTCCTGGCTCAAAAACGGCTCTCCAGGTTTCAGGCTTTTCCTGCCCGATGCTAAAACGGACAACAGCACCGGGTTGCCCCGGCACTGTTGCTGTATGGATTAACAGGAGTGTAATCAAACTGCGTCGATTTTGCACCTGTTCCGTGTTAGCGCGTCTTAATTACCAGACGATTGCTCTGTTTGACTTCTTCCATTACGACATAAGTACGTGTGTCATTCACGCCAGGCAGACGCAGCAGGGTTTCCCCCAACAGCTTACGGTACGCCGACATATCCGGTACGCGTGTTTTCAACAAATAGTCGAAATCACCGGAAACCAAATGACACTCTTGAATTTCTTCAAGTTTTTGTACTGCAGAGTTAAATTGCTCAAACACATCCGGGGCGCCACGATTCAGAGTAATCTCAACAAAAACCAGAAGTGATGCATCCAGATAATGCGGGTTTAACAGCGCTGTATAGCCCTGAATAAAACCCTGTCTTTCCAACCGACGCACACGCTCAAGGCAGGGCGTTGGTGAAAGTCCCACACGTTTAGAAAGCTCGACGTTAGAAATACGCCCATCCTTTTGCAGCTCATTAAGAATGTTACGATCGATACGGTCGAGATCTTTGCCAGGGCGCTTCTTACTATCTACCATTATTATTGTCTCTCTGTATTCCTTCCCTACTCCTGCCTGACTCTACCAACATCACTGTTCAGAGTCGCTACCCATCAAAATAAACCGCAACCCAGAGGGATTTTCGGTTTGTAATGCCTGGGCTTATGGTGAGAAGACCGTTGCCTGTCGGCGGCTATCGACATCACGAATGGCATCTGTCCACACCATGCGTAGATTTCGCTAACACGGTAAACATGGTATCTACATGCATGATTATGCAGCACATACATGACACATTTTTTTTCTTCCTTGACTGTTTTCGCAAAACAGCAGGTGATTGTCAAAGCAAAACATCGATTTTTAGTACAACATGCCAGTTATTCATTCGCAGTGATGGAAAATCGTCATTTTATCACCTTATAACTGACCGATTTTTAGTAGAAATCGTTATAGTATTACGACTTATTCCCCCGCTCATCGGTTTCTGCTATTACACAAATTGTTAACAAAATCGCCATACTCTTTTTTTACGCCTGTAAATTCCCTACAATCCTGCTCATTGCCTGCCAACAACAATGGGGATCTCATGGGCGCAACCAAACACAGTAAACTTCTTATTCTGGGCTCAGGCCCTGCGGGATATACCGCTGCGGTCTACGCTGCACGCGCTAACCTGCAACCGGTACTGATTACCGGTATGGAAAAAGGTGGTCAACTGACCACAACAACAGAAGTGGAAAACTGGCCTGGCGATCCGCACGATCTCACTGGCCCGCTGCTGATGGAGCGTATGCACGAACATGCGACCAAATTTGATACAGAAATCATTTTTGATCACATCAGCAAAGTTGATCTGCAAAACCGCCCTTTCCGTCTGACCGGCGATAGCGGAGAGTACACCTGTGACGCACTGATCATCGCTACCGGCGCATCAGCACGTTACCTGGGCCTGCCTTCAGAAGAAGCATTCAAAGGCCGCGGCGTTTCCGCCTGCGCAACCTGCGACGGTTTCTTCTACCGTAACCAAAAAGTTGCGGTGATTGGCGGTGGCAACACTGCGGTTGAAGAAGCGCTGTATCTGGCGAATATCGCATCTGAAGTGCATTTGATTCACCGTCGCGACAGTTTCCGCGCTGAGAAAATTCTCATCAAGCGTTTGATGGATAAAGTTGAAAACGGCAACATCGTGCTGCACACCCACCGCACGCTGGAAGAAGTAACCGGCGATCAAATGGGCGTAACCGGGCTGCGCCTGCGCGATACGCAAAACACTGACAATGTGGAGTCACTTGACGTTGCCGGATTGTTTGTCGCTATCGGTCACAGCCCGAATACCGCCATTTTCGACGGTCAGCTTGAACTGGAAAACGGCTACATCAAAGTTCAGTCCGGTATTCACGGTAATGCCACACAAACCAGCATTCCGGGGGTCTTCGCAGCCGGTGACGTGATGGATCATATTTATCGCCAGGCGATCACCTCTGCGGGCACGGGCTGTATGGCCGCACTCGATGCAGAACGTTATCTCGACGGTCTGGCGGACGCTTGCAAATAAGTTTTACAAATCAGTAACAAAAGTAAAAAAGGCGACTATAAGTCGCCTTTATTTTTGCCTCGTTGTAACATTGCCCTGCCCAAAAATTCCAATAACTCACCTGCTAAGCGTGCAATGAATAAAACCCGTCAAAAAGAGCTGACCCGCTGGTTAAAACAGCAAAGTGTAATTTCCCAACGATGGCTGAACATTTCACGCCTGTTGGGGTTCGTGAGTGGTCTGTTAATCGTCGCTCAGGCCTGGCTCATGGCCCGCATTCTGGACCACATGATCATGGCCAATATTCCCCGAGAGGCGCTGCTGCTTCCGTTCATCGTGCTGGTATTGATTTTCATCCTGCGGGCATGGGTCGTCTGGTTACGCGAACGGGTCGGGTTTCACGCAGGGCAACATATTCGCTTTGAAATTCGCCGCCAGGTGCTTGACCGTCTGCAACAGGCTGGTCCGGCCTGGATACAGGGCAAACCGGCCGGGAGCTGGGCCACGCTGATCCTGGAACAGATTGACGATATGCATGATTACTATGCACGTTATCTGCCGCAAATGGCGCTGGCCGTATGCGTCCCATTATTGATTGTGGCGGCGGTATTCCCGTCAAACTGGGTAGCCGCTCTTATTCTGCTCGGAACAGCCCCGCTGATCCCGTTATTTATGGCAATGGTCGGTATGGGCGCTGCCGATGCTAACCGCCGCAATTTTCAGGCTCTTGCCCGCCTCAGCGGTCATTTCCTCGATCGTCTGCGGGGCATGGAAACGCTAAGAATATTTGGTCGCGGTGAAGCCGAAACGGAAAGCATCCGCGCTGCGTCGCAAGATTTCCGCCAGCGCACCATGGAAGTCCTGCGCCTGGCGTTCCTGTCATCCGGTGTCCTTGAGTTCTTTACCTCTCTGTCTATTGCGCTGGTGGCGGTTTACTTCGGTTTTTCCTACCTCGGAGAGCTCGATTTCGGCCACTACGGGACGGGCGTCACGCTGGCAGCAGGCTTCCTCGCGCTCATTCTGGCGCCGGAGTTTTTCCAGCCCCTGCGCGATCTGGGCACGTTTTATCACGCCAAAGCGCAAGCCGTTGGTGCAGCTGATAGTCTGAAAACTTTCATGGAAACCCCGCTGGCTCATCCAGAGCGTGGCGACATTGAGCTGGCGACGAAAGACGCCGTTTCAATTGAGGCACACGATCTGATTATCACTTCGCCGGAAGGTAAAGTGCTGGCCGGCCCGCTCAACTTTACCCTGGCAGCCGGTCAACGCGCGGTGCTGGTTGGACGCAGCGGTTCCGGTAAAAGTTCGCTGCTTAATGTCCTGTCCGGTTTCCTCTCTTATCGGGGATCGCTGCGAATTAACGGCTTTGAACTTCGCGACCTGTCACCTGATTCCTGGCGTAAACAGCTGTCATGGGTCGGGCAAAATCCGCAGCTTCCTGCCGCCACGTTACGCGAAAACGTTCTGCTGGCTCGCCCCGATGCCAGCGAAGAACAGCTACAAGCCGCACTCGACAGCGCCTGGGTCAGCGAGTTTTTACCGCTGCTGCCGCAGGGCGTGGATACGCCAGTAGGCGATCAGGCGGCCCGACTTTCCGTCGGGCAAGCGCAGCGCGTTGCCGTCGCTCGCGCCTTACTCAATCCTTGTCAGTTACTGCTGCTGGACGAACCCGCCGCCAGCCTTGATGCGCACAGCGAACAACGCGTGATGCAGGCGTTGAACGCGGCATCTCGCCGCCAGACCACGCTGATGGTGACGCACCAGTTGGAAGATCTTGCCGACTGGGACGCTATTTGGGTGATGCAGGACGGACAGATCGTTGAACAAGGTACCTGGACCGAACTTAGCTCAGCCAACGGGGCTTTTGCGACATTACTGGCTCATCGTCAGGAGGACATCTAAATGCGCGCTTTGCTACCTTATCTGACACTGTATAAACGTCACAAATGGATGTTAACGCTGGGGATCGTTCTGGCGATCGTCACGCTGCTGGCAAGTATTGGCTTACTGACGCTTTCAGGGTGGTTCCTGTCGGCTTCTGCAATGGTTGGCGTCACCGGGATTTACAGCTTTAACTATATGCTCCCTGCCGCAGGCGTACGCGGCGCGGCGATCACCCGCACCGCGGGGCGTTATTTCGAACGACTGGTCAGCCATGACGCAACATTCCGTGTGCTGCAGCATTTGCGTATTTATACCTTCAGCAAACTGCTGCCGCTCTCCCCTGCGGGCCTGTCCCGTTATGGACAGGGTGAATTACTTAACCGCGTGGTGGCTGATGTCGACACGCTCGATCATCTGTACTTGCGCGTGATCTCCCCGCTGGTGGGGGCTTTTGTGGTCATCATGGTGGTCACGCTGGGTCTAAGCGTTCTCGATTTCACGCTGGCTATCACCCTCGGCGGTATTATGCTGCTTACCTTATTTATTCTGCCCCCACTCTTTTATCAGGCAGGCAAAAGCACCGGACAAAGTCTGACGCATCTGCGTGGGCAATATCGTCAGCAGTTAACCTCGTGGCTACAGGGCCAGGCTGAATTGACCATTTTTGGCGCCAGTGAACGCTACCGCGCTCAAATGGAAGCCACCGAGCTGCAATGGCACGAAGCCCAGCGACGCCAATCTGAATTAACGGCGTTGTCGCAGGCGGTCATGCTGTTAGTTGGCGCGCTGGCAGTGATTATGATGCTATGGATGGCCTCAGGCGGCGTGGGCGGTAACACCCAGCCAGGCGCACTGATCGCGCTGTTTGTCTTCTGTGCACTAGCCGCGTTCGAAGCGTTAGCGCCTGTCACCGGCGCGTTTCAGCATCTCGGCCAGGTTATTGCCTCTGCGCTGCGCATCACCGAACTGACCGAACAGCAGCCAGAAGTGACCTTCCCGGATGCGGGTTCCTCGGTTTCAGAGCAGGTAACCCTTACGCTACGCGATGTGTCATTCAGCTATCCAGGACAGGCGCAAAAGGCGCTCGATACACTTTCCCTGCAGGCCAACCCCGGTGAACACATTGCGATTCTCGGTCGCACCGGCTGTGGTAAGTCAACGTTATTGCAATTGCTAACCCGCGCATGGGATCCGCAGAGTGGCGAGATCCTGATTAACGAACAGCAAATTGCGACCCTTAGTGAAGCCACGCTGCGCCAGAGTATCAGCGTCGTGCCACAACGCGTGCATCTGTTCAGCGCTACGCTTCGCGATAACCTGTTGCTGGCGGCACCGCACGCCGGCGATGACGCATTAGCCGCGATGTTGTGCCGCGTCGGTCTGGACAAACTGCTTGAGGATGATGGACTCAACGCATGGCTGGGCGAAGGCGGTCGTCAGCTTTCTGGCGGCGAGCTCCGTCGTCTGGCTATCGCCCGCGCCTTATTGCACGATGCTCCGCTGATGCTGCTGGATGAACCCACCGAAGGGTTGGATGCCACAACGGAAAGTCAAATGCTTGAATTAATTAGCGATGTCATGCGCAACAAAACCGTATTAATGGTTACACATCGTCTGCGTGGGCTGTCACGTTTTGATCAAATAATAGTAATGGACAACGGACAAATTATTGAGCAAGGTAATCACGCAGATCTGTTAGCCAGGCAGGGGCGTTATTACCAGTTTAAGCAACGTCTGTAAGCTATTATTGAACGATCAAACTCGCGTAGTGGAGTTTCGCTGTCATGCGCCTGGTGCAACTGTCCCGCCATTCCATAGCCTTCCCGTCACCGGAAGGCGCTTTACGCGAGCCTAACGGTTTATTGGCGCTTGGCGGCGATCTCAGCCCTGCCCGCCTGCTGATGGCTTATCAGCGTGGTATTTTCCCATGGTTTTCACCTGGCGACCCCATCCTTTGGTGGTCGCCCGATCCGCGCGCCATTCTTTGGCCCGAGAAATTTCACCTCAGCCGCAGCATGAAACGCTTTCATAAAAATTCGCCTTATCGCGTGACGCTCAATTACGCGTTTGGTCAGGTGATTGAAGGCTGCGCGAATGACCGGGAAGAAGGCACCTGGATAACGCATGATGTGGTGGAGGCTTACCATCGGCTGCACGAACTGGGGCATGCCCACTCAATTGAGGTGTGGCGACAAAATGAATTAGTGGGCGGTATGTATGGCGTGGCGCAAGGTACGCTGTTTTGTGGCGAATCGATGTTCAGCCGTCAGGAAAATGCGTCGAAAACCGCACTGCTTGTTTTTTGCGCTGAATTTATCCGTCAGGGCGGAAAATTAATCGACTGCCAGGTATTAAATAGCCACACAGCCTCGCTGGGCGCCGTCGAAACACCGCGTCGGGAGTACCTTGAGCACCTGAGCAGACTGCGCCAGCAGCGGCTACCGAGCCATTTCTGGATTCCCAGGACGTTATTTTCACCTCAGGAGTGAATGTTTTCGGCACATTTTTTGTCGGGGTGTTATAATTGTCGCGCAGAGTTGGTTTAGCCCATTACCCCGCCGCCGTTAAGGAACAGTTCGCGTCAGGCAACGCCTATCGTTTATCTCCTCGTTCCCTTACACGTTGCGCTTTAAGTGCGGCTTTGCCGTGTGTGGATAGAGTAATGCGCCAAACCCGATTTGCTGTGTTTTAAACGCACAAATCTTTACTTATTAAAAGAACTTCGGCATTATCTTGCCGGTTCAAATTACGGTAGTGATACCCCAGAGGATTAGATGGCCAAAGAAGACAATATTGAAATGCAGGGTACCGTTCTCGATACGTTACCTAATACCATGTTCCGCGTAGAGTTAGAAAACGGTCACGTGGTTACTGCACACATCTCCGGTAAAATGCGTAAAAACTATATCCGCATCCTGACGGGCGACAAAGTGACTGTTGAGCTGACCCCGTACGACCTGAGCAAAGGCCGCATTGTCTTCCGTAGTCGCTGATTGTTTTTAACGCCCGAATGGCGTCCAGATAATAAAAGGTCGGTTTAACCGGCCTTTTTTGTGGGCTGAAGCCTGGTATTTAATCCTCAATCATCCGCGCATATTCTTCCGTTAAGAAATCCACTAATGCGCGCACTGACGGTAATAATCCCCTGCGTGATGGAAAGACTGCGTGAATAATTTCTCGCTTAGGTTCCCAACCGTCGAGCAACGCCACCAACTCACCCGCAGCTAATTGATCTTTTACCATCAACTGTGGAAGTTGAACAACACCTACGCCGGCGACTGCGGCTTCGCGTAACGCCAGCATATCGGTGGTGATCATACGCGGCGTGAAATGCACCTCCGCCCGCGCGCCCTGCGGGCCGAATAACTCCCAACGATGCACATGTTTACCAGAGGCCAGACTCAAACCTGGCCAACGGGTCAGCTCTGCCGGAGAGTGTAGCGCCCCCATCTGCTCAATTAACTGCGGGCTGGCATACAAGCGATGTCCTCTGTCCGCCAGGACGCGCATCACCAGGTCGCTATCCTCAAATGGCCGAGGTCTGACGCGAATCGCCACATCCAGACCTTCTCCAACGACGTCAACACGACGGTTAGTGGCCTCCAGTTGTACTGATACGTCAGGATAACGTGCCATAAAACGGGCAAGCATTGGCCCGATATGCACATGCAGCAATGTGACAGGACAAGTCAGCTTCACAACGCCACGCGGTTCAACCTGTAACGCGGCAATGGCATCCTGCGCCGCCTGCGCTTCCACCAGCATCGCCTTACAGTGTTCGTAAAAGTTTTGCCCAACTTCAGTCACGTTAAATTGCCGGGTGGTTCGCTGAATCAGTCGTACCCCCAGTCTCTCTTCGAGTTGCGCTATTCGTCGGCTCAGTTTTGATTTTGGTTCATCAAGCGCCCGACCCGCCGCCGCGAATCCCCCTTCCTCTACAACATGCACAAACCATGCAAAATCATTGAGATCCGGCCTTGTCATTTCATTGTCCTATTTTTGAGACAGTGAGAGCTATTTTAGCTACTACTCAGCTCTCTGTCATGAATATAAGCTTATTCACATCAAAACAACGCCACTGAGGAGACACATATGAAACAAGTAACAGGCGTCTACACCGCACCTCGCCCACACTGGGTTGGCGATGGATTTCCGGTTCGCTCGATGTTCTCTTACCAGTCTCATGCTGAGCAATTAAGCCCGTTCCTGCTGCTTGATTACGCGGGTCCGCATACGTTCACGCCGGGTAACGAAAAACGCGGCGTAGGTGAACACCCTCACCGCGGTTTTGAGACGGTGACTATCGTTTACAGCGGCGAAGTTGAACACCGTGATTCAACCGGTCGCGGCGGCATTATCGGCCCTGGCGATGTGCAGTGGATGACCGCTGGTGCAGGAATATTACACGAAGAGTTCCACTCCCCGGAATTTACCCGTCAGGGCGGTGAACTGGAAATGGTGCAACTGTGGGTCAATCTGCCGGCAAAAGACAAAATGGCCGTACCGGGTTATCAGGGCATCAGCAGCGATGTTATTCCCACCGTCGCCTTGCCCGATGATGCAGGCAGCGTTCGCGTGATCGCGGGTAGTTATCAGGATACGAAAGGCCCGGCACACACCTTTTCACCGCTGAACGTCTGGGATATGCGCCTGCAACGTAATCATCCGCTGACGTTGTCCCAGTCTGAAGGGTGGAGCACCGCTCTGGTGGTATTAAAAGGGAATATCACCGTAAACGGCACCACGCCTGCCAGCGAAGCACAACTGGTAGTGCTAAGCCAGCAGGGGAAAACGCTACACATTGAAGCCACCAGCGACGCCAGCGTGCTGCTGCTGTCTGGCGAACCGTTGAACGAGCCGATTGTAGGTTACGGTCCGTTTGTGATGAATACGAAACAAGAAATCGCTGAAGCCGTCCGCGATTTTAACTCCGGCCGCTTTGGCCAAATCTGAATCGAAGGAGAAGAATATGTCCAGTCCTGCAAACTTTAATGGTTCACGTCCGGTCATCGATGTGAATGATTCCGTCATGCTGCTTATCGATCATCAGAGTGGGCTGTTCCAGACCGTCGGCGATATGCCAATGCCGGAACTGCGTGCGCGTGCCGCCGCGCTGGCTAAAATCGCAACCCTGGCGAAGATGCCGGTAATTACCACGGCATCGGTACCGCAGGGGCCTAACGGTCCGTTGATCCCAGAGATCCATGCCAATGCGCCACATGCCCAATACGTAGCACGTAAAGGCGAAATCAACGCCTGGGATAACGAAGACTTCGTGAAAGCGGTCAAAGCTACGGGTCGTAAGACGCTGATTATCGCCGGTACGATCACCAGCGTGTGCATGGCTTTCCCGGCCATCAGCGCGGTTGCGGAGGGCTACAAGGTCTTCGCAGTGATCGACGCTTCCGGTACTTACAGCAAAATGGCGCAGGAAATCACCCTGGCACGTGTTGTTCAGGCTGGCGTGATACCGATGGATACCGCCGCCGTCGCTTCTGAAATTCAGGGGACATGGAACCGTGAAGACGCCGCTGAATGGGCGGAAGTGTATACCAAAATCTTCCCGGCTTATCAGTTGCTGATCGAGAGCTATAGCAAGGCCCAGGAAGTCGTGACCAACGGCGAAAAACTGGACTCGCAGCGCTAATCATATTCTCCGCGCCTGTCCGGGCGGAGGAATATGTACATTGCGTAACCAAACGAGAGTTAACACGTAAATTCTGCTTGACCGTTTTAGCGCAACTCCCTATAGTAGCGCCCCGTTGCCCCCCAAGCGGTCAGGCAGCAATACAATATGGTGAGGTGTCCGAGTGGCTGAAGGAGCACGCCTGGAAAGTGTGTATACGGCAACGTATCGGGGGTTCGAATCCCCCCCTCACCGCCATATTCGAGAAAGAGCTCGTACGAAAGTACGGGCTTTTTTTCGCATGCTGCATTTGCCTGATAAACGTAGCGCCATCAGGCATGTCGGTTATTGTCGGCTGAGCAGAGTTAACACTTCGTAATGCGCAGTATGTGGGAACATATCGAAAAGTTGGACGCGTTCAATGCGATACCCAGGCAACTCGCGGATATCCTTTGCCATGGTTTGTGCATTACAGCTGGAGTAAACGATAAAACGCGGTGCCATGCGGGAAAGAAAATCGCACAGCGGCTTCCCAATCCCCCGACGAGGCGGATTCACCAGCACCAGGTCCGGCACTTCTCCCTGCGCGGTAGCAAACTGGGTTGAATCCAGCGCCTGAAAATGCAGATTCTGCAACCCAAGCTCCTGCGCCGACTGTTTCGCGCAGGTAATGGCCTCTGGCGCAATTTCAATACCCGTCAGTTTCATCTGCGGCGTGGCGCAGTGCAAACCAAACCCCCCGACGCCGCAAAACAGATCCCACATGTGATTAACCGGAAGCTGACGCACCCAGTCGCGCGCCGTGGCATATAAATACCCAGCCACCACGGGGTTGGTCTGGAAGAAGCTCTGTGGGCGTATCCACAATGGCACATCGTTAAAGCGTTCAGCCAGCGCCTGTTGTTCCGTCAGGAAGATTTCGCTCTCCCCTTCCATAATCGCCATATGCACAGGTTGAATATTGGCGGTGATCACTTTTAACTGCGGAAGCTGCGCCTGTAACCATGGCAGCGCCGTACGCAGTTGTGCCAGTTTCGCATCGGAGCGCAGAACAAAACGCAGCATCATACCGCCATCAAACCGGCTTTCCGTTAACAGCAGATATTTCAGCTCCCCGCGTTTGCGCGCCACATTATAGGGCGTCAACCCCGCACGGGCGATAAACGGTTTTAGTGTGGCAAACACCGGCGCAAAAGACTCAGGATAGAGCGGACACTCGCACAAATCCTCCGGCGTACCGTCACGATGCAGCATCCCCAGCAGCGGTTTTTCCACGCTGCCGCTGACCACCATTTTGGCTTTATTACGAAAAGCGCTCTCCGGGCCGCTGACCGGCGCGCACCATTCTCCGACCGGATAATCGGCCAGCAGATTCTGCAGATCGGCTGTTTTGGCGAAGAGTTGATCGGCGACAGGCTGCGTTATCCACTGACAAGAGCGGCAGCGTTCGGCGTCATAAAGTGCGCACTGCATACAAAAACCTAAAAATTAACAGGGGGCGAAGATTATACACGTTATTGCAAGCGGAAGAACCGCCTGCTGGACGCAGGAACAAACAGCAGTAGCAACACCAGCATATCCGGTAATTTTTGCATTACCAGCGTATGCAGGATTTCACGTCTGGACTCTCCCGCAATACTGAACAGTTCCGGATATCCATAGCCCAATGAGGCCGCCCACAGATAGACGCTGGCGATAATCTGGGTCAGTAGATAGACCCAGCGTGCCCAGTTCCGACCTTTAACCAGCGAAAATGCGCAGTAAATTTCGATAAACAGCAGCACCAGGCTACCCAGAAACACCAGCGTCAAATTCCAGGTCTGGACGCTGCGATGAATAAACTCGCTGGTTCCGCGAAACCCGAGCGTATTAAAAATCATCAACAGATCGAGACAGCGGATCATGATAATAGCCAGCGCCGCCACCTGCACTAAAGTAGGGACGTTTAAACGGGCATGTGATGTGGATGATTTCTTAAAAAATCCCAACGCGTCGTCTTCCATGAAAACGGCGCAGCCACCGCAGCTGCGCCGTATAGACAGGTTGGCAGATTTTAGTTTTTTCAGCCGCGTCTTGCACGTTGGATATCGCGAATCCGTTGTTTTTCTGTTCGCGCCATCAGATACCACGCGATAAATCCGATAATTCCTACTACGCCAAGTATCAACGTCGCCAGCGCGTTGATCTCCGGATTGACCCCCATACGTACGCTGGAGAACACCAGCATGGGTAACGTTGTGGCGCCAGGACCAGAGACAAAACTGGCAATGACCAGGTCATCGAGCGACAGCGTAAAGGCCAGTAACCACCCTGAGATCACCGCCGGCATAATCATCGGCAGCGTGATGACGAAAAAAACCTTCAGCGGCGTGGCGCCAAGATCCATCGCCGCTTCCTCAATGGAGTGATCCAGTTCGCGTAAACGCGAGGAAATCACTACCGCCACGTACGCTGTACAGAAGGTGACGTGCGCCAGCCAGATGGTCAACATACCGCGATCCGCTGGCCAGCCGATGGCGTGCGCCAACGCCACAAACAGCAGCAGCAGCGACAAACCGGTAATGACATCCGGCATCACCAGCGGTGCGGTGATCATAAAGGCGAAACCATTTGATCCACGAAAACGACCAAAGCGCACCATCACCACGGCGGCGATGGTACCGAGAATTGCCGCCATCGTCGCAGCACAGGCGGCAATCGTTAAGCTCATGCCCACGGCGCTTATCATCGCGCTATCGTGGAAAAGCTCACCATACCAACGCGTTGACCACCCCGCCCAGACCGTCACCAGCTTGGAGCTGTTAAACGAATAGATAACCAACATCAGCATCGGCGCGTACAGGAAGGTAAAACCCAGTACCAGGATAAAAATACGCCACGGCGAGCGAACGACCGGTAAGTTATTCATCCGTGTTCCCCCACGCTTTTTTGCTGATATTTATGAAACCACATGATCGGCACAATCAGTAACAGCAGCATAATAATGGCGACGGCAGAAGCCACCGGCCAGTCACGGTTATTGAAAAACTCCTGCCAAAGCACACGCCCAATCATGATGCTGTCCGGGCCGCCCAGCAGTTCCGGGATCACAAACTCCCCAACCGCCGGGATAAACACCAGCATTGACCCGGCGATAATCCCGCCCTTGGTCAACGGCACGATCACGCTAAAGAAGGTTTTTAACGGTCGTGCGCCTAAATCCAGTGCCGCTTCCACCAGCGAGTAATCAATACGCGTCAGCGCGGTATAAATCGGCAGCACCATAAAGGGCAAATAGGCGTAAACAATACCGATATAGACCGCCAGATTGGTGTGCAGAATCGTCAACGGTTGGTCGATAACGCCCAGCCACATCAGAACGTTGTTCAGGACACCGTTATTTTTCAGGATCCCCATCCAGGCGTATACGCGAATCAAAAATGACGTCCAGGACGGCAGGATCACCAGCAGCAACAGAATATTGCGTGTCGAGGGTTTGCTGTGCGCGACCGCCCATGCCAGCGGATATCCCAACAGCAGGCAACAGACAGTCGAAATCCCCGCTACCTGCAAAGATTGCAGGTACGCATCAAAATAGAGCGGATCGTCCGTCAGTTGCAGGAAATTGCCTAAATTGAGGGTGATGGATAACTGATCGTCAGCCCATGAAATGAGGTCGGTATACGGCGGAATAGCCCGCGCCATTTCAGCCAAACTGATTTTGAAGACGATCAGAAACGGCAGCAGAAACAGGAGCATCAGCCACACATACGGCAGCGCGATGACCAGCTTGCGCCCGTGCTTCATTTGCAGCCGCGACATAAACAGCGTGAAACGCCCCACGTGATCCACGCGCGCCGGAGGTTCAAGTGTACTCATCTTCGCTCCTTAAACCGTCAACACCACACAGCTGTCCGCATCCCAACATAAACGGACTTCGTCACCCCAGGTTGGTAATCCCTTGCGATAACGATGTTCATTTTGTAACTGAGCGCTCAGCATCTGGCCACTTTTCAAGCGTACGTGGTACACCGACAAATCACCCAGATAGGCAATGTGCACCACTTCGCCTACCGCGAAGTTATATCCCTCTGGCGGAGGGGCTTCGCAGAGCATGATTTTTTCCGGGCGCAGCGCAACATACACCGGGACGTTATCGACAACGGAAGCGTCTGCGTCCACTTTCAGCGGATGTACCAGTCCTGGAGACTCAATAACCAGACCATCTTCCTGACGTTCTTTCAGCAGCCCCTCAAAGACGTTAACCGAACCGATAAATTCTGCACTGTAACGCGTAGTCGGATGCTCGTAGATCTCTTCAGGCTCGCCGATCTGGACAAATTTGCCACGGTTCATGATCGCAATGCGGCCCGCCATCGTCATGGCTTCTTCCTGATCGTGCGTCACCATCACGCAGGTCACGCCGACACGTTCAAGGATATCCACCACTTCCAGTTGCATGCGGTCACGGAGCTTTTTATCCAGCGCCCCCATCGGTTCATCCAGCAGCAGCAGCTTCGGGCGTTTCGCCAGGCTACGCGCCAACGCCACGCGCTGACGCTGACCGCCAGAAAGCTGATGCGGCTTACGTTTGGCGAACTCCTGCATATGCACGAGTCCCAGCATCTCACTCACCCGGCTGGCGATTTCAGCCTTTGGCAGCTTGTCCTGCTTGAGGCCAAAGGCAATGTTCTGCTCTACCGTCATGTGCGGAAACAATGCATAGGACTGAAACATCATATTAATCGGACGCAGATAAGGCGGGACATGCGCTAAATCGACGCCATCAAGCATAATTTGCCCGGTTGTTGGCTGTTCAAATCCCGCCAGCATCCGCAACAGGGTCGATTTACCGCAGCCGGACGCACCGAGCAGAGCAAATATTTCACCTTTGTAGATAGTAAGATTGACGTCATCAACGGCGTGCTGACCGTCAAAGGACTTGGTCAGGTTGCGAATTTCAAGCAGCGGGGTCAGCGCCTTGCGGATTTTCGCTTGTGGGCGTGGGGTTGCATCATTCAATTAGGCGCTCTCCGGCATAAAACAAAGAAACGGTGCAAATAACGCACCATGGTGGTGCGTATTGCCGGGTTATATGTGTCCGGGATCAACACTGCCCGGCAGGCGTAAATCCTGCCGGGTCACGTCCCGTACATCGGGTTATTTCCCGCTTTTTACCTTCGTCCAGGCGCGAGTACGTACACGGTCGATCTTCGGATCCTGTACTTTCAGCGTGAACAGCTTGGCGCGGACATCGGCAGGCGGGTAAATGCCCGGGTTGTCGCGCACGTCCTGGCTGACCAGTGCTGTCGCTTCTTTGTTGGCATTGGCATAGAACACGTGGTCAGAAATATGCGCAATTACATCAGGGCGCAGCAGGTAGTTGAGGAACTGATAGGCTTCGTCTTTGTTTTTCGCATCGGCTGGCATCGCGAACACATCAAAGAAGGCCATCGCACCTTCCTTAGGAATTGAGAAGGAAATATTGACGCCATTTTTCGCTTCTTTCGCCCGGTTTGCCGCCTGCCATACATCCCCGGCCCAGCCAATCGCCACGCAGGTATCACCGTTTGCCAGGTCGTTAATGTACTGCGAGGAGTGGAAGTAGCGAATGTTCGGGCGCAGTTTCAACAGCAGATCGGTTGCCGGTCCGGTGTAATCATCCGCTTTGGTACTGTTTGGATCTTTACCCAAATAATTCAGCACGGTGGCAAACACTTCTTCGGGCGCGTCGAGGAAAGAGACGCCGCAGCTTTTGAGTTTTTCCAGATTTTCTGGCTTGAGGATCAGATCCCAGCTATTAACCGGCGCATCCGGCCCCAGTACCGCTTTCACTTTATCCACGTTATAGCCAATACCGGTTGTTGCCCACATATACGGCATCGCAAACTTGTTGTCCGGATCGTGTTTACCCACCAGCTTCAGCAATTCAGGATCGAGGTTTTTCCAGCCAGGCAATTTGCTCTTATCCAGCGGCTGGAAGACGCCCGCGGTCAGTTGACGCTCAAGGAAACTGGCGGATGGAACGACAAGGTCAAAGCCGGTACTGCCAGCCATGAGCTTACCTTCCAGCACTTCATTGGAATCAAATACGTCATAGATAACTTTAATTCCGGTCTCTTTTTCAAAATTAGCCACCGTATCCGGGGCAATATAATCAGACCAGTTATAAATATGCAGCGTTTTTTGTTCAGCAGCGAGCGTGCCAGCAGAGATGGCCATCAGAGCACCCGCAACCAGGCCTGGTAACCATCGTTTATTTAAGGCGGTCATAATCTCTTTCCTTCTGAAAGTTCGTTAACAAACGAACAAAAATGTCACACTCTAATGATATGCAAGAAACGTGCATATTCTTTCAAGCGGCACCCATGAAAAGAGAGGCCTCTCCTCACGCCGCTATTGCGCGCTGGTATCCCCCCATGCATTCATATGCATTGTGGCCACAGATCAGGCCACAAGGGGCTGTTTGAATGATGACGTTGATCAGCTTCGCAAGAATAACTTTAGCCAGGATTTGTGGATATAGCCCAGATTAAAAAACGTCTTTTATCAATTTTTTATGCATGAATTGTCTATGACATACAGCGGAAGGCGCTGAATGGAGGTGAATAATTCTTTAATGAACGGTTAAATGCAGAATAAAAACAGGCAATACGCAACCGCTTTGGCAGCGGCTGCGCAATATATGTCCAGATTCAGGAAGAATTAATGGAGGAAATGAACTTCGGCGTTGCTGTTTTGCGCATCTTCTTCAGCGTTAAATAACAGCTGATGCGCACCGGCCTCGAGGATCACCATCGATATTTGCTCTTCACTCTGGCGAACAAAATATTCGAACTGCTCAAACGTCACGCCCGGGATAACGGATAAAGACTGGCAGACCACCAGCTTTGGCAGATTATCATCCTGCATATCCAGAAAGGCTTTCACCGTCAGTGAACTGGCGTTAATCGCAGACAGATCGGCGGCCAGCGGCAGTAGTGCAGAAGGTCTGACTTCTGCCATCGCGGAAAACAGAATGACGTTATCGACCAAATCAACTTTTGCATCAAAGATGCCGTCAAAATTCTGCATGTGCGGCAAATGCAGCGCCTGACAGGTATCGCATTCAAAAAAACTCATGCCCAGGTCGTCGAGCCATTGACGCAACGTATCCAGAGTGGGAACGACCAGTGATGTCATAATAATGTGCGACCTCTATTGATGAAAAAAATACCGGCACAGCTTACGCAAAAAGAGCGTGTCATACTACGATCGCAATCGATATTGTGCTTAGCCGCCGATTTTAAGGCAAAATTCAGGTGTAGCGTGACGCTCAATCCACTGGATCATCTTGCCGGCAATGTCTATTCCGGTAGTTTTCTCCACCCCTTCCAGGCCAGGAGAAGCGTTGACCTCCATGACCAGCGGCCCACGTTCAGCACGCAGAATATCAACGCCAGCAACGTCCAGACCCATTGTCTGAGCGGCTTTGAGCGCAATTTCCCTTTCGCGCGGCGTGATATTCGCAATAGTGGCAACCCCACCGCGATGGAGATTAGAACGAAAATCACCTTCTTTCGCCCGGCGCTCAATGGCGGCCACCACCTCGTCACCCACCACGAAACAGCGAATATCTCGCCCTTTCGCTTCTTTGATATATTCCTGAACCAGAATATGGGCATTCAACCCACGAAAGGCATCCACCACGCTTTCTGCGGCCTGGCGCGTTTCCGCCAGAACCACGCCGATCCCCTGCGTACCTTCAACCAGTTTCACCACCAGCGGCGCGCCGCCAACCATGTCAATCATGTCGCTGGTATCGTCCGGAGAGTGAGCAATCCCGGTGATGGGTAAATCGATTCCCTGACGCGCCAACAGCTGCAGCGAACGCAGCTTATCGCGCGCACGCGTAATCGCTACCGACTCATTCAGCGGATAGCTACCCAGCATCTCAAACTGGCGCAACGCCGCGGTACCGTAAAAGGTAATCGCTGAACCAATCCTTGGGATCACTGCATCGAAATGAGGAAGCTGGCGGCCCTTGTAATGAATAGAGGACGCCGCCGGGCTGATGTTCATATAGCAAGAAAGGGGATCGATAATTTCAACCAGGTGACCACGCTGCATCGCCGCTTCACGCAGGCGCTTACAAGAATAGAGCGTTCCGTCCCGGGACAAAATGGCAATTTTCACCCTGCACCTCTCTGAATGACCTGGTAAAAGCTGGCGTATCATACACTGCGTTAAAATCTTTAGCGCGTAGCCCATCCCTGTTTATGCAAATATTCCAGGATAAAGGGACGACTTTCTTTAATGATGGTGCGGCGAATATGGTCGCTCCAGGTGTCACGACGCGTATTGCTCCCGCGGGTCAGATAGTACTGCGCGAGCTGCTCATCATATTGCGACAAAACGTCTTTGTTGAGTGGCTGATACTGATTTTCGTGCACCACAAGCGACGCTGGCAGTCGCGGCTTGATATCCGGGTTATCAGCAGGCCAGCCGAGGCATAGCCCAAACAACGGCAGAACATGTTGCGGAAGCTTCAGCAGTTCAGTGACCGGCTCAATATTATTTCGCAGACCGCCAATAAACACGCCGCCAAGCCCCAAAGACTCTGCCGCCGTCAGCGCATTTTGCGCCATCATCGCGGTATCAACAACGCCCAGTAGCAGTTGTTCCGCCAGCCCGAGTTGCGCGTCAGGGCAAATCTGCAAATGGCGATTAAAGTCAGCGCAAAACACCCAGAACTCGGCGGCCTGCGCCACATGTTTTTGTCCGCCGGATAAAGTAGCCAGTGATTCACGCAGGGCGTTATCTGTTATGCGAACGATGGTTGTGCATTGTAAAAAACTGGAGCTTGAGGTCCCCTGAGCGGCGGCAATAATCGCCTCCCTCTGCGCATCCGAAATGGCATCATCGGTGAAATGGCGAATGGAACGGTGGCTACGAAGTAAATCAATGGTTGGCGTCATCTCTTTTTTCTCTGTCTGAACGTGAAGAATCACCGGGGGTTCGTGACATCAGCTGCGGCGCAACCAGTTGAGCAATACGCCACGTTAATACCACCGCGGCGGGAAGCATCAGCAGCACACCCAGAAATATCATCACCACGCAGGCTAACGGACTGCCAAGCGGTGCGGGTAAAGTGAGGTAATCGTTAAGCGATAGCAGCGCCAGCGATAACAAAACCATCCCGATTATTTCCAGCATCAATACGCTTTTGGGTAATGCACCAATTGCGCGCATAAGCGGCCTCCCGGCGAAATGGCTTTCATTATAAAACGTTCCGGCTTGACGTGTTTAACAGTTATAGCTTGAGGATATCAAAGCAACAGGCTGAACCTGCTTTTCATCTGTCACAAATCGCGGCATCATAACAAGTATTGCCATCCGGCCTGATAAGTTCGAGGAGAGAGAGATGTTTGCCGTTATTTTTGGTCGTCCAGGGTGCCCGTATTGCGTGCGCGCAAAAGAATTAGCAGAAAAATTAAGCAATGAGCATGACGATTTTAACTTCCGCTACATTGATATCCATGCCGAAGGTATTACGAAAGCCGATCTGGAAAAGACGGTAGGTAAGCCAGTTGAAACCGTTCCGCAGATTTTTGTTGATCAAAAACACATCGGCGGCTGCACGGATTTTGAAGCGTGGGCAAAAGAGAACATGAATCTGTTCGCCTGATCGCCGTTTCTACGCCCTCCGCTGGAGGGCGTCTTCAGTTCTTTTTCCGTCGATGATGCTGATTGAACAAGTTGCTGATAAACAAAAAACACAATGCGCCAAGCGCGCACCAAAACACCGCACTAAACAACCACGCCAGCTCTTGCCACAATGAACGCGTCGGCATAAAAACGAACCGCATCAGTAACAGACAGCACGGCGCCGCCAACATGGCACCAAGAAGGGGTTTGAGCACCTCCCGACGATGGGAGAAAAAGCTTGCTGCAGCGCCAGGCAGGATAAAAAACAACAATCCGACCTCAGGATGCCCTGCCGCTCTGAATGCCCCTTTCACGTTCAGCGTTAATGAAAGACACACCACAATAAAGAGCACAAAGCAGCAGACCGCACCCGCCCAACTTTGCTTATGTTTCAATTGTTCCTCCTGACACATTCTCTATCGAACACTCTTTTCGCCCGCAGGCGTCCAGTCAGATAAAGTAACCAGGCATTCCATGCCAAAAACACACTCACACGATTCTTATAGCCGTTGATACGTAATGAGATTAAACTAACCGCATATATTGTTATGCTGCATTATTCGGGGCTGTGTACGAAGCTGTCGCCCCTTAATTTCTGGCAAAAACATTAGCGTAAATTGCCATTTCTTTCAATAGCTTACTAGTAAACAAGAAGTTAGTCTCCGTGAATATAAACGTCGCAGATTTGTTAAATGGGAATTACATCCTGTTATTATTTGTGGTCCTGGCACTGGGCCTGTGTCTGGGTAAATTACGTCTGGGTTCAGTCCAACTCGGTAATTCCATTGGCGTTTTAGTGGTGTCCCTATTATTAGGTCAACAGCACTTTAGTATTAACACCGATGCATTAAATCTCGGCTTTATGCTGTTTATTTTTTGTGTCGGCGTCGAAGCCGGTCCCAACTTTTTTTCGATTTTTTTTCGCGATGGGAAAAATTATCTAATGCTTGCTCTGGTGATGGTCGGCAGCGCCATGCTGATCGCCCTGGGGCTGGGTAAGCTATTTGGCTGGGACATCGGCCTGACGGCAGGTATGCTGGCCGGCTCGATGACCTCAACGCCGGTGCTGGTCGGCGCGGGTGACACCTTGCGCCATTCCGGAATGTCGGGGACATCGCTTTCAACCGCCCTCGATAACCTGAGCCTCGGTTATGCGCTCACCTATTTGATTGGTTTGGTCAGTCTGATTGTTGGCGCGCGCTACCTGCCGAAACTTCAGCATCAGGATCTGCAAACCAGCGCCCAACAAATCGCACGTGAACGGGGTCTGGATACTGATGCCAACCGTAAGGTTTATCTGCCGGTAATTCGTGCCTATCGAGTTGGCCCGGAACTGGTGGCATGGGCCGATGGCAAAAATCTGCGCGAGCTGGGTATCTATCGCCAGACCGGTTGTTACATTGAACGCATCCGTCGCAACGGCATCCTGGCCAACCCGGATGGCGACGCGGTACTGCAAATGGGCGATGAGATAGCCCTGGTGGGTTATCCAGATGCGCATGCCCGCCTCGATCCCAGCTTCCGTAATGGTAAAGAGGTGTTCGATCGCGATCTGCTCGATATGCGCATCGTCACTGAAGAGATTGTGGTGAAAAACCACAATGCCGTTGGCCGCCGCCTGGCCCAGTTGAAACTGACCGATCACGGCTGTTTTCTCAACCGCGTGATCCGTAGCCAGATTGAAATGCCTATCGATGACAACGTCGTGCTTAATAAAGGCGACGTGCTGCAGGTCAGTGGGGATGCTCGCCGAGTCAAAACTATTGCCGATCGTATCGGCTTCATTTCCATTCACAGTCAAGTGACCGATCTGCTGGCCTTCTGCGCCTTCTTTATCATCGGTCTGATGATCGGGATGATCACCTTCCAGTTCAGTAATTTCAGCTTCGGCATCGGGAATGCGGCTGGACTGCTGTTCGCTGGGATCATGCTGGGCTTCCTGCGTGCCAACCATCCAACGTTTGGCTATATCCCACAGGGGGCGCTGAACATGGTCAAAGAGTTTGGCCTGATGGTATTTATGGCAGGCGTCGGTTTAAGCGCGGGCAGCGGCATTGGCAATGGCCTTGGCGCCGTGGGTGGGCAAATGCTGATTGCCGGCCTGGTTGTCAGCCTGGTGCCGGTTGTCATCTGTTTCTTATTCGGTGCTTACGTATTGCGCATGAACCGCGCCCTGCTTTTTGGCGCCATGATGGGCGCACGTACCTGCGCTCCGGCAATGGAAATCATCAGCGATACGGCACGCAGCAACATCCCCGCATTAGGCTATGCCGGGACCTACGCAATTGCCAACGTACTGCTGACATTAGCGGGGACACTCATCGTCATTGTCTGGCCTGGGCTTGGTTAGCGCTGAAATTTACTCTTAAACGAAAATTTTTTGCAGGTAAGCAGAACTTTTCTTCAAGACGTCAGTCATAACTATTGCCACTGCTTTTCTTTGATGTCCCCAATTTGTGGAGCCCATCAACCCCGCCGTTTTGGTTCAAGGTTGATGGGTTTTTTGTTGCCTGAATTTTGCGATCGCTGACTCCCTCCCCCGAAACTCTCTCTCACATTTGCAGCATGCTGGTTATGACACATACTTTTAGTCAGAGCTAAATGGTAATAGGTGGTTGCTATGTTACTCGCAGGCAAAGTCGCGGTAATTTTCGGTGGCAGCGGCGCTATAGGCAGTGCAGTTGCGCATGCCATGGCGCGTGAAGGCGCCCATGTGTATCTGGGCGCGCGCAGTCAGGAAAAGCTGGATTGGGCGGCCAGTAGTATTCGAACCGCGGGCGGTGCCGTCGAAACCTTTGTCACCGATGTCCTCGACGAATACGGTACCTCAAAACAAGTTACTCACCTTGCGCAGCAAACCGGTGGAATAGATGTGGTGGTTAACGCAACCGGCTTTATGCATGAACAGGGCAAACGCATCGAGGCGTTATCCCTTTCTGAGTTTATGAGCGGTATCACCCCTTTCCTCTCGGCGCAGTTCAATATCGCAAAAGCCGTAACGCCACACATGGGCGGCAATCGTGCGGGCGTCATTCTCACCGTTGTTGCGCCTGCGGCCCCGATGGCGATACCTGGACATCTGGGACACATCGTTGGCTGTGCGGGAACAGAGGCCTTTATTAAAGCGCTCGCCAGCGAACTGGGGCCGGCGAATATTCGGGTCGTCGGCGTGCGCTCGCATGCGATTGTGGATGCCGTTCAGGCCGGTTCCTATACCGGGGAGATTTTTACCGCTAAAGCGCAGTCCATGGGTATTACCGTCGCACAATGGTTAGCTGGTGCGGCACAAAGTACCATGCTTGGGCGTCTGCCTACGCTTGCACAAATCGCTGAGGTAATGACCTTTCTGGCTTCAGACCATGCCGGAGCAATCACCGCAACGGTGGTGAATATTACAGGCGGCGCTACGCACAACTGACCGTCGCGGGCAACCCCGCAATACGCTCCACCATCAGCAAGATATCTTCTCGCCGCAGCGGCTTTTTGTCCGTGACAAAATGCAGCGTCATCCCTTCAATAAACGCATCCAGCGCCCGCGCCGTAACCGGAGCAAACCACTGCTCCAGCGTTTGTTGGCTGCGTAACATCCAGTTTTGCATCACCGTTTTTAGTGCCGGTTTACGGCTGGCGAAGGCATACAGCTGATACATGAGTTCCATGTTATCGGGTGTCGTGACCTGGGAGCTGTAAATCATATCGGTAATCGCATGGCAAGCCTGCGACGCATCCGCAACGTCGGCAAAAAAAGCCTGATACTGCAGCATCATCCTGTCAGTAAAACGGTCAAACGCCTCCATTAAAAGCTCATCAATTCCCGAAAAGTAATAGGTCATAGAACCCAAGGGCACCTGAGCAATTGTCGCAATCTTCCGATGTGTAACCGCATGAATACCATGGGCTATTACCGCATCCAGAGTCGCCTGAACTATTTTTTCCCGCCGCTGCGGATCGTTCGCACGTCGCACTGCATTACCTCTTCTTGCATTTGTGTACAAATGTACACAACCTTGCTAAGGTTGTCTTCTTTCCTCTTTTCTTCGGCTCGAATTCATGACTGGCATCTCATCACGCAAAGCCTTAAGACGTCGCACCTGGGCACTGTTCACGTTCTTCTTTTTACCAGGATTATTAATGGCCTCCTGGGCAACGCGTACCCCTGCCATCAGAGATATCCTCTCCATCTCAACCGCCGAAATGGGCGCGGTGCTGTTTGGACTCTCAATTGGTTCGATGAGTGGCATTCTTTGTTCGGCCTGGCTGGTGAAACGATTTGGCACGCGTAAAGTGATCCGCACCACCATGTCTTGCGCAGTCCTCGGAATGGCAATCCTCAGCGTAGCGCTCTGGCTGCATTCCGCATGGCTTTTCGCATTTGGTCTGGGCGTGTTCGGCGCCAGCTTTGGCGCAGCAGAAGTTGCCATCAACGTCGAAGGTGCGGCTGTTGAGCGCGAAATGAATAAAACCGTACTGCCGATGATGCACGGTTTTTACAGCCTGGGAACGCTGGCGGGTGCCGGAGTCGGGATGATGCTTACCGCCTTCAGCGTACCGGCGACCGCGCATATCTTGCTGGCGGCGATGGTGGCTATCACCCCTATCTTCATCGCCATCAAAGCCATTCCTGACGGCACGGGTAAAAATGCCGCTGACGGGTCTCACTCCGGCGAAAAAGGACTGCCTTTTTATCGTGATATTCAGCTATTGCTGATTGGCGTCGTGGTGCTCGCAATGGCATTTGCTGAAGGTTCCGCCAACGACTGGCTTCCGCTACTGATGGTGGACGGACATGGATTTAGCCCGACATCAGGCTCGCTGATTTATGCCGGATTTACGCTGGGCATGACCGTTGGACGATTTACTGGCGGCTGGTTCATCGACCGCTACAGCCGCGTCGCGGTAGTGCGCGCCAGTGCGCTTATGGGTGCTCTTGGGATTAGCCTGATTATTTTTGTCGACAGCACTTGGGTGGCGGGTGTTTCCGTTATTCTGTGGGGACTCGGCGCATCACTGGGCTTCCCACTGACCATTTCGGCTGCCAGCGACACAGGCCCCGATGCGCCAACCCGCGTCAGCGTTGTCGCCACTACCGGCTATCTGGCGTTCCTGGTTGGACCACCGCTGCTGGGCTACCTGGGTGAACACTACGGCCTGCGTAGCGCTATGCTGGTGGTGCTGGCGCTGGTGCTTGTCGCCGCCATCGTCGCGAAAGCGGTGGCAAAACCGGATCTCAAAAACACCACTGTGATGGAGAACAGCTAATGCGTATCAAACTGATTGCAGTCGACATGGACGGCACATTTTTAAGCGACCAAAAAACCTATAATCGTGAGCGCTTTATGGCGCAATACCGCCAGATGAAAGAACAAGGGATCCGCTTTGTGGTCGCCAGCGGCAACCAGTATTACCAGCTCATCTCCTTTTTCCCTGAACTGGCCAGTGAAATCTCATTTGTCGCCGAAAACGGCGGATGGGTGGTCAGCGAAGGGGAAGATGTCTTTAACGGTGAGCTGGCAAAAGACGATTTCCATGCCATTGTGGAACATCTGCTGACCCGTACGGACATCGACATTATCGCCTGCGGTAAAAACAGCGCCTATACCCTGAAGCGGTACAGCGATGAGCATAAGACGGTCTCCGCCATGTATTATCATCGTCTTGAATTTGTGGATAATTTTGACAACCTCAACGACATTTTCTTCAAGTTCGGGCTAAATATTTCAGACGATCGTATCCCCCATGTGCAGGCTGACCTCCATGAGGCGATTGGCGACATTATGGTGCCGGTACATACCGGCTACGGCAGCATCGATTTAATTATTCCCGGTGTGCATAAGGCAAACGGTCTGCGTCTGCTGCAACAACGCTGGAATATTACCGACGATGAGGTTGTTGTATTTGGCGATGGCGGAAATGATATTGAGATGCTGCGTCAGGCAGGATTTAGTTTTGCAATGGCGAACGCCCATGAGCCGGTTATCCAGGCGGCAAAATATCGCGCAGGGTCGAACAACGAAGAGGGCGTGCTGGATATTATCGACCGCGTGTTAAAGAATGAAGCACCGTTTACGCAATAACGCCTCAGCACAGACGGCAACAAAATGATGGCATGATCTATTCATAATCCGCCTCAAATTAACCCGCTGGATTATTACCTCCAGTGAATATTCAGACGAGCGGATTATGAAGAAAAGTGTACTGATAGCGACATTGTTGCTGGGTTTTGCGGGGACAACATTTGCGCAAAGCGTTACCGTTGATGTACCAAGCGGTTATAAGGTGGTGGTAGTGCCCTCTTCCGTCAGCGTTCCGCAGGCGGTCAGCGTCACCACCGCGCCACAAACGGTGTATGTTGCTCCGGCGCCTGCCCCGGCCCCTGTCTATCGCGCACATCCTTATGCGCGACATGTTGCAAGCGTCGGTGAAGGAATGATCATCGAACACCAGATTGACGATCACCACTAAGTTTTTGCCTGGCCCGGGCAACCGGGCTTTAACCTTCCCGTGAATCCCCTACCCGTTTATCTTTCAGGAAGATAACCATCAGAATCACCCACAGTACGCCGCTTGCCAGATTGAACAGGCTGAACAAGCCGTTTCCTCCGAGCAGATAAGCGTGTTTACTCAGCTCAATACCGACGGTAAAAATCAGCATCTGCAACATACCCATGGCGGCAGAAACCGTGCCCTTACTCATTTCACTGGCAAACAGCGTCAGACGTACCAGTCCCGCATTCGCCACGCCAATACCAAACGCATAGATGCTTAAACCCGCCGTCATCCATAGATACGCATGGGATGACACCACCGTGGCCGCAGCGGCAATCACCAGCCCGAAGGCGATTGGCCAGCCGCCCATGATAATCAGCGAACGTACGGTTTTTCGCGAGGTCAGGCGCGCCAGTACCAGGTTACCGGCAATCAACGCGCCAAAAATCGGTACCTGCAACAGGCCATATTCGTAACTGCTGAGATGTTCACCGCTGATGATAATAATCGGGGACTGCGCAATCCACGCCAGTAACGGCAGGCTGACAAAACCCAATGCCAGCGCGCCTGCAACGAAGCGCACGTTCCTCAGCACCAGCTTATAATCTTTGCCCAGCTCTTTAATCGACAGCTTTTCACCAAGCCGGGTTGCCGTTTCCGGCATCGCGCGTTGCAGACCAAAAAAAGAGATGGCGGCCAGGGCGGCAAACAGGATAAACATCCCTTCCCACGGCAGAACATGTACCCAGGCTGCGCCGACCAACGGCCCCAGCAGGGGCGCAATCAACGCTACGTTTGCCATCAGCGCGGTAATTTTTATGCACACCGCTTCTTCAAAGGATTCCTGAATTGCGGCGTAACCCACCGCGCCAATAAAGCACAGGCTTATCCCTTGTAAAAAACGCAGGAAGGTAAATTGCTCAATATTCTGCGCAAGCAGGGTTGCAAGGCAGGTCACAATGAACCAGAGCACGCCGGTTAACATCACCGGGCGACGTCCAATTCGATCCGACAGCGGTCCTAATAACCACTGCAAAAACATGCCGCCAGCCAGATAGGCGGTCATGGATGTGGGCACCCAATCTAATCCGGCATTATATTGCTCCACCACCGCCAACATTCCGGGCTGGATCATATCGTTGCCGATATAAGTAGAGAATTCGTAAAGCACCAGACAGAGAGGGAAAAGTAATGCCTGACGCCCCAAACGGGCGCCTGAAGATAAACGGTTCTGCATGCAGTCTCTTAACTATAGAAAAATCGCGCAAAGTGTAATAAATGTGCCGTACTGGTGATAGTGAATTATGTGATTTGAAAGCAAATTGCGCACATTTTTACACTCATTTGCTCAGGAACATTTTGCGTTAAGGTTAATTTAAGTTGAGACCGCTATCATGTTCAATAAGTCTCATTAATTGTCTGAAAAATAGTCATTTAACAGACAAATAAGACAAGACCGCTTTTTATCCCGTGAAAGCAATTTTATGCTCTCCCCTCTTGGGCCTTTTTAACGATTACACTGAGTCTGGACGTTATGCTGGAAAATCTGAACAACTCACTTTTTTATCTCATCAATGCCACGCCGGACTCTGCGCAATGGATGATATCGCTTGCCATTTTTATTGCCAAAGACCTGATTAACATCGTACCGCTGTTAGCCGTTGTGCTTTGGCTTTGGGGGCCGCGGGCCCAGGTTACTCTCCAGCGCCAGTTAGTTATAAAAATGGCGATTGCGCTGATCGTCGGTCTGACGATTTCATGGCTGATGGGGCATCTGTTCCCTCACGATCGTCCGTTTGTTAACCACATCGGTTACAACTTCCTGCATCATGCGGCGGATGACTCTTTCCCGAGCGATCACGGTACGGTTATCTTTACCTTTGCACTGGCTTTCCTGTTCTGGCATCGCCTGTGGACGGGCGCTCTGCTGATGGTCGTTGCTGTGGCGATTGCCTGGTCGCGGGTCTACCTTGGCGTACACTGGCCGCTGGATATGCTGGGAGGATTACTCGTCGGGCTGATTGGCTGCCTGAGCGCCCAGATGATCTGGCAGCGGTTTGGCACGCCCCTGTACCTCGGCTTGCAAAATTGCTATCGCGCCTGCTTCGCTCTGCCCATCCGTAAAGGCTGGGTGCGTGACTAACCCACGGTAAAAAGAGTAGTATTAAGCGCGATACTGAGCACTTATTCTACTCTCCAGGGGAACTATGGAAACTCGACGCGACGAGCGTATTGGTCAATTACTGCAGGCGCTGAAACGCAGCGATAAATTACACCTCAAAGAAGCCGCGACGCTGCTGGGCGTATCTGAGATGACCATTCGTCGCGACCTGAATAATCACGATGCTCCCGTCGTCTTGCTCGGGGGCTATATTGTTCTGGAACCCCGCAGCGCCAATCACTATTTAATCAGCGATCAAAAATCCCGACTGGTTGATGAAAAGCGCCGTGCCGCCCAGATGGCGGCAAGCCTCGTGCAGGCACATCAGACTATCTTTTTCGACTGTGGTACCACCACGCCGTGGATCATTGAGGCTATCGACAATGAATTGCCTTTCACCGCAATCTGCTACTCGCTGAATACGTTTCTGGTGCTGCAGGAAAAACCGCAGTGCCGCGTCATTCTGTGTGGTGGCGAATTCCATGCCAGCAACGCAATTTTCAAACCGCTTGATTTCCAGGAAACGCTGAACAACCTGTGCCCGGATATCGCTTTTTATTCCGCAGCTGGCGTTCATATTGAGAAAGGCGCGACCTGTTTTAACCTGGAAGAGCTACCGGTGAAACACTGGGCGATGTCGATGGCGCAGCATCACGTGCTGGTGGTCGATCACAGCAAATTTGGTAAGGTGCGTCCTGCGCGGATGGGTGAAGTAAAACGCTTTAATACCATCGTCAGCGATAGCCGTCCTGACGAGGCGTTTGTTGAGTACGCGAAAGCGCAACGTATCAAACTGATGTATTAAGCGATACTGCCGGATGGCGATAGCGTCATCCGGCAAACGCTAAGATTAAGAGAACCAGCCGCCAAACCACTGGTGGAATTTCATCATCACAAAGTCCCACATGCGACTAAAGAATCCCCCCTCTTCCACGGCCTCCATCACCATCAGTGGACGCTGCTCGATGGATTTCCCGTTCAACTGGAAGTCGATAGTTCCCACAACCTGACCTTTCTTCAGCGGCGCGGTTAACTGTGGTTCGGTCAGGGTAAAGCTGGCCTTCAGGTTTTTGAGCTGACCACGCGGGATAGTCACCGAGCCCGCTTCTCCGGCGCCCAAATTAACCTCACTCTTATCGCCAAACCAGACGCGCTGCGTCACGAAAGTGGCATCCGGTTTAATCGGCGTAACGGTTTCAAAGAAGCGGAAGCCCCAGGTCAGCAACTTTTCTGACTCATTAAAACGAATGCGGTCGGTTTTCGCCCCCAACACCACAGAGATCAGGCGCATATCCCCCTGGGTCGCAGAAGCGACCAGGTTGTATCCCGCCCCGGCCGTGGTACCGGTTTTCATACCGTCCACGTTCAGGTTGGTGCTCCACAACAAACGGTTGCGGTTCGGCTGGCGGATTTTATTAAAGGTAAATTCTTTCTCTTTGTGGATAGCGTACTCTTCCGGTACATCGTGGATTAGCGCCTTCCCGAGCAGGGCCATATCACGTGCGGTACTGAACTGTCCTGCCGCATCCAGGCCATGCACGGTCTGGAAAGTGGTATTGGTCAGCCCCAGTTTTTTCGCGTAGCCGTTCATCAGACCAATGAAGGATTCCTGGCTGCCGGCAACGTAATCAGCCAGTGCGATACAGGCATCGTTACCAGACTGGATGATAACGCCTTTGTTCAGATCGGACACTGCAACCTGATCGCCAGGTTTGAGGAACATAACCGACGAACCGCGCAGGGCCGGATTACCGGTCGCCCAGGCGTCTTTGCCCACGGTGACCATATCGTTGAGGTTAATTTTCCCGGCCTTCAGCGCCTGACCGACCACATAGCTGGTCATGATCTTAGTCAGACTGGCAGGATCCAGTTTCTCATCAGCATTACCTTCCGCCAGTACCTTACCGCTGGCGTAATCCATTAGGATCCACGCGCGCGCGTCGACGCTCGGTGGGGCCGTTGGTTGCTCCGCCGCCTGTACGCTCGGCGCCAAAAGGATTAAGAGTGCAGAACCTGCAGCAAAGCTGCGAAGTGAAGAGAAGTATTGCGTCATAAATGCCACCCGAGTATCCATTCCAAAAAACCACGTCATACCACACCGTGTTTACACAAAACCAGCCAGGCGACCCTGGCCAACCCATGCAGAAAAGGTCTGATGGATGACGTGTAAAATAAGTGCGGTGAGTAATAACGCACTAACGAGCTTAAAGAAACCGTAAGTTGGTAAAGTTTTTAAAGTTTATGCAATAACACCGCGCTGCGCTGCTCCTGGCACGATTTTTTTAGACTTTGTTGCGTAAATATTAGGTTTACCCCACCATGTGGGCTAGTCAGATGGCATCTGCAGCCATAAAGCTGCTCAATTAATTTGCGGGGTTACTATGATTACACTGTGGGGTCGCAATAACTCGACCAACGTAAAAAAAGTATTGTGGACGCTCGAGGAACTGGAACTGCCGTATAACCAAATTCTGGCGGGCGGACAGCATGGCGGTAACCGCGATGCCGACTATCTGGCACTCAACCCGAACGGACTGGTCCCGCTGCTACGTGATGATGAAACGGACGTTGTTCTGTGGGAATCCAATACCATTGTCCGCTATCTGGCAGCTCAGTACGGACAAAAGCGTTTGTGGATTGACGCCCCGGCCGCGCGCGCCGTCGGTGAAAAATGGATGGACTGGGCAAACCAGACGCTAAGTCCTGCGCATCGGGTTATCTTGTTTGGCTTGGTCAGAACCCCTGCCGAGAAACGCGACATGGCGGCAATCGAGGCGGGTAGTCAGGTGTGCGATAACCTGTTTGCCATTCTGGATAACGCGCTGGCGGACCAGCCATGGTTCTCCGGGGCTGAATTTGGCACTGCCGATATCGCCGTTGCGCCGTTTATCTATAACCTGTTCAACGTTGGCCTGAGCTGGACCCCGCGCCCACATCTGGAGCACTGGTATCAGCAACTGACCGAACGTCCGGCGTTTCAAAAAGTCGTGATGATCCCGGTCAGCTAACTAAATCAGGGACTCACTTTCAGTAATTCCCCGTCGGACTCGTCGGTTAGTACGTATAAGTACCCGTCTGGTCCGACGCGCACATCACGGATCCGCTGTCCCCTTTCCTGCAACAGACGACCCTCTTCGGTGACGGCATTCCCTTTGACGCTCAGCACGATCACTTCTTTATCTTTCAACGCGCCAATAAATAACTTCTGCCGCCACTGTGGGAAGGTATCGCTATTATAAAAAGCCATTCCGCTGACCGCCGGTGACTTTTCCCAGTAAAAGATGGGTTGCTCTGTTCCAGCAACAATTGGGCCTTTTGCTTCGGGAATTTTAAGACCACTGTAGTTAACGCCCCAGGTCGCAAGCGGCCAGCCGTAGTTTTTCCCTTTCTCGGGGATATTGATTTCATCGCCCCCGCGTGGACCATGCTCATTAAGCCACAGCGTATCGCTCCAGGGATTCATCGCCATCCCCTGCGGGTTGCGGATACCATATGACCAAATCTCTGCCCGCGCTCCTGCCCTCTTCACAAACGGATTATCCGGCGGAATTTTTCCCTCATCGGTCAGTCGTACGACCTTGCCCTGCAGCTTATCCAGATCCTGTGCGGTAGAACGTTGATTGTTTTCACCAAGGCCAATAAACAGATAACCGTTGCCATCAAAAACCATACGTCCGCCAAAATGGTTTCCGCTGGAGAGCTTCGGCTGTTGGCGAAAAATGGTCTGGAACCCTTGCAGATGTTTGAGATCGTCGCTCAGTCGTCCGTAACCAACCGCTGTCCCGGCGTTACCTTCACTGTCAGCTTCAGCAAAGCTAAGCCACACCCGGCGGGATTGTTTAAAATCCGGAGCTAATGCCACATCAAGCAATCCCCCCTGACCATTCGCCCAGACTTTGGGTACGCCGGTCAGCGGGTCGGAAAGCCCCTTCCCTGACTGCCAAAGTCGAAGCTGGCCGCCTTTGAGCGTAATGAGCATGCCGCGATTGTCGGGTAAAAACGCCAGCGACCACGGATGATCGAGTTTCGTTTGCAGCACTTCCACCTCTACCGCGGCGGCATAAGAGGAAAATAGCGCGAGTGGGACAGCACAGAGAAAGAGTCGACGCATAACACCTCCTTAATGGCTCTGCATAAAGCGTAGCCAGCAAGGGGAATTATCCCGCCACATTTACATAATCTTAACGAAAAGGGGGAGCGCCCTCCCCCTGATTCAGACGTGTTCCAGCGTTGAATAAGATTCCAAACACTGGATACTTAGCGTCAGCGTTGTCAGGCAGTTTTCCAGTTTCTCTGCGTTAACGGCGATAAAAGTTGGACAATCGTGATGTCCACTCATAAGACAAACAGCGGCGGCGGCTAACGCCCCTTCAGCACGATGAAGGGCATTCCACTCTTCCTGATCAAGATGCATACCGTGAGGCTGTGATTGCTCGTGCAATTCGCGATTCAGTGCAAAAAAATTATCACGCAGACGATCGCTCTCGCTGACTGACATGTAGCCTTTCGCTTTTCTCAACAGCAGATAAGCGGCAAGTTCGACACGGGCGTTTATCAATTTGTTGAGAAGATCGGTTCTCAGTCTGTCAACAACCATACTTTGTTCCTCCTCTTTCCAACTATGGTGCAACTTAATAGTATGGTCATTTTTTGAACAAAGTCGTGTCCAGGATCAATCCATCACCGAAAATTAACACAATTTACAAATAATCTTTAATTCCACGCCGGGCGTGGCGACTGATGGTATGAGATTGCGATACAATTTTTATTCAGAACTCTGTAGAATCCGTGCCCTGAATATTCCAATAACTGAACAATTTTTACGCTATGAGCAATGTAACCCACCAGCCGAAAATCGGCTTTGTCTCCCTCGGCTGCCCGAAAAATCAATAAATATATTGTGTTATTTTTTATGCCATCCATTTAACTTATTGATAATCAACTAACACGGATTCGCAAGTTACCTTAGTACCGTTCCATTGGTCACGGTAGATTGATGTATCGATACCCACACCAGGATGTAAGATTAGCCCCGTATCCTTTTCAAATTTTGTGTACTTAGCAGACTGTATCGAGCGGTCATAGTATGTATGGCCTGAGTACTTAAACCCCGCACTACCCTGTGGAACAATCCATACCCCATAGCTGGAATACTCCCTTGCCCTATCAATTATCTTGTACTCAAATTCACTACCCGTATAACGGCCTGTATACGCCCCTGACGTGTTTATCTTGCCGAATGGGGGATTACCATAAGCAACACGGTAGAAACGGTCTGGTGTGTATTGTAGTGCATCACCTGTGATCCATTCGGCTTGTGGTAGTACACGTTTACCAATAAGTACGTATTCAGGATTCAATTCAACACATGTGATGTGTGAAGGTTTATTACGTATGAATTGGTAGTAGCTAAGTCTACCAATACCTGCACAAAATGAATACAAGGCATCGGCGTACTTACTTACCATTTCTTCAATAGTATTAAGGGGGCTAATCATACGGCTACATTGAAAACCTACCACACCCTTTTCACCATTAGGATTAGTGGCAATCCATCTACCATTATTAACCATCTGGTGGCGTGTATGTTCATCAATTTCTTTATTACAATGAGGACACATTAACTTGGCAGTTGTTGAATCTGGAATTGCTCGACCATTTTCCATTTGTTTAAATTTAAACTTAACGTGTTCCCATTCAAATTTATATTCATGACCACAATCATGTGTAACGAACCAATAGCGTTTATCACTGAGATTAAATTCACTATTGATTAAATCGTTTTTGAATAGGGGAGTACTTGCAACTACAACTAATGAATCATCACCGAACGTAGAAGTACGGGCTTCAGCTAGTTTAATTGGGTTTCCTTCTTCACCTATTTCCACATTTGATACTTCATCAAGTAGAACTGTGCTACATGTGATCCCTCTAAGGTTTCCGGGGGTGTTGAGATTCAACCAATAGATAAAAGTACCGTTTTGTAGTTGTGTCTGTTTGGCGTTATTAGCGGCGTTCTTATCTGATTTCTCAGTGACAAGTGAAGAAAGTACAGGAGAAATTTCAACTACTGGCAAGAATTTACCAAGTCTAAACTTTTTGATTTCATCTGCTGAGCTTGAAGCAAATGCAAAGTTTGCCGGATCATTTGCCATTTTGTTCATGGCTATTGCCGTCATGACCTGTGTCTTGAGAACTTGCGAACACGCCTGAATTACAATTTTCTTGGTGCTTCTTTCCTGTGCAATATCCATTGGGAGGCACTGAAAAGGAAATGGGACAAAATCTAACCCCATATTAGGCCCATCCACCAGCTTCATCACACCACCGGATTTAATCCAATCACTTGTTTTCTGTATCTTCGGGGGTTTGATCGTCGGTAGTACTTTCTGTAGTAATGTCGTTAGTTTCTTCTTGTTCTTGTTCATCTAATATTTCTTTATCCTCGGGTAATTCGAATTCCATTTCACCCAGTTGATAAAGATGTGTGTCTATTACTTCCTTTAATCGGTCGCGTAAATCTTTCGCGTCAGTCATTGCAAATAGTTCTAGATAAATCTTATTGGGGATACTTCGAATAGTAGTTTTTATTTGATATAGATATGCGGTTAGTACTTGCTCCACGTATTCTGTATTCAAAACATGCTCTAACTTTTCCTGTAATTCCAATTCTGCTAATTGTCTTTCGGTAGTTAGCTTTTGTAATCGTTCCTGTTCAATCTGTTCTTTGATGTTAGTATTACGGAGTGGTTTTAAAATATTCTCCACAATCCACTTTCTTGTGTTATAATCCGTATCCATTGGTATTCCTTTTAATACCCAAGAACGCACAGTTGATTCATCATATCCATATTGTTTTGCTAAAGTTCTAATTGATGTTTTCATTTATAATCCTTTTATTTATTGAGAGTTAATAATGCACGACCGTAAAATGGATTTTGAGCTTGTTATTAATTTATTAAATGGTTTCCTTAAAAATAAAGACATAAGAAAAAGATTACATTACATTGTTGATAATAGAATTAATGATTGGGAAAAGTGGCTTCAAATAGAATTTGAGCAATTTATTGCAGCCAAAAGATTTCAAGTAAAGCGGGAAGTGACTGCTTATCTCGACCCATTTTTATTCCCACAGAATAGACTTTCAAAAGTAGACATTATTCTTTGTCAAAACAAATCACTTAACGATGGTTTTATATTTATTGAATTTAAATGTACTAAGAGTATCGCAGCATTGAAGAGAGGTTTAGAACACGATAAGTTAAAAATACAATCCATCATTGACTGTGAATATAAAATCCGCAATTCTTTTTTTGTTGGTTTCCATTTAAATTGTAAACCTACAGAGATTGATAAAATGGATACATATGTTACTGATATACTAAAAGGATCTTATGCTGTATTCAAGATTTGCCCCTGCCCCGCCAATCACAACTGTAATTGCACTAATAATGAAATTGGGGTAGTACTTTGTTAAGTGCGGTGCGGGCATGCATTATTTTTACATATATATGTAAATCAATGCGTGAGCGAAAACTCGCCCTTTATGGGGACCAGGGGAGCACCTTTTGATAAAATCCAATAAAACAATAATTTATTTGTTTTTGTTCTATTTATCGATATAGGTGGCGGCACGCCACTTACGTACTATTTATGCACCATATTGTATAAATGAAAGTACTATCACACTAAGGCGGTATGGTATTTTGTACCCGTTCACAGTCTGGTGGTTTAGTATTTCGCCACGTAATTCTTTTAATCTTTTATATGTTTATGTTCACTACCCTTATATGAATCAATTATATTAATTGGGTAGTTATACTTACCAATGCTATATCGTGAATAGTTTAATGTAATGTATTTATACTTGAGTGTTAGTGAATGGTTATCAATGAATAGTCCGTAACCGTCCTGTGTTATGATATGAGCGGTTATTAGATTATCTTTGCGGGATGGTTCATATCCGTAGGTATCGTTGCTTGTGGGCGTTTCTATGTCCTGTGTGTGCCATTGGGAAAGTGTAGGAAGGTGGTTAACATTGCGTGTACTCCTATGCTGTATAGGAGTATTTAGAAATAAAAAAAGCCAGCCTAACGGCTAGCTCATTCATTAATAACAATACTAAATTTTTCAGACTTATTACTATTACCATAGAGTTGATAAATTAACACAAATCGGTAATGAACAATATTGTTTCACTGCAATGTCCTTTTGCATTTTATATCGATATACATAACACCTTTTTGTCCATGTATTCATTTCCATAATAATATCCATCGCTATGTTGTTCATTTACAATTATTACTTCTCTATAGATATCATCATTTGGTGCTGTTTCATAATGATATGCCCCTCCTGGTGGTGGCATCTTATCCAAATAGCGTGTTACATACCTATCATCTGCTGTAGTTGAACCTATGTTGCTTATATCCCAACATTGAAAATCTGGTACTTTTGCTGCAAATACAGTGATTGGTAACATCAATACAAACAACATCCTTTTCATTTTTTTCTCTCTTTTCGTTGAAAGGTACTATCAAACACTTTTTAGTATGCCTGCTACCCCCCACTCACCCCAACAAACAAACCTACCCAATGTGAGGGGGGCAACAATAGTGTACCTTATAAGGGTTTTAGTGGTAAAGTATAGCAATCTCAATCTGTACGTTGGATTTACTAATGGGAAAGAAAATATCAGTAAAAATATTGAAAGAAGACATAGATTTCTTTGAATCATTCTTTGGGAAAAAGGTTGAATCATTTAAAGAAGATTCCAGAACAGATAAAATGCTACATCTCGCTTTAGAGAAAGCACACGATATACGTAAGTTCGAAATTGAATTATACTGGAAACGAGCAACATACTTTTTCGCATTTTTTACTGTCATTACCGCTGCGTTCGGTTATCTATTTACATCTAAAGAATATTTCTGTTTTTCCCCTATTGCTGCCCTAGTAGGTTCTCTAATTTCTATTTGTTTTATATTTGTTAACATTGGTAGTAAGTATTGGCTTTGTAACTGGGAATTCATTATTGATAAACTCGAAGTTTATGTTACTGGAAATCTATATAAAGTATATTTCTATGATAATAAGTATCCGCTTCGCCCTTCTGTTTCTGATATCAATAATTTAATAAGTTATATTATTTTAATAGTATGGGTTTTATGCTTCATTACTTCTACTTCCCCATTCAGTACAAGCGATCCTCAATTTTTTTGTGTTTTGTTAATTTTATATTTTCTAGTTTTAGTAATTTTTTCAATTTTGTGCTATAAATCAGTTAAGAATGTATTAGATTCGGATACAGTGCCAACAAGATTCTACAAATTTAGGAAGAATAATTATGAGAAGTGGAAGTAAAATCAAGATATTTAATACACTTTTACTTACCATTGTAGCTACGCTATTAATTGTAGCTATTTTAGTCGTCATAAAAATATTGTTTTCCGGTTCTAAGGGATTAGAATGGGTAACTTTAGTAGGAGCATGGTGTAGTGCTGCGGGTACATTAGGTACTCTATGGGTTGCTTACTTAGCATATCTAAAAGCACCTGCATGGTTATCACAAAAACATTATGATGTTGTTTATAGTGTTATTGAAAAAGCAATCTATCAAGATCTCATTAAGGTACGTTCTGCTAGCTTAATTTTAAAAAATCATTTAGTAACTTTTTCAAAGAAATACCGTAATCATTTAAAAAATGAGACAATACCACAAAACTCATTTGATGATTTTATGAAGGAAACAGATGCCCTTGTTTCTGATTTATTCATTATCTCATACTCTGTAACTAATGCTTTAAAGTCAATTAATAGAACTAATTACGTTATGAGTGATTACACCAATAACATAATCACTAACATCCAATCATATACTGAAAAATATAATGATTTGAGTATTGAATTTTTTATAGCTAGTTCTGATGTTCCTTCATTGATAGCAGCCGATGAAAGTTTTAGAAATCAAACCAGTAGCGAGCTTCTAGCTATTCAATTAAAAGCCATTTCATTTCACAGTCAACTCTCAAATTTCATTAAAGAGATATATAATAATAATTATCCAATTGATCAATTTATTACCCTAAAGGGAAATTAATTCATACCCTATTACATGATTTTATCCACCTCTGGCATTCACCTGATTATCTAATTTAAAGATGGCCTACTGTGATGTGTTGATTGTTGTGTCATATGATGCCAGTATTTCTGAGACGTACCTATTTTACCCACAAGATAATCTATAACCATTGCTTGAGCGTCCATATTTATCATCACCAAATACCGTACTAATATGTTTATAGTAACTTTATCCGTTTTTATACTCACATCATCCGTTATATTACTATATCTTTACCTTCTGGTTTCATAAATACGAACTACGAATGGTATCATAATGTAAACATTCAGATACAAACCAATTCCTGACTAGGATATCGTTGCTTTTACTATGTATCTTCATATCTAAGATAGATTTTATTTTTATTGTTTTATTGCCTTCACTATCACAGGAAAGCAATAGTGCCTCACTTCCATTTGTACTAATTATTATTTCATCTTCACCTGTATATATGTGGTTGAAAATATTTGGTGTATAATTACCTATATAGAAAGCCAAGAAGAAATAAGTTATTAAAGTCCATGCTGCCCATTTCGAAAAAAATGATTTAGATTTTTCCTGGAATATTTTTTTAAGACAACTGTTTAGTAAGAATATTGATATAAATAAAATCAGATTTATGATAAAGAATTTCCATTCTAATAATATGTCACCCAATATTAGCATAGGTGCCATCATTCCAGCACTAATTATAGTAATATTATGAAATAAAGTATTCGAACTTCTATATGCATTTCTTAACAACAAAAAAACTGCAATTATAATAATTGCATTCTGCATAAGGGTTAATACTAATGAATTTAAATCTATCCATATTAAACTTATTGGATATCCATAATAAACAGAGTTGCCGAGTTTATAAAATACATATGTCGCATATGACAGAAATGTGATCAATGTTATTATCGATATGTTACTTTCTAGTTTGTATGTGCTATTTCGCATCTAATATATCTCTATGCAATTAACTCTAGATTATTTTTTATTCCATACTAATACGCTATATTAACAACATATGATACTCAAACAATTTGTTCCCCTTAACCAACAAAGGGGAACAAATAATTTACACTTAAAATTCTTTTCTTGAATCGAATCCACTTACAATGGTATAGTCTATAAGAGAATTATTTGCCTCGTTAATTCTAATTTTAGCACCTTTATATGCGACAACTTTTGTTCCTTCAGAAAGGTCAAAAGTAAAGTCTGTTGTATATGCAGATCTCGCCATATTATTAGAGAATTCACGATATGTGAATTTTAATGTGTTCCCTGACTTTCCATTATACTCTATCGTCTTTACAAATGAATCACTAACCATACATAACCCATTTGGTACATATTGTATTGAGATTTCACTTGAATTGTATGTTGTACCATTAGGCGGTGATATTGTATTTTTCGCTTTATCATATGTTACATAGTTTACTGAGTTAACAACTACGCCATATAAGTTTTTAAGTCCAATTGAATTCTTATCAATCGGATTTGCATAAACATTGTTTCCGGTATGGCAATATGTCCCTTCTTTAATTTCTGATAGTGACCCTGACGCGTTACCAAGTTTGAGTAATTCAGTTTTATACCCAGTAGCTGACCTTATAATGTGATCACCCATGTATGCTTTGTTAGTTGTACCAACCATTGGTTCCACATATTCTTGAGTTGTGACTTTTGGAGCAACACTACCCGGAGCACAGCCAGATAATAATGTGGTACCTAAAACAATTAGAGGTATATTATTTTTCATGCGTTACTATTCCATATGTGTGTAGAACTAAAGTCAAAATCTTATCATACCAGATAAAGAATGGTAATAGTTCAATAGGTTATTGGTCTTTCCCTTCCGGTTCTCCTTTTTAGTACATATTAGAATTTCGCATGAGGTACATAAGAATCAATAGGATTACTTTAGTTTCTCCCAGTAGCGGAGGGGGGGGCGACTACAAGAAACTTCGAATAATCTATTGAGAAGTAATTCTTGTAGTTGGTACTTCCAATCAATTATTTGTTAGTACTTTTATTGTCTGAGCGAAAGCGAGTAGGAATTGGCGTTCTTTCGAGTACTCACGAGAAAAACGCAAGTTATACTCTTATTTTGTTTTTAAGGGTAATAGTGAGGAAGCAAAGCGACGAGCTATTACCCTTGAATAACATAATATGACGTATGGAATATTATGTTATTCATCTTTCCAACAAATGGATAAGATTATTATATTAAGTCGGAAAGATGCCCTTTTACACCCCTAAAACGGGAAAAAATGGCTGTTTTTGGTCATTATTTGTACTAAAAATGGCTATTTTTACTACCATCTTTCCAACAAAGAAATTCCCCCATCAAACTGTCGGAAAGATGGTTATAAGCCGTTAATGTAGCTTTTGATAGTACCTAAACTTGTTCCATCGTTTAGCATTTGACGTAATTTGACCTTTTCCCATTTGTTTAGCTGTCGTGCATCACCATCAAGAACATACTTAATCATAACACCATGATTATATGCCTCTAAAAGCTCCTGTGCGGCCTGTGTAGCAATTCTTTTATATTGGTATATCTGAGTCTTCTTTAGTGGCTGTTTCATCACATCGCCGCTCTGACGGCGTGTATTGATGTTATGCTCTACTTCCGCATAACCTAATATTGGACATTGAATAATCAGATTTAGTATTTCTTTACGACCTACTTTAGTTCTACTTGTTGAACCTTCAAATTCTTTTTGTATTGCCCCATCTATGATTGCTATTGCTTCATTGGTGAATTGGTTGATGTACTTGTAACCTTTCAAAATTGAACTTAGATCTGCGTTATCATAAAACTGTTTCTTTCCTGCCATGATAAATATCCTTATAGTATGTTGTGATATTGTAATTAACTGCCCTTAGTATTCCTGTACTAAGGGCTTTTTGTTTATAAGTAAGGTTTTAATGCTTCTACAAGGCGTTTATAAGCGTATTGATTTTTAATACTACTATATCGCTGTAAAAGCACCTGCAAACGTTCCCTACGTAGTTCTAGGTAGTATTGGTGTGCACCCGCTGCGGTATCACTAGATCCTCGCTGTACGGTCTTACCGTCGATACGCATTTGACCATAAAACTTATTATCTCTGTCATCAAAGTACACACCCTTATAGCCGTGAATAGATGAAGAACTACGGAATAGAGCATTTATTTCATGTGGAACCATCAAACATGTAGAAGATGAATAACACTTATTAGTTCCGCTTAGTATATCCTTGTCAATTTCCCATCCTTCAACATAGTTTTGTTCCATCCACTCTTTGAATGGTTCGAAAGATACCCAATCGCCAATAGTGGTATGTTTATATGCTTCATTATTTTTTACACGAGCCACTATATTGTTATAACGTTGTTTTAGTTGTTTATTGTCCATAATCAAATCCTTTTGAACATGTACTAACGATCCATGTTAGTACGGTAATAATACTTTTTACGATAGTATCAAACGTTACTTATTGTTTAGAATAATAAAACTGTTTAGTACATATTGTATTGCTTGATTCATATTCTTCACCTTACCTTTGTCTACTAACTTCTGTAGATATTCTTCCTGTAGTGGAGTAATTCGTACTCCGATAGCTCTTGTTGTTTCCTTTGCCATGTATTTCCTTTTGTGCACGATTTTTCATAAATTTAAAGTGAGAATAACCCCATGTTATTCATGGGGCTATAATATTTTAGGATGAGATATTATAATTTTCTACACTCTTTTTTATCAGAATGATTTAAAAGAGTGTTCAAATGGATGGGCTTCTTCACTTCACACTAATATTATATCACTTTTTTCTATTCCATCCCAAAAATTGGCTTGCTATTTTGTAACATGCTAATTTTCAAAGATATTTATTACTTCACAGATAAGACACATTGCGAGCCAGATCATGAAGCCAATATAAAGTGCTTCAATCAATCCAGTAATCATTACCAACCAACCAAGTAGTAGTATTAGAGTTGTTTTAATCCAGTTCATTTAGTTCTCCTTTTCATACTTTATTTATTAGAAAAGGAGAACAGTGTAATAATATTATCCTTTGTACACTCACACATACAAAAGCTCCGTAGAATCGCTCCTACGATGCCAAAATACACTTTCAAACGAGAAATCTAACTTAGTATTTTACTATTACCGATTTGGCCAGAATAGTGATCCGTTGATTTCTGGATAACCAACCTGAGATAACATAGATACTGATGAATCATATAAGTTATGATAACTTTTCCTTAAATCCACTAAGTATTGATTAGTTTTTTCTCTGATTTCATCGGTAACTACAACAGCATTACTATCCTGATCATCATTTACTAGTTCAATATCAAACTCCCAATGAGGTTTTCTGTTTACACCACCAAATACTAATACTTCATCAATGCCATAACACTTGATACGAATGGTAATACATGAATCAGTTTTATCCACTATTACATATTCAATTATTGAAGATATGATCTTTCTAATTTTATTTCTATCTTCATCTTCCAAATCGGTAAACACTGCATACTGAATTAATATTAAAAACTCGGTCATTTCTATTTCAAATGATCCCTTACTCTTTAATGATACTGATCTTTCCTTTAAGTTAACTACGTTTATTAGTAATTGTTCACGTTCTGTATTTAACACTTGAATCTTTGTTGCCAAGCTCAACAACGTTTGGTGCAACTGAAATTGCAGCAGCTAAATTTGATATTTTGGAATCCAAATCAGCGATTATTGATTGTTTTGCATTTATCTCTTCATCAATCAATGTAGTATCACTACCATTTTTCCAACTGTTGTTTAGATAACCCATCAGTAAAGCAATCATTGTGCAGTGTTCTACCAAAGAGGCAATAATCGACCAACCAGAACAACTTTTCTGTTTATGTGTACCATTCGTACATATGTAACGTGGTGTTTTTTTATTAATAAAAGAATGCATAGTACCACCACATTTACTACAACGTAGTAGTGATAACCCTGATAACAGTTTAATTTTATCTTTTGATTCTTTCTTGGATTTAAAATTATTCTGCTCTTTCTTTTCAGCCAGTACTAAATATTCCGTTTCATCTTTGCATAACAACGGATAATAGTTTTTCAATTTATAGATTTGACCACCTACTTTCATTGTACGCTCACCGATCAATGCACGGTTATTACGCATCTTTTGTAATACCTGATAATCCCATTCTTTACCCTTCAATCCATTTGGGTATTTTTCATCTAAAGCCCGTTTAACACTATAGACCCCATGACCATCTAGGAACATATCAATAGCTTCTCTAGCAATATTCCAATAGATAGGATGCTTTTTAACTGCTTCGTACTGTGAACCAGAATCATCTATCCAAAACGGATGACGACCCACGGATTTAATGTTTACTGGCAAGCCTTGATTATGTCGTTCTACTAAAGCAACAACATTTCCTATAGTTCTTTTAGATTTCGTTTCTGATTCCTCATTCCCACGGATAAACAGTAGGATTGACAACATCAAGTCTGTAGGATTTTGCCGTATCGATGCCTTGTTATAAACCTTCTTGTCCATTCCTGTGACTATTGTTAGTCCCAGCCTAATCATCTCAAGAAAAAGACTTAACGCTTCATCCACCTGATCACGAGATAGACGGTCAAGGTTTTCGCAATAAAGCCATGAGTCAGAAGGTATAGCATTACTCTTTACAGCATCTATAAAGTCTCCCAGCTTTCCCGAGCGGTTTTTCCCACGAAACGCACTTACACCTGGCTCAATGATTTCTACCATCTCCAGCCCCTTCTCTTCAGCATACGTCCTCGCTGACTGGCGGTCTTTTGTCGTTCCCTTGTCTTGTCGGTCACTTGACCAACGGATGTAGCTGTAAAGTTTAGGCATGATGTATAATCCGAGTTTTCCCGAGCAATGTATTGTACAAAATAATGTCTAAGATTGGATTTATATCATTAGGGTGCCCGAAAAACCTCGTCGATTCTGAACGCATCCTGACCGAACTTCGTACCGAAGGCTATGACGTTGTGCCAAGCTACGACGACGCGGATATGGTTATCGTTAACACCTGTGGCTTTATCGACAGCGCGGTTCAGGAGTCGCTGGAAGCAATCGGCGAAGCACTGAACGAAAACGGCAAGGTGATCGTCACCGGCTGTCTGGGCGCGAAAGTCGATCAGATCCGTGAAGTCCACCCGAAGGTGCTGGAAATCACCGGGCCGCATAGCTACGAACAGGTTCTGGAGCACGTTCACCACTATGTGCCCAAACCAAAGCACAACCCGTTCCTGAGCCTGGTTCCTGAACAGGGCGTCAAGCTCACTCCGCGTCATTATGCCTATCTGAAAATTTCTGAAGGCTGCAACCACCGCTGCACGTTCTGCATTATTCCGTCGATGCGTGGCGATCTGGTGAGCCGTCCGATTGGCGACGTCCTCAGCGAAGCCAAACGTCTGGTGGATGCGGGCGTGAAAGAGATACTGGTCATTTCTCAGGATACCTCCGCGTACGGCGTGGATGTGAAGCATCGCACCGGTTTCCATAACGGCGAGCCGGTCAAAACCAGCATGGTTGATCTGTGCGAGCAGTTATCAAAACTGGGGATCTGGACTCGTCTGCATTACGTCTACCCCTACCCGCATGTTGATGACGTGATCCCACTGATGGCGGAAGGGAAAATCCTGCCGTATCTGGACATCCCGCTGCAACATGCCAGCCCGCGTATTCTTAAGCTGATGAAACGCCCAGGCTCCGTGGACAGACAACTGGCACGCATCAAGCAGTGGCGTGAAATCTGCCCTGAACTGACGCTGCGCTCAACCTTCATTGTCGGTTTCCCGGGTGAAACGGAAGAAGACTTCCAGATGCTGCTCGACTTCCTGAAGGAAGCGCGTCTGGACCGCGTGGGCTGCTTTAAATACAGCCCGGTAGAAGGCGCTGGCGCCAATGACCTGCCGGACCAAATCCCGGAAGAGGTGAAAGAGGAACGCTGGAACCGCTTTATGCAATTGCAACAGCAAATCTCTGCTGAACGTTTGCAGGAGAAAGTGGGCCGCGAAATTCTGGTTATCGTTGATGAAGTTGACGAAGAAGGCGCGATTGGCCGCAGCATGGCTGACGCCCCGGAAATCGACGGCGCGGTATACCTGAATGGCGAAACTAAGGTGAAACCTGGCGATATCATCCGCGTGAAGGTCGAAAACGCTGATGAATACGATCTGTGGGGCACCCGCGTTTAAATAAGCGCAACCCAACTGTAGGCCGGATAAGCGTTACGTCTTATCCGGCCTGTGATTTATCCTTTAATTTTCGGGTCCAGCGCGTCGCGCAGACCATCTCCGAGTAAGTTAAACGCCAGCACCGTCAGGAATATCGCCACCGCCGGGAAAATCGCCACGTGCGGCGCGATCACCATATCAGCGCGGGCTTCATTGAGCATTGCCCCCCACTCCGGGGTCGGCGGCTGCGCACCCAATCCCAGAAATGACAGGCTCGCGGCAGAGATAATTGACGTGCCAATTCGCATGGTAAAAAAGACCACGATCGATGAAACCGTACCCGGCAAGATATGGTTGAAGATGATGGTCGCATCGCTGGCGCCGATACTGCGCGCGGATTCAATAAAGGTCTGCTGCTTTAGCACCAGCGTATTTGCGCGCACCAGCCGCGCGAAGGCCGGAATGGAGAAAATGGCCACGGCAATAATCACGTTTGCAATGCCGCTGCCCAGCACGGCGACCACGGCTATCGCCAGCAAAATACCCGGAAAGGCGAACAGCACATCGCAGATACGCATAATCAGTCGATCCCACCAGCCTTCGAAGTATCCCGCCAGCAGACCCAGCACAGTGCCAATCGCTGCGCCAATAAATACGGCAAAGACCCCCGCCGCCAGCGAGATTTGCGCCCCCACCAGCACGCGGCTAAAAATATCCCGCCCCAGCGAGTCAACGCCGAACCAGTGCAGTATCGACGGTCCGTCATTCAGACGGTCATAATCGAAGTAATTCTCGGCATCAAATGGCGTTAACCAGCGAGCAAAAATCGCCACCATTATCAGCAGCACGACAAATAACCCCGCTAACATCGCCATGCGCTGGCGACGGAAACGACGCCAGAATTCATGCCACGGCGTGCGTATCTGCTCAGGCTTAACAAGGGGCATCGCATTTAAAATCGCCTGTCGGCGCCAGTTAAAAAATCGCATCCTTACTTGTACCTGATAGCCGGATTAATGGCGGCATAGAGCACATCCACCACTAAGTTAATAAGAATAAACTCCAGAGAAAACAACAGCACCTCGGCCTGAATCACCGGGTAGTCGCGCATTTCGACTGAGTCCACCAACAGCCGCCCAAGCCCTGGCCAGTTAAACACCTTCTCAACGACAATTGAGCCGCCAAGCAAAAAGCCAAACTGTAGCCCCATCATGGTGACCACCGGGATCATCGCATTACGCAAACCATGTTTTAACACCACCCAGGTTTCACTCACCCCTTTGGCCCGCGCGGTACGCATATAGTCTTCACTGAGCACATCGACAAACGAAGCGCGGGTAAACCGGGCTAACACCGCAGCCACCGCCGCACCCAGGGTAATAGACGGGAGGATATAGTGCCGCCAGGTATCAGCGCCAACGGTGGGCAACCAGCCAAGCTCAACGGAGAATATCTGCATGAGCAGCATGCCGAGCGCAAACGGCGGGAAAGAGATCCCGGTGACGGCGAGCGTCATACTCAATCTGTCCGGCCAACGATTGCGCCATACAGCAGCAATAATCCCTGCCGTCATGCCGAATAACACCGCCCACGCCATGCTGGCAATGGTCAGCCATAGCGATGGCATAAAACGACTGGCTATCTCTTCGGAGACCGGGCGACGAGAAACCATTGAGGTTCCAAAATCGCCTTGCAACACGTTAGTAATGTAATGCCAGAACTGAATATGCAGCGGCTGGTCCAGACCCAACTGCTGACGCACCAGTTCGATAACCTCAGCGTCAGCCTCCGGTCCGGCAATCAGCCGGGCCGGATCGCCGGGTAGCAGGTGAACAAATAAAAATACCAGCACCGCTACAATCAACAGAGTTGGAATCAACCCCAGCAGGCGCTTGAAAACATAGTTAAGCATCACACTCCCTTCGCCGGCCCCTGCGTGGCGGGGCCGGATGAATAGCTTATTTTAAATCCGCATCATCAAAGCTAAATCCGGTATCCGGCATGATCCAGAACCCGGTCAATCTGGTGTTGTGCGCCGAAATCAGTTGTTCCACTACCAGTGGGATCCACGGCGACTCTTTCCAGATAATATCCTGCGCATCCTTGTACAGCTTCGCTTTCTGGGCCGGATCGTTGGTTTGCAACGCTGCTGCTAAATCACTGTCCACCTGCTTATTGCTGTAGAACGCCGTATTAAACAGCGTTGGCGGCCAGTTTTGAGATGCAAACAGCGGTGACAGCGCCCAGTCTGCTTCACCCGTAGAGGCAGACCAGCCGGTGTAGAACATGCGTACCCCGCTCTCTTTCTGCGCTTTACCTTCGACTTGCGCCGCGCGCTGACCGGCATCCATCGCCGTCACCTGAGCCTTAACGCCCACCTGCGCCAGTTGCTGCTGGGTAAATTGCAGCACTTTCTGCGCGGTACTATGGTTATGAGAAGACCATAGCGTGGTGGTAAAACCGTTCGGATAACCCGCTTCTTTCAGCAGTTCGCGCGCTTTTGCCGGGTCGTATGGCCATGGCGTATAGCTTTGCGCATAAGCGATCGACGGAGGGAGAACGCCGGTTGCTGGCGTCGCGTAACCGGCAAACGCCACTTTCACCAGCGCCTGACGGTTAATGGCATAATTCAGCGCTTCACGCACCTTCGGGTTATCGAACGGTTTTTGCGTGACATTCATGCTGATGTAACGCTGCATAATAGACGGACTGGCCACCAGTTCCAGGTTTTTATTCTTCGCCAGTAGCGCCGCCTGCTCGTAAGGGATCGGGAAGGCAAACTGCGCTTCCCCGGTCTGCAGCATTGCCGCACGCGTGTTGTTGTCGGTCACCGGACGCCAGGTAATCGTATCCAGCTTTGGCAGCCCTTGCTGCCAGTAACCCGCGAACTTCTTAACCTTTACAAAATCCGTCTGATTCCAGGTCTCAAGCTGATACGGCCCGGTCCCCACGGGATGAAAACCGATCTCCTTGCCGTATTTCTCCAGCGCGGCGGGAGAGATCATCGCCGTAGCCGGGTGCGCCAGAATATTGATAAATGCAGAGAACGGCTGCTTCAGCGTTATCTTCACCGTCGACGGATCGACGACCTCGGTTTTATCGATATTCTTATACAGGTTGTAGCGTTTCAGATGGTTTTCCGGGTTGCTGGCCCGGTCGAGGTTAGCTTTAACCGCATCGGCGTTGAAGTCGGTGCCGTCCTGAAACTTCACGCCCTGTCGCAGCTTAAGGGTATAAGTCAGGCCATCATCAGAAACCGTATAACTCTCCGCCAGCACATTTTTCAGCTTCATCTCTTTATCAAGGCCAAACAGCCCCTGGTAAAACGACTTCGCTACCGCCTGCGACAACGTGTCGTTTGCGTCGTAGGGATCGAGGGTGGTGAAATTGGATCCTACCGCCACTACTACATCTTTGGCGGCCCAGCCAGGTGTGGCGGCCAGCGCAGAGGCCACTCCCACAGCAACCAGCCATTTTCGAGCAACAATTTTTGTCATGTTATTCTCCTTAAACCCTGCCTGCCTGTTATAAACGCGAAAGCGCATTTTCTGGTTGCGGACGCGCAACATAATGCCCCGGGCCAACTTGCTGGAGTGAAACGGGGGAAATCTCTTCACCGCGTTTGCGGATATTACTGGGGATATCATCCGACAACAGCACGCGCTGGGGCCGGTGATGTGAGGGATCGGCGACCGGGACTGCCGCCATCAGTTTGCGAGTGTACGGATGCTGCGGATTTTCAAACACCGCGCGTCGGGTGCCGATCTCGACGATTTGCCCAAGGTACATCACCGCCACCCGATGACTGATCCGCTCCACCACCGCCATATCGTGGGAAATAAACAGGTACGCAATCCCCATTTCTCGTTGGAGGTCGAGCAACAGGTTGATAATTTGCCCGCGAATTGAGACATCCAGCGCCGAGACTGACTCATCGGCAATAATCACCTTGGGATTGAGCGCCAGCGCCCGGGCAATACAGATACGCTGACGCTGACCACCGGAAAACTCATGCGGATAGCGCCAGGCATGCTCAGGGAGCAATCCTACGCGTTCCAGCAGCCATGCAACCCGTTTTGCCGCCGCATCGCCTTGCAGTAGCCCATGCACCCGCAGCGGTTCTAAAATGGAATATCCCACGGTTTGACGCGGATCGAGCGAAGCATAGGGGTCCTGGAAGATAAATTGAATATCCCGACGCAGCGGCTGTAGCTTACTGGCGGCCAGGGTATCGATACGCTGTCCGTTGAAAACAATCTCCCCGCGTTGAGACTCTACCAGACGTAGCAGCGCCCGACCGGTGGTGGATTTCCCGCAGCCTGACTCCCCCACCAGCGAGAGCGTCTCTCCGGGCCACAGGTCAAAGCTAACGTTTTCCACCGCATGCACCTCGCGGGTCACCCGATTAAGAATGCCGCTGCGCAGCGGAAAACGCGTCACCAGATTACGTACCTGCAAAATAGGCTCGCCTTCAACCACGGTATCCTGTTCAGTCTGTGGTTCTACATGGCTGGGATCGTGTAACGAAATGAGTGGAAACCGGCGCGGATACGCTTGTCCGGTCATCGCCCCAAGCTGCGGCACGGCTGCCAGCAGCGCTTTGGTGTAAGGATGCTGGGGAGCGTGAAAAATCTGCTCAACGCTGCCGGTTTCTACCGCCTCGCCCTTATACATCACCAGCACGCGATCGGCAATATCCGCCACGACGCCCATATCGTGGGTAATAAAGATCACTCCCATCGACATATCCTGCTGCAGCACTTTTATCAGTTGCAGGATCTGTGCCTGAATAGTGACATCCAGCGCGGTAGTCGGCTCATCGGCAATTAAAACCGCAGGGCGACACGATAGCGCCATGGCGATCATTACCCGCTGGCGCATGCCGCCAGAAAGCTGGTGCGGATAGCGCGATAAAATAGCCTTCGCCTCAGGAATACGCACCTGGTCGAGCATCCGTTTCGCTTCCACCATCGCCTCTTCGTGGCTGGCCCCCTGATGCAAACGGATTGACTCGGCAATCTGCTCACCCACGGTAAATACCGGATTAAGCGATGTCATGGGCTCCTGGAAGATCATGGCGATATCCGCGCCACGCACGTGACGCATCCGCGACGCGCTCTGTTCACCCAGCTCAATAACCTGTCGGTTACGGCGTCGAAGGAGCATTTCATCGCAGCTCACCTCGCCGCCTGACTGTTCAATCAAACGCATCAGCGACAAGGCTGTTACCGACTTTCCTGAACCGGATTCGCCCACTATCGCCAGCGTTTCACCACGCTTCAGGCGAAATGACAGATTACGCACCGCACTGATGCGCTGTTGCTCCTGTTCAAAGGCAATGTTCAGGTTGCTGACTGCCAGCACGTCGCAGGCGTCAAGCTCATCACTGTGTGGCAACGGTATCTCCTTTTTCCCGATAAATACCGGTGGTTGGCGTATCGCCTGCATATCCCCAGGCACGGTACATGCCTTCGCTGTTAAAGGGCAGGGCGACGTTGCCCTCGTGATCGACGGCAATTAAACCGCCGCTACCGCCGAGCGCCGGTAATTTTTCCATTACTACACGTTCGCACGCTTCCGATAAACTCAGGCCGCCATAGTCCATCAACGCCGCAATGTCATAGGCCGCCAGCGCACGAATAAAGACTTCACCGGTTCCGGTGCAGGAAACGGCCACACTTGCGTTATTGGCATAACAGCCTGCGCCGACCAGCGGACTGTCACCTACCCGACCCGGTAATTTATTGGTCATTCCGCCGGTCGATGTTGCCGCCGCCAGATTGCCAAACATATCCAGCGCGACCGCACCCACGGTACCCATTTTGTTGTTTTCATCCAGCGGGGTCGCGCTATGATCCAGCACCGTTTCCCCCGCCGATTGCGCTGCCAGCAGTTGAGCGTAGCGTTCTGGCGTCGAGAAAATATCCGCCGAAACGCGCTCCATACCCTGCGCAATGGCAAAGTTTTCAGCCCCTTCACCTATCATCATGACGTGGGGGCTGTGTTCCATCACCAGGCGTGCCGCGAGAATCGGGTTGCGCAGATGGCTAACCCCGGCGACGGCTCCCGCGTTTAGCGTATTACCGTCCATCACACAGGCGTCCAGTTCATGGGTTTCATCACGGGTATACACCGCGCCAATTCCGGCATTAAACAACGGACACTCTTCCAACAAACGCACGGCTTCGGTGACCACATCCAGTGCGCTACGACCGTCTTCAAGCATCCGCTGGCCGGTTTCAACGATATCCGACAGCGCCTGTATATAACGCAATTCTTGCTCCTGGCTCAGTAGAGCGCGGGTGATAGCCCCTGCGCCGCCGTGAATTGCAATGACTGCTTTACCCATTTTATTCGTCCATTAGGTGGCGGGTACCGGGGGGTTATAAATATCAGAATTTCGGTGACTTATTGATTCGATTTTTGAATATAGAAAGATGCAGACGTCATGTAAAGGTAAAGGCCCGCACCTCACACCCCGTCTCATCAGGTCATTCAGATGTGTTTAACGGAAAGGAGATCTCACGACGTTGTTGATAAATTATTCAAGCCGATCGGTAATCTGTTTTTTTGCATAAAACACAAAGCGTTCTACAGACGGCATACACGCTGCCCAGTTATGTTTGGTTAACCCCAGATATTCCGCACGCGCCGCTTGCAGCAAATCAGCATGCTCAGCGGGTAATTGCGGCAGAAGCCAGGATGCGGCCTCATCTTTAGCGACAATATTACCCGTAACCACGCTATACCAGATACGTGCCAGAGCAAGGATGATATTACGCTCGTCCCCCTCTAAATCAGCCGGTTTCTGCCACATCTCAAGGATATGCCGAAATGTTTGCAATACATCGCTAAACGGAATGACGTTAAATAACGTCTCAGCCGGTTCACCGAACAGCGGTACGCTGGCGCGCCGGGCCTGGGTCAGCAGAATAGAAAGATCAGCATCCACCATTGCCGGTTCAAACACGCCAGCACGAATATCATCACGCAACCATTCGCCAAACTGCATTTCTCTCGCCGGTGGGAATCGCCACGGCACGATCTGCGAGTGCAGAACCACGGTCACTTCCAGCGCACGATATGGCCCGGAGGTGCCGGGAGGCGCTGAAATGGTCAGCAAATCCTGCATCAGTTTCTTTCTTTGTCGGGCATTTATTGGTTCACGCAAGGTGACCAATAAATCAATGTCGCTTTGGGGTTTTAAGCCGCCTTCAACCGCAGAGCCATACAAATGAAGGGCAATGAGATTCCCCTCGAAAATCTGGTGGATGCACGCACTGGCGGCCTCCACCTGTCGTCGAATTGCGTCTGGAATAATATTAGCCATTTAGCCCCCACGGAAAAATGAGCGGAAATATTGAGTCTATACTGCATTCTTCTTGCAGCGCTATCCCTGGCACAAAACCTTTACCAGATCTGATTCTAAGCCTGAGGTAGCATACTGCCCGCGTCCATTTTCTGACATAATGAGCAGATTCGATTTTGCCCCGCAGGAGTCTTCTCATGGAATTTACCGCCGGAATGATGCCGCTTGAAACGGCTCTCTCTCAGATGCTTTCGCGTATTACCCCGCTCACCGCCGTCGAAACGCTGCCGCTGGTTCAATGCTTTGGCCGCATTCTGGCCACCGACGTTGTCTCCCCCATTGATGTACCGGGATTCGATAACTCAGCAATGGATGGCTATGCGGTACGATTAGCCGATTTACAATCTGATCAGCCGCTTGCGGTGGCGGGTAAAGCCTTTGCCGGTCAGCCTTTCCATGGCGAGTGGCCTGCGGGAACCTGCATCCGTATTATGACCGGCGCCCCGGTGCCTGCTGGTTGTGAAGCAGTGGTGATGCAGGAGCAAACGGAACAAACTGACGACGGGGTGCGTTTTACCGCCGAAGTCCGCCGCGGGCAAAATATTCGTCTGCGCGGTGAAGATATTGCAAACGGCGCGGTGGTGTTTCCCGCCGGGACTCGCCTGACAACCGGCGAGCTTCCCGTTCTGGCTTCGCTCGGTGTTGCCGATGCTCCCGTTGTGCGCAAAGTCCGCGTGGCGCTGTTCTCCACCGGTGATGAACTGCAGTTACCAGGTCAGCCGCTGGGAGACGGGCAGATTTATGACACTAACCGTCTGACCGTTCACCTGATGCTGCAACAGTTGGGCTGCGAAGTGATCAACCTGGGGATTATTCGCGACGATCCCAACGCGCTGCGTGCCGCGTTTATCGAAGCCGACAGCCAGGCCGATGTCGTCATCAGCTCCGGCGGCGTTTCAGTAGGCGAAGCGGATTACACTAAAACTATTCTGGAAGAGCTGGGAGAAATTGCCTTCTGGAAGCTGGCCATCAAACCGGGCAAACCGTTCGCGTTTGGCAAACTGAGCAACAGCTGGTTTTGCGGTCTGCCGGGTAATCCAGTGTCTGCGGCCCTCACCTTTTATCAACTGGTACAACCGCTCCTGGCGAAACTCAGCGGCAACACCGCCTGTGGACTGCCGCCTCGCCAGCGTGTGCGCACCGCCTCACGCCTGAAGAAAACACCTGGCCGTCTGGATTTTCAGCGCGGCGTATTGCAGCGTACCGCTGAAGGCGAACTGGAAGTCACCACTACCGGGCACCAGGGCTCGCATATTTTTAGCTCTTTTAGCCAGGGTAACTGTTTTATCGTGCTGGAGCGCGATCGCGGTAACGTCGAAGCCGGCGAATGGGTTGAGGTCGAGCCGTTTAACGCACTGTTTGGAGGCCTGTAATGGCAGAACTCAGCGACCAGGAGATGATGCGCTATAACCGGCAAATCATTCTGCGCGGCTTCGATTTCGAAGGTCAGGAAGCGCTCAAGGAGGCGCGGGTACTGGTCGTTGGTGTGGGGGGACTGGGATGCGCAGCAACTCAGTACCTTGCAGGCGCTGGCGTCGGGCATTTAACCTTGCTCGACTTTGACACGGTCTCCGTGTCGAACCTCCAGCGCCAGACGCTGCACAGCGATGCGACCGTTGGACAGCCAAAAGTGCTATCCGCCCGCGACGCACTGGCGCGGATTAACCCTTATATCGCCATTACGCCGGTGAATGCCCTGCTGGACGAGAGCGAGATTCACACGCTTATTACTGAACACGATTTGGTGCTGGACTGTACGGATAATGTCAGCATCCGCAATCAGTTGAATGCCGGATGCTTCGCCGCCAGGATTCCGCTGGTTTCCGGTGCGGCAATTCGCATGGAAGGACAAATTACCGTATTTACCTACCAGGAAGGAGAGCCCTGCTACCGTTGCCTGAGCCGTCTGTTCGGTGAAAACGCCCTGACCTGCGTAGAGGCCGGAGTGATGGCCCCGCTGATCGGCGTGATCGGCTCGTTACAGGCGATGGAAGCCATTAAGCTGCTGGCTAACTACGGTAAACCGGCGTCAGGAAAAATCGTCATGTACGACGCCATGACCTGCCAGTTTCGCGAAATGAAGCTGATGCGCAATCCCACCTGTGAGGTCTGCGGGAGTTAGCAGAGAAATCGTCGGCACCACACAGCGATGCTAACGCCGCCAATCAGGCCTACAACAGCGCATTGTGTAGGCCGGATAAGGTGTCAGCCGCCATCCGGCTAAACAGACTTACAGAGAAGTGCGTCCAAATGCGCTCTGCCAGTCGTGCTCGAACTTCGCTACGGCAGCATCAACGGCCGGAGAGCTAATCATCTGCTGAGCGACATCCAGCGGCAGCGTGATGGACTCGCAACCTGCCAGCAGGCAATCCAGCGCCTGACGCGGCGTTTTAAAACTGGCGGCCAGTACTTTGGCGTGCGGGGCATGCATTTTCAGTAAGGTCTGCAGATCGGTCACCGTCTGAATGCCGTCCCCCCCCTGCGCATCCACACGGTTAACGTATGGCGCAACGTATTCGGCCCCCGCAAGCGCAGCTAATAGCCCTTGAGCAGCGCCGTATACCGCGGTACCCAACGTCGGGATCCCTTCTTCTTTCAGCAATTTAATGGCCGTCAGACCTTCTGCCGTGACCGGCACTTTGACCACGATATCCGCAATGATTGCCCGCAGCTTACGCGCATCGCTGACCATGCCTTCGGCGGTGGTCGCCATTACCTGAGCAAACAGGCGTCCTTGCCCTCCCATCGCTTCCTGCAGTTGCGGCAGTAACACGTCCAGCGTCTGCTTACCTGCCGCCACAATGCTTGGGTTAGTGGTCACCCCTGCCAGCGGAAAAACCCGCGCCAGAGCTTTTACCGCGTCAACGTCAGACGTATCTAAATAGAGTTCCATAACCTTTCCTCAAACGAATAATTAGCATGAATAAAAGGTAGCACGGCGAAACCTCACGGTTAGTTGACGTACGTCAATATAACTTTCATTCGAAAGTAATTTAATCTTTATACGAAAGACGAGAGGCCGCTTATGATTTTCAATATCCAGCGCTATTCCACACATGATGGTCCCGGTATCCGTACTGTGGTGTTCCTTAAGGGATGCTCACTGGGCTGTCGGTGGTGCCAGAATCCGGAAAGCCGCGCCCGCACGCAGGATCTGCTCTATGACGCACGTTTGTGCCTCGACGGTTGCGATCTCTGTGCTCAGGCCGCACCGAAGGTGATTGAACGCGCGCTGAGCGGATTGCTGATTCATCGCGAAAAACTGACCGATGATGCGCTCACGGCGCTGACCCACTGCTGTCCAACCCAGGCGCTGACCGTCTGCGGAGAGGAAAAAAGCGTGGACGACATCATGGCGACCGTAGTGCGTGATAAACCGTTTTACGATCGCAGCGGCGGGGGTCTCACCCTGTCTGGCGGTGAACCCTTTATGCAGCCAGAACTGGCGGCAGCGCTGCTCAAAGCCAGCCACGATGCAGGTATTCATACAGCGGTTGAAACCTGTCTGCATGTCCCGTGGAAATATATTGAACCGTCATTACCTGACGTCGACCTGTTCCTGGCCGATTTAAAACATGTCGCCGACGCGCCGTTTAAACAGTGGACCGATGGCAGCGCCTCTCGCGTACTGGAAAATCTGAAAAAACTGGCCGCCGCCGGTAAAAGAATGGTTATCCGCGTCCCCCTGATTCAGGGGTTCAACGCTGACGAAGCCGCTATTCAGGCCATTACCGATTTTGCTGCCGACGAGCTTCACGTCGATGAGATCCATTTTTTGCCCTACCACACGCTGGGCATCAACAAATACCACTTACTCAGTCAACCCTACAACGCACCGGATAAACCGCTTGATGCGCCTGCGCTGCTCGAATTTGCCCAGCAGTACGCCAGCCTTAAAGGTTTAACCGCGACCCTACGAGGATAATCGCCATGACCACTCTGAAACTGGACACACTCAGCGACCGTATCAAAGCGCATAAAACGGCCCTGATCCACATCGTGAAGCCGCCGGTTTGTACCGAGCGCGCCCAGCACTATACCGAGATGTACCAACAGCATCTGGATAAACCTATTCCGGTTCGCCGCGCGCTGGCGCTGGCCCATCATCTGGCGGAACGCACCATCTGGATCAAGCATGACGAACTGATCATTGGTAACCAGGCAAGCGAAGTGCGTGCCGCGCCAATCTTCCCGGAATACACCGTGTCGTGGATTGAAAAAGAGATCGATGACCTCGCCGACAGGCCGGGCGCGGGCTTTGCGGTAAGCGAAGAGAACAAACGCGTATTGCACGAGGTGTGTCCATGGTGGCGTGGTCAGACCGTGCAGGATCGCTGCTACGGGATGTTTACTGACGAGCAGAAAGGGCTGCTGGAAACAGGCATTATCAAAGCCGAAGGTAACATGACCTCCGGTGACGCACACCTGGCGGTAAACTTCCCGCTGCTGTTGGAAAAGGGTCTTGACGGCCTGCGCCACAAAGTTGATGAACGTCGTTCCCGCATCAATCTGACATGTCTGGAAGACCTTCATGGCGATCAGTTTCTGAAAGCGATTGATATCGTGCTGGAGGCCGTCAGTCTGCACATTGAGCGCTTTGCCGCGCTGGCACGTAAAATGGCGGCCACGGAAACTCGCGCCAGTCGTCGTGATGAACTGCTGACCATGGCGGACAACTGCGATGTGATCGCCCATGAGCCGCCAAAAACGTTCTGGCAGGCGCTGCAGTTGTGCTATTTCATCCAGTTGATCCTGCAAATTGAATCGAATGGTCACTCGGTGTCGTTTGGTCGCATGGATCAGTACCTCTATCCGTTCTACCGTCGTGACGTAGAACTGAACCAGAGCCTCGATCGTGAGCACGCCATTGAGCTGCTGCACAGCTGCTGGCTGAAACTGTTGGAAGTGAACAAAATCCGCTCCGGCTCCCATTCGAAAGCCTCGGCGGGTAGCCCGCTGTATCAGAACGTGACCATTGGTGGCCAAAACCTGGTTAACGGTCAGGCAATGGATGCCGTCAATCCGCTCTCCTACGCCATTCTGGAATCCTGCGGCCGCCTGCGTTCTACTCAGCCAAACCTGAGCGTGCGTTATCATGCAGGGATGAGTAATGATTTCCTGGATGCCTGTGTACAGGTGATCCGCTGCGGCTTCGGGATGCCTGCCTTTAATAACGACGAAATCGTCATACCTGAATTCATTAAGCTTGGCATTGAACCGCAGGACGCCTATGACTATGCGGCCATTGGTTGCATCGAAACCGCCGTTGGCGGCAAATGGGGCTACCGCTGTACCGGTATGAGCTTTATTAACTTTGCCCGCGTGATGCTGGCAGCGCTGGAAGGTGGTCGCGATGCCACCAGCGGTAAAGTATTTCTGCCACAGGAAAAAGCGCTCTCGGCTGGTAACTTCAACAATTTCGACGAAGTGATGGATGCCTGGGATGCGCAGATTCGCTACTACACGCGTAAATCTATCGAAATTGAGTATGTTGTCGACACCATGCTGGAAGAGAACGTACACGATATTCTGTGCTCTGCGCTGGTAGATGACTGTATTGAACGCGCGAAAAGCATTAAGCAAGGCGGTGCGAAATACGACTGGGTATCGGGTTTGCAGGTGGGTATTGCCAACCTCGGCAACAGCCTGGCTGCGGTGAAGAAACTGGTCTTTGAACAAGGCGCTATCGGTCAGCAACAGCTGGCCGCCGCGCTGGCCGACGATTTTGACGGTCTGACCCACGAACAATTACGCCAGCGGCTGATCAACGGCGCACCGAAATACGGCAACGATGACGATAGCGTTGATACGCTGCTGGCTCGCGCTTATCAGACCTATATCAATGAGTTGAAACAGTATCATAATCCGCGTTACGGACGTGGCCCGGTTGGCGGCAATTACTACGCGGGTACCTCATCGATCTCCGCAAACGTACCGTTTGGCGCGGCAACAATGGCCACGCCGGATGGTCGTAAGGCGCATACTCCGCTGGCAGAAGGCGCAAGCCCGGCTTCCGGAACGGACCATCTCGGCCCAACAGCGGTAATTGGCTCGGTGGGTAAACTGCCGACCGGTTCAATCCTCGGCGGCGTGTTGTTAAACCAGAAGCTGAACCCGGCCACGCTGGAGAATGAATCCGATAAGCAAAAGCTGATGATCCTGCTGCGTACCTTCTTTGAGGAGCACAAAGGCTGGCATATTCAGTACAACATTGTCTCCCGTGAAACGCTGCTGGAAGCCAAAAAGCACCCGGATCAGTATCGTGACCTGGTGGTCCGTGTAGCAGGTTATTCTGCCTTCTTCACCGCGCTGTCTCCAGATGCGCAGGACGATATCATCGCACGTACTGAACATATGCTGTAATCCCCCTTACCCGGCGGCATTTCGCTTGCCGGGTATTCTTCTTTCGAATGAAATAAATTTGTGCTTTAGCTCACATTGTTATTAAAATGTTTCTGGTCGCAGTTATGAGCCAGGAGCAAGTATGACCATCAAAGTTATCGTCACCGATATGGACGGAACTTTTCTCGACGACGCCAAAAAATACGATCATGCACGTTTTATGGCGCAGTATCAGGAACTAAAAAAACGGAATATTGAATTTGTCGTGGCCAGCGGCAATCAGTATTACCAACTGATCTCCTTTTTCCCGGAACTCAAAGATGAGATCTCTTTTGTTGCCGAGAACGGGGCGTTAGTCTTTGAACATGGCAAACAGCTGTTTCACGGTGAGCTGACCCGCCACGAATCCCGCATTGTCATTGGCGAACTGCTCAAAGATACGCATCTCAACTTTGTGGCTTGCGGCCTGCAAAGCGCCTACGTTAGCGAAAATGCCCCCGAGTCCTTTGTCGCATTGATGTCAAAACACTACCATCGCCTGAAACCCGTGAAGGATTATCAGGACATTGATGATGTGCTGTTCAAGTTCTCGCTGAATTTACCGGATCAACAAATCCCATTAGTGATCGATCACCTTCATTCTGCCCTTGACGGTATAATGAAGCCCGTCACCAGCGGCTTTGGGTTTATCGACCTGATCATTCCAGGTTTGCATAAAGCCAACGGAATCAGCCGTCTGCTAAAGCGCTGGAACCTGTCCCCGCAAAATGTGGTCGCCATTGGCGATAGCGGCAACGACGCAGAAATGCTGAAAATGGCGCGCTACTCTTTCGCCATGGCCAATGCGGCAGAGAGTATCAAATCGATTGCCCGCTATCAGACCGACGACAATAACCATCAGGGCGCGCTGAACGTGATTCAGGCGGTGCTGGATAACACTTCCCCTTTTAATTGCTAATCCTGCCCAACCGGGGTATCCCCTTGCCCCGGTTTCCACGCTTTTTCATGTTTCTCACACCATCAAATTTTAAACTTGCGTTAACTAAATTTTAACTTATATTATCACCTGTAAGTTAAATCAGTTTCGAATGAAAGTTAATGCGAGGTGGATATGGCTTTTACTTTTACCAGCGACACGTTGCCCACCGATCACAAAGCGGCAATCCGGCAGATGAAAAAGCAATTGCGTGAACAGCTTGGAGATGTTCAGTTGATTTTCAATCAGTTGAGCGAGGCCATTGCCAATCGCGTGGCGGAAATCAACGCCCTCAAAGCGCAAGGCTCTCCGGTATGGCCTGTGTTGTCCTATGCGGATATCAAGGCGGGCCGCGTGAGTACTGAGCAGCGTGAAGAAATTAAGCGTCGCGGATGCGCGGTCATTAAAGGCCATTTCTCTCGCGAACAAGCCCTCGATTGGGATAGGTCAATGCTGGACTATCTGGACCGCAACCATTTTGACGAAGTTTACAAAGGACCGGGCGATAATTTCTTTGGTACCCTGAGCGCATCGCGGCCTGAAATCTACCCCATCTACTGGTCCCAGGCGCAGATGCAGGCCCGTCAGAGTGAAGAAATGGCAAATGCGCAGTCATTTCTCAACCGTCTTTGGACATTTGCAGGCGAAGGTAAGCAATGGTTTAACCCGGATGTCAGCGTTATCTACCCCGACCGCATACGCCGTCGTCCACCGGGAACGACGTCCAAAGGGCTGGGCGCGCATACGGATTCCGGTGCGCTGGAACGCTGGCTTCTGCCGGCATATCAGCAGGTCTTTGCTAATGTTTTCAATGGCAAGCTGGAAGACTACGATCCGTGGCAGGCCGCGCATCGCACTGAAGTAGAAGAGTACACGGTGGATAACACCACCAAATGTTCAGTATTCCGTACCTTCCAGGGCTGGACTGCTCTCTCTGATATGCTGCCAGGTCAGGGGTTGTTGCACGTGGTCCCTATCCCTGAAGCGATGGCCTGGGTACTGTTACGTCCATTGCTTGACGATGTGCCGGAAGATGAACTTTGCGGCGTTGCGCCCGGCAGAGTTCTGCCGATTTCTGCGCAATGGCATCCGCTGCTGATTGAAGCGTTAACCAGCATTCCGCAACTGGACGCCGGAGACTCCGTCTGGTGGCATTGCGATGTGATCCACTCCGTCGCGCCGGTAGAAAATCAGCAGGGTTGGGGCAACGTGATGTACATCCCTGCCGCACCGATGTGCGAAAAGAATCTGGCCTACGCCCATAAAGTGAAGGCCGCGCTGGAAAAAGGCGTATCGCCAGGTGATTTCCCACGCGAGGATTATGAAACTCACTGGGAAGGACGCTTCACGCTGGATGATTTGAATATCCATGGCAAGCGTGCGCTGGGGATGGAATAATCCGTCCCCTTCCAACGCCTTTAAAACAGTCCGGTTTTCTTCACTACATGACAAAAACCGGATATTTTTTTATTCTATTGATACTGCTGCCAGTTTCCATTTATCATTTTCTTTGAGCATTGTAACGTTAATCTCGCCAGACTCTCCGTTTTTAAACTCTACGCTTCCAGACAAAGAACCAACATCATTTACTACATTGAAACTATCGAAACTGTATTCGCTAATATCATCAAAATGAACAGACTCGGTTACAAGCTTAAAATCCTCGCTGTTCATTTTTCTTTGCAGAAAAGAAGAGCTTGCCTGATAAGCCTGAACATATTGTCCATTACGGAGCAAATCTATCTCTGTTCGCGCAGCATCCTTCAAATCACCCATCGTGGAAAAAAGGAAAGTGCCAATACCAATAAAAATAATTAGTGCGGCAATCACCGCTCCCGCAATAACAAATTTCCTTTTTTTCTTGTCTGCTAACACACCACGAACCAGCCATCCAGCATCACGAACTATATCAAAAACAGGGTCGGTAATTTCCGTTGATGCAAATTTGTAGCCATCAATTTTACCAAAGCTACCATCTTCTTTTTTCCCCAAGGATCCCCCAGCAGAAAACTCAAGACGTTGCCCGATTTGGACAGATTTTCTCAATCTGAACCCACCCAAATCTGAATCCCACTCCACATCGGTAGTTTTTTCCCGATAGCTAATCTGCTTTTTACTTTCATCGAAGAACAGTCTTAACTCATATTGTTTTTGCAATCCGTATTGACTGAAGTAATCTATCCACTCAGCATCTACGATATTCCAGGATGCAACAATATCATCGCCATCTTCACGTAAAATGAAAGGATGCTCGTTGCTGTTGTTTAAACTTAGTAAGTTTAATTTAAGATTGGCTAAAGAAAGCGGTTCCATCTGACTTATTTCCTTTCCCTGTGTAGGTAGTTATGGAAAGTATCTTAGCCACAATTGTGGCTAAGATTAATAAGCAGAACTTTTTTTCAGAAAAGTGCGGGGAGAGACTTATTCAATACCTTTACTACGCAGGTAATCTTCGTAGTTACCGGTGAAGTCGATTACGCGTTCCGGCGTAATTTCAATCACGCGGGTTGCCAACGAACTGACGAACTCACGGTCGTGAGAAACGAAGATCAGCGTGCCCTGGTACATTTCCAGCGCCATGTTCAGCGATTCGATAGATTCCATATCCAGGTGGTTGGTCGGTTCATCCATTACCAGGATATTCGGTTTCTGCATCATCAGCTTACCGAACAGCATGCGTCCTTTTTCACCACCGGACAGCACTTTAGCAGGTTTCTTGATATCGTCCTGGCTGAACAGCAAGCGACCAAGGAAGCTACGTACTACCTGCTCATCATCGCCTTCCTGTTTCCACTGACTCATCCACTCGAAGACCGTCAGATCGTTTTCGAATTCGTACTCGTGATCCTGCGCGTAGTAACCAACCTGGGCGTTTTCAGACCATTTCACGGTGCCGTTATCCGGCTGTAATTCGCCGACCAGCGTCTTCAGCATGGTTGATTTACCCACGCCGTTGGCACCCAGAATGGCAATTTTCTCACCGACTTCCAGCAGCAGGTTAAAGTTCTTAAATAACGGACCTTCATCAAACCCTTTCGTCAGCGCTTCCACTTCCAGCGCGTTACGGAACAGTTTCTTATCCTGTTCGAAGCGGATGAACGGGTTCTGACGGCTGGACGCCTTCACTTCGTCAAGCTTGATCTTATCAATCTGACGCGCACGAGAAGTCGCCTGACGAGATTTAGATGCGTTGGCGCTAAAGCGGCTGACGAAGGATTGCAGATCGGCAATCTGCGCTTTCTTCTTGGCGTTATCGGCCAGCAGACGTTCACGCGCCTGGGTTGCCGCCGTCATATATTCGTCGTAGTTACCCGGATAAACACGCAGTTCGCCGTAGTCCAGATCCGCCATGTGCGTACAGACCATGTTCAGGAAGTGACGGTCATGCGAAATGATGATCATGGTGCTGTCACGCTCGTTCAGCGTCTGCTCCAGCCAGCGGATGGTGTCGATATCCAGGTTGTTCGTTGGTTCGTCGAGCAGCAGAATGTCCGGGTTAGAGAACAGCGCCTGTGCCAGAAGCACACGCAGCTTCCAGCCGGGGGCTACTTCGCTCATCGGGCCATAATGCTGTTCTACCGGAATACCTACGCCCAGCAGCAATTCACCCGCACGCGCTTCCGCAGAGTAGCCGTCCATTTCGCCATACTGAACTTCAAGGTCAGCAACTTTATAGCCGTCTTCTTCGCTCATTTCGGCCAGGGCGTAAATGCGATCGCGCTCCTGCTTTACTTCCCACAGTTCACCGTGACCCATGATCACGGTGTCAAGCACGGTGAACTCTTCAAAGGCGAACTGATCCTGACGCAGCTTACCAATACGCTCGTTCGGATCGAGGGAAACGTTGCCCAGCGTCGGTTCGAGGTCGCCGCCGAGAATTTTCATAAAAGTGGATTTACCGCTACCGTTCGCGCCAATCAGGCCGTAACGGTTGCCGCCGCCAAATTTGACGGAAATATTTTCAAACAGCGGCTTACTGCCGAACTGCATGGTGACGTTGCTGGAAACTAACACTGGCGTATCCTGAAAGAGAAAGAAATATGTGACGAACCGCTTATTATGCCATAAGTCTGCAATAAGATCGCGCCTTGATGCTGAAGGGATAAAGTGAAAGCAAAAGGAAAAAAATGTGATTTAGTACACATCCGAATTCCTTGTTGCTCAGATTGCACATATAATGCGTGCCCAACACTACATAAATCTCAACCCACTAGCCTGCCTGGCACTGAATCTCGCATACATGAACATGAATATGAAATTAACAACGCTTTTCGCGGCGGCACTCGCAATAGTTGGTTTTTGTAACACCGCTTCTGCCGTCACGTACCCGCTGCCTACCGATGGCAGCCGTTTGATCGGCCAAAACCAGGTCATCACTATTCCTGAAGGCAACACCCAACCGCTGGAGTATTTTGCGGCGGAGTATCAGATGGGTCTGTCTAATATGCTGGAAGCCAACCCGGGCGTGGATACCTTCCTGCCGAAGGGCGGCACCGTCCTGAACATACCTCAGCAATTGATCCTGCCGGATACCGTGCATGAAGGTATTGTTATTAACAGCGCTGAAATGCGTCTGTACTACTACCCGAAAGGCACCAACACCGTTATTGTTCTGCCGATCGGTATTGGTCAGTTGGGCAAAGACACGCCAATCAACTGGACCACCAAAGTAGAACGTAAAAAAGCGGGCCCAACCTGGACGCCAACGGCAAAAATGCATGCGGAATACCGCGCTGCGGGCGAACCGCTGCCAGCTGTTGTTCCGGCAGGTCCGGATAACCCGATGGGCCTGTACGCGCTGTATATCGGTCGCCTGTACGCCATCCACGGCACCAATGCTAACTTCGGCGTCGGCTTACGCGTCAGCCACGGTTGCGTGCGTCTGCGTAACGACGACATCAAATTCCTGTTTGAAAATGTGCCGGTCGGCACCCGCGTACAGTTTATCGATGAGCCGGTAAAAGCCACGACTGAACCAGACGGCAGCCGTTACATCGAGGTACACAACCCACTGTCCACCACTGAAGCACAGTTCGAAGGCGGGGAAATCGTACCGATTACGCTGAACAAGAGCATTACCAGCATCACCGGTCAGTCTGACGTCGATCAGGCCGTCGTTGAGCAGGCGGTACAGAACCGTTCAGGTATGCCGGTTCGTCTGAACTAAGCATCAAAACTGCCCTTTCGCCTTATCGGGCCTACTTAACCTGTAGGCCCGATAAGCGCCAGCCCCATCGGGCACAATCCTCACATCACCTGCAATAAACCATACCCTACCAGCGCCGCCCATATCAGCATCGGCACCGAATACCAATGAAAACGCCACCAGATCCGTCGATCGTTTGCCATCCGTAAAGCAATAAGATTCGCCAGCGATCCCGGCAACAACCCAAAACCGCCCACATTGACCGCCCAGGCCAGCAGCAGCGTTGGCGGGACGTAGTTCAGCAGCAAAATCGTGCTGGGAACATTACTGATAAACTGCGACAGGCCAATGGCCGTCAACCAAAGCCCCGGTGCTGACAGCGTGCCAATCTGGTGGGTAATCTCCTGCAAGGCCGGGAGTTGCGTCAGCAAGTGCACATCAATGAACATCGCCATAAACACCAACAGCAGCGTCCAATCCACGCTGAGGATCACGCGGCGAGCCAGCACCATGAATCCTGCCGCGACGATCGCCAGGCCCCACAGCTCTTGTTTTAGCTCCAGTGCCGCCAGGAAAATGATATACAGCCCCAGACAGCTCCACACCAGGCGCGGTTGCCAGTCAGGTGCGCGCGTACCGGTATGATAATGCAATGCTTTATGCGGGAAACTGAACCAGCACAGCACCACCAGCGTCAGCATCATGGTCCCCGCAAGCGGCGCCATCTGCCAGGTAAACGCGGTAAACGATAAGCCGGAGCGTCCCCACATCAGAATGTTTTGCGGATTACCTATTGGCGTGAGCAACGATCCGGCGTTTACCGCCAGCGCCTCAAAGATAATCAGGCGATTTACAGGAATGGCACACAATTTTTTCAGGGTGATCGTCAGCGGAACAACAATAAACAGCGCAACATCGTTGGTCAGAAACGTCGACAGCAGCGCTGCCGCCAGCACCATAAATATCGCCAATTGACGTTCGGTGTTAAAGCGCCGGGTCATCTTGCGCCCTAACACATCGAAGTAACCGCTTAGCTCCACGCCTTTGGTCAGTAACATCAGGCCGCTAAGCGTAATAATCGTGTGCCAGTCTATCGCCCCCGGCCACGACCGTGGCGTAAATGGCACGAACAGGCTCAGTACAACCCCGACGATGATTAACAGCTGAAAAAAGCGATCGCGCTGTAAGGCGCGTAGTAAAGGAAAACTCATTCAGAGCCTGTGCCTTGCTGTTGCGTAAACCGGCTAAAAGCCTCCAGCGTTTCCTTACTGACGTGATGCTCCATTCCCTCCGCGTCGCGACGGGCAATTTCCGGGCTGATACCTAACATCAGCAGGAAATTCTCCACAATCTGGTGACGCTCCCGACTCTCCTGAGCCAGTCGTTCACCTTCTGCGGTTAAAAACACGCCCCGCCAGGGGATCATTTCAATCAACCCAACTGAAGCAAGACGCTTAAGCATTTTAGCAACCGTCGGCTGGGAAACTCCAAGCCGTGCGGCCATATCGACCTGGCGCGCTTCACCCACCTCAATAATGAGATCGGAAATCAGCTCTACGTAGTCATCAATCAGCTCACGGCGATGTGCCTCCCGGACCTGACGAAATCCTTCAACGTGTTCTTCGACATTCACCAATTGCGTCACTTTTTTTGTTGTTGGCATACCTGCGCGACGACTCATTCTGCTTCCTCGTTACTGTGACGCGTTAACGGCATCTGATTAGAGAACGCTCATTGTAAACCAGAGTTGCGTGGGCACAAAAAATTAACGTTTTAGCAATAGCTATATAATATAGCCTGTGCTATATCTGTATATAATAAAGACATCCCTCAAGGACTGATGGGATCGTGAAGTCAGGAGGTTTATATGAATGAATTTAAGAGGTGTATGCGCGTGTTTAGCCACTCTCCCTTTAAAGTACGGTTAATGCTGATCTCTATGCTGTGCGACATGATTAACAGCAAACCAGAGCAGGATAAACCTGCAGATAAATAATGCGGCGTCGCGGTACGCCGCTTCATTTTCCTGCCGTAACTCGGATACGGTGATCGTTTTCGTGCCAATAACCCTTCTTTTTGTCAGTTTTGCCACGCCCCTCGCAAAACAATTTCTTAGTAGTAGTTGACCTTCTCTTGCACACACTCTATCTTTTCGCAGCCCTGCATATATTGCGGCTCGCGGATGCGGACCCTATCCCTCTTCTCGCTCTCTCAGGCAGGCAATGACCCTTAGCGCCAGGGTAAGCACATGGCGTTTTTGTAACAGTGGCATATGAATTTAACCCTCAAAGATTCAATCATTGCTCGTAGCCGGGCGATTAGTCCGTGGACTGGCCTCTATTTCTTACAGTCTCTGCTGATCAACCTTGCGCTGGGCTATCCGCTTAGCCTGCTCTATAGCGTTGCTTTCACCTGTATATTGATGCTGCTGTGGCGCAGCGCGCCGCGTGCGCAGAAAGTGCTGATTGGCATTTGCTCGCTGATAGCGGCAATGTACTTCCCGTTTGGCCAGGCTTACGGTTCGCCGAACTTCAATACCTTGCTGGCGCTGCACTCAACCAATATGGAAGAGTCTACTGAAATTCTGACCATCTTCCCCTGGTACAGTTATCTGGTTGGGGTGTTTATTTTCGCCCTCGGTGTTATCGCCGTACGCCGTAAAAAAGAGGTGCAGCAGCGTAGCTGGAATAAGTTCGACAGCATTTGTTTGCTGTTCAGCGTTGTCGCGTTCTTTGTGACCCCGGTGCAAAACCTGGCCTGGGGCGGCGTGTTCAAGCTGAAAGACACCGGCTATCCGGTTTTCCGCTTTGCCAAGGACGTTATCGTTAATAACAACGAAGTGCTCGACGAACAAGAGCGTATGGCGAAGCTGGCGAGCGTGAAAGACAGCTGGACGGTAACCGCCGTGAAGCCGAAGTATCATACCTACGTGGTGGTCATCGGCGAAAGCGCCCGCCGCGATGCGTTAGGCGCTTTTGGCGGCCACTGGGATAACACCCCGTTTGCTAGTTCCGTTAACGGCTACATCTTCGCGGATTACATCGCGGCAAGCGGTTCGACACAAAAATCACTCGGCCTGACGCTGAATCGGGTGGTGGACAATAAACCCCAGTTCCAGGATAACTTTGTCACTCTGGCCAACCGCGCGGGATTCCAGACGTGGTGGTTCTCCAATCAGGGACAGATTGGTGAATACGATACGGCCATCGCCAGCATTGCGAAGCGAGCTGATGAAGTTCAGTTCCTCAAAAGCGGTGATTTCGAAGCGGATAAAAATACCCGTGATGAAGCGCTGTTGAAGATGACCGCCCAGGTGCTGGCAACCGAGCGCACTCAGCCACAGCTTATCGTGCTGCATTTAATGGGCTCGCATCCGCAGGCCTGCGACCGTACGCAGGGTAAATACGAGACTTTCGTCCAGTCAAAAGAGACATCTTGCTATCTGTACACCATGACGCAGACGGATGACCTGCTGCGCCAGCTTTACGATCAGTTACGTAACAGCGGTAACAGCTTCTCGATGGTCTATTTCTCCGATCATGGCCTCGCGTTTAAAGAGCGGGGGAAAGAGGTGCAGTACCTGGCGCATGACGATCAGTTCCAGCAGAATTTCCAGGTACCATTTATGGTGCTGTCGAGCGATGATAAAGCGCACCGGGTGATTAAAGCCCGTCGCTCCGCCAATGATTTCCTCAGCTTTTTCTCGCAGTGGACGGGGATAAGCGCGAAGGAAATCACCAACAGCTATCGCTTTATTTCAGAGAAAAAGGCTGGCCCGGTGTACATCACCAACTTCAAATTGCAGAAGGTGGACTACAACCATCTGGGTACCGACATCTTTGAGACCAAATCTCGTTAATCTCTGAATTGCGCACAAAAAAAATCCGCCCCGAGAGGCGGATTTTTTGTATCACCGAAGTGATTAGAAGCGGTAACCCACGCCAGCGATCCAGGTGCCAACGTCAACGCTACGAATACGGCTCTGCTCGTAGGAGAAGTCCAGAGCAACGTTTTCGATCGGGTTGAACTGCAGACCAGCACCGTAAGAGAAACCGTAGTCACTGGTGGTGTGGTTATCAGCCGGGGATGCAGCGTTCTGGAATTTACCGTAGCCAACACCCACTACACCGTAGATGCTTGCCCAGTCGTTCAGACGGTAAGCCGGGCCAGCAGTGATGCCGTAGTACTGGGTTTTGTTGTAGTCGCCAGACGCATCGGTACGATCTTTTTCAGTGTAAGTGAAGGAACCGATAACACCCAGCGGGTTGCTGTCCTGCTCGTAGCGATACTTCAGGTTAAAACCGTTCATTTTGTTCGCTGCGCCCTGAGCATCGCTCTGAGCGTAACCACCGGTAACGGTAGAAGTCGCAGCTACAGCAGTACCTGCGGAGAAAGCCAGAACAGCGGCCAGTGCTGAAAGACATGCAATTTTTTTCATAACCACCTCAAATGTGCTTCAAGTAAATCCTAAGTTTTAAATATACCAAAAATTGATGGGAAACTCTTTGCGATTCGCGATGTCTAACGGGGTCTTTCATGTAACAGAACGTTTCAGAAACCCGCTATCTCTTTCAATTAACATCACTTTTCTAACCTAAAATGCCATTATTGCGCGCACAATATGGCACATTCATCCAGAATATTCCTAATCACACAGATTATTAATCCATCACTTTCATGCCATTGTACGGAACTGAGCAATTTTTTTTTCAACGAATACTCAACCAGCGGTGCGTATTTCCATTACACTCGCTGTTTTACTTTTCTATACATCACGTCATCCGTGTCGTAGCAAATTTGCAACGTCACGCAGATGAAGGCGTGTAATTATCATTTGACAGGAGAAAGGATGCCGGGGTCGTCACGTAAAGCGCCAGTCTGGTTGCCTATTTTGGTTTTGCTTATTGCTATGTCCTCCATTCAAAGCGGAGCATCTCTGGCAAAATCGCTATTCCCACTCGTCGGTGCGCCGGGCGTTACCGCATTGCGCCTTGCGCTGGGCACCCTCATCCTTATTGCCTTCTTTAAACCCTGGCGTTTGCGATTCGCCAAAGAACAACGCCTGCCGCTGCTGTTTTATGGTCTGTCTCTGGGCGGGATGAACTATCTCTTCTATCTGTCAATCCAGACCGTCCCACTGGGAATTGCCGTAGCGCTGGAGTTCACCGGCCCGCTCGCGGTAGCGCTGTTTTCATCCCGACGTCCGGTGGATTTCATTTGGGTTGCACTGGCTGTACTCGGGCTTTGGTTCCTGCTGCCGTTAGGTCAGGACGTTTCTCACGTGGATTTAACCGGTGCTGCGCTGGCGCTGGGCGCTGGCGCCTGCTGGGCAATCTATATTCTTACCGGGCAGCGTGCCGGCGCGGAACATGGTCCGGCGACCGTTGCGGTAGGGTCATTAATTGCGGCGCTGATTTTTGTACCCATCGGTGCGCTCCAGGCTGGGGATGCCTTGTGGCACTGGTCCATTCTGCCGTTAGGCCTGGCCATTGCGGTCCTCTCCACTGCGCTTCCCTACTCGCTGGAGATGATTGCGTTGACGCGGCTGCCAACACGCACTTTTGGTACTCTGATGAGTATGGAACCCGCACTGGCTGCGGTTTCAGGAATGATCTTCCTCGGTGAAACGCTGACGCTTATCCAGACGCTGGCTCTGGGCGCCATTATTGTCGCATCAATGGGCTCGACGCTCACTATTCGCAAAGAACCACAAATTAAGCAAGTTGACGTGAATTAACCACTTAATATTCTGCATGGTTTGCATAATCATGCAGAATATTCAATTGTAAATCTGCGTGATAATTATTCTAATAAATATAATTTTCTCATCTGCATATTTCTTGAAATTTTTACATTAACATAAAAATAACACACCCCCATCAATAACCATCATATCTATATGATTTTATTAGTTATTTCATATCCCCCCTCTCTTCGCTATTAAAGTGATAGGTAACACCAGAAAAATAAATCCAAAATTCACGCTATACTTATTCCCGTTGAAGAGCTGGGACATAATTATCAAGAGGATATGAAAATATGAGTACCGCAAAACTGGTAAAAACAAAAGCATCTGCCCTCCTTTATACCCGCAACGATGTAACAGATAGCGAAAAGAAAGCGACCGTAGAGCTGCTGAATCAGCAAGTGATCCAGTTCATCGACCTGTCTTTGATCACCAAACAGGCTCACTGGAACATGCGCGGCGCGAACTTCATTGCTGTGCATGAAATGCTCGATGGCTTCCGTACTGCCCTGACCGACCACCTCGATACCATGGCTGAGCGCGCCGTACAGTTAGGCGGTGTGGCATTGGGTACCACCCAGGTTATTAACAGCAAAACGCCTCTGAAAAGCTATCCGCTGGATATCCATAGCGTTCAGGACCACTTAAAAGAGCTGGCCGATCGTTATGCCGTCGTCGCTAACAGCGTCCGTAAAGCCATTAGCGAAGCAAAAGACGAAGATACAGCAGATATCTTCACCGCCGCTTCACGCGACCTCGACAAATTCCTGTGGTTTATCGAAGCCAACATTGAATAACAGCAGACATAAGAATTACCTATATAACCCTCGCCCTGGCGGGGGTTTTGCACATCTATGGTGCATTACATTGATCGTTCGCCACTCCAAAGTAAATTATTTGTAATAATCACTTCACACAATCGTTAACGAAAGATTGTTTTATCAACAATTTTTACGCTAAATAGTCATACCGTTTGCACTGTGTCAGGTACGCACCAAATGAGTGCCCCAAAACAGTGCAGATTACCCACTTTGCCCTACTTATTGTGCAGAGAAACGAGACACCCTCTTGTTAAAACAATGAGTTGCAAAACTGGCACGATTTTTTCATTAAGCCATATGTTCTCGCAGGGGATCGCCCCGTGGATAAAAAAGGAAATCCTATGAAGTCTGTATTAAAAGTCTCACTGGCTGCACTTACCCTGGCTTTTGCGGTGTCCTCCCATGCCGCAGATAAGAAACTGGTTGTCGCAACCGACACCGCATTTGTACCGTTCGAATTCAAACAGGGTGACAAATACGTTGGTTTTGATGTGGATCTGTGGGCTGCCGTGGCCAAAGAACTGAAGCTGGATTATGAACTGAAACCAATGGATTTCAGCGGCATCATCCCGGCTCTGCAAACCAAGAATATCGACCTGGCGCTGGCGGGTATCACCATCACTGATGAGCGTAAAAAAGCGATCGACTTCTCTGACGGCTACTACAAAAGCGGTCTGTTAGTGATGGTCAAAGCGAATAATAACGACGTGAAAAGCGTGAAAGATCTGGATGGTAAAGTCGTCGCTGTGAAGAGCGGCACGGGTTCCGTTGATTACGCGAAAGCTAACATCAAAACCAAAGATCTGCGTCAGTTCCCGAATATCGATAACGCATATATGGAACTGGGCACCAACCGCGCAGACGCCGTACTGCACGACACGCCAAACATTCTTTACTTCATCAAAACCGCTGGCAACGGTCAGTTCAAAGCTGTAGGCGAATCCCTGGAAGCCCAGCAGTACGGTATCGCCTTCCCGAAAGGCAGCGATGAACTGCGTGAGAAAGTGAACGGCGCGCTGAAAACGCTGAAAGAGAACGGCACATACAACGAAATCTACAAAAAATGGTTCGGTACCGAACCTAAATAACAAGAACGTTCTGTAACGCCCGGTAGCGCCAGCGCCGCCGGGCCTGCAATTTTGAGTCATCGCGTTATGGCTTATTACTTTTCTCACCACGGTAACAGGAACGAAATATGCAGTTTGACTGGAGTGCCATCTGGCCCGCCATCCCGCTTTTGATTGAAGGCGCCAAAATGACCCTGTGGATCTCGGTCCTCGGTCTGGCAGGCGGTCTGATAATCGGGCTTGCAGCAGGGTTTGCGCGTACTTTCGGCGGTTGGATAGCCAACCACGTAGCGCTGGTGTTTATCGAAGTCATTCGCGGTACGCCAATCGTTGTGCAGGTGATGTTTATTTACTTTGCCCTGCCAATGGCATTTAACGATTTACGCATTGATCCCTTTAGCGCCGCCGTTGTCACCATCATGATCAACTCCGGCGCCTATATTGCGGAAATCACCCGCGGCGCGGTGCTCTCAATCCATAAAGGATTCAGCGAAGCCGGACTGGCGCTTGGGCTTTCACGTACAGAGACTATCCGCCACGTTATTTTACCTCTCGCGCTGCGTCGTATGCTGCCACCGCTGGGCAACCAGTGGATCATCAGCATTAAAGATACCTCGCTGTTTATTGTCATTGGCGTCGCTGAACTGACCCGTCAGGGCCAGGAAATCATTGCCGGTAACTTCCGCGCACTGGAAATCTGGAGCGCCGTTGCGGTGTTCTATCTGATCATTACGCTGGTGCTGAGCTTCATTCTGCGTCGTCTGGAAAGAAGGATGAAAATCCTGTGATTGAATTTAAAAACGTTTCTAAGCACTTTGGCCCAACCCAGGTGCTGCACAATATTGACCTGAACATTCAGCAGGGCGAAGTGGTGGTAATTATCGGGCCATCCGGGTCCGGCAAATCAACCCTGCTGCGCTGCATTAACAAACTGGAAGAGATAACCTCTGGCGATCTGATCGTCGACGGTCTGAAGGTAAACGATCCAAAGGTAGACGAGCGGTTAATCCGCCAGGAAGCCGGGATGGTGTTTCAGCAGTTCTACCTGTTCCCGCATCTGACGGCGCTGGAAAACGTCATGTTCGGACCGCAGCGCGTACGCGGGGCGGATAAAGAACAGGCCGAGAAACTGGCTAAAGAGCTGCTGGCGAAAGTAGGTCTGGCCGAGCGTGCGCATCACTACCCTTCTGAGCTGTCTGGCGGTCAACAGCAGCGTGTGGCGATCGCCCGTGCGCTGGCGGTGAAGCCGAAAATGATGCTGTTTGATGAGCCAACCTCAGCGCTGGACCCTGAACTGCGCCACGAAGTTCTGAAAGTTATGCAGGATCTGGCGGAGGAAGGGATGACCATGGTGATTGTGACCCACGAAATCGGCTTTGCCGAAAAAGTAGCTTCACGCCTGATTTTCATCGATAAGGGACGTATTGCCGAAGACGGTAATCCGCAGGCCCTGATTGAAAATCCGCCCAGCCAACGTTTACAGGAATTCTTGCAGCACGTTTCCTGATAGCTCTCCCTCCCTTCGCCTGAAGGGAGGTTTTTCACCAGAATCCTCTCATTTCATTTCTCCCCCGCCCTGACATCTATACTTATCCTTTTGAATTTATTTTCTCATGGGAGGAGTCATGCGCTGGATCCTGTTCATCTTTGTTTGTCTGGTGAGTCTCCCGACTCAGGCGGTGACGATACCTGGCGTCACTACGACAACGTCAACCAACGCGCAAACCGCGCCGGCGAAAGAGCCGGATGTTGAACAGAAGAAAGCGGCCTACGGCGCACTGGCTGATGTGCTGGAAAATGATGCCTCGCGCCAGGAACTGATCGGTCAGTTACGCAAAGTGGCGACAGCGCCCCCTGCCGAACCGGTGCCAACCATTGTTCCGCCCACGTTAACGGAAGAAAAAACGGTGCTGGAAAACGTCACGGATGTCACCCGCCACTACGGTGAGGCGCTCTCCAGCCGCTTTGCTCAGCTTTACCGCAATATTACCGATGCACCACACAAGACCTTCAACCCGCAAACGTTCACCAATGCCCTGACCCATTTTTTAATGCTGGCGGCGTCAGTGTTCGGTTTTTTCTGGCTGCTTCGCCTGTGCGCGCTGCCGCTGTATCGCAAAATGGGGCAATGGGCACGACGGAAAAACCGCGAACGCAGCAACTGGCTCCAGCTTCCGGCGATGATCATCGGCGCATTCATTATCGATTTGCTTCTGCTGGCGCTGACTTTGTTTGTCGGGCAGATACTGAGCGACAGAATGAACGCCGGTAGCCGCACTATCGCCTTTCAGCAAAGTCTGTTTCTCAATGCCTTTGCGCTGATTGAGTTCTTCAAAGCCATTCTGCGCCTGATATTTTGCCCAACGGTGGCCGAACTGCGCCCGTTTAACATTCAGGATGCCGGTGCGCGCTACTGGAATCGCCGTTTAAGTTCATTGAGCAGCCTGATTGGATACGGACTTATCGTTGCCGTGCCCATTATCTCGAATCAGGTCAACGTGCAGGTCGGTGCGATGGCAAACGTCATCATCATGCTGTGTATCACGCTATGGGCGCTGTACCTGATTTTCAGAAACAAGAAAGAGATAACGCAGCATTTGCTGAATCTGGCGGAAAGATCGTTAGCGTTTTTCAGCCTGTTTATCCGCGCCTTTGCACTGGTATGGCATTGGCTGGCCAGCGCCTACTTCATTGTGCTGTTTTTCTTCTCGCTGTTTGATCCTGGCAACAGCCTGAAATTCATGATGGGCGCTACGCTGCGCAGCCTGGTGATCATTGGGATCGCCGCTTTTGTTTCCGGTATGTTTTCCCGCTGGATAGCCAAAACTATTACCCTTTCGCCACACACCCAGCGCAGCTATCCGGAATTACAAAAACGGTTGAATGGCTGGCTGTCGACGGCGTTAAGCGTGGCCAGGATCCTGACGGTGTGCGTCGCGGTAATGCTGCTACTGAATGCCTGGGGATTGTTCGACTTCTGGAACTGGCTGCATTACGGCGCAGGAGAAAAAACGGTGGATATCCTGATCCGTATCGCGCTGATTTTATTCTTCTCCGCCATCGGCTGGACGATCCTTGCCAGCCTGATTGAAAATCGTCTGGCTTCCGATATTCACGGCCGCCCGCTCCCCAGCGCCCGTACCCGCACCCTGCTGACGCTGTTTCGCAACGCGCTGGCGGTGATCATCAGCACGATCACCATCATGATTGTGCTATCCGAAATTGGCGTCAATATCGCGCCCTTACTGGCCGGGGCCGGGGCGCTGGGGCTGGCTATCTCTTTCGGCTCGCAAACACTGGTAAAAGATATTATTACCGGGATCTTTATTCAGTTCGAAAATGGCATGAACACAGGTGACCTGGTGACCATCGGTCCACTCACCGGTACGGTTGAACGGATGTCCATCCGCTCTGTGGGCGTCCGTCAGGACACCGGGGCGTACCATATCATTCCCTGGTCATCGATAACGACCTTCGCCAACTTTGTGCGCGGGATTGGATCTGTCGTCGCCAATTACGACGTAGACCGCCATGAGGATGCAGATAAAGCGAATCAGGCGTTGAAAGACGCTGTGGCTGCAGTGATGGAACAGGACGATATTCGCGGGCTGATTATTGGCGAGCCGTCGTTTGCCGGGATTGTGGGGTTAACCAATACGGCCTTCACGCTACGGGTCTCATTTACCACATTACCGCTGAAACAGTGGACGGTACGTTTCGCGCTCGACAGCCAGGTGAAGAAATACTTCGATCTGGCCAACGTACGCGCGCCGGTACAGACCTATCAGGTTTTGCCTGCACCGGTGAATGGCCCTGCGTCGGCAGCAAGCGAACCGCTGCCGCCAACCGAGCCAACGCTTTAGCGTTTACGCGCCATAAAACGGCGACGCTGATCGTTATCCATAAAGGTCCAGGCAATAAAGCGACTCTGCTTTTGCCCCTGGGCCATCTCTTTCTTAACCACTTTCACCGCGCCCGCATCCGTTAACGCATGGTACAGCGGAGGCAAATTCTCACCGCGCGAAACCAGCGTGGTGAACCACATCACCTGACGGCCAAAGGCCTGGCTTTCGGCGATCATTTTTTTGATGAACGCCACTTCACCGCCTTCACACCACAGCTCCTGCTGCTGCCCGCCAAAGTTCAGCGCATCATCTTTATCCTGCCCCAGATTACGACGTTTGCGCTCGCTTCCGGCGCGGGCTGAAGCCGCAGAATCATGGAATGGCGGGTTACACAATGTGGCTTCATATTGCTCATTCTTGTGAATGATACCGTTGAAGATTGCCGTAGCATCTTTCTGGCGACGCAGACGAATAGCACGGGTTAACCCCGGATTGGCGTTTACGATCGCCTGAGCGCTGTTAAACGCTTCGCTACTGGTCTCACTACCGGTGAATCGCCAGCCATATTCATGCACGCCGATCAACGGATAAATACAGTTTGCCCCAACTCCCACGTCCAGCACGCTCGCATTTGCCGGAATGGTTCCGCTGGTTTCACCTAACAGGTCGGCCAGATGGTGAATGTAGTCAGCGCGACCAGGAACCGGCGGGCACAGAAAACCGTCTGGAATATCCCAGTTTTTCACCGCATAAAAATGCGCCAGCAGTGCTTTATTGAGCGCCTTCACTGCCTGCGGATTCGCGAAATCAACACTCTGCTCGCCGCCTGGCGTGAGGGTGAGAAATTGCGTCAACTCGGGTGTAACCTGGCATAAAGTCGCAAGATCATAACGGCCATTGTGGCGGTTGCGTGGGTGTAATCCCGGTTTCTGGGGGGGCATAGCATTCTCCTTTTAACAGCGGCGTAAGATACCCGCATAACGCCACGCGGTAAACACACAGCAAGGAAATTTGCTTTTTTTATACCTATTTGATGGCTTGCGGATTGTTCAAAAAACAGACAGCTCATCACCAGTTTTTTGCGGTAAATGTCATCCGCTGACGGCCTAAACTTATCAGGCACGACCTGTTGTTTCTCAGAGGATATCACCATGAAGAAATGCCTCACATTCCTTGCCGCTACCGTACTGACCGGCATGACATTTGCGTCCTTTGCTGCACAGCCCTACACCAGCCCTCAAACCGGCCAGCTACAAGCTTCCGGCACTGTTTTCGCTACCGGAGCTTCTAACCTGAGCGATCTCGAAGACAAGCTGGCAGAGAAAGCGAAAGAGCAAGGCGCAAAAGGCTTTGTCGTCAATTCTGCGGGCGGTAAAAACCAGATGTACGGCAGCGCAACTATCTATAAGTAGTCCCTCACCTTAGCCCAACTGCATTCACCCCGAATGCAGTTTGCTACCTGCTGTTCACGTCGTTCACCGCTCAAATTGTAATCATCATGTAGCAATTTTGAATCCAATGTAAATAAATGTATTTATTTTTGAATTAATGAATGCTAAAACGTCGCACTGATTAGTAATGCTTATCAAAATCATTATCAATTACACATTCACTCCCGCGAGGCCTGCAGGGTATAACATCCACAGAGATGTCCCTTCGCGCGAGTGAAACCGTCTACTCAAAAAATAATAAGTCACTCACTAACATGGATAAAAATCGCAATTTGCCTGCCAGTAGTTTTCATTCACTGACTTTTTTTGCCGGTCTGTGTATTGGCCTGTCTCCGGTAGCTCAGGCTGTCGCCGCGGGCGATCAAGATAAAAAACAAGAAGATACGTTGGTTGTTGAAGCGGCCAAACCTTCGTTATACGCCCCAACGCAGTCTGCCGACCCTAAGTTCTCCCGCCCGCTAGCGGATACAACCCGCACCATGACAGTGATTTCTGAGCAGGTGATTAAGGATCAAGGCGCAACCAATCTGACCGATGCGCTGAAAAACGTACCGGGCGTTGGCGCGTTTTTCGCCGGTGAGAACGGCAACTCCACTACCGGTGACGCGGTATACATGCGTGGTGCGGATACCTCGAACAGTATTTATATCGACGGTATCCGTGATATTGGCAGCGTTACGCGCGACACTTTCAATACCGAACAGGTTGAAGTGATCAAAGGCCCCTCCGGCACCGACTATGGCCGTAGCGCGCCAACGGGCTCCATCAATATGATCAGCAAACAGCCGCGCACCGACTCAGGGATCGATGCCTCGGCCAGCGTCGGTAGCGCCTGGTTCCGCCGTGGTACGCTGGACATTAACCAGGTCATCGGCGAGACCACCGCTGCACGGTTAAACCTGATGGGTGAAAAAACGCATGATGCCGGTCGCGATAACGTTAAGAATGAACGTTATGGTGTGGCCCCCTCGCTCGCCTTTGGCTTAGGCACTGAGAACCGACTGTATCTGAACTATCTGCATGTCACCCAGCACAACACCCCGGATGGCGGTGTCCCCACCATCGGTCTGCCGGGATATTCCGCGCCTTCCGCGGGGACAGCAGCACTGAATCAGTCAGGAAAAGTGGATACGCATAACTTCTACGGTACCAACTCGGATTACGACGATTCAACGACCGATACCGCAACGATGCGTTTTGAACATGACCTGAGCGACAGCACCACTATTCGCAACACCACCCGCTGGTCACGCATTAAGCAGGATTATCTGATGACGGCGGTGATGGGCGGCGCGACTAACATCACTCAACCCACCAGCAGCGTCGACACCTGGACCTGGTCACGCCTGGCAAATACCAAAGATGTCAGCAATAAGATCCTGACCAACCAAACCAACCTGACCTCAAAATTTTACACCGGATCCATCGGTCACGACATCAGCACCGGCGTGGAGCTAACGCGTGAAACGCAAACCAACTATGGTGTAAACCCGATCACCCCGCCGCCGGTAAATATCTATCATCCCGACAGCAATGTGAATATCGGCGGATTGTCTCGTAACGGCGCTAATGCTAACGGGCAAACCGATACCTTCGGTGTATACGCCTTTGATACGCTACAGATTACCCGTGAGTTTGAACTAAACGGTGGTATTCGCCTCGACAATTACCGCACGGAATATGACAGCGCCACTGCTTGCGGCGCTTCTGGTCGCGGCGCGGTCGCGTGTCCGACAGGCGTGGCGAAAGGTTCTCCGGTCACCACCGTGGATACTGCCAAATCAGGCAATCTGGTGAACTGGAAAGCGGGCGCGCTGTATCACCTGACCGATAACGGTAACGTTTACATTAACTACGCCGTTTCTCAGCAACCGCCGGGCGGCAGCAACTTTGCCCTCGCTCAGGGCGGAAGCGGTAACAGTGCGAACCGTACCGATTTCAAACCACAGAAAGCAAAAACCAGCGAGATCGGCACCAAATGGGAGGTGCTGGATAAGCGCCTGCTGTTAACTGCCGCGATTTTCCGTACGGATATTGAGAACGAAGTTGAGCAGAACGACGACGGCACATATTCCCAGTACGGGGAGAAGCGCGTTGAAGGTTACGAACTCTCGGTAGCAGGGAACATCACTCCCGCATGGCAGGTTATTGGGGGTTACACCCAGCAGCGCGCGACGATCCACAGCGGCAAAAACGTTGCTCAGGATGGTTCTTCATCTCTGCCGTATACGCCAGAACATGCGTTCACGCTGTGGAACCAGTACCAGGCTACCGATAATATTTCCGTTGGCGCGGGCGCTCGCTACGTGGGCAGTATGCATCGCGGTTCCGACGGGGCCGTGGGTACGCCATCCTACACCGAAGGTTACTGGGTCGCCGACGCGAAACTGGGTTATCGCGTGAATCGCAATCTCGATTTCCAGTTGAACGTCTATAACCTGTTCGACACCGATTATGTATCCTCCATTAACAAGAGCGGATACCGTTACCATCCGGGTGAGCCAAGAACCTTCCTGCTCACGGCAAATATGCATTTCTGATCTTTTACGTGGGGCGTAAGCCCCACTTTCAGGAGAAACACTGATGATGTATCACATTCCCGGCATTCTGTCGGCGCAGGATGTCGCCTGGTTTCGCGAACAACTGGACGCTGCCGACTGGGTTGATGGCCGCGCAACCACCGGCGCTCAGGGCGCGCAGGTTAAAAACAACCAGCAGGTGAATACGCAAAGTGAACGTTACGGCGTTTTACAACAGGCGGTACAAAACGCGGTGAACAACAGCGCGTTATTCTTCGCCGCTGCATTACCGAAAACGCTTTCCACACCGCTGTTCAATCGCTACCAGCACAACGAGACCTACGGTTTTCACGTTGACGGCGCGGTGCGTAGTCATCCGGAAAACGGCTGGATGCGCACAGATCTTTCCGCCACCTTATTCCTGAGTAATCCCGACGATTATGAGGGAGGAGAGCTGCTGGTCAATGACACCTACGGCCAGCATGCGGTAAAACTTCCGGCAGGCGATCTGGTACTTTACCCTTCCAGCAGCCTGCACTGCGTTACGCCGGTGACCCGTGGGGTTCGGGTGGCATCCTTTATGTGGATCCAGTCGATGATCCGGGACGACAAAAATCGCGCCATGCTTTTTGAACTGGATAAAAACATCCAGTCCCTGAAGACACGTCATGGGGAGAGTAGCGAGATCCTGTCGCTTCTCAATCTCTACCATAACCTGCTGCGCGAATGGTCTGAAATCTGATACCGCTGACACGTGGTCGTTTTTCAGCCATCACATTCGCTATACTTATTCTGTAGACATCAGCAGGAGGTAGGTATGGCATCCGGATGGGCAAATGACGACGCTGTTAACGAACAGATCAACAATACTATTGAAGATGCTGTTGCCCGCGCCCGCGGTGAGTTACCGACGGGGGAAAGTCTGTATGAATGCGAAGAATGTGGTAATCCAATCCCTCAGGCCAGACGGGAGGCCGTGCCCGGCGTACGCTTGTGCATCACATGCCAGCAGGATAAAGATTCACATAGCGCTGCATTTTCAGGATATAATCGCAGAGGTTCGAAAGACAGCCAGCTACGTTGACTTATCTTTACCGAAAGTTTCAGCGCATACGATTTCCTTTACGAGCACGCTTTTTTGCACTCTGTGTAGCAAAATGTGCCGTTGTCGGTTTCTCTGTAAAGCGCAATGACAAGAACTGTAAATCCCTCTTTCGAATTTATTAATATTCAATAAGTTATTTGTCATTCAATTTTTTTGATTGATGTAGTCAATTCTATTCGATTTTATCTCGCATAAAAAAACGTGATACTTCTCACATCGACGAAACAACGTCTTCTTAAAGAACACTGACTAACAGAACAAACCTGCGAGAAATTAATCATGAAAAATATCAAATTTGCTGTTGCCGCCATCGCTCTGTCTACCCTGTCATTTGGCGTTTTCGCTGCCGAGCCAGTTTCCTCTACTCAGGCGCAAAACATGAACAAAATTGGTGTGGTATCTGCTGACGGCGCCACCACGCTGGACGGCCTGGAAGCAAAACTGGCTGAAAAAGCGACTGCAGCTGGTGCAACGGGTTACAGCATCACTTCCGCTATCGGCAAAGACAAAATGAGCGGCACCGCGGTTATCTATAAATAACCGAAAGATTACCTGTACGACCCAATGCTCCAACCCTCATTGACCCTGTTTGTTACCCTTTGTTTGCCCGTCCGCCACTGGACGGGCTTTTTTTTGCTTAGTGTTCCAGTCGTTGACGGAATTCCTGCAACACGGCGTCTGGCATCCCTATTTGCAACGCCGCCTCGCAAATCGCCTGCCAGCTTCCGGCATCCAGCGGAATACCTTGCTCCAGCCGTTCTTCACGAGTATTCACCTCCCACTCCCCTGGCAACAGGATCGGGGCATCTTCAGCATGGGGGGACGCTTTCACCCACTTAGCAAATGCCGCGACCTGGTTGTCGCAGTCCGGCGCGCCAAACAGTTCCGGATTCATAATGATGGTCGTCATACAGTTAATGATGGCGTCCGCGCTGGTCTGCAGGCTCTCTTCATGTGTGGTTTTACCACCAGAAAGCGCTCCCCCCATAATTTCGCACATTGCCGCCAGCGCATAACCTTTGTGTTGGGCGAAGGTCAGCAACGACCCCAGCGGAGAGACCTGCATTACGGCGGGATCGGTTGTGGGTACCCCATTAGCATCAATCAGGCATCCCGGAGCCACCGGCTCACCCTTGTGCCATGCCACACGGGTTTTGCCAAACGCGATGGCGCTGGTTGCATAGTCCAGCAACAACGGGAACGTATTTTTACGTGGGAACACCACACAGAAGGGGTTGGTGCCAAATCGACTATCGCGGCCATGAAACGGTGCGACCATCGGGATCCCTACCACATTCACAAAGTGCACCGAAACAAAACCCGCCGCCGCACATTGCTCCGCCCAGTAGCCAATACGTCCAATATGGTGCGAATTATGTAATGCCACGGCAGCGATACCGTACTGGCGCGCTTTTTCGATCCCAAGCGTAATTGCCTCGTGGGCCGCCACCTGACCAAATGCGCAGTCGCCGTCAAGCGTAATCACCGCTCCCGCATCGTTGACCACTTTGGCATGGCGGTTGATCTGCAGGTGTCCCTGCGAAAATGAGCGAATATAACTTGGGATCATGCCGATACCGTGGGAGTCGTGGCCGGCGAGGTTAGAGGCTATCAGATGATCGGCCACCAGCCGCGCCTCCAGCTCATTGCTTCCCATCTGGTGAAAAACGGCCTGGATAAAGGCGTGCAGTGTTGGCGCATGGAAGCGATGTCCACTGTTCATTGTTATCTCCTGTTGTGTCGCGTGTTGATTGTGGTTCTTATTTTTCAACAAACTATGCTGCGCCACAGCGCTCAGGAGATCAATAAACGTGCAGAAATTTCACGTTGCCGGAAAGCGTGAACCGACGGGACTGGCAAATGACCCGTCGGGAGAAAGAAAAATCAGAAGCTTTGCTCGACGCGGTCAAGTCCTTCAGCCAGCGTCGCGGATTCACCGGTTGCTACCAGGCAGCAGGCCATCTGGATTTTCAGCGATGCCGGAACCGGCTCACTGCCCGCCAGACAACGCTCAATCCAGCGCGCGGTAGTTTCCGGGTCTTTAGCCACCGGCAGTGGGACCGGCTCATCGGGCATCTCGCTCTGCCGGTCCTGTAGCACTCGCACGCCGGACGAATCTATCAGGCTTATCTGCGGGCAGCGCTGCGGGTTGGCGTACACTTCACCCTCGGTACCGTGCATCAACAGGGCACGCCCACCGATATCGCCGAAAAATTTCGCCACGCGCGATACGTATTCCGGGTGGGAAACGCTGGAAAGACGCAGCGCGGCATCTTCGGCAAACGGCGTGGCTAATTTAGCCAGCGTATGCGCACTGTTACGCACGCCCATTCGCCAGCGCATCGCCAGCTGTTGTTCCAGCGGAGGACACAGCGCACTCACCGGGATAAATACCGGCTCATGGCCATCCAGCTTTGCCTGCGCCTGCCCGGCATGCAGCGTCGGCGCAATCCCCATCAGTTCGAAAATGGTTTCAGTCAGCACGCGGGTTGGATCCTCGCTGACACCGTGCACCACCACCGGGAAGCCCAGTTTATGCAGTAAAATCGCCAGCAGCGGAGTCAAATTTGCCTGCTTGCGCGCGCCATTGTAGCTGGGAATGACAATCGGCATGGGTTTGGCCACTGGCGGAGTCAGGCGAATGGTGTGGTTCTGCATCGCTTCGTAAAAGCCCAGCATCTCCGCTTCGCCTTCGCCTTTAATACGCAGCGCAATCAGTACACCGCCCATCTCAAGATCGGGCACCTCGCCGTTCATAATATGGGTATACAGTCCGCGAGCAGTATCCTTATCCAGGTCACGCGCGTGATTTTTTCCTCGCCCAATCTCTTTGATGATTTTGCGGTAATCCATCGATAACTCCTTGCCTGTTGCTCGCATCGTTAACGCCGACGGCGACGCGTGGGTTTCGCTTTTTCTTTTGGTTTTACTATAACGTCTGGCACAGCAGGTTGCTCTATCGGAAATATGGGTAATGCGTTCAGTAAACGCTTGCCATAGCTTTTGGTCAATAAACGCTTGTCATAAATAACCACTTCTCCCCAGCAGCCGTGGCTACGAATGAGTCGCCCAACCTGCTGGATCAAATTGAATGACGCCGCGGGCAAGCTCTGCACCTCAAAGGGGTAGCGGTTCAGGCTTTTCAGCCACTCGCCCTCGGTGATCACCACCGGGCTGTCGATAGGCGGAAAAGCAATTTTGTGAATATGCACCTGGGTCAGCAAGTCGCCTTTCAAATCCAGACCTTCGGCAAAAGATTGCAGCCCAATCAGTACGCTACGCTCGCCGTTGGTCACCCGCTTGCGGTGCAGCTCCACCAGTCGATAGCGCGGCTGGTCGCCCTGTACCAGCAACAGCAGGCGCAGATCGGTAACGTGCTCAAGAAAACGCTGCATTGCCCGACCGCTGGCAAAGAGTACCAGCATGCCCTGATGCTTTTTACTTTCCAGCTGTTCGCGGAAATAGGCGGCCATTTCCGCGATATGCTGCTCTTCGTTATCAATTGACGGTTCGTAGCGCATCTGCGGAATGACGATTTTGCCTTGCTCAACGTGATTAAACGGTGAATCCAGCGCGATAAACCGGTCCCCTGCTTTTTCTTTCAGCCCGCTCATCTCCTGCAAACGCGAGAAGCTGTTGAGCGAACGCAGCGTGGCGGAGGTCACGATAATATGCGGTACGCTGCGCCACAGCAGTCGTTCAAGCTGATCGCTCACGCGGATCCCCACACAGTGGAACCAGACGTGGATCTGCCCGTCACGCACTTCGCGCGTCGCCCATTTACTCACCGGCGCGCCTGACGACTGCGCGAGCGAAGCCAGCCGCCACAGTTTGCTTTGCGCCTCAAACATGCCCAAAGCCCGATTCATCTGCAAAATAACCCTATGCAGACGCACAATATCGTGGGTGCCGGTTTTTTCGCTGAGATCGTTGAGGAACAGTTCCGCCAGACCGCGCAGCATTTCTGTTAGCTTCGCCAGACGCTGACAAATCTCCATCACTTCCGCAGGCAGTTCGCCCATCGCGAAGCGGTGTTCCGCCTCCTGGGTCGCAGGCATGTACAGATTAAGAATGTTATTGAGCGATGAAATCAGCTCATACAGTTCCTCACAGTGACCGCTCAGACGCTCGGCATTCGCCAGCGGCGGCGTGGTTTTTGGACGAAACTGTTCCAGGCAGGTGGCTACTAATTTGCAAAACAGATCCAACTGCAGCCGATACCAGGGGGCGCTGATTTCTGCGCTCATCTCCAGCGCATCGCGCGCGACGTCCGGCAAATGGTGACCTTCATCAAGGACCAGCAGCAGGTTCTTCGGCTCCGGCAAAACAGCTTCGCTTTCCATGGCCGCCATCACCAGCGCGTGGTTAGCCACCACCACTTCGGCTTCCTGAATCTCACGGCGGGCGACAAAAAAGGGGCATTCACGATAGTAGTGACAGTTACGATTCAAACAGCTGGCTTTATCAGTGCTCAGACGCTGCCAGAGTCCGTCGTCGATAGCGATATCCGTGTGATCGCGCAGCCCGTCCCACTTGTAGCTGTCGAGATCGCCTTTTAGCCTGGCGCAGCGCTTTTGTTCTTCCTTGTTGTTGGGCGTCAGGTCATCGTCGAGAAAGGCCAACAGATCCTGCTGATTGGGTTCGCTACTGGCCAGCGCCGCTAAATTACGCGGGCAGACATAACGCCCGCGACCAAACGCGGCGGTAAAACGCAGATCGGGGATAATTTTGCGCAGCAGCGGTAAATCTTTGCTGTAGATCTGATCCTGTAAAGCAACGTTGGCGGTACTGACCACCAGCGTTTTTTGTTCTTCACGCGCTATGGCAATACCGGGAATCAGGTACGACAGCGTTTTCCCCACCCCGGTCGGCGCTTCAATTGCCAGATGCCGCCCTTCTTCCCCGGTAAGCGTTTTCGCGACGTCAGCAATCATCTGCCGCTGCGGCGCACGGGGAATAAAGTCGGGGATCTGTTCCTGAAGCGCCTTATACCAGGCGGCAATTTGCGCTTTTAGCGCAGCCGTTAGTGCCATGAGAAAACCTGAAATACTGTATAAACAGCCACTATTGTGGCACTTTCTGATACGTGTCGCAAAAAGAAAAGCCCGACCTTTCGGCCGGGCTCGCAATTACTGCGCTGTAGACGGTTTGCGCGGACGGCGCGGTGGACGAGGCTTATCGCCCGCCGGTTTGCCTTCGCCGCTACGCGGTTTCGCTTTTGGCGCACCGCCATCCTGACGACGCGGCTGCTGACCACGCCCTGCTCCACCCTGACCGCGACCACCGCCGCCACGCTGCTGGCGACCATTCTGGATCGGCTCGGCTTTGATGGACGGGTCTGGCTCGTAGCCTGGCATCGCAATTCGCGGGATCTCTTTTTTCAGCAGCTTCTCGATGTCACGCAGCAACTTGTGTTCATCGACGCACACCAGAGACAACGCTTCGCCGGTAGCGGCCGCACGACCGGTACGACCAATACGGTGCACGTAATCTTCCGGGACGTTTGGCAGCTCGTAGTTCACCACGTGCGGCAGCTCTTCAATATCCAGACCACGTGCGGCAATATCGGTCGCCACCAGCACACGAATATCACCGGATTTAAAATCAGCCAGCGCACGCGTACGCGCCCCCTGAGATTTATTACCGTGGATCGCCGCGCTGCGAATGCCGTCTTTATTCAGCTGTTCCGCCAGATGGTTCGCACCATGTTTGGTACGGGTAAACACCAGCACCTGCTGCCAGTTGCCCTGACCAATCATCTGCGACAACAGTTCACGTTTACGCTTTTTATCAACAAAATGAACGTGCTGAGTCACCTGCTCTGACGCGGTATTACGGCGCGCCACTTCGATTTCCAGCGGATTGTGCAGCAGCTTTTCGGCCAGCGACTTAATATCATCAGAGAATGTTGCTGAGAACAGCAGGTTCTGGCGTTTTGCCGGCAGTTTCGCCAGAACGCGACGGATATCATGAATAAAGCCCATATCCAGCATGCGGTCAGCTTCATCCAGTACCAGAATCTCAACCTGATCCAGTTTCACCGCATTCTGGTGTTCCAGATCGAGCAAACGACCAGGCGTGGCGATCAGCACATCCACACCGCCGCGCAGCTTCATCATCTGCGGGTTAATGCTCACGCCGCCGAAGACCACCAGCGAGCGAATATTCAGATACTTACTGTAATCACGTACGTTTTCGCCAATCTGGGCCGCCAGTTCGCGAGTTGGCGTGAGGATCAGCGCACGCACCGGACGACGGCTTTTGCCATGCGGCTGATGGGTGATCAGGTGCTGCAACAGCGGCAGGGTAAAACCTGCCGTTTTCCCCGTACCGGTCTGGGCGCTAGCCATCAGATCGCGGCCTTCCAGCACGGCAGGGATCGCCTGCTGCTGAATAGGGGTAGGTTCACGGTAACCCTGCTCGGCAACGGCACGTAAAATATCAGGGTTTAAACCAAGGGAATCAAAAGACATAACAACTCCGAACCACCCTGACCGTTACCGGTGTCGTTTTCAGGGAGATACATATAATAAAGATGACAAAAACCACAATGTCATGAAGGGGCGGAGTGTAGCAGTTTTTGTGATGTGCCGCATAAATTATCCCTGCGCTGAAAAATAACGGTCCGGACTGGACAAGGTTACACATCAGTCATAATCTTAATCAATCGATTGATTAAGATCTGAGTCGTGCTATGAATACACCCACCATGACAACCAAAGGTGAACAGGCGAAAAATCAGCTCATTGCCGCCGCGCTGGCGCAGTTTGGCGAGTATGGTCTGCACGCCACTACTCGCGATATCGCCGCGCAGGCCGGGCAAAATATTGCTGCCATCACCTACTATTTTGGCTCAAAAGAGGATTTATATCTCGCCTGCGCCCAGTGGATTGCGGATTTTATCGGCTCACAGTTTCGCCCGCATGCTGAAGAAGCCGAGCGTCTGTTTGCTCAGCCGGAACCGGATCGTGGCGCGATGCGCGAACTGATCCTCCGCGCCTGCAAAAATATGATCATGCTGTTAACCCAGGACGATACCGTTAACCTGAGCAAATTTATTTCGCGCGAACAGCTTTCCCCCACCGCGGCTTATCAACTGGTGCACGACCAGGTTATCAATCCGCTACATACTCACCTGACGCGCCTGATTGCTGCCTATACCGGCGGCGATGCCAACGATACCCAAATGATCCTGCACACCCACGCCCTACTCGGCGAGGTACTGGCCTTTCGTCTGGGGAAAGAAACCATTCTGTTGCGTACGGGCTGGTCACAATTTGATGAGGATAAAACCGCGCTGATTGACCAAACGATCACCTGTCACATCGATCTTATTCTGCAAGGTTTAACGCAAAGGAGTCTGGAGTCATGAAAAAACCTGTCGTTCTCGGGCTGGTCATCGCGGCCCTCGTTGCCGTGATTGCCGGTGGAACGTGGTGGTATCAAAGTCGGCAAGATAACGGTCTGACGCTGTACGGCAATGTCGATATCCGTAGCGTCAACCTGAGTTTTCGCGTCGGCGGCAGGCTGGCCTCGCTGGCGGTTGACGAAGGCGATGCCATTACCGCCGGTCAGGTGCTGGGCGAACTGGACCGTGCACCGTACGAAAACGCATTAATGCAGGCAAAAGCGAATGTTGCCGCCGCGCAGGCGCAATACGATCTGATGCTGGCAGGGTATCGTGAAGAGGAGATCGCGCAAACCGCAGCGGCAGTCAAACAGGCGCAGGCAGCCTATGATTACGCGCAAAACTTTTACAATCGGCAGGTGGGATTGTGGAAAAGCCGCACTATCTCCGCCAACGATCTGGAAAACGCCCGTTCATCACGCGATCAGGCTCTGGCCTCTCTGAAATCCGCACAGGATAAACTCAGCCAATACCGCAGCGGTAATCGTGTGCAGGACATCGAGCAGGCGAAAGCCACGCTCGAACAAGCTCAGGCCGAGCTGGCCCAGGCAGAGCTTAATTTGCATGACACCACGCTGACCTCGCCGTCTGACGGCACGTTACTCACCCGTGCGGTCGAACCCGGCAGCATGTTGAACGAAGGGGGCACGGTACTGACGCTGTCACTCACGCGTCCGGTATGGGTTCGTGCCTACGTTGACGAACGAAATCTGAGCCAGGCGCAGCCAGGACGCGAAATCCTGCTTTACACCGATGGCCGTCCGGACAAACCGTATCACGGTAAAATCGGCTTCGTGTCGCCCACCGCCGAGTTTACCCCAAAAACAGTCGAGACCCCTGACCTGCGCACCGACCTGGTTTATCGCCTGCGTATTGTGGTGACCGACGCGGACGATGCGCTGCGCCAGGGAATGCCGGTAACGATAAAGTTCAGCGATGAGGCACGGCATGAATGACGCCGTCATTACGCTGAATGGACTGACGAAAAACTTTGCCGGAATGGATAAACCGGCCGTCGCCCCGCTCGACTGTACCGTTCATGCGGGCTACGTGACCGGGCTGGTCGGGCCGGATGGCGCTGGCAAAACCACGCTGATGCGAATGCTGGCAGGGCTGTTGAAACCCGACGCCGGTAGCGCAACGGTAATTGGTTTTGATCCCATCAAAGACGACAGCGCGCTGCATGCGGTACTGGGTTACATGCCGCAGAAATTTGGTCTGTATGAAGATTTGACCGTCATGGAGAACCTCAATCTCTATGCAGATTTACGTAGCGTTACCGGTGAAGCGCGAGAAAAAACCTTTGCCCGGTTACTGGAATTTACCTCGCTGGGGCCGTTTACCGGACGCCTGGCCGGCAAGCTTTCCGGCGGCATGAAACAGAAGCTCGGACTTGCCTGTACGCTGGTCGGTGAACCCAGCGTGTTACTGCTGGATGAGCCTAGCGTAGGCGTCGACCCTATTTCCCGTCGCGAACTGTGGCAAATGGTTCATGAACTGGCCGGGGACGGCATGCTGATCCTCTGGAGCACTTCGTATCTGGATGAAGCTGAACAATGCCGTGATGTGCTGCTGATGAACGAAGGTGAATTGCTGTATCAGGGCGATCCCACTCAGCTTACGCAAACCATGTCGGGTCGCAGCTTCCTGATGAGCAGTTCGCAGGAAAATAACCGCCGACTGCTGCAACGCACGTTAAAACTGCCGCAGGTTAGCGACGGGATGATTCAGGGGAAATCCGTCCGCTTAATCCTGAAAAAAGAAGCGACGGCCCAGCAGATTCAAAACGCTGACGGCATGCCGGAGATAACCATCAACGAAACCGCCCCCCGCTTCGAGGATGCCTTTATCGATTTACTTGGCGGGGCCGGAACATCGGAGTCCCCGCTGGGTGCTATCCTGCATACCGTGGAAGGCACGCCAGGTGAAACGGTGATCGAAGCCAAAGCGCTGACCAAAAAATTTGGCGATTTTGCCGCTACCGACCACGTAGACTTTGCCGTGCAGCGCGGCGAGATTTTTGGTTTGTTAGGGCCCAACGGCGCGGGCAAATCCACCACCTTTAAAATGATGTGCGGCCTGCTGGTCCCCACCTCGGGTAAAGCGCTGGTGCTGGACATGGACCTGAAGGTCAGCTCCGGTAAAGCGCGTCAGCATCTGGGTTATATGGCGCAGAAATTCTCCCTGTATGGCAACCTGACGGTTGAACAGAATCTGCGCTTTTTCTCCGGCGTCTACGGCCTGCGCGGTCGGGCGCAGAAGGAGAAAATCGAGCGGATGAGCGAGGCATTCGGGCTGAAGAGTATCGCCTCCCACGCCACCGACGAACTGCCGCTGGGCTTTAAACAGCGTCTGGCGCTGGCCTGTTCGCTGATGCATGAACCCGACATTCTGTTCCTCGATGAACCCACTTCCGGGGTCGATCCCCTCACCCGTCGGGAGTTCTGGTTACATATCAACAGCATGGTGGAAAAAGGCGTCACGGTGATGGTGACCACCCACTTTATGGATGAGGCAGAATACTGCGATCGCATCGGGCTGGTGTATCGCGGAAAACTGATTGCCAGCGGTACGCCGGACGACCTGAAAGCTCAGGCAGCTGACAGTGAGACGCCAGACCCGACCATGGAACAGGCCTTTATCACGCTAATCAATGACTGGGATAAGGAGCATACGCATGAGTAACTCCGTTCTCTCCTGGCGTCGCGTACGCGCGCTGTGTGTGAAAGAGACGCGCCAGATCGTCCGCGATCCCAGCAGTTGGCTGATTGCGGTGGTGATCCCGCTGCTGCTGCTGTTTATCTTCGGCTACGGGATCAACCTCGACTCCAGCAAGCTGCGGGTAGGGATTTTGCTCGAACAGCAAAGCGAAGAAGCGTTGGATTTTACCCATACCATGACCGGTTCACCGTATATTGAAGCCACCATCAGCGATAACCGTCAGGAATTGATTGAGAAAATGCAGGCCGGGCGCATTCGCGGGCTGGTGGTGATCCCGGTGGATTTCGCCCAGCAGATGGCGCGACCCAACGACGTGGCGCCGATCCAGGTGATCACCGACGGCAGTGAACCGAATACCGCTAACTTTGTACAGGGTTATGTCGAAGGCATCTGGCAGATTTGGCAACAACAGCGGGCGGAAGATCGCGGAGAATCATTTGAACCTTTGATCGACGTGCAGACCCGCTACTGGTTTAACCCGGCGGCCATCAGCCAACATTTTATTATTCCCGGGGCGGTAACCATCATCATGACGGTTATTGGCGCTATCCTCACCTCATTAGTGGTGGCACGCGAATGGGAGCGCGGAACCATGGAAGCGCTGTTGTCTACCGAAGTCACCCGCGTCGAACTGCTGCTGTGCAAACTGATCCCCTATTACTTTCTGGGCATGCTGGCGATGCTGCTGTGTATGCTGGTGTCGGTGTTTATTCTCGGCGTGCCCTATCGCGGTTCGTTGCTGATCCTGTTTTTCATTACCAGTCTGTTTCTGCTCAGCACGCTCGGCATGGGGTTGCTTATCTCCACCATCACCCGCAATCAGTTTAACGCCGCGCAGGTCGCGCTAAACGCCGCCTTCCTGCCCTCGATTATGCTGTCGGGTTTTATCTTCCAGATAGACAGCATGCCGGCGATTATCCGGGCAGTAACCTATATTATTCCGGCTCGTTATTTCGTCAGCACCCTACAAAGCCTGTTTCTGGCGGGAAATATTCCGGTGGTGCTGATTATCAACGTGCTGTTTTTAATCGCTTCGGCGGTGATGTTTATTGGCCTGACGTGGCTTAAAACCAAACGTCGGCTGGATTAAGGGGACGGGCATGTTTCATCGCTTATGGACATTAATTCGTAAAGAGCTGCAATCGCTGTTACGTGAACCGCAGACGCGAGCCATTCTGATTTTACCGGTGCTGATTCAGGTTATTCTGTTCCCGTTCGCGGCCACGCTGGAAGTCACCAACGCCACTATCGCTATCTATAACGAAGACAACGGTAAACATTCGGTGGAACTAACCCAGCGCTTCGCTCGCGCCAGCGCCTTTACGCACGTTCTGCTGCTGAAAAGCCCGCAGGAGATCCAGCCCACCATCGACACGCAAAAAGCCCTATTGCTGGTGCGTTTCCCGGCCAACTTTTCGCGTAATCTGGATACCTTCCAGCAGGCTCCCATGCAGATTATTCTCGACGGGCGTAACTCTAACAGTGCGCAAATTGCCGCGAATTATCTGCAGCAGATCGTTAAGGAGTATCAGCAGGAGCTGATGGACGGCAAGCCGAAACCGAACAACAGCGAGCTGGTGGTGCGTAACTGGTATAACCCGAATCTGGATTACAAATGGTTTGTGGTTCCGTCGCTGATCGCCATGATCACCACCATCGGCGTCATGATCGTCACTTCGCTCTCGGTTGCCCGCGAGCGCGAGCAAGGCACGCTGGATCAGCTGCTGGTCTCCCCGCTTACCACCTGGCAGATATTCATCGGTAAAGCGGTGCCCGCGTTAATTGTGGCAACGTTTCAGGCCACCATTGTGCTGGCGATCGGCATCTGGGCTTATCACATCCCCTTTGCCGGTTCATTGGCGCTGTTCTATTTCACGATGGTGATTTACGGGCTGTCGCTGGTCGGCTTTGGTCTGCTGATTTCATCACTGTGTGCCACCCAGCAGCAGGCATTTATCGGCGTGTTTGTGTTTATGATGCCGGCGATTTTACTTTCAGGCTACGTCTCGCCGGTCGAAAATATGCCGGTCTGGCTACAGAATCTGACGTGGATAAACCCAATCCGCCATTTTACGGACATCACGAAACAGATTTACCTGAAGGATGCGAGTCTGCAGATTGTGTGGGGAAGTTTGTGGCCGCTGTTGGTGATAGCGGCCACGACCGGCTCAGCGGCGTATGCGATGTTTAGACGCAAGGTGATGTAGCTTTTTGTCTTTCGCCAACAGCGAGACCACGGCGGGTCCGGCAAGGATCACCAGCCCCGCCAGGGCCAGCAAGACGTTGTTTTGCAGCACGCGCGACAGCAACCACAGTACGATCATCGCGGCACCGAAATACCACGTGGTAGTCAGTTCTTCCAGCACATCAGCTACGTCGCGCCACCGCTGTTCATGGTGACGTTGCAAGGCCAGCATTAATAAAACCGTTACGCCGTAAACGACGCATAATCCCAGGCCGACGCGCACCAGCGTACCGCTCATCCAGCCCATTACCAGCAACGCCACTACCAGTAAATGCAACACAATCTGCCAGCAACTTAGACCCGTTGCGACACGAACACGTTGTTGCCACCTCATGGCTTTTCTCCTGAAGGATTTTCAACTAATTATTCAGAGTACCGGACTTTACGGAAAATTCCGCAACACCGCATCTTTTTGTGACGACGACTACACTATTTTATTTAGGAAGTGACGCCAACGGGAGGCTCATGAGCGGATCGGGAGTTCAATTTTCATTCAATGTGCTCACCATTAATACTCACAAAGGGTTCACCGCCTTCAACCGGCGTTTTATTTTGCCTGAGCTACGGGAGGCTGTCAGAACGGTCGGTGCAGACATTGTGTGCCTACAGGAAGTTATGGGCGCGCACGATGCTCACTCGCTGCAGATTGAGAACTGGCCGGATACCACCCACTACGAATTTCTGGCGGACACCATGTGGAGCGACTTCGCCTACGGGCGTAACGCCGTGTACCCGCAAGGGCATCACGGTAACGCGGTGCTGTCGCGTTATCCCATTGAACATTATGAAAATCGCGATGTGTCCGTCGGCGCGAGTGAAAAGCGCGGGGTCCTCTACTGCCGCATCGTGCCGCCAATGCTCTCGCACCCAATTCATGTCATGTGCGTGCATCTCGGTTTGCGTGAAGCACACCGTCAGGCCCAGCTCGCTATGCTGGCTGACTGGGTCAATGCCCTGCCCGACGCGGAGCCCGTGGTGATCGCCGGAGATTTTAACGACTGGCGGCAAACGGCCAATCACCCGTTGAAAGCCAGAGCCGGCCTTGACGAGATTTTTACCCGCGCCCACGGTCGCCCGGCGCGGACGTTTCCGGTGCAGTTTCCCCTGCTGCGTCTGGACAGGATCTATGTGAAAAACGCGAATGCCAGTACCCCAACGACGCTGGCGCTGCGTCACTGGCGACATTTGTCCGATCATGCCCCCCTGAGTGCGGAGATTCATTTATGAAAAATGGCTGGCGTGAAGGCAATCAAATTCAACTGCTGGAAAATGGCGATCAATACTATCCCGCCGTCTTTGACGCCATTGAACAGGCACAGCAAAAAATTATCCTTGAGACCTTTATCTGGTTTGAAGATGCGGTCGGAAAACAGCTGCATGCCGCCTTGCTCGGAGCCGCCCAGCGCGGAATCAAAGCAGAGGTGCTGCTGGACGGTTACGGCTCGCCGGATCTTAGCGACAGTTTTGTCGAAGAGTTGACCGTAGCTGGCGTTGTTTTCCGCTACTACGATCCGCGCCCGCGTCTGTTCGGTATGCGTACCAATCTCTTTCGCCGTATGCATCGCAAAATTGTGGTCATTGATGACCGTGTTGCCTTTGTCGGCGGCATCAATTATTCCGCTGAACACATGTCTGATTACGGTCCCGAGGCCAAGCAGGATTACGCCGTTCGCGTGGAAGGTCCTGTCGTGGCCGACATCCTGAAATTCGTGCTGGAGAACTTACCGGGACAGAGCGCCGTACGACGCTGGTGGCGACGTCATCACCGGGCAATTGAGAATCATCGGCCTGGCGAAGCGCAGGCGCTGTTTGTCTGGCGCGATAACGAAGAGCATCGCGATGATATTGAACGCCACTATTTGAAAATGCTGACCCAGGCCCGGCGGGAAGTGATCATTGCCAATGCCTATTTCTTTCCGGGTTATCGCCTGCTGCATGCCCTACGAAAAGCTGCGCGACGCGGTGTTCGGGTAAAACTCATCGTCCAGGGTGAACCGGATATGCCGATTGTGAAAGTGGGTGCCCGCCTGCTGTATAACTATCTGGTTAAAGGCGGCGTCCATGTCTATGAATACCGGCGTAAGCCCCTGCATGGTAAAGTCGCGCTGATGGACGATCATTGGGCGACGGTAGGTTCCAGCAATCTCGACCCGCTCAGTCTGTCGCTCAATCTGGAGGCAAATCTTATTATTCATGACCGCACGTTTAACCAGACCCTGCGTGACAACCTGAACCCCATTATTGCGCAGGACTGCAAGCGAGTTGATGAATCAATGCTGCCAAAACGCACCTGGTGGAACCTGACCAAAAGCGTGTTGGCCTTCCACTTTTTACGCCACTTCCCAGCGCTGGTCGGCTGGCTACCGGCGCATACCCCGCATCTGGCCGAGGTAGAACCACCCGCACAGCCAACTCTGGAAACCCAGGATCGTATTCCAACTGAGGATGCAGGAGGGGAAACCTGATGCCAAAAAACCACCGACGCTGGCGCTTAGCGAAAAAGATCCTCACATGGCTATTTTTTATTGCAGTCATCGTATTGCTGGTCGTTTATGCCAGTAAGGTCAACTGGCAGGAAGTATGGACGGTAATTCGCGATTACAATCGGAGCGCCCTGCTCAGCGCCGTAGGGCTGGTGATCGTCAGTTATTTACTTTACGGCTGCTATGACTTGCTCGGGCGCTACTACTGCGGGCACAAGCTGGCAAAACGCCAGGTCATGCTGGTGTCGTTTATCTGTTACGCCTTCAACCTGACGTTAAGCACATGGGTGGGCGGTATTGGGATGCGTTATCGTCTCTACTCGCGTCTCGGATTACCGGGGAGCACAATTACGCGAATTTTTTCACTGAGCATTACCACCAACTGGCTGGGCTATATTCTGCTGGGCGGTTTTATTTTCACCTTCGGCGTCGTTGAACTGCCCGCGCACTGGTATATCGATGAAGGTACGCTACGCCTCTTAGGCATTGCGCTGCTGCTGATGATTGTTGTTTATCTGTGGTTTTGCGCTTTCGCGAAACATCGCCATATCACCATCAAGGGCCAAAAACTGGTGCTGCCCTCCTGGAAATTTGCCCTCGCGCAAATGGCGATATCCGGTACTAACTGGATGGTAATGGGGGCGATTATCTGGCTGTTGCTGGGTCAGAATATCAACTATTTCTTCGTGCTGGGCGTGCTGCTGGTGAGCAGTATCGCCGGTGTTATCGTGCATATTCCGGCGGGGATTGGTGTGCTGGAGGCAGTCTTTATGGCGCTGCTGGCAGGAGAGAATACCTCTCAGGGGACAATCATTGCCGCCCTGCTCGCGTATCGCGTGCTGTACTATTTTATTCCGCTGCTGCTGGCGCTGATGTGCTATTTGCTGCTGGAGAGTCGGGCGAAAAAGTTGCGGGTAAAAAACGAGAAGGCGATGGCGAAATGATTCACCGGATGGCGGCTTACGCCATCCGGCAACAGAGAATTAACGACGATTGCCGAAGATACGCAGCAGCATCAGGAACAGGTTGATGAAGTCCAGATACAGCGTTAAGGCCCCAAGAATTGCGTATTTACGCAGATTTGAGCTGTCACGCAGGTCGATCTGCTCACCGATATTTTTCAGCTTCTGCGTGTCATAAGCGGTCAGGCCGACAAACACAATCACCCCAATATAGGTCACCGCCCACATCAGCGCTTCGCTCTTCAGCCAGAAGTTAACCAGCGAGGCCAGCACAATACCGATCAGCGCCATAAACAGCATATTGCCGAAGCCGCTCAGATCGCGTTTGGTAGTGTAGCCGTACAAACTCATGATCCCGAACATCCCGCCGGTGACCACAAAGGTGCTGGCGATAGACGAGTAGGTATAGACGATAAAAATGCTTGATAGCGTCAGCCCGGTTAATGCCGAATAGAGCATAAACAGCGTGGTCGCCATTCCCGCGCTAAGCCTTTGCACCATGCCGGACAGGACGAACACCAGCGCTAGCTGGGCGATGATCAGTCCAAAGAAGGTGATTTTGCTGGAGAAGACAAACATCATCACCGCGGGCGTATTTGCCGCATACCAGGCGATAAACGCCGTCAGCAACAATCCGCAGGTCATCCAGCCGTACACCTGCGCCATATACGTTTGTAGGCCGGAACGGGCCTGTACAATAGAATCGGATCGTGGGAATCGGTCCATGACAATCTCCTGAATCAGTATGAGCCTACACCAATTGTACTCTACCAGCGTTTTGCTGCTAGCTTATCGCTGTCGCGGGCATCAACCCAGCGCTCACCTTCTGGCGTGGCCTCGCGCTTCCAGAACGGTGCGCGGGTTTTCAGATAATCCATAATGAACTGCCCGGCATCAAACGCGCTGCTGCGATGCGCACTGGTCACGCCAACAAAAACGATTTCGTCACCCGGCCACAGTTCGCCAATGCGATGAATGACCGTTACTCGTCCCAGCGGCCAGAGCGCACGCGCTTCGTCGACAATCTCCGCCAGCGCTTTTTCGGTCATTCCCGGATAGTGTTCCAGCGTTAACGCCTGCACGCTATCGCCGAGATTGTGATTGCGGACTTTACCGGTGAAAGTGACCACCGCGCCATCTTCATCGCGTTCGGCCAGCCAGGGATACTCATCCCCGACGCTGAACGGCGCATGACCAACAACAATTCGCGTTTCAGCCATCTTAGCCTCCGGTTACCGGTGGGAAGAAAGCCACTTCGTCACCCGCATTAAGGGGATGGTCAAAACTGACCAGCGTCTGATTTACCGCGGCCAGCAGCTTGCCGTCTTCCAGCGCCAACGCCCAGCGATCGCTTTTTGCCGCAAGACTCCGGCGCAGCGCTTCTACCGTTGCAAACTCAGCGGCGACTTCTATCGCATCCGTGTTCACCAATTCCCGTACCTGAGCAAAGAAAAGAACCTTAATCATGCGCATCCACCTTAAAATCTCCCGATTTGCCGCCGCTTTTAGCCAGCAAACGCACCGGACCAATCACCATATCCTTTTGCACCGCTTTGCACATATCGTAGATGGTCAACGCCGCCACGGAGGCCGCCGTTAACGCTTCCATTTCGACGCCGGTTTTCCCGGTCAGGCGACACAGCGTTTCAATGCGTACGCGGTTGTGTTCCGGCTCGGCGTGCAGATTAACTTCAACCTTGCTCAACATCAGCGGATGGCACAGCGGGATAAGATCCCAGGTCCGTTTGGCGGCCTGAATACCGGCAATACGCGCCGTGGCGAAAACGTCGCCCTTATGGTGGCTGCCGTCGATAATCATCGACAGCGTTTCGCTACGCATGGTCACGAATGCTTCTGCACGCGCCTCGCGTACGGTTTCCGCTTTGGCGGAGACATCCACCATATGCGCTTCGCCAGCGGCGTTAATATGAGTCAGTTGCGACATACTTATTTCTTCAAATGTGGGTGGAAATTACACGGACGCGTACGGGCATCGAGCTGCGGCGCAATGATATTTTCCCATGCGGTACGACACGCCTTAGTCGACCCAGGCATGGCGAAAATCAGCGTTTTGTTGGCCACTCCGGCAATCGCCCGGGATTGCAGCGTCGCGGTGCCAATCTCTTCAAACGACAGCATACGGAATACTTCACCAAACCCTTCGACTTCTCTGTCGAACAGCGGTTGCAGCGCTTCTGGCGCCTGGTCCCCTTCGGTTAAGCCCGTGCCGCCTGTAATGAGCACAACCTGCACATCCTCACTGGCAATCCATGCAGAAACCTGGGCGCGAATGGCGTAGCGGTTCTCTTTGACAATCGCCTTGTCGACAATCTGATGACCCGCCTCTTGCGCCGAGTCACGCAGATAATGGCCGGAGGTGTCATCTTCTTCGCCGCGACGGTTGGAAACAGTAAGAATAGCAATGCGTGTCGGGATAAATTCAGCGCTTACCTGACTCATGAAAAACTCCTTTTAGCGATCAGCCGCCAATGTAAGATAAGTTTTGCGTAATACCGGTATTGTTCTGATGCAGGAAATGAGTCTGCTTTTTCTCCAGCAGCGCGGCTGAAATGCGTTCTTCCAGCGCCGACTGCTGAGCGTCATCTTCCAGCAAATCACGCAGGCTTACGCCGCCTTCACCAAATAAACACAGATGCAGCTTGCCGACAGAGGAAACGCGCAGACGGTTGCAGGTGGCGCAGAAGTCTTTCTCATAAGGCATGATCAGACCAATTTCACCAGCATAGTCAGGATGACAGAAAACCTGAGCCGGGCCGTCGCTGCGCTGTCGGATCTGGTGGATCCAGCCGCGACGCAGCAGCTCATCGCGCAGGACCTGGCCTGAGATATGGTGTTTACGGAAGAGAGAGCTGCCCTCACCCGTTTCCATCAGTTCAATAAAGCGTAGTTGGATAGGACGGGGCTGAACCCACGCCAGGAAGGTGTCCAGTTGATGATGGTTTACATCGCGCATCAGCACGGTATTGACTTTCACTTTTTCAAAACCCGCATCAAAAGCGGCGTCAATGCCTGCCATCACCTGCTGAAATTTGTCCTGCCCGGTAATGGCGTGAAACTGACGGGCATCGAGGCTGTCGACGCTGACGTTAAGTGCGGTCAGTCCGGCATCGCGCCAGGCAGCAGCATCACGCGCCAGACGATAACCATTAGTGGTCACCGCAATCTGACGGATGGCGTGGTTTTCGCGCACGGCGGCGATAATGTCGGTAAAGTCGCGACGCAATGAAGGTTCGCCCCCTGTCAGACGCACTTTTTCCGTTCCCAGACTGGCGAACGCGCGCGTAACGCGGCGAATTTCATCAACGGTCAAAAAGCCGTTATTGGTGACACCGCCGGGCTTATAGCCATCCGGCAGGCAGTAGGTGCAACGAAAGTTACACACATCGGTAATCGACAAACGTAAGTAGTAAAACTTACGTGCGAAAGCATCGGTAAGTTGAGAGCCCATGTACACCTTTCCAAATACGGGAGACGTAGTCATTTCTTCCTACGCCCTGGTGACAAACTTATTCAAGTATTGTCACGGCCAAAGCACCGTATCATTTGACCCAGGTGCAGAGGCTAGAGTGTTTATTCTCGTCATACTTCAAATTGCAGAAGCGTGGGCTTTATTCGTTCACCCCAGTCACGTACTTATGTCCGCTTACGGAGGATTTTCTCCCTCACTGCCATCCTGCAACTCAAATTATTCAGAGTACATTGTGGTTATGCCGATACTAGCGTGTAAATGACGCTTTTGCCATGTACACTTTCGCTGTATAAACACATATATAGCGACATGATCGTGCAATTTCGCTACAGAATAAGCAAAAACCACAGTTTTGCATTGATATACATCATCTTGCCGGCAGGTGCATCTCGTCAGAAAGGAGTAGATCGCAGAAAAAAATTACGCCAGATTCCGCCTGGATAATTGCTGAAAACACACTATTTACGTTACTGTAGCGCCGATCAATTGATATCAGGAAAATATATGCGCACTCGCACGCTGGCAGATCTGGACCGCGTTGTCGCTCTCGGCGGAGGGCATGGACTGGGACGCGTTCTCTCCTCTCTTTCCCCTTTAGGCTCACGCCTGACGGGGATCGTCACCACGACCGATAACGGCGGGTCGACAGGTCGTATTCGTCGCTCTGAAGGAGGAATTGCCTGGGGAGACATGCGTAACTGTCTGAACCAGTTAATTACTCAACCCAGCGTTGCATCCGCCATGTTTGAGTATCGTTTTGGCGGTAATGGTGAGCTTTCCGGGCATAACCTCGGAAATCTGATGTTAAAGGCGCTCGATCACCTCAGTGTGCGGCCTCTGGAAGCCATCAATTTAATTCGTAATCTGCTGAAAGTTGACGCGCATTTAATTCCGATGTCGGAGCTGCCGGTGGATCTGATGGCTATCGACGATCAGGGACATGAAGTCTATGGCGAAGTGAATATCGATCAGCTCACCATCCCGCCTCAGGAACTGATGCTGTCGCCAAAAGTCCCCACCACGCGGGAGGCAGTTGAAGCTATCGCCGAAGCGGATTTGATTTTGATCGGACCCGGCAGTTTTTACACCAGCCTGATGCCGCTCCTGCTACTCGACGAATTGGCGCAGGCATTACGTCGCACACCTGCCCCGATGGTCTACATCGGCAATCTGGGTCGTGAATTAAGCCTGCCAGCAGCCAGCCTGACGCTTAACGATAAGCTGGCAATCATTGAACAGTACGTTGGCAGGAAAGTGATTGATGCGGTGGTTGTAGGCCCGAAAGTGGATGTATCCACCGTTACCGACCGCGTTGTTATTCAGGAAGTGCTGGAAGCCAGCGACATTCCCTACCGCCATGACCGCCAGCTATTGCATTACGCGCTGGAGAAAGCGGTACAGGCGCTGGGGTAATCCCAAGTGCGTGATTAGCATACAATCCTCATCGTAATGAGGATTGTACTTGTAGCTTACTGCATTAACCTCTCAGCACAGGTACCTGCTCGGCGGATATTGGCTCTTCGTATCTTGTGCCAAAATTAGACCACCGGGCAAGAATGGCAAAGAATACGGCCATAACCAGGCAACTTAAATTGAACAAAACCCAGGGTGCATAATCCAGCGTCGCTACCCCCAGCGTCTTCGCCATGAACATACCAGATATTGTCCAAGGGAAAAGTCCTTCAAGTAGCGTGGCTCCAGACTCCATTGATCGGGACATATTAACCATATGCAATTTTTTGTTTTTAAAACAAGGATCATAAATATTCTTCACCAGAAAGAAACTGATGACTGCATTGCCAGTGCAGGCAACTAATAAAGAACTTGTGAACATTGTCGCCAACAGAGTACTGGTCACCGTTTTTAATTTCTGAACCAGTCGCCCAAGCAGTACATTAAGGCCACCAGAAACATCAAGTGCCGAAGCGAACATAAATGCACAAAGCATAACCACAATTGGGCTAACCATTGAATACATACCGCCACGATTAAGCAATATATTAATATTTTTAGTCGTAGATTCATTCATCGCGACATCTGAAAAATTGCTGATCATATTGGTATTAAAGCCATTAATCGATGTTTGAACGAGGTCCATCATGGTAAACGGCTGAAAAATTGCGCATATTGCCAGAGCAAAAAAAGAAGAGGCGATCAAAACAATAATGGTATCCCATTTTTTTATCGCACCAATAAAGACCAGCAATGTCGGTAATATTAATAAAGGGTTAAGCCAGAATAATGAGTTTAGCGTTTTTTTCATGACCGGGATAGTATCTAGTTGGATTGAATTTACCAAATTTAAATCTAACCCCGCGATATAAAACCCCAGGCAGGCAAACAAAAAAGCAGGAACCGATGTATACAACATATTTCTAATGCTTTGATAAAGCTCAGCCCCCGCAGCTAACGCGGCCATGTTTGTGGTATCTGATAAAGGAGATAATTTATCACCAAAATAAGCACCGGAGATAACGGCTCCAGCAGTAATCGGCAATGACACATTCATCGCCGCAGCAACGGCAACCAACGCCACACCAATTGTTCCTGCGGAACCCCATGAAGTGCCTGTAAATGTCGAGATGCAAACCGTCACTAAAAAAGCTGTAAGATATAAATAAGCTGGGTTGATAATTTCCAGGCCATAATAGACCATTAACGGAATGGTACCACTAACCATCCAGCATCCAATCAACATACCGATCGACAGTAGAATTAACATTGCAGGGACGGCATCTTTTATTTTTTCTATAAAAGTCTGGAGAATTTCCTTCCAGCCCGCGCCATAGTATCTGGCAAAAAAACCTGTAATAATCGTAATAACAATTAAGATAAATTCAACTGGGTAATTTAAAATCCCAATACCTATAAAGAAAACCAGGAAAATAGCCACTAATAACATCAATGCTGCATAAAAGCTCGGTTGCTTATTTGTGCTTACCATGTTATTTTCCCGCTATTAATATGTTTTTATAGAATCAAATGCATTCTCTAAGTCCGCGATTAACATCTCTGGAGATTCTTGTCCAATTGAAATCCTAATTAAACCAGGCGCCATCCCATCTTTGCATATTACATCCTGGTTATAACCGCGATTTGGAGAAATAATCAGGCTTTCATATCCCCCCCAACTGCACCCCGGTTTGAAAATTCTACAACTATCAATGATGGCTTTAACTTTTTCAAAACTGCCATCTTTAAGTTCAAAACTAATAAGACCAGAAGTACCAAACATTTGTTGTGAAACAATTTCACGTTGTTTTGCATCTGCCATAAGGGGGTGACAGATATTCTCAACCTCTGCTCTGCTATTGAGAAAAGTAAGAATTGCATAGGTATTATTCTGATGTTGTCTCATGCGCAGCGGCAACGTTCGTAAACCGCGAATCACTAGCCATGCACTATCCGGGGCCAGCACTGCGCCAAGAAGCTGATGTGAAAAATCACGAATAATATCAAGATAGTCTTTTGCGCCTACCACAGCACCCGCCGTTAAATCACTGTGACCGCCGATATATTTAGTACAAGAGTGGAGCACTAAATCGAAACCAAGAGTCAATGGCTTTTGGAAGAGTGGCGTAGCCCATGTATTATCAATGGCAGTAATAATATTATTCTCTTTCGCCAACCCTGCTATCATCTGCAGATCTACAACTCGCATGGTCATCGTTCCTGGGGATTCCGTGTATATCATGCGAGTATTCGGCTTTATTTTCTGCCGAATATCCTCGACATCGCCACTGAGAACAATGTCATAGTCAATACCAAAGCGTTGTTGCATTTGCTTCACCAGCACAACTGTTGGACCATAAACATTATTCACCAGAATAATATGGTCGCCACTTTTCAGCAGGCCAAACAATGTTGCACTTATCGCGCCCATGCCCGATCCAAAAACTTTGCAGGCCGCGCCACGCTCCAACGCTGCCAGTTTATGTTCTAACAGTTCCGTTGTTGGGTTAAGCCCCCGGGAATAGATGTAACGTTCAGCTTCGTGTTGCATATCATCACAGTATTGCTGATAGCTCTGCTGCACAAACAGACTGGTTTTTACTAGCGGAGGGCTGACTGCACCAAAATTTTTCTGGTGTTGTTCACCAACTCCAGAACATATCATGGCGTCCTGAACGGCATAATCATTCTCAGCGTAATTGCATATTATCTCTTTCATAATTTTCCTTTATATTTTCGTCAGGGAAATTTCTATAACAGGACAATTATAAAAAAAGGAACAATGACAGCCTTTTGCTTGCTGCCAAAATGCTGAAAGAATCGTCAGAAATGTAAAGAATAAAACGATGAGGTTCACAAAGCTGAAAAACAAAAATCAATTCAGCAAAGAATCAATTAGAGTGAGTGCATTAATTTTAAGAATAATAAATGGCAATAGAAAAACGAATAATATAATTATAAGTGATAATACATTCTCTATTTTTCCAATCGCCATGGCATTTACGCGATGGCGAATTGGAAAGTGGAAAGTGGAAAGTGGAAAGTGGAAAGTGGAAACAATCTTACGATGCCGCGATAAACAACTCGCGCAGCTGATGCAACTGGTCGCGGATCGTTGCAGCCTCTTCAAATTCAAGATTCTGCGCATGCTGCATCATCTGCCCTTCCAGCTCATGAATCTTCTGCTGCAGCGCTTTTGGCGTCATATCCAGTTCGACAATTTCAGACTTCGCGCCTGCGCGTGACTTCCCTTTGCCTTTCGCCTTAGTCTTCGCAATATTCTGACCCAGCGCCAGAATATCGACCACTTTCTTGTTCAGCCCCTGCGGCGTAATACCGTGTTCTTCGTTGTAGAGCTGCTGTTTCTCACGACGGCGTTCAGTTTCACCTATCGCCTTAGCCATTGAGGCGGTAATTTTGTCGCCGTAGAGAATAGCCTTCCCGTTGATATTACGCGCCGCACGACCGATGGTCTGAATAAGCGAACGTTCAGAACGCAGGAACCCTTCTTTGTCTGCGTCCAGAATCGCCACCAGTGAGACCTCAGGCATGTCCAGACCCTCACGTAACAGGTTGATACCCACCAGCACGTCAAACTCACCCAGACGCAGGTCACGAATGATTTCCATACGTTCCACGGTATCGATGTCTGAGTGCAGGTAGCGCACCCGCTCACCGTGCTCTTCGAGGTATTCGGTGAGATCCTCTGCCATCCGTTTCGTGAGCGTAGTGACCAGCACACGTTCGTTAATCGCCGCACGGATGCGGATCTCAGACAGCAGATCATCAACCTGCGTCGCCACCGGGCGTACCTCAATGATAGGATCCAGCAAACCGGTCGGTCGTACTACCTGATCGACGACGTCATCACCGGATTTCTCCAGCTCATAGTTACCCGGCGTCGCTGAGACGTAGATGGTCTGCGGGGCCAGCGCTTCAAACTCTTCAAATTTAAGCGGACGGTTATCCAGAGCCGACGGCAGACGGAATCCGTATTCGACCAGAGTCTCTTTACGCGCCCGGTCACCACGATACATACCGCCAATTTGCGGGATAGTGACGTGGGATTCATCCACCACCAGCAGGCCGTCGGCAGGCAGGTAATCAAACAGCGTCGGCGGCGGCTCGCCGGGGCCACGCCCGGACAGATAGCGGGAGTAGTTTTCAATCCCCGAGCAATAACCCAGCTCATTCATCATTTCCAGATCGAACTGCGTACGCTGACTTAGCCGCTGTTCTTCCAGCAGTTTGTTATTTGCCAGCAGGACCTTGCGCCGTTCTGCCAGCTCAACTTTGATTTCTTCCATCGCCTGCACGATACGTTCGCGCGGCGTCACGTAGTGCGTTTTAGGATAGATGGTGTAGCGCGAAATCGTGGATTCAACCTGCCCGGTAAGCGGGTCAAACAGCGATAAACGTTCGACCTCTTCATCAAACAGTTCCACGCGCAGCGCAATGTCGTCGGATTCAGCCGGGAAAATGTCGATCACTTCACCACGCACGCGGAAGGTTCCGCGCTGAAATGCCTGATCGTTGCGGGTATATTGCAGTTCCGCCAGGCGGCGCAGGATCGCACGCTGGTCGATAATCATCCCCACCGTCAGGTGCAGCATCATTTTCAGATACAGATCCGGATCGCCCAAACCATAGATAGCGGAAACTGACGCGACGACAACGACATCCCGACGTTCCAGCAGCGCTTTGGTCGCCGACAGACGCATTTGCTCAATATGTTCGTTAACCGAGGCATCCTTCTCGATGAAGGTGTCAGAACTTGGTACGTAGGCTTCCGGTTGATAATAGTCGTAGTAGGAGACGAAATACTCCACCGCGTTATCCGGGAAGAACTCTTTCATCTCACCGTACAACTGCGCGGCCAGCGTCTTATTGGGAGCCAGCACCATGGTAGGCCGCTGCAAGTCCGCAATTACGTTAGCGATGGTGAATGTCTTCCCCGAGCCCGTCACCCCCAGCAGCGTCTGATGCGCCAGACCATCCTCCAGCCCTTCTTCCAGACGGCGAATAGCCTCAGGCTGATCGCCAGAGGGTTTAAAAGCGGAATTTAGTTTGAACGGTTTACTCATGAGCAGCTACCTGAAGCAATGGGCGGGCAGGTGTGTAATTTTACTCGCAGTCGTATATTTTGCCAGTAAAATATACTGGATGAAAAAACAGTAACGCACCAGAATATTTCTGATACGCCATCAGAATGACCGTGACTGCAGGCTAAAATTTGGCCTCAGACAAGATAAAACACCAGCAAAAACGTGTTATCCCCAAAGCAATGACTTTTTTAACATTTGTCAAGCTGCCCGATGAAAGTTTTGTGGCAACGCATGACACTTCTGCGACAGCCATTGATTTTATCTAAGATTCTGTAATTTAATGACTATTATCCCGAGCCGTCTTTCGCATCAATTTAGTCGCAGGCCGCGTCTTCTCTCGCTTACATTGTGTTTTCTAACTCTAATACACAAGGTTATCCACAGGAATAGTGGATAACTGCCTCCAGCCCGTATGGACTGTAGCCTGGCAAAAACGCCCTCACTCCCTTTTCCGGAGGGATAAAAAAAATTTATCGCTATTTTTTGATATTTATCAGCTAACGAAGCGGCCTGGAATGGCCGGGATCTTGCTCGCATTTTCATCATTTTCTTGCCTGCACCATTACGACACCGCCAGGCACTGGCAATGTGCACAAAACAACGCCAGCCCTCCGGCCAGCCAGACGTTACCGCCTGCGCGGCACACTCTCCTGCTGTTTTTTGACCCCAATCCCTCTTCTGGCAAGAGAATTGCAATTTTCTTCCGACGACCTGTACGTGGGGCGGATAGCATCATGCTGGAGGAATCTATGTTGAGTCTTCGCGCAGTGAATCATTATTACGGTAATCAACACTCCCTATGGGATGTGGATCTCGACCTGCTGCCCGGTAAATGTACCGGTGTGCTGGGGCTTCCAGGGATGGGAAAGACTACGCTGACCAATTGCATTATCGGCAATTTACCGATCGAAAGCGGCACCATGTTCTGGCATCAGGCTGGCGCGCCGCCGCGCGACCTGAGCCCCATTCCGGCGGCAAATCGCATCGCGCTGGGCATTAACTACGTTTCACAAGAGAGACGGATTTTTTCGCAATTGACGGTAGAGGAAAATCTGCATATTGCGCGCCAGGCGGTTGAGGAAAGCGAAACGATGAACAGCAGTGATATTTACCGCCTGTTTCCACAGTTGTTCGTACTGCGTCAGGCCAAAGGGGCGGCATTATCGGAAGATGATCAGCACCAGCTTGCGCTCGCCAGCGCGCTGGTCACACGCCCGCGCCTGCTGATCCTCGATGAGCCCACGCGGGGAAGTGGCCAGGAATATATCCACAAGCTGGGGAACCTGGTTGTAAGGTTAAGCCAGGAGCTCGGCATTGCCATAATGCTCGCGGAGCAGAGTCTGCCGTTTATTCGTCGGGTCGCTGACTGCTACTGCCTGTTACACCGTGGGCGCAACGTGGCTCAGGGGCAAATCACACAGCTCAGCAACCCGCTAATCACCGATTGGGTGACGCCACAGACAAAACGCTAAGATCGATATAACGTCCTGTCGATGCCCGCACCGGCTCTTCTGCCAGCCAGGGAATTTCCCCCAGCAGCGGAGCCGCAAGCACACGCCTGAGCGTTGCCATATATTCAGCATGACGCTTGCCAGGTGGCGTCACATCATTGGCGACCCATCCGGCAAGCGTCAGTCCGGCCTGCTGCACCGCCTGGGCGGTCAGCACAGCGTGGTTGATGCACCCGAGCTTAACGCCAACCACCAGAATAACCGGCAGCTGCTCTGTTTTCACCCAGTCAGCAAAACTCAGCGTTGGCGAAAGCGGCGTAAACCATCCTCCGGCACCTTCCACCAGCACCCAGTCAGCCTGTTGTTCCAGCGCGCGTAAACCCGCAGACATTACAGAGGCCTGAATAGGGCGACCTTCGTCCGCGCTGATGATATGCGGTGAGGTAGGTTCCGCGAAGGTATAGGGGTTGATAGCCGCATAGTCCACCGTCACAACGCTGTTGCGCTGTAATGCCAGGGCATCGCTATTGCGCAGACCTTCAACCGTCATTTCACTGCCCGACGCCACTGGCTTATAGCCGACGGTTCGCAATCCCCTCTGCCCCGCCGCCTGTAGCAACGCGCAGCTGGCGATAGTTTTCCCCACTTCGGTATCCGTCCCGGTGACAAAAAAAGTGTTAGTCACGTTGAATCACTCCCAAAAATAGATGATAGGTCAGCGGATATTTCCCCTGCTGGCAGGGCCAGGCTAGCTGTAGCTGGCGCAGCTGCGAGCGGGTGAGAACGCGCGGCTCGCGGCCATCATGCAAATGCGTCGCGCCAATGCCCTTCAGCGAGCGCATGGCGCTCAGCGCATCGTCAAACCACAGCGTGACAGCATGAGACTGGTATTCAACGTCCCACCCATGCAGGGCGTTTTCCAGTTGCTCCACGGGCAAAAAACGATTGGCGTGCTCTCGCTCATCAACCGCTCGCCACGCCTGACGAAGTTCCGGCATTGACCCCTGCGCCAGGGTACTAAACGCCACCGTCCCGCCAGGACGCACCACCCGGTAAAGCTCACGTAACGCGCCGCGCAGGTCACTGCACCACTGTACGGCCAGATTGCTCCAGGCCAGGTCGAAAGTAGCAGCAGCCTGCGGAATGGCTTCAATATCCGCCAACAGATAGCGGTGGGCGACATCGTGACGCTGCGCTTCAGTCAGCATTTGCGCCGACAGATCCAGCGCGCAGACCTCGCTCCCCTGCTCCCGCCAGTAACGGCTCATACGCCCAGGCCCGCAGCCCGCATCTAAAACCTGAGAGAATGCCCGACCATCGAGTCGCGCCAGTAACGCATCGGCGCTCTGACGCTGGAGTTCCGCGTGTTGCTCATAGTGAGTAGCCGCGCGGCCAAACGCGGCAGCAATCGCCTGCTTATTGACCTGCGCCATGCAGCACCTCCAGTAAGCGATCGATATCCTGGACTTCATGCGCCTGGGTCAGCGTAAGCCGCAGCCTGGCCGTACCAACCGGCACCGTCGGTGGGCGAATAGCCGTCACCCAGCATCCCTGTTGACGTAATGCCGCCGCCAGCTGCAAGGCTTTATGATTGTCGCCCACGATCAGTGGCTGAATGGCGCTGTCTGACTGCGCCAGCGTTAAGTCCGGCGTATTCACCCCAGCGCGAAAACGCTGGATCAGCATCGCCAATTTTTCTCTGCGCTCATCGCCTTCGCGGCTGCGGATCACCTCCAGCGCGGCGCGCAAGGCCTGGGCCTGCGCCGGAGGCATACTGGTGCTGTAGATCAGATGACGGGCAAACTGCAGCAGATAATCGGCCACGCTGTCTGAGCACAAGATTGCCGCGCCGCTGACACCAAACCCTTTGCCAAACGTCACCACTAACAGCTCGGGTTTCACCTGCTGTCGGGAGCACGAACCGCGCCCTTCCTCACCGCTGACGCCAATCCCGTGCGCATCATCCACCAGCAACCACGCGCCCTGCCGCTCTGCTACCGCGTGAATTTCCGCCAGCGGTGCGCTATCGCCATCCATGCTGAACACACCTTCAGTGACCACGAGTTGTTGCCCCGGACAGGGGGTGGTCAGCAGACGTTCCAGATGTTGGGGATCGTTATGGGTAAAGCGACGTAGCACGGCAGGGCTAAGGCTGGCAGCTTCCAGCAGTGAGGCATGGCTGAGCCGGTCAGCAACAATCCGGTCCTCTTTGCCCATCAGCGCGGCAATGACCGCCTGATTAGCGGCAAAACCGGAGATAAACAGCAGCGCCCGTGAATAGCCGAGCCATTGCGCCAGCTCATCTTCCAGCGCCTGATGAGCAACGGAATAACCGCTGACATGACCCGAGCCGCCGCTGCCGACGCCAAAACGCTCAGCGCCTTGCTGCCACGCGCAGATAATATGCGGATGGTGGCTTAAGCCAAGGTAGTCGTTGCTGGAAAAGTTCAGGTACTGGCGACCGTCGGCCTGCAGCCAGCGACCGGCGCCCTGCGTCACCGCATAGCGCCGACGCAACGCATCAGCACGACGACGCGCCGTTAACGCATCGTCTATTTTTTGCTGCCAGGTCATACGGTTGCCGCGTTGTAGTATTCGTCGGTATCCGGGGTACGCAGCGCCTGCTCCAGGCGTTGCTGCTGTTCGTTATCACCGGCCAGCACCGCCGTTTGCTGCGGATTGAGACCCAGCTTGCGAAACAGCAGCAAATCCTTATCTTCGTTCGGATTCGGCGTGGTCAGCAGTTTGCAGCCGTAGAAAATCGAGTTAGCTCCGGCCATAAAGCACATCGCCTGGGTTTGTTCGTTCATCTGCTCGCGTCCGGCTGAAAGACGGACATATGAAGTCGGCATCATGATCCGCGCCACGGCGATAGTACGAATAAAATCAAAGGCATCCACATCGTCGTTATCGGCAAGCGGCGTGCCTTTCACTTTCACCAGCATGTTGATCGGCACGCTTTCTGGCGGCGTTGGCAGATTCGCTAATTGCAGCAACAGACCCGCGCGGTCAGTCACCGTTTCCCCCAGTCCCACAATCCCGCCGGAGCAAACTTTAATGCCCGCCTCACGCACTTTATCCAGCGTATCCAGGCGCTCCTGGTACGACCGGGTTGTGATGATATTGCCGTAGAATTCCGGCGAGGTGTCGAGGTTATGGTTGTAGTAGTCCAGACCCGCATTGGCCAGCCGCTGGGCCTGATTTTCGTTCAGCGTACCCAGCGTCATACACGCTTCCAGCCCCAGTTCTTTTACGCCCTGAACCATCTGTTCCAGGTAAGGCATGTCGCGTTCGTGTGGATTCTTCCACGCCGCGCCCATGCAAAACCGCGTTGAACCGGCCTGTTTCGCTTTACGCGCTGAGTCCAGTACCTGTTCAACCTCCATCAAACGTTCCGTTTCCAGACCGGTTTTATAGCGGGAGCTTTGCGGGCAGTATTTGCAGTCTTCCGGGCAGGCACCGGTCTTAATCGACAGCAGCGTACTGACCTGAACCTGCCGCGGATCAAAGTGCTGACGGTGAATCTGCTGCGCTTCAAACAGCAGATCCAACAGCGGTTTATCAAATAATTCGGTGACTTGCGACATTGTCCAGCGAGAAGAATGAGCCATATTGGTATACGTTTCGTTATGAGTTTGGTGTAGACTCGTAAACCTAAATCTTTTTAATTTGGTTTACAAGTCGATTATGACAACGGACGATCTTGCGTTTGACCAACGCCATATCTGGCACCCTTACACCTCCATGACCTCCCCGTTACCGGTTTATCCGGTGGCGCGTGCCGAAGGTTGCGAACTGATTTTAGCCAGCGGTGAGAGGCTGATAGACGGCATGTCGTCCTGGTGGGCGGCGATCCACGGTTACAATCACCCACAGCTGAACGCCGCGATGAAAACGCAGATTGATGCCATGTCACATGTGATGTTTGGCGGCATTACCCATGCCCCGGCCATTGCGTTGTGCCGCCAGTTGGTGGCGATGACGCCAGAGGCGCTGGAGTGCGTTTTTCTCGCGGATTCAGGTTCTGTCGCCGTAGAAGTAGCAATGAAAATGGCGCTGCAATACTGGCAGGCCAAAGGCGAATCCCGTCAGCGTTTCCTGACATTTCGAAACGGTTATCACGGCGATACCTTCGGCGCGATGTCGGTCTGCGATCCCGACAACTCGATGCACAGTCTGTGGAAGGGTTATCTGCCGGAGAACCTGTTTGCGCCCGCCCCGCAAAGCCGCATGGACGGCGAGTGGGACGAACTGGATATGGTGCCTTTTGCCCGCCTGATGGCCGCTCATCGCCACGAGATTGCGGCGGTGATCCTTGAGCCGATTGTGCAGGGCGCTGGCGGCATGCGCATGTATCATCCCGAATGGTTAAAACGCATCCGTAAGATGTGCGACCGTGAAGGGATCCTGCTGATTGCCGATGAAATCGCCACCGGATTTGGTCGTACAGGCAAGCTTTTTGCCTGTGAACACGCCAACATAACCCCGGACATTTTGTGCCTCGGCAAAGCGTTAACCGGCGGAACCATGACCCTTTCCGCCACCCTGACCACGCGTCAGGTCGCGGAAACCATCAGCAACGGTGAAGCCGGATGCTTCATGCACGGTCCAACCTTTATGGGTAATCCGCTGGCCTGCGCCGTCGCCTCCGCCAGCCTGTCGTTACTCGAAACCGGTGAGTGGCGCTCACAGGTAGCGGCCATTGAAGCGCAACTGCGGACAGAACTCGCCCCGGCGGCAGACTCCAGTTGGGTAGCCGACGTGCGCGTACTCGGCGCCATCGGTGTGATCGAAACCACGCATCCGGTGAATATGGCGGCGTTACAGAAGTTCTTTGTTGAACAGGGTGTGTGGGTACGACCGTTTGGCAAACTGATCTATCTGATGCCGCCGTACATTATTCAGCCCGATCAGTTGCGTCGTCTGACCCAGGCCGTAAACGAGGCTGTGCGCAGTGCAACATTTTTTAGCGATTAATCAGCGCCCGGTCCGGACGTGGAAAAGTGGAACAGCCCGGATTATTCGATGACTGATTAAGTAACAATATTTAGACATGAAGGCCGGATTATTCCGGCCTTTTTTTATTTGCATCAAAGAAATTGCAAATCGTTTTATATCAATGCTGAGCAAAAATTGACGGTTGATTTAGTAAGCGATAGCGTGAATTTTTCACGTAAGTGATTAAAGTGAAAGGATTTTATGAGATTTTCCTTAAATGGAGTTTTAAGAAAATGGCTATTCCAGCTTATTTATGGCTCAAAGATGACGGCGGCGCTGATATCAAAGGTTCCGTCGATGTTCATGGACGTGAGGGCAGTATCGAGATTTTAGGTCTGAATCATGGTGTATCGCTGCCAACAGACCCCGCCACAGGCAAAGCGACAGCAACACGTCAACATGCCCCATTCACATTTGACAAGGAAACTGATGCTTCAACGCCTTATCTGTATAAGGCTGTAACCACAGGGCAAAAGCTCAAATTGGCAGAAGTGAAATTTTATCGCATCAATGATGCGGGTCAGGAAGTTGAATACTTCAGCATGATGATGGAAAACGTAACTGTAATCAGCATAGGCCCGGTTATGTATGACGTTAAATCGCAGTACGGTGAAAAGCGTAATCATCTGGACGTCGTGGAATTGATGTACGAGAAAATAACCTGGCGTTACGCGGACGGTAACATCATTCACTCGGACAGTTGGAAGGAACGCGTAACCGCGTAAGGAGACAGTCATGGCATGGAAATATGAGCAGAGCACTGGCAAATTATACAGCGGTTCTGAACTGGTGGAGACCGGCTACTCTGGCAATCTGACGAATAAGAACAACCCGGACCGGCAGCATGTCCGGAGTATGGGGCCGATCCCGCGTGGAACATATAGTATTAACGGACATTCATCCTCTAAAGGCCCTTATACTATCATTCTTGTGCAGACCTCTGGTGAATCTTTTGGTCGTACTGATTTCCGCATTCACGGAGAACGCGTGGGTATGCCAGCAGGATTCGCCTCAGCGGGCTGTATTATTATGTCCCTCTCAACGCGCCGCCGGATTTTACGTGAAGGCGGCCCGCTTGAGGTTGTACGATGAAACGGCTCGCATTATTGCTACTACTTCCGTTTATTGTGGCCACTTCAGCAGCTGGCGAAGTGAACTGGCCCGATGCGCTGAAAGGCGTGGCTGCGGGCGATCAAGCGTGGCTGAATAAAACGCCAGAACTCGCGGCTGCGGCAGATGTTAAGCAGGCCATTAAACTGGAAGATGCTTTATCTGCTGCCCTAACAGCAAATACAACCGGCGCTCTTGATGCGCTCAGCGTCATTGACGCGGGAAAATGGCCGCACATGATCGGGACTGATATTGTCTGCGGAGTGCCTGTTGAAGCTCCAGCAACCGTTGAGGATTTTTATCAGCGGACACGTCCTGCGTTGTTAAGCACTGATAAGGGCGCTCGCTGCTTGTGGTTCCTCGAAGCAACATATGAGGAATGGAAAGCAGACAAAGCCCGTCAGGTTAAGTAAGATAATTAACCCGGTCAATATGGCCGGGTCCTTTCCTCCGCTTCCCTTTGATTTTTCGTGCCGCAGCCGCTCCCTGAATACTCAACACCACACAATAACCACTCATGAAGTGGGTTTAACCGACAGCACCGGCACGCCGCACACGTTCCGGCACCCAGTAAGGATTATTTAATGACATTTCCCGTCCCAACCGTTGCGGAAAGTACCGACCGCCAGTTACGCGATATTCAGCACGCGCTACCCGATGAGAACGTCGACACCAGCAGCGACAGCGACTACGCCGTCCGGGCTAATGCTGTATCAGGCGTGGCGGACGGTCTCTACGCCTATCAGGGCTGGATTATTCGCCAGATTTTCCCTGACACCGCCGAGAAGGAGTATCTGGAGTTTACTCGATGCCGAACTGGCTGGACTGGTCACCAGTGCGAATAAAGTACCCTACTTCCCGGAGAGGATAAGGCAGCGCTGGCTGATTTAACTTCTGTTGGTCGTGACATTATCAGCAAGAACGCTATTGCCGACATTCTCACATACCTTGGTTTGCACGAGACCGGATTTGCCACCCTTGATTGAACGCAAAACAGTCCAGAATATTTCGCCACGCTACATACGGTTCCTGGCTACACTTTTTGGCTAACGAGAGGAGTCAGCATGAAACTAATCAGTAACGATCTGCGCGATGGCGAAAAGCTTGCGCATCGCCACGTCTTTAACGGCATGGGATATGACGGGGATAATATTTCCCCGCATCTGGCGTGGGATGACGTGCCAGCAGGGACCAAAAGCTTTGTCGTGACCTGCTACGATCCTGATGCACCAACCGGCTCCGGCTGGTGGCACTGGGTGGTGGTAAATCTGCCAGCAGATACCCGCGTACTCACGCAAGGCTTCGGCTCCGGGCTGGTTGCGCTGCCGGATGGGGTGATTCAGACCCGTACGGATTTTGGTAAAGCAGGTTATGGCGGTGCTGCGCCGCCGAAGGGGGAAACCCATCGCTATATCTTTACGGTTCACGCGTTGGATGTGGAGCGTATTGATGTCGATGAGGACGCCAGCGGCGCGATGGTTGGCTTTAACGTTCACTTCCACTCGCTCGCCAGCGCCTCGATTACGGCGCTGTTCAGTTAAGCTGTGTTGTGCCGGATGTCGGCTTCGCCGCATCCGGCCTACTAAACAAGGCTTCTCTACAGAAATTCAGGCAACAATTTCAACAACGCCCCCTGGGCTAACAGTTCGGTTGCGCACTCAATATCCGGAGCAAAAAAGCGATCCTGCGTATAGTGGGCAACCTGCTCGCGCAGAGCCTGGCGCGCCTGCTCCAGCAGCGGGCTTGAGGTTAACCCTTCACGCAGGTCAATCCCCTGACACGCCGCCAGCCACTCCACGGCAATCACGCCGCGCGTATTCGCCGCCATCTCCCACAACCTGCGGCCCGCTGCCGGCGCCATAGACACATGATCTTCCTGGTTGGCGGAGGTCGGCAAGCTGTCCACGCTGTGCGGATGCGCCAGCGCTTTGTTCTCGCTAGCCAGCGCGGCCGCGGTTACCTGAGCAATCATAAAGCCGGAGTTCACCCCGCCGTTTTTCACCAGGAACGGCGGCAACTGCGACATATGTTTGTCCATCATCAGCGCAATCCGTCGCTCTGATAACGCCCCGATTTCCGCAATCGCCAGCGCCAGATTATCTGCCGCCATCGCCACCGGTTCAGCATGGAAGTTGCCGCCGGAAATGACATCGCCCTCTTCGGCAAACACCAGCGGGTTGTCGGAAACCGCGTTGGCTTCTACCAGTAAGACCTCCATTACCTGACGCATTTGCGTCAGGCACGCCCCCATCACCTGCGGCTGACAGCGCAAAGAATACGGATCCTGCACTTTTTCACAGTTATGATGCGACTGGGAAAGCGCGCTGGTGTCGGTCAACACGTGGCGGTACAGCGTTGCGGCATCAATCTGCCCACGCTGTCCTCGTGCGGCATGAATACGGGCATCAAACGGACGACGAGAGCCCAATACGGCTTCGGTGGTCAGCGCCCCACACACCGTCGCAGACGCGAACAGCTCCTGGGCTTCAATTAACCCGCGCAGCGCAAAGGCTGTGGAAGCCTGGGTACCGTTGAGCAGCGCCAGCCCTTCTTTCGCCTCCAGCGTAATCGGCTCCAGCCCGGCCTTTTTCAGCGCTTCGGTCGCCGGAAGCCATTCCCCCTGCCAGCGCGCTTTACCTTCGCCCAGCAGCGTCAGAGACATATGCGCCAGCGGTGCCAGGTCGCCCGATGCGCCCACTGACCCTTTCGCCGGGATCAGCGGATACACCTCGGCATTCACCAGCGCAATCAGCGCTTCAATCACGCTGAGACGAATACCCGAAAAACCCCGCGCCAGGCTGTTGATTTTCAGCACCATAATCAGGCGAACCATCGCGTCATCGAGCGCCTCACCAACGCCTGCCGCATGGGAAAGCACCAGCGAACGCTGTAAATTCTGCAAATCTTCCGTGGCGATACGGGTCTGAGCCAGCAGGCCAAAGCCGGTATTAATGCCATACGCCGTACGGCCTTCAGCGACAATAGTATTGACGCAGGCGACGCTTGCGTTGATAGCATCAATCGCCCCGGCATCCAGGCTCAGTTTGACCGGCTGCTGCCAGATGTCGCGTAGTTGCGCAAAGCTCAGATGACCCGGCGTTAATGTCATGGTGTTCATATCAACGTTTCTCCTGCGTCGCCGCGACCATCGGCAAATTCAGCCCTTCTTCGACGGCGCATTCCACCGCAATGTCATACCCGGCGTCGGCGTGGCGCATCACCCCGGTAGCCGGATCGTTATGTAATACCCGGGCGATACGCGCCGCGGCTTCATCAGTGCCATCGCAAACAATCACCATCCCGGCATGCTGGGAGAAGCCCATTCCTACCCCGCCACCGTGATGCAGTGACACCCAGGTTGCACCGCTGGCGGTGTTAAGCAGCGCGTTCAGCAGCGGCCAGTCGGATACTGCATCAGAACCGTCGCGCATGGCTTCGGTTTCGCGGTTCGGGCTGGCGACGGAGCCGGAATCCAGATGATCACGGCCAATAACAATCGGCGCAGACACTTCGCCGCTGCGCACCATTTCATTAAACGCCAGCCCCAGTTTTTGACGCCATTCCAGACCGACCCAGCAGATACGCGCCGGTAATCCCTGGAAGTTAATCCGCTCACGCGCCATATCCAGCCAGTGGTGTAGATGTTTATCGTCAGCCACGATCTCTTTCACTTTGGCATCCGTTTTATAAATATCCTGCGGATCGCCGGAAAGCGCCACCCAACGGAACGGGCCAATGCCGCGGCAGAACAGAGGGCGAATATAAGCAGGGACGAAACCGGGGAAATCAAAGGCGTTTTCCACGCCCATCTCTTTGGCCATCTGGCGAATGTTGTTGCCGTAATCAAACGTCGGCACGCCCATTTTGCTGAACGCCAGCATTGCCTCGACGTGCGTTGCCATTGAGCGTTTCGCCGCCTGTACCGTGCCCTGCGGATCGGACACCGCTTTCTCCTGATACGCTTCCCAGCTCCAGCCGGACGGCAGATAACCATGCAGCGGATCGTGGGCGCTGGTCTGGTCAGTGACCATATCCGGGCGCACACCGCGCTTCACCAGTTCCGGCACAACGTCGGCGGCGTTAGCGCATAGCGCAATGGAGACCGCTTTACCCTCGCGGGTGTACTTTTCGATACGTGCCAGCGCGTCGTCAAGCGATGTCGCCTGCTCGTCCACGTAGCGGGTACGCAGACGGAAATCGATCCGGCTTTGCTGGCACTCAATATTCAGCGAGCAAGCACCTGCCAGCGTTGCGGCTAACGGTTGCGCCCCCCCCATGCCGCCCAGCCCGGCGGTCAGCACCCAGCGTCCGCTCAGGTTACCCTGATAATGCTGACGCCCGGCCTCAACGAAGGTTTCATAAGTCCCCTGCACGATGCCCTGGCTGCCGATGTAGATCCAGCTCCCGGCGGTCATCTGGCCATACATCGCCAGCCCTTTGGCGTCCAGCTCGTTGAAGTGTTCCCATGTAGCCCAATGTGGCACCAGGTTGGAGTTGGCAATCAGCACGCGCGGCGCATTGTCATGGGTTTTGAAAACGCCAACCGGTTTACCGGACTGGACCAGCAGGGTCTCATCGGTCTCCAGTTTGGTCAGCGCGTTGACGATGGCGTCATAACATTCCCAGTCCCGCGCGGCGCGACCAATCCCGCCGTATACCACTAGCTCATGCGGATTTTCCGCCACATCGGGATCCAGGTTGTTCATTAACATGCGCAGCGGCGCTTCGGTCAGCCAGCTTTTGGCCGTTAAGGTGGTGCCGCGTGGGGCACGAATATCCTGCTGACGGTACTTGCTATGAGACATGGTAGAGCACTCCTCGCGAACGATCGGACAGATAAGTAACATATACTTGTCTATACAAGTTGTCGCAAGCGTGCTTTTAACAAAAAAGATACAATTTTATTATACTGCGGCAGCAATCACGCTTTTCAGGACATAAACCGCCCTTGCAGGCGATAGCGGGACCCCGGGAAGAGCAAACGGGCATGAGAGACAATGGATGACGCAGACCAGGTTTTACGGCGGATCAGCAGACAGGGATCGTGTTCTTTGATATTCAGCAGCGCGCACTCTTCGGCACTGGCGCGTACCGCTTCAACAATATGCTCGCCTTCCGTTAAAGGGGCTATCAGCGACAGATACGCGTGCGGCGTAGTCTGGCTGTAATCCTGCGCCAGATACGCCGGCACAATTTCGGCATTCACGCAGCGATCTTCAATCTGCACCGGCAGTTCGTTCTCGTAGTGCACCATGACAGAGTGAAAAATGGAGGTGCCTTCTTTGACGTTTAACACCAAAGCCTGCTGCGCGCTTGCCTGGGTTCGTTCCAGCGTGATCACCTCGCAGCGGTGGTGATGCTGACGGGCGTTGATTTCATCCGCGATGCTGCGAATTTCAAACAGCGCAGACTGGCCCTTCGGCTCGGCGACAAACGTCCCTACGCCCTGCAAGCGAACCAGTAACCCTTCATCCGTTAACTCCCGCAGCGCCCGGTTGATGGTCATGCGGCTGAAACCATACTGCGCCACCAGCTCCGCCTCAGAGGGAATGCGATCGTGAGGTTGCCAGATACCGCTGGCAATCTTTTCGCTGATCTCCTGTTTGACCTTTTCGTAAAAAGGTGCCGGAGCAGAACGGGATGGGAGCATGCGTAAGCCTTCCTTAAGCTGAGAATGTGAGTGGGTACAGTTTACAGGCATTACCCGAACCTGATAAGCGCAACGCCATCAGGTATATCAGTGCCACCAGTGCGCGATTTGCCAACCTAATCGCGCCGCAACGCGCGCCGCTCTGCCATCATCGTCAAAGCGTGGATTAAATTCAACCATATCCACCGCCTGCAGTTTACTGCTACGACACAGGGGTTCAATCAGACTCAGCAGCGTCGCCAACGGTACGCCCAGCGCAGCGGGCGCCGACACGCCGGGCATTTCCCACACCGGCAGCACGTCGAGATCGATAGTCAGATAGATAACATCCAGGTTGGCGACAAACTGCGCTAACTGCGCCTGCGCCGTTGCACAGTACAGATCCTCCACCACGGTCACACCAAGCCGCTGCGCCTCATCCCATAACGCCTGGGTGTTTGCCGCCCGACTGACACCGATACAGGCATAGTGAAATTCCCGCTGCTGTTCATCGCAAAGCTGCGCCAGTTGGCGAAACGGTGTGCCGGAAGTAGCCTGATCGGCATGGCGCAAATCGAGGTGGGCATCGAAGTTGACGATCCCCACTTTCGCCTGCGGGAACGCATCCAGCACGCCTGCGCCGTGCGCAAATGCGGTTTCGTGTCCTCCTCCCAGAACAAAGGTACGTATATTCTCCTGCTGACAGCGCTGCACCGCATTGCGTAGCGCCTGCTGCGCGCCCTCAAGGTCGGGGGCCTGGGCCACAATATTTCCCAGATCTACCAGCCGATGATGCCCATCGTGGCTGGCTAAATTCGCCAACGCCTTGCGCAGCACATCAGGCGCTCCGGCGGCTCCCGTCCGGCCCTGATTACGTTTCACGCCTTCGTCGCAGGCAAACCCAAGCAGCGCTATCTTCTCGCGATACATTTCTGGGCTAAATGTCGGGCTCAGCGTGATAGTCTGAAACAGGCGCAGCGCATTCGGCGATTCGGCGCGGTCATCACGTCCCTGCCACAGCGCAGGTGAAACAGGTTGCCAGTGAGTCATACTATTTGTCCTTTGAATACGCGTTGGTAGATCGGGTTACGCCCCGGTTCATATAGGATCTCGACCGGGAGAGTGGCATCCCACACCACAAAATCGGCCACAAACCCGGCCTTCAATTGACCATGAGTGGCATGACGTCCCAGCGCCCGGGCCGCATGACGGGTGACGCCCGCCCATGCTTCTTCCGGCGTTAAGCCAAACTGAACGCAGGCCATATTCATCGCCCAGTGCAGGCTGATAAACGGGCTGGTTCCCGGGTTAAAATCTGTCGCCACCGCCATCGGTACCTGATACTGACGCAGCAACGCCACCGGCGGACGCTGTTGCTCTTTAAGGAAATAGAATGCGCCGGGCAGCAGCACGCCGACCGTACCGCTTTGGCTCATCGCCGCCACGCCCGCTTCATCGAGATATTCAATATGATCGGCGGATAACCCGTGGTAGCGGCTTACCAGCTGTGCGCCACCCAGCAATGACAGCTGTTCAACATGGCCTTTAATCGGGATGCCCAACGCCTGCGCGGCCTGAAACACTCGCTCGCTCTGTGCCAACGAAAAACCCACGCTTTCACAAAACAGATCGACGGTCTCGAACAGCCCTTGTTCCCACAGCTGCGGCAAAATGGTCTCGCACACCAGCGTAATATAGCCGTCAGGATCATCCCGGTATTCTGCGGGAGTCGCATGGGCAGCCAACAGCGTGGGGCTTATTTCAATAATATTCTCCGCCGCCAGCGCCGCTGCCACGCGCAATATTTTCTCTTCTGTCTGCAAATCCAGGCCGTAACCGGATTTTATTTCCAGCAACGTAACACCTTCTTTGATCAGCTGTTCCATACGCTGATGCGCTAGATGTAAGAGTTGCTCATCACTGGCGCTGCGGGTTGCTGATACGGTGGCATTGATACCCCCGCCCTGGGCACTTATCTGCTGGTAGGAGACACCGTTTAGCCGCTGCTCCCATTCACCTGCGCGGTTTCCACCAAAGACCAGATGCGTATGACAGTCAATCAGGCCAGGTGTAATTAGCCTGCCCTGCATATCAAAGGTATTGTCATGTGTGAGATAGAGCGATGACTCCGGGACGATATCGCGAATCTTCCCCTGGCGGACGATCAGCGCATGACCCTCCACCAGCCCATACGGGGTGTTACGTTCGGGATCCATGGTCGCCAGACGAACATTGCGCCAGATAACATCATCAGGGAAGAATTGCTGCATTCGACTCACCACTTGTCATAGGTTGTATAGACATTTATTTTTGATTATACGGATGTTGTCAACCTGAAGGACCGTAATTGTTATGTATTTGTGATATAAGGACTCTCCGCGCCGGGCATTACGGCGATAAAAACAACTTTTTACCTTTTAACCTTCCCGTTTCGCTCAACTTAGTATAAAAAAGCAGGCTTCAATGGATAACTTTCAAAGCCCGGAGCAACCTGTGAACATATCATCAGTTTCCCGTCTGGCGCTGGCAATGGCTTTTGGCGTGACGCTGACCGCCTGTAGCTCTACGCCGCCCGATCAAATTCCTTCCGATCAGACCGCGCCAGGTACTTCTTCGCGCCCGATCTTGTCGGCCAATGAAGCGAAAAACTTCGTTGCTGCGCACTATTTTTCCGCGCTGACGCCAAACACCGCGCCGTGGAGCCCTTCTGCTATTTCTCTGCCTGCACAGCCTGACTTCGTGGTTGGCCCGGCTGGGACTCAGGGCGTCACCCATACCAGCATTCAGGCTGCGGTTGATGCGGCAATCATCAAGCGTACTAACAAACGTCAGTACATCGCGATTATGCCGGGCGAGTATCAGGGCACGGTATATATCCCGGCAGCAACGGGAAGTCTGACGCTGTACGGCATGGGCGAAAAACCGCTGGATGTAAAAATTGGCCAGGCTATTGATGGTGACATGAGCACCGCAGACTGGCGTCGTACGGTGAACCCGGGCGGTAAATATATGCCGGGTAAACCGGCGTGGTATATGTTTGATAATTGCCAGAACAAGCGCGGCACAAATATTGGCGTGATGTGTTCTGCCGTCGTCTGGTCGCAAAATAATGGTCTGCAATTGCAGAACCTGACCATCGAAAACAATCTGGGTGACAGCGTTGATGCGGGTAATCACCCGGCCGTTGCGCTACGTACCGATGGCGATAAAGTTCAGATCAATAAGGTCAACATCCTCGGTCGCCAGAATACGTTTTTCGTGACTAACAGCGGCGTACAAAACCGTCTGGAAAACGATCGTCAACCGCGTACTTTGGTAACCAACAGCTACATTGAAGGCGATGTGGATATTGTTTCCGGTCGCGGCGCCGTGGTGTTCGATAACACCGATTTCCGCGTTGTGAACTCCCGTACGCAGCAGGAAGCCTATGTGTTTGCACCAGCGACGCTGTCAAACATCTACTACGGCTTCCTCGCCACAAATAGCCGCTTCACGGCGAGTGGTGATGGCGTGGCACAGTTGGGCCGCTCGCTGGATGTCGATTCAAACACTAACGGTCAGGTCGTTATCCGCGACAGCGTGATCAACGAAGGCTTTAACATGGCAAAACCATGGGCTGACAGCGTTATCTCGAAGCGTCCTTTTGCCGGTAATACCGGTGCACAAGATGACAAAGGTGAAATCCAGCGCAACCTGAACGACACCAACTTCAACCGCATGTGGGAATACAACAACCGCGGTATCGGTAGCAAAGTGGTTGCCGAACCGAAGCAGTAATCACAGCCATCAAACCGCTGGCGGGAACACTCCCGCCAGCCCCCTTCACCGCTTTCAACGTCTTTTCTTCACACAGGTCATATTTTCACCAACGCAGGTTTGAAATCGATCGCGTGAATCAATCTATTTATAGCCAAAATAATTCGAGTTGTATGAAGGCAAGCCCAGGCGCATACATAAGTAAGTTACAGAAACGATTAACTTGATAAATATCATTCTGCCGCTAAACTCAATTTTTAACCCAAAATAGATAAAAGCCAATCCATATTAATTTTAATATATTAACCCCATCAATATATATCACTCTCCGGAAAAGGAAAATTACCGTAACGTAATCTAAAAATAAATCAAAAAAAACCTTATGATATTTGTTATATATAAAATACATAAATGGGAAAATGATTCAAAAAACAACTCATCTGACCAGTCACCTTTTTTCCTAATTATCCCGTCACAACCTTTAGCTTCTGGTGCTTTACGAAAAATGCCGCATATAATATTTTGGCACAATGTGTGCAGGGTTAATTTTTTAATTTTTCAGTAACCAGTAATATCTAAGGATTGATAGACATGAAAAGCATGATTCATTCATGGAAAAAAAAGGCGGCTCAGTATCGTGAGCTGAAAAAGCAGAAAGGCGTAACGCTGCTTGAAATTATCATTGTACTGGGCATTATCGGTATTATTGCCGCAGGCGTGGTTGTTCTGGCACAGCGTGCGTTTACATCTCAGGATATTTCAGACCTAACCGATAATACGAACTCTGTCCGTGTTGCGATGACAGAGGCGTATAAAGACTCCGCTGAATATCCGGCTCGCGCTGATTCAAATTCAGAAACAAAAGCTGGGATCGAGACATCATCTGGAACATCCGCAATCGTTGGTCTGGTCAAGATGGGTAAAATCGGTCCTAGCGAAGCGTTCAATGGATTCTCTAACGATGCTTTTGAAATTGGACCTGCAAAACTTTCCGCTACTGCCGCGAAGAATAAAGCTTTCTTTATGGTAATCAACGGACTGGAGATGGAAGATTGCCGTAACATTGTGTCACAGATTGGTTCTCAATGGGATTATGTGGCGACCACTACAGCGGCTGCAGGTGCAATGTCTGGTAATGCTGCAGCAATTGATATCAGTGTTGAAGCGAACCCTGCTACTGGTATTTTGAAAACAACGACTGATGATAAGTTAACGCCTGCCAATATCGTCGCAACTGGTGTCTGTGACACTGATCCAACTGGTCCAACTAACGCTATCGTTTTAGGTAGCCGTTAATAAATACTGGCAATATTTTTTTAATTTGTTGTACTTATTCTGCCCTCTTTATTAGAGGGCAGTCCTTCTAAATGGACTTTATAAATGATAAGTAAGCACAGCACGAATGCTCACGGCCGTCAGGCAGGCGTCACCCTTCTTGAAATGATTGTTGTGCTTGCCATTATCGGCATGTGCCTGATGACATATGCCAATTATAAACGCAAAGAAGCCCAGCAAAGTCACCAGCTTATTGTCGCTGATATGATCGTCCGTGATATTTCTGGCGTGATGCGCTTTGTGGCACAGAACAAGCTGGCTGTGGTTTCTGGCACACCAGAAGCCAACCCACTATTCGGGACGAAAAATACTAACGTCACCGTCGCGAATTATGATAATCGCGTATCTAATAAAACCTTACAGGATCAACCTTATCCTAATACGGATACAGACAAATTTTATTCCGGCTGGTCTGTTGGTGTGTCAACGCAAACCCAGGTATCGCCCACCCGGGGTTCTCGCTATCTGTTTCTGGGCAGTGAATGTAAAAATGGCAATAACTCGAAAGGGAAACTGCCCTTCGAACTTGCGGAGTCCATGCTGCCGTGTGAACTGCGCCCTGGAGCAGAATCGCTGGAGCTAGTGCTGGAACGCGTGGATTTCGTCAACAACATTCGGCAAGCCGGCACCAGCGGGCCAGGTATTGAACGTGTCGACTTCTACATCACCTACCAGACAGATGCCGAGAACGAAGGCCTCCATTTTGCCGGATTTATTAAGCCGCTGGAAAAAGCGCTGAAAGGCGTCGATCTCAGCTATCTGCAGGCGGTGGTGTTTGAAATCGAGGGTAACGGTAATTTTAAACTGGTAACCTCGGCCTCAGGCCAGCCGCTGCAGATGGGGGACGTTCCCAATCATATGGACAGGCTCAATGCGAATAAACGTTACGGCATTCGCTTAAGCTTAGACAAAAGCAGTGAAGATATTGCAGCCGATGGTTCCGTTCCAACGGCCAAACTATGCTGGAACGATGCCAAAGACGAAGCCGGACCGTGTATTACGGCGATTGATGAAGACCGCCTGCTGATTACCAGCAGCGATGCAACGGGCAAAGATAAAAACGAACCGGCGATGTGCTGGAGCAGAGAGCAAAACAAGAGCACGCTGTGCCTGGCGGCAATGAATAGCAACGGAGTCAATCCTGGCACGGATAACCCGGACGATCGCATTCTGCATCTGCGTACCAGCGCGGATAAAACAGACGGTAGCGAGGCGGAAGCTGCTTCGCCGAGTTCACTCAAAGGCACCACCGGCACGCTGTACGCCAATATCGTGATGGAAAATACCTCGCGCAAGCATCCGGAAAAATGGCATGTGGCTTACGATCAAGTAGAGGCAAACGCGCTTAAGGATGGTCAGCAGAATAATGATGATACCACACGTGTATTTTCTGATGCCTTCAGTGGTCAGTATGAGCTGGTGACGCCCACCACCACTTTTTATCAGTCATTTAAAAACGATTATCCGCAGGGTAAAGGTCCGACAGGGGCTGATGATATTTATAAAGAGGCAAATAAGAGTACAAATTACGATGGTCTCTTAAGTGAGCCGGGCGTGATTCGTTTACCGTTGCAAACGTGTCCTAAAGTAACCGGTATCGATAAAGACGGTAACACCACGCTGCGAAGCCTCTATCCCCGCCTGTCGGTCGCCATATCATCGGTCGCGGCAGATGAGAATGCTGAAACAGACACTGGTTATACTGACTACACCCAGCAGGGGGCAACGCGTTTGAATACCGTTAAAACCCGCAACAAAGTGGGGGCGGTAGCGGGTGTTGCGATCCAGGCCAATATAGTGGTTAACAAAGATACAGCAGCCCCTGCCAACGATCCGGTGAAAAGGGACAAAAACGGAACCTTTGAGGACTGGATCGCGGAAGACTGGTTCAAAGGTGCAGGTACCAAGGACGACCCCGCCCCCTTCTGGTTAATCAGCGCCACCTCGGCAATGATTAATCCCGATGGTGATGGTATCAATAAAATGAATCCGCAGTCTCTTTCAGTGGTGATTAACCAGTGGTGCAGCACGATCCCGCAAGGGGGAATGATTTCATCCGAAGGTTACGCCTGGAAGACGGCGATGCCGAATAAGTATGTGCTCCATTCTCTTGTTGCGGAAGATAACGATCTTAAGTTTTATAAAGAAGACGGTAATAAACTTGATATTCCGGACCATGAAAGAATCACCTATTAATCATTGGAAGAGTAAGATGAAAAAAACATGGATAATTGGGGCTGCCGTGTCCGCATTATTAGGCAGCCAGGGAAGTTTTGCCGCCAGCGCACCAGCCGGGCAAAAAATTGACGCAGGGATGTTAACCACCACGCCAGTGAAAGAAAGTACAACCACGCCGCGAAATCCCTTTTCCGGGGATGATACGGTGAAAAGCGTCGCACCTGTCAGTGCGCCAGTAATGGAAATAAAAATTGATTTACTGGAGGAGGAGTTATTAAGCCAGCAGCTTTCAAAATGGGCGCAGCAAAATGGCTATAAGCTGCTCTGGAACAGCTCAACTGATTTTGTTATTTACAAGGCAATTCATTTGCAGGGTAAATCAATACAGGATGTGCTGGTTAAGCTTGGACAAGTATTTACGTCAGAAAACTACGGGCTGGTGATAAAAGACTACCAGGCGAATAACGTACTGATCATTGATGAGCAGTAATTAAGCAAGGGAATAATGCTATGAAAATTAAAGTTTCGCTTCTGGCGTTGACGCTGGCTCTTCAGGGTTGTACGTCTATTGATACCAAGTACGATAAAAGTATTGTCCCGCAGGAAACCGGCAACCCGACCACTCCGGATGAGATGAAAACGACCGGTTATATGAAATATAACGAGCCTTATCTGGGCAAAAAGGTTGAATATAACTCCCGTAAACAGGCGCTGCTGCGTAAGCAGGTGAGTATTCAGTCCTACGAGCCTACCGATCTGGCGACAATTCTTGAGGCGGTGACCGCGCAAACCGGTATTAGCTACCGTATTAATACTTCCATTCCCGGTGGAAAATCGGATGCGGGGGAACCGGAGTTCCGTAGCGTTAAGTTCAACGGAACGTTTGAGGAATTTACCCGCTATATTTCCGCACTATATGACGTGAACCCAGTGCTGGATAACAACGGCGTGCTGGTCGTCTCTTATTTCCAGAACTATGTGCTGAAGCTGGATTTTTACGGCGAAGACAACAAGTTTGAGACCAGTCTCGACCTGTCCGGTAATGAAGCCACTACCGGTGGCGGTCTGAAAGGCAAAGCCGAAACCAAATTTGAATCCAGCTTCTGGGACGACGTTGAGGATATGGCGGAAAAATTCGTCTCCAGCGGCGTTTACAGTATTTTTAAAGACGCCTCGATTCTGACGATCACCGCGCGTCCTTCGGAGTATCACGCGCTGAATGAGTCGCTGAAGAAATTCCAGGCGGATAATACCCGTCAGTTTGTCGTGACTTACAAAATATTTACCCTTGATAAGCGCAAAACGAAAGAGCTGGGCGGCGGGGTCAATATGACCTTCAATGACGGGACCTCCTCTTTTGGTATCGACAGCTCAGAAATGCTGATGAAGCTCTCCGGCGGCTTAACCGCAGGCTGGACCAATCAGCATATGAATATCAGCTCTCAACTGGATGCCCTGTACGAACTCACCGGCAGTAAGGTGATCCAGAGCGGTTCGTTTATTACCCGTAATAACATCCCTATTCCACTCAACATGACCACGTCGCAATATTATGTCTCCAGTCGCACCAGGGAAGAAGACTCCAATTCAGGAGACGTCAGTACGGAGGTGGAAACCACGGAACTGGTCACCGGCACCAGCTTTATTCTTACCCCGCGTATCTTAACCGACGGGCGAATTGAAGTGGCCAGCGGCTTTACCAAGCGCTACCTCAACTCAATCGATACCTTTGATGAAGTTCAGTTGCCGTCGGTAAGCACGACGGAAATGTTTAACATTTCCACAATTACGCCGGGTAGCCTGCTGCTGGTCAGCAAATACGAAGCGAAAGAGGATGCTGACGGTCAGGGATGGTCGGTGCTGGCAGGCTCGGTTACCAACAGCGATCATGTCGAAACCGTGGTTATGGTAGTCGGTATTGATAATTACCGTGCCCCAACGCAGACCCGATGAGGGCATCATGCTTAAGCACTTATCAGAAAATCGGGTATTAATTGATCTGGTCTGGAGCTACGAGCCCGCCTCTCACGAACCTTATTATCTTGACTGGCTGGCACATATACGGCGAACCCATCGCCAGTTAACGATCTTGTCGGATGAAGGGGAAATGGTTACGGGTTTCTGTACTAAACACTCCACCTTATATGAGCCTTTCGCCCTGTGGATGAAAGCCCTGTACGGTGACGGTATTTATTACTATGAGCAGGCGGAAAGCTACTATTTCCTGATTATCTCGCGCGGTGCTCCCGTTTCGGGCAGCGATCGTCTGGTCTCCAGACGCTTCTGGATGAAGCTGAAAGAGCAGCTGAAAGAATCGCCACAGTATGCGGAGCTACCGTTAATTCAGTTAACGGAACAGCACATTGAGGCGGTGATTGAAGGCTGTACTGAACATCAGCGGCGGCAGAAAAAACGGCGACAGATGATGATCGGCGCTCTGTTAGCAGGCGGCATCGTATTTTTACTGGTGTTTATGACACTGCTGAAATTATTTATAAAAGGATGAGAACGTGGCGGTCTCTGAAAATATCTATTTCTGGAAACGTCGTAATATTATAGGGGGCGGTTCTACCGGGCGAGGAGGTAATATTATCGTCTGGGTCGTTACGCTACTTATTTTATTAGCTGGCGGCGGCGGGTCGGGCTATTACTATTTTATCTGGAAACCGGAGCAGGAACGTTTGGCTAAAATTAAAGCTGAACAGGCTGCCCGCCAGCAAAAAATCAAAGCTATCGAAGATTTTTATCGCAAGTCACTCACGGGTGGCAGCATTTCTGATGCCAGCCTGCTGCTGGAGCAGCTCTTGCTGGCGAATAAAAAACTGTCGCAGGTGGGCTTTGCACCAAAAAGTATTGAATGTACCAGTACGGGCTGCTCACTCAGCTATGCGCTGAATCCAGGGCGAATATTTAGCGTGGCCGATATTAATCTCTGGGGCAAAACCTGGTCGCCCAGTTTTTCAAAAAACACGCTGGACTATACGGGCGTTGAGTCCGGGATGAATAAACATCCGTGGTTCAGCGCCTGGCAGAGCAAAAATACGGTCAATCTGCCGGTCTGTACCGATGTATTAAGTTATATCAGCACCTGGAACTCATTAGGCGGACGAAATACTGAACTGGTATTAACGGGGATGCCCTCCTCTGCCGTCGAGAAAAATGAAAGCGAGCTGAAAAGTGCGGTAACGTCATTCGGCATGCTGTTCGTCGGTTGGACGATCACCTCACCGACCAAAATGGATTTCTCAGGCGTGTCGTTGGTGTTGAATAAGCAACCCTTTGCCGACGCGTTTATTATCAAATCAATCGTATTCACTGAAAACTCAACGCTCGTTACCGGAGGACTGGCATGCAAAAAGGGAAATTAATTATTGCGGGAATAGTGTTGACGCTTTCACCTGCTCTTTACGCCGCAGATACGGCAGAAATCATCCCCGCGCAGGAGGTTGTGCAAGCGGAAGGCACGCCGCCGTTAAGCGACGTATCGCCGATGCAGGATCACGTTGTTGAGATGATAGAAAAAGATTTCAACTTCGAGAGCCAGTACCGCGAGCTGGCGAATCAGCTTGCGCTGGAAAAAGTCCGCAGCGAGCTGCGTAAGCTTCGCGGTGAGAAAAAGACGGATAGCGCAGCGATTATGCCGGTGAGCACCGCCAGCACAATGGATTATATTAGCGCTTCCCCAGGAGCAACCTCAGAATCTGCGCCTGGGCTGCGGCCGCTGCTGATTTCCGAAATCGCGGGTCAAAAACGCGTGGCGATTGCCGGCGCCGACGGCGGCGTGAAGATGGTGCCGCTGAATCAGCGTTTTAGTTACGGCGGTTATGACTATATTGCGCGTCATAACAAGGCAAATGACGTGACGGTCGAGGTTGTGGGTAAGTGATCGATTATATCCAGTTTAACGAGGAGAATATTCATTCTCAGGAGTGGCAATTCCAGGAGTATGACGGCGATATTCTGGTTGCTGAGCATGCGGATGAAGCCTGGTTACTGGTATCCACGCCTTTGATTGATAATCTGGCACCAATGCAGGCGGTGTGCCACCGCCTGCAGGTTTCCCATAATATTCAGGTTAAGGGAATAGCGCAGGTTACTGAGAAAAATTATTACCTGATCGTTGAACAACTGCTGTCGGCGGGAAGTAAGCTGCTTGAACAGGAAAGCAGTAACACACAGCTTGCGCTGGAAGAGATGCTGAAAAAGGCCGTGGCGTTGAAGGCCAGCGACTTGCACATCACCCGTAATGATATGGTGGCGAATATTGAGCTGCGCATTAACGGCGTGCTTTGTCCGTTTATACAGATGAAGGCGTCACGCTGCGATGAGCTGGTGTTCGTGCTCTACAACGTTGAGGCAAGCACCCGCGACACCACCTGGAACCGCAATATTGCGCAAAACGCCAATATCCTCTATTCGCTGGCGGGGAAAAGCTACCGCTTCCGCTATGCGCACTATCCGATATTTGGCGAGACCAGCGATTGCTATCACGCGGTATTGCGTATTATTCCATCGGGTCTGGACAGAGCCAGCGTCGCGAGCCTGGATAAGCTTGGCGTTTCCGATGAGGAAATTAGCGACCTCAAAAGGATCCTGAGTAACCCCTACGGGGCTTATATTATTGCCGGAACAACCGGTTCGGGAAAATCCACCACCCTGAAAAATTTGATGGAGTGGATGCAGATCAACCGCTACGACAATCGCGGCTGTTTTCTGACCGTAGAAGATCCGGTCGAATATCAGATCTATGGCGCGACGCAAAGTTCGGTATTAAGCGGCGAATCCGGAGGATTCCATTCGGCGATCAAATCCTCGCTGCGTCGCGACCCGGACGTGCTGATGGTGGGGGAAATTCGCGACAATATATCTTCTAACGCGCTGGCCGGGGCGGTGGAAAGTGGTCACTACTGCTTTACCACCGTGCACGCAGGCAACATCGTTTCGTTATTGCAACGCTTATCCGCGCTCGGTATTACCAGCGATAAACTTTCAACGCCGGGCTTTATTGCGGGCTTACAGTGCCAGAAGCTAATACCGGTACTGTGCCCGCAGTGTAAAACGTCGTTACGGACCGCCGCCATTAAGGGACGCGAGTTCCAGCTTTATGAAAAAAACGCTGAAGGCTGTCCGGCCTGCAAACACACCGGTATTGGCGGACGCCAGTTGGTGATGGAGTATTTGCTGCCGGTGTATGACGAGCTGGAGGCCATTGCTGAACAGAAGTGGCTTAAAGTTTATACCGTCTGGCGCGCGAAGCGATTAAAACAGACCGGCCTGAGTGAAGGATTCGAAATTAAAGAAAAAACGATGGCGGCGGTACTTCAGGGACGCGTGTGCGCGACCTGGTTTCAAATGGAGTTTGGGCAAGTCGTTCAGGAAGAGCTGGAGGTAATAGTTGAAAAAATTCGGTAAGAAACAGCGTATTTATCTTTATCAGTTTTGCGCGGACATGATTAACGCTGAACTTCCGTTGTATGACGCGTTGCAAAAATTACGCGCGGAAGGGGAAAAACTGCTCGGCAAAGGATTTGCTAAACGTCTGGAAGATCTGACAAGCAAAATGGCGAAAACCACCTCCATTGCGATGGTTTTCGAGGGGCTGGTCCCTGAATCTGAACTGAGCGTGATTAACGCGGCGGAGCGCAGCGGCAGCCTGGCCGACGGTTTTATCACCCTGGTAAACGTGATTAATTATAACGACGAGTTGCGCAAGAAAATCGTCGGCGCCATCACCTTCCCGCTCATTATGCTGGTCCTGTCGCTGGTGGTGATTGCGGGTTATGCCTATAAGGTGTTCCCGGCTTTTGAAAGCGTTGTACCCGTTGAGAAATGGCCTGGCGTCACCCGCGCGCTCTATATTTTTGGGATGGCGCTGTGTAAAGGGCTGTGGATATATATCCTCGTTGGTTTTATTGTGCTGGTTACCGTGATCAAAATAGCAATGGGCAAAATGACCGGGAATATTCGTAATCAGTTTCTTGACCGGATTATGCCGTTCTCAACGTATAAGCAGTTGACTGCCTCTATTTTTCTCAACAACCTGGCGCTGATGTTAAAAAACGGCATTCCGCTCAACGATGCGCTCAGCATTATTAGCCTGAACTCCAGCCGCTGGCTGCGCTGGCACCTGGCCGGGATGCAGAAGAAAATGGCGGCGGGCGTCAGCTATGGAGAAGCGCTCAACTCGGGTTTACTGAACACGGAAACGCTGCTCAATATCAGCCTTTACGCCGCGCTACCTTCGTTTAATGAGGTGCTGCTGGCGGTATCGAATAAATCACGGGAACACATTCGGGAATATATCACTAAACTTTCCGGGTTATTAAGAGCGCTCTCCACGCTGATATTAGGTGGTTGCGTTATTTGGGTTTTTGCCGCGTTGTTTGCGCTCAGCGACAAGCTGGCGGCGATGGGCGCCAGCGGTTCTTTTTAGGAAAATTAAATCATGGAACTGTTAATGCCATGGATGGTGGCTATTTTTATCCCACTTGGATTGCTGTTTGGCAGCTTAGCCAACGTGATTATTTATCGTCTGCCGCTGATGCTTGGCGTAATAGATGAGGATGATTCAGAAGGGGCGGCTGTTAATTTGTGGTGGCCGCCGTCGCACTGCCCTGCCTGTAAATCGGATATTAAGCCCTGGGATAATATTCCGGTTCTCAGTTGGCTGTTACTGAAGGGCAAATGCCGCCAGTGCGGCATTGCGATCCCGATTATTTATCCGGTTTCTGAACTGGCGATGGGGCTGGTATGGGGGGCGCTGGCCTGGTTTTACCTGCCGCAATGGTCTCCTCAGCTCGCGCTGGCATATGCGCTGTTGTTTATGGTGCTCTACAGCGCGGCGGTTATCGATTTTAAACATCTGATTCTGCCGGACGCGCTGGTCTTCACCGTGCTCTGGGGCGGGCTACTGCTTGCCGCATCGGGCTACTCCATGGTGCGGGTGAAGGACGCGGTTTATGGCGTCGCCGCCGCCTGGCTTCTGTTGTGGAGCGTGATGAAGCTGTGGGAGACATTATGCAAACGTGACGGTCTGGGCTACGGCGACGTCAAGCTCTACGCCGCCTGCGGGGCATGGCTTGGCTGGCAGCGCCTGCCGGAATTACTTTGCTTTTCGGCGCTGGCCGGGCTGCTGTTTTACGTCGGCGTGCGGTTTTTTTATACGCAAGAGGATGACAAACATCGCTTTTATATTCCGTTCGGTCCGGCTATCGCGCTGGTCGCGTTTTTACTGCTGCTCTGACGGAGGTCGATCGTGTCGTGTCTGATATGGAGCATATGGCTGACAATGTCGCCGCTGGCGACGACCAGCTGCGAGCAGGCCTGGCAGCAGGCTTTCGTTCCGTCATTACAGGCGGCGCAAGTGTGGTCAGAAGAGAACCTGCAGATATCGTCCAGCGCTGCGGAGGTGATTGATAATAACGCGCCGGTACGCTTTATCTGGCCCGTGGCGAAGCGCCAGATCAGCTCAGGATTTGGACAACGCCTGCACCCTGTGCTGGGGCGCATGATGCAGCATAAAGGCATGGATATTCCTGTGCCATTCGGCAGCAGCGTGCATGCAATTGCCGACGGCGAAGTGGTGGAGAGCGGCTACGGTCGCGGCACCGGGTACTTTATCACTCTCCGTCATGCGGACGGCTGGCAGAGCCGCTATTTTCATCTCGCCTCTACACGGGTGCGAAAAGGCGAAAAGCTGACGGCGGGCGAAGAGATCGCCGCATCCGGCAGCAGCGGTTTTAGCACCGGTCCGCATCTGCATCTGGAAATTGCCTGGCGGGGCGTGGCGCTCGACCCACAGCCCTTGCTGAACAACACCCCGATGCTGGCGCGCGCCGGACGGGCGTCTGCGGAAGAAAAATCCGACGCTCAGCCTCGGGTGGTGCTGGTTTCTCAGGGACCGGGCGGAACCCGGATTACCGTCCGGTTTAACAACAAAACGCGCACCGTGGCACCAGGCAGTATGGTGTTTGACGACTATCAGGTCGTGCTGTTGCGCAGTGGTAAATATCAGATTATTTCCGTCGCATAAAGAGGGAGTGACAAATGAAAAGGACTGTTTTATCGGCAGGGCTGATCTCGGCAATGCTGCTTTTTAGCACAAGTGCAATATCTTCGAATAATGCTCCCAATTCAGGAAAAGACGTCAGCGCAAATTTTGGTTTTCTGACACGCACGCCGGCCTCGCTGGGGCCGCATTATTTTACCGTTCGGGTAACGGCAGATAGGTTTAGTTCGCAATTTAGTACTGATGCTATACAATCGTTTGGCGTGAACGTGTACTGGAAAACGAAAGGGTACGATCAGGATAAAGGTCGTAATAATCTTAATGTTACTGCACCAAATTTACCGCGTTGTCCATTTAAAGAGGAAAGGCAATGTGATAACAGTAGAGACAAACTTAGAGGTAATTCGGAGGCTTCGTCAGAACACCTTGAAGGTTTGCTTTATAGTTATCTCGAGATTGACAATGGTATTTATATTCAGGGCAAGGTCCCCGATAAACTTCAAAGAGCGACACGGTTCTTTAGACATCGCTATGGCGGTTACGAGTATCCACCGGCGAATAAGCAGGATGAGGTGGACGATCCTAATGTCCGGCTCTCAGCGATCTTTTTTTCCCAAAGCGAAGCCCCCTGTGAGAAAGCAGGCAGTCGATTCTGCGGTGGCCAGGATGGACATCAAGTCCCTAAAGACATACTTATATCAAGTAACGATCTGGAATATCTCGTCATTGAAGTCATTGGTTTCCAGCATACAAATAAGACAATGTTTAAAAAGGACGCCTTTTATACCTTCCCTATTGCGGCTGTAAAATATGTCCCCACAGGGCAGGGCAAGAAAATGAAGATATTAAGATCGGATAGGCATGCCAAGCCAGGAATGGGGATGGAAATGTTTGCGGCTACTTTCCCTTCGACACCCCCCAATAACGAGACGGATGGATATTGGGATGTCGGTAATACGTCTATTCATGGTAATGCAGATGAAATCGATTTCACGAACATTGATGTTCTCAAGGTGGGGCTTTCCTATAATTCTCAATACCCAGACTGGGATTTTCCTGAAACTACAGGGATTTATTTTGAATTAGAAAAGACGGATTTAATATGTTTCCCCTGGGCCGATGCTAAGTGTGTTTATCCGTTGAAATAACTTATTTTCCCCGCGAGGTTCACACGGATGTAAACCTCGCTTTTTATCTTTGAACAGGCTTTTCCTGCTCTAACTGATGGCGTTAGTAGGCGTTCACCACGACCCACATCGGTCCCTGCCCCACTGCATAACGCCCCTTCTCTGCCAGCAGCCCCTGCTCGCCAGCAATCTCATACACCGCGATATGGTGCGATTTCTGTCCGGCGGCAATCAGGTATTTACCGCTGTGATCGATATTAAAACCGCGCGGCTGAGTTTCAGTTGGCTGGAAACCCTCTTTGGTCAGCACGCTGCCATCTTCAGACACGCTAAAGATCGTAATCAGGCTGCCGGTGCGGTCACAGGCGTACAGATGACGACCATCCGGTGTAATGTGAATATCCGCTGCCCAACGGGTATCAGTGAAATCAGCCGGCATCATATCCAGCGTCTGCACACACTCAATCTTGCCGTACGGATCTTTCAGCGCCCAGACGTCAACGGAGCTGTTCAGCTCATTCACACAGTAGGCAAATTGCTTATTCGGATGGAACGTCATATGACGCGGGCCCGCGCCTTCAACGGTGGTCACTTCAGCCGGTTCCTGCGCCACCAGATGTCCATCATCGCTTACCTCAAACAGACAGATACGATCCTGTTTCAACGCCGGAACCCACAGGATACGGTTATCCGGTGAGATGTTGGCCGAGTGGCAGCCGTCCAGACCGTCAACCACGTCAACCTGTTCCACCGGCAGGCCATCTTCCAGACGCGTGACGCTCACGCTCCCGGCGTTATAAGAGCCGACAAACACGAAACGTCCCTGATGATCGGTAGAAATATGCGTCGGGCTACCCGGCAGCGCAGACTCCGCCGCGAAGGTCAGCGCACCGTCATCAGGCGCAATGCGGTAAGCCAACACGCGAAACTCCGGGCGCACGCCAACATAGAGGTAGCGCTTATCCGGGCTGACGACCATCGGCTGTACCTGACCCGGCACATCAACCACCTGCGTCAGCGTCAAAGAACCATCATGATTCAGGCTCCAGACGTGGATTTGCTGACTTTCAGGGCTGGCGGTATAAACGGTTTGCTTCATGAATACTCCTTTGCTTTTTGGCAGGTGGCTGCAATTGCCTGACACACGCCTAAGGTAGACGCATTTAACGGTGAATGCTTAATTAAGGCGCAGAATTTTGTCCGGCTCCCGTCTCGGTGTACCATTCCAGCAGACAAAATTCTCAACCTTAATCTGGAAATAACTATGACCGCACGCGTGATTGCCCTGGATTTAGACGGTACCCTGTTGACTCCGAAAAAAACCTTACTGCCATCCTCTGTTGAAGCGCTCGCGCGCGCCAGAGAAGCAGGATACCAACTTATCATTGTCACAGGTCGCCATCACGTTGCTATTCATCCTTTTTATCAGGCACTGGCGCTGGATACACCTGCAATTTGCTGCAACGGCACCTACTTGTATGATTATCAGGCAAAAACAGTACTGGAATCCGATCCCCTTCCGGTAAACCAGGCATTACAGCTGATCGAAATGCTGGATGAACATCAGATCCACGGGCTGATGTATGTGGATGAGGCCATGCTGTATGAGCGCCCAACCGGGCATGTGGTGCGTACCGCTAACTGGGCACAAACCCTGCCGCCGGAACAGCGCCCGACTTTCACCCAGGTGCCTTCGCTGGCGCAGGCTGCACATGACGTTAACGCCGTCTGGAAATTTGCCCTCACCGACGAAGATATTCCGAAACTGCAGCAGTTTGGTAAGCATGTTGAACAGCAGTTGGGGCTGGAGTGTGAATGGTCCTGGCACGATCAGGTCGACATTGCCCGTAAAGGCAACAGCAAAGGGCGACGCCTTACCCAGTGGATTGAAGCACAGGGCGGGTCAATGGAAAACGTCATTGCCTTTGGTGACAACTTTAACGATATCAGCATGCTGGAAGCTGCAGGTACCGGCGTGGCGATGGGTAATGCGGACGACGCGGTCAAAGCCCGCGCCAACATCGTAATTGGTGACAACACCACCGACAGCATCGCGAAATTTATTTACTCCCACCTGCTGTAATCACGCGGTTATCGATACGCTCTTAATTTGCGCGTACAGCCACAGGCCAGGTTTGATACCCAGTTCATCCCTGGCCCACGGGCTGATCCTCGCCCACAGCGTTTTACCGCCCACTTCAAGCTGAACCTCCACCTGACCATTCTCGTCATAGCACTGCGCGACTTTCGCCCGCAGCACGTTACGAATACTGGTCTGCTGCGGCGGTTGAAGCACCAGCGAAACATCAGATGCCTGAATACGAATACGCAGCGCAGTTTGCAGCGGTTGATCCAGCTTATTGACCCATAGATGCTGATCGCCAAGCGCCAGTGCAGTCATTGCGTAATGTGGATGATGTTCCAGCACGCTGACTTTCAGAATGCTGCTTTGCTGTTCCTTTGGTAGCCACGGGTGCATCACGCTGCTGCCCCAGACATCTTCCAGCGATCCGAACGCTTTGACCTGCCCGTTTTCCAGCACCATCACTTTGTCTGCCAGGTGCAAGATTTCATCGAGCGAGTGGCTGACGTACAGCATCGGAATATTAATTTCACGCGCCAGGCGTTGCAGGTAAGGCAACAGTTCGCGCTTACGCGGGATATCCAGCGAGGCTAACGGCTCATCAAGCAACAACAGTTCCGGCGCGGTAAGCAGCGCCCGACCGATGGCTACGCGCTGTTTTTCACCGCCAGAAAGACCACCGGGCAGACGGTCAAGCAGCGATTCAATGCCCAACAGGGCCACCAGCTTATCAAACTGTCCGGCCATACTTTTCGCCATACCGTAACGCAGGTTGCCGCGCACTTTATAATGCGGAAACAGGCGCGCATCCTGGAAAACATAGCCCACCCGGCGTTTTTCGGGCGTTAAACAGATACCGTTCTCGACGTCGTTCAAAACCCGTCCGTTAAGCACGATGCGCCCGGACTGCGGCTGCGTCAGACCGCTGATGGCGTTAATCAGCGAGGTTTTACCCGCGCCGGAAACGCCAAAAATAGCGGTGATCCCACTGGCTGGCAGCGTTTCGTTGAGCGTCAGGCAATGCGTCCCCAGCGTTTGGGAGAAATTAAGTTCCAGCATGATTACCGCCCCGTCCGTTCACGGCTAATACGCGCCAGCCATTCAGAAATCAGCAGTGAAATCAGCGCTAACACAATAGAAATGATACATAACCTTGCCGCCGCGCTTTCGCCGCCGGGGGTCTGGATCAGGGTATACATCGCCGACGGGATAGTGCGGGTTTCGCCAGGAATATTGGAGACAAAGGTAATCGTTGCGCCAAATTCCCCGAGGGAACGCGCGAACGCCAGCACCGTACCGACAATAATGCCAGGTAGCATCAGCGGTAAAGTAATCGTGACAAATACGCGCCAGCGTCCAGCGCCCAGCGTGCGGGCCGCCTGCTCCAGCTTGACATCGACACCTTCCAGCGCCAGACGAATAGCCCGTACCATAAGCGGGAAAGACATCACCGCCGCAGCCAGTACCGCACCGCGCCAGCTAAAGGCAAAGGTAATGCCAAACCAGTCGTACAGCCATTCGCCAATGAATCCGCGGCGTCCCATGGCGACCAACAGCAGATAGCCCACCACGACCGGCGGCAGTACCAGCGGCAAATGCAGAACGCTGTCGAGCAGCGCTTTGCCCGGGAACTTGCATCGCACAAGCAGCCAGGCAAAGAAGATCCCAAACGGCAGACTAAACAACACAGCCAGGGAAGAAACTTTCAGGCTCAGTATGACGGCCTGCCATTCAGGATCGGTCAGTATCATTACTTGGTCGTAAATCCATAACGTTTAAAGATTTCAGCAGCCTGCGGTCCTTTCAGGTAATCATAGAACGCGCTGACCGTTGCGTTTTTGTGCCCATCAACAATTGCGATAGGGTATTCCACTTTTTTGTGTGAATCTTCCGGGAAAGTCGCAACAACTTTTACGCCCTTACTGGCGACAGCATCGGAACCATAGACGATCCCCAGCGGCGCTTCGTTACGCTCTACCAGCGCCAGCGCACCGCGCACATCTTCGGCAGGTGCCAGTTTCGGGGCCAGGGTATCCCATGCCCCCAGTTTTTGCAGCGCTTCTTTAGCATAAATGCCCGCCGGAACATGTTCCGGATCGCCAACGGCCAGACGCCCACCATTTAACAAACGGGTCCAGTTGGTTTTGCTGTCGATGGTGAAGTCTTTCTGCGCACTGTCTTTCGGTGCGACAACCACCAGGCTGTTACCCAACAGCGTTTCACGCGTGGCGGTATCAATCGACTTTTTGTCTACTGCGTAATCCATCCATTTCTGATCGGCAGAGATAAACAGATCGGCCGGAGCGCCTGCTTCAATCTGGCGCGCCAGCGTGGAAGAAGACGCAAAAGAAGAGACAACGTCAACGTTCTTCTCTTTTTTGTATTGCGTCGCAATATCCTGCATCGCGTTAGTCAGTGAAGCCGCTGCGAAAACAGTAATCTTTCCTTCATCCGCCAGCGCATGCCCGGCAACAGTAAGAGAAAGTGTTGCCCCGGCAAACAAGCGTAACCATGTACGTGCCATCTGTAACTCCTTTGCGTTTCGTTATGTAGTCGCAAATATAACGAGTAAACCAGGATTTTCCCAGTGGTTATTGATACCAATTTGAGGTTACACGAAGAAAATATCGGCAGGGAAAGCAGGATCTTGAGAAACGGTAGACTAAGAAAACGGGTTGGAAGGCGTAAAAAATATAAACGCCCGACTGAGCGGGCGTTTGGGGAATCAATGATTCTGTCTGGACTGGTCTTTTTGACCGATACCGGAGAAAATGTTGAACACTTCACCCAGTCCGTAAATCAGACCCAGAATGATGGCCATTACCACAGGTACCATGATTACGGCGAATACCAGACTTTTCAATAACTCTAACATGGTCAACTCCAGATGTAGTCCTTAGCTGTATTCTAACCACATAACGCAGAAAAGCACTCCCCTTTTGTGCGGTCGGCTTTGCTCAGGCACGGTTTTCCGTCACAATACCCTCTTTTGCCAGGAGCTTGTGATGCAGGCCGAAATCCTTCTTACGCTGAAACTTCAGCAAAAACTGTTTGCCGATCCCCGTCGCATTTCTCTGCTTAAGCATATTGCGCTTTCCGGCTCCATCAGTCAGGGCGCGAAGGATGCAGGTATTAGCTACAAAAGCGCCTGGGATGCGATTAACGAAATGAACCAACTCAGCGAGCAAACGCTGGTTGAGCGCGCCACAGGCGGCAAAGGCGGCGGCGGCGCGGTATTAACGCGCTACGGCCAACGCTTAATTCAGTTGTATGATTTGCTGGCGCAGATCCAACAAAAAGCCTTTGATGTTTTGAGCGATGACGATGCGCTACCGCTCAATAGCTTGCTGGCGGCTATCTCTCGATTTTCACTGCAAACCAGCGCCCGTAACCAATGGTTTGGCACAATCACCGCCCGCGACCACGATCAGGTCCAGCAGCATGTCGACGTCCTGCTGGCCGATGGCGAAACGCGCCTGAAAGTGGCGATCACTGCGCAAAGCGGCGAGCGTCTGGGTCTTGAGGAAGGCAAAGAAGTACTGATTCTGCTGAAAGCGCCGTGGGTAGGAATCACTCAGGACGACGCCATCGCTCAGGCCGCCGATAACCAGTTGCAGGGCACGATTAGCCATATTGAACGCGGTGCGGAACAGTGTGAAGTGCTGATGACGTTACCAGACGGCCAGACGCTGTGCGCCACCGTTCCGGCCCAAGACGCCGCAACGCTGCAAGAAGGCGCTAACGTCACCGCCTGGTTTAATGCAGACAGAGTGATTATCGCCACGCTGTGCTGAGTAGATTGACATCAGCCTGAAGAACACGTATCCCTGTTATTAATCGCTGCAAATAATGGGATACAAAATGTCATCGTTGCAAATTTCGCAAGGCACGTTTCGTCTTAGCGACACAAAAACGCTCCAGTTAGATGCGTTGACGTTAAACGCGGGTGATAGCTGGGCGTTTGTTGGCGCTAACGGGAGCGGGAAATCCGCGCTGGCCCGCGCACTGGCGGGAGAGCTGCAGCTTCTGAAAGGCGAGCGCCACTGTCAGTTCACGCGTATTACCCGACTCTCCTTTGAGCAGCTACAAAAGCTAGTCAGCGACGAGTGGCAGCGAAACAACACCGATCTTCTTAGTCCCGGTGAAGACGACACCGGGCGCACCACCGCCGAAATCATCCAGGATGAGGTCAACGATCCCGCCCGCTGCGCTGCGTTGGCGCAGCAGTTTGGCATTTCTTCCCTGCTGAACAGGCGTTTCAAATACCTTTCCACCGGTGAAACACGCAAAACCCTGCTCTGTCAGGCGTTAATGTCCGCGCCGGATTTACTGATCCTTGATGAGCCTTTTGACGGGCTGGATGTGGCGTCACGCCGTCAGTTAGCAGAACTGCTCGCGGAGTTGCATCAGGCCGGCTTTACACTGGTGCTGGTACTTAACCGCTTTGATGAAATTCCCGAATTCGTGCAGTTTGCTGGCGTACTTGCCGATTGCACACTGACAGAAACCGGCGCAAAAACCGACCTTCTGCAACAGGCATTAATCGCTCAGCTTGCCCATAGCGAGCGGCTGGAAGGAATTCAGTTACCTGAACCGGATGAGCCTTCGGTGCGCCGTACGTTGTCAGATAACGAGCCGCGAATTGTGCTTAACGATGGCACGGTCTCGTATAACGATCGCCCTATCCTTCACCATTTGAGCTGGCAGGTAAATCCGGGGGAACACTGGCAAATCGTCGGCCCCAACGGAGCGGGAAAATCAACTCTGCTCAGTTTAATCACCGGCGATCACCCCCAGGGTTACAGCAACGACCTAACCCTGTTTGGCCGTCGCCGTGGCAGCGGTGAAACTATCTGGGATATCAAAAAACACATCGGCTACGTCAGCAGCAGTCTGCATCTGGATTACCGGGTGAGTACCACAGTTCGCAACGTTATTCTCTCTGGTTATTTTGATTCAATCGGCATCTATCAGGCCGTTTCCGACAGGCAGCACAAGCTGGTGCAACAGTGGCTGGATATCCTTGGCTTCGATAAACGTACCGCGGATGCGCCATTTCATAGTCTTTCCTGGGGACAGCAGCGGCTGGCACTGATTGTTCGCGCGCTGGTTAAACACCCGACGTTGTTGATCCTTGACGAGCCTTTGCAAGGGTTAGATCCGCTCAATCGCCAACTGATTCGCCGTTTTGTGGATGTGCTAATCGGTGAAGGTGAAACTCAACTGCTGTTCGTCTCTCACCACGCCGAAGATGCCCCAGCCTGCATTACCCATCGACTGGAGTTTGTGCCCGAGAACGACATCTACGCCTATCGACTAACGTCTCTGCGTTAGTTTTCATTGCAGGGCGTTTATCACGCCCTTTTTTTCTGCTTTTTTTCAGACAAACGCTGAAATAACAACCTAACATAATGATTTAAAATAAAATAACCATTAAAAATGCGTGAAACTTATGGAGTGTAAACGATTCCACTAATTTATTCCATGTCACACTTTTCGTATCTTTGTTATGCTATGGTTATTGCATACCATAGGCTTAACGGAGCGAATTATGAGAGTATTGGTTACAGGTGGTAGCGGTTACATTGGAAGCCACACTTGCGTGCAGTTGTTGAAAAACGGTCACGAGGTGGTGATCCTGGACAATCTCTGCAACAGCAAACGCAGCGTTTTGCCCGTCATTGAGCGTTTAGGTGGCAAGCAGCCGACCTTCGTGAAAGGGGATATCCGTAACGAAGCGCTGATAACCGAAATTCTGCACGATCATGCCATTGACACGGTCATCCATTTTGCGGGTTTAAAAGCCGTTGGAGAATCGGTTGCCAAGCCGTTGGAGTACTATGACAACAACGTCAATGGCACCCTGCGTCTGGTGAATGCAATGCGCGCCGCCAACGTGAAAAACTTCATTTTCAGCTCCTCCGCGACCGTCTATGGCGATCAGCCGCAAATTCCTTACGTTGAAAGCTTCCCTACCGGCACGCCGCAAAGTCCGTACGGCAAAAGCAAGCTGATGGTAGAACAAATCCTGACCGACCTGCAAAAAGCACACCCCGACTGGAGTATCGCCTTACTGCGCTACTTTAACCCGGTTGGTGCTCATCCGTCGGGCGATATGGGGGAAGATCCGCAAGGTATTCCCAACAATCTGATGCCTTACATCGCACAAGTTGCCGTGGGCCGCCGCGAGTCCCTTGCCATATTTGGCAACGACTACCCAACTGAAGATGGCACCGGCGTTCGCGACTACATCCACGTGATGGATCTCGCCGACGGCCACGTCGTCGCGATGGAAAAACTGGCGGGCAAACAGGGTGTGCATATTTACAACCTCGGAGCAGGCATCGGCAGCAGCGTACTGGACGTGGTCAACGCCTTCAGCAAAGCCTGCGGTAAACCCATTAATTACCATTTCGCCCCGCGCCGTGATGGCGATCTTCCGGCTTACTGGGCAGATGCCAGCAAAGCCGATCGCGAGCTTAACTGGCGCGTGACCCGCACACTGGATGAAATGGCACAAGACACCTGGCACTGGCAGTCACGCCACCCGCAAGGATACTCGGATTAAGGACCAATCATGACGCAATTCAATCCTGTCGATCATCCACATCGCCGTTTTAACCCGCTCACCGGGCAGTGGATCCTCGTATCACCGCATCGCGCCAAACGCCCGTGGCAAGGAGCGCAGGAAACCCCGTCTAAGCAGGTACTGCCTGCACATGACCCGGACTGTTTCCTGTGTGCTGGCAATACGCGCGTTACCGGTGATGTAAATCCGGATTACACCGGAACCTATGTTTTTACCAATGATTTTGCGGCGCTGATGTCCGATACCCCGGACGCGCCGGACAGTCACGATCCGTTGATGCGTTGCCAGAGCGCGCGCGGTACCAGCCGCGTAATTTGCTTCTCGCCCGATCACAGCAAAACGCTGCCAGAACTCAGCGTCCCTGCGCTGACAGAAATCGTAAAAACGTGGCAGGAGCAGACCAAAGACTTAGGGAAAACCTATCCCTGGGTGCAGGTATTTGAGAATAAAGGCGCGGCGATGGGGTGCTCGAACCCGCACCCGCACGGTCAAATTTGGGCCAACAGCTTTTTGCCCAACGAAGCTGAACGTGAAAATCGCCTACAGAAAGCATACTTCGCCGAACAGGGCGCGCCGATGCTCGTTGATTACGTCCAGCGTGAACTGGCAGACGGCAGCCGTACGGTCGTTGAAACTGAGCACTGGCTGGCGGTTGTCCCTTACTGGGCCGCGTGGCCGTTCGAAACGCTGCTGCTGCCGAAAGCGCATGTGCTGCGTATTACCGATTTGACCAACGAGCAGCGTGCTGACCTGGCGCTGGCGTTGAAAAAACTGACCAGTCGTTACGACAACCTGTTCCAGTGCTCATTCCCCTACTCCATGGGCTGGCACGGCGCGCCGTTTAACGGTGAAGAAAACGAACACTGGCAGTTGCACGCGCACTTTTACCCGCCGCTGCTGCGTTCCGCGACCGTGCGTAAATTTATGGTCGGTTATGAAATGCTGGCAGAAACCCAGCGAGATCTGACCGCAGAACAAGCGGCTGAGCGACTGCGTGCGGTCAGCGACATCCATTTTCGCGAATCCGGAGTGTAAATAATGAGTCTGAAAGAAAAAACACAATCTCTGTTTACAGAAACGTTTGGCTACCCTGCCACCCATACTATTCAGGCACCGGGTCGTGTAAACCTGATCGGCGAACATACCGATTATAACGACGGCTTCGTTTTGCCCTGCGCCATCGACTATCAAACCGTCATCAGTTGCGCGGCGCGCGACGATCGAAAAGTACGCGTCATCGCCGCTGATTACGACAATCAGGTTGATGAGTTCTCTCTCGATGCGCCGATTATCGCCCACGATAGCCAGCAGTGGTCAAACTACGTGCGTGGCGTGGTAAAACATCTGCAAAAGCGCAATAACGCCTTTGGCGGCGCGGATCTGGTGATCAGCGGTAACGTCCCGCAGGGTGCAGGCTTAAGCTCTTCTGCCTCACTGGAAGTCGCTGTTGGTACGGTATTCCAGCAGCTCTATCATCTGCCGCTCGACGGCGCGCAGATTGCCCTGAATGGACAGGAAGCTGAAAACCAGTTTGTCGGTTGTAACTGCGGCATCATGGATCAGCTGATCTCCGCACTTGGCAAGAAAGATCATGCACTGCTGATCGACTGCCGTACGCTGGGCACCAAAGCCGTTTCTATGCCTGAGGGTGTAGCGGTGGTGATCATCAACAGCAACTTTAAACGCACGCTGGTCGGTAGCGAATACAACACCCGTCGAGAACAGTGTGAAACCGGCGCGCGTTTCTTCCAGCAGCCAGCGCTGCGTGATGTCAGCCTCGAAGCGTTTAACGCTGTCGCCCACGAGCTGGATCCGATTGTTGCCAAACGCGTGCGCCACGTCATCACGGAAAATGCGCGTACCGTTGAAGCCGCACAGGCACTGGAAAAAGGCGACCTGCTGCGCATGGGCCAGCTGATGGCGGAATCTCACGCCTCAATGCGCGATGACTTTGAAATCACGGTGCCGCAAATTGATACGCTGGTAGAGATTGTCAAAGCGACCATCGGTGATAAAGGCGGTGTGCGGATGACCGGCGGCGGCTTCGGCGGCTGCATCGTGGCGCTGATCCCACAAGATTTGGTTCCTGCCGTACAGCAGGCTGTCGCCGCACAGTACGAGGCAAAAACCGGTATTAAAGAAACATTCTACGTCTGCAAACCTTCACAAGGAGCCGGACAATGTTAAACGAAATCCCCGTGCAGGCTCCGGACGGTCAACCGTTTCGCCTGCTCACCCTGCGCAATGACGCAGGGATGGTAGTCACGCTCATGGACTGGGGCGCGACCCTGCTCTCTGCGCGTATTCCGCTTAGCGATGGTAGCGTGCGCGAAGCATTACTCGGCTGCGCCAGTCCGGAACAATACCCGGAACAGGCTGCATTTCTGGGGGCTTCGATTGGCCGCTACGCGAACCGTATCGCCAACAGCCGCTATACCTTTGCTGGCGAAACCGTTGAATTACTGCCAAGTCAGGGCAATAACCAACTGCACGGCGGACCGGACGGTTTCGACAAACGTCGCTGGCAGATAGTCAATCAGAATGACCGTCAGGTGCTGTTCGCCTTAACGTCTGACGATGGCGATCAGGGCTTCCCAGGCCATCTTTGCGCCACCGCGCAGTATCGCCTGACTGATGATAATCGTATTTCGATAACTTATCGTGCCACGGTCGATAAACCCTGCCCGGTGAATCTGACAAATCACGTCTATTTTAACCTCGACGGCGATAAAACGGATGTGCGCCAGCATAAGCTGCAAATTCTGGCGGACGAGTACTTACCGGTTGACGAAATGGGTATCCCGCATGATGGACTGAAATCCGTTGCCGGTAGCACGTTCGATTTCCGCACCCCTAAAATCATCAGTAGTGAATTTCTGGCCGATGACGATCAGCGCAAGGTGAAAGGTTACGATCACGCCTTCCTGCTTCAGGCACAGGGCAACGCGCGTACGCCGGTCGCTCAGTTGTGGTCACAGGATGAAAAACTGCAGATGGTGGTCTACACCTCGGCCCCGGCATTGCAGTTTTACTCCGGTAATTTCCTCGGTGGTACGCCTTCCCGCGGGCCAGAGGCCTACGAAGACTGGCAAGGCCTGGCGCTGGAAAGTGAATTTCTGCCGGACAGCCCGAACCACCCCGAGTGGCCACAGGCGGATTGCTTCCTGCGTCCGGGTGAAGAGTATGCCAGCGTGACGGAATATCAGTTTATTCCAGCTTGATCGTTTCCCCTCCCAGGCCTGATGACGTATCTTTTCGGGCCTGGTGCTTGTTAATCACAGTAGAACCGCTCAAATCCCCACCACTCAAAGACAAAATCGCAACCTTGAGTTCACAAGAACCTTACACTGTAGCGCTATTTTCGCTATGGTTATGCGTAAGCATTGCCGCTTACACATTACGGCAATATAATGAGAATTATTATCATTCGATATGATTTATAGGAGTGAATGTATGGCTGTAACTAAGCTGGTTCTGGTACGTCACGGTGAAAGTCAGTGGAACAACGAAAACCGTTTTACCGGTTGGTATGATGTTGATCTGTCCGAGAAAGGCGTGGGCGAAGCAAAAGCGGCAGGAAAACTGCTGAAAGAGGAAGGCTACAGCTTTGATTTTGCTTATACCTCCGTGCTGAAACGTGCCATCCACACCCTGTGGAACGTACTGGACGAACTGGATCAGGCCTGGCTGCCGGTTGAGAAATCCTGGAAACTGAACGAACGCCATTACGGTGCGCTGCAGGGTTTGAACAAAGCAGAAACCGCGGAAAAATACGGTGATGAGCAGGTTAAGCAGTGGCGTCGCGGCTTTGCGGTTACCCCGCCGGAACTGACCAAAGACGACGAGCGTTACCCGGGTCACGATCCGCGTTATGCGAAGCTGACCGACAAAGAGTTACCGGTTACCGAAAGCCTGGCGCTGACCATCGATCGCGTTATCCCTTACTGGAATGAAACCATTCTGCCGCGCATGAAAAGCGGTGAGCGCGTAATTATCGCCGCTCACGGTAACTCTCTGCGTGCGCTGGTTAAATACCTGGATAACATGGGCGAAGATGAGATCCTTGAACTGAACATCCCGACCGGCGTACCGCTGGTGTATGAGTTCGACGAAAACTTCAAGCCGATCAAACACTACTATCTGGGTAACGCTGACGAGATCGCAGCAAAAGCGGCGGCCGTTGCGAACCAGGGTAAAGCGAAGTAATTTTCGCGGTAAGTTAAAGAAAAAGCGTGGATTTCTCCACGCTTTTTTATTTCGGCCCTACAAGAAAATGTAGGCCGGATAAGGCATCGCCGCCATCCGGCAGTCTGCACCGGAATGCCTGATGGCGCTACGCTTCTCAGGCCTATGGAACTTGGTTAACCGCGACGCGCTTTTACCGCATCCGCCAGTTGACGCAACACCGCATCGGTATCTTCCCAACCAATGCAGGCGTCGGTGATGCTCTTACCGTAGGTCAGCGGCTCACCGCTATCCGGATTCTGATTACCTTCCACCAAATGGCTTTCGATCATCACGCCAATAATTGCTTTTTCGCCACCGGCGACTTGTCCGCAAACATCCTTAGCAACATCCATCTGCTTTTTGAACTGCTTGCTGGAGTTGGCATGGCTGAAGTCGATCATCACTTGCGCAGAGAGTCCTGCTTTGACCAAGCCTTCTTTCACGTCCGCAACGTGCTGAGCGCTGTAGTTCGGCTCTTTGCCACCGCGCAGAATGATATGGCAATCGCCATTACCACTGGTATTCACGATCGCTGAATGCCCCCATTTGGTGACAGACAGGAAGCAGTGCGGTGCCCCTGCAGCGTTGATTGCATCAATCGCCACTTTGATGGTGCCATCGGTACCGTTTTTAAAACCAACCGGGCAGGACAGACCCGATGCCAGCTCGCGGTGCACCTGAGATTCTGTTGTACGTGCCCCAATCGCGCCCCAGCTCATCAGATCGGCGAGATATTGTGGGGTAATCATATCGAGGAATTCACCCGCAGTCGGCAATCCGCTGTCGTTGATATCCAGCAGCAGTTTACGCGCAATGCGCAGCCCATCATTGATCTGGAAGCTGTTGTCCATGTGCGGGTCGTTGATAAGCCCTTTCCAGCCAACGGTGGTACGCGGTTTTTCAAAATAGACGCGCATGACGATTTCAAGCTCACCTTTTAACGCTTCGCGCAGCGCCAGCAGACGAGTGGCATACTCTTTGGCAGCTGCCGGATCATGAATAGAGCACGGCCCAATCACCACCAGAAGGCGATCGTCGCTCCCTTTCAGAATTTTATGAATCGCCTTACGGGCATGAGCCACCGTATTGGCGGCATTTTCAGTAGCGGGGAATTTTTCCAGCAGTGCGACTGGTGGTAATAACTCGTTGATCTCTTTAATGCGTAAATCGTCGTTCTGATAATTCATGATTATTCCAGCGTTGCCATACTTATATAAATGAATGCAATCCCTCCAATCTATATCTTCAGTCATAAAGTGTAAACGGGGTTTTACACTTTGGACGGATTAATCCTGGAATTGGCCAAAAAAACGCAATAAAGTAGCGAAAAACGAGATCCAAACTACAATTTCTAACTGTAACAGCTTTAATTTTCATAGATTTCAAGATTCTATGCTGGTTTTAATTTCCATAGCAAAACGATTAACCACATATTAATGATGTAACTGGCACATGCACTGTTGGAAGACGTTATCCGACATATCGACCTTAACAGGAGCATAATATGCATATGACAAAGCTGGCTTCACTCTTCCTTACCGCTACACTCAGCCTCGCCAGCGGCGCGGCACTGGCTGCTGAAAGCAACGCGCAGTCCAATAACGGTCAGGCAAATTCCTCGGCTGATGCAGGACAAGTCGCCCCAGACGCCCGCGAAAACGTGGCGCCAAATAATGTCGACAACAGTAACGTGAATTCAGGTGGCACAATGCTGCACCCGGACGGTTCAACAATGAACCATGAAGGGATGACCAAAGATGAGATGCACAAAAACACTATGTGTAAGGACGGTCGCTGCCCTGATGTGAATAAGAAGGTTGAGACCGGAAACGGCATCAACAATGATGTTGACACAAAAACTGATGGCACCACGCAGTAACGCTGAAATTAAAGCTAATAACGGGAGAGCAATAGCTCTCCTTTTTAATTTTATCATCCCAAAAACGGTATGATGGCATACAGTAAAGATGAGAATAACAAAGGGATGGCATAATGGCGCACGCACATACTCATACTTCCTCTGAGCAACCCAAGGACAATAATGCCCGCCGACTGATGTTCGCATTCTGCATTACAGCCGGATTTATGTTGGTTGAAGTGGTGGGTGGAATACTTTCTGGTTCACTGGCCTTGCTGGCCGACGCCGGGCATATGCTCACGGATGCTGCGGCGCTGCTTTTCGCGCTGCTGGCCGTCCGGTTTTCCCGTCGCCCGCCCACAATACGACACACCTTCGGCTGGCTGAGGCTCACGACGCTGGCCGCATTTGTTAATGCCATCGCATTGGTCGTTATCACCATTTTAATCGTCTGGGAGGCGATTGAGCGCTTCCAGACACCTCGCCCCGTGGCTGGCGGCATGATGATGGTTATTGCTGTCGCGGGTCTACTGGCCAACGTGCTCGCTTTTTGGGTTTTACATCGCGGCAGTGAAGAGAAAAATCTGAACGTCCGCGCCGCGGCGCTGCATGTGATGGGCGATTTACTTGGCTCGGTCGGGGCAATCATCGCTGCGCTGATTATTATCTGGACGGGCTGGACGCCCGCGGACCCAATTCTCTCGATTCTGGTTTCCGTGCTGGTGCTGCGTAGCGCCTGGCGATTGCTAAAAGATAGCGTTAATGAATTACTGGAAGGTGCCCCGCTGACGCTGGATATCGCCGCACTGCAGCGCCATCTCAGCCGGGATATTCCTGAAGTCCGCAACGTTCACCATGTCCATGTCTGGATGGTGGGCGAAAAACCGGTAATGACGCTGCATGTTCAGGTGATCCCGCCACACGATCACGATGCGTTGCTGGAGCGTATTCAGCATTTCCTTATCCATCACTACCAGATTGAACACGCCACAATCCAAATGGAGTATCAGCCGTGCAATGGGCCGGACTGTCACCTGTATCAGGGCGTGTCCGGCCATTCACATCATCACCATTAATGAGAAAGCGCGTGGGAACCCCGCTCACGCGCACTGTTAATCCACATCCTGCTACCGTTCAGGGCGATAACCGTCAGGATCATATATTCCAGCGACATGGCATATACGCCTTGCAGGGCAAAGATCACCACGCTAATGACGTTAATGATCACCCACAGCAGCCAGTTTTCAACGTATTTGCGCGTCATCAGGATCATCGCCGCAATCGACAGCACCATCATGCAGGAGTCCCAGAACGGGAATGCATCGGGTTGTAGTTCAGGCACAACAACCTGTAATCCCAATGCCTGCATAATATTCACTGCAATGCCTGTCAGGAACGCAAAGACCGGATCGATATAGATCGACATCAGGCCGATCGCCACCACGCAAGCCGCCAGCCAGCCGATCGCTTTTGGAAGCGGTAGCCAGCGAATTTTCAGTTCCGCTTCATGCTGGTTGGTTTGCCGGGACCAGGCATACCAGCCGTAGATATTTGCGGCAAAGAAGAAAACTTGCAGCAACAAGCTGGCATAGAGCTGGATCTGAAAGAAGATAATTGCAAACAGCGTGACGTTTATCAGACCGAAGAAGTAATTGCTGATTTTCTCAAGGCTCGCCAGGCCAATACACAGCAACCCGGCGATCGTTCCCACGGCTTCGATCCACGACAAATCGTAACCACCCGCGCCAATCGGAATATGTACCAGAATGTTCTGCGTGCTAAAAAAGTCCATCTTTTCCCCCAGAGCAAAAATAAATAATTACGCTCGAAGTGTAGCCGCAAATTCCAACATACGGTTTAACGGCAACAGCGCCCCTTCTCTCAGCGAGTCCTCAACATGTATCTCATGAGCCGCGCCGCCATGTTCCAGGCCCTCAGCAATCGCTTTCAGGCCATTCATCGCCATCCACGGACAATGCGCACAGCTGCGACAGGTTGCCCCCTCGCCAGCCGTCGGAGCTTCAAGCAGCTCTTTATCCGGAACGGCCTGCTGCATTTTGTAAAAAATGCCCCGGTCAGTCGCCACAATCAACTGCTTATGCGGTAACGATTTAGCCGCGTTGATGAGCTGGCTGGTTGAGCCAACCGCATCTGCCATATCAACGATAGACTGAGGGGACTCCGGGTGCACCAGCACCGCGGCATCAGGGTAAAGCCCTTTCATGCGTGTTAAAGCCTGGGTTTTAAACTCGTCGTGGACGATACAGGCCCCCTGCCAACAGAGCACGTCTGCGCCGGTCTGTTTTTGCACGTAGTTGCCCAGATGTCTGTCCGGAGCCCAGATGATTTTTTCACCCAAACTATCAAGATGCTCAATAAGTTCAACCGCGATACTGGAAGTCACGACCCAGTCCGCACGTGCTTTAACGGCTGCAGAGGTATTGGCGTAAACCACCACGGTACGATCCGGATGCGCGTCGCAAAATGCGCTGAACGCGTCAATCGGACAGCCCAGATCTAATGAACATTCCGCCTGTAAGGTCGGCATCAGGATGGTCTTTTCCGGGCTGAGAATTTTGGCAGTTTCTCCCATAAACCTCACGCCCGCAACCAGCAGCGTAGAGGCAGTATGCTTTGCACCGAACCGCGCCATCTCCAGAGAATCAGAAATACAGCCCCCGGTTTCTTCCGCTAACTGCTGAATTTCAGGATCGGTGTAATAATGCGCGACCATAACGGCATCACGCTCTTTCAGCAGGAGCTTAATTTTTTCACGATAAAATTGCTTTTCATCCACACTTAGCGGTACTGGCTTCGGCGGAAACGGATAAATTGCTGCTTCTGGATCAAACATCACGCTCATCTTGCTTTCTCGTTTCACTGGCTTAACGAAATAACCGATTAAAAGCGTGACACACGCCATATTCGGTTTGATTTGTTTTGTATGCTAAACAAGATAGCGGATTGGTGCAGAAAAGTCACAATAATTGCGTGTGATGAATGCCGGATGGCGTCTGACGTCTTATCCGGCCTACACGAGTAGTGTCGTCTGTAGGCTGATAAGCAAAGGACATCAGGCAATCTTATAAATCGCAGATAGCAAAAAGGCGCCTTTAGGGCGCCTTTTTACACTGGTGGGGCGTGCAGGATTCGAACCTGCGACCAATTGATTAAAAGTCAACTGCTCTACCAACTGAGCTAACGCCCCCGTATGGGGTTTACTGCTTCAATTATTCAGGATGGTGGGTCGTGCAGGATTCGAACCTGCGACCAATTGATTAAAAGTCAACTGCTCTACCAACTGAGCTAACGACCCGCTCGGATGTCACCTGAAAAATTCTTTACTCGACACCAATATAAGAATTGGTGGGGCGTGCAGGATGACTCGACTTCGTCTCGCCCTAACGGGCCGTTGCTAAAGCAACGTTATCCTTCACGTTTAACACCTAAGTACAATGTTAAAGTTGGTGGGGCGTGCAGGATTCGAACCTGCGACCAATTGATTAAAAGTCAACTGCTCTACCAACTGAGCTAACGCCCCGAGTGGTGGGTGATGACGGGATCGAACCGCCGACCCCCTCCTTGTAAGGGAGGTGCTCTCCCAGCTGAGCTAATCACCCGATACTACGCTGGATACTGCATTAAGTGGTGGGGCGTGCAGGATTCGAACCTGCGACCAATTGATTAAAAGTCAACTGCTCTACCAACTGAGCTAACGCCCCACTTTTTTCGCCGCTTTCGGGCTGTTTGATATCCCTTGGCAACGGCGGCATATATTACTGATTTCAGATTTTAGCGCAACAAAAATTTCGATGTAAATAACTCAACTGCTTAGGAATCACACGACACGACCAGAAATAACACGATTTCTGGTCGCATGGTGGTCATTACATCGCGCCAAGGCGTTTTTGCGCTTGTTTCGCGCCATCAGTGCCAGGATATTTAGTGATAACCTGCTGATAAACCGCTTTAGCTTTTGCTGTGTCACCTTTGTCCTGCATGATGACGCCGACTTTATACATCGCGTCTGCAGCCTTAGGTGATTTTGGGAAGTTTTTAACTACCGAAGCAAAATAGAACGCAGCATCATCTTTTTTACCCTTGTTGTAATTCAACTGACCCAGCCAGTAATTCGCATTGGGCAGGTAAGTAGAGTCCGGGTACTTTTTGATGAAGTTCTGGAATGCTTCAATTGCATCATCCTGGCGGGATTTATCCTGCACTAGAGCAATCGCTGCATTGTAATCGGTATTCGCATCGCCAGTTTGCACGGGAGCCCCTGACGTTGCTGCAGCTCCCGTATCAGGTGCAGGGGTTGCCACCCCACTCTGATCGCCCCCTGTAGACTGTGCCGCAGGCGCACTACCGCTGCCAAGATTATTCATCTGCAGCAATATCTGCTTCTGTCGCTCAACAACCTGATTCAGTTGATATTGATTTTCCTGAATTTGACCACGCAGGGAATCGATATCGGACTGATTATCGGAGAGTTGTTGCTGGAGTTGGGTTAAAAGCTGACTGTGAGCGTTAGAAATACGCTCGAGTTGAGTGACACGGTCTTCGACCGAGCCTGAGCCGACACTACTGATTGGCGCCTGTGCAAAAGCGGCCCAGGGGGCCGCTATGCCAACCAGTAACGACAGACTCAACAGGTGATGTCTGAAGTTACTGCTCATGCAATTCTCTTAGTAAACCAGTACGGCGCGACGGTTTTTGGCGTAAGCCGCTTCGTCATGACCCAGTACTGCAGGTTTTTCTTTACCGTAAGAAACGATGGAGATCTGGTCAGCAGAAACGCCTTTACCCTGCAGGTACATCTTAACGGCGTTCGCACGACGCTCACCCAGGGAGATGTTGTACTCAGGAGTACCACGTTCGTCCGCATGACCTTCTACGGTGACTTTGTAAGACGGGTTGCTACGCAGGAAGTTAGCGTGAGCATCCAGCATTGCAGCGAAGTCAGAACGGATATCGTACTTGTCCAGATCGAAGTAAACGATGTTGTTCTGCTGCAGCTGTTGCATCTGAAGACGCGCTTGCTCTTCAGAAGACATGTTGCCGCTGCCGTTTGCATCCATACCAGTGCCGGCACCCAGCATGCCTTCGCTGCCGTCATTGCTGGCGTTCTTGTTAGAAGAACACGCTGCAATAGCCATAACAGGCAGAGCAATCATCAGCCCTTTCAGCACTTTGTTCAGTTGCATTTCAATGATTCCTTTATTAATCAATTATTTATTATCACAGATACGGCGACCAGGCAGGGAATTTAACCTGACCATCAGTTGCCGGAAGACGCGCTTTGAAACGCCCATCTGTAGAAACCAAATTCAGCACGGATCCCATCCCCTGAGAAGAGCTGTAGATTACCATAGTGCCGTTAGGTGCCAGACTTGGCGTTTCATCCAGGAACGTTGACGACAGGACTTGTACGCCACCCGCTACCAGATCTTGTTTGGCAATGTGCTGCTGACCATTGGCTGAGCTTACCATTACCATAAACTTACCGTCGCTGCTCACATCCGCATCCTGGTTTTGCGAACCTTCCCAGGTAATACGCTGCGGAGCACCGCCGTTGACGTTAACTTTATATACCTGCGGACGACCGGCCTGGTCAGAGGTAAAGGCCAGGTTTTGGCTGTCCGGGAACCAGGTAGGTTCCGTGTTGTTGCTGCGACCATCCGTCACCTGACGGATCTGACCGGAACCAATGTCCATGACATACAGGTTCAGGCTACCGGTTTTAGACAGGGCAAACGCCAGTTTGCTGCCATCCGGAGAAAACGCAGGTGCACCGTTGTGACGTGGGAACGACGCTACCTGACGAACCGCGCCATTAGACAACGTCTGAATAACCAGCGCAGAACGACCGCTTTCGAAAGTGACATATGCCAGCTTTGAACCGTCCGGAGACCATGCCGGAGACATCAGCGGCTGCGGAGAACGGTGTACCACGAACTGGTTGTAGCCATCGTAGTCGGATACACGTAATTCGTATGGGAACTGGCCGCCGTTCGTCTGAACAACATAAGCGATACGGGTACGGAATGCACCTTTAATACCGGTCAGTTTTTCAAACACTTCGTCACTTGCAGTATGGCCCGCGTAACGCAACCACTGCTTGTTCACTTTATAGGTGTTCTGTGCCAGTACGGTACCCGGTGCGCCACCGGTATCTACCAGTTGATATGCAACGCTGTAGGAACCATCCGGATTAGGCGTAACCTGACCTACTACCACGGCATCAATACCCAGCGCAGACCATGCGGCAGGTTGAACTTCCTGTGCGGTACCCGGCTGCTGCGGCAGGCGAGAACGGTCTAACGGATTAAATTTACCGCTGTTACGCAGGTCAGCGCCTACGATACCACCGATATCTTCAGGTGCAGCACCCGGCCCTGCCCACTGGAAGGGGACAACACCAATCGGGCGTGCCGAGTCCACCCCCTGGGTGATCTCGATACGTACTTCTGCGTGCAGCACCGCTGCCCACAGCATCAGAAAACCAAATGCTACTCGTAATGCCTGCTTCATCATATCTCCCTTATCTGGACGGAAAGCCCACGATAATTTAGCAGAATGTTAACAAACTCAAATACACAAAACTACCAGAACGCTGTCTCAACCTTAGACCGTTTCCCCTGAATTCTCAGGGACGTTATTACAGTTTAAAATCCAGCTTGGCATCTTTTACTTTTTCATAAACAGCCTGGCTAGGCGGTTTAGGAATTCTGGCTGTTTTCGCAGCCGTCAGCGCAGCCTGACACAATGCCGGATCTCCGCCCTCTTCGGTCACATCCAGTAACAGACCATCGGGTGCTAACTTGATATGTAATACGCAAGATTTACCCGCATACAAATCGGCACCATACAGACGGCTCTGGATCGCATTACGAATTTGAGATGCGTAAGCACTGATATCAGCGCCAGATGCACCGCCATTTGCACCACTTGTACCACTATCTTTCGCCGGTTGACCGTTTCCTTTCGCTCCACCACCCGATTTCGGTGCATTCTTACCGGAGCTTAAGTCACCCAACAAGTCGTCAACGCCAGAGGCTGCAGCTGCTTTTTCGGCCGCAGCCTTTTTCGCAGCCGCCGCTTTATCTGCCGCAGCTTTCTTATCGGCAGCGGCTTTCTCGGCTGCAGCTTTTTTATCTGCTGCTGCTTTTTCCGCTGCGGCTTTCTTATCAGCCGCAGCCTTTTCGGCAGCGGCAGCTTTCGCGGCAGCGGCTTTTTCTGCTTTCTCCGCAGCAGCTTTCTCGGCTGCTGCTTGCTTAGCGGCTTCAGCCTGAGCTTTCTTCGCAGCGTCTGCGGCAGCCTTAGCAGCTTGTGCTTCGGCAATTTTCTTCGCATCAGCGGCGGCTTTAGCGGCCTCAGCCTCTGCTTTTTTCTGTGCGTCCGCAGCGGCTTTCTTCGCGGCATCTGCCGCTTGTTTCGCCTGAGCATCAGCTTTGGCCTTCGCGTCTGCAGCAGCCTTCGCCGCAGCTTCTTCAGCCTGTTTCTGTTGCTCTTGCGCTTTCGCGGCGGCGGCTTCGGCCTGTTTCTGCTGTTCCGCCTGTTCGCGCACTTTTTCCTGCGCGGCTAAACGTTCTTTTTCAAGTTGCTTCAGTCGCTCTTGCTCGGCCGCCTGCTTCTCGCGAAGCTCCTCAGCTTGCTGCTGCGCCTGTTTTTCACGCTGCTCTTCTGCACGTTTAGCACTTGCCTGCTGTTGCTGCTGCCTGTCGTACTGTTGCACAACGGCGCCAGGATCAACCATAACGGCGTCGATGGACGAACCGCCACCGCCGCCGGCTGAAGCATCAATGTGCTCATCGAACGAACTCCAGATCAGCGCTGCAAATAAAATGACATGCAGCACCGCTGAAATAATTATCGCCCTTTTGAGCTTGTCGTTTTGTTCGGTTGCCTTTGACACTCTCGGTTCCCAAAAAACTGTTCGCCTGTTACGCGCTATCTTTCAAGCCAGCAAAACGCAGTCATCAGATTGGCTGCGTCATCAAGCCAACCGATTTTACGCCTGCACTGTGTAACAAGTTCAGCGCTTTAATTATTTCATCATAAGGCACGTCTTTCGCACCACCGATTAAAAAGACCGTTTTCGGATTGGTCTGCAGGCGACTTTTCGCTTCCGCGATAACCTGCTCCGGCGGCAGTTGATCCATACGATCTTTCTCAACGACCACGCTGTATTGCCCTATCCCGGAAACTTCAATAATGACCGGCGGTTCGTCGTTACTGCTGACAGCTTGCGATTCGGTCGCATCCGGCAGGTCGACTTCCACACTCTGCGTAATAATCGGCGCGGTTGCCATAAAGATCAGCAACAGCACCAGTAGTACGTCGAGCAGCGGTACAATATTGATTTCGGACTTGAGTTCGCGACGACCTCGTCCACGCGTTCTGGCCATGGCTTACCCCTTGTTGCTCTCGCTAACGGTAAACGCCTGGCGGTGCAGAATCGCGGTGAACTCTTCCATAAAGTTGTCGTAATTCAGTTCCAGCTTGTTTACGCGCTGATTCAGTCGGTTGTAAGCCATAACCGCCGGGATTGCCGCAAACAGACCGATAGCCGTTGCAATCAACGCTTCCGCGATACCCGGTGCGACCATTTGCAGCGTTGCCTGTTTTACCGCGCCTAACGCGATAAATGCGTGCATGATCCCCCAAACGGTACCGAACAGACCGATATACGGGCTGATGGAGCCGACGGTGCCGAGGAATGGAATATGCGTTTCCAGCGTTTCCAGTTCACGGTTCATCGAGATACGCATCGCACGGGATGCCCCCTCAACGACCGCTTCCGGCGCATGACTATTCGCTCGATGCAGACGCGCAAACTCTTTGAATCCGCTGTAGAAAATTTGTTCCGAGCCCACCAGGTTATCACGACGCCCCTGGCTTTCCTGATACAGGCGCGACAATTCAATGCCGGACCAGAACTTGTCTTCAAATGCTTCGGCTTCACGTGAAGCCGCATTAAGAATACGGGTCCGCTGGATAATAATGGCCCAGGATGCGATTGAGAAACCAATCAAAATCAACATGATAAGTTTAACCAGAAGGCTTGCCTTCAGGAACAAATCAAGGATATTCATGTCAGTCACTGCTTAAACTCCGCGACAATAGACTTGGGAAGCGCACGAGGCTTCATTTTGAGTGGATCAACGCAAACAATCAGAACTTCGGCTTCATTCAGCACGGTGTTCTCTGCGTTGACAATGCGTTGCGTGAAAACCAATGAGGTGCCACGCATTGACGTAATTTCGGTTTGGACTTCGAGCATATCGTCGAGTCGGGCAGGCGCAAAATACTCCAGCGTCATCTTGCGCACCACAAAGGCTACACGTTCGGCCAACAGGACCTGCTGACTGAAGTGATGATGACGCAGCATTTCTGTGCGTGCTCTTTCGTAAAAAGCGACGTAGCTGGCGTGGTAAACCACTCCACCGGCATCGGTGTCTTCATAGTAGACACGAACCGGCCATCGAAACATATACTTGTTCATTCTTACTGCCTCTTTGTTGGCTTCGCCCACTCACACCGGTCGCTTAACTTTGTAAGCGCCTGGTGACTCGCGTTCTTGCCGCCGCGATGCTTCAAGAATGTCGTTGTATATCGCGCTGTATTCACTTTACATCCCGGTAATGCAATTAAGTTGCGTCCTGATGGTCCAGTGTCGCCACCGCACACAACTCCAGGGCACAACCTTAGGTTAATGCTTTCAAACTTCGCTACTATACGCGCGGGAATGGTGGTTTGGAATGGGGGAAAGTAAACGGAGAGTAAAAATTTATGGGCTTATGCAAGCCCATAAATATTTAAGGATGTTTCTTATTCAAAAGAAGAAGAAAATCAGACCAACAACCAGGACGATATCTGCGATTAGCGGGCAGAAAATGCCCTGCCAGTGTACGGCGCGAGGACGAAAACCAACGCCGTGAATGATGCCTGCGCAGACCGCCCACATCAGCAGGAGACCATGCCAGATTTCCAGCTCACTGGTTTTGGCCGCGAAACGTGACGGATCCCAGAATATGCAACCAGCCAACACGATTGCCAGCACAAAGGAAAGCGCCCGCAAGGGGCGCTTATCCATCGCGTTATACTGCATCGCGATAATGTTGGTCATCAGCTATCTTCTTGTCCGGCTTTGCCTGATTCAACGTGCTCAAGCGCCAGCGCTGTGATTATCCCAAATGCACAGGCAAGAAGCGTTCCCAAAATCCATGCGAAATACCACATTTTAAGCTCCTTACTTAGTACAGAGAGTGGGTGTTGCTTTCAATATCTTCTTTGGTGATGCGACCGAACATCTTCCAGTAACACCAGCCGGTGTACAGCAGAATGATCGGAACGAACACACAAGCTACATACGTCATCAGATTCAGCGTCAGCTGGCTGGACGTTGCATCCCACATGGTCAGACTTGCGTTCATCATGGTGCTGGATGGCATCACAAACGGGAACATTGCGATACCAGCCGTCAGGATGATGCAGGCTAACGTCAGTGAAGAGAAGACGAACGCCCATGCCCCTTTCTCCATACGAGAAGTCAGGATGGTCAACAGCGGCAGAACCACGCCCAGTGCAGGAACCAGCCACAGGATAGGTGCATTGTTAAAGTTCACCATCCATGCGCCAGCCACGCGAGCCACTTCTTTGGTCAGCGGGTTAGAGGCGGCATGATGATCCAGTGCTGAGGTCACAACATAACCGTCAATACCGTAAATCACCCACACACCAGCCAGCGCGAAGCAGACCATAGTGACCAGTGCGGCAACCTGCGACGTTGCACGCGCACGCAGATGCAGTTCACCTACCGTACGCATCTGCAGATAGGTCGCGCCCTGGGTGATGATCATCCCAACACTCACGACACCCGCCAGCAGACCAAACGGATTCAGCAACTGGAAGAAGTTACCGGTGTAGTACAAACGCATGTAGTCGTCTACGTGGAACGGAACCCCTTGAAGCAGGTTGCCGAACGCCACGCCAATAACCAGCGGTGGAACGAAGCTACCAATGAAGATGCCCCAGTCCCACATGTTGCGCCAGCGCATGTCTTCAATCTTCGAGCGGTAATCAAAACCGACAGGACGGAAGAACAAAGACGCCAGTACCAGGATCATCGCCACATAGAAACCGGAGAACGCAGCGGCATACACCATCGGCCAGGCAGCGAACAGTGCGCCACCCGCGGTGATGAGCCAAACCTGGTTACCGTCCCAGTGCGGGGCGATGGAGTTAATCATAATTCGACGCTCGGTATCATTACGACCGAGGAAACGGGTGAGCATGCCCACCCCCATGTCGAAGCCATCAGTGACCGCGAAACCAATCAGCAGAATGCCAACCAGCAGCCACCAGATAAAACGCAATACTTCATAATCGATCATTTGACGACTCCTGTCTTAGCGTGCCGGCTGAGAAGTCACAGTGGACTGCTCGTAGTGATAACGACCGGTTTTCAGGCTACTCGGCCCAAGGCGTGCGAACTTGAACATCAGATACAGTTCAGCCACCAGGAACAGGGTATACAGGCCGCAAATCAACAGCATCGAGAAGATGAGGTCGCCAGCGGTCAGCGAAGAGTTCGCTACGGCTGTTGGTAACACTTCACCAATCGCCCACGGTTGGCGGCCGTACTCTGCAACAAACCAACCGGATTCAATGGCAATCCACGGCAGAGGAATCGCATACAGCGCGGTGCGCAGCAGCCATTTTTTCTCACCGATACGGTTACGAATCACGGTCCAGAAGGACACTGCGATGATTGCCAGCATCAGAATGCCGCACGCCACCATAATACGGAAAGCGAAGTACAGCGGCGCAACGCGAGGAATAGAATCTTTCGTTGCCTGCTGAATTTGCGCTTCGGTCGCGTCGGTGACGTTATCCGTATAGCGTTTCAGCAGCAGACCATAACCCAGGTCTTTCTTCATGCTGTTGAACTGGTCGCGAACGGCCTGATCGGTAGTTCCTGCACGCAGTTCTTCCAGCAGTTGATACGCTTTCATCCCGTTACGGATGCGCTCTTCGTGCTGCACCATCAGGTCTTTCAGACCAATGACCGGTGTATCAACAGAGCGGGTGGCAATGATGCCCAGCGCATAAGGAATTTGAATCGCAAAATGGTTTTCCTGCGCATCCTGGTCCGGAATACCGAACAGGGTAAAGGAAGCCGGTGCAGGCTGCGTTTCCCATTCTGCTTCAATAGCAGCGAGTTTGGTTTTCTGCACGTCGCCCATTTCGTAACCGGATTCATCACCCAGAACGATAACAGACAGAATAGCAGCCATACCAAAGCTGGCGGCGATTGCAAAAGAACGTTTAGCAAACGCGAAGTCACGACCGCGCAGCATATAGTAGGAGCTGATCCCCAGAACGAACATCGCGCCACAAACATAACCAGATGCCACAGTGTGAACAAATTTCACCTGTGCTACCGGGTTGAGCACCAGTTCAGAGAAGCTCAGCATCTCCATGCGCATGGTTTCAAAGTTGAAATCCGCGGCGATTGGGTTTTGCATCCAGCCGTTCGCAACCAGAATCCACAGTGCGGACAGGTTAGAACCCAGGGCCACCAGCCAGGTGACGCACATATGCTGGACTTTACCCAAACGGTCCCAGCCGAAGAAGAACAGACCTACAAAGGTGGATTCGAGGAAGAAGGCCATCAAACCTTCGATCGCCAGCGGCGCACCGAAAATATCCCCTACATAGTGGGAGTAGTAAGACCAGTTAGTCCCGAACTGGAACTCCATGGTCAGACCGGTTGCCACACCCAGAGCGAAGTTGATACCAAACAACTTGCCCCAGAACTTGGTCATATCTTTATAAATCTGTTTGCCGGAAAGGACGTAGACCGTTTCCATGATGGCCAGCAAGAACGCCATACCTAGCGTCAGTGGCACAAACAGGAAGTGGTACATCGCGGTCAAGGCAAACTGTAAGCGCGACAGTTCGACTATATCTAACATCATGACTCCTTGCTCATCGCATGAAGACTCCGAGAGTGAACCCCGTTAGAAAGGGTCACACGCATGCCCCAATACAAATTTATCTGCTTCCCTCCGCCGCTGCTCTTTCTTCTCAATTGAAGAAAGGACAATGATGAAAGGTTACAAACATGTTAATAAAACACTCAAATTGATCCCGCAATTATATTACGCCGTAAAATCCTTACAATAAACAGGTTTTTATCGAGGTAAATTTGCATTTTTCGATAGTGATCAATTTATAGCTAATTTATCACTTTCAGACCAATTTGATCTGCAGCAATTTAACCTCTTTTGAGGCTGTTTACCAAGTTTTAAACATTGATTTAAATCAATTTTCAAATTTAATGTTAATAGTGTTTAACAGTCAGGCGACTAGTGAACGCCATGTTAACGGTATGTTTTTCAATGAGTAATTGCCGTTACTACAAATGATAGGATATTTATTTAAATCTACACGATCTTTTAACCCGCCCGACTGACAAAATTGCCAGCAGATAAAGAGTCACTATTGCTGGGTAGCTCACAGTTTTTTGTTTAGCAAGTCATGGAATTGTTATTTCATACAAATTATTCATTTAAATTTTACTTATAATTAACACCAAGATGTAACTATCTCAAATGGAAGCGAAAGCGTCCCTCATTGACAGACGCATTGGGTTTGACGTCCTCAGCACAGCGCAGGCGTTTCGCTTAAAGCATCACTGAAAGTTATCACTCACTTCTCTTTTTCTCTTATGTGGCAACGTTTAAATATGCCACAAACAATTCATTATCATTTTTATCTTAAATTTAACAAAATATAATTGTGTCATATAAGATTAAAAAATAAAAAACCGTTATCCCGTTCACAAGTTATTTAGTAAAGATAATTTTTTAAATTATAAAAAATGACACATGAATGAGACGCACAACAAAATAAGATTTCGATCACAAACATGGCAAGTCATTTATTCGTCATTTTCCTGGTAAATTAAAAAAAACCGCAAAAACAACACTCAACCATCTGATAAACAATGATTTTTATAAATAAAAAAATATAACAATCATTTTGCGCAGGATATTTTGAAAATAGATCAATTGCTTCCTTTTCCGCTTACACAGAAACTCCGACCCTATTAAGAGGTTGTCACAAACCATGTTCTAAATATTAGAAAATAATTTTCACTTATTGACCATCAGCCCTACAGAGGATTACCCATGAAGAAATCTACACTTGTTATTGGCGTCATCGGTGCTGACTGCCATGCAGTAGGTAATAAAGTTCTGGATCGCGTTTTTACTGCTCATGATTTTCACGTAATCAACCTCGGGGTGATGGTGAGCCAGGATGAATATATTGATGCCGCGATTGAAACAGGCGCCGATGCCATCGTGGTGTCCTCTATCTACGGTCATGGCGACATTGACTGCCTCGGGTTACGTGAGCGCTGCATCGAACGCGGCCTCGGCGACATTCTGCTGTACGTCGGTGGCAACCTGGTAGTTGGTAAACATGACTTCGGCGATGTGGAAGTGAAGTTTAAGGAGATGGGTTTTAACCGCGTCTTCGCACCGAGCCACGACCTGGAAGATGTCTGCGCGCTTATCACCAATGATATTCGCCAACACAATGGCCTCGAGCAGCGTTGCCTGGAAGAGGCTATCTGATGCAAACAGTTTCTGTCGATATCGGCTCGACATGGACCAAGGCTGCCCTCTTCGCCCATGAAGGCGAGGAATTAACCCTGGTAAACCATGTCCTGACCCCAACCACCACACATCATCTGGCAGACGGTTTTTTTGCCAGCCTGAATCAGGTGCTGAACGTTGCCGATGCTCGCCCGTTACTGAAAAGTGGTGAAGTGCAGTTGAAATACTCCTCCTCGGCCAAGGGTGGACTCGCCGTTGCAGCAATGGGGCTGGTGCCTTCCATTACGCTGGAATCAGCAAAAGTTACCGCCCATTCGGCAGGAGCGAAAATCGCGCAATATTATTCGTACAAACTGAACCGGCATGACATCCAGGAGCTGGAATCATCACCGCCAGACATTCTGTTGTTTACCGGCGGTACAGACGGTGGCGAAGAAAGCTACGGCCTGGCGAATGCGCACGCGCTGGCAGGCTCAACGCTTGATTGCGCCATTATCTACGCCGGAAATCGGGACATTCAGGACGAAATACAAACGATTCTGGGACATAAAGATCTGACCACGGTAGACAACATTCTGCCTGACCTCGATCACCCGAATCCGTTTGCCGCGCGCCAGGCGATTTGCGATGTGTTCTTGTCACGCATTGTCAAAGGTAAAGGTCTGGACGTCATCGTCGGCGAAACCGGCGAAGAGCCAATGCCGACGCCATGGACGGTATATGAGTTAGTCAAAGCCATTAGCGATTACGACAGCGCATGGAAGGAATTCATGCTGATTGATATGGGCGGAGCCACCACGGATGTCTATTCGGCCAGCGCGAATACCCTCTCCCCCGATACCGTCCTGCATGGTGTTCCTGAACCGTTCGTCAAACGTACCGTTGAAGGCGACCTGGGAATGCGCGTTTCCGCCGTCGTGGTGGGAGAAAGTACGCAGGATATGGTGAAAGTCATCTTCGCCCAACAACCGCAGCGCGAGGAAGCGTTTTACCGCTACCTGCGTCATCTGGTTGGGCAACCGGATTACCTGCCGCTCAGCGAGGAGGAGAAGTATTTCGACACCCTGCTGGCAGGTTTGTGCGTGGGCTATGCCGCTGAGCGCCACGCGGGCACTAAGAAGCAGGTTTGCACCTGCGTGGGTAACGTGGATTTACAGATGGGTCGCGATCTCACCACCGTACGCAAAGTCGTCGGTTCAGGGGGATGGCTCTCTCGCGCCAGCCAGTTCGATATCCATAACTGGCTCAAATACCGGGAGCTGGACGACCAGGGTAAAAGAATTTTGTTACCGAATCAGTTTGAGTATTACCGCGATTCAAATGGCCTGCTCCCGCTACTGGCAAACGTCGCCAGGCTGTACCCGCAAGCCGCTGCTCGCACCAGCATTCAGTGTTTAACCCTATAAAACTTAAGGCAGCTACGAATGGAACTTCGAAATAAAAAATTGACCCATGACGAATTCATGACCGAAAGGCATCAGGTATTACAAACCTGGGAAACCGGCAAAGACGTTGAGAACTTCGAAGATGGCGTGAAGTACCAGCAATCAATTCCGGATAAAAAGCGCTTCTCCCTTGCTCTGCTGAAGGCCGATCAGGAAGGGAAAACCCTGAGCCAGCCGCGCGCAGGCGTAGCATTAATGGATGAGCATATTGCGCTGCTCAAAACATTGCAGGAAGAGTGCGACCTCCTGCCGAGTACTATCGATGCCTATACCCGTCTGAACCGCTATGAAGAAGCCGCTGTCGGGATCCAGAAATCTATCGAAGCAGGTACTTCCAAGCTGAATGGTTTACCGGTCGTCAATCACGGGGTTGCTGCCTGCCGTCGTATGACTGAAGCACTGGAAAAACCGATCCAGGTTCGTCACGGCACGCCTGATGCGCGCCTGCTGGCAGAAATCGCCATGGCCAGTGGCTTTACCAGCTACGAAGGCGGCGGCATCTCCTACAACATTCCTTACGCTAAACGTGTCACTCTGGAAAAATCCATCCGCGACTGGCAGTACTGCGACCGCCTGATGGGCCTGTACGAAGAGAACGGTATTCGTATCAACCGTGAACCGTTTGGCCCACTGACCGGCACCCTGATCCCGCCGTTTATGTCCCACTCGGTGGCGATTATCGAAGGTCTGTTGGCTCTGGAACAAGGCGTCAAGTCAATTACCGTTGGCTACGGCCAGGTCGGTAGCCTAACGCAGGATATTGCAGCGATTCAGGCGCTGCGCGAACTTTCCCACGAATATTTCCATAACCACGGCTTTGACGATTACGAACTGAGTACCGTTTTCCACCAGTGGATGGGCGGATTCCCGGAAGATGAAGCAAAAGCCTTCTCCGTTATCGCCTGGGGCGCAGCGGTTGCCGGTATGTCAGGTGCCACCAAAGTGATCACCAAAAGCCCGCACGAAGCGTTCGGTATCCCAACGGCGGCAGCGAACGCCCAGGGTCTGAAAGCTTCGCGCCAGATGCTCAACATGGTCAGCGACCAGAAATTCCCGCAGTGCGCTGCCGTGGAGCAGGAAGTTGATCTGATTAAGAGCGAAGTCCGCGCGGTGCTGAAGAAAGTCTTCGAACTGGGCAATGGCGACATTGCGCGCGGTACAGTGCTGGCCTTTGAAGCAGGCGTACTGGATGTACCTTTCGCGCCTGCCGCCTGTAACGCCGGTAAGATCCTGCCTGTTCGCGATAACACAGGCGCCATCCGTATTCTCGAAGCCGGTGCCGTTCCGCTGCCGAAAGACATTCTCGCCCTGCACCACGACTACGTCGCAGAGCGCGCGCATTTCGAAGGCCGCAAGCCTTCTTTCCAGATGGTCATTGATGACATCAACGCCGTATCCCACAGTAAATTAATAGGAAGACCATAATGAAAATTAAACAGGCCCTTTTCACAGCTGGCTACTCCTCATTTTATTTTGACGATCAGCAGGCCATCAAAAACGGCGCCGGTCATGACGGGTTTATCTATACCGGCGCTCCGGTAACGCCTGGATTTACATCTGTTCGTCAGGCGGGTGAATGCGTATCCGTACAGCTGATTCTGGAAAACGGCGCGGTAGCGGTGGGCGATTGTGCAGCGGTGCAATATTCAGGTGCAGGTGGACGCGATCCGCTGTTCCTGGCTGAAAACTTCATTCCGTTCCTTAACGATCACATCAAACCGCTGCTGGAAGGCCGTGACGTTGATTCGTTCCTGACCAACGCCCGTTTCTTTGACGAACTGCGTATTGACGGCCATCTGCTGCATACCGCCGTACGTTATGGTCTGTCTCAGGCGCTGCTCGACGCGGCGGCACTGGCTACCGGTCGTCTGAAAGCAGAAGTGGTTTGTGATGAATGGCAACTGCCGTGCGTCCCGGAAGCCATTCCATTATTTGGCCAGAGCGGCGACGACCGTTATATCGCCGTCGACAAGATGATCCTCAAAGGTGTGGACGTCCTGCCGCATGCGCTGATCAATAACGTAGAAGAGAAGCTGGGCTTCAAAGGCGAAAAACTGCGTGAGTACGTCCGCTGGTTGTCTAACCGCATCCTGAGCCTGCGCACCAACGAAACCTATCACCCGACGCTGCATATTGATGTCTACGGCACCATCGGTCTGATCTTCGATATGGATCCGGTGCGTTGCGCCGAATACATCGCCAGCCTGGAAGCCGAAGCTCAAGGCCTGCCGCTGTACATTGAAGGCCCGGTAGATGCCGGTAACAAGCCGGATCAGATCCGCATGCTCACCGAGATCACTCAGGAGCTTACCCGTCTGGGTTCCGGCGTGAAAATTGTTGCGGATGAATGGTGTAACACCTATCAGGATATCGTGGACTTCACCGACGCGGGCAGTTGCCACATGGTGCAGATCAAGACCCCGGATCTGGGCGGTATTCACAACATCGTTGATGCGGTGCTGTATTGCAACAAACACGGAATGGAAGCCTATCAGGGCGGTACCTGTAACGAAACGGAAATCAGTGCGCGTACCTGCGTACACGTCGCGCTGGCTGCGCGTCCAATGCGCATGCTGATCAAGCCGGGTATGGGTTTCGATGAAGGTCTCAACATCGTGTTTAACGAAATGAACCGCACCATCGCGCTGTTGCAAACTAAGGATTAAGAGATGGCACGCACATTTAAGATCTTATCGCCTACGGCTATCCTGGGTTATGGCTTCCCGGAAGAAAGTTTTCGTAAAGCCATGGAAGAGTCACCGGATCTTATTGCTGTTGACGCAGGTTCCTCCGATCCAGGCCCCCACTATCTGGGGGCGGGTAAACCCTTTACCGACCGGGCCGGTGTGAAACGCGATCTGCGCTATATGATCGTGGCAGGCGTGAAGAATAACATCCCGGTAGTGATCGGCACGGCCGGTGGTTCTGGCGCAGCTCCGCATCTGGAGTGGTGTCGCCAGATAATCCATGAGATCGCACAGGAAGAAAAACTGTCCTTCTCAATGGCGTTAATCCCGTCTGATGTCGACAAAGAAATCGTTCATCAGGCGCTGGATAACGGCAAAATCACCGCGCTCGATTTTGTGCCTGAACTGACTCACGATGCAATTGAAGAGAGCACCTACATTGTCGCGCAGATGGGCGTCGAGCCTTTTCAGCGTGCGCTCGAAGCTGGCGCGCAGGTGGTTCTGGGCGGACGTGCCTACGATCCGGCCTGCTTCGCCGCGCTGCCAATAATGCAGGGCTTTGATGAAGGTCTGGCACTTCATTGCGGGAAGATCCTTGAGTGTGCTGCCATTGCTGCCACCCCTGGCTCCGGCTCAGATTGTGCGATGGGGATCATTGATGACAACGGCTTTACGCTGAAGGCGTTCAATCCCAAGCGTAAGTTCACTGAAACTTCCGCTGCGGCGCACACCCTGTATGAGAAGTCCGATCCGTACTTCCTGCCAGGACCAGGCGGCGTGCTGAACCTGAAAGCGTGCACCTTTACCCAGGTTAACGAAGGCGAAGTGTATGTCAGTGGTTCACGTCATGAAGAAACACCGTATGCGTTGAAACTGGAAGGCGCGCGTCAGGTTGGCTTCCGTTGCCTGACCATCGCCGGAACGCGCGACCCAATTATGATTGCCGGGATTGACACCATTCTCGAAGAGGTACAGGCAAGCGTGGCGCGTAACCTCTCACTGAATGACGACAGTATCCGCATGACGTTCCACCTGTATGGTAAGAACGGTGTGATGGGCAACCATGAACCGATGAAAACCGCCGGTCATGAGCTGGGGATTTTACTGGATGTCGTTGCGCCGACGCAGGATATCGCCAACAGCGTTTGCTCGCTGGTACGCTCTACCCTGCTGCACTACGGCTATGAAAATCGCATTGCGACTGCGGGCAACCTCGCCTTCCCGTTCTCGCCATCTGATATTCAAAGTGGACCGGTGTATGAGTTCTCGATCTATCACCTGATTGAAGCGAGCGATGCGCTGCGATTTGATTTCCACATTGAACAGGTGACGCCAGAAGGAGTTCAGGCATGAAACACTCAATTTGTTCACTGGCGCAGGTTATTCGCTCCAAAAACGCCGGACCGTACGAACTGGTTTTAGATATTTTATTTAAAACCAGGGAAGACTATCAGCGGGTAAAAGCCTGCGAGCAATTAACACCGCAGCTCATTGCCAGTTTATATAATGTTGAACCTGACTTCATTCACAATATCGTGTGGTTCGATCCGGCGAATGCCGTAAAAATCGTCATGCCGCGCGATATTATTTCCGGCAACGTCGGTGATAATGATGTTTATGGTGCTCAGCAACACGCTCCATTATTAAGTATTGAGTTCGACTTGTAACAAAAAACACAATAACAACCATTGGAGCACAGAATTCAGCGGTATCACAGTGCTTCGAATTATTCATGCGGTTGGTCACAACAGGCGTGCGTCTGAGCTGCTGTCCAGGCTCAGGCGCACGCCACCCTACACAATTCCAATTACCAGCCTTTATCCGATGGAGTACACATGAAGAAAATAAGTTTAACGAAGATGATCATATTAGGCCTGATACTCGGCATGATTGCCGGGGTGGCCATAAATAATATGGCCGCGGCTGAAACCGCAAAATCCTATGCAGCAGATATTTCTATTTTTACCACTATATTCTTACGCATGGTAAAAATGATTATCGCGCCATTGGTTATTTCAACTCTGGTTGTTGGTATTGCCAAAATGGGCGATGCCAAAACGCTGGGACGTATATTTTCGAAAACCTTCTTCCTGTTTATTTGCGCCTCTCTGGTGTCAATTGCACTGGGTCTGGTTATCGTTAACATCTTCCAGCCAGGCGCGGGGATCAACTTCGTGCCACATGACGTCGGGGCTGTTGCCGCCGTTAAGTCAGAGCCATTCACGCTGAAAGTGTTTATCTCGCACGCGGTACCGACCAGTATTGTCGATGCGATGGCGCGTAACGAAATTCTGCAGATCGTGGTGTTCTCAATTTTCCTCGGTTGCAGCCTGGCCGCGATTGGTGAAAAAGCCGAGCCTATCGTGAAGGTTCTGGATTCACTGGTACACGTGATGCTGAAGCTGACGGGCTACGTCATGCTGTTTGCACCATTGACCGTTTTTGCCGCTATTTCTGGTCTGATTGCCGAACGTGGTCTGGGGGTGATGGTCAGCGCCGGGATCTTCATGGGTGAATTCTATCTGACCCTGGGTATGCTGTGGGCAATCCTGATTGGCCTGTCAACCATGATAGTCGGGCCTTGCATCGCGCGTTTGACCAAATCAATCCTCGAGCCTGCACTGCTGGCCTTTACTACCTCCAGCTCAGAAGCCGCCTTCCCGGGCACCCTGGACAAGCTGGAAAAATTCGGCGTTTCTTCAAAAATCGCCAGCTTCGTTCTGCCTATCGGTTACTCCTTTAACCTGGTCGGCTCCATGGCGTACTGCTCATTTGCCACCGTCTTTATTGCTCAGGCGTGCAACATTGAGCTGAGCATGGGCGAGCAAATTACCATGCTGTTAATCCTGATGCTGACCTCTAAAGGGATGGCGGGCGTACCGCGTGCATCAATGGTGGTTATCGCCGCAACCCTGAACCAGTTCAACATTCCTGAAGCTGGTCTGATCCTGTTGATGGGCGTCGATCCGTTCCTCGATATGGGTCGTTCTGCTACCAACGTCATGAGTAACGCAATGGGTGCTGCCATTGTAGGTCGCTGGGAAGGTGAACACTTCGGCCAGGGTTGTCGTGGCACTGCACCAGTGAAGACCCCGGAACAAGAACGTCCGGTTACCGAAACAGAAGTCGCGTTGTCCTGATACGACGTTATTGCCGGATGACGCTTGCGCTTATCCGGCCTACATAACGTTTAACTATCCGTTGGCCGGATAAGGCGGTAAGCCGCCATCCGGCACCATGATGAGCACACCAACAGGATTGCACCATGACTAAAACTCTTCTCGGCGTGAGTATTTTTTCCTTCAGCGTTTTGTTCAGCGCAACGATTCTCGCGCAAACCACGCCGGATTACGCAAAGCTTATCGACCAGGCACATCAAAAATATAAAAGTAACCATGATGGAAAAGTCGCCGACTACATCCCTGCCCTGGCGACCTACAGCCCGAATAACTTTGCCATCACCATTGCCACGGTGGACGGCAAGATCTACCAGGTTGGCGATGTTAACAAACCCTTCCCCATGGAATCCCTGAGCAAAGTCTTCACCATGGCGCTCGCCATGGAACAGCACGGCCCTCAGGTGGTGCTGGATAAACTCGGGGCCAATGCCACCGGCATGCCCTTCAACTCCGGTTTAGCGGTTGAGCTGACCAAAGGCGCACCTGAGAACCCGCTGGTAAACGCCGGGGCGATGAGCACCGTTAGCCTGATTGAAGCCAAAGACAAAACCGATCGCTGGAACAAAATCCTCGACAACCTGAACGTCTGGGCCGACGCCACGCTTACGGTTAATGAGCCGGTCTTTAAATCCGAGATGGAAACCAACCAGCACAATCAGGCGCTGGCGAAGCTGATGGAATCCTATAACAGCTTCTATGGCAATACCGACGAAGCTGTCGAAATTTATACCCGTCAGTGCTCGGTGGATATCACCGTTGAGCAACTGGCCAAAATGGGGGCGGTACTGGCGAACAAAGGCAAATCTCCATTCAACGGCAAGCAGTTGCTGAATGAAAAATATGTTCCGCAGGTGCTGGCAGAAATGGCGATTGCCGGACTATACGACGGCAGCGGTAAATGGCTCTACACCGTGGGCATCCCGGCAAAAAGCGGCGTCGGCGGCGGCATGGTCGCCGTTGTCCCGGGCGAATATGCGATTGCCGTCTATTCTCCGCCGCTGGATGAAGCCGGTAACAGCGTTCGCGCCCAGAAAACGATCGAATATGTCGCCGAAGCGACAAAAGCCAATGTCTTTTTAGCGCATTAAGCAATTACGGATGGCGTGAGCGCCATCCGACATATTAACTAAAAGGTGAGATGTAAACATGTCTAAACCATTTGTCTGGCAGGAACTCTTTGTTCAGAGTAAAGATAATACCGAATATGAATTACTGAGTAACCAGCACGTTGCGGTAACGGAGTTAGACGGAGAGGAAGTGATTAAGGTTGCGCCAGAAGCGCTAACCTTATTAGCCCAGCAGGCATTTTATGAGGCTTCATTTTTCCTGCGCGCCGGACATTTAAAACAGATAGCCAGCATTCTGCACGATCCGCAGGCCAGCAGTAACGATAAGTACGTCGCATTGCAACTGCTACGCAATGCTGAGGTTTCGGCCAAAGGCGTCCTGCCCAACTGCCAGGATACCGGGACGGCAACCATTGTGGCCTGCAAAGGACAGCATGTCTGGACCGGCGGCGATGACGCAGAAGCATTAAGCAAAGGCGTGTACACCACCTTCACCGAAAACAACCTGCGTTACTCGCAAAATGCCCCGCTGGACATGTATACCGAGGTCAATACCCAGACTAACCTGCCGGCGCAAATCGACATCAGCGCCACGCCGGGTAACGAATACCGTTTCCTGTTCGTCAACAAAGGCGGCGGCTCTGCTAACAAAGCGGCGCTGTTCCAGGAAACCAAATCTATTCTGCAGCCGGAAAAGCTCACCGCGTTTCTGATCGAAAAAATGAAATCACTGGGTACAGCCGCCTGCCCGCCGTATCACATCGCTTTCGTCGTTGGAGGCTTGTCCGCCGACCAGACGCTGAAAGTTGCTAAACTGGCTTCAACTAAATATTACGATAACCTGCCCACCAGCGGGAACGAATTGGGTCAGGCATTCCGCGATACGGCGCTGGAAGCCGAGCTGCTCAACGCCAGTCGCGAGTTTGGCATCGGCGCGCAGTTTGGCGGCAAATACTTTGCCCACGATATCCGGGTGATCCGCCTGCCACGCCACGGCGGCTCCTGCCCTATCGCCATGGCTCTCTCCTGCTCAGCCGACCGCAACATCAAGGCCAAAATCAACAAACACGGAATCTGGCTGGAAAAACTCGAGCATAATCCGGGCAAATTTATTCCCGATTCACAGCGGGTAGAAAATGGCGCCCAGACCGTACAACTGGATCTGAATCGTCCGTTGCGCGAGATCCTGCAGGATCTCACCACTCTGCCAATTGGGACGCGTTTATCGTTAAACGGCCCGATTGTTGTGGCTCGCGATATCGCGCATGCCAAAATCAAAGAGCGCCTGGATAACGGCGAACCGATGCCAGATTACATGAAAAACCATATCGTCTATTACGCGGGCCCGGCTAAAACCCCCAGTAATCTGGCCTGCGGTTCGCTCGGTCCCACAACCGGCGGGCGCATGGACGGTTACGTCGATGCTTTCCAGGCCGCGGGCGGCAGTCTGATCATGTTGTCGAAAGGCAACCGCAGCGCGCAAGTCACGGATGCGTGTCGCAAACATGGTGGTTTTAACCTTGGCAGCATTGGCGGCGCCGCAGCCTTGTTGGCGCAGCAGTACGTGAAGAGCCTGCACTGCCTTGAATATCCCGAGTTGGGAATGGAAGCGGTGTGGATGATGGAAGTTAAAAATATGCCGGCCTTCGTATTAGTGGATGACAAAGGCAATAACTTCTTTAGCCAGTTTGAGCAGCAGCACCGCTGCGCAACCTGTCCGGCAGGACATTAAGGAGTCACCATGGAAGCGCGAGCCAATAATGACAGACACCGCCAGCGTCAGCAGAAACTGAAAGAACAGGTTGATACCCGCGTGGCGGCAGCAACGGAGAAGAAAGGGATCCTGATTGTCTTCACCGGCAACGGTAAAGGAAAATCCACCGCAGCCTTTGGTACGGCAACGCGCGCGGTTGGTCACGGAAAAACCGTTGGCATCGCGCAGTTTATTAAAGGCCAGTGGGATAATGGCGAGTACAACACGCTGCAACCGCTCGGTGTCGAATTTCATATTATGGGCACCGGATTTACCTGGGAAACCCAAAATCGGCAAGCGGATATCGAGGCGGCAACGGTAGTCTGGCAGGAAAGTAAGCGCATGCTGGCTGATCCGCAGTACGATCTGGTGGTGTTGGATGAGCTTACCTACATGCTGGCTTACCACTATCTGGACACCCAGGAGGTTATCAGCGCCATCGAAAATCGCCCTGCGGAGCAAAGCGTCATCGTGACCGGGCGCGGATGCCATGCGCTGTTACTGGAACTGGCCGATACGGTCAGTGAAATTCGCCCGGTCAAGCACGCGTTTGACCGCGGGATTCAGGCACAGATTGGAATCGACTGGTAGCAGTTCTATTGCCGGATAACGATGCTAACGCGTCTTATCCGGCCTACCAATCGTTGTAGGCCTGATAAAGCGCAAACCACCATCAGGTAGCCGACACCACGGACTTACTGAGCAACCAGTTACGAAATGTCTGTAAATGCGCAGACTCCGATTTCTCTTCACGCCACGTCATAATGAAACGGTTCCCGGTGCGCATCGGAACATCGCAAGGAATGACCATATCTCCATTGTCCAGATCGTGCTGAATGGCAAAACGAGGAAGCAGCGCAACCCCCAGATTAGAACGGACCGCCGCAATCAACATCGACAACAGATCAAATCTCGGGCCTTTATTTACCAGCGGGCTGCTGACGTTGGACAGCGCAAACCATTCCTGCCAGCCTTTGATTCGCGTACTCTGGTGCAACAGCGGGTATTCGTTCAGCAGTTCGTGGACTGACAGTTTCCGTTCCGGTTCAGCCAGCAGACAGCGGCTGCATACTGGCAGAATTTCCTCTTCAAACAGGTACTCAACCTCTGACCACGGTGAGTAGAAATCTTCGCGCATAATTGCCGCATCATACTCACGATTAAGAAAATCACCGATATTCGCCAGCGAATGGATGTTCACGATAATATCAGGATTGAGTTTGTTAAACTCGCGCAGGTTGGGGATCAACCAATGCGTACTGAACGTCGGATTTACCGCCAGCTCAATAACCTGTACGGTCGGTTGCCAGGTCATTATTGTGGTCGTATCGCGCTCGAGTTTATTTAACGTTTCTTTAACGATACTTAAATAGTGTTTGCCGGCCGCATTTAAAAAAATACGTTTTTTGGCATGATTAAATAGCGCGGTATTAAGAAAATCCTCCAGTGCATTCACCTGGCGGAAAACAGCACTTTGTGTTAACGCCAACTCTTCAGCTGCCCGGGTATAACTTTCGTGACGCGCAACCACTTCAAAAGTTACCAGCAACTCCGTCTTGGGTATTTTTCCTCTCATAACCTCTTCCATATGCAGCGTACAAAAATAGTTTAATTTATAAAAAATAATTCAAGGCACCCAGATAAGCACCGAGAGTTATATTTTATTTTCTCCATTGATGTCATTGATCCAATCCATGATTTGCTCACACTGATGGCGGATAAATATCAACCAATAATACTCAAGCACAACAATAAACACAATTTAAATAAGGTTAAACCTAAGTAAATAGTGCCAATAAGTTCTTAATAATTTTTCAAGTCTTCTTGTTTATTGCAGAAAAAACTTTGCGAGATTAATCAATATTATCCACGCGCTAATCCTGGATAATTTCACGTTATAACTTACGGGCAAACGACTGCTTTTAATCATTTATTGATGTCGTTTGTGCCATTTTTTGACAGACGTGATAAAGGACACATTGTGAAAACTTTCGGAAAGGTCTGGCTCGTTGGAGCAGGTCCTGGTGATATTTCATTACTGACCCTCAAAGCAATGATGTGCATTAAACAGGCCGACGTCATTATTTACGATCGGCTGGTCAATCCTAAAATTTTGGAATGGGCATTACCTGACTGCCTGCTTATCAATGTCGGCAAAAATCCAGGCTTCCATTGCGTTCCCCAGGATGAAATCAACGCACTGCTGGTCCAGTATGCCCAAACACACCACAACATTGTGCGCCTCAAAGGTGGCGATCCGTATGTCTTTGGCCGTGGGGCTGAAGAAGTGGAGGATCTGGTTGAAATGGGCATCCCTTTTGAAGTTGTACCGGGTATTAGTTCTACGATTGGCGGCCTGACCTATGCCGGTATCCCGGTGACGCATCGCGATTTTGCCTCCGGTTTTCACGTGGTGACAGGCCACACGCGGGAAGGCAATCAGCAGCAGGACTGGCGTCAACTGGCGAAACTTAACGGCACGTTGGTCATCGTCATGGGTATCGCCAATCTGGCGTTTATCTGTGAAGAGCTGTTGATGGGCGGAAAATCAGCAGACACGCCCGCCGCGCTAATTATGTCTGCGACCCGGGAAAATCAACGCCGCCTGACCTGCACGCTCGGTTCATTATTGAGCAAGGCGCAGGAAGCTAATATTGTTCCACCGGCGCTGATTGTAATCGGAGATGTGGTGACCCTGAGCGATCGGCTCTCTTTTATACCTGAAGCCATCACGCTGCCAGACAATCTTTACTGCGAAAGTCTGGCGTGACGAAAAGACTGGGGCGACGTTTGATGCGCCGCCCGGAAAACGCGGCAAAAGTAACTGGTTTGCGCGTATTGCAGTTTCCTGGCAATACTGTCTATGGAATGAAGCGGATCGTGTAATAACTCCCCTGCTTTTTGCATTTTTTTCTGACTCACCCAGGTTTTAAAATTAACACCCTGGCGTTTCTTGAAAAACCGGCTGAAATAGTTCGCGCTTAAGCACACATGAGCCGCGACAGATTCCAGAGACAATTCACCATACAAATTCTCGTCAATATAACGCAGCGCCGCCATAAGTTTTTTCTCGTGACGTGAAGGCTCAGTGAAATAATGATGAGCGTATCGGGTTGCCGGAACCTCAATCTTCTCAGAGATCAATTGTTCTTTCTCAAAATTATCAACAATAAAACTTAACAAATTTGCCGACGCCACCAGCACATTATTATCCACCACCACAGACTGGCCCCACTCAGCTTTAATTTCGGGGTTATTAATCCATGAGTTTTTGTTATCAATAGCGATAGTTTTATATTCCTGATATTTTACCCGCACCTGCCCGCAGATAATAAAACCGTAAAGGTGTCCCTCATGGATTAATGGCATCGAGAACAGGCTTAGCCCTGCATGACAGGTGAGTATTCTGGGTTTAAGCTGTTTTAATGCCTCAAAAGCACAGTACTTGTCGCACTTTTGGCAACCTGCTCGATAGCGCTCATCCGCACGCATTGATGTGCAAAACGAATTAAAATTATGACATTCAGACAACGCTATACCGTTAATATCAACGACGACTGTGGCTAACCCAGTGGCTCGGGAGAAGAGTTCTGCGATAGAGAAAAAACGGTGTAAATAGTCATCCTGGATTTTCAGCGGCACGTTATCCTCCGGCATTAATAATATTAAGGCCGCTAATATGCAAAAATTAGCCTCAGGAAAGAATGATGCTCACCGCAAAAAATAATCTCATTTGTGCAGATGATTATGATCAATTGGCAAGAAAATTATAGCAACCACGATAATACTCTGCAGCACACCGCGACTTCGCTTTCTCAAAGATTAACGAATCTTCACACTCTCTTGTGAGACTCTTTTCGCAACACCCAACACCTAACTTCATTATTTTCAATAAATTACCCGTTTTTAATCTGAATCGATGATGTGCTTATTTGTGATAATCATCATGTGAATGTGAAAGACCCTCCTGAATAATATGTTCAATTAGCAAACAATCTGAACGGAGTTGATCCATGGCCGTCACCACAGGCGTTATCGCCGACGATTTTACCGGCGCAACGGACATTGCAAGCTTTATGGCGCAGCAGGGGTGGCGCGTCGCGCTTCTGCCCGGTATGCCCGATACCGCGCAATGCTGGAATGAAGAGGTTGACGCTATCGTCATCTCGCTGAAAAGCCGCTCATTACCCGCAGAACAGGCCGTCGCCCAATCCCTGTCCTGTGCCCGCTGGCTGAAACAAAATGCAGGTGTCCGCCAGATTTATTTTAAATATTGTTCGACGTTTGACTCCACGCCAACAGGCAATATTGGCCCGGTCAGCGATGCATTGATGAACGACCTGCAGGTTCCGCTGATCGTCCACTGCCCCGCTCTGCCGCAAAACGGACGCACGGTGGTGCATGGTCATCTTTTTGTACACGGTGTACTGCTTAACGAATCCGGGATGGAAAAGCATCCGCTCAATCCAATGAACGATGCCAGCCTGCCGCGCCAGCTGAGCGCGCAAACGCCAGGCGCGGTTGGTTGCATCAACCTCACGACCCTGCGTCAAGGTGTGGAAGCGGTCACTTACGCCCTGGCCCAACTTCAGGCTGAAGGTACGCGTCACGTTATCGTCGATACGCTGGATGAAGCAGATCTCAACACGCTGGCGCAAGCTCTCCATGCCAGCCCTCTGTTAGCCGGGGGCTCCGGACTCGGCGGCGCGCTGGCCGCCTGCAGCGGAGGCCAGCAATTCATGCCGCCGGACTCTTTTCCACTGCCAGCCAAAACGGTGGTGTTCTCCGGTAGCTGTTCGGCAATGAGCAATCGTCAGGTTAATCGCTATAAGGCCGCGGCAGCGTCTCGTTTGCTTGATGTGTCCCGCTGCCTGTCTGATGCCGAACGCTACACCGATGAACTGAGCGCCTGGGCGATGACGCATATCAGCGACTCATTAGCGCCACTGATATACGCCACCCAGCCGCCAGACGTACTCAAACGTATTCAACAGGAGCACGGCGAACAGGCCGCCAGCCAGGCAATCGAACACGCTTTTGCCCGGCTGAGTTCAAAGCTACGGACTGCGGGTGTAAACACCTTTATCGTCGCGGGCGGAGAAACCTCCGGCACCGTTGTGGAAGCCTTGCAGGTGAAGCGTCTGTCCGTCGGCAAAGCCATTGCGCCAGGCGTGCCGTGGGTATTTTCCTCCGGTCTGGCGCTGGCGCTGAAGTCAGGCAACTTTGGTGACGACGATTTCTTTTTTACTGCCCAGGAGTACGCATTATGAATTCGGTGAGTGAACACCAACTGCGCGAACTACTCGTCCACTATGGCCGTTCCCTGTTTATGCGCGGTTACAGCAGCGGCGGTTCCGGCAATCTTAGCGTCAAAATGCCGGATGGCGGCTATCTGGTGACCCCGACCAACTCTTGTCTGGGCGAGCTTGATCCTGCCACGCTAAGTCGGCTGGATGCCAACGGCGTTCATCTTAGCGGCGACAAACCCTCAAAAGAGGTGCCCATGCATCTGGCGTGGTATCGACATCGGCCATCCTGCGGCGCGGTCGTGCACCTGCATTCTCCATGGCTGACCGCGCTCTCCTGCCTGCCGTGCACCACGCCGAAAAACTGCCTGCCGCCGTTAACGCCGTACTATGTGATGCGCGTCGGGCAGTTACCGCTGCTGCCCTATTTCAAGCCTGGCCATGAAGGCATTGCCAGCGCACTGAGTGAAATCGCGGCAGACCATACGGCCGCGCTGCTGGCCAATCACGGGCCGGTAGTAAGCGGTCGCTCGCTGCGTGAGGCGGTGTTTAACGCCGAAGAACTGGAAGACAGCGCCCGCATCTGGCTGACGTTAAAACCGCTTGGCTATGTTCCGCTCTCAGAAGAAGCGGTGGCCGAACTTGAACATTCCCGGCAAGCGTGAGGTGACATAATGATCCCCGAGCAACGACGTGATTTTATCTACCGCTACGTGCACGAAAAAAATGCCGCCTCATTTAATGAACTGGCAGATTTGATGAGCGTGTCGCATATGACCGTGCGTCGCGACATCCAGTTGCTGGAAGAAGAAGGCAAAGTTATCGCCATTAACGGCGGAGTGAAGCTCAATAACCTGCTGAAATCCGAGCTACCATGGCGGGAAAAAGCCGAGTTGAATCATGACGTGAAACGTAAAATGGGCCAGCTCGCCGCCATGCTCATTGAGCCCGGACAAACGCTGTATCTGGATGCCGGTACGTCGTTGTTTGAAGTGGCGAAAGCGGTCGCCGCCAGCCACTGTTTCAATCTGACGGTAGTAACCAACGATTTTTCCATCAGCCACTATCTGATGGATATGCCGCACATCACGCTCTATCACACCGGTGGTCTGGTGGATCAGCGTAACCGCTCATGCCTTGGAAAAAGCGCCGCCAGTTTTCTGCGCACCATTAATATTGACGTGGCGTTTCTGAGCTCCTCATCGTGGGATACCGAACGCGGCATGTCGACGCCGAGCGAAGGGAAAGCCTCGGTTAAAGAAGCGGTACTCACCGTTTCCCGGCGTCGGGTGCTGGTCTGCGACAGCAGTAAGTTTGGCAAATACGGCATGTTCCATATCTGTGGGCTGGAACAGTTAACCGACATTATTTCTGATAACCGGTTACCGGAAAACGCCCAGCAAACTATTGCCAGCCAGGGCGTTAAGCTGCATCTGGTTGATAACCGGGAGGGTGCGCGCCATGCTGAAGTTAGCGGCTAACCTCGACTGGTTGTTTACAGATTTACCGATAGCGGCGCGATTTGCGGCGGCGCAGGCGGCTGGTTTTCGCGGCGTTGAAGGGCTATTTCTCTGGCAGCACCCGCTGGCGCATTTGCACGCTGCACAGCGGGAAACATCCCTGCCGGTGGTGCTGATGAACGCACCGGCGGGTAACTGGGCACAAGGTGAGCGGGGACTGGCCGCGCAGCCCGGTCGAGACCAGGAATTTCACCATAGCCTCAACGTGGCGCGTGATTACGCCACGGCGCTGGGCTGTCGTCGGGTTCACGTTATGGCCGGTTCGCGTTGCGGCGATCTGACGCTTCACGCTCAGCGCACTCTCCTGACCAACCGGCTGCGTATCGCCTGCGATATGATGGCTGAAGCGGAAATCGATGTGCTGATTGAACCGTTAAATTCGCAGGATATGCCCGGTTATTTTATTGACAGCTTTCCGTTGGCCGAATCTATTATTCAAGAGGTTGGCAAGAAAAATATCGGTTTACAGTTTGATATTTACCACTGTCAGAAAATTCATGGCAATGTGGCAAAAAATATTGAACGCTACTTCACCTTAATTAAACATTTTCAAATTGCTTCTGTCCCCTATCGCCATGAACCGGGAACAGGTGAATTAAATGAAACATGGCTATTCGATTTTATTAGAAAAATGAATTACCAGGGCTGGATTGGCTGTGAATATCAACCATCAACATCAGGGCCCGACTCATTAAACTGGATAAAGCCTTACCTATAATTTAAATATCTCTGTACCGGAGGAAAATATGTCGGATACTGTTATTATTTCGCTGGCACCCGTTGCCGCGGATTGCCCCAGAGTGATACCCGCAGAACTGGCGCAGGAAATACTCGCCAGCGTAGAGCATGGCGCGTCCATCGTGCATTTACACGTTCGCGATAAACAGGGTCGCCTGACGCCGGATACCACCGATTTTCAGGCGACCATTGATAGCGTCATGCGCCATTCAGACCTGATTATTCAGGCATCTACCGGCGGCGTCTCTTCAATGTCCATCGCCGAACGCTGCGCGCCACTTTCCTGTCCCGGCGTAGAGATGGCTTCGCTGAACGTCGGTTCCGTCAACCTTGGAGATGCGGTGTACTTTAATCCCGGTCCGGACGTGGAATATTGCTCCCGGCAAATTGTCGAGCGCAATATTATTCCCGAGTTTGAAGTTTTTGAAATTGGCATGATTAATAACATCCTGAACCTTGAAGATAAAATAAAATTCCAAAAACCCATGCTCTTTAATATCGTCCTCGGCCATCGCGGCAGTACGCCAGCAACCATTGACGCTTTAATTGCTCTGCGTAGCATGATCCCGCGCGATGCCTTATGGGGTATTACTCATTTTGGCAGAAAGAATTTCGATATTATTGCCGCCGCCGTCGGCATGGGGGCCAGTGAAGTACGAATCGGCTTTGAGGATAGCTATTATTTAAGCGCTGAAGAAAAAGCACAGCATAATTACCAGCAGGTTGCCAAACTCGCCACGCTCATTCGCAGCATGGATAAAAAAGTCGCCACGCCAGAAATTGCGCGGCACATGTTATCTATTCCATCCCGGCAGCAATAACAACAGCAAGGACATTTCAACATGACTATGACCACTGTTATTCACAAAACCGGACTCGGCGTCAGCGTTGCGGGCGCGGCGCTAGCGATTATCGGTGCGCTAATCCAGTCCGCGGCGCTCTGGCAGCCCGGGCTGGTGATGTTCACCGCCGGATTCGCCGCCGGTGCAGGCTACTGGCCGGGTCTACGCAGCTATCAGTTTACGCTATGGATCATCGCCGGGTTTGTCGCCGCCATGACCTGGTCTACGGATCTGATCGTCTGGGGCGGTTTCAATATCACCCATAAATGGATCGTGTTCCTCGTCATTCAGGCCACCATGTTTAGCATGGGCACTAAGCTAACGATCCAGGATTTTATTGACGTCGCCAAAATGCCGTGGGCAGTGTTTATTGGCACCTTCTGCCACTTCGTTATCATGCCTCTGCTCGGCCTGAGCATTACGCTTATCTTTAACTTTCCGCCTGAGGTGGCGGTCGGGATTCTGCTGATTGGCGCCTGCCCAAGCGGACTCTCCTCTACCGTCATGGTCTATATCGCGAACGCCAATCTGGCGCTGGCGGTCTCGATCGCCGCAGTCTCAACGCTGGCGGCAACGGTGATGACGCCACTGTGGGTTAATCTGCTGGCGGGGTCGATGATCGATATCCAGCTCACCGCGATGGTAATGGATGTGGTGAAAATCGTATTGATCCCCATCGGCGCGGCAATTCTGCATGACTATCTGAAAACCTATGCGGGCGTGCGCGGACGCCGTGTCGTCCAGATGCTGGCCGGGATCGGCGCTCTTTGGCTGCTGTATATGATTGCTGGCGGCTGGGACGCGCTGTTTGGTCACGCCAGCGCCGACGCGCAAATGTACGCGGTGGTGCTTAACTTCGTGGCAGGCGGTCTCGTCTGGGCATTGTTCTACAACTGGCTGTATGGCCGCGTGGCGGGCGTGAAGAAAATCATGCCGACCATCTCAATGATGGGGATCATTTTCTTTACGACCACCGCAGCCGCAGCCGGGCGCGAGAACCTGGTGCAGGTCGGCTTCCTGCTCTGCTTCGCCATGTTGATGCATAACCTCGGCGGCTTCCTGATTGGCTATCTGATGAGCCGCTGGATCTTCCGCATGGACGTACAGTCTGCCCGCACCGTAGCCTTTGAAGTCGGCCTGCAAAACGGCGGCATGGCGTCCGGGCTTGCCGCAGCGATGGGCAAACTGGCAACGGTTGGCCTGGCCTCGGCGGTGATGACTCCGCTTGGCAACGTCAGCGGCTCGCTGCTCGCGAACTACTGGCGCAAGAAAGACGCCAGACAGGCGCAGGCCGCCGCAGCCAAAGATCCCGTTCAACCCGCTTGCGAAAATCTGTCAAAAGGATAATCACGATGACAACTCTCACTCTGGGGCATGCCCTGCGCGCCGTGGCCTCTGCGCTCGACCTTGCCGAAACATGTTACGCAAAACGCCCGTTAAGCGTGGCCGTATGCGATGCCAATGGCGAACTACTCAGCTTTGCGCGGATGGATAACGCCAAACTGTTAACCATCGAGTTAACCCAGCGCAAAGCACGCACCAGTAGCCGCCTGGGCTGTACCACGCAGGCATTTTTACAGCGACTGCAGAAAGAGCAACTGGATATTGGTTATTTTGCCGACCCGCTGTTTACGGCGCTGCCGGGCGGGATCCCGATTCTGCACCAAGGAAAATGCCTTGGTGCCGTCGCGGTAGGCGGTTTATCCGCGCAGGAAGATCATGATGCGGCGCTGGCCGTCGCGGAAACGTTACTTAAGGAGATTGCCCAATGAAAAAGGTCGCCATGCTGCATACCAGTGCCGCCACGCTTACGATGATGCAACAGCTGATTGCCGACATCATGCCGGATGTGGAAGTCATGCACCTGGTGGAAGAATCCATGATCAAGCAGGTAATGAAGGCCCAGGGCGTGACGCCCAATATTGCCGCTCGCATCGCCGACTATGTGCATATTGCCGAAAAGGCGGACTGCGATATCTTTATTACCGCCTGTTCCTCAATTGGTACTGCGGTGGAGCAATGCCAGTTTATGACCCCACTTCAGCTCGCACGCATTGATTGCGCAATGGTGGAAGAGGCGATTGAAAAAGGTGAGCGGATCGCCGTACTGGCGACCGTGGCAACCACGCTGAAGCCAACGCTGGATTACGTACAGCGCAAAGTGCAGCAGAGCGGTAAATCGCGAACCATCACGCCTATATTAATGGAGGAGGCATTCCACGCGCTGCTGGCGGGAGACATGGATACTCATGACCGTATCGTCAGTGAAGGGTTACAGAGCGCCTTTACCCAGGCGGATGTTGTGATGCTGGCGCAAGCCTCGATGGCGCGCGTTTTACAGCAGCTCCCTTCCCCGCCGGTGCCGGTAATGACCTCGCCGGAAAGCGGAATTCGCTGGTTGAAAACACTGGCTGAAAGCTGAATTACAGGCCAAAAAAAAGGCCATCATCAGATGGCCAACCATGTCGAAACGGGACCAGCCCTTGACTATGCAGAGAGTCAGGGCTGTTTTTTTTCTTACTTAATCACTGTTTTCAGCGCTTCGCCGATATCGGCCAGGCTACGAACGGTTTTCACGCCAGCGGCTTCCAGCGCAGCGAATTTCTCATCCGCCGTACCTTTACCACCTGCGATGATCGCACCAGCATGACCCATACGTTTACCTTTCGGCGCCGTCACACCCGCGATGTAACCCACAACCGGCTTGGTCACATGATCTTTAATGTACGCCGCCGCTTCTTCTTCCGCGCTACCGCCGATCTCACCGATCATGACGATCGCTTCGGTCTGCGGATCTTCCTGGAACAGCTTCAGGATATCGATGAAGTTAGAGCCTGGGATCGGGTCGCCGCCGATACCCACACAGGTAGACTGACCAAAACCATAGTCGGTGGTCTGCTTAACCGCTTCATAGGTCAGCGTACCGGAACGAGAAACGATACCGACTTTACCAGGCTTGTGAATATGGCCCGGCATGATGCCGATTTTACATTCGCCAGGGGTGATAACACCTGGGCAGTTCGGGCCGATCATGCGTACGCCCGCTTCATCCAGCTTCACTTTCACGGTCAGCATATCCAGCGTTGGGATACCTTCAGTGATGGTGATGATAAGCTTGATACCTGCATCGATAGCTTCCAGGATGGAGTCTTTGCAGAACGGAGCCGGAACGTAGATAACGGTGGCGGTTGCGCCGGTCGCTTCTACTGCTTCACGTACGGTGTTGAACACCGGCAGACCCAGATGCGTGGTGCCGCCTTTGCCCGGCGTAACACCGCCGACCATTTGCGTACCGTAAGCAATCGCTTGTTCAGAGTGGAATGTCCCCTGGCTACCGGTGAAGCCCTGGCAGATAACCTTGGTATCTTTATTAATTAAAACTGACATTATTTCCCCTCCACTGCGGCAACAACCTGCTGAGCTGCATCCGTCAGACTTTTCGCTGCAATAATATTCAGGCCGCTATCAGCCAATTTTTTCGCGCCGAGTTCAGCGTTGTTACCTTCAAGACGTACCACGACCGGAACGTTAACGCCCACTTCTGCTACCGCGCCGATGATACCGTCCGCGATCAGGTCGCAGCGTACGATACCGCCGAAGATGTTAACCAGTACGGCTTTAACATTGTCGTCAGAGAGGATAATTTTGAACGCTTCGGTTACACGCTCTTTGGTCGCACCGCCGCCAACGTCGAGGAAGTTAGCCGGTTCGCCGCCGTGCAGTTTAACGATGTCCATGGTGCCCATTGCCAGGCCCGCGCCGTTAACCATACAACCGATGTTGCCGTCCAGAGCGACGTAGTTCAGTTCCCACTGTGCGGCCTGTGCTTCACGCGGATCTTCCTGAGACTGATCGCGCATTTCACGCAGGTCAGCCTGGCGGAACAGCGCGTTGCCGTCAGCGCCCAGTTTGCCGTCGAGGCAGATCAGATCACCCTGCTTGGTCACCACCAGCGGGTTGATTTCGATCAGCGCCAGATCGCGCTCAAGGAAGATAGTCGCCAGACCCATGAAGATCTTGGTGAACTGCTGAACCTGTTTACCTTCCAGACCCAGTTTGAACGCCAGTTCACGCCCCTGATAAGGCATCGGACCGGCCAGCGGATCGAGCGCTACTTTGTGGATCAGGTGCGGCGTTTCTTCCGCCACTTTTTCAATTTCCACGCCGCCTTCGGTAGAGGCCATGAAGACCACGCGACGGGAACTACGGTCAACAACTGCGCCGAGGTAAAGTTCTTTACCAATGTCGGTCGCTGCTTCAACCAGAATCTGATTTACCGGTTGACCATGGGCGTCTGTCTGGTAAGTGACCAGACGTTTACCCAGCCAGTGTTCAGCAAAAGCGCGAATGTCTTCTTTGCTGTTCACAACCTTCACACCGCCCGCTTTACCACGGCCACCAGCGTGAACCTGACATTTCACTACCCACGGGCCTGCGCCGATTTTAGATGCAGCTTCTTCAGCTTCACGCGGAGTAGTACAGGCATAACCCACCGGTGCCGGTAAGCCATAGCGGGCAAAAAGTTGTTTTGCCTGATATTCATGTAAGTTCATGTGTTCTGTCCATCCTTCAGGTAATCGTTATCTTTTACCCGTAGGCCTGATAAGCCTCCAGACCTACGGGGCAGGTGATACTCTTATTTACTACACGTCCAGCAGCAGACGCGTCGGATCTTCCAGCAACTCTTTAATGGTTACCAGGAAGCCTACTGACTCACGACCATCGATCAAACGGTGGTCATAAGACAGCGCCAGATACATCATCGGCAGGATTTCAACCTTGCCGTCTACTGCCATCGGACGATCTTTGATGGCATGCATACCCAGGATGGCGCTCTGCGGTGGGTTGATGATCGGGGTAGACATCAGGGAACCGAACACGCCACCGTTAGTGATGGTGAAGTTACCGCCCGTCAGATCGTCGACCGTCAGCTTGCCGTCGCGACCTTTAACTGCCAGCTCTTTAATATTTTTCTCGATGTCAGCCATACCCAGCAGATCCACATCACGCAGGACCGGCGTGACCAGGCCACGCGGCGTGGAGACCGCCATGCTGACATCAAAGTAGTTGTGGTACACCACGTCATCGCCGTCGATGGACGCGTTCACTTCCGGATAGCGTTTCAGCGCTTCAACAACCGCTTTCACGTAGAAAGACATAAAGCCCAGACGGATACCGTGACGTTTCTCGAACGCGTCACCGTACTGCTTACGCAGATCCATGATTGGCTTCATGTTGACTTCGTTGAACGTGGTCAGCATGGCGGTGGAGTTTTTCGCTTCCAGCAGACGCTCAGCTACGCGTTTGCGTAGACGGGTCATCGGAACACGTTTTTCGCCACGAGCGCCCAGTTGAACCTGTGGTGCAGGCGCGGCGGCCGGCGCTTTGGCTTCTGCTTTCGCAGCCGGTGCTTTGGCCAGATGCTTTTCAACATCTTCACGCGTGATACGACCACCGACGCCGGTGCCATTGATGGCGCTGGCTTCGAGGTTATGCTCACCCAGCAGGCGACGGATCGCCGGGCTCAGGGCATCGTTGTTCTGTTCAGCAAGAGACGCCTGCTGGCGTTGTGCCGGAGTAGAATCTTTCTCTTCAGACTTGGCGCTGGTCTCTTTGCCAGAGCTGTTGCCTTCACGCAGGCGACCGAGGATCTGGCGAGAAGTGACGGTTGTCCCTTCATCTTCCAGAACCGCATCCAGAATACCGTCCGCTGATGCCGGTACTTCCAGTACCACTTTGTCAGTTTCGATTTCTACCAGTACTTCATCACGACGTACTGCATCGCCCGGTTTTTTGTGCCAGGTTGCAACCGTTGCATCCGCTACGGATTCAGGCAGGTCGGGAACAAGAATATCTACGCTACTCATTATTTATCCTTTATTTAATCGACGTTCAGCGCGTCATTAACCAGATCTTGTTGCTGCTTCTGGTGAACGGACATATATCCTACTGCCGGAGAGGCAGAGGCCGGGCGACCTGCATAACGCAGAGCTGACCCAAATGGAATTACTTCACGGAAATGATGCTGGCTGCAGTACCATGCGCCCTGGTTGAGCGGCTCTTCCTGGCACCAGACAAAATCATGTACATGAGCAAACGGTTTCAGCGCTTCCTGCACCGCTTTATGCGGGAACGGATAGAGCTGTTCGATACGCACAATGGCGACATCTTTTTGGTCGTTCTTGCGGCGTTGCTCCAGCAGGTCGTAATAAACCTTACCAGAACACATCACGACACGCTTCACGCCTTTAGGATCAAGTTCATCTACTTCGCCAATGGCTGGCAGGAAAGTGCCATTTGCCAGTTCGTCCAGCGTGGACACCGCCAGCGGATGACGCAGCAGCGACTTCGGTGACATCACTACCAGCGGACGACGCATTCCGCGCAGCGCCTGACGACGCAGCATGTGGTAAACCTGTGCCGGGGTAGACGGGACGCAAACCTGCATGTTTTGCTCAGCGCAAAGTTGCAGATAACGTTCCAGACGCGCGGAGGAGTGCTCCGGACCCTGACCTTCATAGCCGTGTGGCAGCAGCATAACCAGACCGCACATACGGCCCCATTTCTGCTCGCCGGAAGAGATGAACTGGTCGATAACCACCTGCGCACCGTTGGCGAAGTCACCGAACTGCGCTTCCCAGATAGTCAGGGTGCGCGGTTCTGCCGTGGCATAACCGTACTCGAATGCCAGCACCGCTTCTTCAGACAGCACGGAGTCCCATACGCGGAACGTGCCCTGCCCGTTATGCACATGCTGCAGCGGAGTGTACGTTGAACCATTCGCCTGGTTATGAATCACCGCATGGCGGTGGAAGAAGGTTCCGCGGCCAGAGTCTTCACCCGACAGACGTACCGGAATGCCTTCATCAACCAGCGTGGCGTAAGCCAGATTCTCTGCGCCACCCCAGTCGAACAGCTTCTCGCCTGCGGCCATGGCCTGACGGTCGCCGTAAATTTTGGCAACACGCGACTGCATTTCCACCGCTTCAGGCACGGTGCTGATGCGTTTTGCCAGCTCCTGCAGACGCTTCATCTCAACTTTGTTCGGGTAGTTTTCATCCCATTCGTGGTTGAGGTACGGCGACCAGGTGAAGGAGTGCATATTCATTGGACGCCACTCTTTCACCACGCATTCGCCTGCGTCCAGCGCGTCACGATACAGATTGACCATTTCGGTCGCATCTTCCAGCGTAGCGACGTTGTCCGCTTCCAGCTTGTCAGCGTAGATTTTGCGCGGGGTCGGATGCTTTTTGATTTTCTGATACATCAGCGGCTGGGTTGCGCTTGGCTCGTCGGCTTCGTTGTGGCCGTGACGGCGGTAGCACACCAGATCGATAAAGACATCGCGTTTAAAGGTATTACGGAAATCCAGTGCCAGACGCGTTACGAAAGCGACCGCTTCCGGGTCATCCGCGTTCACGTGGAAAATCGGCGCCTGAACCATCTTACCGATGTCGGTGCAGTACGGTGTAGAACGTGCATCTAGCGGGTTAGAGGTGGTGAAGCCCACCTGGTTGTTGATAACGATGCGAACGGTACCGCCCACTTCGTAACCACGCGCTTTCGACATATTCAGGGTTTCCTGAACCACGCCTTGCCCGGTTACTGCCGCATCACCATGAATAGTGATTGGCAGCACTTTATTGCTGCTCGGCTCGTCCAGACGATCCAAGCGTGCACGTACGGAACCGATAACCACCGGGCTAACGATTTCCAGGTGCGACGGGTTAAACGCCAGCGCCAGATGCACCAGACCGCCTTCGGTTTCGATATCCGATGAGAAGCCCATGTGGTACTTCACGTCACCGGTGCCGAGGTGTTCTTTATGTTTGCCCGCAAATTCGTCGAATAGATCCTGCGGCTTTTTACCCAGCACGTTAACCAGGACGTTCAGACGACCACGGTGCGCCATACCCAGTACCACTTCACGGGTACCGCTGTTACCGGCGTGGCGGATCATCTCTTTGAGCATTGGGATTAACGCATCACCGCCTTCCAGTGAGAAGCGTTTCGCGCCCGGGAACTTCGCGCCCAGGTAGCGTTCCAGACCTTCCGCTGCGGTCAGTTCGCTGAGGAAGCGTTTCTTCTCTTCACTACTGAACGCAGTACGACCAGACTCGATACGCTGCTGAAGCCAGCGTTTTTCTTCGGTGCTGGTGATGTGCATATACTCGGCGCCAATCGGGCCGCAGTAGGTTTGTTTCAGCGCGACAACCAGGTCGCTCAGCTTCATCGTGTCTTTGCCACCGGCAAAAGAACCCACGTTAAAGCTTTCCTGGAAATCCGCATCGGTCAGATCGTGGAAGGAGGGATCCAGATCGGCCACATTTTCTTGCTGCCACAGTCCCAGCGGATCGAGATTCGCATGCTGATGACCGCGGAAACGATAGGCGTTAATGAGCTGCAGGACTTTAACCTGCTTCACATTGGCATCAGGGTCGGAAATAGAAGAAGAGTAACGTGGGGTAATCAACGCCTGTCGACGGAAATAATCACGTGTTTTTGAGTGGAGTTGATCCGGTTTGACTCCGGTACCAGGTAACTGCTGGAACGTCGAACGCCAGTTAGCATCTACCGAGTCAGGGTCGGTTAAGAAGTCTTCATAGAGCTGTTCTATCCAGCTCTGGTTAGAACCAGAGAGGTAAGAAGAGTCCAACCAGGCTTTCAAAGCGCTGTTCTGCATCGTGATCCCTTAAGCATTTGTATGCTTATTTCGCCGTGGATACTACCACGCACACCGATGTGCGTGCCGGGGTTCACTTGTTGCGGACTGTCGTGTCATCTGCGTCCGCTAAGGAACCTTTAAAAACTGTCTAATAATCGTCGTCGTTCAGGCTGCGATTATTGCTATCAATGTGGCAGTTTTTAGAGGTTTCCCTGCACGGCCGGGGAATCTCTTCCCCGGCAACTACTAACTACTTATGCACTACGTTTGAGCAGCATCGACTTAATATGACCGATGGCGCGCGTCGGGTTCAGCCCTTTAGGACATACGCTGACGCAGTTCATGATGCTATGACAGCGGAATACGCTGAAAGCGTCACTTAAACCTTCCAGACGGCTGTCGGTCTCGGTATCGCGGCTATCAATTAAGAAGCGATACGCGGCTAACAGGCCTGCCGGGCCAATAAACTTGTCCGGGTTCCACCAGAATGATGGGCAGGACGTTGAGCAGCATGCACACAAAATACATTCATACAGCCCATCGAGCTTCTCACGCTGCTCTGGCATTTGTAAATGCTCACGAGCCGGAGGATTTTTCCCATTATTCAACAAGTAAGGCTTAATCTTCTCATACTGTGCGTAGAATTGTCCCATGTCTACCACCAAATCGCGCACAACCGGTAAACCTGGCAGCGGGCGAATGACAATTTTCTTGCCCGGCTGATTCAGCGCAGAAATAGGTGTGATACAGGCCAGTCCATTTTTGCCGTTCATGTTCAGACCGTCGGAGCCGCAGACCCCTTCACGGCATGAGCGACGAAACGACAGCGACGGATCTTTTTCTTTCAGCTGCATCAACGCATCCAGCAGCATCATGTCGCGCCCTTCTTCCGCCTCCAGGGTGTAATCCTGCATGCGCGGAGCGTCGTCAACATCCGGGTTATAGCGATAAACTGAAAACTCGAGTTTCATTGTCCTGTCTCCGCATTAATAAGTACGAATCTTCGGCGGGAATGCCGGGCGCAGCTTCGGTTCCATATTGACTTGACGTCGCGTCATGGATTCCGACTCTGGCAGGTACAGGGAATGACACAGCCAGTTTTCGTCATCACGTTCCGGGAAGTCGAAGCGGCTATGCGCGCCACGGCTTTCGGTACGGAAGTTTGCAGATACTGCAGTGGCGTACGCGGTCTCCATCAGGTTATCCAGCTCCAGACACTCAACGCGCTGGGTGTTGAACTCGCTGGAGGTATCGTCCAGACGAGCATTTTTCAGGCGTTCGCGAATCGCTTTCAGTTCTTCCAGACCCTTCGCCATCGCATCGCCTTCGCGGAATACCGAGAAGTTATGCTGCATACATTCCTGCAGCGCTTTACGAATTGCCACCGGGTCTTCACCGTTACGGTTACCGTTCCAGCGATTCAGACGCGCCAGAGAAGCGTCGATTTCATCTTCGGTTGCATCCAGCAGGTCACCCTGCTCTGCGATAGATTCCTGCAGATGCAGGCCCACGGCACGACCAAATACCACCAGGTCAAGCAGTGAGTTGCCACCCAAACGGTTAGCACCGTGAACCGATACGCAGGCGATTTCACCGACGGCAAACAGCCCTGGGATCACCACATCTTCGCCCTGCTCATTCACGGTCAGCGCCTGGCCGGTGACTTTGGTCGGAATACCGCCCATCATATAGTGGCAGGTTGGAATAACCGGGATCGGCTCTTTCACCGGGTCAACGTGAGCAAAGGTACGGGACAGTTCGAGAATACCCGGCAGACGGGACTCCAGCACTTCTTTACCCAGGTGGTCGAGTTTCAGTTTGGCGTGCGGCCCCCACGGACCGTCGCAGCCGCGACCTTCGCGGATTTCGATCATGATGGAACGCGCCACCACGTCACGACCCGCCAGGTCTTTCGCATTCGGGGCATAACGCTCCATGAAGCGCTCACCGTGTTTGTTCAGCAGGTAGCCACCTTCACCACGACAGCCTTCTGTTACCAGAACACCCGCACCAGCGATACCGGTTGGGTGGAACTGCCACATCTCCATATCCTGCACCGGCACGCCAGCGCGGATAGCCATACCGACGCCGTCACCGGTGTTGATATGGGCGTTGGTGGTGGACTGATAAATACGGCCAGCACCGCCGGTCGCCAGCACGGTTGCGCGAGCTTTGAAGTAAACTACTTCACCGGTTTCGATACACAGCGCGGTACAACCAACAATCGCGCCATCGGCATTTTTGACCAGATCCAGCGCGTACCACTCGGAGAAGATAGTGGTATGGTTTTTCAGGTTCTGCTGATACAGCGTGTGCAACAGCGCATGGCCGGTACGGTCTGCCGCTGCCGCTGTACGTGCCGCCTGCTCGCCGCCGAAATTCTTCGACTGGCCGCCAAACGGACGTTGATAAATTGTGCCATTATCGAGGCGAGAGAACGGCAGCCCCATGTGGTCCAGCTCCAGAATCGCTTCCGGACCGGTTTTACACATATATTCAATAGCGTCCTGGTCACCAATGTAGTCCGACCCTTTGACGGTGTCGTACATGTGCCATTCCCAGTTATCTTCATGGGTATTACCGAGCGCAACGGTGATGCCACCTTGCGCAGATACGGTATGGGAACGGGTTGGGAACACTTTGGAGAGCAGCGCACAGGTCTGACCGCTCTGGGAAATTTGCAGCGCCGCGCGCATACCTGCGCCGCCGGCACCAATCACAACAGCATCAAATTCTCTGACTGGCAGTTTCATTACACACCCCACACCACAACAAATCCATAAATGACGTAAACCACCAGCGCAACGACGATAGCCAGTTGCAGAATCAGGCGCACGGCCAGCGGTTTAACGTAGTCGGTCAACACCTGCCACATGCCGATCCAGGCATGAATCAAGATGGAGAAAAGAGCCAGCAGGGTGAAGACTTTGGTGAATGCCGATGAGAAGAAACCGGTCCAGACTTCAAACGTCAGTTCGCCGCTGGTGGCGAAGAAGCCGACCATATAGATGATGTATAACGTCAGAACGATAGCGGTAGCACGGACCAGAATGAAGTCATGTACGCCGTTGCGTCCTAATGCGGAGGCGTTGCTTACCATACGAGGACTCCTGCGAGAAGTGAAAGCACGACAATGATAACGAAACAAATTTTGGCGGAACGTGTCCCTGCTTCGAGGGTTTCTTCGATATAGCCAAAATCCATCAACAGATGGCGAATGCCCATTACGGCGTGATATGCCAGCGCAATCAGGATCCCCCACAGAATTAACTCCACAAAGAAGTTATTCATAATGGATGACGCCGCGAGGAAACCTTCAGGGGAGGAAAGGCTGGTACCCAATAACCACAACAGAATCCCGACCGCCACGAAGGTGATCACTCCGGATACGCGATGGAGAATGGACGCTATCGCCGTGATTGGGAACCGGATCGTTTGTAGATCCAGATTGACAGGTCTTTGTTTTTTCACATTTCTTATCATGAATAACGCCCACATGCTGTTCTTATTATTCCCTTTGGACTTCGGGTACAGAAGATGAAGACACCTGTAGCCTGAAAGACGACGGGATTTCCTTCCTCCGGTCTGCGTGCGGGTCAGACAGCGTCCTTACTATAACTACGCGTCATATAAAACACTGCTTCCAGATGCTAAAACGACACGTTACAACGCTGGTTGGCTCGGGATTGCAGGGTATTCCGGAGACCTGGCGGCAGTATAGGACGTTCACAAAATCATTACAATTAACCTACATATAGTTTGTCGGGTTTTATCCCGAACAGTGACATAGGTCACGATAACAACATTATTTTAATTTTTAACCATCTAATTTGACAATCATTAAACAAAGTTGTTACAAACGACACCAGAAAAAGCATATAATGCGTAAAAGTTATGGGGTCACTCTTTCACCGGACATTTAGTTATGTAACAGTGTGGAAGTATTGACCAATACAGTCAGGACAGTTATTAGTGATAGACAGGTTTAATAATTCGGATTGCTAAGTTCTTGATTTGCAGTTTATTCGCCATGAAAAGACCGTTTTACCTGCAAGCGCCCATAGCTCTGTACCCAGGTTATCCCCTCTTTCGCAGAGCGGCGAGCCAAATAACAAACTGGTAACGGTTCATTGATGTACGAAGGCAAATGTGAGTTCCAGCAGTCTTAAGCAATAAGGCGCTAAGGAGACCGTAAATGGCTGATACTAAAGCAAAAATCACTCTAAATGGTGACTCTGCTATTGAACTGGATGTGCTGAAAGGTACGCTCGGTCAAGATGTTATTGATATTCGTAGTCTTGGCTCAAAAGGGATGTTTACTTTTGACCCAGGTTTCACCTCTACCGCATCCTGCGAATCCAAAATTACTTTCATCGACGGTGACGAAGGTATTTTGCTGCATCGCGGCTTCCCGATTGATCAGTTGGCGACCGAGTCGAACTATCTGGAAGTGTGTTATATCCTGCTGTACGGCGAAAAACCGACGCAGGAGGAGTACGACGAGTTCAAAACCACAGTCACTCGCCATACCATGATCCACGAACAGATCACCCGCCTGTTCCACGGTTTCCGCCGCGACTCTCACCCGATGGCCGTTATGTGTGGTGTTACCGGGGCGCTGGCTGCTTTCTACCACGACTCGCTGGATGTGAATAATCCGCGTCACCGTGAAATCGCCGCCTTCCGTCTGCTGTCCAAGATGCCGACCATGGCAGCGATGTGCTACAAATATTCCATCGGACAGCCGTTCGTGTACCCGCGTAATGACCTCTCCTACGCCGGTAACTTCCTGAACATGATGTTCTCCACGCCGTGCGAAAAATACGAAGTGAATCCGATTCTGGAACGCGCAATGGACCGTATCTTGATCCTGCACGCTGACCACGAACAGAACGCCTCAACCTCTACCGTTCGTACCGCCGGTTCTTCTGGCGCTAACCCGTTTGCCTGCATCGCGGCCGGTATTGCTTCCCTGTGGGGACCGGCACACGGCGGCGCAAACGAAGCTGCGCTGAAAATGCTGGAAGAAATCAGCTCTGTTAAACACATTCCGGAATTTGTTCGCCGCGCGAAAGACAAGAATGATTCCTTCCGCCTGATGGGCTTTGGTCACCGTGTTTATAAAAACTATGACCCGCGCGCCACCGTCATGCGTGAAACCTGCCATGAAGTACTGAAAGAACTGGGCACCAAAGATGATCTGCTGGAAGTGGCGATGGAACTTGAACACATTGCGCTCAACGACCCGTACTTCATCGAGAAGAAACTCTACCCGAACGTAGATTTCTACTCCGGCATCATCCTGAAGGCGATGGGTATTCCGTCCTCCATGTTCACCGTTATCTTCGCCATGGCGCGTACCGTGGGCTGGATTGCACACTGGAACGAAATGCACACCGACGGCATGAAAATCGCTCGTCCGCGTCAGCTGTACACCGGCTACGATAAGCGCGATTTTAAGTCTGATATTAAGCGTTAATTGTCTGCCGGATGGCGCCAGCGCCTGTCCGGCTTACAGCCATTAATTCTCCCGGGTCGGACAAGGCATTGAAGCCAGAATCCGACCTGTTTTTTTGATGCATATTATTTTATTCTCATCATGCTTTCTCTATGATTTACTGAGATTTCCGTCATTTCACTCAGGAGCATGGGATGCCTGTTTTGCAGTGGAGCCTGTTGTTTCTGCTATCGCTCCTTCTTTCCCTGTTCTTTTTGTTTATACACCTTCCAGGACCGCTGCTACTCGGTTCGATGATCGTCGGCATCATATTCAGTATGCGCGGCATCTCACTGCACCCTCCCCGCTGCACATTTCTTGGCGCGCAGGCGATTCTCGGCTGCATGATTGCCCAAAACCTGACGGGCTCAATCTTAACGACCCTTACGGCCCACTGGCCGATGGTGATTATCATCCTGCTGGCGACCCTTATCAGCAGCGCGGTAATCGGCTGGCTGCTGGTTCGCTACAGTAACCTACCGGGAAACACCGGTGCATGGGGCTCGTCACCTGGCGGTGCGGCGGCAATGGTGGCGATGGCGCAGGAATATGGTGCCGACATCCGGCTGGTGGCGTTTATGCAGTATCTGCGCGTACTGTTGGTGGTTGGCGCGGCAGCACTGGTCACCCGAGTGATGATGGGCGACCAGGCCCAAACGGTCAGTGAGCAAATTCTCTGGTTTCCGCCGCTGAGCAGCAATCTGTTCAGTACCCTGGCGCTGGCCGCCGTTGCCGGTACGGCCGGGCGTGTATTGCGTATCCCCTCTGGCGTCATGTTGCTACCGATGCTGGCAGGCGCATTGCTGAATGCTGGTGGCGTGATGGTGATCGAACTGCCGGAATGGTTGCTGGCGATTGCCTATATGGCCATCGGCTGGCAAATCGGCCTGGGCTTTGACAAGCAGATCTTTTTAATGGCGTTGCGCCCCTTACCGCAAATCCTCTTGTCCATTTTTTCCCTGATGGCGATCTGCGCCGCTATGGCCTGGGGACTGGCGCATTACATGCAGATAGATTTTCTTACCGCCTATCTGGCGACCAGTCCAGGCGGCGTGGATTCTGTTGCGGTGATTGCCGCGGGGAGTCACGCCGATATGGCGCTGATCATGGCGATGCAAACCCTGCGGCTATTCAGTATTTTATTGACTGGCCCGGCGGTGGCGCGGTTTATTTCAGTACACGCGCCAAAGCATCCCGCTTAGTGCTGACATCCTGGACACCAGTAAAAGGGTCGTGAAGAGAGTGTCGTTTTTTCGATGATTCCGCCACAGCGCTCACAGGCTTCACCATCCCGGTGAAAGACCTTAAAGCGAAACAGCGCGCCGTGATGTTTATTCTCATCCACCAGCCCGCGGGTGTTATAGGACAAACGAGGAATATCAAGCAGCGCATGCGCCAGCGCATCCAACTGCTCATCTCCGAGCATCGACGCTTTATGCTGCCCGGTCAGCCCTACCTGCCAGAGAATCTCTACCCGCAGGTAGTTACCTAATCCCGCCAGAAACGCCTGGTCCAACAGCAGGCCAGAAAACTGGCGATTGCGAAAACGCGGGGATAACAGACGCGCTTTCACGTCATCGGGCGTTAAACGTAAATCCAGGACGTCCGGCCCAACCCGTTGCAGGAACGGGTGGGTAGCGAGCTGTTCCGGCGTCAGCATGTCGATATCAGAGGCGCTATAGAGCAGAATAGTTTTGTCGTGTGTTTGCAACCTGACACGCAGTACCCGCGAAGTCTGCGGTATTTTTCCGGTATCCACCACTCGCCACACGCCATAGAGCTGATTGTGGCTGTACAGCGTCAATCCATTAGAAAAATGGGTCAGCAATGCTTTACCCCGCGTTTCAAGCTGGGTAACACTCTGCCCAATCAGTTGAGATTGATACGGTTTTAGCTGCTCAAAGGCAAACCAGACATCGGTCAGGGGTTTGCCTTTAACTGCCGCCTCCAGGTTATCCGCCGCGCGGCGGATCTCCGGGCCTTCAGGCATAATACTGTCCTTTCTTAATGTGTTGCACCGCCCGTCACTGCGATATCACTCTCCACCTGCAACGCGGTGGCAATCGCAACTTCCAGCGCCCGGCGCACCGTGTCCGCTGCCATACTTGGCGCCCCGGGGTGCTGTGCAGCCTGTTGCGGCAAATAAGGGATATGAATAAATCCTCCCTTCACCGCCGGAACGTCACGTAGTTTATGCAGTAGGCCATACATCACGTGGTTACAAACGAAAGTGCCCGCAGTTTGGGAAACCGAAGCCGGAATTCCCGCGTTGCGCATGGCAACAACCATCGCTTTGATCGGCAACGAACTAAACCACGCCGCCGGACCATCGGCCACAATCGGCACATCTACCGGCTGTTGACCCTGATTATCCGCAATACGCGCATCGTCAACGTTGATCGCCACGCGCTCCACGGTGATATCCGTGCGCCCACCCGCCTGCCCCACCGCCAGCACCAGTGATGGCGACAGCGCGTCAATCGCACCATTGAGTACGGCAAGAGACTCGCCAAAGACGCACGGCAGTTGGCGGGCAACGACGCGGCATCCGCCGATGATAGCATTGTCGAGGCCCGAGACCACTTCCCAGGAAGGGTTAACTGACTCGCCGCCAAAGGGTTCAAATCCCGTGATGAGTACTGTTTTCATCCTGTCACCTTACAAGAACATCAGGAAATACATCAGGAACACGTTGACCAGCAACAGCAGTATGCCGGTTGGCACCTGCGCTTTAATCACCGCGTTTTTATCCGGCAGCTCCAGCAGCGCTGCAGGAACAATGTTAAAGTTTGCCGCCATCGGCGTCATTAACGTCCCGCAATAGCCAGAGAACATACCAATTGCCGCCATTACTGCCGGATTGCCGCCGTGCTGCAGCACGAGGATCGGAATACCAATTCCAGCGGTCACGATCGGGAAAGCGGCAAACGCATTGCCCATGACCATCGTCAGCAATGCCATGCCGAGGGTGTACACCGCCACTGCGATAAAGCGGCTATCCACCGCCAGGTATTCTTGCGTTAGCCAGGAAATACCGCTGCCTACGCCCGCTGCCGTAAACAACAGCCCGAGCGTGGCCAAAATCTGCGGCAGGATAAACGCCCAGCCGATGGAGTCCAGCAGACGGCGCGCCTCCTGAATCGGTTGATGAACCCGCTCATGGGTCATTTTTATCGCCATCGCCAGACCAATCAACGAGCCTGCGGTCATGGAAAAGAGCGTCACCAGCGTGGCGTGATTACCCGGCCCAAACAGCGCATCCTGTAAGCCCGGAATATGGTTGAACATCAGCACGCCAATAACCGTTACCACCGGAATTGCCAGCGCCGGGAAAAACAGGCGATTACCCAGACGACTGGCGCTTTCTTCGCGCTGTTGCTGCGTTCGTTGATGGTAGCTTCCCAGCTTCACGCCGCCAAAACCGGCGATCAGGGCCAGCACGACCACCGCAACGCCAACGGCAATATGCACCGTGCGTTTGTCGCCAAACAGCGAGTATGTCCAGTCGCCAAGCAGAAACAGTACGCCGTATATGCCCCAAAACAGGCCGGTGGTAAAGCGACGCGGGTTCGCTTTGTCCTGCCAGGACATCAGCGCCACAATCAGTAATACCGCTCCCGCCAGCCAGTAGAGATAGCTTTGTTGAAAATTCATTTCGCTTCCCCTTTCGCTGCGGCATTCGCTTTCGCCACCTCACGTTGCAAATAGCTATCCAGACGCCACAGACGCGTACCGTGGATCAGGAATGCACAAATTGCCGTTGGGATCCCCCACAAGGCAATATGCAGCGGTTCGGTCTGGATCCCACCAGACTCCAGCATAAAGTTGTGCATAAAAATGATGGCGCCGAAGGCAACAAAGATATCTTCACCGAAGAACAGTCCGACGTTATCGGTCGCAGCTGACATGGCGCGCAGACGATAGCGTACCGCCCCAGGTATCTCGCCGTGATTTTTCTCTGCGGCCCCTTCCGCCATCGGCGCCAGCAGCGGGCGCACCATCTGCGGATGTCCCCCCAGACTGGTCAACCCTAACGCAGCGGTCGCTTCGCGAATGAACAGATAGACAATAAGCAGACGGCCACTGGTGGCGCTGCGGATTTTTGCAATCCACGCCTGAGCACGCTCTTTGAGTCCGTGGCGTTCCAGCAGGCCAATCACCGCCAGCGGGATCAGCAGGATAAATGGCAGGTTGCGGGTGTTAAGAAAACCTTCACCCAGCTTCTCAAGGATAGTGGCGATCGGCATATGCGCCGCCAGCCCCGTGACGATCCCGGCAATAATGACCACCAAGACCGGGTTAAAACGTAAAAGAAATCCGACCACGATGACGGCGATCCCCGTCAATGGCCAGAGAGAAATTACCTCTCCCATAATTCAGTCCTGTATATGTTGTTGTGTAATATATTATTGTTTTATATGAATAAATTTATGCGCTAATTTGAATATTGCATGCTTTGAATGCGGCTCGCAAGCGACGGGCAAAAGCGAGTGCGTGCTCACCATCCCCGTGAATGCATACCGTCTGGGCTGTCACGCTCGCCCACGTTCCACTCTGGCTTTTTACTCTCCCGGATTGCACCATTTCTAGCGTTTGCGCCAGCGCCTGCTCTTCATCCTCAATCAATGCGCCCGGCTGGCTGCGCGGCACCAGACTGCCATCCGCCTGATAACCCCGATCGGCAAAAACCTCCTGACGTGTTACCAGACCATAGCGTTCTCCGGCACGAATCAGTTCGCTTCCCGCCAGCCCTACCAGAACCAGCGACGAATCGCAGGCATACACCGCTTTAGCAATAGCATCCGCCAACTGAGGATCTTTCGCCGCCTGGTTATAAAGCATACCGTGCGGTTTAACATGACGCATTACGCCGCCCTGCGCACGCGTGATGGCAGCCAGCGCACCAATTTGATACAGCGTCTGCGCATACACCGTTTCCACAGGCAGGGTCATGGCGCTACGGCCAAAATTTTCCCGATCCGGAAAACTCGGATGCGCGCCTATCGCTACGCCATTTTTTAGCGCTTCGCGCACGCTTAAAAGCATCGTCTGCGCATCACCGGCGTGAAACCCACAGGCGATGTTGGCTGATGACACCAGTTGCAGCAGCGCTGCATCGTTAGGGCATCCCTCACCGAGGTCTGCGTTGAGATCAATTTTCATTGTTAAGTCGCCATGTTAACTGTTCCAGATAACGCTGCCGATCGTGGCGCGCCTTAAGCGCTTCCTCCAGCGAACACTGCACAAAATGGATCGGCTGGCCGAGCGGGATCTGCGCCAGATGATACATATCTGCTTCGATGATACAGGCGATACGCGGATAGCCGCCCGTCGTCTGAGCATCGTTCATCAGCACGATGGGCTGACCATTATGCGGAACCTGCACTACGCCAGGGAGCAAACCATGCGACAATAACTCGCGATCGGTCGTGCGCGTCAGCGACTGCCCCTGCAAGCGATACCCCATACGGTTGCTTTGCGGACTCAGTTGCCACGGGGAGCGCCAGAAAGAAGCCTGCGATACTTCGTCAAACTCCTGGTATTCAGGCCCGGGGAGCGCACGAATGTGGTTGCCCCACATCAGCTGTTTTACGCCCTGCGGCCCGCTGAATTGCCGGGTCGATGCGCCAATTGCCAGCCGATCGCCATCACGCAGCAGACGCCCTTCCAGCCCGCCAATTCCGACTTTGAGATCGGTACTGCGCGAGCCCATTACTTCGGGTACATCAAAACCGCCCGCTACCGCCAGATAGCTGCGCATGCCGTGATGTGGACGTTTTAGCGTCAGACGTTGCCCGGCTTTCACCGGTAGCCGCCATCCGCTCCATACGGGAGTACGATCCAGGTGCGCTTCACATCCCGCACCGGTCAGGGCAAACCAGCCATCGGTTTCAAATTCCACCACCAGTTGCCCCAGTGTGATTTCCAGCGCAGCGGCATTCGCATCATTACCTACCAGCAGGTTAGCAACGTTCAGCGCCGGTTTATCCAGCGCGCCACAGTGACTGATTCCGGATTGACGAAAACTATGGCGTCCCCCGTCCTGTACTGAGGTGTACATGCCAGCGCGAATGATGTTTAACATATCCCCTCCTTCTGCGGGACAAAACGCACGGTATCGCCAGCCCTTAACAGAATCGGCTCCTGCCGTTTTGGATCAAATAACGCAACGGAGGTACGGCCAATCAATTGCCATCCGCCTGGCGTGGAAAGCGGATAGACCCCCGTTTGGGATCCGCCAATACCCACAGAACCTGCCGGAACAAGCAGACGCGGTTCCGCACGCCTCGGAGTATGGAGCGGTTCAGGTAAGCTCCCGAGATAGGGAAATCCCGGCTGAAAACCGATAAACCACACCACATAATCAACCGACGCATGAAGTTCGACGACCTGCTTGTCACTTAATCCACTGTGCCGGGCGACCTCTGCCAGATCGGGGCCGAACTCACCGCCATAGGTCACGGGAATTTCAATAAAGCGCGAGTCCGGCTCCAGCGCCTCACTCTCTTCCCACCAGCGCTGCAGGCGTTCAATCGCATCCAGCGCCAGCGTTTTCGGGTCGCGCAGGGTAACCGTGATATTGTTCATTCCCGGAATAGCTTCCAGCACATTCGGGGCATCAACCAGACGCTGGGCCAGACGCCAGATGCGTTTCTGAGTCGCCAGCGTAATGGGAGGTTCCAGCTCAAGAACCACCGCACTTTCACCTAACAGATAACAACGCGCTCGCTGCACTTTCGTCCCTCTTTATTACGCTGGATTAGGAATATCGATAAAGGTTACGTCCAGATCGGTATTTTCATTCAGCCATTCGCTCAATGCGCGAATGCCGCCGCGTTCGGTCGCATGGTGACCAGCAGCATAAAAATGCAACCCCTGCTCGCGGGCTGAGTGAATGGTTTGCTCTGAGACTTCACCGGTGATAAAGGCATCGACACCAAACCGGGCTGCGCTATCAATGAAACTCTGACCGCCCCCTGTACACCAGGCGACGCGCTGAACTTTTTCCGGCCCGGTATCACCGCACCATAACGGTTTACGGCCTAAACGCGCTTCAATCCACGATGCCAGCTCCAGCCCCGGAACCGGCATGGAGAGTTCTCCCCATGGCACCAGCGGCTCGATTTCACCCATGACGGTGATCCCCAACAGCGCTGCCAGCTGCGCGTTATTACCCAGTTCCGGGTGAGCATCCAGCGGCAGGTGCCAGCCATACAGGTTGATATCATTTTCCAACAGCGTCTTCAGACGATGGCGCTTCATACCGCGTATAACCGGAGATTCGCCTTTCCAGAAATAACCGTGATGAACGATGACCGCATCCGCCTGCAGACGTACCGCCTCATCCAGCAACGCCTGACTTGCGGTCACGCCGGTCACGATTTTATGCACCGTCTCTTTGCCCTCAACCTGCAAACCATTCGGCGCATAGTCGCTAATGGCGGCGCTGTTCAGTTTGTCGTTGATCAGTTGTTCCAGTTCGGTGTTTTTCATCATCGTCCTCGTAGTCATAAATTCTGCCTGCCCAATCAGCAACACAGCTTAGGTTAAAATAGCGTTCCCGCTTGCGTTCGTCGATAGACATTTCACTGACACATCAAGAAACAATCACACCCGATTTGAACGCAATTTGCTTACCCCCACGCGATCTAATTCATGTATATTTATGCAATCAGACAGCATATTGCAAAAATAATCAGATCTGTATCAAAGTTAAAACTTTAAGGAAACACACTCGCGCAGCACGTTCAGCCTGTCGCGAGGCATTTACTTCGAGAAAAGAATGAATAAACAAGCATCTCAACCACGGGCGATTTATTACGTCGTTGCGCTACAAATTTGGGAATACTTCAGTTTTTACGGCATGCGTGCATTGCTGATCCTGTATCTCACTAACCAGCTTAAGTACGACGATAATCACGCATATGAACTGTTCAGCGCCTACTGCTCGCTGGTCTACGTCACGCCCATTCTTGGGGGATACCTGGCCGATAAAGTGCTCGGCAATCGAATGGCGGTGATGATCGGCGCATTTTTAATGGCAGTGGGGCATCTGGTATTGGGCGCCAGCGAAATGGCCCCGGCGTTCCTTTATTTGTCGCTGGCGATTATTGTCTGTGGCTACGGTCTGTTTAAATCCAACATCAGTTGCCTGTTAGGCGAGTTGTATCAGCCTGAAGACCCTCGCCGTGACGGTGGATTCTCTCTGCTCTACGCTGCCGGTAATATTGGTTCAATCATCGCGCCTATTGCCTGCGGCTACGTGCAGGAAGAGTACAGCTGGGCAATGGGCTTTGCGCTGGCGGCGATTGGCATGCTGGCGGGGCTGGTGATTTTCGTATGCGGTAATCGCCATTTCGCCCATACCACCGGCGTCAACAAGGCCGTTCTGTGTGCGAAAAAATATATGCTGCCAAACTGGGCCTGGTTGTTAGTTCTGCTGGTTGCAGCACCGCTGCTGATTACCGTTCTGTTCTGGAAAGAGTGGTCCGTTTACGCACTGATCGTTGCTACTGTTATTGGTCTGGCGGTTCTGGCGAAGATTTACCGCCAGGCGCAGACCCAGAAACAGCGTAAAGAACTGGGGCTTATCGTTACGCTGACCTTCTTCAGTCTGTTGTTCTGGGCCTTTGCTCAACAGGGCGGCAGTTCGATTAGCCTGTATATCGACCGCTTCGTTAACCGCGATATTCTGGGATATTCCGTCCCTACTGCGATGTTCCAGTCGGTTAACGCCTTTGCCGTTATGCTGTGCGGTATCGTGCTGGCCTGGGTGGTCAAAGAAAGCGTTAGCGGTAATCGTACCGTCCGTATCTGGGGTAAATTTGCCCTTGGCCTCGGTTTAATGAGCGCCGGATTCTGTATTCTGACCTTGAGCGCCCGCTGGTCCGCGACTTACGGTCACTCTTCCATGCCGCTGATGGTATTGGGGCTGGCGGTCATGGGCTTTGCCGAGCTGTTTATCGATCCGGTGGCTATGTCTCAGATTACACGTATCGAGATCCCAGGAGTGACCGGCGTGTTAACGGGTATTTACATGCTGCTTTCCGGAGCCATCGCCAACTACCTGGCCGGCGTTATCGCCGATCAGACCTCACAAGGTTCGTTTGACTCAGCGGGCGCTATCAATTATTCCATCAATGCATATATTGATGTCTTTAGCGAAATAACCTGGGGCGCGCTGGCCTGTGTGGTGCTGGTACTGCTGATTTGGCTGTACCAGTCGCTGAAGTTCAGAAATCGTCCGCTGGCGGTAGAGTCCTGAGTTTACAGGCCCGATGATGGGATAAGATTCGGGCCTGTTTTTCTGGAGATTATGCATGGTTTACAGCCAAATCCGCTTCTGAAACACCGGTCACCAGTTTTACCATTTCGCGTTCTATTCCCTGTTCCAACATGGTTTGCGCTATACGTAATGCCGCTTCTTGTTTTCCTTGTTGTAGTCCTTGTTGTAGTCCTTGTTGTAGTCCTTGTTGTAGTCCTTCCTGTAATCCATCTAACCGTAACCGCTCTGCAATAGTCATCAGCCTCTCCTTGTGTTGGGGGATCCGTTGTGTCATCTCTTGCATAAACTCATTAAAGCGAGATTCATCGCCAGATTGTAGAATGTAATTAAACATCGCTTGTAATTGCGTGTCATTAGCGCATCCAGTAAGTAGCAGCGTGGTCAGTTGCTCTACCAGCCCCATCAAATCCCGCCGACGGATATGTTTTTGCATTAATTCCAGCAGCGCCATTCGCCTGTGAGCCATGATCTCATCATCGGGTACCACCGTTATGTCCACCAACGGAAATGCGCTGGAATAAAGTTGTCTTGCCACCACGGAGTCGGCAAAGGCATCCAGCCAGCACAACGAGTACGGATAAGGGCTTCGGCAGCCATGATAAAACAGCATCGGTATCACCAGCGGCAGTTCCTTATGCCCTGCGTCCAGATGGCGCTGCATCGCCGCCATCGCATAACGCAACAGACGAAAAGCCATATGCGGCTCGGCTGAACTTTGATGCTCTAAAACCACATAGACATAACCGTCGCCGTCGCGAGTGTGCAAAGACCAGAGCACGTCGGAGTAGCGCGAACGTAAATCCGCTTCAATAAAGCTTTCTGACTCCAGCTTCAGCGAATTCAAATCGCAAAGTGTCCGCAGTTCAGCTGGCAGGTGAATGTCGAGAAAATCCCGCGCAGTTTCGGGATGATGTAAAAACGTTTTAAACACCGCATCGTGCGGTGTGGATGTCGTTGGCGTTGTCATTAATTTCCGTCATCTGAATGAAGATGACGGAAATTTACTGCTGAGGGAAAACTTATACAGCAGGGTATTCACGGTACTGAGAGCACGTTTCAGCGCTAATAGCTCCCGACTGCAACATGTTCATTCTGCTGGAAGGCATTACGCAGAAATCCGTCACATACTTATCCCTTGCGCGCCGCCTCATAGGCCGCCAGCGTCGCCAGTCTTGCCTGTTTATGATCGACAATCGGACGAGGATAGTTAAGCGTAACCTGCGCTTTTTCAGCCCACGTCCACGGATCATGAATGGCTTTACCCGGCACATCGCGCAGTTCCGGCAGCCACTGGCGGATAAACTCGCCGTCGCGATCAAATTTTTCGCCCTGAGTCGTGGGGTTAAAGATACGGAAATACGGTGCAGCGTCGGTCCCGGTTGAGGCCGCCCACTGCCAGCCGCCGTTATTGGCCGCCAGATCGCCATCGATCAGTTGCGACATAAAATATTGCTCGCCTTTACGCCAGTCGATCAGCAGATCTTTCACTAAAAAACTGGCCGTAATCATGCGTAATCGATTATGCATCCAGCCAGTGGCGTTGAGCTGACGCATCGCCGCATCCACAATCGGGTATCCCGTGTTCCCTGTTTGCCAGGCTTGCAAATGTGCCGGATTATTCTGCCATTGCACGCGATCGGTCCAACGGATAAACGGTTGATGCCGACACAGCGCCGGATGGTAAGTCATCAGATGACGATAAAATTCACGCCAGATAAGTTCGTTCAGCCAGACGCTGCCTTCCCCTCCTTCAAGCGCCAGCGGCTGCTCCGCGAGCAGTCGATTCAGGCACTGGCGCGGCGACAATCCCCCTGTCGCCAGGCTCGCGGATAATCGACTGGTACCGTCAACCGCGGGGAAATCACGCTGTTGCTCATATTCTCTCGCGGCCTGCTGGCAAAACTGGCGTAATTGCGCGATAGCCAGTTTTTCTTCTGCCACAAACCGCTGCGCATCAAAATCTTGCTGCGGATAGCTCAGCGTTATTGATGTTAACGGAGCGTCAAGAGCGCCGCTTTCTCTCACCTTCGGCGCGCTAACGCATTCTGGAATACCCTCTTTAATCCGCTTCAGCCAGGCATTTTTAAACGGTGTAAAGACTTTATACATTTCGTGATTGCCGGTCATGACCGCCCCCGGAGGCAAGATCACGCTGTCGTCAAACCCTTCACACACCACATGGGGTAGTACCTTCTCAACGGCGACATCACGCTGACGTTCGTTTATTTCGTATTGATAGTTATAAAACAATCGGCTGACGCTATGCTGTGCGCAGACGTTTTTGACGGTTTCCACGCTGGTCGCAAAATCTGCAACTTCATCAAACAGAAGCGGGATGCCTTTTTCCGCCAGCGCCGTCTGCAACGCATTCAACTGCGCACTCACAAATGCCGCCTGACGTGGGGCCATTTCATGCGCCTTCCACTGCTCAGGAGTAGAGATATATAGCGCGATGACCTGCGCAGTACGATCCCGACAAGCCGCCGCCAGCGCGAGGTTGTCATGCAGACGTAAATCACGTCGAAACCAGACCAGATGGGTGGTCATAATACTCCCGGATATAAATTAATCATTGCCACTCGTTATCTATTACACCGACAAGTGTAGACGTCGGCGCATAAAAAAAACCGCCACATTACTGTGAGCGGTTTTCTTGAGCAAGAACGATAACTTAGTAGAAATCGCAGGTGGCTTTTTCAGCCTGCTCCATCCACACCGGTTTATCACTGGTTTTAGACCAGACGCGGTGCAGGTAGCTGTAAAAACGAGCGCGGTCTTTCCAGAACAGCATGACCGGTAGCGCCAGCACGCCCGCCACTACGGCAAAGGTACGGCGCAAGAAAACAATGTGTGCTGGATATTCTTTATAAAAGTCCATAATCCTCTCCCATATATCAGTTCGGTGAATAGCACCGGAAAAATAAACTTGGTTAACTGATGAAAATAATACCGCCTTGTGTGTAATTTTGCTACTCATCCGACCACTTATTTTTATCTATTGATGCTCCGTTTAGCTTAAAACCGTAATTAAGTTACATAAAAGTTAAATTAATACTAACCATTAGTTAAATAATGGTTTTTGCCATTTTTATACTTTTTTTACACCCCACCCGCTGATTTTTGCGAAATCTTTGCAAGCAAAAACCTACGCTCTGGTTATCACATTTATGCCACTGGAGGTGCACTGTGAGTGCAGGCGTGATAACCGGCATTGTGCTGGTCTTTTTATTATTAGGTTACCTGGTCTATGCCCTGATCAATGCGGAGGCGTTCTGATGGCAGCCCAAGGATTTTTACTCATTGCCAGTTTCTTGCTGGTGCTATTTGTCATCGCCAGACCGTTGGGATTTGGGCTGGCTCGACTGATCAACAATACGCCCCTGCCGGGCCTGGTTGGCGCGGAGCATTTACTCTGGCGCGGTCTGGGCATCTCGCAGCAAGAGATGAACTGGCGGCAGTATCTGCTGGCTATCCTCGCTCTCAATGCGCTGGGCCTGCTGGTCCTGTTTTCGATGCTAATGGCGCAAAACCTGCTGCCGCTAAATCCCCAGCAACTGCCAGGGCTTTCGTGGGATCTGGCGCTCAACACGGCGGTGAGTTTTGTCACTAATACCAACTGGCAATCCTATGCTGGCGAAACCACCTTAAGCTATTTCAGCCAGATGGCCGGGTTGACCGTGCAGAATTTCCTGTCTGCGGCGACCGGAATTGCGGTGATTTTTGCCCTGACCCGCGCTTTCACACGCCAGAGTATGAACACGCTGGGCAACGCCTGGGTCGATCTGGTTCGCATTACGCTGTGGATCCTCGTCCCTATTGCGTTGCTCATTGCCCTGTTCTTCATTCAGCAAGGTACGTTGCAAAACATATTGCCTTATCAGCCCATCACCACCCTTGAAGGGGTGAAACAGCTGCTGCCAATGGGGCCAGTCGCCTCACAGGAAGCGATTAAGATGCTCGGCACTAACGGAGGGGGATTCTTTAACGCTAACTCATCGCATCCGTTTGAAAACCCAACCGCACTGACCAATCTGGTACAGATGCTGGCTATTTTCTTAATTCCCACCGCGCTGTGTTTTGCCTTTGGTGATGTAGTGGGCGATCGTCGTCAGGGGCGGACCTTACTGTGGGCCATGTCACTGATTTTTGCGGTCTGCGTTGCCGTCGTGATGTGGGCCGAAGTTCAGGGCAACCCGCACCTGATGGCATTCGGTGCCGACAGCAATATCAACATGGAGGGCAAGGAGAGCCGCTTTGGTGTGCTGGCCACGAGTCTCTTTTCCGTCGTCACCACAGCAGCATCCTGCGGGGCTGTCGATGCGATGCATGACTCCTTTACCGCACTGGGCGGCATGGTACCTATGTGGCTGATGCAGATTGGTGAAGTGGTCTTCGGCGGTGTGGGTTCAGGTCTGTACGGCATGCTGCTGTTCGTGCTGCTGGCGGTATTTATCGCCGGGTTAATGATTGGCCGTACGCCGGAGTATCTGGGTAAGAAAATCGACGTGCGCGAAATGAAAATGACCGCGCTGGCGATTCTGGTCACCCCTACGCTGGTCCTGCTCGGTACAGCGATCGCCATGATGAGCGATGCCGGGCGCAGCGCCATGCTTAATCCAGGTCCTCACGGCTTTAGTGAAGTCCTGTATGCCGTATCGTCTGCCTCGAACAACAACGGTAGCGCCTTTGCCGGATTAAGCGCCAATAGCCCGTTCTGGAACTGCCTGTTGGCCCTGTGCATGTTCTTCGGTCGCTTCGGCGTGATCATCCCCGTGATGGCTATTGCCGGGTCGCTGGTCAGTAAAAAGATCCAGCCAGCAAGCCCAGGCACGCTACCTACCCACGGCGCACTGTTTGTCGGGTTGTTAATCGGTACGGTGTTACTGGTTGGCGCTCTCACCTTTGTTCCTGCCCTGGCGCTTGGCCCGGTCGCAGAATACCTGTCATTACACTGAGTGATGCGGAGCACATTACTATGAGTCGCAAGCAACTGGCGCTGTTCGAACCCTCTCTGGTCGCACAGGCGCTGATGGACGCCGTGAAAAAATTAAGCCCACATACCCAGTGGCGTAACCCGGTGATGTTTATCGTCTGGCTGGGCAGTTTGTTAACAACCCTGTTAACGGTGGCGATGGCAACAGGTCATATGCAGGGCAGCCCGTGGTTTACCGGCGCGATAAGTCTGTGGCTGTGGATTACCGTTCTGTTCGCCAACTTCGCTGAGGCGCTGGCAGAAGGTCGCAGCAAAGCTCAGGCTAATAGCCTAAAGGGAGTCAAAAAAACCGCCTTCGCCCGCAAACTTCGCGAACCCAAATACGGCGCGGCAATGGATCACGTTCCTGCCGATGATTTACGGAAAGGGGATATCGTGCTGGTGGAAGCTGGCGATATTATCCCGTGTGACGGCGAGGTCATTGAAGGTGGCGCATCAGTAGATGAAAGTGCCATTACCGGTGAATCCGCGCCTGTGATTCGTGAATCCGGTGGCGATTTCGCCTCCGTCACCGGCGGGACCCGCATCCTCTCCGACTGGCTGGTTATCGAATGCAGCGTAAACCCCGGTGAAACGTTCCTCGACCGGATGATCGCCATGGTTGAAGGCGCGCAGCGGCGTAAAACGCCCAATGAAATCGCCCTGACGATCCTGCTGATTGCCTTGACCATTATCTTTTTGCTGGCGACCGCCACGCTATGGCCGTTTTCCGCCTGGGGTGGTAGTGCGGTCAGCATCACGGTGCTGGTTGCCTTGCTTGTGTGCTTGATCCCTACAACGATAGGCGGACTGCTCTCAGCGATTGGCGTCGCCGGGATGAGCCGCATGCTGGGCGCGAATGTCATCGCTACCAGCGGACGTGCAGTAGAGGCGGCAGGTGACGTAGACGTACTGCTGCTGGATAAAACCGGCACCATTACGCTGGGTAACCGTCAGGCTTCGGATTTTTTGCCCGCCCACGGCGTGGACGAAAAAACGCTGGCCGACGCCGCACAGCTTTCATCGCTGGCCGATGAAACGCCGGAAGGCCGCAGCATCGTGATCCTGGCAAAACAGCGCTTTAATCTGCGTATTCGCGACGTGCAATCTCTGCACGCTACCTTTGTGCCGTTTACCGCCCAAAGCCGGATGAGCGGCATCAACATCGACAACCGAATGATCCGCAAAGGGTCGGTCGATGCCATTCGTCGGCACGTTGAAGCCAACGGCGGCCACTTTCCCGCCGATGTGGAGCAGAAGGTCGAAAGCGTCGCTCGCCTTGGCGCAACGCCGCTGGTGGTTGCCGAAGGCTCCCACGTACTGGGCGTGATTGCGCTGAAAGATATTGTGAAAGGCGGGATCAAAGAACGTTTTGCTCAACTGCGCAAAATGGGGATTAAAACGGTGATGATCACCGGCGATAACCGCCTGACCGCCGCCGCGATCGCCGCTGAGGCCGGAGTGGATGACTTCTTAGCTGAAGCCACGCCGGAAGCCAAGCTGGCGCTGATTCGTCAGTATCAAGCGGAAGGTCGTCTGGTGGCAATGACCGGCGACGGAACCAATGACGCACCTGCCCTGGCGCAGGCCGACGTTGCGGTCGCCATGAACTCTGGAACCCAGGCAGCGAAAGAAGCAGGTAACATGGTGGATCTCGACTCCAACCCCACCAAACTGATTGAAGTAGTGCACATTGGTAAACAAATGCTGATGACGCGCGGTTCGCTGACCACTTTCAGTATTGCCAACGACGTCGCGAAGTATTTCGCTATTATCCCGGCCGCCTTCGCCGCCACGTATCCACAGCTCAATGCGCTGAACGTGATGGGACTGCATTCGCCAGACTCGGCGATCCTCAGCGCGGTTATCTTTAACGCGCTGGTTATCGTCTTTCTGATCCCGCTGGCGCTAAAAGGCGTGAGCTACAAACCTTTGTCCGCATCCGCGATGTTGCGCCGCAATTTGTGGATCTATGGTCTGGGCGGTTTGGTTGTGCCGTTTATCGGTATCAAAGCGATTGATTTACTGCTGACCCTGCTGGGTCTGGTGTGAGGTTTCAGATGAGTGGATTACGTCCTGCATTATCAACATTGATTTTCCTGATGCTTATCACCGGCGGGGCTTACCCGTTGCTGACGACCGCGCTGGGGCAGTGGTGGTTTCCCCACCAGGCTAACGGTTCGCTTCTTAGCGAAGGTCAGGTTGTTCGCGGCTCTGAGCTCATCGGGCAACATTTTACCGCTGCCGGTTATTTTCAGGGGCGTCCGTCTGCCACAGCTGAAATGCCCTATAATCCAATGGCTTCAGGCGGCAGTAATCTGGCAGCCAGCAACCCGGAACTGGATAAACAGTTGCAAAGCCGGATTGCCGCGCTGCGTGCCGCCAACCCGCAGGCAAGTCCTGCCGTCCCGGTAGAGCTGGTAACGGCTTCTTCCAGCGGGCTGGATAACAACCTGACGCCAGCCGCGGTGGCCTGGCAAATTCCCCGCGTGGCGCAGGCTCGCAACCTCAGCGTTGAAGAGGTTACGCGGTTGGTTGCACAATATACGCACAAGCCGTTGGTCAGTTTTATTGGTCAGCCGGTGGTGAACCTGGTGGAACTTAATTTAGCGCTGGATAAGCACTGAGAAAAAGGACATGCATAACGAACCCTTACGCCCCGACCCCGATCGCCTGCTGGAGCAGACCACGGCCCCGCACCGGGGAAAACTGAAAATTTTCTTCGGTGCCTGTGCTGGCGTCGGCAAAACCTGGGCCATGCTGGCAGAGGCCCAGCGACTGCGGGCGCAAGGGTTAGATGTGCTGATTGGCGTGGTGGAAACCCATGGACGCAAAGAGACCGCCGCGCTGTTGGACGGCCTCAGCATCCTGCCGCTAAAGCGACAGGCGCGTCACGGCCGCCATATCAATGAGTTCGATCTCGACGCGGCGCTGGCCCGCCGTCCGGCGCTCATTTTGATGGATGAACTGGCGCACAGTAATGCGCCAGGCTCACGGCATCCTAAGCGCTGGCAGGACATTGAAGAGCTGCTGGAAGCCGGGATTGATGTTTTTACTACCGTTAACGTGCAGCATCTGGAAAGTCTCAATGACGTGGTCAGCGGCGTTACCGGCATTCAGGTTCGTGAAACCGTACCCGACCCTTTTTTCGATGCCGCCGACGATGTGGTGCTGGTCGATCTCCCCCCCGACGATTTGCGCCAGCGCCTGAACGAAGGCAAGGTCTATATCGCCGGTCAGGCAGAAAGAGCAATCGAGCATTTCTTTCGCAAAGGTAATCTGATCGCGCTACGTGAACTGGCCCTGCGCCGCACGGCTGATCGGGTAGACGATCAGATGCGCGCCTGGCGAGGACGTCCGGGAGAGGAGAAAGTCTGGCATACCCGCGACGCTATTTTACTGTGCATTGGGCACAATACCGGCAGCGAAAAACTGGTACGCGCCGCCGCACGTCTGGCGGCGCGTCTCGGCAGCGTCTGGCATGCGGTGTATGTCGAAACGCCAGCGCTGCACCGACTGCCCGAAAAACAACGCCGCGCAATTTTAAGCGCTCTGCGGCTGGCTCAGGAGTTAGGCGCAGAAACAGCCACCCTTTCCGACCCCGCCGAAGACAAAGCGGTCATCCACTATGCCCGTGAGCATAATCTGGGAAAAATTGTGCTCGGGCGTCCGACTACGCGTCGCTGGTGGCGTAGCGATTCCTTTGCCGACAAACTCGCTCATCGCGCACCGGATCTCGACCTGATGATTGTTGCGCTCGATGAGCCCCCTTCACGCCCTGTGCTGCAAACGGCTGATAGTCGCACCTTTAAGGATAAATGGCGGGTACAAATTCAGGGTTGTGTGGTTGCCGTTGCGCTGTGCGCCATTATTACGCTAATCGCCATGCAGTGGCTAATGGCCTTTGACGCCGCCAACCTGGTGATGATCTATTTATTGGGTGTGGTGGTTATCGCACTCTTTTACGGACGCTGGCCATCAGTGCTGGCAACCTTTATTAACGTCGCCAGCTTCGATCTCTTCTTTATTGCCCCACGCGGGACGCTGGCCGTTTCAGACGTTCAGTACCTGCTCACCTTTGCCGTAATGCTAACGGTAGGGCTGGTTATTGGTAATCTGACCGCCGGGGTGCGTTATCAGGCGCGGGTAGCGCGTTATCGTGAACAGCGTACGCGTCATTTGTATGAGATGTCGAAAGCGCTGGCCGTCGGTCGGAGTCAGACGGATATCGCCGCCACCAGTGAACAGTTTATCGCTTCAACGTTTCAGGCCCGCAGCCAGGTTTTACTGCCCGGTGAGAACGGCAAGCTGGCCCCGCTCACCCATCAACAGGGCATGACGCCGTGGGATGACGCTATTGCCCAATGGAGCTTTGACAAAGGGCAACCGGCCGGTGCAGGCACCGACACGTTACCAGGCGTACCGTATCAGATTTTACCGTTAAAAAGCGCCGATAAAACGCATGGGCTGCTGGTAGTCGAACCGGGAAATTTACGCCAGCTTATGATCCCCGAACAGCAACGCCTGCTGGAAACCTTCACTCTACTGGTAGCCAGTGCGCTGGAGCGCCTGACGCTGACCGCCAGCGAAGAGCAGGCGCGGTTTGCCAGCGAGCGCGAAAGCATTCGCAACGCCCTGCTCGCTGCTCTGTCCCACGATTTGCGCACGCCGTTGACGGTGTTGTTCGGTCAGGCGGAAATCTTAACACTGGATCTGGCCAGCGAGGGATCGCCGCACGCGCGCCAGGCCAGTGAGATTCGCCAGCACGTTCTGAATACTACCCGACTGGTTAATAACCTGCTGGATATGGCGCGAATTCAGTCTGGCGGCTTTAATCTTAAGAAGGAGTGGTTAACGCTGGAAGAGGTGGTCGGCAGCGCCCTGCAGATGCTGGAGCCCGGTCTCTCTGCCCCGATAAATCTGTCGTTACCTGAACCGTTAACACTGATTCACGTCGATGGTCCGCTCTTTGAACGGGTGCTGATTAATCTGCTGGAAAACGCCGTCAAATACGCGGGGCCACAGGCGCAAATCGGTATTGATGCCAGCGTCGATGGCGCACATCTGCAACTGGACGTCTGGGATAATGGGCCGGGTATTCCGTCGGGTATGGAACAGCGCGTTTTTGACAAATTTTCCCGGGGAAATAAAGAGTCATCGGTGCCCGGCGTTGGGCTGGGGCTGGCAATTTGTCAGGCTATTGTGGACGTGCACGGCGGTACTATTTCGGTCCACAATCGCGCGCAAGGAGGAGCCTGTTTTCGTGTTACACTGCCCCAGGAAATCCCCCCTGAACTTGAAGATTTTCATGAGGATATGTGACGAACGTACTGATTGTTGAAGATGAACATGCCATTCGCCGCTTTCTGCGCACTGCGCTGGAAGCCGATGGCCTGCGTGTATATGAAGCGGAAACGCTGCAACGTGGTCTGTTGGAAGCCGCCACGCGAAAACCCGATCTCATCATTCTCGATCTCGGCCTGCCGGACGGCGACGGCATTGATTTTATTCGCGACCTGCGACAATGGAGCGCGATTCCGGTGATTGTGCTTTCAGCCCGCAGTGAGGAAAGCGATAAAATTGCTGCGCTGGATGCCGGTGCCGATGACTATCTCAGTAAACCCTTTGGTATTGGCGAGCTACAGGCGAGATTGCGCGTGGCATTGCGTCGCCACGCCAGCGGTGCGTCTCCCGAACCGGTGGTACATTTTTCCAACGTCAAAGTGGATATTGCCGCGCGCCTCGTTCACCGTGGTGACGAGGAAATTCATTTGACGCCGATTGAGTTTCGTCTGTTAGCGGTTCTGCTAAATAATGCCGGGAAGGTACTGACGCAACGCCAGTTGTTAAATCAGGTTTGGGGACCAAACGCCGTCGAACACAGTCATTATCTACGTATTTATATGGGACACCTGCGCCAGAAGCTGGAACTGGACCCGGCCCGTCCGCGTCATTTTCTGACCGAAACCGGAATTGGCTATCGGTTTATGCCGTGAATTCTTATTCATTTTTTCTGATTAATTAATAAATATATTTTTCATTACTCATTCCACTGCATAATACTTATTATGCAGCCAGTAGAATATTGTAAAAAAATAATAAAATACAAATAAATAACATATAAACAACAAAACAGCATCTTGTCCCGCACTATGCATAAATGGCGACTAAATATTTTATAAACGATCGTTTTTTATTGATCTTCTTCACAGTTCATAGCCATTTCCTGGATAAAATACCCGCACCTTCCACTTATCCAGTAAAGGTAACTAAAATGGAAAATAATAGCCGTACAATGCCACATATAAGGCGAACAACGCATATTATGATGTTTGCCCACCGCAACAGTTTCGACTTTCATTTCTTTAATGCCCGTTAGTCTTCCGACTAAGGGCACTCAAGTATACAGGTCTTCCTGACTCTCTGTATCGCAGGCTAACGCCTGTATCCGCAGTGCTCTCCCTGCATAACCCTGTATTACCTGTGACCGGACCGGTTAGGGTTTATTGCATCTTCAAAAAAGCAATTTACTGATTTATTTATCAGCGGTATGACTTTGCTTTTTTTCCGGAGTTATCAATTTCTCATTTGAGAAATTGAGGACCTGCTATTACCTAAAAATAAAGAGATGAAAATGTCAGAATTAAAAATTGCCGTAAGCCGTTCCTGTCCTGATTGTTTTTCTACGCAGCGTTCTTGTGTAAATATCGATGAAAGTAATTTTATTGATGTTGCTGCTATCGTGTTATCCATCAATGATATTGAACGTGGAAAACTCGATGAAATTGACGCCACCGGCTATGGGATTCCTGTTTTTATCGCCACCGAAAATGAAGAACGTGTTCCATCTGAACATCTGCCGCGGATCTCAGGTGTATTCGAATGTAATGAAGCCCGTACCGCCTTTTATGGCCGGCAGTTAGAAACCGCCGCCAGCCATTATGAAACGCAGTTACGTCCGCCGTTCTTCCGTGCGCTTGTCGACTATGTCAATCAGGGTAACAGCGCCTTTGATTGTCCTGGTCATCAGGGGGGCGAGTTTTTCCGTCGCCATCCTGCGGGTAATCAGTTTGTCGAATATTTCGGCGAAACACTTTTCCGCTCCGATTTGTGTAATGCCGATGTCGCAATGGGTGATCTGCTGATTCACGAAGGCGCTCCCTGCATCGCACAACAGCACGCAGCTAAAGTTTTCAACGCGGATAAGACCTACTTTGTACTGAACGGGACCTCCTCATCGAACAAAGTGGTGCTTAACGCATTGCTCACCCCAGGCGATCTGGTGTTATTCGACCGCAACAACCACAAGTCAAACCACCACGGCGCGTTATTGCAGGCCGGGGCAACGCCGGTATATCTGGAAACCGCGCGTAACCCGTACGGCTTTATCGGCGGGATCGACGCGCACTGCTTTGAAGAAGGCTATCTACGTGAACAGGTGAGTGAAGTTGCGCCACAACGTTCGAAAGATGAGCGTCCGTTCCGTCTGGCCGTGATTCAGTTAGGTACCTACGACGGCACAATCTATAACGCCCGTCAGGTGGTGGATAAGATCGGTCATCTGTGCGACTACATCCTGTTTGACTCCGCGTGGGTTGGCTATGAGCAGTTTATTCCGATGATGGCCGATTGCTCTCCGCTGTTGCTGGATCTTAACGAAAATGACCCCGGCATTCTGGTCACCCAGTCAGTGCACAAACAACAGGCAGGCTTCTCCCAGACTTCGCAGATCCACAAAAAAGACAGCCATATTAAAGGCCAGTCTCGCTACGTGCCTCATAAACGAATGAATAACGCGTTCATGATGCACGCCTCCACCAGCCCGTTCTATCCGCTCTTTGCCGCACTGGACATCAACGCCAAAATGCATGAAGGCGTCAGCGGGCGCAACATGTGGATGGACTGCGTCGTCAACGGAATTGATACTCGTAAGTTGATCCTGGAAAACTGCCACCATATCCGCCCGTTCGTGCCGGAGATAGTAGAAGGTAAACCGTGGCAGGCTTATCCCACCGCTGAAATCGCCAGCGACCTACGTTTCTTCCATTTTGTCCCAAGTGAACACTGGCATGCTTTTGAAGGGTATGCCGAACACCAGTACTTTGTGGATCCATGCAAATTGCTGCTCACCACTCCGGGTATTAATGCACGTAACGGCGAATACGATACCTTCGGTGTTCCAGCTACCATTCTGGCTAACTTCCTGCGCGAAAATGGTGTGGTGCCCGAAAAATGCGACCTCAACTCCATCCTGTTCCTGCTGACTCCCGCAGAAGATATGGCGAAGTTGCAGCAGCTTGTCGCCCTGCTGGTGCGTTTCGAAAAACTGCTGGAAGCCGATGCCCCGCTAGCCGAGGTTCTGCCCTCGATCTACAAGCAGCACGAAGCCCGTTACGCCGGTTACACCCTGCGCCAACTGTGCCAGGAGATGCACGATTTGTATGCGCGTCACAACGTGAAGCAGCTACAGAAAGAGATGTTCCGTAAGGCACATTTCCCGCGCGTCAGCATGAATCCCCAGGATGCCAACTATGCATATCTGCGTGGTGAAGTTGAACTGGTGCGTCTGCCGGACGCTGAAGGTCGCATCGCGGCAGAAGGCGCGCTGCCTTATCCTCCGGGCGTACTGTGTGTGGTTCCGGGTGAAATCTGGGGCGGTTCAGTATTACGTTACTTCAGCGCACTGGAAGAAGGAATCAATTTACTACCGGGCTTTGCGCCTGAACTCCAGGGTGTCTACATCGAAGAACACGACGGTCGTAAACAGGTGTGGTGCTACGTGATTAAGCAACAAAGCGCGCAACCCGCTCTGTTGAAAGGGGAAATGTTATGAGCAAAGCCAAATCCAACAAAATGGGCGTCGTCCAGCTCACCATCCTGACCATGGTTAATATGATGGGATCCGGAATCATCATGTTGCCCACCAAGCTTGCGGAAGTCGGTACTATCTCGATCATCTCGTGGCTGGTGACTGCTGTCGGTTCAATGGCGCTGGCCTGGGCCTTCGCAAAATGCGGTATGTTCAGCCGTAAATCCGGTGGTATGGGGGGTTACGCTGAATACGCCTTTGGCAAATCCGGTAACTTTATGGCGAACTACACTTATGGCGTTTCGCTGTTAATCGCCAACGTGGCTATCGCCATCTCCGCCGTTGGCTACGGTACCGAGCTGTTTGGCGCCACACTGACACCGGTGCAGATTGGCCTGGCAACCATTGGTGTACTGTGGATCTGTACCGTGGCTAACTTTGGCGGGGCGCGCATTACCGGGCAGATCAGCAGCATCACCGTTTGGGGCGTCATTATTCCGGTTGTCGGTCTGTGTATCATCGGCTGGTTCTGGTTCAGTCCGACGCTGTACGCTAACTCCTGGAATCCACACCACGTCCCGTTCTTCACGGCTGTCGGCTCTTCCATTGCGATGACCTTGTGGGCTTTTCTGGGTCTGGAATCGGCCTGCGCCAACGCTGAAGTGGTAGACAATCCGGAACGCAACGTGCCCATCGCCGTATTGGGCGGTACGCTGGGCGCGGCGGTGATTTACATCATCTCCACCAACGTGATAGCCGGGATTGTGCCGAATATGGATCTGGCTAACTCTACAGCACCGTTCGGTTTAGCCTTCGCACAAATGTTCACCCCGGAAGTCGGTAAAGTGATCATGGCGCTGATGGTGATGTCCTGCTGCGGTTCACTGCTGGGCTGGCAGTTCACTATCGCTCAGGTATTCAAATCGTCGGCTGATGGGGGTTACTTCCCTAAAATCTTCTCTCGCGTGACCAAAGTAGACGCGCCGGTACAGGGGATGCTGGCTATCGTGATCATCCAGAGTGGTTTATCGCTGATGACTATCAGCCCGTCACTGAACAGTCAGTTCAACGTGCTGGTCAACCTGGCGGTGGTAACGAACATCATTCCGTATATTCTGTCGATGGCCGCGCTGGTAATTATTCAAAAAATGGCGAATGTTCCGTCGTCGAAAGCGAAACCGGCAAACTTCGTGGCGTTTGTTGGCGCATTGTACAGCTTCTATGCGCTCTACTCCTCTGGCGAAGAAGCAATGCTTTATGGTTCTATCGTGACCTTCCTCGGCTGGACGCTGTATGGCCTGGTATCACCGCGTTTTGAACTGAAAAATAAGCATAGTTAAATCCTGGCATAAAAAAGCCCGGTAGCGCTAACGCTTACCGGGCCTACAAAACGCGTCAGTACAAACAAGACTTACGCGTTTTTCAGCACTTCGCTGACAATCTCAACGGCTTCTTTTTCGATCTGCTTGCGATGTTCTTCACCAAGGAAGCTCTCGCAGTAGATTTTATAGGCGTCTTCAGTACCTGACGGACGCGCAGCAAACCAGCCGTTGTCAGTCATCACCTTCAGACCACCGATAGAAGCACCGTTACCCGGTGCCGCCGTCAGACGTGCCGTGATCGGGTCGCCCGCCAGCGTGCTGGCACTCACCATTTCCGGAGACAGCTTAGACAGCGCCGCTTTCTGCGCGGAGGTCGCGCTTGCCTGCAGGCGGTTGTAGCTTGGCGCGCCGAAGCGGGCTGCCAGTTCGTTGTAGTGCTCTTGCGGATTCTTACCGGTCACTGCGGTAATTTCTGCCGCCAGCAGGCACATGATGATGCCGTCTTTGTCGGTTGACCACGGTGTACCGTCAAAGCGCAGGAAAGAAGCGCCCGCGCTCTCTTCACCACCAAAGCCAAAGCTGCCGTCAAACAGACCGTCAACGAACCATTTAAAGCCAACCGGAACTTCGACCAGTTTACGCCCTAAATCATTCACTACGCGGTCAATCATCGCCGAAGAGACCAGCGTCTTACCAACGGCAACGTCTTTGCCCCACTGCGGACGATGCTGGAACAGGTAGTTGATCGCCACCGCCAGGTAGTGGTTCGGATTCATCAGACCCGCCGGGGTGACGATACCGTGACGGTCATAGTCCGGATCGTTGGCAAAGGCCAGATCGAACTTGTCACGCAGCGCCAACAGTCCCGCCATCGCGCACTCGGAGGAGCAGTCCATACGGATTGCGCCATCTTTGTCGAGATGCATAAAGCGGAAAGTCTGATCAACGTGATCGTTAACGATAGTCAGGTTCAGGTTGTAGTGCTTGGCAATACGCTTCCAGTATTCGATACCGGAACCGCCAAGCGGATCGACGCCCAGCGTCAGGCCCGCTTTCTGGATCGCCGCCATGTCGACGATGTCGGCCAGTCCTTCAACAAACGGCTGAACCAGGTCCTGCTCTTTTACATGACCAGATGCCAGCGCAGCGTCCAGCGACATACGCTTCACGCCTTGCAGACCGTCAGCCAGCAGAGCGTTAGCCCTGTCTTCCACCACTTTGGTGACGTTAGTATCTGCCGGACCACCGTTTGGCGGGTTGTATTTAATACCACCATCTTCCGGCGGGTTGTGGGATGGCGTGATCACAATGCCGTCAGCCAGCGGGCCGCCTTTTTTGTTGTGGACCAGGATAGCATTCGACACGGCAGGGGTTGGCGTAAAGCCGTTATTTTCCTGCACGATGACGTCCACGCCGTTCGCTGCCAGCACTTCCAGTACAGAGATAAAAGCCGGTTCAGACAGCGCGTGGGTATCCTTGCCCACGTAGCACGGGCCATTGATCCCGTTTTTCGCACGTTCTTCAGCAATCGCCTGAGCGATAGCCAGAATATGCGGCTCGTTAAAACTATGACGACCTGCACTGCCGCGATGTCCGGACGTACCGAACTTGACGGCGTGCTCAGCGTTCCCTGCCGTTGGTTTCAGTACATAGTACTGTGCCGTCAGTTGGGCGACGTTAATCAAATCACTCTGTTGCGCAGGTTGACCTGCACGGTTGTGGATTGCCATTGCCTGGTCCTTCTAATGCAAGGATTAAATTGTTCCGCAAACCTTTTCAATCAATTCCGCAGGGAATTGCATTGACTGCATGATGTGCTCAACCATGCTGCATTTACGGCCGGTATTGGTATTGGTGATCACCCAGTACGGCGTGCCTGGCACGTGTTTCGGTTTGGTTTGATTACCATTTTTCAGCAGCGTCTGTTCATCTGCTGCAAAATAAACGCGCGTACGACCATGCAACGATTCCGTTGCTTCGGCGAACGCGTTTTGATCCAGTGAATAGAGTGTAGACAGCACCAGCATAAAGCGATTTACTGCTTTCTTCTGCTCCGCATATTCGTCGGACAGCAGCAGTTCACGCATCGCGCGCACTTTATCTTTTACGGGGTTAACCGGCTTCGCTTCCACGACAGCTTGCACAGCGCGGACTTCTTTTACTACCGGAGTGACAGGCTGTGATGCGGCGGAAAACTTCAACATACGCCGTAAAATGTCGGATGCGCTCTCGCCGATATGCTTGGTGTGGCTGGCAATATAGCTATAGAGTTCATCATCAACTTCAATCGTTTTCATCTTAATCCAGTGCAGTGTTTAGCTGAATACAAGTTGTTGGGGTCAACACGCGTAGTGTAAAGGCAAATCCCAACAGCGGATAGCGTCAAGCCTGGTGGCTGGCAAAACTCAGAGTAACCGTAGTTGTTGCAGCCATGTGGCAGAATGGTCAACATGATACCCTAACCCGTGAGTGTGAAAAAAAGAACTTTGCCATGAAATTGAATATCCGAGCGCAATCTGCGCAAAACCTGCACAATAATTCTCCCATCGTCCTGGTGCACGGCCTGTTTGGCAGTCTGGATAACCTGGGGATCCTGGCGCGCGATCTGGTGGCCGATCACGATATCATCCAGGTTGATATGCGAAATCATGGCCTCTCCCCGCGTTCACCTGTGATGAATTATCCGGCCATGGCGCAAGATCTGCTGGATACGCTGGACGATCAACAAATCGAAAAAGCGATCTTTATTGGTCACTCGATGGGCGGCAAAGCCGTCATGGCGTTAACCGCGTTGGCCCCGGAACGTGTCGAACGGTTGGTAGCCATCGACATTGCCCCCGTTGACTATCATGTTCGCCGTCACGATGAGATTTTTGCTGCCATTAACGCAGTAACTGACGCGCAGTCCTCTTCGCGTCAGCAGGCGGCGAGCGTCATGCGCCAGCATCTACAAGAGGAAGGCGTGATCCAGTTTCTGCTCAAATCCTTCGTGGACGGCGAATGGCGCTTTAATGTTCCCGTGCTGTGGGAGCAATATCCTCATATTGTCGGCTGGGAGACCATCCCGGCGTGGGAACACCCGGCGCTGTTTATCCCCGGTGGCAACTCACCTTATGTTACCGAAGCGTATCGCGAACAACTGCTGGCGCAATTCCCGCAGGCTCGGGCGCTCGTTATTGCAGGCGCGGGCCATTGGGTGCATGCGGAAAAACCGGAGGCGGTACTGCGCGCCATCCGTCGTTATCTGAGCGAGCAGGCTAACTGATTAAAAACTCAGCGTCTGCGCGTGATTACGCGCGTGGGCGTTGGCGTGTCTCCCCTGCTGATGTATTATGGCGGGCTATCCATCCGGGCAGACGCCTGGCTGATTGTTTCCCCGAAGTCACCAAGATCATGGCCAAAGAACAAACGGACCGTACGACATTAGATCTGTTCGCGCAGGAGCGTCGCCCGGGACGACCCAAAACTAATCCGCTCTCGCGTGATGAACAGTTACGTATTAACAAACGTAATCAGCTTAAACGCGATAAAGTTCGCGGGCTTAAGCGTGTCGAACTGAAACTGAACGCTGATGCTGTTGACGCTCTGAACGAGCTGGCCGAGGCGCGCAACATGAGTCGCAGTGAACTCATCGAAGAGATGCTGATGAACCAACTCAGCGCATTGCGCGGTCAGGCTTAGTCTGAATTTCTGCTCTAAATCATAAATCGTGTAGCACAGAGTGCAGTCCTGCGTGTTTGCTGTTTCCGCATGCCTGACTGTTCTGCTATGATTGCCCTTATCCGTGGGCAATGCGCCACCACCATTTCAATAAGTTTCAAGAGGTTATTTTACTCATGGCAATCACTGGCATCTTTTTCGGCAGCGACACCGGTAACACCGAAAACATCGCAAAAATGATTCAAAAACAGCTTGGTAAAGACATTGCCGATGTACATGACATTGCAAAAAGCAGCAAAGAAGACCTCGAAGGGTATGACATTTTGCTGCTCGGCATTCCAACCTGGTACTACGGTGAAGCGCAGTGTGACTGGGACGATTTCTTCCCTACCCTCGAAGACATTGATTTTAACGGCAAACTGGTTGCATTGTTCGGCTGCGGCGACCAGGAAGATTACGCAGAATATTTCTGCGATGCGTTGGGTACAATTCGCGACATCATCGAACCACGCGGCGCAACCATCGTTGGTCACTGGCCAACGGCGGGTTATCACTTTGAAGCGTCCAAAGGCCTGGCGGACGACGACCACTTTGTGGGTCTGGCCATTGATGAAGATCGCCAGCCTGAATTGACCGCCGAACGCGTAGAAAAATGGGTTAAGCAGATCTCTGAGGAGCTGCACCTCGACGAAATCATCAATGCCTGATTTTGTGTGGCGCAGATTTCCATCTGCGCCACATCAATAGATAAAACCAATCAAAATAATTGCTACAAATTTGTAACTTTTTCGTCTGACCCTGTACAATGGCCGGATGCCAATCGGGTATTGCACAGTGTGTTTGTCGGCGATACCACGTTTTGATTAACAATATATGCCAGAGACTTGCAGTTTTCATTTAGCCATGGCAGTTCTATAATGAATCGCATTATCTCAAGTGCAATTTCTGTCACTTCTGTTAATGAAGTGAATCGTTTAGCTACAGGACAGATTCCGCATGACTGACAACAATACCGCATTAAAGAAGGCTGGCCTGAAAGTAACGCTTCCTCGTTTAAAAATTCTGGAAGTTCTTCAGGAACCGGATAACCATCACGTCAGTGCGGAAGACTTATACAAACGTCTGATCGATATGGGTGAAGAAATTGGTCTGGCGACCGTGTATCGCGTGCTGAACCAGTTTGATGATGCCGGTATCGTGACCCGCCATAATTTTGAAGGTGGTAAATCCGTCTTCGAACTGACTCAACAGCATCATCACGATCACCTCATCTGCCTCGACTGCGGCAAAGTGGTCGAGTTCAGCGATGATTCCATCGAGGCGCGCCAGCGTGAGATTGCGGCTAAACATGGTATTCGTTTAACCAACCATAGCCTCTATCTTTACGGTCACTGCGCCGAAGGCGATTGCCGCGAAGATGAGCATGCTCACGACGGTAAATAATGTAATGCTTTCTGAAAAGCCAACCATTTGGTTGGCTTTTTTTATGGGCGCTATCCCCTCTTTTCCCCTTCCCTCCACTCCTGTGTTGCTTTAATGTAAAAATCAATTATCCCTTCCCGGAGAGTCGAAATGGAACTTCGCCAGCTACGCTATTTTGTTCGCATTGTAGAAACCGGCAGCATGGGTAGCGCGGCGCTCGATCTCAATATTGGGGTTTCGGCACTCAGCCAGCAAATGTCCCGCCTGGAAAACGAACTCGCTATTCGCCTGCTGCAGCGCACCTCGCGTGGCGTGACGCCCACCAGCGCCGGACTGGCTTTTTACTCCCAGGCGCAGCTGGCGCTCCGCCACGCAGACGATGCAATCCTCGCCGCGCGAGAGTCCCGGCTTTCCGGGCACGTCAGCGTCGGTATGGCCCCCAGTACCGCTTCCGTTCTCGGCATGCCTTTTATTAACGCCATGCGGGAAAGCTATAGTGATGTCCGCCTGCATGTGGTGGAAAGCCTCTCTGGCAACCTGGAACGGATGATTAATACCCGCCAGATTGATCTGGCCGTGGTATTTCAAAAAGAAAAGATCCTGCGCTGGAGCGCCAGACCGATTCTCGAAGAGCGCCTGTTTTTGATTGGGACTCATGCCTTACTGGCCGATATTGCCGATGACAATATTGCGCCAGCCCAGCTGGCAAGTATCCCATTGATAATGCCCAGCCCAGGCCACGGTCTGCGCGGCAGGCTGGAAGCAATTTGTCAGGAACACGCGCTGCGCATTGAGATCGCCACAGAAATTGATGGTCTGGCGCTGCTAATGCGCGCCGTTCGCAGTGGAATCGGCGCTACTCTCCAGCCCGGCGCGGCGATTTCCCATCTCGATAAAGAGACGCTAAGAGTGATCGGCGTCCATAATCCAATACTGAGTCGCCCCAACTTTCTGGTCAGCCTCTCGGACGATGAGCTCACCCCCGCGGGCCTCGCCGCCCGCGTGGTGCTAACGAAAGTGATGCATCAACTGGTGGAAGCAGGAAGCTGGCCAGGCGCCATTCTTTACAATAACTAAAGCCCTCTTTAGCACTTCGTCATAGCGCCCGCACAAGCTGTGCGTATACATTTCAATTACAAATTTAACAATTAGTTAAATGGTAATGGAGTATACGATGGTTGATGTTCTGGTGATTGGCGGTGGCAATGCCGCGTTATGTGCTGCCCTAACAGCCCGGGAGCAAGGAGCTTCGGTACTCCTGCTCGAAGCGGCTCCACGGGAATGGCGCGGGGGAAATTCTCAACACACGCGTAATCTGCGCTGTATGCATGACGCGCCGCAGGATGTGCTGGTGGAAAGCTATCCTGAAGAGGAGTTCTGGCAGGATCTGCGACGCGTCACCGAGGGAAATACTAACGAAGCCCTGGCGCGTCTGGTGATCCGCACCTCTTCACAATGCCGCGACTGGATGCGCCAACACGGCGTTAATTTTCAACCTCCTCTCTCCGGTGCTTTACACGTAGCGCGAACCAACGCCTTTTTTATGGGGGGCGGGAAAGCCCTCGTGAATGCCTATTATCGCAGCGCAGAAAAGTTAGGCGTGCAAATCCGCTATAACACACCAGTGCAGGCGCTTGAACTGCATAACGGTGAGTTTGTGGCAGCGCTGGCAGGCGAAGAGCGCATAACCGCTAAGTCCTGCGTGCTTGCCGCTGGCGGATTTGAGTCAAACCGCGAATGGCTGCGCGAAGCCTGGGGAGAGAACGCCCGCGGCGAGTGGCCTGCGGATAACTTCCTGATTCGCGGCACGCGCTTTAATCAGGGCGTACTGCTTAAATTTATGATGGATGCCGGGGCGGACATCATCGGCGACCCCTCCCAGTCACACTGCGTCGCCATTGATGCCAGAGCGCCATTATATGACGGCGGGATTTGCACCCGCGTGGACTGCGTTTCACTCGGCATAGTAGTCAACCGTGACGCAGAACGTTTTTATGATGAAGGCGAAGATTTCTGGCCCAAACGCTACGCCATTTGGGGACGCCTGGTCGCCCAACAGCCAGGACAGATTGGCTATTCCATTATCGACAGTAAAGCCATCGGCCACTTTATGCCACCGGTATTCCCCGGCGCACAGGCGAATACGCTGGCGGAGTTGGCGCATCAGTTGGGGCTGGATACCGAACGCTTTACCCACACCGTGACGGCGTACAACAACGCCTGCCAGCCAGGTCAGTTCGACCATACCGTCCTGGACAACTGCGCGACGAAGAAGTTAACTCCCGCGAAAACACACTGGGCACGACCGCTGGACCAGCCACCTTACTACGGCTATGCCCTGCGGCCAGGGATCACCTTCACCTATCTTGGGTTAAAAGTGAACGAACGCGCTGCCGTACACTTTGCCGGGCAGCCAAGCCGCAACCTGTTCGTCGCCGGAGAGATGATGGCGGGCAACGTGTTGGGCAAGGGTTACACCGCTGGCGTGGGCATGTCGATCGGGACAACCTTTGGCCGCATTGCCGGAAAAGAAGCCGCGCTGGCAGCACGAAAGGAGGCACGTCATGAAGCAGCTTGAGAAACTGATCATCGAAGCACAAATTATCACCGAGCCGGAAGCAGAAGTTGAACGTGTGATGCAGGTCTGTAACGCCTGCCGCTATTGTGAAGGTTTTTGCGCCGTGTTCCCGGCAATGACTCAGCGCCTGGAATTCGGTAAAGCGGATATCAATTATCTGGCTAACTTGTGCCATAACTGCGGCGCCTGCCTGCACGCGTGTCAGTATGCCCCACCCCATGAATTTGCCATCAACGTACCGAAGGCGATGGCGGAAGTGCGGCTCGAAACCTATCAGCACTACGCGCAACCCGCCACCTTTGGCGCGCTTTATCGTCGCGCAGGCATCACCGTGACGCTGGCGCTGGTTTTCGGTCTGATCCTGTTTTTACTCCTCGCCATGAGTTTAAAGGGCTCGTTATTCCATCCTCCGCTGGCCGGGGATTTTTATCAGATTTTCCCGCATAACCTGCTCGCATGGATGTTTGGTTCGGTATTTATTCTGGCGATAGGTCTGCTGATGGCGGGTGTTCTGCGCTTCTGGCGCGAAATCTCTCCGGGTGTACCGCGTTCCGCTGAAATTGCTGAAGCCTCGCACAATGCGCTGACGCTGAAGTATCTCGATGGTGGGCATGGCAAAGGTTGTAACGAAGCAGATGATGCCTTCACCCTGATGCGCCGCCGTTTCCATCACTTCACCTTCTACGGTTTTATGCTCTGCTTTGCCGCCACCGTGGTGGCAACGGGCTATCACTACTTTGCAGGTATAGAAGCGCCCTATCCGTTCTTCAGCGTTCCGGTAATGTTGGGCACGTTGGGCGGCATTGGCCTGACTGTCGGCCCGGCTGGCTTGCTATGGCTCAATTTTAAGCGCTCACCGCTGCATGGCGACGCACGGCAAAAACCGATGGATCGCGGTTTTATTTTGCTGCTGCTCCTGACCAGTCTGACCGGTTTAGCGCTGCTGGCGGGAAGAGACACCTCCTGGATGGCTATTTTGCTCGCCATTCACCTCGGCGTGGTCATGGCGCTCTTTCTGACCATTCCTTATGGAAAATTTGCCCACGGATTTTACCGCTGCGCAGCCTTACTCAAGTGGGCGATTGAGAAACGGCGCGGCAAACAGGCGGGGGTCGCAGGCGACTAACCCGCAAACTCTTACCTCTATAAATATTATGATAAGACAGTGGAGCAAACCCAATGACACAACAACCATCGCGCGCCGGAACTTTCGGCGCAATACTGCGGGTAACCAGCGGTAATTTCCTCGAACAGTTTGACTTTTTTCTGTTCGGTTTTTACGCCACCTATATCGCAAAGACCTTCTTTCCTGCAGAGAGTGAATTTGCCGGGCTAATGTTAACTTTCGCCGTGTTTGGTTCAGGTTTCTTAATGCGGCCTGTTGGCGCAATTGTGCTGGGTGCTTACATCGACAGAATTGGTCGCCGTAAAGGACTGATGGTGACGCTGGCGATTATGGGCTGCGGTACCCTGCTGATTGCCCTGGTACCTGGTTATCACAGTATTGGTCTGCTGGCCCCTGTCCTGGTATTACTCGGCCGATTATTACAGGGCTTTTCTGCAGGGGTGGAACTGGGCGGCGTCTCGGTTTATCTTTCTGAAATCGCCACCCCTGGCAATAAAGGCTTCTACACCAGCTGGCAGTCCGCCAGTCAACAGGTCGCCATTGTGGTGGCAGCTCTGATTGGTTACGGCCTGAACGCCACCCTGGGACACGATGAGATTTCTGAATGGGGCTGGCGTATTCCATTCTTTATTGGTTGCATGATTATTCCTTTGATCTTCGTGCTCCGCCGCTCGCTTCAGGAAACAGACGCCTTTTTACAACGCACACACCGTCCCGACACCAGGGAAATTTTTACTACTATCCTCAAAAACTGGCGTCTTATCGCTGCGGGTACGCTGCTGGTGGCGATGACCACAACGACGTTCTACTTTATTACCGTTTACACACCGACCTATGGTAGAGCTGTACTTCACCTGAGCGCTCGCGACAGCCTGATCGTCACCATGCTGGTCGGTATTTCTAATTTTATCTGGCTGCCGATTGGCGGGGCGATTTCTGACCGAATTGGTCGTCGTCCGGTGTTGATGGGGATTACCATCCTTGCACTGATCACCACCTGGCCGGTTATGCACTGGCTCACCGCCGCGCCAGATTTCACGCGCATGACGCTGGTTCTGCTTTGGTTCTCGTTCTTTTTTGGTATGTACAACGGGGCAATGGTCGCCGCACTCACCGAGGTGATGCCTGTCTATGTGCGTACGGTGGGTTTTTCACTGGCATTCAGTCTTGCCACGGCGATTTTTGGCGGCCTTACGCCAGTCATCTCCACAGCGCTGGTCCAGCTAACCGGGGATAAAAGCTCACCGGGGTGGTGGCTGATGTGTGCGGCACTTTGCGGGCTCGCCGCCACGGCAATGCTGTTTGTCCGGCTGAGTCGTAATTATCAACCGGTGGAATATAAACCCTGAAATGCAAACGGGCGGAAAACTCTCCGCCCGTTGTCTGTTTCATTTTTCGATTTACTGCGCAGTATTCTTGCTACGAATTTCCTGCCAGACCTTGTCGCAATCAGCATTAACGGACTGACCATTACCCGTGCGCGTAGCCTCGATGCATTGCTGATAATCCAGTACGCGTACGCTTTCTTCATTGGCAAACTGCTGATGCTGCTTTTCTTTCTTTAGCACATTCAACACGCTTTGGCAGGCTTCGATTTTCTCCGGCGATCCTTGCGCGGTAGTAATGCACGCGCTGTAGGCTTCTTTCAGACGGCTGTCTTCTTTTGGTGCCAGGGATTGCGCGCAAGCCACCAGCCCGGTTGCCATAACAGCGATGAGTATCAGTTTTTTCATAGCACTTTCCTCAACGATGCGGCAGGCGCCCGGCCTGCCGCTGTTGGCATTAGAAGATGGTGAACGGAGCAATAACGATGAATTTCACGTCGCGCTCATCCTGGAAGATGTTGCCGTAACCACCGCCCCAGCTCGGAATGTCTGAATGGTTGTCGTACTGGGTGAAGTGCAGTTTAAACATGGTGCCCTTCGCACGCCCCTCTTGCAGGGTATAGACCGCATCCAGACTGTAAGAAGATTCTTCGATAGTCCGGTTTTTGTCGTAGTACGCATCCGGATTGATCTGCCAGGTTGATGGCTTGGCATCCCATGCGTAAACGTAGGACGCGCCCACTGCCCAGCCCGGCAAATTCCAGTTCTTCAGGTCATACATTGCGCCGAAGAAGACAGCCTTTTCGCCGTTGGCGTTGAAGTCGGAACGGTTATCCCACCAGATATCCAGGCGACCGTTTGATGAGGCGTAGGTCGGGGTCATACGCTGCAGGAAGTACCCCTGCTGCCCGTCCGCTTTAACCCAGGTCCCTTCCAGACGCAGGTCAACCACTTCCGCCACTTTGTAGCCAAAGGTCAGCGCCTGCAGCCAGGCCGTACCGTCATAAATATCGTTCACGGTGCGATCATCAACTTTGTCGCGCGCGCCGTAGAACTGGTAGCTGGTGGTAAACGGGTTACCGCCTAAATCGAATTTATAGCTGGCTTTTGCGAAGTACTGATCGACGTAACCTTCAGACTGACCAAATGCGGCTTCCAGCAACAGGTTATTTTTGAAGTCATATTTCGCGCCGATTGAGTGCAGATAATCTACGCTGGTCTTTTTATCAGCCTGATAGAATTTATCGACTTCAGTGTGCCATGGTGCTTTATATTCGTTGGCCCACATATAGGAGAAGCTCAGTGCACCAGCATCACCATAGTCGAAGTTGGCTCCGGCTTCAGCACCCTGATAGGTACCTGGCATAAAGCTCCAGTGCGGAGCCAACAGAGTCTGTCCGGTTGGTTGAATGTAACCAGCGCGCGCCCAGGTTGGGCCGAATTTAAATTTGGCTGCTGCTTTATAAAGGCTAATTCCGCTCTTATCGCCGGAGTAATCTTCATCATAGCCTTTATTTTTTGACGAGAATGCAATTTCGTTTGGATGGCCGCTTTCGCTACTTTCGTTCATTTCAATAGCGGTAAATGCTGCGATATCAATACCAAACATATCAGCCGCATAACCGGACTGGAAGTCGAGGTTAGCGTTCCAGGTGGAGTGAGAAAGGTTGGTTTTGTATTTGTCGTGATCGGTCACATCTTTACGGTCACGCTCACGCTGCCAGTAATAGATGCCGCCGGTTAAGGTTGAGTCATCAATAAATCCTTCGGCGTGTACCTGGGGAGCGACAACGAAACCCGACATTGCTGTGATACCGGCGATAGCCAGCGCCAGCGTACTACGTTTGCCACTAAACGTACGCATATGTTAATCCTCTTTGACGTATAACCCTTCGTTTTTCAAGCTGCATCGGTGTTGGCTTTACTCGGCCTTTGGCCTCGCCCCTTCGGGGACAGCGCACGCGCTGCGTCTCCGCCTTGATGCAACTCGAAATCCATTGGGTATAAAATGCTGCCGACAAAAGCGGACAGCGAAAAAACAAAAATTAAAAAAGTAGCGCTGAGAAAACCTCAGTGACTACAATGAATAGACTATTTTTCGCGACGCGAATTATCAATCTCTTTCTGTAACGAGTATGTAATAGTATGAGCAACCGCACATATTTTCTTGTTTTCTGTTACATTTTGCTTTGGGAGTAAAAAAAGTCACAAAAACAAGAAAAAACACTTTATATACATATAGATATCTTCAATTTTATTATTATATATATAATTCCCCCCCTAATAATTATCTTTGCATTCGCAAAACAAATTAATTCTCGAACGTCATTAATTCGCTCTGCAAACAGAACGTTCGAGCTCCTGAATTCACTCTCCGTCGTTGATGTGACCGTCCTCGGATTTTCCACACAAATACACTCACTTTATAAGGTTTTTATTGACAGCTACCGGGTGTCCCATTATTCAAAGATGCAGGTTATACGTATAAGTTGATAAATAAATGACAAAACGCATCACGCAGAAAGACGTTGCGGCCCTGGCTGGCGTTTCACAGGCGGTGGTATCCGTGGTACTCACCAAAGGAAATCACACCTATCCACAGGAGACAGTGAGCCGGGTTGAGCAAGCGGCTAATCAGCTGGGATATATACCGAACCGTTTTGCACAAGCGCTGAAAACCAATAAAACCATGTCGATCGCCTGCATCGTGCCGGATATCGCCAACCCTTTTTATGCCTCGCTCGTCCGTGGTGTTCAATCGGTGACGGATAGGTATCACTACGATGCGATCGTGGCCAGCACCGATGGATTACGGGAAAGAGAGCTGCATTTTTTGCGCTGGTCAGCGCAGGGGCGGGTCGACGCCGTGGTGGGGACATTTTTTAACGTCGGGATGAAAGATTTTGCCCCGTATCTTCAGGCAGGGATCCCGATTGCACGTATTGAAGCCAGGATGAAAAAAAGCGGCCCGCTGCCGCTGCATAATGTTTATATCGACAACGCCGCTGCCGCGCGCAGCGCCGTCGAATATCTGCTGGCACAGGGGCACCAAAATATCACGATGATCGCCAGCGCTGGCGGTCCTGAGCCTGCCAGAGTGGAAGGATATCGCCAGGCGATGACCCAGGCCGGCCGCCTTCCGCGCATCAAAATTCTGCCAGGTTTTAACGAACAGAGCGGCTATCAGATCGCGATGCAGCTGATTAATGACGGCTCGCTCCCGGATGCGATTTTCGCCGCCAACGATTTAATGGCTATCGGCGTGATGCGTGCCGCAAGGGAGAAAGGCATCACTATCCCGGAGCAGCTTGCGGTGATGGGTTTCGATGATATTCCCGCCGCCGGGCTGGTGACCCCTTCCCTGACCACTATCGCCCAGTACCCGGAGCAGCTTGGGCAAAAAGCGGCCGCCCTCCTCCTGGCACAAACCGATATCACCGCGCCGCTCCAGGGCAGCACCACAGAAATGCCCTGGGGCCTGGTAAAAAGAGAATCCGCCTGAACGGCTGATAAAAAACCACACAAGGATCAAACAGATGGAATTGCCTTCAGATTATGAGTCGCGCGTTTATGCAGGGGTGTTAGGGAAATTAATCGGCGTCTACCTTGGCCGCCCTTTCGAAGGGTGGACCTACGAAAAAATTATGCAGGAGCTGGGGCCGATCCAGTATTACGTCCACGAAAAATTTAACCGTCCGCTGGTTGTCACCGACGATGATGTCGCCGGAACCTTTACCTTTATCCGCGCACTGGAAGATTATGCCCTGCCGCCGGATCTGAGCGCGGAACAGATGGGGCACTGCTGGCTTAATTACATCATTGATAAGCGCACCATTCTCTGGTGGGGCGGCAACGGTAATTCGACGGAACACACCGCCTGGCTGAATCTCAAAAAAGGCATTCCGGCTCCGCTAAGCGGAGCCATTGCGACCAACGGGAAAACGATTGCCGAACAGATTGGCGCACAAATCTTTATTGATAGCTGGGCGCTTGTCGCACCGGGACAACCCCGTCTGGCGGCAGAACTTGCCAAAAATGCCGCCAGCGTGAGCCATGACGGTGAAGCGGTGTATGCCGCTATGCTCTGGGCGGCGATGGAATCACAGGCCTTTATCTGCCAGGAGATCGAACAGCTTATTGACGTCGGACTATCCGTGATCCCGGCAGAGTCGCAAATAGCCCAGTTGGTTGGCGATATCCGTCGCTGGCGACGGGAAGATAACGACTGGCAGACGACCCGCCAGCGAATCGACGACAACTATGGCTATCACAAATATCCCAGCAATTGTCACATCATCCCTAATCATGCGCTGATGATTATGGCGATCCTTTACGCGCCGGACGACTTCCAGCAGGCCCAGTGCATTGTCAATACGTCAGGATGGGACACTGACTGCAATGCGGGGAATGTCGGCTGTCTGTCCGGCATTATGCTGGGAGTCCAGGGTATTGACGCAGGCCCGGACTGGCGCGGGCCGCTGGCGGACAGAATGCTGATCTCCTCAGCCGACGGGGGGTTCTCCATAAACAACGCCGTGCGGATCACCGATTACCTGGTCGGGCTGGGACACCAGATTGCCGGTCTGCCGCGCCCTGAAGCCAAAAAATCCGGCGCGCAGTACCATTTCTCACTACCGGGCAGCGTGCAGGGTTTCCGCTGGCTTAATGAAGAAAATGCGGCCGCGGTTGAGGTTAAGAATGAGGCGCACCTGGGGCGGCAGATGTTGAGTCTGCACTATCGCCATCTTGCGCCCGGACTTCACGCCAGCGTGACCACGCAAACCTTTACCCCGCCTGAAATCGTGGAAATGCGCAGCTACGATTTAATGGCTACCCCACTTATCTACCCAGGTCAGCGTCTTCAGGCAACCCTGATTGCGCCACCGGATAACACATCCGCGTTAAACGTGCGGCTCTGCTACCGGGTTTATGATGACAACAATCAGCTGACGCCTCAGTACGGCGACGCGCAGATCATAGCCCCGGGTGAATCGCTAACGCTGGCGTTGGATCTCCCGGACTGCCAGGGCCAACCGATCGGCGAGATTGGCGTAACAATCAGCACAGATGCCCGCGTTGCCCGCGGTCGCCTGCTCATCGACAGTATGCGCTGGGACGGCGCACCTGAGCTGACCCTGCGTAAACCCACAGGGGAAACTAATTTTTGGTGGCGAGCCTGGGTAAACGGCGTGGATCTCTTTTCACGCCACTATCCCACCAGCTTTCGCATCTCCAAAGAGTACGACGAGGGATTGATTATTCACGGAACGCGGCAGTGGGATAACTACCGCGTTCAGAGTGACATTACGCTGCATTCAGGGGAGTACGGCGGTCTGGCTTTTCGGGTGCAGGGGATGAGGCGCTATTACGCCGCGCGCATCCTGCGCGACGGGAAATTACAGATCGTCCGCGTGCGCGACACCAGTACCAAAGTCCTGGCAGAAGCGGCGTTGTCCGACGTGTACGAGCGCCCTGTGTCGTTCGATATCAGCGTCAACGGGCAGATTATCTCCGTGACCGTTGACGGTAAAACGCTGCGCGTGGAGGACGCTGAACACGAAGCCTTGATGGATGGCGGGATCGGTTTACTGATTTGTGCGGGTGCGCTGTCGACGGACGCTATCCATATCAGCGCCAGTTGTTAATTAACGGAAATGGACGACAACAAGGGATTAAAAATGAACATACCAAAAACAATGCTGGCGCTGGTAACCGCCGTTTTGCTTTCAGGCTGTGAGGATAAACCGCAGCAGGTGACCATCGAATTTATGCACTCCGCCGTTGAGCAGGAGCGCCAGACCGTCATTGCCGGGATCATCAACCGCTTTCAGCAAGAGAATCCGGATATTATTGTGAAGCAAGTTCCCGTCGAAGAGGATGCCTATAATACCAAAATCATTACCCTTGCCCGCTCAGGATCACTGCCGGAGGTCGTCGAGGTCAGCCATGACTATGCCAAAGTCATGGATAAAGAGCAGCTTATCGACCACAAAGCGGTGAAAACGCTGATCGACAGGCAAGGTGAAAGCGCCTTCTACGACGGCGTGCTGCGCATTGTTCGTACCGAAGACGGAACGGCCTATACCGGCGTGCCGATCAGCGCCTGGCTACAGGGAGTCTGGTATCGGAAATCGGTACTGGCTAAAGCAGGAATCGACGAACCCAAAAACTGGACGCAGCTGCTGGAAGCGGCACGCAGGCTGACCGACAGCACCAGTAAAAAATATGGCATCGCGCTGCCGACGGCTGAAAGCGTCATGAGCGAACAAACCTTCTCCCAGTTCGCACTTTCAAACGGTGCCAATGTGTTCAACGCAAACGGCGACATCACGGTTAACTCAGCGGAAATGCAGGCCTCGCTGAACTATTATCGCGAACTGGCCCGCTATACCATGCCCGGCTCGAACAACGTAACAGAGATCAAAGACGCCTTTATGAACGGCACCGCGCCGATGGCGGTCTATTCGACCTACATCCTGCCAGCGATTTATCAGGATGGTTCACTGGCGGATTTAGGCTTTGTCGTGCCGAGCGAAAAATCACCTGCCGTATTTGGCGTTATCACATCATTAACGCTCACAGCCGGTCAGACTGAGGCAGAAACGAAAGCCGCCGAAAAATTTGTCAGCTTTATGGGACAGGCGCAGAACGCGGCTGACTGGGTATTGATGTCGCCGGGGGCGATGCTGCCGGTGACGAAGGCCGCCGCGCAAAACGTCAGTTGGAAGGACAACCCTGCCGTCAAAGTCTTTGGTAGCCTCCCTGAACAGCTGATTGCCCAGTACCCGAATATGCAGGTCTTTGGATCGGTCGGCGAGAAGAACTTTACGCGGATGGGGGATATTACCGGCTCCATGATCCTCAGTGAAATGGTCAATCAGGCGACGGTGGGTAAGCAGGAGACATCGGTGGTGCTGGAACGCAGCCAGCAGCGGGTTCAGGCGTTAATGCAGCATAAGTAAAACAGAAAAATCCGCCTCAAACGTCGCGTTGGCGGCGTTTGAGGCAGTGTGACAGCAATTACTCGCCGACTTTAGCCCACGTATCGCGCAGACCTACAGTGCGGTTAAATACCAGCTTGTCAGCGGTTGCATAGCGGCTGTCCAGGCAGAAGTAGCCTTCACGCTCAAACTGGAACGCTTTACCTGCAATCGCAGCCTGCAGTGACGGCTCACCGTAGCCCTGCTTAATGACCAGCGATTCCGGGTTGATAACGGACAGGAAGTCTTCCGCCGCACCTGGGTTTGGCACGCTAAACAGACGATCGTACAAACGGATTTCAATCGGCAGCGCATGGGACGCGCTCACCCAGTGAATAACACCTTTTACTTTACGACCATCAGCCGGATCTTTGCTCAGGGTGTCGGCATCGTAGGTGCAGAAAATGGTGGTGATATTCCCTTCTGCATCTTTCTCCACACGTTCAGCCTTGATCACGTAAGCATTGCGCAGACGTACTTCTTTGCCCATCACCAGACGCTTGTACTGCTTGTTCGCTTCTTCGCGGAAGTCTGCGCGATCGATCCAAATTTCACCGCTAAACGGCACTTCACGGCTGCCCATTTCCGGTTTGTTCGGATGGTTAGGCATGGTAACCAGCTCGCTTTCGCCCTGCGGGTAGTTTTCGATAACCAGTTTCACCGGATCGATAACTGCCATCGCGCGCGGGGCGTTTTCGTTCAGATCTTCGCGAATGCAGGACTCCAGAGAAGCGATCTCAATGGTGTTATCCTGCTTGGTCACGCCAATGCGTTTGCAGAACTCACGAATAGCGGCAGCAGTATAACCACGACGACGCAGGCCAGAAATCGTCGGCATACGCGGATCGTCCCAGCCTTCAACGTGCTTGTCGGTCACCAGCAGGTTCAGCTTGCGTTTGGACATCACGGTGTATTCCAGATTCAGGCGCGAGAATTCGTACTGGCGCGGGTGAACCGGAATGGTGATGTTGTCCAGCACCCAGTCGTACAAACGACGGTTATCCTGGAACTCCAGCGTACACAGTGAATGCGTAATGCCTTCCAGCGCATCGCTGATGCAGTGGGTAAAATCGTACATCGGGTAGATGCACCACTTGTTGCCGGTCTGGTGGTGTTCGGCGAACTTAATACGGTACAGCACCGGATCGCGCATCACGATAAACGGCGAAGCCATATCGATTTTCGCGCGCAGGCAGGCTTTACCTTCTTCAAAACCACCGGTACGCATTTTTTCGAACAGCGCCAGGTTCTCTTCGACGCTACGATCGCGGAACGGGCTGTTTTTACCCGGCTGCGTCAGAGTGCCGCGGTATTCGCGGATCTCCTCCGCTGACAGTTCATCAACGTACGCCAGGCCTTTATTAATAAGCTCTACCGCATAGGCGTGAAGCTGATCGAAGTAATCCGAAGAGTAGCGAATATCGCCAGTCCAGTGGAAACCTAACCATTCAACGTCGTTTTTAATCGACTCAACGTACTCGATATCTTCTTTAACCGGGTTCGTATCATCAAAACGCAGGTTGCACTGGCCCTGGTAATCTTGCGCAATGCCAAAGTTCAGACAAATGGATTTCGCGTGGCCAATGTGCAGATAGCCATTTGGCTCCGGCGGAAAACGTGTATGGATAGTGGTGTGCTTACCACTGGCCAGATCTTCATCGATGATCTGACGAATAAAGTTACTCGGGCGGGCTTCAGCCTCACTCATCGTGGATTCCTCAAAGCGTAAACAACGTATAACGGAACATGATCTTATAAGCGACGTCAGGAGACAACTATTTGTTGCACAAAAAAGGTGTTTCAACAGGATATATGTGGATATTTGCTGCAAAAAAAAGCGGCGGAGGAATATCCCCCGCCGCTTAAGGCACTTAACTCACTTTACTCAGGAGCAGTTATTTACCTTTAATCTCATACAGTGGTGTTTGACCAGCAACCACATGACCTTCGGCTTTAATGACCAGAGCACCGAAATCATCGCTGTTGCTGCACACAACCGGGCTAATCATGGAACGTGCGTTGGCGTTCAGGAACTCCAGATCCATTTCCAGAATCGGTTGACCTGCAGTCACTTCCGCACCTTCTTCAACCAGACGCTTAAAGCCTTTCCCTTCCAGCGCTACTGTATCGATACCCATGTGAACCACGATTTCCGCGCCTTTAACGGTTTCCAGACAGAACGCATGGTTAGTGTTGAAGATTTTCACGATGGTGCCGGCAGCCGGAGCAACCACGATTTTATCCGTTGGCTTCACCGCCACGCCGTCGCCTACAGCTTTGCTGGCGAAGGCTTCATCAGGCACCTGCTCCAGCGCAACCACGTCACCGGTAATCGGAGAAACTAAAGTTTCAACGGTTACTGCGTTCGCTACAGCTTGCGGTTTAGCAACCGGAGCCGCTGCTGCTGGCGCACTTTCACCAGACGCTGCAGCCACCGGGCCACGCGCGACAACTTTCTTCATTTCGTCGCCGATAGATTCGGCCTTCGCACCCACGATGACCTGGATAGTTTGCTTGTTCAGCTTAACCACTCCAGATGCGCCTAAACGTTTACACATCGCATCATTTACGCGACCGGAGTCGGCAACGGTCAGACGCAGACGAGTGATACAGGCATCAATCGCTTTCAGGTTATCGGTACCGCCAACTGCTGCAATGTAGTTGGTTGCCAGTTGAGCCAGACCTTCTTCAGTATTGCTGTTCGCTTCTTCAGTAACGATATCGTCTTCTTTATCTTCACGGCCCGGCGTTTTCAGGTTAAACATACGAATAACCGCGCTGAACAACACAAAGTAAATGACGAAGAACACCAGGCCCATCACGACCAGCATCCAGACGTTCTGACTTGCCGCCGGCAGGTTGTACATCAACACGTAGTCGATAGCCCCTGCGGAGAAGGAGAAGCCCGCGTGGATCCCCAGCAGTGTTGCAACGAACAGGCTGATACCCGTTAACAGTGCGTGCAGGAGGTACAGCAATGGCGCCAGGAACATGAACAGGAATTCCAGCGGCTCGGTAACACCGGTCAGGAACGCGGTGATCGCAACGGACAGCAGCATACCGCCAACCATCGGACGACGTGCTTTCGGAGCAGCGAAGTACATTGCCAGAGCCGCACCCGGCAGACCAAACATCATGATCGGGAAGAAGCCAGACATGAACATACCCGCAGTGCCGTCACCCGCGTAGAAGCGGTTGATGTCACCGTGGAATACGGTACCTGCAGCGTTAGTGAATTCACCAATCTGGAACCAGGCGATGGTGTTCAGCACCTGATGCAGACCGGTTGGGATCAGCAGACGGTTGATGAAACCAAAGATACCGGAACCCAGCGCGCCAGCACCTACGATCCACTCACCTCCCGCATGGATGGCGTTCTGCACCGGCGGCCACACGTAACCGAAGATAGCAGCCAGCACCAGACAGAAGAAACCAGTGGCGATCGGCACGAAGCGTTTGCCGCCAAAGAAGCTCAGGAAGTCAGGTAGTTTGATACCAGACCAACGGTTATATACCGCACCGCCGACCAGACCAGTGATGATACCTGCCAGCACGCCCATGTTGATGGCCGGGTTAATGGTAACCATTGCTTTGGTCAATATGAAATAACCGACCGCACCCGCCAGCGCTGCAGCACCCGCGCTGTCTTTTGACCAGCTGGAAGCCACACCGATAGCGAAAATTAACGCCAGGTTATCAAAGATGGCCCCACCCGCTTGCGCGATGAAGGGTACGTTAAGTAAATCTGGTTGGCCGAATCGCAGCAGCAGTGCCGCGACTGGCAGCACAGCGATGGGGAGCTGTAACGCCCTACCCAGCCGCTGGAAAAAACCTAAAATATTCATTTTATTCCCCCTACGAGACCCCGATTAGGCTTCTTTGAAGCCATATTTTTATTGTGCGACCATTCCTGACAGCAAGATTCTGGAACAACAATATTAACCATTCATCTACATTCAGAGTGTGTGAAAATTTAATTCGTATCGCAAATTAAATGCGTGTTTTTTGTGATTCCAGTCACCAAATATCGTTATTAACCCTCCCTTCTACTGGCTAACTACGAAAACTTATTTTATCATTCAAAAAATCGAAACGGATTGATCCTTACCGATGCAAAACCAGGTTACGCTTAATACTGCACAGAGACTCGATCCGCCAATTGCTTACATTTACTTTTGAGGTGAAGAATGAGACTGATCCCCCTGAATACCGCTGAACAAGTCGGCAAATGGGCTGCTCGCCATATCGTTAACCGTATTAACGCGTTCAAACCAACGGCTGATCGTCCGTTCGTTTTGGGCCTGCCGACTGGCGGTACTCCGCTGACAGCCTACAAAGCATTGGTTGAAATGCACAAAGCGGGCCAGGTAAGCTTCAAGCATGTTGTGACGTTCAATATGGACGAATATGTTGGCCTGCCGAAAGAGCATCCGGAAAGCTACCATAGCTTCATGCATCGCAACTTCTTTGATCACGTTGATATTCCAGCAGAAAACATCAACCTCCTCAATGGTAACGCACCGGATATTGATGCAGAATGCCGTCAGTATGAAGAAAAAATCCGTTCTTACGGTAAAATCCACCTGTTTATGGGCGGCGTAGGCAACGATGGTCACATCGCGTTCAACGAACCAGCCTCTTCTTTGGCTTCCCGTACCCGCATCAAAACGCTGACTCACGACACGCGTGTTGCGAACTCACGCTTCTTTGACGGCGACGTCAGCCAGGTGCCTAAATATGCGCTGACCGTTGGCGTGGGCACCCTGCTGGATGCCGAAGAAGTGATGATCCTGGTACTGGGCCACCAGAAAGCGCAGGCGCTGCAAGCCGCCGTTGAAGGCAACGTTAACCATATGTGGACCATCAGCTGTCTGCAGCTGCATCCGAAAGCCGTTGTGGTCTGCGATGAGCCTTCCACCATGGAACTGAAAGTGAAGACGCTGAAATACTTTAACGAGTTAGAAGCGGAAAATATTAAAGGTCTGTAATTGATGTCTCCGCCCTGTCGATAAGTTGCAGGGCGGCATTTTTTGAAATCGGGGGTCGGAATGTATGCTTTAACCCAGGGCCGGATTTTTACCGGTCACGAAATTCTTGATGACCATGCGATTGTTGTCGCCAATGGCCTGATTGACAGCGTTTGCCCACTGGCTGAGTTACCGTCAGGAATTGAACAGCGCTCACTGAATGGGGCCATTGTTTCCCCCGGTTTTATCGATGTACAGCTAAACGGCTGCGGCGGCGTACAATTTAACGATACGGCAGAAGCCGTGACCGTTGAAACGCTGGAAATCATGCAGAAAGCCAATGAAAAATCTGGCTGCACCAGCTACCTGCCAACGCTTATCACCACCAGCGATGACCTGATGAAACAAGGCGTTCGCGTCATGCGTGAATACCTGGCGAAACACCCGAATCAGGCACTAGGGCTTCATCTGGAAGGTCCGTGGCTGAATCTGGTGAAAAAAGGCACCCATAATCCGGGATTTGTCCGTCAACCGGACGCTGCGCTGGTTGATTTCCTGTGCAATAATGCCAATGTGATCACCAAAGTAACGCTGGCACCAGAAATGGTCCCGGTAGAGGTCATTACCAAACTGGTGAATGCGGGTATTGTGGTTTCTGCGGGTCACTCAAATGCAACGGTAAAAGAAGCAAAAATCGGGTTCCGCGCAGGCATCACCTTTGCGACGCATCTGTTCAACGCGATGCCGTACATTACCGGCCGCGAACCTGGTCTGGCGGGCGCTATTCTTGATGAAGCCGATATCTACTGCGGTATCATCGCCGATGGCCTCCACGTTGATTACGTTAACATTCGTAATGCCAAACGCCTGAAAGGCGACAAGCTGTGCCTGGTCACCGACGCAACCGCACCAGCAGGTGCAAACATTGAACAGTTCATTTTCGCTGGTAAAACAATATACTACCGTAATGGATTGTGCGTTGATGAGAACGGTACACTGAGCGGCTCATCATTAACCATGATTGAAGGCGTACGCAATCTGGTCGAACATGCGAATATCGCTCTCGACGAAGTCTTACGTATGGCAACGCTCTACCCTGCTCGCGCCATTGGCGTCGACAAACAACTCGGCAGCATCGCGCCAGGCAAAGTAGCCAACCTGACTGCGTTCACGCACGACTTTAAAATTATCAAGACCATCGTTAATGGCAACGAGGTCGTTACTGAGTAAGAGAAAGAATGACACCAGGCGGACAAGCTCAAATAGGTAATGTTGATCTCGTAAAACAGCTTAACAGCGCGGCGGTTTATCGCCTGATTGACCAGCATGGGCCAATCTCGCGAATTCAAATTGCCGAGCAAAGCCAGCTTGCCCCCGCCAGCGTAACGAAAATTACGCGTCAATTGATTGAACGCGGGCTAATCAAAGAAGTCGATCAGCAGGCCTCCACCGGGGGCCGCCGCGCTATCTCTATCGTCACCGAAACCCGCAATTTCCACGCGATTGGCGTACGCCTGGGCCGCCACGATACTACGCTCACGCTCTATGATATGAGCAGTAAAGTGGTCGCTGAAGAGCATTATCCCCTCCCGGAGCGCACCCAGGAAACGCTGGAGTATGCGCTGCTCAACACCATTGCCACCTTTATTGAGAACTGCCAGCGGAAAATCCGCGAGCTGGTTGCGATTTCCGTCATTCTGCCAGGACTTGTTGATCCTGAAAGCGGCGTCATCCGTTATATGCCGCACATTCAGGTCGAAAACTGGGGGCTGGTCGAAGCGCTCGAAAAACGCTTTAAGGTCACCTGCTTTGTCGGTCACGATATTCGCAGTCTGGCGCTGGCCGAGCACTATTTCGGGGCAAGCCAGGATTGCGAAGACTCCATTTTGGTGCGTGTTCACCGCGGAACCGGGGCGGGAATCATCTCCAATGGCCGAATTTTTATTGGTCGCAATGGCAACGTGGGTGAGATTGGCCATATTCAGGTAGAGCCGCTGGGTGAGCGCTGTCACTGCGGTAATTTCGGCTGTCTGGAAACAATTGCCGCCAATGCCTCTATTGAACACCGCGTGCAGAACTTATTGAAACAGGGTTATCCAAGCCGACTCACGCTGGATGATTGCGGCATTAAAGCCATTTGTAAGGCGGCTAATAAAGGCGATAACCTGGCATCAGAAGTCATTGAGCACGTTGGTCGTCACCTGGGTAAAACCATCGCCATCGCCATCAACCTGTTTAACCCACAAAAAATCGTCATTGCGGGCGAAATTACCGAGGCTGATAAAGTGCTGCTGCCTGCTATAGAAAGCTGTATCAACACGCAGGCGTTGAAAGCGTTTCGCCACAATTTACCGGTGGTTCGTTCCACGCTGGATCACCGTTCAGCCATTGGCGCCTTTGCGCTGGTGAAGCGTGCGATGCTCAACGGTACATTGCTGCAACGTTTGCTGGAAAGCTAATATCAAGCAGCCTCTGCGTTATCTGCATCTGCTCACCCCAGTCACTTACTTCAGTAAGCTCCCGGGGTTCTCAGACTTGTGCCGCCTTGATGCAACTCGAATGATTTAGTGTATTTTGTGTATAGTAATGCCTTCTTTTTTTGATGTCGGATTGTCCATGGCCATTAAGAATGTAATTTGTGATATCGACGGCGTGCTGATGCACGACAATGTTGCCGTACCGGGTGCGGCAGAATTTCTGACTGGGATCCTGGAAAAAGGCCTGCCGTTAGTTTTGCTGACTAACTATCCTTCACAGACCGGGCAGGATTTGGCAAACCGCTTCGCCACCGCGGGTGTGAATGTCCCTGATAGCGTCTTTTATACTTCCGCCATGGCTACCGCTGATTTTCTTCGCCGCCAGGAAGGGAAAAAGGCCTACGTGGTAGGTGAAGGTGCGTTAATTCACGAGCTGTATAAAGCCGGGTTTACTATAACTGACGTGAACCCCGATTTTGTGATTGTTGGCGAGACGCGATCCTATAACTGGGACATGATGCATAAAGCGGCATATTTTGTGGCCAACGGTGCGCGTTTCATCGCCACAAACCCGGATACTCACGGACGCGGCTTTTATCCCGCCTGCGGTGCGCTGTGCGCCGGTATCGAAAAAATCTCTGGCCGCAAGCCGTTTTATGTGGGCAAACCCAGCCCGTGGATTATTCGCGCGGCGCTCAACAAAATGCAGGCGCATTCGGAAGAGACCGTTATTGTGGGCGACAACCTGCGTACCGATATTCTGGCGGGCTTCCAGGCGGGTCTCGAAACCATCCTGGTATTGTCTGGCGTTTCGACGCTCGACGACATTGACAGCATGCCGTTCAGACCAAGCTGGATTTACCCGTCCGTTGCGGAAATTGATGTGATTTGATGCGTAAGCCGGATAAGACGCCCCCGCGTCATATCCGGCCAGAAGAAATCCTTCCATTTAATAAAACCGCCATAAAATTATCGATTCATTAATAAACCCGTCTATTCTGTAATCTTTTTTCACCAATCCACAATGACCATTGCGTTTTTTATTTTCTGACCCGTAATTCACTTGCGCCCTCTCCAGCTTTGCGGCATTTTCTTTATCAAGCAAACATAAAAAGCATCACGCAACAGGTTAACGGAGAAGGTTATGTGTTCTATTTTTGGCGTATTCGATATTAAAACTGACGCAGTTGAACTGCGTAAAAAAGCCCTGGAATTGTCTCGTCTGATGCGCCATCGCGGCCCGGACTGGTCAGGTATTTACGCCAGTGATAACGCCATTCTGGCGCACGAACGTCTGTCCATCGTCGACGTCAACGCCGGTGCTCAGCCACTGTACAACGTGAAGAAAACGCATATCCTGGCGGTTAACGGTGAAATTTATAACCATCAGGCGCTGCGCGCTGAATATGGCGATCGCTATCAGTTCCAGACCGGTTCCGACTGCGAAGTTATCCTTGCGCTGTATAAGGAAAAAGGCCCAGAGTTTCTGGATGACCTGCAAGGCATGTTTGCTTTTGCTTTGTACGACAGCGAGCTGGACGCTTACCTGATCGGTCGCGATCATATCGGGATCATCCCGCTGTATATGGGTTACGACGAGCACGGTAACTTCTACGTTGCGTCTGAAATGAAAGCCCTGGTTCCCGTGTGTCGCACGATCAAAGAATTCCCGGCCGGGAGCTATTTATGGAGTAAAGACGGCGAAATTCGTCAGTACTACCAGCGCGACTGGTTTGAATACGATGCGGTAAAAGACAACGTTACCGATAAAAACGAGTTGCGTCAGGCACTGGAAGATGCAGTGAAAAGCCACCTGATGTCAGATGTTCCTTATGGTGTATTGCTGTCCGGCGGTCTGGATTCATCCGTCATTTCCGCAATCACCAAAAAATACGCCGCGCGTCGTGTTGAAGATCAGGAGCGTAGCGAAGCCTGGTGGCCGCAGTTGCACTCCTTCGCCGTAGGCCTGGAAGGCGCTCCAGACCTGAAAGCCGCACAAGAGGTGGCGAACCATCTGGGTACTGTACACCATGAGATCCACTTCACCGTGCAGGAAGGTTTGGATGCTATCCGCGACGTGATTTATCACATCGAAACTTACGATGTTACGACGATTCGCGCCTCGACCCCGATGTACTTAATGTCGCGTAAAATTAAAGCGATGGGCATTAAAATGGTGCTGTCGGGCGAAGGTTCTGACGAAGTATTTGGCGGCTATCTCTATTTCCACAAAGCACCAGATGCAAAAGAGCTGCACGAAGAGACCGTGCGTAAGCTGCAGGCGCTGCATATGTTCGACTGTGCCCGTGCCAACAAAGCTATGTCGGCCTGGGGAGTGGAAGCTCGCGTGCCCTTCCTGGATAAGAAATTCCTTGATGTGGCGATGCGCATCAACCCGCAGGACAAAATGTGCGGCAACGGCAAAATGGAAAAACATGTTCTGCGTGAATGTTTTGAATCCTACCTGCCAGCAAGCGTTGCATGGCGCCAGAAAGAGCAGTTCTCCGATGGTGTCGGTTACAGCTGGATTGATACCCTGAAAGAGGTGGCCGCTGAGCAAGTTTCTGACCAACAACTGGAAACCGCCAGCTTCCGTTTCCCTTACAATACGCCATCTTCTAAAGAAGCGTATTTGTACCGTGAGATTTTCGAAGAGCTGTTCCCGGTTGCGAGCGCTGCGGAATGTGTGCCTGGCGGGCCGTCTGTTGCCTGTTCTTCTGCCAAAGCAATCGAATGGGATGAGGCGTTTAAAACCATGAACGATCCTTCTGGTCGTGCGGTTGGCGTACATCAGTCCGCTTATAAATAAGTTAATCCTTAGAAAAGGGCCCTGCGGGGCTCTTTTTTATGTCTGTTTTCTGTGCAAAAAAACAATTAATAACTAATAATTGCCGAATATTGCGTCATGCTGTTCGCAACCTAACCAAACAGTCACATTCCAGCTATTTTCAATGAAAAAGGGGTTGACGCTTCAAGGCTCAATACGCATAATGCGCCCCGCAACGCCGATAAGGTTACGCGAAAAAAAGATGGCTACGTAGCTCAGCTGGTTAGAGCACATCACTCATAATGATGGGGTCACAGGTTCGAATCCCGTCGTAGCCACCATCTTTTTTGCGGGAGTGGCGAAATTGGTAGACGCACCAGATTTAGGTTCTGGCGCCGCAAGGTGTGCGAGTTCAAGTCTCGCCTCCCGCACCATTCACCCGTAAGCGTTGCACGGATGGGGTATCGCCAAGCGGTAAGGCACCGGTTTTTGATACCGGCATTCCCTGGTTCGAATCCAGGTACCCCAGCCATTTTTTCTTCGATGTAGCGGTTCACCGCAACGGTCATTGGGGTATCGCCAAGCGGTAAGGCACCGGTTTTTGATACCGGCATTCCCTGGTTCGAATCCAGGTACCCCAGCCATCGAAGAATATGATAATATCTGGCTACGTAGCTCAGCTGGTTAGAGCACATCACTCATAATGATGGGGTCACAGGTTCGAATCCCGTCGTAGCCACCATATTAAGGACGTATCGACTCGTTCGGTAAATCCAAAAAATTGTTGGGGTATCGCCAAGCGGTAAGGCTCTGGTTTCTGATACCAGCATTCCGAGGTTCGAATCCTCGTACCCCAGCCAATTTCAAAAAGCCGTCCATTCTGTGGATGCACCCGTTGGGGTATCGCCAAGCGGTAAGGCTCTGGTTTCTGATACCAGCATTCCGAGGTTCGAATCCTCGTACCCCAGCCATATTAAAAAAGCTCGCTTCGGCGAGCTTTTTGCTTTTCTGCATTTATTACCTGATGACGCTATGCTTACCAGGCCTACAACGTTCTCTGTAGGCCTGTCTGAATTACAATCCTAACGCGTACTTGAGTGCCTGGCGTTTCAGCACGCCGGCGCGCTCTGCGGCCATTAGCCCAAGATTACGCATGATACGCAGCGGCTGCAGGTTGTTGCTAAATCCTGCGTAGAACAGATCCATGCCGCTTTGCATGATGAAATTGTCAGTCATGCGACGGTTCTGATAGCGCTTCAGCACCGGCTGGCTTGCCCAGGACTCACCGTAGCTGCGCGCATTCACCAGCACGTCAATCAGCGCATCCACATCACGGAACCCCAAATTAACGCCCTGCCCCGCCAGCGGATGAATGGTATGCGCGGCGTCCCCCACCAGCGCCAGTCCTGGCTGCACATATTGCAGCGCGTGACGGCGCGTTAGCGGGAATGCCCCCGCTGCGACAGGCGTAACGTTACCGAGTCGCGATGGGAAATGTTTGGCGATCTCCGCCTGCAGTTGCGACATATTCAAACCTTGCAACTGGCGGATACGCGCCGGTGAGTCGTACCACACCAGCGAGGCCCAGTTATCAAACAGCGGTAAAAATGCGCGCGGACCGTCAGGGGTGAATTGCTGCCAGGTGCTGTCTCCCGGCGAATTCTCGCACTGCACGGTTATCAACATACAGGACTGCGCATACTGCCAGGCATGGATACCAATCCCAGCCATTTTCCGCACCTGAGAATTTGCGCCATCGGCGCCGATGACCAGCTTCGCGCTGATTTTTTCGCCACCAGCCAGCTCAAGCTCATGCCGATCGTTATGTTGATGCAGAGAGATCAGCGACGCAGGCACGCGCAGCGTGACTTTGGGGTGAACGTCCAGAGCCTGCCAGAGCGCCTGTTGCAGGACCGTGTTTTCCACCATATAGCCCAGCAAGGGCAGCTTAAGCTCGGCGGCATCAAACATCACATGGGCATTTTCCCATTCCCACGTTTCCAGACGACGGTAAGGATGGCTGCGCATCCCCTGAACCGTATCCCAGATGCCCAGCCCTTTTAGCAACGACACGGAGGCGGAGCTGATGGCCGAAATTCTGACATCAGGCTGTCCGTCAGCCACAAACGGCGCGGGAACGGCATGTTCAATGACCGTTACCGTAAATCCATGCTGCGCCAGTCCTAGCGCCAGCGCGCCGCCGACCATCCCCCCGCCGACAATGGCAATTTCCGTTGGTTGATTTGTCATGGTCAATTATCCTGTTACATGTATTGTGTAAGTTTACAGGATTTTTTACCCCTTGAGGCTGACATCCGTCATACTGGTCACAACCGCGCCAAAGCAGTACACTATGCGCCCTGCATTTCAGCCACAATTTCGCAAGAGCAAGTCGATGACCAAAAAACTCCATATTAAAACCTGGGGCTGTCAGATGAACGAATACGATTCATCGAAGATGGCCGATCTGCTGGATGCCACCCATGGGTATCAACTGACCGACGTGGCCGAAGAAGCGGATGTGCTGCTGCTGAATACCTGCTCTATCCGTGAGAAGGCTCAGGAAAAAGTCTTCCATCAGTTGGGCCGCTGGAAGCTGTTAAAAGAGAAAAACCCCAAGCTGATCATCGGTGTCGGTGGCTGTGTTGCGTCTCAGGAAGGCGACCATATTCGCCAACGCGCGCACTATGTCGATATTATTTTTGGGCCGCAAACCCTGCATCGTCTGCCGGAAATGATCAACAAAGTGCGTGGAAGCACCACCCGTAGCCCGGTGGTTGATATCAGTTTCCCAGAGATCGAAAAATTCGACCGCCTACCGGAACCGCGTGCTGAAGGTCCAAGCGCTTTCGTGTCAATCATGGAAGGTTGTAATAAATATTGTACTTACTGCGTGGTGCCATACACCCGCGGTGAGGAAGTAAGCCGTCCGGCGGACGATATCCTGTTTGAAATCGCCCAGCTTGCGGCGCAAGGCGTGCGTGAAGTGAACCTGCTGGGACAAAACGTGAACGCCTGGCGCGGTGAGAACTACGACGGCACGATCGGATCTTTTGCCGATCTGCTGCGTCTGGTCGCGGCGATCGATGGCATTGACCGTATCCGCTTCACCACCAGCCATCCGATCGAATTCACCGATGATATCATTGAAGTGTATCGTGACACGCCAGAACTGGTGAGCTTCCTGCACCTGCCGGTACAGAGCGGTTCAGATCGCGTACTGAACCTGATGGGACGCACCCATACCGCGCTGGAATATAAAGCGATCATCCGCAAACTGCGCGCAGCGCGTCCGGATATCCAGATTAGCTCCGACTTCATCGTTGGCTTCCCAGGCGAAACCACGCAGGATTTCGAGCAGACCATGAAGTTGATTGCAGACGTCAATTTTGACATGAGCTACAGCTTTATCTTCTCTGCGCGTCCAGGCACCCCTGCCGCCGATATGGTTGACGACGTGCCGGAAGAAGAGAAAAAACAGCGCCTGTATATTCTGCAAGAGCGTATTAACCAGCAAGCTATGGCCTGGAGCCGTCGCATGGTCGGCACGATCCAGCGCATTCTGGTTGAAGGCACATCGCGTAAAAGCATCATGGAACTGTCTGGCCGTACCGAAAATAACCGAGTGGTGAACTTTGAAGGCAACCCGGAGATGGTCGGTAAGTTCGTGGATGTAGAAATTACCGATGTCTGGACGAACTCCCTGCGCGGTAAAGTGGTGCGCACCGAAGACGAAATGGGCCTGCGCATCGCTGAATCCCCTGAGTCGGTTATTGCGCGTACCCGCAAAGAAAACGATCTGGGCGTCGGTATTTATCAGCCTTAATCTTCAATGCCCGATGGCGCTACGCTTATCGGGCTTACTCTTCTGGGCTCGCTGCCCCGGCGGGCCTTGTAATCTACCTCATCATCCCCATATTTATCGCAATGCTTGCGCCTTTCCCCCATGGCGTGAATAATTTCCTTAGATGCCGGTAAATGTTCAGCGTCCGGCAAGACATGCAAAAGAGGAACAGTTTGAACATAGACACTCGTGAAATCACCCTTGAACCCGCAGACAATGCCCGCCTGTTGAGCCTTTGCGGCCCATTTGATGACAACATCAAGCAGCTGGAACGTCGCCTCGGCATCGAAATTAACCGCCGTGATAACCACTTTAAGCTGACCGGTCGCCCAATTTGCGTCACCGCGGCGGCAGATATTTTACGTAGCCTGTACGTCGATACTGCCCCAATGCGTGGTCAGACGCAGGACATTGAGCCTGAACAAATTCATCTGGCAATTAAAGAAGCGCGAGTGCTTGAGCAAAGCGCAGACAGCGTGCCGGAATTTGGCAAAGCGGTGAACATCAAAACCAAGCGCGGGGTAATTAAGCCGCGTACGCCGAACCAGGCACAATACATTGCGAATATCCTCGACCACGACATCACCTTTGGCGTTGGCCCTGCGGGTACGGGTAAAACGTATCTTGCGGTTGCCGCTGCGGTTGATGCGCTTGAGCGTCAGGAGATCCGTCGAATTCTGCTGACCCGTCCGGCAGTGGAAGCGGGCGAAAAACTCGGCTTCCTGCCGGGTGACCTCAGCCAGAAAGTCGATCCCTACTTACGACCGCTGTATGACGCACTGTTCGAAATGCTCGGGTTTGAGAAGGTCGAAAAGCTGATTGAGCGTAACGTCATTGAAGTTGCGCCGCTGGCCTACATGCGCGGTCGTACATTAAACGATGCGTTCATCATTCTTGATGAGAGCCAGAACACCACCATCGAACAGATGAAAATGTTCCTGACCCGTATCGGCTTTAACTCCAAAGCGGTTATCACCGGCGATATCACCCAGATTGACCTGCCGCGAAGCACCAAATCCGGTCTGCGTCATGCCATTGAAGTGCTGGCTGAAGTCGACGAAATTAGTTTTAATTTCTTCCATAGCGAAGACGTGGTTCGCCACCCGGTGGTCGCCCGTATCGTCACGGCGTATGAAGCCTGGGAAGAAGCAGAACAGAAACGCAAAGCCGAGCTGGCTGCAGAACGCAAGCGCGAAGCTCAGGAGCAGGAACAAAAATGAGTCAGGTTATTCTCGATTTACAGCTGGCATGTGAAGACGAATCCGGTTTACCAACAGAAAGTCAGTTTCAGGGTTGGCTGGATGCGGTGATCCCACAGTTTCAGGAAGAGTCTGAAGTTACCATTCGTCTGGTCGATGACGCGGAAAGTCACGAGCTGAACCTGACCTATCGCGGGAAAGATAAATCAACCAACGTACTCTCTTTCCCGTTTGAAGCCCCGCCGGGCATTGAAATGCCGCTGCTGGGCGATTTGATCATCTGCCGTCAGGTAGTCGAGAAAGAAGCGCAGGAACAAGGCAAACCGCTTGAGGCCCACTGGGCGCATATGGTGGTGCACGGTAGCCTGCATTTACTCGGTTATGACCATATCGAAGACGATGAAGCGGAAGAGATGGAATCCCTCGAAACAGAGATTATGCTTGCTCTGGGCTATGAGGATCCGTACATTGCCGAGAAAGAATAAGCATTTCGAAATCTTGTAAGCCTGATAAGGCGCAGCCGCCATCAGGTATTGCGCCTTATCCGGCTTACCTGGTTTGAAGTACGATGAAGAGACATGCCGTCAACAGCTGAATATACGCATGACGAGCTTTGTATTAACTAACATGAGAACCCATACGACGCCATGAGCGACGACAATTCACACAGTAGTGACACCTTAAACAGCAAAAAGGGATTTTTCTCCCTGTTACTGAGCCAACTTTTCCACGGTGAACCAAAAAACCGCGACGAACTGTTGGAGCTGATCCGTGATTCCGGGCAAAACGACCTTATCGATGAAGATACGCGCGATATGCTCGAAGGGGTGATGGATATTGCGGACCAACGCGTGCGCGACATCATGATCCCTCGCTCTCAGATGATTACCCTGAAACGCAACCAGACCCTGGACGAATGTCTCGATGTCATTATCGAGTCTGCCCACTCGCGTTTCCCGGTGATCAGCGAAGACAAAGATCACATTGAAGGGATTCTGATGGCCAAAGATCTGCTGCCGTTTATGCGCAGCGATGCCGAAGCCTTCAGCATGGAGAAAGTGTTACGCCAGGCGGTTGTCGTACCTGAAAGCAAGCGAGTTGACCGCATGCTGAAAGAGTTCCGCTCCCAGCGTTATCATATGGCTATCGTCATCGACGAATTCGGCGGTGTATCAGGTCTGGTGACCATTGAGGACATCCTTGAACTGATCGTGGGTGAAATTGAAGATGAGTACGACGAAGAAGACGATATCGATTTCCGTCAGCTCAGTCGCCACACCTGGACCATTCGCGCTCTGGCGCCGATCGAAGACTTCAACGACGCTTTCGGTACCCATTTTAGCGACGAAGAAGTAGATACCATCGGCGGGCTGGTCATGCAGGCCTTTGGTCATCTGCCCGCGCGCGGGGAGACTATCGACATTGATGGTTACCAGTTCAAAGTGGCAATGGCCGACAGCCGTCGTATTATTCAGGTTCATGTCAGAATTCCGGACGACTCACCCCAGCCCAAACTGGACGAATAAACCCGAAACTGGATCTAAGACTACATGGCATTTGCCCCATTAATTGAACGCCAGCGCATTCGCCTGCTGCTGGCGTTATTATTCGGTGCCTGCGGGACGCTGGCTTTCTCTCCGTATGACATCTGGCCCGCTGCGATCGTTTCGCTGATAGGCCTGCAGGCTCTTACCTTCAATCGCCGTCCGCTCCAGTCTGCCGCAATCGGCTACTTTTGGGGATTGGGGCTGTTTGGCTCCGGCATCAACTGGGTTTACGTCAGCATCGCGCAATTTGGCGGTATGCCGGGCCCCATTAATGTGTTCCTCGTGGTTCTACTTGCCGCATACCTTTCCCTCTACACCGGCCTGTTTGCCGGCGTGTTGGCGCGTCTGTGGCCGAAAACCACCTGGATACGCGTGGCGATTGCCGCGCCGGTCGTCTGGCAAATAACCGAATTCCTGCGCGGCTGGGTACTGACCGGCTTCCCGTGGCTACAGTTCGGCTACAGTCAAATCGACGGTCCGTTAAAAGGGCTGGCTCCGGTGATGGGCGTTGAGGCGATTAACTTCCTGCTGATGGTGGTTAGCGGCCTGCTGGCGCTGGCGCTGGTGACGCGTAACTGGAAGCCGCTGATTGCCGCGCTAGTGCTCTTTGCTCTGCCCTTTCCGCTGCGCTATATCCAGTGGTACACGCTTGAGCCGGAAAAAACCACTCAGGTCTCGATGGTGCAAGGTGACATTCCGCAGTCGCTCAAATGGGATGAAGGTCAGTTACTCAACACCCTGAAGATTTATCTCGACGCCACCCAGCCTGAGATGGGCAAATCACAGCTGATCATCTGGCCAGAATCCGCTATTCCGGACCTGGAAATTAATCAGCAGCGTTTTCTGGGCATGATGGATGACCTGCTGAGATCGAAAAACAGCACGCTGATTACCGGTATCGTTGACGCACGTCTGAACAAGCAGAATCGTTACGACACCTACAACACCATCATCACGCTGGGTAAAGACAGCCCGTACAGTTACGATTCCAGCAACCGCTATAACAAAAACCATCTGGTACCGTTTGGCGAGTTCGTCCCGTTGGAATCGATCCTACGCCCGTTAGCGCCGTTCTTTGACTTGCCAATGTCGTCTTTCAGCCGTGGGCCTTATGTGCAGCCACAGCTGCATGCGCACGGCTTTAAGCTGACGGCTGCCATCTGCTATGAAATCATTCTTGGCGAACAGGTACGGGATAATTTCCGCCCGGATACGGACTACCTGCTGACGATTTCCAACGATGCATGGTTTGGTAAATCCATCGGCCCGTGGCAGCACTTCCAGATGGCGCGTATGCGTTCCCTCGAGCTGGCGCGCCCTCTGCTGCGTAGCACCAACAACGGTATTACGGCGGTGATTGGTCCACAGGGTGAGATTCAGGCGATGATCCCGCAGTTTACCCGCCAGGTCCTGACCACCAGCGTGACGCCAACAACGGGCTTAACCCCTTATGCCCGTACCGGTAACTGGCCGCTCTGGCTGCTGACCGCGCTGTTTGGCTTTGGTGCGGTGGTAATGAGCCTGCGCCAGCGTCGTAAGTAACCTTCCTTCCCCGGCCGGATAACGTTTCGCTTATCCGGCCCACAAAACATTTCCCGCTCCCCATTCTGGCACGTCTATTGCTTTGTTCTACAAGACAAATGCAGTTTTGGCTGAATGTGCAACCTGGTCGCACCAACGTTGAGCGCCGGTAGCACCTGAAAAGTGCAACAAGATATTTTTGCCCCCAAATGGTGCGGCGCACCTCGCAAAAATAAACAATAAAACAGCAAATTCTTTACATTCATCCAAACTAAATGTTAACAAACATATACAAGACTGCACGTTTTAGTAGCAAACAATAACAACATCACAATGGGTATCAATGCGTCCCTGGCGCAGACGATAAAGGAGTTGGATATGCAATTACGTAAGCTCGCCACTGCCATGCTGGTCATGGGAATGTCCGCCGGTCTGGCGCACGCAGAAGACGCAGCACCAGCGGCAGGCAGCACGCTGGACAAGATCGCCAAAAACGGCGTGATTGTGGTCGGCCACCGTGAATCATCGGTACCGTTTTCTTACTACGATAATCAACAAAAAGTGGTCGGTTATTCACAGGATTACTCCAACGCGATCGTTGAAGCCGTGAAGAAAAAACTGAACAAGCCTGACCTTCAGGTGAAACTGATCCCGATTACTTCACAAAACCGTATCCCGCTGCTGCAAAACGGCACCTTCGACTTTGAATGTGGCTCCACCACCAACAACGTCGAGCGCCAAAAACAAGCGGCTTTCTCTGACACCATTTTCGTTGTTGGTACTCGTCTGCTGGCGAAAAAAGGCGGCGACGTCAAAGATTTCGCCGATCTGAAAGGTAAAGCCGTAGTCGTGACTTCGGGTACCACCTCAGAGGTGCTGCTGCACAAGCTGAATGAAGAACAAAAAATGGATATGCGCATCATCAGCGCGAAAGACCACGGTGACTCTTTCCGTACTCTGGAAAGCGGCCGCGCCGTTGCCTTTATGATGGATGACGCCCTGCTGGCTGGCGAGCGCGCGAAGGCGAAGAAACCAGACAACTGGGAGATCGTCGGCAAGCCGCAGTCTCAGGAAGCTTACGGCTGCATGCTGCGTAAAGATGACCCTCAGTTCAAAAAGCTGATGGATGACACTATCGCCAAGGCGCAGACCTCAGGCGAAGCTGAGAAATGGTTTGATAAGTGGTTTAAAAATCCAATTCCACCGAAGAACCTGAACATGAATTTCGAACTGTCAGACGAGATGAAAGCCCTGTTCAAAGAACCGAATGATAAAGCGCTTAACTAATTAATTAGAAGAGTACACAAAACCTTTCAAGTTATATCGAGGCGGCAACTGAGCGAATTCCCGGGCGCTTACATGAGTAAGTAACCGGGATGAATAAAGGCAGCCAACAACGAGATATCTTGAAGGATGAAGTGTAATCAGGGAGGCTTCCCCTCCCTCTCGATTGCTACTCAGCACGGACAGACTATAAGCCTGATGGTCGTTCCCCATCAGGCCTGAAAACCGCAAAACGCTGAATAACAATCTTCGGGGGTAGCGCTGCTACCCTTTTTTTTTCTGGAGTAGATTTATGTCTATAGACTGGAACTGGGGTATTTTTTTACAACAAGCCCCGTTCGGCAACACTACCTATCTCGGCTGGCTCTGGAGTGGTTTCCAGGTCACTGTCGCGTTATCTATCACCGCCTGGGTTATCGCTTTCCTCATCGGCTCTTTATTCGGCATCTTACGTACCGTACCAAATCGTTTCCTTTCCGGGATCGGCACGCTGTACGTCGAGCTGTTTCGTAACGTTCCGCTCATCGTCCAGTTTTTTACCTGGTATCTGGTCATTCCTGAACTGCTGCCGGAAAACATCGGGATGTGGTTTAAGTCAGAACTGGATCCCAACATTCAGTTCTTCCTCTCATCCATGCTTTGTCTGGGGCTGTTTACCGCTGCGCGCGTCTGCGAACAGGTTCGTGCCGCTATTCAGTCTCTGCCTCGCGGGCAGAAAAATGCCGCGCTGGCGATGGGGCTGACGTTGCCGCAGGCCTACCGCTATGTTCTGCTGCCAAACGCTTACCGCGTGATTGTTCCGCCAATGACCTCAGAGATGATGAACCTGGTAAAGAACTCCGCGATCGCCTCCACTATCGGCCTGGTCGATATGGCTGCGCAAGCGGGAAAACTACTGGATTACTCCGCCCACGCATGGGAATCGTTTACGGCCATCACTCTGGCCTACGTACTGATTAACGCCGTCATCATGCTGGTGATGAATCTCGTCGAACGCAAAATCCGCCTGCCTGGCAATTTGGGAGGCAAATAATGTACGAATTTGACTGGAGTTCTATCGTCCCTTCCCTGCCGTATCTGTTGGATGGGCTGATCATCACGCTGAAAATCACCGTCACGGCAGTCGTCATTGGTATCGTATGGGGGACCATCCTTGCGGTAATGCGTCTGTCCAGCTTCGCGCCAATTGCCTGGTTTGCGAAGGGCTACGTCAACGTATTCCGCTCCATTCCGCTGGTGATGGTGCTGCTGTGGTTCTACCTGATTGTGCCCGGCTTCCTGCAAAACGTGCTGGGTCTGTCGCCAAAAACCGATATTCGCCTGATCTCAGCGATGGTCGCATTTTCGATGTTTGAAGCCGCGTACTATTCCGAGATTATCCGCGCCGGTATCCAGAGTATTTCTCGCGGGCAGTCCAGTGCCGCGCTGGCGCTGGGGATGACCCATTGGCAGTCGATGAAGCTCATCATTCTGCCGCAGGCATTTCGCGCGATGGTGCCGCTGCTGCTTACCCAAGGCATCGTACTCTTCCAGGATACCTCGCTGGTCTATGTATTGAGTCTGGCAGACTTCTTCCGTACCGCCTCCACCATTGGCGAGCGTGACGGCACGCAGGTTGAAATGATCCTGTTCGCTGGCGCCGTTTATTTTGTATTCAGTCTGAGCGCATCGTTGTTGGTCAGCTATTTGAAGAAAAGGACAGTTTAATGATTACCCTGAAAAATGTTTCTAAATGGTATGGTCACTTTCAGGTGCTGACCGACTGCTCCACGGAAGTGAAAAAAGGTGAAGTGGTGGTGGTCTGCGGCCCGTCAGGTTCAGGTAAATCAACGCTTATCAAAACGGTGAACGGGCTGGAGCCGGTACAACAGGGCGTCATCACCGTTGATGGTACCGTGGTGAATGATAAAAAGACCGATTTGGCCAAACTGCGCTCCCGCGTTGGCATGGTGTTCCAGCACTTTGAACTGTTCCCGCATCTGTCGATTATTGAGAACCTGACTCTGGCGCAGGTAAAAGTGCTTAAACGCGATAAAAAGCCGGCCCGCGACAAAGCGCAAAAGTTACTGGAACGCGTTGGTCTGTCAGCGCATGCCGAGAAGTTTCCAGCTCAACTCTCCGGGGGCCAGCAACAGCGTGTCGCCATCGCTCGGGCGCTGTGCATGGATCCTATCGCTATGCTGTTTGACGAACCGACGTCAGCGCTCGACCCAGAAATGATCAACGAAGTACTGGACGTCATGGTTGAACTGGCCAATGAAGGGATGACCATGATGGTGGTTACCCACGAAATGGGCTTTGCGCGTAAAGTGGCTAACCGGGTGATCTTCATGGATGAAGGGAAGATTGTTGAAGACTCACCGAAAGAAGAGTTCTTCGCTAATCCAAAATCTGACCGTGCCAAAGACTTCCTCGCGAAAATCCTGCACTAATCTTGCTGGCGCGCACCTCCATGTGCGCGCCACCTCACGATTTATCTCTTCACTTCTCGAAACAGGCACAACCCAGCGTTAACCTTGTCACAAAGTCCCACTTACAAGGAGCAACAATGGCACTTCCTATCCTGTTTGATTGCGATCCAGGTCATGACGACGCTATCGCAATTGTTCTCGCCCTCGCTTCACCTGAACTGGATGTGAAAGCGATAACCTCCTCTGCCGGTAACCAGACCCCCGACAAAACGCTGCGTAACGTATTGCGTATGTTAACGTTGCTCAACCGCACGGATATCCCAGTGGCCGGTGGCGCAGTCAAACCGCTGATGCGCGACCTGATAATTGCCGATAACGTCCACGGTGAGAGCGGGCTTGATGGCCCGGCGCTGCCTGAACCTGCTTTTGCTCCACAGGACTGCACCGCCGTGGAATTGATGGCGAAAATCCTGCGTAACAGTCAGGAACCGGTGACGATTGTCTCCACCGGGCCGCAAACTAACGTGGCATTGCTACTGAATAGCCATCCTGGACTGCACACCAAAATTGCCCGTATCGTGATCATGGGTGGTGCAATGGGCCTCGGAAACTGGACGCCCGCCGCCGAGTTCAACATCTTCGTGGATCCAGAAGCCGCTGAGATCGTGTTCCAGTCGGGCATTCCGGTGGTGATGGCTGGACTGGATGTCACGCATAAAGCGCAAATACATCGTGAAGATACCGAACGGTTCCGCGCTATCGGCAATCCCATTTCGACAATCGTTGCTGAACTACTCGACTTCTTCTTTGAATATCACAAAGATGAAAAATGGGGATTCATTGGCGCGCCGCTGCACGATCCATGCACCATTGCCTGGCTGCTGAAACCTGAATTGTTTACCACCGTTGAACGCTGGGTTGGTGTGGAAACTCAGGGCAAATACACCCAAGGAATGACCGTGGTTGACTACTACTTCCTGAACGGCAATAAGCCAAACGCCGCCGTAATGGTGGACGTGGATCGCCAGGGGTTTGTCGATCTGCTGGCAGAACGGTTGAAGTTTTACGCCTAATGCGTAGGCCGGATAAGACGCAGCGCGTCGCATCCGGCAACATTATCACGGCTCAAACGGTCGACGCTGGAACTGATCGTGTCCGCATTTCGGGCATAGCGGCAGCACATCAGGAGTGTACACCGCTAAATGGAAATGGCACTTCTCGCAGACCAGATTGCCCAACCCGACCACCTCGCCACTGTGATAAACCCCGTGATGGCTGAGGTCCTGGAACACTTCGCGCCATTCGAGCTGCGTTTTATCGGTAATATCGGCCAGTTCCTGCCAGATACTCTCTTTGATAACCCGCATAAAGACGCTGTCGGTCTCCTCATCGAGGCTTTCTTCATAGCTCAGAGCAAACTCTTCCAGGTCGCGTCTGACGGCCCGGGCGAGCTCTTCCACCTCGGTGCGCGTTAACTCCCCGGTCTGCATAACGCGCTGACGCGCCTGTTCCACCAACGCATCAATATCGCGTTCGCCATTACGCAGGCGTTCACTCAGTGAAGCCACCAGTTCACGGTAATATTGAGCAACCTTGTTCATCGCTTCGCCTCCTGGGTCGTTAACTGTCTATAATAATAGACGTTATTTACGCTACGCTTTGCAAGACTGTCCACAGAGTGTGTAAATTCGTGCAAGAATTATCCTTACGGGAATTCAACGTTGAATGCGCGAAAGGCTGTTTTGGCGCGGGCGTTTGGGCTATGCTATGCGGATCTAAAACACCACATCTAGAGCTACGTTTGTAGCTGTATTGAAAACAGGACCACTGGCTGCCATGCAAGAGCAATACCGCCCGGAAGAGATAGAATCCAAAGTACAGCTTCACTGGGATGAGAAGCGCACATTTGAAGTTACCGAAGACGAGAGCAAAGAGAAGTATTACTGCCTGTCTATGCTTCCCTATCCTTCTGGTCGACTACACATGGGCCACGTACGTAACTACACCATCGGTGACGTGATCGCTCGCTATCAGCGTATGCTGGGCAAAAACGTACTTCAGCCAATTGGCTGGGATGCGTTCGGCCTGCCTGCCGAAGGCGCTGCGGTTAAAAACAACACCGCCCCGGCACCGTGGACGTATGACAACATTGCATACATGAAAAACCAGCTCAAAATGCTGGGTTTCGGTTACGACTGGAGCCGTGAGCTGGCGACCTGCACCCCGGAATACTACCGCTGGGAACAGAAGTTCTTCACCGAGCTGTACAAAAAAGGGTTGGTGTACAAGAAAACGTCTGCCGTTAACTGGTGCCCGAACGACCAGACCGTACTGGCGAACGAACAGGTTATCGACGGCTGCTGCTGGCGTTGCGATACCAAAGTTGAGCGTAAAGAGATCCCGCAGTGGTTCATCAAAATCACCGCTTACGCTGACGAACTGCTGCGCGACCTGGATAATCTGGATCACTGGCCTGACACCGTGAAAACGATGCAGCGCAACTGGATTGGCCGCTCTGAAGGCGTGGAAATCACCTTCGATGTGAACGATTACGACAACACGCTGACCGTCTACACCACACGCCCGGACACCTTTATGGGTGCGACCTACCTGGCCGTTGCTGCAGGTCATCCGCTGGCGCAGAAAGCCGCTGAAAATAACCCAGAACTGGCTGTCTTCATTGACGAATGCCGCAACACCAAGGTTGCTGAAGCCGAAATGGCGACCATGGAGAAGAAAGGCGTCGACACTGGTTTCAAAGCCGTTCACCCGCTGACTGGCGAAGAGATCCCGGTTTGGGCGGCAAACTTCGTGCTGATGGAATACGGTACAGGCGCAGTTATGGCCGTTCCGGGTCACGATCAGCGCGATTACGAATTTGCGACCAAATATGGCCTGACCATCAAGCCGGTAATTCTGACCGCTGAAGGCGCAGAGCCGGATCTGTCTGAACAAGCGCTGACCGAAAAAGGCGTGCTGTTTAACTCCGGTGAGTTTGACGGCCTCGACTTCGAAGCGGCCTTCAACGCTATTGCTGACAAGCTGGTAGCTAAAGGCGAGGGTGAGCGTAAAGTTAACTATCGTCTGCGTGACTGGGGTGTTTCCCGTCAGCGTTACTGGGGCGCGCCGATTCCGATGGTGACGCTGGAAGACGGTACCGTCCTGCCAACGCCAGAAGACCAACTGCCGGTTATTTTGCCGGAAGACGTAGTCATGGACGGCATTACCAGCCCAATCAAAGCCGATCCAGAGTGGGCGAAAACCACCGTTAACGGTATGCCTGCGCTGCGTGAAACTGACACCTTCGATACCTTTATGGAGTCGTCATGGTACTACGCGCGCTACACCTGCCCGCAGTATCAGGAAGGTATGCTGGATTCCGACGCGGCGAACTACTGGCTGCCAGTTGATATCTACATTGGCGGTATTGAACACGCCATCATGCACCTGCTCTACTTCCGCTTCTTCCACAAACTGATGCGCGACGCAGGCATGGTCAACTCTGATGAACCAGCTAAACAGCTGCTGTGTCAGGGGATGGTTCTGGCCGATGCGTTCTACTACGTTGGCACCAACGGCGAACGTAACTGGGTTTCTCCGGTTGATGCCATCGTTGAGCGTGACGAAAAAGGTCGTATCGTCAAGGCTAAGGACGCAGAAGGCCATGAACTGGTGTATACCGGCATGAGCAAGATGTCCAAGTCAAAAAATAACGGTATCGACCCGCAGGTCATGGTTGAACGCTACGGCGCCGACACCGTACGTCTGTTCATGATGTTCGCTTCTCCGGCTGATATGACGCTGGAATGGCAGGAGTCCGGCGTTGAAGGGGCGAACCGCTTCCTGAAACGTGTCTGGAAACTGGTTTACGAACATACGTCCCAGGGAGATGTTGCTGCCCTGAACGTTGATGTGTTGAGCGAAGATCAAAAAGCGCTGCGTCGCGACGTGCATAAAACCATTGCTAAAGTCACCGATGATATCGGTCGTCGTCAGACCTTTAACACCGCGATTGCGGCGATTATGGAGCTGATGAACAAGCTGGCGAAAGCACCGCAGGCAGACGAGCAGGACAGAGCCCTGATGCAGGAAGCGTTGCTGGCTGTTGTACGCATGCTTAACCCGTTCACCCCACACGTTTGCTTCACCCTGTGGCAGGCGCTGAAAGGCGAAGGCGATATCGACAACGCGCCGTGGCCGGTGGCGGACGAAGCAGCAATGGTTGAAGACTCAACGCTGGTTGTGGTTCAGGTAAACGGCAAAGTACGTGGCAAAATCACCGTTCCGGTAAACGCCACTGAAGAGCAGGTTCGTGAACGTGCTGGCCAGGAGCATCTGGTGGCAAAATATCTTGATGGCGTTACCGTACGTAAAGTGATTTATGTACCGGGTAAACTCCTCAATCTGGTCGTTGGCTAAGCGCGGGAGGAAGCGTGCGACTTCTGACAACATTGTTGTTATCGCTGGCGGTGCTTGTCACCGCCGGGTGTGGCTGGCATCTGCGTAGTACTACGCAGGTTCCACCCTCAATGAAAACCATGATCCTGAACTCTGGCGATCCGAACGGCCCGTTAAGCCGCGCGGTGCGTAATCAACTGCGTCTGAACGGCGTTACGCTGCTTGAAGACGGTACCATGCGTAAAGATGTGACGTCCTTACGTCTGGGTGCGGTCAGCCTTTCGCAAGATACGGCATCGGTATTCCAGAACGGTCAAACGGCTGAATACCAGATGGTGATGTCCGTGAGTGCTACTGTGCTGATTCCAGGTCATGATATTTACCCAATCAGCGCCAAAGTTTATCGTTCGTTCTTTGACAACCCACAGGCTGCGCTGGCGAAGGATAACGAGCAGGACATGATCATAAAAGAGATGTATGACAAAGCGGCTGAACAGTTGATTCGTAAGCTGCCAAGCGTACATCTGGCCGATACTCAGTCATCCAATGCTGATGCTGAGCCTGCGGTGAATAAAACCGCAGCGCCTGCGTCATCTCCGGCGCGTGTCTCCACCACGCTGGGTAACTGATGCTCAAGTTGTACCCTGAACAACTCCGCGCACAGCTCAATGAAGGGCTGCGCGCGGCGTATTTACTCTTGGGCAACGATCCCCTCTTATTGCAGGAAAGCCAGGATGCCATCCGTCAGGCTGCCGCAACGCAAGGATTCGAAGAACACCACGCCTTCACTCTGGACAACAGCACCGACTGGGGAGAGATTTTTTCACTCTGCCAGGCGATGAGCCTGTTTGCCAGCCGTCAAACCCTGCTTCTGCAGTTGCCTGAAAATGGCCCTAATGCCGCCATTAATGAACAGCTCGCGTCACTCGTCACTCTGTTACATGACGATCTGCTGCTGATAGTTCGCGGCAACAAACTCACCAGGGCACAGGAAAACGCCGCATGGTATACGGGGCTTGCAAATAACGCGGTTCAGGTAAGCTGCCAGACGCCGGAACAAGCACAGCTTCCTCGCTGGGTTGCCGCCAGGGCGAAACTTAACAACCTGCAACTGGATGACGCAGCCAATCAGCTTTTGTGCTATTGCTATGAAGGTAATTTGTTAGCACTGGCGCAAGCGCTGGAACGATTAGCGTTGCTTTGGCCTGACGGCAAGCTAACGCTGCCTCGCGTGGAGAAAGCGGTTAACGATGCCGCGCACTTTACCCCATTCCACTGGGTAGACGCGCTGCTAATGGGCAAAAGCAAACGCGCGCTGCACATTCTGCAGCAGCTACGCCTGGAAGGTAGCGAGCCGGTTATTTTGCTGCGTACGATCCAGCGTGAGTTACTGTTGCTGGTTAACTTAAAACGGCAGTCGACCCATACGCCTTTGCGCACGTTGTTTGATAAACACCGGGTGTGGCAAAATCGCCGGGGCATGATGGGAGATGCGCTAAACCGGCTGAACCCGGCGCAACTGCGTCAGGCTGTGACGCTTTTAACGCGTACGGAAATTACGCTTAAACAAGACTATGGTCAGTCAGTGTGGGCGGAACTTGAGGGGCTTTCCCTTTTGCTCTGTCATAAATCGCTGGCCGATGTTTTTATTGATGGTTGATATGAAATCATTGCAGGCTTTGTTCGGTGGCACCTTTGATCCGGTGCATTACGGTCATCTTAAACCGGTTGAAATTCTGGCGAATCTGATTGGCCTTTCCCGGGTCATCATCATGCCCAATAACGTGCCGCCACATCGTGCGCAGCCCGAAGCGTCCGGTGAACAACGTAAGCGTATGGTTGAACTGGCCATTGCTGATAAACCGCTGTTTTCCCTGGATGAACGCGAGCTGAAACGCGATACCGCCTCCTACACCGCGCAAACGCTAAAAGAGTGGCGCGAGGAGCAAGGCCCGAACGTGCCGTTAGCGTTTATCATTGGTCAGGATTCGCTGCTTACCTTCCCTTCCTGGCATGACTACCACACGATTCTGGGTAATACCCACCTCATCGTGTGCCGACGTCCGGGCTATCCACTCGAAATGGCGCAGGAAAAACACCAGCAATGGCTGGAGGATCATCTGACCCATTCAGCAGATGACCTGCACAACCTGCCTTGCGGGAAGATTTACCTGGCCGAAACGCCGTGGTTTAACATCTCCGCCACGCTCATCCGTGAGCGCCTGGAAAAGGGCGAGCCGTGCGACGACCTGATGCCAGACGCGGTGCTTGACTATATCAATCAACAGGGACTGTACCGCTAAGCGCCTTGCGTAAGGCCGTCAGCAGGCGGTTATTCTCTTCCTGGCTGCGAACGGCTACCCGATAATAGCGCGCATCCAGCCCCGGATAATTGGCGCAACTGCGAATCAAGACATGCTGTTTCAGCAACGCAAGTTGCAGATCAATATCCGCACGATCGCAGCGTAATAAACGATAATTTGCCCGGCCGGGATACGCCGTCAGGCCGGGCAGATCTTGCAGTTGTTGATCAAACCGCTCCCCCTCTTGTTCCAGCCATTTCCACGTCGCCCGCTGATACGCGCTATCGCGTAAGATAATCTCGCCTGCCAGGGCAGCAAACGCATTAATTGACCACGGCATTTGTTGGCTGCGCATCTGTGCAACCGCCTGTTCGTTACTGTTGACCAGATACCCCAGGCGCAGTCCCGGGATCGCATAAAACTTGGTGAGCGAACGCAGCACCCAAATATGCGGGTTCTCGTGCAGTAACGGGATAAACCCCGACTCCCCGGCAATAAAATCGATAAACGCTTCATCAAGGATCAGGGCGATCCCCAGCGACTCACAACGCGTGGCAATTTCACGCAGCAGGCGGGTTTCGGGCAACAACCCGGTGGGATTATTGGGCGTACAGAGAAACAGGCAGTCCAGCTCAGGCGTTAACGCATCGAGGATCGCATCGGTAAGCTGCCAGCCATCGTCTTCGCACAGCGCAAACTCATGGATCGTACAATCTCCCCATTGCAGCGCCCGACGATATTCCGCAAACCCGGGCGTCACGATCATCGCGTGGCGTGGCTTCAGGCCATGCACCAGGGTAAAAATGGATTCGGTTTCACCGTTCCCGGCCAGGATCCACGAGGACGGAATTTGATGATGCTCCGCCAGCGCGGCATGCAGTTGCGCGTAATCGACATCCGGGTAACGCTCCGTGCAGTCCAGATTGTCGATAATCGCCCGCTTTAAACTTACCGGCATACCCAGCGGGTTAATATTCGCGCTAAAATCCAGCAACTGTTCAGGCAAGATGCCCAACAATTCGGCGGCTTCTCGGGTGTTACCGCCATGTGCGCTCTTCAATAAAGACATCGTGCCGCTCCACGTAAAAAAGGGTATTTTAGTGAAAAATCACTGCGCAATCAGGGCAAACATCATATTTTGTGCGAATAGCCTCACGAGGAAAACATGAGACTCTGGTTAGTACGTCATGGCGAAACCGAAGCCAATGTCGCTGGTTTATATAGCGGCCACGCCCCCACACCGCTAACGGAACGGGGGATCGCTCAGGCGCAAACGCTGGGTACGCTGTTACGCAATGTCCCTGTCGACAACGTTCTGTGCAGCGAACTGGAACGCGCCCGCCATACAACGCAGTTGATTCTGGCAGAACGTGAAGTTCCTGTGCGCAACATGCCTGAGCTTAATGAGATGTTTTTTGGTGACTGGGAAATGCGTCACCATCGCGATCTGGCGCGCGAAGACGCCGAAAATTACGCCGTGTGGTGTAACGACTGGCAGAATGCGACGCCCACCAATGGCGAAGGTTTTCAGGCGTTTTCCCAGCGAGTGGAACGTTTCATTGCCCAGCTTGCTGATTATAAAGCGTGCCAAAATCTGCTGGTGGTGAGTCATCAAGGCGTGCTGAGCGTGTTGATCGCCCGTCTGCTGTCCATGCCCGCAGCGGCAATGTGGCATTTCCGCGTCGAACAAGGCTGCTGGAGCGCAATTGATTTTTGTGACGATTTTGCGGTTCTGAAAGTGCTTAACAGCCGGGCCGTATGGCGCGACGGGGAGTGAAAGCGCTGTTTTTTATGCCGAAGGGCCTCTCTCCCATTGACACCCCATGACAGGCTGTTATTCTCCGCAGCCTGACTTTTCCCGCCCTTCAGAGCTTTGCAGAAATTGTTTTACAAAAATGGCGATGCATTCTGTGGCGTGGGGTGGGATGATAGCGCACTTCACAAGCGCATTCGGAGACATTTGTCCCGATATCGCCTCTGGTTCAGGTATACTAACAGACGTTTTTAACTCTTTTCACCCAGGGGGAACACTTGCAGGGTAAAGCACTCCAGGATTTTGTAATCGACAAAATTGATGACCTGAAAGGTCAAGACATCATCGCCTTAGACGTTCAGGGCAAATCCAGCATCACTGATTGCATGATTATCTGCACCGGTACATCCAGCCGTCACGTTATGTCTATTGCAGACCACGTGGTCCAGGAGTCCCGCACTGCTGGCCTGCTGCCGCTCGGCGTGGAAGGCGAGAATGTCGCTGACTGGATCGTCGTTGACCTCGGCGATGTGATTGTCCACGTGATGCAGGAAGAGAGTCGTCGCCTGTATGAACTGGAAAAACTCTGGAGTTAATGCGTGAAGCTGCAACTTGTCGCTGTGGGTACGAAAATGCCTGACTGGGTACAAACCGGATTTACCGAGTATCTCCGTCGGTTTCCGAAAGATATGCCCTTTGAGCTGATCGAAATCCCGGCAGGAAAGCGCGGCAAGAACGCGGACATTAAACGCATTCTCGACAAAGAGGGTGAGCAGATGCTGGCTGCCGCAGGCAAAAACCGCATCGTCACCCTTGATATCCCGGGTAAACCCTGGGACACGCCGCAGCTGGCGACCGAACTGGAGCGCTGGAAACTGGACGGTCGTGACGTCAGCCTGTTAATTGGCGGGCCGGAAGGTCTCTCTCCTGCCTGTAAAGCGGCAGCGGAACAAAGCTGGTCACTCTCTGCATTAACCCTTCCACACCCTCTTGTTCGGGTTCTGGTTGCGGAGAGTCTTTACAGGGCGTGGAGCATTACCACCAACCATCCTTATCACCGTGAGTGATCATTGATTCTTGAGTAGATTAAGCAGCGGATGAAACTACAGAATTCTTTTCGCGACTATTCGGCTGAGTCCGCGCTGTTTGTGCGCCGGGCGCTGGTCGCTTTTTTGGGGATTTTGCTGCTAACCGGCGTGCTGATCGCCAACCTTTATAATCTGCAAATCGTTCGCTTCACTGATTATCAGACCCGTTCGAACGAAAACCGCATCAAACTGGTGCCTATCGCGCCGAGTCGCGGCATCATTTATGACCGCAACGGAATTCCTCTCGCCCTTAACCGCACCATTTATCAGATAGAAATGATGCCGGAAAAGGTAGACAACATTCAGGATACCCTCGACGCGCTGCGTAACGTCGTAGACCTGACGGACGACGATATTGCTGCCTTTAAAAAAGAGCGCGCCCGTTCACACCGTTTCACCTCAATTCCGGTAAAAACCAACCTGACTGAAGTTCAGGTCGCACGCTTTGCCGTGAATCAATATCGCTTTCCTGGGGTCGAAGTTAAAGGCTATAAACGCCGCTATTACCCATACGGCTCTGCGCTGACCCACGTAATTGGCTACGTATCGAAGATCAACGATAAAGACGTAGACCGCCTGGACAAAGACGGCAAACTGGCTAACTACGCGGCAACGCATGACATCGGCAAGCTGGGTATTGAACGTTATTATGAGGACGTGCTTCACGGCCAAACCGGGTATGAAGAAGTTGAAGTGAACAACCGCGGCCGCGTCATTCGCCAGCTGAAAGAAGTGGCGCCGCAGGCCGGGCACGATATCTATCTCACCCTTGATTTGAAACTCCAGCAGTATATTGAAACGCTGCTGGCGGGCAGTCGTGCCGCCGTGGTGGTTACCGACCCGCGTACCGGTGGCGTTCTGGCGCTGGTATCTATGCCGAGCTACGACCCGAATCTGTTCGTGGATGGTATCTCCAGTAAAGATTACTCCGGGTTGCTCAATGACCCGAACACCCCCTTGGTTAACCGCGCCACACAGGGTGTTTACCCCCCTGCTTCGACGGTTAAACCTTACGTTGCGGTTTCTGCGTTAAGCGCAGGCGTCATCACCCGCAATACCGGCCTGTTCGATCCGGGCTGGTGGCAGCTACCGGGCTCTGAAAAACGTTACCGCGACTGGAAAAAGTGGGGGCACGGCCATCTGAACATCACCCGCTCACTGGAAGAATCCGCGGATACGTTTTTCTATCAAATCGCCTATGATATGGGGATTGACCGGCTTTCAGAGTGGATGAGCAAATTTGGCTACGGCAAATATACGGGCATCGATCTTGCCGAAGAACGCTCTGGCAATATGCCAACCCGCGAGTGGAAGCAAAAACGGTTTAAAAAGCCATGGTATCAGGGTGATACCATTCCCGTCGGCATCGGCCAGGGTTACTGGACAGCAACCCCAATCCAGATGAGTAAAGCGCTGATGATCCTTATCAACGACGGTTTGATAAAAGTCCCGCATCTGTTGATGAGCACGGCAGAAAACGGCAAGCAGGTGCCGTGGGTACAGCCGCACGAACCACCCGTTGGCGATATTCATTCTGGTTACTGGGAAATCGCGAAAGACGGTATGTACGGTGTTGCGAACCGCCCTAACGGAACTGCACATAAGTATTTTGCTGGCGCGCCTTACAAAATTGCGGCGAAATCCGGTACCGCGCAGGTCTTTGGCCTGAAAGCTAATGAAACCTATAACGCACATAAGATCGCCGAGCGTTTACGTGACCACAAGCTGATGACGGCCTTCGCCCCCTATGATAAACCCCAGGTCGCTGTCGCCATGATCCTTGAAAACGGCGGTGCGGGTCCGGCGGTGGGTACCATTATGCGCCAGATTCTTGACCATATTATGTTGGGCGACAACAACACCAATCTGCCTGCGGAAAACCCAGCGGTTGCAGCAGCGGAGGACCAATAATCGTGACGGATAATCCGAACAAAAAAACATTCTGGGACAAAATCCACATCGATCCCACAATGTTGCTTATTTTGCTGGCTCTGCTGGTTTACAGCTCACTGGTCATCTGGAGCGCCAGCGGCCAGGATATTGGCATGATGGAGCGCAAAGTCGGCCAGATCGCAATGGGCCTGGTCATCATGGTAGTGATGGCGCAAATTCCCCCCCGGGTGTATGAGGGCTGGGCGCCCTATCTCTATATCTTTTGCATCATTCTGTTGGTAGCAGTAGACGCCTTCGGCGCCATTTCCAAAGGTGCGCAGCGCTGGCTGGATTTGGGTATCGTGCGTTTTCAGCCTTCTGAAATTGCCAAAATCGCCGTGCCGCTGATGGTTGCGCGCTTTATTAACCGTGACGTTTGCCCACCATCGCTAAAAAATACCGCCATTGCGCTGGTGCTGATTTTTATGCCCACGCTGCTGGTCGCCGCCCAACCTGACCTCGGCACCTCAATTCTGGTCGCCCTTTCCGGTCTGTTTGTCTTGTTCCTTTCTGGTTTGAGCTGGCGCTTAATCGGCGTTGCGGTGGTTCTGGTCGCGGCGTTTATCCCGATACTGTGGTTCTTCCTGATGCATGATTACCAGCGTCAGCGCGTCATGATGCTGCTCGACCCGGAAACCGATCCGCTGGGCGCGGGTTATCACATAATTCAGTCTAAAATTGCTATTGGCTCCGGCGGGTTACGCGGTAAAGGCTGGCTGCATGGTACACAGTCGCAGCTTGAGTTTTTACCCGAACGCCACACCGACTTTATCTTTGCAGTCTTAGCGGAAGAGCTGGGTCTGGTGGGGATCTTGATTCTGTTGACGCTCTACATTTTGCTGATTATGCGCGGATTATGGATCGCTGCCCGCGCGCAAACCACCTTTGGTCGCGTCATGGCGGGTGGCTTAATGTTGATATTATTCGTTTATGTCTTCGTAAATATTGGTATGGTGAGCGGTATTCTGCCCGTGGTTGGGGTTCCACTCCCACTGGTCAGTTACGGAGGCTCGGCACTTATCGTGCTGATGGCGGGGTTCGGGATTGTTATGTCGATCCACACCCATAGAAAAATGTTGTCGAAAAGCGTGTAAGGGGTACGCAATGCGTAAGCAGTGGCTTGGTATCTGCATCGCAGCAGGAATGCTCGCGGCGTGTTCGAGTGATGATGGTCAGCAACAGGTTGCTGTCGCACCGCAGCCTGCGGTGTGTAATGGTCCGATTGTTGAAATCAGCGGGGCCGATCCGCGCTTTGAACCTCTGAACCCAACGGCGAATCAGGACTACCAGCGTGATGGTAAAAGCTACAAAATCGTGCAGGATCCCTCCCGCTTTAGCCAGGCCGGACTTGCCGCTATCTATGATGCGGAACCAGGAAGTAACTTAACCGCGTCTGGCGAAGCGTTCGATCCGATGCAGCTGACCGCTGCGCATCCGACGCTGCCAGTCCCCAGCTATGCCAGAATTACCAATCTGGCAAACGGCAGGATGATCGTCGTGCGCATTAACGATCGCGGGCCTTATGGCAACGATCGCGTGATTTCACTTTCGCGCGCCGCAGCCGATCGTCTGAACACCTCCAACAACACTAAAGTGCGTATCGACCCAATCATCGTCGCCCAGGATGGTTCATTGTCCGGACCGGGTATGGCTTGTACCACGGTCGCGAAACAAACTTATGCCTTGCCTGCGCGTCCTGATTTAAGCGGTGGCGGCAATATGGGAAGCATGCCTTCGCCATCGGATGCAGGTCAGCCGCAAGGCGATATTCGTCCGATCAGCAATTCCACGCTGAAAAGCGATGATCCAACCGGTGCGCCAGTAAACAGCAGTGGATTCCTCGGTGCGCCAACCACGCTCGCATCAGGCGTGCTGGAAAGCAGCGAGCCGACTCCGGTGCCGCAATCGACAACCACCGCACCGGTCACGTCAACCGCGCCGGCAACAACACCAGCAGCCGTCACAGCCCCTGCGCCTGCGGCAACTGCCAACGGACGCTATGTGGTTCAGGTTGGCGCAGTCAGCGAGCAGTCGCGCGCGCAGCAGTATCAAAAGCGCTTAAGCCAGCAGTTTGGCGTTCCTGGCCGGGTGGTACAAAACGGCGCAGTCTGGCGTATCCAGATGGGGCCGTTTGCCAGCAAAGCTGAAGCCTCCACATTGCAGCAGCGTCTTCAATCCGAGGCGCAATTACAGTCCTTCATCACCGGCGTGTAATAACGTAAATCAGGTATCTGAACTGTCAGTTTCTGTAAATGACATTAACAAAGTCACGCGGAAAGTCAGATGCCTGCCAGTTATGCATTTGCTATAGTAGGGCACTTTTTTTAATTTCATCACGGACGTCGTAGTTCAGACCATGAAGACCACTTTTTCCGCTCGTTTCGTGCAGCGTATGGCGCTCACCGCGGCTCTCTGCGCAGCCTCTCTCTCTGCTGCCCATGCCGATGACCTGAATATTAAAACCATGATCCCGGGTGTTCCGCAGATCGATGCGGAGTCGTATATCCTGATTGATTACAATTCAGGTAAAGTTCTGGCAGAACAGAACGCAGACACTCGCCGCGACCCCGCCAGTCTGACCAAAATGATGACCAGCTACGTCATCGGTCAGGCGATGAAAGCCGGGAAATTCAAAGAAACCGATCTGGTCACCGTCGGCAATGACGCATGGGCTACGGGCAACCCGGTCTTCAAAGGTTCATCGCTGATGTTCCTCAAGCCAGGCATGCAGGTTCCTGTTTCTCAGCTGATCCGTGGTATTAACCTGCAATCCGGAAACGACGCGTGCGTGGCGATGGCAGACTTCGCAGCCGGTAGCCAGGATGCTTTCGTCGGCCTGATGAACAGCTATGTGAATGCGCTGGGCCTGAAAAACACCCACTTCCAGACCGTTCATGGTCTCGATGCTGACGGTCAGTACAGCTCGGCTCGCGACATGGCGATGATTGGTCAGGCTCTGATTCGCGACGTGCCTAACGAATACTCTATCTATAAAGAAAAAGAGTTCACCTTTAACGGTATTCGTCAGTTAAACCGCAACGGCCTGCTGTGGGATAACAGCCTGAATGTCGACGGTATCAAAACCGGTCACACCGATAAGGCTGGCTATAACCTCGTTGCATCCGCAACCGAAGGCCAGATGCGTCTGATCTCCGCCGTTATGGGTGGTCGCACCTATAAAGGCCGAGAAACCGAAAGTAAAAAACTGCTGACCTGGGGCTTCCGTTTCTTCGAAACCGTGAACCCGTTGAAAGTGGGTAAAGAATTTGCCTCAGAACCTGCCTGGTTTGGTAACACCGATCGTGCGTCGTTAGGCGTTGATAAAGACGTCTACCTGACCATTCCGCGCGGCCGCATGAAAGACCTGAAAGCCAGCTATGTGTTGAACACCACTGAACTGCACGCCCCGCTGCAGAAAAACCAGGTTGTCGGCACTATCAACTTCCAGTTAGATGGCAAAACCATTGAACAGCGTCCGCTGGTGGTGCTGCAGGAAATCCCTGAAGGCAACTTCTTTGGGAAAATCATTGATTACATTAAATTAATGTTCCATCACTGGTTTGGCTAAAAATCGAACACTTGAAAGTGTGATTTACGTCCCCATATACTAGGTATCCAGATAACTCCCACGCGCAGTGGGAGTTATTATTTTTTGATGTAACGCCGGAGCTGACATGAAAACCAAACTTAACGAACTGCTTGAATTCCCTACTCCATTTACTTACAAAGTAATGGGGCAGGCGTTGCCTGAGCTGGTTGATCAGGTGGTTGAAGTGGTACAGCGCCATGCGCCAGGTGATTACTCTCCGACGGTAAAACCGAGCAGCAAAGGCAACTACCACTCGGTCTCAATCACCATCACTGCTACACACATTGAGCAGGTTGAAACGCTGTACGAAGAATTAGGCAATATCGATATCGTACGCATGGTGCTGTAAAAACCTGTCGGTTACCCGCTGCATCCCCGCTCGGGTAACCCCTCCCCCCTGTGATATACTTTTCCCCTCTTTAACATTCTCTACGGAGATGCCGTTTTGTATCAGGATAAAATTCTGGTCCGCCAGCTCGGTCTTCAACCTTACGAGCCAGTCTCTCTGGCCATGCATGAATTTACCGATACCCGTGATGAAAACAGTCATGATGAAATCTGGCTGGTAGAGCATTATCCTGTCTTCACCCAGGGTCAGGCAGGTAAAGCTGAGCACGTATTGATGCCGGGAGATATTCCGGTGATCCAGAGCGATCGTGGCGGTCAGGTGACCTACCACGGGCCAGGCCAACAGGTCATGTATGTGCTGTTGAACCTGAAGCGTCGTAAACTTGGCGTTCGCGAACTGGTCACGCTGCTGGAGCAAACCGTCGTGAATACCCTTGCCGAAATCGGCATTGACGCCCACCCGCGAGCCGATGCGCCTGGAGTATACGTGGGTGAGAAGAAAATCTGCTCTTTGGGATTACGCATCCGTAAAGGATGTTCATTTCACGGCTTAGCGCTCAACGTGGATATGGACTTGTCGCCTTTCCTGCGTATCAATCCTTGTGGTTATGCCGGGATGGAGATGGCGAAAGTATCGCAGTGGGATAGCACAGCCACGACCGAAAGCATTCGCCCCCGCCTGCTGGCCAACATCCTCGCGCTGTTGGGTAACCCCCCGCACGAGTACATTACGGACTGAAAATACGGTCATACTTTGCCACGGCATATGTTGTGGCAAATGGCACAAAACAACAACTATTTTACATTTTGCCAGCCTGTCAGGCTGCTTTCTGGCCCGTTTCAATGATATACTGCGTATCACTAATTCAAAAATAGTTGATAAATGCAACATTCCCTTGAATTGAAACGCTTTCCTTCGTAATTCGCAACTGGAACACGCAAGCTATGAGTAAACCCATTGTGATGGAACGCGGTGTTAAATACCGCGATGCCGATAAGATGGCTCTTATCCCGGTAAAAAATGTGGCAACAGAGCGTGAAGCCCTGCTGCGTAAACCGGAATGGATGAAAATAAAACTGCCAGCGGACTCCACTCGCATCCAGGGCATCAAAGCGGCAATGCGCAAAAATGGCCTGCACTCTGTCTGCGAAGAAGCTTCCTGCCCTAACCTGGCTGAATGTTTCAATCACGGAACAGCAACCTTTATGATCCTCGGCGCAATCTGTACTCGCCGTTGCCCATTCTGTGACGTTGCCCATGGCCGTCCGGTTGCTCCTGACGCCAACGAGCCGTTAAAACTGGCTCAGACGATTGCGGACATGGCGCTGCGCTATGTCGTGATTACCTCCGTTGACCGCGACGATCTGCGTGACGGCGGCGCTCAGCACTTTGCTGACTGCATCACCGCGATTCGTGAGAAAAGCCCGTCGATTAAAATCGAAACGCTGGTGCCTGACTTCCGTGGCCGTATGGATCGCGCGCTGGATATCCTCACAGCCACGCCGCCGGACGTGTTTAACCACAACCTCGAAAACGTACCGCGTATTTATCGTAATGTACGCCCTGGGGCTGACTACAACTGGTCGCTGAAGCTTCTGGAACGCTTCAAGGAAGCGCACCCGGAGATTCCGACAAAATCAGGTCTGATGGTGGGTCTGGGTGAAACTAATGCTGAAATCATTGAGGTCATGCGCGACCTGCGCAGCCATGGCGTGACCATGCTGACGCTGGGGCAGTATTTACAGCCAAGCCGCCATCACCTCCCGGTTCAACGCTATGTAAGCCCGGATGAGTTCGATGAGATGAAAGCAGAAGCCATGGCTATGGGCTTTACCCACGCTGCTTGCGGTCCATTCGTGCGCTCTTCATACCATGCTGACATGCAGGCCAAAGGGCTGGAAGTGAAGTAATCGTGTAATACTCACTTACATATCAGCAATAAAAAACCGGCAAATCGCCGGTTTTTTTTCATGCAGAGTTTGCAGTATTACTCTTTATGAGAAAGCTTCTCAGCCTGAACGCTACCATCAGCCTCTTTCTTGGCATCGGCATTATCGTCGTTCATTGCTTTCTTGAAGCCCTTGATTGCCGTCCCCAGGTCTCCACCCAGAGTACGTAACTTCTTGGTACCAAACAGCAGAACAACCAGTGCGGCAACCACCAGCAGTTTGGTAATACTAATCTCACCCATAGATACCTTCTTGACTTAAACCAGGCTACATAAAGCGCCATATTAACCTGAGAATATTAACGGCCTTTCGACGCGCGCACACAATAGCAATCTGTAACAAGGTGAATCAAGCCTTGTTTAAAAAAACGTCATAATAATTGCGGTGGCGCAAAGCGTCGGTTACTTAACACCGGAAGTTGTGCCCTGACCTGCCTCACCCGCTCGGCGGAAACCTCGGCCATAATGAGCGCGGGCGTTTCAGCCGCCGCCGCAATAGTCACGCCAAAGGGATCGATGACCCGGCTTTGGCCGATATTCTTGTTGCCGCATTCTCCAGCCGCAACCAGATAACACGTGGCATCCAGCGCTCTTGCCGCCAAAAGCGTGGCCCAATGATGCTCTTTTAACGATCCCCGCACCCAAGCCGCAGGTAAAACGAGAATCTCAGCCCCCTGCAACGCGTGCGCCAGCGCCAGCTCAGGGAAGCGCAGGTCATAGCAGGTCATTAGCCCTATTTTTAATCCGCCTACGTCCAGCAGCGGCGCTACGGTGTCCCCTGCATCGACATTACGTGACTCCTGAATCGAAAAGGCGTCATAGAGATGTAATTTAGCGTAATGGGCCACTACCCGACCAGCCCGTAGCGCCACCAGCATGTTAAATGCCCGACCTGGCACAGAGGGAACATGAATCGTCAGGATTGTCGTCATCTCATTTTGTGCGCTTTCTCGCAACAAATGCGTCAGAAACCCGCCTTCCAAAAGCTGAGCTGATTTCACTGACAGGTCAGGGTCTAAATCGTCACGCGCCAGCAATGCCTCCGGTAATACCAGTAGCGACGCCCCATCTCCTGCAGCCTGAGACATCAGTAAGGCGCAGGTTTCTGCATTTTTTTCCCATGAAGGTCCCACGGCAAATTGCCCTGCTGCAACGAACATATTCCCTCCAGAAAACTTTGTTAGGCTCGCCAACAACAATTATTCAGCGTTACACTCACCCTCTATACAATCAAATAGCAGGATTACGCAGTGTTACAACTCCTTTTAGCAGTTTTTATCGGTGGTGGCACAGGTAGCGTAGCAAGATGGATGTTGAGTATGCGGTTTAACCCGCTGCATCAGGCCATTCCATTCGGTACGCTGGCTGCAAACTTACTTGGCGCATTTATCATAGGTATGGGTTTGGCATGGTTTAATCGCATGACAAATATTGACCCAATGTGGAAGGTGCTGATTACTACTGGCTTTTGCGGGGGACTGACAACGTTTTCCACTTTCTCTGCTGAGGTAGTGTTTTTACTGCAGGAAGGACGCTTTGGTTGGGCTATGGTGAATGTACTGGTTAATCTGTTGGGATCATTCGCGATGACCGCCCTGGCATTCTGGTTGGTATCTGCCTCTCCCGCACATTGAAGCGAAAAAAACCCGCAATTAAGCGGGTTTTGAATGCTTGCTGTCGTATGCTTACAGAGCGATTACGTTTGCAGCAGAAGGGCCTTTGGCACCGTTAGTGATTTCGAACTCTACACGCTGACCTTCAGCCAGAGTTTTAAAACCATTGGTCTGGATTGCAGAGAAGTGTACGAACACATCTTTGCTGCCATCTTCCGGAGTAATGAAACCGAATCCTTTGGACTCATTAAACCACTTAACGTTACCTTTAATCTTAGACATCAAAATTACCTTTACATGAAAAATAGACACAAATGCTGTGTCGGGTATCAGTACAACAATTGTGGTGCACTTTGTCCAGTCGAACTTTATCAAAAAGTGATAAATGTCGCGTTATTTTTCAGTTAAACTTCCTATCACTATGTTTTTAAAAGGCTTTCCAATAAACCACCTGACAATACAGGTAGTCCATCAAAACTGGAACCGCATCCACGCAAAGTAGACGTTGCCGTTGTTATACGTTCCAGGAATGTAGGTCATCTGAAACGTTGCCGGACCATAACCAATTGATGCCAGCGGTAACAGCACCGGTACCGGAATGTAGTTCCAGTTATCACGCGCGGTGAAACCGGCGGTAAAGCCGAGACCTGTATGGAAGTTTTCATCAGCCAGCGGTCGCCAGGTTTTTTCCCAGCCATAGCCGCCAATGGGTTCCCATTTATTGTAGGAATCCTTAAACGCCATGATATAAAGTCCGTGCCAGTTACCTTTATCATCCCAACGGGATTGACCAAATCCTGCACCCCACGGCCGTTCATTGTAGCGATCCGTTTTTTCTTTATCGTAGGCAAAACGCGCATGCCAGGTAATAGCAGGTACATACAGATCATAATGTTCCGGCTGCTGCCAGGTTTCACTGACATTATCTTTAAAAGTAGCAAACCAGCCTTTATCTTCAGCAGCAGCCTGGGAAGTGAAAGCTAACTGAATAAAAATAAATGAAAAAATGAGAAAATATCGTTTAGCGAAAATCACAACTTAATTACCATCCTGGGATTTATTATTAATTTTAGCAAACCCAACCTTAATGTCAGCTTAACAAAAATGCGCAAATAAAAAATCAGAATATTCCTCAGCCTATAACCTACCCCTTTATTTACTGAGCCATTTCATAGGAACTATTTTCTCTTTATTGCCAATAAATTGTGCTTTCCTGCGGCGAGAGTTAAATAACATCACAATAAATTAACAATAAAGCATCAATGTCACCACAAAACACACACACCAACGCTGCGCTTCACAGTTTTTTATTGTGATATTCTTTTTTTAATCGCGATGCTGAAAAAACGGCTTAGCCATCGCTTGAATCCGTATTTTTATTGATTTCAATCAGCAAGAGTTATCGGTTTATTAGGCACATTCTGTCACCACTTTTTACTTTTTTTAGTTTTTTAACTTTCTGGGCAGCAATGCGACAGGGGAAACAATGTTGACATTTATTGAACTCCTTATTGGGGTTGTGGTTATTGTGGGTGTAGCGCGCTACATCATTAAAGGTTATTCCGCGACAGGCGTACTGTTTGTCGGCGGTCTGGTTTTGCTGATTATCAGTGCGTTGATGGGCCATAAAGTTTTGCCGTCTAGCGCAGCAACAACGGGCTATACGGCAACAGACATTGTTGAATATATTAAAATTTTGCTGATGAGCCGTGGCGGCGATCTCGGCATGATGATTATGATGCTGTGTGGTTTTGCCGCCTACATGACGCATATTGGCGCGAATGATATGGTGGTTAAGCTGGCCTCTAAGCCGCTGCAGTATATCAATTCACCTTATCTGCTTATGATTGCCGCCTATTTTGTCGCCTGCCTGATGTCCCTGGCGGTCTCTTCAGCAACCGGTCTGGGCGTATTGCTGATGGCGACATTGTTCCCGGTCATGGTTAACGTTGGGATTAGCCGTGGCGCCGCAGCAGCCATTTGCGCCTCCCCAGCCGCTATTATTCTTTCGCCAACATCCGGTGATGTAGTGCTGGCTGCAAAAGCCGCGGAAATGCCGCTGATCGATTTCGCGTTTAAAACCACGCTGCCAATTTCCATTGCCGCCATCATTGCTATGGCGATTGCCCACTTTTTCTGGCAGCGTTACCTGGATAAAAAAGAGAACATTTCTCATGAAATGTTAGATGTGGCTGAAATTACCACTACCGCCCCGTCGTTTTACGCCATCTTGCCATTTACCCCGATCGTTGGCGTCCTGATTTTCGATGGAAAATGGGGCCCACAGCTGCATATCATTACGATTCTGGTGCTGTGCATGCTCATCGCTGCTGTACTGGAGTTCGTACGAGGATTCAACACCCAGAAGGTTTTCTCGGGTCTGGAAGTCGCCTACCGTGGTATGGCGGATGCCTTTGCTAATGTGGTGATGCTGTTAGTCGCGGCGGGCGTTTTTGCCCAGGGTCTGAGCACAATCGGCTTTATTCAGAGTCTGATTTCTATCGCCACCTCGTTTGGCTCCGCGAGCATTATTCTGATGCTGGTACTGGTGATCCTGACTATGCTGGCGGCAATGACCACGGGGTCCGGTAACGCACCGTTCTATGCCTTCGTTGAGATGATCCCGAAACTGGCGCACTCTTCTGGCATTAACCCGGCTTACCTTGCTATCCCGATGCTGCAGGCATCAAACCTTGGACGCACAATCTCTCCGGTCTCCGGTGTGGTTGTCGCTGTAGCAGGGATGGCAAAGATCTCTCCGTTCGAAGTAGTGAAACGTACTTCGGTTCCGGTACTGGTTGGACTGCTGGTTGTGATTATCGCAACTGAAGTGATGGTGCCGGCGACGTCCGCCCTGATTGGCGGTTAACGATAACTGTCAGCATCTGACCTTGATACGCAAAATCATTTAAGCTGCATCAAGGCGGCAAGTGAAGACATCCCCAGTACCATAGATAATTATGTGACTGGGGTTTCTTCACGCAGCCCACAAAGAGGCAGCTTCAAGGATGACGTGAATTAGCCGCCGTGATAAATACGCTGCGGCCTCCCCACCTTACCGTGAATAATCTCCGCAATAATCAAATGACGGCTGGCACAGTACTCCAGGTAGCGCCTGGAGGTGGTACGGCTGATAGTGAGCGCCTGGGCGATCGTTTCCGCAGTATGATGTACCGTCGGATCGGCAAATAATTTCAACACCGCATTCAGCGTTAACGCATCAATTCCGGTCGGCAAATCGCCTTTCGGTTCGCCGCGCGCATAAGCATTAAACATTTCATCAATCTGCTTTTGACTGGCGCTGTCATTACCGGCCAACATGCGTCTGCGCTGTTGATAACGCGTCAGCGTCTGTCCCAGGCGCTCGTAGGCAATGGGTTTGACCAGATAATCAAACGCGCCGCTGCGCACGGCCTCGGAGACCGTTTCCATGTCGCTGGCCGCCGTGGTAAACACCACGCCGCCCGGATAACGCGTCTGGGTTAGCTCATGCAACAACGTAATTCCCTTGCCGTCCGGCAAGTAGTTATCGAGCAGAATCAAACCGGGCTTAAAACGCTCAATCATCATCCTCGCTTGCGCAAGATTACCCGCCAGCCAAATCTGGCTGAAGCCGGGTATATGGCGGATATATTCAGCATGCATTTCCGCCAGTAGCGTTTCATCCTCAACGATCAATAGCGTTAATGGTTCCGTCATTATTTTTTTTCACTTTCGGAAGAAATAAAGAAAATAAGGTGCCGCAGGGGGAGTTATCTTCGAGTGTAATCACCCCGTTACAGCGCCTCACATAACTTGCAATCAGATACAAACCGATGCCATGTTCACCTGGTTCATCGGTACGGGTGCTCACACCCTGTTCAAATATTTTTTCACGCAATGCTTCCGGTACACCGCATCCCTGATCGGCAACTTCGATGATCACGTCATCCCCTTCATCGCTCAAATAGAGTTCGACGATCTTGTTGCCTTGCTGGGTGCGCAAGCTCGCTTCAAATGCATTATCAAGCAGATTGCCAACAATTGCTGCAAACTCTGTGCTATCCAGCCCCTCGGGGAGTTGATGCAGTTGACTGCCAGGAACGATAGTCATAGTGAGGCCCAGTTCACGCGCACGCTGCACCTTGCCAAACAACAGACCGGCTACCTGACGATCGGCAAACGCGCCGCGCAGGCTGTCAATCAGTTGCTGTTGCGCCTGCGATTCCCCCTGCACCATTGCCAGCACCCGGTCATACTCTTTCATTTGCAGCAGGCCATTAATGGTCGACATCCAGTTAAGGTGTTCATGACGCAGCGTTCTCAGGCTCTCTACATACTGTTTGATCTGCGTTAATTGCGCATTAAGAGTAGCAATTTCATCTTTACTACGAAAACTGATGATTGCCCCAAGCAGTTCATCGCCGGAGCGAATCGCCTCACGGTTAGCGATAACGCTCAGGCCATTAAAGTTCACCATCGCGTCCTGTCGTTTTTCCGCAATCTGCTGGGTGAAAAAGTCAGTCGGCTGAACCACCTCACTAACCGGTTTTCCAAGCCACTTTCGTCCAGGCGAAGACAGCCCCAGCATTTTCCTCGCGCTGCGGTTTATTGCGGTGATATACCCATCAGGGTCCACGGCGATCAAACCTTCATATACCGAGCTGAATAGCGCTTCCTGCTGACGCACTACCCGCGCAATTTGCTTAGGCTCCATCCCCAACATCTGTCTGCGAATATGGGCGGCAAATAACCAGGAGAGCAGCATAAGTACCAGCAACAGCAGGATAAACACCCCTGCCATTGGGAGTAAAAAGTCCGATCGCCAGCTATCGATTTTACTGATCAGATAGCCAATTGAGACCACGCCAATGATTTTGCCATCGTCATCAAAGATGGGCGTTTTGGCGCGCATCGCCATCCCAATCGACCCTTTGCCGGTAATAAAGTAACTTTCCCCTCTTTCCAGCGCGCCGGGTTTGGTGAACTGCATCGGGTAGCCAATTTTTTCCGGATTTGGGTGGTAAAGGCGGACAGAGTTGGTATCCCCGATCACCACATAGTCGAAGTCAGTCCCGCTCTGCAGTTTGTCGGCAATGGTCGCCAGACGCTTGTAATCACGATGCTTCACCGCCGCGATGATACTGTCGTTAGAGGCGATGATTTTGGCCTGGTTCATCGCCATATCGCGGACATGCGTTGCCAGATAATCTTCAAAACTGGCGGTAAAGTATTGTGCTAACGCGGCGATAATAAAAACAGAAACGACCAAAATAAGCAGAAAGATACGCAATGGAAACGCCAGACTGCGAAAAAAAGGAAACCGTGTTTTATTTTTCTGCTCTGCCATATTTCTTCCTCAGCGACGATACCCGAAACTTATTTCTCATTGTAGTTGTAATAAAAATGTTTTATTTGCAAGTCGCGGTATAAAACAGGATCGTTGCAGATTCCCCACCTTAAATCAATTAAACAAATTAAAACCACACGCTATTTCGGAGTTAAATTAATTAAAAAACTTAAAACCATAAAACACATTAAAACCTTCTAACTTATTGTGAAATAAATCAAAAATTACCTCCAAAATACTCCTTACGATGTATGCAGCAGGGAAAAAAAGAAATACTCCGTAATAAAAAAACATTCCCTTCAATTGCAAACAAGAAGTTATCAGGTTGCTAAACAGAGCAACAAAAACAGAAACCCAGTAACAAATATAGCATCGGGGCTCTATTCACTATGTTCGGTAATAATATATTCACGCAAGTTAAACGCTCAGAAAATAAAAAGATGGCGGCTATCGCGCAATTTCTGAAAGAAAATGATTTGAGCGTTGATACAACTGTCGAAGTATTTATCACCGTCACCCGTGATGACCGCCTGATTGCCTGCGGCGGCATTGCCGGCAATATCATAAAGTGCGTCGCCATCTGCGAATCCGTAAGGGGTGAAGGCTTAGCGCTGACGCTGGCGACCGAGTTAATCAACCTCGCCTATGAGCGCCACTGTACTCACCTCTTCATCTATACCAAAACCGAGTACGAGTCGCTGTTTAAGCAGTGCGGTTTTTCTACGCTGACCAGCGTTCCCGGCATTATGGTGCTGATGGAAAACAGCACTACACGTCTGAAACGCTACGCTGAATCACTGGCGAAACAGCGCCATGAAGGGAAAAAAATTGGCTGTATCGTCATGAACGCCAACCCCTTCACCAACGGACATCGTTTTCTGATCCAACAAGCAGCCGCGCAATGTGACTGGCTGCATCTGTTTTTGGTGAAAGAAGATACCTCGCGTTTTCCGTATGAAGACCGACTGGATCTGGTGCTTAAAGGGACAAAAGACATTCCACGTTTAACCGTTCATCGCGGTTCGGAATACATCATTTCCCGCGCCACATTCCCGTGCTACTTCATCAAAGAGCAGAGCGTTATTAACCACTGCTATACCGAAATAGACCTGAAAATCTTCCGCCAGTATCTGGCCCCGGCTCTCGGCGTCACGCACCGCTTCGTCGGTACCGAGCCGTATTGCACCGTCACCTCCCAGTACAACAACGATATGCGCTACTGGCTGGAGACCCCAACGCTTCCCGCCCCACCGATTGAACTGGTGGAAATTGAGCGGCTGTGCTTCCAGGAGATGCCGATTTCTGCCTCCTGGGTGCGCAAGCTGCTGGTTAAAAAAGATCTCACGGCTATCGCATCCCTGGTCCCTGACGCCACGCTGCACTATCTGCAAAGCATGGTTGAGCGGGCCTCATCGGGTGCGGCAGTCCGCCAAAATACCCCCGCATTAGCAACAGGTGAAAAATGAAAATAAACCAGGCAGCCGTCGCAGGCACACTCGAGTCCGGTGATGTGATGATTCGCATCGCCCCACTCGATTCGCAGGATATTGACCTGCAGGTTAACAGTAGCGTCGAAAAGCAGTTCGGTGATGCCATCCGCGCCACCATTCTGGACGTTCTGTCCCGCTACAACGTACGCGGCGTGCAATTAAATGTTGATGATAAAGGCGCACTGGACTGCATTTTACGTGCGCGACTGGAAGCACTACTGGCCCGCGCTGGCGGTATTCCTGCACTGCCATGGGAGGATTGCCAGTGATTAGTGAATCTTTGCAGCAACGTAAAACCCGTACCCGCCGCAGCATGCTGTTCGTACCGGGCGCCAATGCCGCCATGGTCAGCAACTCGTTCATCTATCCGGCAGATGCGCTGATGTTCGACCTGGAAGACTCCGTCGCGCTGCGCGAGAAAGATACTGCTCGCCGTATGGTGTACCACGCGCTGCAGCATCCGCTGTATCACGACGTTGAAACTATCGTGCGCGTAAACGCCCTCGACTCCGAATGGGGCATTAACGATCTCGAAGCCGTGGTACGCGGCGGCGCTGACATCGTGCGTTTACCGAAGACCGATACCGCGCAGGACGTCATCGACATCGAAAGCGAAATCCTGCGTATCGAGAAAGCCTGTGGCCGTGAGCCCGGCAGTACCGGTCTGTTAGCCGCCATCGAATCACCGTTAGGCATTACCCGCGCGGTAGAAATTGCCCACGCCTCCGAGCGCCTGATCGGTATTGCACTGGGTGCGGAAGATTATGTGCGTAACCTGCGTACTGAGCGCTCTGCGGAAGGGACTGAACTGCTGTTTGCCCGCTGCTCTATTTTGCAGGCGGCACGCTCTGCCGGCATTCAGGCGTTCGACACCGTTTATTCCGATGCCAACAACGAAGCGGGTTTCCTGCATGAAGCCGCACACATCAAGCAACTGGGTTTTGACGGTAAGTCGCTCATCAACCCGCGCCAGATCGAGCTCCTGCACAACCTGTACGCGCCGACACGCAAAGAGCTGGCTCACGCGCGCCTGGTCGTGGAAGCCGCTGAAGCCGCCGCTCGCGAAGGCCGTGGCGTAGTTTCCCTGAACGGCAAAATGGTCGACAGCCCGGTTATCGAGCGCGCCCTTCTGGTTATCTCCCGTGCAGAACTTTCCGGCATTCGCGAAGAATAAGGCAAAAAAATGACGCAGAAAATCGAACAGTCTCAACGCCAGGATCGCGTGGCGACCTGGAGCCGTCATGCAGAAAGTGAGCTTTCCGCTTATCAGAGCACCGCAAAAGTAGAATTACAGGCGCAAAAACCGCGCGACAAGAAGCTGTGCGCTAACCTGGAAGACGCCATTCGTCGTTCAGGTTTACAGGATGGCATGACCATCTCTTTCCACCACGCTTTTCGCGGTGGCGATCTGACGATTAACCTGGTGATGGACGCCATCGCCAGAATGGGCTTTAAAAATCTGACGCTGGCCTCCAGCTCCCTGAGCGACTGCCATGCTCCGCTGGTTGAGCACATCCGTCAGGGCGTGGTCAGCCGTATTTACACCTCCGGGCTGCGTGGCCCGCTGGCGGAAGAGATCTCCCGTGGCCTGCTGGCCGAGCCTGTGCAGGTCCACTCCCATGGCGGCCGTGTACACCTGGTGCAAAGTGGCGAACTCAGCATTGATGTGGCATTCCTCGGCGTACCGTCCTGCGACCAGTTTGGTAACGCTAACGGCTATACCGGTAAAGCGTGCTGTGGGTCACTGGGCTATGCCCGCGTCGATGCCGAAAATGCAAAACAGGTTGTCCTGCTGACTGAACAGCTGCTGACCTATCCGCATAACCCGGCCAGCATTACGCAGGATCAAGTGGATCTGATTGTACAGATCGATCAGGTCGGCGATGCGGACAAAATCGGTGCTGATGCGACACGCATGACCACCAACCCGCGAGAACTGTTAATCGCCCGTAGCGCGGCAGACGTCATTGCTAACTCCGGTTACTTCAATGAAGGCTTCTCACTGCAGACAGGAACCGGCGGCGCTTCTCTGGCCGTTACTCGTTTCCTGGAAGACAAGATGCGCAGCCGCGATATCCGTGCTGACTTCGCGCTGGGCGGCATCACCGCTACCATCGTTGACCTGCACGAAAAAGGCCTGATTCGCAAACTGCTGGACGTACAGAGCTTTGACCGTAACGCGGCTGAGTCGCTGGCCCGCAATCCAAACCACATTGAGATCAGTGCCAACCAGTATGCCAACTGGGGCTCAAAAGGCGCCTCCGTCGATCGTCTGGACGTCGTGGTGCTGAGTGCGCTGGAAGTTGATACCAGCTTCAACGTTAACGTACTGACCGGTTCTGACGGCGTACTGCGCGGCGCATCCGGCGGTCACTGCGATACTGCGGTTGCCGCTGCGCTTTCCATCATTGTCGCTCCGCTGGTTCGCGGACGCATCCCGACGCTGGTTGATAACGTCCTGACCTGCGTAACCCCAGGCTCCAGCGTAGACATCCTGGTCACTGACCACGGTATCGCCGTTAACCCTGCGCGTCCGGAACTGGCTGAACGTCTGAAAGAAGCCGGTATGAAAGTGGTGTCCATTGAATGGCTGCGCGAACGTGCACAGCAGCTCACCGGTCAGCCACGCGCTATCGAATTCACCGACCGCGTGATTGCCGTTGTGCGTTACCGCGATGGCTCGGTGATTGACGTTGTGCATCAGGTGAAGGAATAAGCCATGCGCCTGCTCCCTGAACACGCCACCCAACACGCGGTTTCGATTCCCGAGCTGCTCGCCAGCCGGGATGAGAGACAAGCAAGGCAACATGCCTGGCTGACGCGTCATCACGCGCCACTGGTCTCATTTACCGTGGTCGTACCGGGTCCGATTAAAGACAGCGCATTAACCCGTCGCATCTTTAATCACGGCGTAACCGCCCTGCTCGCGCTGGCGGAAAAATCCACCTGGATTATCAGGGAGCAAACGGCGCTGGTTTCTGCCAGCGGTCCGGAAGGTCTTTTGTCTATTGAGGCCCCAGCCCACGATCTCAAGCTCGCCACGATTGAACTTGAGCATTCACATCCGCTGGGACGGTTATGGGACATCGATGTCCTGACCCCTGATGGGGAAATTCTGTCCCGACGTCATTTCGCACTCCCTGCCCGCCGCTGTCTGCTGTGCGAGCAAAGCGCTGCCGAATGCGCGCGGGGTAAAACCCACGCGCTTTCCGACTTACTCTCTCAGATGGAGGCACTGCTGCATGATGCCGATTCCCGCAACATCAACCAATAACGCAGTCCTTCCTCTGGATCTGCCTGACGCTTACGCAACGCTTGCGTGGCGGGCCATGTTGACTGAAGTCAACCTGTCGCCCAAACCGGGTCTGGTGGATCGTATTAACAACGGCGCACATAAAGATATGGCGCTGGAAGATTTTCATCGCAGCGCTGAAGCAATTCAGGCCTGGCTGCCGCGTTTTATTGAATATGGGGCGTTTAGCGCACAGCTGTCGCCCGAAGATGTGTTGAAAGGACTGCGCCCACTGGGTATGGCCTGCGAAGCCGATATGTTTCGCGCCACCGAGGGGGTAAACACCCATAAAGGGAGCATCTTTTCACTGGGGCTGCTGTGTGCCGCCATTGGCCGCCTGCACCAGCTCCAACTGACTGTTACCGCTGAAACCCTTTGCTCAACGGCAGCAACATTTTGCCGTGGCCTGACCGAGCGCGAACTGCGCCAGAACAATCAACAACTCACGGCTGGCCAACGTCTTTATCAGCAACTGGGATTAACCGGCGCACGGGGCGAAGCCGAAGCGGGATACCCGCTAGTCATCCAGCATGCCCTGCCGCACTACCGCGCACTGCTGACTCAGGGCCGCGATCCTGAACTGGCGCTACTCGACACGTTATTGCTGCTGATGTCTATCAATGGCGACACCAACGTGGCTTCACGTGGCGGCGCAGAAGGTCTGCGCTGGCTACAGCAGCAGGCCACAACTCTATTGCAGCAAGGGGGGATTCGCACCCCTGCCGATCTCGAATACCTGCGCCAGTTCGACCAACAGTGCATTGAACGCAACCTCAGCCCAGGAGGCTGCGCCGATCTGCTGATCGTCACCTGGTTCTTAGCTCAGATTTCACAAGTTCATCATTATCACAATTAAAGATCCTTTCCGGAGAATCACACACATGTCTTTAGCAAAAGATAAAATATGGAAATTACTGGCCCCATTGGTCGTAATGGGCGTCATGTTTCTTATCCCTGTCCCTGATGGAATGCCCCCGCAAGCCTGGCACTATTTTGCCGTTTTCGTGGCAATGATTGTCGGGATGATCCTGGAGCCAATCCCGGCAACAGCGATAAGCTTTATCGCCGTAACGATCTGCGTCATCGGCAGCAACTATCTGCTGTTTGATGCTTCAGAGCTGGCCGACCCGGCGTTTAAAGCGGGTAAGCAAGCGCTGAAATGGGGTCTGGCAGGCTTCTCCAGCACTACCGTGTGGTTGGTGTTTGGCGCGTTTATCTTCGCGCTGGGCTATGAAGTCACCGGTCTGGGTCGTCGTATCGCGCTGTTCCTGGTAAAATTCATGGGTAAGCGCACCCTGACGCTGGGCTACGCGATTGTCATCATCGACATTCTGCTGGCGCCGTTTACACCGTCCAACACCGCGCGTACCGGTGGTACCGTATTCCCGGTTATCAAAAACCTGCCGCCGCTGTTTAAATCATTCCCGAACGATCCGTCCGCGCGCCGTATCGGCGGATATCTGATGTGGATGATGGTAATCAGTACCAGCCTGAGCTCCTCTATGTTCGTTACCGGCGCTGCACCTAACGTGCTGGGTCTGGAATTCGTCAATAAAATTGCCGGTATTCAAATCAGCTGGTTGCAATGGTTCCTCAGCTTCCTGCCGGTTGGTATTATTTTGCTGATCGTTGCTCCGTGGCTGTCCTATGTTCTTTACAAGCCAGAAGTTACTCACAGTGCTGAAGTTGCCGCGTGGGCTGGTGATGAACTGAAAACCATGGGTAAACTGACGCGTAAAGAGCTGACCCTGATCGGTCTGGTTCTGCTCAGCCTGGGTCTGTGGGTCTTTGGCGGTAAACTGATTGATGCGACCGCTGTGGGTCTGCTGGCAGTCTCGCTGATGCTGGCGCTGCACGTTGTCCCGTGGAAAGACATCACCCGTTATAACAGCGCATGGAACACCCTGGTTAACCTCGCCACGCTGGTCGTTATGGCGAATGGTTTAACCCGTTCAGGCTTCATCGACTGGTTCGCCAACACGATGAGCTCGCACCTGGAAGGCTTCTCGCCTAACGCGACCGTGATCGTTCTGGTGCTGGTGTTCTATTTTGCTCACTACCTGTTTGCCAGCCTTTCCGCACACACCGCCACCATGCTGCCGGTTATTCTGGCCGTCGGCAAAGGCATCCCGGGCGTTCCGATGGAACACCTGTGTATCCTGCTGGTACTGTCCATCGGTATCATGGGCTGTCTGACTCCGTATGCAACTGGCCCTGGCGTTATTATTTACGGCTGCGGTTATGTGAAGTCCAAAGACTACTGGCGTCTGGGTGCTATCTTCGGCGTTATCTACATCTCTATGCTTTTGCTGGTCGGCTGGCCGATTCTGGCAATGTGGAGCTAATCATTCGGGTTCCCGCCTGATGAAAATGATGCCAGTCAGCTAAACCTGACTGGCATTTTTTATGATTAAATAGATGATATTCAGAATTGATATAAGTATCCGAAATCATCATGACATCAAGATGGCGTTATTCTTCGCTGCTGGCAGCACTTCTGCTCCCAGTTTCTGTAGCTCAGGCCGACGAACTTCAGGCAAAACAGTACGCTGATTTTGACAGCTACGTGCTGGCCCTCTCCTGGCAAACCGGATTTTGTCAGAGCCAACACGAGAGAAATCGTCAAGAGCCCGACGAATGTCGTCTGCAAAAAGAGAGCGCGGACAAAGCAGATTTCCTGACCGTTCACGGTTTATGGCCCAGCCTGCCAAAATCCATCGCCGCCCGTGGAGTAGACAACCGCCGCTGGATGCGCTTTGGCTGCGCGACTCGCCCTATTCCCAACCTGCCTGAAGCGCGCGCCAGCCGTAAATGCGCGGCTCCCGAAACGGGCCTGTCACTGGAAAGCGCGGCAAAACTCAGTGCCGTAATGCCCGGTGCCGGCGGGAGATCCTGTCTGGAACGTTACGAATATGCCAAACATGGCGCCTGTTTCGGTTTTGATCCCGACGCATACTTCGGCACGATGGTACGGATGAATAATGAGGTTAAGAACAGCGAGGCTGGCAAATTCCTCGCGGAAAACTACGGCAAAACCGTCAGCCGCAGCGCATTTGACGCCGCCGTCGCTAAAAGCTGGGGCAGAGAGAACGTCAAAGCCGTGAAGCTAAGCTGCCACGGCAATCCGGCCTATCTCACAGAAATCCAGTTGACCCTGAAAGCCGACACCATTAACCAGACGTTATCCGCACAGTCATTCTTACCGCAACCGCATCCGGGTAACTGCGGTAAACAGTTTATTATCGACAAAGTGGGATACTGAAAATAACGACCGGCGCGGCAAGCTGGCGTCGGTCCATATGGTTAGCGTTTTGAACGGGCATCCGGGCGAACTAAATCAAAGCGGTGTGTTTCACTGATCGAATAATACGCCGTTGGCCCGCCCGCACGCAGTACCGGTTTTGCTTTCGCCGTCTGGTAGATGCCGCCTTCCAGTAGCGTTTCATCAATATGAATGCCCACCACTTCTCCCAGCACCAGCCAGGTTTCAACAGGCGAACCATCAGCGGTGGTCAGTTGCAGACTTTGCGATAAGCGACACTCAAAATTGACTGGGCTTTGCGCCACCCGCGGCACGCTGACTATCCGACTATCTGCTTTGCTAAGCCCGGCGGCAAAAAACTCATCCTCGCCGTGAGGCAAGCTGGCTGACGTTTCGTTCATCGCGCTGGCCAGCTCAAGAGTCGTCAGATTCCAGACAAACTCACCGGTGTCGATAATATTCTGCACGCTATCTTTCCAGCCGCTGCTGGCGAAACCGATAATCGGCGGATGATAATTAAAGCAGTTAAAGAAACTGTACGGTGCAAGGTTATGCCGACCGTCGCTGTCGCGGGAGGCAATCCAGCCAATAGGGCGCGGTCCAATGATGGCATTCAGCGGGTCATGCGGTAAGCCGTGTCCTTGTGATGGTTGATAGAAATACATAGCGTTCTCTGTTGAAGTTAACATCAGCGCAGCACAAATTATGCTTCGCTCATCTCCCTGGAAAAAGAAGATCAGCGTAGAACAATCCGCTAAAGATTACGATTGAATAAAGTTGAGCAGATCGCCGTTGATCTGTTGTTTATGGGTAGTGCAAATGCCATGCGAACCGCCAACATACACCTTCAACTGCGCGTCCGGCAGTATTTCCGCCGCAACCTTTCCGCAGGTTTCAAACGGGACAATCTGATCGTCATCACCATGGATCACCAGCGTCGGAATAGTCATCTTTTTGAGATCCTCACGCAGGTCAGTTTCTGAAAACGCGTGAATACAGTCGTACAACGCTTTGATGGAACCTTGTAAGCCTTGTTCAACAAAGCTTTCACGAACGGCTTTCGACGCATTTACGCCCGGGCGGTTGTAGCCATAAAATGCAGCGGTCAGTTCATAGAAGAAGGCAGCGCGATCGTTTATCACTCCCTCACGGATGCCATCAAACACCTCTTTCGGCACACCATTTGGGTTAAAGTCGGTCTTGATCATTATGGGCGTCACCGCGCCGATTAACACCGCTTTGGCTACCCGCTGCGTTCCATGGCGTCCAATGTACCTCGCCACTTCCCCGCCCCCGGTAGAGTGTCCGACATGTACGGCATCTTTAAGATTGAGATGCGCGGTAAGTTCAGCCAGATCGTCAGCATACTGATCCATATTGTGACCATCCCAGGGTTGGGCTGATCTCCCATGCCCACGCCTGTCATGGGCGATCACCCGAAATCCTTTCGACCCGAGGAACAGCATCTGATCCTCAAACGCATCTGCCGTTAGCGGCCAGCCATGGCTAAAGACGATAGGCTGCCCACTTCCCCAATCTTTAAAATGCAAATAGCTGCCGTCTTTCAAGGTAAGTTTGTCGTACTGGCTCATGAGATCTCCTGTCGCGGAACACTGAGTTGTTTGACGCGCCCGCAGCGAGCGCTTAAAAAGCATAATGCAAATTGGAGAACGATCGCGTTTTTCGGCTAAAATCACACCATACGCAACAATATTGATGATTTGCCTGAATGTGAACTAAATCACTTCAAACCAGGGGTAAGTCTCAGTATCATCATAAAAGCTTAACCCTTGCCGCCTGACGGTGAGGGTTTTCTTTTGGGATTATTTACCTGCGCACCCGCAGTATCGACGACATGGAGTAACAAATGTCCAGACCAACTATCATCATTAACGACCTCGATGCGGAACGCATTGACCGCCTGTTGGAGCAACCTGCGTTTGCTGGTTTACCGATTGCCGACGCCCTGAACGCCGAGCTGGATCGTGCCCAAATGTGTTCACCAGAAACCATGCCGCACGATGTCGTGACCATGAACAGCCGCGTGAAATTCCGCAATCTGAGTGATGGCGAAGTCCGTGTGCGTACCCTGGTGTATCCGGCCAATATGACTGACAGCAGCACACAGCTTTCGGTAATGGCACCTGTTGGCGCGGCACTTCTGGGCCTGCGCGTTGGCGACACCATTCACTGGGAGCTACCAGGCGGGACCTCAACACACCTCGAAGTCATTGAGCTTGAGTACCAACCTGAAGCTGCAGGCGACTACCTGCGCTAACTCTGTCTTATCAAAGCCACTCGCTTTATCTTACAGGGGATGCATCCGCATCCTCTTTCCGGTTAGCCCCAACTCCTGACCCTCACCTTATCTCCTGTTCGCAAAACATAAATCTGTGTCGTGACTGACAGAATCATTTTTAATACTATGCTGATATGTGTTCATGTAATGACAAGGAGAATGTTTATGTACAACACAATCATAATGCCTGTTGATGTATTCGAAATGGAACTGAGCGACAAGGCTATACGCCATGCAGAATTTCTGGCACAGGAAAACGGGGTTATCCATCTGCTGCATGTGCTGCCAGGCTCAGCAAGCTTAAGCCTGCACCGCTTTGCAGCCGATGTCCGTCGTTTTGAAGAGCATCTACAACACGAAGCGGAAACTCGTCTGCAAACGATGGTCGGTCACTTCAGCATCGATCCTTCCCGTATTAAACAACACGTCCGCTTTGGCAGCGTACGTGACGTCGTCAACGAGTTGGGTGAAGAGTTGAATGCGGATGTGGTCGTCATTGGATCGCGCAACCCATCAATCAGCACTCATCTGCTCGGCTCAAACGCTTCCAGCGTTGTTCGCCACGCTACTCTGCCAGTGCTGGTTGTACGTTAATAGTCTCTAATTTGCTAAAGAAAACCCCTGCCAGGTTAACGCCTGACAGGGGTGACAATGAAAACGTAATGCAGGTTGATATAATAAAGAAAACGCCTCATCTTTCTTTGATGAAACTAATGGTCAGACTCATTAAATAAATGTGTTACGCGGTTTATTGTTTCAAGAATTGACAATCTGAAAGCGTGGAAATAAAAAACCGCCAGCGGATGGCTGACGGTTTTGGCATTGCAGGTGTATCTTACTTTTTTTATGCTACTGTCGTGCGAATCAGATAATCAAACGAACTCAATGAGGCCTTCGCGCCTTCACCGGTCGCGATGATGATCTGCTTATACGGTACGGTGGTGCAGTCACCAGCGGCGAAAACCCCCTTCACGCTGGTTTCGCACTTGGCATCGATGATGATTTCACCCATGCGATTACGCTCGACGGCACCTTCCAGCCAGTTGGTGTTTGGCAGCAGACCTATCTGTACAAAGATACCCGCCAGTTCCACACTGTGAACGTCGCCACTCACGCGGTCACGATACTCCAGGCCGGTGACTTTGCTGCCATCGCCTTTCACTTCTGTCGTTTGCGCATTCAGAATAATATCGACGTTTTTCAGACTGCGAAGCTTATTCTGCAGCACCTGGTCAGCCTTCATTTCAGGTGCGAACTCCAGCAGCGTCACATGTTCAACAATGCCTGCCAGGTCAATAGCAGCTTCAACACCGGAGTTGCCGCCACCAATCACCGCAACGCGCTTGCCTTTGAACAGCGGGCCATCGCAGTGCGGGCAGTAGGTTACGCCTTTGGTGCGATACTGATCTTCACCCGGAACGTTCATGTTGCGCCATTTCGCACCGGTGGCAATGATAATGCTGCGTGCTTTCAGCACCGCGCCGGATGCCGTTTCAATCTGATGTAAACCGCCTTCCTGCGCCGCCGGAACCAGTTTACTTGCGCTCTGGCTGTCGATCACATCAACATCATAGTCATCAACGTGTGCTTTCAGCGCGCCCGCCAGTTTCTGGCCTTCGGTTTTCGGTACCGAGATGTAGTTTTCAATATCAACGGTATCAAGAACCTGACCGCCAAAACGTTCGCCCATCAGACCGGTGCGAATACCTTTACGTGCAGAGTACACTGCCGCTGCCGCCCCCGCAGGACCGGAACCGACAATCAGCACGTCATAAGCATCACGTTTGTTCAGCTCTTGTGCCGCACGTTTTTCTGCGCCGCTATCTACTTTCGCCACGATCTCAGTCAGCGTCATACGCCCCTGACCGAACTCTTTGCCGTTCATATACACCGCCGGAACGCCCATCACGTTGCGATCGGTAATTTCGTTCTGGAATGTACCGCCGTCAATCGCCGTATGCTTGATGCGTGGATTCAGTACCGACATCAGGTTCAGCGCCTGTACCACGTCCGGACAGTTATGACAGGAAAGCGAATAATAGGTTTCAAACTCAAAATCACCGTCGAGATCGCGGATCTGCTCCAGCAACGCCTGCGCCTCTTTTGACGGATGACCACCGGTCCACAGCAGCGCCAGCACCAGGGAGGTAAACTCATGGCCCAGCGGAGAACCGGCAAAGCGCGGCCCCTGGTGAGAACCTGGATTGGTGATCAGGAACGATGGCTTGCGTACCGCCAGAGTATTGTCTTCTTTAAAGGTGACTTTTTCTGACAGTTCAGCAATTTCAGTCAGCAGTTCCTTGATTTCTGCCGATTTAGCGCTGTCATCCAGCGTAGCAATCAGCTCAACAGGTTTGGTCAGTTTCTCAAGATAAGCCTTGAGCTGGGTTTTCATATTTGTGTCGAGCATTCTTCTTCCCTCTCTGAAAACATCATCATGCAAGCCGACTTTGCGGGACTGCATTAATGCAACTTGCGTCATGGTGCTGGAATGAAACAGGCGCAAACTGCGCCTGTGGAATGGCCGGATGCACTGCGTTTATCCGGCCTACAAATTATGCGACTTAAATCTTACCGACCAGATCTAAGGATGGAGCCAGGGTCGCTTCGCCTTCTTTCCATTTCGCCGGGCAAACTTCACCTGGGTGAGAGGCAACGTACTGTGCGGCTTTAATTTTACGCAGCAGGTCAGACGCATCACGGCCGATACCTTCAGCGGTAACTTCGATTGCCTGGATGATACCCTGCGGGTCTACAACGAAGGTTGCGCGGTCAGCCAGACCTTCATCTTCACGCATGTTGTCGAAGTTACGGGTCAGGGCGCCAGTCGGGTCGCCGATCATCGCGTATTTGATTTTCGCGATGGTGTCAGAGCTGCTGTGCCATGCTTTGTGGGTGAAGTGGGTGTCAGTAGATACGGAATAGACATCTACGCCCAGTTTCTGCAGTTCTTCGTAGTGGTCAGCCACATCACCCAGCTCGGTCGGGCAAACGAAAGTAAAGTCAGCCGGGTAGAAGAAGAAGACGCTCCAGCGACCTTCGGTATCTTTCTCGGTTACTTCGATGAACTCACCGTTTTTGAACGCCTGGTTTTTGAAAGGTTTAATTTTAGTATTAATCAAAGACATCTGTACTTCCTCCGTGTTTTCGTTGAGAGATAAGTTAACGAAAATCTCTTCGCAGGGCTAATGCGTTTCCTTTATCAAATCAATAAGCGTTAACTAACAACCCACTCAAACTCATGTTGTGAACCTAAAGATAAAAGTAAAAAAGGCCCCCTTTGCAGGGAGCCTCATTACCCGAGCTACCCGCAGGTAACGTCAGTGCCAGCAGGGCTGGCTATGTGTTGCGCTCTACATTACCTTAACAAAGGTCGTAACAGCGATTGGGATTACATCACCCCACTCAAGAAAGGGCAATCGACAGACGGTCGATCTTACCTATGGCTGCGATAGGTTTTGCAACTTAGCCCCCTTTCCTTCTGATTTTATAAGGAAAATCAATGTTTAAACGTACCTTACTCTTAACCCTGCTTCCTGCCGTGGTGCACGCCGAAGAACTTCCTGCCCCCGTTAAAGCTATTGAGAAACAGGGCATTACTATTCTCAAACCCTTCGACGCGCCGGGTGGAATGAAGGGCTACCTGGGAAAATACCAGGATATGGGCGTTACTATCTATGTTACGCCTGACGGCAAACACGCCATTTCCGGTTATATGTATAACGAAAAAGGTGAAAACCTCAGTAATACGCTGATAGAAAAAGAGATCTACGCCCCTGCCGGGCGCGAAATGTGGCAGCGAATGGAAAAAACATCCTGGATTCTGGACGGGAAAAAAGAGGCTCCAGTCATTGTCTATGTGTTTGCCGATCCCTTCTGTCCCTATTGCAAACAGTTCTGGCAGAAGGCTCGCCCGTGGGTAGACTCAGGTAAAGTTCAGTTGCGCACAATACTGGTTGGCGTAATTAAACCCGAAAGCCCGGCTACCGCCGCTGCGATTCTGGCCGCAAAAGATCCGGCCAAGACCTGGCATGACTATGAGGCATCTGGTGGGAATATGAAGCTAGAAATCCCGACCTCCATTTCACCGGAGCAGATGAAGGTATTGAATATCAATCAAAAGTTGATGGATGATTTAGGCGCCAACGTCACGCCGGCTATCTATTACATGAGTAAAGACGATACGTTACAACAGGAAGTCGGCTTGCCGGATAAGGAGAAATTAAACATTATCATGGGTAATAAATAAAAGTAACAAAATGAGTGGTTGTTATCATTTTCATGTCAATCACTCATTTAAATTAACTTTTTTGGTCAAAATTATGCAATATGTGCTATTTTAGTTTAAATTAATAATTCATTAAGCACACAAACATAAATCACAAGAATAATCACACCTTAAAATATTTCAAAATTAAATCTTTCAAAACATGACCATCACAGGAAGGTATGCATGGCTAACCTCTATGACCTCAAAAAGTTCGATCTCAATCTGTTGGTTATCTTTGAGTGTATTTATCAACATTTGAGTATCACTAAAGCTGCTGAAACTTTGTATATTACCCCCTCTGCCGTTAGCCAGTCACTGCAACGGCTACGCACACAATTTAATGACCCGCTGTTTATCCGCTCCGGAAAAGGCCTAACGCCAACGATTATGGGGATTAACCTTCATCATCATCTTGAGAAAAACCTCAACAGTCTGGAGCAGACAATAAATATCATGAATAACTCCAGTCTGAAGAAAAAATTCATTATTTACTGTCCACAACTGCCAACCATTATCAACATCGAGGAAGTTATTCATTTTCTCAGAGAAGACTCACATGTCGAAATTGAGCACCATAACATACTCATCACTGCTGAAAGTACGGAAAATCTGTTGGCTTACAGAAAAGCAGATTTAGTCATTGCTACCGCCCCAGTGAGTAATCGCTCGATAATATGCTCACCATTTAAAACTGCTGAAACAATATTAGTTTGCAACAAAAACCATCCAAGAATTAATGGAGAAAGCACGCTTGAAACAATATTAAAAGAACAGTTCACGCAACTTATCTCTGAAGATCCTGGCGTTAAAGAATACTGGCAAAAAACCAGCGCCTTGCTGGCTAATCGAGATATTGGTTTCCGCAGCGACTCATTAATAACGATCATTAATATTATTTCAAACACAGATATCATAGGTCTGTTACCAAGAGATGTTTACGAGCAATATACCGGCTCATTTAATTTAAAAGAGATCCGTATCGATATCCCCTTACCCAAAATAAATTTATTTTTGATGTATAACAGAGCATCACTCAACAATACTGGCTTCGTTAATTTAATTAATAAAATAAATGATAAAAATGACCAAAGGATTAACAAATAGAGCTTTACCTATTCATTTTATATTTTTATGAATGAAGGTAATTCAAAACAACCATGAATGTATTAAAACGTTGCACCTGAAAAAAATTAGCATATCTTATTGTCAGCATTTGTTATTGTTTTGAATAATAATTCTGATATGAGCTTAATATGTCTATTTATAAAATCCCGCTTGGTCAAAACGTGCTGGACGCCGCTCTGGAGCGCATAACCTGGGCGCTGGAAACTCTGCCTCGGGTTTGTGTCTCTTTCTCCGGCGGGAAAGATTCAGGACTGATGTTACATCTGACAGCTATGCTTGCACGCCAACTGCATAAAAAAATTGATGTACTATTTATCGACTGGGAAGCCCAGTTTTCCTGCACTATTGATTATATTGAGGCGCTTCGTGCACGTTATTCCGATGTCATCGAGCGCTTTTATTGGGTGGCTTTACCGCTCACCACCCAGAATTCCCTCTCTCAATTCCAGCCAGAATGGCAGTGTTGGGAACCAGGTACTCCGTGGGTTCGCCAGCCTCCCACGGATGCCATAACCGATCCAGAGTATTTCTCCTTCTATCAACCCGGCATGACCTTTGAACAATTTGTTCGCGAGTTCGCTGACTGGTATTCAGAGAAACGTCCAGCCGGCATGATGGTCGGGATCCGCGCCGATGAGTCATATAACCGTTTTGTCGCCATTGCCAATTCGCAAAAGCAGCGCTTTGCCGATGATAAACCCTGGACCACCAGCGCCCCCGGCGGGCATACCTGGTATATTTACCCGATTTATGACTGGAAAACTGCCGATATCTGGACCTGGTTCGCAAAAACCAGAATGTCGTGCAATCCCTTATACAATCTCATGTATCAGGCCGGTGTCCCAACACGTTACATGCGTATTTGTGAACCCTTTGGCCCGGAACAGCGTCAGGGATTATGGCTATATCACGTCATTGAACCCGAGCGCTGGGCAGCCATGTGCGCCCGTGTCAGCGGTGTAAAAAGTGGCGGAATTTATGCCGGTCAGGACAACCATTTTTACGGGCACCGCAAAATATTAAAACCCGAACATTTAAACTGGCAGGAATACGCCATGCTGCTACTCAATAGCATGCCGGAAACGACCGCTGAGCATTATCGCAATAAAATCGCCATCTATTTGCAGTGGTATAAGAAAAAGGGCATGGACAATATCCCGCAAACTCAGGAAAAAGATATTGGCTCAGCGGATATTCCGTCGTGGCGGCGTATCTGTAAAGTCCTGCTGAATAACGACTACTGGTGCCGGGCGCTGTCATTCAGCCCCACAAAACCCAAAAACTACCAACGTTATAATGAACGCATGAAAATAAAACGCCAGCAATGGGGAATCTTATGCAACACCGACTAACTCAAGAACTCACTGGTTTTCTTTCTGGGCTGTCAGAAGAAGAACGAATTGAAGCAATCAACCAATTCAGAATGGCTATCCACAGCGTCAGCCCTTTTCGCGAAGAGCCAGTAGACTGTGTACTATGGATTAAAAACGAGCATATCTCACCCAATGACTATAACCCTAATAACGTTGCGCCTCCGGAGAAAAAGCTGCTGCAGAAATCCCTCGAAGCAGACGGATTCACGCAGCCCATCGTGGTAGTTCACTCCACGGCGGAAGAATACGAAATTGTCGATGGTTTCCACCGTCATGAGCTAGGTAAAAGCAAACCGTCGCTGAAATCACGCCTGCATGGCTACCTGCCGGTCACCTGTTTACAGCGTGAACGCCATGAACGCATGGCAGCGACAATTCGTCATAACCGTGCCCGCGGGCGGCATAAAATTCATGCCATGTCGGAAATCGTTCGTGAATTATCACTACTGGGATGGAGCGCAGAGAAAATCAGTAAAGAGTTAGGTATGGACGACGATGAGGTTTTACGTCTGAAACAAATTAACGGTCTGCAAGAGTTATTTGCCGACCGTCGCTTCTCCAAAGCCTGGACAGTAAAATAACTACAGCGCAACCAGACGTTCGGCTGCCGCCAGCAGCGTCGATTCTTGCTTGGCAAAACATAGGCGAATCAGCTTATGCGGGAAAGGATCGGCGCAGAAAACCGACAACGGGATCGCGGCAACGCCCACTTCTTTGGTCAGCCACTGGCAAAACTCAACGTCGTTAAGTGTGGAGACGGCACTGTAATCGACCAGCAGAAAATAGGTGCCTTCACACGGCAAAATTTCCAGTCGGCTGTCACGCAGCGCGTTCACCAACACATCGCGTTTTTTCTGATAAAAGGCTGGCAACTCACGATAGTGTGTTGGATCCTCCCGCAGCATATCCGCCAGCGCCAACTGAGCCGGCGTATTAACTGAGAACGTCAGATACTGGTGTACCTTGCGTAATTCAGCGCTAATGGCGGCAGGCGCAACGCAGTAGCCGACTTTCCAGCCGGTCATATGGTAGGTCTTCCCAAACGATGAAACGGCAACGGCGCGTTCGCACAGGTGTGAATGCGCCAGCACGCTGGCATGTCCTTGTCCGGCGAAGCAAATGTGCTCATAAACTTCGTCGCTGATGACAAAGATCTCGCGTTCTTTAATTGCCTGCCACAGAGCATCAAAATCGGCGTGATGCCATACGGTGGCGGAAGGGTTGTGCGGCGTGTTAAGGATCACCAGTCGGGTACGTTCGCTGAGTACAGCGCTAAATTCCTGCCAGTCGACGCGAAAAGACGGCGGTTGCAGCGCGATACGTTTAACTACGCCGCCGGATAATTCGACCGCGGGCGCATAGCTGTCGTAGCTCGGGTCAAAACAAATCACCTCATCGCCAGGACGCACCAGCGCCGTAATTGCGGCGAACAGCGCTTCTGTGGCCCCCGCCGTCACGGTCACTTCACTATTCGCGTCAGGTTTATACCCGTACAACTGCGCGGTTTTATCCGCAATGGCTTCGCGCAACGGCTGTACGCCCGTCATCGGCGCATACTGGTTTGCGCCATGCGCGACGTGATACGCCAGACGTTCCTGCAAAAAAAGTGGGCCGTCAAAATCAGGAAATCCCTGCGAGAGGTTAATGGCCTGATGCTGCTGCGCCAGCGCGCTCATTTGCGTAAAGATAGTGGTGCCAAGATTAGGCAGTTTGCTTTGCGGAATCAGCGGGTTATTACTCATTATTGTTATCCCAGCGGGTGATGTTGTGGTTGAAGCCACTATAGCACGATGCTAGTATTTGGCAATCAAGACGTTCAGACGTCTATATAAAAATAACCTGTATTGACAGGACAGCCAAAAGGACAACACAACATGAGTAATACCGAGATTCGCGTCGTCACCGGCCCGGCCAACTATTTTTCCCATCCCGGCAGCCTGTCAAGACTCAACGATTTTTTCACCGCAGAGCAACTCTCACGCGCCGTCTGGGTTTACGGTGAACGCGCCATCGACGCGGCCCGCCCTTATCTGCCTGAGGCATTTCATCTTGCCAATGCCAGGCACCTGCTGTTTACGGGACACTGCAGCGAAACCGATGTTACTCAACTGGCAAAAGAGTCAGGAGAGAATCGCAGCGTGGTGATTGGTGTGGGCGGCGGGACATTGCTCGACACGGCCAAAGCGCTGGCTCGTCGTCTGGGTCTGCCTTTTGTCGGTATTCCTACTATCGCAGCGACCTGCGCCGCATGGACACCGCTCTCCGTCTGGTACAACGATGCAGGCCAAGCGCTGCATTTCGAAATTTTCGCTGACGCCAATTTCCTCGTGCTGGTCGAGCCAGAGATCGTTCTCAATGCGCCTGAAGAATACTTACTGGCGGGGATCGGCGACACGCTGGCGAAATGGTACGAGGCCGTTGTGCTCGCGCCTGAGCCGGAAAACCTACCTCTGACCGTACGTCTGGGTATCCATGCTGCGCAGACGATCCGCGACGTCCTGTTGGAAAGCAGCGAGCAGGCGCTGGTCGATAAGCAACAAGGCACGTTAAGCCGCACATTTTGCGATGTGGTGGATGCAATTATTGCCGGAGGCGGCATGGTCGGCGGTCTGGGTGAGCGCTACACCCGCGTGGCGGCGGCGCATTCGGTACATAATGGCCTGACCGTGCTCCCGCAAACGGAGAAGTTTTTGCATGGCACCAAAGTGGCGTACGGCATACTGGTGCAGAGCGCGCTGCTGGGACAAGATGATGTGCTGGCGCAGTTAATTACCGCCTATCAGCGCTTCAACCTGCCAACCCGGTTGGCTCAACTGGACGTGGACATCAACAACCGCGCCGAAATCGACAACGTGATTGCGCACACCCTGCGCCCGGTGGAGTCCATTCATGCGCTGCCGGTAACGTTAACGCCACAGACGCTGCGCGCAGCCTTTGAAAAGGTAGAATCGTTTACGGTGTGATTATGGTGTGGGATGCCTGATGGCGGCAACGCAGCGCCCCCCTGGAGCTTACAAAGGTAAGTGACCAGGGTGAACACGCCTGCAGCTTGAATGATGAAGAGCATTAACAGCAGCGCGCGCCGCCTTTCCCCCCGTAGCGCGCATCCTGGCGTTCGCGGAAAAATTCTTCGTAGGTCATTGGTGTCAGGTCCGGATGCGTGACGCGCATATGCTCAACATAGTTGTCGTAATCCGGCACACCTATCATTAATCGGGCGGTTTGACCTAAATACTTCCCGGCTTTAGAGAGCGTTTCAAACATAGTGGTTCCCTGTCGAACAAACGCCCTCCCCATTCAGGAGAGGGCTCGTTGGTTAAGAGAATATTAGTGCGCGCCTTTCGCCTGCGCCACGATCTCTTCGACATTCTCAGGCATCGGTTCGTATGGCGTTTCTTTCGACGTAGGTTTGTCCTCTTTCAGTGCTGCCAGTGCAGTTTTGATGGAGAACAGACCCAGCACCACAACGACTACCATGAAGAAGATAGTGAGACCCGCATCCAGGCGGTTGTTAAACACCAACTGCGTCAGCTGCGACTGAGTGTACTGCGCCGGAATATTACCGCTGTCGATCATCGCCTGGAACTTGTTAGCGATGGCGAGGAAGCCAATTTTCGCATCCGGGCTAAACGCTTTCTGCCAGCCGGCGGTCAGGGTACAAATCAGCAGCCAGGCCGTTGGCACCAGCGCCACCCACGCGTAGCGCTGACGTTTCATCTTGAACAGCACCACCGCGCAAAGCATCAACGCCATACCGGCCAGCATCTGGTTGGCGATACCAAACAGTGGCCACAGGGTATTAATACCACCCAATGGATCCACCACGCCCTGGTGCAAGAAGTAACCCCAGGCCAGCACGCACAGCGCCGTTGCCAGCAGGTTCGCAGGCAGCGAATCGGTACGTTTCAGACCCGGTGACACCACGCCCAGCAGATCCTGCAGCATAAAGCGTGCGGCACGCGTACCGGCGTCTACCGCCGTCAGAATAAACAGGGCTTCAAACAGAATGGCGAAGTGATACCAGAACGCCACATCCATCATGCCGCCCAGCGCACCATGCAGAATATACGCCATGCCCACCGCCAGCGTCGGCGCACCGCCTGCGCGGGAGATAATGGATTGTTCGCCGACATCGTTCGCAATCTGATGCAGCGTATCAGGCGTGATAACAAAGCCCCAACTGCTCACAACCTGTGCCGCTGACGCAACCACATCGGTGGTTCCGGCAGGTGCCAGTACAGCCATCGGGCTGTTCATCGCAAAGTAGACGCCCGGGTCGATAACGCAGGCCGCCACCAGCGCCATAATGGCGACAAAGGATTCCATCAGCATCCCGCCGTAGCCAATAAAACAGGCCTGACCTTCATTCGCCAGCATCTTCGGCGTGGTGCCGGAGGCAATCAGCGCGTGGAAACCAGAGACCGCACCGCAGGCGATGGTAATAAACAGGAACGGGAACAGGTTACCGCTCCAGACCGGGCCTGTACCGTCAACAAACTTGGTCAGCGCAGGCATGGTCAGCGTCGGACGCATGATCAGAATCCCTACCGCCAGACCAACAATGGTACCGATTTTCAGGAAGGTAGAGAGATAATCACGCGGTGCCAGCAGCAGCCACACCGGCAACACAGCGGCGACAAAGCCGTATCCCACCAGCATCCAGGTCAACTGTACGCCGGTAAAGTCAAAGTACGGTGCCCAGGTCGGACTTTCAGCCACCCAGCCGCCGGAAATAATAGCAAACACCAGGAATACCAGACCGATGACCGACACTTCACCAATGCGGCCCGGGCGCAGATAACGCAGGTAAATCCCCATGAAGATCGCCAGCGGGATAGTAAAGGCGACGGTGTAGGTTCCCCACGGGCTGTGGGTCAGCGCTTTCACGACGATCATCGCCAGTACCGCGAGGATAATCACCATGATCATAAAACAGGCCACCAGCGCAATGACGCCCGCCGTTGGGCCCATCTCTTCTTTCACCAGTTCGCCAAGGGAACGCCCATCGCGACGGGTAGAAACAAACAGCACCATAAAGTCCTGCACCGCCCCCGCCAGTACTACCCCGGCAAGCAGCCAGATCATACCCGGCAGATAGCCCATTTGCGCCGCCAGCACCGGTCCAACTAATGGACCCGCTCCAGCAATCGCCGCGAAATGGTGGCCAAACAGCACTTTTTTATCGGTAGGAACATAGTCCAGACCATCGTTATGACGCACAGCTGGCGTCATACGCGTCGGGTCCAGCGCCAGTACATTTTTCGCGATGTACAGGCCGTAGAAACGGTAAGCGATAAGGTAGACACAGACCGACGCCACGACTATCCACAACGCGTTGATCTGTTCGCCACGATTTAATGCGATATAGCCGAGGGCAAATGCTCCCATAACGGAGAGCACTGTCCAGACGAGGTACTTCCCTGATTTATTCATACTTGGTTTTCCGTTGTCCTGGTCAGAGAGATGTTACATTTTGTTTCTATAACATCTTTTCTGAATTTAACAACCTGACAACCATGTAAACCCGAAGTATCACTGAGTATTTACATTGCATTGTTAACTGGATCACTTCATTTAGCCGTTAACCCTGCAATTTCATTTTACTTTGTCGGGCGACTCACCCCATCACCGCAGTGCCTAAACGACAGGTGCAACAGCGTCGTCCCTGCTCATCAAAGATGACGATTTCCCAGCTTTGACTCTGACGCCCGAGGTGCAGCGGCTGGCAAACGCCGCGCACTTTCCCCTGCGCAACCGCCCTATGGTGCGTGGCGTTCAGTTCCGTACCCACCACACACTGTCCGTCGCGAGTCATCAGATAACCCGCCATCGAACCCAATGTTTCCGCCAGGGCCGCCGACGCGCCGCCGTGCAGCAGACCAAACGGCTGATGCGTCCGGCTATCCACCGGCATTTCGGCTTCCAGCACATCATCCCCCAGTCGGGTATAGACCATGCCTAAATGCGCCACCATCGTGTTCTGACTGGTGGCATTCAGTTCATCCAGCGTTAAATGACGTTTCCAGATCATCGTCATGCCCCCAGCGTGGAGCCGCCGTCCACCACGATATCCTGAAGCGTGATGTGGCTCGCCAGATCGGAGGCGAGGAATAAAATCGTGTTAGCGATTTCCTGTGGACGAGCGATTTTTCCCAGTGGAATGCCGAGCTTAAACTGCTCGCCAAACCCACGAATGCGCTGTTGCTCCGCGTCATCGCTGACCCACAACGTACGCTGCATGTCGGTGTCGGTCGAGCCTGGCGAAACCACATTGCAACGCACACCGCTGCCTGCCAGTTCAAGTCCGACGGTCAGTGCCAGGTTTTTCAGCGCGGCTTTTGACGCACCGTATGCGCTCATACCGATACGCGGCGTGTGCGCCGCATCCGACGCGATGGTCACGATTGCCCCGCCCTGCTGGCGACGAAACTGCGCCATCGTCTGCTGAAACAGATTGAACGCCCCACCAACGTTAACCGCAAACGTCTGCTGCCACTCCTCAATGCTCAGCGCATCGGTGGCCCCCATACGCAAAATACCCGCCGCATTGACCAACACATCCAACCGCTCGCGCGTTTGCAGGACGCGCTGACACACCTCAGCCACCTGTTCAGCATTCGCCACATCCAGCACTTCGGTGGCAAACGGGTAGTTATCCTGAGAAAATTCACGATCGAATCCTGTCACCTCAGCACCCGCTTTCACAAACGCCAGCGCCGTGGTGTAGCCAATTCCTTTTCCCGCGCCGGTTACCCAGACGGTTTTTCCTGCGAAGTCAAATCCAGACATTACTTCACCTCGCGAGAGAGCAGCGTCCACCAGGCGTCAATAGTCGGGTTTTTCGCCAGCATCACGAAGTCAATATCGCCATGAACCTTACGCCAGCGCGCCGCCAGCGCCATCATGCGCACGGAATCCAGTCCGTAGTCGATCAGGTTTTCGTCATCCATCGGCTCTTCGGACTCATCGAGCAGCGGCAGAATAATGCTGCGTAACGCATCTTTGCTGGCCGGTACCGGCGTCGGTAATAATTCCTGAGTCATCACCACACGCCCGGAGCGTCCCGCCACGTATTTCAGCGACATCAGATGTTCGTCACGGCTAAAGTCTGCCAACGCATCGGCAACCATAAACGGCTTGATGTCGCGCATAAAGGCGTCTGTTGCGGTGGTCATACAGCCAATATGCGCATACACGCCGGTAATGATCAGTTGATTACGTCCGGTTTCCTTAAGCATCTGTTCCAGCGGGGAGCGATGAAATGCGCTGTAACGCCATTTCACCAGAATGGTATCCGCTTCATCCGGCGCCAGCGCCTCAACGATTTTCTGCTGTTCCGGCGAACGCGTCAGTCCCGGTCCCCACATATCATTGAGCAGAGCGCGGTCTTCATCACTCTGTTCTTTCGGCTGAGCGGTGTAATACACCGGAATGTTATGCTCTTTGCAGTACTGACGCAGTGCGGCGATGTTAGCGACGACCTGCTCCATCATCGGGCAGTTATCGCCCCAAAAGCCGATAAAATAGTCCTGCATGTCGTGGATCAGCAGTGCGGCGCGTTCGGGGTCAAACGCCCAGTCCACTTTGTTCACCGGAACATCAAGCGCCGTGGGTAGCGCATAAGCCTGCAGTTTAGGAATTGCCATCTCTTATTCTCCTTCAGGCCAGTGAACGTGATGCCAGCCACTGACGTAATTGTTTTTTATCTACTTTCCCAACCGGAGTCAGCGGTAACGACTCAACGCACTCCACGCGGTCAGGTAATTTAAATTCCGCTACGCCCTGTTCGCGTAGAAAACGACGCACCTGCACCGCTCGCAGCGGCTCTTTTACCACCAACCAGGCACAGCTTTTCTCGCCCATCAGTTCGTCATCCATACTGACCAGCGCGGCATGGATCACCATCGGGTGGCGCAGCAGCAGGTTTTCAATCTCTTCTGCAGCGATCTTCTCTCCACCGCGGTTGATCTGATCCTTCTCACGTCCCTGGACGGTGATGTAGCCATCTCGATCGATGGCGATCAGATCGCCAGAGCAGTAAAAACCGTTGGCGTCAAAGGCGCTGGCATTGTGCTCAGGACTGTTGAAGTAGCCGCGGAAGGTGTATGGGCCACGCGTCATCAGGCGCCCGGTTTCTCCCTCGGCTAAAGGGTTGCCGTCAGCGTCTGCTACCCAGACTTCATCATCGGGACACATCGGGCGGCCCTGGGTATTGATGATGCGTTCAGGACTGTCGTCCAGACGGGTGTAGTTCACCAGCCCTTCCGCCATGCCGAAGACCTGCTGCAGCTGGCAGCCAATCTCCGCCGGAATACGCGCCGCAAGCGAGGCGGAAAGCCGTGCCCCACCGACCTGTAGCAGCGTCAGCGAAGCCAATTGCGCATTGCTCCCCCACTCCGCAATTGCTTGCAGCCACAGGCTCACCGCTGGCGGCACCAGCGCCGTGACGTTAACCTGATGCTGTTCAATCAGAGGGAAGCACAGGGTGGCGCTCGGGTCAGCCGCCAGCACGACGGTGCCGCCAGCCAGGAATACCCCCAACGCGCCAGGCGAACTCATCGCGTAGTTATGCGCCGCCGGGATCGCGCATAAATAACGCGTTTCCCCGGTGAAGCGGCAAATCTCATTGCTGCGACGCACGCTGTAGTAGTAATCGTTATGGGTACGAGGAATCAGCTTTGGCGTCCCGGTAGTCCCGCCAGAAAGCTGGAAATAGGCCACCTCATCAGCAGGCGATGGCGTGGCGGAAAAATCAGTCGCAGGCTGGCTTATCGCCGTTTGCAGATTGTGTTCGCCTTCATCATTGCGCAGTTGCACCACGCGCACTGAATTGTGTTCAGCCACAAAAGCGTTAAGAAAATCGTCTCCGCTAAACAGCGCATGCTGACGATCGGCAATCAGCAGCGCCGGTTCAATCTGTTTGGAATAGGCGTTAAGTTCATTACGCTGATGGCTGAATAATGCCAGCACCGGAGCTACACCCAGCTTGAGCAGCGCAAAGAAAGTGATATACAACTCAGCCACGTTGCCCAGTTGCACCAGCGCGGTTTCGCCGGGTTTGATCCCCTGACGGCGCAGACTGCAGGCGAGATTGTCAGTGGCCTGATTCAGTTGACGATAGCTCAGATGGCGTTCGCCATCGATCACCGCCGTATGGTCGCTGTCGGCGTGACGGGTCAGAATGTCGGTCAGCGGCAAATCCTGCCAGTAACCTTTTTCACGATAGCGGCGGGCAAACTCCTCCGGCCAACGGGTGAAAGGAATACTCATTATCGCTCCTTAGCGGCCTGGTCAATAAGGCTCTTAATGCAGTCCAAAAACATTCAACATCGTGGAGAGTTTGGCTCCCGTTTCACGCCATTCAGCAACCGGGGACGAAGCCGGAACAATCCCGGCACCGGCAAAGAAACGTACCTGATTACGCAGCAGCTTCGCACAACGGATCGTCACCACCCATTCGCCGTTGCCTTGGGCATCACACCAGCCGACAATGCCACCGAATAGTTCGCGATCGAACGGCTCCAGCTCGGCGATCAGTTTGCGCGCAACCTGATGCGGGAAGCCGCTCAGCGCAGGCGTCGGATGCAGCAGGCACGCGAGCGTCAGGGCGTTTTCTTGCGCGTTGGCTTTACCCTCAAACGGCGTGCCGAGGTGCCAGAGCGTAGGCGTGGTGACCAGTTGCGGAGAAGAAGGGAGTTGCAGTTCACGGCTGCGATCGCGCAGGACATTTTTCATGGCCTGCGTCACCAGTTCGTGCTCATGGCGATCCTTTTCGGACGCCAGCAGGCGGATGCCCGCCTCCCGGTCCAGCACATCGTCAGGTTGACGACGTGCCGAGCCTGCCAGCGGTAATGAGCTGAAACGATCGCCTTCTTTGCGTAACAGCAGTTCCGGACTGGCGCCAATCAATACGCCACCGTCTTCAAGGGGAACGTGAAAGTTGTAGCTCGCCGGATTTTGCGCCACCAGGCGCTCCAGCAGCGCCCCGCTGTCAATATTGGCATCAGCGGTGATATCGATCAGGCGTGACAACACCACTTTGTCGACTTCCGGGGTTGCCGTCAGCGCAGCCGCGCGAGCGACCATATCTTCAAAGAAGTTCTGTTCCGGGATCGATTTACGTTCAACAACGTTCAGCGACTGATGCGCGTTAAAGTAACGAGATGATTGCTGCTTCGCCGTTCGGGAGAACGTCTGCCACGACTGGGGAATAAACAGCGATGACGGCTGGCGGGTGTCAAAAGGAATCGCCCCGACCATGATGGGGTTAGCGATACCCTGCGCTTTGGCATCAGCAAACAGCGCATGCATTTTTTGTTGGAAAGGGCTGTCTGGCGAATCGCCATCAATTGCCGGTTCCGCATAGCGGGCGAAGCATCCTGACGTCGTAAAACTACGGTACGGCGACATAAAGAAAAAACTGTCGGGAGCGAGCGTCGGCATAGTCTGCGTTTTTTCCTCGGCCAGTGACGTTTCCATATCATCCTCCAAAAATGATAAAAGCTCTAATAATGATTATCATTTATATTTTCGGTCGCTAACCTAAAAGCAAAGCGGCGGTATGTCAACTCTTGTGGCAGCACAATGTGCGACTTTGGCTTGCATCCTTGTCCACTAACAATGAAAATGAGAAGCATTACTTATACTGATAACAGGATGCTGATTCGTGAGTCTCCCCTCTTTTTGCCGCACCGTGCTCTTACTGGCAGGTTTGTCTATTTCAGGAATTTCTTCAGGTTATGCCGCCGACTGGCCGCGTCAGGTTACCGACAGTCGTGGTACGCATACGCTGGAACATAAGCCGCAGCGAATTGTCTCCACCAGCGTCACCCTCACCGGCTCGCTGCTGGCAATTGATGCCCCGGTCATCGCCAGCGGCGCTACTACGCCGAACAATCGCATCGGCGATGCACAGGGCTTTTTACGCCAGTGGAGCGAAGTGGCAAAAGCGCGCAAACTGAGCCGCCTGTATATCGGCGAACCGAGCGCTGAGGCCGTGGCAGCGCAAATGCCGGATCTGATTCTGATCAGCGCCACCGGGGGAGATTCAGCCCTCGCGCTATACGATCAGCTGTCCACCATTGCGCCAACGCTAATCATTAATTACGACGACAAAAGCTGGCAGTCTCTGCTGACGCAGTTAGGTGAAATTACCGGTCAGGAGCAACAGGCTGCTGCGCGTATTGCCGAGTTTGATAAGCAACTGCAGGCGGTCAAGCAGCGTATTACCCTGCCGCCGCAACCGGTCAGCGCGCTGGTATACACCGCTGCAGCGCACAGCGCCAACCTGTGGACGCCTGAGTCGGCGCAGGGCAAGCTGATGGAGCAGTTAGGTTTCACCCTGGCACCGCTGCCTGCCGGATTGCACACCAGCCAGAGTCAGGGCAAACGCCACGATATCATCCAGCTTGGCGGTGAGAACCTGGCGGCTGGTCTGAACGGCGAAGCGCTGTTCCTGTTCGCTGGCGACAACAAAGATGCCGACGCCATTTATGCTAATCCGCTGCTGGCGCATCTGCCTGCCGTGCAGAATAAACGTGTTTACGCCCTGGGTACGGAAACCTTCCGTCTCGACTACTACAGCGCGACCCTGCTGCTGCAACGTCTGTCAGCTCTCTTTTAATCGCCAGCGCCGGATACGGCTAACGCCTTATCCGGCCTACAAACCGTAGAGGACAACGCTATCCGGCATTCACAGGCATTTGTCGGAATCGGCGCACTTCTCCCAGCAACAGCAGCAGTAGCAGACCGACAATCACCAGCCCAAACCCACTTACGCTTGCCGAAGCAACCGGTGTCATCATCGCCCCCAATCCCCCTAACAGCGCCGCGCCGATCGCATCTCCTGTAACGTTCTGCGCAGTCCACAAACCGTTAATTCGCCCGAGCATCGCTTCTGGCGTCTGCGTCTGTAACAGGGTGTATTGCAACAAAGAGCTGACCGCACTCAGCCAACCGAACAGCGCCAGGCAGACAACGCCAAGCTCCCAGACCGGCATCAACCCAAACAGACCAATAGCCAGGAACGAAGCCACGGTCGATACCAGCATGATCAGTCCCGGACGCACGCTTTGCGCCAGTTGCCCGCTGGTCAACGCGCCCACCGCCGCGCCAAGAGGAATGGCCGCATACAGCAGACCTATTTGCGCACTCGACATTTGCCAGTTAATCGCCAACGCGGGATACAACACGCGCACGGCGCTCGCCATAGTCAACAGACCGCCAAGCAGCGCAATGCCGCCAATCAGCGGGCTGGCAAGCAGAAAGCGAAATGCTGCCAGCAGCGATTTTAGCGGATGCTCGCGCGGCTGCGGCGGAGGTGGCAGCGCGGGAAGGCTCAGCAACGGCAACAAGGTAATGAAAGTGCCCGCCGCCGCCAGACCGTAGTTCCACGCCACGCCACCGGTCGCAAGCAATACCCCGCCAAGCATCGGCGAAATAACCGAACCCAGACGTACCGTCAACATGGTAATCGCCCCGGCCTGCATCAAATTCTCCCGACCAACCAGCGCCGGTGTTGCCGCCAGCAACGCGGTCACGCCCAGCGAGGCAAAGAAACCGTCCCATAAGCCAAGCAAATAAATCGCCAGTAACGACGGTTCGGGCAGCAGCGCATTCAGACACAGACCAATAAAGCCGATTCCGCAGGTTCCACGAGCCAACAGGATCACTTTTTTACGCTCATAGCGGTCGGCCAGCACCCCGCCCACCATCAGACCAATAAACATTGCGCTGCCGGTCAACGTCACTGACAAACCTACCTGCCAGGTCGACTGGGTCATCATCTGGATCTGTACCGGAACCGCCACGCCGAGTAGCCCCAGAGAGACAATGGAAATAAAACGGGCGAGGAAGACGGCGCGAAATGCAGGGTGGGTCTTTAACAGGCTGAGATTGAGCAGCCAGGATTGTCGATTCATTACAGAGCCTTACCAGGTACTTTTTCAATATCCATTCGATGGCTGCACATGCTAACATATCCAAATAAGATCGATAACGATAATTACTATCATTATCAGGGAAGTTGATATGTCATGCTCTGTTTCCGCGACACGTGCCTTCGCCGTGCCCGGACTATTGTTATTACTTGTTCTCACCACGGTATTAAGTCTGGTTATTGGCGCCAAGTCGCTACCTGCCTCCGTGGTGCTGGATGCACTTACCGGCAGTTGTCAAAGCGCTGATTGCACCATCGTGCTGGACGCGCGACTGCCGCGCACGCTGGCGGGGCTGCTCGCCGGTGGGGCGCTGGGTCTGGCTGGTGCATTAATGCAAACGCTCACGCGTAACCCTCTCGCCGATCCCGGCATTCTGGGCGTTAACTCCGGTGCCAGCTTCGCTATTGTGCTGGGAGCCGCGCTGTTCGGCTTTTCCTCTGCGCAAGAACAACTGTTGATGGCCTTTTCCGGGGCGCTGGCCGCGTCGCTTATAGTGGCATTTACCGGCAGCCAGGGCGGCGGGCAGTTAAGCCCGGTGCGTCTGACGCTGGCGGGCGTTGCGCTGGGCGCGGTGCTGGAAGGATTATCCACCGGAATCGCCCTGCTCAACCCGGATGTCTACGATCAGTTGCGTTTCTGGCAGGCCGGTTCATTGGATATCCGCAGCCTGCAAACGCTGAAGGTCGTCCTGGTGCCGGTACTGATTGCCGCGGCTATCGCGTTGTTCCTTAGCCGTGCTCTGAATAGCCTGAGCCTCGGGAGCGACACCGCCACCGCGCTTGGCAGCAAAGTCGCTCGCACGCAGTTTATTGGCCTGTTGGTGATTACCGTACTGTGCGGCAGTGCGACCGCGATTGTTGGCCCTATCGCCTTTATCGGCCTGATGATGCCGCATATGGCGCGCTGGCTGGTGGGGGCAGATCACCGTTGGTCGCTGCCCGTTACTCTGCTGGCAACCCCCTCTCTGTTGTTAATTGCCGATATCATCGGTCGCCTGATTGTCCCCGGCGAACTGCGCGTTTCAGTGGTCAGCGCATTTATCGGCGCGCCGGTGCTTATCTTTCTGGTACGCCGGAAACCGCGCGGGGGTGGCGCATGATGCACCTCTCCCGCCGCCTGATAGTCAGCAGCCTGCTGCTGGTTGTAGGTTGTCTCGCCGTTGGCTTGTGGAGCCTGCGTAGCGGCGTCGTGACGCTGGAAACCCAGCAAATTATTGCCGCTCTGCTTGGCGATGCGCCGCGCAGTATTACGCTGGTGGTGACCGAATGGCGTTTGCCACGCGTGCTGATGGCGCTATTGATTGGCGCGGCGCTCGGCGTGAGCGGTGCAATATTCCAGTCGCTGATGCGCAACCCGCTGGGCAGCCCGGATGTGATGGGTTTCAATACCGGTGCCTGGAGCGGTGTGCTGGTGGCAATGGTGCTGTTCGGACAGCATCTCACCGCTATCGCGCTTGCGGCCATGGTTGGCGGGGTCCTGACGTCTCTGGTGGTCTGGGCGCTCGCCTGGCGCAATGGTATCGACACCTTTCGGCTGATTATTATTGGGATCGGTATACGCGCCATGCTGGTTGCGTTCAACACCTGGCTACTGCTGAAGGCATCATTAGAAACCGCGCTGACCGCCGGACTGTGGAACGCCGGATCGCTCAATGGCCTGACCTGGGCCAAAACCTGGCCTTCTGCCCCACTGATTATCCTTATGCTGGTGTGCGCCACGCTGCTGGTGCGCCGGATGCGTTTACTGGAAATGGGTGATGACAGCGCCTGTGCGCTTGGCGTCAGCGTAGAGCGCTCACGTCTGATGATGATGCTGGTTGCGGTTGTACTGACCGCTGCCGCCACCGCGCTGGCTGGCCCTATCTCGTTTATTGCCCTTGTCGCCCCACATATCGCGCGGCGGATTAGCGGCACATCGCGCTGGGGATTAACCCTGTCGGCGCTGTGTGGCGCGTTGCTGCTGTTGATGGCGGATTTATGCGCCCAACAGCTGTTTATGCCTTATCAGCTTCCGGTGGGCGTTGTCACCGTAAGCCTCGGCGGTATTTATCTTATCGTCTTGTTAATTCAGGAGTCCCGCAAAAAATGATCGAATCAGTAGCCCGTTTGCGTGGCGACCAGTTAACGCTGGGTTATGGCAAATTTACCGTAGCGGAAAACCTCAATGTGTCGATTCCAGACGGTCACTTCACCGCAATTATCGGGCCAAACGGCTGCGGAAAATCAACGCTACTGCGCACGCTTAGTCGTCTGATGACGCCCGCGCACGGTAAGGTCTGGCTCGACGGCGAGCATATCCAGCACTATGCCAGCAAAGAGGTTGCTCGCAGAATAGGTTTGTTGGCGCAGAACGCCACCACGCCGGGTGATATTACGGTACAGGAGCTGGTTGCCCGTGGGCGCTACCCGCACCAGCCATTGTTTACTCGCTGGCGAAATGAGGATGAAATCGCGGTCTCAAACGCAATGCAGGCGACGGGAATCACTCATCTTGCGTCACAAAGTGTGGATACCCTTTCCGGTGGACAACGCCAGCGCGCATGGATTGCGATGGTGCTGGCGCAGGAAACGTCGATTATGCTGCTCGATGAACCTACCACCTGGCTGGATATCAGCCATCAGATCGATCTGCTGGAGCTGCTGAGTGAGCTAAACCGGGAGAAAGGGTATACGCTGGCCGCCGTTCTGCACGATCTTAATCAGGCGTGTCGCTATGCGACGCATCTGATTGCGCTGCGTGACGGAAAAATTGTTGCCGAGGGTGCGCCGAAAGAGATCGTCACCGCGCAGCTTATTGAAAAAATCTATGGTCTGCGCTGTATGATTATCGACGATCCGGTTGCCGGAACGCCGTTAGTGGTGCCGCTTGGGCGCACAACGAAAATTCATACCCAGTCATCTCTATAGGGATGACTACACGGGTCAGCGTTTAACACGCTGACCCGATGACGTTTATTGGATATTTTGGAGCAGGTCACGCATGACAGGCCCAATCTTCTCAAACGCTTCAGGAGTTATGATATCGACATGCGCGCAGTCCTGACGATATACATCCAGACTGGATATCCACGGTGACCAACTGCGTTCAGGACTGACCCCCGGCACTAAGGTGCGCTCAGCAACGAACAGCGTGGCGTGACCAGCAAACGGCGCGCTGTGTGCCGTGGTGAGCAGGCGAACCGCATCGGCGTAGTTGCCTTCGATAGCATTAAATAAGGCCTCTGACGCATTCCCCTGCTGCGCTGCCAGAAACGCTTCACGTTCACGCTCGATCTCGGCCAGTACCGCGGGATCCAACCCATTAGCCTCCTTTTCCTGCCAGTTTTGCGTTTCCGGCGGCCAGGTATCCAGCAGCCCCAGGAATGCAACTGTCTCTCCTCTGGCATGTAAGCGTGCGGCGATTCCCTGCGCCAACGTCCCCCCCAGCGAGTAGCCTAATAAATAATAGGGACCATGAGGCTGCTGGCTGCGCAGCGTTGCCAGGTGATGTTCGCATACCGCATCAAGGTTTTCCGCCGTCTGCATAGGGCCATCCGGTCGCGGCGACTGAATGCCAATAATCGACCACTGCGGACTGAGGTAACGCGACAGCACGCTAAACTGCCAGGCGAAACCCGACGCCGGATGGAAGCAAAACAGCGTTGGGCCATGACTTTCACGCAGCGGCAGCAGCGTCTCGAATCCCAGACGCTGCGACTGTTCATCATCATTGCTCTCCAGCAGTGCACTCAGTTGTTCAACAGTAGAAGCCACCATTATTTGCCCAGGCGTTACCTGACGCTCAAAAATCTGGCTCAACTGCGCTGCCAGTTTCATCGCCAGCAGCGAATGTCCGCCAAGCGCAAAGAAGTCAGCCTCTACGTCATTAACCTCGCAATCCAGCAAAGCCGCAAAAGACTGCGCGATGGCGGTTTCAGTCCCTGCTCGCGGCGCACGTCCTGACGTACGCGACGTCAACTGCGGCATCGGCAGCGCTTTACGATCCAGTTTACCGTTTGCACTCAGCGGCAGCTCCGCCAGTTGCAACAATACCGTCGGCACCATATGCGCAGGCAGTTTTTCACGCAGAGTTTCCCGCAATGCAGACGTATCCAGCGGTAACCCCGATTGCGACACCAGATACCCCACCAACTGTCGTGCATCGCCACCTGTCGCCGCCGCCTGGTTGAATACGCAGGCGTGGGCAACGGCATGTTCGACATCTGGCAGCTGCTGCATCACCCGATCAATCTCACCGAGCTCAATGCGCTGTCCGCGAATTTTAAGCTGGTCATCGCTGCGCCCGAGGTATTCCACTGCGCCATTCTCCAGCCAGCGCGCCACATCCCCGGTACGGTACATGCGTTCACCAGGGTTAAACGGATCGGCGATAAAGCGGCTCGCAGTTAGATCCGCTCGCCCCAGATATCCTTGCGCCAGTTGGATCCCCGTCAGATAGAGATCACCTGCCACGCCAAAGGGCACCGGGCGCATCATGGCGTCCAGGATCCGTAAACCGGTATTCCATACCGGATAGCCAATCGGCACGCTATTGCCCGTTACGGCAACGAGATCGTCCCCCCAGGCCGGATACCAGCTCACATCGACTGCCGCTTCCGTTGGCCCGTATAAATTGTGCAGTGGCGCATGAGTCAACTGTTCCCATTCGCGGCATAAATCTGCAGGTAAGGCTTCGCCGCTGCAGAATACCCGTTTCAGCGAGGCACAGCTCTCCCGTGCGGTTTCCGGCGTCAGTGAAGCAACAAAAGCGGCCAGCATAGAGGGAACAAAGTGCGTGGTCGTCACCCCTGACTGCGCAAAGAACTGCTGCATCGCCAGCGGATCGCGGTGCGCTTCAGGTTCTGCCATGACCAGTTTTGCCCCGGCAATAAACGGCCAGAAAAACTCCCATACCGAGACGTCAAAACTGCACGGCGTTTTTTGCGCCACCACATCATCCGCGGTCAGAGGATAGTGATTTTGCATCCACAGCAAACGGTTAACGATGGCGGTTTGCCCAACCATCACCCCTTTTGGTCTGCCGGTAGAACCGGAAGTAAAAATAATATAGGCCGTATGATTAGGTTGAGATAGCGCCAGCGGTGCAGCATCCTCTTCTGGCAGCGGCGCGTTGTAGCACAGACTTTCCAGCTCCGGAATATCGCTAAAGCGCGCCAGTTGCTCTTCGGTCGCGATCAACAATTTTGGCTTCGCGTCTTCGAGCATCATCCGCAGGCGATCGTCCGGGTATCCGGTATCCAATGGCAGCCAGGCGGCTCCCGCCTCAACAATACCGTGCAGCGCCAGCGTGAGGAACACGGAACGCGGTAATGCCACGGCAACGCTGTCACCAGGCTGTACGCCACGTTCGCGCAGGCGGCGCGCCAGCGCCACGACCTGTTGGCGCATTTCACGATAGCTAAACTGATAGCGGGCATCAGCCAGCGCCGGGGCATCCGGCGTTTTATCGGCCTGCTGTGCCACCAGCGCGCTCAGCGTGGTGGACGGGATCGCCACGGTCGTGTCGTTAATCTTCGCCAGCCGCTCATCTTCTGTCGGCAACAGCATCCCGGCATCGCCGCAGCATAGCGACGGATTGTCGGCAAACTGCGCGATAAGCGCGGTTAAACGCGATGCATGTTGCGCCAGCGTCGCGGCATCGTAGCGCTGTTTATTGGCCAGGATTTCAATACTCAGCCCGCCGTTTTCATCCGGGAACAGCGCCAGCTCCAGATCGTTCACCGGACCTGTCGCCAACGTATGGGTTTGCGCTTGAACGCCGGGAATATTCAGCTGATAGTCGAATATTTTCACGTTCAGTACCGGGCCAAACAGCGGTTCGGCACCGGCTGCGCGCCCGCTGTCGCGAACAATTTGCTCAGCATCATATCGCTGATGTCGGCGCATTTTCTTCAACTGTGCGGCCAGTCGTTGGGCAAGTGCAGGCAAGCTTTCTGCCGCATTCAACTGCACGCCAAATGGCAGGACGTTTAAAACCGGTCCGGTGGACGTGAGCGCCGCCGACCCCATACGCCGCATAAAGATAAACCCGGCGGCATATTCCATTCGGCTGCATAAACGTCCGAGCCACAACGCCACCAGCGCAAGGGCCAGATCCGCACGCTGAACGTCTGGCATACGTGCCGCAAGCCGGCGAAACTCCCCTTCAGGCGCGGTTAACTTCAGACGAATAATATCCGCGCTGGCCGACCGACCTGGCAGGGGTTTGTTAGACAGCGAAGCCGGAGGTGGGAGTTGCTTTCGCTGCTCGGTCCAGAAGGCGCCGTCGCGTTGCCAGGCATCGCTTTGCCGATACTGTTGATACTCTTCCACCACCTCAGAAAATGGCGTAAAAGGTGATTCCGGCGTGGGCTCGCCATGCAGCCATGCGCGGTAAATCGCGGCTATCTGGCGGGTAATGGCCGGGAAACTGAAGCCATCAACCAGCAGATGATGGTAACGCTGATACCAATACCAACGCTTTTCTCCCACCTGAATGAGCAGGTGAAAAACCAGCGGCTTAGTGCCATCAGCACGGATGTCCTGCTGCAGGTCTGCCTGCATCAAGGCGCGCGCTGCCGCATGCGGATCGGATTTTTCGCGCAGATCGACAATTTCTGGTGGCGCAAAGGCAAGCGCAGAGTCTACCCATTGCCAGACCTCGCCGTTATCTTCGCTAAACCGCATCCTTAGAGTATCGGCCTGCTGCAGACCCGCCACTACCGCTTTCGCCAGCAACGGAGCGTCCAGTTCGCCGGTTAATTCTACGTAGTGCGCCACGCTCCACGCTGAGGGCAATGTGGAGAGTTTTTCCGCCATCCAGATCCCCGGCTGAGCCGCAACTAACGGTAAACGTTGAGTCATGGAGCCTCCTGCACATCGACGTAGTTCGCTGGCGTCAGCGTGGTCCAGTTTGCATCCAGCCATTGCTGGCAGGCTTCCTGTGATTGGGGTTCGCACGCGACCGTCCAGCCAGCAGGAAGTGAGCATTGCTGCGGCCAAAGGCTAAACTGACGTTGGGGATTTTGCAGAATGTAAAACTGGCCCTGCGGATTATCGAAGGGGTTACTGAATTCCATACTCAACTCCTGTCGTGGAACATCGTCCGGTTAAATCGTGTCGGTAAGCGGTTGCCAGAGCGTGATCAGCCCTTGCATCAGTCCGCCGCGCCAGCAAAGCGCATCGTGTCCACCATCAACCTGACGCCAGAAAATAGACTGTGGTGCAGAGGGTAACTGGGCATAAAGCGCCTGATTTGCGCGATAAATAATGGGTTCGCGGATCCCGGCTTCCAGGACAATACGCAGCCCCTGGGCGCTTATCTTTCCGCTCTTCAGTTGCTCAACGATCGCCCCATCCTGATGACCACCGCGATGCGGCCACCAATAAGAGCCTGACTGGCTGAGCACGCAGCCAAAGCGCGCAGGCCAGTTAAGCCCGGCATACAGCGATGACAGCCCGCCAAAACTTTGCCCGGCGACGACGGTACGCTGCGGGTCGTCACTGAACGCGGTCGTGGTCTTCACCAGCGGCAATAGTTCCTGCTGTACTGCCAACCAAAAATCCGCATTACACGGCAATTCGCGGCTGCGGTGAGCCGTGTCGATGGTATCAATCAGGAGATAAACGGCGGGCGGGAGGTGTCCGCGATGGGTGAGTGAAGTCAGCGCAGGCCAGACCGGCATACTTTGTGCCCAAAACTGTCCGTCCAGCAGGATAGCCAGGGGACGCGCTTCCGGCTGGGCTTCACCAGTGGTAAACACCCACACGCGGCGTGTATTGCCGAGTCTGGCGCTACGCCATTGCAGGCAAACTGCGGGCGAGTCGGGGTTTTCAGGTCGATCCCATCCCGGTTGTACGGGTGCATCAGGCATTTCCAGCGCAGACACCGCATGGCCACGACCGCCCTGCCAGCTCTGCGGATTGAGGGGATCGGCAATAGCCTGCGGCAACAATTGCCGCCAGCCTTCACGCAGCACGGTTCGGTCAGGCGCTTCGCCCGGCGTCTGCGCGGCAAAAATATCATTTCGTTCTGTTGGGATAAAACAGTAACTGCCGCGCCAGTTGGCGCTGAGGGAAACACTCCAGCACCAAACATTTGTCCCATCAATGCGTTGCATCGACTGAGGGGGGGCATTTTGATGGTGGTCGGTGACGCCGGTGATATAGACCCATACGCGATGAATGGCTGACTCTTTTTCCGTTCCCTGCGGGTCGCGCCACCAGAAGGTTACCCGATAATTTCCGTTGTCTTCACGCTCCCACTCCGGGCCTTTTTTTGACTGCCACCACGCCTCGCTTCCCATCTTTAACGTCGTCACCGCCATAACCCCATGTTTATTGTCGAATTTTATGATCTAGCGTGAAATATATTGATAATATTATTGATAACTATTTGCATTTGCAATAGCGTATTGTCGCGCTGTGGGAAGCGCGCACAGTTTTTCACCACTTATAAACCGGCCTGGCGCTGCGTACTTTTTCTGGAATGGAGGGTTTACGCGGATGCGGGCGACATCAGACCAAATGCCGCACCACGGCACATTGGTACTCGTGGCTAAAAGAACAGCAGGACATACAATGAACAACAAGATTCATTCACTGGCCTTATTGGTCAATTTAGGGATTTACGGGGTAGCCCTGCCAGCAATGGCAGAAGATCAAACCGATAGCGCCGCTGTCTCTCATGAAGACACCATCGTGGTTACCGCCGCCCAGCAGAACCTGCAGGCACCGGGCGTTTCAACCATTACCGCTGATGAAATTCGTAAGAATCCTCCCGCTCGCGATGTGTCGGAAATCATCCGTACCATGCCAGGCGTCAACCTGACCGGTAACTCAACCAGCGGTCAACGCGGCAACAACCGCCAAATCGATATTCGCGGCATGGGGCCGGAAAACACCCTGATTCTGATCGACGGCAAACCGGTAACCAGCCGTAACTCTGTGCGTCAGGGCTGGCGCGGCGAGCGTGATACCCGCGGCGATACCGCCTGGGTGCCACCAGAAATGATCGAACGTATTGAAGTGCTGCGCGGTCCTGCCGCGGCACGCTATGGCAACGGTGCGGCTGGCGGCGTGGTGAATATCATCACCAAAAAAGGCAGCAACGAATGGCACGGCTCCTGGGATACCTATTTCAACGCCCCGGAACATAAAGACGAAGGTTCGACCAAACGCACCAACTTTAGCCTGAACGGTCCGCTGGGCGGGGATTTCAGCTTCCGTTTGTACGGTAATCTCGATAAAACCCAGGCCGACGCGTGGGATATCAACCAGGGTCATCAGTCAGAACGTACCGGCACGTATTCAAATACTTTACCGGCTGGTCGTGAAGGGGTGATCAACAAAGACATTAACGGCGTGGTTCGCTGGGATTTCGCCCCGCTCCAGTCACTGGAACTGGAAGCTGGCTATAGCCGTCAGGGCAACCTGTATGCGGGCGACACTCAAAACACCAACACCAACCAACTGGTGAAAGATAACTACGGGAAAGAGACCAACCGTCTTTACCGCCAGAACTACTCTCTGACCTGGAACGGCGGCTGGGATAACGGCGTCACTACCAGTAACTGGGTGCAGTATGAACATACGCGTAACTCCCGCACGCCGGAGGGCCTGGCGGGGGGTACCGAAGGGATTTTCGACCCGAATGCGTCACAAAAATACCTCGACGCCGACCTGAGTGACGTCATGCTGCACAGTGAAATCAGCATTCCGTTAGATCTGCTGGTTAACCAAAATCTGACGCTCGGTACCGAATGGAACCAGCAGCGCATGAAGGACATGTTGTCCAATTCGCAGACCTTTATGGGCGGTGATATTCCAGGGTCCAGCAGCACCAACCGCAGCCCGTACTCAGACGCAGAGATTTTCTCTCTGTTTGCTGAAAACAACATGGAACTGACCGACAGCACCATGCTGACGCCGGGTTTGCGTTTCGATCATCACAGCATTGTGGGCGATAACTGGAGTCCGTCCCTGAACCTGTCCCAAGGTCTGGGCGATGACTTCACCCTGAAGATGGGGATTGCGCGCGCCTATAAAGCGCCAAGCCTGTATCAGCTCAACCCGAACTACATTCTGTACAGTAAAGGTCAGGGTTGCTACGCCACCGGCTCCGCGACCGGTATTGGTTGCTACATGATGGGCAACGATGATCTGAAGGCCGAAACCAGTATCAACAAAGAGATTGGTCTGGAGTTCAAACGCGACGGCTGGCTGGCTGGGGTAACCTGGTTCCGCAACGATTACCGTAACAAGATTGAAGCAGGTACGGTCCCGTTCGACAGAACGTCTATCACCAACAAAGGGAAAACGACTTATACCGATATCTATCAGTGGGAAAACATTCCAAAAGCGGTAGTTGAAGGTCTGGAAGGGACGTTGAACGTGCCGGTTAGCGAAACCGTTAACTGGACTAACAACATCACCTACATGCTGCAAAGTAAGAATAAAGAGACCGGCGAGCGCCTGTCGATTATTCCTGAATACACGCTGAACTCGACCCTGAGCTGGCAGGCACGTGAAGATCTGTCATTGCAATCCACCTTCACCTGGTACGGCAAACAGCAGCCGAAAAAATACGATTACCAGGGTAAACCCGTTACCGGTAGCTCGGCCAGTGAAGTCAGCCCATACAGCATCGTCGGCCTGAGTGCGACCTGGGATGTGACGAAAAACGTCAGCCTGACCGGCGGCGTGGATAACGTCTTTGACAAACGTTTATGGCGTGAAGGGAATGCCCAGACCACGGGCGATATCGTGACCGGGAACTATATGGCGGGCGCAGGCGCGCACACCTATAACGAACCGGGCCGGACGTGGTTCATGAGCGTTAACACACACTTCTGATAACGTTTTTCCCTCTCCTCGTTACGGGGAGAGGGAAACCGTAAGAAATCATGCACACAACGCACATCCCGCTCCCTTTCGCAGATCATACGCTGCACATTGTCGAATTTGATCCCGACACTTTCCATGAGCACGACCTGCTCTGGCTCCCCCACCACACTCAGCTCCACTCCAGTGGGCGTAAGCGTAAAGCTGAGCACTTAGCCGGGCGTATTGCCGCAGTCCACGCACTGCGTGAATTTGGCCACAAAACCGTGCCCGGCATCGGTGTGCAACGCCAACCATTGTGGCCGCAGGATCTGTTTGGCAGCATCAGCCACAGCGCAACAACGGCGCTGGCGGTCGTATCAACGCATCCCATTGGGCTGGATATAGAAGCTATTGTTACACCACAAACCGCAGTTGAGCTGGCTGATGGCATTATTGATAACCACGAACATCAGATTTTGCAGCATGCCTGCCTGCCCTTTCCGCTCGCCTTAACCCTGGTATTCAGCGCAAAGGAGAGCCTGTATAAGGCGTTTTCAATTCAGGCATCGGGGCTACCAGGTTTCACCAGCGCAAAAATCACCGCACTCACGACTCAGCAATTAACATTACAAATCATGCCGTCATTTTCGCAAGGCCTCGCCGGACTGAGCGTTAACATTAGCTGGTTTCAGCGTGAAGAAAACATCATCACCCTGTGCGCTAGCCCGGCATCATGCTCACGAGCCTTTTCTCTCTGAGTGGTTAGGGAAAACGCAATATGCATGCTGACACGCCGCCAGCGATCGGCGTTGCTGTCCTTTTTCATCGAAGTTGTCGGCAGCCAGCCAGTGCTGCAAAACAGCGTCGCACTGGGGCCATTCGCTATCAATCATCGATAACCAGTCGCTGTCGCGATTACGCCCCTTGCGCACAATCTTCTGGCGAAAACGTCCTTCGAAGATAAACCCAAGGCGCTCCGCCGCCCGACGGGAAGCCGTGTTCAGAGAGTCACATTTCCACTCCACGCGACGATAGCCCAACGCAAACGCCTGGCGCAGCAACAGCCAGATGCTTTCGGTGCCGAGTACCGTATTTTTCATGCGCGGTGACCAGGTTACATGACCAATTTCAACCGAACCATGCTCCCGTTCGATCGCCATAAAGCACACCAGTCCCACCGCACGACCGGAACGCTGTTCAATGACAGCATAGGGAACCAGAGAGGCATCCGTGGATTTGCCCTCTACCCAGCAAGCTGTGGCCTCAACGCTCGTGGGGCGAGAACTTGCAAGCCAGGTCCAGTCGCGATCGTCTGGCGCCTGCGCGTAAGCATCAAACAGATCGGCGGCATGGCTGTCGGCATCCAGGGGAACCAGTCGACAATATTGCCCTGCAAGTTCTTCCCGCGGCAGTACGGCGGCACCATTCCAGTCAGGCACAATATCGCCGACGGTCTGTCCATAAAGATTAATTTCCGGCACGATTCAACCCCTGTAGCGAAGTAAAAAATAGTTATAACACCGGCCATTTCGCCTTCAAAGCATCGCGGGGGGATTTCTGACAACGAACAGAAAATCAGCGGCCCTTCTATATGCAGCTTGCAAGATGACGCGTCTATACTGATCAAAAATCAACGCTGAAGAGAACACTATGTCCCTACCCGATTTTCATGTTTCTGACCCTTTTACGTTAGGCATTGAACTGGAAATGCAGGTGGTCAATCCTCCGGGCTACGACCTGAGCCAGGACTCTTCCCGACTGATTGACGCCGTAAAGCCGCAGCTCACCGCCGGAGAAGTAAAGCACGATATCACTGAAAGTATGCTGGAGATGGCGACCGGGGTTTGTCGCAATATCGACCAGGCGAGTGCTGAATTATCCGCCATGCAGCAGATAATCTCACGGGTTGCTGCCGAGCATCACCTCGCCATCTGTGGCGGCGGTACGCATCCGTTTCAAAAATGGCAACGTCAGGAAGTCTGCGATGACGAACGCTATCGGCGCAACCTGGAAAATTTTGGCTATCTTATTCAGCAGGCGACGGTATTCGGCCAACATGTGCATATCGGCTGCGCAAACGGCGATGATGCTATTTACCTCCTGCACGGCCTGTCGCGATTTGTTCCCCATTTTATTGCGCTCTCTGCCGCCTCACCTTATATGCAGACGTCCGACACGCGGTTTGCCTGCGCGCGGCTGAATATTTTCTCCGGATTTCCCGATAATGGCCCGATGCCGTGGGTGAATAACTGGCAGGAATTTGAGGGGTTATTTCGTCGACTGGCTTACACCAGCATGATTGATAGCATTAAAGATTTACACTGGGATATCCGCCCCAGCCCGCACTTTGGTACGGTAGAGGTTCGCGTCATGGACACTCCGCTAACCCTTGAACACGCAGTCAATATGGCGGGACTTATTCAGGCTACCGCCCACTGGCTGCTCACTAAACGGCCATTCAAGCACCAGGAGCGTGATTACCTGCTGTATAAATTTAACCGTTTTCAGGCCTGCCGCTTTGGCATGGCGGGAATCATCACCGACGTCAATACTGGCGATGGGCACCGCCTGTCAGATGACACGCTACGGCTACTGGAGAATGTCGCCGCTTCTGCGGACAAAGTGGGCGCGACCAGCGCGATTAAATCCTTACGTCTGCAGGTTAAAAATGGTCATGATGAAGCGCAGAGCATGCGTGATTTTGTCGCCGACGGCGGATCTCTGAGTGGTCTGGTGAAAAAACATTGTGAGATTTGGGCCGGGTTGTAAGCGTGGCGTTTGCGTTGCCCACAGAGATCCCGGACAATGGCTTTTTAACTCAAGTTTAACAATGCCATGAAACACCCGCTTGAATCACTGATGACCGCCGCAGGGATCCTGCTGCTGGCTTTTTTGTCTTGCCTGCTGCTGCCCGCCCCCTCACTGGGCATTGTGCTGGCACAAAAACTCGTCGCCACCTTTCATCTAATGGATCTCAACCAATTTTATACTTTGCTGTTTTGTCTGTGGTTTTTACTGCTGGGGGTGATTGAATATTTTGTACTGCGTTTTATCTGGCGGCGCTGGTTCTCGCTGGCGGATTAGACCCGCGAGAACCCTTTGCCGTTAATGCGTTCGGCTATGATTTTCTTTGCGATACGCGCCCGGCGGCTGGCTGAACGTACGGGTGAAAATTCGCGTAAAGGTCTGCTGCGAATCGAATCCGTATTTCAAACAGATGTCATACACTTTCTGGTCGGTATCGCGTAGATCGCGCGCCGCCAATAGCAGCTTACGCTCGCGGATGTAGCGCCCGAGGCTTTCGCCTTTGTACTGCATAAAAAGACGCTGCAGGTGCCATTTGGAATATCCCGCATGGCGTGCAATATCATCAATGCGCAATGGCTGATTCAAATTATCATCAATCCATTCAACAATCGTATCAATGACCTGAGCAGAAATCGTCATCATGCTCTCCCCTGTATTCATTGAGTCGCCTGTTGCCACCAGGCCGTAAACGGTTGGTCCGGTTCGGACAGTATTACCGGTTCACCCAGCATTGGCGTCAGTAGTCGGTAATCCTGACGACGGCTGGCAAGCGCCAGTCGTTTGTAAGGATCATCCCAGGTATGTTTCGCCAGAACGAAACGGCCGGCATGCCCTGGCAACACGGCTTTCGCATGCAGATCGGCCGCAGCCTGCGCCGTCTCTTCTGGCATCATGTGAATAAACTTCCAGTCCTGGTCATATTGACCGTTCTCCATAATCGCCAAATCAACCGAGCCAAACTGCTCGCCGATGGCTTTAAAATGCGGTCCATAGCCGGAATCCCCGCTGTAATAAACGTTCTGCTCCGGCGTTTCGAACATGAAGCTCGCCCATAGCGTCTGGTTGCGCTTGATACCGCGCCCCGAAAAATGACGAGCAGGCAGCACATGAACGATCAGCGAATCCGTCACTCTGACGGACTGATTCCAGTCCCGCTCTTCGATTATCTCGCTGCGCATCCCCCAGTAACGCAGATGCGACCCTACGCCGAGCGGCGTAATTACCCGCTTAATTTTCGGCATTAACGCCTTGATAGTGGCGAGATCCAGATGGTCATAGTGATCGTGCGAGATAATGAGCAGATCGATCTCCGGCATCGTCTGCGCAGTCCACGGATAATCCCCGGCAAAGGCTTTGTTCAGGAATGAAAACGGTGCGGCATAATTGCTAAATACCGGATCAATCAGGATACGTTGACCCGCCAGCTGCAAATACCATGAGGAGTGGCCCAGCCAGACCAGAGTATCCTGCTGTGGCGAAAGTCCGGCGAGATCGGTTGCCACCAGCGGTAACGGCTGCGCCGGGCGCGCATTATCACGCTTAGCGACCAGAAATTCCCACCAGGCCGCCAGCATGCCTTTGTTGCCGGTATAGCCCGGTGTCGGCACCTGGTTATGAAACTGTCCATCACGATAGTGAGGTGACTGTTCAACCAAACTCAGTTGTGCCCCTTGCGGGGCCTGACCAAACCCGGCATTGAGTACAAACGGTAAACTTGCAGCTGCGGCAATAAGCATAATAACAACCACACAAACTGTGAGACGCTTCATATCCTGACCTTAAACGCGCCCCTTTCCGCTGGTTTGCGCGACTGACTCTTGATTATGAGTGAGTAAGCACTCATTATAGAAATCGAAAGTTCGCCGTCAAGATGATTTTCAATCTTTGACATTCGCCGTTGCGGTGCTGCAAAGGCCGTGATTCAATCATGTTTTTTACAGACTTAAGGGTAAAGTGTAGTGGCTCGTCCGAAGAGTGAAGACAAAAAACTGGCATTACTGGAAGCTGCAACCACAGCATTTGCACAATCAGGCATTGCGGCATCTACCGCCGTGATAGCCCGCAATGCAGGGGTTGCGGAGGGGACGTTGTTTCGCTATTTCGCGACCAAAGATGATTTGATCAACGAGCTTTACCTCTTTTTGAAGCAAGACCTTTGTCAGTCGATGATGGCAAATTTGGATCGATCGGTGACCGATGCCAAAACCATGACTCACTACATCTGGAACAGCTACATTAGCTGGGGCCTGAACCATACCTGCGGGCATCGCACGATTCGCCAGTTGGCCGTCAGCGAGAAAATCAGCAAAGAAACGGAACAGCAGGCTGACGATATGTTCCCGGAACTGCGCGATCTTTGTCATCGCTCCGTACGACCTGAGTTTATGTCTGACGAGTATCGCGCCTTTGGCGACGCGCTGTTTCTTTCTCTGGCAGAGACCACCATGGAGTTCGCCGCCCGCGACGCGGCTCGCGCAAAAGAATATATTTCGATGGGATTTGAGGCGATGTGGCGCGCACTCACCCGTGAGGAAAAATAATGGACGGCCAGACCTTACATGCCTGTGCAAAGCGCCTTGCGCTCGAACTGCCTTTTACCGAGCACTGCTGGCCATTCGGCCCGGAATACGATGTCTTCAAAGTCGGCGGCAAAATTTTTATGCTGGTCTCAGAGCTTCGCGGACGCCCGCTGGTTAACCTGAAAGCCGATCCGCAAAAGTCACTGTTAAACCAGCAGATCTACCCCAACATTAAACCAGGCTATCACATGAATAAGAAGCACTGGATATCGGTCTACCCAGGCGACGACATTACCGAGTCATTACTGACGGAGTTGGTAAATGATTCATGGCATCGCGTCGTAGACGGCCTGGCGAAGCGGGATCAAAAACGCCTGCGTCCAGGTTGATTTATCGTTAACTCCGATAAGTGTTTTTGCATTTTCCTGTCTTATCTTTTTCTTGCTAACCCTGTACCCTGCTGAAACAAAACGCACCCGCAGGGTATGAAAAATCACCAGGAGTAGTTATGGATATTGTTTCTGTCGCCTTAAAACGTTACTCCACTAAGGCATTCGATCCGAATAAAAAACTGACCGCTGAGCAGGCCGAAAAATTAAAAACGCTGCTGCAGTTTAGTCCGTCCAGCACCAACTCTCAGCCGTGGCACTTTATCGTTGCCAGCACTGACGAAGGTAAAGCGCGCGTGGCGAAATCCGCAGCCGGCGGCTTTGTATTCAACGAACGTAAAATGCTGGATGCTTCCCACGTCGTGGTGTTCTGCGCCAAAACGGCGATGGACGATGCCTGGCTGGAGCGCGTGGTCGATCAAGAAGAGCGCGATGGGCGTTTCGCCACCCCTGAAGCCAAAGCCGCAAACCACAAAGGCCGCACCTTCTTTGCCGACATGCATCGCAAAGAGCTGAAAGATGACAACCACTGGATGGCAAAACAGGTGTATCTGAACGTCGGTAACTTCCTGCTGGGCGTGGCGGCGATGGGTCTGGATGCGGTGCCGATCGAAGGCTTCGATGCGGCGGTGATGGATGCAGAATTTGGCCTGAAAGAAAAAGGATTCACCAGCGTAGTTGTGGTCCCGGTGGGTCATCACAGCGTAGAAGATTTCAACGCCGCGCTGCCAAAATCTCGTCTGCCGCTGGAAACAACACTGACGGAAGTTTAATCCCCGCATTTGCATAAGCTCTACACAGCGGTCATCATAGACCGCTGTTTATTAAGGAGACGTTATGCAGGAATTGATATCTCAGGTAGAAGAACTCGGCATTGAAATAAATCACACCACCTCACTGGTGATGATTTTTGGCATTATTTTTATCACCGCCATTATTGTTCACGTTATTTTGCACTGGGTGGTATTACGCGCATTTGAAAAGCGCGCCAACGCCAGCTCCCGCCTGTGGCTACAAATCATCACGCAGAACAAGTTATTTCACCGGCTGGCATTCACCCTGCAGGGTATCATTGTCAATATACAGGCCGCACTCTGGTTACAGAAAGGCAGTGAAGCAGCAGAAATATTAGTAACCTGCGCACAGCTGTGGATCATGATGTACGCCCTGTTGTCCTTGTTTTCCCTGCTGGACGTCATTCTCAATCTGTCGCAAAAATTCCCTGCCGCATCGCAATTGCCGCTAAAAGGCATATTTCAGGGCATCAAGCTCATCAGCGCTATTGTCGTCGGAATATTGATGATTTCCCTGCTGATTGGTCAGTCACCGGCAATATTGATAAGCGGTCTGGGTGCCATGGCCGCCGTGTTAATGCTGGTGTTTAAAGATCCGATCCTCGGGCTGGTGGCCGGAATACAGCTTTCAGCCAACGATATGTTGAAGTTGGGTGACTGGCTGGAAATGCCTAAATACGGCGCAGATGGCGCGGTGATTGATATTGGCTTAACCACCGTAAAAGTGCGCAACTGGGATAACACCATCACCACTATCCCAACCTGGTCACTGGTATCGGACTCTTTTAAAAACTGGAGTGGGATGTCGGCTTCCGGTGGGCGACGCATTAAACGCAGCATCAGCATTGATGCCACCAGCATTCATTTTCTTGATGAGGATGAGCGTCAGCGGCTGCATAAAGCGCACCTGCTGAAACCGTATTTGACCACGCGCCATCAGGAAATTGACGAGTGGAATCAGCAGTTAGATGCGCCTGAATCGGTATTAAACCACCGTCGGATGACGAATATTGGCACCTTCCGCGCCTATCTGAACGAATATTTGCGTCATCATCCGCGGATTCGCAAAGATATGACGTTAATGGTGCGCCAGCTTGCGCCAGACGATCACGGCTTACCGATCGAAATTTATGCTTTTACCAATACGGTGGTCTGGCTGGAATATGAAAGTATTCAGGCTGATATTTTCGACCATATATTCGCCGTGATCGAAGAATTTGGCTTGCGCATTCATCAGTCGCCCACCGGAAATGATATTCGCGCGCTGTCAGGCGCGTTTCAACGCTAACGCTCAGGTACTGGCGCGTGAAATATAGCGCCAGTCCATCATCACCCTTTCCGTCTGCGCGTCAGGATTTTCTATTTTATTCAGCAGCAATCCTACCGCTTTGCGGCCTATATCCCGCGAGGGCTGCTCAATGGTCGAAAGCTGTGGGGAAACCATTTCTGCCAGTTCCGTACCGTCGAATCCCACGACGGCGATATCCTGCGGGATCTGTAATCCGGCATTGAGAATAGCACGCATCGCGCCAGCGGCCAGCGTGTCCGATACGGCAAACACCGCGTCGGGTTTCACCTCTGCGGCAAGCAATGTTTTCATCGCCGCAATTCCTGCACTGGAACTTAACTCGCTGGCGTATTCTACGGCCTGATACTCAAGCGACAGGGCATGCAGCGCCGCTTTATAGCCACGTTCGCGCAACCGGGCGTATTTATAACTCAGATCATGATTGATTAGCGCAATGCGTCGATAGCCCTTTTCCACCAGGTGAGATATTACCGACTGCGCAGCGTCAACATCGTTAATCCCTACGCAGGAAACCGCGCCTTTATCAGCATATTCCGCACACTGAACCCAGGGAGCGTCGCCAATCAGCGTGGTCAGTTCCGGTAATTTTGAGAATGCATCCATGGTGATAATGCCATCAACGATTTTCCCCGACAGCAGCTTTAGCGCCGATTTTGAGCGGGCGGTATCCGAGCCGGAATTACACAGCAAAATGCGATAGCCATTCTTTTCCGCCTCTTCTTCAATGCCTTTAACAACCTCTGCACAAAAAGGGTTGGCAATGTTGGAAACCATCACCAGAATCATCGAACTGCGTGCCGTACGCAGCTGACGAGCCAGCAGGTTGGGCTGATAATTGCTTTCTTTAATAGCCTGAAGCACGCGCTCGCGATTTTTGGCTTTGACGGTATCACTGTGATTCAGCACACGCGATACCGTCGCCACCGACACACCGGCAAGCTGGGCGATTTTTTGAATAGACATAACGACGACAAGTCCTGCGGTTTAGGCTTTACGTTGAGGCTACCATAAAATCACTGCCCGGCGAACCGGGTGCGTGTTTAGCGCTGCACTGATACCCAGCGCTGCTGCTGATGGCTTTTTATAATCGCATCAATGATATACATCACATCCGCACCATCAGAAAATGACGCAAATCGACGCTCCGCCGTCACAGGCATTTTGCCTGCCTGCACCGCCTGATAGAACTGCTGCATCATATTCTTGAACGCATCCGGCCAGCCCTCAATATGCCCACCCGGAAAGTGCGCACTGGCAGCAACATCCGCATTCATCAATCCTGGGTCATCCGTCAGGATCTGGTTCGCCTGCTGACGGTGCCCGACCCAAAGCTGTTGCGGCGTTTCCTGATCCCAGTGCAGTGAACTCTGGCTACCGTTAATTTCAAAGCTCAGGTGATTCTTGCGCCCGGCACTCACCTGTGAAACGCTAAAGCAGCCTTTGCTACCATCGTCAAAACGTACCAGCACCGATCCACAATCTTCCGTCGTCACCACTTTATCCTCAAATTGCAGGTCAGCCGTTTGCTGGCCAAACGTAGCGTTACTGGCGATGCTGGCTTTTCGTACCGGCCAGACGATAGCCAGATCGGCCATCACCTCGACAATACGTTTTCCAGTGACGAATTGCACCGTGTCACACCAGTGGGAACCGATATCCGCTACCGCCCGTGAGTTGCCGCCCTGTTTGGCATCGACCCGCCAGTTGTAGTCAGTCTCCAGCAGCATCCAGTCCTGCAAATAGCTCCCCTGGACGGCAAACAGACGCCCCACGCTACCGCGCCTGACCATGCTGGCAGCCTGTTGTACCATCGCAAACTGACGATAGACAAAGCTCACGCCGTGCACCACACCTACCTGCTCCGCCAGCGTTTCCAGTTCACGAGCCTCATCAGGCGTCATACACAGCGGCTTTTCTGAAAACACGTGCAGACCCGCGCGTAAAATCTGCCGATTGATGTCGGCATGCAGATGATTCGGCGTACAGTTATGCACCACCTGCAGTCCGGGATGCGCCAGCAGCGCCTCAACGCTGCCGTACGCCTGAGGAATATGAAGAGCATCTGCACGCTCCTGAGCAACCGCCAGCGAGCTATCGCAGAGCGCCACCACGTTCACACCGCCGAGTCGACGCAACGCCTCGATATGTGCAGGCCCAATAAAACCGCTGCCAATAATGCCAACCTGTATCATTTGCGTACCTCATCGCCAGCGGCGAAATCATCAAATGCGCGTGAAGAAACCGGAATAATGTGGCGGCGTATAAAATCGCTCCCCTCACGCGCCCCGGTTTGCGCGTCTTTCAGGCAACACTCCCATTCCAGTACCGCCCAGCCAGGGAAATCATATTGTGTGAGCTTGCTGAAGATGGTTTTGAAATCGACCTGACCGTCCCCCAGGGAACGGAAACGCCCAGCGCGATCGAGCCACGGCTGATAACCGCCATAGACACCACTGCGGCTACTGGCGTGGTACTCAGCGTCCTTGACGTGAAACGCTTTAATGCGCGAGTGGTAAACATCGATAAACCCAAGGTAATCCATCTGCTGCAATAACAGATGGCTCGGGTCATAGAGAATGTTGCAGCGAGGATGATGATTAACCAGCGCCAGAAAGCGCTCGAACGTTACGCCATCGTGCAGATCTTCACCGGGATGGATCTCAAAGCAAACATCCACCCCATGATGATCAAAGCGATCGAGAATGGGCCTCCAGCGGCGAGCCAGCTCCAGAAAAGCCTCTTCGAAGCGCTGACGGTTATGCGGTGGCCACGGATAAAAGAAGGGCCAGGCGAGCGAACCTGAAAACGTAGCATGCGCCGTCAGCCCCAGCCTTTGCGAAGCCGCAGCGGCCTGGTGGAGGGTTTCGATGGCCCACGCCTGCCTGGCCTGCGGATTAGCGCGTACAGATGGCGGAGCAAATCCGTCAAAAGCGTCATCGTAAGCCGGATGGACGGCAACCAGTTGGCCTTCAAGATGGGTAGATAGTTCGCTAATCACCAGCCCATGCCCGGCCAGCATCCCACGAATATCATCACAATAGGCCTGACTTCTGGCTGCTTGTTCGACATCAAACAAAGACTTGTGATTACACGGGATTTGTAATGCCTTATAGCCCAGCTCCGCCGCCCACTTTGCCACGCCTTCCAGGGTGTTAAATGGGGGACGATCCCCGATAAATTGCGCCAGAAAAATGCCAGGCCCCTTGATGGTTTTCATAACCCCTCCTGAAAATTACGCCTGCTCTTTGTCGTCATACTTGAAAGAGAAAAGGAAAATCACGGCAATCACTGCGGCAGCCACTGCCGGGATCCACCAGAATGTGGTCCACGCCTGAGGCACCGTTTGCCCCGCCACCAGACGGTTGTAAAGTGCGCCTGAAATTTGCGAACCAAGCAGCATACCGATCCCATAGGTAAACATAACGATCATGCTTTGCGCCTGACCTTTTACTTTCTCCCCGGCGATACGATCGGTGTAAATAAAGCCGACCACGAAGAAGAAGTCGTAGCACACGCCGTGCAGCAGAATGCCGAGATACAGCAGGAATCGGCCCTCTTCGCTGATGCCGAGGGCAAAGAATGCGTAGCGCACAAACCAGGCGCACATCCCGATTAACAACATGTATTTCACGCCCAGACGTCTGAACAGGAACGGGATCACCAGCATGAAGAAAATTTCAGACATCTGACCAAACGACATCGCCGTACTGACATCGCCAACGCCTGCATCAGCCAGAAACGACGCGGTATATGCGTAATAGGTTCCCAACGGTACAGAAATAAGCGTCGCGCAGAGCGAGAAGACAAAAAAGTGACGAACCTTGAGTAAGGCGAAAGCATCCGCACAAAACAGATCGCGCACTTTTACCGGCAGTCCTTTCGCCGGTGCGGGCGTGTTGGGCAACGTCAGGCTGTAGAGCGCCAGAATCACAGAAATAACCGCCGCCAGCGTAAAGATGCCGGTAGTATCCGAGATTCCGGTTACGCCGATAAAAATCCCCGCGACAATCCAGCCAATGGTGCCAAACACCCGCACCACCGGGAAAGTTTTGTCTTTATCCGACAGGCTATGAAAAGCAATGTTGTTGGTAAGCGCCAGCGTTGGCATGTAGCACAACGTGTAGCCAAACAGCAGACCAATCAACAGCGCACCGTTTTGCGCCACCAATGCCTGCGGAACAAACCAGAGGATCGCCGCGCCTGCAAGGTGCATCACCGCCATCACCTTTTGCGAGGCAAAAAAGCGGTCTACCAGCATCCCTAAGACGAACGGCGACAGAATAGAGGCAATGGGCCCGGCTGAAAACGCATCGCCAATCAGCAGCGACATGTTGTGCTGGCTCATCACCAGCCCCAACGTGACGGACCAACTTCCCCAGATAAAGAACTGTAAGAACATCATTAGCGACAGCCGGGGTACCAGCAGCCGGTACTGTACGCTCTGTTTTCCACTACTTTCGGTTGTTGACACCATTTTTTGCCTCACCTTTAAAAAGTAATCGATTACAAAATAGATTCAATAGAAAAGTAATCGATTACAAAATAAAGATCCTGCCAGCAAAGGCAAAATTGCGAGAGCGGTCACGATAAACATTGAGAGAAGATCCGATCCCATCCTGACGATGGGATCGGTAGAAACTTAGCGGGACTTACGACACAGCAGTTTGAAGGCAACGAACAGGAACAGGATCCACACCGGCAGGAGGATAGCTGACAGGCGCATATCGTCCATCGTACACATCAGCACCAGAATCATGCCAAGGAAAGCAATACACAGATAGTTCCCTGCCGGGTACAGCAGCGCTTTGAAGTGCGTCTCACGTCCCTTACGACGCATCGCCGCCCGGAATCGCAGATGGGCCAGGCAGATCATAATCCAGTTCAACAGCAGCGTCGCCACAACCAGCGCCATCAGCAGACTAAAGGCCTTTTGCGGCAGGACATAGTTGATCAGTACGACCAGAGACGTAATAGCACCGGAGAGGATCAGTGAATTCACTGGTACGCCGCGACGGCTGACGCGGGTTAAGAACTTCGGCGCGTTCCCCTGGACAGAGAGACCAAACAGCATACGGCTGTTAGAGTAGACGCCACTGTTATATACCGACAGCGAAGCCACCAGAATGACAAAGTTCAGCGCAGAAGCCACCACGTTGCTATCAAGATTATGGAAGATCATCACAAACGGGCTGCTGTTGGATTTCACTTCCACCCACGGGTACAGCGCCAGCAGCACCACCAGAGAACCGATGTAAAACAGCAGAATACGGTACACCACCTGGTTTACCGCCTTTGGAATGCTTTTCTGCGGATCCTGCGCTTCTGCGGCAGTAATCCCGATAAGCTCAAGTCCGCCAAAGGAGAACATAATCACCGCCAGCGACAGGATCAACCCGTTCCAGCCGGTGGCAAAAAAGCCGTTGTAACGCCACAGGTTATCAATGCTTGCATGTTCCCCGCCGTGACCGGAAAACAGCATCCACACGCCAAAACCAATCATGCCGATAATGGCCAGCACTTTAATCAGCGCAAACCAGAATTCCGTTTCGCCATACAGACGTACGTTGACCAGGTTAACCGCGTTGATGATCACGAAGAATGCCGCGGCCCAAATCCAGGTCGGGACATCGGGCAGCCAGTACTGCATGTAGATCCCAGCCGCGGTCAGTTCCGCCATGCCAACCAGCACAAACATCACCCAGTAGTTCCAGCCGGACAGAAATCCCGCGAACGGTCCCCAGTATTTATAGGCAAAATGGGCAAACGATCCCGAAACGGGTTCTTCCACCACCATTTCGCCCAGTTGACGCATAATCAAAAAAGCGATGATCCCGGCAACGCCGTAACCCAGTAACACCGCAGGTCCCGCCATCTGAATAGCCGGGCCAATGCCCAAAAACAGGCCGGTACCAATTGCGCCGCCCAGCGCAATTAATTGAATATGGCGGTTTTGCAACCCCCGCTGAAGCGTCGGCTCATTCGTTGACGCGGCATCAGACACGCTGGTGTCAGATGCAGTTGACGCGTTTTTCACGCCCTTCCCCTGTGTCGTTTTTATTGAAGGGGCTTCTTTTAACATTTCAACCTGGTTGTCGCAAGGCGCAATAAGGACCCGCTGTGCCCGTGGCATTGCGTTTGTTCATAATTACAGTGAATTATTCTGGACGAAAAGGCATCGCAGGCCACAGAATGCGCTTTACTGTTTTTCTAACATTTTCAAACGGGTGAATCCGCTGTGTTTCAGCCACTCGTTTTTGAGCCAGGCCAGGCAACGACTGTCATGAATAAGATCATCAAACGACTGGAAATCGTCAAAAGCGCTATTGAACTGGAAGATGAGGAGATTATTTTCCAGCAGGTAGATCATCTGAAAAATGAGCCTATGTCAGTCTTGCCAGGCGCCATCGTTCAGGCGCTCGAAGCACGGCGCTTTAGTGATGCCCTACGTGAAATCACGGCCTGGCTGCAATCTCAACGGGCAGTCTCAACGTGGCAGGATCCTGCCATTGCCGCCAGTAAACTGGAACTAAAAGCGCTCGAAACACAGCTGCGTGACCTGATCGATAAGCGCAACACGCGCATTCAAATCCTCGATGATTTCAACGATCTGTATCATCTTCGCCTTGGGCCGCTGATGAGCCGGATCCTCGAGTTGCGTAAACAGCTCGCCGCCAGCGCCCAGCGCAAACAGGAAGCGGAGCGAAAACGCCGGGAACAAGACTATCAATCCTGCCAGCACTATATTTCCCAGGCTGTTGATCAACTGGCCAGGCTTAAGCAGCTCTGGATGAACCAGAATTCAGATTCGCACGAATCGGTGGAAACACGTCAACGAATTCAGCAACAAACGGAGCTTATTACCGCCCTGCTGGCGGAGATTCGTGAGCTGGAAAACGACTTTTCTCGCCAGGACGACAGCGCAGCCCGTCAGGCACAGGAAGAAGCCAGCCATGAATATGATGAATATCAGGAGCAGCAGCAGGATGCGCAACATCGTTTTAGCCGTGACCAACGGCTTTCTTCTGAAGAGCGTAATGAGTTAAAACGCCTGTGGCGTCAGGCCAGCCGTCTTTGTCATCCGGACGTGGTGGCGGACGATCTGAAAGAGAAAGCGCATCAGATGATGGTGCAGCTTAACCAGGCGCGCCAAAATGCCGACCTTGCTGCCGTTCGGGCGCTACTGACTCAATTGCAAAGCGGCCTCGAACCGATGATGGCGAGTGACCGATTGAACGATCTGCAGCATTTACGCAGCAAAATACAGCAGCTCAGAGAACAAATTAACGCACTGCTCAAAGAGATTACCGAACTGGAAGCAGAAAACGCCTGGCGCCTTGCCACCTCCGTGACGGATAAAGAGGCTTACTTCTCCGATCAACAACGGGCGCTTACGCAAATCCGCAATACGCTGGAACAACAGGTGCAACAGGTTGAGCAGGAGCTGTTGGCGGGCTAAGCGCTATCAGCGATAGCGAGCAGAAAATATAACATCTTCAAGCGAGATTTGAAGATTAAGCACCAAATGATAAAAATAGCACAAAATGCTTAGTTATTAAGATAAGTCAGAGCTATCAACTTAAATACTCGAATTTTAGGTCGATAACTGCAAATAAGACAATATTTCTCTCTCCCACCGCTCTCCCTCTCTCTTTATCCTGGCCTTGATTAAGAATTCTCCTACCTACCAATAGTCCCATAAAGAAGAATGGTTATCTGTTTGAAATATAAGATTTTTCATATAAATCCCCTCCAGTATAAATAGGAATACCCTGTCTTTATTGAAATGGCTGAAACATTATTCGCGTGATCCATAAGCGAAATCTATCAATCATTTACTCAGAGCTGAAATAAACGATTTATCTTAAATTTTAACAAAGTGTAATATCTACTTTAAGAATAGTTAATGATTCAAATTAATACAGAAAATATCTGTTGAATCTGCAATAAATAAGGATGCGTTCACACCAAAGAACGTCATACGAGATTTAATTAACATTTCATGCGTCGCAAGAAACTCTTTTTTAGACTAAAAAAAGAGGCGACCGCCTGCACCAAAATTTCAAGGAGATCGTTATGTCTAAGGCTATTTTTTTGGGTGAATCAATTTATCCCTGGCTAGGCATGCGTGAAATCCTACGTGGTTCATCATTATATATTGATATCGCGTACTACTCCTCTCAGACGCTTTCTGCCGTCAACATAATCCCTTATGAAATGGATTGCATCATTATTAATCCTGACAACTCAGATTTTTTAAAATATGCCAGGATTATCCGCAACATGGCTTTACGCCCTGCCACAAAAATTATTGTTTTGGCAGATGAAGCTACTTTTTCTATTTTTCAAACCGTTTGCGGGAGGAACATGCTGTTCCTCGATCAAGACGCCAGCCTTGATCGGTTACTGCATGCCGTGACGTGCATATCACAAAACAAAAAACCACGTAATATCAAAGAAATAAATAACAAAATCACAGCAAACGAATTTAACGTAATGATGATGCTTGCCCGGGGTTGGTCATTGACTCAAATCGCTGGGGCATCACAAAAAAGTGAAAAAACCATCGGGGCGTACAAAAGCAACATTGCCAGAAAACTCGGGAAAAATAACTCCCGACTCAAGTACACCATTTCTCACTATAGCCAGCCGTAACTGACTTATTTAAGGACAATTATCACGGTTATTATTTAAAAGATTTCCTTTCGGCTCACTTTTTAATTCCGCATCGCACGGAAGGGAATCCTATTTCCAAAAATCTATTACCGGGTAGCACATCCGCGTGCCAACCATAGCCAACAACTCAATGTATTAACAATACACATAACAGGAATGTAGACGAGGGTTATATATGAACAAAGTTTACAGCATTATTTGGAACGCGGCGCTCGGTATTTGGGTGGTCGTTTCCGAATTAACCAAAGGAAAGAAAAAAAGCAGCTCGCGTAAAACTGTCGCCGTACTCACGGCCGGCGCATTAAGCGCTGCTTCAATGCAAGCTTCAGCAACTCCGATCATCGACATCGGTGAACATAATATTTTCACCGACTACCAGACAGGTATTTCTGTTGGGGATTATGAGGGTGTCCACGACTACGGATTCTTATATGAAGATATCACTGCTGGTCAGGCGCTCAATATCAGCGGCGCGATCCCAACCATCAGTCCGGGTCAAAGTGGCGTTGTTGAATCAACGACCATCAGAGAGCTACTGCAAACCGGCAAAATCACCCTGCAGGCCACCAGCCCTGACCAGGGCGTAAAAACGATTACTACCGCCGAGGAGCTGGCGGAATACCTGACTTATAACCAATCATCAACGCCTTCGCAGAGCACAGAATTTGAGATTAACGACCCGGCGTTCCCCGGCGAAAAAACAACCATTAAAGTCTTTGATACCAACGCGTTAAGTAACTTTCTTACCGAATCACAGATTGGCGATTCGGCATTAAACACTTACGATCCGGCGCAGTCTAAAATCTACAAACAATTTGGTATCGCGCTGGCGACAAACGGCTCCACGGCCAATCTGAATTTGGGCGACGACACGCTCAATGTACGCGCCAAAGCCAATACCATCGAATTACTGGCCAAAGACTCCTCCTTACTGGAGGCTCAGGACGCGGGTAGCCAGGTTTACTGGCAATCCGATAACTTTATAAAATTTAACGCCGCCCCGGTTATTCCTGAAAAAACCTTCGCCGGCTCAGCGCAAACCTCCGTGTTTGGCGATGATGTCACGCTCATGACCTACGGCTATGATACGGACGGCAAAGTCGTCGAAACGGGTGAGCGCACATTTAACATCACCAACACGCAGGAGTTGGCCGAATTTAACGACTGGCTGTTGGGCAATAGCAGCGACGCGGCGGAAAACCCGGAAGGCGAAAAAGTCAGCCAAATCCAACTGTGGCTGGAAGCGAATGAAGTCACTACCGTCACCGCAGCACAAACGAAGTATGCCGAGCTGATTGATGGCCTGATCAATTCCAGCAAGCCCTCTGACGTGCTCAGTTGGGATTACGACGTCTGGACAGACGGCTTATCGCATGCCAATAACGCGACCGCTGACCGCGGTGAGCTGCATGCTATTTACGCCAATGGCGCAGGCACCTCCGGCACCCTGAACAAAGATGCGATTCTTGCCGTTGACGGCAGTATTAATGGCGTCATGAAAGCCGTTGATGGCGGGGTTATCACAAACTTTGGCGAACTGAACGCATTACGAACGTCTACCGGGCAGAGCCTGGCGATTGGCATGCTGGCAAAAGACGCGACGGCAACCAACAACGGGATGATCAACTCCGGGCTGTTTATCGATAAAGACGGCAACCAAAACGTCAACAGCTATGGCGCATTTGGTATGCAAGGTCAAGGCACCAGTCAGATCGCTAACAACGGCATCATCAACCAGGCGATCACCACCGATAACTTTGGTACCGCTTCGGCAGCCGATCCCTGGAGCAAAGACGTCCCCGCTTCTTCGCTGACGCTGGCGATTGGTATGCAATTGTCTGACGATGCACAAGGGGTCAACAACGGCGATATTAACGTCGTAGACGGACGTAAAAGCGGTACATCCTTTGCCAGCGGCACCGCTTATGGCGTAGAAGTCGCCGGGAATGCCACCTTTACCAATGCTCAGAATGCCTCTATTTATCTTGGTCGCGACGCAAGCGATCCGGCTAAAGATGTCACCATGGCAGGCGGTTCCAGCCTGAGCGCCGGTATTATGATCAAGAGCGCCAAAGAGGTGATTAACAACGGCCTTATCACGCTGGGAACCGGCGTCCGTAACGCCGCAGGGATTTTGGTCGGAAATGCCACGGGCAACGTCCTCAATACCGGCAATATCGTGATCAATGGCGGTTCTAAAGGGGGCAGCAGTAAAAACTACGGCATCTCCGTACACGACAGCGGCGCAGAAAATAATCAGGAAATCCGTAACGACGGCAAGATTAACGTGAATGGCACCAACAACGTAGGGATCCACGTTAGCGCCAATAACAAAAATGCCGAAGTCACCACCAGCGCTGCAGGCTCTATCGTGGTGGACGGTGAAGGCGGCGTCGGTAACCGTAACTACGCCATCTGGGCGGAAGGTGGCGCCAACGGTCAGGCAGTGGTCAACGTCTATTCCAATATTACGCTGGATAAAGCCGGTAACATCGGCGTCCACGTGCGTGATAACGCCATCGCTAACGTTGACAGCTTAAGTAGCCCCTCATTTAACAGCACCGATCAGATTGGTTATTACCTGTATGGTAAGGGCGCTACCGCCAATATTGGTCAGGCGGTGATGAATGACAACGGTCAGGATCGCACCACCATTTTCCGTATCGCCAATGGCGCATTGCTGGCCGGTAATACCACTAACCCGAAAGATCAGTCCACCTCCAACCTGGATTTGACTCTCAGCGGTAACAATTCCGTGGGCGTTCTCGCCACTGGCGCAGGCAGTAACGTAGATACCGGTGAAGCAACGTTCACCGTTAAGGGTACTGACTCTGCGGCGCTGGTTATCGAAGGCGGCGCGAAAGGGACCATCAGCGATAAAACCACCATCAATTTAACCGGTGAAAGAACCGTTGCCGGGGTTGTGGATGGTCAGGCGCATCAGTTGAATGGTAATGTGCAGGGCAATGCCACGAGCACGACCCTCACCTCAAACGCGAAGATCACCTCTGAAGCCAGCGGCAACAAGGTAATCGCCTATGTGGCGAGGAATCTGGGCAACCTGATCCTCGATACCAAATCGATTATCGATCTGGCCAGCGTCGACAGTATCGGTGTCGATGTTCAAAAAGGCGGTTGTAGATTCAATTGGTCAACGCAACAGTTATGTGAAAACATGGGGTTGCGGAGGTTTTTTGAATGAGACGAACATTTACAGCAGAGGAAAAAGCCTCTGTTTTTGAACTATGGAAGAACGGAACAGGCTTCAGTGAAATAGCGAATATCCTGGGTTCAAAACCCGGAACGATCTTCACTATGTTAAGGGATACTGGCGGCATAAAACCCCATGAGCGTAAGCGGGCTGTAGCTCACCTGACACTGTCTGAGCGCGAGGAGATACGAGCTGGTTTGTCAGCCAAAATGAGCATTCGTGCGATAGCTACTGCGCTGAATCGCAGTCCTTCGACGATCTCACGTGAAGTTCAGCGTAATCGGGGCAGACGCTATTACAAAGCTGTTGATGCTAATAACCGAGCCAACAGAATGGCGAAAAGGCCAAAACCGTGCTTACTGGATCAAAATTTACCATTGCGAAAGCTTGTTCTGGAAAAGCTGGAGATGAAATGGTCTCCAGAGCAAATATCAGGATGGTTAAGGCGAACAAAACCACGTCAAAAAACGCTGCGAATATCACCTGAGACAATTTATAAAACGCTGTACTTTCGTAGCCGTGAAGCGCTACACCACCTGAATATACAGCATCTGCGACGGTCGCATAGCCTTCGCCATGGCAGGCGTCATACCCGCAAAGGCGAAAGAGGTACGATTAACATAGTGAACGGAACACCAATTCACGAACGTTCCCGAAATATCGATAACAGACGCTCTCTGGGGCATTGGGAGGGCGATTTAGTCTCAGGTACAAAAAACTCTCATATAGCCACACTTGTAGACCGAAAATCACGTTATACGATCATCCTTAGACTCAGGGGCAAAGATTCTGTCTCAGTAAATCAGGCTCTTACCGACAAATTCCTGAGTTTACCGTCAGAACTCAGAAAATCACTGACATGGGACAGAGGAATGGAACTGGCCAGACATCTAGAATTTACTGTCAGCACCGGCGTTAAAGTTTACTTCTGCGATCCTCAGAGTCCTTGGCAGCGGGGAACAAATGAGAACACAAATGGGCTAATTCGGCAGTACTTTCCTAAAAAGACATGTCTTGCCCAATATACTCAACATGAACTAGATCTGGTTGCTGCTCAGCTAAACAACAGACCGAGAAAGACACTGAAGTTCAAAACACCGAAAGAGATAATTGAAAGGGGTGTTGCATTGACAGATTGAATCTACAGTAGCTTAACCAATAACTCCTCCCTCGCCCTGCATGTCAGCAACGGCATCGGCGTACGCGCCTCAGGCTCCAGCGCGCAGATTAATAAGCTTGGCAAAATTCAGGTTGATGATGGCACCGCTGGCGTTCTGTTGACCCAAGGGGCAAGCCTGCTGATTAACGGTATGACTGGCGACAGCATTACCACCGATGGCTCCGCTGACGGCATTCGCCTGGCCGAAGGCGCTGGCGCTCTGGCCGCGCAAAGCGTGATGATCCGCGCTGATGGTACCGGTGCCGGTATTCAAAACGATGCCAACAACACCAATATCACGCTGCGTGATGTCACCATCGACTCCAACGATGGCCCAGGGATCCGCACCAGCGTGGCGCTGACCATGAACGATGGGCTGAACAACATCCTCAACGTCAACGGTAAAGGTACCGGCTTCGCCTTTGAACAACGTAATGGCGACGCGGTGACGGGCAATCTAACCATCGGCAAAGGCTATACCATTGAGGTACTCAACAGCGAAGGCAGCGGTATCCGCGCCAATACGGACGGTCGTATCACCACCAATGCCGACATCAACGTGCATGACAGCGCAGGTGGTTCAGCAATCATCGCGAAAAACGTTAGCGCATTGACCAACAGCGGCAAGATTATCTCTGCCAGTACCACCTCACCGGTAATAGACGCCAGCGGCGACAGCAGTAAAGCCATCACCAACACGGGAACCCTGCAGGCCATCAACGACTCGGCCGTGGCAGTTCAGTCTGGTAAAGGCAATGACACCATCGATATCAGCGGCGGTGTGACCAGCGGCGTAATCAACACCGGCGAAGGTACAGATACCTTCAACTGGCGTAGCGGCTCTTATGCTGGCGAAGTGAATTTCGCGGGTACTGGCGGTAACAATAAAGCCAACATCGGCAATGTGACGCTGGATAAAACGCGGCACATCCTTACCGCAGCGGGTACGGGCAACGCCCTCACCTTCACTGATACAAAAGATGCGAAGATTGGTACGCTGGCTAGCGACAACCTGAATACCGGTACCAACATTGGCACCGGCTGGGATTCACTGACCATCAGCGGGTCAAATGCAGATGTACGCATCGTTGAAAACCTGAATCTGGCGAGCGAAACCCTTGCTGTAAACAATGGCGCCACGCTGCGTACCGGCGATCACGTCGAACCAACCAGCACTGCCGCAAGCATTGGCGATTACAATGTCACCACCCAGGGCGCAGACAGCAAGGTTATCTTCGATACTCAGGGGGATACCTCAACAGCACAGATCTATCGCGGCATCATCAGCGGCGACGGGAAATTTGAACGTGCGGCGGGCGGCACCACGGTGTTTACCGCCAACAACAGCTACACCGGCTCTACCACCATTGATCAAACCGGTACGCTGCAGTTAGGTGACGGTGGAAATGAAGGCGAAGTGAGCGCCGTCTCTGACATCATCGACAACGGCGTATTGGCGATTAATCGCGCCAACACCGTGCTGCTCAACGGTGTGATCTCCGGTATCGGCGCGCTACAGCAAATCGGCGGCGGCATTACCCGTCTGAACGGCAACAATACCTATACCGGTAACACCACCGTTACTAACGGCACGCTGCTGGTGAATGGCGATCAAAGCGCGGCGCGCGGCATCACCACCGTCAGCGGTACGTCCACACTTGGCGGTAAGGGCATTATCGGCGGCAACGTGCTGATGAACGATGCCACAACCATCAGCGCCGGTGACGGCGGTGCGGGTACGCTATCTGTTAACGGTAATCTGCAGCTTGGCAGCAAAACGACCTCCGCTTTCGAACTGGGGCAGGCCTTTACGCCAGGCGGTGCGCTAAACGATCTGGTGAACGTGGCAGGCGATCTGCAACTGGACGGGACCCTGGATGTTACCACTTCGCAAGGCGGTAACTTCGGACCGGGCGTGTACCGTATCTATAATTACGGCGGTACGCTGGATAACCAGACGCTGGAGCTGGGCGCAATACCGGACAGTCAGGATAAGAGCAATATTTTTGTCCAGACCTCTATCGACAAACAGGTCAACCTGGTGAACGCCAACGGCGTTACCCTGCAATTCTGGGACGGAGCGACGGTAAGTCAAAGCCACGGCGCGTCGGGCATTGAGGGCGACAGCAAAATTGACGGTGGCGATGGCAAATGGATGGCGATCGGCAGTCAGGGTGATAACAACTGGACCACGGCAACGGGCGAAGGTAACGCACCTTGGGCGCAGAAGTCCTTTGCCGTCTTCACCACCAAAGGTGGCACCGTTACCGTGGATAACGCCGCGGGAGAAGTTAACTTCTCCGGGGCACAGTTTGACGCCGATGGCTATGTCGTTAAAGGCGACGCACTTAACGCTTATGCCACCACGGAAAATGCGACCCACGCCGGCCAGACGCCGGGAACCGGTGAACTGCTGCTGCGCGTTGGCGCGGGTGGCGCGGGGCAAAACTATACCGCGACCATTGAGTCCGTCATCCGCGAAGCCAGCACGACTGACAAGCTGACGCTGGTGAAAACCGACCTTGGCCGTCTGATCCTCAGCGGTGATAACGCGTATCGCGGCGGCACACGCATTGATGGCGGTACGTTGCAGATTTCCGCCGACAGCAACCTCGGTCAGAGCGGAACCGACCTGGCTATCAACAACGGCTCCACGCTGCAGATGGGCGCGGACCTAACCAGCAATCGCACCATTGCGCTGGGCGCGAATGATAACGCGGCGGTGTTTGACCTCAATTCACATAACTTCACGCCAACCGGTGAGATTACCGGCGACGGTAAACTGAAAGTCACCAGCAGCTCAAGCGATGCGGGCAGTACCCTGTCGCTCAATCGCGCGAACAGCTATAAAGGCGACACAGAAATTGCCGGTACCGGAAATGCCAACAATGTGACGGTCAACGTCAGCAAAACCGGAGCCTTTGGTAGCAATGAAAGCAGCACCGTGAACGTCAATAACGGGGCGACGCTCAATGTCAGCGGAACAGAGACCAGCCTGAAATCCCTGACCATGAACATTGCCGACAGTCTGTTAACGCTGGCGGATAACGTCACCGCCGCGAGCGCAAAACTGAACCTGACGGGCACAGCGAAAGCGCTGTTAACCGATAACGCCACCGCGGGCGAGGCGACGGTTAACGTGTCAAAAGACAGTACGTTGGCGCTGGAAGAAAATGCCAGCGGTGGTTCTGCTAGCGTGAATAACAGCGGACTGATGACCTTTGCGGACCAGGCGTTAGCAGAGAATACCGTCGTTAAAAACCTGGCGGGCGGCAAGGTCGATATCAGCGCAGTCGACAGCGCAACATCTATCGGCTCGTTGTCCGGTGCGGGGAATGTCGAACTGGGCAATAAAGAATTGTCGCTGGGTAATCTGCATCTTGATGACACCATCAGCGGCATTATCAGCGGCAACGATGGCAGCCTGGTGAAAATCGGTGACGGCACGTTAACGCTGACCGGCGATAACACCTGGACCGGCACCACGGACGTCAATGAAGGCGTACTGCTGGTCAACGGTAATCAGTCTGCCGCAACAGGTCAGGTGACGGTGAAATCTGGGGCAACGCTCGGCGGGAACGGTATTATCGGCGGCGCGGTTGATGTACTGGATGACGGCCATATTACCGCGGGTGCGGCCATCAACAGCGTGGGTAAACTGACTACCGGTTCACTGACGCTCAGCGATAACGCACAGCTTGATTACCAGTTTGGTCAAGCCTATACCCCAGGCGGAGCCTTCAATGACCTGATAGATGTGAATGGCGATCTGACGCTCGATGGTAAGCTCAATATCCAGACCTCTCCAGGCGGAAGCTTTGACGTTGGTGTTTACCGCGTCATCAACTACACCGGCACATTAACCAACAATGTGATGGACATTGCCGACGCGCCGGAAGCTGCGGACAGCCTGTACGTACAAACCTCGGTTAATAACCAGGTTAACCTGGTTAACCATGCCGGGCTGACGCTGCGCTTCTGGGACGGCACCGGCGGTGAGAATGGCGAGCTGAAAAACAACGGCGTCATCAACGGCGGCGACGGTATCTGGCAATCCAGCCAGGGTAATGACAACTGGACAACGGATGAATCAACGCCAGAAGGCGCGCTGAATGCACCGTTTACCGATGCTGCGTTCGCCGTCTTCCAGGGTGAAGCGGGCAATGTAACCGTCGATAACAGCAAAGGCGACGTCATCATCAGTGGCGCACAGTTCGCCACCGATGGTTATCGCGTGGGCGGTGAAGCCATTACCACCGATACGGCTAATACGCTGATTCGCGTCGGCGATGGCACAGTAGACGGCGCTAACTACACCGCGACTATCGACAGCGTGATCCGCGGCACCGGCGGCTTGAATAAAGGCGACCTCGGTACGCTCATCCTCACTGGTGACAACACCTACAGCGGTGGAACCACCATCACCTCAGGTACGCTGCAGGTGGCGGGTGATACCAACCTTGGCGCACCAGAGACGGGAATTACCTTTAATGGTGGTACGCTGAAATATGGTGAAGCGTTTGATACCGCTCGTCAGGTGACTCTGGAATCCGGCGGCGGGACATTCGACACCAACGGACATAACGTTTCTCTGCTGACGGAAGTCGAAGGTAACGGTCAGTTGACCAAAACTGGTAAAGGCTCCCTCACCCTGACGCTGGATAACACCTACACCGGTGGCACCACCATCGAGCAAGGCGTTTTACAGCTGGGTAACGGCGGCGATATCGGCAGCATTCAGGGGGATATCGTTGATAACGGCGTACTCAACGTCAATCGTGGCGATACCCTGGCGCTGACCGGTAATATCAGCGGCGAAGGCCAACTGCATCAAACCGGCAGCGGTGTTACGGAGTTGCATGGAGAAAACAGCTACAGCGGCGCAACGCTGATTGCCAACGGTGTACTGCAGGCGGGTAATACCAACACTCTGAGTAGCGCATCACACCACTACGTTGTCGCTGACACTACCCTCAACACGCAAGGTTACAACCAGACGGTAGCGGGACTGAGCAACGGTGGCGATGTCTCACTCATCGGCCAGCAGACTGGCACAACGTTAACCGTCAAAGGGGATTACACCGGCGAAAAAGGGACTATCAACATGGCGGCCACACAAACTGGCAGCGGCGCAGGCATTGCCGACCGTCTGATTATCGATGGCGGTAAAGCCAGCGGTAGTACGCTATTGGATGTCGATGGTTCTGGTCTCGGCGCACCAACCATTGGTGATGGTATCGAAGTGGTAACCGCGCTCAATGGCGCAACCACTACGGCACAAACGTCACGAGACGCCTTCCATCTTGCCGCCGATCGTATGGCTGCAGGCGCATTTGAGTATCAACTGCATGCGGGTAACGCTCAGGGTCAGGGTGAAAACTGGTATCTGAGAAGCGAATATCGTCCAGAAACCATGCTGTATTCTGGTCTCGCCAGCGTCGTTCGTCAGGGCGACATCAGCCTGTTAGGCAACATGCACCAGCGTATGGGTGACGAGGTTAAACCGGGTATTGATGAAGACAATCGCGCCTGGGCAAGAATGATTGGCTACTCCGGTAAAACCAAACTGGATGATGCGGCTGGAACGCAAACCAGCTCCCATACCATGGGGATTCAGGTTGGCGTCGATATGTATGCCAACGAAAGCTGGAAAGCCGGGATGTATACCAGCATTCTTGATATCGACAGCAACGTGAAAGGCACGAAGACAGGCAGCGACGGCAAAGGCGGCAACATCGACGACAACGCGTTTTATGTCGGCGGCTACGCCACCTGGTTCTCGGGCGACGGGATGTATGTTGATAACGTCCTGCAATACGGTAACCATAAATCCCGCCTGGCGGCGACCGGTAACAACGGCTCGTATACCGTCAGAGGCAACACGCTGACGGCGTCAACAGAAGTGGGTAAATCGTTCCGTTTAGGCACCAGCGCATGGAGTCTGGAACCTCAGGCTCAGCTGATCTATCAATACAGCGACTTTGATAACGGGCGGCTTGATGGTGTGACCCAAACGAAAGTGAAAATGGATACCGCGGATTCCTTTACCGCCCGTCTGGGCGTGCGTCTGGTCGCTGACTATGACACCAACCATGGCAAATTCCAGCCTTACGGCAGGGTCAACGTCTGGCAGGGTCTGGGTTCAAAAGACAAAACGCACTTTAGCAATGCGGTAGCCACCACCACGCTTGAGTCTTCACAACAGTACTCCAGCACTGAAGTTGCAGCCGGTCTGTCATGGTCTATCGACAGAAACCTGCAGGTTTACGGAGAACTGGGTACGCAATTTAGCAACGGTGGCAGTAAGTCGCAGGTTGAAGCGCCGGTTAATGCATCAATTGGCTTTAAGAAATCGTTCTAAGCTGACATAAACTCGCTAGCCCTCTGTTTAACAGGGGGCTTTTTTTGGCCTGTCACGGATACAAAGCAACCTGATGCGCTTAACGTATCAGGCCTACGGACTGGCGGAGAAAGTGCGGGAGCGGCCCTCTGGCAACGCGAAACAATCGAGGTTCAGGGGAACAACAGAGAGGGAGAAGATTAAGGATTATACTGCGTCAGGAGTAACGGGATCTCTTCTGCCAACACCGGGGGAGAAATGAAAAAGCCTTGAATTTTGTCACAACCAATCTGCATCAGCCGATCCAGTTCGGACTGGGTTTCCACCCCTTCAGCAAGAACTTCAATACCAAAATTGTGCGCCAGTGAAATTATACCCTCGACAATCTTTGTTGAGCGGGTATCGGGTTCAATGCCGGCGATAAATTCCTTATCAATTTTTAAGGTATCAAAAGGATATTTCAACAGATAGTTAAGATTGGCGTGGCCGGTTCCAAAATCATCAAGGGCAATTTTGACCCCTATCGCCTTCAGCTCCGTCATATTTTTAGCCGCGACCTGACTGTCGCACAGCGGCGACGTTTCCGTGACCTCTATCTGGCATCGATGGGGCGGGAGACCACATACAGTAAGGTTTTTTCTGACGCGTTGGGGTAACAGCGGATCGCAGAATTCAAGCGCGGAAATATTGACGGACAATACAAGGGGCTCTGGCCAACGGGTTGCCACATCCCAGGGAGTGTGGGTAACCATATCTTCAATTGACATGATATTGCCGCTGTCTTCCAGCAAGGTAATAAAAACATCGGGAGAGATCATCCCCATCTGGGGGCTATTCCAACGCATTAATGCTTCAAACCCGCTAATACGCTGATTACGCAAATTAAAAATTGGTTGATAAACCATATAAAGCTGACTGGTATTCAATGCCTTTTCAAGCGCGGTTAACACCTCACTAGAATTAAACATTCCTCTCTCCCTCAACAAATCATAAAAATTAAAAACCAGTCAATATCACTCCCGAATTGTATCTACTATTAGGTGTGTTACATCAGAATAGAATGGCCAGGTTAGGGTAAAAAAGACATACGATGGGTAAATCTGACAATTAATTTATTTAATTCCGAGGTATTGGTCAGTCCCAGCTTGGTGACGACCCTCATTTTATGCGCCTGGATAGTTTTATAATTCAGGCTAACTAACTCTGAAATTTCTCTGGCGGTATATCCGTTTACCAATAAATTCAGAATCTGCTGCTCTCTCTCGGTTAATCTTTTCTGTGAACGATACAGCCGGGGATTCCATTTCCCGGCCGTTAACGACGCCAGTTGACCGAAATCGCGCAGTGAAGATTTCTCCGTCAAAACTATCGTTTTTTCAACATATAATAACTCTACACATAATTTCGCCACCAAACTATCAGCAATAATTACCACGACATTATTATAAAACTTGAAGCGGTTTTTATTCAAAAACTGCACGATAGTTGAACATGGTTGTTCGTTATCAATGATATTAAAAACCATGGTTTGATGCTGGCATAATGATGACTGATGCAACATATCCTCAAACTGGAATGTTTGTATCGGTACATGTTTGCTTGTCAGGTAGGCGAACAAACCGTTGCCCACAAAATTATCACTGCCACACATCAACATCCTGTTCATCGCTCCTTATCAGCATCAAATCTTGTTACTCATTAAAAATTTAATAATAATCTTCTCGACCTCTGCCTCTTCACGACGATTTTTAAAATCGAACTCACATGAGATCTGATGACAGGCATACAATTGATTATCCTCATCAAATTCATTGATCATGACGACATCGATCACTTTCAAATCCAGCTGTAAACTGCCAAACGTATCAAAATCCAGCGCGGCATTTTTAATCACCGCATCTTTATAGAGAAAACGGGAGTTCACATCTTTAACAATTAGTGCACAACCGCCCTGCGAGATGTTTTTAATCTTCAGAGAGTAGTTTTCTCCGTTTTTGTAACGACCAAAACAGAAAAAGTCGTAACCCTTCAGGAAGGAAAAACGCTGATTTTGTCGCTGCTGGGCAAAGAAAATCATATCCGGGATGAAGTAGGATAATCCTGCTTGTGCACCTGCTGATAAGGTTTGTTCGAATCTGGCACTAAATTTTACAATCCCACTTTCACTGTGCAGGATAAAGTACTGGACCTTTTCAGGAACAATGTCTTCGTGTCCGGAGATGACAAACCGCTCGAAATCAATCTTCTCTAACTGCTTGATAACACTATGGTTTTCACATAAAACTTCAAGTTTCGTTTTCTTGTGCAACTCTTCACGAAGGGTAGCGATGATTTCAAACTTGTTGTCCTTTGCTAATCCAAAGCTCATTCTAAAACCCTTATTTCCATATTTAAGAGATGTCTCGCTTTTGGTTGCTCACAAAACGCGAGATCAGCATCCACCCCTGGTGCTTAATTACCATAGTGGATTCCATGTCGAACAGTTGGTTAAAAATTAAGTTTTTAACTATCTTTAGCCATTTATTGATACGTAAAAACATTTAATCAAAGTTAATTCTAGCTGAAGCCATGCCTAAAACCACATGAAGTTGTTGGCTAACTATAACAAAAGAGAATAATAAAATTTTTTGAGATGTCATTTTGAGATAACAAATAGCAAGAACTACACAGAAAAAAATAGAGGGAAATGAATGGGTTTTGATGGAAGGACCACGCAGTATGCGGACTGGCGTGCTATCGCAAGAAGAAGAGAAAATGCTTACTGCACTGTATCATTAACCAGGAATATAGCTCCGACTAGTAATTGTGAAAAAGTGAATAATTATATTTCACCTGTAAAATAAATTTACCTTAGGGCAGAAAAAAGGCCAGCATCCTGCTGGCCCGGTAATTACCGAATCGAACTATAGAGGCTTACTGTTTTACAGAGGGTACAACGTTAAAAATTCAATACTTTTGCTTAATAATTGATCGCGATGAATCTGCGATGATCATCACCGCTCCCGCCAGCATTAATGTGTCTTTCAACACCAGACGCCCGGCTCCTGACAAGTACGGAAAACCGTGGTGCAAATCGCCCAGTGGCATCACCCATGCTTCCGGTGTGGTAATTAAAAATGATAAAGTCACAATCGGAGTAGCAAATGCCAGTACGCCACCAATTAATCCCAACCAACGGCTAACAGGATTAGCCAGCACCAGCAATGCGATCAGCACTTCGACTACGCCCAGACCATTGGAGAACGTATAGGTGTTATTCGCCTTCTGCCATTCCCGCTCCTGCGGTTTAAACTCACCTTCGTGGGTTAAATGCTGCTTATATTCTTCTGGATGTTCATAAAAAAATGACATTACCGGACTATTGGCAACAAATGGCGTAATACTATCGGCTTCGTAAGGTACAAATTTCAATAAGCCAATCCAGATAAAAACAATGGCAATACTCAGGCGAATCAATGTTAATCCAATTCTATCGCCCTTGCTGAGTAAACGCAGATACTTTTCCATTCAGACTCTCCTCACTTGTACAAAATTGCGGTTGCGTGAGTGCTGCTATCAATGCGCATTGAGGTGATTTTCCAGGAAGTTGCCTTTTTTTCCTGCGCCAGCCTGGCGATTGCATGTTCAACAACAGAAGGTGCGGCGGCAATTGCCGACACGCTGACGCGGGCTACTTCGACCGGCTGCTGTGCCAGTGCAGAAAATGTCACCGGCGCAGTCAGTAAAGCAGTCAACAATAATGAAGTTTTAAGCATGTTCATTTCTATTTCCATTAACTAGTGATTTCACTCGCAATAGAATAAAACATTGTTGCTTATCTTATTTCCTCCATAACGCCAGAATAACTGTTCATGAGTATTTCTTTATATATGATAAAAAAAAGCCCCACACAGGTGGGGCAATCATGCAGGCTATATTATTATTTTATAAGAGAGAAGAGATCGTTCAGTGATTCGCCCATGCTCGGATGAGTAAATATTTGATCGCGCAATGTCGTGTAAGGTAAACCAGCATCCATAACGGTTTTAATGATATTAATCATCTCATGAGAATCCACGCACAGCAGCGATACGCCTAATATCTGTTTCGTTTCGCGATTTACCACCGCTTTAAGTACGCCACGCGTGTCATTCATCACCCGTGCACGCGGGATAGCCGCGACAGGCAGGGTGACAACCTGGACCGCCGCGCCGCTGGCGCGAGCTTGTTCTTCTGTCATCCCCACGCGGGAAAGCGGCGGCGTCATAAAAACAGAATACGGTACGTTTTGGCGATCGCCGGTGTTACGTAATCCCTCGCCTGACAGGTTGTCGCGCACAATACGGAAATCATCCAGCGAGATATAGGTAAATTGTAACCCCCCCGTCACATCGCCCATGGCCCAGATATTGTCTGCCGAAGTACGCAGATATTTATTCACCACAATGGCACCGCGCTCGTTGACATCCACACCCGCATTCTGCAACTGCAGATTTTCAGTTGCCGGTTTGCGGCCCGATGCCACCAGTAGCGCATCCACAGTCTGGACACCTTCCGGCATTTGCACCTGCACCGCGCCGTCATGGGACGAAACCGCCTGCACCCTGGCATTGAGGATAATCTCAACCCCTTTGTCGCGTAAAATGTTGGCGATAGCGTCGGCAATATCCCGATCTTCGCGGGCTAAAAACAGTGGGGCTGCTTCATAAATGGTGACCTTACTGCCAAAGTTGGCAAACATTGATGCGAATTCAACACCAATATAACCGCCGCCCAAAATCCCCAAACGTTCCGGACGTTGCGTCAAATTTAACAACCCGGTGCTGTCAAACACGCCCGGTGTAGTCATTAACCCTGCCACGTTTGGCATCGTTGCCTGTGCGCCGGTATTAATAAAGATCTTTTCGCCGCTTAGTTCAATCGCGCCTGTTGGCAGCACGACCCGCACCGTATGGTTATCAATGAATTCAGCACGACCTTCAATCACATCTACATTTTCCAGATCGGCAAGATTATGGAAGTTTTTATCACGCAGAAAGCTGACAACGGAGGCCTTGCGCTGCATCGCCGCAGCAAAGTCATGCTGAAGTTCAGCATCGTGTACCAGGGTTTTGGTGGGAATGCAGCCAATATTGATACATGTCCCGCCATACATGGTGTTTGACTGTTCAACAATCGCCACTCGCCAGCCCGTTTTCGCCAGGGTAGCCGCCAGCGTTTTACCCGCTTTGCCAAATCCGATAATAATCGCCTGATACTGATTCATGCTGTCTCTCCGCCATGTCACTGTTCGTTTGTTGAACTGAAGTATAGGTTTAACGATGCATGAACAATGTATCCATATCGCGCAAATTACTGTCAAATCGTCTAAATAACTACGCTCTCTCTTCCACTCAATCCATCGAGGAAATAAACTAAGACCATAAATTTATTTAAGAAATAATGAGTAACAGCGTTACTTCATCTCGACAAGCATCAACAAGAACTGCTCAGGAGTCTTTATGGATGCACTTAGCCGATTACTTATGCTTAACGACCCGCAGGGCTCGATTGATCAAAACTGCCTGCTGAGCAGGGACTGGCAACTGCCGCACGCGGCGGGTGAGCTGTCCGTTATCCGCTGGCATACGGTAACCCAAGGGTTTGCTCAACTGGATATGCCAGACGGAACGTCTTCTACGTTACGCCCAGGAACAATAGTCATTCTGCCTCAAAACTCCGCGCATCGGCTGTGCCAGACAGGGGAAGAACAAACGCATATTGTCTGCGGAAGCCTGCGATTGCAGGCATCTTCACGCTATTTTTTAACCGCCCTTCCGGAAGTATTAATACTGGCACCAGAAGATAACAGTCCCATTAGCCACTGGCTGAAAGCCATGATTGCGCTGATGCAGCAGGAATACATCAACGATCTGCCTGGCTCCAACATCGTTTGCAGCCAGCAATGCGCTACGCTGTTCGCGTTAGCCGTTCGCGAGTGGCTATCCCAGCCGACCCCCGCTAAAAATGTGCTGAATTTACTGCTGCACCCAAGGCTTGGGGCCGTTGTCTTCATGATGCTGGAGTCACCGGCTTTTCCCTGGACTGTCGAAGAACTGGCAAAGCGTGCCCATATGTCGCGGGCCAGCTTTGCGCAGCTATTTCGTGAAGTCTCAAACTCCACGCCGCTGGCGGTGTTAACCGAGCTACGCCTGCAATTCGCCGCCCAGATGCTGTCACGCGGATCGCAGCCGTTGATCGTTATTGCCGAGTCGGTGGGTTACGCCAGCGAATCGTCGTTTCACAAAGTCTTTTTACGGGGATTTGGCTGCACGCCGGGCGAGTACCGCAAACGCGTGAAAGCGTTGGCGGCATAACGTACCGCCTGCTTCGGCAACAAAACCGACGCAGGCGAGCGCTTCAAAGCATTACTTTTGGCTGCGATGCCTGTGCAGCCACATCAGCTTATAAGCTGCCGGAATAATAAACAGCGACAGCAATGGCGCGGTAATCATGCCGCCAATCATCGGCGCGGCAATGCGGCTCATCACTTCTGAGCCTGCCCCTGTCCCCCACAAGATTGGCAACAGGCCCGCGATAATCACCGCCACGGTCATCGCTTTCGGACGCACGCGCAGCACCGCGCCGTGATACAACGCTTCATCCAGCTTATCCGCCGTAAAGGTTTGCGGATTTTCCAGTGCAGGCTCGGCTTCAATAGCATGGCGCAAGTACATCAGCATCACTACGCCAAACTCCGCGGCAACGCCGGCCAGGGCGATAAACCCGGTTCCGGTCGCAACCGACATATGGAACCCCATCCAGTAGAGAAACCAGATCCCCCCTACCAGCGCAAAGGGCACGCTGGTAATAATCAGCAGCGCTTCACCAAAGCGACGGAAAGCCAGATAAAGCAGGACGAAGATAATCATCAGCGTCATCGGCACCATCAGTTTGAGCTTATGGCTGGCGCGTTCAAGCAGCTCGAACTGCCCGGAAAACGCCACGCTGGTCCCCGGCTTTAACTGTACGTTTTCAGCGATCGCTTTTTTCAGATCGTTCACCACCGAAACCATGTCACGGTCGCGGGCGTCGATATAAATCCAACTGGTGGGTCGCGCATCTTCGGTTTTCAACATCGACGGACCAGAAACCACTGTCACATCTGCAACATCAGCCAGCGTGATTTGCTGCTTCATGGGCGTCAGAATGGGCAGATTACGCAGCGCTTCCGGGCTATCACGATAGCTCTGCGCATAGCGAAGGTTAATCGGATAACGTGCAATCCCTTCCACCGTTTCGCCCACCATCGCGCCTCCGACCGCGGAGGTGACAAACAACTGTACCGCGCCAACGGTCATACCGTAGCGGGCTGCTTTCTCCCGATTAATGTCCACATTAATATAGCGCCCGCCCACCAGCCGCTCAGCCAGCGCCGAAGCGACGCCCGGCACGGTTCTGGCTACCTCTTCGATTTGTTCTGCCGTGGCGTCGATATCAGCCAGAACGTTACCTGACACCTTTATCCCAATCGGGCTTTTGATGCCGGTAGAAAGCATGTCGATACGGTTACGAATAGGCGGAACCCACAGATTCGCCAGCCCTGGCAAGCGCACGGTTTTGTCGAGTTCGGCGATGATTTTGTCCATCGTCATCCCCGGACGCCACTGATCCTGCGGCTTCAGTTGGATCGTTGTTTCGACCATTTCCAGCGGCGCGGAATCCGTTGCGGTTTCCGCCTTACCGGTTTTACCAAACACGCGCGCCACTTCCGGAACGGTCATGATCAGCTTGTCGGTTTTTTGCAGCATATCCGCCGCCTGCGCCGCCGAAATCCCCGGCAGGGTTGACGGCATATACAGTAGATCGCCTTCGTTAATCTGCGGCAGGAATTCACCACCGACTTTATTCAGCGGGTAGATAACCGTCAGTATTGAAAGCACCGCCACCAGCAGGGTGGTTTTAGGCCAATGCAGCACCTTCAACAACAGCGGATGATAAATACGGATCAGGAAACGGTTAAGCGGGTTACTGCTTTCCGCCGGTATTTTGCCACGGATCCAGAATCCCATCAGGATCGGAATGACGACAATAGCCAGAAACGCCGCGCCTGCCATGGCATACGTTTTGGTGAACGCCAGCGGGCCGAACAGTCGCCCCTCTTGCCCCTCGAGCGTGAAAATAGGGATAAACGACAGGGTGATAATCAGCAAGCTGATGAACAATGCCGGGCCGACCTCTACCGAGGCATCGGTAATAACCTTCCAGCGCGTTGCGTTATCCAGTTTTTCATCCGGATGCTGATGTCCCCACTCTTCAAGCCGCTTATGGGCGTTTTCAATCATCACGATCGCGGCATCGACCATCGCCCCGACGGCAATGGCAATGCCCCCAAGCGACATGATATTGGCGTTCAGCCCCTGGAAATGCATCACGATAAACGCGATACACAGTCCCAGCGGTAGGGAAATAATCGCTACCAGCGCCGAACGCAGATGCCACAGGAACAGCGCGCATACCAGCGCAACAACGATAAACTCTTCCAGCAGCTTATAGCTCAGGTTATCAATAGCGCGATCGATGAGCTGACTGCGATCGTATGTTGTAACTACTTCAACGCCTTCCGGCAGGCTGCTTTTCAGCGTGTCGAGTTTGGCTTTGACGGCGGAGATCACTTCACGCGCATTTTTACCGGAACGCAGAATTACCACCCCGCCCGCCACTTCGCCTTCGCCATTCAGTTCGGCGATCCCACGGCGCATTTCCGGCCCAATCTGCACACGCGCGACATCGCGCAGGTAAACAGGTACACCGTCGGCCCCTGTTTTCAGGACGATATTATTGAAGTCATCAAGCGTTTGTAGATACCCACTGGCGCGGACCATATATTCCGCTTCAGCCATCTCTACAGACGAGCCGCCCGCCTCTTGATTCGACGTATCCAGTGCAGATTTCACCTCCGCCAGGCTGATGCCATATTGCGTCAGCTTCATCGGGTCGATAACAACCTGGTACTGTTTAACCACGCCGCCTACCGAGGCCACCTCTGCCACGTTCGGAATCGTTTTTAACTCATACTTTAAAAACCAGTCCTGAAGAGTACGTAACTCTGCCAGATCGTGTTTACCGCTGCGATCGACCAGCGCATATTCAAAGATCCAGCCGACGCCCGTGGCGTCCGGTCCCATCTCCGCGCTGACCCCTGCCGGTAATTTCCCCTGAACCTGGTTGAGATACTCCAGTACGCGCGAGCGCGCCCAGTAAGGATCGGTGCCATCTTCGAAAATGACGTACACATAGGAATCACCAAACTGCGAGAAACCACGCACGGTCTTCGCGCCCGGTACCGACAGCATGGTGGTGGTCAGCGGGTAAGTCACCTGATTTTCAACGATTTGCGGTGCCTGCCCTGGATAGCTGGTTTTGACGATCACCTGAACATCAGAGAGATCGGGCAACGCATCAACCGGGGTATTGATGATGGTCCAGGTTCCCCAGATACTGAGAAACAGCGCCCCCATCATCACCAGAAAACGGTTTGCCACCGAACGGCGGATAATCCATTCAATCATTTATCATGTCCTCAGTGTGAATGGGTCGCCTGGGCTGGCTTTGCGGATGCGTCTTGCGCACCACTGTTCTGCTCGCGCATACGGTCCAGTGCGCCAGAGATATTCGCCTCGGAATCAATCAGGAACAGACCACTGGACACCACTTTTTCACCTTCAGTCAGGCCTGAGCGGATAGCCGTCAACCCTTGAGATTCATGGAATACCGCAACCTGCTTCGGTACAAATCGACCTTCGTTATCGACGGTGATCACCCGTTGCTCGGTGCCTGTATCAATCAACGCCTTTGAGGGGATCAGCAGCATCGGTTCACTTTGCGTTTTCAGTTGCAGGTAAGCATTCATCCCCGGCTTGAGCGCCTCATCAGGGTTATTGACCTGCAAACGGATCTGCAGCGTACGCGTGGTGGCATCGACACTTGGCAAGATATTCCACTTGCTAATGGTGAAAGGCTTATCCGGCCAGGCGGGCACGGTGATGGTAAATTGCGAGGCGTCTTTGATCAGCCAGGCGATAGATTCCGGGACCGACGCGCTGACCCATACCGGGTCCATCCCCTGAATTTTCGCAACCACATTGTCTTTGGAAATGTTCATGCCGGTACGCAAATCGAATGCGGTAATCACCCCATCAATAGGGGCTTTCAGGGTAAAGCGGGTCTGAATTTTACGCGTCGATTTTAAGCGCTGAATATCCGCTTCCGGCATACCGGCCAGACGTAATCTCTCCAGAATCCCTTCCACCTGTGTCGCGCTGCCGCCGGTCTCCCGCAGTAACAAATATTCGCTCTGCGCCTCAACCCAGTCGGGAATCGTCAGATCGATAAGCGGCGCACCTTGCTTAATTTTGTCGCCCACGGTTAGCGGGTAAACCTTCTCGATAAAGCCTGCGGAGCGAGCCTGGACAATAACAAACTGGTATTCGTTATAGCTAACGTTAGCCGGGAAAGTTTGCGCATAGTGCAGCGGGCCACGGCGCACAGGTTCTGTTTTCAGACCCAAATTTTGGGTCTGAGTAGGATCGATACGCACGCCAGGCGCTGACGCGCTCGCGGTCTCTTCATCGGCATATTTCGGGATCAGATCCATATCCATAAACGGTGATTTACCCGGCTTATCAAAGCGCGTGTTCGGGTACATGGGGTCATACCAGAACAACACTTTTCTGGCTTCTTTTTGCGAAGCCTGCCCGGTTTCAGCCGTTACGTTTGCTGATGAATAATAAGTATAAATACCGACAGAAATAACCCCACCGACAATCATGCCAGCGAGAATAAGCGCGGTATTTTTAATATTTAAAGACGCCATAGTGATTTCCATTGCGCGATAGTCTCACCCGAATTTCGAAGAATCCGGGCAAGAATAAAAGAGACCAGCGAGAACGTTATTTACTGATGTGAATATCGCGTAACACAGAGATATTTCCCTGCTGAACAAACGTAAACGCAACCTTATCGCCGGGTTTAATATCGTCAGCCTTGGTGTCGGCAACCCGCGTAAAACGCATCGTCATGGCAGGCCAGTTCACCGCGGGAATGGGATCATGCTTGATCGTGATTTTTTTACTTTCTTTATCAATAGCTTCAATCACCCCGGTGGCGCTAATGACGTCTTCCTGTTGGGCCGCTGGCTGCATGTTCATCATCTCGCCATGCTGATGCTCATTGGCCTGAGCGTTAAACATGACCACAGAGAAAAAGCTAAACAACACGGCTTTGGCGGTAGTATTCATACTTGATGCTCCTGAAAAGTTAATATTAAGGATTACTCCACCCAACCGCCGCCTAAGGCAGCAAACAACTTAATTTCATTAACCTGTTGGGCGTAATTAAGATCGAGCAGCGATTGCTGCGTAGCGAATAAAGAACGTTCGGCGTCCAGTACTTCGATGTAGCTAACCGCACCATTTTGATAAAGCGCTCTGGCGCGTTGTAAGGTGATTTGCAATGACGTCAGGTAGCGCTGCTGACCGCTAATTTGATCGGCAATGCTTTGGCGCAACACCAGCGCATCCGCCACCTCTTTAAACGCGTTCTGAATTTTTTGTTCGTAATTCACCACCGACTGCTGTTGGCGAATTTCAGCGAGGTCGAGATTGGACTGATTACGTCCGGCGTTAAAAATGGGAATATCTATTTTGGGGACAAAATTCCACATACCGCTGGTCGCATTAAATAAGCTGGAGAGATCGCTGCTGCTGCTGGAAACTGAACTGGTCAAGGTAATCGACGGGAAAAACGCTGCTCGTGCGGCGCCGATATTGGCATTCGCCGCCATTAATCCGTGTTCAGCTTCCAAAATATCCGGGCGCTGCAACAGGATTTGCGACGAGAGCGACGGCGGCAGCGTTACTGGTTTAATATCCCCGCTGCTGCGCATCTGGTCGTTGGGTAATTTCCCGTACGTACCCAGCAACAGTTGCAGCGCGTTGTTGGCCTGCGCCAGTTCACCTTTACGCTTCGCGATTTCGCTGCGCGTGCTTTCAATCACGCCCCGCGCCTGTTCCAGCGCCAGTACGTTGGTGCTTCCGGTCAGCAACTGCTTCTCAACAAAAGCGTAAGAACGCTGATAGTTTTGCAGCGTTTCTTCGGCAATTTGCAGTTGTGCATAAGCCAGACGCTGATTGAAATAACTTTGCGATACGTTGGAGATTAATGAGATGTGTACCGCCCGACGCGCCTCTTCGCTGGCAAAGAAATTCTGTCGCTCAGCTTCACTCATATTTTTCAGCCGACCAAAGAAGTCCAGATCGAAACTGAGATTGAGTCCAGCTTCGAATTCACGATCGGTGCTGCTATCGCCTTTTAATTTGCCGCTGTAAGTACCGCTGGAACCTGCCGTGATTTGCGGATAGCGGTCAGCATCCGTGACGCCATATTGCGCTCTCGCTTCCTGAACTTTTAGCACTGCCATACGTAAATCGCGGTTATTGACCAGCGCCTCGCCAATCAGCGCCTTTACCTGGGAGTCAACGAAGAAGCTCCGCCAGCCCGTGTCCTGATATCCCACCGGTGCAGAAACCAGGGCGTTCTGGCTTAAGGAGAATTGCTGCGGCACAGGCAATGTCGGACGCTGATAGTCCGGCGCCAATGAACAACCGGCGAGAACGAATACAGCGCTGAGGGTAAGAAGCTTAAATTTGCTCATAGTTCTTCTCGTCCTGACCGGACTGATGGCCCTAAAAAATGTAGGAATTTATAGTGTTGTACTTTAACGAAGTGACTCTGTTTAAGCGGTGACAGGAAAATGACAAAACTGTCATTTTCCCAATAACCGATTGCTATCCGATCCCGCTTCCCTAGAATTGAAAGTCCGCACAACCCGTGTGAGAAGGAGAATGCGATGAAGGTGTTGATAGTCGAAGATGAGAAAAAAACCGGTGAATACCTGACGAAAGGCCTGACGGAAGCGGGTTTTGTCGTGGATTTAGCGGATAACGGCCTGAACGGGTACCACCTGGCGATGACCGGCGATTACGACCTGCTCATACTCGACATCATGCTGCCGGATGTAAACGGCTGGGATATCGTACGGATGCTGCGTTCCGCTAACAAAGGGATGCCCATTCTTCTCCTCACCGCGCTGGGTACCATTGAACATCGGGTTAAGGGTCTGGAATTAGGCGCTGATGATTATCTGGTCAAACCGTTCGCCTTCGCCGAACTGCTGGCGCGGGTCAGAACGCTGCTGCGCCGCGGGGCGGCGGTGATTGTCGAAAGCCAGTTTCAGGTCGCGGATTTAATGGTCGATCTGGTCAGCAGAAAAGTCACCCGCAGCGGGACGCGTATTACTCTGACCAGCAAAGAGTTTACGCTGCTTGAGTTTTTCCTGCGTCATCAAGGGGAAGTTTTACCCCGCTCGCTGATCGCTTCCCAGGTCTGGGATATGAATTTTGACAGCGATACCAATGCCATCGACGTCGCCGTTAAGCGTCTGCGCGCCAAAATTGATAACGATTTTGAGCCGAAACTGATTCAGACCGTACGCGGCGTGGGATATATGCTTGAGGTTCCTGATGCCCAGTAAACGATGGCGGCGCCCTTTTTCGCTGGCGACACGACTGACCTTTTTTATCAGTCTGGCGACGATCGCTTCATTTTTCGCCTTTGCATGGATAATGATCCACTCCGTAAAGGTCCATTTCGCCGAGCAGGACATAAATGATTTACAAGAGATCAGCGCCACGCTGGAGAGGATTATTAACCAACCCAACGAGCCGGAATCACGCCGTCTGGAAACGCTAAAAAACGTGGTTGAGGGCTACTCGAACGTCATTATTTCTCTGGAAGACAGTAAGCAGAAAGCCATTTTTCATTCGCCAAATGCGCCGGATCTCCGGCAATTTATCGCCAGCGCAAGACCGGATAAAAATGCCCATGCCAGCGATGTTTTTATTATATCCGGCCCAACACTGCAAACGTCCAAACATATTCACGGACAAAAAACGTCGTCTAACTGGCGAATGATTCGCCTACCGGTAGGAAAGCTGACTGATGGAAAAGCGGCGTATACGCTGTATCTGGCGTTATCGATCGATTTTCATCTGCACTATATTAACGACCTGAAAAACAAACTGATTATGACGGCATCGCTGATTAGCATGATGATTGTATTTATCGTGCTGTTCGCTGTGTATAAAGGCCATGAACCGATCCGTAATGTCAGTCGGCGCATCCAAAATATCACCTCAAAAGATCTTGATGTGCGCCTCGATCCGCAAGCGGTCCCTATTGAACTGGAACAGCTGGTAAGTTCGTTTAATCACATGATCGAACGCATTGAGGATGTATTTAAACGTCAGTCGAACTTCTCGGCGGATATTGCCCATGAGATCCGCACGCCAATAACCAACCTGGTCACACAAACGGAAATTGCGCTCAGCCAAACCCGTAGCCAAAAAGAGCTGGAAGACGTGCTGTATTCCAATCTTGAAGAGTTTGGTCGTATGTCGAAAATGGTAAGCGACATGCTGTTTCTGGCGCAGGCAGACAACAATCAGCTTATCCCGGAAAAGACAGCGCTTAATCTGGCCGATGAGGTTGGTAAAGTGTTCGATTTTTTCGAAGCCTGGGCAGAAGAGCGCGAGGTTGGCTTACGTTTTGAAGGACGCGCATGCTGGGTTTCAGGCGATCCGTTAATGCTACGCCGGGCAATGAGTAATCTGCTTTCAAATGCCATGCGCTACACACCAAAAGGCGAGTCGGTAACCGTGCGGGTGAAAGAGGCGGATGGCCTGGTCCAGATAGTCGTGGAAAATCCCGGCCCCCCCATTCCCCCACAGCATCTATCGCGGCTATTTGATCGTTTTTATCGGGTTGACCCTTCGCGACAGCGTAAAGGCGAAGGCAGCGGTATTGGCCTGGCGATTGTGAAATCGATTGTTATCGCCCATCAGGGGAAAGTCTCGGTGACATCCGATCAGCTTGCCACCCGTTTTATTCTGACGCTGCCCAAGCATGCGATGTAATTTATGATAATGGCGTTTATACCTTAAACAATTCGAGTTGCAGGAAGGCGGCAAGAGAGGGAATCCCCAGTCACTTACTTAAGTAAATGACTGGGGTGAACGAGCGCAGCCAACGCATATGCAGCTTGAAGTATGACCGGTATATATATCATCACCGATTCTCTGACATAACCGTCATAATCCTGTCACGCCGCTGACAGCCCTCACTAATTATAATTTCTTCCGTAAACCCCAACAGGAGAAATATGATGAATAAGATATCTTCTTTTTTCGCTATCGCGTTTTTTATTTCAGCTGGCGTTAATGCGGCAGACACACCCAAAATGCATCAGCAGGCCGCAGCAGCCCATGAAATGATGAATAACAGCAGTGCCCCTGCACATCAACAAATGGCGCAAGAACACGTCGCACAGACGAATAATTCAACGTCAACGCCATCCCAGGCACGCCCCTTTTCACAAATGAATAAACATGAAAAAGCGATGGTCGTTCACCAGTCAGTGAATAACGGTCATTCATATGCCCATGAGGTTCAGGCCAGGCAGCACCGCGCACAGATCCCCGCGCAAGGGTAACGTTGCCCTGTGTTGAATAAAATGTCCATCAATACGCTATGTATGAATATTGCGGACAAAACGCGCCACGCAGGCCTGTACATTTACAAGCCTGCGTTCCTGCCGTTAATGTCAATATTAATATTTCTTTAAACACTTCATTAAAAAGTAAATATAATTAAGCGTTTTATCTTACTTGTATAAACTACGTAATTCACCTGCCTGTAATGTTGCATATTAGAGCCCCCACACCCTCACCATTAATATAAATTAGGATTCCCCCTGGTATGCGTCATTAATATTTAATGGGAGACTGCCGTCGTCGTAAACATGACATTCAAACAGTTCGTATTCCTATAAATAAACTTAATGATGATAGTGAGCAAAAAATGAAAAAACGTCTGCTGACCCTCTTTGTCCTCGGCCTGACAACGGCCACAACGGCATGCGCAATTACCCCGGCAATGCAGAAAAAGTATGAACATTCAGGTTGTACACAAATGAGTGAACTCAATGGCTGCGATATCAATAAATCCTATCAGTGGAACCGCGATCATGGCTTTATTGAGAACGGCAACAGCCAGCAGAGCCGTCATCATCGTCATGGTGAAGAGCAGCAAAATACCGCTGACCGGGATAACTACGATAATGCCGATATTTACGGCAAATTCAGCGGAAATTACGTAGCCAAATTTGCCAATGGTCAACGCAGCGTTGATATTCACGTCGAGGGTTCCAGCGTGTACGTCAATGGTAATGAAGTGCGTGACGTAAATACCTATCAGGATACGATGACCTTCCGTGTCGGCTATGCCACTTACACCATTAAAACGAATGGTCGCGGTAGCTGGAATGACAGCGATGCCGGGAATGATGGCAAAATTGTGCGCGAGTAACGGATACCGCCACAATGAAAAAACTGATTTCCACGTTGGTTATTATGGCTAGTCTGTCGGGCTGTGCCGAACATCCTTATCTTTCTGCAGCCGCTGCTGGTATTGGGGCCGCAGCAGTTGCCACGGCGATCGCTAATCACAAAAACCGTGAAGCCAACCGTGATAAAGAGCATGAACGCCAGGAGCGTGAGCAAAGGGAGAACCAGCATGCGTGGCGGCATCGTCACCATCACTCCGATGATGACGGCCATTACTATCACCGCTAAGTCAGCACAAAGAGCGCTGCGATCACAGCGCTCTCAACGGTCATGTATTACAGTATGCCGTTTTAATACTGGAGTCAGGCATGGCATTAACCCTCACGGTATTGCTTGAAAACAGGCGCGCTGCGAGCGCAGATAAATCCTTACGGGCAAAGCCTGGATTAAGTCTGTTAGTTCAGGACGAAACCACCACCATACTCTTTGATACCGGCCCGGACGACAGCTTCATACTTAATGCCGCGCAAATGGGCGTAGACCTGACGCAATTGACCGCCGTGGTTCTTTCGCACGGCCATTACGATCACTGTGGCGGCGTACCGTGGCTGACGGATAACAGTCGTATCATTTGCCATCCCCAAATAGCCTGCGAACGGTATGCCTCAATAACCCTGGCGGGAACGCCAAGAAAAATAAAAAAACTCTCGCGTGATAACGACTATTCTCGACTAATCATGGAATACACCCGTGAACCGTTGGCGATCAGCGATCGATTTTTGTGGTCCGGGGAAATTAGTGTCGCCACTCCACAGGCCTATGGCGTTATTAGCGAGAAAACACCTCAACCGGATTACATCAGCGACGAAGGCGTATTGATCTATAAATCTGATCGCGGGTTAGTCATCATTACCGGATGCGGGCATCGGGGAATAGAGAATATCGTACGCCATTGCCAAAACATCACCGGCGTTAACCAAATTTACGCCCTCGTCGGTGGGTTCCATTTACGCACCGCCTCCCCCGCTAAGCTATGGCGAACCCGACAATTTATTAAGCAACAACAACCAGAAAAACTACTCGGCTGTCATTGCACCGGTTCGTGGGGTCGATTGTGGCTACCGGGAACTGGCGCCCCGGCAACGGGAGATGTGATTGTGCTGGCAGAGTAAGGGCGATAAGACATTGCCATACCAGCAATAAAAAGCGGGAGCCTTACGGCCCCCGCTTTTCAACCATCATTACAGAGTAACGATTGCTGGCTCATCAAAGACGGTGAGTTTTGGCGCTTCGCCGGTGAATTTCTCTGCGTATACCAGGCTGGTATTCCCCGCGCAGCCATTCGCCAGCCTTGAGGTTGGGATATCCGCCGTCAGCACGTTCGCGCCGCCATTTTTGCAGATACCGTTCTCAATATCTGGCCATGCGCCTTCATGGATACAGATAATTCCCGGTTTGATACCGTCACTGATGTGTGCCCCCACCAGCACCTGTCCACGCGCATTCCATACGCGTACCAAATCGCCCTCGGCAATACCTCTGGCTTTCGCATCATCCGGGTGAATCGTTACCGGCTCACGATTGGCAATCGCGTACTCTTTGCGCAGCGAAGCGTAGTTCAACTGACTATGCAGACGATGTGCCGGGTGCGCCGTCAGTAGCTGCAGTTGATCTTTATCCGCAGTTCCTTTCCATTCATCGGGTTCAATCCATGACGCATGCGGCGGACAATCTTTGTATTGATAGCCTTCAATCGTTTTTGAGTAGATTTCTATCTTACCGCTCGGCGTTCCAAGCGCATTCATCACCGGATCGCTGCGGAAATCCGCGTAGCGTACATATTTGTTATTCTTTTCATTCTCACGCATTTCGATCAGTTTGTTTTGCTGCCAAAACGCGTTGAACTGAGGCATGGCGATACGCTGGGCGCGGGCGGCTTTTTGCGCGGCATCATAGAACTGCTTCAGCCACGCCATTTCATCTTTGCCCTCGGTGTAGACCGCCTTACCGCCAGGCTTGAGCATCTCCGCCAGATCGGCAAAGACGTCAAAATCACTGCGTGCTTCAAACTGCGGCTCAATGACCTGCTTCATCGGCACCAGATGTTGGTTACTGTAATCACCGGTCATGGTCAGATCGTTGCGTTCAAACGACGTGGTTATCGGCAGGACTATATCGGCATGTTTGGCCGCTGCGGTCCAGTAGCACTCAGAGATGACAACCAGTTCAGGCTTCTGCCAGGCTTTGATTAAACGGTTAGTATCCTGATGATGGGTAAAGTTTGCGCCGCCCGCCCACCAGATCATTTTGATATCCGGGAAGGTTTGCTCTTTACCGTTATGCTGATATTTGCCGCCTGGATTTTCCAGCGCTTCGACAATTCGCGCTACCGGCAGGCTGATCACCGCATCGGAAACCGCCCAGTCGTTACCCGCAGATGACCCACCCTCAATTTGGGCGGAGATGGCTGGCAATACCCCCCCGGTACGCGTTGGGTTACCGCCGTTGGAATAGTGATAAGAGAACCCGAAACCACCGCCTTCGGTACCAATTTGCCCCAGCATCGCCGCCAGAGTCACCAGCATCTAGTGTTGTTGCTCACCGTATTGCTGGCGCTGAATCCCCCAACCCGCCATGAGCATGGTTTTATTGCTGGAGAAAATTTCCGCCAGCTTCTCCAGTTGCTCAGCAGGCACGCCGCACACGCCGGAAGCCCACTCGGCGGTTTTCTCTATTTTGTCGCTCTTGCCGAGCAAATACTCTTCAAATTGCGGATATCCAGTGGTGTATTTTTCCAGGAAGGCTTTGTCATGGAGATTTTTCTTCACCAGCGTATGGGCGATCCCTAACATCATCGCCACATCGGTCCCCATATGTGGCGCAATCCAGGTTGCATTATCACCAAAGAACTCAATGGTTTCGGAACGCATCGGATCGATGGCGATGACGCTTTTCCCTGATTTCTTCAGCAGATTAAAGTATTCAATCCCCTGTTCATCCGTGCTGCTCCAGGCAATCTTGAGGGTATTGAGCGGGTTCATCCCCCACAGCACCACGACCTGACTGTGCTCAAGCACCATCGGCCAGGTGGTTTGCTGCTCATAGACTTCAACCGATCCCACAACGTAAGGCATGATCACCTGCGCGGCACCGGTTGAATAATCTCCGGTATGGCCTGCGTAACCACCGGCCATGCTCATATAGCGTTGCAGTAAGGTTTGCGCTTTATGCAGAACGCCGCTGGAGCGCCAGCCATAAGAACCAGCAAATATGGACGCTGGGCCATAGCTGCTACGGATCCGGCTATGCTGCTCATGTATCAGTTTCAGTGCCTGCTCCCAGCTAACCCGCACGAAAGGATCGCTTCCACGTTTACCATCCGCATTACCCGGGTTTTCCAGATAGCTTTTGCGCACCATCGGATATTTTACGCGGATATTGGTATGGACCTGATCCGGCGCGGTTTGCTGTAACGAGTTCGGCACCGTTTTAGGCAACGCGCCTTTTGAGGAAACCACTTTGCCATCTTTTACTTCCACGTATACCGCGCCCCAACGCGCTGCCGTCAGAATCGCTCCGCCATTTTGGCCTTCGGCCCAGGCCGGCATTGGGATCACCGAAGAAATCGCCATTGTCCCGGTTGCCGCGCCAGCCGTCTTGATAAAGTCACGTCTTGTGAGTTTCATGATTTCTCCTGATTTATCGCTTATTTGTTCATGTCTTTAGCGTTGTACTGGAAGTAACGGCTCAGGATATCCAGTTCGTTTTCACTGATATTTGTGCGAGCGCCCATCCCTTTTGCTACTGAAGGCCAGGCGTTGAGCGTGAAATGATTCGCCGGAATTGGCGCATGGCAGCCCGCGCAGTACACATTGTCGAGTTTGCGTGCGTAATCCCACATCGGTTCACGGCTGGCGAGAGCGGAACCGCTCCATTCACCCTGCAGCACGACATCTCGCCACACATTGCCGTAATCATCTTTTTTCCAGTCGGAGAGGATCTTCAGCGATTGCTGACCTTTTTCACTCAGGCTGGCAAGAATCAAACGCTGTCCTGCCGCGTAGTAAATGACCTGTTCATTTCCCTGCATCTGGCTACCGCGAATCTCGACCTGTCGCGTATTGTCCGTTGTTTTCAGAACCTGCATTTTTGTTGCCGGGTAAACGGTTCCCAAATCGCCCAGCGCAGTGTTGCTTACGGCATAAAGCTCTGTTGCCGAAGCAGGGGTGGAGGCGGACTGCGCTTCAAGCCCTTTGAGCGCGCTGTCATCCATTTTTATTTCAGGTGGGAAATGGGCGACGCCTTTGTGGCAATCAATACAGGTTTGCTTTTCCTCGATGCCCATTTTGTGCATTTTCTGGGCCTCTGCGCTTTGTGCGGCAAGATCCATCGCGTCCATGCTGTGACAGCTACGGCAGGTCGCAGAATCGCTCGCTTTTAGCTGTGCCCAAACGGTTTGCGCCATCTCCAGACGGTGTTCTTCAAATTTTTCTGGGGTATCGATTTTTTTGGTTATGAACTGATGATAAACATCTTTTGAGGCCCGCAGTTTAGCCACCAGATAATCCAGGCCGCCCTGGGGGATATGACAATCAGCACACTCTGCACGAATACCTTTCTGATTCTGAAAGTGAACCGAACCGGTATATTCCTCATACGGTGCCTGCATCGTATGACACGACAAACAGAATTCCGTGCTTGAGGTTTTGTGCAACGTCCATTGCCCTGCCAAAACGATAACAGCACCAAGAACAATGCACAGCAGCATCGTCCCGAGGATGGTTTTATTTATTTTTCTCATCTTTTATTCCCACAAGACGAATACCCTTTAATAGGTAGACAATAATTACCCTAACGCGGCTACTTATTGATATTCATCAAACGCAGAGGGAAATGAGAATCAGCATGTGGGTAAGTTTGAAGGCGCTCGCATAATTAATACGAACGAAATTAAATATAAAATACCTTTTTAAATTCAGATAATTAAACCAAATCCAAGGTTTAATTAACCATTAATTATGGAAACGTCAGAATAAAAGTTTGATGATTGCTGAATGGCATTAAAATTATGCCCTTGGCAATAGTCGCCATATAATAAAATATATAATGAAAAAACATAAAAACGAACCCTTTTCTATTACGAGATAACACGTATTAATGAAGATACCCCTCTTGTGGTTGTGCTCAGATATACATTCACGACAAGACTTGTGACACGCACCTATCATTGACGCGCATTTATGCATGCAACCTTGATCTGGTCACTTATTATACAGATTCGATTTTCGCTACACTCTGGGTAGAGGTAAACAAACAGGAGGTAGTGAATATGTATCGCTCAATTCTGGTGCCCATTGATATCTCTGAAACCGATTTAACCCGCCATGTTGTTCCACAGGTCCTGGCGCATGCCAAAACCGCTAAGGTCCACTTTTTAGCCGTTATTCCTACCGTTCCGTTCTATGCCTCGCTGGGGCTGGCTTACTCAACAGAATTCCCGGACAGAAGCGGTCTGCAGGCCAAGGCCAGCGAAAAACTCGAAGAGATTATTAAGCAGTTCAATATTCCTGCAGGCAGGAGTCAGACTCACGTCGTTTACGGCCCGCCGAAGGATCAGATCCTCAAACTGGCGGAGGCGGTTGACGCTGAGCTTATTGTTATTGCCTCACATAAGCCTGGTTTTAGCACTTATCTGCTGGGTTCAACGGCGGCTGCCGTAGTACGCCATGCAAAATGTCCCGTGCTGGTTGTGCGGTGATAGGGTCAAAATGGGGGCGAATTTGCACTAACGTTTATAAGTTAAGCATTCTTGAGAACATGTGATGCTTGCTCAGGGTTCCGTTCACCTCAGTGGTAAATGTAGCAATATACCGGAGGCAACAGATTCATTGCCTCCGGATGTCCCACTCTCAGTTACTCATTACGGCCATTCATTTTCGTTAAAATGACAAGCATTAGAGCGAATGTATTCCCGGTGTTCTGTGGCTTAGGCCATCACTCAGTTCTGAATATCCAGCCTGACCAGTGCCAGCAACAGCTGACTCAGCGCGCCATAGAAACCAAAGTCATCATAGCGGCGGCATTTGGCGGTGAATTCCGGTAACCAGCGTAACAGCCCCGCCAGCGTTTCTCTGCGCAGCGCATCAATACGCTGGCGGCTAAACCCAGACTCTCCCAGAGAAAAATGCAGATGACTCAGCAGTTCGATAAAAATTGCCAGATGATCGGCTGACTCGCTAAACGTTTCGCTTACCTGCATGCCAGCATCGGCTAACAATCGTTTAATGACCCCGTAATTCGGCCCTCCTTCAAGATGGGCCGACGCATAGGGTAACGCCGCGTGTTTTTCCGTCATCAGAAACAGGCTACAAAAATCAGCCGCCAGTTCGAGGGTTGCGTCCTCACGCACCTGAAGCGCAGCAATTTTCTCCTCCAACTGAAGGACTTCCGCTTCAAGCGACGGTTCACCTTTTAGCACCGCGAACCACTCAGCCATTTCGCTGGACTGCAAAAGTGCCAGGCTGTCATCGTCACGTTCCCGGGAAAACAACTGCGCCAGCCAGGCGTAAACGCAGGCCATCTGTTCTGTTGTAAGGGAAGAGTGTTTTATCATGACGATACCTTCTCCGCCGGAACATATTCGCACTGCGCCACCATTTTTATCGGGCCGCTAAACGCCGTCACGTTATCCACCTTGCCGGTATATTTCTCAATTTCCACCAGCGTAGTATGAGCGCTGGTCGCCTGCGCCAGTTGAGACGTGCCGATATCGATTGTTAATACGTTTGGATTGCCGTATTTACACAGCGCCCCAGTTTCTCCGCCGTTATCAGGGTCGTACCAGGCACCTTCATGAATACGCGCCACGCCTGGCGAGTAGAGATCGGAGACAACCGCCCCGGCCAGTACTTGTCCACGTGCGTTAAAGACACGGACAATATCACCGTTGCGAATCCCCCTGACGCTGGCATCCTGCGGGTTGATAAACACCGGCTCTTTACCACTTACCGCATAGTGCTTACGCAGCGCTTCAGATTCACAAAGCTGCGAGTGCAGACGGAAATCAGGGTGAACAGATTGCAGATGCAGTGGCCAACGCTGCGACCCGGGTCCACCATGTGAGCGTTCGATTTTCTCAAACCACATCGGATGCCCCTGGCAGTCGTCATACTGCATACCGGCAATGGTTTTCGAGAAAATTTCGATCAATCCGCTCGGCGTGCCCAGCGGCTCAAGATCGGGGTCTTCGCGGAATGCCTGATGACGTACAAACATCTGCGGATGTTCGAACTCAACGTACTCTTGCTGATTCCAGAAAACGTCAAAAGCGGGGAGATGAACGCCGCGCCCTTTCCCCTGCTGGCTTCCTTCCTGCCAGATCCGTTTCAGCCAACCCATCTCATCCAGCCCTTCGGTAAAGGCTTCTTCACGATTAAAGCGGCGGCAGAGATCGCGGAAAATATCGAAATCATTACGTGCTTCAAATTGCGGCTGCACCAACTGTTTCATGGCGATAATGCCGCGGTTGGAGTGGTTGCCATACTGGTCAAGATCGTTACGCTCAAACTGGGTCGTCGCGGGCAATACGATGTCAGCGAATCGACAGGTCGAGGTCCACTGATTATCGATGGCGATAACGGTTTCCAGCTTACGCCAGCCCTCAATAATACGATTGATCTGCTGGTGACGATGGAAAGGGTTGGTCCCGGCAAAAACGCACATCTTCAACGGCGGCAACTTGACGGTTTTGCCGTTCCAGTTAATTTGTTTACCCGGCTCAAGAATCGCATCGATAAAACGCGCGATCGGGATGGTGCTGCTGTACCCCTTATAATCAGTGCTGTCATGCACAGGAGGTACGGTGGTGGAGCCAGAAAAACCGCTCAGGATAATCCCTTTGCGGCTTGGTGTGCCCGCGCCGTTGTAGTGCCAGCCAAAGCCGAAGCCACCGCCGGGTAAGCCGATTTGTCCAAGCATTGAGGCCAGCACCACGATCATCCACGCCCACTGTTCCCCGTGCTGCATACGCTGGACGCACCAGCCGGCAATAATCTGCGTTCTTCCGCCCGCCATTTGCCGCGCCAGTTCACGAATCGTATCGGCATCAATCCCGCATATTTTTTCCGCCCACTGGGCATCTTTAGGCTGTCCATCACTTTCCCCCAGCAGATAAGGCAGAAACTGCTCAAACCCTACGCAGTAGTTATCGAGAAAATGCTTATCGTAGAGCTTCTCGGTATAAAGTGTGTGCGCCAGCGCCAGCTGTAGCGGCACATCGGCCTGCGGATTCACGGCGACGTGTTTAACCTTGTCGCGGCCCAGGTAGTCGTGCGTCGAGGTGATGACCGGATCAACGCTGATAACCGAGATCTCGCCGCGCGCCACTTTTTCTTTCAGTTGTTCGTAGTATTCATAAACATCATGATCCGGGCACCACCAGTTCGCCTGCTGGTTTTTAATCAGGTCGGAACCCCACAGCACAATCGTTTTGCTGTTTTTCAGCACCAGCGGCCAGGAGGTCTGCTGTTCATATACCTCCATTGACCCGACCACGCGCGGCAGAATCACCTGGGCTGCACCAGTGGAATAGTCGCCCCCGGTACTTACGCTGTTGCCGTGCAGCGCAATGGCGCGCGCCAGCATCCCCGAGGCGTTATGGAACATGCCGGTTGATTGCCAACCGCTGGCCGTCAGCAGCGCGCTCGGGCCATAGGTCTTCTGAATTCGCTCCAGCTCCTGATAGAAGAAGTCCAGCGCTTCATCCCACGAAACGCGCACAAAGCGGTTATCTCCACGCTGCGTGGTATCGCTCTGATGGCGTTTACGCAACCAGTCGACGCGGACCATTGGATAGCGAATACGCGCCCCGCCATGCACGTGGTCCGGCAGTCCAGCGATCATTTTTGACGGGTACTTATCACGCTCAAACGGTTTGGCTTCAATAAAACGCCCATCAACCACGGTGGCGCGGATTGCCCCCCAGTGGGATCCGGTCAGGATCCCCTCTTTGACGCCAGTTCCCTGCGCCTCTGCGGCGTTGGCGCTGCGCGGTGTGAGCAGCGAAGGTCCTAACATACCGGCGACGGTCAAGCCGCCCAACTGCAGTAGAAAACGACGGCGAGATGCCTGAAAGAGATCGTTATTTTTCATTGCTTTCTCCCTTATCGCCATGCGGCTTGTCCGTGGTGTCAGAGGCATTCATCTGCAGATATTTCAGTAAGGTACGTTCTTCACGTTTATCCAGACTGGTAAATCCAATCATGCCGTTCAACGTGCCAATCCAGCCGTTGGCGTCAAAGTGTTCTTTCTCCGGTGCGCCGTGGCACTGGTTACAGGTTCCGTTATAGAGCGAGTCGGCATAAGCCCAGATTGGCTTAATGTCGTTAACCATATCGCCCTTCTGCATCCAGGCGGTGGCCTGCAGCTTGCTCCACTGCGTGTTCGTTTCCGCGACGGTCGTTTGCTCCAGAGTTTTCACGTGCTGCTGAATGTCGCCACGAATGGAGGCCACAAAAATGCGTTTACCTGGCAATTGCGCCAGCACGCGCTGACGCCCGTTACTCTCGGTCCAGCCCACAATCTCAATTTGCAGCCAGTCGCCGTCACGCTTTAACACTTTTACTTCAGAAGCAGGCAGCAGTGAGCCCGCAGGTTCTTTATCCCCTTTGGCGGCATAAATAGGTTTGATGTCCAGGGAATAGAGCGTATCGCCATCGTCGTTTGCGTTGGCGCGTAACTGGTCAAACTGCTTGCGGAAACCGCTGCTCATATCGGGAAGCTGATGCGCAATACCTTTATGGCAGTCAATACAGGATTGATTGTCCTTGGCCGCAATCTTCATCTGACGCGCAGCTTCAGGGTGCTGTTTCGCGTGATCCATCGCATCATAGTTATGACAGGAACGACAGGTCGCGGAGTTGTTCTCCTTCATTCGCGCCCATTCGCGCTCCGCCAGCTCGGCACGTTTGGCTTCGAATTTCTCAGGAGTATCAATAGAGTGGGCAACAAAGGTCTGGTAAATATCGTTGCTGGCCTCCAGCTTACGTTTCACCATGCCAGGGATATCGGATGGAATGTGGCAATCATGACACTCTGCGCGCACCCCGGAGGCATTCTGAAAATGCGCAGACTGTTTATATTCTTCATAAACCGGCTGCATGCTGTGGCAGCTCACGCAAAATTCGGTTGAACTGGTTAATTTAATGCCAACGTGCGGTAAGACGATCAGCGCGATACCGACCACCATCCCGATGACGACCAGCGCCAACACTGACCAACGTGCGCTCGGTCTGAGCAGCGCCCTCCATAGTTTCCGCATAATAGCCCCTGTAAATATATGGTTTAGTTACAGAGGATCTTATTTCGCAAATGTGAACGGCAACACTGGTCAGGATGAATGGCTTACGGCACAATGTGAACAGATATGAACAGAAAGAGACAACAAACAGGATGTCGCATCACATTGTCATTGTTGAGGATGAACCCGTTACCCAGGCACGATTACAGGCTTATTTTGAACAGGAAGGTTATCACGTCTCGGTCACAGCCAGCGGAGCCGGCCTGCGTGAAATCATGTCACAACACTCTGTCGATCTTATTCTGTTAGATATCAATCTCCCGGATGAAAATGGCTTAATGCTGACCCGCGCCCTGCGTGAACGCTCAACGGTGGGGATCATCCTGGTAACGGGTCGTAGTGACCAAATTGACCGTATCGTTGGCCTGGAAATGGGGGCTGATGATTATGTCACCAAGCCGCTGGAGCTACGTGAACTGGTGGTGAGAGTGAAAAATTTACTCTGGCGTATCGACCTTGCCCGCGAGGCGCGACCGGAGGCCAAAGACAACTGCTATCAGTTTGCCGGGTATTGTCTGAACGTCTCCCGTCATACTCTGGAACTGGGCGACGAGGCAATCAAACTCACCCGCGCCGAGTATGAAATGCTGGTCGCGTTTGTCACCAATCCGGGGGAAATTCTCAGTCGCGAACGTTTACTGCGCATGCTTTCGGCGCGACGGGTAGACAATCCGGACTTACGCACTGTGGACGTACTGATCCGCCGTTTACGCCACAAGCTGCGGGCTGATTTACTGGTGACACAGCACGGGGAAGGCTATTTTTTAGCGGCTGACGTGTACTGATACAGATAAACAGGACGGAATCCGCCGGGTGACAACGAGCACTTTACATGCTGGCTGTCGGCATTTTTCGGGGTGAGCACCAGGATCGGCGGACTGATATTTTCCGGCACCGGTTGTCCTTGTAATACTCTGATAGCCTGCTGAATCGCCAGTTCACCTTGCCAGACCATTTGATCGCTGGCAGCCATAATGATTCTTTCGCGTTTAAGCCCGCGATACACCTGATGCGACAGATAAAAAGAGACGACAGTTAACGGCGCGCCCTGATTGCGCTTCTCCCCCATTGCCGCTTCCGCAGCAATTGCCGTACCGGCCACCACGTCGGCATCCGGGTGACGCTCAAGCATCTCCTGCAACAGGTTACGCTGTATTTCAATATCATTATCGCCCAACGCCACATCCACGATGCGCACCTGACTGCCGGCAATCGCCTGACGGAATCCGGCCACCATCTCACGACTGCCCCCGGCGTCATCAGGTCCTGGCAATAATAAGACCTTTAGCGGTTTGCCCGCGCTCCACTTAACCAAATAGCGGCCTGGCTGATAACCCATCTGGAACCACGGAACCCCAACCCGGGCTTTTACCGTTGCGTCATGGATAGCATTCACCACCTCGATAACCGGCAGCGTGCCAACCTGCGCCTGCAAATCCGGAAAAGTCGTCGTGCTGCTGCCCAACAAAATGGCATCCGCGCCCCATTGCTGGCATTGAGCAATTTGTGATTTTTGCGTGTCGAACTGGCGATACCCTCCCGCCTCGAGCACCTTCAGGCTTACGCCGTATTTTTTCGCCGCCTCCAGCATGCCGTAATTCACGGAAAGCCAGTAGGAATCCTTCAGGCTGGGATACAGCGCACACAGTTTCCAGACTTTGTTCGCAGTAACGTCCGTTAGCGGCTCCGGCACTGCCTGCTGGGTATCCGGCCAGCGCAGCAGTGCGGACCCGGTCGCGTGACCTAAGCCGGGAAAAAGTGTGATAAGCAGGAAAACCAATACGCGCATGATAGCCTCAACATTGATAAGGCTTTATCCTAGTTGCTTTCCTCTTTTGGACTCAACCTTTTTAATCTGTGGCGACCCGACAGTGAATTTATCTCTGACCAAACGACTGTGGATAGGCTTCGGGCTGATGGCGGCACTGACCCTCATTAGTACGCTGGTAGGCTGGTATAACCTGCGTTTTGTCAGCCAGGTTGAGCAGGCCAATACCCAGGCGCTGATCCCGACCATGGACATGGCGCGCCAGCTCAGCGAAGCCAGCGCCTGGGAACTGTTTTCCGCGCAGAATCTGACCACCGCAGATAATGAAAATATGTGGCTGGCTCAGGGGCGTATGTTAACCGCCCAAAGCCTGAAAATAACCGCTTTACTGAAAACCCTGCGCGAGCAGGGCTTTGACACGTCGGCCATTGAACAACAGGAAAAAGAGATCGCCCAGTCGTTAAGCCATCAGGGGGAGTTGGTTGGCGAACGTCTGAAACTGCGCGATCGGCAGCAACAGCTCAGCCAACATATTGTTGAGGCTACCGCCGACGTTGCCGAAATGGCGCGCGGTCAGGCCAGTAATGCCGCCACCTCGGCGGGCGCTACGCAGGCAAGCATTTATGATTTGATTGAGAGCCATCAGGGGCAGGCGGCAGAACACGCTCTCGACAGGCTTATCGATATCGATCTGGAATATTATAACCAGATGAATGAACTGCGCCTGAGCGCGCTACGCGTGCAGCAAATGGTGATGAATCTGGGGAATAACCAGGCGCAGAATAACCTTGCAGCGCTGGAAACCCAGCTTAATGCCGCCGTCAGAGTGCTTCACCGCCGACAAATACGCATTGAAGATCCGGTGGTACGCACTCAGGTTGCCGGCGCTGTAAATTCGATAAGCCGTTATGTCGATCTGCTGGCCCTGTATCGTCAGGATAATGACATCACCACCCGCTTACAGATCTTATCGCAGAACAATATCGAGCAATTTACCCGTTTCAGTAGCGAAGTGAGTCAGTTGGTAGAAATCATTGGCCAACGCAATCAGACCGGGCTGGCGCATCTCAAACAGGCCAGCCAGCGCGGGCAAACGCTGCTGTAGATTCAATCTGTCAATGCAACACCCCTTTCAATTATCTCTTTCGGTGTTTTGAACTTCAGTGTCTTTCTCGGTCTGTTGTTTAGCTGAGCAGCAACCAGATCTAGTTCATGTTGAGTATATTGGGCAAGACATGTCTTTTTAGGAAAGTACTGCCGAATTAGCCCATTTGTGTTCTCATTTGTTCCCCGCTGCCAAGGACTCTGAGGATCGCAGAAGTAAACTTTAACGCCGGTGCTGACAGTAAATTCTAGATGTCTGGCCAGTTCCATTCCTCTGTCCCATGTCAGTGATTTTCTGAGTTCTGACGGTAAACTCAGGAATTTGTCGGTAAGAGCCTGATTTACTGAGACAGAATCTTTGCCCCTGAGTCTAAGGATGATCGTATAACGTGATTTTCGGTCTACAAGTGTGGCTATATGAGAGTTTTTTGTACCTGAGACTAAATCGCCCTCCCAATGCCCCAGAGAGCGTCTGTTATCGATATTTCGGGAACGTTCGTGAATTGGTGTTCCGTTCACTATGTTAATCGTACCTCTTTCGCCTTTGCGGGTATGACGCCTGCCATGGCGAAGGCTATGCGACCGTCGCAGATGCTGTATATTCAGGTGGTGTAGCGCTTCACGGCTACGAAAGTACAGCGTTTTATAAATTGTCTCAGGTGATATTCGCAGCGTTTTTTGACGTGGTTTTGTTCGCCTTAACCATCCTGATATTTGCTCTGGAGACCATTTCATCTCCAGCTTTTCCAGAACAAGCTTTCGCAATGGTAAATTTTGATCCAGTAAGCACGGTTTTGGCCTTTTCGCCATTCTGTTGGCTCGGTTATTAGCATCAACAGCTTTGTAATAGCGTCTGCCCCGATTACGCTGAACTTCACGTGAGATCGTCGAAGGACTGCGATTCAGCGCAGTAGCTATCGCACGAATGCTCATTTTGGCTGACAAACCAGCTCGTATCTCCTCGCGCTCAGACAGTGTCAGGTGAGCTACAGCCCGCTTACGCTCATGGGGTTTTATGCCGCCAGTATCCCTTAACATAGTGAAGATCGTTCCGGGTTTTGAACCCAGGATATTCGCTATTTCACTGAAGCCTGTTCCGTTCTTCCATAGTTCAAAAACAGAGGCTTTTTCCTCTGCTGTAAATGTTCGTCTCATTCAAAAAACCTCCGCAACCCCATGTTTTCACATAACTGTTGCGTTGACCAATTGAATCTACAGCTGCTGCTGTTAGGTGCGGTGTCATTGTGCTTGTTAATTCTCATTCTTTGGCGCGTAGTTTACCGCTCAGTGACGCGTCCGTTGGCGCAGCAAACCCAGGCATTACAGCGTCTGCTTGAAGGTGATATTGACTCCCCATTTCCGGAAACCGCGGGCGTTCGCGAACTGGATACCATCGGGCGGTTAATGGACGCCTTTCGCGGCAGCGTTCACGCCCTTAATAGCCATCGCGAACATCTGGCCGCTCAGGTAAAAGCTCGCACCGCCGAGCTGCGTTCTATGGTGTCTGAACACCGTCAGGCGCGGGCAGAAGCCGAAAAAGCCAACCAGGCAAAATCGGCGTTTCTGGCCGCCATGAGCCATGAAATACGCACCCCGCTGTATGGGATCCTCGGCACTGCGCAGTTGCTCTCAGACAATCCCGCTCTGGCGCAGCATCAGGAGAATCTGCGCGCAATCACCGACTCTGGCGAGTCTCTGCTGACCATCCTCAACGATATCCTGGACTATTCCGCCATCGAAGCGGGCGGAAAAAATGTGGCGATCGGCGATGAACCTTTTGAGCCCAGACCCTTGCTGGAAAGTACGCTTCAGCTCATGCACGGTCGCGTTGTGGGTCGCCCGGTCGTGCTAGTTACGGATTTTGCCGACGATGTCCCCGACTCCCTACGCGGCGATCCGCGCCGCATTCGGCAAATCATAACTAACCTATTAAACAACGCGCTGCGCTTTACCGATCGCGGACACATCACCCTGCGTAGCCGATGTAAAGATCAGGACTGGTATATTGAGGTTGAGGACACGGGATGCGGGATTGACCCTGTCCATCAGCGCGATATTTTTCAGCCGTTTGTTCAGGTTAGCGGTAAACGTGGGGGGACCGGGCTTGGACTCACTATCAGTGCCAGCCTTGCGCAGGCGATGCAGGGAGAACTGAGCGTCACCAGTACGCCGGGAGTCGGAAGCTGCTTTCGTCTGCGTCTGTCATTACGGGCTGGCGCGATGCCGGTAGCTAAATCCGTTCCACGTGCCATATCGTTACAGGGTTTACGCTTGCTGCTAATCGAGGATAACCCCCTCACGCAGCGCATCAGTACAGAAATGCTCACCCTCAATGGCGCCCAGGTCACCGCTGCCGACAGTGCGGCTGCGGCGCTCACCATACTGCAGCAATACGCCCAGTATAATGCCGCGCTGGTTGATTTTGATCTTCCGGATATCGACGGCATCACGCTGGCGCAACAGTTAACCCGCGAGTTTCCGACGTTAAAGCTAATAGGCTTTAGCGCACACGTCATCGACGAAACGCTAAGCCAAAGAACCAGCACCCTGTTTCTCGGCGTTATTCAAAAACCGGTTCCCCGGGATGAACTCAGTCGGCTCATTACCCATTATCTGCACGGTAACGCCCCTCTCCCGGCTGCATTAGAAAATGACAACCAACGGTTAGATACCCAGCAATTAGCCGGGGATATCCAGCTAATGGGATGGCAAAAGGTGCACGAATGGTTAGCGCTCTTTAAGCAACACACCCTTCCTGTATTAGATGAGATTGACGCAGCGCGCGCAGCATGTGAGTACGAGAAGATAAAACGTCTGGCACATCAGCTAAAAAGCAGCTGCGCCAGCATGGGGATGCGTTCCGCTAGCAGGATGTGCGCAGCGCTTGAACAGCAGCCGCTAGCTGATTTTTCACTCAGAGAGGAAGTACAACTAAGTCTTACAGAAGTGGAAATGTGGTTGGCAAAAGAAAATTTGTCGCGATTAGCCGAAGCTGAACATCAGAAGTGACGTTGAAATGGTACGCCCTGTAGGATTCGAACCTACGACCTACGGCTTAGAAGGCCGTTGCTCTATCCAACTGAGCTAAGGGCGCATTGCGAAGTGATTACTTCATGCAGATGAAACGCGTGAATTATACGGTCAGCGCTTGCTGAGTCAATGCCTTTTGTTTCGGTTGCTGGCGAAGTGTACGAATGTTGATTTTTTCTGCTCGTTCAAAGGTATCCAGGAAATCACCTGGTAACAACTCAGCCCGCAAAACGTCAGATTTAGGGATACATGTATTTAGAATATTTATGATTTTGCTTAACATTCTTTTATCCCCTCTCCAGTGGTCAGGAACTCTTTAATGTTAAGTATCGCCATCAAGGAAGAAAACAGTCACTTCGAACATGGACTGAAAATCATCATCTCCCATCTGGCAAATCAGTGGCATCAGGAGATTAGCTTTTTACCTGTCGAAGATATCGATCGCGCTGAAATCGCGTTTATCTCACTGGATGAAGATTGGCTCAGCGCCGATTGTTACATGGTTCCTGTCCACACCAGGCGCCAACACCGGGTGGTCATCTGTAGCAAAAACGACAAAGATAAGCTGATGTTCCGCCCCTGCCTGTACATGTTGCCACTGATTTATCGGGAAGATGACGTAGACGAGATAACCAAAAAACTGGTCCTCATCCTGCAAAAACGCGCACTGCGCACTAGCGTGCCCGCGACTATCTGCCATTACTGCACCACCCGCAACTTTTCTATCGAAGAACGCCAGTTCTTAATGTTTCTCGCCAGCGGGTATACGTTAGCCGAAACGGCTCATCTGCTCTCAGTCAGTGATATCCAGGCCAAAGCGACCCGCCGCAGCATTATGAAAAAGCTGCATGTGAAAAACGATCAGCAATTCTTAAGATACATCCGCGCACATCTGAACTTTCTGCAAAATTAGACGGGGTATCTCTGCCTAATTTTTATTGAGAAATATCTCATCATGGATTAAGCATCGGCTCCTACTGTACCTGGCTTCAGGCTGCGAGAATAATCCGGCCATACTATTTCCGGGGTAACAGAAAGACACACCCGGTAATATTTTATCTAATCTCAGAGAGAGGTTGAACTGGATAAAACGATCTTTTGGGCATTGAGTAAGACATCAGAAAACTTCCGGCAGATTATTCTGATGGAGTACGCAATTGCCAGTCTGATGATTGTTGAAGCACTGAAACCCAACGGCACAAGTCAACTCACCTTTGCGCTGACAAAAGTTTGGTTCAGGGATGCCTGTAGTCAGCAATTTATCCAGACCTGCCGCAACAGAAATGGAATGGAAAAGGATGCACAGTGCAAAACGCCGGGACCGCTATCGCCGTATACGAAACGCTAACTGTAGCTGGCAATTTCCCCACTGTACCTCACAAGTATTTGACCGGATCGAGTATCTGGCGCAAAAACTCGAATACACCTTACCAGACGGCACTATATCTCAGGCGATAATTACGACAGACTACTATCTGGCCTATGCGCTGAGTCGACATTTATTCTCAGGTACTCGCACGGCGATCTTCCAGAGCGTTGAATCGACTTTGCTCAGCATGCAAGAGCCGGTAATTAGCCAGTTAGTGATTGACATTGAAAGCTTAACAATCCCTTATTTCGATATACTTGAAAGCCTGCGCCAGCTAATTAAGAAGCATAATGACATCCAAATCTTCATATTGCTTTCCAGTCGCGATGAAGACCTCACTACATTTATTTCACTGTCCGGTCCATTTTATATCTTGCCACGCAATTTGCGCCTCCCCGAGATGCGCCATGCCTTATTATCTCCGGTTCTTAACTATATTCATTCCAGGCGTATAAATCAGCTCGACTGGGAGCTGATTACCTTACTATTGCAGGGTAACTCCTTAAAAAAGATTGCATTGTTACAGGAACAACCCTACCACCGCATCATCTATCGCCTGAACCAGTTGATTACGCGCCTTGGATTACCCAGCAGGCAGCGTTTTTTGCATCTGATACACCGCCTCAACGTTACCTCTCCCCATTTAATTTAACACCATAACTCATTGTGCTATAAGATTTTTTAGGAAATTACTTATTCTTGAATAAGAAAAAAGATCTAATTTTTACAAATATTTAATATTTACAACTATTCCTGGTATTATACCTGGAGCCATTCTCACACTTAACCTTACTGATCCTGTGCATTTCAATAAAAAATAGTCCTATTGCAATCTTAACAAAACTTAAACAATTGGTTTATTGTGTCGTTTTTACTGTTTAAAAAAAATTTTCAATCTGCCATAATTCGAACCACAGATAAATAATACCAATAGTCATTAACACATCTGGATCTTTCAGAATATCCTAACTGACATTAACAACCAGGATGTTGTAAGTCTTTTCCGAATGAGCAGAGCAGGTATAATCCCCACAGTTTCCTGATTAATTGTTAGTTTTCCCGGTGTGAAATGGATTTTCCACAAATTCATTGTTCTGCAGAAGAACAACCGAATAAACAAGGATGAAATAATATTTATTCGGCTCTCCCTCAGAACAATTCTTGGCTATTTGACAATATTATAACGCCTGATGTTTTATCAAATTCGCAAGATACGCAAACAGTTTGAGGCATACAACAATGAAACCAGCATCCGTTATCATTATGGACGAACACCCTATTGTCAGAATGTCGATAGAAGTACTACTCGAGAAAAACAGTAATATTCAGGTAGTGTTGAAAACCGATGACAGCCGTACGGCAATAGAACACCTGCGCACGTACCCTGTCGATCTTGTCATCCTGGATATTGAACTGCCTGGTTCTGATGGGTTTACATTACTCAAAAGAATAAAGTCATTGCAGGAGAAAACTCGGGTACTGTTTCTGTCCTCAAAATCCGAGTCGTTTTATGCCGGGCGTGCTATCCGGGCCGGTGCAAATGGGTTTGTCAGTAAACGAAAGGATCTCAATGATATCTACAATGCGGTAAAAATGATTTTATCGGGATATTCCTTTTTTCCTTCGGATACCCTTAATTTCATTAACAATATAAATGCACAAAAAGGCGTCTTACATGACATGCCGCTCTCTAACCGTGAAGTTACCGTTTTGCGTTATCTGGCAAACGGGCTATCCAATAAGGAAATTGCTGAGCAGTTGTTACTCAGCAATAAAACGATTAGCGCTCACAAGGCTAATATCTACTCCAAGCTCGGGTTGCACACCATCGTTGAGCTGATCGATTACGCAAAAATGCATGAATTAATGTAATAACACTCCCGGCGAGATTTCGTTCGGGAGTGTTTTGTTAGCGCATTGATTAGTTATAGTTAATCATGAACGTGGCATCAGCCCTGGCAATGCCAGGCTGAACCCCAGCAGCTAACGCGATATAGTTTGCGAAAAAGGTCAGCGTGGCATTGCCGTTCTCATCAATCCCCACCGTCTGACTGGCCTGCTCGAGCGGCAATCGCGTACGGTCGCTGTCGTGCAGTTCGATCGCCACCTTTTGCGCCATCACCGCGTCATCAAGCGCCAGCAACGTCGTGCCCGGGGCCGGAGTTCCGGAAAACGTTATCGAAGCGGAACCCGGCGGGCAGCCTTCTAGCTTCAGCGTAAACGCGACCGGTTGAGTAGTATCTCCGCTGGTCTGAAGCTGCTTGGTCGGCCAGGTGCCTAGCTCCACGGACTTATTGCTGTCGCCGGCAATTACCGCGCAGGTAAAGTCCACCACGTTTCCGCGCAGTTCAATATTGATTTCCCCCAGCGACGAAGCGGCATGGCACAACGAGCTGAATGTCAGCAGGCACACCATTGCCAGGCGTTTCCCTGCGGCTGGCGTTTGCTTGTTAGTCATAATCCACTCGCAGATAGCCACGGGCTGTAAAAGGTCCTTCGGTAGGTTTATTGCCCGTCACGCTAACCGGCCATGTTCGGATCCCCACGCGTGCCGCGGCGTTATCATCCAGTTGAAACGGGATAGTGCTGGACAGATTATTGGGCGTCAGCGGTTTACCGCTGCTGTCGGCGACAATAAAACCTAAATCGGGATTGTCAGATACCATCATTTGCCCGGTGGCTTTCTCGGCCTCTACACGCATGGTTAAGTAGGCCTGTGCAGCGACGTTGGTGCATTTTATCGCTACCGTTTTGGTCTGCGGATTGATGCCTTCAGGCCGGTTTCCCGCTCCTGCCTTGCTAAACAGCGATGCGCCAATATCACCAAAATCAAACTCGACAATCTGCCCGGCGTTTACTTCGCAGTTTTGTGGAACCTCCACCTTGCCGCTGTAGCTGATGGTATAAACCGGCACGCTTAGCGCATCTCCGGTACTGGTCGTGACATAGACGCTGAACATCGTCTGCCGCGGAATCGGCACCATGTTAATAAACGGGCGGATTACTTTGAGCTTAAACACCAGCTTTGAATCCATCACGCCAAAAGGCTGCTGCTTAGGTACGTTTGGGTGAGTCCCCATGCGAATGTAATTACGCGGGGGATAAAATAACCCGGCATAACTATCGGTTATGCTCATGGCCCCCAGCAGGTAGTCATTGAGCTTCAGATACTGGAAGCCGCCTTCGGTACTTTGAACCGGAAGTTCAGTGACATAGCTTCGATAGGTGTAATTTACCGTTGTCCCGGCCGGACAGGTGGCATTCACGCCAACCCAGCCAGATTTTTCCGGTAACGTCACCACCTGTCCCGGCTGGTTGTTACTACTGTTGAAGACATTCGACAGATCGTAAAAAACATCCGTTGGCGTGCCATTCGAGTTTTGGCAGACCGTCGCCCAGGACGAATGGGCCATCAGCAGTAAAGCGCTTCCCAGTAACAAACCCGTTTGTCGTTTCATCGTATTATTCCTGTCGTGCTGACGGAGATTCGCACGTCACGTTCGTGAGCGTTACCGCTTGTTTCAGGCTCTCCTCTGGCAAGGCATAGCGCGCCACGCAGCGCGCGTTTGCGCCTTCCCCCCATTGGATCAACAACTCGCCTTTTAGCGGCAGGCCGCTCAGGTAGATTTGCCCGTCTTCACCCACCATGCTGGTCACGCCGCTGGTGTTTTCACGCACGACGGAGCCAAACGGCACTGGTTTACCGGCATGTTTGGCGGTAATCAGCGCCCGCACACCGATTCGTGTATCAAACGCCGCCCGCACCAGCGCCCCTTGCGTTGGCACTACGCTACTGACGTTATTCTCCACATCGGTATTGTTGTTCATGGAATTGGTGTCTAACGCGACGCGGTTATAGCGATAGACGGTGGCATACGGCATCACAGCGTATCCGCGCCAGTCGGTTTGAACGCCGGTCTGGTTCTCTATCCGTACACCCTGCGCGCCCGGCGCTTTAATCAGCACGTTGGTATCGCCCAGAGGCTGACTGAGCGTAATGCCGTCCGCATGCCCCACTACGCCGCCGGAGAGCTGCCAGTTGTATTCATGCTGGTCACGGTCGTAGTTGTAACCCACGCCCAGCGTACCGTAGGCCGCCTGCCAGTTGGCGCTGGCGTTTCCGCTATAGCCATTGGTGCTGCTGTGCCCCTGATTCACGCTGTAGCTCAGGTTGCGCCCATCCAGCAACGTACCGCCGATCCCGCTCTGCCAACTGTTCTGTCCGTTGCTATTACGGTTGGCATTAAAGGTGGCGTAGGTGCGATCGAGGGCGTTATCACGCGAGTAACGCCGTCCGCTCAGCAGGCTGAACGGTACAGACATATTGAACGCCAGAATACGGTCGGTGTCGGAGATGCCAACCGATTCATTCCACGACCAGGAGAGTGAATAGCTAATCCCCTGCCAGCCGCTGGCATAGCCCAGTTGATACCAGGTATTGGTGTCTGAAGTATTCCAGTACGTCTGCTGACTACCCGAGATATACAGCGATCCGTAATCCCCCAGATTCTGCGAAATGTTGATCTGGAAACGGCCCTTTTTGCTGTAGCTCAGGTTGTGGTAACTCGTCACATTGGGCACGTCGTGGCGATTGCCCTCACTGTCGTATTCGTACTCATAGCCTTCCATACTGCGATACGCCACATCGTCGAGGGTATAGAAGCCACGCGTTGAGTAGCGATACCCCAACAACTGGAAGTTAGTGCCAAAATTGTTCAGCGATTTCGCATACAAGAAACGCAAAGACTGCCCCTGGTGCGTACTGTCATCCGCCAGTTGGCTGCGCGCATGGGTGAGATCGACAGAAACTGCCCCCCAGTCCCCCAGGTTTCGACCGGTGCCTAAAACCACCGCGGTGTAACGTGAGGCCAACTGCGTACCACCGTATGCGGTATAGCCCTCTGGTAACCCGGCAATTAATGTTCCCTGGAAAAAGAACGGTGAAGATTGCTGGCTATTGCCGCTGCGAAAATCCCCGGCGACAACGTCATACTTAAAACGCCCTTCTCGTTGTAATAAGGGAACGGTGGAGTACGGCACCGTATAGCGTTGCTGGCTGCCGTCCTTCTCATCCACCGTGACCTCAAGATCACCGCTGGATGACGTTGGGTTGAGATCGGTTATTGAGAAAGCGCCGGGTGAAACATAGCTTTGATAAATCACATAGCCATTCTGACGAATGGTCAGTTTCGCTGCGGTACGCGCAATGCCGCGCACGGTAGGCGCGTAGCCCTGTAAGCTGTCGGGATACATACTGTCTGAGGAATAGAGCCGCGCACCGCGAAACCCGACGCTGTCAAAAACGTCGTTGCCAGTGTTGCTGTCGCCCATCACCAGTTCGCCCTTCAGCGGGATAATTGCGCGCTGAAGCCATGTACCGATGTTTTTCCAGCTTTGTGAGTGGTATCCGTCGCCCTTGGAGTAGCTCCACGCACCGTTGTTTCTCAACCGCCAGGGGCCATAGTTCAGACCACTGAGCATACTGAGGAAGTAACTGTCAGTATCACTGCCGCGGCTGCCGGTAAAGCTGTAGTTAACCAGCGCGGCCGGGATCCCTTCATCCCACTCTTCCGGTGGAATATAGCCGCGCGCGCTGTTTAACATTGACGCCTGTGGCAGGCTGACGTTTAAGCGCAGGGTAGAAAAATCAAACGCAATCTCGCTGCCGGGAATCGCCTCAGGTAGATTGATACAGGTATCGTTCGGATCCTTACTGAGTGCCGGAAACGCGGCGATATTGACGCCAAGGCGCTTCACCCAGTCGAGTCCAAAGCACGGCATCAACCCACCGGACTTCTCCCCGGCTTTTGCCGCACTGGTAGTAAAACGAATATCCTGAGTGGCAACAAACTCATCGTTGCGCCAGATATCCACGCGATAAACGCCTTCAGGCTGGTGATTGCCTTTTTCAAAACGTGATAAATCCGCCACGGTTGCCGTATCCGCAGATAAAAAGGCCGGATTAAAATAGCTTTCCCCATAGCTTAGAGAGGGAAAGAGCGCCGCCAGCGTGGACAACGCCACCCCCGCCAGCGGTGGCGTAACCCCCGGTAACAGGCCAGGAAAATACGTTGTCTTATTCATCGTTATCTCAACGCACACTAACCGTTTTGGCCGGGGTCACAGCGCCATAATCATTGACCGTCTGGAACGTGACGTTGCCCTGAACGCCCGTGGGTAGCAGGACCTGCGCATCGCTTTTCGGCGCAACCATCACGTTATCGACCTTCGTTTTCCCCACATTGAGATTGACCAACGTGACGTAGTACGCTGACGGATTGTTGATTTTCAGGTGGTTGCCGGAGCGGGAAAAGGTCAGCATTCCTGGTGCATCTTCCGGGATTTGTGGCAGATTATTCGGACGAACGAAAAGTTTGATGCGTGAAAGAATCGCCAGTTGCAGAACGTTTTTGCCCTCAAGGCTGTTTTTATTGACTGACGGAATGGCTTTGACGTTCATCCAGAACAGCGACTCACGGTCTTTGGGCAGCGGTTCACCGGCATAGATGATACGCAGCGTGTTTTCGCTTTTGGGTTCACTAACAAACAGCGGAGGCGTAACCACAAACGATTTTTCTTTAGCGCCTGCGCTATTCTCAATCCATGAATTTACCAGGTAACGTTCTTTGGTATCGCTATTGCTAATAGACAGGGACGTTTGTTTGGCATCGGCCGGATAAATAACGCGAGTGGCGCCTAATGCAATGCCTCCGGCAGCCTGAACACTGGCAGTAGAAAATAAGGCCAGTAAAAGGATAAAACCTGATTTTAGATAATTAAACATAGCTAAAAATACCTTTGATGCGATTATCGTTGGGAAATAAATCAGGGATAAACCAACGTAAACCACACGTCTGAGCGAAGCGTTCCCGGCGTTATATTTTCCGAGACAGCCCGATAGCGGGCAGTGAAATGAAACGTCATCTCTTGCGTTATAATCGGCACATAATGAAGCGGCAGGGCATTCGGTATAATTTGCCGTTGGCGCTCGTCAAATAACGCCAGGCCAATCCCCGAAGCCGCAGACGCATCGCCGCTGGCAAGAAAAACCTGCGGATCTTCCGCTGGCGTCACGCCCGCAAACGCAATCCCAACATGGTCATAAACATCGGAGCTGCACGACGTTAAGCGCAGTGAAAACGGTACGCTGGTAGAGGCGAAGCTTCCCGTCCCAGAGAAAGCATTGGTGCGATACTGCCCCATTTGCACCCGCATATCCTGACTGTCAGTGGCGACCGTACAGGCGCCGTTGACGAGCTGCCCCCGTAAGTGGACACGGCCACTTTCCAGTATTACCGTATGTGAAAGCACAGGCATTACGCACAGCATTCCCGCCAGCGCCACGCCTTTCCCTATCATCTGCCGCATCCTTCATCATCCCCGGATATTGCCTCATCCATTGAGGCGAACGTCATCCTTGCGCAAATCAAAACGGCTTATTCGTACTTCATGATGAACGTCGCGTCGGCATTTGCCTGACCCGGCGTTGCGCTTGCGGCAGTGGCTTTGTAACGCGCAGAGAAACGCAGGGTGTTGGTCCCTTCTACCAGCGCCTGAGCGGTAGAGAAGGTTGCGCCATCCGGCTTCAGCGCGGTGGACGTATTGTCCAGAATTTCAATCCCAACACCGCCTGCAGTGGTACCGTTGTCTGCAGAAGTGACGGCCAGCAGGTTGTTATTGGTAATATCGGACTGGCCTGAGAAAGCAACGGCTGCGGTTGCGGCAACGTTCGGGTCACAGTCGTTCAGCACGATAGAGAACGGAATTTGTGCTGTAGTGTCACCCACTGCGGCAAAACTGGCAGTACGATACTGGCCTAACGTCACAACCTGATCGGATGACTGAGTACTGACTGCACAGGCTGCATTGACCAGTTCACCTTCAAAATGCACAGTACCGCCGCTAACGCTTACCGGATCGGCTGCAACCGCTGCACCGGCGACTAACATCAGGCTGGCAATAACAGAAGAGGTCATTAATTTACGTTTCATGGATTTCCCTTGAATTACACACATCCGGCTCCGGCATCCTGCGGGATCCGTTTGAATCATTATCGACATTAAATGTCAGGCTAATTATCTCTGCATCCTGTAAAGATATATATCGCATGAGAATTAGCTAACCTTTTACCCCAACTCTCCTGAGTATTTGATTCACTAATTATTCCTCGCGAATATGACTATTCGTCACAGCGATAAATTAAACATTTCAATTAATGAAAAATACCTGCAAATCCTTTTAATGACCCTGGCTAATTCTTAATGGGACCCAGGAAAAATCTGGGTGGGAATGAGGTAAAATCCCTCATAATTAACCGTAACAGACTGGTTTGTGGCGCATTACCCCTGAATATACCAGGGTGATGAGTTGTTTCATTCACGTTAATTTTAATTAGCATGCTCATTAATTATCCGTAAGGCTTAAGCCTCTGTACTGACCCCATTCGCAGATCGTGACGCCCCCTGGCGCACGTAAAAATGCAAACGAAAACTGACAGCACGTCCCGCTTCTGACAAAATAGCGGCATCCCCTTCGATTTAACGTAACAGACGGAATCCTCTCTCTGATGGCAGCAAAGATTATTGACGGTAAAACGATTGCGCAGCAGGTGCGCTCTGAGGTTGCTCAAAAAGTTCAGGCGCGTTTAGCGGCTGGATTACGCGCCCCAGGCCTGGCTGTTGTGCTGGTAGGTAGCAACCCGGCTTCGCAGATTTATGTCGCGAGTAAACGCAAAGCCTGTGACGAGGTGGGGTTTGTCTCCCGCTCCTATGACCTGCCTGAAACCACCAGCGAGGCGGAGCTGCTCGAGCTGATCGATACGCTCAATGCAGATACCACCATCGACGGTATTCTGGTTCAGCTGCCGTTACCTGCGGGTATCGACAACGTTAAAGTTCTCGAGCGTATTGCGCCGGATAAAGACGTTGACGGTTTCCACCCGTATAACGTTGGTCGCCTGTGCCAGCGTGCGCCGCGCCTGCGCCCGTGTACTCCGCGCGGTATTGTGACTCTGCTTGAGCGTTACAATATCGACACCTACGGTCTGAATGCGGTCGTTATTGGCGCGTCGAATATTGTTGGCCGCCCGATGAGCATGGAGCTGCTGCTGGCTGGCTGCACCACCACCGTCACCCACCGGTTCACCAAAGATCTGCGTCGCCATGTAGAGCATGCAGACCTGCTGATTGTTGCCGTCGGCAAACCTGGCTTTATTCCCGGCGAGTGGATCAAAGAAGGTGCGATTGTGATTGATGTCGGCATCAACCGTCTGGAGAATGGTAAGGTTGTTGGCGATGTGGTCTTTGAAGATGCTGCCGCACGCGCGTCATACATCACGCCGGTACCCGGCGGCGTAGGCCCAATGACGGTCGCCACACTTATCGAAAACACGCTGCAGGCGTGTGTTGAATATCATGATGTAAAGGACGTTTAAGATGGCCACATTTTCACTGGGTAAACACCCACACGTTGAACTCTGCGATTTACTGAAGCTGGAAGGCTGGAGCGAAAGCGGCGCCCAGGCAAAAATTGCTATTGGCGAAGGGTTAGTGAAGGTCGATGGTGCTGTAGAAACGCGTAAACGCTGCAAAATCGTTGCCGGACAGACCGTCAGCTTTGAAGGCCACAGCATTAACGTCGTGGCGTGATCCCAGGTGCCGGATGAGGTTAACCCCTGTCCGGCCACTTCCTCTCTCCTTTTCAGATAATGACTTCATCACCACTTCACAGTGAACTGTTAGCATGTTGTTTTTCCACATGAAGCGATCATCATGCCAACAATCGTTACCCACGCTGCCGTTCCTCTCTGTTTAGGATTAGGTCTCGGGCGTAAAGTCATTCCCCCGCAATTACTGTTTACTGGCGTCATTCTGGCTATGCTGCCGGATGCCGACGTACTGTCGTTTAAGCTTGGCGTCGCCTACGGCAACGTGTTTGGTCACCGCGGTTTTACCCATTCGCTGCTGTTCGCCTTCGTGGTGCCGCTGCTCTGCGTATGGATGGGTCGACGATGGTTCAAGGCAGGCTTAATTCGCTGCTGGCTATTCCTGACGGTTTCACTACTGTCGCACAGCCTGTTGGATTCGGTCACCACTGGCGGCAAAGGCGTCGGCTGGCTGTGGCCGTGGTCGGATGAACGCTTCTTTGCACCGTGGCAGGTGATTAAAGTCGCCCCGTTTGCGCTATCTCGCTACGCCACACCATACGGGCACCAGGTGATAATTTCGGAGTTGATATGGGTATGGCTACCGGGAGTTATGATGATGGGTGTGCTGTGGTGGTATCGGAAATATTAATTTGCCGGATACAACAAGCGTCTTATCCGACCGACATTCGTACATTGATTGCCGGACAGGGCGCGAGCCGCCATCCGGCAATCAATATCATTACTTACGGCGCCAGGTAGTGCCCTGCGGGCCATCTTCCAGCACGATACCCATCTCATTGAGACGGTCACGCGCGGCGTCAGCTGCCGCCCAGTCTTTGGCTTTACGGGCATCCAGACGCTGCTGGATTAACGCTTCAATTTCAGCAACTTCACCGTCATCCGCCTGCGCACCGCTTTGCAGGAATGCTTCGGGCTCCTGTTCCAGCAGGCCCAGCACGCTGGAAAGCTTACGCAGATGCGAAGCCATACCGTTAGCCGCCGCCATATCTTCACCCTTCAGGCGGTTAACCTCACGCGCCATATCAAACAACACGGAGTAGGCTTCCGGCGTATTGAAGTCATCGTCCATCGCTTCAATGAAGCGTGCTTCAAAGGCTTCGCCACCGGCTGGAGCAACGGACTTATCGGTGCCGCGCAGCGCGGTATACAGACGCTCCAGCGCAGAACGCGCCTGCTTCAGGTTCTCTTCGCTGTAGTTTAACTGGCTACGGTAATGACCAGACATCAGGAAATAGCGAATGGTTTCGGCGTCGTAGTATTTCAGCACGTCACGCACGGTAAAGAAGTTGCCCAACGATTTGGACATTTTCTCCCGGTCAACCATCACCATCCCGGAGTGCATCCAGTAATTAACGTATTCACCGTCATGCGCACAGGTGGACTGAGCGATTTCGTTTTCATGGTGCGGGAACATCAGATCCGAACCACCGCCATGAATATCAAAATGGTTGCCCAACTGTTTGCAGTTCATCGCCGAACATTCGATGTGCCAGCCAGGACGACCCGCTCCCCACGGAGACGGCCAGCTCGGCTCGCCTTCTTTGGACATTTTCCACAGCACGAAGTCCATCGGGTTGCGCTTCACATCAACCACATCAACGCGTGCGCCCGCCTGCAGCTGATCCAGATCCTGGCGTGACAGCTGACCATAGTTCGGGTCAGTCGGCACGTCGAACATCACGTCGCCGTTATCAGCGACATAAGCGTGACCTTTGGCAATCAGCTGTTCAGTGATTTCAATAATCTCAGCGATATGGTGCGTAGCGCGCGGCTCCAGATCCGGGCGCAGAATATTCAGCGCGTCGAAATCGCTATGCATTTCCGCGATCATTCTGTCGACCAACGCCACAAAGCTCTCACCGTTTTCATTCGCGCGCTTGATGATTTTGTCATCAATATCGGTAATGTTGCGCACATATTTCAGCTTATAGCCGAGGAAGCGCAGATAGCGCGCGACAACGTCGAAAGAAACGAAGGTACGTCCGTGGCCAATATGACAGAGATCGTAAACGGTAATACCACACACGTACATGCCGACTTCCCCGGCATGAATAGGTTTGAATTCCTCTTTTTGGCGCGTCAGTGTATTAAAGATTTTTAACATCGAAGATTCCGTGTAGACGTGTGTGGATAGTAAAGTCTGTATAATACCCATAATTTAGACCGGAAGCAGCACACTTTGCGAGGTGATCGCAGCTTGCGGTTATGCTATAACACACCCCTAACTCTGACCCTTCACGGGGTCGAAGCACCAATCTATCGGAACAGGATGCAAAAATGGTTACTTTCCACACTAATCACGGCGATATCGTAATCAAAACGTTTGATGATAAAGCGCCTGAAACAGTTAAAAACTTCCTGGACTACTGCCGCGAAGGTTTTTACAACAACACCATTTTCCACCGTGTTATTAACGGTTTCATGATCCAGGGCGGCGGTTTCGAACCGGGCATGAAGCAAAAAGCCACGAAAGAAGCGATCAAAAACGAAGCGAACAACGGTCTGAAAAACACCCGTGGTACGCTGGCGATGGCGCGTACTCAGGCTCCGCACTCCGCAACCGCACAGTTCTTCATCAACGTTGCAGACAACGACTTCCTGAACTTCTCCGGCGAAAGCATGCAGGGTTGGGGTTATTGCGTGTTTGCTGAAGTTGTTGAAGGCATGGACGTGGTTGATAAAATCAAAGGCGTTTCCACTGGTCGCAGCGGTATGCACCAGGATGTGCCAAAAGAAGACGTCATCATCGAAAACGTGACCGTCAGCGAGTAATCGTGACGACACTGTTTATTGCAGATCTTCACCTCTGCACAGAAGAACCGGCGATCACCGCCGGTTTTCTGCGTTTTTTAGCCGGTGATGCACGAAAAGCTGATGCACTGTACATTCTCGGCGACCTGTTTGAAGCCTGGATTGGCGACGACGACCCAACCCCACTGCATCATGAAATAGCCGCGGCGATAAAATCACTGGTTGATTCCGGCGTTCCCTGCTTTTTTATTCACGGCAACCGAGATTTTCTGCTCGGCAAACGTTTTGCCCGTGAAAGCGGCATGAGCTTGCTGCCTGAGAAAAAAGTACTCAACCTGTATGGCCGCAAGGTATTGATCATGCATGGCGACACTTTGTGCACCGACGATGCAGGCTATCAGGCGTTTCGCGCCAAAGTACATCAACCCTGGCTACAGAAGCTGTTCCTCTCCTTACCTCTGTTCGTTCGCCAACGTATCGCCGCGAAAATGCGCGCCAATAGCAAAGCGGCCAACAGCAGCAAGTCACTGGCGATCATGGATGTGAATCCGCAGGCCGTCATCACCGAGATGGAAAAGCATCAGGTCCAGTGGTTAATTCACGGCCACACCCACCGCCCGGCAGTCCACGAGCTTACGGCCAATGAGCAACCCGCTTTCCGCGTGGTATTAGGCGCATGGCACACCGAAGGGTCGATGATCAAAGTCACGCCAGATGACGTTGAACTGATCGCATTTCCGTTTTAATTCCGCAGATATCCAGTTCCTCTTTACACAAAACTCGTTGAGATGCAGCCAGCTACAGAGGCTACCTGAAGGGTGAAGTGTAAAGCGCGCAATCGTTTTCCTTGACGGCGAATTATGCTATTCTCTGTGGCCTCAAAAGTCGAGTGTAGTGCATCACAGGAGTTTTCAGACGCATGTCTTCCCGCAATAACCCGGCGCGTGTCGCCATCGTGATGGGGTCCAAAAGCGACTGGGCTACCATGCAGTTCGCCGCCGAAATCTTCGAAATTCTGAACGTGCCGCATCATGTTGAAGTCGTCTCCGCCCACCGCACCCCTGACAAGCTGTTTAGCTTCGCCGAAAGCGCAGAAGAGAACGGCTATCAGGTGATCATTGCCGGTGCGGGTGGCGCTGCACATCTGCCAGGCATGATTGCGGCGAAAACGCTGGTGCCTGTTTTAGGCGTCCCGGTGCAAAGCGCGGCGCTGAGCGGCGTAGATAGCCTTTACTCCATCGTACAGATGCCGCGCGGTATTCCGGTCGGAACGCTGGCTATCGGCAAAGCGGGCGCGGCAAATGCGGCCCTGCTGGCAGCACAAATTCTGGCAACACACGACAAAGTATTACACCAGCGTCTGAACGACTGGCGCAAAGCGCAAACCGACGAGGTGCTGGAGAATCCGGACCCGCGAGGTGCGGCATGAAGCAGGTCTGCGTACTCGGTAACGGTCAGCTAGGGCGCATGCTGCGCCAGGCCGGTGAACCGCTGGGCATTGCGGTCTGGCCCGTCGGGCTGGATGCCGAACCAGCAGCGGTCCCTTTTCAGCAAAGCGTGATCACCGCTGAGATTGAGCGCTGGCCGGAAACGGCACTCACCCGCGAGCTCGCGCGCCACCCGGCGTTTGTCAACCGCGACGTTTTCCCGATTATTGCCGACCGTCTGACGCAAAAGCAGCTTTTTGACAAGCTCGGCCTGGCAACTGCGCCGTGGCAACTGCTGGCGGATAAAAGCGAATGGCCTGCAGTATTCGACAAACTCGGTGAGTTGGCGATCGTGAAACGTCGCGTCGGCGGTTACGACGGTCGTGGGCAGTGGCGTTTGCGCGCAAATGAAACCGAACAACTGCCGGACGACTGCTACGGCGAGTGCATCGTTGAGCGGGGAATCAACTTCTCTGGTGAAGTCTCACTGGTTGGCGCTCGTGCGCACGACGGTAGCACCGTCTTCTATCCGCTGACCCATAACCTGCACCAGGACGGCATTCTGCGCACCAGCGTGGTCTTCCCACAGGCTAACGCCAAACAGCAGAAACAGGCCGAAGCGATGCTCTCTGCCATCATGCAGGAGCTGGGCTATGTCGGCGTGATGGCGATGGAATGTTTCATCACCCCGGAAGGTCTGCTGATTAACGAACTGGCTCCACGCGTGCACAACAGCGGGCACTGGACGCAAAACGGTGCCAGCATCAGCCAGTTTGAGCTGCACCTGCGCGCCATTACCAACCTGCCGTTACCCACGCCGATAGTGAACACTCCTTCGGTGATGGTAAATCTGATTGGTAGCGACCTGAACTATGACTGGCTGAAGCTGCCGCTGGTGCATCTGCACTGGTATGACAAAGAGGTGCGTGAAGGGCGTAAGGTGGGACACCTGAACCTGAGCGACAGCGATACCGCGCGTCTTAGCGCGACGCTGGAAGCGCTTATCCCCCTGCTGCCGCCGGAATATGCCAGCGGTATTATCTGGGCGCAGTCAACGCTGAAATAAGCCATTAATGCCGGGGATTTGATTTTATCCTTCCCCGGCCCCTCCTCTGGCGCGTAAAATCCCCTCCATTGCTGTTTTTGTATTTTCAGGATCACACATGAACGATGGAACGGACTATCGCGCAATTTTGCTCGCTGGTACGCCTATAATCGATGTACGCGCCCCCGTCGAATTTCTGCAAGGCGCAATGCCGGGCGCAATCAACCTTCCCCTGATGAACGATGACGAACGTGCCGCCGTGGGTACCTGTTATAAACGTCAGGGACCCGAGGCAGCTCTCAAGCTCGGCCATCAACTGGTCTGCGGCGAGACTCGCCAACAACGTATGAAGGCCTGGCTGGATGCCTGTCGTCAAAATCCTGCGGGTTATTTATGCTGCGCGCGCGGCGGTCAGCGTTCGCACATTGTGCAGCAGTGGCTGCACGAGTCCGGGATTGACTACCCGCTGATACACGGCGGCTACAAAGCCCTGCGTCAGGCGGCGATTCAACTGACTGAAGAATTAGTGCAAAAGCCGATCGTCTTAATTGGCGGCTGTACCGGGAACGGTAAAACGCAACTGGTGCAACAGCAGCCGAACGGCGTGGATCTCGAAGGTCTGGCGCACCATCGCGGTTCCTCGTTTGGTCGCACCGTTGAACCGCAGTTGAGTCAGGCGAGTTTTGAAAACCTGCTGGCGGTCGAAATGCTCAGAACCGACAGCCGTCAGGATCTGCGTCTGTGGGTACTGGAAGATGAAGGCCGCATGATCGGGGCTAATCATCTTCCTGAGTGCCTGCGTGAACGCATGACCCAGGCATCTATTGCAGTGGTGGACGATCCTTTTGAGCGTCGTCTGGAGCGACTGCGCGAAGAGTATTTCGTGCGGATGCACCACGATTTTACCCATGCTTATGGCGAGAGTCAGGGCTGGCAGGAGTATAGCGAGTATCTGCACCACGGCCTGTTTGCTATTCGCCGCCGTCTGGGTTTACAACGTTTTGCCGAGCTGACCGCCCTGCTCGACGTGGCTCTGCGCGAACAGCAAGCAACGGGCAGTACCGACGCCCATATGGGCTGGTTGGTACCGTTGCTCAACGAGTATTACGACCCGATGTATCGTTATCAACTGGAAAAGAAAGCCGCGAAAGTCGTCTTTCGCGGCACATGGCAGGACGTTGCCGACTGGCTTAACGCACAGTGATCAGTGTCTGTCGCGCTTATCCGCGCGTTTCGCCAGCCAGTCGCCCAGCACCTGCACGACCTGCACCAGAATAATCAGCGCCACCACGGTGACGATCATGACCTGGGTTTCGTAGCGGTAATAACCAAAGCGAATCGCCAGGTCGCCTACCCCACCGCCACCAACGATTCCGGCCATCGCGGAGTAACCGATCAGACTCACCAGCGTTATCGTCAACCCACGCAGCAGACCCGCGCTCGCTTCAGGTAACAGAACGGTGCAGATGATACGCATCGGGCTGGCGCCAAAGGCTTCCGCCGCTTCAATAATGCCCTTATCGACTTCGCGCAGTGCGCTGTCGACCAGACGGGCATAAAAAGCGATTGCCGCCACTGAGAGCGGGACCGACGCCGCAATCGGTCCAATGGTATTTCCGAGTAAAAACTGGGTGAGCGGCAGCAGCAGCACCAGCAGGATCACAAACGGCACCGAACGGATGATATTCACCAGCACGGAGCTGAGCAGATACACAAAACGGTTTTGCCAGAATAAATGCCGGTCGGTGACGAAAATAAGAAAACCGAGCGGCAGACCGCCAATAATCGCCAGCACCGTAGAGATGCTTAGCATCTGAAAGGTTTCATTAAACGCCAGCGTCAAATCAGGCAATAAATCATCCACGAATCACCTCCACCTGTGCCGTGCGTTGACGAATATGTTCCACGGCGACATCCACCGCAGAAGGGTTATGCGGCGCGGTCAGTTGCACCACCAGAATCCCCAGCGCACGCTCGCCGATATATTCAATTTTGCCGTGCAGAATGTTCACCGCCACACCAAATTTAACCGCGACTTCTGACAACACTGGCTGTTCCGCCGAATCGCCGATGAACAGAATTTTCAGCAACTGGCCAGGCAAATGCTGGCGCAAGCGTTCGGGTAGCGTCAGATTGAGGGTATGCGACACCAGTTGCTGCGTGAAAGCGTGCTGCGGGTGAGCAAAAACGTCAAACACCTCACCGGACTCCACCACCTTGCCGCCGGACATCACCGCCACACGATCGCAAATCGATTTGATCACGTTCATCTCGTGAGTGATCAGCACGATCGTGATCCCCAGCTGTTGGTTGATCTGCTTAAGCAATGCCAGAATAGTGGCCGATGTTTCCAGATCCAGCGCAGAGGTCGGTTCATCACACAGCAGCACATCGGGGTGATTGGCAATCGCACGGGCAATACCAACGCGCTGCTTTTGCCCGCCGCTGAGCTGCACAGGAAAACGGTTCTCCTTGTCAGACAGCCCCACCAGCGTCAGGATTTCGCTGACGCGTGGGCCAATTTTACTGCGCTCCCATCCGGCAGCCTTCAGGCTGAAAGCGACGTTTTGCGCCACGGTACGGGTATGCATCAGATTAAAATGCTGAAAAATCATCCCAATACGCTGACGGGCTTTACGTAGTTGCGCCCCTTCCAGCGCGGAAATTTCTACGCCGTTAACCTTTACGCTTCCCAGGCCTGGTCGCGTTAAGGCGTTCAGGGTGCGCAGCAGCGTACTTTTCCCCGCGCCGCTGGTCCCGACAATGCCAAATATCTCACCTGCGCCTATGCGCAAGCTGACGCCATCAACCGCCCGGGTTGATGGTCCACGGCCTGCGCTAAAATCCACGCAAACCTTTTCTATCTCAATCATAGCCACCTCAGAAATGCGAAAAGGGCAGTCGCCGCTGCCCCTGTTAACCTTGTGCGCAGCGATTATTGGGCTGCCGACATCCATTCCGGTTTCTGGAAGGCGCTGTAGATATTTTGCGGATCGTCGATCACCGCGCGATACGCCGGAGATTTCACCGCCGCCACAATATCTTTCGCGAACGGTTTTTCTGCATCTTCACTGCGTACCGCTATGATATTTTTCAGATTTTCGTCCAGATGCTCTTGCTTGATGGCACTGGCGAGATCCAGTTTTGCCGCCACAGCAAAGTTACCGTTGACCAGCGCGCCGGTCACACCGTCCAGGGTACGCGGCAGTTGTGCCGCTTCCAGCGGTTTAAACACCAGCCCTTTCGGGTTGCTGGCGATATCGCGCTCAGAGGCTTTAGTCGGATCGATAGTGTCTTTGATGGTAATAAGGCCAATAGACTGCAGGAAACGCAGACCGCGAGCCAGATTGGTTGGATCATTGGAAAGCGTGATCACATCCCCTTTTTTTAACTCATCCAGGCTTTTGATTTTATGTGAGTAAAAACCCATCCCGGCCGTCGGGACCACAATCAGCTTGCTCAGCTTCAGTCCTTTATCAGCGGTGAATTTGTCAAAGTAGAGCGAGTGCTGGAACAAGTTGGCATCAATACTGCCGTTGGAAAGCGCCATGTTCGGCTGCACGTAGTCGCTGAATTCGCGCACCACTACCTTATAGCCTTTCTCTTTCAGCGTAGGGGCAATGGCCTGTTTCACCATATCGCCGTACGGACCAGGTGCGACGCCAAACACGATGGTATGCGGGTCACTGTTCGCATGAGCAAGTTGTAATCCACAGGCCAGTAACAGCGCTCCGGTCGCGACGCGTAAACTCTGACGCAATCCCATAATTTCTCCATTTTAACGTTGTGGTGTCATGTCTCACGCCGTTCTTGCGGCGTTGTTCTTGTTGGCCTGTTAACAGGCTGATTGTTAACATGACACAGATCACAACCTGCTGTCCTTGAAATTATTTCATGATGTTGCGGGATATGTCGTTGAATGTACGTTGAAGGTGCTAATGCGTTTTTCAGCAAAGGATAGTAAAAAACCGGATAACCTTCTGGTTACCCGGTTTTGGCAGGGAAATTGACTTAGAAATCGTAACGCAGACGAACCAGGTTCATATCACCCAGATTGTCGGTGCTGGAGGTGAAGACGTGTTCGTAATCCACACGGAAACCGTAGTCCAGCTGGAAGCTGATACCCACACCATTGTCGGTACGCAGGTAGTTACGACCATTCACGTATTCAATACGGTCGCCCATAACGAATGGAAGGGACTTCCCCTAGATATGCGCCTGATTAACTTTCGTGCAATCATAGGATAAACATTGACCCAGAGGGATTCGTTATGACCATCACCACTGTCGGTATCGATCTTGCTAAAAATGTGTTTGCTGTTCACTGCATTGACCAAAATGGTAAAGCTGTTCTGGTTAAACCCAAGGTGTCGCGTGCAGCACTTTCTGAACTCATCGCAGGTTTACCTCCCTGTGTCATTGGAATGGAAGCCTGCTCGGGTGCCCACTATTGGGCAAGATTATTCAGGCAGTATGGCCATGATGTCCGGTTGATGGCTCCGAAATTTGTCTCACCCTATCGCATGGCGGGTAAGACCGGGAAAAATGATGCAGCTGATGCAATAGCTATTTGTGAGGCAGTGCAGCGGCCGCATATGCGCTTTGTACCAGTCAAAGACGAAAGCCAGCAGGCAATGCAATGCTTACATCGGACAAGACAGGGATTTATCCAGGAAAGAACAGCAACGTATAACCGTCTTCGGGGCCTGATATCTGAATTCGGGGTTATTGCCCCACAAAGCACTGATGCTCTGCGTCATGTTGTTTCTGACCAGAAGGAAACTCTGCCAGTACAGGTTAGGCTGTGCATTGATGATCTATTGACACATGTCACTAATATTGAAGAGAAAATCGCCGAATATGACAGGGTATTATCTCGTGTGGCCAAAACAGATCATCGCAGCCAGCAGTTAATGGAACTGAAAGGTGTTGGGCCCACCACAGCGAGTGCGCTGGTCGCCAGTATTGGCAATGCCCATGATTTTAAGAACGGGCGCCAACTGGCAGCCTGGTTGGGGCTAACGCCATCACAATACAGTAGTGGCGGAAAATCAAAGCTTGGCAGGATAACAAAAGCGGGTGATGCCTATCTGCGAACCCTACTGGTCCAGGGAGCCCGTTCTGTAATGGTAGGGGCAGAGAATAGAACGGACCCGTTTAGCCGTTGGGTCTGCTCGTTGATTGGTAGGCGGGGATACTGGCGTGCTGTCGTTGCAATCGCCGCCAAGAATGCGAGGTTGTGCTGGGCATCATTACATTACGGCGATGACTTCAGACTGTATTCAACAACATGAAAAATTTAACTGAGTAGTAACTGAACTGTAAATTGTTGATGGTAAAGGGTTAGACCCCCGTGAGAAGTATCTGCATATCCTACTGGATATCACTATCCGATTAACGAAGGAGGATCTCACGAGCGTCTTTCATCAGGGTCCGAATCACTAGCGATTCAGCATGACCGTTTATAGTAGCGCAGTCTTATCCCTTGCCTTTCATTGATGAACAGACAGAAATTAAAAACCGGCGTTGACTGTTCGGGGAAGCCCTTATAGTAGGGTTGAACGGATTTCAGCGCATACTGACCAACCGGGAAGGTATAACCCGCGAAGTATTCCAGACCCCAGGCATCACCGGCAAAGTAATCGTTAACAGAGACTTTTTTGGTGGTCATGAAGTTTTGATACCAACCGCCGCCCATCGAGAAGGTCCAGTTGTCCGGTTTCCAGCTCAGCGCGGTACCGACGATGTTTTGATCGTAGGTTTTGCTGGTGTCGCCACGCATTTCCGCGCGGGTGTAGTTCCACGCCGTACCCCAGGTCAGGTCATCGGTGATGTGATAATCCACACCCAGCGAGCCACCGCCTTTACGCTTGTAGCGCAGACCATTGTTCGGGTTGTAATCATCGCTGAACAGATAAGACGCGTAGAGATCAACATCGCCAACCGTTTTCTTATACTTCAGTGATTTACGCGTACGATAGGAACCGTCATAGTCGCCATTGATACCGTTACCTGGTGCCTGACCGATCATGTCGTAGTCCCAGATATCCGTTTTCGCACCAACCACATCATAGTAAATGCTGTTCTGTTGACCGAAGGTCAGCGTACCCCAGGTCGCGCTCTTCAGACCGGTGTACAACATACGACGCGTGGTATCGTTGGCGCCGTTAGCATAGTGATTATCCCAGTTGAACATTGCCGGGAAGTTAACGCCCAGCTCGTAATAACTCACCCAGCTGATGTCATCAAACAGATAGTAATCAGCGGCGAAGCGGAAACGCGTCCCGCCGTCGAAACCATTACGTTTGTAGCCATTCTTACCATCATCACCGGCCATATTCTGGAACTGCGGACGAATACTCCCGCCAACGGTGAAGTTAAGACGGCTCAGCGGGTTGCCCGCCTGTGGATCTTGTTTCAGGACCGTGATTTCCGCCTGGGAGGCGAACGTCGTTAATGCCACTGCTGCGCCGATCGATACCGCCAGCGCCGTTTTTTTTATAGTCATTATTTTTACCTTGATAGATAGCCTGCCAATTATTCAGCATACAAATATTAACGTTTATTAATACACTCGTGTTGTCGAGTTTTTATTGTTCTGTGCTGTTAAATATCAATGAGTTATCAATTTGTGCTACATAAATAAAAAACGCACCGATTTAAAAAACCGGTGCGTAATCATCACGAATATGAATTAACTACTGAACTGACGGAACAGCGCTTTGCCTTTTAGCAGACGTGAACCGAGCCATCCGCCGCATAGCGAGAGCAACAATGCCCCACAAAGCGGCAACACGACCCACAGTCGCCAGTCTGGTTCCCACGGAAAATCAAACACTCGGATTTGCAGCACCGCCAGTGCGGTTTCCGCACCGATGGCAGCCACCAGTCCGGCGACCATCCCGAGCATGGCAAACTCGCACCATAGCGTGGTACGCAGCAGCTTCTTACCCGCGCCCAGCGTGCGCCAGACCACCAGTTCCTGATGACGCTGACGCATTCCGACCTGGACCTGCGCCAATAGCAGCAACATACCGCAAGCGGTAACCAGCACCACCATCACCTCCAGTGCCCGGCTCACCTGCTCCAGCACCTGGCTCACCTGTTTGAGGATTGCGCCAATATCCAGCAGGCTGATAGTCGGGAATTCGCGGTTAAGCTGCGTCAGCATGCCGTTGCCGTTCTCCCAGCGAAAGCTGGTTAACCAGCTTTGCGGCTGAGCGTCCAGCGCGCCGGAGGGAAAGATAAAGAAGAAGTTGGGGCGCAGGCTTTCCCAGTCCACTTTGCGCAGACTGCTGACCGTGGCGCTGAAATCCTGGGTATCGCCCATAAAGGTCACCCGATCGCCAAGCTTGACGTTCAGCCGTTTCGCCAGCCCCTCTTCCATCGAGACTTCGCCCGCTTTTGGCGGCCAGCTTCCGGCAACGATCGGGTTATGATCCGGTCGGGTATCCTGCCAGGTCAGATTAAGCTCGCGGTTCAGCGCCTCATCGTGATTGCCTTCGGTCGGCTTCTCATTGATCGCCGTCAGACGCGCCCGCACAATCGGATAGAACGATTCCGGGATCACCTGATGCTCAGCCAGGAAAGCCTTGAGTGGAACCACCTGTTCGGTGGCAATGTTGATGAGAAAATAGTTCGGGCTTTCCGGCGGCATTTGCTGCTGCCAGCGGTCGAGCAGGTCGCCACGCAGTACCAGCAGCAGCGCCAGCAACATAAAGGAAAGCGAAAATGCCGACAGCTGACTGAGCGTTGACCACGGCTGGCGCAACAGCCGACTGACCGCTAAACGCAGCGGCAGCGAGGTGAGCGTCAGGCCACGCAGCACGTTGAGCAGCATCCAGCCGAGCACCCCGCACAAAAGCGCCAGCACTACCGCTCCGGCCAGCACGGCCCACAGCAGCGGGCTTCCGCCCATCAGTCCGGCGAGCAGGGCAATCACGACTATCAATACCACCGGCAAATAAAACTTCAGCGGCCAGACGTTTGCCACCACGTCACGGCGCAGTACCCGCAGTGGCTGAGTCGCCAGCAGCAAACGGTAAGGGCGTAACCCCACCAGCAGAGAAATGACCGTCATGGTGCCTAATGCCCATAGCCACGGCCAGGGACTGGCAGGCGGCAGTTCGCCGGGCAGTACCGGCTTAAGTAATACCACCAGCACGCGTTCAAACAACAGCCCGAATAACCCTCCGGTCACGCCAGACAGCGCCAGCACCATCAGCCATTGACCAACAATCAGCCTGCGCAACTGTGCTCTGCCCGCGCCAAGGGTTTTCAGAATAGCCACCAGATCGTAACGACTGCGGCAGTAATGGCTCATCGCCACGGCAACCGCAGCGACCGCCAGCAGCAGGGTTAGCAGCGCCGACAGCAGCAGGAACTGTTGCGAACGCTCCAGTGATTTCCCCAGCGCCCCTTCATCCTGCTCCAGCCCATACCAGCGCTGTTCAGGCTTTAACTGCGGGAGCAGCCATTTTTCATAGGCTTCCAGTTGCTGCGGTGTCCCGCCAAATTTATAGCGCCAGGTCACCCGGCTTCCCGGCTGGACCGCCGCCGTTTTTTCGACATCCGCCATGTTCATCATCAGGCGCGGCGCTATCTGGAACGGATTAAAACCGGCGTCCGGCTCCTGCACCACTTCCCCGGCGATGCGCAGCGTGGCATCACCCACGTCGATGGAATCACCGATTTTTAAGTTCAGCAACGCCATCAGACGCGGAGCCAGCAGCACCGAGCCAGGCTGAGGTTTCAGTCCCGGCGGATTGGTTTGCAACGTGCCATACATCGGATACACATCATCCACCGCTTTGACGTTCGCCAACTGCGGCGTATCCCGGGCAAAGGTCATAGTGGCAAAGGTCAGCTGTTCGCCCACTTTCAGGCCACGCTGTCGCGCCTCGTCAATCCACGCTTTCGGCACGGTACGCGAACTTTGCAGCGACCGATCTCCCGCCATAAACTCACGGCTTTGCTGGCTCAGCCCTTTTTCCATACGATCGCTGATATTGCCCAGAGCCAGCACGCAGGCCACGGCCAGACTCAGCGCCAGCCAGACAATCAGTAATGAAGGCGAGCGCCATTCGCGCCAGAACCAGCGTGCAATCATGCCTCCTCCTGCAACTGTCCGTTCACCAGGCGTAAACGCCGATCGCAACGCGCCGCCAGTTGAGAATCATGGGTCACCAGAATCAGGGTGGTGCCATGTTCCCGGTTCAGAGAAAACAGCAGGTCGGCGATTTTGTCTCCGGTCTGGCGGTCCAGATTGCCCGTCGGTTCATCGGCAAACAGCACGTCAGGGCGACCGTTAAACGCCCGCGCCAGCGCCACGCGCTGCTGCTCCCCGCCGGAAAGCTGGGCCGGAAGATGATCAAGACGTTTTCCCAGCCCCAGTTGCTCCAGCAACGTTTTTGCCCCGTCGCGACTTTTTCCGCTGTTTTCACCGCGCAACAACGCGGGCAACTCGACGTTTTCCAGCGCGTTTAGGGTCGGAATTAACATGAATGACTGGAAGACAAAACCCACGTGTCGCGCCCGCAGCTGTGCCCGGGCTTCTTCATCCATGGTGTGCAGCGCCTGCCCCACCAGACTGACTTCACCGCTGGTGCCATCGTCCAGCCCGGCGAGGATCGCCAGCAGTGTGGATTTTCCTGAACCCGACTCGCCAATCAGCGCAATGGTCTCGGCGCGTTTGACAACCAGTTCAACTCCGGTAAGGATGGATAGCTCATGATCACCCTGACCGACGGATTTCTTAAGATGATGAACTTCAACAATGTTTTCCGCTGGCATTGGCCTTTCCTGTTCCTGGTCCTGTTAACTTTCCGCGCCGCCGCAGCGGACACGTTATTAATTCTGGGTGACAGCCTGAGCGCCGGATACCGTATGTCCGCCAGCGCCGCATGGCCTGCGCTACTTAATGATAAATGGCAAACCAAAACGCCGGTGGTGAATGCCAGTATTAGCGGCGACACCTCGCAGCAGGGTCTGGCCCGTCTGCCTGCATTACTGAAGCAGCACCAGCCGCGCTGGGTGCTGGTCGAACTTGGCGGCAACGACGGTCTGCGCGGTTTTGCGCCTGCGCAAACCGAACAAACCCTGCGCACGATTCTGCAGGATGTGAAAGCAGCAAATGCCGAACCGCTGCTGATGCAAATTCGTCTGCCGGCAAACTACGGTCGCCGTTATAATGAAAGCTTTAGCGCGATTTATCCAAAACTCGCCAAAGAGTTTGATATACCTCTGCTGCCCTTTTTTATGGAAGAGGTTTATCTGAAACCCCAGTGGATGCAGGATGATGGTATTCATCCTAACCGTGACGCCCAGCCGTTTATTGCCGACTGGATGGCGCAACATCTCACTCCTCTAGTAAATCACGACTCGTAAAACAACGGAGATCCTGACAGGTAAAGTTATGCAAAAATCGGTCTTAATAACAGGATGTTCCAGCGGAATCGGTCTGGAAAGCGCGCTTGAGCTAAAGCGCCAGGGTTTTCAAATTCTGGCAGGCTGTCGCAAACCTGACGATGTGGCGCGTATGAACAGCATGGGATTCACCGGCATATTGCTGGATCTGGATTCACCCGAGAGCGTAGATCGCGCGGCTGATGCGGTGATCGCCCTGACCGATAATCGTTTGTATGGGATCTTTAACAACGCCGGATACGGCGTCTATGGCCCATTGCCCACCATCAGCCGCGAGCAGATGGAACAGCAGTTTTCCGCCAACTTCTTTGGCGCACATCAGCTTACCATGCGCCTGTTACCCGCTATGCTACCCCACGGCGAAGGACGAATTGTGATGACCTCGTCGGTAATGGGATTGATCTCAACGCCGGGGCGCGGGGCCTATGCCGCCAGCAAATATGCGCTGGAAGCCTGGTCCGACGCGCTGCGTATGGAGCTGCGCCACAGCGGAATTAAGGTCAGCCTGATTGAGCCTGGCCCTATTCGTACCCGATTTACCGAAAACGTCAACCAGACCCAGAGCGATGCTCCCGTGGAAAACCCCGGAATTGCCGCGCGTTTTACGCTGGGGCCACAAGCGGTTGTCGCCAAAGTGCGTCATGCGTTTGAGAGCGACAAACCAAAGCTGCGTTATCCGGTTACGCTGGTGACCTGGGCAGTTATGCTACTGAAGCGCCTGTTGCCAGGCCGCATAATGGACAAAATTTTACACGGTTGAGTTGAAGCACGCGCGTCAGCCCCCATGTAACAAGAAATCGACAAAAGAGAGTAACTCCATGTCCACACAGAATATTGTTAACATTAACGAATCGAACCTCCAGCAGACCCTTGAACAGTCGATGACCACGCCGGTCCTGTTCTATTTTTGGTCTGAGCGCAGCCAGCATTGTCTGCAATTAACGCCGGTACTGGAGAGCCTTGTTGCTCAGTACAACGGTCAGTTTATTCTCGCCAAGTTAGACTGCGACGCCGAGCAGATGATCGCCTCCCAGTTTGGTCTGCGCGCGATCCCCACGGTTTATCTGTTCCAGAACGGTCAGCCGGTAGATGGATTCCAGGGCCCGCAGCCGGAAGAAGTTATTCGCGCGCTGCTGGAGAAAGTGTTACCGAGCGAAGAAGAGTTGAAAGCGCGCCAGGCGATCGAGTTCATCGAAGCCGGCAATCACGCTGATGCGCTGCCGCTGCTGAAAGAAGCCTGGCAGATCTCCAACCAGAGCAGCGAAATTGGCCTGCTGCTGGCGGAAACGCAAATCGCCCTGAACCGTTCTGACGAAGCCGAAGCGGTGCTGAAAACTATCCCGTTGCAGGATCAGGACACCCGTTATCAGGGCCTGGTGGCACAGATCGAACTGCTGAAGCAGGCGGCTGATACACCTGAAATCCAACAGTTGCAGCAGCAGGTCGCCAGCAATCCACAGGATGCGGCGCTGGCAACTCAACTGGCCATTCAGTTACACCAGGTCGGACGTAACGAGGAATCACTGGAATTGCTGTTCAGTCACCTGAAGAAAGATCTCACTGCAGCCGACGGTCAGGCGCGTAAAACCTTCCAGGAGATCCTTGCCGCACTGGGCACCGGCGATGCGCTGGCCTCGAAATACCGCCGCCAGCTGTACGCGCTGTTGTACTAATCCGCTGCATTTGCCTGATGGCGCTTGCGCTAATCGGGCCTACAATCTCCCCGTAGGCCCGCGCCATCCGGTACTCCATTAGTTTTTTTTCAAATGCGTCACCACCAGTTGGTGACGTGAATTATAGAACTTCCGATAGGTCAGGTAGCAGGCGATAATGGTTGACAGACTGGCGGTCGAAAGCAGCATAAACGTCACCATAATCTGATACTTAATCGCTTTTACCGGATCAATACCTGCAAAGATCAACCCGGACATCATCCCCGGTAAACTCACCAGTCCCACGGTCTTCGCTGAATCGATCGTCGGGATCAGCGAAGCGCGAATACTGTCGCGAATCAGCGGCGCGGAGGCCACTTTCGGCGTCGCACCGAGGCTGAGTTTTTCCTGAATTTGCTGCTGTTCGCTGTTAAACCGCTGCCCCAGATTGTTGTAACACAGCCCTACCGCAACCATCGCATTGCCTGCAATCATGCCGGAAATTGGGATCACCTGCATTGGGGTAAACTCGATAGAGCCTGACAGAACCAGCACCGCCAGCGTTAACCCCGCCCCCGCCGTGATGGCGATAAATGACGAGAGAAAAGCTTTATCAATATATTTACTGCGCTTTTGCGCGTTATAGGCCGCGTTGAAACAGATAAACAGCACCATCAATAAGGTCAGAATGCTGTGGTTAACGCCGAAAATATATTTCAGCACATAACCAACGATAATAAGCTGAACCACCGCCCGGCAAACGCTCCAGAGAATATCTTTTTCCAGCGCCAGTTTTTCTTTGTTGCTGATCAGTATCGCGACCACCACCAGCATCATCGCTAACGCCAGTGATTCATTGGTAATATTATGCTCGTTCATTGCTTACTTCCTGCATTTCCCCGGCGTGCGGTTGAAGGGTTATGACATTATCCGCATGATTAATTTCATCTTTGTCGTGCGTCACCCACAGCACAGCAATATTCTTATCGCGAACATAGTGGTGAATTAATTCGTTCACATTCCGTTTATTGGCTTCATCCAGCGCGCTGGTAATTTCATCAAGCAGCAGGATTTTTGGCAGAAACTGTAAATTACGAATTAACGAGACGCGTTGCTTTTCGCCGCCAGACAGCTCATTGATGTTTTTTTTGAGGATCGTTTCGGGTAGCTCAAAACGGGCCAGATCGGCAAGAAACACATCCGGATCCGGACGTTTATCGCGGATTTGCCAGGGGAAAATGAGGTTGTCGTAAACGGTGTCACCAAACAACGCGGGCGTTTGCGCACAATAAGAGACCTGCTGGCGATATGTTTCAGGCTTAAGAGTGTTTATCTCCTTGCCCTCAAAGAGAATTTCACCGGCAGTCGGGCTGATTAATGACGCCACAATCTTGAGTAACGTACTTTTACCGCAACCAGACTGGCCGGTAATCAGCTTAAATTCTCCGGCCCGGAGATTAAAACAGATGTTATTGAGAACCTGCGTCGCCCCTGCCTGCCATGCGACATTTTTTAACTGAAGCAGAATGCTACTTTCTTCCATTACCAATCCCTTTTTTACCTCTTTCGTGCAGACAGTCTATCCCTGTAATTTATTATAGGGGAGCCCACCCTGATAAATCGGGTATAATTTGACTAATGAGGCAGTAAAGGACAACACAACAGGAGGTTTCATCAATGCTCATTTTTATTCCTATTCTCATTTTTGTCGCGCTGGTCATCGTCGGTGCTGGCGTCAAAATCGTCCCGCAGGGATATCAGTGGACGGTCGAGCGTTTTGGCCGTTACACCAAAACCCTGCAACCGGGTTTAAACCTTGTTGTACCGTTCATGGACCGCATCGGTCGTAAGATCAACATGATGGAACAGGTGCTTGATATCCCCTCTCAGGAAGTCATCTCCAAAGACAACGCCAACGTCGCAATCGATGCCGTCTGCTTTATTCAGGTGATCGACGCGCCAAAAGCGGCTTATGAGGTCAGCAACCTGGAACTGGCGATCATCAACCTGACCATGACCAATATTCGTACCGTTCTCGGCTCGATGGAACTCGATGAAATGCTCTCCCAGCGCGACAACATCAACACGCGCCTGCTGCATATCGTTGATGAGGCCACGAATCCCTGGGGCATCAAAATCACCCGTATTGAAATCCGCGATGTGCGTCCCCCAGCAGAACTTATCGACGCCATGAACGCGCAGATGAAAGCCGAACGTACCAAGCGTGCCTATATTCTTGAAGCGGAAGGGATCCGTCAGGCAGAAATCGTCAAGGCCGAAGGTGAGAAACAGTCGAAAATCCTCAAAGCGGAAGGTGAACGCCAGTCGGCATTTTTACAGGCTGAAGCGCGTGAACGTTCCGCAGAGGCCGAGGCCCGCGCGACGCAGATGGTTTCGGAGGCCATTGCCGCTGGGGATATTCAGGCCGTGAACTACTTCGTGGCGCAGAAATACACCGAAGCGCTGCAGCACATCGGTTCGTCGAATAACAGCAAAGTGGTGATGATGCCGCTGGATGCCAGCAGCCTGATGGGGTCCATTGCCGGGATCGCCGAACTGGTGAAAGACAGCGCCAGCGAACGGAAAAAATCATGATAGCGATGATTCTGGTGCACCCGCACATCTTCTGGCTCAGCCTCGGTGGTTTGCTACTCGCCGCCGAGATGCTGGGCGGTAACGGCTATCTGCTGTGGAGCGGCGTGGCGGCGGTGATTACCGGCCTGGTGGTGTGGCTCATCCCGCTTGACTGGGCGTGGCAGGGGGCGATGTTCGCCGTACTCACCCTGCTGGCGGCCTGGCTGTGGTGGAAGTGGCTGGCAAGGCGTGTACAAGATCAGAAACCCGCAGACAGCCATCTTAACCAGCGCGGGCAACAGTTGGTTGGCCGTCGATTTATTCTGGAAACCGCCCTGGTCAATGGCCGCGGACATATGCGCGTCGGCGACAGCTCATGGCCCGTCAGCGCCCGCGACGATTTGAGCGCCGGAACGCAGGTTGAAGTTATTGCCGTTGAGGGAATTACCCTGATTATTACAGCGGTATCACACTAAAAAGACAGGAAATAAGACTATGGTCAGGAAGACACCCCTTGCCTTTGCCCTTTGCTCATTATTGGTCGCCGCCCCGCAGGTATTCGCCTCTTTCGATATGGAAGACTGCAAATGGAGCGACGACAGCTGCCTGCTGAAAGGCACGCCCACCTTCAACCCGGAAAACGACAGCCGCGATAACCTGCTGCGGCTGCTGAGCCAGGAGAAATCATTTGCTCTGCCGGTGCAGTCGATGCCTGCGGACATCACCCGCTCCCGCGATTTCTATTTTGCGTATCATCCGCAGTGGGATGACATTGCCCTACAGCCAGCCGCAGCGCAGGTATCTGCCGAAGACAGCACCCTGTCCCGACAGATAGCCGAACTGAACATTAGCGCAGACGAAATAAACGTCAACGACGCTGAGCTTGAGAACCGTCATGTTTCGAACAATACCGCGAGCGTCAGCGCGTTTTTTGCCGCACTGCTGACCGACTCAACGTTAACGGCAAATCAGCGTCAGGCCCTGGCCCAGGCGCGCACAGGACTGTTGTCCGGGGCAACCCGCGAGCAGATTGAGTCATCGCTTGCCACTCTCCCGGCAGATTCTCCAGCTCAGTCCTACAAAAGCTATCTGGCAGCGGCCGCCAGTTTTTATGCCGGTGATTATGCCAGCGCCGAACAGGATTTCGCTCACCTAGCCAAAAGCGATCGTCCGTGGCTGGCTGAGACCGCACAATACATGCTGATACGTGCGGCGTTGAACAAAAGCAGCCAGAACAGCGTGGGCGAGTACGGCGATTTTGATATCACAAAAATTAACCGCGAGGACGCTTCTCAGGCTCAGACGCTGGCGCAAGCCTATCTGCAACACTACCCGCAAGGCCTGTACGCCGCTTCCTCGCACGGTATGCTGCGTCGTATCAACTGGTATTTACAGGCGTGGCCGCAATTGGCGGGGTTGTATGAGCAGACGCTCCAGCAGTCGGCTGACGCACAGCAACTGCGTGAGATCGTCATCGAATACGATAATGTCTACGGCATGGCGTTCTACGAACAGTCCGTGGTGGAGGCTTTCCCCGATGCGCCGCTTGTCAGCTATATCGAACTGCTGCGCGCGTTGCGCCTGAATAACAACAACAAACCAACGCTGACGCAGGCCCAGCTTGACGCCAGCAAACCGGTGTTTGAGCAGAGCCAAAAACTGCCGCTATGGCGCGATCTGCAGCTGAATCTGTGGCTGGCAACGGGCAACTACGCGGCGATTATTTCGGCAGTTACTCCGGCGCAGAAACTTCCGGCCCACGATACGCTGGCCTTCAGCGAACAGGTGCTGTACGGCGAAGCGCTGATGGGCCAGCAGAAATGGACCACGGCACGTGATTTCTGGCAGACATTGCTGAAGCTCAGCCAGGACAACGAACAGCAGCAGTATGTGCAGGCTAAGCTAGCCGCGACGCTGGTTTATAGCGGCGACGTGGCGGCAATTTTCGCCCCGGAAAGCGCAGTAACTAACCTGCGCTTTCGCTCGCAGGTGCTGAAAACCCAGGCAACGCCTGAACTACTGCGCCAGCAAGCCGTCCACGGTCCTAATAACGAAGAGCGTACCATCGCCCTGCATACGCTGCTGGTGCGGGATCTCACTGAGCATCGCTTTGACGACTGGCTGAATGACAGAAAACTGGCCAGCGCCATTACGCCGCCGGTCATTGGCGAAGCGTTTGATGACGTTAATCTGAGTATTTTCGACTGGAACGGAGACTCTGCCGAGAGCGGTTATACCTGTCGCAGCCTCAATGAAACGGTAACGGTTCTGAGCAAACAAGCGCATGATGCCCACGCCCTGAACTGCTTAGGCGAATTTTTCCGCACTACGCAAACCCACGTTGATTTATGGAAAAACAGTTCCGGCAACGATGTGCTTGAATCAGCAATCTCGCGCAAGAAACCGTTCGGCCAGTTCGACAGACAAAGCTACTACCAGCAGGTGATCACATCGCCAAAAGCAGAGGTTGAAGATAAGAGCTTTGCGCTGTATCGCGCCATCATGTGCTATGCGCCGTCAGGCTCTAACGAGTGCGGCGGTGAGGAAGTGGATAAACTACAGCGTAAAGGCTGGTTCACCCAACTGAAAACGCAGTATCCGGGAAGTCCGTGGGCGCAAAAACTCAAATACTACTGGTAACTGCGCTACTGCTCGGCCAGGCACAGGCGGCGGAGATCGTCGCCGCCCGTGAACATCCGGCCTTCTGGCTATGGTCCGGAGTGAAGGCCAGTGACGAGCTGAAAAACGCACAAACAGTCTATCTGCATCAGGGCGAAGTCCTGGTTCGTTCAGGTAACGTGGTGTTCCAGCGTCTAGGACTGCCGGTTAATCGCCTGACTTTCCCCTCTATCTGGTTGACCGTGCGCTTTACCACTCTCGACGTACCGGAGGAGATTCCGGCGCGCATCATACGCTTGATGCAACGCTGGCAGGCGGCCGGGAATCACGTCATCGGCCTGCAGGTTGATTTTGACGCGGCGACCCATCAGCTTGCCGATTACGCCTACTTTCTGCAGCAGTTACGCCAACGGCTACCGACCGAGTTTGCACTTGGCGTAACCGGACTACTGGATTGGGCAAAAACGGGCGACGTCGCCACGCTGAACGCGCTGGCGGTCGATGAACTGGTGGTCCAGAGCTATCAGGGACGTCACACGGTACCGAATTATCAGGCGTATCTGCCCGCCCTCAGTCGTCTGCGCATTCCATTTAAGCTGGGGCTGGTACAAAACGGTAGCCGGGACCCGCAGGCTGAAGCACAGCTTGAGAAATCACCGTGGTACCGTGGCACGGTGGTGTTTATGCTTAATCCGCCACTCCGTTAAGCCTTCGCTTTATGGTGGCAGCAGCCGGAGAGATTATCAATAATCGGGCATTCGGCGCTGTCATCGCCAGGGCAACTCTCCGCCAGCGCCAACAAATGCAAGCGCATAGCCTGCAGCTCGCTGATATGGCGCTCAATGTCCGCCACCTTTTCTAACGTACGCTTTTTCACATCTGCGCTGTGACGCGCCGGATCGTTAAACAGGTTCACCAACTCGCCGCACTCTTCCAGGTTAAAACCAACCTGTCGTGCCTGTCGTAACAGCGTAAGCTCATTCAGATGCTGTTGGTTGTATGTGCGATAGCCATTTTCGCTACGCAGCGGCGGCGTCACTAACCCCTTTTCTTCGTAAAAGCGTATCGCTTTGCTGGTTAAGCCGGTTTTTTTCGCAACATCGCTAATATTCACATTTCCCCCGCTGATCTTGTTGGTACTGAGCCACATTATAGCCCACATTGCCGTAATCCTTTACCCAAGAACCCCGCGCATTTTCCACCATCACAGCGATGCACAAATCGTTTTAATTCACATTGTTATATTCGATTCAGATCACATTTCAGCATTTATTGACCACGCAAAATTGACTCAAATCAAAAGATGTATCGGTTCTGCACCTTTCATCTTGAACAAAGGGAAACAATTTTATATACAAACGCGAATGATAATGATGATCATTTACATTCAATAAAGGTTCTCTTATGTTGCCACGGATTAACCAAAGGCCATTTATTCTTTCAGCCCTGACATTATGCATGTCCGGCGCTACTTTTGCAGCGACCTCTCCAACACACGGTTCAACGTCCGACGAAGATACGGTGATCGTTACGGCTAACCGCACAGAAAGTAGTCTCTGGGATAGCCCAGCAACCATTCAGGTTATCGATCGCCAGACGCTACAAAATTCCACCAGCGTTTCTCTTGCTGATGATTTACAAGATATCCCCGGCGTCGAAGTTACCGATAACGCTCTCGCAGGTCGGAAACAAATTCGTATCCGTGGCGAAGCTTCTTCGCGGGTGCTGATTTTGATAGACGGCCAGGTCGTCAGCTACCAACGTGCCGGACAAAACTACGGAGCCGGTTTACTGATTGACGAATCCGCGCTGGAACGTATTGAAGTGGTCAAAGGCCCTTATTCTGTCCTCTATGGTTCGCAGGCAATTGGCGGCGTCGTGAACTTTATTACCAAAAAAGGCGGCGATAAGCCTTTGGGTGGTAGCGTTAAGGCTGTTTATAACTCCGCAACGGCAGGATGGGAAGAGTCAGCGGCAGCCTGGGGAAGCATCGGTAACTTTGACTACCGCATTAATGGCAGCTATTCCGACCAGGGGGATCGCGATACACCTGACGGAAGATTGCCCGACACCAACTTCCGTAATAACGGTCAGGGAGTGTGGCTTGGCTACAACCTCGATCGCCACAAAATTGGGCTCTCACTCGACCGTTATAAGCTATCCACTCAAACCTGGTTTGACGATCCCGAAGGTCAGTTCGATGACTTTAGCGTCAAAATTCCTAAGCTGGAACGCGAGAAAATCGGTCTTTTCTACGACTACGCGGCCGACGGGGATTACCTGAAGAATATCCATTTTGACGCATATACCCAGACAATAGAGCGCAAATTTGAAAACCGGGTCAAAACGACCCAGATTATCCCCAGCCCGATGATTAAAGCGCTGACGGTAAGCAATCAAACCAATACCAACGACAAACAATATACCCAGGGTGTAACGCTGCAGGGCAATATCTCCCTTCCGGCTAACAACACGCTGGTGATTGGCACTCAGTATCAGCATGACAAAATAAAACAGGACACGGACGGCAGTACGCGCCAGACCGCGGCTACCGGCTTCTTCGATACGCAAACCCGTACCCTGTCATATAACGAAGCGGAACAAAGCAACACCTCACTGTTCGCGCAAAACGACTGGCGCTTTGCCGATGACTGGACGTGGACCGTGGGCGCACGCCAGTACTGGCTGTCTTCGAAACTCAATCGCAACGATACGCAAACTATCCAAGGCAGCGGCACCACCTGGCAATCCACCGGGGGAAATTCCGTTCACGATGATGAACTTGTTACCTCGACCAGCCTGCGCTATTCCGGCTTTGAAGATCTTGAACTCCGGGCTGCATACGCCCAGGGCTATGTCTTCCCCACGCTTACTCAGTTGTTCATGCAGACATCCGCCGGCGGCAGCGTTACCTACGGCAACCCAAACCTGAAGGCGGAACACTCAAATAACTATGAGTTGGGCGCGCGGTATAAAGGGAATATGTGGCTGATTGACGGCGCCATTTATTACTCCGAAGCCAAAGACTATATCGCCAGTCTGGCCTGTTCAGGCCAACCCGTTTGCAACGGCAACACCACCTCTTCCCGCGGCGGCTATTACTACTACGACAACATCGATCGTGCCAAAACCTGGGGCATGGAATTAACCGCAGAATACAACGGCTGGGCGGTTTCCCCCTACCTGAGCGGTAATCTCATTCGCCGTCAATACGAAGGCAACACCATAAAAACCTGGGATACCGGCGAACCCACGCTGACCGGGCGCGTTGGCCTGAAACATACCTGGTTGATGAATGTCGCTAACGTGACGTCCGATGTCTTTATTCGCGCGGCGTCCCGCGCCAAAGATAATACCGGCACCACGGAAATAAACTATCCAGGCTGGGCCACGCTTAACCTCGCATTCAACACTGAGTTTGGTCCGCAGGACCAGTATCAGGTCAACCTCGCGCTCAACAACCTGACCGACAAGCGTTACAGAACCGCGCATGAATCTATCCCAGACGCTGGTTTCAATGCCGCTGTTGGCTTTGCGTGGAATTTCTGACGATGAAAAAACTCATGATTGGCTTACTGAGCCTCGCCTGTGTTTTCAGCGCCCAGTCCGCTGACCGCCTGGTGGTGGCGGGCGGTTCGCTTAGCGAACTGATTTACGCCATGGGCGTCGGCAACCGGGTGGTTGGCGTCGATGAAACCACCTCGTACCCACCTGAAACTGCCGCACTCCCGCATATCGGCTACTGGAAGCAGTTAAGCAGCGAGGGCATTTTATCGCTGCACCCGGACAGCTTTATCACCTGGCAGGATGCAGGCCCTCAAATCGTTTTGGATCAGCTCCGGGCGCAGAAAGTTAACGTCGTTACATTGCCGCGCGTACCGGCCACCGTCGAGCAGATGTACGCCAACATTAGGGAGCTGGCTCAAACGCTGCGCATTCCTGAACAAGGTGAAGCACTGGTCAATCGCCTGCATCAACGTCTGGATCGTGTTCAGCACAGCGTGGCGGCGAAAAATGCGCCGGTCAAAGCCATGTTCATTCTCTCCGCTGGCGGCAGCGCGCCGCAGGTCGCCGGCAAGGGCAGCGTTGCCGATGCCATTATGACCCTTGCAGGTGCACAAAATGTCGCCACCCACGCGCAGTATAAAAGTTACAGCGCGGAGTCGCTGATCGCCGCCAACCCGGAGGTGATCGTGGTGACGTCGCAAATGGTGGATGGCGATCTGGCTCGTCTGAGCGCGATTGCCGGTATTACCCACACTGCGGCCTGGAAAAATCAGCACATTGTGGCGGTAGACCAGGCGCTGATTCTGGGTATGGGGCCTCGCGTCGCCGATGCGGTTGAAGCCCTGCACCAGCAATTCTGGCCTCACTAACTGGATTTATAAAAAAGAATGAAGACTGAACACTCGCTGGATCTCACCGCGCATTTTGCGCTTGAGGGAAGTCAGCCCTTTAAGGATCGCCGCGCCACAATGCCATGGCGCGGGGCGATCCCGATTGCCAAAGAGCTATTGTCACAAACCTGGCAGGATGTTATCAGCCAGCCCACCCCGCCGCGTAAACGGCTGGTGTACTTGCATATCCCTTTTTGTGCAACGCATTGTACTTTCTGCGGTTTTTATCAAAACCGGTTCGAAGAAGATCACTGCGCCCGCTACACCAACGCGCTGTTGCGCGAAATAGAGATGGAAGCCGATAGCGCGTTACATCAGTCAGCCCCAATTCACGCCGTCTATTTTGGCGGCGGTACGCCTTCAGCGCTGTCAGCACGGGATCTGGGCAGAATCATTACCGCGCTGCGTGAAAAGTTACCGCTGGCGCCGGACTGCGAAATTACCATTGAGGGACGAGTGCTCAATTTTGACGATGCGCGAATTGATGCCTGCCTTGACGCTGGCGCCAATCGGTTTTCGATCGGTATTCAATCTTTTAACAGCCGGATCCGCAAGAAAATGGCGCGCACCTCGGACGGCCCGACCGCAATTGCCTTTATGCAGGGGCTGGTAAAACGGGATCGTGCCGCCGTGGTATGCGATCTGTTGTTTGGTCTGCCAGGACAAGATGCAAAACTGTGGGGCGACGATCTGGCGATTGCCCGTGACATCGGCCTCGACGGCGTAGATCTTTATGCGCTGAACCTGATCCCCAATACACCGCTTGGCAAAGCAGTTGAAACCGGGCGCACAACCGTTCCCTCTCCCGCCGAACGTCGCGATCTCTATCTTCAGGGTTGCGATTTCATGGACAGCGTGGGCTGGCGCTGCATCAGCAACAGCCACTGGGCGCGTACCACGCGTGAACGCAATCTGTACAACCTGCTGATTAAACAGGGAGCGGACTGTCTGGCATTCGGCTCAGGCGCCGGGGGATCAGTCAATGGCTATTCCTGGATGGTCGAGCGCAATCTGACGACATGGCATGAATCTATCGCCGCCGGGAAAAAACCGCTAATGATGATGATGCGTACCGCCGAGCGTGGTTTCCAGTGGCGACACTCTCTCCAGGCGGGCATTGAAACGGCCCGCGTCCCGCTGGATGAACTGACGCCTCATGCACAAAAACTAACCCCGCTACTGACCCAATGGCATCACGCAGGACTGACGCGAGATGCCAGCACCTGTGTGCGCCTGACCAATGAAGGGCGTTTTTGGGCGAGCAATATTTTGCAGTCTCTTGATGAACTTATTCAGGCACTTAACGCGCCGCGCATTGCGGTAGAACAACCATACCAGGAGTGAATTATGAGCCATGTCTCTTTACAGGATTTTTTGAAAACTGAACCGGACGGTACGCTGGAAGCTATCGCTGCCCAGTACAACACCACGCTGCTGGAGGTGGTGAAAAACCTCCCCTCCCCGACGCTGGTTTCCGGCGATCAATTTGATACCGTCTGGGAAACCGTCAGCGAATGGGGCAAAGTCACCACCCTGGTCCATACTGCTGATGTCATTCTGGAATTCACCGGTGAATTACCTTCCGGATTCCACCGTCATGGCTACTTCAACCTGCGCGGCAAAAAAGGCATGACCGGTCATATCAAGGCAGAAAACTGTACGCATATTGCCCTGATTGAACGCAAATTTATGGGAATGGACACCGCGTCCATTCTCTTCTTTAACCAGGCGGGTAGCGCAATGTTCAAAATTTTCCTCGGTCGGGATGAACATCGACAGCTACTGGCCGAACAGGTCAGCGCCTTTCACGCGTTGTCTTCATCTTTAAAGGAACATGCCTGATGGCTCCATGGCTCATTTTTGGTGCGGGTGGTAGCGGCGTCGGCGCGAAAACGCTTGAACTCGCACTGGCGGAACAACGTCCGGTGATTGCCGTCGTTCGCAACGCACAGGTCGCTGCTGGGTTGCAGGAAAAAGGTGTGCAGGTCTTCATCGGCGACGCCTGCGATAGTCAGGTCACCGCCTGTGCCTGTCGCGCAGCGGGTCAACATGCCACGGTGATCTCCTCCATGGGCGGCGCCCAGGATTATCTGGCGCACAGAACCGTCATTGATGAAGCAGAAAAAGCGGAGATCAAGCGCATGATTCTGGTGACCTCACTCGGCTGCGGTGACAGTTGGCCTTTTCTTTCTTCACGCGCAAAGGCCGCATTTGGTCAGGCTGTACGGGAAAAATCGTTGGCTGAAAGCTGGCTACAAACCAGTCGACTGGACTACGCCATTCTCCGCCCCGGCGGTTTGCTGAACGGTGCAGCCACCGGCCAGGCGCAACGAATACAGGCTCAGGAGTGTCACGGCTTTGTGATGCGTGCAGATGTTGCGAAGCATATTCACGAACTGGCCACTGCGCCAGCACTTAATAACCAGATTTACAGTTTGGTTGAGCCGGGACTGAAACCCGCGTAAACCCCTCACGGCGCGGGAACTCCGCGCCGCAAAGACGTTATGGAGCGTTACGTGCTTAAGGACTCGCTTTCTTCCGTCAGCATCCTGACGGGTCTTTCTCTTTTGCTGGTTGCTCTGATGCTCTTCGGTGCCAGCCAGGGGGCGCTAAACATTAGCTTCAGCGCTCTGTTCAACGACGAATATCGTGATATCTGGTTAAACATCCGCCTGCCTCGCGTACTGCTGGCCGTTTTGGTCGGTGCTGCGCTGGCGACGGCAGGGGTCATCATGCAGGGACTTTTTCGCAATCCGATGGCCGATCCTGGCCTGCTTGGCGTCAGCAGCGGCTCCGCGCTGATGGTCGGCATCGCGATAGTTATCCCATTTTCGTTCCCCGTAGTGCTGGTGCTGTATGAGCAGATGATTTTTGCCGTCGCAGGCAGCATGGTGGTCTGCACGATTATTTTCCTGATAAGCCAGCGTCATAACCACGGTGGAATGATGCAACTGCTGTTAGCCGGTATCGCTATCAATGCCCTGTGCGGTTCGGCTATTGGCGTACTGAGCTATGTGGGCGACGAGCAGCAGCTACGTCAACTTACATTGTGGATGATGGGAAATCTCGGCCAGGCCCAGTGGCCAACTCTGTTGGTTGCCAGCACGTTTGTTCTTCCAGCCATTGTTGTAACCATCTGCATGGCGGGAACGCTTAATTTACTGCAGTTGGGTGATGAAGAGGCGCATTACCTCGGCGTAAACGTCAAACGTAAGCGTCAGCAGTTACTGTTGCTCAGTTCGCTCCTGGTCGGCGCTGCGGTTTCCGTCAGCGGCGTAATTGGTTTTATTGGCCTGGTGATCCCACATCTGATCAGAATGACGACCGGCGCCGATCATCGCTGGTTGATTCCCTGCTCTACGCTGGCCGGTGCCTGTTTACTCCTGATTGCCGATACGTTGGCCCGCACACTTGTTCAGCCAGCCGAAATGCCCGTTGGCCTGTTAACCAGCCTGATCGGTGGGCCGTATTTCCTGTGGTTAATACTGCGTAGCCGGAGGGTGTCATGATCGTCGCTGAGAATCTGGTCTACCACATTCAGGGAAGACGACTGACCGACGACGTTTCCCTGACGCTACCTGATGGAGAGATCATCGCGATTCTTGGCCCGAACGGAGCCGGGAAATCGACGCTGCTACGTCAGCTTACGGGATATCTGCAGCCCCACAGTGGGCGTTGTAGCATGTTTGGCAAGCCGCTGGACAAGTGGTCAATCACCGAGCTGGCAAAAACCCGTGCCGTGATGCGCCAGAATAGTCATATGGCCTTCCCGTTTAGCGTTCAGGAGGTCATTCGCATGGGCAGACATCCGTATCGTACGCGCAACACGGGCGATGAAACGGAGTACATCATGGCATTGTGTGATTGCCAGACGCTGGCCGCACGCGATTACCGGCATCTCTCGGGAGGAGAACAACAACGGGTACAACTGGCGCGCCTGCTGGTTCAGCTTTGGGAGCCCGAGCCTGGGCCGAAATGGCTGTTTCTTGATGAACCCACCTCCGCGCTGGATATTCACCACCAGCAGCACCTTTTTCGTCTGCTACGTCGTCTGGTGCGTGAACGGCAGTTTAACGTCTGCTGCGTCCTGCACGATCTCAACCTCGCGGCGCGCTATGCCGACCGTGTGGTATTGATGGAACGCGGCAGGATAGTTGATAACGGATATTCGCAGGATGTCCTGAAGCAACAGTCGCTGAACGCGCTGTACGGTGCCGATCTCACGGTCATAAATGAACCGGAGCATCGAACGCCGATTATCGTCCTCAATCAATAACAGACCGGGAACCCCTGACGTGGCGTTCCCGTTTTTCTCCCTTTACACCCTTTTTTCACCTTTTCTAAAAACGTCCTTGACCTTCCCCTTGCTGGAAGGTTTAACCTTTATCACAGTCAGTTAATCCTGCAAAAAAGGAGTTGGTTATGTCTCAAACAATCGATCTAACCCTAGACGGCCTGTCCTGTGGTCACTGCGTAAAACGCGTTAAAGAAAGTCTGGAACAACGTCCGGACGTTGAGCAAGCGGATGTCACCGTGACAGAAGCGCATGTTACCGGGAGCGCCAGCGCAGAAGCGCTGATTGAAACCATCAAACAAGCCGGTTACGGCGCGGAGTTAAGCCACCCAAAGGCTAAACCGCTGACGGAGTCATCAATCCCGTCGGAAGCACTGGCAGCGGTCCCTTCCGAGCTTCCGGCAGCTACGGCTGATGATGACAGCCAACAGTTGCTGTTAAACGGCATGAGCTGCGCCAGTTGTGTGACCCGCGTACAAAATGCATTGCAAAGTGTACCGGGCGTCACGCAGGCACGGGTAAACCTGGCGGAACGCACTGCGCTGGTAATGGGCAGTGCCTCCGCCGCAGATTTAGTACAGGCGGTTGAAAAAGCGGGCTACGGCGCAGAAGCGATTGAAGATGATGCTAAGCGTCGCGAGCGTCAGCAAGAAACCGCCGTGGCAACCATGAAACGTTTTCGCTGGCAGGCAGCCGTCGCGCTGCTCCTGGGTATCCCGGTGATGGTATGGGGCATGATTGGCGACAACATGATGGTGAGCGACGACAACCGCAGCCTGTGGCTGATGATTGGTCTGGCAACGCTTGCCGTGATGGTTTTCGCGGGCGGTCACTTTTACCGCAATGCGTGGAAAAGCCTGATGAACGGTACCGCGACCATGGATACGTTGGTGGCGCTGGGTACGGGGGTGGCATGGCTCTATTCCATGAGCGTCAACCTCTGGCCGCAATGGTTCCCGATGGAGGCACGACACCTCTATTATGAAGCCAGTGCCATGATTATCGGTCTGATTAACCTCGGACACATGCTGGAAGCGCGGGCTCGCCAACGCTCGTCTAAAGCACTAGAAAAACTGCTCGATCTGACACCGCCGACCGCACGCGTCGTCACTGACGAAGGTGAAAAGAACGTGCCGCTGGCAGAGGTGCAGGCTGGAATGTTACTGCGCCTGACCACCGGCGACCGCGTTCCGGTTGATGGCGAAATCACTCAGGGTGAAGCCTGGCTGGATGAGGCCATGCTGACCGGTGAGCCTATTCCACAGCAAAAAGGTGCAGGCGATAGCGTCCACGCCGGTACGGTCGTACAGGACGGTAGCGTGCTGTTCCGCGCCAGCGCTGTTGGCAGTCACACCACGCTGTCACGCATTATTCGTATGGTGCGCCAGGCGCAAAGCAGCAAACCGGAAATTGGCAAACTGGCCGACCGCATCTCCTCGGTGTTCGTTCCGGTCGTGGTCGCTATTGCGCTGGTCAGTGCGGCTATCTGGTATTTCTTTGGACCGGCGCCGCAGATTGTCTATACGCTGGTAATCGCCACCACCGTCCTGATTATTGCCTGCCCTTGTGCGCTGGGTCTGGCAACGCCGATGTCGATTATTTCCGGCGTCGGGCGTGCCGCTGAATTTGGGGTGCTGGTACGTGATGCCGATGCGCTGCAGCGCGCCAGCACGCTCGATACCATCGTGTTTGATAAAACCGGGACGCTAACTGAAGGCAAACCACAGGTTGTCGCCATCAAAACGTTTGGCAATACCGACGAAGCGCTGGCAATTCGTCTGGCAGCGGCCCTTGAACAGGGTTCCAGCCACCCGTTAGCCAGGGCGATTCTGGACAAAGCAGGTGATGTCACGCTGCCGCAGGTCAACGGTTTCCGTACGCTGCGCGGTTTAGGCGTCAGTGGCGAAACGGAAGGTCATTCGCTGCTGCTGGGAAACCAGGCGCTGCTCAATGAACAGCAGGTAGATACCACTGAAATGGAGGCTGAAATCACCGCTCAGGCTTCCCAAGGCTCAACCCCAGTACTGTTAGCGATTGACGGTAAAGCGGCAGCGCTGTTAGCGGTACGTGATCCTCTGCGTAGCGACAGCGTGGCAGCACTCCAGCGTCTGCACCGCGCCGGGTATCGTCTGGTGATGCTCACCGGCGACAACCCAACGACCGCCAACGCCATTGCCAAAGAGGCGGGTATTGATGAGGTGATTGCTGGCGTTCTGCCGGACGGTAAAGCCGAGGCGATTAAACGTCTGCAGAGCCAGGGGCGTCAGGTTGCCATGGTCGGTGACGGTATCAACGATGCGCCTGCGCTGGCTCAGGCTGATGTAGGGATTGCCATGGGTGGTGGCAGCGATGTGGCGATTGAAACCGCCGCGATTACGCTGATGCGCCATAGCCTGATGGGCGTTGCAGATGCGCTGTCTATCTCCCGGGCAACGCTGCGTAATATGAAGCAGAACCTGCTCGGCGCGTTTATCTATAACAGCATCGGTATCCCCGTTGCCGCCGGGATTTTGTGGCCGTTCACCGGAACACTGCTCAACCCGGTCGTTGCCGGGGCGGCGATGGCGCTCTCCTCCATTACCGTGGTGAGCAACGCTAATCGACTGCTGCGCTTCAAACCTAAAGAGTAAGCCTTTACCGGATGTCGCTCTGAACGGAGCCCCAAATCATTCGCGTTGCCTCAAAGCTGCAAGTATAAAAACCCCAGGAGCATAGCCAACTATGTGACTGGGGTTTTTGCTCGCTGCCAATAAAGAGGCGGAGGGAATGATGAAGTGTATTTGCACCTTCCAGGACCACGCGCTAGCATGGAAGTCTACTTAGGGAGGCCGTATGGATCTGTTGTACCGGGTAAAATCATTTTTCACCGCGCTACGCGGCAACCACTATACCTGGCCTGCCATCGACATCTCCTTGCCCGAAAACCGCCATTTTCATCTGATTGGCAGTATTCACATGGGCAGCCGCGATATGGCGCCTCTGCCTGCCAAATTACTCAAAAAGCTCCAGCGTGCCGATGCGCTCATTGTCGAAGCCGATGTTTCCGGCGACGACGCGCCGTTTGCCAACCTTCCGACCTTTACCGCACTGGAAGAGCGCATCAGCCCAGAGCTGCTAGATAATCTGCACAAAGTCACCGACGAGCTGGGTATTTCCCCTTCCCTGCTGTCTACCCAGCCGCTGTGGCAAATCGCCATGGTCTTGCAGGCAACGCAGGCGCAGCAGTTGGGGTTGCGGGCAGAATACGGCATTGATTACCAACTTCTGAATGCGGCAAAACAGGTGCATAAACCCATAATCGAGCTGGAAGGCGCATCCAGCCAAATCGAGCTGTTGTGTCAGTTACCCGATAACGGACTGGCTCTACTGGACGATACCCTGACGCACTGGCATACCAATGCCAGACTGCTACAACAGATGATGGGCTGGTGGCTTAAAACGCCGCCACGCAATAGCGAACTCACTCTACCCAATACTTTTAGCCAGTCGCTGTATGACGTTTTAATGCATCAGCGTAATGCGGCCTGGCGCGATCGACTCAGGGCGATGCCTGCCGGGCACTATGTCGTGGCCGTTGGCGCGCTGCATTTGTATGGAGAAGGAAATTTGCCGGAGATGTTACGGTAAAAAAATGGCCAATATTGCTATTGGCCCGTCAAAGAGGAATTTCATCATTATTATGATCCCGACGCTTAAAGCATCGGTGTAGTTCGATTGTCGCTCAAAGTCATCATCCTGCCAACACTATTGCGCAAGATGGTACTATTTTTTAGACAGACATCAGGCGTATGCTTGTGTCGTATTTTGTCTGGGCCAGGAAAATTGCTATGACACCCGCCGTTAAATTACTCGAAAAAAACAAAATTTCTTTCCAGATCCACACCTACGATCACGATCCGTCCGAGACGAACTTTGGTGACGAAGTGGTACGCAAGTTAGGTCTGAATGCGGACCAGGTCTACAAAACGCTACTGGTTGCCGTGAATGGCGATATGAAGCACCTGGCGGTTGCCGTTACGCCGGTAGCCGGTCAACTGGATCTCAAAAAAGTCGCCAGGGCGTTGGGAGCCAAAAAGGTCGATATGGCCGATCCGATGATCGCGCAGCGAACCACCGGGTATCTGGTAGGCGGCATCAGCCCGCTGGGGCAGAAAAAAAGATTGCCAACGCTCATCGACGCTCCCGCCCAGACGTTTGACACCATTTATGTGTCCGGCGGCAAACGCGGGCTGGATATTGAACTGGCAGCGGGCGATTTGGCGAAAATTCTGGATGCGAAATTCGCCGATATCGCACGCCGTGATTAATTGTCTTTTGCCCGGTGATACGGCGATTGAGCCTACTGCGATTACAGGGTGTGATTGGTGAAGACAGTTTGGACTCGGCCAGCGCGCAGGTACCGGAGCATAGAGGTAATAAGTAGGATTATTGGGCCGCCATGAAGGGCGGCCCGGAGGAGCGGATAAAATGATGCCCCAAATTGCCCTGTTACTGCCAGCTTACCTCGCCCTTCGGCTCATACGCACCGGCATCGAGCGGTGAGTTCTTCTGCACGTACTCTTTCAGCACTTCCGCATCAATAAACCCGGTATTTACATAGCCAGGCTTGTTATCAATTCGCGGATAGCCATCGCCGCCGGTGGCATTGAAGCTCAGCGTTGCCATGCGATAGGTTTTGGCTGGATCAACGGGTTCGCCTTTAATTTTCAAATCGTTAAGCTTGCCGTCTTTCGCCACGAAGCTGACATTGGCAAACTGCGGATAGGCCCCGGAATCCGGCTTCATTTGCGCCACGGCGGTCAGATAGTCAATCACCTCTTTCCCGCTCATGTCGGCGTACACCACGATGTTACCGAACGGCTGCACTTTCAGTACGCTCTTATAGGTGATATCACCGCCTTCGATGGAGTCACGGATACCGCCGCCGCTCATCACGCCAAAATCAGCGCTGGTTCGCGCCATTTGCGCAGCCAGCAGTAAATGCCCCATGTTGGTCTGTACGAAACGGACTTTGCTACGGTCGCCTTCGAGGCGCGCATTGACGCTACCAATTTTCACATCGAGCTGCGCTTTACCTTTATTCTGGAACGGCGTCAGCAGAGAAAGCATTTGCTGATTTTCTGCAATTTCCGGGGTGTAGAGTACGCGCTCACTTTTACCGTTGTCCCAGGTCACTTTTTTCTTCAGGTTGACGGGGATGAGCTGGTAGTTAACCATTTTCATTTCGCCATTGCGGAACTCAAAGTCCGCCCGCCCCACATATTTCCCCCACTCATGCGCCTGCACAATCCAGATCCCGTTTTGCTTGTCTGGCGCACACGGCGTACCCGGTACGTAATCAACCTGCTTCTTGTTTTCCGCGGCCATACATACCGGATCCTGCGAGTGCCCCCCCACAATCATTGCCAGCGATCCCGCCGGCAGGCTGCGCGCCATTTCTACGTCGCCAGGCGCGTTCGAGCCGTGATTGCCATTGTCATAATGTCCCATATGGGTGGTCGCAATAATGATGTCCGGCTTTTCCCCCATGTTCAGTTCCTGGATAACCAGTTTGGCTTCATCAGCAGGTTTACGGAACTCAATATCGGTAAAGAACTCTGGGTTGCCAATTTTCGCCGTATCGTCAGTGGTTAAACCGAGTATGGCAATTTTTAAATCCTGACGCTTAAAGATGGCCCACGGCTTAAACAAACGCTCGCCGGTGCTTTTCTGATAGATATTGGCCGAGAGAAACGGGAATTTGGACCATTTTTCCTGCTGGCGCAATACGCTAAGCGGATTATCAAACTCGTGGTTTCCGACCGCCATCGCATCATAGCCAATCAGGTTCATTCCGCGAAAATCAGGTTCCGCATCCTGCAGATCAGACTCCGGTACGCCGGTATTAATGTCGCCACCGGAAAGCAGCAGTACACTGCCCCCTTCCTCAGCCACCTCTTTACGAATACCGTCCACCAGCGTTTTTTGTGCCGCCAGCCCGTATTCACCGTATTCGCTGCGCCAGAAGTGACCGTGATGATCGTTGGTATGCAGAATGGTAATTTTGTAGGTTTTATCTTTTTCGTACGCCTGTGCAGGTTGACCTGCCAGCGCAAATGCGGCTAATAACGCCAGCGCCACGCCCCGTTTTAAAAACTTCATATTTCACTCCCTGACTCAATATCAACCGCCATACCCGTTATCCTTCAAATTACATGTGCGTTGGCTGCGCTCACTTCCCCCTGTCGCTTATGCAGTAAGCTCCTGGGACTCTCGCGTTTGCCGCCTACCTGTAAGTCGAATTAGTTCGGGCATAAAATTACAGCTACTGAAAATAATAGCCGAAAATGTTTTCAGAAATGAGACTTCCTTCAAACACCTTCCGCAGGTATGTTAGTCAGGTAATAATAACAAATTAGATTACCCTCATAATCGCAACCCAAACAGAAGTGACTTTCTATGGCAATAAGTGAACCAACCCAGCCAGTGGCTGGCGCGTCAGCGTCGGTTGCTAAAGCACGCACCTCATTTGGCATTTTAGGGGCAATCAGCCTCTCCCATCTGCTAAACGATATGATCCAGTCGCTGATCCTGGCGATTTATCCGCTATTGCAGTCAGAGTTCTCGCTGACGTTTATGCAGATAGGGATGATTACCCTGACCTTCCAGCTTGCTTCCTCACTGCTGCAACCGGTTGTGGGTTACTGGACGGATAAATACCCGATGCCGTGGTCGCTGCCCATTGGGATGTGCTTCACGCTGAGTGGGCTTGTTTTACTGGCCATGGCCGGCAGTTTCCATATGGTCCTGCTCGCCGCGGCGCTGGTTGGTACCGGCTCTTCGGTATTTCACCCGGAATCATCCCGCGTGGCGCGAATGGCCTCCGGCGGTCGTCACGGTCTTGCCCAGTCAATTTTCCAGGTTGGTGGCAACTTTGGTAGCTCTCTGGGACCGTTACTGGCTGCTGTCATCATCGCGCCATATGGTAAGGGTAATGTGGCCTGGTTTGTGCTGGCTGCGTTATTAGCGATTGTCGTTCTGGCGCAAATCAGCCGTTGGTATGCTGCGCAGCACCGGATGAGTAAAGGAAAACCGAAAGTCGCCATCGTGAATCCGTTACCACGGAATAAAGTGGTACTGGCGGTAAGCATCCTGCTGGTGCTGATTTTCTCCAAATACTTCTATATGGCGAGCATCAGCAGCTATTACACCTTTTATCTGATGCAAAAATTCGGATTATCGGTACAAAATGCCCAGTTTCACCTGTTTGCCTTCCTGTTTGCCGTCGCAGCCGGGACGGTGATTGGTGGACCATTGGGCGATAAAATTGGCAGAAAATATGTTATTTGGGGCTCTATCCTCGGCGTAGCACCCTTTACCCTCTTTTTACCCTACGCAACGCTGGAATGGACCGGGATTTTAACCGTGATCATTGGTTTTATCCTCGCATCGGCGTTTTCTGCCATTCTGGTCTACGCGCAGGAACTGCTTCCTGGCCGTATCGGCATGGTTTCTGGGCTATTTTTCGGTTTTGCCTTCGGCATGGGCGGCTTGGGAGCCGCGGTGTTAGGGCTGATTGCCGACCATACCAGCATCGATTTGGTCTACAAAATATGTGCTTTCCTGCCACTACTGGGGATACTGACCATATTCTTACCTGATAACCGACATAAAGCGTGATTTCCTGACGGCCAAAAGTAAATTTTGGCCGTCAGACTTACAGCAGCCATCAGCCTTTGCCTCTCACATACCGCTGTACTTTTCCGATCCGTGCTTTTTTACGTCTAAAATCCTATTTTCATCAAAATTCAATAATTATTCACAAACAAAAACATCAAAATTGTCATAAACTATTACTCGTCGTTTGAGTTTTCAGGATTATCACAGCAACCAAAGGAGACGGAATGCATCACGCCACCCCGCTTATCACCACCATTGTCGGCGGCCTTGTGCTCGCTTTTATATTAGGCATGATTGCCAATAAACTACGTATTTCTCCTCTGGTGGGATATCTGTTAGCGGGCGTTCTGGCCGGTCCATTTACACCTGGTTTTGTTGCTGATACCAAGCTAGCGCCTGAACTGGCCGAGCTTGGCGTAATCCTGCTGATGTTCGGCGTGGGGCTGCACTTTTCGCTGAAGGATTTGATGGCGGTAAAGTCTATCGCCATTCCCGGCGCGATTGCCCAGATAGCGGTGGCAACGCTGCTGGGCATGGCGCTTTCAGCGGTGATGGGCTGGTCGCTGATGGTAGGGATCGTGTTTGGTCTGTGTCTTTCAACCGCCAGTACCGTGGTGCTATTGCGTGCGCTTGAAGAAAGGCAGCTCATTGACAGTCAGCGCGGGCAAATCGCCATTGGCTGGCTGATTGTCGAAGACCTGATGATGGTGCTGACGCTGGTTCTCCTGCCAGCCGTCGCTGGAATGCTGGAAAAAGAAGATGTCGGCTTTGCCTCGCTGGCCGTAGATATGGGCATTACCATCGGTAAGGTGGTGGCGTTTATCGCAATTATGATGCTGGTCGGTCGTCGCCTGGTACCGTGGATTATGGCCCGTAGCGCCGCAACCGGCTCACGCGAACTGTTTACCCTGTCAGTCCTCGCCCTCGCATTAGGTATCGCATTTGGCGCAGTGGAGCTGTTCGATGTCTCCTTTGCACTGGGGGCATTCTTCGCCGGCATGGTGCTGAACGAATCTGAACTGAGTCACCGTGCGGCGCATGACACCCTGCCGCTGCGCGATGCGTTCGCCGTACTGTTCTTCGTTTCCGTCGGGATGCTCTTTGATCCCATGATTCTGATTCAGCAGCCGCTGGCGGTACTGGGCACGCTGGCGATTATCATCTTTGGTAAATCCCTTGCCGCCTATTTCCTGGTGCGCCTGTTTGGTCACTCCCAACGCACAGCGCTCACCATTGCCACCAGCCTGGCGCAGATTGGTGAATTTGCCTTTATCCTGGCGGGTCTGGGCATGGCGTTAAACCTGCTGCCGCAGGCCGGACAGAATCTGGTGCTGGCGGGGGCGATCCTGTCTATCATGCTTAACCCGGTGCTGTTCGCGGTGTTAGAAAAATATCTCGCCAAAACAGAAACGCTGGAAGAACAGACGCTGGAAGAGGCTATTGAAGAAGAGAAGCAAATTCCGGTGGATATCTGCAATCACGCCCTGCTGGTTGGCTTTGGGCGCGTCGGTAGCCTGCTGGGCGAGAAATTGATGGCTGCGGGGATCCCGCTGGTAGTTATCGAAACCTCACGCACCCGAGTGGATGAACTGCGCGAGCGCGGGATCCGCGCGGTGCTGGGAAATGCCGCCAACGAAGAAATTATGAATCTGGCGCATCTGGATTGCGCACGCTGGCTGCTGCTGACTATTCCCAATGGCTATGAAGCGGGTGAAATTGTCGCTTCAGCACGCGAGAAGTGCCCGTCGATTGAAATTATCGCCCGCGCGCATTATGACGACGAGGTGGAGTACATTACCGAACGCGGCGCCAATCAGGTCGTCATGGGTGAGCGTGAAATCGCCCGTACCATGCTGGAGCTGATTGAAACGCCGCCTGCTGGTGAGGTGGTCGTTACAGGCTGATGTCGTTGCCGGATGACGCTATCGCTTATCCGGCATGTGCATTATTTAACGATCCCAGTACGACTCTTCGAGGCTATCTTCGCGTTCCGGCAAACCGCGCGTCAGGCGCGGGGAATGCTGGTTCAGCACCTGATAACTCACGCGATTCGCATATTTACACACCTGGGCTAACGACGAATAGGTCAGCCAGGTGAACTTGTGCTTGCTGGAGTTAGGCACGTTGCTGCGGTGATAGCTGTTAGCGGTAATATCATGCAGTAATGCCGCCAGCGCGCCGTCACCAGCGCCGTTGGTATTCATGATCTTCTCTGGGCCGCCCATATACGGCGCGATGTGCGAATACACACGCAGCGGATTAGTACAATCTTTATGGCGCATGGCGCGGCTAAACTCGTACTGGTTGAATTCGGCAATGGCCCCAGGCAGCAGCGGATGCTGGGTTTTACGTTTGACTTCTTCTTCCGTAAAGCCCGCCATATAAAGACCCGCCGGACCCGCTGTGCACAGCACCAGATCCACCCAATCCAGCGCCTTGTCGGACGCCAGCAGCGGATCGTTTTCGCCGGTCAGCGCTTCGGCCTCTTCTTCATTCATCGCCAGAATTGAGACATGCTCTTTCAGGAATGCCTGCCACCACTGCGGATTATCGGCAATGACAAATTTGGTGCCCAGCGTCAGTACCACCGGTACATTGTGTTTTTTAGCAAATTCGATCGCCTTCATGGTCGCTTCCGGCATTGGCTCGCCCGGCTCGCAGCGCACCAGATAGGACGTCAGCACCAGCGCGGACGCTCCGGCAATCACCGATTCAGGGATGCTATCCGCCCGCAGCTTGTTCATATGCCCAGGGCTGATTGCAAAGGTACGCTCACCGGACTCGCCAATCAGCGTAAAGCAGCGACCAATCGGTCCATCTACGCCCTGCAGGTAGTTCAGATCGGTACGACTGGAGGTATTGCATAAATAGCGGTACGCATAGCTGCCAATCTCGATATTGCTGCACATCACACCCAGCAGCACCGAGCGGTCATCCGCCAGCACGGAGTAGTTGTGCATCGTATTACCGATAGTACCGCCCGCAAACTGATGGGTGATCAAATTTTCACGCACCAGTTCCTGGTAGAGCGCTTCAGCGACATCATCTGCAATCACCAGAGAGTGCCCGGCGCTTAATCCATAACGTTTTACAAAGTTATCATCAACTTTGGCTTCAATATCCACCAGCGTCTGGTCAATACCCACCACCCAGGCTGCGCTGGTTTCATTTTCTGGCTGAATTTGTTGCAGCAACGGATCGCGCGCGCTGACGGGGAAATAGTGTTTGGATTTACGTTTACCGGGAAATTTCATGGTCGATTTTACGGGTGGTTAGCTGAGCGATGCATGGTAGCACATTCCCCGCTGCGCATGCGATGCGGCGCTGAGTTTCAATATCGGACGGTGAGATCGCAGTTTATCCGGGATGAATTTCTACAATAACTCACCTTCACAAGGAGCGCTTTATGAAGCCGGAAAACAAGATCCCCGTACTCGACAACATTTCGGATGAAATGAAAAGTGTGGTGAATTTTCATCGCGAAGATTTGCCGCCGTGGCCCGCTGCCGATGACTTTGTGGCCCAGCGTAAACACTACATTCATGAACGGCAGTTGTGGAATGCCGATGCCCCACAGATGAATACCCGAGAATGCGTTATTTCCACCGCATGCGGCCCCGTTGCCACACGAATTTACGCTCCGCAGCCCCATAGCCAGGCGACGCTATATTACCTGCACGGCGGCGGTTTTATTCTCGGTAATCTGGATACCCACGATCGCATTATGCGTTTACTGGCGCGCTATACGCAGTGCACAATAATTGGCATCGACTATTCGCTTGCGCCAGAGGCCCGCTACCCGCAAGCCATCGAAGAGATTGTCGCCGTCTGTCAGTACTTTTATCAGCACGCTGGCGATTATTCCCTTAATGTGAATCATATTGGTTTTGCGGGCGATTCCGCCGGGGCCATGCTGGCGCTTGCCAGCGCGTTGTGGTTGCGGGATAAACACATTGCCTGCGGCAAGGTGGCTGGCGTGCTGTTGTGGTATGGGCTTTACGGCCTGCAGGATTCACTGAGCCGACGGCTAATGGGCGGAGCCTGGGATGGTTTAACTCGCGAGGATCTGCTGATGTACGAAAACGCGTACCTGCGTAGCGCCGACGATCGCGAGTCACCATACTATTGCCTGTTTAATAACGACCTGACGCGCGACGTACCGCCGTGTTTTATCGCCGGTGCGGAGTTTGATCCGCTGATTGACGATAGCCGCTTATTATTCCAGACGCTACAGGCGCATCAGCAGCCCTGCCAGTACAAAATGTACCCCGGCACGTTGCACGCCTTCCTGCACTATTCGCGGATGATGAAAACCGCCGACGATGCGTTACGGGAGGGCGCGCGTTACTTCAGAGCGCAGCTTTAACGGTAGGCTGCGGTCAGTTTAACCATCATTTCGATATGTTCCGGTGTGGCATTCAGCGCCGGAATATACTCATATTGCTTACCACCAGCCTCAAGGAAAATCTCCCGGTTTTGCACCGCTATCTCTTCCAGCGTTTCGAGACAATCAGCCGCGAAGCCCGGACACATGACCTGGATATGTCGGGTCCCTTTCTCCGCCAGCATTTTTAACGTTTCATCGGTATATGGCGTCAACCACGGTTCACGGCCAAAACGAGACTGGAAGGTCATCATCACTTTTTCCGGCGGCAAGCCAAGCGCAGAAACCAGCTCACGAGTCGTATCGCGACAGCGCTGCGGGTAGTCATCGCCTTCATCGGCGTAGCGCTGCGGAATGCCGTGGTAGGAAAGCAGCAGCAAATCGGGTTCACCATGTTGAGCAAATGAATCACGGGCGCTCTTGGCCAGCGCATCAATGTAGCTGCTGTCATCAGCGTAATCACGAATAAATGAGATGCCAGGAATACTGCGTTTACGCGCTAAGATTCGCGCCAGTTCATCCCAGACTGCCGCCACGGTAGAACAGGAATATTGCGGGTACAGCGGTAACACCACCATGTGTTCAACTCCGCTTGCCAGCAGTTCATCGACCGCGCTTTCAAGCGACGGTGAACCGTAGCTCATCCCCAGCGCGACAGGCGTATTTGGCAGACGTTGTGCCAGCGCCTGCTGTTGCGCCTTACTGTAGACCATCAGCGGGGAACCGTCTTCCATCCAGATTGACTGGTACAGCTTTGCCACGCGTGGCGCACGCAGCGGCAAAATCACACCACGCAGCAACGGCCACCACAGCGCAGGTGACGTATCGACTACGCGTTGATCGCTTAAAAACTGGCGCAGGTAGCGCTTAACGGCTTCGGGGGTTGGGGCATCGGGAGTGCCGAGGTTTGCCAGCAGGATACCGGTTTTCGTCTGACGCATTACCGCCTCTTATCGATTCAAATTGTTGATAATTGTAGCGGAAAAGCGATAAAGAAGAACTAATTGCTGTGAAAGGTAAGACGAGAATTTGCCTGATGGCGCTGCGCTTATCAGGCCTACATAAAATCGTAGGCCGGATAAGGTGTTTACACCGCCATCCGGCATTGACTGCGCTAAAACTTAACCGAGGATTTTTTCCAGCGCTGCGCGAACGTCAGCCACAGCCTGGGTGCCGTCAACTTTCGCGTATTTGGTGTTACCCGCCTGCGCTTCTTTAGAGTAGTAGCCGATCAGCGGAGCGGTCATCTGATGGTATTCCACCAGGCGCTTACGTACGGTCTCTTCCTGATCGTCTTTACGGGTGGTCAGCTCTTCGCCGGTCACGTCGTCTTTGCCTTCAACCTTAGGCGGGTTGAATTTGATGTGGTAAACGCGGCCAGAAGCAGCGTGTACGCGACGACCCACGATACGGTCAACGATCAGCTCGTCCGGAACGTCGAATTCAAGAACGTAGTCCACGTTGATGCCTGCTTCTTTCATGGCATCAGCCTGCGGAATAGTACGCGGGAAGCCATCAAGCAGGAAACCATTACGGCAGTCTTCCTGAGCAATACGCTCTTTTACCAGCGCGATCACCAGCTCATCAGTCACCAGCTTACCGGCGTCCATGATGTCTTTCGCTTGTTTGCCCAGCTCGGAGCCAGATTTCACGGCAGCACGCAGCATATCACCGGTGGAGATTTGCGGAATACCATACTTCTCCATGATGAACTGAGCCTGAGTTCCTTTACCCGCGCCCGGAGCGCCAAGCAGAATGATACGCATTACGAAAATCCCCTTAAAGGTTGTCGATATTTTTTAAAAAGCGCTAAACGATACCACCATCACGCAATTGGCTCAAGGAAGACGCCCGACGCTGAAACGGTTAACGGTGGGAAAATTAAAAATGAGGAGAGAAAATGCCGGATCGCGGTGTAAACACCGTATCCGGCCAGGGATCGACGAGATGGTGTAAGCCGGACACGCGTTAGCATCATCCGGCATTACCTTACGGCTATCAGGACACCAGCAACTGGTTCATACGACGAATGAACTGGTTCGGATCTTCCAGCGTGCCGCGTTCAGCAAACAGCGCCTGATCCAGCAGCAGTTCAACCCACTCTTTGAACTGTGCTTCGTCCTGGGTATCCGCCGTGCGTTTGACCAGCACGTGGTCCGGGTTGAGTTCAAAGATATATTTCACTTCCGGTACGGCCTGGCCGGCAGCAGCGAACAGTTTCGCCATCTGGGTGCTCATTTCGTCCGCATCGGTGGTAACGATGGCCGGCGTGTCGGTCAGACGGTGAGTCAGACGCACTTCTTTTACGCGATCGCCCAGCAGGGTTTTCACGCGCTCAACGAACGGCGTCAGCGCTTTTTCCGCTTCTTTTGCCGATTCGTCAACGTCATCCGCCAGCTTGTCGATGGACTCGTCAGCTTTGGCTACGGACTGGAATGCCTTACCGTCGAACTCGGTCAGGTAGTTCATCATCCACTCATCGATACGGTCAGAAAGCAGCAGCACTTCGATGCCTTTCTTACGCAACAGTTCCAGGTGCGGGCTGCTCTTCGCCGCCGCATAGCTGTCTGCGGTGATGTAGTAGATTTTCTCCTGCCCTTCTTTCATACGCGACACGTAGTCTTCCAGCGACACGGTTTGTGCGGAAGAGTCAGTGTGCGTGGACGCGAAGCGCATCAGCTTAGCGATCGTTTCCTGGTTAGCGTTGTCTTCCGCCGGGCCTTCTTTCAGCACCAGGCCGAACTGTTTCCAGAAGGTCTGGTATTTTTCTGCGTCGTCTTTCGCCAGTTTTTCCAGCATCTGCAGTACGCGTTTGGTCAGCGCGCTACGCAGATTACGGGTGACGGTGCTGTCCTGCAGGATCTCACGAGAAACGTTCAGCGGCAGATCGTTAGAATCTATCAGGCCACGCACAAAGCGCAGGTAATTCGGCATAAACTGCTCGGCGTCGTCCATAATGAACACGCGCTGAACGTACAGTTTCAGACCATGCTTGTGATCGCGGTTCCACATATCCCACGGAGCCTGAGACGGGATGTACAGCAGGCTGGTGTACTCCTGCTTACCTTCCACACGGTTATGACTCCAGGTCAGCGGATCAGTGAAGTCGTGCGCGATATGTTTGTAGAATTCGTTGTACTCGTCGTCTTTGATTTCCGACTTGTTACGGGTCCACAGCGCCTGCGCCTTGTTGATCTTTTCCCAGGAAACTACGGTCTCGCCGTCTTTCTCTTCGGATTTTTCGATCTCTACCGGCAGCGCGATATGGTCGGAATATTTGCTGATGATGGAACGTACGCGCCAGTCATCAAGGAACTCGTCTTCGCCTTCGCGCAGATGCAGCGTGATTTCGGTGCCGCGATCGTCTTTGGTGATGTCGGCAACGGTGTACTCACCTTCACCCGCAGATTCCCAGAACACACCATTTTCCGGTTTATCGCCCGCTGCGCGGGTACGCACGGTGACTTTATCCGCCACGATGAACGCAGAGTAGAAGCCAACCCCGAACTGGCCGATCAACTGGCTGTCTTTCGCCTGATCGGATCCCATGGATTCAAGGAAAGATTTAGTACCGGATTTCGCAATGGTCCCCAGATGATCGATAACGTCATCACGGTTCATCCCCACGCCGTTATCGGCAATGGTCAACGTACGCTTATCTTTATCGAAGGAAACACGCACACGCAGCTCACCGTCACCTTCATACAGGTCCGGGTTAGACAGTGCGCGAAAACGCAGCTTGTCTGCCGCATCCGAGGCGTTAGAGATAAGCTCACGCAGGAAGATTTCTTTATTGGAATACAGAGAATGGATCATCAGGTGCAGAAGCTGTTTTACTTCTGACTGAAAACCACGAGTTTCTTGTCCTTTCATGTAGGTCTACCTCAACAATGCCATTTTCAATGGTAAAAACAGGTTGAGGGTGAAATGGGGACAAGCGGGAAGGATTTCAAGCGGAAGCCGCCGTCGCGGCCTCCGTTTGTTCAGAATTTAATCTTGTGTCGTCCTGCCAGAGAGTGCGACAGCGTGGTGCCATCGACCATTTCCAGCTCGCCACCAACCGGAACGCCATGGGCGATACGGCTGGCTTCAACGTCATATTGCATGCAAAGCTCAGCAATATAGTTGGCGGTCGCCTCTCCTTCGACCGTGGGATTGGTCGCCAGGATCAGTTCGCTGATTTGCTCAGATGCCAGCCGCTGCTCGAGACGATCCAGCCCGATATCATCAGGACCAATACCGTCCAGCGGCGACAGGTGTCCCATCAGCACGAAGTAACGTCCAGAAAATTGCCCGGTTTGCTCAATGGCGTAGATGTCCGCCGGACTCTCCACCACGCAAATCTGACCGTTTTCCTGGCGACGCGGGTTCGAGCAGATGTTGCAGACGTCTTGTTCTGTGAATGTGCGGCAATCGGCACAGTGGCCGATTTCCGACATCGCCTTCGTTAACGCCTGCGCCAGACGCATCCCGCCGCTGCGATCGCGCTGAAGCAGCGTGAACGCCATGCGCTGCGCAGACTTCGGGCCAACGCCCGGCAGACAGCGCAGAGCTTCCATAAGCTGAGTTAACAGCGGGCTGGTTTGCATCAGAACGGCATCTTAAAGCCAGGCGGCAGCTGCATTCCGGAGGAAACAGAGGCCATCTTCTCTTTCTGCGTCTCTTCAATACGGCGCGCGGCGTCGTTGAATGCCGCAGCAACCAAGTCTTCCAGCATCTCTTTGTCGTCTTCCAGCAGGCTTGGATCGATCTCCACACGACGGCAGTTATGCGCGCCGTTGATGGTTACTTTTACCAGACCCGCGCCAGATTCGCCGGTCACTTCCAGCTTGGCGACTTCTTCCTGCATCTGCTGCATTTTTTCTTGCATCTGCTGGGCCTGTTTCATCAGGTTACCCAGACCGCCTTTACCAAACATAGGCTTCTCTCTCAATCACGTTAAGGGATGACGACCGTCAAACCGTAATGGCTGACGATCAAATGGGGCGAATACTCTCTTCGTCCAGGTCCGCATCGAAAAAACGACGCAGCGTCTGAATGTTATTATCCGCAATAATCGACTCACGCGCCTGCGCGAGTTTCTCTTCATAAATGGCCTGACGCCACTCCAGCGGCGTGCGCACCGCTGGATTATCATCTTCAACGATGGTCAATTCAACCGTTGACCCTGTTAAGGAACTCAATGCTTCGGCCAGTTTTTGCTGCGCGCCGCTGGAGTTAAGGTGTCGCTGCGTGGAACGCAGGTGCAGGCAAACCACGTTGCCATTCTCTTCTTTCCAGGCATTAAGCGCCACCTGCTCCACCAGTTTAGGCAGCGAGAGCTGGCTTACCTGTGCGGCCCACGGGTCGCGTTCGATGGCCTCAGCCGCCAGCTTTGCCGCCAGTTCTGGCGTTTTTTCATGCTCAAGCGCTTTTTTCAGCGCTTTCGGCGTAGCGACGACTTCTTTGACTTCTGCAACAGGATTGGTCGCTTTCCAGCGATACGCTTCTTTCTTCGCTGGCGCTTTTTCCAGCGCAGAGACCGCTGGACGCGCCTGAACACGTTCCGACACCGAAGCCAGTCTTTCCAGCGCAGCATTATTCACCGGCCGCGCGCGGGAAGCGGCTGCCGGTTCACTCTTTTTTGGTTTGGTTGCTCCCTGAGCGCGTTGCAGCTGGCTGCGTGCCGCCAGCACCTGGCTGGTAGCATCGGAGAGCGGCACATTCTGTTGCTGTTGCGCTGCCGCAGGCTGCTGCTGCGGCACCTGCGTCGGGTTCATCACCGCAGTGGGTGCTACCGGGGCAAAAGACTGTCGCGGGGCTTCAGGTTCCGGGAGCGGCATGCGCGGATGAAAAGCCAGCGCACGTAGCAGCGTCATTTCAACGCCCATTCGCCTGTCCGGCGCATACGGCAGTTCTTTGCGCCCGATTAACAGGGTCTGGTAGTAAAGCTGCACATCGGTTGGCGGGACGATTCGCGCCAGTTCGCGCATACGCTGTTCAATAGCGGCCATATCGCTGCCGAGTGCGGCAGGTGAAAGCTGAACCATGGCAATACGATGCAGCAGAGCCGACATCTCAACCAGTAGCGCTTCCCATTCAATACCGCGCGCGGCGGCATCGTTCACCAGCGTCATAACGCGTTCGCCGTCCGCAGCCACAACCGCTTCAACCAGCGAAAGCGCCTGGTCGTCGTCCAGCGTGCCGAGCATGGTGCTGACCGCGTCGGTCGAGACCTGACCATCGCCGCTGGCGATCGCCTGATCGGTCAGGCTCAGCGCATCGCGCAGGCTGCCGTCCGCGGCGCGAGCCAGCAGTTGCAACGCACGTGGTTCATGGGCGATATGCTCTTCTTTGAGGATATGCTCAAGCTGATGGCGAATCTGTTCGACATCCAACGCTTTAAGATGGAATTGCAGACAGCGCGACAGGATAGTCACCGGCAGCTTCTGCGGATCGGTAGTCGCCAGCAGGAACTTAACGTGCGCGGGCGGCTCTTCGAGCGTTTTCAGCAAGGCGTTAAAACTATGGCGCGACAGCATGTGCACTTCGTCAATCAAATAGACCTTAAAGCGACCGCGCGCTGGCGCGTACTGGACGTTATCCAGCAGGTCACGGGTGTCTTCGACTTTGGTGCGTGAGGCGGCGTCGATTTCAATCAGATCGACAAAGCGCCCCTGCTCGATTTCACGGCAGTTATCACACACGCCGCACGGCGTAGCGGTGATGCCGGTTTCACAGTTTAATCCCTTCGCCAGCAAACGGGCGATTGACGTTTTCCCGACGCCACGGGTGCCGGAAAACAAATAAGCATGATGAATACGCCCTAACGACAAGCCGTTCGCCAGTGCCGTCAGCACATGTTCCTGGCCGACGACGTCAGCAAAGGTTTGTGGGCGCCATTTTCGGGCTAAGACCTGATAACTCATTGGCAGGCTCTGAAAGGCTGGAGGGTGGATTCACAGGGAGATAATGCTAACACAACCTCGCAGCGACGGCGAGGTTGTGTGTCTCGGTATTAATCTGCCGAGATAAGATAGCCCGAAATTAGTGGCCCGGGAATGGAACCAGGCTATAACAGGTCAGCCCCTGCTTTTCCAGACGCTGCTCGCCGCCAAGATCAAACAGGTTAATGATAAATGCAGCATCGGTCACTTCACCACCCAGACGGCGGATCAGTTTCACGGTCGCTTCAATTGTGCCGCCGGTTGCCAGCAGGTCGTCCACAACCAGAACTTTATCACCAGGTTTGATGGCATCTACGTGGATTTCCAGTTGATCGGTGCCGTATTCCAGCTCATAGCTCTCAGCAATAACTTCACGCGGAAGCTTACGGGGTTTACGTACCGGAACAAAACCAACGCCCAGACCCAACGCTACCGGCGCGCCAAACAGGAAGCCACGCGCTTCGGTACCAACCACTTTAGTGATACCCGCATTTTTGTAGCGTTCAACCAGCAATTCAATACTGAGGGCGTAGGCTTTCGGGTCTTCCAGTAAACTGGTGACATCACGAAAAAGAATGCCCGGTTTTGGGTAATCGTGGATGCTTTTGATGCTATTTTTGAGAAACTCAAGCTGCTGTGCAGTCGCGGTCATAAGTTTGTGCCTGATTAATACAGTATTACTTCACGGCGCACTATACACTTCATCCTCGACGTATCTTGAATGATTTTGTGTCTGTATAAGAGCCAAGGTTATATTTGCTTAACCTTTGACCACCTGCGCCTGTGCTCGAAAACGGTCGAATTTACTGGCTGTGAGAGACAATTGCAACAGCGTTTATTGCGCTTTACTGCTTTTGTTGTTTTTCATCAATCACCGGGATCCGCCACATAAAAATCAGTAAACAGGCGAGAATAACCAGCAGCAGGCCGCGTACCCACATCATATTGACCAGCCACAGTGAAATACTAAACGTTACCAGGATCAACAAAATAGCGCGCGGCTTTGCTCCCGGCGGCATCGCGCGGTGTTTTTGCCAGTGGCGCAGATACCCGCCGAACCACGAACGGTACAGCAACCAGTCGTGAAAACGCGGCGATGAGCGAGCAAAACACCAGGCGGCCAGCAAGATAAACGGCGTTGTCGGCAACAGAGGCAATACAACGCCCAGCGTTCCTAACACTACCGCTATCCAGCCTATGATGATTAGAATAATGCGTTGCATAATATGAATACTTAACACAGAGAATCGCTACTTTATCATAACAGTTCTCATTTTCATCGGAGTGTTGTCGTGAAAACCGTCATGCTGCTTCAGACGCTCGAAAACCAGCTTAACCGCTTGCGGCAGCGTTGTGCCCCACTGGCACACCATGCCACGCTTAGCGCCCGCTTTGACAGGCATCTGTTTCACACCCGCAGCACGTTGCTACAGGCCTGTCTGGATGAAGCTGATGATAATCTCACTGCTCTACGTCGCGCAGTTGAACAGCAACAACTACCACAAATTACCTGGCTTACGGAACACCTTGCCTCACAGTTAGAGGCGATTTCACGTGAAACCGCCAGTTGGTCGCTCCGGGAGTGGGACTGCGCCTCTCCTGGTCTGGCGCGCTGGCAGCGTAAGCGAGTTCAACACCAGGAGTTTGAGCGCCGCCTGGTTGAAATGACGCGTGAACGTAAAGAACGCCTGGCACAGGTTACAGGCTTTGAAGAACAGCAAAAACTGCATCGCGAAGTAGAGGCATTCGAAGCACGACTGGCACGCTGTCGTCATGCACTGGCAAGAATAGATAACATGCTGGCGCGTTTAACCCGCTAATCCCCGGAGAATTTATGTCATTAGAGAACGCCCCAGATGAAGTCAAACTGGCCGTCGATTTGATTGTCCTGCTTGAAGAGAATCAGATGGAGCCTGAAACAGTTCTGAAAGCACTGGAGATTGTGAAGCAGGATTACGAGAAGAAACTACTCTCTTTATCTAAAAAAGAGCTGTAACTGAAAACCTGATGGCTTTGCACTTATCAGGCCTACGAATGAATCGAAGCTCGCAGGCCTGATGATTATTTCTGTTAACCTACCGAAGGCGTCGGATCGTCACCTTTAATGATGTCACGTTTAACCTCGGTCACGGTGTCACCTTTCGCGTTATGCAGGTGAACTTCGAGCTGGTTAAAGGCGATATCAATGTCATTTTCACGGCACAAACGATCGACCGCCCGGTTAAGTTCATCAACCGTGTGGCTACGATCGCGCAATTCACGCACGTATAAACGCAGCTCATGATCCAGCGTACTGGCGCCGAAGGCGGTAAAGAACACAGCAGGCTCCGGATCGTGCATCACTTTCGGGTGTTCTGTCGCCGCCTGCAACAGCACCTTCTTCACTTTGTCCAGATCCGAACCATAGGCCACGCCAATGCGGATCACCAGACGCGTGGTGGTATCGGAGAGCGACCAGTTGATCAAACGCTCCGTCACGAATGCTTTGTTCGGGATGATCACCTCTTTACGATCGAAGTCAGTAATGGTGGTGGCACGGATACGGATCTTGCTGACCGTTCCGGAGAACGTACCGATGGTCACGGTATCGCCGATGCGTACCGGGCGTTCAAACAGAATAATCAGACCGGAAACAAAGTTACCGAAAATTTCCTGCAAGCCGAAACCAAGACCAACCGAGAGAGCAGCGGCCAGCCACTGTAGCTTATCCCACGAAACGCCGAGCGATCCGAAGACCGTCATCGCACCAATGGCGATGATGGCGTAATTCAGGATCGTGGTGATCGCATAAGAAGCCCCCTGGCGCATCTTCAGTCGCGAGAGCACCAGCACTTCCAGCAGGCCGGGTAAGTTGCGGATCAGCGCCCACGCGACCATTGACGCAATAATCGCAAACAACAGGCTGCCCATGGTGACGTCTTTCACCACTGCCGCACCCGCTTCGGTGCCGTTGTAATGCCAGAGCGTTATGCTGTCGAGATAGCTGAACACGGTGATCAAATCAGACCAAATGGCCCAGAACAGAACACCAAACAGGGCAACCATCACCAGCATGGTTATACGCAGCGTTTGCTGGTTAACCTGTTCCAGCGCAATAGTCGGTTCTTCCTGCGGCTCTGCGCCTTCGGCCCCTTCTTTCACCAGGTTCTGACGACGCGCTAACGCACGACGCCAGGCGATACGACGAGCCGCTACGCTCAACCCTCGCAGCACCGTCTGGTACAGCAGATTCCAGAGGATAACCAGATAGACCGTTTCAATCCAGCGGCCCGCCAGGCGCAGCGTAGTGTAGAAATACCCTGTCGCCGTCAGCACCATTAATGCAATCGGAATAATAGACAACACGGTAATAGTGACCAGACGCAGACCATGCGACTCTTTGTCACGCCAGCTTTCGCGGCACATTGGCCATACCAGGAAGGCGATCAGCAGCAGGTTGAGGAAAATGACCACCTGGCCAAGCACATCGTCCATCAAATTAAGCGGCGACAGCTCAGCAATGACCGACCAGAAGTTAAGCGGCAACAGCGCAAGGCTAATACGCACAATCTGGCGACGCCAGTGGCTGGTCTGCTTCGCTGGCATGCCAAAATGACGTATCGCCACGCCATCTTTTTCCAGCACCTTCCAGCACAGACCAAACACCAGCCAGAAGATGGTCATCTTCTTACTGAACGCCCACAGCAGGTCACTAATATTCAGTTGCATAGTCAGCAGAATCAGACCCACCGCGAGGATAATCAGACACGCCGGCAAGGCTCTGATGAGATCGATCAGAATCGCTTTTGGCGTATTAAGCTGACTGTCATTGCGCAGGTTCCCCACCGCGGCGGCTAATTTTGCCTGATAATCCTTCAGCCACTTCAAACGCCAGCGGATTAACCCGGCGATAAGCAGCAGCGGCAGCCCTGCCAGGAACGCAATAAACACGGCGGGCCAGGCTTTTTCCCAGTTCACCGTGATTTTCATCGACTTAAACTGGTCTTTTAGGGTTTGCGGGAAGGCTTTGATCCAGTCCCAGTCCATCGGACGGTTACTGTTAACCCAGAAGATTTGTTGCGTGAGGATCTCTTTCAGGTTTTTCGACACGCTCATTAACTGCTGCTGGTTGATTTGCAGATTAATCGCCATCATCAACTGGTTGCCCAGCTGCTTATTTAGCTGATCCAACAGTTCACGACGCATATCCACGACCTGCAGCAGGGCATCATGGACTTCAGGGTTAACGTCGTTGCTGTGCCCTTCTTCCAGTTTGGCGACAAACGCATCATTCTGGAACAACGTATCGCGCTGCTGGTTGACTTCGAACTGCTCCAGACGCAAATCGGCGATCCGGTTGGTCATATCGGCAAGCTCATCCGCCGACGGCAGCGTTTGTTGTTGCTGATATAAAATGCGCGACAGCAGCAGACTGCCTTTCAGAACGGCGATCTGCTCTTTAATGTTGCGTTCGGATTGCAGCGCGCGGTCAAGCCAGTTTTTGACCTTGATATTTTGCTGCATCAGGCTGTTGCCGTTTTCAGTCGCGGCAATCAGGCGCTGGCTGAGCTGATGGTTAACATCAAGCTCCTGCTTCACTAACGGATTGGACTGAATACGCTCGGCTTCGTCCGGCGTTACCGCTTCCTGTGCCGTCTTTTCGGTTAACGTCAGTCGTTTGCTGTTCACCGCCTCTTGCAGGAGCTGGAGCTGGTGTTCAAGGCGGTTACTGTGCGCCGTCACATAATCGCGTTGTTTTTGCAGGGTATCCTGCAAAACGGTATTCCCTTCGAGGCTCTTACGCTGCTGGTCGATCTGCGCGTTCAGCAACGCTTGCTGCGCCTGCAGCAGCACCTGCTGGCTGGGGCGTAAAGCCGCCTCTCCCACAGTGGTGCCATCGAGTCGATTGCGGATTTGCTGCATCTGTTGCGACGCGGTGTACATTGCATTTTGTACGCGCTCTGGCTGTGTCTGCAGCGATACCAGTTGGCTGTTGTAAGCGGCCAGATCGTTTTGCGAGCTTTGCAGGTCATCCAGGACCTGCGACACGCGCGACTCAAGCTGTCGTAAGGAGAGCGTACTCAGCGTTTTTCGCGTTTCATCGTCATTATCGACATCGCTAAGCGAATTTAGCGCATCCGTCGCCTGACGCATTTTCTCCGGCGCCTGGGCAACTTTTTGTCGAAGCTGTACGGTTTCATCCTTCACACGATCGATTTTATCCAGCGTGGCAATGGTATCGATGAGATCCTGTTGAACCAGCTTATCCTGTGCGGAGAGATCTTTTTGTTTATTCAGCGTGTCTAACTGGCTCTGAATATCCGCTTTCGTCGGCAGTTCACCACTCTGTTGCGCCCGCGCAAACGCAGATGACTGGCAGGATAGCAATAGAATGAAGAAAAGAATGGTAATAGCAATAAGATGCTGTGAACGTTTATAGAGCTGCAACATAGTCATGAGAATGAAGGTTTCTGAACCGGAAAAGTGACCGAAAATAGTCAAGCGGCAAGAATATCACGGCTGTGACCGGCAGAATAGCAGGAGGCAAAATGACCAGGAGAATTCCTGGCACAGACCCAGAGAGTTAACAGGTTTCCGCTACGTTAACCCGCAAGGTTGGGCAGAGAAGACACATCTCAAGCAGCACGGCGACGTATTCCCGAGCCTCTTTTTTCAGATCAAAAGATTCAGGGGCAAATAACCAGTTCTCGATAATTCCGGTAACATAACTACGCAGCAGCACCGCCACGCGACGCGTGTTCAGATTTTCCGGCAGCATGTTGGCGTTCATGCAGTGCCGCAATGTTTGTTCGATACGGTCGTAATTTTCAATACACAGACTGCGTTGAGCTAGCTGAACTGAGGCCATTTCCCCGACAAATTCGCATTTGTGGAATATAATTTCCAACAATAAACGTCGGCGTTCTTCTGTCACGGTAGCTTCAAGAACGTAAATTAAAATTTCTCTTAATACTGATAGTGGATCGTCGGGGAATTTTGCCTGATACTCAGTCTCTAACTCATCAATGTTAGGTTTTGCTAGCTCCCAGATTTCACTGAATAAATCCGATTTGTTTTTGAAATGCCAATAGATCGCGCCGCGCGTGACACCAGCGGCTGCTGCGATCTCCGCAAGCGAGGTGGATGATACCCCTTGTTGCGAAAACAAACGCAGAGCGACATCGAGAATGTGCTGTCGAGTTTCCTGTGCTTGTTGTTTGGTTTTTCGTGCCATAGGTCAGTGAATTTACAGGCGTTAGATTTACATACATTTGTGAATGTATGTACCATAGCACGACGATAATATAAACGCAGCAATGGGTTTATGGGCTTTCAGCCATTGATCAATTTGAAATCGGACACTCGAGGTTTACATATGAACAAAAACAGAGGGTTAACGCCTCTGGCAGTCGTTCTGATGCTCTCAGGCAGCTTAGCGCTAACAGGATGTGACGACAAACAGGCCCAACAAGGGGGCCAGCAGATGCCAGAGGTTGGAGTTGTTACGCTCAAAACTGAACCTCTACAGATAACAACCGAACTCCCGGGTCGCACCAGTGCGTATCGCATTGCAGAAGTTCGTCCTCAGGTTAGCGGTATTATCCTGAAGCGTAATTTCACGGAAGGTGGTGACATCGAAGCGGGTGTATCTCTCTATCAGATTGATCCTGCTACTTACCAGGCCGCTTATGAAAGCGCAAAAGGCGATCTGGCAAAAGCACAAGCCGCAGCAAATATCGCTCAACTGACGGTCAAACGTTATCAGAAACTGTTGGGTACTAAGTACATCAGTCAACAGGATTACGATAGTGCACTGGCAGACGCACAACAGGCGAACGCCTCCGTTGTCGCCGCGAAAGCCGCGGTAGAAACTGCACGCATCAATCTGGCTTATACCAAAGTGACGTCGCCGATCAGCGGCCGCATTGGTAAATCATCCGTTACTGAAGGCGCTCTGGTGCAAAACGGTCAGGCAACCGCACTGGCAACCGTTCAGCAGTTGGATCCCATCTATGTGGACGTGACGCAGTCAAGCAACGATTTTCTGCGCCTGAAACAAGAGTTGGCCAACGGCACGCTGAAGCAAGAAAACGGTAAAGCGAAAGTCGAACTGGTGACCAATGACGGCATTAAATTCCCGCAGTCCGGTACGCTGGAATTTTCTGATGTCACGGTAGATCAAACCACCGGGTCGATTACGTTACGCGCAATCTTCCCTAACCCGGATCACACCTTACTGCCGGGTATGTTCGTCCGTGCTCGTCTGGAAGAAGGGACTAACCCAACTGCATTACTGGTTCCACAGCAAGGCGTTACCCGCACACCGCGTGGCGATGCCAGTGCATTGGTTATCGGTGCAGATAACAAAGTTGAAACCCGTCAAATTGTTGCCGCACAAGCGATTGGCGACAAATGGTTAGTCACTGATGGACTTAAACCGGGCGACCGCGTGATTGTCACTGGGCTGCAAAAAGTACGTCCTGGCGCGCAGGTAAAAGCGCAGGAAATCACTGCTGATAACAACCAGCAAGCTGCAAGCGGTAGCCAGCCTGAACAGTCCAAGTCTTAACTTAAACAGGAGCCGTTAAGACATGCCTAATTTCTTTATCGATCGCCCAATATTTGCGTGGGTGATCGCCATTATCATCATGTTGGCAGGGGGGCTCGCGATCCTCAAATTGCCGGTAGCGCAATATCCGACTATTGCACCGCCAGCAGTGACGATCTCCGCGACCTACCCTGGCGCTGATGCCAAAACAGTACAGGATACTGTTACGCAGGTTATCGAACAGAATATGAACGGTATCGATAACCTGATGTACATGTCCTCAAACAGTGACTCCACGGGTACCGTGCAGATCACGCTTACCTTTCAGTCTGGTACTGATGCGGATATCGCGCAGGTACAGGTGCAGAACAAACTGCAGCTGGCAATGCCGCTTCTGCCGCAGGAAGTACAACAACAGGGTGTGAGCGTTGAGAAATCATCCAGTAGCTTCCTGATGGTTGTCGGCGTTATCAACACCAACGGCACCATGACGCAGGAGGATATTTCCGACTACGTGGGCGCCAACATGAAGGACGCCATCAGCCGTACTTCAGGTGTGGGTGATGTTCAGCTGTTCGGTTCCCAGTACGCGATGCGCATCTGGATGGATCCGAACAAACTGAATAACTTCCAGCTGACGCCGGTTGATGTGATCAGCGCCATCAAAGCGCAGAACGCCCAGGTTGCAGCCGGTCAGTTAGGCGGTACGCCGCCGGTGAAAGGCCAGCAACTTAACGCTTCGATCATCGCGCAAACCCGTCTGACCTCTGCCGATGAGTTCAGCAAAATTCTGCTGAAAGTGAATCAGGACGGTTCCCAGGTGCGTCTGCGTGACGTAGCGAAAGTCGAACTGGGTGGCGAGAACTACGACATCATTGCGAAGTTCAACGGTAAACCGGCATCCGGTCTGGGTATCAAGCTGGCGACAGGCGCTAACGCCCTGGACACCGCAAACGCTATCCGCGATGAACTGAAGAAGATGGAACCGTTCTTCCCGTCAGGTCTAAAGATCGTTTACCCGTATGACACCACGCCGTTCGTGAAAATCTCTATTCACGAAGTAGTGAAAACGCTGGCGGAAGCCATCATCCTCGTGTTCCTGGTAATGTATCTGTTCCTGCAGAACTTCCGCGCGACGCTGATTCCGACTATCGCCGTGCCGGTGGTGCTATTGGGTACGTTTGCCGTCCTTGCGATTTTCGGCTTCTCGATAAACACGCTGACGATGTTCGGGATGGTGCTCGCCATCGGCCTGTTGGTGGATGACGCCATCGTTGTGGTCGAGAACGTTGAACGTGTAATGGCTGAGGAAGGGCTACCGCCGAAGGAAGCAACACGTAAATCGATGGGCCAGATTCAGGGCGCACTGGTTGGTATCGCTATGGTGCTGTCAGCGGTATTTATTCCGATGGCCTTCTTCGGGGGATCTACCGGTGCAATTTACCGTCAGTTCTCCATCACCATTGTTTCGGCGATGGCGTTATCAGTCCTGGTGGCATTGATTCTGACCCCTGCCCTGTGTGCGACCATGCTCAAACCGGTTGCTAAAGGCGATCACGGAGAAGGCAAAAAAGGTTTCTTCGGCTGGTTTAACCGCATGTTCGATAAGAGCACGCACCATTACACCGACAGCGTGGGCGGAATTCTGCGCAGCACCGGTCGTTATCTGGCGCTGTATCTGATCATCGTCGTGGGTATGGCCTATCTGTTCGTTCGTCTGCCAAGCTCGTTCCTGCCGGATGAAGACCAGGGGGTATTCCTGTCAATGGCTCAGCTGCCAGCGGGTGCAACGCAAGAGCGTACCCAGAAGGTGCTGGACGAAATGACGGATTACTATCTGACCAAAGAAAAAGCGAACGTTGAATCGGTGTTTGCCGTTAACGGCTTCGGTTTTGCAGGACGTGGTCAGAACACCGGTATCGCGTTCGTGTCTCTGAAAGACTGGAGTGAACGTCCAGGCGAGGAGAACAAGGTTGAGGCAATTACTCAACGTGCGATGGGCGCATTCTCGCAGATTAAAGACGCGATGGTCTTCGCTTTTAACCTGCCAGCGATTGTGGAGTTAGGGACCGCGACCGGTTTCGACTTCCAGCTGATTGACCAGGCAGGTTTAGGTCATGAGAAGCTGACTCAGGCGCGTAACCAGCTGTTTGGTGAAGTTGCGAAACATCCTGATCTGTTAGTCGGCGTACGTCCTAACGGTCTGGAAGACACGCCGCAGTTCAAGATCGATATCGATCAGGAAAAAGCGCAGGCTCTGGGTGTATCCATTAGTGATATTAATACAACGCTGGGTGCAGCATGGGGCGGAAGCTACGTAAATGACTTCATCGACCGTGGTCGTGTGAAGAAAGTTTACATCATGTCTGAAGCGAAATACCGTATGTTGCCGGAAGATATTGGAAACTGGTATGTCCGCGGCAGCGATGGACAGATGGTACCGTTCTCCGCCTTCTCTACCTCACGTTGGGAATATGGTTCACCGCGTCTGGAACGCTATAACGGTCTGCCTTCCATGGAAATCTTAGGCCAGGCCGCACCGGGTAAAAGTACCGGTGAAGCCATGGCAATGATGGAGGAACTGGCCAGCAAACTGCCATCCGGTATCGGCTATGACTGGACCGGTATGTCCTACCAGGAACGACTGTCCGGCAACCAGGCCCCTGCTCTGTATGCCATTTCACTGATTGTCGTATTCCTGTGTCTGGCGGCATTGTACGAGAGCTGGTCAATTCCGTTCTCCGTCATGCTGGTGGTACCGTTAGGTGTTATCGGTGCATTGCTGGCGGCAACGTTCCGCGGCCTGACCAACGACGTTTACTTCCAGGTAGGCCTGCTCACAACCATTGGGTTGTCGGCGAAGAACGCGATACTTATCGTCGAATTCGCCAAAGACTTGATGGATAAAGAGGGTAAAGGTCTGATAGAGGCGACGCTGGATGCGGTCCGCATGCGTTTACGTCCGATCCTGATGACATCGCTGGCCTTTATTCTGGGCGTAATGCCGCTGGTTATCAGCTCCGGCGCAGGCTCCGGCGCGCAGAACGCCGTTGGTACTGGCGTAATGGGCGGGATGGTGACGGCAACCGTGTTGGCTATCTTCTTTGTTCCGGTGTTCTTTGTGGTGGTACGCCGCCGCTTTAGCCGCAAAAGTGAAGATCTTGAGCATAGCCACTCAGTAGACCATCACTGATAGATCTCTAAAGATAAGGCCGCGCAAGCGGCCTTTTTTCTGGAAAAATCATAAAAATCACTTATTGCTATTTCGTTTATTTTCTCCAGGGTAAATAAGCGATATAATCCCTGTAGCCTTAAAGGCTATTCTTAAAAATCATTGAGAGTTCTTATTTACTTTAATAAATATTAAGATTATTCCTGGTAAGCGGTTCACATTGTCGATTGTTACCTTTCGTTGCTAAACCTAATCAAGATAACTCGATGATTGCCCGAAGAATAAAGAAATTGTCCGATTCCGAATAACCGCATTTATCTGTTAAAATGTAAAAATGACCTGACATCATAAGTTTGCATAATTGTAATTTTTCGTGATATGACGATGAAATCTTTTTTAGACTAGATTATAGTTAAATCATCAGGAGTCGCGGGCAAGTTCCAGGTAGTCTGTTGTATCCATCCCGAAGGTGTTCGGTTAGTTTAAGCTACGAAGAAGGGGATGCGTTATGGATGAATACTCACCCAAAAGACATGATATCGCGCAGCTTAAATTTCTCTGCGAAACCCTGTATCATGACTGTCTTGCAAACCTTGAACAAAGTAACCATGGCTGGGTTAATGACCCTACCTCTGCCACCAGCTTGCAGCTCAATGAACTGATAGAGCATATTGCAACCTTCGCACTTAATTATAAAATTAAGTACAATGAGGACAATAAGCTGGTCGCGCAGATAGATGAATACCTGGATGACACTTTTATGTTGTTCAGCAGTTATGGTATTAATACGCAGGATCTGCAGAAATGGCGGAAGTCAGGTAATCGACTGTTTCGCTGTTTTGTCAATGCCACCAGGGCTAATCCTGTTAGTTTGTCTTGTTAAAAATTATTACAATCATAGGTAAGATTTATGTCCGATAAACCATTAACTAAAACTGATTATTTGATGCGCCTGCGACGTTGTCAGACAATTGACACACTTGAGCGCGTTATTGAAAAAAATAAATATGAATTGTCCGACAACGAACTGGCTGTATTTTACTCAGCAGCAGATCACCGCCTTGCTGAATTGACTATGAATAAGCTCTACGACAAGATTCCAACTTCTGTTTGGAAATTCATTCGCTAATTGCTCACGGGTTAAGTCAGGTATAGCGGTACATTTGTCTGGCTGACCATTTTCGTATTTACAATGGTTATTTAAATCAAATCACGTGACTACGATCACAACGAAGAAATGGGAACGTTCCCCTTGTTTGCATTGCGTTTTACTGTGTTGAAATGACCTCCAGTACACAGGAAATTCGTAATGAGTAATGAAAAGCAAAAAATGATCGCCGGTGAACTTTATCGCCCGGCGGATGAAACATTGCGCCACGACCGACTACGCGCTCGTCAGTTGACCCATCGCTACAATCTCACCGCTCCCGATGAAAAAAATGCGCGACAAGCTATCCTGCATGAGCTGTTGGGCCAGAGCGAAGGGGCTTACATTGAACCCTCTTTTCGTTGTGATTACGGCTATAATATTTATCTCGGTAAAGAATTTTACGCCAACTTCGACTGCGTTATGCTCGACGTCTGCCCGATCCATATTGGCGACAACTGCATGTTAGCCCCAGGAGTCCATATTTATACAGCCACCCACCCGCTGGATGCCACCGAGCGAAACAGTGGCATGGAGCTCGGCAAACCCGTGACTATTGGCAACAACGTCTGGATAGGTGGACGCGCAGTGATAAACCCTGGCGTAACGTTGGGTGATAACGTGGTTGTGGCCTCAGGCGCGGTGGTCACGAAAAGCGTTCCGGCAAACTGCGTGGTTGGGGGCAATCCCGCCAGGATTATCAAAACGCTGTGATCTTAAATGTAACTGTTATGCTAAATTGTGGTTAATCTGTTACTTTCTTCACAAGGTATCCCCTTTTAAAATAGGGCGATCGCATCTGAATATCGCAGACACCACAAAGGCAAGAGATGACAGAAATACAGCGCCTGCTTACCGAAACCATCGACGACTTAAATATTCGCGAAAAGCGCGACAACAAACCGCGCTTTAGCATCAGCTTTATTCGCAAACATCCCGGCTTGTTCATCGGCATGTATGTTGCGTGGTTTGCCACGCTGGCGGTGATGCTGCAGTCAGAAACGTTAGTCGATTCAGTATGGCTGCTGGTGGTTCTGTTCGTCATACTCAACGCGTTTTTCTTTTTCGACGTTGCGCCGCGATACCGCTTTGAAGATATCGACGTACTGGATTTCAGAGTTTGCTATAACGGGGAATGGTATAACACGCGCTTTGTCCCCCCTTCACTCATCGATACCATCCTGCACTCACCTTCCGTCGATAGCGAACATAAAGCGCAGCTGCAAAAGATGATATCGCGTAAGGGAGAACTCTCGTTCTACGATGTCTTTACGCTAACCCGCCCCCAGACCAGTCAGTAACGACATCTCAACACAGATAAAAAAAGTGCGTCCCGATGAAGGAAACGCACTTTAATCCCTGAAATGTTGGTAAAGAAACTAACGTCTTTTTTTACGCCCCTGAACAGCTTTAAAGCGCGGATTCGTTTTGCAGATTACGTACAAACGCCCTTTGCGTTTCACTATCTGGCAGTCAGGATGACGCTGTTTTGCACTACGAAGTGAATTGAGTACCTGCATCTTAACCTCGCTTAGTGCCAATAAAATGACCAAAACGTTTCTGGAAACGTGCTGCACTGCCTTCGTTATCAAAGGTTTTTTGTTTCCCGGTATAGTACGGATGCGATTTGGAAGAGATATCCAGGGTCACGTACGGGTACATTTTCCCCTCAAACTCAATCTCACGTTCCGTTTTAATGGTCGAGCCGACCTTAAAAAATTCATTGGCACTGGTATCGTGAAATACCACAGTACGGTAAAAAGGATGAATATCCGGCTTCATGGTAACCTCGATTTGTTACGTTATAACATAACCATCAAAATACACCACTCTTGTATAAATCACAACCTGGTTTACGCGATTAAGAGTTAAACGGGATGATAAGTGGCCGTAAATATATGATGCCAATCGAATAGCTTTTTCGGCTTTCGGATATACTTTCCCTACGCTGTGTTAATAAGGATATCACTGTGATAACACGACATCTGATAAGCCTGGTGACTGGGGTGCTGTTTCTTTCCATCCTCGCGCCCGTAGGTTTAAGCCTGTGGCTGGCGCATCGTCAGGTCGAAACGAAATTTATCGATGAACTCGATATGTTCTCAACCCGAGTCGCATTACGTACGGAGCGCGTAGGTGAACAAGCCAAAAAAGCGTTGCGCCATATTGAAGCTTTTCAGGGTGAACCTTGTAGTGAAGAGCATCTGCTTGAAATGCGTCGTTTGTCATATAGCTACCGCTATATTCAGGAAGTGCTGTACCTCAAAGATAACGTTCCACAATGCTCATCCCTGGAAAAAAGAAGCCGGGCAGCCGCGTTTCCTCCAGCAATGAAAATCACGCCCGATGGCTACCACGCATGGTTGACCATGCAAAACGATTTGGGCATCAAGCGTTTTATGGCGGCATTAGGTAGCAAGCATTACGTCGTGATGATCGATCCCGGTTCTTTTATTGATGTCATCCCGTTTGGCTCATGGCCGATTGAAGTCGCTATCCTTGGTACCGCGCGTAACACGGTGGTAGCCAGTAGCACCGATCTGCCACCGGATGTTTTACAACATGTGCAACTAGAGCATTCGATTACCCATCTGCAGAAAGACGGCAGTATTTATAACGCCCGCCCCTTCCCCGAACTGGGCATTACGGTTGTAACCTGGGCATCCACTGTACCTTTGCAAAAAAGCTGGCACCGACAAGCGCTAATCTGGCTGCCGGCAGGGATCCTTCTCGGCTTACTCACCGCAGCCTTTATTCTGCGTATTTTGCGCCGTTTACAGTCCCCTCATCACCAGTTGCAGGACGCTATCCAGCATCGGGATATCAAGGTCTACTACCAACCGATTATCTCGCTCAAAACGGGGAAAGTGGTCGGGGCAGAGGCGCTGGCTCGCTGGCCACAGGCCGACGGGAGCTATCTGTCGCCTGAGATTTTCGTCGCACTGGCGCAAGAGACCGGGCTTTCAGAGCCGCTCACCCGTTTGATTATTGAAAGCGTATTTGACGATTTAGGAAAATGGTTGCGTCAATATCCCCACCAGCATATATCCATTAACCTTGAGTCAGCCGATCTGACCTCCGAAACGCTTCCTGCTCTGTTAAGCCAGAAGGTGAACCACTGGCAACTTAAGCCTGCGCAAATCGCGCTGGAGCTGACCGAACGTGAATTTGCCGACCCGAAAAACAGCGCGCCGTTTATTGCTAAATACCGACAGGCAGGCCATTCGATCTATATTGATGATTTTGGTACCGGCTATTCAAGTCTTAGCTATTTGCAGGATCTGGATGTGGATATCCTGAAGATCGACAAATCGTTCGTCGATGCGCTGGAGTACAACAACGTCACGCCGCATATCATCGAGATCGCGAAAACGCTGAAGCTGGAGATGGTGGCAGAAGGTATTGAAACCGAGAATCAGGAAGCCTGGCTACGCCAGCACGGCGTGCAGTACGGTCAGGGCTGGCTCTACAGTAAAGCGCTGCCGAAAGCGGAATTTATTCTGTGGGCAGAAAAACGGCTTTAGCATGGCTGTTGATGGTGAGATGGCTGGCGGCACGCCGCACAGCCAGTCACATCACTCTTCCATAATGGGCGCAAATCCACCGTAGATCATTCGCTTGCCATCAAATGGCATAGATTCACCGAATTCCTTCATACGGGGATCGGACATCATCTTCTGATTCGCCGCATCGCGGACCTCTTTGGAAGGGTATTCAATCCAGCTGAATACCACTTCTTCATGATCCTGCGCTTTCACAGCCATGCGAAAATCGGTCAGTTTGCCGTCGGGGACATCATCTGCCCAGCACTCCACCACGCGCAATGCACCGAACTCCTTGAAAAGCGGAGCTGCTTTTGCCGCCATCGCAATGTACGCCTCCTTGTTTTCAGCGGGTACGGCAACCACAAAGCCATCAACATACTTCATGAGAAAAACCTCCGAAGTGTACTGCGCGGCAAGCCGATTCCGGCCGCGTCAGTCGAGGTTAAGTTTAGTCGCCAGCAGGCGATCGTGCCCCAGGCGCATTCCTGATGCGAATACGCGCCTGCGGCTGATGGCAAAACCATGGCAGGCAAATTTGAATCAGCGGCCCAATAGCCAGTGCATACAGCACCGTTCCAAACCCAACGGTTCCCCCCAGCAGCCAACCAATAAGCAACACGGACACTTCGATTGCGGTTCGAATTCGTCGTACTGGCCAGCCGGTACGCGCGTGAATTCCAGTCATCAGACCGTCACGCGGGCCCGCGCCAAAACCGGCACCAATGTACAGAGCGGTTGCTAACGCATTCAGTATCACCGCTGACACCAGCAGCCCGCTGCGCGCCAGCAGGGATTCAAATCCCGGAATCACCAGCAGCGCGACATCTGCCGCCAGCCCAATCATAATCACGTTGCTCAACGTGCCAAACCCTGGGCGCTGGCGTAGCGGTATCCACGCCAGAAGCACCAACACACCCACGGCAATAATCACCACGCCGATATTCATCGACAGTAAATTTGCCACCCCCAGGTGAAACACGTTCCACGGATCGGCCCCTAAATCGGCACGGACAAACATCGCCGTCGACACACCGTACAGCGTCAGCCCGATAAACAGCTGAAGTAAACGACGCAGCATGTTCTTCCCCTCTTACTCTCAGATAACTTTCATCTTCACCGCAATTGGCACTATGATTAATGTCCAGTTTTCAAAAAGTGGACTGCTATGTCATCTCGCCGTTACGGAAGCCAGTCTTTGCAACGCCTGCTCGGACACTGGCAGGAAAGTCCCTCGCGAACGCCCATCTGGCGACAGTTGGCAGAAGCGTTACGTTTGCTGATCCTCGATGGACGACTGGCGCTGGATAGCCGCTTGCCCGGTGAACGCGAGCTCGCTGCCGTTCTGCAAGTCAGCCGAACCACCGTCGCCAGCGCCATGGCGCAACTGCGTGAGGAGGGATATCTGGAAAGCCGACATGGTAGCGGTTCACGGGTGATCCTGCCGGAACACATTCGCCATGTGCCAACGCGGACCAGCACTGGCACAGCGCTTGATTTGTCCACGGCAGCGCTGAGTGCCGGTCCTGAAATTCATCAGGCTTACCAGCAGGCTCTGTTCGCAATGCCGCAGCATCTGCTGAGCTCCGGGTATCTACCGCAGGGACTGTCGGTTTTGCGTGAATCCATCGCCCGGCATTATTGCGAACGCGGACTCCCGACGCAGCCCGACGAAATAATGGTCGTGAACGGCGCGGTCAGCGGTCTGGCGTTGATCCTGCGTTTACTCACCGGCCCCGGCGATCGCGTAGTGGTAGATCACCCCACTTATCCGCTGGCCATTGCAGCAATACAAGGGGCGTCATGTCGCCCCGTCGGCGTGTCGCTGCCCGAGCACGGTTGGGATACGGCGGGTCTGGTCGCCACCATCGCGCAAACTGCACCGAGAATGGCCTATCTGATGCCGGATTTTCACAACCCGACCGGGCGCTGTATGGACACGGCTACTCGCCAGGTCGTGGCGGATATTGCTGAAAGAACCCACACGACGTTGGTGGTCGATGAGACCATGGTGAACCTGTGGTATGACGCCCCACCGCCACCGCCGCTTGCCGCATTCAATCGCGATGCCCCGATCATCCTGCTCGGTTCAGCAGGGAAAAGCTTTTGGGGCGGATTACGTCTGGGCTGGATTCGGGCGTCGGCGCGTACCATTGCCGCGCTGGTCCAAACCCGCGACACCTTCGATTTGGGCTCCCCGGTGCTTGAACAACTCGCCACCAGTTGGCTGCTGGATAACGCCGAGGACTTTCTTCCTGACAGAAGACGCCGGCTCACATCACAGCGAGACCTGTGCTCGCGCCTGATGAACTCACATTTTCCGGAATGGCAATTTACCCAGCCACAAGGAGGACTCTCTTTCTGGGTTGAACTGCCTGATACGCTGGCGACGCTCTTTGCCACGCGCGCCGAAAGTGCAGGCATTCAGTTGGGAACCGGTACGCGGTTCGGCCTTGATGGCGCATTCGACCGCTTTTTGCGTATGCCCTTCACGTTGCCGGATGACACAGCATGTGCCGCCTTCAGAGTGTTGCAACCCATTTGGGATAGCCTGCGTTTGCAGGCCAGCAGCGGGAAAATGCGTAAAATAATCTAAACGACGAGTTAAAGGACTCGCTCTTGAATGCCGTGATGGACGAGGAGGTCCAGGCAATACTACCGCTGAGGAGGAACCGGAAAACCCTTCAGGGAAATCACGAAATTCTCACCATCTTTCTTAATTTTTGCCCCAGCATCACACCAGTCGGAGGCAATACGGAAGAACTCATCGCTACCGACATTCCAGCTCAGACGAACGTGTTTCACATAACCGGAGCGCAGCATTTCACAGGCTTCGCCATAATTACAGGCGGTTGAGAGCGATTGTTGTTTCATTTTTTCTTCTTCAGTAATCTTCGCAATGCTTTGATTTCTTTAGGAGTCAGTGCGTCAACTACGGATTCTTCCGTATGCTGGCTATCGATATCCTCAGCGGAGACTCCCACCTCTTCAATGGCGGAAAACGCGATCAGTAGCAGTTTTTCCGTGGCGATACTCAAATTTTCATTATGCACTTCAGCATAATGGCGAAGCTTTTCTTTTAGCGCCTCATCAACTTTGACATTCAATACAGCGGTCGACATCGTAGAAAATCCTTGTGGTCAGCCACAACACACCGGATGTAAGACCATGTCATTACAGCGCAATGGCGGCGGCAAAAGCTCAAATAACATCCCCAAAACACAGTGACAGCATTTGATGACAATAAAATGACGATACGATGACAAAGAAAAGAAGATAAACAGAAGATAAATTGCCGGACGGCAGAATTGGGTGGGGGCCCTGCCAGCTACATCCCGGCACACACGTCATCTGCCTTGGCTGCTTCCTTCCGGACCTGACCTGGTAAACAGAGTAGTGTTGCGGGAGAACCAACAGAGCCCCCATTGAGAGCGTTGTTAACCAACGCGCAGGCGCATTATCACTGCTGCACCCTGTAATTGCAACCCATCCAGCATCGGATGCTGTTTTCTTGTGCAATGCGGCTTCACTCCTTCGCCATTCGGCATTATGCTGGAGGATTAGCGCAGGAATAAATGATGGATATACAGGACTCTTTCCCCCAACGCGTCTGGCAAATTGTCGCTTCAATCCCCGAAGGTTTCGTCACCACGTATGGCGATGTTGCCCGGCTTGCGGGATCGCCGCGCGCTGCGCGTCAGGTAGGCGGCGTGCTTAAGCGTCTCCCCGAAGGCAGCGCCCTGCCCTGGCATCGGGTGGTCAATCGCCACGGAGCCATTTCGCTGACAGGTCCCGACCTGCAACGACAACGTCAGGCGTTGCTAGCAGAAGGAATAGTGGTTTCAGGAAGCGGACAGATCGATTTACAGCGCTATCGCTGGGTGTACTAACCCTCTCCTGGCGGAGAGGGTTACAACGACCTTAGTACTGCGTGGGAGCCGGAACCGCAGATGACGGATTCACCTGGGTTGGTGACGTTGACGGAACCGTGGTAGTAGCCCCACCGCTCGCCTGAACCGGTACTGCTGTTTGCTGTACAGGGACCAGCGTCAGGTCAGCTTTAGTCCCACCCTGATTGATGACCGTCTGAACGGTATCAGTAATAAAGACCAGTTTATCATTTACCGTAATAGCCGCACTCAACAGAATACGGGCGTTAGGTTGAATATCTGCCGGGTTGAACGGTAATACAAAGCTGAATGGCGCTTGTTTACCTTCAGTACGAACCGCTTTTTGCGACAGCACTTTTGACGGCGCATCGGCCAGTGAAGCATCTGACAGCGTAACAGTTAGTACCGCATCGGGTGGCAAGGCCACTTTCTGACGGATCCATACTGTACCGGAGACATTTGGCTGCTGAATTTTAGACTGTGTGTCAGAAATTGACGTATTAGGGCTTGGCGCAGGTGTCTGAATATCAGCGCTTTTATCGGCACAGGCCGCCAGAGCGACTGCAACCGCTAAACCACTTACCATGTGCACGAGTTTCATTAAATTCTCCTTATCATCTATGCACCAGCGAGAACTTTCCTCGCCAGAAGAGTGGTTAACAAAAACATAACGTGACTAAGTGTGGCACAGGACAGCTATTTTTGCCTGTAATAGGCCAGTAATTCAGACAATTGCACCCATCGGACCACTTTTAAAATTGCGTTATACTCTGCCTACCTCGCTGCGACATCGATATCACCTGGAGAGCACGTATGAGTCTGGCACTGAAAAATTTGCTGACATTGTTAAATCTGGAAAAAATTGAAGAAGGACTCTTTCGGGGCCAAAGTGAAGACTTAGGGTTACGTCAGGTTTTTGGGGGACAGGTTGTCGGTCAGGCGCTATATGCCGCAAAAGAAACCGTACCGGAAGAGCGTCTGGTACACTCTTTTCACAGCTACTTTTTACGCCCCGGCGATAGCCAAAAACCCATCATCTATGATGTGGAAGTCCTGCGTGATGGTAACAGCTTCAGCGCGCGCCGCGTTGCCGCGATCCAGAATGGTAAACCCATTTTTTACATGACTGCCTCTTTTCAGGCACCGGAAGACGGATTTGAACATCAGAAAACCATGCCAGATGCGCCGGGTCCCGATGAGCTGAAATCAGAAACGGAAATTGCCCGCTCAGTGGCGCATTTGCTGCCGCCGCTGTTGAAAGAAAAATTTATCAACGATCGTCCGTTGGAAGTACGCCCTGTCGAGTTTCATAACCCCCTAAAAGGTCACGTCGCACCTCCGACGCGCCAGGTATGGATCCGAGCTAACGGCGTGCTGCAGGACGATCTGCGCGTCCATCAGTATCTGCTGGGTTACGCCTCAGACCTGAACTTCCTGCCTGTTGCGCTGCAACCGTATGGGATTGGCTTCCTGGAAAAAGGGATTCAGATCGCCACCATTGACCATTCCATGTGGTTCCACCGTCCGTTTAATATCAATGAATGGCTGCTGTATAACGTCGAGAGTACTTCGGCATCCGGTGCCCGGGGCTTTGTACGCGGAGAGTTTTATACCCAGGATGGTGTGCTGGTCGCTTCTACCGTACAGGAAGGGGTAATGCGTAATCGCAATTGAGAATTACCGGATGGTGGCGCAAAAGCGTTGCCATCCGGCAAATTGAGAATCAGGCGTTGTAAGCGTTCTCGCCGTGACTGTTTACATCCAGACCTTCGCGCTCCTGCTCTTCCGGTACGCGCAAACCAACCGTCATATCCGCCAGCTTATAGCCAATGAAAGCCACCACGCCAGACCAGACGATGGTGATCGCCACGCTTTCCAGTTGCACCAGCAGCTGATGCCCCATGGTCACGCCCTCGGCAAAGCCGACGCCTCCCAAAGAGCTGGCAGCGAAAACTCCGGTCAGGATACAGCCGACAATACCGCACACACCGTGAACGCCAAACACGTCACACGGATCGTCCACACGCAGAAAACGCTTCAGCATGGTCACGCCCCACAGGCCTGCCAGCCCCGCAACGACACCGATAATCAGCGCGCCGCCGATACCGATATAGCCACATGCAGGTGTTACGCCCACCAGACCCGCAATGGCACCAGAGCAGGCGCCCAGCAGAGACGGTTTACCACGCAGCGCCCATTCACCGAAGATCCATCCGAGGATGGCTGCAGCGGTGGCGACCACGGTATTAACGAAGGCCAGCGCGGCGATTTCATTTGCCGTACCCGCTGAACCAGCGTTAAAGCCAAACCAACCAATGTAGAGAATAGCGGTACCGGTGAAAACCATCGGCAGGTTATGCGGTTTAAAAGCTTCTTTGCCAAAACCGACACGTTTGCCAATCAGATACGCGCCTACCAGACCGGCAATCGCCGCGTTGATGTGCACAACCGTTCCGCCGGCAAAATCCAGCGCGCCGTGGGAAGCCAGCAAGCCGCCGCCCCAGACCATATGCGCAATGGGGATGTACGACAGCGTTAACCATACCACCACAAAAATCAGCACCGCGGAGAAGCGAATACGTTCAGCCAGCGCACCGACGATTAGCCCAACGGTGATGCAGGCGAACGAGCCCTGAAAAGCAACGTGAATGTACTGGTAGAAGCTCCCCGTTACCGCCGTCAGCGCAATATTCTTCAGCAATACCCAGTTGAAGTTGCCGAAGAAATTATTTCCTTCACCAAAGGCCAGTGAGTAGCCATAAACCACCCATAAAATACAAACCAGAGCGAATGTCACCGTGACCTGAGTCAGCATCGACAGCACGTTCTTACCGCGAATCAAACCGCCGTAGAACAGCGCAATGCCAGGGATGGTCATAAACAGCACCAACGCGGTACAGATCATCATAAAAGCGTTATCCGCTTTATCCGCAACCGCCGGTGCCGCCATCGCCAGTCCCGGCAGCAGCGCCAGTGAAGCAATACCTGTTTTCATCGTTGCTATCTTCATTTTTTGGTTTCCTATCACTGTGTGCCAGACGTTACAGTGCGGCTTCGTCGGCTTCGCCGGTACGAATACGAATCACACGTTGCAGCTCGGCGACGAAGATTTTGCCGTCGCCAATTTTTCCGGTGTATGCCGCCTTACTGATGACATCGATCACGCCATCCAGTTGGTCGTCGGCAATCGCCACATCAATCTTCACCTTGGGCAGAAAATTGACGCTATATTCAGCCCCACGGTACAGCTCAGCATGACCTTTCTGTCGGCCAAACCCCTTCACTTCGGTGACGGTCAGCCCCTGAATACCAATAGACGACAATGCTTCACGGACGTCTTCCAGTTTGAACGGTTTGATTACCACGGTAACCAGCTTCATAGATCCCCTCCAGTCAGAATTCAGTAGTGGCTGCAGATACACGAGAGGAATATTGCAAGGGATGTGCCAGGAATGAAAAAGGCGGGATGATTCAGGTTCTCAGGGTACTTCCGGGAGAGGAAAATAAAAAACGCACTATAACGGTGCATAGTGCGTTACATTTTTGCACCAGATTGTTGATTGCCGGATGGCAGCGTAAACGCCTTAACCGGCCTACGAGACCGTGCTGGCCCCAGACCGGATAAGCGCCGCGCCATCAGGCGATAACAGAATCGTCTTGCGTACTGGCGGCTAACTCTTCACCCGCCAGCTGCAGCTGATACATCTGCCAGTAACGGCCTTGCGCCGCCAGTAATTGCTGGTGCGTACCACGCTCAACCGCCTGACCGCGATGCAGCACCAGAATGGTGTCCGCATCGACAATCGTCGATAACCGATGCGCAATCACCACCAGCGTGGTGTGTTCACGTACCGCCGCCAGAGCTTGCTGAATGGCCTGTTCAGTACCGGAGTCAATACTGGCCGTCGCTTCGTCGAGGATCAACACCTGTGGCGTTTCAACCAACACCCGCGCCAACGCCAGCAGCTGTTTTTGACCAACGGAGAGATTATTGCCCTGCTCGCCCAGCCGGGTATGAATCCCCTCGCTCAGACCTCGCGCCAGTTCTGCCAGTTGCACGGTCTCCAGCGCCTGCCATACCCGCTCTTCTGAGATATCGCGGCCCAGCGTGACGTTCGCCAGGAAGGTATCTGCCATCACCACCGGATCCTGCTGCACCATGGCGATGCCCTGACGTAACGCACCGTGGCTCAGTGAAGACAGCGGCCGTCCATCAAGGCGGATTTCCCCCTGCGTCAGCGGGTAGTAACCCATCAACAGGCTGGCGAGCGTGCTTTTACCACTGCCGGTGTGTCCGACCAAAGCAACAAAGCTGCGCGAAGGCACGGACAAACTGATATTTTGCAGTACCAGATTGTCGTCGCGATAGGCAAATGAAACGTTATCCACCTCAATGTACCCGCTCTTTAGCGGTCGCTCATCTTCACCATAGCGCTGACGTGGCCCATCCATCAGTTCGAACACTCGCTCACCGGCGACAACCGCCTGCTGCAGCATTGATTGCTGAGTGGTCAACTCGATCAGCGGTTCGTTCAAACGGCCGAGGTAGCTGATAAACGCGTACAGCACGCCAACCTCGATCGAGCTGCCAGAGGTAAAACTGAACAGCATCAGCAATCCGCAGAGGATCAGCGCCGAGAAAAGGCTAAGCAGCGGGCGCAACAAAAAACCATCCAGTCGCAGGGTCTGCATACGCGCCATATAGTGCGAGCGGCTTGCTTCGCCCATTCTCTCGCCAAATCGCGCCTGCTGGCGGAACTGCTGGATAACACTCATGCCGTTGATGACTTCGTTAAAGCCATCGTTAATATCCGCCAGATAAGCGCGAACCCGGCGCACAATCGGGGTGCTGTAGCGTTGATAAATCACCATCACCACCAGCACGGCCGGGAAAATGGCCATCGCCACTAGCGCCATACGCCACTCAAGGCTGAACATCGCTACCAGCATGGCGCCAATTAATGCCGCGCTGCGCAGGACCGTTGCTACCACCGTCACGTACAGGTCGCGAATAACTTCAGTGTCGTTGGTCACGCGGGAGATTAGCTGCCCGACAGGTTGAGTATCAAAGGCGCTGAGCGGCTGGCGCAGCGCAGCGTCCATTACGTCGGTGCGCAACTGTTGTACTACGCCAACTGCCGCCTGGTTAAACAGCAATGACTGCGCGTAATGCAGGCCAGCCGCCAGCAGTTGTAGACCGATATATGCCGCAACCAGCCCGGCGACCATCGCCAGCGGCAGATTATTCTTCGCCACCATGTTATCGATAAAATAGCTAATCAGCAGCGGACCGCTGACTTCCGCCGCAGCCGCCACCCACAGCATGACTACCGCAATAGCCAGCTGTTTTCGCCATGGAGAGCCATACGCCAGCAATCTTTTTAGGGTCGGCCATAATTGCCCAAAACTACGCATTAGCCGCCTCCTCGTTTATCTCTGGTGCATCAGTCAGCGCCGCTTCCAGTTGCTGATAGCGGTACATATCGCGATACCAGCCAGGCTGCTGCACTAACGCATCATGCTCACCACGCTGGGCAATATGCCCATGCTGCATCACGATAATCTCACTGGCTTCCGTCAGGGCCGATAAACGGTGGGCGCTAATAATGACGGTTCTGCCTTCGCCCCACTGGCGCAGGTTATGCAGGATCTGATGTTCGGTACGACCATCTACCGCCGACAGCGCATCATCCAGAATCAGGATTTCAGCGTTCAGGAGTAGCGCTCGAGCGATAGAAATACGCTGTTTTTGCCCACCAGACAGCATCACCCCACGTTCGCCCACTTCGGTGTCGTAGCCCTGCGGAAGACGTAAAATATCCTCATGAACGCTGGCAAGGCGTGCCACATACTCGATCTCTTCCTGCGTGGCCTGAGGGCGTCCTAACGCGATGTTATTGCCAACGGTATCCGAAAACAGGAATGGCGTCTGGCTGACAACTGCCAGCCGGCTGCGCCAGCTATCCAGTTGTAATCGCGTTAAGGGGATATCATGAAAGCGCACATCGCCGTGGGTGATATCAAAATGACGCTGAATCAGCGACAGCACCGTACTTTTCCCCGCGCCGGTAGGCCCACAAATGCCCAACATCTGCCCAGGTTTAAGCTGGAAGTTCACATTTTCCAGCGCCGGGTGTGCCGTTTGCGGGTAGCAAAATTCGCGAATCGCCACCGCCAGCTCCCCACGCCCTTCCGGTACCGGTTCAGTGCCGTCATCCACCACCGGCGCTTCAGACAGCATGGCGCGAATACGGCTGTACGCCGCGCTGCCACGTTCGACGATGTTAAACATCCATGCCAGCGCCAGCATCGGCCAAATCATCAAACCGAGATACATCATAAAGCTGGTGAGCTGGCCGAGCGTCAGCGAGCCGTGCACCACCATCCAGCTTCCCCCAGCAATCGCCAGTAGGTTAGCCATGCCAATGGCGATATAAATCGTGGGATCAAAGCGGGCGTCAATGCGCGCCACGCGCAGGTTTTTCTTACCGGTATCTTCGGCATCGGCGGCAAATAATGCCGATTGCCGATCCTCCAGACCGAAGGCCTTGATCATGCGAATACTGGTCAGGCTTTCCTGAGTACGGTCGTTGAGACTGGAAAACGCCGCCTGCGCCAGCTTAAAGCGGTTATGCAGTCGATCGCCGTAACGTTTGATCATCAACGCCATCACCGGCATCGGCAGCAGCGCAATTAACGTCAACTGCCAGCTTATCTGCGTTGACATCACGATCAGCACCGCACATCCCATTACCAGCGAATCTACCAGCGTCAGCACGCCTTCTCCGGCGGCAAATACGACCCGATCAACATCGTTGGTCGCACGCGCCATCAGATCGCCCGTGCGGTGACGCAGATAAAATTCTGGATGCTGGCGACTCAACTGACGGTAATAATCTTCCCGCAGCTCAACCGCCAGTTGGTAGGATGCGCCAAACAGCAGCACGCGCCAGACATAGCGCAGCAAATAAACCACCACTGCAATCAGGGCAATTGTTCCCACCCACATCAGCAGCCACTCGGTGGTGAAGCGTTGAGTCGTCACGCCATCCACAATGATCCCGACCACTTTCGGCGGAATAAGCTGAAGGATAGCGATGATGATAAGCAGGGCCACCGCCCCGAGGTAGCGACGCCACTCCCGGCGGAAGTACCAGCTTAATTGAGCAAATAATCGCACGCGTTATATCCTGACAAGATTTCCGGCAATAAGCGCCGGGAGAGTTATTCAATAGGGAGCGCAGTTGTGTATTTAATCTGTTCCATCGCAAAGCTGGAGGTGACGTCAGACAGGCCCGGTACGCTGTTCACCAGGCGCTTATAAAATTCATCGTAGCTTTTCATATCGGCGACCTGCACTCGCATCAGGTAATCATATTCCCCTGCCATACGCCAGAACCCCAGAACCTCCGGCATACCGGTGACTTCGGTGACAAAGCGGCAATACCATTCACTGCTGTGATGCTGAGTCTTAATCAGCACAAACGCGGTCAGCCCCAGCCCCAGTTTTTCTGGATCTAACAGGGCGACTCTACCCAGCAGGATACCGTCATCTTCAAGCCGTTTGAGGCGTTTCCAGCAAGGGGTGGTAGTCAGATTAACGGCATCTGCTAACGCCTGCAAAGAAAGGGTGCAGTCCTGTTGCAGTAAGCTAAGCAGCTTACGGTCAATTTTGTCTAACATATCCACTCCACAGAGAAGAATTTTCTCCTTACATTCTATTTTAAAGGCTAAATGGCAACAATTTTTTCCGTGCTTTTCGCTATTCTTGGCACAAAATGACAAATGGATATTTATTAATGATGAATAGCTCCTGGGTTAAAAACGCCATCAATGAAATCAACGCGGATTATCAGCGTTCTGCGGATACGCATCTCATTCGCCTGTCGCTACCGGCGTTCCCGGGCATTCAGATCTATTTAAAAGATGAGAGCACGCATCCCACCGGGAGCCTGAAGCATCGTCTGGCGCGTTCACTGTTTCTGTACGGATTGTGCAATGGCTGGATTAAAGAAGGCACCACCATCATTGAATCATCGTCCGGTTCAACGGCGGTCTCCGAGGCTTATTTCGCCCGACTGTTAGGACTGCCGTTTATTGCCGTCATGCCTTCCTGTACGGCGAAGCGTAAAATTGAACAGATTGAGTTTTACGGCGGTCGCTGTCATTTCGTGGAAAGCGCCTGTGAAATCTATGCGGCCTCTGAACAACTGGCGCGTGAGCTGAACGGTCATTACATGGACCAGTTCACTTATGCTGAGCGCGCTACCGACTGGCGTGGCAATAACAATATTGCTGACAGCATCTTCCGTCAGATGCAGTGCGAGCCCAATCCCGTCCCCCGCCATATTGTGATGAGCGCCGGAACCGGCGGCACCTCTGCAACCATTGGCCGCTATATTCGCTGTCAGGGCTACGACACCCGCCTGATGGTGGTGGATCCGGAAAACTCAGTCTTTCTGCCCTTCTGGCAGGATCGCGATGCAACGTTACGCAGCCCGGTAGGAAGCAAAATCGAAGGCATCGGCCGCCCACGTGTCGAACCCTCCTTCATTCCTGACGTAGTCGATGAAATGCTGCGCGTACCGGATGCCGCAAGCGTGGCCACCGCACACTGGCTGGAAACGCAGTTGGGCCGCAAAGTCGGCGCTTCAACTGGCACCAACATGTGGGGAACGCTGCAACTTGCCGCCCGTATGCGCGATGCAGGAGAAAGCGGTTCACTGGTCACGCTGCTGTGCGACAGCGGCGAACGCTATCTTGAAACCTACTACAACCCGCAGTGGATCGACACGCACATCGGTGATTTAACGCCGTGGAAAGCGGAACTCACCCGGCTTCTGAACACCCATTAATGGGATAAAATAAGCCAGACGCGAAGTCTGGCTTGCTGGAAGGGATCTCTCATTCGGGGGAATAAGGTAGATGCGGATTGTCCAGCCAATGCGTCAAAAAGTGTGACACCGCCTGATTGCGGCAATGCCCAATCACCGACAAATGCGGCAGTTCAGCAATCAGTTGTGGCATCGCGTTGCCCATAATCAGGCCGCGCCCAACGCTGCCTAACATTTCGCGATCGTTCATGGCATCACCAAATGCCATACATTCGGCCATTGAATAACCTAAGTGGTCGCTTAGTACCGCCAGCGCCGATCCTTTGTTACAGCCCACCGGCAGCACCTCAAGGCAATCAACCGCGGAAAAACAGAGATTTGCCTGCTCACCCAGCGCCTCATTCAGTTGAATGCGTAATTGGATCAGGGAGTCATGATCCCCACAGAAACAGACTTTCGTTACCTGATGAGCCGGGATACGTTTCACATCGACGATCTGGTAGCGAAATCCGCTATACACATGCGCCTGTAGCAGCGATGGGATCTCTTGTCCGGTGAACCAACCGTTGTCATTAAAGACATGCATGCTGGCTGTAGTATCCCACTTCTGATGTAACACAATATCCGCCACAGTCGGATCCAGATCCTGACGGTGCAATACATCGCCCTCAACAGAGTGAATGCGCGTGCCGTTACCCGTGATCAAAAAGGCGTCCAGTGAGATAGAACCCAAAATATGGCGCATCTCCAGCACATGGCGGCCGGTGGAAAATGTCAGGGTGATCTCGCGTTCACGCAGGCGCGCCAGCGTTGAAAGCGTTTCGTCACCTAAATGGTGATTCGGCATCAAAAGGGTGCCATCCATATCAAATGCAGCCAGACGAGCCATTTCTTTCTCCACACTGTGACGCGGTTAACTTGTGATTCAGTATCACCTGAGATATACGGAAGTAATAGTGAATAGATAAAATGAATTGTTCCGGGTTTATTACACAAAATCATTCAAGTTGCATCCAGGCGGCAAGTGAATGAACGTCCAGGAGCATGCAGTGACTGGGGTGAATTAACGCCGCCAACAAAGAGGCAGCTTGAAGGATGACGTGTATATGAGATTGTTGAATCGCCTGAATCAGTACCAACGCCTATGGCAGCCGTCGGCGGGAGAACCGCAGTCGGTGACCATCAGGGAGCTGGCAGAACGCTGTTTCTGCAGCGAGCGCCACGTGCGTACCCTGCTGAAGCAAGCGCAGGATGCTGGCTGGCTGGAGTGGCACGCCCAGTCGGGGCGTGGGAAACGCGGGCAACTGCGCTTTTTGGTGACGCCAGATTCGCTACGCAGCATTATGATGGAACAAGCGCTGCAAAAGGGGGAGCAACTTAGCGTACTGGAGCTGGCTCAGCTGGCGCCGGGAGAATTAAGAACGCTGCTCCAGCCGTTTATGGGCGGGCAGTGGCAAAACGACACGCCAACCCTGCGCATCCCCTATTACCGCCAGCTCGACCCTTTGCACCCTGGATTTCTCCCTGGTCGCGCAGAGCAACACCTCGCCGGACAAATATTCTCTGGCCTGACCCGGTTCGACAGTATTACGCAACGCCCCTGCGGAGATTTAGCCCACCACTGGAATATCTCCGCCGACGGCCAGCGCTGGGATTTCTATATTCGCTCCACCCTGTACTGGCATAACGGCGATGCGGTCAGCAGCACACAGCTACATCAACAGTTGCTGAAGCTGTTAGAGCTACCCGCGTTAAATAAGCTGTTTATCAGCGTAAAGCGCATTGAGGTGACGCATCCCCAGTGCCTAACCTTTATTTTGCATCGCCCCGACTTCTGGCTGGCGCATCGTCTGGCAAGCTACAGCAGTCACCTGGCACATCCCGAATTCCCGTTTGTTGGTACCGGTCCGTTCCGGTTGACGCTGTTTACCCCTGACCTGGTGCGCATCGAGAGTCACGATCACTACCACCTGAGTCATCCGCTACTAAAAGCCATTGAATACTGGATAACCCCGCAGCTTTTCTCCCAGGACTTGGGCACCAGCTGTCGCCATCCGGTTCAAATTGCAATTGGTAAACCCGAAGAGCTTCCCATGCTAAGCCAGGTAAGCAGCGGGATCAGCCTCGGTTTCTGCTATCTCACGCTCAGAAAAAGCGCGCGGCTGAATACGCAGCAGGCCCGTCGCCTGGTCAATATTATCCACCGCTCTTCCCTGCTACAAACGCTTGACGTGGATGAAAACCTGATCACGCCAAGCAATGCGCTGCTGCCGGGATGGACGATCCCCCAATGGGATGAACTGGACGACGTGCCGCTACCGGAAAAACTTACGCTGGCCTATCACCTGCCGGTAGAGTTGCACGCCATGGCTGAGCAGCTTCGCCAAGCGCTGGCGCTACTCGGCTGTGAATTAACGCTTATTTTTCATAATGCTAAAAACTGGGATGGCGACCATCCTTTAGCCCAGGCCGACCTGATGATGGGAGACAGGCTGATTGGCGAAGCGCCTGAATATACCCTCGAACAGTGGTTGCGCTGCGATCAGCTCTGGTCACATGTATTGAGCTCGCCGGCATATACTCATCTGCAAACCACCCTGGATGCCCTGCAAATCCAGGCCGATGAAGACGATCGTCATGCGGCTTTACAACACGTTTTCGCCTCACTGATGCATGACGCGACCCTGACACCGCTGTTCAATTATCACTATCGTATTAGCGCTCCGCCGGGCGTGAACGGCGTACGCCTGAATCCTCGCGGCTGGTTTGAATTTACCGAAGCCTGGCTACCGCCTCCGTCGGCGTGAAGAAGCTGGTCGGCGACACGCCCAGGCGCTACCATAAGGGTTTCGTTATTTGTCAGGAAAAACCATGAAACGTGCCGTTGTTGTATTCAGTGGGGGTCAGGACTCCACAACCTGTCTGGCGCAAGCGCTGCATCAGTATGATGAAGTGCACTGCGTGACCTTTGATTATGGTCAGCGCCATCGCGCTGAGATTGATGTCGCACGTGACCTGGCCTTAAAACTTGGCGCGCGTGCGCACAAGATACTTGATGTAACGCTGCTCAGCGAACTGGCCGTCAGCAGCCTGACCCGCGATAACATTCCGGTACCCGATTACGAACCGGATGCGAACGGCATTCCTAATACCTTTGTGCCAGGACGCAATATTCTGTTTTTAACGTTGGCGGCGATTTACGCGTATCAGGTGCAGGCGGAGGCGGTCATTACCGGCGTTTGTGAAACGGATTTCTCTGGATATCCGGACTGCCGCGATGAGTTCGTCAAAGCCTTGAACCATGCCGTAAGCCTGGGAATGGCGAAAGATATCCGCTTTGAAACCCCGCTGATGTGGATCGATAAAGCCGAAACCTGGGCACTGGCCGATTACTGGGGCAAGCTGGACCTGGTACGCGAAGAAACGCTGACCTGCTATAACGGCATCAAAGGTGACGGTTGCGGTCACTGCGCGGCCTGTAATCTGCGCGCCAACGGCCTGAACCATTATCTGGCAGATAAACCGGCAGTGATGGCGGCAATGAAGCAGAAAACAGGACTAAAGTGATCGTTTTGCCGGATGGCGGTGCACGCACCTTATCCGGCTTTCGACGTTCACCGTGGTCAATATCGCCCGTAAGCCTGATAAGCGAAGCGCCGTCAGGCTTCCTTCCATCACTTCACCATCTGCTCCAGTTTTTCGCGCAACTCCCCTTCCAGCGGTAGCGCCTTTTGCGTTTTCAAATCAATACAGACGAAGGTAATCAACGCGTCTGCCACCACCTGTCCTTCCGGCTCCAGGGTGATAGTCTGGTTCAACACACCGCTTTTGCCATTTAACTGTTGCACCTGACTGGTAATGGTCAGCAGGTCGCTCAGTACCGCAGGGCGGCGGTAGTTAATGTTAATATTCACGACCACAAAAGCGATGTTGTGTGCGGTCATCCACTGAAAGCTGTCGCTGTTTTCCAGGCCATCCCAGCGGGCTTCTTCCAGAAACTCAAGATAGCGAGCATTGTTAACGTGCTGATAGACATCAAGATGAAAACCACGAACTTTGATTTGTGTTTGCATAGCGCAGGAGCCTTACGTTGTTTTTATAGGAACACACTTCAGGGTAAGAGGTCATAACTGGTATGACCTCTACAGTCTGGCAAACTTTCAGCACTCTGCAAGTTATTAAAGTGTTAAAACTGCCAGATTGCGCTCTACCAGCGAACTCCCCATGCCCGGCACCTGCTTTAAGTCCTCCACCGTTTTAAACGGCCCGTACTCCTCACGATAGCTGACAATCGCCTGCGCTTTCTTCAGACCTACGCCATTCATGACTCGCGCTAAATCCTCCGCAGAAGCGCTGTTGATGCTTACCCTGGTGCCTTCATCATCGCTCGCTTTAGCCGGTTGCGTGGCTTTGCTTTGTGCTACTCCCGTAGCATCCGCTTTGGCTTGAGTCGCCTGGCTTTTGGCGACTGGCTCTGCAGCCAGTGCGCTTTGAGCCATACCGGCGCAGGTCAATGAAAGTGTAATAAGCAGGGCTTTGATTCCATGTTTCATACTGTTTTCTCCTTGTTTGTTAACAGTGGAATCACGATAGCGAGGTGCAGAACGGCAGACAAACGGCAAATATCAGAAATGGAAAAGGCCGCGAAAGCGGCCTTTGGTTGATACAACTTTTTGCAATTTTTTGCGAGTAGCCTCGGTTATTGCTGCTGTTCCAGCGCGTCACCGACTTTAATTTTTGCGGCTTTACGCAGGTTGCTCATCAGCGCTTCAAAGACAATCTGCGCATTGTTCTGGGTAATCCCCTGAACCATCGCTTTCTTCTGCTCTTCAGGCATAGAACCGGCTTTCACCTCGTCCAGCGCCAGCAGTACAACGTTACCCTGCATGTCGTTCGCCACGCCGTAGCTCGGTTTGTCTTTCGCCGGCAGGCTCAGGCCAAAGGCCGCCTGACTCAGCGGATCCTGACCCGTACGGCTCAGCGTTTTCGCTTCGCCAAAGCTCAGACCCGCCGCTTTCATGGCTTCATCGCCCTTACCAGCTTTCAGATCCGCCAGCAGTTTATCGGCATCAAGCTTCGCCTGCTGCTCTGCTTTATTGTGCTTAACAAGCGCAGTAACCTGATCTTTCACTTCAGCCAGTGGTTTAACGGCTTCAGCTTTGTGCTCTGCAATACGCAATACAAACGCGCGATCGCCATCCACGGTGATGATGTCGGAGTTACTGCCAGGCGTACCGTTCTCACCAACCAAACCACCATTGAAAATGATGTCAGCGACCGGTTTGAAGTTCAGCTCTTCCGGCAGGCTGTCACGGCTAAACCAGCCCGTTTCAACCGCTTTCATACCCGCCGCCTGCTCCGCACCCGCCAGGGATTCGTTATCGTTGCTGGCGGCATCGCTCACTTTCTGCTGCAGCGCATAGTAGGCATCCAGCGCTTTTTCCTGCTTCACTTTCGCCGCAATGTCGTCACGCGCTTCGCTCAGCGGTTTAACCTGCGCAGGCTGCACGTCGTCAAGACGCGCAACGAGGAAACCAACGGAAGACTTAATCACACCTGACAGTTGGCCTTTCTCTTTCAGACCGGCATTCTTCAGCTCATCCGGGGTGGTGGAATCTTCCAGCCATCCCATATCGCCGCCTTTACGGGCAGAGATGATGTCAGCAGATTTTTCTTTTGCCAGCGCAGCGAAATCACCGCCTTTGTTCAGCTCGTCCAGTACCGCTTTGGCTTCATCTTCCGTTTTGGTCTGAATGATGCTGTAGCGGTTACGCTGCGGCTGAGTGAACTGATCCTGATGCTGGTCATAATAAGCCTGAATATCAGCATCGCTGGCCGTCTCCTGCATAGCAGCAGCATCCAGCTTGATGTAGCTCACGCGGAACTGTTCCGGCGTCATAAAGTTGTTTTTATTCTGCTCGTAGTAGCTGGCAACTTCCTGCTCGGTAACAGACTGCTTCGCGGCCAGTGCGTTAACGTCAATTGTCGCCTCGCGAACGATACGCTGCTGTGCGACCAGCGCCGCCAGCTCGTCCGTTTCGCCTTTCAGCATGAAGTCCGTACCGGCAACGCCGTTAATCAGTTGCTGGGTAGTAAGCTGATTACGTAATGCCTGAGCGTACTGGTCTGCGGTCATTCCCATCTGATTAACAATCGCGTTGTAGCGATTGTTATCAAATTTACCGTCCACCTGGAACGCAGGCGTGGCGAAAATAGCCTGTTTAACCTGATCGTCGCTGATGTTGAGATTAAGCTCGCGGGAGTACTGATCCAGCAGCGCTTCGTCAATAAGACGATTCAGCACCTGCTGACGCAGCGTTTTCATGTAGCCTTCGTTCGCAGCCAGCTCGGAGTATTGATCGCCCAGCTGTTGCTGCATGCGGTTACGTTCGCTGTTGAACGCATTCTCGAACTGCCCGCGGCTAATCTCCTGGCCATTCACTTTGGCGGCGAAGTTATTGCCCCCGCCAATCAGGTAACCACTCACGCCGGTCAAAATGAACGACACGATAATGATACCGAAAATAATCTTGAGCACGAGACTGTTAGCAGCCGTGCGTAAGCTGTCCATCATGGTGTAACCACACTCCGCTGTAGATGACTATACGCGTTATCTCTCAAGCCGCCTGCGCGTTGTCACAACAGCGGCGGCAAGGATTTTGAGTATATATGCTTCACGCAGCATAGCGTTTCCTGAACGCTGCGTACAAAGGCCTATTGTGACAAGAAACAGGGGCAATTGTCAGCCCACAACGCGTAGAAAGTACCGGAATTACAAATAAAAAAGGCACATCAGTCGATGCGCCCTTGTACTTCGTCACATCCCCAAAGGGGAAATCACTTAGTTTACCGCGTCTTTCAGTGCTTTACCTGCACGGAAGCCCGGTACTTTAGCCGCGGCGATGGTGATCTCTTTACCTGTTTGCGGGTTGCGACCAGTACGGGCAGCACGCTCTTTAACGGCAAAAGTACCAAAACCTACCAGCGCTACGTCATCACCGTCTTTCAGAGATTCAGTAACAGAAGCAATAATTGCATCTAACGCACGTCCAGCCGCAGCTTTAGAGATATCAGCCCCTGCAGCAATTTTGTCGATCAGTTGAGATTTATTCACTCTTCTCTTCCTCTTTATAATTTATATCGCACCTGAATCCTTCAAAGTGCGAACGCGCAGCAGTTATATCAGGCCTGCCATGCCCTTACAACACCCGTTAATGATGGCAAGCCCAATCCGTCATCTAAATTAGCTATACAAAAAAAGGCTGGCAAGTCCGAAATGGCCTGCCAGCCCTGTTTTTATTAGTGCTCTTTGCGCGAGGTCACTATTTTGCGGTCACAACCTGCATTCCGGAGGGCTCATTTTGCAACGCGAGCGTCAGAACCTCCTCAATGCGTTTCACCGGATGGATGTCCAGATCGGCAATTACGTTGTCCGGAATCTCTTCCAGGTCACGTTTGTTTTCGTCTGGAATTAAGACCGTTTTAATACCACCACGGTGTGCTGCCAGCAGTTTTTCTTTCAAACCACCAATAGGCAGAACCTGGCCACGCAGGGTGATCTCGCCGGTCATCGCCACGTCGGCGCGAACCGGGTTACCGGTCAGACAAGAAACCAGCGCGGTACACATGGCAATACCTGCACTTGGACCGTCTTTCGGCGTCGCCCCTTCAGGTACGTGAACGTGGATGTCGCGTTTTTCGTAAAAGTCCGGATTAATGCCCAGTTTTTCCGCGCGCGCGCGCACCACGGTCAGCGCAGCCTGAATGGATTCCTGCATGACTTCACCCAGAGAACCGGTGTAGGTCAGCTTACCTTTACCCGGTACGCAGGCGGTTTCGATGGTCAGCAGATCGCCGCCCACTTCCGTCCATGCCAGACCGGTTACCTGACCAACGCGGTTTTCGTTGTCCGCGCGGCCATAGTCAAAGCGCTGTACGCCCAGGTAGTCGTGCAGGTTGTCGCCATTGATCTCAATATGTTTCAGCGACTTGTCGAGCAGCAGCTGTTTCACCGCTTTACGGCACAGTTTGGAAATTTCGCGCTCCAGACTACGCACGCCAGCTTCACGGGTGTAATAACGAATAATGCCCACAATGGCGCTATCGTCGACCGTCAGCTCGCCTTTTTTCAGCGCGTTACGCTCAATCTGTTTCGGCAACAGGTGACGTTTAGCAATGTTCAGCTTCTCGTCTTCGGTATACCCGGACAGACGGATCACTTCCATACGATCCAGCAACGGTGCGGGAATATTCATGGAGTTAGAGGTCGCAACGAACATCACGTCGCTGAGATCGTAGTCCACTTCCAGGTAATGATCGCTGAACGCCACGTTCTGCTCTGGATCCAGCACCTCAAGCAGTGCGGAAGCCGGATCGCCACGCATGTCGGAAGACATTTTGTCGATCTCATCAAGCAGGAACAGCGGGTTTTTAACGCCCACTTTAGCCATTTTCTGGATCAGTTTACCCGGCATCGAACCAATATAGGTCCGGCGGTGACCGCGAATTTCAGCTTCATCACGCACGCCGCCCAGTGCCATACGGATATATTTACGTCCGGTTGCTTTAGCGATGGACTGTCCCAGAGAAGTTTTACCTACCCCCGGCGGCCCAACCAGGCACAGGATCGGCCCCTTGATTTTATTCACACGGCTTTGAACCGCGAGATACTCAAGAATACGGTCTTTGACGCGTTCCAGACCGTAATGGTCGGTATCGAGGATTTCCTGAGCCTGACGCAGATCTTTTTTGACCTTGCTACGCGCATTCCATGGCACCTGAACCATCCAGTCGATGTAGCCACGGACTACGGTCGCTTCCGCTGACATCGGAGACATCATTTTCAGCTTCTGCAGTTCTGCTTCCGCTTTCTCTTTTGCCTCTTTCGGCATTTTCGCCGCGTCGATTTTACGCTTCAACGCTTCGTTTTCGTCCGGCGCATCGTCCATCTCGCCGAGCTCTTTCTGAATGGCTTTCATCTGCTCGTTCAGATAGTACTCACGCTGGGATTTTTCCATCTGCTTTTTCACGCGGTTGCGAATGCGTTTCTCAACCTGCAGCAGATCGATTTCAGATTCCATCATCGCCATCAGATATTCCAGACGTTCGTTAACGTCGGACATCTCCAGTACGGACTGCTTGTCAGCAAGCTTCAGCGGCATGTGCGCAGCGATGGTGTCCGCCAGACGTGCAGGATCGTCAATACTGTTCAGCGACGTCAGCACTTCGGGCGGGATTTTCTTGTTCAGCTTGATATAGCCTTCGAACTGGCTGATAGCGGTACGCACCAGCACTTCCTGTTCGCGCTCATCAATAGCAGGCGAGTCAAGGTACTCCGCTTTCGCAGAGAAGTGCTCGCCGTTGTCAGACAGCGCTGAAATACGCGCGCGCTGTAACCCCTCGACCAGCACTTTTACGGTGCCGTCAGGCAGTTTCAGCATCTGCAAAATAGAGGCCACGGTCCCGACGGTGAAAAGATCGTTTACACCCGGCTCATCCGTTGACGCTTCTTTCTGGGCAACCAGCATGATTTTTTTATCATGGTCCATAGCCGCTTCCAGACAACGGATAGATTTTTCCCGCCCTACAAATAAGGGTATGACCATGTGCGGATAAACCACCACATCGCGCAACGGCAATACGGGGATTTCAATGCGTTCAGAACGCTCAGGATTCATAGAGCTCTCTCTTAGTTTAGTTTCCGCCAGGTAATCAGGTGGTACGACTGTGCTCCACACCACCTTTAACATGTATGTCAGTATATGGGGATGTTTCCCACACATTCAACGCCATGTTTACGGAAAAATAAAAGGGGAGATAAAATCCCCCCTTATTAATTAAATGTCTGTATGAATTGATGAATTATTCGCCAGATGCCTGCTGCGCTTCCGGCTTACCGTAAATCAGCAATGGCTTGCTCTGGCCGCCAATCACCGACTCATCGATCACCACTTTTTCGACGTCTTCCATAGAAGGCAGATCGTACATGGTGTCAAGCAGCGCGGCTTCGACGATAGAACGCAGGCCACGAGCACCGGTTTTACGTGCCATCGCTTTTTTGGCGATAGCATCCAGCGCTTCCTCACGGAATTCCAGATCAACACCTTCAAGATTGAACAGCGCCTGGTACTGCTTGGTCAGGGCATTTTTCGGCTCTTTCAGGATCTGGATCAGCGCTTCTTCACTCAGTTCGCTCAGCGTCGCTACAACCGGCAGACGCCCGATGAACTCAGGGATCAGACCAAATTTGATCAGATCTTCCGGCTCCACCTGCGACAGCAGTTCACCTTCGCTGGCTTTATCAGACTGCGCTTTTACCGTTGCGCCAAAACCAATGCCGGAGCCCGTTTCAACACGGTTAGCAATGACTTTATCCAGACCGGCAAAGGCACCGCCGCAGATAAACAGGATCTTGGAGGTATCAACCTGCAGGAATTCCTGCTGAGGATGTTTACGCCCCCCCTGCGGTGGAACGGCAGCAACCGTACCTTCGATCAGTTTCAACAGCGCCTGCTGTACGCCTTCGCCGGAAACGTCACGGGTAATGGACGGGTTGTCAGACTTACGAGAAATCTTGTCGATTTCATCGATATAGACGATCCCGCGCTGTGCTTTCTGCACGTCGTAATCGCACTTCTGCAGTAGTTTCTGAATAATATTTTCAACATCTTCACCCACATAACCAGCTTCGGTCAGCGTGGTGGCATCGGCCATAGTGAACGGAACGTCCAGCAGGCGTGCCAGCGTTTCAGCCAGCAGCGTTTTACCGGAACCCGTCGGGCCAATCAGCAGGATGTTACTTTTGCCCAACTCGACGCCATTGCTGGTGTCGCCGTTGCGCAGACGTTTGTAATGGTTGTATACCGCGACCGCCAGCACTTTCTTCGCCTGCTCCTGACCGATAACGTAATCGTCCAGGTGGTTGCGAATTTCATGCGGCGTCGGCAGCGCACTGCGTTCACGGTGCGGTGCTACTTCCTTAATCTCTTCGCGAATGATGTCGTTACATAAATCAACACATTCGTCGCAGATATACACGGATGGTCCGGCAATCAGCTTACGCACTTCATGCTGGCTTTTGCCGCAAAAAGAGCAGTACAACAATTTGCCCGAGCCATCTTTGCGTTTATCTGTCATGGGTCAAAACCTCTTCTTTGTTCTTTGTGCCGCACACGACGACGCAAATGCCATTCTCAGGCGCAAGACGCTAGTCAGCGTTGTGCCGCTCCAGGTAATTATAGCGGTACACCTGCGCGCTGGGCATTAATTACGATGGGTCAAAATCGAGTCGACCAGACCGTACTCTACCGCTTCAGAAGCGGAGAGGAAGCGATCGCGCTCGGTATCACGTTCAATCTGCTCAAGAGATTGACCCGTATGATGCGCCATAAGTTCGTTCATGCGCCCTTTTACCTTCAGGATTTCACGGGCATGAATTTCAATATCCGTTGCCTGGCCCTGGTAACCGCCCAGAGGCTGGTGGATCATGACGCGAGAGTTAGGCAGGCAAAAACGTTTACCTTTCGCCCCGGCAGTCAGCAGGAACGCGCCCATTGAGGCCGCCTGGCCCATACAAATGGTGCTGACGTCCGGCTTAATAAACTGCATGGTGTCATAGATAGACATCCCGGCAGTTATCACTCCACCAGGGGAGTTGATGTACAGGTAGATATCTTTTTCTGGGTTTTCTGCTTCCAGGAACAGCATCTGCGCCACGATCAGGTTAGCCATATGGTCTTCGACCTGGCCGGTCAGAAAAATGACGCGTTCCTTAAGTAGACGAGAATAGATATCAAAAGAGCGCTCACCACGTGAGGTCTGTTCAATGACCATCGGCACCAGCGCCATATGGGGTGCAAAGTTATCTCGTTCGCCGCTGTATGACATTTCCGTCTCCTGGATAAAATTTGAAAAAACCTGCTGTGCTGATTGTAACCTTATGGACGGATTATCAGCTAGTCCCTCTGTAATGGGTACGACATCGCCATAATTCAAGCATAACAATCTTTTGTTGTAACGCTAACACTGAAACGCTGTTTTCGCACTCTTCCCATGCAAAATCCGTGACAAAAAAAAACCCGCCACCAAAAGGTGACGGGCTTGCGTACGAAATTCGTGCTAAATAAGCGACGAATTACGCCTGCTGGTTCATCAGCTCGTTGAAGGAAGTGGCTTTTTCAGTCACTTTCGCTTTCGCCAGAACGGCTTCAACAGCCTGCTCTTCCAGAGCGACGTTACGCATGTTGTCCATCAGCTCTTTATTTTTGCTGTAGAACTCAACAACTTCTTTCGGATCTTCGTAAGCAGAAGCCATCTCTTCGATCAGGCCTTTAACGCGATCTTCGTCAGCTTTCAGCTCGTTGGTACGAATCACTTCGCCCAGCAGCAGACCTACAACTACGCGACGCTTAGCCTGTTCTTCGAACAGTTCACGCGGCAGTTCCAGAGCTTGTTTTTCGTTGCCGCCAAAACGCTGTGCAGCCTGACGACGCAGAACGTCGATTTCGCTGTCGATCAGAGCAGCCGGAACGTCGATGTCGTTAGCTTTTACCAGACCTTCGATCGCCTGAGACTTAACGCGGTTACGCACAGCGCCTTTCAGTTCGCGTTCCATGTTTTTACGAACTTCAGCGCGCAGACCCGCTACGGAACCATCTTCAACGCCGAAACGTTTGATGAATTCTTCAGTCAGTTCCGGCAGTTCGCGCTCTTCAACTTTCTTCAGGTTGATAACGAACTTAGCGGCTTTACCTTTCAGGTTTTCAGCGTGGTACTCTTCCGGGAAGGTCACATCGATAGTGAACTCTTCGCCAGCTTTGTGGCCTTTAACACCTTCTTCAAAGCCTGGGATCATACGCCCCTGGCCCATCGCCAGTACGAAGTCAGACGCTTTGCCGCCTTCGAACTCTTCGCCGTCAACAGATCCGGTGAAGTCGATGGTTACACGATCTTCTGCATCAGCAGCGCCGTCTTTGTCTTTCCAGGTAGCCTGCTGCTTACGCAGGGTGTCCAGCATCACGTCAACGTCAGCGTCGGTGACTTCAACAACCGGTTTTTCAACTTCGATTGCTTCCAGGCCAGTCAGCTCAACTTCCGGGTAAACTTCGAACTCTACCGCGTAAGTAAAATCTTCACCCAGTTTGTATTCGCCCGGAACGTAGTTCGGTGCGCCAGCCGGATTGATTTTTTCTTTGATGATCGCGTCAACGAAGTTGCGGCTCATCAGGTCGCCCAGAACGTCCTGGCGAACAGACGCGCCATAACGCTGAGCAACAACATTCATCGGTACTTTTCCTTTGCGGAAACCGTCAATACGCACTTTCTTCGCTACGTTGACCAGCTCGCTTTTCACAGCGGTCTCGATGCTGTCAGCAGCGATAGTAATCGTTACACGGCGGCCAAGGCCTTGAGTGGTTTCAACTGAAACTTGCATCTTGTTACCTCAAAAAATCACAGTGCTCGGTCAACTCTTCTCCGCAAGCACAGGTTGTTGGCTTCGCGGAACTGGGATGTTCTCATAAGCAATCACATTCCCTGTCGTCAGAATCATCCCGAAGACATTCCGAAAAATAAGACGCGCATTATAGCGGCATCACTTTTATGAGTCGAGAACGGTTATCGCGCGTTGCTGCGGCTTTTTTCACAATTCCCGGCTAATTTTTGTCTGAATACTGTACGACTGCCCCAGAATTCAGACAAAACAAAACGGCCCGCAGGCCGTTTTCACATAATCTGTAGCAACATACTGGAAAAGCGTCGGTTGTTGCAAATCCGTTTTTACGCGATGCTTCCCGCCCCACGACACGGAGGCGATGCAAAAATCGTATCCTGCAACGCTTCCCACTCCTTAATGGTGTAGGTATGCAGGGCAAGTGCATGAACGGTTGTGGAAAGCTCCACCGTTAAGGTGCTGTAAATCATCCGATGACGATTCAGAAAACGCTCACCTGTAAAGCGATCGCTAACCAGTACAACCTTAAAGTGGCTTTCAGAACCTGCCGGGACATTGTGACGATAGCTTTCATCCACAACTTCGAGGAACACGGGTTGGAACGCTGCCCTTAATTTTTCTTCTATTTGCTCACGAATCATCATGAAGTTTTCCTCCGACAACGCTGAGATGTCACCCATCCCTTTAAATACTAGCCGCTTTTACCGCTTTCATTACACCTTAGCAACAAAAAATTAGCGTTTGTCTGATTTTCTCAACCAAATGGATGAAGTTCACTAAATCCTCACTTCGATTTATTGCAAAAAGTCCGTTTATGGTCTCCACAAAGACATAAAACTGACAACACAATGAATTTACATGCGTTACCCACTTCCCCTCATCGTTGGCGATGTTATGATGGCGGGAATTTTCTCCAACCATACAATTTAGATTCGCTGAGAGCCCTGGCATGTTTAAAAAAATCCTCGTCCCGTTTGTCGCGCTGTTTATGTTAGCTGGATGCGCAACGCCGCCGACCACTATTGAAGTTTCCCCGAAAATTACCCTGCCACAGCAGGACCCGAGCCTGATGGGTGTGACCGTTAGTATCAATGGTGCCGACCAGCGTCAGGATCAGGCGCTGGCAAAAGTTACCCGTGACAACCAGCTTGTTACCCTGACCGCGTCCCGCGATCTGCGCTTCCTGCTGCAAGAAGTACTGGAAAAACAGATGACCGCACGCGGTTATATGATTGGGCCAAACGGTGCTGTTAACCTGCAAATCATTGTTAGCCAGCTGTATGCAGACGTGTCCCAGGGTAGCGTGCGCTATAACATCGCCACCAAAGCAGACATCGCCATCATTGCGACTGCAGCTAACGGCAACAAGATGACCAAAAACTACCGCGCAAGCTATTCTGTTGAAGGCGCACTGCAAGCTTCTAACAAAAATATCGCTGACGCCGTTAACAGCGTGCTGACCGATACCATCGCTGATATGTCTCAGGACACCAGCGTTCACGATTTCATCAAGCAGAACGCTCGTTAATTTCTGCCCATATGGCCCGGCGTTCGTCGGGCCTATAGAAGCCCATGTCCAGTCATTACTTACGTATTTTTCAGCAACCACGTTCAGCTATCCTGCTCATACTGGGATTCGCCTCCGGTTTACCACTCGCACTGACCTCGGGTACGCTTCAGGCATGGATGACAGTCGAGAATATCGATCTTAAAACTATCGGTTTCTTTTCTCTGGTCGGCCAGGCCTACGTGTTTAAGTTCCTCTGGTCTCCGCTAATGGACCGCTACACGCCGCCGTTTTTAGGTCGACGCCGTGGTTGGTTGCTGGCAACTCAGGTGCTGTTACTGATTTCTATCGCCGCGATGGGCTTTCTGGAGCCTGGCACGCAGCTACGCTGGATGGCCGCGCTTGCGGTGGTGATCGCGTTTTGCTCGGCATCGCAGGATATCGTCTTTGACGCATGGAAAACCGACGTGCTACCCGCCGAAGAACGCGGCACCGGCGCGGCTATCAGCGTGCTGGGCTATCGTTTAGGGATGCTGGTTTCCGGTGGGCTGGCTCTGTGGATGGCCGACCGCTGGCTGGGCTGGCAAGGAATGTACTGGCTGATGGCGGCGCTGCTGATACCTTGCATCATCGCTACCCTGCTAGCGCCCGAACCGACTGATGCCATTCCGGTGCCCAAAACGCTGGAGCAAGCGGTTGTGGCCCCGCTGCGCGACTTCTTTGGTCGTAACAACGCCTGGCTAATTCTGCTGCTTATCGTTCTGTATAAGCTCGGGGATGCCTTTGCCATGAGCCTGACTACAACCTTTTTAATCCGCGGCGTCGGATTTGATGCGGGTGAAGTTGGCGTGGTGAATAAAACGCTTGGACTGCTGGCAACCATCGTTGGCGCGCTGTACGGCGGGATCCTGATGCAACGCCTTTCGCTGTTTCGCGCATTGCTGATTTTCGGCATCCTGCAGGGGGCGTCGAATGCGGGCTACTGGTTATTGTCCATCACTGACAAACACATGTTCAGTATGGCCGCCGCCGTCTTCTTTGAAAACCTGTGTGGTGGCATGGGTACGGCAGCGTTTGTCGCCTTATTAATGACGCTGTGCAATAAGTCCTTTTCAGCGACCCAGTTCGCTCTGCTCTCCGCGCTTTCAGCCGTTGGTCGCGTTTACGTTGGCCCGGTAGCAGGTTGGTTTGTTGAAGCGCACGGGTGGCCAACGTTTTATTTGTTCTCTGTGTTTGCCGCTATCCCCGGCCTCATACTGCTGCTGGTTTGTCGTCAGACTCTGGAACATAGCTGGCAAAATGAGAGCTTCATTCCGCGCACGGAATTTCGTAGCGCGTACAGCCTGGCATTAATGACGTTGGTTGCGGGCTGCTGTCTGCTGGTGGTTTGGCTGCTGCTATTAACCATGAACGCGCTGGATTACACCAACTTCTCCTTCCTGCCGGAACTGCTGGAAATCTCGGTGGTGGTCGCGGTCTGCGGGGTCGTTTTTGGTGGATTGCTGGATTATCTGGCACTGCGCAAAACCCGCCTGGCGTAAAAATCCACATTAATATCGCCGTTGTAATCACCCTGCGTAATTATAACGGCTAAATAAACAACAATTACTAAAAATATTATTTGTTATTTTGTGCGCCAAAGAATTTGGAAATTATTGACGCCTTTTATATATACTATTTCCCTTACTCGATTCAGCCACTACAGATTTATTTTTTGTTCTTCAATTGTCTTTTTATTGATAATCAATTGTTAAACAATTGTTTTATTTTCGTATTGGTTATACCAATTGCCCTCAGCACGTCTCCCGCTTGCCCGCTTTCGTTATAACGTGATGTTGCAACAGGTTCTTAAAGTCAAAACGACATATATTGCAACATATGTGACATGCCCGGCAGAACCCAGTAACACAGATCCAAGGATGTTTACAGTAATGTAACCTTCCCGTAAAATGCCCTCACACTTTAAACGCCACCCGGTCCCGTGGAATTGAGGTCGTTAAATGAGACTCAGGAAATACAATAAAAGTTTGGGATGGTTGTCATTAATTGCAGGCACTGCATTACTCAGTGGCTGTAATTCTGCGCTGCTTGACCCTAAAGGACAGATTGGACTGGAACAACGTTCTCTGATACTGACGGCATTTGGCCTGATGTTGATTGTCGTTATTCCTGCCATCTTGATGGCTGTTGGTTTCGCCTGGAAGTATCGTGCAAGCAATAAAGATGCGAAGTACAGCCCGAACTGGTCACACTCCAATAAAGTGGAAGCTGTGGTCTGGACGGTGCCGATCTTAATCATCATTTTCCTTGCAGTACTGACCTGGAAAACTACTCACGCTCTTGAGCCAAGCAAACCGCTGGCGCATGACGAGAAGCCCATTACCATTGAAGTGGTTTCCATGGACTGGAAATGGTTCTTCATCTATCCGGAACAAGGTATCGCTACCGTGAATGAAATCGCCTTCCCGGCGAATACTCCGGTTGAGTTCAAAGTGACGTCCAACTCCGTGATGAACTCCTTCTTTATCCCGCGTCTGGGTAGCCAGATTTATGCCATGGCCGGTATGCAGACTCGACTGCATCTGATCGCCAACGAAGTCGGTACTTATGATGGTATCTCCGCAAGCTATAGCGGACCAGGCTTCTCCGGTATGAAGTTCAAGGCTATCGCAACAAAGGACCGCGCCGAATTCGACCAATGGGTTGCTAAAGCTAAACAGTCCACGAACACCATGAGCGACATGGCTGCGTTCGAAAAAGTGGCTGTGCCAAGCGAATACAACCAGGTGGAATACTTCTCCAACGTGAAACCAGATTTGTTTAAAGACGTTATTAACAAATTTATGGCTCACGGTAAGAGCATGGACATGACCCAACCCGAAGGTGAGCACAGCGCACACGAAGGAATGGAAGGCATGGACATGAGCCACGCGGAATCCGCTCACTAAGGGGCCGAGGAAGAATACGATGTTCGGAAAATTGACGCTGGATGCAGTGCCGTTCCATGAACCAATTGTCATGGTTACGATCGCTGCCATTATCATCGGTGGTGCGGCCTTACTGGGCCTAATCACTTACTTCGGTAAGTGGACCTACCTGTGGAAAGAGTGGCTAACTTCGGTTGACCACAAACGCCTTGGCATCATGTATGTCATTGTCGCAATCGTCATGTTGATTCGTGGCTTTGCCGACGCCATCATGATGCGTAGTCAGCAAGCGCTGGCTTCTGCAGGTGAAGCGGGCTTCCTGCCACCTCACCACTACGATCAGATCTTCACGGCTCACGGCGTGATTATGATCTTCTTCGTGGCAATGCCATTTGTTATCGGTCTGATGAACCTGGTGGTTCCGCTGCAGATCGGCGCACGTGACGTTGCATTCCCATTCCTGAACAACCTGAGCTTCTGGTTCACCGTTGTCGGCGTAATCCTGGTTAACCTCTCTCTGGGCGTGGGTGAATTCGCACAGACCGGTTGGCTGGCGTACCCGCCACTCTCGGGAATAGAGTACAGTCCAAGCGTCGGGGTCGATTATTGGATATGGGCAGTCCAGTTGTCCGGTATTGGTACAACCCTAACCGGGATCAACTTCTTTGTGACCATCATTAAGATGCGTGCGCCAGGAATGACCATGTTCAAGATGCCGGTATTTAGCTGGGCATCGCTGTGTGCGAACATCCTGATTATCGCGTCTTTCCCAATCCTGACGGTTACCGTCGCGTTGCTGACCCTGGATCGCTATCTGGGCACCCATTTCTTTACCAACGATATGGGCGGCAACATGATGATGTACATCAACCTGATTTGGGCCTGGGGCCATCCGGAAGTGTACATTCTGGTTCTGCCGGTCTTCGGTGTGTTCTCCGAAATCGCTGCAACCTTCTCACGTAAACGTCTGTTTGGTTACACCTCACTGGTGTGGGCAACCGTCTGTATCACCGTTCTGTCGTTCGTTGTTTGGCTGCACCACTTCTTCACCATGGGTGCAGGCGCTAACGTAAACGCCTTCTTCGGTATTACCACCATGATTATCGCCATCCCGACCGGGGTGAAGATCTTCAACTGGCTGTTCACCATGTACCAGGGTCGTATCGTATTCCACTCAGCGATGCTGTGGACGATTGGCTTTATCGTTACCTTCTCAGTCGGCGGCATGACCGGCGTACTGTTGGCGGTTCCGGGTGCGGACTTCGTGCTGCACAACAGTCTGTTCCTGATTGCGCACTTCCATAACGTTATCATCGGCGGCGTCGTATTTGGATGCTTCGCAGGTATGACCTACTGGTGGCCAAAAGCGTTTGGCTTCACGCTGAACGAAACCTGGGGTAAACGCGCATTCTGGTTCTGGATCATCGGCTTCTTCGTGGCGTTTATGCCGCTGTATGTGCTGGGCTTTATGGGGATGACCCGTCGCCTCAGCCAGCAGATTGACCCGCAGTTCCATCCGATGCTGGTCGTTGCCGCCTGCGGTGCCGCGCTGATTGCATTGGGTATCCTGTGCCAGCTGATTCAGATCTTCGTTTCTATTCGCGACCGCGAGCAGAACCGCGACCTGACCGGTGACCCATGGGGTGGTCGTACGCTGGAGTGGGCAACCTCTTCCCCGCCTCCGTTCTACAACTTTGCCGTTGTGCCGCACGTTCATGAGCGTGATGCCTTCTGGGAAATGAAAGAAAAAGGTGAAGCGTACAAGCAGCCTGCGCACTATGAAGAAATTCATATGCCGAAAAACAGCGGTGCCGGTATCGTCATTACCGCCTTCGCAACACTGTTTGGTTTCGCCATGATCTGGCATATCTGGTGGCTGGCGATTGCAAGCTTCGCAGGCATGATCATCAGCTGGATTGTGAAAAGCTTTGATGAAGACGTGGATTACTACGTGCCGGTCCCGGAAGTCGAAAAACTGGAAAACCAGCATTTCGATGAGATTACTAAGGCAGGGCTGAAAAATGGCAACTGATACTTTAACGCACGCGACTGCCCACGCGCACGAACACGGGCACCACGATGCAGGCCAGACCAAGATCTTCGGATTCTGGGTCTACCTGATGAGCGACTGCATTCTGTTCTCTATTCTGTTTGCAACCTATGCCGTTCTGGTGAACGGCACCGCTGGTGGCCCAACGGGTAAGGACATTTTTGAACTGCCGTTCGTTCTGGTTGAAACATTCCTGCTGTTATTCAGCTCTATTACTTACGGCATGGCGGCGATCGCCATGTACAAGAACAACAAGAGCCAGGTTATCTCCTGGCTGGCGTTGACCTTCTTGTTTGGTGCCGGATTCATCGGGATGGAACTCTATGAATTCCATCACCTGATTGTTAACGGTATGGGTCCGGATCGCAGCGGCTTCCTGTCTGCGTTCTTCGCGCTGGTCGGCACGCACGGTCTGCACGTCACCTCCGGTCTTATCTGGATGGCGGTGCTGATGGTGCAAGTTGCTCGTCGCGGCCTGACCAGTACTAACCGTACCCGCATCATGTGCCTGAGCCTGTTCTGGCACTTCCTGGATGTGGTGTGGATCTGTGTGTTCACTGTTGTTTATCTGATGGGGGCGATGTAATGAGTCATTCTAACGAGAGCGGCGGCGCATCCCATGGCAGCGTAAAAACCTACATGACAGGTTTTATCCTGTCGATAATCCTGACGGTTATTCCGTTCTGGATGGTCATGACAGGTTCTGCCTCTCCAGCCGTCATTCTGGGAACTATTCTGGCAATGGCAGTGGTACAGATTCTGGTGCACCTGGTGTGCTTCCTGCACATGAATAGCAAATCTGATGAAGGTTGGAACATGACAGCCTTTGTCTTTACTGTGCTAATCATCGCCATCCTGGTTGTGGGCTCCATCTGGATTATGTGGAACCTTAACTACAACATGATGATGCACTAAGAGCGGCGATTATGATGTTTAAGCAATACCTGCAAGTAACAAAACCAGGCATCATCTTTGGCAACCTGATCTCGGTGATTGGGGGATTCCTGCTGGCCTCGAAAGGCAGCATTGATTATCCCCTGTTTATCTACACGTTGGTTGGGGTGTCACTGGTTGTGGCGTCGGGTTGTGTATTTAACAACTACATCGACAGGGATATCGACAGGAAGATGGAGAGGACCAAAAACCGCGTGCTGGTTAAAGGTCTGATTTCCCCTGCGGTCTCGCTGGTATACGCCACCCTGCTGGGTATTGCTGGCTTTATGCTGCTGTGGTTTGGCGCGAACCCTCTGGCCTGCTGGCTGGGGGTAATGGGCTTCGTGGTCTATGTGGGCGTCTATAGCCTGTACATGAAGCGCCATTCCGTTTATGGCACGCTGATTGGCTCACTTTCCGGCGCTGCGCCGCCGGTGATTGGCTACTGCGCCGTAACCGGTGAGTTCGATAGTGGTGCGCTGATTCTGCTGGCTATTTTCAGCCTGTGGCAGATGCCGCACTCTTACGCGATTGCGATTTTCCGCTTTAAGGATTATCAGGCAGCCAACATCCCGGTACTGCCGGTGGTGAAAGGTATTTCGGTCGCGAAGAACCATATCACGCTGTACATCGTGGCGTTTGCTATCGCCACGCTGATGCTCACCCTGGGCGGCTATGCTGGTTATAAATACCTGATTGTTGCTGCGGCGGTGAGTGTCTGGTGGTTGGGCATGGCGCTGCGCGGTTATAAAGTGGAAGATGACAGGGCCTGGGCGCGCAAGCTGTTCGGTTTCTCCATCATCGCCATTACCGCGCTTTCCGTGATGATGTCAGTTGACTTTATGGTGCCAAACTCGCAGAACTTGCTGACTTACGTCTGGTAAAGATCTGCTGATACGAAAAGGGTGCTTCCGGCACCCTTTTTTATTGGCAGGGATGTTATTCAGTCATAAAGCCATTTTCCCGCCTTTGCTGACTCTATAATCATCTCTACTGTCAAAGGCTTTAATTCAATTTCAGGAGGATCTTTTTTCCAGAAAGGGTATTCTTGTTCAATATAATTCCTTCCATCAAAGTTCGAATATTCAATATCAAAATGCTCAAATAAATCAGCTAAAAAATCATATGCATCTTCCGGAATAAACTGAAAATCATCCTCTAGGGTCCATTCTTTCGTGACCTGCTTAAGACCAGGCCTAAACCAACGTTCCCTGATTGGGTAATTCTTCATGATGTACTCAATAACTTCAGCTTCATAATTTCTCATCAGAAAGATGTCCACTGTATGCGATCTTTGGGTCGTGCGATGAGGTTGTATTTATCGCGGGTATGTTTTGTCACCGCGAACAAAAGCACGATTAACTGAGCATGCCCGACAAAAGGAACCCAACGGCCTATGTAAGTTGCTATTTGGTTTGTTGGAACCATCTTCAATTTGGAAAACTTCCCCATAGGAGCGTGTAGTCTAAAACCAAACGGGAACCGAGCCCCTTTCAGAAGTTTTCTACATAGAATTGATGCAATACTAGTGCCTGGAGTGTTCGTGGCTGCTGATAGTTTTCCTTTGACAGGAATAAATGGTTGACCGATCAAAACCAGCATAACAGCGTCTGTGGTGATACCTAATGAATCTGCCAACTGCTCAATGAATATCAAATCAAACAGTTCACCCGACGTTACGTTAGCGTGACCATGATACCAATAGGTTCCATTCGCCTCTTCAGTTGTGTCCATTCAATCCCCCATTATGCCGTCTGCCGGTCATTCCATGCGTCGGTATAGATAATGTTTCCGTCGCAATGCTTCCAGGTGATTTTTTCGTAGCGTAATTCTATGGTTTCAAGATGGTTATTATTCATGTCCTCTGGACCAGCCATCGAGGGAGAAACGGAGACAATCCGCACCCCTTCCAGAAACATATTGAAGTATTCAACTTCCTGACCGGCATCATTGATTTTGTACCAACGAATCTCTGCGGACTTAAGATTCTGACCAGAAGCGACAGCTTTGTATAAATACGGGCTAGAGTAGTCAAACTCTTTGACGATCATCATCGGTGAATGTTGGCGTGTGCCTGTTGGCTTGCCTGTACCGTTATCAGTGGGAATAGACAAATTGTGATGAAAGCCTTTAAATTCAATACTGTATTCTCTTCCCTTTACATCACACCCGCCCTTAATCAGCGCGCCACCATCGTCATAAATCCACATATTGCCCGGAATCGCCATTTTCCTTTTCCCTCTTTCCATTAGAAATAACCACAAAAAGACTACACCTGTAATTATCGCAAGTAAATTAGTTGCAGTTGTAATTATTTCAATTTTCCCACTACACAATTCCACATATCGTAGAGGTTTACCGCACTCCTTCCCCGCTTTACACTAGGCGCGAAATTAATACAGAGGTGGGAATGAACGATTACAAAATGACGCCCGGTGAGTTGCGCGCCACCTGGGGTTTAGGGACCGTATTCTCGTTGCGCATGCTTGGCATGTTTATGGTTCTGCCAGTTCTGACCACGTACGGTATGGCGCTACAGGGTGCCAGTGAAGCGCTAATTGGCCTTGCCATTGGCATTTATGGTCTGGCGCAAGCCGTTTTCCAGATCCCCTTTGGTCTGCTTTCTGACCGAATCGGTCGTAAGCCGCTTATCGTCGGCGGGCTGGCGGTGTTCGTTCTCGGCAGCGTGATTGCCGCCCTCTCCGATTCAATCTGGGGCATTATTCTCGGTCGCGCTTTGCAAGGCTCTGGCGCGATTGCCGCCGCCGTGATGGCGCTGCTTTCCGACTTAACCCGTGAGCAAAACCGTACCAAAGCGATGGCGTTTATCGGCGTCAGCTTTGGTATCACCTTCGCCATTGCGATGGTGCTAGGACCGATCGTTACCCATGCGCTGGGACTACACGCGCTGTTCTGGATGATTGCAGCTCTTGCAACCACCGGCATCGTGCTAACCATTTGGGTCGTTCCCAATAGCACCAGCCACGTGCTGAACCGCGAATCTGGCATGGTAAAAGGCAGCTTCAGCAAAGTGCTGGCGGAGCCCAAACTGCTCAAGCTCAACTTTGGCATCATGTGTCTGCACATTTTGTTGATGTCCACTTTCGTCGCCTTACCGGGCCAACTGGCGAAAGCCGGTTTCCCCGCCGCAGAGCACTGGAAAATTTATCTGGTGACGATGCTGCTGTCTTTTGTTTCCGTGGTGCCGTTCATCATCTACGCAGAAGTGAAGCGGCGGATGAAGCGCGTATTCCTCGCCTGCGTGTTACTGATCCTTATCGCAGAGATTGTATTGTGGAGCGCTAACGTGCGTTTTTGGGGGCTGATTGCAGGCGTTCAGATATTCTTCCTCGCCTTTAACCTGATGGAGGCCCTCCTCCCCTCGCTTATCAGCAAAGAGTCTCCGGCTGGCTATAAAGGCACGGCGATGGGCGTTTACTCCACCAGCCAGTTTCTTGGCGTGGCGATTGGCGGTTCGCTCGGCGGTTGGGTGGTCGAAATGTTTGATGGTCAGGCGGTATTCCTGGCCGGCGCGCTTCTGGCGGCAGTTTGGTTGTTGGTGGCAAGCACAATGAAAGAGCCGCCATATGTCAGTAGCCTGCGAGTGGAAATCCCACCTGAGATTGCCGCAGATGACCCCCTTAAGCAGCGTCTGCTGGCTAAAGAAGGGATAAGCGAAGTGTTAATTGTAGCGAAAGAGCATTCGGCTTACGTGAAAATCGACAGCAAAGTGACGAATCGATTTGAGGTTGAACAGGCCATCAGCCAGGCGTGAAGAGTGCCAGATGGCGACTATCGTTTGACCCGGCCTACAAATAGCGTGTGAAACCTGTAGGCCGGATAAGCGTAGCGCCATCAGGCATTACGACTTAATCGCGGAAGTTCTTAAACTGGAACGGCTGGCCGAGATCGCCGCCGCGAACCAGCGCCATAACGGATTGCAGATCGTCACGCGCCTTGCCGGTCACGCGGATTTCTTCGCCCTGAATCTGCGCCTGCACCTTCAGTTTGCTGTCTTTGATCAGCTTAACGATTTTCTTTTGCACCGCGCTTTCAATGCCCTGTTTCAGCTTAGCTTCAACAAACCAGGTTTTACCGCTATGCACGAAGGTTTCTGGTACGTCCAACGAAGTGCCTTCAATACCACGTTTCAGCAGCTTGGCACGTAAAATATCCAGCAGCTGATTGACCTGGAAATCAGACTCGCTTAGCACCTTAATCGTCTTATTCGACTCGTTCAGCTCAAAAGTCGCTTCAACGCCACGAAAATCAAAGCGTGACTCCACTTCGCGGCTGGCGTTATCTACCGCGTTACGGGCTTCCTGAAGATCAACTTCAGAAACAATATCGAAAGATGGCATCTTTTCCTCTCCCTTCATTTTTGATGCGAAGCATAATACCTGCAAAGTTACACAACAGACAGCGCTATACTAGGCTGTATCCTTTAATTGTACGTGGTACTGATACCTGCGAACAATAATGGGGTACGGCCGATATGGATTAACACCTGGTGATGTTGCAGGTGAGGAGGAAGAATGAAAATTACCGTACTGGGATGTGGAGCGTTAGGACAGCTTTGGCTAACCACGCTGTGCAAACATGGACATGAGGTTCAGGGGTGGCTACGCGTACCGCAACCCTATTGCAGCGTTAACCTGATCGACACGGATGGGTCAGTATTCAATGAATCCCTGACGGCAAACGACCCCGATTTTTTGGCGAAAAGCGACCTGTTGCTTGTCACTCTGAAAGCCTGGCAGGTTTCTGATGCGGTCAAAGGCCTGGCCTCCATTTTGCCTGACACCACTCCCATTCTGCTGATTCACAACGGTATGGGGACGATTGAAGAGTTGCATAACATTAAGCAACCTCTATTGATGGGCACCACAACCCACGCGGCACGCCGTGACGGCAACGTCATCATTCATGTCGCTCAGGGAACAACAAGGATTGGTCCGGCGCGTGAACAAGACGGTGATTTCAGTTATCTGGCTGAAGTCCTGCAAGAGGTGCTGCCGGACGTCGCCTGGCACAACAATATTCGCGCTGAGTTGTGGCGCAAGCTGGCCGTCAACTGCGTCATTAACCCGCTGACCGCATTATGGGATTGCTCAAATGGAGAGTTACGCCATCATCCTGAAAAAATAGCGCTCATCTGCGAGGAGGTGGCGGCGGTCATTGAACGCGAAGGCCACCACACATCAGCAGATGATTTACGCTATTATGTTGAGCAAGTGATTGACAGTACGGCGGAAAATATCTCATCAATGCTGCAAGACATACATGCCCTGCGCCATACTGAGATCGACTACATTACTGGTTATTTGTTAAAACGCGCCCGCGCGCACGGCATCGCCGTACCGGAAAATGCCCGCCTGTTTGAAATGGTTAAGAGAAAGGAAAGTGAGTATGAGCGCTCAAGCACTGGTATGTCTCGCCCCTGGTAGTGAAGAGACCGAAGCGGTCACCACTATCGATCTGCTGGTTCGCGGCGGAATTAAGGTCACGACCGCAAGCGTTGCCAGCGATGGCGGCCTGACGATCGTGTGCTCACGCGGCGTAAAACTACTGGCGGATGCACCATTAGTGGAAGTTGCTGACGGGGATTTCGACATTATCGTGCTGCCCGGCGGTATTAAAGGCGCCGAGTGTTTTCGCGACAGCCCTCTGCTTGTCGAAACCGTGAAACAGTTTCATCGCTCCGGGCGCATTGTCGCGGCAATTTGCGCCGCTGCCGCCACAGTCCTCGTCCCACACGATATTTTTCCCATTGGTAACATGACCGGTTTTCCGGCGCTGAAAGACAATATTCCCACTGACCAGTGGCAGGATAAGCGCGTCGTATGGGATCCGCGCGTCAATCTGTTAACCAGCCAGGGACCGGGAACCTCAATCGATTTCGGTTTAAAAATCATTGATCTCCTGGTGAGTCGCGAAAAAGCTTACGAAGTGGCATCACAACTGGTGATGGCTGCGGGAATTTATAACTACTACGAGTAAATATGCTTACCGGATGGTTTCAACCATCCGGTAAAATATTTAAAACCAAGGCACTCCGCTCATAACGTTGCTATAAAACAACATTCTTCCCGCCAGTTCCCCCGTCGCCATTAATACTACCCACACCCAACTCTGTTGGCCGTAGTTCAGGCGCGATATTCCCCACACAGCAACGCAGATACTGGCAAATAGCTGCCACCATAGCAGAGGACTTGACGCATCAGCGCCAGGCACATGATAGCGAAACCACAACCCGCCTGCCGTCAACACGATTCCAATTACAATCCCTGCATTGCATGTCGTTGAAGAGGATTTATGCCAATAGCCACCGGCCACCGCCACACTCATAAAACCCAGCAATACTGCCGTTGCCAGGAAGCCAAGCGGCGTAGCTATGGTATGCCAAAGCGAGTGCAGCGCCATTTGGTAATACACCTGAGACGTCACAAAGATTGACACCAGGCCAACAAGCGCAGTCACACCACCCAGAAGATTCGCCCCTGGATGCCCAGGCTTGAGCCAACATAACGCTAACCAGCAAAATATCACGGCATTCAATACTATAAATGCCACTACTTCCCGGCTCAGCCAAGATATTCCCAACCCTGCCATTGCACGGTATGCGCCTGTAGGTGTTCCCAAGTGTGCAAGGGATGCCAAAGAACCCAGCACAGTGATGACCCAAAATAACAGCGCCAGCCGACGATATTCTTCAGCATTGAATTTCAGCGTACCAAAATTCTGACACAACGTTAGTGCCAGGACACCACCAATCCCCCATTGAGCAAAGACCGTAAAAAAGACTAATGGCAATTCATAGTGTTCCATTTCTCTCTCCTCAGTCCCGTGGCGCGATAATCACAATATTGGGCTTACTGATATTGTGATCAGGTAAGTTGTAGCGCTTCTCTAGTACCGTCCATTGGGTGGTATGCTCTTTGCGAAGATCTTCTATCTCGCCAAATCGTAAAACCCCCGCGGGACAAGATTCGACACAGCGTGGTTGTAAACCTTCATCCAGGCGTTCCGCACACAAATTACATTTACTGGTTTTCCCCTCTTCCGCATCGTAAACCGGTGCACTCCAGGGGCAGGCCATAATACACATCCGGCAACCGATACAACGTTCGTGGTCCTGTACAACAATCCCGTCAGCTCGTTTGGTATAAGTCCCGGCAGGGCACACTTTCATGCACTGAGGGTCATCGCAATGGTTACACGACATGCTGATAAAGGCTTGAGTATTAGGTTCATCTGTATTGTGCTCACGCACCCGCCGCCACAACACACCAAGCGGCGTCATATTTTCTGATTTGCAGGCCATGCTGCAGGTTTTACAGCCATAGCAGTTTTGCATATCAATAAGAAATCCATACTGTTTCGTCATGATTATGCCTCCCTTCTCACGTCAACTAACGTACTGTTACAACAGTGTCCATTGCCCAACAACTCGACCTGATCGTTGGTGACGTGGCTACTACTTCCCCCCTGTTGCTCCCACCAGCCGTTATCCAGGCTCACAACTCCCCGTTTTATATGCGTTGTAACATCGGCAATTGCTCTATGCTCTCCACGATGATTGAAAACAACAACCCACTCTCCGGCTTGGATCTGACGATTATGGGCATCTTCTGGATGAATCATAACGTTCGGGCGATTACGCTGAACCTCGAGGATCCATTCATTCATCCCGTGGCTCGAATGTACGCTACGTGCCAGTTTGCGCTGTACCGCCATTAACGGATAGTGGCTTGCCAGTTCAGGTGAACCTTTCACTGACTCTTTCACCTGTTTCCAGGTTACCACCGGCAGGAAGTCTTTTTTGGCCCACTCCTCGATATAAAAATGCGCCTTTCCAGTTGAGGTACGAAACTGCCCATCCTTAAAGGGGATCCAGTCTTCTTTAACGGGGCATACCGGCCCTTTTTTTAACATCTCACGGGTGATACCCGACCCTTTGAGGCAAGTATCAATGTAATGTTCAATGGGCTGATTAAAGACGTCTCCAAATCCAAAACGCTCGGCCAAGCGTGCGAAAATCCAATAATCCGGTTTAGCTTCTCCCGGTGGTTCCACCGCTTTCTCCATCAGTTGTACATAGTGGCTGCGTACCCCCGCCATTAAACTGACATCTTCAAAAATGGTCGTCACAGGCAGCACCAAATCGGCATACAGTGCAGACGAACTCATCAGATTGTCTGCCACCACGACAAATGGCACTTTTTTAAAGGCTTCTCTGACCTGATTTGTATTCGGCAACTGCGTCATCGCCCCCAGTGTCATGTTCCACCAGAATTTTATTGGATGAGGTTTTTCGTTAACGATCCAGTCCCCAATTTTAGAAATGGGGATCGATGGAATTTTGGCAGCATTTGGCGCAGGGGGGATAATGGGCGAAAATTTCGCCATTTGCCTGACCCCCCCCGCATCACAGACCCCTGCACCAGGCTTACCGATATTGCCGGTTATCAGCGCCAGATAAAATTGGCTGGCAGCAACATAAGTACCAAACTCAGTTCTCTGTGCACCAGACATATTCTGAACTATCATCGCAGGTTGCGTGGAAGCATAGTCTCTCGCCAGGCGTAATACCGTTTGCGCAGGCACATCCGTTTCCTGCTCAACTTTCTGTGTCGTCCAGGGCTTCGCCTGCGCCCAAACGTTATCCAGTACGGTAGTAAAATCGCTCCCGTTGGGCAGTTCATCATTTAGCAATGCAGGAAGAACGCCCGGCACATCATGTCGCTTCACGCTTTGTGTCAGAGTATCAAACACCAGATAACTGTCTGCATCATGCGGATCGGCTCGCATTAGTTTCTGCTTAGCATCCACCAAATAAACTGCGCCAGTATGTTTTCGCAGAAAATTCGCATCATAGCGCTTCTCCTGCATAATGATGTTGATCATCCCTAGTGCCAGCGCGATATCCGTTCCCGGCACAATAGGCACCCACTCATCCGCTTTTGCTGCGGTTTCGTTAAACCGGGGATCGATTACCACCATTCGCGCTCCGTTACGCTGCGCATTTGAATAATCTTTGAAGTAAGCATGCATCGTAACGGCCGGGTTGTTCCCCCAGCAAAGGATATAGCGACTTTCCTTTATTGTGTCGCGGGTATCAGCATACCGTAAGCCCACCATTGGCATCATCGCAGCGGTGACGGCTGCGCAGCATAACGAACCAACATGTTTTGTCGATCCACCAAGATAATCAAAAAATGCCTTCCCCATATCATTTTTGATAGAGTCCATATTCCCTGAAGCTGCTGTTAGCAACAGGCCTTTATTGCCATCGGTAGCGATCGTTTCTCTGATTTTCTTTTCAATAAGCTCAAGCGCGGCATCCCAAGAAATCGGCTTAAATTTTCCTTCACCTTTTTCTCCCGTACGCAGCAAGGGTTGCGTCAGTCGTAGCGGGTGATACACCCATTTCGTTCGGCTAATCCCTCGTAAACAACATTTCACGTTAAAGCCTTTTGTCGCTTCAATTTTCATCAAACGATCTTTCCAGACATATGCCGTCAGGTTGCAATGCAAACATTCCATTGCACAGGTCGAACGAAATGTCTGGTAATCCGATTGCTGCAGACGAAACCGAGGCAGCGGTGCGCCATTGACCTGACGCAACCCTAGAAAGGTTGGACCTAATGAAGCCAGCCCCACCACACCTAGCCCTTTTAACAGGGTTCTTCTTTTTAAACGTATATTGCTCAAAGCATCCATGATCTTTCCCCCAATGAAGTTCATCATTAGTGAACTAAAATTCACCAATAATTAACTTGAGGTGAGTCATGATCTAATCATTTAGAGGTAACGATCTTTTTGAACTATGAAAGCAGCACTGCTTTCTGAACTCAATGATATAATCGAGGAGTATTTAATAAGAGAACGCATATGACTGAAACATCACAAGGGATTAATTCGGTTGATATAGCCGTCAGCATTTTGACATTTGTCGCCAGTCAGAATGGTCAAGCGAGGGCAATCGATATCGCTACTGGGTGTGGTTTGTCGAAAAGCCGTTTACATAAATATCTTATCTCACTTTGTCGCACCGGCATGCTATGCCAAAACGAAAAAGGGCTTTACTGCCTGGGAGCAACCACACTGCAACTGACTGGAGGCCAAACCGGCGCACGCGATGCAATTGACGAGCTCAATACTATGCTGGTCACTTTTCGCGATACCTTTAACCACTCCACCGGGGTCGTCGTTGCTTCTGAAAATGGATTAATACTCAAACACTACAATCGCAGCTTTCGAAACGTCGATATCGATTTTCTGCCCAATACGCAGGTTCCACTTCATGCCAGTGCTGCTGGGCAAATTTTTATGAGCTTTTCTGATTATCAGGCGCAAAATCTGGCGCAGAAACAGTTGATTAGACAAATAATATCGCAGGGATACGCCGTGCGTTACAACCCAACTCAGGGGATCCCTGGAGCGCAATCTATCGCTTGTCCGCTTCAGAATAGTAAAGGTGAGCTCATTGCAATTGCTGTAACAATGGGTTTTTTTAGTGCCGAAGCCATCCCGCAAATTGCCAACCAACTGGTCAACAGCATCGCATCACTTCAGCCACAAGATTAGCGCAGCCCCGGCGCATAAAGCCGGGGCAGGCCTCAATTATGGGCGATATACCTTCACGTTTTCAAAGCCCTGCTCGCGCAGATACAGCGCCTGCAGACGGCTCATCACCCCGCGTTCACACCACAGCAGCCAGGTTTTACTCTGGTCCAGATCGCCAAATTTGGTGCTCAGTTTGTAGAACGGCAGAGAAACGACGTCCACACCGTCAACCTTCAGCGGTTTGTCATCCTGTTCATCCACAGAGCGGATATCCAGAATCACATCGTTCGGGCCGAAGCCGCTCACGGTTTCCACTTCCACCACGGTCTGCTGCGTCTGCTGGGCGATATCACGAATATCGATATTGTTCGCTTCTTCAACCACTTTATCGAGGATAGAGAAATCGAAGTTTTCTTCTTCGGCCTCAATCTTCGCTTTAATCGCTTTCACCGTCGGGCTTTTTGAAATCACACCGCAGTATTCCGGCATGGTACGGGCAAAGTCCTCAGTACCAATTTCACGCGCCAGATTAATGATGTGCTCCTTATCATGGGAGATAAGCGGGCGCAGGATCAGGGTGTCAGAAACGTTATCGATCAGGCGCAGGTTGGTCAGCGTCTGGCTGGACACCTGGCCCAGCGCTTCACCGGTTACCAGCGCCTGTACGCCGTAGCGCTCAGCGACTTTCGACGCTGCACGAACCATCATACGTTTAAGGACCACGCCCATCTGACCGTCGTCGACTTTCTCCAGGATCTCGCCAACCACCGGCTCAAAGTTGATCGCGACAAAACGCACGCGATGCGAGCTACCAAAGCGGTTCCACAGATAATGCGCCACCTGGCGAACGCCGATTTCATGCGCTGCGCCGCCGAGATTAAAGAAGCAGTAGTGCACGCGGCAGCCGCGACGCATCAGCATATAGCTGGACACGCCGGAGTCGAAACCACCGGAAATCAGCGACAGTACATCTTCCTGCGTCCCGATCGGGAAACCGCCAATACCTTCATAGCGGCCTTTAACCAGCAGCAGACGGTCGTTTTCGATTTCAAGATTAACCGTCACGTCCGGCTTCGTCAGCTTCACGCGCGCGGATTCAATATGCTGGTTCAGTCCACCGCCAACATAGCGTTCCACCTCAATAGAGCTAAACTCATGCTTACCGCGACGCTTAACGCGTACGCAGAAGGTTTTGCCTTCCAGTTGATCGCGATACTGCACCAGCGCTTTCTCGAAAATATCGTGCATATCGGTAAACGGCACGTCTTCAACTTCGAGAATATGGTGGATCCCCGGAATACGGGTCAGCGCGTCGCGAATATCCAGGCGCTGGCTTTCATCTTTAGCGCGAACCTCAACGTGATCCCAGTGGCGGACAACGGCAAGGTCTTCATCATAGTGCTTTAAAACGTTACGAATGTTCCCTGTCAGAATTTTTATAAAGCGCAAACGCACAGATTGGCTTTTGATGGTGATTTCTGGGAACAATTTAATGATAAACTTCATGGCGGCAATGGTTCTTTGGCAAGTCTGAATGACTTGTAATGGGAAAAAATACAGCAGCCCATACCCTGCGGCTGCATCCAGGCGCGCAAGTATACCACCATCATGGTCATCCTGTGCACATCGCCTTACCATTGCGCGTTATTTGCTTATCAGTGCGAGTCCGTTACCATAGCCTTGTGCTGCCAATACAGAGAGTCAGACATTCATTATGCCGAAGAAAAATGAAGCGCCAGCCAGTTTTGAAACAGCGCTGAGCGACCTGGAACAGATTGTTACCCGTCTGGAAAGCGGCGACCTGCCGCTGGAAGAAGCGTTGAACGAATTTGAACGTGGCGTACAGTTAGCACGTCAGGGACAGGTCAAGTTGCAACAGGCTGAACAGCGCGTACAAATCCTGCTGTCAGATACTGAAGACGCCGCCCTTACGCCTTTCACACCGGATAATGAGTAAATGGATTTTACGCAGCAGCTACAGGCTTGCGTTGAGCAGGCCAACCAGGCACTGAGCCGTTTTATCGCGCCATTGCCCTTTCAGAACACTCCCGTGGTCGAAACCATGCAATATGGCGCATTATTAGGCGGTAAACGTCTGCGCCCGTTTCTGGTGTATGCGACCGGTCAGATGTTTGGCGTCAGCCTGAGTACGCTTGATGCTCCCGCTGCCGCCGTCGAGTGTATCCATGCCTATTCGCTGATGCACGATGACTTACCCGCGATGGACGACGATGACCTGCGCCGCGGTCTGCCGACCTGCCACGTAAAATTTGGCGAGGCTAATGCGATCCTGGCTGGAGATGCGCTACAGACGCTGGCGTTCTCCATTATCAGCGACGCCCCGATGCCGGAAGTTTCTGACCGTGACCGCATCGCGATGATCTCTGAACTGGCCCAGGCCAGCGGTATCGCCGGTATGTGCGGCGGTCAGGCGTTGGATCTGGACGCTGAAGGCCATCAGGTAGAATTGGATGCGCTGGAGCGTATTCACCGCCATAAAACCGGGGCATTGATTCGCGCCGCCGTGCGTCTGGGTGCGTTAAGCGCTGGCAATAAAGGGCGAGAATGCCTGGCAATACTCGACAAGTACGCAGAAAGCATCGGTCTGGCCTTCCAGGTTCAGGATGACATCCTGGATGTGGTAGGCGATACTGCAACATTGGGTAAACGTCAGGGTGCTGACCAGCAGCTTGGCAAAAGTACCTATCCTGCACTTCTGGGTCTTGAGCAAGCCCAGAATAAAGCCCGGGATTTAATTGAGGATGCCCGCCAGTCGCTAAGTTTGCTGGCCGCACAGTCACTCGATACCTCGGCACTGGAAGCGCTAGCGGACTACATAATCCAGCGTGATAAATAAACCAACATATCCCATGAGCTTGCGATGAGTTTTGATATAGCCAAATACCCGACCCTGGCGCTGGTCGACTCCACTCAGGAGTTACGCCTGCTGCCAAAAGAGAGCCTGCCAAAGCTTTGCGACGAACTGCGCCGCTATTTGCTCGACAGCGTAAGCCGTTCCAGCGGGCACTTCGCCTCTGGTCTGGGCACGGTGGAACTCACCGTAGCGCTGCACTACGTCTACAACACCCCGTTTGACCAGTTAATCTGGGATGTGGGACATCAGGCTTACCCGCACAAAATTCTGACCGGCCGCCGCGATAAAATCGGCACCATTCGGCAGAAAGGCGGTTTGCATCCATTCCCATGGCGCGGTGAGAGCGAATATGACGTACTGAGTGTTGGGCACTCCTCAACCTCCATCAGCGCAGGTATCGGTATTGCGGTTGCCGCCGAGAAAGAAGGCAAGGAACGCCGTACCGTTTGTGTGATTGGGGACGGTGCAATCACCGCAGGCATGGCATTTGAAGCGATGAACCACGCGGGTGATATTAAGCCCGACATGCTGGTTATCCTCAACGACAACGAAATGTCGATTTCAGAGAACGTCGGCGCGCTGAACAATCACCTGGCGCAACTGCTCTCTGGCAAACTCTACTCCTCGCTGCGCGAAGGCGGGAAGAAAGTGTTCTCCGGTGTACCACCGATTAAAGAACTGCTCAAACGTACCGAAGAGCACATCAAAGGCATGGTTGTGCCGGGTACGCTGTTTGAAGAGCTGGGCTTTAACTATATTGGTCCGGTGGACGGACACGACGTGCTGGGGCTTATCACCACGCTTAAGAACATGCGCGATCTCAAAGGTCCACAGTTCCTGCACATCATGACCAAAAAAGGTCGTGGCTACGAGCCTGCGGAAAAAGATCCGATTACGTTCCACGCGGTACCCAAATTCGATCCATCCAGCGGATGCCTGCCGAAAAGCAGCGGCGGCCTGCCGAGCTATTCAAAGATCTTCGGTGACTGGCTGTGCCAGACCGCGGCGAAAGACAATAAGCTGATGGCGATCACCCCGGCGATGCGCGAAGGCTCCGGTATGGTTGAGTTCTCACGTAAGTTCCCGGATCGCTACTTTGATGTGGCGATTGCCGAGCAGCACGCGGTGACGTTTGCGGCCGGTCTGGCGATTGGCGGTTATAAGCCGGTCGTGGCTATTTACTCCACCTTCCTGCAACGCGCTTACGATCAGGTACTGCATGATGTCGCCATCCAGAAACTGCCGGTCCTGTTCGCCGTCGACCGGGCGGGTATCGTTGGCGCAGATGGACAAACCCACCAAGGGGCGTTCGACCTCTCTTTCCTGCGCTGTATCCCGGAAATGGTCATTATGACCCCAAGCGATGAGAACGAATGTCGCCAGATGCTGTTCACCGGCTATCACTACAACGACGGTCCAACGGTTGTACGTTATCCGCGCGGTAACGCGGTGGGTGTTGAGCTGGCGCCGCTGGAACATCTGCCAATCGGCAAAGGCATCGTGAAGCGTCACGGTGCGAAAGTGGCGATTCTCAACTTCGGCACCCTAATGCCGGAAGCCGCTCAGGTCGCAGAGTCACTGAACGCCACGCTGGTTGATATGCGCTTTGTGAAACCTCTGGATGAAACGTTGATCCTCGAAATGGCAGCCCAACACGAGGTGCTGGTCACCCTCGAAGAGAATGCCATTATGGGCGGCGCTGGTAGCGGCGTAAACGAAGTGCTAATGGCCCATCGCAAGCCTGTTCCGGTGCTGAACATTGGCCTGCCTGACTTCTTCATCCCGCAGGGGACTCAGGACGAGGCTCGCGCCGAACTGGGACTTAATGCCGCCGGAATTGAGACCAAAATCAAGGCCTGGCTGGCATAATCCCCTCCCCGCTCCTGCTATGCTTAACTCATCACGAGCTAAGCAGGAGTGGATTAATGAAATACAACACCTTAGGAAAAACCGACCTACGGGTCTCCCGCCTTTGCCTGGGTTGCATGACGTTTGGCGAGCCCAATCGCGGCAATCACGCCTGGACGCTACCTGAAGAAAGCAGCCGCCCGATAATCAAACACGCCCTTGAAGGCGGCATTAACTTTTTTGATACCGCCAACAGCTACTCCGCTGGTAGCAGCGAAGAGATTGTCGGCCGCGCGCTGCGTGATTTCGCCCGCCGAGAAGAGGTCGTGGTCGCCACCAAGGTTTTTCACCAGGTTGATGATTTAGCGGAAGGATTATCCCGCGCACAAATCTTGCGCTCAATCGACGATAGCCTCAGACGCCTGGGTATGGACTATGTGGACATCCTGCAAATTCACCGCTGGGATTACAATACGCCTATCGAAGAAACGCTGGAAGCCCTTAACGACGTAGTGAAAGCCGGTAAAGCTCGCTATATTGGCGCCTCATCCATGCACGCGTCTCAGTTTGCTCAGGCGCTGGCCTTACAGAAACAACACGGCTGGGCACAGTTCGTTAGCATGCAGGATCACTACAACCTGATCTACCGTGAGGAAGAACGCGAAATGCTGCCGCTTTGCTATCAGGAAGGCGTCGCGGTGATCCCTTGGAGTCCGCTGGCGCGTGGTCGCCTGACGCGCCCCTGGGGAGAAACGACCGCACGTCTGGTTTCTGATGAAGTCGGTAAAAATTTATACTCTGAGAGCGATGAAAACGACGCGCAAATTGCCGCGCGGCTGACCGGTGTCAGTGAGGAATTAGGCGTAACGCGTGCGCAGGTTGCGCTGGCCTGGCTGCTGAGCAAACCGGGGGTGGCTGCGCCGATTATCGGCACTTCACGCGAGGAACAGTTGGATGAGTTACTTAATGCGGTGGATTTGACGCTGAAGCCAGAGCAGATTGCCGAGCTGGAAACGCCGTACAAACAGCATCCGGTGGTCGGATTTAAATAATCTGGCATTGCCCGATGGCGCTACGCTTATCGGGCCTACGAAACCGCCATCGTGTTTCCAGGCCAGATAAGGCGTTTACGCTGCCATCCGGCAAACCTATTTAAATGATACCTACCGGCCAGTGATGGCCGATAAAATACAAAATTCCGGCGGAGAGTATTCCGGCCACAATATCATCAATCATGATCCCCGTACCGCCATGCACGTTGCGATCGAACCAACGGATCGGCCACGGCTTCCACATATCCAGAATACGGAAAATCACAAATCCGGCGGCGACCCACTGCCAGTCGTGGGTCGGCAGCGCCATCAGGGTTATCCACATCCCGACAAACTCGTCCCAGACAATGCTACCGTGATCGTGCACGCCCATATCTTTCGCCGTTTGATGGCACAGATAAACGCCGATACAGATAGACAACATGACCACCAGTGAATACAGCTGCCACGGCAGAAACGTCATTAAATACCAAAAAGGGATCGCCGCCAGCGATCCCATCGTGCCTGGAACAATTGGGCTCAGCCCGCTGCCAAAACCGGTGGCCAACAGGTGCCACGGATTGCGCATACTCAGGCGGCTTTTGGCGACATCTTTTTTAAGGCGCGGCAAAATGGTCATATCCTTTCCAGTCGAACGTGACGGGTTTTCCGTCGCGCGTAAAGTGAATGCCTTCCACGTCCGCGCTCATCTGCCCAATGCAGGTAAACGATGCGCCGAGATTTCCCAGCGCCACGTCCAGTGCGCCACGGTTAATTTCCGGTACGGTAAAGCATAACTCATAATCTTCACCACCCGAGAGCGCCCAGCGCAGGGCTTGTTCCGGCTCAACGTGTTGGGCAAATGCCGTAGAGTATGGCAACGCATCGACGTTAACCCGCGCCCCACAGCCGCAGGCCTTGACGATATGCCCCAGATCGGAAATCAGGCCGTCGGAAATATCGATAGCAGCACTGGCCAGATCGCGCAGGGCTTGTCCCTGCAAAATACGCGGCATTGGACGCAGATGACGTTTAAGCAGATAGTCTGCGTCTTTTGCATCTGCCACCTGCAAGCGATCCTGCAAAATCGCCAGCCCGGCCGCGCTGTCGCCCGGCGTACCGGTCACATAAATCCAGTCCCCCGGTTTCGCACCGGAGCGTTTTAAGGCCCGTCCAACAGGGACGTAGCCGTGGATACCCAGCGTCATCGACAGTGGCCCACGCGTGGTGTCACCACCTATCAGCTGCATATCATAGTAATTGAGGAGTTCAAACAGGCCATCGCTGAAGGCTTCAAGCCAGGCTTCATCGACGTCAGGCAGCGTGAGCGCCAGCGTCAGCCACGCAGGATCGGCTCCCATCGCCGCCAGATCGCTCAAATTCACTGCCAGCGCTTTCCAGGCGAGATCGGTGGGATCAATTTCGGGGAGGAAGTGGTTGCCTGCCACCAGCGTATCGGTGCTGATCGCCAGCGTCTGTTTTTCAGGGATGTTCAGAAGTGCGCAATCGTCACCAATACCGGTTTCGACATCAAGACGAGACGTTCTTACGCGGTCAAAATAACGGGCAATCAGGGAAAATTCGCCGCATGCCATACGTTATGCCTCAGCAGAAAAAAAAGAAAAAGCCGGGGGCAGCGGAAACAAGTTCCACCATCCAGCCGGCCTCGGGATTACTTTTTGTTGGGGCGAATCACAGGTGCTGCTTTATCCAGTACGCCGTTCACGAATTTATGGCTGTCTTCAGCGCCGAAGGTTTTCGCCAGTTCAATCGCTTCGTTGATGGCCACTTTGTACGGCACATCACTACGTTTAGACAGTTCAAACAGCGCAATACGCAGCACGGCTTTTTCTACCTGACCCAGCTCTTCCAACAGACGAGACAGATAAGGCTTCATTAATCCATCCAGGTACGCGCTGTTAGTCGCCACCCCGGACAGCAGTTCACGGAAATACAGAACGTCGACATCTTTTACGTCCTGTTCCGCCAGGAACTGGTATTCAACATCAGCGATGTCGTTCTGGGACAACTGCCAGGAGTAGAGCGCCTGGACGGCACACTCACGGGCGCGGCGACGAGCAGCAGGTTTCACGGATTTCCCCTTACAAAAATCAGGCCTTGATGGCTTTCAATACATTAATCATTTCAAGTGCAGTCAGTGCAGCTTCTGCGCCTTTGTTGCCAGCTTTAGTGCCAGCACGTTCGATGGCTTGTTCAATACTTTCGGTGGTCAGAACACCGAAGGCTACCGGAATGCCACTGTCCTGAGCGACATGCGCCAGGCCATTGCTTGCACCGCCAGCCACATATTCGAAGTGCGCGGTACCACCACGAATCACCGTACCTAACGCAATCACCGCGTCGTATTTACCGGATTTTGCAAGTACTGAGGCTGCCAGCGGCAGCTCATACGCGCCCGGAACCCAAACGACGGTAATGTTTTCATCTTTAACCTGACCAATACGTTTCAGGGCGTCGATCGCACCTTCCAGCAGGCTGTCATTGATAAAGTTGTTGAAACGCGCAATGGTGATGGCGACGCGAGCGTCCGGGGTAGCAACGTTAGCTTCAATAATGTTCATATTCTTCCTTCGGATTCACTAGACCCCGCAGGGGGGCGGATTTTATCATAATAATCTGTGCGCTGCTTCCCTTTCGAACCGGGAGATCATGCGCCCACTAAATGCAGGCAAAGGTCCGGACCTACATGGCGTATTTCGTTGAATTTGAAATGGGGGGCGTCAGCCAGTTTCTCAAGGCCTGGAAGCACACATAATCCTCGTGCATCGCTGCCTAACAGTTTAGGCGCAACATACACGATTAGCTCATCGACCAGTCCGGCCTGTAATAACGCGCCCGCAAGCGTTGGACCTGCTTCAACCCAAATGCTGTTAATTTGCTGCTTGCCCAGTTGCATCATCAGCACCACCAGATCCAGGTGCCCGTTATGTTCCGGCACCTTCAGGCTGCGCACCGTCTCCGGCCAACTACGAGGATCATCTTTTGTCCGGGCAATCCAGGTTTCTCCAGGCTGTTGCACAATACGGTGTTCCGGCGTGACCTGATTCTGGCTATCAACAACAATGCGGATAGGCTGGCGCAGATTTTCCTGCGGGTAACTCGCCTGGGTTGACTCCCCAAGTTCCGACCAACGCACGGTAAGCTGAGGGTCGTCAGCCAACACCGTAGCGCTGCTGGTTAAGATGGCGTGGCTATGCGCCCGTAATCTTTGCACATCGCGACGCGCCTGTGGCGAGGTTATCCACTGGCTTTCACCACTGGCCATCGCCGTACGCCCATCAAGCGACGCACCAAGTTTAAGCTGCACGTAGGGGAATCCCGTACGCATACGCTTGAGAAAGCCTTTATTAAGCTGCTCAACCTCGCTCATCATCAGCCCGTGACTGACGTCAATGCCCGCCTGCTGCAAACGGTAGAGACCACGACCTGCTACCTGCGGATTGGGATCCTGCATCGCTGCAACCACACGTGACACGCCTGCGGCAATCAGCGCATCGCAGCACGGGGGGGTACGACCATGATGGCTGCAGGGTTCAAGCGTTACATAGGCAGTAGCCCCTTGCGCTTTTTCTCCAGCCATGCGCAGAGCGTGGACTTCGGCATGCGGTTCGCCCGCGCGGTGATGATACCCTTCACCGACGATCTCCCCATCTTTGACAATCACGCAGCCCACGTTGGGATTGGGGTGAGTGGTAAAACGTCCGCGCGCAGCAAGCTTCAGCGCGCGCGCCATGTACAATTCATCCTGCATGGCTTAGTCCTGTAGGCGAGCAATCTCTTCGCCAAATTCTTTGATATCTTCGAAACTCCGGTAAACCGAGGCAAAGCGGATGTAGGCGACTTTATCGAGTTTTTTCAACTGCTCCATCACCAGGTTGCCGATCATCTTGCTCGGCACCTCACGCTCGCCAGTCGCACGCAGTTGTGATTTGATATGGTTCAACGCCATTTCGACGTCATCTGAGCTGACCGGACGTTTCTCAAGCGCTCTGAGCATGCCGCTGCGCAGCTTATCTTCATTAAAGGGTTCACGCACATCGTTGCTTTTCACAACGCGTGGCATGACAAGTTCAGCCACTTCAAAAGTGGTGAAACGTTCGTTACAGACCAGACACTGCCGACGGCGGCGTACTGAGGAGCCCTCGCCTACAAGACGAGAGTCAATTACCTTAGTGTCTACGGCGAAACAGAATGGGCAATGCATACGGCGTCCTGTCCTCAGTGGTTAACAGAAATCTATTTTACCCTGAACTGGCGTGACAACAAAGGCGCAGCGCTTTTGAGACAAAGGATCGATGCCTTCGTGCTCGGTGCGCACTACCATTATGCTATCGCGACAATGAAGGAAGTAATCACAATGACAAGACGTTACCTAAGAATTCTCCTGGTGGGAAGTCTCTTTAGTCTTAGCGCATGCGCACAGCAAAGCGAAGTACGCCAGATGCATCAAAGTGTTAGCACGTTGAATAAAGAGATGACACAGCTAAATCAGGAAACGGTAAAAATTACACAACAAAATATGTTGAATGCCAAATCAACCAGCGGAGCCTATCTGCTGCCGGGTTCCAGTACACCAGCCCGACTGGACAGCCAAATTGGCATGTTACGGATGTCACTTGTCAATATTGCGCCGAACGCCGACGGCACGCGGCTCACATTACGTATTCAGGGTGAATCCACTACGCCTTTACCCGCCTTTAGCGCCACCGTCGAGTATGGACAAATTCAGGGCACCACGGATAACTATCAGGAAACGAACGTTCAGAACCAATTGGTAACGGCCCCGGCAAGTATCCTTGCTCCCAGCGACGTAGACATTCCGCTGCAGATAAATGGCCTTTCTCCGGACCAGTTAGGATTTGTTCGTATCCACGACATCCAGCCTGTTAATCAATAAACTTTTTTGCGGGACGTTTTGTGCGTTCCGCAACATCACTCCGGCCCGTTTTGTTACTCACCTGACATAACCGATATTTCTGGTAAAACTTGGCAACATTCATGGGAGCCAGTACAATTCGCCGCCTAAAGTAAGCAAACGTGAACGCAATCGATTACGTAAATGATAGAACTGTGAAACAACACATATTTTTGTGAACAATGATTTTTATAATAGGCTCCGAAGAAACACGAAATATTTAGAAACGCAATTTGCGCCTTTTTCACTCCCGAAAGGGATTTCAAACAGTGGCATACATATGAAAAAAACATTACTTGCAGCCGGTGCAGTGCTGGCGCTCTCCTCGTCTTTTACTGCCAACGCTGCAGAAAATGACAAACCGCAATATCTGTCCGACTGGTGGCACCAGAGCGTCAACGTGGTGGGTAGCTACCACACCCGTTTCGGACCGCAGATTCGCAACGATACCTACCTGGAATATGAAGCTTTTGCAAAAAAAGATTGGTTCGATTTCTATGGTTACATGGATGCACCTGTCTTCTTTGGTGGTAACACTGATGCGAAAGGTATCTGGAACCACGGTTCTCCGCTGTTTATGGAAATTGAACCGCGCTTCTCCATCGATAAACTGACCGGCACCGACCTGAGCTTCGGTCCATTCAAAGAGTGGTACTTCGCCAATAACTACATCTACGATATGGGTCGTAACAAAGATGGCCGCCAGAGCACCTGGTATATGGGTCTGGGTACCGATATCGATACCGGTCTGCCGATGAGCCTGTCTCTTAACGTGTATGCCAAATATCAGTGGCAGAACTACGGTGCAGCCAACGAAAACGAGTGGGACGGCTATCGTTTCAAAGTGAAATATTTTGTACCAATCACTGAACTGTGGGGCGGTAATCTTAGCTACATTGGCTTTACCAACTTCGATTGGGGATCCGATCTGGGCGACGATGATTTCTCCGATCTTAATGGCAATAAAGCGCGTACTAACAACTCTATCGCTTCCAGCCATATTCTGGCGCTGAATTACGATCACTGGCATTATTCCGTCGTCGCTCGTTACTGGCACAACGGGGGTCAATGGAATGATGATGCAGAGCTGAACTTCAATAAAGGCAACTTTAACGTCCGTTCTACCGGTTGGGGTGGTTACCTGGTCGTAGGTTACAACTTCTAATCCTGCCAATTTATCGCAGACAAGCCAGCTTAACCGCTGGCTTTTTTATGGCTGGTCTTCACAGCGTACTTTACGTAAAAAGTCACTTAGCGAGCGATCTGCAGATTCACGAAAATGCCTGTCGAGCGGCGTGATCTTCAGACACCGATCAACGCGAAAGCAGCGATAATCGTCACGTTTCTCGCACCAGGCAACCAGCAACCAGTGCTCACCCCAGAAAAATAACCCCAACGGCTGAACGTCGCGCCAGGAGAGATTCCCGGACTCGTCGCGATAATGCAGCGCCAGCACCTGCTGCGCCGAAACCGCGCGATGTATGAGATCAAAAGCACTGCGTGAATGCGGCTGATTGCCAAAATCTGGCGCGAAAACCCGCGTTTGCTCGGCTCTGCGCCGACACTCTGGCGGCAATATCGCCAGCACTTTTTCCTGCGCGGATTCCAGCGCCTGTGAGAGTGAATCCCCGCCCCATGTTTTCAGCAACCGAATCGCTACCATTAACGCTTCTGATTCGCGATGCGTTAACATCAACGGCGGCAGATCAAACCCCGCCATTAAGCGGTATCCACTGCCCACTTCTCCTTCAATGGGCACGCCGGATAAAGAGAGATCGCGGATATCGCGATAAATCGTCCGTTCAGAAACCTCAAGACGTTCTGCCAGCAGCGCCGCCGTTGTCACTCGCCTGCCACGCAGGATTTGTACAATCTGAAACAAGCGGTCGGCGCGTCTGGTCATTTTAATCCTCAGTCCTGAAAATATTACGCGGGTTGATGTAAACCAACACGATTGCCTTCGCTGTCAGTAAACAGCGCAATAGTGCCAATATCCTGCCCCAGTTCGAGCGGACCAAACACGCACTGACCGCCAGCGGTGGCGACGCGTTTAAGCGTTGCAGCCAAATCATCCGTATGCAGATAAATAATAGCGCCCTGCGCTGAAGGCGTAATACCGTCAAATTTAGCCAGCGCCCCGCCGGGAGCGGGATCCTGATGTGGAAATACGGCCAGCTCCGCGCTGTCCATATTCTCACGACGCAAAGAAACCTGCATCACTGGCTCATAAAAAGCAATGGCGCGCTCCATTTGTGCCACGGGGATTTCAAACCAGCTAATTACGTTATTCATACTTCCTCCTGCCTGTGTGGGTAATCTCAGAAGGACTATAAGACAGGGCTACTGACAGCATACTGTCAGTAGTATGGCGACCGGAAAAGATAATGGACTGCTACCAAATCGCAGGCAAAAAAAATCCCGACCTTGCGATCGGGATTCCAGTATCTTCACTCTTAATAGTTTAAGGCAGAATTGACGGTTGATCCGCCCCTTCTTTCTCAACCTTCTGCTGCAGCATGTGCTCACGCTTCATACCCAGCTTCAGCGCCAGCGCCGATGCTACGTAGATAGAAGATGCAGTACCGATGGAAACACCGATCAGCATCGTCAGCGAGAAGCCTTCCAGTACCGGACCACCGAACAGGAACAGCATCAGAATAACCATCAACGTCGTACCGGACGTAATCAACGTACGGTGCAGCGTCTGAGTCAATGACACGTTAAAGATTTCGTAAGGCGTCCCGCGACGAATTTTGCGGAAATTTTCACGAATACGGTCAGATACCACGATACTGTCGTTCAGCGAGTAACCGATTACCGACATCAACGATGCGACGATAGTCAGATCAATCTCGATATGGAACAACGACAGGATCCCAAGTGTGATAATCACGTCGTGCGCCAGAGCGATAACTACCCCTGCCGCCAGTCGCCACTCAAAGCGGAAACCGACGTACACCAGGATGGATATTAACGCCGCCATCAGCGCCATTGCACCGGTTTGCGCCAGATCTGCACCCACGCTCGGACCCACGAATTCAATTCGCTTCACCGCGGCGTTTTGGTTGGTGGATTCGTTAATCACACTCAACACTTTGCTGCCCAGCACCTGACCGCCGTCTGCGCCTTCAGTTGGCGGCATACGCACCATAATGTCGTGGCTGCTGCCGAAGTTCTGCAGAAGCGGATCAACAAAGCCCGCTTTCTCCAGCGCATCGCGCATCACGTCCATATCGGCCGGTTTTTCCAGCGTGATTTCAATTACCGTACCACCGGTGAAATCGAGACCCCAGTTAAACCCGCGTACGCCCATCACCACGATGGCCGCAATCAGCAGGAAACCTGAAATGCCGAAAGCCCAGTAGTCCCAGCGCATAAAGTCCCAGACTTTACGGCCGTGGTTCAATTGTTCAACAGTATATTCCTGTGCCACTTCGCACTCCTCAGATTGACAGCTTTTTGACGCGCTTGCCGCCATACAACAGGTTTACGATGGCACGTGTACCGACAATCGCGGTAAACATCGACGTCGCCACACCAATACCGGTAGTAATCGCGAACCCTTTAATTGCCCCGGTGCCAACTGCGTACAGGATAATGACCTTAATCAGCGTCGTAATGTTCGCATCAAAGATGGAGCTAAATGCGCCCGCATAACCTTCATTGATGGCCTGCTGCACCGAACGCCCGTTACTCAACTCTTCTTTGATACGTTCGTTAATCAGTACGTTCGCATCGACCGCGACAGCAAGGGTTAAGACGATCCCCGCAATCCCCGGCATACTCAGCGTAGCGCCCGGCAGCAGCGACATAATACCGACAATCAGTACCAGGTTAGCAATCAGCGCACTGGTCGCAATCAGACCGAACTTCTTATAGAAGAAGATCATGAACAGGATAGACACCACCAGACCGGCCAGACACGCTTCCAGACCCTGTTTAATGTTCTGCATACCCAGGGTAGGACCGATGGTACGTTCTTCAACAATCTGAATCGGCGCAATCAACGCACCGGCACGTAACAGCAGAGAAAGCTGACGCGCTTCGTTCGGGTTGTTAATACCGGTGATACGGAAGCTGTTGCCCAGGCGAGACTGGATGTTGGCGATGTTAATCACCTCTTCCTGTTTCACCAGCACTGCGCGACCGTTGGCATCTTTTTTACCGCTGTCTTTGTACTCCACGAACAGGGTCGCCATCGGCTTACCGATGTTGTCCTTGGTGAAGTTGGACATGATGTTACCACCCGCGCTATCCAGCGAGATGTTAACCTGCGGCTGATTGTATTCGTCCTGGCTGGAAGTGGAGTCGGTGATATGATCACCGGTCAGGATCACGCGTTTGTACAGCACAACCGGCTGACCTTCACGAGACTGTTTCACTTCCGAATCACCCGGTACACGCCCGGATGCCGCAGCAGACTGGTCAACGTTGGTGTTCACCAGACGGAATTCCAGCGTCGCGGTAGCGCCCAGAATTTCTTTCGCACGCGCGGTATCCTGAATGCCTGGCAGTTCGACCACAATGCGGTCAGCACCCTGACGTTGGACCACCGGCTCAGCAACACCTAGTTGGTTAACACGATTACGCAGAATGTTGATGTTCTGCTGTACCGCGTATTCACGGGCTTCGCTCAGGCGCGCATCGGTCATCACCGCACGCAGAGCATTGCTGCCCTGGCTGGAAATAACCAGATCCTGGTGACGCTTGCTCAGGTAAGAGATAGCTTCATCACGAGCGCTGCTATCACGGAAGGTGATGCTCAGACCGTAGTTATCTTCTTTGCGAACGGTAGTATAAGGAATGCCTTTTTCACGCAGATCGCTGCGCAGGCTATCGATATTTTGTTCCTGCAACTTACTCAGCGCGGTGTCCATATCCACTTCCATCAGAAAGTGAACGCCGCCACGCAGGTCAAGACCGAGTTTCATCGGTTCTGCGTGAATGGCTGCCAGCCAGCGTGGAGTTGCCGGTGCAAGGTTAAGCGCCACGACGTATTGATCGCCCAATACGCCCATTAACACTTCACGTGCGCGCAGTTGGGTATCAGTGGAGTCGAAGCGCGCAAGAATAGCACCCTCTTCCAGAGCCACAGACTTAGGTGTGATTTTATCTTCTTGTAACGTTTTCTGGACCTGGATCAGCGTTTGCTCACTGGCGGCGGCACCGCGCACGCCAGTGATTTGAACAGCCGGATCCTCACCATACAGGTTGGGAAGCGCATAAAGCAGACCGACGACAATAACGACGATCAGCATGACATACTTCCACAAAGGATAACGGTTTAACACGGCAGTTCCCTTTGGGAAAACAATAAATTACAGCGCCTTCATGGTGCCTTTCGGCAGAACGGCAGCTACGAAATCACGTTTAATAACCACTTCAGTGGTGTCGTTCAGCGCGATAGCGATGTAGCCAGATTCTGCTACTTTGGTCACGCGACCCACCAGACCACCGTTAGTCAGCACTTCATCGCCTTTCGCAATGGAGTTCATCAGATTTTTGTGTTCTTTGGTGCGCTTTTGCTGCGGGCGCAGGATCATGAAGTAGAAAATCAGACCAAACACCACCAGCATCAGAATCAGAGACATCGGGCTGCCCTGCGCCGGAGCACCTGTTGCCGCTACCGCATCAGAAATAAAAAAGCTCATTCAAATTCCCTCATTATTAAAATTAATCAACGTTCACAGGTGGAACTGGTCTACCCTGACGTTGGTAAAAATCGGTCACGAAGCTCTCTAATTTACCCTCTTCAATAGCCTTGCGTAAACCCGCCATCAAACGCTGGTAGTAGCGAAGGTTATGAATCGTGTTGAGTCGCGCGCCCAATATTTCGTTGCAACGGTCGAGATGATGCAAGTAAGCGCGCGAATAATTGCGACAGGTGTAGCAATCACACTCAGCATCGAGCGGACTGGTGTCGCTTTTATGTTTCGCGTTACGAATTTTTACCACGCCGTCAGTCACAAACAAATGACCATTACGGGCATTTCGCGTTGGCATCACGCAGTCAAACATATCGATACCGCGACGTACGCCTTCAACCAGATCTTCTGGTTTGCCGACGCCCATCAGGTAACGAGGTTTATCTGCCGGAATCTGTGGGCATACATGCTCCAGGATGCGGTGCATATCTTCCTTCGGCTCACCGACAGCCAAACCGCCGACAGCGTAGCCATCAAAACCGATGTCTACCAGACCTTTAACGGAGATATCACGTAAATCTTCGTAAACACTGCCCTGAATGATGCCAAAAAGCGCATTTTTGTTGCCGAGGCTATCAAAACGATCCCGACTGCGCTTCGCCCAACGCAGAGACATCTCCATCGAGCGTTTAGCATAGTCCCAGTCGGCCGGATACGGTGTACATTCGTCGAAGATCATGACGATATCGGAACCGAGATCGTATTGAATCTCCATCGACTTCTCGGGATCGAGGAAAATCGGATCGCCGTTGATTGGGTTACGGAAATGCACGCCCTGCTCGGTAATCTTACGGATATCACCCAGGCTGAAAACCTGGAAGCCGCCGGAATCGGTGAGGATTGGCCCTTTCCACTGCATAAAATCGTGCAGATCGCCATGCAGTTTCATGATTTCCTGCCCCGGGCGCAGCCACAGGTGGAAGGTGTTACCGAGGATAATCTGCGCGCCAGTTGCTTCAACTTCTTCCGGCGTCATGCCTTTCACGGTGCCGTAAGTACCGACCGGCATAAAAGCAGGTGTTTCTACTACGCCACGATCAAAAACCAGGCGGCCGCGGCGAGCGCGACCGTCTGTGGTATCCAGTTCAAATTTCATCTTAACTCCTGCGTCAGAAAAACAGTCCGACGTTTTAAATACTCATATCGCGGATTTATTCCCCGACACGCTCAGAAATAGCCTGCGGATTGTACGTGATAAACATCGCATCACCGTAACTAAAAAAGCGATATTCCGCTTTTACCGCTTCATGATAGGCGTGCATGGTGTTTTTATAACCAGCAAACGCGGAAACCAGCATGATCAGCGTTGATTCCGGCAGGTGGAAGTTGGTTACCAGGGCATCAATCACCTGATATTTATAGCCAGGATAAATGAATATTTGCGTATCGCCGAAAAACGGCTCGATAAGGTCGTTTTTGGCCGCCTGCGCCGCGCTTTCCAGTGAACGTACGGAGGTGGTGCCCACCGCAATCACGCGGTTGCCGCGCGCTTTCGCCGCCAGCACAGCATCAACGACATCCTGCGGCACTTCCGCATATTCGGAGTGCATGATGTGATCTTCGATGGTGTCTACGCGCACCGGCTGGAAAGTCCCCGCGCCCACGTGCAGCGTGACGAACGCCATTTCAATGCCTTTATCGCGCAGCTTAGCCAGCAGCGGATCGTCAAAGTGCAGACCCGCAGTCGGCGCGGCGACCGCACCCGGTTTTTCGCTATACACGGTCTGATACAGCTCGCGGTCGGCGTCTTCATCCGGACGGTCAATATACGGTGGCAGCGGCATATGGCCGATGGCGTTAAGGATATCCAGCACGCTGCGCTCGTCGTTAAACTCGACTTCAAACAGCGCGTCATGGCGTGCCACCATCGTTGCTTTAATACTTTCGTCGTCGCCCAGCAGCAGCTCGGCCCCCGACTTTGGCGCTTTCGAGGCGCGAATATGCGCCAGAATACGTTTGTCATCCAACATACGCTCGACCAGCACCTCGATCTTGCCGCCGCTGGCTTTACGGCCAAACAGACGCGCCGGAATAACGCGGGTGTTGTTAAAGACCAGCAAATCGCCAGGGTTGAGCTTATCGAGCAAATCGGTGAAAGTACCGTGCGTCAGCGCGCCCGTCGGCCCGTCCAAAGACAGCAAGCGGCAACTACTGCGCTCAGCTTGCGGATAGTGGGCAATCAGGGATTCGGGTAGTTCAAAGGTGAAATCGGTAACGCGCATGACACTGACTCAGACTAAAATAAGAGGCGGGTAGTCTAGTGCCGGGGCGTCCTCCCTGCAACCTTTACCCCTCAAGTTAAAAGACATAATCTATACACAAAATCATTCAAGATGCATCGAGGCGGCAACTGAATGAGTCCCCGGGAGCTTACTCAAGTAAGTGACTGGGGTGAGTGAAGACAGCCAACAAAGAGGCAGTTTGAAGGATGAAGTGGATATGAATTTTCTTGCACATTTGCATCTGGCTCACCTCGCCGACAGCTCGCTTTCCGGTAATTTGTTGGCCGACTTTGTGCGGGGCAATCCGGAAACGCACTATTCGCCTGACGTGGTGGAAGGCATCTTCATGCATCGTCGTATCGACGTGATGACCGATAACCTGCCGCAGGTGCGTGAAGCCAAAGAGTGGTTTCGCAGCGAAACGCGCCGTGTCGCGCCGATTACGCTGGACGTAATGTGGGATCATTTTCTGTCGCGCCACTGGTCGGAAATATCCCCCGACTTCCCGCTGGCGGACTTTGTCCGCTATGCTCGCACCCAGGTGACCACTATTTTGCCTGAATCGCCACCGCGCTTTATCAATTTAAACAACTATATATGGTCAGAGAAATGGCTTGAGCGCTATCGGGACATGGATTTTATCCAGAACGTCCTGAATGGCATGGCCAGCCGCCGCCCACGACTCGATGCCCTGCGTGACTCATGGTATGACCTGGATACGCATTACGATGCGTTAGAGGAACGGTTCTGGCAGTTTTATCCGCAAATGATGGAACAGGCGCAGCGTAAAACCCTTTGACTACAGCCCGTATTAGCCGCCGGATAAGCAGTAGCCGCCATCCGGCAAAAGATTGATAGACAAAACCTGTCTCATTGATTGCCAGCGCCTCTTTGTCTTATTCGCGAACACTCTCTATACTGGCCCGCGTTGCGTTCCAAAAACCCCTTAACATTGCAGGAGAATTATATGGTACTGGTAACTCGTCAGGCTCCGGATTTCACAGCAGCTGCGGTACTGGGTAGCGGTGAGATCGTTGAAAACTTCAACTTCAAACAGCATACCAACGGTAAAACTACCGTTCTGTTCTTCTGGCCGATGGACTTCACCTTCGTTTGCCCGTCTGAACTGATCGCTTTCGACAAACGTTACGAAGAATTCCAGAAGCGCGGCGTGGAAGTTGTTGGCGTTTCCTTCGACTCTGAATTTGTCCACAACGCATGGCGTAACACCCCTGTCGACAAAGGCGGCATCGGTGCAGTGAAATACGCAATGGTTGCTGACATCAAACGCGAAATCCAGAAAGCCTACGGCATCGAGCACCCGGAAGCGGGCGTTGCTCTGCGCGGTTCTTTCCTGATCGACGCTAACGGCGTTGTTCGCCACCAGGTGGTTAACGATCTGCCGCTGGGTCGTAACATCGACGAAATGCTGCGCATGGTTGACGCGCTGCAGTTCCACGAAGAGCACGGCGACGTTTGCCCGGCACAGTGGGAAAAAGGTAAAGAAGGTATGAACGCGTCTCCGGACGGCGTGGCAAAATACCTGACCGAGAACGTTTCCAGCCTGTAATTGGCATGAATCGTAAGAGGCCCGCAAATGCGGGCCTTTTTTATTGGTTTATGTCGGATTACCCTTTTTCACTTCACGCCAGATTCGCCACGCCATAAGCGCCAGTACGGCGACCCCAAGAATTAACGCCCCCCACACCAACAACGTTTTCCACTGGCTTTGTTGCTCAGCTACTGACGTTGCCGTCAATCGCGCTTCACCACCAAGCGCCACGCTCTCCTGAAGAGTCGCCCACGGTAGATAATCTATCTCCTGCGATTTACGCAGCGACGCCGGGATCAGCATATCGAGACCAACATCAGCCTTTTTCGCCGCCCGGTTTCCCCACGCCAGCATATAAGGCCCTTTGCCCTGCGTATTAAACACCAGTTGATAACTGTCGCGCATGCCGCTCAACTCAGGCAGCCTCTCTGGCAACCGGGCGTTAATGGTCGTCATCCGGACGGCCTCAACCAACTGACCGGAAAGACGAATATCTTCCGAACTCCTCCAGTCCAGATTGTAAAGCATGGTTTTTGTCAGCGGCTGCCAGGGCTCTTTTTCAGCGCTGCGCCAGGCCAGTTCCACCGGTAAAACACCTTCACTTTCCAGATCGATGCGAAGCGAGGTCAGCGGCTGGGGCTGCGCCCATCGCCAGACGGCTTCGTCATCCGAAACCTTATTCCCCTGGGCTTCAATCACGATACGCTCGGATTCCGGCTCGCTGCTGGCCGCTATCGCGCTCACGCTGTTTAACGTCAGCGCCGGACTTTGCGAGTCGAGGATCACAAGCAGGTAGCGAGTCGCCTCCACAGAGAGCGTGAGGCTGGCGCTGATGGTGTCCATTTTCAGGCGATCGTTATCACGCGTCAGATCCATTAACGGCGCATCTTCCTGCACGGGTCGCCAGTAGCGCAAATCACTGCTTGCATAAACCGAGGCTTTCCCCTGCCAGTTGCCCGCCTGCGAGTCCCAGTTCAGGCGTAACTGCGCCAGTGAAAAGGTATCTTTCGTCTCTTCCGGGAGCGTCAGTAAATAGCTCTGGCCGAGCGCTTTGACATCATCACTTTGCAAATGAATTTCAATGCCGCTCTTCGAGCGTAAAACAATAGCGTCTCCGCCTCGTTGCCCCTCCTCACGCGGCGCAACCGGTGACATATCAAGCGGGAAAAAACGCAGCGCCACTGCCTCTGGCGTAACGGGCTGGGTTTTCTGCGCCACCAGAGTAAACGGCACCGCCTCCCCCAGATGGTTAAAGACCCGGACATCGCGCAAATCCGCCCAGGCGGTACCCGGATACACCGCCGGAGGTAGCGAAACACGATACCACGGTGATGTGCCCGTAGTTTCCAGCGTCACCCCCGTTACGTATTCCGCGGGAGACTCTTTCACTTCATCGCTGCTTACCGCCGCGCCTGTCGCGCCCAGCAGTACGCTGCATAACACCGCTTTCATCCATTTCATTTTTCTTCTCCAGCTTTGGGCGGTAATGGTGAAAAATACCCGATAATCAACACCAGAATGGCCACGCCGATAAACGCAACCGCGCGCGCCAGGCCGCCGCCTCCTGCGCTGTCCACCAGCATCAGTTTCACAATGACTATCCCCAACAATACCGCGCCACACAGCCATTCCCGACGCGAGCGGCGCCGGGTCGCCCGCAGCATCACCACCAATGCCGCCAGCATCCAGAACAGAGCAAAACAGGTTTGAATCAGCCGTGAATCCCATAGTGCGTCTACACGCCACGCAACCTCGCCATACCAGGACAATGCGCGCAGCAGCACGCCATTGAGCCACCAAAAGCTGAGCGCCATCAGCGCCACAACCGGCCATGGGCGAGATACCGAAAGCTGCGCCGGGAAATAGCGTTCAGACGCGCGATAAAACACCACCAGGCCCAGCAGGGCAAAAGCTGCGCCCTCTTCCAGCGGGTTGAGCAACGGCAGATAAGTCTGACGATAAACCACGCCATCTTGTAAATTGGTCAGCACGAGCAGACCTACCAGCACCAGCACCACGGGAACCATCGCCTGAACAGAATAGAGGGCCGGCCAGATGCGAAATGGCCAGATTTGTCGATGAACAGACTGATAAATCAGGAAAATAAGCAGCCCGCCAGCCGCCATCATCAGGCCGCTACCCCACGCAGCCCTTCCCCACGGCAGCCCCTGCGCGAACCAGAACAGCTCAACCGCGAGCGCCAGTAAAATCATCCAGAAGAACGATAAATGCGCCAGTCTGGAAAGCATTGGCGGTAATATTTGTGCATCACGCCAGAGCAGCGCTACCGCAACAATTAGCGCCGCGCACCAGGCCAGATTCGGCCAGCCCGCCGCAAAAATCTGCTGTACAGCGATCTGATACATCAGCATCACCAACATCATCGGCCACAGCAGCCATTTACTGGCATCCAGTTCCCGCCACGCCAGGCGACCCGCGATACTCCGCCAGCCCCAGCTCGATACCGCCATTAATGCCAGCACGCCAGACAGTACCCACCGCTCCTGTTTCAGAACGAGTTGCGATGCCGCAACGAGCGCAACAATCCAGAAAACCAAACCACCAGCGAGTAGCGCCCAACTGCCCGGCATCCAAATGTTGCGCCATAGCCATGCAGCAACCAGCCAACTGAGGCTGAGCACGGCAAAAATCAGCATGACTGAGAGCGCGGTTGTTCCGTTCGCCAGCGCCCATAGCGCGCTCCCCACGGCCAGCACGAGCAGCGCCGTACCGCTATAGCTCATACGCCGCTGTTGCTGTTGCACGCCAAGCCAGAGAATGCCGAGACCTTCCAGCGCCCAGGCCATCGCCGTCCAACGGGCTGAAAGCGCCAACGGGATAGCAAGCGTGGTAAACGCACCACCGAGCGCCAGGGCGGACAATACCAGAGGTCTCCCCAGAGAAGAGGAACGGCGCAACGCAAACTTTGCTAACACCAGATAGAAACCACCGTAACCCAGCGCACTAAGCGCCGGACCATAAGCCATATGCCGGGTAATGGCATACTGCATTCCAAAACCGATCAGCGGTGGGGCAAACAGCAGTACGCCGTCAATAATCTGTTTGCCTTTTTCCTGCGCCCGGAGCGACAACGCCACGCTCAGCACGCCAAAAATAATCGTGTTGGCGATCAGGAACAGTTGGCAACTCAGGTAATACTCTGGTCGATAGCCCTCCAGGCCCCACACCCCGCCAACGCCGAAGGTGAACAACAGGCCGAGCAGATTAAGCTCCCTCCAGTCCTGCCAGATGCTGATGGCGAGAATGCCGACCGAGAGCAGAAGATAGAATGAGAAGAGCGCGACATGACTGCCGCCGCCGGTGGAAAGCAACAGCGGCGCGAGATAACCGCCAAGACTTGCCAGCATCGCCAGGCTGAGCGCCTTTTGCAGAATAGCCAGCCCCACACTCGCCGCACAAATCGCCACTAGCAGCGCAAATGCCAGCGTCATTGGCAGCATTTGCCACAGCCGGAACGCACCAAAGACGGTGAGATAGAGTGCTCCGGTAGCTCCCCCCTGTAATATCAGCGCATAGATCGGTTGCTTATGCCGCAACCGCCAGCCCAACGCCAACAGCACAATAGCGAACAGCGCGGCCGCCACCAGACGCAGCTCCAGCGGAAACAGAGAATGTTCGACCGTATAACGCAGCAGGAAAGAAAGCCCCAAAAACAGGAGCAAAATACCGAGCTTTGCCAACGGGTTACCCTGCATAAACCAGCGCACCAGCGATGACATTACCCCGCCAAAAGCAGAAGGCCGCTCGACGTCGGGCGTAGATACCGCCGCATTATCCGGCTTCGGCTGTGAAGCCCACGGGTTAACGGGCTCAGGCGGCGGCTCAGTTACTGGCTCCGGCGATACGCTGCTCATCGCAGCCGTTGGCGCATCGGCAGGAACAATCTCTTTTGCTGCCGTTGGCTCAACGGCGCTGGTCTGCGCCGCACCGCGCAGCTCCAGCTCCTCTACCCGACGGCGCAACACCATCAGCTCAGAACGTACAGCCGCACTGCGTCTGAATGCCACGATCGCGAGGCCAGGAACCACTACCAGCGCGAAGAATAATACAATGCAGCCAAGGGTTAGCAGCTCATCCATGTTTCCACCTTCACTGTATAAAGACAGACCAGAATGACACAAATTGTTGCAGTTGCGCCATATCGGTTAACACGATGAACCGCTTTTCAGAATAGACAATCAGCCCCTGCGTTTGGCCAGGGGCTGTGATGAGGGATTAAAACGCGAAGCAGGAGCAGCCAAGCGCGCCCCAGAAAACCCGGTCATCTGACACCGGAATTGCCGATTTACGCGCTATATCATGCTGATGGCCGTGTACGCCGCAGCTGCCGCAGCACTGGTGCATCTGCACCATTGCGCCAATTTTCGCCGCAGCAGGCGGCGCTGAGCGATAGTGCCCCGGCACTTTTACCACCGGCGACCAGTCAGGTACAACCGGGATGGCCGGCGGCGCCAGCGGAGTGAAATGCCCGGCCGCATACACCACTTTGCCATCGACAATGGTCATCACCGACTCTATGCCTTTGATCTCTTCTTCCGGCACACTGAAGTAATCTTTAGACAGCACCACCAGGTCGGCCAGTTGGTCTTTCTCGATGCGCCCTTTCTTACCCTGTTCGCTGGAGAACCAGGCGCTACCGGCCGTCCACAATTCCAGCGCCACATCGCGCGGCAGGCGATTGTTATCATCGTACATCGCCATCCCTCCCACAGTACGTCCCGAAACCAGCCAGTAGAGCGCTGTCCACGGGTTGTAGCTGGCCACGCGGGTGGCATCAGTCCCCAGTCCTACCGGAACTTCAGCCGCCAGCATTTTCGCCACCGGCGGGGTATGTTTGACCGCATCTTTGCCGTAGCGATCGACAAAATATTCGCCCTGAAACGCCATACGGTGCTGAACAGCGATCCCGCCCCCCAGCGCTTTTACGCGCTCGATATTCCGTTCGGTAATCGTTTCAGCGTGATCGAAGAACCAGTGCAGCCCATTGAACGGGATATCGCGATTCACCTTCTCGAATACGTCGAGCATTCGGCTGATGGATTCATCGTAGGTGGCGTGCAGGCGGAACGGCCAGCGGTGCTCCACGAGGTGGCGCACCACGCGCTCCAGCTCATCTTCCATACCTTCCGGCAGATCCGGGCGTGGCTGGAGGAAGTCTTCAAAATCCGCGGCCGAGAAGACCAGCATTTCCCCTGCCCCATTGGCACGGTAGAAGTCGGTCCCCTGCCCTGGTTTGAGCATATCGGTCCAGCGTTCAAAGTCTTCCAGTTCCTGCTGCGGACGCTGGGTAAACAAGTTGTAGGCGATGCGCACCGTCATCTGTTTGTTGGCGTGTAACTGCTCAATTATCTCGTAATCTTCCGGGTAGTTCTGAAAACCACCGCCTGCATCGATGGCGCTGGTCAGCCCGAGACGGTTCAGCTCGCGCATAAACTGCCGGGTCGAGTTGACCTGCATTTCCAGCGGCAGTTTTGGTCCTTTTGCCAGCGTCGAATAAAGGATCATGGCGTTGGGTTTGGCGATCAGCATCCCGGTTGGGTTACCGTTGCTATCACGCACAATCTCACCACCCGCCGGGTCCGGCGTCGCTTTGGTGTAGCCGACTGCTTTCAGTGCGGCACGGTTCAGCAAAGCTCTGTCGTAGAGGTGCAGAACAAAAACTGGGGTATCCGGGGCCGCTTCATTGAGTTCTTCGAGGGTTGGCATGCGACGTTCGGCAAACTGGAATTCGCTCCAGCCACCCACCACGCGCACCCATTGCGGCGATGGCGTTCTGTCAGCCTGCTCTTTGAGCATGCGTAGCGCGTCCGCCAGCGACGGAACGCCTTCCCAACGCAATTCCAGGTTGTAATTCAGACCGCCGCGAATGAGGTGCAGGTGCGAATCGTTCAGGCCCGGGATCACCGTATGCCCTTGCAGATCGACAACCTGCGTCCCGTCGGTGGCAAAACTCATGATGCGATCGTGGCTACCGGTCGCCAGGATCTTACCATTGGCGATCGCCACCGCCTCGACCTGCGGGTTTTGTCTTTCGAGAGTATGAATTTTTCCGTGAGTCAGAATCAGTGTGGCAGTTTGAGACATAACAATCTCCTGAGAAACCGGTCAGGCTTTTTTCAGCCATCCGGCAAACAGACGGGTTACGATGGGCATCCAGAACCAGACCACCAGCGCAACCACACAGGCATCATTGATCAGATGCAGGAGTAACGAGCCCTTCATGGCAGGCAGCACAATGCCGGTCAACCACGGCACCAGATTGGTGCTGGGAAAAATCACCAGCAGGGTTATCAGAAACTGTTTCCAGCGCCTGGGCTGACGTACATGGGGCGCGGGCGGCGTAAACCAGAACGCCGCTTCGGTGCGGATTTCAGTTTTATCCCCTTCCGCCAGCAGCGGGGCAATCTCTTCGACCAGCACGCGGCGCGTATCGGACTGGGTCCAGTTATACAGATGCTCAAGCGTGTCGAAGCGGATAATGATGTTCCACAGATTGTTGCCATCTGCAGGACGAATCACATTCGCCCCCAGATGACCGGGAAACTCGGCCGCCACCGGCATGATTTTCCCCAGCCACTGCTCATACCGCTGCGCTTGTTCAGGCAGCAGGGTGTGGGAAATCACCAACGTCACATGTTTGTTCTGCGCCATAAAGGGTTCCTTGTGGAGAGGAAACAGGCCCGCTTAGGCCACGGAAGCAATACACAAAATCATTCATGGCGCATCGAAACGGCAAGATTGTGTATCCCCGGAGGCTGACAAAGTGAGTGACCGGGGTTCGCAAACGAAGCCCACAAAGAGGCAACATGAAGGATGAGGTGTATTTAGGCTTTACGTTCCGGCGCGCCATGCACCATGGTGTAGGCGTAATCCACGCCCATACCGTAGGCGCCGCTGTGCTCACGTACCAGATCCATGACGGCGTCGTAGGTTTCTTTGCGGGACCAGTCGCGCTGGTACTCGAGAAGAACCTGTTGCCAGGTCACTGGTACGGCACCCGCCTGTACCATGCGGTCGATAGAACGCTCATGGGCATCCACGGATGTGCCGCCGGAAGTGTCAGTTACCACATAAACTTCGTAACCCGCTTCCAGCGCCATCAGCGCCGGGAAAGTCAGGCATACTTCGGTCCACAGCGCGGAGATAATCAATTTTTTACGCCCGGTCGCTTCCACGGCTTTCACAAACGCCGCATCTTCCCAGGAGTTCATCGAGGTGCGTTCAATTGGTTTAACATCAGGATGAACCGCTAACAATTCCGGCCAGATATAACCGCTAAAACTTTTCGTTTCCACAGAAGTATAAATCACCGGAACATTGAATATTTTCCCGGCCTTCGCTAATGCCACGGTATTATTTTTCAAAGTCTGGCGGTCAATATTCGCCACACCAAATGACATTTGCGGCTGATGATCAATAAAAATAAGCGTTGAGTTTTGAGGGTCAATCAGTTCCCGAATAGACATAGCACACCTTCTTAATCAATAAGTTAAAAGGCAACGGTCTGTATCTGCCGTCAGCAGCAGGATCCTGAATCAGAAAGCTTGTTGAGTATAGCGGGAAATTTCTAACGAGTTATTAAAGAAAACTTACCATCCAGTGAAACTATTAATTTTGTGTTGCGATATATCCTAAACAACATCAAAAAAATGCGCATGACTCATCTAATTTATTCACTGGCATTGTTTTTCTCCATTCGGTACAACAGAGGGGTTTAATTTTCAGGATATTTTCTGCTTATGCGCATCAATCTGGATGTTTTGCTAATTCTCGACGCACTCGATAAACAGGGTTCATTTGCCGCGGCGGCGGAATCGCTGTTTAAAACCCCTGCAGCACTCAGCTATATGATTCAAAAGCTGGAAAGTGATTTGAATATCGAGTTGCTTGACCGTTCCGGTCACCGGGCAAAATTTACCGACACCGGTCAGATGATGCTGGAAAAGGGACGTTTGCTGCTGAGTGCGGCAAAAGATCTCGAAAAGCAGGCGGTGCAGCTGAGTTCAGGCTGGGAAAAAGAGCTGGCGATTGCGCTGGACGACTCCTTCCCTTTCGCCTCGCTGTTGCCCATTATCGATGAATTTCACGCGCTGAATAAGCAAACCCGCCTTAACTTCACCCACCATACGCTGGCGGGCTCCTGGGAGGAGCTGACGCATAATGGAGCAGATATTATTTTGGGGGCGATTAATGAACCGCCTACGTCAGCGGCCTGGTCCTACAAAATGCTTGGCACGCTGGACAATGTGTTTGTCGTTGCGCCTGAGCATCCGCTGGCCGCAGCACCGGATGGCCTGACTAACGAACAGTTGTGCCTGCACCGGGCGATTGTTATTAGCGACAGCGCCCGCTTTTGTCATCCGTTACAAACCAATCTGATGGAGGAGCAGGCGCAGATTCGCGTTGATGATTTCCACAGTAAGGTGATGCTACTGCGGGCCGGCTTGGGCTGCGGATTTCTCCCCCGCCATATTGCTAACCCGTGGCTTGCCACGGGCGAGCTGGTGGAAAAAACGGTCATCTCATTTCGCCAAAAAGACGTGGCCTATATGGCCTGGCGCAATAACCGCGATGGACTGGCGCAGCGCTGGTGGCGGGAAACGCTGCTGGCAAGCCCGGATGTTACGCGCTTATATCAATGACCCATCCACACCGAGGCGGAAATCGCCGGCAGCGTCAGGATATCCTCGGCAAGCACGCCTTTGCCCTCCTGGTGCTGCCATTGGCTGACGCTCAGTAATGGCGAGGCTGGCAGGACCACTTCACAGGCGTGGCCACGGTTAATCGCCACCAATACGCGCTGGCGGTTTAGCACGCGTACAAACACCACCACGTTATCCTCGGCGTAAATCACCTGACAACCACCATGGCGCAGCGCCTGGCTCTGGTGGCGTAATGTTGCCAGTCGCTGATACAACGCCAGCAGGTTAGCGTCCTGTTTTTCAGGCTGCCACGGGAATGGTTTGCGACAAAACGGATCGTTGTTCCCATCCAGTCCCACTTCGTCACCGTAGTAAATACAGGGCACGCCAGGCCAGGTAAACAGCCACACCACCGCCAACGGTAAACGTGCGACGTCTTTACCGAGCAGAGATTTAAAACGGGCGGTATCGTGGCTGTCGAGTTGGTTGAACATCCGCAACTGCTGCTGATGCGACAAACCCGCGCGATAGTTATCCATCCACGCCATACAGGTCTGGGCGTCAATGAATTGCGGATCGTATGAGATATCGGTATTGGCGAGAAATCCCCATATCGGGAAGGTAAAACCGCGATAGTTCATGGCGGCATCTTCCGCGTCGGCCTGCAACCATTGACGCGCGTCGCCAAAATGCTCGCCCACCACATACGCCTCTGACTGGGTCTCTTTCGCCGCCTGCGTAATTCCGGCCACGTGCTGCAGGTTGTTGTGCGCACCACCGGCCTCTCCCAGCATATGCACCACGTCAAGACGCCAGCCGTCCATACTCCACGGCGCTTTCAGCCAGTGGCGAACGATACTGTCTTCGCCGCGATAAATTTCATTCACCAGGCTTTCAGAGGAAAAGTCCAGCTTGGGCAGGCTGGAATACCCCAGCCAGTCGAGCGCGACGCCGTCGGCTGAGAAATGATACCAGTCGCGCCAGGGGGATTGCGGATTATGGCACGCGCCATCCGTTCCCCGGTTATGTCGGTCAAACCAGGCGTGTGAATCGCCGCTATGGTTAAAAACACCGTCGAGAATCAGGCGCATCCCCTGCTGTTGGGTGGTGTGACGCAGGCGCAGCAGCGCCCTGTCGCCGCCAAACTGCGGATCAACATGACGGTAATCTTCGGTATCGTATTTATGCACGCTCGGCGCGGTAAATACCGGATTCAGGTACAGCGCCGTGACGCCTAACGTTTTCAGATACGGCAGCTTTTCGCTGATGCCGTCCAAATCGCCGCCATAAAACGTGGAGCCACCGGCCTGGGCTGTAAGCGGTTCATCCCACTCGCGCCGCACAATATCGTGTCCGGCAGCGTGGTGATAATAGACGTTATCCTGAGTCGCTTCACGCGACTGGCTGCGGGCAAAACGGTCCGGGAAAATTTGGTAAAAAATCTGATCGGCGACCCACTGCGGACCGTTATCCGGCACATCAACAGCAAACTGCTCCAGACGCGCAGGCGGAAAACGGCTGAATCCCTGCGGGGTAAACCACAACTGACGATCGAGCCAAAGTAATTTAAAACTATAGCGTCGACGAGGCTGTCCGCTGGAGAGATCGATCGCCGCTCTCCACGCGGTCACGCCCGGTTGCGGCTGGCTGCGTTGCTTGTGCATACCCAACGAAATCTCTTCGTTATCGTTTTCTGCGCGTAGCGTCACCCGCTGGGGTGGATTTTCCCCCGCCAGCCATAATGTAATCGTCAGTTGATCTTTGTTTTGCTTAACAAATGGGGCAACCGGAAGGTGCCAGGCGTTCAACATCACGTATCCCCTTTGATGATAATGACGTCACCTTGCCATAGCGAAGTGCAGGATCACTCATCATCTTAACGTTTATTGGGGGAGGAGTGCGGGGGAGGAGAAAATTGCCGGGTAACATTAAGCTACCCGGCAAAAATATTACTGCGCTTCAGCCAGTTGGCGCTCGCGACGGCGCTTGAAAACCCAGCCGGCAAGCAGCAGGATAATCCACGCAAAGCCGACGTATAGCGAAATGCGGGTATCCGGATGATAGCCGATAAGCGCGATGATAAAGACCAGGAAAATCAGGCCAATGACGGTCGTCACAACCCCACCCGGCACTTTAAATTTCAGCGCCTTAACCTCTTCCGGCGGCAGACGACGACGGAAGGCAATTTGTGACAGCAGGATCATAATCCACACCCATACCGTTGCGAAGGTCGCCAGAGAGGCGATCACCAGGAAGACGTTTTCCGGCATGATGTAGTTAAGATACACCGCAAACAGCAGCGCGATGGTCATCACCATCACCGTCACCCATGGCACGCCACGACGCGACGTCTTGGCGAACATTTTCGGCGCGCTGCCCTGCTCCGCCATACCATGCAGCATACGCCCCACGCCAAAGACGTCAGAGTTGATGGCCGACAGCGACGCGGTCAGGACTACGAAGTTGAGGATCCCGGCGGCAAAGGTAATCCCCATATGCTGGAACGTCAGAACGAACGGGCTACCGTCAGTGCCGACCTGGTTCCACGGGTAAATAGACATGATGACGAACAGCGTCCCCACGTAAAACACGAGGATACGCATCGGTACGGAATTGATGGCGCGCGGAATAGATTTTTCCGGGTCTTTGGCTTCGCCAGCGGTAATCCCGATAATCTCAATCCCGCCGTAGGCGAACATCACCATTTGTAGCGACATCACCATGCCGAGCCAGCCGTTGCTGAAGAAACCGCCGTTGCTCCACAGATTATGGATACCGGTAGGCTGTCCGCCGTTACCAATCCCCCAAATGATGATGCCAAAACCGGCGACAATCATGATGATAATGGTGGCGACTTTAAAGAACGAGAACCAAAATTCCAGCTCGCCAAACACCTTCACGCTCATCAGGTTGATGGCGCAGATAATCAATACCACGCTGAGTACCCAAATCCAGTGTGGTACGGCCGGGAACCAGACGCCCATGTAAATACCAAAGGCAGTCACATCGGCAATGGCGACAATCAGGATTTCAAAACAGTAGGTCCAGCCGGTTATGTAGCCTGCCAGCGGTCCGAGGTTTTCCTGCGCATAGCGCGAGAAGGAGCTGGCTGCAGGGTTATGAACGGACATTTCGCCCAGCGCGCGCATAATGATATACGCCGCTACGCCGCCGATAATATAGGCCAGCAACACGCTTGGCCCCGCCATTTTGATGGCATCGGCCGAGCCGTAGAACAGCCCGGTACCAATTGCTGAACCTAATGCCATAAAGCGAATGTGCCGGGTGCTCAGCCCACGCTTTAGCTTGTTATTACTTTCCATCGATTCCTAACCTGTTAACACAATAAAAAACCACGGGGCCATGTTAATAGCCCCGTGGTTAAAACTTATTGTCAGTGATATTAGTGTGCGCTGGAGGTCACTTGTCGACCCGCTGCACGATCCCAGATAACTGCCAGGACCACCATCACGACTGTTGGCATCAACCACGCCAGCCCCTGCTCCGCCAGCGGTAAACGCTGGGTCCAGGCCGGTAACACGTCGCCAATTGCAGAAGCTTTAATGCCATCAAGGATACCAAAAATCAGGCTGATAAACATCGCAGGTGCAATGACGCGGGAAGAATTATGCCACCATGAGCGGGTAAAACTTAATACAACCAGTGCGATACATGGCGGATAGATAGCCGTCAGCACCGGAATAGAGATCTGAATCAGATGGCTCAGACCCAGGTTAGAGACCACCATCGAGAAGCCGCCGAGGATAAATACCAGCGTACGATAAGACAGTGGAACGTACTGGGCAAAGAACTCTGCGCACGCGCAGGTCAGGCCAACCGCGGTGACCAGACAGGCGATGAAAATCAACGCCGCCAGCAGGAAGCTCCCTGCGCCACCAAAGGTGTGCTGAACATACGCATGCAGAATTGCCGCGCCGTTAGCAGACTGATCGACCAGAATTGCACTATCTGAACCCAGACGGAACAACGCGAGATACAGCAGCGTTAAGCCCACACCCGCCATCAAACCCGCCCAAACGGTATAACGGGTCAGCAGACGCGCTTCAGTAACGCCACGCGAGCGAGCGGCGTTGACGATAACAATACCAAATACCATCGCGCCCAGCGTATCCATGGTCAGATACCCGTTCACGAAGCCATTAGAAAACGCCGCAGTTTGATAGGCTTCCATCGCATTGCTGATTGGGCCTGCTGGCCAGACGATTGCAGCGACAGACAGGACCACCAGCGCCAGGATTTTCAGCGGAGCCAGGAAATTACCAACTGTATCCAGCAGTTTGCCCGGATACAGCGAAACCAGAATCACAATCGCGAAATAGACCACGCTGTAGATAAGCAGTGGCAGAGCGGAGTCACCGGTCAGCGGTGCAATCCCGACTTCGAAAGAGACCGTCGCGGTACGCGGCGTAGCAAATAACGGTCCAACAGCCAGATAGCACACGGTCGCCAGCAGCAAACCAGCGACTTTACCGATAGGCGTGCTCAGTCGGTCCACACCACCACCGACTTTCGCCAGCGCGACAACGGTAAGTACCGGCAGGCCAACGGCGGTAATCAAAAAGCCAAAAGCCGCAGTCCAGACGTGTTCACCTGCCTGCAAACCAACCATTGGGGGGAAGATGATGTTACCTGCACCAACGAACAGTGCAAATGTCATAAATCCCAAAGCGATAATATCGCGCGATTTTAACTGATGGGTCATAAAGTCTTACTGCCTGTGGATGTGGTGTTGAAAATAATAAATTTTTGCCTTTCCCTGGGGGACAATACAGCGGCATTTTTGCTCAATTCCAGCGGGAAACACTCCCAGACTGGCGCGGCGAAGAATAGTTTTTCGATTTACCGCGTAAATGCAGTCGGTATGACAGCACCTGGAGCGCAATTTAAACGCTTATAACGTTTTAAAGCAAGGTGGGATCCAAAAACCAGAACAATATAGCGATATGAAAAATGGGGTTAGCACAAAACACCATTTCATGGAAAAAGGTATGGGTAATAATTCGAACAAAAAACAACCAAACGTCGTAAAATTCAGGATGGTTATATTGACCGCATAGAAAAAGCCAGCTTGCGCTGGCTTTTGGAAAGATTATCTTACGAATGCGCCTTAACCGTTAATTTTGGCAATTAAACGTTCCGGGATCACGAAACTAAATCGCGTCCCAACGCCTGGTTCGCTTTCGATATTCAAGCGACTGTCGTGATGATGCAGCGCATGCTTAACGATGGCCAGACCAAGTCCGCTGCCGCCCGTTTGCCGCGATCGCGCCTTATCCACACGATAAAAACGTTCGGTTAAGCGTGGAATATGCTCGGCGGCAATGCCTGGACCGTTGTCTTCCACGCAAAACTCCGCCCCCGACGCCACATGCTGCCAGCGTACGGTAATGTGCGTTCCCGCTGGCGTATGGTTCACCGCGTTGTAGACGAGATTCGAGATAGCGCTACGCAACTGCTCCTCGTTACCCCGCACGTTCAGGCTGTTATCAACATCAAAGGTAAACGTATGTTTTTGCTGGCTCAGCGTTTGCGCTTCGTGTTCGAGCACGCGCAGCATCATGGGCACATCGACTTTCTCATTCAGCAGTAGCGTCGGCGCAGCCTCAATTTTTGACAGCGTCAGCAGCTGTTTCACCAGCCCTTCCATGCGATACGTTTGTTCGCGCATGGTATGCAGCGCTTTTTCACGCGTCGTCCCTTCCAGCGGATGCTCCTGCATCATTTCCAGGTACCCTTGTAACACCGTCAGAGGCGTACGCAGTTCATGGCTGGCGTTGGCGAAAAAGTTACGTCGTGAACCTTCCAGTTGATGCATCTGGGTAACGTCGCGTGCCACCATCAGCAGTTGCTTATCGGTATAGGGCATCACGCGAATTTCCAGATGCCGTCCGGTATTGAGTACCAGATTGATCGGTCGGCTAAAATCGCGCGTTTTCAGATATTGTGTAAATTCCGGGTAGCGCAACAGGTTAAGAATATTTTGCCCGCTATCGTCCGGCCAGCGCAGTCCCAGAACCTGCTGGGCCAGTCCGTTACACCAGAAGATACCGCCTTCTTCAGTGGTCAGCACCACCGCGTCGGGTAGCGATTCCGCCCCGCTGCGAAAACGTTTAATCAGATTACCCAGTTCACGACGGCGCTTTTTGTTGCGCAGTTGCATTTGATGCAGCCCGTACAGCAACGGCTCCCAACTGCCTCGCCCCGGCGGCGGCGTCATGCTTCTGTCGACCCATAGCCACCAGGACAAACGTAATAAATTCCAGAAATGCCAGATAAGCAGGCCCGTTACCGACGCCAGTAAAAACCAGGGCAGGTAACCGAAAAAAGCGCTAAGGATAAATGCCGGTATGCAGCACAGGATCAGCTCCAGTACCAACCTTTTCCATGACAATCGTTCTAGCAAACGTCTTACTCCCTATACGGCCTAATCCTTCAGGCCCTGATTCTTGTCAGTCAGAAGCGGGTTGAAAAACGATATCCCGTCCCGCGAACCGTCTGCACCATACGATCGTGTCCGCTGTGCTCCAGCGCCTTACGTAAGCGGCGGATGTGCACATCCACTGTCCGGTCTTCCACGTACACATTGGTTCCCCAGACATGATTGAGGAGTTGCTCGCGACTGTAGACACGCTCGGGATGAGTCATAAAGAAGTGCAACAGTTTGAATTCGGTCGGCCCCATATCCAGCGGATCCTCGCCGGTCATCACGCGATGCGAGGTGGGATCAAGGCTTAGCCCCTGCATTTCTATAACCTCTTCCACCGCCATCGGTGAAATACGACGCAGAACTGCTTTAATACGCGCCACCAGCTCCTTGGGAGAAAAAGGCTTGGTAATATAGTCATCCGCGCCGGTTTCCAGCCCCCGGACGCGATCTTCCTCTTCCCCCCTCGCCGTCAGCATCATCACCGGGATATCCCGCGTCATCGCTTCGCGCTTGAGATGTTTAATAAACTGTAGACCCGAGCCGCCGGGAAGCATCCAGTCAAGCAGGACGAGATCCGGCCAGGGTTCATTGAGTTGGTTCACAGCACTGTCATAGTCTTCGGCTTCAACGGGTTGAAATCCGTTTTGCTCGAGCACGAAGCAGACCATTTCACGAATTGGAGCTTCATCTTCTACGACCAGAATACGTCTCGCCATGATTTGCCCTGTTTGTAATTAAATCGTTTGCCATCAATACAGTGCCATTATGCGTCAGTTTTATGACAGATTTATGAAAAGATAGTCCAGGTTTAACGCAGCCCGGCGAATTATGACAGCCCGGAGACAAGATATTCCCACTCGTGAAGGGTTATAATCCCCGCCATTGTTTTACCGTCATGGAACTCTTATGCGCATCCTTCACACGTCTGACTGGCATCTGGGCCAAAATTTCTACAGCAAGAGCCGCGCCGCCGAGCATCAGGCCTTTCTCGACTGGCTGCTGGAAACGGCACAATCCCAGCAGGTGGATGCCATTATTGTGGCAGGCGATATTTTCGATACCGGCTCACCGCCTAGCTATGCCCGTGAGCTGTATAACCGTTTTGTCGTCAATCTGCAGCAAACAGGCTGTCATCTGGTGGCGCTGGCAGGCAACCACGACTCCGTCGCCACGCTCAATGAATCCCGCGATATTCTGGCGTTTCTCAACACCACGGTGGTTGCCAGCGCAGGCCATGGGCCGCAGATACTGCCGCTACGCGACGGTACGCCGGGGGCGATCCTGTGTCCGGTGCCTTTTTTACGTCCGCGCGACATCATCACCAGCCAGGCCGGGCTGACAGGACAAGAAAAACAACAGCATTTACTGGGCGCAATCACCGACTACTATCAGCAGCAGTATCAGGATGCCTGCACGCTACGCGGCGACCACAATCTTCCCATCATTGCGACCGGGCATTTGACTACCGTCGGAGCCAGTAAAAGCGACGCCGTACGTGACATTTATATCGGTACGCTGGACGCCTTCCCGGCGCAAAACTTCCCACCGGCAGACTACATCGCGCTGGGACATATTCACCGGGCGCAGGTTATCGGCGGCACGGAACATATTCGCTACTGCGGCTCGCCGATTCCTCTCAGTTTTGACGAGTGCGGCAAAAGCAAATGTGTACATCTGGTGAGCTTTGACGCGGGGAAACTCAGCGCCGTTGAAAATCTCACCGTGCCGGTTACGCAGCAGCTTGCGGTACTGAAAGGCGATTTAGCCGCCATTACTACCCAGCTTGAGCAGTGGCGCGGCGTGCAGCAAGAGCCACCGGTGTGGCTGGATATTGAAATCACCACCGACGACTACCTGCATGATATGCAACGTAAGATCCAGGCCCTAACCGAAGATTTACCGGTAGAGGTGCTACTGGTGCGCCGCAGTCGTGAACAGCGCGAACGCATTATGGCCAATGAACGACGTGAAACGTTAAGCGAGCTGAGCGTGGCAGAGGTTTTTGACCGCCGCCTGGCGCTGGAAGAACTCGAAGAACCACAGCGTGAGCGGCTTAACCAGCTGTTTAGCGCAACCTTACAAACGCTTGCCGGGGAGGCTGAAGCATGAAAATTCTCAGCCTGCGCCTGAAAAACCTCAACTCCCTGAAGGGAGAATGGAAAGTCGATTTTACGGCAGAACCTTTTGCCAGCAACGGGTTATTCGCCATCACCGGACCAACGGGTGCGGGGAAAACGACCCTGCTGGACGCAATTTGCCTTGCGCTGTACCACGAAACGCCACGCCTTAATACCGTGTCACAGTCGCAAAACGACCTGATGACCCGCGACACCGCGGAGTGTCTGGCCGAGGTCGAGTTTGAGGTGCGGGGCGAAGCCTACCGCGCATTCTGGAGCCAGAACCGGGCACGCAATCAGCCGGAGGGCAATCTGCAGGTCCCTCGCGTAGAGCTGGCCCGCTGCTCCGACGGTAAAATTCTCGCCGATAAGGTCAAAGATAAGCTGGAGATGACCGCCGAGCTTACCGGGCTGGATTACGGACGTTTTACCCGTTCGATGCTGCTGTCTCAGGGGCAGTTTGCCGCATTTCTCAATGCCAAACCGAAAGAGCGCGCCGAGCTGCTGGAAGAGCTGACCGGCACTGAGATCTACGGCCAAATCTCCGCCATGGTATTTGAAAAGCACAAATCAGCGCGTACGGAACTGGAAAAATTGCAGGCCCAGGCCAGCGGTGTTGCGCTGTTAGCGCCAGAGCAATTGCAATCCCTGACAGAAAGTTTGCAGGTACTTACTGACGAAGAAAAACAATATCTTACCTGCCAACAAGCCCAGCAGCAGCACCTCAACTGGCTCATGCGGCAAAATGAGCTACAGGCGGAGATAAACCGCCACCAGCAGGCATTACAGACTGCACTTCAGGCGCAGGAAGAGGCGCAGCCGCAACTGGCGGCGCTGAGTCTGGCACTCCCGGCCAGAGCGTTACGCCCACACTGGGAGCGAATCCAGGAACAAACGGCTACGATTGACCGTACGCGACAGAAGATTCAGGAAGTGAATGCTCGCTTACAAAGCAGCTTAGCGCTGCGCGGACGTATTCGTCAGCAGGCACAAACGCAGTCGGCCGCTATGCTCGCCGGACAGCAAACGTTAACCGACTGGTTGAAGGAACATGACCGCTTCCGTTTGTGGAGTAGCGAACTGGCAGGATGGAAAGCGCTGCTGGCCCAACAGTCCGACGCCAGCGCCCAACTGCGCCAGTGGCAGCAGTTGCGGGAGAACGACACGCGCAAGCTCGATGCGCTGGCGCTTCCCACGCTGACCCTTTCGGCACAACAGGTAACGGAAGCGCTGGCGCAACATGTGCAGCTTCGTCCGTTACGCCAGCGGCTGAGTAATCTGCACGGGCAAATCGCCCCGAAGCAAAAGCAACTGGCGCAGCTACGCGCCACGCTTGTGCAGCGTCAGCAGGAACTGGCCCAGCGCAATGCGGTGCTTACAGAAAAGCGTCAGCGCTATAAAGATAAAAATCAGCAGCTTGCCGATGTGAGAATCATTTGCGAGCAGGAAGCCCGGATCAAAGATCTGGAAAGCCAGCGGGCACTATTGCAATCCGGCATGCCTTGCCCACTTTGCGGCTCCACCACGCACCCGGCGATTGAGCGCTATCAAACGCTCGAACTGAGTGTGAATCAGACACGGCGTGAAGCGCTGGAAAAAGAGGTCAAAACGCTGGCCGATGAGGGTTCAACGCTACGCGGTCAACTTGAGGCGATAACCCAGCAACTTCAGCGCGATGAACGCGAAGTACAAACGCTTTCTCAGGAAGAGCAAGCACTTACTCAAGAGTGGCAGACCGTCACCGCCAGCCTCAACGTGACGCTGCAACCGCAGGATGACATCGCCCCGTGGCTTGCCGCCCAGGAAGAGCACGAGCAGCAGCTTCACCAGCTGAGTCTGCGTCATACCCTGCAAGCGCAAATCACCGCACACACAGAGCAGATTACTCAGCTCCAGCAGCATATTGACCAGCGTCAGGCAACGTTAACCGCCGAGCTGGCCCGTCATGGTCTGTCCCTTCCGGCCGAGGGTGAAGTCGCCTCATGGCTGAGCGAGCGGGCGAACGAAGCGCAAATGTGGCAGCAGCGCCAGAACGAACTGACTGAATTACAGGCTCGAATCGCCCAGCTTGCGCCGGTGCTGGAAACGCTGCCTGAAACCGATGCGCTTGGTGAAAACATTGAGAATCTGTCGCTGGAAAACTGGCGGCAGGTGCACGACGATTGCCTCTCTTTACAGGGGCAGTGGCAAACCTTACAGCAGCAGGAGGCGCAGGAGGTTCAGCGCGCAGCAGAAATTCAGGCGCAGTTTGATACCGCATTGCAGGCCAGCATCTTTGCCGATCGCGACGCCTTTGTTGCCGCCCTGCTGGATGAAGAGACCTTTAACCGCCTTGAACAATTGAAGCAATCACTGGAAGGCCAGCGACAGCAGGCGCAAACGCTGCTTAATCAGGCGCAGCAGGCGCTGGCGACTCATCAACAACAGCTACCAACCGGGGTGGATCTCACGCTCACCGTGCAACATCTTCACGACGCGCTGGCGCAACTCACCCAGCAGCTACGAGAGAACACCACTCGTCAGGGCGAAATTCGCCAGCAGCTCAAGCAGGATGGTGAAAACCGCCAGCAGCAGCAGGCGCTGATGCTCGAGATTACGAAAGTCGCACAGCAGGTCGAAGACTGGGGCTATCTGAACGCGCTGATCGGCTCGAAAGAGGGAGATAAATTCCGCAAGTTTGCCCAGGGGCTGACGCTGGATAATCTGGTCTGGCTTGCCAACAACCAGTTGACCCGTCTGCACGGTCGCTATCTGTTGCAGCGCAAGGCCAGCGAAGCGCTGGAGTTGGAAGTGGTTGATACCTGGCAGGCCGATGCCGTGCGTGACACGCGTACGCTTTCCGGCGGCGAGAGCTTCCTCGTGAGTCTGGCGCTGGCGCTGGCGTTGTCCGATCTGGTCAGCCACAAAACGCGAATTGACTCCCTGTTCCTCGACGAAGGTTTCGGCACGTTGGACAGCGAAACGCTGGATACCGCCCTGGATGCGCTCGATGCGCTCAACGCCACTGGCAAAACCATTGGTGTCATCAGCCACGTTGAAGCGATGAAAGAACGCATTCCGGTGCAGATCAAGGTCAAAAAAATCAACGGACTGGGCTACAGTAAACTCGATAAAATGTTTGCAGTTGATGCCTGATAGCAGCTCAGTACCTGGAGGCCGGATATGTGCCAGCGCTATCCGGCACGGCACATAGCACGATCGTGAATACACAAAGACGGATATGAAATGGCATTCCACTTCGCTTATCCGCAAGCTATCTCTATTGGCGGCGAACGTTCGCCGCTATGGCGCATATCGTGCGTCTTTCTTGTTGGCAGGTGGTATGAAAAAAGTCATTTTCTCTTTAGCTCTGGGGACATTTGGGCTGGGCATGGCCGAGTTTGGCATCATGGGTGTACTCACCGAGCTGGCGCGGGACGTGGGAATTTCCATCCCTGCCGCTGGCCATATGATTTCGTTTTACGCTTTTGGCGTGGTGCTGGGCGCGCCTATTATTGCGCTCTTTTCCAATCGCTTTTCTCTCAAGCATATTCTGCTGTTTCTGGTCACGCTGTGCGTGATCGGCAACGCCATCTTCACCCTCTCCTCCTCATATTTAATGCTGGCGGTGGGCAGGCTGGTTTCCGGCTTTCCACACGGCGCGTTTTTTGGCGTTGGCGCGATTATCCTGTCGAAGCTGGCCCGTCCGGGAAAAGTCACCGCCGCCGTCGCGGGCATGGTTTCGGGTATGACCGTTGCTAATCTGGTTGGCATTCCCATCGGCACCTGGCTGAGCCAGGAATTTAGCTGGCGCTACACGTTTCTGCTGATAGCCGTCTTTAATATCGCCGTGATGGTCTCGATAACTTTTTGGGTACCCAACATCAGCGATGAAGCAAAAGGGAAACTGCGCGAACAATTTCACTTTTTGAAAACCCCCGCCCCGTGGCTCATCTTTTCCGCCACCATGTTTGGTAACGCCGGGGTTTTCGCCTGGTTCAGCTACGTCAAACCGTACATGATGTTCATCTCCGGCTTTTCCGAAGCGCTGATGACCTTCATCATGATGCTGGTAGGATTGGGGATGGTGTTGGGAAATCTGCTGAGCGGTCGCCTTTCTGGCCGCTATACGCCGCTGCGTATTGCGGTAATAACCGACTTTGTAATTGTGCTGGCTCTGCTGCTGCTCTTTGCCTTTGGCGGGATCAAAGCCGCGTCGCTGATCTTCGCCTTTATTTGCTGCGCGGGCCTGTTTGCCCTGTCGGCGCCGCTGCAAATTTTGCTGCTGCAAAATGCTAAAGGGGGTGAGCTGCTGGGTGCGGCAGGAGGGCAAATTGCCTTTAATCTCGGCAGCGCAATTGGCGCCTGGTGCGGTGGTATGATGCTGACGCTGGGCTTTGCCTACAACTACGTGACGTTGCCGGCGGCGCTGCTGTCGTTTTCTGCAATGTCGTCGCTGCTGCTCTACGGTCGCCTGAAGCGCAGCGTATCCCGGATGACTCCCGCTGCCGGATAGCCTCTGCGCTACCCGGCAACGCGAACATTACTCCTGCGGCCACAACCAGGCCGCGCCGCGCACGCCGCTGGAGTCACCGTGCAGCGCCTTGCGTAGAGGCGTTTCGCACTCGCCGCCAAAGACAAACTGTTTAATCAACGTTGGCACGTTTTGATACAGTCGGTCGACATTACTCATTCCGCCGCCCAGCACGATTACGTCCGGATCGAGAATATTCACCACATGTGCCAGTGATTTCGCCAGACGCAGCTCGTACCGACTCAACGCCTGTTCCGCCAGGGTATCCCGGGCATTAACAAGACTGATAATTTCACTGCCCTTGAGCGGCTTACCGCTCAGACGCTGGTAGTCGGTGGCAAAACCGGTTCCGGAAATGAAGGTTTCAATACAGCCTTGCTTGCCGCAATAGCAGGGCACTTCCTGCCGATAACGCAGTTCGTCTTCGTCCATCCACGGCAGCGGATTATGCCCCCACTCGCCCGCAGTACCGTTCCCGCCCGTGTGCGCCCGTCCGTTCAGCGCCACTCCAGCGCCACATCCTGTACCGATAATCACCGCAAACACGGTTTGCGCCCCCGCCGCTGCACCATCAACGGCTTCAGAAACCGCCAGGCAGTTGGCATCATTTGCCAGCCGCACTTCGCGATTCAGACGCGTACTCAGGTCTTTGTCAAAAGGTTGCCCGTTAAGCCAGGTCGAGTTGGCATTCTTCACCACTCCGGTGTAGGGCGAAATTGAACCGGGAATGCCCATCCCGACGGTTCCCGACTGCCCGGTGGCCTTTTCCGCCATCTCCACCAGCGCGGCGATGGTTTCTATCGTTTGCCGATAATCATCACGCGGCGTGGGCAGGCGATGGCGAAAAAGCTGTTCGCCTGCATCGCCAAGCGCGATAACTTCCGTTTTCGTACCGCCTAAATCGATACCTATACGCACTGTTTGCTCCTCTTCCCGATTAACAATGCAAGCATAGCGACAATTCGCTATCATGCCCGCTGGATTTAACGACAAGGCCGTGGAAATTATCATGCTGTGGTTCAAAAATTTAATGGTTTACCGTCTTAGCCGCGATGTTTCTTTGCGTGCCGAAGAGATGGAAAAACAGCTGGCATCAATGACGTTCACCCCTTGCGGTAGCCAGGATATGGCAAAAATGGGCTGGGTTCCGCCGATGGGATCGCACAGCGATGCATTAACGCATACCGCCAATGGCCAAATTATTATCTGCGCCCGCAAAGAAGAAAAAATTCTGCCGTCGCCGGTTATTAAACAGGCGCTGGAAGCCAAAATTTTCAAACTGGAAGCTGAGCAAGGTCGCAAACTCAAGAAGACCGAAAAAGACTCGCTGAAAGATGAAGTTCTGCACTCATTGCTGCCGCGCGCCTTTAGCCGTTTCAGCCAGACGATGATGTGGATCGATACCGTCAACGATCTGATCATGGTTGATTGCGCGAGTGCGAAGAAAGCCGAAGATACGCTGGCGCTGCTGCGTAAGAGTCTCGGTTCGCTGCCGGTCGTTCCGCTGACGATGGAAAACCCCATTGAACTGACGCTGACCGAATGGGTTCGTTCCGGTACAACGGCACAGGGATTCCAGTTACTGGATGAAGCCGAACTAAAAGCGATCCTTGAAGACGGCGGCGTGATCCGCGCGAAAAAGCAGGATCTGGTCTGCGACGAAATCGCCGTGCATATCGAAGCGGGCAAACTAGTCACCAAGCTGGCCCTCGACTGGCAGCAGCGCATTCAGTTCGTGATGTGTGACGACGGCTCTATTAAGCGTTTGAAGTTTAGCGACGAGCTGCGCGATCAGAACGAAGATATTGACCGCGAAGATTATGCTCAGCGTTTTGATGCCGATTTCATCCTGATGACGGGTGAACTGGCGGCGCTGATTAAAAGTCTGGTGGAAGGATTAGGCGGCGAAGCGCAACGTTAAGCCGTACTTACCGAATGGCGGCATAATGTCGCCATTCGTCATTTCTATGCTTACAGATAGCGGCAAAGATAGGATGTTGGCTCTGCCACCTGCAGATGAAACTCACTGTTGCCCGGTACGTTGAACACGTCCCCTGCGGCATACACCTTCCACTCAGTTTCCCCCGGCAGCAGCACGTTCAGTGCGCCGCTAACGACAGTCATCTCTTCAGGCGCCGCAGTACTAAAGGTATATTCGCCTTCAGCCATCACGCCAACACTGGCGCGGCCAGTACTGCTGCTGGTAAAACCGATCGATTTTACTTTGCCGGAAAAGTATTCATTACTTTGAAGCATACAACTGGCCCTATCTCGTGATTAAGTTGAGAACCAATATAGGGGGCTGACGTTCCACCTGTCACGCAAAATTACGCCAACAGCTCCGAAGCCAGTCGGGCAATCAACACATTAGACAGAAGAACCGGGACATCCAGCGATTTTTGCAGTAAATCGCGATGGCGTTGATTGAACCCCAGACAATCCAGCATGATCACATCCGCGCCTTGCTCCAGCAGTTCTTTCCCGGCATCAATCAATTGTTGTTCGGTACCTTCGATCGGATTCGCCACGGCATACACTGGTGGAGTTTGTAACACCTGCCATTTTTGCGTCTGGGCTTTGAGCAATTCGGTGACGGGGACAATAACCCCGACCTGATGCCCATCGACAATCGAGGCCACCAGCGGGGGGATAATACGTAACGGCTCCAGCAGAATGCTATTGCGGGCGGTCAGGCGAGCGATTGAGGCGGTACTCATCAGCAGGATCACGTCAAAGCCCTGGTTATCCAGCACCTCCACGATACTTTGCAGCGAGCGCTCAACCTTCTGGCGTGAGACATGCGCAAGTTGGTGGTCGCTGAGCAGCGTTAATAAAGGCTCGTCACCGGGCGAAACGCCATACTCAGCCATCACATCTTCTCGCCGCATCTGTCCAAGCAGACTGTGGTGAGTAATGTGCTGTTCATCGATATATTCCGTCAGGAGCGGTAACACCTCACACATCGGCACCACGCCAATCGTGAGGATAGCCAACGACGCACTCATTTGTTGCTCCACCGTCTTCTTACTTTGCTGTGAAATCCCGGGCAAGTGCCGGGCGCTGACCTGCGCTACAAATGCTCAAAAGCGTAGCAGCTGATCGGCGGTGTATTGTGTAAAGATTCCAAATCATTCCGGTACTGGATTGTTATTGCTTAATTTTCAATTTTAACGGTATACGGCGAAATTTAAGAAAATGTGATGAACGCCCGTCGTGGCACTTTTCAGACTCGTGCCAGGACGGTGCTTAATATCAGGTTTTATCGGGGTCTTCGTAGCGTTTTTTGGCATCCATGGCTTCCTGCGCAGAAGGATGCTCACTGATCAACGTATTCGGTTTAGGGTGATCGGCTCGAAGTTGATACCAGGTTACCGTCTGGCCTGGCGTCCCCTTTTCAACCGTAACAATGTTCGCTTGACGTGGGTAAGGTGGTTTTGTCGGCATAGTTCTTCCTTTTCACTGGATGAACATTAAGTATAGACACCGCCCTGTAACCGTGGCGCTGCCTGCGCCAGTATCTCAAGAATGTCTTCCACCACCTGCGCAGGTTTATGGGTGGCATCAACGATGTAGTGCGCAGCTTCACGGTACAGAACATCGCGCTGAGCGAGCACTTCCTGCACCTCTTCAGTCAGCGGCTTACCGGTTAAGGTTGGGCGCAATCCCTCTTCAGGCGTGGCCTCCAGACGATCAACCAGTACTGATACCGGTGCGCTTAAATAGATAACCACGCCGTGGCTGCGCATGTAATGACGATTAAATTCGGTAAGAATGATGCCGCCGCCGGTCGCAACAACCGTTGCCGGGGCTGTGACGGCCTGCAGAGCGCTCGTCTCCTGGGCACGAAACCCTTCCCATCCTTCCCTTTCGACGATCTCCGCCACGGTCATCTGCACGTGCGATTGCAACCAGCGATCGGTATCGACAAACTGGAAATCGATAGCCTTCGCCAGCGCCATACCGGTAGTTGTCTTACCACACCCCCGGGGGCCGACAAGATAAAGAGGTTGCGTCATTACAGAAATTCCCCAGGGAGCCGCGAGCGAGCGGGATCTGATGCGGTTAAAGATATAATCATATCACCAAACTAGTACATCGCCAAAACGTAAAGAAAAAATTACATACAGGGTAGAGATACCTATTAACCCCTACTATAACAAGAATTCACCATGAATAAAGTGTAAATAATAAATTACACGTTTTATTTTCTGCGCTGTACTTCCAGCCACCACTTATCAAGCTCAGCAGCAAAATGCTGCCTGTCTCGTGGTGAAAGACTGTCCGGCCCGCCGGTCTGAATACCGCTGGCGCGTAGCGTATCCATAAAATCACGCATCATCAGACGCTCACGGATCGTGGCTTCGGTATAACGTTCACCGCGCGGATTAAGCGCCGCCGCACCTTTTTCAATGACTTCCGCCGCCAGCGGGATATCCGCTGTTATCACTAAATCACCGGCACTACACTGACGTACAATCTCGTTATCCGCCACGTCAAACCCGGCGGGAACACGTAATGTGCGGATAAACCGCGAAGACGGGACGCGCAAACTTTGGTTTGCTACCAAAATAAGCGGCATCTGCATGCGCTCAGAAGCGCGGTACAAAATATCTTTAATCACATTCGGACACGCATCGGCATCCACCCATATTGTCATAATTTCTCCCCACTGATGTGCAGTTGCACATTGTCGCGTGCTTTTACTTGCAGGCAAAGTGCTGTTTATCCTTCTGCACATATTCAATCCGCGCTAAGCTTAGCTTTCCCAGGTAAAACAATGAATATCACGCATAGGGAGTGACAAAATGGACAAGAAAATCGGTTTTATCGGCTGCGGTAATATGGGCAAAGCGATACTTGGCGGCATGCTCGCCAGCGGCCAGGTTCTCCCCGGACAAATCTGGGTCTACACCCCTTCCCCCGATAAAGTCGCTGCATTGCACGACCAGTACGGTATTAATGCGGCGCAATCTGCGCAAGAGGTCGCGCAAATCGCTGACATCGTTTTTGGGGCCGTAAAACCAGGCATCATGATTAAAGTGCTGAGCGAAATTACCTCCAGCCTGAACAAAGACTCCCTGGTCGTCTCGATTGCCGCTGGCGTCACCCTCGATCAGCTCGCCCGCGCGCTGGGCCATGACCGTAAAATCATTCGCGCGATGCCAAACACGCCGTCACTGGTGAATGCCGGAATGACCTCCGTCACACCGAACGCCTTAGTCACGCCAGAAGACACGGCCGACGTGCTGAATATCTTCCGCTGCTTTGGCGAAGCGGAAGTCATTGCGGAGGCAATGATTCATCCGGTCGTTGGCGTCAGTGGTTCAGCCCCGGCCTATGTCTTTATGTTTATTGAAGCGATGGCGGACGCCGCCGTTCAGGGTGGCATGCCTCGCGCGCAAGCTTATAAATTCGCGGCGCAGGCAGTAATGGGGTCGGCAAAGATGGTGCTGGATACGGGTAAACATCCCGGAGAACTGAAGGATATGGTGTGCTCGCCTGGCGGAACCACCATTGAAGCGGTACGCGTCCTGGAAGAACGTGGTTTCCGTTCATCAGTTATTGAAGCGATGATTAAGTGCATGGAGCAGTCGGAAAAACTCAGCCGCTCCTGAGTTAACACCGCCGGACGTCAGGCCGCCGCCTCAGTGCGGTTACGTCCGGAATTCTTTGCTTTGTAGAGCGCCATATCCGCCGACTTTAACCATTCTCGATAATGCTCGGTTTCTGCGGTCAGCGGCGCAACGCCCACGCTGATCCGCAGAGCAACCTGCGGCGCGCAGGATAAACGCAGTTGGCCAAGTCGTTCGTGAACACGAGACATCGCCGCAATCGCGCTGGTTGCCGGCGTGCCACACATAATCACCGCAAACTCATCACCGCCAAAGCGCCCGATCACGTCGCTACCGCGTAAGGTCATCTGCAACTGGCGGGTCAGCGCGACAATCGCCTGGTCCCCAACGTCATGACCCCAGGTATCATTGATGCTCTTAAAATGGTCGATATCGATAATCAGTAACGTGGCGTCACGCTGGTAGCGGCGGCAATTATCAAATTCATTACGCAGTAACAGTTCCCAATGGCGGCGGTTGTACACCCCAGTCATGCCATCTCGCGTACTCATCACCTGTAAACGGCGTTTATGTTCCGCCAGCTTGATGACCGTCTGGTAGCTGACCCAGGCAAACAGCAGCGGATAAATCACCAGCACCGGCAGCGTCAATAGCACGCTAAGTTGAGTACTGCTAAAAGTGACGGAGATATCGGTTAACTGTAACGTCACCAGGCATGAAACCATCATCAAAACGGCACCTGCGATGAATATTCGCATCCCGCCTGCGCCCATCAGGTTGATGCAGATAATCATCAGCAGCGCCGTGGATGGCAACAGGTTTACGCCCATAATCCCTATCCACATACCGGCAAGAATGGCATCGGCTTTTAAGTTGGTAAATTCGCTATGCAGAGGATCGTCGGCTTTGCTGGCCAACTGCCAGGCCAAATGCGGCCAGACAAACGCCCATCCCACCAGTAATAGCCACCAGCCACCGGTAATAGGCTGAGCAACTAATACCGACGCGATAGGGAAAAACATTCCCCCCAATCCCACCGCTCGCGGCAGCCTGATTCGTCGGGCGAATCGCAGACCGGAACGTTGGTGGTCATTTTGATGAAGCGATAAAAATGCTTCATTCGGGACGACCTTCTTTTGATAAAAGTTTTCATCATTCATTGTATTTGGGAATGTTCTGAAACAAATTTCCCAAATTATAGGAAGGGGTCTGGTGGCGGAAGTATGATATTTCGGGTGAGCGATTTTACCTGCTCACCCGTAAGTGCTACGCAGATTTTTTCAGGCAAGCGCTCATAAATTTATTACGATCATCACCTTTCAGAGACTGCTCCGTCGCCTTAACGTTACATTCACGCATTTTTTGCTGCTGCGGCGTCAGGCTCTTTTCCTCCGGCGCAGATTTACTGTTTTTCAGGCAATCACTCATATATGTCTTACGCGCATCCCCTTTTAAGGTCTGCGCCGTTGCCTGCTGATTGCAGGTGGTCATACGCTGTTGTTGCGGGGTTAAAGTCTTCTCGGCAGCACCGACGGTAGTTAAAAAAATCAGACCAAAAAGCAGCGTCATTAATAATGTAATTTTCATAGCATCCTTCTTTTCTGAACGACAACACACAGGTAAGTTTGGCTGCTAACGATAAAAATACCACCCGGCGGCAAAAGTATTGCCGCCGGGCGTCGGGTTATTTCAGTCCTAACGCCGCTTTCATGGTGTAAAACAGGTCGGTTTGATCGGTCAGGCCGACCACATTCGCCGCGTGCGGGCCATAGGCTGCAATTCGCAGCTGGCTGCCGGTGTGCTCCTGAGATTCCTCTTCAGAGTTGCCGTAGCTGATGACCATGACCGCGCCATCTTTGGTGTTCAGCGCCTGGGTCAGGCCAGGTGCTTTGGTATCCGGCGCGACAATCTGGCTGGCATGTGCGTGGTCAGCGGTTACCACCACCAGGGTGTTGCCATCTTTCTTCGCAAAGGCAAGCGCGCGCTGTACCGCTTCGTCCAGATCGACCGTTTCGCCAATCTGTCCGCACGGGTTGGCGGCGTGGTCCTGTTTATCGATTGACGCCCCTTCCACTTGCAGGAAGAAACCTTTCTCATTTTTGCTTAACAACTCAATCGCTTTATCCGTCATCTGCGCCAGCGTTGGCACGCTGTCGTCACGCTTTGGATTTGGCGTACAGGTCACAACCGGCTTATCCAGATTGCCATGATAAGACGCTTTCGGACCTTCCCAGCGCACGGGCATATTGCCGTCAGAGAACAGGCCCAGCAGCGGTTTATCCTGATTAGCTTCGGTAATCGCCGCCAGCGTCGCGGTATCACTCACCATCTGATAACCGCGGGCCAGGGCTTGTTCACGCAACGTTTTACCCTGCCACTCGCCTGCCGCAGCGGTTTCCGCAAACGTTTTGGCCCCGCCGCCCAGCGTAACGTCAGCCCTGGCATTCAGTAATTGTTCGGTGATTGACCCTTTACCGCCTTTTTCCAGCGCATTGGTTGGGCATTTTTCACGTGTCACGCCAGGGCCATAGCACTTACGCGAAGTCACATGGGCAACCAGCGCCGCCGGAGTAGCATCCTGCAATTCAGCGGTAGAAACGTTGCCCGTTGCCAGCCCCGCCGCTTTTGCCATTTCAAGAATTGTGGCGTGATCTTTTTCATGAATATCAACGCCCAGCGCGCCATTATAGGTTTTCACACCGGTGGTCCACGCCGTCGCGGATGCCGCAGAATCCGTCACATAATCGGGTTTACCCGTTTTCTTATCCAACGCATAGTGCGTGTATTGTCCGGTCAACGGTAAAGCATCAATCCCTTTAAAAAAGCCGCCTGCGCCTTCGGCATAATTTCGCGCGGCCGTTATTTCTGAGTCACCCATCCCATCGCCAATCAATAAAATAATATTTTTGGCAGGTTTATCGCTCAGAGATTCGCGCAGAGCCGCCGTTTGATCGGCAGACAATCGGCGGGCGCCGCCCGGCGTGGTGATATCACCCTGAGCGGCACGATTATCCATAACCGCTATGGCAGAGGTTTCTGCATTAATAACCGGGGTAAACAGCAAAGGTAACAGGGCAATAGCGAGTGCGCTTTGTTTCACTTTATTTTCTCCATGTATAAATACGGTAAAATTAAAACAAAGCGACTATAAGTATTTGATGTGACACTTTTATGATAATTTGTGGATGACGCACCACGGATTACTCAAAACGCTTTTGGCACACTCTCGCCAGCGTTATGAACGTTGGTCAGAAACGCAGGCATACGGCCTTCTCCAGCCAAAGCCCCCTCAATTTGGCGAATAAATATTTGCCGATCGTTACACGTCATATTGCGCAGCATTTCGATGATTACCTGCTCCAGCGTTTCAACCTGCGCCGTCAGTTCTTGCGACTCTTCTTCTTTTTGGGCGAGCTTAAGTAACAACTCAGTGACGAGATTTTTCATTTACGTATTCCCTTAACCAAATATAGGCCACGTTATCATTAAGACTCACAACTGCCTAGTGGATGAAAGTTGTATTTTCATAAGAAATAAAACGTTTTGCGAAAACAATCACAACACAAAATAAGGGAGAAGGAGTCTTAGCGCAGAATTATTCCATATAAAAGGGTAAGGGGATTAATAATCACCTGGATATATAAATGCATAATGATGGATTAACAACGCTGACTGGCAGCGTTGTTAATCAGGTACTCAGCGTGCGCAGCGCCGACGTCGCAACGCGATAGCCAGTTGCCAGATGTTGATAAGCACAATGCTCGCCGTGGCAATAAACACCCAGCGAAAGCCCGCCATTGCCGAAACTGTTGCCCCCATTAATGGCCCGGCTACGTTGCCGAGGTACATAAATGACTGGTTATAACCAAAAATGCGCCCGGTTATCTGGTCGCTGGAGTATTTTACCAGCAGCGTCTGCACCGCGGGCAACATCGCGCCGTCGGCAAAGCCGAGCAGAAAACGTAAGATCCCCAACTGCAACGGCGTAGTGACCCATGACATGGCGAAAAACAACACGACGGCGAAGATTAACGTTGCCATTAAAATCCGCTCGGTCCCAATACGATCGCCTAATTTACCTAGCCGGGGCGCAGAAATCAGCGCCGAGATGCCCGGAACCGAAGCAATCAGCCCGCTGAGAAAGGCAATATTAGAACTGTCTGGGACCATTGATTTAATAAACAGCGCCAGAATCGGCCCAATTGAGCCGTTACACAACTGGATCACCATCGTAGTAAAAAACAGGCTGATCACCAGCGTCGGATAAGGCAGCGAGGCAAAGACGGCCTTCCCGCTCAGGCGTTCGCTTTTTTTGATTGTCGGGCGCACACCTTCTTTGATAAAGAACAGCGTGACCAGAAAACTCACTACCAGCAAAGCCGCGGTAATACAGAATACCGCCGGTAAGCCAACGTGGTCGGCAATAAAGCCCCCCATCAGCGGTCCGCCAATAACGCCGCTAATTTGCGCCGTCGAGAGCGTACTCAGCGCCCACCCGCTGCGTTCGCGCGGAACCTGTGAGGCAACCAGCGCCATCGCATTGGGAATATAGCCAGACGTTAACCCCATGATCCCACGCAGCAGAAAAAGCTGCCAGACGTTAGTGGCAAAGGCCTGCAGTAAAATCGCAATCGCCATGCCCAAAGAGGCCCGCAGCAGCATCAGCTTGCGTCCTTTACGGTCGGCTAAACTCCCCCACATCGGAGAGACGATGGCTGAAATCAGGAAGGTGACGCTAAACGTTAAGCCGGACCACATTGAGAGTGCTTCATGGGAGCTTACCCCCAGTTGGGAGATATAGAGCGGTAAAAAAGGCAGGATTTGGCTGATTGCCAGGCCGGTGAAAAAGCAACCGAACCATACGGAAATGAGGTTGACTCTCCAGGATTCCATAGGGACTCATAACGATAAGTAGCTAAAAACTGTGAGTAGCTTAACAAATTACTTAGCCAAATAAGGGTCCACAGGTGCGATATATCACAGTTTAGGATTTTATCTTCCCGCTCATCATATTTGTGATATACCTCACATCAACCCCACAATATCAGCAGGGGTTTATGCTCCGCGTCCGTTCTGCGCGTTTGCGCTTATCTGTTCCTCTGTTGCCCATCAAAACAATCTGCCAGAAGCCGAGGAAACCTGCGTTTTGTCGTGGTAATGTATGTGCTTTGCATTCATGGAATGGGTTTTTAAGATGGCAAAGTTGCGGGTAGGAATCGTATTTGGTGGTAAATCAGCGGAACATGAAGTGTCATTGCAATCGGCAAAAAATATTGTCGATGCCATCGACAAGACTCGCTTTGACGTTGTGCTGTTAGGTATTGATAAGCAAGGGCAATGGCACATTAGCGATGCCAGTAACTATCTGCTCAATTCAGATGATCCAGCGCATATTGCGCTGCGTCCTTCCGCGACCAGCCTGGCTCAGGTCCCGGGTAAACAAGAGCACCAGTTGATCGATGCGCAAAACGGTCAGCCACTGCCAACGGTCGATGTTATTTTCCCGATCGTACACGGCACGTTGGGTGAAGATGGCTCTCTGCAGGGTATGCTGCGCGTGGCGAATCTGCCGTTCGTCGGTTCTGATGTCCTGGGTTCTGCGGCCTGTATGGATAAAGACGTGACCAAACGTCTACTGCGCGATGCCGGATTAAACATCGCGCCATTTATTACGCTCACTCGCGCTAATCGCAACCGCATCAGCTTTGCCGAGGTGGAATCCCGCCTTGGCCTGCCGCTGTTTGTGAAACCAGCCAACCAGGGCTCGTCCGTTGGCGTCAGTAAAGTGACCAGCGAAGCGCAATACGATCAGGCCGTCGCGCTGGCATTTGAATTCGACCATAAAGTCGTGGTGGAGCAAGGGATCAAGGGCCGCGAGATCGAATGCGCGGTGCTGGGCAACGATCAACCGCAGGCCAGTACCTGTGGCGAGATCGTGCTGAACAGTGATTTTTACGCTTACGACACCAAATACATTGACGATAACGGTGCCAAAGTGGTTGTTCCGGCAGCGATCGCACCGGAAGTTAACGATAAGATCCGCGACATTGCTATTCAGGCTTATCAGGCGCTGGGCTGCGCCGGTATGGCGCGCGTGGACGTTTTCTTAACCGCAGAGAACGATGTTGTGATCAATGAGATCAACACGCTGCCGGGCTTTACCAACATCAGCATGTATCCAAAATTGTGGCAGGCGAGCGGCTTAGGCTATACCGATTTGATCACTCGCCTGATCGAACTGGCACTGGAACGTCATGCGGCGGATAGCGCGTTGAAAACCAGTATGTAAACCCGCCTGGATGCCTGATCGATAGCTATTGGGCATCCTTTGCTTCTTCTTCATCTTCCACGCGGCGACGGATAATTAATCCGGCCAGCCAAAAGCTAATCACCCACGTCACCAACCCCACCGCATAGGTCTGCCATCCCTGCGCTTCAAAACCCAGTAAGCCGACCACACCGTTCAGAATAAAGATGAGCCCAATAGCGAAGGCATAGTAGTGCCAGTCTCGGCGGATTTTAACAGGCAGGTTCATAACGGCTCCGGTGGAAATACAACGTGAAAGCGCATCCTCGCACATTTCCTCATAGACGTCTGTGGCCTGTGCGGAATTTCTGAAATGTAACTTGATTTCACTTAAGGTTACGTAATTGTGACAACCAGCAAAAAACCGAGATCCAGGAATAATCTCTACCTGAAATTACCATCATTCTGATATTGACATTGCCGATCACCTGTCAGACTCACTGTCAGTTCCAGGCATCACGTCAAAAAAAGCAGGTTATTTCCGGAGGTCTTTATGGCTGATTTTACGCTCTCAAAATCCCTGTTTAAGGGCAAGCATCGGGATACCTCCTCCCTGCCCGGCAACATTGCGTATGCCGTATTTGTGCTGTTTTGCTTTTGGGCAGGCGCGCAGGTTTTAAATCTGTTGGCCCACGCTCCCGGCATCTATGAACAGCTGATGCAGTTGCAAATGCAAGAGACAGGACGCCCACGAGTTGAAATTGGCTTAGGCGTCGGTACCCTTTTTGGGCTGGTCCCTTTCCTTGCCGGAAGTCTGATTCTTGGCGCCATCGCGGCATTCGTGCGCTGGCGCCGCCGTCATCATAACGATGACTGACCCATACATTTCGCCCGACGATCGTCCACGCGTTTCGCAAACCACGCGGTGGTCAGATTACGTGTAATCTTCGGGCTTTCCAGCTGAATGCCTGGCAGCATTTCACGGGGTAGCGCTTTCCCAGTCTTCGCTTCCGCCAGCTTATAGACCTTCTCGTACAGCGCGGTATCTTCAAAAGCCAGACTGTCACCTTTTTGCAGTTGACGGTGGATCTCACTCTCGCTCATCCCCAGCTTCCCGGCCAGTTTACGTACCGCCAGCTCGGTTTTGCCCGGCTCGCTGCTGCCGTAGAGAATCAAGTCACCATCCATCACCAGCTTCACTCCGCTGGCTTTACTGACCGCATTCTGGAAAGCTGCATTGCGGCTGGCATACCATCCCGCATTGAAATCGGCGAAACGGAAGATTGGCGCGCTGTAATTCGCCGGGTAGTTAAGCAGATGATACGTACCGAACCACAGCCCACCGCGGCGGCTGAACACTTCCTGACGAACTGTTCCGGCCATTTTCCACGGATACCCGTCGGCGTGCTGCTCGGCAAACGCGATACTGACCTGCATTGGCCCACCGGTATGTACCGGATTAAGCGAACCAAACAGCGTCTGCCCCATCGGTACCATATTGATAAAATCATCAAAAATGGCGCTAAGCTGTTTTTCCGTTTTCACCGTATCCAGACGCTCGCTGTAGCTTTTGCCCGTTGGCGAGTTAATCTTCAGTGCGGTATGCACCACAAACTGCGGGATATGCATACGCTCGGCGCGCCGGTCGATCTCTTTCCAGGCGATTTTACTTAAGTTTGGAACGGCCGGATCCGCCTGATAGTTTGACTCCTGTTGCGCGACCGCCAGCACCGAACAGATATTTTCAACCGTCGGCGCCAGCTTCTGGCTTTCAAACGTCTTCGCTAAATCCTGCGCCCATGCGTCCCGGTCTTTCACGCTGGCGGGCATTTTCTGGCGCACCACGCTCGCCACATCGACGGCTTTCTCCCCTTTTTTTAGCGGCTGCGCGGGTTGGCTACTACATCCCACCAGCACCAGAGCGGCCAGACCGGACAAGGGGTAAAGACGGGAAACCGTCGACATAACATCTCCTTTTTTATTAACTAAGCGTATGGGTAACTTCCTGAATATCCTGGCCATCAAGCTCACGTTCAAAGCTGCGCAGACGCTTATAAATAGACATCAGTTCGACTAACGTTGTCCAGGAGTTAATCAAATACTGGAACGAGCCGCGCACCTGGCCAAACACGTTGGTGATTTGCGTCATCAGGCCGAGCGTAATCGTACCGGCAACAATCGACGGAAACAGCAGGAACAAGCCGAAAACGTTATCAACCTGCAGGTATAGAATACGGGCGATATTGAAGTACATATAGTGAAAATAGAGGCGGAAGTAGTTCTGGCGCACCGCATGGAACAGTTCACGCACCGTCGGCGGGGTCGCACGATTAGCGTCATCTTCACCGTAAACCAGTTCTTTACGGTAGGCCGCTTCCACGCGCTGGTTTTTAAACTCCAGCCCCGGAAGTTTGATGCCGACTACCGCCAGCAAGCCGGTTCCCATCAACGACCAGACAATCGCGGCAATCACCAGGCCATAAGGAACATGTCCAACAATTGGCAGGTCCGGCACATGGGCTGAGAGTGTGACCAGGACAGGTAAGAAGGCAATCAGCGTCATAATCGCATTGATAAAGCTGACCCCCATATCTTCAAGCGTGGAGGCAAAACGCATGGTATCTTCCTGCACACGCTGCGCCGCGCCTTCGATATGACGCAGATGCTGCCAGTGCGCCATATAGTGTTCGTTCATTGCGGTACGCCAGCGGAATACATAGTGGCTGACGAAGAAGTTGTTCATCACCCCAATGACCACGGCAATCAGCGCAATGCCAAGAAAGATGCCTACTTCATGATAGAACTGCTCAATCTTCACCTTATGCGGCGCACTCAACGCGGATTGAATCAGATCATAGAATGGCGCATACCAGGCGTTGACGGCGACGCCAACTTCAACCAGAAACCAGGTCACGAAAATAATCAGCGACGTGCCCAGTATGGACCAGTACTGCCAGCGGTGCGGACTGTAGATAAACCAGAACAGCGCGAACACACCAACACAAAGGATGTAATACGCATAAAAAATCAGGTAATCCAGTGACCAGAATCGGGCCGCGCTAATCGGTACGTCTCCCGACGCGCCGGTAATATGCGCAACCCAGGCTCCCCCACCTCCTTGCCAGAATACAACGGCGACCAGTGCCCAAATAAATGCCGAAATAAAGAACGGCCCCGGCTTTGGGAAAAAAGACTTAAACATAGTGCTCTCCTGCTAACTTCTTATCGTTATGACGACTGCTGTGTATTTGCCACCGTGGAGTGCGGCGGCCAGACGGCTTACGCCCAAAAACACAAGCTGAAACCGACAAGTGTGACCAAAACCGCGGCACTTAGTTCGCACCCGGGTATGAAGAATTGTTTCTGTGATTTTCACACTCGACAACGTTCCAGCAACGTGCAGATTATCACAGCGTGAGATCACAAAAGCGAACATCCGTAATCCGGGAAACGCTCGCGTTTACTCATCGTTACGTTTTTCACACTATCATTGGCTGATAAGCGCTTTGCAATACGCCGATGAGTAGTATAAATACGCATACGCACGACATCCTTTTTCACTTTCTCTAACTCATGGACACCACCGTTGAAACGTAGTCTGCTTTTTTCTGCCGCGCTGTGTGCGGCGTCATTGACATCTGTCCAGGCGGCACAGCCTATAACCGATCCGGTCTTCGCCTCTGATATCGTCGATCGTTATGCCGACCATATATTTTACGGCAGCGGTGCTACGGGGATGGCGCTCGTGGTGATTGATGGTAACCAGCGCGTATTTCGCAGCTTCGGCGAAACACGCCCTGGCAATAACGTTCATCCGCAGCTGGATTCCGTTATTCGAATTGCCTCTATTACTAAATTAATGACCAGCGAAATGCTGGTGAAATTACTCGATCAGGGTACGGTTAAACTCAACGATCCATTGAGCAAATATGCGCCGCCTGGCGCGCGCGTGCCAACTTATCAGGGCACGCCGATTACGCTGGTGAATTTGGCGACGCATACCAGCGCGCTGCCGCGCGAACAGCCTGGCGGCGCGGCGAAGCGCCCGGTGTTTGTCTGGCCAACCCGTGAACAGCGCTGGAGCTATCTCTCAACCGCCACTCTTAAAGTCGCACCGGGCTCGCAGGCTTCTTATTCCAACCTGGCGTTTGACCTGCTGGCCGATGCGCTGGGAACCGCATCCGGTAAGCCTTATCCACAGCTGTTTGAAGAAAAAATTACCCGTCCGCTGGGGATGAAAGACACCACTTTTACCCCATCCCCCGATCAATGCAGACGCCTGATGGTCGCGGAAAAAGGCGCCAGTCCTTGCAACAATACCCTGGCGGCGATGGGCAGCGGCGGTGTTTATTCAACGCCCGGCGATATGATGCGCTGGATGCAGCAGTATCTCTCATCTGATTTTTACCATCGTAGCCAGCAGGCCGACCGTATGCAGACGCTGATTTATCAGCGTACGCAGTTAACCAAAGTGATAGGGATGGATGTTCCAGGTAGAGCCGATGCGCTGGGTTTGGGCTGGGTCTATATGGCGCCGAAGAATGGGCGACCGGGAATTATTCAAAAAACCGGTGGTGGCGGCGGCTTCATTACCTATATGGCGATGATCCCGCAGCAAAACGTCGGGGCATTTATCGTGGTGACCCGCTCTCCGCTAACCCGCTTTACCAATATGAGCGACGGTATCAACGATCTGGTTGCAGAGCTGAGCGGGAACAAACCGCAGGTTATTCCTGCATCCTGACTTAATACTCAAAAGGCAAACGGTTAATGCTCACCAGTTTGCCTTTATTCATTTCAATATAACCACCTTTACGCAATGCCGCGAGAACCTCAGCGACAACTGAGCGTGAAATTCGCGTGCGTTGGTGAATATAGTTCATGACGCCGATACGCGAACGCAGTACGTCGTCCCATTTCGTCATGGATATCAGCGTCGCACGGATCTGATCGTAGGAGTTATTGCCGATCAGCTGCAGATCGCGCAACTCAAACATGGAGTTTTGCCATGCCAACCAGCAAAAGGCTTCACGCCAAAGCTGGCATTGTTCAATTATATTTATCGTTTGCGAAGCAGGCAGGTGGTATCCCGTACAATTACTTTCGGTTATTAATTTGTATTGTACATCTGTTTTCATCACGCCATCAGAAAGGCCCATAATAAAAGGCGCCTGTGCAATCCCGACCAGCACGCTTTCCCCTCTACGCAAGGAAACAACACCACTTAAAATAACGAAAGTATCATCACTATTTATATCACCGGAATAAATTATTTCTTTTTCGTTCCCACACTCAAAGTGTTTACCATATTTCGCCAAACATTTATCAAGCTTACCAAACTCAAGAAGAGGTTTATTTGAAGATAGCATGTGCGCATTCCTTGCAATAAATGCCCGTCAAATCCGTGACGGGCATTATTCTAAATTAAATTACCTTTTATTTCTCTGCGAGAAAGTTGTTACCAGGTATATTTAACACCAACGTTTGCAGACCAGTCTTGATCGACATCACCACCACCGAGGTAATTAGCATCAGTGTACGCGCTGAAGTTCTTGGTGAAGCTGAACTGAGTACCCAGCCCAACGCGTACCGCAGAACCTTCTACGCCGTTGTCGATAGAATCACCGTTTACATCAGAATCGTTGTTAGAGTCGTCGTAAACGTAGGCCAGTTTGAAGTACGGGGTCAGCGCCTGGTCATCGCTGTAGGCGAAGGTATAACCCGCATCTACACCAAGTTCATAACGCATGCTGTCATAAGACTGACCGTCAACTTTCATGTCGTTGCTCAGCTTATAGTCATCACCAGACTGGAACAGACCGGATACGCTACCGTAAGGGGTTACGTAACCTGCATCACCCAGCTTCAGGTCATAACCCAGTTTCAAGCCAAAGCCCCAGGCATCAGAAGAGGTGCTGCCATCAACATACTGACCGTTGCTCATGCTGGCAGACAGATCGTTGTTGAAGTGGGAGTAGCTTAAGTTACTGTCAACAAAGATGTTGTTCGCAAAACGAGCAGAAGAGTAGATATAGGCAGTCTGGCTATCCTGATCTACCTGGCCGGTACGATCACTCATGTCACCTTTCGCAAAGCCTGCCGCAGCACCGACAATCCACTTAGCGTTGTTACCATCGATTTTGGAATCAACACCGACCATGATGCCGTTAACATCCTGATCATAGTTAATGTTGCCGTTATCCGCATCGAAGCTGCCGCCGAAGTAGCTCACCCATGCACCACCGTTATCTACCAGACCATGACGCGCGTTAGTCAGACGAGTACCAACGGTGTCTTGTTCCAGGTTCCAGATATTCGTATTGGCAGACGGAATGCTCAGCGCCATGTTCGCGTAGTCGGTCAGCTCCATCTGCTGCAGAACAACGGTGTTACCCTGCTGCTGAGCCTGATAGGTGTAAGCACCCAGGTCTGCTTTGTTGGCTGCAGAGAAAGTTGCGGTGCTGTTCGTGTCGTTAACGTAGATCAGCTCGTTACCGTTGTAATCAGCAACAGAACCTGCGCCAGTGGCGTTATCGATGCGAACTTTATAGTTACCGGTTGCCGCTGCTACGTGATCACCGTAGTTATCAACTTCAGACTGATCGCCTGAGGTGTCAGAATCGCCGTTACCGTTGATAGTCAGATGACCATCAGAGTTCATCGCGATCACGCCATAACCGTAGTTAGCCTGGCGCGTATCGTTGGTACGATCGTTGGTCAGGTCAGCATTCAACACATAGTTAGCGCTGTTGATGTCGAAAACACCCGCATTAACATGGTTGTAAGCGTCGGTGTAGCTGGTCAGATTCAGGGTATCAACCTGCAGCGCGTTCCCGGTGCTGTTGCCCACATCCAGAACGCCGTTGTTGGTGACGTTAATGGTATTGGCATACAGCGCGGCATTAAGCACATTCCAGCCAGCAGAGACATCATCAGCAATCGTTACGGTACTGTTGTCAATAGACAGCGTATTAGTCGCAACACGACCATCTTCATTGATGTTCAGTGCGGAAGCACCGGTCAGAGTGATGGAGTCAGAAACCAGCGCAGAATCACCCACGTTGACAACGGAACCGCTGTTGATGCTCAAAGTGTCAATCAGAGAAGTTTTGGTGGTATCCCACTGGGAAGCGCCGTTCAGCGTCACGTTGAACAGACCGCTCTGATAAACGGTATTGCCAACCACATGACCATTTTCGTCATAGGAGGATGTGTCGCTATCGATACCGTAGGTTGAAGAAGGCCACAGGCTGTTGGCAGCGATATCAATCAGCGTAGCGGTGGCTTCAGTGCCCTCAGCATAGCTTTCGTAAACACCATCACCATCAACGTCAACCTGATGGACGGACATTGCCGCACCAACCCACTTGCTGCCGTGGTTCAGGGTCAGATCCAGACGGTCAGTACCATCCCAGCCGTTGGTATCCAGATCGGCATCAGTATCGCGGTAAGTATCAGCACCGTTCGGGAAGAAGTTCTCATCAAAGTTGCTGGAGAACAGCACATCGCCCATCAGCGTAGCGTTATCAAACGTGGCGGTGGTCTGCATCGCGTTATCTGCATTGGGATTAGCAATAACCGCCAATGCGATATCATTCGCGTTCCAACCGTTACCGTTGTAGTCGCTCGCATTGCTGGTGTTACCAAACCAGCCGGATCTTCCTTCATCAGACCAGGAACCTGAGGTCAGGGTAGAGTCGGTAACAGCGATAGTGTTGTTAAACACTTCGCCGCTGTTTACGCCGGTGATGACGGTATTATCGTCAATATCTTCCCACTCATAACCCTGAGTCAGGGTAATACCCGCGACGTGAGAGTTGTTGGAGATAGACAGATCAACTTCTTGATCCAGAGTGATAGCCGTACCCAGGTTATAAACGTCGACAACGTGCGTATCAGCCACGTCATTATAGGTACCGTTGTAGGTATAATGTTCGTAGTTGTCATCGATAGTGGAGTTGATGACATTCATCGCCAGACGGTCGTAGTAATAGTCGGTACCCGTTCGGTTAGTACAATCCGTGGTCATACATTCGGATGTCACCATTCCGTGAATGGTACTGTTTTTAATCGTCAGGCTGTTATAATTGCCGTTAGTTGACAGTCCATCATCCAGATAATAAGTAGAAATAACGCCGTTGACAGTAGCGTTATTGATTACCGGATAAATATCACCGTTATAAATGCTATCAGTGCCGTAATTGTTCCAACCGACATAGCCATCGAAGTAAACGTCATCAACATGTGATGCGTCATTATAATGGGTGAACGTTGTGTACGTAGTTCCAGAAATATCAGTAGAAGCATTCGCCTGAGAAGTGATTGCCAAAGTACAGGCTAATGCTAATTGTGAGACTACAAGTTTCTTTTTCCAAGTGTGCATTTGTCATCCCTCCTCAGGGACGTAATATAGTTGATCCATCAATTATCAATGCAAAGAAAACATTTTATGTTTCGCGGGGACGATTATGCGGTTTCACAAAGGAAAGGTTCAATTATTCTTTGCTAGTCGTCCGAAACCGGACAACACTACGAATACTCCCGCCTCTGACACAAAAAAACAAAAATACTTATTCTTTCAATGAAATACCGCACAACACACCTCTGAAACATATAATTAATAAATAACTCACCACACACCCAAACAAATAAACAATAAATAAAGAGAAATTATCACCAGCCCTACACAAATAAACACATCGATATTTAAAATAATAAAAACAGAAACAAGCAAAATAATGAATATAAATAACTTGCCATAAATGTGAATAAATTGCTCTAATGATTCAGCCTTCCACGATGGAAAATCCAGATATAACGCCAACTTTCGTAAACCACCCACCCTCAGGTTCGGGTATACTACGGCCTTCGATTCCACAAACATCAGGCATACCATGACAGACCTAATCCAACGCCCTCGCCGCCTGCGCAAATCACCTGCGCTGCGCGCTATGTTTGAAGAGACAACACTCAGCTTAAATGACCTGGTGTTGCCGATCTTTGTTGAAGAAGAACTCGACGATTACAAAGCTATCGAGGCCATGCCCGGCGTGATGCGCATTCCAGAGAATCATCTGGCGCGCGAAATTGAACGCATTGCTAATGCAGGCATCCGCTCGGTCATGACATTCGGCATTTCTCATCACACCGATGACACCGGCAGCGACGCCTGGAAAGAAGACGGTCTGGTGGCGCGCATGTCGCGTATCTGTAAGCAGACCGTACCGGAGATGATCGTCATGTCCGACACCTGCTTCTGTGAATACACCTCGCACGGTCACTGCGGCGTATTATGCGAGCACGGCGTTGATAACGATTTAACCCTTGCCAATCTCGGCAAACAGGCGGTCGTTGCCGCCGCTGCGGGCGCAGATTTCATCGCCCCTTCCGCCGCAATGGACGGCCAGGTACAGGCGATTCGCCAGGCGCTGGATGCCGCGGGCTTTACCGATACCGCGATCATGTCCTACTCCACCAAATTTGCCTCTTCTTTCTATGGCCCATTCCGTGAAGCCGCAGGTACTGCGCTGAAGGGCGATCGTAAAACCTATCAGATGAACCCGATGAACCGTCGGGAAGCGATCCGCGAATCGCTGCTGGATGAAGCCCAGGGCGCAGACTGCCTGATGGTCAAACCGGCTGGCGCATACCTCGATATTCTGCGCGATATCCGCGAGCGCACCGAGCTGCCGATTGGCGCTTATCAGGTCAGCGGTGAATACGCGATGATCAAGTTTGCAGCCCTTGGGGGTGCAATAGATGAAGAGAAAGTGGTGCTGGAAAGCTTAGGCTCGATCAAACGCGCTGGCGCGGATCTGATCTTCAGCTACTTCGCACTGGATCTGGCTGAGAAAAAAATCCTGCGCTAATCACTTTGTTGCCTAATGACGGCTTCGCTTTACCGGACCTACAGGTCGTAGGCCCGGTAAATGAAGCGTCTCCGATAATCACCCCGCCCGAAAAAACGGCTTGTCTCCCAAAATTGTCGCCCGGTGCATAATGCGCCGCAGGGGCAGATAATCCGCATTCGCATAATGCTGCGTCACGCGATTATCCCAAATCGCCACATCGTTGGGCTGCCAACGCCAGCGCACCTGGAACTCCGGTTTAGTGATATGCGCGAACAAAAAGCGCAGTAACGCCTCGCTCTCTTTTTCCGTCACATCGACAATTCGCGTGGTAAATCCTTCATTCACGAACAGCGCCTGCTTCCCGCTCACTGGATGCGTGCGCACCACCGGATGCAGCAGGGGCGGATGCTTTGCCACCGCCTCCAGCCAGCGCTGATGCTCCTCTGGCGTCTGGCGGTATTTATATTCCTGGAAGGATTTACGAAAATCATGCTCTGCCCGCAGGCCGCTCAGCAACTGGCGAAACGGCTCAGATAATGCGTCATAAGCGGCAATCCCGCTGGTCCACAGGGTGTCTCCCCCTGTCGATGGCAGCTCTTTTGCCGCCAGAATCGCGCCCGCTGGCGGCGTGTCGATAAAGGTCACATCGGTGTGCCAGTTGTCGTTATCCGGCGGATTATCGTTATGAGTATCCAGCACGATAATCTCTTCAACCCCTTCGGCATGCGGATAGACAGGGTGAATATGCAGATCGCCAAAACGCAGCGCCAGCGCCCGCTGTTGTTGCGGCGTAATCACCTGCTCACGCAGAAACACCACCTGATGACGCAGTACGGCGTGATAAAGCTGTTCAAACTGATTATCGCTCAGCGGGCGCGTCAAATCCGCACCGGTGATTTGTGCGCCAATGTTCGGCCCCAGCGGGGTAATGCTCAGACGTTCACTCATTGTACTTCTCCATGCCAGGGCGTCAGGCGGCGCTGAAGCGCGCGCAGACCCAGTTCTAAAATAAACGCGATAACGGCAATCACCGCGATCCCCGCCAGCACCACATCCGTTGCCAGAAACTCACCGGCTGACTGCACCATAAATCCTAAACCTCGCGTGGCGGCAATCAGCTCTGCTGCCACCAACGTCGACCAGCCCACGCCAAGTCCGATACGCAACCCTGTGAGTATCTCCGGCAATGCCCCCGGCAAAATAACAAACCACAGCACCTGCGTACGGCTGGCTCCCAGCGACTGTGCGGCACGCACTCTCACCTGCTGCGCGCTTTTAACCCCCGCCAGCGCCGACATCGCTACAGGGGCGAATATCGCCAGATAGATCAGCAGGATCTTGGAGGTCTCACCAATGCCAAACCAGATCACCATCAGCGGCAAATAGGCCAATGGCGGAACCGGACGATACAGTTCAATGATCGGATCGAGAATGCCGCGCATCGTCGGACTCAGCCCCATAGCGATCCCAACCGGAACGCCGAGCAGTACCGCCGCCAGCAGCGCGATAACAATACGCGTCAGGCTCGCCGCCAGATGCTGCCACAGCGTGGCATCCATAAACCCCTGCGGCCCGGCAATAACCATCAGTTTTTGCAAAACCTGGCCCGGCGGGGGTAAAAACAGCGGACTGATTAACTGCAGCGCCGCCACCGTCCACCACACAGCCAGAATGACGACCAGCGTACCGAAGCTTAAGGTAATCTGCCGCGAGAACGGCCAGCGCCAGTTCAGCGCGCGCTGGCGACGGGGTTTATCATTAATCACCACGCTCATGAGAATGCCTCCCGTTGTTCAAAGACACGACCTAACACATACTCGCGCATGGCGATAAACTGCGGGTCGGACTTAATGCTGCGGCTCGGCTCTCCGGCCACAAAGCGACGAGCGAAATTCAGCGGCAGACGCTCCAGTACCCGGCCAGGGCCTGGCGACAGCAATACCAGCTCCGTTGCCATAAAAACGGCTTCTTCAATATCGTGGGTAATCAACAGCACCTGTTTGCCAGTCTCATGCCACAACTTCAGCAGCAGGGTTTGCATCTGCTCGCGGGTAAAGGCGTCGAGCGCGCCAAAGGGTTCATCCAGCAACAACAGCTGCGGGTTGGCAGCCAACGCCCGCGCAATACCGACGCGCTGACGCTGACCACCAGAGAGCTGCCAGATAAAACGTTTTCCCGCATCCTCCAGCCCAACTTTCTGCAACATCTCCCGCGCGATTCGTTGACGTTGGGGCTTCTCCATCCCCGCCAGTTGCAGCCCGAAGGCCACGTTGTCCTGCACGTTGCGCCAGGGCAGCAGGCCTTCGTTCTGGAACACAACCCCGCGCTCTGCGCCTGGACCTTCAACCTTGTTGCCCGCCAGCATAATGCTGCCATGCTGATACGGCACAAACCCGGCAATCAGATTTAACAGCGTGGTTTTTCCGCAACCAGAAGGTCCGAGTACCACCAGCAGTTCGCCGCTATCGAGCGTCAGGTTGATATCTTCCAGCACCGGTTTTCCACCGTAGCTGGCGGCAAGATGAGAGATTTGCAGCATCAGTGCCTCCTTATTTATTGCACGAAGCGATCGGTCACATACTGGCTGTAATCCGTCGCGACGGCGGGGACTTTGCCCTGCTCTTTGAGGAACTGCGCGGTGTCGATAATCGCTTTATTCACCGGGCCGGTTAGCTCAGCGGTTTGCTGTTGTGCCGTCAAATAGGTGTTACCTTTCACCAGGCCCGGCACATCCGCCTCCGGTACGCCACTCAAACGCGACAGTTTGCTGATATTCTCCGGCTGTTTCAGCCATTCATCGGGATTAGCGATATAAGGCTGCTGGGCGTCGATGGCGCTTTTGGCAAAGGCTTTCACCACCTCAGGATGCTTCTCGGCAAAATCTTTGCGCACCACCCACACGTCCAGCGTCGGTGCGCCCCACTCGCCAACCTGCGATGAGTCGGTTAATACCTTGCCATCTTTTTCCAGCGCGTTTACCGCAGGCGCCCAGACATAAGCACCATCAATATCTCCGCGCTGCCAGGCGGCAATAATCGCGGGTGGCTGCAGGTTCACAATCTCCACCTGCCCTGCTTTGATACCCCAGTGTTTCAACGCCGCCAGCAGGCTGTAATGGGTAGTAGAAATAAACGGCACGGCAATGCGCTTACCAATCAAATCTTGCGGTTTACTGATGTTTTTCTTCACCACCAGCGCTTCAGAATTGCCGAGTTTTGACGCCAGCAGGAAAACCTCAATAGGCACCTGCTGGCTGGCAGCGACCGCCAGCGGGCTGGAGCCAAGATTACCGATCTGCACATCACCGGATGCCAGCGCACGGACGATGCTCGCACCGCTGTCGAATTTGCGCCAGTCAACGGTAGCCCCGCTCTCTTTAGCAAAGGTGTTATCCGCCTGAGCCACTTTGGCGGGTTCAGCGGAGGTCTGATAAGCAACGGTGACGTTCACCGCCTGTGCCTGAAATGCGATGAATGCCAGTGCGGCAAGTAGTGCGTTACGCGATGAAATAGCCATGATTGTCTGCTCCCCTGTCTTGTTATGGGGGCAGTATTTCGTTGCGGCACAATTTGATAAAGGAATTAAAAATTCTGGCTAATAGCGATCTGTTTTTAGAAAAAAAGCGGCAATGCTTAGCCCGGAAATGCATTTGATTGCAGGCCGGCAAATTATTGCGATTTTGTTACATTCGTTACATATCCGCGCCACGGGGATTGCCAGCGCGGCGCTGGCAGGCATCATAGATGCCATTGTCAGGCAAGAGAGCAAGATCATGATTCATGTTGTGCTGGTGGATGACCATGTGGTGGTGCGTTCCGGCTTTGCGCAATTACTCAGTCTCGAAGACGATCTCAACGTTGCTGGCCAGTACAGCAGCGCGGCACAGGCGTGGCCTGCATTACTGCATGATGACGTCAACGTTGCGGTGATGGATATCGCCATGCCGGATGAAAATGGCCTGAGCCTGTTAAAACGACTGCGGGCGCAGAAGCCCGGTTTTCGCGCCATTATTCTCAGCATCTATGACTCACCCACGTTTGTGCAAAGCGCACTGGATGCCGGTGCCAGCGGTTATCTGACCAAACGCTGCGGGCCAGAGGAACTGGTGCAGGCGGTACGTTCGGTTGGTATGGGCGGGCATTACCTGTGCGCCGACGCGCTGCGGGCGCTACGCGGCGGCGAACAGCCCGCGCAGGTACTGGAGGTATTGACCCCGCGCGAGCGTGAAGTGTTTGATCTGCTGGTCAAAGGCGACAGCGTAAAAGAGATCGCCTTCAAGCTCGACCTCAGCCATAAAACGGTGCACGTTCATCGTGCGAACGTGCTGGGCAAACTGCAATGCCACAGCACCATCGATCTGGTGCATTTTGCACTCGACCACCAGTTGCTGACGGGGCATTAATGTCACGCAGCCTTCGTCATGGGGTTATTTCTCTGTTTATTCTGCTGGCCTGGGGATCGGGCTGGCTGATGCTGTGGACGCTGGGGTTTTACCTGACCCACAACGGCCAGCAGGCAGCGCTATTCCTGCCGCACGGCGTCTATCTCGCCCTGCTAATCCTGCTTTCTCGCCGTTACTGGCCCGCGCTGGTACTGCCGCCGGTGCTGATGCTGTTCTGGCTGCACAGCGAGCAATTAGTGAATGGCTATATCCTGCTGGCTGCGCCGTTGATTAGCCTGATCCCGGCGAGTATCGGCCAGTCATACTGGCACCGCTTCCCCCTTTACTGGCAGCGCTTAACGTTGCTGCTGGCCGCGGTGACGATCACGTCATTGCTCAATACCCTCCTGCTTTCACCGTTTATCCAAAGCCCGGCAACGTTAATTGGCCTGGCGTCGTTTACCGGCGGCGTGCTGCTGACGCCGTTTGTCTATCTGATCTATGAATTTCTGCGCCAGCAGCACCGCTATCATTTGCTCGGACTGGATACCACCAATCCTCCCCTGCGTACCTCGCTTATCATCTGGTGCAGTCTGTTTTTCATTATCGGCATAGGTACCCAGATGGTGCTGTCACCAGAGATCGAGCGCCTGCTGCTAATCGTGGTGTTCTTACCAAACGTGGTGATGGCGTGGAAATTTGGCTGGCAGGGCGGCGTGTTGTCCGGACTGCTCGGCAGTATGATGATCACCATCGCCCGGCAAATCGGCGTCGGGTTCAGCAATTTACTGGAGCTGGAGATTTTCCTCGCCACCCAGGCGCTGCTGGGCATAGGGCTCGGGATCGCTATCAGCCGCCAGCAGCATCTGGCGCAAAACCTGCACCATTATCGCCAGCGTCTGGAAGCCGAACTGGCAGCGCGACGCGCGCTGACCGAACAACTGATCCGCACCGAGGAAAATACGCGCAAAAGCCTGGCGCGGGAGCTACACGACGAAATTGGTCAGAACATCACCGCCATTCAAATTCAGTCGCAACTGGTCAAGCGCGCGCCGGGTCGCGAGCAAACGCTTGAAGCGGCAAATCAGATCAACGACCTTGCCCGGCGCATTCACCACTCCACCCGCCAACTGTTGCGCCAGCTGCGACCGCCCGCGCTCGATGAACTGGCCTTTAAAGATGCACTGCATCATCTGGTGAATGAATTTGCCTTTGCCGAACGCGGCATTCGCTGTTGGTTTGACTATCAGCTTGAAAATACGCCAGAAAATGAAACGGTGCGTTTCACACTGTATCGCCTGCTGCAGGAGTTGCTCAATAACGTCTGTAAACATGCCGACGCCAGCGAAGTGTCGATTACGCTGCGCCAGCAGGAACACCGCGTGTTTCTGCACGTCGCTGACAACGGTGTAGGTATTCTCGCAGAGAAAATCCCCGGGTTCGGTATCCAGGGGATGCGTGAGCGGGTCAGCGCCCTTGGCGGCGAACTGACGCTCGAATCGAACAACGGCACGCGGGTAATTGTTAACCTGCCCACAAATTTGCAACAAATCAGCCGTTAACCAGGAAAAAGTCTTAGTCACTGCGGACTTTATCTCATCCCATTTTGCTTTCACTTTCCTATAGTCAGCACAAACGGAGGCTGCCATGCATGCACGTGCATCACGCGAGACAGACCAACAATACCGGGCGCTACGCCCCCGGCTGCTGATGTGTATGGTGATTGGGTACGCCGCGTTTTATCTGACGCGCAAAAGCGTTAACTACGTCCTCCCGGCGCTGCAAACGGATCTGGGTCTGGATAAAGGCGATATCGGCCTGCTGGGATCGCTGTTTTATCTGACCTATGGCCTGTCAAAATTCACCGCCGGGCTATGGCACGACAGCCACGGACAGCGCGCGTTTATGGGCATTGGCCTGTTTGCCACCGGCGTTTTAAACGTGCTGTTCGCCTTTGGTGAATCGCTGACGCTGCTCCTGGTGGTCTGGACGCTGAACGGATTTTTTCAGGGCTGGGGCTGGCCGCCCTGCGCCCGACTATTGACCCACTGGTACTCGCGCAACGAACGTGGCTTCTGGTGGGGCTGCTGGAATATGTCGATCAACATCGGTGGGGCCATCATTCCGCTGATTAGCGCCTTTGCCGCCCACTGGTGGGGTTGGCAGGCAGCCATGCTGGCTCCAGGAATAATCAGCATGGCGTTAGGAGTCTGGCTCACCCTGCAACTGAAAGGCACGCCCCGGGAAGAAGGCTTACCCACGGTTGGGGAATGGCGGCAAGACCCGCTGGAGTTGCGTCAGGAGCAGCAAAGCCCGCCGATGGGGCTGTGGCAAATGTTACGCACCACCATGCTGAAGAATCCGATGATCTGGCTACTCGGCGTGTCATATGTGTTGGTCTATTTGATCCGCATAGCGCTGAACGACTGGGGCAACATCTGGCTGACGGAAAGCCACGGTGTGAACCTGCTCAGCGCCAATGCCACGGTAATGCTGTTTGAAGTCGGCGGCTTGCTGGGGGCGCTGTTTGCCGGATGGGGATCGGATTTGCTGTTCAGCGGTCAGCGTGCCCCAATGATTTTGCTGTTCACACTGGGGCTGATGGTCTCCGTCGCCGCGCTGTGGCTGGCGCCGGTGCACCACTACGCGCTACTGGCAGTGTGTTTCTTTACCGTGGGCTTTTTTGTGTTTGGCCCACAGATGCTAATTGGCCTCGCGGCCGTGGAATGCGGACATAAAGCGGCGGCAGGTTCAATTACTGGTTTTCTCGGGCTGTTCGCCTATCTGGGGGCCGCGCTGGCGGGTTGGCCGCTGTCGCTGGTCATAGAACACTACGGCTGGTCGGGAATGTTCAGTTTGCTCTCGGTTGCCGCTGTCTTTATGGGTTTATTGCTGATGCCATTGCTCATTGCGGGCATTCCCCCTTCTCTCAGTCAAAGGATAAAACAATGAAACTGACGCTTACCTCTACCCTAATTGCCTCCGCTCTGACGCTGGCAGCCTTCAGCAGTGCAGCTCAGGCGCAGGGTCGTCTGGTGGTGTATTGCAGCGCCACCAACGAAATGTGCGAAACCGAAACCAAAGCCTTCGGTGAAAAATATGATGTGAAGACTTCATTCATTCGCAACGGCTCAGGCAGTACGCTGGCGAAAGTGGATGCCGAGAAGAAAAACCCGCAAGCGGATGTCTGGTACGGCGGTACGCTGGATCCACAGTCTCAGGCCGGTGAAATGGGCTTGCTGCAGCCGTATAAATCACCAAACCTCGAACAAATCATGGAGAAGTTTCGCGATCCGGCAAAAGTGAAAGGCAACCTCTCCTCGGCGGTTTATGTCGGTATTCTGGGCTTTGGCGTCAATACCCAGCGTCTGAAAGAGAAAAACCTACCGGTGCCAAAATGCTGGAAGGATCTGACCAAACCGGAATACAAAGGCGAAATCCAGATTGCTGATCCGCAAAGCTCCGGTACCGCCTATACCGCACTGGCGACCTTTGTCCAACTGTGGGGGGAAGATCAGGCCTTTGACTACCTGAAACAGCTCAACGCCAACGTCTCCCAGTACACCAAATCAGGTATTGCCCCGGCGCGTAACGCCGCCCGTGGCGAAACGGCTATCGGCATCGGTTTCTTGCACGACTACTCGCTGGAAAAAGAACAGGGCGCACCGCTGGAACTTGTCTCACCGTGCGAAGGTACCGGTTATGAAATCGGCGGTGTCAGCATCCTGAAAGGCGCGCGCAACCTCGATAACGCCAAACTGTTCGTTGACTGGGTACTGTCGAAAGACGCGCAGGAGCTGGCGTGGAAGAAAGGTAAATCCTATCAGATCCTGACCAACACCACCGCCGAGACGTCCCCTAACTCGCTGAAGCTCGACGACCTGAAGCTTATCAATTACGACATGGATAAGTACGGCTCGACCGACGTGCGTAAAGCCCTGATCAATAAGTGGGTCAGCGAAGTGAAGATGGGTAAATAACCCCAGATTTGCGTTCATTTGCCGGATACGGCCTCAATGCCATATCCGGCCTGAAATACCGGAACCGCTATGTCACACACACTTGCACTCCATCCCGTGAAAAAACGGGATGCGATATTTCTTTGGATTTTACTCGGCTGGCTGGCGTTTGCCCTGCTGCCGAGCTGGAGCCTGGACTACGGTCTGCTGGAGTCGACGCGCGAAGAAATTCTCGCCGCCTACGGCTGGTCACAGTTCAATATCAGTTGGCTCTGGTATCTGCTGCCAAGCCTGCTGCTGGTGCGCCCGTTCCATGAAGCCAGACGCGAACAGCGCAGCCGCCATTATTTTGACGCGGGCTGGGCGTTTTTCTGTATGGCCTTTATCGTCGCCAGCGCCACCCTTGAGGGGCGCGGCTTAGGCTATGCCACCATCGTGCTGTTTGTGGCACTTGGCGCGATCATGACCCTGGCGCTCACCCGTTTGGAATGGCTGGGCGGCGACCGTTTCGTCATCGGCTCGCTCACCGCGATTGTCGCGCTGATCGGTATTTTTATCGTCTGGCCAAGTATCGCTATTTTCATTCCGATGTTCACCAACGACGCCGGAGAATTTGCTCCGCTGGCGTTTATGAATGTGCTGTCGCAGGCGCATATCATTCAGGTGATCCTCAACTCGATTATGCTGTCGATTGCCGTCGGCGTCGGCTGTACCTTCTTTGGCCTGGTGCTGGCCATCTACACCACCCGTATTGCGAAACGCAGCGCCATTATTGGACGTATTTTCTCGATTCTGCCGATCGTCACCCCGCCGTTTGTTGTGGGTTTAGGCGTAACGCTGATGATGGGACGCTCCGGTTACATCACCGAATTTATGGTCGAATGTTTTGGTTTGACCAACACCAACTGGCTGTACGGTTTTACCGGCATCTGGCTGGCGCAGGTGCTGGCCTTCACTCCGATGGCGTTTATGATCCTCGACGGGGCGATCAAAACCATTCATCCGTCGCTGGAGGAGGCGTCATACACCCTGCGCGCCAGCCGCTGGCAAACCTTTAACGGCGTGTTTGTCCCGCTGCTAAAACCGGCGCTGGCAAACGCCTTTTTAATTGTGGTGGTGCAGTCGCTGGCCGACTTCAGTAACCCGCTGGTGCTTGGCGGTAACTTCGACGTGCTGGCAACGCAAATCTACTTCTATATCACCGGCTCCCAGCTCGACTACCAGGCCGCCAGTACGCTGGGTGCCTTCCTGTTGCTGTTCTCGCTGCTGGTGTTCTGCGTGCAGTACATGTGGATTGGTAAACGCTCGTACGTCACCGTTTCCGGTAAATCCTATCGGGGCGACGTGCAGCCGCTGCCGGTAACGCTGGTATGGAGCGTGGTCGCGCTGCTGGCGGTGTGGATTGCCTTTAACGCCCTGCTCTACGGCAGCATTTTCTACGGTAGTTTCACCGTAAACTGGGGCGTGGACTACACCCTGACGCTGGCGAACTTTACCAAACTGTTCGGTCAGGGAATGAGCGACGGCGCGTGGCCTTCACTGCTCGACACCCTGCTCTACGCCGGGATTGCCGCGCCGATCACCGCTATCTTTGGCCTGCTGATCGCATGGGTTGTGGTGCGTCAGCAGTTTAAAGGCAAAAAGACCATCGAGTTCACCACTATGCTGTGCTTTGCCGTTCCGGGCACCGTAGCGGGCGTATCGTACATTCTGGCCTTTAACAGCGCCCCGGTATACCTCACCGGCACCGCCGCCATCGTGATTATCTCAATGGTGATGCGTAACGTCCCGGTCGGTATCCGGGCGGGCATTGCGGGCTTAGGCCAAATCGATAAATCGCTGGATGAAGCCTCGCTCAGTCTGCGCGCCGGTTCCCTGCGCACTATTACGCACATCCTGTTGCCGCTGCTGCGCCCGGCGATCCTCTCAGCGCTGATCTACAGCTTTGTGCGCGCCATTACCACCGTCAGCGCCATTGTGTTCCTCGTCACGCCGGATACCCGCGTGGCCACAGCCTACATCCTGAACCGCGTAGAAGACGGCGAATACGGCGTGGCGATTGCCTACGGTTCCATTTTGATCGTGGTGATGCTGGCGATTATTTTCATCTTTGACTGGCTGATCGGTGAATCACGTACCTCCCGTTCAAAAGCCAAAAACCAGGCGTAATGGAGCGCACTATGACTCAGAAAAATTTCGTTGAACTGCGCAACGTCACTAAACGATTTGGCAGCAACACGGTTATCGACAATATCAATCTCACTATTCCGCAGGGGCAAATGGTAACGCTGCTCGGCCCGTCCGGCTGCGGTAAAACCACCATCTTGCGTCTGGTTGCCGGGCTGGAAAAACCGAGCGAAGGACAAATTTTCATTGATGGCGAAGACGTTACCCATCGTTCTATTCAGCAGCGCGATATCTGTATGGTGTTTCAGTCATATGCCCTGTTCCCGCACATGTCGTTAGGGGAGAACGTCGGTTATGGCCTGAAGATGCTCGGCGTGTCGCGCGCGGAGGTGAAAACCCGCGTCAAAGAGGCGCTGGCGATGGTGGATCTGGAGGGATTTGAAGACCGCTTTGTCGATCAGATCTCCGGCGGTCAGCAGCAGCGCGTGGCGCTAGCCCGTGCGTTGATCCTCAAACCGAAAGTGCTGCTGTTTGATGAGCCGTTAAGTAACCTGGACGCCAACCTGCGTCGCAGCATGCGCGACAAGATCCGCGAGCTGCAAAAGCAGTTTGATATCACTTCGCTGTACGTCACCCACGATCAAAGCGAAGCCTTTGCGGTTTCCGATACCGTACTGGTGATGAACAAGGGACACATCATGCAGATCGGCTCGCCGCAGGATCTCTATCGCCAGCCCGCCTCCCGCTTTATGGCGAGCTTTATGGGCGATTCTAACCTGTTCCCGGCCACCTTCAGCGACAGATACGTTGATATCTACGGCTATCATCTGCCGCGCCCACTGCACTTTAGCGATCAAGGCGAGGGCATGGTAGGCGTGCGCCCGGAAGCGATCACGCTCAGCGACCGCGGCGAAGAGAGCCAACGCTGCGTAATCAGCCATGTCGCGTATATGGGCCCCCAATATGAGGTCACGGTGGAGTGGCACGGACAGGAGATTTTATTGCAGGTCAACGCTACGCGTCTGCAGCCGGACGTCGGCGAGCAGTATTATCTCGAAATCCATCCGTACGGCATGTTTGTGCTGGCGGATGCGGCATAAAGTGTTACCCATGTTTCCGGTTCATACCGTATCGCCATCCGGCAAAAATGCCCGATGGCGGCTTACGTCTTATCGAGCCTGAACTTGAACTTTTAACGCGGCAATATCCGCGGGCGTGGTGCGACAGCACCCGCCAATCAATCGTGCGCCAGCGGCCTGCCACTGTGGCAGATAATCCGCCAGTTGCGCACAAGACTCACCGTGATGATGCCAGGTTTTGCTCGCGGCATCGTACTGCTCGCCCGAATTCGGATACACCACCAGAGGCAGCGCCGTTAAGCCGTGTAAATGCTGCAACGCAGCGGTGGTGTTTTCCAGCGCAATGCAGTTAATACCTAACGCCACCACCTGCGGATAATCCACCAGCAACGCGACCACGTCACGCAGCGGCGTACCGTCGCTCAGGTGCTCGCTGTCACGCAGAGTAAATGAGAACCAGGCACGCGCACGCGGGTACGCGGTCAACAGCTCAGCCAGTGCGCCAATCTCGACAAAATTCGGCAAGGTTTCGCAGGCCAGCAGATCGGCCCCGGCATCCAGCAATGCTTCCACGCGCGGGCGATGAAACGCCTGGAACGCCTCGGCGCTGCGCTGGTAATCGCCACGGTATTCAGAGCCGTCCGCCAGATACGCACCGTAAGGTCCGACAGATCCCGCCACCAGCAGCGTGCCCGCCTGCGGGTTCTCTGCCAGATACGCTTCACGCGCTTTACGCGCCAGCTCCACGCTTTTGCCAATCAGCGCTTTCGACTGCGCTTCATCCAGGCCACGCGCGGCAAAGCCCGCCGGTGTCGCCTGATAGCTGGCGGTGATCGCGCATTGCGCCCCCGCCCGGTAATAATCAAGATGCACTTCGCGGATAAGCTCCGGGTTTTCTACCAGCACTTTGGCTGACCACAGGCTGTCGGCTAAGTTACACCCTCGCGCTTCCAGCTCCGTCGCCATCGCGCCATCCAGTAACAGGAAATCCTGTTTCTCAAGGAGAGCGCGTAACGGATTATTCTGCGACATGTTCTGGCTCCTGTTTTGCGTTACGGGGTTGAGTAAGGAAATATGCACCATAGCACAACGCAACAAACGGTAACCCGCACCACAACGCAATTCTCTGCGCTGGATCGAATGCCAGCCCCACACAGGCCACCAGGCACAACACAAATCCTAATACCGGCACCAGCGGATACCACGGCGCACGATAATGTAATGCACTCAATGCCTTACCCTGTTGCAAATGACGGCGGCGAAAAACAAAGTGCGAGGCGCAGATGCTCAGCCACACCGCCACCACCGCAAACCCGGAGATTGCCGACAGCGCGACAAATACCGTGTCCGGGGCCACCACGCTGGAAAACAGCGCCAGTACGCCGCCGAGCATACTGACCGACAGCGCCGTCAGCGGCACGCCGTTTTTCGTTACTCGCGCAAAACAGGCTGGCAACGTACGTTCATTCGACAGCGACCAGAGCATGCGCCCGGAGGCATACAGCCCGGAGTTCGCCGCAGAAAGAATGGCTGTCAGGATCACGAAGTTAAAAATATCGGCAGCGTAAGGAATACCTACCTTCTCAAATACCAGCACAAACGGGCTTTTCTCCACGCCCGCCTGCTGCATCGGGATCAGCGCCGCCAGCACAAACACGGTGCCGATAAAGAAAATAATCAGTCGCGCGATGGTGGTACGAATCGCCACCGGGATCACCTTGCGCGGATTTTCCGTTTCACCGGCGGCAATACCGATAAGCTCAGTTCCCGAAAAAGCAAAGTTCACCGCCACCATAGTCATCAGGATCGGTAAGCCACCATGCGGGAACCAACCTTCCGCCGTGATATTACTCAGCCCCGGCGCGGGCGAGCCATCCTGCATCGGGATAAAGCCAAAAATCGCCGCCCCGCCGAGGATAATAAAGGCGATGATAGTGACCACTTTCACCAACGAGAACCAGAACTCCCCTTCGGCAAAAAAGCGCGTGGAGATAACGTTCAGGCCAAAAATAATCACACAGAACACCACGCACCAGACCCATACTGGCACCAACGGAAACCAGTACTGCATACAGAATCCGGCAGCGGTAAAACTCGAACCAAGCGCCACGGTCCAGGTCAGCCAGTAGAGCCAGGCCACGGTATACCCCGTCGCCGGGCCGAGATAGCGCGCGGCATAGACGTGAAACGCCCCGGTCTCCGGCATCGCGACCGACAGCTCGCCCAGACACTGCATAACCAGCCAGACCACCAGCGCGCCAATCAGATAGGCCAGCAGCGTTCCCGCGGCCCCGGTAGTGGAGATGATGTAGCCGGTATTGAAGAATAACCCTGTGCCAATCACGCCGCCTAAGGAGAGCATAATCAGGTGACGCGTTTTCATCGTGCGCTTCAGTGGCGCATTTTGTTGTGCTGTTTGCATATAACCTTCTAAACGTATGGACATCTAAACATCCAAAGAAGGTGTGTTATACCGCGTTTGTTAACACAATGCAAAGTCAACCCTGCACCAGACGCAGATGACCGCGCCGGGCGCTTAATACCGGGTGGGGGTTAATTATCAAATATAAAAAGGGTCGCCAGCTCATAACGCCTCCGTTGCCAGGCTTTACATAAACTCTGGCAACGTCATCGCCGGCTGGCGTTCACCCGGAAGTGGGAACCGTATCTCCCCACTCATACAACCGAACGATTGCTTATGAGCCACTGGTCGGGATCGGCATCTGCGATTTACGGTTCATCAGGAAAAATACCGCCAGCCCTGCCAGTAAAATGCCCGGCGCAGAAGCCGCCATCACGCCTACCGTTCCAGTGCCGAGCGCTAACATTTTTCCTGCCAGCAGCGGGCCGCTCATCGCCCCCAGACGCCCAACGGCGACGGCGGTACCCACGCCTGTCGCGCGGATCTGCGTACTGTAAAACAGCGGAGCCAGCGCATACAGCACGCTTTGTCCTCCAGTGGCAAACATCCCCGCCACAAATCCGGCCATCAGCATACCGCTCAATGACGACACCGTCCCCAGCGCCAGCAACGAAGCCAACATCCCGGTATAGATCAGAAGCGACATGACCACCGGGCGCAGTTTGTCCATTAACGCCCCGAGAATTAACGTGCCGCTGGCCGCGCCGATTTGCAGAGCAAACATCACGCCAGCCGCCTGCGAGGGCTGAAAGCCCTGCTCCACCAGCAGCATCGGCAGCCAGTTGATCAGCATATACACCACCAGCAGGGTGAAGAAATAGCACAACCACAGCAGCAGCGTGGCTGTGGCGGTAGCAGGTGCGAACAGGGCGCGCAACGGCGCGGCGGCCACCTGTGTTTGCTGGGCATAAACCTGTGATTCTGGCAGCCAGCGCATCAACAACGGCACCAGCAGCAGCGGGATCACTCCGCCAACCCAGAACACCGTTTGCCAGGCGGCGGCCAGACCGCTAAACCCGAGCGCCGCCGCTAACGCCGCGCCAATCGGCATGCCGCAGTACATCAGGCTCACCGCCGTACCGCGAAAACGCGGGCCCGCCGCTTCGGAGGTCAGCGCGATCAGATTCGGCAACGCCGCGCCCAACCCGACGCCGGTCATCAGACGGGCAAACACCAGCGACGAGAAATCCCAGGAAATCGCCGTCGCCAGCGAGAACAGGCCGAACAGCGCCACGGAGGCAATAAGAATGCGCTTGCGCCCATAGCGATCGGCCAGCATGCCGCCCACCAGCGCGCCGGGCAGCAGTCCGAGAATGCCCGCACTGAAGATCCAGCCCATCTGCATTTTATCCAACGCAAACGCCTGGGCGATACCGACGGCAGCGATCCCGGCGGCCTGTAGATCCAGCCCTTCCATCAGGGCAACTAAAAAGCAAAGCCCGACGGTTAACGTCAGGCGGTAAGATGTGGGGGTACGGGTAGTCATAAGATGTACCTCTGAGGTCACGATGCAGGTGAGTCGCGGCTGATACGTTGCCAGCCGCGTAATCATTTTTATTTGCTATTGCGCAGATCCAGCGCCACGTCGACGATCATATCTTCCTGGCCGCCCACCATTCGGCGTTTGCCCAGTTCAACCAGAATATCGACCGCGCTCAGGCCATAACGCGCCGCCGCCACTTCGCAGTGACGCAAGAAGCTGGAGTACACCCCGGCATAGCCCAGTGCCAGCGTTTCGCGATCCACCCGCACCGGACGGTCCTGCAATGGACGCACCAGATCGTCGGCGGCGTCCATCAGCGCATACAGATCGGTGCCGTGCTGCCAACCGAGCTTATCCGCAGCGGCGATAAACACTTCCAGCGGCGCGTTGCCCGCGCCAGCGCCCATACCCGCCAGGCTGGCGTCGATACGGTCGCAGCCCTCTTCCACCGCAGCAATCGAGTTCGCCACGCCGAGACTCAGGTTGTGATGCGCATGCATTCCGGTTTCTGTCTCTGGCTTCAGCACCGCTTTCAGGGCGCGGAAGCGGGCGCGAATATCGCTCATATTCATTGCCCCGCCGGAATCGACCACGTAGATACAAGTCGCACCGTAGTTTTCCATCAGCTTCGCCTGCTGCGCCAGATTCTCCGGCGTGGTCATATGGCTCATCATCAGAAAGCCGACGGTATCCATGCCAAGCTCACGCGCGTACTGAATATGCTGGGCCGACACGTCCGCTTCGGTGCAGTGGGTCGCCACGCGCACCACTCGCGCGCCGGCCTGATACGCGTTTTTCAAGTCATGAAGAGTGCCGATGCCCGGCAGCAACAGCGTGGCGATCTTTGCGTGTTTGACCACGTCTGCTGCCGCTTCAATCCACTCGAGATCGCTGTGCGCGCCAAAGCCGTAGTTAAAGCTGGAACCTTGTAAACCGTCGCCGTGGGCCACCTCAATGGAATCAACCCGCGCGTCGTCCAGCGCTTTGGCAATCTGGCGTACGTTTTCCAGCGAATACTGGTGACGAATCGCATGCATACCGTCGCGCAGGGTCACGTCAGAGATATAGAGTTTTTTACCGTTCATGCTGCTTCTCCTGCCTGACGGGTGAGTGACTGCGCCATCTGCTCAGCGGTCGCCAGCGCGCTGGAGGTCATAATGTCGAGGTTGCCCGCGTAGGCGGGTAAATAGTGCGCCGCACCTTCCACTTCCAGATACACCGCGGTTTTCAGCCCGCAAAACTGACCAATACCCGGCAGATTCACCGGTTTATCCTCCGGGATGACTTCAAACTGGACGCGCTGTTTCAGGCGATAGCCCGGCACATACGCCTGCACCGCCGCCGCCATGTCATTAATCGACGCTTCAACTTCAAGCTGGGAGGCCGCTTCGCTCAACACATACACCGTGTCGCGCATCATCAGCGGCGGCTCAGCCGGGTTAAGTACGATAATGGCTTTGCCTTTGGCCGCGCCCCCCACCACTTCAATCGCCTTCGAGGTGGTTTCGGTAAACTCGTCGATATTGGCGCGGGTGCCCGGTCCCGCAGATTTACTGGCGATCGAGGCGATAATTTCGGCGTAATGGACTTTTGCCACGCGAGAAACCGCCGCCACCATCGGGATGGTCGCCTGCCCGCCGCAGGTCACCATATTGACGTTCTGTTGGTCAACGTTAGCCTCCAGGTTCACCACCGGGACGCAGTACGGGCCGATCGCTGCGGGCGTCAGGTCGATCAGACGGATCCCCGGTTTTACGGCGCGCAGCGCGGCGTCATTTTTCACGTGCGCGCCCGCGCTGGTGGCATCAAACACGATGTCGATGTCGGCGAATTCTGGCATCGCAAGAAGCCCCGTCACCCCTTCATGGGTGGTGGCAACGCCCATACGCCGGGCGCGTGCCAGACCGTCGGATTGCGGATCAATCCCCACCATCACCGCCATCTCCAGACGTACGCCGTGACGCAGAATTTTAATCATCAAATCGGTGCCGATGTTGCCAGAGCCGATAATGGCGACTTTACGCTTACTCATGACTGACTTCCTTTTGTAACCGCCGCTGAAAAGGTGGCGGCAACTGAACCAATACCGTCGATATGGGCTTCGAAACGATCGCCCGCATTCACCGCCACCATCGGGCCTAACGCCCCGGTGAGAATAATGTCCCCGGCACGCAGCGGCTCGCCGAGGCTGGCCATTTTGCGCGCCAGCCACACGGCGGCGTTGATCGGATGTCCCAGACATTCGCTACCGCGCCCGCTGGAAACCTCTTCGTTATTGCGCGTCATTTTCATCGCGCAGTTTTTCAGATCTAATCCTGCCGGACGTTGTGCCGGGCCGCCGACCACATACACGCCACAGGAGGCGTTATCCGCCACGGTATCAACAAACTTGATCGACCAGTCGCGAATACGGCTGCCGACCACTTCCAGCGCGGGTAGCACCCACTCGATGGCGTTGTACAGCTCGTCAAAGGTGGTATCGGCATTGGGCAGATCGCGGTTCAGCACCAGCGCAATCTCCGCTTCAATACGCGGTTGTAGCACGCGGGCAAACGCAATGGTGTCGTTGTCGCCGTAGCACATGTCGGCGAACAGCGTGCCGAAGTCCGGCTGATCGACGCCCAGCTGCTGTTGCACTTTCGGGTGCGTCAGCCCCACTTTGCGCCCGACGACGCGACGCCCTCGCGCCACGTCATACTGCACATTGATACGCTGAATGGCGTAGGCCGCTTCGGCGTTATCCACGCCGATCAGTTCACGCAGTGGGGCGATAGCGTCCCCTTTTTCCTCAGCCTGACGTAAATCGGCGGCTAACTGCTCAAGATTAAGATTCGTCATGTCCGTTCCTTAAGGGCGTGCGAGGAAGTTCAGCACCAGCTGGTTAAAAGCATCCGCATGTTCCCACTGTGCCCAGTGCCCGCAGTCGCGGTAGATGTGCAGCTCAGACCCGGCAATCCCGGAGAGCAGGCGCAGGCCGGCGTCCATCGGCACGAAGCGGTCGTTGCGTCCCCAGACAATCAGGGTCTGGGCTTTGATTTCCCCCAGGCGCGGGCTGAAATCCGGAAACTGTTTCGGGTTGGCTTCAAGGCTGTGGACAAAGTTTTCCAGGTGATCGCGACGCGACAGCATGTTATTCAGACGCGCCTCAAACAGCGCCTCAGTCAGGTCGCTGGTGTCGAAGACAAAGATCTCCATCATCAGTTTCAGGTTCTCGATGGTCGGTTCGCGGTACAGCTGATTCAGGCGCTTGATGCCTTCGGTCGGCATCGGGGTAAACAGGCTCATACCCCCCGTCCCGCCGCCCATCAGCACCAGCTTGCCCACACGCTCCGGCCAGCTCAGGGTGAACGCCACGGCACTGTGGCCCCCCATCGAGTTGCCCAACAGATGGATTTTCTGAATATCCAACTGATCGACCACGCTTTTCAGGATGCGAGCATTAAGATCGGATCGCGAACCGCGGTTAACGATGCCATCGCTTTTGCCCCAGCCAGGACAATCCAGCAGGATCACCCGGTATCCAGCCTCCACCAGCGGATCGATATTGCGGCTGAAGTTCGCCCAGCCCGTCGCACCCGGACCAGATCCATGCAACAGCACGACGGTCTCTTCGCCCTGCCCACAGTCATTGAAATGCACGCGCAGCGTTTCGCCTGCTTCCTGCACCTGCAGAAAACGACTGGTTGCGGCTTCGGTTTGCGGTTGGTAAGTCATGATGTTCTCCTGCATATTCAGTTCTGTTTCAGTTCTGTGTGGTGGCGCTCAGGGAGCCGAATCCAGCGATCCACTCTGGGATCGGGCGGTAATAACGGCCTTCGCTGCGCCAGTTGCCAAAGGCAGAAATAGCGGCGAAGGCAGCAACCCAGGTTTTAACTTCGTGCGTTGATTTGCCCGCCATCGCGGACAGTTCTTCGTTACTGACCGCGTCCAGCTCCTGCAAACGCCCCTGTTCAAGCAGCGTCATAAAGCGGTTATCCCAGACTGGGTTAAGCGGATGCAGCGTGTGTTGATCGGCCACAAACTTCTCGGCGGCGCTGATCACCCGCTGCTGGCGCAGCTCGCGCTCGTTTTCAGGTAGTTGTTTGCCGCTGCCGAGCAGGCGGTCGCGCATATGGGCATCGGCCTTCGCCAGCTCCGGGACCGGCGGCTGATGCGACAGGCCGCCGGAGCCTAAAAACAGCACACGCTGATTCAGCGAGCTGGCGAATCGGCCAATCGCTTCACCGAGCATGCGGGTACGCTGAAAGCCCGGCAGCGGCGTGGCGACGCCGTTAATAAACACTGGCAGCACCGGCACGTTATCCAGACCGCCGAGCAAAAACTCCAGCGGCTGCGCGAAGCCGTGATCGACCTGCATGTTGTAGGACACGGCGAGATCGATGCCGCTTTTCATTACCGCGTGGGCGCAGGCTTCAGCGAGATCTGTCGGCACCGGCAGTTCCCCCGCCGCGCTACCGAAATCGCCGATCGCCGTAGCGCCTACGCCTAAACAGAACGGCGGCATCACGTCGTAGAAAAATCCGTTGTAGTGATCGGGGGCAAACAGCACCACCAGTTCAGGGTCGAACGCCGCAATACGTGCCCGGGCGCTGGCGATCACACCGTTAACCTCGTCGAGCACGGCCTGCGCCGGGTCGACGTAACCCACCAGCGGCGAGTGGGAAAGACAGTGAAGATAAGCGTGCATATCAGGCCACCTTTTCAGCGGGAATGTGGGCATTAACGCGGGTGAGCGTCATCACCGACGCCAGTTTATTCAGGGTACTGCCCAAGGTTTGCGGAATGGCGATGGCGGCCACAAAGCGGTCCGGGCGTATCACCACCAGCGCGGCGTTGTGCTGAGCAAACCACGCGCGCAGGCGGTTTTGCGTATCGCCAATGCGGGTAACGCCGTCGTGGTTATCCTGATCGGTTTGTATCTGTGTATCTGGCACCACCTGGATAAACTGCGCCCCCAGCGCCTGCCACTGTTGGATCTGCGCCTCGCTCATGCCCCACAGCGGGTTACAGCCCCAACCGATCACCGCGAAATTCGGTCCGATGACGTTGTCGAGCAGCGTCACTTCACCTGATTCCAGCGTTACCTTCGGCTGGATAAACATCTTGCCAACGGGGGAGGTTTTCGCATCGCCTTCACGCACCAGCGCCCCAACGTGGTACTGCGGCATCGGCTTAAAGCGCATTTCAAGGAAGTAGCGTTTGACCGGCGGAATGTAGTTCAGCAGCCAGGAAACCCCGTCGCGCACCGCGCCGTGCCAGCGTTTCGGCGGCGCAAGTACGTTGCCTGCGGTCACCGAGAGATCGATCATCGCTTTGGCGTGGTCGCGGCGTTCCTGCTGGTAGGTATCCAACAGCGCATCACCGGCTTTACCCTCAATCACCAGCGCCAGTTTCCACGCTAGATTGAAGGCATCGCGCATGCCACTGTTGTACCCCTGCCCCTGCCAGACCGGCATAATGTGCGCCGCATCGCCCGCCAGCAGCACGCGGTCAATGCGAAAACGTTCGGCCAGACGTGCGTTATGGGTATATACGCGCTGGCGGATCAGCTCGACGTTGTCCGGGTTCGGCAGCACTTTGCTCAAAAGCTGGCGCATATTCTGCGGTTCGCTGAGCTGCGCTTCGGTTTCCCCTGGCATTACCATAAATTCAAAGCGGCGCACCGCGTGCGGCAGCGCGGCGGAGACATACGGGCGCACCGGATCGCAGCACAGATACACATGCGGCGTGCTGAGCGGATCGTTAGCGATATCCACCACAATCCACTGATTCGGCGCGGTTTTGCCTTCAAATGGCACATTCAGCGAACGTCTGACGTTGCTGGCCCCACCGTCGCAGGCCACCAGCCACTGAGCTTTCACCGTTTCACGCTGGCCATCCGGCGCCTTCAGGTTCAACGTCACTTCACCATTTTGCTGGCTGAAAGCTTCCAGTTCGCGGGAGAACAGGCAGCGCACGTTGGGAAAACGCGACAGCCCTTCCAGCATCACCGCGTCCACCTGCGGCTGAATAAACGCGTTGCGGCGCGACCAGCCAAATTCGTCGGTCATCGGCTGGATATCAGCAAAACAGCGCCCTTTCGGGGTGAGAAAGCGCATCGCATGCCACGGCGTGGTGTGCGGCAGAACATTTTCGACCAGACCGACGGACTGCATGGTGCGCAGCGCTTCATCGTCAATGCCGATAGCGCGAGGATAGTCGATAAGGGTATCGAGCTTCTCCACCACCAACACCTCAATGCCCATCTGGCCAAGATAGTTCGCCATCATCAGCCCTACCGGACCGGCTCCGGCAATCGCTACCTGCACGGTGTGCTGCACAGCGGGTTGGATATCTGGATTTATTGTTGTCATTTCAGAACCTCACTACTCGGACAAAATGCAATTGCAGACCCTGGTGAGGCGCAATTGTTTTTTTGTTAAAAGAATGTGAATAATTTTTTATTGTGCGGTCAGTATAGAAGTGAGTTTTTGCGCTACAATCAAAACATGCCTGGATGTGCACTAAGTGCACAACGTTGTTTTAACTGTATATTTATCAATAAATATGAAAAGTGACGACAGTACCGAATACAAAACCGTGCGCGGGTTAACGCGCGGACTAATGTTATTAAATATGTTAAATCGCCTCGACGGCGGGGCCAGCGTTGGCCTGCTGGCAGAGCTGAGCGGCCTGCACCGCACCACGGTCAGGCGACTACTGGAAACCCTGCTGGATGAGGGTTACGTCCGGCGCAGTCTGTCCGATGACAGCTTTCGCTTAACCATTAAGGTCCGTCAGCTCAGTGAGGGATTTCGTGACGAGCAGTGGATTTCTGCGCTCGCCGCCCCGCTGTTGGGAGATTTGCTGCGCGAGGTCATCTGGCCGACCGACGTTTCCACGCTGGATGTGGACGCGATGGTGGTGCGTGAAACCACCCATCGCTTCAGCCGCCTGTCGTTTCATCGGGCGATGGTCGGGCGTCGTTTGCCGCTGCTGAAAACCGCATCCGGCCTGACCTGGCTGGCATTTAGCCCGGAGAATGAACGTCAGGAACTGATTGAAATGCTGGCTTCACGACCGGGAGATGAGTTCCAGTTGGCGCGCGAACCGCTGAAGCTCGACGCCATTTTGAGCCGTGCGCGAAAAGACGGTTTTGGCCAGAACTTTCGCGGTTGGGATCAGGAGGAGAAAATCGCCTCCATCGCCGTCCCCATTCGCAGTGAACAGCGGGTGATCGGCTGCCTGAATCTGGTGTATATGGCCAGCGCCATGACCATCGACCAGGCCGCGGAAAAACATCTTCCGGCCTTACAAAAGGTGGCGAAACAGATAGAGGACGGCGTTGAGTCGCAGGAGATTTTGGTTGCCGGGAGGTGAGATGGATCACATTTAAGCGGATCATCGGATTAATAGCTGAGATAACTCACTCACCGACCGATATAACACTGTGGCGTCTTGCCCTAAATATATCTTCATCACATAGTGTGCATTCGTTTTCTGCCAGGAGGCTGCATGTTAAAGGTCATTGCCGAAGATTTCATCAAACCTGAGTATATTGAAACCGTTCTCCCTTGGTACCGTGAGCTAATATCGGCGACGAAGAAAGAGCCGCAATGCATTGCTTATGACCTCTATATTGATGAAAAAGATCCGGGGCATTTTATTTTTATCGAAGAATGGCCAAACCACGCGGCTCTCGATGAACATTGTGCCAGTGAGCATTTCCGGCGACTTGTACCGTTAATCGATCAATACACACGCCAGGAAGCACGTTACATACTGATGGATGACGTGGTAATTCCAGGTGCCTCGTCAAAATAAAAAAACAGAATGGAATTTGCTATTTGGCTCAAATGGATATTCCCTTCTGACAAAAATACGCATAAAAAAACCGAAACCCCGCTTCTGAAAAGAGCAGGATTTCGGTTTTCATTCACTCTGAAGGGCTTCAGACCTTAAGCAGTTTCACCGTCTCGTCGATGTCGATTTCATCTTCCGAGAAGATCAGCGTCGTGCCCTGGAAGGTGGTGATGGCCAGCTTTTTCAGCGTGCGCATTTCACCAGGCTTCACGTCTGATTTCGGTCGGATGCTGTTCATCAGCACACCAACGGACAGCACCGCATTTTCTTTGTCGATACGAGTCTCAGCAGGGACTTCTTCGCTGTAGACCAGGTAAGACTTGATCGCCGTGAGCTTCAGACGCTCGCCGGCGATATAGATGTATTTGCTGTCGGGTATGACTTTTACCGCGTAGGCAGATAAGCCTTTGTTGTTGGTGGTAGGCTCAAAGGTCACCGCCGCGTCTTTCTTGATCAGCTCAGGATTAGCAACCTTAATCACATGAAAATAGCGGTTGTCGCCGTTTTCATCTTTGATAAATCCAAAGCCTTTATCTTTAAACCACGTTGTGATTGTTCCGTTCATTGCTGTTTCCGCCTGATTAAACCTATTACTTGTAGAGTATACCTACTCAATTTGCGCGCAGTGTAAAACACAGGCCATGTCTTTGGCTACTCGTTACCCCAACGATTGAGGAACTCCGCGATATCATCGATACGCTGTGCGTCGACTCCGGCCTCGGTTGCCATCTCCTGCTGCGCTTCTTCGCTGATCTCTTCATTGTTCATCAAACGAGTGATCAACTGCTGGAAGTAGAGTGCCAGTGCGTCGCGTTCTGTATCGCTCACCGGCTTTGCAGCTTCAGTCGCGTATTCGTCGGCGATATCATAAAATTTTAGCGGAATGTCGTTGTTCATCGGGTGCTCCGGGGTAAATGCGTGTGCCAGCAGTTGCCTGCCGCGTCTGGTGTGAATGATAGCATTCTTATTTCATGGTTCGCGATATGTTTTATTGGCTGCAATACGTTGCATATAACAACACTATTTTCTGGAGCCGCTTCGAATTTAATAAATCTACTCTTATTTAAATGACGTTTTATTCAGCTCGGTATAACAGCCACAGGTTAAATAGTGTAGTAACGAAGGAAAGTAGTTAAAGTCTTTTCCCGGAGCATTAAATGATTTAGGGGATATTCCGGTGATTAAACAGCAAAAAATAATGATTCCCCTGCTGGCCTGCTAAGCGAAGCGCCATCGAGCATTTATCCTCGCCGCCACTCCCCCTCCAGGATGGCGGCCAGACCGCGAGTCCATCCCTTCGATTGGCGTCCAATTATTTTTCCATTCCCTACGCTTGCTTCTAACCACCCAATTACAGGTGTAGAGTCAGCACCTAAATTACCTACAATATTTAGCGCCTTATTTCGAGCACTTTCCCAGTTTTTCTCAGACTTTAATATTGTTTCAATTCGAGTTACTGAGCCAGGTACTATCTAACCTGGCAATATAATGCAAGCCAGCAAACCACCTGGCGCTTCAAGCGCAACCTGGTTCCCTGATGAAGCGTCTTTAACTGTGTCCGCTATCGCCGACCAGGTTTCACTCTTCATCAGCGCAGTAACCGTATCCGCCACCACCTGATTCTTCCCGGCCAGGTCACTCATGGCCTTGCTGCAGTAACTATCACCCGCAGCACAGGCTGCCAGCGCCATGGCCGCATCAGCAACATAATCCGCTGAGCCTAGTGCTGCATCACCGGTATCAGCGAGGGCATTGATAATACCGTTCGCGATGGAAGAGGTTGTACCGTCACCCAGCTTTTCCCTGACTTGATTTTTCAGCGATTCAGCGGCCTGTTTCGCCGCTTCACGGGCCCGGTCACCACTGAGCGAGTTATTCTCAACAACTATTATTTCCTATGACGCTCATGCAATTTATTTTTCAACCATACTCCAGCACCTAATACTACTCCTGCGATGCTCCCTTTTTTCAATGCGATATATAATGCCTCTTCCCATGAAAAAAGGAATGCCCCATCCTTGAAGTAGAAAATTGTTGACACTCCTAGTTGGCATATGAAAAGAACAACAGAGATTAAGGCAGTACAGTACACAACCAATAAAAGAAGCCAAAGGGTACCAACCTTGCTGAAGAGATTCATTGCTTCTTCTCCCGCTTGTCTAACTCATCTTTTACAGCTTTTCCTGTAAGTTCAGAAGCAGTAGAACCTGTAACTGCACCAATAACATCCTTTGTCACTTGATCAGTTACCGGAGACAATGAATCAACAACTTTTCCCCCTAAACTACCAGCCGCACTACCAAAGCCAGTACTTATCACAGAGTTAGTCGGATCTTCCCCTTTAATCGCACTGCCAATCGCAGCACCTCCCATATTGATCGCTGCTGATGCCTGCCAACTTTTACCTGTAGTCGCGGCAACTGTCACACCGGCGAGAATTGCATCAACATAGCTGAAAGGATCATTCCCGCTAAGTTGTACGCCCGTATTCACGCCCACACCGATTGCCGCATTAAGCGCCATACCTTCTTTTATTGTGGTGCCAAGGACACTGCTGCCAAATAACAATACCGGGTCTCCAATACTGGCATTGGATTTATGATAACCCCATGTATTCATGATGGTTTGTGCTTTCTGCTGCGCCTCTGTCTGTGGCGCTGACTTCATATAATCCTGCCCAGTCAGCATTCCTGCGATCAGCTCTTTAGTTACTGCCTCACCATATTTAGCCTGCATGTCAGATGCATATATTTTCAAATAACTTACCAACTCGGTTCGCTCTGCCGTGCTCAACTCCGCTGGTTCTTTATTGAACTTAGCAACCAGTGCATCGCTACGTTTATCGGCATTCTCAAGTTGTAAAAACTCTTTCGCGGTTTGCAGGGATTTATCGCCTTTTAAGACTTTCTCTGCCAAAGCATCACGTTTTTCCGAGGAGGTACTGCTCAGGAAATTATTCTCAACAACAACTCGCTCCGGTGTACAGTCTGACGGTGAACACGCTTTTTCCCTGTCCTTTCCGTCAGTTACATCCGTTTTTTGATGAGGCGTTTCGCTGGCCGTTACTTTTTGCCCCGACGCGCTTTTTCAGCCCATTACGTAATCCTCCCAACGCCGCACAGTAGCGGAGTGAAGAGCGAGGTTTTAGGTTGTAGAAACACGCTCCCGAAGCGACCAGGGCTGTGCAATTACGGCTCTTCTGGCTTCCAACAATGCTTGTTGAAGCCAATCAAAATCTACCACCCTAATATTCGGTGAAAACTCAACTTTGATGTTATTCTCACCGTCTTCTTGCTGTAAAAGAGCCTGTAAACGCGATTCTACGCCAAAGATCTTTTTCCAAAGCACAGCGGCGGATGAAGATCGGCTATGTCAGTATCCGGCATTTTTACCACCACAACTACACTGCCACCTGGTTTTCCCGCAGCCCCAGCCTGCGCCTGAACGGTAACTGGCTGGCAGAAGTGGGATTCAGCACCGACACGCCGGTCATTGTCAGCGTGGAACAGAGACGACTGGTAATCGAGCCGGTTAAGGGCTGACGGTTAAGAAGAAGATCCCGGCCTGAGGCAGGGATTAGTCATAGCTATCAGGATGTTATTTCTCTGGATTGATATATGTATATCTACTATCTATTTCTAGTCCAAGATCATTAGCTATTTTAAGCACTTGTGTGTATTCATCTTTGCTAATCACAACATCATAATCAGCGATGTGATCACATAGCGTTTCGAATGCTAATACGTTCTCTGAGAACCCAATATAATCTAGGGCAAAGTCAACTAGCGAAGGATCCAACCGATCCTTTAACCCTTCACCTAAAGATCTAATTTTGTCATTAATATCCATTGCGCCCACACTATTTCTTAATTGGCTTTAAAGCTGGAGGAGTCGGATTATTATCCGGGAACGCTGTTACTATTTTCCCACTAGCTGGCTCGTATACCACACGAACTCTAACACCCTCTCGCTCTTCCCAGGCAACCCATCTTGCTGGTCTTCCTGCATTTGTATACGTCCCGCCCGTTCCGGTCTGGGCAAACCATTTGGTATCGGGTGAAGTAGCTATATCACCAACAGTATGAACAACCTTGTCTGCTGACCAACTTTGAGGGAAAACTGTTTTTCCTGGATTTCCGTGATACAGATGTCCACCTTGTGTAGGGCTATCCCCATATAAAATATGCTGTTTCGCTTCCGGCGAAAGGATATCCACATATTTCTGGTTTGCAGGTGATATTCCAAGATCGGAGCTTTTCGCAACAGATAAAAACGCTTTAGCTGCTACATACTGAATCAGTTTTGCTTCACTGGTCGGCACACCACTCGCCAGGATTTCCGCAGCTTGTTGCGGTGTCATTTCTCCATTTGCGGTCAACGCACTGGCCGGAACCCCAAAGAATTCGCCCCAGGCAGTCAACAGACCTTTAACGGCATCCTGCCCTTCAGGTATCTGACCCTGTAAGTTTTTAATCAGTGCTTCTGTTAACTCATCTGCTGTAGCGCCACTCTGGATCATACTGGCTGCAAGTGACTGCTGGGATAACCCCATATCAGCCATGCCTTTTCCGAAGCTGTTCGGACCCAGCGCGTTATTCTCAACAACAACTCGATCCGACGTACACTCCAGTGAGGATGCCCATTTTTCCCTGTGCTTTCCGTGAGTTACAACAGATTTTACCTGCTGTACTTCCGGAACGGCAACTTTTTGCGCTGTTAAGCGTTTTTAGCTCCGCAGACGCTACCGCCCGGCCACGGTACCTAGTGCATTGTTACGTCTTATAAAATGATCCCGGTTCCAACTTCGGGATCTAAAACTATAGATATTTTACTGGGATATGAGATAACTGTTCTTCAGCAGACCAGTTTTCAGGCTCAGATTTTTTATGATGCCACTTAGCACCACCATCTAGCCATTTTTGCCGATATTTCTTAACTCCTTGCAATGTTGAATCTTCGTAACCGAACTCGACCCCACAACAATCACATATATCGTATGTTGGTGATTCTCCATCATCGCCCCAAGGGGCATCTAATTGCTCAGCACCACATACCCGGCAAATATATAGTTCATTATTTTTGTGCATTGAAATAGTCCAAATTTGTTGGATAACCATGATCTGCGGGATCTGGCCTGAACATTGTTTTAGGAACACCATCAGCATTTTTGACTGCAAACGTGTTTGACGATGGATTGTAGTAAATCGTATCACCGTTTTTACGTGTTGTGGAAAGTGTGCCTATTGGCGGATTTGTTACAAAATTATGTGCTGCATCTACATATTGTTTTGAGTTCTGATACTCTGGGAACTCAGATTTGTGTTTATCCCAATGTGAATAAGCATTGGAAACTGGTTCATTCTTCTTAGTTTCTGTCCAAATCTGAGTATCTTTTGGCTTTCCATTCTTAGAGACTCCACCTCCACCCTTCAGTAGCTCGCCATCAGCCCCTTCAATCCTGATTTTCAGCATTGGATTGATATCAAAGATACCGGGCTTATCCTTGCTCAGCGAGTTATTCTCCACAACAACTCGCTCCGGTGCGAACTCAGCCGCCGTAACCACTTTTCCCCTGTACTTTCCGTGGGTTACAACTGCTTTTTCCTGTTGTACTTTATGCCTAGGATTTTTGCGCTGTTAAGCGTTTTTGGGGCCACAGACGCTACCGCCCTGCCGTGACACAAGGTTTATCGCGCCACCATCATATAAGCAAACTACAGTACCACTTAGGATGCTGAAGTCTTGGATTTATATTTCAATTAAGAAGTTCTTTTGATACGTTGCCAGTATCAAAAAACTCTTTTAAGATTTTTACAATAAGTTCACAGTCTTTTGTAAGCTGAGATTCCGGCCAGTAATCTCCAAGAATCACCATTCCTATATCAGGTTTAGATGAATCCCAGTACGTTCTTACTTGGTATTCATCTTCAACAATTTCACCTAATGTTATCAAGTAATAATCATTCTCCGTTCTGACCTGAAGCATTTCAGCGCTATCATCGCCACTGTTCAGTATATCAAGAGTAAGGGTTCCTTTTTTCCCCTGAATTTGTTTAAACTGATTTAATACCATATCCCAATTTGAGATCTGTTTATTGCCACCTGTTTCGTCCAGTGTCCAACTCATTTTAAATTTCATTTTAATCCCTAACCTTGAGAGATTTCATGCCAGGCTGCCAGTAGAGGACAGAACCTGTAGCCTCTTCATAAATTGTTAAAGATTTTAGCCCCGCTTTATCAGCCATAGCTGCTATATCACCGCGGCAATAACCACATACAGGCTCTTTAGATACACTCATTGTCATCTCACGCCCTTGAGACATACCCTTTTCAAAAGCTTGCTGTATAACACCTACTTCAGCATGAGCTGTAGCCATATTGCCATTAGGAAGAGGCTTGTTTTGCTTATCTATTTTAGCTTGGATTCGTCCATCAATGAGTGTTGGCTTATTCACATCTGCTAAGTTGGAAGGCCTTGCCCCCTGATTAGTATCAGTGAACTTAGCTCCATCAACATTACCTTTCGCCACGACCTTAAGACTAGCATCAACTATTTTACTTAATTGTTTTGCTGCAGCAGAACCCAAAATTGGTGTTACCGAAGCCGCAATAATCTCCAGGCCCTGCTTTGTTTCGGTGTAGCTTTCTGCGGTCTGACGATCCACCCCTTTGGTGACCATGAAGTAGTTAATCATGGCGTCTTTCACCTGCTGCTGATTCTGTGCATCAACACTGGTGATATTCAACAGGTTTACTATCTGACCATAAGCATCCGCATATTGTTGGCTCACCTTCGAGTTATACGGCCCGGTTTCATACTCACCTTTGGCCGCGATGACCTCCAGTCTCGCACTCGCGCAAGCCGCACTGCCTGCCGCACCATTTCCGCAGGCCTCGATCACCTTCTGGTCGCTGGCGATATCTTTTTCGCGCAGCTTATTAACTGTTTGCTGTGCTTTCTCACGCTCTGCCGGGTCGTTACTGTTGAGTTTGAGCTTCGCTAACTCAAGCTCTGTCTTCTCTGACACACTCAAGAAGTTATTCTCAACAACAACTCGTTCCGACACGACTATCGAGAACGAACGAGCATTTTTCCTGTTCTGTCAGCAGGTTACAGCCTGTTTTTGCTGACGAACTTTAACGCGAGCAACATTTTTCCCTGACGCACGTTTGAACTATTCCTTTCTTAAATAGACCAAAAATCCATTGAAATTTTTAATGGGTTGAGGATAATCAAGCCTCATAGCAATCGCTTCTATAGCAAAATCCTCATCAAAATCAGCGATCACTTCAGCTTCGACCACTGACACCGATTCTTGATCGCTGTCATCTGGCTCGCCATCGAAATAAAAATGCAAACTTATATTTTTATTTTTTAATTCAACAGTAACAGCTCGAATATTTGAAGTTACATTCCCTAACAAAGCCCTTTGCAATGAGAGCCTTACATACGAATTTAAATCAGAAGAAATCATCACATTTCCCTTCATTTTTCTGATGGCCTCGCTGGAACAATGTGGACGCCATTTTTTCCATAGTGCACGATACCATTTGTTGTTGGTGTGGAGACGCCTGTTTGGGGATCTATATAATTTCCAATAGGCTGTCCATAATTTATGCGTTCCTTCGAGCCTGGCGTTCCAACGGGAGCATTACCTACTTGTTGACCAGTCCCTAATTTGGAAAGCAATGAATCTGCGGAAACGGAAAGAGTACTCTTATTCAACCCTGCTTCAGACGCAATTTTATACTCATTCGTACCAGGAATATGCTTATTCTGCTGGCCCTTGTTAATTGATGTTTTCCCTTTACCAATCCCACCACCGCCGGGCAGTAGCTCGCCATCAGCCCCTTCAATCCCGATTTTCAGCATTGGATTGATATCAAAGATACCGGGCTTATCCTTGCTCAGCGAGTTATTCTCAACTGAATTTTTACCAGACTGCGCCCCTGTTGTCGTGCTTTTCGAATCCCCCCCGGCCAGATTACCTGCCAGCCCGGATGCAATAGTCGCAAGATTGCTGACTAACTGCCTGTCACTTTCATCCAGTTCGCTGACGCGCTTGCCCGGATACATCGTTTTCAGTATCGCATTAGCAGCAAGCTCTCCTGCCGCTGCGCCAGCCGCTCCGGCTGCTACATTGTTCCCCTGCATAGCCGCCGCAGCACCACCCAGTATCGCATGCGCGATGGCTTTAGCCGCGATATCATCCTCGCTGAGGCCCGCCTTATGGCCTATGATATTGGCAAGCTCCGGTGCCGATGCCCCCGCCAGCGCCGCGCCAATATTACCGCCAGCCAGCCCTTGCAGAGCGCCTACTGCAGCCTGAATACCCCGCTGCAAGTCACTGCCCGTACCGTATTTCGTCTGCTCGGTTTTATATGCCGCGGAGTTCCGTAGTTGCGTCTGGTATCTTGCTTTTTCTTCATCACTGGCGTTCACATCCGGCTCAGGAATGCCTTCCTTTGCCAGTGCTTTTTTACCCGCGTTCAGGCCATTTATCTCACCTTGCGTCCGCGCGATATCCGCCGCCTGGTTACCTATCTGGGCTATCAGTTGCACTTCTTGCAGACGTCTCTGCTCTTTTTCCTTGTCAAAAATAGGACTGATGCTGCCGTTTGCATGCTCCGCATCCCGGCTCAGACCGGCGACATCCTGCTTCTGGTTTTCCGTGTCGCGAACAGTTAACGTCCCCTCACTCACCGCCGCCTGCGTTGTTCCTTCCGCATGCCCGCTGCTGCCACCTCCTGCAATCAGGGCGTTCGCCAGATTACCCGCGAACTGTTGACCAATACTGCCTCCCGTACTGATCCCTCCCCCCTGGTGCTCCACTTTGTAATCTGCCTGATTGTGGATATCGCCAAAGCCCAGCGTGCCCGTATCCAGACTGTTTTTATCCACTGAACCGGTAGAAGCAATGACCGCGCCATCCAGTTGGGTGTGCTTGCCCACAGTGATATCAAAGCCACCGTCTCCCGCGAATATCCCGCTCTGCTCCTGCACCGAGTCATAGTCGCTCTTCATCCTGTCGCGGCTGGCATTGATACTCGCAGAAGCCGTCCCCGCGCCGAAGGTATATCCCACTCCTCCGCTCACGCTGTTCTGTTTGCTATCGTAGTGGTCGCTGTCCTGCGTACTGGTAATCGTCAGATCGCGGCCTACATCTGCCGTCACTTGATTGCCGTTGACCTGCGCACCAGCAAGCGTAGTGTCCCGCCCGCTGTTTATCGTGACCTGATTACCCGCATCCACCGTGGTTTCATTCTGCCAGGTGCCGTTGCCTTTCTCACGCCCTTTACTGCTGTTGGCGTTCGCCGAGACGCTGATCCCCGCGCCACCGGAACCCACACCGATACCCACGCCAATACTGCCACCGCTGCTGCTGTTTTTACCGGTCGTCAGTTGCGTATCCTGCGAAGCGATAAGATTCACGTCACGTGTGGCATCCAGCACCACATCCTTACCGGCCTTCACTTCACTGCCTGCAATAGTAATATCGCTTCCTGTGGACGTGATATTGACGCTGTTGCCTGCGTTCAGAGTACTTCCCGTCGTTGAATCCTGCTCACTGTGGGAGGTCGATTTTGAGGACTGTGAGCCCAGAGAAGCACTGACACCTATCGTATTGGTATTGTCTTTAGCGGTCCCTTTCGCCTGATCCAGAGCCACAGCCTGCCCGGCCTGTACTCCGGAGAGAACTGCCTGCGTACCCTGCAGTGCCGCTAGTCGGGAATCGCTGCTTTGTTTTGCTCCCTGTGCTGCTGAAACCGCGCTGTTCACCGCACTGCCCGCAGCCCCCGACAGCGCCACCGTCAGTCCGCTGGTTTTCTGCTCAAACTTCTCATCACGTGTGCGTTTGTCATGACCCGGTTCAATAAGTACGCTGTCGCCGCGAACAGCAATATCTTTCTGGGCGATGATATCCGCGCCGCCGATATGTGCCTGCTGGCCTGCGGTGATACTGACGTTGCCCGCCGTTGAGCCGACAGTACTGAAGCTCTCGCTTTGGGTGGTGCCTTTTTCGCGCAGATCGTGCGTGGTTTTGCTGCTACCGATGGTGAAGCCGATCCCGCCTGACCCCATCAGGCCGCTCTTTTTAGTCTCTTTAAAGCGCCATGAGGTATCGGTATTGGTGGCGGCAACGATATCCACATTGTTGCCAGCCCCCAGCGCCACATTGCCGTCACCGGCAACGGCTGAGCCCTGTACCAAAATGTTATTCCCGGCGGTGACAGTTACATTGTTCCCACTCAGCAGCGCGCCTTTTTCCCGCGTAGCGCTGTCTTCTTCAATCGTATGGGTAGTCTTTTTACTGAGGAATCCTTTTTTGGTTTTCGTGGTTTCCTGGTAGTGATAATCGCTCTCTGTGGCGGTCGTGAGATTCACATCCCGGCCTGCCGTTACGCCGATATCGGCCTGTGCCGTAACATCTGCTGCCTGTGCGTTTACATCACGCCCGGCAATAATGACGGCATCGCCGCCGCTGGCAATTTCCGTTCCCTGCTGGCGTACGGCGTCATTGACCACGGTTTTCTTCTTCGCACGATAGCTGTCGCCGTCGGTCGTTGCTTCAGCCAGCAGGTTGACATCTCGCCCGGCCAGCAGACCGACATCATTCTCCGCAGCCAGCCCAGCCGCATGGGAATTAATATCCTGACCCGCTTTCAACACCAGATTGTCACCCGCTGAAACGGTAGTACGGGAAAGCCCGGTGCTGTGCGATTCACTGCCCCCGTTACGGCTACTTTGCTGAGTGGTAGCCGCATTCAGATTGAGATCGTTACCCGCTGTTAGCTGAGCATTCCCTCCCGCTTTAACATCGCTGGCGGTGATATTGAGGTTATTCCCGGCATTGATACCGAGGTTACCGCCCGCGCTGATGGCGCTACCCTGCCAGTCCACTGACGACCGACCAGTCTCAGTTATCCAGCGTCCGGAGCGACTCCGGGCATCGTTAATCTGGTTGGCATTTACCGCAATATCCCCCCACGCATCCATCAGCAATGAGCCGCCTGCAGAGAGATTCGCGCCAGTAACAGTGATATCTTTGCCTGCCGAGAGCGACAATCCGTCCTGCGCGGTTATCGATGCCGTAGACCCCAGCAGAGTATCTTTAAAGCTCACATTGCGGTATTTGTCCCTGGCACTCACATCAATCTGTTCCGCCAGCGTCAGATTATTGATGTTGCCGCCCAGGCTTTCCAGCGCTACCGTTTTTCCGCTGATGGCGGAGCTGACGTTATTGATATCACCAATCGCGCTCAGGTCGAGGTTGCCCCCGGCCTGCATCAGACCATTGTTAAGGTTGTTAATACTGTTTTGGCTGTCGAGAGTGAGGTCGTTTCTCGCCAACAGCGTACTGCCGGAGTTGGTGATATTCCCGCTGGTAAGCTGAACATTATTCCCGGCAATGACGCTACCGTTGTTCACGGTGATATCTTTCGGCGAGAGATACAGCTTCGGTATCATTACCGTCTCACCGTTGACGGTGGCGGCTTCCCACCACAGCATGCTGTGCTCAAGGGACGCTATCTGATCTGCCGTCAGCGCCACCCCAAATTTCAGTCCCAGCGACTGCTGAGTGCTTGCAGCGCTATCCATCAGATAACGCATCTGGTCAAGGTCAGAACCAATGCCGTTGATGTATCGACTTCCCGTCTTATTCAGCAGGGCGTTACTAACATAGCGGGTATCGAACGCCGCATCACCGAGGAAACGGTAGTCATATTCAGGGTTCAGTTTGAGACGATCGAGCATATAGGCCGATCCCAGGAACTGGTTTTGATCGGTATACGCAATATTGGTTTCACGCGGCGCTTCGCCAGGTTTGATACCCAGCATTGCATTCAAATCACCAAACAGGCTGGGATCGAGCTGACCAAGACCATTCAATTTCGGGTTAACGTTGATCAGATACGGGCTTTTCGGATCGTCAGAGACGACGAAATACCCGTTCTTTCCGGAAGGCAACGGATAAGCGCTGGTATCCACCGTTTTGCCCTGATTTATCCCGGCGGCATTCACGCCCTTCTCGCCTGGGTTAATCAGGCCATTGAGTTGGCCGAGGCTGGCGTTACCTTTCTGCGTGGTAGAAACAGGGTTGAGCGTAGCGTCTGATACGCCGCTGCTTTCCAGTGCGCCGCCGCCGTTAATCTTCTGCAATACGTCATGCAGTCGATCGTTCCACTGTGGAGAGCTGACACTTACCGTGTCATTGCCTGCCAACGCCTGCTTTTGCACCCCATTACTGATGGTTTGGTTGCTGAGGGTGTTGAGAGTAGGGGTAACGATGGTATTGCTAACTCGCCCTGCGTTAGAAGTTGTGTTTTCGTTACCAATAGAGTCAGTAAAATTTGCTGTAACTTTGCCGCCTGCCTGAATCACCGAACGGTAAGTTTCACCTCCTTCCTGAACACGGTCATGCCCTTCAAGGCTAAATGATATTGTGCGTTCTTTAGGAAGCACAATAGTTTCACCTTTACTGTTTCTTCCCTCATTATAACGCGGAGGTAACACATCTATATTATTTACGGCAAATTTCTGACGTGAGTATTTCTCTGGGGTATAGGTATAAACCAGATAATCAGTAAGCGTCCCGGACTGCCAGCTCTGGTTATTTAATGTGCTTCCTGAAAGGTCGATATTATTATTTGCCAGAATAGTACTGGCTGCGTTATCCAGCGCGTTTGCGCCAATTGACAGATTTCGCCCTGATGAAATACGACCGGCGCCGCCAGAGCTGGAAACCTCTGTTTTTACCTGGCTGGAAATGAATTTTTGCGTCGCGGTATCTTTGAACGGCGCGTAGTAATACTGATAATAATGGTGGTAGCTACAGGCTCCATGTGCGTTACAGGCTCCTGATTCTGTTGTGTAGGAATAACCATTAACACCATAGGATTCTGACGGTAATTGGCTTATATCAACTTTTATTGTCGCATCACCTATCCCAGGAATACTGTTTGATCCAGCTATTTGTGTCTGGTTTGTTTTCAGCCCATCCCGCTGATTCAGCAGATGCCCGGTTTTGATGGTGATATCACCGTTCTGGGTTTCGATATTACCGGAGGTGTTGACCACTTCGCTGTTGGCATTTCCCGCCGCATCTCGCTGCATCCACAGATTGTTTCCCGCGAGGATATCGCCGCGCTGGTTGGTAATGGTGTTAGCATATAGCGCCAGATTATTTGCCGCGTACAACAGCGCCGTATTGACGATGGCACCCGGTGCATTGAGCGTCAGAGAGCCACGCGTTCCGGTGAAACCAGAGACTGAAATATTACCGCGACTGGTCAGCGTAATATCGCCGCCGCCCTGTAACGTTCCGGCGGTATTGAGCGCTACGCTGTCGCCGCTGAGATAACTGGCGCCGTTGCCAGTGGTGATTTGTCCATTATTGCTGAGCTGTCCGCCCGCCGTCAGGTTGAGCGATTGCCCCTGAAGCACGCTACGGTTGTCGATAGCGCCATCACTGGTAATGGTCAGCGTTTTACCCGCGGCAAAAGCGCTTTGCACAGTAAAGTCATTCACCAGTTTCAGCGTCAGATTACCCAGCGCAACCACCTGCCCCAACGCACCCAGCCCGTGACTTTCAACGGACAGATCGCCGCCGCTGAACAGTGTCCCTGCCGCATTCTGATTAATCTGGCTGGCATTAACACTCAGTTGCGAGGTGCCCAACAGCGTACCGTTATTTGTTAGTTGCGTGTATTTCACCGCCAGTTGACCGGCCTGCGCGGTTCCCAGGTTGGTAAAACTGGTCCCTGCAAGCGTGGCGCTGTCAGCCAGCCAGTTCCCGCTATTGGTGGCCGTTGCTGCATTCAGAATGAGGTTTGCCGCCTGTAACCAGCCTGCGCCGGAATACTGCGGCGTGGTCAGCTTCATTCCCGCGCCAGAAAGCAGTTTGCCGTCATTGAGTGCGCGAGTTGTGGCATTAAGATGGGTCTCTCCACCGCCCTGCATTAAACCGTAGTTGGACAGCACTGGCGTAGAAAGCGTCAGCCCCTGGCGGCTGACAATCTCCCCGGAAGCCTGGTTTATCAAATCACCGCTCAGCGACAGCGTTGCGCCATTATCCCCTTGCAGTCGTCCGCTGTTGGTCAATGCGCCGGTCGTCATGCCCAGCGTCGCCCCCTGAATTTTGCCCTCATTGGTGACTGACGCCGCAGTCAGATCCAACGCGCCCCCGCTCAGCATACTGCCCGCTTTCTGCTGCCTGACCGCGCCGTTCATGGCAAGCGTAAACGCATTTACGCCGCTAATCTCCGCACTGTTATCAAGGGTTGTCCCCTTCAGCGTAAGATTTTTCGCCGTCCATTGCCCGGCGTTAGCCAGAGAAAGCGCCTGTAGCGTCGCGTTACCAAGGGCAGTAATTTTGCTGCCCGCCGCAGACGTCAGGTTATTTGCGAGCGTAAGCTGCAGAGCGTCGGCGCTTTGTATTGCCCCGTTGTTTGTCAGCGTTTGCGCATTGAGCAGAACAGACTGCCCTTGCCACACGCCGTTATTCGTCACCTCGCCAGAAGAGAGTTTCAGCGTCCCCTGCGTCAGCAGTGAACCACCTGCTGCGTTAATCAATTTCTGTTGCGGTGAAGCCATCGCCATGCGCGCCATCAGACGCTGACGAGCCTCTAGCGTCAGGCTTTGCAGACCGGTCAGCGTCCCCTGATTGTGGATCCGGTTTTGCTGCAGGGTCAGGGTATTTCCCTGTACCGTGCCACTGTTATTAAGCTGCACGCCGTCTAGCGTTACGTCGCTTTCGCTGAGCAGCTTGCCGCTGTTATCAAGCTGCTGCGCGGTCAGTGACATTCCGCCATGACTCATCACTTCGCCTGGTGTAGTAAGGCCGTTGTTTACATCAGCCGTCAGATTACCCAGGCTTATCAGCGATCCTTTGTGCAGCCAGTCATCTGCGGTCAGCGTAAGTTGCTGCCCCTGCAGCGTTCCCTGCGTCGTGATAGTGCCGGCATTGACGCTCAACGCGCCGCCGCTCAGCGTACGGGACGTAATGCCCGTCGTGAGCACATCGCCAGCCAGCGTAAGCCCATTCGTCCCCTGCCACAGGCCTGTATTGTTTAACGTCGAGGCTGCAAGTGTCAGCCTGTCACCGGTAATACGCCCGGCGCTGTTGATATCATCAGCCGTAAGCGTCAGTGCGCCGCCACTTTGAATGTGTCCGGGGTTGGTAAGTCGCCCGGACAGCTTGCCTTCCAGGCCATGCAAACCGTTAAACACGCCGCTGTTATTCAGCGAGTCGGCAGTGAATGTCAGGGTATCGCCTTGCAGTACGCCGGCGTTTTCCATCGCACCGGAATGCACCAGCAGCGCATTACCGGCCAGCCATTTACCTGCGGTATCCGTGATGAAGGTATTCGCAGAAACCGAGGTATTGTCGTTGCTCTGTACCAGACCGCTGTTACGGATTGATTTTCCATCCAGAGTGACACTTTTCGCCGCCAGCGTACCGCGGTTATCCAGGGATGCAGTATTCATCGACGCCCCCTGTTTCGCCACCATACTCCCCTGGTTTCCAACCGAGTTCGCCAGCGTCAGGTTCAGGGAATCGGCCTGAATATCACCTGCGTTAATTAATTTGCTGCCGCGCAGTGTGAAGTCGGTATTTGTCAGCAGCAGACCGTGGTTTTCCAGCGTGTCGAGGCCTAAATCCAACCCCGCGCCGCTAACCAGTTGTCCCTGCTGACCATTGAACATATTGCGGGTGGTGAGTTGTAGCGCCGAATTACCCTGCACAATGCCGTTATTCACCAGCTCCGGTGCGGAAATGCTCAGGGATTTTGCAGCAATCATTTCGTCGTTAAACAACTGTGCCGCAGCCAACTCAAACAGGTTGAGACTGCGCAGCGATCCCTGATTATCCAGTCGCCCGTTAGCCTTAATCTTCAGACTGTCCAGTGCCTGAACGCTGCCGCTATTGCGCAGGTTATCCAGTCTAATCGCCGCGGTACGGCCCTCTAGTTGGCCATCATTTTCAAAACGCTTTCCGCTGAGCTGTAGATCTTCACCGCTGGTCACCTGCCCACCAGCAAGGTTTGTAAAGCGATTCCCATCCCAGGCGAGCGCCTGATTCCCCTGCAGGATCCCACTGTTGCTGAGATCGCCGTGTAATGCCAGCACCTTCGCTGCCAGCATTCCGCTGTTATTCACGCTGGCGGCATGCACGCTCATACCTTGTTGACTGAGTACTTTTCCCTGGTTAGTGAACGCGTTGTGTACTGTTGCCGTTACCCCCGTTTCTCCCAACGCATTACCGCTATTTTGCCACGTATTTGCTTCCAGATTCAGCGTACCGCCCTGCAGCAAGCCAGTGTTGTGGAGAGTCTGATTCTTAAGACTTAATTCACCCACCGACAACACATTACCGTCGTTATTCACGTCCTGACTGTTCAGTGCGAGCGTATCGGCGGCCATGAGTCCGAGGTTATCTGTCTGCTGTCCGTGAACAGATAATGACGTGTCAGCCAGCAGGCGTCCCGCGGCTTCGTTTTTTATCGTCGCATATTCACTTTGCAGATTAACGCCGTTAATTTCTCCGCCGTTAACCAACTGGCTACCGTTGAGGTGCAATGAACCGTCGGTTGTAATCAACCCATGGTTAGCCAGATACGGTATATCCAGCGCTAGAGATGCTTTGCTGTAGAGTGAGCCGCCGCTGAGGTTTTCCAGTCTGTCGGTATGCAGGTTCAGCGCGGTGTTGCCCTGCATCAAACCGCTGTTCACGACATGCTGACTCTGGAGAGTTAACGTGTCGGCGATCAGAGAGCCGCTGCTGGCGAGTCCATCAGATGCAATAATCGAGATGCGTTCGGCGCTGGCGCTACCGCTATGGGTCAGCGTTGTCCCACTGAGCGCCAGAGTATCGGCCAGCAGCTCTCCATGGTTATCAACTGACTGCTGCGCGCTGAAACCGACGCGTTCCCCAGTGGATTTCCCGCCATGACTGAGCCTGTCAGCCGTCACATCCAACGAACCTTTAGCCGCCTGTACGCCGTTCAGCGTCACGTTGTTGCCCGTAATCGCAAGGTCCAGACCGCTCTGCAAATGACCGTCTTTGCCAGTAGTCAACTGCTTTGCGTCGACATTAAGCGCACCAGCGGCATTAACCTGACCGTTCAGATTAAGGTTTTGCGTAACGTTTAACTGTATGTCCTGTTGCCCGGCGATCAGCGAATCTTTCGCGGTGGTGAGGTTTTCAGCATTGACCGTTACCCCCTGGTTGCCAGAGAGGACGCCATGTTGTTCAACTGTCGCGGCCTGCACCGTTAATGTGCCATCAGAGAGCAACTTCCCACCATTACTCAGCGTGGCATCAGCCCGGATATCCGCATCGTTTTTCGCGCTCAGGATCCCCTGCTGGTTCAGCGCTACCGTTTGTACTGAAAGCTGGCCGCCGCTCGCCAGCGTACCCATATTATCCAGCGCCCCGCTGTTGACCGATACGCTGTTACCCTGCATCAGACCTGCGTTGTTAAGGCTGCTGACAGAAACATCAAGACTGCCATTTGCAGCCAGTTGACCACCATTAACGAGGTGCCCACCAGAAAGGGACAACGCGCCTCCCGCATTGACCTGTCCCTGGTTGTTCATGTCGCTACCGGTCAGGCTTAATGCGCCCTTCGCATCGGCACGACTGGCGTTATTCAGAGCTATGCGCTGTGCCTTCAGCGTTAATCCGTTACCTGCTGAGAGCAATCCCCCCTGCGCCGACAGTTCGCCTTGACTGTTAAGGCTGACATCAGTATCACTCCCCAGCGTGGAACGGGTCAGCGCCAGCCCATTAGTACCCGTAACATGCATTTTTTCTTTACTGGTCAGGCTGCCGTCGGTGATTTTCAGCGAACCGTCACTGCGCAGTGAGGTGTTTTTCTGGCTAACCAAAGTGGTTGCCGCAATGGCTACATCCTGTTTAGCAGCCACCTGCAACTCGCCAGCTGCGGCAACCCCGCCCCCCTCGATCGTCACCTTGCCATCGCTGCCCAGTTGCACGCCTGCGCCGCTGGAGAGATTTGCATTCTGTAACGCTAACGCCCCGGTGCTGTTGATGACCATCCCGCTTCCGGTCTTATGACTGCCGGTCAACGTGACGCCTTCGCCACTGGCGGATAGACCACCATTTGCCAGACTGTTGCCGATCGTTAATTTCCCGTTAGCATTGAGGGTGATATCACCCTGACGGGCATTCAGATTCCCGAGGTTGACCCCCAGCCCTTTCTCGCTGGAGACCAGATGAATTCGATTAGCATACATGCCGCCTAACGCACCGGTGTCTACCGCAATTTTCGGTGCTTCCCCTTCGCCATTCAGCGGGCTCACCTGGCCATTCGCCGCCACGCGATTCGCGCCGGCGATAACCGTCAGATCCTTGGCGTGCAGCGCAGCATTAATTTCCGTGGCACGGGCAATAATCGACACCGCATCGCTCTGACTACCATCCAGCCCCTTACCTTCTATGGTAATGCTGCCCTTGCTTACATCCAGCGACTGTAGGTTGCCGTTGGCATCCAACACGGGTTTACCGGTGGTCAGCGTGGCGTTAGGCGTGTTGATAAATCCACAACCATTACAGGTAATGCCATAGGGGTTGGCAACCATGACGTTGGCAGCTTTCCCCGCGACTTCGGTATAGCCCTGAAGCTGCGAACGGTTAGCGCCGGTAACTTCGTTGATGATCCCTGAAGCTTCCTTTCCCGGTTGCAGGTTCGGGTTATTCTGGATGATGCCGCCGAGCTGGGTCTGGGTAAATTGCCCGGTCGCGTTGTTGAGGATCAGCCCCTCTTTTCCCACGTTGTAGTCGTTATATTTATTGTGTGAAATCCCGGACTGGTTCGGCGTGGCAATATTCACCACCGGAACACCATTGGCGGCTTTATCCATCTGCGTATTGCCTTCAGGCGTGATGGCGGCGGCCATCGCTGGGAGCAGTGGTTGGGTAGCCAACAGGAAACTCAACATGCCACTTAGCAAACGCTGGGAAAAACGAACCTGATCCTTTTTCATCACCCTTATTCCTTAAAATGCCACCGCAACGCGGTAATACACATTGAGATGATCCGGCGCCAGCCAGTCCGGATAGTTAACTGGCGTTCCTACGGTAAACTGACTGGAAAACCAGCGCCCTGAACTGGTTAATCCCAGCGCAGCCCCCCACAACGTGCCGGAGGCATAGCTATCAACGTTATCCTGTTTCAGCCAGCCGCCGTCGAATGCCGCTATCGCGCCAATCTGTCCCAGCACCGGCAGCGTAAATAGCGAATAATTCACTTCATTGCGCCAGTAGCCGCCGTTATCTCCAGAAATGTACTGTTCTTTAAAACCGCGAACGGAGGTTTCTCCGCCCAGCGTCAGGCGTTCACTTCCATAGAGTCGGTCTGGAGACCATTGAAAATACACGCTGCTTAGCCACCACAGTTTCTCTGCCAACGGGCGCTGGAAACTACCGCTGACGCTCCATTTGCGAAATTCCGCCCTTGGCACATCACCCTGTTTATCGTTGTCATCCTCTGCGCCAAACCATGGCACGCCCTGGGTGAATGAAGGGTTAAACGTCGCAACGCCGGAAGCAATTTTTTGCGTATGGTTGATGCCCAGCGAAACGCTGGAAAGCTTGCGACTACTGGTTTCCAGCAGGATATCATTCAATTTGTTACGGTTAATTCGATGCGTCAAACCCAGCGATGCAGCGGTTTTGACATCACCATTGCGAAACAAAACCCAGGATCCGTTCAGACGATGGGTTTCGCTATCTCCGGTGGAACGCCAGAGATAACCATTGTTATCAATCGTGCTGAGGTAGTTACTCCAGCTGTAGTTGTAATCAAGCAGTCCGTAGCCGTAAGGAATACTCACGCCGGCCGCAAAGTTCTGCGCATCTTTGCTGCTGGAAAAATCGCTACTGCGTCCGCCGCTAATAAACCATTTATCCGCCAGGCCGAGCATGTTATTGAAAAATAGCGCACCACTGAGCTGTCCGGTTCCGGTGCTCTTTTGTCCACTGTTATCAAAACTAACTGAGCCATTGAGTGGAAATTCAGGCGTGGCGGTGAGGTTAACTATTGAGAACCCCTGCTGACTGCCCGGCAAAATTTCAATTTCCACCGGCGTCTGGCGAACCCGGTTCAACTGCTCCATCCCCTGTTCAATGTCACGCAGATTGAGAATTTTTCCTTCCATTCCGGGAAAGGTCATCAGCAGAGTGCGCGATGGGACGCCTTCCAGACGTATTTGCTGCAATTTACCCTCAAGCACCGCAATGTGCAGCACCCCGGATGAGAGATCCTGTTCGGTTAAAAAGGCACGACTGGTGATGTAGCCTCGACTGATATACCAGTCGGAAATTGCATTTGTCAGTTCCGTAAGGCGGGGAATATTCAGGCATTGATTCACCCATGGCGCGGTAAGCTTTGCCGAGGCAGCGGCGGACAACTTCGTTGCGCCGTCAATATCAATACGCGAAATCATAAAACACGGCCCTTCAGTCTGGGCTGGCGTTTTCGGCGTTACGATTTCGGGTAGCGTAACGCTACGCTCCAGCTCTTCACGCTGGCGCTGGTTTTCATTAAGTCGCTGCTGCTGTTGCTGCTGAATGGTATTCCGATCCGCAGGAGAGAGTGGCGCCGCAGAAACAGTTGTGAACGGCAAAATTAACATCCCAATTAATATTGCCAACTTTCTTTCATCCCTGAACTTCACCCCACCCCCCATAAAAGTACGAAAGCGAACTTGACTGTAAAGCACAGCCGATCCTTGTAAAAAAGCACAAAATGTAAACAAAAGTAAAGACATTAAGTGCTATTTCACTTCATTCCAATTGCATTTTAGGATTTCTTATGCTCTTAAGTTAAATTATTCTTACTCTGTTGACCTAATCCCATCGCAAATTGCCCATTTACCCACATTAACGCTCTGGACAATACGCTACGATGACGCCACTCGCATCGTGCTAACAGACACACCTCCCCGGCACTAAATAAGCGGAATCCGCAATACCTGGAAATTGTACTATTATCGCTTAACTTAATTGTCGTAAAGTAATAGCGTTAAAAAACATGGAATAATTAGAAATGAATACCAGCATAATTAAACCTTCCGCGATCGTTCTTTTCTTCCTTATTCTGGCAATACTCAATGGTTTTATTGCAACCCTGGGTTTATTCTTGTCGATTTATACCCTGTGTAAATTTCGTTCCGACGAATACAGCCCATATCAGTATTTTTTAGCAACCACCTCCCTTATTTTAACAATTATGCCTTTTGTTTTAATAGGGCTCACCAAAGCAGAAGGGAAGGAAGAGAAGGGAACGCTTAACGTTTAGAATTTAGCCACGTTTTTGCGCCAGCCAGATGGTATGCCCGGCGCAGTGCGGATCTTCCATCACCATCTCTACCACCACAAAACCGTGCGCTGACAGCAATGCGCGGTATTCATCCGGCGCGAGGCTGGCGTGAAACAGCGACTCGCCCTCAAATTGCCCCATCGCGATACCGTTTTCCGTCCCGCTGGTAAACATCAGCGCGCTGCCGGGACGGCTGAGTCGGTCAAAAATCGGGAACATCTTTTGCTGATCCTGCTGAGTTAAATGGAAAAAGCTGTCCCAGGCGATCAGACCATCGAAAGTCTCGTTAAGTCCCAGCTCGCGCATATCCTGCTCCAGCCAGCGCTGTGCGGGAAAAGAGTGCCGGGCCCGCGCCAGCATCGCCGCAGAACCATCAATTCCCGTAAGCTGAAAGCCTTGCTGAATAAAATAACCAGCAATCGGCTGACCGTTGCCGCAGCCAATATCCACAATGCTGCCCTGCCCGCCCATCACGGTGATGAACTTATCCAGCCAGCTTTTCTCGAACAGTGCGCGTGAACGCTGGCTGGCAAAGGCCTCCGCATGACGTTGGTAGATGGACAGAATGTTGTTTGCCGCAGAGTCGCTCACGATGTCCTCACTTTTTTATGCTGTTAAGCATCACGACGATAAATCCTCCAGCACACGATCCGCAACCCTGGAATGCGCCTCGCAGAACCAATGCGCAAATACCCCAAAACCGTCCCGCTGTGGCATCATAGCGCGCAGATAACGTCATGACAGGGGTGATAAACGTGAAACCGGTAACGCTATACGATGTGGCAGACCATGCAGGAGTCTCTTACCAGACCGTCTCGCGCGTCGTGAATCAGGCCAGCCACGTTTCCGCAAAAACCCGACAGAAAGTTGAGGCCGCGATGGCGGAGCTCAATTACATCCCCAACCGTGTCGCACAGCAGCTGGCGGGCAAACAGACGCCGCTGATTGGCGTCGTGACGGCGAACCTTGCCCTGCACGCCCCCTCGCAAATCGTTGCCGCCATAAAATCCCGCGCCGACCAGTCCGGGGCCAGCGTGGTGATCGCCATGGTCGAACGTAGCGGCGTTGAGGCATGTAAAGCCGCAGTCCACAACCTGCTTTCTCAACGCGTAACCGGGCTTATCATCAACTACCCGCTGGATGAAGAAGACGCCATTGCCGTGGCTGCCGCCTGCGGTACGGTGCCGGTGCTGTTTCTCGATGTCTCAGATCAGACGCCAATTAACAGCGTGATTTTCTCCCATGACGACGGCGCACGTCTCGGCGTTGAACATCTGGTGCAGCATGGGCATCAGCGTATCGCCCTGCTGAGCGGGCCACACACTTCGGTTTCGGCAAGGCTTCGCCATGCGGGGTGGCATAAATATCTGGCGCACTACCAGCTGCAACCCACCGCGGAGCTGGAAGGCGACTGGAGCGCGATGTCAGGTTTTCAGCAAACGCTGCATATGCTTAATGGTGGTAATCTCCCCACGGCCATGCTGGTCGCTAACGATCAAATGGCGCTGGGCGCGATGCGGGCAATCAGCGAGTTCGGTCTGCGGGTGGCGGTTGATATCTCGGTGATCGGCTACGATGACACCGAAGACAGCGCCTGCTACATCCCACCACTGACCACCATCAGGCAGGATTTTCCGTTACTGGGTGAAACCAGCGTCGACAGACTGCTGCAACTTCCCCGTGGGACCTCAAGCGTGGGCAACCAACTGCTGCCCGTAACCCTGGTTAAGCGCAATACGGTTCTGCCTCCCGATACGCAAACCCTCTCACCCCAGGTGCTGGCCGACTCACTGATCCAGCTAGCGCGGCAAGTTTCGCAGCTCACACCCAAATTGTGAACGCATAACAATTGTGTGAGTCAGTTCACTCATTGAGCGCCCCATCCTTTACAGTTGGGATCGCTTATTCGTATTTTGATTGAAATTGTGAGCGAATAACAAATTCAAACAGGATACCGTTATGAACCTGAACACAGATTCACTCTCCGCTGTACTGGCCCGCCGTGACTGGGAAAATCCCGGCGTCACGCAGCTCAACCGCCTGGAGGCGCACCCGCCGTTTTGTAGCTGGCGCTCAGCGGATGATGCGCGCACCAATCAGCGATCAACTCAGTTACGCTCGCTGAATGGCAAGTGGCTGTTCGCCTGGTTTTCCGCGCCTGAGGCCGTGCCGGAAAGCTGGCTGACGAGCGATCTGCCACAGGCTGATACTATCAACGTCCCCTCTAACTGGCAGATGGACGGTTACGACGCGCCAATTTATACCAACGTCACCTACCCGATCCCGGTTAACCCCCCGTACGTTCCAGCGCAGAATCCGACAGGATGTTACTCGCTCACATTTAATATCGAAGACGCGTGGTTAGATGAAGGTCAGACGCGCATTATTTTTGACGGGGTGAATTCCGCGTTTCATCTGTGGTGCAATGGTCGCTGGGTTGGCTACGGTCAGGACAGCCGCCTGCCGTCTGAATTCGATCTTAGCGATTATCTGCTGCCAGGCGAAAACCGCCTGGCTGTGATGGTGCTGCGCTGGAGCGATGGCAGTTATCTGGAAGACCAGGACATGTGGCGCATGAGCGGGATCTTTCGCGATGTATCTTTGCTGCATAAGCCCACTACGCAAATCCGCGACCTGCGCATTAACACCCGTTTTAACGACGATTTCAGCCACGCCACGCTGGAAACAGAAGTCAGAGTGGCGGGCAACGAGAGCGAAGATTTACGCGTCACCCTGCAATTGTGGGACGGTGAAACGCTCACTCACGAAACGACTTCCCCGCTCGGCAGCGAAATTATTGATGAACGCGGCGCTTATCATGATCGGGTTACCCTGCGTCTGAACGTCGAAAACCCGGCGCTGTGGAGTGCCGAAACGCCTAATCTGTACCGCGCTGTGGTCCAGTTACGTACCGCTGACGGAGTGCTGATTGAAGCGGAAGCCTGTGATGTCGGCTTTCGTCAGGTTCGTATTGAAAACGGCCTGCTGTTACTCAACGGTAAGCCGCTGTTGATTCGCGGCACCAACCGTCATGAGCACCATCCGGTCAACGGTCAGGTGATGGACGAGGCGACGATGGTGCAGGATATTCTGCTGATGAAGCAGAATAACTTTAACGCCGTGCGCTGCTCCCATTACCCGAACCATCCATTGTGGTACACCCTGTGCGATCGCTACGGCCTGTATGTGGTCGACGAAGCCAACATTGAAACCCATGGCATGGTGCCGATGAATCGCCTCACCGACGATCCCGCATGGCTGCCAGCCATGAGCCAGCGCGTCACGCGCATGGTGCAACGCGATCGCAACCACCCGAGCATCATCATCTGGTCACTGGGCAATGAATCCGGGCATGGCGCCAACCATGACGCGCTCTACCTCTGGATAAAATCAGAAGATCCGTCCCGCCCGGTACAGTATGAAGGCGGCGGCGCAAATACCACAGCGACCGACATTATTTGCCCAATGTACGCCCGCGTCGATCAGGATCAGCCCTTCCCCGCGGTACCCAAATGGTCGATTAAAAAGTGGCTGTCGATGCCCGGCGAGCAGCGTCCGCTCATCCTCTGCGAATACGCCCACGCCATGGGCAACAGTTTTGGCGGCTTCGCCAAATACTGGCAAGCGTTCCGTCAATTTCCGCGCCTACAGGGCGGGTTTGTCTGGGACTGGGTAGATCAGTCGCTGATTAAATATGATGAGAACGGCAAAGCATGGTCTGCCTACGGTGGTGATTTTGGCGACACGCCTAACGATCGTCAATTTTGCATGAACGGCCTGGTGTTCGCCGATCGCACCCCGCATCCGGCATTATACGAGGCCAAACATGTGCAGCAGTTTTTCCAGTTTACGCTGCTGCCGGGACCTAAACGCCAGATTGAAGTAACCAGCGAATATCTGTTCCGCCACAGCGATAACGAGGTTCTGCACTGGTCGATTGCCCAGGATGGCAACCCGCTGGCCGCCGGAGAAATCGTGCTGGATATCGCCCCACAGAGTCGCCAGGTGATTACCTTACCAGATGTCCCGATGCCGGAAACCGCCGGCCAGTTATGGCTAACGGTACACGTAGAGCAACCTCAGGCCACCGCATGGTCAGACGCCGGGCACATTAGCGCCTGGCAGCAATGGAAGCTGGAAGAGAAACTCAGCCTGGCGCCACGGCCAACTGCCCGTACCGCACCACAGCTGAACGTGAGCGAAAACACCTTTACTGTTGAGATCAACGACAAGCGCTGGCAATTCGACCGTCAGTCTGGCCTGCTGACACAGTACTGGATTGGCGACGCAGCCCAGCTGTTAACCCCGCTTACTGACCAGTTCACCCGCGCGCCGCTGGACAACGACATCGGCGTGAGCGAGTCAACCCGCATCGACCCTAACGCCTGGGTCGAACGCTGGAAAGCCGCCGGTCATTATCTGGTCGAAGCAACGTTACTGCACTGTGCTGCCGACACGCTGAGCAATGCGGTACTGATCGCCACCGAACATGCGTGGCAGTATCAGGGCGAAACGCTGTTCGTCAGCCGAAAAAGCTACCGTATTGACGGCAATGGTGAGATGCAGATAACGGTGGATGTCGACGTCGCCAGCGGCACGCCACATCCGGCCCGCATCGGCCTGAGCTGCCAGTTGGCGCAGGTCGCTGAGCGCGTGAACTGGTTAGGTCTCGGCCCACATGAGAACTACCCGGATCGCCTGAGCGCCGCCTGTTTTGATCGTTGGGATTTGTCGCTTGATGAGATGTACACCCCGTATGTTTTCCCTGGCGAAAACGGTCTGCGCTGCAACACGCGTGAGCTACGCTACGGCGCGCATCAATGGCGAGGGGACTTCCTGTTCAACATCAGCCGCTTTAGCCAGAAGCAACTGATGGAAACCAGCCACCGCCATCTGCTGCAACCGGAGGCAGGTACCTGGGTCAATATTGATGGCTTCCATATGGGCGTGGGCGGTGACGACTCCTGGAGTCCTTCCGTTTCACCAGAGTTCCTGCTGAGTGCCGGACGCTACCACTACCAGCTGGTCTGGGGTCAAAAATAATAATAATCGGGCAGGTTCCCCCCTGCCCGCATTCATCGTAAGGAAGTCCATTATGTATTATTTGAAAAACACTAACTTTTGGATGTTCGGCTTCTTCTTTTTCTTTTACTTTTTCATTATGGGTGCCTATTTCCCCTTCTTCCCTATCTGGTTACACGATGTAAACCATATCAGTAAAGGTGACACCGGGATCATTTTCGCCTGTATTTCACTATTTTCATTATTATTCCAGCCTGTTTTCGGACTGCTTTCCGATAAGCTTGGCCTGCGTAAACACCTGCTGTGGGTAATTACCGGAATGCTGGTAATGTTTGCCCCATTCTTTATTTACGTCTTTGGCCCGTTATTACAGGCTAATATTTTACTGGGTTCGATTGTCGGCGGGATTTACCTTGGCTTTATCTACAATGCCGGCGCTCCGGCGATTGAAGCCTATATTGAAAAAGCCAGCCGCCGAAGCAATTTTGAATTTGGTCGCGCGCGCATGTTTGGCTGCGTGGGCTGGGCGCTGTGCGCCTCAATTGCCGGGATTATGTTCACCATCAATAACCAGTTTGTCTTCTGGTTAGGTTCAGGCTGTGCGGTCATTCTGGCATTGCTGCTGCTCTTTTCAAAAACAGATGTCCCCTCTTCTGCAAAAGTTGCGGATGCGGTAGGCGCCAACAACTCAGCATTCAGTCTGAAGCTGGCGCTGGAGTTATTTAAACAACCGAAACTCTGGTTCCTCTCCCTGTACGTGGTCGGCGTTTCCTGTACGTATGATGTGTTTGACCAGCAGTTCGCCAACTTCTTTACCTCGTTCTTTGCCACCGGCGAACAGGGTACCCGTGTGTTTGGCTACGTCACGACCATGGGGGAATTACTTAATGCCTCTATCATGTTCTTTGCGCCGCTGATTGTGAACCGCATTGGCGGAAAGAACGCCTTACTGCTGGCCGGTACGATAATGTCGGTGCGGATCATCGGCTCCTCCTTCGCCACCTCTGCGCTGGAGGTCGTCATTCTCAAAACGCTGCATATGTTTGAAATACCGTTCCTGATCGTCGGTTGCTTCAAATACATCACCAGTCAGTTTGAAGTGCGCTTCTCGGCCACAATTTACCTGGTGTGCTTCTGTTTCTTCAAACAGTTAGCAATGATTTTCATGTCAGTTCTGGCCGGAAAAATGTATGAGAGTATTGGTTTCCAGGGGGCGTATCTGGTGCTGGGGATAATTGCGCTAAGCTTCACGTTGATTTCCGTATTTACCCTAAGTGGACCGGGGCCGTTTTCTCTGCTGCGTCGTCGCGAAAGCGTCACGCTGTAAAAGCCTCTTTGCCGGATACACCACTCACGTGGTTTATCCGGCCTTCGATGTGCCATCCTCACACGATGAGTCCTGACCTGGTGGTTTAAGTTCCGAGGACAACACGCCGCTTTTTTATCGTTATGGTAAAACGGGGCGAGAAGCCAGGTCATAGCATGAGCAAAAAGACGGTTGCGGTAACAACGCTCTTTATCAGCGTATTACTTACAGGATGTGGCAGCATTGATGCGCGCACGGCAGGCGAGGATTCAGATACGTATTACGTGGGAATGCGCCATGATATTGATAAACTAAAAAACCCGGGCGCTTACGATTATAACTATTTCGATTTAGCGCTGTTATTTGTTGATGTGCCGTTATCGTTCGTGGCCGATACGGTTTATGCGCCGTTTGATTACTATCACGGGCCGTATAAGAAAGTTGATTAGAACGTAGGCCCGGTAAGCATTGCGCCACCGGGCATCACACGACGTTACTCCTCGATCGCCTGACGGATTTGCTGCAACGATGCGGGATCGTCAATGGTCGTCAGATCGCCAGGATCGCGGCCTTCGCAGATCGCCTGAATCGTCCGTCTGAGCATTTTGCCGGAGCGTGTTTTCGGCAGCTGCGACACAAACCAGACGTGCGCCGGACGACCAAAATTACCAATTTGACTGTCCACCAGCGCCATAATCGCCTTCTCTTCCGAATGGGCAATGTCGCTGTCTTCCAGACTGTCGCTCTGTTTTGGAATAACAAACGCGACCGCCACCTGCCCTTTCAGCGCATCCTTCACGCCAACTACCGCCACTTCAGCGACATTTGGATAGCTGGAAATACTCTCCTCTATCTCGCGCGTCCCCAGCCGGTGTCCGGCCACGTTGATCACGTCATCCGTACGGCCCAGAATGAAGTAATAGCCATCGGCATCGCGAATGCCCCAGTCAAAGGTGGCGTACACCTGGCGGGAAAACAGCGACCAGTAGGTATTCACAAACCGCGCGTCATCCCCCCAGATAGTCTGAATACAGCCCGGCGGCAGCGGCCCTTCAATCACCAGCATCCCCTTCTCGTTCGCCGCACAAGGTTCACCGGTCACCTCATTGAGCAACTGCACGTTATAGCCGTACATCGGCACGCCAGGACTGCCCAGCCGCGACGGTCGGTCGTCCAGCCCGCGGGCGATAGCCATAATCGGCCAGCCGGATTCAGTCTGCCAATAGTTGTCGATAACCGGGACGCCCAGCGTTTCCGTTACCCAACTGGCGGTCGGTTCGTCCAGCGGCTCACCCGCCAGATACAGCACCTCCAGCGAGGAGAGATCGTGATTGCGGATTTGCGCGGTCGGGAATTTTTTCAGCACGCGGATGGCGGTCGGGGCCGAGAACATCCGGCTGACCTGATACTTCTCAACAATTTTCCACCATACGCCGCAGTCCGGATACGTTGGCAGCCCTTCGTAAACCACCGTCGCCATCCCCGCCAGCAGCGGCGCATACACGATATAGGAATGCCCAACCACCCAGCCGATATCCGACGCGCAGAAGAACACGCCGCCCGCTTTGCCGCCGAAAATGGTGTCCATCGAGGTCGCCAGCGCGACCGCGTAACCACCAACGTCTCGCTGGACGCCTTTCGGTTTACCGGTTGTCCCGGAGGTGTAGAGAATGCAGGACGTTTCGTTCGACTCCAGCCAGACAACCGGCACCCGTGCGCCGAGATGCTGTTGGCGTAGCGCGGCAAAGTCGAGGTCACGCCCCTCCACCCGCGCCATTTTCGCCAGACCGCGGTCGACCAGCACCACATGACGCGGCTGATGCTGAGCCTGATCGATCGCATCATCGAGTAGCTTTTTATAGGGCAGGATCTTGCCGCCGCGCGCCCCGGCATCCGCCGAAACGATAACCACCGGTCGGGCGTCATCGATGCGCGCCGCCACGCTGTGCGAAGCAAAACCACCGAACACCACCGAATGGATCGCCCCAATGCGCGCGCAGGCCAGCAGCGTAATGTGCGCTTCGGCGATCATCGGCATATAAACCAGTACCCGATCCCCGCGCTGTACGCCGAGCGACAACAGCATCGCTGCCACAATATTCACTTCGTCATACAACTGACGAAAGGTAAACGTGCGTTCTTCTTCGGTTTCTGATGACACCGCAATCAGCGCCAGCGCCTCGGGCTGTTTCTCCAGCCAGCGGTCGATGGCGTTATGGCACAGATTGGTCGTCCCGCCGCAAAACCAGCGGGCAAACGGCGGATTGCTGTGGTCCAGTACCTGCGTATACGGCTGCTGCCAGTCAATACGCTGGGCCTGCTCGGCCCAGAACGACTCCGGCTGCGTAATAGAACGTTGATAAAACTCGCTATAAGACATAATGCTCTCCTGTTGAACTTACGCCTGATGAGTCGGGTTTCAGATAACAAACAAATCCATATACTCATTGACCGGCATCTGCTCCAGGCGAGTTCTGTCCAGGGAGACATCCAGAATGCGCTGCTGCTGACGGGTCGGGAACTGACGCGCCAGGTTGATTTTGAACTTCTCGACCAGCTTCGGCATCCCGTCGTTACGACGGCGCGCATGGCCGATTGGGTACTCCACCACCACTTCTTCAAAACGTGAGCCGTCGGTGAATTCCAGGGTGATGGCATTCGCGATGGCGCGTTTTTCAGGATCGTGGTAATCGGCTGTAAAGGCCGGATCTTCAAAGCAGTTGATCTTCTCGCGCAGGGCATCAATGCGTTTGTCCTGCGCCACGCCGTCTTCATAATCTGCCGCGGTTAAGCGCCCGAACAGCAGCGGAATGGCGACCATATACTGGATGCAGTGATCGCGATCCGCCGGGTTATTCAGCGGGCCTTTTTTATCGATGATGCGGATACAGGCTTCGTGCGTACGAATGGTCACTTTTTCGATATCCGCTGCCGTTTTCCCTGCAGCCTGTAGCTGCTCGTACAGCTTCATCGCCGCCTCTACCGCAGTCTGCGAGTGGAACTCGGCCGGGAAGGAGATTTTAAACAGCACGTTTTCCATCACATAAGAGCCGTACGGGCGCTGGAAGCGGAACGATTCGCCTTTGAAAGAGACGTCATAAAAGCCCCAGGTTTTCGCCGTCAGCGCAGACGGATACCCCATCTCACCGGTTTTCGCCATCAGTGCCAGACGTACCGCGCGCGAAGTTGCATCGCCAGCTGCCCAGGATTTACGCGTGCCGGTATTTGGCGCATGGCGATAGGTACGCAGCGACTGCCCGTCAACCCACGCCAGCGATACGGCGTTGAGAATTTCATCCCGGTTCAGGCCAAGCATCTCGGCGACCACCGCCGTGGAGGCCACTTTGACCAGCAGGACGTGATCGAGACCGACGCGGTTAAAAGAGTTTTCCAGCGCGATGCAGCCCTGAATTTCATGGGCTTTAATCATTCCGGTGAGCACTTTTTTCATGGTTAACGGCGCTTTCCCCACCGCTACCGCATTGCGTGACAGCCAGTCAGCCGTGGCCAGAATGCCGCCGAGGTTATCGGAAGGATGCCCCCATTCCGCGGCCAGCCAGGTATCGTTAAAGTCCAGCCAGCGGATCATCGCGCCGATGTTAAACGCCGCCTGCACCGGATCGAGCTGGAACTGGGTACCCGGAACGCGCACGCCGTTCGGCACCACAGTCCCTGGGACTACCGGCCCCAGCAGTTTTTTACAGGCCGGATATTCCAGCGCTTCCAGGCCGCAGCCTAAGGTATCAAGCAGGCAATAATGCGCGGTGTCATACGCTACCGTCGAAGTGATCTCGTAATTCATGACGTAATCAACGATATCAACGATTTCACGGTCAAATTCCGGGCGGACGTTCGAAATATGTGCAGACATAACAAGGGTTCCTGTTTTTTATATTTAGAGGTTTTGCATTAGCAACGCTGATCTATCGCGACAAAGACACGATCTTCCGGGCCGGTGTAATTGGCGGAAGGACGGATAATTTTGTTGTCCTGGCGCTGTTCAATGATGTGCGCCGCCCAGCCGGTGACGCGGGCGATGACAAACAGCGGTGTGAACATTTCGGTCGGGACGCCCATCATGTTGTAGGAGACTGCCGAGAACCAGTCGAGGTTGGGGAACATCTTTTTCGTTTCCCACATCACGTCTTCCAGACGGTCGGCGATGTTGTACATTTTCAGCGAACCGCCTTCCTGAGAAAGCTGTTTCGCCACGCGCTTTATCACCTGATGGCGCGGGTCGGCGATGGTGTAAACCGGATGACCAAAGCCAATCACCACTTCTTTGTTTTCAACGCGTTTACGGATATCCGCTTCCGCTTCGTCTGGCGTTTCGTAGCGCTGTTGGATCTCCAGCGATACTTCATTCGCCCCGCCGTGTTTCGGACCACGCAGTGCGCCAATCGCGCCGATAATCGCGGAATACATATCGGATCCGGTCCCTGCAATCACGCGGCTGGTGAAGGTGGAGGCGTTGAATTCGTGTTCGGCGTACAGCACCAGCGAAATATGCATCGCTTTTTCCCAGCTTCGCGACGGCTTTTCGCCATGCAGCAGATGCAGGAAGTGTCCACCAATGGAATCATCGTCAGTTTCCGGCTGAATACGCTCGCCGTTATGGCTGTAGTGATACCAGTACAGGAGAATAGAACTGAGCGATGCCAGCAGCTTATCGGCAATATCGCGTGCGCCGGAGACGGTATGCCCTTCTTTTTCCGGCAACGTACAGCCCAGCGCGGAGACGCCGGTGCGCATCACGTCCATCGGGTGCGAGGCAGCAGGCAGCGCTTCCAGAACGGTACGCACGTTTGCGGGCAGTCCGCGCAGCGCTTTTAATTTGCTTTTATAGGCGGTGAGCTCATCACGGGTGGGCAATTTCCCGTGGATCAGCAGGTGCGCGACTTCTTCAAATTCGCACTGCTGCGCCAGATCGAGAATATCGTAGCCGCGATAGTGCAGGTCGTTACCGCTTTTGCCTACGGTACACAGCGCGGTATTTCCGGCGGCGACGCCTGACAGCGCAACCGATTTTTTAGGTTTAATGACATGGGTACTATTTTGCAGGATCGTTGTGTCGCTCATGTTGTCCTCGTCATTTTTATAATATGTAGGGTACAAATTTATTGCCGGATGGCGGCTACGCCTTATCCGGCCTACGACGGTTACTTCTTGGTATACAACGCGTCGAGTTTCTCTTCGAACTGGTAGTAATTGATGCTTTCGTACAGCTCGTTGCGCGTCTGCATAATGTCGATAACGCTCTTTTGCGTTCCTTCCTGGCGCAGCACGTTGTAAACCTTTTCCGCAGCGCGGTTCATGGCGCGGAAGGCCGACAGTGGATACAGCGCCATCGCGACGTTCGCGCTGCGCAGTTCATCAGTGGTGAACAGTGGCGTAGCGCCAAATTCGGTAATGTTGGCGAGGATCGGCACCTGTACCGCATCAGCAAACTGACGGTACATGGCAAGCTCGGTAATGGCTTCCGGGAACAACATATCCGCGCCTGCTTCGACGTACGCCTGGGCACGATCGATGGCGGCCTCTAACCCTTCCACCGCCAATGCATCGGTCCGCGCCATGATCACAAAGTTGGGATCGGTACGCGCATCGACGGCAGCGCGGATCCTGTCGACCATCTCTTCTTTCGAGACGATCGCCTTGTTCGGGCGATGACCGCAGCGTTTGGCGCCGATCTGATCTTCAATATGCAGCGCGGCGGCACCGGCTTTGGAAATTGACTTCACGGTCCGCGCCACGTTGAAAGCTGACGATCCAAAACCGATATCCGCATCCACCAGCAATGGCAGCGGGCAAACATCAGTAATGCGGCGAATATCGGTTAGCACATCATCAAGGGTAGAAATACCGAGATCCGGCAGACCCAGAGACCCAGCCGCGACGCCGCCGCCGGAGAGATAAATCGCCTGATATCCGGCGCGTTGGGCCAGCAGAGCGTGGTTGGCGTTGATGGTGCCAACGATTTGTAATGGGTTTTCTTTGCTGAGCGCGGCGCGAAACGCCTGCCCTGGGGAGTGTAGAGACATATCCCGTCCTTTTGTTATCAACTTGTTATCGTTCGTTGATTTATTTAAAGCAAGGGGTATGCCAAAGACCTTAATTTTTAATTATTTTATATATTTACCTTTAAAAACAATATATTAAATTAAATCATTGTATCTTTGTTGCACAAAAGCGTGTCAGCTATCGTTTCATGAAACGTTCCTTCACGTTTCATTGCAACATTCATGAAACACAACTAAACCCTAATACTCGGTGCCTTATTTTTTAGGATGGTTATGGCTGATACGCATCTTCCGCCGCGGGTGAACGACGACAAACCGGTTATCTGGACCGTTTCGGTCACGCGCCTGTTCGAACTGTTTCGCGACATCAGCCTGGAGTTCGACCACCTGGCAACCATCACCCCTATTCAGCTTGGTTTTGAAAAAGCGGTGACGTATATCCGCAAGAAGTTAGCCACCGAGCGTTGTGATGCCATCATTGCCGCGGGTTCCAACGGGGCGTATCTGAAAAGCCGTTTATCGATTCCGGTGATCCTGATTAAACCCAGCGGGTTTGACGTGCTACAGGCGCTGGCCAAAGCGGGAAAGCTCACCTCGTCGATTGGCGTCATTACCTATCAGGAAACCCTCCCCGCGCTGCTCGCTTTTCAAAAAACCTTCAATTTGCAGCTTGAACAACGCAGCTATATAACGGAAGAAGATGCCCGTGGACAAATCAACGAGCTGAAAGCCAGCGGCACGCAGGCGGTCGTCGGCGCGGGGTTGATTACCGACCTGGCAGAAGAAGCAGGCATGACCGGCATCTTTATCTATTCGGCGGCCACCGTGCGCCAGGCCTTTGTCGATGCGCTCGATATGACTCGTCTGACGCTGCGCAGAAACGGTCCGTACGTTTCCGGCGATACGCTGCGCACCCGCTATGCATTGGGGGATATGCGCGGTCACTCGGCACAGATGGAACAGGTGCGGCACACCATTATGCTTTATGCCCGTTCGCGTGCACCGGTGCTGATTCAGGGCGAAACAGGCACGGGCAAAGAGCTGGCGGCGCAGGCAATTCATCGTGAGTTTTTCACCCGTCAGGAGAACCGGCGCGGTAAACCTTCGCCGCCGTTTGTTGCCGTCAACTGCGGGGCAATCACCGAATCATTACTGGAAGCGGAGCTGTTCGGCTATGAGGATGGTGCCTTTACCGGCTCCCGTCGGGGAGGACGCGCGGGCCTGTTTGAAATCGCCCACGGCGGAACGCTGTTTCTTGATGAGATAGGCGAAATGCCGCTGCCGTTACAAACCCGACTGCTGCGCGTACTGGAAGAAAAAGAGGTCACCCGGGTCGGAGGACATCAGCCGATTCCGGTCGATGTACGGGTGATTAGCGCCACCCACTGTCATCTGGAGCAGGAGATAAAACAGGGAGAATTTCGCACCGATCTGTTTTATCGCCTGAGTATTTTGCGCCTCACGCTACCGCCGCTACGCGAGCGATTGCCCGATATCCTGCCGCTGGCGGAAGGCTTTTTAAAACAGTCGCTGGCGGAACTGGAGGTGCCTTTTTCTGAACCTGTGCGCAAAGGGCTGGGTCTGAGTCAACCGACGTTACTGAATTATGGCTGGCCAGGGAATATCCGTGAACTGCGTAATATGATGGAGCGCCTGGCGCTGTTTTTAAGCGTCGAGCCGCAGCCGGAGCTGAACGTACAATTCCTGCAGCAGCTGTTACCGGAACTGGCCGTTGCTGCTGACGCGCCGCAGGTATCCTCATTGCTCACGCCGCAGCAGGTGCTGGCGCAATTCAATGGCGATAAAACCGCGGCTGCACGATATCTCGGGGTAAGCCGAACCACCTTCTGGCGCAGATTAAAAGAAAACCCGCCGATACAATGACCGGCGGGTATCGTGATTTTTACAGTAGCGTATTATTTTTTCTTGTAGATATTGGCTGTGCCATGGATTTTATTATCCGTTTGACCGGAGGTTAATACCACCACATCGGCCCCTTTCTCTTCTGCTTTCTTCAGCAGCTCTTCTTTAGCGTCTGAGACAGAAACTTCATTACTCGTTGAGATATCACCGATTTTTGTGTACTGCGACTCAACCTTTTCAAATTCAAGTTTTGTCATAAATTCCGCGGCATATGCGTTGGTCACGACAAAAGCTAATGCACCAATAAGTACTTTAATTCCAGTTTTCATAGACCAGCTCCAGGTTTTGTTATTACGCCATCATCGATCCCTGAACATTACATAACGCGATTCAAGGATGATTAATAACTAGTCCAGCCTGGATAAAAAATCCACATTCAGCAGGAATATATAGAGATTTTGCGGCGCAGAAAAAACCGGTCACCGGGTAGCAGCGCGTCAACCTGTTCAAAGTTTCAATAGCCAGTGTGAGTTGATCCTCAGAACAGACAGCGCACTGAAATTATAGTGTTAACTTTATGAGAATCTGAGGAATTGTTGTCTATGGAACCTCTGCACGCCGTCGTACTCACCGTCAGCCTGTTTGTTTTAACTTTTTTTAACCCCGGCGCGAACCTGTTTGTGGTGGTGCAAACCAGCCTGGCGTCAGGGCGACGCGCGGGCGTGATAACCGGTCTGGGCGTCGCCTTAGGCGATGCGTTCTACTCCGGCCTCGGGCTCTTTGGCATGGCGACGCTTATCACTCAGTGTGAAGAGATTTTTTCGTTGATTAAGATTGTCGGCGGCGCCTATCTGCTGTGGTTCGCCTGGAACAGCATCCGGCATCAGGCGACACCGCAAATGCCAACGCTACAGCAGCCGCTTTCCGCCCCCTGGTATGTGTTTTTCCGCCGTGGGTTATTAACGGATTTATCTAATCCGCAAACCGTGCTGTTTTTTATTAGTATCTTCTCGGTCACCTTAAGCGCAGACACGCCAACGTGGGCCAGGTTGATGGCCTGGGCCGGCATTGTGTTGTCTTCCGTTATCTGGCGTATTTTTCTCAGCCAGGCGTTTTCGTTGCCCGCCGTGCGCCGTGCGTATGGCCGAATCCAACGGATTGCCAGCCGGGTGATTGGCGCCATTATTGGTGTCTTCGCGCTCAGGCTTATTTATGAAGGTATTAGCCATCGATAAGAGAGTTTAACTTGACCATCGTGAGGTAATTGTCCGTAATACCGCCTGAATTTTTAATCGCACGTTGAGTGGCAGTAAGATGGAACAGGTTGAACCGGTAAACGACACATTACTCCTTACAGAATGGCAGGCGCTGTTACGTCAAACATCGCCTGAAGTTCACACGCTCCTGACATCGTTAAGCGATGAAGAGATCCGCCATTTAGTAACCGTTTTTTATGACTATATGCTCTCCCATGCGGAGAGCGCATTGTTCCTCAATACAGAACAGGTCAGTACCCGCCTCAGCGGCAGCATGTTTGACTGGCTGCGCAGCGTACTTGGCAGCGCCCACGAAGATCTCTCACAACTGCTGGCCAAACAGCGCAAAATTGGTGTGGTGCATGCCCGTATCGGCCTGCCCATCGATCTGGTAAACCGCGGCGCGCGCAAGCTGAAAGATGAGCTGTACAGGGTGTTAAAAACAAAGGCAGATTCCACTCCCGCCCTGCTGAGCGATGCTATCTGTTTCAGCAGTCTGGCAATGGATACTGCGCTGGAAGCCATGACGGTCTCCTATTCCCCCAGTTTTCAAAACTCTATGCACACACAGGAGCAGTACCGTCTGCAGACTATTTACGATGACGTAAACGTCGAGCGCGAGCGGCAAATCCGTTCGTTTACCGACTGGGAAAACCAGTTTATTTATAACATCGCCACCGGAATGCCTTTCGGTGAGATGGTGTTTCTGGCGAATTCTGACTTCGGTATGTGGTTATCACATAAGGGAAAACATATCCTCGGCAACAGCAATCTGCTGAATAAGATGGAATCACTGATTGCAGAGATCGACAGTCGTCTGACAACAACCCTGTCGCATCAGCATCAGCCGACAGAACCCGAGCGGATGAGCTTATTGCAGGATGTACGCCAGCTATCGGCAAAAATCCATTTCCTTCTCGCCTCAATGTTCGACGCGCTGGTTAAGCAGGAAAATGGTAAAGATTCGCTGACCCAGTTGCTTAATCGCCGCTTTATTCCGACCATCATGCGGCGCGAGATCTCGCTGGCGTTACATACGCGTAAGCCTTTTACCCTGGCGATGCTGGATATCGACTACTTCAAGCAAATTAACGATAACTTCGGGCATAATACTGGCGATCTGACGCTCAAAAACGTCGCGGCGGTCATTTACGATCATATCCGCAGCAGCGATTACGTGTTCCGCTACGGTGGCGAAGAATTTATGATTCTGCTCGTCGAGTCAGATGAAACACAGGCCAGTATTATTCTGGAAACGCTGCGTATGAAAATTGCCGAGATGCGCATGGCAGCCTCAGCGACAGAAACGTTTTCTATTACCGTCAGTATTGGTATTGCCGAATATGACTATCATCCCGACTATAAACAGTTGGTTGATAAAGCCGATCGCGCACTTTATCTGGCGAAAAGTAATGGCCGCGACCGCGTTGAGGTTTATCAGGAATAATCGTTGCCCTGCAGAGAAATAAATACCCCGTTCAGGGTATTTATCTGACCTGTGATAAATATCGGGCTGTTATTATTTTTCAGGCATATTGGCATGAAGAAAATAACAGCCGCGTAATAAGATGCAAATCAAATACACCAAATCTGAATAGCGCTAGCATATCCCGGTGATGACGCCTTCTGAATGCAGAAGGGGAAATATGAGGGATACTATAAAACCATGAACGGGAAGATGAGAACGCGCTGGCAGCGCCGCCCAGGCACGACCGGGGGCAAACTGCCGTGGAATGACTGGCGCAACGCCAGCAGCTGGCGAAAAGCCACCCAGTTTCTCCTGCTGGCTATCAATATTTATATTGGCGTGGCGTTCTGGTATTGGGTCCGCTATTTCGAAACCGCCGGCACCAGCGTTTATATTCCAAGGCCCGGCGGTATTGAGGGATGGCTGCCGATAGCGGGTTTGATGAATTTCCGCTATACGCTAGAGACCGGTTTTCTTCCGCCCATCCATGCCGCCTCTATGCTGCTGTTAGTTGCGTTTATCCTGATTAGCCTGTTGTTAAAAAAAGCTTTCTGTTCATGGTTATGCCCGGTGGGGACGCTTTCCGAACTGCTCGGTAATCTGGGGAGAAAATTATTCGGTCGTAACTTTACGCTGCCGCGCTGGCTGGATATCCCGCTGCTCAGCCTGAAGTATCTGCTGCTGGGGTTTTTCTTGTATATCGCCCTGTCGATGCCCGCCCAGGGGATTCAGTACTTTCTGACGTCAGCCTATGGAATCATCATCGATGTGAAGATGCTCGATTTCTTTCGCCATATTGGCTCCGCCACGCTCATCTCCGTGGTGGTTATCAGCCTCCTGAGCCTGTTTATTCGCAACGCCTGGTGTCGTTATCTGTGCCCTTACGGCGCACTGCTTGGTCTGTTCTCGCTGTTCTCGCCGTTTAAAATCCGCCGCAACGCCGACAGTTGCATTGATTGCGGGAAATGCGCGAAAAATTGCCCATCGAAAATCCCGGTCGACAGACTGATTCAGGTGCGTACTGTGGAATGCACTGGCTGCATGACCTGTGTTGAATCCTGCCCGGTGGCTTCAACATTGAGCTTTTCCCTGCAGACACCGCCGGGTGCAAAAGGCAGCGGTAAAGCGTTATGGCGACAAACGGCACTGTCGGGTGTTGCCATGACAATACTGGTGCTGGGGATTCTGTTTGCCACCATTGGTTATGCGGTATATGCCAATGTCTGGGATACACCGGTGCCGGATCACCTGTATTTCCAGTTGATCCCGAAAGCAAAAATGATCGGCCATTAATTATTTACCAGTATGTTCAAAACCCCTGCCAATTCTGGCAGGGTTTCCTGCCTGTAACGCCATTTTAAGACTATTGCACTTGTGTCATCGTGCCCCCGTTTATACAACCTTAAATATCACCCGTAATCATTTTTTTATTATGTTATGGGCGACTGGGACCACAATAATGAACGGGATAACATCATGACTAAAATAAAACTGGCGCTGCTTTTACCTCTGTTTCTGGCGGGTTGTACGGTGAGCGATGGAGAATTAAGAAACGCTTACGCTCAGCGTTATCAGCAGCCCGCCGCTTATGTCGATATCTATAAACAGAAAATAGCAGGCATGGATATTAATGCGTTGGCCCAATATGCCGCCGCAGAAGATAAGAAAAAAATGCGTGGGCAGCCAAGACTGAAAATCGACGAATTCATTACCATTGAAAATGTGCAGGCGAAAGGAAACCGGGTGGTCTACGATTACTCGCTGTCCGAGAGCTGGCTGGCGCTGTCCGCAGATAAACAGCGTGAAAAGCAGACCAATATGAATAAAGACCTGATCTACCGTACCTGCTCGCTGGAAACGGTACGTCTGGCGCAGGCGAAAGGGTTGGAAGAAGAGCATAACTATTACAGCCAGTACCCAGACAAAGTCGCCTTTACCCTGAGAACCAGCGCGCAGATTTGTATGCAAAACGGTTTTACGCAATAACCGCAATCCCCCAGCCTGATGGCGCTGCGCTTATCAGGCCTACAATTTGCACGCATCTGTAGGCTTGATAAGACGCCAGCGCCGCCATCCGGCTAAAAAACGATACTCAGAACTTCCATGAAACGCTGCCGACAATGCTGCGCTCGGCGCCGAAGTAGCAGTATGAGAGCGAATTACAAGCCGCAACGTAGCGCTTGTCGGTCAGGTTGTTGACGTTCAACTGGGCGCTCAACCCTTTAATACCGATATTCGTTAAGTCGTAGCCAATTGCCATATCCACCAGCGTGTAGGACGGCAGAGTGTGAGTATTCAGGCGATCGCTGGCAATACCGTTGACATAACGCACGCCTGAGCCCAGCGTCAGGCCATCCAGCGGACCGCTTTTCACATCGTAGCTCAGCCAGGTACTGGCCTGGTTACGCGGCGCGTACACTGCACGCTTACCCTGCTCTTCCGGGCTGCTTTTCTTATAGCGAATGTCAGTATAGGTATACGCCGCCTGCAGACGGAAGCTCTCCGTCAGTTGGCTAATGGCCTCCAGCTCTACCCCTTCAGACTCAATTTCCCCAATCGAGCGGTACGGATCGGTCGGCTCTTCTTTGGTGGCGATATTCGTCTGATTGATACGGAATACCGACGCGCTGAACTGACTGTTGAGTCCTTCCGGCTCATATTTCAGCCCGGCTTCCCACTGCTTGCCTTTCATCGGATCCAGCAAATTGCCGTTCTCATCGGCAAAGCTGGTTGGCGTAAAGGCGGTGGAATAACTCACATACGGCGCAAAGCCGTTATCGAACAAATAGAGCAGCGCAGCACGGGTGCTGAAGTTGTTTTTGTCCAGATCGCTACGGGTATCATTGATCTTATCAATGTTAGAAACGCTCACCTGATCGTAGCGACCGCCGAGCGTAATACGCCAGCGATCCCATGACATCTGATCCTGCAAATAGTAGCCTGTCTGGCGCAGCTTGTGCTTCTCACGCGCATACATGTTGATGTAATCAGGCTTCGCGCCGTATACCGGGTTAAAGGCGTCAATCGGCGGGAATGCACCGTAGTAACCGGTGGTATTGTTGCTGCGATCCTGATAGTCGATCCCCACCAGCACACGGTGGTTGACCTGCCAGGTATCAAAGCTGCCGTCGAGTTGGTTATCCAGCGTAATCGCTGACATTTTTTCATCGGAGCCGGAGTAGCCGCGGTTAAGCTCGGTTTCATTCAGCCAGCCCGCCGCATACACCTGATTCAGCTCAACGTCCGTATGCAGGTAGCGCAGTTTTTGCCGCACCGACCAGCCATTATCAAACAGGTGCTCAACGTTGTAGCCCACCATGTTTTCACGGCGATCGTATTTGTCGTAATCATCCTCGCCTTCGTAAAAGGTGTTGGAGATCTTTTGCCCGTAATGTGGAACCACGGTGCCGTCATACGGCAGACCGGAGTGGCTTCCGCCTTCCGGGTCACGGTGCAGATAAGCCATCAGATCCAGACGCGTCTGGTCGGTGATGCGCCAGGTCAGGCTTGGCATCAGCGCATAACGTTCTTCTTTCAATGGACCAAACTGCGAGTCTGCGTAACGCGTCATTCCACTCAGTCGTGCCGCCACGCGATCGTTATCATCCAGCGCCCCGGTGACGTCAAACGCCGCGCCGCGCTGGTTATTGTTGCCAGCAAACAGTTTCACTTCTCCACCGGCATCAAACGACGGCTTACGTGATGTCAGCGCGACAATACCGCCCGGAGAAGAACGGCCATACAGTACGGAAGCCGGGCCGCGTACCACTTCGATATCTTCGAGGAACCACGGATCGACCACCAGCGAGCTGTGTGAGTTGGTGTCCCCCATCATCTTCAGGCCATCGAGATAGACGTTGTCCAGGCTACCATCCGAGAAACCACGCAGCACAATATAGTCAAAGCGGTTTGAGGCACCAATCTGATTGCTGTACACCCCCGGCGTATAGCTCACGGCCTGGCGCACGCTGGTTGCGCCCTGCTCTTCAAACTGTTCACGGGTAATGATCGATACCGACTGAGGCGTTTCAAGATCCGGCGTGGCGAGCTTCGTGGCCCCGCTTTGCATTTGCGAGGTGACAACCACCGTATCGTTTTTTGTTGTTTCCTGCGCCAGCAGTGGAAAAACCACGCTACCGGTCACCCATCCCACCAATAGCGCCAACCGAGTCTTCGCGAACATGAATATCTCCAAAGGCATGTCTAATTGTAAGTGAGAATTATTACCTTTTTGCTAACGGAGATAGCTATGCAGGATGCCAGGTTGCCTATGCGCAGTGCCAAATTGTCGGGAAGGCACGTGCGCAAAACGTAAAAATGGATTAGCAAAGTTTGAGCACATCGCCAGGCGAAAAGCCGTAACGACGCCGAAATGCGGTGGAGAAGTTGGTAGCATGTTGATAACCCGACATCCAGGCCGCCTGCTGTACGCTGTATCCTTCCAGTAAATAGCCGCGCGCGCGTTCCAGACGGCAATCACGCAGATAGTCAAAGACGGAACAGCCATAGGCCGCACGGAACTTGCTGCGCAGGCTGCTGGGGCTCATCGCCGCACGTTGGGCCAGGGCATTGAGGGTGTAGTCATTCTCGGGACTCTGCTCCAGCAGACGACGAACGACCTCCAGCCGCTGCTGTTCACCGCTTGCCGCAAGCCGCTTGCCACTCTCAACCTGACACACGCTGAGGCCGTGGCCGAACAGTTGTAATATCAGCCCTTCCAGCATCAGTTGGCGAGAAACATGACCGATCGTGCTCCGCTGCGCATACTGCAGGCCGCTGAGTAAAAACCCCGGCACCTGCCAGATAAGCGTCGGCGTTTCGCATCTTTCCCACTCACGCATCAACGATTCGAGCAACCCCGTGCGCCACGCGCCGTCGGGATACAGACCGAGCGATAACGTGCGCAGTTTGCAGTCAGCATGATGGCGGGCACGCATCGTCTGATGCTCGCTCAGGCGTGAGCTAAACGCCATCCCGGAACGTACCACATGCTCCTGCCCGTTGAGCGTCAGGATGACGCAGCCTTCCAGAACCACCAGCATATACAGAGGACTGCTGTGGCGGGAGGTGGTTTCGTAGGGTTGTAGCACCTGCACATCAGAGTGCGTGACACACATCCCACAGGGGAGCGTCATCTCCTCAACCTCACCCTGCAGAACGGGGCTGCAAGACGACAAATCCGGCTTTTGCGCCAGCAGGGGAAAGCGGTAATCGATCCCGTAACGCTCACCAAAATCCATAAACTCGCTGACGGAGAAGGTGCGGGTTACGCGTCTGGACGTATTCAGGGCGGTGGTGTTGTTCATGCTGTCTTCTGCACAGGAAATGGGATTAACGGTTGATAACTGAAGCAACATTACCATTACCTGTACAACACAACAATAATAATGAGAATTATTATCAATATGACGTATGCGATTTCAAATCGCGCTGGAGAACGTCATTCCCGACATTCTTCTCGCGCAGCTCATCAGGCAACATTGACACCTGATGAGCTGCGGTCTGTGAGCCATGTGCAGCTCAACCTTTCTCACTGTCATAAACGGGCACGTCAAACGCACCACGATACCCGCCGAGTTTGTACTCTACTTATTATGCTGAAGGCTGGTTTTCCTCCACCTGGAACACCGCCACAGCCTGGGATAGCATTGCTGACTGCTCTTCCACACTGCCTGTCGTGGCGGCTATCTCCTCAACCAGCGAGGCGTTTTGCTGAGTCACTTGCTCCATTTGCGTTACCGCAACCCGGATCTGTTCGATGCCGCGACTCTGTTCCCCCGAGGCTCCGGAGATATCTTCCATTAAGACATTAATGTTGCGTATTGCCTTGGCAATATCCGCCATCATGGCGCCACTGTTTTCAGCTATCTCTACCCCTTCCTTAACGCTAATTGCCGCTTTGGCAACCAGTTCACTGATTTCTTTCGCCGAGGAGGCGCTGCGCTGAGCAAGCGTTCGGACTTCGCTCGCCACAACGGCAAACCCACGCCCGGACTCACCAGCGCGTGCAGCTTCCACCGCCGCGTTTAATGCCAGGATATTGGTTTGAAAAGCTATACTATCAATAACATTGGATATTTCGTTCACGCCTTGCGCATTACGGCTGATCAGGTGAATTTTCTCAACCATATCACTCATTAAACGCTCGCCACGCAATGCCATTTCCGTGCTTTCGCTGGTCATGACGGATGCCTGATGTGACTTATCAGTATTATTTTTTGTTGTGACTGAAATCTGTTCCATACTGGCCGCCGTTTCAACGACTGCCGCAGCCTGCTGTTCCGTTCTGGTTGATAAATCGGAATTACCGGAAGCAATTTCCTGCATACCGATATTAATAGACTCAACGCCATCGCGAATAGTGCTGACAGTCTCCCGCAGGCCTTTTTGCATATTATGCAAATTTAAGCACAGTACGCCGATTTCATTGTTACCCGACACCTTAACAGGATGGCTGAGATCGCCTTTACCAATCCGCGCAAAATGCTCAGAAACGATTTTTAAAGGCTGAATGATGGTCCGGTTCAACCAGAAATTACAGATAAAGAAGATAAGTACCGTAATGACCAGGATCACGGATACTTTCAGGATCGAGGTATTAAACTGAACGTGTGTTTGTGCAACGATCTTCTCACCAATCAGCATTGTTGATTTGTAATAATTCGTCACTTCGTTATCGAAATTTTTGCGAGCCGCGAGCAATTCCGCATTAGCATTTTCTTGTGCATTAATAATACTGTTGCTGGAAAGCGTCTGATTTAATGTATCAATAGACTTTTGCTCAGCATTCATTTGTTGCTCAAAAGCCGTTCTGATGACTTTACCGATTTGCGGATCGTCAGCCGTCAATCCAGGAATACCCCAGAAAATATCGAACTGTTTTCTGGCATACGCCATCTGATCTTGCATTTGATTCACTGTCTGTCGGGCATCGGTCGCATTATGTTGTTGAATATTATCACGAACGCTTCTGACTTTATAAACAGCCTCAACGACCTTATGCAGGGTATCCTGCTCCTTAATGATGTTATGTAGTAATAACGTATTTTTTTGATTTCCTTTGAGATCAACTAACTCAAATCCATTGGAAAAGAACTGCATGAAGGTAAATAACAACAGCAATAATAACAGGCTGGTTTTAATTCTCATGTTCTTTAACATTTAAACATCTCCATAACAATAAAAATCCTCTACGACTTAATTGTTATCGACACATCACGCAATACCTTAACCTGTAAAATGGTTAATTATTAGAAAGTTTCCGCATTCATTCTCACGTAATAAATTAATTACTCAGGGGGACATACTGCGATAAACAGCAGCCCTCTAACATTGGCAAAAATAAGGCCAAAACTATTCAATATTAATATTATTTATGGATGTAAACGGTAATGTCTTTCTGACTATCGACAGGCACCCGCACCCAGGACAACGAATCGACGGTGATCGGTGCCATTTCATTTTCTAAACGTAACAAAGGCGTGCTGGCGTCTGGCACACCTGTACTTTCAGTTATCTCGAGAACGCCCCGAAAAGAAATGGACACACTGTCTGGAATATCAGACAACCTTATCCATTCGTTGGCAATCACTAACTTTCGAGTAAACATTCGCTGTCCTTGGCGCGTGGTTTCTATCCGATAAATTTACAAGTTGATCAATCTATTCTTTGCATTAACAGCACATTGTTCACATCGTCAGTTAAGCATTTCTTACCAGAATAAAATGGAAGTGATAAAACTCATTTGAAACGTGTTTTACAAATTCAGCCGGAAGGTTATGTTTAATGAACGTTAACTTTGCAAACTCAACATCGCCATATACCCGGATACAGAAGGGTTTGACAATCTCACCCTGCAAGCCAAAACACGCCTGCAGCCGAGTGTCATCCATAAAAATAAAATTACCTTCTCTTACCTTAATCTTTTCATGCAGATCTCGCCATTTCTCTGGCGTAAGCAGAAAGCTTTCCCAGCCATTATTTCTCAACACCTCAATCGTATGAGTAAACTTAAAATAGTCGTTTTGCATCGATACATCGCCACTCGAAGTCGAGTATAGATATTCTATTTTAAATTTAAGTTGTGCATTGAGGCTTTTTTTCTTCCCTTCATCTATTAGCCATTGAAGTTCATTGATTACGTTCCTTGAGAAGAGCTTTCTTTTTTTAGCGATGGCCAGCCATTGCATGATAAAAAGATGCTCTGACATTTTAGAATGAATCTTACGGTCCCGTATTGCGATACCAATTGCTACCAATGCACTCCAGGTAAACGCTTCCAGGTCATCCTGATAATGGTGTCGTAACGTACTAACTTTTCCTGAATCCCTTACCACTTAAACCTGCCCAAATAAATCATTATTACATGTAAATCTTGCATTATTTCATTTTAAAAAATACTACAACTAAAAACATCAAAATATGATCCAGATTAATTTATCCCTATGTAATAAAATTGCAAACTTAACACATCACTCTTATTAATCATTGATGCCCGGATGGCTCAGCGATAAATAATAAGAATTATACGATAGAGATAAAAACTAATAATACTCACAGGTTATCAATTCCACCTACTGTTAAAAATATGATCATCATAAAACTTCAAAAATTGCTGATTAGAAGAAATATCCTGATAGTTTTGACCAGACACCCAAGACAAACACCCATTCCAACGCTAAACAGCCATTAAACATCCTAATGGAATCGCATTTTATCCTCCGCTGAGCGACAGACAGCCTCACAGCAGCAGGCAAGGCTTTTTATACAGGTATCAGTAATATTAACACTTTTAAATTTCGCCTAATTCAAAAAGCCAACCTCCGGATTCAATAAACCGGAGGTTGGCTTGTCGCTGGTACGGTTAATAGAAAATACCGATGATCAGGGTGTGAGTAACGAACCCCACAATCAGCGGTACGGCGGTACGCTTCACCACATCGAATGGGGTTATTTTCGCTCCGCTGGAAACGGCAATCACGACGCCGGATACCGGTGAAATGGCCCGTCCCATATGCGATGCCTGCTGCATCGGCAGGATCATGGCAACGGCGTTAGCGCCCATACTGGCGGCAATTTGCGGGATGAGCTCAACGAAGGCGAGGAATGGCGCATTCCCCGACCCCATAATGATCGCCGCGGCCAGCGTCACCAGCGCAAATACTACCGCCATGGCAAACGGCGGTAATCCCACGTGTTCTGCCATCAGAATGAGCTGATCGATCGCACCGATGACTTTAATTCCGTGAGCAAAAACCCCTGCCGCAACCAACAGTCCAACCACACCGGTAAACGCAGTGCCCATTCCTTTCAGGAAATGGCTGAAACCTTCGCATACCGACTTTAAATCACGCACTCGCAGCCATTCAATCAGCATACAGATGGTCATTGAAATGAGGACAATGGTGATAATATTCAGGTTGATACCCCTGACGAACATTTCGGATGATCCTACTGCCATCAGTATCGGAAGCATGGGGAGCAGCGCGTAAAAAGCCGGGGATTTTCCTGAATCAGTCACTTCTGCGCTACCGATTTCCCGCGGTAACGTCCCTGCTTTACGGTCGCAATGCCGCTGCCAGAAAAAATGGCACACGCCGACAACCAGAACCGTTGCCAGCGCGGCGGGCCCCTGGTGGTAAACAACATATTCCACTACATCCATATTCACTGCTTTAGAGCCCCTGATAGCATCGATTGCCGTCGGGGTGTAAGCCACGCCAAGCGAAGTAGCAATGACCCCGGCAGCCGAGGCCGCTGAGAGCCCTAACCCCAGCATAATGGGGAACATCGTCCCCATCAGCAACACGGCAAGCCCGGTTGCAGAAGGAATGGCCAACTGCAGGAGGCTAGCGAGCAGGTAGGAGAAAAAGAGGAGCACATAGGGTGAACGCAGCGCCCGTAAGGGTTTCGTTACTACCCGCACGACCGCCTCATTTGCGCCGATATGATCCATGTAATGCGCAAATCCCATTAACGCCATGATCATCAGGCCGAGATCGGCGGCGCGCGTGCTGAAGAGATCGCGCATTACCTCGAAAGGATCGAGAAAGGAAATTCCCGTACTGGCAACCCCCTTCGGTAATACGGACCCCCATCCGGTTAACGCGGTGCAAATCATCAAGACTAAGCCCGCAATGAAGAGCACCGGTTCAGCGCGATAACCTTTCAGAATCAGACGCGCGACCACCACGATAACCAGAAGTGCGATTAACACCTGAATCATGACTGAGCTCTCCGCTGCGCGAACTCAGTATAAGTTTCCTCAATCACCGCCACCACCACATCACTGGCGGCCCGCAGAGAACGCACCGGCAGATACTCATAAATTGAATGGAAGTTATGAGCACCGGTAAAAATATTCGGGCACGGCAATCCTTTCTGCGACAGTACCGCGCCATCATACCCGCCACGCATGGCGACAGGTGCGGGCGTTATGCCGCATTTCTGATACGCGCGGAATGCAATATCAATCGGGTAGTGAGCGTCCCCCTGCAAACTGTTCAACACATTCGCGTAGCGATCGGCTAAATGACAGACCACGCTGTTTTCCCCCCACAGGGCACAGGTGCTGACGGCAAGCTGGCGAATAAACGCCATACGCGCCTTATAACCTTCTTCACTGAAATCGCGGATATCCAGCTTAAGTACCGTGCGGGCACTGTTACCCTGTAGCTGTTTTACCCAGTAATACCCTTCTCGCCCTTCCGTATATTCAGGCGCTTCTCCCCCTGGGAGCATGGCAATAAACTTATGCGCCATCAGCAGCGAATTCTTTAACTTACCTTTGGCCGACATCGGGTGTGCGGACTGGCCGGTAAAGATGATTTCCGCATCGCCCGCATTCCAGTTCTCGTAAACAAACTCACCGATACCGCAGCAATCCAGGGTATAGCCAAAATCAGCACCAAACGCGGCAACATCAAACGCTTTTGCGCCACGCAAGCCCTGTTCCTCATCCGGGACAAAACCCACTTTTACCGGCCCATGTTTTATTTCCGGGTGTGCGACCAGATACTCAAGAGCATTCATAATCGCGGCGATGGCTGCTTTATCATCAGCGCCCAACAGACTGGTCCCGTCGGTCACCAGTAGGTCATCACCGATATAATTTTTCAGTTCCGGAAATTCACTTTCGCGCAGGTAAATATTCAGCTCTTTGTTCAGGCATAAATCCCCGCCGCGATAATGCAGGCGCTGTGCTTTGGTGTCTGCCGTCTGTTCCGCACTGGTATCCAGATGACCAAAAAAAGAGACCACCGGGATCGTGTCATCGGTATTTGCAGGTAAGGTTGCCGTCACTATAGCGGTATCCCTGACCTCAATGTTTTCCATTCCTAATGCTTCAAGTTCTGCTGCAAGCAGTTTTGCCAGTTCCATTTGACCAGGAGAAGAAGGCATTATCCCATTAGCGCCGTTTTCCCTTGATGTCGTGGTATTGATTTTCGTGTAGTTAATAAAGCGTTCAACAATATCCATTCCAGGAGATCCTTTAATGTATCATTTATGAGGTACTGCGAGAGGTGTTCTGCATGCAGCGTGGGGTAAGTAATCTGAGAACCAAATAAAATCAGCGCTCATCCCAGAACGCTGATTTTATGGGCATTACGACAACGATTTATATAAAGGAAGATAAAAAGGCCAGTGATTATACCTGCGATTAAAAAACTCCTTTCTGATTGATAAAATCATATTCCCTGTCTGTTTTTACTGCTATTTCCCATGGTGTTAAGCTAACAGAAGTCATAAACGGCATCCCTATACCTATGAGATAATAGAAATCATTTAGATTCCTGTACTCTGTACTGGCATAAGACATACCATCGCTATATTTTTTTAATGAACGAATACTGTATCAGCAACATGCAACCGTTTGCACCTCTCTACAAATAGCCACTTCGCGCACTAAAATCCGTGAACAAAATCACAATTACCTCAAAAGCAAAAAACTTCTATCGCGCTGAAAAAAAGGCAGTTATAAGGAAAGCTATATAATACCCACATAAACATAGCCAGAATTATACTATTCACCATGAAATAGATTCAGGCTGATACTATTTCAATATTGCCGTAGGAGTCAGTAGAGCTAAATCGTCGTAATCAATAATGTTTAACATCAATAACGATAATATTAAAATCTCTATTTATGACGATAAGCCAAATAATATGCAGGCAAAAAAAACCTCTCCCCCGAGAAGAGATTCAGGGCAGAGGTAATACGGGTGTTAAGGACATACTTATAGTTTTAATGATAACAGAAGCGCTTCTTGCAGGACCGAGTATACACACTTAGCCACGTTAAGAAAATTCTTAAAAACATTAAATTGCAAATTTCATTTAAAACCACAATTATGATAAAGGAGCATTTATCAAAGAACAAAATTAACCAGCAAAAAGAGTAAATCATACTAATCAATGAGGTGATAAAAAAAGAATAGCAATGCTGTATGGCTACCGATAGCGTTTCTGGCGACGCTGAAACATTAAATTAATTTAATGAATAAATGCGATTTACATAACGAGAATTAAAAAGTCATTAAATAAAAGAAATACAATTTTTCGTTACAGATCACACTTCCACTACAAGGAAGTTCCTCTACTGTTTCTTGCAGGTATGATTCAGCATGTAAATACCTTTCAACTCAACCCGAGGCTTTGATGCTGGAGAATGTAATCATCTGATAATCAGCTTCCCGACCTTTTCAGGCCGGACTGGTTATCAATGCGCCGAATTCGAATGCGGACACCGCTGTGTGTTTGCACGTTTTGCACATGATGATTAAACAGGTTTTCCAGTATGAATTTATCCCGTCAGGAACAACGTACCTTACACGTTCTCGCCAAAGGTGGCCGTATTGCTCACGTCCGCGATGCCTCTGGCCGCGTCACTTCCGTCGAATGCTATAGCCGTGAAGGGTTGCTGCTCTGCGACTGCACGCTCGAGGTGTTCAAAAAGCTCAGAACCAAGAAACTGATCAAATCCGTCAATGGTCAGCCCTACCGTATTAATACGACCGGCCTGAACAACGTTCGCGCCCAACTTGATAATCGCTAAAGGAGAGAGAGAGATGGATATCCCGAAGATTTTTACCATCAGCGAAAGCGCACATCGCATTCATAATCCGTTCACCGCACAGAAATACGCCACGTTAGGCCAGGTTTTACGGATGGCACCGGGAACACGCATTCTGGACCTCGGCAGCGGTTCGGGTGAGATGTTGTGCACCTGGGCACGCGATCACGGTATTTCCGGCGTGGGTATCGATATGAGCCGGCTGTTCAGTGAGCAAGCCACCCTGCGGGCCAAAGAGTTAGGTGTCAATGAGCACGTGCGTTTTATTCATGCCGATGCAACAGGTTATATCGCCGAAGAAAAATTCGATATTGCCGCCTGCGTTGGTGCGACCTGGATTGCCGGCGGCGTCGCTGGAACGATCAGACAACTGGAACAAAGTCTCAAACCAGGTGGGATCATACTCATCGGCGAACCGTACTGGCGTCAAATACCCGCCACGGAGAAGATCGCCCAGGCTTGCGGCGCGACTTCAGTGACCGATTTTCTTTCTCTGCCAGAGCTCGTTTCATCTTTCGACCTGCTCGGTTATGACGTGGTTGAAATGGTACTGGCTGACCAGGAGGGTTGGGACAGATACGAGGCGGCCAAATGGCTGACGATGCGCCGGTGGCTGGAGGCAAATCCGGACGATGAATTTGCCCCGGAAGTCAGAGAGCAACTGAGGAGTTCACCAGCACGCCACGTAGCCTTCACCCGGGAGTACATTGGTTGGGGCGTGTTCGCACTCATACAGAGGTAATATGTCCAGTCGGTATAACCAGGCAAGTTATACCGACTTTTTTCATTGCTTACTTCATTAATACTTCAACAAATTTAGCCAGCCATTGCGGATGCGCGGGCCATGCAGGCGCGGTAATCAGATTGCCATCCACGTGGGCTTGATCAATACCAATATCTGCGTAATGCCCGCCGCTCAGACGAACTTCTGGCGCACAGGCCGGATAGGCGCTACAGGTCCGGTTTTCTAACACCCCCGCCGCCGCTAATAGCTGAGGCCCATGACAGACCGCGGCGATAGGCTTACCGGCAGCGTTGAAATCTTGCACCAGCTTAATAACATCCGGATTCAGCCGGAGATATTCCGGAGCACGTCCGCCGGGGATCAGCAGCGCGTCGTAATCGGTGGCCCGCGCCTCGGCAAAATTTGCATTCAGCGTAAAACGATGACCCGGTTTTTCACTGTAGGTCTGGGCCCCATCAAAATCATGAATAGCGGTTTGAACGTAGTCCCCCTGACTTTTATCCGGACAGACGGCATCAACACGATGGCCCAGCATCTGCAATGCCTGAAAAGGCACCATCGTTTCATAATCTTCGACATAATCGCCGACCAGCATCAGTATCTTCTTCATTCACATCCCCCGCTCACGGTTATTAATGATGAGAAATAACGGCCATCTTTACTATAGCCCACGCATTTCACGACATTAATAAATACAGCAGAACACGCCGTCACCGGACGTCTGAAGGTAGTTGCCCCTGACGGCGTGCCCTGTTGTTAATACCTGAAGTTTCTATCACTCCCAGGCCTGCTCAGATTTCGCGGCGTCAAACTGCGGCGGCGGCTTGCGGAAACGTCCGGTCAGGTAGGCGAGATACACCAACCCCACGCCAGCCCATACCAGTCCCAGCGTCAGCGATGTCACCTCCAGGTTCACCCACAGTACGGCAACGGTGGCGGCGCCGACCATTGGCAATACCAGGTAGTGCAACTTTTCCTGCCAGGTATGCTTACGCCCTTCACGACGCCAGAAGTGGTTAAACACGGACAAATTAACGAACGTAAAGGCCACCAGCGCGCCAAAGTTAATCAACGCCGTGGCGGTCACCAGGTCAAAAAACAGGGCCGAGAGTGCCACAATCCCGACCATAATGACGTTCAGCGCGGGTGTACGCCATTTCGGATGGACATAGCCGAAGTACTTCTCCGGAAAGACGTTATCGCGGCCCATCACGTACAGCAGACGCGAAACGCTGGCATGGGACGCCAGACCTGACGCCAGCGTATTCACAAAGGTCGTACACAAGAAAATAGACTGGAACAGTTTGCCGCCGACGTACAGCGCAATCTCCGGCAGCGCCGCGTCCGGGTCTTTAAATCGGCTAATATCTGGAAAAAACAGCTGCATAAAGAACGAGGCAGCAATGAAGATCAGTCCACCGTAAAGCGCGGTAAGGAAAATAGCTTTTGGAATAGTACGCGCGGCATCCGGTGTCTCTTCAGAGAGCGTGGTTACCGCATCAAAACCGAGAAACGAGAAGCAGACGATGGTCGCCCCGGTGATAATCGGGATCAAATGCGCATTCTGGCTGATAAACGGTTGCAGCGACCAGACGGTCCCAACCCCTTCGCCTTTGTGCAGCCCCTGCACCACGAGAAAAATGAACACCACGATTATCGCGACCTGCACCAGTACAAACAGCGCATTGAAGTTCGCCACCAGATTAACGCTTTTCAAATTGGCCGCGGTGAGGATCGCTACAAACATCACTACCCAAATCCATGGCGCAACGCCCGGGAACAGCGCGGAAAGGTAAATTTTCGCCAGCAGGACGTTAATCATCGGCAGGAACAGGTAATCAAGCAGTGACGACCAGCCGACCATAAACCCCACATGCGGGTTGATCGCTTTTTGCGCATAGGTGTAGGCCGAACCGGCTTGTGGAAACTGGCGTACCAGCTTTCCGTAACTGATGGCGGTAAACAGCACGCCCGCCAGGGCCAGCAGATAGGAGGCCGGAACATGGCCATTACTGATACCCGAAACAATACCAAAGGTGTCAAATACCGTCATCGGTGTGAGATAGGCCAGCCCCATCACCACCACCTGCCACAGCTTGAGGGATTTACGCAGCTGTGCTTTGCCCGGCTGGGCCGCGAGATCCACAGAAGAATTAGTCGACATAGCTTTCCTCCCCGCCACGGGCCCAGATCTGCGTTCGAAACGTGGGTACAGCAGACCTGGGTCGTGTCGGGGTGGAAAGCCAAAAGAAAGGCGTCAATGTTGCACGGCACAGATGCGGTCCGTACTTACTGCGGGAGCCATGGATGCTCACGCGGGGCGGGTTTTTAAACATTGGCATCATCACATTTCCTCGTCACAAACTCTGTCGGTTATCTGAAGACCCGTTGTCGCAAGCCGCTCCATTACGCGACATCCGGGAAATGGCAGGTGATCCTGCAATATTGACGGGCTGGCTCCGCTCAGACCGCATGATGCGACTTCTTTTTTTCAATGACTAAACAATGCGACAGGCCCGACAAACATTCCGCCGCCGGGCCACTTTCCTGTCAGGCGTTTTTCAGCATCCACTCAATTTCAGTGTCGGTAATCAGGCGTTCAAACTGGATCAGTTCATCGTGTTTACAGGCGTGATACACATGGCTAAAACGCTCCCCGAGCAACTCGCGCAGACTGTCATTTTGCATGAACTCCCACAGCGCATCGCTCTGGCGGATCGGGAACGGTAGCCCTTCCTGCTCCAGGCCGTTGCCTTCCACCTCTTCCTGCAACGGCAGCTCGTTATCCAGACCATGCAGGATCCCCGCCAGAATGGTTGACATCACCAGATACGGGTTGGCGTCAGCCCCCGCCACGCGATATTCAACCCGATGGTTATCACGATCGCCGCAGGGAATGCGCAGCGCCACCGTACGGTTGTTGTGCCCCCAGGAAGCCTGGGTCGGAACATACATCCCCGGCTGGAAGCGGCGATAAGAGTTCACATTCGGCGCCAGCAGCGCCATTGACGCGGGCATCAGATCAATCATCCCGGCAAGCGCACGCTTTAGTAACGCGGAATCATCGCCATTCGCATCGGCCAACACGTTCTCGCCTTTATTATTCATAATGCTGATGTGGATATGCATTCCGCTACCGGCATGCTCCTCATAAGGTTTTGCCATAAACGTGGCATGCATCTTATGTTTCTCCGCCACCAGCCGTACCAGCCGTTTCAGCGCCAGCGCGTCATCGCAGGCGTCGAGTACGTTATCGGTATGGTAGAGGTTGATTTCAAACTGCCCAGGGGAGGCTTCAGCCACCGCGCCGTCAGCCGGGATCAGCTGCAAACGGGCCAGTTCATCGATATCGTTCAGCACATCAGCAAAGTGGTTCAGGTTATCAACCGAGTAAACCTGACTTTGCGTATTCCGATCGTCCGTTCCCGGCGCGCACGGCGGCTGCAGATAACCTTCGGGATCGCGCTTACGATCGAGTAAATAGAACTCCAGCTCTACCGCTACGACGGGGAACAGACCGCGCTGGCGAAGTTTCTGCCAGAGTCGGTTAAGTACGTTCCGCGGCTCAACGTCAAAGGGAGCGCCATCTTCATCCAGCATCGTCAGCATCATCTGCGCAATACATTCCGGATCGGCGGCCGAAGGCGTTAACGTGCCAGGCACCGGGACACAGGTCCGATCCGGTTCGCCAAGCTCCTGGCCTAATCCCGCCTCTTCGACCACATTGCCAAGAATATCCATCGCGAAAACGGATGCCGGGAAATAGCAGCCTTTCTCTAACTTGTGTAACCCTGCAACGGGAATGCGTTTACCACGAAAGCAACCATTCAGGTCGGTTAACAGCACATCCACGAACTGCGTGTTGGGATAGCGCTCCAGATACTGCTTAACTTCACGCGCAAACGCGCTACTTCGTCTCTCTTCAGAATGCTGAACAAAATTCTCAACTTCTACGATATTGGTTTCCATGATTCACCGCCGTTGGCCTGTAAGCTGTTCTGTGATTTGACTGTTAAATATAATGTCCACCCTTCGACTCTGGATGCAAACAAATTGTTTGTCAAATGTTAAATTAAGTTTGCTAGAAGGTTATTCCGCTGCTAGATTGAGAAAATAATGAACGGAATGGCATAACAAGGAACCGTTTGGCAATAATTTATTCCAAAACGTGAGGTCGATCATGGGCAATATATTTGACAAGCCAGTTATTGGTGTAGTGATGTGTAGGAACAGGCTTAAGGGTCACGAGACCCAGACTCTGCAAGAAAAGTACCTGAATGCAGTATTGAACGCCGGTGGATTACCGATAGCGATTCCCCATGCGCTTGCGGAACCCGAATTACTGAACGCGCTGTTACCGAAACTGGATGGTATCTTCCTGCCAGGAAGCCCAAGCAATGTGCAGCCGCACCTTTATGGTGAAAATGGCGATGAGTCTGACGCCGATCCCGGGCGTGATCTTCTGAGCATGGCGCTAATTACCGCCGGGCTCGAAAGGCGCATTCCCATTTTCGCCATCTGCCGGGGCTTACAGGAATTAGTTGTCGCCACTGGCGGGACTCTGTATCGTCGCCTGTGCGATCACTCACAGTTCCTGGAACATCGTGAAGATGCGGAACTCCCGGTGGAGCAGCAATATGCGCCATCTCATGAAGTCCAGGTTCAACAGGGAGGATTGCTATCTCAGCTAATACCAGGTTGCAGCACGTTTTGGGTTAACTCCTTGCATGGTCAGGGCGCAAAAACCCTTGGCCCGCAACTGCGCGTTGAAGCACGCTCGCAGGATGGATTAGTGGAAGCAGCCAGCGTTCACGACCATCCTTTCGCGCTCGGCGTGCAATGGCACCCGGAATGGAACAGTAGCGAATACGCCCTGTCGCGTTTGTTACTTGAAGGTTTTATCACCGCTTGTCAGAACCACCTCGCTGAAAAACAGCGACTCTGACCACTACAGTTAAGGAAATGCAATTATGAGCGATGACGGCCTGGCGCCGGGTAAACGTTTGTCAGAGATCCGCCAGCAATTGGGTCTTTCACAGCGTCGTGCCGCCGAACTGTCTGGGTTAACGCATAGCGCCATCAGCACCATAGAGCAGGATAAAGTCAGTCCTGCCATCAGTACGCTGCAGAAGCTATTGAAAGTTTATGGGCTGTCGCTCTCCGAGTTCTTCGCGGAACCGGAAAAGCCTGACGAACCGCAGGTGGTTATCAATCAGGATGATTTGATTGAGATCGGGAGTCAGGGAGTATCCATGAAGCTGGTACACAACGGAAATCCGAATCGTACGCTGGCCATGATGTTTGAAACCTATCAGCCAGGTACGACAACCGGGGAGAGAATTAAACACCAGGGTGAAGAGATTGGGACAATACTAGAAGGTGAAGTGATACTGACCATCAACGGTCAAACGTATCATCTTGTTGCAGGACAAAGTTATGCCATTAACACCGGTATACCACATAGCTTCAGCAACACCTCGGCAGGGATCTGCCGCATCATCAGTGCCCACACTCCTACCACTTTCTAATAAGTAGCGGCCTGAGTTTCTCAGGCCTTCTTAAATAACGCGCATTAACAGGGTACATCCCTGGGGCATCGTGCAGCCTGATTTTGCCTGAAAAGATCAGCAACGAACTTTATCTTATTGATATAAAAGGAGTAGCTATGAACTTTCAGAATCTTAAATATTGGCGTGAAAAAGCCAGCCATTATTCGCCGGAGACCCGTTTATTTATTAACGGCGAATATTGCGCAGCCGCCGATAACGAAACCTTTATTACGCAGGATCCGGCAGGACAACGTCCGCTCGCCAAAGTCGCCCGCGGCAAAAAAGCGGATGTAGACCGCGCGGTCACCGCAGCCCGCACCGTGTTTGAACGCGGAGACTGGTCGCAAGCATCACCCGCAGAGCGCAAGGCAGTCCTGCACAAGTTCGCCGATTTAATGGAGCAGCATCACGAGGAGCTGGCGCTACTGGAAACGCTCGACACCGGTAAACCGATTCGCCATAGCCTGCGTGATGATATTCCAGGCGCGGCACGCGCCATCCGTTGGTACGCCGAAGCAATAGATAAAGTCTATGGCGAAGTGGCCACCACCTCGGTGAGCGATCTGGCGCTGATTGTGCGCGAGCCGGTGGGCGTCATTGCGGCCATCGTGCCGTGGAATTTTCCCCTGCTGCTGGCCTGCTGGAAACTTGGCCCGGCACTGGCTGCAGGCAACAGCGTAATCCTCAAGCCTTCAGAAAAATCACCGCTGACCGCCATTCGCCTTGCTGCGTTGGCAAAAAAAGCAGGTTTGCCAGATGGCGTTCTCAGCGTGGTGAGCGGATATGGCCACGAAGCGGGCCAGGCGTTGTCGCAGCATCCGGATGTTGATGTGATCACCTTTACCGGCTCGACCCGCACCGGCAAGCAACTGCTCAAAGACGCTGGCGACAGCAATATGAAACGCGTCTGGCTGGAGGCCGGTGGTAAAAGTGCCAACATCGTTTTTGCCGACTGCCCGGATCTGCCGAAAGCCGCCGCCAATGCTGCAGCAGGCATCTTCTATAACCAGGGTCAGGTCTGTATCGCCGGTACGCGTCTGTTACTGGAAGAGAGTATTGCCGACGAGTTCATCGCCCTGCTGAAAGAGCAGGCGAAAAACTGGCAGCCGGGCAACCCGCTGGATCCGGAAACCACGATGGGCACGCTTATCGACAACGCGCATGCCGACACCGTGCACGGTTTTATTCGCGACGGTGAAGCGCAAGGCACGCTGGCGCTGGATGGTCGCAGCCACGTACACCCAGCGGCTATCGGCCCGACTATTTTTGTCGATACAGCCCCGCAAGCCCACGTCAGCCGCGATGAGATCTTCGGCCCGGTACTGGTCGTCACCCGTTTTAGCAGCGAAGCCGAAGCCCTGGCGCTGGCCAACGACAGTGACTACGGCCTGGGGGCCGCGGTCTGGACCCGCGATCTGTCGCGCGCCCACCGCATGAGTCGTCGCCTGAAGGCCGGTTCAGTCTTCGTTAATAACTACAACGACGGTGATATGACTGTGCCGTTCGGCGGTTATAAGCAAAGCGGCAACGGGCGCGATAAGTCCCTGCATGCGCTGGAAAAATTTAGCGAACTGAAAACCATTTGGATCTCCCTGGAGCCTTAATCATGACTGAACATACCAGCAGTTATTACGCCGCAAGCGCCAATCAGTACGAACCGTTTCCCACCCTTAGCGAGTCGGTTAGCTGTGATGTTTGCGTCGTGGGCGGTGGATATACCGGTCTCTCCTCCGCCCTGCACTTAGCGGAGATGGGTTACGACGTAGTGCTACTGGAATCCGCGCGTATCGGCTTCGGGGCCAGCGGACGTAACGGCGGTCAGTTGGTGAACTCCTACAGTCGCGATATCGACGTCATCGAGCGCACCTATGGCCCGGACGCCGCCAAAATGCTTGGCAGCATGATGTTTGAAGGCGGTAATATCATCCGCGAACGTATCAAGCGTTATCAGATCGAATGCGACTATCGCCCCGGCGGACTGTTTGTGGCGCTGAACCACAAGCAGATGGAAACGCTGGAAGAGCAGAAGTCAAACTGGGAACGCTACGGCAACACGCAGCTTGAACTGTTAGACAGCAGCGAAATTCGTCGCGAAGTCAGCACCGATCGTTATGTCGGCGCGCTGCTCGACCACAGCGGTGGTCATATTCATCCGCTGAACCTGGCGATTGGCGAAGCTAACGCCATTCGTCTGAACGGCGGGCGCGTCTTCGAACAGTCGCCGGTCACCCGTATCCAGCACACCAGCCCGGCGGTGGTCAGCACCGAAAAAGGTCAGGTTACGGCCCGCTTTGTGATCGTCGCGGGCAACGCCTACCTCGGCGACAAACTGGAGCCTGCGCTGGCAAAAAGCAGCATGCCATGCGGCACACAGGTATTAACCACCGAACCGTTGTCTGCGGAGATGGCGCGCTCGCTGATTCCTAAAAACTACTGCGTGGAAGATTGTAACTATCTGCTGGATTACTACCGTCTGACCGGTGATAACCGCCTGTTGTACGGCGGCGGCGTGGTCTACGGCGCCCGCGATCCAGACGATATTGAACGTCTGGTAATGCCGAAACTGCTGAAAACCTTCCCGCAATTGCAGGGGGTAAAAATTGATTACCGCTGGACCGGTAATTTCCTGTTAACGCTATCTCGCATGCCGCAGTTCGGCCGTCTTGATACCAACATTTACTATATGCAGGGCTACAGCGGCCACGGCGTGACCTGTACCCACCTGGCAGGACGTCTGATTTCTGAACTGCTGCGCGGGGATGCCGAGCGCTTTGACGCTTTCGCCAAACTGCCGCACTACCCGTTCCCGGGGGGGCGCAGCCTGCGCATTCCGTTTACCGCCATGGGGGCGGCATATTACAGCTTACGCGATCGCCTTGGGGTTTAAGTTCTTCCGCAATAAACCCGACGCACAGGGCGGTCTCCCCTGTGCGTTTTTTTATTCCCGGACAGTGAAAAACAGGTAACGGGCACGAAAATATCGCAATAGGACATAACCCTACACTTTGCATTGTTTCTCCCTGCTGATCGGATAGGCTTTTTTAGATTATCGCTGGCGACGTGGCCAGAACTCAACGGGGGAAGAAACGCGTGTTATGAATACGAATAACGAGGAGACCTTTTATCAGGCGATGCGCCGCAAAGGGGTGAGTCGACGCAGTTTTCTCAAATATTGCAGCCTCGCAGCAACATCGCTTGGGCTGGGAGCCGCAATGACGCCCAGAATAGCCTGGGCGCTGGAAAACAAACCCCGGATCCCGGTCGTCTGGATCCACGGGCTGGAATGCACCTGTTGCACTGAATCATTTATCCGCTCCTCTCACCCACTCGCCAAAGACGTCATCCTCTCCCTGATTTCTCTTGATTACGACGACACCCTGATGGCCGCCGCCGGAACGCAGGCCGAAGAGGTATTTGAAGACATTCTGAGCCGCTACCACGGCCGATACATTCTGGCCGTCGAGGGCAATCCTCCGCTGGGTGAACAAGGAATGTTCTGCATCAGCGGCGGGCGACCGTTTATTGAAAAGCTAAAAAGAGCCGCGGCAGGCGCCAGCGCGATTATCGCCTGGGGAACCTGTGCCTCCTGGGGCTGCGTGCAGGCCGCCCGGCCTAATCCAACCCAGGCAACGCCGATCGATAAGGTGATCACCGATAAACCAATCGTGAAAGTGCCCGGCTGCCCGCCGATTCCGGATGTCATGAGCGCCATCATTACCTATATGGTGACGTTTGATCGTCTGCCTGAACTCGATCGTTTGGGGCGTCCGCTGATGTTCTATGGTCAGCGTATTCACGACAAATGCTACCGCCGCGCCCACTTTGACGCCGGGGAGTTCGTTGAGAGTTGGGACGATGACGCTGCCCGAAAAGGCTATTGCCTGTACAAAATGGGCTGCAAAGGGCCTACCACTTATAACGCCTGCTCCACCACCCGCTGGAATGGCGGCGTTTCTTTCCCCATCCAGTCCGGTCATGGGTGTCTGGGATGTTCAGAGAACGGCTTCTGGGATCGCGGTTCGTTCTACAGCCGCGTGGTCGATATCCCGCAGATGGGGACGCATTCAACCGCCGATACCGTGGGCCTCACCGCGCTTGGCGTGGTGGCTGCCAGCGTCGGTGTCCACGCAGTCGCCAGCGCCGTCAATCAACATAACCGCCACAAACAGCAATTAGCCGACGCCGGACAACAGTCGCCAGACAATGAGGATAAACAGGCATGAGCAATTCGTATCAAACCCAGGGATATACGGTCAATAATGCCGGCCGGCGCCTGGTTGTCGACCCCATTACGCGCATTGAAGGCCATATGCGTTGTGAGGTGAACATTGATGAGCAGAACATCATCACCAACGCGGTGTCCTGCGGCACCATGTTCCGTGGACTGGAAATTATTCTGCAAGGGCGCGACCCGCGCGATGCCTGGGCGTTTGTCGAACGAATTTGCGGGGTGTGCACTGGCGTACATGCGCTCGCATCGGTCTATGCCATTGAAGATGCCATTGGCATCAAGGTGCCCGATAACGCCAACATCATTCGCAATATTATGCTGGCGACGCTGTGGTGCCACGACCACCTGGTCCACTTTTACCAGCTAGCCGGAATGGACTGGATTGACGTTCTGAATGCCCTTAAAGCCGACCCGCGCGCAACATCACAGTTGGCACAAAGCCTTTCAGCCTGGCCGATGTCCTCCCCGGGCTACTTCTTTGACGTACAAAACCGCCTGAAGAAATTTGTCGATGGCGGTCAGTTGGGGATTTTCCGCAACGGTTATTGGGGGCATCCGCAGTACAAACTGTCGCCAGAGGCTAACCTGATGGGCTTTGCCCATTATCTGGAAGCGCTCGATTTTCAGCGCGAGATTATCAAAATCCATACGGTGTTTGGCGGCAAGAATCCGCATCCTAACTGGATTGTCGGCGGCATGCCATGCGCTATCAATATCGATCAGAGCGGCGCGGTTGGCGCGGTCGATATGGAACGCCTTAACCTGGTACAGTCAATCATCACCCGCACCGCCGACTTCATCAACAACGTCATGGTTCCTGACGCGCTGGCTATCGGCCAGTTCAACAAACCCTGGAGCCAGATTGGCACCGGGCTGTCTGATAAGTGCGTCTTAAGCTACGGCGCGTTCCCAGATATTGCCAACGACTTCAGCGCGAAGAGCCTGTTGATGCCTGGCGGCGCGGTCATTAACGGTGATTTTAACAACGTCATGCCGGTGGATCTGGCCGATCAGCAGCAAATTCAGGAGTTTGTCGATCATGCCTGGTACCGTTATCCGGACGATCAATTAGGTCGTCACCCGTTCGAGGGGATTACTGAACCCTGGTACAACCCCGGCGATGTCAAAGGCAGCGATACCGATATCCAGCAGCTCAACGAACAGGAACGCTACTCGTGGATTAAAGCCCCGCGCTGGCGCGGACACGCCATGGAAGTTGGACCGTTGGCGCGTACGCTGATTGCCTATCACAAAGGGGATGCCGCCACGATTGAATCCGTCGATCGCATGATGTCCGCACTCAAACTGCCGCTGTCGGGTATGCAGTCGACGCTGGGGCGTATTTTATGCCGCGCGCACGAGGCGCAGTGGGCCGTGAGCAAGCTGCAATATTTCTTCGACAAGCTGATGACCAATCTGAAAAACGGCAATCTGGCTACGGCGAATACCGAAAAATGGGAGCCTGCAAGCTGGCCGCAACAGTGCCGTGGGATCGGTTTTACCGAGGCGCCGCGCGGAGCACTCGGTCACTGGGCGTCGATTCGCGACCAGAAGATCGACGTGTATCAGTGCGTAGTGCCGACCACCTGGAATGCCAGCCCGCGCGATCCGAAGGGGCAAATTGGCGCCTACGAGGCGGCGTTGATGGGCACCCAAATGGCGATACCGGATCAACCGCTGGAGATCCTGCGCACCTTGCACAGCTTCGACCCCTGCCTGGCATGTTCAACCCACGTCCTCGGCGACGACGGCAGCGAACTTATCGCAGTCCAGGTTCGCTAAGCGTTAAGGAACGGAACGATGACTGGAAAGATATCCCCACGCGTCGGGGAGGCGCGTGATACCGCCGTCAGCCACTATGTGTTTGAAGCGCCCGTACGCTTGTGGCACTGGCTGACAGTGGGCTGCATGTTGGTTTTGATGGTAACCGGATACTTCATTGGCCGACCACTGCCGTCGGTCAACGGCGAAGCCACTTACCTGTTCTACATGGGCGACATCCGGTTAGTGCATTTCGCCGCAGCCATGGTGTTTACGGTGATACTGCTGGGTCGCATTTACTGGGCCTTCGTCGGCAATCGCTATTCACGCGAGCTGTTTATCGTGCCGGTCTGGCGTCGCAGTTGGTGGCAGGGTGCCTTTTCGGTGGTGCGCTGGTATCTGTTTCTGGAAAAAAAACCGGGAGAAGATATCGGCCATAACCCCGTCGCGCAGGCGGCGATGTTCGGTTATTTCCTGCTCTCAGTTTTTATGATCCTCACCGGTTTTGCCTTATACAGCGAGCATAGCCAGTACGCCATTTTTACCCCCTTCCGCTATGTGACGGAGTTTTTCTACTGGACCGGCGGTAACTCTCTCGATATCCACAGCTGGCATCGGTTGGGGATGTGGTTCATCGCAGCCTTCATCATCGGTCATGTGTATATGGCTATCCGCGAGGACATCATGTCTGACGATACCGTCATCTCAACCATGATCAACGGCTACCGTAGCCACAAATTTGCCAAACGCCAGCGCGATAAGGAGGCGTCATGAGCGAACCTAACGTCATCGTGATGGGCTTAGGCAACCTGCTGTGGGCAGATGAAGGATTTGGCATTCGCGTTGCCGAACGCCTGTACGCCCACTATCACTGGCCGGAATGGGTAGAGATTGTCGACGGCGGCACGCAAGGGCTGAATCTGCTGGGCTACGTTGAGCAGGCCAGCCATTTGTTGCTGCTGGACGCCATCGACTACGGACTCGCGCCAGGCACTTTGCAATCCTACGCTGGTGAACAAGTCCCCAGTTACCTCAGCGCCAAAAAAATGAGTCTGCATCAGAACAGCTTCTCCGAAGTGCTTGCTCTGGCGGAGATTCGCGGTCATCTGCCCGCCCACATCGCCCTCGTAGGACTACAGCCGGTGCAGCTGGACGACTATGGCGGCAGCCTGACCGACATCGCGCGCGCCCAGCTCCCGGCGGCAGAACAAGCCGCGCTAAGGCAACTGGCCGCGTGGGGCATCGCGCCACAGACAATCGATGAAACGCGTTGCCTGAACTATGAATGCCTGTCGCTGGAAAACTATGAAGGCGTGCGTATTCGCCAGTATCGTGTAACGCTGGAGAGATAAGCAACATGTTGAATGACAAACCATTTTCCGTGCTATGGCAACGCATGCTGGCGCGCGGCTGGCAACCGCTGACCGCATCTGAACTGGATGACTGGGTAACGCGTGTGCGTGATGGCGTGGTGCTGCTCAGTAGCGATCCCCGCCGCACGCCAGAAGTCAGCGATAACCCGGTAATGATTGCCGAGTTGCTCCGCGAGTTTCCCCAGTTTGACTGGCAAATCGCTATGGCGGATCTCGAGCACAGCGAGGCTATCGGCGATCGTTTTGGCGTATTCCGCTTCCCGGCCACGCTGGTATTTATCCACGGCGAGCTGCGCGGCATTCTCAGCGGCATCCATCCGTGGGCCGACCTGCTCAACCTGATGCACCCCCTCGTTGAAGAACGCATCCCCCGGAGCCTGCAAGATGAGTGATACCTTTTTTCATCTGCTGGGACCGGGAACCCAGCCGGGCGATGACAGCTTCAGCATGAATCCCTTGCCCCTCACCTGCCAGGTCAACAGCAGCCCCAGCATGGCGAGGCTGGAAAACTGTCCGCACAGCCCGGCGGTGATGGCATTGTTAGCCGACGTGCGCCACCAGCTTAGCCAGAAAATCCCCGTAAAACAGGACGTGCTGGGATGGGATTTATCCACGCTCAACGCAGACGACCTCACGTTTTTGAATACGCTGCTCGGCGAAGGCGAAGTTTCCGTGCGTATCCAGCAGGCCGACGGCAGGGCGAGCGAGATTCAGGAGTCTATTTTCTGCGGAATCTGGCGGGTGCGTTGCCAGAATGACTTGGGTCAATGGGAGGAGCATCTGGAGGCAGGCAGTGCGCCACGGGCGCTTTGGCAGGCAGCAACAATCACGACGCTGCCAGACGATAGCCTGTTGCCTCCGCCCGTCGATGGGTTGATGAATGGCCTGACGCTGGCTCAGGAACTGCTAGCGCACGTTCGCGATCCGGCCACGCAACCTCATAGCATTAACCTCACCCAACTCCCGGTTAGCGATGCGGATCGCCAGTTCCTCTCCCGCCTGTGTGGCGAAGGGCACATTCAGATCCGCACCATCGGCTACGGCGAGAGCCAAATCGACGCCACGGCGCTGCGCCATGTCTGGCATGTGCGCTGTCTGGATACCCTGAAAGGGCTTCTGCTCGAGAGTTATGAGATCTGTCCATTACCGGAACTGGTACTGGCTGCTCCAGAGGATCTGCTCGACTCGCTCCAGCGCCTGGATGAAGTCTGTAGCTGGCTGGCATCCGGCCCGCCGGCCTGATCCCCTTCTCCCGGCCCGCATACTTTTCTGCTGCGGGTCTGGCGTTTTCTTCCTTATCTATTCACTCTCTAATGCCTGATGGAGTTCGCATGTGGGACGTCATTGACTTATCGCGCTGGCAGTTTGCGCTGACCGCGCTGTACCATTTTCTGTTTGTTCCCCTGACGCTGGGGCTGATTTTTTTGCTGGCCATCATGGAAACCCTGTTCGTGGTGACGGGCAAAACAGTCTACCGTGACATGACGCGTTTCTGGGGAAAGTTATTCGGTATTAACTTTGCGCTCGGTGTGGCGACCGGCCTGACCATGGAGTTTCAGTTCGGGACTAACTGGTCGCTCTATTCCAACTATGTGGGCGATATTTTCGGTGCCCCGCTGGCGATGGAAGCCTTGATGGCTTTCTTTCTTGAATCCACATTCGTGGGGCTGTTCTTCTTCGGCTGGCAGCGCTTAAACAAGTACCAGCATTTACTGGTGACCTGGCTGGTAGCGTTTGGCTCCAATATCTCGGCCCTGTGGATCCTCAACGCCAACGGCTGGATGCAATATCCAACAGGCGCTCACTTTAATATTGATACCCTGCGCATGGAGATGAGCAGCTTTAGCGAGCTGGTTTTTAACCCCATCAGCCAGGTGAAATTTGTGCATACCGTGATGTCTGGTTATGTCACAGGCGCCATGTTTGTAATGTCCATCAGCGCCTGGTATCTGCTGCGTGGTCGCGCTCGCGAGTTCGCCCTGCGCTCCTTCGCGGTAGGTTCCGTCTTTGGCACACTGGCTATCCTCGGCACTCTGCAACTGGGAGATAGCTCAGCCTATGAGGTCGCCCAACGCCAGCCGGTAAAACTGGCGGCAATGGAAGGGGAATGGCAAACCGAACCGGCACCTGCGCCCTTTCATGTGATAGCCTGGCCGCAGCAGGAGCAAGAGCGTAACGCCTTTTCCGTGAAGATACCGGCCCTGCTGGGTATCCTGGCGACTCACTCTTTAGATACGCCAGTTCCGGGGCTGAAGAACCTGATGGCAGACGCGCTACCCCGCCTGCAGCGGGGCCGGGAAGCATGGTTGCTGATGCAGGAAATCGCCAAAGGTAACCGCACGCCTCAGCTACTGCACGCTTTTCACGCCGTGGAAAAAGATCTGGGTTACGGCATCCTGTTAGCAAACTACGCCCCTGACATGAACCATGTCACGCCAGCGCAATATCAGGCCGCACAACGCGGCGCTATTCCGCAAGTCGCCCCCGTGTTCTGGAGCTTTCGCATCATGATTGGGTGCGGTTCCCTTCTGCTGCTGGTGATGGCGATTGCGCTGATACAGACCTTACGCTGGCGTATCGACCAGCATCGCTGGGTACTGCACATAACGCTGTGGAGCCTGCCACTACCGTGGATTGCCATTGAAGCAGGCTGGTTTATGACGGAGTTTGGCCGCCAGCCGTGGGCGATTCAGGATATTTTGCCGACCTGGTACGCCCACTCTGCGCTGAGCGCGGGCCAACTGGCCTTCTCCATGGGGCTAATCCTCACGCTTTACACCCTGTTTTTAATTGCCGAAGTCTACCTGATGCAAAAATACGCGCGTCTTGGTCCAGATGCGATGCAACGTCAACAACCGGCACAACAACAGGAATAAAGGAGAGCATCATGTTGGATTATGAAACGTTGCGGCTCATTTGGTGGCTGCTGATTGGCATTATTCTGGTGGCCTTTATGGTCACTGACGGGTTTGATATGGGGGTCGGCTGCCTGTTACCGCTGATCGCGCGCAACGATGATGAACGTCGGGTGTTAATCAATAGCGTAGGGGCGCACTGGGAGGGTAACCAGGTGTGGCTCATTCTGGCGGGCGGCGCATTATTCGCAGCCTGGCCGCGCGTCTATGCTGCCGCATTTTCGGGGTTTTATGTGGCGATGATTCTGGTGCTGTGCGCCCTTTTCTTTCGTCCATTGGCCTTTGATTATCGCGGTAAAATAGCGAATGCACGCTGGCGCGCCATGTGGGACACCGGGTTGGTTATCGGCAGCCTGGTGCCACCGGTTATCTTCGGCGTCGCCTTCGGCAATCTGTTCCTGGGGGTGCCTTTTGTGTTCACACCACAATTACACGTGCAATATCTGGGCACTTTCTGGGATTTGCTCTCTCCTTTTGCCCTACTGTGCGGCGCATTAAGCCTGATGTTGGTCATTATGCAGGGGGGCGTGTGGCTCCAGCTGAAAACCGACGGCATTCTTCACCTGCGCGCGCTGTCTGCCACCCGCCGCAGCGCGATGTTAGTGGTGCTCTGCTTCCTGTTAGCCGGGTATTGGCTGTGGACGGGGATCGACGGCTATGTGCTGCTTAGCCAGGATCCTAATGGTCCGTCCAATCCGCTATTAAAGGCAGTAACGACCGCACCGGGCGCGTGGATGGCGCACTTTGAAAATTCACCACTACTGTTGGTTATTCCGCTGTTGGGCATGATTTTTCCAATGCTCGCGATCTATGCCTGCGGGCAACGTCGGGCCGTGTGGGGATTTCTGTTTGCTTCATTGACCCAGACCTGCGTGATCTTCACCGCTGGAATCACCCTGTTTCCATTTGTGATGCCATCCAGCGCATATCCACTCTCTAGCCTGACGGTGTGGGACAGTACCTCCAGCCAGATGACGCTCAGTATCATGCTGGTTATCGTGCTGATTTTCCTACCGATAGTTCTGCTTTATACCTTGTGGAGTTATTACAAGATGCTGGGACGAATCAACGTAGAAACCATCCGCCGCCACAACCACGAACTTTATTAGGGAGGACTGTACGATGTGGTATCTGTTTTGGTTTGTCGGCATTCTGCTGATGTGCACGCTCTCCACGCTGGCGCTGGTCTGGCTTGAGTCACGGCAGAAATAGCCCTGCGCGTGCGTTACGCTTCCTGGCTCCCTTGTTTATTCGGGGAGTCTTTATTCGTTCGCACAAAAGCAGCATGGCTGTACCCAAACCCTGGTTAGCACCAAGCTTTTCTATAAACCGCAGAGTGGTGCTGCAATGGACGTGTTCGAAGAGCGGAAAGGAAATGAGAAGCTATAGAGTGCTAAACCAGTGCGCGAGCAAGTACGCGAGAAAGAGATGGAACAGCCGAAGGTAATCACCCAAGACCGACAAGTTGCCTGCAGGAGTCCGGAAAAGTCTCATCATCTTAAACATGACTCCAGTCTCCAGAGGCTCATCGACCACAACCCAGCGAGCATCTATGGGTAAACTTCGTGAATGTTGGTTACCAAAAGATGAATTGAAGATGCTCTGGCATTCCCTTGATGAAGCGGACAATGTACGGAATTCCTGAAAATCTTCACAACGTCATCAATGTTGAAATGACTGCTGGGCAGCCAATTCAGATTAAAGTCACAAACGTTAGTTGGGATGGACATAACCCGATCCCAAATGAAGTCGTATTTGTCGAACTACCAGCAGACTCAACAGAAAAGCAAATCACTGCTCAGGTGAAGAAGCTGCTGAAAAGAAAAACATATATCAGGCAGTGCGAACAATACAGCCAGTACAAAATTAACGGTTGGATGCACAGCAACTCATGCTGCCAGTCTTGTGCTGAAAAATACTTTGGCGTTGTTTATTGATTCATTTGCTGGCAGATCGCACATCTCATTGAAATTGTTGGGCTATAGCCCAACAATTTCATCCCCCAAATTAGTCAAAATCATTAATTCTTTGATCTCTCGTTGTGCCACCTGTAATTCAAATTGCTCTTGAATTAACATCCATTTTGACCAACTTCCACCGACCACATGCGATAAGCGGAGCGCCATAGCTTTAGTCAGAGAAACTGAACCGATTAACAATTCAACTATCTCTTGCTCGCAACATCCCATGTAAACCGAAAATTTATTCAGTCCTATATGTGAGGTCGCAAGTATTTCGGCGAGTTTAATGCCGGGATAGTCAGGAAGTAAGGTCATGCCATACTCTTCCTGATAAATATCATAAATAGAACAGCCAGTGTCTCTCAGTTCTCGTAAATTTTTCCCTGCAAACTTCAGCTCGTGTGAAAGCCCGAGAAACTCACCAGTAAATTCATATTCCGCTTCAGGCCTATGGTGGCATTTGATCAATGCAAATGCCGCACCTACTTTTTCAACTGTCACAGTAACCGACATTGAACCACCTCCGCCAAGATAATCGATGAACGTTTTAGACAGTCCAGCTATTAGACACCACTTCGGCCTGCTTCAAAATCAGCTCCACAGCACCTGCCGTTTTATCCGGTGGATATTTGTATTTACGCAGCGTCTGGCGTACCAGAATACGAAGTCGCGCACGCACGCTTTCACGAACCTGCCAGTCAACGGTGGTGGATTTCCGTAACTGTCGAGTGACCTCAATAGCCAGCTTTCTGAGCGTTTCATCACCCAGTTCACGCACCGCACTTTCGTTTTCTGCCAAGGCATCGTAGAAGGCGATTTCATCCGGGTTTAAGCCCAGCGCATCATCGCGCGCCATCGCTTCCTGGAACGCTTTCGCCATCTGAATCAGCTCTTCAATCACCTGCGCGGTTTCAATCGCCCGGTTATTGTATTTCAGCAGCACGGCTTTCAGGCGGTCAGAATATTTCTTCTGCTGCACGACGTTGTTTCCGGAGCGAGCATGGATACCGTCATTCAACAGTTTTTCCAGCAGTTCCACCGCCAGGTTGCGCTGCGGCATCTCCCGCACTTCTTCCAGGAATTCATCCGACAGTAGCCCGATATTGGGTTTATCCAACCCGGCCAGGGCAAAAACATCCTCAACCCCTGTAGCGACAACCGCGTTATCGAGAATCTTGCTCAAGAGAGAGTTTTTCTCAGACTGGCTAAATTTTGCCTTCGGATCAAGTTTGATAAGCCCCACTCTGACCGCCGAAAGAAACGCGAACTCTTCCTGCAGGGGTTTTGCTTCGTCCAGGGTGTTACAGAGTGACCAGGCTTTACTCATCGCCAGTGAAACGTCGAGGTAGCGTTTTTTACCGTCATCCAGACCCAAAATGTAGTTCACGGCATCACGTAAAAACGCTAATGGATCGCGAGAAAAGCCTTCGTAGCTAAAGCCGGGTTTTCCTGCTGACGGCGCGAACATCCCGTGAATGACGTCGATTTTTTCTAACAGAATGGCAAAGGCTTCCCGCGCATCCACCGTGGTCTGCCCTTTCCCTTTCGAATCCGTGTAAGTTTTTAGCGCCTGCTTCAGCTCGTTGGCGATACCGATGTAATCCACCACCAGCCCACCGGGCTTATCGCGGAACACGCGGTTAACACGTGCGATGGCCTGCATCAGGTTATGACCACGCATCGGTTTGTCGATATACATGGTATGGCAGCACGGCGCATCAAACCCGGTCAGCCACATATCACGGACGATCACCAGCTTCAGTGGGTCGTTCAAATCTTTAAAGCGAGCTTCAAGGCGCTTTTTAGTCTGCTTGTTGTAGATGTGGGGCTGGAGATCTTTATCGTCAGACGCAGAACCGGTCATGATGACTTTGATAGCACCTTGCTCGACATCCGTGCTGTGCCAGTCCGGACGGATCTCTACGATGGCGTTGTAGAGCTTCACGCAAATATCACGGCTCATAGCGACAATCATCGCTTTGCCGTTCATGGCCGCATTGCGCGTTTCAAAATGCTGAACCAGATCCGCGGCGACCTGTTTGATGCGAGGCTCTGAACCCACCAGCTTTTCCAGACGGCTCCAGTCACCTTTAGTTTTCTCCTGCTGACCTGTCTCTTCGTCTTCCACCAGCTCATCCACCTGATCGGAGAGCGTTTCCAGCTCCTCATGATTCAAGTCGAGTTTTGCCAGTCGGGATTCGTAGTAAATCGGCACCGTCGCGCCGTCATCCACCGCATCCTGAATGTCGTAGATAGAGACATAATCACCGAACACGGCACGGGTATCTTTATCTTCAGACGCAATCGGCGTTCCGGTAAAGCCCATAAACGACGCATTCGGCAGCGCATCGCGCATGTGTTTGGCGTAACCGTATTTATAGACCCCGGTTTCGCGGTCCAGCGTGGCGCTCAAGCCATACTGGCTGCGGTGGGCTTCATCGGAAATCACCACGATGTTGCTGCGTGAGTTAAGTGCCGGGTGGCTCTGTTCATTGTCCAGCGGCGCAAACTTTTGCACAGTGGTAAAGATAATACCACCGGATTCGCGGGCATTGAGCAGTTCACGCAACTCGTCGCGGTCGTTGGCCTGCAACGGCGTTTGCTTCAGTAAATCCTGCGCCTGGCAGAAGGTCGCGTAGAGCTGCCCGTCGAGATCGTTGCGGTCGGTCACCACCACGATGGTTGGATTGTTCATCTCCGCCTGTTGCAGCAGTTTCCCGGCATAACAGCACATGGAGATACTTTTGCCGGAACCCTGGGTATGCCATACCACGCCCGCTTTTTTACTGCCGGGGGTAATGTTGCTGCGAAGCGGCAAATGTTTGCCGGTAGACGCCACAATCGTTGCCGTGACGGCTTCACGCACGGCGTGGAACTGGTGATAGGCGGCAATCTTCTTGATCAGCCGTTTACCGTCGCTCTCAAACAGCACAAAGAAACGAATGTAATCAAGCAGAAGCGCACGGTTAAAGAAGCCCTGTACCACGGTTTTAAGCTGCCAGTCGAACTGCGGTTTATCGTCTTCGTTAGATACAGTTTTCCACGGCAGAAAACGCTCTTCGTCAGCGGTCAGTGAGCCAATACGGGCATTTTGCCCGTCGCTCACCACCAGCGCTTCGTTGCAGATAAACAGGTCGCTGAGTTCGTTTTTATAGGTCTGCAGCTGGTTAAACGCAGCCCAGATATCGGCATTGGCATCAATCGGGCTTTTCAGCTCAATCACCGCCACCGGCAGGCCGTTGATATAGCCAATGATATCGGGACGACGAACCTGTTTTATCCCCTGAATAGCTACCTGATTCACGACCATAAAGCGGTTATTGCCAGGATGGTTAAAATCCATCAGCAGCGCTTTATCGTGAACCGTTTTGTCTTCACGCTTGTACTCAACGGGTACGCCGTCGAGCAACAAGTGATGGAAGGCTTTATTGCTGACGACCAGATCCGGGCTTTCGGGGTGGGTAATACGCAGTACCACCTCTTCCAGCACAGAAACAGGGAGATGGGGATTGATGGTTTGCAACTGCTCCAGCATTACCGGGCGCAGAAACACATCATGGAATGAGGCTCGCAGCGGGTTGTCGCCATCCGGCGCGATATCTGGCCCATGCAGCACTTCCCAGTCCTGTTCAGCAAACCATTTCAGGCACTGCTGTTCTAAATCGTCTTCGCTCAGCATCAGGCTTCCTCTGTCTCAGGTTCTTCCGTTTCTTCCGGCGCGTTAGAAATATCTTTGAGCGCCATATTCAATGGGGCGATAAAGGGATCGAGCGCCTTTTCAAACGCCGTCAGGTTGATCAGCAGCCAGTCGATCATCGCAGGCCAGTTGCTCTCATCCAGGCTGGTTGCCGGTGTGGCGAAAGAGATTCGGCACGATTTTTTGCCTGGCAACGGCTCCCACTTCAGCGCATGGCCAAAGGTATTTTCAATCGCCTCTTTATGCTCATAGAGCCAGTTAAATGCAAAGGTATTGCTCTCCGCCGAGGATTTGGCAATCCAAAGCTCAACGCGGCTCTCTTTTTTGCTGAAAATCAGGTTCCATGAAACGGCGCTGATACCGGAACCCGCACTGATCCAATGGTCGGTAGAAGGACTGATATTGTTGTACAACGAGCAGGAACTGGCTTTAAGACGCTCAAGGGTTTTTGTCCAGAAAGCTTTGCGGATCATCAGAATAGCTTTAACTCCGCCGCTGGTAGATTGCTCTTCTGCTTCCTTCTGCGCCATGCCGATCATGAAGGATTCGGCTTCCGGCGTCGGGATCACCTGGCGAATATCAACGAACACATCGTCGTTGAATTTATACGGCTTAACCTTAAAACACTGCACCCGCAGGCCAAACTGCATCAGCCATAGCGCGGTGTTAGTCACTTCTTTGCGAAAGCTAGCCGCCACCATCATCACTCGCTGCGTGCGGCTCAGGTTGATTTGCACTTCATCCAGACTTTCGCACTCCAGAAACTCCGCCATCACTTCCGCCGCTGGACGGGTTTCTCCCGGCTCGTATTTATCAAGATAGAGCTGGAAGATATCGAGGATCTGATCTTTGCGCAGGTTGGCGCAATAACCGGCATATTTCAGCGCCTGCCACACCACATCGCGCCCGGAGTCATCGAGCTTGTTTTCGATGATCACCAGGTTGCGCTGTTTATCGATCGCCAGCAGGTCGAGGCGCTCTTTGGTGTCGTCAAAACCGGCGAACTCTTTCTGGATAATCAGCAGTTCGTCGTCATTATCGCGGGTCAGCGCCTGAGGGTTCTTCGCCAGCCACTCCTGCAGGTGATAGCGCTCGGTATAACCGAGGCTGCTGAACGACACCTCTTGCAGAGAATGCAGGCTGTTGGTTGGCGTATCGACTTTATACATTTTCCGCCTCGCTTACCGCCTGCTCGGCTTCCGGCAGGGTGATTTCGCCAGAGAGGAGTTTGGGGAGAAGGGTGTCGCGGAGTTGGGTTAACAACATGATACTTTTGGTAATTGATAACTTTTGTTCCCATATCGGGGTAATAACATTATTAAAAGCTATCAATACACAGTCCGAAGGAAGGACAACCTCAAGCTCGCCTAAGGCTGTCAAACTAAGATTAGCCTGAACACCTTGGACAACTTTTGATTCAACTTCTTGTTGGATTCTCGGTGACTGCAAATTAAGCCTAACCAAATTAAGATGTGACGCACAATTCTTTAACCTGATAAATGCAATCGCTTGGTTGCAATTGCAAGCTAGCATATCACTTGCAACCACAGCCACTCGGCCAATAGTACCTGCTATTGAGAAAAGAATATCATTAGATTGAAGCACCGAGCGTTTTAAAACCATCTCATGGACGCGTTTCGATATTTTATCCAGATTAGAAAAATTGATTCGGCCATCATCACCAATATCTTTGACCTTTAAAAAATTAATATTTTGATTTTCTTCTGAGCTTAAATCCTTCTTGGCTGGAGTAGTTCCTTTCGACAGAGCAACAGACATTGATTTAATGTTTTTAATATCCCAACCTTCTGGAATCTCCCCTAACTCACTCTCCTGCATCGCAGACGGAAACAGCTCTGCCGTGGCTTTTAACTCGGCATATTGCTCAGGGTGTTCACGCTCAAAAACCGCCAGCGCATCAGCATCTTTCCCGGAAATCACGGTCATGGCAGCAAGCGTTGCGTCTTCCTGCGAACCGCCCGCTTCCAGCACCGCCATTTTAGCTTTCACCGGTTCAAAATCGACAAACCAACTTTTGAACAGGGCTTGCGCCATTTGTTCCAGGGTTTGGTTGATGCGATTATTACTATCAATTTTTTTACTTAACGTAAAAATTAGTTTTGTACATCTTTTTTGATATTTTAAAGAAGGAAGCTTGATTTTGTAGCTCAGCATTGCCCCTTTGTCACCTCGGGGCATTTTTGCGCCCTTGGATGTAAGATGGCTATAATTAATAAAGTCATCACTACTTAAAATCAAATGTAAATATTCATTTGTGAGTTTTTCATGCGTAGCCCTAAATACTAGCACATCAGGAGAAACACCGCCGTAAAATGTGGCGAACCATACTTTTTTAAAGTACGTTCGAATATTAGAAAATAAAGTATCACCTATTTCAAAAGAATTAAATTTGTTGACGTCAGGGATACCTGATGAAATAGTTATACCCTGGCGGTCAGGCAACATATTTTCCGTGGAAATATAATTAGTAACATCTATAATAGATGCATCACATTTTTTTGTGACTATCTCTACAAAGTTACCTAACTCAGTTTCGATGAACTCAAAACTCATAACCAAGCCCCCCCAGATTCGCCTTAATCTGCGCTTCCAGCTTCGCGCTCTCTTCAAGCTGATCTTTCAACTGCGCCGTCAGTCGCGCCATCTTCTCGACAAAGGGTTCATCGTCTTCTTCCTGCTCGGCTGCACCGACATAGCGCCCTGGGGTCAACACAAAGTCGTTTTTCTGGATATCTTCCAGCGTTGCAGAGAAGCAGAACCCGGCTTCGTCTTCGTAGTTTTTATCCGCCTGCCAGTTATGGAAGGTGTCGGCAATTTTGGCGATATCCTCACGGCTGAAATCACGCAGCACGCGGTCTTTCATATAGCCAATTTGACGGGCGTCGATAAACAGCACCTGCCCTTTGCGATGGACTTTACCGTTGCCGCCGGATTTGTCTTTGGTGAGGAACCAGATGCAGGCCGGGATTTGGGTGTTGGTAAAAAGTTGTCCTGGCAGCGCGACCATGCACTCCACCAGATCGGCATCGATCAGGTTGCGGCGGATCTCGCCTTCGTTGTTGGTGTTAGAACTCATCGAGCCGTTAGCCAGCAACAGCGCCATCGAGCCTTTCGGCGCCAGGTGGTGGATCATGTGCTGCATCCACGCGAAGTTGGCGTTGCCCTGCGGTGGCGTGCCGTATTTCCAGCGCACATCGTTTTCCAGCTTCGCGTTCCACCACTCCTTCATGTTGAAAGGCGGGTTTGCCATCACGAAGTCGGCACGCAGATCCGGGTGCTGGTCGTCCAGCAGGGTATCTGCGTTTTTGCTGCCGAAGTTAAAGTCGATGCCACGGATTGCCATGTTCATCGCCGCCAGTTTCCATGTGGTCGGGTTGGATTCCTGGCCGTAGACGGAGATTTTATGTTTCTGCTCAGCGGCGTTGTACTGCTTCTCGCCCGCGTGCTCTTCAATAAAACGGTCGCTGGAGACAAAGAACCCGCCGGAGCCCATCGCCGGGTCATAGACGCGGCCGTTGTAGGGCTGTAAGCACTCGACAATCAGAGTTACGATGCTTTTTGGCGTGTAGTACTGGCCGCCCTGTTTGCCTTCCGCCAGCGCGAACTGCCCAAGGAAATATTCATACACGTGACCGAGAATATCTTTGCTCTTTAAGCTGAGTTTCTCGCCGTTATATTCCGGATTGCTGAAGTTGGCATCAGAGAAGGTATTAATCAGCCCGGTTAATACCTCGTTGCCCAGCTGATACTGGCTGATACGGTTCAAAATGCCTTTCAGCTTCGGGTTGGTTTTTTCGATTTCATCCAGCGCGTTATCCACCAGCCAGGAAACAGAACGCAGTTTGACGTCTTGTCCGGTTGTTTCATCTACCCACAGTACGGTGCCGGTCGGCAGCATGGCTTTGTTTTTCAGCGTTTCCCAGCGTGCGGCTTTCGGTACCCAGAAGATATTCTTTTCTGCGTAGTAATCTTCCACTTCCAGTTCATTGATAATTGCTTGCGCATACTCTTCATCAGAGTCGTAATCATCGCGCGACATAGCGTAGATGTTGTCGGGATTACCGACATCACGGAACAGGGTGATGAGTTCCTGCTGACGGGCCTCAAAGGCATCGGACACATATTTGAGGAAGATAAGCCCCAGTACCACATGCTTGTAATTGGCGGCATCCATATTGGATCGCAGCTTGTCGGCGGCCTTCCAGAATTTGTTATCCAGCTCATTCAGAAACTGTTGTTCGGCGTTGTTCATGAAAATCCTCGAGGTAGATCGCAGCGAAAGTGCAAAAATGCCTTATCGCAAATTCATTTTGGAATGCAGTTCGCAAAATGATACCCGGAACGTTAATGATTACAAACGAAACAACGTAAAGAAATTTGCTTTTGATCGCTAAATAATAGGAAACTAAACCGCCATTCCATTAAATCTCCTTGCTTGCACCGCTCATCCCCTGAACGGTCGGAGTTGTTTGCGGATCACGGCGCGGCGATGACTATCACAACACATGAATTTTGATTAAAGGTAATCAAAATGTTGTCGATGGTAATTTGAATGCTGATTAATATATTCAACGGGTAAAAATATGTCCTGGCTTAATTCCTTTTTAGTGACGCTTACATCTGTGGAGCCCCATAATGTGCCCTTCACTGTAATCAGCATCGTGGGCCTGGCCGTTGCCTGCTTTATTTTCTTTTATTTATTTCGGGCCATAAAAATTGTTAACAGCCTGAAAAAATATACACAGTCAATTAATAGCATTGAAAAGAATGAACCAGAGGCGCAACTTCAGCATTTGCAAAACCTGTTCAGACAGCCAGAACTCAAACACGCCTGGAGCGAGTTTGAGGAGTCGTTGCACCTGCAACGTGAGCTCGTGGGGAGCGAAGAAAAAATCGCGCAGATCCGCGCAACGGCACCCAGTGCCAGCTACTTCTCAGAGCAACAGCTGGTCGATATTCCGCTTAACACCGAATTCTTCAAACATCTGCCCGGCATTCTGACAGGGGTGGGGATCATCGGGACGTTTTATGGCCTGATGATCGGCCTGAACCACTTCGACCCCAGCACTCCAGAGCAGGTCACCAGCAGCGTCAATAATTTGCTGCACGATGTGTTGTACGCATTCCTTGGTTCTGCCGTGGCTATTTTCGCTTCCATTTTTGTCACCTGGCTTGAAAAACTGTCCATCGCCAAGTGCTATAAATATCTCGAAAAGTTTACCGCTGCTATCGACAAACTCTACGTTAGCGGCGTAGGTGAGGAGTATCTCGCCTCACTGGTTAAATCCAGCAATGAAAGTGCCACTCAGGCACGCCACCTGAAAGAGAGCCTGGTCACCGATCTTCGTGACATGCTGCTGCATCTCGCCGAAAGTCAGAAAGTTGAAAATGAACGCCTCGCGAATACATTAAGCAACACCTACCGCGAATCAGGCGCACAGTTCGCTGACCAGGTCAGCGGCGCAATCGAAAACAGCCTGAAGTCACCGCTGGATAAAATTGCGGGTGCGGTTCAGACCGCCAGCGGCGATCAGAGCGGCATGGTACAGAACATGCTGCAGGATGTGCTGACCGCATTTATGGCAAAACTCGATACTACCTTTGGCCAGCAATTTACCAACCTCAACGAAATGATGGGACAAACCGTCGGGGCTATCCAGACGATGCAAAGCGGGTTCTCCGCTCTGCTACAGGATATGCGTCAGGTCAGCGATGATTCCCGCCAGGGTAGTGCGCAGTTAATTGAACAACTGCTCTCTGAAATGAAATCGGGCCAACAGGCCATGCAGGCTGGCATGAATGACATGCTCACCAGCTTACAGTCCTCAGTCGCCAAAATTGGTGCTGAAGGCGAAGGTGCTGGGGAGCGTATGGCGCAACAGCTGGAGAAAATGTTTGCCGACAGCGAGGCGCGTGAAAAAGCTCAGGCAGAGCACATGTCTGCCTTTATTGAAGCTATACAGAATTCAGTGCAGCAGGGACAGAGCGCCACGATGGAAAAAATGGCCACCTCTGTTGAAGCGCTTGGTGAACAGTTGGGTAGCCTGTTTGGCCAGATCGATAAAGGCCAACAGCAGATCTCCTCAAACCAGCAGGCAAATCAGCAATCGCTGCATGAGCAGACGCAGCGCGTGATGAGTGAAGTGGACGATCAGATTAAACAGCTGATTGAAACCGTTGCAAACCAGCATCAGGGGACAACGGAAATACTGAACAAACTCGCAGAACAAACCAACCGACAGATTCAGGATATGCAAAACGGCGCGGACAAAATGCGCGTGGCGGCCGAACGCTTTGAACACGCAGGCGATCGGGTGTCGGAAGCCAATAACCTCACGGCTGATGTCCTGAACAAAGCACAATCGGCTGGATCATCCCTCTCACTTGCCACCAGCGAACTCACTTCTGTGGTGGCGGATTATCGTAATAATCGGGAAGCCGTTAGCAAATCCATCGCCATGCTGGAGTTGCTTGCTGCCAATACGCAGTCTGAACAAACTACGCGCAGCCAATTCATCACTGACCTTAAACAGCATGCCGAACGCCTGCAAAGTTATAACCGTGAAGCACAGACCTTTATGGAAAACGTCAGCGACGTGCTCGGCAAAGGGTTTGAAGACTTCTCTGAGGGCGTATCGCGCAGTCTGGATAAAACACTGGGCAAACTGGATGTCGAAATGGCAAAAGCCTCTACGCTGCTTGCTGGCTCCGTTGAACAAATCGGCGAAAGCGTCAGCGAGCTTGATGATGTTCTGTCACGAGTTCGTGCCTGAGGGGTGACCGCTGATGTTTGGTAATGCATTTGGCGTTAAAAAACGTCGCAGTGACGAGGCCGAAAAGCCTTTCTGGATCTCCTATGCCGACCTGATGACAGCCATGATGGTGTTATTTTTGGTCGTCATGGTGGCGTCATTAAGCTCCGTGACCCAGCGTATTCAGCGTGCAGAGCAAGGTGAAAAAACGAGGGGACAGGATATCTCCAGATTATGTGAACGTCTGGAGCTGCATGCCCGCAGTGTGAACAAAACCATCGTGGTTGATTGCCACGATAACCGCATCAGCTTTGGTGAAGCGGGCCGTTTCGACCACAACCGTTTTTTCCTGAATGCTGAAGGACAAAAAGCATTGCAGGATGTCGTTCCGCTGGTGCTCGAAGCATCCGACAGCGAAGAAGGTAAAAAGTGGTTCAAGCAAATCGTTATTGAAGGGTTCACCGATACTGACGGCTCTTACCTCTACAATTTACACCTCTCGCTGCAACGTTCCGAATGGGTGATGTGCAGTTTGCTCGATAGCCGTAGCCCTTTGCAAAAAAGCATTTCGGCAGAACAGCAGATCCAAATTCGAAAGCTATTCCTCGCAGGTGGAGTTTCGTTTAATAACGCGAAGGAAAGTAAAGAGGCCAGCCGCCGCGTCGAGTTGCGTATGCAGTTCTTCGGGCTGAAAGATAAGCACGATGCCGCAGACGAGGTGGATTTCCCGCCTGTTGTGAATAAAGAAGTTTGCCAGTTGGTGATGCCGCAATGACACCAGCCCTAAGCTCTCTTGCACAACGCATTGCCGCGAAGCTGTCATCAAGCCAGCAGAATGACAATTTCCTGCGTCATGATTTTCATGCTCTGGCCTCTGCGGGTCTCGACATGGAAAAGCGGTTTGATAAAGCAGAGAAAATTCCCCCTCCTCCTCATGAAATGCGGCTGGAGGCGCTGCGTCGTTTTCGTCTAGCAGAAGAATTGACCGAACGTGAGTGGCGAATGGTGTTTTATGGCCTTGTCGATAATGACCCTCTGCACCCCGACCAGCCAATATTGCTGGAAGATGAGCAACTTTTCCCCAAGGTGAACAGTGCGATCAAAAAGCGGATCGAAACCAAAACGCTGAAACGCCGGGATTGGGCTGCACTCTGTGCCAGCTATTTTGCTTACAGGAACGAGACCCCGGAATCAAATCCGCACTGGTGCGTGCTGCGTGGTCACATCGCTCAGGGCTACCTGGTGGTGAAGTCCGCTATCCGCAGAGAAAAATCGTGGATGAAAACTATTGAGTTTTACCACGATATCTTTACACCTCAGGCTGGCGGCGTGATCTCCCAACAGTTACTCGCCGGCGAAAGCAATTCACTCTCTTCATTAGAAAAGATCGCGCAAATCCCCGATAGTAGCTGGTTGTGGAAACATATTTTCACAGTATTGCTGGCGCAGCTTGATACTCTGGATGATCCTCATTATCTGGATAAAATCAGTTGGCTATTAAGCCTGGCTGCGCAGTGGGTACGTTTTCGCGATGACATCATGACGGCGACGCTAACCCGTTACTATCATTCAACCTACCGCGATCAGGCGCATTCAGCCCTGAAACAGGCCGCACTGGAATACTGGGATAACCCGCAGCTCAAGAGTCAGCAGAATAAGTGGCATCAGTATGTTTCTGAACCTGTCGCGGCGATGGTGCGTGGCTGGTTGGCAAAACAAGATCTGATGCACTTCTTTGAACTGCTTCGCGGCAATGGCGATGTCGATCAGGCCAGGCTGCACTATTGGCTGCGTTTTGCGAATCAGATGGGGTTTACCCGTATCGTGATGGGGCCGGATGCCTGGCACGATCGCGGTGGCGACTTCGTAAAATTCCGCGAGGAGAATCGCGGACGCCTGAGCCATCTGCGCGGTGGGCGTAGTTTCGATAACGCCATGATCATGCAGATTAACGATTACATTTTTGTTGAGTTTTCCGGAACGGGGAACGCGATGTATGCCTACCGAGTGGGTCAAGCTCCATTTAATCCAGAATCACACTCATTGGATATCAATATCCAATTAAAAGACAAATACCGTAATGTTCTTCGTCTTCCACATACTCCACGAGCAGAAGGGTATAACAAGACCCAGATCACCGGCTGGATGCTGAAATACGACGATGAACTGCGTCAGTTGGGTATCCGCTGGATGGCTGAGGAGCCCGTCAAATTTATTGATAAAAAAGCGCCCTCACCCACCCCGGTATCTGATATCAAAATCATCAATCCATTGCGGGATACAGCAATACAGCGCCTGGTTGAAAACACCGCATGTATCGTCAGCGATAACCGACAAAAAGGTGGCGTGCTGTCTGTACAGCTCAAAACACCGGATGACACAACGGAAAGAGAGTTACTCCGACTCGGCTTCGCTCCCATAACTAAAGAACCGCATCGCTACTGGATTAAATAATGCTGAAACGTCTGTTAAGTAAGCTGACGGGTGACCGTCAGCAGATAGAACGCCACCTGAAGAATCAGTACCTGGCTGAAGAAAACGGGCTCAGTTTTCCACAATCGTTGGTTGATGACCCGGGGCTTTGGGCGCTGGCATCCTGGCTGGAACAGTTAGCGGAAGAGGACTATCTGATATCGCTAACAGACCGCTGGCTGCTGAGCTGGGAGTCGCTGTATCGCCTGCTGGAAGATGAAGAACATGCCAGCAGTCTACCTTTGATTGGTGTGCCTGAGATTTTGCCCCTACGTGCAAGTTTGAGTTCGCAAGGAGCCCTAAGCGATAATGATTTCCGCGTCTGGATTGCAGAATGGGCCACGCTTCCCGCGCGTCAAACTATCCGTTTCAGCCGTACCGGGGCAATTTTTACTCATGAAAATCAGCAGTATCTGTTATCACGAGAAAACTGGGCTCTCTTGCAGGCAACCGAGCAGCTCAGCATGCTTCAAACTCAGACTCCCGGCGAAACCACTAACCAACTGGGATGGGCCAAAATTCGCAAATGCGCGAAACAGGCCGCTGCTAAATTTGATGATTATTTAGAAAAAACGCACGTCATCAAACCCACTTCATTGTCGTTACGCCTGCGTAAGACTACGGTTGCTGATACTGCCGTTATCGAGATTGAACCCCAATTCGAGGATCAGCCCGCAAACTGGCTGGGCAGTTTTGACAAGAACTCACAGGTCCACGATAGCTATCGTATTCCCGGAGAGAACGGCGAACTCAGCCACGTCATCATCCCACCTGAAGTAAAAGAAGTCCTGAATTCAATACACTCAATTCCCGGCCGCCGGGTGGCCGGAAGTGAAGCTCTCTCCTTTGTTCGCAATCCCTATACTTTCCTGGGCGAAGATGCCGCCAGTGTTATTGCTCCCGAGGAACACGAACAAGCACTATTTGATGCCCATATTTTCTTTCATCACTTTAGGCTTCAACCCCAAATCAATGATGAGAATAAGATAGAGAGCATTACGCTAGTGCTGGAGCCTGTCTCACCGGTGCCGCAACCTGAGGTATCATTCCTCTTTTCTGCTCCATGGGAGTTAGATAAATTTGTTCAGGCCGTAGGGATAAGTGTTGCCGCACAAATGCCAGCAGGTTCCTGGCAGGGTTACGAACTGGAGCTGAGCCAGTTCACTGAACAGCAATGGCATGATTGCCAGTCGCTGTTGTTACGTTGGCAACAGGAAGTTGAGGGTAAAGAATTTAGCGATGTTCTGGATCTTGGTAAATATGGCGATCGCGTCATTGGCATCGGTGAATTCGAAAAAATATCCTCACCCTGGCTGACCAAGGCACAAAGCGAAAACTGGCTCCCTGATGACATCGATTTCTCCGCATTTTCGGTCGAAACATTGACTGGCTGGCAACCTGATAACCAGCAACATTTCGATGAACTGCAGGAGAGAATCACCCAGGCAGAAGCAACTGGCGAAACGCATATCATCGCCCCCTGGAATGAGACTGAACTGCCACTGGATGCAGCGAAAACATTCAGTAAGAACTGGGAAAAACAGCAAAATTCAGCACACGAATCAGAGGGCAATGTTGTTGAAAAAGCAGCCCGGGCAGTGCTCAAAATTGAACAGAACATTGAAGAAGCTGCCTATATCAAACAACGCCGAGATTCACTCCTTAATGCACGCCATGCTGAACCTGAAATTCCACTGAGTCTGAAAGAGCATATCCGGCTCAAAGACCATCAGCGTGAAGGAGTGGCCTGGCTTCAGCAGCTTTTTCTTCGTTCACCTCAGGAAACCGCAGGTTGCCTGCTAGCAGATGATATGGGACTGGGGAAAACGCTGCAAATCCTGAGCTTCCTGGTCTGGTTCAATGAAAAATTCCCTGGCGAGCCACCCAGCCTCATTGTTGCCCCCGTTTCTCTTTTGGATAACTGGGAACGTGAACTGGATAATTTCTTCTATACCGCCGGGATTTCAGTGTTGAAATTATATGGCGATACCATCAAAGCGGTGAAATACCCGAAACAGGCTATTCCTGTTCATCTGCAGTCTCAGGGGATCAAAAATCTGCTTAAACCCGGCTGGCAGGGTGAGGCGAAAATCATTCTGACAACCTACGAAACGCTTCGCGATCAGGAGTTCTCACTGGCGCGCCAGCCATGGTCCATCATGGTCTGCGACGAGGCACAAAAAATAAAAAACCCGGCAGCATTAATCACTCATGCAGCCAATGCAATTCAAGCAAGATTCAAAGTAGCATGCACCGGTACGCCAGTCGAAAACACGCTTGTAGACCTGTGGAGCCTCTTTGATTTCGCTCAGCCGGGCCTGTTAGGCGCACTCAATGAATTTGGCAAACACTATGTTCGCCCGATAGAGAACGAAGCGGGCCGGGATACAGTGCAGCTTGAAAGTTTACGAGCGTTGATTGAACCACAAACATTACGCCGGACTAAAGAAGAGGTTGCGCGCGATTTGCCGCAAAAAATCGAAGTTGTCAGTTGTAAGCAACTGCCACTTTCTGGCCCTCAAAAGCAACTGTATCTTTCTTCGATAGCGAACTGGCAACAACAGCAGGCCCTTAGTGAAGGAATGCAGCAAGCAGGCTCGGGGATGTTGGGGTTGTTACATCGTCTTAAACTCATTTGCGCACACCCGGCAGTCGTTAACCCCGAGCCTCGTTATCGGGAAGGGTCACCCAAGCTTAATTGGATGTTGAAAACGCTGGATGAAATTAAGCACACCAGCAAAGACAAAGTAATCATCTTTACTGAACTGCGCGATCTCCAGCGCGAGATACAGCATGCTATTCAACAGCGATTCGGTTTCCGTCCGGTGATCATCAATGGCGACACCAGCACTAAAAGTCATAGCCAGAATAGCCGCCAGCGATTGATTGATGATTTCCAGTCCCAACCCGGTTTTGGCGTGATTATTCTCTCCACCGTCGCGGTTGGATTTGGAGTTAACGTGCAGAAAGCCAACCACGTTATTCATTTCACCCGCTGTTGGAATCCGGCAAAAGAAGATCAGGCAACTGACCGCGCTTACCGTATCGGCCAGACAAAGGATGTATATGTGTATTATCCGACGGTAATGGACTCTGAAATCACGACGTTTGAAGAAACGCTAGACGAACTCCTTCAGCGTCGCCGGGCATTGGCCAGAGATATGTTGTGCTCAACACCTGATCTAAGCAGCTCTGATTTTGAGAACATTTTAAAAGGGACGTAAGCACTCATTTTATGCACTAAAAAAGATGATTAGCTCCATTTCAAAACCAATACCTACTGCTAACCACTTTAATAAGAGGTGGTGTTAATCCAGGGATAAAAAACCCGCCGCAGCGGGTTTGAGATTCACCAGTAATATTCCAGGGGGCGATTATTCGGCAACCAAAGCAGACTATCAGGATCTGCGCCTGTCACTACAGCATGCGCCAGGGCGCGATCATCAGCTCGGCGTCGGCGAGTCGTATACAAGTTGTTCCAGTAACCTGGATTCTTGCTGTAGTTCAATCGGGGCGCATTGTCGCCATAACGGTCGGCATAGTGAATATGCTTTACACGACAGCGAGTGGCGTACTGCACGCGCCAATGTGGCAATGGTTTACCGTGGCGATCACGGTCTTTACGGGTATTAAATGTAGACATAAGTAAGCTCCAATTAAGGTACTTACAAATGTTCTCCGGTGGTGTCATGGTGCATTTCTCCTCCTGCTAATCGGTATATCGCAAGCGGTCGTTAATCTCCTGCCATCTCATACCGTGGTGCTCACGCTGATTTCCACAGATAGGGCAAGAGCAAGATGTTGGGGTGCGTGCAATGATTCCAACCATACGTGGCGACATGATGGCGAAAATTAATCATAATTGTTCTTCTCTCTTGGCAAACGTGCCACCAGCCTTCGCAATTGACTCAACCAGCGTAGCAATTGACGATTCATAGGCCATTCCGCCGCTTGGATGTGTGATTCCGCACCATACTACTGGGTATTCTGGCGGAAGATTTGGCACCTTATCCCATAGGCGGCTACCTAGCACCAGGATGACATCAGGTTTGAGCTCCTGGACAACGTCAAGAAACGGCGCTTGTGCAGCATTCCACGCTTCTGGGGTTGGCGCTATTCGCGAGCCTTCGCCAACAATCTCCTGCACGAAATTGTAAAAAGCGACATGCTGCCAGGTTTCAAACCGTTCTTCGTCCGTTGGATATGAGGTATCACCACGCAAAACGGCTGTGAGCTTAGAGAAAAACGGAATGCCAGCACAGTAAGCGTGCGTTTCAACAACGTGCTGCGTGTAATCGTTAGCGACATCGGACTCATCAGCATAATGCGACTCCCCCAATACCAGCACCCGAACGCCATAACGGCTATTGGCGTATTTTGAGCCAACGAATGGGCGGAAATTGATACTGCTTTGGCATTGCTGCTCCATATTTTCCCTCAATCAATTCTTCTATGTGTGCTGGCGGGAATAACTATCAATTCCCCGCAGCGGAGGACGTTTTTTCATACTGCTGAGAAGTTTTCACCCGCCAGCGCACATTCTCAAGCGACGTTCAGGCGCTGGAATGTCTCCCAACGGCCTACAAGGCACTGCGTGTTAATCGGCTGGCGCATGTCGGCAATACGCAGACCATGAAATGCAGCCAGATCCGCATCGGTTGACAAGGCATCACCCCGGATGCGAATTCCTAAACGTAATGCTGCAATCGGCGTGCTCAATGGGCTGAAAGAAAACGAGAGGTTATAGAATGCTAAACAAGTACGCGAGAAGAAAATCAGAGAGTTTTACTGAAGAGACTGGATTATAACTGCTTGATTGAATGGTGCGATAATAGGAGTCGAACCTACGACCTTCGCATTACGAATGCGATGTTATTATATTTTCACCCCTTTAAAAACCTACTATTAAAACAAGCAATTCATTATAAAACATTGTGTTATGAAAAACACCTGTTGATAAAAATTGACACGCGTTGATGTTTATTCCCCCATTTTACTTACACTAGCCGTTACATTATGGTGATGTAACATTTCTCATCTGGAGCCCCAAAATGGCACTTCCAAGACAAAAACTCACCTTCGAGCGCATTCGAAAATTTGCTTTATCTGAAGGAAAAACCCAGGCATTTCTTTGGGATGCGGACGTAACTTCCCTGGCATGTAGGGCAACTCGCGGAACAAAAGCTTTTGTGTTCCAAAGCGTATATGCGGGAAAAACCCTTCGCATGACCATTGGCAACATTAACGATTGGAGAATTGATGATGCCAGGGCCGAAGCCAGGCGGCTGCAAACATTAATCGATACAGGGATAGATCCGCGTATAGCTAAGGCAGAAAAAATTGCTGAAGCGGAATCACAGCAGGCTGAATCTCGTAAAACGAAGGTAACCTTCACAAGCGCTTGGGAAGATTACCTTGAAGAATTGAGAGCCGGAATCAGCGCAAAAACTAAACGCCCATATTCTACTCGATACATTGCCGATCACATTAACTTGTCCAGCCGTGGAGGCGAAAGTAAAAAAAGAGGCCGGGGCCCAACCTCGGCTGGACCATTGGCTAGCTTACTCGACCTACCGTTATCGGAACTAACACCAGAGAACATTGCCGCATGGCTAAGTACAGAGAGACAAAATCGGCCTACCGTCACTGCTCATGCCTACCGTCTGTTGCGTGCATTTATCAAATGGGCTAATTACCAGAAAAAATATCAGGGAATAATCCATGGCGATATTGCACAAGATCATAACGTGAGAAAAGTGGTTCCAGTATCAGCGAGTAAAGCGGGAGATTGCTTACAAAAAGAACAGTTAAAAATCTGGTTCAGTGCCGTACGTAGCCTCAATAATCCCATTGCATCGGCCTATCTCCAGGTACTTTTGCTCACCGGTGCACGGCGTGAAGAAATTGCGTCACTTCGGTGGTCTGACGTAGATTTCAAATGGTCAAGCATGAGGATTAAAGACAAGATCGAAGGCGAACGTATCATCCCTCTCACTCCTTATGTTTCTGAGCTGTTAAGTGCGCTAGCGCAATTCCCAAATTCTGACGTAAATAAGGAGGGTTGGGTTTTCAGAAGTAACAGTAAAAGTGGCAAAATTATTGAACCGCGTTCAGCACACAACAGAGCGTTAGCTCGAGCTGAGTTACCACATATCAGCCTTCACGGCTTACGCCGTAGTTTTGGCACTCTTGCTGAATGGGTTGAAGTGCCAACAGGTATTGTTGCTCAAATTATGGGACACAAACCAAGTGCACTGGCGGAAAAACACTACCGCCGTCGTCCGTTAGATCTGTTGCGCAAATGGCATGAAAAAATTGAGAGGTGGATCTTACAGCAAGCAAATATTGTAAAAAAATAACCGTTGATATGCGTTGATTTCATTTAATATCAATAGATTACAGAACAACATCCATCGTTGACATAAGTGTATTTTAAGGTTTAAATTCCATCGTCCACTTTTAAATCAGGAGATAAAGCATTATGTCTAATTCTTTGATGAGTTCTGCGCAAACCAGCTCAAAGGCTCGAATAGTACGGGTCGTGGGTAAGATCAAAGTTGTTCGTTCTAGTAAGCAGCGACAAACCTGTGCTGAGTCCATATTTCAGGAAAGACAGGTGAACATCAGGATTCGAGCTGCTCTTGGACACCTCAGTGAAAAAAACTCTTTATACAATAAAAACAATCGACATAAAACTTTGGGCGTTTTTTTTGCACGTATCATCTCGCACAAAAATCAGGCCGAAAACTCGCAAGGTAATGCGTCTAAATCAACTAAAAGTACCTCATCCGGCTCAAGCGAAGGTAGTGATCCTGACCCTGAAGCTTATTCAAGCTTGGCTTTTTTGTTTTCTTTTTGGTCCTTTCTTTCCCTTCTAATTTCATTACTTTTTGTATATGCCTGCATCTCAATCATTGAGGTGGTAGCATGAGCATATATGAGCAATCCAGAACATCTCTATCTGAACTTGTTTCCACAAGTGAGTTAGCACATCTATTAAACCTTAAAGCCCAAACAATTCGAAAATGGCTTTGCCAAGACAAGCTGCCTAATGGTTTACCACGCCCAAAGAAAATTAACAGCCGACATTATTGGTTACGCAAAGACATTGATAGGTTCCTATTAACCTTCTCAGTATATTGTAATTAACAGCAGCATCAAAATCATAACTCCCCAGCTATTCTAAAGAATAGCTGGGTTAATTAACAGAAACAATCCGTCGATAAAAGATACTAAATCACACCGTTTATCACATTTTACATTAACGAAAGTCAAGGATACATATGAAAAAACGCATCACTTTCAGCGCAAACAAAAAATCAACTATTGATGCAATTGACGACTATAGCAATGCAAAAGGATATTCTAGGTCAGAGGTGATATCATTTTTGTTAAACGCCACAGCCCCAGCATTGAATAAAATAACATCGCAATATCATATAGCTCAAACTTTGGAGTCAACATTAGGCTGTATTTTTGAAGAGAAGGCCCCCTCAATCGCACGGGGTGAGCCAAAATTAACTTACGAAGAGTTTTTTTATTCCGTCTGGAACACTCACATTCGACACCGGAACGAGGTTGTCGATCAAGATTTTTATGCGCACAAAATACCTCATGATAAGATGGGTAAGAGCGAAAAAAAATTAATTCATGAAAAGCTCTCATACATTATAAAAAGTTTCAATGTAAAAAAAGCAATTTTTATTTACACAGATCGGCGCGTGAACCACAAACATCTCATTGCAGGAGGGTTATCTAATATCATACTGATAAAGGAAACAGTCTACGATGGTTGTTTTTTTGATTTGAGCAGCATTGTGATTATGCCAATCTTTGAACTTATTACATTTGGAGTTGAAGCAGTATTGAAAAGAAATAAAACTCCCCCTAAACAATCATGCTATTGCTGGATACCAATTTATTACACAAATGATCTAGCGGTAATGGTCCCTGTGATTGCCGAAGGCGATACACCTCAAAAGGCGATGAAAGGAGGAGATGCCATCATTATTAACCCCTTTAACGGTGAAGTAAGCCATACTTTCTGATACCAATGTTAAGCATAACCACTTAGTTGTATACATCTCGACAGTATGGAGTTAGTACCTAATAGCTTGATGAGGGTAAAAGATGCCTACTAACAAAGCAAAATCAAAGAAAATTCTAGGAAGGCCTGAAGGAAGTAAATATTCCCATTTAATTCAGAGTGAGAAGGCTAAGCATTACTCTCAATCCAAGGTGGCAAAGATCTTAGGAATAAGTATTTCCACGGTAAAAAGACACTGGGATAACGGCATCTTTGGGTGATTATAATTGCAGAGTTGCTTTTTAATTATTTTACTGCATGGGTAATGGGTTGATAACAAGTTTTATTGTTGGAAAGGTATTATATAACAGTCATTACTATTAACAGTTAATTAATATAACTAACCACAGACATTCAGCTATGTCTGATCATATTACTATATACGGCTATCCAAAGCCGTAGGGCTAACGACAGGATCGAAACATGGAATTATATCATGGTTCCCATGGTGAGCATGTGCTCGCCTATAAAAAACATATTGAACGAGTCGTCAATGATGCTATCAGTGAATTCCCCAGAACAATGGCGTTACGTGTTGATGTTCATTATCCACCCATTTTAGACAGAGGTGACACTGTTTGCTGTTTTCCTAATCTAGAGCCTGGTGCCATATCCCGTTTCCGTAATGCATTAAATGCCATGTTGGAGGCCAATGAGAGAACCAGAGCAGCTAACGGCAAAAGAATATATCCAAACCGTGTTCGTCATGTTTGGGCACGGGAGTTTTCCGAAGAAGGAAAATGTCACTTTCACCTTGGTCTTTTTTTTAATAAAGATGCTTATTACCATTTAGGTGATTATGAGGCTGAAAGAAATTTAAGGATGATGATTGTAAGAGCATGGTATAGCGCACTGGGATTGGAACTGGATGATTATCCGGGATTGGTTCACTACCCTGAAAATTGTCGTTATATTTTAGACGTCAATGATTTTAACTTTGAAGGAGAATACAATAAATTACTGAATCGCTTCGACTACCTAGCTAAACTCGATACAAAAGCATATGGAGATGGCGACCGTAGCTTCGGCTGCAGTCGCGGGTAATTTATTTTTTACAGCAATGGCCTTTCTTATGGATGGAAAGGCCAGACCTTATATATCAAGAAGATGGTGAGCGATAAAGTATTGTTTTCAAGTAATCATCTGTTGCAGTAAACTCAGGGAGTTGGCCACTCATGGCCTGTGTTAGTGGAATAATCTTTGTCCTGACTCCCATCCCCCTGAAATCAACGTAACCATAATCACGTAAGACTTCCATAATAATCGTATTGCGTGGTGATCGCTGACCTGTAACCATCTTTTCAATCGACATCGAATTATTCAGCGCCCCTGGGCTAATAACTTCAAATCGATTGCTATACAAGCCAATCTCTATCTCAACAAAGCGTGTCCAGTCACGATGAGCCAGTGCATTTACAACAGTTTCGCGAATAGCTTCCAGTGGATAATACCAGGTTGTTTCCCGACGTAGATGCGTATCGGGTAGAGGGGCCTCTGAAGTGATAAAGGGCATGATAGTTGACATCAAACGCTCAATCAATCCACCATCGATCAAAGCCTTTCCGGCTTCCTCAGTATCAAAACGCCCAACCATTGGACCATCCAGAATATCATCGAGTAACGGTTGGTACTCCTTATCCTCGCTGGCAAACGCAAAGACTCGGATATCTGGTCGATGCGAGAGTTCAACCATTTTGATTTTGAACTCAACGGGATAATTAGGGCTTTTTTTACGCACTGTGGTTAATGATTTCATGGATAGTGTCCACCATATTTGGTGTCCACTATCCTCTCAGGAATTTCAGGATCTGCCAGACGGTGCTGAGACGACGCTTACGAATGTTATACCCCCTGCTGCAGTGGAAAGACGTGGTGACAGATACCCCTTCCCCACATTCAGGCAGCAACTCTTTCATCAGTAGCAGGCGGGAATCAATATGAGCAGGATCGGTGTGGTTAAAACGATGAAGGAGCGATTTTGTCCGCAAAGAATCCGCTTTTATGGCGGGTTCAGCAGGGAAAAAGTAATTGTAGATTCAATCTGTCAATGCAACACCCCTTTCAATTATCTCTTTCGGTGTTTTGAACTTCAGTGTCTTTCTCGGTCTGTTGTTTAGCTGAGCAGCAACCAGATCTAGTTCATGTTGAGTATATTGGGCAAGACATGTCTTTTTAGGAAAGTACTGCCGAATTAGCCCATTTGTGTTCTCATTTGTTCCCCGCTGCCAAGGACTCTGAGGATCGCAGAAGTAAACTTTAACGCCGGTGCTGACAGTAAATTCTAGATGTCTGGCCAGTTCCATTCCTCTGTCCCATGTCAGTGATTTTCTGAGTTCTGACGGTAAACTCAGGAATTTGTCGGTAAGAGCCTGATTTACTGAGACAGAATCTTTGCCCCTGAGTCTAAGGATGATCGTATAACGTGATTTTCGGTCTACAAGTGTGGCTATATGAGAGTTTTTTGTACCTGAGACTAAATCGCCCTCCCAATGCCCCAGAGAGCGTCTGTTATCGATATTTCGGGAACGTTCGTGAATTGGTGTTCCGTTCACTATGTTAATCGTACCTCTTTCGCCTTTGCGGGTATGACGCCTGCCATGGCGAAGGCTATGCGACCGTCGCAGATGCTGTATATTCAGGTGGTGTAGCGCTTCACGGCTACGAAAGTACAGCGTTTTATAAATTGTCTCAGGTGATATTCGCAGCGTTTTTTGACGTGGTTTTGTTCGCCTTAACCATCCTGATATTTGCTCTGGAGACCATTTCATCTCCAGCTTTTCCAGAACAAGCTTTCGCAATGGTAAATTTTGATCCAGTAAGCACGGTTTTGGCCTTTTCGCCATTCTGTTGGCTCGGTTATTAGCATCAACAGCTTTGTAATAGCGTCTGCCCCGATTACGCTGAACTTCACGTGAGATCGTCGAAGGACTGCGATTCAGCGCAGTAGCTATCGCACGAATGCTCATTTTGGCTGACAAACCAGCTCGTATCTCCTCGCGCTCAGACAGTGTCAGGTGAGCTACAGCCCGCTTACGCTCATGGGGTTTTATGCCGCCAGTATCCCTTAACATAGTGAAGATCGTTCCGGGTTTTGAACCCAGGATATTCGCTATTTCACTGAAGCCTGTTCCGTTCTTCCATAGTTCAAAAACAGAGGCTTTTTCCTCTGCTGTAAATGTTCGTCTCATTCAAAAAACCTCCGCAACCCCATGTTTTCACATAACTGTTGCGTTGACCAATTGAATCTACAACCGCGCTCTTGATGCCAGACTCCCTGAACAATTCTCGTTAATCGGGAAACTCAGAGCGCAGTATCCTGTGGTCACACTTTGCCACGTGTTCGGGGTTCATCGCAGCAGCTACAAATACTGGGGAAAAAGCCCCGAAAAGCCAGACGGCAGGCGAGCTGTGTTACGCAGTCAGGTTCTGGAACTGCATAACATCAGCCATGGCTCTGCTGGCGCAAGAAGTATCGCGATTATGGCAACCCTGAAAGGCTTCAGAATGGGACGCTGGCTTGCCGGAAGGCTCATGAAAGAACCGGGTCTGGTGAGTTGTCAGCAGCCAACTCACCGGTATAAACGTGGTGGTCATGAACACACCGCTATCCCGAATCGCCTTGAGCGACAGTTTGCAGTGACAGAACCGAATCAGGTGTGGTGCGGCGATGTGACGTATAGTGTGCCCGGAGTTCAGGGCGGGCATGGATGCTTAAATGAACCGCGAGTCTGTCTGGAATATTGAACCGGTAACTCACGATGAGAAACCCAACAATCCCACCGGGTGTGACGGTGGAGAACCTGAGCGGCAGTGACCTGCGGCATGCCCGCAGGGTGATGTAACCCGCTGACAACGGGGATTGAGGCGAGATCACTAAGCCGAGATGATCCTCAAGGTTAAGTACTGAAAGGCTGAAGAACATGAACCCGTTAATCCGCCTCTGTGGGTTGAAAACGTCACCACGGCCTACGTGATCTGACAGGCCGTGCAGGAGGAACTGGCAGTGATACGTAAGCACTGCCGGTCGAAGGTGTTTTGACATGTATGCGAAACACCGGGGCAGCAGCGTCTATCACGCTTGCGTTGCTGACTTCTGCCAACTTGCGGCAAGCAAGGATAAAGAGTGCGACGGGCAGCCTCCTCAGTATGCCTGAGTCCAGGCAGGTAAACCGGGGAAGGTCAGCGACGGATGTTAAGGGGGCATGGCTCCGATGACGCGCTGGCTGGCGGAGCTTCCGTAGTAGTCCGCGATGGGGAAAGCCCATTACATGGCGAAGGGAAGCAGTTTGAATGTGTTTGCGACGTGAATTAACTGACCTAACGAGGTGAAGACCTTTGATAATCAGCGAAATGCAACGCAAGCTTGCCACATGGGCAGCCACCGATCCGTCCCTACGGATTCAACGGCTGCTGCGTCTGATAACACAACCAGAATGGCTGGCTGAAGCGGCGCGGATCACGCTTTCATCAAAGGGGGCCCATACCCCCGGCGTTGATGGCGTGAACAAAACAATGCTACAGGCCAGACTGGCTGTTGAGCTGCAAATCCTCAGGGATGAATTACTCTCAGGCCACTACCAGCCCTTGCCCGCCAGACGGGTTTACATCCCTAAAAGCAACGGCAAACTGCGACCACTGGGTATCCCCGCGTTGCGGGATCGTATTGTTCAGCGGGCCATGCTGATGGCGATGGAGCCGATATGGGAGAGTGATTTTCATACGCTCTCATATGGCTTCCGGCCTGAGCGCAGTGTCCACCACGCGATCCGCACGGTGAAATTACAGCTCACAGACTGTGGTGAAACCCGGGGACGCTGGGTGATTGAAGGCGACCTGTCCAGTTACTTCGACACCGTACATCATCGACTGCTGATGAAGGCTGTACGCCGCAGGATCAGTGACGCACGTTTCATGACTCTGCTGTGGAAAACCATCAAGGCGGGACATATCGATGTCGGTCTCTTTCGGGCGGCCAGTGAAGGTGTACCACAGGGCGGTGTTATATCGCCGCTATTATCGAACATCATGCTGAATGAGTTCGATCAATACCTGCATGAGCGCTACCTGAGCGGGAAAGCCAGAAAAGATCGGTGGTACTGGAATAACAGTATCCAACGGGGCCGAAGTACGGCGGTCAGAGAAAACTGGCAGTGGAAACCCGCGGTGGCGTACTGCCGCTATGCCGATGATTTTGTCCTCATCGTCAAAGGCACCAAAGCACAGGCGGAAGCCATCAGGGAGGAGTGTCGGGGTGTGCTCGAAGGCAGTCTGAAACTCAGGCTGAACATGGATAAGACTAAAATCACCCATGTTAATGACGGCTTTATCTTTCTGGGGCACAGGATCATTCGCAAACGCAGTCGTTATGGCGAGATGCGAGTGGTCTCAACGATCCCGCAGGAGAAAGCCAGAAACTTCGCCGCATCGCTGACAGCACTGTTATCAGGCAACTACAGTGAAAGCAAAGTCGATATGGCTGAACAACTCAACCGAAAACTGAAAGGCTGGGCCATGTTCTATCAGTTCGTTGATTTTAAGGCCAAAGTCTTCAGTTATATCGACCGTGTCGTGTTCTGGAAGCTGGCTCACTGGCTGGCCCGCAAATACCGTACAGGTATCGCTTCCCTGATGAGGTGGTGGTGTAAATCACCGAAACCGGGTCAGAGCAAAACGTGGGTTTTATTTGGTAAAACCAATCACGGCAAGCTCAGCGGCGAAATACTGTACCGGTTGGTGGGGCAAGGCAAGAAGCTGTTCCGCTGGCGGCTACCCGAAGGTAATCCCTATCTGAGGACGGAGACCAGAAACACGTATACATCGCGCTTTACAGAAGTGGCAATGGCGTTCGCCAGCATTTAAATGGAGAGCCGGATGCGCTGAAAGGTGCACGTCCGGTTCGGGGAGGAGAGGCAGGGAAATAGTCCGACTACGCCCTGCCTCTTACTCTACTCTGGACAGGCAAGCGTTGGGCTTACCTTGCTGTTGTTCTCGATCTGTTCGCAAGGAAACCTGAGGGTTGGGCAATGTCATTCTCACCGGACAGCAAGCTGACATCAAAGCGCTGGAAATTGCGTGGGAAGCTTGCGGTAAACCCGCCGGAGTGATGTTCCACAGTGACAGTAATAATGCCGGTGTCAGTCTTTACCACCACTCAGTTTGCCGTTTAACCCGATTGGTGTGATTACTGATGCAGTGAAGACCTTTCCGCATCACATCACTACAAATATTGATTTTTGATTGTTGGATTCGCACCAGATTTCACCTCTGTAGGGTATTCAAAAATGCTCAGTTATTACTGATGCCTAAACTGCAGCGTTGCGGGCAGGTAGCGTTTTAGCGTTTCGGGCGTATCGCCCTCGATCAATTGGCTTATCAGATCATAGCAGTGCCAGGCCAACTGGCGGTTATCCTGCTGTACGGTATCGATACGCAGCGACAGCGAATCATAAAGATAGTGATCGTCAAAGCTCGTCAGATGGATATCTGAGTCGAGTAAATGGTGCTGGCTCATATAGCGCAGTACCCCTTCGAGCAGTCCACAGGCGGCAGTGAACAGCGCCTTAGGCGGCCGCCCAAGTCGCGCGCAGAGTGCGGCGAACATCTCATAGCCTGAGCTCGGGTGGTAGTTACCGTTAATCACCCATTCCGGGCGCAGTGCAATACCCGCCTGAGCCAAACCCTGCGTGAAGCCGGTCAGACGATCGCGTGAAGGCGACAGACGCGACTGACCGCCTAAAAACCAGAACTCATCGCTATGCTTAGGTGCAATGCGGGAAATCAGTTCCGCCGTTGGGGTAATCGAATCAGTCATCACCAGCGGCAGCAGGCTTTCATTAGGACAACGGTCAAACAGCACTACTGGCAGTTGTTGGCTGAGCTTAAGATAGTCGGCATCGTTGTGCATACATGAAGCGACGATCAGACCGTCAACCTGGCGGGAAATCATGTTATTGACCACCACGCTCTCCTGACCGGGGTTTTCATCAGTACAAGAGATCAATAGCTGGACGCCTGCTTCGCGGCACAGCATTTCCAGCTCATGTGAAAAGACCGCAAAGCCGTGGTTGGTGATCTCCGGCACCACCAGTCCGATGGTGTGGCTGCGGTTGTCGCGCAGCGAGCGGGCGTGAATGCTTGGCTGATAGTGCTGCTCACGGGCAATCGCCAGTACTCGCTCACGCGTTTCCTGCGCCACACGCAGCTCCTTACCACGACCGTTCAGTACTAGGCTGGCGGTCGCTTTTGAGACGCCAGCCTGTTCGGCGATATCTTTAATGGTTACGCGTTTAGTTTTCATTACGACGCCATGAGCTTGAGGCAAAACGCTTATTCTACCATGCAAGTTCGCAGCGGCCAGTAGCAGAATGCGTCCGGTGTGATGCCAGAGAACATTAGCTGCCCTGAACAGGCCGGGAAGTAGCGGCAGCTCATCACTCCTTCGCCGCCGTTGATGAAAATCTCCACGCTAGACTGGTCGATGAAAATATGCAGCGAGCGGACGTCTCCGCGCCAGTAACGATAATGCTTCTCGTCGCTGGCCAGACTGGGTCGGGCCAGGCGGATCCCGCTGGCATCGCGTTCAAGGATTAATGCGCCGTCAAAATCGAGGCTCAAAATATCGTCCCCAGTGGTTTGTAGAACGATTTCCATCGGTGCCAGCGGCAGGGAGTTCCCTGCCCAGCCGTGCGCTTCGCCGCGCAGGGCGCTCAGCTCTCGTAGAGGACGTTGGTATAGCTGACCATCGATAAACTCCAGCTCACGCAGGCAGGTCATCTGATGGATCCAGCCGTTGGTGAGGGTCGGTTGAAGCATCTCTTCGCCCTCCGGCACGCCCATCCAGCCGACCAGCAGACGGCGGCCATCACTGGTAAGCATGGTTTGCGGGGCGTAGAACTCAAACCCTGCGTCCAATTCGTGCAGTTCGCCATGCTCGAAGGCCGCGCGGTGGTAGTCGAAATCGCCGCTCATCCACACTGCCGGGTAGGTGTTGAGATAGCGCTCTTTCTCACGAGGCACGCCCTGCGGGCAGCAAATCAGGACATGCTGGTCGCCGAGGGCAAACAGGTCCGGGCATTCCCACATATAGCCCGCGTCGTCCAGGCCATTGATGCCATAACCGGCGATTTCGCCCTGACTCGTCCACTCATGAAGGTCCGCTGAGCTGAATAACAACACCTTGCCACGCTTTTGCAAATCCTGTGCGCCCAGCACCATGTACCAGCGACCTTCGTGCTGCCAGACTTTCGGGTCACGCACGTGGCCGGTATAGCCCTCCGGCAGCGGTAATACCGGACCGAGTTTGGTAAACGTGCCGTCGGCATTTTCCGTCGCCAGGCACTGCCACGCGGTTCGGCTGCCGTCGTCAAATTTTACGTTGCCGGTATAGCACAGGGTGAGCGTGCCCTGACTATCCACGGCGCTTCCGGAGTAGCAGCCGTTGCGGTCATACTCTTCATCCGGCATGAGCGCGATCGGCTCATGTTGCCAGTGCAGCAGGTCGGCAGAGCTCCAGTGCCCCCAGCACTTGAACTTATGATCGCAGGCGAGCGGGTTCCACTGATAAAACAGGTGATAACGTCCGGCAAATTCAATAAAGCCGTTGGGATCGTTCATCAGCCCGGTCACCGGCGCATGGTGCCAGCGGGGATAGTGGCTGTCGGCCAGCGCGCGCGGCTGGCCCTGCATAACAGCCTGCAAAATCGCAGGCAGGCGTGATGGATGTGACATTATTCAGCGTCCGTTTTGTATTTCAGTACCAGGGAGACGACAAAGGCGACGCCAAAGGCGATAACCATCCCGATAATGTAGTTCAGCAGCGAGCTGGCCTGCACGATAGCCATGCCAGGGATAGCCGTCAGGCCCACCGCGGTCATGTAAACATGCATGGATACCACCCACGCGCCGCCCACCGCGCCGCCAATCAGGGCTGCGATAAACGGTTTTACAAAGCGTAAGTTAATACCAAAAATCGCCGCTTCGGTGATGCCGAGCATGGCAGAAAACGCCGAGGGCAGGGTAATGGCTTTGATTTTGGCATCTTTCGTTTTGAACCACACCGCCAGACAAGCACCGCCCTGAGCGACGTTGGCCATCGCCCAAATCGGCAGCAGGAAGTTGACGCCGATGGATGGGTTGCCCAGCAGTCCCGCTTCGATGGCGTGGAAGCTGTGGTGAATACCGGTAATGACGATAACCGAATAGAGACCGCCAAACAGCAGTCCGGCCAGCCAACCGGCGTGGGTAATCAGGGTGCTAAGGACAAACGAAATACCGTCGCCAAGCGCGCGACCAGCCGGGCCGATAATCAGCAGGGCGATAAAACCGGAAATGATCACCGTCAGGAACGGCGTCAGGATCAGATCCAGTGCATCGGGGATCACGCGACGCAGCTGTTTCTCAACGATGCTCATAAACCACACCGCCAGCAGCACCGGGAACACCGTGCCCTGATAGCCGATCATGGCAATCTCAAGGCCGAAGAAGTTCATGGTGTGGAAACCGGCGGCCACACCCCAGGCGTTGGTGAGCGCCGGGTGAGTCAGGATGCCGCCAAGCGTCGCGCCAAGATAAGGATTACCACCGAACTCGCGGGCGGCGGTGAAGCCAATCAGGATCGGCAGAATAATAAACGCCGCTGAGCTGCACATATCCAGCATGATGTAGATGGCGTTACCCGGGTCGACCCAGCCGTACGTTTTAACCATCCCCAGAAGGCCCATCAACAGGCCGGAGGCGACGATAGCCGGGATGATCGGCACAAAGATGTTCGACAACAGGCGGGCAATGCGCTGGAAAGGATTCAGTTTTTTCGCCGCAATGTCGGCAGCTTCCGATTTGCTGGATTCGCCAATCCCTGCCGCCTGGATAAAGGCGGCGTAGACTTTGTTCACCACCCCGGTGCCGAAGATAATCTGCATCTGTCCGGCGTTACGGAAACAGCCCTTCACCCCATCAATTTTGCCGATGGCCTGCTGATCGGCCAGTGAGTCATCGACCAGCACCAGGCGCAGGCGTGTGGCACAGTGCGCGGCGCTGGCGATATTTTCCTTGCCTCCCAGAAGCGGAAGTAGCGAGCGGGAAATCTGTTCAAAATCCATAGTACCCTCTGAATGCGTATTGATTTTCGAGTTGTCGTCCCGTGGTAGCCGGAGCGCATTCTCTTCGTTGTTATTGTGTCCGGGGCGACGAAACGTATTTTGTCGCCCCGGCGGTTACTGTCGCCAGGTGTTAACCATCAAAACCAGGTTTCCATCTGCATCCCGAACGACCATTCGCCGCCCGATTTAAAACCACTGCTGCCCAGCGCGTCATCGCTGGCGTAATTATTGAGTTTTTTGCTCCAGTCCATCCACGAGGTGTAAAGACGGATTTCAGGACGGCTGAAGAAATCGCCGATGTCGCCAACCTTAAAGGTCGGGGCGAAGGTGAGCTTGTAGAAGCTGCCGTTTACCGCATGGCGATCGTTATAACCTTCAGGTTTGAGATCCATATACTGGTAACTGCCTTCATAAGCGAGGGCGAAGTTTTGATTGATCTCCTGGATCAGACGCATGTTGAGGGTTGCCCACTGGTAGCTGTCGCCATCGACATAACGGTCTTTACTGGTTTGTGCCAGTATCGCCGGGGCGATAAACCAGTTCTTGCTCAGTGGCGTGGTGCCGTAGCTGGCGAAGCGCCAGGTGTTAGCCCCCGAGCGTAACGCGCCGTCAGAGCCGACACCTTTAACTTCGGCACCCAGTCCGTGACCGTAGAGCAGGGCGGTTTTGCTGGCACCTTCACGCAGGCCGTAAAAACTGTCGTTGTGCAACCCGAGCAGCGCATGTACACCGGTATTTGCCGCATCGCCTTTGACCGGATTACCGTTGGTATCCTGGCGTTCGTCGTTGTCTTTTGCCCGCATCCCGCTGACCATCATCTGCACCGGCCCGATGAAATTGTTCATGCTGACGATGTAGTTCTGCACACTGTTGCTGGTATCAGCAATATCGCCGAAGTTACGCCCGTAAAGAGAGAAGTTGCTGCGAACGCTGTCGTTCCACCTGACATCGTAAATACCGCCGCCGGTACCGGCGAGGAACACGACATCCGAGTCGATCCAGTGAATGTCAAAGTTATCCCGGTCAAAGCGTTTCCCGGCCCACAGGGTGGAGCCTTTAAACGGCCCGTCGAAGGTGGGCAAGTTGCCCAGTTCAACAAAGGCCTGACGCACGTTCAAATCACTGGTGCTCGCCGTCCAGTCGTTATAAGTGGTTTGACCGTCGGCGACCATGACTTTGAAGCGGGTCGTTGCCCCGTTATCCAGGGTCTGCTTATGTTCAAGATTCATTTCAACATAGGTATCGGCCTGGTTTCCCAGGCGGCCAATAGCCCCACCGGTTTCCCCTGCTGGCGTCATGTAGGCTCCGGATTTGGTGCTGGCGCCGGAGTCATTCATTATCACGCCGGAGCGGGCGTAGCCGTGGAACTCAAACCCGCTTTTCTCATCGGCTTTTTTCTCCAGTTTGGCGGTACGCTGAGCCACTTCCTGAGTGCTGTCCTGGGTTTTTTGTTGCTGTGTCGTGAGCTGCTGTACTTTCTTCTCTGCCGACTCTGCGCGGGTTTCTGCCGTTTGCGCTCTGTTTTCGGCATCCTGTAAGCGTTTTTCCAGCGCAATTAAACGGGCTTCGATACTGCTGAGATCCGTTTGTGCATGGGCTGAGGCGGCGCCGGTTAGCAAAGCGATAAGAACCGCGAGTGTGCTTTTTCTGAACATATTGATTGCATCCCAAAAGGAAAATAAAAAATTGTGTGTTTTTGCTAAACCGGTTTAGTTGCAATGTTAAGCACGACATTTAACATTTTGAAATTGATTTTGCTAAACCGGTTTAATAAGTGTGATGGATGCAACAAAGTGGACCGCGTACGACGGTATTTAGGATCAAATCTGGCGGTGTAGATCGCGCTGGTATGGCAGGGCAGTCATCGCGCCTTTCGCCAGGGTTGCCAGGGCACCGCAGGTTTGCGCCAGAGCGAGCGTTGGCTCCAGGGCATTGATATCCGCCGGCATCCCGTTGGCAGCAAGGCTGGCAAGCAGTCCGGCGACAAACGCATCGCCCGCACCGGTGGTATCCACGCTGACAACCGGTTTAGCGCTGAAATGGATAAACTGCTGCTGGAATGCGGCGATGACGCCCGCTTTACCCTGAGTCACCAGCAGTAATTCAGGCTGATAACGCTCAGTGATGCTGGCGATCCCCTGCGCGATATCATTACTCCCGCTGATGAGTATCAGCTCTTCTTCGGACAGTTTCACCACGTTCGCCAGACGCAGGGCGCGGTCGAGACAGGCGTGCAACAGGTTCTGATCTTGCCAGAGATCCAGGCGGATATTAGGGTCAAAGCTCACCCGGCCACCGGCACGTTTGATGTTCTCCATAGCCGCGAAGGTAGCACTGCGGCTGGGCTCGGCGCTGAGCGCGATGGAGCAGATGTGCAACCACTGTCCGGCGGCAAACTGTGGCAGGTCTTCTTCAGCCAGGAACAGGTCAGCGCTGGGGCGTACCATAAAGGTAAAGGTGCGTTCACCTTGGTCATCAAGGTCGACCACCACAGTGGACGTGCGGTGATGATCGTCAAGATACATATGGCTGACGTCGACCTGCTCCTGTTGCAGGGTATGACGCATGTAGCGGCCAAACGGGTCACCGCCGACGCGGCCGATAAATCCGCTGTTGCCGCCAAGGCGGGCAACCCCTACCGCCACGTTAGCCGGCGCGCCTCCAGGGCACTGTAGCAAGCGCCCTTCACTCTCCGGTAGCAGGTCCACCACTGCGTCGCCCAGAACCCAAACTTTTGCTTTCATGCTAAAACCCTCCAAGGCTAAACTTAATTAAACCGGTTTAGCATATTAAATCACAGTGAATGAGTGGGGGAAAGTTCCAGCCGGAAAAGCACTGCTCAGGGCATAAAAACGTGAGCCGCCTTACGAAATAGAATTGATTCGACAGCTGTGAAGACTTACGTCCTGGACACAAATGGATCCTGGATAAATTACCATGCAACTTGATGAAATTATCATGTTTTATCTTATTTACAGATAAATCAAAGGGCTTTTAACACCACACTTCTTGGCATAATGGTTAAGTGTAGTAATGCTCGCTCTGGATGGGTTTGCTTCTATGCTGCGCAGGTATTTGTAAGAAATACCCATTCTACTGGCGAGTTGTTGTCGCATCAGGCCAGCGAAACTGCGCAATTTCATCAGCGTTTCTGGAGGGTTTCCTTTAAAACTTCATCGACAAAACCGCTTTTTACCGTAGATACAGTAAGTGCCTCTTCTCTGCCATTATCCCAGCATCCAAGGTTACCGGGTTCTGATGTAGTCTGCCGATATGCAAGAAATGCAACGGCATCATGCTGGTTATGATGCTGTTTAATCTTCATTGTCACATGGACTATTCAGGGAGCGACAAGCGCTCCCACATGAAAACAGAACCACTCGTTTCATTTACGTGCTTCCTCAAAAGTAATCTCATACCCAATACTTCTGATTTAGTAGGGTTCTGATCATATCATGCAGCTCGATTGCGCTCAATTTGACGGTTTTCATCTTTACACAATGCTCGGTTATGATACTTTGTGATAGGCATGACAAGATCTGGCCGTAATTTTTTAGAAGTGAGTTTGCCCGCCACTTCACGGGACAGCATACATCCGGATAAAACCGGTAACAGGAAAGGCTCCACGCTGCATACGGAGGAAACAGAATTAATGAATGATAAATTGCCGCCCTGCGCTGATACCAGGGTGGAACGTGTCCGTCTTAAAGATGGGGGTTGTGAGTTCAACTGATGGACGCAACACACTTATTGAACCGTTCTGCGGGTGATTCATAGTCTAGCGTTTTTCTCGGTCTTTCGTTGAGCTGTCTCGCAACGCTGTTTAGTCTCTGCTGACTGTGAACCGATAAGTCAGTTCCCTTTGGAAAATATTGTCTGAGCAATCTGTTCGTATTTTCATTTGAGCCACGTTGCCAGGGAGATTGAGGATCACAGAAGTAAATCTGGATGTCTGTTGCTACAGTAAACCGGGTGTGGCTGGTCATTTCAGCGCCCCGATCCCAGGTTAATGTTTTATAAAGCTCAACAGGTAATTCCCGGGCTTGTCTGATGAGTGCAGATATAACCGTTATGGTCTTATTGTCCCTGATTTTGGCCAACATAACAAAGCGGGAATGGCGTTCTACAAGGGTGACGATATAGGAGTTTTTCGAGCCCTGGATCAGATCACCTTCCCAGTGACCAGGTATGGCTCTGTCTGCGGCTTCCGGTGGCCTTTCGCTGATAGATAGCGCATTCGGGATTTTCCCTAATCCTTTCCCTTTAAGTGATGACGTTCGGGATCTACGAACCGCTCTTCCGCTTCTGAGGCATTGTTGCAGCTCTTTTTTTAATGCGCCCCGGGTTTGTATAAAAAGCGTTTTATAAATCGTTTCGTGTGACACATGCATTTCCTGATTATCCGGATAACAGCGTTTCAGCCAACCGGCGATCTGCTCCGGCGACCAGTCCTGATGCATCTTCTCTGCAATGATTTTACACAATGTGGGGCTTTCAATTAGCTTGCAAGGTTTTGGTCTCAGAGCATTTTCCCACGCAGAAGTATCGGCTTTTGCTGCACGGTATTGCCTGGCACCTCCGTGCCTCCTGACCTCGCGGCTAATCGTTGAGGGCGCTCTTGATAATTTGGCAGCGATGTCCCTGATACTGAGTTTTGCTACCAATCCTCTGGATATCTCCTCTCTTTCATCAAGCGTAAGCGCTAATCGGTGCCGCTTTCTCACAGGAGGACGGTATCCACCAGTCTGGTGGATAGTGGGCATAATAGAAGAATGATATCTGTCGAACATTCTGGCGATATCATGCAGGGAATCACCTTGCTTATATCTGTCCCAGATAATCGCCTTCTGCTCTGGCGTGTAGTAAATCCGAGTTCTTCGTTTCATGGCAACGTCCCCCTTGATTAAGGATAGCGTTGCATCGACCCGTTGAACTCACAGCGAAAAGCGGACGCCCGCATAGCGTAAACAGGCGTCTGATATTTTGATATGGATTGATGACTTAACCCCTTCCCCGCTTCGTCAATGACTTTCTCGTCATTATCTTTGGTAAATGATCCTTTTGCCTTTCCGGTAGAATACTCAGCATTATTTCTGAAGAGCGGCAAAGACGAGTGCCTTGCCATGAGTTCACCATAATTTCATCTGCGCCCGTGCGGCGAACCAGATCCCTGAGCCCGTCACGGACGACCTCCGGTTTGCCCCATACGGATTCACGCAGCTGATAATATTTTGCGGTCAGTTCATCAGCGGTATCACTAGTCATTGCCCGTGAGCGGGTCATGGGGGCCATAACGACGCGGTTTACCAGGTCAGTATCACCGGTCTGAAACGGGGTAAATAATTTTTCCATTTTTATCTCCTTTGCTGGAGGAAATATGATGGTCTCAGCTACGGAATAAAAAAACAGTAGTCTGTTCCGAACTGAGTAGACATAATTTCTACATTTAGTGTTCTCCTGGTATTAAACCGAAATATTTGATTGTAGGCGATGTCTTACGTAGAGATAAAGCCTGCTGCAAAAGTGATGAAGACTCAGTATGTTCTCTTCTAATACAAAGCAGACGCCCATTCTCATGCAGACGCTTTGTTCTTGTCTCGCTAGCAACCAAATCGCTTGCTCCACAACTATGATTGCTTATTAGCGTTTTCATCAAAAAACAAATCAAAATAAATTGATTTTATGAATTCTCTATCGGAGTCTATATGGTCAGCGCGATTTGCATGCTCTAATGTTTCAATTGCCAGAGTGTGCGCGGCATCAGCAAACATCTCAGGCCAACCCGTACTCAGCATAGATAGCCCTTTGAGCACTCTTATCTGAATCTCTCTCATACTGGCACCATCGCGTGCGACAGGTGAGAAAAAGTCTTCCAGGAGATCGTTGTTCTGAAGTGGCGCAACGTGTACTGAAGGATAGGTCACTTCAATTTCATGAGACTTATTCTGCGCGTAAGCAGAAAGTATACGAACACCTCTGCCAATGACATCGATTGCGGTTCCAGGATCGTTCACTGCGGGTGAAAGGGCTCTGCAGGCTATTTCGGCCATGACGCTAAGACAAAATCGGGGATCCTGAGCAAATGAACGCACATCCGAGACAATGATCGTCTCAAGTAAATCGGCGCAGATTGATGACTCCTGGCCCTGACTCAGGTACAAAGCTGGCATGGACGGATGAATGAAACTGCCTGGTTGCGCCACAAGGTATACATGACGAGGATCATTGGCCAGCAGCTTGCTGAGTTTCTCCATATCAATATATTCAACATAGCCAATCTTCTTCGGATAAACTGCAACCGTTCCTTTCGGCTGTTCATAGCTCTCAAGCCATGGATATCCGCCGAGACAGGGATTTCTGGCTCTCGCAATAAATGTTTCGATGGCAGCCTGTTCTACTTTTGCTGTTGTCTCACCGACCCTCCCCAGAGAGGTCAAATGCTGTATCCAACGAAGCAATGTGATGAGGATGAGGGCAATGACAACGAGTGTGACAATGAATAAAATGACTCTTCCCCTTTCTCCGTAGGCTCCCATATTGAGGGCAATAATTCCTACCAGACTGAAGAGAAAGGAACCAATGAAGGTGGCCAGTACATTTTGTGTGGTTACGTCTTCCACAACTAAACGCGTTGCTCTGGGAGTAACATTAGTAGTGGCTGAACCGTAGGCTGTGACCATGATACTCAGCGAAAATGTGGTCACTGCCAGCATACTCGATGCCAGTATGTTCAGAATGTTATCAACTGCTTCCGCACCAACCTTCACTGAAACCGACTCAGGAATCATTGATTTAAAAAGAATAGATAAAAGAGCCGTTATTATCGCGACAATTGCGAATAACGTAGCTCTGAACCAGAGTTTCTTAAATGTTTGCTTCAGAATCCATTGCCAGCGTGAAATCATTCTGCATTCCCTCGTATTGCGGTCGGGATAAATAATTGCCGCCCCCTAGGACGGCATTTTGCTATCAACGAACCAGGTGCAGGAAGTGCAGGTGTTTTTCGTACTGGTCCAGTATGTCATTAATCAACTGTTCCTGATTCCAGCCCATCACATCATAATTTTGACCGCCTTCTTTGAGATAAACCTCAGCGCGATAATATCGATGTTGGTCAGTCTGCTGCTCATCATTATCCATTGCGGCGAGCGCGAAGGTGGGTGAGCTATACCCGCGAAGCCTCACTTCATATATAAAATTCAGCTCGTTGCCCAAATCCACTTCAAGACGAATACGATCGTCGGCTGCGTCACTAATGTGGCTTATCGTCCCCTGCTTGTTCAGTTCTTCCTGAACCAGCGTCATGGCAGGCTGGATAATGTCGTCCATAAAACGTTTCACAAGAGATCGTTTCGGCAGATACGCGATATTGCGTAACCTTCTCTGCCAGGGAATTGGGTTACGTGCAGCCGTAGGAGCAATAGTCGCCATGCTCAGGCTTTCACGCTTAGTCAAATCTCGACGCAGGGCTTTTAACAGCCCGTATATGGATATCAGCAAGATCACGGAGAAGGGTAATGCACTTGCTATTGTCACCGTTTGCAGCGCGCTCAGCCCTCCCGCAAGGAGAAGCGCAATTGCAACAACTCCCATGAGCGATGCCCAGAAGATTCGCTGCCAGACGGGTGTGTTTGCCACCCCACCTGATGCCAGAGTATCTACAACCATTGCCCCCGAGTCAGCAGATGTGACAAAGAAGACGATGACCATAGCCATTGCAATAAATGACAGCACGGAGGAGAACGGGAAATGCTCCAGGAAATTGAACAAGGCCAGCGAGACATCCTGTTGGACGGTATTGGCGAGATCGGTCGCCCCCTGGTTCATAATGAGATAGATTGCGCTGTTACCAAACACCGTCATCCACATGAGCGTAAAGCCGGCCGGAACAAACAGCACGCCGGTGACAAATTCGCGAATGGTTCGGCCGCGTGAGACCCGTGCGATAAACATCCCCACAAATGGCGACCATGAAAGCCACCATCCCCAGTACAGTAATGTCCAGCCCCCCAGCCAGTTGCTCGACTTAGGTTCATATGCGTAAAGATTGAACGTTTTACTCACCAGTTCCGAAAGATAACCGCCGGTATTTTCCACAAATGACTTCAGCAGAAGCACAGTTGGCCCCAGACACAGGACCAGCGCCAGGAGCAACAACGCGAGGCCCAAATTGAGCTCAGACAGGATACGTATTCCCTTGTCTAGGCCGGTCACCACAGAAATCGTCGCTAACCCCGTGATGGCCACGATCAGAATGACCTGCACCGTTTCATTAATGGGCACCCCGAATAGGTGGTTCAAACCGGCATTCACCTGCAAAACACCGTAACCCAGCGATGTTGCAACGCCAAAGACCGTACCTATAACGGCAAAAATATCAACCGCATGGCCTATAGGTCCGTATATGCGATCGCCAATAATGGGATAGAGTGCAGAACGCAGCGTTAAAGGTAGACCGTGGCGGTAACTGAAAAAGGCCAGAATCAGCGCTACAATGGCATAGATTGCCCAGGCATGCAGACCCCAGTGGAAGAAGGTCAGCCGCATTGCTTCCTTCGCTGCCGCAACAGTCTCTGGGGCGCCAACGGGAGGTGAGAGATAATGCATCACCGGTTCAGCAACGCCAAAGAACATCAGGCCGATCCCCATCCCTGCCGAAAAAAGCATCGCAAACCAGGAGTGATAGCTGAAATCAGGTTGCGCATGGTCCGGACCCAGCTTGATATCACCGTAGCGTGAGAGTCCCAGAAACGTGACACTCAATAAAATCAGGGCCACAGCAAGGATGTAGAACCAGCTTGCATTCGTGAAGATTTGTTGCTGAAGTAGTTTGAAATTTTTGTCAGCAACATCCGGGAATGCAGCGGCAAAAGCGACAAGAAGAAAAATTAACAAAGCAGATGTAAAGAATACAGCTTTGTTAATCTGGCTGTGACACTTCTTTGGGATTGTTTCATTTTCACTCATAATCATTTATTCCATTGATTTAAATCCGTATTGGATAATGCTTACCACCTCTTACAGAGTAGCAAAATTCAACTGACTATGCGGCGTGAATCGAGCACATGGTGTGATGAGTGCCGATACAAATCATCCTATAATCGAAGGAGTTCTTTGTTAATCAGCCTGCCACTTCTTGGGTATTTAATTTGCATATTCTGTACCAGAGCTGGGATATACGTTAAGTGAAGTATATTAGACACGAATTACCAGCTTCTGCTTTTGGCACAAAACGGCCTATCAGCATTATAAAAATATTCAGATATATATCATTCCTCTGATGACCTGCTCCCCGTTGATTAGTACACCCCGATGTTAGTAATGTCTTCATAAGCCACATGAGGACATCCCCATGAAGAAGCGTTTTTCCGACGAACAGATCATCAGTATTCTCCGCGAAGCCGAAGCCGAAGCTGGGGTACCCGCCCGTGAACTCTGCCGCAAGCATGCCATTTCCGATGCCACGTTTTACACCTGGCGTAAGAAGTATGGCGGTATGGAGGTGCCTGAAGTTAAGCGCCTGAAGTCGCTTGAGGAAGAGAACGCCAGACTCAAGAAGCTGCTTGCCGAAGCCATGCTGGATAAAGAGGCGCTTCAGGTGGCTCTTGGGCGAAAGTACTGACGACAGACCAGAAGCGGGAAGCCGTGATGTTGATGTGTGATGCGACCGGTCTGTCGCAACGTCGTGCCTGCAGGCTTACAGGTTTATCCCTGTCGACCTGCCGCTATGAGGCTCACCGTCCGGCTGCTGATGCGCATTTATCAGGGCGCATCACTGAGCTGGCACTGGAGCGCAGGCGTTTTGGCTACCGTCGTATTTGGCAGTTGCTGCGCCGTGAAGGGCTTCATGTTAATCATAAGCGCGTGTACCGGCTTTATCACCTCAGTGGCCTGAGCGTAAAACGCAGAAGACGTCGTAAAGGGCTGGCAACAGAACGTCTGCCGCTGCTCCGTCCGGCGGCGCCCAATCTGACCTGGTCGATGGATTTCGTCATGGACGCACTTTCCACCGGTCGCAGGATCAAGTGTCTTACCTGCGTCGATGATTTCACAAAGGAATGCCTGACGGTCACTGTTGCCTTTGGGATTTCAGGCGTTCAGGTCACGCGTATTCTGGACAGCATTGCACTGTTTCGAGGCTATCCGGCGACGATAAGAACTGACCAGGGGCCGGAGTTCACTTGCCGTGCACTGGATCAATGGGCCTTTGAGCATGGTGTTGAGTTGCGCTTAATCCAGCCGGGCAAGCCAACGCAGAACGGATTTATTGAGAGCTTTAACGGACGATTTCGCGATGAATGTTTGAATGAGCACTGGTTCAGCGATATCGTTCATGCCAGGAAAATTATTAATGACTGGCGGCAGGATTATAACGAATGCCGCCCGCACTCCACGCTGAATTATCAGACACCGTCTGAATTTGCAGCGGGCTGGAGAAAGGGTCATTCTGAGAATGAAGATTCCGACGTTACTAACTGAGTGTTGTATCTAATCGTGGGGGCAGGTCACTGAACATACACAACTAACGGCAGAATCTCACGATTCTGCCGCTTTTTTATTATTTTTCAGGGGGGGAGTAATGAATAATTCTGAAGGTTTGAAGTCGTTTCACTAATCGCTTTATGACCTACCGTAGTGGGTATCGGCTGATTGCGCAGCAGGGCCATTAGTTCCTGCCAGTATCACCGGCGTTAACATTGAAGACGACTAGGGCAGGCATGGAACTTTGAACCGGATGCCGGTGAAGGTCTTAACCGCTATACCCGCAAGCCAGGCATCTGTACGGACGTATCCATCTGCTGGCTCCGCATGATTTACCAGCAACATTTAATCTTCCCGAACACTCATTATTACCGCATACGCCAGCCGTCGCCGCTGGCGTTTTTTTATTGACGGAGACATACCCATGACAACAGCGACAAAAAACAACCTCGCATCTGCTGCTAACGAATCCGAATTTGAACTGACCGTAACGCAGATACCCGACGAACAGCGTATCTGCTTCTGGCCGCAGTACTTTGGCTCTATCCCACAATGGATAACGCTGGAACCCCGCATTTTCGCCTGGATGGACCGCTTCTGTGACGAGTACAACAGTGGTATCTGGTCCTTTTACACGCTCAGCAATGGCGGCGCGTTTATGGCCCCTGATGCTGACGTTGACGATAAATGGCATCTGTTCAACGGTATGAACGGCAATGGCGCGGACATGAGTGCTGAAGCCGCAGGCATTGCTGTCTGCCTGATTGAATACAGCCATCACGCCTGCCGTACAGAGTGTGACGCAATGACCGCGCACTATTACCGCCTGCGGGACTATGCCCTGCAGCATTCTGAAGCCCACGCCATTTTGCGTATCATTGACTGACCGGAGGAGCAACGAATGAAACAGCTTTCCTTTTTACCCGGCGAGATAACGCCACAGGACCGGCGTCTCATTCAGCGGGCGCTCAGGGCTCTGGAGCGGCACCTGCATGAGCCTGGGGTAGCCTTCACCTCCACTCATGCCGTCCGGGAGTGGTTGCGGCTGCATATGGCCGCGCTTGAACGGGAAGAGTTCCGGGTGCTGTATCTGAACCAGCAGAACCAGTTGATTGCCCACGAAACCCTGTTTGCCGGTTCTATTAGCAGTACCGAGGTACATCCCCGCGAGGTGGTCAAGCGCGCTCTGTACTTCAACGCGGCAGCGGTAATACTGGCGCATAACCATCCTTCCGGCGAGACGACGCCCAGCCAGGCTGACAAAGCCCTCACGCAGCGACTGGTTCAGGTACTTCAACTGGTGGATATCCGTGTCCCTGACCATCTGATTGTCGGCGGCAGGCAAATCTATTCGTTCGCAGAACACGGTCTGCTGTGAGGTATTACATGAAAATTATCAGTAAACGCCGGGCAATGACGATATACCGCCAGCATCCTGAGTCCCGAATCTTTCGTTTCTGCACCGGCAAATACCAGTGGCACGGTAGCGTCTGCCATTACACCGGCAGGGACGTTCCGGATATCACAGGAGTCCTGGCGGTATACGCCGAACGCCGCCAGGACCGCGAGGGGCCTTATGCCTGCCTGATGAGCATCACCCTGAACTGACAATAAAGAGGTTATCAATGAGCAAAATCACATGGGGTCTGCAGCGTGATATCACGCCACGTCTGGGAGCCCGTCTGGTGCAGGAAGGCAACCGACTGCATTATCTGGCTGACCGGGCCAGCATGACCGGCAAGTTCAGTGACATCGAATACCGGAAGCTGGATGAAACATTCCCGCACTTTATCCGCCAGATGGAATCGATGCTGACCACTGGTGAACTCAGCACCCACCATGCCCACTGCGTTACCCTGTACCACAACGATTTAACCTGCGAAGCCGACACCCTTGGCAGTTGCGGCTACGTATACATCGCCATTTACCCCACTCAGCGTTAATTACCTTCACGAGAGCAAACATGAAAACTTTACCTGCAACAACTCAGCGGGCGGTGAAGCCCTGCCTGTCACCCGTGGCTGTCTGGCAAATGTTACTGACACGTCTGCTGGAACAGCACTATGGTCTGACAATAAACGACACGCCATTCTGCAATGAGGCTGTGATTAAGGAACACATCGATGCCGGTATCACCCTAGCCGATGCCGTGAATTTTCTGGTAGAAAAATACGAGCTGGTTCGTATAGACAGGAAGGGATTTAGCTGGCAGGAACAATCTCCTTATCTCCGGGCTGTAGACATTCTGCGAGCGCGGCAGGCAACTGGCTTGTTGCGGCAAAGCCGTAACAACGTAGTACGATGAACATTGCGTACAACCTTCCCGATTTACATTTCTGAACTTCCTCCCTTGTTTACCTATTGCGTAATGCGCCTGCTACTACCCGGCGGGCGCGTTATCTTTTTACGGACAAACAATCATGCAACCAGAAGTTGAAGTATTAACCGATCATAATGAGCTAATTTGTTCGAGCTTTATTGAACACATTGCCAACACATTAAATTTAGGAGTGGTGTAGACATGGACAACTAAACCTGCAGCCACGGATGTATAGTGAGCGAAGCCCTATCAGGCCTTTTTGGTCAGTAGATAAGATTGATCTTCGTTGATAGAATTTACTTACACCAGCTGTTACATGAAAATAATTTTTTGGTGGGAGAATGATAAGATCTTACGTAAGAATTTGATTTTAATGGTGCCGATAATAGGAGTCGAACCTACGACCTTCGCATTACGAATCAGAAGCACCATCCGTAACTGTATGTTTTAACAAGCATTGACCGCATTCACACAGCCAATGCTGATGGCACATAAAGAAAGATGATGTGTAGTAATTTCTGGTGTATGTCACATTCATGGCACAACCAGTCACATCACCGGGCAGTCGTCGAATTCTCCAGTTCGGGCGTCGTTGATGATGAAAGTGATAACGCCTTTTACAACCACCCTTTCCTCGCAGTCATCGTCAGTAATGAAAACTTTGTTATCCGGCCTGTCCAGTTCTTCCAGGTGAGGCCTTGGAAATAACCGCAAGCGTAATAAACGAATCTGTTCATTGAGGTGGCATATCACAAGGCTGCCATCTACCGGACTCAACGAAGTATCCATGACCAGTAAGGCGCCTTTTTTGATGCCCTCACGCCAGGATGTTTCTGTGTATCGAACAAAAAACGTAGCCGATGGCTTTCTTATCAGTTCATGATCCAGACAGATACGATTTTCCATATAGTCTTCTGCCGGGCTTGGAAATTGAGAGGTGGTCATTACAGGCCTCCATTCGAGTTGTAAAGCATGAATGTGCGCTGCTCGCCTTCCACACTGGAAATGTCCTTGAACGTATTGATGTGGATTTCTATCCACTTGTTGGCCTGTCCTGGTGTCCAGTGCCAGTTGTTCTTTGCCAGTTCACGGATAAAACCGCCAGTCGTCACAATACGTCTGCCGTTGGGCTCAACCTCAACTGCTTTTCTGAATGACCATTCGATATCGTCTCTACGTGGCATGATCCACCCCCTCATCAAATTACTGTTTATGCATACAGTAGTTTTAAATATTGGGCGGATCAATGTCATTTCTGACTATCAATTTTCAGCACTGAATAACCCATTGATTGTGCTGTGTGGCAGCCAGAAATTTTTTCAGCTCTATTCATGCGTATTCCCAGATGATGACCAGGCCGTCGCCACCTTTACCGCCAGCCTGTACCGCCGTCAGACCTGTAGCATTCGCACCACTGCCACCAGAACCTAAATTACCCGGATTGCCTGGACCAGAAGAACCACCAACGGGTAATCCACCACCAGAAAAAATAGATCCGCCGCCCGCGCCAGAAACGCTGTTGCCAAAAAAAGTGAAAATGGCATTTTCACCATGATAGCCATTAGCATTAAAGATATTACCGCCACTCGCACTGCCAGCAGCACCGCCACGAGACAATGTAACTGTTCCTGACCAGTTGGAGTTAAGATTATTTCCACCAGCAGCGCCACCATTAGCAATGATTGAACCGAATGAAGATAGGCCGCCATCTACACCGCCCGCGCCACCGATACCAACAACAACAGCCTGCGAAGCTGGAACGGTGGTGATAATTGACTTGGAATAACCGCCCGCACCACCACCACTACCGAGCCCTATAGTAGATCCACTTACTGCTGATGCATTTCCACCGCCGCCGCCCGCACCGAGAACCTCTACGATAATTTTCGTCGTTCCTGGTGTCGGCGTATATGTCCCGTTGCTTGTGAATACTTTTGGCGATCCAAGAAGTCTACCAGTGGTGGCATTCAGAAAATCAACAGTGCCGTATTGCGCAAATATAGCCAGCGATCCGGCCGTCATCATATTGGCTGCAATGTCGTTAGCCGACCATGCGCGCGCCGTCGTTCCCTCCTGCTCTCGAACAATCGTCAGTGAGTCGCCAGATCGCGCAGTAACGTGAACAATCTCGTTGAGTTGTTCTGTTGCAGCATCAATGAGCGTCAGTTTGAAATAGTTTTCACCCGATGCCGGAGATGGAAACAGAGAGCCCGTACCGGTTGATAATGCCAGGCTGGTTGCGGATGCGTTGATGCCTGCGGCCAGTACGCTTTGAGCGTTGTTTGCCGCGATAAGGGACAGAGTCACAATTTAATCCTCGTTAATGATGGTGACTGATACGCAGCATTGGTGCAAAATACACATTTTGCTCACAATGTCAGATAAAATATGAAGTTTGGTAAAAATGATTTATAGAAATCTGTTTAGAAAATTGAACGGCCTATTCAGAATTTTACTGGTACAGGAAAGACAGAGGTAACAATGCACAAAAATAACTGCTTTGATGTGCTACGGCATTTAGCAGCACTTATGGTTATATTTAGCCATCATCATGCATTCATGCTGGTTCATGAAGATTTATTTAGAGGATTCTTGTCATGGGGTGGCGTGTGTGTTGCCGTTTTCTTCTCGATATCTGGATTCCTTGTTACCCAGTCAGCACAGCGATCACCTGATTACATTTCATTCATGACAAAACGAGTTAAAAGGATTTTCCCGGCGCTTATTGTCTGTTCATTTGCTATGATTTATATTCTCGCGCCATTTTATCAACAAAATGTCACTGCATTTTTATTTAGCGAAGATACTTTTGAAAACTTCTTAAAAATCATAATGCTTTTACCTGCTAATGTTTCTGATGTTTTCGCTGGTTATAAATATGCAGGGTCAATCAACGGATCACTCTGGACGCTTACACTTGAGTTCACCTGTTATATAGTTGTTGGTTTTCTGCTATTTGTTAATAAAACATGGAAAACACCAGCTTTTATCTTAGCAATTCTTGTTGCTACAAATATATTTGCAAGCGCAGAAACAAATAATATCACATGGTACAGTATGAATTTAGGGTGGCTCATAAGGTTTGGAATTTGTTTCGCACTAGGATCTCTGCTTTCCATGACCTTAGAACAATGGAATAAACCCAGAGTTAAATGGTTTTTGTCTATAACGTCTGTATTGGTGCTTTTTTTATTAAAAGGTCAAATAGAAATACTTACGCTTGGTTATTTTGCTATCACCTTCCTTACTCTTTGTATCGGAATGAGCTTTAAAGATATTATTGTTAAAGGTCGTTTTGATATCTCCTATGGTCTGTATATTTATGCGTGGCCCGTACAGCAAGTCATGGCTAATAAAACTGATTTGCCATTTTATGTCAGCATAGCGGCATCTATGGCCTGTACCGCCGTTCTTGCGTACCTGTCATGGACATTCATAGAAAAACCGTTTTTGCGAAGGAAAAAGCTTTCTATTGCAGTGACAACTGCTGAACAGGCGGCATAAAAGAAAGGGCGCAATGCGCCCTTTTAAATTATGTTAATGGGTATTGCACAAACGTTCTGAATACTTTTGCACCTGCCGGTATTGATGTCGCTCTGACACGAATCCTGATCCTACTGACCGTACTACCATCAAAATCGTAATACGCCTGAGCTGATGGCGCATCGCTGTATGCAAGCCCGACATAAACCTCAGACGGAACCTCGCTCAACGTGCTGATCGGCGTAATATCAAAATAATTTTCAGCAGCACCCCCACCCGCTGGCCCAGTTAACGTAATTGTGTCAGTTCTGCTAACAGTTTCATAATTGAATGAATTGTTGTATCTGTCAGTGATGTTGAATCGAGCAGTGCCAAATCCAGGAGCTACTCTACCGAAGTTATTGTTGGGTGTACTACCTATCCCAGTAATGCCATACTTAGTGTTAGTTAATATTTCATCGAATGAGCATCTGGTAGTTCCACCTGATATAGTTATTGCGTTTCCTCTGTTTGATACTCCGCCTACGTTAATGTTATTTACCTGGCAACCAACCATATTCCCAAGAAAAATACCGCTATTGCTATCTAAATATGCCGTATTCGCCGCCCTGTCCATTAATACATAAATGTTGCTAATCTGAGCGCCAGCACCATATGATAGTGAAATGGCGCTTCTCCCTTGCGTATCAGTTGATAATGGGCTGCAAAAAAGATGCAGGTCATGAAATTTAGCAAGATTACAGTTTGCTGGCATCAAAATTGATTCATTAGTACAATTCATATGCCCGTTATGAACCCACGGAGATAAAACACCTGGACTGGTAATTTGTCCTGTTAGTGAAGGAACAACAGTTTCCGGCTGAACAATACCGCCGACCATTCCGTTATTGATATTCATCATTTCAAAATCATATACATGAACACCTTCTACATAATCTGGGAAATTTAATGCAGTGTTGCAATAAAATATCCAAACTCTTGATATTGAAAAATCAACAACATATCCGTCACCACCTACGGTAATGGCTTCCCCAAGAAAAACTCCAGATGATTGAACATATCCGCAATATGCAAACCCTTGTATGCGAAAGTTCATCACGCTGATCAAATTTATCCCACGAAACCATCCACCGGTTGTCACGTCATTACCAGCTATTCTGATGTTCTCAATGGCACCACGGAATTCAGTTCGATATCCTAATTGCGCGAGTGATGTCGAAGTTCCAGGGATTAATATTTGTGCACGCCCATCAATTTTAAGGGCGGTTTCCTTCGTTGTTGAGCTTGGTGTCCCTGTCCGCAGAATCCCAAAATCACGCAACCAGAATTTGCTATCTTTATCATTTTGCAGGGTAATAACAATACCATCACCTGTGCCAGTAAAGATAAAATCGCTCAACCCATCACCAAGCCCCTGAATACTGGTTTTACCAGTTATATTCAATGTTTGAGATAAGGAGTATTTCTTACCAAGCATTGAAAAACCGCCAGCGTTTCCCGCCGCAGTAGCTGCTGCCCAGTCAATAGATTGCGTCAACGAGGTAACGAATGAATATACCATCTGCGCTGCGGTCAGCGTTGAAAACCGCTCCGATAGCGGATGATTGATGCCATCCCCGATAGCGCCAAAATCTTCTAATGTGCGAAAATCTGAGTTTTTATCGTGCTGAGAGCGCGCCACTGCGCCAGCCAGCGGAGATTTATTAAAGACCAGATCGGTCCCTTTTCCGGCAGCGGTGCTAGCGAAGTCGGTATAAACCTGGTCAATATCCATTTGCTGTGCCAGATCATTAAACGTTCCGGCAGTAAACAGGTTCGCAACGCTGGCCCCTGAATCCCAGCTTGCCTCCGTCGTCCCTTCCTGACATCTGGTAATGGTGAGCGTGTCGCCAGAGCGTGCTGTGACGTGCACGATTTCTTTCGTTTTCCCGGCGGCAAGCGATGTGAGCGTGACCTTAAAATAGCTCGTTCCTGGCACAGGTGACGGGAACAAGTCGCCCGTCCCGGTGCTTACCTGTAATGTCGTTGATGCGGCGCTGATACCGGAAACGAGCAGGGTTGATGCATTGTTTGCCGCAAGAAGCTGGAGAGCCATTTATCCTCCGGATTTAGGCAATAAAAAACCCGCTCAATGGCGGGTTCGGGAATTTCTCTGGAGACTGGTTTAGCCGATGATTACGACTTCACCGTTCAGGTAAAAAGGGATGTGCAGCAGCCCGCTGTCAAACGCCTGCTTGAAGAGATCGGCATATTCATAGCCGTTACTTTTTATCAACACACCATCGTTTTGATCGTACTGCCTGTCGTTGAATTCCATATCGTTGTAAAGGGCCGCGTCGGTAAGCTGCGTGTACCCTTTCGTGATGGTAATTACCATCCCGGCATCCGAGAAAACAACGGAGACAATCCAGTGCTGGTCATTTGGGATATCTGTGCCATCAACACCTGTCAGGAAGCGCATAATCCGGCGTTTCAGCCAGGGGATCGTAAAATAGAACCCGTCACCCTTATAAAAATTCCAGGTCATGATTCGCTTGAACAGGTCATCAGAAACGACAACCTGATCTGACTTTGCAACGACTTTTCGGGTATTGAACGGCAGTCTGTTGAAGGTGAAAGTGTTGAACGGGCCGTAAATCTGGCGTTTACCGCTGGTCAGTACCGGCGGCTTTACCCCGTAGATGCCGTATGCAATCCACCTTAGCTGATCACCAGCCTGATAGCCGCCTGCAAAAATAGGCAGGTTGGCACTCGTCATCCAGGTGTAAATCTGCTGGGCCATTGAGTTATACGCGGTGACAAATGCGCGCAGGTCGTCGTCATCGTTGTACTGCGTGTACAGATACGAATTGATGATTGAATCAAGCATCCTATACCCCGCTAACTGTCACGCCATCATCCGATATATACCAGTAGCTGTAAGGGTCTCCGCTGATAATATTGGTGTTTTCGTCAGGGTCCGTAATCGTTCCGTTGACGGTCACAATGATGGAAAGCGAGCTGATCAGGCTCATATCCAGAACGGTATTAATGGCCTGGAGAAAAATGTCTTTCAGGTTATTGATGTTAAGAGGTTTACCCGCAAATATCTGGTTGATATAGGAAATGGTCGGCGAGGCCACCAGACTTGATACCGTGGCATCCGTCAGATAGTTAACAGATGCGGTTCGCCATTCATATCTGATTGTCACTCGCTGCATCAGCGGGATAACAAAGGGGATCAGATAATCATCAGGCCAGTCGTTGATCGTGACGACATTGTTCCGAAGGTTAGGTGTAACCACACCGGCACCCGTCCAGCTTCCTGATGCGGTAGTGTTGATCCCGGTTGAAAATGTATGCGGTGACAGCACGGTCACGGTTAACGGCACATTATTGATGCCCGTCATTCCGGTAACGCCAGAAATCTCGATAATCTGGCCGTCGCTGTAGCCGTGCGTAATGTCGGTAGTGACAACACCAGGATTTGCGTTGCTGATCCCTGTAACGTTCAATGTGCAACCGCTCAGCCGGCTGATATCCCCCGCTGATTTATAGATGGCTCCGGCCATTTCATAAATGTCACCACCACCGCACATAATGACCCAGCCATTAGCGCTCTGAACGACCGATACAAGACGCGCCTGCACATTCGCAACATCTGTCAGCTTCTGGCGAATAAATCCCGGATAACCCTGCACAGTGGACATTTGCCCCTGCCATACCCGGTCCCTGAACTGGTAATTAGTTTCCGGGTCACCTCCTGGCGTTCCGGCGACAGGGTTAGTGCAGGTCAGTACAATATCCGAAGGAAGACTGGTAATAATCTGGTTAACGGTATTTTCAGGAACCGCCCATGATCCGGTTACGGTTGCCTCGCAGGTCACCGACGACGTTACTCCTCCAGTCGGAATTATTGTGGCATCCGCCAGCGCATAGCTGTTTGTTCCATCAGAGACCAGAAAACCCTGCGGAATAGCGAAACCGGCAGGACCGGAAAACTGGACACCTACGGTCGTTAGTCCCTGCGTCTTTTGCGGTGCTATGCCGCTTTGCTGGGCCAGCAGGTTCAGCATCGTCAAGTTAGCTTTCAGTGGGCCCACCGAGTTAATCAGATCAACTCTCGCCTGGTCACAAACCAGCAGCGCGCCTACGTCCGTGCTGACAATGTCCTCAATCAGAGAACCGGGTAAATCAGTTGTCAGTCCGGGGGACAGGGCCACAGCCTGAGCAATGAGTTGCTCGCGCAAACTCTCTGCGGTTTGCGGTACCGGGCCAGCCGCGGTATAGCTGACAGACAAATCACTCATACATTCACCTGTGCAATAATTTTTGAGCCTGCATTCGTTATGGCTGAAATGTTGTAAACGGGAGGGTCATCACTGACCATGGCAATCTGTAACGAGGAAAAATACTGACTGAATTGTTGCTGCAGGCGGTTAACGTAATAGGTTGGTAAGATTTGCTGAATAACGGATGCCTGCGCCGGTATGCCGTTATTGGCGAAGAATGGCGACTCCTGGGGAGCTAATTTCAGGTTCTGCACCAACGTTGTCAGGTAAATGGCATCGTTAAATCCGTACTCATCGGTTTCAACCAGGACCCATTTACCCTCTGAATTTCTGCCATAGGTTCTCATTCGGTAATGTTCCCGCTGAATGAACTGGTTGGCGACCCGGTATTACCTCCGCCATTACCGTTCGTGTGCTGATGACTGTTCAGCCATGACACCAGCGCTTCCCACCCGGCCTGCATAACAGCCGGACTTGTACTGGCAGATGCATCCTGTAATTTACCGGCCTGTCCTGTCAGTTGCCACATGCCCTGGGTAAGTGACAGGACAGTACCGCCCACCGTCACCGTAAAGCTTTCAGGCGTCGCTATGGCTACGCTCTGGGGAGTTAACAGAAATGTACTGTTGCTCGCCCTGTCACGAATGGTGACTCCCTCCGGCCCGTACATCGTCAGCACTTCGCCGTCGACGTCACCCCACTCGGTATTGCTGATCGGCAAATAGGTCAGGGCGCTCAAGTTTGGCGGCTGCGTCAGATCTGCGGTGCCCCCACCCTGGCCGCTCATGCCGCCGATATAAGCATCGGCCGGGATGACAATGCCCTTATCACCAGGCTGCATCGGGTAGCGGATATACTCCGGACCGAAAAGGGGAATGGTCACTTGCGGAAGAGTAAAAGGGATATTCGTCAGGCTGAACGAAACGGTAACCATTTTCCCGGATCGTGAAACAACCGTTGCCGGGAGCGTTTTTCCGGCCAGTTCCATGGCCTGCAGTATTTTTTCTTCGGAAAAGTTATTCATGCTCTTTCCGAAGTTCAGGCGCTGGCTGATCGTCATTGTGCTGGCCCCGTGGTTGTGAACGCCTCGATGATGGTCACCCAGCTATTAGCATCTGCCTGGCGGCTGTTTCCCACCAGACGTACAGCGCTGACCTGGAACACGCCTGTAAAGGCTGCCTGGTTGCGATACTGTGAATAGGATGAGGCCTGAATGATTGTGCTGGCGCCCGCCGGTAGTTTCAGGAAGTCGCCCACCTGAATATCAGCGCGCATGACAGTCCGGATCATGACCTTGTTAAATTCAATCCACGTCGGCTGACCAACCAGATCAGTAAATTCAAGCTGAATGGGAGAGTTTTTTTTCGTAGTGGTCAGGCTGTCCCAGGCGCGAATTTCTTTGCCAGGGAAAATGCATAATTCAACGCCTGAGTAATTCTGATCTCTGATGATGCTTTTGCTGATGGATTTAATATTCGCTGCCAGTTGCTGCACGCTTGAACAGAATATTGGCGCGTCATAGTTCATCACCAGGTTATCGCTGATTTCGATCTTGATTTTGTAATCCGGGTAAGCGCGTTGCAGGGCAAAATATAACGCTATAGATAGTTTCTGCCCCTTTCCCCACGGCATCGTAATATTGACAGGGGAATTGACTGACCCGGCACCAGCCGTGATTATCATGTCCAGAGATAATTCAGTCCCCTGCCAGTTCCCGAAAGGCTGCTGAATTTCGCCTTCGAGTACTAACCCGCTTTGCTTCTGTTTGGCTAACGGTAGCCCCTTTGACATTCCGGCAAAGCCTTTAATGGTCATTCCGAACATGTTTTGCTGGGCCTGCTGCATCTCTTTAATGCTGACCCCGTAAACCCTGACAAGGCTGGAGCCCATGGGGGTGGACATGCCGTACTTCTGGATATCAAACTCCACCATCAGGCAGCCGGGATTAAAATTTCCGTAGTCATCCAGACTCTTATAGCGCCTGTACAACTTCCCATTTTTGTCGAAAATCTGAAAGTCATAGAAGCGCATCAGGTTGTAACCTCTATTTTCCCATTTTTCTCACGCCAGATCAGGGTTGTTGAGGAAAACACGCTATAGATAAGGTTGATACCGCCAGTGGACACAGAGCCGACCATTGGCGTATTCAGAATGGTGTTGCCTGAATTATCAGTGATCAGCAGGTACCAGCGCTGGGAGGCGATATTCCACTTTATCTGGCAGTTGTAGACCGTCCCGTCCAGTACCGGCGTAAACAGCATGCTTTCGCGCTCATTGCCGGTAAACGTATAGAGTTCTGTGCTCATAGGCCGAATGTTCCACTTAGTTTACCCACCAGCCCGACGATACTGGATGCCACACCAGACACAGCGCCACCCAGCGAGGTGTTGCCCAGAGCGGCAACGGTGTTGGTCCATGACGCATCAGTCATCTTCGTACCACCGTCAATCTTGCTGAGAAAGCTGTTAACAGCCTGCTCCGCTCCGGTTTCCGTAACCAGGGGTTGCTCAAAATCCCACATCCATGAGCGCTGAGGCACGGGTTCGCTTGAACTGGTCACATCCTTGACGGTGCGCAGGATGCAGCCGCTGTAAATCAGCGCCGGGGTTGCGATAATGAATGTGCCCCCCAGATTCGCATGCGCCTGTAATACAGCCTGCAGCGCGCTGATCGTTACCAGCTTTGTCATCGCCCCGGTATTTTCATTGACCGGGGCATCCATCAACAGGCTGATGCGCAACGGTTGGGCCAGCAGCGCGTTAGCCGCCACGGTCTGGTTAGCGAACGGATAGCGGGCAATGTCATAATCAACCAGCGTGCCGCCCTGCACAGGCCGCCAGTGGCAGAAATACTTATCCAGATCGGTCAGGTTTATCGCGCCACCGATCAGCCCCGTAACAAAGCTGGCGCTTTGCGTAAGGGCCACAATCGGCAGCATGCCGCCAGGTATACTTTGCGCGATACCGTCACAGAGAATAACCGGCGATATTTCAAAACCGAGTTTGTAGAGCTCGCGGGTGAATGCCATTATCCGGTAACCCCAAGTTGCGCGCCGGAAACAACTGCGTTGCCTCCGGTGTTGTTGAATATCTGGATCACCGCCCCTTCACTGACCCGGTAGCCAGCGCCCTCTTTTTGCGACATGGCAGAAATGAGTTTTGCCAGTACCGCCGGATTGTTCAGATCGAGCTTCTCGTTTTCACCAAACCGGGTTGCTTTTACAACGTGACGGATGTATTCGGCGGTGTCGTTTTCGTTCGATGGCGCCCATTTTTTGGCGATATCACTAACCGTATTTACCCCGCGGGTGCCATAAATCTGCAACTGCTTGGCCGCAGCCAGTACACCTTCATCGAGGGTGGGGAACACCGCAAAATCACCACTTCTGGTGTTATGCGTGCCGTATCCCTCAGCCCATCTCAGGTTTGTGGGGTTATTGAACCGGTCGGCAATGGTTCTGCCGGACGCGTTAACGTTGGCCGGCTGTGAATCAACAGGCGTTACGGCACCGCTGGAAAAGAAGCGTTTAACACCTTTCAGCCAGCCCCACACATGCGGGTCATCGTCGCTGCCTGGTACATACTTCTTCCCGGTCTGCGGATCAACGACAGTGTCGTTTCCTAGAATCGATGACCCCGAGGTTACGTCAGCCGCCGACAGGTTGGTTTTTCCGACAATCCAGTCGACGACTTTTCCGATCACGTTCCCCAGTTTCTCAACCTTCGTCATAAAGTCTTCGACGTCTTTGGAGAACTCCGGCGAGGCCAGATAATTGCCAAAGCGCTGAATACCACCCGACAGGTTGTCAATCCATTTGCCCAGTTCAGGCGATTTCAGGACGGTATCAATCGCCACTGAAAGCGAGTCGGATAATTTAGTCAGTGCCGGGGTGAGCGGGGCCAGACCACGAATAAACGTGTTACGGATGCTCTGGATACTGAAATCCAGTTGTACGTTAAAGTCCTGCCACTGTTTCGCTTGCTGGTCGGTGATCTGCAACAATCTGGCGTCGCGCTGCGCGCGCTTATCCATGGCATCCAGTTCCGCTTCGCTCATGTTTTTGAAGCGGTTCAGGTCGTCCAGAGTAAAGAAATTGGTTAAGCCGTGGGCCTGCGCACCCTGTAACGTGCTGCCGTTCTGCACGAAAATATCACGCGCATTGCGGATCATTTGCGGCAGTAACTGGTCAGGTGAGCGATCAGGGTTGTTAATACCCATCGCGCTGAACTGCCAGCGCTTTGACAGGTCCATCTGGGCATCACGGATAGCCCCTAACGTCCCCGTCGGGTTGCTCAGCGCACGCTGGTAGTTGATCGCCGTGGAATCAAGAGCGCCAATCGACGTACCGAGGCCGAGAGAGGTAAACCTCTGCGCACTGGCCACAGACGCCAGGCGGTTAATACCAAACAGACCGCCAGCACCCAATACGCCAGTAAACACACCTACGATGCCGCTCCACGTCAACAGGCTGGTAGTGGCGTCTTTGATATGTCCGGCCAGCGATTTGGCATCCTTTGTCGCCGCGTTCAGGAAGCCTTTGGCATTACCGGCATTGCGGCTAAAGTCGCCCTGGTGCTTCCCTGCCTTTTCCAGATTGGTATTCAGGCGATCAATGCCGCTGTTAATCGACAGAATGGCCGCCGCGCCATCGTTAAATGCCTTTGTCAGCGCCTCGGTTTCGGTCCTGGCCTTTGCCGTTTCCTTCCCGGTATCAGCGATGCCCTGAGCGCTGCCGCGCCATTCCTCCGGCAATCCCTTTAACGCAGCCTGATACTCGTTGAACTTTTCAATAAATGCCTGAAACTTCTCATCATTTACATCAATTTCAACTATTGTCTTAGCTGCCATTGAAGCTTCCCCTGTCTTTTAGCGCTGAAATGATGAATCTCTGGCGGTACTGCGCGGGGCTGGAAAACTCCGCGTCGCTGATTTCACGGATCACCCGCCAGAAACCCTCATTAGATGCCCAGTCTAGGAGGGTATGAATGATGTTTCCGGCTGGGCATTCTGGGTCGGGGTATCGGTATCCTGATTCGATATCAGCAAGGAATCGCGGAATTCCGTAACGCTCGATACAGTGAGTTGCCCACCGTACATGCCGATCACCGCCCCCACCGTCGGTGCTATCAGTTCCCGTTTCTGAATGGCAGAGGAAACCATAAAAAAAACGATTTCCCCTTCAACTTCCCGGTACTCGTCCAGCAGGACGATTTGTTGTTTCAGTGCGGTATCAAGCGGAATGACTTTCCATGCGCTGCCGTCGTTGTAGACGACAGACGCCAGCCTTTGCATTTCATCAAGAAGCCCCGGACCCTCCGATGCCCCCTGCTCTTTCAGCTTTTTGCGCAGCATCATCGCGGCCACGCGCGCTGCGCCAATGCCGCCGATTTGAGTGATGAAGTTGTTGAACAGATTACCCAGCAGGAAGCAATGCTCCTCTACCACTTCATACGGGAACGGGAGAACATGCAGATAGACGGGTAACGCACCATCACGATTGATAGTGCTGACCAGGTTTAATTTTTTGTCGATTTTCACGGATTAGATCCACATGTTGTCATTGGTGGTCAGGTAGCCGCCGATGGTGACCACATACCCGGCATCCATACCGTTGAATGGCAGTTCGTTGAAGTTCAGCAGGTAGCAGTTCAGCAGCGTGAAGTTGCCAAACGTCGTGGCGTCCGGGGTGATTACAACCTCACCCAGTGCGGTATCAGTGGCGAAGCGCTGCTGATAGCTGGCCCCGAGTCCTTGCGTTTTCAGTAGGTGAACCGTCACGGTCACCTGCTGGTACGGCGTCTGGCTGCCTACAGTACCGGTCATGGTCGGAATAATGTCAGTAGCGGCGTTATCCGGCCGCATGCTGATCCCGTCTTTACCCAGGTACGATGCGGTGACGTTAAGCGCCGGGACGTCTGTAACAGACAAGGCGCCACGGACGCGATTAAGAAATCCCTGCGGCACTAATGGGTTGCCCATTTTTTACGCCCCTACAAAGTTGGTTACGTTGAGGTTAAAGGTGATGGATTCGAAGCCACGACGCGGGGTCATGATGGCGCTGAGCCCATTGTATTTGCCATCCTGATAATCGGACGGGTTCAGACTGGTGTAGTTGCTGAACGGCACCGCATTGATTACCGCATTCCCGGCATACGTGCCTTTTTCATACTCGGCGTTGAAATCGGACTGGGTCAGTTTGGCGTTGATCACCTGTCCCAGAATCAGACCGTAACTGATGCCAGTACGCAGAGTTTTGAGCGCACGGTTTTGCAGGCGGTCAATGCCAGCCTGCTCGTAGTACAGTGGGTTCACGGTGGTGTTCGAACCGTTGATGATTTCGTTAGCCAGGTCCAGCTCAAGGTTGATCGCGCACCAGGCCACCGAGTACCAGTAGTTAAACGGGTTGCCATCAAGCATATGGCCTGCCACCAGCATTTTATTGCTAAGGCCTCCCTCGGCCGCCGTTCCAACGTAGTTGATATCGTTGTCCTGGAGGTTTTTCAACAGGGTGCTGTTGCCCTCAATCGGGTATTCAGTGACGCCGTACAGGAAGCGGTACGCCATCGGTGGGACCATATTAGAAGAACCGGGGTCGTTCGCCAGAGAGGACTGGAACGCCGTAGCCATTGAAAATTCAGTGGTGGCAATGGCCGGGGCTTCCACGCCTGCAAATACGCTTTTATTACCCGTAGCTTTCCATGCAGCATACGCTGCGATCGTCGTGGTAACGAAGAAGTAAACCAGTGAAGATGGCGACGTATACAGACCAGTCAGCGTCTTGAATGTCGCCTCGGAATCCCACTCGCGCGGCACCAGATAAGAAAAGAACTTCTGATAAGTATTGCCAAGCGAAACATCTTCCGCGATGAAATCAGCTAGCGCTGCGATAGCGTCAGCATTCGAAACCGCGCCAAGCTCCAGCACGTAAACTGCGCGGCTTGTGCCCTGGGACCAGAACGAGTTATTCATCTGAACAATCTCGTTAGCCACCACCGTTTTTACGGATCCCATTGTGGTTGCCGTACCGGGGTTGCTGGTCAACTGATAGGTAAAGGTGTTTGTACCCGTTACGGTCGCAGTGTACGCGCCGTTATAGCCAGTTGGCGCAACGCCAGAGATGAGGACAGGGATCTGTGATCCGTTAGTCCACCCATGTGCAGCGCTCAGCGTGACAGTTACCGTACTGGTTGCCCAGGCGATAGTTGAAATAGCTTTTGCAGGTGCCAGAATGGACGCCAGATCAGTTTTTGCGGTCAGCAACTGATATTCGCCTGCATTCAGCGTAGTGCCGCCAACGGAAATCAGCGCACCGGATTTGAGCAGTTGCGACGGTTTCGGCGGGTTAGTCACCGACACGTTAATATTGACGATCGACATTTATTTCTCCGGGCTGATGGAAGGTATGGAAAATGCCACCAGCTTGCGCGCCACGTTGCGCATCCGTTGCTGGTAGTAGTTAACTTTGAATTTGATGGTCTTTCGCTGGGCGATGATGTTCAACTCGTTTTGCGTGACGCGCTCATCCTGCACAACAGGGATATTCATCACGCCCATTTCAGCGTCATCGCCGAGCGTGTACTGCTGCACGTACCTCAGGAAATCTTCAACCCCGGCATTACGCAGGCCAGTGATGGATATCGTCACATCCTCGGAAACCAGTTGATACTGGTTCTGCTGCTCATCGAGGTAAAAGCTACCGGCGATCGGCGCGGTGTTGCTGCACTTCACCGTTGCATACGGCGGTGACAGGTTCTGCGTCGACAGCATGGCCGGGAACATCGGCATGTACTGGCTCAGCGTCAGCCATACCGGCAATGAGCTCGAAACCACCACATCAGCCAGATCGATGTCATCTGCAGAGTTAATGATCTGCGATCGCATGTAGGGGAAGATTGCCTCCCCTGTGTAGTGGTAGAGGTTGGCCGGTTCATTCAGCCCGGTGCGCCGGGAGAAGGAAAACTGAAGGCCAAAGAACTCGCCGATATACAGGACATCAGATCCGATATCGTTGAACGGGTCGATATCCGCCTGAGCGGTAAACGTCACGACGTTCCGGTCATAGAGCTGCTCATCGTCCTGGATGGTTTCGGTCGTCAGGTGCAGATAGCCCTTAACGTCAACTGTATCCGGCTCGCTGCTGGGGTCGTCTGACAGAACAGAGGCTTTCACCCAGAAGACGAAACCATCGAGGGGCAGCACCTTGCGGATATACTTCGTGAACGTGACCACCTGAAAGCGGCTCAGGTCATCAAGACCCTGCGTCAGCGTGGCGTTAAGCTCTGTTTTTGCAGTCTGCTGCAACTCACTCAGGGAAGGCATTCAGCACCCCGCTTACCCAGGCGCGCATCGCGGCCTGATAGGTTCCGGTATCAATGAATGACGGACGCGGTGGCCCTTTTTTGTTTTTGAATCGCTTGGATATACCCTCCAGCGCGCGGCGCGTAGGCACGCCCGGCAATCCGTTCATTTCGGTATTGTCGAGGAAGGCGACAAACAGGTCATGGATCCGGGACATCGACTCTGCCAGAGGGTCTTTGGCTGGCGGCGCGCCGGCCATCATGTTTTCAAGCGACGCGGCCATGTCATTCGCCATCAGGTCAGCGATGTCTTTGCTGTACCTGTCGAAAAACGTCTGCATGATCTGGTACTTTTCCTCCAGATACTCGGCGACGTCTCCGGTCGTGGTGTTTTCGTCCTCATACGGGACATCAATCACCCCCAGGTGGAAGGTGATCATGACAGCCCCCACAGGCTGCCGAACTGCTGGGCAATCATCAGGTACCGGCGCCCCCACGGGTCCTGCAACATCTGCAGGTCAGCCAGCGACAGGTCTTTGAAGAAGTCCGGAACCAGGCGCTGAGCGCTGGTTGAGTTATCCCCGGCGCCAGTAATTACGCCAGCCTTGAAATTATTCAGGCCATACTCTTTCCTGAACTCGGCGAATACCGATTCGGTACCGTAGTTGACAAGGAAAGACGCGCCCAGGTTGTACACGGCAACGGTGTACAGATTCGGCGTGACGCACGCGATATCAGGGTTTACCCACTCAACCGCGCCGCCATACGCCAGGGTGAAAGACGGCGAGTCGTCGGGAACCTGCGCGGCGGTCACGCCCATGTCAGTTCGAACGAATTCGATAAATCCCGACAGGCTCGTTGTCATTTTTTCTTGCTCCCGGACTTTTCAGTCACGATTGTTTCGTTAACCGTTGGGGTGTCTTCGCTGTCTTCGCGGCCTTTCGCTTGCTCAGCGCTGACTTCCATCTCGCCGGAATAGCCGGTACCGCTTTCGCGCAGAGAGCTGTCCAAAGCCGCTACGGATGCCTGGCGGCGGCCGTGGGCGCCACGGGTCAGGTGAATATCGTTATCGCGGATTGCTTTTTCGATTACCGACGCTGATACAGGCTTGTTCAGGCTGTAGCACAGGCCGACAAACGCCTGGCTCTGGTCGATTTTGGTCGAGTCAACCAGGCCATAAACCTGGTGATGCTGCACCACTGCATCAACTTCATCAGTTGAGCCATCCAGCACCATCATCTGATCGCCGTGGTTAATCGGGATCTGAATAAGGCGGCCGGTCTCCAGCTTGCGATAGGCGAAAATCTGGCGCTGCTTGGTGGTGTTAGCGATATAGAGTTTCATTGGTTACCCTCGTAAAAAAGCCCCTGCTGAGTCTCCACGGCAGAGGCTTAACCAGATCAAAGAATGGATCAGGCGCTGTACGCCATGGACAGGATGGTGATTGCTTCAGGACGAACTGCCCAGCCTGCGGTGGAGCGCATTTCGGACAGAACATCGATGGCACCACCAGCGATCGGCGTCGGAATCTCACGCGGCGCGGCCATGTCGGTAAACATCAGCGCGTTCGCGGCAAGAGACGGGGTCAGCTTGGCAAATTCGTTGGTGTTCACGGTCGAATTGACCATTGGCACTTCGACCTCAGGGATGGTGATCACTACCGCATCGGTACCGCCAGCGCCTGCGCCGATAAGGGTATCGTCATACACCCAGTCAACCTGGACGTTTGCGCCTTTCAGCACTTCTTTCACCGTGCCGCCGACGGTGTCAGTACCACCACCAGGACGCTGGTAAGAAGTCAGCTGAACGATCTGCTGAATCTCCATGGCACCGAGAACGCGCTGCGGCCCCAGGATAACGACGCGCTGCTGGCGGCCCAGCTGCATGGTGCGGGTCAGTGCGGCCTGTACGTGGCCCAGCAGATATACCGCCATCTGGCCGTGGTCATAGGTCAGCACGGTGGTGTTATTGTTGCTGTCCGGAGGCAAAGACTCGGTAGTCGCGCCAGCGGTGTTCAGCAGGCCTTCACCGCCGGCAGGGTTCATGCCGTACAGCAGAGCAGAGCGCAGCTGCTGGAAAATGCCCTGACGCATGCCCAGGCGCTGAGCTTCCGGCAGTGCAAAGTTCCAGTTACCGGCAGCGGCCATGTCATGGTGATCGTAGATACCACGGCAGCGGAACAGGTAGGTTGGGGTTGAAATCATCTTCGCATCCAGCGCCACGCTCGGCAGTTGGTTACCGTTACCGGACTGACTGGAAGTGGTCTGGGTGCGAATATCCAGGCGGCGCATGTAGACGTACTGATCTCCTACGCCGAGACGGACTTGCGGGTTACCGCTGGCGATGGTTTCAAACGCACCTGACGCCTGCTGGTAACCAATGATCATCTCCGGCGCGATGTACGACGGATTGACGATGGTGTAGCTGGGGGTAATTGCAGCCATTTAATTCAGCTCCCGATTAAAGTAAGACCAGCGCGCAGCTGTCGGTGTTGTTCCAGGTCAGGAAACCAGTCGCGCTGTCATAGCTGACAGTCTTGGAGTTGCCTGATTCGATGGCGAGCACTTTTACCGGCAGCGTGATGTCGGAAAGCGTAACTGCGCCGATGGTGCCCGGCGTGGTTGCAGCGCCGCCTGGTGCAGTTGCCGGTGCATAGGTGAAGGTTGTTGCGTTCACGACTGACAGCACGACCACAGTGCCGTTGTACGCTGCAGGAGCGACGCCACTGATTTTTACGTACTGTCCAGCAGTCAGGCCATGAGCTGAAGCGGTTACTGCTGTCGCCACGCCATTGGCATAGGTCACAGCAGTTGTCGCAATATCAGAACCAGCAAAACCGGCTGCCGCCGCGGTGGTGATCTGGTTGTTCACGAAGTCCCAGGCCAGCGGAGTTTTCACTGAAGCACCATTGGTTCCCAGCGCAACAACCTGCGCAGAGGCTTTCAGCGGCACGCGCATGTTAGAGCCAAGTCGGTAGTACGAAACACTCATGCCGGAGGCGTACAGCGGGACCGGCGACTGCGGAGTGGTCAGGCCGTTGTGAGCCTGATTGAAGACGGTGAAGCCTTCCAGTTCAGCAACAGACACAGCTCGACGGATGAATGACCCGCGCGGGCTTGAACTGGTACCAGGCAGAAGCTCAGCAACCGGCAGACCGCCCCAGAGAGGTTTGGTTTCCGTTGCCGCCACAGTGCCAGCCGCCAGGTTAAAGCGGTTGGCCGGGTCATCGAGCGCCACGCCCTGAATATAACCGTCTGACTGCACACCGAAGGAGCCCAGCGCATTCGTGGTTGCCATCGGGTTAAGAGATAAAGTAGCCATGCTTGAGAGCTCCCGTTAAGCCTGGTTGTTGAAACTGGTGACCTGACGCTTGCCGGACTGGAACGGAGCCCAGGTGGCAGCAGGATCGCCTTCGAAGGTGCTGATCTGGCGACCGGTCGCATCAGCGCGTTTGATTTCGCGCAGCATGCCAGGGCCAACAGACAGGCTTGCCGATTTCTGCGCGTCTGCGTAGATCGTCTTCTCTGCCACGCTCAGCAGCGCTGAGTCAGCGATGGAGGACAGGTCGACGGATTTGAAGTCAGGCGAATGCTCCTGCAACTGGATCATCAGGCGGCGGCGATATGCCAGCGGCTTTTCACCAGACAGTGGCACCGGAGCGCGCTTGCCGAAGCAGGAAAACACGCTATCGGCCTTAACCTGTGCATCGGCGACTTCGTTGCGCTCTTCATCGCTCAACTCGGTTGGGATGCGGGAGCGCAGGTCGGCGATCTGCTGACGCAGTTCAGAATCAGCCTTTTCTTTCGCCATACGTTCTGCCTCTTCCGCGTCGGCCTTCTCTTTGGCTTCTGCGTCTGCTTTTTCTTTCGCGGCTTTCTCTTCCGCGTCAGCTTTGGCTTTCGCCTCTTCGGCCTCTTTTGCCTCAGCATCAGCCTTTTCTTTCTTGGCTGCTTCTTCGGCATCGGCCTTGGCTTTACGGTCTGCTTCTTCTGAGTCAGCCTTAGCCATGCGTGCGTCAATCGCCTTATTGATTAGCGCTACGATTTTTTCCTCGTCCATCTTTTCAGCCTCGTTTGGAATGGAATCAGATTTAACACCAGTAGGGGCAAGGAGCTTGTCCCATACGCCCTGTTCACAAATTGCAACGTGGTCGAGCAGCTCGGGGGATGGCTCCACCAGTAGAGGCTGACCGTCGACATTGATTGATTGAGCTACCTCTGAGAACTTCACAGTTGGCGAGGTGCTTAATTGCCTTGTTGCCATAATTTCAGCAGCTTCGGCGTCGTACACGCGCGCAACAGCCCACACTTCGCCCTTATCGGCTACCCAAGCATTTGTCAGGGTGCCAATAACGCGCTTTGCGAACTCGTTGCTATCAAGTGTTCTTTTTTTTGGGTGAAGCCAGATAAGTGGTACACCGGCTACCCGCTGGAGAAATTCGGGGGTGAGATAATCGTCCGGGTTACGGAATGTCATCTCCTGATCTGCAGAGCGCCAGGTAACCCCCGTTCCGGTTACCCTGATGGCGAACATCCACATGTTGTAAAAATATTGCGGGCTGCTTAGCGTCCCGTCAGCGATGAGCGCGGCCACTTCGGTCTCATTGAGCGCCTGCTGCGCCAGCATCTCAGCGAAGGGCTGATGAAGCGGCTTGGGCAGATCGTCAATGTGGAACCATCCGGCGGCCAGCGATTCGTCGTTAAGCTTCGCCTCGAACCTCTCCGGCACCTCAGCGCGAAACGTCAGATAATCGCCGTATACGCTGTGTGGAGTGAGCTGGCCATCGTACTGATAACCAACCTCTTCCAGCACCTCACGGAGTGCGGCATCAATAGCCAGTTCGCCAGGCTCTACCGTGCCGCCAGGCTGGCACCACGTGCCATCATCCGAGCGCTGGATCAGGAAGACGAACTTCCCCTGACGGAACATTATCCCGCTGCCAAAAATAGCCACGTTTTAATGCTCCTATGCTTATTTCATAGACGCCATGAACTTCTGCCCCTTCTGGGTCAGCATGTGTTCAGGAATACTCCGGAGGTTGTACAGATAGGTTACGTAACACCGGCAAAAAACCTCTTCACCGGGCTGCGTAATTTCATCAAGGTACCCGGAAGGCCCCACCTTCACGTAACCGTTTTTTTGCGCCCAGTTACCGCGGATGAGATAGACCACCTTATCGCGCTCTTTGTGATCTTCCCTGTAGTCATAACCCGCTTGCCGCCAGTGACTATGCCACTCGGCAGCTATGGCGTTATTACTGGCAGCTATGATGTTGTCGATGTTTGCAATGAGTTTATGGTTCTGATCAATCATCACCCGGCGCGCTTCAAAATCAATTTGCAAGGCGCTTTTCTGAATGTGATCACAGTTGTAATTAACCCCGCTTTTGGAGGATGGCGACAGTCCACCTCCAACGTAATCCTGCACAGGGATGCTGGTAGCCCACCCACTAAATCTCTGGACTGTTTTGTTTATCGCTCCTGTGCGGTTTAACTTAATTAAGTCGGCGCTAGCCAGGATGCGTCTATCAAGCTCGCTTCTTAACTTCGGCTCCATGTAATTCAGAGTAAAGCGAGACAACCCTGGATGCCGATCCTGAGCCTTAGCCCTGTTAACCTGCATCTCATAGGTTGATCTAAGCTTGTCCGACACCCTTGATATGTAGTCATCATGGGTTTCGCTTTCTGCCGCTTGGCGAATAATTCCCTGCCATCGCTCCAGCTCCTCTCTCGAGGTATAGCCATTGCGCAAGAAGAATTTAACCGCCTCCCTTACTGTTCTGGAGAATTTGCTCATAGCATCATCCCGCCGCCCGGCTCTTCAGCTTTCGGCGGCTCCGGCGGTTGGTTTTCCTTCAGCGAGTCGTAATCGAGATTAAGCCGCTGAGGGAAGAGGTTCTCGTTGGCATTGGCGTTTTCGCACGCCCACTCGATCAGCGTCGCCCGGTTTTCCGGGTCAGCAGTAAGCTGCGGAAGCACCACTTCCAGCATGCTGACGATCGCCTTAAAGCGCGTCTCGTCGACCTTCACCTTCTCGCTTTCCGGCTCTTTCAGGGAGGACGGCCAGCGATATTCGAAGTTGTTTATCCAACTCGCGAAATACACGCTGTAGGTGTTTTTCAGCTCCGGGAAGTCAGCACGCAACGACTGGAAGAACTCAATGCTCCAGGCGCGGTACTGGCACACTCGAATGAAGAAAGCGTAAAGCTGGTCCAGCCACTCGCGGATGTTGTCTATGTACACCGCCACGGCGCGGGCATCTTCAGTGCCTTCACCAAAACCCTGGGCGAATGTCTCAGAGTTGAGGATGATCGCTGGCATGTCGGCGGCGGCGGCAATGTTCTCCAGGATGTGCTTACGCGCAGAGTCGAGAGGCTTTTCCAGGTTGCTCAGGTCGATTGACTCGATGTTGTCGTTCTCGCCGATCTGGAGAACCTCCCCCGTCTTCCCGCGCTTCAGCATCATGCGTTTTATGCCGCTGAGCTTCTGCATCATGTTGTTGACGACGGAGCTTGGCCCCTTGATTTTCGTCACCAGCAGGCCGCCCTTCACCGCTACCATATCGTCGGTGCGCATGGTCTGGATGAAAGACTTCAGAGGATAGAGCGCGCGCTGGTACACGCTGCGGCCCGTGAATCCGAATGCCGCGGGGTTGTACGCGAGGTAAATCGGATCCTCGTTCTGCACGACGACACAGCGAGATTTGTGATACGGCTTGCCCGCCACCCGGATGCCATCGACTTTCTGGAAGTCCTGGGCGTTCGGGTCCTGATTCAGCACGATACTGCCGGCGGTGTTCAGCGGGTCCAGGATGTTAAAGCTGACGTTGTGCTTGTACAGCGTGCGGTAGTCCAGCGATTCGTTCGGCTCCTGGTTATCCACCAGCATGGCGATCGCTGATACGCCGTAAATTCGGGCGATGCGCGCGGCGTTGGCGATGTGCTGGTTCGCACCCATCGCTTTCCATTCGCGCTCGAACGCGTCGCGCAGGCGCTGTTCAAGCCCATAGGACTGGGCAACATGTACGGTGCGCGGCTCATTCATCGCCATTTTGATCGGGCGATCCACCATCTTGCCGCCCAGCGGGTGGTAGAGGTAAACCGTTTTGCAGGTCTGATAGCCAGCCGTGGAACCTGGCTGGATGTCGTCGCTGTCCAGCAATGCCATCAACTCTGAGTGAGAGCAGCTGCCGATTTCGAAATCGTCTTCGTTCATTGGTTCTCTCGTCAGATTGCGTCGCCGCTGCCGAAGGCGATGATCAGCCCGTAGGTGTAATCATCGAGCAGGTCGTCGGCGCGCTTATGCGCTTTCTTGTCGGCAAGGTGGAATCGGGAAACCTGCTTGTGCAGATGGTTTGCTGTCTCGCCCTTAAAGACGGCTGTCTTCTCGTAGGCGTGTCGGGAAATTTTCGCCAGCCCGCGGTAGTGATAACCGGAGGCCATAATGGCGCGCTCGTCCTTTCCTTTGCTGGTCAGGGCGGACTCAATTTTGTTGACCGGCCATCCCAGGCTTTCACCTTTCTGCAGGAGGATGCTGCCCATGCTGGCGTCCTCGATGAACACGCCCAGGCTGCCGTTGATGGCAACGCACTGGCCGGAAAGCTCGTTGAGGCGGTCAAATACCGACGGCATCCACGTTTCCAGCAGCGCGCCGTCAATCTGCACGACGTCCCAGTCCAGAATGGTGAGGCGCTGAATGCCGGGCCGGGTGTCGACGGCGTAATACACCACCGCCGTACCATCATGTTCTGAACCACCTTTGACGGCGGTATCCATGACAGCAAAGACGGCCTGGCACATTTCAGGGTAATCGACAGGCTGATCCTGATTCTCACCCTCAAACCATTTGCGGACGTCGAAAAGTGATGCCGCGGACCAGTCGACGAACTCGGCAAGAAACTCCTGACGGAACACGCGCGGATCGTTATTCTGCCTTTCGCGCTCAAGCTCTTCCGGCGGTACGAACGGGTTGGATGACGTCGGCGCGTGGTGCTCAATAAAACCCAGCGACTTGTTGTTGCAGATGGCGTAGAAAAAGTTCTCCTCGTCCACGCCGTCGGGTGTCGAAAAGACGTAAGCCCGGCCTTTCGTTGTCAGCAGAGTTGGCTTAATCGACTTGGGCCATATCTCCTTCAGCATCTCCGGTGATTTGGTGAAAGCGGCCTCATCGATAAGGATGATTTCGTATTCACGGCCACGCCCTGCCAGTTTGTTGTCGTTGGTGACCCAGAAATCAATCTTGCCGCCGTTTTTCAGCAGCAGACGCTTTTCCTGTCGGCTAAAGCTCTTTTTCAGCGGCAACAGGATTTCTTCGAGCTTGTCGTAAATCTCCTGGTACTGACGGTATTCAGCAGTGAAGATGCCGACGCGGCCACCAAGCGAGATATCCATACCCGGGCGTTTAAACTGCGCGGTGGCATACGTTACCGCAGCGCTGGACAGCATGAAAGTTTTACCCCAGCGGCGACCACAGCGGACCGCGTGCAACTGGTCATTCCAGGAGTCAGACCAGACCTTTAACTGCCCGTCGTGCAGCGTAGGCAGGTAAATGTCAGCCATGGTTATCTTCCCGGTATTGGCAGTGCGTTATGCACGACGATCGCGTTATCCCGATCCCCGTCTTTCATCACGCCTATCTCAAGCTCAACTTTTTCAGTTGCCGCCTCGCGATACGCCGCCTCAATCTGCATCTTGACGATATTGCCCTTGGTGTATTCCAGGGACTCGATGCGGGCCGTGTTGCGGTGCATGGCTTTCTCGGCGGAAGATATGAGGATGTGTAAATCCTTTGCCTCTTGGGTGGTCATGCCCTCAGCCTCTTCCTTCCAGCGCCCGATACTCTCAGCCGCCGTCAGGTTCGCCGCGCGCAGCCAGAAAAGCTCATCGTCGAGCGTGAGCATCTGGGCGTCTTCGGTGATTGCGTCAGAGAGCAGCATCCGACGACCGTAGCCGCCGTGTTTGAGCGCGTGCTGATTGCCGGGCTGAAAGGGTTTTATTGGCGGCGCGTGGCGCGATCCGCGAATAGGTTTCGTTTGTGGAGAAATTTCAGTGCTGCCCGCGTCACGGGGATTCTTTTCACCCTTCCCGGTTTTACTGGCCTTGTATTTCCCCTTCTGCGAATTCGCACTTTTTTTCGCACTGCTTTTTTGCGAATTCGCACCGTAATTCGTAACTTTGATATAGCGCTTAGCAGTGGCGTAATTCAGTCCCTGCGCTTCACACCAGTCTTTGGGGGAAATACCGGATTTATAATGCTCGGCGAGGAACTGGTCTTGCAGTGCTCCCCAGTCCGGTTTTGCCATGTTGAATCACCTGCGATTGACATTATCGAAGCCCCTCGGTGAAGGGCTCCTGTAATGCCTATTCAGATTTTTCTACGGGCGTGATCCGCTTGCCACTCATTGCATGAGTGATATGAAAAATCTCAGGGTGAGTTGTTATTGATGCTGAAACTGAATCACGAACCCGCTTCAACGTCTCTTCAAAAACCACATGGAAAGTATTGTGAGACGGGGTGAGAGAAGAAACGCTTCTGCAAACCTCGGCAAAGATTTTGTTCAGGTCTCCCGCTGTAGGAACCTGGATCTCAATCATAAAGTAATTGCTTTTAAGCACGTGCTTGTTACTGTCGATTTCGGTTTCAAGAGGCTCATCTTCTTCATAAACCGGCGTACACACCATGCTGTCGATGGCACATGTGCGAATCGTTTTTACTTCCAGTTCATTGGGTTTGGTAAACAACTTAAGCAGGCTGGTTTCTTTATATTCCAGAACAGGAATATCACTTGAATATCCTTCAAGGATAAGTTTTTCCATCGGCTCTGAAAAAATGCTTGTGCTGAGGTTGCGGTAAAGTTTCACATGCCAGCATTTAATTAATTTCATATTGGTTACCTTTTAGGTGTGAGCCTGTCGCATGGCAAAGCCGCCAAGAGCGAACGACTCGCCCAGGCTCACTACTGAAAGTCTCTCTTCGGAATGCGCATGCGAAGCGCAATAAAAAGCCCCGCGATTGCGAGGCTGTGATGATTTGTTATCCCACCACCGGGCCGGATGTGCTCGTTGCTGTGGCGTCAGGCGCTGAATCGGCTTCTGCCTGGAGTTGTTTCAGCCTGACCTGCACCAGCGCCTCAACCTTATCGGCTTCGGCCTTTGCCGCCGCTGCGGCTTCCTGCGCTTTCGCTTCGGCGTGAGCTTTGAACCAGTCACGGATTTTGACCCAGCCACCAGCGATGAGCAGGAATGCACTGGTCGCAGCGGAGAAGTACAGCAGTAATGTTTCGAATAACGTCATTTCGTTTTCCCTTGCCTGAGTTGCTCGGCCTGCCTGATGGCGGCCAGTTGGTTGTTTGCTTTCTCTATCGCAGCCAGCAGAGGTTCTATCCAGAGAACAGCCTGGCAGTACGTCAATTGGCTGGAGGGAGTGGCGCTACTACCGGCTTTGTCAGTTCCGGCGGTAGCGGTGTGCATTGCCCCGGCACGTAGACTGTTCGTGTAGTTGAGCAGCCCGTCAGCAACGTAAGCAGGCACAGGGTAATCACACGTTTTTTCACGGCGGAGTATCTCGCGGTATTCGATGACGGTTGTTTCTGCTCTGGCGTCCACGGCAGCATTAGCATCCACCGTACCAGACGCGATCGCGCTGAATGCCTGACTTTCTGTTGCCTGCTGTTGAATGACTTTAGCCTGTAGCAGGACATTGGCATCAGCGGTATCAGCGCGGCTACTGTTACTCGCATAACGGAAACCAAAGAACAGGCCAAGCCCGGCCACCAGCAGGATCAGGAATACGATGATGCTGGCGCGCGCTTCGGCGCTCACTGGTCTATCCCCCAGCACGCAAGCGCGCTTTCCTGATCCCGACGTTCAATCTGCCCATAGCAGTTGTTGGAACGTACCCGGCAATCTTTGCCGCCGTCTTTAATCCACCAGCGAATAGCCTCACAAGCACCTTTACGGTCACCAGCATTGATGCGTTGGTAGAACGTTGATGGGAAGCATTTGCCAGGACCAATGTTATACGGGCAAAACGAAGCAATCCCGGCCTTCTGCGGTTCGGTCAGCTTCACATGAATGTTTTTATCCACCCACGCCAGCGCCGCATCGCGTTCTTTTGCATTGACCTGATCGCATTTTTCCTGCGTCAGTTTCATACCCTGGCGAACTGGCTTACCGTCCACCAGCGTGGCGCCACGGCAAATTGTCCAGATCCCGGAACCATCACGGTAAGCCGTCAGGCTATTACCCTCTTTCTCATTCAGGAACTGATCCAGAATGGTGGGGGCAGAAGCGCCAGCAAGAACAAGCCCCAACACAGCGGCGCTGAGTTTTGTTTTTGAGGCCATGGTTAATCATCCTGCGGTGGCGATACGAGTTTCCCGGCAGAAAGCGCTTTCTCATAGGCTTTCGTCCAGCGGCGTTTGAAATACAGATTGGTGAAGTACGTGGCGGCACCAATGATGATCCCGCTTATCAGCGCAATAAAATTCCAGTCCAGACCGTGAAACCAGTCATAGGCCCGCGCAAGGCCTGTACAAATCAAGCCGCCTGACGTGCAGTACGTGGCCGCCGAAAAGATTTTATCAGGCATGGTTTTGATCATCTCGTCACCTCCGATTAGTCGGGGTGCTGTGCGTAATAGGTTCAGGCCCTCGGACTGCAATTAACAACGAGACGATGAGGGTTGATTGTCCGGGGCCTGAAAATAGAAAAGCCCGCTGCATGGCGGGCAATATGGGTCGAGCAAAACCGGCGATTATGCCGAAGGTACCCGCTGGTTGGGTTTGGTTCGCCCGGCTGGATTCGAACCAGCGATCATCCAATTATGAGTTGGGTGCTTTACCACTTAGCTACAGGCAAATAAAAAGCCCCGCGGGATGCGAGGCTTTATGTTCTTTGCCGCCATCTACAATTAAGGCAGCATACCAAAGTAGACTCAAATATGGCTTATTTAATTGACTTTTGCAATACCCTGCTGCGAAAAAGCTGATTTTTGTTGAGAACGTGATCGGACTATCGAAATCAAAGAGTGCCTGTCGAGAGACAGAAATACACCGCGCATGGCGCGCCAGTAGTCGCGATAGTTGTGTGTCCAGTTGTCAGGAGCGACGCCAACAAATCCCGCCAGTTCTTCATTCAGGTAGGTTTCTCTCCCTGAAAGTTGCTCTTTGACGTCCTGCGCCGCCAGCCAGATAAGCGCCTTAAGCTTCTCTTTTGTCTTCCCGGCTATGCGCCTGCCTTTAATCGTCTCGCTGAATAGCTGCCAGCCATGCTGAACGATTACGGTTTGCAGGCTGAAATCTGTGTCATGCAGATAGTTCCATTTCACCCAGGCACTTTCGGCGTCTTCCAGCTTCGCTATAGCACGGCGCCAGCTTGCGGTTGAAAACTCCACCGGAATTACCTGGGGGATAGATGTGCCTTTCGCGTGCGACTGCTTGCCCGGTACCGGTGGATTACGCAGCATGATTTTCTTTCCCGTCACCTCATCAACAATGAACTGTCGTTTTCGCGGATACCGTTCGTGGGTGAACTGGAGTTGTTCCACCAGCGCGACTAATTGCCCCTTCGTGCGACCGCTAAAGTCAGCAGTGGCCAGCGCGATTTCTTCCCGGACGTATTGCAGGTATTGTTCGTTCATGCGGCGGCCTCTGATGGTTGTTTTTGCTGAGTGGTTTTAACTGGCTTGCTGTGGCGCTTTACGGCGGGCAGCTTCGCCCGCGCTACGCTTTCGGCCTGGTACTGGATGTATTCAGGTTTCAAGATGGCCTCCGGTTCCAGGATCGGATTGCATCACGCTTTGTCTGGTAGGTGTCAGTGATAGGCTTAATCAGGCATTCGTTGTTGGCGCATCCGGCATAAACGCCTTCACCATCAGAAACCAGCTCCGCTCCCCCACCACAAAACGGGCAGCTCAATAGCGTTGCCCAATGCGGCAATTTGAGGTCGTAAATCATGCGGCCTCCTGCTTTTTCAGGTCGCGGAGTTTCGCCCTGGATTGTGCGCGTATCGCATCCAGTTCTTCCCTGGTGTAACGGTGTGATTCGTTGTTGCACTCCAGCTTTTGCACGCCTTCTTCGCCTATTTCTTCTACCAGGGCAGCGCGGTATGCCTCGATGTTCCCTGATTTATGGACGTTACATGATGGGCACTGGAGCCAAACGTTATTGTCGTCGAAGCGGAGTTGCGAGGCTGTTGCTGTTGTCCGGTAGTGTCCGGCGTGCCAGACTGGAGCGGTTTTCGTTCCACAAGACATACAGCCATAGCCGAGCGACAAGAGATATTCTCGGCGCCAGTCGTTGTAGGCGCGCTGCGTCATGTTGACCCAATGGCTGAGTGGTTTTACTGCGGACTTACGCTCACGCCATTCAGCACGCTCCTTTTTGATATTCGCTTTGCGCTGTCTCTCTTTTTTCTTTTCAAGCTCATGAAGCGCATATCCCGCCCCATGTTCCGGGCAGCACCAGCGGATATTGTCGTAAGCAGGAATAAACCAGGCTGAGCATACTCTGCATTTTCGACGGGGTGGCTTACGCATGATGCCTCCTCGCTGCCAGACGCAGCCATTTCTGATCGACAAGGCGAGCTGTGTAACCTTTAAGGGTGGGTATTTCGGAAGGTAAAAGTGCCGCCTTGCGTTTCAGGCGCGCAGGAATGCGGAAGATAGATCGCTCAATGATTTTTGCGAGTGGGCTATGCATGGGATTCTCCCCAGCGTTTGGCCCATTCGATTTCGAGGCGGGACTTTTCGCTAAACTTCACGCCCTGCTGCGTGCCGAACCAGTAGATAGCCTCGATGACTTCCACCATCTCGCGGACGGTCATCTTGCTGGTACGCTGACCAAACATCACAACGCCACCATCAAGGCCGGGAGCCATGCGTTGCTCTTGTTTTTTGGTCTTCGCCACCAGCGCGGTGATGAGGTCTTTCCAGTCGTCTGAGTCGTACCGGTTGCCGTACCAGATAACCTGATCTGACAGGTCTTTCAGTAGGGGCCACATTTTCCTGTTTTGCCCCAGCGTGCGTGATGGCTCTTTAATGTCCAGCACCAAGGGGCGCTTATAGTCAACAGGGAGGCTGCGAATGTAGTTTATGGCGCTTTGTTTAACGCTTTCGCTTACAAGGTGGAATTGCTGGCTCACGCTTCACCTCCGCAGAGGTTAAACGCAAAATGCAGAAAACCCTCAACATCTGATGACGTTGACGGCAGGAAGGTATTCTCAAATTGTTCGCGCATCAAAGTCCCCTAAAATGCGCGCAGATAGTTAACGGTTTCTCAGGCCGTTATGGATATTATGGACGGACCGTGACGGGAAATCAACGAAGCGAGAAGCATAAAAAAAGCCCCTGTGAGAGGGGCTTGAATTGGGGATTATTGTTTCTGGTGTCCGGCCATTTGTCGCTGCATCTCTGCCAGCTTATCGGCATGCTCCAGCGCAATCTGTTTCCATTCCCGCGCTTCTGCCATCCACCAGGCTACATCGTCACGGAGTCGGCGCATACGGCGCTGTTTGAGTTTGCTAGGCATCGCGTTTATCTCTGCTGAGCATCTTGATTCCGTATTTTCCGACGCGAAGCTCTTTAATGTAGCCATTGCGTACGGAAAACGGGGCGGGAAATTTATCACGATTTATGACAGACATTCCGTAACCGAAAATACGGATCCAGAAACCGCCATTGTAGAATGCATGCTGAATCACCTCACACCCCCTTCGCCGTTTTGATGATTGCTGCCAGGCACTTCTTGCACGGAACCTGCAAAGAACCTTGCTCGATACTGAGTAGCGCGTGCTGTGCATCCTGGAACAGCCATTCGCCGTAACCGGGTTTGTGGCCGCACCACAACTGAATCTCGCAGCGTGGTAGCTTTACGCCGTCCTTCCAGTCGTATTTGATGATATGTCGGATGTGGCTCATGGCTTCACCTTCGGCGCTGCGGCTTCCGCTCTGTTATAAGACTCATCAGATACAAAAGATAATTCACCGTAACCACTCAGGCTGTATCCGATAAGTTGCATAAGCTGCATGCGGTCATCTGGAGTAAAGTCTTCCAAAGCCATCTCATTTAGCCCGTAACCATGCTCCCTTGAGTAATCCAGCATTTTTCTGACAATGGCGTTTTCTTTAAATCGCAGAGTTCCCATAGCATCGAATTCCAGGGGCTGCATAGGCATCCGCTCGCTTACCGGAATCCAGCCATCAGGTGCTTTTGGCGCTGCGGCGAGCATTGCTTTATACAACTCTGTGCTCGATACAATTGGCTCACCTGAATAAAGCGCATTCCTGTACGCTTCTATCATTTCCGGCGTCGGCTCAACCGGGACCAGCACATACCCGGCAGGCACCGTTACAGGTTGCGCTGAATTACCGGACTGGAGGGCGGCACCAAGACGCCTGTTAAGCTCCAGTGCCACCATAGCGATGGTCGATGCGGTGATTGAATGCATGCGCGGATTACTTGCTATGACTTCCAGCCACACGACATCGTTGAATCTGTCAAAGTCGAAATCATCCGGCAACAACGTTTCGTCTTTCATGATTTACCCCCGTTGAGCATGGCGGCGCGGCAGGCGTTAACCAGCGTCAATAGGTCACGACGGTTTACCTTGCACGAATGTTCATCCATGTGATGCCACTCCGTAATGTGGTTAGCTTCATGTTCAAGCCGAGAGAGCACCTCATCCGGCACCGCAGGGACTGGCGCTTGAGACTCAGTTTTCCATCCGTGATGCCACATGAACGCGCAGTAAGCCGCAACGTCACGAGGGTCACCTTTGCCAATGTGCTGATGAAAGTGTTGCAGGCATTGTTCCGACCAATCGCCACGCTTCCAGTTATCTGAGTAGCCATATTTCAGTTGTGCTTTATACAGCTTCTCTGCGAGCGCAGCGCTGAAATCGGCAACCAATTTTTTCGTATCTGGATGCAGGTCAGCGGGCATTGCCACCGCAGGGACTGGCGCGGGGTGGGTGTAGCAAGGAATGGTATAACCGACTTCCGGCATGGCTCGATTAACTATATTCGCGTAACCCTTAGATTCGTTTTCCCCTTGACGAAGATATCCCACCGGCTCTTGCTCATGCGCCGCCAGCGCTAAGCGGAATACTTCGAGTAACTCCTCATCGTTATGAGGGCTGTCACTACCACCATTTTTTAACGATATTTCTAACAGTTCAATTTCAGCTCTGATTCTTTCTTCCAGGCGCTCTCTGCTCGGTAATTGTGCTGTCATGGCCTAATCCTCACCTTGATCGAAAAGAATCCGCGAATAGCCAGCATCAGTGGAAACCTCAAGCCATCCATCACAACGTTCGCCTGTTCTGAGGTTTATTACGCGGGTATGCTGGTACTGCGATCCCCTAATATCGTCTAGGTCATCTTCACTGAAAAACATTGGCTTCCCACAGTGTGGGCAATAGCAACCGTAATCACCATCAGCACGCCCTATGTGCGTTACGGTCAAAATCTCATTAGTAGCCATCTTTCACTCCCCCACGCCTAAAGTGATGCCAGCGGCGGCGCAGGCTTCAATGAACGCCAGGTAGCATTCATCGATCGCCTTGTTCCAAATGCCGTCAGTGACAAATCCTGAGTTGTTGTGTTTGGTAGGCAACTTAACGGTGAGTGTGCGGGCCTCTAGTTCAGCGATGCGCTTAACCATGGACTCTGCGTACTGTTCTTGATTGCCTTCGCCCGCGAGTGCCTTTTCAGTTGTCCAGCCAATAGCCGCTCCCAGTTGGTCATATTGCGCAAGCAACATACTCACACCTTCCTCAAGACTGCTAATGTGCTCGCGCTGCTCCGCAATCAGCGCCTTATCAGCGTCACGATCTGCCAGCAGGGAGAGGATAAAATCAGGCGTACATAATTCCGCAAGTCGCGCGTAATTCTCGTTTTCTGCTGAATACTCAGGAAAACAAATATCGCGAAGAACGGTAAACACAATGCCGCCCTTATTTCTCAGGCACATTTTTCCGTGATATACGACAAGTGATAATGGCTCTTGCTTATCGCACGATTCAGCCGCCGCTCTGAGTGCCTGAATCTGTTCGCTGTTAATGGTCATTTCTGAGCTCCTGCTTATATCTACGAACTGAAAGAACCGGACATTTCTCAACGCCATTTTCTTTTACCCATTTCAGTAGCGGAAAACGATATGCATCAAATTGAAGACCTGCAGAGTTATCATCCTGAAATTCTTTCTTCCCAACCATCCACACAGTTTCGAATCGGCGTTCAATGCGTACTGCTGCTCTCCATCCAAACTCTGATCCAGCTTTGATAGCTGCATTTTTTGTTGAAAAAGTTGGTGCTGCTGACGCTATTTCATCAACTTGAATGCTCAGGAGGTGATTATCGCGATAGCTAATTCTGTCCCTCATGACTGCGCTCCTTTGCTCTCGTCTGCGCCGGATTTCGCTAATCTCTTTACTTCACGAACCAGAGACCTCACTCGCCTTTCTTCGTGAAAAAGTCTGCGATATAAGTCCTTCCGCATGTCGTCGTACTTGATCAGCTTTTCGTAATCCCAGTAGGGGTAAACGCATCCGGTATAGGAATCACGTAGCGCCTGAAAATCCTCTGCCGTAATTGCCATGCCACCGAAAAATACGTAGCAGTTTTTTAGGGATGCTAAGTCATTGGCGGTTACGCTTATATGGTCAGGTAGGCATCCTGACCACCAGTGGTCTTTAACTTTTCTTTGGCTTCCATCCCGCATATTTAGTGTCATCTCACTACCGGCAAATGCCTTGAAATATCCACCTGCTGGCGAATACAGCAGCGGTCGTTTAAATGGACCATCGATGCCGATTAAATCTCTTCCAATCTCTTCGTAGATAAAATTGAGTGGTCGGTTTAACACCAAAGCTTCATCGTTGTTAATCTGAACCACTGCAATAACTTTCAGTTCGTCGCTCACGATTGCACCTCCCCTTTGCTCTCGCGAAGCTGGCGGGCGAATGATTCCGCCATGTCTGACACTTTCGCGTAAATCAAAACCTGCCTGTCGAAATAACCTCCAGACTGTAATTTTTTATGCTCAGCCGACATTTCCGCTGCGAACATCGCCACCCCTTCCGCTCTCAGCGCTGCGATTGCGGCGTCGGTAGTGGGGGTTGGCGGAATGCATTGGATTGCTGGCTGTAAGCGACGCTGATAAACATCTATCAGATTCTCAATACCAGACTGCATTACTGCTTCATGGAATCCTTCGGCAATGGCTGCGTTAAAGCATCCAGATTGTTCATGCATCGGCGCCAATATATTTGCATTCTCAGCCACCAATGCGTCGCGCTGCTCAGTCACTGCTACCAGCTCGCGCAGGCAGGCAAGCTCAAAATCACCACGCAGCGACACAATGCCTGTGGAAGTCAGTTCATTGATGCGCTGCTTTACGCTTTCCATCGTTACCTGTTTCATCAGAAGCCACCTCGTTTATTCGGTTTTTCTTCGCGTTCCTGGGTGCGGCGGCGCGCCGTCTCCTGGTCGCAGTCGTAGATTGAACCGTTGCGTTGTTCGCAGTGAATAACGCCGCTTTGCCCGTGCCGGTTAAGGCGTAACAGCAACTCCGTTTCGCTCTGGTTAGCGGTTTCGTCATAGGCGCCGCCGCGGTAAATACCGATCCAGTAATCGCAGTCCTGTTCGATTTGTCCTGTGTCGCGGGAGTCGCTCGGCAGCGGGCGTTTGTTGGTGCGTTTTTCCAGATCGCGGTTTAACTGCGTCAACAGGACAACGACGCAATCCAACTCTTTAGCCAGGTTCTTAAGCCCCTTGGTGATCAGCCCGTAGGCCAGGTCGTTACGATCGGCTTTTTCAGCGGTCATAAGCGTCAGGTAATCGACCAGTACCATTCCGACGCGGCCCTTTTCGCGCTTAATGCGCCGGGCTTCTGACTGGATGTGCTGGAACGAGATGCCAGGCGTGTCATCGATAAAGAAATTTCCGCTTTCAGCCATCTGCAATGCCCGGGCGTTGGCGTGGGAAAACTCGGACTCATCGTCGGCGCCACGGTAGAAAATGTCGGTGTTAACGCCTGACAACTGCCCTACCATGCGTTCGAAGATTTGCTTGTCCGGCATTTCCAGACTGAACATGACGGCCGGCAGGTTTTCATGCAGCGCGCAGTTGATGGCCAGTTGGCTGTAAAACGTGGTTTTCCCCATCTTCGGGCGAGCACCAATAACCAGCAGGGATCCGCGTACAAGCCCTTTTGGCTGCAACAGTGCATCAAGTGAGGGGATCCCGGTAGAAAGCCCACGGGATCGGCTGTTAGGGTCAAAGCGCCCCTCCAGTTCGTCCAGCCAGTCTTCCATGACGTCCATCAGAGGGCGGGCGCCGCGACGTGAACCGTTGCGGGCATGGTCTGTCAGTTGCGAAGATATCGCCTGGATAGCTTCGTATTTCTGCGCAGCCGTCATGCCGTTGCGGGAATACAGCATTTCCACTGCCTCCGAGAGACGCTGTATAGCGAAACGTTCCATAGCGGCTTCACGCACAGACATGGCGTAGGCGACGATGTTGGCGGCGCTGGGCGTGTTTTTGGATATTTCAGCCAGGTACGCAAAGCCGCCGACCTGCTCTGTAATTCCTTTGCTCTCCAGTGCGTCGAACAGTGTCAGACCGTCTACCGGTTTGTTGTCCCGGTACATCTGGCGCATTTCGGCAAACAGCACCTGGTGGGCGCGGATGTAAAATGACTCTGGTTTCAGGATGGACAGGACTTTTTGGGTTCTTTCGCTGTTGTCGTCGTCCAGCAGCAGGCCACCGATAACACTTTGCTCAGCTTCCAGGTTGTGCGGTATGGTCAGGATCTCTGCGCTCACAATGACCCCTCCCGAGTTTTGATCAGCGTGTCAGAACGCAACAGGTAATCGAAGCTTGCGCGCCAACCCGAGTCGTTTTCACCGAAATAAAACGGCTTTGCAGCACGGGAAAAAGCTGAAAAATAGTTTTCTACAGCTTCAACTGTGGGCTCTTTAAGTTCGGACATCAGACGCTTGATACCGCGACGGCGTTTTTCGTTAAGGGATTCTGCCTTCGGAAGTCGGTCTCCCAGGGTGGTGTTGTATGCAGCCATCACAGCCTGGTAGTCGATACCCGTTTTTTTCTGTGAGACCTGTTTTTCTTCCAGCCCGCCACATTCCCCCTTGGGGGATTTAGGGGGATCTTTTCTTTCTTTCTTTTGAATAGTTTCTTTTGTGTTTAGCTGAATTGGCTTATGGGTATTAGCTGAGTTAGCTAATGTTTCTTTAGCTGTTTTGGCTAATGATTTGCCATATTGGCTAATGCTGAAATTCCAGTCAGAAATGCACTTGTTCACACCAATTGACAGGCCACTTCTGATGATGATGTTCATAGAAATCATCTCGTTTTTAGCCTTGCAAACATGCGTGTGATGAATTCCGGTCATCGCTTCAATCTGGGTATTAGTGATGCGGTCAAACTTTTTTCCGAACCCGTAGGTTTTTCGAATGATCGCCAGAACGACTTTAAGCTGGCGCGCCGTTAAATCGGCAGCCATAACCGCTTCCAGCAGCTCGTTAGCGATGCGGGTATACCCATCATCAATATCTGCCACCTGACGCTCCACGACCGATACAGACGGTCTGAATGGTATTACTTTTGCGAGGTTATCCACGGTCACTCTCCTTGCGTTTCAGTTCTTCGAGGATGGCGCGCATCTTCTCGGCCACCTCCGGATTAACCGAACGGATGAATCGCTCACGAGTGACGTTTTTATGGTTTTGAGCCTGGTAAAAACGATTGGCTTTAGGCATAATTACTCCTGTGAATTGATCCAGTTAATTCGCATCGAAGGCCGGTACTGTTCGCGCAGTCCGGCTTTCACCTTTCAGAACAGACATTCAAGCCTCCATGTCACCTTTCCCGGCTTCCCGGTTCGCCAGCAGAATGGCCAGCAGCAGAGACATGTTCGGCACCAGGTTTTCCCGCCAGCGGCTTACCGTTGACTTGTTCACTCCGGCCAGCTTTGCCAGTGACGTAATGCCCAGTTCAACCATCTGGCCGTTGAGCCAGCTCTCTATCCTCCGGGCCTCCAATTTGTTGCGTGTCGTTAAGGTGTCCATTTGTGATACTTCCTCTTGGTGTTGGGCCGCCGGTCAGGCGGCAGTTGATTTGCTCTGGTCATCTCCGAAAAGAAGCCATTCCGGCTTGCACTTAAGCGCGCGAGCCAGCTCAACCAGGTAGCGTGGGCGCTTCGTAGAGCCAGATTCGATAGCCTGAATAGACTGCTGCCGCATACCGGCAAGCTTTGCCAGTTGGTCTTGTGACAGATTCATCTCTTCGCGTTTTTTCTTGAGGCGTTGAGAAATTGTTTCCATATGCCCTCCACAGTTTTATCTGTATTCAACAACAGTTATTTCTGTTTGTCAAATACAGTTTTAACTGTGACTATCAGGGAGGATTAAAAGGGGAGTGCTATGAGCCTTGCAGATCGCGTAAAGCAAAAAAGAATTGAGATGGGGCTTACCCAAACAGAAGCCGCTGAAAAAGCTGGTATACGCCAACAATCATGGCAAAGTATTGAAGACGGTAAGACGCTGAAACCACGAAACATTGTAGGCATTGGCAAGGCGTTAAATTGTGATCCATCATGGTTGATGAATGGCGGCGCGTTCATGTCGACGAGTGAGGTAAATTCCCGACGTGTACCACTTATCAGCTATGTTCAGGCTGGCGCCCTGGCGGAGAAAAAACCTATCGAAGCATTTGACGGTGATTTCGAATACATACTTACGGACCTGGACCTTTCGGAGCACAGCTTCGCATTGCGAATTGAAGGCGACTCAATGGAGCCTGACTTCAAGGCCGGAGATGTGATTATTATTGATCCGGAACTGGAACCAGCGCCAGGTGAATTTGTGGTTGCCAAAAATGGTGGGCAAGAAGCTACATTCAAAAAATACAGGCCCACATATACCGATATGAAAGGCATTCAGCATTTCGAGTTGGTTCCCTTAAACGATGATTACCCGGTAATAAACTGTGATACGCAGCCCGTGCAGATAATTGGCGTCATGATAGAGCACAGAATTTATCGTCGAAAACGCTAACCGTTTTCATCCCCCACCACAAGCCGACGCAAGTCGGTTTTTTTACGCCCATCAAAAATAAATTCCTCAATTTTACAGATAGATATGTATTAAAACGGAAATAATACAGTTTTGTCTGTTGACGAGAATACAGTTTTATCTGTAAACTTAACTCATCCAAACAGCGGGCTTCGCGGCGGTGAATTGCAGTCCACCGAGACAACCAGAAGACAAGCGCCTGGCGCCGCCAGCGAGGCCCACCATCAGCGCAGATAGTTTTAACTCCGCCAGCCGGGCGACAACGGCAGAGGATGAGATGGAAATTACGCATAACAACCATCAGTACAAAGTTACCCCGATGGCCAATGGCACCCTCTGGCGCCTGACGCTGGTTGGCAGCCCGCGCGAAAGCGTTGTCCTGAACCGTGACCAGATGGTCATAGCTGGCCTGGGCCATGTTATCGAGAAAAGCATTGTGGACCTCAACAAAGTCCGCGCTGCTCAAAACAAAATCGTCATCGCCCGTTTTCTCGGTGATGAGCTGATGTGGACCAAAGCGGTTGAAGAATACCGCCAGGCAACAGGAGCGCAGCCATGAACACGTTATTTGCCCTGGTACTGACTGTCGGCCTGACCAACGGTGACTTTCAGGATGTTGTAGTCGGTGTTTACGACAACCTGCAGCAATGCGAAGCCGCCGCAGTTGAACAGCAAGTAGCTGGCGAGTGTTTCCCGGTTGAGCGCATTGTCCGGGCTGATGAAAAACCTGCCGGGTATCCGGCCTCATTTTAGGGTGATGGAAATGTGTAATTGCATCGAAACCGCAGCAGAAAAATTGAAACAACACCTGCTTGTTAAGGTACCTGACGGTGCCGAAGTAAGCGAAAGCATGCTTGATACCGGCTGGGAAAACACTGTGTATTCTCTTGGTGATAGCAAAATGCATGTGATGCTGAAATACCGCCTCGCTTACCGCGCCAAAAAGAAAAACGGCGAAATGGCTAAAAACAAGAACCGTCTCGAAGCCAGTCTGAAAATGACTTTTTGCCCACTCTGCGGTGAAAAGCTCGAATAAGCCCTGACGGGCAAAACCAAATTAATCGACACAGGCAGCCGCCATGGTGCCGGGATTCTCTCAGCCTTATGGAGTGTTAATTATGAATCCATTACCGCGTATTTCCTCTGAACGACTGGCAGCACTTCCTGTCGGTTCTCGTCTCAAACTCGGTTCGCAGATCGTAAAGCTTACTGGTCGCGGCCCGTTCACTTACAGCGATGGTCGCACGGAAGACATTATCGAGTACGTCGATTCGCGCGGCGTGGCCGGAAGTCATGCAGAAAGCATTTTCCTGGCTTCGGCTACGGAACATCTCAACTCAGTGATGTGCGACAAGTGCGGCCAGCTTCGTCATCCGGATGACTGCGACGTCCGCACCATTCATACCGCCATGGCAAGCCGTACAGGTCATTTCTGCCACGACAAAGGCTGTGCTGAGCGTTTTTTCCTGTTGCACCCGGCACAGGCAACACGAACGAGGAAACGCAGATGGTAAAGCGTCTCGAAGGAATGATGCTGATCGCCATGCTTTGTCTGGCGTACAGACTGCAACCCGAAGACCTGGAGCGAGTCGCTAACCAGCTCGCTGAATTTGACGCAGTAAACGACGCAATTACAGGAGAGTTCAACAATGTTGCGTGTAATTGATACCGAAACAACCAGCTTTGAGGGCGGCGTGGTGGAGATTGCCAGCGTGGATATCGTCAAAGGCGTTATCTGCAACCCGATGAGCGATCTGGTTCGCCCTGCTGAGCCTATCGGCTTCTCGGCGATGGCTATTCACCACATCACCGAGGATATGGTTTCCGATGCTCCGCTTATCTCTGATGTGATCGGGAAGTACCTGGGCGCTGATGCCTATGTGGCCCACAACGCGGCATTTGACAAAGGCAAGCTGCCACAGGTCACTGCCCCCTGGATTTGCACGTTAAAGCTGGCGCGCAAGCTGTATCCGGAATTTGAGTCGCACGGCAACCAGTACCTGCGCTATCGCCTCGGCCTGAAACCGGAAGTGCCGGAAGGTCTGTATGCGCACCGCGCGCTGTATGACTGCTATGTCACGGCTGAACTGCTGATGTACATGGGACGGGAAGCGCAATGGAGTATCGGAGAAATGCGGGAAATCTCTAACTCACCATCCCTGCTGCACATGATGCGCTTCGGTAAATACAAGGGGAAAACCTTCGAAGAAGTGGCGCGCATTGATAAAGGGTATCTGCGCTGGATGAGCGGGACAGAGCTTGATGAAGACATGCGCTTCACGGTCGATCACTGGCTGATTGAGGGGTGATGTATGGCGATGATGACTCTGATCCTTGCTGATTCCGGTTTCGGTAAGACATACAGCCTGCGCAACGTAAACCCGGAAAACGCCATTCTTGCCCGCTGCATTCGTAAGGCACTGCCATTTAAAAACAATGGCGGCTGGAAATTGCATGGGAAAAGACTGCCGGATAACTCTATCCAGCGTGGGAACGTCATTGATATTCGCGACGGCCGTCACCTGTTTAACGTTATTCAAAACATGGCAAACAGCGGACGTCGGATGCTCATCATCGACGATTTTCAGGCGGTCATGCAGCACGAAAACATGAACCGGGCATATGAGACCGGATACACCAAATTTACTGAAATGGCCGAGCATGCCTGGCGAATCATTGAGGCCGCCACCCAGTTGCCTGACGACTTCCGTGTTTATTTCCTCGCTCATACCGAAGACAGCGAAGGGAAAGTGCGCATGAAAACCGTCGGCAAGATGCTGAACGAAAAACTTACCCCGGAAGGTTACTTCCCGATTGTGCTTCGAATTATCAAGCGCGATGGCCGTCATCTGTTCCTGTTGAAGGGAGATGACAACGACACCGTTAAATGCCCGCCAGATCTGATCGGTAATGGCATTACGGAAATGGATAACGACCTGGCGAAATTTGATGCCGCCATAACCGAATTCTCTGACTTATAACGAGGCAAAAAAATGATGAATCAACCTGTAGCTTTTTCATGGAATAAGCAGGCTTCCGAAGCCGCTCTTAAAGCTGGCGCAACTGCCGGTATTACAGATACCGGTGCCTATGAAGGCGACATTCTCTCTGCCGTTTATGAGTTTGGTAAAGACGGCTCGCAGTCACAGGCTCTTGTTTTATCCATCGATGTTAACGGACAAAAAGCCAATTTTTTACGCATCAACTTTCTTGGCCGTGATGGCAGCCAGACATTTGGCATGGGGCTGATTTCTGCCCTTCTGTGGGCTGCTCAGGTAAAGGATGCGCAACCGCAACAACGGCAGGGCCAGAACGGTACTGAATGGTTTCTTCCCGCACTGGAAGGCAAGCGCGCTGGCTTTTTCCTGCAAAAAGTTCTCACCACCAAACAGGACGGCAGCGACAGCTACAAATTTGAGGTCCGGCATATTTTCCAGCCTGGATCGCGCCTGACTTACAAAGAGTACTTCGAAAAAACGCCAGCAGAAACGATCGCCACGCTGGAGCGCACTGTAAAAGACAAGGATGACCGCAAGCCACATGACCAGTCTCGCGGCGGATGGGGTGCTCCTAATACGCAAAATTCAGGTGGCTGGGGCGCGCCTCAGAATGACCCTAACGCCGTCCCTGATTCGCGCCTGCAACAGGCAATGCGCCAGCAAAACCAGACACCGGAATTTGACGATGACATTCCGTTCTGATGAGCCATGGACTCAGCAGGAACTGGCGCTGCTCGAATTACTGTCGAATGAAAGCGTAGCCGAAATGACTGGCCGATCACTCGAAGACATTCAGCAGCGCCGCCTGGAAGAAAACCACCGTCGCAATAACTGGCCTGAGTTTGACCCGGAGCGTACCAATGACTGATTTCAACGGCAGCAACACCCCGCCAGAGCAGCGCGATAGCTGGCGCACGCCGCCAGCATTGTTTGCGGCACTGAACGCGGAATTCATCTTCCAGATGGACGCCGCGGCCACCGAAGAAAACCGCCTGTGCCGCCTGTTTATTTCGGAAGAAGAAAACACCCTTACCACCTCGTGGCCTCAGGCCATGGGGTACGCAGAGGGCTATGTATGGCTGAACCCGCCGTACAGCGACATAGGCCCGTTTGTCGACAAGGTGGCGCACGAAAACAAATGGAGCCGGATCGGCTGCGTGATGTTGCTCCCGGCGGACACCTCCGTAGGTTGGTTCAGCCAGGCAATCGAGACGGCCAGCGAAGTGCGGTTCATCACTGGCGGTCGGCTTTCTTTTGTTCAGCCCTCGACTGGCAAGAAAAAAGACGGAAACAACAAAGGATCAATGCTGATTATCTGGCATCCGTGGCCGCGCACTCACTGCCGTTTTACCACAGTGAACCGCGATGAGTTGCTGGAGTTCGGCGAGAAGCTTTTGGCTAAGCGGGAGGTCGCATGACGCCAGCAGAGCAGGAAAACGCGATACGCGCACAGGCTAAACGCTGCACTGAGGAACTAAAGGCAGCATTGAAGCAAAAGCCGAAACCTAAGTGGAACGATGTATGCCCTCCGATCCTCCGTAAGCACTACGAGAAGGTGAAGCCATTCGGCATAAGTCTGGTGAAGTTTAACAGTGTCATTGGCCGGCTTAATGGTCGGTATGGAGTGGAATCGTGAAAGAACGCGGAATGATTTTTAACGCTGAGATGGTTCGCGCCATTCTCGACGGACGGAAAACGCAGACGCGGCGGATCGTAAAATCCGACTGTATGGATATTGGTGAAAAAGATGATGGCACGCTTTGGCCGTGGCGAGAACACGATAACGGCGGCGACTACTGGTATCCGTGCCCGTTCGGTGAAGTCGGCGATCGCATCTGGGTGCGCGAGACGTTTGGTGATTGCGGTGAGCGCCTTGTCTATCGCGCTGACACTGATGATGGTGCTCAGTGCAAGGTTAAGCGCTGGACACCATCTATTCACATGCCGCGCTGGGCCAGCCGCATCACGCTGGAGATTACTGGCGTGCGGGTGGAGCGGTTGCAGAACATCAGCGATGAAGACGTGGATGCTGAGGGTTTTGCTGGCGATTATCCAACATCTGCTCTTCCTGCGCTGTTCCCTGGCGAGCCAAGTGACTGGTCCCATTTATCAATGCAGGACTGTTACGGCGTGTTATGGAAATCCATCTACGGCGAAGAGAGTTGGCAGGCTAACCCATGGGTGTGGGTAATTACGTTCCAGCGTGTTGAAGGCGGTGCAGCATGAACAGAGCATCACCTGTTGAATTGAGAAAGTCCCTTGAGATGGCAAATAGCCTGGCGCAAATAGGGATTCGTTTTGTTCCTATTCCCGTGGCGACGGAAGAGGAATTTCAGGCTTTGGTAGCCCGGGTGCACAACAAACTGAACCAGCTTGTTATTGAAGCGGAGAAGAATGAAGGCGGTGCGGCATGATCAGAGTGCATAACACTAATTGCTTCGACATTTTCCCGACATTAGCGGACGGATCGGTTGACATGGTGTGCGCGGATATTCCCTACGGTACCACGCAATGCCGCTGGGACTCTGTTCTCGACCTGCAGGTGATGTGGTGTGAACTGTACCGCATCGCCAAACCGTCGGCGGCCATTGTGCTATTTTCCGCACAGCCGTTTACCAGCGTGCTGGTCAGCAGCAACCTACGGCACTGGCGTAGCGAGTGGATTTGGGAGAAAGGAAACGCTACTGGTTTCCTGAATGCCAAAAAGCAGCCACTGCGCGCCCACGAAAACATCCAGGTGTTTTACCGCCGCCAGCCGACCTATAACCCACAGTTTACGCACGGCCATCCAAGGCGCACGTCTAAGCGCAAGACGGTTAATTCGGAGTGTTACGGCAAGGCATTATCCCTGACTGAGTACGACTCAACCAGCCGGTACCCGAGAGACGTTCAGTTTTTCTCGAGCGACAAGCAGACCGGGAATTTTCACCCAACACAAAAGCCATTGGCGCTGTTGAAGTACATCATCGAAACCTACAGCAACGCCGGAGACGTCGTGCTTGATTTCACGATGGGAAGCGGTACCGCGGGAGTGGCCTGCCAGGAAACGGGGCGATCATTTATTGGTATTGAGAAAGAAGCGCCAATTTTTCTAACCGCCTGTCAGCGCTTGGGGATTAAACAGGAGCATGCAGCATGAGACCAGACACTATCGACGCCGCCTGCGAGCTTGAAGAGCTCCAGCGACAAGCCGCTATTCAGGCCCACCGTATCGACCGCAACGCGGTATCAGCGACTCACTGTGACGAATGCGGTGATGCGATTGAAGAGGCGCGGCGCCGGGCTGTTCCCGGCTGCCGGATGTGTGCGGACTGCCAGGCTGACGCAGAAAAGCGCGGCAAACACAGGGGGATGAAATCGTGATTGGAACACTCAAACCAGTACCGAAAGAAAGCTGGCCCATCAAGATGTATGACCCTAAACGTAGCCAGGTATGGGTTAACGCCTACTTTCTTGTGCAGGAATTTAAGGAAGCGGACGGCGTGATCAGACTGTCGATTAATACCACCAGCATGGGTGCCAGTGGCCGCTGGGAAGACGGCATCACGTGGGATGCGTTGCAAGAAATTAAAAACGCAGTCGGCTATCAGGACCGGGATGCTGTAGAGATTTTCCCGGCGCAAAAAGACCTGATTAACGTAGCAAACATGCGTCACCTGTGGATTGTTCCCGAATCTATCCCATTCGCATGGCGAAGAGACGGCCATTAAGACAACCGGCCCCGGTTGGGGCCATAGGAGAGCATCTATGGAAGAAGAGGTTTTCACCAGAGATGAGGCTGCCGCTTTCCTGAAACTGGATAAAGGCACGGTCGCGCAGTGGATTAAGTCTGGCCGCCTGGCTGCTACCAGAAAGAATCCTCACAAGAAAAAAAGCCCTTACCTGATCTGCAAAACAGACTGTATTGCAGCAGTAAAGAACCCGATCCACAATCAGCCGGTGAATGCGGTTGATGTGCAGGAGGATAAAGCATGTCAATCAAACAGCGTGGCGAAACATGGCATTGCGATTTCGTCGCGCCAAACGGAAAGCGAATTAGACAGTCTCTTGAAACAACGGACAAAAGGCAGGCGCAGGAACTTCACGATCGTCTGAAAATGGAAGCCTGGCGTGTTGATAAACTGGGGGAGGCACCGAACAGGACGTTTAACGACGCCTGCATTCGATGGCTGCGGGAGAAGGAAGATAAGAAAAGCCTGGACGACGATAAGAGCATCATCGGTTTCTGGATGCTGCACTTTCGGGGCTGGAAACTATCGGATATTACAGCAGACAGAATAACGGCAGCGGTAGACGGGATGGAGAACCGCCGCCATCGTCTGAACTGGGAAATGACCAGAGACAGGTGTTTAAGGCTGGGCAAGCCTGTCCCGGAGTATAAAGCAAAGCTGGCAGCGCGTGGAACCAAAACGCGCCACCTTGCAATTCTGAGGGCAATACTGAATTTGTCGGTGGAATGGGGGTGGCTGGACAGGTCGCCAAAGATATCGACACCGCGGGTTAAAAACGGGCGTATTCGTTGGCTTTCTGACGATGAGGCCAAACGGCTATTCGCTGAAATTGCGCCTCATTTTTTCCCGGTCGTTATGTTTGCGATCACTACAGGTTTGCGACGGTCAAACGTCACCGATCTGGAATGGTCGCAGGTGGACCTCGAAAGAAAAATGGCATGGATGCACCCGGATGAAACGAAGGCAGGGAATGCCATCGGCGTGCCGCTTAACGAGACCGCATGTCAGATACTTGCCAGACAGCAGGGTAAACACCATCGATGGGTGTTTGTCCATACAACACCGGCATGGCGAAGTGACGGAACAAAAACGCCAGCAGTGAGAAAAATGCGCACAGACAGTAATAAGGCGTGGAGCGGAGCACTAAGGCGGGCAGGCATTAGCAACTTCCGCTTCCACGACTTAAGGCACACCTGGGCAAGTTGGCTTGTTCAGTCCGGAGTTTCCCTTCTTGCGTTGAAGGAGATGGGCGGCTGGGAAACACTGGAAATGGTACAGCGATATGCGCACCTTTCGGCTGGACACCTCACCGAGCACGCGAACAAAATCGACGCGATTTTAGAGCGCAGTGGCACAAATATGGCACAAGGGGAAAACGTGGTTTATATGAAAGCGAGGTAACTCATTGAAAAAACTGGTGCCGATAATAGGAGTCGAACCTACGACCTTCGCATTACGAATGCGCTGCTCTACCAACTGAGCTATATCGGCCCTGAAAAGGACATGTCCACGAATGTGAGCACGGGGTAGAAGGTTAAAACTAACCGGGCGATGCGTCAATGGCCTTGCGAATCAAACGCCTATTTTTGCATCATCCGGTTTCAATTACGCACGAATCGTGTCGTTACAGGCATGCTTATACGCGGTCGGGTATTACTATCACCAGCGGCGAACATGTTGTTCATAGCGCTCCCATTCCAGCCCGAAATGTTTTCGCAGTTGTTCCTCTTCAAAATCAATATGTAATCTGGCAACCGCCAGCATAAACACCGGTACAGCCAGTACTCCAGTCAGGCTACCGATGCAAAGAGCAAAGGCCAACTGGATTCCACTCATACCAAGGTAGATCGGGTTGCGGCTCCAGGCATAACATCCGCCGGTAACAAGCGTGGTCGATTTATGTGCATGCAGCGGATTCAGGGTCGTACGTTTCATCCGCATCTGCCACGCGGTATGCAATATCACCAACAGACTGACGCCGGCCAGCAATGTGCTTATCACGATATTCACCCCGCCGAATGTGAAACGCGGACTCGCCGTCAGCACATCCGCAACGAGAAAAAGTACTAAGATAAGAGGCGGCGGAAACCAGACTCTTAATTTTGTCAGGAAATGACGCATGGCCAGGAACTCACCTCGGCATCGGTTTAATTAACGCTGATACAGCTATAAATACCCCGTATTAGATACATAAACAAACGATGCCTCACTCACAACAGGCTATCGCCTTCACCAGACAGGCGGGAGTTATCGTACTCACCTCGACAAAAAAACCTGCATCAGAGGCATCCGCCCCTGATGTTCCCGAAAGGCTTTACGTTGAGAAAGTAGAATCCGACGCTGATTCAAAAAAATCTAAAGACTGCTTGTAGTAACGCATAAAATCATCAAACGTCACTGGCGGTAAAAATTGATAACCCTGCAGGTAATCAACATTATTTTTCCCCAACCATTGCTGCTGATAGCCATGTTCAACGCCTTCCGCCACCATGCGTAACCCCAGGAGTTCGGAAAGGTGAATGATTGACTCGAGCATAGGGATATGTTGCTCAACTTCTTTAATAGCTTTGATAAACGTTTTATCAATTTTTATAACATCCAGGTCTAACTCATTGAGATAGCAAAGGTTAGCGTATCCCGTCCCAAAATCATCTAAAGCAAACAGAACCCCTCTGTTTCGCAACGATCGTATCAGTTCTTTGATTGCAGGAGTAATAGTGAGAGTCTGGTTTTCAGTTATTTCAATCATCAATTTTATCGGTAGCCTTTGCGTTATTTCCATAAAATTAAGACACTCCCAATAAAAGACGGGGTTACTTAAACCTGATGGACTCACATTAAAAGAGACGAATAAAGTTTTATTGAAATCCTCGCTTCCGTCGACCAGATTACGCGCGACGGCGTTCATTAAATAGCTCGTTAACTCATTCATTAAGCCACATTTTTCAGCCAGCGGTATAAACTCACGCTGAGAAATAGCATAATTATCCCCCTGTGGCCAACGAGCCAAAACCTCAACACCACAGACATCTTCGTTTATATTTACGATGGGTTGAAAATAAGGAATGATTTCTTCATTCCTTATTGCCATACTCAGTCGACCAGAATCTGAGACATCATATGCTTCGCCGTATATTACATTCTTACCAGAATGACTGTTCGTCGAGGAACCTTCATGCAATAGATTATTCCTGGTTAAAAAAATGATAGTTTCATTAAAATGAGAAAATCCCAGACGAGCGGTAATGCGTTCCCGATATCGATACACTGACTTAATTGTTATCGAGTTAGCATGACAAAAATCGTGCAATTTTTCCTTTGTGAAAGATGCATACAGCATTTTCTCTTCAAACTCAGTCAAATGAAAAGTAAATATCGCTGAACCTTTAGTGACTTCCACAACCTCATTGGGTGCCATTAGATTGGCTCTCAACTGAGAAATCAGCTGATCCGATAGTTCCCGTCCATTAATGAATGCATACTCCTCGTACCCCCGATTAATAGAACGATTTTCATTCATCCGAAGAACAATACAGTTTATATTGATAAACTGCGTGCTATTTCTCTGAAACCACTTCCTGACCTGGAATAATGGTAACCGGTTATCGATCACCAGTAAACAGGATGGATACCGTGGAATAATTGACTGTGAACCAGAAATAAATGCCCGCGCATCGACCAACACCAGATTTGGCAACCACGCTTTTATCCCTGAGAAAAGAAAAATATCATAACTGAGCAGAAAAACCTTTTTCGTATTCATAGTTACCACCAACTTAAATTTATGGCATGGCAGGTCCCTCGTTTTATACACGAGAGAATATACAACACCTTTAGCCTCCAGAAATTACAATGCAGTCCGCGAAATAACTTTATCCATAAGTCATCTCACGCAGTTTCAGAATTTATAATCACGCTTATCCATATGAATATTACCATTAAATGTTAAGGCCATTTTAATTATTGAAAAAGGAAAAATCCTAATTCTTCATCAATACAAATCCTATTGCTCATTTTCACTGTAAGACAAAATAAAAAACCACGAACACTAAAAACGACAAAATATAAAACTACTAAAACCGTAAGGATAACATATTATTGTTACTTATGCTGCCCGACAAACCATTAACGTACGTCGCAGATCTCTGATCGCATAGACATTTTTGGCGATATGGATGATCTTATAATAAAAAATTTCCTGTCGTGACATGAGTTGTTCGGTAACGTCATCAGGAACATTATCATTTTTATTTTTAACAATAGCTACACGACGGGTCTGCAGGTAACCATCACGATCTTTACCAATAAAATTCAGGATAACATTACGATCTACAGCATAATTTTTACCCTGAATATTGAGGCTTCCTACCTGAGATACCCGCCCTTCGGTAGCAGAAGAAATACGAAAAACCAGCAGAACTTCACCTTCAATTTTTACCCCCTGAGTTTGCGCCTCCAGATGCAGGTAAGTTTTTGCCGAGCAGGTCAGCGTCTCAGGTTCTTGATGGCGATATAAAAAATATGCTGTTATCGCTGCAAGAAAGATTGCCCCACTAATAAACAAAATTTTCACATTCACGGACACCCCCTCCTTTCTCTAACGTACAAACCCCAAGCAAATTCACTCTAAGATCATTGCCGGCTGATAAATTATTATCATCATAAAAAACAATTGTTTTCTTGCCATCATGACAAGCCGCATTTACTTTTCGCCACATATCAGAAGATAAAAATGCTTTTGTTTTATCAGCATTATTGTCATCGGCAGTATAAAGTTCACAATCATCTATTGCCCTGATATAGATAAAATTTTTGGATCTTGAATTAAGAGCTGAAAAGATAAATATGGCGCTTCCAAGAAATGCAAATAATAAAATGAAAAGAATAATATTTTTACGTTTTGGTCTTACGGATGAGTTCACCGTCTCAGTTACCGAACGCACAGTTTCATCTTCACAGGAAGATGACGATTCACCGCTGATCGAAGCATGGAACAAAAATCCCTGCCGGGGCAGCGTTTCAATGGGATTACCCGCCCCCAGCTCACTAAATGCTTTTCGCAAAATACTGATGCTTTTATTAAGACTATGACCCGATGGGGCCATGCCATGCTTTTTCCACACTTCTTCAATGATAAACTCGCGGTGGACTTGTTGATTTTTATGGGCAATGAATAGCTCAAGTAGTCTCGCGGTAGATGCCGAAAGAATTATTGTCGTATCGCGATGTTTCAGGCTTTTTCTGGTGGAATCATACTCAACCTGTTCATTAATTATACTGTTCATACTACCTGACTCTTAATTACCGTGACGTTGAGTGCAAATGACTAAAATTTCATCTGTGCCGAGCTGATTACTGCATTGTATAAAGACAGTTACAGTATAGGTTCGATATCTAACCATGACATATCGGATCAGAATTAATGTTTACTATTGATTGAGTTTGAAGCACCCCTGACCTACTGGTATGTATTTCTGCAATGCAACGATAAATTTCCGGTTTTTTGATTTCAATTCGCTACTACGCCAGGTTTCACCCGGCAACACATAACGCATGGTGGCTTCATCATCGGTTGAGTTGCACCCCAGGTGTACGATGATTTTAAAAAAAGTATTCCCGGTGTTTTTCAGTGTTCCGTTTGCCTCATCAATGGTGTAGGCCAGATTCATTTTTCTCGGGCGAACAACCAATATGGTGTCCATAGCGATCACCGGGAGAGCCTGCCCTCCTTTCCCTTGATTACGCTCGGTAAACAGCGTTATCGGCATTTCACGAAACAGAATTCGGTAATAGCGTTCTTTATCATCCTGCGGTCCACGGTAGAAAATCTTAAAAAACTCACTCGCCTGCGGAGCCAGTGAAAAATTCAGCGGCGTAAACAGAAGTTCGCCTTCAGCAATGGCACTTCTGTTTTCACCTCCCGGTCCGGGCTTATCAATTTTTACTGCGCCAATACTGTACAAATTCTGTTTCTGGCTATCGTTATAGATCCGTTTGCTGATAAATGATTTATCCGATGGCATCTCATAAATGGTCGACTCCAGGTAGACAGCCTGTGCGGAGAATATAGTCAACCCGGAAAGTAAGATAAATACCCATCTAAACACCAAACGGCAGCGGTTCATGGCGTCACTCCCACCCAATTCGCCGTGACTTTTATCTCTCCACTGGCACTGACAACACCTTCCCAATCTGTTCCGGAAACAGTTAACATCGACCGTGAATCATTCATTGGGAAAAGCAGTTTCAAATCAGTAGCATAATAGCTTCCATCATCATTGTTATTTGCGTCCCAGGGCGTCTGTTGCCACTGCGCATCGCTCATATTGATTGCTGCTTCACTACAGCTATTTCGTTTCTTCACCACGCCCCCCGACTGACTGTTGTACTGCAGAAAAGCGGGGATTGGGACTGACAGCCCGCCTTGAGGGGAGGTAAACAGACAGTAAGGCACACTGTTTATCGTCGTACTTTCTCCGATAACTTGCGCGGTAATGCTATCAGCCTGACGAGGACCGGAGACTGTCACGGTGTAATCTATTTCTATAGGAGCGGCGTCGCCAATCGTGCCACTGCCGCTCGCAGAAGCGGTGTTGTCTGAAGAGACGATACTGATCCCATACTCCTTCGGCACAATATTGATCTGTAGCGAAGGCGTAAACTGGTAGTGCCCTGACTCAGGTGTTAAGCCATTATAAAAACCGAAGGTAAACGGTTGAGTGTTAGTAATGCTGATTCCTGAATCGACGAGTTTTTTCAGGAATACCTTTGACAGAAAAATATATATGTACTCTCCAGAGGTCGTGAAAACGTTGTAATAAGCAGTTGAAGTACCATAGTTATACCAGTTTGAACCATTCCCGGAGTATTTCACGGTGGCCGGTCCAGGCGTAAAACCAAGCATCGCCGTGTCGACATAAGCGCGAAACGTCAGAGAGGCGGTCAGATTGGCGGTTTGTTGCAGGTTATAATTTACCATTTTGCAAATCACGCCGTCTTCGCTGCCTACCACGCCAAGCTCGCAATAACCAGAGTCTTTGGTGATGCTCGGCGTACCGTCGCTGGCAACCCAAAGTTCCTGAAATGCATTAGTCGATACCAGTGACAGATGACCACGTTTGGTTAACGTATAATTGACGTAATTCCATAATCCTTTCGATTGATCTTTGCAACGTTGCCCGGAAGAATAATCATAATCTACGGAAGTATAACAACGGTTGAACACATAGGTTTCGCTGCTACCGGTAGGCACATTGCGAAAGTACTCATAGGCAGTATCCGTCAGGGAAGCGAATCCGTAGGCGCCACCAATAACACCTGCGACAGATCCCACCTGCGCATGATAAAAACCGTTTTTATCCGTGCCTTGCCCGGCAATAAATCCAGTTGATGGACACTGGCTGCCGCTATAACAACGGATCCCCCGAAAAGGCCCGTTAATCGGGGAATTATCAATCCACATGTCCTGATAATAATTTCCTGGCGCAGTCCAGATGACAAAACCTAAATACCCGAGACTCACCTGAGAGGTACCGTATTTTATCCACGTGTTTGACCCGCTGAAACGCGGATCGAGTGCGGAGGGGGTGATAAAGTATTCACTATCAATGGCATTTTCAATAAACAAATAGTTATTACTGACTGAGCCGGAAGATACTGCATTTAAAGCCAAAGCAGGCGCAGGCGTGAAACTCCCCACGGCACAGATTACAGTAGCTACTTTAATTAATACTTTCATTTTATTACCTCTGCGCCATCGTGGTTTGCGTGGCACATTTCACATCACCAACCCACGCTGCGCCGCGTGCTTTTTCCAAATCGAGATCGGCTTCGCATAGGCTGCCATTGGCTGAAATTAACGTGATGACTGGATACTTCTTATCGATATCGATAGCAAACTCCCCTTTTTCATCCGTACGCGTTTTACCGATGTGATTATGAATATCGGTGTTTGCAGCTAACTGCCCATCGGGATAACGAATACGCCCGAATACGGTGACCATACTTTTCACTTCAGGGTTGATAACACCCACGTTACCCGGATATAGCGTCAGTTCCTGTTTGCGCCCTGAAACAATATCAAAGCTGTCTTCAGAGTTTTTATCATTGAGGATCTCCAGCTTGTACTGAGCATAAGGCGGCAGTGCAATGAAATTTGATTTACCGCTGAGAAGATAATTTCGGTTATTAATCTTCGCAGCCAGTTTCCCTTCGCCGGTCAAATCGGTTTTCACAATAATGCCTGACCTTTGCCTCTCTTTACTCAGACCGAAATCTTTTCCTGCCCACGCCAGGGAACCTTGAGAAGAGAAGTTCATATTGGTGGAGTTGTCCGCAGAACGCGTTACCGATACGGTGCCGGCGTTATATTTCGTGTCATAACTCAGATTGCCGTTTACAGAGTAATTATTGTCGTAATACTGCTCGCCACTCAGGCGTGTCGAAGCCGACAATCCGACCGATTTAATGGGGCCTTCAGCATACTGCTTGCGCGCGCTGAGATTACCCTGAGTGCTGCCATAGCGATCCCGGGAGACGCCCATGCTCATCCAGGACGCCAACGGCAACGATAAATCCAGGCTGACATAACGTTCCTGTCGCCCATCGTCATTCCGGTTGTTGTAGTAATAACGCTGAATACCTGCGCGCAACCCAACCGTGGCATACTTGCCTGAATAAAGGTTCGTGCTGTAGTCCAGGTTACGGTATTTATTTCCCGAGTAGCGATTCTCCGTCTGGCTCACGGTAAGCGAGCCGCCGTGAGGAATAAACTTCCCGAGGTTAAGAGTGCCACCAATGGAATAATTGTCACGCTCCTGCATGGGCAGACGGTCGCCAATTTTACTGTCTTCACGAGATGCCCAAAGGGAACCATATCCCTCGGGGATATTGAGATTGATATTACTGATGTTTCGCCATGACGAATCGTTCGCTACCAGCGTCTGATTGCCAATGCTTACGTATTCATTCACATTGAGTGTGACATCCGTTTCATTAACCGTATTGTTGCCAAAACCGTAGAGCGTAGATTTCAGGCCCAGCCCCGACAATATTGCCAGCGTCACCGATGCGGCACCGCCGGCAATCCAGGTCTGCTCATTGCCTAAATCCTGATAGTGGTTTCGCTTATAACTCACACGGTCATAATCCAGTGAGCCACCAAACAGTTGCCATGAGAGCTGATCAATTCCGGCTGCCTGTTGGCGGGCAAAGATTTTATTAACCCGACTGATACGACTATTAATTGTCCGGCCATTGACCACGATATCTACCGTGACATCATAAACACCATACGGAAAACGACTGGTATCAATTTCATAACTGCCCATATTAAAGTTCTGTACGCTGAGCAAACGCCCGTCACGAAATACATGAATCTCGCCAGCGGCTGGCAAAAATACGGTAATTGGCGTGAGCGAAAGCGAGGTATTCTCAACAACCGTACTTCCTTTGTTTCCGTAGCTTACGCCGTAAATTTTCCCACCATTCAGCGCATTCAGGCTGGCAATAGACTGGACATTCCAGGTGTCGAGCATCCCGAGCGCCAGTCGATATCCGTCATAATCACGCTCATACATCGCGCGATAGAGTTTACTGGTGCTGTTGCTGTCGCCTATGCCGTAAAACGAACCGTTAATGTTGACATGGTGTTCACGCAGCGATGTTGTATTGTCCATCGTCAGATAGCTGCGGGTACTGCTGCCGTTATGATAATCGTTGTAGTAGGTGCCAAAGTTATAGTTCAGGACGTTAGAGAGAGTCTCCACGCTGGAAGGTCCAAGCAGGCTGCTGCGTGCGACAATCGCTTCAGTTAACGCATCTTTGCTGACAATCATCTCCAGGTGAAATGAGGAGACGTTGAGTTGCAGACGTGCATCATTCGATAGCTCAATGTTGGTGTTATCGTGAAACTTCACATCACGAATTTTTTCCACCAACGCGCGGGTTTTTCCAGATAACACGGCATTATTGGGCAATTCAGCAAGAGTCAGGGCTTTAACTGTAATATTGCCATCAATAAGGGAAATCACCGCATCGGCAACTTTTTGCTGACTTTTCTCATCAGTCTCGTTGTAACGAATATATACCGGCACCGTCATTCCCTGTTCCAGTGAACGGGCGAAAGCGCTGGGGATAACGTAATTACCCACTTTTACTGGGGCTGCATGTGAAAATCCTGGTGTCAGCGTAAGAAAAAGACAAATGCTACCGCCGACAATATTTGTTGTTGTCATCTGCATCCTACATTCCGGTAATTTTATTTATCCCTGCTATTGACCATCACTTCACTGTAATAAACTGCTTACCGTGCCAGATACCGATGCGTGAACGGCTATTACTAATGTCGGTAAACTGTAATTTTATTTTTGTACCCGGCATAATGTAATAACGTTCGCGACAGCCTCGTCCCCGATCGCGAGCCTTATCTTTACAAGCCCCATAGGCGATCACACGAAACGAAACATTGCCGGTATTGGTAATAACATCACCATTTCGGCTATATTCAAAACGCTCCTTGCGCGGCGCGACTACCAAAATAGTGCCAATTTCAGCCGACGCTGTTGCAACAGCCATTTTATTCGCCCGGGTTTCCGCGCTCTCGGTGATCGGCTCATCTATCCATTGCAGACGATAATAACGCTCGACATCATCTGCAGGTCCTTTATAAAAGAAACGAAATACATCCTTCGCCTGGCCAGGAAGAATAAGATTGGCAGGTGTAGAGAGTAATTCTCCGGAATTAACGGGCTTTATTTCGATTCCCCCCGCCAAAGGTGATGACAATTGTTTTACCGAAACACTGACATAACGCGCCGCATCTGTCGTATTGATAATTTCTTTCGATAATGAACTCTCAGCAGAAGTCATGATCGATGTGATTTCACCAACATTAATTGCCCATCCGGGAAAAGATGCTACTAACCCTACCAACATCGCTGCCGGTAAATATTTTTTCATGACACCATTCCTGATAAATTCGGGAGAACAAATTCTCCCGAATTTTTTATTACTTAGGCAGACGGAGTCGTCCAGGTTGCATTGAACTGTACTTTTACATCGCCAGTCCAATAGCCGTCTGGCAGTGCAGAGTAATCTGCTACTGTCTGACTACCATCAGAAGTCGCTGACGCGATGGTGAATTTGAAGTTGGATTGATCGCTGACACGATCGGCACCGTTATAAGCGCCATCAGCCATCAAGCTTTCAAGACCAGAAGTGGAGCTGGAGTTAACAAGGACAGTATCTGATGAATTAGTCAGCGCAGTGCCATTCCATGCCACCCCTACGTTCAGGGTAGAAGCATCACCACTGGCGTTGATCAGAGTGTTACTAATAATCTGAGCAGTCAGTTCAAAATCAGTTGCCGTCTCCTGACCCTGAATCGTCACATCAAAAGCACCGTCCTGAGAGTTGAAGGCATTCAGCCCTTCAGCATACTGGAAAGTTAAAGAGTTCAGCGGGGTGACAACCAACATGCTGGTGGTATCTTTCGTTGCCGTCGCGTCCCACGAGGCTGTTGCAGAAGCAGTAACATCTGCCATTGCATTTGCTGCAACAAATACAGAAGCCAGAGATGTTACTAATAATATTTTTTTCATTTTATCTTCTCCTAAGAACAAACTCACCACCGAGTCTTATTATTAAGTCACTCCAGCGGTTCCATTAATTGCGAGCCAGAATTGCCGCGCCAAAAAATTATCATTTGGATTAAGTAACATCTCAACAAACCCTGAAACGTAAAAATTACAAAAAACTAAGAATTTTCCTATAAAAAACATTATCTAAGAAGTTTCCTAAGATATAATTACTTAAAATACGTACATTTTTAGAATTATTATCCACACGAACAATAAAAACCAAACAATTCATCTTTTTTATGTTTTTGATAAATATCAAAAAGATCATACAAATAGCCCAGAAGTAAAACCCTTAAAAAACATAAAGATAATTAACATCCACATACTCCCTCTATAATGCTTATTATTTGTTGCAATTATGCTAATTTTTTAACTTCACAAGAAAATTCTCATGGAATATTTATTTAAGGGGGAATATTCTTATAAAAACAGCGCTGACCTGTAGGATTATCATTCGAATTGATAACTATTCCACATAAATAAAACCAGGAATTTTCCATATAAAATGAATATTCCTGGAATATCAAGAGATAAATAACGCACGGCAAAGATAGGGTTAGGGAAGGTGCGAATAAGCGGGGAAATTCTTCTCGGCTGACTCAGTCATTTCATTTCTTCATGTTTGAGCCGATTTTTTCTCCCGTAAATGCCTTGAATCAGCCTATTTAGACCGTTTCTTCGCCATTTAAGGCGTTATCCCCAGTTTTTAGTGAGATCTCTCCCACTGACGTATCATTTGGTCCGCCCGAAACAGGTTGGCCAGCGTGAATAACATCGCCAGTTGGTTATCGTTTTTCAGCAACCCCTTGTATCTGGCTTTCACGAAGCCGAACTGTCGCTTGATGATGCGAAATGGGTGCTCCACCCTGGCACGGATGCTGGCTTTCATGTATTCGATGTTGATGGCCGTTTTGTTCTTGCGTGGATGCTGTTTCAAGGTTCTTACCTTGCCGGGGCGCTCGGCGATCAGCCAGTCCACATCCACCTCGGCCAGCTCCTCGCGCTGTGGCGCCCCTTGGTAGCCGGCATCGGCTGAGACAAATTGCTCCTCTCCATGCAGCAGATTACCCAGCTGATTGAGGTCATGCTCGTTGGCCGCGGTGGTGACTAGGCTGTGGGTCAGGCCACTCTTGGCATCGACACCAATGTGGGCCTTCATGCCAAAGTGCCACTGATTGCCTTTCTTGGTCTGATGCATCTCCGGATCGCGTTGCTGCTCTTTGTTCTTGGTCGAGCTGGGTGCCTCAATGATGGTGGCATCGACCAAGGTGCCTTGAGTCATCATGACGCCTGCTTCGGCCAGCCAGCGATTGATGGTCTTGAACAATTGGCGGGCCAGTTGATGCTGCTCCAGCAGGTGGCGGAAATTCATGATGGTGGTGCGGTCAGGCAAGGCGCTATCCAGGGATAACCGGGCAAACCGACGCATGGAGGCGATTTCGTACAGAGCATCTTCCATCGCGCCATCGCTCAGGTTGTACCAATGCTGCATGCAGTGAATGCGTAGCATGGTTTCCAGCGGATAAGGTCGCCGGCCATTACCAGCCTTGGGGTAAAACGGCTCGATGACTTCCACCATGTTTTGCCATGGCAGAATCTGCTCCATACGGGACAAGAAAATCTCTTTTCTGGTCTGACGGCGCTTACTGCTGAATTCACTGTCGGCGAAGGTAAGTTGATGACTCATGATGAACCCTGTTCCATGGCTCCAGATGACAAACATGATCTCATATCAGGGACTTGTTCGCACCTTCCTTAGCTGAAACCTTTTAACCCCAAATAACTATTAATTGTTACCGTACGGACCCGATGTAAGCTAATCAACTTTTGATGTTCGAGGGATTTTAATGAGCGGCTAACGGTTTCAATTTTAAGATCGAGATAACTGGCAATTTCCTCCCGCGAGAATGGCAAGCGAAGCGTCGTTTCAGGCCTGCCAATACGTAAATGCATTTCGTAAAACTCCACGAGGAAAGCAGCGATTCTGGCCTCAGCATGTTTATTGGCATAACGCCGTAGTTTTTCAACAATGAATCCATTGTCCCTGCAGAGAAACTTGATGACGGCCGCTGCAACCGACGGCTCCTTTTCTGCTGCCTTGAACAACCGCGCAATATCGATATGACATACCTCCGCAGCCGTTGCAGCCTTGATCGTTGTCAGATACGTTCCCCCTTCAACAGCATCCAGCGCCATGATGTCTCCCGGAAAATAAAAGCGACTGATAAAATCGTTATCACCACATTCCACGCTGGACGTGCAGTACCCCTCGTGAATCACAAAAAGCATGTCTGCGGCTTCATCCTGCCGGGCGAGTATCTCCCCCGCTTTAAACTTCCTTCTTTTGTCTATTAATCGGTATTGATTATCACGATCAATCGCCGCGCCCTTTGGACACAGTGAACAATGGCGGGGGGGAAACGGGTTGCCGAGCGGCACAACAGGAATGCTATGTTTGTGAATATCCGATTTCACGCAACAACTCCTCATAAAAATGAGACTGATTCTAATAGATCGAACCATGGGAACAATACGTGAGCTACAGACCCAGAAAATTCATGCTGGCAGGGAAAATTCTGTGATACGTCGTCTTTCAACGCCAGGGAGCGCATGGGTAAAAAACAGACTGATGCGGATGATGATAAAACGCAGGATAGAAAACAAATACGGTAGCGGGGTAAAGGGTAGAATTAACCGGGCAATGCCTTAATAGACTTTAAAATCATAGGCCTATTATGGCATCGCCCGTTTTCAATTACGCACGAATCGTGTCGTCACCGAAGCCAACCCACTTATAGGTGGTCAGTGCTTCCAGACCCATTGGGCCACGCGCGTGCAGTTTTTGCGTACTCACAGCCACTTCCGCCCCCAGTCCGAACTGGCCGCCATCGGTAAAACGAGTAGAGGCGTTAACGTACACGGCAGAAGAGTCCACTTCATTCACGAAACGATCGGCGTTACGCAGGGTGCGCGTCAGGATGGCATCGGAATGCTGGGTCCCATGCTCGCGAATGTGGGTGATAGCATCGTCCAGATCGGTAACGATTTTCACGTTCAGATCCAACGACAGAAACTCGTCGTCATACTCTTCGGCTTTCACCGCAACCACGTTAGCGGGCCCTGCCTGCAATGTGGCCAGCGCGGTGTCGTCGGCATGCAGCGTGACGCCGCTTTGTGCCATCTGCTGGCTCAGCGCAGGCAGAAAACGCGCAGCGATATCCTGATGCACCAGCAGGGTTTCTACGGTGTTACAAGTGCTCGGACGCTGGGTTTTGGCGTTGACGATAATCTTCAGCGCCGGGTCGATCTCCGCGCTATCATCAACATAAATATGACAAACCCCAATGCCGCCGGTGATGACCGGGATAGTCGACTGCTCACGGCACAGCTTATGCAGACCCGCGCCACCGCGAGGGATCAGCATATCAATGTACTTATCCATACGCAGCATTTCAGCGACCAGCGCGCGGTCCGGGTTATCTATCGACTGCACGGCTGCAGCGGGTAAACCACAGGCTTCCAGCGCCTTTTGGATAACCGCCACGGTTGCCGCATTCGTCCGGTACGTCTCTTTCCCACCGCGCAGGATCGCCGCATTACCGGTTTTCAGGCACAGGGAAGCAACGTCAACGGTGACATTTGGACGCGCTTCATAAATCACGCCAATCACGCCTAGCGGAACGCGACGACGTTCGAGACGCAGGCCGCTATCCAGCAGACCGCCGTCAATCACCTGCCCGACCGGGTCGGCGAGATTACATACCTGACGCACATCGTCGGCAATCGCTTTCAGACGCGCCGGAGTCAGCGCCAGGCGGTCGAGCATCGCTTCGCTCAGGCCGTTGGCTCGCGCTTGCTCAACATCTTGTACGTTCGCGCTGAGGATGCTTTCCGTTTGCGCTTCCAGCTCATCAGCAATCGTTTCCAGTACGCGGTTTTTTTCGCGACTGGAGAGCAGCGCCAGCTTGTATGACGCAGCTTTGGCAGCAATGCCCATTTGTTCCAGCATATGCCTGTTCCTTAACGGGTAATCATGTCGTCGCGATGGACAGCAACCGGACCGTATTCGTAGCCCAGGATGGTGTCGATCTGTTGTGAGTGATGTCCGGCAATACGGCGCAGCGCATCGCTGTTATAGCGGGTAACGCCGTGGGCAATATCGCGCCCTTCGAGATTGCAGATGCGGATCACTTCACCACGAGAGAAGTTGCCTGTCACGCTTTTAATGCCTTTTGGCAGTAATGAACTGCCACGCTCCAGAATCGCTGCGGTCGCACCCTCATCAACGGTAATTTCCCCGGCAGGCGGTGCGCCGAAGATCCAGCGTTTACGGTTCTCCAGCGGAGAGGCCTGTGCATGAAAACGCGTCCCAACGGAAACGCCTTCCATCACGTCGCCAATTACGCCCGGCTTGCTGCCTGCAGCAATAATGGTGTCAATCCCGGCGCGGCATGCAACATCAGCGGCCTGCAGTTTAGTCCCCATACCACCGGTTCCCAGACCCGAGACGCTATCACCGGCAATGGCGCGCAGCGCATCATCAATACCGTGAACGTCTTTGATCAGCTCAGCCTGCGGGTTGGTGCGCGGATCGGCGGTAAACAGCCCTTGCTGATCGGTCAGCAGCAGCAGCTTATCGGCCCCGGCCAGAATCGCCGCCAGCGCAGAAAGGTTGTCGTTATCACCGACTTTAATTTCGGCGGTCGCTACGGCGTCGTTCTCATTAATGACAGGAACGATGTTGTTATCCAGCAGCGCGCGTAGCGTATCGCGGGCGTTAAGGAAGCGCTCTCTGTCTTCCATATCCGCACGCGTTAGCAGCATCTGTCCGATGTGAATACCGTAAATCGAGAACAACTGTTCCCACAGTTGAATCAATCGGCTCTGCCCTACCGCCGCCAACAGCTGTTTCGAGGCTATCGTTGCCGGGAGCTCAGGGTATCCCAGATGCTCACGTCCGGCGGCAATCGCGCCCGAGGTAACGATAACAATACGATGCCCTGCGGCATGGAGCTGCGCGCACTGGCGAACCAGTTCTACGATGTGGGCGCGGTTCAGGCGGCGCGATCCGCCCGTTAACACACTGGTGCCAAGTTTTACCACCAGCGTCTGGCTGTCACTCATGATTCTCTGCCATTCAAAATTGGGGAAAATGATATCAAACGAACGTTTTAGCAGGACTGGCCCCGGTTGCCAACAACCAGCGCACAAAGCATGAAATTTTATTGCGCAGGATCAGCAAGCGTAGCGGCAGATTTTGACGCATTTATTACAGAAACAAAAAAACATCCTTTTTTAAAAATATTCTTACTTTGTCATAAAACGTTCATTACCAGACGTTAAAAACCCTCCTGTCTTTTAACGGGGATCACACCCAGTGAATATTAGCGCGTACTTTTAATCAGGAATGAAAATGAAAAAGAGCACTCTGGCATTAGTGGTGATGGGTATTACTGCGTCGGCATCCGTACAGGCAGCGGAAGTGTATAACAAGAACGGTAATAAACTGGACCTGTACGGCAAAGTAAAAGCCATGCATTACATGACGGATTATGACAGCAAAGACGGCGACCAGAGCTATATCCGTTTAGGTTTTAAAGGCGAAACGCAAATTAACGATGAACTGACGGGATATGGCCGCTGGGAAGCAGAGTTCGCCGGCAATAAAGCCGAAAGCGACTCTAACCAGCAAAAAACCCGTCTGGCCTTTGCCGGTCTGAAATTAAAAAACCTTGGCTCGTTTGATTACGGTCGTAACCTCGGCGCGCTGTACGACGTGGAAGCGTGGACCGATATGTTCCCGGAATTCGGCGGCGACTCCTCCGCACAGACCGATAACTTTATGACCAAACGCGCCAGCGGCCTGGCGACCTACCGTAACACCGACTTCTTCGGCGTCGTGGATGGTCTGGATCTCACCCTGCAATACCAGGGGAAAAATCAGGACCGCGATGTGAAAAAACAAAACGGCGACGGTTTTGGTACTTCCGTTACCTATGACTTTGGCGGCAGCGATTTCGCGGTGAGCGGTGCGTATACCAACTCCGATCGTACCAACCAGCAGAATCTGCAAACGCGTGGGACTGGCGATAAAGCAGAAGCCTGGGCGACCGGTTTAAAATATGATGCTAACGATATTTATATTGCGACGTTCTATTCTGAAACGCGCAATATGACGCCAATTTCCGGTGGCTTCGCCAATAAAACACAGAACTTCGAAGCGGTAGTTCAGTACCAGTTTGACTTTGGTCTGCGTCCGTCACTGGGTTATGTGCTGTCAAAAGGGAAAGATATTGAAGGCGTAGGCAATGAGGATCTGGTGAATTATATCGACGTTGGCGCAACATACTATTTCAACAAAAATATGTCCGCGTTTGTCGATTATAAAATCAACCAGCTCGATAGCGACAATAAACTGGGCATCAACAATGATGATATCGTTGCTGTCGGTATGGTTTATCAGTTCTGATGTAGCATAAAAAAATGCCGGATGGGGTTGCGCCGCCATCCGGCATTTTACTGTTCATTATGCCGTTAATTTAACCGGTTCATCGTTAAAATCGTCAGCAGGCTCCAGCGCCAGATTCAGCGACGTTAACAACCCACGTAATTTTTCATGAAATTCACGTAAGGTGTATTCCAGTCGCTCTACCACTTCAGTCTCTTTCACCGGCACCGCAGTCCAGTTCCCGTCTTTATCGAACAAGCCAAACTGGTAGCTGTACGTGAAGCGTTTTTCCTGCGCCTCCAGTTCCATCCACCAGCCCCAAAACTCGCGTTTCTCTGGGGCGGGTTTCACATTGACGCAAACAGCCAGACAATCGAAAAAAAACCGATTATCTTCGCACTGCCCTTCCCGGATGTACGGGCCAAGCGCGGTGAATTTCTTGATCAATCTACTTTTCGGATGCCCACTCGGTAACGTCATTACGATCTCCTTAGGTGAAGCACCTGTTTTACCAAATCGATAAAATTTAGCAAACTTTTAACACAATCTCTGATTGATCCAACCGGTTATTTCCTGCAGCCCTTTGTCAAAATTGCGATACACCGGGTTGAATGGAATCTCCAGCAGCTTACCGTCAGAAGATGAAGAAGTGATTAAACGCGACTCCTCTTCCGGGCTAAACGGATCGTTTTTCCAGAACCCCGACAGCATTGGCGTCGGGCAGCGTCGGCCCAGCAGGCCCTGCACTTTTAATGAATAGCGATTAAGCTCAACGCGCAACGCTTCATCGGATGCGTCGTGCATCCCCAAACGACTGGCCAGAACGTCAAGGTACATTTCCGGGACGCTTGCCTGGCGCTGCGGGTCGCTAAGCAGCGCATGAACCACCGGCCCTAAACAGGCCACCGCCTTCAGACGTGATGATTCCAGATACGCCAGGCGTACCGCCACGTTGGCGCCAAAACGGAAGCCGAAGGCCGCCACACGGGTGTGATCCACCCACGGAACATTCGGCAGCGCTTTTAATACGTGCTGATGCAGCAGGCTGGAGTCCTGGGTCAGTTTCCATTTTGACGAGAACCCGACCGACGGCATATCCAGCGTCAGCATGGCAATACCGCGCGGGGCAAAGTAGCGCTCATACAGAGTGTAATAATCCGTTTGCATGGAATCGAGGCCACCGCACATCAGCACCGTCGGGAACGGACCGTCGCCTTTTGGCATATGCAGGAAGCCGGTAATCGGCGCGCCGCCGGTAACGGCAAATTCCATCTCACGCAGCGTGCCCGGCAGACGCTGTGCGGCCTCTTCATAGGCGCGATTGGCCAGAGCCTGCGCCTGCTCTGCCAGCTCATCGCCTTTTAAGTGCGGATAAGCAGCGATGTTGTAGAGCGTGGAAGCATGCAGCCAGTGGCGTCCGCTCACTTGCGGATCCTCTTCCATAGAGGCTTTCTGTTGCCAGTCCATCGCCTGCTTCGCCCACTCGTAAATCCAGTTTCCGCCGCGATAGCCGATAACCGTGTCGTAAAGCTCTTTATCGGTGCGTTCGGCTTCGCTCATGACGATACGTGCCTGCACTTCGAGGATTTCGCGCGGATCGACGCCACGCCAGATCCACATCAGGCGGTTCACCATGCGGTACCAGTGCGGGATGGTTTTGCCATCCAGGGTCGATTGTACGGACGGCTGCGCGCCGTGATTAAAACGACGAACCAGCGTTGACGTTTCAGGGTGTTTGAAGCGGGGTTTAAACAGGACTTCGCTGAGGTTAGCCTGTGACATGATTGCAGCCTCCATGAGTACTTACTAAGGCATAGTGTAACCTGACACAGCACAAAAAGAACAACGCCCGACAGTGCGGGCGTTGAAAACTTTTTAGATTAGCGACCCGAGATCGGCGGAACGAACACTACGCCCATATCCCACGGCTGCTCAATCCAGGTATCCTGAGGGATATCAACAACATAATCATTCACCAGCGGGCGACCTGCCGGCTTAGCGAAAATAGTGACGAAATGCGCTTTAGGGTACATTTCGCGGATCGCTACGGCGGTACCACCGGTGTCAACCAGGTCATCAATTACGATGAAACCTTCACCGTCGCCTTCGGCACGCTTCAGCACTTTCAGTTCGCGCTGGTTGTCGTGATCGTAGCTGGAGATGCATACGGTATCGACATGACGAATACCCAATTCACGCGCCAGCAATGCGCCCGGCACCAGACCACCACGGCTAACGGCAATAATGCCTTTCCATTGTTCAGAAGGCATCAGGCGGCTTGCCAGTTTACGTGCATGGATCTGCAACATGTCCCAGGTGACGACGTATTTTTCGCTCATGTGAAGTGTCCCAGCCTGTTTATCTACGGCTTAAAAAGTGTTCGAGGGGGAAATAGGTTGCGCGAGATTATAGAGATCTGACGCACTAAAAACCAGTGTTTCGCGGAATCCGCGCCTCTTTTTGCATGCTTTATGCTAGCCGTCAGCGGAGAAAGTGGTATTCTCAATCGCATCGCGCAAGCCTGACTTGTGATGTTTTTAATTCTGCTAACCCTGTGGCCTGCAAGCAAGTTTTGTAGGACATCGCCAAGGAGACTCAACGTGTCTGAACTGTCTCAGTTATCCCCGCAACCGCTGTGGGATATTTTTGCCAAAATCTGTTCTATTCCTCATCCGTCCTACCATGAAGAGCAGCTCGCTGAACACATTCTGAGCTGGGCCCAAGAGAAAGGTTTCCACGTCGAGCGCGATCAGGTCGGTAATATCCTGATTCGCAAACCCGCTACCGCAGGAATGGAAAACCGCAAGCCGGTCGTTCTGCAAGCGCACCTGGATATGGTCCCGCAGAAAAATAACGACACCGTGCACGACTTCACTAAAGATCCTATCCAGCCATATATTGACGGCGAATGGGTAAAAGCCCGTGGCACCACGCTGGGTGCGGATAACGGCATCGGCATGGCGTCCGCACTGGCCGTTCTGGCTGATGACAACGTGGTACACGGTCCGCTCGAAGTGCTGCTGACCATGACCGAAGAAGCAGGTATGGATGGCGCGTTTGGTCTGCAGGCTAACTGGCTGCAGGCAGATATCCTGATCAACACCGACTCTGAAGAAGAAGGTGAGATCTATATGGGTTGCGCAGGCGGTATCGACTTTACCTCTAACCTGCCGCTGTCCCGTGAAGCAATCCCGGCTGGCTTCCAGAGCTTTAAGCTGACGTTGAAAGGCCTGAAAGGCGGTCACTCCGGTGGCGAAATCCACGTTGGTCTCGGTAACGCTAATAAGCTGCTGGTACGCTTCCTGGCGGGTCACGCTGAAGAGCTGGATCTGCGTCTGGTTGATTTCAACGGCGGTACGCTGCGCAACGCAATTCCGCGTGAAGCCTTTGCCACCCTCGCCGTGGCGGCAGATAAAGTTGATGCGTTAAAAGCGCTGGTCAACACCTACCAGGAAATCCTGAAAAACGAACTGGAAGCCAAAGAGAAGAACCTGGCTCTGCTGCTGGATGCCGTGACTCACGACAAAGCCGCGCTGACCACTCAGTCTCGCGACAGCTTCGTACGTCTGCTGAACGCCACCCCGAACGGTGTTATCCGCAATTCCGACGTAGCCAAAGGCGTGGTTGAAACCTCCCTGAACGTCGGCGTTGTAACCATGACTGACGACAACGTTGAAATTCACTGCCTGATCCGTTCCCTGATCGACAGCGGTAAAGACTACGTGGTGAGCATGCTGGATTCACTGGGTAAACTGGCTGGCGCGAAAACCCAGGCCAAAGGCGGATACCCAGGCTGGCAGCCGGATGCTAACTCTCCGGTTATGCACCTGGTTCGCGAAACCTACCAGCGTCTGTTCAACAAAACGCCAAACATCCAGATCATTCACGCCGGTCTGGAATGTGGCCTGTTCAAGAAACCGTATCCGGAAATGGACATGGTTTCCATCGGGCCAACCATCACCGGTCCGCACTCCCCGGATGAGCAGGTTCATATCGAAAGCGTTGGTCACTACTGGACGCTGCTGACTGAACTGCTGAAGTCGATTCCGGCGAAGTAAGATTCTGCGCTAAATGCCGGATAGCGCTACGCTTATCCGGCAATCCATCAGAGTCACAGCCCCAACAGCAGCTGTCTTTCCAGTTGGGGATCCAGCAGCGTGACGTGTAATCCCACCAGCCTCACGCCTCGCCCTCCCCGACGTTCTTCCCAGGTTTTACGCGCCGTCGCAATTAAGTCATCTTTATTTAAACGCGGCCAGACGTGCTCCTGCGTGGTCTGCTGAAAATCATTAAACTTGAGTTTTATCCCCTGGCGAGCGATAAGGAGATCCGGCTTTACCTTGACCAGACGCCGTTCCAGTTCGGGATAAAGCCGCTCAATAATCGCCTCACACTCTGACCACTCATGAATATCTTCCGCCAGCGTGCGCTCCACGCCGACGGATTTGCGCAGTCTGTCGTTGTTAACGTCCCGCTCGTCAATGCCCTGGCTTCGCTCCCACAGCACGCGACCAAACTTACCAAAACGTTTGAGCAGCATTGCCAGGTCGTATTTTTGAACATCCTCGCAGGTACGCAATCCCATTGATTCCAGCTTCGCGGCGGAGACTTTGCCGACGCCGGGAATTTTGCCGAGCGGTAACGTTTTGAGAAATTCAGGAACATCGGCAGGGGTAATTACATATTGCCCGTTGGGCTTGTTGAGATCGGAGGCTATTTTTGCCAGAAATTTAACCGGCGCAATCCCGGCGGAGGCGGTTAGCTGCAGCTCGTTAAAAATCGTCTGGCGGATCTCCTGGGCGATCAGCGTGGCAGAACCGTGGCAGTGGGTGCTGTCGGTTACATCCAGATAGGCTTCATCCAGCGACAGGGGTTCAATCAGCGAGGTATAGCGGGAGAAAATCGCCTGAATCTGGCGGGAGGCTTCTTTGTAGGCCTCGTAGCGACCGGGTAATAAGGTAAGATGCGGGCATAGCTTTAACGCCATTCCCGTTGGCATCGCGCTACGCACGCCAAATTTGCGCGCCGGGTAATTGGCTGTACTGATAACCCCCCGACGCTCCCGGCTGCCGCCGATGGCAATGGGAATGTCACGCAGAGCGGAGTTATCGCGCATTTCCACCGCTGCGAAAAAGCAGTCCATATCAACATGTATGATTTTGCGCATTACTCGCCTCCCACAACACTGTTTAAGTATACAGTATTTTTATAGTGTGAGAAGTATGATTATTCCTTACGCCGGACCATTCATGACGAAGCGGGCATCGCACAGGTAACGCACAATATCCTTTTTCGTATGTTCTGCGGGATTCCCCGCCGTACTGACAAACAGTTTATTCACTTTGCGAACATTTGCCCGCAGCAGTTTTTCGATTGTCATCAGGCGGAAGGCATCATTTTCAACGCAGAAAAGCTCGTAGTCGCCCAGACGTTCACCACAAATTTCACAGTGATTCATCCAGTAACGTAGCCCGGTGGTTTTACTTTTATCGAGGTAGTAATTGCTGGCTTTGATGTTCTTTTTTATCTCTTCAGGCAGAGAATTAATGTGGAACAAAAAGCTGTTACGCCTGACCGACTGCCAGCCCTGACCATCCTGATTTTTCTTAATAAAGCGGGTAAACATCACGCCATGGATGCGGGTAATTTGGTGGCAGCTCCAGCAGTGCATCTTCGAGGTAATCACCAGATAGTACGGCGCGACAATATTAAAATTGTCGGTGTCGTAGACATAGTCACGAAGCGCCCCGTTTAGCTCGTGGGGTTCGGTGTACCAGATACCTGAGACCTTGTCGAAATGCGCCCCCTGACAGGCTACATCGGTGACGTTATCAGTATGAATCTCCAATGGAATAATATGGGTTACATCTATCACATTGCCTTCCTGAGGAATAAATTGCCCCCACGTTGCGTGGGGGACGGGAACAGAATTAATGAGTGACGGGAGCAGATTGCTGACGTAAAGAAGTCACCTGCTTTTGCTTGTCCAGCTTATCCACCAGCGGTTGCACAACTTTCTCTCCCTGCTGGCCAAAATATTGATACAACGTATCGGAAGCGCTTTGCGTCAGCACCATGATCTCAATGCGACGGTTCCCGGCACTTTCCGGGTTTTTCGCATCCAGCAGCATTTGGTCCGCCATCGCGCTGACCTGCATGACTTTATTCTGCGGCATTCCGGCATCCTCCAGCACGCGTCGCGCCGACAAAGCGCGGTCGCCGGAGAGGTTCCAGTTGTTGTAAATGTTACTCTTATAGCTCATCGCGTCTGTATGCCCGGTGATGATTATCTTGTTATCCAGCGAGTCAAACACGGGAGTCAGTTCGACCAGCAGCGATTTAAAGAACGGCATAATCCTGGCGCTACCGCGTTCAAACATATTGCGATTCTGGTCATCTTTAATCAGTACGCGCAGCCCCTGAGGAACAATCTCCATCTCAAGGTTAGTTTCCATATGCGCATTGCGGGCGATAACGTTAATGTCGGTCGCCAGTTCGCCCAATTCGCGGGCTGATTTTTGTTTCAGCAGCACCGCTTTTTCATTCACATCCAGCGCCTTTTTCGCGTTCTCTTCCGTAATTTTCGCCGTCTCCTGCGGGTTGACGGTTTTATCGAGTTTGTTGCGCGTGACGTTTTTCTTCTGCGCTCCCGGCGCTATCGGCTGCTTGCCCAGCTTATTTAACGGCGCCATACCGCCACCGTTAAAGATTGACTGACCATGCAGCGCCGCCACGATATTTTCGCGGTCAGCTTTACTGACGCTGTTCACAATCCACAACGTCATAAACAACGCCATCATCGCCAGCGTAAAGTCAGCAAATGCCACCTTCCACGCTCCCCCATGATGACCTGCATGATTCTTTTTGATTTGTCGGCGGATAATGGTGGTTTTCGCGCCGCGATCGCGACGATTTGGCCCCTTCCTCATGCTTATTCTTGCTCCAGCATCGCATTCACCCACGCATCCAGATTGGCGAATGTGGGTTTGGAAGCCAGATGAAGAAGTTTACGTCCCGCATCAACCGCCAGCAGTGTCGGCTTACCGCCCGCCTGCGCCACCAGCACGGTACGTACACATTCGAGTAGCGAATGTTCCGCCCGCGCCTGCTGTTCCATGGCGTTTGCCAGCGGATCCATCACGCAATAACAGATGAAGACCCCTAAGAATGTCCCCACCAGCGCCGCCGCCACTTTCAGGCCGATAAGCGCAATGGAACCATCGATTGACTGCATGGTGATGATGATACCCAGCACCGCCGCGCAAATGCCGAAGCCAGGCATCGCCTCGGCGGTACGCTGCAGGGAACGCGAAGGGGTTAACAGCGATTCTTCCGCGGTATCCAGTTCCTGATCGAGGATCCCTTCCAGCTCGTGGGCATCAATTTTCCCCATCGCCATCAGACGGAAATTATCGGCGATAAAGGTCACCAGTCGTTTCTGGGTCAGTACCAGCGGGTATTTCTGGAAAATGGTACTCTCTTCCGGCTGTTCGATATGCTGATCTAACATACGCAGACCGCCGTTTTGCACCATTTCCAGCAGTTCATACAGGCACATCAGCAGCTGACGCTGGAACTCCGGCCCCATTTTCTTTTTGCTGACCACGCCTTTGATCTGGTGAGCAATCTCTTTAAGCACATGCATTGGGTTACCGATAATCATCGCCCCCAGACCGGCCCCCACGATAATAATAATTTCTGCCGGCTGCCAGATAGCAATTAACTGTCCGCCAGCCTCAAAGTAGCCACCAAATACGCAGCCTAAAACCACCAATAAACCAAAAATCTTTTGCATTACGTCCTCCGCATGTTGATTCGGAATTGTTAATCTGGATATAAACAATCACGAATCTTGTGCGTGATTTTTTTATTCATTTGACAAATTCGAGCTTCAGTCAGCCCTAATACCAGCGCGATTTCTTTTAAATTCATATCGTGCTGGTAATACATTGAGAGCACCAGTCCCTCCTTTTCGCTGAGTTGGCTCAGGGCATAACCCAGCATTTCCTGCGTGACGAATTGTTCTTCAAGCCCCCGCCCTTCGAGCGGCGCAATCGGTATATCGCCATTCAGTAATTCATCCAGGCTGGCCAGCGATTCAGCACCTTCCAGCTGTTGATATTCCTGATAATCTTCAGACGACAAACCCAACCGGGAAAGCTCTTCCCATGAGGGTTCATGCCCGAGCTGAGTACGCGCATCACGAATCAAATCTTTAATCTGATGGTATTTTTGTCGTAGCTGACGAGGCCGCCAGTCGAGGCTGCGCAGCTCATCGAGTATGGCTCCGCGGATACGATGGACGGCATAACCGGCAAAGCCCTCATCCGGTTGACCATAGCGGCGAATCGCATTCAGCAATCCCATCAGCGCCGTTTGCTCCATATCCTGCCTGTCCATAACGCAGGTACATTGCGGCGCAAGTTGACGCACCACTTTGCGCACCAAAGGAAGATAAGCCTGTAAATAATGGCTCTCTTGCTTTGGCGTTAGCACGGGCGTCGCATTAAAATCTTCTGACTCGTAAGCATCCTGGATCATGTTATTTCCTGGCTTGTCGCTTATTGAAACACGACTTTTTTCACCAATATGTCCTTATACGGTGTCGCCATTTTGCGTTTCGCTAATTCAATTTTCAGATTTTCAAAAACTTTCTTTCTGATATCGGAGATCTTCAGCGCCCGAATCTCTTCATATTTCATATTCGAGAGTTCATCTACCGTAATACTTTGATAGAGCGGTTCGTCTTTCTTAATTTTTTCAGCGTCTTTCTCTGAATCAACGACCATTACCAGCTCTGCCACCATGTATCGGTCTGTCCCTTCACTATCATGAAGCGTAACCACCGTTTCCGGCAGAGAGACAAATATGCTGCTGCTCTCATCCTGATTTTCTTCGGGTATCTCAGCGGTTTTTGCTGCCTTAGCTGTCGCACCTTTATTCATAAAATGATAAATACCCCATCCAGCCCCACCAGCAATACCCAGAGCAACGACAGAGCTGATCACACACGCAATAACAATTTTCTTCATCTTGCTTTTACACTTTGATCAGAACGGATTCGTTCTGTTGAAATTGAGGTTCGTCGTTAAGCGTTAGCGCCGACGTCACCTCGTCCTGTTGATGGCCTGACTGCTGTTGTTGCTGTTGCGATTGTCCCTCGGAAGAGACCTGAACATTCACTTCCATGAAGTTCTGCGCCGTGAGGTGCTGGCGTAAGTTCTCGCTAAATTGCTGCAACGAGCGGCAGACATCGCCCTGATTTGCGCCGATGTGCACCATCAGCTTTCCTGCGTCCAGCTGCACGGCAATTTCCAGTTTGCCCAACGATGGCGGGTCTAGACGAATGGTCGACACCTGCTGTTGCTGACCCAACTGGAACTGAATTCTGTCTTTGAGCAGCGCGGTGAGCTTCTCGCCGAGCTCCTCTGTTGACAGCGTGGTAGGCGCGGAAACTTGCGTCGACACCACGTTGTGGTCGCTCAGGGCATTTACCGGCTGAGTTCCCTGCGCCGCCGTATTGAGCAAACTTTGCGACGCAAGCGATGGGTTAACCGTTACGTTATCCGTTTTTCTCACCGCCATCGGGCGAGGAACGGCGTGATCCGCTGACTTCACCCGGGCGGAAATTTGCTGTGAGGTCGAAAGCGAGACAGGTTCAGGCGCGATCGCGCGCAGATCCTGGGCGGAGAATGTCGCCAGTTTGGCCTGCTGATCCGGGGTAGCCTGGGGCAAATTCTCGGTGATCGATGCCAGTAACGTTTGCAGCTTTGGCGACAGTGACGATAAATCCGTGGCGTGCTGCTCAGCCGACGGCATGGATTGTTTTCCTTGCCCGGCCATCGCGCTCGCCAGTTGGCGCAAAAGCGCAGACCCCGCCCCCGTAGTTTGCGCCTGCGTCAGCATTTTCAGCATCTCACCGTCAGGCTGCTTCTGCGCCGCCGCAGGCGTTAACGGCTGTGCCGGTTGCGCCAGTAACATCGCCAGCAATGCCTGCATGGCCGCAGGATCTGCATCATCGCGTTGATGCTCAGGCAACGACGCCTGCTGTTGGTTTATTTTTGCGCCGGCCAAACGTTCAGCCACCGCATTAAGCCCGGCCTGCGGTAAAGAAAACGTGCTGCCGCTCGTTGACGTTGTTGGGGCCGAAATAGCCGCTTTTTCCGGTGTGGCCTCTGCCAACGCACTGGCCGAGGCCAGTAATACAGGATTCATGCCTTCTCCGAAATTAAATTAACCATTGAGTACGCCAACATTCCTTCCTGATTTTGCTGATGTTGATCCATGCGCGCTTTGAGTTCTTCCGCACGCTGCGTTCGTCGGGCAATCAGCACCTCAAACGCCGCATGCAGGGTGTCTTTGACCTCTCGCAACGCGGTGGCATCGGTTTCCCAGGCGGCATAGTCATGAAAAACGCGCATCACCTGCTGATGCAGGCCGGGTAATCGGCGCCAACGCTTTCGATCCAGCGCCTCGTTCATCTCTTTTACCAGGGCATAAAGCTGCTGTTGCTGACGCTCTCTTTCCATCGTCTTATCCCAGCTTTGCCGACAGACCTTCCCAGCCTGTGCGTAGATTGGTCAGGATGAGGATCACTTCATCAATTTTTTCCAGCGACAATTCGCCGCTGGCTTCATACAGGCGGTAGACGCAGTGGTCATACAGCCGGGACAAATTCACCACCAACTCGCCGCCCGTTTCAAACTCCAGCGAGCTGGTTAAGGCGTTGAGAATATCGATGCATTTGTTGATGCTTTGCGCCTTGCGCTCATAGCGTTTGTTCTCAATGTGGCTTTTGGCGCGTTCCAGCTCGTCCATCAGCCCCGAAAACAGCACCAGCACCAGCTCTAATGGCGATGCTGCTGCGGTACGCGCAGCAAGATCCATCTCTTTGTATTGCGAATAACCATCCTGCGTGTCATACATTTAATTTTTAATCCTTCTACTAAATCAGCCGGTTACATAAACGCGGCCATACTCATTTTCATGGAGTACGTTTCCACCAGCGTATTGGTGTACTCTTCCACATAGCGCTCGTAGTTGGTGTTATAGGTTTCAGTCAGCTGATCGCTTTCGTCCTGAATTTTGCTCTGCTGGTCATCAATGTTTTCCTGGCGCAGGGCGATGATGCCGTTGCTGGAATCCAGATAGCTTTCCATCAGGTCGTCCATCTGCGCGACCATGCTGTCCTCCCCGACAAAAATAGCGGTCAAACCGTCCGGGTTTTCTTCCATTGCTTCGCTGAACTGAGTGGAGTCAATTTGTAAGTGACCGTCGGAATCCAGCGTGATGCCATAATCAACAATCGACACGCCACCGTAAGACGCGTGAGCAATATCATCCATCTGATTTGCCAGCGAATTCATCCCGGCGTCACCCGCAAAAACTCCGGACGCCGTGTCGTCATCGCCGTAGCTGGTCAGTGAATCGATGGTGTCGACCAAGGTGTTGTAGGCATCAACAAAGGTCTGTACTTTGGCCTGCGATCCGCTGGAGTCTTCCGCGACGGTAAAAGTGGTCACATCGTTAGGATCATCAGGATCGCTAACCTCAGAAAAAGTCATCGTCACGCCGGGGATAACATCATCGAAGGTATTGGTGCTGCTGGTGATCGCAGGGCCATCCTCGTTACCGAGGTGAATAATGGCGTCCTGCGCTTGCGTTATCGGTTGTTCACTGGAGGATTCCGCCGTAGCCAGATCGGTGTTACCCGAAACGCTCACCGAAAAACCGCTTTGCTCACCGGTGGTATCAGAGGTCAGCATGATGGTGGTCGTGCCGTCGGTCTTAACCAATGCCGCCGACACGCCTGGGTTATCGTCCGAGTTATTAATCGCATCAACCAGTTCACTGGCATCAACACAGTTATCGCCATCCTCATCGACCGTAGACAGGTCAATATCCATGGTTGTGCCGTCATCCATGGTTATCTCAAATGAACCCGTCGCGGCGTAAGTATCGTCGCTCATGCTGAACGTGGTTTGTTGCCCCTGTGCTAACTGCGAAACATAAAATGAGTAGGTCCCCGCCTGTGCCTGCGAGTTAGCCGACACCGTATTCGACTCATTATTTGTGGTGGCGGAAAACGTCAGTGGGCCGTCGGTGTCGCTGTTCAGCGCATCGATTGCCGTCTGAAAATCAGTCAGCGCGGTACTTAGCGAGTCCAGACCGCTGCTCTCAGCATTCAACTCGTTCTGTTGGTTCTGCAGATTCGTCGCCTGGGTGGCAATATCGGCGTAGGCAAATTGTTGTGCTAATTTTTGGATCGGACTCGTATAGCTCATGATCAATGACTCCGTGCAACGTTATTTATGTAAAAGCAAAATACATGCCAATAATTTTTATAATTAAAATTCAGTAAGTTAACTTAATGGCGGAAATGATTTTTCCCTTCCCCAGGAAGGTTTCCAGGTAAAAGCCAGGTCGCTGAAAGCACAACACCGCCGGGTGGCGGTGTTGTAAATGACGTTAAGTCAGGAATTACTGCAGCAGGCTGGAAACCATGCTGGACATGCTGTTGGACTGCTTCAGCATGGTGATGCCGGTTTGCATCAGCACCTGTTGCTGGGTCATGTTGGACGCTTCCGTCGCGTAGTCGGTATCCATAATGTTACCGATCGCCACTTCAGTGTTGTCCTGCATGCTGGTCAGGTTAGCGGCGGTATCGTTCAGACGGTTGATAGATGCACCCAGTTTGGACTGGATCTTAGACACGTCGTCCATTGCAGTCTGGATAGTAGTGATCATCTGGTTTGCAGAACCAGAAGCGGTCAGCTCAGTACCACCGGAAATGCCTGCAGTACCGGTCGCATCTAACTGATCAGCTTCGAAAGAGTTGCTAACGCTGTTTAAATCGGTAACCAGAGAGTCCAGTTGGCTGGAGATATCAACGGTCATGGTGTCAGAAGATTCAGCACCAACCTGGAAGGTTACCGCCCCCTGGAACAGGCCGTCTTTGCCGGTGTTGCTGGTACCGGAAACACCGAACAGGTTGGTGCCGCCGTAAGTGGTGTTCTGCAGCATATCGGACATCTGCTGACCCAGTTCGTCGTATTCGTCCTGCATCGCCTGCAAATCTTCGTCGCTGTAGGTTCCGTTCGCTGCCTGAGTGGACAGGTCTTTCATACGGCCCAGTACGTCGGTCATTTCGTCAAACATGCTGTCTGCAGTTTGCAGCATCGCAGTCGCGTCCTGAATGTTGCTCAGCGCAACGCCCATACCGCTGGACTGCGCAGTCAGACGGTTGGCAATCTGTTTGCCCGCAGCATCATCTGCAGAAGAGTTAATACGGTTACCTGTCGCCAGACGTTCCATAGAAGTAGACAGTGATGCGCTGCTTTTGTTGATAGCGTTAACAGCGGACATTGATGCGGTATTAGTATTAATCGATAACATGGTACTGCTCCTTGGGAATAATCGTTTTCGTTTCGATACTCTGTAAAAACGACCACCCCTTCGGAAAACTTAAAGCGCTGCAGAAAAATTTTTTACGCCTTGCACAACATCGTTAACGCGAGAGATAAAACGTCTCCCACCTCTATTTTAGCTTTCCGTGCTCCTCACCAAAACAATCACTACATAAGGAAGATCTCAATCAAGATTTAATTAAAAGATTATTAGAAATATCTAATAAAGACCCGATCGATTACGCACCTGCTATGTTAACCTTATGATAAAAATAAGATTATACTTAGATAAAAATGTTTTAAAGAGCCTGGTTATAACTTTATTTTACATTTGGTTGCAAATGCCCTGTATTTTTATATTGTGAGTCTCAGACACTTTCGCTACATTTCCAATCCTCTTTTGCACAGCATAAAAAACACTCAATACCGATTTACCTGCTGTTTCTCAGGCAGAAGACATCTCAATTTCTCCAGAATTTTAATGCACTGATTTTTAACGGTGTGACACCAGGGATATAAAAATCTTGCGCGGGTATAATAAACCATGAGTATTGTAGTCAACAATTGGCGGATGGACTCTTCGCTTAATGCGTTAATCCACTGTGAAACAGGTGAGATACGTCGCCTGGGCGAATACCATTTTATTCTGTTAGAGACATTAGCTAAAAATGCCGATGTTGTTTTATCTCGTTCATTTTTAATGACCGCTGTCTGGAAGAATCGCATCGTCGGTGGAAATAGTCTGCCGACAGCCGTTCACGCCCTGCGCGTCGCTATTGATGATGATGGTAAACAACAAGAAATTATAAAAACCATACCAAAAAAAGGGTATTTGTTTAATAAACTCTATCTAACTGAAATCATTGCTCCTAATGAAAATAAGGTTGATGACAGCGCCAGTGAGGTAACCGAAGAGAATGCTGAGGTAGTTGAAATCCTCGCGTCTGAGGAGCAACTGCCATCAACAACAACAGAAAAAATAACCTTAAATAACAGTTCATTACATGAAGTCAGCAAGAAAAAACTGGCAACCAAACATCATCCTTATCGGGCTGTTCTGATTACCTTGCCCGTTATCGTTGTCGCTCTGTCGCTGTTTGCACTGATCTCATATTTTAAAGCGCCGTCATCCACTAAAACGGAAGAAACTCCACAACTGGTTAAAGAAACGCTTGAAAATGCCAACCGTATTACGGTCTATCAACTTTACGATCCAGGTGAGAATAAGAAATCGTTATCGCTTGTTTCAAAACATATTCTTCCTGGTATAGAGCAAATCAATCAACTGTTGGTCGCGCATAGCGCCTCGATGACCCTTTATTATCGGGTCTCGTTGAACAAACTCGCACTTGATATTGTGATGAGCAATCAATGCAATGATAGCTGGCAGTTAGCACTAAGCTTTGATAACTGGCTAAATAAAGATAACGAAATGAATGGTATTTTAATTAAAGAAGTGGAGAAAATGTTAAATGAAATGCCAAAATGCAAATAATTACGCTTTTTATATCCTGGCTATTTCCTCCCTATTTTTTAGTTTTCTGGCCCATGCCCACATTGAGCACACGGTTATTGCCTATTATGATCTTAACGCCGGAAGGAATGCACATTACCAACTTATTCTGAGCCCACAACACAAGGATACGGCCCTTACGCTCATCCCTTTGGAACATAATAACCAGGTTCCTTCAGTATTCGAGATCTCCACTTGCCTTAATCGTTCTACAGAATCATCTCAACAAGGTGAGCTTCATTTTAGCGATGCGAAAGCGGATAATAACGATCTCCGCTTATCCAATTTCAGTTCCTTTATTGTTGAGCATAACCTTCATACGTGGTGGATTCATTTAAACCCGCAGCAAAATTTGCTCTTCACTCAGGATGTAGGAGGCCTGTTAATCACAGACCCCTCGGCATTTACCTTTTCGACAACATCTTGTCAGCAGAATTAACTTAATAAGCTACGGACAGTCTGGCTGGAAAGCCGGGCTTGTCCGTTGACCGCCTGGGCTAAAACCTGATAGTTGTGATTAGCATGATCCAGTACCCCGCCCAGTGATTCAGATGCTTTAACCGCACTTTCTGCCTGTGGAAAACGCGCCATACCGTCAATCAGCTGCCGGGCCTTCTCCTGCTGCGCGGCCATTTGCGCGCGCTGATCGCCAATCGCATCCAGCGCCTGCTGTAACCCATCCTGAGTGCGGGAACTGCCCTGCGCGATATGTTGCAGAAGCTCATCTGAACGAGAGGGATCGGCAAATGTCTTTAGCAGAGTAAACGCCGAGGACTTCGCGTCAACATCACGTACGCTCAGGGTTTGTTGGATCTGCTGCCATTGCTTCTCCGTCGTGGAAAAGCTCAGCGCCCCCTGCTGATCGTGCACCTGTACACCGACACGGCGCAGTGCGTTGCTCATCATCATTTTGTATTGACCAGGATCCAGGTCCTCGCCTACCACCACCGCAGAGTGCTGCGTCTGCCGCCCGTCAGAAACACTGAACATGCGTGAACTTATCGCGTTTTTTTGCAGCATCTGCGCCAGTTCAGGCGAGTGAAAAGTGACTCGTGCCTCACCCTGTAAAACCGGACGCAACTGCCTGTCGACCGCATCACCGGACAATGCTGGCCGTTTTTCCAGCCACTGAGTTAGTTCAGCCCCCTTCTGCTGCAGCGCCTGTCCGCCGCGGCGAGAAGCGTGACGAAAGTCCAGCAAATGCTGCTCCAGTTGACCCAGGTAGTGGTCAGCTTGCTGCAGCGTGGTGAGCTGATCGTTAAGCTGCACGCTGTAGCGCTGAGGCCGGGTAGTAATAAGGGGTGAGGCCGGGTAATCACTCGCCGTTGCGGGTAACTTTTGACGGACAGGGGCATTCTGCGCAACGGTATGCTGCTGCACAGAAGGATTAAGCGCTCCGCTACCGGAGAGTGATGTTGTATTTAAACCGACCTGCATACTATTCCTGAGCTACTGCTAACTGTTAAATCACACTGAAAAGGTTTAACTCACTCACTTTGGAGTAGGTTTTTAAAGTGGCTTCCATCGCCATTTCCAGACCGGTAAAGGTAATGGAGGCTGGGCCATAATCCAGATCGCTCAACTGACTGATAAGCTGATCGTTGGAGGTAGTGATATCCGTCTGAGCACTGCTCAGCATGCTCATCGTATTCTGCGTTTCACCAATGGTGGCTATAGAAGCGTTGAGCGCGTCTGAGGCCACATCCACCGTATCAATGGCATTTTGAATATCGCTTTGCACCTGTGGATCGGCAGGGTCAACCGACGGATCCTGTAATTCTTTCGACAACGACGTCAGAGTGTTCAGAACGTCGAGGCTATCGCCGAAGAAATCGCTGACTGCCACATTGGTATCAACCTCAACGCCATTGGACACCGTGGTCTGGCGATGATCGTCGTTACCCTGATAGGTATAACTGTCAGTCACCCCGTCACCGTCCTCATCTACCGCGACAATGGGCGGTTGATCGTTCACCGTCCCGCCAAACACATAGTGACCGTCTTCATCCTGATAATTCAGCGCCGAGACCATCGCTTCGGTCATCGACTGAATATCCTGCCCCAGGCTGGATAACGACTCGGCGGTGTTGGTGCCGTTGGCGGCCTCCAGCAGATCGTCGCGAATCGCTAACAGATCGTTGTTGACGCCATCCAGAATAGACTCCTGCTGGCTCATCCCCGCCGAGGCGGAATCAATATTAGTTTGATACTGATCGAGAGCCGATTGCTGGCGGTTAAGCTGGGTGATTCGTGTCGCAGCGATAGGATCGTCTGACGGCAGCAGAATACTTTTCCCTGTCGCCATCTGCGTGACAACGTGGGAAAGATCGCTGGAAAGGTCGTTAAAACTCTGCGTCATAGACACATAGGATTGTTGGGTAGACACGCGCATGATAATAGCCCTCCAGATTAACTACACATTTCCAGCACAGAGTCGAAAATATCTGCGCCCGTTGAGATAACTTTGAGGTTGGCCTCGTAAATTTGCTGGTAGGTAATGAGGTTCACCGCTTCTTCATCCATGCTGACGCCGCTGACGCTGCTCTGCTGGTTCTGTGCTTCGGAGTACACGTTCGCTGCCGCTTGCGCTTCCGTCTGGTTTTGCTGGCTGTAAATACCGATGTTACTGATGATTGATGAACAGGCTTCGCCCACGGTTACGCTACCAAGCCCCTCGATATCTAACGGTTCGGTTGAGAGGTTGATCAGCGCCTGCAGGTTATCGCTGTTGCCGCTTTCATCCGGCGAACTGGAAAACGCCAGCTCATCGGCGGTGATATCGGGGTTCACTTCCAGCGGGCCATCCGAGGAGTTTTCGTCATAAATAAACAGCGGCTCGCCGGGATTTCCGTTCAGGTCGTAGCCCTGCGCCAGTTGGGTGTTAACCGCATCGGCAAACTGCTCTGCCATGCTGTTAATCGTCCCCGTCAATGGCGTCAGTACCTCATTCTGATAATCAAACAGCGCGCCCAGCGAGCCGCCGGTATCGGTGTTCATGGATGACGTGGTTCCGGCGAACGTCAGCGACATGCTCTGCGTGCCGTCGGCGTTGGTCTCCAGTTCGAGGGTAGAACTCTCTTGCCCGCTCACCAACGGCTGACCGTTTTGCAGCGTGACGTTGTAGTTACCTTCATCATCAATATTGACCTGAACATCCATAATGCCGCTCAGTTCTTCCACCATCTGGTCGCGGGCATCGTAGAGCGCAGACGCGTTATCCCCGTTGGCTTCGGCTTCAGTGATCTGCTGGTTGTAGCTGGCAATACCGCTGGTAAGCGTATTCACCTGCGCCACCATCGCCTGCTCCTGACTAACGATTTCACTGCTTTGCGAATCGATATAATCAAGGGTGTTATCCACGCGCAGCGCCAGCGCGCCGGACTCGCTGATCACCTGCTCACGCAGAGCAGAGTCATCCGGGCTGGTGGTGGCTTCGTTTAACGCGGCAAAAAAGTTGTCAAAGCCGCCGCTCAGGCTGCTGTTATCATCGCTGAGCACGGTTTCCAGTTGAGTTAAATACGTCTGCTGGGTGTTGTAATAACCGTAATCGCTGGCGGCATACCAGACCTGGTTCACCTGATACTGGTTGGATACCCGGCGAATACTGTCCACCTGCACACCGTTACCCGCACTGTTCGCCGAGCCTGAGCTTGCGCCAATAGTACTGGTGACGGCCACCTGCCGGGTATAACCGTCGGTCATGGCGTTCGCCGTGTTTTGCGCCGTTACGTTAAGCTCCACCTGCGCAGTAGATGCGCCGCTGTAGCCAATGTTAATCATGTCCATCAAAGAGTCCTCGCCGGTCAGTTCCCCGGTCTGTCGTTAACAACCTTGCCGATTAAAAGCGGCGAAAAAACCTCAGTTCTTAAGCCGCCGCGCAACCTTTATCCTTTGTGATGCGGGGAGAGCTGTTTAACGATCATCGCCGCAATCCCAATACCGTGCTGCTGGGCCAGGCTGTTACATAACTGATCGTCGTAAAACCCCTGCATCATGCGCACCGAGTCGCTGTTAAACGGGTTATCTTTGGAGTCGAAGATCTCATTGGTTTTACGCATTTCTTTCAGCATGTTGCGTAAGAAAATGGCTTCAAACTGCTGGGCGGCTTTCTGCAAATCGTTATCTTTAATTTTCGGGCCCATTAACGCATCGCTACCGTCAATGCCCCCGCTATGATTCACTTTGATGTCGGCCATTAAATGACCTCCAGATCGGCATCCAGTGCCCCAGCTTCATGCAGGGCCTGTAAAATGGACATAATGTCGTCCGGCGTGGCCCCGAGGCTGTTGAGCGCATTAACCAGCGTTTTCAGGCTGCTGGATTCAGGCAGCGTAATCATCCCCGGTCGGGCGTGATTCACCGAAATATTGCTCTGCGGCGTCACCGCCGTACGACCGCCGGCAAAGGCATTCGGCTGGCTGACGTTGCTGCTTTCATTGATGGAAACCGTCAGGCTGCCATGCGATACCGCCGCTGCGTGCAGGGCAATGCCATCCCCCATCACCACCGTGCCGGTACGCGAGTTAAACACCACGCGGGCGCGTACTTTTTCTGCCTGAACCTGGACGTCATCTAACTGAGACATAAAGGCAACGCGCGCCCCTGGGCTGGTTGGCGCACGAACGCTGACGTTGGTCGAGCTTTGTGCCGTAGCAATGCCGCCAAACGAGGCGTTGATCGCCGCCGCAATATTATTGGCATCTTTAAAGGAGGGACGTTTCAGATTAAGCGTAATGGTGTCACCCATCTGGAAATCGCTGGGAATTTCACGTTCGACTGACGCGCCATTCGGTATCAGTCCGGCAGTGGGGGTATTCACGGTCACGCTGGAGCCGCTAGCCCCGCTCGCGTTCATCCCGCCCACCACCACGCTCCCTTGTGCGAGGGCATAAACCTCCCCATCTGCGCCATGGAGCTGGGTGAGCAATAACGTACCGCCGCGCAGGCTTTTGGCATCGCCAATCGACGAGACCGTGACATCAATGGTCTGCCCACGCGAGTACATTGGCGGCAGCATCGCGCTGACCGCTACCGCCGCGACGTTTTTCACCTTCGGATCGATTTTACCCGGCAGTTGTACCCCGAACTGGCGCAGCATGTTGGTAATAGTTTGGTTCGTGAATTTGACCTGGTTTTTATCCCCGGTTCCGTCCAGCCCCACCACCAGGCTGTAGCCAACAAGTTGGTTTTCCCTGATCCCCTGGACGTTGACCAGCGACTCCAGAGATTGCGCCTGCGTAGTGCCGGGCAGCACCAGGCTCAGGGCGATAACGATGCCGTTTAACGCCTTCATCCAGCGCCCGCTTATGTGTTGCATATTAAAATCCTGCATTAGATCGGGAAGAGAGGATGGTTAAACAGACGCGTCAGCCAGCCCGCCGCATTGGCATCGCTCAATGCGCCACGGCCCGCATAGGAGATACGCGCATCGGCAATGCGCTGCGATGAGACGGAGTTGTCGTTTTGAATATCATCGGCGCGCACCAAACCACTCAGGCGAATGTACTCATCCCCCTGGTTGAGGGTGAGCCATTTTTCACCGCGAATTTCCAGAATGCCGTTCGACTGTACCGAGTGCACCGACACCGTAATTTCGCCACGCAAACTGTTTTGCTGCTGCGAGGTCGCCGTCCCGTTGAAGTCGCGATTGGCGTCCACGGAAGCGGAAAGATTATCTTTGGTATGCCCAAAAAGAGTCGGTGCGCCGATATCAACGGTATTGTTCTTGCCGAAATTGGTTTTCGCCTGTTTGCTCGACTGGGTGGATTCTTCCAGCATCACGGTCAGGATGTCGCCCACCCGATAGGCGCGGCGGTCTGCCGTCAGCGACCACTTGTAACCCGTTTCGAACACTCCTCCCGCGCGACCATCCGCCGTTGGCGGCAACTCGGTTTTGGGAGGAGCAAAGAATTCGTCATTTTTTTTGACCAGGAGGGCCTGCGATTCGCACCCGCTTAACAGGGGCAGCAGTACCACCAGCCAGAGATAATTTTTCACGTTCTGCCTGTTTACTTTAAATTTGCCGGATAAGGCGAAACCGCTATCCGGCATTTCACATTCTTGAATTACAGCGTCTGACTAATAAACTGCAGCATATCGTCTGCCGCAGAGACCATTTTGGCGTTCATCTCATAGGCGCGCTGCACGTTAATCATCGCCACCATTTCGTTGACAATATCCACATTCGAGCCTTCCAGCGCGCTGTCCTGCAAGGTGCCCAGACCATCTTCCCCCGGAATACCTTCCGTCGGTTGACCGCTGGCTGCCGTTTCCAGATACAGGTTGTCGCCTTCGGCTGAAAGCCCCGCCGGGTTGGCGAAATTCACCAGCGTCAGTTGCCCCAGTTCGGTCGGATCGCTGTCGCCAGGCAGGATCGCCGTCACGGTGCCATCTTCGCCAAATGCCACGTTGGTCGCGCCTGCGGGAACATCAATTTCCGGTTGCAGCGGCAACCCCTGGGCGTTGGTTAGCACGCCGTCGGCGTTAATCTGCATATTGCCGTCACGGGTATACGCAATATCCCCGTTGGCCTTTTGCACCTGCCAGAACCCCTGCCCCATGATGGCCACGTTCATCGCATTGTCGGTGGTTTCCACATTCCCTTCGGTGAAGGTTTTTTGGGTTCCAACGATGCGCACACCGCTACCGAACTGCATTCCGGTCGGCATGATGTTGTTTTGATCGAGCATGGCGCCCGGCGCTTCCTGAGTCTGATAAAACAGATCCTGGAACATCACGCGGTCACGCTTAAAGCCCGTGGTGTTGACGTTGGCGATGTTGTTGGCAATCGCACTCATCTCAGCATCCTGCGCCGACAGGCCGGTTTTACTGATCCATAACGCTGCGTTCATAAAACTTTATCCCTGATTAAAGGCTACGACTCAGGAGCCGCGTAGCAGCCTGTTGCCGGAGTCGCTGAGATCTTCAGCGGTTTTCATCATCTTGATTTGCGCTTCAAACTGGCGGTTCATCGCAATGGACGACATCATTTCGCTCACCGCAGACACGTTACTGCCTTCCAGAAAGCCGCCGCTTACTTTGATGTTTTCATCGCGCTGGGCCGGTACGCCATCCGCCGTCACCAGCATTCCCTCGCTGTTTTTCGCCAGATTAGCGACCGGGATATCCACCAGCTTCAGCCGATCGATATCCATCGTGGCGGTAACATCACCGTCGTCAGGCGTAACCGAGAGCGTGCCGTCGCTGCCGAAAGAGGCAATCGCGTTTGGCGGCAAAATAATCGGGCCGTTATCTCCGAGCACCACGTTACCGTCGATGGTCAGTTGCCCTTGATCGTCCTGCTGAATATTGCCGTTGCGGGTATAGACCTCGTTTCCGGCTTTGTCCTGCACGGCGATATAGCCCGTCCCCTGAATGGCGACGTCCAGCGGGCGCTCGGTTTTTTCCGCCACGCCGGTGCTGTCATTGACGCCGCTGGGGCTTTCCTTCGCCATAAAACGCGTATCAAAACCACCGCCCTTCACTTTGTCATTACTCGCCATCGCCATATCCGCGCGAAAACCATTGGTGTTGACGTTGGCGAGGTTGTTGGCGCTAATTTGCTGCTCTTGCAACGTCTGGGTGGCGCCGCTCAGCGCGGTATAAATCAACCGATCCATTTCTTAGCCTTACATCGCCTGGAAGAGAGCCTGATCCAGCTGCGTACTGGTGGAAATCACCTTGGTGTTCGCCTGGTAGTTACGCTGGGCGGTCATGAGATTGACCAGTTCGTTGGTGATATCCACATTAGAGCTTTCGAGCATGCCGGAGGAGAGCGTGCCGCAGGAGCCGGAGCCAGGTGTGCCTATCAGCGGCGTACCGGATTCGCCCGTCTGTACCCAGGCAGTACCGCTCACTGCTTCCAGTCCGTTCTCATCCGGGAAGGTGGCGAGTACAACCTGGCCCTGCAGCATGCGCTCACCGTTGCTGTAGGTGGCGTACACTTTACCGTCGTCATCGACCTGCACGCCGTTTTGCGTTGCCGATGCGTATCCGGTCGCGGAATTGGTGGTGACCGAGAAATCAGAGCCGTACTGAGTACAATCGGAGTAGTCAATCGTCATTGAAATCGGTGCGGCTTCATCGGTGGTGAAGGTGATGGTTTGCGGCGTGGTTGGAGCCGTCAGCTTGCCGGTATTTGGGTCGAAGGTCAGCGTAGTCGGCGGTACACCGCTCTGCGCTTCACCATCAAAGGTGTATTGCACTTCCCAGGTGTTATCCGCCGTTTTAGTAAAGTACTGGCTAACCGAGTGCTCATTACCCAGCGAGTCATACACGGTGGTGGTGTAGCTGTCGGTGTAGGTATCGCTGTTGTTGGCATCAAACGGCACGGTTGCGCGATCGATTGTTTCATCACTGGCGTCAAAGTTTGCCGTGAAGGTCATGCTGTCCGTGGCCTGCGCCGGGATGTTGCCGGTTTTAATCTGGATATCGGTAACGGTACCGGTTTGCAGCGTGCCGCTGTCATCAACCGGATAGCCCTGCAGGTAATCGCCGGACGCATTGACGATATAGCCGTTTTTGTCCGTCACGAAGGAACCCGCGCGGGTATAGGAGATGTTCCCGGCGCTGTCGCACATCACAAAAAAACCATCGTCGTTGATCGCCAGATCCAGCGCATTACCGGTTGAAACCATAGAGCCGCCGGTGGAGATGCTTTGTGCCGAACCCGCCACGCTCACGCCCATCGCCTGCGTTCCGGCATACATGGCGGAAAACTGGGTGGTCATCGATTTATACCCAACCGTACCGGAGTTTGCGATGTTGTTACTGATGCCATCAAGCTGTTCGTTGACGGCGTTCAGTCCCGTCGCTGCAATTTCATAACTCATTGTTTCTTCCTGTAATGTAAACGAGATCAGATCACGGTGTTGCTGTCGGCGTTATCGCCGCCGTCGTCAGTATCCGGCGGCGTGAAGTCATCAGTGCTGTCCGGAACGCCAAACTGGGTGATCATGGTGAAAGGCACTTCGCCAACGCCGTCAACGTTGAGCACTGGCGTGCTGCCATCGAGCGGAATACGCACATCTTCCACCATTCCGGTCACCTCAATCGGCACTTCCTCTTCTCCGGTATTGGTCACCACGGATACGCTGTAATCGCCCGGCGGGATGCCGTAATCCGCAGGATTGATGTCGAAATCAACCTGGCCGGGCCCGACGGAGGTTTCACCTTGCGGGATCAGCGACACGGTGTAGTCATCACCGGCTTCATCGGTAAAGTGCAGATCCACATCGGTACAACTGTCATCCAGCGTCACGCGTCCCTGGATCTCTTGACTGTTGTCTTCGATATCCAGCGAGGTGGTTTGCACCATGATGTCGTCGCCGACCATATTCCCCAGCGCCATCACCTGAATATTGCTCATCAGTACGGCGTTAGTGTTTGCCTCAACGCTCATCTCTTCCATCATGGCAACCTGCGCCATGGAGGCGAGCTGATCGATATAGGCCGTAGGATCGGTTGGATCGGTCGGGTCCTGGTTTTCAATTTCAGCCACGAACAGCGTCAAAAACGTATCAACCGCGGACGTTTCGGTGGACGTTGTCGTGGTTGGAGTACCGCTTGTCCCGCTGGTATTCGTTGTTGACGACGTTGAGGAAGAACTGCTGTCTCCCAGATTGCTGCTTTGCGCCGTAGCGCCGACGTTATTTTCAGCCACCGCCGTATTCTCCGAAGAAGGAGCCTGCGCCTGAGATTGGGCATACAGAGTCAGGGTATTCATTACACTTCTCCCAGTTTGAGTAAGCTTTGCTGCATACTTTTGACGTTATTCAGCACATCAACGTCGGTTTCAAAATCACGTGAGGCGGACATCATGTCGGCCATTTGCTCGACCACATTGACATCCGGATACCAGACGAAACCGTTCTGGTCCGCCATCGGATGGTGTGGCTCATAACGCTTCACCGCCCCGCCGCTTTGCATGACGTCCTGAACCTGTACGCTGGCACCATCAATGGCATGGCGGTTATGCCCACCCATCAGGCTATTGTGGTAAACCGCGGCAAAAACCGGGCTGCGCGCCTTATAGGCCTGCGCCTCGCTGCTGGCGGGAGATTCCGCATTCGCCATGTTGCTGGCGACGGTATTCAGACGGATGGTTTGCGCCGTCATCGCCGAGCCGGAAATCTGGTAAATATCAGTAAACGACATGGTTATTTCCCTTCGATGGCCTCTTTGATACCGCTAAGTTGCAGGTTCAAAAAGGTCAGACTGCTTTGATAATCCATACTATTTTGTGAAAACCGGGCCTGCTCGGTATTCAGCTCTACGGTATTGCCATCCTCTGAGGGCTGCATCGGCACACGGTATTTCACGTCAGCCTCGGGCAGCACATTTGTGCGACTTGCCCGTTGCATCTCAGCGGCAAAATCAATATCTTTAGCTTTGAAATTTGGTGTATCGACGTTTGCCAGATTCGCAGTCAGTAGCTCGGTCCTCTCAAGACGTAACTTCACTGCCTGCGGATGTACACCCAATGCCTGCTGAAAACTGATTCCCATTTCTTGCATCACTCCTGCGTAGATATCGCTGTTATTAGCAATATGTATGCCAACTTTTAAGTGATTGATGAGAAATGACTTTATGAAATTCCCCTTCGACATAAGGAAGCCTTCTTTCCCCTTTGCCGCGGAAATAATGCTGGCGTTATGCTGTGTCTTACCCGCACATGCCGCCGTCCATCCCATTCAGCACAGCGCCCGGGAACAGATCAACGCGCGGGTCATAACTGCCGCCGGTCATGAAATTGACGCGCTGGCGAAAAAACAGCAGTGGCAGGACTATCGCTACACGTTCAACGTCTATATTCCCTCAACGGTGAGCACCAGCGCGCTATGCGCAACAGCGCCCCAGATCACCTCCAGCACATCCCCAGGAATGGCCCTGACGCGAATGAACTTTGTGGTCAGTTGTCCGGGCAGCGCGGGCTGGCAATTTAACGTTGCGGTACGCCCCGACGTGTCGGTGCCGGTAGTGATGCCAAAGTCGTTGATTGCCCGAGATACGGTAATTACGGCCAACGACCTGCAGCTTAAAAAATTCAATATCAGCAACCAGCGGGAAGGATTAATGACAAATATGGATGAGGTGATTGGTCTCACCAGTAAGCGCGCCCTGCAACCGGGCAAACCGATTACCCGGAGCGAACTGGTTCAACCGGTGCTGGTCAAACGCGACCAACCGGTGATGATCGTCTCCCATACGGCCGGAATTACCGCCTCGATGCCGGGCGTGGCGTTGAAGAACGGGCGCAAAGGGGATGTGATAAAAATTCGCAACAGCAGCAGCCAGCGGATCATTAGCGGGATGGTGGACGATATCGGCGTGGTCACCACACTGACGGCTGAGCAGTGAAGGGATTTTTTGTGATGGGATTAAAGTTTTCCTCTCTTACCGTCGCTTTTAGCCAATAACAGATAACCAACCCAACGAAATATGTACGAGGTTGCTATGAAAATTACCCCGACTCTGCCAGGCGATCGCCCTGCATCTACAACCGGGCAGACGCGTTCAGACAAGAGCAGCACGCAGACCACTACCTCCAGCGCCGCGACGCTTTCCGCTGACGATATTACTCAGGCGGGATTGCAAACGGCGCAGCAAACGCTGAACAGCGATCCGCAAAGCGACGTTGATTACGACAAAGTGGCGCAAATGCAGGCCATGCTGGCCGCAGGCGACATGCAGGTTGATACCCAGCAACTGGCTGGTGACATGCTCAGCTTTTTCCAGAAATAAGAGGCCAAAATTGTGAGTACCAGGCTACAGCAGGTGAAAACGCTGCTTCAGGGTATCCGGGAGGACGGGACGCGATATGACGCGCTCAGACAGCAGTTGGAACAACAACGTCTGTGCATGATCCGTCGCGCCAGTGAAGAGCTGTTGGCGGTCAATGAGACGATTCAACAGCATTATGAGCAGTTGCAAAACAGCAGCCAGCAGCGCCGCTCAACCCTGCAACTGTTGGGCGTAAGCGTCGATCGTGCAGGGATGGAACAGGTGTTTAGCTGGTTGCCGGGCTTACAGAAAAGTGCCGCAGAGGGTTGGTGGCAGAGCCTTGAGCAAAAAGCGAAACGCTGCAAGACGTACAACGAAAAAAACGGCGAGTTGCTGATCCGCCAGTATGAATTTATTCAGACTTTTTTAGGCACCGAGCCGGATTTTATTTACCAGCGCTAAACCTTCCTTCCCTGACGCGGAAAACGACTTTCCGCGCATGCCCTAACTAATTGATATAAAGACAATAAAAATTCAGGCATGGATATTGCAGATGTAGCCAGATTATGAATTTAGGGATTGCTGAGAACACATTATGAGTATGATTGATTGTTATGAACCTGACTTTGTCCGGTTGTTTTTATCCCACCATCCGGATTCCGCTTTGCTGGCCGAAATGCGCTGGAAAACGGAAGTACGTCAGAGTCTGGTATTAACCGATCCGGCCAGCTGTCAGGCTGCGTTAGGCGATCCCAACGCCTTTGTGCTGCATACCTCGCAATGTGCAGCCGATGCGGACAGCCCGGCGTTATCTCCACGCGATCAGGTACTTAATCAATCTGCTCTGCATACCATCACGCTCCCCGGTTTGTCACCGGAACTGCGCTTGTATGCGCTGGGCATCATGCTCTCTTTTTCCGAGAAATGCCCTGGCGACAGCGATCCTATGCTTGAAAAACTGGCCTCGCTGCCGCAGGTTCTGGCCGCCCACGCGCAAAGCGGAAAACTGCAGGAGCAGTTCGTGCAACTGCCCAGCCTGCCCCAACTGCAGCGGGAGCTGATCACCCAAATGGGCAGTTGTGAGTTCAATTGGGATCTGTTGCCGGAAAGCACGCGCAAGCTGACCTTACCTCTGCAGGTAAGTCTGCTGATGCTCCAGGATGCAAACAGTGAGGCTATGCTTCAGCAGCAGTTGCAGGATCAGTGGTTAAATACCTATGAGCGCTACTTTGCCCATGACGCATGGATATTCAGTAACTATCTGATTTATCGCCTGTATCACGATACCTTCCCGCAGCACGAGAGTGAAAGCGCGCTGTTGCGCTTCTTCTGGCTGGTAGCTGACGTCTTTATGCTTCGCACCCTATTTTGCCTGTGGACAATGGATGATTCCACGCTGAGCCATGACGAAATCTACGCCCTTTTCGCGCTGTTTGAAGCGTGGCGCAACAGCGAGAATGCCCGCTCGTTGCGGCAGCATATTCTGGATATGCTGCCGGGAGATCCTCTGCTCTCGGCGTTTTCCCTGATCACACGTTAGCGCCTGTTGGCCGGGTGCATACCCGGTCCTTTTTCGAATCGCGAATACACATCACCATGTCTGAATCCTCCAAAGTACGTTCCGCCCTGACCGGCATCGTTAAAACGCTCGACACTGGTCGCGAAAAACCGTTTGTCAGCGTCATTACTCCCACGTGGAACCGCGGCGCTTTCTTACCCTATTTGCTGTATATGTTCCGCTATCAGGACTACCCTGCCGACCGCCGGGAGCTGGTGATCCTGGATGATTCCCCACAAAGCCATCAGTCAATCATTGACAGGCTGACGCAGAATCACCCGGAGAAATTCAATATTCGTTATATCTACCATGCGGAAAAACTGACGCTGGGAAAAAAGCGCAACATGCTCAATGCGCTGGCGTTAGGCGAATATATTCTCTGTATGGATGACGATGATTATTATCCGGCGGATAAGATCTCCTACACTATCGACATGATGCAGCGCCACCGGGCGTTGATTTCAGGTTCCGATCAGATCCCCATCTGGTATAGCCATATCAACCGCGTGTTCAAAAGCCGCAGCTTTGGCCCGCAGAACATTCTCAACGGCACCTTTTGCTACCACCGCAACTATTTAAAAAAGCACCGTTACGATGATGAATGTAACTTAGGCGAAGAGGAAGGATTCACTAATCAATTCACCGCGAACCCGCTGCAATTGCCGGGCGAGCGCACCATTATTTGTATCTCGCACAGTCAAAATACGTTCGATAAAGACTTTGTGCTGGGCAGCAGCGAGCCGCTGGAAACCTCGCTGGCACACTCGATTACAGACCCGATGCTGAAAAACTGGTATCAAAGTCTGCATAACGCCACCCATCATCAACCGATCCAGTGGGATTACATCGATCAGGTGGTGATCGTGAATCTGGACTCACGCCCGGATCGTTTAGCACACATCCAGCAAGAGCTGGCGTTTCTCAATTTCCCGGCGCAAAAGATCACCCGCCTTGCGGCGTCCGTTGCCACTAACGGCCAGGCTGGTCGCCGCCAGTCCCATCTGCAGGCGCTGCAACTGGCACAGCGTAACGGCTGGAAAAACTACCTGCTACTTGAAGACGATAGCGTGATCCTGAAGCAGGAAAAGCATATCCGGGTACTCAACTCGCTTCTGAACGCGCTGCCTGGTTTTCCGTGGGAAGTGGTTATCCTCGGCGGAGAAATTAAACAAGGACGCGAACTCAAAAGCCTCAATGGCATGATCCATGCCCGCGACTGCAATAAGGTTTGCGCCTATCTGGTCAACAGCAGCTATTACCCGGCATTGGCTCAGCATATGGAGCATGACCTCTCAGATACGCTCGAAGGACAATGGCAGCCGCTGCTGCGTGAAGGGAAATGGCTCTCCTGTTATCCGAGCATCTGCTATCAGCGCGCGGGATACAGCGATATTGAGAAAAAAGAAACCGATAACATCGGTTACTACTTCAACAAAATCAATAAGAAACCCGCCACCGTCAACACGCAGGTAAGCAACCCGCTTCCTACGGCATCCACGCAGATAGATGCCATTGGCTTCTATATGGAAACCTCGCTGCACTACGCGGTCTACCGCCCTATCATTACCGCGCTTCAGGCGATGGGCCATACCTGCTCGCTGCTGGTCAGTGACAAAATACCTAAATCGTTTCTGGATGAGATGACCGCGACGATTAAAGCCATCAACGACCCTGCGCTCGGCGGTACGCGTCTTTCAGCGGTCATTGAGAACCGTCAGCGCTTCCGGTGCCTGGTCAGCCCTTACTACACGCCACTGCTGAACGGGCTGGCGGATACCCATGTACGCACCCTGTATGGCCTGGCGAAAGAAGAGTGGAATCATGCCTGGTGGAACGCCTTTTATCACCGCATCCTGTGTTACAGCCACTATAGCCAGCACGCGCTTGATATCGGTGGCAGCGCCAAAGTGGTGGGCAATCCCCGTTTCGATGAGTGGCATAATCACACTTACGATACTGCGCTGCCAAAAAGCCTGAAGCTGAATGCGAAAAAGCAGACCATCCTGTATGCGCCAACCTATGGCGCGCTAAGCTCTCTCCCTCACTGGGCGGAACAGCTCAGCCGGTTAAGTCATGAATACAATGTCGTCACCAAACTACATCATGGCACCCTGCACAGACCGGAAGAAGCCGCCTCTCTGGCACTGGCGCTGCGCTATTTAAAAAACCGAATTGACGATCCACAGCATCTGCTGGCGCTTATCGCGCAGGCGGATTACGTCCTGACAGACAGCAGCGGCTTTATTTTTGACGCCATTCATATGAATAAACGCGTCATTTTACTGAGCTGGTCAGAGATGCCCTTGCTGCTCGATGGTCAACAAAGTTTCTCTACTCCTGACAGCGCTGATCAGCGTATTCGCGATGTTCTCCCGGTGGCACAGGATATACAGACGTTGCGCCACGCACTGTCATCCGCATTTGACTGGGCTGCGCTGGAAGCGCCACTGGAGGAGATTCGCCACCATTATTGCGATGCGTTTAGGGATGGTCAGGCGGGGAAACGGGCGGCTCAGGAGGTCGCCGCTTTGCTTACGGAAACAGAGAATGCCCACAGTAATACGCTATTACATAGTCTACAGAGAAAACTTTTTAGCTAAATTTCTGATATGAATTGGCGATAAAACCACCGTTAAACCGGTGGTTTTAATTTTATTGTGGTCGTTTTTTTATAACAATCTCGATACCACTTTCCGCAAATGGTGTGCGAGTTTGATCAAACCGAGGGAGACCAGACAAATAGCTATGATTTAGTAATTCAATTTTCTGAACGTCATGATTTGCGGTTATCGTCTGAATCAATTCCAATACATTTATCGATACCGGTGACCAACTACTTTTCTTGAAGATACTGAAAGTATGCTTGTGATCGGTATTAAAAGTCGATGGCCATACTTTTTGTTCATACATATCTTCGTCAGGAACAGTAATAATGAGATGACCATTTGGTTTAAGCACTCGCATCCAGTTATTGATAGCAATGAACGGGTCAACCACATGTTCCAGACAGTGTGCAGAATACACAAAATCAAAACTATCATCACTAACATTATCTAAGTATTGGGCATCACCTTGCGGTAAGTCATAGACCGTCACCGTTCTCATTAGAGGGAAAAGCGAGTGGTAAATCCCAATACTGTCCGGTCCTCCACCTATATCCAAACCAGCGCCAACAAACCAACGAGAAGTAAACCGTGCATCCATAAGTCGACGATTTACAGACATACTGGTCGTCCCCACAACGCCCCGGTTAATCAGAAACTTACTGGTAACATCCCCAGGTAAAATGAGTGGTTTAATCGCTTCACCAGCTAAACTATGCGGCCATAAAACTGCGTATCCAGTATCTTCAGGATACCAGTGCAAGGAGTGTGTATCGGCAAAACTCTCTAATAGTCCAATAAATTCATTAGCACGATCAAACCCATGATCGGCATATTCTGGTAAAGTACCACTTGTCACGGCAAAGTCTTTCAAATATATTCTGCAATCATCAATAATAACGATCGCATTATCAATTTTACCTTCCAGAATTCGCAACTCGTTAATTAGTGGCAAGCGAATATCTTTATCCCATTCGTCACTGCGATAGTGTTCATTGCAGTAATCTGAACCAGGATAATGAGCATCCAGAAAAATGAGACTACGGCGGCTCCTCAAAATATCATTGACCGCTTCCGAGTTCAGAAATGATAAGCTATCATCCGGACGAACTGTAATATTTTCATTTTTTTCTTGTAGTGCTTTTTCATACAATGGCTGATATATCTCACAGGACAACGCATGGTGAAAACCTGCCGACAATGCCATACGACATGAGTTACCAATACCATACCCAGTTTCAACCAAATGCGTCACCTGGTATTTTTCAACTATTTTGCGTAAAGGAAAACGACCTAAAAACCCCATAACCACTCCATTTAGAATATTTAATCATAGAAATACTTAAGAATTTTTCACATAATCATCAGAACTCAAAAATAATTGAATCTGATGCCAAAAATATTCGGCGGTAACCTTCTTCATGCACCGATATTTTTTCTCATTCGGACACCAGACAGAAAATTCATCACCTCGTGGACGTGTAAATTCTTTGCCCAGTTTGTTTTTAACGAATTGCGGACTCATGATAAGGTGACCGCATTGACCAAACTGACATTCTGTATCAATACCCATAGCATTCCACCCATACCGACCATTCCTGTAGGGCAATCGGTAACTGGCCGGAATAATAGAGTACAACGCGCAAATAGCAATTGAAGTGAGTCCAGCAAGTGCGACAGGACCAGAATCACAAGCAACCAGTAGCTGACACCGCTCCATCAAATAAATCATCTCAAGCATAGAGAACTGATTAATGCAATTGATAGCCTCCGGGATATCTATATCCATCATCTTCTTCTCTTGATACTTATTATTATCGCTGCCAATAATGACAACTTTCCAGCCTGCAGCAATAAAGTATTTCGCGAGTTGATTCCATCCCTTTTCGGTCCACGTCCGGTTTGGAGAGCCTATATTGGGATGTAATAAGACTGTTTTTTCTTTCTGCAAATAATGATTATGAATAAAATCATTGACGTTTTTCTTATCCAATGACGCCAATGAAATCATAGGCTGCTTATTACACAAGGAATGATTATGAATACTATCACCGATAAAAGCATCCGTCATATGTTCAGATGCTACTATATCCTCCCAGTGGCCAAGGAAATGAAATTTATTTTCCTGACGCGCAATCGCAATATCAATAAAAGCATCTTCTGTCAGCGCATTGATATCCCAATACTGTGCCACCACAGGACTTGAAGCGATAAGGTCATGATACAATTTGTGTGCAATAAAGATAAAATCCTCATCATGACATTCTCTAAATGCAGTGAGGCAACCCAACGCGTAGATCGCGTCCCCCATCGACCCAGGACAATAAAATACCCTTTTCTTAAACGAACCGGGTTTAACACCAACTAACTCATTTACATGATAAATTTTCTTATTGCTAAAGTTGATGTGACCAGCGTACTTATCAGTATCTTCTGGTAACTCTGTTGTTAGAAAAAATAGAATACTTTTCTCTGGCGCTTGATATAGTTCATCTGAAAAATATCCGGCAATGGCTAAAGGTAATATTTGTAGAACCTTTAAAAAATTAAGAGTGATTAACTCAGGGAGTTTGATAGCCTTGCATCCCAACTGACGTAATATTTCACCATCGACTTCACCCTCTTTCTTTTCGCGGAAGAGAAGGATTTTATCTTCAGAAATTGCAAATTCATTGATTGCATGCTGAATAACGTCCACAAGCGCTTCTTGATGTTGTTTTTTCAGCGAGGGAAAGCGAGGTGAGGTGCTGAGTAATAGTAGAGATGACGAGCTTATCTTTCGTAATTGAGAATAAATACCATTTGGTATCTTGAATAGTTCCAGAAAATCCGTTATTTTATTTTCATCGATTGCCGGTACATTACCACAAAGCAATTTCTTTGAATTTTTGAATGAGCTATTCTCTTGTAGATAATAAGTTGTTGTTAACACTTTATGCCAGGCATATCCGGCGGCAATATTCCACTCATCTTTTGGCATGTTATGATTATTATTTAATGCCATACTTATGGTATTACCATATCCAGTGACCAATTTATTAAATAAATTTACTGGGATTTTTTCAAGTGCAGAAGCAGCAACTAGCTCGGCTATCTCTCCTTCATAAACATGAAGATGGATTAGCGACCGAAGAGAGTTTAATCTCATCAACAACGGAATAAGTAAGTCATAGCTTTCAGCCAGCGCCGCATGGATATCTAGTGCTGTTGGCGAGAGCTTAGTTAGTACATGTGATATTTTATCCAGCGCAGGCAGTAGTGTGGATTCATTATATTTAAAAACAATATTTGAATTCTTTTCCAGCCATTTTTCACTCAATTTATCAGAACAAATAAATAATATATTAACTACTCCATCCATATCTTGAATAAAATTGGACATTTGAAGCGGCAGCGTAACTTCTTTAGTTTCAATGAATAGTCTTATTTTCATATTATTTTACAGGTTTTGATTTTGGTTGGTAATTACCTCAATAATCGAGGTGGTGGATATCGATGGCGTTCTGGGAAAATAGGCCACTTTGCACAGGTACGACAAACTATCAAAGCGCCCTGCCCAGTCATCGCCCATCACCAGCGTATCGGCGTTAAACTGGCGAATATAGTCCGCTTTTTTCTCCAGCGACTCTTCGAGAAACACGCTGTCCACACATTTCAGCCCGGCAACAATCCCCATGCGATCGCTTTGGCTGTAAACCGGCATCCGACCTTTTTTCTGCATATTTAGCGCATCTGAAGAGATACCGACGATCAGTCGCTCCCCCAACTGTCCGGCACGTTGCAGAATACGCAAATGCCCGATATGAAAAACATCAAAGGTGCCGAAAGTAATGATCGTTTTCATACCACTCCCAGCGTCTTCTGTCTTAGCCAGCATTGTGCGGCAATTTCATCTACGGCTTTTTGCTCTTTAACCAGTGCCTCATTGCTCAGTTCATCGCGCTTATCATCGAGCGTCATGGCGACAATTTTCTCTTCACATGCCGCTGACACCAGGTTTTTCTGAATACGCTGTTCTTTGATTTTAGCCAGCGTTTTCTCCTGCTCTTGCCAGGCAATAACCGTGCGCAGCGTGCCTTTGTATCCGGTCACATTTTTGAGCGATTCAACGCAAGGCACCTCCACGCCGGTGCCGGTTTTTTGAATCAGGTAGCCCAGCGCTTTGATGTTATTGTCAAAACCGATGCAAACTTGTTGCTGTTTAGCCAGTTGTACCGTCATATCTTTGACTGATTTATCCCGCAGGCGCTGCAGTTGCGCCAGGGTATCGATAATTTGCCGCATGATTATTTACCTTCCGTTTTCTTTGCCTGCGGGAAAAGGGCCTGTAAGCGGCTTTGCACCAGTTCCAGAGAGGCCGGTTCACTGACTTCCTGGCGCAGAAAACGCTCAATGGCGGGGAACACTTTGACGGCCTTATCCACGCCGGGATCGGCTCCTGCAACATATCCGCCCAACGGGATCAGCGGCTTAATTTCCATATAGGCGGCATAGTTCTGTTTGAGCAGGCGGGCCGACTGCTGATGCGCGTGGGGCGTTACCTGGGTCATGCATCGACTGATCGACTGCCCGATATCAATAGCCGGATAATGTCCGGCCTCCGCCAGCTTACGGGTCAGAACAATGTGCCCGTCCAGCACCGCACGCGCGCAGTCGACGATCGGATCCTGCTGATCGTCTCCTTCCGCCAACACCGTATAAATGGCGGTCATTGACCCATCGCTTTCACTGTTCCCAGCGCTTTCCACAAGCTTTGGGATCATGCCGAACGCCGACGGTGGATAGCCTTTCGTCGCCGGAGGTTCACCCAGTGATAACGCAATCTCGCGCTGCGCCATGGCATAACGGGTTAACGAATCCACCAGCAGTAAAACGTGATGTCCGCGATCGCGAAACCAGGCGGCAATAGAGTGGCAAAGCTCGGTGGCTTTCAAACGCATTAACGGCGACTCATCCGCAGGCGCCGCCACGATAATTGATTTTGCCAACCCTTCCGCGCCCAGAGCGTGATCGATAAACTCCTTCACCTCGCGGCCACGCTCGCCAATTAACCCCACCACCACGATGTCGGCCTTGGTCTGGCGGGTGATCATCCCCAGCAGTACGCTTTTTCCCACGCCGCTGCCGGCCATCAAGCCCACGCGCTGGCCTTTGCCGATAGTTAGCAGACCGTTGATTGCTTTAACGCCAACATCCAGCGGTTGGTTCACCGACCGACGCGTGAGGGGGTTAATGGAAGGCGCCTGAGGCGGCAATACGTCATTGCCCGTCAGACGCCCTTTGGCATCCAGCGGTTCGCCCAGGCCATTGACTACCCGCCCCAGCCAGCTTTCGCTAATCAGGATCTCCTGGGTTTTTTCTTCGGGGAAAACGCGCGCACCCGCCATCAGTCCGACGGGATGCTTGAAGGGCATCAGGTAGGTGATATCGCGGTTAAACCCCACCGCCTGCGCGTCGATCAACGTATGGTCGGCGCTTTCGACGCGGCACAGCTGGCCGGTCGCCAGCGGACAGCCCACGCTCTCCAGCAAAATGCCGTTTACGCGCACCAGTCGCCCGGCAACCCGGGCTAAAGGGATCGACTCAATGGAACGCAGCGCGTTGTCAACGCTGGAAAGGTCACTCACCCGTCGGCTCCGGCAAAAGCGACTCTTTGAGCGCCGACATGCACTGGTCGAGTCGATGTTCACAGCCAATATCCAGCTCGGATTTATCGGTAATCACCCGACACTCGCCCGCCTGCAGTTCGGGTGATGGGGTCAGCCCCCATTCAGCGACCTTCTCCGGGGCTGCATCTTTGATACGGTTAAATTCTTCATGACTTAGCAGGACCTGTAGCGACTCAGGCATCGCAGGAAAGGCCGAAATCGCCTCTTCAACCAGCGACAGTAACTGCGTCGGTTGCAGCGCCAGCTCGCAACGAATCACCTGGCGAGTGACCTTTTCAACCAGTTGCAGCAGGTCTTCCCGCTGTTTACGCTGAATGTGCGCCAGGTAGTCGTTCACTTTGCCAGTGATGGCTTCCAGCGGTTGCGCTGCTTGCTCAAACTGCTTACGCCTTTCCTGTTGCCCGGCCAGGCTGCCTTCAGTGTATCCCTGACGACGGCCTTCATCGTGTCCCTTCTGATGACCTTCCTGAAAGCCCTGCTCCTGACCTTCCGTCATCCCCTGTTCAAAGCCTTTTTGCAGGCCTTCCTGGAAGCCGTCCATCAACTGGCGCTGATAATCCGCAGGCGTGATCCCCGGCGTGAGCTGTTCAGCCTGCAAATGGCGCTGGCGAGGAGGAAAGCGGTGCAGTCGGTAACGACCACGAATGGTTTCAATCGCCATGTGTTACTCCGCCGTCTGTTCAGCAAACAGCTGAAGCTGAATTTCACCCGCTTCCTCAAGCTCGCGGGCAATCCCCATGATTTCACGGCGGATCTGTTCAATACGGCTCACCGGAACCGGACCCAGGCGCGACGTTATCGCCTCCAGCTGTTGTACCTGACGCTTAGGCATCACGGCATAAATCGACCGGCGCAACAGCGCTTCGGTACCTTTCAGCGCCACAGCCCAGTCTTCCATCGGCACTTCATCAAGGAGACGACGGCGCACCTCATCACTTTGGCGGCTCAGGATAAAGAAGTCGTACATTTCGTCCTGCAACTGCTCAAGAACATCTTCATCGCGTTCACGAAGCTGATCGAGGATCACCTGTTGGTTACCCTGGAAGCGGTTAACGATATCCGCGGCCTGCTTGATTCCCTTCACTTTCGAACCATGTTCGGACAGCACCGACAGCCCACGTTCGATCAACCGATCCAGCTCATCCACAACATCGCGATTCACATCGTTGAGCTTGGCAACCCGATAGAGGATCTCGTTTTGCACCGACTCATTCATGTAAGACAGTACCGTGGCCGAGATCTCCGGCGTCAGGAAGGCAAGGAAGACGGCCTGCAATTGCAAATGTTCTTCGGAGATCAGTATCGCCAGCTGGCGCGGTTCCACCCACTGTAAACGCGCCATCCGCGAGCGGATCTCATCACCATAAATGCCGTTGATCACGCTGCTGGCGATTTCTGTTCCCAGCGCTTTATTGAGGATCCCTTGCAGCATGGAACGCGAGGCACCGTTGATGCCGCTCTGCTCGCGGAACTCATCAAAAAAGTTATTGATCACTTTTTTCGCCATGCTGGTTTTCACGCCAGACAGACGCGCCATGTTTTCACTCAGACGAACCACCTCTTCACGGCTGAGCTTTTGCATCACCGTGGCTGCCGCCTCCTCGCCCAGACACAGCAATAAAATTGCGGCCTGTTCCAGGTAGCTGTTGTTACTGCCGTTATTTATTGTCAATTCGCTCATTGCTGGTAATCCATTGTCTGAGAACTTCAGCTACGCGATCGGTGTCGCTCATCGCCAGTTTTTGCAGGAACTCCAGCTTCACTTCCAGACCGGAACTCTGCGAAGGCAGGCTGTCGTCACCAGGGAAAGAAGGCAGTTCGATATTTTTGCGTTCATCTTCAGCAGCCGCAAAATGGGGCTTGTCCGCAGGGATCGCGATCGGTGCGGCGTCCAGCGCCAGTTCAGGCGTAGAGGTCCGGCGGCGCTCGACAGTCAATCGTTTCATGACCGGGCGCACGACAAACAGCAGCAGCAGTAACGCCAGCAGGCCACAGCCAATTAAGCGAACCCAGGCCAGAATGCTGTCATCCTTCCATAAAGGCAGCGTCGGCTCGACGGGGATCGACTGCGGCACAAAGTTGAGCAGGGATAAGGACAGATTGTCGCCACGCTTTGCATCAATCCCGGCAGCGTTATTCAACAGCACCATCAGCTGCGTAGTTTGTTCCGGTTTCCAGTTCTTTAATGCCGGCGCGCTCTGGTTGAGGACTATGGCCACATTTAAACGTTTGATGTCGAATCCAGGGTGCTGGATATGTTCAACGCTACGGTCCCAGGAGTAGTCGCGTTTGTTCTCGCTATGTTTTGACAGCGCGGCTGGCTGGCGAGAATCCTCAGGCGTCGTCCCTGTGGCACCATTTCCCGCCTGGTTTGCCGCCAACGGTGGACGATTGCTCAGCGAGCCGGGGATCCCTATGGCGATTTGGTTGGTATCACTATCGAGTACCGTTTCTTCACGATTAACCTTCGGCGTGTCACCGTAGTGCTCCTGGGTTTCATCGATATTGCTCAGATCGAGATCCGGCATCACGCTCACGCGGTAGTTGCCGGTTCCGACCAGCGAGTCGAGGACATTGGCGAGACTGGCGCGGGTCTTATCCTGAATATCTTTGAGGATCTGGTCGCGCTTACGCGTCGCCGCAGAAACGGCTTCTCCCGCGCCAATGCCGTCGGACAGTAAATTCCCCGCCTGGTCGACAACGCTAACCTTCGACGCATTCAAATTGGGCACACTGCCGGACACCAGATGCACAATGGCATTTACCTGGTCCATATCCAGCTTGCTGCCATAATGCAGACGCACCACTACTGAAGCGCTGTTTTGCGGCTCATCGCTGACGACAAATGAACTCTCTTCATTCAGCGCCAGATGCACGCGGGCGCTCTCGACGGCGTCCAGCGTCATGATGCTCTGCGCCAGTTCACCTTCCAGGCTCCGCTTATAGCGGACGTTCTGCACAAACTGACTGGCGCCCAGCACTTCGTCTTTATCCATCAGCTCGTAGCCGCTGGGCAGCATGGCTTGCACGCCTTTCGCCGCCAGCGTCATTCGCGTTTTCGACAGCGCCTCTTCGGGAACCAGAATTTGCCCGCTTTGCGGGTCGATACGATATTCCAGCTTTTCACCATCCAGCACGGTGACTATTTGTGAAACCGGGAGATGTTCCTGACTACCGTACAGCGAAACATAGCCGTGATTGCTGTTCCACAGCACGCTGACAATTATGGCAGTCGCCGCAATGGCCGCTGCCGCCAGTAACGCCAGACGTTTATTACCATCCAGGCGAAAAGAGAACGAGGGTAAAAACTGAGTGAGTTTTTTTATTAATTCATTCATAGCGTTAGACTGACATGCTCATCAGGTCATTGAATCCGGAAGCGACTTTATTTCTGACCTGAACCAGAGCAGAAAACGATAACGATGCCTGCTGACTGGCAATCATCGCCCCCGCCAGGTCGTCGCTTTTCCCCATCTCAATGGCCGTTTGTTTTTGCTCCGCGACCTGCTGAAATTGATCAACATGATTCAGCGCGCCTTGCATGACGTGGTCGAACGAGACCGGAGATGATGCCGACTGGGCGCCCACGGCGTTAATCTGCATTGGCGAAAGGACAGGCGCCTGAGCGACCGCTTTCATCTGCTGCATGTCCTGCATCATTTGCGTCTGCATCGTACTGGCTGGGGCTATCGTATTTATGCTCATGACCTACTCTTAAAATTAAAAAAGCGTTCTCGCTACCACAGACTGATTCAGGAAAAGATCTCTATTCCCTGTTTTCGCATTGACGCCAGACGATAACGAAGCGCGCGTGGGGTAATGCCTAATAAATCAGCAATTTTGGTTTTATTACCCTGATATTTACGCATCAGGTCAGCGATATATTGATACTGCGCGCTACGGCCATGCTGACCCAGATTATCGCTGGTCGTTATTGGCATACTGGGCTTTGGCTGCCATTGCGGTTCGCTCCAGGAGTCAGATTCAATGGATGGCAGACCTAAGGTATCGGGATAAATGACACCATCACGATTCAGGATCATTCCCCGTTGGATAGCATTCTCAAGTTGACGCACGTTCCCCGGCCATTCGTAGCTGAGTAACGCCCGGCGTGACGATTCAGAAAGCTTGATATTTTTAACCAGTACCGTGGAGTATTTTTTGATAAAGGACTCCGCCAGCGGAATAATGTCTTCCATACGCTCGCGCAGCGGCGGCATCGTCAACGGAATAACTGACAACCGATAATAGAGATCTTCTCTGAAGCGTCCTGCAGCCACTTCTTCTTCAAGATTTTTATTGGTACAGGCAATTAAACGGAAGTTCAGTTTGATTAAACGGTTACTGCCTAAGCGCTCAACCTGTTGCTCCTGCAATACACGCAATATTTTAGCCTGTAGCGCTAAAGGCATATCGCCAATCTCATCCAGTAATAATGTACCGTTATTGGCTAATTCCATTTTCCCCGGCACGGTCGCCACTGCTCCGGTGAATGCCCCTTTATCATAACCAAACAACGTGGCTTCGAGCATATTTTCAGGGATAGCGGCACAGTTCACCCCGATATAGGGGGCCTGTGGCTCCTGCGCAAACGTAATTGAATGGATAAATTTGGCGATACATTCTTTACCAGTACCGGTTTCACCATGGATAAGCACTGGAACATTAAACGCAGCAATACGCCTTGCCATTGAAAAAACATTGATACTGGAGGCTGCTTCGGCAATAAGTTCAAACATGATTATTTTACACTTAGAAGTAAGGTTAACATCCGTTACGAGAAATATACAAATCATTCCAAAGCACAATCATCGAATAATAGATATCGCCCGTGCCATGTTTTAATCCCATCCTTGCTCATGTTTTACCGCCCCATCAAAGGGCAGCCCTATCGAAGACTATTTCAAAATAGGGTTTTTCCTAAAAAAATAGTAACACCGGTGCCTTTAACAATCTTAAATTAAAAGATAATAAAATTATTATCACATAAAAAACAATAAGTTATGGATGTGTGGGTATGAAACCAAGGCATGCAAGACATGTCTTACCAAGGTTAGAGGATTAGCGGGGAGCATCACGTATACGTAATTAATTATTTTTTAATTATAACCTGACACCATTAATAACTTGCAGAGGAGAGAGGTAAAATATCTAATGTCCAGCCCTACATCAGAGACGAGAGTAGGTACTGCATTTCATATCTAATGGACTTCAACAATATGAGAAAGCGTCAAGGATGAACCATAAATTAAATGGAGTAGTATTTTCTTTTATAACCGCGGGATTTGATATCAACTCATCCGCCCCAGAAATTACAGCTGAGAAAGCGTACCATGCTGAAATATAGTCAAACGCCCGGAATCTTTAAACTTGAAGGCAACCGGCTTGGGCGTCCTTATCATCGTCTGCCGACTATGTTTACGGGTAATTTTGATACAATCGAATCACATCTCGGAAACTATTTTCTGAAAAAACATCGCACAAATATAACACTCAGAAAAATACAATGTGAGATGGACGTTATCAATAAAAGCGCTGAGTTATTAGTCTCGCAGGTTGGACATTTGGCTTTTGATATCGATCGCGCGTTATTGTTAATGTTATTAGGTAACTTTTATGGCCTGACTTCATCGCTTGCAGACGAAAATTCAGAAGATGATTTACCAACCAAGACGGAAACCCGGCTGAGAAGCAGGCTGGCGCTGGATATTAGCAATATCATTTTTAATAAAAATATATCAGGCATTCCGCTGACGCTTAAACCTGACAGCAGTACTGTACAAACACATTGGGCTTATCAGCTCACTTTTGTTTTAGGTGATGAGGAGAATTGCAGTTTCCGCATCTTACTGGACGATTCCCATACCGATTACATTCTGAATTTAATCCGCCGTAGCGAGCACGGCGAGAAGAAAAAGCAGGTTGATAAAGCCAACGTTGAGATGCGTAAAAAAACGCTGATTAAAGAAATCATTCATACGCTGCCGCTGACCATGAACGTCAAGATTGCAGAAATTCCCCTCAATGTCGCCGACCTGACGACAATTAAACCCGGGGATATTTTACCTATCGCAATGCCTGAAACTTTCCCTGTTTATATTGGGAAATCCGAATTATTTAATGCCCTGATCGTAGAGGACAAAGACAAACTGTTTTTATCCGAATTAACGAGCAAGACGGAGAAATCCTATGAGTAAGCCAGAAGATATTTTAGAGCAAGGTTTCGAGTTAGCGCCCGAAACAACCACGCCAACGGCACCGTCGGCAACAGAAACGTTGGTGGCGCGTTTAGAAGACCGCTTTTCCGAGTCGATGTCATTACTCAAACGTATTCCGGTCACGCTAACGCTGGAAGTGTCATCCGTGGAAGTGATGCTGTCCGATCTGCTGAACATTGATGACGACACCGTCATTGAGATGGACAAGCTTGCCGGTGAACCGCTGGATATTAAGGTTAATAACATCCTGCTGGGCAAGGCTGAAGTGGTGGTGGTCAATGAAAAATATGGCCTGCGCGTCCTTGAATTCAACACGCATGAAATCAACGACCTGGCACCATGAAACGCACACCAACCCTCACGCTCATACTGGGTATCTCATTACTCATCCTTTCTCCCTTTGCCTGCGCGCAAGGGGGAGATATCCCGTTGCTGAATGTGATTTCACACGGTAATAGCCAGGAATACAGCGTAAAAATCCAGGTCCTGATCCTGATGACCCTGGTGGGCATTCTGCCAACCCTGGTACTGATGATGACCTGCTTTACGCGTTTTATTATTGTTCTCTCCCTGCTGCGCCAGGCGTTGGGGCTGCAGCAAACGCCACCCAACCGCATACTGATAGGCATTGCGCTGTCGTTAACCATGCTGGTGATGCGTCCGGTCTGGATCAACATTTACGACCACGCGGTTGTGCCTTTTGAAAACGATCAAATCACGCTCCCTGACGCCCTGAGCACCGCCGCCTCGCCCCTGAAGCGCTTTATGCTGGCGCAGACCAACAAAAAAGCGATTGCGCAGATCATGACGATCGCCAACGCGAAAGGTAATGCAGCCGATCAGGATCTCTCCATTATCGTCCCGGCGTATGTGCTGAGCGAACTTAAAACCGCCTTCCAGATAGGCTTCATGATTTACATCCCGTTCCTGGTGATCGACCTGATCGTCGCCAGCGTGCTGATGGCGATGGGGATGATGATGCTGTCCCCGCTGATCGTTTCCCTCCCCTTTAAGCTGATGCTGTTTGTGCTTATTGACGGCTGGGCGCTGACCGTCGGTACGCTGACCTCCAGTATTCGCGGTCTGGGACTGGGCTAACGGAGATCGGATATGTTAACCATTGATGTAGCCGCAGATATCGTCGCCAGCGGCATAAAAGTCGTGATCATTTTAGTCTGCGTGTTGGTCGTTCCCAGCCTGCTGGTGGGGATGCTGGTCAGCATTTTTCAGGCCGTTACGCAGATTAACGAACAAACGCTCAGCTTTTTGCCCAGGCTTATCGTCACCCTCGCAGTTTTGGGCATTAGCGGAAAATGGATGATCGTCCAGTTAAGCGATCTCTGCGTGCATCTGTTCACTCAGGCCGCCATTCTGGTGCACTGACATGCGCGAAACAGACGTTACACAGTTAAGTAACCTGATACTGGGCATGTGGTTTCCATTCGTGCGCATTATGGCGTTTATTCACTACGCGCCGGTACTGGATAACGCGGCGCTCACGGTGCGAATACGCATAATTTTGTCCCTGGCGCTGGCCTTTATCATTACGCCGCTTATTCCCCATCCGGTTCCTGACAGCCTGCTGTCGATCAACAGCATTATTTTGACCGCAGAGCAGTTTCTGTGGGGCATGCTTTTCGGCCTGATGCTGCAGTTTTTATTTTTAGCGCTGCAGCTGGCGGGCCAGATCCTCTCTTTCAATATGGGGATGAGCATGGCGGTGATGAACGACCCCAGCAGCGGTGCATCAACGACGGTACTGGCGGAGATGATCAACATCTACGCGGTGATCCTGTTCTTTGCGATGGATGGGCATTTGCTGCTGGTGAGCATTTTATTCAAAGGCTTTACTTACTGGCCGATTGGCAATGCGCTGCATCCACAATCTTTGCGCACCATTTCCCTGGGGCTGGGCTGGGTGTTTGCCGCGGCCACCCTGCTGGCGCTACCGACAACCTTTATCATGTTGATTGTCCAGGGCTGCTTTGGCCTGTTGAACCGCATTGCGCCTCCGCTCAACCTGTATTCGTTAGGTTTTCCGATCAACATGCTGGCGGGTCTTGTCTGCTTTGCGACTCTGCTTTACAACCTGCCCGACCACTATTTGCACCTGGCAAATTTCGTCTTGCAGCAACTTGACGCGCTCAAGGGGCACTATGGCGGATAGCAGCAGCGAAGAAAAAACAGAAAAACCCTCGGCGCAAAAACTTCGCAAAGCCAGGCAAGAGGGGCAAATTCCGCGCTCAAAAGATATGGGGCTTGCCGCCAGTCTGTTTGCCGCGTTTATGGTGATCTCCAGCAGCTTCCCCTGGTATGAAGATTTTGTCCGCGAAAGCTTTATCAGTGTGCATCAGTATGCGCAGAACATTAATGATCCGGACATTATCGGCCAGTTCCTTGAGCACCATCTGCTGATTTTAGCCAAGTTCATCCTGACGCTGTTACCCATGCCGGTTGCCGCGCTGTTTGCCTCGCTGATTCCCGGAGGCTGGCTGTTCCTGCCGAAGAAAATTTTGCCGGACTTTAGCAAATTAAGCCCGCTCAAAGGGATTGGCCGTCTGTTTTCCACCGACCATCTGGTGGACACCGGCAAGATGACGCTCAAAGCGATGGTGCTGCTGGTGATGCTGTGGATTAGCGTGCGCAATAATGTTGCCGCCTTCCTGGGACTGCAGGAGCTGTATTTCAAGCAGGCCGTCAGCGATGGCCTGGCGCTGTACAGCAGCATCATGCGCAACTTTGTCATCCTGTTTGTCTTTTTCGCGGTGATCGATGTTCCTCTGGCGAAGAAAATGTTCACCAAAGGGTTGAAGATGACCAAACAGGAAGTGAAGGAAGAGTATAAAAATCAGGAAGGTAAGCCGGAGGTACGGGCCAGGATCCGTCGCCTGCAACGGCAAATGGCGATGGGGCAAATTCGCAAGGTGGTGCCAAAAGCCGATGTGGTGATCACCAACCCAACCCACTATGCCGTGGCGCTACAGTATGACCAGTCGCGCGCCGCCGCACCCTTCGTTGTCGCCAAAGGCACCGATGAAATCGCGCTGTATATCCGTCAGGTGGCGGCGGAGAGCAATATTGAGATTGTTGAATTTCCTAAGCTGGCGCGCTCCGTTTATTACACCACCCAGGTCAATCAACAGATCCCATTTCAACTTTATCGGGCGATAGCACACGTCCTGACCTATGTACTGCAAATGAAGCACTGGCGTGACGGTTCACAAGCACGCCCTTCGCTGAACAGACATATTTCCATTCCAAAAGAGGTTCTTAAACTGGATGCCGAAAACAACTAAACAATTCCTCGCGCTGCTGCGTAACGGTAACATCGGCATTCCGCTGGTCATACTGTCTATCCTGGCGATGGTGATCCTGCCATTACCACCGGCCGTGCTGGATATTCTGTTCACCTTTAACATCGTGCTGGCGGTGATGGTGCTGTTGGTGGCCGTTTCCGCGAAACGCCCGCTCGAATTCAGCCTGTTCCCGACCATTTTGCTGATCACCACCTTAATGCGCTTGACGCTGAACGTAGCATCAACGCGCGTGGTGTTACTGCACGGCCATATGGGCGCAGGCGCTGCCGGTAAGGTGATTGAGTCCTTTGGTCAGGTGGTGATCGGCGGTAACTTTGTCGTCGGTTTTGTGGTGTTCATCATCCTGATGATCATCAACTTTATCGTGGTTACCAAGGGTGCCGAGCGTATCTCCGAGGTTTCGGCCCGCTTTACGTTGGACGCCATGCCCGGGAAGCAGATGGCGATCGACGCCGATCTGAACGCAGGCCTGATTAATCAGGCCCAGGCGCAGGCGCGACGTAAAGATGTGGCGGGCGAAGCGGATTTCTATGGCGCAATGGACGGTGCGTCGAAGTTCGTGCGCGGTGATGCCATCGCCGGGATGATGATCCTGGCCATCAACCTGATAGGCGGCGTCTGTATCGGTATTTTTAAATACGATTTAAGCGCCGAAGCCGCATTCCAGCAATACGTACTGATGACCATCGGCGACGGTCTGGTTGCCCAGATCCCATCTCTGCTGCTGTCGACGGCGGCGGCGATTATCGTTACACGCGTGAGCGACAGCGGTGATATCGCCACAGACGTGCGTAGCCAGTTGCTGGCCAGCCCCTCCGTACTTTATACCGCCACCAGCATTATGTTTGTACTGGCGGTGGTACCGGGAATGCCGCATTTCCCGTTCCTGGTGTTCAGCGCCCTGATGGGTTTCACCGCCTGGCGTATGAGCAAGCGCCCGAAGGTGGCTGAAACTGAAGAGAAAAATCTTGAGACGCTGACCAAAACCATTGTTGAAACCACTGAGCAACAGGTCAGTTGGGAAACTATTCCTTTGATCGAGCCAATCAGCCTGAGCCTGGGGTACAAGCTGGTATCGCTGGTAGACAAATCCAAAGGGAATCCGCTCACTCAACGTATTCGCGGTGTACGGCAGGTTATCTCAGACACTAACGGCGTGCTGCTCCCGGAAATTCGCATCCGCGAAAACTTCCGTCTAAAACCGACCCAGTACGCCATTTTTATCAATGGGATCAAGGCTGATGAGGCTGATATTCCCTCAGATAAGTTGATGGCGCTGCCCTCCAGTGAAACGTATGGCGAGATCGATGGTGTTTTAGGCCACGATCCGGCCTATGGTATGCCGGTGACGTGGATTGTCCCGGCGCAAAAAGCCAAAGCGCTAAATATGGGGTATCAGGTCATTGATAGTGCCAGCGTCATTGCGACACATGTGAATAAGGTCATTCGCAACTTTATTCCCGACCTGTTTAACTACGATGATATTACCCAACTGCATAACCGCCTCTCTTCGATGGCCCCCCGTCTGGCGGAAGATCTGAGCGCGGCGCTGAATTACAGCCAGCTCTTGAAGGTTTATCGGGCGCTGCTGGTCGAAGGCGTGCCGCTGCGCGATATCGTTACCATTGCCACCGTACTGGTCGCCAGTAGCGCCGTCACTAAAGATCATATTCTGTTAACGGCAGATGTGCGTCTGGCGCTCCGTCGCAGCATTACCCATCCGTTTGTGCGCAAAGATGAGCTGGCGGTCTACACGCTGAATAATGAGCTGGAGAATCTGCTGGCTAATGTAGTGAATCAGGCTCAGCAAAGTGGAAAAGTGGTGCTCGATAGCGTACCGGTCGATCCTAATATGCTGAATCAGTTCCAGACCAATATGCCGCAGATTAAAGAACAGATGAAAGCCGCGGGTAAAGAGCCGGTACTGCTGGTCGCACCGCAGCTACGTCCTCTGCTTGCGCGCTATGCGCGCCTGTTTGCACCAGGCTTACAGGTGTTGTCATATAACGAAGTTCCGGATGAGCTGGAATTAAAGATCATGGGGGCGTTGAGTTAACCCCTGACGAGGCGGTGCCATTCGCACCGCCTTTTTGATTACAGAATGGTATTTTCCGTCAGAATACGACGGGCGCCGAGATAATGATCCTGCCAGAAGTCATCGGATAAATTGCTCACCCAAATCGTTTCTCCTGTACGCGGCGATTCAATAAATTGTCCCTGCCCCAAATAGACGCCCATATGATCGGCAATATCCCGACTGTGAATATGAAAGAACAATAAATCACCACGACGAAGGTCACGATTAGCGACGATGGTCGCCCGCCGATAGTGATACATTTCATTCGCCGTACGTGGCAATTTTGCTGCCAGAATTTTGTTGTAGGCATAAAAGATCAGCCCGCTACAGTCAAAGCCTTGTTCCGGGCTGGTCCCGCCCCACAAATAGGGTTTACCTAACTGCTGCTCAAGACGGTGGATTGCCACTTCGGTTATGTTGTGCAGATGATCGCTACTGAGAAAATGGTCATTCTCAGCCAGCTCCTGCCAGCGTTGATCGCTCGCTTTTAGTGGCCCCGGGAACCACTCCGGGTGCTGTTTAATCAGCGTCCTGTTTTGCTGGCGCAGCGCGCTTTTACTTTGCGCATTACCTTCCACCACATAACTTGCCTGCTTTTTTACCTGCGCGTGGTACTGCTTCAGCAGCCGGGCGCGGTTACGCATGCGTAATTGCGCCGCATAGCTTAAATGGGCGTCAGATAAGAGGGGCTGAACTTTGGCGACAGACGGCGAGGACAACACAACACACAAAGACAGCAGACCCGGCAAAAAGCGTCGGGGCGCAGAGACAAAAGACATGAAAACAACACTACCTAATCAAACACGTTCGCCGCAGTCTACCGCTATTGCCGGGCATTGCATTTTAATATTCGATTATTAAATTATTAATTTTTTAAATTCAATATATTAGGAATTCTGCACTCAGAAGACTTAATGACGTGCGCTAACCCACAAAATACGTCAGTGTCTGACTGCCTTTAAGCACAATTTTCCGTATAAAGAAAATCTAAAGTGTAAACGCCGCACGAGAGACTTGCGAAAAACTCTCTGGGTGATAATGTGAGCGCTCCAGATCCAGATTTATCCGATTTGGGAACTCTTTTTGCCGTCCTGGCGTGTGTAATCGTTTTATCAAGGAATAAGCAGTATGCGTAAAATCGCATTTTTTCTTGCGATGCTTTTATTGCCGTGCGTTTCATTTGCCGGTTTGCTGAGCAGCAGCAGCCCGACTACGCCTGTCAGCAAAGAATATAAGCAGCAATTAATGGGCTCCCCCGTCTATATCCAGATCTTCAAAGAAGAGCGAACGCTGGATCTGTACGTCAAGATGGGCGAACAGTATCAATTGCTCGACAGCTATAAGATCTGCAATTATTCCGGCGGCTTAGGTCCGAAACAGCGTCAGGGCGATTTCAAAAGCCCGGAAGGGTTTTACAGCGTACAGCGCGGACAGCTGAAACCGGATAGCCGCTTTTATAAAGCGATTAACATTGGTTTCCCTAACGCCTACGACCGCGCACACGGTTATGAAGGTAAATACCTGATGATCCACGGCGCCTGCGTTTCCGTCGGCTGCTACGCAATGACCGACAACGGCATTGATGAGATTTTCCAGTTTGTCACCGGCGCACTGGTGTTTGGGCAGTCCAGCGTGCAGGTTAGCATTTATCCATTCCGCATGACCGATGCCAACATGCAGCGCCATAAGTTCTCGTATTACAAAGAATTCTGGGCGCAGCTAAAGCCTGGCTACGATTACTTTGAACAAACGCGTAAGCCACCGACCGTTTCCGTCGTCGATGGCCGTTACGTTATCAGCAAGCCATTGAGTCACGAAGTGGTTCAGCCGCAACTGGCATCAAACTATACGCTCCCCGAGACAAAATAACGCCCACTCGCCTGGCATAATCTTTTGCCAGGTTTCATTGCCGGTTAGCGGCTGAGTGGCAATCACGGTGACCACATCATTGGGTGTGGTCTCTGAGCTAAAATCGATTTCCACATCCTGATCCAGCAGTGTCGCCACGCCAAACGGCGCACGACGGGTGATCCAAAACAGGTTGGTCGAGCAGAAAGCCATCACATAACGCCCGTCAGACAACAGCATGTTGAAGACGCCCTTCTCACGCAATTCTCCTGCCAGCATCGCGATATATTTAAACACTGCCGTCATATTGCCAGGCGTACGCGGATAACGTTCAGTTAGCTTGTGGAGCAGCCAGCAGAAAGCTTTTTCGCTGTCGGTTTCCCCGACCGGACGGAAATTACCGGTTTCCAGCGATTTATAGCCGCTGAGCTGTCCGTTATGAGCGTACGTCCAGTTACGTCCCCACAGTTCACGCGTAAATGGATGGGTGTTTTCCAATGCCACTTCGCCACGATTCGCCTGACGAATATGGGCAATCACGGAACAGGATTTGATGGGATAGTCTTGTACCAGTTTGGCGATAGGCGAATTAAAGCTGGGTTGCGGATCTTTAAACGTACGGCAACCCTTACCTTCATAAAACGTAATACCCCAGCCGTCTTTGTGCGGCCCGGTACCTCCGCCGCGCTGAACCAGCCCGGTGAAGCTAAAGCAGATATCGGTTGGCACATTGGCGCTCATCCCGAGCAGTTCGCACATACATCACCTCCACAAACGCCTTTAAGCGGGAAGGCGTAATTGTTGCAGCCAGTTTAGATTCGGACAGCGCGCAGAAACCGGAGCGTACACGTAGTACGTGAGGATTTCGGGCACTGCCCGGATTCAAAATGGCAAATAAAATAGCCTTCTTACTTCACCATCTCTTTTTCGATCAACTGGATCAGGATATGGATCACTTTGATATGAATTTCCTGAATGCGGTCAGCATAGCCAAAGTGCGGCACGCGAATTTCGATATCCGCACTACCCGCCATTTTGCCGCCATCTTTACCAGTCAGGGTGATGACTTTCATCCCTTTCTCGCGCGCTGCGGCAATCGCTTTAATCACGTTAGCGGAATTCCCTGAAGTAGAGATGCCTAACAGGACATCGCCTTCGCGACCCACGGCTTCAACGTAGCGGGAGAAGACATAATCGTAACCGAAATCGTTGCTGACGCAGGAGATATGGCTGACATCAGAGATAGCGATCGCCGGGTAGCCTGGGCGGTTTTCGCGATAACGTCCGGTCAGCTCTTCGGCGAAGTGCATCGCGTCGCAATGGGAACCGCCGTTACCGCAAGAAAGTACCTTACCGCCAGCTTTAAAGCTGTCTGCCAACAGGACCGCCGCGCGCTGAATGGCGTGAATATTGGCGTCATCTTTAAGAAAATTAGCCAGCGTTTCCGCCGCTTCGCTCAGTTCGTTACGAATAAGATCCTGGTACATGAGGATATCCTTCAGCATGAATGTAAATGACAAGATGCAGTGTACCGGATAGCGCTACCAGCGAGAAGTACAAGCCACAGGAATGGCTGCGGCTTTTGATTTTTTGTGCCGGTTAAAACAGCAACAATGTGAGCTTTGTTGTAATTATTTTGTAAACACATTGCTAAAAGAATTTACATCCACTACAACCATATCATCACAAGTGGTCAGACCTCCTACAAGCAAGGGAGCTTTTCGTTATGATGATTTTGAGTATTATCGCTACGGTTGTTCTGCTCAGCGTTCTGTTTTATCACCGCGTGAGCTTATTCCTCAGCAGCTTAATTTTGCTCGCCTGGACAGCTGCGCTTGGCGTGGTTGGCCTGTGGTCAATCTGGCTGCTGGTTCCTCTGGCCATTCTCCTCGTACCGTTTAACTTTACGCCAATGCGCAAATCCATGATCTCTGCGCCAGTGTTCCGCGGTTTCCGTAAAGTCATGCCGCCGATGTCGCGTACTGAGAAAGAGGCGATTGATGCCGGTACAACCTGGTGGGAAGGCGACCTGTTCCAGGGCAAGCCAGACTGGAAAAAACTGCATAACTATCCTCAGCCGCATCTGACAGCTGAAGAACAAGCGTTTATTGACGGCCCGGTGGAAGAAGCCTGCCGCATGGCGAATGACTTCCAGATCACCCATGAACTCGCGGATCTGCCGCCGGAACTGTGGGCGTATCTGAAAGAACACCGCTTCTTCGCGATGATCATTAAGAAAGAGTACGGCGGGCTGGAATTCTCCGCGTATGCTCAGGCTCGCGTTCTGCAGAAACTCTCCGGCGTTTCCGGGATCCTGGCGATCACCGTTGGCGTACCTAACTCCTTAGGCCCTGGCGAACTGCTGCAGCATTACGGCACCGAAGAGCAGAAGAATCATTACCTGCCGCGTCTGGCTCGTGGTCAGGAGATCCCCTGCTTTGCTCTGACCAGCCCGGAAGCGGGTTCCGACGCAGGCGCGATCCCTGATACCGGCGTGGTTTGTATGGGCGACTGGCAGGGCCAGCAGGTGCTGGGTATGCGCCTGACCTGGAATAAGCGTTATATCACGCTGGCACCTATCGCTACCGTACTGGGTCTGGCATTTAAACTCTCCGACCCGGAAAAACTGCTGGGTGGTGAAGAAGATCTCGGCATTACCTGTGCGCTGATCCCAACGTCAACGCCAGGCGTACAAATTGGGCGTCGACACTTCCCGCTGAACGTACCGTTCCAGAACGGTCCGACGCTGGGCAAAGATGTCTTCGTGCCGATTGATTACATCATCGGTGGCCCAAAAATGGCCGGTCAGGGCTGGCGCATGCTGGTGGAATGTCTGTCCGTGGGACGCGGTATTACCCTGCCGTCTAACTCGACGGGCGGCGTGAAATCGGTCGCAATGGCAACCGGCGCGTATGCGCACATTCGTCGCCAGTTCAAAATCTCTATCGGTAAGATGGAAGGTATTGAAGAGCCGTTGGCACGTATTGCGGGTAACGCGTACGTGATGGATGCAGCGGCGTCGCTGATTACCTACGGTATTATGCTGGGTGAAAAACCGGCGGTGCTGTCGGCCATCGTGAAGTATCACTGTACCCACCGTGGACAGCAGTCAATCATCGATGCAATGGATATTACTGGCGGTAAAGGCATTATGCTTGGCGAAAGCAACTTCCTCGCCCGAGCTTATCAGGGCGCGCCTATCGCCATTACCGTTGAAGGTGCCAACATTCTGACCCGGAGCATGATGATCTTCGGTCAGGGGGCGATTCGCTGCCATCCGTATGTTCTGGAAGAGATGGCCGCGGCACAGAGTAACGATGTGAATGCATTCGACAAGCTGCTGTTTAAACACATCGGCCACGTCGGCAGTAACAAAGTGCGCAGCTTCTGGTTGGGCCTGACGCGCGGCTTAACCAGCAGCACGCCAACCGGCGATGCGACCAAACGTTACTACCAGCATCTGAACCGTCTGAGCGCTAACCTGGCACTGCTTTCGGATGTCTCCATGGCCGTACTGGGCGGTAGCCTGAAGCGCCGTGAACGTATCTCCGCGCGTCTGGGCGATGTATTAAGTCAGCTGTATCTGGCCTCTGCGGTACTGAAGCGTTATGACGATGAAGGCCGTAATGAAGCAGACCTGCCGTTGGTTCACTGGGGTGTTCAGGATGCGTTGTACAAAGCGGAACAGGCGATGGACGACCTGCTGAAAAACTTCCCGAACCGACTGGTCGCGGGCCTGCTGAATGTGGTTATCTTCCCTACCGGTCGCCACTACCATGCACCGTCTGACAAGCTGGATCATAAAGTCGCGAAGATTCTGCAGGTTCCGAGCGCCACTCGTTCTCGCCTTGGTCGTGGTCAATACCTGACGCCGAGCGAGCATAACCCGGTAGGTTTGCTGGAAGAGGCTTTGCTGGATGTGATTGCAGCCGACCCTATCCACCAGCGGATCTGCAAAGAGCTGGGTAAAAACCTGCCGTTTACCCGCCTGGATGAACTGGCGCACAATGCGCTGGCTAAAGGGCTGATTGATAAAGACGAAGCCGCAATTCTGGTGAAAGCCGAAGCAAGTCGTCTGCGTAGCATCAACGTGGATGACTTTGAACCCGAGGCGCTGGCGACTCAGCCGGTAAAGCTGCCAGAGAAGGTGCGTAAAGTCGAAGCCGCGTAACGACACACGCACAACGTTTAGCCCCGCTTAATGCGGGGCTTTTTATTGCCACATTTCAGTTAGAGCTCATGCTACAGTGTCAAAATGTTGTTCAATGAGGAGCCTCGATCGTGCCCGGTTTGAAAATTACTCTGCTGCAACAACCGCTGATCTGGATGGATGGCCCGGCCAACCTGCGCCATTTCGACCGCCAACTGGAAACCGTCACCGGACGTGATGTCATTGTGTTACCTGAAATGTTTACCAGCGGATTTGCCATGGAAGCGGCAAGCAAATCGCTGCCGCAGGAAGAGGTTGTCAGTTGGATGCGCACTAAGGCGCAACAGACGAACGCCCTTATAGCAGGCAGCGCCGCTCTCTTGTCTGAACGTGGCCCGGTAAACCGCTTTTTGCTGGTCGAACCCGAAGGTAATGTCCATTTCTATGACAAGCGCCACCTGTTCCGCATGGCGGATGAACATCAACATTATCAGGCGGGTGACGCGCGGGTTATTTTTGAATGGCGCGGCTGGCGCATTCTGCCGTTGGTCTGTTATGACCTGCGTTTTCCGGTATGGTCGCGCAACCGCAACGATTACGACCTGGCATTGTATGTCGCCAACTGGCCGGCGCCGCGTTCGCTACACTGGCAGGTTCTGCTCACCGCGCGGGCAATTGAGAACCAGGCTTATGTAGCAGGATGTAACCGCGTGGGTACTGACGGTAACGGCCATCATTATCGCGGTGACAGCCGGGTGATTAATCCGCAGGGGGAGATTATTGCCACCGCCGAGCCGCATCAGGCTACGCGCATTGACGCTGAACTGTCACTCTCGGCGCTGCGCGAGTACCGCGAGAAGTTCCCCGCCTGGCAGGACGCTGACCCGTTCACGCTGTAGATATCGCCTTCTTCCCGCTGCACAACGTTTTCCGTAGCGGGATTGTTTCACTCCGTAACCAACCGCAAAACAAATTCGCGTGGCGACGTGCTTCGGGCATCGTATTCTGCAAAGGATAATCACTCGTCTTAAGCGAGTGACAGACAATGTTAATAATTCCCTTATCAGGATCCCGAAATGAAGAACTTCGTACGCATGACTTTGCTGGCGGCAACCGTGGCTGGCGCTTCTTTTAGCACGCTTGCAGCAAACGTATCCAATGTACCCGCACCAGCTCAGGACCCGGTAGTTCAGCACCTTAAACTGAGCACTGACCAGGTTGCGCAAATCAAAAAACTGCACCAGCAGCTCGAAACCAACGTTAGCCAGATATCGGTGAAGGATGTTAAAGACGGCGCGTTGATTGACGTCATCAAGTCCGGGAAATGGGATGACGCCGCCGTCAAAAAACAGCTTTCCGCGTTCAGCAATATCGAACAGCAGGCGCGTTATTACCGCGTGAAATACTATTTCGACCTGAACAAAGTACTGACCCCAGAACAGCGCCAGCAGGTGCAAAAAGATATCGCACAGACGCTGAGCGAATAATGACCATAGCCTGAATCAGCATTGATTCAGGCTTTTCGGTAATACTTCCTGCTCGAACAAAAATCCCTGCACAGCATCTGCGCCGCTCATACGGCAAATGGCGTAATCCTGCGGCGTTTCCACCCCCTCAATCACAACCCGTTCTCCCAGCCCGCGAAATTGATTGACCAGTACCCTCAACTGCCACTCCGACGTCCTGAACTGATGAAACATTCCGCTTTCAATTTTGATGGCATCGAAACGGATGCCAGACAGTCGCCAGACAAAAAATAGCTCAGGCGAAACATCATCCAGCCACACGCGAAACCCATGACGCACCAGGGTTTTGACGGCAATGCATACGGCCTGCTGTTCTGCCTTGTCCAGTCGCATCATGGTGCCCGGATCCTGTATTTCGATAACAATCCGCCCCTGATGTGCCTGCCGGGCGAGCTGCGCAATCCACGACAGACAGGTCAGCATCCTGACGGATAAATTCAGCGAATAACTTCCCGAGAGTGCCAGTACCTGCCGCATTTGCCACAGAAATAGCTGCTGTTTTGCGGTGATGGAAAGGTGCTTGAAAAAAAGATCGAGCGGTAGCGGCGTGCGTACCTGACTTAACACCTCACAGACATCCAGCGATGCATCATCAAAAAAATGGATGCGCTGTAAACGGATCCCGGTGATCCGCAGCAGCTCGGCGTTGCGGGGAAGCTCTGGCACATGGCGGGTCTGTTCGCTGAATCTGTTCATATCATTCCATTTTTTGATTGAAAGGACGTCGTGCATCCTGCAGCCACGGGATACGACGATCGTTCGGGTATGTCAGGTAAAAGCGCGTCGCCAGACGATGCGCCTCAGGTAGGTCGCGCTGCTGTAACGCCAGCAAGATTTGCGTGAAGGAGACATTCGGGTCTGGGTGAACACGCACATAGTCAGGCGCCCAGCGGCGAACCGCTTCCAGCCAGCGAGCATCCCGGGTACGCTGATACCGTTGCAGATACCCCATCTGAACATCAAACCGGTAGCGAGGGGCAAGGAGCCAGCCTCCTACCGGGAGCGACTCGGCCAGACGCCACTGCGCTGACTGTCGCTCCGCCAGCGTCAACTGCTGTTGCGTGTGCAGTGAGAGAAGCAACAATGGCGTGAAGGTTAAAAACGAGATCAATGCCAGCGCACGAATCAGCGACGTCGACGTAAGCGTCAGGCGAGCCCCTTTTAGCGGGCTATCTGCACAACGAAGCAGCAGGATCAGCAGTAACCAATGTGGTGTTGACTGCCTGACGGGGTATTCCGTCAACATATGAATGACCACCGGCAGCGCCGCCACCAGACAGGCGCGACGCCAGCGATTTCCGTGCATCCACAGCCAGAAGCCTCCCGTAATAAAGCACAGCGCCCCCGCCAGCCCAACCAGGCCGCCCTCCACCAGCCACAGCACCAGCTCATTGTGCGGATGCGAGATGCTGCTCAGCCCCAACGGCCCCGCGCGTTCGAGAAACACGGCGGCAAAACTGCCCACGCCCCACCCCGTCCACGGGCGTTCGGCAAATAATGCCAGTGACGTTTTAAGCACCGTCCAGCGCACCTGGGAAGTGGTCAGGTGATCGACTGTAGCAACGGACAAAAAATGGCGAGCGATCGTGCCCGCCACCATGCCTAACGCCAGCGGCAGCAGAAGTAGCAACAACATACGGCGTTGCGCCGGGAAAACCACCAGCAGCAAGACTTCACCTACCACCACAGACACATAGCCGGTTTGCGACTGGGATTCATGCAGCACAAAGCCCATCATCACCAGAGCAACCCCGATGACAATTCGATATCTGTCGCGTAGCCGTAAAAAGAGCGGAGCTGACAGCAGCACACCAGATGCAGTGAAGCTGGCCATCAGATTGACCTGCTGAAAAATACCGTAGGGCCGCGTACCGCGTCGCCAGGCAAACTCCCAGTAATCAACACCCGGCAAATGCCAGTACTGATACAAAAACGCCAGACATTCGATGACGCACGCGCCCCATAGCAGGGTCAGCAGTACCGTCAGGGTGTTTGCCGCAAGCGGAATCTGCAATGTCACCAGATAGACGAGCACGCCTCCCAGCAGCGCCCCTGCGACCAGCTGCGCCTCGAACTGCCAGACGCCAGGCGTCAGCAGACAAAGCAGCGTCAGGATGAGCGCCCCCATCGAAAAAACCGTGGCGGGGACAGTGATGCGCCAGTGTTGACGAGGCACCAGCACTGATGCGCTTGCAGCCAGCACAACGGCATAAATCCAGCTCGTAATATTAAGCGGCAACGACAGACCGCTGCCGCCGTTATTCGGCCAGTAGAGATGCATTACCCCACACCAGAAAAACAGACTAATAACGAGCAATAATTTCTGCGCAGGCAGCGGGGCAATACGATTCAGAGCGTTCATCATGCTACTGGTAGCTCAGTGTCCAGGTCCCGCTGGCGCTGAATGGACCGTATTCGAGAGACTGATTTTTTATCGCCGACGGCTCTGCTGCGACCCACGCCCAAAAATTTAGCGTCATCGAGCCTGCAGTTATCTCTTTGACTGACGTGCTCTCATCAAGGCGGATTGCCGTGCCGTCCTCTTCGCTCATCCCAATACCGATCCCTGTCGCGCCGCCCTGTTCACTGCTATCCAGCGCCAGATGATCGGCAAGCTCAGCATCCTCACTACCACTGAAAGTGACCGAGATCCCGCGAAAAACCTCTGGGTTGCAGTCGCGTAGCTGAATGCTGAATTTTTCCGGCTTACTGCGCCCCGAAAGATAGAGATCCTGCGTTGCGATTTGCCCGAAATCGACCTCGATTTTGTCGCCTCCAGGTGCCAGGCTGCAGGCCAGCGCTCTGATAGTGCCGTGAAAATACATATCGCCGCCGACCAGTTTGGTGTCGGCCTGCGCCATGCCGCCAAGCAGTAACACGCCGATCGCGAATAACGCCGAAAATCTCATGGCATCCCCCTACTGAAACTGCGCAACAACGGTGGCAGAGGCTTCAAACTCACCTTCCTTAACGCTTCCCACGCCCGGCTTTGCCACCGGTGCAGCGGTGAGATTCCAGTCGCCCTGATTCTGGTAAAAACCTTTCACGTTATAGAATTGATTGGGCACGACGGTGCCACCGCTCTCGTCTTTAAGCATAATGCCGAGATCGTCGCGCTTTTGTCCGCCGCTCAGCGTGCCGAGGAGATGATCGTTGAACCCCGCCGTGCCTGACGCCGTGGTAGTTTGTACGCCAAGATTAATGTTCAGCGCGCCCTGATCGAAGCTGCCGCCTTCACAAACAACATGAATGGGGATCGACTTGCTGTAGTTAGTGCCATTGAGCCGGGCAGCGGATCCTGGCAGATCGCCAAACTCAATACTGATTTTGTCTCCCCGGTTGAAGGTGCATTTGTCCGGTACGGTAATCAGCCCGGATTTAATCACCACACGGGAAATCGCCGTAGTGGGCGTAGGTCCCGCGCTCCCCATGCGCCCGGCAACCTCCACCAGCGATTGGGAAGTGATATTGATGCCGTTGATAATGGGTTTAGTGACAATAAACGTCACTTTCCCTTTTGAACCACTTTCAACGTTAGTGGCGCGCGTGTAGCCCTTGCGCTTTTTGCAAGTGTTATTGCTGTTGCGGTTTGAAACGTTGGTAAAAGGCGCCTGAACATACTGTTTATAGCCCCCGGCAACCCACACCTGCACTTCTACATCCAGATACTCATTTAGCCGAAAACGGTTCGCCCCCTGATTTGAAGGCGGCATCGTAGTCGTGGTGGTGTAGTAAATCGGCGACCGGGAGATGTCAGCCTGCTCGCAATAGAAATTCACCACATACCAACTGCCCAGGTTCCAGGTAAACGGATCCGTTCTGCCACCCACGTGGTTTTTACTGACATCCAGCGAGCTCAATTCGATATCGTACTGATGCGGCGACCCGCCCTCCGGCTCACCTTCCCCCTGTGTAAATGCCTGCCCGGCCAGTGGACAGCCAGCCAGGGCAACCCACAACAGCGCTTTGCGTAATACGCTCATAGATACTCCAGCTTAAGTCTCACCAGGCCGTTAAATTCTCCGGCAGTCACCTCTGGCCCAAAAGATTCCAGCGTGGCCAGAAAGTGAATGGCGTTATCGCCTGGTTTGAGGATCCACATACGTTGCGGTTGGTTCAGATGGATCAGCTGATTACGCTCGGTCAGTAGCCGAATGCCCGCGCCGCGCACATCACCACGAATACGCCCCAGGTCACTGTTTTCCGGCGCGCCTTCAGCCATCAGCGTCATCGAAACGCCACGTTCCACCGTGCTGTGCGCCAGCTCAGGCATTTCGCTGGTCTGCCCGGGGAAATCCCTCAGGGTATGACCAGAGCCCTTTAAGCAGCCGTTCAGGTACAGCGTGACCAACACCGGTTCGCTGCGATCGCCGCCCTGGCGAAACCGACTGGCGGAAATATCACCAAGATTGATGGTCTGATCGCGTGAGGCCATATCCAGCACGCACGGCGACACGTAGACCCGGCCGTGAAAGCGGACGTTGCCATACTCACCGGACACGTTGCTCATATCCTGGCGGCCGCTGGTGGCCTGAACCTGCCAGGCCATGCCCGCCATCAGCAGGGCGCAAAGCATCTTTTTCATTTACGATTCCTGTTACCGGGGCTGTTGCTCCATCGGCAATGCTTTACATACATTGCCTGTGCAGCTGAATTTCAGTTCGGGATGACCGCCAAAATCGTTCACGTACATCATGCTGAACTGGCTGACGCTGCCGTCCGTGACGCTGAAATCGAGAGAGGATTTTGGTGAGACCATAACGCCGGGGAAGTCGGTCAATCTGCCGCCTCCCTGCGCTTCTGGCTTGCGGCTTAAGCCGATTAAGGTGACGAAGTAAGGCGTTGGGTTATCCACACGCCAGCGCTGGCCCTGCTTGTGAAAGACCAGTTGGTTTTGCCACACGGCGCCCGGCGTTTCCGGCACAATGGCGGCCGGACGGTAGAACAATTTGATGCGCGACTGCATCGCCAGTTGCAGCACGTTCGGCTTATCCGGTTTAGGCGGAATTTCACGTACGTTCAGGTAGAACAAGCTCTCGCGATCCTGCGGCAGGGCGTTGATCCCGCTGGTTTTCGTCACGCGGGCAATTCCCTTTTGCCCGCCGTTAATTCGTTGCAGCGGCGGTAAGACCATCAGCGGCGAGGTAATTTTTGTTCCGTTGGCATCTTCCACCCACGACTGAGCCAGAAACGGAATGCTCGGGCTGGTATTGGTTAAGTTCGCACTGACTGAGCGCGCATCACCAGTGATGATCATGCGGGTACGGTCGAGCGCAATACCCGCCCATGAGGTGTTGATCTCTGCAATCAAAAGCAGTCCACAGGCCACGGGTTTAAGCCAACGCTGCACGGAGTAAAAAGCTTGATTATTCATGACAAAATTCATTCAGGTTATTGAAATTATTCACAAGGCAACAGCACGTTACCTTCCGGGTTGATTTGTTGTGGCACCTGTAAGTGGCACTGCGCACGGCCAGCCCAGGCAACGGAAAGACGCTCAGCCGGATTCACACCCGCAATCCAGGCCATACCGTTTTCCATTACCATGGCGACGCTAACGCCGTTAGCGTTAAACACTTCGGCGCCAAACGGCGGTACCGAACCATCCTTCAGGCGCAGCAGCGCCATCATTTTTTGCCCCTGTGCCACGGCAAAATGCTGGTAGCCAATCGCACCTTCCGTCAGGGTGTTGGTCACGATGGCTTTAGTCGCGGAAATGTCCTCGTCCATTGCGTCCACATCGATACGGGTATCAAAGCTGTGATAGCTAACGACGTCCGGTACGACGGCAATACCGAAACGGTTTGAGTGCGCCTGTTCGCCGTTCAGCGGCACGTTCGCCACCCCGTCGGTATCAACCATCACCCTGGCGGTATTCATCGACGCCTGGCTGTTGTGCAGCGCCGCACCGTGACGCGTCGCGGTAAAGCCGCCGCGCATCGTGCCGCCCACGGAGAAATAACGTGATTGCTGCCAGCTGACGTTAGATTCCAGTTCCGCCATCATGCTGCGGTGCTTGTAATAGCCATCAAACGCCGTACGCCCTTCACCGGAAACCCCTGTGCGCAAACGCCACGGATTGTTACGGTCGCGGTTATCGGAATACGAAACCATCTGGCTGGTCTGGTTGCCGCTGTTCTGCAATTCGTAATCCATAGAGCGGCCATCGCTCCATGGCACCGAGATTGAAAGCGAAAGACTGTCGTCTCGTTTGCCCTGATACTCAGAGCGGTAAGCCGCAACGTTGGCGCTGATCCCCTGGATGCCAGCAAATGAAAAGCTGTGCCCCATCGATAATCCGTAACGATCCTGGGAACCGCGATCCCAATAGTTCTGGTGGGTATAGGTCAGGTACAACGTGGTCGCTAATAGTGGATCGTCAGCAAAGAAGGTTTTGTTGCCGGTGATGGTGTACATCTCTTTTTCGTTGCCGGCACTGTTGTTATTTTCATACTGCTCGTCGAGAAACTGCGAGAAAGTGCGGAAGTTACGCTGTGAGAAGCGGTAACCGGCAAAGGTGATGGCGCTGTTGTACTCATCAAAAGTTTTGGCGTAGCTGAGCTTAAAAGACATGCCTTTTTGTTCAGCCTGATGCTTTACCCGACTCACGGATTGCGTCGCATCAGCCGACAGCGCCCCCAGCCAGCTCAAGTCCCGCCCAATCCCCATCGACCAGGCGTTATAGCGATCGCCAGTCAGCAGCGCGCCGCCGTACAGCGACCATGCATTGCTGACCCCCCATGAAAAATCACCGCTATAAAACGCAGGCCCCTGAACGTCGTGGTTATAACGCGATGGCTTCCCAACCGCGGCGTTGTAGCGCACATAGCCTGGGCGCGTCAGATAAGGAATATCGGCCGTATTGACCTGAAAAGTATGTACGCTGCCATCCTGCTCCTCGACGCGAACATCCAGCGTGCCGCGTACCGAACCGTGCAGATCCTGAATATTAAATGGCCCTGCAGGAACGGTGGTTTGATAGATAACACGGCCCTGCTGACTGACGGTAACCTTCGCATTGCTGCGGGCGATGCCGTGCACTTCAGGCGCGTAGCCCTGCAAATTCGGTGGCAACATACGCTCGTCGCTGGCGAGGTTAGCCCCGGTGAAACGTACCGAATCAAAAACCTGAGAATTCAGGTAGATTTCGCCGACCGTCAGTTTTGCAGCCTGCATCGGCAACGGTCGATAGGCATAGATCTGATCCCAGTCGATACGGCCGCGATTATCATCCGAAGCGTAATTGGCCTGATACTGGCCACGAAATCGCCACGCGCCGAGGTTAAAACCTGTCTGCCCATAACCAGACAGAGAGCGATAACGATCGCCGCCCTGTTCATAATGTGTGGCCTGACCCGAGACGCTGTAGTCAAAAATCAGCCCCGCGACGCCGTTATCCCAGCGCTCCGGTGGCGTCCAGTCTGGATCGGTATATTTCATCCACGCCTGAGGCACGATAATGTCCAGTACGCCTGCGCTATTATTCAGCGCCACACCCGGCAGACGGGAAATGTCATAGCAGGTCGCGCTAATCGGATGAATATAGGCCAGCGCTTCTTCTTTGAGCGCCAGTAATTCGAGTTGTTGCGGGGTCAGACATGCCATGGATTTATGCGGGTTGGCAGGATCGACGATATAACGGATCGACTGCTGTGGAATCTCCTGGCTGTTAATACGAACATCCAGCAGATATTCTCCGGGAGTCACAAAGTTGCCTTCGGAAAAACGCTGCAAATCGACATTGTGCCTGTCGCTGGCATCCAGTACGTCGGTATTAAATTCAATGGCCTCATCCGCTTCAGCCCATGAAGAGGCACAGACCAGAGCAATAAAAAGCGCCAGACGTTTTTTATCTGTTTTCAGCGTGATCATTTTCGTTCGCAAACCTTCAGATACCCGAATTGCAGTGCAGCTCAGAGATAATTCACAACAAAATGCGTGACCGCAGTAAATTCGCCAGATGTCATTCTTCCGTCGCGGGAGATCAAATAAGCCGTAAAATTGAGCGTGTTTTTCCCTGGATTAAGCACATAGTCCGGTGATGGCTCACCCAGATGAATTTGCTGTCCGTTGCTGTCATATATTTCTATCGCTAAATTTTCAGTTTCCGATTGCACGCTTAGATAATCAGGATTGTCACTATCCGGTGCGCCAGAAAAGGTAATATTGGCGCGTTGAAACAGATTCCCGGGGTGTTGAGAATCCCCTAATGAACATCCCAACAAATGAATGCTGAAATCATGCGCTGATACTTTCTCTGGTTTTCCGGAAATATCTCTGGCTGAGAGATCATCAAATTCAACCAGTAGCGACCGGTCGCGTGGATCGACATAACAGGCAGCCTCAATAATATTTCCGCGCATGCGCATTTTGCCGGGCGTACTGACAAGACGATTGGTGTCAGCCAAAACCCATGCAGGCGATATGAAGATAAAAAGCAGTAAAATTCGCCATCCAGGCATCACCGCATTTCCTTTCAGTTATTCGCAGGAAGGGTTAAGCAGGCGCGTTAATGCGCCTGCTGCAGATCGTTACTGGTAGTCGATCTGGAAATTAACGGTAGATTCGAAATCACCTGGAGTTACCGCGGCAGATGCGTTGTTTGCCTGCAGGTAAGCGACGAAATCAATGTCGGTTTCACCATCGGTAATGTTGACCTGAGAGGCGGTTTGACCCCATTCCACGTCCTGGTTGCCACTGTCAATCATACCGATGCCCGCGCCCTTTGCAGTACCAGAGGTGAATGCAGCCAGCGCGTTGTTGTCTGTATCAATCGTTGCCGGGGTATAAGTCACAGTGGCCGTTTTCGCGACGGTCGTATCACAGCCCTGCAGAACGATTTTGGCATGCTTAACGCCAGCACGTTGGTTGTCTTTTAACTGAGAAGTTGGGATCTCACCAAAATTAACCTGTACCGGGCTGGATTCTGGTGCCAGACCACATGCGGAATTAACCAGAGAACCGGTGAAGTGAATTTTACCGTTAGTCGGTTCGACATTTTTTGCAGCAAAAGCAGAAGAGGCAGTAAAAGTCATTCCCGCCATCAGCGCACAGGCCACAGCCACATTTTTCATTTTCATATTACTACTTAACCTTATATCTGTTTTTTAGTTATTCCGAAGATCTATTTCCGCAGATAATTTATGTCCGGGAATCCTGATCTGCAGGTGGCGGTAGCGCATATCCTTGCAAACAATCCATCTCAAGCCGCCCCGTATTTTGAACTTCATTGGTATTCCATCCGAAATACCGTCCACAGTTGTTTACGCTGTTTCGGGGCTTATATTAAGTCGACGGGAAAATGACACAATGCAAAAATCCGGTATTAATCAAACTCAGGGAATCATGTTGTCACACTGTCTGCAGAGTGATCTTTTACCTAAAAAACCGCCAAAAATCACGACTTAGCCAGTGTTAGTATCTATCATTTATCATTTTTATAGAGTTTTTATCTATCAACTATTTTTTTATTTAGCCAGAACAACAGGCAAAATGTATTTATGAAATTTTTGTAAAAATGAAATTGGATATCAAAAGCGAGTAATGACAATAAGATAGTGAAAGAGAGGAAGGAGAAAAGAGGATTCTATAAGAGATATTAAAATATTGTTATATAAATATTAATAAAGCGATCTATGGTACAACCATTTTTTATAAATGAATTATGTTATGCTATTGCTTCACCCACTCGAATGCGAGATATCCTGCTTTAAAGGAGACATCAGTGATTTCTCATATACCAATAAACAAAATTAAATCCGTAATTATTGGTGATGGCTTAGTTTTCAGACCACATAAAAATACCCTAAAAGACCTGGCATCTGGTGAAATGGCCACATTGAATAATGTGGCAACACAATTACTGCTCTATTTGTTGCAAAATGGTAAAGAGATATCCTCGCGTGATGAAATTCTGCTGAATGTTTTTCAGCATAATGGCGCCAGAGCGACGGATGCGAATCTCAATCAGCACATTTCATTTCTGCGCAAAGCAATAACGTCTACGGGTCATCCTGCAGAACTCATCGTCACAATTCCGCGGATGGGATTTCGGATGGGCGACGCTAATATCAATATTCAGCAACTGGAAGAAGCGCAAGCTCCCGCCAGAATTGCCAATGTTGCATCGACGCTCAACAAAAAGAAACAAAGCCGTTGGCCTGTGGCGATAACCGCGTTAATTACCGGAATCGCCGTGCTGGCGACAGCGTGGTTAACATGGATACCCAATGAAATCGCCATGACGGACGCGACTATCCTGCGGACTATCGACTATGAACAATGCCGTGTACATATATTAGGAAACGCCCTCACCGACACCATAACCGAAAAGAAAGCGCTGGATATTTTCAAGTCCGTGGGCATTAACCCCGACTGTTCGTACCCAAAAGATCTGTATCTCAATACCTGGGCGAGCAACCATAATCTGGTTGAGTGGTCGTTTGCCGCTGAATGCGGGCTGAACCTCGGCTATTACCATTGCATCAGCCAGTATCGCCATCATGAGGAATGATATGAAGCAAGAAAGCGATCACTCTCCTTTACTATGGTCAGTCGTGATTGCCATTTTTGGGCTGGCGGCTATCGCTTTTTTTATTATCGCCGGGAATGCGAAAAAACAAGAAATCAGTTTTTCCTGCTCCTCGGAATTCACGTCGATACTCGACATCCAGGATACAAAAAAGGTACTCCATGGAATAATGCTGATTACCAGCTACAACTCCGGACACCTTTCATTGTCAGTACAAGGGAAACTCAAAAGTGATGATGGCGAGTTTGCTGTGAACCGAAAACTGTTCTTTCGCTATGCCCGACCACTCGGCCATACCGCCGGTGTTTTCATGCTCACTCCCAACGGACGTGAAAAATCTCCCGATGATGAAGCAACGGATGCTGTCGATTATCTCTTCTTCGACGCTTACGAACGTGCCGACAAGCTGTATATGCTAAAGCACTTGAATGAAGAAACGGTGCTTATCGGCGATAACTTTTCCCCCCGCTTCGCCTGCGTGATGAATCACTTCGCAGGTTGATCTGCCCCTGGATATGCGTCGGGTTAAGGATGACCTGATGTGTTGCCTGCCCGATAGCACGGACGTGGTCGATAAAGTGTGATGATGAGATTATTATTGTGGCGGGCTAAAACGACGAAAGCCTGAATCATTTCTGATTCAGGCTTTCTGAATAGTGGCGGAATGGACGGGACTCGAACCCGCGACCCCCTGCGTGACAGGCAGGTATTCTAACCAACTGAACTACCACTCCGCGTTGTGTTCCGCTTGGGAACGAAGCGAATATTACGGATTGCCTCACGCCTCGTCAACGCTTTTTCTCACGTTTTTTAATCGTTTGCTGCAAAAATCACCCGAATGGTCATTTCCATACGGAAAACGTACAAACTATGCCCGCCAGAGGCAACTTCCGCCTTTCTTCTGCACCAGGTCAAGGCGCGACTCATGGGCCGCTAACTCTTCATCAGTGGCGAAAACAACGCGTAGTTTGCTGGACTGTCGCACAATACGCTGGATCCCCGTGTCATTCTGCTGCTGGCTGTCACCTTCCATTGAGAACGCCATCGTGGTCTGCCCACCGGTCATCATCAGATAAACGTCGGCCAGAATCTGGGCATCGAGCAATGCGCCGTGCAGGGTTCGCTTACTGTTGTCTATTTCATAGCGTGAGCATAACGCATCAAGGCTGTTGCGCTTGCCAGGAAACATTTTCCTCGCCAGCGCCAGGCTATCGGTAATTTTGCAGAATTCGTTTGTCTTCGGAATATCCCGCCTGAGCTTAGCGAATTCGTAATCCATAAAGCCGATATCAAACGATGCGTTATGAATGACCAGCTCCGCACCGCGGATGTAGTCGAGAAACTCATCGGCCACATCGGCAAACGTAGGTTTATCAAGCAGGAATTCGTCTGCGATTCCGTGTACACCAAACGCTTCCGGGTCCACCAGCCGATCCGGTTTCAGGTAAACGTGGAAGTTATTCCCGGTCAGGCGGCGGTTCACCACTTCAACCGCACCGATCTCAATGATCTTGTGGCCTTCGTAGTGGGCGCCAATCTGGTTCATACCGGTGGTTTCGGTATCGAGGACGATCTGTCGTGTAATTCCAGTGCTCATAACGGTCATTTATGTCAGACTTATCGTTTGATTTCGATTTGCTAAAACAGGAAGTCTACCAGAGATGCTTAAACAGGTAGAGATTTTCACCGATGGTTCTTGCCTGGGAAATCCAGGGCCAGGTGGTTATGGGGCGATTTTACGCTATCGCGGGCGCGAAAAAACCTTTAGCGAAGGCTACAACCTCACCACCAATAATCGCATGGAGCTGATGGCGGCAATCGTTGCGCTGGAAGCCCTGAAAGAACAGTGTGAAGTGATACTCAGCACGGACAGCCAGTATGTGCGCCAGGGCATTACGCAGTGGATCCACAACTGGAAGAAGCGCGGCTGGAAAACAGCAGATAAAAAACCAGTGAAGAACGTCGATCTGTGGAAACGTCTGGATACCGCGCTGGGGCCGCATCAAATCAAATGGGAATGGGTTAAAGGCCATGCGGGCCATCCGGAAAACGAACGCTGTGATGAGCTTGCGCGCGCTGCTGCAATGCGTCCCACTCAGGATGATATTGGGTATCAGGCTGAGGCTTAAACGTCTGGTTTACGGTATTGCCGGGTTGCGCCAACGGCCTGGCGGATAGGCGTTTTGCTTTTATTTTGTTTCATCGGGTTGAGCGTAAGCGGAATGGTTCGCTTACGCGCAACCACCAGTTGCAAACAGCCCAGCGCAGGGATATGGGCGCTTAACATTTTCCCGCCCTTCTTGTTCCAGGGCAGGACATGAAAACGGCTACAGTGCAGTACTTCAAAATTCAGCAATGAGAGCCAGTCCAACTGCCGCATGAGGGTAAACATCCGGCTGTTGTAGGGCGATGTTTTACGCAATACGGGCACCAGTTTACGCAATCCCATCAGACTTACCGGGTTAAAGCCGCTCAGAATCAACCAACCGTCATCAATAAGCACGCGATCGGCTTCATGCAGTAAGCGATGTGGATCGGAACACCACGGCAGCGTATGAGCCAACAAACAAACATCCACGGACTTATCGGCAAAGGGCAGATGTAAAGGATCGGCAGTCACCTGCATGGGAGCGCCTTGCAAAGAAACATTTACCTGATGAGAAACCGCGCACGCTTCAGAATTGATTTCTGCGCTTAAATTACCAATCTTAAGCAGATGAAATCCGTACATTTTTGCGAACCACGGGTTAAGCTGATGCTCCAGCGCCTGACGATAGTGTTCGCCCCAGGGAAAATCATCCCAACTAACGGGCGCTACGACAGTTTGAGGGATCCTTGCCGGTTTCATCACAACCTTCCGTTACGCATTGAGAGGTAATCTATGAATCTTAACAGTATTCCTGCATTTCAGGACAATTACATCTGGGTCCTGTCGAATAATGACAAACATTGTCTGATTGTGGACCCGGGTGAAGCAGCACCTGTTCTGAAAGCTATTGCAGAACATAACTGGGTTCCCGAGGCCATTCTGCTGACACATCATCATCAGGATCACGTGGGCGGCGTGAAAGAACTTCTGCAACATTTCCCACAAATAGCGGTATACGGACCGGCTGAAACGCAAGATAAGGGAACGACGCATATAGTCGAAGATGGCGATATTGCACTCGTTTTGGGGCATGAATTTACTGTAATTGCTACGCCGGGTCACACTTTAGGACATATCTGTTACTTTAGCCATCCTTACCTGTTTTGCGGCGATACGCTCTTCTCCGGTGGCTGCGGTCGGCTTTTTGAAGGCACGGCATCTCAAATGTATCAATCACTTAAAAAACTAAACGCACTTCCTGACGATACATTGATTTGTTGCGCACATGAGTACACATTAGCAAACATGAAGTTTGCCTTAAGCATTCTTCCGCACGATACGTTCATAAATGAATATTATCGTAAAGTTAATGAGTTACGCGTAAAAAAACAAATGACACTCCCCGTAATTCTGAAAAATGAGCGACGAAATAATCTTTTTTTAAGAACGGAAGATATTGATTTAATTAATGAAATAAATAAAAAAACAATATTGCAACAACCTGAAGAGCGTTTTGCCTGGTTAAGGTCAAAGAAAGATACGTTCTGACAATTGCGGGTTGCCTTTTGAAAACTTCGCCGTTATGATCGGTCGTCTTTTAAGCAACTATTGACACACACATGAAGGCAAAAGCGATATTACTCGCCTCTGTCCTGCTTGTTGGGTGCCAGAATACTGGTAACGTCCAACAACACGCACAGAGCCTTTCTGCAGCTGGTCAAGGGGAAGCAGGAAAGTTTACAAGTCAGGCGCGATGGATGGACGACGGAACATCTATCGCTGCTGATCAAGATTTGTGGGCTTTCATTGGTGACGAGCTAAAGATGGGAATTCCGGAAAACAACCGGATTCGCGAACAGAAACAGAAGTATTTACGCAATAAGAGCTATCTCCACGATGTAACTTTACGGGCAGAGCCGTATATGTACTGGATAGCCGGGCAGGTTAAGAAACGTAACATGCCAATGGAACTGGTACTACTACCCATAGTGGAGAGCGCTTTTGATCCTCACGCAACGTCTGGCGCCAATGCCGCAGGTATTTGGCAGATCATTCCGAGCACGGGGCGCAATTATGGTTTAAAACAGACCCGCAATTATGATGCACGTCGCGACGTTGTGGCTTCCACCACCGCCGCACTGGACATGATGCAGCGTCTGAACAAAATGTTTGATGGCGACTGGCTGCTGACCGTTGCTGCTTATAATAGCGGTGAAGGTCGTGTCATGAAGGCAATTAAAACGAACAAAGCCCGTGGTAAACCCACTGACTTCTGGTCGTTGCCATTGCCTCAGGAAACGAAGCTATATGTGCCAAAAATGCTGGCATTGAGCGATATACTCAAAAACAGCAAACGCTATGGCGTGCGTCTGCCAACAACAGACGAAAGCCGCGCGTTGGCACGTGTTCGCCTGAGTAGCCCGGTTGAAATGGCTCAGGTTGCCGATATGGCAGGTATTTCCGTCAGCAAGCTGAAAACCTTCAATGCAGGCGTGAAAGGCTCCACGTTGGGTGCCAGTGGTCCGCAATATGTGATGGTGCCAAAGAAGCATGCAGAGAAGCTGCGTGAGTCTCTGGCCTCAGGCGAAATTGCAGCCGTGCAGTCAACGTTGGTTGCGGATAACACGCCGCTGAACAGCCGTAGCTACAAAGTTCGCTCTGGCGATACGCTTTCTGGCGTCGCTTCACGTCTTGGCGTGAGCACCAATGACCTTAAGCAGTGGAATAATCTGCGCGGGTCATCGCTGAAAGTAGGCCAAAATCTGACGGTGGGCGCTGGTACCAGCGCACAGCGACTGGCGAACAACAGCGATAGCATCACCTATCGTGTGCGTAAAGGCGACTCGCTCTCGAGCATTGCCAAACGCCACGGGGTTAACATCAAGGATGTGATGCGCTGGAACAGCGATACGAACAATCTGCAGCCAGGCGATCAGCTAACGTTGTTTGTGAAAAACAGCGGTATGCCGGACTCCTGATAGCATTGTAGAAATGAAGGCACTGGTTTCCCCCCAGTGCCTTTTTTATTTATCCCGCTTTATGTGCTTCAACCATTATCGTGTCGCTGGTAAACGAGCCATCTTCCTGTAACGCAAAATAGGCTTTCACTTCCGCAGAAGCACTTTGTTGGTATACACGGATCGCGTCGCTCAATGCTGCAGGCGTGCGCATCCGCGCCACCCACGAACTGAACTCCAGCGGCAGACGATCGGTTAACAAGGTATCGGCAATCAGATTGGCGTCATTAATTAACGACAGCCATTCTCCGCTGGAATAGTTGCGCACGTGCGAGGTATCGCGTAACGCCTCCACAGTTTGCAACCAGATGTCACGTACAGGATGGCCTGGCGACATCACATCCATCACAATCAACACGCCGCCGGGCCTGAGAATGCGGTTCACTTCTCGCAACGCACGCCCGACATCATGCCAGTGATGCGCGGAATAGCGGCTAATCACCACGTCAAATACGTTATCTTCAAACGGCAGGCTTTCAGCATAACCCTGCCGTGTGGCGATATTCTCCAGACCTCTGTCCTTTGCCGCTTCAGTGACCACGTCAAGCATCTGCGACGATAAATCATATGCCACTACCTGCTTTACGTATTGCGCGGCCACAAAGCTGGCGTGCCCCGCTCCGCATCCCATATCCAACACGCGGGCCTGCGGAAATGCCAGCAACCTTTCCCCCAGACGTTGCAAGTCACGACCAGAGGCGTGCACCGCACTGGTTAAGTAGGCATTAGCCTGAGAGCCAAACTGTTTTTCGACGTTGTCATGATGAGAGCGTGTTGTCATTGTGTTGTCCTTCGGTTGTTGTGAAATATGAAGGGCAACCATCACAGGCCTGCCCTACGGCAGACCTGACACACCGTTATTGTTCAGGTTTGCCGGGACTGAATTCAACGAGTAGCGGGTTGTGGTCGGAGGCGCGGGTGACCAGCACAGAGGCCTCACTCACGTTCAGACCGCGATAGAACACAAAATCGAGAGGACGACCAAACGCGCGGCGGCGCTGATCGTCGGTAAAGCGCACCTGGCGCAGCGACATTTCACGCGCAAAGCGGTACAGCGCATTCATCCGTCGACGGCTCCAGGCATTAAAATCGCCGGCCATAATCACCGGACCGCTGTGATGAGCAATCTGATCGCCAATGGGAAGTAACTGCTTACTATAGACATCAACGCCAAGGCTAAAGTTAACCGCGTGGATATTCACCACCATTAACAACCGAGTGTCAGGCAACGGGTACACCGTCACCAACGCCGATTTCGCCAGCCGTAAAATAGGCTCACGCTCGCGTAATGGGCAGCAGTAAACTGGATGGGCGGAGGAGAGTGTCATAACGCCAGAGGGGTGCTGTGGCAGCACAAAGGCGGGAACCTGGTCGGCAGCGAGATAGTTAGTGGTCGCAAACTGCACCAGTTCTGGTGTGGTTTGCGCTTCCTGCAATAACACCAGATGCGCGTCTTTGCCAAAATTCTTCAGCACCGACTGCCACTCTGCTCGCTGCTGTTTAAAAATATTCCATACCAGCACGCGAATGCGATCTTCACTGCTCAACGGTACGCCTGCGGGTAATGCCTGGCCAATATGCGCAAACGAGCCCGGAGGTAAAATCCGCTCGGCGGGTTGTCCGGCAACATAACGCATGGCATAGGTGTTTTTTCGCACTTTAGACCTTCAAACCTCTGTAACGTCAACCAGTCCGCAGCCGGACTGGTTCTTCTGTTATAGGGATTTTAGCACTCACTTTCAACGAACAATTGCAGTTTGTTTTGTAAGTAGGCGCTTACATAAATGATTTACCCTAGAGCAACGCGTGTGGACTTATCAAGACGGCCACTCAGCCCCATCAGCAGGAAAGCCACCAGAACAATAAGTGCGCCAATCCACGGTGTCTGCGCCAACCCATAATGCTCGACCGTTTGTCCGCCAATCACGGAACCCAGTGCAATACCAATATTAAACGCTGCAATGTTCAGCCCTGACGCCACATCAACAGCATTGGGCGTAAATTGTTCCGCTTTCTGTACCACGTAGACCTGCAACCCTGGTACGTTACCGAAGGCAAAGATCCCCATCACCAGAATGGTAGCCAGCGCGGCGTACTGCGTGGAAGCCGTCAGTTGGAAGACCATCAGCAGAACAAACAACGCGGCGAAAATGAATTTCAACGCAGGAACCGCACCATGCTTATCCGCCAGCTTACCGCCCCAGATATTGCCGATAGCGACTGATACGCCGTAACCCAGTAAGATCCAGCTTACCGCTGCCGGGGAGAAGCCCGCCAGATCCTGCATCATCGGTGCCAGGAAGGTGAAAGCCGTGAACACACCACCGTAGCCCAATGCCGTAATGGCGTAAATCAGCAACAGACGAGGATGAGTCAGCACTTTCACCTGGTCGCGAATGCTCGCGGCCGCTCGACCAGGAATGTTAGCCGGGATCAGCAGTTGGCTACTAATCAGCGCAATCACGCCTAACATTGATACTGCCAGGAAAGTCTCACGCCAGCCAAAGTGCTGGCCGATAAACGTACCCAGCGGCACGCCCGTGACCAGTGCCACCGTTAAGCCACCGAACATAATAGCGATGGCGGAAGCTGCTTTTTCTTTTGGCACCAGACTTGTCGCGATAGTGGAACCAATCGAGAAGAATACGCCGTGAGCCAGCCCCGTCAGCAGACGGGCGACAATAAGTGTCATATACCCGGGTGCCTGCCATGCCAGTAAATTCCCCGCCGTAAACAGGACCATCAGCGCGACAAGCAACTTTTTACGTGGCAGGCTTCCGGTCAGAGCGGTCAGTACCGGTGCGCCAATCGCCACACCCAGCGCATAGATTGAAACCAGCATCCCGGCTGAAGGTAACGAGATTGTCAGTTGTTGAGCGATGGTCGGCACCAGGCCAACAATCACAAACTCAGTGGTGCCAATAGCGAAGGCACTTATTGTTAGTGCAAATAATGCGAGAGGCATAAATAACTCCGTAACATCAGTAATCAGATGACACGCAGTATGCCGGGATGTTTTAATAACAAAAATATTCAAAATCTCAATATAATTTTGCGTCAGGTGCAAAAATGAAAGCAACCTCTGAAGAACTTGCGATTTTTGTGGCCGTTGTGGAAAGCGGCAGCTTCAGCCGGGCGGCAGAACAACTCGGTCAGGCTAATTCCGCAGTCAGTCGGGCAGTAAAAAAGCTGGAGATGAAATTGGGTGTGAGTCTGCTTAATCGAACTACCCGACAGCTAAGCCTGACTGAAGAAGGAGAACGCTACTTCAGGCGTGTGCAGCAGATACTGCAAGAGATGGCAGCAGCAGAAACGGAAATCATGGAGTCGCGCAATACCCCGCGCGGCCTGCTGCGTATCGACGCGGCAACGCCGGTGATGCTGCATTTCCTGATGCCGCTAATCAAACCGTTCCGTGAGCGATATCCTGAGATGACGTTGTCTCTTGTCTCCTCAGAAACGTTCATCAATCTTATTGAACGAAAAGTGGATGTCGCGATACGAGCAGGTACGCTGACTGACTCAAGCCTGCGTGCGCGTCCGTTGTTTACCAGCTATCGTAAGATTATTGCCTCACCGGACTATATTGCCCGTTTTGGCAAGCCCGAGACCGTCGAACAGTTAAAGCAGCATCTGTGTCTGGGGTTTTCCGAACCCGTTTCACTCAATACCTGGCCGATTGCCCGTAGCGACGGACAGCTCCATGAGGTCGAATGTGGGATTTCTTCCAACAGCGGGGAAACGTTAAAACAGCTTTGCCTGAGCGGCAATGGTATCGCATGTCTTTCAGATTATATGATTGATAAAGAGATCGCGCGGGGAGAACTGGTGGAGCTGCTGGCCGATAAACGTCTGCCGGTAGAAATGCCTTTCAGCGCCGTTTACTACAGCGATCGTGCGGTCAGTACACGCATTCGGGCATTTATAGACTTTTTAAGTGAGTATATAAGAACAGCTCCCGAAGGAGCTGTGAAAGAGGGTTAAAGGTACAGAGGGTCGGGCAATTAATCCCAATCAGGGGCCAGGCCTTCCGGGCTGACCAGACGATCGTTGCAGTCCAGTGCCGCGATCGCTTTTTTATCTTCAGTATCCAGATGCAGGTCCAGCGCCAGCAGGTTGCTTGCCAGGTTTTCACGCTTGGTAGATGAAGGGATCACGGAGTAACCTTCATCCATTGCCCATGCCAGAATAACCTGCGCCGGGGTCGCGTTATGTTTAGCGGCAATGCGTGCAATCACTTCATCTTTTAGCGCCTTACCGTAAGCCAGCGTCATGTAAGAGGTGATGTGGATACCGTGCGCTTTAGCCCAGTCAACCACCTTACGACTCTGCAGATACGGAGACAGCTCAATCTGGTTGGTCGCGATATTGTCTGCACCTACTGTAGCAATGGCTTTTTCCATCAGTGGAATAGTGAAATTTGAGACACCAATTTCGCGAGTCAGCCCCTGCTCTTTCGCTTCAAGCAGCGCCTGCATAAACTCTTCAACGGATACCGCATCGCCCGGAGATGGCCAGTGGATCAGCGTCAGATCGACATAATCCGTACGCAGTTTCTTCAGACTTTCTTTCAGACTTGGGATCAGTTTGTCTTTGCTGAGATTTTCAATCCAGATCTTGGTGGTGATGTACAACTCGTTACGCGGTACGCCACTTTCGGCAATTGCCTGACCAACAGCCGCTTCATTTTCATAGATTTGCGCAGTGTCGACAGCACGGTAGCCCAGCTCAAGCGCCGTTTTGACAGAAGCGATAACCACGTCGTCTTTCAGGCGAAACGTACCTAAACCAAATGCAGGGATAGTCATAGAATTCCTCTTTTTAATCACTATGTTCGTTAACTGAGAGGATTATGACCATCAGTTCTTTGCCGAAAAAGAGTGAAAAATGCAGAGGATTTTTGCGGATTCAGCAATAATTAAATCGCTGGAAAAGAAAAAGCCCTGAGCGTTAGCTCAGGGCTCTTAATAAGTGGCGGAACGGACGGGACTCGAACCCGCGACCCCCTGCGTGACAGGCAGGTATTCTAACCAACTGAACTACCGCTCCACCGAATTTCTTTGTCACTACCCGGATTATTCATCCCGGTTTACTGCAATTTGATGCCTGGCAGTTCCCTACTCTCGCATGGGGAGACCCCACACTACCATCGGCGCTACGGCGTTTCACTTCTGAGTTCGGCATGGGGTCAGGTGGGACCACCGCGCTACAGCCGCCAGGCAAATTCTGTTTATCAACACGCTTTTCGCATGTCGATGTAATCTGTAATCAAGCTGAATATCGTGTCTCTTTCGCCAAAACATCTTCGGCGTTGTAAGGTTAAGCCTCACGGTTCATTAGTATCGGTTAGCTCAACGTATCGCTACGCTTACACACCCGACCTATCAACGTCGTCGTCTTCAACGTTCCTTCAGGACCCTTAAAGGGTCAGGGAGAACTCATCTCGGGGCAAGTTTCGTGCTTAGATGCTTTCAGCACTTATCTCTTCCGCATTTAGCTACCGGGCAATGCCATTGGCATGACAACCCGAACACCAGTGATGCGTCCACTCCGGTCCTCTCGTACTAGGAGCAGCCCCCCTCAATTCTCCAGCGCCCACGGCAGATAGGGACCGAACTGTCTCACGACGTTCTAAACCCAGCTCGCGTACCACTTTAAATGGCGAACAGCCATACCCTTGGGACCTACTTCAGCCCCAGGATGTGATGAGCCGACATCGAGGTGCCAAACACCGCCGTCGATATGAACTCTTGGGCGGTATCAGCCTGTTATCCCCGGAGTACCTTTTATCCGTTGAGCGATGGCCCTTCCATTCAGAACCACCGGATCACTAAGACCTGCTTTCGCACCTGCTCGAGCCGTCACTCTCGCAGTCAAGCTAGCTTATGCCTTTGCACTAACCTCCTGATGTCCGACCAGGATTAGCTAACCTTCGTGCTCCTCCGTTACTCTTTAGGAGGAGACCGCCCCAGTCAAACTACCCACCAGACACTGTCCGCAACCCGGATTACGGGTCTACGTTAGAACACCAGCCATTAAAGGGTGGTATTTCAAGGTTGGCTCCATGCAGACTGGCGTCCACACTTCAAAGCCTCCCACCTATCCTACACATCAAGGACCAGTGTTCAGTGTCAAGCTATAGTAAAGGTTCACGGGGTCTTTCCGTCTTGCCGCGGGTACACTGCATCTTCACAGCGAGTTCAATTTCACTGAGTCTCGGGTGGAGACAGCCTGGCCATCATTACGCCATTCGTGCAGGTCGGAACTTACCCGACAAGGAATTTCGCTACCTTAGGACCGTTATAGTTACGGCCGCCGTTTACCGGGGCTTCGATCAAGAGCTTCTCCTTACGGATAACCCCATCAATTAACCTTCCGGCACCGGGCAGGCGTCACACCGTATACGTCCACTTTCGTGTTTGCACAGTGCTGTGTTTTTAATAAACAGTTGCAGCCAGCTGGTATCTTCGACTGATTTCAGCTCCATGAGTAAATCACTTCACCTACATATCAGCGTGCCTTCTCCCGAAGTTACGGCACCATTTTGCCTAGTTCCTTCACCCGAGTTCTCTCAAGCGCCTTGGTATTCTCTACCTGACCACCTGTGTCGGTTTGGGGTACGATTTCGTGTTACCTGATGCTTAGAGGCTTTTCCTGGAAGCAGGGCATTTGTTACTTCAGCACCGTAGTGCCTCGTCATCACACCTCAGCGTTAACAAGACTCCGGATTTACCTGGAATCTCCGCCTACATGCTTAAACCGGGACAACCGTCGCCCGGCTAACATAGCCTTCTCCGTCCCCCCCTCGCAGTAACACCAAGTACAGGAATATTAACCTGTTTCCCATCGACTACGCCTTTCGGCCTCGCCTTAGGGGTCGACTCACCCTGCCCCGATTAACGTTGGACAGGAACCCTTGGTCTTCCGGCGTGCGGGTTTTTCACCCGCATTATCGTTACTTATGTCAGCATTCGCACTTCTGATACCTCCAGCAACCCTCACAGGCCACCTTCAACGGCTTACAGAACGCTCCCCTACCCAACAACACATAGTGTCGCTGCCGCAGCTTCGGTGCATGGTTTAGCCCCGTTACATCTTCCGCGCAGGCCGACTCGACCAGTGAGCTATTACGCTTTCTTTAAATGATGGCTGCTTCTAAGCCAACATCCTGGCTGTCTGTGCCTTCCCACATCGTTTCCCACTTAACCATGACTTTGGGACCTTAGCTGGCGGTCTGGGTTGTTTCCCTCTTCACGACGGACGTTAGCACCCGCCGTGTGTCTCCCGTGATAACATTCTTCGGTATTCGCAGTTTGCATCGGGTTGGTAAGTCGGGATGACCCCCTAGCCGAAACAGTGCTCTACCCCCGAAGATGAGTTCACGAGGCGCTACCTAAATAGCTTTCGGGGAGAACCAGCTATCTCCCGGTTTGATTGGCCTTTCACCCCCAGCCACAAGTCATCCGCTAATTTTTCAACATTAGTCGGTTCGGTCCTCCAGTTAGTGTTACCCAACCTTCAACCTGCCCATGGCTAGATCACCGGGTTTCGGGTCTATACCCTGCAACTTAACGCCCAGTTAAGACTCGGTTTCCCTTCGGCTCCCCTATTCGGTTAACCTTGCTACAGAATATAAGTCGCTGACCCATTATACAAAAGGTACGCAGTCACCCCATAAAGAGGCTCCCACTGCTTGTACGTACACGGTTTCAGGTTCTTTTTCACTCCCCTCGCCGGGGTTCTTTTCGCCTTTCCCTCACGGTACTGGTTCACTATCGGTCAGTCAGGAGTATTTAGCCTTGGAGGATGGTCCCCCCATATTCAGACAGGATACCACGTGTCCCGCCCTACTCTTCGAGTTCACAACACATGCACTTTTGTGTACGGGGCTATCACCCTGTATCGCCGGACTTTCCAGACCGTTCCACTACCACACATGCTGATTCAGACTCTGGGCTGCTCCCCGTTCGCTCGCCGCTACTGGGGGAATCTCGGTTGATTTCTTTTCCTCGGGGTACTTAGATGTTTCAGTTCCCCCGGTTCGCTTCATTACGCTATGTATTCACGTAATGATAGTGTGACGAATCACACTGGGTTTCCCCATTCGGAAATCGCCGGTTATAACGGTTCATATCACCTTACCGACGCTTATCGCAGATTAGCACGTCCTTCATCGCCTCTGACTGCCAGGGCATCCACCGTGTACGCTTAGTCGCTTAACCTCACAACCCGAAGATGTTTCGTAAAACACTTCAGTGTTGCGAAAATTTGAGAGACTCGGACACACCGCTTTTCATTTCTTGTTTACGGAGAAATGAAACAGTGTGTCGTTTCAATTTTCAGCTTGATCCAGATTTTTAAAGAGCAAATATCTCAAACGAGACTCGAAAGTCTGTTTTGAGATACTTCGGTCGGCGACTTTCACTCACACATACCAGCAAGTGGCGTCCCCTAGGGGATTCGAACCCCTGTTACCGCCGTGAAAGGGCGGTGTCCTGGGCCTCTAGACGAAGGGGACACTGAAGTCTCAATCGCAAGACGCCTTGCTATTTACTTTTCATCAGACAATCTGTGTGAGCACTACAAAGGTCGGTTCTTTAAGGTAAGGAGGTGATCCAACCGCAGGTTCCCCTACGGTTACCTTGTTACGACTTCACCCCAGTCATGAATCACAAAGTGGTAAGCGCCCTCCCGAAGGTTAAGCTACCTACTTCTTTTGCAACCCACTCCCATGGTGTGACGGGCGGTGTGTACAAGGCCCGGGAACGTATTCACCGTGGCATTCTGATCCACGATTACTAGCGATTCCGACTTCATGGAGTCGAGTTGCAGACTCCAATCCGGACTACGACATACTTTATGAGGTCCGCTTGCTCTCGCGAGGTCGCTTCTCTTTGTATATGCCATTGTAGCACGTGTGTAGCCCTACTCGTAAGGGCCATGATGACTTGACGTCATCCCCACCTTCCTCCAGTTTATCACTGGCAGTCTCCTTTGAGTTCCCGACCGAATCGCTGGCAACAAAGGATAAGGGTTGCGCTCGTTGCGGGACTTAACCCAACATTTCACAACACGAGCTGACGACAGCCATGCAGCACCTGTCTCAGAGTTCCCGAAGGCACCAAAGCATCTCTGCTAAGTTCTCTGGATGTCAAGAGTAGGTAAGGTTCTTCGCGTTGCATCGAATTAAACCACATGCTCCACCGCTTGTGCGGGCCCCCGTCAATTCATTTGAGTTTTAACCTTGCGGCCGTACTCCCCAGGCGGTCGACTTAACGCGTTAGCTCCGGAAGCCACGCCTCAAGGGCACAACCTCCAAGTCGACATCGTTTACGGCGTGGACTACCAGGGTATCTAATCCTGTTTGCTCCCCACGCTTTCGCACCTGAGCGTCAGTCTTTGTCCAGGGGGCCGCCTTCGCCACCGGTATTCCTCCAGATCTCTACGCATTTCACCGCTACACCTGGAATTCTACCCCCCTCTACAAGACTCTAGCCTGCCAGTTTCGGATGCAGTTCCCAGGTTGAGCCCGGGGATTTCACATCCGACTTGACAGACCGCCTGCGTGCGCTTTACGCCCAGTAATTCCGATTAACGCTTGCACCCTCCGTATTACCGCGGCTGCTGGCACGGAGTTAGCCGGTGCTTCTTCTGCGAGTAACGTCAATTGCTGCGGTTATTAACCACAACACCTTCCTCCTCGCTGAAAGTACTTTACAACCCGAAGGCCTTCTTCATACACGCGGCATGGCTGCATCAGGCTTGCGCCCATTGTGCAATATTCCCCACTGCTGCCTCCCGTAGGAGTCTGGACCGTGTCTCAGTTCCAGTGTGGCTGGTCATCCTCTCAGACCAGCTAGGGATCGTCGCCTAGGTGAGCCGTTACCCCACCTACTAGCTAATCCCATCTGGGCACATCCGATGGCAAGAGGCCCGAAGGTCCCCCTCTTTGGTCTTGCGACGTTATGCGGTATTAGCTACCGTTTCCAGTAGTTATCCCCCTCCATCGGGCAGTTTCCCAGACATTACTCACCCGTCCGCCACTCGTCACCCAAGGAGCAAGCTCCTCTGTGCTACCGTTCGACTTGCATGTGTTAGGCCTGCCGCCAGCGTTCAATCTGAGCCATGATCAAACTCTTCAATTTAAGTTTGATGCTCGTGAATTAAACTTCGTAATGAATTACGTGTTCACTCAGAGACTTGGTATTCATTTTTCGTCTTGCGACGTTAAGAATCCGTATCTTCGAGTGCCCACACAGATTGTCTGATAAATTGTTAAAGAGCAGTTGCGACGCGCTTTAGCGCTCTGTCGCGAGGTGGCGTATATTACGCTTTCCTCTTTCAGAGTCAACCCTCATTTTCAGGTTTTTCTCTTCAACCGAACCGACTGTTTGTGTGAAGTGATTCACATCCGCCGTGTCGATGGAGGCGCATTATAGGGAGTCGACTCAGGAAGACAAGCGGAAAAATGCATTTTTGTTTCAACCGCTCACCTTTTATCCATTGCGCTTACTTTTGCTGCTTTTTTATCGCCATTGGCAGGTCTGCCAGACTGTTTATGACCAAATCTGCCGCATTTTCTGCTTCCGGCGTAACAGGTTTACCCGTGCGCACCAGAACCTTCGTTCCAACATTCGCCGCTGCTGCTGCCTGCATATCTTCTATCTTGTCGCCTACCATATAGGAAGCGGCCATATCGATATGCAGGAAGTCTCGGGCGGAGATCAACATTCCAGGATGCGGTTTACGACAGTCGCAGACCTGACGATACTCTTCTACTGTGCCCTGCGGATGATGCGGGCAATAGTAGATACCATCCAAATCAACGTCGCGATCGGCCAGCGACCAGTCCATCCATTCGGTCAACGTTTCAAACTGTGCCTCAGTAAATTTGCCACGAGCGATACCAGACTGGTTTGTCACGATAATGAGCGCGTAACCCATATTTTTAAGTTCACGCATGGCATCAATAACGCCGTCGATAAACTCGAACTCGTCAATCTCATGTACGTAACCGTGGTCCACATTAATGGTGCCGTCGCGGTCGAGAAAAATTGCGGGTACAGATTTTGCCACCTTTTATAGCTCCTGAATAAGGCATGTGGCTCTAGTATCGCATGTTTCGGCAGGCAAGAAAGTGCTCATCGTGCAAAGCTAGATTGATTTAGACGTCTGGATGCCTTAACATCCATCTTGTTGACGGCTTCGACCGTCCCAGACAGACGAAAATGCCACGGCTAACTTAATTACGATAATAAATAACCAATGATTAAACTTTCGAATATCACCAAAGTGTTCCAGCAGGGGACTCGCACCATTCAGGCGCTAAATAAAGTCAGCCTGCACGTTCCTGCCGGGCAGATTTATGGCGTCATTGGCGCCTCCGGTGCCGGTAAAAGTACGCTCATTCGCTGCGTTAACTTACTTGAACGCCCAACCGAGGGCAGTGTTCAGGTTGGCGGTCAGGAGCTGACGACGCTTTCTGAATCCGAGCTGACTAAAGCTCGCCGTCAAATCGGCATGATTTTCCAGCACTTTAACCTGCTTTCTTCCCGTACCGTGTTTGGCAACGTCGCGCTGCCGCTGGAACTGGATAACACGCCAAAGGAAGAGATCAAACGCCGTGTAACAGAACTGCTGGATTTAGTCGGCCTTGGCGACAAGCACGACAGCTACCCGGCCAACCTTTCCGGCGGACAAAAACAGCGAGTGGCGATTGCGCGTGCGCTGGCCAGCAATCCAAAAGTGTTGCTGTGTGATGAAGCCACCAGCGCACTTGATCCGGCAACAACCCGCTCGATTCTGGAATTATTGAAAGACATTAACCGTCGTTTGGGACTCACCATTCTGCTGATTACCCATGAGATGGACGTTGTAAAACGCATTTGTGACTGCGTGGCGGTCATCAGTAATGGTGAGCTGATTGAGCAGGACACCGTCAGCGAAGTGTTCTCCCACCCGAAAACGCCGCTGGCACAGAAATTTATCCAGTCCACGCTACACCTGGATATCCCGGAAGATTATCTGGAACGTTTAAAAGCAAAGCCAGAAGCCGACAGCGTGCCAATGCTGCGCATGGAATTCACCGGTCATTCGGTTGATGCGCCATTACTTTCTGAGACGGCCCGTCGCTTTAACGTGAATAACAACATTATTAGCGCGCAGATGGATTACGCCGGCGGCGTGAAGTTCGGCATCATGCTGACTGAAATGCACGGCACACAGGAAGATACGCAAGCAGCCATTAACTGGTTGCAGGAACACCATGTAAAAGTAGAGGTACTGGGTTATGTCTGAGCCGATGATGTGGCTACTGGTTCGCGGCGTATGGGAAACGCTGGCAATGACCTTTGTGTCCGGTTTTTTTGGTTTTGTGATTGGCCTGCCGGTTGGCGTGTTGCTGTACGTAACGCGGCCGGGGCAAATCATTGAGAACGCGAAGCTCTACCGCACGCTCTCTGCACTGGTGAATATTTTCCGTTCCATCCCATTCATTATCTTGCTGGTGTGGATGATTCCGTTCACCCGCATGATCGTTGGCACCTCTATTGGGCTGCAGGCCGCTATCGTCCCGCTGACCGTTGGCGCCGCGCCGTTTATCGCCCGTATGGTGGAAAACGCGCTGCTCGAAATCCCGACCGGGCTGATTGAAGCCTCCCGTGCAATGGGCGCCACGCCGCTGCAAATTGTACGTAAGGTATTACTACCAGAAGCACTGCCTGGACTGGTCAATGCGGCCACCATCACCCTTATCACGCTGGTGGGTTATTCCGCGATGGGCGGTGCCGTCGGTGCCGGTGGTCTTGGCCAGATTGGTTATCAGTACGGTTATATTGGCTACAACGCTACCGTCATGAATACAGTGCTGGTATTGCTCGTCATTCTGGTTTATTTAATTCAGTTATCCGGCGATCGCATCGTCCGGGCTGTCACGCACAAATAACGTTGCACACAACACTAAAAACTCATTAAGAAAAGGAAATAAGCATGGCGTTCAAATTCAAAACCTTTGCGGCAGTTGGAGCCCTGATCGGTTCTCTGGCACTTGTGGGTTGCGGTCAGGATGAAAAAGATCCTAACCACATCAAAGTGGGCGTTATTGTTGGCGCAGAGCAGCAGGTCGCAGAAGTCGCGCAGAAAGTGGCTAAAGAAAAATACGGTCTGGACGTTGAGCTGGTCACGTTTAACGATTACGTCCTGCCTAACGAAGCACTGAGCAAAGGCGATATTGATGCTAACGCCTTCCAGCACAAACCGTATCTGGATCAACAGATCAAAGATCGCGGCTACAAACTGGTTGCCGCAGGTAATACTTTTGTTTACCCGATTGCGGGCTACTCTAAAAAAATCAAGTCACTGGATGAGTTGCAGGAAGGCTCTCAGGTCGCGATTCCAAACGATCCGACTAACCTTGGCCGCTCCCTGCTGCTGCTGCAAAAAGTGGGCTTAATCAAACTGAAAGACGGTGTTGGTCTGCTGCCGACCGCGCTGGACGTGATTGAAAACCCGAAAAACCTGAAGCTGGTTGAACTGGAAGCGCCGCAGCTGCCGCGTTCCCTGGACGATGCGCAAATCGCACTGGCGGTCATCAACACGACCTACGCCAGCCAGATCGGCCTGACCCCGGCTAAAGACGGTATCTTTGTTGAAGATAAAGATTCTCCGTACGTAAACCTGATCGTGACTCGTGAAGACAATAAAGATGCTGAGAATGTGAAGAAATTCGTTCAGGCATACCAGTCTGACGAAGTGTACGAAGCAGCAAACAAAGTCTTCAACGGCGGTGCTGTTAAGGGCTGGTAATTTTAGGCTGTTTCCAGAATCTGTAATATCATCAGGACGGGCGCTTGCCCGTCTTGTCATTTATGCAAGCACCTGATTCAATATCTGACGTTTAGATCATTCATTGAGGAAATATTATGCGTGCTTTACCGATCTGTTTAGTAGCACTCATGCTGAGCGGCTGTTCTATGTTAAGCAGATCCCCTGTTGAACCCGTTCAAAGCACCGCTACCCCGCCTAAAGCGGAGCCGGAAAAACCCAAAGCACCGCGCGCGGCGCCAGTAAGAATCATTACTAACGCTGAAGATTTAGTTGGCAAACCGTTCCGCGATCTCGGCGAAGTCAGCGGCGAATCCTGCCAGGCATCCAACCAGGATTCTCCGCCGAGCATTCCAACCGCACGCAAACGCATGCAGATTAACGCATCTAAAATGAAAGCAAATGCGGTATTGCTGCACAGTTGCGAAGTAACCAGCGGAACGCCGGGTTGCTATCGCCAGGCGGTTTGCATCGGTTCTGCACTGAACATTTCGGCGAAATGAGCCATTTTCAGTTCGAGCAAATAGGCGTTATCCGCTCACCTTATAAAGAAAAGTTCGCCGTTCCACGCCAGCCAGGTCTGGTGAAAAGTGCCAGCGGTGAACTGCATTTGCTCGCACCTTATAACCAGGCCGATGCCGTTCGCGGCCTGGAAGCCTTCAGCCATTTGTGGGTGATTTTTGTTTTTCACCAGACAATGGAAGGTGGATGGCGTCCAACCGTGCGCCCTCCCCGTCTTGGCGGCAATGCCAGAATGGGCGTTTTTGCCACGCGTTCAACGTTTCGTCCGAACCCTGTTGGCATGTCGTTGGTTGAGCTGCGGGGCATCCGTTGCCATAAAGAGCACGTAATCCTTGAGCTCGGCGGGCTGGATCTTGTTGATGGCACGCCGGTAGTGGATATAAAACCGTATCTGCCGTTTGCCGAATCGCTGCCAGATGCTCGCGCCAGCTATGCTCAGGACGCGCCGCAGGCCAGTGTAGACGTGACGTTCAGTGAAGAGCTGGCTGAGCAACTACCAAAGCTCGAACAGCGTTACCCGCATCTTCGTCAGTTTATTGCCGAAGTGCTGGCGCAGGATCCGCGTCCTGCCTACCGTAAAAACGAGGAAGAAGGCAAAACCTATGCCGTCTGGTTGCTGGACTTTAACGTCCGCTGGCGCGTGACGCCGTCAGGATTTGAGGTCTTTGCTCTGGAAGCCCGCTAATTTGCATCGCGTACTCTTTTGACATCCCCTTCTCGCTGGTAAACTAAACCACTTTTGTTTTGTGCCAGGCTCATTTTGAGCCTGTTCGATCGTTCAACTGGAACCGTAACAACATGCGTACTAGCCAATATCTGCTCTCCACTCTGAAGGAGACACCTGCCGACGCCGAGGTCATCAGCCACCAGCTGATGCTGCGCGCCGGGATGATCCGCAAGCTGGCCTCCGGGTTATATACCTGGCTGCCGACCGGCGTGCGCGTCCTGAAAAAAGTCGAAAACATCGTGCGTGAAGAGATGAACAACGCCGGTGCGATCGAGGTGTTGATGCCGGTCGTTCAGCCTTCTGAACTGTGGGAAGAGAGCGGCCGTTGGGAACAATACGGCCCGGAACTGCTGCGTATTGCTGACCGTGGCGATCGTTCGTTCGTACTCGGCCCAACGCATGAAGAAGTGATCACCGACCTGATCCGTAATGAGCTGAGCTCCTACAAACAGCTGCCGCTGAACTTCTATCAGATCCAGACCAAATTCCGTGACGAAGTGCGTCCGCGCTTCGGCGTGATGCGTTCCCGCGAATTCCTGATGAAAGATGCCTACTCTTTCCACACCTCTCAGGAATCTCTGCAGGAAACCTACGACGCGATGTACGCTGCGTACAGCAAAATCTTCAGCCGTATGGGGCTGGATTTCCGTGCGGTACAAGCGGATACCGGTTCTATCGGCGGCAGCGCCTCTCACGAATTCCAGGTGCTGGCGCAGAGCGGTGAAGACGATGTGATCTTCTCTGACTCTTCCGACTATGCGGCAAACATCGAGTTTGCCGAAGCTGTTGCACCGAAAGAACCGCGCGCCGCTGCAACACAGGAAATGACGCTGGTTGATACGCCGAACGCTAAGACCATCGCCGAGCTGGTTGAACAATTCAACCTGCCTATCGAGAAAACCGTGAAAACCCTGCTGGTGAAAGCGGTTGAAGGCAGCAGCTACCCGCTGGTTGCGCTGCTGGTTCGTGGCGATCACGAGCTGAACGAAGTCAAGGCGGAAAAACTGCCGCAGGTTGCCAGCCCGCTGACCTTCGCCACCGAAGAAGAGATTCGTGCGCTGGTTAAAGCAGGTCCTGGATCTCTGGGTCCGGTGAACATGCCGATTCCGGTAGTTATCGACCGTACCGTTGCGGTAATGAGCGATTTTGCTGCCGGTGCCAACATCGATGGTAAACACTATTTCGGTATCAACTGGGATCGTGACGTGGCCACCCCGGAAGTGGCTGACATTCGTAACGTGGTCGCCGGCGATCCAAGCCCGGATGGCAAAGGTACGCTGATGATCAAACGCGGTATCGAAGTGGGCCACATCTTCCAGTTGGGTACCAAGTACTCTGAAGCGATGAAAGCCGCCGTTCAGGGAGAAGATGGTCGTAACCAGACGCTGACCATGGGCTGCTACGGTATCGGGGTCACTCGCGTTGTGGCTGCTGCGATTGAACAGAACTACGACGATCGCGGCATTGTATGGCCAGACGCCATTGCCCCGTTCCAGGTTGCTATTCTGCCGATGAACATGCACAAATCCTACCGTGTGCAGGAGCTGGCTGAGAAGCTGTACGCGGAGCTGCGCGCGCAGGGTATTGAAGTGCTGATGGACGATCGTAAAGAGCGTCCAGGCGTGATGTTTGCTGATATGGAGCTCATCGGTATTCCGCATACCATCGTGCTGGGCGACCGTAACCTCGACAACGACGATATCGAATACAAATACCGTCGTAACGGCGAGAAAGAGCTGATTAAAACCGGCGACATCGTCGACTACCTGGTCAAAGCTATTAAAGGCTAATACCAGCACAAGGCCCTGAGGATCAGGGCCTTTTTTACATGGATTGTATAAAATGGCTAAACCAACGGCGTATTACTGCCTGCTCCTCCCCTTCGGTCTTCTGCTTTCAGCCTGCACGATTGACGTCAGTCAGCAAAATTCATCAGCAACGGCTGTTGATGCCCAGGCAAAGAAATGGGAGGTAAAACTCCAGCATCAAAGTTCATTTACCGATCAAGCGCTGCATGAAATTACGGATACCGACCTCAGGCCGGGCGACCTGCTGTTCTCCTCCAGTCTTGGGGTGACCTCATTTGGTATTCGCGCGTTCAGCACCTCTTCTGTCAGCCATGTCGCCGTTTACCTTGGCGATAATGAAGTTGCCGAAGCGACCGGGGCGGGAGTACAAATCATTTCGCTTAAAAAGGCTGAAAATCACAGCGATAAGCTTTTTGCTCTGCGGGTCCCCAACCTCACACCGCAGCAGGCCGAAGAAATCAAAACATTCGCTTATAAAATCAAAGATAGCGGCTATAACTACCGCGGCATCGTCGAATTTATTCCGTTTATGGTGACCCGGCAAATATGTTCATTGAATCCTTTCTCAGAGGATTTTCGCCAGCAATGCGTCAGCGGGTTGGCAAAAGCACAGTTGAACAATACCAGTGAAGGAGAAAAGAAGGCGTGGTTTTGCTCCGAATTTGTAACCGATGCGTTTGCCACAGCCGGGCACCCGCTAACAATGGCGCAGCCGGGTTGGATTAGCCCTTCCGACCTGATGCATATGCGCGAAGGTGACATTTCCGCTTTTAAGTCTGAAACGCAGCTACAGTATATCGGCCACCTGAAGTTAGGGATTTATATCAAAACCAGCCGTTTTGTTGGATTGATCCGATAAGGAAAAACTGTCCGGGCGATCGCCGGACAGTTTTTATAAGCTGCAGATTAATCATCGCAACTCTGGCCAGGGATAAACTTAATTTCTTTATCCGCTCTTAAGGTTTTCACTGGTGTGCCCGTATCAGGATTTTCTTCCATCGTGAAGTGCCCTTCCACAGTAAGCAGTACTGCCTTATCCGTTGCACCACGCGCAGTCAGATAATATCGCTCCAGTTGTGCATTGTTCGCGACAGAGACTCTTTTACCCGTCGCACAATCAGTGAAGGTTGCCGCGTCAGCCATATAGAAGTACATCCCCCGCATCGGCATTGGCGTCACCGGTAAGCTGGCAGAAACTGGCTCAAGCGTGTAGTTGAACTGTGACTCAATCGGGTTACCTTCACGATCCAGCATCTCCAGCGCTTCACCTTTTGCCCGGTAGTACGACTTTTCACCTTTGCTGTCAGTCAGCACCAGCTTATCGGCAGTGCGCGCCCATGTACCATAAGAAGCAAAGGAGGACGGTTCATCCCGCACGCCCTGATAGCGTTCGTTCATCACCCATGTGCCGTCTTTTTCCAGGAACAGAGAGGTTTCAATTCCTTCGCAGTCCGCGCAAGGCAAAATGCCACGCCAGCTTTGCTGCATCGGTTTTAATTCTGCCGCCCGCGTCGGCTGTAGTACATCGACTTCAGTACGGTTGTTACAGCCGATCAAGGAAAAAAGCGTGCATGCAGCGACCACGGACAATATTGCTGTTTTCACTATGAATTCCTTATAATTTTTTATTCCCGCTCGTCAGTCTTGCGTTCGACGAACTCTCCCACGCAGTGCTTTCACTGTGGATTTTTGCGCCTTCGATGACAACCTGCGCTCTTTCGAGGCGCGCGTAGGACGTGTTGCCTGTCGGCTTTTTTGCACCGCGGTTAATTCTTTTATCACCGCCACCAGTCGGGAGATTGCCGCTTCCCGATTTAGCTCCTGGCTACGGTATTCCTGCGCCTTTATGATAATAACGCCATCGCTGCTAATCAGATGATGGCTGGCGGCCAGCAGACGTTCCTTGTAATACTCTGGCAGGCCTGAGGCCCGAATGTCAAAGCGCAAATGGATAGCCGTGGAGGTCTTGTTAACGTGCTGACCGCCCGCGCCCTGTGCCCGAATCGCCGTGATTTCCAGCTCACTGTCAGGGATAGAGACGTTTCGGGAGATAACAATCATGAACGCGGCTGCCACGCGGTCAGATGAATTTCCAGATTGTTCTGAGAATCAGACAACCAGATAGCGCCATCCTGGATAGTTGCCTGCAGCGCCATTGTACGACCAGCAAAATCACTCAGTTGCGCCAGCTGTTCATCATCCAGATACCACACGGTGAGATTTTTAAACTGTGCGCACTTGTTCTGGTTTTGCTGCCACCAGATCTGGGCCGCACGGCTGTTGTAAGTAAACAGGGCAACCTCACCAGACTGGGTACAGGCTTTTTTAATACGACGCTCATCCGGCAGACCCAGTTCAATCCAGAGATCGATGCCCAGATGGTCGTTACGCAGCCATGCTTCAGGCTCGTCTTCAGCACTCAGGCCACGCGTGAACTGCAGTCGTTCATCGGCATATTTAATCCAGGCCAGCAGGCGCAGCATCATGCGCTCCTGGGTTTCAGAGGGATGACGCGCCAGCGTCAAGGCCGCGTCAAGGAACTGGTTGCGGTCGAGATCCGCTACGTTGACGACGGCTTTATAAATTGTCGCTTTAAGCGCCATGAGAGAACTCCTTTCGAATCAGGCGCTCATTGTAGCGAAAACTGCGGCAAAAGGCTGCTAACAGCTCCTCAATCAAGGCGCTGATATTGCTTGAATGAGTATGGTATAGTCACCTTGCTAAACAGAGTTTATCTTCGTAGGCTTAGACTTGCATCCACGGTTAAGTCAGAGTGCTGACAGGAGGGCATGTGGAAAAATATTGTGAGTTAATACGCAAGCGGTACGCGGAAATCGCCAGCGGAGACTTAGGGTATATCCCGGATGCGCTGGGTTGCGTATTGAAGGTGCTTAATGAAGTGGCGGCAGACAGCGCCCTTCCAGAGTCGGTCAGGGAAAAAGCGGCCTATGCTGCCGCCAACTTACTGGTGAGCGATTATGTCAATGAATGAAACGTATCAACCCATCAATTGTGATGATTACGACAATCTTGAACTCGCCTGCCAGAACCATTTGTTACTGACGCTGGCGCTAAAAGATGGCGAAGTTTTGCAGGCGAAAGCGAATGACCTGGTTTCACGCAAAAACGTGGAGTATCTGGTCGCAGATGTCGCAGGTGAAATCCGGGAGCTTCGTCTCGATAAAATTGCCAGCTTCAGCCACCCGCAAATCGGTACCGTGGTCGTCAGCGAATCTTAACTTTTCTTGCACCTTATCAGGCCTAAATGACCAGGCCTGATAATCGCACCGCCATCAGGCATGCCAAATCAGACTCATACCTTCTTCATCTACCGCCGCACCCTCACGCGTCACAAAAACACCCGCAGCCGCAATCAACGTTTCACCGTAAAACAACAACGGCGTGGTATCTCGTCGCCAGGGCGGGATCCCCTGCTCCTGCCAGATTTTCTTTAATTTACGTCCACCGTTACGCCCGACAATATGCAATACGCCTGGCGCTTTAAAACGAATACTGATGGCTTCACCTGCTTGCGGCATGCGCAATTCGCCAGCCGAGATTAGCTGCACCGAGCCTAACCCGGCTGGCAGCGTCAACGGCGTTTCCCGGCATGACCACGAGATGACGGTTTCGCTTTGCCCGTCGACCGATTTGACCCACCATAGCTGTGACTGATAGCGACGGACCTCATATTCTCCCAGACGAAAACAGGGGGAAGCATCTTCTCGCGCCAACGCCACTTCGTGCCAGATACGTTCCAGCCCGTCCCGGGAAGGCATCGGCGCATTTAACCCCGCCAGCCAGCGACGAAGCAGAGCGGCACGCCGCATGCCACTCATCATCATTAACGGTGCCAGTAACAGTGTGCCTTGGGCAGTCACGCAGTCGGCTAAATCGTTGGCCAGCAGTTCATCCAGTAAACTCTCCTGCTCGGCGCACAGCGCGGCGCTGCGGGCTGCGGCTTGCGCGAAGTGCGGCCATCGTTGTTGGAGCAAAGGGGTAACGCGCAATCTGAGAAAATTGCGATCGTAGGCATCATCCTGATTACTTTCATCTTCGATCCAGCATAATTCATGCTGTCGCGCCCATGCTTCAAGCGCCTCTCGCGTTTGCGCCAGCAGCGGTCGAATCAGTTGGGTTCCGGCAAATGGTGAGCTTTCGCCCATGGCGGAGAGCCCGGCAGGACCACTGCCGCGCTTAAGCGCCAGTAGAAAAGTTTCACACTGGTCGTCGAGATGCTGGGCGGTCATCAGCACTTCACCCGGTAGTAAGGTCTGCGCAAATGCCTGATAGCGCGCGCGTCGCGCCTGAGCTTCGACACCCAGACCATCATCCTCAAGATGGACCCGTTCAACCACCAGCGGCACCTGCCACTGTGCGCATACCGACTCACAGTGTTGCACCCAACTGTCTGCCTGCGGGCTTAATCCGTGATGAATATGGATTGCGCGCAAGGCAACCTCAGGATTTTGCGCTCGCCACAGTACCAGCTGATGCAGCAGCACGGTGGAGTCCAGCCCGCCGCTAAAGGCGACCAGAATCGATTGAGAATTTAGCAGTGAAGTGTTCAGCGTGAGTGTCGTCATGATGGTTACTTACAAGGGCATTGCCCTGCACATTGCCGGACTAATGCCACAATGATAAGACTTACAGCTCGTACAGTTCGAGCGGTAATCCGTCCGGATCGTTAAAAAACGTAAAGCGTTTGCCGGTAAACGGATCGATACGCACGGATTCGCACTTCACGTGGTGAGCTTCCAGATGCGCGATCGCTTTTTCCACGTCATCTACGCTGAACGCCAGATGGCGTAAACCGCAGGCTTCCGGTCGGCTCGGACGGCAAGGCGGAAATGGAAAAGAAAAAAGCTCAATCACATACTGACCGTTCAATGCCAGATCACCCTTCCACGAGTCACGTTCTTCCCGGTAGGCTTCGCTGATTAGCGTAAAGCCCAGCACATCACAGTAAAATGCCTTACTCGCCGCGTAATCCGTCGCAATAATGGCAATATGGTGAACCTGTTTTAATCCCAGCATAGCGTCATCGCCTCTTTCGTTTTTCTGCCAGCACGTTACTCGTGCGTAATGGGTTCACGCAAGTCGTCATGCCATTTTTAGGACTCGCACGCGATACACGCCATCTTCACCCAGTTTAGCGCCATGGATATCGGTTTCAAATCCAGGATAGTGATGGCCCACTGAACACAACATCAGCAGAAAATCGAGTACAGCCCGGCTTTTGGCCGTGATCATTTCCCCGGGCATCAAGAGCGGCACACCGGGAGGATAAGGCAGAATCATATTGGCAGAAATGCGCCCCACCAGTTGATCGAGCGCCACCGTTTCGACCTCACCTTTGATCTGCCGCTGCCAGGCCTGGTGCGGGGTCATTTTCATTTCCGGTAAGGTATCAAATGCCCGCAGCATCAGCCCGGAGAGATCGTGCTGGCGGATCAACTTATGGATCCCCTGCGCCAGATCCTGAATACGCATATTACGATAGAAATCGGGATCCTCGGCATACAGATCCGGCAGCATATTTTTCACGCGTAAATTCAGATCGTACGAGCGTTTAAATTCCGTCAGGCCGCGCAGTAGCCCCATCGCCCGGGTTTTATCAATGCCAATACTGAACAGGAACAACAGATTATACGGTCCCGTTTTCTCGACAACGACGCCGCGCTCATCAAGGAATTTCGCCACCAGCGCCGCAGGGATCCCCTCTTCACTCATATTTCCCTGTTCATCCATTCCCGGCGTAAGAATGGTGACCTTCACCGGGTCGAGGAACATATGGTCGGCGTCAGCATCAACAAATCCGTGCCAGTCTTCACCAGGCGCTACCGGCCAGCACTCCGCTTCATCTACCCTTTCCGGCTGCCAGATATCAAAGAACCAGCCATCCGACTCTTCGCGTAGCCGCTGCACTTCTTTACGGAAATGCAGCGCCCGCTCCACCGAACGATTGATCAACCGCTTGCCTGAATTGCCACGCAGCATTGCCGCCGCCGTTTCTATCGACGCGACAATCGGGTAGCTCGGGGAAGTGGAAGTGTGCATCATAAAGGCTTCGTTGAACGTCTCTTCGTCGTAGTCGCCCTTAATGTGGATCAGAGAAGCCTGTGATAGTGCCGCCAGCATCTTGTGGGTTGACTGGGTTTCAAAAATCACTTTCCCCGGCACCCGTTCGCCGCTCATCCCGCTTTTCCCCTGATAGATCGGGTGAAAATGGGTATACGGCACCCAGGCAGAATCAAAATGAATGGAGGGCACATCCAGGGTTTGCTTGATCCAGTTAGTGTTATACAACAGGCCGTCATAGGTGGAGTTGGTGATCACCGCGTGTACCGGCCATAGTGCCTGAGGGGTCTCTTCTACCTTGCGTTCAATGCTTGCGCGGGTGAATTCCCGACGAGGTATACCGCCGAGGATCCCCAGCGCATTGCGCGTAGGCTTCAGCCAGATTGGCACCACATCGCTCATCATGAGCAAATGCGCCAGCGACTTATGGCAGTTGCGATCAATCAGTAGCGTACTGCCTGAAGGCGCGGCATACATGCCGACAATCTTGTTCGACGTCGAGGTGCCGTTGGTCACCATATAGCTCTGCTCGGCGCCAAAGGTGCGCGCGATATACTCCTCCGCTTCCAGATGCGGGCCAGTATGATCCAGCAGCGATCCGAGTTCAGTCACGGAAATAGACACGTCGGCCTTCAGCGTATTGCCGCCAAAGAAATCATAGAACAGGCAGCCTACCGGGCTTTTCTGATACGCCGTTCCCGCCATATGTCCGGGCGTGCAGAAGGTGTACTTTCCTTCCTTCACATAGGTAAACAGCGCCTTGGTGAAAGGAGGCGTGATGTTATCGAGGTATTCGCTGGTGTACTGACGGATGCGGGTTGCAATATCTTCAGACTGGCCCAGCGCATACTCAAAAAACCACAGCGCCATGCGCAGGTCGTGCGCGCTGACATCCATCGTCGAATGGGTATTAATAAAGGCGTAGAGCGGGAGATACTCGTTGAGCTGGTTGATGTCACTGCACAGATCCAGACTGTATTCATCCCAGTCAAAAATGACACCGCAAATTCGTGGGTTATGTTCGATAAACTTAAGCAGGTCGACGCTATTCTGCGGCCAGATAATCTGAAACCCCTGCTGTTGCAGCGCACGCTCAAGTTCCTTGATGGGCTCATCTTTATAAAAGACGCCATGCGGTCCCATGATGGCAATGATATTCATGCGTTCCTCCTGGAAAAACCTTAGTTAATCATAGCCTAGTGAAACCACAGGTAAAAAAAAGGGCCACAGCGTTGTGGCCCTTTTCAGAATTAATGCAGTTTACGCGTAACCGTAGCTCATCAGACGCTGGTAACGACGGTTTTTCAAATCATCTTTGCTTAACACGTCGAGGTCGGCGAGATCGGCCAGCAGCTGTGCTTTCAGGGACGCAGCCATCACTTCCGGGTTGCGGTGCGCGCCGCCCAGCGGTTCCGGGATGATAGAGTCGATAAGCTTCAGCTCTTTAAGACGCGGCGCGATAATCCCCATTGCTTCTGCGGCCAGCGGCGCTTTGTCGGCGCTTTTCCACAGAATGGAGGCACAGCCTTCCGGGGAGATAACGGAATAGGTGCTGTATTGCAGCATATTCACTTTATCGCCTACGCCGATCGCCAGCGCGCCGCCGGAACCACCTTCACCAATAACGGTGCAGATTACCGGTACGCTCAGACGCGACATTTCACGCAGGTTGCGCGCAATCGCTTCAGACTGACCACGTTCTTCCGCGCCCACGCCCGGATAAGCCCCTGGGGTGTCGATGAAGGTAATGATCGGCATATTGAAACGCTCGGCCATTTCCATCAGACGCAGCGCTTTGCGATAGCCTTCCGGTGCCGGCATGCCGAAATTACGACGAATTTTTTCTTTGGTCTCACGGCCTTTCTGATGACCAATGATCATCACCGGACGGCCATCCAGACGCGCGATGCCGCCGACAATAGCTTTATCATCCGCATAGGCACGATCGCCCGCCAGCTCATCAAATTCATCAAATGCCAGGCGGACATAATCCAGGGTGTACGGACGCTGTGGATGGCGCGCCAGTTGGGCTACCTGCCATGCGCCAAGATCGGCGAAGATTTTACGCGTCAGCTCTACGCTTTTTTCACGCAGACGATGCACTTCTTCATCGATGTTAATATCCAGTTTCTCATCCTGACGGCTAACCGCAGTCAGAGAATCGATTTTTGCTTCCAGCTCTGCAATCGGCTGTTCAAAATCAAGGAAATTCAGACTCATAGTATTCCTGTATTAGTCAAACTCCAGTTCCACCTGCTCCGAACCAATAAGGCCACGGAGATCGTTTAGCAAACGATCGCTCGGAGAGACACGCCACGTTGCGCCAAAACGCAATCGCGCACGTGCATCCGCCCTCTGATAGTAGAGATGTACTGGAATTGTCCCCGAGCGGTGGGGTTCCAGAGACTGACGGAGTCGGTTTAAAAGCTGGTCATCAATTTGCCTGTCCGTCAGCGAGATAGCAAGCCCGCGAGCATATTTTTCCCGGGCTTCGTCAATATCCATGACTTCACGGGCCATCATTTTAAGCCCGCCACTGAAGTCATCAAAGCTGACCTGTCCGCTGACGATAAGTATGCGGTCTTTTTCCAGCAATTGCTGGTATTTATCCAGGGCGTCGGTAAACAACATAACTTCCAGACGCCCGGAACGGTCATCCAGGGTACAGATGCCGATACGATTGCCGCGCTTGGTGACCATTACCCGCGCAGCAATGACGAGCCCCGCAGCCGTGGTGACTTTACCACGTTCTGTCGGATGCATGTCTTTCAGCCTGTGGCCTCCAACATAGCGCTCAATTTCTTTTAAATACTGGTTGATGGGGTGTCCCGTCAGGTAAAGCCCTAACGTTTCACGTTCCCCTTCTAATACCACCTGCTCCGGCCACGGTGTACAGTTAGCATAAGACTGTTCAATTTGTTCCGGCTCTTCAGCCAGCACGCCAAACATGTCCGCCTGACCCGTTGCCTCGGCTTTCGCATGCTGATCGGCGGCTTTTAGCGCATCGTTGAGCGAATTCATCAGCGCCGCACGATGCGGACCAAGGCGGTCAAACGCCCCGGACATGATTAACTTTTCCAGCACCCGGCGGTTGAGTTTTTTGATGTCCGTGCGCGCACAGAGATCAAACAGCTCGCGGAAGTAACCGCCTTCGTTGCGCGCCTCAATAATAGCTTCAATTGGCCCTTCACCCACGCCTTTTATCGCGCCGATGCCATAGACAATTTCGCCATCATCATTCACGTGAAAATGATAAAGCCCGGAGTTGATATCCGGCGGCAGGATTTTGAGCCCCATACGCCAGCATTCATCCACCAGCCCGACCACTTTCTCGGTGTTATCCATATCGGCGGTCATTACCGCCGCCATAAACTCGGCGGGGTAATGCGCCTTCAGCCATAGCGTCTGGTAAGAGACCAGCGCATAGGCAGCGGAGTGCGATTTGTTAAATCCGTAACCGGCGAATTTTTCCACCAGGTCAAAGATTTTCATCGCCAGTTCGCCGTCGACGCCGCGCTTTTTCGCCCCTTCTTCAAAGGTGCCGCGCTGCTTAGCCATCTCTTCCGGCTTTTTCTTACCCATCGCACGACGCAACATGTCCGCACCGCCAAGGGTATATCCGGACAACTCCTGGGCAATCTGCATAACCTGTTCCTGATACAGGATAATGCCGTAGGTCGGCTCCAGTACCGGTTTCAGACACTCATGCTGCCATTGTACGTCCGGGTAGGAAATCTCTTCGCGACCATGCTTACGGTCGATAAAGTTATCTACCATCCCCGACTGTAGCGGACCTGGACGGAACAGGGCCACCAGAGCGATCATATCTTCGAAGCAGTCAGGCTGCAGCCGTTTGATAAGATCTTTCATGCCGCGGGATTCAAGCTGGAAGACCGCCGTGGTCTCCGAGCGTTGCAGCATGTCGAAGCTTTTCTTGTCATCCAGCGGGATAGCGGCGATATCCAGCGGCGGCTCGCCGTTCTTTTCACGGCGCGCGTTAATCATTTCCAGCGCCCAGTTGATGATGGTGAGCGTACGCAGGCCGAGGAAGTCGAACTTCACAAGGCCGGCATATTCCACGTCGTTCTTATCAAACTGAGTAACCGGGTGCTGCCCCTGTTCATCGCAGTACAGCGGCGCAAAATCGGTAATTTTGGTCGGCGCGATAACTACACCACCGGCGTGTTTACCGGCGTTACGCGTGACGCCTTCCAGCTTACGCGCCATATCGATCAGCGCTTTAACCTCTTCATCTGCCTCATAGATTTCCGGCAGTTGGGGTTCGGCTTCAAAGGCTTTTGCCAGCGTCATGCCCGGATCGGGCGGCACCAGTTTCGAAATACGGTCCACGAAGCCGTACGGGTGTCCCAGCACGCGCCCCACGTCGCGGATAACCGCTTTGGCCGCCATCGTACCGAAGGTAATAATCTGCGAAACCGCATCACGACCGTACATTTCCGCCACGTGTTCAATTACCCGGTCGCGTTTCTCCATACAGAAGTCAACGTCGAAGTCGGGCATTGAGACACGTTCCGGGTTCAGGAATCGTTCGAACAGCAGGTCAAATTCCAGCGGATCCAGGTCGGTAATTTTCAGCGCATAGGCGACAAGCGAGCCGGCACCGGAACCACGTCCAGGGCCTACCGGTACGCCGTTATCTTTCGACCACTGGATAAATTCCATCACGATCAGGAAGTAGCCAGGAAATCCCATCTGGTTGATAACTTTAAGTTCAACTTCCAGACGTTCGTCATAAGGCGGGCGCTTCTGGGCGCGAACTTCAGGGTCCGGGAACAAAAACGCCAGACGCTCTTCCAGACCTTCGCGCGATTTCGCCACGAGGAAATCCTCGGTGGTCATATCACCGGTCGGGAACTGTGGCAGGAAATACTCACCCAGACGTACCGTCACGTTACAGCGCTTAGCTATCTCAACGGTGTTTTGCAGCGCTTCCGGAATATCGGAAAACAGCTCACACATCTCATCTTCGCTACGCATGTACTGCTGCGGCGAATAATTACGCGGGCGTTTCGGGTCGTCAAGGGTGAACCCGTCATGGATTGCCACGCGGATTTCATGCGCGTCAAAATCACCGGTTTCAAGGAAACGAACATCGTTGGTCGCCACCACCGGAAGACCACACCTTTCCGCCAGTTCTACCGCTGTATGCAGATAATTTTCTTCATCTTGCCTGCCGGTGCGGATAAGCTCGAGGAAGTAACAATTTGGAAAATGTTCTTCGTAAAACGCTACGCACTCATCAACCAGTGCGCTATTACCGCGCAGCAGGCTGCGCCCGACGTCGCCCATGCGGCCGCCAGAGAGCAAAATCAAACCTTCTTTTAACTCGGCCAGCCAATCCCGGTCGATGACCGGCCCTTCTGCGCCATAACCACGCTGATAGGCTTTCGATATCAACAACGTCAGGTTCTGATAGCCGGTATTGTTTGCGGCCAGCACGGTGAGCTGCGTGAGTTCATCGCCCAGCAGTTCGCTACGGACATGAAAATCTGCGCCAACTATCGGCTTGATACCCGCACCGTGACCCGCTCCGTAAAACTTCACCAGACCACACAGGTTGGTAAAATCGGTGATCGCCAGCGCAGGCATGCCTAACGCGGCCGCCTTTTTCACCAGCGGCCCGGTTTTCGCCAGCCCATCGATCATGGAGTAGTCGCTGTGCACCCGCAGGTGGACGAAACGAGGTTCAGACATCTTCAGATTCCTTCGACACAAGAATCAGGACGTGAGTCCCAGTGCGCGTTTGACGGGGCCAAAACTACGGCGATGGTGCTCTGTTGCGCCATGCATTGCCAACTTTTCCAGATGAAAAGCGGTTGGATAGCCTTTGTGCTGTGCAAAGCCATACTGCGGGAACACCGTATCCAGGGCCGCCATTTCAGCATCACGAGTGACTTTTGCCAGTATCGACGCCGCGCTAATCTCCGCCACACGGCTATCACCTTTTACCACCGCCAGCGATGGCACCGGTAATGTCGGGCAACGATTGCCGTCGATCAGTACGTATTCCGGCGCTATATGCAGACCCGCAACCGCACGCTGCATGGCCAGCATAGTGGCATGTAAAATATTCAACTCGTCGATTTCATGTGGTTCCGCACGACCCAGGCTCCAGCTTAACGCTTTTTCTTTAATCTCATCGAATAGCGCCAGGCGACGTTTTTCCGACAGTTTTTTTGAGTCGTTAAGACCGATAATAGGGCGAGCCGGATCCAGAATGACGGCGGCAGTGACAACCGCGCCGACCAAAGGACCACGTCCAACTTCATCTACACCCGCCACTAAATGCGTATGCGGATATACAAATTCAATCATTGCGCTAACTCCAGGACCGCATCCGCCGCCTGCTCATCAGCGTTGCAACGGATCTGCTGATGCAGTTCACGGAATGTGTCGTGCATTGCATGGCTGGTTTTGCCATTCGCCAGCAACGGCAACAGCGCTTGCGACAGCGCCTGCGGTTCGCACTCTTCCTGCAACAGCTCTTTAACCAGTTCTCTTCCCGCCAGCAGGTTAGGTAGCGAAACGTAATCGGTCTTCACCAGACGCTTTGCCAGCCAAAAGGTGAAAGGTTTCATACGATAGCCAACCACCATCGGGCATTTTGCCAGCATACATTCCAGCGCAGCGGTGCCTGAAGCCAGCAGTGCGGCATCGCTGGCAACCATCGCTTCACGTCCCATCCCATTAAGCAGATGTACGGAAAGCTCCGGTGCAACTTCAGCTTTAATGCGCTCAAACTGCTCGCGACGTTTGGCATTCACCAACGGCACTACCACTTCGAGATCTGGATAATGCTGGCGTAACAACTGCGCCGTTTTCAGAAAATCGGCGCTGAGCATCTCCACTTCTGCGCCACGGCTTCCTGGCAATAGCGCCAGGCAGTGAGCGTCATGGGGAATACCCAGAACATCGCGAGCCGCGTTTTTATCCGGGTCCAACGGCATGGCATCTGCCATGGTATGACCGATAAAGCGGCACGGGACGTTAAATTTGTCATAAAACGCTTTTTCGAAAGGCAGAAAGGCCAGCACCATATTGGTGGATCTGCCTATTTTGAAAACGCGTTTCTGTCGCCAGGCCCACACAGAGGGGCTGACGTAATGAATGGTTTTAATGCCCTGCTTTTTTAAGTTACCTTCGAGGGTAATATTGAAATCAGGCGCATCAATACCGACGAAAACATCCGGCTTTAAGTCGGTGAATCGGCGAGTGAGATCGGCGCGAATATGCAGTAAACGGCGCAAGCGTCCGAGCACTTCAACAATGCCCATTACCGCCAGCTCTTCCATTTCGTACCATGCTTCACAGCCTTCGGCCTGCATCAGCGGACCCGCCACGCCAACAAAACGCGCATTGGGAACGCGAGCCTTGAGTGCACGGATTAACCCTGCACCAAGAATATCGCCGGAGGTTTCTCCGGCGACGAGGGCAATCGTTAAAGGACGCTGCTCAGTCATTAACGAATCAGACCACGCGTTGAGCGCTCAAAGAAGTCGCTGAAAGCCTGAACTTCAGGGTACTGTTTCGCCAGTTCCGCGATTTCCGGTTTCACTTCTTCCAGCGTTTTACCACTACGGTACAACGCTTTGTAGGCATTACGAATCGCGGTAATCGCTTCGCGGGTGAACCCACGACGCTTCAGACCTTCGATATTGACGCCAAATGGCGTTGCGTGGTTGCCCTGGGCGATAACGTATGGAGGCACGTCCTGAGCAACGCCAGAACAGCCGCCAACCATCACATGCGCGCCGATGATGCAGAACTGATGCACCGCAGTCATGCCGCCGATGATAACAAAATCATCCAGCGACACATGCCCGGCAAGCGTGGCGTTATTCGCCAGAATACAGCGGTTGCCTACCGTACAATCATGCGCGACGTGCGCATTAATCATCAGTAAGTTATCGCTGCCCACCTTCGTCACTCCACCGCCCTGCACTGTGCCACGATGAATGGTGACGCTTTCGCGGATGCGGTTGCGATCGCCAATTTCCACGCGGGTCGGTTCGCCAGCATATTTCAGATCCTGGTTAACTTCACCGATGGAGGCAAACTGATAGATCTCGTTATCGCGACCAATTTTTGTATGGCCATTCACGACAACGTGAGACTTCAGTACGGTACCCTCACCAATTTCAACATGGGGTCCAACAATACAAAATGGGCCAATGTGAGCGTTAGCGCCAATGCTGGCGCCTTCTTCCACAATGGCAGTTGGGTGAATAAAGGCGGATTTATCAATCACGTATCAGGCCTCCCGGCTACGGGCACACATCATCGTTGCTTCGCACACAACTTTACCGTCGACCAGCGCAACCCCTTTAAAACGGGTCAGGCCGCGGCGCGTTTTCTCGAAAGTCACTTCCATGATCATCTGATCGCCTGGCACGACAGGACGCTTAAAGCGCGCTTCGTCAATACCCGCAAAATAGTACAGTTCACCTGGTTCCAGTTTCCCTACGCTTTTAAACGCGAGGATACCAGTGGCCTGCGCCATTGCTTCCAGAATCAGTACGCCAGGGAAAATAGGTTTACCCGGGAAGTGGCCCTGGAAGAAAGGCTCGTTAACAGATACATTTTTCACTGCGCGCAGAAAGCGACCTTCTTCAAAATCCAGCACGCGGTCAACCAGCAGAAACGGAAAACGGTGCGGCAGAAGTTCTAAAATCTCTTCAATATGCAGAGTATGAGTGTTAGTAGTCAAAATACTCTTCCTGTCAAAATATACTAAAAGGCAATAATAACACGGCCTGTCGCAATCGTATGAATGGGACAGGCCGAAAAGTCAGACATGCAAAAACGGTGCTTTAGTCTTGTTGATTAACCTTGCGCTCAATCGCTTTGAGACGCTTGCTCATATCATCAATATTCATCACCAGTGCAGCTGTTTTACGCCATACCTTATTGGGCTGTAGCGGAATGCCTGAGGAATAGACGCCAGGTTCGGTGATAGGACGCATCACCATACCCATGCCAGTAACCGTGACTTTATCGCATATTTCCATATGCCCATTGATCACGCTGGCGCCGCCAATCATGCAGTAACGGCCAATCTTCAGGCTACCCGCCATAATGACGCCACCGGCTACCGCCGTATTGTCGCCAATCACAACGTTATGCGCAATCTGGCACTGGTTATCAATGATAACACCATTACCGATCACAGTATCGTCCAGCGCACCACGGTCAATGGTGGTACAAGCGCCGATCTCGACGCGATCGCCGATAATCACGCGACCAAGCTGCGGGATCTTCACCCAGTTACCGCGATCGTTCGCGTAACCAAATCCATCAGATCCGACGACAGTGCTGGACTGGATCAGGCAATTCTCACCGATCTGAATGTCGTGGTAAATCGTCACATTCGCCCACAAGCGTGAACCTGCGCCGATTTTAGTATTTTTTCCGACGAAGCAGCCTGCGCCGATAACGACGTTATCGCCCAGTTCTACGCCAGACTCAATGACCGCATTTGCGCCCACAGAAACATTATTGCCCAGCTTCGCCGTCGCATCGATCACTGCACTCGGTGCAATGTTTTGTGCGGGCTGCGGCGTGGTATCTAAGATTTGCGCCATACGTGCATAGGTCAGGTAGGGATTCTTCACTACCAGCGCAGCACTCTTAGCAAAAGGAAGATCGTCCTGCGTCATCACAACGGCAGAGGCCTGGCATACGCCTAAGTGTTCACGGTACTTAGGATTTACCATGAACGTGATATTGCCAGTTTGCGCAGATTGCATGGACGCTACGCCGGTGATGACGATATCGCCATCACCGTGTAATTCTGCATCCAACTGCTCTGCTAAATCAGCCAGTCGAATTGAAGGCATTACTTATTTAACCTGTTTCAGTACGTCAGCGGTGATGTCTTTTACATCGCTGCTGTTGTATGCAACGGTGTTTGCGTCAACAACCAGATCGATGCTCTGACTGTTAGCAACAGATTTCACAGCTGTCTGGATACGAGTAACCAGTTTGCCACGTTCTTCGTTGGAACGACGCGCACGATCCTGCTCAAAAGCCTGAGCTTTCTGAGAGAAAGTCTGACGCTGAGCCATGACGTCTTTTTCCAGCTTGGTACGATCGCTACCCGCTTTCATGGATTGCAGACGCTGCATTTTAGATTGCAGATCAGATTCCATACGCTGCAGTTCGCTGGCACGGCCTTTGAACTCGTTTTCCAGCGTAGCAGAAACGCCCGTCTTCTGTGCAACCTGTTGGAACAAGCTACCCATGTTGACGATTGCAATTTTGTCAGCAGCCTGTGCGGACGTTGCCATCGCTAAACCGAGACCTGCAGCTAATAACCACTTTTTCACAATTAACTCCTTACCATCCCATTTGCACCCGAAGGTACAGTTCTTTGCGTGGCCAGGCGATCCCATGCAAGATCGCCTAAAGTCATCGCTACACTACCACTACATTCCTTTGCGAAGAACAATTACCAGGTTTTACCAATGTTAAACTGGAACTGTTCCGCTTTGTCTCCATCGTACTTCTTGAACGGCTGGGCGTAGGAGAAAACCAACGGCCCCAATGGGGACATCCATTGTAAAGCGATACCCGCTGACATACGGATATTGTTCGGATCGCTGTAGTCCGGATAACCAGAGTACTTAGCTGAATCCCAGTTCGTATCCCAAACGGTACCCATATCCCAGAAGAACGAGGTACGGACCGAGTTGGCATACTTGTCGCTGATAAACGGCGTCGGGGTAATGAATTCCAGGCTGGCGACAGCCATGGCGTTACCGCCCACCGCATCATCCGATTTACACGGTGAAGTATTGGTGGCGTCACATTCGTTATCGTAATCGCTATCGTTGTTATAACGATTAGCCGGTAAATAGACAGCCTTTGGACCGATGGTGTTGGACTGGAAACCACGCACGGTACTGGAACCACCGGCATAGAAGTTCTCGTAGAACGGCATCTCTTTGCTGCCGATGCCGTCACCATAGCCCCACTTCGTGCGACCCAGAACAACCCATTTGTGATCGTCATCGATCGGCACATAGGTCGCGGTATCCAACGTCGCTTTGTAGTATTCGTTGTCAGAACCCGGAATGGTTACTTTACCGTTCAGGTTGACACGCGTACCTTCCGTTGGGAAGTACCCACGGTCCAGCTTGTTATATGTCCACCCATAGTTGAAGGTGAAATCGTCTGATTTAAAGCTATCAGCGTCAGGATCCTTACCCATTGAAACCAGATAACGTTGCATTGCAACCTGTGGATCCATGTTAGACAAGGAGTTATGCACATAACCCACACCCGCACGCAAGGTGTTGTATTCGTTGATCGGGAAGCCGAGCGTTGCGTCAGTACCATAACTTTTGTTGGTATAGTCGGACAGGTCTGCATCATCCGCTTTAAAGTCATTGTAGAAAACGCGACCACCAAGGCTCACCCCATCAACGGTGAAATATGGGTTGGTGACAGACAACTCAGTATAGGTCTGATAGTCGTTTTTGGTGCCGTTGATGCCGACTGAATAACCGGTACCTAACCAGTTATCTTGCTGAACGCCAGCCTGGAAGCTCACGCCGCTTTCAGTACCGTAACCAACGCCGAAGTTAAAGCTACCGGTGTTACGCTCTTTAACCTTATAGACCACATCAACCTGATCCGGGCTACCCGGTACACGCTGAGTATCGGTATCGACAGTTTCAAAGTAACCCAGACGGTTCAGACGCTCTTTACCCTGATCGACCAGATCGCTACCCAACCAGGCACCTTCCATCTGGCGCATTTCGCGACGCAGAACGGAATCTTTAGAGGTGTCGTTACCTTCAAAACGAATCTTACGCACGTAGAAACGGTTACCTGCATCCACGTTTACGCGTAATTTAACGGTTTTGTCGGCGTCGTTGATTTCAGGTTGCGACTGTACGCGCGGATAGGCATAGCCATAGCGACCCAGAAGCTTCTTGATATCATCTTCCATTTTGGTCACTTTGGTGCCGTTATAGAGTTCGCCTGGCTCGATTTTGGTCAGGGTCTCAATTTCGGCGGAGTGCCCAGCCAGGTTACCGCTCACCTGTACCCCTGAAAGCTTGTATTGATCGCCTTCAGTGATGTTAACGGTAATGTAGATACCTTTTTTATCCGGCGTCAGGCTAACCTGGGTGGAATCGATATTGAAGCGAGCATAACCGCGATCCAGATAGTAGCTGCGCAAGGTTTCAAGATCGCCCGCCAGTTTCTGTTTCTGGTATTTACGATCGCCCACCACGTTCCACCACGGCACTTCATCACGCAGTTGGAAGTGAGAGATCAGTTCGTCGGTCGAGAAAGCATGGTTGCCGACGATATTGATCTGTTGGATCTTCGCCGAAACGCCTTCCTGGAAGACCAGCTTGAGGTCAACGCGGTTACGCGGCAACGGCGTTACCACCGCTTTCACACTGGCGCTGTACTTACCGACGCTATAGTAGAAATCTTCCAGCCCTTTTTCGATATCGGCTAGCGTGGTGCGATCCAGAGACTCGCCAACACGCACACCAGAAGCCTCGAGGTTTTGCTTGAGCATGTCATCTTTCACCGATTTGTTACCGGAGAAAGTGATGCTGGCAATCGTCGGACGTTCTTTTACCTGAACCAGAAGGGTATCACCATCGCGCAGGACGCGGACATCCTCAAAGTTACCGGTGGCGAACAGAGCACGAATGGTATTACTGATGTCTTCATCATTAACCGTGTCGCCTGTGCGCACCGGCATACTGAGGAGAGCCGCACCAACGGCGACTCGCTGTAGGCCTTCGAAATGAATGTCCTTCACTACGAACCCTTCAGCACCGTATACGGTGGCGCTGCTAAACAGCAGCGACGCTATGAGCAACTTTTTCATCGCCATCGTTATTATGCGTTCTTCCTAACACTCTCTTACAACCGAGAGAAATCATTGAAAAGTGCAAGCCCCATTAACAACACCAGCAAGATAGAGCCAATGCGATAACTAAAGTCTTGAACCCGCTCGGATACCGGACCGCCCTTCAGCTTTTCAATCGCCAGGAACAGCAGATGCCCCCCGTCAAGAACGGGCAACGGAAACAGGTTGATTATCCCTAAGTTCACGCTGATAAGCGCAAGGAACATCAGGTAATAAATAACCCCGAACTCCGCTGACATCCCAGCCCCCTGGGCGATAGAAATCGGCCCACTGAGGTTGTTCAGTTTTACATCACCGGTAATCAATTTTCCCAGCATACTGACCGTCAGCTTCATCAACTGCCACGTTTTATCCGAGGCTTCGAGGATGGCGCTGAATGGCCCATACTGGCGTACAGTCTTATACTCATCAGGCAGAGGAATAACTTTAGGCACCACGCCCGCAAAACCCTCTGCCTTCCCGTTAACCTGTTTTGAATCTGGGGTTAACGTTAAAGACAAGGAACTTCCTTGTCTTTCAATATCTAGCGCTAACGGCTTATCCGGATTATCGCGCACCAGCGTCACGAACGTCATCCATTGCGTTAGCGGCTGACCATTGACTTTAACGATCCTGTCGCCAGCTTGCAAACCCGCCTTACTTGCAGCGGAGTTTACCTGCACTTCTGACAGCACCGATTCAATCTGCGGACCGCGCGGGCGAATCCCTAAACTGGAAACAGGATCCTCTTTGTCTGGCTCAAATGCCCAATGGCGTAAATCCAGCGTTTTGTCCTGCCGCTGGTTGCTGCCAAACTGCGCCACGCTGAGAGTCGTATGTTCATCGCCAATTTTGGATACCAGTTGTAATCGCACGGCATCCCAATCAGGGGTTTCGATACCATCAACCGCTTTTAGTTCCGTACCCGGCTGAATTTGCGCCTGTGCGGCAATCGAGTTGGGTGTTATTTCACCAACAACCGGACGAACACCAGGGACACCGATGATAAACACCAGCCAATACGCGAAAATAGCAAAAAGGAAGTTGGCAATCGGACCTGCGGCGATGATGGCTGCGCGTTGTCCAACCGTTTTATTGTTGAAAGCGTAATGGCGCAGCTCCGGTGCGACCGGTTCAGCGCGCTCATCCAGCATTTTGACGTAACCGCCGAGGGGAATCAGGGCGATGACGTATTCCGTACCTGATTTATCGGTACGCCGCCAAAGCGCTTTTCCAAAGCCAATGGAAAAGCGTTCGACGCGGACTCCGCAGCGCCGTGCAACCCAGAAATGACCAAATTCATGCACGGTGATAAGCACACCAAGTGCAACGATGAATGCAGCCAGATTCCAGAGAATACTCAGCATAAGACCATCCGTTAGAGCGTCCTGAATACCAGTAACAACAGGCAGGCAAAGACCGGTACCGCAGCCGTCAGGCTATCAATACGATCCAAAATACCGCCGTGTCCTGGTATTAAGTGACCACTGTCCTTAATACCTGCTTCACGCTTAAACATACTCTCGGTCAGGTCACCCAGCACGGAGGCCAGGGCTGCAACGATGGAGCAAATAAGCAAGGTGACAGGCGCAACCTCAAGATTCGCCCACATGCCATAACCCCATGAGATCACGGCCGCAGTGGCGAGTCCGCCAATAAAACCCTGCCAGGTTTTACCAGGAGAAACCTTCGGCGCCAGCTTATGTTTGCCAAACAACTTACCAAACATATAGGCACCCGAGTCCGCTCCCCAGACGAGGATCATGACATACAGCAGCCATAGCGCGCCACTATAATGATTCTCATCATAGTGCCATGCACGTAGCGCCAGCATTCCCCAAAAGAAAGGGACTATGGTTAACACGCCGAAAATTATGCGTAATGTTTTGGAATTACGCCAGACCGACGCAGAGCCGGGATAAAACAGCACCAGTAACAGCGCCACGACCCACCAGCCCAGCGACGCCCACAGCGATACTTCAACCAGCGGCTGATGAATATTGCGATGGTATTCCGGCAACAAAAATAGCATCAGTGCCAGCAATAGCCCGCACAAAACAGCCAGCCAGACTCGCTGCGTACGCGTGGTAAAACCGCTTAACTGTCCCCATTCCCAGGCGGCCAGCATACAGACGGCCAGCGTAACAATGGCGAACCCCACCGGCGGCAGCAAAAACAGCGCCGCGATGACAACGGGTATTAAAACAAAAGCAGAAATCAGGCGATACTTCAGCAAAAGCGACCCCCATCAGGCTTTTTCATCACCGGGCTCGGTGCCGCCGAAACGACGCTCACGATTAGCAAAGGCATGCAGCGCACCTTCAAAGTCTTGTTCATCGAAATCGGGCCAGAGAACATCCGTAAAGTAAAGTTCGGCATAGGCAATTTGCCACAACAGAAAATTACTAATTCGATGCTCTCCCCCAGTCCTTATCACTAAATCCACAGGAGCCAGTTCATGCATACAAATTTGCTGCCCCAGCATCTCTTCATCGATTTGCTCTGGACGCAGCAGACCGTCCTGCACCTGTTGTGCCAGTTGTCTGACTCCTTGGACTATATCCCACCGTCCACCGTAATTCGCTGCAATATTTAGCGTCAACCCGGTATTCTGGGCGGTAATCGCTTCTGATTTGCGAATCCGTTCTTGCAAACGTGAGTTAAATCGACTGATATCCCCGATAATACGCAGACGTACGTTATGGCGGTGCAGGTTTTTCACTTCGCTATCAAGCGCCCACACAAACAGCTCCATTAACGCGCTCACTTCCTGCGCAGGTCGGTTCCAGTTCTCACTGCTAAAGGCATACAGCGTTAACGCATCAATACCGTTATTGGCAGCAAAAGAGACAGCCCGGCGGACGGACTTTGCTCCGGCCTTATGTCCAAAGGCGCGAATCTTCCCTTGCTTTTTCGCCCAGCGGCCATTGCCATCCATGATAATTGCTACATGGCGACAACCATGTGCTGGCAAATTTTCGCTTAATGGTTTAGTTGCAGACAACATAACGCGTTTTTAGTCCCTGAAAGGATTATACGGTACTCAGGAATACTGAAGCCTTTTGCGCTTCATCCTTCAGGCTGCTCCTTCGTCGGCTGTGATCTTCGCCCAAGTCACATACTCTTTGTATGCTCCAGGGGACTCATCCACTTGCCACCTTGATGCAACCTGAATGATTTTGTGCATCCACAAAAAAGCCGTGTCAAACCACGGCTTACCCGACCGAAAAAAAACAAATACCCGCGATCGAGTGGCGCAGACTATATCACTGAAGCCCAACGCTAACAAATAGCGCGATTCTCCGAGGAGGGATTATCATCAGCTTGAGCGTCGCATCACTTCTTTTCTGGCGACTTCCCGCGCGATAGCATCAACCTTCAGCACGTCATCAACGCTCTGTGGCTCCTGCAAATCCATCTTATCCAGTACGGATAAATTCAGGTCAGCAATATCGGTAAATCGGATCTGCTGCGCCAGGAATGCGGCAACGGTAATTTCATTCGCTGCGTTCAAAGCGGTCGTCGCCGCCTGCCCTTGCTCAAACGCGTCCATCGCCAGTTTCAGGCATGGATAACGCTGGTAATCAGGTGCGGAAAACGTCAACGCACTGAGCTTGCAAAAGTCGACAGGCTTAACGCCGGACGTCACTCGTTCTGGCCATGCCATCGTATGAGCAATAGGTGTACGCATATCAGGTTCCCCCAACTGCGCCAGAACGCTACCATCCTGATAACGCACCATCGAATGAATAACCGACTGCGGGTGAATCAGCACTTCCATCTGGCCTGCATTGGCATTAAATAACCAACGCGCTTCAATGTATTCCAGACCTTTATTCATCATGGTGGCTGAATCGACAGAGATTTTTCGTCCCATCGACCAATTCGGATGACGACATGCCTGATCGGGGGTCATAGAAACCAGATCGCGCAATGCCGTTTCACGGAAAGGGCCACCAGACCCGGTAAGCAAAACTGATATGACGCCATTTTGCTCAAGGTCAGCGTATCCCAGATTGTGTTGGATAGGTTGCGGTAAACTCTGAAAAATCGCGTTATGTTCGCTATCTACCGGCAAAAGCTGTGCTTTGTGGCGTTGCACGTCGTCCATAAACAGACGCCCGCAGGTCACCAGAGACTCTTTATTCGCCAGCAAAATGCTTTTGCCCGCGCGGATTGCCGCCAGCGTCGGTAGCAAGCCCGCCGCGCCGACAATCGCCGCCATAACCTGATCAACATCATCCAGCGCAGCCATATCACAGGCAGCCTGCTGCCCGCTCATAACCTCAGTACGACTGCCCTGCTCCAGCAGAGCTGCTTTTACCAACGCAGCGCTTTTTTCATCGTCCATTACCGCATAGCGAGGAGAAAATTCCAGACATTGCTCAACCATACGGACGACATTTTTACCCGCCACCAACGCAGCAACACGAAATTTTTCCGGGTTATGGCGTACTACATCCAGCGTACTGCAACCAATGGAACCGGTTGATCCCAGGATGGTTAATTGCTTCATCAGACATCCAGAAGAATTTTACTCGTCATATTTCAAGTTGCATGTACGTTGGCTCTCCTCGTTCACCCCTGTCACGCACGGGTGTACGCTCCCGGGGATGCCCTACGTCGCCGCCTTCCTGCAACTCGAATATTTAGAGTATATAGACAGAAAAAAGCAAAACGCCGCCATCCAGCCTTCTCAGGCCTTCTAAGCGGCGTTTTTAGCGTACAGGCGAATCAGAACTGCATCAGTTCCGTTTCTTTCTCTGCCAGCGCCGCATCAACTTTCTTGATAGCTGCGTCAGTCAGTTTCTGTACGTCGTCCTGAGAACGGCGATCGTCATCTTCGCTGATCTCTTTTTCTTTCAACAACGCTTTCACTTTGTCGTTGGCATCGCGGCGTACGTTACGTACGGCAACGCGCGCGCCTTCAGCTTCGCCACGCACGATCTTGGTCAGATCTTTACGACGTTCTTCAGTCAGCGGCGGCAGCGGAACGCGGATGTCGGAACCCGCAGAGCTTGGATTCAGACCGAGGTCGGAAGCCATAATTGCTTTCTCAACGGCTGGCCCCATAGAACGGTCGAACACGTTGATTTTCAGGGTACGGGAATCTTCAACCGTTACGCTTGCCAGCTGGCGCAGCGGGGTCGGTGTGCCGTAATATTCCACGACAATACCATCCAGCAGGCTAGGAGAAGCACGGCCCGTGCGAATTTTGCTGATTTGGTTTTTGAACGCTTCGACGCATTTGTCCATGCGTACTTCAGCATCTTTTCTGATATCGTTGATCACGTTACGAATCCTTGAAAGCTTGTTTCAGTCAGACCATACCCACCACGCAAGATGTGACAAGTATAGTCTTGATTAATTTTGAGGGACGTATCCCGCGACATTAAAGCGGAATATTACCTGCATTTAGCCGCAACGGGAATTATTCCGTGATTAACGTGCCTTCTTTTTCACCCATAACAACACGGCGCAGCGCACCCGGTTTGTTCATGTTAAAGACACGAATCGGTAATTTGTGGTCACGAGCCAGCGTAAACGCCGCAAGATCCATCACTTTCAGCTCTTTATCCAGTACTTCAGCATAGGTCAACTGTTCGTACATAGTCGCCGTTGGATCTTTAGCCGGATCAGCCGTAAATACGCCATCGACTTTGGTGGCTTTCAGTACCACATCCGCTTCAATTTCAATACCACGCAGGCAAGCCGCAGAGTCGGTAGTGAAGAACGGATTGCCAGTACCCGCAGACAAAATAACAACGCGGTTGTTACGCAGCAGGCTGATTGCTTCCGCCCAACTGTAGTTATCACACACGCCATTCAGAGGAATTGCGGACATCAAGCGAGCGTTCACATAGGCGCGGTGAAGCGCATCGCGCATCGCCAGACCGTTCATGACGGTGGCTAACATGCCCATGTGGTCGCCCACAACGCGGTTCATCCCTGCTTTCGCCAGACCAGCGCCACGGAACAGGTTACCACCACCAATCACTACGCCAACCTGGATACCCAGCTCAACCAGCTCTTTGATTTCCTGAGCCATACGGTCAAGGATGCTTGCATCAATACCGAAGCCTTCTGAACCTTGCAGAGCTTCGCCACTTAACTTAAGCAGAATACGTTTGTAGACGGGTTTTGCATTGGTAGCCATGTTTCTTTCCTGAGACTGTCAACGAATGAGATGAATTAATACCGGCGACATTGTATGTCGCTTTTCAGCATGACCACTATAGCGGTTCGCTGAATTTACAAGCCAGACACAAAAAGAAGCCGCCCTCAGGCGGCTCCTTTAAAAATTAAGACTGCTTGGACATCGCAGCAACTTCTGCTGCAAAGTCAGTCTCAACTTTCTCGATACCTTCACCCACTTCAAAGCGGATGAAGCCTGTTACATCAGCGTTGTGCTCTTTCAGCAGCTGACCAACAGATTTGCTCGGATCCATAACGAAAGGCTGACCAGTCAGAGAAACTTCGCCGGTGAATTTCTTCATGCGGCCTTCAACCATTTTCTCTGCGATTTCTTTCGGCTTACCAGACTGCATCGCGATGTCCAGCTGAACCTGGTATTCTTTCTCTACCACTTCAGCAGAAACGTCTTCCGGCTTAACGAATTCTGGTTTGCTTGCAGCAACGTGCATTGCCAGCTGTTTAACCAGCTCTTCGTCAGCGCCAGTTGCAGCAACCAGAACACCGATACGAGCACCGTGCTGGTAGTTACCCAGAACTTCGCCTTCCAGGGAAGCAACGCGACGGATGTTGATGTTCTCACCGATTTTAGCAACCAGAGCAACGCGTTCTTCTTCGAACTGCGCTTTCAGAACTTCAACGTCAGTGATTTTGCCAGCAACGGCAGCGTCCAGTACTTTGTCAGCAAATGCCTGGAAACCAGCATCTTTAGCAACGAAGTCAGTCTGGCAGTTAACTTCCAGAATGAAAGCGATGTTGCCGTCGATTTTGGTTTTGATTACGCCGTCAGCAGCAACGTTGCCTGCTTTTTTCGCCGCTTTGATTGCGCCGGACTTACGCATGTTTTCGATTGCCAGCTCGATGTCGCCATTAGCTTCAGTCAGTGCTTTTTTGCAATCCATCATGCCTGCGCCAGTACGCTCACGCAGCTCTTTTACCAGGGATGCGGTAATTTCAGCCATTCTAAAATCCTCGGAAGATTTGATCTGCCCGGCATGAAACCGCACAGATTTAAAAGTGAAAAAGGGGCCTAAAGGGCCCCTAACCAAACGTGATACTACCTGGTTTATAAGGGGGCTCGAACGAGCGTGCCTTATTATTCAGCTTCTACGAAGCTTTCTTCCGCCTGGGAAGCCAGATCCTGAGAACGGCCTTCACGAACGGTAGTAGCTACAGCGCCCAGGTACAGGGTCACAGCACGGATTGCGTCGTCGTTACCCGGGATAACGAAGTCAACACCGTCCGGATCAGAGTTGGTATCAACGATAGCAAATACTGGGATACCCAGGTTGTTTGCTTCTTTGATAGCAATGTGCTCGTGGTCAGCATCGATTACGAACAGAGCGTCCGGCAGACCGCCCATGTCTTTGATACCGCCCAGGCTGTTTTCCAGTTTCTCAAGCTCACGAGTACGCATCAGCGCTTCTTTCTTGGTCAGCTTTTCGAAAGTACCGTCCTGAGACTGAGTTTCCAGATCTTTCAGACGTTTGATGGACTGACGAACGGTTTTCCAGTTAGTCAGCATGCCGCCCAACCAGCGATGGTTCACGAAGAACTGGTCGCAGTTGTTAGCAGCTTCTTTCACCGCTTCGCTTGCAGCGCGTTTAGTACCAACGAAAAGGATTTTACCTTTACGAGCAGAGATCTTGTTCAGTTCAGCCAGAGCTTCGTTGAACATCGGTACAGTTTTCTCAAGGTTGATGATGTGAACTTTGTTACGCGCACCGAAGATGAACGGCTTCATTTTCGGGTTCCAGTAACGGGTCTGGTGACCGAAGTGAACACCAGCCTTGAGCATGTCGCGCATGGAAACAGTTGCCATGATTAAAACCTCTATATATAAAAGTTGGGGTTAAGCCTCCACGCATCCCATATTACCGACCCCAAAGGGCACCCCGGAATATGTGCCGATACGTGTGTGTTGTTACACAAAGTGAGATTTGTCGCTCCCGTCCATCGTGTGTAGTCTTCAAATGGATCGGAAGTCCGGCGCGCTTTATACCACAAATACGCTACCGACACCAATAATTGTTGGCGGTGCGTGCTGAATGAACGATGAATTTCGTGTTACAGGGAGGCAGCCAATTTTTGCATCTCCGGGAGCCTACATGCAGTAAGCGGCTGGAGTGAGCAAATACAGCCAACACACCTGTGGCACGAAAGGCGAAGTTCAGAATGATTCTCAATTTGGCAGCATGTATGCCGGACTGATACCATTGGCACCACTTAAACAATTATTGCCGATATCATCGGCACTGATGGACAGAATTCATGGCTATCTCAATCAAGACCCCTGAAGAAATCGAAAAAATGCGCGTCGCTGGCCGTCTGGCCGCCGATGTACTGGAAATGATCGAACCGTTTGTTAAGCCAGGCGTCAGCACCGGCGAACTGGATCGCATCTGTAATGACTACATCGTGAATGAGCAGCAGGCCATTTCCGCCTGCCTGGGCTATCACGGTTATCCGAAGTCCGTGTGCATCTCTATTAATGAAGTGGTGTGCCATGGGATCCCGGACGACGCCAAGCTCCTGAAAGACGGCGATATCGTCAACATCGACGTAACCGTGATTAAAGACGAGTTCCACGGTGATACCTCGAAAATGTTCATCGTCGGCAAACCAACCATTCTGGGCGAGCGTTTGTGCCGCGTCACGCAGGAAAGCCTGTATCTGGCGCTGCGGATGGTAAAACCAGGTATTCGCCTGCGCACGCTGGGCGCTGCGATTCAGAAATACGCGGAAGGCGAAGGCTTCTCTGTGGTCCGTGAATATTGCGGTCACGGCATCGGTCGCGGCTTCCATGAAGAGCCGCAGGTTCTGCACTACGATGCAGACGACGGCGGTGTGGTACTGCAGCCGGGCATGACCTTCACCGTAGAGCCCATGCTGAATGCCGGTGATTACCGCATCCGCACCATGAAAGACGGATGGACGGTGAAAACCAAAGATCGGAGCTTGTCTGCTCAGTACGAGCATACTATTGTGGTGACGGAAAAAGGCTGTGAAATTCTGACATTACGCAAGGATGACACCATCCCGGCGATCATCACACACGACGAATAATGTTTTGCCTGATGGCGATGCATCCGCATCTTATCAGGCCTACAAATTGTACTACTTCGTAGGCCGGGTAAGGCGTTCACGCCGTCATCCGGCTTTTTTAATGGGTGGCGCATAATGAATACTCTTCCTGAACAACACGCAAATACTGCCCTCCCCACCCTGCCAGGCCAACCGCAGAACCCCGGAACCTGGCCGCAGCACGATCTCAATTGCCCCGGCATTAAAGCGCATATCGACACTTTCCAGCACTGGTTAGGTGACGCGTTTGACAGCGGGATTTCCGCAGAACAGCTGATTGAGGCCCGCACCGAGTTTATTGACCAGTTACTGCAACGTCTGTGGATTGAAGCCGGTTTCGGTCAAATTGCCGACCTGGCGCTGGTTGCCGTTGGCGGTTACGGGCGCGGCGAACTGCATCCGCTTTCCGATATTGACCTGCTGATCCTGAGTCGTAAAAAGCTACCAGACGCGCAGGCCGAAAAAGTTGGCGAACTGTTAACGCTGCTATGGGACGTGAGGCTCGAGGTTGGGCACAGCGTGCGCACGCTGGAAGAGTGTCTGCTGGAAGGATTGTCAGATTTAACCGTCGCCACCAACCTGATTGAAACACGCCTGCTGATTGGTGATGTGGCGCTGTTTCTTGAGCTACAAAAGCATATTTTTAGCGAAGGTTTCTGGCCGTCCGATAAGTTTTACGCAGCCAAAGTTGAAGAGCAGAATCAGCGCCACCAGCGCTATCACGGCACCAGCTACAACCTGGAGCCGGATATCAAAAGTAGTCCCGGCGGCCTGCGCGATATTCATACCCTGCAATGGGTGGCCCGCCGCCATTTTGGCGCCACCTCACTGGATGAAATGGTCGGTTTCGGCTTTTTGACGCAGGCAGAACGTGCCGAGCTGAATGAATGTTTGCATATCCTGTGGCGCATTCGCTTTGCCCTGCATCTGGTCGTTAGTCGTTACGACAACCGTCTGCTGTTTGATCGTCAGCTCAGCGTGGCGCAACGCCTGAACTACGGCGGTGAAGGCAACGAGCCTATCGAGCGGATGATGAAAGACTATTTCCGCGTCACACGACGGGTCAGCGAACTGAACCACATGCTGTTGCAACTGTTCGACGAGGCGATCCTCGCCCTGCCCGCCGATGAAAAACCACGTCCGATTGATGACGACTTTCAACTGCGCGGCACATTGATTGATCTGCGCGACGACGACCTGTTTATTCGCAAACCCGAAGCGATATTGCGGATGTTTTACATCATGGTGCGTAATAGCGCGATCAGCGGAATTTACTCCACTACGCTGCGCCATTTACGTCATGCCCGCCGTCATTTAACGCAGCCGCTGTGCTACATCCCGGAGGCGCGTTCGCTGTTTCTCAGTATGTTGCGCCATCCGGGCGCGGTAAGTCGCGGCCTGCTGCCTATGCATCGCCACAGCGTGTTGTGGGCCTATATGCCGCAATGGTCGCATATTGTCGGCCAAATGCAGTTTGACCTGTTTCATGCCTATACGGTGGATGAACACACTATTCGCGTAATGCTCAAGCTGGAAAGTTTTGCTAACGAAGAGACCCGTCAGCGCCATCCGCTGTGCGTGGATCTGTGGCCGCGTCTGCGACAGCCGGAGCTGATTCTGATTGCCGCGCTGTTCCACGATATCGCCAAAGGTCGCGGCGGCGATCACTCGGTTCTCGGCGCCCAGGATGTGCTCAAATTCGCCGAACTGCACGGTCTGAACTCCCGCGAAACGCAACTGATCGTGTGGCTGGTGCGCCAGCATTTGCTGATGTCGGTTACCGCTCAACGCCGCGATATTCAGGATCCCGAAGTCATTAAGCAATTCGCCGAAGAGGTGCAAACGGAACATCGTCTGCGCTTTTTGGTGTGCCTGACCGTCGCAGATATTTGCGCCACCAACGAAACGCTGTGGAATAGCTGGAAGCAAAGCTTGCTGCGCGAGCTGTACTTCGCGACGGAGAAACAGTTACGGCGCGGGATGCAAAACACGCCGGATATGCGTGAGCGCGTACGCCATCATCAGCTTCAGGCGCTGGCGCTACTGCGCATGGACAACATTGATGAAGAAGCGCTACACCATATCTGGTCGCGCTGTCGCGCCAACTATTTTGTACGTCACAGCCCAAATCAGTTGGCCTGGCATGCGCGTCATCTGCTGCAACACGATCTCAGCAAGCCGCTGATCCTGCTCAGCCCGCAGGCTACGCGAGGCGGGACGGAAATTTTCATCTGGAGCCCTGACCGCCCTTACCTGTTTGCTGCCGTCTGCGCCGAACTGGACAGGCGCAACCTTAGCGTCCACGATGCGCAGATTTTCACCACCCGCGATGGGATGGCGATGGATACGTTCATTGTGCTGGAACCAGACGGTAGCCCGCTGTCGTCAGACCGACACGAAGCGATCCGTTTTGGGCTGGAACAGGCGATCACCCAGCGTAGCTGGCAGCCGCCGCAACCGCGTCGCCAGCCGGCAAAATTACGTCACTTTACCGTCGATACCGAGGTCACTTTTCTGCCGACCCATACCGATCGAAAATCATTTCTTGAGCTTATCGCTCTCGACCAGCCAGGACTGCTGGCGCGGGTCGGGCAGATTTTTGCCGATCTGGGAATTTCGCTGCATGGCGCCCGAATTACAACTATTGGCGAGCGAGTAGAAGATTTATTCATAATCGCCACCGCCGACCGGCGCGCCCTTAATAATGAGCTGCAGCAGGAAGTGCATCAACGGTTGACAGAGGCCCTCAATCCAAACGATAAAGGGTAATGTTTTTATTTATTATGGAAAGAGTTTAACAATGCAGCAGTTACAGAACGTTATTGAGTCCGCTTTCGAGCGCCGTGCCGACATTACTCCGGCAAATGTAGATACCGTAACCCGCGAAGCGGTGAATCAGGTTATTTCTTTACTGGATTCCGGTGCACTGCGCGTCGCAGAAAAGATTGAGGGTCAGTGGGTCACGCATCAGTGGCTGAAAAAGGCGGTCCTGCTCTCTTTCCGTATTAACGATAATCAGGTTATCGAGGGTGCGGAAAGCCGTTACTTCGATAAAGTGCCGATGAAATTCGCCAACTACGACGAAGCGCGCTTCCAGAAAGAAGGTTTCCGCGTGGTTCCGCCTGCGGCAGTGCGTCAGGGCGCGTTTATCGCCCGTAACACCGTGCTGATGCCGTCTTACGTGAACATCGGCGCTTATGTTGATGAAGGTACGATGGTTGATACCTGGGCGACCGTGGGTTCCTGTGCGCAAATCGGTAAGAACGTACACCTGTCCGGTGGCGTTGGTATCGGCGGCGTACTGGAACCGTTGCAGGCTAACCCGACCATCATCGAAGACAACTGCTTCATCGGCGCGCGCTCTGAAGTGGTTGAAGGCGTGATCGTCGAAGAAGGCTCCGTCATCTCTATGGGTGTGTATATCGGCCAGAGCACCCGTATTTACGATCGCGAAACCGGCGAAGTGCATTACGGCCGCGTTCCGGCGGGCTCCGTGGTCGTCTCCGGCAACCTGCCGTCGAAAGATGGCAAATACAGCCTGTACTGCGCGGTGATTGTGAAGAAAGTCGATGCCAAAACACGTGGCAAAGTGGGAATCAACGAACTGTTACGCACCATCGACTAACAGCGATTTGAAAAAGCGGGCTTAGCCCGCTTTTTTTACATCTGCGAGTGGCATAAACAAGGCTTTTCGTTAATTATTCAATGGTTATAGTGAGCTTAAGGGTACCGCTATGTATGACAATCTGAAAAGTCTGGGCATTACTAATCCTGAAGAGATCGATCGTTACAGCCTGCGGCAAGAAGCCAACAACGATATCCTGAAAATCTATTTCCAGAAGGATAAAGGCGAGTTTTTTGCCAAGAGCGTGAAGTTCAAATATCCCCGTCAGCGTAAAACGGTTGTCGCCGATGGCGTCGGCCAGGGTTACAAAGAAGTGCAGGAGATCAGTCCCAACCTGCGCTACGTGATCGACGAACTGGATCAGATCTGCCAGCGAGATCGCAGCGAAGTCGATCTTAAACGCAAGATCCTCGATGATTTACGTCACCTGGAAAGCGTCGTGACCAACAAGATCAGCGAGATTGAAGCCGATCTGGAAAAACTGACGCGCAAATAAGTCGATTGTTGCCTGATAGCGCTACGCTTATCAGGCAATTAATCAATGCTGCTCATCCAGCTGCAACGCCACATACAGCAGCAGTCGATCGTCAAAATTTCCCAGATCCAGCCCGGTCAGCTCTGAAATACGGTTCAGGCGATACTCCAGCGTATTGCGGTGAATAAACAATGCTTTTGAGGTCGCCAGCGGCTGAACGTTATGTCGAAACCATGCCGATAATGTTCGACGCAGCAAACCGTTGTTATCCATCGCTTTCAGCCTTACCAGCGGGCGCGCCAGCTCATTGGCCTGCCAGCCGCCGCGCAGGCTGTCCAGCAGCACCGGCAGCATCAAGTCCTGATAGAAATAGCTCCGGCTTTCCGGCATCCGCTGCTTGCCGACCATCATGGTGGTGCGCGCCGTACGATACGAACGGGCAATGCTGCCGGGCCCGGTAAAATAGTTGCCCAGCGACACGCGAAAACGCAGTTGTCCATTCTCTTTCATGCGGGCAATCAGTTGCTCAACGCGCTTGCGATGATCTTCAGCGTCCCAGCGGCCAAACTGATTGAGGGCTGGTTTCAGCACCACCATCTCGGTCAGAGAAACAATCGCAATCAGATTATTACGTTCGGGCGTAGTCAACGCGTTCTGCAATTGCTGTAGCTCCGCCATCGCACTATCAACGCCAAGCTGACCGCTGTCGACCTCCACTACCGCCACCACGCGCGGCTGGTTCAAATCAATGCCCAATCGCTGTGCCCATTCCATCAGCGCCGGGGTATTCTCTTCAGCCTGAATCAGGTTCATCACCAGCTCTTCACGCAGACGGCTATCCTGCGCTAACAGATGCATCAGACGCGACTGTTCCAGCATCATTTCGGCGGTCATGCACACCAGTTCGCCATACTTGCGCAGATGTTCCGGCTCGCCGGTAAGACCGATAACGCCAACGATTTCGCCTTCCAGACGCAGCGGCAGGTTTATCCCCTGACGCACTCCATGTAAATGCCGGGCTACCGCATCGTCAATATCGACCACCCGACCTTGCGAAAGCACCAGCAGCGCGCCTTCGTGCAATTCACCAATTCGTTCGCGATCGCCGCTGCCAATGATCCGCCCGCGGGCATCCATTACGTTGATATTGGTATCAATGATGCGCATGGTTCGCGCTACGATATCCTGCGCCATTTTGGTATCAAGATGCCAGCCAGCCATAAACCCCTCCTGTGAGCAGAGCTCAAGCATAGGGAAGATAATAAGCGGCGGCATTGTGCAACTGCACAAAGCGAGAGGGAGAAGTATGGAGTTGTGGGAAGTATCACAAAAAGAAACCCCTTCCTGTGCAGGAAGGGGTTTAGGGAGATTACTGCATCAACAGATAGATGGAGCTGTCACCACGCTGAATGTTCAGCGCCAGTACAGCCGGTTTGCTGTCGAGGATTTTGCGCAGTTCGGCGATATTTTTCACCGGCTGCTGGTTCGCGCCGATAATCACATCCCCTTTCTTCAGGCCAATCCGTGCAGCCGGAGAATTCGCTTTCACCTCGCTGACCACGACCCCTTTGTCCTGGCCTTTGTTGCTCATATCAGCCCCTTCAATGCCTTTGAAGATAGAGCTGGAATCAACCTGAGTCTGGCTGCTCTGCTGCAGTTCCAGATTCACAGTGACCGGCTTACCGTCACGCAACAGGCCAAGGTTAATTTTGCTGCCTACCGGCATCGTACCCACCTGCGCACGCAGGGCGGCGAAGCTGCTGATCGGTTTACCGTTCAGGGAGGTAATCACATCCCCGGCTTTAATACCTGCTTTCGCTGCGGAAGAGTTCGGCATCACCTGGCTGACAAATGCGCCACGCTGAGCATCAACTTTCATCGCTTTCGCCAGCTCAGAGCTCAGCTCGGTACCCATAATACCCAGCTCACCGCGTTTAACCTGACCAAACTCAACCATCTGCGACGTCAGGTTTTTCACCATGTTGCTCGGGATTGCAAAGCCGATACCGATGTTGCCGCCGTCCGGCGCAAGGATCGCGGTGTTAATACCGATCAGCTCACCGTTCAGGTTGACCAGTGCGCCACCGGAGTTACCCCGGTTGATCGCGGCATCCGTCTGAATAAAGTTTTCGTAGTTTTCCGCGTTCAGGCCGCTACGGCCCAGCGCAGAAACAATACCGGAGGTCACGGTCTCACCGAGGCCAAACGGGTTACCAATTGCTACGGTGTAATCACCCACACGCAGCGCGTCGGAATCTGCCAGCTTAATCGCCGTCAGGTTTTTCGGATCCTGAATTTGGATCAGCGCGATATCGGAGCGCGGATCTTTACCCACGATCTTCGCATCAAATTTACGGCCATCGCTCAACTGAACCTTAATCACCGTGGCGTTATCCACCACGTGGTTGTTGGTCACGACATACCCTTTCGCGGCATCAATAATTACGCCGGAACCCAGCGCCATAAATTTCTGCTGCTGGCCGCCGCCGTTGTCAGCGCCCGGCGCGCCGCCCTGGCAGAACGGTGAACTCTGGAACGGTGAACCGTCCTGGCAGAATGGTGAATTATCACCGAAGAACTGCTGGAAATTACGCGGCATACGCGGCGTATTTACCGTCGTGCTCCCCTCGACGTTAATGCTTACCACCGATGGCATCACTTTTTCGAGCATCGGGGCCAGGCTTGGCATCTGTTGGGCGGTCATTGCTGAAGACGACGTCTCAGCCGCTGTGGCAGACAGGGGGGACAACGCCAAACCTAAACTCAGAGCCAGTGCACTCATTGCTAATGTGGTTTTTTTCATGTGTTTCGTTCTCGATTAACAGGTAACGCAAAATTGCTGTATACGTCAGAGTCGTTTTATAGCGCTAAGTTCCAGAATTGAGTTTAAGGAAAAAGTAAAATTTTATTGGCCGTCTTTACAAATGAGTATTTATTGTTCTACGGCCATCAAGCGACGATATTCATCCCAGGCATACAGATCGGTCATCCCGCTGATATAATCCTGAATCAGCCGGCAGCGATAATAATATTCCATTACCGAAAACTCAGCGCAACCCGTTGATATTTTACTAACCGCCTCGACATAAGCAAGACGATGGCGAGTAGACAACTTCTGAAATAATCGTGATTCGATAGGAAAACGTTTAACTCTTTCATTGTCGACCAGCTCAGTAAAATCTGACTGGGACATTTTTAATAAAGGCTGATAGATCTCCAGCAACCCGCTGATCACCCGATACCCCTGCAATTCCAACTGCTCAACGTCCGGATGACTAAATACGTGTTTTACCGCCACATTTTTATAGACCCCCAGCAACTGACTAAAGCTACTGGCATCTTCTAACAGCGCGTGATTAAAGCTGCCGTCAAAAACCTGCGGTAAATTATCAATAAACCGCTGGGCTGCATACGGCACCAGTTTATTCAGCGTATTGACGCGTAAATACATAAAGAACTGATCTTCCGTGCTCCGGCTTAATGTATTTGAACGTGATTTCTCCCAGGCATTCTCAACAACCTGGCTAAACAGGGAACCTTTTTCGTGATGCCCCCACGCCTCATGCAGATGGTGATAAAGTTGTTCGACGCTAAAGATTCTTTTCTCAACGGCATCTTCCAGGTCGGCCACGCAATAAGAGATATCATCGGCAGCTTCCATTATCCAGGTTAACGGAAAGCGACTGTAGGGCGCTAATGATAATTCTTTACGTAACCGTTCAATATACGGTTCTTCAGAAAGGTAATAGCCCGGTTTCTTCATTAAATAGTCATGCGTCGTAGGCGTACTTCCGCGCCACCACGCCGGACGGGTATATTTTAAAATACCACCAACCTGAGCCCAGGTAAGATTCATACGCATCAAAGTATGCACCAGACGAATCCCTTGGGCATTACCTTCAAAATGGCACAGGTCCTGGCGCACCTTACGGCGAATATCATTCAGCGACTCTTCGCCTTCGCGCAAACGTAACGCCGCCACCAGGCAGCGGTCATCGCTGAGGGGCTGACTTTCCGCGTCGGCGGGATACAGCCGCTGGCGGAACCAGTCATTAATCGCCGCTTCACCAAAATGACCAAACGGCGGATTGCCGATGTCATGCATCAGGCACGACATTTCGACAATACTCTCAAACGGTCCCGTCAGTTCATCCAGACCATACTGCTCCAGCAGTTTTAGTTCTTTCAGTCGGCTGAGGATCTCTTTAGCGATATAGCGCCCAACTTGCTGAACTTCCATCGAGTGCGTCAGGCGCGTGCGCACCGCCGCGTTACGCTCCAGCGGAAAAACCTGGGTTTTTTGTTGCAGTCGGCGAATAGCCGGAGAATTGATAATACGTCCACGATCGCTTTCGAAAATACGTAGGATCTCATGCTCCGTCTTCACGCCCTGCGGCGAACGGTAACGACGATGCCAGTTTATTTTTTTTCGGAAATCGATCTGTACCATATCCTCTCCCGCCTGAGAAATGCGCTACCCCTTAAGCGCATGATAGACTATGCCCTCAAATCTGGCTTATCGCGAGTAAATCTATGAAAATCGGCATCATTGGTGCAATGGAAGAAGAAGTTACGCTGCTGCGTGACAAAATCGAAAACCGTCAGACCCTCTCTCTCGGCGGTTGTGAAATTTACACCGGCCAACTGAACGGTACAGAGGTTGCGCTACTGAAATCAGGTATCGGTAAAGTGGCGGCGGCGCTGGGCGCTACGCTGCTGCTTGAACGCTGCAAGCCGGATGCCATCATTAACACTGGTTCCGCGGGCGGCCTGGCCTCTACGCTGAAAGTCGGCGATATTGTGGTTTCTGACGAAGCGCGCTATCACGATGCCGACGTTACCGCCTTTGGCTATGAATTTGGTCAGTTACCGGGCTGCCCGGCTGGTTTTAAAGCCGATCCTGCGCTGATTGCTGCAGCAGAATCCTGCATTGCGCAACTCAATCTGAACGCCGTTCGCGGACTTATCGTCAGCGGCGATGCCTTCATTAATGGCTCCGTGGGTCTGGCTAAAATTAAGCATAACTTCCCGCAGGCCATTGCAGTTGAGATGGAAGCGACCGCGATTGCGCACGTTTGCCATAACTTCAATGTGCCGTTTGTCGTGGTTCGCGCCATCTCTGACGTCGCCGATCAGCAGTCCCATCTCAGCTTTGACGAGTTCCTGGTTGTTGCCGCGAAACAGTCAAGCCTGATGGTTGAAACGCTGGTACAGAAACTGGCGCATGGCTAAATTACTCTCCAGGGCGCTGGTCGCCCTGCTATTCACTCTTCCGGCGTTCCTGTACGCCGCACCGCGTGTTGTGACGCTTTCTCCTGCCAATACCGAACTCGCCTTTGCCGCCGGCATTACACCCGTAGGCGTCAGTAGCTACTCAAACTACCCGCCAGCGGCCAAAAATATCGAGGAGGTTTCCACCTGGCAAGGTATGAACCTTGAACGCATTGTGGCGCTTAAACCGGATTTAGTCGTCGCCTGGCGCGGGGGAAATGCTGAGCGGCAGGTGAATCAACTGACCGCCCTGGGAATTAAGGTCATCTGGGTGGACGCCGTTACCATCGAGCAGGTCGCCGATGCGCTCCGCCAGCTGGCAGCGTGGAGCCCAAAGCCTGAGCAGGCTAAACAGGCGGCGCAAACCATGCTTGATGACTATGCTTTACTAAAATCTCGGTATGCCAACAAACCGAAAAAACGCGTGTTTCTCCAGTTTGGCGCAAATCCTCTGTTTACCAGTGGAAAAGGCTCCATTCAGCACGAAGTTCTTGAGGTATGCGGTGGAGAAAACATCTTTGCCGGCAGTCGGGTCCCCTGGCCGCAGGTTAGCCGTGAGCAGGTCCTGGCACGAGCGCCCCAGGCTATTGTTGCAACCGGAGGGCCAGGCGAAACTCTGAAAATTGAACAATACTGGGGAAACCAGCTAAAAATACCCATTATTACACTTAATAGTGACTGGTTCGAACGCGCGAGCCCGCGTATTATCCTCGCCGCAAAACAACTCTGTAATGCGCTTTCACAGATAAATTAGCGCCTGCCCCCACCAGGTCTGTTGTGAGGATTTAAAAATGCTCGTCTATTGGCTGGATATTGTCGGTACCGCGGTATTTGCTATCTCTGGCGTCTTACTGGCCGGGAAATTGCGAATGGACCCGTTTGGCGTCCTGGTACTCGGGGTGGTTACCGCCGTTGGCGGCGGTACGATCCGCGATATGGCGCTGGATCATGGGCCGGTATTTTGGGTTAAGGATCCCACCGATCTGGTGGTGGCAATGATCACCAGCATGCTGACAATCCTGCTGGTACGTCAGCCACGACGTTTACCGAAGTGGATCCTTCCGGTGCTGGATGCCGTTGGCCTGGCTGTGTTCGTGGGGATTGGCGTCAATAAAGCATTTCTCGCAGGGACGGGCCCCCTGGTGGCGATCTGTATGGGGGTGATTACCGGCGTCGGCGGCGGGATCATTCGCGACGTGTTAGCTCGTGAAGTCCCGATGATTCTGCGCACCGAAATCTACGCCACGGCATGTATTATCGGCGGGATCGTGCATGCGACAGCGTTTTATACCTTTAATGTATCGCTGGAAAACGCCAGTATGATGGGGATGATCGTCACCCTGCTGATTAGGCTTGCCGCCATTCGCTGGCATTTGAAATTGCCGACGTTTGCACTGGATGATAACGGGCGTTGATGTGATGATGCAGAACATGTAGGCCGGATAAGGCGTTTACGCCGCCAACCGGCACATTGCCCGGTGGCGCTACGCTTACCGGGCCTACACCATCAGACCATCGGTATTACAGGCAGCAATCAGATGCTGAAAGAAGAACCACACCCGCAGGTGCTTTTCGCATTGGGGTTAGTCACAACGAAGCGGGAACCTTCCAGACCTTCGGTATAGTCAACCGCGCCGCCCACCAGATATTGCAGGCTCATCGGATCAACCACCAGACCCACACCTTGTTTCTCAATGGTCATATCACCATCGTTCACCTGATCATCAAAGGTGAAACCGTACTGGAAACCGCTGCAACCACCGCCGGTGATATACACGCGTAATTTCAGATTCGGGTTATCTTCGTCAGCGATCAGGCTTTTTACTTTATTGGCTGCTGCTTCAGTAAATTGCAGTGGCAGCGCTACGTCATCACTCATATTTTGCTCCAAACGACATTGGCAATTGGGCAAATTATAACCCAATGGTTAAGGCCATTATCTAATACCCTGGTATTTCGTTCAAGTATTCTCGCCAGCGGCGGTACTCTGGCTTTTTGCCGCTTGCTCCGCTTCCTGTTTTGCCAGCGTACGGGCAAGGATAGTCGAGTATAGCGGCTTTCCACCCATAAATTGGGCTAATAGTGTTGCGCCAAGACAGGTAATAATCATTGGCAAAATGAGCTGATAGTTATCGGTCATCTCCAGCACCAGTACAATACCGGTTAGCGGTGCACGTACCGAAGCCGCCAGCAAAGCTCCCATTCCGGCAATGGCAAAGGTTCCGGCCTCCAGATGATACTGTGGAAAAGAGGCCGCCGCGGCCATACCGAACGCAGTGCCAAGTAATGTGCCCAACGCCAGCATCGGGGCAAAAATCCCACCGGGCGCGCCGGACGAGAAGCACAACAGCGTGGTGATCACCCGGGTAATAAATATAAACAGCAGTAAACCGACGCTAAAATTACCCGCCGCGGCGATAGGAATCAGGTTAAACCCGCCGCCTGCCGCTTCCGGTTTAATTAATCCCAGGATCCCGCACAGGCCACCAATCGCGCCACCCATCAGCACCCATTTTTTAATTTCACCGCCGTGGAAGCGCTGGAACATATCCTGGGTACGCAACACCATCGTGTTGAACAACGGCCCGACACAGCCAAAAATAAGCCCGAGTACAAGATACAGCCACAGCGTATTTACCGGTGCATTAGACAGCTTCCCGACTTCAATAATCGGTGCTTCACCGTTGAACACACGAAACACGATGCTCGACATAATAACGCCGGTAAACACGGCTTTGATCGAGACGAGGTTATAGCGAAACTGCGGGCGCATCTCTTCAATAATGAACAGGATCCCCGCCAGAGGCGCATTAAACGCCGCCGACAAACCCGCAGCCGCACCGGTGGCCAGCAGGGTATGTCGCGCTTCGGCGCTGCGCATGCGGAAAATATCCAGCACCATACGCCCAATGTTCCCGCCTATCTGTACGGTCGGCCCTTCTCGCCCGAGCACCATACCGGCTCCCAGCGTGCCCATGCCGCCAATAAATTTCACCGGCAGAACGCGCCACCAGCGCACAGGTCGTAGCTCTTCCAGCGCGCCTTCAATCTCAGGGATCCCCGAGCCTCCCGCTTCCGGCGCAAATTTACGAACCAGAAAATAGCCGACCATCGCCAGCAATGCAGAGAGAATAAACGCCAGCGGCCACAGCAGAATGGCATGGTCCGCAACCTGGGCCAGGGCGCCAATGCGCTGATTTTGTACCCAGGTCACCGCTTTCTCAAATGCCACGCCAACAAGCCCCGTCACGGTACCGACAACGGCGGCCATCAACAGGATCGCCAGCGGCGTTTTATCGCGTTCCAGGAGTCGACGGATTTGATCCCTGCGGCGTAAACGCACAATTTGTTGTGCTTCAAAAGAGGGAGAGTCAGTCTTCATCAGATGATCATTAATTGGTAATACAAATACGGAATTGGCATTCTACTCGCACATTTCACGAAAATCCCCTGCAAATCGCATTGTTTCAAATGCGTAAAACTTTCATAACCTTCTCTGAATAACTAGAATAGCGGGCATTTACTTTTTCTACGAACCAGGACCCCATCCATGAGTAAGTCTGAAAATCTCTACAGCGCAGCACGCGAACTTATCCCTGGCGGCGTTAACTCCCCCGTTCGCGCCTTTACTGGCGTGGGTGGTACTCCGCTGTTTATCGAAAAAGCGGACGGCGCGTATCTGTACGATGTCGATGGTAAAGCCTATGTCGATTACGTCGGTTCCTGGGGACCGATGGTACTGGGCCATAACCACCCGGCAATTCGCAATGCGGTGATTGAAGCCGCAGAACGCGGTTTAAGCTTCGGCGCGCCGACCGAGATGGAAGTGAAAATGGCGGAGCTGGTCACTGAACTTGTGCCGACCATGGATATGGTGCGTATGGTGAACTCCGGTACGGAAGCGACGATGAGCGCAATCCGTCTGGCGCGCGGTTTCACCGGTCGCGATAAGATCATCAAATTTGAAGGTTGCTATCACGGTCATGCCGACTGCCTGCTGGTTAAAGCTGGTTCCGGCGCGTTAACGCTGGGTCAGCCAAACTCTCCGGGCGTTCCAGCCGATTTCGCGAAACACACCCTGACCTGCACCTACAACGATCTCTCTTCCGTTCGCGCGGCATTCGAACAGTATCCGCAGGAGATCGCCTGCATTATCGTTGAGCCGGTCGCAGGCAACATGAACTGCATCCCGCCGCTGCCAGAATTCCTGCCGGGCCTGCGTGCCCTGTGTGATGAGTTTGGCGCGCTGTTGATCATCGATGAAGTCATGACCGGTTTCCGCGTGGCGCTGGCCGGTGCGCAGGATTATTACGGCGTCGTTCCGGATCTGACCTGCCTTGGCAAAATCATCGGTGGCGGGATGCCCGTTGGCGCATTCGGCGGTCGCCGTGATGTGATGGACGCGCTGGCGCCGACCGGTCCGGTTTATCAGGCGGGTACGCTTTCAGGTAACCCGATTGCGATGGCAGCAGGTTTTGCTTGTCTGAACGAAGTGGCCCAGCCAGGTATTCATGAAACGCTGAACGAACTGACGACGCGTCTGGCGGAAGGTCTGCTGGAAGCCGCCGAAGAGACGAATATTCCGCTGGTGGTTAACCATGTGGGCGGGATGTTCGGGATTTTCTTCACCGATGCAGAAACCGTGACCTGCTATCAGGATGTGATGGCATGCGACGTTGAACGCTTCAAGCGTTTCTTCCACATGATGCTGGATGAAGGGATTTACCTGGCGCCGTCCGCCTTCGAAGCGGGCTTTATGTCCGTCGCGCACAGTGAAGACGATATCAATAACACCATCGACGCCGCGCGCCGGGTGTTTGCGAAATTGTAAAAGAGAACGTCCAGAAATAACGTAGGCCGGGTAAGGCGAAGCCGCCACCCGGCTTTTTTATTGCCGAATGGCGACGCAACCTAGATAGAAGGGATAAACCTCAGCGACTCTGCTTACGTAGCAGATAGATAAAGTACGGCGCGCCAATAAACGTCGACAGTAATCCTGCCGGGATCTGATACGGAAACAGCACCATCCTGCCGCACCAGTCAGCAAAGACCAGCAGCACACCTCCCGCCAGCGCTGAAATCAGCATATGCGGCATCGCCCGACGAAAACCCATCATTCGGGCAATATGCGGAGCCATCAGCCCGACAAAACTCAACGGTCCAATGGTCATGGTTGCTGTCGCCGTTAGTCCCGCAGCCAACAGCAGTAACCCCACGCGTGACGGCGTGATCGCCATACCCACCGCACGCGCCGTATCGCCGCCGAGCGGTAAAATCGTCAGCCAACGACGACACAGCGGTGTCAGTGCCAGCAGGATAACCATCACAATCCCGGTGCGCAGTACCTGTTCGCCCGTCGCGTTATAGGTTGAGCCGGAGATCCAGGTCAGCACGCCCGCCATACGCGGATCGCCGCTGGCCTGCAGCATCATCAACAACATAGTAAACGCCGTACTGAGCGCCATCCCTGCCAGCAGCATACGGTGCGGCGAAAAACCACCGCGCCCGGCGGCAATCATAATGATAAGCAAGGTGACCGCAGCCCCGAGGCTCCCTGCGGGCAGCAGCCAGCCAAAGGCATTTCCGGGGACCAGAAACAGCATTAACACCACGCCAAATGCCGCGCCGGAGCTAATGCCCAGAACTTCCGGGCTAGCCATTGGGTTTCCGGTCAGACGCTGAATAATACAGCCCGCTACCGCCAGCATAACCCCGGCAATCAACGCCGCCAGAATACGTGGCCAGCGCCAGGGCATCAGTTCATCCAGCATCGCGCCGCTGGCCCATGTCCAGCCGTGCGCATCGCGGCCAAACGACAGCGCCACCACCAGAGTCAGCAGCAAAACCACCCCGCCCGCCAGCGCAAACATCAGTACATTCTGACGCTCCGCGGCGATACGGTTGCTGGCATTCATATCCGGTGCGCTCATACTTCTAAGGCGCGGCAACAACCACAGCAGCAATGGCGCGCCAATCAGCGCCGTCACCGAACCGGTGGAGACCTCCATCCATACGCGGGTCAGCCACAGAATGATTTGGTCAGAGAGCCAGAGGATCAACGCACCAATCAGCGGGGCCAGCATCAGACGCGCCAACAGACGCCGCGCGCCGAGCATTTTCGCCAGCAGCGGTGCAAAGAGGCCAATAAAGCCGATAATCCCAACCGCGTTAACCAGCAAGGCGCTGATGACAATCGCCAGCGATAAGGCCGCCAGGCGCGCCAGCGACAACGCCAGACCGAGGTTACGCGCCACGCCGTCATCCAGTCCCATCAGCGTCATTGGACGCAACAGCAGCAGAGTCAGCATCACGCCGCCCAGCAGCTGTGGCCACAGTCGCTGTACGCCGCTCCAGTCGGTTTGGGTTAGCGTGCCGCTGCTCCATAAAAACATGCTTTGCAGTTGATCGTGATGGAAGATAACCATCAACTGGTTAATCGCCCCGCAGTACAGGCTGACCACCAGTCCGGCGAGGATTAACGTCACCGGAGAAAGACGTTTGCCCCAGGCGACGCCAAACACCAGCGCCCCAACGACACAAGCACCTGCCAACGCAGCAAATTGCGTGGTGAGCGCACCGGGAATAGCCCACAGCGTCGTGACGGTAATGCCCAACTGCGCACCGGTCGCAACACCTAGCGTGGTTGGCTCCGCCAGTGGGTTACGCAGCACCTGCTGAAACAATACGCCGACCAGTCCCAGCCCGGCACCGACCAACAGCGAAATCGCCAGCCTCGGCAGCAGGCTGTAGTGGAAAACCATCTGTTTAATGGCATCGATATCCGGTGACCAGATAGCCTGTTGCCACTGGTTGCGCGGTAGCGCAACGGAGAAGTTAACCCATGTGAGCCAACAGGCGGCAACAAACAGAACCGTCAGCAGGAGAATGGGGAACAGCGCGATACGTTTACTCACGCTTTGCCTCCCAGCGCATTATCCAGAATGCGGGCAAAATGCATGGCTGATAGCGTTGCGCCATAGAACCAGACGGCCGGCACGCGCTGAAAACGTCCGCTGCGAACAAAGGGCATCGCCTGCCACAACGGCGTAGACATCAGTGCAGCCATCTCTTTATCGTTGCCGTGCTCAAAGCACAATACATCGACATCCTGAAAAGCAGCCAGACGGTCAATACTCACGGCAGTGCTGCCCCAAAAGTTTGTCTCTCCCTGCCAGGCGTTGGGGATCCCATATTCGTCCAGCACGTCCTGAAACAGGCTGTTTGGGCCAAACACCAGCATATGCCGCGAATCAAGCAGAGAGGTGAGAAGCACAGGGCGCGCGCCGCGTTGAATGAAGCGCGGCTTCAGGCTGGCAATAAAACGATCATACTCAGTCAGATGGCGTTCAGCAGAGGCCTGCAGATTGAACAATTGCGCCATTTCCTGCAGCGATTGTCGCGCAACGATCAGCGGTTTTTTACCGTCGCTGAAGTTAAATCCCCGACCAGGTGCAATACGCGCCAGCTTTTCCGGGGAAGGACCATAGCCTGCCGACCAGAGCAGAAACGAGGGTTTCATTTCGGTCAGCAGTTCAAGATTGGGTTCCGTGCGTAGCCCGACATCAATCACCGAGTCCGGTAGAGGTGGCTCACTGACCCACAGCTTGTAGTTAGGGATATCCGCAATGCCATACGGCGTAATACCCAGCGCCAGCAACAGCTCTACCGGCAGCCATTCCAGCGCCACAATACGCTGCGGATCAATCGCTGCGGCGGACGCCGTATTCATCCGCCACAGCAGCGGCGAGAGCGCCATCGCCGTAAGCAGACGCCGACGGGTAATATGATGTAATTCAATCATTAATAGACAAAACTCACGGGTGCGGCACCGGCCGGATGCGGCAAAATGCCCATCGGGATACCGTAAATCTGTTCCAGAGTTTCACTGCGCATCAGTTCAGCAGGCGTTCCTTGCGCAATCATTTCACCACCGCGCAGCGCAACTAAGTAATCGCAGTAGCGGGCCGCCATGTTGATATCATGCAGCACCGCAATCACCGTTAGCCCACGCTGCTGGCTTAAGCGATGCACCAGCGCCAGCACGTCAACCTGATGAGCGATATCCAGCGCGGAAGTCGGCTCATCAAGCAGCAGACAGCGGCTGTCCTGCGCCACCAGCATGGCAATCCACGCACGTTGGCGTTCTCCGCCGGACAGGCTATCCACCAGGCGGTGCGCCAGCGGTTTTAAGCCGACCAACGAAATAGCTTCTTCTACTTTCTCTCTGTCGGCAACGCCAAAACGTCCCAGCGCCCCGTGCCACGGATAGCGGCCAATCGCCACCAGTTCACGCACCGTCATCCCTTCGGCCTGCGGCAACTGCTGCGGCAGATAGGCGACCTTGCGGGCAAACGCTTTACTGCTCCAGTTCTCCAGCGGCTGTTCGTCGAGCAGGATTTCACCTTCCGACGGCGACTGATGACGTCCCAGCATTTTCAATAACGTCGATTTTCCGGACCCGTTGTGTCCGATAAGGCCGGTCACTTTCCCCACCGGAAAAGTTAATGAGAGAGGATGCAAAAGCGTGCGGCCAGGCACACGAAAGGAGACATTACGCAACGCAAAAGTGGTGTCGGGATGGGATCTGTTTTCCTGCATAGCAGCCAACTTGTAAAACGGGCACGCAAAGCGTGCCCAAAAAGAAATTAGAAACGGAAGGTTGCGGTTGCAACGACCTGACGTTCTGCGCCCCAGAAGCAGCCATAGGTATTGAAGCAGCTGGCGACGTACTCACGGTCAAACAGGTTGTTCACATGCAGCGCCACGTTGGAACCCGCCATGCCGACGCGCGCCAGATCGTAACGTACTAACGCATCCACCAGCGTATAGCTTCCCACTTTGAAGGAGTTTGCCGGATCGCCATAGCTGGAGCCAGTATAACGAACCCCCGTACCCAACGTCAGCCCGGAAAGCGCGCCGTCATAAAGGGTGTAATCTCCCCACAGTGATGCCATATGTTTTGGCACCTGAGCAGGCGTGTTACCTTTGTAGTTGGTGTCAGTGGTGTATTCCGCATCGGTATAGGTATAAGAACCGACCACGTTAACGCTGGCTGAGAGCGCCGCTTTCGCTTCAATTTCCACACCACGTGAGCGAATTTCACCGCCTTCAACTGACCAGAATGATCCGTTCGGGTCGGCCATCAGGTTGTTGGTTTTGGTCAACTGGTAAACAGCACCGGTGATCACGATCGGACGATCGCTCGGCACATACTTCACGCCCGCTTCGTACTGCTTACCTTTAGATGGAGTAAAGATATTACCGCTTTCCCCGACCTGAGAACTAGGTTCAAACGATTCGCTGTAGCTGAAATACGGAGTCACACCGTTGTCGAACAGGTAGTTAACACCGCCACGCCAGGTGAACTGTCTGTCATCACGGGAATCCAGCACGCCAGAAACGCGGTTCAGTGAGTCCTGCTTAGCCCAGTCGTAACGACCGCCCAGAGTGACCAGCATCTTATCCCACTGCATCTGATCCTGAGCGTACAGGCCCGTTTGTTCCTGTTTATTCAGAACTCGGTAGGCAGCGCCCGGTCCAGTATGTGCCCCAAAATCAAAGTCGCTGCGATCAAGGTTATAAATATCTGAAGGCGCTACCGAACCAGCCCAACCAAACCAGGAGTTGATATCGTTACGCATCCGCATATAGTCAACGCCGGTCAGCAATGTGTGATCCACGGAACCGGTAGCGAATTTGCTCTGCAACTGGGTATCAACAGCGAAGTTCTGCAATTTCTCATTATCGTCAACATACTGACGAGTCAGCGTGTGAGCCCACTCGGACTGAGGAACGCTGGCGCAAGGACTGTTAGCCGGATCCTTTGTATAGAGCGGATCAGAGCACATACCGTAGCCATACACGCTGTTCTGCGAAACCTTGTTTTGCGCGTAACGCAGGTTCTGACGCACGGTAAAGGTGTCGTTAAATTCGTGGTCGAAGCTGTAGCCCACCATCTTCTCGTTACGAGAGTAGGTATTGTTGTTCGCACCTTCGTTGAAATCGGTAGGCAGACGCTTGCCGTTCGGCAGCTCAGTCACCGTCCCCTCTTTCGGCAACCAGCCGTAATAGCCAGTTTCCGGCTCGTTCTGGAAGTAGGAGAGGAAGGTAAAGTTCGTTTTATCATCCGGACGCCATGTGAACGATGGCGCGATGGCGTAGCGTTGTTCTTCCGCGCCCTGCTGCTGCGCATTCGCGGAACGCGCCAGGCCGGTCAGGCGGTATGAGTACACACCATCGTCATCCAGCGCATCGCTGAAGTCAAAACCGGTCTGGAACAGGCTGTCAGTGCCCATCTTGAACTGAATTTCTTTTAACGGCTCTGTGGTCGGGCGTTTGCTGACCATGTTCAACAAGCCACCAGGGTTACTCTTTCCGTAAAGAACGGAAACCGGACCGCGCATCACTTCAGCGCGTTCCAGCATATACGGGTCGATTACCGCATCGTTGTAGAAGTTACCCTGCATCTTCAGGCCATTCAGATAGTTATTCTGACTTTGGCCGTCGGCGGCAAATCCGCGAATAATCAGGTAGTCATAGGTGTTAGACGCGCCGCGGGTGCCTACGGCTACGCCTGGCGTGTAGCTGAGCGCCTCTTTAACTGATTTCGGCTGATGCAACGCCATCTCTTCGGCGGTGACCACTGAAATAGACTGAGGAACTTTTTGAATCGGGGTGTCAGTTTTGGTCGCCGTAGCAGACTGTCGTGCGGCGATGGTTGCCGCTGGCCCCCATGCGCTTTCTTGTGCGGCAGGTGCAGCAGTTACGGTGATGGTTTCTTCTTTCGGGTCAACCGCCGCCTGTGCATAGACAGACATGCCGCTAACCGCTGTGGCTACCACTACTGCGATTTTACGCAGCGATGAACTTGGCTGAGCAGTTTTAAGACGCGCCATTGGTATTTCTCTGATGAAAGTGAATGATAACGTAAACGAGAATTATTATTATAACGGCAGCATAATATTCGAAACTCTGGCGAGATAGCAAGCAATACGCGTCCCTACTAAAACTGAGGGGTTAAGAAATAACCAGATGAAAAGAAAGGGTTAATAAATTAGGCTGGAATGTTATTCGGCCCTGAGAATGGACCAAAGAAGAAAAACCCGCCGAAGCGGGTTTTGAGCAATATCAGTTACTGCCGAACATATCCTTTATCCAGCCAGCGACACCGTCGCTATCTTTCTTTTCCTGCTGCGCCGGTTGTTGCTGCTGCTGTTGAGGCTGCTGCTGCGGCGTTGACTGATCGAACGGATTCCCGGTCGGCTGTTGCATCATTTCACCCTGCTGACACAGCGAATCAGGATCGGTAGTCCATACCGGAAGCGTACGCATCCCCCCGCTACAAACGAAGTTACCGTCGTAGTCCACGCCCATATCCACCACATCTTCCGGCGGCGTCAGCACCAGCGGTGTTGGCGTCTGGTTGGCAAGATAACGCTGATAAATCGACATCGCACCGCTGGCACCGTACAGCTTGGTTGGCTGGTTGTTATCACGGCCCACCCAGGTGATGGTTACCTGGCTGCCGTCGATCCCGGCAAACCAGGTATCCACGTTGTTGTTAGTGGTCCCGGTTTTCCCTGCCAGATGAAGCCCAGGATATTTCGCGCCAAGCTGGCGGCCCGTACCACGCTGAACCACCTGTTGCATGGTCCACAGCGTCATATACGCCGCCTGCGCCGGAACGGCACGCTCGGCCTGTGGGAAGCTCTGATACAACACCGTACCATCTTCGGCAATCACCGAACGCAGCGCCGACAGCGGCGCGCGGTTCCCGCCGCTGGCGATAGTCTGGAACGCCTGCGCCACTTCGATCGGCGTCAGGTTCAACGCCCCCAGCAGCATGGCTGGAACCGGATTAAGCTGATCTTTCGGCGCGCCCAGCTTCAGCCAGGTATCGGTGACGGCAGGCAGGCCCAGCGCCATCCCCAGATTTACCGTTGGCACGTTCATTGAGCGCGTTAACGCATCCACCAGCATCACTTTTCCGCTTTCGCTATAGCGACGGTCATCGTTCTGCGGCGACCACACCTGGCCGTTAGGCTGACGCAGCGCAATCGGGGCATCGGCAATCCAGGTATTCAGACGATACAGCTTCGGCTGGCTGAGCGCTGTCAGATAGGTCGCTGGTTTAGCCAAAGAACCAATCGAACGACGTGCCTGCATCGCACGGTTATAACCAGCGAACTGCGGTTCTGCCCCCCCGACCATGGCACGCACTTCGCCGCTGAAGCGGTCGACCACCACAATCGCGGTTTCCAGATCGCTCAGCTTACGTTGTTTCTTCAGCACCGGAATACCTTCCACCGCCGCTTTTTCTGCAGCATCCTGCGCCACGGAATCAAAGGTGGTGAAAATCTTCACGCCGGAGAGATCTTTAACTTTATCGCCCAGCTTCGCCTGTAGCTCCTGGCGCACCATCTGCATAAAGGCGGGCTGCGGTGAGATCACCCCACCACGCGGCTGTACGCCTAACGGACGCGCGCTCAGCATGTCATAAAGATCCTGGTCGATAATCTGCTGCTGCTGCAGCAAACGCAGCACCAGGTTACGACGCTCCAGTGCCAGCTTCGGGTTACGCCACGGGTTATAGATTGACGCCCCTTTAACCATCCCTACCAGCAGCGCCTGCTGGTCGAGGCTCAGCTCTTCCACCGGACGGCCAAAGTAGTAAAGGCTCGCCAGCGGGAAGCCGCGGATCTCATTGTCACCGCTTTGACCGAGATAGACTTCGTTCATGTACAGCTCAAGAATGCGGTCTTTGCTGTAACGCGCATCCATGATCAGCGCCATATAGGCTTCGTTAGCCTTACGCCAATAGGAACGTTCGCTGGACAGGAACAGGTTTTTCACCAGTTGCTGGGTCAGCGTACTGGCCCCTTGTACCGTGCGCCCCGCCGTCAGGTTCGCCAGCACCGCACGGCCAATGGAATAGAGGCTGATACCGTCATGCTCATAGAAGTGACGATCTTCGGTCGCCAGCAGCGTGTCCACCAGCAGATCCGGGAATCCACTGCGCGGGACAAACAGGCGCTGCTCACCGTTAGGCGAAGAGAGCATGGTAATCAGTCGCGGATCGAGACGGAAGAAACCGAACTGGCGGTTGTTATCCATATTCTCGATGGTATCCAGATGGTCGCCATCAAAGGTCAGACGCGCGCGCACCTGACCTTCTTTACTGTCCGGAAAATCAAACGGACGACGGATCATCTCGATGCTTTTCGCCTGCACGGTGAATTCGCCAGGGCGCGTCATTTTCGTCACCTGACGATACTGCGTAGCCTCCAGCAGTTTCACCATCTCGTTCTTGCCGATCGGCATTTCTGGCTCAAGGTTAACCATACGGCCATATACTGCCGCAGGAAGCTGCCAGACTTTACCATCTATACGGCTGCGGATTTTTTGGTCCAGATAAACGCCGTAAATGGCGATCAGCACCAAAAAAACAATCGACAGTTTTACCAGCAGCCAGAACCAGCCGCGTTTACCACGAGGCTTACGCCCTTTGCCTTTACCCTTACGCGGCATCGGTTCTTCATCCTCATAGTCATCATCATCATAATCGTCGTCATACTCTTCATCTCTGAGTTGACGACGGCTCACCTTTTGTTTCACCGGACGCGAGGGTTTCCCTTTACGTCCAATTGGCTCGCGGTCATTCCCCGCCATGCTTTTTCTCCGCAACATTCAGGCGCAAGGGCCCGATTCTCTGTTCTTCCGTCAGTTAACAGAAGAAGAAATCTCTCAATTTACTGCCGTGTTTATACCGGATGACGGCTTCGCTTTATCCGACCTACAGTTTCATTACGAATACTTCTTTGTTCGCCGCGTTGGCGCGGTATTCGCCGGATCGTCCGGCCAGACATGTTTGGGATAGCGCCCTTTCATCTCTTTTTGCACCTCACGGTACGATCCCTGCCAGAACGCGCTTAAATCGCTCGTTACCTGCAGCGGTCGTTGGGCCGGAGACAGCAGTTCCAGCACCAGCGGCACGCGCCCCTCGGCGATGGTTGGGGTCTTCGCTTCACCAAACATTTCCTGCATCCGAACCGCCAATACCGGAGGGTTATCCTCATGATAGCGAATGGCAATCCGGCTTCCCGTCGGCACAGTGTAATGCGCTGGCAGTTCACTATCCAGACGTTGCAGCATTGACCAATCCAGCAAACCGCGCAACGCCTGACCCACATTTAGCGCTTTTAACGCGCGTAACGAGTGCACACCGCTCATGTGCGGCAGCAGCCAGCTCTCCAGCGTCGCCAGCAGAGAATCCTCATCTACCGCGGGCCAGTTATACTCTGGCAACCAGTTTGCCGCACATTGCAGACGCAGGCGAAATTGCTCGGCTTCCGGCGTCCAGTTGAGCACACTTAGCCCTTTATCGCGAATGCCGTTCAACATCGCCAGGTGTAACTCCTCTTCCGAGGGTTTGGCCAGCGCCTGTACTTTTACCGTTAGCTGGCCAATGCGCGACCGACGCAATGCTTTTAACGTTCCGTGAGTTTCATCCCATTCGATGGTGTCAGATTGTTGTAGCAGTTCAGGGCATGCCTGTATCAGCACCTCGATATCCAGCGGCAGAGCCAGCAGAATACGCGCATCCGGCGAAGCGCTGCCCTGCAGTAACAGCGGCGCAATCAGCCATTCATGGCGTCCGGAGGCGTCATCGGCATCCAGCATTGCCCCCATGCCATTCGCCAGTTGATAGCGCCCTTCCTGCCCGCGCCGACGCGCGATCCGATCGGCAAACGCCTGCGCCAGTAATGAGGGGAGCAGCGCGCTGTCCGGCTGTCCGCTGCGAACGTTAAGCCGTTTCAGTAATTGTTGGCTGCGCTGCTGCCAGGCGGGCTGATTTCGTGAAAACGCTACAGCCAGATCGGTACTGCCACCGCGCGGCGGCTCTTCCAGAATCGCAGCCAGTTTTGCCGCCGTTGCCGCTTCATTGTCATTGTTGGCGCTAACCAGCATAGCCGCTAAACGGGGGTCGTTACCCAACGTCGCCATTTTCTGCCCCCTGGCGCTGAGCCTGTCACCCTCAAGCGCCCCCAGCATCTGCAGCAGCCGTTTTGCCGCCTGCAGGTTGATGGCGGGCGGGGTATCCAGCCAGTTCAGTTGCTCAGGGTCGGTGCATCCCCATTGCAGTAACTCCATCAGCAGTCCGGACAGGTCGCACTGTAAAATCTCCGGTTCTCCCTGTGCAGCCGCTCTTTCCGCCTGCTCTTTGGCAAGCAAATGGAGGCAGATACCGGGTTCCAGACGGCCCGCGCGTCCCGCTCGCTGGGTCATCGAGGCCTGGCTTATGCGTTGGGTAATCAGTCGCGTTAAACCGGTACGCGCATCATAGCGCGCCACGCGCTCCTGGGCGCAGTCCACCACCAGCCGGATGCCTTCGATCGTTAAGCTGGTTTCGGCAATATTGGTCGCCAGCACCACTTTGCGCTTGCCTTGCGGAGCGGGCAAAATCGCCTGACGCTGCTCGGCAAGCGTCAGCGCACCGTACAGTGGGCACAACAACACATCGCTGCCCACACGCGTTGCCAGTTGCTCCTGCACGCGCAGGATTTCCCCTACACCCGGTAAAAACAGCAGCAGCGACCCGCTTTCATGGCGCAGGAGTTCTGCCGTCGCTACCGCTACCGCTTCAGCAAAACGCAGATGCGCCGCCAACGGCTGATATCGTCGCTCAACGGGAAATGCGCGGCCTTCAGAAACGATCGTCGGCGCATCGGGCAACATCTGCTGCAAACGCCCGTTGTCCAAAGTGGCAGACATGATCAACAGTTTCAGATCGTCACGCAGCCCTTGCTGCACATCCAGCAACAGCGCCAGCGCCAGGTCGGCCTGCAAACTCCGCTCGTGAAATTCGTCGAGGATGACCAGCCCAACGCCCGTCAATTCGGGGTCGCGCTGGATCATGCGTGTCAGAACCCCCTCCGTCACCACCTCAAGGCGGGTCTGCGGCCCTACGCAGCTTTGCGCACGCATGCGATACCCCACGGTCTCGCCAGGCTTTTCATTCAGCAATTCCGCCAACCGCTGCGCCACATTGCGTGCTGCCAGACGCCGCGGCTCCAGCAAAATAATTCGTCCCTTGATACCGCGATGTTCAAGGAGTCGCAACGGCAGCCAGGTTGATTTCCCGGCACCGGTCGGCGCCGTCAGCAGAACCTGCGACGAGGCATCAAGGGCGGTAAGTAGTTCAGGCACTACGGCGGCAACGGGCAACGACGTCACAAATGACTCCAGAGGGTTAACATTCTTCGCGCTGCATTGTAGCATCGCGTTAATTCATAACCGAGTATCCATCATGTCTGAGCCAAAAAGGCTGTTCTTTGCGATTGAATTGCCTGGCGAGGTTCGGGAGCAGTTAATCCACTGGCGGGCCGCGCAGTTCCCCCCTGAAGCGGGTCGTCCCGTCGCCGCCGATAATCTGCATCTGACGCTCGCCTTTTTGGGCGACGTCAGCGCTGAGAAGCAGCATGCGTTAACGCAGCTTGCAGGGCGTATTCGCCAGCCGGGTTTTACGCTCAAACTCGACGATGCCGGGCAATGGCTGCGCTCGCGAGTCGTGTGGTTGGGAATGCGTCAGTCGCCGCGCGGGCTGCTGCAGTTGGCGAACATGTTGCGGGCACAAGCCGCACGCAGTGGGTGCCACCAGAGCCCGCAGCCTTTTCACCCGCATATCACGCTGCTGCGTGACGCCGGTCACGCGGTATCTATCCCTCCGCCAGGGTTTGGCTGGTCGTTTCCGGTAACGGAGTTTGGGCTTTATTCCTCCTCATTCATGCGAGGACGCACGCGTTACACGCAGTTGCAACGCTGGACGCTGACTGAATAATCAAAGGAACTGTTCATGCAATTTTCTCCACCTTTACAACCTGCAACGCTCATTCAGCGCTATAAGCGTTTTTTAGCGGATGTGATCACACCGGATGGCACAACGTTAACGCTACACTGCCCCAATACGGGAGCCATGACCGGCTGCGCAACGCCGGGAGATACTGTCTGGTATTCGACATCAGAAAATACTAAACGAAAATATCCACATACCTGGGAATTAACGCAAACCCAATCCGGTGCACTTATTTGTGTTAACACGCTGTGGGCCAATAGATTAACGAAAGAGGCTATTCAGCGTTCGTTAATTTCGGAAGTTTCAGACTACAGCACCTTGAAAAGTGAAGTAAAATACGGCGCCGAAGGGAGCCGCATCGACTTTTTGTTACAGGCGGATTCCCGACCTGACTGCTATATTGAAGTGAAATCAGTCACGTTGGCGGAAAAAGATCAGGGTTATTTTCCCGATGCCATCACTGAACGAGGTCAGAAACATCTTCGGGAATTGATGAGCGTAGCGGCCGAAGGCAAGCGCGCGGTGATATTTTTCACGGTGTTGCATTCAGCCATTACACGGTTTTCACCCGCGCGCCATATCGATGCAAAATATGCGCAATTATTAGTTGAAGCACAGCTTAAGGGGGTAGAAATTCTGGTTTATAAAGCGGAACTTTCTGCCCATGGTATGACTCTTAAAGAGCCGTTGCCCATTACCTTGTAATGGTGTAAACATTCGGTTAATTAGTATTCTGGGCGCGTGGGCAAATACGCTTTTCCTCACAGGGTTGTCAAGTGTTACGTTTAGATAATTGCTATCCGGAAAAGCATCTGCTATTTATAGCGACCTGATTTTTCCCCCGAACATGGGGATCGATAGTGCGTGTTAAGGAGAAGCAACATGCAAGAAGGGCAAAACCGTAAAACATCGTCCCTGAGTATTCTCGCCATCGCTGGGGTGGAGCCGTACCAGGAGAAACCGGGCGAAGAGTATATGAACGAAGCCCAGCTGTCGCACTTCAGGCGTATTCTTGAGGCATGGCGTAATCAACTTAGGGATGAAGTTGATCGCACCGTATCTCATATGCAAGACGAAGCGGCTAACTTCCCTGATCCGGTGGACCGCGCCGCACAGGAAGAAGAATTCAGCCTTGAGCTGCGTAACCGTGATCGTGAGCGCAAACTGATCAAAAAGATCGAGAAGACGCTGAAGAAAGTAGAAGACGAAGATTTCGGCTACTGCGAATCATGCGGCGTAGAAATTGGTATTCGCCGTCTGGAAGCGCGTCCGACAGCCGATCTGTGCATCGACTGTAAAACGCTGGCAGAAATCCGCGAAAAACAAATGGCAGGTTAATTCCGGTCATTTTTACCACGTTTACTACAGGCGGGAGCTTCTCCCGCCTTATTATTTGTTAGCCCGCAAAATGAGCGATTCACATTATATTGGCCGCTTCGCCCCTTCCCCCTCTGGCGAACTCCATTTTGGTTCACTGATTGCCGCCCTCGGGAGTTACCTGCAGGCCCGTGCTCGTCGCGGAATCTGGCGGGTACGCATTGAAGATATTGACCCCCCTCGTGAAGTTCCCGGTGCTGCAGACACGATTCTGCGTCAGCTGGAACATTACGGGCTGCACTGGGATGGCGATATTTTATGGCAATCCCAGCGTCATGACGCCTACCGCGAGGCGCTGGCCTGGCTGCATCAGCAGGATCTAAGCTATTACTGCACCTGTACGCGCGCGCGTATTCAAAGCGTCGGCGGTATTTACGACGGTCATTGCCGTGAACTACGCCACGGGCCTGAACAGGCGGCGGTCCGCATTAAGCAACGCCATCCGGTGATGCAGTTTACGGACCAACTGCGCGGTGTGATTCAGGCTGATCCGCGGCTTGCAAAGGAAGATTTTATTATTCACCGTCGCGACGGGCTGTTTGCCTATAACCTCGCGGTGGTGGTGGACGACCACTTCCAGGGCGTGACGGAAATTGTGCGCGGTGCCGATCTTATCGAACCGACGGTACGGCAAATTTCGTTGTATCAACAGTTCGGCTGGCAAGCGCCGGACTATATTCATCTGCCGCTGGCGCTCAACGAACAAGGCGCTAAACTTTCAAAACAAAATCATGCACCTGCACTGCCGCAAGGCGATCCACGCCCGGTGATTGTTGCTGCGCTGCGCTTTCTCGGCCAGCACTCCGATATCCCGTGGCAGGAGATGCGCGTGGATCAGATTCTCACGTTTGCCATTGAAAACTGGAGTCTGACAGCGGTGCCAGAATCGGCGATCGTAAATCCGCCATTCTCAAATGCATCATGCTGAGCTATGATTAGCCGCTATTTTTACACAGCAACACTTGTTCTGATTGAAGTTTGACACTACCGAGGTGCACTATTTTTACCCGAGTCGCTAATTTTTGCCGCAAGGTGCTAAGCCGCGAGGAGCGCGAGGCCGAGCTCGCCGTCGCCCGTCCACATATGACGGTAATCCCGCGTGAGCAGCACTCTATCTCCCGCAAAGATATCAGTGAAAATGCCCTGAAGGTAATGTACAGGCTCAATAAGGCCGGATACGAGGCATGGCTGGTTGGCGGAGGCGTACGCGATCTTTTGCTGGGCAAAAAGCCGAAAGATTTTGATGTCACGACTAACGCCACGCCAGATCAGGTGCGAAAACTGTTTCGTAACTGTCGTCTGGTTGGTCGCCGTTTCCGTCTGGCCCATGTCATGTTTGGCCCGGAAATTATCGAAGTGGCAACTTTCCGTGGTCATCATGAAGGCAGCGAGTCCGATCGCACAACCTCACAGCGCGGACAAAACGGTATGCTGCTGCGCGACAACATCTTCGGCTCCATCGAAGAAGATGCCCAGCGTCGCGACTTCACGATTAACAGCCTGTATTACAGCGTGGCCGATTTCACCGTGCGTGATTACGTTGGTGGCATGCAGGATCTCGAAGAGGGCATCGTTCGCCTGATCGGTAATCCGGAAACGCGCTACCGCGAAGACCCTGTACGTATGCTGCGGGCCGTGCGCTTTGCCGCCAAGCTCGACATGCGTATCAGCCCGGAAACCGCTGAGCCAATCCCGCGTCTGGCAACACTGCTTAACGATATTCCCCCCGCACGCCTGTTTGAAGAAGCACTCAAACTGTTACAGGCGGGCTATGGGTATGAAACCTATAAAAAACTGCGTGAGTACAGCCTGTTCCAGCCGCTGTTCCCCACCATTACGCGCTATTTCACCGAAGACGGTGACAGCCCAATGGAACGCATCATCGCTCAGGTGCTGAAGAATACCGATAACCGCATCCACAATGATATGCGCGTTAACCCGGCGTTCTTGTTCGCCGCCATGTTCTGGTATCCGTTACTGGAAGCTGCGCAGAAAATTGCCCAGGAAAGCGGTCTGGCTTATTACGATGCCTTCGCACTGGCGATGAACGACGTACTGGATGAAGCCTGCCGCTCGCTGGCGATCCCGAAACGTCTGACCTCGCTGACCCGTGATATCTGGCAGTTGCAGCTACGCATGTCTCGTCGCCAGGGCAAACGCGCCTGGAAGCTGATGGAGCATCCGAAGTTCCGCGCCGCTTACGATCTGCTGGCCCTGCGTGCCGAAGTGGAAAACAACGCTGAACTGCAGCGTCTGGCGCAGTGGTGGGGAGAATTCCAGGTTTCAGCACCGCCGGAACAAAAAGGCATGCTCAACGAACTCGACGAAGAACCGGAACGCCGTCGTCATCGTCGCCCGCGTAAACGCGCCCCGCGCCGTGAAGGTTCCGCGTGACCATCGCCTATATCGCTCTCGGCAGTAATCTGGCCTCTCCTCTGGAGCAGGTTAATGCTGCCGTAAAAGCGATTGGCGACATTCCCGACAGCCGTATCGTCGCTGTTTCCTCCTTTTACCGCACACCGCCATTAGGCCCACAGGATCAGCCAGATTACCTGAACGCTGCCGTGGCGCTGGAAACCACTCTCGCTCCCGAAGAATTGCTTAATCATACCCAACGCATTGAGCTGCAACAGGGACGCGTACGTAAAGCCGAACGCTGGGGGCCGCGCACTCTGGACCTCGATATTATGCTGTTTGGCAATGAAGTGATTAACACCGAACGTCTGACCGTGCCGCACTACGACATGAAAAACCGTGGTTTTATGCTGTGGCCGCTCGCTGAAATTGCACCTGAGCTTATCTTCCCGGAGGGTATCAGCCTGCATCAGCACCTCACCCATCTTGGTGCCGCAAAACCTGCACACTGGTAAAGTATCCCCTCCTCTCCAGCGTTTACTGCTTTAGTGCCAAACGGTTGCTTAAAACAATTGCCCCCCTGAATGTGACTGTTAGAATGCCGATAAATATGACTTTCATCATCAGGAAATGTTATGAAACCCACCACCATTTCACTGCTGCAGAAATGCAAGCAAGAGAAAAAACGCTTCGCGACCATTACAGCCTACGACTACAGCTTCGCTAAGTTATTTGCCGACGAAGGCATTAATGTGATGCTGGTTGGCGACTCACTGGGCATGACGATTCAGGGGCATGACTCCACGCTACCGGTCACCGTTGAAGATATTGCTTACCACACTCGTGCCGTACGTCGTGGCGCTCCCAACTGTCTGCTGCTCTCCGACCTGCCATTTATGGCTTACGCCACGCCGGAACAAGCATTTGAAAACGCCGCGGTGATGATGCGGGCGGGCGCTAATATGGTCAAAATTGAAGGCGGCGCCTGGCTGGTGGATACGGTAAAAATGCTCACCGAACGCGCCGTACCGGTTTGCGGTCATCTGGGATTAACACCGCAGTCGGTGAATATTTTCGGCGGCTATAAAATTCAGGGCCGCGGCGACGCCGGACAGGTATTGCTGGATGACGCGCTGGCCTTAGAAGCCGCTGGCGCTCAGTTGCTGGTGCTGGAGTGCGTGCCGGTTGAGCTGGCGAAGCGTGTCACCGAAGCGCTGTCGATTCCGGTTATCGGAATCGGCGCTGGTAACGTCACCGATGGACAAATCCTCGTCATGCACGATGCCTTTGGTATTACCGGTGGCCACATCCCGAAATTTGCGAAGAATTTCCTCAATGAAGCAGGCGACATGCGCGCCGCAGTGCGGCAGTATATGGCTGAAGTGGAGTCCGGCGTTTATCCGGGCGAAGAACACAGTTTCCACTAATTTTTCAGGCCATATATCGGCCTGAAAAGCGTAGCGCCATCAGGCGGTTCGCTGCATGTTGCCGGATGGCGGTGTAAACGCCTTATCCGGCCTACGGTTCCTCAGGCAACTCAAGGAGTCTTGTCGTGTTAATCATTGAAACCCTGCCGCTGCTGCGCCAGCATATTCGTCGTCTGCGTCAGGAAGGCAAACGCGTCGCTCTGGTTCCCACCATGGGCAACCTGCACGACGGCCATATGAAGCTGGTCGATGAGGCAAAAGCGCGGGCTGATGTGGTGATCGTCAGCATTTTCGTCAACCCGATGCAGTTTGACCGACCGGACGATCTGGTGCGCTATCCGCGCACGCTGCAGGAAGATTGTGAAAAGCTGAACAAGCGTAAAGTCGATTATGTTTTTGCGCCAGCCGTTGAGGAAATCTACCCGCAGGGTCTGGAAGGCCAGACGTTCGTTGAAGTTCCCGGTCTCTCCACCATGCTGGAAGGCGCCAGCCGTCCAGGCCACTTCCGTGGCGTTTCCACTATCGTCAGTAAGCTGTTTAACCTGATCCAGCCAGATATCGCCTGCTTTGGCGAGAAAGATTTCCAGCAGCTCGCATTGATCCGCAAAATGGTGGCGGATCTGGGTTATGACATTGAGATCGTTGGCGTGCCGATTATTCGCGCCAAAGACGGTCTGGCGCTTAGCTCACGTAACGGTTATCTGACCGCAGAGCAGCGAAAAATTGCGCCGGGTCTGCACAAAGTGATGAACGGCATCGCTGAAAAGCTGCTTGCCGGCCATCGTGACCAGGAAGAGATTATTGCCATTGCCGAGCAGGAACTGAATGAAAAAGGCTTCCGTGCCGACGATATTCAGATTCGTGATGCCGACACGCTGCTGGAGCTGACGGAAACCAGTAAACGCGCGGTGATTCTGGCCGCCGCCTGGCTGGGTCAGGCACGTCTGATCGATAATCAAAGCGTTACATTAGCCCAGTAGACAGGGGTTAAAAATCAGGCAATACTGCCTGAGAATTTCTCAAAGCAGGCCAGTAGTGCCTGCTTAGCCAAGGTAAACGACAGGGTATAGAAGTTATGATTCGCACCATGCTGCAAGGCAAGCTCCACCGCGTAAAAGTCACGCAGGCGGACCTGCACTACGAAGGCTCCTGCGCCATCGACCAGGATTTCCTCGATGCCTCTGGTATTCTGGAAAACGAAGCTATTGATATCTGGAACGTGACCAACGGTAAACGTTTCTCAACCTACGCGATTGCGGCTGAACGCGGCTCCAGAATCATCTCGGTGAACGGCGCAGCGGCACACTGTGCTGAAGTCGGCGACATTGTGATTATCGCCAGCTTCGTCACCATGTCTGATGAAGAAGCCCGCACCTGGCGTCCGAAAGTGGCCTACTTTGAAGGCGACAACGAAATGAAGCGCACCGCGAAAGCCATTCCGGTACAGGTTGCCTGACAGCCCTTACCCCTGCGGCTGATTACTTATCAGCCGCGACATCGTCTCCAGCGAATCCGTTCTTAAAATATAAAGTCTTTTCAATAAGAACGGATTATCCCCCGGTTTAACCTTCCCTCTCACCGTGGTGACCGCCATGTGGAATCCCGCGTCGCCTGCCGCTTTTACTGCCGTGGAGTTATAGCCGCCAAACGGATACGAAAGATAAAGAACGTGAGGGTTAAACTGAGACAACGCCCGACGCGAACGGGCGAAATCAAACAGAATATTATGATAGCTGCGACTCAGCAGGATTGGCCGGTGATTCGCATCAACCCGATGTAAAAAATGGGTATGCGACTGGAAGTCGAACACGTCCCTGATCTCATTCAGTTCCGCGATGCTCATAAACTGCAGTGATTTCGGATCCCACTTCTGCGGGTGGCGCTTGATACGTGAGGAGATAATAAACGCCGTTGCCTTCATGCCGTGCTGCTTCAGAATCGGGTAAGCATAACGACTCACCGACTTCAGACCATCATCAAAAGTCAGCACCACCGCCCGCGCCGGGAGATTCATATTATTGCGAACATAGCCTTCCAGTTGGTATATCGTCAACGTGGTGTAGCCGCGGTCCTGTAGCCAGGCCATCTGGTTGCTGAAGGCGCGTACGGAGGTTGTCGTAGAGGTGTGGCGAAAACGGGTATTCTCTTCATCGCGCAGAATATGGTGATAGGTTAACACCGGGATACCGTTGTCTTCCTGCGCATCCAGAGCGCTGATATAGGCCAGTCTGCCGCCAATACGGATCTGGTACCAGGTTTGGTTGAGACGGTCTTTAAGCTTGCTGATAACCGGATAACGCAGATTATCCGCCAGCACGCCAAACGGGGCGCTACCAACATCCGGAGCGTTATAAACCGGCGTATCTTTCCAGGTGATCAGGCTTTGGTTGCTGAGGGGTTTATTGAGATCGCCCAGACCATCATCGACTTTCTGCCGCCCCTGCACAGGCTCCAGATGCCCCTTATCAATAAACCCGGTACCAAAACCAAAGGTAAATTCGTAATAGTCTGCCGCAATTGGCTCAACGGCGAGGATCTGCCCGGCGCGAATATTTCCTACCGTCACCATCTTGTTGCCAATCTGCGCCCACACGGCGGCTGCTTCGGTGGTTTGCATGTAGCGAGCAGGCAAAGCCGCAGCTATGCTGCCAGAACACAGGAGCAATAAAACAAGCAGAACGCGCATCACCATATGAGATAACCGAGGCGAGAAACCCCGGCTATTGTAGCAAAAGCGCCATCAATACCAATGATTAATACTCATACAAATCATGCTTCAACACGAAGGGGGGATTTTTCTGTTGTTGATGCCAGAGGCTAGAGACTTCGGGCCCGCCAAGCGCAACAATGCTATCACGAAACGCAGAACTGCTCATCGATTCCCGCGACGAAAGCATTCGCTCAAGCAATGGATAACTGATACCTGAAATCACTTCACACTGGGGATGTTTATGGCTCATTAACGAAGCCACGCGGTAAGGCGCGGCCCCGGCCATATCCGTCAGGAATATCACACCCTCGCCAGAGTCTGTAGCATGCAGGGCATGGCACATCATGCGACTTAGCATATTCGAGCTAAGCCCACGCCAAAAACTCACCGCCTGGCATTGAACCAACGGGCCGTACTTTTTCTCCAGACGATGCAGCATATCCTGTGCCTTATCATCATGACAGGTAATTACCCAACCTAGCATTGCCTACCTCCTTAGCAGGCAAGTAGTTTATCAGGGTGATAAATCCGTAATGGTGATAAGCATCAAAAGTCTTCCTCTCCCGGGCAAGGAGAGGAAGAAAGCATTAGCTGCGCAGGCCGCGTCCGCGCTGAATCAGGTACCAGCACAGCAAATAAAACGCCGCGATAAACACCACCAGCACGCCAAAGGTCGTGACCAGCGGAACATCGTGGATCCCCAGGAAGCCGTAACGGAAACCGCTAATCATGTAGACAATCGGGTTCAGATGGGACAGTCCCTGCCAGAACGGCGGCAGCAACGTTAACGAATAGAAAACGCCGCCCAGATAGGTCAGCGGAGTCAGCACGAAGGTTGGGATCAGGCTGATATCGTCAAAGGTTTTAGCGAAAACCGCGTTCAACAGACCGGCCAACGAAAACAGCACCGCCGTTAACACCAGCGTAAGCGCCACAAAGACCCAGGAATGCACCTGGAACGGCACAAAGAACAGCGAAATCGCTGTTACCAGGATCCCTACGCACAGGCCACGCGCCACGCCGCCGCCAACAAAACCGGCGATGATCACGTGCGTCGGTACCGGAGCGACCAGTAGCTCTTCAATGTTGCGCTGAAACTTGGCGCTGAAGAATGACGATGCCACGTTAGCGTACGAGTTGGTAATTACCGCCATCATAATCAGCCCTGGCACGATAAACTGCATGTAGCTAAAACCATGCATTTCGCCGATTCGCGAGCCGATCAGGTTACCAAAGATAATAAAATAGAGCGTCATAGTAATGACGGGAGGAACCAGAGTCTGGACCCAGATTCGCATAAAGCGGTGGATCTCTTTCGCCCAGATGCTTTTCAGCGCAACCCAATAAAGCTGCATCATGCGCGATCTCCTTGTTTTTCATGCACCAGAGAAACAAACAGTTCTTCCAGTCGGTTCGCTTTGTTTCGCATACTCAATACCTGAATGCCCTGGGCGCTCAGCTGTGAGAACACGCTGTTGACCCCCTGTTCACGCAGTACTTCCACTTCCAGCGTGGAGGTATCCACCAGCCGGTATTGATAGCCCTCCAGTTTTGGCAGCGGGCTTTTCGGCGCCAGATCGAGAATAAAGGTCTCGGATTTCAGCTTAGAGAGCAGGCTCTTCATCGAGGTGTTTTCCACCAGCTCGCCGTGCTGAATAATGCCGATGTTGCGACACAGCATTTCCGCTTCTTCGAGATAGTGGGTGGTCAGAATAATCGTGGTGCCTTTGTCGTTTAAATCCTTTAAAAAACCCCACATTGAACGACGCAGCTCAATGTCGACCCCCGCCGTCGGTTCATCAAGGATGAGTAATTTAGGCTCGTGCATTAGTGCGCGGGCAATCATCAGACGGCGTTTCATCCCGCCGGAGAGCATGCGCGCGCGCTCGTTACGTTTTTCCCATAAATCGAGCTGCTTTAAATATAGTTCGCTGCGTTTGACCGCCTCTTTATACTCAACGCCGTAATAACCCGCCTGGTTGACTACGATCTGCTGCACGGTTTCAAACGGGTTAAAGTTAAACTCCTGCGGTACCAGACCAAGCTGGCGTTTCGCATTAACGGTATCTTTTTCAAGATCGTATCCGAAGACGCTCACCCGCCCAGAGGTTTTATTCACCAGCGAGCTGATTATCCCGATGGTGGTGGACTTGCCTGCGCCATTCGGTCCCAAAAGCGCATAAAAATCCCCCGCTTCGACTTGCAAATCTATTCCGCGTAACGCCTGAACGCCACCGGGATAGGTTTTTTTAAGTTGTTGAAGTTCCAGAGCAATGGTCATGGTTTTTTACTTACCTTACATTCTAATGCTTGATATTTGGTTTTAATAAATCAGGAGTTACCCTATATTAGCGCAACGCAATTCAATTGGTTACAGCCTCCATGAAAGACATAGATACACTCATCAGCAACAACGCGCTATGGTCAAAGATGCTGGTAGAAGAGGATCCCGGATTTTTTGAAACGCTGACTCACGCACAAAATCCGCGCTTTTTATGGATTGGATGTTCCGACAGTCGCGTTCCCGCAGAACGTTTAACCGGTCTTGAGCCGGGTGAATTATTTGTTCACCGTAATGTTGCCAATCTGGTTATTCACACCGACCTGAACTGTCTCTCAGTGGTTCAGTATGCGGTGGATGTGCTGGAAGTGGAACATATTATTATTTGCGGCCACTATGGATGTGGTGGCGTACAGGCGGCTATTGAAAATAAAGAACAGGGGCTGATTGATAACTGGTTACTGCATATTCGCGATATCTGGTTTAAACACAGTTCACTGCTGGGCGAAATGCCGCAGGAACGTCGCATTGACACCCTGTGCGAACTGAATGTAATGGAGCAGGTCTACAACTTGGGCCACTCAACCATCATGCGTTCAGCCTGGAAGCGCGGTCAGAAAGTTACCATTCACGGCTGGGCTTACGGTATTCATGATGGCCTGCTGCGCGATCTGGACGTCACCGCCACCAGTCGCGAGACGCTGGAGCAGCGCTATCGCCAGGGGCTGTCTAACCTCAGCCAGAAACATACCAATCACAAGCAGATACCAACAAGCGGCAGCGACGCTTAAGTCGCTTTTCGGCCTGCGGGGAAGTATCGTGCAGGCCGAATAAGCAAAGCGCCATCAGGCGCTCCCGACATTACTCGTCCAGCAGCACCACTTTGCCAACGTACGGCAGATGGCGATAACGCTGGGCATAGTCAATGCCATAGCCGACAACAAACTCATCTGGGATAGAGAATCCGATAAACTCAACCGGAACATCCACTTCACGACGGGTAGGTTTGTCCAGCAGCGTACAAATAGCCAGGGATTTCGGCTCGCGCAGGCTCAGAATCTCACGCACTTTGGACAACGTGTTACCGGAGTCGATGATGTCTTCGACAATCAGCACGTCCTTGCCACGAATGTCTTCATCCAGGTCTTTCAGGATTTTAACATCGCGCGTGGTGGACATTCCGCTGCCATAGCTGGAAGCAGTCATGAAATCGACTTCGTGGGAGACATGCACTTCACGGCACAGGTCGGCCATAAACATAAATGAGCCGCGTAACAGACCAACCAGCACCATATCGCTGCCGCTGTCCTTGTAACGTTCGTTAATCTGACGTCCCAGTTCAGCAATACGCGCTTTGATCTCCGCTTCCGGGATCATGACTTCAACAGTATGTTTCATATCTCTAACCATATGATTTAAAAACAAATCACTCAATGCTAACTTTTAATAAGCCAGCATCTAAGCGCAAGGCACGCAGTATACCAGCAAAAGCATTCATACGCGGCATCTGTTGATAAAGTTCATAATGTGACGTTTATCACGCGTTTTAGCTCCTATAATTAACTGCTATTAAAGAAATAACACCTGTGATGGTATTTTTTATGGCAAATAACAACGTACGTTCTCAACGGCTTATCGTGACCCTGAGCGCCCTGTTTGCGGCACTTTGTGGACTATATCTCCTGATTGGTGGAGGCTGGCTGGTCGCCATCGGTGGCTCCTGGTATTACCCGATCGCGGGCCTTGCCATGCTCGGTGTGGCTCTCCTGCTGTGGCGCAGTAACCGATCCGCCCTTTGGCTGTATGCCGCCCTGCTTTTCGCCACCATGATTTGGGGCGTCTGGGAAGTCGGCTTTGATTTCTGGGCGCTGACGCCGCGTAGCGACATCCTGGTCTTCTTTGGTATCTGGCTTATCCTGCCTTTCGTCTGGCATCGCCTGATTATCCCTTCCAGTGGCGCAGTAGCGGCGCTGGTGGTGGCCCTGCTGATTAGCGGCGGTATCCTGACCTGGGCTGGCTTCAACGATCCACAAGAGGTTCACGGCACGCTGAGTGCAGATACCTCTCAGGCCGATGCAATCTCAGCGGTTGCCGACGAGGATTGGCCGGCTTACGGTCGCAATCAGGAAGGTCAGCGCTACTCACCGTTAAAACAAATTAACGCTGACAACGTTCATCAGTTGAAAGAAGCCTGGGTATTTCGTACCGGGGATTTAAAACAACCCAACGATCCCGGCGAAATCACCAATGAAGTCACGCCAATAAAAGTGGGGGATACTCTTTATCTGTGTACCGCCCACCAGCGGCTGTTCGCCCTGGATGCGGCCAGCGGTAAAGAGAAGTGGCATTTCGATCCCCAACTCAATACCAATACCAGCTTCCAGCACGTAACCTGTCGCGGCGTTTCTTATCATGAAGCCAAACCGGATACGGCTTCTGCAGAGGTGATGGCCGACTGTCCGCGCCGCATCCTTTTGCCGGTCAATGATGGTCGACTGTTTGCCTTGAATGCCGAGACCGGCAAGCTGTGCGAAACCTTCGCCAATAAAGGTATTTTGAATCTGCAGACCAATATGCCGGATACCTCACCGGGCCTGTACGAACCGACGTCTCCCCCGATAATCACCGATAAAACTATCGTTATTGCCGGGTCGGTAACCGATAACTACTCAACCCGCGAAACATCCGGGGTGATACGTGGTTTTGACGTCAATAACGGCAAGCTTCTGTGGGCATTTGATCCCGGTGCCAAGGATCCTAATTTCATCCCATCAGATGAACATACCTTCACCTTTAACTCACCCAACTCCTGGGCGCCCGCGGCCTACGACGCGAAGCTGGATCTGGTGTATCTGCCCATGGGCGTTACCACGCCGGATATCTGGGGCGGTAACCGCACACCGGAACAGGAACGTTACGCCAGCGCCATTCTGGCGTTAAATGCCACGACCGGGAAATTGGCCTGGAGCTATCAGACCGTTCACCACGATCTGTGGGATATGGACTTACCGGCGCAGCCAACCCTGGCGGATATCAACGTCAATGGAGAGAAAATTCCGGTCATTTATGCCCCGGCAAAAACCGGTAATATCTTTGTGCTCGACCGCCGTAATGGTGAACTGGTGGTGCCTGCCCCGGAAAAACCGGTGCCGCAAGGTGCAGCCAAAGGTGATTATGTCAGCAAAACCCAGCCGTTCTCCGATCTCAGTTTCCGTCCGCAAAAAGATCTCAGTGGTGCGGATATGTGGGGCGCAACCATGTTTGACCAGTTGGTGTGCCGCGTAATGTTCCACCAGCTGCGCTATGAAGGCATTTTTACCCCGCCTTCAGAGCAAGGCACTCTGGTGTTCCCGGGTAACCTCGGCATGTTCGAATGGGGCGGTATTTCCGTTGATCCCAACCGTCAGGTAGCCATTGCCAACCCGATGGCGCTGCCGTTCGTTTCTAAGCTGATCCCACGCGGTCCCGGCAATCCGATGGAGCCGCCGAAAGATGCCAAAGGTACTGGCACAGAGTCCGGTATTCAGCCGCAGTACGGCGTACCGTTCGGCGTAACGCTCAATCCGTTCCTTTCACCATTTGGTCTGCCGTGTAAACAGCCAGCATGGGGCTACATTTCCGCCGTAGATCTGAAAACTAATCAAGTGGTGTGGAAAAAACGCATTGGCACGCCACAGGACAGCATGCCATTCCCAATGCCGGTTCCGGTGCCGTTCAATATGGGGATGCCGATGCTGGGTGGACCTATCTCCACCGCGGGTAACGTGCTGTTTATAGCCGCGACTGCCGATAACTATCTGCGCGCATACAACATGAGCAACGGTGAAAAACTGTGGCAGGGTCGGCTTCCGGCAGGCGGCCAGGCAACGCCGATGACGTATGAAGTTAACGGTAAGCAATATGTGGTGATATCCGCCGGGGGCCACGGCTCATTTGGCACCAAGATGGGCGATTATATTGTGGCATATGCGTTGCCGGACGACGCGAAGTAAAATGGACAACGCCCGCTAATCAGCGGGCGTTTTTTTATTCAAACTTCAGTGACAGTAACGACGCTTTTGCGGCTTCCTGATACTGAGCCACCAGATCTTTGGTCATATTGAAGGAGACCTGCACCGCTTTCTCGTTTTGCGAGGTAATCAGCAGCATATTGAGAATTTCAGTATCCGGCGCTTGAGAACGGAAAGTAATCAGCCACGCTTTATGTCCATCAACCGTGACAGGTTCCGCCTGCGGCTTGAAATTGGTCAGCATCTTCAGCGTCGCATCCTTTGCCATATCCAACTGAGCGGCAGGCAACGCGTTGCGCCCGGCGGTAATACCTAGAGACGCTTTACCGCGTTCGTCACCGTAAATCACCTGAGGACGGTTTTCAGAAGGATATTTGATTTTTGCCATTTCGTCCGGCATTGGCGTGAGCGTCTGCGGAATTTCGAGACTTAAATTCAGTTTTGAAATCTGTTGGCGTTCCATCTTCATCGCAGCCTGTGCCGAAACCGCCAGAAGCATAATAAAAGATGCCGTCAGTACTTTACGCAAAAGGGTCATGAATACCTCGTGATGAGTGATTAACCTCATCAGTATATGAATGCCTTTACTCGACGATAGAGTAATAATCCGTTTTTGAAATAAACATTTAGCGGATAGCGCCACCGCTATCCGCCGCTGTTTATACGGTAAAACCGAGCATCATCCCGGTGTCTTCATGCTCTAACAAATGGCAGTGCGCCATATAGGCATGTTCCTTTGGCGCGTCGTGGTCAAATTTCACCAGCACCTCGCTCACGCCGCCCTCTACCCGCACCGTATCTTTCCATCCCGCGCGGTGCGCAGCAGGCGCTTTGCCATTTTCAGACAGAATACGGAACTGCGTGCCGTGAATGTGGAACGGATGCAGCATCATGTCGCCCTGACCGGAAATCACCCAGCGTTCGTGTTGACCTTTCGCCGCGGCAAACATCGGTTTATTCATATCAAACGCCTGACCATTAATCCGGTTGGCATTATGGAAATCGAATGTTCCATGCTTCATGTTGCCCATGTCACCATGCTGCATATTCCCCATCTCACCGTGGTTCATATTGCCATGCTTCATGTTCCCGTGGCCCATATTGTCATTATTCATATGGCCCATCATCTTGCCATGATCCATACCCGCCATAGCCTGAGCGCCGTACTTCTTCATCAACATTTGCATGCCCATCATGTCGAGCATTGGGTCCATCGATAATTGCAGTTTGCGCACCGTCAGCCCCTCAAGCGATGGCAGCGCCGGCATGGATGTCAGCGTATCCGGCAACGTGCCGGAAGCGGTAATCAGCAGCGGCTGAACGCGCATCACCGGATGCGGCTTATCAAATGGCGCAATCGCCATGCCCATCTGACCCACAGGCAGAGTGACCAGATCAAACGCTTTACCGTCGCTCACATCCACCAGCACTTCAAAGCGTTCGCCCATCAGCATAGGAAGTTCGGTTACTTTTACTGGCTCCGCCAACAGTCCGCCGTCGCTGGCAATAACGTACAAAGGACGATTGTCGCTGGCCGCGATATTCAGTGAGCGTGCGTTACAACCATTTAGCAGACGCAGACGCAGCCAACCGCGCGGTGCAGCATGCTGAGGATAAATCGCCCCATTGGTTAGCAGCGTATCGCCAAACCAGCCGACGGCAGCGGTCATGATGTCCAGTTGATAGTTAACCTGACCATCAGCAGAGAACTGTTTATCCTGAATAATCACCGGCACATCATCAATGCCCCACTGCTTAGGCAGCAGCAGCTTGCGAATCTCTTCATCTTCAATCAGCACCAGTCCGGCCAGGCCCATCGCCACCTGATGACCGGTCTTCCCATGCTGATGCGGGTGGAACCAGCAGGTTGCCGCGCGCTGATCCGGTGTGAAGGTCACAGAACGTTTCCCACCCGCCGGAATAATACCTTGCGGGCCACCGTCGACTTCACCGGGGATTTCCAGCCCGTGCCAGTGCAACGTCGTCTCTTCGGCAAGCTGGTTATGGATATCCACCGTCACCGATTGCCCTTTACTCAGCTTGACCGCCGGCCCGAGCAAACTGCCGTTATATCCCCAGGTCGTGGCTGTTTTACCGGCAAAACTCGACTGTCCGGCTTGCACGATCAGCTGCATACGGTTAGAGGCATCTGCGGTTAACAGGTCTGGAATGGGTAATGCGGGACGGTCTGCAGCAAATACGCTCCGGCTCCACAGAGGTAACGCTGACGCGACGCCCAGCGCCACGGAGTACTTTAAAAAGTCACGACGTTGCATAATCACTTCCTTATATTCAGCAGCTTAAGCAGGCTATCTTTTAAGCATAACCCTTCCCCTTACGGGAAGGTCAAGTAAACGGCTAATAATAAAGGTCGTCGCTTCGCTCGCAGTGTGCTAACGTTTAAATTCCGTGATGCAGTGGTAGAAGCAATGAAGACGTTTTTCAGAACCGTTTTGTTCGGCAGCCTGATGGCCGTATGCGCAAACAGCTACGCGCTTAGTGAGTCCGAAGCCGAAGATATGGCCGATTTAACGGCAGTTTTTGTTTTTCTGAAAAATGACTGTGGATACCAGAATTTGCCAAATGGGCAGATTCGTCGCGCACTGGTCTTTTTTGCCCAGCAAAACCAGTGGGACCTGAGTAATTACGACACCTTCAATATGAAAGCGTTGGGTGAAGACAGCTACCGCGACCTCAGCGGTATAGGCATCCCAACGGCCAAGAAATGTAAAGCGCTGGCACGTGACTCCCTGAGCCTGTTGGCTTACGTTAAATAGCCGCGCTGCGGAACCAGCAAGCTTCGCTTACTCTTTTACCGGCAACGTCAGCAACACTGATTTTGCCTGGTTTTCCCCTTTAGTGACTCTCAATATCGCCAACCCCAGTTGCCGCCCAACCTCTTCGTGATCGACGGTAAATAGACAACTCGACGACACCACTCGCACAGAAAAATCACTGCTTGCCGTGGCGCACAGCATGTTTTTTTCATTGAGTCCGCACTCGGGTAACGAGGCCAGATAGTGACTCGCCCCCATCAGTAAAAAGTCGTTGATGAAAATAATGAAATCAGGCCGCTCTGGCTGCTGTAGAAATTGCCGCGCGGCCTCTTCACCGGAAGATTCAGCTACGCTGCCAAAGAAAACCAACCCGTCATGGTAATGAATCCCTTGCACCGCCAACGCCTGCAAACAGCCGGTCAAGAACTGACGGCCATGCATACTGTCCGGGCCAAGCGTCGCAATGGCAATACGTTGCGCTCCGAGACGCAGTGCCGCACGCACGCATTGTTTCCCCATCTCCTCATGATGAAAATCGACCCAATTGAAGTTCCCGCCCAGCGAGCGGCTTTGCCCCATCGTCACAAAGGGAAACTTTAGTTCATCAAGCAGAAGGATCCGTTCATCATCAATACGAGTGTCTGTCAGGATAATCGCGTCAGCACGGTTCTGCTCAACAATTTTATGCAGCAGTTGTAGCTCACTTTCGCGATCGGTAGAAATATGGATGACCGGATCGATGGCACTCTCTTTTAAACTAGCCTGTAGCCCCCTGGCGATAGCCATAAAGAACGAGGCGGTATGGATATTGCCATCATCCGCTGCAGGCAGCAGCAGAGCCACGACCCCTGTTTTACCACTACGCAAATAGCGGGCTGATGCATTTGGCCGGTAACCCAGTTTATCCGCCGCTTCCAGTACCTTTTTACGGGTGTGGTTACTGATATCACTTTTATTATTTAGCGCTTTCGAAACCGTCGCTGTCGAAAGATTAAGATACGCCGCCAGCTCTTTTATATTCATATTTATTATGGACTAAACAGCTCTGAACAAGGATATTCCTGCCAATTTAACTGATTAGTTTTTACGTGACAATAAAAAACATTTCGACACGACTTTATTGTGTAGCAACGATCACAATTATGCAGTTACAACCATTGAAATCATTATTTTTCAGATCTAGCATAAAACAATACGAAATCGATTAAGTATTAAAACAAAAAGCCCTGAAAATAATCATACAAACAAAGGTACTTATATCATGACATTAGATAGTACGCTTCCAACTGCGGCCAAAAAACATAAAACGCGCCCCCAAGTCATCTGGATTTGCCTGTTGGCTGCGCTCGCAGGGCTGTTATTTGGCCTGGATATCGGCGTCATTTCCGGCGCACTCCCGCTGATCGCTAAAGAGTATCAACTGCTGGATAGCCAGCAGGAGTGGGTGGTCAGTTCAATGATGGTCGGCGCCGCCGTCGCAACTCTGTGTAGCGGTTTTCTGGCCTATCGCCTGGGCCGTAAATACGCTTTATTAATCGCCGCGGCCTCCTTTTGCTTAGGAGCGATTATTTGTACCTGCGCAGTTGGCCCAGGGATGCTCATCGTCGGACGGCTGATCCTCGGCGTCGGTCTGGGTGTCGCATCTTATGCGACACCACTCTATCTTTCTGAAATAACGCCAAAAAACATTCGCGGTGCAATGATATCAGCCTATCAATTGATGATTGCGCTAGGCATCTTGCTGGTTTTTCTGACCAATACCGCCTTTAGCTACAGCGGCAACTGGCGCGGTATGCTGCTGGTTGTCGCCATCCCTTCACTGGTCTTTCTGTTCGGGGCGCTATTCCTGCCGCGCAGCCCGCGCTGGCTCATGATGCATGGCCGTGAAGAGGAGGCTCGGATAGTGTTAATCCGCCTGCGTAATAGCCGTGAAGAGGTGGAGAATGAGCTTAGCGAAATTAAAGAACAGCTCAACGTTAAGCAACAAGGCTGGAATTTATTCAAAGAAAACAGGAATTTTCGTCGCAGTGTTAGCCTGGGAATTATTTTGCAAATCATGCAGCAGTTCTCTGGCGTAAATGTGATGATGTATTACGCGCCGCGTATATTCCATGAAATTGGCTTCACTTCAACAGCCGAGCAGATGTGGGGCACGGTTATTGTGGGCTTCGTGATGACGCTCGCCACCTTTATTGCCGTCGGCTTCGTCGATCGCTGGGGACGAAAACCAATGCTGTACGCTGGTTTTATCACGATGGGTTTCGCTATGAGCATCGTAGGGACGTTGCTGGGTGGTGATGCGTTATCAGCGCTGGAGAAAGGTATCACGGTTACCATGCTGTTACTGTTTATCGTCGGCTTCTCCATGTCTGCCGGGCCGCTTATCTGGTTATTGTGCTCTGAGATTCAACCGCTGAAAGGCCGAGAATTTGGTATCACCTGCTCCACTTTTACCTGTCACATCGCCGGGATGATTGTCAGTGCAACCTTCCTATCATTGCTAAATAGTTTAGGTAGCGCCCATACATTTTATTTATATGCGCTACTGAATATTGTCGCCCTCGTGATCATCTATCTTTTTGTGCCTGAAACAAAAAATATTTCACTGGAGCGCATTGAGCAAAACCTGATGGCAGGAAAAAAACTGCGAAATATCGGACAATAATACAAGGGTGCGACAAGATGAGCTTTATAGACTTTAAAGAAGATAACTTTCATATTTCCTTCGAGTTAAATGAAGAACAACAAATTTATATCAGCCAGTTTTTACTTGTCGGAAAGAGTGATGTACAGGGTGCATTCCCTCTTATTCAGGTGCATGTCAGTGGCCATAATCAAAACGATCACCACGCCCGTAAGCATACCGGTAGCGAACCAGGCTCCTCTCTGCGCTATCACGCCCATCGGGAAAGCGAAAATGCGCAGGGGAAAAAACTGGAGATAGATCTACATAGCCCAGCGGTTCACGCCCGCTGGCATCTACAGCATTTTCGTGGGCTACAGGCGGGCCGCGTCTGGTGTGATATCCGTAACGCCAGCGCCGATACTATCGGCCTGGAGTATGTCAGTTCGCTGACGTTGTTCGCCATCGACAGCCTGCCCTGGCAAAAAAATAGCGTCCTGCATCTACCGCATAATAACTGGTACGGCGAAGCACAGTGGAAAAGCGCCACACCACCAGAGCTTGGGCTGGATAAGGTGAATGTCTTCTCCCTTAATCGTATCGCTATCGAAAACACAGGAACCTGGTCCAGTATCGGCTATCTTCCTATGGCGGCATTTGAAGACACGGCGGCAGGAACAACGCTACTCTGGCAAATTGAGCATAACGGTTCATGGCAATGGGAGATCGGTGATTTCCGTAATCGTCTCTATTTGCAGGCTAGCGGGCCAACGGAAAACGAAAATCACTGGTGGAAACAACTACTACCCGGTGAAACCTTTACCTCCGTGCCTGTTGCCGTAAGCCAGGTACACGGCGGGCTGCAAGAGGCGCTACAAGAGATAACGCGCTATCGTCGACGAATAATGCGCCCTTCACAGGATAATGTGCAGCTACCAGTGATCTTCAATGATTATATGAACTGCCTCTCAGGTGACCCTACGACTGAAAAGTTGCTGCCGTTGATTGATGCAGCCGCAAAGGCTGGCTGCGAATATTTCTGTATTGATTGCGGTTGGTACTCGGACGGTGAATGGTGGGATGGCGTCGGTGAATGGCTGCCTTCATCCGCGCGTTTCCCTGGCGGGATCCACGAACCGCTTGAGTATATTGCCGCCAAAGGGATGAAATCAGGTCTGTGGTTAGAGCTTGAGGTCATGGGCATAGCTTGTCCGCTGGCGCAAAAGCTGCCCGATGAGTGTTTTTTCCAGCGTCATGGCAAACGGGTTATCGACCACCAGCGCTATCAGCTCGATTTCCGCCACCCATTGGTACAAGAACATGCCGAACGGATCATCACGCGCCTGGTCGAGGATTACGGTGTTAGCTATATCAAAATGGATTACAACATCAATGCAGGCAGCGGTACTGACTACCAGGCCGACAGCAGCGGCGACGGCCTGTTGCAGCATAACCGTGCCTATCTAACCTGGCTGCAGAAAACAATGCAACGCTACCCACAACTGGTGATCGAGAACTGCGGCAGCGGTGGTTTACGGATGGATTACGCGATGCTGCAACAGCACAGTATTCAATCCGTTACCGATCAAACCGACTATCGGCTCATGGCGGCTATCGCTGCCGCCGCAGCGTCAGCGGTCACTCCTGAGCAAGCTGCTATCTGGTCTTATCCACTGCGCGAGGGGGATCGGGAAGAAGTGGTGATGAATATGGTTAACAGCATGCTGCTGCGGGTGCATCAGAGTGGTCATCTGGCGGAGTTGAGTGAAGAACGTTTTGCGCTGGTTCAGGAAGGGATTGCGCTGTATAAAACGTTTCGCGAGAAAATTCCGCATCTACAGCCTTTCTGGCCGTTGGGTATGCCCACATTATCCTCACCGTGGTTGGCCTTTGGCCTGCGTAACGAGCATGAGGCGTGGCTCGCGGTATGGCGTATGGACAGCGAACAAGGAGCGATGACCGTCCCTCTCGCGCAACTCGCCACTATCACCTGCGTGTATCCCCAGGCCGAACAGTCGCGCTGCCAGCCTATACTCCAGTCGTCAGGTGCCTGCGTTTTTCTGAACCAAAAGATGACCGCAAGGTTATTTCACCTTACTTTTACCAGTGAATACACCCGATAACGGGCCTGCGAAAAAGTGCTCGGCTATCGGGTGCGCACAGCGCTCACCCGATAGTAATGCGGAGCCGAGTGGCTCCGCGTTGATTAGCGTTGTTGTACAAACTCGCGGTACGCCGCCACGACCTGAAGAAAGTCCTCTACGCCGCAAAGTGAAAAGCTCTCTTCGTCGTAGTAGCTCATCCCCTCTTCCATTTCATCTCCGGAGAATTCCAGCTGATTGGCGCGCACCATCACCTCTTCACCATCCAGCCAGAGCGTGTATTCATGCCCTGCTCGCTGCCAGGAGCGCTCACTGCCCTTCACCGCATGCGCCGCCTGTTCCACTTCATCAAGTAAGGCCAGGTTCTCTTTCACTTCTTCGTTAAACCAGTGCCCCACCACCTCGTGGCCCATGGACATACGCACTTTTACCACTCCGGTAATATCGCGCAGAAATTCGTAATCCATAATGTCTTCCTCTGCTCCCGGCAATGCGCCAATACCGCATTGCGCCTTGCTGTAATTATCGCAGCAGCGCGGCAGAAAAAAAGCGTAGCGGGTATAAGGAATAGAAATAAAAATGCCCGGAGAAGCAGACTTCTCCGGGCATTGATGCGTTTTTACACAAATCGCGTTTGCGTATTACACCGCGGTCTGGAAAATCACACCATCGGCTTTCTCAGTATACTGAGACAGCTGGTCGAAGTTCAGATAACGGTAAGTATCCACCGCCGTCTTATCAACCTGCGCCACATAGGCCTGATATTCTTCCGCCGTCGGCAGTTTGCCAATCAGCGCCGCAACCGCCGCCAGCTCCGCAGAAGCCAGGTAGACGTTCGCCCCGGTACCTAAACGGTTCGGGAAGTTACGGGTAGAGGTCGAAACCACCGTTGCGCCGTCAGCCACACGCGCCTGGTTACCCATGCACAGCGAACAGCCTGGGATCTCAATACGCGCACCGCTCTTACCAAACACGCTGTAGTAGCCTTCTTCGGTCAGCTGCGCCGCATCCATACGGGTTGGCGGAGCCACCCACAGACGCGTCGGCAACTGGCCTTTGTGTGCATCCAGCAGTTTACCCGCTGCACGGAAGTGGCCGATGTTAGTCATGCAGGAGCCAATGAAGACTTCATCGATCTTCTCGCCCTGCACGTCAGACAGCAGACGCGCGTCGTCCGGATCGTTCGGTGCACACAGGATTGGCTCTTTGATATCCGCCAGATCGATGTCGATCACTGCCGCGTATTCTGCGTCAGAGTCGGCTTCCAGCAATTGCGGATCCGCCAGCCATTTTTCCATCCCCTGCACACGGCGCTCCAGCGTACGGCGATCGCCGTAACCTTCAGCGATCATCCACTTCAGCAGAACGATGTTAGAGTTCAGATACTCAACGATCGGCTCTTTGTTCAGTTTGATGGTACAACCAGCAGCGGAACGTTCAGCGGAGGCATCGGTCAGTTCGAACGCCTGCTCCACTTTCAGATCCGGCAGACCTTCGATTTCGAGGATGCGGCCAGAGAAGATGTTTTTCTTACCTTTCTTCTCAACGGTTAGCAGACCCTGTTTGATCGCGTACAGCGGAATGGCGTGTACCAGATCGCGCAGGGTAATCCCCGGCTGCATTTTGCCTTTGAAACGCACCAGAACGGATTCCGGCATATCCAGCGGCATCACGCCGGTCGCAGCAGCAAACGCCACCAGGCCAGAACCCGCCGGGAAGGAGATGCCAATCGGGAAACGAGTATGGGAGTCACCGCCGGTGCCGACGGTATCCGGCAACAGCATGCGGTTCAGCCAGGAGTGGATTACGCCATCGCCCGGACGCAGCGACACGCCGCCACGGTTCATGATGAAGTCCGGCAGAGTGTGGTGCGTGGTCACGTCAACCGGCTTCGGATACGCGGCAGTGTGACAGAAGGACTGCATCACCAGGTCAGCAGAGAAGCCCAGGCACGCCAGGTCTTTCAGTTCATCACGGGTCATCGGGCCGGTGGTATCCTGAGAACCCACGGAGGTCATCTTCGGTTCGCAGTACGCGCCCGGACGGATACCTTTCACACCGCAGGCGCGGCCCACCATTTTCTGCGCCAGAGAGAAGCCGCGGCTGCTTTCCGCCACGTCTTTCGCCTGACGGAATACGTCGCTGTGCGGCAGTCCCAGCGCTTCGCGCGCTTTGGTGGTCAGGCCACGACCGATGATCAGCGGAATACGGCCACCAGCGCGCACTTCGTCGATCAGCACATCAGTTTTCAGCTCAAAGCTTGCCAGCAATTCGCCGGTTTCGTGGTTACGCACTTCTCCTTTGAACGGGTAAACGTCAATCACGTCGCCCATGTTCATGTTCGAAACGTCCACTTCGATTGGCAGTGCGCCCGCATCTTCCATGGTATTGAAGAAGATCGGTGCAATTTTGCCGCCGAGACACAGACCGCCGCCGCGCTTGTTCGGTACATGAGGGATATCATCGCCCATGAACCACAGTACGGAGTTGGTTGCAGATTTACGCGAAGAGCCGGTACCAACAACGTCACCCACATAAGCCAGCGGGTAGCCTTTTTTCTGCAGTTCTTCAATCTGTTTGATCGGGCCTACCGCGCCCGGCTGGTCCGGTTCAATACCTTCACGGGCGTTTTTCAGCATCGCCAGCGCGTGCAGAGGGATATCCGGGCGAGACCATGCGTCCGGTGCCGGAGAGAGGTCATCGGTGTTGGTTTCACCCGTCACTTTAAACACGGTAACGGTGATTTTTTCAGCCAGAGCAGGACGGTTCAGGAACCATTCGGCATCGGCCCAGGACTGCATTACCTGCTTCGCATATTCGTTGCCCGCTTTGGCTTTTTCTTCTACATCGTAGAAGTTATCGAACATCAGCAGCGTTGAAGAGAGCGCTTTGGCGGCGATCGGCGCCAGTTTTGCGTCGTCAAGCGCGTCGATCAGCGGATGAATGTTGTAACCACCCTGCATGGTGCCCAGCAGTTCAATGGCTTTTTCTGGAGTCACCAGCGGGGAGGTGGTGTCGCCTTTCGCGACGGCAGCGAGAAAACCCGCTTTAACATAAGCGGCTTCATCTACGCCAGGAGGAACGCGGTTGATCAACAGGTCTAACAGGAATTCTTCTTCGCCCACAGGCGGGGTCTTCAGCAGCTCGACAAGTGCGGCCATTTGGGTTGCGTCTAACGGTTTTGGCACAATCCCCTGGGCAGCACGCTCAGCTACGTGCTTACGGTATTCTTCTAGCACGACGATATCTCCTCGCTCTCATTGTCATAATGCGGCGCTTTTGTAGATGGGCGATTCTCTTCACGCTCCTGTGAGACAGTAGTTAGTAGGGTAAATGCCCGGTACCGCGTAAGGCACAATAACAGGATTTTCATTAAGTGTTAATCCGTTTACAAAAAAGCAACATAAAAAATTGGCTGAATCGTTAAGAATGGTGTAGCGACAAGGCGGGGCGTAATTTAGGCTCCCTAAAAACGATGTGAAACGGTGGATTTTCAAGCGCGACATGCTGAATATTCCAGCGATTTTTCAGCCATCAGATATAATTGTGTAATAAATCTTCACACTCTTTTTCCGGACCTGCTGGGTGAATCCCCAATAAAAGTCAAAACTATCTAACACGGGTGAATAATACTCGCGGCAACAGAACGCCTCACGGCACAGCGCTTGTCTCGTTGGAGTCATTTTATGAAGTTGCCCTTTAAGCCACATCTGCTTGTCCTTCTGTGCAGTGCCGGGCTGTTTGCCGCCTCTGGCGTGATGTTCGTTAAAAGTCGCGCAACGGAGCCAGTAGCTCCAGCCCCCGTCGCACAGCAACCGTCCGCACCGGCTCCAGCTCCCGTAGCGGCCCCTGCCCCGGCCGACCAACCAGCGCCCACCGCAGCCCCTACGTACACATCGGCACAAATCGATCAGTGGGTTGCGCCTATCGCGCTCTATCCGGATTCACTGCTGTCGCAAATTTTGATGGCCTCAACCTACCCGGCCAACGTCATCCAGGCCGCGCAGTGGTCAAAAGACAATCCAAAAATGCAGGGTGATGCCGCCATTCAGGCCGTTGCCAGCCAACCCTGGGATCCCAGCGTGAAATCGCTGGTGGCGTTTCCACAGCTGATGTCGCTGATGGGTGAAAATCCGCCGTGGGTACAGAGCCTGGGCGATGCATTCCTTGCGCAGCCGAAAGAGGTTATGGATTCCGTTCAACGCCTGCGTGCGCTGGCGCAACAGACCGGAGCGTTGCAATCTACACCGCAGCAGACCGTTACTACCGTGGTCAAAGCTGCACCGGCTAAAACCGTCACCAGCGAGTCAACGACCACAACAGCCACGACCGCCGCCTCAGCAAGCCCAACGGTAATCAAAATTGAATCCGCCGACCCGCAGGTAGTTTACGTTCCCACCTATAACCCAAATACGGTTTACGGTACCTGGCCGAACACCGCCTATCCGCCAACCTATCTACCGCCAACGCCCGGCGAGCAGTTTGGCAACAGCTTCGTTAACGGTTTAGGCTTCAGCCTCGGCGTCGCCACAACTTATGCCATTTTCAGCAATATCGACTGGGATGACGACGATGACTGGGATCACCATCATAACGATGACTGGGATAACCATGGCGGCTATAACCGCAACGGTGATAACAACATCAATATCAACGTTGATAACTTCAATAAAATCAGTGGACAGCGTCTGACGGATGCCAACCGTACCTGGCAGCACAACCCGACCTATCGCGAAGGGGTGCCGTACCCTAATAGCCAGCTCAATAACCGTTTCCACTCCACTAACACGGCTACGGGCCTAAGCTCAACCCAGCAAAGACCGGTCAACCGTGATAGCCAGCGTCAGGCAGCGTTGAGTCAGATGGAAAAATCAACGGGGAAAACCTTCCCCCAGACGGCGCGTACGGGAACGAAAGACGCCCAGCGTCAGGCATCCAGCCAACAGCTAAAGCAAATTTCCCAGCGTAATAATTACCGTGGTTACGATAGCAAACCGCAAACCGCAAACGGCAAAACGGGCAAACGCTCAGCAACATGAACATCGCCAGGCCGCCACTCAGCGACAAGAGAAACGGGTCACGCAACCAGCGCAGCAACGCAACGTGCAGCAGCGCAATCTTCAACAGCGTACCAGCCAGCCGCGGGCCAATGCGCTGAGCGGCAACGACAGTCGCTCCGCCAGTTGGCAGGCGCAGCAGCAGCGAGGGGCTCAAAGCAGGCAGGTCGCCCGCAACCAGCCATCTCGCCAGCTATCCGGCGACCGTGCTGAACACCGTGAATTCCGTCATCGTTAAGGGAAGCGACATGAAAAATAAACTACTCAGTGGAATGGTGTTATTCATGGTTTCGACCACCGCGATGGCACAGCAATCCTTCAGCACACCAGACCAGGCGACCGATGCCCTGGCAACCGCGATAAGCGAGCAGAATGAAAGCGCGATGAACAACCTGCTCGGGGAAAACTGGCGCGAGTTTCTGCCACCGGAAGGCGTCGATCCTGATGCGGTTGATCGCTTCCTGCGCGACTGGAAGGTCCGCCATAATACTGTCATCGACGGCAATAGCGCGCACCTGGTGGTCGGGGACAGCGACTGGCAACTGCCGATCCCGGTTGTTAAAACCGCTTCCGGCTGGCAATTTGATATCAAGGAAGCGGCCGAAGAGATCCTGACCCGTGAGATTGGGCGCAACGAACTTGCCGCTATTGAAGCATTACACGCCTATGTTGATGCTCAGCAAAGCTACTTTGCGATGAACCAAAAATACGCGCAAAAGATTGTCAGTTCTGAAGGGAAAAAAGATGGTCTGTACTGGCCTGTTTCGCCCGGCGAAGCGCCAAGCCCGCTTGGCCCGGCCTTTAGTCCGCAGGAGCCTGGCACGGGCTATCACGGCTATCGTTTCCGTATCCTTCCCGATAAAACCAGCGGCTTTGCGATGGTTGCCTGGCCCGTCAGCTACGATCACACTGGTGTTATGAGTTTTATGATTAACGGTGATGATAAAGTCTACCAGGCCGATCTCGGCGTTGATTCACAACAGAAAGCCCAGGCGTTAACCGCATATCATCTGGATAAAAACTGGCAGCCCGTAGCGCCCTGAATGCCAGTCAAATAGTGAGTTGACCGGGGAAGCGAAGCCCCTCCGGCCAACTCACGAGAGATTACAGGATGTTAGCGACGGATTTCGCCAGCTGCGCTTCCAGAACCGGTTTCGCTTCTTCGAACTTCAGGTTCACTTTGTTGGCATTAGACACGACGCGGGTCTGGTATTTTGCGCGATCGCCCTGCGCGCTGCAGGTTTGCAGCTTGATACCGGACGTGCCCTGGCGCAGTGCGGCAACGTTACCAGAACTGGTAGCTTTCAGGCAAAAAAAACGCCTCCGAAGAGGCGTTTTCACAAAAGCGGGAAGATTACTTTTTCTTCGCTTTCGGGTTTGGCAGGTCGGTGATGCTACCTTCGAACACTTCTGCCGCCAGGCCCACAGACTCGTGCAGAGTCGGGTGCGCGTGGATGGTCAGCGCGATGTCTTCAGCATCACAACCCATTTCGATCGCCAGACCGATTTCACCCAGCAGCTCGCCGCCGTTGGTACCGACAATCGCACCACCGATAACACGGTGAGATTCTTTGTCGAAAATCAGTTTAGTCATACCGTCTGCGCAGTCGGAAGCGATAGCACGACCAGAAGCAGCCCACGGGAAGGTGGCGGTTTCGTAGCTGATGCCTTTCTCTTTCGCTTCTTTCTCAGTCAGGCCAACCCATGCAACTTCTGGTTCAGTGTATGCGATGGATGGGATAACTTTCGGATCGAAGTAGTGTTTCTTACCGGCGATAACTTCAGCGGCAACGTGACCTTCGTGAACACCTTTGTGCGCAAGCATCGGCTGACCGACGATATCGCCGATAGCAAAGATGTGCGGCACGTTGGTACGCAGCTGTTTGTCAACGCGGATGAAGCCACGGTCATCAACTTCAACGCCAGCTTTGCCCGCGTCGAGGTTTTTGCCGTTCGGTACACGACCGATAGCCACCAGCACCGCATCGTAACGCTGAGCTTCAGCAGGCGCTTTTTTGCCTTCCATGGAAACGTAGATACCGTCTTCTTTCGCTTCAACGGCGGTTACTTTGGTTTCCAGCATCAGGTTGAATTTCTTGCTGATGCGTTTGGTAAAGACTTTAACCACGTCTTTATCGGCAGCCGGGATAACCTGGTCGAACATTTCAACCACGTCGATCTCTGAACCCAGCGCATGGTAAACGGTACCCATTTCCAGACCGATAATACCGCCGCCCATTACCAGCAGGCGCTTAGGAACAGTTTTCAGTTCCAGTGCATCGGTGGAATCCCACACGCGCGGATCTTCATGCGGAATGAATGGCAGTTCGATCGGACGGGAACCCGCCGCGATGATCGCGTTGTCAAAGTTGATCACGGTTTTGCCGTTTTCACCTTCAACTTCCAGGGTGTTTGCCCCGGTAAATTTACCCAGACCGTTAACCACTTTCACTTTACGGCCTTTGGCCATACCCGCCAGACCGCCGGTCAGTTGAGTGATAACTTTTTCTTTCCAGGTACGAATCTTGTCGATATCGGTTTTCGGCTCGCCAAAAACGATACCGTGTTCAGCCAGCGCTTTGGCTTCTTCGATAACTTTTGCTACGTGCAGCAGCGCTTTAGAAGGGATACAGCCGACGTTCAGACAAACACCACCGAGGGTGCTGTAACGTTCTACGATGACGGTCTCCAGACCTAAATCTGCGCAACGGAAGGCAGCAGAGTAACCTGCAGGGCCTGCCCCAAGTACCACGACCTGAGTTTTGATTTCAGTGCTCATCATGACCTCTTAATTTATACCCGTCGTCCACCGGGTCGTTCTATCCGCCCGTATTTTACAAAATTGTTAACAATTTTGAAACAACAAACGGCAACCGATTTGTCTTTCGCACAATAACCTCACTGACTTCATGAGATTACCAGAAAAAAGCCGGCCGTCGGGCCGGCTTTTTCGCTTACATCACCAAGCGGCGAATGTCAGACAGCATGTTGTTGATGATGGTGATAAAGCGCGCACCATCAGCACCGTCGATTACGCGGTGGTCGAAGGAGAGCGAAATCGGCATCATCAGACGCGGCATAAACTCTTTACCGTTCCACACTGGCTCCATAGAGGACTTGGAGACACCGAGGATAGCCACTTCCGGCGCGTTCACAATCGGCGCGAAGTGGGTCGTACCCAGGCCACCGATGCTGGAGATGGTGAAGCAACCGCCCTGCATTTCGCCAGCGGTCAGCTTGCCATCACGCGCTTTCTTGGAGATGGTGGTCAGTTCACGAGACAGCTCGGTAATGCTCTTCTTGTTCACGTCTTTGAAGACCGGAACAACCAGACCATTCGGCGTATCTACCGCGACACCGATGTTGATGTATTTTTTCAGGGTCAGACGCTGACCGTCTTCAGACAGAGAGCTGTTGAAGCGCGGCATCTGTTCCAGAGCGGCGGCAACGGCTTTCATGATGAAGACCACTGGCGTGAATTTCACATCCAGTTTACGTTTTTCAGCTTCGGCGTTCTGCTGTTTACGGAACGCTTCCAGATCGGTGATATCGGTCTTGTCGAAGTGAGTAACGTGCGGGATCATCACCCAGTTACGGCTCAGGTTAGCACCAGAGATTTTCTGGATACGGCCCAGTTCCACTTCTTCGATTTCACCAAACTTGCTGAAGTCCACTTTCGGCCAAGGCAGCATGCCCGGAATACCGCCGCCTGCTGCTGCCGGAGCAGCTTCAGCACGCTTGATAGCGTCTTTCACGTAAGCCTGAACGTCTTCACGCAGGATACGACCTTTACGGCCAGAACCTTTCACTTTCGCCAGGTTTACACCGAACTCGCGCGCCAGGCGACGAATCAGCGGTGTTGCATGAACGTAAGCGTCGTTCTCAGCGAACTCAGATTTACCTTCCGCTTTCGCGGCCGGAGCTGCGGCTGGTTTAGCAGCCTGAGCCGGTGCAGCTGCAGAGGCTGGAGCAGCCGCGGCAGCTGGAGCTGCGCCTTCAACTTCGAAGATCATAATCAGAGAACCGGTTTTGACTTTGTCACCGGTGCTGATTTTGATTTCCTTCACGGTGCCCGCGAACGGTGCCGGAACTTCCATCGACGCTTTATCGCCTTCAACGGTAATCAGTGACTGCTCAGCGGCAATTTTATCGCCCACTTTAACCATCACTTCAGTGACTTCAACTTCGTCACCGCCGATATCCGGAACGTTAACCTCTTTCGAGCCAGAAGCTGCCGGAGCCGCCGCTGCTGCTGGAGCTGCCGCCTGAGCCGGTGCTGCAGCAGGCGCTGCGCCTGCAACTTCGAAGACCATAATCAGAGAACCGGTAGACACTTTGTCGCCCGTGTTGATTTTGATCTCTTTAACGGTGCCCGCGAACGGCGCCGGAACTTCCATCGACGCTTTATCGCCTTCAACGGTGATCAGAGACTGTTCAGCCGCAACGGTGTCGCCCACTTTAACCATAACCTCGGTAACTTCGACTTCGTCACCGCCGATGTCCGGTACGTGTACTTCTTTCGCCGCTGCCGCAGCAGGTGCTGCTGCCGGAGCTGCTTCTTTCTTCTCTTCTGCCGGAGCAGGTGCAGCGGCTGCTGCACCATCGGCGGAATCGAAAATCATGATCAGTTTGCCGGTCTCAGTTTTGTCGCCAACAGAGACTTTGATCTCTTTAACGATACCTGCCTGAGGAGACGGAACTTCCATAGAGGCTTTGTCGCCTTCTACGGTGATCAGCGACTGTTCAGCTTCAACTTTGTCGCCCACTTTGACCAGGATCTCGGTGATTTCAACTTCATCAGCCCCGATGTCCGGTACATTGATTTCGATAGCCATTATTCTTTTACCTCTTACGCCAGACGCGGGTTAACTTTATCTGCATCGATGTTGAATTTGATGATTGCGTCAGCAACCACTTTCTTATCGATTTCGCCACGTTTAGCCAGTTCGCCCAGGGCCGCTACAACCACATAAGAAGCATCAACTTCAAAGTGGTGACGCAGGTTTTCACGGCTGTCAGAGCGACCGAAGCCGTCAGTACCCAGTACGCGATAATCATCAGCCGGTACATAAGTACGAACCTGTTCGGCAAACAGTTTCATATAGTCAGTAGATGCCACTGCCGGAGCGTCGTTCATCACCTGAGCGATGTACGGAACGCGCGGAGTTTCCATCGGGTGCAGCATGTTCCAGCGTTCACAATCCTGGCCATCGCGCGCCAGTTCAGTGAAGGAGGTTACGCTGTAAACGTCAGAACCTACACCATAGTCGTTCGCCAGGATCTGTGCTGCTTCACGCACGTGACGCAGGATAGAACCGGAGCCCAGCAGCTGAACTTTACCTTTCTTACCTTCGAGGGTTTCGAGTTTGTAGATACCTTTACGGATACCTTCCTCGGCACCTGCTGGCATTGCCGGCATGTGGTAGTTTTCGTTCAGCGTGGTGATGTAGTAGTAAACGTTCTCTTGTTTCTCACCGTACATACGCTCCAGACCATCGTGCATGATGACCGCAACTTCGTACGCGTAAGACGGATCGTAAGAGATACAGTTCGGGATAGTCAGAGACTGAATATGGCTGTGACCATCTTCGTGCTGCAGACCTTCGCCGTTCAGCGTCGTACGACCAGAAGTTCCCCCTACCAGGAAGCCGCGAGCCTGTTGGTCGCCTGCCTGCCAGCACAGGTCACCGATACGCTGGAACCCGAACATGGAGTAGTAGATGTAGAACGGAATCATCGGCAGATCGTTGGTGCTGTAAGAGGTCGCAGCAGCCAGCCAGGATGCGCCAGCACCCAGTTCGTTGATGCCTTCCTGCAGGATCTGACCTTTCTCGTCTTCTTTATAGTAAGCAACCTGCTCACGGTCCTGCGGGGTGTACTGCTGACCGTTCGGGCTGTAGATACCGATCTGACGGAACAGACCTTCCATACCGAAAGTACGCGCTTCATCAGCGATGATCGGAACCAGACGATCTTTGATCGACTTGTTCTTCAGCATCACGTTCAGGGCACGAACGAAAGCGATAGTGGTGGAGATTTCTTTGTTCTGCTCTTCCAGCAGCGCACCGAAGTCTTCCAGAGCAGGCAGTTCCAGCTTCTCGGTGAAGTTCGGCTGACGAGCAGGCAGATAGCCGTGCAGTTTCTGACGCTGAGCGTGCAGATAAGTGTGCTCTTCAGAACCTTCCGGGAAGGTGATGTAAGACAGGTTTTCAACCTGCTCATCGGTCACAGGAACGTTGAAACGGTCGCGGATATAACGCACGCCGTCCATGTTCATTTTCTTAACCTGGTGAGCGATGTTTTTACCTTCGGCGGTGTCACCCATGCCGTAACCTTTGATGGTATGGGCCAGGATTACAGTTGCTTTGCCTTTGGTTTCCTGCGCTTTCTTCAGTGCAGCGTAGACTTTCTTCGGATCGTGACCACCACGGTTCAGAGCCCAAATCTGCTCGTCAGTCCAGTCAGCAACCAGGGCTGCGGTTTCCGGGTATTTACCGAAGAAGTGCTCACGTACGTATGCGCCATCTTTGGATTTAAAGGTCTGGTAGTCGCCGTCAACGGTTTCGTTCATCAGTTGGATCAGTTTACCGCTGGTATCTTTACGCAGCAGCTCATCCCAACGACCGCCCCACATGACTTTGATAACGTTCCAGCCAGCGCCCGCGAAGATGCCTTCCAGTTCGTTAACAATCTTGCCGTTACCGGTGACCGGACCGTCAAGACGCTGCAGGTTACAGTTGATAACAAAGACCAGGTTGTCCAGTTTCTCACGGGTCGCGATGGTGATTGCACCCTTAGATTCTGGCTCATCCATTTCGCCGTCGCCCAGGAAAGCGTAAACGGTTTGTTTAGAGGTATCTTTCAGGCCACGGTGTTCCAGATATTTCAGGAATTTAGCCTGGTAGATTGCACCGATTGGGCCCAGACCCATAGATACGGTCGGGAACTGCCAGAATTCCGGCATCAGTTTCGGGTGCGGGTAGGAAGACAGGCCGTTGCCATGTACTTCCTGACGGAAGTTGTTCATCTGCTCTTCAGTCAGACGACCTTCCAGGAATGCGCGAGCGTAGATGCCCGGAGAGATGTGGCCCTGGAAGTAAACCAGATCGCCGCCATCCTGTTCGTTGCGTGCACGGAAGAAGTGGTTGAAGCAAACATCATACACCGTTGCGGAGGACTGGAAGGATGCCATGTGGCCACCCAGCTCGAGGTCCTTTTTAGACGCGCGCAGTACGGTCATGATGGCGTTCCAGCGGATAGCAGAACGAATACGACGCTCCAGCTCCAGATTGCCCGGGTATTCCGGTTCATCTTCAACGGCAATAGTGTTTACATAATTGCTGGCCCCAGCACCTGCCGCTACTTTCACGCCGCCTTTGCGAGCTTCTGAAAGCAGTTGGTCGATCAGATACTGAGCACGCTCAACACCTTCTTCACGGATGACCGATTCGATCGCCTGTAGCCAGTCGCGAGTTTCGATCGGATCCACGTCATTTGGGAAACGTTCTGACATGGGGGTATTCCTTATCTATCTAATACGTTGAGTTATCTGGAACCTGTCCCATTACGTTCTCACCAGAGAGCGTAATAAGACAGGTTCTGCGTTTAGTTGCCGCGCCTTTCGATAGCGCTTGATTTACAACATCTTCTGGTTAACGTTCTGCCAGAAAAATCACTAATTCTTTCGTTGCTCCAGACGGCGTAAGGCGCGTTCACGACGGCTTTCCTCACGGCTCCTGTCCAGCAGAATCTCTTCGATAAACGCCAGGTGACGGTGAGACGCTTCACGCGCTTCTTCAGGCTTCCCGGCGATAATTGCTTCAAAGATGCGGGTACGGTGACTGCTCACCAGCGGCAGCATCTCGCGACGCGCATACAGCAATTCGAAGTTTTGCCGAACGTTCTGGGCCAGCATCGGCTCCATACACCTTAGCAAATGGAGCAGCACCACATTATGTGCCGCTTCGGTGACAGCAATTTGATACTGGAGTACCGCGTCAGATTCGCCGTCAAGATCGCCGGACTGTTGAGCAAGCTCGATCGCATGGTGGAGTTCACGGATACGCGTTTTGTCTTCATCCGTGCTGCGCAGTGCAGCGTAATAGGCTGCAATACCTTCCAGCGCATGGCGCGTCTCAAGCAGGTCAAACTGGGATTCAGGATGGTCGGAGAGCAGCTCTACCAGTGGGTCGCTAAAGCTCTGCCACAGGCTGCTCTGAACAAAAGTGCCACCGCCCTGACGACGAAGCAGTAACCCCTTCGCTTCAAGGCGTTGGATCGCCTCGCGTAAGGAGGGGCGGGAGACGTCGAACTGTTTTGCCAGCTCGCGTTCCGGTGGGAGTTTTTCTCCGGGGCGAAGTGTCCCCTCAAGAATTAAAAACTCCAGCTGCTGCTCAATCACATCGGAGAGTTTTGGTTGGCGGATTTTGCTGTAGGCCATGATTTCCTGTCTTAAGCCATTTGCCCGGAGTCAATTGGTCTTACCAATTTCATGTTCTTGACGCTAAAGTAACAAAGTATTCACCTTCTGTCCATACAGGTTTTGATTGAAATCAGTAAAGGGGGCATATTTTAACAACATTACAGAAATAACGTTTCAAACATGTAACTATGCACAAATGTTAAATTTACCCACCACGGGGTAGTTTTAACGGAATTGAAACGAAAAAATATCTCATCTGAACCGATTCACCTGATTATTTATCGACACATTAGCCACAATTAGTGAATAAAAATTCAAAATGGAAATTTTGTGGTAGATAAACTCGCATTTACAAATGGTTTCTTTTTATTCAACTCGTCATCTTGCCCGCATAAAGCAGGTGCATTCGCGCTCGCATATCATTATTCTGATCAAGACAAAAGCACTGAGGCAACATTTTATATAAAGCATCTGTAAACAAATAAATACAACAAACGGAATTGCAAACTTACACACGCATTGCTGCGTAGTTCAAAAAATAAGTACTCGAAATATGAAGAGTAAAACCACACACGAGGTTTAATGATGGAAAGTCAACAGCATGGCGATCAGCTCAAGCGCGGTCTTAAGAACCGCCATATACAGCTAATCGCGCTGGGTGGCGCGATTGGTACCGGGTTATTCCTCGGTAGCGCATCCGTTATCCAGTCTGCAGGACCGGGTATTATTCTGGGTTACGCAATTGCCGGCTTTATCGCCTTTTTGATTATGCGTCAGTTAGGTGAAATGGTGGTTGAAGAGCCGGTTGCAGGCTCCTTTAGCCACTTTGCTTATAAATACTGGGGCGGTTTTGCGGGCTTCTCTTCTGGCTGGAACTATTGGGTACTGTACGTCCTGGTTGCCATGGCTGAACTGACTGCCGTAGGTAAATACATCCAGTTCTGGTATCCGGAGATCCCCACCTGGGTTTCTGCTGCAGCCTTCTTCGTGCTGATCAACGCCATCAACCTGACCAACGTGAAAGTGTTTGGGGAAATGGAGTTCTGGTTCGCCATTATTAAAGTCATTGCCGTGGTTGCGATGATTCTGTTCGGCGGCTGGTTGCTGTTTAGCGGCAACGGCGGCCCGCAGGCCAGCGTCAGTAACCTGTGGAGCCAGGGGGGCTTCCTGCCGCACGGCTTCACCGGTCTGGTGATGATGATGGCTATTATTATGTTCTCTTTTGGTGGGCTGGAGCTGGTCGGGATCACCGCAGCAGAAGCCGATAACCCGGAGCAAAGCATTCCCAAAGCAACCAACCAGGTTATCTACCGTATCCTGATTTTCTATGTAGGTTCGCTGGCTGTTCTGCTTTCCCTGATGCCGTGGACGCGCGTCACGGCTGATACCAGCCCGTTTGTCCTTATTTTCCACGAGCTGGGCGACACCTTTGTTGCCAATGCACTGAACATCGTAGTGCTGACCGCTGCCCTTTCTGTGTATAACAGCTGCGTATACTGCAACAGCCGTATGCTGTTCGGTCTGGCACAGCAGGGCAACGCGCCAAAAGCGCTGATGAACGTCGACAAACGCGGCGTACCGGTGAACACCATTCTGGTCTCCGCGCTGGTTACGGCTCTGTGTGTGCTGATCAACTATCTGGCACCGGAATCCGCCTTTGGCCTGCTGATGGCGCTAGTGGTTTCCGCACTGGTGATCAACTGGGCAATGATTAGCCTGGCGCACATGAAGTTCCGCAAAGCCAAACAGCAGCAAGGCGTTACCACCCGTTTCCCGGCGTTGCTCTATCCGCTTGGTAACTGGGTATGTCTGATTTTCATGGCTGCAGTGCTGGTGATTATGCTGATGACGCCGGGCATGGCGATTTCGGTGTACTTAATCCCGGTATGGATTGCCATTCTTGGCATCGGCTATTTGTGCAAACAGAAAACCGCCAAAGTAGCTAAAGCACATTAATTCTCCCTCCCCCACCTGCATCAGGTGGGGGTTGTTACCTGCCTCACACTTTCCCACTCACGACTGTTTCGTCCATATCACTGGCGTTATCCTGCAACGCAAAAACACCTCTGCCAGACAATAATTATCTCCATATCTTATTAATGGAGTGCAGTTGATGGAAACCAGTAAGCTCACGGTGAAAGAAAAGATCGGCTATGGAATGGGCGACGCCGGATGCAACATCATCTTTGGCGCCATCATGTTGTTTGTTAACTATTTTTACACCGATATTTTTGGCCTGGCACCGGCCCTGGTCGGCGTGTTACTGCTCTCAGTACGCGTTATAGATGCCGTTACCGACCCTATTATGGGCGCGATGGCCGACCGCACCCGCAGCAAATATGGTCGATTTCGTCCATGGCTTTTGTGGATGGCTTTCCCATACGCATTATTTAGCGTACTCATGTTTACCACCCCTGAGTGGACATATAACAGCAAAGTAATCTATGCGTTCGTCACCTACTTCCTGCTCTCTATCACCTATACGGCGATCAACATCCCTTACTGCTCGCTCGGCAGCGTCATCACTAACGATCCAAAGGAACGTGTCGCCTGCCAGTCATATCGCTTTGTGTTGGTAGGAATTGCAACCCTGCTGCTCTCCCTCACCTTGCTGCCAATGGCGGACTGGTTTGGCGGGGAAGATAAAGCTAAAGGCTATCAGATGGCGATGGCAGTGCTGGCCTTCATCGGCATGTGTATGTTCCTGTTTTGCTTTGCAACCGTCCGTGAGCGCGTACGTCCTGCCGTCCCGACTAACGACGATTTAAAAGCCGACCTGAAAGACGTATGGAAGAACGATCAGTGGGTAAAAATCCTGCTGTTAACCCTGTGCAACGTCTGTCCGGGCTTTATTCGCATGGCCGCCACCATGTACTACGTAACCTGGGTTATGCAGCAAAGCACGCAGTTCGCAACGCTGTTTATCAGCCTTGGCGTTGTGGGCATGATGATCGGCAGCATGCTGGCGAAGGTGTTAACCGATCGCTGGTGCAAACTGAAAGTCTTCTTCTGGACCAATATCATCCTGGCGATTTTCTCCGGCGCGTTTTACTTCTTCGATCCTAAAGCCACCATGATGATTATGGTGCTTTACTTCCTGCTCAACATTCTGCATCAGATCCCATCCCCACTGCACTGGTCGCTGATGGCAGATGTCGATGACTACGGCGAGTGGAAAACCGGTAAACGTATCACCGGAATCAGCTTCTCCGGCAACCTGTTCTTCCTGAAACTGGGCCTGGCGATTGCCGGAGCGATGGTTGGTTTCCTGCTCTCCTGGTACGGCTACGACGCAGGGGTGAAAGCGCAAAGCGACTCCGCCATTAACGGTATTATGCTGCTGTTTACCATCATACCGGGTGTAGGCTACCTGATTACCGCAGGCGTAGTTCGTCTGCTGAAAGTTGACCGCGAGTTTATGCAACAAATCCAGACAGATTTAGAAAAGCGCCGCGCCAACTACCGTGAACTGAATGAGTACCACGATATAAAAACGACTGAAAACGTAAGGAAAGCCTAATGAATCAGTGGCCAAACCCCTTTATTGAACAGCGTGCCGACCCGTTTATTTTACGTGACGGTAGCCACTACTATTTCATTGCTTCAGTGCCCGAATACGATCGTCTGGAGATCCGCCGGGCGGACTCGCTGGAAGGGTTACGCACCGCTATCCCGGTTGTCGTCTGGCGCAGACCAGAAAACGGCCCCATGAGCCAGCTGATCTGGGCACCTGAGATCCATCATCTGGCAGGCAAGTGGTACATCTATTTTGCCGCCGCCCACACACAGGCGCTCGACAAGCTGGGGATGTTCCAGCACCGTATGTTTGCGCTCGAATGTGCAGACGCCGATCCGCTGACCGGCCAATGGACAGAGAAAGGGCAGATTAAAACGCAGTTTGATACCTTCGCGCTCGATGCCACCACCTTTAACCATCAGGGAAAACAGTGGTATCTGTGGGCGCAGAAATCCCCCGATATCGCCGGAAACTCCAATATCTATCTCGCCGAACTGGAAAATCCATGGACGATTAAAGGCGAGCCGGTAATGCTCAGTCATCCAGAGTATGACTGGGAATGCCGGGGTTTTTGGGTCAACGAAGGGCCGGCCGTCATGGTTCACGGCGACAAGCTGTTTATCAGCTATTCCGCCAGCGCCACCGATGAGAACTACTGTATGGGGTTATTGTGGATTGATCTCAATGCCGATCCGCTCAACCCGCAGAACTGGCACAAATCGCCGCGCCCGGTCTTTACCACCAGCTATGAAAACCGCCAATACGGGCCGGGATACAACAGCTTTACGCAAACGCCGGAAGGAGAAGATGTGCTGGTGTACCACGCGAGAAATTACACTGAAATCGAGGGCGATCCGCTGTACGACCCAAACCGCCACACTCGTCTGAAGCTGGTACGCTGGAACGAAAACGGGATGCCAGATTTTGGCATCCCACCTGCTGATACGCTTTGAAAGATTGGCCCGCAAGCACAAAGCGACCGGGCCAATTTTTTTCCTCGACGGATAAGCGCAGCGCCATCCACTAATAATGGCTTAAATTAATGTTCCATAAATGGTCAGCACGGCAATGACCACCACCACCACAAACGAGGTCTTCTTCGCCATCGAAACCGCGGCTTTTGGCGTTGCGACTTTATCGGTATGTGGTTCACGCGCTAAAGAAAACTGCGCAAGGCGAGTAAGCACCTGATATTGCGAAGTATGCAGATCCGCCAGCGACGCAAACCAGGCAGGCAACGCCTTCTCGCCGTGCCCCAGCAGCGCATAGACGACACCCGCCAGGCGCACCGGGATCCAGTCCAGCACATGCAGGATCGCATCGATACCTGATTGTAAACGCTGGTGCGGCGTCTGATAGCGCGCCAGCCAGGACTGCCAGGCACGTAGAAAGGCATAACCCACCAGCGTCACCGGTCCCCACGGGCCACCGACAATCAGCCAGAATAACGGCGCCAGATAAAAGCGAAAGTTGTTCCATAACAGCGCGTTCTGCAGTTCGCGCAAGAACTCACGCTCATCACACTCAGGCGGAATCCCATGAATCAGTGTCAGCTCGCTGGCCATCGCTTCACGGGCGTGAGCGTCATCGCGAGCAGCCGCGTTCAGATAGGCATGATAATGAAGACGCGTCTTGCCAGCGCCGATGCACAGCAAACCAATTAAGATCCACGCCACCAGCAAAGGCACGTTAAACAACAGGCCTTGAAGTGCGCGCAGCAGCAGGAACGTCACCCCCATCGCAATAAGGGCCATGCCTACCGTACGCATCATCGAAAAATGCTTCACCCGGCGGAAAAAAGCTTCAACCCGGTGATCAAGCTGCCAGTGCTCACCCAGCTTAAACAGGCGTTCAACAATCAACACCAGTAATGTTGTAAACAGCGTCATGTCATCTCCTTGTGCGACGAGGGGGTGACCAGGGCGCGAAACCTTGCCCAGTCAAAAGAGGGCCCGGGATCGGTCTTACGCTCGGGCGCAATATTGCAATGTCCTGTCATGTTGTTGGCAATAGCCGGATAACGCGTAATCAGGGCATTCGTCACGGCTGCCAGTTGCTGATACTGCGCATCGGTATAGGCCAGCGTATCCGTCCCTTCCAGCTCAATACCAATTGAGAAATCATTACAGCGTTCGCGGCCTTGATAGTTCGACACGCCAGCATGCCAGGCGCGTTTATCAAAAGGGACATACTGCACAATTTCACCGTCACGGCGAATTAAACAATGTGCCGAAACGCGCAAATGGGCGATCCCGGCAAAATAAGGATGGGCATTGGGATCAATCGTGCCCGTAAACAGCGCATCGATCCACGGGCCGCCAAACTCGCCGGGCGGCAGGCTGATATTATGCACCACCAGCAGAGAAGGGTTTTCGTCATCCGGGCGGCAATCGTAATGAGGAGAGGGAACGCGTCGCGCCTCTGCCAGCCAGCCCTCGTCTAACAACATGCAGAATCTCCTTATTGGTGGTGCTCATATCAGGTTCAGGGTAGCATGTTTCCACCTTATGATTCGTTAGCAATTTGGAGTTTTATCATGCCGCCTCGCCGCTATAACCCTGACTACCGACGTGACGCGCTGTTGGAACGCATAAATCTGGATATCCCTGCCGCTGTAGCTCAGGCGCTGCGTGAAGATTTAGGCGGAGAAGTTGATGCCAATAACGATATCACCGCACAGCTTTTACCCGCGGAGATGCGCTCCCACGCCACCGTGATCACCCGCGAAGATGGCGTTTTTTGTGGAAAACGTTGGGTTGAAGAGGTCTTTATTCAACTGGCGGGCGATGATGTCAACATCACCTGGCATGTCGAAGATGGCGACAGCATTAAGGCCAATCAGCCGCTATTTGAACTGGACGGCCCTTCCCGCGTGCTGCTAACTGGCGAACGTACCGCGCTTAATTTTGTACAGACGCTTTCGGGTGTGGCGAGCGAGGTGCGTAAATATGTCGACCTGCTGGCGGGAACAAAAACCCAACTGCTGGATACACGTAAAACTCTGCCGGGGCTGCGTACCGCGCTGAAATACGCCGTATTATGCGGCGGCGGCGCGAATCATCGTCTGGGCCTTTCTGACGCTTTCCTGATTAAAGAAAACCACATTATTGCTTCTGGTTCGGTACGTCAGGCCGTTGAAAAAGCCTTCTGGCTGCACCCGGATGTGCCGGTTGAAGTCGAAGTAGAAAGCCTGGATGAACTGGACGACGCGCTGAAAGCAGGGGCCGACATCATCATGCTCGATAACTTCGAAACTGACCAAATGCGGGAAGCGGTAAAACGCACCAACGGCCAGGCGCGTCTGGAAGTGTCGGGTAACGTCACTCATGAAACTCTGCGCGAATTTGCCGAAACTGGCGTGGATTTCATCTCTGTTGGCGCGCTGACCAAGCATGTTCGCGCGCTCGATCTCTCTATGCGTTTTCGCTAATTACTGATGGTTTAGCCCGATAGTACTTTCACTTATCGGGCCCATCACGCCGGTTTTTCTATCGGCCGGATAAGCGTTTACGCCGCCATACGGCTGTTTCTTCGAGCCTCTTCGCAAATACGTTGTCTGACTCTGTAATTTCATAAAAATCCTCGGAACCCGCCTTCCCGTTCTGTTTTTTGCCTCTCGCCGTAAACCCGAGCGTTTGCCAAAGTAGCGCCAGCTAACTCAAGGAGCGAACGATGGACAAGCAACGAGGCTTCACACTTATCGAACTCATGGTGGTCATTGGCATTATTGCCATCCTTAGCGCCATCGGTATTCCGGCTTATCAAAACTATCTGCGCAAAGCCGCGTTAACAGACATGCTGCAAACCTTTGTTCCCTATCGCACGGCGGTTGAGCTCTGTGCGCTGGAGCATGGCGGAACAACAACCTGTGATGCCGGAACGAATGGCATCCCTTCTCCAGCCACCACCCGTTATGTCTCCGCCATGAGCGTTGAAAAAGGAGTGGTCAGCCTCAGCGGACAAGAAAGCCTGAACGGGTTAAGCATCACCATGACGCCGGGTTGGGACAATGCCAACGGTATTACCGGCTGGAGCCGTAACTGCGTTATCCAGAATGACAGCGCATTGCAACAGGCCTGTGAAGACGTTTTCCGTTTCGATATCAATTAAGGAAAAGAGATGAATACCACCCAACTTACGGCGCTGTGCCAACGTCATCAGGGAATATTACTGGATGCAGACAATGAAGTGGTGCACATCGCCGTCGTGGACGCTCCATCCCACGAATTGCTGGACGCACTGCATTTTGCCACCACCCGACGTATCGACATCGTCTGCTGGACGCGTCAACAAATGGAAGGCCACACGCATACGCCACAGAAAATGCTCCCGGCAGTGGTCACGAAAAGCAGCGCCAGCGCAGCAGATTTGCTGAATCAGACGTTTCAATCCGCTCTGGTGCAACGGGCTTCTGATATTCATTTTGAACCAGCGGAAAATCACTATCGAATCAGATTACGTGTGGATGGCGTACTGCATGCTTTACCGGACGTCACGACCGAGATGGGTATCGCCATCACTGCCAGACTAAAAGTTTTAGGCAGTCTGGATATTGCCGAGCACCGACTTGCGCAAGACGGCCAGTTTACCGTTGAGATTTCAGGAGAGCCGGTCTCGTTTCGCATCGCCACCCTGCCCTGTCGCTTTGGCGAAAAAGTGGTGCTACGGCTACTGCATCAGGTCGATCAAGCGCTGGAAATCACCGCGCTGGGAATGCAGGACGCGCAGCTGGCAGCATTTTCACAAGCGTTGCAGCAGCCTCAGGGGCTGATTCTGGTCACCGGACCGACCGGAAGCGGTAAAACGGTCACGCTGTACAGTGCGCTGCAGACCCGAAACACTCCGGACGTTAACCTCTGTAGCGTGGAAGATCCAGTAGAGATCCCGATCGCAGGTCTTAACCAGACACAAATTCATCCACGTGCCGGTCTCACTTTTCAGGGAGTATTGCGCGCGCTGCTGCGTCAGGATCCCGACATTATCATGGTGGGTGAAATCCGTGATGGCGAAACGGCTGAAATAGCCCTTAAAGCCGCACAAACCGGTCATCTGGTTCTATCAACACTGCATACCAATTCCACCACAGAAACACTAATACGCTTGCAGCAAATGGGGGTTGCACGCTGGATGATCGCCTCCGCGCTGACGCTCGTTATTGCGCAGCGGTTGGTGAGAAAATTGTGCCCACATTGCCGACAACGTCTGGAAACGCCGATCATGCTCCCGGAAGCGATCTGGCCTACGCCACTGCCTCATTGGCAGGCTCCGGGCTGCCAACATTGCTATCACGGATTTTATGGCCGTACGGCATTGTTTGAAGTTCTCCCCGTGACACCTGCATTGCGCCAGAGCATCGCTAACGGTACGTCCGTAGACGGAGTGGAATCGAATGCTCAGCAATTAGGGATGAGTACGCTTTTCGAAAATGGTTGCAAGGCCGTCGAACAAGGGTTAACAACATTTGAAGAGTTGGTACGCGTACTGGGCATGCCCCATGTCAGCTAAACTGCTTTGGCGCTGGCAAGGTATTAGCAACGAAGGTAATCCACTGGAAGGCGTACTTTGGGCCGATACCCGCCCCTCATTGATGCTTGCTCTCGAGCAACGGCATATTACGCCGCTGCGCATTAATCGTATGCGTGTCAAAGCCTCACACTGGAGCCGTGAAAAAAGCGCTGAAACCATACGTCAACTGGCGACGTTGCTGAAAGCAGGGCTAACACTCTCGGCAAGTTTAGCTTTGCTGGCTGAACAGCATCCCAGCAGCCAATGGCAAGCGCTACTGCGTACGCTGGCTCACGATATGGAACAGGGTATTTCTCTCTCCACATCGCTATCTCAGTGGCAACACGTTTTTCCGCCTCTTTATCAGGCAATGATCCGTACCGGAGAGCTTACAGGTAAGCTGGACGACTGCTGCTTTGAACTCGCCCGCCAGCAGAAGAATCAACAGCAGCTGGCGGATAAAGTTAAAAAAGCCCTACGCTATCCGATATTCATCATCACGATGGCTGTGATGGTGGTATTCGCGATGCTGCAGTTTGTACTCCCTGAGTTTGCCGCTATTTACCAGACGTTTAACACTCCGCTACCAGTACTCACTCAGTGGATTATTGCCATCGCGCATTTTAGCAGCCAATGGGGATGGCTGGCGGGAGCATTCAGCCTGATAGCGGTTGCAGCATATCACCTGATGAAGCAGCAGCCATACTGGCTCACTCTGCGCCAGAAATTGCTGCTCGGCTTCCCGGTCATAGGACCGATGGTGAGAGGGCAAAAACTCACGCAGATCTTCACTGTTCTGGCGTTAACGCAAAATGCAGGTATTCCTTTTCTGCAAGGTCTTGAGAGCGTCACTGAAACGCTGGCCAACCCTTTCTGGTCGCAACGCTTAGCGCAGGTACATCACGACATCAGCGCCGGAAAACCGGTCTGGTTAGCGCTAAAAAATTGCGGTGAATTCAGCCCATTGTGCATACAGTTGGTCAGAACAGGTGAGGCTTCCGGCTCGCTGGATACAATGCTGCGTAATCTCGCCCATCACCACGGCGAGAAAACATTGTCTCAGGCAGAGAATCTGGCTGCACTACTAGAGCCTGCGTTACTGGTCATTACGGGGCTGATAATCGGTACGCTGGTCGTTGCGATGTATTTGCCGATTTTTCATTTAGGAGATGCGATGAGCGGGGTGGGATAAATTCAAATGCCGGATGGCGCACAGCTTATCCGGCATGTCATAGTACTACCTGTTCTTACAGGCTATTGAAAACGCGGTTTTCTTGTTCCTGTACACGAATAAACGTTGTACGTTTGGTCAGTTCTTTCAGGCGAGATGCACCGACATAGGTACAGGCAGAACGCAGGCCGCCAAGGATATCGCGTGCAGTGTTATCAACCGGGCCACGCAGAGGCAACTTAACTGTTTTACCTTCCGCAGCGCGGTATTGTGCAACACCACCAACGTGACGCGTCATGGCTGATTCAGAGCTCATGCCGTAGAACAGCATGAATTTCTCACCGTTCTCTTCAACAATTTTGCCGCCGCTTTCTTCATGACCGGCCAACATACCGCCGAGCATAACGAAGTCCGCGCCACCGCCGAACGCTTTTGCCACGTCACCCGGCATTGTGCAGCCGCCATCACTGACAATCATGCCGCCCAGACCGTGAGCTGCATCGGCACATTCAATAACCGCAGAAAGCTGTGGGTAGCCAACGCCGGTTTTTACACGTGTGGTACATACAGAACCCGGGCCAATGCCGACTTTAACAATGTCCGCGCCGGAAAGTACCAGCTCTTCACACATTTCTCCAGTAACCACATTGCCCGCACAAATTGTTTTTGTCGGCCATGCTTCACGCGCTTTCGACACAAACTGAACAAAATGCTCTGAGTAGCCATTTGCCACATCAATGCAGATAAAGTTCAGCGCCGGGTTGAGCGCCAGAATCTGTTTGGTTTTTTCGAAATCTGCGTCAGAGGTGCCGGTTGAAACCATTACGTGTTTGAGCACATCAGCAGAGCTCTCTGCGATGAAAGCAGCCCAGTCTTCAACAGAATAGTGTTTGTGTACCGCAGTCAGGATGTCGAAGGATGCCAGCGCCGTTGCCATGGCAAACGTCCCGACAGTGTCCATGTTCGCGGCAATAATGGGTACGCCGGACCAGGTCTGACCTGAGTGCTTAAAGGTAAATTGACGTTCCAGCTCAACATCGGAACGGCTTTTGAGAGTAGAACGCTTAGGGCGGATAAGAACGTCTTTGAAACCTAACTTCAGATCTTCTTCGATACGCATGTGCGGATTCCTGGGGTTAATGGCGAAAAATCGAAACTCACAACTCCAGTGACGCTATCATACGCACTAATCAATGCCGCGCAAGACTGCGAAATTCTCTTTTTTTACGCTACAATCCCATAAATTTACCTGGCGAATAGTAGGTTAATCCTGCAGCAACCTCGCCGTCGCACGCTTAACTTTTAACTGTTTGATAATCAAACTTAAACTCCAGGATCTGCATCTATGAGGTATACGGTAGCCTTAACCGGTGGCATTGGCAGTGGTAAAAGTACCGTTGCAAATGCGTTCTCAGACCTCGGAATAAACGTCATTGATGCAGATATTATTGCGCGCCAGGTGGTTGAACCCGGTACCCCAGCCCTTAAGACGATCGAAGAACATTTTGGTACCGAAGTTATAGCTGCCGACGGATCGTTGCAGCGACGCATTTTACGCGAACGCATTTTTTCCAGTCCTGAGGAGAAAAGCTGGCTGAATGCCCTGCTCCATCCGCTTATTCAGCAGGAAACGCAGCGCCAGTTTCAGCAAGCAACCTCCCCTTATCTGTTGTGGGTTGTACCTTTGCTGGTGGAAAATTCACTGTATAAAAAAGCCAACCGCGTACTCGTGGTGGATGTTACCCCCGAGACACAGCTCAGACGCACTATGCAGCGCGATGACGTCACGCGTGAGCATGTTGAACAAATTCTTGCTGCCCAGGCAACGCGCGAAGCGCGTCTGGCCGTGGCAGACGATGTTATTGATAATAATGGCGCACCGGAGGCCATCGCCTCGGATGTCGCCCGCCTGCACGCGCTCTATCTGCAATGCGCGTTGCAGTTTGTCTCACAGGAAAAACCGTAATGCACACCCAGGTCCTTTTTGAACACCCTCTCAATGAGAAGATGCGTACATGGCTGCGCATTGAGTTTTTAATCCAACAGCTCTCCGTTAATGTACCCATAGCGGACCATGCAGGCGCACTGCATTTTTTCCGCAACATCGGAGACTTACTGGATGTCTTTGAACGCGGCGAAGTCCGTACCGAACTCCTCAAAGAGCTGGAAAGACAACAGCGTAAACTCCAGGCCTGGGTTGAAGTTCCCGGCGTCGATCAAAACAGGATCGACGCATTGCGCCAGCAGTTAAAAAGCGCGGGCAGCATTCTGATTTCGGCTCCGCGTATTGGACAGACGCTGCGCGAAGATCGTCTGATTGGCCTTGTACGTCAGCGTTTAAGCATTCCAGGCGGATGCTGCAGTTTCGATCTGCCGACCCTGCATATTTGGTTACATCTACCGCAGTCGCATCGCGACGCGCAGGTTGAAACATGGCTTGCAAGTCTGAATCCGCTCAATCAGGCACTGTCGCTGGTGCTGGATTTAATTCGCAACTCTGCGCCATTCCGTAAGCAAACCAGCTTGAATGGTTTTTATCAGGACAACGGCGAAGATGCCGATCTGCTTCGCTTGCAGCTGCCGCTTGATTCGCAGCTTTATCCGCAAATTTCTGGTCATAAGAGCCGCTTTGCTATTCGCTTTATGCCGCTGGATAGCGAGAATGGCCAGGTGCCTGAGCGTCTCGATTTTGATCTGGCGTGCTGTTAAGGAGTCAACATGTCTGAACAAACCATCGTCAACTGCCCAACCTGCGGCAAACCCGTAGTGTGGGGTGAAGTCAGCCCGTTTCGCCCATTCTGCAGCAAGCGCTGCCAGTTAATCGATCTGGGTGAGTGGGCCGCAGAAGAGAAACGTATCCCAAGCTCTGGTGATCTGTCGGAAAACGACGACTGGAGTGAAGAGCAGAAGTAATTCAGCTAAAACGTAGGGCGGGCAAGCGTAGCGACCCCGCCCTAATTTGCCGGATCGTGGGGTTGCCTAATCCGGCCTACGAACACCTTTATCCAGCAATCAGCTTTTCAATTACCGGCGCATTCGCAGGCGGAAAATCTTCTGCATTCAGAGCATCTTGCGCAATCCACTGCGCCGGTTGCCCCTCTTTCCCCCACGGTTCGCCTTCCCAGCTTTCAACCAGCCAGAACCACAGAGTGATATGCCGGTCCGGAAACTGGTACTCCAGCTTTTCGAACAGTGAGCTTTGAGTCGGCGTAATGCCTACTTCTTCCTGTAACTCGCGAATCAGCGCCTGCTCCGGCGTTTCGCCCGCTTCAATTTTCCCGCCGGGGAACTCCAGCTTATTGGCCATGTGGGCATCAGCCGCACGCTGGGTTATAAAAATTTCATGGTGCTGGTTGCGAATAATCCCGACAGCGATCTGCAGTATTTTCATCTTTATCGTCCATAAAAAAGGCGCAGAATTCTGCGCCTTTTCAGTAAGTTATTTTCTTAACTCAGGCGGCCATGGCACTGTTTGTACTTTTTCCCGGAACCGCAAGGACACGGATCGTTACGACCCACTTTACGATCGCCAGTTTGTGCTGCCAGCTCTTCTGCCGCGGCAGAATCGTCACCCTTATGGCTCAACTGCTGCATCTGCGCTAAACGTTCAGCGTCTTCACGACGTTGCTGCTCCATCGCTTCTACTTCTTCAGGCATACGTACCTGAACTTTGCTCAGGGTACTGATCACTTCGTACTTCAGTGATTCCAGCATTGATGCAAACATAGAGAAGGATTCACGCTTGTATTCCTGCTTCGGATCTTTTTGCGCATAACCACGCAGGTGGATACCCTGACGCAGGTAATCCATCGCCGCAAGGTGCTCTTTCCACAGAGAATCGAGAGTTTGCAGCATCACGCCTTTTTCGAAGTGACGCATCATCTCCGCGCCCACAACTTCTTCTTTACGCTGATAAACTTCGATGGCGTTTGCCAGAATACGTTCGCGCAGCGTTTCCTCATGCAGCTCAGGCTCTTTATCCAGCCACTCTGAAATAGGCATTTCCAGATCGAAGTCGTTTTTCAGACGTTCCTGCAGACCCGGGATATCCCACATTTCTTCCAGAGACTGCGGCGGAATATAGGCATCAATCGTCGCTTTGAAGACATCCTCACGGATGCTATTAATGGTTTCGCTAACGTCAGTTACGTCCAGCAGTTCGTTACGCTGGGTGTAGATTGCGCGACGCTGGTCATTGGCAACGTCATCATATTCCAGCAGTTGCTTACGAATATCGAAGTTGCGGCTTTCTACTTTACGCTGCGCGTTTGCAATCGCTTTAGTCACCCACGGGTGTTCAATCGCTTCACCAGGCTTCATGCCCAGTTTACGCATCATGCCGGACACGCGGTCAGAAGCAAAAATACGCATCAGCGCATCTTCCATCGACAGATAGAAACGAGAAGACCCCGCATCCCCCTGACGACCAGAACGACCACGCAGCTGGTTATCTATACGACGAGATTCGTGACGCTCGGTACCGATAATATGTAAACCACCTGCTGCTAACACCGCATCATGGCGAACCTGCCACTCGGCTTTGATCTGCGCGATTTGTTCTGGAGTCGGGTCTTCCAGCTCGGCAATTTCCGCCTGCCAGCTACCACCTAGCACGATATCGGTACCACGACCTGCCATGTTTGTCGCGATAGTCACGGCGGACGGATAACCCGCCTGGGCGACGATTGCGGCTTCGTTGGCGTGGAACTTGGCGTTCAGAACGTTGTGTTTGATACCCGCCTTGTTCAGCTCGTTAGAAACCACTTCCGATTTTTCAATAGAGATAGTACCAACCAGCACCGGCTGGCCATTTGCGGTACGCTCTTTAATATCTTCAATGATCGCCTGAATTTTTTCCGCTTCAGTCATGTACACCAGATCCGGTAAATCCTTACGGATCATCGGGCGGTTGGTCGGCACAACCACGGTATCCAGTTTGTAAATGGAGCTGAATTCAAAGGCTTCAGTATCTGCTGTACCGGTCATACCGGCCAATTTTTCGTACAAACGGAAGTAGTTCTGGAAGGTAATAGATGCCAGCGTCTGGTTCTCGTTTTGGATATCTACGCCTTCTTTGGCTTCAACAGCCTGGTGCAGACCATCGGACCAGCGGCGGCCCTGCATAGTACGACCGGTGTGTTCGTCGACGATGATAACTTCACCGTCTTTCACGATATAGTCAACGTCGCGGGTAAACAGCACGTGCGCACGCAGTGCAGCAGTCACGTGGTGCATCAGCATAATGTTGCCCGGAGAGTACAGCGACTCGCCCTCATCCATAATGCCTTCGTTAACCAACAGCTCTTCAATCAGTACCAGACCACGTTCGGTCAGGTTGACCTGGCGCGCTTTCTCATCAACAGAGAAGTGGCCTTCCCCCTGGAACGTGTCAGAATCGTCCTTCTCCTGACGAATCAGGTGCGGGATGATTTTATTCACTTTTTTATACATTTCCGAGCTGTCTTCAGCCGGACCGGAAATGATCAGCGGCGTACGCGCTTCATCGATCAGGATGGAGTCGACTTCATCGACCAGCGCATAGTGCAGTTTACGCTGAACGCGCTCTTCCGGGCTAAACGCCATGTTGTCGCGCAGGTAGTCAAAGCCGTATTCGTTGTTGGTACCGTAAGTAATATCGGCATTGTAGGCTTCACGCTTGGCTGGCGCAGGCAGGCCAGACATGTTGATACCCACGGTCATGCCGAGGAATTCAAACAGCGGGCGGTTATTTTCGGCGTCACGCTGAGCCAGGTAGTCGTTCACAGTAACCACGTGTACACCCTTCCCGCTTAAGGCGTTGAGGTAGGCTGGCAGCGTTGCGGTCAGGGTTTTACCTTCACCGGTACGCATTTCCGCGATGCAGCGATCGTTAAGCACCATACCACCCAGCAGCTGTACGTCGAAATGACGCATGCCGAACACACGCTTACTCGCTTCGCGGACCACCGCGAACGCTTCCGGGATCAGGCTTTCAACGCTGGCGCCTTTTTCCAGACGGGCGCGGAATTCAGCGGTCTTCGCTTTCAGTTCATCATCGGAGAGTTTTTCCATCTCCGGTTCCATTGCATTGATGACATTGACCACTTTACGCATACGACGCAGCGTACGCTCGTTACGGCTACCGAATACTTTTGTTAATAATTTGATTAGCATAATAAAATCTCAAACGCCCCGCGGTGCGGAGTCAAAAATTATAAGTTGGAAGGTTCTTTTTTAGCTGAGGCGTTGAGGGCCAGCGCGGATACCCTGCAGCTGGCTGATCCAGACCGGAACGCTAAATGCGGCCTGAGAGGTAAAATGGGCATATGTCACGCGACTCACGGTCGCGGGCGGTCTGCCTTCTTGCGTCAGCATCGCGCTGAGCGTATTCAGTAACGCAAGATGGTGCGCCTGGATTGGCAACGGCTCTTCGGCAACAGGCAGCGCCTGAGGAGCCATGGCAAAAGAAAGATGGCGAATGACCGTACGAATGGCATGCTGATGCCAGTAGTCAACGGTAAAATTCGGGCGGCGATTGGTCGCCTCCAGCAAAGCAAGCTGGCTAAAGTTAACTTTGGCAGATTGATCGTGATTGCTGGCGGTCGCCTTCGCGGGAGTATTAGGTTCAGCAGCATTACCGAGCGCAGGCAGGCCAAAACTAGCCGCGACCATCCCCAACAGGAGATGCGGCCAGAAGTACCGTCTGCCTAACTGTCGCCAGCGCGTCAGTATTCCACTCACGTTATTGCCACCTGATATACCCTGCGTTTGGGGTTACAAATGCAAAACCATTTTTTTGCGCATAAATATTACCATTAAAGCGTACGCTCCACAGCAGTAATGACAGCAAGTCGCGGGTAAATATGCTTAAGAAAGCAGCGATCGAACGGTGTTTTAATCTGTCGGTGGGAAAAAAGTCGCTTCAGATAAGGTGGTTTTGCAATCGAAAGATAAAAAAACGACTGGCTCACCTGGCCGGAGAGAGTGCCAGATTTACCAGTCGAATTTATGCGACAGCGTATGTCGTTATGCCAGTACAGTCGAAGGTGCTTTGAACGCCAACGGCAGTTCTGCATCGTCCTGGAAGGTCACATATTCCCAGGCTTCCTGTTTTGCCAGGACTGCCTGCAATAGTTTGTTATTCAGTGCATGACCGGATTTATACGCGGTGAATGCACCAATAATGTTGTGACCACACATGAACAAGTCACCAATCGCGTCGAGCATTTTGTGACGAACGAATTCGTCTTCAAAACGCAGGCCGTCTTCGTTCAATACGCGATAATCGTCAACAACGATGGCACAATCGAAGCTGCCGCCCAGGCACAGGCCGCGGGACTGCAGATATTCGATATCACGCATGAAGCCGAAAGTACGCGCGCGGCTGATCTGGCGCATGAACGCATCCGCAGAGAAGTTCATCGCGTAGCGCTGCGTGCTGGAGTCGATCGCCGGATGGTTAAAGTCGATGGTGAAATCCAACGTAAAACCATTATACGGCTTAAACTCAGCCCACTTATCGCCATCTTCGACACGAACGGTCTCTTTGATGCGAACAAATTTTTTGGCGCTGCTCAGTTCTTCAATACCTGCATCAAGCAGCAGGTAAACGAACGGAGCGGCACTGCCATCCATAATCGGGATTTCCGGGGCGTTGACTTCAATAACGATGTTATCGATACCTAAGCCCGCCAGAGCAGCATTAAGGTGCTCTACGGTTGAAATCCGCACATCATGCTCATTGACCAGACACGTACAGAGCATGGTATCACGCACAGATTTGGCATCGGCCGGGAAATCTACCGGAGGATTCAAGTCGGTGCGACGATAGATGACCCCGGTGTTGGCCGGCGCAGGGCGTAATGTCAGGGTGACTTTTTTGCCGGTATGCAAACCGACGCCAGTCGCCTGAACGATACGTTTAAGAGTCCTTTGTTTGATCATCGTATAATCTCGCCAAATTACCTATCCAACCGAAGTGTACTATACATTCGGTGGGCCAGTTTAGCACAAAGAGCCACAATTCCCAAATTCCAGCTAATTCTTAATCAGCTTGCTTACGCAGGAATGCAGGGATATCCAAATAATCCGGCTCTTTCGTGGTTTGCGGCGTATTGTCGTTAACCACTTTCGCTACCGGTTTCTGCTCTTGCGTCAACGGCGCCATACCGTGCTGCTGGTAACGATCCATTACCGGCTGCTGTACCTGTTTGTTGGTCACCAGAGTGATTTCAGGACGCTTGTCCATACCAATTCCAGTCGCAACAACGGTCACGCGCAATTCGTCGTTCATATCCGGGTCCAGAGAGGTACCGATAACCACAGTTGCGTTATCCGATGCAAAGGCACGAATCGTGTTACCCACGGTTTCGAACTCATCCAGACGCAGGTCGAAGCCCGCAGTAATGTTAACCAGCACGCCGCGTGCGCCGGACAGATCGATATCTTCCAGCAGCGGAGAAGAGATAGCCATTTCAGCCGCTTCTTCTGCACGGTCTTCACCACTCGCCACGCCAGAACCCATCATCGCGTAGCCCATTTCGGACATCACGGTGCGTACGTCTGCAAAGTCGACGTTCATCAGGCCCGGACGAGTAATCAGTTCAGCGATACCCTGGACTGCGCCTTTCAGCACGTCGTTCGCTGCGCCAAATGCATCCAGCAGGGAGATACCACGGCCCAGTACTTTCAGCAGCTTGTCGTTCGGGATAGTGATCAGAGAGTCCACGTGTTTGGACAGCTCGGTGATACCCTGCTCCGCGAATGCCATACGCTTCTTGCCTTCAAAGTTGAAAGGCTTAGTCACGACAGCAACGGTCAGGATACCTAAATCTTTTGCGACTTCAGCTACCACTGGCGCTGCACCGGTACCGGTACCGCCGCCCATGCCAGCTGCGATAAACACCATGTCTGCGCCGTCAAGCGCTGCGCGCAGAGCTTCGCGATCTTCGTCTGCCGCATTACGACCGACTTCCGGGTTTGCACCCGCGCCCAGACCTTTGGTGATGCCGCTACCAATCTGAATGGTCTGTCCAACCGCCGTTTTACGCAACGCCTGAGCGTCGGTATTCACCGCGAAGAATTCAACACCTTCGATGCGCTCACGCACCATGTGTTCAACGGCATTACCGCCGCCGCCACCGACGCCGATGACTTTAATCACCGCGTCGTTGGTTAGTTCCATAGGTTCAAACATAGTTTCTCTCTCCGTTTTACACTTCATCCTTCAAGCCGCCTCTTTGTTGGCTGCCTTCACTCACTCCCGTGACATAGTAAACTATGCTCCAGGAGATTCGCTCAGTTGCCGCTGCGATGCAACTTGAATGACTTTGTGTAGTGCCTGTCGCCTGAGACCGTTAATTTGCGTCGGTCTCTTTAAAAATTAAAACTCTTTACGTAACCAGCTATTCAGTCGCTTGATCCACGATCCGACCGAGGCAGTTACGCGCTTTTCTACTTCAGCCTCACCACTTAAATGGGATTCTTTCCCGTAGTGCAGCAGCCCCACCGCCGTTGAATAATACGGCTCCTGGGCATAATCCGTCAGACCGGTAATATTCAGCGGTGCGCCAATACGTACTTGTGTATGGAACACGCGCTGTGCGCAGGCCGCAAGACCTTCAATTTGCGCAGCTCCGCCGGTTAACACAATCCCCGCCGCCAGATGATGTTTCACACCCTGCTGGCGAAGCTGTTCTTGTAATTGCAAAATTTCTTCGTTGACCAGGTTGAGCAGCTCGGTATAACGCGGCTCAATGACCTCTGCCAGAGTCTGACGTTGCAGGCTACGCGGCGGACGACCACCAACGCTTGGCACTTCAACGCTCTCGTCTTTACCCACGATGGAACCCAGTGCGCAGCCATGACGCACTTTGATGGCTTCAGCATCGCTCGGCGGCGTACCAAAGGCATACGCGATATCGCTGGTCACGACATTCCCTGCATAAGGGATAACTTTAGTGTGGCGCAACGCCCCGCCAGTATAAACGGCGATGTCCATTGTACCACCACCAATATCCACCACGCAGACACCCAGTTCACGTTCATCTTCCGTCAATACGGAATAACTGGCTGCCAACCCGGCAAAAATCAGTTGGTCAACTTTCAGACCACAACGTTCAACGGCTTTGACAATATTCTTCGCCATGTCGTTGTGGCAGGTAATAAGATGGACTTTTGCCTGCATACGCACACCGGAAAGACCGACCGGATTTTTGATACCTTCCTGGTAGTCGATGGCGTATTCCTGCGGAATGACGTGCAGAACACGATGTTCATCGCGAACGCGTACGGATTTTGCCGTATGTACCACGTTTTCCACATCTTCCTGCGTCACTTCCTCTTCGGAAATGGGCACCATACCAATTTCATTCTGACAGCTAATATGTTTACCGGAAAGCGCCAGATACACTGAAGAGATCTGGCAATCTGCCATCAGTTCAGCCTGGTCAATGGCGCGCTGTACGCACTTCACCACTGACTCAAGGTCATTCACCCCGCCTTTATCCATACCTCGCGATGGGCAACTGCCCACGCCAATGATATTGACCATACCGTCGGGCAGAACTTCCCCTACTAAAGCGGCTACCTTCGCGGTGCCAATCTCCAGTCCAACTACCAGTTTTCTGTCCGTCGCCTTGATCATTGTTGTTCTGCCTGTGCCTGATTCTGTTGCTGATTAGATTCCTCAGGAGGCAAGGGAACCCAGCCTACTGCCGCTCCTGAGTCATAACGCAAATCAACGTAGCTAATCCGTTTGCCATCGGTTTGCGCCTGCTGCTGTAAAACCGGGTAGAGTTCCACAAAGCGAGCCAAACGTTTTATCGTATCGCCCCTGCCCAGATTCAGCTTAATATCGTTATTCAGCGTCAACTGCCAGGAACGACGAGCGGTCATTGCCGCTTCCTTCAGGGTGAATCTGTCCTTAGCCAGCACCTGCCCCATATCGCGGAACCCTTGCAGCACTTCACTTGCGCTGCCTTCCGGTCCGTACAACATAGGTAATACCTGCTTATTGGCCCGACCGGTTGGGACACTGAAGGTATTTCCTTCAGCATCCACCATATGTTGGTCATTCCAACGCGCTATTGGCACATATTCAACCAGATGAATCTTCAATTCATCAGGCCATTGCTTTCTGACGCTCGCCTGTTTGATCCAGGGGAGGCGTTCAATCTGACTCTGGATGATGTTCACATCCTGAGTCATAAATGTTCCCGGAGCGCCCAGCGCCAGGATGGACTGACGGATATCATCATTGCGCGTGTAATGCCGTTCACCGGTTAACACCAGTTTTGACAATGGCAGGCGCTGCGCATCTTCCATCCATCCCAACACTACCCAGCCGCTGACAAACACGGTGCACAGCACTGTCAGCAGGAACAGTATTCCTGCAAGACGCGTTCCATTATTGCGGCGTGAGGGGTTTACTTCTTCTTCATCACCGTTTCGCGTGTTCAGCGCAGCCTGCGACATATCAGTCCGCCAACTCCAGAATTCTTACCACCAACTGCGAGAAGCTCAGGCCCGCCTGACGCGCCGCCATCGGCACCAGACTGTGGCTGGTCATACCCGGAGAGGTATTCGCTTCCAGCAGATAAAACTGGCCATCGCTGTCCAGCATGACGTCAATGCGACCCCAACCTTTACAGCCCAATGCAGTCCACGCTTTCAGGACTAATTCCTGTAAAAAGGCTTCTTGTTCGACTTCCAGACCAGCAGGGCAGAAATATTGTGTCTCATCAGAGAGATACTTCGCCTCATAATCATAGAAGGTTCCCGCGGGTTGGATACGTATTGACGGTAAAATTTCTTCGCCAAGTATCGCAACTGTAAATTCCGGGCCACTGAGCCATTTTTCAATCAGTACTTCTTCATCATGCTGAAAAGCCAATGCTAATGCACCCTGCAAAGCATTTTCTTCTTCAACTTTTGACATCCCAACGCTGGAACCTTCACGGCTTGGCTTTACAATCAGCGGCAAGCCTAACGCAGAAATTTTTGTAACTGCTTCATCGCTAAGACCTTTTTCGAACTCAGCGCGGGTCAGCGCAACCCATGGGGCGACGGGTAAACCTGCGCCCTGCCACAGCAGCTTGCTGCGCAGTTTGTCCATGGAAATCGCGGAAGCCATGACGCCGCTGCCGGTATACGGCAGGCCAATCAGCTCCAGCATGCCCTGCAATGTGCCATCTTCACCGCCACGACCATGCAGCGCAATAAACACCTTCTGAAACCCCATAGATTTCAAAAGAGTGACATCGACCTCTTTAGGGTCAACCGGATGGGCATCTACACCACCTTCGCGTAACCCTGCCAATACGGCCGCGCCTGAATTCAGCGATACTTCACGTTCAGCGGAGGTTCCCCCTAACAGGACCGCGATTTTATCAGCCATGTTGTTCTTCCTCCGGGTTTTGCGGCTTCAGTTTGATTTCAGCTAAGGAACGCGCGATTTTGCCGATATTTCCAGCGCCCTGCACCAAAATCAGATCGTTGCCGGTTAATACGGGTGCCAGCATTTCTGCCACCTGGGCCGGGTCGGATACCAGAATCGGATCGATCTTACCGCGGCCACGAATCGTACGGCACAACGAGCGACTGTCAGCCCCCGGAATCGCGGCTTCGCCCGCGGCATACACATCCAGCATCAACAGCGCATCGACCTGGGTCAGCACGTTGGCAAAGTCGTCGTACAGATCGCGAGTACGCGTAAACCGGTGCGGCTGGAACAGCATCACCAGGTTTTTGTCCGGCCAACCCGCGCGCGCGGCTTTAATCGTGGCGTCCACTTCCGTTGGGTGGTGGCCATAATCATCAACCAGCATCGCGGTCCCGGCTTTACCGTTCACCGGCTCAAGCGGGAATTCGCCGAGGAAGTCAAAACGACGTCCGGTACCCTGGAAACTTTCCAGCGCGCGCAGAATAGCGTCGTCTTCAATACCTTCTTCCGTCGCGACCGCCACTGCCGCCGCCGCGTTCAGTGCATTGTGACGACCCGGAGCGTTTAACGTAACACGTAAATCGGCCATCCCCTGACGCACCAGCGTGAAGTGTCCTTGTGGACCAATCTGCTGGTAATCTTCAACGCGCACATCGGCATCATCACTGAAACCATAGGTTGTGGTTTGACGGCCAACTCGCGGTAACAGTTCGCGGATAACCGGATCGTCAACGCACATCACCGCACGACCATAAAACGGCAAGTTATGCAGGAAATTAATAAACGTCTGCTTTAAATTTTCGAAGTCGCCATGGTAGGTATCCATGTGGTCGGCTTCGATATTGGTGACAATCGCCACCATTGGCTGCAAATGCAGGAACGACGCGTCGCTCTCGTCTGCTTCGGCAATCAAATAACGGCTATGACCCAGGCGCGCATGCACGCCTGCGGCCTTCACCAGACCGCCGTTGACAAAAGTGGGATCCAGACCCGCTTCCGCGTAGATGCTGGAGACCATTGCCGTGGTCGTGGTTTTACCATGCGTCCCGGCAATAGCAATACCGTGACGAAAACGCATTAACTCCGCCAGCATTTCAGCACGACGAATCACCGGAATACGTGCTTCATGCGCTGCAACAATTTCCGGGTTATCCGCAGAAATAGCGCTGGATACCACCACCACGCTCGCATCGCGCACGTTTTCCGGGCGATGGTTGAAGAAAATCGTGGCACCCAGATTCGTCAACTGCTGCGTCACAGGATTCGGCGCTAAGTCAGAACCGCTGATCTGATAACCTTCATTGGCCAAAACTTCGGCAATACCGCCCATACCAGCACCACCGATGCCGACAAAGTGAATGTGCCGAACGCGACGCATTTCGGGCACGATGGAACGCAGTTTTGCCAGTTGTTGTGTATTCATTCTTTAGCCATTAACTTCTTAGTTCATGCGATGCAAAAGGCATCACCACAATTACGCCCGGGCAGCCCGGCTCACTTCATTTGCAACGCGCTCTGTGGCATCCGGTATGGATGCGGCGCGCGCACGTTCTGCCATGGTTAATAACGTTTCTCGCGACCACCCGGCAAGGGTGCTGGCGACGGCATCCACAGTAAACTGCGGCTGCTCCAGAATTTTGGCAGCGCCCGCTTTCTCCAGCGGCAGCGCATTCCAATACTGCTGTCTGTCTTTGTGCTGGAACGGCACAAACAGCGCAGGCAAACCTGCGGCGGCAATTTCGCTCACCGTCAGCGCGCCTGAGCGACAAACCACGACATCAGCCCACGCGTAGGCCGCTGCCATATCATCAATAAACTCAGTGACCTTGTGCTGCGGTTGTCCCGCGTCGGCATACGCCTGTTCAACGGTCTGCTGCGCGCCTTTGCCGCTCTGATGCCAGATAGTCACCGCGCCGCCAAGCTTTGCGGCAACCTGCGGCATCGTCTGGTTCAGTACGCGTGCGCCCTGAGATCCCCCGACGACCAATACACGAACCGGACCTTCACGCCCGGCCAGACGCGCTTTTGGCAACGGCAGCGCCAGCACGTCAGTGCGCACCGGGTTACCTACCACTTCCGCATTCGGGAAAGCACCAGGAAAAGCCTGCATCACCGTAGTGGCAATCTTCGCCAGCCATTTGTTAGTTAATCCCGCAATGCCGTTCTGCTCATGCAGTACAACCGGAATACCTAATGACCAGGCCGCCAGACCGCCAGGGCCAGACACGTAGCCGCCCATACCCAGCACCACATCGGGTTTAAACTGCTTCATGATGGCGCGCGCCTGACGCCAGGCATTAAAAATACGCACAGGTGCAGCCAGCAGCGCATTGACGCCTTTACCACGCAAACCGGAGATACGAATAAAGTCAATTTCAATGCCGTGTTTCGGCACTAAGTCCGCTTCCATACGATCGGCGGTGCCCAGCCAACGAACCTGCCAGCCCTGGGCCATTAAATGGTGCGCGACCGCCAGCCCCGGGAATACATGCCCGCCGGTACCGCCTGCCATCACCATTAACCGCTTCGGTTGACCACTCATCGTGCACCTCGTGTAAACGCCTGGGCTTTTTCCAGACGCGTTTCATAATCAATACGTAACAAAAACATGATGGCCGTCGACATAATCAACAAACTTGAACCACCATAACTGATCAGCGGCAGCGTCAGACCTTTGGTTGGCAGCATACCCGCCGCCGCACCGACGTTTACCAGTGCCTGGAAGCTAAACCAGATCCCGATAGAGCAGGCTAAAAAGCCTGAAAAACGGTGGTCAATTTCCAACGCCTTACGGCCAATCGACATCGCGCGAAAAGCGACGAAGAATACCATTAAAAGTGCCAATACCACACCGATATAACCCAGCTCTTCCCCAATGATGGCGAAGATGAAGTCGGTGTGCGCTTCTGGTAAATACTCCAGTTTTTGGACTGAATTACCTAAGCCCTGCCCCCAAACCTCACCGCGACCAAAGGCCATCAGGGATTGCGTCAGCTGGTAGCCACTGCCGAACGGATCTTCCCATGGGTTCCAGAAAGAGGTTACGCGGCGAATACGATACGGTTCGGCAAGGATCAGCAGCACGACCGCTGAAATCCCCATGCCGATAATGGCAATGAACTGCCACAGTTTCGCTCCGGCGAGAAACAGCATCGCCAGAGTAGTGACGAACAGCACCACCACCGTACCAAGGTCAGGCTGTGCCAGCAGTAAAATAGCCAGTACCAGGATCACGCCCATCGGTTTTAAGAAACCGCGCAGGTTGTTACGCACTTCATCAACTTTACGCACCAGGTAGTTGGCGAGGTAACAGAACAGCGACAGCTTAGTAAATTCCGCAGGCTGAATACGCAGCGGCCCCAGCGCAATCCAGCGCGACGCCCCGTTAACGGAGCTACCCACCACCAGCACAATCAGCAGCATGATGATCGAGGCTATCAGCATCGTCGTACTGTACTTTTGCCAGAACTCCATCGGCAGACGCAGCGTCACCATCGCCAGGCAGAATGCGAGGAAGATGTACAGTGCGTCACGCTTAGCAAACAGGAAAGGATCGCCCGCCAGGCGTTGCCCTACGGGCATCGATGCCGATGTCACCATCACAAAACCGATCGCTGCCAGACCAAAGGTCAACCACAGCAGCATGCGGTCATACATGATCAGGCTGTCCGCGTCTTTATCACGCGAAGCCATCACCCAGCCTTTAAGTGCCGCGAAGACCCACGCCAGGATACCCAGTCCCGGTAAGCGCGGCATTCTCAGACGAGGGAGAGATAAGCGCATCAACCCAACTCCTTCGCCAGACGGGTAAATACGTCACCGCGTTGCTCAAAGTTCTTGAACTGGTCGAGGCTGGCGCAGGCGGGCGACAGCAGCACCATATCGCCCGACTTCACGCGCGGTGCGAGCAGACGCATTGCCTGCTCCATGGTTTCAGTTTGTTCCGTAACGTCAGGTCGCAGAGCGGCAAGCTGCGCGCCATCGCGACCAAAGCAATACAGACGAATGTTGTCGCCGGTCAGGTATCGTTGCAGCGGCGTAAAGTCAGCGGATTTCCCGTCTCCCCCCAGCAACAGGTGCAACGTACCGTCAACGTGCAGGCCATTCAGCGCGGCTTCAGTGCTGCCGACGTTGGTGGCTTTAGAATCGTTAATCCAGCGCACGCCGTTGTGCTCAAGCACAGTCTGGAAACGGTGCGCCAGACCGGTAAACGTGGTGAGCGCTTTCAGGCTCGACGCCCGCGGCAGACCTGCGGCATCCGCCAGCGCCAGCGCAGCCAGGGCGTTGGTATAGTTATGCTGACCGGAAAGCGTCATCTCTTTCACGTTAAGGACTTTTTCACCCTTCACTCGCAGCCAGGTTTCGCCCTGCTGACGGTTCAGGTGATAGTCACCCATGTTGATGCCAAAGCTCACGCAACGCTCATCCGCCCCGCGAACCGGCATGGTCAGCGCATCATCAGCGTTGACCACACACACTTTCGCGTTTTCATAGACGCGCAGTTTGGCCGCACGGTACTGCTGCAAGCCAAACGGATATCTGTCCATATGGTCTTCGGTGACGTTCAAAATGGTAGCGGCTACGGCTTGTAAACTTGAGGTCGTTTCCAGTTGGAAGCTCGACAGTTCCAGAACATACAGCTCACGTTCGTCATCCAGCAGCATCAGCGCGGGCAGGCCAATATTACCGCCGACCCCCACGTTCACACCGGCCGCTTTCGCCATCTCACCTACCAGCGTAGTGACTGTGCTTTTCCCGTTGGAACCGGTGATCGCGACGATCGGTGCCTGTGCTTCGCGACAGAACAGTTCAATGTCGCCGACAATTTCAATTCCCGCATCGGCGGCGGCGCTCAACGAAGGATGCGCCAGGGCAATACCAGGGCTGGCGACAATAAGATCAGCGGCCAGCAGCCAGTCATCATTCAGGCTGCCAACATGACGCTCAACCGCTTCCGGTAATTTGTCCAGGCCCGGCGGCGTCGCGCGGGTATCCATTACGCGCGGCGTCACGCCACGCGCCAGGAAGAAATCCACGCAGGACAGCCCGGTCAAACCCAGACCGATAATGACGACTTTTTTACCCTGGTAATCAGCCATGATTAACGTACCTTCAGCGTTGCCAGGCCAATCAGCACCAGCATCAGCGAAATAATCCAGAAGCGTACAATTACGCGCGGTTCCGGCCAGCCTTTCAGTTCATAGTGATGGTGGATCGGCGCCATACGGAAGATGCGCTGTCCGCGCAGCTTAAAGGAGCCAACCTGCAAAATGACCGACAGTGTTTCTACGACGAATACACCGCCCATGATCACCAGCAGGAACTCCTGACGCAGGAGCACGGCAATAATGCCCAGCGCGCCGCCAAGCGCCAGCGATCCGACGTCGCCCATAAAGACCTGCGCCGGATAGGTGTTAAACCACAAGAAGCCTAAACCCGCGCCAACAATTGCCGTACAAACGATCACCAATTCGCCGGCATGACGTAAATAGGGAATATGCAGATAGTTGGCGAAGTTCATGTTACCGGTCGCCCACGCCACCAACGCAAAACCTGCGGCCACAAACACGGTCGGCATAATCGCCAGACCATCCAGACCATCGGTGAGGTTGACCGCGTTGCCAGTACCCACAATCACGAAGTACGCCAGCAGCACGTAGAACAGCCCCAACTGCGGCATCACGTCTTTAAAGAACGGCACCACCAGCTCAGTGGCCGGGGTATCTTTACCAGCCAGATACAGGGCAAAGGCCACCCCCAGCGCAATCACCGACATCCAGAAGTATTTCCAGCGCGCGATCAGGCCCTTGGTGTCTTTGCGTACCACTTTGCGGTAGTCATCGACAAAACCGATAATGCCGTAACCGACCAATACCACCAGCACGCACCATACGTACGGGTTCGACGGGTATGCCCACAGCAGTACGGAGATAACAATCGCGGTAAGGATCATAATCCCGCCCATGGTCGGCGTACCGCGTTTACTGAAGTGTGATTCCGGACCGTCGTTACGCACGACCTGTCCAAAGGACATTTTTTGCAAGCGGGCGATCATGCGCGGGCCCATCCACAAAGAGATGAACAGCGCGGTCAGCAGGCTGACGATGGCGCGAAACGTCAGATAGGAAAAGACGTTAAAGCCGGAATAATATTTGACCAAATGTTCGGCCAGCCAAACTAACATGTCCCATTCTCCTGTAATGCGCGTACTACCTCTTCCATGGCGGCACTACGTGAACCCTTCACTAAAATCGTCATAATCTGATGTTCTGCAATCAGCGCCTTAAGATGCGCGGTCAACGCGGTTTTATCCGCAAAATGCTCACCCACACCGCTGGCATGGCTAATTGCCTGACTCAGTTTCCCTGTACTCAGCACACGGTCGATACCTGCAGCCTTCGCAGCTTCACCCACCTGTACGTGGCATGCTTCGCTTTCCGCGCCAAGCTCTGCCATATCGCCAACGACCAGCACGCGGTAGCCCGGCATTTCGGACAGCACGTTTACCGCTGCGGTCATTGACCCGACATTTGCGTTATAGGAGTCATCCAGCAGTAGCTGATTTTCTGCCAGTTGAATCGGGAACAGACGCCCCGGTACCGCTTGCAGTTCCTTCAGACCCGCTTTAATCGCTTCGTGCGTCGCGCCTACCGCCATAGAGAGCGCAGCCGCCGCCAGGGCGTTAGCAATGTTGTGACGACCCGGCAGCGGCAGCAGAACATCAATGCTTCCGGTTGGCGTTTGCAGAGAAAACTCTGTGCCGTGTGAAGTCACATGAACATTGGCCGCCGAAAAGTCGCTGTTGGCCGCATTCGGGGAGAAGCGCCAGACTTTGCGATCGCCGATAATGCTCTGCCAGTTCAGCCAGTCGTTATTGTCGGCATTCATAATGGCGATTCCGTTCGCTGGCAGGCCGGTAAAAATCTCACCTTTTGCCTTCGCAACACCCGCCAGTGAACCAAAGCCTTCCAGATGCGCGGCTGCCAGGTTGTTCACCAGCGCCGCTTCCGGACGCGTCAGGCCAACGGTCCAGGCGATTTCGCCCTGATGATTAGCGCCAAGCTCAATCACGGCATAGTCGTAATCGTTGTTTAAGCGCAACAGCGTCATCGGTACGCCGATGTCGTTATTCAGGTTGCCCGCGGTATATAAGGTGTTGCCACACTGACTCAGAATGGATGCGGTCATCTCTTTGACAGACGTTTTACCGGAAGAGCCGGTCAGCGCGACAACGCGCGCCGGAACCTGGGCGCGTACCCATGCCGCCAGTTCACCAAACGCCAGACGTGTATCTTTAACAATCAGTTGCGGCAGGTTGGTGTCCAACGGACGGCTGACCAGCAGCGCACCCGCCCCGCTCTCTTGCGCCTTGTCTGCGAAATCGTGGGCATCAAAGCGTTCGCCTTTCAGCGCGACAAACAGGCAGCCCGGCGTAACTTTACGCGTATCGGTTGTCACTGCATCAAGAGTCAGATCGGCTCCTTTCAGTTCGCCACGGAGGATCTCCGCCAGTTGGCTGAGCGTTACGCTAATCATGCGATGACTCCCAGCAGACGCGCTGCCGTGACGCGGTCAGAATAGTCGAGGCGCTGCGAGCCAACGATCTGGTAGTCTTCGTGACCTTTCCCGGCCACCAGCACCACGTCGTTTTCTTTCGCCTGCATAATGGCGTTTGTTACAGCCTCTGCGCGACCTTCCATCACTTTCGCCTGTCCGGCATCCAGCATACCCGCCAGAATGTCGTTAATAATGGCGCGCGGCTCTTCGGTACGTGGGTTGTCATCGGTCACCACGACAACATCAGCAAACTGCTCGGCAATCGCGCCCATCAACGGACGTTTGCCTTTGTCGCGATCGCCGCCGCAACCAAAGACGCACCACAGTTTGCCAGTACAGTGCAGACGTGCCGCCTGCAGCGCTTTTTCCAGCGCATCTGGCGTATGGGCATAATCAACCACAACGGTGGTTTTACCCGGCGCGCTGAACACTTCCATGCGCCCACAAACTGGCTGTAATTGTGTCGCCGTTTTCAGTAAATCAGCTAACGGATATCCCAACGCCAGCAGCGTTGCCAGCGCCAACAGCAGATTGCTGACGTTAAACGCGCCCATCAGGCGACTTTCAATTTCGCCGTCACCCCATGAGGAGGTAAAACGAATCGTTGCCCCGCTGTCATGATAATTCACGTCAATCGCCTTTAACCAACGACCGTGACAGTTCGGGTTGATGTGGTCTTCCATCGATACGGCAACCGCATCCGGAAGTTTGGCCAACCAGCGACGACCGACTTCATCATCCGCATTAACGATGGCCTGGCCGCAATGGTGCGTGGAATACAGCAGCCATTTCGCGGCTTCGTAATGTTCCATGTCGCCGTGGTAATCAAGATGGTCACGGCTTAAGTTAGTAAATACTGATGCGGCAAACTTCAGCGCCGCCACGCGATGCTGAACCAGACCGTGTGAAGACACTTCCATTGCGCCAACCGTTGCGCCTTGTGCAACCAGCCCTGCCAGCACATGCTGGACATCAACGGCTGAGCCGGTGGTATTTTCCGTCGGGATCACTTTGCCCAGCAGGCCATTGCCGACTGTTCCCATCACCGCGCTGGTTTCGCCAAGCAGTTGGCTCCACTGTGCCAGCAATTGGGTGGTGGTGGTTTTACCGTTGGTCCCGGTCACGCCGACCAGTTGCATTTTTTCAGAAGGCTCGTGGTAAAAGCGGCCCGCCAGTGCAGATAAACGTTCGTTAAGCTGACTGAGATAGATAACTGGAACGCCGTGCATTTCACGGATTTCACCGTCAGTAGCTTCATCTTTTGCTTCTGCAATAATGGCAGCCACACCTTGCGCTATCGCCTGCGGGATATATCGACGCCCGTCCGCCTGATGACCCAATACTGCGACAAAGAGATCGCCCGATGCAGCCATACGGCTGTCGAGCGTCATCTCCCGCAGTGCTCGCTCCGGTGCACCCGGCACCCATGGAGCAAGAAGGTCGCGCAAATTACGATCTGCCACCTGTTGCCTCGCCTTGATTATTCACAAATTCATTTTTATCGCCCGTTGTCAGCGCATCCGGCTCGATGTTCATGGTGCGCAGTACGCCGCCCATGATGGCACCAAAGACCGGCGCGGAAACGGCGCCACCGTAGTATTTACCCGCCTGCGGATCGTTGATAACAACAACCAGCGCGAAGCGCGGCTGACTCGCAGGCGCAACACCTGCGGTATAAGCAATGTATTTGTTGATGTAGCGGCCATCCGGCCCTACTTTCTTCGCCGTACCGGTTTTAATGGCGATACGATAGCCTTTAATCGCCGCCTTCACGCCGCCGCCGCCGGGCAGCGCCACGCTTTCCATCATGTGCACCACGGTACGCACGGTTGATTCCGGGAAGATACGCTCGCCCGGAACAGGAGGGTCAACTTTGGTGATCGACAGTGGCCGATAAACGCCATAGCTGCCGATCGTTGCATAGACTCGCGCTAACTGTAACGGCGTTACCATTAGCCCGTAGCCGAAAGAGAAGGTGGCCCTCTCTATGTCAGACCACCGTTGTTTTTGAGGATATAAGCCACTGCGTTCTCCGACCAACCCCAAATTGGTCGCTTTTCCCAGCCCAAAACGTGAGTAAGTGTCTACTAACGCTGAGGACGGCATCGCTAACGCCAGCTTGGAAACACCGACGTTACTCGACTTCTGCAAAACCCCGGTGAGGGTCAATTCGCTATAACGCGCCACGTCTTTGATTTCATGGCCATTAATTCGGTAAGGGATAGTGTTAAGTACGGTATTTTCGCGAACCACGCCACGCTGCAGCGCCGTCATCACCACCATCGGTTTGACGGTGGAACCCGGTTCAAACACGTCGGTAATCGTACGGTTACGCATCGCATCCTTCGGCGTACCGGTGAGATTGTTCGGGTTGTAGGACGGGCTGTTGGCCATCGCCAGCACTTCACCGGTGTTCACATCCACCAGTACCGCACTGCCTGACTCCGCCTTGTTAAACGCCACGGCGTTATTCAGTTCACGGTAGACCAGCGCCTGTAAACGCTCATCGATACTTAGCGCAAGGTTATGCGCCGCCTGGCTGTCGGTAGAGGAAATATCCTCAATGACGCGGCCATAACGGTCTTTACGTACAATACGTTCGCCCGGTTGCCCGGTGAGCCATTTGTCGAAGCTTTTCTCAACGCCTTCAATCCCCTGGCTGTCGACGTTAGTAAAGCCGATAAGGTGAGCGGTCACTTCTCCGGAAGGATAGTAACGGCGGGATTCTTCGCGCAGGTGAATGCCTGGCAGCTTCAGTTTTTTGATGTAGTCAGCCATGTCAGGGTTTACCTGACGCGCCAGATAGATAAAGCGCCCTTTCGGGTTGGCGTTAATGCGGGAAGCCAGTTGATCGAGCGGGAGATTCAGTGCGGTCGACAGCGCTCTCCAGCGTTCACCAACGCTTACGCCGCCTGCGTCATGCACCTCTTTTGGGTCGGCCCAAATCGCCTTAACCGGAACGCTCACCGCCAGCGGACGACCTGAACGGTCGGTAATCATCCCGCGCGATGTGGACACTTCCTGTACGCGCAGAGAGCGCATGTCGCCCTGACGCACCAGCATGTCCGGCGCGATGATTTGCAGCCAGGCAACGCGCCCCAGCAGAAAACCCAGTGCCAGCAAAATACAGCCGCACAGTAACGCAAAACGCCAACTGATAAAGTTGGCTTGTTCTTCCTGGCGTTTTGGCTTGTGCGTTTTTGCCGCTGCTTTCATGCGTCGCGTTTATCCTTATTTTTGTACTACGATATTTTCTTGTGAGGGATCAACATGCTGCATTTGCAGCTTTTCCGTTGCGATCCGTTCAACACGGCTATGGTCGCCGAGCGCGTTCTCCTCAAGGATCAAGTTGCGCCATTCGATATCCAGCGCATCTCGCTCCAGAACCAGCTGCTCACGCTGCGCGGTCAGTAACCGCGTATGGTGTGCTGTTGTCACGACGGTAACCGCCGTCAAAATAATGCAAATGAACAGGCAGAGTGGCAGCTTCCCATACCGCAAAAGATCGTCACCGATCACGCCAGGCAAAGCATGGCGCTCGTTGCTTCCTATCGATCCTTTAACTTTGCTGAGGGCTTCTGTCACTCTGCTGATCATGCGTTCGTCCTCTCTGCAATACGCAGAACTGAACTACGGGCACGAGGATTTTCAGCTACCTCTTCTTCACCCGGCATCATCTTGCCTAGTGCTCTTAACTCACGGCCGCCCAGCTTTTTGATCTGCGCTTCGGTCATCGGTATTCCAGCCGGAACCTGAGGACCACGGCTTTGTTCGCGCATAAAGCGTTTCACAATGCGATCTTCAAGCGAATGGAAACTGATTACCGAAAGGCGACCACCTGGTGCCAGCACGCTGAGCGAGCTTTTTAGCGCCTGCTCTATCTCCTCCAGTTCACTGTTCACCCAAATGCGCACCGCCTGGAAGGTACGGGTCGCGGGATGTTTGAATTTGTCTTTCACCGGCATTGCCGCCGCAATCACTTCCGCCAGCTCTTTAGTGCGGGTCATCGGTTCGATGCGGTTGCGCTCTACGATGGCGCGAGCAATGCGTTTGCCGAAGCGCTCTTCGCCAAAGGTTTTAATCACCCAGGCAATGTCTGCTTCATCGGCGGTTTGCAGCCATTCGGCCGCTGACTGACCGCGTGTTGGGTCCATACGCATATCTAACGGACCGTCACGCATAAATGAGAATCCGCGCTCAGCATCATCAAGCTGTGGAGAAGACACCCCAAGATCGAGAAGAATCCCGTCGATCTTACCGGTAAGTCCGCGCTCGGCGACATAATCAGCCAGCGCAGAAAAAGGACCATGGACGATGGAAAAACGGGGATCGGTAATCGTCTTTGCAACGGCAATCGCCTGCGGATCGCGATCTATGGCCAGTAAACGCCCCTCTTCGCCAAGTTGCGAGAGGATCAGACGTGAGTGACCACCGCGACCAAATGTCCCGTCAATGTAGATGCCGTCTGGACGAATATTCAGGCCGTTTACGGCTTCATCCAGCAACACCGTTGTATGTTTATAATTTTCCATCATTTTATAGAGACAAATCCTGCAATCGTTCCGACAGCGCGCCAGTAACAGACTGCTCAGCGTCGATATCTTCCTTGACCTGTTGATACCAGGTCGTTTCATCCCACAGCTCAAACTTATTGAACTGCCCAACCAGCATCACTTCTTTCGTTAGCCCTGCGTGTTGCCGCAGAATGGGCGCTATCAATAATCGGCCAGCGCTATCCATCTGACATTCGCTAGCATGACCCAACAACAGGCGCTGTACGCGACGCTCAACTGGATTCATGCTCGACAGACGCGATAACTTCTGCTCGATAATTTCCCATTCAGGCAGGGGGTACAGCAGCAGGCACGGGTGATGGATGTCAATGGTGCAAACCATTTGACCGGTAGCGCTCTCGAGCAGTTGATCCCGATAACGGGTAGGCACAGATAAGCGCCCTTTACTGTCGAGATTAACTAACGTTGCTCCCCGGAACATGCCAGCCTCACCCCCGATTACCACTTTATCCCACAAATTCCCACTTAAAGGAGTTTACGGAGCGGAGGAAAACCTTGTCAAGCAAGTCACGGCGCTTAGCGGAGCAAAAAACCCATTGTTTACGGCTAATATCAGCGTTGAACAAATTCCGTACAGCAAACGAAGCAAATTAACGTCATGAATATTTGTAAGAAAAAAATCCAACAACTCATGATTGTTTAAAACAACTGAATATCATCAAAAGAAAAATATAAAGTGTCAGTTTGCGACGCGAGCGGCATTTTAGGACAATATGCAGCGAGATAACAGTACCAGTTAATCAGTCTGTACGCCGCACAGGAGCGAGATAAGGGCGAGATTGCCGCAACACACCAGTAAAGTGTTTGTTAATTCGGCAAATCCCTACATGCTTGTAACAAAATAATACAACCGTAACGCATCGTTACGTCTCAATTACCCAAAAATGGATAGTTGCATTTTTAATTCGGCATAATAGAAGAATCAATTTCAGATAATTCTAAAGAATATTCTTAATTATAATGCGGTTATTTCCGAGAACGGGATAATTGATGATGTCAGAGGCTTATCCGCCGACATCATCAATTGAGGCAACTTAGTTACGGCTTAGAATACCGCGACGGTACAGATTACGCCGTATACGCGTTAAACCTGGTTTGGGTTTACGCGGCTCATCCAGGCTTGCCAACACAATCTCCAGCACGCGTTCCGCGACATCTCGATGGCGCTGCGCCACCGCCAGTACCGGGCACTGCAGGAAGTCGAGCAGCTCGTGGTCGCCAAAAGTCGCAATCGCTAAATCAGACGGTAACTGCCCGTCGCGGCGCAGGGTCACATCCATCACCCCCTGCAACAGGGCAAACGACGTGGTAAACAGCGCCTGAGGCATTGGATGCGTTTCCAGCCATTTATCAAATAACTGCGCGGCCGCCTCCCGCTCATAGCTGTTGGCATAGAGAAAATGCACTTCACGCGGATCGTCCTTCCAAGCGGTACGGAAACCCTGTTCGCGCAGGAAACTGACGGACAATTCAGGAAGCGCCCCCAGATAGAGCACGGTTTCAGCAGGGAATTTACGTAACTCCTCCGCCAGCATCTGCGCATCATCCTGGTCTGCGCCCACCACGCTGGTGAAATGTTCACGATCCAGCGCGCGATCCAGCGCCACAATCGGGAATGAACTGTTCGCCCAGCGCTGATAAAACGGATGTTCAGGCGGCAAGGAAGTCGAAACGATAATGGCATCAACCTGACGTTGTAAAAGATGCTCAATACAGCGCATTTCGTTATCAGGCTGATCTTCAGAGCAGGCAATCAGTAGTTGATACCCGCGCTGACGCGCCTGGCGCTCCAGATAGTTTGCGATCCGGGTATAGCTCGTGTTTTCGAGATCCGGGATCACCAGCCCGATAGAACGTGTGCGTCCAGCACGCAGCCCGGCCGCCACGGCATTCGGGTGGTAATTATGCTCACGCACCACCGCCATGACTTTTTCAACCGTTTTGTCGCTTACGCGGTATTGCTTTGCTTTGCCGTTAATAACGTAGCTTGCAGTCGTTCGCGAAACGCCGGCCAACCGAGCGATTTCATCCAGTTTCACAATTGCCCCTTGCGTAAAATGTACAAACCATAACCTTTGAGATGGCATGGGTTAAACTTCTTAACATCTAAGCGCAGAATAATGACTGCGGCAACCGCTTTTGTCTCTGGTTACTGCTGATTTCGCAAAAAAAAGCAACCAGTAGCCAATGCATCTCGCGTAGGTCAGGTAAGCGTTAGCGCATAATTTTATCGCCGCGGGAAAGCCCCACCACGCCGGAACGGGCAACTTCCACGATTTTGGCGACTTCCCGTAGCGTTGCCAGAAACGCATCCAGCTTATCGCTGGTACCCGCCAGCTGTACGGTGTAGATCGACGGCGTAACATCGATGATTTGCCCACGGAATATCTCCGTGTTGCGTTTCACCTCTTCCCGGCCATAGCCGCTGGCCTGGATTTTCACCAGCATGATTTCTCGTTCAACGTGGGCGCCCTGCCCCAGTTCGCTGACGCGCAGAACATCCACCAGTTTGTGTAGCTGCTTTTCGATCTGCTCCAGGACTTTCTCATCCCCTACCGTTTGAATCGTCATCCGCGATAAGGTCGGGTCGTCAGTCGGCGCGACGGTCAGGCTTTCAATGTTGTATCCGCGCTGGGCGAAGAGGCCAATCACACGTGACAATGCACCCGACTCGTTTTCCAGCAATACTGATAATATCCGGCGCATAATCAGGTCCTCTCCGTTTTACTTAACCACATTTCGTCCATCCCGCCCCCACGAATCTGCATCGGGTAGACATGCTCACTGCCGTCGACGGTGACATCAACAAACACCAGGCGATGGTTACGCACATGTTCCAGCGCTTCGCCCAGCTTGCTCTCCAGTTCGCCTGGATGATTAATCTGGATACCGATATGCCCATAAGCTTCAGCAAGGCGCACAAAATCAGGTAGCGACTGCATGTAAGACTGGGAGTGACGCCCGGAGTAAATCATGTCCTGCCACTGTTTGACCATGCCGAGATAGCGGTTGTTAAGGTTGAGCACCAGTACCGGTAGCTCATATTGCAGCGCCGTCGACAGTTCCTGGATGTTCATCTGAATGCTGCCATCCCCGGTGACGCACACCACTGTTTCATCCGGCAGCGCCATTTTCACCCCTAACGCCGCGGGTAAACCGAATCCCATGGTGCCGAGGCCGCCTGAGTTAATCCAGCGGCGTGGTTTATCGAACGGATAGTAAAGTGCGGCAAACATTTGATGCTGGCCAACGTCAGAGGTCACGTATGCATCCCCTTTCGTCAGACGCCAGATGGTTTCAATCACCGCCTGCGGTTTAATACTTTCACTTTGCGTGTCGTATTTCAGGCACTGACGAGCGCGCCAGTGTTCGATCTCTTGCCACCAGTCACGGTTATCATCCAGCGGCTGCTGCGATTTCTCCTGCGGCAGCAGTTCAAGCATCTGATCCAGCACCAGGCGAGCATCGCCCACAATCGGAATATCCGCAGTGACGGTTTTTGAAATAGAGGTCGGATCGATGTCGATATGCAGCACGGTCGCATTCGGGCAATATTTTGCCAGGTTATTGGTCGTTCGATCATCAAAACGAACGCCGACGGCAAAGATCACATCAGAATGATGCATGGTCATATTCGCTTCGTAAGTACCATGCATGCCCAACATTCCCAGCGCCTGGCGATGCGTGGCCGGAAACGCGCCTAACCCCATCAGCGAGGAGACAACCGGCAGATTAAGTGCTTCGGCAATTTGCCCCAGTTGTTCGTGACAGGCGGCATTCACCGCGCCACCACCAACATAGACAACCGGTTTCTTCGCCGCCACCAGCGTCTGCAAAGCACGTTTTATCTGTCCTTTGTGCCCGGTCGTTGTCGGGTTATACGAACGCATACTCACCGACTCCGGCCAGCTATAAGGCAGTTTTTTCGCCGGATTCAGAATATCTTTCGGCAAATCCACCACCACCGGCCCCGGACGACCGCTTGCCGCCAGCCAGAAGGCTTTTTTCAGCACCTGCGGGATATCTTCCGTTTGTTTAACCAGAAAACTGTGTTTTACCACCGGGCGGGATATACCCACCATGTCGCACTCCTGGAAGGCATCGTAGCCAATCAGGGAGGTGGCGACCTGGCCAGAGAGGATCACCAGCGGAATGGAATCCATATATGCCGTTGCAATCCCGGTGATCGCATTGGTTGCCCCTGGTCCGGAAGTGACCAAAACGACGCCCACTTCTCCCGTGGCACGCGCCAGGCCATCAGCCATATGTACTGCGGCTTGCTCATGACGGACTAACACATGATCAATACCGCCGACCGTATGCAATGCATCATAAATATCGAGGACGGCCCCCCCGGGATAACCGAATACCTGCTTCACACCCTGATCGATAAGCGATCGGACGACCATCTCGGCTCCAGACAACATCTCCATGGCTTGCCTCACTCTTATAATGAATTACGGTTTAACAACACATTAACCGCTGACGATGACGCATGGCAATTGACTCCGAAGGGGTGGCACTGGAGTAAATAAGAATAAAACGGAGGTAAGAATTGAATAAATGGAGAATTAAACCAGCATAAGCAATTGATATGATAAATAATCGCTTAAAAAGGGGGACTTACAGCAATTAGTCTATTTTTTTACACTTTCGGACATACGTAAAAAGTCGAGTTCAGCACAAAATTTTAGATATAAAGATAAAAGCAGAATAAACCAGATGTATTCCCCGATTTATTCTGCCAGCGGCTACTTCTTACAGACGGAGACCAACAGTTCTTCCATCCATTGATGTCCTTTATCGCGCCCCGCAGCCTCATGCCAGGAAAGATAACATGTGCGGCTATTCAATTTTAAAGGTAAAGGCAATATCTGCAGTTCTAAAGAATCGGCGAACTCTTCCGCCAACCAACGCGGCGCAATAGAGACCAGGTGCGTTTGCGACACAATATTAAGCACGCTGATTAATGCCATTCCCTGATAAGCCACGCAGGATTGTTTATCCGGTGTGTCATACCACGGCTGGCTGAATGAGGCGAAGCGATCAAGCGAAACCACGGCATGCTGTTCATGATAGAGATTGCTTTCCAGCAATGGGCCACTAATGCGCGGATGTTTTTTACTTGCCACTAACACCATTTCGTCATTGAATAACGGAACACTGGTAAATTCCGGACGACGGAATTCTTCATAGCTAATAACAAACTCAGTTTCCTGATAACGTAATTGGTGCTCGGTATTTAGATTTAGTGAGGATTTAAAAACGACATTGATGTTCGGTGCGACTTGCTCAACCCGATTATAAATCAACGAAGTAAGAATATTATCCAATGGACTGCATACGCAAAGATTGAATACACGCTCGCTGCTGGTAGGTTCAAAGCCGGAACCAGGCAGTTCATTCTGCACTAATTGTAAAGCCTGACGAACGGAGCCAAACAGCTGGAAGGCTCTTGCTGTCGGCTGGATTCCACGGCCATAACGAACAAAAAGCTCATCGTTAAACATGACTTTCAGGCGTGCGACCGCATTACTGACAGCGGGTTGCGACATCCCCAGCGTATGTGCAGCACGCGTAATATTTTGTTCCTGCATCACCGCATCAAAAACAGTTAATAAATTAAGATCAACCATGCGAAGCTGTGGCTTCCCCATCTCTATGAGATTAGATTTATCTATTATTTTTACTTCTGGCATATTTAACTCCACTGTCACTCTAAACTCCCTTTTCCCAGACGGAGTGCAGAAATAATCTCCGTTAATATGATTTACCATGCATATAAAATAAGAAAAAGGAAAAACATTAAAATTAGGAAAACATAAAGGCACAAATCTAAATGTACAAAAAAACACTACAAACGTAGTGTGGCAGATGTCACTGCGCGATGATTCATATGTTTAAATTTCGAAAACAATATAACCATAAGCGTGGCGAATACACAATCATGCGCACAGTGAATACGTTTTTAAGTTTTAATTAAACATTTCTATTATTAACACATTAAAAGTTAACATTAATTTATCAATTATAGGGTGGCACATTGATTCAATCCATTCAGAATAGCTATAAATTCTGATAAATCATAAAGATATGAAATCCCAAACGAGGCGTTATCTTCAGTTCTTCGTGACCATAAATGCAAATAAATATGCTTAAATATGTCAAACCGTGAAAAACATGTTCAACGATCAGATGATTAATTTAATATACCCTGAGAAATTCAGCACAATTCGCTTAAGTTTATCATAAACTTCCCCCCCTTAACGGGAGCATTTGCAGGGAATGGGGTTGACATCAGTCTTCATATCCAGTACCACTAAAAGCATATCGCATTCGCCTGGAGCTTGATTGATGACTTACATTGCTCGTTTTATCGGTCTACTACTACTAAACGCATTCTCATTGCGCGGTAGACTGGTGGACGACATTCAGCATTAAGTCAGCTCCAGTTAAGACAAAAAACCCGCGCCGTTGCGCGGGTTTTTTTATGCTCGAAGCAAGGCGCCCTAAAGACCAAGGACCTAAACCATGAGCCAGCAAGTCATTATTTTCGATACCACCTTACGTGATGGTGAACAGGCGTTACAGGCGAGCCTGAGTGTGAAAGAAAAACTGCAGATTGCGCTGGCCCTCGAGCGTATGGGCGTTGACGTGATGGAGGTCGGTTTTCCGGTCTCTTCACCGGGTGACTTTGAGTCCGTACAAACCATCGCTCGTCAGGTTAAGAACAGCCGCGTTTGCGCCTTAGCCCGCTGCGTAGAAAAAGATATCGACGTTGCCGCAGAATCTCTGAAGGTCGCTGAGGCTTTCCGCATTCATACGTTCATCGCCACCTCGCCGATGCATATCGCGACGAAATTGCGCAGCACGTTGGATGAAGTGATCGAGCGAGCAGTCTACATGGTGAAGCGTGCGCGTAATTATACGGATGACGTGGAGTTCTCATGCGAGGATGCTGGCCGTACCCCTATTGCCGATCTGGCCCGCGTGGTCGAAGCCGCGATTAATGCGGGAGCCAAAACTATCAATATCCCCGATACCGTTGGCTACACCATGCCTTTCGAATTCGGAGCAATCATTTCTGGTCTGTATGAACGCGTACCGAATATCGATAAAGCCATCATCTCCGTGCACACCCATGATGATTTAGGTCTGGGCGTTGGCAACGCGTTGGCGGCCGTCCACGCCGGTGCTCGCCAGGTGGAAGGCGCGATGAACGGTATCGGCGAACGCGCCGGTAACTGCTCACTGGAAGAAGTGATCATGGCGATCAAAGTGCGCAAAGATATCCTGAACGTACAGACCCGCATTAATCACCAGGAAATCTGGCGTACCAGTCAGTTAGTCAGCCAAATCTGCAACATGCCCATTCCGGCCAACAAAGCCATTGTCGGTAGCGGCGCCTTTGCCCACTCCTCTGGCATCCATCAGGACGGCGTACTGAAAAATCGTGAAAACTACGAAATCATGACGCCTGAATCCATCGGTCTGAACCAGGTGCAGTTGAATCTGACTTCCCGTTCCGGACGCGCCGCGGTGAAACACCGTATGGACGAGATGGGATATAAAGAGAACGAATACAACCTGGACAACCTGTACGACGCATTCCTGAAGCTGGCGGATAAAAAGGGTCAGGTATTTGATTACGACCTGGAAGCGCTGGCCTTTATTAATAAACAGCAGGAGGAGCCGGAGCATTTCCGTCTGGATTACTTCAGCGTGCAGTCCGGCTCAAATGACATCGCCACCGCCTCCGTCAAGCTGGCCTGCGGTGAAGAAGTCAAAGCCGAAGCGGCGAACGGTAACGGTCCGGTCGATGCCATTTATCAGGCCATCAACCGTGTGACCGAGTACAACATCGAACTGGTGAAATACAGCCTGACCGCCAAAGGGCACGGTAAAGATGCGCTGGGCCAGGTGGATATCGTTGCTAATTATAACGGTCGCCGCTTCCACGGCGTCGGTCTGGCAACAGATATCGTCGAATCGTCCGCGAAAGCGATGGTTCATGTGCTGAACAACATTTGGCGCGCCGAAGAAGTCGAAAAAGAATTGCAACGCAAAGCTCAGAACAACGAGAACAACAAGGAAACCGTGTGATGTCGAAGAATTATCATATTGCTGTTTTGCCGGGCGACGGTATTGGCCCGGAAGTGATGGCGCAAGCCCTGAAGGTACTGGACGCAATCCGCAACCGTTTTAACATGCGCATTACCACCAGCCACTACGACGTGGGGGGGGCCGCTATCGATAACCATGGTCAGCCGCTGCCGCCAGCGACGGTTGAAGGCTGTGAGCAAGCTGACGCCATTCTGTTTGGCTCCGTTGGCGGCCCGAAATGGGAAAATCTGCCACCCAATCAGCAGCCTGAACGCGGCGCGCTGCTGCCGTTGCGTAAACACTTCAAATTATTCAGCAACCTGCGCCCGGCTAAGCTGTACCAGGGTCTGGAAGCATTTTGCCCTCTGCGCGCAGATATTGCCGCGAACGGTTTCGACATCCTGTGCGTGCGCGAACTGACCGGCGGTATCTACTTCGGTCAGCCAAAAGGCCGCGAAGGCAGCGGACAACATGAAAAAGCCTTTGATACCGAGGTTTATCACCGTTTCGAGATCGAGCGTATCGCACGTATCGCGTTTGAATCTGCTCGCCAGCGTCGCCGCAAAGTCACGTCGATTGATAAAGCCAACGTACTGCAAACGTCTATTCTGTGGCGCCAAATCGTCAATGAAATTGCTAATGAATATCCGGATGTTGAGCTGGCGCATATGTACATCGACAACGCGACGATGCAGTTGATCAAAGATCCATCCCAGTTCGACGTGCTGCTGTGCTCCAACTTGTTTGGCGACATTCTGTCTGACGAATGCGCCATGATCACCGGATCAATGGGGATGTTACCGTCCGCCAGCCTGAATGAGCAGGGCTTTGGTCTGTACGAGCCCGCTGGCGGCTCCGCTCCGGATATCGCCGGGAAAAACATTGCTAACCCTATCGCCCAAATCCTTTCGCTGGCGCTGCTGCTGCGCTACAGCCTGGACGCCAATGATGCGGCAACCGCAATTGAGAGCGCCATCAACCGCGCATTAGAAGAAGGCATTCGCACCGGTGACTTAGCCCGTGGCGCTGCCGCAGTCGGTACCGATGAAATGGGTGACATTATTGCCCGTTACGTCGCAGAAGGGGTGTAATCATGGCCAAAACGTTATACGAAAAATTGTTCGATGCGCACGTCGTCTACGAAGCGCAAAACGAAACCCCGCTGTTGTATATCGACAGACATCTGGTGCATGAAGTGACCTCTCCGCAGGCGTTTGATGGCCTGCGTGCGCATGGCCGTCAGGTGCGCCAGCCGGGTAAAACCTTTGCCACCATGGACCATAACGTCTCCACGCAGACCAAAGACATTAACGCTTCCGGCGAAATGGCCCGCATTCAGATGCAGGAATTAATCAAAAACTGCAATGAATTTGGCGTCGAACTGTACGACCTGAACCACCCGTATCAGGGGATCGTTCACGTGATGGGGCCTGAGCAAGGCGTAACGTTGCCGGGTATGACCATCGTTTGCGGCGACTCCCACACCGCCACCCACGGCGCGTTTGGCGCGTTGGCCTTTGGTATTGGCACCTCTGAAGTTGAACACGTTCTGGCGACGCAGACCCTGAAACAGGGGCGTGCCAAAACTATGAAGATTGAAGTTAACGGCGCGGCAGCACCTGGCATTACCGCCAAAGATATCGTGCTGGCGATTATCGGTAAAACCGGTAGTGCAGGCGGTACCGGGCACGTCGTTGAATTTTGTGGCGAAGCCATCCGTGCGCTGAGCATGGAAGGCCGTATGACCCTGTGCAACATGGCCATTGAAATGGGCGCCAAAGCGGGTCTGGTCGCACCGGATGAAACCACCTTTAACTATGTGCAGGGTCGTTTACACGCACCGAAGGGTGAGGATTTTACCAACGCGGTTGCGTACTGGAAAACGCTAAAAACCGACGACAACGCGACGTTTGATACCGTCGTTACCCTGCAGGCAGAAGAGATTGCACCGCAGGTCACTTGGGGTACGAACCCGGGTCAGGTCATCTCGGTGAACGATAATATTCCCGACCCGGCGTCATTTTCCGATCCCGTTGAGCGCGCATCGGCTGAAAAAGCGCTGGCATATATGGGGCTGAAACCGGGCATTCCGTTAACAGAAGTGGCCATCGATAAAGTGTTTATCGGTTCCTGTACCAACTCGCGTATTGAAGATTTACGCGCTGCGGCCCAAATCGCCAAAGGGCGCAAAGTTGCGCCTGGCGTACAGGCGCTGGTTGTGCCGGGTTCTGGTCCGGTGAAAGCGCAGGCTGAAGCGGAAGGTCTGGACAAGATCTTCATCGAAGCCGGGTTTGAATGGCGTTTACCGGGCTGTTCCATGTGTCTGGCCATGAACAATGACCGCCTGAACCCAGGCGAGCGCTGTGCATCCACCAGCAACCGTAACTTTGAAGGCCGCCAGGGCCGTGGTGGTCGCACGCATTTAGTCAGCCCGGCCATGGCCGCCGCTGCCGCCGTTACCGGTCATTTTGCCGACATTCGCAGCATCAAATAAGGAAACTACCATGGCAGAGAAATTTACCCAACATACCGGCCTGGTTGTCCCACTGGATGCCGCCAACGTGGATACCGACGCGATTATTCCCAAACAGTTTTTGCAGAAGGTTACGCGCACCGGTTTTGGCGCTCATCTGTTTAACGACTGGCGTTTTCTGGATGAAAAAGGGCAACAGCCTAACCCAGAGTTCGTACTGAACTTCCCGGAATATAAAGGCGCGTCAATTCTGCTGGCGCGGGAAAACTTTGGCTGCGGCTCTTCCCGTGAACATGCGCCATGGGCGCTGACCGATTACGGCTTTAAAGTAGTGATCGCGCCAAGCTTCGCTGACATCTTCTACGGCAACAGCTTCAATAACCAACTGCTGCCGGTGACCTTGAGCGACGCGCAGGTAGATGAAATGTTCGCCCTGGTGAAAGCCAATCCGGGCATTAAATTTGAAGTGGATCTGGAAGCGCAGGTGGTGAAAGCGGGCGATAAGTCCTACAGCTTTAAAATCGACGACTTCCGCCGCCACTGCATGCTGAACGGTCTGGACAGCATCGGGCTTACGCTGCAGCATGAAGCAGCCATCACCGAGTACGAAGACAAGCAGCCAGCGTTTATGCGCTAGTCCTTGTGGTGCCGGATAAGCGCAGCGCATCCGGCACTCCAAAAATCAAACGTCCTTTACCCGCCCGGTCATCACCAGCGTGATCACAGAAATCGCCGCAATCACCCAATAGACGGCAAAGTGACCGTAGCTTTGCGCAACAGCCCCCTGAATCACTCCCGCGAGAATGACCCCCGTTGAAATACTGTTGGTAAATAATGTGGTCGCTGACCCCGCACGCCCGGGCATAAGATCCTGAAACCACAGCATTCCTATCCCGGCGATGATACCGATAAATACTGCATTAAACAGTTGCAGCACCAGCAGCGCCGTGCGGCTGTGAAAGAAGATCAAACCAAGATAAAACAGTACGCCCGCCGCGACGGCCGCGATCATCATTCGCCGTTTGCCAAAGCGCTTCACATAGTAGCCCGCCAGGATCATCGCCGGAATTTCCAGCCCAGCCGCCGTCCCCATCAGGATCCCGGCCAACTTGTCCGGTAACCCCAGCTCAAGGCTTATCCACAGCGGCATATCGATGATGTACATGGTATTGCAGGTCCACATCAGCGTGGAGGCAATAAACAACATGCGCACATTTTTGTCCTGCCAACCGCCGGTCTGTTCCAGCGGTACGTCAACAGGTTGCTCCACCCGTGTGACTGACGGCAGTATCAGCGCAATCAGCACCAGGCTAATGGCGAAAATCCCTGCGGCAATGGAAAACATCGCCGTAAAGCCGTAATTCAGCGCCAGCATGAAGGCCAGCGGCGGTCCAATTACCCAGGCCAGCGAAAGCTGCGCACGCATCACCGAGCTAAACATCACCACTTCACGCGCGGAGTTATCAGCGTATTCCCGCGCCAGCGCAAACAGCTGCGGCATGGCGGTATTCGCCAGCGAGGCCAGCAGCACACCGCAGGTGATAAGCGTGAGATAGTGGCGATTAAACGCAAACAGCAGCGCGTTTCCGATTGCCATCAGACAGCAGAACATGATCAGCTTGCGCCTGTCGCCCTGGCTGTCGGATCGTTTCGCGAGGCCAAGGCTGACAACGATCCCGACAATCGCATTGACGGTATAAAACAGCCCGACCCAAAACGGCTGCGCCCCGACTTCACGGCTCAGGAACAAGCTCAGCGTGGGTGCCTGCAATGCACCTGCTACGCCCATCATAAAAGCGACCAGCATAAATGCCGCGTAAACGCCGTTGAGGCGCCGTCCCATGGTCATAATCCAGAGCATTACAGTTCCTTTTAGCGCAGCAGAAACAAAAAAAGCCAGCAGTGATTATCTGCTGGCGCGGCGATTAACACCAATACTCAGTCACACATGATGTCTGCAATTCCCAATTCAGGAGTCAGGCTGTCACCTCCCACTGCATCAGTTCTTCGAGCATCTTTAAGCGCTGCGGTGCGCTCAGGCAAGCCAACCAGGACGATTTTTCTGTCGCGGTAAAGTATTTCAACCAGAACTGACGCATAGATGACCCCTTCGTTGTCTCATCGCTTCATCGGAATCTATTATTGGCTTAATATAGGGAAAATAAAATTGCTGAGTTTTTCGCAGGAGTTCCCCTTTTATGTCTTCTGGTCGTCTGCAACAACAGTTCATCCGTCTGTGGCAATGCTGTGACGGCAAAACGCAAGACACGACGCTGAACGAGCTGGCGGAGCTGCTGAGTTGTTCGCGCCGCCATATGCGTACCCTGCTCAATACCATGCAAGAACGCGGCTGGTTAACGTGGGAAGCCGAAGTTGGGCGAGGTAAACGCTCGCGCCTGACTTTCCTCTATACCGGGCTGGCACTCCAGCAGCAGCGAGCAGAAGACCTGCTGGAACAGGATCGCATCGATCAACTGGTGCAGCTGGTCGGTGACAAAACGGCCGTACGACAGATGCTAGTTTCGCACCTGGGACGCAGCTTTCGCCAGGGGCGGCACATCATGCGCGTTCTCTATTATCGTCCCATGCACAACCTGCTTCCCGGTACGGCGCTACGCCGTTCAGAAACTCATATCGCCCGGCAAATCTTCAGCGCCTTAATTCGGGTAAATGAGGAAAATGGGGAACTGGAAGCGGACATCGCCCATCACTGGCAGCAGATTTCACCTTTACACTGGCGATTCTTCCTGCGTCCGGGGATTCATTTTCATCATGGCCGCGAACTGGAAATGGAAGATGTCATCACCTCGCTGATGCGCATTAACGCCCTGCCGCTGTACTCGCACATCACGCAGATCGTTTCTCCCACGGCCTGGACGCTGGATATCCATCTCGCCCAACCCGACCGCTGGCTTCCCTGGCTATTGGGGCAAGTCCCCGCCATGATCCTGCCGCGAGAATGGGAGACGCTCAGCAACTTCTCCAGCCACCCAATTGGCACTGGTCCCTATGCGGTGATGCGCAATACCAATAACCAACTGAAAATTCATGCATTTGATGATTACTTTGGCTACCGGGCGCTGATCGACGAAGTTAACGTTTGGGTGTTACCCGATATCGGCGAAGAGCCTGGCGGTGGGTTGACGCTAAAAGGCCCCACGGAGGATGAAAAGGCGATCGAAAGCCGCCTCGAGGAAGGATGCTACTACCTGCTGTTTGATGCGCGCACCCACCGTGGCGCTAATCAGGAGGTTCGCGATTGGGTTAGCCGCGTTCTGTCGCCAACCCATCTCATCTGCCACGCCGACGAACAGTTCCAGCGACTGTGGTTTCCCGCCTACGGTTTGCTCCCCCGCTGGCACCATGCCAAACCCGGCCATGGAGAAAAACCCGCCGGACTGGAAACGCTGACGATCACCTACTATCGCGATCACATCGAACATCGGATTATCGCGCAGATCATGAAGACGTTGCTGGCAGAGCATCAGGTACAGTTAAATATTCAGGAGATCGACTACGATCAATGGCATGCGGGTGAAATCGTCAGCGATATCTGGCTCAACAGCGCCAATTTTACCCTACCGCTGGATTTCTCGCTGTTCGCCCATTTGTGCGAAGTCCCGTTACTGCAAAACTGTATCTCGCGGGACTGGGAAAACGATGCGGCCCGCTGGCGAACGGGCGAAATGAGCCTGGCGGCATGGTGCCAACAGCTGCTCGCCACAAAGGCCATTGTGCCGCTGATCCACCACTGGCTCATCATTCAAGGACAGCGCAGTATGCGCGGATTACGCATGAACACCCTCGGCTGGTTTGATTTTAAATCGGCGTGGTTTGCACCACCGGATCCTTAGATCCGGCTCTTGATTGCCGCATAGCAACAAAATCATTACACTAACGCCGTTCTCAACGGGGTGCTAAATAAAAACATACACAAAATCATTCACGCTGCATCAAGGCGGCAAGCGAGTGAGTCCCCAGGAGCATAGATAACTATGTGACTGGGGTGAGCGACAAATCTGCCGGGAGCAGATTTGAACGCTGCTTGCAGCGGCCCCGAAGGGGCGAGACCCGGAGATGGGCCGAGTAACGCAGCCAACACAGAGGCAGCGTGAATGATGAAGTGTATGGGCTGAGAGATACCCGTCGAACCTGATCCGGATAATGCCGGCGAAGGGATTTGAGGCTGCAACTCAAGTCCTTTGCCACCCAACTTTATGAGGTGCAAAGTGTTTAAAAAATGTCTTCCGCTTTTACTGCTGTGCGCAGCGCCTGCTTTCGCCAAACCTGTACTGACCGTATATACCTACGACTCGTTCGCAGCTGACTGGGGCCCGGGCCCGACAATAAAAAAAGCCTTTGAAGCTGACTGCAACTGTGAACTGAAACTGGTCGCGCTGGAAGATGGTGTCTCGCTGCTTAACCGCCTGCGCATGGAAGGAAAAAACAGTAAAGCTGACGTCGTACTGGGCCTCGATAACAACCTTCTGGAAGCCGCCACCCAAACTAAACTGTTTGCCAAAAGCGGTGTAGCAAGTGAAGCCGTAAACGTGCCCGGCGGCTGGAAAAACGATACCTTCGTTCCGTTTGATTACGGCTATTTCGCCTTCGTTTATGATAAGAACAAGCTGAAGAATCCGCCCAAAAGCCTGAAAGAACTGGTAGAGAGCGATCAAAAATGGCGCGTCATTTATCAGGACCCGCGTACCAGCACGCCGGGGCTGGGCCTGCTGCTATGGATGCAGAAAGTCTATGGCGATAAGGCGCCGGAGGCCTGGCGCGCGCTTTCGGCAAAAACCGTCACGGTCACCAAGGGCTGGAGTGAAGCCTACGGCCTGTTCCTGAAGGGCGAAAGCGACCTGGTACTCAGCTACACCACCTCTCCGGCCTATCACATCATCGCCGAGAAAAAAGACAACTACGCCGCAGCCAACTTTAGCGAAGGCCACTATTTGCAGGTAGAAGTCGCCGCCCGTACTGCGGCCAGCAAACAGCCGGAACTGGCCGAGAAATTCCTCAAGTTTATGGTGTCTCCGGCCTTCCAGAACGCGATTCCGACCGGTAACTGGATGTATCCGGTAACCCAGGTCGCCCTGCCGTCTGGATTCGAGCAACTGAATAAGCCAGCCACCGCGCTGGAATTTACGCCGCAGCAGGTTGCGGCTCAACGCCAGGCATGGATTAGCGAATGGCAACGCGCCGTCAGCCGTTAATTCCCGGCTGGCTGGTTCCAGGGCTTACCGCCGCCACGCTGATGGTGGCCGTTGCCCTGGCCGCGTTTCTGGCGCTGTGGTTTAACGCCCCACGGGGGGAGTGGCTCTCACTGTGGCAAGACGACTACCTGTGGCACGTGGTGCGCTTTTCTTTCTGGCAGGCTTTTTTATCCGCAGTGCTGTCGGTCATCCCGGCGATTTTCCTTGCCAGAGCGCTCTATCGCCGCCGTTTTCCAGGACGACTGGCGCTGCTGCGCCTGTGCGCGATGACGTTAATCCTGCCAGTGCTGGTCGCGGTCTTCGGTATTCTTAGCGTGTACGGTCGTCAGGGCTGGCTGGCCTCGATCTGGCATACATTCGGGCTGGAATGGACGTTTTCGCCATACGGTCTGCAGGGCATTCTGCTGGCGCACGTCTTTTTCAATCTGCCGATGGCCAGTCGTCTGCTGTTGCAGTCGCTGGAGAATATTCCCGGCGAACAGCGACAGTTAGCCGCTCAGTTAGGTCTGCGCGGCTGGCATTTCTTCCGCTTTGTTGAATGGCCGTGGCTGCGTCGGCAAATCCTTCCCGTCGCGGCACTCATCTTTATGCTCTGTTTCGCCAGCTTCGCCACCGTTTTGTCGCTGGGCGGTGGACCGCAGGCCACAACCATCGAGCTGGCGATTTATCAGGCGCTGAACTTCGATTACGATCCCGCCCGCGCCGCCATGCTGGCGTTGATCCAGATGGTTTGTTGTTTAGCGCTGGTGCTCTTCAGCCAACGTCTGAGCCGCGCCATCGCCCCCGGTACCACGTTGGTTCAGGGCTGGCGCGATCCCGACGATCGTCTGCACAGCCGCCTGGCAGACGCACTGCTGATTATTCTGGCCCTGCTGCTACTGCTGCCGCCGCTGCTGGCGGTAATTGTCGATGGTATTAACCGCCATATGCTGGATGTTCTTAAGCAACCTGTACTGTGGCACGCACTGGGAACCTCGCTGCGTATTGCGCTGGCGGCAGGTGCGTTGTGCGTAGTTCTCACCATGATGCTGTTATGGAGCAGTCGTGAACTGCGTGCCCGACAGCAGGTGCTGGCTGGTCAGATGCTGGAACTTAGCGGCATGATGATCCTCGCCATGCCGGGCATCGTGCTGGCAACCGGCTTCTTTCTGCTGCTCAATAACACCATTGGACTCCCCGAATCAGCCGACGGGATTGTCATTTTTACCAATGCGCTGATGGCGATCCCTTACGCGCTGAAGGTGCTGGAAAACCCAATGCGGGACGTCACCACCCGCTACAGTATGTTGTGCCAGTCGTTGGGAATTGAGGGATGGTCGCGTCTGAAAGTGGTTGAACTGCGCGCCCTGAAGCGCCCGCTGGCGCAGGCGATGGCTTTTGCCTGCGTACTGTCGATTGGCGATTTTGGCGTGGTCGCGCTATTTGGTAATGAGGATTTCCGCACCCTGCCGTTTTATTTATATCAGCAGATTGGCTCTTATCGCAGTCAGGATGGCGCAGTTACAGCGTTATTGCTGCTGATCCTGTGCTTTACGCTGTTTACCGTTATTGAGAAATTGCCGGGTCGAAATGTTAAAACTGATTGATATCACATGGCTTTATCACCATTTGCCGATGCGCTTTACGCTGTCGATCGCACGCGGTGAGCAGGTCGCGATCCTCGGGCCCAGCGGCGCCGGGAAAAGTACGCTGCTGAATCTGATCGCCGGCTTTCTCACGCCTGCCAGCGGTACCATGTTGATTGAAGGTGAAGATCACACCGCCACGCCTCCCTCACGTCGCCCCGTTTCGATGCTGTTTCAGGAAAATAACCTGTTCAGCCACCTGAGCGTGCAGCAAAACATCGGCCTGGGCCTTAACCCGGGATTGAAGCTGAATGCATCGCAGCGGGAGAAAATGCATCACATCGCCCAGCAAATGGGGATCGACTCACTGCTGGAGCGCCTCCCCGGTGAGCTTTCCGGCGGTCAGCGACAGCGCGTAGCGCTGGCGCGTTGCCTGGTGCGGGAACAACCCATTTTGCTGCTTGATGAACCGTTCTCTGCGCTCGATCCCGCCCTGCGCCAGGAGATGTTAACGCTGGTTGCTGAAGTCTGTCGCGATAAACAGCTTACCTTGCTGATGGTGTCCCACAGTGTAGAAGATGCGGCGCGAATTGCGTCCCGTTCGATTGTGGTCGCCGACGGGCGCATCGCCTGGCAGGGCAAAACGGATGAGTTATTAAGCGGTCAGGCCAGCGCCTCGACGCTCTTGGGCATCAAAGCCGAGTGATTGATTTCCCAGGCCGGATAAGCGTCAGCGCCATCCGGCAAAAGAATCGTCAGAAACCCACGACTTTACGCAGAATATCAATATACACCGGCATCAGCGGATGGCGCAGTAACGCCACCAGCGCAACCACACCGATCCCAAGCGTCAACGGCGCCAGATACAGTAAACGGCTGCGGGGGAAATACGCGGTTAAGCGATCGACTGCCGCTTTGCCGCTACGCCACAGTCGCCAGCAAAACCAGCCCCCTACCCATAGCAACAGCGCCGTCGCCAGCAGCAACCATTTAAAATCCCCGCTCTGCATCTCAGAAGGAATATCAATTGCCGCCCCCGCCAGGATCCCCGGCAGGAAGTAGAACGGCGGCCACAGTACGCAACCAATAATATTCGGGACGATAAATTTAGCGACAGGCAGATCCAGCATGCCCGCCACCATTGGCACCAGCGGACGCGTCGGTCCCACAAAACGCCCCACCAGAATGGTAAACATGCTGTGCTGATGCAGCGCGTGCTCGGTTTTATCCAGCAACGCCTTGTTCTTTTTCATGAACGACCAACGATGCAGCGGCTTTTTAAAGCGCCAGCCCAACCAGAAAGAGATCCAGTCCCCCAACAGGCAACCAATGATGCCCGCAAGCCAGGCATGCCAGAAGTTCAGTTCGCCACTGCCAATCAGCGCCCCCAGCCCCGCCATCATCACGGTACCGGGCAGAATCAGACCAACCAGCGCCAGTGACTCCAGAAAGGCCACCAGCAGTACGGCGATCAGGGAGTACAGGGCGGACTGAAGAATAAAGTGTTCCAGCAATGCTTGCATAATGTGTCCGTCAGATTTACGAAGCAGGGATTTTGATAACCCGTCTCAACTTCGTCAAGCCATCAATTGTCTGAATAGATTGCGAGTTATGACAACTTTCAGGACACATCATTCACTTTTTATTCACATCCGGCGCGAAACTCGCTCGGACTGGCGCCGGTACATTTTTTGAAAACGCGAGAAAAATAGAGCTGATCGTCAAAGCCAACATTGCGCCCCACCGTAGCAATGGGCATACGAGTGGTACTCAGCAATAGCTTGGCCTGGCTGATACGCTGATCCTCGCGCCAGCTTAATACGCTGATACCCAACTGCTGACGGAACAGATGCGACAAACGGGAAGGCGACAGGCAGACGTGCTGTGCGACGCTGGCAATATCAAAATTACTGTCCGCCAGGTGATCGCTGATGTACTGGCAGGCGTCGCGCACGCGGTTGTCCATGGGGGGATGCAGCGATTCATTAATGGCTTCCATACGTCGGAGCAATAACTGCTCCAGTAAATTAATCGCCAGCAGTTCGGAATAGCGACCTTCTCCCTGCCCGGCGTTGATTATCTGCCCAAACAGTTCGTTAAAATGCGGCTGATGTGCTTCATCCGGACGAAAGAATCCAGTCTGGGCAAAAATGGCCGGCCAGGTCAGCCACTCCTGCCAGTAGGCGCGTGGGCGAAAGTAAACCCACTGGTGATACCACTCGCTGGCATCAGGATGGCGTCCGTAGTGGTGAATTTCTCCGGGCGGAAACAGCAAAATATCGCCAGGCCGACAGACAAATTGTTTGCCCTGATTATTGATAACCCCTTCGCCACGGATAGTGAGATTGAGGATATAGCCCTTCATACCCAGCGGCCTGTCGATAAAAAAATCCAGGTATCCGTTCGCCTCGATGGGGGTTAATCCGGCCACCAAATGCGCATTAAACGAATAGCCTGGCAGCAGGGGATCGTTTTGCGTTTCAGCCATAATTTCAATACTCCCTATGTTCTGCTAAGAAACAATTTGTCCATATTACACCAGACATCATTGCCGTCGCCCCTGCGGGCCGCTGTGTTTGCGGTAATGGACCATCAACCCCGCTTGTGAAAAGCACTTTGTAAAAAATATGTACTGCGCCAACGTTAAAATCGGCTAACAAAAGTGTCTATAACTACGGCAGAAATGTCCACATTGATTATTTGCACGGCGTCACACTTTGTGATGCCACAGCATTTTAGTCCATAAGATTAGCGAATCCTGCCTGACGGTTTTTATCCCTACTAACTACTGTTTATCCATACCCGTATTTTTGGATGGAGTAAGACGATGGCGATTGCAATTGGCCTCGATTTTGGCAGTGATTCAGTACGCGCTTTGGCAGTGGAATGTGCCACCGGAGAAGAAATCGCCACCAGCGTAGAGTGGTACCCACGTTGGCAGGAAGGACAGTATTGCGATGGCCCAAACAACCAGTTTCGCCATCATCCACGCGACTACATTGAATCGATGGAAGCGGCGCTGAAAACCGTGCTGGCCGAACTGAGCGTTAAACAGCGTGCGGAAGTGGTCGGGATTGGCGTTGACAGCACCGGTTCAACCCCGGCCCCCATCGATGCCGACGGCAACGTACTGGCGTTGCGTCCGGAGTTCGCTGAAAACCCAAATGCAATGTTTGTCCTGTGGAAAGATCACACCTCAGTAGAAGAAGCTGAAGAAATTACCCGTCTGTGCCACACACCGGGCAAGATCGATTACTCCCGCTATATCGGCGGTATTTATTCCAGCGAATGGTTCTGGGCCAAAATCCTGCATGTGACCCGTCAGGACCACGCGGTTGCCGAGGCCGCGGTTTCGTGGATTGAACTGTGCGATTGGGTTCCGGCCCTGCTCTCTAATACCGTACGTCCACAGGATATTCGTCGCGGTCGCTGCAGCGCCGGGCATAAATCCCTGTGGCATGAAAGCTGGGGTGGTCTACCGCCAGCCAGTTTCTTTGACGAACTCGACCCCATCCTCAACCGCCATCTGCAATACCCGATGTTTACCGATACCTTCACAGCCGACCTGCCGGTTGGCACCCTGTGCGCCGAGTGGGCGCAGCGTCTGGGACTACCGGAAAGCGTGGTGATTGCAGGCGGCGCTTTTGACTGCCATATGGGCGCGGTCGGCGCGGGCGCACAGCCCAATACGCTGGTGAAAGTCATTGGCACGTCGACCTGCGACATTCTGATTGCTGACAAACACAGCGTCGGCGAGCGCGCGGTGAAAGGCATTTGCGGCCAGGTTGATGGCAGCGTGGTGCCGCATTTTATTGGCCTCGAGGCAGGCCAGTCCGCGTTCGGCGATATCTATGCCTGGTTTAGCCGTGTGCTGAGCTGGCCGCTGGAGCAGCTTGCCACGCAACACCCGGAGCTGAAGACCCAGATTAAAGCCAGCCAAAAACAGCTGCTACCAGCGCTAACCGAAGCCTGGGCGAGAAATCCGTCGCTGGATCATTTGCCGGTGGTGCTCGACTGGTTCAACGGTCGCCGTACGCCCAATGCCAACCAGCGTCTGAAAGGGGTGATTACCGATCTGAATCTGGCAACCGACGCGCCAGCGCTGTTCGGCGGTCTGATTGCCGCCACCGCCTTTGGTGCACGCGCCATCATGGAATGCTTCACCGAACAAGGCATTGCGGTTAACAACGTAATGGCGCTAGGCGGCATCGCCCGTAAAAATCCGGTCATCATGCAGGCCTGCTGTGACGTGCTCAACCGTCCGCTACAGATTGTCGCTTCAGACCAGTGCTGCGCACTCGGTGCGGCTATCTTTGCCGCCGTTGCCGCGAAAGTACACACCGATATCCCAGCCGCTCAGCAACAGATGGCAAGCGCCGTGGAAAACACGCTGCAACCTCGACCAGAGCAGGCTCAACGTTTTGAACAGCTTTACCGCCGCTACCAGCAGTGGGCGATAAGCGCTGAACAACAATACCTTCCGACTGCCGCTCCGGCGCAACAAACCCCGGTAGACCAGGCAACCCTGACACATTAAGGACACGACAATGACGATTTTTGATAACTATGAAGTGTGGTTTGTGATTGGTAGCCAGCATCTGTATGGCCCTGAAACCCTGCGTCAGGTAACCCAACATGCCGAGCACGTCGTTAACGCGCTGAATACTGAAGCTAAACTGCCCTGCAAACTGGTTTTAAAACCGCTGGGTACTTCACCTGACGAGATTACCGCTATTTGTCGTGACGCTAACTACGACGATCGCTGCGCAGGTCTGGTGGTCTGGCTGCACACTTTCTCTCCGGCCAAAATGTGGATTAACGGTCTGACTATCCTCAACAAGCCGCTGATGCAATTCCATACCCAGTTCAACGCCGCCCTGCCGTGGGACAGCATTGATATGGACTTTATGAACCTGAACCAGACCGCGCACGGCGGCCGTGAGTTCGGCTTCATCGGCGCACGTATGCGTCAACAGCACGCCGTGGTCACCGGTCACTGGCAGGACAAACAAGCGCACGAACGCATCGGCTCCTGGATGCGCCAGGCCGTGTCCAAACAGGATACCCGCCATCTGAAAGTCTGCCGTTTTGGCGACAACATGCGTGAAGTCGCGGTCACCGATGGCGATAAAGTCGCTGCGCAGATCAAATTCGGCTTCTCGGTAAATACCTGGGCCGTAGGCGATCTGGTGCAGGTAGTGAACTCCATTAGCGACGGCGAAATCAACGCGCTAATCGATGAGTATGAAAGCACCTACACCATGACGGCGGCAACGCAAGTCCACGGTGAGAAACGTCAAAACGTACTGGAAGCGGCCCGTATTGAACTGGGGATGAAGCGCTTCCTGGAACAGGGCGGATTCCACGCCTTTACCACGACATTTGAAGATTTACACGGCCTGAAACAGCTCCCGGGTCTGGCCGTACAGCGTCTGATGCAGCAAGGCTACGGCTTTGCGGGCGAAGGCGACTGGAAAACCGCCGCTCTGCTTCGCATCATGAAGGTGATGTCAACCGGTCTGCAGGGCGGCACCTCATTTATGGAGGATTACACCTACCACTTCGAGAAAGGCAACGATCTGGTGCTCGGCTCGCACATGCTGGAAGTATGCCCGTCTATCGCGGTGGAAGATAAACCGATCCTCGACGTTCAGCATCTCGGCATTGGTGGCAAAGACGATCCCGCTCGTCTGATCTTCAACACCAAAACTGGTCCGGCAGTCGTTGCCAGCCTGATCGATCTTGGCGATCGCTATCGCCTGCTGGTTAACTGCATCGACACGGTTCAAACACCGCACTCCCTGCCGAAACTGCCGGTGGCTAACGCATTGTGGAAAGCCCAGCCTGATCTGCCAACCGCATCTGAAGCCTGGATCCTGGCCGGTGGCGCGCACCACACCGTCTTCAGCCACGCGCTGGATCTGAACGATATGCGCCAGTTCGCTGAAATGCACGATATCGAGATCGCCGTGATCGACAACGATACCCGCCTGCCGGCCTTTAAGGACGCGCTGCGCTGGAACGACGTCTATTACGGTTTTAAACGTTAATTATGTTGTTGCCGGGTGGCTCTGCGCTTGCCCGCCATCCGGCACAGAGGAATCAACATGTTAGAAGATCTCAAACGTCAGGTGCTGGAAGCCAATCTGGCGTTGCCTAAGCACCACCTGGTCACCTTGACCTGGGGGAACGTGAGTGCCGTCGATCGCGAGCGCGGCGTGTTTGTGATAAAACCTTCCGGGGTCGATTACAGCGTTATGACCGCAGAAGATATGGTCGTAGTCAGTATCGCCACCGGTGAGGTTGTAGAAGGTACGAAGAAACCCTCCTCCGACACCCCAACGCACCGTCTGCTGTATCAGGCATTCCCGACCATTGGCGGCATTGTTCATACCCATTCGCGTCATGCAACCATCTGGGCGCAGGCGGGCCAGTCGATTCCAGCCACGGGTACCACCCATGCGGACTATTTCTACGGATCGATTCCCTGCACACGGAAAATGACCGAGGAAGAAATCAACGGCGAATATGAGCGGGAAACCGGTAACGTGATCGTTGAAACCTTTGAGAAACAAGGCATTGACGCTTCGCAGATGCCTGGCGTGCTGGTGCACTCTCACGGTCCGTTTGCGTGGGGAAAAAACGCCGAAGATGCGGTACACAATGCCATCGTGCTGGAAGAAGTCGCCTACATGGGGATCTTCTGTCGCCAGCTCGCGCCGCAATTGCCGGATATGCAGCAAACCCTGTTAGATAAACATTACCTACGTAAACACGGCGCAAAAGCCTACTACGGTCAGTGAAAACAATCTGAGCGCGCCCGGAATCTCGGTGGCGCGCTCTCTGGTTATTCCTTTATATATTCCGCAAACGCACTTCGATACACACAGTTATTAGCACAAACGTATTTAATCACGTTGTCATAATGTCCCTGCGCCTCTTCACCATCCAGTGAATGAAAGAAAATGTAATCTGTAATCGTTGACTGCCAGCGCTGTCCATTCAACAGATAATTAATCACCGTATCACGATGACCATTTATTCTGTCATGCCCTTGCCAGTGAAAGAAAGCATTCCCACGTTCAATAACCTCAGTACGCCAAATTTGACCTGACCACGTTCTATACTCAATATATTGACTTACTGATTTAATTGTAGGGTTAGATAACTGAGTATTAACAAATAAATAGTGATCATATCCTACCTGTAACGCCTGAGTATAAATATCCATAATAGGCCTCCATAACACTACGCCCCCAAGCTATTGATATAAAACACCCGAGATATCTGATGAATAAAATTATATTCAGCGATAAAATCAAATTATACAGAGAGATATTCCCGACGAAATCGAACCGAAAATCCGTTTTTATCCAGACAATAGCAAGCCATAAAAATATATTATATTCAACCAGGTAACCCGAGTGTTTGATTAAAATAGTTACACTATCCATGAATAAAAACAAATAAAAAAAGAACCATTTTTCCTGAACCGAGGGATGAGTAACAAAACCGTACGAGCACGATTCCGAAAATGACATAAAAATCCTGAAACGGACTTCCAATTTATGAAACAAATATAATTACAAAAGAATAATAGATACAAATAGCCATGACAGGCCAATAAAATAATTCAAGGAAGAGTTTTCAATTAAGGCATTCATTTATTAAATATCAAACCCTATCCAGTAACACTTTTACTGCGGAGGGCATTTTACTGTTACTGTCACAATAACTGCCCGCAGTTCTCATTTTTAACTGTACAAAATAACAGTACAATCGTGTAAACCAGGCTATAATAATGCCTGGTTTTTTAATGGGTACGCAGCGTGGCGCAGGCAGGCTTTATTTTAACCCGGCACTGGCGGGACACCCCGCAGGGAACTGAGGTCACATTCTGGCTGGCTACGGACGACGGGCCGCTACAGGTCACGCTCGCGCCTCAGGAGTCGGTCGCGTTTATTCCTGTCAGTCAGGTTCCTCGCGTAGCGTCATTATTACGCAATGAAAACGGCTATCGTCTGACGCCGCTGCAATTGCAAGACTTCCACCGCCAGCCCGTTTCCGGCCTGTATTGCCGCTCACATCGCCAGCTTATGCGGCTGGAAAAGCTGCTGCGTGAAAACGCAATTACCGTCTACGAGGCCGACGTGCGTCCGCCGGAACGGTATCTGATGGAGCGTTTTATCACCTCACCTGTTTGGGTTGAAGGCGACAGACATAACGGTACGCTGGTTAATGCCCGGTTGAAGCCGAACCCTGACTATCGACCGCCGCTGAAATGGGTCTCGCTGGATATCGAAACCACGCGACACGGCGAACTCTACTGTATCGGCCTTGAAGGCTGTGGGCAGCGTATTGTCTACATGCTCGGCCCGGCAAACGGCGATGCCTCAGCGCTGGATTTTGAACTTGAATATGTCGCAAGCCGCCCGCAGTTACTGGAAAAGCTCAACGACTGGATTGCCCGTCACGATCCTGATGTGGTAATCGGCTGGAACGTCGTGCAATTCGATTTACGCGTCCTGCAAAAGCATGCCGAACGTTACCGCATTCCCCTGCGTTTTGGCCGTGACAATAGCGAGCTGGAGTGGCGCGAACATGGCTTCAAAAACGGCGTATTCTTCGCGCAGGCTAAAGGTCGCCTGATTATCGACGGCATTGAGGCGCTTAAATCCGCATTCTGGAATTTCTCATCCTTTTCGCTGGAAACGGTGTCACAGGAGCTGCTGGGCGAAGGGAAGTCGATAGATAATCCCTGGGACAGGATGGACGAAATAGATCGCCGGTTTGCCCAGGATAAGCCCGCGCTTGCCACCTACAATCTCAAAGACTGTGAGCTGGTCACGCGTATTTTTCATAAAACCGAGATCATGCCATTTTTGCTGGAACGATCGACGGTAAACGGCCTGCCGGTCGACCGGCACGGCGGTTCCGTTGCCGCCTTCGGCCATCTCTACCTACCGCGAATGCACCGGGCGGGCTATGTGGCACCGAATCTGGGGGAAGTTCCCGCGCACGCCAGCCCCGGTGGCTACGTGATGGACTCGCGCCCGGGTTTGTACGACTCCGTGCTGGTGCTGGATTACAAAAGCCTGTACCCGTCAATTATTCGTACTTTTTTGATCGATCCAGTGGGACTTATCGAAGGGATGGCACAGCCGGATCGGGAACACAGTACCGAGGGGTTCCTTGACGCCTGGTTCTCACGCAAAAAGCACTGTCTGCCGGAAATCGTTACCCAGATCTGGCATGGGCGCGATGAAGCCAAACGCCGCGGCAATAAGCCGCTCTCACAGGCGCTGAAAATCATCATGAACGCGTTTTACGGCGTGCTTGGCACCACCGCCTGCCGCTTTTTCGACCCGAGGCTGGCTTCGTCTATCACCATGCGCGGTCACGCGATCATGCGTCAGACCAAAGCGCTGATTGAGGCTCAGGGTTACGACGTCATCTATGGCGACACCGACTCCACCTTTGTCTGGCTTAAAAAGGCGCACTCGGAAGACGATGCGGCCCGGATTGGTCGGGATCTGGTGAGCTATGTCAACAACTGGTGGGCGCAATCGCTGAAGCAGCAAAACCTGACCAGCGCGCTGGAGCTGGAATTTGAAACCCACTTTTGTCGCTTTCTGATGCCGACCATTCGCGGTGCGGATACCGGCAGCAAAAAACGCTACGCCGGAATGATTCAGTCAGGTGCTGAGCAACGCATGGTATTTAAAGGTCTGGAAACGGTACGAACCGACTGGACGCCGCTGGCCCAGCAGTTTCAGCAGGAGCTGTACCTGCGAATTTTTCGTAACGAGCCTTATCAAGAGTTTGTTCGCGAGACTATCGACCGTCTGATGGCGGGTGAACTGGATGAACACCTGGTGTACCGCAAACGCCTGCGCCGCCCGCTGAGCGAATACCAGCGGAATGTTCCGCCACACGTTCGCGCCGCGCGGCTCGCTGATGAGCAGAATGTCAAACTGGGGCGTCCGCAGCAGTATCAGAATCGTGGCACGATTAAATATGTCTGGACGATAAATGGACCTGAACCTGTTGATTATCAGCAATCTGCACTTGATTACGAGCATTATCTGACCCGCCAGATCCAGCCGGTTGCCGAGGGAATTCTTCCCTTTATTGATGATAATTTTGCTACACTACTCACAGGACAACTGGGGTTATTTTGACGCGTGACGAAACCGCCGCCATCCAGTACCATAGCGCCCTTTCCATTCCTGGACCCATTTAACACCCCTACCACTGATTTATTAGCCTGGTAGCGGGGTCGTATGCTCTCAATAACGGGGACTAGCCCGGAAAATGACGAGTATTGCCTGCAATTAAAGATATAGAGCCGAACATATATGCCTTTTACACTTGGTCAACGCTGGATCAGCGATACAGAAAGCGAATTGGGACTTGGTACTGTTGTCGCCATGGATGCGCGAACCGTCACTTTACTTTTCTCATCGACGGGTGAAAACCGTCTGTATGCGCGCAGTGATTCCCCCGTGACCCGCGTGATGTTCAATCCTGGCGACACGATAACGAGCCATGAAGGCTGGCAACTGCATGTCGATGAAGTAAAAGAAGAAAACGGCCTGCTTGCCTATATCGGAACCCGCCTTGATACCGAAGAAACCGGTGTAACGCTGCGTGAAGTGCTGCTCGACAGCAAACTGGTTTTCAGTAAACCCCAGGATCGCCTGTTTGCCGGCCAGATTGACCGTATGGACCGCTTTGCGCTGCGCTATCGCGCACGTAAATTTCAGAGCGAACAGTACCGTATGCCGTGGAGTGGTTTGCGTGGTCAACGTACCAGCCTGATCCCCCACCAGCTCAACATTGCCCATGATGTCGGCCGTCGTCATGCCCCTCGCGTGCTACTGGCAGACGAAGTTGGTTTAGGTAAAACCATTGAAGCAGGGATGATCCTGCATCAACAGCTGCTGTCAGGCGCCGCAGAGCGCGTGCTGATCATCGTCCCGGAGACGTTACAACACCAGTGGCTGGTCGAAATGCTGCGTCGTTTCAACCTGCGCTTTGCGCTGTTTGATGATGAGCGTTATGCAGAAGCGCAGCACGATGCCTACAACCCGTTTGAAACCGAACAGTTGGTTATCTGTTCGCTGGACTTTGCCCGTCGCAGTAAACAGCGTCTGGAGCACCTGTGTGATGCCGAATGGGATCTGCTGATTGTCGATGAAGCCCATCACCTGGTGTGGAGCGAAGACGCGCCCAGCCGTGAATATATGGCCGTTGAACAGCTGGCAGAGCGCGTACCAGGCATCCTGCTGCTGACCGCAACGCCGGAACAGCTGGGCCTGGAAAGCCACTTTGCGCGCCTGCGTCTACTGGATCCAAGCCGCTTCCACGATTTCGCCCAGTTTGTTGAAGAACAGAAAAATTACCGTCCGGTCGCCGACGCCGTCGCCATGTTACTGGCTGGCAACAAGCTGAGTAACAATGAGCTGAACATGTTAGGTGACATGATTGGCGAACAGGACATTGAGCCGTTATTGCAGGCGGCAAACAGCGACAGCGAAGACGCCCAGAGCGCGCGTCAGGAGCTGGTTTCGATGCTGATGGACCGCCACGGCACCAGCCGCGTGCTGTTCCGAAATACCCGTAACGGTGTGAAAGGCTTCCCTAAACGCGAGCTGCATACCATCAAATTGCCGTTGCCAACCCAATACCAGACGGCCATTAAAGTCTCCGGCATTATGGGCGCGCGTAAGAGTGCGGAAGACCGCGCGCGCGACATGCTCTACCCGGAGCAGATTTATCAGGAATTCGAAGGCGACACCGGCACCTGGTGGAACTTTGACCCGCGCGTGGAATGGCTGATGGGCTACCTGACCAGCCACCGCTCGCAAAAAGTTCTGGTCATCTGTGCGAAAGCCACCACTGCGCTTCAACTGGAGCAGGTTCTGCGCGAGCGCGAAGGTATCCGCGCCGCCGTGTTCCATGAAGGGATGTCGATCATTGAACGTGACCGCGCTGCGGCCTGGTTTAGCGAAGAAGATAGCGGCGCCCAGGTGATGCTGTGCTCTGAAATCGGCTCCGAAGGGCGTAACTTCCAGTTCGCCAGCCATCTGGTGATGTTTGATCTGCCTTTCAATCCGGACCTGCTGGAACAGCGTATTGGCCGTCTGGACCGTATTGGTCAGGTGCATGATATCCAGATCCACGTTCCATACCTGGAAAAAACCGCGCAATCCGTGCTGGTGCGTTGGTACCACGAAGGTCTGGATGCGTTCGAACACACTTGCCCGACCGGACGTACCATCTATGACACGGTATATAACAATCTGATCGGCTACCTGGCTGAGCCAGAAAACACCGATGGCTTTGACGATCTGATCAAAACCTGTCGCGAACAGCATGACGCGCTGAAAGCGCAACTGGAGCAAGGTCGCGATCGCCTGCTGGAGATCCACTCTAACGGCGGCGAAAAAGCGCTGGCGCTGGCTGAGAGTATTGAAGAACAGGACGACGATACCAGCCTGATCGCCTTCGCCATGAACCTGTTTGATATCGTTGGTATTAATCAGGATGACCGTGGCGACAATTTGATCGTGCTGACACCGTCCGATCATATGCTGGTGCCGGATTTCCCTGGGCTGCCGGAAGATGGCTGTACCATTACGTTTGAGCGTGATGTTGCCCTGTCGCGTGAAGACGCGCAGTTTATTACCTGGGAGCATCCGCTGATCCGTAATGGTCTGGATCTGATCCTCTCCGGCGACACCGGAAGCAGCACCATTTCTTTGCTGAAAAACAAAGCATTACCGGTCGGTACTCTGCTGGTTGAACTGGTCTACGTCGTTGAAGCGCAAGCGCCAAAACAGCTGCAGCTAAACCGCTTCCTGCCGCCAACTCCGGTACGCATGCTGCTGGACAAAAACGGCAACAACCTTGCCGCGCAGGTTGAATTCGAAACCTTTAACCGTCAGCTCAGCGCCGTTAACCGCCACACCGGCAGTAAACTGGTCAACGCCGTTCAGCAGGATGTTCATGCCATTCTGCAACTCGGTGAAGCGCAGGTAGAAAAATCGGCCCGCGCGCTGATCGACGCGGCGCGCAAAGAAGCGGACGAGAAGCTGACGGCTGAACTCTCCCGTCTGGAAGCGCTGCGTGCCGTTAACCCGAACATCCGTGATGACGAACTCAGCGCCATTGAAAGCAATCGTCAGCTGGTGATGGAAAGCCTGGATCAGGCGGGATGGCGTCTGGATGCCCTGCGCCTGATCGTCGTGACACATCAGTAACGGAGCCTGACATGGGGATGGAAAACTATAATCCGCCGCAGGAACCCTGGCTGGTTATCCTGTATCAGGATGAGCACATTATGGTGGTCAACAAGCCGAGCGGCTTGTTGTCCGTGCCGGGTCGTCTGGATGAACACAAAGACAGCGTGATGACGCGTATTCAGCGCGATTACCCGCAGGCTGAATCCGTACATCGTCTGGATATGGCAACCAGCGGCGTGATTGTAGTGGCGCTAACTAAAGCGGCAGAGCGCGAGCTAAAGCGCCAGTTTCGCGAACGCGAGCCGAAGAAACAGTATGTCGCACGCGTCTGGGGACATCCCGCTCCGGCCGAGGGGCTGGTTGATTTACCGCTGATTTGCGACTGGCCGAATCGGCCAAAGCAGAAAGTGTGTTATGAGGCCGGAAAATCGGCGCAGACCGAGTATGAAGTGGTGGAGTTTGCGGAAGATAACACCGCCCGGGTCGTGCTCAAACCCATTACCGGACGCTCCCACCAGTTGCGTGTGCATATGCTGGCATTAGGGCATCCGATTCTGGGCGACCGCTTCTACGCCCCGCCACAGGCCCTGGCGTTAGCGCCGCGCCTGCTGCTGCACGCAGAGATGTTAACTATCACGCATCCCGAATACGGCAACAGTATGACGTTTAAAGTTCCAGCAGATTTTTAAACGCTGGCCCCATTTAGGCCGGTGGGCTTCGCTTACCCGGCCTACATTTATTAACGTAGGCCGGATAAGGCGCTAGCTGCCATCCGGCATAACGATTATTTAAAACCTTTCTGTTCTTTAATTAGCTCGTAAGCTTTTTGAATTTCCTGTGCTTTTTGCTTCGCCATTTCCATCATTTCTGGCGGCAGGCCTTTCGCCACCAGTTTGTCCGGATGGTGCTCGCTCATCAGCTTACGGTATGCGCGCTTAATGGTGGTCGCATCATCGGTCGCTTTCACACCCAGCACATTGCAGGCGTCTTCCAGCGTCGGACCGCGTTGCGCCTGCTGCCAGCCACCGCCGCCGGACTGCTGCTGATATCCGCCGCCAAACTGGGCGCCGCCCTGCATCATGCGCAGAAACTGATCAAACTGGGTACGTGAGATCCCCAACTCTTCAGCAATCACATACAGCACTTCACGCTCGTTCGGATGCAACGACCCATCGGCAAAAGCCGCCTGGATCTGAATCTCCAGAAACATGCGGATCAGATCGAAGCGACCAAAACAGACGCTGCGAAACTGACGCATTTTTTCACGTAATGGGTAATTGTCCGATTTTCCCACCCGGAAGGCATGTTGCGCGGCGGTACGCGAGTCGCCGTGCAAATTCATTCGATCCATCAATTGACTGGCGATATGGATATCGGCTTCCGTGACGCGACCTTTGGATTTGGTCAGATGCCCCATCACCTCAAAAGTGGTGGCAAAAAACAGCGCCTGGCGTTCACGCTGGTTGGCAAACCACGCCATTTTGCGCATGCGGGCTTTGTCGAACATGTGACCAACTAACAGGCCCAGAACCACACCCCAGAAGCCGCCGCCCATCATTAAGGCCACGGCGACACCAATTATCTTTCCCCAATACTGCATAGACTCCCCAAATCTTTCTGCTCTCAGCCAGGATATGTCCCACAATATAAGGTGCTTTTACCGATTTACGGCTGCGGTCAATTGTGGGACATCGCCTATAATTTGCATTATCATACCTGTCATTCTATGCCGTGCCTAACACCACAAACGCTATACCCGTTGGATTTCGAGTTGCAACAAGGCGGCAACGCAGTGACCAATTCGTCTGGAACGAAGATGCAGCTTGAAAGGTGGCGGGATAAAATGGGCAGGATTAATACTAGCGAAGTGAAGATGAGATAAGTTAGGCTGTGACCGTTTGTCACGCGCGACGCTACTGATGATGGAACAATAAATACAACGTATGAAAAAACGTATTCCCACTCTTCTGGCCACCATGATTGCCAGCGCCCTCTATAGCCATCAGGGTCTGGCAGCCGATCTCGCCTCACAGTGTATGCTGGGCGTGCCAAGCTATGACCGTCCTCTGGTACAGGGCGAGACTAATGAATTACCCGTCACCATCACTGCTGACAACGCGAAAGGGAATTACCCGGATGACGCGGTGTTTACCGGCAATGTGGACATCGCACAGGGTAACAGCCGCCTGCAGGCCGACGAAGTGCAGCTTCATCAGAAGCAGGCAGAAGGCCAGCCGGAGCCAGTTCGTACCGTCGATGCGCTGGGCAATGTCCATTATGATGACAATCAGGTTATTCTGAAGGGGCCGAAGGGCTGGTCTAATCTGAATACCAAAGATACCAACATCTGGGAAGGTGATTATCAGATGGTAGGTCGTCAGGGGCGCGGAAAAGCCGATCTGATGAAGCAGCGTGGGGAAAACCGCTATACCATTCTGGAAAACGGTAGCTTCACCTCCTGTCTGCCAGGTTCCAATACCTGGAGCGTCGTCGGTAGCGAAGTCATTCACGACCGTGAAGAACAGGTCGCAGAGATCTGGAACGCCCGTTTTAAACTGGGTCCGGTTCCGGTCTTTTACAGTCCTTATTTACAGTTACCCGTCGGCGATAAGCGTCGCTCTGGTTTCCTGATCCCGAACGCAAAATACTCTACCAATAACTATTTTGAGTTCTATCTCCCGTATTATTGGAACATTGCGCCCAATATGGACGCCACCATCACGCCGCATTATATACATCGTCGTGGCGGTATCATGTGGGAGAACGAATTCCGCTACCTCACCCAGGCGGGCGCAGGTCTGATGGAGTTCGACTATCTGAATTCCGATAAAGTGTACGAGGATGAACACCCGAAGGATGATAATTCCCGCCGCTGGCTGTTCTACTGGCAGCACGCCGGTGTAATGGATCAGGTGTGGCGTTTTAACGTCGACTACACCAAGGTCAGCGATTCCAGCTACTTTAACGACTTTGACAACAAGTACGGTTCCAGTACTGACGGCTACGCCACGCAAAAATTCAGCGTCGGCTATGCGGTACAAAACTTTGATGCGACAGTTTCGACCAAGCAGTTCCAGGTCTTTGACGATCAGAACAACAGTAGCTATTCCGCTCAGCCACAGTTAGACGTCAACTTCTATCAGAATGACGTCGGTCCGTTTGACACCCGAATTTATGGGCAGGCGGTCCATTTCGTTAATACCAACGACAACATGCCGGAAGCAACGCGTGTTCACCTCGAACCGACCATCAACCTGCCATTGTCGAATAACTGGGGAAGTATCAATACCGAAGCGAAACTGCTGGCAACGCACTATCAGCAAACTAACCTGGATTGGTACAACAACAACCCGAGTAACGTTAACAAGCTCGATGATTCTGCCAACCGTGTTATGCCGCAGTTTAAAGTTGACGGCAAGATGATCTTCGAGCGCGACATGAACATGTTAGCGCCGGGCTATACCCAAACGCTGGAGCCCCGTGCTCAGTACCTGTATGTACCGTATCGCGACCAAAGTCATATCTATAACTATGACTCGTCCCTGCTGCAATCTGACTACAGCGGCCTGTTCCGTGATCGTACCTATGGCGGTCTGGACCGCATCGCATCTGCCAACCAGGTAACGACCGGGGTCACATCTCGCGTTTATGATGACGCGGCCGTTGAACGTTTTAATATTTCTGTGGGTCAAATCTACTATTTCACCGAGTCTCGCACTGGCGATGACAACATTAAATGGGAGAATGACGACAAAACGGGCTCACTGGTATGGGCTGGCGACACCTACTGGCGCATCTCCGATCGCTGGGGTTTACGCAGTGGGATCCAGTACGACACGCGTCTGGACAGCGTTGCAACCAGCAGCAGCAGTATCGAATACCGCCGCGACGAAAACCGTATGCTGCAGCTGAACTACCGTTATGCCAGCTCTGAATATATCCAGGCAACCCTGCCGTCTTACTACTCTACAGCAGAGCAGTATAAAAACGGGATTTCACAGGTGGGCGCGGTAGCAAGCTTCCCGATCGCCGACCGCTGGTCGATTGTCGGGGCTTACTACTTCGATACCAACGTGAACAAAGAAGCAGATTCCATGCTGGGACTGCAGTACAACTCCTGCTGTTACGCCATTCGCTTCGGCTACGAACGTAAGCTGAACGGCTGGGATGACACTCAGCAACATGCAGTTTATGACAACACGATCGGCTTTAATATCGAACTACGCGGCCTGAGTTCTAACTACGGTCTCGGCACCAACCAAATGTTGCGTTCTAACATTTTGCCGTATCAAAGCTCTTTATGATCTGATTGATTTACAACGTAATCCGCTTTGCGGTTAATTGAAATGGAAAAAGTATGAAGAACTGGAAAACGCTGCTTCTCGGTATCGCCATGATCGCGAATACCAGTTTCGCTGCCCCGCAGGTAGTCGATAAAGTCGCAGCCGTCGTCAATAACGGCGTCGTTCTGGAAAGCGACGTCGATGGCTTAATGCAGTCAGTAAAACTTAATGCGGGTCAGGCTGGTCAACAATTACCGGACGACGCCACGCTGCGTCATCAGATCCTGGAACGTTTGATCATGGATCAAATCCTCCTGCAGATGGGTCAGAAGATGGGTGTTAAAATCTCTGACGAGCAACTGGATCAGGCGATTGCCAACATCGCCAAGCAAAACAACATGACGCTGGATCAGATGCGCAGCCGTCTGGCACAGGATGGCTTAAGCTATTCGACCTATCGTAACCAGATCCGCAAAGAGATGACCATCTCTGAAGTGCGTAACAACGAAGTTCGCCGTCGCGTTACTATCCTGCCTCAGGAAGTGGATGCTCTGGCGCAGCAGGTCGGCAACCAAAACGATGCCAGCACCGAGCTGAACCTGAGTCACATTCTGATCCCATTACCGGAAAACCCAACTTCTGACCAGGTTAACGCGGCTGAAAGTCAGGCGCGCTCTGTTGTTGATGAAGCGCGTAACGGTAGTGATTTCGGCAAACTGGCTATCACCTATTCCGCTGACCAGCAGGCGCTGAAAGGCGGCCAGATGGGTTGGGGACGTATTCAGGAGCTGCCAGGCATCTTTGCCCAGGCGCTAAGCACCGCGAAAAAAGGCGATATCATCGGCCCAATTCGTTCTGGTGTCGGCTTCCACATCCTGAAAGTCAACGATATGCGTGGTCAAAGCCAGAGCCTCTCCGTGACTGAAGTTCATGCCCGCCATATTCTGCTCAAGCCATCGCCGATCATGACCGATCAACAGGCGCGTCTGAAGCTGGAACAAATCGCAGCTGATATTAAGAGCGGTAAAACAACCTTCGCGGCAGCGGCTAAAGAGTTTTCTCAGGATCCGGGTTCTGCCAACCAGGGCGGCGATCTGGGCTGGGCTGCAGCGGATATTTTCGATCCCGCTTTCCGCGATGCGCTGACCAAACTTCACAAAGGCCAGATGAGTACCCCGGTGCACTCCTCTTTCGGGTGGCATCTGATCGAGCTGCTGGACACGCGTAACGTTGATAAAACTGACGCGGCGCAGAAAGACAGAGCTTATCGTATGCTGATGAACCGTAAATTCTCGGAAGAAGCGGCAACCTGGATGCAGGAACAGCGCGCCAGCGCCTACGTTAAAGTTCTGAGCAACTAATGACTCGTATTCAACGCGTTGTGATCACTCCCGGCGAACCCGCCGGGATTGGCCCGGACCTGGTGGTTCAGCTCGCCCAGCGTGAGTGGCCTGTAGAACTCGTTGTCTGTGCGGATGCCGCACTCCTCAGTGACCGGGCAGCAATGCTCGGTTTACCGCTTTCACTCCTCCCATACTCTCCAGATACCCCAGCCAGACCGCAATCAGCAGGTACGTTGACGCTGTTGCCGATTGCTCTGCGGGCGCCTGTTATCGCGGGTCAGTTGGCGGTAGAGAACGGACAATATGTGGTGGATACGCTGGCTCGCGCCTGCGATGGTTGTCTGCAAGGTGAGTTTGCGGCGCTGATTACCGGTCCGGTACACAAGGGCGTAATCAATGACGCAGGCGTCCCGTTTACCGGACATACCGAGTTTTTTGAAGAGCGCTCACAGGCAAAGAAAGTCGTCATGATGCTGGCGACTGAAGCGCTGCGCGTTGCCCTGGCAACCACTCATTTGCCGCTCAGAGCCGTTGCCGACGCCATTACGCCTGCTCTGCTTAAAGAAGTGATCGGTATTTTGCATCATGATTTGCGCACCAAGTTTGGCATTGCCGATCCGCATATTCTGGTGTGCGGTCTTAACCCGCATGCCGGTGAAGGTGGTCATATGGGAACGGAAGAGATAGACACCCTCATTCCTGTCCTTGATGAACTGCGTGCGCAGGGGATGAAATTAAACGGCCCGCTGCCCGCAGATACGCTGTTTCAGCCCAAATATCTCGACCACGCGGATGCTGTGCTGGCAATGTACCACGATCAGGGTCTCCCCGTGCTAAAATACCAGGGATTTGGTCGCGGTGTGAATATCACGCTGGGCCTGCCCTTTATTCGCACATCCGTCGATCACGGCACCGCGCTTGAACTTGCGGGTCGTGGGCAAGCAGATGTCGGCAGTTTTATTACGGCGCTTAATCTCGCCATCAAAATGATTGTTAATACCAATGAATAATCGAGTCCATCAGGGCCACTTAGCCCGTAAACGTTTCGGGCAAAACTTCCTCAACGATCAGTTTGTGATCGAAAGTATTGTCTCTGCTATCAACCCGCAGAAAGGTCAGGCTATGGTCGAAATCGGCCCGGGCCTGGCAGCGTTGACCGAACCTGTAGGCGAACGCCTGGACAAGCTCACGGTCATTGAGCTGGACCGCGATCTCGCCGCCCGCCTGCAAACACACCCGTTTTTAGGGCCGAAGCTGACTATTTATCAGCAAGATGCCATGACCATGAACTTCGGCGAACTCGCACAAACGATGGGTCAGCCGCTGCGCGTATTCGGCAACCTGCCGTATAACATCTCCACGCCGCTCATGTTCCATCTTTTTTCCTATACTGATGCCATCGCCGACATGCATTTCATGTTGCAAAAAGAGGTGGTCAACCGTCTGGTTGCAGGGCCAAACAGTAAAGCGTATGGTCGATTAAGCGTCATGGCGCAGTATTACTGCAATGTGATCCCGGTACTTGAAGTGCCGCCATCCGCATTTACGCCTGCGCCTAAAGTCGATTCCGCCGTGGTGCGTCTGGTCCCTCACGCGACAATGCCGTACCCCGTTAAAGATGTTCGTGTGCTGAGCCGTATTACCACTGAAGCGTTTAATCAGCGTCGCAAAACGGTACGTAATAGTCTCGGCAACCTGTTTAGCGTTGAAGTACTAACAGAGCTGGGCGTTGATCCGGCGATGCGAGCGGAAAATATCTCTGTCGCGCAATACTGCCGGATGGCTAACTATCTGTCAGAAAACGCGCCATCGAAGGAGAGTTAAACATGATCAATTCGCCCCGAGTGTGCATTCAGGTACAAAGCGTCTACATTGAGGCGCAATCCTCACCTGATGATGAACGTTACGTTTTTGCTTATACCGTGACTATCCGCAATTTGGGGCGAGCGCCTGTGCAGCTGTTAGGGCGTTATTGGTTGATCACCAATGGTCATGGCCGTGAAACCGAAGTTCAGGGCGAAGGCGTGGTTGGCGTTCAGCCCCACATCGAACCTGGCGAAGAGTACCAGTACACCAGCGGTGCGGTGATTGAAACACCGCTGGGCACCATGCAGGGTCATTACGAAATGATCGATGAGCAAGGGATCGCCTTTACCATCGACATTCCCGTGTTCCGACTCGCCGTTCCTACACTCATTCATTAAAACAATAGCTATGGCAACATACCTCATTGGCGACGTTCACGGTTGTTACGATGAACTGGTAGCCTTGCTGCACCAGGTTGACTTTAATCCAGAACAAGACACCTTATGGCTCACCGGCGATCTGGTCGCGCGTGGGCCAGGGTCGTTAGACGTTTTGCGCTACGTTAAATCGCTGGGCGACAGCGTGCGGTTAGTCCTCGGTAATCACGATTTACACCTGTTGGCCGTGTTTGCTGGCATCAGCCGTAATAAACCGAAAGACCGGCTCACGCCGCTGCTTGAGGCACCGGATGCTGACACGCTGCTTAACTGGCTACGTCGTCAGCCGCTGTTGCAGGTTGATGAAGAGAAGAAACTGGTCATGGCGCATGCAGGGATTACCCCACAGTGGGATCTGCAGACGGCGAAGGACTGTGCTCGCGATGTTGAAGCCGTGCTGTCGAGCGACTCTTATCCATTCTTCCTTGATGCCATGTACGGCGACATGCCAAATAACTGGACCCCGGAGCTGACGGGGCTGGCGCGCCTGCGTTTTATTACCAACGCGTTTACCCGCATGCGTTACTGCTTCCCCAACGGTCAGTTGGATATGTACAGCAAAGAGTCGCCAGAAGATGCGCCTGCCCCGCTGAAGCCGTGGTTTGCCATTCCTGGACCGGTCAGTGAAGCCTATAGCATTGCATTCGGGCACTGGGCATCGCTGGAGGGCAAAGGCACGCCAGAAGGTATTTACGCGTTAGATACGGGGTGTTGCTGGGGCGGGGATCTCACCTGTCTGCGTTGGGAAGACAAACAGTACTTTGTACAGCCATCAAATCGCCATCTGAATCTGGATCCCGGCGAGGCCGTCAACGCCTGATAGCCGTCTGCCGGATGGCGGTGCTTACACCTAATCCGGCAGACGAATGTGCAATCTGTAGGCCTGATTAGCGCAACGCCATCAGGCATCCACATTAACGACGTTCCAAAATCTCGAAGCAGTAGCTGTGGGAGTTTTGCGCGTCAGCATCGTGGAATTCACTGAACACCGATTCCCAGTCATCCGGTTCGTAGTCCGGGAAATGCGTATCCCCTTCAACTTCCGCATCAATGTGTGTCAGATACAGTTTCTGCGCTTTCGGCAGGAACTGCTCATACACACGCCCACCGCCAATAACCATGATTTCAGGTTCATCGCCACAGGCCGCGATCGCTTCCTCAACAGACTTCACCCACTGCACGCGATCGTCGGTGCCAGGCTTGCTGCTGATGACGATATTTTTACGCCCTGGCAACGGTCGCCCGATGGATTCCCACGTGTGGCGTCCCATGACAACCGGCTTGTTTAAGGTATTACGTTTAAACCAGGCGAGATCGGCAGGTAGGTTCCATGGCATGGCATTTTCCATACCGATGACGCGATCTACCGCTAACGCCGCAATCAGACTGATCATTGAATGTTTCCCGGATACAAAAAAATTGTCGCCACTATACGGAAAGCGCAATCTTTCGTCGACTGGCGGAAAGAGGATGAGCATGAAAATTTTCCGTTCTGCTGGCGAACCGACCTATTTAAGGTGGTACGCCAGCATTACAGTAGTTCAAAAACAGCCAATTAGCAGTAAAGTTTGCAGAACATCACATTTTTTACCCTATACTGACGGTTTCACTTCCGGCTCATCGGCGACGTCGCCCGTATGCTTACCTTCATCCGTGCCTTGCCAGCCATGGCGTTGAATTAATGATAAGTGCTGACGATCTTCCGCAATAATTTCACTCAGCATTTCGCTGGTGCGTTTATATACCGCCGCGCGGGACGTTGCGTCATTTTCCCCTTTCACCATCTCCTCAACCATCAGCGTGTTGAAGCGGCGGAATACATCGGCCCGCTCACGCGCTTCATAGCGTCCAAGCCCAAGACCTTCCAGTGCCAGACGTCCGGTCTTCAGCGCGCCCTCAAAGGTTTCACGTTCCGGCATCTCCACGCCAGCCTGGCGCAGGCGGATGTAATGATCCACATCGCGCGCACGGGCAATAATTTGCAGATGCGGGAAATACTGTTTCACCATTTCGGTCAGTTGCAGGCTGGTTTGCGGATCATCAATGGCGTTAATAATAACTTCAGCTTTAGCCGCCCCGGCAGACTCCAGCAGATCCATCCGCGTCGCATCGCCATAGAAAACCTTCATGCCGAATTTACGCAGCGTTTCGATATGGTCCGGGTCATGATCAAGAACCACCATTTTGACCCCGCTCGACAACAACAGACGACCGGTTATCTGACCAAATTGCCCAAACCCGGCGATGATCACCCGAGGTTGTTCCTCGTCGATTTCATCTGCTTCCCGCTCTTCACCGGTCGCCAATTTTTCCAGACGCGTCAGAATTACCAGTAAAATCGGCGTCGCCGCCATCGACAGCGCCACCGCCAGCGTCAGAGATTTCGCCCAATCAGGATCAAGCACGTTTGCCATTTGCGCCGCGCCAAACACCACGAAGGCAAACTCACTGCCCTGCCCTAATAACACGGCAAACCATCTGCGCTGCTTGTTCGGCACCTGTAAGGGTTTCGCTATCAGCCACAGCATGACAGTTTTGATAACCAGGAAACCGACCAACAGAATGATAATGCGCAAGGGATTATCAATCAGCGTACCAAAGTCGATAGACATCCCGACGCCGATGAAAAACAGTCCCAGCAGCAGCCCTTTAAATGGCTCGATATCGCTTTCCAGCGCGTGACGATACTCAGAGCTTGCCAGCAGCACGCCAGCCAGGAACGCCCCCATCGCCATCGACAGTCCAACCTCTTCCAACAGCAGACCGAAGCCAAAAACGAGGAACAGCGCAACGGCACTGAATACTTCCCGCAGGCCAGAACGAGCGACAAAACGCAAGGCCGGACGCGTCACATAACGCCCCAGCAACACCACCAGCACCAGGGCGCTCGCCACTTTAAGGGCGGAGAGCGCAAACGCCCCAAGCGTTGTCGATGCGCCGCTCGCCGCAAGTAATGGGATCATCGCCACCAGAGGAATAGCGGCGATATCCTGGAACAACAGCACGGCAAACGCGCTGCGTCCCATTTGCGAAACCATCAGGTTCCGTTCATTCATCGCCTGCATAGCAATAGCCGTGGAGGAAAGCGCCAGCGTCATGCCGATCAGTTCCGCTACCTGCCAGCGCAGGCCGAGGAACATACAGAACAAACCAATCAGACCGCCGCATACCACCATCTGCAGCGCACCACCACCGAACACCGAGGCCCGCAGTTTCCACAAACGTTGCGGATCCAGCTCCAGACCGATGACAAACAGCATCAACACCACGCCAATCTCGGCAAAATGCAGGATTGATTCAGCGTCGGTCACCATCCTCAGACCCCATGGTCCAATAATGCACCCTGCGATGAGATACCCCAGCACTGACCCTAGCCCCAGTCGCACGGCAATGGGGACAATCAGCGCCGCCGATCCGAGATAAATCAGCGCCTGTATTAGCGTATGGTTATCCATGATGAACCTCCTGCCACTCCAACAGACGCTGTTTGTAATGACGCGCCTGCGCCTGCAGAGTTTCATCATCACAGATAAACGTACAGTGCATCGCAAACGGCGGCAGCCATTTGAGGCCACAGTAGAGTGCCGTTGCCTGTAAGGGCTGGGAAAGCACATCAAATCCGGGATGGGAGCCAATATCAAAGTGGTTTTCGCCGCCGCCGGTCGTCACTGCCCACAGCAGATGTTTACCGTGGAGCGCAGTCCCGCCGTGGCCATATGCCCAACCGTGCGAAAGGACCTTATCCATCCACAGCTTGAGTAAGGGAGGTGTGCTATACCATTGCATAGGATGCTGCCAGATAATCAAATCAGCGCGCGCCAGCGCATCCTGTTCAGCGGCAATATCGATATTGAAGTCGGGGTAGAGCTGGTAGAGCGAGCGGATCTCCACGCCCTCCAGCATCCTTGCCTGTTCAAGCATCCGCTTATTCGCATGCGAGTGCTGCGGATAGGGATGCGCATAAATGATGAGGATCATGATTAGCCTGTTTCACTGCATTATTGTAATAACAGTGAGTTTAGTCAGTTAATCCGCAGGCTAACAGTCAATATTATTGAGTGGTTGAATGGAGAAAACTGAACTAGTTATCCAGTTCGCTCATATCTTTAACCTGATCGCGGTTAATTTGTTCCGTCTTACCCGTTTGCGCATTTTTGTACGACACCAGGCCTGTATCATCATCGACTTGCGGTTTGCCGTCGGTCACGATTGTTTTGCCATCGGTAGTTTTAACCGCCTGGTTCGAGGAGCAACCGGCTACGGTGAACAGTGCTGCTGCGGTAAAAATAGAGGTGATCAGAATATGTTTTTGCATGGTGTTCTCCCTGCTTTTCAGTCGTTTTCAGTGATATACCCGTTAACTGTAGGCTAACTGACTGAGTTGCAGGGAAAATACAGAACACTCCTAATAACCCGTCCTGGTCACGGGTTTACTGCGGATCGTCATTTGGCTAGTTTGCGCCAGCGTCAGGCCTCGCGTTTCCGGGGCGAAAGCGATGGACACGAGCAGGCCGATCAGCGAAATTCCCGCCCCCATCAACATGACATTACTGATCCCGTATTTGGTGATGAACACTGGCAGCGCCCAGGTTGAAACAATGGTGCCGATACGGCTTAAGGACATAATCACCCCGACGGCAGACGCACGAATATCGGTGGGAAACAGTTCGTTAGGGTATAGCCATTGCAGGTTTCCTGGTCCCCCAGAGAAAGATGCGTATACGGCAAACGCCAGCACCACCAGCCACGCGCCCATATCAGGGATTAACCCCAGCACGGCCAGCGCCAGCGTCATCATAATGAAGCTGCCAATTAACAGCGGTCGTCGGCCCGCGCTATTAAGCCAGAACATGGGAGGAATGCATCCCAACATAAAGCACAAGCTGATTACCACATTTCCCAACGCGGCGCTTTTCCCGGCACCAAGCCCCAGCAGCCCCACAATCTGCGGACCAAAGGTATAAATGGCAAACATCGGGATCACCTGACAAGTCCAGATAGCGGCGACAAACAGCACAAACGGGAAATGACGGCGATTAAATAGCTGAAGAAAGCGCGTCTCCTGCGGCGCTTCTTCGTCGAACACCACCGGTTCACCGAACAGTTTGATCATCATCTCCTCACACTCTTTCACCCGACCTTTACGCAGCAGCCAGCGCGGCGATTCAGGAAGATCGAAACGCCCAATCAGGATCAAAATGCAGGGGATCACCGCGCTGCCCAACATCCAGCGCCATCCGCCCTCAACATCATACAACCAGTAGCCGACCAGATCGGCACAGGTGGCGCCGACATACCACATAGCGGCGATAAAACCGATGGAGAAAGCGCGCTGGCGGGTATTGGAGAACTCGGTGATCATCGAGGTGGCGATCGGGTAGTCGGCACCAATCACAATGCCGATCAGCACGCGCATTACCAACAACTCAACGGGCGAGGAGACAAACATGGTTGCCGCCGATATCACACCAATGGCGATAATATCGATAATGAACATTTTGCGCCGCCCGACCTTGTCGGAAATGTAGCCAAACAGCGACGTCCCCACAAACAGCCCCGCGAGCGTACCGGCGCCCAGCAGACCAATCCACTGCGCATCCAGTTTCAATGCTGGCGTGAGCTGTTCCAGTGCCACGCCAATCATCACCAGCACATAACCATCCAGAAACGGCCCACCGCTTCCCCACAGCATTATCCGGCGGTGAATAGAGGTGAATTTGATGTCATCAAAGTTCCTGGGCTGCTGCATGGTTATGTCCTGTTTTATTTTAACTTAATGCCTGATGACGTTACGCTTATCAGGCCTACGCATTGTTCCTGTAGGCCGGATAAGGCGAAGCCGCCATCCGGCACCAGGTTTAGCCGTAGCGGAACTCCACGCCAAACGTCCCACGCGGGTATTCCCATTTTTCCAGCGCTGTATCCAGTCCGAGAATGCGGCACGTTCCGCATTCCAGGCATCCGGCATAATCAAAACGTACGCTACCGTCATCCTGCTTTTTATACAGGCCAGCCGGACAGGCCTTAATCAGCACCTCCAGCGCCTGTTTATCAGGATCGGTTTTGAGAATGATATGCGGACTGTCTTCATCCACATTGAACTTATTGACGCCCAGTTTGACGTCCACGTTGACGGGAGATGTCATAATACGGTCACTCCTTTCAGGCCATCTTTCATCAGGTTGATGAAGCCCACTTTCTTCGCATGGCGCAGGATTTTTTTACGCATTGGCACCGGTGCCGAACCATCCACGGTGAACAGGTCGCGCGCAATACTGACCGCCATTTCCGGATAAGCGGTAAACATGCGTGGGTTATCAAGAAAAGCGGGTAGCTTCTGATACATGCGCATATCGCGCATCGGGCCTTCGTTCAGATGCTGACGGTATTCCCCCAGCGACTGCTTGCTAAAATCGTCGCGCTTCATTGCGGAAAGCACCGTTTTTGCCGCCGCTTCACCTGCGGATATGGCGAGATCCATACCGCGAATGGTAAAGCCGAGGTTCATACACATTCCAGCAGCGTCACCAGCAATCAATACGCCGTCCCCCACCAGTTCTGGCTGCATGTTGATACCGGCTTCCGGTACGACGTGCGCGGCATATTCCACCAGCTTGCCACCGGCGATCAGCGGGGCAACCGCCGGATGCTGTTTGAAATCTTCCAGCATTTGCGGAACCGATTTTTTCGCATCTTTCAGATGATGAAGGCCGCAGACCAGTCCCAGAGAAAGGGTCGTTTCATTCGTATAGAGAAAGCCACCACCCATCAACCCATCGGTGGGCGATCCGGCAAACAGACAGGCAGCCCCTTCGTTCCCTTGTAACTGGAAACGATCTTCAATTACCGATTTCGGCAACTCGATCAGCTCTTTTACGCCGACGGCAACATGCGATGCCTCGACGCGCTTTGCCATACCTAGCTTTTCAGCCAACAGAGAATTCACTCCGTCGGCAAGGATCACCACTTTGGCTTCCAGAATATCGCCATCGGCTTCCACGCCCACGACTTTGCCCTCACGCTGCACAACGTTATCCACGCGGATACCGGTGATGAGCTGAGCGCCCGCCTCTTCGGCCTGTTCCATCAGCCAGGCGTCAAATTTACTGCGTAAGACAGAGTAAGAAACCTGCGACGATTTGGCGTCTTCGCCGTTGCAATAGTCGATGGTCATCGCCCCTTTGTCGGTCATAAAGGCGAGTTTTTCGTGGGTGATGATGCGTTCAATGGGGGCCTGCTCAGCAAAGCCGGGAATGATGTTCTCCAGGCTATGCGCATACATGCGCCCACCGGTGACATTCTTCGCGCCAGCAGAATTGCCGCGCTCGATAACCAGCACCTGTGCGCCCTCCCGAGCCAGCACCAGCGCCGCAACCGAACCCGCCAGACCTGCACCCACGATGATGGCATCAAAGATATCTTCGGACATACGTACTCCTGTCAGCGGCAGGACACCTTCGCATCCTGCCCGAAATGGTTTAACGCGCTAAAGCAGCCGTCAGCGCAGGCAGGATCTTCAGCGCATCGCCAACGATGCCAAAATCCGCATACTGGAAGATCGGCGCATTTTTATCTTTGTTGATGGCGAAAATCGTCTGCGCGCCGTTGGCGCCGACCATATGTTGGATCTGCCCGGAGATCCCCACGGCCAGATACAGTTCCGGCTTGAGCATCAGGTTGGAGATGCCGACGTAGCGTTCGTGTTCCATCCACTTCTCGTTTTCCGCCACCGGTCGGGAGCACGCCAGCTCGGCGCCAATCGTCTGGCACAGCGCCTCCGCCAGCGAGATATTTTCTTTGCTGCCGATCCCGCGTCCCACGCTAACCACCAGACGGGCTTTGTCGAGGTCGACGCTGTTGCTCTGACGTGCCTGAGTTGCCGTACGAGTAACGGCTATAGCCGGAGCCTGCCATGACACGGTGTGCACCTCGCCGCTGCGGGCGGTATCCGGTTGCTGCGCGTCAAACGTTCCACTGCTGAGCGTTATCACGGCGAACGGTGAAGCGATTGTTTCTGCCCCCATCGCCAGGCCGCCGTAGACCATATGTTTTACCGCCGCTTTTCCGTCCTGCACGGCGACTGCACTGGCGTCGTTGGAAACCGCTGCCGACAAGCGAAAACCCAGTTTTGCCGCTAACAGCTTGCCGCGACGCGTATTCGGCAGCAGCACCGCCCCGCCCTCGCTGTGCTGACGAATAGTTTCGGCCATCACATCAGCGTAGTCTTCAACCATACGGTCTTCTGGTTTACCGCTGAGTAACCAGACATCATCTGCGCCTAAATGGCATGCCGTTGCGCAGTCCGCTTCACTCAGCACAAACGTGTTAACTTTTTCACCTAAAGCCTGCGCACCATTCATCAGTTCCGGCAGACGAGAAGGGGTATCGCTGAATACCCAGATACTGGAAAATTTGTTCATAACATCCCCTGATAATTAAATGATTTTGCGAAGATTCTCGACAAACGCGGCAATCTGTTCTTCACCGTCACCTTCAATTACAACGCGCTGACGCTCGCGCTGCTTCGGTGCAGCAACGTGTTGTTCGGAATATGCCTGCGCGCTGTTCAGGCCAATGTCTGCCGGCGACCAGACCTGAACCGGTTTTTTCGCCGCGCCAAGAATGGCTTTCATGGAAGGGATTTGTGGGGTGTTGATGTCCGTTGAGACCGCGATCACCGCCGGAAGCGGAATGCTCAGAGTTTCGACTTCATCTTCCAGTTCACGCTCTACCGTCAGAGTGCTGTCGGTAAGAGAGAGGATTTTACTCACGCCGTTAATCGCCGGAATGTTCAGCGCTTCGCCCACCAGCAGACCAACCTGCTGAGCATAAAGATCGGAAGAACCGTCACCGCAAATAAGCAGATCGAAACCTGCTTTTTGCGCGGCGGCAGCCAGCGCGTTGGCAGTTTGTTGCGGCAGCGCCTGCTCAAATTGATCGTCAATAACAACAATCAGTTCATCTGGGCCACGGGAAAGCACATCTTTTCGCCCTTTTGCATTGGTCAGCGCTTTGCCGCCGACGCTCATGGCCACAACCTGGGCCTCTCCTGACTGTTGTTTCAACTGACAAGCCGCTTCGATCGCATTCAGATCATACTGGCTTATTTTGCCATCCGCTTTGCTGAAATCGAGTGAACCATCAGCATTATTAATCGCAATATCCTGTTCATCAGGTACGCATTTGTAGCAAGTAATTATCTTCATTGCATCTCCAGAAATCATGAAGGAAACGTATTTATATCGGCAGTGTTAAATACAGATATCACGCTCTTTAATTCGGAAATAAAACCTTAATCACCAATATTGAAAATGTCACACATTGAAATTCGTAACTTTCAATAGTGTTATGCACCTCACCAATATTGAAAGAATCACGTCAAATATGAAAATTTTCAATATTGTCTGCGGGTTCAACAATATTGAACGCCAGTCACTTAAAAAAGTTAAAAAACCACAGCCAACTAATTGATTAAAAACAAAAAATATCAAATTTTTAAGCGAATTACTCAGCATAAAAAAGTGTGACGAAGATAACAGAACCACCCGATATGAATACTCATTATGGGTTACTCACTGAGGCGCTCCCAGAGGTTAAAAAGTTATCAACAAATCATTAATAATAAATAAACAAACGATCATGCACGGGCACGCTAAATAAGTTTCGTTTTCACACTGGAATTCACTTATGAAAAATGAAAAGAGAAAATCGGGAATTGAACCGAAGGTTTTTTTTCCGCCATTAATAATAGTTGGGATACTTTGTTGGCTAACTGTAAGAGATCTCGATGCCGCTAACGTCGTTATTAATGCGGTATTCAGTTATGTCACCAATGTCTGGGGCTGGGCATTTGAATGGTATATGGTCGTCATGCTCTTCGGCTGGTTCTGGTTGGTCTTTGGCCCGTATGCCAAAAAGAAATTAGGTGACGAAAAACCAGAGTTTAGTACCACCAGCTGGATTTTTATGATGTTCGCTTCCTGTACATCCGCCGCGGTGCTGTTCTGGGGTTCCATCGAGATCTACTACTACATCTCCACCCCGCCGTTTGCTCTCGCGCCTAACTCTACGGCTGCGAAAGAGCTGGGCCTGGCGTACAGCCTGTTCCACTGGGGACCGTTGCCGTGGGCAACCTACAGTTTCCTTTCTGTGGCTTTCGCCTACTTCTTCTTTGTGCGCAAGATGGACGTCATCCGTCCCAGCTCCACGCTGGTACCGTTGGTGGGCGAGAAGCATGCGAAAGGGCTGTTCGGCACCATCGTCGATAACTTTTATCTGGTAGCGCTGATCTTCGCGATGGGTACCAGCCTCGGTCTGGCCACTCCGCTGGTAACCGAGTGCATGCAGTATCTGTTCGGTATTCCGCATACGCTGCAACTCGACGCAATCATCATTACCTGCTGGATCATATTGAACGCCATTTGCGTGGCCTGCGGCCTGCAAAAAGGGGTCAAGATCGCCAGCGACGTGCGTAGCTATCTGAGCTTCCTGATGCTGGGCTGGGTGTTTATCGTCAGCGGCGCCAGCTTCATCATGAACTACTTCACCGACTCCGTCGGCATGCTGTTGATGTATCTGCCGCGGATGCTGTTCTATACCGATGCCATCGGTAAAGGCGGATTCCCACAGGGCTGGACCGTCTTCTACTGGGCGTGGTGGGTCATTTACGCCATCCAGATGAGTATCTTCCTGGCCCGTATTTCTCGTGGTCGTACCGTCCGTGAACTGTGCTTCGGGATGGTGCTGGGCCTGACCGCGTCGACCTGGATCCTGTGGACAGTCCTTGGCAGCAACACGCTGCTGCTGATGGATAAAAACATTCTCAACATCCCGCAGCTGATTGAACAACACGGCGTGGCGCGCGCCATTATCGAAACCTGGGCTGCTCTACCGCTCAGCACCGCCACCATGTGGGGATTCTTCATCCTCTGCTTTATTGCCACCGTGACGCTGATTAACGCCTGCTCTTACACCCTGGCGATGTCCACCTGTCGTGAAGTCCGCGATGGTGAAGAACCGCCGCTGTTAGTGCGTATCGGCTGGTCCGTTCTGGTCGGCATCATCGGTATCGTTCTGCTGGCGCTGGGTGGGCTGAAGCCGATTCAGACCGCGATTATCGCCGGAGGATGTCCGCTGTTCTTCGTCAACATCATGGTGACGCTGTCCTTTATTAAAGACGCCAAAGTGCACTGGAAAGACAAGTAATTCTAATTAACCCAATTGATCAAGAGGCTGAAAGATGGATTTCAACTTAAATGACGAGCAGGAGCTGTTTGTCGCCGGTATTCGTGAACTGATGGCCAGTGAGAACTGGGAAGCTTATTTTGCCGAGTGCGATCGTGACAGCGTCTACCCTGAGCGTTTTGTAAAAGCGCTGGCGGATATGGGCATTGATAGTCTGTTGATCCCGGAAGAACACGGCGGTCTGGAAGCGGGTTTTGTTACCGTCGCTGCCGTCTGGATGGAGCTGGGTCGTCTTGGTGCGCCAACTTACGTGTTGTACCAATTGCCGGGAGGTTTTAACACTTTCCTGCGTGAAGGTACCCAAGAGCAGATTGATAAAATCATGGCGTTCCAGGGAACCGGTAAGCAGATGTGGAACTCTGCCATCACCGAACCGGGAGCGGGATCGGATGTTGGCAGCCTGAAAACCACTTATACACGTAAAAATGGTAAGGTTTATCTTAATGGCAGTAAGTGCTTTATCACCAGTAGCGCCTATACCCCGTACATCGTGGTTATGGCGAGAGATGGTGCATCGCCGGATAAACCTGTTTACACCGAGTGGTTCGTTGACATGAGCAAAGCGGGTATCAAGGTCAACAAGCTGGAGAAACTCGGTCTGCGCATGGATAGCTGCTGTGAAATCACCTTTGACGACGTTGAACTGGACGAGAAAGACATGTTCGGTCGGGAAGGTAATGGTTTCAACCGCGTGAAAGAAGAGTTCGATCATGAACGTTTTCTCGTCGCGCTGACCAACTACGGTACGGCAATGTGCGCTTTTGAAGACGCCGCGCGCTACGCCAATCAGCGCGTGCAGTTTGGCGAAACGATCGGCCGCTTCCAGCTGATTCAGGAGAAGTTCGCGCATATGGCGATCAAACTGAATTCCATGAAAAACATGCTGCTTGAAGCGGCATGGAAAGCGGATAACGGCACCATCACTTCGGGCGATGCGGCAATGTGCAAATACTTCTGCGCCAACGCCGCGTTTGAAGTGGTCGATACCGCCATGCAGGTGCTGGGCGGTGTAGGTATCGCGGGTAACCATCGCATCACGCGTTTCTGGCGCGATCTGCGCGTTGACCGTGTTTCTGGTGGCTCTGATGAAATGCAGATCCTGACGTTGGGTCGTGCGGTACTCAAGCAATACCGCTAGTTCAGCACGATTCGTAGGCCGGATAAGGCGTTTACGCCGCCATCCGGCAACATGCCCGGTGGCGCTGCGCCTACCGGGCCTACAAAAAATGCCAGGAGCAAAATTATGAATCATTTACCAATGCCAACCTTTGGCCCACTTGCCGGGGTACGCGTGGTTTTTTCAGGGATCGAAATTGCCGGCCCGTTCGCCGGACAAATGTTCGCCGAATGGGGTGCTGAGGTTATCTGGATTGAAAACGTCGCATGGGCCGATACCATCCGCGTGCAACCTAACTATCCACAGCTCTCACGCCGCAACCTGCACGCCCTGTCGCTGAATATTTTCAAAGATGAAGGCCGGGAAGCGTTTCTGAAGCTCATGGAAACCACCGATATTTTCATTGAAGCCAGTAAAGGCCCGGCCTTTGCTCGCCGCGGTATTACCGATGACGTGCTGTGGGAACATAACCCGAAACTGGTTATCGCCCACCTTTCCGGCTTCGGCCAGTTTGGTACCGAGGAGTACACCAATCTTCCGGCATATAACACCATCGCGCAGGCGTTCAGCGGCTATTTGATCCAAAACGGTGATGTTGATCAGCCGATGCCGGCCTTCCCGTACACCGCCGATTACTTCTCCGGGATGACCGCAACGACAGCAGCGCTGGCAGCCCTGCACAAAGTACGCGAAACGGGTAAGGGTGAAAGCATTGATATCGCCATGTACGAAGTGATGCTGCGTATGGGTCAGTACTTCATGATGGACTACTTCAACGGCGGCGAAATTTGTCCACGCATGACCAAAGGCAAAGACCCGTATTACGCTGGCTGCGGTCTCTATAAATGCGCCGATGGCTATATCGTCATGGAGCTGGTCGGCATCACGCAAATCAACGAGTGCTTCAATGATATTGGCCTCGCCCACATTCTTGGCACACCGGAAGTCCCGGAAGGCACCCAGCTTATCCATCGCGTGGAATGCCCTTACGGCCCGCTCGTGGAAGAGAAACTGGACGCCTGGCTGGCAACGCACACCATCGCCGAAGTCCAGGCGCGCTTTGCTGAGCTGAATATCGCCTGCGCGAAGGTACTGACTATTCCTGAACTGGAAGGCAACCCGCAGTACGTTGCCCGTGAATCCATTACTCAGTGGCAAACGATGGACGGCCGCACCTGCAAAGGGCCGAACATCATGCCGAAATTTAAAAACAACCCAGGGAAAATCTGGCGTGGCATGCCGTCACACGGCATGGATACCGCCGCCATTCTGAAAAACATTGGTTATAGCGAAGCAGACATAAATGAGCTGGTCGGCAAAGGCCTGGCCAGAGTTGAGGAATAAACGCGACGCGCTGACCCGCTGGTTGGTTAGCGCTCACGCCTGATTTCAGTGGATAAAGCATTATGGATATCGTTGGCGGACAAAACTTACGTCAGATGTGGGACGACCTGGCCGGGGTGTACGGAGATAAAACGGCGTTAATTTTCGAATCCTGCGAAGGAATCGTTCGGCAGTATAGCTATGCCTCGCTCAATGAAGAGATAAACCGCACGGCGAACCTTTTCCATTCCTTAGGGATCCGCAAGGGCGACAAGGTCGCATTGCATCTGGATAACTGTCCGGAATTTATCTTTTGCTGGTTTGGACTGGCAAAAATTGGCGCCATTATGGTGCCGATTAATGCCCGCTTGCTGGGCGAAGAGAGCGCCTGGATCCTGCAAAACAGCCAGGTGAGCCTGCTGGTCACCAGTGCCGAGTTTTATCCTATGTACCGCCAGATACGGCTGGAAAATACCACTCCGCTTAATCATATCTGTCTGATTGGCGAGCAGCTTCCGGTTGACGACGGCGTGAGCCACTTTACCCAACTGCAAGCCCGCCAGTCGACTAATCTGTGCTATACGCCTGCGTTATCCACTGACGATACGGCGGAAATTCTGTTTACCTCAGGTACCACCTCGCGGCCTAAAGGGGTGGTGATTACCCACTACAACCTGCGCTTTGCGGGCTACTACACCTCCTGGCAAATCGCTCTGCGCGATGATGACGTCTATATGACGGTGATGCCCGCTTTCCATATAGACTGTCAGTGTACGGCCGCCATGGCTGCCTTCTCCGCAGGCAGCACCTTTGTGCTGGTGGAGAAGTACAGCGCCAGGGCGTTCTGGGATCAGGTGCGTAGATATCAGGCGACGGTCACCGAATGCATCCCGATGATGATCAGAACTCTGATGGTCCAACCCGCAGCCCCAACGGACAGACAGCATCACCTACGCGAAGTGATGTTCTATCTCAATTTATCCGAACAGGAAAAAGATGCCTTTATCGAACGCTTTGGCGTCAGACTGCTGACCTCCTACGGTATGACCGAAACCATCGTGGGCATTATTGGCGATCGCCCCGGGGACAAACGGCGCTGGCCCTCTATTGGTCGCGTGGGTTTTAGCTATGAAGCTGAAATCCGTGACGATCACAACCGTCCCCTGCCTGCCGGAGAAATTGGCGAAATCTGCATTAAAGGCGTGCCGGGAAAAACAATTTTCAAAGAGAACTACGCGCAACCCGACGCTACTGCCAAAGCGCTGGAACCTGAAGGGTGGTTGCATACCGGTGATTCGGGTTACCAGGATGCGGACGGTTTTTTTTATTTCGTCGACAGACGCTGCAACATGATTAAACGCGGTGGGGAAAATGTCTCCTGCGTCGAGCTGGAAAATATTATTTCTGCGCATCCGAAAATTCAGGACATTGTGATTGTCGGTATTAAAGACTCGATCCGTGATGAAGCCATTAAAGCTTTTGTCGTCCTTAATGAGGGTGAAACATTAAGCGAAGCTGAGTTCTTCAGCTTCTGCGAAAACAATATGGCGAAATTCAAGGTTCCTTCTTTTATGGAGATAAGAACCGACCTGCCGCGCAATTGTTCAGGAAAAATAATCAAAAAAAATCTGAAATAACCCTTCCGGTCGGAATTCCTCCGGCCGGGAAACCTAATTATCTGGAGATGAACTATGAGTGAATCATTACATCTGACCCGTAACGGCCCGATCCTGGAAATTACCCTTGACCGGCCTAAAGCCAATGCCATTGACGCTAAAACCAGCTTTGCAATGGGGGAAGCTTTTCTTAATTTTCGTGATGACCCGGAATTACGCGTAGCAATTATCACCGGCGGCGGAGAGAAATTCTTTTCTGCGGGCTGGGACTTAAAAGCGGCGGCCGACGGTGAAGCGCCAGATGCCGATTTTGGCCCAGGCGGCTTCGCCGGTTTAACCGAAATTTTCGACCTCGATAAGCCGGTCATCGCCGCGGTAAACGGCTACGCGTTTGGCGGCGGTTTTGAGCTGGCGCTGGCGGCGGATTTTATCGTCTGTGCGGAAAATGCCAGCTTCGCGCTGCCGGAAGCAAAACTCGGGATCGTGCCTGACAGCGGCGGCGTACTGCGTTTACCTAAACTGCTGCCACCGGCAATCGTTAACGAAATGGTGATGACCGGCAGACGAATGAGCGCCGAAGAAGCACTGCGCTGGGGCATCGTCAACCGCGTTGTCAGCCAGAGCGAACTGATGGATAGCGCGCGCGAACTGGCGCAGCAGCTGGTAAATAGCGCCCCGCTGGCTATCGCCGCGCTGAAAGAGATTTACCGTGCGACCAGCGAAATGCCGGTGGAAGAAGGCTACCGGTACATCCGCAGCGGTGTGCTGAAGCACTATCCATCGGTGCTGCACTCGGAAGATGCGCTCGAAGGACCACAGGCATTTGCGGAAAAACGCGATCCGGTATGGAAAGGTCGTTAATGTGCCTATGCCGGATAAGGTATTTACGCCGCAATCCGGCAATAAAACCGAGATAAGACAATGAGCTATTACGCCTTTGAGGGCCTGATTCCGGTGGTACATCCGGATGCCTATGTCCATCCCAGCGCTGTGCTGATTGGCGATGTCATTGTGGGGGCCGGGGTTTATATTGGTCCACACGCCTCATTGCGCGGTGACTATGGTCGCCTGATTCTGGAAGCCGGTTCTAACCTGCAGGATGGCTGCATCATGCACGGCTACTGCGACACCGACACTATCGTGCATGAGAATGGACACATCGGCCATGGCGCAATCCTGCACGGCTGCGTGGTGGGCAGAGATGCGCTGATTGGCATGAACAGCGTGATTATGGACGGCGCGGTGATTGGCGAAGAGAGCATTGTCGCTGCCATGAGCTTTGTCAAAGCCGGATTTCAGGGAGAGGCAAGGCAGATGCTGGTTGGTTCACCGGTTCGCGTACTGCGTGAAGTCACGGACCAGGAGCTGCACTGGAAACGGCTGAACACCAAAGAGTATCAGGACCTTGCAATCCGCTGCCAAACAGGACTACACGAAACCTTGCCATTAACGCAGGTCGAAAAAAACCGGCCGCGCCTGAAAGGCACGACGGACGTAAAGCCAAAATCAGCACGGTAATTTATGCCGGAGAAGCGCTCACGCCGATCCGGCAAATCACCATTATCGACGCATGCTCTTGGAGAGCATCATCTGCCATTTCTGCTCACGGTTAAGCTCTGTTGGGGGAACCGCTGGCAGTCGCGGCGTTTTCGCCACACTCACCTTTTTTTCCTGCAAATTGTGATTCAAGCGTCTGTAGAGATGAGAATCAATACTGATGACTTTCACCAAACGCTGGCACTGGCAGCCGCGGCCTGCAATTTGATTAGGGATCATCTTAACTTCACAAACAATTTCTCCCACTTCCGACAGAATATAAGAGAGCGTATTAATTGCTTTGCAGTGTTCAATATCAAAATGGCGGGAAATTTCCTTTGCTGTGATCCAACGATCTTCAGCCATCATCCAGTCAGCAATTAACAAATAAAGCGGTCTTTCAACATATTTTTCACACATAAGCACACCATTTCACAAATTAAAAATCTGGCTACGGCCTGTCCAAATTAATAAAAACTAAGCCATATTAAAATTGTGGATATAATGGATAGTATGCGACTTGAATGTTGATTAGTGTGAGCAACATCGTGCTTATTACATTGAAAATGTGGTTATGAAAGCGCGGTTGGCCAGGAATGACCTTATGAGAGATAAAAAAGGGTTTCTTTACAGAAACCCTTTCCAAATTATATTGCAGGCCCGGTTAGCGCAATTATCACCGGGCCTTTTTTTTATGACTTTTTGATCTGCGCGTGCATTTCCTGAACCGAGGTCACCTTCTCGGTAGCATCGGCATTCAGCGCCATCGCCGTTGCGAAACCGCCGTTCAGGGTGGTGTCATAATGCACTTTGTACTGCAGTGCGCTGCGGCGAATCAGCTTGGAGTCTTCAATCGCCTGACGGCCTTCGGTAGTGTTGATGATGTAAGTGTACTCGCCATTCTTGATACGGTCCTGAATGTGCGGACGGCCTTCATGCACCTTGTTCACCAGACGTGGATTGATACCCGCTTCGCCCAGCACAATCGCGGTACCGTGCGTCGCATCCAACTCGAAACCAAACTTCAGCAGCTTCGCCGCCAGGTCAACCACGCGCTCTTTATCGCCTTCGCGAACGGAGAGCAGCGCACGCCCCTGTTTTTTCATGGTGGAGCTGCTGCCGAGCTGTGCCTTGGCGAACGCTTCCGCGAAGGTACGGCCCACGCCCATCACCTCACCAGTAGAGCGCATTTCTGGCCCTAACAGCGGATCAACGCCCGGGAACTTGTTGAACGGCAGCACCACTTCTTTTACCGAGTAGTACGGCGGGATAACTTCTTTGGTGACGCCCTGCTGTGCCAGCGTTTTCCCGACCATCACGCGCGCTGCAACTTTCGCCAACGGTACGCCCGTTGCCTTGGAGACGAACGGAACGGTACGCGCCGCACGCGGGTTCACTTCAATCAGGTAAACTTCGTTATTCTTCACCGCAAACTGGACGTTCATCAGACCGCGAACCTGCAGTTCGAAGGCCAGTTTCTGCACCTGCTGGCGCATCACATCCTGAATTTCCTGGCTCAGGGTATACGCAGGCAGAGAACATGCGGAGTCACCGGAGTGCACGCCCGCCTGTTCGATGTGCTCCATGATACCGCCAATCAGCACCATTTCGCCGTCGCAGATGGCGTCCACGTCCACTTCCACCGCGTCATCAAGGAAACGGTCCAGCAGTACCGGCGCATCGTTAGAAACGCTGACCGCGGTCTGGAAGTAGCGACGCAGGTCGGCTTCGTCGTAGACGATTTCCATCGCGCGGCCGCCGAGAACGTAGGACGGACGCACCACCAGCGGGTAGCCAATCTCTTTCGCCTTCTCAACCGCCATTTCAATGGCGGTCACGGTGGCGTTCGCCGGTTGTTTCAGCTTCAGACGGTCAACCGCCTGCTGGAAGCGTTCACGGTCTTCCGCACGGTCGATAGCATCCGGGCTGGTGCCGATAACCGGCACGCCTGCCGCTTCCAGCGCGCGCGCCAGCTTCAGCGGAGTCTGGCCACCGTACTGCACGATAACGCCTTTCGGCTTCTCGATGCGCACGATTTCCAGCACGTCTTCCAGCGTTACCGGCTCGAAGTACAGACGGTCGGAGGTATCGTAGTCGGTAGAAACGGTTTCTGGGTTACAGTTGACCATGATGGTCTCGTAACCGTCTTCGCGCAGCGCCAGCGAGGCGTGTACGCAGCAGTAGTCGAATTCAATGCCCTGACCGATACGGTTTGGACCACCGCCCAGCACCATAATCTTGTCGCGATCCTGAGTTGGATTCGCTTCGCACTCGTCTTCATAAGTGGAGTACATGTAAGCGGTGTCGGTGGCAAATTCTGCCGCGCAGGTATCCACGCGCTTGTAGACCGGGTGCAGGTTATATTGGTCACGCAGCTTGCGGATTTCCGCTTCGCGTACGCCGGCCAGCTTCGCCAGACGCGCATCGGCGAAACCTTTGCGCTTCAGTACGCGCAAGAAGTCAGCGTCGAGGCCGTTGATACCAAGGTCTGTGACTTTTTCTTCCAGGCGCACCAGTTCTTCAATCTGCACCAGGAACCAGCGGTCGATGTTGGTCAGGTTGAACACGCCATCGACGGACAGACCAGCACGGAAAGCATCGGCGATGTACCAGATACGCTCGGCGCCTGCGTCTTTCAGCTCGCGGCGGATTTTGGTCAGCGCTTCCGGGTCATCCAGACTTACTTTCGGGTCGAAGCCGGTCGCGCCCACTTCCAGACCGCGCAACGCTTTTTGCAGAGACTCCTGCTGGGTGCGGCCAATCGCCATCACTTCACCGACAGATTTCATCTGGGTGGTCAGGCGGTCGTTAGCGCCAACAAATTTCTCGAAGTTGAAGCGTGGAATTTTCGTCACAACGTAGTCGATGGACGGCTCAAACGAAGCCGGAGTCCGCCCGCCGGTGATGTCGTTCATCAGTTCGTCGAGGGTGTAACCTACCGCCAGCTTGGCTGCGACTTTCGCAATCGGGAAGCCGGTTGCTTTGGACGCCAGCGCCGAGGAGCGGGAGACGCGCGGGTTCATCTCGATAACAATCAGACGGCCGTTTTTCGGGTTTACCGCAAACTGGACGTTAGAACCACCGGTTTCAACGCCGATTTCACGCAGCACCGCCATCGAGGCGTTACGCATGATTTGATATTCTTTGTCGGTCAGCGTCTGGGCTGGCGCAACGGTGATGGAGTCACCGGTATGGATGCCCATCGCGTCGAAGTTTTCGATGGAGCAGACGATGATGCAGTTGTCGTTTTTATCACGTACCACTTCCATCTCGTACTCTTTCCAGCCAATCAGCGATTCATCAATCAGCAGTTCGTTGGTTGGGGAAAGATCCAGACCGCGTTCGCAAATTTCTTCAAACTCTTCGCGGTTGTAGGCGATACCGCCGCCGGTGCCACCCATGGTGAAGGACGGACGGATAATGCACGGGAAGCCGACGTCAGCGGCAACCGCCAGCGCTTCTTCCATGGTGTGAGCGATGCCTGAACGTGCGGTATCGAGACCGATTTTTTTCATCGCGATGTCGAAGCGACGACGGTCTTCCGCTTTATCAATAGCATCCGCCGTCGCGCCAATCATGGTCACGCCGAACTCAGCCAGTACGCCCTGGCGTTCCAGCTCCAGCGCACAGTTCAGCGCCGTCTGACCGCCCATGGTTGGCAGCACCGCATCCGGGCGCTCTTTCTCAATGATTTTGCGTACCACTTCCCAGTGAATCGGCTCGATGTAGGTGGCATCGGCCATTTCCGGGTCGGTCATGATGGTCGCCGGGTTGGAGTTCACCAGAATAACGCGGTAACCCTCTTCACGCAGGGCTTTACACGCCTGCGCGCCGGAATAGTCAAACTCACACGCCTGACCGATAACGATCGGACCCGCGCCCAGAATCAGGATACTTTTTATGTCTGTACGTTTTGGCATGGCTCTTTTACTCCTGATTATTTCGCGGACTGACGGTATTGCTCAATTAACTCGATAAAGTGGTCGAACAGCGGCGCAGCATCGTGTGGACCCGGGCTTGCTTCAGGGTGCCCCTGGAAGCTGAACGCCGGTTTGTCGGTACGATGAATCCCCTGCAGGGTGCCGTCGAACAGCGACTTGTGGGTCACGCGCAGGTTGGCAGGCATGGAGGCCTCATCGACCGCAAAACCGTGGTTCTGAGCGGTGATCATCACGGTGTTGTTATCAATATCTTTTACCGGATGGTTGCCGCCGTGGTGGCCGAACTTCATCTTAATGGTCTTCGCACCGCTTGCCAGCGCCAGCAGTTGATGGCCGAGGCAGATGCCAAATACCGGAATATCGGTTTCGAGGAATTTCTGAATCGCGGTAATCGCGTAGTCGCACGGCGCCGGATCGCCAGGACCGTTGGACAGGAAGATACCGTCCGGATTCATCTTCAGCACATCTTCAGCAGAGGTTTTCGCCGGCACAACCGTCAGGCGGCAGCCGCGATCCGCTAACATACGCAGAATGTTACGTTTAGCGCCGAAATCGTAGGCCACTACGTGGAACGGCAGTTCATCGGCGGATTTAGCTTCCGGCAGGTCACCGGCCAGCGTCCAGCTACCTTGTGTCCAGCTATAAGGCTCCGCGGTGGTCACTTCTTTCGCCAGATCCATACCGTTCAGACCTGGGAAGGCTTTCGCTTTTTCCAGCGCCAGCGCCGCATCCGGGTTATCACCCGCGATAATGCAGCCGTTCTGTGCGCCCTTTTCACGCAGCAAACGCGTCAGCTTACGGGTATCGATATCGGCAATTGCCACAATATTATTGCGTTTGAGGTAAGAAGAGAGGTCTTCGGTATCGCGGAAGTTGCTGGCAATCAGCGGCAGGTCGCGGATGACCAGGCCTTGCGCATGTACTTGAGAAGATTCTGCATCGGCTTCATTGGTGCCGACATTACCGATATGAGGATAAGTAAGAGTGACGATTTGGCGGGAATAGGAAGGATCAGTGAGGATTTCTTGATAACCGGTCATTGAAGTATTGAAAACGACTTCCCCAACCGCCGAACCTGTTGCCCCTATGGCCCGACCGTGAAACTGGGTTCCGTCTTCCAGAACCAATAGCGCTGACTTAATCAAAACACCCTCCAGAGAATATTCACTCACTTTATTTGCATATTAATTCATTAACACCTCATGAATCAATGCAAATTTGCTTACCTATGGATTTCTGGCAAACGGCGGCATTCTAGAGATAGCCCACGTAAAAGTCTACCCAAAAGGGCATTTTTTATTATTATTTTACGCCACTGAGATAAAACACACGATTTAACAGGCAAAAAGATCAGCTAACTTGGGGTGGAAAACGCTTGCGGAAGATAAAGAGTGTAAAAACAGGAAGCGCGATAGATAAAAGTGGACCATTTGGTCAAAATTTACATTGAAATAACAAAATAACCCCGCAAAACATCAACAAATAGGTCATTAAATAAAAAAATCAAATTAAAAAGCGAAAAATAAAAGGGCAATAAAATATTGCCCTATGTAATCAAATAGTTATGATTACAATAACCACATCACGAAGGGTAATAAAAGTTATAAACTGCGTAAATCAAGCACATCTTTCATATCAAAAAGACCGTTTGACTTTGATTTCAGCCAAATTGCCGATCGTACTGCGCCATTGGCAAAGGTCATGCGGCTGGAGGCTTTATGCGTGATCTCAATGCGCTCGCCAATATCGGCAAACATCGCGGTATGCTCACCAACGATATCTCCCGCCCGCACCGTGGCAAAACCGATCGTACCGGGTACGCGCTCACCGGTGTAACCTTCACGCGAATAGACGGCACACTCTTTTAAATCTTTATCCAGCGCCCCGGCAATCGCCTCCCCCATCGCCAGCGCAGTGCCTGACGGCGCATCCACTTTATGACGGTGATGGGCTTCAATAATCTCAATATCGGTGTAATCACCCATCACTTTCGCCGCCTTCTCCAGCAGCTTAAGCATGACGTTAACGCCAACGCTAAAGTTCGCGGCGAAAACGATAGCAATGTCCTGCGCAGCATCACGAATAGCCTGTTTGCCCGCGTCATCAAAGCCAGTGGTGCCAATCACCATCCCTTTACCGTGCTGGCGGCAAAACGCCAGATGCGCCAGCGTGCCTTCCGGGCGAGTAAAATCGATGAAAACATCAAAATCATCTTTCACCGCCTCAAGACTACTTTGCACGGTAACGCCCGTTTTACCGGCTCCCGCTAACTCTCCGGCATCGCTTCCCAGCAAAGAAGAACCTTCGCGCTCCAGCGCCGCGCCGAGCTGTACGCCATCCATGCCAAGAGTGGCCTGAATCAACTGACGCCCCATGCGCCCTCCGGCTCCCGCGATGGCAACGCGGATTTGTGCATCATGCATAGCTATTCTCTTTTGTTAATTTTACGTAAATCGTTTTCAGATTAACCAGCACATCGCTGCGCCGCCAGCCGAAAACGTCGATAATTAGAATTTAATGATAAACAGGCAGAGATATCAGTAAAAGGCATGACGATCAGCGAAAACCACATGATTCTCTGACCACCAGCGCAGGTGGCAGAATAATGCGTTTCGGAGGTTCGTCATTTCCCTGAATGCGACTATAAAGTAGCTCCCCAGCCTTGCGACCTATCTCTTTTGCGGCCACCGACACGGTGGTGAGCGCAGGTTGTACCAGCGCCGCTTCGGTGATGTCATCGAACCCCACCAGCGCAAAATCGCGCCCTGGTTCACGCCCCATTTTGCGTAATGCCTGCATAACCCCAAGCGCCACAATATCCTGATAACAAACGGCGGCGGTAATTTCCGGGAACCGCATAAGAAGCGACTCTGCCACTTTTGCGCCGTCAATCTGGCTGGCCTGCGTCGCCACTATCCATTGCGGATTCGGCGATATTCCCTGCTCCAGCAACGTGCTGGTGAATCCACCGATACGCTGTGCCCGGCTCCCGGAACTTGGGCTACCACCGATAAACGCAATATTCTTATGCCCCATTTTGACTAAATGGGTGGTGGCCATTTGCGTACCGAGAAAGTTATCGGTTCCCACAAAATCAAAATCAGGATCGCTAAGAGGGCGAACCACCATGATGGCGGGAATATTGCGCCTTTTCAGCGCCTCGAAGAAGGAGGTCGGTGTTTCGCGCGCCGCGCAGAGCACCATGCCGCAGGCATTATTGCGCATCAACGAGTCGACAAATTTTTGCTGCCTTTCTCCTGACTCTTCACTGTTTGCCAGAAACAGAAGCAGGTCATGCCGCTCCATCTCATGGCTTAGCCCTGCAGTCATCTCACCGTAAAAAGGGTTAGTGATATCGTGTAACAACAATCCGACCTGATTACTGCTTCGGTTACGCAGGTTAGCGGCGGTTTGATTATAAACGTAGCCGGCATCGTCCAGCGCTTTGAGCACCCTGTCACGTGTGGCCTGAGAAATGCGCCCCCGGTTACGCAACACCATTGAAACGGTTGCCGTGGAGACTCCCGCGCGTTCAGCAACCTGCGCCAGCGTGACTGTAGTCATGACCTCTCCTGTTTATTTCGAAGGTTAATCGAATAACCGAAATATTGCCTTTTTACGTGTGATTCACATCACGCTAACGTGCATTTCACCGCACTGGATTCTGATTATGGCGGGTTAATCGCGTTAACCACACTATGAAAATAAGGTTAATCGATTAATCTTAAATAAGCCAACACGGAGACAGAATATGCGTACAACCTATAATAAATTCCCTGAGGTTAACGTTCAGGGCTATGACAACCACGCCTGGCAGGGTTGGTCGTCAATTCATTCAGTGCTTAACACCAGGGTTTCTACCGCCGCCAAAACCGTATTGATCGTGGATTGCTATCCGGGCGTGCGGCTTGACGAGCTGGAGCAACAGCTTGTTACGACATTAGATACCGCACTGGTGCTAAATATTGAATCCGCCCGCCGCGATGAGCAGGCCCTGCATGATTTACTGGCGCGTAACCTTACCGACGATCGCGTATTCGGCGTTCTCTCCTGTCATCACCTGGATGAATTTTTTGATAGCGACAAACTCAGCCAACTCCGCCAACAGATTGATGCCGTTACCTCAGGGCTGGTTGTCGTGTACGGCTCAGGCGCTGCGCTGGCACACCCTGGTGACGTACTGGTTTATGCCGATCTTCCGCGCTGGGAAATTCAACAGCGTATGCGTCATAACGGGCTGGGTAACTGGGGTGCAAAAAACCAGGATGAAGATATTCTTCGTCGTTACAAACGTGCTTTTTTCATTGAATGGCGGGTATTCGACAAACACAAAACGCCGTTACTCAAACGCGCCGATTATTTGCTCGATACCACAGTAGAAAATAGTCCCGCGATGGTCAGCGGCGACGCGTTACGCGCCGGTCTGCAACAAACCACCGAACAACCGTTTCGCGTTGCCCCTTTCTTTGACCCAGGTGTCTGGGGCGGGCAATGGATGAAACAACGCTTCGATCTCGATCCCTCAGCCCCCAATTACGCGTGGTGTTTTGATTGCGTGCCCGAGGAAAACAGCCTGTTACTGCGTTTTGGCAACGTGCGGATCGAGATCCCCTCTCAGGATCTGGTGCTGACCTGTCCCCGCCCCCTGCTGGGTGAAAAAGTTCACGCGCGCTTTGGCGCGGAATTCCCGATCCGTTTTGACTTCCTCGACACTATTGGCGGCCAGAATTTGAGCTTTCAGGTTCATCCGCTCACTGAGTACATTCAACAGCAGTTTGGTATGCACTATACCCAGGATGAGAGCTATTACATTCTCGAAGCCGAGCCGGACGCCGTGGTGTATCTCGGGACCAAAACCGGGATCGCACCGCAGGATATGCTCGACGACCTCCGGGCCGCGGGTCGTGGCGAAAAAACCTTTGATGATGAACGATTCGTTAACCAGATCCCCGCACATAAACACGATCACTTCCTGATCCCCGCCGGAACCGTACACTGCTCGGGTGCAGGAACCATGGTGCTGGAGATCAGTGCAACGCCCTATATCTTCACCTTCAAGCTGTGGGATTGGGGCCGCTTAGGGTTAGACGGCTTACCGCGTCCGGTGCATCTGGATCACGGTCAGCAGGTTATTGACTGGCAGCGCGACACGCAATGGGTGCACGACAACCTCGTCAACCGTATTGAACCCCTGGCTGAAGGAGAGGGTTGGCGGGAAGAAAGAACCGGAATGCACGAACGCGAATTTATCGAAACGCGTCGCCATTGGTTTACGGCACCGGTCACTCACCATACCCATGGCGGCGTCAACGTCCTGAACCTGGTCGAAGGTGCGCAGGCCGTTGTTGAAAGCCCGAGCGGCGCGTTTCCCCCGTTTGTCGTCAACTATGCAGAGACCTTTATCATCCCTGCCGCCGTCGGAGAATATCGTATTTCACCGTTTGGCAAAGGCGTCGGTCAACAGCTCGCCACGATTAAAGCCTGGGTTAGAGGATAAGCGCATGATTAACGTAATTGTTGCCACCCATGGTCCCCTGGCGGATGCGCTTCTCGCCAGCGGTCGTATGGTTTATGGAGAATTACCGCATGTTTACCCCGTCACGCTGAGTGAACAGGCAGGTATCGAAGGGTTTAAAGCGACGTTCTCTCAGGTTCTCACCAGTGCCGGAAAAGACGCTGACGGCGTACTGGTGCTGTGTGACATGCAAAGCGGTACGCCGTGGAATGTCGCCTGCCATCATGCTTTTTCTTCACAAACGGTTCCTCCCGTTGCCGTCGTAGCGGGGGTCAATTTCCCGATGCTGTTACAAAGCGAGGAGATTTGCCATTTAACGGATGTTCACGCCGCAGCCGTCGAGCTGTTGGCGCTGACGATACCCACGCTGATTAAAGCCGCCCCGGTTTTATCCGTTCAGTCCGACGATTTTTAAAGGAAAACACTATGAGTATTTCTTTTGTACGTATCGATGACCGCGTAATCCATGGGCAGCTCGTGACACGTTGGGCCAAAGAGCTGCCCTGTGATGGGATCGTCGCTATAGACGACGCCGTCGCGGCCGACCCTTTGCTCTCTTCGGTGATGAAAGGCGCCGTTCAGGACACCAAAGTTTGGTTGTTTGATACGGCCACCGCGATTGAAAAATTGCCAAAAGTCATTGCCAGCGAGAAACGTTATTTCGTCATTGGCAAATCACCCGTCACGCTCAAACGCATTGAAGAAGCAGGTATCAGCCTGAAAAATGCCAACGGCAAGATTAATGTGGGTCCGATGAGCGCGCGTGCTGATACCACAACCATCGGCCCGAATCAGTCGGTCAACGGGGATGAAATTGCCGCCTTTGACTGGCTGACGCAACATGGGCACCTGGTTGAGTTTCGCCTGGTTCCTGATGCCAGTTGCTACAGCTGGCAGGACGCACGTCAGAAGCTGAAATAAGGAGCGCACGATGATTATCGAAGCTACGTTGATTGGCATACTTTGCTATCTCGGCGCCCTCAGCAGTCCCTGGCTTCTGGGGCTGACCGGCGGCTGGTATCTGATCACCCGCCCGCTGATTTCCGGAATGCTGGTCGGGATAATTCTTGGCGACATTAAAACCGGGATCATGATTGGCGTCGCGGTTCAGGCGGTGTATATCGCGATGGTAACGCCTGGCGGTTCGATGCCGGCCGATCTCAACTTTGTCGCTTACCCCGCAATCGCCCTAGGGATCCTTTCAGGAAAAGGCCCCGAGGTCGCGGTCGCGCTGGCTGCGACCATCGGTATCGCCGGAACCATTTTGTTTAACGCGATGATGGTACTGAACTCTTTCTGGAATCACCGGGCAGATGTGGCGCTGGAACGGGGTGACGAACGCGGTATTTACCTGAACAGCGCCATCTGGCCACAGGTGACAAACTTTGTCCTGCGTTTTGTACCGACTTTTATTGCGGTTTACTTCGGCGCGCAATACATCAGCGGTTTTATGGACAGCTTGCCGAAAATAGTTCTGTCAACGATGAACGTACTGGGCGGCATTTTACCCGCCGTCGGGATCGCGATTTTGCTAAAGCAGATCATCAAAAACTACACCATGCTGATCTACTTCCTCGTCGGTTTTGTCTGCATCGTATTTTTAAAACTCAACATGGTCGCGCTGGTGATCGTCGGTTCGCTGTTGGCGTTGATCCATTACAACTACAAACCGGAACCGCCGCAGGCCGCGAATGCAAAGTCGGTAGCCGATGATGAGGAGGATGAATTCTGATGGAAGAACGTACACTTACGCGTAAAGATCTTCGCCGCTGCTGGCGCGCATGGATGATGCACAACTTGTCATCGATGAGTTTTGAACGTCTGGAATCTTTTGGCTTTTGTTTGAGTATGCTTCCGGTGGCGAAAAAGCTCTATCCCGACGCAGCCCAACGTACTGAAATGCTGCGCCGTCATGCCTCATTCTATAATACGGAACCCCAGATAGGCGCGATCGTAAACGGCATGGTGCTGGGGCTGGAGGAGAAAAAAGCGAACGGTGAGCCGATCGATGGGGAGACCATCAATACCCTGAAGGTTGGCCTGATGGGCCCTATTGCCGGGATCGGCGATTCAATGATCCCTGGCATGCTGATCCCTATCCTGCTCAGCATCGGCATGGCCCTGGCGGCCGGCGGTAACATTCTCGGGCCGCTGTTTTATACCGTTGCCTGGCTGGCCATCATCATTCCCGGTTCGTGGTTCTTGTTCCTGAAAGGCTACAAAATGGGTTCTGGCTCGGTGGAAATGCTGGTGAGCAGCAAGTCTGCCCGTCTGCGTGAAGCGTTATCGCTGCTGGGTGTGTTTGTCATGGGGGGCGTGGCGGCCAGCTACGTTAAACTTGGCACCGGACTGGAGTTTATTACCAAAGATGGGGTGAATATCCATGTTCAACAGATGCTGGACGGTATCTTCCCGCAGTTACTGCCGCTGATTGTGGTGCTTGGTACCTGGTATCTGATGGCCAAGCGCGGTGTGTCACCAGTGAAAGCGATGATTTTACTGTTGATACTGGCCGCCCTCGGCGTCGCCACGGGCCTGTTTGCGGGATAACACACAGAAAACGGTACAACCGGGGCTATGCCCTAATGTCAGTCAGTTAAGCATTATGGAGAACATGTGATTTCGGCTCAGGGTTCCGTTCACCTCAGTGGTATCACTTTTCTGAAGCGCAGATACCCGTGAACGTGCAAGAGAGGCTCACCGCCGCCTCCCTTGCATCCCAGGCTCCCGGCGGGAAAATCGTCGCTACGCGATTCATTCGTCTTATGCCGTCTGCCTGTCGGGCCGGGGCCGAGCCTGCGTCCCTGCAGGCCGTCCCCTCTGCCCGCATCCCTGCGGGCAAACCCGGTCAGCCGTCAACGCCTCATCGATTTTCAGCCGGAACGGGGTCATCGCTGCAACGCACTGACTTCCAGTTAACTCTGTTTTGCTGTTCAGATAAAAAAACGCAGGTGGTCAGGTGTGAGCTGGTCCGGCTGAAAATTGCCGACGTGTTTCCGTAAGGCCGGGAGAACCCGCAGGGATGCGGGTTCAGGGCGCGTTTTGCAGGGACGCTGCCTCGCGCCCGGCCCGGTAGCCTGGAGGAATAAACGGAGGGGACCGCGGAGCGGCAATTTTCCCGCCGGGAGCCGGGATTGTTAAGGGTACGGCGATAGTACCCTTAACACGTTCACAGGTCGTATTGTCTCAGAGAAGTGATATCACTAAGGTGAACGTAGCAATACGCCGGAGGCAACAGATTCATTACCTCCGTAGGGCCACTCATCATCGTTAACTGACAAGCATTAGGGCTATACCCCGGTTTTTTTATGGATGAAAGTTTTGCCATAGCTCGGGGTGCTTGTCCGGGCGTGAGATAAATTGGAAACGTGCCGGGTCCTCGATGAATTGTTGATAAACAGGTGCGGAGGTAATCGAGAATTCCGTATATTGTCTGGGCGTAACGGCCTGCAGTCGTCCAGGGATGTAACGCGGATTATGCTGCCAGATAACGTTGTTGCCCTGCAACAGCGGATACCATGCCAGTCCTTTATGCGCACGCACGGCGTCGTACTCAAAACCATATTCACGATCGCACCACGCGCCAAAGGTTAACGGTACATCCGGGTCTGCGGATATAGTCGCATGCCCCCAACCGGGTGGTACCAACACTTTCTCACCGGGTCCGGCAATTACAGCAAAACAGCGGCCTGGGTCGTCCTCAACATATTCCTGCATATAAATGATCGCTTTTCCCTGCCAGATTTCATAAAGCTCCGGCGGAGACCAGCCGCTGTGCTGACTAATACGATGAATATGTCCCTGACTACGCACCGGCTCTTCTCCCAGCCGTCCCGCCGCATAGGTGACCACGCCAAACAACAGCATCCGCTTTTTCAACTCTTCTCGATCCTGCATTCGCGCCACATCCATCGCTATGGCATACACCTCTTGCGGCCCTTCACAGTGCGGATCGCGCAGCGAGGCGCGAATCTGGTCGAGTTGACGAATCTCCGGCATCGGCCCGGTAACCTCATCCCCATAGCTAAAACCAAGCGGGTGATGATGGACCGTCATATCCAGGCCGTAAGCATGCGCTAAGTCACCCATTCTGTACCTCCTTCGCCTGAACCGTCTTATTTTCCTCAAAGACCCTTATTCTGAAGCCACTGGCGAGCGCTGCATAATCATGACCCGCAATCCCTGGCCATACGGCGAGCGCCGACAGAACCTCTTCCCCGGTGTTGATTAACCGATGCGCGGTAAAGCCGGGGATAATGTGGACAGATCCCGCGAATACTTTTTCCAGCCTCGCGTCGCCCTGCTCAGTTTGCAACAGCAGCAAACCGGTGCCACGCAGACCAAAATAGACTTCCCCCTGTTCGCGGCGCGCATGGAAATGCCCGCGGGTCATAAAATACTCACAGCCGACCCGGCCAGGGTAAAGATGGGTAACGCCGGTGTAGAGTTCACCTTCAGCGGGAGACGTATCCAGCATCTCAACGTCATACACGACCTGCTCGCCAGTCAGCTGTTGACGGGCGTGTTCATCGGCAAAAACGTCTGGAAGATCCTCAATACGGGTGGATTTACGCAATAACAGGCCATCAGCTAAAGCGCCGCTTGCCCACGCCACCTGCGGTGGCTGGATAAAAGAAAGGTTCATATGTGTCTCCGGCCCGAGGAGAACAACAGGATCAGATTAGCAGATTAATCGATTAACCTGCTATCGCTATCTGCATATTGCGGGCCGGATCACAACCTCAAGGTGCCAGCGTCAGTACCTCTGCCACCCACTGCTGGAACCCCTCAACATCCAGCCCCAGCGCGACCAGGGCATTTGCCGGATGCCCTAAACGTCCTTCAATGTCCACCACCGTCGTACCCGAGGTATATTCACCCTGGGTTTCAACCGCCACGAAGCACGGCTGCAGGGTAAACAGTTCCGGGCGCACCAGCCAGGCAATAGCGCACAGGTCGTGCATTCGTAGCCCCGTATTCATACTGCCGCTACGGTAATGGCTAAACAGCGCGTGCAGCATTTTTCCCGTCTGGTTAAGCTGCGGCAACGTCGCCAGATAGTCAGGGGTGAGCATGGCCTGATTAGTGACATCCAGCCCACACATCACAATCTCCAGCCCGCTCTGGAAGACTTTTGCGGCGGCCTCGGGATCAATAGCAATATTAAACTCGGCGTTTGGCGTGAAGTTCCCGCGCCCGGCAGAACCGCCCATAATCACCAGACGGTGAATGTTGAATATGCATTCAGGATAATGAGTCAGCAGCAGCGCAGTGTTGGTCAGGGGGCCAATTGCCACCAGCGTCACAGGCTGCGGGGCATGCATCAACGCATCGCGAATGGCCTGGAAGGCAGGTTTTGCCATCACCTGGCGGTCATGTTCGACAAATTCATACCCTTCCATACCTGATTCACCGTGTACGGAAGCGGCATCTCGCAGCGGTCTCACCAGCGGCATCGATGCCCCCTGCGCCAGCGGAATATCGGCATTCCAGAAGTGCAGCAGTTGCAAGGCATTACGGGTGGTTTTTTCCACCGACACATTACCTGCTACCGTGGTCATCAGTTGCAGATCCAGCTCAGGGGCAAACAGCGCGGCGGCAATAGCGGCAGCATCATCAATGCCGGGATCGGTATCAAGAATGATCGGTAAGCGCATGGTTTCTCCATAAAAAAATGCCAGACGTTAAGTCTGGCATCTTCTCATAATCGTAACCGGAAAGACTTACTCTACTTCACGAACATCCACACGCAGCTCTTTCGGTACTTCGAAAACGATGTTTTCTTCACGCCCTGCCAGCGGAATAGCTTCCCCACCGCCAAGCTCCTGCAGGCGAGCAATCACGTTTTGCACCAGGATATCAGGCGCCGAGGCACCGGCCGTCACGCCCACGCACCTGGCTTCTTTCACCCACGCTTCCTGGATATCGGTCGCATCGTCAATCAGATACGCCGCTTTCCCCATTCGTTGGGCCAGTTCAGCCAGACGGTTGGAGTTAGAAGAGTTTTTCGAGCCGACCACCAGCACAACATCCGCCTGCTCTGCCAGCGCACGGACCGCTTCCTGACGGTTGGTCGTGGCATAACAGATATCGTCTTTGCGCGGCCCGACAATTTTCGGGAAACGGCTTCGTAACGCGTCAATGACGTCAGAGGTGTCATCAACGGAGAGAGTGGTCTGCGTCATGAAGGACAATTTGCCTTCATTTTTTACATTCAGTTTCAGCACATCTTCAGGTGATTCGACCAGATACATTCCCCCCTGCGGGTTACTGTACTGGCCCATCGTGCCTTCAACTTCCGGATGCCCGGCGTGACCAATTAAAATTGACTCTTCACCGCGACGGCTGGCGCGGGCGACTTCCATATGCACTTTCGTTACCAGCGGGCAGGTCGCATCAAAAACCGTGAGGTCGCGGCCTTTGGCTTCGTTACGCACCGCCTGAGACACACCATGAGCGGAGAAAATCAGGATCGCGCCATCCGGTACTTCGCTGATTTGCTCAATAAAAATAGCGCCGCGCTCGCGCAGGCTATCCACCACATAGCGGTTATGCACCACTTCATGACGGACATAAATCGGTGCGCCGTAAATAGCCAGCGCGTTTTCCACAATGCTGATAGCGCGGTCTACGCCAGCGCAAAAACCGCGCGGGTTGGCCAACAGGATCTGCATTTTACGCCTCCAGTGCCGGTTCGACTTCCAGCACTTCAATATCAAAATGAACGGTATGCCCGGCCAGCGGATGGTTGAAATCAACCGTGATCGAGTCACCATTGATTTCGCGGATCACACCAGGCATCTCACTGCCGTCCATTGCGGTAAAGAGCATGATAGCGCCAATTTCTGGCTCGCCCGCGTCCATAAATTCCCGACGCGAGAAATACTGAATTAAGTCCGGGCTGGACACGCCGAAGGCGGCATCCGGCTCCAGAGCAAAAGTGGTTTTATCACCTTCTTTTAACCCCAGCAGGTGTTGTTCCAGTCCTTCAGACAGAGAACCGTCGCCCAGGCGAAACAGCGCAGGCTTGCCGTTATTGCGGGTTGACTCTGCGGTGGAGCCATCGTCGAGCTTAAGGGTGAAGTGCACCAGCACCGCACTGTTACTCTGTACTGATTTAGACATGCAGGTTGCTCTTTAAAATTGCTGCCGCCTGTTTGCCCGATAGCGCTACGCTTACCGGGCCCACAAGAATCGCAGTATATTGTAGGCCGGATTAGCATAGCGCCATCCGGCATTTTTTATGCGGCTTTTTTCTCTTTCGACGGTAAGAAGCCTTCGAGGACAATCAATGCTGCACCGATACAGATCGCCGTATCAGCAAGGTTGAATGTCGCGAAATGCCAGTCACCGACGTAAAAGTCAATCATATCAACCACGAAGCCGTGCCACAGGCGGTCGAACAGGTTGCCCAGCGCACCGCCAATGATTAACGCATACGCGATGTTGTTTAGCTTCTGCGTCGCCTTCGAGCGATACATCATCACCATCAGGATAACGCAGATACCAATGGCGATACCGGCAAAGAACCAACGTTGCCAGCCACCGCTGTCGGCTAAGAAGCTAAACGCCGCACCATAGTTACGCGCGTAGTGCAGATTAAGCGACGGGAACAGCGACACCGTATCCCCCAGAGCAAAGTTCTGGAGGATCAGGTATTTGCTGCCTAAATCGATAATCAGCACGACTACCACCAGCCACAGCCAGCGTAGTCCTGTTGAACATAGAGGCTTACTCATCAGGCAAACTTACGTTGTTCGCCATCACCGGCGATGTTGCTGACACAGCGTCCGCAGATATCTGCATGTTCCGCCACCTGGCCGACATCGGTAGTGTAATGCCAGCAGCGCGGACATTTCTCACCTTCGGCTTTGCTCAGTACGATTTTCAGACCTTTGAGCAGTTCGCTCTGCTGAGCATCAGCAGGAGCCGCTGCATAATCCGCAACCGTCGCACCGGAGGTCAGCAGAACAAAGCGCAACTCTTCGCCCAGCGCGGTCAGTTTCGCCGCCAGTTCTGGTTCAGCGTACAGAGTAACCGCCGCTTCCAGCGAACCACCGACTTTCTTATCCGCACGCGCCTGCTCGATGACCTTGTTCACTTCGCCGCGCACTTTCAGCAACTCGTCCCAGTAGGCGTCATTCATCGCTTCGGTTTCGCCTAAGCCAAACAGACCTTCGTACCATTCACCGGTAAAGACGTACTTCTCACGATCGCCCGGCAGGTAACCCCAGATTTCATCAGCAGTGAAGGACATGATCGGCGCCATCCAGCGTACCAGTGCTTCTGCAATATGGAACAGCGCAGTCTGGCAACTACGACGCGCCACGCTGTCCGCTTTCGCGGTGTACTGACGGTCTTTGATGATGTCGAGGTAGAACGAACCCATTTCTACGGAGCAGAAGCGCATCAGGCGCTGTACTACTTCGTGGAAGTCATAGGCTTCATAAGCTTTCAGGATCTCTTCCTGCGCAGCTTGCGCACAACCTACCGCCCAGCGATCCAGCACCACCATCTCTTCCGGTTTCACCATATCTTTTACCGGATCGAACCCGTTCAGGTTCGCCAGCAGGAAGCGCGCGGTGTTACGGATACGACGATAGCTGTCGGCAGCACGTTTCAGGATTTCGTCAGAAACGGCCATTTCGCCGGTATAGTCGGTAGAAGCGACCCACAGACGCAGAATATCCGCGCCCAGTTTGTTCATTACGTCCTGCGGGCTTACGGTGTTACCGATAGACTTGGACATTTTACGACCCTGACCATCAACGGTGAAACCGTGGGTCAGTACCTGACGGTATGGCGCTTTGCCCTTCATTGCAGTGGAGATCATCAGAGAAGACATGAACCAGCCGCGGTGCTGGTCAGAACCTTCCAGATACATATCTGCCGCATGGCCTGCAAACTCAGGACGCACGTCCACAACGGATGAGTGGGTTGAACCGGAGTCGAACCACACGTCCAGCGTATCCGGGACTTTGACATACTGGTCAGCTTCATCGCCGAGGATATCTTTCGGATCGAGATCCCACCACGCCTGGATGCCGTCAACTTCAACGCGTTTGGCCACTTCTTCCATCAGTTCGATAGCACGCGGATGCAGCTCTTCGGTGTCTTTGTGAACAAACAGAGACATCGGCACCCCCCACGTACGCTGACGGGAGATACACCAGTCAGGACGGTTGGCAACCATCGATTCAATACGTGCCTGGCCCCAATCCGGGATCCATTGCACGCCTTTGATCTCTTTTAGCGACTGCGCGCGCAGACCTTTCTGATCCATGCTGACGAACCACTGCGGAGTCGCACGGAAGATGATCGGCGATTTGTGGCGCCAGCAGCACGGGTAGCTGTGCTGCATCTTCTCAACGTGCAGCAGAGCGCCTTTATCGCTCAGCAGCGCAACGATTTTGTCGTTGGCTTTAAAGACGTTCACACCGTCCAGATCCGGATAGGTACCCGCCAGATATGCGCCGTCCGGGCCAACCGGGTTAGCGATTTCCAGACCGTATTTCTGGCTAATGACGTAGTCATCCGGACCGTGGCCGCCGGCGGTATGGACCGCACCAGTACCCGCATCCAGCGTAACGTGATCGCCAAGAATAGCCGGCACGTCAAAGCCCATAAACGGATGGGTAAAGCGCAGCAGTTCCAGCTCGGCGCCTTTTACGGTGCCCAGAATAGTGTATTCAGCCGCACCAATACGCTGCATGACGCTTTCAACCAGATCCTTCGCCAGAATCACAGCCTGCCCGTCAATCTGCACCAGCGCATAGTCAAAATCAGGCGCCAGAGAGATTGCGCGGTTCGCCGGTAACGTCCACGGGGTGGTAGTCCAGATAACCAGTGAGATCGGGCCATTGACGTCAGAAACGCCAAATTTCGCTTTTACCGCGTCCTGATCGGCGGCCTGGAACGCAACGTCGATGGACGGGGAGGTTTTGTCATAATACTCAACTTCCGCTTCCGCCAGCGCGGAACGGCAATCAACGCACCAGTGCACCGGCTTCGCACCTTTGTGCAGGTGACCGTTGCCGATGATTTTACCCAGCGCACGAATGATGTTGGCTTCAGTTTTGAAGTCCATGGTCAGGTACGGATGCGACCAGTCGCCCAGCACGCCAAGACGGATAAAGTCTTTACGCTGACCGTCAACCTGCGTCGCTGCATATTCACGGCATTTGGCGCGGAACTCAGCGGCGGTGAACTTCTCGCCCGGCTTGCCGTATTCCTGCTCTACTTTCAGCTCGATAGGCAGACCGTGGCAGTCCCAGCCCGGAACGTAAGGCGAGTCGAATCCCGTGAGTCCTTTGGACTTCACGATAATGTCTTTCAGAATCTTGTTAACCGAGTGACCAATATGAATGCTGCCATTCGCATAAGGAGGGCCATCATGCAGAATGAAGGTTTTTTTGCCTTTTTTGGCCGCACGAATGATGCCGTACAGGTCATCATCAGTCCAACGCGCCAGCATTCCCGGTTCACGCTTGGCGAGATCGCCGCGCATCGGGAACCCTGTTTCCGGCAAATTCAGGGTTGATTTATAGTCACTCATCAGATTCTCGGTTCCGTATTTAAAACTCGTATAGGCATTAAGCCGGTTTTGTTAGCCCAAAAAATTCACGGGCAGTCAACTCATCACGCGCAATCTGCGCTTTTAGTTCATCCAGCGAGGCAAATCGCTGTTCGCTGCGTATTTTTTTACGCAGTACTACATCTATATGGCGACCATACAGGTCCATTACAACGTCCAATAGATGCACTTCCAACTGTTGGCGTACGCCTGCTACCGTCGGGCGTGTGCCGATGTTGGCGACGCCGGGGAAAGGTTTGTCACCCAGCCCCATTACTTCAACCGCATAAACCCCTTTCACCGGAGAAACCTGGCGACGAAGCGGTAAGTTTGCCGTCGGAAAACCGATAGTGCGCCCTAACTCGTCACCGTGAACTACGCGTCCTGAGATAGTAAAAGGATGCCCAAGCAGGCTTTCGGCCAGTTGCAGGTTATCTTCCGCCAGCGCCTGACGTACCGCGGTGCTGCTGATGCGCACACCGCCTTCACAGAAAGTTTGGGTGCTGGTGATATCAAAACCATACTCAGCGCCCGCTTCCTGTAATAACAAGAAATCGCCCGCACGGCTAGCGCCAAAGCGGAAATCATCACCAACGGCAAGAAATTGTACACCAAGGCGCTTCACCAGCAGATCGCTGATGAAGGTCTGCGCCGTTAATGCCGCGAAGCGCCTGTCAAAACGCACGCACAGCACGTAATCAACGCCGCACTCCGCCAGATAACGCAGTTTTTCCCGCAGGCGGGTGAGGCGCGCAGGTGACTTGTCCGTCGCAAACAGCTCCAGCGGCTGCGGCTCGAAAATCATCACCATCACCGGTAAATTGCGTTTGCGCCCTTCTTCCCGTAAGCCCTGCAGCAACGCACGATGGCCACGGTGCACGCCGTCGAAATTACCAATAGTCAGCACACACCCATGCGGGGCCTGACTGAGATTATGTATGCCTCGTATCAGCTTCATGTCTGGCTCAAAACAGTGAAAATCGTGAAAGTATACCCTGTACCGCGTTCAACGTTAACCGGCGATTGTTTCTACGAAACAGAAAGAGGATGGTTTTCATCGTTATGAAACAAATTGACGCCCTTCACGGGCACACCAATGCAATTTTTCTCGTGGAAAGGCTGTATTCACGCCCCGCAAGCTGGTAGAATCCTGCGCCATCACTACGCAACGAGTGCTGCAATTTAAACGGCGCTTATTTGCACAAATCCATTGACAAAAGAAGGCTAAAAGGGCATATTCCTCGGCCTTTGAATTGTCCATATAGAACACATTTGGGAGTTGGACCTTGGCTAATATCAAATCAGCTAAGAAGCGCGCCGTTCAGTCTGAAAAGGCCCGCAAGCACAACGCTAGCCGTCGCTCTATGATGCGTACTTTCATCAAGAAAGTATACGCAGCTATCGAAGCTGGCGACAAAGCTACTGCACTGAAAGCATTTAACGAAATGCAACCGATCGTGGACCGTCAGGCTGCTAAAGGTCTGATCCACAAAAACAAAGCTGCACGTCATAAAGCAAACCTGACTGCACAGATCAACAAACTGGCTTAATCGCCTGCTTGTTGTCGCTTTGTGAAAAAACCCGCGCAAGCGGGTTTTTTTATGCCCGTCGTTTGCAGCCGGATTCGACAGCAACTGCCATTCACTGGGCATTGAGCTGATAATCTCTGTCTGGCCGAAGGTGGAGAACCGCCCCAAGAGATATCGGGAGATGCGTGAAAACGGCTGGCCACGGAACAGAATTCCGGTATTTATCCGCGAAGGTGGTCAGTACCGGAATTTATTAAAGCAGTAGAATCCTTCCGGCTGTAGGCAACCACCGCAGCCGGAAGCATTACGAAGATCAGGCTGATTGCAGCTTAAATAATGCCGAGTAGTCCGCATTGCAAATACGCTGCACCGCTGGATGCTGGATCATTCTTTCTGCAAATATGGCGTGATACTCCTCCATCACATTCTCTACGCGTCCAATTTCAACAATTGAATCATCGGCATAGAAATTGTGGGAATAAAGCGTAGGCGCAACAAAAATAGCGTTATGCGTTGCACCAAACGCTTTCATCAGCGCGGCGTCATCAAACTCACCAAGGATTTCAACGTTCAGCCCTTGGGAGTTAATCCAGTTCAGCAGCTTACGCCCGAGCATCGAACGGCGCCCAGGGATCAGCAATCGACGCTCTTCGAGGCAGGCCGGAAATGGTTTCTCAGGCAATGGCTGGGTGCACCAAAAGCTCACGCTGCATTCGCCAATCCGCACTGAGAACAACCCTTCCTGCTGCGTAGAATCGATCGGGCAGTCGGAGATAATCATATCCAGTTTATGCTGGCTGAGCTGATCCAGCAGCATCTCGTGCGTTGATTCAAAACAACGCAGATGGATTTGTTCATCTTCAACGACTGCAGCATTCAGCACGCTGCTGACCAGCTGTTTGGACAACGCATCCGCCACGCCGACATCGAACAGTAAATTCGACTCTTTGCGATAGTTCACGATATCCAGCATTTCCTGGCTTAACGTGAACATCTTATCCGCATAACGAAAAACCAATTCGCCTAATTCGCTGGGCTCCAGTCCACGCCCCTTCCGCTTGAACAACTTTCCCTGTAAGCGTTCCTCAAGCGCTTTAATCTGCCCGGTAATGGTCTGCGGTGTCAGATAAAGCGCCTCTGCTGCACCAACCACCGATCCTTCTTTATATACATGCCAAAAGTAGTACAGGTGGTTGTAGTTTATATGAGACATACACTCTCCCTGAAAATTGTCACGAAAGGGTTATCCCGTCAGGCTGCTGCGTTCAACCGGGTGCGTAACCAGCAGTAACCTATTACCGCCGACAGCAAAGAACCGATCAGGATCCCCAGTTTCGCCCAGTTAATCAGCTCAGGATCGACGGTCCCAAACGCCAGGCTGGCGATGAAAATCGACATCGTAAAGCCAATGCCGCACAGAATACCGACCGCCATAATTTGCTGGAAATTCGTTCCCTCCGGCAATTGCGCCATCCTGAAGCGTAACGCCAGCCAGCAAAAGAGGCTGATACCCAGTGGTTTCCCGATTAACAGGCCAGCAATGATCCCCAGCGGTAACACCGAAGTCAGTCCATCAATGGTGACGCCCTGCAGTGAGACGCCCGCGTTAGCGAAGGCAAACAACGGTAGGATCAGGTATGCCACCCACGGGTGCAGAACATGCTCCAGACGCTTCGCCGGCGAACGCCCGTGTTTTTCCTTCAACGGGATGAAGAAACCGACGATCACGCCCGCCAGAGTTGCATGCACGCCAGACTTCAGTACGGCCGTCCACAGCACTACGCCAACCAGAATATAAATACCGGTACGTCTTACACCGCACAGATTCAATGCTGCCAGGATAAGGATCGCGCACGCGGCAACGCCCAGCGACAGCAGCGAGAGATCGCTGGTGTAGAACAACGCGATGATCACAATAGCGCCGAGGTCATCGATTATCGCCAGCGCCATCAGGAAGATTTTCAACGCCAGTGGGACACGGCTGCCCAACAGCGCCAGCACGCCTAATGCAAAAGCGATATCCGTTGCCGCCGGGATCGCCCAACCCTCACGGGTGATAGGGTCAGCATAGTTGAATGCCAGATACAGCAGCGCCGGGACAATCATGCCCCCGATAGCGGCAATGATCGGAAACGCCGCCTGGCGCAGACTGGCCAGCGAACCTTGCATTAACTCGCGCTTCACTTCCAAACCGATCAACAGGAAGAACACCGCCATCAACGCGTCATTGATCCACAGCAGCATATTTTTGTTGATCTCAAGCGCGCCAACCCGCAGTTGAACGGGCGTTTCCAGAAAGGCGTGGTACCATCCACTGGTAACCCCGATATTTGCCATCAGCATAGCAACCACGGCAGCGATGATCAGAATGATGCCCCCCGAGGCGTCACTACTAAAAAAACGATGCAGATGTTTCACTTTTATTCTCTCTATTGGGTGAATACTTCGTAAATACTATCTTACACCTTCAGAAAGCTCGTTAAAATTAGATTATTCATGATGAATAGATCGGTTTTTACGAATAAAAAAGCCCGAACAGATGTCGGGCATAGAGCGCAAAACACTGAGACCTAATCAGGCATACAGTCCCATTTTATAAACGCGGAAACTGGTGATGTCATAGCGATAGCCTACGCCATTCACTTCCTCGTTTTTATAGTAACCAGAGGTCATTGTCGCCTCAAAAAGCACCGACTTGGTTACCGGTTCAATTTCTTGCAGAAGCAAATTCCCCAATGCTTCATTTCCTTCCTGCGGGTCAATAATGTCGCTATCCCCCGGCTGGCAAGAGATAGCTCGGCCATTTTCGTCAAATGTGCAATCGCCGAAATGCACAACGATGTTGCCATTCTGCAACACCTCTTTGGCGCTTACACAACTACTATAACCGCGAGCTCCCAACTCCTTACCGTATTCAAAAGGGCGCATTACCGTCATTGCGTTCAAATCAACGATAAAGTGTACAACCCGGCTGTAATTATCTGGTGGAAGCAGGCTTTTACTATCAACACGAGAGCGATAGTTACCATTGTCGAATACCATAAATTCGACCATTCCTGGTTCGTCATTAGCCACTTCAGTCACATTGTGTTGTCCCCACGACCAAAAATCACGGTTTGCCGCATCCACATCATCCTGATTGCTGAAGTCATAAAGAGGGACACCATCACTGTCGACCGGAGTCAGAAGGTAAGGCTTATACTCCTCGCTCCAATCTTCATGCGTGGACATAATAAACTGCAGCGATTCAGTCTCGAGGCTGATGCCAAAAACAGCGCTCTGATGACGCCCTGAAGCGATCAGCAAACTATTCGTTTCATTAACATAGCTTTGGTTGATATGCAGCCAGTCCTGAGCGGTCGGATCTTCACCAGGTGCCGTCCCCGTTGGTCTCGCTGTACGTGAGGTATCAAGAATAGCGGCCATGTCGTAATAGGCAATTTCCAGCCCGGTAGATAAATCCACAACTGAGACGCCATCTTCATTAGTCTTCAGTGAATCCGGTCTGCCCGAGGTATATTCGGAAGGCGCGACGATGATATTACTGTCCCATTGCCAAATTGAGTGGTGGAATTGGTTATCCAGAATATAAAAAGTATACAGCCGTCCCATCATGTCGAACTCATACATCTCAAGGTAGGTGTTTTTAGCTTCTGATGTAGCCAAGAAATGACCGTTATCAATGCGCACCAAATTGAATGACGGGAAGTCCTGTGTCACGTACCAACGCACCACACCATCCTGATCCAGAGCGTAGTTATAGCGGTCGAAATGCGTAATGAAATAGCAGCCCGGCGCAATCAGGTCAGCGTCAGTCACTGGTTGAGTCACATTGATAACAGGAAACCCTAACTGCACATCTGCAGAATCCGTTGCAGGTAAAGGTTGGGTTGCTATCGTATAAGTGGCGATAACGACTTCATCAACCAAAATAGCCAGTTGGTTATCGACATCTGCCACTAGGCCAAGTACAGGCAGCAGATTCGCCCCCACATTCAACGTAAAATCTTGCACGACTTGTATCGCACTTTGCGCCAGATCCTGAATTTTCAGCGTTACAGTACGTTCTTCAGCACTCCAAACACCGGCATATGCACTTAAAGGGGCTGTACCATAAGGGTTTAGAACAATGACCGCATTTTCCAACGTATTCTCATCAGTGATCCGAGCCAGACAATCTTGATAAACAGCTGTATGACTGAGAACCATCTCATTATTGCTGTCAATCTCCTGATTAACAGCGGGACGAGGTGTAGGCAACTTAATATCGGGGGAAATAATCTTTTTCATTATGCGTGTCCAATGTATTCATTTCATCGTTCCACAGCGGAACAACAAAATAAATACACTGGGGATATATCAATCAGGCAATCAAAAAGTATCAATTAATATCAATAAAAATATTCCGTTATCGCATTATATTTTTATTATATTCAAATTTTAAATAATTCAGTACGACCGTAACATTGGCAGGAGACAGGCGACTAAGCTGAAAGAAAAACGGATGCGTATGCAAAAACTGAATAAATTTAGTGCTGCCCGTTAAGGTAGCGTAGCGTAGCATACTCGTTTTTTTATTTCCTGTGAGGTTACATACGGCTTTAGAGTAACCGCGTGTTGAGAAGGCTCGCCAGACATTATTGCGTATTCCGCCACTAAAGAACACTCGATAAGGAAAGTCTTTATCCGGAGGTGAAACCCCCATTTCTCTTACAAATGATATATGACAACGACCTTGCCGCACAGATTGCAGATTAGCCATCATACATCCTCCTAATATAAAACACTCATGATCGATGTCGTGCTGAACATTGAGGGAGTGCTCATCCGTAAGCTCTTTGACCAGCTCAAAATGCCGGTACGCGGGAAGAACCGGTTTTACCAACATCCCGGGATCGTTTTTGTAAAGCGTGGCGGGACCATAGTCGATATCAAATAGGGTATTTCGCCGCATCGTCATGAGTTCTTTGCGTTGGACAAGATGCGCTAACGTCCCAGGCGGCAGACGTTCCTCGTATTCAGAAATGTACTGATATTCGTTTTCGACAGGCTGCGTGGAATAATTAGGGAAGGTGCGAACAAGTCCCTGATATGAGATCATGTTTGTCATCTGGAGCCATGGAACAGGGTTCATCATGAGTCATCAACTTACCTTCGCCGACAGTGAATTCAGCAGTAAGCGCCGTCAGACCAGAAAAGAGATTTTCTTGTCCCGTATGGAGCAGATTCTGCCATGGCAAAACATGGTGGAAGTCATCGAGCCGTTTTACCCCAAGGCTGGTAATGGCCGGCGACCTTATCCGCTGGAAACCATGCTACGCATTCACTGCATGCAGCATTGGTACAACCTGAGCGATGGCGCGATGGAAGATGCTCTGTACGAAATCGCCTCCATGCGTCGGTTTGCCCGGTTATCCCTGGATAGCGCCTTGCCTGACCGCACCACCATCATGAATTTCCGCCACCTGCTGGAGCAGCATCAACTGGCCCGCCAATTGTTCAAGACCATCAATCGCTGGCTGGCCGAAGCAGGCGTCATGATGACTCAAGGCACCTTGGTCGATGCCACCATCATTGAGGCACCCAGCTCGACCAAGAACAAAGAGCAGCAACGCGATCCGGAGATGCATCAGACCAAGAAAGGCAATCAGTGGCACTTTGGCATGAAGGCCCACATTGGTGTCGATGCCAAGAGTGGCCTGACCCACAGCCTAGTCACCACCGCGGCCAACGAGCATGACCTCAATCAGCTGGGTAATCTGCTGCATGGAGAGGAGCAATTTGTCTCAGCCGATGCCGGCTACCAAGGGGCGCCACAGCGCGAGGAGCTGGCCGAGGTGGATGTGGACTGGCTGATCGCCGAGCGCCCCGGCAAGGTAAGAACCTTGAAACAGCATCCACGCAAGAACAAAACGGCCATCAACATCGAATACATGAAAGCCAGCATCCGTGCCAGGGTGGAGCACCCATTTCGCATCATCAAGCGACAGTTCGGCTTCGTGAAAGCCAGATACAAGGGGTTGCTGAAAAACGATAACCAACTGGCGATGTTATTCACGCTGGCCAACCTGTTTCGGGCGGACCAAATGATACGTCAGTGGGAGAGATCTCACTAAAAACTGGGGATAACGCCTTAAATGGCGAAGAAACGGTCTAAATAGGCTGATTCAAGGCATTTACGGGAGAAAAAATCGGCTCAAACATGAAGAAATGAAATGACTGAGTCAGCCGAGAAGAATTTCCCCGCTTATTCGCACCTTCCTTAGTTGTCACAGCGATAACCCTGCCACTGCCCTCTTCTGCCGTAACCAGAGCATACAAACTGTTGTCGCCGCCATTAAATTTAACCCGAAAAGCGCACGTACTCATCGCCAGATCAAACGCAGGAAAAACGAACTCTCGTTCAGCCTCATTTACCTTGCGGGATAATTTTTGTAGCGCACGGTTTAGACCCGTGCTGTCTAATGAAAGTGTCGCTCTAATATCAGACAACGAAGCGCCTTCCTGGATAAGTCTGGCAAGGTTTTCCTGACGGATATCTGCCTTATGTTCTCCTGGGGAAACGAACGTTTTGTGGCACTCAAGGCAGTATAGTCGCGCCTCTCTTTGAGCGGAAAATCCATATTTTTTCAGTGATGAACTACCGCAGCTAGGACAAGCTTTAATCAATCCCTTCCAGGCCTGGTTTGCCGACTGACGGAAGAGATTGAGCGAGTACTCAGAAATGATGGGGAACAAAAATCCACATTCTCTACACAGAATCTCCTTCCCTTGGGTTAAATAATCCGGACTATTTAATATACCCATATTTTTACAAGTAGGTGTTTTACAGGCATCAACATTGATTCGAGAAAACATATTCACTCCCTGCGAATATTACTATCACACAAATATTGTTTTTATCTCTGCTGGCGAAATATTATTTTCATAGAGCGTTTTCATCGCCCCCATCGCTAAATAGATGCGCGGAATAGTAGATCACTGAAAGGGAACTCAGCCCGGATTGTGCGATCTGATCAATCGCCAAACCAACCAAAACCACCAACCGGACTGAGCGATGCCGATCATAGCACCAATACCCCGTGGCGAACGACGCCTGATGCAGAAAGCTATTCATAAAACGCGCGATAAAAATCATGCCCGCAGACTCACGGCCATGCTGATGCTTCATCGGGGTGAACGGGTCAGCGATGTTGCCAGAACTCTCTGTTGTGCTCGTTCATCCGTTGGTCGCTGGATTAACTGGTTTACGCACTCAGGTATTGAAGGCCTGAAATCCTTACCCGCAGGGCGCTCCCGACGCTGGCCTTTTGAACATATCTGCACCCTGTTACGTGAGCTGATAAAGCATTCTCCCGGCGATTTTGGTTATCAACGTTCACGCTGGAGCACCGAATTACTGGCATTAAAAATCAATGAGATAACCGGTTGCCAGTTACATGCAGGAACCGTTCGCCGCTGGTTGCCATCTGCGGGGCTTGTATGGCGCAGGGCCGCGCCAACTCTGCGTATCCGTGACCCACATAAAGATGAAAAGATGGCGGTAATCCACAAAGCGCTGGATGAATGCAGCGCAGAGCATCCGGTATTTTATGAAGATGAAGTGGATATCCACCTTAATCCTAAAATCGGTGCGGACTGGCAGTTGCGCGGACAGCAGAAACGGGTAGTGACGCCGGGGCAGAACGAAAAATACTATCTGGCCGGCGCACTGCACAGTGGCACGGGTAAAGTCAGCTACGTGGGCGGCAACAGCAAAAGTTCAGCGCTGTTTATCGCTCTGCTGAAGCACCTGAAAGCCACTTACCGGCGGGCGAAAACAATCACGCTGATCGTTGATAACTACATTATCCATAAAAGCCGCGAAACACAGCGCTGGTTGAAAGCAAATCCCAAGTTCAGGGTAATTTACCAGCCGGTTTACTCGCCGTGGGTGAATCATGTGGAACGGCTATGGCAGGCACTTCATGACACGATAACCCGTAATCATCAGTGCCGCTCAATGTGGCAGTTACTGAAAAAGGTCCGCCATTTTATGGAAACCGCCAGCCCATTCCCCGGAGGAAAACATGGTCAGGCAAAAGTGTAGCGGTATTAGGCGCAGCTATTTAGTGCAGTATGGGAAAAAAACAACTGATAACCAGCACATAAAAAGTTCTGATTCGATACTCCTGAGACTGAGGGGAGAAATCGGTGTTTAGGACATCCCCCATTGCAAGCAAACCGCCACTGACAGGAGTAACATTCTTGCGCCATGGTACGGCTTTTATCATTGCCGAATTGCCGATTTTGCTCACTATTGTTCATCGCACGCACCGTTGTATGCTGAATATTCCCTAGTTTGTACTGCGGATAGACAAAGTGATCGCAGTTATAAACATCACCATTCATTTCCATTGCGAATGCACTGCCGCACGTTGGAGAAAACACGCACACATGCGGAGGTAATCCGCACCAGGCAGCCAGCGTCTGCTCAAATATCTGTATGCCAATATTACCAATATCCTCACGGATCCAGATATCAAAAATAGCATTGAGAAAATGGCCGAATTCAAGTGAGTCAACGGACCACGGCATCATTTTCGTTTGTTTATCACAGGGTGCAGCCAACTCGGCATCGCTGTTGTCACTACGCCTCTCTACTAATGGAATAAACTGCATATACTGGCTACCAATGCTTTTCAGATATTGGTAAACCTGCAGTGGATGAGACATATTAGTGTGGTTAACCACCGTCAGCGTATTAAACTCAACCCCGTGACGTACCAGGCGTTTAATGGCCTGCTCCACTTTCTCATGTGTTGGTTTACCCGAACGAGTAACACGCCATTCATCATGTAGCGCGGCGTCACCGTCAACAGAAATCCCCACCAGAAAATCATTCTTCTTGAAAAACTCAGCCCATTCTTCGTCGATCAAAACACCATTAGTCTGAAAGGTATTTACTATGGTTCTCCCCTCAGCGTAACGCTGCTGAAGTTCAATCGCCCGCTGGTAAAACGCGCGCCCCATCAGAGTCGGTTCTCCACCTTGCCATGCAAAAATGACGTCATCCACATCCTGTGCGGCAATGTGTTGCTTGATGAATAATTCAAGCATTTCATCTGACATTTTGAAATTTGCTTTTCTGTCTGGATAGAGCTTCTCTTTTTCCAGGTAAAAACAGTATTTGCAGTCCAGATTGCATACTGATCCTGTCGGCTTAACCATTACCTGACAACTTTTCCTTTGCATCACGGAGGTCCATAAATAAAAGAACCCGGCTCAGCATAAAAATACTGAGCCAGGCGGGCATAGCCCTAAGTGGCATACTCTATTTTTTTGTTGTTATCCGATTAACCCCAGGTTACTGGCGTCGGTTTTTCACCTCGGGCTTTCATTAAGGAATCGTTATCAATATCCTTTTTGTACTTCAGGAACTTACCGTACAGTTGTTTTTCGATATCAGGCTGCTTGCCAATCTGATTAAGGGTTTCAAAACGATCTTTTTTCAGGTTGTAGAGGTATTTAGGTTTATTTTCGCGATTGATGATCATTTTCCAGTCACCATCGCGAATAGCCCACTCATCCGTTGGATCATCCTGGAATGGCATATCAATACCAAAAATGAGTGGCTTCTGACGCGCCAACGTTTTCTGTTCCAGTAATGGCACCAGAGACTGCCCATCGTAGGTACGATCTGTTGGCAGTTTAAAATCCATCATATTTGCCAGCGTCGGCATCCAGTCGAGACCATAAACCGGCGTATCCGTTACCATCCCCTGCGGAATATGTTTACCATACTTGATGATTGCCGGAACACGGATGCCGCCTTCCCACAAATTGTCTTTACGACCGCGAAGCCCATCCGTTTCGCCCGCCAGGTTCAGTTCATACACTTTACGAGCCTCGCGTGTGACCGGTCCGTTATCGCTAGTAAAAATGACAATGGTGTTATCTTCTTCACCCATTGCCTTAATCTTATCCATTACTTTACCGACCTGGGCATCCATATAGCTGATATTGGCGTAATATTCTCCCGTGCCGCGCCACGGTTTATCAGCCCAATCTCCGTAGAACAGATCCGGATGCTGTTTCTGGTAGTCGCTCATGTTTTGTGAATACATATCGAGATACTTTTTCGGCGATGCCAGTGGGCTATGAACTTCTGTGAAGGCGACGTATAAGAAAAACGGCTTATCATCTTTCTTATTGTCCAACCAGTTCACGACTTCAGAGCTTACTAATTCTCCACTGAAGGTCTCCGCTCTACCAATCGGCTTGCCGTTACGCACAAAACCGGTTGGATGTACCATGCCATGACGCGGGCGCTCTGTTGCGGTATCTAAAGTTGAGTCCGTTACGAACCCGGCAGCATTCACCAGGGTGTAATCGAATCCCATATCGTTCGCTTGCGGCTGATCGGTGCGATCTCCTCCGGCATTCAGGTGTAATTTGCCCATTATCGCCGTGTCGTAGCCCTGCTCTTTCAGCAGATTGGCAATCGTCAATTCATTGCGCCCTAATGCGACGTCTTTCCCTTCAGGGATCCATGAGCGTATCCCGGTACGAAACGGCATACGCCCCGTTAATAAACCAGCACGAGAAGGAGAACACAGCGGCGCAGGTGCATAGTAGTCGGTAAATTTCACCCCTTCCTGCGCCAGCTTGTCGATATTAGGGGTTTTGACGATTTGATGGCCATAAGTCGCGAGATCGCCATAGCCTAAATCGTCAGCAAGAATGATGACTAAGTTAGGACGTTTATCCGTAGCAGCCTGCGCGGTTGACGATACGCTTCCGGCACATAAGGCCAGACCGATCATACTGGCAACAACAGTTCTTTTCATTTCAACTCCTTTGAATTATCACATCACCAATTACGCAATAAACTTGCCAAAAGGCTTAATATTTTCGGTTGATTTCTGGCACTCACTATTACATCAGCATGCAATAAAGAGTGATTGAAAAAATAAAGAAACAAATACATTCGCAGGCGCTATATTAATAATTAAAATATCATTTTTATTTATATAAACTTACCAGAAAATTCTATTAAAAAACTGCACAATAACAAGTGACGAAGATCCCAAACACCTCCCTCACCCTCTCTATATCTCGTTAATGTCAGCATATGTTGTTTTCTCGGCACTAAGTTGCTAATAGCGAATAAGTCATACAAAAAGAATATCAAAAGCATCGATAAAAAAGATTCGCGTTACTCCAGTAACACGCCTTATATTCAAAAAACATAAAGTTAGCATAAAAAAAACAACACCTCCCGACACTTTCTCAAATTAATATTCGAACACTGGTATTTTTGCGACACCTATCACTCACAAACAAAACATCAACCAATAGACTTCCTTTTTTTCAAAAGCATTACATTTTATTATTTTCTTTACCTCACGGAGCTGAGCATGAACAAAAAATACATTAATAGTCTACTTGGTGCATGCCTTATCTTAGCCTGTTTTAATGGTCATTCAGCTGAACTAAAACGCGTATATGGGAAAATTAGTCTCGGGTATGGTGACTGGAATAAAGGTTTCGTAAACGTCGATCGTGGTGAAGTGTGGAAAGCGGTGGCTGATTTTGGCGCCGTTTTCGACAGAGGTGAATTTGCTTCATTTTACGAAATGAACGTTCTCAACCATCCAGTCGAAGGACGGAACCACGTTACTCAGTTTCTCGGACATTATCGTCCGATAGAAGGTTCTGATTTTACGTTGATGACCAAACTCTATATGTCGATGGAGAACACGTTTGGTGATGAATTGAATATGATGTATGGGGTCGGCTACCTTGGTCTGGTAGAAAAATCATGGTTCATTAAACCCTATGTGGCTATACACAATTTATCCAACGACTATACGTCAAAAAAATACGGTCAGGCTACTGGCCTTAACGGATATGTACTTGGTTGGGTTGCGGCATATAATTTTGAAATGTTTAACGAAAAATTTGCTGTTTCCAACTGGAATGAAATTGAAATGGATCGTAATGATGCCTATGCAGAGCAACAAGGTGGACATACTGGTCTGAATGGCGCAGTGACTTTCACATGGAAATTTATACCTAGCTGGACTGCATCGGTATCCTATCGTTACTTTAATAATAAATTAGGTTATAAAGATTATGGTGACCGTATGAATTATATGATTGGCTTCGAGTTCTGATTACTATCAAAATAAATAAAAAAGAAATAACCCAGTTTGAAACTCTGCATCCGATATATCAGATGCGGTGAGGTGTAATTGTCAATATATCGAATAAATGGAATATGAATATGAATGTGAAGAATAAATTCTCGCTGTCCCTCTTGTCTTTATGTATTGGTTTATCATCTGCTATAACCTTTACTGCAGATGCCAGAGACATTACCATTTACTACACAAATGATTTGCATGCTCACGTTACACCAGGGATTATTCCTTCTGTGTCGAAGACACGTGAGGTAGGAGGATTTGCTCCTATCTCTAAAATAGTTAAGGATGCCAAAGAAAAAGATAAAGATGTTTTTTTCTTTGATGCAGGTGACTATTTTACTGGCCCTTATATCAGCACCTTAACCAAAGGTGAAGCCATTATCGATATTTTGAATACCATGCCCTATGATGCCGTTTCGGTAGGAAATCATGAGTTTGACCATGGACATGAAAATCTAGTCACACAACTGAGTAAACTTAAATTTCCGGTACTGCTCAACAACGTGTTTTACAGCAATAGTGATAAACCATTAATTAAAACACCTTATACCATCGTCGAAAAAAATGGTTTGAAAATTGGTGTTATTGGGATGCACGGCGTTTCGGCATTTTATGAAGCAATTGCCGCAGGCGTCCGTGAAGGTGTTGACTGCCAGGATCCCGTACCGTATGTGAAGAAACAACTGGAAGAATTGAAAGGGAAAGTTGACCTGACAGTACTGCTCGCGCATGAAGGTGTACCGGGTCGTCAATCCAGCGGTGGTGATGAAGACGTTGCCCGTGCGCTGAAAGCTGACGTTGAAATGGCTAAAACGCTTGAAGGCTACGGGTTGAACGTACTGATCACCGGCCATGCCCATAAAGGTACTCCAGAACCCATTAAAGTCGGCGATACGTTGGTGGTTTCAACTAATGCCTACACGATTGAGTTAGGCAAGTTAGTCCTCGACTGGAACCCTGAAACCAAAAAAGTGGATAGCTACAATGGTAAGCTAATCACGATGTACGCAGATACCTATAAGCCTGATCCGCAAACACAGGCAAAAATCGATGAGTGGAACAATAAAGTTAAGAAAATTACCGACAGAGTCGTCGCCTACTCACCTGAAATTTTGACCCGTTCTTATGGTGAATCTGCTACTACAGGTAATTTAATTACTGATGCTTTGATGTATAAGGTACCTTACGCCGATGCCTCATTCTATAATGCTGGCGGTATTCGTTCCGAATTACCCAAAGGCAACATTACATATGGTGATGTATTGAGCATGTATCCATTCACTAATGATGTAATGAGTGTGGAGATCAGCGGTAAAGATCTCAGGTCAATTATGTCTCATGCCGCAGATTTGAAAAATGGGACGCTACACGCGTCAAAAACAGTACAGTTTAAATACGACAGCACAAAACCGTTGGGGCAGCGTATTGTTTCGTTTAATATTAAAGGAAAACCGGTAGAAGACAGTCAATTTTATACTATTGCTCTGGATTCTTTTATCGGGAAAGGCGGTGGTGGATTTAGTTTCACCAATAGTAAAAATGTTAAATACATTAAGGGATTACAAACCGCTCAGGCAATAATCGATTACATGGAGCATGTGAAGAACATTGTTCCTGATCACACAATGCGTGTTGACGATATTAGCAAATGATTTTTTAGTAAGATCATTTAATACATAATGCGGCCACAATCATGGCCGCATTCATTTTTACTTATCAAAATAATGGCAGTTTATAAACTCTGAAAGCAGAAATATCATAACGATAATCATCACCATTTACTTCAGCATTTTTATAATAACCTGACGTTACCGTCGCCTCAAAAAGAAGCTGTTTCGTCTGCTTATTGATCTCTTGTAATACCAACATCCCCAGCGCCTGACTTCCATCTTGCGGATCCACAATATCACTGTATCCCGGTTGGGCAGATAGAGGACGACCATTTTCATCCATGGTGCTTGCACCAAAATGGATGACCAGATTACCATTGCTCAATAAATGCTTGGCACTTACGAAGCTGCTGTAGCCCCTGCTACCAACCTCATCTTTACCATATTCATACGAGCGTGTTACCGTCATCGTGTTTAGATCAATTCTAAACTGAACTACCCGGCTAAAGTTATCCTTTGGCAACAAGCTCCTGGCATCGTCTCGAGAACGATAATTTCCATTGTCAAAAACTATAAACTCCAGAATACCGATCTCAGCATTTGGAATCTCTACGATATTATGCTGCCCCCATGTCCAGAAATTACTGTTCGCTAAATCAATTCCATCTTGAGTAGAAAAATCAAACAGCGGATTACCTGACTCATCGACTGGTGTCAGCAAGTATTCCTCAAAGTCGGAGGCCCAGTCTTCATGATCGGCCATAATAAAACGCAGTTGGCCCGAGTCGACATCAACACCGAAGATGGCACTTTGGTGACGCCCTGATGAAACCAGCACATTATTGGTTGTATTAATATAGCTCTGGTTGATATGCAGCCAGTCATCCATCGTAGCCGATTGACCCGGTGCACTTCCTGATGGACGTGGCGAACGAGAATAGTCCATCACTTTTAACATGTCATAATAAGCAACCTCAAGCCCTGAAGTGAGATCGATAATGGAAACACCATCTTTACCTGTTGAGTAATCATCTGGACGTCCATTAGTATATTCCGAGGGGGCAATAGCCAGATTGTTCTCTAATGGCAGAATAGAGTGATGAAACTCATTATCAAGGAGATAGACTGCATATACTCTGCCCATTACGTCAAATTCGTACATATCCAGGCAGTGATTAATTCCTTGTGACGTAGCCAGGAAATGCCCGCTGTCTGTTCGGACAAAGTTATAAGAAGGAATTGCCTGAGAGACATACCAACGAACGATGCCATTTTGATCAAAGGCAAGATTATAGCGATCAAAATATGTTGAAAAATAAAGGCCATCTGCAACTAATGAGGAATCGTCAACTGACTTTGTCACAGTGATGACAGGGAAGCCAAGACTGATATCAGCAGAATCCGATGGCGGCAATGCTGATGGGGTTACCGTGTATTGCCCAACAATCTGCGCACCTGAGATTAAGGTAACGACATTATCCTCCCCGGCAACCAGACCCGAAACTGGAATCAGGTTTGCACCGGTCTGAATGCTGTAGGTCCAGGATACAGCTACCGTTATCCCCTTGCTATCCTGCACATTAATTTTGATATCTTCATTCAATTTCCCCCAAATACCCAGATATAGGCTTAAAGGTGCCGTACTATAAGGATCTAACGTAACTATGGCATTATCATAATCATTAGTTTCCACCACTGCAGAGAGGAGTGTTTGATAGATTGCATTATGCGAAAGCACCGTTGCGTTATCAACATCAATTTTCTGGTTAACTGGCATACGAGGTTCTGGTTGACTAATTTGTAATTTATTAATTTGCATATCTCTATCCTTTCACAAAAAGTTTTCATTTCCAATCGGCTATATAATCCCGATAGCTGGTAAGATAAACAGAACCGTAGTATTCGTACAAATAACTAGTAATAAAATAATCTAAAAAAACATCTTTATGAAGAAACAAAAAATTTATGTGACTATAAAACCATCTATTAATATGCTATGCCATATATCCCCAAATAAAAGTCTATAAATTGCCATTCAGCCTATGTCAAAAAACTCAATAATGCCTCCCTACCCCCCTAATGGCCAATTAAATAAATAACTCCTATTTAATTTAAAATTAATACAAACTAAAAATATCATAACTTATGTGACACGTATCGTTTTTACATGCAACAGGTATGCATATGTATTGAATAACAGAAAATTTGTATTTAATATTTCTGAACACATTAAACTAACCATGGTATATAAATGACCATTTACATTATTAAAAATAGTTGTATGTATGATAACGCCAGCCATGAATTAAAAAGTAAAGATGGGAAGCGAACTATAAAACTTACTCATATGCGTTCTAAATGTTTAAATTTCATCCTAACTCATGCGCAAGAACTGGTGATAAGGAAAAATCATATTGCGGAAGCATTATGGGAGGACAGGAGTACATTTATAAGTGATGCTAATCTGACTCAACTACTCTATCTGGTCAGAAAAGACCTGAGAATTTTTGGCATTGACAATTTGTTCATTACAATTCCACGTCAAGGAGTACAGATTAATGAAAACATAGAAATAAAATGCTTAAATAGCAAACATCATTTCCTGCAGAAACCGTTTCTGTATTATTATGCAATGATTTTATTTATTACAATAATTCTATATATCACACTAAGATTTTACTTACTTTAAGTATGGTAATGCCCATGGACGGGCAATACAGTTCACTTAGCAAAAACCTGTGCCAGTTTATCTTTCAACATTTTCAGTACGGGCCCAGCAAAAACCCCTCCCAGCCCTGACAATATGAGTATCATATTTATACCAGCACCTTTATCAAGAGCAATGCCAGAGAGTAAAAAACCTGTAAAACATGAAATAATGACTTGTTTTAAACATCCTGCTATATTTTTTTTCTTTCGTCCCCGGGCTTCTCTCATGAGATAGCTAACGACTCCCCCCCAAGCACTCACGATAATAATCGCAAGAATAGTCTCTAGCTCTATAATATACTTTAAGGCAGGTTCTGAACTTATTATCACTGACATAAATTATCCCGATCATTTATAGATGAATATTTAGATTGCAGTATCACTATCCACTCTCTAAGCACAACATAATATTTGCTTTTTTTATATAAAGAAGCATAAACAGGGATTGTTTTAAAAAATAATTCATCAGGCAGTGATAATATTTTAATATTATACCCTCTGGTATATTTAAAAAATGAAGCCAACTCAAGAGGTACAATGCAGATCATATTTGTTGTTTCTACTATATTGACTACCCCTAACATAGAATCGCTGCGATAACCTATTTTACGTTCTGTTCTATGATCAACGCTATTGGTATAAACCATTACTTCCGGAGAGAACATATCAGATTGATATACCGCATGTGAAAAAGTATAAAAATGGTGTAGTGAGATTTGCTCTAAGATTGATAGTGGATTGTCGTTGCCACAAATACAAACATATTGCCTAAAAACGTCAATAAGATGGACTTCAATATCAAAGTTTTTTGGTGGTGAAAGATTAATTAAAATATCACCCACTCCAGAAAGTAACATTTCAGCCAAAGTATCTTCGCTATTTTTATTTACTGCATAATGATTTATTTCATACTTTTCAATTAATTCATCATTCCTAATAAAATGATGGAGATAATAATTCTCTACAATATCACTCCCTAATAAAGTTATTGCTGGAGGATCGTAGTTATTCTTTGAAAGTGAATATGTAGCGTTGATTACATTCACAACATGGCTATAGGCCTTATGGAGTTCCAATCCTTTTTTCGTAGGCGTCAACCCTTTTCGGGTTCGTTCAAAGAGCTTAAATGAATAAATATTCTGTAATCGACTTAACGCCTGAGAAACAGCAGCTGGTGTTATGGATAATCTCTCGGAAGCTCGAGAAGCGTTTCCGGATTCCACAACGGCATTAAATATCTTAATTAAATTGAAGTCAAAATCATTTTCGCGCACAAGCATTTCACTCACCTTTTCTTCTATTAACTGAGCAAAAAATAGAAGAAAATCTTTATTTTAAAAAATCATTTCTCATCATTTTTCCTGAAGATTTATTCTTGATATCTAACTAATTATTTTTGTATTCGATACAAAAATAAAAAGCCCAGGATTCTTCAATCCAAGGCCTTTTAATTAATAAGACAGCTGTAAATTAGCGCGTCAAATCGTCAAAAAATTTCTTCACACCGTCGAAGAAGCTTTTAGAGCGCGGACTGTTTTGCTCGCCGGTCGGGCCGCCAAAGCTGTCCTGCAGATCTTTCAGCAACTGCTTCTGCTTGTCGTTGAGGCCTACCGGGGTTTCAACCACCACACGGCACAGCAGATCGCCCTGTGCGCCGCCGCGTACTGACTTAACGCCTTTACCACGCATGCGGAACAGTTTGCCGGTCTGCGTTTCGCCCGGGATTTTTAACTTCACGCGACCATCCAGCGTCGGCACTTCAATCTCGCCGCCCAGCGCTGCCATCGCAAAGTTAATCGGCACTTCGCAGTACAGGTTATTGCCTTCACGTTCGAAAATTGGGTGCTGTTTTACCTGCACCTGAACGTACAAATCGCCTGCTGGCGCGCCATGTTCACCGGCTTCACCTTCACCCGCTAAACGAATACGGTCGCCAGTATCAACCCCTGCCGGGATCTTAACGGACAGCGTTTTGCTCTTCTCAACGCGACCATGACCATGGCATTTGTTGCACGGGTCTTTAATCAACGTACCGCGGCCCTGACAGTGTGGACAGGTCTGCTGTACGGCAAAAAAGCCCTGACGCATCTGCACCTGACCAGAACCGTGACAGGTTGGACAGGTCTGGGGTTGCGTGCCCGCCTTCGCACCGCTGCCGTGGCAAACATCACACTCTTCCAGCGTCGGAATACGGATCTCTTTGGTGACGCCACGCACGGCTTCTTCCAGAGTGAGATCCATGTTGTAACGTAAATCAGCACCACGTGAGGCGCGCTGACGACCGCGACCGCCGCCAAAGATATCGCCAAACACGTCACCAAAGATATCGCTGAAGTCGGCCCCGCCGCCAAAACCGCCGCCGCCGCCCATACCGCCTTGCTCAAACGCTGCATGGCCGTACTGATCATAAGCCGCACGTTTTTGCGCATCGGTGAGGATCTCGTAAGCTTCTTTGATCTCTTTAAACTTGGCTTCGGCCTCTTTATCACCCTGGTTGCGGTCCGGGTGATATTTCATGGCCAGGCGCTTGTAGGCCTTTTTGATTTCACGCTCTTCCGCTGATTTGGAAACGCCTAAAATCTCGTAATAGTCTTGCTTAGCCATCTCTTTTTATCTGCCCCTAACATGCGTGCACGGGCGGAGAGGAAACCTCTTCGCCCGTGCCAGTAATTACCCGTTCAAAGGGCGATTATTTTTTGTCTTTCACTTCTTCAAACTCAGCGTCGACAACGTCGTCATCTTTCGCGTTGTTTGCAGAAGCATCAGCACCTGCTGCGCCAGCCTGCTGCTGTGCGTGCTGCTGCTGAGCGATTTCCATCAGTTTCTGGGAAACCTGTGCCAGCGCCTGCATTTTCGCTTCGATATCCGCTTTGTCTTCGCCTTTCAGAGAAGTTTCCAGCGCAGTCAGTGCAGACTCGATGGCAGTTTTGTCATCAGCCGGCAGTTTGTCGCCTGCTTCTTCAACCTGCTTGCGAGTGCTGTGCAGCAGATGGTCACCCTGGTTACGGGTCTGAACCAGCTCTTCAAACTTACGGTCAGATTCTGCGTTCGCTTCTGCTTCACGAACCATTTTCTGAATTTCTTCTTCGTTCAGACCAGAAGAAGCCTTGATGGTGATCTTCTGCTCTTTACCGCTATTTTTGTCTTTCGCGGAAACGTGCAGGATACCGTCGGCATCGATGTCAAAAGTAACTTCGATCTGCGGCATACCGCGCGGAGCCGGGCTGATGCCATCCAGGTTAAATTGACCCAGATCTTTGTTATCAGCGGCACGTTTACGTTCACCCTGCAGCACGTGGATGGTTACCGCAGACTGGTTGTCTTCAGCAGTAGAGAACACCTGGCTGTGCTTGGTCGGGATAGTGGTGTTTTTCGCGATCAGTGCAGTCATCACGCCACCCATGGTTTCGATACCCAGAGACAGCGGGGTAACGTCCAGCAGCAGCACGTCTTTCACATCACCGGTCAATACACCACCCTGAACGGCAGCACCGATTGCCACAGCTTCGTCCGGGTTAACGTCTTTACGCGGCTCTTTACCGAAGAACTCAGCAACTTTCTTCTGTACCATCGGCATACGAGTCTGACCACCGACCAGGATAACGTCCTGAACGTCGGAAACAGACAGACCAGCATCCTGCAGAGCAACTTTCAGCGGCTCGATAGAACGGTTAACCAGGTCTTCAACCAGGCTTTCCAGTTTCGCACGGGTCACCTTGATGTTCATGTGTTTCGGACCAGTCGCGTCTGCAGTGATGTACGGCAGGTTCACGTCGGTCTGCTGAGCGGAAGACAGTTCGATCTTCGCTTTCTCAGCGGCTTCTTTCAGACGCTGCATCGCCAGCGGGTCGTTACGCAGGTCGATACCCTGATCTTTCTTAAATTCGTCAACCAGGTAGTTGATCATACGGCTATCGAAGTCTTCACCACCCAGGTGGGTATCACCGTTGGTTGCCAGAACTTCGAAGGTTTTTTCACCGTCAACTTCGTCGATTTCGATAATAGAGATATCGAAAGTACCACCACCCAGGTCATAAACCGCGATAGTACGGTTGCCGACTTCTTTATCCAGACCGTAAGCCAGTGCAGCTGCGGTTGGTTCGTTGATGATACGTTTTACTTCCAGACCTGCGATACGGCCGGCGTCTTTGGTTGCCTGACGCTGAGCATCGTTAAAATATGCAGGTACGGTGATAACTGCTTCAGTTACCGGTTCACCCAGGTAATCTTCAGCCGTTTTCTTCATTTTTTTCAGCACTTCAGCAGAAATCTGCGGCGGTGCCATTTTCTGACCTTTTACATCAATCCATGCATCACCGTTGTCAGCACCGATGATTTTGTACGGCATGATGGCTTCATCACGCTGCACTTCTTCGTCCTGGAAGCGGCGGCCAATCAGGCGTTTAATCGCAAACAGGGTGTTTTGCGGGTTTGTCACTGCCTGACGTTTAGCCGGCTGACCAACCAGAGTTTCACCATCCTGGGTATAAGCAATGATAGAAGGCGTGGTGCGATCGCCCTCGGCGTTCTCCAGCACACGTGCAGTAGTGCCATCCATAATCGCTACACAAGAGTTGGTAGTACCCAGGTCGATACCAATAATTTTACCCATCTAAACGTCTCCACTAAAAATTCGGTCATCATGTGGTTGTGAATCTGTAATAAGGGCGAAACGTGCGGTTTCAACTACCCTGAATCGTTTTTTTTCAGACTCACCACTGCGGTTGTCTACAAGATGGGGTCGTAACCCACGTCATCAAGGGGGGCATGAAAAATTTTTTTAGCCTTGTGGCATTAAATTCGCAGAAAAAAGGCAAAAAGAGAGAAAAATGAATAGTCGCCAACCAGAATTAATTCATACAACCAATTAAATCAGGAAAGTTATTCACATAAAAATTGCAATAAAAAGAAAAGATTACGAGCATGAATCGTTTTTATGACGACGGTAATCTGGTCTGAAGTCACACACTGTTGCAGCCGTCAAAGAGAAACTCCATGAAATCTGTGTTAACTCTTTCCACCAGCCTGCTTATGGGCCTTCTGCTGAGCAGCACCGCCGTAACTGGCAAACGTGATGCCCATCACAGGGAAAATAATTCATTTTCCCTTCGTTAGATCATAGACAGAGCCTTCTCCCCTGATTATCATGCCGCGCCCCGAAGACAGCGATCGTTATTCGGGGAAACTATTTCACCATTCAATCAATGATGATTTTGAGGAATTATGGGCAACACTAAGTTGGCTAATCCGGCACCGCTGGGCCTGATGGGCTTTGGCATGACCACCATTCTGCTTAACCTGCACAACGCGGGTTTCTTCGCTCTGGACGTTATTATTCTGGCGATGGGCATTTTCTACGGCGGTATCGCGCAAATTTTTGCCGGACTGCTGGAATATAAAAAAGGCAACACCTTCGGTTTAACCGCCTTTACCTCCTACGGTTCGTTCTGGCTGACGCTGGTTGCGATCCTGCTGATGCCGAAAATGGGCCTGGCGGATGCAACCAATGGTCAGTTCCTGGGCGCTTACCTCGGTCTGTGGGGCGTGTTCACTCTGTTCATGTTCTTCGGTACGCTGAAAGCGGCGCGCATGCTGCAGTTCGTGTTCCTGAGCCTGACTGTGCTGTTCGCCCTGCTGGCCGTTGGCAACATTGCGGGTAACGAAGCGATCATTCACGTTGCTGGCTGGGTAGGCTTAGTGTGTGGCGCAAGCGCCATTTACCTGGCGATGGGTGAAGTGCTGAACGAACAGTTTGGCCGTACCATCCTGCCGATTGGTGAAGCGCACTAATCTGATGCTATCCCCCCCTGACGGGGGGATATTCCTTACAAGCGCTGTAACTCTGCCTGTACGCTCGAATCGCGATGATAAAGATCCTGTCGCAGCCAAATCCCCAAACCTAGCCCTACCAGCGATAACGCCAGCACATACCAGGCCGGAGCCATTGGCGACACGCTCATTAACATCGTGACGGCGATTGGCGTCAGACCACCAAAAATGGCGTACGACACGTTGTAAGAAAAGGATATTCCGGTAAAGCGGACTTCCGCCGGAAACGCCCGCACCATCACATAAGGCACAGCCCCCACCACGCCAACGCATAACCCCACCAGCCCGTATAACAGGAACAAATGCTGGGGATGGCTGCCGGTCAGGTGATAGAAAAACCAGCTTGAACAGGCCAGCATCAGGCTGCCGACAATAAAGGTTTTGCTGGCGCCGACCCGATCGACAATAAACCCAGCCAGCAGGCAACCGACGCACAGCATAATGGTAGCGATACTGTTGGCTTGTAACGTTAGCGCCGGCGCAAAGCCATACTGCTTCTGCAACCAGACTGGTGACATCAGGATCACCACCACAATCCCAGCCGATAGCAGCCAGGTCAGCAGCATTGAAATAACTACCGCTTTTTTATGTTTGCTCACCACTGACTTCACCGGTAGCTCTTGCGCCAACGCTTTACGCTGCTGCATTTCGAGAAATATGGGTGTCTCCTGCAGCCAGCGACGCAGGTACATCGCCACCAGCCCAAACACGCCCCCCAGCAGGAAAGGAATACGCCAGCCGTAATCATGCACCGCCTGCTGCGTCAGGCTGGTGTTCACCAGCGTCGCAACCACCGACCCCAGCAGAATTCCCACCGTCAGGCCGGCAGTCAGCGTTCCGCAGGCAATGCCGATGCGACGCTCCGGTACATGCTCCGCCACAAACACCCACGCGCCCGGAACTTCTCCGCCGATGGCAGCGCCTTGCAAAATACGCATCAGCAGTAACAGCAGCGGCGCGAGGATCCCCATTGAGGCGTAAGTAGGCAAGAGGCCAATCGCCAGCGTCGGTATCGCCATCAGCAAAATGCTCAGGGTGAACATTTTCTTGCGCCCGACCAGATCGCCAAAGTGCGCCATGATGATGCCCCCCAGCGGACGCGCCAGATAGCCGGCGGCAAAAATGCCGAAGGTTTGCACCTGACGTAGCCATTCAGGGATGTCTGCGGGGAAGAAAAGCTCGCCAACAACAGCGGCAAAGAAGACAAAGATAATGAAATCATAAAACTCAAGCGCACCACCAAGGGCAGCAAGCGTAAGGGTTTTATAATCCTGGCGATTCAGCGGTCGAGTGTGTTGTGACATAGCAAACCATGAGTCAGTGAAGTAATTGAATCTGTTCGTTGATATATGTAAAGCAAAAATTACTATATCGTAAACAATTCAATACTCCACTGTCATTGGCACTTATGTCACGATCGGGCTACTTTCAGGCATTTGTATCGCGTATTGCGCTTTTAGGACGAAAAGATGCTACAACAGTCGGTGCGGTTTCCACATACGGCCCATCCAATAGCTGTATACAATACGGTACACTTGCAAAAATACCCGGCACGATAACCTTACCGTCGGCATCTTTCACGCCTTCCAGCGTCTCTTTGATCGATTTTGGCTGACCTGGCAGATTCAGGATCAACGCCTGCTTGCGAATCACGCCAACCTGACGGGAAAGAATCGCCGTTGGCACAAAGTGCAGGCTTATCTGGCGCATCTGCTCACCAAAGCCTGGCATCTGACGGTCGGCTACGGCAAGCGTCGCATCAGGCGTTACGTCACGACGGGCCGGACCCGTTCCGCCGGTAGTCAGCACCAGATGACAACTCATTTCGTCTACCAGCTCGCATAAGGTCTGTTCGATGATCGCCTGTTCATCCGGGATCAACCGCGTTTGCAGCTCAAAAGGGGTGGTAAGGGCAGACGCCAGCCACTCTTCAAGGGCCGGGATACCTTTATCCTGGTAAACGCCGCTGGAAGCACGGTCAGAAATGGAAACCAGGCCAATGCGTAAAGTATTCATGATTATTCCGTTTAAACAGTCTCGTTAAACAGAATGATACACTGCGAAGGGAAGGACAGACAGGTTTCAGAAGAGGTAGCGTGACCCATATCAGGGCCACGCACTAACGATTACAGCAGATCGCCGATCATTTTTTCCAGTTTACCCTGGTCTACAGCAAACTTACGGATACCGTCCGCCAGTTTGTCTACAGCCATCGGATCCTGGTTGTGCTGCCACAGGAACTCAGCTTCGGTGATGCGTGCAGGGCGCGCTTTCACTTCGCCGGAGAAAGACAGTTTACGTTCGATAGCACCTTCGCTTTCCGCCAGTTCTTTCAGCAGTGCCGGAGCAATCGTCAGACGATCGCAGCCTGCCAGCTCAATGATTTCGCCGATGTTACGGAAGCTCGCACCCATAACTACGGTTTCGTAACCGTGCTGTTTGTAGTACTCGTAGATTTCCGTTACGGAAACCACACCCGGATCTTCTGCCGGTGCATACTCTTTCTTGTCGGTATTGGCTTTGTACCAGTCAAGAATACGGCCAACGAACGGAGAAATCAGATATACGCCAGCTTCTGCACATGCACGCGCCTGCGCGAAGGAGAACAGCAGAGTCAGGTTACAGTTGATGCCTTCTTTTTCCAGCTGCTCAGCGGCACGGATGCCCTGCCAGGTTGAAGCCAGTTTAATCAGGATGCGATCGTTGCTGATGCCAGCATCGTTGTACATTTTGATCAGGCGTTTTGCTTTAGCGATGGACGCGTCGGTGTCGTAGGACAGACGAGCGTCAACTTCAGTGGAGATACGACCTGGGACCAGTTTCAGGATCTCCAGACCGATATTTACTGCCAGCTTGTCGGTCGCGTCGACGACCTGCTGCGCACGGTCGTTGCTCTGCTGCTTAGCCCAGGCTACAGCGTCATCAATCAGCTTGCGGTATTCCGGGATCTGCGCTGCGTTAAGAATGAGAGAAGGGTTAGTTGTGGCATCCTGAGGCTGATACAGCTTCATTGCCGCGATGTCTCCGGTGTCGGCCACTACTGTGGTGAACTGACGAAGGGAGGTCAATTTGTCCGTCATGATAGCGATTCTCTTTAAACAGCTTGTTAGGGGGATGTAACCGATCTTCCCTGATGATAGCACGACGCACTCTCAGCGCAACCGCCTGGATTGTCCGACCAGCCGCTCAGCCCTGATTACGCATCGCCAAGCCTGTGATGCGCAATTAAGGGATATAACGATTGTTATGATAAACTCCCGTAATCAATCACCTTATAAGGTATATACTGGTCGATTATTGGTAGCGCTTACATGGGAATATTCGCGCTTACCGGCATCAACAAGAGGGATGTTAATGCCTGATTTTTTCTCATTTATTAATGAAATACTCTGGGGATCGGTGATGATCTACCTCCTGCTTGGCGCAGGATGTTGGTTCACCTGGCGTACAGGGTTTATTCAGTTTCGCTATATTCGCCAGTTTGGCAAAAGTCTTAAAAACAGCATCAGCCCGCAGCCGGGCGGTTTAACTTCCTTTCAGGCTTTATGCACCAGTCTTGCCGCACGTATCGGTAGCGGAAATCTGGCGGGCGTGGCGTTGGCGATTGCCGCTGGCGGCGCGGGAGCCGTGTTCTGGATGTGGGTCTCGGCGATCATTGGTATGGCGACGTCATTTGCCGAGAGCTCTCTTGCCCAACTGTATAAAGAGCGCGACAGCAAGGGACAGTTTCGCGGCGGTCCTGCGTGGTATATGGAGCGTGGGCTGGGCATGCGCTGGATGGGCGTTCTTTTTGCCATCTTTTTACTCATTGCTTATGGTCTGATTTTTAACAGCGTTCAGGCAAATTCGGTCTCTCATGCGCTGACCTTTGCTTTTGATATCCCTCCCCTCTTTACCGGTATCGCACTGGCAATAGTGTCATTATTGGCAATCATTGGCGGCATTAAAGGCGTTGCCCGCCTGATGCAATGGTTCGTTCCGATGATGGCGCTGTTGTGGGTCGGTTGCAGCATCGTCATCTGTCTGTGGCATTTCGGACAGCTCCCCGGCATTATCATGACCATTATAAAAAGTGCCTTTGGCTGGCAGGAAGCCGCAGCCGGTGCCGCCGGGTATACACTAAGCCAGGCCATTGCCAGCGGCTTTCAACGCGGTATGTTTTCTAATGAGGCCGGAATGGGATCAACTCCGAACGCGGCCGCGTCAGCAGCATCCTGGCCTCCGCATCCTGCGGCACAAGGCATTGTGCAAATGATCGGAGTATTAGTTGATACGCTGATCCTCTGTACGGCCAGCGCGATGATTGTTCTGTTGGCGGGTAATGACGCCAGCTATGTACCGATGGAAGGCATCCAGTTACTTCAGAAAGCGATGGTTTCAGTGACGGGAGAATGGGGTGCCGGATTCGTGGCGTTAATTGTGATTCTGTTTGCCTTTAGCTCTATCGTGGCCAACTACATCTATGCGGAAAACAACCTCGTTTTCCTGAAGCTGGACAATATCCGCGTCATCTGGCTATTACGGATCGCCACCGTAAGCACCGTTATCGGCGGAACGTTAGTCAGCGTTCCGCTGGTCTGGCAGTTGGCGGACATCATTATGGCGTGTATGGCCATCACTAACCTGACGGCGATTCTGCTGCTTTCACCGGTTGTGCAGACGATCGCCTGCGACTATCTACGCCAACGCAAACTCGGGGTGCGCCCAGAATTCGATCCGCGCCGTTATCCTGATATCAGACAACAACTTGCACCCGAAAGCTGGGATGAGACGCCGCGCGGATAGCGCGGCAATCGCAACCATCGATCAATTCTGTCGTTTTTTTTGCTAAAGTCGCAGTAAATTTCCTGCAAGGACTGGATATGCTGATTCTGATTTCACCTGCAAAAACGCTCGACTACCAAAGTCCGCTGGCAACGACACGTCATACATTGCCCGAACTGCTAGATCACTCTCAGCAGCTTATTCACGTGGCGCGCCAACTCTCTGCTCCGCAAATTGGCAAGCTGATGGGAATTAGCGACAAGCTGGCGGATCTGAACGCCACGCGTTTCCATGACTGGCAGCCTGACTTCACGCCGGAAAACGCGCGCCAGGCCATTCTGGCATTTAAAGGCGACGTGTATACCGGACTGCAGGCTGAAACCTTCTGCGAAGCGGATTTCGACTTCGCTCAGCAACACTTACGGATGTTGTCCGGGCTGTACGGCGTTTTGCGTCCGCTGGATTTGATGCAGCCTTACCGTCTGGAGATGGGTATTCGTCTGGCCAATGCGAAAGGTAAAGATCTCTACCAGTTCTGGGGAGATACCATCACCGATAAACTTAACGAAGCGCTGGAAGCGCAAGGCGACAGCGTGGTGATTAACCTCGCCTCGGATGAGTATTTTAAATCCGTGAAGCCGAAAAAGCTCAATGCGGAGCTTATCAAACCGGTCTTCCTCGACGAGAAGAACGGCAAGTTCAAAGTCATCAGCTTCTATGCCAAAAAAGCGCGCGGCCTGATGAGTCGCTACATTATTGAGAACCGCTTAACGCAGCCAGAACAGCTGACCGCCTTTAACAGCGAAGGCTATTTCTTTGATGAAGAAGCGTCAGGAAATGGCGAACTGGTGTTTAAACGCCAGGAGCAGTAGTAAAAAGGCCGGATGGCGGCGAACGCCCGATCCGGCCGACAGGTTTTGTAGGCCCGCTAAGCAAAGCGCCAGCGGGCACAACCGTTAACCGCGGGTCATCATCAGCTTGCGCAGTTCAGCAAAATCAGCAGGCAGGTGATGAGAAAGCAGCGGCAGGTCCGCGCGTTCCGCCAGCGCTTTTGGCAGAGCCAGCGTCAGGTCAAGAATCTCTTCAACGCTTTCTTTAAACTTGGCCGGATGCGCAGTACCGAGGAACAGGCCGTACTCGCCAGGATTCAGTTGGTCACGCAGCGCACGGTAAGCCACCGCCGCATGCGGTTCTGAGGTGTACCCCATCTCATGCAGCTCACGCATCGTGTCCTGAGTAGTGGCATCGTCAACAGCGGCATAACCCAGCTCATTCAGACGCCAGATTTTACGGCGGAAAAGTTCTTCCACCCGCGGCCAGTTATTTGGCTGGCTGACATCCATCGCATTCGACAACGTCGCCTGAGTCGCTTTCGGCGCCCACTCACCTTGTGCAAGAAAGCGTGGAACCGTATCGTTGACGTTGGTCGCCGCGATAAAACGCTTCACCGGCAAGCCCAGTGATTTTGCCAGCAGCCCGGCAGTCAGATCGCCAAAGTTGCCGCTGGGAACGGAAATAACCAGTTGATTACGCGCCTCTTGCGGCAGTTGAGCCACGGCCTCAAAGTAGTAACAGATTTGCGCCAGCAGACGGCTAATGTTGATTGAGTTAGCCGAATTCAGCCCCAAAGCCACCTTCAACTCTTCGTCATCAAACGCCTGTTTCACCAGCGCCTGACAGGCATCAAAATCGCCATCAATCGCCACGGTTTCAATATTGCCACCCAGTGTACAGAACAGTTTTTCCTGTAATGGGCTAATCTTGCCGTTCGGATAAAGGATCACCACGCGCACATTTTTCAGACCATAAAAGGCATGTGCGACTGCCGCACCAGTGTCTCCAGAGGTCGCCGTCAGAATGGTGACCGGTTTGTCGCCGCTGATATGCGTCAGCATCTGCGCCATAAAGCGCCCGCCAAAGTCTTTAAATGCAAGCGTTGGGCCGTGGAACAGCTCCAGACAGCCGATATCCGCGGCAACCTGAGCAACCGGTGCCGGGAAGGCAAACGCCGCACGCACGCGCTGTTCCAGAATCTCCTGTGGGATTTCATCACCGATAAATGCGGAAAGGATCTTCGCGCTGCGGCTAACGAAATCCTGGTTCAACATCTCATCGACTTCTGACAGATTGAATTCCGGCAAATCGTGCGGAAAAAACAATCCCTGATTCTTGCCAAGCCCTTGCGTGACGGCCTGTGCAAAGCTGACCTGTTCGTTATGATCTTTCAGATTATACAGTTTCATTGATTATCCCAGTACCCGTGCGCCCGCCGTGTCCAACCGGCAAATATGAACAAAGCCTTCCTGATTTTGCAGATAATTTTTACCCAGCCAGTCTGCTACACGCTGCGCCGTATCCGGCTTGTCGCACAAAGCGAACAGCGTCGGCCCCGAACCGGAGATGCCGCTGGCCAGCGCCCCGATTTCCGCTACCGCCTGACGCGCCTGGCTAAAGCCTGGCAGCAGGCGGGTACGGTATGGCTCAGCAATGACATCTTTCATCAGCTTCGCGGCAAGCCCTGGCTGACGGGAATAGCAGGCATGGATAAACCCAGCCAGATGCCGCCCGTGGGCGATACAGTCCTGACGGCGATACTGCGCAGGTAAAATCGCCCGCGCTTCTGCCGTCGACACTTTAATCCCCGGATACGCGAGGACCCACAGCCACTCATCAAAGCCTGGCACCTGCTGGCTGATAATGCCGTTTTCTTCGATCATTAACTGCATGCCGCCCAAAAAGCACGGGGCGACGTTATCGTAATGAATACTGCCGGAGATACGCCCTTCCAGCTCACCCATTATCGCCAACAGGCGCGTATCGTTGAGCGGTTTACCGCAATGCTCGTTCATGGCGACCAGCGCCGCTACAACGGAACAAGCGCTGGAGCCTAACCCGGAGCCAATCGGCATATTTTTTTCCAGCGTCATCGCCACCGGAACGCTTTTACCCAGCTCCTGACAGAATCGCTCCCAGCACTGGTAGACAATATTTTCTCGCGGCTCAGGCGGCAGCTTATTGGCAAAGCGACCAAGGTTGTTAAGGCTGAAATGGTCAGCCGCCTCAACGGATACCACATCGCCTAACAGCGAACCGTCCACCGGAGTTACCGCTGCTCCGAGCACATCGAACCCGACGCTCATATTGGCGCTGGAAGCCGGGGCATAAACTCTCACCATGTCAGACTCCTAACTTCCATGAAAGGGTGCGTAGCAGGTCGGCAAATACGCCCGCCGCCGTCACGTCGTTACCCGCGCCGTATCCGCGCAGAACCAACGGTAGCGGCTGATAATAGTGGCTGTAAAACGCCAACGCGTTTTCACCGTTTTTCACTTTGAACAGCGGATCGTTGCCGTCTACTGCCTCTATTTTCACGCGACAGACGCCATCCTCTTCAATATTGCCAACATAGCGTAATACTTTCCCCTCATCACGGGCTTTCGCCACACGCGCGGCAAAGGCGTCATCCAGCTGCGGCAATTTCGCCATAAACGCGGGAACATCACCGGAATCATCAAACTCTTTTGGCAGGACCGGCTCAATAACAATGTCAGAAAGCTCCAGCTCACGACCGGTTTCACGGGCCAGGATCAACAGCTTACGCGCCACGTCCGTACCGGATAGATCGTCACGCGGATCGGGTTCGGTATAGCCCAGTTCACGCGCCATGGTGGTGGCCTCAGAGAAGCTCATGCCTTCATCCAGCTTGCCGAAAATAAACGACAGCGAACCAGAAAGAATGCCGGAGAAACGTTGCAGTTCATCGCCCGCGCTGAGCAGATTTTGCAAGTTCTCAATTACCGGCAAGCCCGCGCCTACGTTGGTGTCGTACAGGAATTTACGACGAGACTTCGCCGCAGCAAAACGCAGCTGATGGTAGTAATCCATCGACGACGTGTTGGCCTTTTTATTCGGCGTAACCACATGGAAGCCTTCGCGCAGGAAATCCGCATACTGATCCGCGACCGCCTGACTTGACGTACAGTCGACAATCACCGGATTGAGCAGATGATATTCTTTCACCAGACGAATTAAGCGCCCTAGGTTGAAAGGCTCTTTCGCGCTTTCCAACTCCGACTGCCAGTTTTCCAGATTCAGACCATGGACGTTGGTCAGCAGGGCCTTCGAGTTCGCCACACCGCACACGCGCAGATCGATATGCTTCTTTTTAAGCCAGGTTTGCTGACGTTTAAGCTGCTCCAGCAGCGCACCGCCCACGCCGCCAACACCAATGACAAATACTTCAATCACCTGATCGGTGTTGAACAGCATCTGATGGGTCACACGCACGCCAGTGGTCGCGTCGTCGTTATTCACCACTACCGAAATGGAACGCTCAGACGAGCCCTGGGCGATTGCCACGATATTAATGTTCGCGCGAGCCAGCGCGGCAAAAAATTTCGCCGAGATGCCACGCAACGTGCGCATACCATCGCCAACGACCGAGATGATCGCCAGACGCTCAGTTACCGCCAGCGGCTCCAGCAAGCCTTCTTTCAGTTCGAGATAGAATTCATCCTGCATGGCGCGTTGCGCACGCGCGCAGTCGCCCTGCGGGACGCAGAAGCTGATGCTGTATTCAGAAGAGGATTGGGTGATCAGCACCACCGAGATGCCTGCGCGCGACATCACGGCAAAAACTCGCGCTGCCATCCCCACCATGCCTTTCATCCCAGGGCCGGAGACGCTAAACATCGCCATGTTATTGAGGTTAGAAATCCCTTTTACCGGCAAATCGTCATCATCACTGCTGGCACCGATAAGCGTGCCGGGCGCTTGTGGATTGCCGGTATTTTTAATCAGGCACGGGATCTGGAACTGGGCAATAGGGGTAATGGTGCGCGGGTGCAGCACTTTAGCGCCGAAGTAAGAAAGCTCCATCGCTTCCTGATAAGACATCGACTTCAGCAGTCGGGCGTCGGGTACCTGGCGCGGATCGCAGGTATATACGCCATCGACATCGGTCCAGATCTCACAACAATCGGCGCGCAAACAGGCGGCCAGTACGGCGGCAGAGTAGTCAGAGCCATTACGCCCCAGCACCACTAACTCACCTTTCTCATTCCCGGCGGTAAATCCTGCCATCAGAATCATATGGTCCGCAGGAATACGGCTGGCGGCAATGCGGCGCGTAGATTCGGCGATATCAACGGTAGATTCGAGGTAATGGCCTACCGCCAGCAATTTCTCTACCGGGTCGATGACCGTCACGTTGTGCCCGCGCGCTTCCAGCAGGCCAGCCATGATGGCGATCGACATTTTTTCACCACGGCAAATAAGCGCGGCATTGATGCTGTCCGGGCACTGACCCAGCAGGCTGATACCGTGCAGGACGTGCTTAATCTGTGCAAACTCTTGTTCAACAAAGGCTTTGAGCGGAGCCTGCGGGAAACCCGGTTGCGCGGCGGCAAGACCCACCAACAGCTCAGAGAAAATGCGTTCGGCGTCGCTGATATTGGCTAAAGCATCCTGACCACCGATGGTCTTCTCAATCATCGCCACCAGATGGTTGGTAATTTTTGCGGGGGCAGAGAGAACGGTCGCGACCTGCCCCTGTCTGGCATTGCTTTCCAGAATATCGGCAACCCGCAGAAAGCGCTCTGCATTTGCCACTGATGTACCGCCGAACTTCAACACTCGCATGGTTTACCTCATTGCCTTTGGTCGAAAAAAAAGCCCGCACTGTTTAGGTGCGGGCTTTTTCTTGTGTTTCCTGTACGCGTCAGCCCGCACCGTTACCTGTGGTAATGGTGATGGTTGTGGTAATGGTGATGCTGATGCGTTTCATGATGTTGTGTGCTCTGTAATTATTTATTATCTGTCCTGTATTCTTTTAGGGTTAAAGTATCTGCTAACCTAAGTCAATAAATTTTTAAATTGGTCACATTCCGAAACTTGTTCACGAGCGACTGCTTGCCCTTTTAGTTTCGACCAATACAGTATGTCACCCCTACTTGAATCCAGAATAAAACACCACACAGTAAAAACAGTTCGATACTTTATTTCGTGATGCTTTTTTCTATATCATGTAAAAAACGGTGCAACATTGCCGTATCTCGCTGCCCTAACAGACCCATTCGCTGTTGCAGCCAGTCCGCCAACTTGATGTCGTCAGAAACGTTCAGCGTGGCTAATAAACGCAAAACGCGCGCGCGCAATGCCTGTAGCTGAAGCTCATCCGTCACCTCAATGTTTTTGACGGGTTGTTGTATTAAACCTGCTAATTGATAGCAATACACCATCACCGCCTGCCCCAAATTGAGTGAAGGATAGTCAGCCACCATAGGTACACCGGTGAGTACATCCGCCAGGGCCAATTCTTCGTTGGTCAGCCCTGAATCTTCACGACCAAAAACCAGCGCGGCGTGATCCATCCACGTTGATTTTTCCTGCAGCAGAGGAACCAGTTCGACCGGCGTAGCGTAGTAATGGAACTTCGCCCGACTACGCGCAGTGGTCGCGACGGTAAAATCTACGTCGTACAGCGCCTCCGCCAACGTTGAAAAAACGCTAATATTATCAATAATATCGCCAGAACCATGCGCGACCCATCGCGTGGCGGGTTCCAGGTGGGCTTCGCTGTCAACGATGCGTAATTGGGTGAACCCCATGGTCTTCATAGCGCGGGCAGCCGCACCAATATTTTCCGCTCTGGCGGGGGCAACCAGAATAATTGTTAAACGCATTTCGATACTCTTTTTGGCCAGTCTGCAAGGAAAAATGTGACGTGCTTCAACATATTACGCAGTGCGAATTTACATATTTTTAACAGAAATCACTGAAAAAGCATTTCGCATCCATTAAAAAATGCTAAACTATTTCCCGGGTGTACTATTGCTTTTTATGTTAACAAAAGTTGCATATCCCTCTGTTTATCCATGATAATTTAATTTAAAATGGATCGCACCGGTTGGATTCATTACATTTATTAATTTGCTCGTGCAACTAGTTGTAATATTGCAATTTTGTGATGAAAGCAAACATTTGGATACGTTGATTTCATCAAACTGTTAACGTGCTACAATTGAACTTGATATATGTCAACGAAGCGTAGTTTTATTGGGTGTCCGGCATGTCTTAGCCTGTTATGTTGCTGTTAAAATGGTTAGGATGACAGCCGTTTTTGACACTGTCGGGTCCAGAGGGAAACTACCCACGACCAAGCTAATGATGTTGTTGACGTTGATGGAAAGTGCATCAAGAACGCAATTACGTACTTTAGTCATGTTACGCCGATCATGTTAATTTACGGCATGCATCAGGCAGGTCAGGGACTTTTGTACTTCCTGTTTCGATTTAGTTGGCAATTTAGGTAGCAAACATGCAGACCCCGCACATTCTTATCGTTGAAGACGAGTTAGTAACACGCAACACGTTGAAAAGCATTTTCGAAGCAGAAGGCTATGATGTATTCGAAGCGACAGATGGCGCGGAAATGCATCAGATTCTCTCTGAATATGATATCAACCTTGTGATTATGGATATCAATCTGCCTGGGAAAAATGGCCTGCTGTTAGCGCGCGAACTTCGCGAACAAGCTAACGTTGCGCTGATGTTCCTGACGGGCCGTGATAACGAAGTCGATAAAATTCTCGGCCTCGAAATCGGCGCAGACGATTACATCACCAAGCCGTTTAACCCGCGCGAACTGACTATCCGTGCTCGTAACCTGCTGTCCCGTACCATGAACCTGGGTACTGTCAGCGAAGAACGCCGTAGCGTCGAAAGCTACAAGTTCAATGGCTGGGAGCTGGACATCAACAGCCGCTCTCTGATTGGTCCTGACGGTGAGCAGTATAAACTGCCACGCAGCGAATTCCGCGCCATGCTTCACTTCTGTGAGAATCCGGGCAAAATCCAGTCTCGCGCAGAACTGCTGAAAAAAATGACCGGTCGCGAACTGAAGCCGCATGACCGTACCGTTGACGTGACGATCCGCCGCATTCGTAAGCATTTCGAATCAACGCCGGATACGCCAGAAATCATCGCCACCATTCACGGTGAAGGCTACCGTTTCTGCGGCGACCTGCAGGATTAATTCAATCCTCACTGGTATAAAAACGGCGCTTTATGCGCCGTTTTTCATTTCCCTACCGCTCTATTTCCACAAGCGAAATTCGTCGCTCTGCGCAGGCTGAAGCTCTGGAAGTTCTGTAGATTTTGGCTTTGCTTTTGGCTGTGCCAGTGAGTGCCAGTCAAGATGACGCGTCAGGAACATTACCCCACACAGCGCGAACAACAGCACGCCGGTTCCCAGCAGTAAAGAGCTATCCTGTGAACGTAGCAGCACCCACATCACACCATCCAGCCCCAGCAGCGCCACGGTGAACAAAATACTGTTCCGCCAGCCCTGCAAAATCGCCTGCAGATACACACCGTTCATCAACGCCCCCACCAGACTTGCCGTTATCCACGCCGCCGTAAAACCGATGTGTTCCGACAGTGCCAGCAGCAGCAGATAAAACATTACCAGCGATAGCCCCACCAGCAGATACTGCATCGGGTGCAGGCGCAGATTGGTCATACTTTCAAGGACGAAGAAAGACATAAAGGTCAGCACAATCAGCAGGATGGCATACTTTGTTGCCCTGTCCGTTAACTGATACTGATCTGCAGGCGTGGCGACGGCGACGCTAAACGCTGGCATGCCCAGCCAACCAATCTTTTCGTCGTTAAAGCGCTCGCCGAGGTTGTTCGCAAACCAGCTGCTTTGCCACTGAGCCTTGAATCCTGATTCGCTAATTTCGCGCTTAGCCGGGAGAAAGTCCCCAAGAAAGTTGGGATGCGGCCAGTTGCTGGTTAAGGTCATTTCACTGTTACGTCCAACCGGAACGACGGAGAAATCGCCGGTTCCGCTCAAATTAAGCGACAACGCCATGCTCAGATTTTGCTCAGCCCAGCTCGCATCGGGTAGCGGAATGTGGATCCCCTGCGCACGTCCATCCAGCCCCGTCCCAGGCTCAACGGCCAGCGACGCTCCATTGACCTGCGACGCTTTTACCACGCCAATCCCGCGCGCATCCCCCACGCCAACCACAATAAACGGTTTGCCAATGCTGATATTAGGATGATTTAAATCACCCAACCGTTCGGCGTTAAACTCAGCCTTCACCGAAACATCATTGTGCCAGACCTGGCCCTCATAAATACCGATTTTACGCGCTTCAACGTTCTGATTCCCCTCAACTACCAACGACTCCGGCAGCCAGAAATGGATATAGCTACGCTTACGCTGGATTTCTTTGCCATCCTCCAGTGAGGTGTAAAGTTCCGTTAGCGGAATGGCTATCAACGGTCCTACCATCTTTTGCGGCCCGCTGGTGCTCTGTCGGATAGCATCTTCGACTTCATCGCGGTAATCCGATCGCTCCACGATGATCTGCCTGACCATCGTCAGCGGAATTAACAGCAGCAGTATTGCGCCACCTAAGGTGACTATTTTCCAAAACAGGGGTGATTTAAACATAGCGTTCTCCTTTGCAATATCAGCAAGGTAGAACAGCTATGTGCGGAGAATTTGAAGTTATGTGAAGTGACCGTGAAGCGTAAACGAGGCCTGTGCGCCGCCTTGTGGTCGGTTGCACAATGTCACCGTCCCCTCGTGCAGTCGTGCAACCTCACTGACAAACGCCAGCCCTAAACCGCTGCTCTTATGCCCATTTTCACGGGGCAGAGAATAGAAACGCTCAAAAATACGCGGCAACGCGAAGTCGGGGATCCCGCTGCCACTGTCGATTATCTGCAATGTGACCAGTTCATCCTGCTGATGCGCGCTCAGCGTAATCGTCCCGTCCTGTGGCGTGAAGTCGATAGCGTTGTCGAGCAAATTCCCCAATGCCTGCTCCAGTAACGCAGGATCGGCGGCAACGCTAAGCGATGAAGGCATAATGGTAAGCGTGATGTTTTTTGCCGCCAGTTGCACACTACGCGCCTCTTTGAGCTGAGCAAACAGCGCATCTACCGCCACTGGCGTCAACGTAATGTCCTGTCGATTCTCCAGCCGCGCCTGGCGTAACAGGGTTTCGACCAGCGCCTGCATGCGCGCATTTTGCGTCAGGATATTATCGGTAAAGCGCGCAACCACGTTCGGCGGCGGACCTTCGCGCAAAATCTCAGCCGCGCCGCGAATGGCCGCCAGCGGACTTTTCAGTTCATGCGTTAACGCATAAACATACTGCTCAATGTAGTTTTTGCCCTCCAGCTTCAGTCGCATACTTTCCAGCGCCTGCGCCAGTTTACGTAGCTCGCTGCTGCCTAAATCAGGCAGTGGGACGGGGCGATTCTCGGTAACGGAGTCGGCATAGCGCGCCAGCCGGGCGATGGAGCGGTTTATCCACCATACCATCCCGATGCCAATCACTAAGGCAATGCCCAGCAATACGGCGCTGGCCCACAGCATCCGCCGTTCACTGCGTTTAATCACCGGCGCCATCGCCGCGTTCGGTTTACCGACGCTAAGCACTCCGATAATACGTCCGCCGTCTACGATCGGCGCGGCCACGTACATCACTGAACTTTCCGGATCGTTCGGGTTTTGCGGCGTACTGCGGGCGCCATATTGCCCACGCAGGGTTAACCACACGTCGTTCCAGCGAGAATAGTCCTGACCGACAGCCTGGTTTGCGGAATCAAACAACACTTTACCCTGCGCGTCTGTCATGTAGACATGGTATTCATTACGGACTTTGTTAATGCCGCTGATATTGGCGCTGAATGGGCGGTTATGCAGTTGCGAAAATGCCTGCGCCAGCTTGCCGTTGGCGGGAGAGTCAGAGAGCAAGTCATCGCGCGCCAGCGCAGCCAGCAGCGTGGCGGTATCAATCAAAGTGCCTTCGGTCGCCCGGCGGACGCCTGGTTTAATTTCCTGCACAAAGATCGACAAAACGAACCAGGCGGCGACGGCAACAATCAGAAAATAGCCGAGCAACAAACGCATGCCAATGCGCATCAGACGCTCCTCAGGCTATATCCCATACCGCGATGCGTATTGATGGGGGAAAGCTCAGGGTTGATAGCCCGCAGCTTGGCGCGCAGCGTTTTAATGTGGGTATCGACCGTTCTGTCAAAGGTGTCCTGTGCATCGGCCCAGACTAAATCCATCAACTGCTGGCGTGAGTAAATGCGCCCCGGCGACAACAGCAGCGTTTTCAGCAACAGAAATTCATAGCGCGTCAGGTTTAACGGCTTGCCGAACCAGGTAATCTGCGCGGCCAGCTCATTAAGTTTAAAATCACCGCAGCGCGTCGTCGATGAAGGAGCAGAGAATTTCTGCACCCGCCGCAGCAGCGTACGCACACGGGCGCACACCTCGCGCGGTGAGAAAGGCTTGGCAACATAGTCATCCGCGCCAATTTCCAGCCCCAGCAGGCGATCCACCTCATCGCTACGCGCGGTCAGAAACAGGATCGGCAACGCTGGATGCCGCTCCAGCAGGCGTCGACACAGTTCAAAACCGCTGATATCCGGTAGTCCGACATCCAGAATGATCGCATCAGGACAACGCTGGCGAGATTTCTCCAGCGCAGGTAACCCGCGCTCAAACGCTTCCACGCTAAAACCTTCCTGCTGCAGCATGTAGATGAGCGTATCGGCAATGCCCTGCTCATCCTCAACCAACCAGATCAACGGTTGTTGCATTTTGCTTCCTTGTTATTCCCGCCACGGCATGATGGGCACCGCGCTGATGGCATTTTTGGGCGATCCATCGACCACTTTATCTGAATAGGCCAGATAGGCCAGTGCATTACGTTTCGCGTCGTAAAAACGCACGACCTGTAAGGATTTAAACACCAGCGAGGTACGTTTTTTAAATACCACTTCACCCTGCGCTTTGCCGTTCTTGATTCTGTCGCTCAGTTCTACCGGCCCCACCTGCTGACAGGAAATGGCGGCATCGGAGGTATCTTCCGCCAGCCCCAGCCCACCTTTGATGCCGCCGGTCTTCGCCCGGCTCACGTAGCAGGTCACGTTGGTAACATCAGGATCGTCAAACGCTTCGACCACAATTTTATGATCCGGCCCAAACATTTTGAACACTGTATCGACAGATCCAATCTGCTCCGCATGGGCGACCTGCGCTAACATCAGCAGAATTGAGGAAATGATTAAGCTCTTATATTTCATATTGTTACCATTTTTAAAAGTTACTCTGTGTAATTATTCGACATTCTAAGATAAAACGTATACAGATCACAGGATTACAATAATCACGCTTTCGAATGATCGAAAAAAGCATTTATGAGCAAAAAAAACACTGAATGCTAAAACAGCAAAAAATGCTATTATCCTCATACCTGACGTCAGGTACTCGTTGTTGAAAGGATGAGGATATTTTATGGATCAGGCTGGCATTATTCGCGACCTATTAATCTGGCTGGAAGGTCATCTGGATCAGCCTTTGTCGCTTGACAATGTGGCGGCAAAAGCAGGCTATTCCAAGTGGCACCTGCAGAGAATGTTTAAGGACGTGACGGGCCATGCTATTGGCGCCTATATCCGCGCCCGTCGTTTATCGAAATCCGCAGTGGCGCTGCGCCTGACTGCACGCCCAATTCTGGATATTGCGCTGCAATATCGCTTTGACTCTCAACAAACCTTTACCCGCGCGTTCAAGAAACAGTTTTCCCAGACGCCTGCGCTGTATCGCCGTTCGCCGGAATGGAGCGCGTTTGGTATTCGCCCGCCTATGCGACTGGGTGAATTTGCCATGCCTGCGCACGAGTTTGTCACGCTGGAAGATACGCAACTGCTTGGCACCACGCAAAGCTATTCCTGCTCGCTGGAGCAGATTTCAGATTTCCGTCATGAAATGCGAATTCAGTTCTGGCGCGACTTCCTTAGCCAGGCTCCTGCGATCCCACCGGTGCTGTACGGGCTGAACGAAACGCGTCCGAGCATTGAAAAAGATGATGAGCAGGAAGTGTTTTACACCACAGCACTGACGCCGGAACAGGCCAATGGTTATGTGCCGTCGGCACAGCCTATCCTGCTACAGGGCGGCGAGTATGTGATGTTTACCTATGAAGGGCTGGGGACCGGTGTACAGGAGTTTATCCTGACGGTTTATGGCACATGCATGCCAATGCTGAACCTGACGCGCCGTAAAGGGCAGGATATCGAGCGATACTACCCGGCAGAAGATGCCAAAGCGGGAGATCGCCCGATCAACCTGCGCTGCGAATTCCTGATACCGATTCGCCGCTAGCGCTGCAGTTCGTCTAACGCAGGGGCGTCCAGATGTGAGATGTCCCCTGCCGTTTCAACTACCCATCCCGGCGCCAGCCACAAACTTTCCTGGTAATCGACGCGAGAAATAGAACAGTTGCGCAGACGCAGGCGACGTTCAGCCCATGCCGGTAATCCCAGAATCGTACTCACCAGGCAACCCAGTGCAATACCGTGACTGACCAGCAGCGGACGACTCCCCGGCGGCAACTCCAGACAGGATGCCAGCGCCGCGTGGACGCGATCGCTCAGTTCCTGCATCGATTCCCCTTCAGGAATACGCCCCTCCACCGTACCGTTCACCAACTGGCGACGCCAGCCCTCTTCTTCCGACGTCAGCGTATCGATATGACGTTGCTCCAGCACGCCCATATTCAGCTCGCGCAAACGTGAGTCATAGGTGATATCACAGCCACAGGCCTGGGCGATGATTTCTGCGGTGCGTCGTGTACGACCTAAATCGCTGCTGATGACATGCGTAATACCAAACGTGCGGGCGCGTTCGCCCACCTGCATGGCTTGCTGTTCACCTTTAGCGGTCAGTGGGCTGTCTGACTGGCCTTGAATACGTCGCTCGGCGTTCCACTGCGTTTCGCCATGGCGAACAAGGTATACCTGTAACATGCTTTTTTTCCGTTATACTGCGATGCGATGAATTTTCAAACTGAGCTTAATTATGCACAAGGTTATCTCTGCGACCACCAATCCTGCCAAAATTCAGGCAATTCTGCGGGCATTTGAAGAGATTTTCGGGGAAGGATCCTGCCATATTGAACCCGTCGCCGTCGAGAGTGGCGTGCCGGAACAACCTTTCGGAAACCAGGAAACGCGCACTGGCGCACGAAATCGCGTTGATAATGCGCGCCGTCTGCACCCGCAGGCTGATTTCTGGGTCGCTATTGAAGCGGGAATTGACGACGATGCGACCTTCAGTTGGGTAGTGATTGATAATGGCGTCCAGCGCGGCGAAGCCCGTTCAGCCACGCTGCCATTGCCAGCTGTCATTCTCGACAGAGTCCGTCAAGGCGAAGCGCTCGGTCCGGTGATGTCGGACTACACGGGTATTGATGAGATTGGCCGTAAAGAGGGCGCAATCGGCGTCTTTACCGCGGGCAAGCTGACGCGCTCAAGCGTATACCACCAGGCGGTGATTCTGGCGCTCAGCCCGTTTCATAACGCAGTGTATTTATAGCGTTGTGCCGGATGGCGGCTTCGCCTTATCCGGCCACAACCACGCCACATAATTAGGCCTGAAAGCGAAGCGCCATCAGGCATTTTTTAGCAGCACCTGCTCCAGCCAATGACGCAGATCCACCGGTGCGGATTTGAGGCTGTTCGACCCCCGTGTAATGGTGGCGATCCCCGCCCCGAGCTCGTTTTTAAGCTCGCGCTGACTCATCTCGCCGCGCAGCAGCTCTTCAATGATACGCACGCGCGTGCCCAACGCTTCGCGCTCATCCGGCGTTAACATCAAATTGAGCAAGGGCAGGTGTAAGTCTTGTTCATAGGCGTGTTTAAGCAGATCGACAAAACGTAACCACTCCTGGTGACGCTGTTCTGCCATCTCTGCCGAATAGGGTGATTGCTGAGTCATAAGTTATCGCCATCGTTGCGGGGGAAGCGTGCTTGCTTCCCCCTTTTGTACTCTTTAACGAGTACGATAGCATAACACAACCGACACGATCAGTAACGACGTTGCCATTCTGAGTCGGTCATCAACTCCGGCTTATCACCAAGGAAATAGCGATAGTACGCATCGTAAGCCAGCACGTTCTTCACGTAGCCACGCGTCTCAGAGAATGGAATGCTTTCGACAAACGCGACAGCATCGATACGACCCGCGCTATTGCCAAACCAGGTGCGAACGCGCCCCGGTCCAGCGTTATAGGCCGCCGACGCAAAAATGCGGTTATTGCCGAATTGCTGATAGACATACTGTAAATAGCTGGTACCAATGTTGATGTTGGTATCAGGATCCAGTAGTTGGCTCGGGCTGCTGTAACCTGGAATCGAGAACATTTTCACCGTATGCGTCGCCGTACCCGGCATAATCTGCATCAGCCCGCTGGCACCAACCGGCGATTTTACTTTCGGGTTCCAGGCGCTTTCCTGACGCGCTATCGCCATCGCATAGCTTGGCGGAATATCCTTGCCGCTGGTGTAGCGTGTAAACAGATCCTTGTAGGCCAGTGGGAAACGCTCTTCCAGATGATCCCACAGCTTACCGGCGATCGTCGCTTGTACGCTCAGATCCCACCAGTGATTGTTGAACGCGTAACGCGCCAGCTGAGCCTGCTCAGACTTCGTGCGACTGGTGACCAGATTCGCCCATTCACTGCGCGCGGTATTGTCCAGGTTCCAGTACATTAGCTCGCGCACACGTGCCATTTCCGGTCCCTGAGTCAGCGCAGAGTCAACGTTTGCCGGGGCTTTATCCACTTTCAGCTCGTACTCTTCACCCAGACGCTGTGCCGCCACCATCGGATAGAAACCGCGCTGCTGCATGAGTTGGTGCAGGATCTCTTTGGCTTCCGCCTCGCGTCCGCGCTCCAGCAGCAGATCCGCCTGCCAGTAACGCCACTCATCTTTCTCTTTTGCTTCCATTGGCAGACGCGCCAGCCAGGTATTCAGACCACGACGATCGCCGGTTCCCAGCGCCATGCGTACACGTCGCTCCACAAGCGAGGTGGAATTCGAGCGCATAATGGCGTCATCGCGCCATTTGGCCTGCTCATCGGTAACGTCATTGCCCATCAGACGCCAGGCGACGATGTCGCGCAGCTCCTGGGTTTGCTCGTCATTCAGCTGTTGCGCCTGCGCCAGAGACGGGATCATCAGGCGGGCGTTTTCCGCATCCTGACGCGCCACGCTGGAAAAAGCCACCGCCGCCATCTGTCGGGTGAAATCCGTCGCGCCAGTGGTGCGTGCAAAGGTCATCACCGAATTCGGATCGTTGGCCAGCGCGATGATCGCCGAAGCGATAGTTTGGTATTGCGCGGGCATTTGTCCAGCCAACGCCGTGACCAGACCGGTATTCCCGGCTTTCATCGCCAGACGAATACGCTCCAGATACGCCAGCGGATCCTGAGTTCCTGAGGCGCGCCATACGCCGAATAATTTGTCACAGGCGTTCGGCTGGCTTTTCCCGCTCAACCACAGTTCTTTCGCGCCCTGCCAGGCCTCTTCGGTTTGCCCGGTGCTCCATTTCGCAAAGTAATAGTTGCATTGCGCTTCCGTGGTACCCGGTTTTTCTGGGCTGAACGCCAGTAGTCCACGCCAGTCCTCCCGTCGCGCCAGTTCATTCACGAAACGTGATTGCAGAGTACGCGCGGGGGGCAGCGTCGGGTTGGCGCGCACAAAATTGGTAACGGTAATGGTGGGCTGATTCATCAGATCGTCAGTAATCTGACGATATTCCAGATAAGGATACAGAGGATAATTCTTCAGGCCGGGCATCATCTGCTCTACGACATCCATCTGTCGGTTATCCCAGGCCTGTTTAATTTGCGCATAGCGACTGCGCTGCTCATCCAGGGAATCGGCTCGCGCCACTTGACTGACCGTCAGCAGACATACGCTGGCCGCCAGCAGGCGCCAGGTAAATTGATTGGCTTTGTCCACAAGCTCTTCCTCTTCTCATGTTACGTCTGTGCAGCATCATGCCGCTTAATTAGTTCATGCTAACCAGACATTGCAGAATGCGCCACGTCACGGACACTTTTTTACTTTTGTTGCGAGTGAGATCTGCTGGCTGGGATTGGGCAATGAAAAAGGCTACACTTCGCCTTTGATAACTATTTACCAATAATTAGCCCTGAATAATTCAAGTTGCAGCAAGGCGGCGAGGGAGTAAATCCCCTGAGCGTACATAGTGCGTGACTGGGGGGAACGACAAATCTGTCAGGAACAGATTTGAACGCTGCGGAGCAGCGGCCCGCAAGGGCGAGGCTCATGGATGAGCCGAGTAACTCACAGCCAACGCATCTGCGGCTTGAAGTATGACGGGATAAATAAAGAGGCGAGTCCAACGTGGCCCAATTTGTTTATACCATGCATCGTGTCGGCAAAGTCGTTCCGCCGAAACGTCATATTCTTAAAAACATCTCACTGAGCTTCTTCCCTGGCGCCAAAATCGGTGTACTTGGTCTGAACGGCGCGGGTAAATCGACCCTGCTGCGCATCATGGCCGGCATTGATACCGATATCGAAGGTGAAGCTCGCCCACAGCCTGGCATTAAAATCGGTTACCTGCCGCAGGAACCGAAACTAAACCCGGAACATACCGTTCGTGAATCCGTGGAAGAAGCGGTTGCCGAAGTGGTTAACGCGCTGAAAGGTCTGGATGAAGTGTACGCAAAGTACGCCGAGCCGGACGCCGACTTCGATAAACTCGCTGCGCAACAGGGCAAGTTTGAAGAGATCATTCAGGCGCACGACGGTCATAACCTGAACGTGCAGCTTGAGCGTGCCGCTGACGCCCTGCGTCTGCCGGACTGGGATGCTAAAATTGAGAACCTCTCCGGTGGTGAACGCCGCCGCGTCGCGCTATGCCGCCTGCTGCTGGAAAAACCAGACATGCTGCTGCTCGACGAGCCGACTAACCACCTGGACGCCGAATCCGTTGCGTGGCTGGAACGCTTCCTGCACGACTTCGAAGGCACCGTGGTGGCGATTACCCACGACCGTTACTTCCTCGACAACGTTGCGGGCTGGATTCTGGAGCTTGACCGCGGCGAAGGTATTCCATGGGAAGGCAACTACTCCTCCTGGCTGGAGCAGAAAGATCAGCGTCTGGCGCAGGAAGCGTCTCAGGAAGCGGCTCGCCGTAAATCCATTGAGAAAGAGCTGGAGTGGGTGCGTCAGGGCGCTAAAGGCCGTCAGTCTAAGGGTAAAGCCCGTCTGGCACGCTTTGAAGAGCTGAACAACACCGAATACCAGAAGCGTAACGAAACCAACGAACTGTTTATCCCACCTGGAGCACGTCTGGGTGATAAAGTCGTTGAAGTAACCAATCTGCGTAAATCCTACGGCGATCGCGTTCTGATTGACGACCTGAGCTTCTCCGTACCGAAAGGCGCCATCGTCGGCATCATCGGTCCGAACGGCGCGGGTAAATCTACCCTGTTCCGTATGATGTCCGGTCAGGAACAGCCAGACAGCGGCACCATCACGCTGGGTGAAACCGTCAAGCTGGCCTCCGTTGACCAGTTCCGTGACGCCATGGACAACAGCAAAACCGTGTGGGAAGAAGTTTCCGGCGGGCTGGATATCATGAAGATCGGCAACACCGAGATGCCAAGCCGCGCCTACGTTGGCCGCTTCAACTTTAAAGGTGTTGATCAGGGTAAACGCGTAGGCGAACTCTCCGGCGGTGAGCGCGGTCGTCTGCACCTGGCGAAGCTGCTGCAGGTTGGCGGCAACATGCTGCTGCTTGATGAACCAACCAACGACCTGGATATCGAAACCCTGCGCGCGCTGGAAAACGCCCTGCTGGAGTTCCCGGGCTGCGCGATGGTCATCTCGCACGACCGTTGGTTCCTCGACCGTATCGCGACTCACATTCTGGATTACCAGGATGAAGGTAAGGTTGAGTTCTTCGAAGGTAACTTTACCGAATACGAAGAGTACAAGAAACGCACGCTGGGCGCAGATGCGCTGGAGCCGAAGCGTATTAAGTACAAGCGTATTTCGAAGTAATTACCGTTAAGCGCCGGATGGCGGCGTTACGCCTCATCCGGCCTACGAGGTTAGTGCGACTTGTAGGCCGGATAAGCGCAACGCCATCCGGCATTTACGCTATCTCTGCTCGCCCATCAACTCTTTCACCAACTCCACGCAGCGCAGAAATCGACCGTCATAGTCGGGCTCCTGAACGTGCACAAAATTGATATTGTTTTCCTGCAGCATCTCGACCAGCAGCGACTGAAACGCTTTTCTGTCAACCGAACTGCCGAGACTGCGTAGGCCATCCGCCACCCATGGAGTGTTGTTCTCCAGCAGGATCACCAGGTCAAAGCGATACTCGTCAATCAGGGCCTGCACAAACGGGTGTTCACGCCCTTCATACTTTTTGCAGAAGGCCTGAGTGGTAACGAAATCGGTGTCGATAAACGCCACTTTATTGGCATACTTGACAGCAAAATCAATGTATTGGGCTTGTCCCAGGGCGATTTTATCGTAATCGGAATACTGCAACGCCATCTCATCACCGCCCAAATGGGAGAAGACGTAATCACGCCCATATTCCCACGCACTGGTAGTGTTAAAGATATTGGCGAGCTTGTTCACCAGCGTCGATTTTCCGCTCGACTCTCCGCCGAGGATCGCCACGGTGCGCACGAAAAACGGCTTCACTTCTGTAGGAATATACTCCCAGTAGCGAAACGGGTTCTCACGGATTTGCCCGCCGCTGATGTTCATAAACGTTCGTTTGGGATCCACCAGCACGGTTTCGATCCCCAGATGTTCCAGATACTGCGGGGCATCTGACTCTTCAGAGGTGTAAATCCAGTTAGGCTGGATCCCTTTCTCCTGCATAAACGTTTTGATCCCGTTGCTCCACACATCCCAACCGTGTGGATACGGCTCCATACCCTCTTCGTTGAAGGCGTGAATACGGATATTTTTCTGATACTTAAAGGTTTGCAGCAGCCAGCGTAGACGATCGGGCACCGTGGGCTGTTGCGACATAGCGCTGTCTTCAAACAGGCTGCGATCGCGCGTGTCGTCATACCCCATGATGATATGCAGTTCATCGACCTGACTACACGCGCGCTGGATAAGATAGATATGGCCGGTATGCAGCGGATAAAACTTACCGAATACCACACCGATATTCTTCTGCTGGCGCGGAAACTCCAGCCCGAGAAACCGGTGCAACGCCTCCAGCTTTTGCGCGCTGGGACTTTTAATTTTGGCATTCAGCAGTTGACTTAAATATCCCTTGGTCATGCCACTGGCATCTGCCACCTGTTGCAGGGTACAGCCCTTTTGCTTAATGGCAGTTTTCAGATAATCAAATGACACAAGAGCCTCCTGCTGTAAAAATAAACGTAATACCCAATACCGCCGGAAAGACGGCGGGTATTTTATTATAGGTCGTCAAACACGCTTAAAGCATCCGTAAGCTTCTTAACGCCAAAGACCTGCATCCCTTCCGGCACTTTTTTCGGCACGTTGGCGGCAGGAACAATCGCCCGACGAAAGCCGTGCTTCGCCGCTTCGGAAATACGCTCCTGGCCGCTGGGTACCGGACGGATTTCGCCCGCCAGTCCCACTTCGCCAAAGACCACTAAGTCCTGCGGCAGCGGTCGGTCGCGCAGGCTGGAAACCATTGCCAGTAGCAGTGCCAGATCGGCGCTGGTTTCGGTAACCTTCACGCCGCCAACCACGTTGACGAACACGTCCTGATCCGCCATCTGCAAGCCGCCGTGACGATGCAGCACGGCCAGCAGAATCGCCAGACGGTTCTGCTCCAGACCGACCGCCACACGACGCGGATTCGCCATCATCGAATGGTCGACCAGCGCCTGAATCTCCACCAGCAACGGGCGCGTGCCTTCCCAGACCACCATCACCGAACTGCCGGAGGTGACTTCATCGCCACGGCTTAAGAAGATAGCGGAAGGGTTGCTAACTTCACGCAGCCCCTGTTCGGTCATGGCAAAGACGCCCAGTTCATTCACCGCGCCAAAGCGGTTTTTATGGCTACGCAGAGTACGAAAACGAGAATCGGCGTCGCCGTCGAGCAGAACCGAGCAGTCAATACAGTGCTCCAGCACCTTTGGACCGGCCAGCGAGCCGTCTTTGGTGACGTGGCCGACCATGACAATCGCCACGCCGCGCGTTTTGGCAAAGCGGGTCAGGTAAGCCGCGGTTTCGCGCACCTGTGCCACGCTGCCCGGCGAAGACTGAATATCCGCCATGTGCATCACCTGAATGGAGTCGATAACCATCAGCCTCGGCTGTTCTTCTTCGGCAATCAGGCAAATTTGTTCGATGCTGGTTTCCGACAGCATGTTCAGATTCGCCGTTGGCAGACCGAGTCGATGTGCGCGCATCGCCACCTGTTGCAAAGACTCTTCGCCGGTGACGTACAGGGTTTTCATCTGCTCAGCGAGCTTGCACAGCGTTTGCAGCAGCAGCGTTGATTTCCCTGCGCCGGGGTTACCGCCAATCAGGATGGCGCTGCCGGGCACCACACCGCCGCCCAGCACGCGGTCAAACTCTTTAAATCCGGTGGAAAAACGCGGCAACTCTTCAAGGCTGATATCAGACAGCTTCTGCACTTTTGCGATGCCCGCATTCCCGGCATAGCCGCTGAGCCGCTCGTTACGCGCCACCGTTGGTGACGCGGCAAGGCGTACCTCGGTAATGGTGTTCCAGGCCTGACAGGCGCTGCATTGCCCTTGCCAGCGCGGGTAATCGGCCCCGCATTCGTTACAAACAAAGGCGCGTTTTGGAGCTTTGGCCACGTTTTACCTCTTTCGTTAGCGCGTTTACCGGACAGCGTGGGCGCTTATCCGGCCTACGGTCACTTTGCCATCAGGCAATTAAATCATTTCTGGTTCATGCTGCCAGAGAGAATGCAGAACACGCCCATCAGGTCAGCGTGACGGATCGTAATCTCCGTCTTTTCATTCACTTTGGGTTTGGCATGATACGCTATACCCAGTCCAGCCGTTTTGATCATCGGCAGATCGTTGGCGCCATCGCCGATCGCCACCGTCTGCGCCATCGGGATCTCATACTCCTGCGCCAGGCGGGTCAGGGTGTTGGCTTTGTACTGCGCATCGACGATATCGCCGATCACGTTGCCGGTGAATTTACCGTCCATGATCTCCAGCTCGTTTGCCACAGCCGCCGTCAGACGTAGTTTGTTACGCAGATAATCGGCAAAGAAGGTAAAACCGCCGGAGGCAATTGCCACTTTCCAGCCGAGCGTTTCCAGTTTTAACACCAGTTGAGTCAGGCCAGGCATCAGTGGTAGCGTTTCGCGCACCTGGTGCAAAATATTGGCATCAGCGCCCTTCAACGTCGCCACGCGGCTGCGCAAGCTGGCGGTAAAGTCCAGCTCGCCGCGCATCGCGCGTTCGGTGACTTCCGCAACCATTTCGCCGGTTCCCGCCAGTTTGGCAATTTCATCGATACACTCGATCTGGATAGCCGTTGAATCCATGTCCATCACCAGCAAACCCGGCGTGCGCAAATGCGGAATTTTACCCAGTGGCGCAACATCCAGTTTGGCATCATGCGCCAGTTTTGCCGCACGCGGCGTTAACGAGCCCGCCAGACGAATCACCTGATAATCCTCAACGCACCACGCCGCCACGATCACCATCGCCGCACCCAGTTTGCTCTGGTATTGCGTTAACCGTTGTTTATCCAGCCCACGACCGTACAGCAGCCAGCCACTGCGGCCCGCGTGGTAATCCAGCGGCATGACTTCATCACCGCTTAAAGAGAGAGGCAGACCTGGCCACAGAGAAACATCTTCAGGTAGATCGCACCAGGTAATGTTAGGCATTAAAGCTCCTGTAAAATCGTTCGGGTCGGAATCATCAGGGGAAAATAACGCATGAGGCTACCCTGTAACCAGCGCTTCTGGCAACATTAAGTCTCAAATTTTCAGCAGGTGGAATATGGCTCGCACAAAACTGAAATTCCGACTTCATCGTGCAGTGATTGTATTGTCCTGCCTTGCGCTGCTCGTTGCTCTGATGCAGGGCGCGTCCTGGTTTAGTCAAAGCCACCAACAGCAGCGTAATCCGCAGCTCGAAGAGCTGGCGCGCACGCTGGCTCGCCAGGTCTCCTTGAACGTCGCCCCGCTGATGCGTACCGAAACGCCGGATGAAAAGCGCATTAAAGCGGTACTCTCGCAGCTCACGGAAAGTAGCCGTATTCTGGATGCGGGGGTCTACGATGAACAGGGAGACCTGATTACACGCACCGGTGAGAGCGTCAACGTTCGAGACCGACTGGCGTTGGACGGCAAAAAAGCCGGGGGCTATTTTAACCAGCAGATTGTCGAGCCCATTCAGGGAAGAAATGGTCCGCTGGGCTATCTACGCCTGACACTGGATACCCACACGCTCGCCACCGAAGCCAAGCAGGTGGATAACACCACCAACATCTTACGCCTAATGCTGCTTCTGTCACTGGCAATTGGCGTGGTGCTCACCCGTACCTTATTGCAAGGCAAGCGCACCCGCTGGCAGCAATCCCCTTTCCTGCTGACCGCCAACAAACCGGTACAGGAAGAAGACAACGAGAAGAAAGAGTAATAACAGAAAGGAAATCGACCATGACGACACTACGCCTGCTTATCTCAGACTCTTACGATCCGTGGTTTAACCTCGCGGTCGAAGAGTGCATTTTTCGCCAGATGCCCGCCACGCAGCGCGTCCTGTTCTTGTGGCGTAACGCTGATACGGTGGTGATTGGCCGGGCGCAAAACCCGTGGAAAGAGTGTAATACCCGCCGTATGGAAGAAGACAACGTGCGGCTCGCCCGTCGCAGCAGCGGCGGCGGCGCGGTGTTCCATGACTTAGGCAATACCTGCTTTACCTTTATGGCCGGTAAACCGGAGTACGACAAAACCATCTCTACCGCTATTGTCCTCCATGCCCTGAACGCGCTGGGCGTAGACGCCGACGCCTCCGGGCGTAACGATCTGGTCGTGAAAACGCCAGACGGCGATCGCAAAGTTTCCGGCTCTGCTTATCGGGAAACGAAAGACCGCGGATTCCACCACGGCACGCTGTTGTTGAACGCCGATCTCAGCCGCCTGGCAAACTATCTCAATCCGGATAAAAAGAAACTCGCCGCCAAAGGCATCACCTCGGTTCGCTCACGCGTAGCGAATCTAACGGAGCTGTTGCCGGGCATCACCCATCAACAGGTCTGTCAGGCCATCACGGAAGCCTTTTTTGCCCACTACGGCGAACGTGTCGAAGCGGAAATTATCTCGCCGGACAAAACCCCGGATCTGCCGAACTTTGCCGAAACCTTTGCCCGTCAGAGCAGTTGGGAGTGGAATTTTGGTCAGGCGCCTGCGTTCTCGCACCTTCTGGACGAGCGTTTCACCTGGGGCGGCGTTGAGCTGCATTTCGACGTGGAAAAAGGTCATATCACCCGTACGCAGGTCTTTACCGACAGCCTCAATCCCGCGCCGTTAGAAGCGCTGGCGGGTCGTCTGCAGGGGTGTTTGTACCGTGCGGATATGCTGCAACAGGAGTGCGAAGCGCTGCTGGTTGATTTCCCACAGCAGGAGAAAGAGTTACGCGAGCTGTCAGCGTGGATTGCCAGTGCAGTGAGCTAAACGCTGGCCTGAAAATGCCGGATGGCGGTCCGGCATACAATCGATGTATGCCCGGTAAGCGCAGCGCTACCGGGCATCACAACACTTACTCTTTATCGCCCAGCAGAACGGATTCCAGTGCGATTTTGATCATGTCGTTGAAGGTCGTCTGACGTTCAGCGGCAGTGGTCTGCTCGTGAGTACGGATATGGTCGGACACGGTGCAGATGGTCAGCGCTTTCGCACCAAACTCAGCCGCAACGCCGTAGATACCCGCCGCTTCCATTTCCACGCCCAGCACGCCGTATTTTTCCATTACGTCGAACATTTCGCCGTCCGGAGAGTAGAACAGGTCAGCGGAGAACAGGTTGCCCACGCGCGCGTCTACGCCCAGTGCTTTTGCCGCATCAACTGCATTACGCACCATGTCGAAGTCAGCGATAGCTGCGAAGTCATGATCTTTAAAACGGATACGGTTTACTTTGGAGTCGGTGCAGGCGCCCATACCGATAACCACGTCACGCAGTTTAACGTCCATACGCACAGCGCCGCAGGAGCCTACGCGAATGATTTTCTTCACGCCAAAATCGGTGATCAGCTCTTTGGTGTAGATAGAGCAGGACGGGATACCCATCCCGTGACCCATAACGGAGATCTTACGGCCTTTGTAAGTACCGGTGAAACCTAACATGCCGCGAACGTTGTTCACTTCACGAACATCTTCGAGGAAAGTTTCAGCAATATGCTTTGCGCGCAGCGGGTCGCCCGGCATCAATACGACGTCAGCGAAATCACCCATTTCTGCATTAATATGTGGAGTTGCCATCTTCAGTTCCCTTTTGATTTATTGTTTTTGTCGAGGGAGGGGTAGCAATGCCTTACCCAACCGACAAAACGAATTCAAATACCCTAAGGATTTCGCGTTGTAGGAAGGCGACGAATTCGGAACCCCCGGGAGCATAGATTACCTATGTGACCGGGGTGAGCGAATGAAGTCAACGCATCTACAGCGCGAAAGACAACGGGTATCACAGCATGTTTTTACCGTAGTCCATCGGCGATGTACCAAAGTAGCTCGCCAGCGTCTGGCCAATATCCGCGAAAGTTTCACGGTGGCCTAAAGAACCTGGTTTCACTTTCGGGCCGTAAACCAGCACCGGAATGTGCTCACGGGTGTGGTCAGTGCCGGTCCAGCTCGGGTCACAGCCGTGGTCAGCGGTCAGGATCAGAATGTCATCTTCACCCACCAGTTCCATCAGTTCAGGTAAACGGCGGTCGAACAGTTCCAGACCTGCAGCGTAACCAGCGATATCGCGACGATGTCCCCAGGAAGAGTCGAAATCAACGAAGTTAGTGAAGACGATGGTCTTATCACCCGCTTCTTTCATCTCTTTGATGGTGGCGTCGAACAGCGCGTCCAGGCCGGTAGCTTTCACTTTTTTGGTGATGCCGCAGTTAGCGTAAATATCCGCGATTTTACCGACGGAAACCACGTGACCGTCTTTCTCGTCGACCAGTTTCTGCAGCACAGTCGGTGCTGGCGGCTCAACGGCCAGATCGTGACGGTTACCGGTACGCTGGAAATTACCCGCTTTATCACCGATAAACGGACGCGCGATAACACGACCGATGTTGTAACCACCTTCGGTCAGTTCTTCACGAGCGATTTCACACAGTTCGTAGAGTTTATCCAGGCCAAAAGTCTCTTCGTGACAGGCAATCTGGAACACGGAGTCTGCAGAAGTATAGAAAATCGGCTTGCCGGTTTTCATATGCTCTTCACCCAGTTGATCCAGGATCACGGTACCGGAAGAGTGGCAGTTGCCGAGGTAGCCCGGCAGGTTGGCACGTTTGACCAGTTTATCCAGCAGTTCCTGCGGGAAGCTGTTGTCATGATCGGAGAAATAACCCCAGTCAAACAGAACCGGAACACCCGCGATTTCCCAGTGGCCAGACGGCGTGTCTTTCCCGGAAGAGAGTTCATGCGCCCAGGCGTAGGCACCAATCACTTCCGCGTTACCGTCCATACCAGCAGCAATTTTACCGGTAGAACCTTCGTGAGCTTTCACCAGGCCCAGACGGGTCAGGTTAGGCAGATTCAGTGGACCTTTGCGACCCTTGTCAGCTTCGCCTTTCGCACAGGCTTCTGCAATGTGTCCCATAGTGTCTGAGCCTACGTCGCCAAAGCGATCCGCATCTTCAGTCGCACCAATACCAAAGGAGTCCAGCACCATAATAAATGCACGTTTCATCTTGTTCTCCAACATCTGCGCCGCAAAAAAGCGATCAGATCAGTATACAGTTATTCGGTAATACGACGATAGACTGTCGGTGTAATTTCTGGCGCTTTATCGTCAAGGCTAATTGCCGCTTTGACCGCTTTCGCCGCTTCCTGCCAGCTGGCTTCGTCTTTGGCGTGGATCACCGCCAGCGGACGCTGTCCGTCTACGCTGTCGCCCAGTCGCGCCATGTCGCTAAAGCCAACGCTGTAATCAATGGTGTCCGAAGCCTGACGACGACCGCCGCCCATGGAAACAACCGCCATACCCAGCGCACGGGTATCCATAGCGCTGACAAAACCTTCGGTATCAGCATATACCGCTTTGCTGAGCATTGCCGTCGGCAGGTACTTCGCATAATTTTCGACGAAATCGGTCGGGCCTTTCTGCGCTGCAACCATGCGACCAAAAATCTCTGCCGCTTTGCCGTTATCCAGCACCGCCTGCAATTTCGCACGGGCTTCGGCATCGTCTTTCGCCAGATTGCCGGAGATCAGCATTTCCACGCACAGCGCCATCGTGACGTCTAACAGACGTGGATTGCGGTATTCACCTGTCAGGAACTGCACCGCTTCGCGGACTTCTACCGCGTTACCTGCGCTGGATGCCAGTACCTGGTTCATATCGGTTAACAGCGCGGTGGTACGTACACCCGCTCCGTTCGCCACGCCGACAATCGCTTCGGCAAGCGCTTCAGAAAGCTCATAGGTCGGCATAAAGGCGCCGCTGCCTACTTTCACATCCATCACCAGCGCATCCAGCCCTTCCGCCAGCTTTTTCGCCAGGATAGAGCCGGTAATCAGCGGGATGGAATCCACCGTCGCGGTAATATCGCGGGTGGCATAAAAACGTTTATCCGCCGGTGCGAGCGAACTGGTTTGCCCAATAATCGCCACACCCACGTCTTTAATAATTTCACGGAAACGCGCATCGTCCGGGAAGATGTCAAACCCTGGGATGGCTTCCAGTTTATCGAGCGTACCGCCGGTATGCCCCAGACCACGTCCGGAGATCATCGGAATATAGCCGCCACATGCAGCGACCATCGGGCCTAACATCAGTGACGTTACGTCACCCACGCCGCCGGTAGAGTGTTTATCCACAATCGGGCCGTTCAGTTGCAGGCTTTTCCAGTCCAGCACGGTTCCTGAATCACGCATTGCCATGGTCAGCGAAACACGCTCAGGCATTGTCATATCGTGGAAGAAAATGGTCATCGCCAGGGCGGCGATTTGCCCTTCAGAGATGGTGTTGTCGCGAATCCCATTGATAAAGAAACGAATCTCTTCATCGCTCAGAGCATGACCATCACGTTTTTTACGAATAATTTCTTGTGCGAGAAACATGGTAACCCCCGATAAATCAGGTTATGTGCAGCGGAAAACCCACTGCAATGAATGATTACTCTAAACAATTCGAGTCGCAGGAAGCGGCAAGGAAGCTCATCCCCAGGCGCTTACTACAGTAAGTGACTGGGGTGAGGGAGTGCAGCTAACGCACCTGCGGCTTGCAGTATGACGAGTAATTAGTAGCTGCTTGCGCTCTTACCATCGCCGTGACCCAGCGCTTTCAGCAGGCTCGCCAGCAGGCTGGATGCGCCAAAACGATAGTGACGGGAATCGGCCCAGTCAGCGCCAAACAGTTCGTCAGCAATCGCCAGGAACTGCTGTGCATCTTCTGCGGTACGCACGCCGCCTGCCGGTTTGAAACCTACAGTTTTAGAAACGCCCATGTCGCGGATCACTTCCATCATGATGCGTGCGCTTTCCGGCGTCGCATTTACCGGCACTTTACCGGTAGAGGTTTTGATGAAATCAGCACCCGCTTTGATGGAGATTTCAGACGCTTTACGGATAAGACTCTCTTCTTTCAGCTCACCGGTTTCGATGATCACTTTCAGCAGCACGTTTGCCGCCGCACACGCATCTTTACATGCTTTAACCAGATCAAAACCAACCTGCTCGTTACCGGCGATCAGGGCACGGTAAGGGAACACCACGTCAACTTCATCCGCGCCGTAGGCAATCGCCGCGCGGGTTTCAGCCAGCGCAATCTCGATGTCGTCGTTGCCGTGCGGGAAGTTGGTCACGGTTGCAATACGGATGTCCGGAGTACCTTGCTCTTTCAGCGTCTTACGCGCGATAGGGATGAAACGCGGATAGATGCAAATAGCGGCAGTGTTGCCTACCGGGGTCTTCGCCTGATGACACAGCGCGATCACTTTTTCATTGGTGTCGTCGTCATTCAGAGTGGTCAGGTCCATCAGTTTCAGTGCACGCAGGCTGCTTGCTGTTAAATCGGTCATAACATTCTCCAACGGCATCGCCGTATAAAATTTCACCTTGCGAGTTTGTTAGTATTCTAACATCCGCTCGCTATTACACTTCGATATACATCACAGTTAATGAAAACCACATACAGATTTGCATTACTCTAATGAGATCTACTTCAAATAAATTACCTTTCAAGAAGGGATGCGGTGGCATCAGGCGCATCCGGATCAAAGGTTGTGGCGGCGTTGCTTTCTACAATGGCGTTACACCTTCGGGATAAAAAGGAATCAACGATGCCCACTTCAAGCGAACTCGCGCTGCAACAGCGTTGCCAACAAATCGTGACCAGTCCGGTGCTCAGCCCTGAGCAGAAACGCCACTTCCTGGCGCTGGAGGCTGAAAACGCGCTGCCTTACCCGCAACTACCTGCTGAGGCTCGCCAGGCGCTGGATGACGGGGTGATCTGCGATATGTATGAAGGTCATGCCCCGTTCAAACCGCGCTATGTTTTACCCGACTACGCGCGTTTTCTGGCCAACGGTTCCTCATGGCTGGAACTGGAAGGAGCCAGGGATCTTGATGACGCGTTATCCTTACTCACCATCCTGTATCACCACGTTCCGTCAGTCACCTCGATGCCGGTCTATCTCGGCCAGCTCGACGTTCTGCTGCAACCATATGTTAGAATTCTAACACAAGATGAGATCGATATTCGAATAAAACGTTTCTGGCGTTATCTCGACAGAACCCTGCCAGACGCATTTATGCATGCCAATATCGGCCCCGCAGATACGCCTGTCACCCGTGCAATTTTACGCGCAGACGCAGAGTTAAAGCAGGCTTCGCCTAATCTGACGTTCATTTATGATCCGCAAATTACACCTGACGACCTGCTGCTCAACGTGGCGCAAAATATCTGCGAGTGCAGTAAGCCGCACATTTCCAACGGCCCCGAAAATGATAAAATTTTCACAAAAGGTCAGTATGGCGTCGTCAGCTGTTACAACTCGTTGCCGCTCGCCGGGGGTGGAAGCACGCTGGTCAGGCTCAATCTTAAAGCCATCGCAGAGCGCAGCACCTCTGTCGATGACTTCTTTACGCGCACCCTACCGCACTATTGCCAGCAGCAAATCGCCATCATTGATTCACGATGTGAATTCCTCTATGAAAAATCACATTTCTTTGAGAATAGCTTCCTGGTGCAGGAAGGGTTGATTGATCCCGAACGTTTTGTCCCTATGTTCGGCATGTATGGCCTGGCGGAGGCGGTGAATCTGCTGTGCGATAAGGCGGGGCAGAATGCTCGCTACGGAAAAGATGAGGTCGCCAATCAGCTAGGGTATCGCATCAGCGCCCAACTGGCGGAGTTTGTAGAAAGTACCCCGGTGAAATTTGGCTGGAAGCAGCGCGCAATGCTGCACGCACAGTCAGGGATCAGTTCAGACATCGGCACCACGCCGGGCGCGCGTCTGCCCTATGGCGATGAGCCGGATCCGATCACTCACCTGCAAACCGTCGCGCCGCATCATGCGTATTATCACGCGGGAATCAGCGACATTCTCACGCTGGATGAAACCATCAAGCGCAATCCTCAGGCGTTGGTGCAATTGTGCCTCGGGGCGTTTAAAGCTGGGATGCGTGAGTTTACCGCCAACGTGAGTGGTAACGATCTGGTCCGCGTCACCGGCTATATGGTACGCCTGTCGGATCTGGAAAAATATCGCGCCGAAGGTTCACGCACCAACACCACTTGGCTGGGCGAAGAAGCCGCGCGCAATACCCGCATTCTGGAACGACAACCTCGCGTGATTAGCCATGAACAGCAGATGCGCTTCAGTAAGTAAGATCATTCCTTTCTCCTGCGTCGACGGGCCGGGCAGTCGCCTGGCTCTGTTTCTGCAAGGATGTAACCTGCGCTGTAAAAATTGCCACAATCCGTGGACGATGGGACGCTGCAACGACTGCGGGGAATGTGTCCTGCATTGCCCGCATGAGGCGCTGAGCCTGAGTGCGGGGAAAGTGAGATGGCAATCCGACGTATGTCAGCAGTGCGATACCTGCCTGCACATGTGCCCACAGCAGGCCACGCCGATGGCGCAAACCCTGAGCGTTGATGAAGTGCTGCAGCATATTCGCAAGGCGGTGCTGTTTATTGAAGGAATTACGGTCAGCGGCGGCGAAGCGACCACCCAGTTGCCGTTTATCGTGGCGCTGTTTAACGCGATCAAAACCGATCCGCAGCTGCAACACCTGACCTGCATGGTAGACAGCAACGGCATGCTGAGCGAAACCGGCTGGCAAAAACTACTGCCGGTATGCGACGGCGTAATGCTCGATTTAAAAGCCTGGGATAGCGCGTGTCATCGACAGTTGACTGGCCGCGATAACACGCTGATTAAACAAAGCATTACCTTTTTGTCCGGGCAGGGAAAACTTGCGGAACTGCGCCTGCTGGTTATTCCTGGCCACGTGGATTATCTACAGCATATCGATGCACTGGCGGCGTTTATCAAACGTTCAGGTGATGTACCAGTGCGGCTAAATGCCTTTCATGCGCACGGGGTGTACGGCGAAGCGAAGGACTGGCCGAGCGCCACGCCTGAGGATGTGGAGCAACTGGCGCAAAGATTGCGCGAGCGCGGGGTGGATAATTTGATCTTCCCGGCGCTGTACCTGTGATTGCCGGATGCGACGCATCCGTCGTCCGGCAATTAAAAATCAAATAACGCCGTCGTATTGCGATACAGCGCATCAGCGATAACATCCGCAGGTTCCGGGCGCAGCTCGCAGAGGACATCAAAGACTCTGACCACCTGCTCCGGGCGATTCGGCTGTCCCTGAAAGCCGTTGAGCGGCATATCCGGCGCGTCAGTTTCCAGCAGCAGTGAGTCCAGCGGCAGTTGCGCCATTACCTCGCGGGTTTTACTGGCGCGCGGATAGGTAATGGTGCCGCCCACGCCAATTTTGTAGCCCAGTTGCACAAAACGTTCGGCCTGCTGCACGCTCCCGGAAAATCCATGCACCACGCCGGTTCGCGGTAAAGCATGGCGTTTCAGGTGCATCGCCAGCTTGTCATGAGTGCGCCGCGAATGCAGGATCACCGGCAGTTCGTAACGCTTCGCCAGCTTAAGCTGCGCTTCCAGCAGCCGCTCTTGCTTATCGAATTGCGGATCGTCCCGATAAAGATCCAGCCCAATCTCACCTACCGCCACCAGCTTTTGCGGACGCTTATCCAGCGCCTGCTGCAACTGCTCCAGGCAGTCATCGCTATGTTGCTCAATAACAATGGGGTGCAGCCCCAGGGCGGCAAACAATGGAGGGTAATTTTCCGCTAACGCCAGTACACGGGAAAAATTTGCCGCCTGGGTGGCCGGAACGATAATGCTTTGCACGCCGACGTCAGTCGCGCCCTGAATACTGGCAGATTCATCGCCCGTAAACGGCGGAAAATCAAAGTGACAATGCGTATCAATAAAACGATAACTCACGCCAAATCCTCATTATTAAACGTCGTGTCGTTAGCCTGAGGCGCATTGGTCACCACGGGGGCGTGAGCGTCGTTAGCCACCGGCGCAGGTGGAACCACGACCGGTCCCGGCACCACAATCTTCGGCGTCTGACGAGGCAGCGGCGCATTTTTCGCCAGCAGCTTACCGACGGTTGCCAGGAAGTAACGACCACACAGGCGTCCGGTCTTGTAATCTTCCCGCAGCGCCGGAATACGGCTTCCTAATGCCATGCTATGGAGCGGTTTGGGCGGGTAGATCTCAAAGATACGCAGCTTGCCCGGCGGTTTCTCAATAAAACTCTGAATCGCGCGATAGCTGGCTTCATGGTGCTGGACCAGATTCAGCAGCGGTTGCAGGCTGCTTTCGCCCAGCCAGCGTTCCATACGCTTGAACCACTGCGGGGTGTAATACATTTGCGAAGGCACGGTGCGGATAACCACCAGCGTTTTTGCCCCCTGCTTCGCCGCTTCCTGCACGGGAATGGCGTCGCTGACTCCCCCATCGAGATAATTCACACCATCCAGCGCAACCCCGGCGCGGTAGAACCCTGGAATCGCGCTGGAGGCACGAATAAGATCGAGCCAGTTTTGCCGGTTCGGCGAAAAATAGCCAGGCGTGTAGTCATCGCCCCGACAGGCGCACATATAAAACGATTTCCCTGCGGCAAACAGGCGCTCGGCGTTATCCATCGCCAGCGGCATCTGGGACGCGGTCGAATCCACCAGCCAATCGAGATCGATTAAATTTCCCCCGCGCACAAAGCGCACCGGGTCAAAAAATTCACGTCGGGTAGTGTAACGCATGATGACTTTACGACCGTAACCCGGCTGGTTACAAAGATAGGCTGAAAGGTTTTGCGCACCAGCGGAGGTCCCGTAGAAGAGATCAAAAGGATTGAACTGTGCGCGCATGAATTCATCCAATACGCCAGCGGTGAAGATGCCTCTTTGTCCACCGCCCTCACACACCAGCGCCATACTGCCTGGTTGAAACGGACGTAACGATAACGGCGCAATATTACCGAGCGTGACGGGTATTCTCTGCCCCACCTCTGCCTTCCTGTTGTTTTTGTAATAGAACAACAAAGTAACGCAAATTGCCTGATGCTAAAACCGTAAAAGCCAGTCCGATGGACTGGCTTAGTAGCAAGTTATCTTTACGGTTAATCCCCAAAATAATTCGAGCCACAAGAAGGCGGCAAGGGCGTGAATCCCGATCTGCTTACTCTGGTAAGTGATACGGGCGAGCACGCGTAGCCAGCGCACCTTTAACTTGAAGAATAAAGGGGATGTCGCTAGGGCCGTTTACGACCTGTAAACAGGCTGACCAGAAACAGAATGATCCCCACCACAAAAACAATTTTCGCTGCGCCAGCAGCGGTACCCGCCAGTCCACCAAAACCCAGTGCAGCGGCAATTAACGCGATAACCAGAAATATGATGCCCCATCGAAACATGCGCTTCTCCTTTACCATAGTTAATGTCACCGCTTGATATGAGCACTCAGGCTGCCCATCGGCGATATTTTCAGTGTGGTGCACAACACGCCTCCCGACAAACGTCGGGAGGACGAATTAAGTCTAATTAGTGAGTTTTAAGATCGTTTTTGACGCTTTTCACGCCATCAATCGCTTTGGCGATGCTCTCAGCGCGATCGCTTTGAGCCTGTGATTCAACGGTTCCTGAAAGCTGTACCACGCCATCGGTGGTTTCAACTTTCACTTTTCGGGAAGGGACAATATCATCGGCCAGCAGCTTAGCTTTTACCTCACTGGTGATTGCCGTATCGCCCGCATAGCCTTTTACAGAAGTGTCTTTGCTATCACGTACGTGCAGTTTGTCGCTAACGGAGGTCACACCCTCAACGCCTTTGGCGACTTTAACTGCCTCTTCGGCTTGTGCCTGGCTTTCAACAAACCCGCTTAGCGTCACCACCTTCTGGTCGGTTTTAACGGAAATGTCGGTGCTCTTAATGCTATCGTGATCCACCAGCGCGGCTTTTACTTTCGCAGTGATGGTGCTGTCATCCATGAAATTACCGACTTTGTTCATGGAGCTATCGACTTTCTGCCCCGCACTTTCGACGCCGGATTGCGTTTTATCCGTCGTGGAGTTTTCTGCATAAGCAGAACCCGTTGCAACAGCGGAGGTCAGCATCACGGCCAGCAGCGTTTTAGAAATCTTAAGTCCTGTCATTGTCATCGATGTATTCCTGTATGTTTGCTAAAAGCTGCGCTCTGCCGTCAAACGGCTTGAGCCAGCAACTAATCTTGTAAGTGGAATAAATATCAGCAATAGAAGCTGCAACAGGCAGCCTAAAAAGCATTTAACGCCGACATTTATGTCATCACATTGTTAAATATAGTTCAGGATTTCGTGATCGCAGTCCAGATTGACTAAAAAACGTGCAAACAAAAGAAAAACGAGAGGTTTTAAGAACATTCCGCAAGGGATTTAAAAGACAGGAAAAGTTGTAGGGCACGGCGGATACCGTGCCCTGAAGGTCGATTAGTGTTCGCGCGTTTTGCGGAACTGAACGTCAGGGTAACGTTCCTGGGTGAGATTCAGGTTAACCATGGTCGGCGCGATATAAGTGAGGTTATCGCCGCCATCCAGCGCCAGCTGAATTTCGTTTTTACGCTTGAATTCTTCGAATTTCTTCACGTCAGAACACTCTACCCAGCGTGCTGTCGCTACGTTGACCGACTCATAAATCGCTTCAACGTTGTATTCGCTCTTCAGGCGTGAAACCACCACGTCGAACTGCAGCACACCCACAGCGCCCACGATCAGATCGTTATTAGCGATCGGACGGAAAACCTGCACTGCGCCCTCTTCGGACAGCTGAACCAGCCCTTTCAGCAGCTGTTTCTGCTTCAACGGATCCTTCAGACGAATACGACGGAACAGCTCCGGCGCGAAGTTCGGAATACCGGTGAACTTCATCATTTCGCCTTGGGTAAAGGTATCGCCAATCTGGATAGTGCCGTGGTTGTGCAGACCCAGAATATCGCCCGGATACGCTTCTTCCACGTGAGAACGGTCACCGGCCATAAAAGTCAGCGCATCGGAGATAACCACGTCTTTACCAATGCGCACCTGGCGCATTTTCATGCCTTTCTCGTACTTGCCGGACACCACGCGCATAAACGCCACGCGGTCACGGTGTTTCGGGTCCATGTTGGCCTGAATTTTAAACACGAAGCCGGTGAACTTCTCTTCTGAGGCTTCAACGACGCGGGTGTCGGTTTTACGCGGCATCGGCGCAGGCGCCCACTCCACTAAGCCATCCAGCATATGATCAACGCCGAAGTTACCGAGCGCGGTACCGAAGAATACCGGGGTGATTTCGCCCGCGAGGAACAGCTCATGGTCGAACTCGTTAGACGCGCCCTGCACCAGCTCCAGCTCGTCGCGCAGCTGCTGCGCCAGGTCTTCCCCCACGGCGGCATCGAGTTCCGGGTTGTTCAGACCTTTAACAATGCGCACTTCCTGAATGGTGTGGCCTTTACCCGTCTGGTACAGGTAAGTTTCGTCTTTATATAGGTGATAGACGCCTTTGAACAACTTACCGCAGCCAATCGGCCAGGTGATCGGCGCACAGCCGATTTTCAGTTCATTCTCGACTTCATCCAGCAGCTCCATCGGATCGCGGATGTCACGGTCGAGTTTGTTCATAAAGGTCAGGATCGGGGTATCACGCAGGCGGGTAACTTCCATCAGTTTACGGGTCCGGTCTTCAACACCTTTTGCGGCGTCGATGACCATCAGGCAGCAGTCCACCGCCGTCAGAGTACGGTATGTATCTTCAGAGAAGTCTTCGTGCCCTGGGGTGTCCAGCAGGTTTACCAGGCAGTCATGATATGGAAACTGCATCACAGAGGTGGTAATGGAGATACCACGCTGTTTTTCCATTTCCATCCAGTCAGATTTCGCATGCTGGCTGGAGCCACGGCCTTTTACCGTACCGGCGGTCTGAATCGCCTGTCCGAATAACAGTACCTTTTCAGTAATTGTCGTTTTACCGGCATCCGGGTGAGAAATAATGGCAAAAGTGCGGCGTTTGGCCACCTCTTGCAAATAAGGAGACAACGTCATAGTCAAATCTTCTTAGGTAAGCACGGCAACAGGCCGTGCAAGTTGAATACGAAAAATTGCGGCTATTTTACCCATCAACGGGGGGGAGGCAATCAGTGTTTACACAGGAGCCGCTCCAGTTCACTTAATGACGCTACAGTCCAGGTCGGCTGAATGCCCGCTGGCTGCTCGCGGTGGTGCGTATTTAGCCAGCAGGTGGATAGCCCGGCGTTAATGCCGCCAAGAATATCGGACTCTGCGGTGTCGCCCACCATCAGTACGCGGGAACGCTCAGGATTGCCCGCCTGCTCCAGCGCATGGTCAAAAATACGGGGATCGGGTTTTGCCACGCCAACCTGCTCAGAAATCACCAGCAGGTCGAAATAGTCGCGCAGCCCCGTCCGCTCAAGGCGGATTTGCTGCAACGCCGTAAAGCCGTTAGTAATAATACCGATTTTTGTTTTATCACGAATCGCATTGAGCAGAGAAACCGCCCCTGGCAACGGCGAGCAAATCTCCGCCATCGCATTGATAAAGGCGTCATTAAGCTGGCCTGGCTCAACCTTCAGGCGTTCAGCCCAGCTCTGAAAACGAGCGTGCTGGAGTTGTAATGAGGTTATCGCACCGTTTTGATAATCCACCCACAGCGGTTTATTTACGGTCTGGTAGTCCTGAAAATCTTCAGCGGTAAAGGTAATGCTATAGTCGAGAAACATCCGCTGTAAGCCGGTAAACGAGTCAAACGTAAACAGCGTTTCGTCGGCATCAAAGAAAATCCAGTCCCACTTCTTCATCATTACACCTTGTCTTACATGCTGATTGGCAATGCCATTATAATGGCGTCTTCATGACCATCGGCCGTCGGATAGTAATTGCGCCGGATCGTCGCCTCGTTAAAGCCCAGGCTTTCGTACAGCGCGATAGCGGCAGCATTTGAGGCGCGTACTTCAAGCCACAGTGTCAAAATGCCACGCTTTTCCAGCTCATCGATCAGGTATTCCAGTAGCTCACGCCCCAAGCCCCGGCGCTGAAAGTCAGGATCGACGGCAATATTGAACAGCGTAGCTTCATCCAGCACGACCTGTGTAATCGCAAAGGCGGCCATTACGTCGTCAACCCTCAACTGAAAATTGAGGTAGCGATCGCCCTGGTTGCTGGCAAATGTTTTTTCACTCCACGGAAAAGCGTGGGCGCGTTTTTCAATCTGAAATGCTGCAGGTAAATCAGTCGGTTCGAGGGAAGAAATCGTGTTCATATGCGCAGATTTGTTGCCATAACGCGGCGCGGGCCGCGGGGTTTTCCCGTAATTCATTAAACGCAGGACTCTCGACCTGAGCGCCCTCCAGCAGCAGCGGCTCTTCGGTTCCCAGCCGCCAGCTATTACAGCGACTGCCCTGCGGCAGCATGGCGACACGGTCAGGCGTCAGTTGTAAAACCTGATCCGGGCTGACGGTTAATGCGCGTAAAATATCGCTCATCAACGGTTCGGTTAGTGCGGGTAATTGTGCAGCAACCATCACCAAACGGACGTGCGCAGGAATTGAAATCGCGATCTCGCCCTGCAATGCGCCGGGACGACGCAATGACCACTGCGTAATGCCCAGTTGCTGTAACTGCCAGTCTCGTCGGGATGTCATAGCGAAACACTCCTGTCTATCAGGGGCGCAAATATAGCAAATTTGTCGAATCCGTGCCATCAAACAACTATAATCCCCCGCTGTACAATTTAAGGAGCACTCCATGTCTGCTTTTACCCCGGCAAGTGAAGTCTTGCTGCGCCACAGTGATGATTTCGAACAAAGCCGTATTCTGTTTGCCGGTGATTTGCAGGATGACCTGCCTGCCCATTTTGAATGCGCCGCCAGCCGTGCGCACACTCAGCAGCTTCACCACTGGCAGGTGCTTAACCGCCAGATGGGCGACAACGTTCGCTTTAGCCTCGTTGCCCAAGCCGATGACGTTGCCGATAGTGATACGCTAATCTACTACTGGCCGAAGAATAAGCCGGAAGCCCAGTTCCAGTTGATGAACACTCTGTCGCTGTTACCGGTGGGCACCGATATTTTTGTTGTTGGTGAGAACCGCAGCGGCGTTCGTAGCGCAGAGCAGATGCTGGCCGAATACGCACCGCTGAACAAAGTCGACAGCGCGCGTCGCTGTGGCCTGTACCATGGTCGTCTGGAAAAACAGCCGGTCTTTGATGCAGAAAAATACTGGGATGAATACCAGACCGAAAATCTGACCATCAAAACGCTGCCGGGCGTATTCAGCCGTGACGGCCTCGATGTTGGCAGCCAACTGCTGCTCTCCACGCTGACGCCGCACACCAAAGGCAAAGTTTTGGATGTCGGCTGCGGTGCAGGTGTACTCTCCGTCGCCTTAGCCAGCCACTCGCCAAAAGTGCGCTTAACCCTGTGCGATGTTAGTGCCGCCGCCGTTGAAGCCAGCCGCGCAACGCTTGCTGCCAACGGTATTGAAGGAGACGTAATCGCCAGTAACGTCTTTTCTGACGTGACGGGTCGCTTTGATATGATCATCTCCAACCCACCGTTCCACGACGGGATGCAGACCAGCCTCGATGCCGCGCAAACGCTGATTCGTGGTGCAGTGCGCCACCTCAACAGCGGCGGTGAACTGCGTATCGTGGCGAACGCCTTCCTGCCTTATCCGAAGGTACTGGATGAAGTGTTTGGCTTCCACGAAGTTATCGCGCAGACCGGTCGCTTCAAGGTCTATCGCACCATCATGACGCGTCAGGCGAAGAAGTAGAACGGCCATCCCATGCCGGATAAGGTGCCTGCACCGCCATCCGGCAGGGTTTGCTAAATGCGGGGTGGCACTTCGTTTACACGGCCTGCGTTTAGCGCCCATTTTTACATCAATTAAGCGCGTCCTGGGCAATTAACTATTGACGAAAAGTTGAAAACCACTAGAATGCGCCTCCGTGGTAACGATACTTTTTTGAGTGTCGATGGTATGCGAAGGTGGCGGAATTGGTAGACGCGCTAGCTTCAGGTGTTAGTGTCCTTTCGGACGTGGGGGTTCAAGTCCCCCCCCTCGCACCATAATCCACGTTGATATTGCTCGCACTGGGCGAAGGTGGCGGAATTGGTAGACGCGCTAGCTTCAGGTGTTAGTGTCCTTAGGATGTGGGGGTTCGAGTCCCCCCCCTCGCACCAACGAGGCGATATCAAAAAATAAGATGACTGTGCGAAGGTGGCGGAATTGGTAGACGCGCTAGCTTCAGGTGTTAGTGTCCTTAGGATGTGGGGGTTCGAGTCCCCCCCCTCGCACCAATTATCTTATTTCCCTCTCGATTTTCTTCCCTGTTTTGTTCATCCCTGATTCCCGTTCATCATCACCAGAACAATGCCGCCGATCAGCGCCGCACATGAAGGCAACAGGACAAAATGCCGCAAACGCTTGTGGTACAGCATGAGTGAAGTCAACAGTAATCCTAATACAATCATCGCCTTCCATACGTAGATCGACAGGTCGCTAAATGCCATCCCGGCAATCAGTATTCCCGGCAGCAGAACACCCCATCCACTGCCCAGCGTACGTTGCAACATGGTACCACCTATGACACTGATAATGATAACTAATATCATATGATAAATTTTCTCATTTGTCAGCTGGGTGGCACTATCAATTATATGAGTTTTACTTAACGATTGATGACATGAATAATTTAAGGTGATAAATTGCTCGCCGGTTAGCTTTTCAACTAAAAACAATAAAAACCTCTGCGAATGATACCCCGTTCGTTATTTGTTTTATTTACCAACACACCTTCGTACATTGCAGATAACTAACAATATTTACCTATGACAGTACAATCCTGGCGAGCTCTGCGCACCAAAAAATACCAACTCTCTTTACGATTGTTTCTGCTGCTCAACGCAGTCTCCGCACTGTTTACGCTTTTTTTTCCCCTGTTTGCCGTCAAAGCGTTGTCAGTACCGGCGTTGCTGATTCTCGTGATGAGTACATTGTTGCTGGCATGGCATAGGAAATATGTGGATAAAAGAATTAATCTTCCTTTTATTTCAATCGTTTTTGGTTTGCTATGGGCATTACATATTTTCCTGAAATATAACGCTCTGGGTCATAATGATTATTATTTTCTATTAATCGCGCTTCTCAGCGTGCTGTTTATTGGTTCTATCGCTTTTGCCAATAATATCATCGCGTTTACGCTTCACTCATTGCCTTCCGTCGCCGTCTGTTTATGGCTGAATGGCAGCGAGCATGGTTTGCGAATTATCTATTTTATGGCGCTGCCCATGGCCGGGATCGCCATCCAGCATGTGATACAAAAACGCTACGATGGCTTCGCCCAGCAGCTAATGTACAAACTGCTGGAAGAACGGGAGACCCTGAACGGGCTCAGCATGCTCGACCCGCTAACCGGTTTGTACAATCGTCGGGGGCTGCAACACCGACTCGATACGCTGTTGGCCTTGAGCAACGCGAAGCACTACGTCTTGCTGCTGGATATCGACCATTTCAAAGCCTATAACGATCACTACGGTCATATGATGGGAGATCAGGCGCTGATCCGCGTCTCTGCCGCGATTCGTGACTCCGTGCGCTCCCGGGACGTGGTGGCGCGCTTTGGTGGGGAAGAGTTTATGGTTTTGCTGACCGCGGTCGATCCCCAGCAGGCCCAGGCTGCCGCCGAACGTATTCGCCAGAAGGTGTACGACCTTAAAATTCCTCACATGTTTAACGAGAGCGTGGCAACCAACGTAACCGTGAGTATTGGTATTGCGCCTCTGGTCGAGCAGGATATTGATGCCGCTATTGCCCGAGCGGATAAAGCCCTTTATGAGGCCAAGAGCCTTGGGCGCAACAGTACGCTGGTCAGCGATGACCTGCGGGTAAACTGCCCTTCTGCCTGAGCTATCTGTGCGGTGTGGCCCGGGATGGCGACAAAGATCTTGCCATCGCTCAATGTCAATTATAGGATTAGCAATCATTATCATTAAGATTAACATCCTTATATCGACATGGCTTATCGTTCCGCACCGATCGTTGAAGATGTCATCTGGCGTAGCCCTCTGCCTGCAAAGATGCCCTCGCTGGCTGCTGCCGTACGCGCAACGATAGCCAACACCCGTGAGCACCTGCTGGACTTCATTCGTCTTGACGAAACGCCCGTGCCAGGTGCGATGACGCTACATGAATGGACGCAATCAACGACGCTAAGTTCATTGCTGGCTGTCTATTCAGACCATATTTATCGCAATCAGCCCACGCTGCCACGCGAAAATAAGCCGCTGATTTCTCTCTGGGCGCAGTGGTATATCGGCCTGATGATGCCTCCGCTCATGGTGGCCCTGCTGACGCAAAAAGAGGCCATCGACGTCTCTCCTGAACACATGCACGTAGAATTCCACGAAACAGGCCGTGCTGCCTGCTTCTGGATCGACGTGCATCAGGATCACCAGGTCACGGCCCAGTCTCCTCAGCAACGCATGGAAACACTGATTCTCTCGGCACTGACGCCGGTTGTGCAGGCGCTGGAAGCGACAGGCGAGATCAATGCGAAGCTTATCTGGAGCAACACCGGATATTTAATTCACTGGTATTTAACGGAAATGAAGCCGTTATTAGGTGAAGAACTGCTGACCACACTGCGCCAGACCTGTTTTTTTGATAAGCAACTCTCCTGCGGTCAGGATAATCCCCTGTGGCGTACCGTTGTTCCGCGCGAGGGACTGTTAGTGCGCAGAACCTGCTGCCAGCGCTATCGCCTGCCCGATGTCCAGCAATGCGGTGACTGCACGCTGAAGTAAGCGAGGAGCCGTAGCCCCTCGCCCGTCAGTTATGCAACCTGCTGATTTTCTTCTTCTATACGCTGTGCTTCTTCTTTTTCCTGCGCTAATAGCTGCTTTTCGTAAACCTTAAAGAATGGGAAGTAGATGACGGCAGACACCAGTGCCAGCAGGACAACCAGAATGGCCGCACGATAATCCCAGCCTAACGCCCATGCCGCGCCAACCGGTGCCGGGGCCGTCCAGGGAACCACTGAAATCACCCGCCCAATTAAATCCAGCTTCATCGCCGCCCAGGCCAGCACTGCGTTCACCATAGGGGCCAGCAGGAAGGGAATAAAGAACACTGGGTTCATGACAATCGGCGTACCGAAAATCACCGGTTCGTTAATATTAAAAATGCTCGGGACAACGCTCAAACGCCCGATCGATCGCAGATGGGCCGAGCGGCTACGCAGATAGCAAATCACCAGCCCCATCGTCGCGCCGGAACCTCCAACCACAATAAAGAACGTCCAGAACGCTTCCATAAAGATATGCGGTAAAGGCGCGCCCTGCGCCAGCGCCGACTGGTTCATCCCGAGATTGGTGAGCCAGAACATTTGCAGCATTCCCGACACAATTGCCGCGCCATGAATACCCGCAAACCACAGCAGATGGCCGATCAGCACCGCCAGCAGTATCGCTGGCAGAGAATCCGCTGCAGACACCAGTGGTTTAAAGATGGCCATGATGGCCTGCGGGATCAGCATGTCAAACTGCGACTGAATCACCAGACTCAGCGGGTACAGCGTCAGTACCACCACCAGCACAGGGATCAGCAGATCGAAGGAGTTTTTGATCATCGGCGGCACCTGATCGGGTAAACGAATGCCGATGTTGTGCGCCTTCAGGAAGCGCATCATTTCAACGCAGTAAATAGCCACCAGGATGGCAGTGAAAATCCCCGTACCGCCAAGGCTATCAACCGGCATCGTGCCTTTGGTTTTCGGTGCAGCAATCAGCAAAAAAGCCATGATCGATAGCATCGCGCACATGAAGGGATCTAGCTGATGCGACTTCACATAGTGCTTGCCCAGGTTATAAGCGATAGCCGCACATATGTAGACTGACATGATCCCCATCGTCATATCAAACGGTGTGAGGATTTGGCCTTCAAACTGTTTCGCCATATCCAGCCACGCACGTGCAAACCCCCAAGTGGTATCCGGAGAAAAAGGTGGATAGGCGAAAACCAGCAGAAACGAGCCTACGATCATAAAGGGCATCGCCGAAATAAACCCATCACGGATAGCCATCACATGACGTTGTGAAGAGATGCGCCCGGCAACAGGGCTGACGTAATTTTCAACGAAGCGGAAAATCACATTAAACACAGCATGATTAGTAGACATAGCCGTTCTCCCGTTGTGCAAAACCCTGCAACCGTGCTGGTATCAACACCGCCACGTAAAGCCCATTACTACTTTTCGCAACCGTGCCGGGAGGAACGCCAGCGCTACTGCATTTTGAGTTCAGTTTCATAGATGGCTCTTATTATGTAATACAGAGGAAGTGACAACTTCAGTATTAATCGCCATTTGAGCATTCTGCAACCGGTTACTGTAACCGGTTTCTTTGATTGTGAAGACGATCGAAAAACTGCCAATGTTGCCATGTTGTTACATTAAAATATTTACAGCGAGCTTGCCCCTATGACAAATTACGCCATGCGGTTTTCTGCTGGATGGAGCTGCCTGTAGGCGATTTGGAGAGAAGAATGAGTTTGCAATCTGTACGCCAATTTTTAGCGCAATATGCACCAGATATTGAGATTATCGAATTAGATCAGAGCACAGCTACCGTCGATCTGGCAGCGAAAGCCCATAACGTCGAACCTGGCCAGATCGCGAAAACGCTTTCGCTGAAGGTCAAGAACGACATTATTCTGGTCGTCGCCAAAGGTGATGCCCGACTGGATAACAAAAAGCTAAAGAGCACTTTCGGTGCCAAAGCCCGTATGTTGAGTAGCGATGAAGTAGTGAACGCGACGGGCCATCCCGTTGGCGGCGTTTGCCCTTTCGGACTGGAAACGCCGATTTCGGTGTACTGCGATGTTTCGTTGAAGCATTACGCTGAAGTGCTTCCCGCCGCAGGCGCCATCCACAGCGCCGTTCGTATCACGCCAGAAAGGATGGCTGAGCTGACTTCCGCCACCTGGGTGGATGTGTGTCAGTGATGATTCACGTTCCGTGCCGATAACGAAACCCGGCACGAAACGATCTAACATTATCCGCTAAGAAGCCGCCTGTAGAAAAGGTGCAGGTTCACCTGCACGCAGGTACAGCAGGATATCTGCAGCATCCAGCAGTCCGGCATCTGAGCTCACGCCTAGCTTGGACATCACATTAAATTTATGTGCCCGAATGGTTTTAATATTCCGCTCTAACTGAGCAGCGATCTGCGGCATTGAATAGCCATTCGACATAAAGCGCAGTATTTCTCGTTCTGTTGGACTGAGCATACGGCTTTGATTGATATACCAATGGTTTTTAGAACCTTCGGTTCCCCGGTTGGGGCCGTTCAATACCGTAAATAACGCGTCCTGCAGTACCGTTAATGAAGAAGATTTGCTCACAACGCCATCTAACGGCAACGGCGACAAAGAGCCGATTAATCGCGCTTCAGCGTCATCATCAGCAATCACCACCCGGCGAATACGCGGAAAATTTACAGCCAGTTCCGTCAGATAAGCTAACCCAGCCCTGCGATCGGTTCTGATTGCAGAGAGAGAGAAAATAACCGCCGAAAACGACGTTTTTAACATCACCTGACTAAATGCAGGCTGGCTCGAAAAGATATGAAGTTCGTATTGATTATCCGGCATGGTATTAAACAGGCTCTTAATACCGACGCTACTCATCGCGCACTTCTCTACCAGCGCAACGTTTCTTTTGATGCTTCGGCTTTCCATTCCGTGGTTTCTCCATAAACTGAAGGTAAATTCAATTCTCGCGATCCTTGAGAACTGTTTATCCAGGCGTACATTTCTGCATTGCTATGTATCGACAAGCGGCGCATAGCACTGTTCTTTTGGGCGCTAATCGTTTTATTGCTTTTCTTCAGCAATGTCGCAATCTGATTAATTCCCCAACCTTTTCCCAGGAGTCTCAGCACTTTCCTCTCCGAGAGGGTAAGTACAATTGAGCGGGCGCTATGGTCTGCTAATTCTGGCATCACGGGCGGAGAAAGCAGCGACTTGCTAATTCTCTCGGCACGGCTATTTCCTGCGTGAATAACATTCACCAAACTTTCAATCGTCTCGGCATCAGATAACAGCGAACTGACAGGGCACATCAGCAATTCAATGGCCAGCGGATAAAAAACACGAGAAACGAGAAATACCCAGTGAATATCGCGGTATTGAGATAATAAAGAATAATACTGTTCGCAGACTGAACGTGGATGATTACAGTCTCCGGATAAATCAGCAATCACCAAATCGGCACAACGCAGCTGCAGCAACGTCAATTCTTCGACGGAGCGGCAGTAGGCAAGTTCATAATCAGCGAACTGCCCCTGCATTACACCTTTAAGTCCGGTTTGTACGATCGGTAATTTACTAATAATAATTGCGTTTTTGCAGCGTCCTGGCAACATATCTCCTCCACACTCACCAGTCCGTATTCGCACTTATTAAAAATCCCCTGATAAATTAAAAGTATTAATTAACAGGAAACCCTAAACAATAGACGAGGTGAATTGTTTATCCTTGGCTTTTATTTATAAACAAAGTTATACCGCTACAATCCCAGTAGCATCAAACTATTGAACCATCATGCCAATAATTACTCATGAATACACTCTTTGTACAATTAAAAGAACTACAATAGATCGTTAGCGTTGCTTACGTATTTTCCATCCTGATAAATAACATTACATTTTCATAAGCGCTGTCTTTATTGATAAGCAAGTGAGGTGTGCAAACGCATCAGACGTACGATCTGCATCTTTTTTCGACGCAAAGATTGATCTTAGCCAGAGCCAACAGGATCATGCTTCATGATAAAAAGAAGACATCCGCCACGCAAAGAGATCCTTTTCAGTCAGAGCGAGTCATGCAAACAGAGCAGTCGTCACAGCGAACGGTTACACGGTTATGTATTCAATGCGGTCTTTTTTTACTTCAGCATGGGGCAGAAAGTGCGCTGGTTGACGAGCTATCCACCCGCCTCGGGCTAGCGCTTGGCATGGATAGCGTAGAAAGCGCTATCTCCTCTAACGCCATCGTCCTGACCACCATTAAAGACGGGCAGTGCCTGACTTCAACGCGAAAAAATCAGGATCGCGGAATTAACATGCACGTCGTGACGGAGGTGCAGCACATCGTTATTCTGGCGGAACACAAACTGCTGGATGTTAAAGGCGTTGAGAAACGCTTTAGCCAGATTAAGCCGCTGCGCTATCCAAGATGGTTGGTCGCCTTTATGGTCGGCTTGTCCTGCGCCTGCTTTTGTAAACTCAATAATGGCGGATGGGATGGCGCGGTGATCACCTTTTTCGCCAGTATGGTGGCAATGTATATTCGCCAGATTCTGGCGTCCCGGCATTTGCACCCGCAAATCAACTTCTGCATTACTGCGTTTGTGGCAACCTCGATTTCTGGTCTGCTGCTAACGTTGCCGACGTTTAACCACACTCCAACCATCGCCATGGCCGCCAGCGTGCTGCTGCTTGTTCCGGGTTTTCCGTTGATCAACTCCGTCGCAGATATGTTTAAGGGACACATTAATACTGGGCTCGCTCGCTGGGCTATTGCCAGTCTGCTGACGCTGGCGACCTGCATTGGCGTAGTCATGTCGATGACCTTATGGGGGCTTCGCGGATGGGCGTGATCGATTTCATTTTGGCGCTAATGCAGGACATGATCCTGTCGGCAATACCTGCGCTTGGTTTTGCCATGGTATTTAACGTACCACATCGGGCGCTCCCCTGGTGCGCGTTACTCGGCGCACTCGGCCACGGTTCACGAATGGTGATGATGAGCGCAGGATTTAATATCGAATGGTCAACCTTTATGGCGTCGCTACTGGTGGGCTGCATTGGGATCCAGTGGTCACGCTGGTATCTGGCGCATCCGAAAGTCTTCACCGTTGCGGCAGTAATCCCCATGTTCCCTGGGATCTCGGCCTATACCGCCATGATCTCGGCGGTAAAAATCGGCCATTTTGGTTACAGCGAAGCGCTGATGATCACGCTGTTGACCAATTTCCTGAAAGCCTCATCGATTGTCGGAGCGCTCTCCATCGGGCTATCCGTACCGGGATTATGGCTGTATCGCAAACGCCCGCGCGTTTAGCGGCACGCTTTGTTAGCTCCTCACAGAGAGGGGAATCGCCCCCTCATCTGCTGCTCTCCTTCTTCTCTGTGTTACTATAAAAGCAGTCCCCTTCTCGGTTGTTGTTCAGTATTGAGAAACATTATGCCCAGCAAAATTTTGACGCCGGACGTCACTAGCATTGACGCCTTACTACACGATCACCATACGGTGCTGGCCAGGTCTGCGGGCGGTGCCGTAGCCGTATTCGCCAATAACGCGCCAGCATTTTACGCGGTGACGCCTGCACGACTGGCCGAGTTGTTGGCGCTTGAAGAGAAACTGTCACGCCCGGGAAGCGATGTGACGCTGGATGCACAATTTTATGAAGAGCCGCAAACCGCTCCTGTTGTCGTGCCAATGGGGAAATTTGCGATGTACGCTGACTGGCAGCCCGATGCCGACTTTCAGCGCCAGGCCGCCCTGTGGGGCGTGGCGTTAAGAGAACCGGTCACCGCCGAGGAACTGGCCTCATTTGTCGCCTACTGGCAGGCCGAAGGCAAAGTCTTTCACCATATTCAGTGGCAGCAAAAACTGGCACGCAGCATCCAGATTGGCCGGGCCAGCAATGGCGGAATGCCGAAGCGCGATGTGAACAGTGTCAGCGAGCCTGACAACCATATTCCACCGGGTTTTAGAGGATAACGATGAAAAACGTTGGCGACCTGATGAAACGTCTGCAAAAAATGATGCCGGCTAATGTCGAGCCAGCCTTTAAAACGGGCGAGGAGCTGCTGGCATGGCAAAAAGAGCAAGGTGAAATTCGCGCCGCAGCGCTGGCCCGTGAAAACCGAGCCATGAAAATGCAGCGCACATTCAACCGTTCCGGTATTCGTCCACTGCATCAGAACTGTTCGTTCGATAACTATCGGGTGGAATGCGAAGGTCAGATGAACGCCCTGAGCAAAGCTCGCCAGTACGTTGAAGAGTTTGACGGCAACATCGCCAGCTTTATTTTCTCTGGCAAGCCCGGCACCGGCAAAAACCATCTGGCCGCCGCTATCTGCAACGAACTGCTGCTGCGCGGCAAATCGGTGCTGATTATCACCGTTGCAGACATTATGTCAGCCATGAAAGATACCTTCAGCAACCGTGAAACCAGCGAAGAACAGCTACTCAACGATCTCAGCAATGTCGATTTGCTGGTGATCGACGAAATCGGCGTGCAGACCGAATCCCGCTATGAAAAGGTGATCATCAACCAGATCGTCGATCGCCGCTCGTCTTCAAAACGCCCGACCGGTATGTTGACCAACAGCAATATGGATGAAATGAACAAACTGCTGGGCGAGCGGGTAATGGACCGTATGCGCCTTGGCAACAGCCTGTGGGTGATTTTTAACTGGGAAAGCTACCGTAGTCGGGTAACCGGTAAAGAGTATTAACGTATTAGGACCACTCCTAAGACTGCCGGCGCTATACTGCGCTGAAAAGGCATAACACGAGTTGCATATAATGATGAAAACAACCAAACGTCTGTTGTGCTGTGCGCTTGCCGCCAGCACGCTCATCTCGACCAGCGTTTTCGCCGCCTCCTGGCAGGATTCGCTCTCCAGCGCGGCCAGCGAACTGAGCAAACAAAGCTCCGGCTCGCAGGGCGGCTCGTCGCTCTCTTCCCTGACCAGTCTACTGAATGGCAGCAATCAGTCGCTGACTTCCAGCAGCATGAATAACGCCGCCGGAATCCTGGAATATTGCGCGAAACAGAAACTGGCCTCGGTCACCGACACGCAAAACGTCAAAAACCAGGTGCTGGATAAACTGGGCCTTAGTGCTCCGGAGCAAAAACAAGACACCAACTATATGGACGGCATTCAGGGGCTGCTCAACGCCAAAGATGGTCAACAACTGGACCTGAACACAATTGGCAACAGCTCGCTGGCGAAGCAGGTAAAAACCAAGGCCTGCGATCTGGTGTTAAAACAGGGTATGAACTTCATTTCCTGACGCACGACATGCCGCGTATATCCTGCGCGGCATCAACCTGCTCCCCATAAAATTCACACGTCAAATAATCAGTAAATCCCCCGCAAAAAACACGCATATCTAAACCAATTCTGAATAACAACGTAATTTAATGTCACTACAATTGCAGCAATGCAACATCGCTATTACATTGTGCTTTCCCCAAATCATTAGCCTGCCAGGCGTTTGCCCGGTTTACTGAGGATCGATCGTTGTCAGAACTCATCTCCATCACTCTGTTTCTCGCTTCAGTGCTGATTTACGCCTGGAAAGCGGGTCGCAATACCTGGTGGTTTGCTGCCACGTTAACGGTGCTGGGGATTTTTATTGTCTTGAATATCACGCTGTATGCCAGTGACTATTTCACCGGCGACGGTATCAATGACGCGGTTCTGTACACGCTGACCAACAGCCTGACCGGCGCGGGAATTGGAAAATATATCTTACCTGGCGTCGGGATTGCGCTGGCCCTGACGACCGTTTTTGTCGCTCTCGGCTGGATTCTGCGCCGCCGTCGCCATCATCCGCATCATGTGGGTTACAGTCTGCTGGCCCTGCTGCTGGCGCTGGCCTCCGTAGACGCCAGCCCGGCGTTTCACCAGATAACCGAACTGGTAAAGTCGCAGTCGCGCGATGGCGATCCGGATTTCCCAACCTATTATAAAGAGCCGTCAAAAACGATTCCCAACCCGAAGCTGAATCTGGTTTATATCTATGGCGAAAGCCTCGAGCGCACCTATTTTAACAACGACGCGTTCCCGGATCTGACCCCGGAACTCGGTGCGTTGAAAAACGAAGGGCTGGATTTCAGCAATACCATGCAACTGCCGGGTACCGATTACACCATCGCTGGCATGGTCGCCTCCCAGTGCGGTATTCCGCTGTTTGCGCCGTTTGAAGGTAACGCCTCGGCATCGGTCTCCAGCTTCTTCCCCAACAATATCTGTCTGGGCGATATCCTGAAAAACTCCGGCTATCAAAACTACTTTGTGCAGGGAGCCAACCTGCGCTTTGCCGGCAAAGACGTGTTCCTGAAATCTCACGGTTTTGATCATCTCTACGGTGCGGAAGAGTTAAAAAGCGTGGTTGCGGACCCAGCCTATCGCAACGACTGGGGCTTCTACGACGATACCGTGCTGGATGAAGCATGGAAAAAATTCGAAGAGCTTTCGCGTTCGGGCCAGCGCTTTTCACTGTTTACGCTGACTGTGGATACCCATCATCCAGATGGATTTATCTCACGTAGCTGCAACCGTAAACGTTATGACATCGACGGGAAGGCCAACCAATCCTTCAGCGCGGTCAGCTGCAGCCAGGAAAACATTGCCGAATTTATCAATAAGATCAAAGCCTCACCGTGGTTCAAAGATACCGTTATCGTGGTTTCTTCCGATCATCTGGCGATGAACAACACCGCATGGAAGTATCTGAACAAGCAGGATCGCAACAACCTGTTCTTCGTGCTGCGCGGCGACCAGCCACAGCAGGACACGCTGGCGGTGAAGCGTAACACGATGGATAACGGGGCAACGGTACTGGATATTCTCGGTGGCGATAACTTTATCGGTCTTGGCCGCAGCAGTTTGTCGAGCGAATCCGTGTCTGAAGTGTTCCTGAACATCAAAGAAAAAATGCTGGCGTGGAAGCCCGATATCATCCGCCTGTGGAATTTCCCGAAAGAGATGAAAGAGTTCACCGTCGACCAGGACAAAAACATGATCTCTTTCTCCGGCAGCCATTTCCGCCTGCCGTTGTTGCTGCGCGTATCGGACAAACGCGTCGAGCCGCTGCCGGAAAGCGAATACTCGGCCCCGCTGCGCTTCCAACTGGCAGATTTCGCGCCGCGAGATAACTTTGTCTGGGTTGATCGCTGCTACAAAATGGCGCAGCTATGGGCCCCGGAGCTGGCGCTCTCCACTGACTGGTGCGTATCGCAAGGCCAGTTAGGCGGACAGCAAATCGTGCAGCACGTAGACAAAGCCAAATGGAAAAGTAAAACCGTGTTTAAAGACACGGTGATCAACATGGAGCGCTACAAAGGTAACGTTGATACGCTGAAAATTGTCGATAACGACATTCGCTACAAAGCCGACAGCTTCGTCTTCAACGTGGCGGGCGCGCCGGAAGAGGTTAAACAGTTTAGCGGCATTTCACGCCCCGAATCCTGGGGACGCTGGTCCAATGCGCAGCTCAGCAAAGAGGTGACCATCGAGTACAAGGCCCCGCTGCCGAAGAAATTCGATCTGGTCATCACCGCGAAAGCCTTCGGCGACAACGCCAATCGCCCTATTCCCGTACGCGTTGGCCACGAGGAACAGACGCTGGTGTTAGGCCATGATGTCACTACCACTACCTTGCATTTTGATAACCCGGCAGATGCCGATACGCTGGTGATTGTCCCACCCGATCCGGTCGCCACCAACGAGGGCAATATTCTCGGCCACTCGCCGCGTAAGCTGGGGATCGGGATGGTTGAAATCAAAGTGGTCGCTCAGGGCTCGTAATATGAAATGGCTGATGGCGCTTCGCTTATCAGTCTTACAGCTAGCCGCATTTATTGTCTGAAAAAAAACAGCGCCCAACACCACACCGGGCGCTGCATGGCAACCTTATTCCAGACTTTTCACTGCCTGGCGCATACCCTGCACCAGAATCATTTCCAGGTTTGCCGTCACCTGCCCGGCAAGCCCGGGCAGCAACGTCAAATCTTCACCCCAGTGCGCCGCATCGCCGAGCACAGTATCCACCAGTTCACGCAGCGTTAAATCTTTGCCAACTCGCGGCCACAGACTGGCATACAGGCTAACCCACTGCTCATCATCCTGTATCGGATAGCGTTCTCCCTCCCGCTCTGCGCGATAAAACGCCAGCAGCGCGGCGAGGGCGAACGTTAACCGCACGGGCCAGCGCCCATTTTGCTGGCCCGCCAGCAGTTGCGGCAAAATTCGGGTACGGAATTTGGTCATCCCGTTAAGCGCAATGGAAAGCAACTGGTGACGGATGTAGGGGTTTTGAAAACGCCCGCTCACCGCGTCGGCAAATTCACGCAGTTCATCCGCCGGGAGATCCAATACCGGTATAATTTCCTCGCTAATCGCCCGCTCGACAAAATGGCGGACATCGGCATCCTGCATCGCTTCACCGACGGTCTCCAGCCCACACAACCAGGCCACCGGCACCAACGCCGTATGCGCGCCATTGAGAATGGCGACCTTACGCTCTTTGTACGGTTTGATATCGCTCACTACCCGAATGTTCAGCGGGCACTGCGCCAGCTTCAGTTCCTCGGCCAGCCACTGCGGCCCCTGAATCACAAACAGGTAAAAATGCTCCGCGGTATCGAGAAACGCATCATGATAGCCAAGCGAAGCTTCCAGCGCGGCGGCTTCTTCTCGCGGGTAGCCGGTGACAATGCGGTCGACCAGCGTGGAACAGAAGGTATTTGCCGTCGCCACCCAGTCGGCAAACGCCGGGGGAAGCTGCCACTCCTGCGCATACTGCAGTACCAGCGTTTTGAGCGCCTCACCGTTATAGTCGATAAGCTCGCACGGGATAATGACCCAGCCCTTATCCACTGCGCCCTCAAAATGATTAAAACGTTCCAGCAGCAGACGCGTCAGTTTAGCCGGAAAGCTTACCGGCGGCGCATCATCGACCCGGTCTGCCGCGTGATAGCTAATTCCGGCTTCGGTGGTATTTGAAAACACAAAGCGAATATCCGCATTGGGGGCCAGCGCCAGAAACGCCGCGAAGTCCTGATACGGATTGATTTCGTTATTCACCGAACGGATCAGCCGCGCCTCGCTCACCGCTTCGCCCTGCGCGTTTAGCCCGCGAATAAGCGTGGTATACAGCCCGTCCTGGGTATTCAGCGACGGTGGAAAATCGGTATTGATCGGGCGAACGATGGTCACGCCAGCGTTCAGAAAGGTTTGCTCGTTGAGGATATCCAGTTGCCAGTCGACAAACGCCCGCAGGAAATTCCCTTCACCAAACTGGATCACGCGCGTTGGGTAGCTGGCACCCGGAAAATCACGTCGATTCAATGTCTTCATCACATTTACCCTCTCAGAACGTGATCACGCCTTTAATCAGCTCACGGTTGTTAATCACATCCCGTTCGTAGATTTCTGCCAGTGTGGCAAACGCGTAACGGTGCGTGAGCATCATGTCGGCGGTCAGTTTGCCTTCCGACATCAGGCGGCCCACTTTGGCGAAATCTTCCGGTGTGGCGTTGCGACTGCCCATCATGGTGGTCTCTTTCTTGTGGAACTCCGGATCGGAGAACTGCAAATCGCCTTTGAATAGCCCAACGAAAACAATGCTGCCGCCATGGCGAATCAAATTCACCGTGTTGTTCATCGCATGCTGATTGCCCGTGGCATCAATGACCTTTTGCGCCAGCGAACCGCCAAACTGGTCACGCAGTTGCGCATCAAAATCTTCAGCAGACGGATCGATAACCGGGAGCCCCAACCGGGAAACCACATGCTCCCGGCGAGCCGAACTGGTATCGGCGACCACCACCTGTGCGCCATCGGCTTTGGCAATCGCCGCCGCGCCCAGACCAATCGGACCGGCACCGACCACCAGCACCTGCTCACCCGGAGCCACTGCCGCCCGGCGTACCGCATGCGCGCTAATGGCATAAGGCTCAATCAGCGCCGCCGCCTGCGGATCAATTCCCTGCGCATCCAACAGGTTGGTGACCGGTACGGACAGGTATTCGCTGAAGCCGCCATCCTGATGCACGCCAATCACCGAAATCTTCTCGCAGCAGTTAGTGCGCCCGCTCAGACAGGCCGGACACTGCTGGCAGGCCACGTAAGGAATAACCGCCACCTGCTGACCATTTTTCAAATTCTGTATATTTTTGCCCAGCCCAACAATTTCCCCACATATTTCATGACCCAGCACACGTGGATAGCTGAAAAATGGCTGATTGCCACCCCAGGCATGAATATCGGTACCGCAAATCCCGACTGATTTAATTTTTATTAATGCTTCACCCTCACCCGGAATAGGTATTTCACGCTCTTTCCAGACTAATTTTTTAGGTTCCTGGCAAATCAACGTATTCATCGTAGACATGATTCTGCTCTCCTGTTTTTTTGTTGCCTCAGATATCAACGAAAATAAAAAAGCCGGAGAAAGCAGAAACACAATCTGTGAATCCCAGCGCATAAAAATGTTTTAAATCGGGTTTTAATACGCAAAAAGGAGAAGCCATGAGCCGTTCACAGAACTTACGCCACAATGTGATTAACCAGATAATCGATGATATGGCGCGTGGTCATATCCCTTCCCCCCTCCCGTCGCAAAGCGCGCTGGCGGAGATGTACAACATCAGCCGCACCACCGTGCGCCATATGCTGAGCCACTTAGGCGAGTGCGGCGTGCTGACCCAGGTCGGCAGCCACTATGTCATCGTACGTAAACCCGACCATGACGACGGTTTTGCCTGTACCACCGCCTCCATGACTGAGCAAAACCGGATTTTTGAGCAGGCTTTTTTCACCATGATCAACCAGCGTCAGCTACGCGCAGGGGAGAGTTTCTCCGAACTACAGCTTGCCAGAGCTGCAGGGGTCAGCCCGGTGGTGGTGAGAGAATATCTTTTAAAATTCGAACGTTACAATCTGATCAAAAACGAAAAACGCGGCCATTGGAGCATGAAGCAGTTCGATCAGGCCTATGCGGAACAGCTGTTTGAACTCAGAGAGATGCTGGAAACCCATTCCCTGCAGCATTTTCTCAATCTGCCCGACGATGACCCGCGCTGGCTGCAGGCTAAAACACTGCTGGAGCGCCACCGGGTCCTGCGCGACAGCATCGGCAGCAGCTTTCGTATGTTCTCGCAGTTAGACCGTGAGTTTCATGCTTTACTGCTCTCCGCAGCGGATAATATATTTTTTAATCAATCACTTGAAATCATTTCCGTGATTTTCCACTTTCATTATCAGTGGGATGAAAGCGACCTCAAGCAGCGCAATATCATTGCCATTGATGAGCATATGACCATCCTCAGCGCACTGATTTGCCGCAGCGACCTGGATGCCACCCTGGCGCTCTGTAACCATTTGAATTCAGCCAAACAATCGATGATTCGCTCCATCAACCAAAGCCATAGCGCCGCTCATTAAGTACCGATAAAAAACAGCAAACCATTACCGGGAGCACGATTTTATAAAAATAAAAACGCCGGAAAAATACCGCTTGCCTATGCTCACGCTAAGTCGACTGCATTAAAAACTTTTGTGAGCGGTGATGAGCAAATTGATTCATCACTGGTATTTTTCAATACTGCACAGCCCGGCTGTGTAAAAATAAATTATTGAGGTTCAGGAGTCCGGCGTGGAAAAAAATAATATTACCCTCGACCCGAGTTCTTCGTTTGGCACGTCGTCATCTGCGGATATTAACGTTCCGCCTGAGGGCATGGTGCAACGCAGTAGCCGAATAAAACGTATTCAGACCACAGCAATGATTTTATTATTTTTTGCTGCGGTGATTAATTATCTCGACCGCAGTTCACTGTCGGTCGCCAACTTAACGATTCGTGAAGAACTGGGGCTGAGCGCCACGCAAATCGGCGTACTGCTGTCAGTGTTTTCTCTCGCTTACGGTATTGCACAGCTGCCCTGCGGCCCGCTGCTGGATCGCAAAGGTCCGCGCATTATGCTGGGGCTGGGGATGTTCTTCTGGTCGCTGTTTCAGGCGATGTCTGGCATGGTTCACAGCTTCACTCAGTTTGTGCTTGTGCGTATCGGGATGGGGATCGGCGAAGCGCCCATGAACCCGTGCGGCGTAAAGGTCATCAACGACTGGTTTAACATCAAAGAGCGCGGTCGCCCAATGGGGTTATTCAACGCCGCTTCCACCATCGGTGTTGCCATTAGCCCGCCGATTCTGGCTGCCATGATGCTGGTGATGGGCTGGCGTTGGATGTTTATTACCATCGGCGTGCTGGGTATTTTCCTCGCCATCGGCTGGTACATGCTGTATCGCAACCGCGAGCAGATTGCGCTGAGCGCTACTGAACAAGCGTATCTGAACGCCGGTAGCGTCAATGCCCGCCGCGATCCGCTGAGCTTTGCCGAATGGCGCAGCCTGTTCCGCAACCGCACTATGTGGGGCATGATGCTGGGCTTTAGCGGCATCAACTACACCGCATGGTTATATCTGGCGTGGCTGCCAGGCTACCTGCAAACCTCCTACAACCTGGATTTAAAAAGCACCGGATTAATGGCGGCGATCCCATTCCTGTTTGGCGCAGCCGGCATGTTAATTAACGGTTTTGTCACCGACTGGCTGGTGAAAGGCGGTATGGCACCGATTAAGAGCCGTAAGATTTGTATTATCGCCGGGATGTTCTGTTCTGCGGCCTTCACTTTCATCGTGCCGCAGGCCACAACGTCGATGGCCGCCGTCTTACTGATCGGTATGGCGCTGTTCTGTATCCACTTCGCCGGCACCTCGTGCTGGGGCCTGATCCACGTAGCCGTCGCCTCACGCATGACCGCCTCCGTGGGCAGTATCCAGAACTTTGCCAGCTTTATCTGCGCGTCGTTTGCACCAATCGTCACCGGATTTATTGTTGATACCACCAACTCTTTCCGTCTGGCGCTAATCATTTGTGGCTGCGTCACCATGGTGGGAGCCCTCGCCTACATCTTCCTGGTGCGCCAACCCATCAGCGATCCGCGTAAAGATTAATCCTCATGATGCCCGATAACACCGCGCTTATCGGGCATGTTATGCTCGACAAATGAACATCACCTTACGCTCCACCACTCTGGCAGAAACTGCCGCTCTTCCCGCCATCGAACGATCTGCGGGGCAACGTTTTTTACTCATCCCCGAACTGGCGTGGATTGCTGACGACCAGATTATATCGGTTGACCAGCATCGGGCATTTGCCGCTGCTGGCATGAGCTGGCTGGCGCAGGTCGACGAGCATCCGGTCGGTTTTTTAGTTGCCGAAACGCTGGGGTCATCGCTGTTTATTGCTGAACTTTCATTGCATCTGGAGTGGCAGGGAAAAGGTATTGGTCGCAGATTGATTGGCTATGTTGCCGAACAGGCGCGCGAGAAAGGTTATACATCGCTCACGCTGACCACCTTCCGTGATGTGCCGTGGAATGCGCCATTGTACGCTCGACTGGGGTTCGAAATGCTGGCTGACGAGACGCTTCCTGCACTGCTGCGCCAGAAAAGAGAAGACGAAGCGGCGCACGGGCAGACGTACGAACTACGCTGCGCCATGCGCCTGATGCTGCGTTAATTGCCCGCGGGCGGCTACGCCTTATCGGGCATTACCAACTTAGAACGTTTCCCAGTTATCCCCGGCATCCGATACCGCAGCTTTTCGCGGCTGGACCGTTGAAACTGGTTTAGCAGCAGCAACGTCACGCGCGCGCTGTTGGTCATGCTGAATACGGAACACGGCAACGGCCTGGGTCAGACGGCTGGCCTGCTCTTCCAGCGCCGCAGCGGCGGCGGCGGATTCTTCCACCAGCGAGGCGTTCTGCTGCGTCACACGATCCATCTCAGCAACGGCCAGACCGACCTGGTCGATACCGCGGCTCTGTTCATCAGAAGCAGAGGCGATTTCACCCATGATATCGGTCACGCGGGTTACCGCATTGACGATCTCATCCATGGTTTCACCAGCGCTTTCTACCAGCGTTGAACCCACATCCACACGGCTGACCGAGTCTTCAATCAGGCTCTTGATCTCGCGCGCGGCCTGCGCACTACGCTGGGCCAGGTTACGAACTTCACCCGCAACCACTGCAAAACCACGGCCCTGCTCGCCCGCACGCGCAGCTTCTACCGCGGCGTTGAGCGCCAGAATGTTGGTCTGGAAGGCAATGCCGTCGATGACGCTGATAATGTCGGCGATTTTCTGCGAACTGGAAGCGATGTCGCGCATGGTTTGCACCACGTTATCCACCACTTTGCCGCCTTTTTGCGCGGTTTCAGAAGCGCTTAGGGCCAGATGGCTGGCCTGACGCGCGTTTTCGGCGTTCTGCTTCACGGTCGCCGTCAGCTGTTCCATGCTGGCTGCGGTTTCTTCCAGAGATGCAGCCTGCTGCTCGGTACGCGAGGAGAGATCGTTGTTGCCCATCGCAATCTCGCTGGCCCCGCTGTAAATCGCGTTGGCACCGTTACGCACATCACCCACGGTGTTCATCAGCTCACCCTGCATATGACGCAGACTTTCCGCCAGTTGGCCAATCTCGTTGGAACCTTCCACCTCAATACGCTTCACCAGGTCGCCGCTGGCGATATGACGAATGCTGTCGATCAGACGGTTCATTGGGGAGATAAGAGTCAGTTTGATGCCGAACCAGACCGCAATAATTGCCGCCAGTACGGTAATCAGTACACAGACTAGTACCCACATCGCCTGGCTGTAAGAGCTGTTGTTATCTGCTACCGCATTGTCATACAGGTGATCGTTCTGCTGCATGTAGTTGATGTATGTCTTCTCAAAACCATCCTGATAGCTCTGCGTGGGTTGATCAAAGAACGCATTGATCTTCCCGTCACCCAGTAACTGGATCAGCTCCGCCAGCGCGCCGTGATAGATGTCATAGGTGCGGTTGATCTCCTGGAACGCGGCTTCACTTTGACGCGGATCGCGCGGGAGCGACTCGTAAATCGCCCAGTTTTTTTCCGTCAGTTTCAGCGCCGTGCTGGCTACCTGCATCAGCTCAGCAACGGTCGCACCGCTGCCGATATTGCTCTGATCCATCATGTAGCGAATACCCGCCCGGTTCAGGGTATTACGCGTTTGCAGCAGCTCAACCCAGGTGGCGTTCAGCGCAGACTGCTGCTGGCGAATGGTTTGCAGAACGGTAAAGTTCTCTTTGTCATTCTTAAGTGAGTTAAAAAACAAGCCGCCGGAGGCGAGCTGTAAAAGGCCAAATAGCGCCAATACCAGCAGTAAGCTGGTAACAATCTTCATTCGTTTTAACATGTTTTCTCTTTCCGCTAGACAGATGTCAGAATTTTCGGCCTGGAAAGGGAAAACTTTATGAAATTTGTGCTAGTTGAATCGATCTCAGCATCGACGATTCGTCGATCCACGCCGTCTGCCAAAGCGCTAAGCGGGTTTATTAGTGATCTCAATCACATAAATATACCCGTTAGTCCCCATTGCTTACCGCTCACTGACACTTGGGACCGCTTAAGCTGACATACAACCGCTCACTTATTTACCTTACTTTACGCGCGTATTTCTCTGGCAAGATCCCCCCAACATAGCAGTCAATTTACCTCCTCAAACACAAGATCAAACCCACGCGGCTTCGGCCAATTATTAATTAGATACCAGGTTTTACTATGGATACGAAAAAGATATTCAAGCACATACCCTGGGTGATTCTCGGAATCATCGGTGCATTCTGCCTCTCGGTAGTGGCATTACGTCGGGGTGAGCACATCAGTGCCCTGTGGATCGTGGTCGCCTCAGTTTCTGTTTATCTGGTGGCCTATCGTTACTACAGTCTGTACATCGCCCAAAAGGTGATGAAACTTGACCCGACGCGTGCCACGCCGGCGGTCATCAACAATGACGGTCTGAACTACGTTCCAACCAACCGTAACGTATTGTTTGGCCACCACTTTGCCGCTATCGCAGGTGCGGGTCCGCTGGTTGGGCCGGTACTGGCCGCGCAGATGGGCTATCTGCCCGGTACGCTGTGGCTGCTGGCGGGTGTCGTGCTGGCCGGTGCGGTGCAGGACTTCATGGTGCTGTTTATCTCTTCACGCCGTAACGGCGCATCGCTGGGTGAGATGATCAAAGAAGAGATGGGCCCGATCCCGGGAACCATTGCACTGTTCGGCTGCTTCTTAATCATGATCATCATCCTTGCGGTACTGGCGCTGATCGTGGTGAAAGCGCTGGCTGAAAGCCCGTGGGGGGTGTTCACCGTCTGCTCAACCGTACCTATCGCGCTATTCATGGGGATCTACATGCGATTCCTGCGACCGGGTCGTGTGGGCGAAGTGTCGGTGATTGGTATTGTGCTGCTGGTTGCGTCTATCTACTTCGGCGGCGTGATTGCTCACGACCCGTACTGGGGCCCGGCGCTGACCTTTAAAGACACCACCATTACCTTTACCCTGATCGGCTACGCGTTTATCTCTGCGCTGCTGCCAGTATGGCTGATCCTCGCGCCGCGCGACTATCTGGCTACCTTCCTGAAAATCGGCGTTATCGTCGGTCTGGCGGTGGGGATTGTTATCCTCAACCCAGAACTGAAAATGCCGGCGATGACTCAGTACGTTGATGGTACTGGCCCGCTGTGGAAAGGCGCTCTGTTCCCGTTCCTGTTCATCACCATCGCGTGTGGTGCGGTCTCTGGCTTCCACGCGCTGATCGCTTCTGGTACCACACCGAAGCTGCTGGCCTGTGAAACCGACGCGCGCTTTATCGGTTACGGCGCCATGCTGATGGAATCCTTCGTGGCGATTATGGCGCTGGTTGCCGCGTCCATCATCGAACCGGGTCTGTACTTCGCAATGAACACCCCGCCAGCAGGCCTTGGCATCACCATGCCGAACCTGCATGAAATGAGCGGCGAGAACGCCCCGCTGATTATGGCGCAGTTGAAAGACGTAACCGCACATGCGGCGGCGACCGTCAGCTCCTGGGGCTTCGTCATTTCGCCTGAGCAGATCCTGCAGACCGCGAAAGACATCGGTGAACCGTCCGTTCTGAACCGCGCAGGTGGCGCGCCGACGCTGGCCGTTGGTATCGCTCACGTGTTCCACAAAGTGCTGCCGATGGCTGATATGGGCTTCTGGTACCACTTCGGTATTCTGTTTGAAGCACTGTTCATCCTGACCGCACTGGATGCCGGTACTCGTTCTGGCCGCTTTATGCTGCAGGATTTACTGGGGAACTTCGTTCCGTTCCTGAAAAAAACCGACTCTCTGGTTGCGGGTATCATCGGTACTGCGGGCTGCGTAGGCCTGTGGGGTTACCTGCTGTATCAAGGCGTTGTTGACCCGCTGGGCGGCGTTAAGAGCCTGTGGCCGCTGTTCGGTATCTCTAACCAGATGCTGGCTGCCGTGGCACTGGTTCTGGGCACCGTGGTACTGGTTAAAATGCAGCGCACCAAATACATCTGGGTTACCGTTGTTCCGGCAGTATGGCTGCTTATCTGCACCACCTGGGCGCTGGGTCTGAAACTGTTCAGCACCAACCCGCAGATGGAAGGCTTCTTCTTCATGGCGAATCAGTACAAAGAGAAGATTGCTAACGGCGGCGAACTGACCGCTCAGCAGATTGCCAACATGAACCACATCGTCGTCAACAACTACACCAACGCAGGCCTGAGTATTCTGTTCCTGGTGGTGGTGTACAGCATCATTTTCTACGGGTTCCGTACCTGGCAGAAAGCCCGCGCCATCAACGGTCGCTCTGATAAAGAGACGCCGTATGTACCGGTGCCGGAAGGCGGCGTGAAGACCTCTTCACATCACTAACCGTATTCAGCCCCGCTTCGGCGGGGCTTTTCGCTTATCAGGATTGTTTATGTTTGGTACTTTAGGTCAGGCAAAAAAATACCTCGGTCAGGCGGCAAAGATGCTGATTGGCATTCCGGACTACGACAACTACGTCGAGCACATGAAGACCAACCATCCCGATAAGCCGTACATGACCTACGAAGAATTCTTCCGCGAGCGCCAGGAAGCCCGCTACGGTAGCGGCGGAAGCAGTTGCTGTTAGAAGGAGAAATGAATGACCCCGATTGCAGTTACCCTACTCACCGGTTTTCTTGGCGCGGGTAAAACCACCCTGCTGCGCCATATTCTCAACGAGCAGCACGGCTATAAGATTGCCGTTATCGAAAACGAATTCGGCGAAGTCTCGGTGGACGATCAGCTGATTGGCGACCGCGCCACGCAGATCAAAACCCTGACCAACGGCTGCATTTGCTGTACCCGCTCCAGTGAGCTGGAAGACGCACTGTTAGATCTGCTCGACAACCTCGACAAAGGCGCCATCCATTTCGACCGTTTGGTGATCGAGTGCACCGGCATGGCCGACCCCGGCCCGATTATTCAGACCTTTTTCTCCCATGAAGTGATTTGCGAACGCTACCTGTTAGACGGTGTGATTGCGCTGGTTGACGCGGTACATGCCGACGAGCAGATGAACCAGTTCACCATAGCCCAGTCGCAGGTGGGCTACGCTGACCGCATCCTGCTGACCAAAACCGACGTGGCGGGTGAAAGCGAGAAACTGCGTGAGCGCCTGGCGCGCATCAACGCCCGCGCCCCGGTGTATACCGTCACGCATGGTGATATCGACCTCTCCTTGCTGTTCGATACCAACGGTTTCATGCTCGAGGAGAACGTGGTCAGCGCCAAACCGCGCTTCCACTTTATCGCCGATAAGCAAAATGATATCTCCTCGATCGTCGTCGAGCTGGATTACCCGGTAAACATCAGTGACGTGTCGCGGGTAATGGAAAATCTGCTGCTGGAATCCGCCGAGAAGCTGCTGCGCTACAAAGGCATGCTGTGGATTGACGGCGAGCCGAACCGCCTGCTTTTCCAGGGCGTTCAGCGTCTGTACAGCGCCGACTGGGATCGCCCGTGGGGCGACGAACAACCGCACAGCCTGCTGGTGTTTATCGGCATTAACCTGCCGGAAGACGAGATCAGAGCCGCGTTTGCGGGATTGAAGAAGTAAACAGCCGCTCCCTTTTATTTGTGAAAGGGAGCAAATATCTCTGAAACAAATATCTCGCATCACGCTTTCTGTTTGTAATATTGTCTGTTAATGTCATTACCCATGATGAATTCATGTTTTTATTAATATCTCTCGGAATATTAATTTAACATATTTATATAATTTTCATGAATTGGTAGGCGTAACATGGCAATCATTATTCCCACAATAAGCAGTTGTAGCGAGAAAATTACTGCCGGCGAAAAAAGACTGGCAAGACTTCTTGAGGGGGGACTCAGCGAACAGTGTACCTGCTGGTATGACACCCGAATGGGAGACAAGCAAGAGCATCCGGATTTTGTAATTCTAACCCCCGAAAAAGGTTTGTTATTTATAGAAGTAAAAGACTGGTTTATTACAAAAATTAAATCTGCCAACAAATCACATATTCATTATGAAACTAAAGACGGCATTCAACCGTTCAAGAATCCACTCGAACAGGTTCGTCAATATACCTTTCACACTATCAATAGCCTAAAAAAAGATCCGCTGCTTCGCCAGCAACAAGGTGATTATGAAGGCAGCTTTATTATGCCGTATGGATTTGGTGTTTATTTGAGCAATATTACCCGAGCACAGCTAGAAAAGAGTTTTCCACCCGAAGCGATAAATGAACTATTCCCAGCCAGCCAGGTTATTTGCAAAGACGAACTCAGCGAGTTTATGACCAAGGAACAAATCTCTGCCCGGCTCGAATCCCTTCTCAGACATAACTACGCTCATCACACCACACCACAGCAACTCGACCGTATCCGATGGCATCTATATCCCGATGTACGCATTAACGCATCCGTTACGCAGGTTGATCTGAACAATTTTACGTTCCACACCCCCGATGTGGTTTGCATGATGGACAGGAACCAGGAACAACTCGCCAGAAGCATGGGTGCAGGACACCGTGTTATTCATGGCGTGGCAGGATCCGGTAAAACGCTCATTTTGCACCACCGTTGTATTGAGCTTGCCAACAATATTGAAAACACCAAGCCGATCTTGGTAATTTGCTACAACATCACGCTGGCCAAAAAACTCAAATCACAGCTTGAGCAGCACACTTTAAGACTTCCCGTCGAAGTCATCCATTTTCATGCCTGGTGTTATCAACAGTTAAATGCACATCATTGTCTTCCGCCGAAAAGCAAAAACTTTATTGAGCTGATGGAAAATGCACTGACGGTGGCATTTGAAGAGGGGATTATAAAACCGGAGCAATACAGCGCAGTCCTAATAGACGAGGGACACGATTTTAAACCGGAGTGGCTGAGAATACTCGCACGTATGCCAGACAACAAAGATAACTCCCTTCTTTTCCTCTACGATGACGCCCAGTCTATCTACCAGAAAAAGAAAGCCCTCGACTTCACACTCTCTAGTGTCAATATTAAGGCCCTCGGCCGCACTACGATCCTGAATACCAACTATCGTAATACCCGGCAAATACTCCATTTTGCCAGCAACATTGCCTTTAATTATCTCAATAATCACATTGAAGAGGCGCTCAAATACCAGCAACCCGATGCTGGAGGCTTGTCCGGCACTTACCCGGCACTGGCCAGCTTTGATAATCAGGACGAGGAGATTACTCACGTGCTCGATTGGGTGACAAAGCAGCGACAACAAGGTATTGCATGGTCAGAGATCGCCATACTGTGCCCTTCAACATACAGCATTTCGGGGATGCTGGGGCCACGTCTCGCGGCGCGTAGCATCCCCTACCAAATGATTGTGACCAGCGATGACAAAAAGCACTGGTCGCCGCAAAATGATCTCCTTTGTGTAATGCCTTTACCAAGCAGTAAGGGGCTTGAATTTCACTCAGTGGCTATTATGGATGCCGCAAAGGAAAGGGATGAGGAAGATCTGAGTGACGACATCAAGCGTCTGTATGTCGGATTTACCCGCGCGCGCCAGAATCTTTTGGTGACAATGCACGGAACAGGGAGCTTGCGCGACCATCTTATCAACACCTACGAAAATAGCGCAAAGGTGATCTAACGGAGCCACGCCAGGAATCCGTAAACATTCCCCTCTCCCTACAGCGGAGAGGGGCGAATCCTATTTCAACACGCCCTGCTGCGTTACAACCCACTGTTCACTGGTGGTAATCGGTTTGTCATCTCGGCATGATGCCGCAGGTGTTCCACTAATTTGACAGCTGCGGTTATTTTAGCGGAGAACCGCAGCAGAAATAACCTCGCAGATGCCCGGTGGCGCTACACTTATCGGGCCAGGAAATTCCGCTTCCCGTAGACCGGATCAGGCACAGCCGCCATCCGGCACTCACAGTCCCTGCATATTCTGACTATTTCTTATTTTGCTCGCGCAGCATCGCTTCGCGCAAAATGGCATTAAGGCGCGTCTGATATCCTTTTCCTGGGCGCTTCAGCCATTCCATCACATCGGCATCAATGCGCACCGACGCCTGCGTTTTTAACGGACGAAAAAACTTACCGCGAATGGCCTCTGACCACTGCTTATCCTCGGTCACGGGAATGTCGCTGTAATCGATATCATCGTCCGGTTTATTCGCCAGCGCCTTCAGTTCAGCCTCATGCTGAGCACTCAGCGCGGATACGCTGCCGCGTTTATGTTTAACTATGCTCATAACGATTCCTCTCTTTACGATCTGCCTTTCTGGCACTGATGATACGAATGACTTCAAAGCCACTTTCAAACCTAACGCTATGGGCAACCAGAATAACCACAATGCCATGAACAAGACCGATGGTCTGCCAGCGATACTCACTGTTCTCATACCTATCCTGCCGCGACAGATGTTGGGGATCGTCGAAAACCAATATTGCGTCCTCAAAGCGAACACCATGTTTACGGTGGTTACTTTGTGCCTTGTTTGCATCCCACTCAAACTCCATTGGCATGTTCTTTCCCTAATTGTATATACAAAAGTGTATATACAATTATCTTACGATTATAGCGAAATTGTTGGAAATAACATCACATTTTGCTTTTAATAGAGTGAAGTTAGTAGGCGGATAAGGCGCAGCCGCCATCCGGCACTGGCAGTTTTCATTCCGATAAGTGATTCATCCCATGGAATTTTTCATCTGGTATGGCAAGCTATTGCCATTGCACTCGTTAAGGGACCAACGTGAAAAAGTACAAAGTGATTACCCCGCTTTTTCCAACTTATGATCAGACCCGAGCCATGATGAATGCCGTGGCTGGATGTTCAGTCAAAGCGGTGCGTAATATGATCACCGCCATTCAGGAACAAACGGGTACGCCACAAAACCCGGTTGACTGGTCAGAGCCGGATAACTGGATTAAAGAACGGCTCAGCGGCGAAGATGCCAAAATAGCCTGGCAGATCTGGAAGATGGATAACCATATTCTCAACCCCCGCCACAGCTATGGCTGCTACATGTTTATCAATAACCCTTTGTTCGATCTTATGCAGACCCACGAAGACGGCGGCTGGTACCCCAGCGAACAGGGGCGATTATTTCTGGATAACGATGAAGCCACACTGCGTAAACTCGACGATACAGAAGGCATGTTGCAACTACTGGAACTGCTCGCCGGCCGGGAGCAGGCCAGACGCGCTGATCTGCTACCCGAGTGGCTGGCATTCTTACATCAGCACTCAAAATTTGCCTCCCCCAGTTCAGTCAAAACTACGCTCTACGCCCGGCTGTACAACCTAGTCGAGCGCGATCTGGTAGCCCGTGAAGGGATGAGCTACAAAATTACCGAGGCTGGTCGAAAATGGCTCGGTAAGGCACTGCCTGAACGTCGAACCGATCCACGTAAGGAGTTGCTGGATGCGGTAAAACGCTATAACCAGCAGCAAAAAGAGCTATTGCGCGACCAGCTCTCCACTATGAATCCGTACAAATTTGAACATCTGGTGGCTCAGCTACTTGAAACAATGGGCTACGGGCAGGTTGAAGTGACCAAAGCCTCCGGCGATAAAGGCGTGGATGTGATTGGTAAGGTTCAGGTGGGCATCACCACCATTACCGAAGTGGTGCAGGTAAAACGGATGCAGAACACCATCACGCGCCCGTATATCGACCAGCTACGCGGCGCACTGCCTTACCACAAAGCCATTCGCGGCACGCTGATCACTACCGGTAAGTTCGCCGCTAAGTGTGCAGAAGCGGCGCTGTTCCCTGGCGCCGCGCCGATTACCTTAATCGACGGAGATCGCCTGCTGGAGCTGTTGATTGAAAACAACGTCGGCATTCGACGCAGCAACGCAGTGGAATTGCTGGATGTGGATTTACAGCTGTTTGATGAGCTGGAGATTGAATAACGTGCCAGACACTGTAGCACAGCCATTTCTGTTCATGGCTTGCATAACAATATTGTGTAAAATCAGAGCAATCCCATTATCGGTAGAGAACGGACATGGCTGACCTGAACCTGAGTACCCTGACGGAAGCAGACATCATCACCAAACGCGTAATGCCCGCCATCCTTGACGCTGGCTGGAACGACACAACGCAAATCAGACAAGAGGTCAAACTCCGGGACGGCAAGGTCATCGTACGCGGCAAAGTCGCGTTATCCGGATTACACGCATGTTCCGACAATTATTATGAAAGGCCAGTGGCTGGAGGCAGCCGGTTTCACCACCGGCTGCAAATTCGATGCCAGAGTGATACCCGGCTGCATCGTGCTGACGGCCAAGCTGCCGGAGCCGGAAGAACTAGCGTTATTACATTCGCTGCGTCGGGTGTGCAAGCTGTCCGCACGTAAGCAACTAAGCAACAGTAGGTGCAGGAGTTTATCGACGTAATTTCGGCGAAACCTGTCAGGCAGAAATAACCGCCCGGATGCCAGACAGCGCTCATGAGTATAAGCGCCGTGTATTGATTGCATTACAGCTCTGGGTAACATCATTTTATCCGGAGCCGTTTACTCAAGACCCTAAGCGATAATCCCAATCATCATAGTGGACTATATTCCCATCATGATAGTGCCAGGTAATCTTCTTGTAACGGAGCTGAGCAAGTTCAAGATGGGTCTGTTTTTCGTAATAAGGATCTTTAACATCGTGCATCAGTGAAAAAAGCGTAACGACTTTCACATTTTCCAGGGTTATCGTAAAATAGACCTCTTCCTGACCAGCATAATTTATTCGATAGAGGTCAATAACAGCTTTCCTTAATGTTTCTCCGGTACTTAATGATTTGTACAAAAGCACACTAGAAGCATCAATTTCCTTTTCAATTAAAAATGGACGATGTTGGCGTTTATTCAACACCCTCCCATTATGCAAATCAGAGTTGTAGCTCACATTATGATACAGACCTAAAATCTCGATCTGATTTTCACGGTCTTTTACCATTACACTACCTTTGATAATATTTCCAGCATCATCGATTAATGACATATACCCGGGGATAGCCATTTATAAATCCTTGTTAAATGGAATAGAATTCTCAACACTATTGATCATAACCGCAATACACCGCTTCCCTTCTGTCGTTTTGACCTTATACATTTCCCTGATGGAATTAACAAATAGCTTATTCATTTCTTCTTCTGACTCAGGGTAAGAGGTAAATGCGCATATCTGCTCAATATTCAGCAATGGTCTGTTATCGTTGAGGATAGCCAGAACACCGACTGGGTTATGTGGAATGGCTTCAGAGACCGCCCCCTGTAAATCTTCCGCCGTACTGGCATCCACTCCGAATTCAAGAGCACTTGCTACCGTTAACCAGTCATTATTACCTTTGCTAATTTCAGGAATAATATGGTTCCACCATTCTGACTCACTGTCATCATAAAGTTCGTGTACAACGGTATTTGCTCCTTTTTCATTTATCATCTGCAGAAGCTGTGCTGCAGTATGCACTGCAGCACAGGGAGCACCCGAAAGAATAAATAGAAAGGAGATAAAAATAAATTTCATTATCTTACCACCAAAATTGTGTCACCCGAATCGTAAATGGTTTGGCGCTTATCTTGTCCATTCATAATGATACATCCTGCAGATGCCGTTCCCGGTGGCTGCCCTTTTTTATCACCATGAATTTCGAAATGATCTCTGCCAAAAGTATTTGTCCCTGCAATAGGTTCGAGGATAATAGCGGAGGGACTTTTATGATTATTCCATCCAGCAATAAAATAAACGCCTCGTGGAATGGGGCCCTTGTTACGTATGTGTTCACAGTTCGGTTTATCCTTTGATTCACCAGCACCACTGTAGCAATAAGCAATTAATTTACCGTTATGGCTCAGTATACCTGTCGATACTTTATATTCCCATGTCATATGATTTACATCCTTTAAAATATAATAATTATGCTTATCATATTTAATTGTAAAATTAAATATGTTCATAAAGTCACAATTATTAAAATTCAAAATATTTATAATTCATACATCTTTATTTCTCGAACAAATAACTCGTATTCTGAATAATTAGATAACGGGGAAGCAGCAGGCAATCTGAAAACACCCGGTGGCACGACGCTTACCGGGTCTACAAATTCTGCGTCTCATAGGCCGGATAAGGCGCAGCCGCCATCCGGCACTCACTCCCCACTCACTCGGTAATCACAAACCGCGTCGCGGTAAAGCAGTTCAAAACCCGGTGTACCAGAAATACCATCGTTAGCGTTGCCACCAGCGCGACGGTAACAGAGGTGATGCGGTATAAATCGCTGAACACCAGATCGCTGTCTGGATGCAGGTTCTGGCCGAACATAATCCCGATGGTGGTGATACTGGCAAAACCCACCCCCGCGCCGACTTTTTCCATTACGTGCAGGCGGGCGCTGAACGCCAGCCCGAGGCCGATCAGCGGCATCATCAGCAGCATATGGTTGCTGAAATCATAGATAAGCAGTTGCACCAACAAAATATACAGGCAGGCCAGCACCACGCCGACCACGCGCCAGAGCGAGCTCAACACCGCGCCGCGATAGTGCATAGGAAACAGGATCAAAATGCCCGCCATCAGTGCCGACAGCGAATCGCTCAAATCACAGATCTGGAAGATAACAAAAATCATCGTCGCCACCGTACCGGAAAGCAGCGACTCGTGGCGCACCCGGGTGGCATCTTTCTCAATGCGCGGCGGTAGCTGGCGGGGTTCCACGTCCGGGATCAGATAATGCAGCAGCGCACTCAGCGCCACCGCCATGATGCAGGCTTCCATATTGGAGAACATCAGCGTATGCCAGTTGGTGGTGGGATAGCTCATAAAGTTAAGCATCGTGCTCTGGCACACCACGCCCATCGAACCAAGCAGAAACAGCGGTCCTTTGCTCATCAAGCGAAAACGCATCACATACAGGCCAAACACCACCAGCGTCATAATCAGCGGCCACTGTGAGAGATAGCCGACGATTAGCACCATTTCGACACAGTTCACCGCCGCGCTGAACACGAACTGTTTTGCCACATGGCGGTTGAACACCGGCACCAGCGACAGCAGCATCAGCGGATAAACCACAAAAAATACGCCGTACTGTACGTTGTAGAAGGTCGAGATACTCAGTGCTATCGTCCCGGCAACGGAGATACGCAAGGTCTGGCGAAAATCATTGGCGGTGTAGACAATGTTCCCGTGCGGCGTAAAGACGTGGGCCAGAGTGTTAATAGACATAATGCAGCCAGCTGACGAGGTGGATCTGCGCCCCGGCAAAGGTACGGGCGAACATCCCCTCGCTGTTATACAGCTGCACCGTGGCGCGCGCCCCGGTCGGTAACGGCGTGTCGAGCGGTTCGTTCAGTGCTACGTGAATGCGCATACGCTGGGCATCGCGCACCCAGCGGGTGGACTGTTCCGGTTGCGACAGCAGACCGTTAACCTGTTCCTGACCCGCCAGAATACCGGCATCGCTGCTGGTGACGCGGGCAGAGAAAACTTTGCCCGGCAAGGCGTCGAACACCACGGCGGCATCGGTATCTACCCGAGTGTGGCGCAGGCTTTTCTCGCGAAAGTCGGCCACGATATCGGTCTGATGGCTGACCAGCGCCAGCAGCGGCGTGGCCGCGGTAGCGTAAAGTCCGGGACTAAGCTGAAGGTTACTCACCGTACCGTCGGTCTGTGCATACACTTTGCTCCAGCTGACGTTCAGTTGCGCCTCTTCCAGCGCATTACGGTATTTTTGCAGCGTCACGTTACGCTTGTCATCGAGCTCGCCGCGCTGGATCAGCAGGTTCTGAATGCTGGCATTAAGCGCCGCCACCGACTGCTCGCTGGTTTGCCAGGCGGTACGCACCTTGTCGAGATCTGATTGCGACACGTTCTGCATGGTGGCCAGGCGCTGATAGCGGTCAAAGGTGGTCTTATCGTTACGGGCACTGAATTGCGCGGTACGCAGGTTGGCGCGCGCGGAGGCTATCTGCGCATCCAACTGTTGATTGCTCAACTTCGCCTGCTCAAGGGCGATTTGCGCAGCCTCGACCTTATTGATAAACGGCGTCGGATCCAGTTCGTACAGCAAATCGCCCTTCTTCACCAGGCTATTGTTGTGTACATGCACCTGCGAGACGTAACCGGATACGCGTGAGGAAACGGGCGTTACCACGCGCATCACCGTGGAGTCCGGCGTCAGCGGGATCCAGATATCGGCAACGATAAACCAGGCGAATATTACCAGGAAAGCGGCAATACTCACCCTTACCCAACGGGCAAATTTTTGTTCTGGGGTCATCATAGTTTTTAGTGTTGATTGTCTTCTTCGCGGATTGTCCGCAAATTGCAGGCGAGTTGATTTAAGGTCGCGCTGAATGAGGAAAGCTCCGCTTCGGGAATGGTGCAGGTGACGCGATGTTGATATGTCTCAATCACCCGGTTAAGTTCTTCAAGCCTTGAGCGGCCTTGCGCGGTCAGCGTTAGCAGACGGATGCGTTTGTCATAAGGCGATGTGGAACGCAGCAGATATCCCTGCTTTTCCAGTTGCGAAAGGGTGCGCATCAGCGGCGGCAGTTCAATGCCCTGTATTTGTGCCAGTTCACTGACCGAGACGTTGTCTCCCAGTTGATACAGTTGCATCAGTACCGTCCAGCTTGACTGCGTCAGGCCAGTATCGGTGATGGCAGCATCAATAATGGCCCGCCACTGGCGCACCACCATAGCCATGCGCATCCCCATCGGACGGCGGGCAAACAGTTCATCTTCCGTCATCTTACTTTCCCCTCATCGCTGAGAAGAAAATAATACTTATCAGGGTAACTATCAAGAAACAGGCTACCCAGAAGCATGAATTGATAAATAATGTGAATACAAAAGAGGCCGGGGCGATAACCCTCCAGCCTCTGTCGATGGAAGAAAATCACTCAACCTGATCGCGTCGCAACCCGACGTCCCGCAGCCGCTCATTACTCATCTGTTGCAATACGCGCCGCGTTTGCGCCCGTAACCGCCACGCCTTATATGCCCGCCAGATCAGAACAAACCCAATAAATGGCTGCTTTGCTTTATTCTCATGAAATTCCATACCTTGCCTCCCCGCCTTGTCTGAGGCTTTATCTTCACGGATTTGGCCCTAAGCAATACAGACTCACAAAGTACTTTTATTTAACATACAGATTGGTTAAAAAGAGTTCTGCATCGCTTTTTTCACGCCAATCTGTACTGGTTTTTTAATCTGTATGATACCCATGAGGGATACAGCATGACGCGTTATCAACATCTGGCCAATCTGCTGGCCGAACGCATTGAGCAGGGGTTGTATCGCCATGGCGAAAAACTGCCTTCGGTACGTAACCTGAGTCAGGAGCACGGGGTCAGTATCAGCACCGTCCAGCAGGCGTATCAGATGCTGGAACAGCGGCAACTGATCACCCCGCAGCCGCGTTCCGGTTATTTTGTCGCGCCGCAAAAAGCGCTGCCGCCCGTACCGCCGATGTCACGCCCGGTGCAGCGTCCGGTCGAGATAACGCAGTGGGATCTGGTGCTGGATATGCTAAAAGGGCATAGCGATAAATCTGTGATCCCCTTCAGCAGCGGCGCACCAGATGTCAGTCAACCGAGCCTGAAACCGCTCTGGCGCGAACTCAGCCGCGTAGTGCAGCATAACCTGAAGGCAGTGCTGGGGTACGACAAGCTTCCCGGCAGCCAGGATCTGCGCCAGCAGATCGCCCGTCTGATGCTGGACAGCGGTTCAGTCCTCAACGCCGATGATATTGTGATAACCAACGGGAGCCAGAGCGGAATGTCGCTGGCGCTGCTGGCGGTTTGTCAGCCAGGGGACATTGTCGCCGTTGAATCCCCCACCTACTACGGCACAATGCAGCTACTGCGCGGCCTCGGGATCAAGGTGATTGAGATCCCAACCGATCCGGATACCGGGATCAGCATTGAAGCGCTAGAGCTGGCGCTGGATCAGTGGCCGATCAAAGGCGTGCTGCTGGTACCCAACTGCAACAACCCTCTCGGGTTCATTATGCCGGATGCGCGTAAGCGGGCGGTGCTCGCCCTCGCCCAGCGTCACGACATCGTCATTTTTGAAGATGATGTGTATGGCGAACTGGCCACAGAGTATCCGCGCCCGCGTACGATCCACTCCTGGGACAGTGACGGCCGGGTAATACTCTGCAGTTCGTTTACCAAATCCGTAGCCCCCGGACTGCGCGTGGGTTGGGTGGTTCCCGGTCGCTATTACAATAAACTGCTACATATGAAGTACGCCGTCATTGGTACTAACGTTCCCGCTACGCAGTTGGCAGCAGCCTCCTTTGTGCGCGAAGGTCATTACCATCGGCATATCCGGCGTATGCGCCAGATTTATCAGCGTAATATGGAGATCTACACCTGCTGGGTACGGGAATATTTTCCCTGCGGGATCTGCGTCACACGACCAAAAGGCGGCTTTATGCTGTGGGGCGAGCTGCCGCTCCAGGTCGATATGGTCTGCGTCGCTAAGCAGCTCTGTCGCCTGAAAATCCAGGTCGCACCGGGATCGCTGTTCTCCGCTTCCGGAAAGTATCGCAACTGCGTACGCATCAACTGCGCGTTACCGCCAAACGAGAAGCATCAGGAAGTGATGCAAAAGCTCGGCGAGGCGGTAAAGATGGCGATAGAGTAAACCGGACCGCCCGGTGATTTCGGCCAGACGATTATGCGATTTAACTCATATCTAATGACTTAAACCCTGAATATCTTCTGCGGAAAGCCGGGTAATTTTTTGTACCGTGCAGATATCAATACCGTCTGCCAGCATGGTGTGGGCAATACGGAGCGCCTCATCAAGTCGCCCTTCTATAAGCCCTTCTTGTCGCCCTTCCTGTAACCCTTCCAGCCTGCCTTTTTGTAGCCCTGCCTCATGCAATCTGTCGGCGATCGTCATCAAATGCTCCTTATGCTGCGGTGAACGTTCGGCAACCTCACGAATAAACTCACTGAATCGAGGCGCATCGCCAGTTCGTAAAATATAATTAAACAGCGTCTTTATCTGGCTGTCATTAGTCAGTCCGGTAAGTAGCAGGGAAACAATTTTCTCGACCAGCCCCATAAGTTCGCGCAGCGAAGCGGGAAGATGTATTTGTAGAAAATCCCGAGCTGTATCAGGGTGGCGCAAAAACGTTTTAAAGACCGCATCATGCGGGGTGGAAGTCGGTGCTTTGTTCATGGAGATCCATCACCTGGAAATAAGATGCCGTGACTGTAGCGCTGGTAAACCACACCCTCACCTGTAACTTTCTCTCTTTGCGAGGCGATTTCCGGGATAAAAACGCCCCTTTGTAACGTCTGCATTTGTCTGGAACGCATCACGCAGAATCACGACCTCAATGCACATTCCCGCTTTTTCACCGCAGGGCCTGTGCTATAACAAATCATCACTTTCATGGAGGACACGATGTGACGCATACCCGAGATATTCCACAATCGTTCTGGCGTGATGAGCAACTGCCGTGGCTGGAGCTTCGCAGCACCTGGCGCAGCCAGCAGGCCTATAAGCGCCATCACCACTCTCAGCTCTCGATTGGGGCAATTCTCGAGGGAGGAACCTGCTGCCTGTGCGATGACAAGGAATACCATCTGGAGGTGGGCGATCTCATTGTGATCCCACCACTGGCACCTCACAGCTGTAATCCCGTCAACGGGCAATTTCGCAGCTATCACATGCTTTATCTTGATGCCCGGTGGTGCCTTGCCCATCTGCCAGCGCTGAACAGCAATCAACGGCTTTGCACGCGCCCTCCTGTTATCCGCGATCCGCAATTATTCCAGTGCTACATGCACCTTGTGGCGCTCATGCCGCAACGGCAAACGACGCAGATAACTGATGCCGCACAAGCATTGCTGCGCTCGCTGCCATTGCAGTCGGTAACACCGGAAAACCTAAGCGTCACCAGCCAGTATCTGCGCGAGCGGTTGCAGTCCAGTCTGCTCTCCCCACCCTCGCTGGATGAGCTGGCAGATGAGTGTCACATGCGTAAAGAGACGCTGATTCGGACCTTTAAGCAGGACACCGGGCTGACTCCGGGAAATTATCTGAACATCGTGAGGATTGACTATGCCCGTCAGCGGCTACGGGCCGGGGACGAGATTGTCGATGTCGGCTACCAGAGCGGGTTTGCCGACCAGAGCCATTTCCATCGCACCTTTGTTCGCTACACAGCAGCCACACCGCGCCAGTACGCACTGGGACGATCAATATCAGACAATAATTAGCGTTGCGTCAGGCGTACGCTGATCTCTGTTTCATTTTCTGAGGTCGCTATGTCGCTGCTTGCTGAACTTTTTCCGTCTGCTTTTCCCGCGCTGGCGCTGGCGCATTTTGTTGCACTACTCAGCCCAGGGCCGGACTTCTTTTTACTGGTCGGTTACGCCGTACGTTACCGAATGCGCGGCAGCGCCGGGCTGTGTGTGGGGATCGCCATCGGCAACGGGCTGTATATCCTGCTGGCGATTATTGGTTGGGGGATCCTGCGCCAGCTTCCCCTGCTGTTTACGGTTATTGAGCTGCTGGGCGCGCTCTATTTATTATGGATTGGCAGCCTACTGATACGCAGCCGCCCGCAAACCCTGACCGGAGCAGACGCCCAGTCTACCTGTCCAGGATTTGGTAAACAGCTGCTGCTGGGATTAGGCTCGTCGCTGCTCAACCCAAAAAATGCGCTGTTCTATCTGGCGCTGATGACCGCCCTGCTCGGCCCGTCGGTGACGCTGCTGCAACAAACCATGAGCGGGATCTGGATGACCAGCGTGGTGTTGTTCTGGGATCTGCTGATCGTGATGTTCATCGGCTTACCGCAGATCCAGCGACGGTTATCCAGAGGGATATTGTGGATTGAGCGTATCGCCGGAGGCGTGCTGATCGTCTTCGGTTGTGCAATCGCGCTGCGTTTTCTGCAGAGCGTCACTTTCTGATAAGCGTGACGATTTTCTGCAAATAAAGCGGATAAACTCGTTTAATTAATATCCAATCCGCATTACACTTTGGGTGGCTATTATCCATTCAACCAATTCTTCCCGAGGTGCGATGTGCTGATTGTTACTTGTAATCGTTACGTTTTCTGACCCGAGTCTGAAAACGTTTCTCCTGTTTGCGCCTCGCGCAGGCAGCGTTTTTGATTACATGAAATTCAGTACATTTGCAGTCTGCTTTTTTCTGTCATCGGTCTGACGTCTCAAAGACGGTATTGAATTTCGCTATTCCCGTTGAGGGTTTTCTCCCGAAAAGGAGCTGTTTTATGCAACGGATTCTCGCGTTTTTCTCCCAACGCACCACGGCGCTATTTTTTCCTGTCGCGTTGATTTTATATGACTTCGCCGCCTATCTGTCGACGGACCTGATCCAGCCAGGCATCATCAATGTGGTGCGTGATTTCAACGCCGACGTCAGCCTGGCCCCCGCTGCGGTGAGCCTCTATCTGGCTGGCGGCATGGCGCTGCAATGGCTGCTGGGACCGCTCTCCGACCGGATTGGCCGTCGACCGGTGCTGATTGCGGGGGCGTTAATCTTTACGCTCGCCTGCGCTGCCACGTTATTGACCACCTCAATGACGCAATTTCTGGTCGCCCGATTTGTACAGGGCACCAGCATCTGCTTTATCGCTACCGTTGGCTATGTCACGGTGCAGGAGGCGTTTGGGCAAACGAAGGCCATTAAGTTAATGGCGATAATCACCTCCATTGTGCTGGTTGCGCCAGTTATCGGCCCGCTCTCCGGCGCAGCGCTGATGCACTTTGTACACTGGAAAGTCCTGTTTGCCATTATCGCCGCCATGGGGCTTATCGCCCTGATAGGGCTAGCGTTAGCAATGCCGGAAACCGTTAAGCGCGGCGCGGTGCCATTCAGTGCACGCGGCGTACTGCGTGATTTCCGCGATGTTTTCCGCAACCGGGTGTTCTTGTTTGGCGCAGCCACGCTGTCGTTAAGCTATATCCCGATGATGAGCTGGGTGGCGGTCTCGCCAGTGATCCTGATCGACGCTGGCGGTATGAGCACATCAGAGTTTGCCTGGGCGCAGGCACCGGTCTTTGGCGCGGTGATCGTCGCCAATATGGTGGTTGTTCGTTTTGTGAAGGATCCAACCCAGCCACGCTTTATCTGGCGGGCGGCACCCATTCAACTGAGCGGGCTGGCGGTGCTGATTGCCGGCAATTTGCTGTGGCCGCACGTCTGGCTGTGGTCGGTGCTGGGAACCAGCCTGTATGCGTTTGGCATTGGTATGATCTTTCCGACGCTGTTCCGCTTTACGCTGTTTTCCAACAACTTACCGAAGGGTACGGTCTCGGCGTCGCTGAATATGGTCATCCTGACGGTGATGGCGGTTTCTGTCGAAATCGGACGTTGGCTGTGGTTTAACGGCGGCAGGATTTCGTTTCATCTGTTGGCGGTTGCGGCGGGTATTGCTGTCGTCTTTACCCTGGCAGGCTTACTGAAACGGGTTCGCCAGCATGAAACAACAACGTTAGCCACTGAAAACTAACCAGCCGGATGGCACTGACGCTTATCCGGCCTGTGTCGTAGTGATAGGCCGGATAAGGCGCTTGCACCGCATCCGGCAACCATCACATTATCTTAAGCAATGCGCGCAAACCCTGCTTCCAGATCGGCAATCAGGTCGCCAATATCCTCAAGGCCAATATGCACCCTGACCAGGGTGCCGCTGAAATCCACCTCTCCGGCTGGGCGAATGCTGTTCAGCTCTTCCGGCTGATTCGCCAGAATAAGCGACTCAAATCCGCCCCACGAATAGGCCATATGGAACAGCGAGAAGTTATCGAGGAAATTCGCCATCTGCTCGTCGGTCAGTCTCTTTTTCAGCACAAACGAGAACAGGCCTGAGCTTCCGGCAAAGTCACGCTGAAAATACTCGTGTCCCGGACATTCCGGGAATGCCGGATGATTCACCCGCGCCACTTCCGGCCTTGCCGACAGCCAGCGGGCAATATGGATGCTGCTCTCCTGATGCTGCTTAAGACGTACCGCCAGGGTACGCAATCCACGGCTGCCGTTGTAGGCCGTATCGGCATCCAGCGTTTGCCCCATCAAATAGGAGTTCTCGCGCAGACGATCCCAACAACGAGCGTTGGACACCGCCGTGCCCAGCATGCCGTCCGAATGACCGATGGTGTACTTCGTTCCCGCCTGAATGGAAATATCCACGCCATATTCCAGCGCTTTGAACAGCACACCCGCCGCCCAGGTGTTGTCGATCATAATGACAATCTCCGGATTAACCGCGCGGATAGCTTTCACCATCCCCGGTACATCCTGGACTTCCATGGTGATCGAACTTGGCGATTCGAGGAATACAACTTTCGTTTCCGGACGCAGAAGATCAACGATACCAGCACCAATCAACGGATCGTAATACGTTGTTTCCACATTGAATTTACTCAGGATCTTATTGCAAAAATCTTGGGTTGGCTCGTAGGCCGCGCCCGTCATCAAAATATGATCGCCACCCTGAACAAACGCCAGAATCGCATTGGTCACCGCCGCAGCGCCGCACGGGTAAAGCGCGCAGCCAACGCCGCCTTCCAGTTCGCTCATTGCCTCCTGGAAGGCAAAGTGGGTGTAGGTTCCGCGGCGACCATAAAACAGCTCGCCATTTGCGCGATTGGCGGTGGCGAATTTTTTGTCTTTCACGGTATCAAACACCAGCGAAGAGGCGCGCTGGATAACCGGATTCACCGCTCCCTGGGTGTAGCGTTTGTCGCGACCCGCAACAACTAATTGCGTCTCAAGCTTCATTGCGTCTTTCATAACATCTCCTGTTCTTAATCCGTGTGAAACCTATACCACCGCAGCAGTAGAGTTTATTTCAGTGTTGGTCTGCTTTTTTCCAGCGAACCGTTCAACAATCTGCGCCGCATTCAAATCATGGATAACGTTAATCAGTGTGGCAGGCGCATCGGTAATCGTGCCCAGCACTACTAACATCGGGATCGCTTCCATTGGCAGGCCCAGCGTAGTGACGATAAAGATTTCACCGAGGAATGCCCCGCCCGGTACGCCGCCGACGATAATGGCGGAGAGCACCGCAATCAGCATGGTCAGGAAGAAGGTCTCGGTGGTGAACTCCATGCCCAGCACGGAATAGATAAAGACAATTTTCAGCGCGGCAATCATCGCCACGCCACCTTTGTTCAGGTTAACCAGTAGCGGAATGGAGACATCAACGATTTCCGGGTTAATCCCCATCGCCTTACCGGCACGCAGCGTCACCGGGAGAGTCCCCAGCGAAGAGCAGGTTCCCAGCGCAGTCGCAGACGGTTCAATCGCATTACGCCAGAAAGCTTTGACCGCCGGAATCCCGCCGCCAATATACGAATAGAGAATCGAGCCAAAAACAAAGTAGACCAGCGTAGCCACCATGAACAGGCCGATAGCGCGAGCAAAGGTTAACAGCAGTGCAGAGTCCTGACTGGCCATAGTGGCAGCGAAATAGCAGCCCAAGCCAATCGGTGCGACCTTCATAATGATCGAGACGATCTTCATGATCACGGTATTGGCATCTTCCAGCAGCGACGCAATGCGCTTACCGGCCTGATCCGATTGACCAATCGCCACACCAGCAATAATCGCCATCACAATCAGCGCCAGAATATTGGACTTAGAAAACAGTCCGATAAAGTCGCTGGTCGTGATCATGCTGACAAAATCCATCTTACCGCTGCCCGCCTGCACCGACTGCGAAAGATCGATAGTGACGCCCTGCGCCGGGTTATACCATAGCGCCAGCGCAACGATCCCGGCAGCCGGAATAAAGGCCATTGCGATCGAAACAATAAAGATAATCGCCATAATGCGCCCCAGCCTTTTCAGGTCGGTCATACTGGCGATCGAAGACATGACGCTGATCCCCACCAGCGGCACAATAATCATAAATAGCAGATTTAAGAATATCTGGCCGATTGGCTGGAGTTTACTTGCAAACGAGGGGGCATAAATACCTAATAAGCCGCCAATCACCAGAGCAACTAATAAAATAATCGACGATCTGTAGGGTTCGAGTCGTGACCACATAATCGGTACCTTTAGAATAATATTTAATGAGATTAAATTCACAATGTGATGAGTTTCCGTTTCGCCTCCTTTTATTTTGTGACGTAACTCACCTAAGTTGTTATTTTTTCATTTTGCCAGCAAGTTGTTTCCTGTGATTCAATAGTTGCATGTTTAAAACGCGAATGTAACGGCCTATTCGTACCGTTTTTGCAAATCACTTGTGAATAAAAGGAAACTATGAGTACGCCGATTTCACTCAAGCATCTGGAGTTTTTCATTAAAATCGTCGACTGCGGAGGATTGTCAGAAGCCGCGGCGCAGCTCAACGTCTCGCCATCTGCGGTCAGCAAAAGCCTGGCGGCAATGGAAGATACGTTAGGCACGACATTAATTAAACGTACCACCCGCAGTATTACCCTGACCGATGCCGGGCAATATCTCTTTAACCGCGCCAATAAGCTTTTGAAAGAATTCGATGAAACGCTGAATACCACCTCCGGTTATTACCACAGCCCGCAGGGTGAATTACGTATAACCTGCTCAATTGCGTTTGGTTATTCCCGGCTGGTGAACCTGGTGGATAAATATCGTTCCCAGTTCCCAGATGTGAATCTGTATATCGATCTCAACGATAACTTCGTGAATCTGAACGAAACGGATTTCGACATCGCCCTGCGAATCTCCACCGCACCACCGCAGAACTACGCAATGCGCAAGCTGGTGCCTGTCCGCTGGGCGTACTGCGCCTCACCCGGCTACCTTGCCAAAAAAGGCATGCCCCAGCGTCGTAGCGATCTGGTCAATCATGATTGCCTGGTTTACCCAGGTCTCACGCCAGTGCTGAAGGTGGCGGATGAACAGGATCGTCTGCATCAGTTAAAACTGCATATGCCTATCCAGGCCAACAGCAGTCTGGTATTGCTGAAATCGGTGTTAGAAGATCAGGGAGTGGCGTATTTGCCTACCTATCTGATTGGCGATCATATTCAAAAAGAAGAGATAACGCCGCTGATGCTCGACGGCACCATCACCTGCGAAACCCACGCCCTTTATGCGCTCTATTTTCCCAGTAAGTACAGCAATCCGAAGGTGCGATCGTTTATCGATTTTCTGGTGGCGGAACTCGGCCCCTTACCCGCCTGGGACAACTGGATCCCGGAGTAATCTTTGCACGTCTGAAAATGGGAGGCGCTCCACATTTTTTGCGCGATCCCCCCGTCTGGCTCTATCCTTAAGCCTATGAATAAAATTGCTGAACTCAAACGCGCCAAGCGACTGGCGCTCTCATTGCTGCTGATGGCCGCCGCTACCTTCGTCATCACGCTGTTTCTGCCGCCTAACTTCTGGGTGCTCGGGATCAAAGCGATCGCCGAAGCGGCGATGGTCGGTGCGCTGGCGGACTGGTTCGCCGTGGTGGCGCTTTTTCGACGGGTACCAATCCCGTTTATCTCGCAACATACGGCGATTATCCCACGCAATAAGGATCGGATCGGGGAGAATCTCGGTCAGTTTGTGCAGGAAAAATTTCTCGACACCCAGTCCCTGATCGCCCTGATCCGCCGCCATGAACCGGCGTTGTTGATCGGTAACTGGTTCAGCCAGCCGGAAAACGCCCAGCGAATTGGCCAGCATCTGCTGCAGATCATGAGCGGTTTTCTCGAACTCACCGACGACGCCCGCATTCAGCGGCTGATCAAGCGGGCAGTGCACAAAGCCATCGACAAGGTCGATCTCTCCGGTACCAGCGCGCTGATGCTGGAAAGCATGACCAAAAACAATCGCCATCAGGTGTTGCTCGACACATTGATCGCCCAACTTATCGCCCTGCTCCAGCGCGACAGCTCGCGGGCGTTTATCGCCCGACAGATCGTGCACTGGCTGGAGACCGAGCATCCGCTGAAAGCGAAGATCCTGCCGACTGAATGGCTGGGCGAGCACAGCGCCGAACTGGTGTCTGATGCCGTTAATTCCTTACTGGATGACATCAGCCACGATCGGGCGCATCAGATCCGCCACGCCTTCGATCGCGCCACGTTTAAGCTAATCGATAAGCTCAAACACGATCCGGAGATGGCCGTGCGGGCCGAAAGCATGAAAAACTATCTGAAGGAAGACGAAGCCTTCAACCGTTATCTTGGCGAACTGTGGGCAGACCTGCGCCAGTGGGTGAAAACCGACATTAACGCTGACGATTCGCGCGTGAAGCAGCGCATCGCCAGCGCCGGACAGTGGTTCGGCGAAACACTGGTTGCCGACAGCGCCCTGCGCGCCTCACTGAATGGGCATCTGGAGCAGGCCGCGTATAAAGTTGCGCCGGAGTTCGCCACCTTCCTGACACGCCACATCAGCGACACGGTGAAAAGCTGGGATGCGCGCGATATGTCGCAGCAAATTGAGCTAAACATCGGCAAAGATTTACAGTTTATCCGCATCAACGGCACGCTGGTCGGCGGTTCTATTGGGCTGGTGTTATATCTGTTGTCGCAAATTCCTTCCCTGCTGACGCTGGCGAATTTTTAAGGAGAAAGTAAAACCCCTGTTTTTATTTTACTTTTTATTATCATTTGCACATGTAATATAACAATTATCAAACTAACAGCGTGAAATGAGAGTCCGTATGTCCCAGGGAAGCCCCGATTCAAATCGTCATGCCATCAGCGTCGCGCTCTTTGGCATGCTGGTCTTAACGCTGGGCATGGGAATTGGACGCTTTCTGTATACGCCGATGCTCCCGGTACTGCTGTCGGAAGGTCAGTTTACGTTTGACCAGCTCTCCTGGATTGCCAGCGCCAACTACGCCGGATATCTGGCGGGAAGCCTGCTCTTCTCCTTCGGGCTCTTCCATCTTCCCTCACGTTTACGCCCGATGTTGTTAACTTCTGCGCTCGCTACCGCAGGATTGATTCTGGCAATGGCAAGCGTTAAGCAACCCGCGCTGGTGATGCTGATCCGTTTTCTGGCAGGCGTCGCCAGTGCCGGTATGATGATCTTTGGTTCGATGATCGTCCTGCATCATACCCGGCATCCCTTCGTGATCGCCGCATTGTTCTCCGGCGTTGGCGCAGGCATTTTGCTGGGCAATGAATATGTCATCAGCGGTCTGCATTTTGCGCTGTCATCACACACGCTCTGGCTGGGGGCAGCGGCAGCCTCCGCGCTGTTCTTTGTGCTACTCGTTATGCTCCTGCCATCTCGCGACCATGCGCTCCCCGCCGCCACACTGGTAAAAACAGAGCATCAGCCTATGTCCTGGTGGCTGCTGGCGCTACTGTATGGATTAGCCGGATTTGGCTACATCATTGTCGCTACATACCTGCCACTGATGGCGAAAAGTGCCGGGTCGCCGCTGCTGACGGCCCATCTCTGGTCGTTGGTCGGCATATCGATTATTCCGGGTTGTTTCGCCTGGCTGTGGGCAGCCCGACGCTGGGGGGTGTTGCAATGCCTGACGGCGAATTTACTGATCCAAAGCGCTTGCGTGGTCATGACGCTCGCCAGCGACTCCTTGCCGCTGCTGGTGATAAGCAGCGTGGGTTTTGGCGCAACGTTTATGGGGACCACTTCGCTGGTCATGCCGCTCGCCCGTCAACTTTGCGTACCGCGCAATATTAATCTGCTGGGCCTGGTCACCCTGACTTACGGCATTGGGCAAATACTCGGGCCGCTCTTAACCAGCCTGCTGGGAAGCGGCGCTCAAGCGATCGTTAACGCCACGCTATGCGGTGCCGTCGCCTTGTTTATTGCGGCACTCATCAGCCTCACACAATTATACAAACAGCGTTTCGCCTCCCCCAAAAGGGTATAATCGACAACCTTATAAACAGGTATCTTAGGATTAGTCCGCAATCAAAAGTCAACATTTAATAAACCACAAATAATCGGCAATTACCCGCCAGACAATTTATAATCCCCGGCTGTTCATTTATAAACTCAATTTAAAATGCGTAAAAATGGACATATTAACTCAGCATCAACACTATCTTCGGGAAAAGTACATGTCATGGTTTAAAAAAATACTACTGGGGTTAATTATTTTGGTGGGTTTAATTGGCACGCTAAAAGATTATAAAGACTTTGGCCTGTTTGGCGCGTTAGGATTGTTTCTTATATTCCTGTTAACAACAACATTTTTATGGCAATGGGCCTCTGGCAGGTTACCAGAGATAACCCAGCTTCAGGCCGTATTTATTTTACTGGCCAGCGCGGTAGCCTCAATTTTTGTTATCAATATGGCAATTGCCGGAAATTTGCATGTGGATTTAATGGAGGTCATGTACGTTACCATTACGCATAATCCACTTTTTTACCTGATTCTCTGCGTGGTCGCATGGGTAAAAGTGGGCATCTGGCAATGGCTGTTTAGCGGTGGACAGGTCAAAGAGAGTCAGCCAGTTTAAACACGGCAGAGGTAAAAAAGGCGTCTTAACTAAGACGCCTTTTATGCTAGTACAACAAATTAGAACTGATAGGTCAGACCTGCAACAACCTGGTTGTCGTCGTCTTTGCCGTCGAGCAGGTTAATTTTGTAACCCACATCAGCCACGATGTTTTTGTTGAAGTAGTAATCCGTGCCCAACGCTACGTATTCAGTCAGGTCATTATTGTTGTTGTCACGCGCGTGAACGTAACCCACGTTCGGACGCAGACCAAAATCAAACACATACGCAGCCATTGCTTCAAAGTGCTCAGCTTTATCCGCATCCTGAATCAGGTTGTGGGACTCGCCGTACATGGTCGCGACGTAGATGGCATTAGCATCATATTTCAGACCCGCGCCCCAGAACTCTGCGTTTTCGCCATCCCAGCCGCTTCGTTTCTGCAGAGCAGTCACCGCACTGGTGGTGTAGGCCGCAATCGCAGATACGCCGGAATCCGCAATATTGTCATAACCCAGGGAGAAGCCATAGCCATTGCCATGCTGTTTTGCCGGGCTAATGTTAGTGTCATCCTGGCCCTGGTATTGCGCGCCAATGTTTAGACCATCAACGGCTCCAAACAGATTTTTGGTGCGGAGTGTTGCAACGCCAGCAGTACGTGTAGTAAGGAAGCGGTCAGTATCTTCAAAGGAGTCGCCGCCGAACTCTGAAAGAGTGTCAGTGTAAGCTCCCACGTCGTAAGCAATACCGTAGTTACGACCGTAGTCAAAGCTAACGTCATGGCCATAATCCAGGCCAGCAAACGCCAGACGTGTATTGACGCCATTCTGAGAACCTTCTGCTTTAGAGGCATCAAACTGACTTTCAAATTGGCCATAACCGGTCAGTTGATCGTTGATTTGTGTCTCACCGCGAAAACCCAGACGCGCGTATGTACCGTCGGCATCGGTGCCGCCAGTCCAGGAATGGACCGCTTTTACTTTGCCGTACAGATCCAGTTTGTTGCCATCTTTATTATAAATTTCCGCTGCATGAACGGAGGTTACCCCTAATACCATTACAGCTAATGCCACTGCTGACTTTTTCATGTTATTACTCACTTTTAATTGTGAATTTTGCTATCAACTTTGTTATGAAGGCAGAATACCCGCATAAAAAAGCCCCCTATGGAAAAGGGGAAAACCTCTAACACACCAATGAAGGTAATAATAAAGTGGCAAGACACATATCATTTTGGGTTAAATAAAACCCGAACAGAGAGTAATTACTTAGATTCTTCGTTTACGCTCTCATTAACAGAGCGATATAACATTATTGCTTCGGCAATAATATCTTGTTTACTTTTACGGGTTTCAAATGCCAGCGTACGAACATATTCCCACAGAGAGGTATCGACACGGGCACTTAAAAGAACCATATCTTTTGAACGGGTACCCCTGGCCTTTCTAATATCGGGGTAATCTCGAGAGGGCATTATCATCTCCTGAACGCAAACACGCTTATGGCGATGAAATATGCAGTCAGTGTAAAAACATGTCAACGGCAAAATACAGTGACAATAGTAATGAAACTGTTAATAACGGACAAAAAACTGGAACAGCATTTCAAATGAAAGATAACTTGATTATAGAATAATGTGTAATTTTAACTTTACATATATTCACTTTTATTCATTTGATTAAAAAAGCCATAACTATTGACAATAAACATGACCTCAAATCAAAACATCATTACAGCCAATAAGTTACGTGCCGTTATTAATGTCTACATTTCCGTGAAGCGCCTGTTTTTATGCACTGTTATTCCGGGCTGCTTCGCTCTGACCACCGCGTAAATCAGTTTGATTCTCACTTAACACAGGCCCGTTTTGTCTAAAAATAAGCACGGAAAGGTAAAAATAAGGTAAACAATGCATTTTTTCGCATGCAAAAATAAGTTGTTTTTAATTGATATAAATCAATTTTCACCGCGTAACGACGGCGAAAAAATCATCATCTGAGGTGATGGAAACCTTTTTTTACGTGACGTTCATGACGAGAAAAAAGCGTTGTTATGCAATAAACTTTTGTGCTGAAAAGTGTCGCGCGGGCTGCAACAGCCCGCATGGGAGAGGAAGGAAAATCAGGCGTTAACTTTATCCAGCGGCCAGGAATCAAACAGATAACCATCAAAGTCGATATCATCAACATTTGAAAACTCCAGCAGGCGCTGTTTGACGTTTTCCAGATGCTGCCACATTGCCAGCTTGGCTGCGCGGGCATCCTTTTTGATTAATGCCGCCAGGATCTGTTTGTGGTCGCCCATCCACTCTTTACGGTAATGGGTATCGTCGAGGTGGCTATGGAGCTGGATCCACATCGGGTTGTTTTCACGCCACTGCCATGACTGGCGAAACAGCTCCACCAGCATGCTGTTATGCGTGGCTTCGGCTATGGCGAGATGGAACTGCATGTCGCCGCTTTCAGAACCGTTCGCTTCGCTGGAGGCCAGCTCCCGCTCTTCCAGCTGTAACGCCTGGCGCATTTTAACGATATCTTCACGCGTTGCCTGCAGCGCGGCGAATTCGGCGATATTGCTTTCCAGCAGCTGTCGCGCCTGCAGCAGCTCAAACGGGCCTGCGTCATTGCAATGATTGACATCCGTACTGTCGATGGTCTGCGCATCTGCATTGTCGAGTACGTAAATCCCGGCACCGCGGCGCACGTCCACCAGACCTTTAATTTCCAGCATAATTAACGCTTCGCGAACCACCGTGCGAGTGACGTTGAGCATCTCAGCAATTTCACGTTCCGGCGGCAAACGCTCCCCGGGCTGGTACGGCGTCTGGACAATCAGATCGCGGATCATTGCACCCACTTCCTGGTAGGGTCTTTGTTGAGAAGTGTTCGATTTCATCGTGTTATGTCCGTCAGATGCGTCAATTCAGATCCGTAGGCCGGATAAGGCACATGCGCTGCCAACTGGCACCTGTGCCATTGGCTGATGGCGACGCTGACGCATCTTATCAAGCCTACAAAAAACATTTTTTCGCCTGAACTATAGCATTTGCGGGAAGCCAAAAACAGAAAACGGGTCAACCAAATCAGCATTTTGATTGACCCGTCATACTTCGAGGATTATGCGTCAGCGCCTAACGCCGCAACGCACTCGCGTGCGCCGTGTTCACACAGCTGTTGATACGTCGCGATAATTGTCTCCACAAAATCAGCGTTTTCCGCCAGATCATGGCCAAAAATGCCGCTCAGCCCCAGCAGCGCCGTCACGCGTTCGGCCCCCTGGAACTGTTGGTTAATGCGCTGGAACTCAGCCAGCAAGGGGTCGACAACATCAATGGCCTGCCCCTGTTCATCCACGCCACGGGTGTAGCGCATCCAGCCCGCCACGCCCAGCGCCAGGTGACGCCAGTCGCTGGCGTTTTGCAGATGCAGACGCACCGGATCCAGCAGGCGCTGCGGCAATTTCTGGCTGCCGTCCATCGCAATCTGCCAGGTGCGGTGACGCAGTGATGGGTTGCTGAAACGCTCAATGAGCAGCGTCGCATAGGCGTTAAGATCGGTGCCTTCCGGCATCGACAGCGTCGGCGCTTGCTCCTGCATCATCAGCGCGAACGCCGCTTTGCGATACGCCGGATTTGTCATGGTATCAGCGATAGTTTCATAGCCGCCGAGATAGCCCAAATACGCGAGGAAAGAGTGGCTGCCGTTGAGCATACGCAGTTTCATCATTTCAAACGGCACCACATCGGCAACGAACTGCGCACCAACGTTATCCCAGTCAGGGCGACCGTTGACAAAGTTATCTTCGATAACCCACTGACGGAATGGCTCACAGGCGATAGCACACGGATCGTACACGCCCAACTGGTCGGCAATCTCTTGCAACGTTTCTGGCGTCGCCGCCGGAACAATGCGGTCTACCATGGTGCACGGGAAAGTGGCGTTAGCCTCAATCCACTGCGCCAGCTGCGGGTCGCGCGCCTGCGCCAGACCCAGCACCGCGACTTTCGCCACATGACCATTTTCACGCACGTTATCGCAAGACATCACGGTAAAGGCCGCAAGCCCTTGCTCACGACGCAGATGCAGCGCCTGTACGATGTAACCAATCGCCGATTTCGGCGCGCCTGGATTCGCCAGATCGTGTTTAATCAGCGGGTTATTGAGATCTAACTGTCCGCTGGCAGCATCGGTGCAGTAGCCTTTTTCCGTGACCGTCAGCGAGACAATTGCCGTCTGCGGGCGCGCCATAGCCTGTAAAATACCATCACAGCCGTCAAGCTCCGGGTGCAACGCTTCTTTCATCGAGCCAATCACTTTCAGCACGGTGTTGTCCGCGCCTTTTTCCGCCACGGTATACAGCAGTTGCTGTTTGCGCAGGTTTTCAATCAGTACGCGATCGTTACCCGGCATCAGGTTAACTTCACAGATCCCCCAGTCGCTGTCGGTGGTTTCCAGCAGATGATGGGTGTACAGCGCCTGGTGCGCGCGGTGAAATGCACCGCATCCCAGGTGAACAATGCGGGATTGCAGGCGCGAGCTGTCCCATGCAGGGCGAGCAACCGGCAGGTTGCTATTGGCAATTGTCGTTGTCATCGTGAACTCCAGAACCCGTTGAATGACCAACGGAAGAGAAAAGAAAAAAACCGGCCAGACAGGTGACCGGCAACTCGCTTTAGCGGCTAAAGAAAGCGCGCTGGATAGCCATCTCAACGCCACGCACTTCCGCCAGCCCTTTCAGGCGACCAATCGCGGAGTAGCCTGGGTTGGTTTTCTTTTTCAGATCGTCAAGCATCTGGTGGCCGTGGTCCGGACGCATTGGGATCAGGTCCTCTTTACCCTCGGCTTTACGGCGCTGCTCTTCCTCAACGATCGCTTTCACGACTTCGTACATATCGACGTCGCCGTTAAGATGCGCCGCTTCATGGAAGGTTTTCGGGTTATCTTCACGCAGCGTGGAGCGCAGATGGGTGAAGTAAATGCGTGGGCCAAACTGTTTGATCATGTCGACCAGATCGTTGTCCGCCCGGACGCCGTAGGAGCCGGTGCACATGGTAAAACCGTTCGCCATGCTGTTGACCGTATCGACCATCCATTGCATATCTTCCACGGTGGAAACAATGCGCGGCAGGCCGAGGATTGGGCGCGGCGGATCGTCCGGGTGTACCGCCATCCGCACGCCTGCTTCTTCCGCCACAGGAATAATTGCTTTCAGGAAGACGGCAAAGTTCTCGCGCAGTGCGGCTTTATCGATATCTTTATAACGCGCAAGATGCTGGCGGAACTGGTCAAGCGTATAGCCCTCTTCCGCGCCCGGCAGACCGGCGATGATATTGCGGGTCAGACGCGCTTTGTCTTCATCGCTCATGGTGGCGAAGCGTTCATTCGCCTGAGCAATCTCTTCGGCGGTGTAATCCGCTTCCGCGCCCGAACGTTTGAGGATGTGCAGCTCAAAGGCGGCGAATTCAATCTGGTCAAAACGCAGCGCTTTGGAGCCGTCCGGCAGGACGTATTCCAGGTCGGTACGGGTCCAGTCGAGAACCGGCATGAAGTTGTAGCACACGGTACGAATGCCGCACTGGGCCAGGTTACGCAGGCTTTGCTGGTAGTTGGCGATCCACTGCTGATAGTTACCAGAACGGGTTTTAATGTCTTCGTGGATCGGTACGCTTTCGACGACCGACCAGACCAGGCCCGCCTGCTCAATAATGGCTTTGCGTTTTAGGATCTCATCAACCGTCCACACTTCCCCGTTCGGGATATGGTGCAAGGCGGTGACCACGCCCGTGGCACCCGCCTGACGTACATCCGCTAAGGTGACCGGATCGTTAGGACCATACCAGCGCCATGTCTGTTCCATCTTTTATTCCTCATTTACGTTATGGACTCGACGATATGGCACATAAATTCCTCCTTTTGGTATGACATGTCAACCTGAAGAAATGAATTGGTTAACCAAATCACGATTTCTGCTGATTAGATCGCCATTTTACAGCCAGGAAGCGCAGTAAAGATGTAAACATGTAACGCAATGTGACATTCATCGCATCAATGGTTAACCAATACGGATAACATCTCAACCAAAATCATAATAGTTCAACCAATAAAGGTAGACGTTATATGCATGTTCTCAATATTCTGTGGGTCGTATTCGGCATCGGTCTGATGCTGGTGCTCAATCTAAGATTCAAAATAAACTCGATGGTCGCCCTGCTGCTGGCGGCGCTCTCGGTCGGCATGCTGGCGGGTATGGACTTAATGGCGCTGCTGCACACCATGAAATCCGGCTTTGGCAGCACGCTGGGTGAGTTGGCGATTATCGTGGTATTCGGGGCAGTCATCGGTAAGCTGATGGTCGATTCCGGAGCGGCGCATCAGATTGCTCATACGCTGCTGGCGCGACTCGGGCTGCGCTATGTGCAGCTGTCGGTGATCATTATTGGTCTGATTTTCGGCCTGGCGATGTTCTATGAAGTGGCGTTTATTATGCTGGCGCCGCTGGTGATCGTCATTGCCGCAGAAGCGAAGATCCCGTTCCTCAAGCTGGCGATTCCTGCCGTTGCCGCCGCCACCACCGCCCACTCTCTGTTCCCACCGCAGCCTGGTCCGGTCGCGCTGGTTAACGCCTACGGCGCTGACATGGGTATGGTCTACATCTACGGTATTCTGGTGACTATTCCGAGCGTGATCTGCGCCGGGATTATCCTGCCGAAGTTCCTCGGCAACCTCGATCGCCCGACGCCGTCATTCATGAAGGCCGACGTACCGGTTGACCAGAACAATCTACCGTCTTTCGGCATCTCTATTCTGGTTCCGCTGATCCCGGCGATCATCATGATCTCCACCACCATCGCCAACATCTGGCTGGTGAAAGGAACGCAGGCGTGGGAAGTGGTCAACTTCTTAGGCTCCTCGCCAATTGCGATGTTTATCGCCATGATTGTCGCCTTCGTGCTGTTTGGTACCGCGCGTGGTCACGACATGCAGTGGGTGATGAACGCCTTTGAAAACGCGGTGAAAAGCATCGCCATGGTGATCCTGATCATCGGCGCGGGCGGCGTACTGAAGCAGACCATTATCGATACCGGCATCGGCGATACCATCGGCATGCTGATGTCGCACGGCAATATTTCTCCGTACATCATGGCGTGGTTGATAACCGTGCTTATTCGTCTGGCAACCGGTCAGGGCGTGGTCTCAGCCATGACGGCAGCGGGGATTATCAGCGCAGCCATTCTCGACCCGGCAACCGGTCAACTGGTGGGCGTCGATCCGGCGTTGCTGGTACTGGCGACGGCGGCAGGCTCCAACACCCTGACCCATATCAACGATGCCTCGTTCTGGCTGTTCAAAGGCTACTTTGACCTGTCGGTGAAGGATACGCTGAAAACCTGGGGTCTGCTGGAGTTGGTGAACTCCGTGGTTGGCCTGGTAATCGTGTTGATCATCAGCATGATTGCATAACGTCGATACCGCTCTGGCCCACAGCCCAGAGCGGTTCTTTCTCCTGCCTTAACAATCCTCAATAATCAGATACACCGCCTTCACCGGGCCATGCACCCCAACCACCTTGATAAGCTCAATATCCGCCGTCGAGCTGGGTCCGCTGATAATGTTAATGCACGACGGCATACGCTCACCGGCCTGCGCTTTCTGATGCAGTTTTTCTGCCAGTTGCGCCACGCGCGGCAGGATGGTGCTTTTACGCAGCACGAAAATCGAGGACTCCGGCAACAGGCTCAAAGAACGCCCGCGCTCCGGCGCGGAAAACAGCACCACGCCGCCGGACTCGGTCAGGCCATACTCGGCATACACTACGCCGACTTTCGCCTGCTCGGCCTCGGTAATATTTTCGCTGCCTCGCGCCGGATCCCAGACCACGGCGTTGCATTCCTGCTGCAAGCGTTCGGTGATGCCCAGCGCCACCAGTCGGCTGTCGCCGCTCAGCACTACCGGCTGACCCAATTCTTCACACAGGCGTAGCGCTGCTTCTGCGGCCTGGTCCTCGCGAGTCAGTTCACAGCGGGCCAGCATCACTTCGCTGGCGAACTGGATAAACGCATCGCAGCGCTGCTGCGGGCTAAGTTCGGTCAGGCGCTCGTTGGCATAATTGTTAACCGGCGCGGCATCCGCTTGCGGTTCGAAACGCGGCGGGCGACCCAGCGCCTGGGCGATGGTGTTTAAAAACGCGGTACGGTTATCCATTCTTTTTCTCCTGCGCCTGATGTTTCTTAAACCAGCTGCGGAAGCTCTCGCCGTCAGCATCAGGCAGATCGCGCGCCTCCATCCAGTCACCAATCGCGCCAACCTTGAGCGGGGTTTTCCCGCCATTGATAAACCAGCTTGCCGCATGCGCGCCGGCCATCATCCCCACTTTCCACAGCCCCGGATGGCTATTGGCATAAGAGAACATTTTGATCGCCCGTCGCTCAGCTTTCGGGGTAATGCCCTCCTCGGCCATCACCCGGCGATGACGCAGGATCAGTTTTGACAGCGGAATACGCACCGGGCAGACGCTGTCGCAGGCCGTACATAAGGAACAGGCGTACGGCAGATCTTTAAAATCTTTATAGCCGCCGAGCAGTGGAGAAATCACCGCGCCAATAGGACCGGGATAGATCGAGCCATAGCCGTGTCCGCCAATGTGGCGATACGCCGGGCAGGTGTTCATACAGGCCCCGCAGCGGATGCAGCGCAGCACATCGCGAAACTCAGAGCCCAGCACCTGCGAGCGACCGTTATCGACAATCACCAGATGGAACTCTTCCGGTCCGTCCACGTTATCCGCCTCACGCGGGCCGGTCAGCCAGGTGTTGTAGCCCGTCAGACGTGCGCCCACGGCGCTGCGCGCCAGCATGGTGATCAGCACATCCACATCAGCAAAGGTTGGCGCGATACGCTCCATGCCCATCACCGCAATGTGCGTTTTCGGCAGCGTGGTGCACATGCGCGCGTTGCCTTCGTTGGTCACCAGGCATACTGAACCGGTTTCCGCCACGGCAAAGTTACAGCCGGTAATACCGATTTCGGCACTCAGGAAATCCTCGCGGATCTTCTGGCGAATGAACAAGGTCATGGCTTCCGGGGTTTCCGGGCCGTCATACCCCAGACGCTCGTTCAGCACGCGGCGGATCTGATAGCGATCTTTATGAATAGCCGGCACCACGACGTGCGAAGGCGGATCCTGATCCAATTGCAGGATATATTCGCCGAGATCAGTTTCGATCACCTGGATTCCCGCATCCTGCAGGACATGGTTGACGCCGATCTCCTCGGTCACCATCGACTTGGACTTCACCACCTTCTTCGCGTTTTTGCTGCGCGCGACCTGCAGAATGTAGGCGGTGGCCTCTTCTTTGGTTTTGGCGAAATAGACGTGACCGCCGTTTTGCGTCACTTTCTCGGAGAGTTGATACAGATAAGCGTCGAGGTTGCTCAGCACGTGATCGCGGATCTGGCTGGCACGATCGCGCCAGTCTTCCCAGTGGCCTAACTCATCGACCATTTTTTGTCGATTTGCGCCAATACGCTCCTGCGCATTGGCCACGGCTTTGCGCATGATCGGATCTTCTATCTGCTGACGAATGCGCAGTTTAAATTCTACATCGCTGGTTTTTATCGACATCTCTTTCCCCTCAGCGGCTCATCAGCACTTCAGCAATATGCATCACTTTGACCGGCTGGCCTTCCCGTTGCAGTCGACCGCCAATGTTCAGCAGGCAACTGACGTCTGCGCCAATCAAATATTCCGGCTGCGCATCCATCAAATGTAAGACTTTCTCTTTCACCATCTCGCCGGATATCTCGGCCATTTTGACCGAGAACGTCCCGCCAAAGCCGCAGCAAGTGTCCTGATCGGCAAACGTCAGCAGCTCCAGCCCGCGCACGTTTTTCAGCAGCGCGAGCGGCTCTTCCTTCACCCCCAGCTTCCGAGTCAGGCTACAAGAGGGATGATAGACAGCGCGGCCCTGCAGGCTCGCGCCGACGTCCACCACGCCCAGATTGTTAACGATAAAGGAGGTGAGATCCTGCATACGCGCGGCAACCTTTTCGGCACGCAGCGCCCATTCCGGTTCATCGGCCAGATACGTCGGATAACTTTTTACCGCGTAGGTACAGGAGCCTGCTGGCGAGATAATCGGATCGTCGTTGTCTTCCAGGGCGGCGATCAGGTTTTTCATCCCAGGGATCGCCTCTTTGATGTAACCGCTGTTAATGGCTGGCTGACCGCAACACCCTTGCTTCTCGGGGAAATTAACGCGACAACCCAGTTTTTCCAGCAGCAATACGGAGTCTCGTGCCATCCGTGATTTCAGTGCGTCACCAATGCAGGTAACAAAGAAATTTACATTCACAATAACTACTCCATTGCTTCATTTCTGTTTATTGCGCTTGATATCGCGATATCAAGCAAAGGTTCAGCCGTATTTCACGCCCAGTTTTTCTGTTTGCTGTTTTTACTAATGCCTGGGTTCATGGTGATGCTCGGGTCGTTTTCCTTTGATGCCGACTCTCCGCTTCTTAAGTCAGGACAGTCGCATATGTCTGTATTTTCATTTGTATGACAAAACCAAATAATCCCCTAATCAACCCCCATATGCAACAACCAGGTTTATTTCTTTCGGTCTCGCTCACATTTTTATATTTAAAACCACAGCGTTATGAACACCTTAATAACAGTTTCAGGTGCTTACTATTCTCATCGCCAGCATTATTAAAAAGGTTATCATATAACTATTTATAGGTATTCAACTTACTCTTAAGTATATTTACCTGGCATTGGATTTTAATTAAAAGATTACAATAGTTACAAAACTACAAATCATAATTACTTTATTCACTGAAGCGATTCAGTTTACATACTTTATTAACCCAGCAATGTAGCCTCCCCACCATAAATATAAATCAGGTTTAATGAACCAATCAGGAATAGCAATGAACGAATATTTTATGTTTGCCCTGGCACTCTCTCCTTTACTACTGATGGTATTTTTAATATTGAAATTGAAAATGCCCATCCATTATTCCGTGTTGATCTCTTTGGTATTCACTGCCGCGCTGTCGGCCATATTCTGGGAAATGCCCGTACAGAATCTGAAAGCCGCGATAGGCTATGGCGCCCTGAAGGGGTTATGGCCGATTGTGATTGTGATCCTCGGCGCCATCTTCAGTTATAACGTCATGCAGACGACCAAGGCGCTGGATATTCTGCGCGATATTCTCGCCAGCATTAGCGAAGATAAGCGTATTCAGGTGCTACTGATTTCATGGTGCTTCGGCGGATTCCTTGAAGCCGCGGCAGGTTATGGCACTGCGGTCGCCATTCCGATCGGCATTCTTATTGCGCTGGGATTCAACCCGCTGAAGGCGGCGATCGCTTCTCTCGTGGCGAATACCGTTCCCACCGCGTTCGGTGCGGTCGGGATCCCGGTTTCTATTCTGGCGGAACAGGTTAACCTGCCGGTGTATACCTTAGGCGGAACCATTATTCTGCAGCTCGCGCTGTTTAATATCCTGCTGCCGTTTGTCATTGTCTGCATTATTGGCGGCGGCCTGAAAGCCATTCGTGGCGTATTTCTGATCACGCTGATTTGCGGCATCACCACGCTGGTTCCGCAATATTTTGTCGCCATCCATCTTGGCGCGGAATTGCCCGCCTTTGCCGGTAGCCTGGTCAGCCTGTTTGCCGTGGCGATGGTCAGTCGCCTGCGCAAAGGGAAAACCGATCCCGAGTGGCGCATTGAGGTCAGCCATACCCGCGAAACCACGCCGCGCTCGGCAAAAGTGTTGTTCCGCGTAGGCTCTATCTATCTGTTTATTTTTGTTTTTATCCTGCTGTGCTCACCGCTGTTCCCGACGATCAAAGGCGCGGCGTCCCAACTGGCCTCGGTGCTGCATTTCACGCTCGCAGACGGCAACACGCTGGCGCTGAAAGTTGAATGGGTGACCACGCCGGGGATGCTGATCATCTTTGCGACCCTTATCGGCGGTTTTATTCAGGGAGCGTCCGCACGCGGGATGCTGGAAGTGTTTATCAAAACCATTTTCCAGCTTAAAAATTCCATTGTGGCGATTATGGCGATTGTCGCGCTGGCCACGGTAATGGATCTCAGCGGGATTATCTCCACGCTGGCCCAGTCGATTGTCGATCTGACCGGCAGTTCCTACGTCTTCCTTGCCCCAGTGATTGGCGCGCTGGGCACGTTTGTTACCGGCAGCGATACCAACTCGAATATTTTGTTCGGCAAACTGCAAACCATTGCCGCCAGTAAACTGCATATCGATCCCAACTGGCTCGCGGCGGCGAATACTTCTGGTGCAACGGGGGGGAAAATGATTTCGCCGCAGAGTATCGCCATTGCGGTTTCAGCCACCAAAATGGACGGACAGGCCAACCAGATAATGTCTGGCACCATGAAATACTGCTGCGCCTACATTGTGATCCTCGGCCTGAAAGTTGGTCTCTTTTATTACTGGTTTATGGCGTAATCCATTGTCAACCCCGTCAAATTCACGGCAACCGTATTTGACGACGCGGTGACCAAAAAGGTTTACACCGCTTCAGGATCGAAACGAAGCGACTGGCTTTACGATTTGTCGGCGCTGACTAAAATAGCGCCGATGTTTCAAATCGAGGATTGTTGTTATGTTGTTCTGGAAAAAGATGGTGAAGAAGTTCGACGCCTTTTCCGCGTTGATCCCACCACGCTACTTCCGCGTGTAATGCCTGGCGCTAATGCCTGATGGCGCTTCGCCAGTCGGGCCTACGTTTCACGCTCATTTGTAGGCCGGATAAGGCGCAAGCGCCGCATCCGGCAGCAGAGAAAAATGTTCTCCCCTTTCACTTACGCAGCCCGCACGCTCTTAACACCCTGACCCGCAGACGAAGCCATGCAAAACGGTAGATCAGCGGATGCTGAAATCGTAGCAGTGTCAGAAACATATAGCCTCCTTGCGGCGCTACAGCACCGTTGCCTGATAGCGAATTTGCGGCTCCATTATCTGGTGACGCGCGTCTATCAGCCGCAGTTCATACGAGTCGTGCTCTTTCGTCAGCCGCATCACCGCGTCGACGACACTGGTGGTCCGCTCCAGCGCCTGCTTGTCCTCATAACCGTTGAGCAGTGAAGCCAGCATCACGCTGCAAATCAGATCCCCAACGCCCACCGGCATTTTGGCAAAGGTATACAGCGGCCGGGCGATGTGTAACGTCTGTTCCGCCGTCACCAGCAGCATTTCAAACGCCTGTTTGTCGCGCGAGCAGTCGCCGAGATGTTTCACCAGCACCTTCTTCACGCCCCACGCCACCAACTGCTGCGCCGCTTCCACCACCTCGTCAAAACTACGTAGTTGTCTGCCCGTCAGCACGCCCAGCTCATAGAGATTCGGCCCCATCACATCGGCCAGTTGAATGGCGTCATCGACAAAAAAGGACTCCACGCCCTGCGCGACGATGCAGCCTTTTTGCGGGTCGCCCATTACCGGATCGCAAAAATAGAGCGCCTGCGGATTACGCTGGCGAATGGTGGTGACCGCGAGCTTCACCTCTTCGCAATGGCGTTTGTCCCCGAGATACCCGGACAGCACGGCATCGCATTGCGCCAGTTTTTGCAGGTCATCCAGCCCGCTGATGATGGCGCTCAACTCGCCGTGCGGCATCGCCATGCCCTGCCACATCCCGTACTGGGTGTGGTTGGAAAACTGTACGGTGTAAAACGGCCAGACATCGATCCCCGAGAGCTGCATCGGCAACACGGCGGCTTTATTTCCGGCATAGCCATAAACGACTGACGACTGAACAGACAACACGTTTTTCATTTTGACTCCGTCTAGCGAAACGTTGGCAGCAGACCAAATACGTCCAGAACAACCGTCAGATAGACAACCGCCCCACAGACAATGACCAGATTGAGCACGGTGTTATTACACGGCGCGGTATAGCTGGCGGTCGGAAAACGTTTCCGCGCCGCTTTCACCAGGAACGGCGGCAGGATCACGCTCCAGATGGTAAAGGCCAGACCGGCGTAACCAATGGCGTGCACAAACCCGTTCGGGAAGAAGAAGCACACGGCGGCTGGCGGGAAGTAGGTCACCAGCGCGGTTTTCAGGCGACCCATGCCGTCATCCGGGAAGTGAAACAGGTCGGCGATGTAATCGAACAGGCCAAGCGTCGCCGCCAGCAGGGAACTGGCTACCGCAAAGTTGCCGAAGAAGGTCAGGATCAGATCCATATAACGGCTGGTGAACAGCCCGCTGATAGCCTCGACAAACACGTCGATATTGCCGCCTTTGGCGATAATTGGCGGGAACGAGGAACGGCTGATGTTGCCCATCGTGACGCCCAGCCAGAAGATATACAGCAGCAGGGCAAACAGCGTGCCGATGATAATCGAACGCGTAATATTTGAGATCCCGCTCGTGCCATACAGCTTCACCAGGCTCGGCACGTTACCGTGAAAACCAAACGAGATAATGCAGAACGGCAGCGTCATCAGGATATACGGCAGGTACTGCGAATTGGGCAGCGCCACCGCCACGCTGTCGACGAGTTTCGCCACTTCGATATGACCCACCAGGCCAGAGAAGGTGGCAAAGAACGCGATAAACTTACCGATAATCAACACGGTAGTAATACGTCCAACCAACAAGGAGCTGTACCAGGCAATCGCCCCGACCAGCATACTGACGATCACCACCGAGATATTCGCCGGAAAGCGCACGCCGCTGTATTTGAACACGGTTTGCGCCATCACCGCCGACGAACCAGATATATAGGCATAGGTCAGAATATACAGCACAAAGCCGAAAGCGATACCGACCACAATATTCCACTTTCGGCCTAATAAATCCTGAGTAAAAGTATTAAAACTGGCACCAGCGCCATAATGCAGGTTAACTTCGACCAGCATCAGACCGGTTAATAACATCATGATGGCGATAAACAGAAGAATAACTGACGCACCGGGGAACCATACGCCAGCCATCGCAATCGGCAGGGAAAACATCCCTCCACCCACTACGGTCGCGATAACCAACATGGTTCCGCTAATCAGTCCGGGGGTACTACTCTGTCGCTCAATGGCATTAATATCCATGATAAATGTTCCTGTAGACTATTCGTTATAATTACAGCTGTCATTTGTACATCATGCGGATAATAAAAATGTCGGAGTCAGGGTTTACTTTTGTAGTTATGTCACGGTAACGGGCACCGCAAAGGCTTCCTGTTCATGGAAAAGAAATACAAAAAAGCCCCATCCTGAGATGGGGCCATAATTATTATTTAGATATAGTCAAAGCGTGCAGTAAAGAAACGGAGTTGCTTCGGCTCGTAAATAAACTTCAGCCCGCGAATATCTTCTTTGTGCTGGTAAAGTTTAATAATACCGTCAGCCACCACATCCATATGCGCGTAAGTATAAACGCGGCGTGGAATAGTCAGACGCACGGTTTCCAGTTTCGGCCTGTGGTGTTCACCGGTCACGTTATTACGGCCCGCAGAGATAATTCCGCGCTCCATACTACGTACGCCGGTTTCCACATAGATACTGGCAGCCAGGCTTTGCGCCGGGAACTCGTCCTGCGTCAGATGCTCGCAGAAGCGACGCGCATCAAGGAATACCGCGTGACCGCCCACCGGTTCAACAATCGGTACACCAGCGGCTTTCAGCTTGTCGCCCAGATAGCGAACCTGCTTCACGCGGTGCTCGATGTACTCATACTGCATGGCTTCGCGCAGACCAATCGCCATAGCTTCCATGTCGCGTCCGGCCAGGCCGCCGTAGGATGGCATACCTTCGTAAACAACGACTAACTCTTTGGCAGAAGAGAACATTTCGTCATCGTTCATGCACAGGAAGCCGCCGATATTCACCAGACAGTCTTTTTTACCACTCATGGTACAACCGTCGGCGTAGCTGAACATCTCATGCACGATCTCTGCGATGCTCTTGTTCTCAAAGCCCTGCTCTTGCTCTTTGATAAAGTAGGCGTTTTCTACACAGCGGGTAGCGTCGTAGAACACTTTAATGCCGTGTGCTGCAGTCAGTTCACGCACCGCGCGCATGTTAGCCATGGAGACCGGCTGCCCGCCTGCGAGGTTAACCGTGACTGCCAGGCAAATATAGGCAATATTCTCGGCGCCTTTTTCATCAATCAGTTTTTGTAATTTTTTAAGATCGATATCACCTTTAAAAGCAATATTCAGACCGGCATCGTGCGCTTCGTCACGAACGATATCGACAAACACCGCACCATTTTTTTCCTGGTGATAACGGGTGGTAGTGAAATACATATTCCCGGCAACATATTGCCCCGGTTTAATTGCCAGCTGCGATAACAGGTTTTCTGCGCCGCGCCCCTGGTGAGTAGGAACAATATGTTTAAAGCCAAACAGTTCCTGCACGGTTCTTTCCAGATGATAGAAGTTTTCGCTGCCCGCGTAGGCTTCATCACCCATCATCATTCCGGCCCACTGCTTGTCGCTCATTGCGTTGGTGCCACTGTCTGTCAGCAGGTCAATATAAATATCTTTCGAATTTAACAGGAAAGTATTGTATCCCGCTTCTTGCATTTTCTTAAGGCGTTCATCACGCGGGATCATAGATACAGTTTCAACGCTTTTAATACGGAAGGGTTCTGCCGGATAATTCATTTTGTTTCTCCAGTAACAGTGGTCATGTACGTATTAATGTGAAGTAAAGCATACCTGGTTCATCAATAAAGTCTGATGAAATATAACTATTCGCCTCCTGAGTCAGGGGGAGAAATAATGTGGAGGCACTATGCAAGATTTAATTGATTATGGAAATAGCCTGGTCAACATTAATCACTGGCAATAATTTAAAAAGCTGTAAATGTAGGTGATGCAAATCACACGTCATTTTTTTACCCGTTCATATTCAACAAGTTTTTTTTTGCGTGTTGATTTGCCATTTGCGATGGTGCCCCCGTGGAGAGGGGAAATACTGAAAACTTAACTTTCCAGGCTGTGCTCATACTGTATTGCTGAATGAGTACACCCCATTTTGTGAGAGTCGGATCACTTCACGGGTTTATATTTGTGATTCACATCACTAAAAGTGTAAAGCAAAGTGTACAAAACGGCGTTATTTCAGAGTTTGCTATTTGCTTCAGTGAGTTAGATCGCATTTTTGGCCTGATACACATGGGCGTTATTTTCTGGAAATGGCAGGTATCAGGAGGATGGGACAGGAATGAATTTATACGGTGAATAATACTATGTTTATTGGGATAGAGAGGATTTCTATTTATTCCGAAAGCGTGCTAATCGCGCTTATTTCATGTTATTTACATCTGGACTTCCCGCCAATTACTGGGGTAATTTACAGGGGTTTTATTAGCGCGATGCGAAGGTGCGCCAACACCTCCGCATCGCTAATCGCAGTAACTATTATCGGAGAATAGTCACCATGACTGACACGCATTGTATTGCAGTTTCATTTGATCCAGAAGTGTACGTCGCAGATAACCGTTGCCTGAAGGTGGGTTATGCGAGCGGTTATCCTGATTACAGCCGTTTGCCGGTGAAGTATGTCCAGTTTCCGTCCATCGTGATGAAGGGCCAGTGGCTTAAAGCCGCCGGATTCGACACCGGCACCCGCGTCGATGTGCGCGTCATGCAAGGCTGCATTGTGTTAACCGCCCGCACGCCCGAACCCGAAGAGTCAGAACTGATGAAATCCCTGCGCGCCGTGGAAAAGCTCTCCGCGCGTAAGCAAAAGCAGGTGCTGGAGTTTATCGGGGTGATTGCGGGGAAAGCGGTGAAGGGGTAACGGTCTTGCTAAAGGCGCCTGTGGGCGCCTTTATTAGGATGTATTGCGTCATCTTTGTTATGCCGTAGTACGTTCGTTCCAGGCGTCGGTATATTGAATATTGCCATCTACAATACACCAGGTGATTTTTTCATAGCGCAGTTGTACGCTTTCCAAATGCCCGGTTCCCGTTACCGTACGTGTGTCATGCACGATTGGTGTCACTGATACAACTTTTACACCTTCAAGCAGGGTATTAAAATATTCCACTTCCTGGCCTGCGTCGTTTATGTGATAGAACTTAAGTTCCGCACTTTGAAGTGTCTGACCTGTCGCAACTGCTTTGTAAAGGTATGGGCTGGAGGAATCGATCTCTTTGTCAAAAAGAAATGGGCCATGTTGGCGTGTGCCGGTTAGCTTTCCAGTGGCACCATCGGTTGGAATGCTAAGGTTATGTGTTAAACCACGTAACTCAATACTGCCTTCACGTCCCTGGACATCCGAGCCTCCACGAATCATCGCGCCACCATCGTCTTTTAAAAATAAATGAACGGGTACAGCCATTTTCAACACTCCTTGTAATCAATCATATAACCAGCGGCCTGCTCTGGCTGATTCTGCGAACATACGCACAGTAAGCGGTTTTGACTCTTGTTTGATGGGTTCGTTGGTAAACCATTTTCTATAGACCGATTCTCTTTCCCACGGGTAATAGGCATCGAAATCAATCACAGAAACATCAACGTTATATTTCTCTCCAAAATCATCAATGGCATACGGTAATTCATCCCATTCAGCGTAACCTTGCAGCGGCGTATCAAGTTCAATCGGGATAGGCTTGAAAGTAAACGTTACCGCGAGAGATAACTCCCCCCGAAAAAATTCTAATACCTCATTATCCGTCACCATACGCGATCTTCCTCTCTGGCAATGGTGTTGTAGGTATTCACCGTTTTATAAACAATTTGGGCGACATCATTTGCGAGTAATACCCAACCAATCACAGGAATTGTTCGTCCAACGAATGCCCCCAGATTGTTAGTCATCATTGGTTTTAAATATTTGATGCTGGCATTGGTGATGGTAGGAAGCCTGACGGGCAATCTTACGTTAAGAAACTCACGAGAATATTTGGAGGCAATTGATGTACCTTGTGTTGCCCCATATGGCTTACCCCGTGTTTTCAACAATGGTAGCCCAAGAATGATACATGACATTTCTACCACATCTTTAATTCCCCCAAATTGTTCATCAATCTTGTCGAGGAAAATCCAGAAAAATAGCTCACCTGCAGAAATGTTGCAGACCCCTTTATAAAAGTATGTTCCGTTAAGTTCCTCAACTGTGTCCACTAGAGATCCTTTGATATGCAATAATTTGCATACTTATCGTACTCCTGCGTACTCTGGTGGGGGAACGGTAACTGCCGTGGCGTATGTGTTTTTCAGAAAACATAAAAGTGAAGTCGTTGATGTCAGACAACGTGCCGCGCATAGTGCTTTATCAAATTGATACCAATAAGTGACGTCGATAGCGCATCAACCCGTCTTTGCTTGATCAGGTGATATTTTGCGAGCATCATCGCAATTATTTACCTGATAATGAAATCAATGGCTTCCAGTAAACCCCTGCAACAGGCAATTGCCGACATCACCATCTGGCGTAAAGGCGAGCAGCGTGCGCCGCACAAACCTTTGCTGCTGCTACATGTGCTGGCGGGTTATCAGCAGGGTCACGGTCGCCTGTTTGACTACGGTTCGGAGGTTCGCGACCCATTGCATAGCCTGCTGGAACGATTTGGACCACAGCGCGCGCAGTATCGCCCGGATATGCCCTTCTGGCGCTTACAGGGCGATGGGTTCTGGGAGCTACAAAACGCCGAGCATTGCTCAACATCTGGCAGCAGCAAACAGCCCCCTGCCGGAGAACTGGTGACGCATAACGTTGCCGGAGGCTTTGATGAAAAACATTTTGCCCTGCTGAAAAAGAACAAGAACCTCATCAACGCCCTGGCCCAGCAAATCCTCGAAGCGCACTTCACCGAAAGCATTCAGGAAGAAATCGCGGATGAACTGGGGTTTGATATCCTGCAAATCCGCAAACAGCGGGACCCGTTGTTCCGCCAGCAGGTTCTGCGTGCTTATAACTATGAATGCGCCATTTGTGGCTTCAATATGCGCCACGACAGCACTTCAGTTGCGCTTGAAGCGGCGCATATCAAATGGAAACAGCATGGCGGCCCGTGCGAGATTTCAAACGGACTGGCGCTGTGTGCAATCCACCATAAAGCCTTTGATAAAGGTTCGATTGGGCTGGATGAGAGTATGCGGGTTCAGGTGTCACCCGCAGTGAATGGCAGCGGCATGGTGGGCAGACTGTTCTGGGATTTCGACGGTAAATCGATAGCGCTGCCGATGATGCGCGAGAATTATCCAAAAGAAGGGTTTGTAGAGTGGCACAGGAAGGAGGTGTTTAGAGGGTGATTTGCATACCTTCTTTTTCCCTGATAAATATCAATAATACGTTATTTTAATATGGGAAATTATTACAATTTTAAAAAAACACAATAAACATGCATATTTATTACCAAAATAAATTTTAAGGACAAAATGAGTATGACAACCTTTAAAAATAAAAAAAGCAAAACAGAACAACAAAAAATAAAGGAATTACTAAAATCATTACTACCTCATCTGCCTCATCTTAGTTTATTATCAGCCGTCATAGGATTTATTAACATCTGGATATATCTTTCCCGCATTGGGAAATTAAACCTTCTTCCTTCATTCCTGGCAAGCCCATCCACGCTCCTAGCTATTTTTGCATCAATGTGTTTGATTTTAATACTATTTCTACTCTTTATTTTAATGCCTACAATTATTTTTTATTGGCTTTGTGCAATATCTAAAGACAAAGATTCAAAAATAACGATCTATCAAACAATAACGATTGGTCTTTTACTGTCAATTATAGGCTCCACTGACGTATTATATACTACAGGTTTTTTTATCTTCATCACTGCGTTTTATATTTGTTACTTTCTTTATACAGCCCTACATAATAAACTTAAAATTAATATATTTGCACTCATCAAAGGTTTTATAATAAACATACCCACATTTATAATTATATCAATAATTTATAATAATACCGCTTTATCTGGCATAGATCGACTAGCTAAGATTTTAATTTTGTTTGTTTATCTTATCATAATATATATGCCATTAATTGCATGTGATGGAATCTTAAATAAACAAAAAGGGAGAAAAAAGGAAAGTGCTGCACGAATAATAACAACAATCATCATAATCAGCATATATTTCATTGGTGTAATGACACCTGGAATACTTATTAAGTTAAACAACTACACTATATCATTCTCAGGTCTACGTAGTGATATTATGTTTTGGTATAAAATCAATAAAAATAACTTCCCATCAGAATGGTTGAAAAATAACTGGGAAATCAAAGAAACAAGTCAAAACGAAATTTGGATTCAAGGATACCCTGTAGTGCAAAACAATAATTTTACATTTGTTTGCCCCGAAAGAACACATAAGTTAATGAATGAGTATGTTAATACAAGGTTAAACTCATTTGTGAAAGAAAAATCTGGCTCTATGGACACAGGTAATTGCATATTAATCCAGAATAACCTTGAAACATCAATGAAAGTCACAGATGTAAAGAATAATAGATGAGCACCTCAGGGATAGAGATGTAGCAACCTACCTATGGTGGGTTGCTATATTATCACCAGTGTACCAATATCGAGTGTTCGGCCACTTTCCGCACCATCGATTCGGTTGACGGTGTGATACGTGCTGCGCCGGAGCCCTCCCGAGCCGGTGATGCCACCGCCGCCGCGTAAAGTACAGGGCTGCTACAGCTCGCCGTTCCGGCATTAATCAGGAGAGAGACACGTGACCACTGTGACATTACAGCAGACCTTTGAGGCCTGTCAGACGAACAAAAACACCTGGCTGAAACGTAAAGCCGAACTGGCTGACCTTGAACGGGAATACCGTGAACAGCTCCTTGCCGGTGACGAACAAATCCCGCGCAGAATGCAGGATTTGCGCGACAATATCGACGTGAAAAAATGGGAGATTAATCAGGCCGCCGGTCGCTATATCCGTTCACATGAGGAGGTGCAGCACATCAGCATCCGCAACCGGCTCCATGACTTTATGCAGCAGCACGGCGCAGAGCTGGCCGCCACGCTGGCACCTGAGCTGATGGGGTATAACAAACAGCTTCCCGCAGTAAAACAGAGCGCCATGCAGCACTCGGTTGATTATCTGCGTGAAGCCCTGTCGGTGTGGCTGGCCGCCGGTGAAAAAATTAATTATTCCGCGCAGGACAGCGACATTTTAACGGCCATCGGATTCAGGCCTGATGCGGCTTCGCGGGATGATAATCGCCAGAAATTCACTCCGACACAGAACCTGATTTACACCCGCCGACGTGCAGAACTGGCCGCACGGTAGCACGCAAAAAAATCCGCGAAAATTCCGCTATTTTTTCCGAAAAAAGCCATGCATCCATAAGGTGCATGGTTTTGCATGCAAATCCCCGTATTTTATTTTCCCCACCGCGCCAGTACCGGCACGGCCTGAGCCGGTTCATGCACCTGCATGAAAACTACCCTACAAAGCGGGCAGGCGTGGCGGGGAGAGCATTGCGCGCAACTATAACCAATTAATTCTCTTGATAACTTTTTTGCACGATTAACTTATATATATTATTTATTTACAATAATGAACATATTGAAGATAGCTCAGACAAATAGTAATGTATGAAAACTATCCTCTTTTGTTCAAAAGGAATTTTCATGGAATATACATTCGAAAAGTCTACACTCTGGCAGTCAACTTTGGGAAAAAGCGATGACAAAGGCATTGAAAAATTAAGAAACAGCTTCCTTGATTTTAGAAAGAAAGTTGAAGCGCTAGTCAAAAATATTGAAACAGAATTGCCTGGATTAACTATTCATGACATTACCCACATTGATTCTTTGTGGGAGGTTTCCGATCAAATAATTGGCGAGAGATTATATTTAAATCCGATGGAAGCTTATGTATTAGGAGGTGCATTCCTATTACATGATGCTGCTCATGTAAGTGTCGCTTATGAAGGTGGATTTGAAGCGCTTAAAGAAAAAGATGAATGGAAAGATCTAATATCATTAAAGTTCAATAACATTGAGCCGGAGCATGGTTCTGCTGAAGAAAAAAAAGCCATATTTGAAATTGTGAGACAATTGCATGCACATCAAGCTCGATCGCTTATAAAACGCTCATGGAAATCTGAGGCATCAAATAGTTATTATTTCTTAATATCTGATGAAGAAATTAGAAACTATTACAGTGAGTTAATCGGTGAAATAGCAGAGAGTCATCACTGGAGTTCAAAAAAAGTCTACGATACTTTTCTAGAGCGAAGAGTTAATGCTCCAGCATTTTTTGACAATAACACATGGGAAGTAGATGCTTTAAAAATAGCATTTATATTAAGAACGGCGGACGCAGCACATATAGATTCTCGAAGGGCACCAATATACTCATACAGTTTCCTTTCTCCTGAAGGGATATCTAGGGAACATTGGCACTTTCAAAATAAGTTAGGTCGAGCAACCTTAACAAATAATAATTTTTTAAGAATATCTTCAGGATCATCTTTCACTGAAAATGAAAGAAATTCTTGGTGGCTTGCTTTTGACACTGCAAAAATGATAAACACCGAGTTGCATGATGCCTATAATTACTTATCTGAAGCGGGGAGAGAACCATTCGAAGCAAGAAAAGTTTTAGCTGTAGATACCCCTAGTAACTTTTCTAAATATGTTAAGGCTGAAGGCTGGGAGCCTGAAGATATATCTATTCATGTAAGTAACTTACCAAGATTGATTTCTACCCTAGGTGGTAAAGCCTTGTATGGAGAAAAGAAACACGTAGGCATAAGGGAGCTAATTCAGAACGGACTGGATGCGATTTTTGCTGCAAGAAAACTTGGATATCTGGAAGACAATGAAGGTGCAATAAATATTAATTTGCAAAAAATTGAAAATGGAGACTGGTCAATAACAATTTCGGACAATGGCTTAGGCATGAGCAGGTATGTCTTATCTGATATTCTTCTTGATTTTGGTAAGTCCTTATGGAGTTGCGATGATGTACGGTACGAGCATCCAAAGTTATCCCAAACTGGATTCAGCTCCATAGGGCAATTTGGCATAGGGTTCTATTCTGTATTTATGTTATCGAACAAAGTCAGTGTCATAACTAATCGTTACAGATCAAAAACAGATGAAAGTGGAACTCACTGGAAGCTTACCTTCCCCAATGGACTTAATGAAAGACCATTTATTTCGCAACCAACTGAAGATGAACGCATCAAGAGGCATGGCACAAAAGTGTCTTTTACAATAGATGCCGAAAACTTCCAAAAATTATTAATATTGAAAAAAAAACAAAAGTATAACTTTATAGAAGATATATTTGAGATCGCTCCTAGCCCATTAGATGAGGATGGTGAGTCGAATGAAAAATATATACATAAGGGATTTTCAAACCTTATAAAATGGATTTTTCCTTCATGTGAGATAAATATAACACTAAGCTATAATGGAATTAAGGAAACAATTTTAACAGCGGATGACTGGAAAACAATATCAGATGAAGAACTACTTTCCCGGATACATAATGGCAATGAAGCCAAAAGACTTTACCCCTTGAAGTATAATGGAGAGGTTGTTGGCCGATTAAGAATCGTAGAGGCGCCATACTATTATGTGACAGAAAGACCTTCGGCAGTTGTTTCATTTAAAGGAGCTCGCGCAGGCCAAATTTACGGTCTACAGGGAATATGCAGATCTATTTCAAATAATGAAAAAGCTGAAAGAAATGATGCTTTACCAGATTACCCTATGGAATGCTGGAAAGATTGGGCATATCAAATAGTAAAATCTGAACCGCTGTTACTGACAACATATTTACTACGCTTACATGCGCTTATTCCAGATGAGGACTTGAGAGTATGGTACATTGGCCATGAGCGCTGTTATCTTTCCGACATAAAATCTCTTTTACGGGAACAAGATGAAATAATCGTTGTAAATGGTTCAATTGACTATGAAGATGACGACGACATCAAACCATCAGAATTTGAAGGAAGCTTAATTTTAAATGACAATGTTATTTTAGCACCAATAAGGCAGTCACATTATTCACAAAACAATAACATTACCCTAGATGATATAATGTCAAAATTCAACATGCCTGAAATAAAATATTATGACCTTTTAGAAGCCACAATGCGAGATGTTTGGGGGGAGTTCACGGAAGATGATGAGGGCTATAGAGTTGTCGGTTACGTCAATGGAACAGAGATAACACGACATACCAGCATATATAAAAAAATGGATTAAAAAATAACTTGGCTGATTTCTATGTAGCACAGTCAGCCATATTATTTTTTTGCAAAATCATAAGGTGTTATCCCCTCACTTATGTTTCCATCAAGGTAATCAGCCCACCACTGCACCATCAGCCTACGCTCATCTAAATGCTCTGAAGTGTGAATGTAGGCAGCACGAACATTATTACGTTCTTAATGACTCAATTGGCGTTCTATAGCATCATCGCTCCACAATCCAGACTCACCCATCGCACCACGCGCCATCGTCCTAAAACCATGCCCGCAAACTTCGGTTTTCGTGTCCTAACCCATTGCACGTAAAGCGCTGTTTACCGTGTTTTCACTCATAACCTTAGTTGCGTCATGATCTCCTGGGAACAACAGCTCTTTATCGCCACTAATCTGCTTAAGTTGCTCTAACAAAATCATCGCCTGCCGACTAAGCGGAACGATATGCTCCTCTTTCATCTTCATGCCTCGGTACGAGTAACGCACACCTTTAATTTCTTCTCGTTTTGCAGGTACACGCCAGAGAGATTTATCGAAGTCAAACTCATCCCAACGCGCGAAACGTAACTCACTGGAACGCACAAAAGTGAGTAAGGAAAGCTCGACAGCGATCCGTGTCATCACACGGCCACGATAAGCAGCAAGACGAGCAAGAAACTCTGGGAATCGGCTAGAGGGTAAACCGGGGTAATGTCGCGCTTTGGTTGTCGATAGCGCACCGGCCATATCACTGGCTGGATTTGAGTCGATGTAATCGTTCTGTACGGCATAACGCATAATGGCCGTAACTCGCTGTTGCAGGCGCTGAGCAACATCATGCCTACCACTGGCATCAACTTTTTTAATCGGGGCTAATAGGTGACTGGTTTTGAGCTGGCGAATGTCGGACGAACCGATATGAGGGAAAATATAAAGCTCAAGATAGCGAAGTACGCGCGATCGATGGTCTTCACTCCAGCGCTTGTTACTGGCATGCCATTCACATGCGATTGTTTCGAAAGTATATGCCCCCGAATTCTCGGCCTGAGCTTCTTTCTGTTCAACTTTTGGATCGATGCCCTGCACTAACAGCTTTTTAGCTTCGTCGCGCTTTGCTCTTGCCTGAGCAAGCGTCACAGTAGGCCAAACACCAAAAGCGAGGCGATCTTCTTTTTTGTCTGAGGGGCGTCTGTATTTCATGCGCCAGTATTTAGAACCCTTGGCCGAAACTTCGAGATACAAACCGCCGCCATCGGCCATTTTATAAGTTTTGTCTTTTGGCTTTGCGGTCTCGACCTGTTTGGCGTTGAGCTTCATTTGGGGGCACATTTCTAATCGAAGTTAAGATGCCCCCAATTATGCCCCCAATGACATCCGGATTTCAACGGACTACCTCGGACGACTCAGGACGTAAAAATCGCTGCAAGCATTGATTCTTAAGGGATAATTGGACTTTCTCGGATGATCTTGGAAGTACTAATGGTGCCGAAGGCCGGACTCGAATTTCAAAGTTAATCAACTGAATTACAAGTTATTAATTGTTAATGCATTGATGATATATACTCAGTTATATACTCAACTATTTTCTTTCAAAAATTAGCGCTTAACGCAGCACATAAACCAACTCAAAGATGGCGCTGTGATTATACCCGATTGCATCATTTCAGCCTGGGGCGTTTTTTATTATCGGGAGGTAGCATCTCCGGATAATATTTCGGTCGGTTAAAACTACGACTTCAGTTTGCATGGTATTTTTTCCGTAAAAAAGTAAACGCACCCACCAGTACCAGCAGGCGCATTATGCAATGAGTAAACAAGGAACAAAGATCGGCGGTGTAAATCGGGAGATAGTTCGCAATATTCACAACGCAGAGTTATTACAGTTTCTTCGTAACAAGCCAGTTGCCTGTCGTGCCCGCAGGATATCGACAGCCCGGAGATAAGGGGATTGTTCCTGCCAGCTAAATCCTTTGCGATCTATTCGAATCAGCTCGTATTTTTCCACCAGAAAGTTAACGGCATCGGCCAGCGTGATACCGGCATCAATGTGTTCCTGAATAACCGTTTCATTACTGAACGGCGTGTCGTTCAGGGCCAAACCATAGTGTTGCTTCAGCAGACGTGTCAGCAGCATTTGCCAGACAGCCACAGGCGACAGACATAGCTTCGCCGCCTGCTGAGTTGTTGCAGGTAGAGTTTTCATGCTTGCTCTCGTGAAATTAGTTAGCGTTGAGTGGGATAAACAGCGATGTATACGTAGCCGCAATTGCCAAGGGTATCGGCTTCGCAGGTAAAACCGTTGTGATACAGGGTGACGCAGTGGGCATGGCGAGGATTCATTTCACCAGTGGTCAGCATCGACTCCATCTGGCTGATAAAATGTGGAAATACGACATCCAACTTCAGGCTTTCGACATCACTAAACTTACCGGTGATACTTGCCCGGTCAGCCAGATAGTGCAGTCGGTTGCTCTCCTGCACCAGACGTGCTCCCAGGCACGGCGTGATATCCCGCTGCAGGCCCCATGTGGGATTGCTCATTTATAACCTCTTTATTGTCAGTTCAGGGTGATACTCATCAGACAGGTATAAGGTCCATTGCGGTCCTGGCGGCGTTCGGCGTATACCGCCAGCACGCCGGGAATGTCAGGAACTACCTTACCGATGTAATGACAGACACTGCCGTGCCACTGGTATCTGCCGATGCAGTATCGAAAAATGCGTGAGGCTGGATGCTGACGGTAAATTGTCATCGCCCGGCGTTTACTGATAATTTTCATGTAATACCTCAAAGCAGACCATGCTCAGCGAACGACAATATCTGCGTACCACCGACGATAAGGTGGTCAGGCACACGGATATCAACGAGCTGAAGCGCCTGCACCAGACGCTGCGTTATGGTCTTATCTGCCTGGCTGGGCGTGGTATCGCCGGAGGGGTGGTTATGCGCCAGTATCACTGCTGCTGCATTGAAGTACAGGGCGCGTTTGACCACCTCACGGGGATGTACCTCGGTGCTGCTAATGGAACCGGCAAACAGGGTTTCATGGGCAATCAATTGGTTCTGCTGATTCAGGTACAGCACCATAAACTCTTCGCGCTCCAGCCCCGCCATTTTCAGTTTCAGCCAGTCACGGGCAGCCTGAGTGGAGGTAAATGCCACGCCTGTTTCGCGCAGGTGTCGGTCAAGCAGGGTTAAGGCGCGTTTTACCGTACGTTGTGCGGTCAGTGGAAGTGCCGGAGCCTGTGGGATAAGTGACTGTTCTATCATGAATATCCTTAATCAATAATGCGAAAAATGGCGTGGGATTCAGGGTGCTGCAGGGCGTAATCCAGCAGGCGGTAATAGTGCTCCGTCATGGCATCGCATTCGGTGCGACAGGCGTGATGGCTGTATTCAATCAGGCAGATAGCAATACCTGCGGCTTCTGCGCTCATTTGCGCACCATTACCGTTCATGCTGTTGAAAAGATGCCATTTATCGTCACTGTCAGCATCAGGAGCCATAAACGCGCCGCCATTGCTGAGCGTGTAAAAGGACCAGATACCACCGCTGTACTCATCACAGAAGCGGTCCATCCAGGCGAAAATACGGGGTTCCAGCGTTATCCACTGTGTGATAGCACCAAAGTGCAGCGGCCAGAAATCGAGACGCTGCTCGTCAGGTACTGGTGATGCAGTAAGGTCAAATTGAGGTTCATTAGCGGACATCAATTTGCATTGCGTTTGTGTCGTCATGGATATTCTCCGTCAATAAAAACGCCAGCGACGATGGCTGGCGTATGGGAAATAAAGGACATGCAGGGATGATGAATGGGTGTGGTCAGGAGGAGGATGCTCTGAGGATGCCATACTGCAGAATATAACGGTTAAGCCCTTCACCGGCATCCGGTTCAAAGCACCACGCCCGCCAGACCATCCAGCTTTCAGAACAGCGAATCGCTGGGCTAAAGTGGATATGCTTGCAATCTTCGAGGGGCATGTTGTTATTCAGGTAACTAACAACTTCAGCTGCTACTGGATGAATGATTTGCGTGAAGGAAAAAATAATTTCTGCTTTCACATAGACTTTAAGTAAAATTAACCCCCGCAACATGAGCACAGGGGCTAAGCTAAGTACCTTGATTCTCAATTTCTAATCGCCCAAAAATAGAGCGCTTACATGGTAGTGAGGCGGATTATTTTTGTGTCTGATCTTTATCTGTTCCTGTTGTCTTCTTTATATAATTCATAATCCCACCGGCATCGTTTACAGCTTGATTAATGTCGTTTGAGGTACCAGAAAAACCACGCCCCCCCATTTTTTGCGCAGCCTCCATTTTTTCCAATTCCTCTGGGGTGTAAGTTGGTTTCTCCATCGGCTCTTCGTTAGTTTGGTAAATAGAACCTCTACCATATTCCTTTTCCTTCCATTTCGGACGGTTACTGCCGGAAAAGGATTTTGCCAATGACCAGTATTCGATTGGGAAACGTTTGACCAGTTCTCCATTAAGGTGAACATCGATTGTACGATATTGACCATTATTCATTGTCCCTTCAGCAAAATAGGCGTCTCTGCTGCAGGTGCCTGTATCGTACTGACTCCAAAACTGCTCAGGTCTACTTACGACGTAGAAATCTCCCATGGCGCATCCGTTGAGAGATTTATGATTAACTACGGCCACGAGGTTTGTCGTGTTCATTACGATGGCGCAGGTACCCGGTTTTCCAGCGCACACATCCCCCAACAGCCGCCCGCTCTTGTCTTTTAGTTCCCAGATAGTTTTGTCTGAATTTTCTCCACTCTCAGATGGTCCCTTTGGTGCTAAAGGGGCGATAGTTGTGGTGGCAATATTTTCATCTTTTAGCAGAAAGTTAGTAACGTCCTCTGGTGGCTTACCCATCAAAGTAGCTTTATCACCTTCGATATATACAGATGCGGCTGTTTTGGTAACGACGTTGTAGATGAAATTGAAGTGGGTAAAACAGTCACTGGCGCAAATTGAGCCGGTAATCACGGTATCGCCTTTATATTGATACGAGCTTACCGGCGATTCAGTGCCATTAAGCGCGCCGGTTCTGGTAAAAGCGTCCTTAATCCCAATAGCACGCAAGTTCCCGGCTAAGGCATCCGCAAATGCTTTGTCTGATTTGTACAGCTCGCTAGGATAAGGGCAATTATCGGTGCAGTTGGCAGCAGCCTCCATCGGGGTGGCTTTAACGCTAAAGCTCAAACATAGAGTCAGGACAATCAATAATATTTTCACAGCTATCCTCTTTGAAAATTTAAAAAAACATCAGTTAATAACTATCGGCAAACATCCTGGCTAACTTAAATATGGCAGTTACGTTGGATAGTCGTTTCGATTCAGTACAGTTACCATGAGCGTTGTTGAAATTGATTTCTGTTCCTTAAGTTAATGCCATTACACCAGTGCGGTAGCGTTCGCTTCACCGCGTAAAATCAGGCCGATGAGGTCGTCTTTGGTCATATTGCCGTAACGTATGCCATTTTTCTCGTAATGCCAGGTCATTGCTTTTCCTTCTTAACAGAGGTTATTAAATTAGTGTGTTGTCCGGCTTCTCCTCAGAGGGACCAGGAGACAGGACTTCGCGGATACAGCTGAAGTGCGGAAGAGCCCGGATAAAGCCCGCCTGTGTGGTTAACTGGCTGAGACGTTTTAGCGGGGTAAAAGTGGTGTTCAGAACCGTCACCGCATGGATAGTCGCCAGAGGATGCACGGTGATATACCCGTTAAGTTCACCAGTGAGGTACCAGCAGCCGTCGAGTGATATCAGGCGGTACGGGGCCAGCCCGTCACAGCGCTCTCCCTCGGCCAGCAACAGTACCCGCTGGCAGGCAGTAATGGCACTGACAAGACGGTAGAAGACCAGTGAGCTGGCCGGTGACACAGACTGTGGCGGCTGCCATACCAGACACGGCATCCCTCCTGCAGTGAGCAGCATGCCCGCCAGACGCCGGTCCAGCCCCGGAAAAATATCGGCCAGTCCGGCCCGGTGCGCGAAGGTCAGCGCATCGAGTTCCCCCTGTACGCCCCCACCGGTGCTGCGCAGGCGGCATTGCCCCCGTCGATACTCAAGGTCGAGGTACATCAGCCGTTCACGAAAATCCCGTCGCAGGGTACGGACTGACACTCCAAACTCTGCAGCAAGCCGCGTCATGTTCAGCGTTTCACCGGCAACCAGGCGGCTGATTATCAGTGACAGCCTGACAGCCAGCCGGTCATGACGGCGCTCTGCCTGTGTCATCTCGAATCTCCGTAATAATTAACTGACTGAATATGAAATGATTCTAAAGAGGGGGGCGGACAGGGTATGGACATGGAATGAACTATTTTTTCTCTGCCACCGGAGGCAGGCCCGACGCGGCACACCGTGAAATGCGGTGATAAAACACTCAATCCAATGGAGGTAAAACGGACAGGGAGCGTCCTTTGTTAACATGGCGATAACACTCTCAGGACTGAAACCCACTCAGCATAGCTTCCGCCATCACCCAGAGAGCCCGGTTGAGCTTCACATCTCCGTCGATACCACGCACGGCGCGGGTATGTGTTCGCCCGCCTTTTGCACTCCGGCCACTGAGCCCGCCCTTAATCAGGTTCTCCTGAATACGCTGGTATGTGGTCCACAGATCATTGCTCTCATCCTGCCAGCGGCGTGGGGAGAGTATCTGAGGTGCTGTCACCGGCTGGTGGTCCTCACCAAAACGGTACGTCAGTGCAGCCTGTGCCAAAGCCTGTTGTGCAGGTGGCGGCAGCATCAGCGACTGCATGGCATCCCGCTTCTCTTCCACACGGTCAAAAATACCCAGCACTTCATACGCCCCTTCAATCACCTGACTCACCACATCCCCTTTGTGCGGCACCCGCACCTCGCCAAACGACTCACCGCAGACGAGGCCGTTCTGGCATACCGCACGAAATAATCCCGGCAGCATCTGATACGAGCTGGTGCCATCATGGGAGTTGAGCAGAATAATTTCCGGGACCTGTTTACCGGTGATCTGTCCCTCCCGGCGCAGACGCAACATGTGCTTTGTGTGTTCCCGACGATTCGGGTCACGTACCCGGGTCTGACAGGCAAAGAATGGCTGAAAGCCTTCGCGCTGCAGGCTGTCCAGGAGGGAGATAGTCGGAATATAGGTATAACGTTTACTGCGGGATTCGTGTTTATCCTCGCTGAATACGCTGGGCACCACACGAAACAACTCTTCACGGGTTAACGGGCGGTCACGACGAATAAGGTTTGCTGCGCCAAAGCGCGAGGCCAGACGGGTCATAAGCAGACTCCTCATGATGGGAAAATAAAGACAGAAAAGCCCTGCCGCTCAATCGCGACAGGGCTCAGGAAACTACGGGTTAGAAGGGTTAAGTGTTCAGAAGAAGAAATTCCAGACAGCACGAGCGACCGATACCACGGTGTCGCGTGCAGCCTGAATGATTGCCCGTATTGGGGGCGGTATCAGTGGCATGGAACTTATTGTGTCCAGTACCGAGCCGACTGTTTCACCAAAATCGTCACGGGCTTTTTTATTAACGGCATCGGTACGAAGTGGAACACTAAGCTGTACCGCCACCGGACTACTGGCCTCCCGTGGCAGGCAACGAATCATCCGTTCAGCCATCACCCGCAGCCCCCACTGCAAACGTACCGACACCGCACAGACAGGGTTTACAGGTTGGAACAACTCATGCAGCAGACAGATTTTTCGGCTGATATTCTGTTTCTGCTCTGTAGACAGCTTTTCATCACCGCAGGTGGGTTCAACCTTGTCGGACTGACTGATAACAAACAACACCTTATGCCGGTATGCCTCACCAATCACCTCCCGGTAAAAATGCTCATCCACCGCCAGCGCTCGATCATCGGCCTTGATCAACCACAGCATCAGGTCGAGCCGGGGAAGTTGTTCACGGTAGAGTGCGGCATATTCAGCATCCCGTAGTTCAGACTCTCCAACACCGGGTAGGTCCATAATTGTCATAAAGCGTTTGCCGAGCTGCAGGCGAAAGCGCATGGGTTCGCGTGTGCAGGCAGCCACGTCGCTGACCGGTGAAACGTCCCCGGCAAACAGCGCATTGCACAGACTGCTCTTGCCCGCGCCGGTTTTCCCCATAATGCCTATTACTGGCTCGTAGTGGGTTAACTGATTTATCTGCTGCAGAATGCGTTCAGAGACCCACTGGGGCAGGCCGGAAAGCGGTTGCTGCAGTGACTGCAGACCGTCAAATTGTTTCATTACTGCTCCTCCGAAAAAGAATACAAAAACGGCAGAACCACGAGATTCTGCCGTTAATGGGGTATGTTCAGAGTGATGATATATATCTGTGATCTTTTTTAATTCTCCCAACTTTTCAGTTTAGCTTTTGCGTATGCATCATTGATCAGCATCTCAATCAATTCATTGATTTTCATTTCATTTTGGCTTGCTAGATAATCAAGCTGTCTCTTACTGTCTTTGCTAATATAGGTATTGAGAACTTTTTTGTTTGCAACACTATCTCTGAATTTTTTCTGACCCCATGTTTTTTTTGTTTTTATAATAAACAATTCACCTTCAGCATCGGATTTATTCTCAACCCATTGATCAAAGATTGAATGAACTTTCAGATTCAAATTTTTTTCAAACCAAAAATCAACATTACCATTAATCATTTTGTTCTTATCGAAGTAAGACATCACCCACTGATAATCCGCCAAGTATTTAGCATCATATCTGGTGGATGAGAACCAGAACGGATTGCCAAATTTTTTCTGGATACGGAGCCAAGAGTTTTTCAAACGCTCTAAGTTTGAGCGGATATGGTTAAAGCTTGATACACGACATTGATAGTCGATCAAAAGAATTAACCCCTCATAATTTACACCACCCTTGTCAGAATCAAGGCTCCATTCAGGTAAAGTGATATCAAGAAGAGAGGGGTTTTTATTATTGGTATATAGCTTATATTCGGAATGAATGTAATTAGAAACAAATGACAAAGAACGCTCACAATTAATCCACTCAAGTTCACTAAAAGGTATTAATTTACCCTCAACCTCTCGTTTACTCTTTTCAAAGAATCCCTCCGCACTCCCATATTCAACCATTTCTTTTTTATTCATACAGTTAATGCAAGACTCTTTGAAAAGATTGGCATCATCTATTCTTCCCACTATTTCACGAGACTCATCAACATGCATTAATGCTGAGCGAAAGATATCCCAGTAAAGCCATAAATTTACTCTTTTCGTCCAGAGACTGGTCACTCTTTTTCCTGCACTCATCATAACCTCAAACGTAACAACAATCGTAGAAAAAATCGTAGCACTCTACGTAGTAGACTACGTCATTTTTTTGTTATCACAAGCCTTTCAACGTGCACTACATTCCTGGATTTCAATGATACCTGAGAAACTTTGACGTACATCATGTAGAACGTTTACTTGGAACACTAAAAATTGGCTATGTGTCACCCCGACGGCTGTCACGGATAGCAGGCAATATAAATGTAAAAGCCATAGGGAAACTGTGGAGTGCCATCAGGTCAAAAAATAATTAAGGTTAATTGGTATTATAGAGAGTAGATCTCAATTTATAGCCATCTAACATCCCCACAGCAGGATAATTAATATCCGTCAAAAGCGATTGGACCCTGCTTTATAAGCATCCTTAAAGAGACAAAAAACAGATGTGCCATTTCCTTTGAATTCATCCAAAGGAACAGAACAATGCAAAGACATTACCCACACTTTAAAAAATTCACACCAAATGATTTTCTGCTGAATATGATCAATCACCATCTTAATCAGATCCTGGCATGTCACTCCAAAATACTGGCGTTTCGAATGGATTTTGATTATCAGCGAAGTACCAACCGATTCATTCGTAATTCCTCATTTGAGATACAGGATAGCCTCCGGGAGTTAACCCAGGCTGTAATGCAAATGTCTCAATTCTGTGGCTGTTTCTGGGTACTGGAATGGACAAAGACAAATGCCATCCACGCACATGCCATTTTTTATCTCAAAGGACAGAAACATCAGAAGTCATTTCCGCTTATTGAGCAGACAGGTGAATTGTGGCGGAAGATAACTAACGACGAAGGGAAATACGAACGTTGCAAACCGAAGGACTGCTACCAGGACAACATCAATAACGTCGTTGACTATAACAACGACGAAGAAGTTAAAAGTTTGAGGCGTATTGCCAGCTATCTGACGAAAGAATCCCAGAAGAATGGTTATCTGATTTGGGGATGTAATGAGGATCCTGAACCTACAAGACAGGGCAGACCTAGAAAAACAAAATAAGCTAACGACACTTTTTTACAGCACCACCGGTTGCTATGCCGGAGAGGGCAGCAGTAATTCATAACCCTTCTTCGGTTTCCCTTTAGCTACCGGAGGATCTCATCATGACCACGACTTTACCCCTGCTCGAAGACCAGTTTATCGATATGGCATTCATTACCCGTCTCACCGGATTAACCGATAAGTGGTTTTACAAGCTCATCAAAGATGGTGAGTTTCCAAAACCTACCAAGTTTGGCCGCAGTTCCCGCTGGTTGCAGAGTGAGGTGGAAGTCTGGCTACTACAACGAATTAACGCTTCCCGTGGCGTTAATTCAACGCCATCCCTGACCAGCCACCCACAACGCCCGCTTACGATAACCGCAGTAAAAGATACGGGGGCATCGTTATCGTGAAAACGCCTCATTCCCGTCATGACTTCCTGCTGCAACATTACCAGCGCTGGCTGGACGATTTTATCCGACTGGATATACGGCACGGGTTGTGTCACCCGAATATTCAGGCCAGCCATCATCTCATCCTCGGTTCGCTCTGGTTCACGGACACGGATCAGGTCACTGCTGTTGTCCCCCATGCTCTGAACCGGCTATTTCACCGTAACCAAACGCCGGTTATCACTGTAACAGAGGACATGTCCACCCGGCTGGACTCAGACACCGCAATGCTGCTTCACCATCCCATGCTCGAAGGCATATTGCTGAGCGAATGCGCCGGCTGAAGTTGTTCCCGATACAACGGCATTGCTGAGGATGTTACAGCGGCTGACCAGTCAGGAGATTTGACACAAGATTGTCTGGCTGTGCTGGCGCGATTTGATGTGCGGAGTGGATCCCTGCTTCTGGCTCGAGCGCCTGGCTTCACAGCCAGACGAAGCACTGTATCTCTGGCTGGGTGACCGCTAGGATAACGATTCCGTTTTCACCCTGATGATGGATGAATACCTGCTGTTTACCGGCCACTGATATCAGTGAAGGCTTAGTTGCGAACGACGTTCGCACCCGTGACGAAAGAAAACGCGTTTTCCCCGAAAACCCCATTAATTCCCGCAGACAACGTCCCCTTCACCGATTCACGCAGGCGGAATGCTGCTGTCTGCCATTTAAAAATAAGGCGTTACAGATGAATTCAACCATTTTTACAGCTCATTGCCAGGCCTGGCTTGATGACCTTACCCGGTTGCATGTCACCCATGGGCTCTGTCGGCCTGAAATCAAAAAGTGGCACAGGCTGACCATGACGACCTGCCCGTTACCGGGTGATTTTACCGACCTACTCATTATTCCTCAGTTTTTACTGGAGGCTGTGCAGGCTGGCACTGTGGAAGAAGAATCCGTCCCGGGACGCATTATCAAGCGTGCTGAGGGGATTCCACTGATGAGTATGCTGCGCAGTGAATGTTACCGACTGGGATTGAGCGCCCTTGCTGAACAGTTGCAGCTTTTAATCCGCCAGTATCCACAGCCCGGTATACGTGAATCGCTGACGCTACTGTGTTGGTGTGAACTGGTGGGTGGGATTGATCTGGGAGCATGGTACGCATTGCATTTGCCACTCCCCCACACACTGAAAAAGTGGATCAGCACACGACAAAAAAAGTTCAGTTGTCTGACAGCACTGACTAAAGAATACATTCGTATCAGTAAACCACTCTGAGGGCATGGAGCATGCACATTCAGAAATGCTATATCGCACAGCGCAAAACGGGTGAGATTTTCGCTATCAGCCAGCTTAACTCAACCGGGGACGAATGGTTCTGTCACCACTGCCAGTGCCCGTTGATTTTCCATTCGTCCACCAGAGCATCACCGCCCTGGTTTGAACACGATATTCCCAATGGACAACCGGAAGCGCTGCTACAGTGCCCTTACCTGGCACCAGCCAATGGGAAGTCTTCTGCCGTAGAGAAACTCCAGCAACTCGTGACACAGTTGCCCCCGGTTATGACGACCACCCGGTGGCGATGCACGATGTGCGGCCTGTCGTATGGCGGTGAGAAACGGTGCCCTCAGTGCAGAACGGGGATATACAGCCGGGAGGAATGAACAGAGTATTCGGACTCACGAACCACCAGTGCTTTACCGCTCGCAAAGAGGGTGTCACCAGGGGCATTTTAATTTCGGTTAATTAATATAATTAATACTCACTCCCTGTCTGTAATCTATTTTTTCTTTGCAGTCTGTAACCCAATAATCCCTGACGTTTGTTCCCTGTAATTCCCCCCACGCTCAGTATCCCATTGCTGCGTATGCAACACGCAGCATGTTGACTGCTGTATGGCGCACAGACACGACTACCACGATGCCCGCTTCAGGGCGTCGCTACTCTCCCACATATCCATTCAAACTGATCCTGTCCTCAGCGATCAGGAGGTCACGCTATGAAAAAACGCACCTGGGAACCGGACTGGTTTCTGAAATCTGTTCTTGATTCGCATATTAATGCGATGGTTAATCGCTATTCCTGCCTGAGGGTAATACGGCTGGATCTTTTCTATCGAAATAATACCGTTAAATATCGCCACCCGGATCACCGCCAGTTGGAGCCTGACGTCCGTCAACTCATGGATATGATGATGAGTATGTCCGCAGTGGTGGGTTATTTCTGGGTAATTGAATGGACCGAGGATCACCTGTTCCATGCGCATGTGGCTTTCTGGCTGGATGGTAATAAGACTCAGAAGCCCTTTTTCTGGATGGAGAAGGCCGGGGCATGCTGGCGTGAAATCACGGAACATGACGGCTGTTACTATCGTTGTGAACATAAACCGAACTACGAATCCGATATCAATATACCGGTGCACTACAGCGATCCGGGAAGCATTACCAACATGCGCCAGGTACTGGAGTACATGACCAAGATTGAACAGAAGAATGATTTATTACTGTACGGGTGCAACGAAGTACCCGATCGCCCATTAACCGGACGTCCCCGAACCGGTACAGAGGAACGGATTATCTGAGCTTATTTACGTCATCTTCCCATCGTTTGAACCACCGCATCTCTTGTTAATTCTTATCCCTCACACTTAACACATATGGCGTCTGTCTGCCCTTGCGGGACGGCTTACGCCTGCGTGTTGTCTGACAGGAACCTGAAATATGTTTGCCAAATCTTTTATCGCTCTCGACGGTAACGGTCGCCTGACCGGTGCCCGTACTGCGCAAACTGCACTCTACGACCGCTACACCTGCCATTTTTGCAACAGCGCACTGCAATACCATCCTGAGTACGAAACTGAGCGTCCGTGGTTTGAGCACATCGAAGCGGGCCTTACCGATAATGGTCAGCAACATTGCCCTTATGTGAAACTTGATGCGGGTGAAAGTCAATTAACCAGACGGCTACAGCGCTTCCTCCCCAATGTTATCCCCAGAGTCAGTAAAGCCGACTGGCAGTGCACACAATGCAAGACCAATTACTATGGTGAACGATACTGCCTGATTTGTCGTACTGGAAACTTCAGCCTTCCAGCAACTGTGGCAACATGAGAATGCTGAGGTTTTTTCTTGTCGCCAATCTTTAAACCATTAAGTGGGAACCACGCGCAGCGATCAATGTTGGGCAGTGGCCGGCGATAACCCGCAATTTAGTTGCATACTCAGCCTGCACATAGGCTCACACTCGAAAACAGCCCGGATTAAGCTCGACCGGAATATTTTTGTCTATCAATAGAGTAGTGGTAACTAACTCAGAAATGCTAGGAAATCCTGGTTCTTATTGTTACTGTATAACAAAAAATGAGGTCACCATGAAAACTACGTTATACAAAGATTTCACCTTTGAAGCTGCACACCGTCTTCCCAATGTTCCGGAAGGCCATAAATGCGGCCGCTTACACGGCCACTCTTTTGTCGTGCGCCTTGAGATTACCGGTGAAGTGGATAAGCATACCGGTTGGATTATCGATTTTGCCGAACTAAAAGCAATTTTTAAACCGACTTTAGATAGGCTGGATCATTACTATCTCAATGACATTCCAGGCTTGGAAAACCCCACCAGCGAAGTGCTTGCTGAATGGATTTGGAATCAGATTAAGACACAACTCCCGATCCTTAGCGCAGTTGTCGTGAAAGAGACATGCTCCGCAGGCTGCATCTACCGTGGTGAATAACAATAAAGAATAGCAGAAGCTATTCCTTATTTGCTGTTTACCCCAGTGCACTGACGAAGGCGGCGATCATACTCGACGCCCCTTTACCTGAGGGATAGATTATCTCTTTGCGATAATCCGTCACGGTATAGAACGCCTGATGCTTTGAGCTGCCGCTGGCGAAGATAAAGTATTCAGCTTTTTCCGCCAGGTTCACCAGCGCCGGAGTAGCGACGTGATCGTGGTTGAGTTCCACTCGTAGCCCTGGATAAAGCTGAAGCAACGCCTCTTTCCCACGTCTTGCCGCCCCTTCCATCAGGCTATAAATCGCCAACGTTTTACCACTGAGATCGCGATGAAGCGAAGACGCTACACCCGGCGTATTATCCTCTTCCGGGAAAGCATGTCCCGCATGTTCGCCGAGATAGAGCCTTTCCACCAAGCGTGCAGAAAGTTGCATGCTGACATCCAGACGCTCCCAGCGCTGCTTGAGCAACTCCTGCAAGGTGACCCAGAAACCTAATCTGGCGGCATCGTCAGCCGTGACTTTATCATAAAGAAGTTCAGCAATATCAAGTGAGTAGCCCAAGGTTCTTACCGACAGGTTTTCAGAGCACAGCATTGCCACCGATTCAATTGCGGACGCATATTCCTCGCGGGTGAAGGTACCGGAAAGGAATTTATCCAGAATCATTCCACCGAGACGCACATCCTCCTCTGAGCGAATATCCTCAACGGCCAGCAACATAAGCCAGTCCGGCCACAAGGAGGCAGATACCTGAACGTCATATTCTTCCAGCCAGTTCAGAAAGGTTGGCAGTACGTCTCGTAAAACTTTGCTCAACTGGGCGTTGGACTGCTGCTCCAGCAGCGCCTGCCACTGCGTTTCGTTGAAGGTTGACGGCGTCCAGTCCATGTAGTGAACGGTCGCCTGCTGGCGCAGTGATTCAAACCGTTCGGATTCCGTAGCCTGTTGTATATCTGCAAGCCAGCGGCTCCAGCCATAGTCTTGTGGTTCACAGCGTTTTTTCAGCGCCTGCCACGCCTCCCAGAGTTTGGGTATTTTTTGCAATGCCTGTCGTGTTGCTTCAGGCATCGCCGCCAGTTGTGCGTAGATCTCACTTTCGCGCTCAGCGTCCGCCAGTAGCGCTTCAAGTAACAAATCGGTCGCGTTTTCAAGGCTTATCAGCATGACAACCGGCGCCTGGATCAACGCCTGTTCTTCCGCTTCTATCGGCGCGGGCAGCGAACTTGCGCCTGTCACCCACCCCTCGACCTGCTGTATCCAGTCAGGATCTAATAGAGGCGACGCCGTTTGCCATTCGTCGATCCCCAGCAGCGCGGCCCCCATGGTCCACATTTGCCAGTCAGGCAGAAAACTCGCCTGATGAGCAAAGCGGGGCTTATGCTTGTACAGCGGCAATAAGCCCAGCACCAGTCGCCTTGCATCCTCACGCCTGTCCAGCGGGAAGTGCGCATCGCGGATGGCGTTAAGCATTAAATGGCCAGAGGATCGCAACAGCAGGCGCTGGATACGCTCCGGCACCCGACCGCGCAACAATACTTCTAGCCGAGGGTGGTTGAGAATCGAGTCCCATTTTGCCGAAGCCGCCATCCCCTGTAGCTCAAGAAACAGGAGATTAAGAGAAGAAAGCATCTGATTTCCGCGTAACTCTTCCAGATACTGTTCGGCAATCTTGCCATCGCGAGCGTGGCATGCTGTGTAGAAATCTCTGAGGATTCGTCCAGTTTGCCGACTGACCAGCGAATGTAAGACGGGTCTCTGATGATAAAGATCCATCACCATTTGCAGCATGGCGTAGACCCGTTTCATTCGGGCTATCTGCCATTCTTTTACCTGTTGCGGCGATCCATCCGGCACCGGTAAAAAGTCAAAGGTCAGAATTCCGTCCGGAGATTTATCCAGAAGCAACTGTTCCCCTGGATCGTTAGTGTGATAGAGGGATCTGATATCCGCATTAGTGTCGGCGGAACCCAGCGCCGCGGTCAAAATGCGCCGTAATTCGTCCAGGCTTCTCGCATTCTCTGCCAGAGCATAAAACACCGTTTTTCCCGTTCGCGTAGAAGGAACGATGCAGGGCATCCGTTGCGCATCGGCCCGCTGAATCAGCGTGTTCATTTGTTGGATGCTATAACCGCCCTGCATCGCCCTGTCATAATCCAGATGTTTATCTTCAGCGTAAAAGTTTTTCAGCCAATCTGCACACATCAGAACGCTTCCTGTGATCCACTAAAAAGATACTGACTTTCAAATTCGGCCATCGCTTCACCGATCATATGCGAATCGCAGTTCAGTTCTACAAATTCTTCATTTCGATTGACGCCACTCCGGGTAAAATTCATAGAGCCCTTCAGGAAGACGTTAGGCGTCAAAAAACCTTTTGTATGCAGCTGGTTACGCCATTCCAGACGAAAATTCGCAAAGCTGCTCAGGCGCTTTTCCAATGCTTTTACAAAGATACGGTTCATAGGGTCGTCGCGGGTCACCAGCGAAAGCGGCGCACCGTTATTCGCCGCACAGGCTAGCAGTTCAATGAAATCCATCTCCCGGCCTCCCCATGCAGGATCAATGCTGTCCCAATGGCCTGAGCGATTGTCCAGTAGTGGGAAGTTACTCACCCACGGCGAAACCAGCCAGATTGGCTCTGGCTGCATAATCAGAGCAACAAGCTGGGCGCTGAGGACTTCTCGCAACTGCCGTTGCCCTGCGGAGCCATGTAAAAAAATCTGCCGCTGTTTTGCTCGTCCGATCATTGCATCGCCTCCGCCAGTTCAATACGCAATATGAGCAAATCCTGCTCACGGCGGACTTCACCGAGACGCGGATACAGCAGCAGTCCCAAATGATCGATGGGTTCAATTTGCACGGTGGTAATGACCTGATGTAATTGATTTCGCTGCTGGCGAGTGAGGATCAGCTCCGCACGACCGCCTTTACGCAGCGCCGCATGCAAATGCCCAAGCCAGTCATCGTCAAGAGCAATCTTTTCGATTTGTTCGCTAAATAACGCGCCAGCAAGCAGACGCTCGGTTGTGACTTTGCGCGAGCAAAACATATTGTAAAAGCCGAGCTCAGCCTGGCGGATCGTGTAGCCACGCGGCCAGAGCAGGTTTTGGTTCCGGCACTGCGCGTTAAACACGACGGAAGCATCGGTTTCCACACTAAGCGCGTTCACCGCCAGCGCGTGTGCCATGGTGTTCATACTGAACTCAATACCCGCGCTCACTTCAAGCGACGACCAGTCCGACAGTAACTGATAAAGCTGGGTGTCTGTGTCATCGCTGCTGCCCGCCCGCAGAATCCGCGAGTACAGCACCGTGGTAAAGCTGTGGGAAAGGCGCAGACCGCGCTGTGAAAGCCGCAAATGCAGATTCTTGTTAGCCTCCCGCCGGGCGTCCATGTTGCTGGCTTCACGTACGGCTGAGATCGCCATACGAAGCGCCTCATCCGTTTGCAGCATCTGCAACACAGTTCGCAGATCGTAATCGATCTGCTCGTAGTCGCTGGCTGAAAGATTACGCACCAGCACATTGAGGAAGGAGACAGGATCTTCTGCCCACTTCTGCTGTAAACGAATCAGAATACCGCTACCACCAGACTCCATTTCACAGAGCCAGATCTCCAGCCATTCAGCGCCCTTGTCGGGATCGCTCATCCAAAAGGAGTCTGTCACCACCGCCCGCTCATCAACGTCTGGAAGCAGCGTGCTTAGCGTTTGCTGCACACCCGCAGCCAAGGTATCCGCTAATACCTGGCGTGCCCATTCAACAAAACCGTCGATTTCAGCCAGGGGTTTCCAGAGCGCCTGCGCGCAGTTCAGCAGCAGTTGCTGTATTTCCGGTCGCTGAAGAAGTTTGTTGAGGCCAATCTGTAGCGCCTGGTCAGTGCCTGCTTCATTGTCGGTATCCGGCTGGAACAGGCTGGCCGGGATCTCTGCCAGCCTTTCTACCCCTCTTTCGGAGGCCATTTCTCGTAATGCCGACTCAACCGAGGAGTGAGCGCCGTTTGCCAGTGTCTCCGCAAGCTGAGCCATAAAACATTCAATGGCCCAGTCCGCGTTGAAGCTGTCAAATTCAAATTCCGGCGACTGTCTTACAAGATGTTGAAAATAAACGGGGCGCATGCCTCGCTGAATTTCTTCCTGATGCAGCAGACCAAGCACATCATCACAGGTGAGGTTAAAACGCAGGCGCATTGCATCCACCCATTGACGACTTCCTACGCCAACCTGTTCCTCGCCATTAACCCAGGTGAAATCAACGTGAGCCCGCTCCTTATTCCTGAACCGAAGCGACGCCTGCGATCCGGTAGAAAAGCGGACCAGTTCCAGCGGGGTCATATGCTGGTGGTTGTAGAACGTGACATCACTCAGCGTGTGCTTCCAGGGTCCCTTCGGCACCTCGTCTGGCGTAGCAATAGCGGGGTTAATGACGTTGAGTACCCATTGCAGTTGCGCATTACTTTTATCATTTATACGGCGAATGTCGGCCCGGGTGGTCATGACCTTCGACGGTTTAACAACCTTGATGGTTTTTCCCTGATAGTCAACTTCACACTCGTTTTGCCAGCTATCACCGAACGCATCGCTTATCTGGAAATCAACGAATTGCCGCCCTTCCCCTGCCATCGGCTCGTAGGATTGTGGCACCAGCCAGTCGGTACTTTTGTTCGATTTGACGGCATAGCGTTTAGAGAGTCGCCCAGGCGCAAATTCACGTATTCCCTGCCAGAAAGAGAGAGTTTCCCAGTGGTCTTCATCGTCAAATCCACGCTTCAGGCGAATGTCCAGTTCCGGCAAATTCAGCTCGCTAAACAGGTTCTGCGGGATGTATTCCGGGGCGGGTGAATTGCTCCGGTGCTGTTCGCCCTCGCCATTCGGCTGATTCGGGCGCAGTCCGGCCCACTCCACGCCGTTAACCGACCAGCGAGTTCTGAGGTTACGTAGTATGGTTGGGAGAAACTCAAACATGACCGAGCGCGGCGGGCTCCAGAGGATATTCTGCACCGCGTCGTCAGATAATTGCAGGGCGTCCTGAAGGTAGCGCGTCAACTCGTTCAGCCGTCTGCCGCCGCTCAGAACCTCCTCAATCAGCTTGATAAGCGGGCCATACATTCGGTCATATTTCAGCTGATTATGTTCAACTTTTTTCAACATGCCCCAGAGGTCTTTGAACTGCCCGACTTTGCTGATCCAGTCGAGGGTCGCCATAGCTGCCTGCATTTTCTGCACGTGCTGGTTGCCCAGCGGGAGGCCCTGACGTTTGATCTCCGGGCTCATCAGCCCTTCATAACGCTGGAACTCGACGCGATCGCGGCCAAACTCGGAAAGCACTACCAGCATCCAAGGACGCATGCCCCGTGGACGTCCGGCACGACCTTTACGCTGTAAATAAGAGGCGACATCGTTAGGCGCTTTATGCTGAACAACAGCACCGACCAGCGGGTCGTTATATCCCACCTCGAGCGAAGAGGTAGCGACCACGACATCCGCTGATGCATCAACACCAGCATCCTGGCTCGACGTTCGGGAAATAGATTTGTTTTGCGCGAGGTCGTGACCAATCTCCATAGCCGCCTTCCAGTTCTGCCCCAGTTCGGTTTTAGACCGCTCAGGTGCAGTATCATCAAAGGGGCTGCGTAATACGGCCAACGGTGGGTGATCAATGCGCGACGCCCCTGGCCCCGTGACCCAGCCTTCGGCATCGCTGAGGTCATGGTACAGACGGTTGTTACCATCAAGAGTGTCGGTGAAGATGAAGGTTTTCTTACCCCACGTGCCTTTCGACTTATTCGCTTCACTATCCAACATGCGCGCCATCAGCATACTGGCCTGGATGGTGGTGGAGAGTAATGCCGTTTCAGAGACAGGATCGCCTCGCAGCGCCAGCAGGTACTCAGCCCCCTCTTCGATCATATCTTCCGCGTAGGGGTGGATCAGCGCAACCTGCTCTTCAGGTGCGCCCACCAGTTTGGCAAAGAAGTGCCGCGCGTCGGCAAGCGTTGCCGACAAGCCAACAAAATGCGGCAGGCAATCGGTGCGCTGCATCCAGCGCCGTAGCAACAGCGCAGTTTGAGCGCCGGTGGTTCCGCTGTAGGTATGGACCTCATCAAGCAGGACCAGCGTCGGGCCATAGCCCTCTCCGACGCCAAACAGATGATTACTCCAGGTGGAGTTCAACTGGAGATTCAGCATCTCCGTTGTGGTAAATAGAATATCCGGGGCATCGCCGCGATTTTGCTGCGCATCACGGGTGATCATGATTTCACTCTGATCCAATTGATGCTGGCACTGCGTACAGGTGAGCACCTCTCGCGCGTCAAATATGTCCTCACGACGCCAAATCAATGCCCCTCCGCACGCTTGCTTAGGATGATGCGGGTGGGGATGCTGGCATTTCATCAACCCGAACGGCAGCCCAACCTTACCCTTAACGTCTTTCCTCGACCATTCCGCTTTCACTGGCGTATCGCCAAAAAAGGCGCCGATTCGAATTTTTCGTCCGGCCGCCGTGAGCATATAGTCGTCAAGCTTGCGGCACTGTGAAAAAGTTTCAGCAAACTGGTCCTTTAGCAGTTCTTTTCGCGGATAGATAGCGAGGATACGCACCTTGCGCTCAGGGTTGCTGCAAATCTCCTCGGCAAGACGGGTCAGCGCAGGCAGGTAAAACGACAGCGTTTTACCGCTACCGGTACCGGCACAAATAATGGTTCCGCTGGCCGTGTCGCTTTTCACCTTGTGATCCTGCCAGCACTGCATAATGCGTTCGGTAGATCGCACCTGAAAACCCGCCAGCAGGAAGGACTTATCTGACGCCAGCGCTTGGCGCATAATGTCACAAACGCGCTCGCTTAATTTCAGCTGCTTTTTCCAGCCAGTAATCAGCGTGGTCGGTTCGTAAATGCGATCGGGATAAGTGCGCGGCCGGCGAATAAAGCGATAGTCCGATACCAGCGTTTTGCTCTGGTCCAGCTTTTGCCCATGCATCCACTGGCGCAAGTTACGCAAGAGATGGACCGTCTCCCCCATTCGGGTTCGCCAGACAGGCATGCCGCTGAGGTGCGGCACTTGGATCAGCATGGCGGCGTCTAGCATCGCCAATTGTGTATTATCACATTCCTCATCGGTCGGAGTGCGTTTAAAAACAACGCCCAACTCTCTTCTGATGTGAGTCAGTAACTCTTCTTCACTGAAGAAGCCACCTGTGTCTCCCCACACCAGCAATGCATTTTCCTCTGCTTCAAGAGCGTCGAGGACGTGATGCAGCACAGCAGTAGTGATTTCACTCATCCCAGTAAACCTTTGCGCATCACATTGAATGAGTTCAGCATTTCTTTTTCCGTCAGCCAGCTAAGGACTTCAGGCGTCAGCAAAGTCAACGGTGCGCGATTGTTATTATTGAGCGCCTGGAAAAAATCAAGGACGCAGGCTGGCGCTTTAAAATCCATTTTGCCTTTTAACTCGACCATTTCATCACAGTACTGCTGTAGTTTTTTAATCACAATGGGATTAGCGGGCCCCATCATTTTCTGATGATTGAACCCATCAAGAGCCGTTCGGTACTCGTTGTAGATACGAATGAGCCCCAACGTCTTTTGCTGTTCAAGGAAGACAGTTTCCAGCATCTGTTGGCTTTCAAGATTGTGGATGAATGCCTGCCAGTTACTATCAATTTTATCTGCAAATTTCGACTGGACGGCCATCAGCGCATTGAGCGTCTCGCCTAATCCCCCTTTTTGCTGAGCCTCATCGGCCATATGCTGGTATTTTTCCGCAAATTCTTTCAGAGCGATTTCAGCGTCATAAATCGCCGCTTTTTCATGGCTATCAAGAGTGATTTGCGACAACGGTGAAGGCAGTTGAGTAATGACATCAAGCTGAGTTGCCGTCTCCTTTAAAGATGAAGCAACGTTGTGCAAATCGTCGCGAATTTGCCGGTACTTTTCGTAAACATTATCTTCTTGTTTCACCTGCTTCTTCAGTTGAAAATCCTTGCGAAGTTGGATGAGTTGCTGCTTAAGCGTGTTCATCGCTACCTCCTGCATTCTCTTTGAGGATCTGAAGATCCTGCATCATCTCCATCAGGACTCTGTCAATTTGCGCGCGACACTCACTGATTCGGTGACCACCTTTATCCTGGTTGTACCCCGTAATCGCACTAAAGGTTTGCTTACAAATCTTTTGCCACCGCTGCAGAGTATCTGTAAAACGCTTGAGTAATTTTCCATCTAAATCGCAAAGCAACTGCCACAAAGCAAGTGGTTCTTCTTTCTGCGTAATGCTTCGTAATTTGAGGATCATTGCCCACGTGCCACCTTCTTTTAAAGCACTTAGTTCTGCTTGCAGCGTACTGCAGTCCACCTCAGCATTAACCGGATAGTCACCTTCTTCACGTAACTCTTCCAACAACGATACGGCATCCTCGATAAGTTGAGCGAATGCCTCACTGTTTTCGCAATCAGAGAAATACGTGACCTCGGTCAGCGTTGACGCAATCTCTCTTACCGTTCTGTTCGCCGCCTGCTCTATCCTGCTGTCTGCTGGTTGTTTCAGGGCCTCCAGCACCATTTTCTGCACAATATCGCCTTCCAGTGCATGATCGTTTGGGGCATAGAGATTTAGCCATTTCGACTTCACCTCCTCCCACTTATCAAGAGCGTCAGAGCGTACTTTGGCAATGCTCTCTGTGGCGGCAGATTTATGTTGGCCGATCAATGCCTCTTTGTTCATTAGCAATTGATTCAGCACCTCTTTGGAGGTCGCATTCGGTTTGATAATGCCAAGGGCCCGGGCCAACTGCAGATGTTCAGTCAGTATCATCCCCTGATTTTCACGCTTGCTGCGCAGGAGTTCAGTGAGAGCGTAGGGCACCCAACGGTCAGCAAAGGACTGTATAACCAGATAATCTTCCGCAGCTTTCGAATAAGTCCAGTCCGGACCATTTTTTTTGTCCATATAGAGCCCGAAACGTGCAAGGGCCATCGATACCTCAGTTATCCAGACTGACCGTTTCTTATACTCCGCCTCGGAGACAAAATTCACTACCTGTTTCAGCCTGTTACCGTGCGCATTTGGGACATTAATGTTAACGAAATTCCCACTGCGAATATCGGGCTTAGACTTCGCACCATACCAGTCAGCATTGGCGTGCTGGTCATAAATCATTGCCAGCGAGTTACGGATATATTTCGCCGTATCCTGATCGAGTAATACATCTTTCAGTATCCAGTCGGAAACGCTGGCCTCCATCTTGTAAACACGTGCTTCGAGGGGATCAACAGGCTCAACCGATTCTTGCGGAACAGGGTTTGGCTTCACCGTTTTCGCACTGACAGGCTCGATTTTTCGTCCAACCGTTGCAGCATTACCGGGGTTGATCGCGCCTTTCTCAGTCGACGCGAGTTCGTTTGCCAAATCATTGAGGCCAAAGCAGCGCACAACCGCAGGAGGCAATGCGGTAGCAAGGGCGGGACCATTGTCTGCCGGATATCCCCAAATAGCCGCGACGGTTTCAGAGCGGTCCTGCTCCGCCAACGTTTTTCGACTCAGCCAGGTTCGCAGCCCATGAGGTGCGGTAATGCCATCAAGTTGCGGAGGCGGAAACCGTCCTTCTTGTGCCATAACCCGATAGTTGAACAAGATGTTTAACAGGATTTTGTTAAGGATGATTCTGGGATTAAATTTTATGCCCTTATTACCATCGCCACAGTGAACATCCGCCAGCGCATGAATTGCGCGTTCATTAAAGGGAAAAAGCGCATAGCCCAGAGAGCTGTAGCCAAAAGCATCAATACCCTCAATGGCTTCAGCATGCTGATCCCAGTTTGGCACCCAGTTCGTATCGCTGGTACGTTTTTTCCAGAACTCGAGCAAAGACTTATCCCCAAAACGCGCGGCATTGATATAGCGACTGCAAAAGTCGACAATCCGCTGCCGCGTCTCTGAACGCTCACCTACAACCTCTTCGATCCGCCATTCACCTTTCGCACGGTCACGCATACCCTGGCGACGACGGTTATATCCCTGATAACCTTCAGTCGTCGCAAAGGCCGAGCACACCGGACAAAGCACTTCTTCACCATCGCGCGTCCCCTCACGCTCCAGGCTGTCGATAAGCACATCTTCAATAGCGGTGATCAGAGACATATCTTCCACCAGCACCATCAGGGTCATTCCCCGTTCATGCAATGCTTTTCGAATCTGTAGAAATAGATCGGAAAAGCTGCGCCCCCGGAAATTAAACAGCTGATTAAAAAGGGTTTGTGCTGCTTTACCGAGCACCAGGTTCAGAATATCAGCGGCTTCCTGCCGACCAGGTTCATGCGTATTGAGTCGCGTCCGACTGATATACGAACGCGTCGGAAGGCTCAGATCACTTAGGTGTATTTGGAAATCAAGATCGCTGGCTTTAAGTTGCTGTTCACCCTCTTCAAGTTCATCGCTGTTTGCGCCACTGATTAGACGGCTGGCGAAACGGAACAGGCACTGTTCTTCCTTTAGTAAGAACTGTTTGAAATAAGCGTCGTTGATCAGCGTCGGCAGGGCATTTTCTGCGGCATGAATATTGATTTTCTTTAACTCAGAGGACTTCTTGCGCAGTGCATTCTGCTGCTCCGGGCTTGCTTCCGCCGCTTCCTGCTTAAGCTGCTCATAATCAGCGCTTGAACGCGCATGAAGATCGCGAAGCTCTTGCCCCATCAACATCAAAAGCCATTCAGCGATCTCTTTGGGTGAGCGTTTATCGCTGACCTTGTTGATATCCTCACGCGCTTCATCAAAAATTTCGCCCTCAAGCCCTTCCAGTAAAAGCTCAAGTACTTCCCGTAGGCTTGCACTTTTGGGTATACGGACAATATGCCACTGTTTATTTTTAAATTCAGGGCGCAGGCGCAGGTTCGCATCCAGCCAACGGATAATATGGGACTTCCCTACCCCTGTGTTGCCTATGATTGGCAGTGGGCGCTGCACTTCCAGAAAGTGTTTTAGCAACTGCTCTTCCGTTTCATACGCCAACGGACTGCCGTCGGTATTCATTCGTAAGATTCGGGCTGGCTCATGAACGGCCAGCAGCGTATGGTCCGAAAGCTCTTCCGCCTCGGTACGAATGCACTGTCTGATGTTCGGTAAAGACGGCCAATATTCCAGCATTTTCATTTTAAAAGCTCCCCAGGGCTAATGGCGCTTATCCGTTGGGTATTACCGTCCGGCCCGGTTAACAATAGCGCCTGATGATCATCAGCCCTAATCTCAAACTTTATCTTCAGTGCCAGCTCAAGACGCACCAGCGCCTGACTCAGAGAGGCGCTCAAATGTAATGGTTCTTTCGGTGTCCAGTTATCTGCCGTAATCATTGGTTCAACCTGCTGACGATAGCTTCCGCCATCGATCATCGGTAAGACTTCTGCAAGCCGGGATATGAAGTCAATTGCGGGAAGGTTGCTGTGGTTCTCCAGCACACGGTCTAGTACGCCCTCAATAGCTCGCGTCGGATCAACCAGATATCCATCCATAAATGGCTCAACAAAACCGAGGAAAAAAGCAAATTCAAGGAACGTTGTCGCTTCATTTGATAAGTTGATCTGGCGACGTACGCCTTCGTTGTTCGAATCCTTGAGCAGCGGTCCAACGCCTCCCGTGACACTCTCTTTTGTCAGCGTGCTCTTGCCGATGAAGGCAAAATTATCCTGCGCAAGCAACGCGGTGATACTGAGTAGGAAAGGCTGTCCACGGGTGCCTTCCAGCAATGACTCTTTTGGCTCGTTTGTTATCAATGTGCGTAATACGCGGCTCGGCAGATTGCGCTCATTCGCGAGTGGAGTATGTCGGGAAATACCCGCCTCAGTCTGCTGCCATAGCCCTTCTTCCAACCAGAAATCCAGGTTCTTCCGAAAACGATCCGCACCAATATCGGATTGCGGCAGCGCCTGGGGACGCAGCAGTTCAACCAAATCTTCATGCAAAATCGGTTTTCCTCCACGGCGATTGAGGACCCTATCAATTGTGCAGATCAAGCGAATCTGGCTACCCGGATGGGCGTTATTAATGATTGCCACTGCTTAAACTCCTTATAAATTGGTCCAGCGTACGAGCTCTGGGATCACTCTCCCACCACAGCCTTCCCCGAACGTTTTTTTCAGGGAGCGTCTCTGGGGCCACAATGATTCGTTTGATATCACTAAACGGGTCAAGTTCTGGCAGGCTCTCTCCGGGCAGGACAAGTACCAGTTCATTCCAGTTTGTCGAGGGATCGTCATGTGAAAGCGCGCACCAGAATGGCACGCTCTTATAAAGTTGTTGGCTTAATTGGGATAGTACGGTCGAGCTTGCGCGGATGGCCTGAATCTCACGTGTGACTAGCAAACGTGCGATCCAGTCGATCCACTGGCGAAGCAGCAAAGCGGAGGATCGGGCCGGAGGGTAATAAATACGCATATCGCTACCGATGCGCTCGCGTTCTTCGCCAGAAATCAAATATGCATTCAAGCCCAGCGTAGGCGTATATGCTGACAACGCCTGAGAGCGACAACCAGGGCAACCACCACAAGCCAGTTCTGGGGCGTAACCATCAAGCGTGTAGAACGATTCAAGGACACTACATAGCGGATTTTCCTGATGATTCAACCAATCTTCAAGCACCTGAAACCCTTTTTGCCGGGCACGCAACTCTCTGGAACGCAGTTCTTTTAACGTGCCATTCCACTCCTGCACATCAAGATGACCTTCACGATGGAGTTTGACGCCAATATGGCTGAAATAATGGTTAAAGTACTGTTCTACCTTCGCATCGTCCACATTATCTGAGGCAAACTGTTCGAGATCCGGTGCAGCAAAATGCAGACTCAAGAAGCCGGCACGTTGGAGCATGAGGAGTGTGCGCCAGTTCCACGCGACATTAGCACGAGAATCAATTTTGATGCTGTCGTGCTTGGTATCCAGATAAACTGAGAAATAACCGGGTGATTCCGATTCCCGGTTCTGATGCATTTTTTGCCAACGTAGAAACCCTTTTTTTGCACCGATAAGGTTATCGCGGTTAAGGTGACGAGCCAAAGAGATCTGATCGTCCCTATAAATGAGTTGTGCTACTGAAGCATAGCCGTCACGCCCTCCACGCCCGCTCTCCTGATAGAGACGGTCGATGTTTTCCGGGACGGTAACATGCAGCACCGCGCGTACGTTGTTTTTATCCATCCCGACGCCAAATGCAGAGGTCGCAACCATGATATCAACGTTATCCTCAGCCCAGTCGGCTATCTGCTTTTCTCTCTGGCGTGGAGATACTTTACCGTGGACCAATCCGCAGCGCTTATAGCCGGCTTTGAGCAAATACTGGTGCCAGTCGATGGCGTCCTCGACCGTCGTAACGTAAAGGATCAACGGCCGCGGTAGCGTTGAAATCGCATCTTCCACCTGCCGACGATGATCTTCACGATCGTCCGCTTTGCTGACGTACCACATAGGCTCTGGTCGCAGGAAACTGCCGTTAACTTCAACGATCGCCTGAGGGTTATCACCGGCAAAGAGCTCTTTAAGGGTATTGAGCGTTGCCTGACTCCACGTCGCGGAAAGAAGTACCGTGCGAATGCTCGCCTTACTCACTTCCACCAATGATTTTACCAACGGCGCAAGCAGTTGGAATTCCGGCCGGAATTCCGCACCCCATTGATCGATAAGATGGGCTTCGTCCACGACCAGGGCGCCAATCATTTTCCGCTTGGCCAGTGAAAATAGAAGCAATAGCAGCGAACCACTGGATGCCGCCTCCGGTGAACAAAACAGTAACCTTTGTTTACCGGCTTTGATACGGGCCTTAATCGCCTCGCGTGCCTCTGGTGTTTGCCCAGAGTGCCAAGTGTATTCGCCACCATGGTCGGCGTTTGCCTGCAGTAACATGGACTGAGCGCGCTGAGCCTGCTCAATAGCAAGGCTGATAGTCGGAACAATCACCAGTGTCAGTTGACTTGCGGGAGTTGCCAGCATCAGAGAATGGATAATGAACGTCTTACCAGCCCCCGTTGGCAGGTTAATAAACAAAAAACGGTCTTTATCACTCGTCAACACCGTGCGTACAGCAAGCTGCTGCCCAACAGATGTGTAATGAGTGTATTTAGTGTCATTCAACAGAATCGGTAACAACGTATCCAGCGGCGGGGTCTGGAGCAGACGTCTTTTCTCCTTTCGCCACACTGCCAATAACTCTGGCGCGATCTGTAATGCGTTCTCGTCTAACAGAACCTCACCAGGATAATCCCGGCTGCGCCGTAGGCCAGCACGCAGTAAATCCTCTGATAAGATTCGCTCTTTGAGCGGCAGCCGCAACGGCAGAAGCCCATGAGCTCGGGCACATTGTAAAGCGTCATAATAGCCATGTAATCGGTCTGAGATCCCCGCGCCTGCATCGTTCAGACATAGCCAGAGACGATAGAAAAACTGACCGTCATCCTGATGGATTACAAAATTATTGTCCTGACACTCGTCCATCGCGAGTAGCTCACGGAGTTGCCTCCATTGGAATTCCATTCTTTACTCCATCTGGAAAGTCTCTTTGCTGCACAAAATTATCGCCTTCACCGCCATCAACTGGTGCCCAATAGGCAATACGTCACTCGAAGGGTAGCGAATTTGCTGACGCTGCTTCGCTTTTTCTGTTAACTCCAGCACCGTATTTTTCCAGGCTTCGGGATCAAACCAACGCGTCATCTGTGGCCATACATCGGTTCGCAGGTTCATATCTTCGTAGAGCACAGTCCCTTTTTTATCGTACGGTTTTTCCAAAACAGCGATAATCTTTTCATCAACTTCGCGACCATTAGCATCGAGCCAGAAGGTTTCCAGCCGCGGGGCAAAACGCTCATCTCCCTGACGTTGAGCTACCAGCTTATTATCGCCATCCAGGCTAGCGCTGCTTAACCATTGAAAATGGAAATAAAACTGTGGCGACGGGAGTTTAATCGTTTTCATCATGCGTAGGATCGCCATCGTCGTACCGCGAGGATCACTCTGCATAAGTTGCCAGACGGTATCCACGAAAGGTTGCCCGTAGCGGAGAGGATAAGTATTTTTGTGCAAACTAGCCTGGGTACGCGAGAGGGTCATGATTGCTGTAGAAGGAGGATAGCCCTCTGAAAAATCCAGTCCAAGCAAACAGTTGTCGATGAAAGTTTGCACATCAACGAGCGTGCGCCCCTTATATTCATCTCGTTCAAAGCGTAACCTGAACCCGGTTTTATCTTCCTCAATTTGTTGATTAAACTGGAGCGCTTTGGTGATCCATTGCAGCATGTCAAGCGCACGCTGTTCCGCATCATCTTCAGACTCCAGCAATGCCTCAGAAAATGCCTGTGAAGCAATGACCTCTCGCTCCATAGAAAGCAGGTTCTCCTGCTCAAACACTTTTTTACGCTCAACGGCTACGAACCCTTTTTCTCCCCCCAGGGCATCGATGGTAGTACTGATGACGGCAAGACCGCCCTCAAAATAACGCCGCCACATAGCCTCTATTTGCTCATCCAACACAAACTGCAGGCTGGCTACGCTTTGTCTGAACAGGTTAATGCCCTGATCTAAAAGCCTGGTCCACTCCGATGACAGGCCATCTCTTCCAGGCAGGATGACGAGGCTTTCTACCGGCTTGATGCCCCTTAAGTTGCCTGAGTAGCGGTTGAAGCGCCCAAGACGTTGCTCAAAACGGTTGAAATCGCGACTCAGGCTGTAATGAACGGCCAGACGATTTTTCCCATGAAGATTAAGGCCATCTTCCCCACGCCTGTCGCATATCAGCACCTGCCAGTGGTTGTTAAGCGCGTACTTATCCGGCGCGTGGCGGACGATTTTCCAAGTGGACTGTAGATCCAGCTTTGTGAAAAGATGAGCGGATTCCGCTTCTTCACTACAGAATATGACCGCTTTCCCTTCTTTGTGATTCGCAAACCATGCGTTAAGGGCGATCATCAATTGCTCGTCTTTTTGGCGTTGCTCTTGCTTCGCAATTGCCAGCGCTTGTTCAAGGTAATTTTGTTCATCTATGCTGGCGGGTCCCTGTTCCAGCGCTAAGCGTGCCCGACGTGAAAATGTCAGGGGACTGGTGAACAGCGCATCCACCCAATCGCTCAGATTCTCCGTGGTGATATGGCGATGCTTCTCAGGAGAATTTTTGGCACTAGAACGCCAGTCTTCAAGAAGTTCGTCTAAGGTGACATCTTCAGGCTTGACGGCCCAGTGCGCGATATTCAGCCCCGCTAACCCAGGGAAAAGCCAGGCAAGAGAAGGATCTTCGCGGCGGTTACGTAACAGTCGATGAAACAGACGGTAATGCTCACCTAACCAATTGCGAAGCGCCAAAATTTTCTCGCTACGCTCTTCGCCTTCTTCATCGGCGATAAAATCAACAAGCGGCCGCACCTCATCAATTAAACCCTGAAGTTCCTCATCATCAGGAAACTTTGCGGACAACTCCTCAAGACAGCTTTCGATAATCCCGTTGTCGTTTTCAGGCTGGAGCGCGGTATAGATCCCGCCAAGGCTCTCACGCTCTGCCACGCGTTGGATAAAATGCTCACAACCTGCCGGGTCCAGTGGCCAGGCTTCTTCATTGAGGCAATGCAACATCGCAAGAAAGTTCAGTTCGTTGCCATGCATCGGCGTCCCTGAGAGTAACAATACAATGCCCGTTTGATGGCAAAGTGTTGTCAACGCGGTATATTGAGCGCGTTTAGCAACGTCTTCAGCCCAAGCGTGACGTGCGAGTTGGTGGGCTTCGTCCACCACAATCAACGTCGGCCCCCATGTTTGCATCAAGGAGTCGGTAATCTCATCATGGTTGCAAAGCCGGATTTGCCGCGTCCGCCCTCCTCCCATCATCACTTCACCTAATGCAAAGCGTCCGATCAACTCCTCACTCCACTGGCCTTTTAACGCTTGCGGCACGACTACCAAAACCCTGGCGTCGCGATTACATTCCAGAATATGCTCGCGGATGACCAGCCCCGCTTCGATGGTTTTGCCCAGTCCTACTTCGTCTGCCAACAGGTATTTGGGGTTTTGGTCCTGGAGAATTCGACGAACAACAGCAATCTGATGAGGCTCGACCTCAACGCGACTGCTGATCAACGAAGACATAGATCGGCATGCTGCACGCTGCTTAATCCACGCGCTGACAAATCGCTCGCGCAGAGGGTAAAAAAACGGAGCATCGTTTGAACGGGCAGCAAGAAAATGGGCTGGGTTCATTGCTAAGCCCTGCCCATAGTTGGGATAAAATATGTCTGCCAGATCCACAACGACATTCTGGCCAGAACGGATAATTATCAGATGCTTATTACCAGGCCTTGGTCCGCCATAGCGTCCGCGGCACCATAACCCACTTTCCGCCGATCGAAAGTAGACGGTACTTTCGTCATAAAGTTTTGCTGGCGCCAGCGTACAAATCTCTGCCATCTGGCGATTAACCTCTGATTCCAGAGGTGAAACAAACCATGCGATTTCAGCCTTTTCAGCTGAGTATAAACGCAGAATTTTAGCAATCCCACTAAATAACGGAGAAGTAACCAAGTCACCTTCTGATAATGTACCAGGTTGTGTAGTCATTGTATTTTTTCAGCCATGAAGGGAATCGTTGTTACGATCGGAAAAATAGCATTCCGTAATGAAAAAATAATACACGTGAAAGATAAGTTTGATCAATTCAAACAGACGATTGCCGCCAGCAAGAGGACTGAGAAGGTGTGATATAGTTCACATAACAAAAAAGACAATGAAATCAATCATACTTATGGATTGCAGCTCATGTTTTGAGATGAAAAATGAATACTATGCAGAAATAATCCCAACATGAGATTATTGCATTAACAATTAAAAAGCCCCCTATTAACAATAGAAGGCTTTTTATTTAACTTATGGATTAAATATCTGCATTTACGGTTTTCATATAGCTGGTTACTAAGTAATCAGTGACCAAAGATATATCTTTTGAAAGATTTTGCAGTTCATTCCATTTACGAATAACGGGCTGGCCATCAATGTCTGTTCCAAAGTTCCATACCCCGCTACTCCATGCGCAAAGTGGCTTAATTCGGTTTAACTCTTCGACAAAACGAGTATAGGAAGGGATCTCAGTCCAACCAGGTTCACCTTTATAGTCCTGATGTACATGATCGATTTCATCCATCAAGCTTCCAAGCGCAAGAATACCAACGCCATGTAACAAGCGGGAATAGCGAGGCTTTTTATCCCAGTCATCAGTAAACACGGTTTCCACAGCTGACCAGAAGTTGTTCAGCAGCTTCACCATCTTCCCTTCATCCCCCAACCCTGTCGCCGGATCACGGAAGCGATACAATGCTCCCTCACGAAGACTGGCATCAATCATTTTGATCATCGAGTTGTCAGCAATAACCCCATCAGGATTGGTCGCCGTTTTGATGCGCCCCGCAAGTGGACCTTCGCCGAAGTTCAGTCGTTGAGTCAGCAGTGAAGGAAACTTACGCATTTGCAGATCGGATGGCAGACGGCCGTGGGTATGCGGTGCCAGTTCGTATAACAACGTTTTGGGCAACGGTTTTGTGGAGTTAACCAGCATAAACTGTTCACGCTGTTCTTCTGCGTCATTAGCGATAAAAGCGGAGACCGGCATCATAAACGAGTCGATTTCCGCATCCCGCAAAGCAGCGGTACGTTGTTGACCATCCACAATAAACCCTGGCTTCTCAAAATCCTTATCTTCGGAGAAAGGTATCACCAGATGCCCCATGTCGCCATTATCTGTAAGCGGTTCAAAACGCACACGCTTATCAAAAGCGATAATCACCGGGTTTGGTATCATCGGATTTGCGCTCTCAATGTAGCGCTGAATTTCGCGAATATGGTTACGTACTTCTGGACGCTGATAACCAACCAAACTCTCTTCGCCGCGACGAATACGCGAAATCGCTGCAATTTTGCTGATCTGTTTACCTTCTATCGCAAGGCTATAGAGTTGCCTCTCCTCACCCTGTCGGATTCTCAGGGCGGGAACACGATATTCACTCATGACAGTTCCTCTGAGCGTAATGACAATGTGTGCTGTAAACGGTTGTACAACACCTGAATATTATGGAAACCGCGGCGACGGTTACGTTCTGCTCCGCGGAAAATGATGACGTTGATACCGATGGCCTGGCAAATATTGCACTGGCATTGTTTCCAGGGGCGTTCTCCCAGCGTGCGTTCATAATCCGCACGGATTTTGTCGGCCTCTTTTTCACCCGAATGCAGGCGTTCATAAGCCAGGACTGCATCAAGAGTCTTCTCAAGGGACAAAGCCCCTTTATCGTATTCGAACAGGGCATTCATGGCATCCTTTTCCAGATGCCGTGCAATATCCTGATCAATCACGCCAGATTTTATTTTGCGACTCAAACTTGGATTCGCATCAAACTGAGGGACACGCACAGCGGTATAGGCCGGGCCATCAAGCATATGGTAGTTATTTTTCCGATCTTTGAAAGCCTGCTGCAGAGGTGTAGTTGAGTCAATGCTGGTCACACCAAACTTGATAAAGTCGGCGAAACTCTCTGGACGGGCAATGCCAAGCAAGTGGACACGCGTATCACTTTTCAGCAACGGTTTAATCTCTTCGAGAGTCTCAAGGATCTGCGCCGTTTTCAACGGCACCATCCCCCCCATGGTGATATTTTTATATCCCATGGCCAGCAGAGCCTCTACAGACTGACGGTAGGAGGTTTTGCTCCATCCATGTGCAACGCCAAAGGCGGTGAAACAAGATCTTTGGGACTTGTTCAAAAACTCTTGAGCCAAGGTCAGCGTGATATCCTGGCGTCGGCGGCATTCAGCCAACACGTCACCACTGAATACTTCACCTGGCTTCTCATAGCCAAAGATGATGTGATCGAGAGAAACGCCATAGTTAAAGCGGGAAGTTTCGTAAAACTCAATTACCTCTTCCACACGGTATGGCGGGACGTCCTGGTTAACATAGGTGAAGGCTCCGCAATCACCCATAGTTTCCATATTTTCCGGCAGGCGGAAAAAGTGCTTCATTCCATTACGGAAGTAACGCAAACGCTGGGCACGAGTATATTTGCTCTCACCACCGCCAAGACCATCTACTACAGCTTTAGAAACCAGCATACCATCGTAAGGATGAGGAAAAACCTCATGCGGATAATGATCGTCACGTTGACGCACGCGATGTTCGTTACGCGTTTCGCGGAAGAAGTCGAAACTGGGATCGATAAAATCCTGACTATCAGGGAAAAAATACTTTAGCTTCGACAACTTACTCTCCTGTGATGCCACTGCAAAGCCTCAAAAAACGGGGGATTCTACCATGAAACCCAGGCAAGTAGAATTAAGGTTTAGCTTCCATCAGGGCCTTAAACTCAGCCCGGAAACGTTTTTCCTCAAATGAATTTCCCGCGTCGCGAAACTCTCGCAACGCATGTGTTGCACTGATACCAGGTTTTTGTTGCATAAGCTTTAAAATGAAAGACTTAACTTCCGCTGGGCTGCGGCGAATTCCTTTTTTTACTTCACGCTCAGGTAACTCCTTGAGTTCTTCTACTAACTTTTGAGATAACTCATTTAAATCATTAAGTTGTTTTGACGTAAATTCCTTCACAATGTATTTTGCCACACTGATATTAAGCATGAGCATATTGCATCTTAACCACTGAGCCATATTTTGGTTGGTTTTGAAAAGATATGCAGTCAACCTGCCATTGATTTTTTTGGAAGTGATAATAAGCAGTTGTTTTTTTGCATCAACCAGATACTCAAGACCATTAATAATATCCAGTTCAATTGCATTAATATAATCTGGAGAACCACAGATAATATAATAGTCTTTTTTTCTTTTTTTCATTAACTCTACAATAGATGTAGGATGCTTAGATTTAAAAATAGACCTATTGGTTATTTCTTTCCACCATGTTCTATGAAAACTTTTCCCTACATATTCTTGAGAATATAATGGTATTGATTCATCATATCCAACAGCAAAGGTCGCTTTATACGGTACTACATTGTCTTTGTGGTGAAGGAGGCCCAAGCCAGCAGAAAGCACCCATAAATCAATAGGATAATCATTTAAAATCACTTTAGCCGTCGCCCAGTGCCCACCTTTATAAAGATCCTCTACACATACTGTTGCAGATGTAGATATAGCTTCATTCAGAGCATTACACCAAGAATTTACGAGCACACTTGAAGAAATTCGGCCTGATGAAAATTGACTCAGGCTCAATATATCTCCGCAACCGAAGTGTTTTCCATTTGTACATGTAGTTATTAAGTTGATGTTGCTCACAATCGCCCCCCCCCGAATCGTGTTACACAAGCTACAGTAGAAAAAGGGGGATGACAAGAACGGAGTTATCTGTCCCTGAAAATTTTTTCAGGGACAGATGTTAGTGGGGAATATACTCGAAATACTCATCTTGAGAATGAGAACATCTGTGGCATCGTCTCAAAATGCCTTTTTCCTCAAGCGATAAACAAAAGCTTCGACATGACTCAAGAAGGACGTCAGGGCTTTCATTTTTATCTTTAGAAATCAACGCTCTAGCAAGAGTGTCATAACTAAAACCTCCAGTTGAGTGCGATACAATGCTCATCGCAAGTTGGGCATCGAAAGTTTTCATAGTGCACCTCAGAGTCGCCTGAATAATACAGTTATAAAAAAGTATTGATTATAGTTCAAGCCGGCTTTTCAAATTCACGCATAGCAAGCGCCAGGAATTATACTATTTACCAAAATCATAAGGGCTAACTTCCCTTGCCCGATTCGCATCCAAAAAATCAGCCCACCACTGCAGCATCAGTCGCCGCTCATCAAGATGCTCAGCCTTATGAATGTAAGCAGCACGTACTGAGTTACGTTCCATATGGCTCATTTGCCGTTCCACTGCGTCCCTTGACCACAATCCAGATTCGATCAATGAACTACAAGCCATTGTCCTGAAACCATGTCCGCAAACCTCTACCTTCGTGTCATAACCCATAACGCGCAGGGCCTTGTTCACCGTGTTTTCACTCATAGGTTTGCGATGGTCGTGATCGCCAATGAAAACAAAATCGCGATCGCCACTAAGTTTGTGAACGTGTTTAAGGATTGCTAACGCTTGTTGAGATAGCGGCACCAGATGAGGCGTACGCATTTTTGAGCCACGCTGGGAGTGTTTTACCCCTTCAATAGTTTCTCGCTCAGCTGGAATCGTCCACATTGATGTTTCAAAATCGATCTCAGACCACCGAGCAAAGCGCAATTCGCTGGAACGAATAAAGATCAATAACGTAAGTTCGACGGCCAAACGAGTCATAGGGCGACCTGTGTAACCATCAATTCTGCGGAGTAGTTCTGATAAGCGTTTCAGCTCAAGCGCTGGACGATGGACACGATTACTTGAAGCTACAGCCCCAGCCATTTCCTGGGCCGGATTGTAATCAATCAACCCACTTTGCACGGCGTACCGCATGATGGCTGTGGTTCGCTGCTGAAGGCGAGAAGCAACTTCAAGGCGGCCTGTTGCTTCGACAACTTTAATAGGTGCAAGCAGATCGCGAGTCTTCAGCTCTTCAATGCTACGCTTGCCAATAGTTGGAAACAGATTATCTTCTAGGCTCTTCAGCACCCGTCGGCTGTGTTCCTCAGACCATTTCTTGTTAGTTGCATGCCACTCTCGGGCAACAGACTCAAAGGTAATAGCCTCTTTCGCCTGTTCTTCTTTCACAGCACGTTTATGCTCGCGAGGATCGATTCCAGCAGCAACAAGCCTCCTTGCCTCTTCCCTCTTCTGCCTCGCATCGGCTAATGATGTTTCAGGATAAACACCAAATGCGATCAAGTGCTGCTTACCACCAAAGCGAAAGCGGAACCGCCAGTATTTTGAGCCGTTAGGATGAACCAGCAAAAACATGCCATCCCCATCGACAAGGGTGTACTCCTTTTCCTGCGGTTTTGCAGAACGCACTTTGATATCTGTCAGAGCCATAAAAGTTCTCCTTCCATGTGCCGCTGTGAGTATACAACCATTATCGAACCAGCATATATACTCGGTTCTATACTCACAAGCGACTTGATGTGGGTTGACTCAGATTGACTTCTGTTGAAAGGAAAATCGCGGAAAGCCTTGTGTGGCGCGGATTTCAGGCACAAAAAAAGACGTCCGTTGACGTCTATTGATGTTCCGATGGTGCCGAAGGCCGGACTCGAACCGGCACGTATTTCTACGGTTGATTTTGAATCAACTGCGTCTACCGATTTCGCCACTCCGGCACGGAAGGGATGCGGAAAACGTTGTGGATTATACCTGTCATGCGCCACCATGCAAGCACCAGCGTGTACCTGACTCGCTAAGTGTTGAAAATTTCAGCATTCCCTTTCTCACCTGCAACCATCGTCACAGTTTGCCCCCTTATTAATCCCCCCTTCTGCGAAGCGTCCCGTTTCCCCATGCTCTACACTTCCAGTTCAACACCACACTGAGGGAAACACGATGTCGATGATAAAAAGCTACGCCGCAAAAGCGGCGGGCAGCGAACTCGAACTCTATGAATATGATGCGGGCGAGCTTAAGCCGGAAGATGTCGAAGTCCTGGTCGATTACTGCGGTATCTGCCATTCCGATTTGTCGATGATCGACAACGAATGGGGGTTCTCTCAGTATCCGCTGGTGGCCGGGCATGAGGTGATTGGTCGCGTAGCGGCGCTCGGCAGCGCGGCGCAAGATAAAGGTCTGAAGGTTGGTCAGCGCGTCGGCATTGGCTGGACGGCGCGCAGCTGCGGGCACTGCGACGCCTGTATCAGCGGCAATCAGATTAACTGTCTCGAAGGTTCCGTTCCCACTATTCTCAATCGCGGTGGCTTTGCCGAGAAGCTGCGTGCCGACTGGCAGTGGGTGATCCCGCTGCCGGAAAGCATCGATCTGGCGGCGGCGGGTCCCTTGCTGTGCGGTGGTATCACGGTGTTCAAACCGCTGCTGATGCACCATATCACCGCCACCAGCCGCGTTGGGGTGATCGGCATCGGCGGCCTGGGGCATATCGCCATTAAGCTGTTACACACGATGGGGTGCGAAGTGACCGCGTTCAGCTCCAATCCGGCGAAAGAGCAGGAAGTGCTGGCGATGGGGGCGGATAAGGTGGTTAACAGCCGCGATCCGGATGCGCTAAAAGCGCTGGCGGGCCAGTTCGATCTCATTATTAACACGGTTAACGTCGATCTCGACTGGCAGCCTTATTTTGAAGCACTGGCCTACGGCGGTAACTTCCATACCGTCGGCGCGGTGCTGAAGCCGCTGCCGGTGCCAGCGTTCACCTTAATTGCCGGCGATCGCAGCATCTCCGGTTCGGCAACCGGTACGCCGTTCGAACTGCGCAAGCTGATGAAGTTTGCCGGGCGCAGCAAGGTGTCGCCCACCACCGAACTGTACCCGATGTCGCGAATTAACGAAGCTATCCAGCACGTGCGTGACGGCAAAGCCCGCTACCGCGTGGTGCTGAAAGCCGACTTCTGATGCAAGGCTCAGTCCCGCAAGGGGCTGAGCTTATTGCCTGTTACGAAACGCGAGCACCGCCTGGCGGCACTGTTCCGTCACATGCTCGATGTCATGGTTCACGTCGATGCGGGCAATATCACGTTCGTCCTCCTGCGGGCACTCCAGCGCATCGAACTGGCTTTTGAGTAATCCCACCGGCATAAAGTGGCCTGCCCGACGCTGCATGCGCGCCAGAATGGTCTCGTAATCGCCGTCCAGCCACAAAAAATGCACATTCGGACTGCCCTGCCGCAATATATCGCGATACTGTTTTTTTAATGACGAGCAGACAATAAACCCGGTCTCATTCTTTTTATATAAACTGTATGAAGCGTCATTTAATCGCGCTAACCACGGTAGTCGGTCTTCATCGGTTAATGGAATACCTTCAGACATTTTATCAATATTTTTGGCCGGATGGAGATCGTCACCATCAATGAATTTAGCCGATAATACTGCAGCAATTTTGCTGCCAATTAAAGATTTACCGCTACCCGAAACGCCCATCAAAATATAACATTCCCCGGCCATTGAAAAAACTCCAGATTCATATTCCATGGCGCGATACTACGCCTTCCACATTGCAGAATTCACCTTTTTTCGGCGTGGCTGAGCAGATTTATAAGGCGCATCACGTTATGCGTAACATTGTAGTGTAACAATTTTCCAGCGTGATCTTTATCACAAATAATAACAATCAAAACCGTTTAAATGCTGCCGAGGTTACTACCTGACCAGTGAGGCATTTATGCAAGTCAAAACACAATCCTGCGTTGTCGCGGGTAAGAAAACTGTTGCCATTACCGACCAAAATATTGAATGGAATAATAAAGGAACGCTGGTGCAAATTACCCGCGGTGGAATTTGTGGTTCCGACTTACATTATTATCAGGAAGGAAAAGTCGGTAATTTTACCGTTAAAGCACCGATGATTTTAGGCCATGAAGTTATTGGTAAAGTAGTGCACAGCGACTCAAAAGAATTACATGAAGGTCAGTCGGTGGCTATTAATCCGTCGAAGCCCTGTGGCCACTGTAAATACTGTCTGCAGCACGAAGAAAACCAGTGCACGGAAATGCGCTTTTTTGGCAGCGCCATGTATTTTCCCCACGTTGACGGCGGCTTTACCCGATTTAAAACCGTCGATACCGCGCAGTGCATCCCCTACCCCCAGCACGCCGATGAAAAAGTCATGGCCTTTGCCGAACCGCTGGCAGTCGCAATCCACGCCGCGCATGAAGCAGGAGACCTGCAGGGCAAACGCGTGTTTATCTCCGGCGTGGGGCCTATCGGCTGCCTGATCGTCAGCGCAGTGAAAACGCTCGGCGCAGCAGAAATTGTCTGTGCTGATATCAGCCCGCGCTCGCTGTCGCTGGCCCAGCAGATGGGTGCTGACACGCTGATTAACCCGCAGCAGGACTCGCTCGATGAGTGGAAAAAAGAAAAAGGCTACTTCGACGTCAGCTTCGAAGTCTCTGGTCATCCGTCCTCAATCACCACCTGCCTGGAGGTCACCCGCGCGAAAGGCGTGATGGTGCAGGTCGGCATGGGCGGTGCGGTGCCGGACTTCCCGATGATGATGCTGATCGGCAAAGAGATCGCGCTCAAAGGCTCGTTCCGCTTTACCACCGAGTTCAACACCGCGGTGTCGTGGCTGGCGAATAACGTTATCGATCCACTGCCGTTACTCAGCGCTGAATATCCATTTACCGAGCTTGAACAGGCGCTGATCTTTGCCGGGGATAAAACCCAGGCAGCGAAAGTCCAGCTCGTTTTTGCTGAAACAAAATAAGGAAGAACATAATGAACGATCTTTTTTCACTGGATGGCAAAAATATTCTGATCACCGGTTCGGCCCAGGGTATTGGTTATTTACTGGCGACCGGGCTGGGTAAATATGGCGCGCAGATTATCGTCAATGATATTACGCCGGAGCGCGCGGAGGCTGCCGTCGCTAAACTGCAACAGGAAGGGATCCGCGCCGTTGCCGCGCCCTTCAATGTTACGCAGAAACAGGACATTGATGCCGCCATCGACCATATCGAAAAAGACATTGGCCCAATCGATGTGCTGGTGAATAACGCCGGTATTCAGCGCCGCCATCCGTTTACCGAGTTCCCGGAGCAGGACTGGAACGATGTGATTGCCGTTAACCAGACGGCGGTGTTCCTGGTCTCGCAGGCAGTAACGCGTCGGATGGTGGAACGTCAGGCCGGGAAGGTCATCAACATCTGCTCCATGCAGAGCGAACTGGGCCGCGACACCATCACGCCGTATGCCGCCTCGAAAGGCGCGGTGAAAATGCTCACCCGCGGTATGTGCGTTGAGCTGGCGCGCCACAATATCCAGGTCAACGGTATCGCACCGGGCTACTTCAAAACCGAGATGACCAAAGCGCTGGTCGAGGATGAAGCCTTCACCGCCTGGCTGTGCAAACGTACGCCAGCCGCGCGCTGGGGCGATCCGCAGGAGCTGATTGGCGCAGCGGTCTTCCTCTCTTCCAAAGCATCCGATTTTGTTAACGGGCACCTGTTGTTTGTCGATGGCGGCATGCTGGTCGCCGTCTGATGCAACACAACGCAACATCACGCAGCGCCCAGGCGCTGCATTTTTGGCCACCCCTAAATAATTCGAGTTGCGGGACGGCGGCAAGTGAATGAACCCGATGAGCTTACTTGAGTAAGTGATTCGGGTGAGTGAGCGTAGCCAACACACCTGCAACTTGAAGTATGACGGGGATATAAGAGAAACGATTATGCCATTAATAATAATTGCGGCAGGCGTCGCGCTGCTCCTGGTCCTGATGATTGGTTTTAAAGTTAACGGCTTTATTGCTCTGGTCCTGGTGGCGGCGGTCGTCGGTTTTGCCGAAGGGATGGATGCCCAGGCCGTTTTGCACTCAATACAAAATGGGATCGGCGGGACGCTAGGCGGTCTGGCGATGATCCTTGGCTTCGGTGCAATGCTCGGTAAGCTGATTTCCGATACCGGCGCGGCTCAGCGCATCGCCACCACGCTGATTGGCACGTTTGGTAAGAAACGCGTGCAGTGGGCGCTGGTGATCACCGGTCTGGTGGTGGGTCTGGCGATGTTTTTCGAAGTCGGCTTTGTTCTGCTGCTGCCGCTGGTGTTTACGGTGGTGGCCTCTTCCGGCCTGCCGCTGCTATATGTTGGCGTCCCGATGGTAGCTGCGCTGTCCGTGACCCACTGTTTTCTGCCGCCGCATCCGGGGCCGACCGCGATTGCCACCATTTTCGAGGCTAATCTCGGCACCACCCTGCTGTACGGCTTTATTATTACTATCCCGACGGTGATTGTTGCCGGGCCGCTGTTTTCTAAGCTGCTGACCCGCTTTGAGAAAGCGCCGCCGGAAGGGTTATTCAACCCGCATCTGTTCACCGAAGAAGAGATGCCGTCGTTCTGGAACAGTATCTTTGCCGCAGTAATCCCGGTCATACTGATGGCGGTCGCCGCAGTGTGCGAAATCACGCTGCCGAAAACCAACAGCGTACGGGTGTTCTTTGAATTTATCGGTAACCCTGCGGTCGCGTTGTTTATCGCTATCGTGCTCGCCATTTTTACCCTTGGTCGACGTAACGGACGTACGATCGAGCAAATTATGGATATCATTGGCGACTCTATCGGTGCGATTGCGATGATTGTGTTTATCATCGCCGGGGGCGGCGCGTTTAAGCAGGTTCTGGTCGACAGCGGCGTCGGGCAATATATCTCGCACCTGATGACCGGCACGTCGCTTTCTCCGTTGCTGATGTGCTGGACGGTCGCCGCCTTGCTGCGTATCGCGCTCGGTTCAGCCACCGTGGCGGCGATCACCACCGCAGGCGTGGTGCTGCCGATTATCAACGTCACTCATGCCGACCCGGCGCTGATGGTGCTGGCTACCGGCGCGGGCAGCGTGATTGCCTCCCACGTTAACGATCCGGGATTCTGGCTGTTTAAAGGCTATTTTAATCTCAGCGTCGGGGAAACGTTGCGTACCTGGACGGTAATGGAGACGCTGATTTCCATTATGGGGCTGCTGGGGGTTCTGGCGCTGAACGCCATTCTGCATTAAGACGGTCATCACCGGGGAGCACAGATCCGCGCTCCCCGGCACTGGAGAGAAAATGAGGAACCACAGAATTTCTTTGCAAGACATCGCCACGCTGGCGGGCGTGACCAAAATGACGGTGAGCCGCTACATTCGCTCGCCAAAAAAGGTCGCAAAGGAAACCGGTGAACGCATCGCGCAGATTATGGAGGAGATTAATTACATCCCCAACCGCGCGCCCGCGATGCTGCTGAATGCGCAAAGCTATACGCTTGGCGTGCTGATCCCCTCGTTTCAAAACCAACTGTTCGCAGACATTCTGGCCGGCATTGAGTCGGTCACCTCGGATCATAACTATCAGACGCTGATCGCTAACTACAATTACGACCGGGAATCCGAGGAAGAGTCGGTGATCAATCTGCTGTCATACAATATCGACGGCATTATCCTGTCCGAGAAATATCACACCCTGCGCACGGTGAAGTTTCTGCGTTCAGCCAACATTCCGGTGGTGGAGCTGATGGATATTCAGGGCGATCGTCTGGACATGGAAGTAGGCTTCGATAACCGTCAGGCGGCGTTTGATATGGTCAGCACCATGCTGGATAAACGCCAGCGGCGCAAAATCCTCTATCTCGGTTCGAAAGACGACGTCCGCGATGAACAGCGCTATCGCGGCTATTGCGATGCCATGACGCGCCGGGATCTGGTGCCGCTGCGCGTCAATCCGCGTTCTATTTCGTCCATCCATCTCGGCACTCAGATGATGCGGGACGCGCTCGCCGCGCATCCGGATTTAGACGGCGTTTTTTGCACCAACGACGATATTGCGATGGGCGCGCTGCTGCTGTGCCGCGAGCGCGATCTGGCCGTTCCGGAACAGATCTCGATTGCCGGTTTCCACGGGCTGGAAATGGGCAGGCAGATGATCCCAAGCCTCGCCAGCGTGATCACCCCGCGTTTTGACATTGGCCGCATGGCAGCGCAGATGTTGCTGAGCAAAATCAAGAACAACGACCATAACCACAACACCGTGGATTTGGGGTACCAGATTTATCACGGCAATACGCTTTAAGTCATTTTCTCTGACCATCGCATACTCTCTTTGATGGACATTGCCTATACTCCAGGCAAGATAAATGGAGGAAATCTCAATGAGCACACCCCTGCTAATTGCCCGCACGCCGGACACCGAACTGTTTTTACTGCCAGGCATGGCCAACCGTCACGGACTGATTACCGGCGCGACCGGGACCGGTAAAACCGTCACGCTACAGAAGCTGGCCGAATCGCTGTCTGAAATTGGCGTACCGGTATTTATGGCCGATGTGAAAGGCGACTTAACCGGCGTGGCCGAGGAAGGGCAGGCCTCTGAAAAGCTGCTCGCCCGCCTGAAAAATATCGGCATTACCGACTGGCAACCGCATGCTAATCCGGTCACGGTGTGGGATATCTTCGGCGAAAAAGGCCACCCCGTGCGGGCCACGGTATCTGACCTCGGCCCGCTGCTGCTGGCCCGTTTGTTGAACCTCAACGACGTGCAGTCCGGCGTGCTGGATATTATCTTCCGCATTGCTGATGACCAGGGTCTGCTGCTGCTCGATTTCAAAGACCTGCGAGCCATTACCCAGTACATCGGCGATAACGCCAAATCCTTCCAGAATCAGTATGGCAATATCAGCAGCGCCTCGGTCGGGGCAATTCAGCGTGGACTGCTGTCGCTGGAGCAACAGGGGGCGGCGCACTTCTTTGGCGAACCGATGCTGGACATCAAAGACTGGATGCGAACTGACGCCAGCGGCAAAGGGATGATCAACATCCTCAGCGCAGAGAAGCTCTACCAGATGCCCAAACTGTACGCCGCCAGCCTGCTGTGGATGCTCTCAGAACTGTACGAACAGCTGCCGGAAGCAGGCGATCTGGAGAAGCCAAAACTGGTGTTCTTCTTCGATGAAGCTCACCTGCTGTTCAACGACGCTCCGCAGGTGCTGCTGGATAAAATCGAACAGGTGATCCGCCTGATTCGCTCGAAAGGGGTCGGCGTGTGGTTCGTCTCGCAAAACCCGTCAGATATTCCGGACAACGTGCTCGGTCAGTTGGGGAACCGCGTGCAGCACGCCCTGCGCGCGTTCACACCGAAGGACCAGAAAGCGGTGAAAACCGCCGCGCAAACCATGCGCGCCAACCCGGCATTTGATACCGAAAAAGCCATTCAGGAACTGGGAACCGGCGAGGCGCTGGTGTCGTTTCTGGACGCCAAAGGCAGCCCGTCGGTGGTTGAACGAGCAATGGTGATTGCGCCGTGCTCGCGGATGGGACCAGTGACGGATGACGAGCGTAACGGGCTGATTAATCACTCCTCGCTGTACGGTAAATATGAAGAACAGATCGACCGCGAGTCCGCCTATGAGCGTTTACAGCAAGGCGTGCAGGCCAGCACCGAGCAGCAAAATACACCTCCCGCCAACGGTAAAGCGATCGATGTGGACGGCGGTATTCTCGGTGGATTGAAGGATATTCTGTTTGGCAGCACCGGACCGCGCGGCGGCAAGCGCGATGGCGTGGTACAGAGCGTGGCGAAGAGCGCGGCGCGACAGGTCACCAATCAGATAATCCGCGGCATGTTGGGGAGTTTGATGGGCGGGAGAAAACGCTAGCAAGAAGGCGCCCCTCCCGCACAGCGGGAGGGGCGAATATCAGGACTTACGCAGCATCAGCCACAGGCTTATCAGGAAGAAGCTGGCGCTTGGCAGCAACGCGCCGATAATCGGCGGAATGCCGTACACCAGCGTCAGCGGGCCAAAGATTTGGTCCAGCACATAGAACACAAAGCCGAAGCTAATCCCTGTCACCACGCGCACGCCCATCGGGACGCTACGCAGCGGACCAAAGATAAACGACAGCGCCATCAGCATCATTACCGCCACAGACAGCGGCTGGAAGACTTTGCTCCACATATTGAGCTGGTAGCGTCCGGCGTCCTGGCCGCTCGACTTCAGGTACTTCACGTAGTTATGCAGACCACTAATCGAGAGCGCATCAGGATCCAACGCCACGACGCCGAGCTTGTCGGGTGTAAGGTTGGTTTTCCAGGTGCCGCTCACCGTCTGCGAGCCGGTGATTTGCTTCGGATCGGTCAGGTTGGATTCATCCACCTGCGACAAACGCCAGACCTTCTGCTCCGGGTCAAACGTCGCGCTTGCGGCATAACGGACGGACTGCAAACGGCGCTTGTCGTTAAAGGAGTAGATGCTAATTCCGCCTAACTCGGCGTCACCTTTCACCCGCTCAATGTAGACAAAGCTGTCGCCATCTTTCGCCCACAAACCTTGCTGGGTAGAGAGCAGCGAGCCGCCGTACATCTGCTGCGCGCGGTAGTTACGCGCCATCTGTTCGCCCTGCGGCGCCACCCATTCGCCGATGGCCATCGTCAGCAACACCAGCGGAATCGCGGTTTTCATCACCGACAACGCCACCTGCATACGGGTAAAGCCAGAAGCCTGCATGACCACCAGTTCACTGCGCTGCGCCAGCATGCCCAGCCCCAGCAAAGCACCCAGCAGCGCCGCCATCGGGAAGAAGATCTGGATATCTTTCGGCGCGCTGAGCAGGGTATACAGCCCGGCGCCCATCGCATCGTAGCTCCCCTGCCCGGCTTTTTTCAGCTGGTCGACAAACTTGATGATCCCGGAGAGCGACACCAGCATGAACAACGTCATCATGATGGTGGTGAAAATGGTTTTACCGATATAGCGGTCAAGTACACCAAAAGGCTGCATTATACCGCTCCTTTACGCATAAAACGGGCACGTAAGCGGCGCATCGGCACCGTATCCCAGAGGTTAAGCACAATCGCCAGCGCCAGATACGCCAGGTTAACCGTCCACATCCAGAACACCGGATCCAGCTTACCTTTGCCGCCGTTCGACTTCAGCGATGTCTGAACCAGGAAGAACAGCAAATAAAGCAGCATTGCTGGCAGCATGGACAGTACGCGACCCTGACGCGGGTTCACCACGCTCAGCGGTACAACCATCAGCGCCATCATAAATACGGTGAATACTAACGTGATACGCCAGGTCAGCTCCGCACGGGCGCGATCGGTGTCGGTCGTCCATAGCGTACGCATGGTCATCTGGTCGGTATCGTTTGGATCCAGCGCCACGGCCTGATGACCGATAATCGCCTGATAATTCTGGAAGTCGGTAATGCGGAAATCGCGCAGCAGCGCGGTCCCTTCAAAACGCGTCCCCTGGTTCAGCGTCACGACCTGAGAGCCATCGCGCAATTGGGTAAGATGACCGGAGTCCGCTACCACCACCGAAGGACGGGCGTTACCTTTCGGGCGGATTTGCGCGAGGAACACATCGTTGAAGTTACTGCCGTCAACGCTTTCGATAAACAGCACCGAGCCGCCGTTAGTCGCCTGCTGGAATTGCCCCTGAGCAAGCGCCGCCATACCGGGGTTCGCTTTCGCCTCCGCCAGGACTTCGTCCTGATGTCTGGAGGACCACGGTCCGGCCCACATCACGTTGACCGCCGCAATAATACTGGTAAACAGCGCCAGCACCATCGCCGCTTTTACTAAGACAGCCTTGCTCAGCCCGCAGGCGTGCATGACCGTAATTTCACTTTCGGTATACAGTTTGCCCAGCGTCATCAGCAGCCCGAGGAACAGGCTTAATGGCAAGATAAGTTGCGCCATTTCTGGCACGCCCAGCCCCAGCAGCGAGAGCACCAGATTCGCCGGGATATCACCGTCAACCGCCGCACCAAGGATCCTGACTAACTTTTGACAAAAGAAGATCAAAAGCAGGATGAATAGGATCGCAAGTTGGCTTTTGAGCGTTTCCCGAACCAGATATCTTATGATTATCACTTTAAATACGCCCGTAAAAACCCGTCTTTTGCCGGAATTTAGCTTGTTTCATGGCTTAAACGTCATTTATTCTCTTGAGTCGTCGAAATCGTCGCTAAGATCATTATACTCAACGGATCCACCTCTCAGAAATTGTTCTGACGTGCCAATGCCGTAATAACGTTAAGATTAACACGAAGTCACCGCAACAGCGGGTATGAGTTACGAAAGCTTGCAATTCTATCCGTAGCCACCGCCGTTGTCTTTAAGATTCAGGAGCGTAGTGCATGGAGTTCAGTGTAAAAAGCGGTAGCCCGGAGAAACAGCGGAGTGCGTGCATCGTCGTGGGTGTCTTTGAACCACGCCGTCTCTCTCCGATTGCAGAGCAGCTCGACAAGATCAGCGACGGGTACATCAGCGCACTGCTGCGTCGTGGCGAACTGGAAGGCAAACCAGGTCAAACCCTGTTGCTGCACCATGTTCCTAACGTTCTGTCTGAGCGAATTCTCCTCATTGGTTGTGGCAAAGAGCGCGAGCTTGATGAGCGCCAGTACAAGCAGGTCATTCAGAAAACCATCAATACGCTGAATGATACTGGCTCAATGGAAGCCGTCTGCTTCCTGACTGAGCTGCACGTCAAAGGGCGCAATAACTACTGGAAAGTGCGTCAGGCCGTTGAGACAGCACAGGAAACGCTGTACAGCTTTGATCAACTGAAGACCAACAAAAGCGAGCCGCGTCGTCCGCTGCGTAAAATGGTCTTCAACGTACCGACCCGCCGGGAACTAACCAGCGGTGAGCGTGCGATCCAGCACGGTCTGGCGATCGCCGCCGGCATTAAAGCGGCAAAAGATCTCGGCAACATGCCGCCGAACATCTGTAACGCCGCTTACCTTGCTTCTCAGGCGCGCCAGCTGGCAGACAGCTACAGCAAAAATGTTGTAACCCGCGTGATCGGCGAGCAGCAGATGAAAGAGCTGGGCATGCACTCTTATCTGGCCGTCGGTCACGGCTCGCAGAATGAGTCGCTGATGTCGGTCATCGAGTACAAAGGCAATCCGTCCGAAGACGCGCGTCCGATCGTGCTGGTCGGTAAAGGGTTAACCTTTGACTCTGGCGGTATCTCCATCAAACCTGCCGAAGGCATGGATGAGATGAAATACGACATGTGCGGCGCGGCAGCGGTATATGGCGTGATGCGCATGGTGGCCGAGCTTCAGCTGCCAATCAACGTCGTCGGCGTGCTGGCAGGCTGCGAAAACATGCCAGGTGGCCGCGCGTATCGCCCAGGCGACGTGCTGACCACCATGTCTGGTCAGACCGTTGAAGTACTCAATACCGATGCCGAAGGCCGTCTGGTCCTGTGCGACGTATTAACCTACGTCGAGCGCTTTGAGCCAGAAGCGGTGATTGACGTCGCAACCCTGACCGGCGCGTGCGTGATTGCGCTGGGCCATCACATCACCGGACTGATGTCGAACCACAACCCGCTGGCGCATGAGCTGATCGGTGCGTCCGAACAGGCTGGCGACCGCGCGTGGCGTTTACCTCTGGGTGATGAGTACCAGGAGCAGCTAGAGTCCAACTTTGCGGATATGGCGAACATCGGCGGACGTCCTGGCGGCGCCATTACCGCGGGCTGCTTCCTGTCACGCTTTACCCGTAAGTACAACTGGGCGCACCTCGATATCGCCGGTACCGCATGGCGTTCAGGGAAAGCCAAAGGCGCAACCGGTCGTCCGGTGGCGCTGCTGTCGCAGTTCCTGCTCAATCGTGCCGGTTTTAACGGCGAAGAGTAAGGCGGTAAGCACAAGCAATAAGACCCGTAGGCCGGATAAGCGCAACGCCATCCGGCCTACGGTTGTGCATCATGGCAACGCATTTAAATTCACCAGAAGAAGCCCCATATATGAGAAACGCAACTTTCTATCTTCTGGACAATGACACGCAACACGATGGCTTAAGCGCCGTCGAGCAGTTGGTGTGTGAAATTGCCGCAGAACGTTGGCGTGCTGGCAAGCGCGTGCTGATCGCCTGCGAAAACGAAAAGCAGGCTCTTCGACTGGATGAAGCCCTGTGGGCAAGACCGGCAGAAAGCTTTGTTCCGCATAATCTGGCAGGTGAAGGCCCCAGAGGCGGCGCACCGGTAGAGATTGCCTGGCCGGAGAAACGCAACAGCAGCCCGCGCGACCTGCTTATCAGTTTGCGCGTTGGCTTTGCAGATTTTGCCACCGCTTTCACAGAAGTGATAGACTTCGTTCCTTACGAAGATTCTTTGAAACAATCGGCACGCGATCGCTACAAAGCTTACCGCGTGGCTGGTTTTAACCTGAATACGGCAACCTGGAAATAATGGAAAAGACATACAACCCACAAGATATCGAACAGCCGCTTTACGAGCACTGGGAAAAGCAGGGCTATTTCAAACCTAACGGCGATGAAAGCAAAGAGTCCTTCTGCATCATGATCCCGCCGCCGAACGTCACCGGCAGTTTGCATATGGGTCATGCTTTCCAGCAAACCATCATGGATACCATGATCCGCTACCAGCGCATGCAGGGTAAAAACACCCTGTGGCAGGCCGGTACCGATCACGCGGGTATCGCAACCCAGATGGTGGTTGAGCGTAAGATTGCCGCTGAAGAAGGTAAAACCCGCCACGACTACGGTCGCGAAGCGTTTATCGACAAAATCTGGCAGTGGAAAGCGGAATCCGGCGGCACCATCACCCGCCAGATGCGCCGTCTCGGCAACTCCGTTGACTGGGAGCGCGAGCGCTTCACTATGGACGAAGGTCTTTCCAATGCCGTGAAAGAAGTCTTCGTTCGCCTGTACAAAGAAGACCTGATTTACCGTGGCAAGCGCCTGGTGAACTGGGACCCGAAACTGCGCACCGCAATTTCCGACCTGGAAGTGGAAAACCGCGAGTCGAAAGGCTCAATGTGGCACATCCGCTATCCGCTGGCTGACGGCGCGAAAACCGCTGATGGTAAAGATTACCTGGTCGTCGCCACCACCCGTCCGGAAACCGTACTGGGCGATACCGGCGTGGCCGTCAACCCGGAAGATCCGCGTTATAAAGATCTGATTGGCAAGTTTGTTGTTCTGCCGCTGGTTAACCGCCGCATTCCCATCGTCGGCGATGAACACGCTGATATGGAAAAAGGCACCGGCTGCGTGAAGATCACCCCGGCGCACGACTTTAACGACTACGAAGTCGGGAAACGTCACGGCCTGCCGATGATCAATATTCTGACCTTTGACGGCGACATCCGTGAAACCGCGGAAGTGTACGACACCAAAGGCGAAGAGTCCGACGTTTATTCCAATGAAATCCCGGCTGAGTTCCAGAAGCTGGAGCGCTTTGCCGCGCGTAAAGCGGTGGTTGCCGCCGTTGATGCGCTGGGCCTGCTGGAAGAAATTAAACCGCACGACCTGACCGTGCCTTACGGCGACCGTGGCGGCGTGGTTATTGAACCGATGCTGACCGACCAGTGGTACGTCCGTGCCGACGTGCTGGCGAAACCGGCGGTTGAAGCGGTTGAGAACGGCGACATTCAGTTCGTACCGAAGCAGTACGAAAACATGTACTTCTCCTGGATGCGCGATATTCAGGACTGGTGTATTTCCCGTCAGCTGTGGTGGGGTCACCGTATCCCGGCATGGTATGACAACGACGGCAACGTCTACGTTGGCCGTACCGAAGACGAAGTACGTCAGGAAAACAACCTCGGTGCCGACGTTCAGCTTCGCCAGGACGAAGACGTTCTCGATACCTGGTTCTCCTCCGCACTGTGGACCTTCTCTACCCTGGGCTGGCCGGAAAACACCGACGCGCTGCGTCAGTTCCACCCAACCAGCGTGATGGTTTCCGGTTTCGACATCATCTTCTTCTGGATTGCCCGCATGATCATGATGACCATGCACTTCATCAAAGATGAAAACGGCAAGCCGCAGGTGCCGTTTAAGACCGTCTACATGACCGGTCTGATCCGCGACGACGAAGGCCAGAAGATGTCCAAATCCAAGGGCAACGTCATTGACCCGCTGGATATGGTCGACGGTATCTCCCTGGCAGAACTGCTGGAGAAACGTACCGGCAACATGATGCAGCCGCAGCTGGCCGAGAAGATTGCCAAGCGTACCGAGAAGCAGTTCCCGGACGGCATCGAGCCGCACGGCACCGACGCACTGCGCTTCACCCTGGCGGCGCTGGCCTCTACCGGTCGCGACATCAACTGGGATATGAAGCGTCTGGAAGGTTATCGTAACTTCTGTAACAAGCTGTGGAACGCCAGCCGCTTCGTGCTGATGAACACCGAAGACCAGGATTGCGGCTTCAACGGCGGCGAAATGACCCTGTCGCTGGCGGATCGCTGGATCCTTGCTGAATTCAACCAGACCATCAAAGCGTACCGCGAAGCGCTGGACAACTTCCGCTTCGACATCGCCGCGGGCATTCTGTACGAATTCACCTGGAACCAGTTCTGCGACTGGTATCTGGAGCTGACCAAGCCGGTAATGAACGGCGGTTCCGAATCTGAACTGCGCGGCACCCGCAATACGCTGGTCACCGTTCTGGAAGGTCTGCTGCGCCTGGCACATCCGATCATCCCGTTCATCACCGAGACCATCTGGCAGCGCGTGAAGGTGATTTCCGGTATTACCGCCGACACCATCATGCTGCAGCCGTTCCCGGAATATAACGCCGCACAGGTTGATGAAGCCGCGCTGGCTGATACCGAATGGCTGAAACAGGCGATCGTTGCCGTACGTAACATCCGTGCGGAAATGAACATCGCCCCAGGTAAACCGCTCGAACTGCTGCTGCGCGGTTGCAGCGCTGATGCGATGCGCCGTGTCAACGATAACCGCAGCTTCCTGCTGAACCTGGCGCGTCTGGAAAGCATCACCGTGCTGCCAGCCGATGACAAAGGTCCGGTCTCCGTGACCAAAATCATCGACGGCGCCGAGTTGCTGATCCCGATGGCTGGCCTCATCAATAAAGAAGATGAGCTGGCGCGTCTGGCGAAAGAAGTGGCGAAAATCGAAGGTGAGATTGCCCGTATCGAAGGCAAACTTTCCAACGAAGGTTTCGTTGCTCGCGCACCGGAAGCTGTTATCGCCAAAGAGCGTGAGAAGCTGGACGGTTATGCGGAAGCGAAAGCGAAGCTGATTGAGCAGCAGGCGGTCATCGCCGCGCTGTAAAGCTGTTTGTCGGATAAGCGTATCGCATCCAACACCGCAGACGATAAAAGCCTCTGACGCATATGCTCAGAGGCTTTTTGTTGAATTATCCTCGCTTGCGCTTCCCCTTACCGCAGTGGTATTAACTGCATATGTCTCACTTTTATGTCATGAGTTCGCTATGAGTGCCATTACCTCCGTCGCGGCGACGCTGCGTCGAATTTCTGCCGATGATAACGCCGCAATTGCCCGCGTGATCCGCAAAGTTTCCGCTGAATACGGGCTTACTGCCGATAAGGGCTATACCGTTGCCGACCCTAATCTGGATGAACTATTCCAGGTTTACAGCCAGCCGGGCGCGGCCTACTGGGTGGTTGAGCAAAACGGTGAAGTCGTGGGCGGCGGCGGCGTTGCGCCGTTAGGATGTAGCGAACCGGACATTTGCGAACTGCAAAAAATGTACTTCCTGTCGAGCGCTCGCGGTCAGGGGCTGGCGAAAAAGCTGGCGCTGATGGCCCTCGAACATGCCCGTGAGCAGGGTTTCAAACAGTGCTATCTGGAGACCACGGCGTTTCTGACCGAGGCAATCCGCCTGTATGAACATTTAGGGTTTGAGCATATCAGCGAAGCGCTGGGCTGTACCGGGCACGTAGATTGCGAAGTGCGGATGTTAAAGCCCCTCTGACTTCAGCCGGAGAGGCAATGGTTGTGTTACTGCATTTCGGCGGAGAGCATCAGCCGAATGACGCCAGCCGCGCGAGCGGTTGGCAGCTTCAGCACCTGTGACCATAAATCCTGCACCATTTCACAGGCGACTTTCTCTTTGCCCACACCTTTACTCGGATCAGCCATAATCTGGATATCCGGTCCAAAGCGCTGTACCAATCCCGGGCCGATGGATTGCAGATCCTGAAGCGCCAGCTGTTTCTCTTGCGCCGTAACCGTATGTTTGTTCGGGCCATAAGCCGCGTGCATCATACTCATGTCGCTGGCCATACGACGATTCATCAGCTCCCGCGGAATAATACGCACCGGGTTAATCCCGCCTTTCACCGCCGGGAACAGAAAGCGAAAACACTCGTCATCGCCCACTTTTGCCACCGCAGCAATCTGCTCGAGGTTAATTTTCATATACTCAATCACATTGGCATCGGGTGCCTGCTGCAAACGCGCCATCTGTACCTGCAGGATTTGCGGCTGAATAGCGTCGATAATCTGTTGTTCGCTTTTCCCAGCTTCTTTCAGTTGCGTTGCCTGGTTGAGGATGTTCTGCCATAACGCGGGTTCCTGCTCTTTAAGTACCTGATAAACAGGCATTGCCAGCATCGCACTTTCAAATTTCTGCGCATCCGTCAGCCCATAATCAGGGCTTTCGCGCGGGATCAGGTAGTGCACATCAAACAGATTCCACGCGACAATCGCTACCACAAAAACCACCGCGCCGGAGATCTTTCCCAGCCAGCCTTTTTTGCGAAACATGCCAACGACGATAGCAATCACCGCCCCGATATAACCCGCCAACAATACGTGTGCCCAGTTCATTAACCATCCTTATGCAAAACAGTCTCTGTTGCGGGGATATATTTCCCCTTCGTGTGTTTTGATTATTACGGCAGCAGCGAGCGATTTCCAGCCACCAGATTTTGCTAATGGAAACAGGAAAGGTAAAACCGCGCGACGATTAGCGCCGCGCGTCAGAGAAGGGAGTCAGGCTGGCACGCCGCTGTGGAAGCGGAATTCATCGTCGGGAGAAGTAATCAATGCGGCTTCTACTTCGCCAAAGAACCGCACCCGACTACTGATATCGTCGGCAGAAACCTGCTGTGCCAGCGCCAGATAGTCCTGATAGTGCCGCGCCTCGGATCGCAGCAGAGAAAGATAAAATGCCTGTAAATCGTCATCCAAATACGGCGCCAGCGCGGCGAACCGTTCACAAGAACGCGCCTCAATGTAAGCCCCGCAAATCAGTTTGTCGATTAGCGTTAATGGCTCGTGGGTTCGCACCTCTTTGAGCATGCCTTTGGCATAACGGCTGGCGGTAATTTTGACGTAGGGAATGTTGCGGCTCATCATCGCCTCACGCACCTGCCAGAAGTGGTGCAGCTCTTCTTTGATCAGCAAAACCATGCTGTCGATCAGCTTGCGCCCCCACGGGTCGTCAGTTTGCGGCATTACGCTTTTGCTTATCTGTTTATTCAGCGCGATAAAATCCGGTTCATCCCCTTCTCTGAAAGCATACGCTTCATAGGGTTTCAGCCAGTCCAGTAGCGCCTGAGATCCCTGTTTATCTGCAACATACTTACGCACCAGCAGCATGGCCGTTTGCGCCGCTTTCAGCTCGCAGACGAGATGATCCGTCAGTAACAGAGGGAGATTCGCCGGGGCTCGCGCTTTATCAAGCCAGGCCTGGGGCGTTTTACAGTGCAGGAAGTTGTGGATCGGGGAGAGTATTTGCAGGTAATCCATACGTTATCCTTGGCCTACGGCAGCAGACGCTACCGTAGGTCAGCAGATGACTTAGTGACGCACGCCGTCATCATCTTCGTCGACGAGGTCTTCATCGTCGCCGTCTTCACCTTCTTCGCCGTTCGGGTCTTCAAAATAGGTGCCCCAACCGTCGTATTCCACATCAAATTTTTCAGCCAGGTTCATCAGTTGCTCAACCTGAGCGTCGATCAACTCGGCATTCAGAGCACATTCGCTCAGGATGTCACAGCAAATAACCGTGTCGCCCTCTTCCACTTCCAGCTCTTCCGGCTCGGTCACTTCATAACCCAGCTTGAAGGCTTCTACTGCCGCTTTTTCCAGGGTTTCAAAGTCGTCCGCGGAAAGGTGATGCTCGATGGTGTACAGCGCGTCTGGATCGCTGCCATCTTCGAGTAACTCTTCAATAATCAAGCGCGTTTCTTCACGCTGTTCTTCCAGTAGTTCCGGGTTTGCCATGGCTCATTCCTCATAATGTCCTGCCGATACTCTTATTGTCACATACCGCTGTCATTGCCTCCACCTTTCCAGGAAAGATTTGTTAAACAAGGTTGCAAATGAATAAACATCCATATAAATTGAATTTTAATTCAATAAATGGCCTAAGCCATGTGAGGGAACTATGTCTGCGTTTTATCAGAAACATTTTTTGAAACTGCTTGATTTCACCTCTGCTGAACTCACGTCACTGCTCCAGCTCGCCGCGCAGCTCAAGACGGATAAGAAAAACGGTACCGAGGTCGCTAAACTCACCGGTAAAAACATCGCGCTCATCTTCGAAAAAGACTCAACCCGCACCCGTTGCTCTTTCGAAGTTGCCGCATACGATCAGGGCGCGCGCGTGACGTATCTCGGGCCGAGCGGCAGCCAGATTGGTCATAAAGAGTCGATCAAAGACACCGCCCGCGTACTCGGTCGTATGTACGACGGTATTCAGTATCGGGGCCACGGTCAGGAAATTGTCGAGACGCTGGCGGAATATGCCGGAGTTCCGGTTTGGAACGGATTAACCAACGAATTTCACCCCACCCAGTTGCTGGCGGATTTACTCACGATGCAGGAACACCTGCCGGGTAAAGCGTTTAATGAGATGGTGCTGGTCTACACCGGCGATGCCCGCAACAATATGGGCAATTCCATGCTGGAAGCCGCTGCGTTAACCGGACTGGATCTGCGTCTGGTCGCGCCCCAGGCCTGCTGGCCGGAGGAAAGCCTCGTTGCGGAGTGTAAAGCGCTGGCACAGAAAAACGGCGGCAATATAACGCTAACCGAAGATGTCGCCACGGGCGTGAAAGGCGCGGACTTCATCTATACCGACGTCTGGGTATCGATGGGCGAAGCGAAAGAGAAATGGGCCGAACGTATTGCGCAGTTGCGTAAGTACCAGGTTAATAGCGCGATGATGGCGTTGACCGGCAATCCGCAGGTGAAATTCCTGCACTGCCTGCCCGCGTTCCATGACGATCAAACCACGCTTGGCAAACAAATGGCGCAGGAATATGGTCTGCACGGCGGCATGGAAGTGACCGACGAGGTGTTTGAGTCACCCGCCAGTATCGTATTTGATCAGGCGGAAAACCGAATGCACACCATCAAAGCGGTGATGGTCGCGACGCTTTCCAAATCATAGCATTGCGTGATTGAATTGCCGGATGGCGATGCTGACGCACCCTATCCGGCCTACCATCGTACTTCCGTAGGCCGGGTAAGTCGCCCCCGGCAAACCGGTTTATGCTACCCGCATTTTCACCACGGCTTTGCGTACCAGCGCCGGAGCGCCGACCGCGCACAGCGGTTTATGCACTTCGCCCGGATAAAAGACGACGAAGTCACCTTCGTTCAGCACCACCGTTTTCTCCTGTTCGCCTTCCGGCAGGAAGGCGATATCTTTATCCGCCAGCCAGTCAGTTTCCGGTGCGCCCGCAGGCTGCGTGCTGAAAGTCATGCCTTCCTGACCTTTGAGCAGGATCTGAATATCCAGATAGCGAGCGTGATATTCGGCGCGGCGCTGCGCAAACGGCTCCGTCATATCTTCAGCAATCAGATAGAACAGACGTTCGCCGTCGATGTCGTGTTTACCCTTTTCCGTCGCATCCGTTACGTGCGCTTTAATGTGCTCAATCGCCTGACGCAGCTCTTCCGGCAGCCAGGCATCCAGGTTGTGAATATTGCCGACAATCATTTCAAACCCCTTAATTAAAACATCGTTTCATTTTAGTTGTTATACGAAAAAACGGTCTGCCATACCACTGCTATTTGCCGATATTTTGCGTCAACGCATGTTTATCGCTGATGATGTTAAATAATTGCTAATAGCCAGCAACAGGTTATGCATAAACTCTGCATAACTTTCGTCTCATACTTTTCAACTCAGTCACTAACTCACTGTTATAGAAAGCTTTGTTAGAAAAACCAGCAATCGATCACAGTTTACGTCTCCTTCGTTATCTTTCTTCATCGTCATATTTATTTTGAAATAAACCTTACAGCACAAATAATAAAATAATAGATTCGCATAAAAATTCATTAAATATAGAAAAACATATAAAAATCAACGCACTATTTAATTTATTAAATATTTAGATATGTACATAAAATTAACACAGTTAAATAACAAGACATATTCCTGCGTAGTAATTCAATTATTCATGTTTTTATTTTTTAAATTCTCAGAGCCATCTCATAAATTAAACAACAAATGCCAAACATCGACCTGACTGTGAAATGAATCACGTTTCTATATCAGATAAGATCTAAATATAGATTCTGAAATCAGCTGAAAAATCATGACTGCAATAAACATTATTTGCAGGCACCTCCTCTTTATTTTTTAAAATCATATTAAAGGAATAATGATGGAAAAGCATTATGTCGGGTCTGAAATCGGTCAATTACGTAGCGTAATGCTACATCGCCCTAACCTCAGCCTAAAAAGGCTGACGCCGTCAAATTGCCAGGAACTGCTTTTTGATGATGTTCTTTCGGTAGAACGTGCAGGAGAAGAGCATGACATTTTCGCCAACACGTTACGTCAACAGGGAATTGAGGTTCTGTTACTCACTGATTTATTGACACAAACTCTGGATATCCCCGATGCCAAAAGCTGGCTACTGGATACACAAATTTCTGATTATCGCCTTGGCCCCGCTTTCGCCACGGATATTCGCGCCTGGCTTGCAGATATGCAGCACCGGGAGCTCGCCCGACATTTAAGCGGTGGGCTGACATACGGAGAAATTCCTGCCTCAATCAAAAATATGGTGGTCGATACTCACGATATTAATGACTTTATTATGAAGCCATTACCAAACCACTTATTTACCCGCGACACCTCATGCTGGATATATAACGGCGTATCCATTAATCCGATGGCAAAAACTGCACGTCAACGAGAAACTAATAACTTGCGGGCGATTTACCGTTGGCATCCACAATTTGCCGATGGTGAGTTTATTAAATATTTCGGCGATGAAAATATTAATTATGACCACGCCACATTAGAAGGTGGAGATGTGCTGGTCATTGGTCGCGGCGCAGTTCTCATCGGTATGTCGGAACGTACCACGCCGCAGGGCATTGAGTTCCTTGCTCAGTCGCTATTTAAGCATCGCCAGGCAGAACGCGTTATCGCAGTCGAACTGCCGAAACATCGCTCCTGTATGCACCTTGATACCGTCATGACCCACATCGATATCGATACCTTCTCCGTCTACCCGGAAGTGGTGCGCCCGGATGTCCAGTGCTGGACCCTGACACCAGACGGGCGCGGCGGCCTGAAACGCACCCAGGAAAGTACGCTGGTACATGCCCTCGAAAAAGCACTTGGCCTCGACCAGATCAATCTGATCACCACCGGTGGAGACGCCTTCGAAGCTGAACGCGAACAGTGGAATGACGCGAACAATGTTCTGACGCTGCGCCCCGGGGTTGTGGTGGGCTACGAACGCAACATCTGGACCAACGAGAAATACGACAAAGCTGGCATCACTGTTTTACCCATTCCTGGCGACGAACTGGGACGTGGGCGCGGCGGTGCGCGCTGCATGAGTTGCCCGCTGGAACGCGACGGTATTTAAGGAGACGTTATGGAAAACAAACCTACCCTGGTTGTGGCGCTGGGCGGCAATGCACTACTCAAACGTGGCGAACCGCTGGAAGCCGACATCCAACGCAAGAATATTGAGCTGGCGGCAAGAACTCTCGCTCAGCTCACGCAGCAGTGGCGCGTAATTCTGGTACACGGCAATGGCCCGCAGGTTGGACTTTTGGCGTTACAAAACAGTGCGTATGCCAACGTCACCCCCTACCCGCTCGATATTCTCGGCGCAGAAAGTCAGGGAATGATTGGCTATATGCTGCAACAGGCCCTGAAAAACCAGCTCCCACAGCGTGAAATTAGTGTCCTGCTGACTCAGGTTGAAGTCGATGCCCACGATCCGGCCTTCAGCAATCCCACCAAATATATCGGGCCGATTTATGACGAACCCCAGGCCCACGCGTTACAGGCGGAAAAAGGCTGGGTTTTCAAAGCCGATGGTAAAGCATTCCGCCGTGTTGTGCCCTCTCCACAACCCAAACGTATCGTGGAAAGTGACGCCATTCGCACACTGATCGCCCGCGATCATCTGGTTATCTGCAACGGCGGTGGCGGCGTACCGGTGGTGGAAAAAGCCGATGGCTACCACGGTATTGAAGCGGTGATCGACAAAGATCTCTCCGCCGCCCTGCTCGCCAAACAAATCCACGCCGATGCGCTGCTGATCCTGACCGATGCCGATGCGGTGTATCTCGACTGGGGCAAACCTACCCAGCGCCCGCTGGCCCAGGTTACGCCGAAACAGCTCGGCGAAATGCAATTCGACGCCGGTTCAATGGGCCCCAAAGTCACCGCCTGCGCGGAATTTGTCTCTCACTGTCACGGGATTGCTGGCATCGGCTCGTTGGCTGACGGTTCGGCCATTCTCGCCGGTGACAAAGGCACGCTAATTCGGCGCGAAGCCACTGATGTTAACGCTTAAGGCTTTTTTTGCTGGGTAAAGCGAAGCCTTATCCAGCCTACATAAGGATATTTTCATGACTGTTAACCTGAAAAATCGCAATTTTCTCAAATTGCTGGACTACACCCCAACGGAAATCCAGTACCTGATCGATCTGTCTATCGAGTTAAAAACGGCAAAAAAAGCCGGACGCGAAAGGCAAACGCTGGTTGGTAAAAATATCGCGCTAATCTTCGAAAAAACGTCAACTCGCACCCGCTGCGCCTTTGAAGTCGGCGCTTTCGATCAGGGCGCACAGGTGACCTACCTTGGCCCAAGCGGCTCGCAGATTGGTCATAAAGAGTCGATGAAAGATACCGCCCGCGTGTTAGGCCGCATGTATGACGGTATTGAATACCGCGGCTACGGCCAGGAGATCGTGGAAGAACTGGGTCAGTTCGCTGGTGTGCCGGTCTGGAACGGGCTGACGAATGAATTCCACCCTACGCAGATCCTCGCGGATCTGATGACCATGCTGGAACACGCCCCGGGTAAAACCTTACCCGAACTGAGCTTCGCTTACCTTGGTGACGCCCGCAATAACATGGGCAATTCGCTGATGGTCGGCGCGGCGAAAATGGGGATGGATATTCGTCTGGTCGCACCGAAATCCTTCTGGCCGGACGAGGCGCTGGTTGCCGAATGCCGTGAAATCGCCAGCGTGACGGGCGCGCGCATTACGCTCACAGAGGATGTTGAGGAAGGCGTTTACGACGTGGACTTTCTCTACACCGATGTCTGGGTTTCGATGGGGGAACCCAAAGAGGCGTGGGCAGAACGCGTCAGCCTGATGACGCCTTATCAAATTAACCAGCAGGTCATCGATGCGACCGGCAATCCCAATGTGAAATTCATGCACTGCCTGCCCGCCTTCCATAACGAGCACACCAAAGTGGGCCGTGAAATCGAAGCGGCTTACGGCCTGAAAGGGCTTGAAGTCACGGAGGAGGTATTTGAGTCAGCGCATTCCATCGTCTTCGACGAAGCAGAAAACCGGATGCATACCATTAAAGCGGTCATGGTAGCGACACTCGGCGACTAACCCCAGCGGGCATGTGTCGCCTGGCGGCATATGCCCAAGCTATCCGGAGAACATCATGGGCAAATTCAAATTTCCCAGCGCGTATACCATCCTGTTTATTCTCATTGCGCTCGTCGCCGTTATGACCTGGATTGTCCCTGCCGGGAAATACCAGATGGCGATGAATGCCACCCTGGGCAAAGAAGTGCCGGTTGCCGGTACCTATACCCCAACAGAGGCGCATCCACAAGGTTTAACGGCTGTACTGCTGGCTCCGATTGACGGGCTTTATAACCACGAAACCTACACCGCAGGCGCGATTGATGTGGCGTTGTTTGTCCTGATTATTGGCGGGTTTCTCGGCGTGGTAAACAAAACGGGCGCCATCGACGCAGGAATCGAACGCGTGACGGTCAGGCTGAACGGCAAAGAAGAGTGGATGATCCCCATCCTGATGGGACTTTTCGCCGCCGGAGGCACGATTTACGGCATGGCGGAAGAATCACTCCCTTTCTACACCTTATTGGTTCCGGTCATGATGGCTGCGCGCTTTGATCCACTGGTTGCTGCTGCAACCGTTTTGCTTGGCGCAGGCATCGGCACCCTCGGTTCAACAATCAACCCTTTCGCAACAGTTATCGCCGCTAACGCCGCCGGGATCCCCTTCACCCAGGGAATGCTGATGCGCATTCTGCTACTGGTCGTCGGCTATGTAATCTGTGTGGTATGGGTCATGCGCTATGCACGGAAAGTTCGCAGCCATCCTGAGCTTTCCATCGTGGCCGATAAAATGGAGGAAAACCGTGCCCATTTTCTCGGTAGTCGCGCCAATACCAATCTTGAATTCACGGCTACGCGTAAGTGGATCCTGCTGATATTCGCCGCCGCCTTTGCTGTGATGATTTATGGCGTCGCGGTGCTCGGCTGGTGGATGGCTGAAATATCTGGGGTTTTTCTGGCATCTGCGATTATCGTCGGCGTGATTGCCCGCATGAGTGAAGAAGCATTCACCAGTACCTTCATTGACGGGGCTCGGGATCTGCTCGGCGTGGCGCTGATTATCGGCATTGCGCGCGGTATCGTCGTGGTGATGGACAACGGCATGATCACCCACACCATTTTGCACAGCGCCGAAAATTTAGTCTCCGGTCTGTCCACCACCATTTTCATCAATGTGACTTACTGGCTGGAAGTCTTGCTCTCCTTCCTGGTCCCTTCCTCGTCTGGCCTGGCGGTGCTCACGATGCCCATTATGGCCCCGCTGGCTGACTTCGCCCATGTGCAAAGGGATCTGGTCGTCACCGCGTATCAATCCGCTTCCGGCATTGTGAATCTGATTACCCCCACCTCAGCGGTTGTGATGGGAGGGTTGGCCATCGCTCGTGTTCCTTATGTGCGCTACCTGAAATGGGTCGCACCACTGCTGCTAATTCTGACGGTACTGAACATGGTTGTTCTGAGTATCGGCGCGATGCTGTAGTCCTGTTGGCCGTCGGATCCCGACGGCTTTTTTGAGCGCGCTCTCGTTTTTCTGCACAACCGCCCGTTTGAGCCGTTATTGATACTGCAAATGTGGTGAATTTCGCCATCGCATTGATACAAATGATAAATTTAGGGTGTTTTTATGAAGGAATTCGATGATTACTCGACCAAAGAGCAGAAACAGTTGGCGATTTGTCAGCGCCTGATTAGCGAAAAAAGCTACCTGTCTCAGGAAGCGCTTCGCCGCGATCTACAACACCATGGTTTCACCGGGATTAGCCAGTCAACGGTATCTCGTCTGCTGAAACTGCTCGGTGCTATAAAAATAAGAAATACAAAAGGGCAAAAAATTTATTCTGTAAATCCGCAATCACGACCCGCGCCTGATGCAGCCCGATCGATTGCTGAAATGGTGGTCAGCGTGGAACACAATAGCGAGTTTATCCTCATCCACACGGCGGCTGGCTATGGTCGCGCCGTAGCCAGAATCCTCGATTATCACGCGTTGCCAGAAATTCTCGGCGTCATTGCCGGTAGCAGTATTGTCTGGGTCGCGCCGCGGGTGGTACAGCGAACGGGCCTGATCCATAAGCAGATTAATTATCTATTCAAAATGAATTAAAATTCATAAGAACCGTTTGCGATGAATAAATAGTGCATTTTTCGCTTGATCCCATAACGGAGCTGAGTATAATCGCGGACAATTTGCCGGGAGGATGTATGGTTCAGTGTGTACGACATTTTGTCTTACCGCGTCTGAAAAAGGACGCTGGCCTGCCGTTTTTCTTTCCGTTGATCACCCATTCCGAGCCCCTCAATTGAGGGGCTTTTTTTTTGCCCAGGCGTCAGGAGATAAACATGGCTAACCCGCTCTATCAAAAACACATCATTTCCATAAACGACCTCAGCCGCGATGACCTTAATCTGGTCCTCGCGACGACGGCGAAATTAAAAGCTAACCCGCAGCCCGAGCTGTTAAAACATAAGGTCATCGCCAGTTGCTTCTTTGAAGCGTCAACCCGCACCCGTTTATCTTTTGAAACCTCCATGCACCGTCTGGGCGCCAGCGTGGTGGGTTTCTCTGACAGCAGCAACACGTCGCTTGGCAAAAAAGGCGAAACTCTGGCCGACACCATTTCCGTCATCAGCACCTATGTCGACGCCATCGTGATGCGTCATCCGCAGGAAGGTGCCGCGCGTTTGGCAACCGAGTTCTCCGGTAACGTGCCGGTACTGAACGCCGGCGACGGTTCCAACCAGCATCCCACCCAAACGCTGCTGGATCTGTTTACCATTCAGGAAACGCAGGGTCGCCTGGACAATCTGCAAATCGCCATGGTGGGTGACCTGAAATATGGCCGCACCGTCCACTCCCTGACCCAGGCGCTGGCAAAGTTCGAAGGTAACCGCTTCTACTTCATCGCCCCGGACGCGCTGGCCATGCCGCAATACATTCTGGATATGCTGAATGAAAAAGGTATCGCCTGGAGCCTGCATGGCACTATCGAAGAGGTAATGGCGGAGGTCGATATCCTCTACATGACCCGCGTACAAAAAGAGCGTCTGGACCCGTCCGAATACGCCAACGTGAAAGCACAGTTTGTTCTGCGTGCCAGCGATCTGAACGGTGCCAGAGCGAACATGAAGGTGCTGCATCCGCTGCCGCGCATCGATGAAATCACCACCGACGTCGACAAGACGCCGCACGCCTGGTATTTCCAGCAGGCTGGCAACGGCATCTTCGCCCGCCAGGCGTTACTGGCACTGGTACTGAATAGCGAACTGGCACTGTAAGGGAGAAAAAGAGATGACACACGATAACAAACTGCAGGTTGAAGCCATCAAACGTGGCACCGTAATTGACCATATTCCCGCACAGGTTGGTTTTAAGCTGCTGACGTTGTTCAAACTGACTGAAACCGACCAGCGTATCACCATCGGCCTGAACCTGCCGTCTGGCGAAATGGGCCGTAAAGACCTGATTAAAATCGAAAATACGTTCCTGACCGACGAGCAGGTAAACCAGCTCTCCCTATACGCTCCGCAGGCAACGGTAAACCGCATTGACGATTATGACGTGGTGGGTAAATCACGTCCGAGCCTGCCTGAACGTATCGATAACGTGCTGGTTTGCCCGAACAGCAACTGCATCAGCCATGCTGAACCAGTATCGTCCAGTTTTTCAGTGAAAAAGCGCGCTGACGACATCGCACTCAAATGCAAATACTGTGAAAAAGAGTTTTCGCATTATGTGGTGCTGGCCAACTAATTGGTGTTGGTAATGATTTCCCGGCTCCCTATAATGGCCGGGAACATTCTATTACCGCTGTAATTCAGGAGAAATCATGAGCAAGACTATCGCGACGGAAAATGCACCAGCAGCAATCGGCCCATACGTTCAGGGCGTTGACCTGGGTAGCATGGTAATCACTTCCGGTCAGATCCCGGTCGATCCGAAAACCGGTGCCGTATCGGAAGACGTGTCCGCTCAGGCGCGTCAGTCGCTGGAAAACGTACAAGCTATCGTTGAAGCAGCAGGCCTGAAAGTGGGCGACATCGTAAAAACTACCGTCTTCGTTAAAGACCTGAACGATTTCGCAACCGTAAACGCGACCTACGAAGCGTTCTTCACCGAGCACAACGCCACCTTCCCGGCGCGTTCTTGCGTGGAAGTTGCCCGTCTGCCGAAAGACGTGAAAATCGAGATTGAAGCGATCGCCGTTCGTCGCTAAGCGTAAAAAAAACCGCCGGAAATCACTCCGGCGGTTCTGTTTTTACTCACTCAGGCTGTTATCAGAAATTGTGTTTAATATTCAGCATAAAGCCCTTGTCGCTGATGTTGTCCTCTTTCCAGTGGAAAGCGTCCAGCCCGGCGCTGGTGTTACCGGCGTTATACTTCACACCCACCTGTGCCATGCTGTTGATGCTGCCACCTTTCTGACCGTCGTCAACGTTGAAGCTCTGACCTGCCGCCCCCTGCAGGGCCGCTTTTTTGCCAGTACTGACGTAGCTCAGGTTCGGGCCGCCTTCCAGCGTCGCCGTTGCTGCCCAACCATCCTTACCGGCATAGCTCAGCTTCATACCCACCACTGAATCAACCGCCGTTTCCGTGCTGCTGTTCATGTTCAGGTTAAAGTCGCCAGCACCGCGCTCCTGATAACCGTCTTCCATGGTGTGACGCAGTTTCAGACCAGCATATGGCACAACATCCAGCCCTTCGCTGACGGCGAAGGTTTTACGACCCTCGGTACGCAGCTCCAGGTACTGCTGACGGCTGTCCGCCAGCGCCTGTTTGTTGACATCACCGTAGTTAATGCCGCGTTTGCTGTCGAGCTGATGTACGTCGTAACGCAGGGCGTTGTTCCAGGAGAGACCTTCCTCACCGAGCGGCATGGCGTGCTCCAGACCCAGGAACTGGCTGTAACCGCCGGTGATACCGTCGCTGCCGGAAGAGACATTGCCTTTACCGTCCAGACGGGCAATACCGTACTCCATGGTCAGCGACTGATTATCGCCAAAGCCCAGTTTCTGACGCAGAGCCATCATGTCGTACTGCGTGTCTTTACCCAGTTCGGCACGCTGGTCGCCTTTCGCCACCAGGTTAAACGACAGACCGTTACCCAGTTCCGGCGCGGCATCCGCCAGCATATCGAAGCGGTTGCTGAGTCTGCGGGCGTCGCGGGAGACGTTCACAGCCTTGTTGCCGCTGATTTGCTTCATCGCCTTCGTCACGTCGGCAGAGGTTTTCAGGTTCAGGCTGCTGAACAGCTCGTTGTTGGTGTACGCGGCATCCAGCGCGCCGGCAACACCGCTGACGCTGCTGTCGGTCACCACATCGGTGTAGGCGTTTTTGGTCATGGTGACGTCCACGTTGCCGTTCGCGTCTTTCTGACCCTGCGCGCTCCACACCACGCTTTCAGAGGTGATGTTTTCCACGCCTTCCACATCAGCCCCGGTAAAGACGTTGTCGAAGGTCTGAGTCGTGGCAGCCGTACCTGCGGTGAAACCGGTATCCACGCTGACAGAATCCAGTGCCAGGGCGTTATTACCCGCATTAAGCGTACCGACAGAGCCGCTGGCGCTGGTACCCAACACATAACCACTCACACGCTGAACAGAAGCGGGGGCAGAATTGCTGTCAGTTGGCGCAGAACCCATATGCGTATCATCTGACGACATTGCGCCGCCGTTCAGATTAATGGTGCCGCTGTTATGGATAGTGCCTGTGCCATCGTTGTAAAACGCCTGACCGTTGTCGGCATTAATATTGATGGTGCCATCGTTGTACGCAACACCGCCCTTATACACCGCCATACCGACCAGCGGTTTAGTCTCATCATAGAACTCGTTTTTTTCGAGATTAATGGTGCCCTGGTTAATAATCGTGTTACTAGCGCCAGATACAGCCATGCCTGCACCCGCATTATAAATAGTGATGGTGGCATCCTTGTAGTTAACTGCCGAACCACCGGAGCCGGTACCCGCTAAACTTCCCGCCCCCATACCAATGGCAAAATCAACTGCCCTTGTAGAGGATACGCCAGCGCCAATCACAGTTGTGTCATTTGCATCTTTCCAGAGTCCATCCGCAGTAATCGTTCCGTAGTTACTCGCTTTTGACGAATGGGCGTGCATTGCTTCACCGCGACCATATAAAGCCAGCGTGCCGTTGTTAATAGATTCGCTTCCGTCAATCCCATCCATAAGGTTTATGGCATAGCTGCTGCTGTTGAACAAATAACTAGCCGACCCAGTACTAGTCTGCACACTGTTCTGAGCGCGCACATATCCAGTGATATCTCCGTTATTCACACCATGTGACTTACCCGTGGACATCATGCCGAATGTCGGTTCTCCGTCCTTACTTGATAAAGCCATTTTTCTGTCAAGAGTCACGGAACCGTCATTCGTAAAGGATGAAGCCCCCTCCATGAAAGTTAAATTCATGTCGCGTAGGTTGATCGTTCCTTTATTGGTCGCCGTACCGCCACTTCCCAGCGTGACCAGATCATTATCGCCAGCACGCCAATAAGTATTCATACTTTCGATGTTGGTAGTGACAGTGGCATCTTCACTAATTTCAAGATAACCCTGATTGGTTACGTTAAATATGCTTTCAAAAGTTGTCGCGTAGTTACCATTGATGGATGAGTCACCATGCAGGTAAAGCGATGATTTACCGTTAACGGTCACTACTGAGCCTTTACTGTTGCCAATAGCACTACGCTCTGTCCCGGGAATTTGATTGACTTCACCGGTAAGCTCAACCCCCCCCAACAGATCGACACGGTTATTGTCACCGCTGACAACTACCCCACGAATGGCTTCTACGGTACCATCGCGTTTCTGGCTAACATGATCAAACGACTCAGTATCTACAATGACCTGAAGATGCCCGTCCAGCACCACCGTGTTACCGCTACCGCTGACGTTAATCCCGGTCGATGGAGTAACGAAATAGTCCATCGCCTGTGGGGATTTCTGGTCTTTATCCACCACCATATCGCCTTTCAGCGTCACCGTATTGGCTTCGCCGGAAACGTTAACCCCGGTAGCCTTATTACCAGTGATGCTCATCTCTTTAGAGGCCAGGTTAATGGTGTTTGATTTACCCGTCACGTCCAGACCGGTGGAGAAATCACCCACCACCATTTTACCGTTCTGGTTAATGGTGTTGTTATTACCGGCAACATCCACCCCGGTACTCGGTTTGGTACTGTCGGTACTGCCTACCGTCATTTCCCCTGCGTTGTTCAGGGTGTTGCCGTCACCGCTGACTTTTTCCCCCGTCGCACCGTCAATGACTTTGCTGGCGCCATCGTTATTAATGGTGTTGTTATTACCCGCGACGTCAGTACCGGTCGAGCCTTCCCCTTCTGCGGTGGTGGTGCCTTTGTTGTCAATGGTGTTGCCGCCACCGTCCACGCTGGTGCCGGTGCCGCCAGCAGTTGCGCTGGTATCACCTTCGTTGTTGATTTTGTTGCCGTCGCCGGTTACGTCAGTACCGGTGGAGCCAGTCCCATCAGCCGTAGTTTGACCTTTGTTGTCGATGGTGTTGTTGTTGCCGTCAACGTCAGTGCCGGTCGCACCGTTGGCGGCACTGGTATCACCTTCGTTGTTAATGGTGTTGCCATCACCAGTGACATCCGTTCCGGTAGAACCAGCGCCATCTGCCGTAGTTTTACCTTTGTTGTCGATGGTGTTGTCGTTGCCGTCCACGCTGGTGCCGGTGCCGCCATTGGCTGCGCTGGTGTCGCCTTCGTTAATGATTTTGTTGCCGTTACCGTCTACATCCGTACCGGTAGAGCCTGCGCCATCGGCAGTGTTGTTACCTTTATTGTCGATGGTGTTGCCGTCGCCGTCAGCTTTAGTGCCGGTACCGCCGCCAGTGGCGCTGTTGTCACCGGTGTTGTTAATGTCGTTGCCGTCGCCGTCAGCTTTGGTGCCAGTGGAGCCTTCACCGTCGGCAGTGTTTTTGCCGTTGTTGTTGATGTCGTTGTTGTCGCCGGTCACGTCAGTGCCCGTACCACCATTGGTGCCGCTGTTGTCGCCACCGTTGTTAATGGTGTTGCCGTTACCGTCTACATCCGTACCGGTAGAGCCTGCGCCATCGGCAGTGTTGTTACCCTTGTTGTCGATGGTGTTGCCGTCGCCGTTCACATCGGTGCCGGTACCGCCGTTGGTGGCGCTGCTCTCGCCGCCGTTATTGATGGAGTTACCGTCGCCGTCAGCTTTGGTGCCGGTGGAGCCTTCACCGTCGGCAGTGTTTTTGCCGTTGTTGTTGATGTCGTTGTTGTCGCCGGTCACGTCAGTGCCAGTACCGCCGCCAGTGGCGCTGTTATCACCGGTGTTGTTAATGTCGTTGCCGTCGCCGGTCACGTCAGTACCGGTGGAGCCTGCACCGTCGGCAGTGTTTTTACCGCCGTTGTTGATGGTGTTGTCGTTGCCGTCCACGCCGGTGCCGGTACCGCCGTTGGTGCCGCTGTTATCACCGGTGTTGTTGATGTCGTTGCCGTCGCCGGTCACGTCTGTACCGGTGGAGCCTGCACCGTCGGCGGTGTTGTTGCCACCGTTATCAACTGTGTTGCCGTTGCCGTCCACGTCTGTGCCGGTGCCGCCGTTGGTGGCGCCGTTGTCACCGGTGTTGTTGATGTCGTTGCCGTTGCCGGTCACGTCAGTACCGGTGGAGCCTTCACCGTCTGCGGTGTTTTTGCCGCCGTTGTTGATGGTGTTGTCGTTGCCGTCCACGCCGGTGCCGGTACCGCCGTTGGTGCCGCTGTTATCACCGGTGTTGTTGATGTCGTTGCCGTCGCCAGTCACGTCAGTACCGGTAGAGCCTGCACCGTCGGCGGTGTTGTTGCCGCCGTTATCAACTGTGTTGCCGTTGCCGTCAACGTCTGTGCCGGTGCCGCCGTTGGTGGCGCCGTTATCGCCGGTGTTGTTGATGTCGTTGCCGTCGCCGGTGACGTCTGTACCGGTGGAGCCTTCACCGTCTGCGGTATTTTTGCCGCCGTTGTTGATGGTGTTGTCGTTGCCGTCCACGTCGGTGCCGGTACCACCGTTGGTGCCGCTGTTATCACCGGTGTTGTTGATGGTGTTGCCGTCGCCGTTAACATCGGTACCATTGGAGCCTTCACCGTCTGCGGTGTTGTTGCCGCCGTTGTTGATGGTGTTGCCGTTGCCGTCCACGTCGGTGCCGGTGCCGCCGCCAGTAGCGCCGGTATCGCCATTCACATTAACATCGTTATCATCACCGTTGATAATCGTCCCGGTATCGCCCGGGCCGCCTGCGGTGGAGCCGCCATCAACCGTTTTCTGCTGCCCGTCGCCGTCAATAACCGTGGTGTCTGCGCTCGCCAGGGTAAGCTCTCCTGCGCGGTTGTACGACCAGAACAGGTTGTTACTGCCGTACGTTCCCTGCATCACCAGCGCATTGCCCATCACGTTTAGGCTGGTCACGGTCAGGGTTTTGCCGTCCGGCGCGGTCAGCAGGTAGCCGTCGCCCTGCTTGGTAATGGCGAAGGTGGTATTGGTATAAGTGACGCCGTTCACCACCAGCGAGGCAAAGGTCAGGGTTTTCGCGCCCCGGTCAAGGGTAACGCCATTGTCATAAACGGAGGGGGGGGTATCAGGTGTAACGGGGTCCACCGGATCGACAGGTGTTACCGGGTCCACAGGCGTTACTGGATCAACAGGCAACCCGGAGGACGAATGGCTGCTGCCGCCGCCGCCGCCGCTCGCCGCGATACCCACCGTGGCGGCCACAGCAGCGATACCGCCCACCGCCCATGCCCAGCCCTGCTCTAAAACGCTTTCCGTGGCTTTCTGGCACTCCGGCGACAGTTTGGCCAGCTCAGCCTGAGAAAGGCTGCTGATATTTTCGGGACACTGCTTTTTTTTGTCTTCGTTGTTGTTAAGATCGGCGGCAAATGTATTACCGCTTAATGCCAGGGCAATACAAAATGAAATAGCTTTCCTTTGCATAATGTGAGTCTCTCTGATGTGAGCGAAATGATATAGATAAAACAACATAGCTACGAAACACGCCGCCGCAGATTCTCCGAATCTGTGCAACAGCGGCACCATATAAATAAATTTATATAGAAGCGAGTATATCCAAAGACATATTTCATAACAACGAATCACCGTCATGAATATATACCTCAACACATTGTTTTTATTAGAATTGATAAAAATAAGAATAAAGGAATCATTAAAAAAAACATAAAATACAACATGTTGCAACCATAGATTTTTATGTAAATTTTTTAATTCTCGATATTTTACGGAATGAATGGAGGGGGAGTGCTAAGGCATATCTTATAAATTATAATTTTTAATGTATGAATATTAAAAAACAATATTCTACGTGAATTTATTCACTTATCATTCACATTTATCGAATTAATTATCTTTTAACAGAAATAATAATACGCATGAATTTTCTGCGGCGCGAATCATCGGGCGATACCGATATTCCTCCTGCGCCAGGTTACAGCTGCGTTGGCTTTTTAAGGGACCAACGCAGCCGATATCTTGTGCTTACTGCCAGCCGTAGCGGCGGCTATAAAAACCTTTCACGAGCTGGGTTAACGTCATGTAGCCCGCCAGAATCGCAATCAGCCACGGGAAGTAGCTCAGCGGCAGCGCCTGCAATTGCAGATAGTTGGCCAGCGGCGAGAACGGTAATGCAATGCCTACCACCATGACCACCAGCGTCATCAGCATCAGCGGCCATGCGGCGCGGCTTTGGATGAACGGCACGCGGCGGGTACGGATCATATGCACAATCAGCGTTTGCGACAGCAGGCCTACCACGAACCAGCCAGACTGGAACAACGTCTGATGTTCTGGCGTATTCGCATGGAAGACGAACCACATCAGGCAAAATGTCAGAATGTCGAAGATCGAGCTGATCGGTCCAAAGAAGATCATAAAGCGCCCCAACTCGCTGGGATTCCAGCGCTGCGGCTTTTTGATCTGCTCTTCGTCGACGTTATCAAACGGAATCGCCACCTGGGATACATCGTACAGCAGGTTCTGAATCAGTAAGTGCAGCGGCAACATCGGCAGGAACGGTAAGAAGGCGCTCGCCACCAGCACGCTAAACACATTACCGAAGTTAGAACTGGCCGTCATTTTGATATACTTCAGCATGTTAGAAAAAGTACGGCGTCCTTCGATCACCCCTTCTTCCAGCACCATCAGACTCTTTTCCAGCAGGATGATATCAGCCGCTTCACGCGCAATATCAACCGCGCCGTCAACGGAGATACCAATGTCCGCCGCGCGCAGCGCCGGGGCATCGTTAATGCCATCCCCCATAAAGCCAACCACATGACCTTCGCGCTTGAGCAGCGTGACAATGCGCTCTTTGTGCATCGGCGTCAGACGAGCAAACAGCGTGGCGCGCTGGGCCAGCGTTGCCAGCTCATCGTCGCTTAACCCTTCAATGTTGCTACCGATAACCACATCGCCCGCATCCAGCCCCACTTCGTGACACACTTTCGCCGCCACCAGCTCGCTATCGCCAGTCAGGATTTTCACCGTAATACCGCTGGCTTTCAGGGCTTTGAGCGCTGGCGCGGTGGTCTCTTTCGGCGGATCGAGGAACGCAATATAGCCTTCGAGGATCAGATCTGATTCATCAATACGCTGGTAATCGCCCTCACGCGCTGGCAGGTATTTCGTCGCCACTGCTACCACGCGCAGCCCCTGGCGATTCAGCGTATCCGTGACGCGCTTCACCCGACGCAGCATGTTGTCATCTAACGGGACAACCTCACCGCTGTAGCGCACCTGGGTGCAGACGCTGAGGATCTCCTGCAGCGCGCCTTTGCACACCAGCTGATGCACATCGGTTTCTTCAGCGACCACCACCGACATGCGGCGGCGTTCGAAGTCAAACGGGATCTCATCAATTTTCTGCCAGCGGGTAGAGAGCTGGCGGGCTGATTCTTCGTCCACACCTTCCAGCACTGCCGTATCCAGCAGATTCTTCAACCCGGTCTGGTAATGGCTGTTCAGCCACGCAGAATGCAGGACGTGCTCGCTGGGTTTACCAGATATATCTGTATGATTCTCAAGTACAATTTTGTCTTGTGTCAGGGTACCCGTTTTATCAGTACACAGGATATCCATCGCGCCAAAGTTCTGAATGGCGTCGAGGTGTTTGACGATGACCTTTTGTTTTGACAGCTTCACCGCCCCGCGCGCCAGCGTCGAGGTGACGATCATCGGCAGCATTTCCGGGGTCAGCCCCACCGCGACAGACAGGGCAAACAGCGCCGCTTCCCACCAGTCGCCTTTGGTATAGCCGTTGATGATGAGCACAATCGGCGCCATCACCAGCATAAAACGGATCAGCAGCATGCTGACGCGACTGATCCCTTTCTGGAAAGCATTCTGCTCGCTTTCCTGCTCGCTGACGCGGCCCGCCAGTTGCCCGAACCAGGTATTGGCTCCGGTCGCAATCACGATGGCCTGCGCCGTGCCGCTCACCACGTTGGTGCCCATAAAGCACAGGGTATCGCATTCGAGCGGGTTGCTTTGCTGCGGGTCGCGGCTGGTTGCGACTTTCTCCACCGGCAGCGATTCACCGGTCAGCGAAGCCTGGGCCACGAACAGGTCACGAGCCTGCACCACACGCAGATCGGCCGGGATCATATCCCCTGCCGCCAGCTTAATAATATCGCCGGGAACTAACTGGTCGATCGGCAGTTCAACCCAGCCGTTCTCTCCTTTCTCGTTGATAACGCGCAGCACCGTAGCGGTGTTACTGACCATCGCTTTCAGCGCATCTGCCGCTTTGGTGGAACGCGCCTCCTGCACAAAATTCAGCAGCGTAGAGATGACGACCATCAGAGCAATGACGCCAGCGGCAAACAGATCTTCGGTGGCATAGGAAATCGCACCGAGGATGGTCAACAAAATATTAAACGGGTTACGGTAGCAGACCCACAGATGCACCCACCACGGCGACGGCTTCTGCGCCGGCAGTTGGTTCTCACCATGTAATTCGCGAGCGTTTTCCACTTCTGCGGCGTTTAATCCTTCCGGGTGCGCGCCAAACGTTTTCCACAGCGCGGCTTCGTCCATCAGCGCCATTTTCAGACAATGTTCGCTCAGCGATGGTGGGATCGGCGTGCTGGCAACGGTCTGGGCATTAGGCAACGGATCGCGATGCACCAAACGATGTGGTAAATGGCGGTTTAGCCGGGCAAATAGCTGGCGAGTAATATTTTTGAACATAGGCAGTCCCTCTGCGCCAGTCTCAACAGGCGCAGTAAATCCTTCAGGCGTGGCAAAGCCTTACCTGATGGCAATATTAAAATCACAACAGGGACGTCAGAACGTCACTGTCTTACTGCTCCGGTAAGACAGTGAAAGACAGGCTTACCGGAAAGGGGTGTTTCTCCATCTCGGGAGAGGGGTGGGATCGGGATCCATATAGCCTCCGGTAAGTGAATGATTTGCGCTGCGGATTATACGCAGAAAACCATAAGGTTTGTGGCAATTATGGCAGTATGATAAACCATGGAAACTAAACCAAACGTATACCAGACTTTGCCCATTGCGCTGCGCTTGAGTAAAGTTATTCTCTATTTGGCATAACTTCACACGCAACTCGGGAAAACAGGATGCAAAACCGGCTGACAATTAAAGACATCGCCCGCTTAAGCGGTGTGGGAAAATCAACCGTTTCCCGTGTGCTTAACAATGAAAGCGGCGTGAGCGAACGCACCCGCGAACGCGTTGAAGCGGTGATGAATCAGCACGGTTTTTCCCCTTCCCGCTCCGCTCGCGCCATGCGTGGACAAAGTGACAAGGTGGTGGCGATCATCGTCACGCGTCTGGACTCGCTTTCTGAAAATCTCGCCGTGCAAACCATGCTGCCCGCCTTTTATGAGCAGGGTTACGACCCGATCATGATGGAAAGCCAGTTCTCGCCCGAGCTGGTTGAAGAGCATCTCGGCATGCTCAGACGCCGCAATATTGACGGTGTGGTGCTGTTTGGTTTTACCGGCATAAGTGAATCCATGCTCGCCTCCTGGCAGGATTCGCTGGTGCTGCTGGCAAGAGATGCCAAAGGCTTTGCCTCCGTCTGCTATGACGATGAAGGCGCCATTCGCACCCTGATGCAGCGTTTATACGATCGCGAGCATCGCCATATCAGCTTTCTTGGCGTTCCCCATAGCGACGTGACCACCGGTAAGCGCCGCCATGAAGCCTACCTGGCGTTCTGTAAGAAACACAAACTGCATCCTGTAGCCGCGCTACCGGGTCTTGCCATGAAGCAGGGTTATGAGCAGGCCGCCAACGTCATCACCCCGGAAACCACTGCCTTAGTCTGCGCGACGGATACCCTCGCCCTTGGTGTCAGCAAATATCTGCAAGAGCAGCGAATTGAGAATCTACAGCTGGCGAGCGTGGGCAGTACGCCGCTGATGAAATTCCTCCATCCGGAAATTATCACCGTCGATCCAGGATATGCCGAAGCCGGACGACAAGCGGCCTCGCAGCTGATCGAGCAGATCAACGGCCGTAGCGAACTACGACAAATCGTTATTCCTTCCACCCTCTCCTGATCGCTTTCTGAGCGTTAATTTGTGATCTTCGCTGCGTTTCGGGAACGTTCCCATTTTTAAAAAATCATCGACGATATACTCTGGCCACAGCAACGAGAGAGTTGCCAGATGGCGATGCTAAAACGTCTTATCCGGCCTACGGGGAACACACATCATCATGAGCAAAATAAAACAAGCAGACATCGACCGGCTGATTGAGCTGGTAGGCGGGCGCGACAATATCGCCACGGTAAGTCACTGCATTACTCGCCTGCGTTTTGTGCTGAATCAGCCTGCGAATGCCAGGCCAAAAGAGATTGAACAGTTGCCGATGGTCAAAGGCTGCTTCACCAACGCCGGGCAGTTTCAGGTGGTGATTGGTACCGAAGTGGGCGATTACTACAAAGCGCTGCTGGCGACAACCGGTCAGGCCAGCGCCGACAAAGAGCAGGCGAAAAAAGCCGCGCGGCAGAATATGAAATGGCACGAACAGCTGATTTCTCATTTTGCGGAGATCTTCTTCCCGCTGCTGCCAGCGCTGATTAGCGGCGGCTTGATCTTGGGGTTCCGTAATGTGATTGGCGATCTGCCCATGAGCAACGGGCAGACGCTGGCGCAGATGCATCCTTCGCTGAAAACCCTTTACGACTTCCTGTGGCTAATTGGCGAAGCGATCTTCTTCTATCTGCCGGTCGGGATCTGCTGGTCAGCAGTGAAGAAAATGGGCGGAACGCCGATCCTCGGTATTGTGCTGGGCGTGACCCTGGTTTCACCGCAGCTAATGAACGCCTATCTACTCGGTCAACAGGTACCGGAAGTGTGGAACTTCGGCCTGTTCAGCATTGAGAAAGTGGGCTATCAGGCACAGGTTATTCCGGCACTGCTGGCCGGTCTGGCGCTCGGGTTTATTGAAACACGCATGAAACGCATCGTCCCGGATTATCTGTATCTGGTGATCGTCCCGGTGTGCTCGTTGATCCTCGCGGTATTCCTCGCGCACGCCTTTATTGGTCCGTTTGGCCGCATGATCGGCGACGGTGTCGCGTTTGCGGTCCGTCACCTGCTGACCGGCAGCTTTGCCCCGATTGGCGCGGCGCTGTTCGGCTTCCTGTATGCCCCGCTGGTGATAACCGGCGTGCATCAGACCACGCTGGCTATCGACATGCAGATGATTCAGAGCATGGGCGGTACGCCGGTATGGCCGCTGATCGCACTGTCGAATATCGCTCAGGCCTCTGCGGTAGTCGGGATCATCATCTCCAGTCGCAAACACAATGAACGTGAAATCTCCGTTCCTGCCGCGATCTCCGCCTATCTCGGGGTCACTGAACCGGCCATGTACGGGATCAACCTGAAATACCGCTTCCCGATGCTGTGCGCGATGATCGGTTCCGGTCTCGCCGGACTGCTGTGCGGCCTGAACGGTGTGCTGGCGAACGGAATTGGCGTCGGCGGTTTGCCGGGCATCCTCTCCATCCAGCCGACTTACTGGCAGGTATTTGGCATGGCAATGGTCATTGCGATTGTTATCCCCATGGTACTGACCTCATTCGTTTATCAGCGTAAACACCGTATGGGCACACTACAAATTGTCTAACTTTTCTTCGGGGCGCAGTTGCGCCCCATCGTATTTCCAGGAAACAACCATGAATATTCCCCACTGGTGGCAAAACGGCGTCATCTATCAGGTTTACCCCAAGAGTTTTCAGGACACCACCGGCAACGGCACCGGCGATTTACGCGGCGTGACGCAGCGTCTCGGCTATCTGCAAACGCTGGGGGTTGATGCCATCTGGCTAACGCCGTTCTATATTTCGCCGCAGGTTGATAACGGCTACGACGTCGCGGATTACATGTCTGTCGATCCGGCCTACGGAACGCTTGCAGACTTTGACGAACTGGTGGCGCAGGCGAAAGCGCGCGGCATCCGTATTATTCTCGATATGGTGTTTAACCACACTTCAACCCAGCACCCCTGGTTTCGTGAGGCGCTGGATAAAGACAGCCCGTATCGTCAGTTTTACCTCTGGCGCGACGGTACGCCAGACAGTCTCCCGAATAACTGGCACTCCAAATTTGGCGGCAGCGCCTGGGGCTGGCACGCCGAAAGCGAGCAGTACTATCTGCACCTCTTTGCTCCGGAGCAGGCAGACCTGAACTGGGAGAACCCGGCGGTCCGCGCCGAGCTAAAAAAAGTGTGCGAGTTCTGGGCCGATCGCGGCGTGGACGGACTGCGTCTCGACGTGGTGAATCTTATCTCTAAAGATCAGGACTTCCCGAGCGATCCCGACGGCGATGGGCGGCGTTTTTATACCGACGGCCCGCGCGCGCATGCGTTTTTACGTGAAATGAATCGCGACGTCTTCACGCCCCGCGGCCTGATGACGGTCGGCGAAATGTCCTCCACCACGCTGGAAAACTGCCAGCAGTACGCCGCACTCGATGGCAGCGAACTGTCGATGACCTTCAACTTCCACCACCTGAAGGTGGATTACCCCAACGGTGAGAAGTGGACGTTAGCCAAACCCGACTATGTGGCGCTCAAAACCCTGTTTCGCCACTGGCAACAAGGCATGCACAATCAGGCCTGGAACGCGCTGTTCTGGTGTAACCACGACCAGCCACGCATCGTGTCGCGTTTTGGCGATGAAGGTAAATACCGCGTTCCGGCCGCAAAAATGCTGGCGATGGTGCTGCACGGTATGCAGGGCACGCCCTACATCTACCAGGGTGAAGAGATCGGCATGACCAATCCGCACTTCCGCCAGATTACCGATTACCGCGATGTGGAAAGCCATAACATGTTTGCCGCCCTGAACGGCCAGGGGCGCGATGCGCAAGAGCTGCTGGCGATCCTCGCCAGTAAATCGCGCGATAACAGCCGCACGCCGATGCAGTGGGATGCCAGCAAACACGCGGGCTTTACCCAGGGTGAGCCGTGGATCAATCTGTGCGACAACGCAGCGGATATCAACGTGGCGGCAGCGCTGCGCGATACCGACTCGGTGTTCTATACCTATCAGAAGCTGATCGCATTGCGTAAAGCAGAGCCGGTTATCACCTGGGGCGACTATCAGGATCTGCTACCGGACAGCCCGCATCTGTGGTGCTATCAACGTGAATGGCAAGGACAGCGGTTGCTGGTCATTGCTAATCTGAGCGATACCTTCCAGAGCTGGCAGCCGACCCAGACCGACGGCAACTGGCAGGTGCGGATGCACAACTATGCCGAGGTCGCCAGCCAACCCGCAGACATGACGCTGCGTCCTTTTGAAGCCGTCTGGTGGTTGCAAAAATAGCTTGCAATTATGTTCAGGCCCGGTACGCATAACGCTGCCGGGCTTTGATGCCTACGCTCAGCTTACCTTTCTGTTTTTGTTGAATAATTAATCAGAATTTTCTGCCCACAATTTACAATCGGCTGTAGTGCCCGTCATCTGTACGCTCCGATTTTTACTTTGCGCTACATCAAATAAATCGTAAACATCCTTGATGCAAATCACTACATATAGAACTTAAAATGCACGCCGACCCAATATGTTGTATTAATCGACTACAATTGCTACAACTACAGTGCACCGCTTCACGGTGGAATTGTGGATAAAGTGGGTCAGGATTGCGGGAAGTCATTGGCAATAGAGATGAATAAAGCCCTGATGGCCTCCCCAACCTCTGTGGATAACCTGTTCTTATAAATATGGAGTGATCATGACACCGCATGTGATGAAACGAGATGGCTGTAAAGTGCCGTTTAAATCAGAGCGCATCAAAGAAGCCATTCTGCGTGCAGCTAAAGCAGCGGGAGTCGATGACGCAGATTACTGTGCCACCGTCGCAGAAGTCGTTAGTAGCCAGATGAATGAGCGCAGCAAGGTCGATATCAACGAGATCCAGACAGCGGTAGAAAACCAGCTAATGTCTGGCCCGTACAAACAACTCGCCCGTGCGTACATCGAATATCGCCACGACCGTGATATCCAGCGTGAAAAACGTGGCCGTCTGAACCAGGAAATTCGTGGTCTGGTTGAGCAAACCAACTCTGCTCTGCTGAATGAAAATGCCAACAAAGACAGCAAAGTGATCCCAACCCAGCGCGACCTGCTGGCCGGTATCGTTGCCAAACACTATGCGCGTCAGCACCTGCTGCCGCGTGATGTCGTCCAGGCGCACGAGCGTGGTGATATTCACTATCACGATCTCGACTACTCTCCGTTCTTCCCAATGTTTAACTGCATGCTGATCGACCTGAAAGGCATGCTGACGCAGGGCTTTAAGATGGGTAACGCGGAGATTGAACCGCCAAAATCCATCTCTACCGCGACCGCCGTCACCGCGCAAATTATCGCGCAGGTCGCCAGCCATATTTATGGCGGCACCACCATTAACCGTATTGATGAAGTTCTCGCGCCGTTCGTTACCGAGAGCTTTAATAAACATCGTAAAACCGCTGAAGAGTGGCAGATCCCGGACGCCGACGGTTATGCCCATTCCCGTACCGAGAAAGAGTGCTACGACGCATTCCAGTCTCTCGAGTATGAAGTGAACACCCTGCATACCGCCAACGGTCAGACGCCGTTCGTGACCTTTGGTTTTGGCCTGGGAACCAGCTGGGAATCGCGTTTGATCCAGCAGTCCATTCTGCGTAACCGTATTGCCGGCTTGGGTAAAAATCGTAAAACCGCAGTGTTCCCGAAACTGGTGTTCGCGATTCGTGACGGTCTGAACCACAAGTTTGGCGATCCGAACTACGACATCAAGCAGCTGGCACTGGAGTGCGCGAGCAAGCGTATGTATCCGGACATCCTGAACTACGATCAGGTGGTCAAAGTGACCGGCTCGTTCAAAACGCCAATGGGCTGTCGCAGCTTCCTCGGCGTGTGGGAAAACGAGAACGGCGAACAGATTCACGACGGACGTAACAACCTCGGCGTTATCAGCCTCAACCTGCCGCGTATCGCCCTGGAAGCGCATGGCGATGAAGCCACCTTCTGGAAACTGCTCGACGATCGTCTGGTACTGGCGCGTAAAGCGCTGATGACCCGCATTGCGCGCCTGGAAGGCGTGAAGGCCCGTGTGGCGCCAATTCTGTATATGGAAGGGGCCTGCGGCGTGCGTCTGAAAGCGGACGATGATGTGTCAGAAATCTTTAAAAATGGTCGTGCATCTATCTCTCTGGGCTACATCGGTATTCACGAAACCATCAATGCGCTGTTTGGCGACAAGCATGTGTATGACAGCGAGCAGCTGCGCGCCAAAGGTATCGCCATTGTGGAACGCCTGCGTCAGGCGGTCGATCAGTGGAAAGACGAGACTGGCTACGGCTTTAGCCTGTACAGCACGCCAAGTGAAAACCTGTGCGACCGTTTCTGCCGTCTGGATACCGCCGAATTTGGCGTGGTCCCGGGCGTGACCGACAAAGGCTACTACACCAACAGCTTCCACCTCGACGTGGAGAAGAAGGTTAACCCGTACGACAAGATCGATTTCGAAGCGCCGTACCCGCCGCTGGCAAGCGGGGGCTTCATTTGCTACGGCGAATACCCGAATATTCAGCACAACCTGAAAGCGCTGGAAGACGTCTGGGATTACAGCTATCAGCACGTGCCCTATTACGGGACCAACACGCCAATCGATGAATGCTACGAGTGCGGCTTTACCGGTGAATTTGAGTGCACCAGCAAAGGCTTTACCTGCCCGAAATGTGGTAACCACGACGCCGCCCGCGTATCGGTCACCCGCCGCGTCTGCGGTTATTTAGGCAGCCCGGACGCACGTCCGTTTAACGCCGGTAAGCAGGAAGAAGTGAAGCGCCGCGTTAAGCATTTAGGGAACGGGCAGATCGGTTAATTTAGACGATTTTATTGCCCGGCGATGCGACGCTTTTCGGGCCATTATTTCCGCAACGCAATTCACGTCATAGCAAGGCAGCAAATGAGTAAGTCCCGGGGAGCTTACATAAGTAAGTGACTCGGGCGCCCGAACGCAGCTATGGCGCGAATTGATAAACGGATGAGAAGCGAAAATGAATTACCATCAGTATTACCCTGTCGACATCGTTAATGGTCCCGGTACTCGCTGTACCCTGTTTGTTTCAGGATGCGTGCATGAATGCCCCGGTTGCTATAACAAAAGCACCTGGCGGCTCAATTCCGGCCAGCCGTTTAGCAAAGAGATGGAAGACAAGATCATTGCCGATCTGAACGACTCGCGTATTCACCGTCAGGGGATCTCGCTCTCCGGCGGCGATCCGCTGCATCCACAAAACGTGCCGGATATTCTGCAACTGGTGCAGCGCATTCGCGCTGAGTGTCCGGGAAAAGACATCTGGGTGTGGACCGGCTACAAGCTCGATGAACTCGATGCCGCGCAAATGCAGGTTGTCAATCTCATCAACGTGCTGGTCGATGGCAAATACGTGCAGGATCTCAAAGACCCGGCGCTAATCTGGCGCGGCAGCAGTAATCAGGTTGTACATCACTTGCGGTAATTTCCAGCAGTAGAGGTTCTGTTTTCCGCCCCTCAAAAACGGCTCACACACTCCATTGCAACCGTTTTGAACTCGCTGAAATTCCGGCATGCGCAGAGTCGCGTCATCGCGCGCTCGCGCAGGAAGGTGACGAAAATATCGTAGATCGCCATCGCTTCTTCGTATTCGCTTTTGCTGATGGCGAGCAGGAAGATCACATGCGCCGTTTCATCCCCCCAGGCGATACCCTGCGGGGCGAGGATGGTGTAGACCACCGTTTTCTTTGCCAGCAGACCGAGGGCGTGCGGCAAGGCAATGCTGTCACCCAGCATGGTGCTGACGATGGCCTCACGTTCAACCACCGAATCAAGAAACTCCGCATCGACAAAGCCTTCATCCTGCAACTGGCGACATAAAACGTTGAACAACGTTTGTTGATCCATTGGCTCGTCGATCACACGAAAATGGGCGGCATCGAAGAATTTGTTCAACATCCACGGACGGGTTCTGTCGACCAGCACCAGTTTGCCAATTTGCTCCAGTTGATAATCGGTAGGGAACGGTGCAATCATCACCACAGGCTTATCTTTTTCACCAACCCGCGCGGTAGAGATGACGAAATCTTCGCTGATACTTTCCCGCTGTTCGTAGTCGCGTAGCGTCACGGTATCGACGATTTCTATCTGTGGATACTTACGCGCCAGCACCGCTTCAATCATCCGCGCCATCGCATTTCCAGCATCGCATACCAGCAGAACTTTCGGCTGCCTCTGGTAACCGATGTTGTAACTACGCTCCAGCCCGACGCCAATATGCAGCACAAGGAAGCCAATCTCATTTTCACTGATGGTGTACGGCGTATATTTTCCCCATCCCGAGACGGCGGCCAGCGTCATGTCCCACGCCATCGGGTAGTGCTGTTTAATATTTTCCAGTAGCGGATTGGGGATCATTATCTGGTAACGCACCCGGGTGATCATCGTCTTAATATGCGTCAGCAGATCAGCATGTAACTGTTTGTCATTCAACAGGTTGTAGTTGTACTGGCTGTTGATAAACCGCAGGATGTAATTGACCAGCGCTTCGTCATCATCCGCATTGATGGCGCTGGGGGCGATCTCTTGTACCTGGCGGGCGGCGATATGCACCTGCAGCCAGTTCTCTTCGGAAACGGTAAGCGGTTTATCCGCCAGTCGGTGCAATACCGCTGCGATTTCCCGCGTGGCCAGGCACACCGATTGCTCGGCTTCTTCTGCGGCAAATTCCGGGAGGGGATAGCCTTCGCTAATCCGCCGTACCGCCACCGCGCAGTACAACCGCAAAAACAGCTCACCCTCATCGGTCAGGCGAATGTGAAAACGGGCAAAAATATCCTGCAAAACAGGTTGTAGCTGTTCAGGGATCCCGGCATTTAGTGCCTCTTGCGTTACTAGCGGGTGCTGTGGATCCTGCTGTGCCAGCGTCCATAGCAGATCGGTCAAACAGGCGCGGATCGCCATCTCGCTGCCAAACAGTTTCATACCGTGACGGGGGCGCGTTTCCAGCGTCAGATGATAACGTTGCAGATGCTCGCGCACCTCAGCCATATCGTTTTGCAGCGTCGCGCGGCTGATAAACCATTCATCAGCCAAATCCTCCAGCTTCAGCGAAAAGGCCGACGTCAGAAAACGAACCACCAGCCAGTGCACCCGCTCCTGGCTGGTGCGAGGGATGCGCAGCAACGCGTCTGGCCGCTGCGTTTGCAGGGCATGATAACGTGCCGGGTCGTCAATTTTGAGTTGATAACCGTTACCCCGGCTGAGGACAAACTGCGCGCCGTACTGGGTGAGCAGCGCGTTTAGCGCAGTGATATCCGCCCGTACGGTGCGTGTGGAAACCGACAACCGCTGCGCCAGCTCGTCCTGTGGAAGCGCTTCGTTTTGCAGCATGCCAAACAGCTGCGCTAAACGTTGGTTGGGGAATCGCACGTCAGTTTCCTCATCAGTCAGTTAGCCTACGCAGGCCCGGGTCATCGCCATCAGCTGGCGCACGTCGTCCGGGCGGGTGTTACCACTCACCTTATCAATAATCGAACTATAGATGTGAGGAATGATTTTGCTCACTCCGGCATCCAGGGCGATCTGCAAAATTTCAGTGAAATTATCCAGATCGATACCGCCGGTGGGCTCCAGCCAGAAGTCATGACGGGCGCAAGCCTGGGCGACTGCAATGTATTCCTCACGGCACTTCAGGCCACCCATTGGGAAGTATTTAATCGAGCTCCCCCCCATGTCTTTGAGCAACGCAATCGCGGTTTCTACCGGCACAATGCCGTCCGGCGTCTGGCTGCTCAGCGGACCGGTGGAGATTTTCACCCTGCCCGGTGTGCCAGTTGGCGAGACCAGACCGTTGACCACCGTCTCCTTCTGACCCAGCAGCGCGCGGCTGGTCGCCACGCCGGTAAAGACCTGATTAACATGCTGTGGCTGCACCTGACGGGAGATTTCACTGACCATCGCCGACTGGTTGGGATCGCCCGCCCCCAGCCCCACGGAGAGGGCATTGTCGATAAGCGCTGCGTATTCACGCATATCCGCGACCGCGCTTGCGACATCCGGGTAATTTTTTGACAACACACCGACCAGCACGTGTCCTTCCGCCGCCGCGTAAATATCCCGGGCATTTTCTTTGGAGCCCGCCAGCACGTTCAGGCAGACGCGGTCGCGATAAAAGTTAGGGGTCAGTTTCATGCTTTTTTCTCCTGCGAAATCACTTCACCAATTCGACGGGCCACAATCTCCAGTTGCGCGCGATCCACGCTGCGCACATCGGCTTCGATAATGCCTTCGTTAGCTTTGTAACCACGGAAGTAAATCGCGTACTCTCCCTGCTTGAGCGCGTCGACCAGTTCACCTGTGGCGATGCCGGTTGCCGCTTCGTCAAACTTAATTTCCGTGCGCGCGATGTCGCGCCCTGCGCTGTCCCACACCACGCGGGCGCTTACGCCGTGAAGCTGGTTTAACGCATTAATGAACGGCGTCATTTTCTCGACCATCTCCGCGCCGCTCTCTTTCTGCGCGTTCAGATACAGTTCGATGGCGCAGGTCAGGCCAAGAATCCCCTCTTTACCCACCTTCATCGCCCGGCCAATCCCCGCGGTCTGGCGCTTCACCCACTCAACGTATTGGGTTTTGCCAATCACCAGGCCGCTGGTTGGCCCTTCAATCGCTTTCGCACCGCTATAAATCACCAGATCCGCACCAACCCGGTAGTAGCACTGCAAATCCTCTTCCGCCGCCGCATCCACGATTAGCGGCAGATTATGCGTACGCGCCACCACCGCAGCCTGTTCCACGCTGAGCATACTTTTCTGGACGCAGTGGTGAGATTTGATATACAGAATGGCCGCCGTGCGTGGCGTAATGGCCGCCGCCAGCTGAGCGGCGGAACATTCGTTGGCATAACCCGCTTCCACTAGCTTGCCGCCGCCGAGCGCCACCATGGTGCCAACCGGAGCGCCAAAGTTGACGTTGTGGCCTCTGGGCAGCACGATTTCGTTGTTCTCGATCGGCGCGACGTGCAGGTTCTCCAGCAGCCAGTCGCTGTCCTTAACCAGCACTCCAGCCACTGACAGGGCGATTCCGGCCGAAGCGCAGGAGACGACGGTTGCCCCTTCCACCTCCAGCAATTTCGCAATGTAGTCACCGGTCTTATTGACCAGGTCTTTCATCTCAAAATATTGATTCATCCCCGCCATTGCGGCCTCAACCACTTCTGGTCGTGGCGTAGAAACGCCGAGCGCCGTCATGCGGCCTGAGGTGTTAATCACCTGTTTTAAATTGTATTTCTCAAAAATCGAAGGCATGTTCCGCGCTCCCTTGTTCGGTCATATAGCCCTTGCCCGCACGTATTGCGGCAAGCGGCACCAGCAGTTGTTCAGCCTGCAGGCTGTCGTTTTCTGCATCTACCAGCACGGTTGGCTGGCGCTTAAGCGTAAAGAGGGTTAAATCGGCATCCAGACCAACCTGCAGTCGCCCTTTCTGTTTCAGGCGCAGACCATCGGCGGCATTGGCAGTAACGCACTCAATGACCTGCGGTAGCGACATCCCAATGGCGAGAAATTTCGACATCACATTCGCCAGGGAATACACCGGGCCGCTGATACGGTTGCGACAATAAATATCGGAGCTGATGGTGTGCGGCAAAATCCCCAGACCGATAGCGCGTTTTGCCACCGCAAAGCTCAGGCTGGCGGTGCCATGCCCAACGTCCAGACGCACACCGCGTGAAATCGCCCGCGTCACTGACGCCCGCAACTCGCCTTGCGGCGTCAGAATGCGATTCGGCTTACCGTTGTAGCAGTGGGTAATGATGTCGCCCGCGGTCAGGCGTTCGACGATCTCATCCAGATCCGGCGGATTGTTGCCGATGTGCACCATCAGCGGCAGGTCACCGTTCTGCGCTTGCATCGCTTTGGCGCGCTCCAGCGGCGTAATGCCGTTTTCACCGACCACGCTGCTGCTCATGCGCGCCTTCAGGCCGACGATAAAATCAGGATGGCGCTTCACCGCCTGTCGCACCGCATCGGCGTCAATGTTGGCCATATTAGCCAGCTCGTTCTGGGCGATAAGCCCAACGCGGGAGATATTCAGCAGCGCATACACTTCGGTGGTCGCTTCCCGGGTCAGGGTATAAAAATCATCGATATCATCCGCCCCGGTACTGCCCGCATCCACCACCGTGGTAACGCCGGCAGCTATACCGACGCTGTCCGGTTGGTCGTGATAAATCGGGGATTTCGGATAGCAGTGAACGTGGGAATCAATCCAACCTGCGCTGACGTAGTACTCGCCGCCCAGTTCGATGGTTTTCAGCGCCGGGCCATCAACGTCGCCCAACGCCGCAATTTTGCCGTCTTTGAGCGCAATATCGCTCACCGTATCGTCAACGAGGCGCGCACGGCGCAGGAGTAAATCAAACATCGCTCTCTCCTTTGCCGGATGGCGGCGCAACCGCCTCATCCGGCCTACAAATCAACAGTTAGCTAATGGCAATCGGGAAGATGGACCCGAGGATCATCGCCCCAAGGATCGCCCCGCCGGTGATCGGTTTCTGCCACAGGTAAAACAGCAGCGCGCCCGCCAGTGAACCGATGCCGATAGGGATAGACGCCGTCATCGCGCTGAGGATAATCAATGGTCCGAGGAAGCGGCCGGAGGCGTTACCGGCCCCCATCATGACATCCGCACCGTAGGTCGAGTCGCTCTGATTGATGGTGAACTTACGCGCCAGAATAATGATGTAGCCAATCGCCAGACCAATCACCAGACCGGTGACCAGCGACGCTGCGAAGTTGGCAACCGGGAAGATAATACCTGCGCCCAACAGCAGCGCCGGAACACCTAACCCGACCCCGGTCTGAATCGCCCCGCCAATATCCAGAATCCCCACCAGCGAACCTTCAATGATGCGGGCAAACAGGAAGCTTGCACCAAATGCCGCCACCGCCCCGTAGGAGCCGGTGTCCATTCCCGCCTTCAGCATCGCCACAAAAGCGACTTCGTTAAATGCGCCAATACCGTACAGGTAGTACATGTGCGTTCCGGCAAATACGCCAGAGGAGAGCAGGCCAACGAAGATCGGGAACGACCAGTCAGCGAACCAAAAACCTTTATTCTGTTCCATGATGGCCTCCGTTATTTGCCGCTGAGCGAGTTGTGGATCAGTTCGAGCCAGTTAGGCACAGTCAGATGGAAGGATTCGATCATCTTCATGTCGAAGCCGCGGAAGAAGCCGCTCAGGACAAACAGCGCGACGATAGCCACCATCATCACTTTAGTGACGTGGTTCCAGCCGCTCTCTTCCACGCCTTTACCGATCAGAATGCCAAGGACCAGACCCGGAACGGCGTTGCCCATAATCAGCTGCGCCGCGCCGCCAAAGACGGTGGCCCAGAAGCCTGATTTTTTACCGGCATCGATCGCCGCCAGCCAGAAGATCACTGGCATCACGGTGTTAACCAGCAGGTTAGCCGCAGGCACCAGCACCTTGACGGCGGTCACCTGCAACGCTTCCGGTACGGATGACGCCGTGAGGTTCAGGAAGGTCACGACGATCATCCCGATAACGCCGCAGGCAATCGCCATGCGCTTGGGATCGTGCAGCGTTTCACCGACGTTGCGGTTTTTAACCATCAGCGCAGCAGCGCCCCAGTTGGGGATGATGCGATGGTCGACGTCTTGAGTGAACGCCCCCGCCGCAACAGAGGAAGCCCAGGCGTTAAAGAAGAAGCCCAGGCCGAACGAGAAGTGAGAAGCCGGATCCCCTTCGCAGGAATTCAGTTCTCCCAGAGTACGAAACGCGCCCATCCCTTGAGTGGTAGGCGCATGAAACATGCGTGCAGCCCCAGCGCCGACACCGACGCCAACCAGGCCGCCGATGATGAGCGATTTTATTAATATTATCAGGAACATAATTATGCCTTTTAATAAAGAATCAGCGTTGCGTAACGAAATCCACCTTGTCGAGATTGATGGCAGTCACGTTGACGGTCACGTCCAGCTCCACGCTGAAGGTGCGTCTTTCCCGGCGCAAAAAGAGGAATAAAAATGCCTCTTTGCGCACCGATTCACGCGCTTGAACAACCTGCACATCCTGTGGCTCAATACGCAGTAAGATATGCGGCGACGCTTTCATCACCGCTGCCTGAACGTGGTTCAGGGCATCGGCAAAGGCGCGCGCTTTGGCCTCGCCCTTGCCAGTGACTCTCACCGTGGTGGTGAATTGTTCTTTCATGCTTAAGCGCCGTGTTTCTTTTGCCACGCCTGTACCAGGCGCTCACCGAGTTCTTCTTTGTCCATAAAACCGAACCCCAGCACGTTGCAACCTTCGTTGATGGCCGTGACCCCTTCATCAACCGAGCGCATGCCGTATTTCGCCTTGTAGCCGTATTTGGTCTGCGCGGTAATCGCACCCGCGCCGCCACTGCCGCAAAACGAGATGCCAAAGGTGGCGTTTTCCGCTTTCATCACGTCACCCAGCTTCATATCTGCCGCAACGCCCGGCACCACAACCGCACGGCCGCCCGCTTTCTCAACGCCTGCCGCCACTTTCTGGCCTTTACCCAGACGATCGCCAATCACTACGGTAATCTGTTCCATCTTTTGCTCCTTAAAGGTTGTCTTTCGCGACTTCGAAGTGCACCGACAGCAGCCAGGCCTCTTCCTCAGGAAGATTGCCAAACTCAGCGACCACGTCACGGGCAAGCGCCATTGATTCGGCAGAAATTTCATCAAACAAGCTGGCATCGACTTCTGGTAAGGGTTCACCCGTTACCGAGCGGTGCGCCATGGCGCGAACATGCGACGTCAGCATCTGTTCCTGTACAGCGTTGGGAATAATGTGGCGTTCACGCAGCAAGGCATACACCTGCGCCAGCATGCGGTCGGCCAGTTCCACCGATTCCCCCATGTCATTCATTACAGCTCCGTTATTCACTCGTCTTACCCCACTAGTGGCTCTGAGGTTAACTTAGCGGCGGGGGTTAAAAGTTTGTAGCGAGTTGTTTTCCACTTCGAAGTGGAAAGGGGCGCAGCGATAGTGATCTGTGCCGCAAAAAGGGCCGGGACCACGATTAATCACTGGAAGAATGTGATTGAGATCGCAAGAGTGAGCAGCAAAATGGAAGGAAATGCGAACAATGAATGGACGATAAAAATGAAAAAATGTGATGGGGATAGCGTTTACTTATGGGATGCAGTGGCGCAACGTCTTATCCGGCCTACGGTTATGCAGGCCGGATAGAGTAGATTAGCGGAACTTCTTGTGGTTTTCGTTGCGCGTTTTTTTCAGGTCTTCCGCAACGGCTTTCGCCTCTTTGACTTTACCTTCGTTCGCCAGTTTAAGCGCGCCGTCAATCTGACCGATCAGCGTGTCAAAGCCGTGGCGGAAATCTTTCATCTCCGCACTGTCCGGGGATTTGCTCTCCAGCTTCGGTGGCGTTCCCTTTTGAGCATCCAGCGCGGCTGCACGCATGTTGGTCAACGCGTCTTTCAGTTCAGTCGCATTGTCCGTTTTTTCGACGATCTTCAGGTTGTCGTTGAGGATCCCCATGTCATCTTCGAGATCGGCTGCAAACGCAGAAGAACCAAGAACCAGCGTTGAAGCCGCGACGATCGCTAACAGGTGTTTACGCATTGCTCACTTCCTTTTTTATTATTAAAAAATTAACGCCTTAACGAGTATCATTGCCCGGCGATTTTCATCTCCGGTAACAATACCGAACCACACTGAATATTACTGCGCGTTTCAATATCGTTGCCTACGGTCACAATATTGCGCCACATCTCTTTTAAGTTCCCGGCGATGGTAATTTCACTCACCGGATACTGAATTTCGCCGTTTTCGACCCAAAAACCCGCCGCGCCGCGCGAGTAATCGCCGGTAATGCCGCTTACGCCCTGCCCCATCAGCTCGGTAACCACAAGACCCGTGCCCATCTCTTTGAGCAACTGCTCGAAGCTTAGACCCTGTCCTGGAATTCGCCAGTTGTGGATCCCGCCCGCATGACCGGTGCTCTTCAGTCCCAGCTTACGTGCGGAATAGTTGGTCAGCAGCCATTGGGTCAGCACGCCGTCTTTAACAATGTCACGCCGTTCGGTCCGTACGCCTTCGCTGTCGAACGGCGACGACGCCAGCCCTTTCAGCAGGTGCGGATGTTCTTCAATAGTCAGCCATTCCGGCAGAATTTGTTTGCCCAGCGAGTCGAGCAGGAAGGTGGATTTACGGTACACCGAACCACCGGCAATCGCGCCGACCAGATGTCCGAACAGCCCAGTCGCCACTTCGTTGGCAAAAATCACCGGCGCTTTCATGGTGGAAAGTTTACGCGGAGAGAGGCGAGATAAGGTGCGGCGAGCACAGTCTGCCCCCACCCATTCCGGCGTTTGCAGATCGCCCATCGCCCGGCCAATGGTGTAGGCGTAATCACGCTCCATATCGCCATTTTCTTCCGCGATGACGCAGCTGGAAAGAGAATGACGCGTAGAGCAGTAGCCCTGCAGCATCCCGTGGCTGTTACCAAACACTTTGATGCCATAGTGGCTGTTAAAACTGCCGCCTTCGGTATTGGTGATACGCTTGTCGGCCTGTAGCGCCGCCTGTTCAGCGCGGGCTGCCAGTTCGATAGCTTCGTCAGGGGAAACTTCCGCCGGGTGGAACAGATCCAAATCGGGCGCATCAAAGGCCAGCAGTTCTTTATCTGCCACGCCCGCGCACGGGTCCGGTGAGGTGTAACGTGCAATATCCAGCGCAGCCTGCACGGTACGTGCAATCGCCTGCGGGCTTAAATCGGTGGACGATGCGCTGCCCTTACGGTTTTGGTGATAAACCGTAATCCCCAGCGCGCCATCGCTATTGAATTCTACGTTCTCCACTTCACCATAACGGGTGCTGACGCTAATACCCGTGGTCTTGCTCACAGCGACTTCCGCGCCATCCGACTTACCTGACGCTAATTCCAGTGCCGTCGAGACCGCTTCTTCCAGAATCTTACGCTGCGCTTCAACTTGTGAGATTACTTTCATCGCAAATGCCATAATGTAGAGAGAGTTTCTCTGAAGTCTAACAGAGAACCGTTTTTCAGTGCGCATCTTAACTGGTAACATTAGCCTCTTTTTTTAAGGAGCCTGACATGACTAAGCAGCCCGAAGACTGGCTCGACGACGTTCCCGGTGATGACATCGAAGACGAAGACGATGAAATTATCTGGGTTAGTAAAAGTGAAATAAAACGTGACGCCGAGGAGTTAAAACACCTGGGTGTGGAACTGGTAAAACTGGGGAAAAACGCGCTGGATAAAATCCCGCTCGACGCGGATTTACGTGCCGCGATTGAGTTGGCCCAGCGTATTAAGATGGAAGGTCGCCGCCGCCAGCTGCAGCTGATTGGCAAAATGTTGCGCCAGCGCGATGTTGATCCTATCCGTCAGGCGCTGGACAAGCTGAAAAACCGTCACAACCAACAGGTTGTACTGTTTCATAAGCTTGAGCAACTGCGCGATCGCCTGATCGCCGAAGGTGATGATGCGGTAGCGGAAGTGCTGAACCTGTGGCCAAACGCCGATCGCCAGCAGCTTCGTTCTCTGGTTCGCAATGCGAAGAAAGAGCAAGAAGGCAACAAGCCGCCGAAATCAGCACGTCAGATTTTCCAGTATCTGCGTGAACTGGCGGAAAACGAAATCTAACCTCTTCGTCTGCAGAAAGTGCCGGATGATGTAAATACTTCATCCGGCCTGGATTCTGTGCTCTTACTGCTGGGGCTGCATTTCGCCCATAGCGTTCTCTGACTGACTCTCTTCATGCAGATACTGCTTATCTAAAATCTTCACGAACGGTGTATAAATCGCGGTGGCGATAACCAGATTCACGGCCTGTAAAACAATGCCTGAAATCCCGGTGGTGAGGAAACCAGAAATAAAGATCGGCGTTGTCCAGGGAATGGAGATACCAGAGGTGGGGGGAACCCAGCCGAATGCGATAACCACATAAGTAACCGTACACAGCACCATTGGGGTAATGATAAACGGGATAAGCATCAGCGGATTAAGCACGATTGGCAAACCAAAAATAACCGGCTCATTAATGTTAAAAATTGCCGCCGGTGCCGCCAGCCGTGAGAGCTGCTTTAATCGCGTACTTTTGGCAACCATAAAGATGCTAATCAACAGTGCCCCGGTAAAACCCGTACCGCCGGCAATCAAATAGACATCCCTGAACTGCTGAGTAATGATGTTGGTCGCTACCAGCCCGGCCTGAGTTTGCGCCAGGTTCTGCGCACTGAGCGTTTGCCAGATAGGCCCCATTACGGATGTCATGATAGAGTCGCCATGGATCCCAAAGAACCAGAAGAAACTGATCATCATCTCAGCAATCAGTTGCGATAAGAGGGAATTCCCCAGATACAGCAACGGCTGTTGCAGCATGACGCTGATAAATTTCCCCGGCGTACCAAAAGGCGTGTTCTCAAACAGCACCTTGACGATAATCCAGAACAGTAGCACTAAGAAGATAGGTACCAGCGATTTAAACGACCTGGCAATCTCTGGCGGGACACTCGCAGGCATCTTGATGGTGAAAGCCCTGTTTTCCAGAAACTGAACCACCTCGATGGTGACCACAGTAACGATAATCCCTAAGAACATCGATTCAGAGCTAAAGTCGAGCAACGCGTAAGCATCGGCGACGATTTCTCCCGATCCTGTCGTAATATGACCAGGCGACATTAAGAAGAAGAGCGCCACCGGTAAAATAGCGGAACTTTGGCTGAGATTAAGCTTTTCAACTAACTCCTTTGAGAAGGTGATAATCACCAGCAGCGTCATTAATCCGTAGCTGGCGTTAATCCCGTAATTGAGCTTATCCAGCACGCCGTCCCCTAACAGCGAAATCATAAACTCGTGATAGCCGTTAACAGGAAAGTTGGTTAACAATACGAAAAATGAACCGACAATCAAAAAGGGAATCAGGGCAATAAACGCATTTTTTAGTGCGGTCAGGTAGATGTTTGACGAGATTTTCTCGGCCAGTGGCAACATCTTTTGTTCGAGTAGAGAGGTTATGCTCATGCCCGCTTACCCTATAAGGTTTTTTGTCACGTAATAATTAACCTGCGGGAACTGCTTGATATAGATGGCAGGAACCTGAGTGTGGTGCGCATCGCCGTTAACAATCTCCTGATAAATATCTTTTTTCGCATCGTGGTTGATGATGACAATCACTTTTCCAGCCTTGATGATTTTATTCAGCCCGACGGTAATACCCTCGGTGAGGGTGACATCTCCGGAGAAGTATTTATGGCTGGCGACGTTAATTGTTACGTCATCCAGTTGAGTTTGTAGATAATCCTCATCAAACGGCACGCCCGGCTCGTTTAAGCCGATATGGCCGTTCATTCCCACGCCCAGAATTACATAGTCAAACTCTTCACCGTTGAGCACGGTTTGGTAATGGGCAATATTTTGTGCCGTAGAGGCAAACGGATTGAAATGGACTAACCGCACCGGATAGGCACATTTGTGCACAAAGTCCTGATTAATCATGTTCAGGCAGCTACCATCTGATTCGCTGGGCACGTTGACCCACTCATCCAGCGCAAAGAAGGTAAGGCGTTCGGCAAACGGTGTCGCTGCCAGTGCTTCGTAAATCCAGTGAGGCGTGCTACCGGAGGGGATCAGCACGCGAGAATGTGGTTTGAGCGCGGATAGCTCACTAACGACCTGTTCAGCCAGCGCGGCATTGGTATCAAACGTTGTACATTTCATCCGTTTCTTCTCGCTATTAAAGTGATTCAATCTTTTTGGCGAATAAAGGAAGATACTTTTTATTGGCCAGCAGCATCTCTTTGACTAACGCCACGCCCGAAGTGTCGCTTGAGCATAATGGGTTGAAAATAAAGCCAGAAATAAGCGCTTGATAATCGCCGGTGGCGGCGGCTTTAACGATCTGCGCTTCATAGTCTTTCATCATGGAAACAATCCCTTTCGCAGGAGATGGGATCTCACCAGTACAAATTGGAATCGGACCATTACGGGTAATCACACAGTTCACTTCAACTACCGCCTCTTCCGGTAAATTAGTGATAGCACCGCCGTTACGAACGTTGACGGTTTGAATGCTCTTATCGTCGAGGTAAATAGCGCGAATAACGTTCAGCGCGGCGGTGGAATAAAGCGCACCGCCGCGGGCTTCCAGCTCTTTAGGCTTATCCTGAAGCGTAACGTCGCTGTATTTTTTAAACAGTTCGGCTTCGATATTTTTGACGATCTCACCCCGTGATTGCTCGGCTGCTTCCTGCTCGGCCAGCATTTCAGTCGTCTTGAGGTAGTATTTTAAATAGGAAGAGGGGATCAGATTGGTGGCGGCCAGCAGCTCTTTATTAAACTGCTCATTGCTGATGTTTTTAAAGCTCAATGCATCGACGTCAGCGGCGTTGATTATCTCGATGGTTTCACGGGTACGGTCGACGCCGTTATGCAAAATTTTGGTAATAAAGTTCATATGGTTGGAGCCTTTGAACTCGACGTATAAATCCTCTACGTTGGCATTCAGCAGCCCGGCCACCTGATGGGTCATATTGACAGGACCATTGCACAGGCCGATGACCCGATTGTTGTGGCTGTATTTGAGTACCGCTTCTGTCACCATGGAAGCTGGATTGGTGAAGTTAATCAGCCAGGCGTTTGGACAAATCGCCTTCATTTCATTCGCTATTTCAATGATGACCGGAATGGTGCGCAGAGCTTTGAACATCCCGCCCGCGCCATTGGTTTCCTGGCCAATAAAACCGTATGACTTCGGCAGTTTTTCATCAACGATTCGGGCATCGATACCACCGACGCGCAGTTGAGTCACCACGAAGTCGGCACCCAGCAGCGCTGTTTTGCGGTCAAAAGTTTGGATGACATCAATTGGTAAATTTGCTTTGGCAAGCATTCTTTTGGTGAGATCGAAAATGATGTTCATTTTCTCTTTACCCATTTCAACGTCGACAAAAGCGATGTGAGAGATGGGAAGCTGGTGGTAGTTTTTAATTACCCCCTCAATCAGTTCTGGCGTATAGCTGCTACCCGCACCAATCACCACGAGTTTTAGTTTTTTCATTAGTCTTCTACTTTTGAATTAAATTTCAACGACACTTTTCTGACATTGGATAAATGGAAAAGCATAATATCTACGATGGCTATCTGTATCGGATAGCTTATATTTTCGAAAGCAGTATCTTTAATAATGGCGTTTTTGTAGATCAAGACTGCATCGGCCTTAAGCGCCAGCGTAGAGTTTTCCCGGCTGGTAATCGCGGCCACCTTGATGCCGTTTTTTCTGGCATTAAAAATTATCTCTTCCAGCATTTCTGACTCACCGCTGTTGGAAACAATCAGCATACAATCGTTAGCGGTCAGAAAGCGGCTGCGGACATTACAGTTGGTGTAGTCTGTTTCATTGAGGATATTAAAGCCCAGCACCATCAGATTATAGCTAACATAGTTCGCCACGCTATCTGATGTACCGTATCCCCAGGTGATAATCGTATTGCAGTCGGACAAAAAATCACAAAAGACTTTGACTTTATTCTCAGACACTCTGGCTAAAGCATCCTGCATTTCTTGTATATATTCGCTAACAAACGCGTTATGGTGCTGCGAGTTTTGCGATCTGGAGAATACGTCCCGAATGTTGACCTTAAACTCCTGGAAATTATTAAAGCCTAATTTCTTTACCAGCTTAGAAATAGATGGCGCGGTAGTATAAACGCGATCTGCCAGTTCATGAATTTTCATTTTATAAACATCAGCAGGGTTCTCCTGACAGAATTTATAAACTCGCAGTTCATTATTGGTTAAATTTTTTCGCATGGAGCGCACCTTTTATTATGTGGCACTTACGCCACATTGGCTCTCGAGGGGATATTAGCAAGGGAAAAGCGGAAATAGATTTTATGATTTAGAAATTAATTTCTGCGATCTGAGTTATAAATTTCCATATGGAGGCTTCCCATTCCGTTGAGAAGTATGGCGTAACCAGAAGGCCGGATGGCAACGGAGATCGTGCTCCTGAGAAAGTGCCGGATAACGGTGTAAACACCTTATCCGGCCCACAACGGATCGTAGGCCCGGTAAGCATAGCGCCACCGGGCATTTTTTACTCTTCTTCTGTCTGGGCTTTCTTCGCCAGGCCATCCAGCAGTTTTTGATGGATGCCACCAAACCCGCCGTTACTCATCACCAGGATGTGATCGCCAGGCTGTGCAGTTTTCACCACCATATCTGCCAGCGCATCCACATCGCCGCTCCAGTGCGCAGGCTGAACGCAGGCTTCAGCGACTTCTGCTACCTGCCACGGAATATGCGGGGGTTGCAGCAGGAACACTTCGTCCGCACGCCCTAACGACGGCGCCAGGTCATCTTTGCACAGGCCCATTTTCATGGTGTTCGAGCGTGGTTCCAGCACCGCGATGATGCGCGCCGTGCCACCCACTTTACCGCGCAGCGCCGCAAGCGTTGCCAGAATGGCCGTTGGGTGATGGGCGAAATCGTCATACACCGTCACGCCATTGGCTTCGCCGCGCAGCTCAAGACGACGACGAGCGTTGATGAACGAGCCCAGCGCATTGGCTGCATCCGCAGGCACGACGCCAACATGGCGCGCGGCAGCAATCGCCATCAGACCGTTGTGCATGTTGTGCTCACCTACCAGGCCCCACTTCACCACGCCAACATTTTCACCGTCCAGCCACACTTCCCATTCGGATGCATCAGTGGTCAGCTTTTTCGCCTGCCAGTGACCTTGTTCACCAACCAGCTCTTGTTCGCTCCAGCAGCCCATCGCCATCGTCTGTTTCAGATTGATGTCGTTTTCCGGATAGATAATGCGTCCCTGGCCCGGCACGATACGCACCAGGTGGTGGAACTGTTTCTGGATCGCTTTCAGATCGTCAAAGATATCAGCGTGATCGAACTCAAGGTTGTTGAGGATCAGCGTACGCGGGCAGTAATGTACGAATTTAGAACGCTTATCGAAGAAGGCGCAATCGTACTCATCCGCTTCAATAACGAAGAAGTCGCTCTCACCCAGGCGCGCGGAAACCTCAAAGTTACCCGGTACTCCGCCGATCACAAAGCCAGGCTTATAGCCGCAGGCTTCGAGGATCCAGGTCGCCATTCCGGCGGTGGTGGTTTTGCCGTGCGTCCCCGCAACCGCCAGTACCCAACGATCGCGCAGTACAAAGTCATGCAGCCACTGCGGGCCGGACATGTACGGAATGTTCTTTTCCAGCACCGCTTCCACACACGGATTACCCCGGGTCATGGCATTGCCAATGATCACCAGGTCCGGCTGCGGATCGAGCTGGCTGGCATCGTAACCCTGAATCAGATCAATGCCTTGCTTCTCAAGTAAGGTACTCATCGGCGGATACACATTGGCGTCCGAACCGGTTACTTCATGACCGAGTGAGCGCGCCAGCATCGCCAGACCGCCCATAAAAGTGCCACAAATTCCCAAAATATGAATGCGCATACGTCACTATCCTTTTTTAATCTGGGGGCCATTTTACGCACATGTCCGGCAAGTGAGAAACGCATTTCAGGATATTCCGTAGTTTGCTGGCGCGATTCACCTAAGCGCGGCAATGGAAATATTTGTTAATATTGTTGCGGTCGCTTTACTCCACATAAATTGCAGGGAAAGTGTTATGAAAACGTTAGGTGAATTTATTGTCGAAAAGCAGCACGAGTTTTCTCATGCTACCGGTGAACTCACTGCTTTGTTGTCGGCAATAAAGCTGGGCGCCAAGATCATCCACCGCGATATCAACAAGGCCGGTCTGGTCGATATCCTGGGTGCCAGCGGTGCTGAGAACGTGCAGGGAGAGGTTCAGCAAAAACTCGATCTGTTCGCGAACGAAAAACTGAAAGCTGCACTGAAGGCGCGCGACATTGTGGCGGGCATTGCCTCGGAAGAAGAAGATGAAATCGTCGTCTTTGAAGGCTGTGAACACGCAAAATATGTTGTGCTGATGGATCCTCTGGATGGCTCATCCAACATCGATGTTAACGTCTCTGTCGGTACTATTTTCTCTATTTATCGCCGCGTAACCCCAGTCGGCACGCCGGTCACGGAAGAGGATTTCCTGCAACCAGGCAACAAGCAGGTTGCTGCGGGCTACGTTGTTTATGGTTCTTCCACCATGCTGGTGTATACCACCGGCTGTGGCGTACACGCCTTCACCTACGATCCATCTCTGGGCGTATTCTGCCTCAGCCAGGAACGTATGCGCTTCCCGGCGAAAGGCAGCACGTACTCCATTAACGAAGGCAACTACATTAAATTCCCGAACGGCGTGAAGAAGTACATTAAATTCTGCCAGGAAGAAGATAAGTCAACTCAGCGCCCGTACACCTCGCGCTACATTGGCTCTCTGGTTGCGGATTTCCATCGTAATCTGCTCAAAGGCGGGATCTACCTGTACCCAAGCACCGCCAGCCACCCGCAAGGGAAGCTGCGTCTGCTGTACGAATGCAATCCGATGGCCTTCCTGGCCGAGCAGGCGGGCGGCAAAGCGAGCGATGGTAAAGATCGCATTCTGGATATCACCCCGGAAAGCCTGCACCAGCGTCGCTCCTTCTTCGTAGGTAACGACCATATGGTTGAAGATGTAGAACGCTTTATCCGCGAATTCCCGGACGCGTAATACGCTTTGCCGGATGAGACGTGTTAACGCCATCATCCGGCAAATTTATCCCCTACGCCGTTTGTACTTTAAACGCCGCCATTGCTTCGAGCAGCGCATGTGACTGCTCTTCCAGCGAGCGGGTAGCCGCTGAAGATTGCTGTACCAGCGCCGCATTTTGCTGCGCCGTTTCATCCATCTGAATCACCGCGATATTCACCTGCTCAATGCCGCGACTCTGTTCCTGCGACGCGCTGGCAATTTCACGCATCAGTTTGGTCATGCGCATCACTTCATTGGCAATCTCATCCATGGTTTCGCCCGCCTGCTGCGCCAGCTCGCTGCCTTCTCCCACGTGGGTGTGTGAATCGCTGATTAACGTGCGGATCTCTTTTGCCGCCTCGGCGCTGCGGCTGGCCAGATTACGCACTTCACCTGCAACGACCGCAAAGCCCCGCCCTTGCTCACCGGCACGCGCCGCTTCAACAGAAGCATTGAGCGCCAGGATATTGGTCTGGAAAGCAATACCGTCGATTACGCTGAGGATGTCGGCGATTCGGCTGGAACTGCCGGAAATATCGCGCATTTTCTCAATCACATAGCACACCATCTCACTGCCGCGATCGGCGGTATCCGACACCGATTTTGCCAACTGGTGTGCCTGTTCCGCGTTCTGCGCATTCTGTTTCACGGTCGCCGTGAGTTCTTCCATACTGGCGGCGGTCTGCTCCAGCGAAGTGGCTGTCGATTCAGTACGTTGCGCCAGATGCTGGTTCCCGGCCGTCAGCTCACGGCTACCAATATCAATTTGTAAACTGGCATCACGGACACGCTGTACCGAGTCGCCCAGCGCATGGCGCATTTCATCCATTGCCGCGTTCAGACGGTTGAATTCGGCGCTGGCCGACAGCGAGGTAACCGGCGACAAATCCCCCGTCGCCAGGCGTTCCAGTTGCTCAACCATATTATCCAGCGGCTTGAGAAACTTATTTCGCAGCATGAACCAAATCATCGCCAGCAATGCGAGGGCAGCCAACATCGAGGCACTCATAATACCGTGGTAAATCAAAGAAGTAATGATACGGGTAGAGGCATACAGCCCCATACCGCCGGTCAGCAACAGAAGGAACGTCAGCAGAGACAATAACACCAACAAACTTGATCGAATTGAAAGGGATTTTGGCATCGTTATATTTCCGGTTGTAGGGTTAAAACAGACCTGTACAGAACCTATCGACTACAACCGGAAAAAGTTTAGGTATTTAAATGTTTATTGAAAAATCAGGATGTTACTTTGGTGTTGCCGCCGTCCCCACTCTGGTTACTGGCGAGCTTTGACGATTTTCCCAAAGTACCGTCAGACCGCGCTGTAAGGCAATAAAAATAAACAATAAAATGCCAATCGCGATCTTCGTCCACCAGGAACTTAATGTGCCGTCAAAATTAATGTAGGTCTGGATCAACCCCTGAATGGCGACACCAAACAACGTTCCTAACACCGTACCGACCCCACCGCTCAACAGGGTTCCGCCAATCACGACTGAGGCAATCGCATCCAGCTCAACGCCGACGCCCGCCAGCGCATAACCCGCCTGGGTGTAAATTGAAAAGACAATGCCAGCAAGCGTCGCAAGCCCGGTCGACAGCATATAGATACGGATGGTCGTGCTGCGGGTTGAGATCCCCATCAGGTTGGCAGAGGTGGCGTTGCCGCCAATCGCGTAAACCTGATTACCAAAGCGCGTACGGTGCGCCAGGAATATGCCAATGACGACTACCGCCAGCATCAGCAATCCCATTGCACTCAGGCGACCGCCGCCGGGAATTTTCCATGCCAGGCTTGAGAGCATGTCATAAACCGGATGGTTAATTGGGATCGACTCTTCAGACACCAGATAGCTGACGCCGCGCAGGAAGAACATTCCCGCCAGGGTAATAATGAATGCCGGGATCTTCAGCGCATCAATCAGTAACCCCATAAACGCGCCAAACGCGCAGCCCATCAGCAGAATCAGGGGAAACGCCAACAGCGGAGATATACCCCAGTAGCCAATGGCCTTCGCCAGAAATACGCCGGTAAACGCGATCACCGAGCCAACGGACAGGTCGATCCCGCCAGAGAGAATCACGAAGGTCATGCCCACGGCGATGATGCCCAGAAAAGCGTTATCGGTCAGGATATTGCAGATAACTCTGGTTGAAGCAAAAGCCGGAAACTGTGTCAGGCAGTAGAGGTAACCCAGCACAAACACGCCGAGGGTGATCATCAGCGGTAAATTACGTTTTATCATGACCACGCACTCCTTTTATCAGGCTGATAAAGCGTTGTGATTGCACGACCAGCACACACAACACCACCACGGCTTTGACCACTTGATTTAGTTCCGGCGGGAAGCCCGACAGTAAAATCCCGGTGTTCATGCCCTGAATAATCAATGCCCCGACCACCGACAGCAGCAGATTAAAGCGCCCGCCCATCAGCGAGCCGCCGCCGATAACTACCGCCAGGATGGCATCCAGTTCCAGCCACAATCCGGCGTTATTGGCATCTGCCCCGCGGATATCCGCCGTGACGATAATGCCGGCGATAGCCGCACACAGACCGCTCAGCACATAGGTGAGCATCACGATAATGCGCGTGTTCACCCCGGCGTTTTTTGCCGCACGAATGTTGATGCCTACCGCTTCAATAAACATCCCCAGCGCCGTTTTACGCGTCAGTAGCCAGAACACCACCAGCGTTAACAGTGCAATGATCACTGGCGTGGGGAACAGTAAGAGCGAGCCGCTGCCAAACCACGACAGTTCGGGCGAATTGAAGGTGACGATCTGCCCGGAGGTGATAAGCTGCGCCACTCCGCGTCCGGCCACCATCAGGATTAGCGTGGCAACGAACGGTTGGATTTTGAGGATTGCCACCAGAATCCCGTTCCATAACCCTGCCAGAATGCCGGAGCCTAAGGCGGCAAGCAGCACCACCGGCAAACTGTGCCCGGCCACCGTCATCGCCGCGGTGGTGGCACCGGCAATAGCCATGACGGCGCCTACGGAAAGGTCGATGCCGCCGGTGGCAATTACCAGCGTCATGCCAATCGCTAACAGCGCCACGGGGGCGGCACGGTTGAGAATATCAATCGGGCTACCGAACAGCCGACCATCTTGCAAAATCACCTGATAAAAGTGCGGCGCGACCAGGCTATCCACCAGCAGCACCAGCAGTAGCGCCACCAGTTGTGGCATGCCCTTTGGCCAGCGGAATCGCCGTTGCGGCGGAGTGGATTGAGGGAGAGATTGAGGCATCACCATAGTCTCCTTAGGCCGCAATGGCGTTCATGATCGCCGGCACGGACAGTTCAGCCAGCGGGATCTCGGCCACCTGTTTGCGATCGCGCATAATAATGACCCGATCGGCATAGCCCACTAACTCTTCCAGTTCGGATGAAATCACCAGCAGCGCCAGACCATCCGCGCACAGCGTTTCGATCAGGCGGATGATCTCGGCATGCGCGCCGACGTCGATCCCACGCGTAGGTTCATCGAGGATCAGGAACTGCGGTTTGGTCAGTAACCAGCGCGAGAGCAATACTTTTTGCTGATTGCCGCCGGAGAGGAATTCGATCGGCTGTTCAGCGTTGGGGGTGCGAATTCCGAGCTGGCGGATAAAACGCTCGGCAATCTCATTTTGTTCTTTCCGCGGAATAGGCCGCAGCCAGCCACGCTGCGCCTGTAATGCCAGAATGATGTTTTCCCGCACCGAAGCGGCGGCGATAATACCATCCGTTTTGCGATCTTCTGGACAGAAGCCGATCCCCAGACACGAAGCCTGATGCGGCGATCGCAAGGTCTGCGCTTTGCCTTTGATCAGCGCACTGCCGCTGTCGGCGGGTTTAATACCGAAGATCACCTCCGCCGTTTCCGTTCGCCCGGATCCCAGCAGTCCAGCGAGACCGACGATCTCACCAGGACGCACCTGTAGATCAAACGGCGCGATGGTGCCTTTCTTGCCAAAGTCGCTAAAGGCCGCCACTGGTTTATCACTCAGCAACGTACGGCCCGCACGCTGTAGCGCATGGGTATCCAGTTCGCGACCCAGCATCATTTTGACCAGTTCGATCTGTGGCAGTTCGCGGGTTTCACGGCAGCCAACGAAGCCGCCGTTACGCAGAACGGTAATGCGATCGCTGACCTGATAGACCTGATCGAGGAAATGGGTAACGAAGATCAGACTGACGCCCCGATCGCGCAGATGCCGCATCAGGCCGAACAGCATTTCTACTTCCTGGGTATCAAGACTGGCGGTGGGCTCATCGAGGATCAGCACTTTCGCGGAGAGATCGATCGCCCGACAGATGGCGACGATCTGCTGCATCGCCACGGAAAAGCGGTTCAGCGGCTCGCGCACGTCGAGGGAAAAACCGTATGACGCCATTAACTCCGTCGCGCGTTTTTCCATCTGCTTGCGCAGCAGCAGGCCAAAACGCCGCGGTTCACGGCCAATAAACAAGTTATCCGCTACCGACATATTGGGCAGCAGATTCACTTCCTGATACACGGTACCGATCCCCAACTGCTGGGCATGGGCGGTATTTTTGGGGGAGATAGGCTGGCCTTCGAGCCAGATCGTGCCGCGATCTGCATGGTAAACGCCGGTCAGCGCTTTGATTAGCGTCGATTTACCGGCTCCGTTTTCTCCCAGCAGCGCCATAATCTCACCGCGACGCAAGCTGAAATCCACGTTATCCAGCGCTTTGACGCCGGGAAAGAATTTGCTTAATCCTTCGGTGCGGAGGATTTCCTGATGGGGGTCGGTGGTCATGGCATTCCTCCGGTACGAAATCACGGCCTTTTCGTAGGCCTGATAAGCGCAACGCCATCAGGCCTACGGAAGACCGGCAGCAAAACTAGTAGCCCATGTTTTTCTTCTTCTCTAACTCTTCTTTCGCCGTATCCGGCAGATAGAGGATCGACTTGGTAATGGTCAGCTTCTCAGGCATCGTGCCGTCTTTTTTGAATTTCTCCAGCGCGTCGAATGCCGGGCCTGCCATATTCGGCGTCAGTTCGACGCTGGCATTGGCTTCACCGTCAATCATTGCTTTGTAGATATCCGGTACGCCGTCGATGGAACCGGTCAGAATATCTTTGCCGGGTTTCAGGCCCGCTTCTTTAATCGCCTGGATCGCCCCGATCACCATGTCATCGTTATGGGCGTAAACCATGCAGATGTTCTTGCCATTGTTTTCCGCTTTGATAAAGCTCTCCATCACTTCTTTCCCTTTACTGCGGGTGAAGTCGCCGGACTGTGAGCGGATAATCTTAATGTTTGGCGCGTTGGCGATGGCTTCAGCAAACCCTTTTTTACGATCGATGGCCACGCTGGCCCCGACGGTCCCTTGCAGCTCAACGACGTTACACGGCTTGCCGTTCACCTGTTTAATCAACCAGTCGCCGATCAATTTACCTTCCAGCACGTTGTCGGCGGTGACCGTGGTCATATAGAGAGATTTGTCTTTTACATCGATGGAACGATCGAGCAAAAAGACCGGAATGTCGGCATCTTTAGCCTCTTTTAAAACCGGTTCCCAACCCGTTGCCACGACCGGTGCAATAAAGATGGCGTCAACGCCCTGCGCAACAAATGAGCGAACTGCTTTAATCTGGTTTTCCTGCTTTTGCTGGCCGTCAGCGATTTTCAGCGTAATACCACGCTTTTCAGCCTCGCTTTTCGCAACGTTGGTTTCTGCGGCGCGCCAGCCGGATTCAGAGCCAACTTGCGAAAATCCTACGGTTAAAGGGGCTGCCATTGCCATAGACGACATGGCTGCCGAAACTGCTGTGACTAAAAGTAAGCGCTTCCACATAAGTGCGTCCTCGTAGGGTGATTATTGTTGGTTAATAAACCGTCGCGAAAAAACTATAGACAATTGAGCATGTAACGAATTGCGTTACATCACACTTCAAAAAAGTAAATAAAACGTTAATCACAACTTTGTAATCGCTTTCATCTCGCTATGAAAAATGCGGCTGAAGATATGGATTTTTCTGTCACGAGAGAGGGGTAAAAAGAAGAAAATGAGCGCAGAGAAAGCGAAAACAAGCGGAGACATTCAGCGCGAGTTGGCTATAATACCCGCCACTTGTTTGCCATAGCTTATTTAAAGGAAACAGACATGAGCTTACTCAACGTCCCTGCCGGTAAAGACCTGCCGGAAGATATCTACGTTGTTATCGAGATCCCTGCCAACGCAGATCCGATCAAATACGAAGTTGACAAAGAGAGCGGCGCCCTGTTCGTTGACCGCTTCATGTCCACCGCGATGTTCTATCCGTGCAACTACGGTTACATCAACCACACCCTGTCTCTGGACGGTGACCCGGTAGACGTTCTTGTCCCGACTCCGTACCCGCTGGAGCCAGGTTCAGTGATCCGCTGCCGTCCGGTTGGCGTACTGAAAATGACTGACGAATCCGGTGAAGATGCGAAACTGGTTGCGGTTCCGCACACTAAGCTGAGCAAAGAATACGATCACATCAAAGATGTGACCGACCTGCCGGAACTGCTGAAAGCGCAGATCACCCACTTCTTCGAACACTACAAAGATCTCGAAGCGGGCAAATGGGTGAAAGTTGACGGTTGGGACAACGCTGAAGCCGCTAAAGCTGAAATCGTTGCTTCTTTCGAGCGCGCGAAGAAGTAAGTTCGCGTTTGCTTAAAACCCTGAACGCCAGTCTCTGGTTAGTAAGGGTTTTTAAATTTCTACGTTCTACCACCTCTCCCCTTCGCTGTTTTCTTTTTGACCTACCAGAATGGGTAGTCACATTTCATTTATCTTAATTGCGAATGAGACTAGATCTCATTATCATTCTCAGCATGTAAATAAATGTGAATAAAAGTCAATGAACCTCCACAATGTGAAGTCCCTGAAACGCTATTCCTGCGTGGCACTCGCCACAGCGCTGTTATTTACCAGCCTGTCCAGCGTGGCGCAGACGCTACCTGAGAAAGATTTTCTGACCCGCGATGTCGGTAACGGCGTGTATGAGCTGGCGGTTGATAGCCAGCAGAATGCACTTTTTGTCGCCTCGTCGCCGTCGTTTGATAAAGATAAAACCAGCGGGCTTATCTACAAACTCGATCTGGAGAAACTCACGACGACTGAAGTCATCGACACCAGCCGTCGTGCCTTTGCCACCGCGCTGGATGAAGAAAACCAGGTGCTGTATGTCGGCAACACGCTGGAAGGTTCAGTAACGCTAGTCGATACCCGCAGCGGTAAAGAGCTGGCGATACTGCAACTGAGCGAAGCCAAAAACCCGAAAGATATTGTTCATACGCGTGAAATGGTGCTCGATAAACAGCACCACCGTCTGTACGTTTCCGGCGTGGCTGAAAAAGGCATAGTCTGGGTGGTGGACACACAAAAGCGCGAGAAAATCGCCACCCTCGAGAACATGGGCCAGTACCCGACCGGCATGGCCGTGGATACAAATAAGAACCGCCTGTATGTTGTGAATGGCCGAAACGAGCTTATTACGCTGGATACCACCAACCATCAAATTATTAATCGCTTTACCATTGAGCCAGATAAAAAACATTTTTTCCTGAATATTGCCCTGGATGCAAAAAATAACCGCGCATTCCTGACCGATCCGGATTTAGCGGACGTACTGGTTGTTGATCTTAATACCGGTAAGGTTATTGCACCAATTAAGGTTATTAACTCGCTGGCAGTGATATATAACGAAAAACGCCAGGAAGTTTATATCACCCACCGTAATGCTAAACGCATTAGCATTGTGAACAGCAAGACCTACCAGGTAAAACAACGCATTGAAACCAATGCATTACCTAACAGCCTGGCGCTCTCGGCAGATGCTAACACCCTGTACGTCAGCGTCAAACAGTCGGAAAAAATGACAGGTGTGAAGCCCGACTACGTGCTGAAAATCGATCTCTCTAAATATTAATAATTAAAAAACTATCTGCACCTTGCAGCTTTTTTGAGCTGCAAGGTGATGTTTTTATTTTTTACTTTTCAGGTGTCTATATTATGAAAACGCGTCAACTTATTACGCTGACAGGGATCGTTGCATTCTCAGGCGGTGTTATTTTCCCCACCCAGGCAGAAGAACTCACCGAGACCTCACGCACTAGCGAAGATGAAATGGTGATCACCGCATCCGGATTCTCGCAGCAAAAACGCGAAGCGCCGGCCACTATTTCAGTTATCGATCGTAACACGCTGGATATTCAGCCGGACCGTAGCATCGGTGAAGCCATTAAAAACCTTCCCGGCGTCTCGGTCACCAACAGCAGCGGTATGAACGCCGGCAGCATTATGATCCGCGGCATGGACCCGTCCTATACCGCTTTTATGGTCAACAGCGTCAAACAAAATACCGGTGAATCTCGCCCTTACGGACATGATATTGGTACTGAAGCCAACTTCTTACCGCCAATGGAGGCCATTGAGCGTATTGAAGTTATCCGTGGGCCGATGTCCTCGCTGTACGGTTCAGACGCCATCGGCGGTGTGGTTAACGTCATTACCAAAAAACCGTACGGCGCAAAAGAGTGGACCACGGCAATTGCTGCCAATACCTGGCTGCAGGAGCACCAGTATTTAGGTAATACCAGCCAGATGAATTTGTTTACCATGGGGCCGATTGTGCCCGATGTTCTCGGCCTTAGCGTGGCGGCCGACTGGCTTGACCGTCGCGATGACGATCGCAATAACTATTTTGGCAAACACAATCGTAAATCCGTTGATATGACATTGGGCCTGGCCGCCAGCGAGAATAACCTGTTCGATCTCAACGTGGTCACCGGTGAGCAGGAAAAAAACCGTACCCAGAAACGCGGTGCGCCGTGGTCATGGCTGTTCGATCGTAACGCCGCCACCCTGACGCATACCGGCTGGTATGCAGACGACACCATCGCGACGACCAACTACATAAACTATGAAAAAGGCCGTTCGAAGTACGTTTATGACGGACAGTCCCCGCAGTATGTGCAGATGGAGAACTACGTCGCCAATTCGCAAACCACTTTCACGCTCGACACCCATAAACTGACCGTTGGGGCGAATTTCACGCGCGAAGAGCTGAATGACCGCTTTGATGTGGCCAACAAAACGCTGCCCGGATCTGACCCGGTGACCAAAATCAGCCGTAATGGTTGGGCATTGTTTGCTGAAGACGGTTGGAGCATTGGCGATTTCATCCTGACCACGTCAGCGAGGATGGACCAGGATGACAATTTTGGCACACATATTACGCCGAAAATGTACGGTAACTGGGCCTTTAGCAATGACTGGGCGCTGAAAGGCGGCGTTTCCGCAGGCTATAAAAAACCGGAGCTGCGCGCGACGTCCAGCAACTTCGTAACCCCTTACGGCTCAACCGTACCTTATCCCTTCCTCACCGTTGGTAACGACGACCTGAAACCTGAACAAAGCGTTAACTCTGAACTGGGCCTCTACTGGACGGGAGATGCGCTATCGCTCGACAGCACCGTCTTCTATACGCAGTTCAAAGACAAAATTGCTGAACAAACTATTTGTGAAACCACGTCGACGAACCAGTGCTCCGTCAACGGCTACAACGCGGATTCCGTCAGTAAATACTTCAACGTCAGCGAGGCGGATGTATACGGTATAGAACTGAATGCCGACTGGCAGATTACCGCCGATGTAAAAGCCAACGCTAACTACACCTGGAACCACAGCGAACAAAAAAGCGGCGTTAACAAAGGCTACGCGCTAAACGATTATCCGCGCCATATGGCGAATCTGTCGCTGAACTGGGCGGCAACGCAAAGCCTGGACGTATGGAGTACGGTGAATTATCGCAGCAGTAACCGCAACAGCGGCAATAACTATAAATACGATGACTACACGATGGTGGACGTAGGCGTACGTTATCAGCTCAATAAGCACACGCAACTGATGGCTGGGGTCTACAACGTGCTGGATGAGGATCCGAAACTGACAACCGCGTGGAACGAATCCGCACAGGTGGAAGGACGCCGCTATAACCTCGGCGCGCGCGTGGAGTTTTAAATCCAGAATAAAACAACGCCACCCGAGGGTGGCGTGTTCATATCAGTACTGGTCTCGGTCTAACCAGTTACCGCTTTCAATCAGCGTTAAGCCATCAACCGGACGTTGGTACACGTACATCCATGCACTTCCGTACGGCGTTTGAATTAACTGGCGTGCGTATTCACCGCCACGGGTACGCAGAGCGTCAAGCTCTGCCAGCGTGGCGTTATCAATACGATAAACTTCCCCGTGTACTGTTCCCTCTCCTGGAACGGCGCCTGGATAGTGGCCCAGGCTATACAACTGGTAGTTGTCGATACTGAAATTTCCCAGCAACAGGGCATTGGTCATCCAGTGGCTGTTGCCTTGTTTGGTTCGTAAACTGCCGTAGACAAATATTCGCATTGCTAAAACTCGAACTGATAGAGCAAATCAAGTGCCTGATCTACGCCAGACACTGCTTCCAGATATAGCTTAGGCATCAGACGATAACGTAGCGTGAGTGTCGCTAAGGAGTCAAATATACCCACACCATATTTCACCTGCAGACCTGGCAGTACGTATCCGCTGACAACCACCTGAGATGAATCACCCACCCCTTGTGTGTCCAGTGCCAGATTGCTTACGCCAAATGTCTCCCCGATTTTACCCACAACCTGACCACTTTGTGCAACCCCCAGACCAATAAGCATTGAAGTCATTGCCGCGCTATCGCTCTGTTCGCTATCCAGTCCTTGTCCGCGTAGCAGGTAGGAAAGCGCCATTTGCTGCGACATCGCCGGGTCGGAGAAGATCTCCGCCTTCGGTTCATCGGCGGTGCCCGTGACGCGAACCCCAGCGATCACGTCGTCTTCGGTGGCTTCCGGGTTACGAATTGCTTCGATGTTGAGTAACGGTTGATCCGGCGGACCGGAGAACAACAGCTCGCCCTTACGCACAATCAGATCCTGACCATAGGCATGGAAACGCCCGCTCGGAATATTAATTTGTCCGTTCAGCCCCAGCCCCTGCTTATCCTGCACCACTTTCAGATCGCCCGTCAGACGCGCTTTTAGACCAAAGGCGTCAATACGCACGTTGTTACCGACGTGGATGTTCAGATTGCTGTTGATCGGAATACCTGCTGTCTGCGGTTTCTCCGGTTGCAGATTGTTGTTAAGCATGACCATATCGCTGGAAACCCCTACCGCGCTCTCCGGCAGGTCGTGTACCACGATACGCGCCCACGGCACATCCACGTTGCCATCGAGGGTAAACAGGCTCGGCGTGGCTTCAAAGACCACGTCCGGCGATACGTCCAGGCGGACCATCGGCGGCACGGTAATACGAACCCTGCTGCCTTTAGCCGCAACGCGCGCCCGCCAGTTGTCTATCTGACTCCAGTCGGCATCGCCGCTCAGGTTAATTTCGCCCTGCTGCGTACGCACCACGCCCGCCAGCGTTGAGCGTGTTCCGGTGAAGTTAACGGCTAACTGGCTTGGCTGCATGTCAAACGGCATAAAGTTGCCGTCGATATCCAGACCGCTCAGCTGCAGCTGTCCGAGCAGCTGCGGGCTTTGCACATCACCGCCCAGACGTAGGTTGGCGTTGATCACCCCAGCCGCTTTTTCACCGCGCGAGAAAATGGGGTTCACCATCGCCAGATTGAAGTTGCGGATGTTGACGTTGCCGCCGAGACTGCGGCGTCCTTGCGGATCCGTCACCTGCACCTGGCCGTCAAACTGCCCGTTGTTGGTCAGGCGAATCAGCCAGCCCAGCTCGGCACGGTTATTGTGCAGGTCGGCGGTCAGATTCAGCGTTTCAAACGCCACAGGGAGCGGCGCATCGTTCACGCTTTGCGTGACCTTCACGTTACGTCCGCTCAGCGTAACCTGCCCCTGCGGCAGCCCCTCTTTGGTGGTGTCCCAGCTCACATCTGCTTTGCCAGTGAAAACGCCGCTGGCCTGGGTTGTATCCGGCATAAACGGTTTTAGCATCGCCAGGTCAAAGCGGTTAAGGTTCACCACCGCGCGTCCTTGTGCACCGGCATCAATGGTTTGCGGTACGCACAGTTCCGCATTCGGGTTGTTCCAGCAGTGCGGCCCAATGCTGATTTTCTGTTCCTGATTGCGATAATCCAGCGCGACAGGGCGGTTAAGGGACCACGGTCCGACCGGCGTCTGGAAGCGGGTATCGCTTAACGCACCTTTCCAGCGCTGCTCTTGGCGATCAAAGCTACCTGCCAGGGAGAGCTGCCCGGAGACCGGTTCCCCCTGAATGCGCAACTGCAGCTCATGCTGCTTTTCGCTACCTTTGGCATTGAGCGTCATCAGGCCAATATTCACGTCAGGCTGTACAATCCGCTCTACGCGAACGTTGAGATTACCAGCGATTTGCTCTGCCGATTTCACGTCGCCTTCGACGCGCACCTGAGCGACGGACAGCTCCTGCCAGCGCAGCCCCCGGGCGGTGATATCCGCCAGCAGCTGTGGCGCTTCAACCGTACCGCGAACTTTTACCAGCCCTTTCGCCGTACCGCCCAGTCCCGGCAGCGCGTTATCCAGGCTCGGGGCATCAATCGTCGCGTCGAGATTGAGGTCTTTGACCCCCAGTTCCCCTTTCACATCGGCGCTGTTGCGTCCCAGTTCCAGATGCAGGCCCGGGATCGTCCACTGCAGGTAGCTGTTACCCTTCAGCGAGCCGTGCACATTAACCTTGTTCTGCTTCACGTTGCCGGTCAGCTTCAGCTCGGGCACCTCCATCTGCCAGCTTCCGCCGTACAGACTGCCGCGAGTTTTCACAAGGCCATTCAGTTTTGATGGCCACTCCGGGATCGCTTTCGCCGTGTTGATGCCATCCAGCGTTAGCTCCCCGCGCCAGCTGATCGCCTGCTGCCAGTCCACCAGCGCTTTCAGCTCAGTTTTCCCTTCCAGCGCCGCAACGCTGAGTTTGTCGAGATTGATCTGCTGTTCGTTGCCTTTGGCGTCCAGCGTGATGGTAGCCGGAGGAATATCCTGACCTTTCACAGCGGTACGCATCGACAGCGTATAGTCGGTCATCTTACCGGTCAGTTTGAGCTTGATGTCATCAGCCTGGAACTGCTTGTCGCCGGTAAACGGCCAGTAAACCTGCTTACTCACCACCTCAAGGTTGAGCGGCAATCCGGCTTCCGCCAGACGCGCCTGCGCCCGCAGGTCCATATCCACCGGACCAGACAGATTTACGCCGACTTCCAGCTGTTCACGCAGCGCTCCGCCGACCTTCAGCTTCACCTTTTCGCCTTTTAACGGGTCCACGTTGAGCGTGCTGTTTAACGTAATATCGACCGGCCACGTGTCGGTCAGTTGCGCCGTGCCGCTGGCTTTTACCGTCCCCTGATTCGAGTCGATATCCAGTGCATCGAGTTTCATGTTGCCGTCAATGCTGCTCACTTTCAGCAGCATGTTATGTACCGTTAAATCCGTATCCCCGGTCACGCGCAACTGCTCGCCGCGAAACGCTTCAATGTTGAGATTGAGCGGCAGATGGATATCGGTCATTTCCGGCAGCACCGGCTTTGAGAACAGATCTTTTAGCGTTTCGCCGAGCGGTTTTTCATCCGGTTGCGGATTTTGAATCTTTGGTTCGACAACCTCTTCCTGCGCCACTTCCGCCACTTTAGGCAGGGCAATCAGCAGCCCCTGTAATGACGTTGGCTTCAGGGTTAGCGTTTTTTCTTGCCAGTTCAGGCCGGAGGTAAATTCCAGCACCGAAACCGTGGTGTCATCGATTTTGATATTGATGTTGTTCAGCGCCACGCGCGAAAGCGTGATTGGGTAAGGTGTGGAAAGGTTAAGCGGACCGCTCTCTTCCTCTTCAACCGGCGCTGATGGCGGCATCTTTTTGCTGTCGATCGCCACGTTGATATTTTTCAGCGACAGATCGTTGACGCACAGGCTGCTGTCCCACAGGCAGTTAAGCCCCACGGCCAGATGCACTTCGCCAGCATTCACCGCCACGCCAGGTTGGTCATAACGAATATTTTTGAGCGATAAATCCCGCCAGCCGCCGGTGACCTGACCAATCTCCAGCCCCGGAACCCAACGATTCGCCGCTTTGAAGATCAGATGCAGGCCCGAAGTGGTGCCGACGAGGAACGCCACCGTGCCTAACAACAGCAGGATAAAAATCAGCACGCCGAGGCTTATCTTCTTCCATAAACTCATAATTCAGGCCCCAGACCGATGTAAAACTGTAAACCATGTTCATCTTTGTCGCCCACAGGGACAGCAAAGTCGAGCTTGATGGGTCCCACTGGCGATTGCCAGCGTACGCCGACCCCGGCACCGGTTTTGAAATCGCTTCTGCGGATATCGCTGACCGCTTCGCCGCTATCGACAAACATCGCGCCCCACCATTTTCCGGTCACGTTGTACTGATATTCCAGCGAGCCGGTCGCCAGCTTCGAGGCCCCTTTCAGCTTGCCGTCGCTGCCTTCAGGCGAAATAGATTTGTATTTGTAGCCGCGAATGCTGCGATCGCCCCCGGCGAAGAAACGCAGATCCGGCGGTACTTTGTCGAAGTCCCCGGTTTCGATCCAGCCGAGGTTGCCGCGCATTACAAAGCGATGACGATCGTACAGCGTGCGGATCCAGACGTTTTGCGCCTGGAAGACGGAGAAATCAACGTCTGAACCCCAGGCCGTGTTGGAGTAATCGATGGAATAACGTTGGGAGTCGCCCCAGACTGGCATCAGACCGCCGCGCGAGCGCGTCCGACTGATCATCACGCCCGGATAGAGCAGCATGGTGGTGTTAGTGACGTTACCCTGGGTAAAGTGGTCGAGGCTCCAGCGCAGGTTAATCGCGCGCTGCCAGCCGCTGGAGAGATCCCAGTAGCGGGAAACCGCAAGCGTAGTGGAGTCCTGCTCGGTATCGTTTAAATCGGTACGCTTAAAGCCCCCCTGCACCAGGTAATACTGCTCCAGCGGGTTCTTTAATAGCGGCATTTTATAACTGAAATCAAGAACCTGCTCTGGCGCAGAGATGCTGGCGCTGGTGGTCAGGCTGTGGCCATAGGAGTTCATCCACGGCTTTTTCCACGAGGTCTTCACCCGTGGACCGACGTCAGTTGAGTAACCGACCCCGGTTTCGATGGTATTTTCAGTTCGCGGCGACACCACGCCTTTCAGCGGCAGCACTTTGGTTTCACGGGCTTTATCAAATTCCGGTGCGACGACCACGGAATTAAACCATCCGGTCGCCGACAGACGACGGTTCAGTTCGCCCAGATCTTTCGACTCGTACTCTTCACCCTCTTTAAAGGGCACCAAATTTTGCAGGTACTCATCGCGAATTTGCGAGCCTTCAAAAGTGACATGGCCAAAGCGATAGCGTTCACCGCTGTTGTAATCGATATCCCAGAATGCCTGGCGGCGTTCGAGCGCTATCCCAAGCTGGCTTTTATTAAATTCACTGTCGAAATAGCCTTTGCGCAGCGCTACGCTGGTGAGTGATTTTTTGAAGTTATCATAGTCCCCCTGATTCAGCACGGTGCCGATTGCCGGTCGCGTTTTCAGCAGATCCAGGTAATCTTTATCCGTACGTGCGCCACCGCGCAGAATCACTTCGGTGCCGCCAATCAGCACCGGCTCACCAGGGGTCACTTTGGCAATCAACACCTGGCGTCCTTTCGCCGGCGGCGGACGCAGCTCAAAATCAATGGTGGGCTCAAAGTAGCCCAGCGCTTTTAGCCCTTCGCGGATGGCATCATCAACGCGCGCACGAAAGCGTCGGTCTGGAGTGACTTCATCACTTTGAATCGTGGATAGCTGCGCACGGACGTTTTTCTCCAGCGGTCCTGATAATCCCTCGACCTGTAAGCGAACATTCGCTGCGGCGGCGGAGCCACTTAAGCACAGTAATCCCACCCAACATAACTGACGGATATGTGGCACATTTTCTCCTGAATATCCTTTTTTCCCACCCCTGGAAAAAAATACTATGCCGTTCCTCGGCTTAACAAAAAATCAACAATAAGAGTTGAAAAACAGACGACAACCCAAATATTTCTTATGTTTAACTCTAGACGTATTCACGCCGTTTATTGTGGGCAAAGACGCGTCTCGTTACAACCTTAACCCAAATGACTGATTTCGGGAGAACGGCCATGAGTTTATTTGATAGAAAGCATCTTGTTACTCAAGCAGATGCCCTACCTGGACGCAACACCCCGATGCCAGTGGCAACGCTGCATGCGGTTAACCAACATTCGATGACCAACGTGCCCGACGGTATGGAGATAGCCTTTTTCGCCATGGGATGTTTCTGGGGCGTTGAACGTTTATTCTGGTCATTACCCGGGGTATACAGCACGGCGGCTGGATATACCGGCGGCTACACCCCTAACCCAACCTATCGGGAAGTGTGTTCCGGCGATACCGGACACGCCGAAGCGGTACGCGTCGTCTATGATCCGCATGTTATCAGCTACGAGCAACTGCTGCAGGTGTTCTGGGAAAATCACGACCCGGCGCAGGGCATGCGTCAGGGAAACGACCAGGGGACGCAGTATCGCTCCGCCATTTACCCGTTAACGCCGGAGCAAACCGTCGCGGCACGGGCAAGCCTTGAGCGTTTTCAGGCAGCAATGACCGCCGCTGGCGACGAGCGCACCATTACAACGGAAATCACTACCGCAACCCCGTTTTACTATGCCGAGGACGACCACCAGCAGTATCTGCATAAAAATCCTTATGGGTACTGTGGCATTGGCGGGATTGGCGTTTGTCTACCGCCACAAGGATAATCGCCACCCTCTGGCGGCTTTACAGTACCTTACGCTATACTAGCTCCTGAAATTGCCGGTCCACTCCCTTCGGACCGGTTTTCAATGTGTATTTCACACGGATTTATCAATTTATCCCTTCCGAGGATCTGGCCTTAACGGTCGGATAAGATATGTTAAACAGTATTTTAGTCATTCTCTGCCTGATCGCCGTGAGTGCGTTTTTCTCGATATCCGAGATCTCGCTTGCTGCATCACGCAAAATAAAACTTAAACTGCTTGCCGATGAAGGCAACGTAAACGCACAACGTGTTTTGAAGATGCAGGAAAACCCCGGCATGTTTTTTACCGTCGTGCAAATTGGACTTAACGCGGTCGCTATTCTCGGTGGTATTGTCGGTGATGCGGCATTCTCCCCGGCGTTTTACAGCCTTTTCTCGAAGTACTTCACTCCAGAGCTGTCCGAACAGTTAAGCTTTATTCTGTCGTTCTCGCTGGTTACTGGCCTGTTCATCCTGTTCGCGGATTTAACTCCGAAACGCATCGGTATGATTGCGCCAGAAGCTGTGGCTTTGCGTATCATCAACCCGATGCGCTTCTGCCTGCTCGTCTTCCGCCCGCTGGTGTGGTTCTTTAACGGTCTGGCAAATAACATCTTCCGTCTGTTTAAGATCCCGATGGTGCGTAAAGACGACATCACCTCGGACGATATTTACGCCGTGGTCGAAGCGGGTGCGTTAGCAGGGGTTCTGCGTAAGCAGGAACATGAGCTGATTGAAAATGTGTTCGAACTGGAATCCCGTACCGTACCGTCTTCCATGACCTCGCGCGAGAATATTATCTGGTTCGATCTCCACGAAGATGAGCAAAGCCTGAAGAACAAGGTGGCGGAACACCCACACTCCAAATTCCTGGTGTGTAACGAAGATATCGACCACATCATTGGCTATGTCGATTCAAAGGATCTCCTCAACCGCGTACTGGCGAACCAAAGCATGGCGCTGAACAGTGGCGTACAGATCCGCAATACGCTGATTGTGCCGGATACGCTGACGCTCTCTGAAGCGCTGGAAAGCTTCAAAACCGCAGGCGAAGACTTTGCCGTCATCATGAACGAGTACGCACTGGTGGTGGGGATTATCACGCTCAACGACGTTATGACTACGCTGATGGGCGATTTAGTCGGTCAGGGTCTGGAAGAGCAGATCGTGGCGCGCGATGAAAACTCATGGTTAGTCGATGGCGGTACGCCGATTGATGACGTTATGCGCGTCCTGGATATCGATGAGTTCCCGCAGTCCGGCAACTATGAAACCATCGGCGGCTTTATGATGTTCATGCTGCGTAAAATCCCGAAACGCACCGACTCGGTGAAGTATTCAGGCTACAAATTTGAAGTGGTGGATATCGATAACTACAAGATCGATCAGCTGCTGGTGACGCGTCTGGACAGTAAACCTACCGTACTGGTACCGAAACTGCCGGATGCAAAAGAAGAGGTAAAGGCGTCTTAACGTCCTGCAGAAACATCAACGGCTCCCATTCAGGAGCCGTTTTTTTAACTACCGCATAGCACTTTGATCAAGCCATCTCAGTTTGCAGACGCAAGACCTGACGGTTAACTTCGGACATCACGGAAAAATGCAGTTTGTCCTTCACTTTTGGGATAAGAATCTTACCCTTATCAAATTCAAAAGCGCCTACATCCTTGATATATAACCGTCCACGAAACAGGATCTTCACGTACTTCGCCACCTGCAGCGGGTTGTATCGTTGGAAAATTTTCATTGTTGTCTCCTGCTGAGCATTACGCCTTTGCGGTACCACAATCGGTCCGACAATCCTCAGGCGCAAATTTTAATGCCCTATGACTATAGACTATCTCGCTCATGTTTCCAGCGTGTATAAGTTTATTTACCTTCAGGTTACAAATATTCAGAATTATCTTTTCAACGCTTCGCTGTCTTCAGTATAAGCCTTCATTTTTCGCAGGATTTGTGCGCCCGTCCGCAAACTGGCATCGCGCTTGCGGGAAAAAGCATCAATCGCACATATGATTAAATTCCAGACCCAAGTGGTCGGATCACCTGCAAAATAAAGAAAGAAGGAAAACCTATGACCTTACAAAAACTGCTGGCGCTGTCGTGCCTGCTGCTGCCGATGATTGCCTGTGCGCATTCGTTTGAGACTAACCAGCGCGTACCGCCGGTGGGGATCGCCGATCGTGGCGAACTGATTCTCGATAACGATAAGTTTAGCTACAAAAGCTGGAATAGCGCGCAGCTGCCAGGGAAAGTGCGAATTGTGCAACACATTGCCGGACGCACCTCCGCCAAAGAGAAAAATGCTACGCTGATCGAGGCAATCAAAGCGGCCAACCTGCCGCACGACAAATACCAGACCACCACGATCGTCAACACCGATGACGCTATTCCTGGCTCCGGTATGTTTGTGCGCAGCAGTCTGGAGAGCAATAAGAAGCTCTACCCGTGGTCACAATTTATTGTCGACAGCAATGGCATTGCGCGTAAAGCCTGGCAACTGGATGAAGAGAGCTCCGCTATCGCCGTACTTGATAAGGACGGACGCGTTCAGTGGGCAAAAGATGGTGCGTTGACGCAGGAAGAGGTGCAGCAGGTTATTGCCCTGCTGCACAAATTACTCAGTAAATAGCAACGCGGAAGCCGGGGTTGAGGAATGATTCACGTGGGGTGTAATCCAGAGATTTCCCCTGCCAGTCGTGAACGTGCGCCCCGGCTGCAGCAGCAACAGCGTGGCCAGCGGCGGTGTCCCATACGTTAGTTGGCCCAAAACGTGGGTACAGCTGCGCCTGCCCTTCCGCCACCAGGCAGAACTTCAGCGATGAGCCAATCGACGTGGTCTGGTGCTCACCCAACTGTTGCAGATACTCTTTTAACTCATTGTCAGCATGCGAGCGGCTAATCACCACCAACGGCGGGCGCGCGTCACGAACATGGATTTGTTTGCGCACGCCGCACTCTTCTTTCCACGCTTTACCTTCTGCCGCGCTGTACATCACTTTCATCACCGGCGCGTAAACCACGCCCAGTACCGGCTTTCCTTGCTCGATAAGCGCAATATTGACGGTGAATTCACCGTTACGCTTAATGAACTCTTTGGTACCGTCCAGCGGGTCTACCAGCCAGTAGCGCTGCCAGTGCTGGCGAACATCCCAGCCAGGAGGCGCTTCTTCAGACAGGACCGGAATATCCGGCGTCAGCGCCAGTAATCCTTCGAGGATCACCGTATGCGCGGCGATATCCGCCGCCGTGACCGGAGAATCGTCCTGCTTGCTGGTAATCTCCATCGGTTTGATTCCATCGTAGACCTGCATAATGGCATCGCCCGCATTCCGTGCAAGCTGGCATACATGTTCTAACATTCTCCACCTCGTTTCTGTCGTGGTGTTAACTCGTTGTTTTACTTATACCCGATCGCCAAAGGATCCGCCAACTGTGATAGCGTCTGCGGTTTTAAACGCTATATTCATGTCATGATTCACAGTTCTGTAAGCAAGAAGATTTATATACATTTTCTTTTGTGGCTTAGATCTTAAAAGGATGCCCCTGATGATTAAGTTTAGTGCAACGTTTCTGGCCACGCTGATTGCAGCCAGCGTCAATGCCGCGACCGTCGATCTGCGTATAATGGAAACCACTGATTTACATAGCAATATGATGGATTTCGATTATTACAAAGATACGCCGACTGAAAAATTTGGCCTGGTTCGTACGGCAAGCCTGATCAACGCAGCACGTGGTGAAGTCAAAAACAGCGTGCTGGTTGATAACGGTGATCTGATTCAGGGCAGCCCGCTCGGGGATTATATGGCGGCCAAGGGGCTGAAAGCGGGCGAAACGCATCCGGTATATAAGGCACTGAATACGCTGGATTACGCCGTGGGTAACCTTGGCAACCATGAATTTAACTACGGTCTTGAGTATCTGCACAACGCGCTAGCCGGGGCGAAGTTCCCTTACGTTAACGCCAATATCATCGACGTTAAGACCAAAAAGCCGCTGTTTACTCCTTATCTGATCAAAGAGACTGAGGTTGTCGATCAGGAAGGAAACAAGCAGACGCTGAAAATTGGCTATATTGGGTTTGTGCCGCCACAGATCATGACCTGGGATAAAGCCAACCTCAGCGGCAAAGTGACGGTGAATGACATTACGGAAACCGCACGTAAATACGTGCCGGAAATGCGAGCCAAAGGTGCCGATGTCGTGGTGGTGGTTGCTCACTCCGGGCTTTCTGCCGACCCATACCAGGCGATGGCGGAAAACTCCGTTTACTACCTCAGTGAAGTTCCGGGCGTGGATGCCATTATGTTTGGTCACGCTCACGCCGTTTTCCCGGGGAAAGACTTTGCCAACATCAAAGGCGCAGATATCACAACAGGCACGCTCAATGGCGTTCCTGCGGTGATGCCGGGCATGTGGGGCGATCACCTGGGCGTGGTGGATTTAGTGCTGAAGAACGACAGCGGTAAATGGCAGGTTACGCAGGGGAAAGCGCAGGCGCGCCCGATTTATGACGCCGCGGCCAAAAAATCACTGGCTGGCGAAGACCAAAAAATCGTTGAGATCCTAAAAGCCGATCACGATGCCACGCGTGAATTTGTCAGCAAACCAATCGGTAAATCTGCCGACAACATGTACAGCTATCTGGCGCTGGTTCAGGACGACCCGACCGTGCAGGTGGTGAATAATGCGCAGAAAGCCTATGTGGAACATTTTATCCAGGGCGATCCGGACCTGGCGAAACTACCGGTACTTTCCGCCGCTGCACCGTTTAAAGTCGGTGGACGCAAGAACGATCCGGCCAGCTTTGTCGAAGTCGAAAAAGGTCAGCTTACCTTCCGTAACGCCGCTGATTTGTATCTCTATCCCAATACCCTGGTCGTGGTGAAAGCCAGCGGTAAAGAGGTGAAAGAGTGGCTGGAATGTTCCGCCGGGCAGTTTAATCAGATTGATATCCACAGCAGCAAACCACAGTCGTTAATTAACTGGGATGGCTTCCGTACCTATAACTTCGACGTGATTGACGGCGTGAATTATCAGATTGATGTTTCACAACCCGCTCGCTATGACGGTGAATGCCAGACGATTAACCCGCAAGCGGAGCGTATTAAAAATCTGACCTTTAACGGCAAACCGATCGATCCGAACGCAACCTTCCTCGTCGCGACCAACAACTACCGCGCCTACGGCGGTAAGTTTGCCGGGACCGGCGACAGCCACATCGCGTTTGCATCACCAGATGAAAACCGCTCGGTGCTGGCAGCATGGATAGGTTCCCAGACAAAGAGCGCAGGCGAAATTCATCCAGCGGCAGATAACAACTGGCGTCTGGCGCCGATTCACAGCGAGACACAACTGGATATTCGCTTTGAAACATCACCGTCTGATAAAGCCGCTACGTTTATCAAAGAGAAAGGCCAGTATCCACTGAAGAAAGTCGCTACCGATGACATCGGCTTCGCCATTTATCAGTTGGATTTGAGTAAGTAAGACCACGCCGGGTGGCACTGCGCCATCCGGCAAGTCCGACCGGGTCGTTTACGCTGATGCCGGGACGTCTACGTTCTTAACGGTATGATTTGCCAAAACCTGCGGCAAATTCACCTCTATCCAGTCCGCCAGCGCTGCGACTTTTTCGCTCACCTGCTCACCCAACGGTGTCAGGCTATACTCCACATGCGGCGGTACCACCGGATATGACACCCGATTGATAAACCCGTCCTGTTCTAACGCCTGCAGGGATTGCGCCAGCATTTTTTCACTGACGCCGCCCATCTTACGGCGCAAATCGCTGAAACGGTGCGTACCGTCGCGCAGCGCCACCAGAATCAATACACCCCAGCGGCTGGTGACGTGTTTTAACACCTCGCGGGAGGGACACTGCTCGGCAAACAAGTTGCCATCACGTAATTGCTGGGAGAGCGTCAAAGCTGTCATTTTCATACTAACCTTTTTGTACGTACTTACTAAAAGTAAGTTTAGGTGTTAATGTGATTAAACACAAGACCAATACCAAAGGAGTTATCCTATGATCGCGATTACTGGTGCCACTGGCCAACTGGGCCAACACGTTATTGAAACGCTACTGAAAACCGTTCCTGCCAGCCAGATTGTGGCTATTGTGCGTAATCCTGCTAAAGCGACGGCGCTTAGCCAGCAGGGCATTACCGTTCGTCAGGCGGATTACAGCGATGAAGCTGCCTTTACCACGGCCTTACAGGGGATAGACAAGTTACTGCTAATCTCCTCCAGCGAAGTGGGACAACGTGCCCCGCAGCATCGCAACGTGATTAACGCGGCGAAAGCGGCCCACGTGAAATTTATCGCCTACACCAGCCTGCTGCACGCCGATCGCTCCCCGCTGGGGCTGGCTGATGAGCATGTCGCAACCGAGAAGATGCTGGCTGAATCCGGTATCGCGTACGCGCTGCTGCGTAACGGTTGGTACACCGAAAACTATCTCGCCAGCGCACCAGCCGCGCTGGAACACGGCGTGTTTATTGGGGCGGCGGGAGAAGGCAAAATCGCCTCGGCGACCCGTGCCGACTATGCCGCTGCCGCTGCGCGCGTCATCAGTGAAGACGGTCATGCCGGTAAAATCTATGAACTGGCGGGCGACGCAGGCTGGACCCTGAGCCAGCTGGCGGCCGAACTGGCAAAACAGAGCGGTAAAAAAGTGGTGTATCAAAATCTGAGCGAAGCTGATTTTGCCGCCGCGCTGAAAGGTGTTGGTCTGCCTGCCGGACTGGCGGACATGCTGGCTGACTCAGACGTTGGTGCCTCTAAAGGTGGCCTCTTCGACGACAGCCATACGCTGAGCAAACTGATTGGTCGCCCAACCACGTCGCTGGCAGACAGCGTCAAAGGCATCGTGTAAGTGTTAAAAATTAGTTAATTGTGGTGGCATCCCCGCGCGTCCTCTCTGATAATGACATGATGATGCGTGGGGAGAGAAGACGTGCAAGGTGTACCTGAGCAGTTTATTGATGAGAAAGACAGCGCCCGCTTTCGCCATCTGGCACAGGTGCCGGGCGTTGAGCTGTATCATGCGCATATCTCGCGTTACGCCTTTGAACCCCACACCCATGAAGCGTTTGGTATTGGCGCGATAGAAGCCGGAGCCGAACGTTTTCGCTATCGCGGCACGCAGTACGTGGCCCCCGCCCATTCCGTCGTCACCATGAATCCCGATGAGCTACATACCGGCGAAGCGGAAACCGCCGACGGCTGGCGCTATCGGATGATCTATCTTGAGCCCGAGCTTCTGGAAGAAGTCACCGGGATCCGCCACTGGTGGTTTCATGACGTAACGCGTCACGATCCGCTACGCTCGCGCCAGATCTGCTCGCTGATCCATGGCCTGTGGAACACTGAGGATCCGCTGGCGCAAAAAGGGCTATTACTCGATCTGATCGACACGTTCCAGCCGCTGGCCCGCCATGCGCCGGTATTACCGGAGGGATCGCATCGCTTTGAGCGGGTACGCGAGTATTTGCACGATAATTATATGCACCCGGTCACGCTCGACGAACTGGCGCGGGTTGCAGCGCTGAGCCCCTGGCATTTTCAGCGCCAGTTTAAATCTCATTTCCACGTCACGCCGCACCAGATGCTGATGGCGATCCGCCTGTGGCGAGCCAAAGGTTTTCTCACTCACGGAATGCCCGCCGCGGAGGTCGCCGCCGCAACCGGCCTCACCGACCAGTCGCATCTCACCCGCGCGTTTACCCATCGCTACGGTATTACGCCGGTACGTTATCAGAAACAAGTCGTCCGGCGTTGAACAGCAATCTCATACAATACGGCTGCATTTTTCCTGCCTACACTCGACTTATTGTTAAGCGATGTGGATGTCAAAAATGATTAGCGGCGTGTTGTATGCCCTGCTGGCTGGGCTAATGTGGGGATTAATTTTTGTTGGGCCGCTGATCGTACCGGAATATCCGGCGGTATTGCAGTCGATGGGGCGCTATCTGGCGCTGGGGCTAATAGCGTTGCCGATTGCCTGGCTGGGGCGTGTGCGCTTGCGTCAGTTGACGCGTAAAGACTGGGTCACTGCGCTGGCGCTAACGATGATGGGTAATCTGATTTATTACGTTTGCCTGGCAAGCGCCATCCAGCGCACTGGCGCGCCGGTTTCAACGATGATTATTGGTACATTGCCGGTTGTGATCCCGGTCTTCGCTAACCTGCTCTACAGCCAGCGCGACGGCAAATTATCATGGTGGCGTCTGTCGCCTGCGCTGGTGCTGATTGGTATCGGTCTGCTGTGCGTGAATATCTCGGAGCTGAATCAAGGCTTACCCGACTTTAGCGGCTGGCGTTATGGTTCTGGAATCGCGCTGGCGCTGATCTCGGTAGTGTGTTGGGCGTGGTATGCGCTGCGTAATGCCCGCTGGCTGCTCGAGAATCCAGATAAGCACCCGATGATGTGGGCGACGGCCCAGGCACTGGTAACGTTGCCTGTTTCTCTGCTCGGTTATATTGCAGCCTGCCTGTGGCTGAATGGGCAAACGCCGGACTTTGCCCTGCCCTTCGGCCCGCGTCCGGGCGTGTTTATCGGCCTGATGATAGCGATTGCGGTATTGTGTTCGTGGGTTGGCGCACTGTGCTGGAACGTCGCTAGCCAAAAATTGCCGACGGTGATCCTCGGCCCGCTGATTGTCTTCGAAACGCTGGCTGGCCTGGTGTACACCTTTATCCTGCGCCAGGAATTCCCGCCGCTGCTGACGGTAAGCGGCATTGCGCTGCTGATTGTTGGGGTGGTGATAGCCGTCAGAGCCAAACCACAGAAACCAAGCGTCGTCGTGGTTCCACAATCATAATGGCCCGGACGGCGCTGCGCTAATCCGACCTACAAGATATTATTTTGTAGGCCGGAGTAGACGTTAAACTTTAAACACCGCTACGGTCTGATTCAGTCGTGCTGCCTGCTCTTCGAGCGCGGCGGCGGCGGAAGCGGACTCCTCCACCAGCGAGGCGTTTTGCTGCGTCACGCGATCCATCTCGGCAACCGCCTGACCTACCTGATCGATACCCCGGCTCTGTTCATCAGAGGCCGAGGCTATCTCGCCCATGATGTCGGTCACACGGGTCACGGCGCTCACAATTTCCGCCATCGTTTCACCCGCTTCATGCACCAGCGCCGTACCGGCATTCACCCGATTCCCCGAGTCATCAATCAGCGCCTTAATCTCTTTCGCCGCCTGAGCGCTACGCTGTGCCAGTGTACGGACCTCGCCAGCGACCACGGCAAACCCGCGCCCCTGCTCGCCCGCACGCGCCGCTTCTACTGCCGCGTTCAGCGCCAGAATATTGGTCTGGAAGGCAATGCCGTCGATAACATTGGTAATTTGCGCGATTTTGCTGGAACTGGTGGCGATTTCATCCATCGTACGCACTACGCCATCAACCACGGTTCCGCCTTTCTGCGCCGTCTGTGAGGCATTTTTTGCCAGACTGGTCGCCTGACGCGCGTTATCCGCGTTCTGTTTCACGGTAGCGGTGAGTTGTTCCATGCTGGCAGCAGTCTCTTCCAGAGAGGCGGCCTGCTGCTCGGTACGTGAAGAGAGATCGTTACTGCCGGCGGCAATTTCACCTGCGCCGGTATAGATGGTGTCAGCCCCGTCACGCACCACGCTGACTGTGTTCGCCAGCGCCTGCTGCATGTCGCGAACGTTGACTGCCAGCAGCGCCATCTCATTGCTGCCATCGGCGTTGATGCTGTGCGTCAAATCACCCGCAGCAATGTGGCGAATATGCCCCATCACTTCGTGGAGAGGCTTGAGCAGCACTCGCTGCATCGCCAGCCAGCTGGCGATAATCACGGTGACGACAATCAGCATCACGGCGGACAGCAGCCAGATTATCTTCTGGTAATCACTCTCATTGTCCTGCACCCCGGCAGTGGCCAGCGCCGTTTGCGCGCTACGCCATTCCCGATAGACTTCCTGCATGGCCGTTTGCTTTTGCTCGGCATTCTGCTTGAACATCTCTTCCAGCTTACCTTCAGCCAGCAGCGCGTTCATTTTAGCCAGCGTCGCAGAATAGATGCCGTACTGCTCTTCCAGTCGATCGGCCAGATGTTCATCAAGCCCCGGCGTTTCCGGCAGGGCGTAGTATTTATCGTAATGCTCTTTCGATTCGGCCAACAGGCGATTTGCCGTGTTCACCAGTTCCTTCAACTGACCGCCGTTAATCTCGCTGGCCATCGTTCCCTGTAAACGCAACATGCCCCGGTTGAGCGTGACGCGAGCCTGGTTCAGGCTAATCCACGCATCGGTAAACTCGGCCACGTTCTGGCTGGAAAGCTGAGAGACGTTAAAGTTTTGCTTATCGTTATTGAGCGCGCCAATAAAGACGCCCGCGGAGATGAGCTGCATCGCGCCCAGGGCGAGTAACACGGTGATAAGTAGGGTTATCACTTTGATTCGTTTAAACATCTGTAGCCTTTTATTATGCAGGTATTGTCTGAGGTCTAACTATCGGCAGCGGCGTGCGCTTATTTAATCCTGTCGCGCGGCTTTTTTCGCCATCCCTCTCCTTTCTAATAAGATTCAGCACCTTAACGAAACAAGAAATTTTCGTGACATTCATCACAAAACACCCCACCCCGAAAGGGTTATATCCTTCTCCATAAGTTGCATTTAAAATACATCTTATATTATTGAGAATGAGGTAACGGCAATGTCTTATCGCGATCAACCTTTAGGTGAACTGGCGCTCTCTATTCCTCGCGCTTCAGCCCTGTTTCGTAAATACGATATGGATTACTGCTGCGGCGGTAAGCAAACGCTGGCACGCGCTGCTGCGCGTAAAGAGCTGGATTTAGACGTTATTGAGGCACAGCTCGCGCAGTTGGCTGAACAGCCGCTGGAGAAAGACTGGCGTACCGTGGCACTGGCTGAAATCATCGATCATATCATCGTGCGTTATCACGACAGACACCGCGAACAGCTGCCGGAACTGATTCTGCAGGCCACGAAAGTTGAACGCGTTCACGCAGATAAACCGAACGTACCACGCGGTCTGGCGAAAAACCTGACCATGCTGCATGAAGAGCTGTCCAGCCACATGATGAAAGAAGAGCAGATCCTGTTCCCGATGATCAAACAGGGCATGGGTAGCCAGGCGATGGGACCAATCAGCGTGATGGAAAGCGAACATGACGATGCCGGTGAACTGGTCGAAGTGATCAAACACATCACCCATAACGTGACGCCGCCGCCAGAAGCCTGCACCACCTGGAAAGCCATGTATAACGGCATTAACGAGATGATCGACGACTTGATGGAACACATCAGTCTGGAAAATAATGTGTTGTTCCCGCGAGCTCTCGCCGGGGAGTAAAGATATCGCCGGATAGCGCTAACGCGTATCCGGCCTACGGAATTCAGGCCCGGTAAGCATCGCGCTACCGGGCACTAAAATTAACGCATACCTGCCATACGTTTCTTACCGATAAACAACCAACCCAGACCCAGCGCGATGAACCACAGCGGCGTCACGATCAGCGCCTGGCGGGTATCATCTTCCAGCGTCAGCAGTACCAGTACGAAGACGAAGAACGCCATACATACCCAGCACATCAGCTTGCCTAGCGGCATCTTGTAGATTGATTTTTCATGCAGGTGCGGACGCTGCTTGCGGTACACCAGGTACGAGCAAAGAATGATGGTCCAGACGAACATGAACAGAATCGCCGACACGGTAGTGATCATGGTGAACGCGCCAATCACGCTCGGGTTCACGTAAAGCATCACCACGCCGCCCAGCAGACAGATACAGGAAAAGGTTAAACCTTTCGCCGGAACTGCGCGTTTAGACAGTTTGGCAAACGCTTTAGGCGCTACGCCTTCCTGTGCCAGGCCGAACAGCATACGGCTGGTAGAGAACACGCCACTGTTTGCGGAAGAGGCTGCTGAAGTCAGCACCACAAAGTTGATCAGGCTCGCCGCGGCAGGCAGACCGACCAGCACAAACAGTTCAACGAATGGGCTCTTGGTTGGCACTACCGAGCTCCACGGTGTTACGGACATAATCACGATCAGCGCAAAAACGTAGAACATGATGATACGGATCGGAATCGAGTTAATGGCGCGCGGCAGAGATTTCTCTGGGTCCTTGGTTTCTGCAGCGGTCGTTCCCACCAGCTCAATACCCACAAACGCGAACACGGCTATCTGGAAGCCAGCAAAGAAGCCGCTCAGACCTTTCGGGAACCAGCCACCATCATTCCACAGATGCGTGAACGATGCCTGAACGCCGGTTGGCGACTGGAAGTGCGTCAGCACCATCACCAGACCAACGACAATCAGGCCGATGATGGCGACGATTTTGATCATCGCAAACCAGAACTCCATCTCACCGAACATTTTTACAGTGGCAAGGTTGAGGCTCAGCAGCAGCACGATCACCGCCAGCGAGGCGACCCAGTCTGAAAGTTCGGGGAACCAGAATTGCGCATACGCCGTAATGGCGACAACGTCTGCCATCCCGGTAACAACCCAGCAGAACCAGTAAGTCCAGCCGGTAAAATACCCGGCCCATGGCCCGAGCAGATCAGAGGCGAAATCACTAAAAGATTTGTACTCCAGATTCGAGAGCAGCAATTCACCCATTGCACGCATCACGAAAAACAGCATAAAACCGATAATCATATACACAAAGATGATCGACGGTCCGGCGAGGCTGATGGTTTTACCAGAGCCCATAAACAGGCCGGTACCAATAGCACCACCAATGGCAATAAGTTGAATATGACGGTTTGTGAGATTGCGCCGTAGCGACTGTTCAGACGAAGCCTCTTCAGCGGCGTCGACTTTTACCTGATCTACCATGTTTTTTCTTCCTGTACCTGTCTGTGTTGTTCAGGCTCTACGGCCTTTAGTGTGTCTATGATACGACGTTCCTGATTATCAGGACTCATCGATATTAGGTAAGAATTGGCGGGATGAATACTAAGATTTAGATATAATGTTAATTTAATGTTTAAAGTGAGTGTCATATCACTCTGATAGCGCGAATCAGCTCACAAAAATACACGCTAACGAGGCATTTGCAAAATAAAATATCGACAACCACGTAACTATAGCTTTTCACGCTATTTTTTTGTTCCCCCCGGCCTCGGAGGGAACAGAAGTCACTGCTTACAGGATCTCAAGCAGCTCAACGTCGAACACCAGCGTGCTGAACGGAGGAATGGACGCGCCAGCGCCACGCTCGCCGTAAGCCAGTTCCTGAGGAATAGTCAGTTCCCATTTGGAACCTACCGGCATCAGGGTCAGCGCTTCAATCCAGCCTGGGATCACGCCGTTAACCGGGAATTCAGCCGGTTCGCCGCGTGCGACAGAGCTGTCAAACACGGTACCGTCGATCAGTTTACCGGTGTAGTGCACGCGAACGCGGTCAGTACGCGCTGGAATAGCACCTTCGCCCTGAGTCAGAACACGGAACTGCAAACCAGATTCAGTGCTGTTCACACCGTCTTTCTCACGGTTTTCTTCCAGATATTTGACGCCATCAGCCGCCATAGCCTGGAAACGCTCGCGACGAACTGCATCAGCGCGTTCGTGGATTTCACGCAGTGCGCGATGCACAACATCAACCGGCACTGCCGGGTGCTTACCTTCCAGCGCGTCAGCGATACCCGCTACCAGCGCTTCAGGCAACAGTCCTTCCAGTCCGGATTCACTCAGCTGTTGTCCTACCTGCAAACCAATGCCGTAGCTTGCTTGCGCTTCGATAGTGTCAAAAGTCGGGTTAGCCATCATATTTCCTTTCATCGGATGTAAAGTAGCGGGCAGCATATCAGCCATGCCGCATCCGGTAAAACTTTGTCTCGGGAACAGATGACAAATCGCGAGGAAACATAAACAATAGGAATACCCCGCGTTGACGTCACGAAAGCGGGTAATATGACGAACATCATAGCATTAGCCATCTATACTCTATGATCGAGGAACGAGACGCGGAGCAGGAGGAAAGCCATGCCCGGGCGCTTTGAATTAAAACCAACCCTGGCGAAAATCTGGCATGCACCGGACAATTTTCGCATTATGGATCCGCTACCGCCTATGCACCGACGCGGCATTATAATTGCTGCTATCGTGCTGGTGATAGGCTTCCTGCTGCCCTCCAGTGACACCAGCGATGCCCCTGTGGTTACGCGTACTGCCCAGCTGGATTTACAGTCACAGTCGCAGCCACCGACCGAAGCTCAACTGCAGGCACAGTTGGTCGCCCCGCAAAACGATCCGGGCCAGGTCGCTCCGCTTGCCCCAGAGCCAATCCAGGAAGGAGAACCAGACGCACAGCCGCAGGCTCAGCAATCTCAGCCGCCGACGCAACCTTTCCAACAGGATAGTGGAATTCAGCAGCAGTGGCGCTCCTATCGCGTAGACTCGGGCAAAACGCTGGCGCAGGTATTCCGTGACCATAACCTCCCGCCAACCGATGTATACGCAATGGCGCAGGTTGAAGGTGCCGGAAAACCGCTGAGCAACCTGAAAGACGGCCAGATGGTACAAATCAGGCAGAATGCCAACGGCGTGGTAACGGGATTAACCATTGATACCGGTAATGGTCAGCAGGTACTGTTTACTCGACAACCTAACGGCAGTTTTATTCGCGCCCGTTAACCGGCACACCTGTAGACCTGATAAACACAGCGCATCAGACATCAAGGTGAAGCGTCAGCGCTTCACCTTGTTCACCCACCAGATCCCGGAACAGACTAGCACCAGCGCCAACGCATATTTCCATTCGAGAATGTTTTCGCCGAGGAATATCGCCGACAGAACCGCCCCCGAAACCGGGATCAGGAAGTTAAACGGCGCAATCATCCCCACGCGGTTATGCTTGAGCAGAATACTCCACAACGCAAAAGCGACCGAAGAGAGTAACGTCAGGTAGCCCAGAATCGCCACTGAAGACGCGCCGTGTACGGTCAGCGTGCCGCCAAAAGCGTAGCCGCCGATAACCAGCGCCAGACCGCCGACACCCAACTGATATCCTGTCATTACCGTCGGGTCTACCGTCTGAGAAATGCGTTTACCGTATAACGTGGCGGCAGAAAGAATAAAGGCCGCCATCACCACTGAACCGTCCCCTAACAGGCTGAAGTTAAAATCCAGTCCGCTGCTAAAGTTCACCACCATTACGCCGGTAAAACCCAGGATACAGCCCAGCACTTTGTTGTAGCTCAGCTTGTCGTTCTGATAGATAAAATGGGCCAGCAGCACGCTGAAGAAGGTGCCGGTCGCGTTCATGATCGACCCTTTCACCCCCGTCGTGAACGCCAGGCCAATATAGAAGAAGATGTATTGCAGCGAGGTTTGCGTCAGTCCCAACAGCGTGAGCTGACCGTACTGACGCGGGCTTAACCGGCCAATCGGTTTACGCTGCGCCACCGCCAGCAATAGCAGCAATAATCCAGCAAACAGGAAGCGATAGCCGGCAAAGACAATTTTTGAAGGAATGTCATCCGTGGCAATCTGGAAGATCTCATATCCGCTTTTGATCGCCGGATAGGCGCTCCCCCACAGCAGGCAGCAGAACGCTGCGCTCAGGTAGACAACATTTTTACGCGCAAACAGAGGTTGGTGCGTTGGTTCCATTCCATCACCATTTTAAAATAATGTTTTATTTTTATGATTATCCCGAAAAGGATAAAGAATAGCCAGAGCGAAAAGCGGAGGGAACAGAAAAGCAAAACGCCGACACAAGGCCGGCGCTTTTACGCGGTAATCAGAATAAAAACTTATTCTGCAACTACGTTTACAGTCAGCTTAGCAAACACTTCGCTGTGAACCTGGAAGCTCACTTCGTGCTCACCAGTGGTACGCAGAACGCCGTTCGGCAGACGAACTTCGCTCTTAGCTACTTCAACGCCAGCTGCAGTTACAGCGTCAGCGATGTCGCGAGTACCGATGGAACCGAACAGTTTACCTTCGTCGCCAGCTTTAGACGCGATGGTTACGGTTTCCAGTGCGTTGATTTTCTCAGCACGAGCTTCAGCAGCGGACAGAACGTCAGCCAGTTTAGCTTCCAGCTCAGCGCGACGCGCTTCGAAAAATTCAACGTTTTTCTTGGTAGCAGGAACAGCTTTACCCTGTGGTACCAGGAAGTTACGAGCATAGCCCGCTTTAACGTTAACCTGATCACCCAGGCTACCCAGGTTTGCTACTTTATCAAGCAGAATAACTTGCATTACCTTATCCTCTCAAAGTCGTATTAATGGACCGTGACCGATTACTGATGACGATCAGTGTACGGCAGCAGGGACAGGTAGCGAGCGCGTTTGATAGCGCGAGCCAGCTGACGCTGGTATTTTGCACGGGTACCGGTGATACGGCTTGGGACAATCTTACCGCTTTCGGTGATGTAGTTTTTCAGCGTAGCGATATCTTTATAGTCGATCTCTTGAACGCCTTCCGCGGTGAAACGGCAGAACTTGCGACGACGGAAATAACGTGCCATATGGCTAGTCTCCAGAATCTATCAATTCAATCTGCTCGGCATGCAGAACCATTTTGCTCAGGCCGTTCTTTGCCTTGTGGCAAGAGATGAACCCCTGAACGGTCACTGCGCTACCGACCGTTATACTGTGAGTAATGGCCTGGTTTTCGTGTCCGCTAATAATAACGGGCATTTGGCACCACGCCTGCCGGTGAAACCCGGCTTCCTCCTGCACAGAACGATGCTCAAGCACGAACTGGCAATGAGGAATTCCTGATGGACTGACCTTTCGAAGGGGAGCCCTGCACACGGTGCCGGACAACGCCAGACGGTTGGTCATCAGAAATTACTCTTCAGAATCCCCAGCTTCAGCATCATCTGCGGTTTCGTTAGCGAAATCATCGCGACGTTCACGACGCTCGTCTTTCGCTTTAACCATCGGAGATGCTTCGGTAACAGCGTGTTTAGTACGCATAACCATGCTGCGGATAACGGCATCGTTGAAGCGGAAGGTAGTTTCCAGCTCATCGATCACTTCCTGCGGCGCTTCAACGTTCAGCAGAACGTAGTGAGCTTTGTGCAGTTTGTTGATCGGGTAAGCCAGCTGACGGCGGCCCCAGTCTTCCAGACGGTGGATCGTGCCTTCTGCACCAGTGATGGCAGCAGTGTAGCGTTCGATCATACCCGGAACCTGTTCGCTCTGGTCAGGATGGACCATAAAAACGATTTCGTAATGACGCATCGAATTGCTCCTTACGGATTATTCAGCCTCCTGTCTGGGTCAGCCGAGGCCCGGGGAGGCAAGGAACGTGTTAAAGGTCGGCTGAAAAATTGACGCGTCATAATACTGGCGCCTGCCACTAAACTCAAGGTAATTGTACGATTATTTATCATGTCGCCATTAATACATATCCAGCAGCATTTTGACGCTGATGCAAATGGAGACAATGACAATCATGGGTCGGATAACTTTCTTGCCGCGCGTTAGTACAACCGTCGCGCCAAGACGTGCGCCGAGGGACTGCCCGGCAAACATCACCAGCCCCAGCGACCAGATCATTTTACCGCCAAAAATGAAGAACAATATCGAGGCGATGTTGGATGCCAGGTTAATAAAATTCGAGTGAATTTGCGCCTTATCGATGCTGTATCCCCACAGCAGGATATAGCAGAGGGTATAAAAGGAGCCAGCCCCGGCACCGAGAAAGCCGTCATAAAAGCCAATGCATCCCCCGCCGATCAACGAGAAGAGAAACAGGGATACCTGCTGCTTTCTTTTCGGTTCGCTGAGATTTGGCGCAAAAATAAAGTAGATAGCGACCGCGATAATCAGGATCGGGAGCAGTTTCTTCAGCAGCTCCGGTTCAATGAACTGGATAAGCGTCGTTCCCATCGCAGAACCGATAAAGGCAGATAAAAACACATACTTGTGCTCCTGCACGTTGATATGCCCCCGGCGTAAAAAATAAATCCCGGAGGTCAGCGAGCTGCCCAGCGCCTGAATTTTATTGGTTGCCAGCGCATTCGCCGGGGGTAAACCAGAAATTAACAGTGCGCCAATCGAGAGAAAACCACCGCCGCCCGACACCACGTTAATAAAGCCTGCCACCAGCGCGACCATAAACATAATCACAAAGTAGCTGAAATCCATGAATGAAGTATCCATAAGTTTTTGCCTTATTATCATAAAGTTATATTAATTATCCGGCTCACTATAAACGGCGTACTCACCCGATTAAATTGACTATTTGGTAAGTGCTTATGCGCGAAAGACAGGTATTTTTCACCGCAGCGATACACACCAGCGGCCTGTTAATAAAAGAAAAGATGGTCATGCGGTAATTTTTTGAACAACTGCATCAGAAATGGTCGCTATCGACTGCGCCGGTAGCGGTTAAAATTACATCAGAAGCTAATCACTCACAGGAGAGAGGCAACCAGAGACCGCAGTCGAGGAGGTACATATGCGAGCCCGTGTTTTGACCCTTCTGGCTATGCTTTTGCTTAGTGCAAATGCAACGGCAGCCATCAAAATTGACAATCATCAGGCCAGGAATATGGATGATGTGCAGAGCTTAGGCGTCATTTACATAAATCATAACTTCGCCACTGAAAGTGAAGCCACTCAGGCCCTGAATGAAGAGACCGATGCGCAAGGCGCAACCTACTACCACGTGATCCTCACCAGGGAACCCGGTAGTAACGGAAATATGCACGCCAGTGCAGATATTTACCGCTAGCACCAGAAATAACCAACGAGAACATTGCCGCAGTTTAATTTGCCCCCTTCACAGGGGGCTTTTTTTGCAAAAAAGTCCCACAGCCAGATCGATAACATCCCCTGAATGATTGGGCTCCAGGACTTAGTCGTTACTTCTGTCCGTAATAGGCGTTTGGACCGTGCTTACGCATGAAATGCTTATTCATCAGATAGCTGTCGATGGGGCTAAGAGCCGGATTAATACCACGCGCAATCCATGCCATTTTTGCCACTTCCTCCATCACCACGGCGTTATGTACCGCATCGTGAGCATCCTTGCCCCAGGCAAACGGGCCATGCTGGTACACCACTACGCCAGGCGTATGCAAAGGTTCCACCTCCCCCAGCGTTTCGACAATCACCCTACCGGTATTTAGCTCATACTCGCCCTGAACTTCAGCTTCAGTTAACGCCCTGGTGCAGGGAATATCGCCAAAGAAGTAATCCGCATGCGTCGTGCCAAGAGAGGGAATTGCCAGACCCGCCTGCGCCCATGCCGTCGCGTGGGTTGAGTGGGTGTGCACCACGCCGCCGAGAGAAGAATAGCGGCGATACAGCTCCAGATGGGTGGCGGTATCAGAAGAAGGACGATAGCGCCCTTCCACTACGTTGCCGACCAGATCCACAACCACCATGTCATCTACCTGCATCGTTTGGTAGTCGACGCCGCTAGGCTTAATCACCACCAGCCCGCGCTCGCGGTCAATGGCGCTGACGTTCCCCCAGGTGAACGTCACCAGCCCGTAGCGCGGCAAATCCATATTGGCCTCAAAAACCTGCTGTTTAAGTTTTTGCATTACACCGCCTCCACCAGACCTGCGCTGGCCATTCGCGCCTTCACCCAGTCGCGCGCCTTCGCGACTTCACGTGCCGGGTCGTCCGACGTTTCACTCCACATCTCAATCAGGTATGGTCCGCAGTACCCACTCTGTTTGAGCGTCGCAAAACAACGTTCGAACTCAACAACCCCTTCACCAAACGGCACATTTTTGAATACACCGGGTTTGGTATCCTTCACGTGTACGGCAACGATATGACCCATCCCAGCCTGCAGCTCCATCTGCACGTCGTTATCCCACGCCGACAAATTGCCAATATCGGGATACAACTGGAACCACGGATTGTTGAGATAGTGGGCATAACCCAGTGCCTTGCTGATCGAATTCATCAGCGGATAATCCATGATTTCCATCGCCAGCGTCACCTGCGCGCGGCTCGCCATCTCCACGCTCTCTTTCAGCCCATCGCGAAACCGACGACGCGTTTCGTTATTGGCCTGCTGGTAATAGACGTCGTAACCCGCTAGTTGAATAACGCGAATACCGATATCCTGCGCAAACTGAATGGCTTTACGCATGATCTCCAGCCCTTGTTCGCGCACAGCATCATCTTCACTGCCAAGCGGGAAACGACGATGAGCGCTCAGGCACATGGACGGTACGCGTATCCCTGTCTCAGCGATAGCGGCCACCAGCGCCAGCCGCTGCTCGCGGCGCCAGTCAAGACGCGCCAGGCGATCGTCGGTTTCATCAACCGATATTTCAACAAAATCAAAGCCCAGTTCCTTCGCCAGCCGCAAGCGTTCCAGCCAGCACTCCCCGCCGGAGAGCGCTTTTTCATAGATACCGAGCGGGACCTGTTTCGACAACATAGTCGCTCCTTATCCCCACAGTTGGGCGATGGAACGTTTGAACTGACGCGCAGCGTCTACCGGAGAGGCGGCATCGCGAATGCTGCGTCCGGCAATAAAGACGTGGATAGGGATCCCCTGGAACAGCGGCAGATCCTCCAGCGCCAGGCCGCCGGTGACGGTGACCTTAAAGCCCATATCAGAAAGGCGTTTGATGGCGCTGATATCTGCCTCTCCCCATGCCACACCCGCCGCCTGCGCGTCACGGCTGCGGTGATATACCACTTGCCCAATGCCCGCGTCACGCCACTCCTGCGCCTGCTCCCAGGTCCAGTAACCAGTCAGTTCAATCTGCACGTCGCCGTTAAATTCTTTCGCCACCTCCAGCGCCCCCCTGGTGGTGTTGATATCCGCGCAGCAGATGACGGTAACCCAGTCAGCATTGGCTTCGAAACACATGCGCGAGAGGATTTTACCCGCGTCGGCGATTTTGGCGTCCGCCAGCACAATTTTATGCGGATAAAGCGCCTTCAGATCGCGTACGGCGCGCACCCCCTCTGCCACGCAAAGAATCGTGCCCACCTCAATGATATCGACCTCTTCGGCAATCAGACGCGTCGTTTCATAGGCGGAAGACATTGATTGGTTATCCAGCGCAACCTGCAACATAGGTAATGACATTTTGGTATCCTTTTAAACAGCCGCCGCAGTGGCGTTATCAATTAAATCCAGCACTTCCTGCGCGGTACGGCAGGCACGTAAACGGTCGAAATTGGCTTCGTCGTCAAAGAGATTCACGATCTGCATGATGCCGACTTCCTGATGTGTGTTGGCGTCTACTGCCGCCATGGTGATCAGGATGTCGACCGGGTCGTTATCTTCGTGGTTAAACACCAGCGGTGTTTTCAGCGTCACCAGCGCAAAACCGGTTTTCTTAACCCCTTCCTCCGGACGGCCGTGCGGCATTGCCAGGCCGGGCGCAATCACGAAATACGGGCCGAACTGTTCGACTCCGTCGAGGATGGCCTGGTAGTAGCGTGGTTCAACCACATCAGCCTTAACCAGCAGATCCACGCTCAGCTTTACCGCTTCCTGCCAGGAGCTGGCCTCGGCCTGTAAAAGGATGGCGTTATTGTCTGCCAGCGAATCACGTAATTTCATAGGCCGCCTCCTTACTTCACGTCCTGAGGGAAATGCGCGTTGATCACTTCCAGCAGTTTTGGTCCAAAATCGGCGGGAGACAGCATGTTGCGTACGCCAACAACATATTTATTGCCCGATACGGTAATCTCACCGGCGATATGGGTAGAAGCGATGATGATATCCGCGCCGCTCAGTTCACTTTTGTATTCACCTACTGCGCAACTGTTTACCGTATGGTCAATATTTGACTGGGTTAAAAACTGATCCACCTTCATCTTCATGATCATGGAACTCCCCTGCCCATTGCCACATACAGCCAAAATACGTACGGTCATAATCGGAACTCCTTATTAAGCAGAGTGTTCTGCCAGTTGTTTTTCTGCGTCTTCCTCAGCGCGCAAGGTGCGTCCTGCGAAAAACATATAAGCCAGTGCAATCAGAATAATGACGGCCATAAACACGATGCCGATGGAGGCAAAGCCCTGCATCATCGGCGGCGCCAGAATTGACCAGTCCGCCATGCCCATCCAGGCGCTCATCCCGGTGAGCTTCACCGCCCAGACGCAGCCGAAGATTTCGATCATCCCCATCACCAGGCAAATCTTGAGCGCTGCACGCCAGCCGCCAAAGTGGTTAGCAAACACGCCGATAGTCGCGTTCGAGAAGAACATTGGAATAAAGCCAGGGATAATCAGAATAGAAGAGCCGCAACCCACCAGGATGCCCACCGCAATCAGTTGGCCGATGGTGCCCCACATAAAGCCCCAGACCACCGCGTTGGGCGCAAAGCTATAAATCGCCGCGCAGTCGATAGCCAGCACTGCACCCGGGATCAGACGTTGAGAGATACCGTTGAACGCTTCTGAAAGCTCAGCAACGAACATACGTACGCCCTGAGTGATGATGAAAATAGCGACGGCAAACGAAAAACCGGTCTGCAGGATATAGACCGTCCAGTGGGTTTTACCCGCCATCGCCTGAACCACATCAATACCGAAAGAGAGCAGGATCGCGCCGAAGAAGAGGGTCATAACAATCGCGGTAGAAACGATGTTGTCATGGAAGATATTCAGCCAGCCCGGCAGCTTCAGATCTTCAACACTCTCCTCTTTCTTACCCAGATAAGGCGCGACTTTGTAGGCAATCCATGAAGCGAACTGCTGCTGGTGACCGATGGAGAAACCGCAGCCGTCGGTCACTTCCTGCGTCGGCTTGTACATCATATTGGAGGTAATACCCCAGTAGAGGGACACCAGCACCGCGGTGCAGATGATGGTGGTCCACATCGGGTAACCGAAGATGTAGAGAGAGACGGCAATCAGGCCCGCCTGCTGGAACATTATGTGGCCGGTCAGCATGATGGTGCGAATGCCGGTAATACGCCGTAGCAGTACGTAACAAATATTCAGCGCCAGCGCCAACAGCACAGCATAACCCACCCAACTATAGGCATCGCCCATACGTTCGATGGTTGCCATCATGGAGGCATAGGTATCGGAAATCGCACCATTGATACCGTAAACTTCGGACATCTTCGCCACCACCGGTTTAAACGTGCTGGTCAGAATGCCCGATCCCGCTTGCAGCAACATAAAACCGATAATCGTTTTGATCGTGCCTTTGATAATAACGCTGACGCTTTTACGCAGCAGGATGTAACCAAGACAGGTCACAATACCCAACAGCAAGGGCGCGTTGGTCATAACCTGATTAAAAAAGACGGTAAAGATGTTGTAGAGGATCTCCATAACGATCTCCAGTAGACGAAGTTGCTGAACATTCATTACAGATGCCCAGGATGTTGTGCCCTCACTCTAATTTTCAAAAGTAATCACAACAAGATTGAATTTGATTAAATGTGATGCAGTACGCAAATAATTCACACACTTGCAGAGTGGCTTTACTTCTAATTCATCGTTTCCAAAATAAACCCTATTAAAACAATAAAATAAAAAACAAACACTCAAGCAAACCATCATGTCACGCTGTGATTTGCTCACATTTCCCCGCTGAACACCAAAAATCAACGCATTGCCTTCTTGAAAAAATGATGTCAATATCAATCAAAATAAATCATAAATTGACTTAATCTGAATAAACATGAAGGTAAATGCGATGAGTAAAGTAAAAAGCATCACGCGTGAATCATGGATCCTGAGCACATTCCCGGAGTGGGGAAGTTGGCTGAATGAAGAGATCGAACAGGAGCAGGTCGCCCCGGGCACATTCGCTATGTGGTGGCTTGGCTGTACCGGCATCTGGCTGAAGTCGGAAGGCGGGACGAACATTTGCGTCGATTTCTGGTGCGGGACGGGTAAACAGAGTCACGGTAACCCGCTAATGAAAACCGGCCACCAGATGCAACGCATGGCTGGGGTGAAGAAACTGCAGCCAAACCTGCGCACCACGCCGTTTGTTCTTGATCCGTTTGCAATTCGACAGATCGATGCGGTGCTGGCGACACACGATCATAACGATCACATCGACGTGAATGTCGCGGCCGCCGTCATGCAAAACTGCGCCGATGACGTGCCATTTATCGGGCCGCAAACCTGTGTGGATCTGTGGATCGGTTGGGGTGTGCCAAAAGAGCGCTGCATCGTGGTAAAACCAGGCGATGTGGTGAAAGTGAAAGATATTGAAATTCATGCGCTTGACGCGTTTGATCGTACGGCATTAATCACGCTACCTGCCGATCAAAAAGCGGCAGGTGTGCTGCCGGATGGTATGGATGCACGTGCGGTAAACTACCTGTTCAAAACACCGGGCGGTACGCTGTACCACAGCGGAGACTCGCACTACTCTAACTACTACGCAAAGCATGGCAACGAGCACCAAATCGACGTTGCGCTCGGCTCCTACGGTGAGAATCCACGCGGGATTACGGACAAAATGACCAGCTCCGACATGCTGCGCATGGCGGAAGCGTTGAATACGAAAGTGGTGATCCCTTTCCATCATGACATCTGGTCAAACTTCCAGGCCGACCCTCAGGAGATCCGCGTACTGTGGGAGATGAAAAAAGATCGACTGAAGTATGGCTTTAAGCCGTTTATCTGGCAGGTGGGCGGTAAGTTCACCTGGCCGCTGGACAAAGATAACTTTGAATATCACTATCCGCGCGGCTTTGATGACTGCTTCACGATTGAACCGGATCTGCCGTTTAAATCCTTCTTGTGACCCCTACAAAATGCCGGGCTATTCCGGCATTTTTTCCCATTTACTTTAGTATTTCCAGGCTATTTCAAATATCATCTTTTCAAATCAATTTGTATCGGAATAGCTCATGACTGAAGCACAAAGACATCAAATATTGCTGGATATGCTGGCGCAGTTGGGCTTTGTTACCGTTGAGAACGTGATTGAGCGTCTGGGGATTTCACCAGCCACAGCACGCCGGGACATCAATAAACTCGACGAAAGCGGCAAACTCAAGAAAGTCCGTAATGGCGCAGAAGCCATTACCCAGCAACGTCCGCGCTGGACACCTATGAATCTGCATCAGGCGCAGAACCACGATGAAAAAGTTCGCATTGCCAAGGCCGCATCCCAGCTTGTAAATGCGGGTGAAAGCGTGGTGATCAACTGCGGATCAACCGCCTTCCTGCTTGGTCGTGAAATGTGCGGCAAGCCGGTGCAGATCATCACCAATTATCTGCCGCTGGCGAACTATCTGATCGACCAGGAGCATGACAGCGTGATCATCATGGGAGGGCAATACAACAAAAGCCAGTCCATCACGCTTAGTCCGCAAGGCAGCGAAAATAGCCTGTATGCCGGACACTGGATGTTTACCAGCGGTAAAGGGTTGACCGCGGACGGACTGTATAAAACCGATATGCTAACCGCGATGGCTGAGCAGAAGATGCTTAACGTAGTGGGTAAACTGGTGGTGCTGGTCGATAGCAGTAAGGTCGGTGAACGCGCGGGGATGCTGTTCAGTCGCGCCGATCAAATCGATATGCTCATTACCGGCAAAAACGCTAACCCTGAGATTCTGCAACAACTTGAAGCTCAGGGCGTAAACATCGTGCGCGTTTAAAGGTGCTGGCGAAAAAACGTTACCGTCGCTGCCAGCGCCTCTGGCGTGATGCGGTGGCGCACGCCCGCTTCCCACAGGCAGGTTAAATTGTTATCCAGCCCTGCCTGAATCAGCGCCTGCTGTAAGCGGAAGGTTTCAACCGCGGGCACCACATCGTCCTCCTGTCCATGCCACAACAGCAACGGTCTGTCGGCCAGGCGTTGTAGTTGATGCGTAACATCCCATTCGGCGAGCGGTGCGATAATGGCATCGAACTCTGCCTGCTGCTCTGGCGTCTGGACCCGTAAAGGGGGAAAAAGCGTCTGTGCAAGACGGGTAAAATAGCCCGAACCCATCAGGCTGGCTACACATTTAACCTCGGGATGGCGGGCCATAATGCCCAACGCCGTCATGCCTCCCATCGACGCCCCCGCAACAGCAAGTCTTTCATCTGATAGCCAATTTTCCGCCACCAGCGCCGCACGTAACGTCGTAAACTCCTGCATGTTTTGCTGCAATATATGCCAGAAGCGGAACATTCGCTCCTGAGCATCACCGTTGAAGCGGGCACCATGGTCGGGCGCATCTGGCATGACAACCCGGAATCCGGCCTGAGCCAGAGCAACGGCAAAATAGCTATAGACCAGACTTGAAGATGTAAACCCGTGATAGAAAATAATGCAAGGGAGTGAACACTCGCGTTTGCCAGCCGGAACGGCGTGCAAGACAGGGATACCAGCCAACTGTCGTGTTTCAATTTCGATCATTTGTCGCCTCTTTTTTTCTGGTATGCCATGCAGCAATACTTAACGCAAGCGAATGTGTTCGGCAATGATTCATAATGTTGAGAACTGGGTTACGCTTTCGCAACATTTTCATTCGAAAATCGCGTGAGAGATAACACTTCGGGAACATTCCCCTAAAGGGAAATTGATAAGGCACTACACTATGGCTATCAGGAAACGAGATAGAGTTATGCGTCGGTTTGCCTCTTTATTGCTGGTGATGCTTTTAAGCGCCTGTAGCGTGCTACAGGGAACGCCCCAACCCGCACCGCCCGTTGCCGACCACCCGCAGGAGATCCGCCGTGACCAGAGTAATGGGTTACAGCGAATAGGAACGGTCAGCGCGCTGGTAAGAGGCTCTCCGGATGATGCGCTGGCAGAGATCCGTGACAAAGCCGTCGCGGCTAAAGCTGATTACTACGTGGTTTTATTAGTGGATGAAACCATCGTGACAGGCCAATGGTATTCACAGGCTATTTTGTATCGTAAATAACATTGGGTTGGAATTTAGTCAGCTTTACATTGCTTTGCACCGCTATGCGTTTACCTGTGCACAATAAACCAACAGCAGGAAGCTTGAGGTTTATGATCGCGATGGAATGCCCTGCCGTGTGTAGGGGTACGAATAATGGAGCTGACGATGAAACAATCACTTGCCTTATCCTCACTGCTGCTTTCTGCCGGACTGGTAGGTACTACGGCGCAGTCTGCCGAGTTCGCCAGTGCTGACTGCGTTACAGGCCTGAACGAAATTGGCCTGATATCTGTCAGTAACATTGCAGGGAATCCGCAGGATGTAGAACGAGTAGTCGCGTTAAAAGCGGATGAACAGGGTGCCTCATGGTATCGGATCATTCAAATGTACGAAGACCAGCAGCCCGACAACTGGCGCGTACAGGCCATACTCTATGCTTAACAGATTGCCGGATGGCGTAAACTTATCCGGCCTACATTGAATGTAGGCATGATAAGGCGCGCCAGCGTCGCCATCAGGCATATTATTACCGTAATCCCCCCGTTGCCCGCAGGAGCAAGTCGTTCAGCACCTGCTCGGACAATCGTAGTCCACCACGCGTATCGAGCATCATTTGACACCAGGCCTGCGCCACTGGCGGAGAGGCATAGCGCAACATCTGCGCCCCGCAACCGAGCAGGAAAAGCTGCTGTGTAATCTCCCGTCCCAACTCCTCGCTGGGTTTACGTAAACGCTGCTGTAGTTGACGTACTCTTCGATCGTAATGTCGGTCTTGCCCTTTTACCTCAGCAAAGGCTTCGCTGAGCATATCGTATATGCAGGGTTGTTTTGTCAGCACCCGCAATACATCGAGGCACATAATGTTGCCAGAGCCCTCCCAGATACTGTTTACCGGCATCTCACGATACAGGCGCGGCAATTCACTCTCCTCGCAGTAGCCAATCCCGCCGAGCACTTCCATCGCCTCTGCAACAAACGACATACCGGCCTTGCAAACAGAGAATTTCGCTGCTGGCGTGAACAACCTGGCCCACAGAGATTCTTTGGCATCAGCGCGACGGTCCCAGGCCCGCGCCAGTCGGAACAGTAACGCCGTCTGACCTTCCAGTTGGAGCGCCATCCGACCTAATACCTGGCGCATCATCGGTTGTTCGATCAATGGTTTGCCAAAAACCTGTCGCTGGTGCGCATGGTAAATCGCGACAGAAAAAGCACGTCGCATCATGCCATGACTGCCGAGCGCACAGTCAAAACGCGTCATCCCACCCATTTTCAGGATATGACGTATACCTTCCCCTTCTTCACCCAATAGCCAGCCAATCGCATCGTGGAATTCAACCTCGCAGCTGGCGTTGGAGCGATTGCCTAACTTATCTTTCAGCCGCTCCAGACGGATAGCATTACGCTGCCCGTCGGGTAAAAATCGCGGTACAAAAAAGCAGGATAAGCCTCCCTTTGCCTGGGCCAGCACCAGATGGGCATCGCTTTGCGGCACGGAGAAAAACCACTTATGTCCCACCAGCCGATACGAGCCGTCTGTAAGACGTTCTGCCTGAGTGGTATTGCTTAGCACATCTGACCCCCCCTGCTTCTCGGTCATTCCCATGCCGATCAATAACCCACGCTTTTGCCCTCCGGGCAGTAAATGCGAGTCATAACGGTCGCTTAGCAGCGGCGTAAACCAGTCGTGAAAGGGGGCAGGTAACATCTGAAGTAACAACGGCGTGGCGGCAAAAGTCATGGTAACCGGACACAACGTGCCCGCTTCCACCTGCGCATGCAGCATGAAACGGGCCGCCCGGGCAACAAATGTTCCCTGCCTCGCGTCTTCTTCCCAGGCCAGATTATGTACGCGATTGGCGCACAATCCCTGCATCAGTAAATGCCAGGCAGGATGAAAACGCACATCATCCAGCCGCTGACCCTGCGAGTCGTAGCGCAACAACTCGGGTGGAAAAGCATTGGCCAGACGGCCAAGCTCGAGCGACTCGGCAGTCCCTAGCTGCTGACCAATACTGGCGAGAAGATCGCTATCCCAGCCAGCGCCTTCACGGATAACCGCTTCACACAGCGCGCCATCGGACAGATATAAGTTGCTGTTATTGAGCGGTACAGGTTGGTTAAAAACGGTATGCGTTTGCCAGTGCATTGTGTCTCCCTCCGTCAATGGCCGTCACCTTAAGTATGGTCAGAACCACATTATTCGCGACGGAGGGAGATCACAAAAGCACGGTTAGCCCGCAATATAGTGAGGAACAAAGCGAGAAGTATCTTTCGTGATCAACGTATTATCTTCGCGGATCCCCATGCCACACGCTTCATCATCCACGATCCAACTGCCAATCAGCGTATAGCTATCACCAAAACGCGGTAGCGCCTGAAATGCCTGATAGATCATCGGCTCTTCGGCATAGTCGCCCTCAGCGTGTTCGACGACATGTTGCTGACCATCAAAAATGGTGACGTTTCCCCCTTCACGGGAGAATATGGGTTTACGCACATAGCTTTCACCCTGCGCAATTTGCGGTACTTCTCCGTCGAACCAAGCTGGCAGTAGGTTGGGATGATTGGGAAAAAAACGCCACAGCAATGGCATCAACCCTTTATTACTGAGTACGCTTTTCCACAGCGGTTCAACCCACTGCTCGCGACGATGGCAAAGCAAGGGACCATTTTCATCTCGCATCATCCATTCCAGGGGATAGAGCTTAAAAGCGCGACGAATGACATTATCATCCAGATCCGTGAGCACACCGCCGACGCCAAGCCCCAGTTCTTCAATATACATAAACCGCGACTCTTGCCCTGCCTGCTGCGCGCAATCCTGTAAATACAGCACGGTAGTGCGATCTTCATCGGTATCTTCACAGCAGCAGAAGTAGAAGGGTTCCTGGCTATAAAGTTCAGCAAAACGGGATATAAGCCGTTCCTGAATGGCATTATACTGGTCGGCATCGCGTGGGATAACGCCGTTACGACGCGCATCTTCCAGCCATAGCCACTGAAAATACGCCGACTCATAGAGCGACGTTGGCGTATCAGCATTGTATTCCAGCAGCTTGACCGGGGAGTTATTTCCGCACCAGACAAAATCCATGCGGCCGTACAGAGAGGGATCACGATTGCGCCAGCTTTCGGCAATAACGTCCCAGTACAGCGGCGGGATCGCCAGTTGCTGCATAATCTGTTCGTCGTTAACTGCTCGTTCGACAACGTCCAGACACATCTGGTGCAGTTCCGCAGTGGGCTTTTCGATCTGCTCTTCCACTTGCCGAAGCGTAAAGCGGTATGCCCGGCTCTCATCCCAATAAATCTCATTGTCGATGATATGAAAATCAAAACCGTGATCGTAAGCGATCCGGTTCAGATCCCGGCGTATAGGGACATCATGTCGCAGCATCGTTAACCTCCCCAGTGCCCACGTGCGCTGGATGATCTTCCATAGCCGCCACGAGAAACCGTCGATACTTTCTTCGTCGTATAAGTATGGGCGGTAGCGGTATCATTTTTTCCGCTGCCAGAACGCCAGCCATACTCTCCCGAAGTCGTACGCCAGACCGGGCGCGAAGCATATGAAGAACCGCCGCTGCTGTAGACATACTGTTCATCACGATCTTTGCGAATCATCCTGGTGAGTAAAAACCCGGTAACCACAGGTACCCAGCTCTGATCCGTGCTATCGAGATAACAGTCACCAAACTGTGCCTGACAACTCTCCTTACTCATTTGCTTTGGCAAGCTGGCATAGAATTCAGCTTTAGCGTTGTTCCAGCCATCGGTACAAACGGTGGCGCTATTGCCATCATCAATGCATTCACTCACCGTTGAGTAAAATTTACCGTCGCCATCATTATCGGTATCGGCGTCGTCTGCACATCCTTTAAGAATAAAAAATGCCGCGCCGCCCATAATAGCCAGCGTCAGATATTTGCCGCTGTAACGGCTACGTTTTTTTTCAAAGGGATTAATCGGGCGGTTAATCCGCGTAATAGCAGAATACCCCACCACCTTGTTTTTGCTTCCTGATTTACGTTTTCTTGCCATGATCGTCCATTACCATGTCATGCAGGCGGCGTTAAAAATGCCTCCCGCCAGCGCAGCGGTTCCCATAAATAATCCCGCGGCGCTATTGTGATTAATGATTTTTTCACTCAGCGTCGGCATATATAAGCGCACACCGCCGTAAATAACGAGTTGAACTACCAGTGCAATACCACCCCAGGCAAAATAATCTGGAATGCTAACAGCATTAATTGCCGCACTGGATAGCGGAATAACGTAACCGAGCAAGGTTCCACTAAATGCCAGCGACGCTGCCGTATTATTATTTTTGATAAGTTGCCATTCATTGTGCGGCGTTATTTTCGAATAAATAAAAAGGAAAATTATCACCATGGCTACACCAATAAAAAAATAGGCGAAAAAAGCCAATAATGAATCCAGTATATGCATTGTAACCGTCCCTGAAATTAACCAATAATATTGATTGATGTTAAAGAAATATCGATGCCCAACGCCCGGGAGAATACCCACTCAGGTTCTCCCTGCTCATTAAATGACTCTTCACCGTTTAACAGCAGGTATTCCCAGGTATTATCTGCCACCTGTCGCTGGTAGCCCATGGTAAAATTGTGCACTTCCCATGTGGCGTGCTGCTGGTTTTCCACCTTTTCCAGCATATAAACCGGTTCAATATTCCCCGGTTCTTCATCGTTAAAAAAGCGCTGCCAACGTTCTTCCTGCCAGCTAAGTGTTGGCGTACCTATCACTGACGGGCTAATGGCAGACTGCCAGTGTTTTTTTTGCGAAATCCCGTAACTTTCTTCATAAACAAAGAGTTTGATATCGTCGATATCATCGATATCTGCTCCACCGGAGGTATTGATTTGCAAAAACTCCTCTCCAGACGTGTAGTAGCGGAAAATCTGACTTCCACCACCTAAATCAATGTGGCTGACGGCTGCAACGGTGTACTCTTCACCCGGCAATTCAATCAATAAAGCTTCTTCTAACAGGCGAAACGCCAATGTATCGATCGTGAATCCTGCATTCAGATGTAACCCCAACGGCCCACGAACTGGCGCAACAGCAGCGGCCTTACCAAATAAACGTTGGAAAAAACTTGTCATCATTTATCCTCGATCTCCAGCCAGGCAATCTCCTTCGCCAGAATGCGGCTATTACCAATCAGATGTAGCCACATTCCTCCTTTTACCTCCGTCGAGATGACCGGGTTCAATTCCATACCACGACCATTTTTACAGGTGCTAATGCCCAACACGGTTGCATCATGGCGGAGCTTCATATAACGCATTAAATTGCCATAACGAATTGAAGTCACCTCTTCCGGAATCGGTACGGCAAAACCCGTGTCGCCCAGCATAGGATTCATAATGGATGCAACCGACTGGGAAGAACCAGGATCCTGAATGGATCGAGAAATTTGTTCAGCAGAGAGATTGCGTACAATTTCAATGCGCGGACAATGCACCTCAAGCAATCCTGCGTAACGCTCATCTTCCATATAAGCAACAACATGGCACTGATCAGGGATCGAATCAGCCAGCGAAAGGGCGATGGTAAACGTAAGTTCATCCGTACGGGCAAAGATGATAGCGCTCTGGCAAGTACATAACCCCATACGAGCATGCTCATGTGCGTCATTAAAATTACGAATACGAATGAAATCAACCCAGTGATTCCCCTGCAAAGGATGTTGAATATCATCCGATTCGCACAGGAGCACCCGCTCGAAAGCACGCCGGGTGTCATACAGCAGCAGCGATATCATTTTTTCCGTCTGGTGGCCGCGCCAGCCAACCACCAGCATATGATTGCGCAAATGACGATAATCCCCCATCCCCATCATTCCTTTCGCTAACATTCCTTGTACCATGCCAATAACCTTACCCATTAATGCGCCGAATAACCCAACGCTGACTGGGATCTGCCAGAGAGCGGTAAAAACTCGCCCTTCTGCTGTCTGCGGACTAAGGTCGCCAAACCCCAGCGTAGAACCCACGACCGAGCAGTAATAGATAAAATCGCTCAGGCGACCAACCAGCATCTCTTCGCCCAGTAATCTCAGCACCAGGTAACAAAACAGGTACTGCCCTACAAATAGCCCAATCAAAGCAGGCCAGGTCAGTCTTGAGAGATTCCGTTGGCATATTTTGATGACCCAAGTGAACAGCATTACTTGCCTTGCTGCCGTTGCAGTCGCGCCAGAACATCCTGAGCAGAGCTTTTATTAGTTGCGCCAATGCCTGCCTCTGCCAGTTTTTCGTCAAGGTCACGCCCATCTGCAACTTTCTCAAGCTGTGCGGCCGCATCCAGGCGGGCCTGACGCTCTGTCTGGCGTGTTTGCAAACGCTTGAGCGACTCCGCCGCCGTAGAGACACTGGAAGACGCACCGACAGTCGATGTGGTTACGGCCTGTTGGGCACGCTGCATCGCTTCCGTTGCCTTTACCACCTCAAGCTGCTGTTCAAACTGCGCAATCCGCTGCGCGGTGGCATTAACCGCTTTTTCAACGCCATCACGAGAGCTCTCAAGGTTAGTAAGCACTTGCTCCTCGGCGGTTATGACATTCTCCAGACGGGCAATCTCTTCCGCAACTTCGTTAATCAGAGACGGATTAGCATTTTTACTCAGCGCCTCAAGTGCCCGGTTTTCCAGACTGGCCTTGCGCTCGCGCAGATCGTTTAATTTATCGTTGCTCAACTTCACGCGCGCCAGCAAGTCAACCCGTGATTTTCCGGCTTTATCCAGTTCACCTTTCGCATCGCGAATATGCTGTTCCAGCATCCGCACCCCCTGCGCTTCTTCGATTGACTCTTCCGCTTGCGAAAGCACAGACTTGCCGAGAGTAAACAGGCTTTTCAAAATTCCCATAAATAGCGTTCCTTGTTATTCGTAAGTGTATTCTTCAGTTATTTCAGCGAGATCCAGCGCGTTATCCGCAAGCGTAGTCATCTCCAGAACCACATCATCCAACGATGAATTAAGCGAGAGGGCGCCAAATGCGACGTAATATTCTTCATGCTGAACGCGAGAAATTCCCACAGAAGACAAAGGAAGGATTTTTTGATTACGTAATAAGAAAATATTAAATTCATCCTGATCATGAATACTACTAACAGAACAAATAACAGTTTCTATAATAATCTGGCGGGAAGTGAATAGAACACTGAGCGACAAATCACCAAAATCATTCATTTTGACCATTAATGATTGTTCGTTATATTCAGTATTTATATTTAATTCAGGAAGAGTTTGTAGTGCTTTAGCAAGCAACTGCGGAGTCCATGCCATATATTTTCCATATATTAGTTAGTTAAAAATAAATAAAATGAATATCATTTTCCACCATTTATCATACTTGTTTAAGATAAAAAAAAGCCATCCAAATCTGGATGGCTTTTTCCGAAAAATAAGTTTAGCCGCGCTGGCGTACAGCCTCAAACAAGCAGATGCCCGTCGCAACTGAAACGTTCAGCGACGAAACGCTCCCAGCCATCGGGATGCTGATCAGTTCGTCACAGTGTTCGCGGGTCAAACGACGCATACCTTCACCCTCTGCGCCCATCACCAGCGCCAGACGTCCGGTCATTTTGCTCTGGTAGAGAGTATGGTCAGCTTCACCTGCGGTTCCGACGATCCAGATATTCTCTTCCTGCAGCATACGCATAGTGCGCGCCAGGTTGGTCACACGGATCAGCGGTACGCTTTCTGCCGCGCCGCAGGCCACTTTTTTCGCCGTTGCATTCAACTGCGCAGAACGATCCTTCGGTACGATAACAGCATGGACGCCAGCAGCATCGGCGCTACGCAGGCATGCCCCCAGGTTATGCGGATCGGTAACACCATCGAGGATCAAAAAGAACGGCTGATCGAGCGTAGCAATCAGATCCGGCAGATCGTTTTCCTGATACTGACGACCCGGCTTCACGCGAGCAATAATTCCCTGATGTACCGCACCCTCGCTTTTCTCATCCAGGAACTGGCGGTTAGCCAGCTGAATGACAACACCCTGTGCTTCCAGTGCGTGGATCAGCGGCAGCAGGCGTTTATCTTCACGACCTTTGAGAATAAAGACGTCCTGGAAGCGCTCAGGCGCACGTTCCAGCAGAGCCTGCACCGCATGGATGCCGTAAATCATTTCACTCATGAATGTACTCGTTAATAGTTTATGCGTAACGCGGGCAACGCGAGGTTGCCCGACTTACTGTTTATGGCTGTTATTGCGCGACTTTCTTTTTCGTCGCGCGTTTAGCTTTGGTGGCGGCAGCGATTTTAAGCGTTTTTGCCGATGGCTTTTTCGCTTTTTTATCGCCTTTCTTCTCAGCCGTTTTTTTATCCGCCTGAGGTTTGGCTCTGCCTTTCTTCTCGCCGCGGAAAGCGCTATCCGGCTCGAAATTTACTTTTTTGCCCATCTGACGACGCTTACCGGTATTTTTACCCGCATCGCTTTTTTTCGCTTTTTCACGCGCGGTTTTACCTTCATTGCGCGGTGCACGTTCGCTGGAGATCAAACTGAAGTCGATTTTACGCTCGTCCATGTTGACCGCTTCCACGCGAACTTCCACGCGATCGCCCAGGCGATACATTTGACCGCTGGATTCTCCCGTCAGACGCTGCCCAACCTGGTCAAAACGATAGTAGTCGTTATCCAGGGAGGAGACATGCACCAGACCGTCGATAAACAGCTCATCAAGACGGACGAAGAAACCAAACCCGGTAACGCTGGCGATCACGCCTTTGAAGACATTACCTACCTGATCCAGCATGAAGTCGCACTTCAGCCAGTCAGAGACGTCGCGCGTAGCTTCGTCAGCACGGCGCTCGGCCATCGAACAGTGTTGACCCAGCTGCAGCATCTCTTCCATCGAATAATGGTAGCCACCCGTTTCCGTGGTGTTGCCTTTATGGCCCTGCTCCTGCGCCAGCAGATACTTAATCGCCCGGTGCAAGGAGAGATCCGGGTAACGACGGATCGGCGAGGTGAAGTGTGCATAAGATTGCAACGCAAGGCCAAAGTGACCGCGGTTTTCCGGATCGTAAATCGCCTGCTTCATTGAACGCAGCAGCATAGTTTGCAGCATTTCTGCGTCAGGACGGTCAGCAATCGACTCCAGCAGTTCAGCGTAATCACGCGGCTCGGGTTTATTACCGCCGGGCAGCTCCAGCCCCAGCTCCGCCAACACCGAACGGAACGAATTAATCGCTTCGGTCGTCGGCTTATCGTGAATACGGAACAGCGCCGGCTCTTTGGCTTTCTCAACGAATCGCGCCGCTGAGATGTTCGCCATGATCATGCACTCTTCAATCAGTTTGTGCGCGTCATTACGCTGCGTCTGCTCAATACGTTCAATACGGCGTTCAGCATTGAAGATAAACTTCGCTTCTTCACTTTCAAACGAGATACCGCCACGCTCTTCACGCGCTTTATCCAGCACTTTGTAGAGGTTATGCAGCTCTTCAATGTGTTTAACCAACGGCGCGTACTGCTCACGCAGTTCCTGATCGCCCTGCAGCATGTGCCAGACCTTGGTGTAGGTCAGACGCGCATGGGAGCTCATAACCGCTTCGTAGAATTTAAAGCCTGTTAAGCGGCCTTTCGACGAAATGGTCATTTCACAGACCATACACAGCCTGTCCACCTGCGGGTTGAGCGAACACAATCCGTTAGACAGCACTTCCGGTAGCATCGGAACAACCTGCGATGGGAAGTAGACGGATGTGCCACGGCTGCGCGCTTCCTGGTCCAGCGGAGTCGGCGGGCGAACGTAATAGCTTACGTCAGCAATCGCCACCCATAAACGCCAGCCGCCGCCGCGTTTCTTCTCGCAGTAAACCGCATCATCGAAGTCACGCGCATCTTCGCCATCGATAGTGACCAGCGGCAGGGAGCGCAGATCGACACGTCCGGCTTTCGCTTCTTCCGGCACTTCTTCTTTCAGTCCGGCGACCTGTTTTTCGACCGCCTGAGGCCAGATATACGGGATTTCATGAGTACGCAGCGCCATATCAACGGCCATGCTGGTTCCCATGTTGTCGCCCAGGACTTCAACAATTTTACCCACCGCTTTAGTGCGACGCGTCGGACGCTGGGTCAGCTCAACCACGACCACAAAGCCCATACGAGCACCCATCACCTCTTCCGGTGGGATCAGGATATCAAAGCTCAGGCGGCTGTCGTCAGGGACGACAAACCCAACGCCAGCGTCGGTGAAGTAGCGACCGACAATCTGGCTGGTTTTCGGTACCAGTACGCGCACAATACGCGCTTCGCGACGACCTTTACGGTCCGCGCCCAGCGGCTGTGCCAACACCTGATCGCCATGAATACAGGTTTTCATCTGCTCGCTGGACAGGTACAGGTCATCTTTGCGGCCTTCAACGCGCAGAAAGCCGTAGCCATCACGGTGGCCAATAACGGTACCTTTCAGCAGGTCAAGACGCTCCGGCAGCGCATAGCACTGACGACGAGTGAAGACCAGTTGCCCGTCACGCTCCATGGCGCGCAGGCGGCGACGCAGCGCTTCTTGCTGCTCTTCACCTTCAATGTTGAGTTCAGCGGCCAGCTCATCGCGGTTGGCCGGTTTTTCACGTTTAGTTAAATGTTCGAGGATAAATTCCCGGCTCGGGATAGGATTCGCGTATTTTTCTGCTTCGCGTTCCTGGAAAGGATCTTGTGACATCGAGGTTCCTCCATTGTCAGCTCTGATGAAGATTTTCGTCACTCCACCAGCAATAATTTATAAAGCGGTTGATTCTCTTCAACCAAATCAGCAAGTGTGTAGTTGTCCAGTTCCGTGAGAAAACTTTGCACTGCCTTAGAAAGCGCCTGTTTGAGTCGACAGGCTGGGGTAATGTGGCAAAACTCGCTGCTACAATTGACCAACGATAGTGGTTCCAGCTCGCGAACCACATCACCAATACCAATATCCTTAGCTGGTTTACCCAGGCGGATACCGCCATTTTTTCCTCGAATAGCAGTAACGAAGCCCGCACGGCTAAGTTGATTGATTATTTTGACCATATGATTACGGGACACGCCGTAGACTTCTGTCACCTCAGAAATACTGGTCATACGTCCTTCGGGAAGTGACGCCATGTAGATTAGCGCACGTAATCCGTAATCGGTGAAACTTGTTAACTGCACATCAACCTCAGGAAAAGGGATAAAACGGATAAACCTGGTGGTATTAATTACATTGATGATAAACCAGCCACCAGCCAGGTCGCTAATTTATTTCAGTTCAGGAAGGAAAAAAGCGAGGAACTTACGTGATTTTAAGCCGGATTATGATGCAAAGCGCCTCATCCGGCCTAAGATAGTGCAAGCGCAGCGCCATTCGACGCCACGCTATAACCAGAATTATGCGTCGAACGGGTCGCGCAGGATCATGGTTTCAGTACGGTCTGGGCCAGTTGAGATAATATCAATCGGCACACCGGTCAGTTCTTCAATACGCTTGATGTAGTTCAGTGCTGCCTGCGGCAGACCGCTACGTTCCTTCACACCGAAGGTGGATTCAGACCAGCCTGGCATGGTTTCGTAGATCGGCTCGATACCTTTCCAGTCGTCCGCAGCCAGCGGGGTAGTCGTTACTTCACGGCCATCCGGCATACGATAAGCGACACAGATTTTCACCTCTTTCAAACCGTCCAGTACGTCCAGTTTGGTCAGGCAGAAGCCAGACAGGGAGTTAATCTGTACTGCACGGCGTACCGCAACGGAGTCCAGCCAACCGGTGCGACGACGACGACCGGTGGTCGCGCCATACTCGTTACCTTGTTTGCACAGGAACTCGCCAACGTCATCAAACAGCTCAGTCGGGAACGGACCCGCGCCTACACGTGTAGAGTAAGCTTTGATGATACCCAGAACGTAATCCACATAACGTGGACCCAGGCCGGAGCCGGTCGCCACGCCACCTGCGGTGGTGTTGGAAGACGTTACGTACGGATAGGTACCGTGGTCGATATCCAGCAGGGTACCCTGTGCGCCTTCGAACATGACGAAATCGCCACGCTTACGCGCCTGGTCCAGCAGATCGGAAACATCAACAACCATAGAGGTCAGGATGTCGGCAATCGCCATCACATCATCCAGCACTTTCTGGTAGTCAACTGCTTCAACTTTATAGAAATTCACCAGCTGGAAGTTGTGATATTCCATCACTTCTTTCAGTTTTTCAGCGAAGGTTGCTTTATCAAACAGATCGCCAACGCGCAGACCGCGACGAGCTACTTTGTCTTCATAAGCCGGACCGATGCCACGACCGGTAGTACCGATCGCTTTCTCGCCACGCGCTTTCTCACGAGCATTATCCAACGCAACGTGATAATCAAGGATCAGCGGACAAGCTTCAGACAACAGCAGGCGCTCGCGAACCGGGATGCCACGATCTTCCAGTCCTTTCATTTCTTTCATCAGCGCGGACGGAGACAGTACAACACCGTTACCGATGATGCTGATGACATTCTCGCGAAGAATACCTGATGGAATAAGATGGAGGACGGTTTTTTCACCGTTGATTACGAGAGTATGGCCTGCGTTGTGACCACCCTGGTAGCGCACAACATATTTAGCCCGTTCAGTCAGAAGATCGACGATCTTCCCTTTACCTTCGTCACCCCATTGGGTGCCCAGTACGACGACGTTGTTACCCATTTTTCAAAATCACCGTTTGCTTAAAAATGGATTCTACCACCGCTTTTTCAGATATACAGCACTTTTTGCATGCGAAAATCCGCAAAATAGGCTACTTATTGATCAGCCAATCGTTTTCCTCAACATGTAGTAGACCACAACGCCCGCAACCACAAGACCTCCACCAAAACGACGCAAAGTATTTTCGGGAAGTTGCGCCATTGCGGAAATCATTTTCTTCCACGCGCGGGGATAAAGCATAGGGCCCAGGCCTTCCAGCACCAAAACCAGCGCGAGCGCCAGCAAAATTGTTGAATTCATCCATCGTCCTTTTATAAAAAGAAAACCACCGCATCCCTGGGGATGCCGGTGGTTTTGCTGGTTTAAAACCGCTGGAACTTTATTAGCGTGTCGTAGTGCTCGGTGTCTTCATGTAGCGGAAGAAATCGCTGTCCGGGCTCATGACCATCACGTCCTGGTTGCCTTCGAAGCTCTTCTCGTAAGCACGCAGGCTACGGATGAAGGCGTAGAAGTCAGGATCCTGGCTGAACGCATCGGCAAACAGTTTAGCGGCTTCTGCATCGCCTTCACCGCGCATGATGCGGCCCTGACGCTCAGATTCTGCCAGCGTTTTAGTCACTTCATAATCCGCCGTGGCACGCAGTTTTTCCGCTTCTTCCTGACCTTGTGAACGATGGCGACGCGCTACCGCTTCACGCTCAGCGCGCATACGGTTGTAGATAGCCTCAGACACTTCAGCAGGCAGGTTGATTTGCTTGATACGCACGTCAACCACTTCGATGCCCAATGCCGCCATACTGTTCGGGTTGATGACCGGTACTTTACCGTTTGTTTCAGCCTGAACACGCTCAGCCGCTTCGGCAATCGCGCTATCTGCCGCCGGAGTCGCGACTTCATCTTCCGTGCCAGCAGAACCGGAGTTCAGCGCATCACGAACTTCCAGCGTCAGACGACCGCGGGAATCGGTAACGATGTCTTTCACGTCCAGACGACCAATTTCAGAACGCAGACGGTCAGAGAACTTACGTTTCAGCAGGACTTCTGCCTGAGAAACATCGCCACCGCCCGTTGCCAGGTAGTAACGGCTAAAGTCACTGATGCGCCACTTAATGTAGGAGTCAACGATCAGGTCTTTCTTCTCTTTGGTAACAAAGCGATCGGCCTGGTTGTCCATGGTCTGAATACGCGCATCCAGCATCTTCACAGATTCAATAAACGGAATCTTGAAGTGCAGGCCTGGTGCAACAACCAGCGGCTTGTTTTCATCGTCACGCAGAACTTTACCAAAGCGCAGAGTAATCCCGCGCTCGCCTTCTTTAACCACAAAGACAGACATGAACAGAACTACCAGAACGATGATGATAATCGCAATAACTGACTTACGCATCGTTATTCCCCCTGACGCTGGTAGTCGTTACGCTGCGCGTTCGCGCGGCGTTGGTCCATAATATCGCCCTGACTGGTGGACGAGGTATTGCTTGCTCCAGTGCCGGACGTCGTTGCTGGCGGCAGACGCAGCAGGTTTGAACTGCTGTCACTCTTTGCTGCTGGCGCACTACCGCCTTTCAGCATTTGATCCAGCGGCAGAACCATCAGATTGCTGCCCTTATCGTTAACCAGGACTTTGCGGGTATTGCTCAGCACTTTTTCCATGGTTTCGATATACAGACGCTCGCGAGTAATTTGCGGTGCGGCTTTATATTCCGGCAGAATTTTTGCGAAACGAGCCACTTCACCCTGTGCTTCCAGGATGGTTCGCGTTTTGTAAGCACGCGCTTCTTCCAGAATACGCTGCGCCTGACCGTTAGCACGTGGCTGAACTTCGTTGGTGTACGCTTCTGCTTCACGGATGTACTGCTGCTCGTTTTCACGTGCTGCAATGGCATCGTCAAACGCGGCTTTTACTTCTTCCGGCGGACGTGCTGCCTGGAAGTTGACGTCCAGCAGGGTGATACCCATGTTGTACGGACGGATCGTTTCTTCCAGTTCACGCTGGGTATCGCTACGAATAACGGTACGCCCTTCGGTCAGGATACGGTCCATGGTGTATTTACCGATAACCCCACGCAGGGCGCTGTCGGTTGCCTGACGCAGACTGTCATCCGCGCTGGTTACGCTAAACAGGTAACGCTGCGGATCGGTCACGCGGTACTGCACGTTCATTTCAACGCGTACGACGTTTTCGTCAGAGGTCAGCATCACGCCGGATGCGGCAAGTTCACGCACGGCTTCCACGTTGACCGGGGTCACTTCGTCGACAAAGGTCGGTTTCCAGTTCAGACCCGGCTCAACCAAATGGCTGAATTTACCGAAGCGTGTCACCACGCCGCGTTCCGCTTCTTTAATGGTGTAGAAACCGCTGGCCGCCCAGATAATGACGATAGCTGCCGCTGCGATAGTAAAGACTCGACCACCTAATTGCGGACGCGGGCCTTGCGATGAGCTACCGCCGCCAGAACCAGCACCTTTACCGCCACCCAGACCACCGAGCTTTTTACTCAGTTTGCGGAAGATATCATCCAGATCGGGAGGTCCCTGATCGCGACCACCTTTGTTTCCATTTCCCTCAGGGTTGCCGCCAGGTTTGCTGCTTCCCCACGGGTCGCGGTCTTGTCCGTTATTACCGGGCTGATTCCACGCCATTTTTGTGCTCCATATTTGTTATGCGATGCTATACCTGCGTATTTTGCGCTGCCGATGCGTTGGCTACGCCCCTTAATCTCAGTCACATAGTTAACTATGCTCCTGAAGATTTCAGGACTTGCCACCTTCATGCTGCACAAAACCCACAAGGTATAGAGGCGAAAAAATCTTCAGGCCATATCCGTCAGGTCAGACAATATAGTCTTCCAGTGCCGGTTCTTGTTTACAGAGGCGACGCCAGTCTACGATCGGCATACGAACCTGCAGACCCACGCTGCCGTCCTCCTCCATCCACTCTCTTTCTATTGCCTGAAGTTGGTAAAACCGGCTTCTCAGACGCCCTTCCTGCGGCGGCAAACGCAACGTATGCTGCGCCACCTCACCGGAAAGTCGCTCAGTCAAAGCCTGAAAAAGCTGTGGTATACCTATTCCCGTTTGCGCTGAAACCCAAACGCGAATGGGTTTATTCTCTTCATCTCTGTCGATACGTGGTTCAAAATCATCCAGCATATCGATTTTATTCATCACCAGCAGAGTCGGGATCTCATGCGCATCGATCTCTTCGAGCACCGTGTCGACGGCCTCGATGTTTTCCTGCACACGAAAATCTGCAGCATCAATAACATGCAGCAGCAATGTCGCCTGACGCGTTTCCTGCAGGGTGGCTTTAAACGCCGCCACCAGGTCGTGCGGCAAATGACGGATAAACCCTACGGTATCCGCCAGCACGGTTTCACCGACGTCCGCTACGTCTATACGGCGCAGCGTTGGGTCCAGGGTCGCAAACAGCTGATCCGCTGCGTAAACCCGGGCTTCGGTGATCTGGTTGAACAGGGTGGATTTTCCGGCGTTGGTATATCCCACCAGTGATACGGTTGGGACATCCGCTTTCTTGCGCGACTGTCGCCCCTGCTCACGTTGCTTTTCAACTTTTTCCAGGCGCGACTGTATTTGCAAAATGCGATTACGCAGCAAACGACGGTCGGTTTCGAGCTGGGTTTCACCCGGACCGCGCAAACCAATCCCGCCCTTTTGCCTTTCAAGGTGGGTCCAGCCACGGACCAGACGAGTAGCCATATGGCGCAACTGCGCCAGCTCAACCTGCAACTTACCCTCATGGGTGCGCGCACGCTGGGCAAAAATATCTAAAATAAGACCTGTCCTGTCGATAACAAGACACTGGCACAACTGTTCCAGGTTACGTTCCTGGGCGGGGCTTAGAGCATGATCAAAAATCACCACCGCAGCGCCAGTCGCTTTTACGGCTTCCGCAATTTCGATTGCCTTACCTTCACCAACAAAATACTTCGGGTGCGGTGCTTTACGGCTCCCGGTAATCACCTGCATTGCTTCGACACCGGCGGAAGAAACCAGAGATTCAAACTCCTGGAGGTCTTCCATATCTTTGTCTTGCGAAAAATAGATGTGTACCAGTACCGCCTGCTCACCGGCATCATAACGGTCAAACAAGCGTCAACCCCTTAATATATATCAACGGGGAACGCAGGATCGCTGGCTCCCCGTGTGTAAAACAGCTAACAACCTTATTCGGTTTCTTCGCTGTCCTGTTGCGCAGATGAACCTTGCGCGTTGCTACCGTGATGGTAGTTGCTGCCAGTGCCGCCGGTGGCATTATTGCTGTGATGAGAAACCGGGCGAGACGGGACAACAGTAGAAATCGCGTGCTTATAAACCATCTGGCTGACCGTGTTTTTCAACAGGATCACGAACTGATCAAAAGACTCGATTTGACCTTGCAGCTTAATACCATTCACCAAATAAATAGAAACTGGAACACGTTCCCGACGCAGTGCGTTCAGGAACGGATCTTGTAAAGATTGCCCCTTAGCCATTCTCTCTTTTCCTTATATGCTTATTTGTACTTTGAACCTTTCGATTCTGAAAAATTGCGCACGATACGTTTCAATTGTACACATTCAGTTCGCGATAGCACCAACAACCTGTAATACTTCGTTTCGCGCCTGGTCAGGCTTTTCACTGTCAAGCCAGTGCACCCCTTCCCAACCACGCAACCAGGTTACCTGTCGCTTCGCCAACTGCCTCGTGGCGCAAACACCTCTATAAACCATTTCATCGTATGAAATTTCGCCTTCAATGTATGACCACATCTGGCGATACCCTACACAACGAATGGAAGGCAAATCCGTATGCAAATCTCCACGGGCAAATAGCGCCCGGACTTCTGCTTCAAAACCTGAAGCCAACATCTGATGAAAACGCTGCTCAATTCGCTGATGGAGCAGTTCACGGCTCGCCGGGGCGATAGCAAACTGATGCACCTGATACGGCAAAGCATCTCCTGACGTTTGCGTCAGCTCCGTTAAAGTTTTACCCGAAATGAAAAAAACTTCCAGTGCCCGGGAAAGTCTTTGCGGATCATTTGGATGAATACGCGCCGCAGCCACCGGATCTATTTCCTGAAGCTGTCGGTGTAACGCGTCCCACCCATGCTCTGCCGCCTGCTGCTCAATTCTGGCCCTGACTTCCGGATCTGCCGACGGTAACGGCGACAGCCCTTCAAGCAAGGCTTTGAAATATAACATTGTGCCGCCCACCAGCAGCGGAATACGCCCCGCGGCGGTGATATCAGCCATCTCGGCTAACGCATCGCGGCGAAAATCCGCAGCAGAGTACGCCTGGGACGGATCGCGGATATCCAGCAACCGGTGCGGCGCGGCCTGTAATTCATCTGCATCAGGCTTGGCTGTACCGATATCCATCCCCTTGTAAATAAGGGCGGAATCAACGCTTATCAACTCTACAGGCAAAACTTTACGCAATTCAATTGCCAGTGCCGTTTTACCGGAGGCCGTCGGCCCCATCAAAAAAATCGCCTTTGGCAGGCTCGCCTTACGGGTATCACTCATGTTTCAGGGCATTCATTACCGAATGTAAATCAACAGGTTGTAACAAACCACCCGGCGGCGCCTTCACGAGTTGTGGGCAAAGCCGCTCAACATCCGCTAACAGCGTAATCGCCTGAGCCATGCTCCACTGCGGATGCTCGCTAATCAGATTACGTGCAATCCACTGTGCAATATTGCCCGGTTCGAATTCGGACTGCTGCGCCAGGTAGCCTATCAGTTCAGGAATCAAGATTTGTAAATTTTGTTGGCGTAAGGGTAAAGGCACCGCCCGGATGGTCACATGCTGTGCATCCAGTTGATATTCAATACCCAACTCAGCCAGTTGGCTCTGCCCTTTTTGCAGCGCCGCTTTTTCATCAGCGTTTACTTTTAGACGTAAAGGGATCAGTAACGGCTGAGCGCAAACGACGCCCTGGTCCGGCGTTAACTGCGCCTGACGTAGCCAACGTTCCGCCACCGGCAATGCCAGCAACCGAATATGACCATCGCATTCGAGTAATGCGCAGTCCGTACCGACAATGGTTAGCACCCGCCCAAAGCCCTGACTGTTGCCGGTCAGAGGTGCTGATGGCGTTTCAGAAACCGGCGTTTTACGCGGCGGAACCGGCGTCTGTAGCAGTTGCTGATAAATCTCACTCTGCTGCTTTTGATATCCAGGTTGGGCATGAGGCCAGCTGGCCCCCGTCTGACGGCCACCACTACTGCCAGCGCCAGCAGATGCTGAGTAACGCGGCGTCGCAGGTTCACGCGCCGGGGCCGGTTCGGCAAAATGGTTACGTCCGGCCGCGACGCGGTTTTCCGGGATGTGCCTTGGCGCGGGCTCGTCGTCATCAGCCAACGGCAGCGGCGTTTCAAGCTGCTGTTGCAGGACGCTCAACACACCCTGGTAAATAAAATCATGCACCAGGCGTGATTGATGAAAACGGACCTCATGTTTGGCGGGATGTACGTTAACATCCACCTGATGCGGGTCGATTTCCAGATACAACACAAAAGCGGGCTGCTGATCGGCTCCCAGCTTATCTTCACAGGCCTGACGAATAGCATGGTTGATCAACCGGTCGCGCATCATCCGGCCATTCACATAGCAGTACTGGATTTCCGCCAGCGCCGCCGTCGTGTGGTTAGGATCGGCCACCCAACCGCGCAGCGTTAAATCGCCATGCTGCCATTCAATCGCCAGCGCATGTTCCAGAAACGGCGTGCCGCAAATCGCGCCCAGTCGGCGCTCTTGCTGCCCATCCGCAGCCACTGCCCGGTACTGGCGCACCACTTTGCCGTTGTGCGACAAATTAATCGTCACATCAAAACGTGCCAGCGCAATACGGCGGATTATTTCGTCGATATGATTAAATTCCGTTTTCTCGGTGCGCATAAACTTGCGCCGCGCCGGGGTGTTGTAGAACAGATCTAACACCTCCAGCGTGGTTCCCACCGGATGCGCAGCGGGTTTAACCGTCACATCCATGTCGCGCCCTTCGGCATAGGCTTGCCAGGCTTCAGGTTGTTCTTGCGTACGCGACGTCAGGGTTAAACGAGAAACGGAGCTGATACTGGCCAGCGCTTCGCCGCGAAACCCGAGGCTCACGATGGCTTCGAGATCGTCAAGCGAGGAAATTTTACTGGTGGCATGACGTGCCAGCGCCAGCGCCAGCTCGTCTTTTTTAATCCCGCAGCCGTTGTCACGAATACGGATAAGCTTCGCGCCGCCGCGCTCAATATCAATATCAATGCGCGTCGCACCGGCATCGATACTGTTTTCCACCAGCTCCTTCACCACTGACGCAGGCCGTTCTACCACCTCGCCTGCGGCAATCTGGTTCGCCAGCTGTGGCGGTAGAACCTGAATCGGCATGGCTAATCCTTAATTTGTTAACGTGTTACCAGGCGATACCGCACTGGCGGTTTGCGCCTGTGTGCCCTGAGGCCCGGTTTGCATCGGGTGCGCCTGGAAATAGTTACGCAATCCTTTGTAAATTGCCTCGGCCAGCTGCTGCTGGTAGTCATCACTCGCCAACAAACGCTCTTCGCTGTTGTTACTGATAAAGCCGGTTTCAACCAGCACTGACGGGATATCAGGCGAACGTAATACCCCAAGGCTGGCGTGTTCCGGACGACGCTTATGCATCGAGCCAATACGTTCTAACTGGCCGATCATGCTGGTCGCTACATCATACCCAACGCGTTGCGAATGACCGAACTGCAGATCCAACACGGCCTGGCTGAGATAAGGATCGGACTGGCTGTTTGCCAGCACATCGCCCGCCCCACCCAACAGTTCCGATTGCTTTTCGTGCTGTTCCAGCCAGCCGGCCATTTCACTGTTTGCCCGACGGTTTGACAGTACCCAGACGGAAGCACCTGTGGCATCCCGGTTTGGTGCGGCATCTGCATGTATAGAGACCAGGAAGTTGGCGTTTTGTTTACGCGCAACGTCTGAACGCCCCATCACCGAGATAAAGTAATCGCCATCACGGGTGAGTACGCCTTTAAACATCGGGTCATCATTGAGCAAACTGCGCAGTTTGCGCGCCACGGCAATCGTGACGTTTTTCTCACGTGTGCCACCGGGACCAATAGCGCCAGGATCCTGCCCGCCGTGTCCGGCATCAATGGCGATAACTACTTTTTCGCCGTTACTGGTACTGGCGCGCGCCGCAGGTCGTGTGGAGGTATTACTGTTGGTTACCATCGTGGTGCGATCGTTTTCCGCTTTAAACGGATTACGCGCAGGCTCGGCAGGGCGCGGGGCGATAACCGGCGCTTCAACACGCTTCGCAACCACTGGAGGTGGTGGAGGCGGCGGTGGCGCATCAGCTTTGATGGTAAACACGACGGTATAATTGCCGCCGTTCTGGCGTTTTACGGCTTCGGCTTTGCCGTTCTCGGTTAAATCCACAACCAGGCGCAGAGACTGCGCATCTTTTGGCGTGCCGGAACGGATAGATTTCACCAGATTATTGCCGCTAAACAGCAGCGGTAACCCCTGAATCACACCGGTTTGTTTAATATCCAACGCGACGGTTCGTTTCCCGTCCTGCGAAACTGCGTATTCAGGATCGCCAATAAAGCTCAGCGTAATCCGCGCTTGTTGATCGCCATTGGACACCTGAAGATCGGAGAGGCTGGCGGCCCCTGCCTGCGCGCACAGCAGGACCAGTGTTGCCATCAGCCAGTTTCTGATGCGATAAATCATCCCGCCACCCTTAAGGTTAATCGGCTAAACGCGCCAGCAATAAATCACCCGATGAGGAGACTGCGCTTATGCGCGCCTCTCGACCTTGCGCCTGATATTCAATGTGTATTTCGACGTCCGGGTCTGGCAGTACACCTTTACCTTGTTGCGGCCATTCCACCAGGCAGATGGCGTCATTGGCAAAATAATCGCGGATCCCCATAAATTCCAGCTCCTCTGGGTCCGCAAGTCGGTACAGATCGAAGTGATATACCATCAAATTATCGAGCGAATAGGGTTCAACCAGCGTATAGGTGGGGCTTTTTACATTTCCTTTGTGACCTAACGCCTGCAGGAATCCCCGGCTGAAAGTGGTTTTACCCGCCCCCAGGTCGCCGTACAAATAAATTACCGTCGCGCCATCACAGGCTTTGGCTACCCGCAGTCCCAGGTCTAAAGTCGCCTGCTCATCAGGTAGTGGAATTACTCGATTCATCATGATAAACGTCAATCACATCAGGGTTAACAATACGCTGTAGCGTGGTAAAGAGATCTGTTGCCAGCATGCCGCGCGTACCAAAACGCGCCGCCAGCACATCCGCCGCCGCACCGTGCGCGACACATCCCGCACATGCCGCATCATACGGGGTAAGCTTCTGTCCGAGCAATGCGCCAATAATACCGGAAAGCACATCACCCATTCCGCCGCTGGCCATTCCAGCATTGCCGGTATCAATAATACCCAATTCGGCCTGTTCGGCAGCAACAACCGTACCCGCGCCTTTCAGCACGACGACGCCTCCGTACCGTTTTACCAGACGTTGTGCGCAAAGTAATCGATCGTCTTCAATTTCTGCAATGGAACAGCCCAGAAGTCGCGCGGCTTCACCAGGATGCGGCGTGATCACGCGATTGTGACGTTTATCGGGGTTGATTGCCAGCAGGTTCAGCGCATCCGCATCCCAGAGCATCGGTTTGCGAAAATTCTCTACCTTTTGCAGCGCTTTTTTACCCCATTCCTGCTGACCAAGCCCTGGTCCTATCACCACAACATCCGCCCACGCCAGGCTCTCTTCCAGAGTCTGCGGCGTCAGCGCATCGACCATCAGTTCCGGTCTGGCAGTCAGAATAGGCGCAATATTTTCACTTCGGGCTAGCACTTTGACCAACCCGGCTCCTGCACGCAGCGCCGCTTCACCGGCCATGCGTATTGCGCCAGCCGTGCCGTGGTCACCACCGATGATCACCAGCCGACCGTGGGAGCCTTTGTGCGAGGTGGGTCGACGCGGCGTTAACCAGTGTACAAGCTGTTGAGCATCAAACCGTTGCAGCGGCGCGTTCTGCCCCGCCAGCCAGTCGTCCAGACCGAGTGCGTTAACATGCAGGCGTCCGGTGACATCGCGCGCTTTACCGGTTAGCAGACCTGGCTTCAACGCAATAAAGGTCACGGTGTGCGCAGCATTGATAACCGCACCCGGCGCCGCGCCCGTCTGCGCCAGCAGGCCGGATGGAATGTCTATCGCCACGACAGGGGCAGGATGGTGATTGGCACGTTCGATCAATGCCGAGAGAGGCTCACGCGGCGCGTGTTTTAAGCCCGTGCCTGACAGCGCATCAATAATGATGTCCACGCGATCTGGCCAATTGATATCCGCAGCATGAATGACGCCACCGGCGTTAAGCCAGGCGTCGCGCGCCTGCTGTGCTTCCTCAGGGAGCGCTTTATCACTCTCCTGCGCCAGCAACGTAATATCAAGCCCCTGAGCTTTGGCAAGCCTTGCCACCACGTAACCATCACCACCGTTGTTGCCATGACCACATAGCACCAGCCAGTGCTGAGCGTTTGGATATGTCTCGCGGGTGACCTGAAACGCCGCCTCTCCCGCCCGTTGCATCAGCTCGTACAACGTCAGTCCTAAACTGTCTGCCGCCTCTCGCTCCATCCGCCTGATGTCATCGGCGTGCCAAATGGAGTGTGGTATACTTGCGGGGTTTTTCTTCATTGTATGGTCCGTCATGTCAGAGCCCCTCGATCTCAATCAGTTAGCGCAAAATATTAAGCAGTGGGGGCTGGAGCTTGGCTTTCAGCAGGTCGGTATTGCCGATACCGACCTCAGCGAAGCGGAGCCCAAACTGCAGGCCTGGCTGGATAAACACTATCACGGCGAGATGGACTGGATGGCCCGTCACGGCATGATGCGCGCCCGACCTCACGAATTATTACCCGGTACGTTACGTGTCATCAGCGTACGTATGAACTATCTTCCTGCCAATGCGGCCTTTGCCAGCACGTTGAAAAACCCCTCTCTGGGTTACGTCAGCCGTTACGCGCTTGGGCGCGACTACCATAAACTGCTGCGTAACCGCTTAAAAAAGCTGGGAGAGAGGATTCAACAGCACTGCGTTTCGCTGAATTTTAGACCGTTTGTCGATTCTGCGCCCATTCTTGAGCGTCCATTAGCGGAAAAAGCCGGGCTTGGCTGGACAGGTAAGCACTCACTTATCCTCAATCGCGAAGCTGGTTCATTTTTCTTTCTCGGGGAATTACTGATCGATTTGCCCCTGCCGGTCGACAACCCAGTAGAAGAAGGATGCGGGAAATGCGTCGCCTGTATGACCATCTGTCCCACCGGAGCCATCGTTAAACCCTACACGGTAGATGCGCGCCGCTGTATCTCTTATCTCACTATCGAACTGGAAGGCGCGATCCCGGAAGAATTTCGTCCCCTGTTGGGGAATCGAATTTACGGCTGCGATGATTGCCAGCTCATTTGCCCGTGGAACCGATACTCGCAGTTGACGACAGAGGATGACTTCAACCCACGCAAACAACTTCATGCTCCAGAGTTAATAGAGCTGTTTAGCTGGAGCGAAGCGTGGTTTTTAAAAGTCACGGAGGGGTCTGCTATTCGTCGTATTGGTCACCTGCGCTGGCTGCGAAATATCGCCGTTGCGCTGGGTAATGCCCCATGGGATGAAGCCGTTATTCACGCGCTGGAAAGTCGCAGAGGTGAGCACCCACTTCTCGACGAACACATAGAATGGGCGGTTGCTCAGCAAATCGAGAAGCGAAATGCCTGCGTAGTTGAAGTGCAGTTACCGAAGAAACAACGTTTGGTCAGGGTCATTGAAAAGGGTCTGCCGCGTGACGCTTAAGTCATCCACAGCTTGTGTATAAAAATAAAAACACATTGATATTCAAGAGGGAAAAAATCGTCAAGTGATCGCATTAACAATTTGAAATGATAATTAATTCAATATTTTCAAAGAGTTAAAATGATACTATTCACCCGACTAAGTTTTTTGCATTCCAGGAATAATACCCGAACCTGTGGATAAGTCTGTTTACAAGAGTATGTCAATGACGAAACAAAACGTCCCCAACGTATTTATTCGCTGTGGATATTTTTATTGGGGTAAGAATTTGGAGCGGGAAACGAGACTCGAACTCGCGACCCCGACCTTGGCAAGGTCGTGCTCTACCAACTGAGCTATTCCCGCTTGGGTGTGTCTGTGCTTTGTAGACATAAGCACTTTCAAATTTTGGAGCGGGAAACGAGACTCGAACTCGCGACCCCGACCTTGGCAAGGTCGTGCTCTACCAACTGAGCTATTCCCGCTTAATCTTCGTCTTTCGAACCGCTACTGCGTTGGCTGCCTTCATTCGCCTAAGTCACTTACTTTAGTAAGCTCCTAAGGACTCATTCAGTTGCCGCCTTGTCGCAATTCGAAAATCTGCGATTGGTGGTCTGTGCTTTACAAGCACTTTCAAATTTTGGAGCGGGAAACGAGACTCGAACTCGCGACCCCGACCTTGGCAAGGTCGTGCTCTACCAACTGAGCTATTCCCGCAAATTTGTACTGCTTTTGCTGCTGCCGTAACGTGTAATTCTCTGTCGTTACGGGAGGCGCATTATACGAGAAATCCGTTTAGCTGCAACCCCCCTAAAAGCGATTTTTTCGTTTTTCTGTTTAAGTGCTGAATTTATCGGCAAGTCGTCTAATTTAGCGACAATCCTACCTCAGTGCAAGCACGCAGGAACGATATTCGTAGGTCGGGTAAGCCACAGCGCCGCCCGACCATCCACAAAATCAAAGCTTAATAAAATGTTCGCGATAGTAAGCAAGCTCAGCAACAGATTCACGAATATCGTCCATCGCCTGATGCGTTCCCTGCTTGGTGAAGCCAGCAAGAATTTCCGGCTTCCAACGACGCGCCAGTTCTTTCAGCGTACTGACGTCAAGATAGCGATAATGGAAATACGCCTCCAGCTCCGGCATGTATTTAAACAGGAAACGACGATCCTGACCGATGCTGTTGCCGCAGATAGGTGATTTCCCTTCTGGAACCCACTCTTTCAAAAAAGCCAACGTAGCCAGTTCAGCTTCACGATCCCCCATGGTGCTCGCCTTCACGCGATCCACTAGCCCACTACCGGTATGCGTACGTACGTTCCAGTCATCCATTAATGCCAGTTGTTCGTCGGACTGGTGCACCGCAATTGTCGGTCCTTCAGCCAGAATATTCAGGTTGGCATCCGTCACCAGCGTGGCTATCTCAATTATGCGATCGCGCTCGGGATCCAGACCTGTCATCTCCAGATCGATCCAAATCAGGTTGTTTTCATTGGCACTCATGCTATTTTCCACCCTTCAGCGTCACATTCAGTGTGACTATATTCATCTAAAATTGCGTGTATCATAAATGTTTTGCCCATTATGGGCGACCAGGAGTCAGTCCGATTGAGTAAGAATAAACTCTCCAAAGGCCAACAGCGCCGTGTGAACGCCAATCACCAGCGTCGTCTGAAAACGTCCACGGAGAAGCCAGACTACGACGACAACTTGTTTGGCGAAACCGCTGAAGGCATCGTTATCAGCCGTTTTGGCATGCATGCCGACGTGGAATCTGCTGACGGTGAGATTCACCGCTGCAACATCCGCCGTACAATTCGCTCGCTGGTGACCGGCGATCGCGTTGTCTGGCGCCCGGGAAAAGCAGCAGCAGAAGGCGTGAATGTCAAAGGCATCGTTGAGGCAGTACACGAGCGTACCTCGGTACTGACACGTCCCGACTTTTACGACGGGGTAAAACCCATTGCCGCCAACATCAACCAGATCGTTATTGTCTCAGCCATCTTACCCGAGCTGTCACTCAATATTATCGACCGGTATCTGGTAGCCTGTGAAACGCTACACGTTGAACCAATTATCGTCTTGAATAAGATCGATCTGCTGGATGACGAAGGCATGGCCTTTGTTAACGAACAGATGGATATTTATCGCCACATTGGCTATCGCGTGTTGATGGTATCAAGCCGCACTAAAGACGGCCTGAAACCGCTTGAAGAAGCATTAACCGATCGCATCAGCATTTTTGCCGGTCAGTCGGGCGTTGGTAAATCTAGCCTGCTCAATAATCTTCTCGGCCTGCAGGAAGAGATCCTGACCAACGATGTCTCCGACAACTCTGGCCTTGGACAGCACACCACCACTGCCTCTCGCCTGTATCATTTCCCGCACGGTGGTGACGTTATCGACTCCCCTGGCGTACGTGAGTTCGGGTTGTGGCATCTGGAGCCGGAACAAATCACACATGGTTTTGTCGAATTCCATGACTACCTAGGCCACTGCAAATACCGCGACTGCAAGCATGATACCGATCCAGGCTGCGCTATCCGTGAGGCCGTAGAAAAAGGGGCAATAGCCGAAACTCGGTTTGAAAATTATCACCGCATCCTGGAAAGCATGGCGCAGGTAAAAACACGTAAAAACTTTTCTGATACAGACAACTGACAACTAAGCTAAGCATCGCTAGAATCGTCCCCCTTTTTTCAGGATCCGGCCCGTATGCCGGATCGGGAACAAATTATGGCCTGGAGGCTACCTTGTTAAACTCATTTAAGCTTTCGCTACAATACATTCTGCCGAAACTATGGCTCACTCGCCTGGCGGGTTGGGGTGCGAGCAAACGAGCAGGATGGCTGACTAAACTGGTTATCGATCTGTTCGTGAAATATTACAAGGTCGATATGAAAGAGGCGCAAAAGCCGGATACCGCCAGCTATCGCACCTTTAACGACTTCTTTGTTCGCCCACTGCGCGACGACGTTCGCCCGATTAACACCGATCCAAACGTACTGGTCATGCCTGCTGACGGCGTGATTAACCAGTTAGGAAACATCGAAGAAGACAAACTACTGCAGGCCAAAGGGCACAGCTATACCCTTGAAGCACTGCTGGCCGGCAACTACCAGATGGCGGACAAATTCCGCAACGGTACGTTTGTGACCACTTACTTATCTCCACGCGATTACCACCGTGTACATATGCCGTGTAACGGTATCCTGCGTGAAATGATGTACGTGCCAGGCGATCTCTTCTCTGTAAATATCCTGACTGCGCAAAACGTTCCAAACCTGTTTGCACGCAACGAACGCGTAATCTGTCTGTTTGATACCGAATTTGGCCCGATGGTGCAGATTCTGGTCGGCGCGACCATCGTCGGCAGTATTGAAACCGCATGGGCTGGCACCATTACCCCACCGCGTGAAGGCGTCATCAAACGCTGGACCTGGCCGGAAGGTGAAAGCGAAGGGTCGGTGGCGCTGCTGAAAGGTCAGGAAATGGGCCGCTTTAAGCTCGGTTCCACCGTTATCAACCTGTTCGCGCCTGGCAAAGTTAACCTGGTTGAGCAGTTGCAGGACCTTTCAGTGACCAAAATCGGCCAGCCAATGGCCATCTCGACCGAGACATTCGTGACGCCAGAGGCAGAACCAGCCCCGCTTGCGAAAGAAGAGATTGAAGCAGAACACGACGCCAGCCCGCTGGTTGACGACAAAAAAGACGAAAGTTAAACATAGGAATCGCTGCTGTGCGCCTGATTATCACTTTTCTGATGGCCTGGTGCCTCAGCCTGGGGGCGTACGCTGCGACGGCCCCCGATGCCAAACAACTCACCCAGGAACTGGAGCAGGCAAAAGCGGCGAAACCTGCTCAGCCAGAAACCGTCGAGGCGCTCCAGTCCGCGCTGAATGCCCTCGAGGAGCGTAAAGGTTCTCTCGAGCGTACCCAGCAATATCAGCAGGTTATTGATAACTTCCCCAAGCTGTCCGCAACATTACGCGCGCAGCTTAGCAACCTGCGCGACGAACCGCGCAATGTGCCAACCGGACTCACCACCGATGCGTTAAACCAGGAGATCCTCCAGGTCAGCAGCCAACTGTTGGAAAAGAGTCGTCAGGCCCAGCAGGAGCAGGATCGCGCCCGGGAAATCGCCGACTCGTTAAGCCAGCTTCCTCAACAGCAAACCGATGCCCGCCGCCAGCTAAATGAGCTTGAGCGACGTATTGGTACCGCCAACGCTAATCCCGCGCAGAATCAGGCGATGCAGGCTGAATCCGCCAAACTCAAAGCCCTGGTCGATGAACTGGAGCTGGCGCAGCTTTCCGCTAATAACCGCCAGGAGCTGGCGCGTATGCGCTCAGAGCTGGCGGAAAAACAGAGCCAGCAGCTCGATACTTACTTGCAGGCTTTGCGCAACCAGCTCAACAGTCAACGTCAGCGTGAGGCAGAGCGAGCGCTGGAAAGCACCGAACTGTTGGCGGAAAACAGCGCGGGACTGCCGGAAGGTATTGTCGACCAGTTCAAGGTTAACCGCGAACTGTCTCAGGCATTAAACCAGCAGGCGCAACGTATGGACCTGGTCGCCTCGCAACAGCGTCAAGCCGCCAGCCAAACGCTGCAGGTGCGCCAGGCATTGAATACGCTGCGAGAGCAGTCTCAGTGGCTTGGGGTCTCAAATATGCTGGGAGAAGCGCTGCGCGCGCAGGTATCCCGTTTACCGGAAATGCCCAAGCCTCAGCAGTTGGATACCGAAATGGCGCAGCTTCGCGTGCACCGTATGCGCTATGAGGATCTCCTCAACAAACAGCCGCAGTTGCGTCAGATTCATCAGGCCGATGGACAACCGCTGACCGCTGAACAGAGCAGCATTCTCAACGCCCAGTTACGCACCCAGCGTGAGCTGCTGAACTCTTTGTTACAGGGCGGCGATACGCTGATCCTTGAGCTGACCAAGCTCAAAGTCTCTAACAGCCAACTGGAAGATGCGCTAAAAGAGGTCAACGAAGCAACGCACCGCTATCTGTTCTGGACCTCGGACGTTAGCCCCATCTCCCTCTCCTGGCCTGTCGACATCGTCCAGGATCTGCGGCGTCTGATCTCATTAGATACGTTTAATCAGTTGGGCAAAGCCAGCATCATGATGCTGACCAGCAAAGAAACGCTGCTGCCGCTTTTCGCGGCATTGGTGCTGGTTGGCTTTAGCCTCTCTTCGCGCAAACACTTCACCCGTTTTCTGGAGCGTTCATCTGCGCGGGTCGGAAAAGTCACCCAAGACCACTTCTGGCTGACGATACGCACGGTGTTCTGGTCGATACTCGTCGCTTCTCCGTTGCCGGTGCTGTGGGCAACGCTCGGTTACGGATTGCAGGAAGCCTGGCCTTATCCATTAGCTGTCGCTATCGGCGATGGCGTTACCGCCACGGTGCCCATGCTGTGGGCAGTAATGATTTGCGCCACCTTTGCGCGCCCCAACGGTCTGTTCATTGCCCACTTTGGCTGGCCGCGTAACCGCGTCGCGAAAGCCATGCACTATTACCTGATGAGTATCGGGCTGATTGTGCCGCTGATCATGGCGGTGATTATGTTTGATAATCTCAATGACCGGGAATTCTCCGCCTCACTGGGGCGTCTGTGCTTTATTCTGATTTGCGGTGCGCTGGCGGTCGTAACCCTGAGCCTGAAACGCGCCGGGATACCGCTGTACCTCGATAAAGAAGGCAACAGCGATAACATGGTCAACAGCATGCTGTGGAATATGCTGATGGGCGCACCGCTGATTGCCATTCTCGCTGCGGCAGTGGGCTATCTCGCCACGTCGCAAGCTTTACTGGCGCGTCTGGAAACGTCCGTAGCTATCTGGTTCTTGTTACTAGTGGTGTATCACGTTATCCGCCGCTGGATGCTGATCCAGCGCCGCCGGCTGGCGTTTGACCGCGCCAAGCATCGACGTGCCGAAATGCTGGCGCAGCGCGCACGGGGTGAAGAAGAATCAGCGCATTCCACCAGCCTTGAAGGCACGATTGATGTTGATGAAAGCGAAGTGGATCTGGATGCTATCAGCGCGCAATCACTGCGCCTGGTGCGCTCTATCCTGATGCTTATCGCCCTGCTCTCGGTCATTGTGCTGTGGTCAGAAATTCATTCCGCTTTCGGCTTCCTGGAAAATATCTCGTTGTGGGATGTCACCTCCACGGTGCAGGGTGTGGAAAGTTTAGAGCCGATAACGCTGGGTGCAGTGCTTATCGCAATCCTGGTGTTTATCATCACTACCCAATTAGTGCGCAACCTGCCCGCGCTGCTGGAGCTGGCGCTGCTGCAACATCTCGATTTAACCCCCGGCACCGGTTACGCCATCACCACCATCACCAAGTACCTGCTGATGCTGATTGGCGGTCTGGTTGGCTTCTCAATGATCGGTATTGAGTGGTCCAAACTGCAATGGCTGGTAGCGGCTCTCGGTGTCGGTCTGGGCTTTGGTTTGCAGGAGATCTTCGCCAACTTTATTTCCGGCCTGATTATCCTGTTTGAAAAACCAATCCGCATTGGCGACACAGTGACGATTCGCGATCTTACCGGTAGCGTGACGAAAATTAATACCCGCGCCACGACCATCAGCGACTGGGACCGCAAAGAGATCATCGTCCCCAACAAAGCCTTTATCACCGAGCAGTTTATCAACTGGTCGTTATCGGATTCGGTCACCCGTGTGGTATTAACCATCCCGGCACCGTCGGAGGCTAACAGCGAGGAGGTTACGCAGATCCTGCTTACTGCCGCACAACGCTGCTCACTGGTTATCGATAACCCGGCGCCAGAAGTCTTCCTGGTTGACCTGCAGCAAGGGATTCAAATCTTCGAACTGCGTATTTATGCCGCTGAGATGGGGCATCGTATGCCGCTGCGCCACGAAATCCACCAGCTGATTCTGGCAGGCTTCCGCGAGCACGGTATCGATATGCCGTTCCCACCGTTCCAGATGCGTCTGGAGAGCCTCGGCGGTAAGCAAACGGGAAGAACCTTAAGTTCTGCGGGCAGAAGCAGTCGCCCGGCGGGGAGTTTGTAAGTCATGCCACAATAAGACGTGAGGTGTGCTTACACTACCCAGCGTCTTATTTACCAGCATAATTGATATCTAATGATAAAACGCCATAACCAAAAAAGCAGGAGAGTCGCCATGACAGAATATTGCCAGATACCGCGCTGTCTTCTCCATACGATCGCATAGATAAAAGGAATAAACAGAGGTAATGTTAAGATTATGCCCACAGAACGAACATCGTCGTCCTCAATATAATCCATGACATCACAGACATTATTGATTCCCCTGCCGTCAATAAACCATTCCTTGTCCTGAGTTGAAAACATAATTATCAATATAATGCTAACTATGCCCCAGATGAAATTCAATGTAAAAGACTTCCAACTCATTAGCCGCCTCGCATAATTTTAAGTATTGCATCTTTCTTTTCTATAATTCGACGACCATATTCACTATACTCACGATCCGGAAAACCGGGTTGTTCACTAATAGATTGGATAATATCCTTTTTATTTCTCATGGTTCCACGATTATATCTAGAACCAGCCAATATTATTTGTTCATCTGTCAAGTACATAGTATCAGAATCTGGATTGTCATATAAAATAAGATCGCGTAAATGGAATGCTACAACCCGAATATTAAAGTGGTTATCAAGCAAACACTGCGACAAGCGGAATTGCTGAAAATGAGTCAGTTTATCTGGGTGAATACCTATTGTTCTTGCTGCAACGCCTATCTGGATAGCAACTGAACCGACAGATGTAGCATTCGACCATTCATTGCTGCTCTTTCCCAATACTTCTTCAATTACCTGTCTAAATTGCAGAACACCAACACCTTTAAATCTCTCTGGAGTTCCGCCAACTTCTGCGACAGCAACACCTGCAAGGAGTAATTCTGGGACTCTTGCTTCATAAGCACATTGTTTTATAATAGTTCTATGGTGAATTAACCAAGCCGTTTTATAATACCAAAGATATGATTTCCCAGTCATAAAACGCCAATTGGTAGGCAGGGCATACCAACGGAAAAAATCCAACCCGTTCCAATGAGGAAAACCATATTCGTCTATCTCACAAAATGGCGGAGAGTTGATCATCATAAAAATTTAATCACCAAGGCAATGTAAACATTGACCTAACAATAGCCATGATTCTCAACCAGTAATGAGACAGACATCACAAGCATAAAAGGAAAAATCAGAAGTTATATTTTTTAAAATAAATTCATAGCAGCAATCATTTCCAATTATACAATATCACCCCAAGATGATTGTCATAATAAATATATCAAAAGATATACACACGAATATCATTTTGATAAATTATAAAAATGATTTAATACGAACAAAGCCCGGACGGTATCCCTATCGGGCTTTGCGGAAATTCAATATTTATCTTTCCTTAGTCTGTCACCCACCGGGGGAGTTTCACCATACGACGGCTGTAGTTCTGATAAATCGCCATTGCCAACAGCGAGAAGAAGATCGGGCCTCCGGTCATCCACAATGCGCTGTTCCAGTCCCCAGCTTCAATCACCGGCTGGATGATGGTGAACACATTGGCAAACGTCACCACCAGCACAACCACCGATGTGGCCAGTAACGTCGCCGCTCGGGTTTTAAAGACAACAAACGGTCTTTCCAGGCCCGTACGGGCTTTAAAGAACGGAAACGCCAGCGCGAGGAACAGATACGGCAGCGTCATCGAGACGTTCGCCATCAGCGTCAGTTTGTTATATAACGCTGAAGCCGTATCGCCGCCAAACGAAACCAGCAGGATAAACAGGCTCACCAGCAGGCACTGCAACCACATTGCCGTCGTCGGCATCCCCACGGCATTTAGTTTGGTCATCGGCGCTGGCCACAGCGCCTTCGGCGTTCCTTGAATAATCGCTTTTAGTGGCGAATAGCTGAGCGTGAAAAAAGCGCCGGTATAAGCGAGAAACATAGAAAGCCCGGTGATACGCGCGAACCACACCCCCGTCGCCATCGCGGTTTCAGGGGAAAGATGCAGCGCGTTACCTAACGTCATCCCGAGGCTTTTCATCAGGATATACGTTATATTGCCGAGGTTGACCGAGCTATTGCTTAATACTTGCTGCCAGTTGGTGCTAACGCCCCATAAAAATATGGCCAGTGAATAACCGACAGAAATGACAATCGCGGCAAAGACAATGCCTTTCGCAAAGTTCTTTTCTGGCTTTTCTGTTTTATCAACTAATCCCCCCACGGCTTCTATTCCGCCGTATGCAAAAATGGCAAACACAACAAATGACAACATGGCCAGACCGGACTGATATCCCGGATTAGGCGAGGAGATGAAATTAATATCCTGCGCAAAGTGACCACCAGTTAATAACAAAATAGCGACACTCACTAACAACAGAACTAAATTAAGACACATTACGGCAATTCCGCCTACTGCCGTAATACGAGCAATCTTATTAATACCCCGGGAGGCCACGCAGGTTACCAGAATCATCCAACCGACGGCGAGCAACCCGACGACCTGCGTAGGCTCAAGCCCCGCAAAACGCCAGTGCTGCGTCATGTCTGCGCCAAATAAGAAGGTTGAAAAAGGTACCCAGACTTTCGCTGCGGTGCTTACCATCCATATCACATAGGAAGAAAACCACATAAACGTGCCGATAAACGCATAGCGTGGCCCAACGCTATTATTCATCCACGAATAGATTCCGCCCTCTTCTTTCCGATAGGCAGCCCCCATTTCCGCCATCATTAAAGCAAATGGGATAAAGAATAATAATGCAGAAAATATATACCACGGAATCGCGCTATACCCCATTAAATAGAATGCGGAGGGGCTATTCGCAAAACCGAAAACAGACGTAAATATCATGAGGATGAGACCTATAAGGCTCATCTTTTTTATTGTTTGGGTCATTAAACCATCCCTTACTCTGGCAAGCGTTTAACAAACGCCACTCACCGGTTGGCACTGCCCTCTTTTCAGAGTTCAGCGATAGAAAAATCAACACAGAATTGATACCTGAACGATATCAAATATCCAGGAGTAAATTGTGGCCATTAGAGGGTAAATGAAAAAATATGCTACAAAGTGGCTATTTCACCGCCACTTTGTATTGAAGGAGAGTGCGTTACGCGCGATCGACGGTAAATGCGATAACCTCGGCCAGGCTCTCTGCGCCCAGCGCCAGCATCACCAGACGGTCAACGCCCAGCGCTACACCAGAGCAATCCGGCATACCCACTTTTAACGCTTCAAGCAGGTTAGTGTCGATAGGCTGCTGCGGCAAGCCACGTGCGGCACGTTTGCGGTTATCCTGTTCAAACCGCTGCTGCTGTTCGCGCGCGTCGGTCAATTCATGGAAACCATTCGCCAGCTCAATACCTTTGTAGTAAACCTCGAAACGTTCAGCCACGCGGTGATCTTCGGTACTGATTTGCGCCAGTGATGCCTGGCTGGCCGGGAAATGATACACAAACGTCGGTTTGTCTTTGCCAATATGCGGCTCAACGCCCATCGTAAACAGCAACTGCAGTAAGGTGTCCCGGTCTTCTTCGGTATCGGCGATATTACTGAGATCCAATTTCGCCGCCACTTCCCGCAGTTGGGTTTTATCTGCAGACAGCGGGTCTATCTCCAGATGGCGCTGGAAGGCTTGCTGGTAAGAGAGACTTTCCGCAGGTGAGCAGTCCAGCACCTGCTGGAGCAAATCATCCACTTCATTCATCAGGCGATACATATCGTAGTGCGGACGATACCACTCGAGCATGGTGAATTCAGGGTTATGATGACGCCCCATCTCTTCATTACGGAAGCTGCGGCACAGTTGATACACAGGGCCGCATCCTGCCACCAGCAGGCGCTTCATATGGTATTCCGGGCTGGTCATTAAATAGAGATTTATTCCCTGGGAGTGTCCAGGGCCGACGAAACGCGTTTCGAACGGGAACAGATGGATGTCCGTTACCGTTGCCTGACTCATACAAGGGGTCTCAACCTCAAGCACGCCACGATCGGCAAAAAAGCGGCGAATCTCCGCTATAATTGCTGCACGTTTTAACAGATTGGGGATGGACGCGCTCGGCTGCCAGGTTGCCGTTTCGCTCATGGTTGTTTCTCCGATTTAAGACAAGGGCACGAAGTCTACTCGTATCGCGTTAACGAGACAAATTTCGCGCGCCAATAATCCACACTGGCAATTGGATAAAAAAAGCGACATGGGGTGGTTTAGTAATTAAATTAATCAAATTCAATGATAATTCCCCCCTTTGACACGCTAAAAAAATCGAACACGTCAAATTTCCCGCACATCCCTGAGACTATACTATTGTACCTATAAAGGAGCAGTGGAAACGCGTTCATAACCTGTTTGAAGCCGATGAAGCATCTGATTTCAGGCAGGAATGAAATAACAACAATCTGGAGGAATGTCGTGCAAACCTTTCAAGCCGATCTTGCCATTATAGGCGCCGGTGGCGCGGGATTACGTGCTGCAATTGCTGCCGCACAAGCAAATCCCAACGCTAAAATCGCACTGATCTCAAAAGTGTACCCAATGCGCAGCCATACCGTTGCTGCCGAAGGCGGCTCTGCTGCTGTCGCGCAGGATCATGACAGCTTTGACTACCATTTTCACGATACGGTAGCAGGCGGAGACTGGCTGTGTGAGCAGGATGTCGTGGATTACTTTGTCCACCACTGCCCAACTGAAATGACGCAACTGGAACAATGGGGCTGCCCATGGAGCCGCCGTGAAGACGGTAGCGTCAACGTACGTCGCTTCGGCGGTATGAAAATCGAGCGTACCTGGTTTGCCGCGGATAAAACCGGCTTCCACATGTTGCATACGCTGTTCCAAACATCTTTGCAGTTCCCGCAGATTCAGCGCTTTGACGAACACTTCGTTCTGGATATCCTGGTTGATGATGGCCATGCTCGCGGCCTGGTTGCCATGAACATGATGGAAGGCACGCTGATGCAGATCCGTGCTAATGCTGTTGTGATGGCAACGGGCGGCGCAGGTCGTGTTTACCGTTACAACACCAACGGCGGCATCGTAACTGGCGACGGTATGGGCATGGCGCTGAGCCACGGCGTTCCGCTGCGTGATATGGAATTCGTTCAGTATCATCCGACGGGTCTGCCAGGCTCTGGTATCCTGATGACCGAAGGCTGCCGTGGTGAAGGCGGTATCCTGGTCAACAAAAACGGCTACCGTTATCTGCAAGATTACGGCATGGGTCCGGAAACCCCGCTGGGCGAACCGAAAAACAAATACATGGAACTCGGTCCGCGCGACAAAGTTTCTCAGGCTTTCTGGCACGAATGGCGTAAAGGCAACACCATTTCCACCCCGCGTGGCGATGTGGTTCACCTCGACCTCCGTCACCTCGGCGAGAAAAAACTGCTCGAACGTTTACCGTTCATCTGTGAACTGGCGAAAGCCTACGTGGGTGTCGATCCGGTTAAAGAGCCGATCCCGGTACGTCCTACCGCGCACTACACCATGGGCGGTATCGAAACCGATCAGCACTGTGAAACCCGCATTAAAGGTCTGTTCGCTGTGGGCGAATGTTCCTCTGTTGGTCTGCATGGCGCTAACCGTCTGGGTTCTAACTCCCTGGCGGAACTCGTGGTCTTCGGTCGTATGGCCGGTGAACAGGCTGCAGAACGTGCTGCAACGGCTGGCGCTGCAAACAGTGCCGCGCTCGATGCGCAGGTTGCTGGCGTTGAAAAACGTCTGAAAGATCTGGTTAACCAGGAAGGTAACGAAAACTGGTCTAAGATCCGTGACGAAATGGGCCTGTCCATGGAAGAAGGTTGCGGTATCTACCGTACACCGGAACTCATGCAGAAAACCGTTGATAAACTGGCGGAGCTGCAGGAACGCTTCAAGCGCGTACGTATCACTGATACCTCCAGCGTCTTCAACACCGACCTGCTGTACACCATCGAACTGGGTCACGGTCTGAACGTTGCTGAATGTATGGCGCACTCTGCTCTGGCGCGTAAAGAATCCCGCGGCGCGCACCAGCGTCTGGATGAAGGCTGCACCGAGCGTGACGATGTGAACTTCCTCAAACACACCCTCGCCTTCCGCGATGCTGACGGCACGACTCGCCTGGAATACAGCGACGTGAAAATCACCACTCTGCCACCGGCTAAACGTGTTTACGGTGGCGAAGCGGAAGCAGCCGATAAGAAGGAGAAGGCGAATGGCTGAGATGAAAAACCTGAAAGTTGAGGTGGTGCGCTATAACCCGGAAACCGATACCGCGCCGCACAGTGCTTTCTACGAAGTTCCTTATGATGAAACCACGTCACTGCTGGATGCGCTGGGCTACATCAAGGATAACCTGGCACCGGACCTGAGCTACCGCTGGTCCTGCCGTATGGCGATCTGCGGCTCCTGCGGCATGATGGTCAACAATGTACCTAAACTGGCGTGCAAAACCTTCCTGCGTGATTACACCAGCGGCATGAAGGTTGAAGCGCTGGGCAACTTCCCGATTGAGCGCGATCTGGTCGTCGACATGACGCACTTTATCGAAAGCCTGGAAGCGATCAAACCGTACATCATCGGTAACCCGCGTACACCGGATCAGGGTCCAAACACCCAGACTCCGGCGCAGATGGCGAAGTATCATCAGTTCTCCGGTTGCATCAACTGTGGTCTGTGCTACGCCGCGTGCCCGCAGTTCGGCCTGAACCCAGAGTTCATTGGACCGGCTGCGATTACGCTGGCGCATCGTTACAACGAAGATAGCCGCGACCACGGTAAGAAGGAGCGTATGGCTCAGTTGAACAGCCCGAACGGCGTCTGGTCCTGTACTTTTGTGGGCTACTGCTCCGAAGTCTGCCCGAAACACGTCGATCCGGCTGCGGCCATTCAGCAGGGTAAAGTTGAAAGTTCAAAAGACTTTCTTATCGCTACCCTGAAACCACGCTAAGGAGTGCACGATGACGACTAAACGCAAACCCTATGTGCGACCAATGACGTCCACCTGGTGGAAAAAGCTGCCATTTTATCGTTTTTACATGCTGCGCGAAGGCACGGCGGTTCCGGCAGTCTGGTTCAGCATTGAACTGATTATCGGCCTGTTTGCACTCAAGCATGGTGCAGAGTCCTGGATGGGCTTTGTCGCCTTTTTGCAAAACCCGGTGGTGGTGATCCTGAATATTATCGCCCTGGCAGCAGCGCTGCTGCATACCAAAACCTGGTTTGAGCTGGCGCCAAAAGCTGCCAACATCATCGTAAAAGACGAAAAAATGGGGCCAGAGCCGATCATCAAAGGTCTCTGGGCAGTTACTGTGGTTGCGACAGTAGTAATACTGTTTGTTGCCCTGTTCTGGTAAGGAGTCCGGAATGATTAATCCAAATCCAAAACGCTCTGACGAACCCGTATTCTGGGGCCTGTTTGGTGCAGGCGGTATGTGGAGCGCAATCATTGCGCCGGTGATGATCCTGCTGGTCGGCATTATGCTGCCGCTGGGCTTTGTTCCTGATGCTTTCAGCTATGAACGCGTACTGGCATTCGCTCAGAGCTTCATCGGACGTGCGTTTCTGTTCCTGATGATCGTTCTGCCGCTGTGGTGTGGTTTACACCGTATGCACCACGCGATGCATGACCTGAAAATCCACGTGCCTGCGGGCAAATGGGTATTCTACGGACTGGCAGCTATCCTGACCGTTGTAACGGCTATTGGGATCCTGACCATCTAATCGCATGCGCTAATTATCAGGCCCGCCAATGGCGGGCCTTTTTATTAGTGCAGCATCCCGGTCAACCAGCGGGAAAACTCACGCATCGCGGACGTCTCCGGACGAGATTGTAAACGCGTTATCCAGTAACTCCCCAGATCAATCTGCGTTAGAAAAGGCTGCACGATACGTTCACTACTGAGCAAATGCGTGAACATTCTTACCGGTGCAATTGCCACACCAATCCCCGCCTGCGCGGCTTCCAGCATTGAGACGGACGAGTCAAACACCACCACGTTGTGCGTCGGTGACGGAGGCGCTTCTCCGGCGGCCTGCATCCAAAGCGTCCATTCATCACGCCGATACGATCGTAATAACGGAAATTTCAGGATGTCCACAGGTGCTTTAATCTGCGAGGCCAATGTCGGTGAACACAGCGGAGACATCAGCGCGCTACACAAATATTGCGCATCGGTATCGTGCCAGGCTCCTCCTCCGTAGCGAATAGTATAATCCAGCCCTTCGGCGGCGGGATCCACACGGTTATTGTGGGTGGAAATATGCAAATCAATATGCGGACAGTGGCGCTTAAAATTGCTCAACAGAGGGAAAAGACAGCCGACCGCAAAGGTCCCCACCACGCCAATTTTAAGTTTTTCCTGAGTCTGTTTAGTGGCAAAACGATCCAGCACCCCCGCCATACGATCGAAAGAGTCATTAAGTACAGGTAACAGACTTTCCCCTTCAGTCGTCAACATTAACCCTCGAGAACCACGCACAAAAAGCTGACAATTCAGCTGTTGCTCCAGCGCTTTCACATGCTGGCTTATTGCAGAATGCGTCACGTTGAGCTCAATCGCAGCGCGGGTAAAGCTGAGATGTCTGGCCGCTGCTTCAAAAGCCCGCAGCGAGTTAAGGGGGATATAGCTACGCGTCATTATCTGGCCTGTTAGAAAAACTTATATCTGCTGCTAAATTTAACCGTTTGTCAACACGGTGCAAATCAAACACACTGATTACGTCTGACGGGCCCGGACACCCTTTCGCTTTTAATTACGGAACTGATTTCATGATGAAAAAATCGATATGCTGCGCGCTGCTGCTGACAGCTTCTTTCGCCACGTTTGCCGCCGCAAAAACAGAACAACAAATTGCCGATATCGTTAACCGCACCATCACACCGCTGATGCAGGAGCAGGCTATTCCGGGTATGGCCGTTGCGATTATCTATCAGGGGAAACCTTATTACTTTACCTGGGGTAAAGCCGATATCGCCAATAACCGTCCAGTCACGCAACAAACGCTGTTTGAACTCGGATCGGTCAGTAAAACGTTCAACGGTGTGCTGGGCGGCGATGCTATCGCCCGCGGCGAAATTAAGCTCAGCGATCCGGTCACGCAGTACTGGCCTAAACTGACTGGTAAGCAGTGGCAAGGTATCAGCCTGCTGCACTTAGCCACCTATACGGCAGGCGGCCTGCCGCTTCAGGTTCCGGACGACGTTACGGATAAAGCCGCGTTACTACGCTTTTATCAAAACTGGCAGCCGCAATGGGCCCCAGGCGCTAAACGTCTTTATGCTAACTCCAGCATTGGTCTGTTTGGCGCCCTGGCGGTGAAACCCTCGGGCATGAGCTACGAAGAGGCGATGACCAAACGCGTCCTGCACCCCTTAAAACTGGCGCATACCTGGATTACGGTTCCGCAGAGCGAACAAAAAGATTATGCCTGGGGTTATCGCGAAGGAAAACCTGTGCATGTATCCCCTGGCCAACTTGATGCTGAAGCCTACGGGGTGAAATCGAGCGTTATCGATATGACCCGTTGGGTTCAGGCCAACATGGACGCCAGCCAGGTTCAGGAGAAAACGCTCCAGCAGGGCATCGAGCTTGCGCAGTCACGTTACTGGCGTATTGGCGATATGTACCAGGGCCTGGGTTGGGAGATGCTGAACTGGCCGGTGAAAGCCGACTCGATAATTAGCGGTAGCGACAGTAAAGTGGCACTGGCAGCGCTTCCTGCCGTTGAGGTAAACCCGCCCGCGCCTGCCGTGAAAGCCTCATGGGTGCATAAAACGGGCTCCACTGGCGGATTTGGCAGCTACGTTGCTTTCGTTCCAGAAAAAAACCTTGGCATCGTGATGCTGGCAAACAAGAGCTACCCAAACCCTGTTCGCGTCGAGGCCGCCTGGCGCATTCTTGAAAAACTGCAGTAACGGACAAGGAGGCCCTGGATATTGGGCTTCCTTTCTTTCTCTTTTTTTCCTGCTGTCATCTACACTTAACAAAAATCCAGCAAGGAAAATCCCATGCGCATTCTGCCCGTCGTTGCTGCAGTTACGGCTGCATTTCTGGTTGTCGCTTGCAGCACCCCAACACCACCGAAAGGTGTTACCGTAGTAAATAACTTTGATGCCACACGCTATCTGGGCACCTGGTATGAAATTGCGCGTTTCGACCATCGATTCGAGCGCGGACTGGAAAAAGTGACTGCTACCTACAGCCTGCGCGACGACGGCGGTATCAATGTTATTAACAAGGGCTATAACCCGGACAGAGGAATGTGGCAGAAAACGGAGGGGAAAGCCTACTTCACTGGCGACCCAAACCGCGCTGCGCTCAAGGTCTCGTTTTTTGGCCCCTTCTATGGCGGGTATAACGTGATTGCCCTCGACAGGGAATATCGTCACGCGCTGGTTTGCGGGCCGGATCGCGACTACCTGTGGATCCTTTCACGGACCCCTACTATTTCAGATGAAATGAAACAGCAAATGCTGGCCATCGCGACCCGGGAAGGGTTTGAGGTGAATAAGCTGATTTGGGTAAAACAGCCTGGTGCTTAGTGGGTGCTCAGCTTGAGGCCAATAATACCGGCCACAATCAGCCCGAGGCTCAGTAACCGCGCCGGGCTGGCAGATTCACCCAGCAGCAGAATCCCTGTAATGGCCGCCCCGACTGCGCCGATACCCGTCCATACGGCATAGGCGGTTCCTACAGGCAACGTACGCATTGCCCAGGAGAGCATGGCGATACTGACGATCATTGCCACAATAGTGATAATGCTTGGCGTCAAACGCGTAAAACCGTGGGTATATTTCAGGCCAATCGCCCAGACAACTTCGAGCAGACCTGCAATTAATAAAACGATCCAGGACATATCAGGCTCCAGAACAATGGGGCCGTCCCCGGTGAAAGAAGCGTTTGCAGGTCGTCCTGCAAAGCTGATGTGTGAAATGGCATTTTTGCCCGAGAGAAAATGAATTTCAACCTTTTTATTCGCTGCCCGCTAAAAGCAAGAATTAAGCATAATTAGCGGCGTAGTTCCCGCATTTGGCACTCATCGGAGTTCTCTATGATGAAGGGCTTTCTGAATCCGGAAAGTCGATTGCCTCTCTTCTGAATGCGAAAAGGTTATGCTTAAAATTTTAGTGATTGACCGGTGCCACTTTACCCGCACAGGGATTGAGGCCTTGCTTAATCATTCTGGCAGGTTCAGCTCCTCATTTCTTGTGTCAGGGATCAATAATCTCCTGTTAGCAAAAGAGCATATTTTGCAGTGGAAGCCGCATCTGGTGATCGCGGATTTATACAGTTTTATTAGCGAGACGCATACCAGTCCGCCAATTAAACCCTTTTTCATGAGCTGCGGCGTCATCCCGCTGATTTTACTGCAATCAGTTGAAAGACAGCACACCTCAATGGCTTCCTCTCAATCCGTCGCCTATTCGGTCTTAACCAAGCACACCACGCTAAACGCGCTCTCACACACGATTCAGGAGGCGCTACAGCTTCGCCCCACATTAGAAATAGCCGAAAACGCGACTCCGCTGCTTACGCCGCAGGAGGAGAAAGTATTGTCAATGTGGATGGATGGTGTGAGTAACAATGCGATAGCCGCCGCACTCAGCATTCATGGCAAGACGGTCTACACCTATAAACGGAATATCCGCATGAAACTGCACATGGGGAACCGCTTCTCACCGTTTCTCTCACTCCCCGGGAAGGGGAATTAACGGTACGACGTGACGTCGTACCGTTCATGATTATTGTTGAGCTTTTGTCGCTGCACCAGAGATTGCGCTACCGCCCTCAGAGATATCCTGCCCAACACCTTTCGTGGTATTGCACGCAGTCAATACTGAAGAAAGAACCAACACAGAAAAGATCGCTGCAATTGTCTTTTTAACCATAACGTCTTCCTTTTCTAGCCAATATTGTTTGTGTATAGCTCATTAATAATAGACAAGATCCGCAAGTTTGATGGATAAACAACCGTTTTTAAGACTATGAGAGAGTGTTAGCTGGCGGCGTGAGAGATTGAATTGCCAAGATGTTTGATGTCTTCACCGAAGCCGCGCGCGGTATTACAACCCGCCAGGAGAGTGCTGGTGAAAAGGATGAGCATTACAAGACTGAGAAGACGTTTCATCATTCCTGCCCTGGAAAAAGTATGGCGCAGTAACCTGCGCCATAAGATCAAATAGATATCTTATTTTACGCGAGAAACGTATTCGCCGGAGCGAGTATCCACTTTGATCACTTCACCGATCTGTACGAACAGCGGAACTTTAACGACTGCGCCAGTAGACAGAGTAGCCGGTTTGCCGCCAGTACCAGCGGTATCGCCTTTCAGACCTGGGTCGGTTTCAACGACTTCCAGCTCAACGAAGTTTGGCGGAGTCACGGAGATCGGCTGACCGTTCCACAGGGTCACGATGCATTCAGCCTGGTCCAGCAGCCATTTAGCGTTATCGCCTACCGCTTTCTCGTCTGCAGCCAGCTGTTCGAAAGTGGTGTTATTCATGAAGTGCCAGAACTCACCGTCGCTATACAGGAAGGTCAGGTTCATGTCGGCTACGTCTGCGCCTTCAGCGGAATCGGTAGACTTGAAGGTTTTCTCTACGCGAGTACCGGTCAGCAGGCGACGCAGCTTAACGCGCGCAAATGCCTGGCCTTTACCTGGTTTAACGAATTCGCTGGCTTCAACCGCATAAGGTTCGCCGTCCAACATGATTTTAAGACCAGCACGAAAATCGTTGCTATAGTACGTTGCCATAAGGCCCTCTGAAAATTGTTAACTGGTAGCTAAGCCACAAAATGGCGCATATTGTAACCCTAAATACCCCATCCAGAGAAGATTGGTTATCGCAACTTGCCGATGTTGTAACCGATCCTGATGAACTTCTGCATCTTTTGAATATAGACGCAGATGAAAAACTGTTGGCCGGACGCGACGCGAGACGACTTTTCGCCCTGCGCGTACCGCGCGCCTTTATTGCTCGTATGGAAAAAGGCAATCCGGACGATCCGCTTTTGCGTCAGGTACTTACTTCTCAGGAAGAGTTTGTTGCTGCACCTGGCTACTCGACCGATCCGCTGGAAGAACAGCACAGCGTGGTCCCCGGTTTGCTGCATAAATATCGCAATCGGGCGCTGTTGTTGGTTAAAGGCGGTTGCGCGGTAAATTGTCGCTATTGCTTCCGCCGACACTTCCCGTATGCCGAAAACCAGGGCAATAAGCGCAACTGGCAGGTCGCCCTGGACTACATTAGCGCGCATCCTGAGCTGGATGAGATTATCTTCTCCGGTGGTGATCCGCTAATGGCCAAGGACCATGAACTGGACTGGTTACTCACGCAACTGGAAGCCATCCCGCACATTAAGCGTCTGCGCATTCACAGCCGTTTGCCGATTGTGATCCCCGCGCGCATTACTGAAGGACTGGTCCAGCGCTTTGCGCGCTCCTCCCTGCAGGTTCTGCTGGTCAACCACATTAACCACGCCAATGAGGTCGATGAGGCGTTTCACCAGGCGATGGTCCGACTGCGTACCGCTGGCGTCACGCTACTCAACCAAAGCGTTTTGCTGCGTGGCGTGAACGATAACGCACAAACGCTGGCGAACCTGAGCAACGCCCTGTTTGATGCGGGGGTGATGCCCTATTACCTGCACGTACTGGACAAAGTGCAAGGTGCCGCCCACTTTATGGTCAGCGACGATGAGGCACGTCACATTATGCGTGAACTGCTGACGTTGGTTTCCGGCTATATGGTCCCCAAACTGGCGCGAGAAATTGGCGGAGAGCCAAGTAAAACGCCGCTGGATCTGCAACTACGCCAACAATAACCATTATTGAGTGTCCGATTCCGGACACTCACCACGATTACTTATTATTTAAATCCTCACAAGTGGAGCCACGCTTTTAATCTGTGCTATTTTAATTAGCGCTATAAAGTCATTAATTCATAATTTGTATAATTAGAGCAAAATCCAGAATATTAATAAATATATGGTTAGGGAGAACCTTTTATGGCTATAAGTATTAAGGGCATTAATACCGGTGTTATTCGTCAAAAGAATGAATTTATTGCTTTAGCATTAAAGATAAAAGAACCAAGGAATAAATCGTCGTTATTTTTTCTTTCTCCGCTTGGGCTAAGAGATCTGCTTATCGCCCTGGAAAGCAGGCTATCCGCTAAACATCAGCTTAGCGAAGAAGAGCATGCGCAATATGAGAAGGAATGCGATAAAGTCAGCCAAAAGATGCACGAAAATATTCCTTTGATTCAGGAAGATGAGCTAAAAAATGCCGACATTAATCGTCGCATAAATTCGCTGATGTTAGTGGATGACAAAGGCGAAAACTTAACATTTTCTCTGACACTGCATGATGGACAAACGTGTGAATTACTGATTAATGAACTACAGATTCGGGTGCTGGTCCATGCTGTTATTCATGCAATAAATAATGCTGGCATGCGGGAATTAGCGCTACGAATTACATCGCTGCTGGATTTCCTGCCGCTGTACGATGTTGATTGCCAGGCAAACGACAATCTGGAATACGACTCTTATACGCACCCCGAATGGAAACAAAGCCTGTTTCATCATTATCTGGCGATTATTTACCGCTATACAGATGATCAAGGAAAAGCCCAGTTCTGTGGTTCGGTAGTAAAAACTCGCGCCCCTTCCGGCAGCAAAGAGGCCGAAGCCATTACTCGCCGTCTTCTCGATTTCAGCCCACGGCTGAAAAAGCTTGCTGGTGTACCGTGCCAGGTGTTTGTCAGAACGTTAACGGGTGATAAGGCGCAAAAGCTCAATCAGGATCAGTGCCTGCGCGCGCTGCATCATTTACGCGCTCAGTCTGTGCATAACGCTCAAAATGCCTGATGTTTCTGCGCTTATCAGGCCGACGAATTTGTATCGTAGGCCTGATAAGACGTTGTAGCGTCTCCATCAGGCATCAACAGCATTTATCAATTTGGGCACTTATAAACCTGCCCAGTCATTTCACTGGCAGTAGGAACAAAGCTGGACAGCATTCCCTGTGATGGGCTGCTGACGCCATAAATCACGTTACCACCCATTGCCGCAGCCTGGTTACGCAGATCGTTTGCTGCGCCACGCATAGAGCCACCCTCTTCGCCGTGCTGGCCAGAAAGCCAGTTGCTTTGCGTACCGGTTGCAGTGCCAATCAGTTGACACTCTGCGCCAGGCTTCTCTTCGACGAAGCGTACGCTTTGCCCGGCTGAACTCAGTTCGTTGCTGGAGCTACAACCCGCCATCAGTAGCGCGGCACCAACGATCCCTGCTAAATATTTCACGTGCATGTCATTCCCCATAATCAATGAGCTGGACGTTATGTCCGTAGCTGAATCATATACTAAAAAGATGACCAAAAGAAAAACCCCCGGACATTTCTGCCCGAGGGTTTCTCATTTTTCGCGAGATACGTATTTAATCAAATAATTCAAGTTGCAGGCAGGCGGCAGTTCATGAATCCCCCAGTGCTTACATGAGTAAGTGACTGGGGTAAACGAACGCAGCCAATGAACCTGCGGCTTGAAGTATGAAGATTAAATTACATCATGCCGCCCATTCCACCCATGCCGCCCATACCACCAGCAGCACCTAAGTCAGGCGCATCGCCTTTCGGCAGGTCAGTAACCATGCACTCGGTGGTGATCATCAGACCCGCAACAGAAGCCGCGTACTGCAGAGCTGAACGCGTTACTTTGGTTGGATCCAGGATACCCATGTCGATCATGTTACCGTATTCTTCAGTTGCAGCGTTGTAACCGTAGTTACCGTCACCCGCTTTCACGGTGTTAGCCACTACAGACGGCTCTTCGCCGCAGTTCAGTACGATTTGACGCAGCGGAGATTCCATTGCGCGCAGCGCAACTTTGATACCTACGTTCTGGTCTTCGTTCTGACCTTTCAGACCGGCAATTTTAGACGCTACGCGAATCAGCGCAACACCACCACCAGCAACCACGCCTTCTTCTACCGCAGCACGAGTCGCGTGCAGGGCATCTTCAACGCGGGCTTTCTTCTCTTTCATTTCAACTTCAGTCGCAGCACCAACTTTGATAACCGCAACACCGCCTGCCAGTTTCGCTACGCGCTCCTGCAGTTTTTCACGGTCGTAGTCGGAAGTTGCTTCTTCGATCTGCTGACGAATCTGAGTCACGCGACCCTGGATTGCAGCTTCGTCACCCACGCCATCAATGATGGTGGTGGTGTCTTTGTTGATAACAACGCGTTTCGCCTGACCCAGATCTTCCAGAGTTGCTTTTTCCAGCTCCATACCGATCTCTTCAGAGATAACGGTACCACCGGTCAGGGTAGCGATATCCTGCAGCATCGCTTTACGACGGTCGCCGAAGCCAGGCGCTTTAACCGCCGCGACTTTCACGATACCGCGCATGGTGTTAACAACCAGAGTTGCCAGCGCTTCGCCTTCAACATCTTCAGCGATGATCAGCAGTGGTTTACCGGCTTTTGCTACTGCTTCCAGCACCGGCAGCATTTCGCGGATGTTGGAGATTTTCTTGTCAGCCAGCAGGATGAACGGGCTTTCCAGTTCTACTGCGCCAGTTTCCGGCTTGTTGATGAAGTAAGGAGACAGGTAACCACGGTCGAACTGCATACCTTCAACCACGTCCAGTTCGTCCTGCAGACCGGTACCGTCTTCAACGGTGATCACGCCTTCTTTACCGACTTTGTCCATCGCTTCAGCGATCAGTTTACCTACGGTTTCGTCGGAGTTAGCGGAGATAGTACCAACCTGAGCAATAGCTTTAGAGTCAGAGCACGGTACGGACAGTGCTTTCAGTTCTTCAACGGCAGCAGCGACAGCTTTGTCGATACCACGTTTCAGATCCATCGGGTTCATGCCCGCAGCAACGGCTTTCAGACCTTCAGTGATGATGGACTGCGCCAGTACGGTTGCGGTGGTGGTACCGTCGCCTGCAGCGTCGTTCGCTTTAGAGGCAACTTCTTTCACCATCTGCGCCCCCATGTTTTCGAACTTGTCTTCCAGTTCGATTTCACGGGCTACGGAAACACCATCTTTAGTGATGGTCGGTGCACCGAAAGATTTATCCAGAACTACGTTACGGCCTTTTGGACCGAGGGTAACTTTCACTGCATCTGCCAGTACGTTTACGCCGCGCAGCATTTTCACACGAGCGTCGTTACCGAATTTTACGTCTTTAGCTGCCATTTTCTCTTTCCCTTAAATTCGTATGTTCAGTGTCGTTCGCGGATTAAGCTTCAACAATTGCCAGGATGTCACTTTCAGACATGATCAACACTTCTTCATTGTCGATCTTCTCAGATTTAACACCGTAGCCATCGTTGAAAATAACGATATCGCCGACTTTAACGTCCAGCGGCTGTACGGTACCGTTGTCCAGGATGCGGCCCTTACCGACAGCGATGATTTCGCCACGAGTTGATTTACCTGCTGCAGAACCGGTCAGTACGATGCCGCCAGCAGATTTAGATTCAACTTCTTTACGTTTGACGATCACACGATCATGTAACGGACGAATACTCATTGATAGCTCTCCTTTGAGAAAGTCTTTATCAGTTATGGGTGACGCCGGCCCGTGAACGGTTTCCCGGCTAGTGACCAGAGAAATGGGGATGGGGCTTTGTACCTTCAAGGGGGCAAGCGAAAAAAAATTTATATCAGCAGAAAATTCCGTCAAAACGCCGACGCGCATCACATTTTATAACGATTTCAGTCACGTCGTCATAAGCAAATACGATTGTGATACCATCAAAAATCTGCGCTGTAGCCCGGTCAATGGGCATAACCGGATAACAACTTATGAGCGGACTGAAACAAGAGCTGGGACTGGCTCAGGGCATTGGCCTGTTGTCGACATCATTGCTAGGTACAGGCGTTTTCGCCGTCCCTGCGCTAGCCGCGCTGGTGGCTGGCAACAACAGCCTGTGGGCCTGGCCGGTGCTGATTGTTTTAGTCTTTCCCGTGGCGATTGTCTTTGCCGTACTGGGCCGTCATTTTCCCAGCGCGGGTGGCGTGGCGCATTTTGTTGGTATGGCCTTTGGCTCACGCCTGGAGCGCGTCACCGGATGGCTATTTTTGTCGGTGATTCCCGTCGGCTTGCCTGCGGCATTACATATTGCCGCCGGATTTGGTCAGGCGATGTTTGGCTGGCATGACGAACAGCTTCTGTTGGCAGAGCTCGGTACGCTGGCATTGGTTTGGTATATCGGCTCCCACGGTGCCAGCTCTAGCGCTAATCTGCAAACGGTCATTGCCGGATTGATTGTTGCCCTCATTGTCGCCATCTGGTGGGCGGGCGATGTGAAACCTGGCGAAATCCCCTTCCCTGCGATAACCGAGATTGAGCTCCCCGGACTGTTCGCCGCGCTGTCGGTGATGTTCTGGTGTTTTGTTGGCCTTGAAGCGTTTGCCCATCTGGCATCTGAATTCAAAAACCCGGAGCGGGATTTCCCGCGCGCGCTGATGATCGGCCTGCTGCTTGCGGGCTCTGTTTATTGGGCATGCACCGTCGTCGTGCTTCATTTTGGCGCCTACGGTGAGCAAATGGCGGCGGCGGCCTCACTGCCAGAGATCGTCGTGCAGTTATTTGGCGTACAGGCACTGTGGGTCGCCTGCATCATTGGTTATCTGGCCTGTTTTGCCAGTCTCAACATTTATATTCAAAGCTTCGCCCGGCTGGTCTGGTCGCAAGCGCAATATAAGCCGGAGAGCCATCTGGCGCGTCTGTCTCCCCGTCACCTTCCGCGCAATGCGCTAAACGCCGTATTGGGCTGCTGCGTGATCAGTACGTTGTGCATCTATATGCTGAAAATCAATCTCGATGCGTTAATCGTCTATGCTAACGGCATCTTTATTATGATTTATTTGCTGTGCATGCTGGCGGGATGTCGATTACTGAAAGGGCATTATCGCATGCTGGCGGTCATTGGCGGTCTACTGTGTCTGCTGCTGTTGGCAATGGTTGGCTGGAAGAGCCTGTATGCGCTGATTATGCTGGCAGGGCTGTGGCTGTTTTTACCCCGCAGGCCGGATAAGGCGACGTTGACGCCGTCATCCGGCAGATAAGCATTTTGCCGGATGGTGCTCACGCTTATCCGGCCCGCATACTGATGCTTAATCCCGAGGATCGTCTTTATGATCAATACGGTTGCGATCGTCGTCTTTGCGCTGAAATTCGCCATCAAAGGTCTCACCGCCACCGGTTCCGGCGCTGAAACCACCGCCCGGCATACGCGAAAAACGCAAATGCGGCAGCAGTTTCATCGTCAGATGTTTTTGCACCGGGGGTAATAAAAGAAGAAGACCGAGGAAATCGGTGAAAAAACCGGGCAGTACCAACAGCAAACCAGCAATGATCAGCGACACGCTCTTGATCATTTCTGCAGCAGGACTTTCACCAGCCGCCATTTTTTGTTGCATCAGTAAAAAGTTTTTAAATCCCTGGTTACGAACCAGAGACATACCGATAACCGACGTAAAAATAACCAAAATCAGCGTCATCAGGACACCCAGGACATGGGCAACCTGAATAAAAATAGATATCTCTATGTAAACATAGAGAAAAATGGCAAGTAATGGTATCCAGCGCAAAGGGTTCTCCTGTCAATAACAGTCGTTTTTTTCAACGCCTGTCCGATGAATTATGTGACTCGCATCAATTAGATGTTGAGGTGGTTAGCAAAATTTCAAGTCGCTTGTACACTTATTTTTAGTATTAATCCTAAAGGGGTGATCCATTTCACAGAATAATAAATAAGGGGTAAATTCCACGCTTTAAGTGATCCAGATTACGGTAGAAATCCTGAACCAGCATATGATCTCGAGTATCAGACCGATGCAGGGGATAATCGTCGGTCGAGAAACAATCGAAATCACATATATCCTGTGTGTTTAGTCAAATCATTGGCAGCTTGAAAAAGAAGGTTCACATGTTAAACAACATTCGTATCGAAGAAGACTTGTTGGGTACCAGGGAAGTTCCAGCGGACGCCTACTACGGTGTTCACACTCTGAGAGCGATTGAAAACTTCTACATTAGCAACAACAAAATCAGCGACATTCCTGAATTTGTTCGCGGTATGGTAATGGTTAAAAAGGCAGCGGCAATGGCCAACAAAGAGCTGCAAACCATTCCTAAGAGTGTGGCAAATGCCATCATCGCGGCGTGTGATGAAGTCCTGAATAACGGAAAATGCATGGATCAATTCCCGGTAGATGTTTACCAGGGTGGTGCGGGTACCTCCGTCAACATGAACACCAACGAAGTGCTGGCCAATATCGGTCTGGAACTGATGGGTCACCAGAAAGGTGAATATCAGTACCTGAACCCGAACGACCACGTTAACAAATGTCAGTCTACCAACGACGCTTACCCAACTGGCTTCCGTATCGCGGTATACGCATCCATCATCAAACTGATCGATGCCCTGAACCAGCTGCGTGAAGGCTTCGAACAAAAAGCTGTTGAATTCCAGGACATCCTGAAAATGGGCCGTACCCAGCTGCAGGATGCTGTACCGATGACCCTCGGTCAGGAATTCCATGCTTTCAGCGTACTGTTGAAAGAAGAAGTGAAAAACATTAGTCGTACCGCTGAGCTGCTGCTGGAAGTTAACCTCGGTGCAACTGCAATCGGTACGGGTCTGAACACGCCGAAAGAATACTCCCCGCTGGCAGTACAGAAACTGGCTGAAGTCACTGGCTTCGCCTGTGTTCCGGCAGAAGACCTGATTGAAGCAACTTCTGACTGCGGCGCATACGTTATGGTTCACGGCGCACTGAAACGTCTGGCTGTTAAGATGTCCAAAATCTGTAACGACCTGCGTTTGCTCTCCTCTGGCCCACGTGCTGGTCTGAACGAGATCAACCTGCCGGAACTGCAGGCTGGTTCTTCTATCATGCCAGCAAAAGTGAACCCAGTTGTTCCAGAAGTCGTAAACCAGGTTTGCTTTAAAGTCATCGGTAACGACATCACCGTTACTATGGCATCTGAAGCTGGTCAGCTGCAGCTGAACGTAATGGAGCCGGTCATTGGCCAGGCAATGTTTGAATCCATTCACATTCTGAGCAATGCTTGCTACAACCTGCTGGAAAAATGCGTTAGTGGTATCACTGCTAACAAAGAAGTCTGTGAAGCGTTTGTATTCAACTCCATCGGCATCGTTACTTACCTCAACCCGTTCATCGGTCACCACAACGGCGACATCGTCGGTAAAATTTGTGCCGAAACCGGTAAGAGCGTACGTGAAGTTGTCCTGGAACGCGGTCTGTTGACCGAGTCTGAACTGGACGATATCTTCTCTGCACAGAACCTGATGCACCCTGCTTATAAAGCAAAACGTTATACTGATGAAAGCGAACAGTAATCGTGTAGGGTAGTACCGGAGAAGGCACGTCATGATGACGTGCCTTTTTTCTTACTCGAAGTTACTTAAAAACAACAATTTAATATCAACTTGTTAAACAACAAGGAAGGCTAATATGATAGTTTTAGAACTTATCATCGTTTTGCTGGCAATCTTTTTAGGTGCCAGACTTGGGGGTATCGGTATTGGATTTGCAGGTGGGCTGGGTGTTCTGGTTCTTGCCGCTATTGGCGTAAAACCAGGTAATATTCCGTTCGATGTTATTTCCATTATCATGGCGGTTATCGCTGCCATCTCTGCCATGCAGATTGCCGGTGGTCTGGACTATCTGGTTCATCAAACTGAAAAACTGCTGCGTAAAAACCCGAAATTCATCACGATCCTTGCACCAATCGTGACCTATTTCCTGACTATCTTTGCCGGTACCGGCAACATTTCACTGGCAACTCTGCCGGTTATCGCTGAAGTCGCGAAGGAACAAGGTATCAAACCTTGCCGTCCGCTCTCTACCGCAGTGGTTTCTGCACAGATTGCGATTACGGCGTCGCCAATCTCCGCAGCCGTGGTTTACATGTCTTCCGTAATGGAAGGTCATGGCATCAGCTACATTCACCTGCTGTCCGTGGTCATTCCGTCCACTCTGCTGGCCGTTCTGGTGATGTCCTTCCTGGTAACGATGCTGTTCAACTCCAAACTGTCTGACGACCCGATTTACCGTAAGCGTCTGGAAGAAGGTTTGGTTGAACTGCGTGGTGAAAGACAAGTTGAAATCAAAGCTGGCGCGAAAACCTCCGTTTGGTTGTTCCTGCTGGGCGTGATTTGCGTAGTTGTATACGCCATCATCAACAGCCCAAGCCTCGGCCTGGTCGCTAAACCGCTGATGAACACCACCAACGCAATCCTGATCATCATGCTGAGCGTCGCGACGCTGACTACGATCGTCTGCCGCGTTGAAACTGACTCCATCCTGAACTCCAGCACCTTTAAAGCGGGTATGAGCGCCTGTATTTGTATCCTGGGTGTTGCATGGCTGGGTGACACCTTCGTATCTCACAACATTGACTGGATCAAAGATACTGCAGGTAGCGTAATTCAGGGTCATCCGTGGTTGCTGGCTGTCATCTTCTTCTTTGCTTCTGCGCTGCTGTACTCTCAGGCTGCAACTGCTAAAGCACTGATGCCGATGGCTCTGGCTCTGAACGTTTCCCCACTGACTGCTGTTGCGTCTTTCGCCGCTGTTTCTGGCCTGTTCATTCTGCCAACCTACCCAACTCTGGTTGCGGCGGTGCAGATGGATGACACCGGTACAACCCGCATCGGTAAATTCGTCTTTAACCATCCGTTCTTCATCCCAGGTACTCTGGGCGTGCTTTTGGCTGTCTGCTTCGGCTTCTTGCTGGGCAGCTTCATGCTGTAAGACTTTACTGCAGGGTGCCTTCGCGCCCTGCAGTTCCTCCTCCTCATCATCCCGCTTTAACTAACATCCTTCCCTCGTCCGTTGTATAGTGACCACTCTTTAGCTGGTTACTCTGTTCTTTCGAGGTGTTTATGCTTGATGTAAAGAGTCAGGATATTTCCATCCCCGATACCGTTGTGGTGCTCTGTACCGCCCCGGATGAAGCAACCGCCCAGGATCTGGCCGCCAAAGTGCTGGCGGAAAAACTGGCTGCCTGCGTGACGCTGCTGCCTGGCGCGACCTCCCTCTATTATTGGGAAGGTAAACTGGAGCAGGAATATGAAGTCCAGATGATTTTAAAAACCACCGTCACACACCAGCAAGCCCTTCTCGACTGCCTGAAGTCACATCATCCATACCAAACGCCTGAACTTCTGGTTTTACCCGTCACTCACGGAGACTTTGATTACCGCTCATGGCTCAACGCATCCTTACGCTGATCCTGCTGCTGTGCAGCACATCTACCTTTGCCGGATTATTTGACGCGCCTGGCCGCTCGCAGTTTGTTCCTGCCGATCGGGCGTTTGTTTTTGATTTTCAGCAAAACCAACACGATCTGAACCTCTCATGGCAGGTTAAAGATGGCTACTATCTGTATCGCAAACAGATAAGCATTACGCCATCTCAGGCCGATATCGCCGAGGTAAAACTACCGCCAGGCGTCTGGCATGAAGATGAGTTTTATGGCAAAAGTGAGATTTACCGTAAACAATTGACTATCCCGGTCACGGTCAATCAGGCTAAATCTGGCGCAACATTAACGGTCACATACCAGGGCTGTGCCGACGCCGGTTTTTGCTATCCGCCTGAAACTAAAACGGTGCCATTAAGTGAAGTGTCTGCCGATACCAGGGCGACACCTGCGCCAGTTCCTGCCACCGATACTTTGCAAGAGAGACCACAACCCGCAACCCAGCTTCCCTTCTCTGCGCTGTGGGCATTGCTAATCGGAATTGGCATCGCGTTTACACCTTGCGTATTGCCGATGTATCCGCTGATTTCCGGTATCGTGCTGGGCGGCAAACAACGCTTATCAACCGGACGCGCGCTGCTGCTGACGTTTATCTACGTCCAGGGAATGGCGCTCACTTATACCGCGCTGGGTCTGGTTGTTGCCGCCGCTGGATTGCAGTTCCAGGCTGCGCTACAGCATCCTTACGTCCTGATTGGCCTTGCCGTCGTCTTTACGCTGCTGGCCCTTTCGATGTTTGGCTTGTTCACGCTGCAACTCCCTTCATCGCTGCAAACACGCCTTACATTGATGAGTAACCGTCAACAAGGCGGTTCCCCCGGTAGCGTCTTTGCGATGGGGGCGATTGCCGGCCTCATCTGTTCTCCTTGTACAACAGCCCCGCTAAGCGCGATTTTGCTGTATATCGCTCAGAGCGGGAACATGTGGCTGGGAGGCGGCACGCTGTATCTGTACGCGCTGGGGATGGGATTACCTCTGATGCTAATTACCGTATTCGGTAATCGTCTGTTACCTAAAAGCGGCCCATGGATGGAACATGTCAAAACCGCTTTTGGCTTTGTCATTCTGGCGCTCCCCGTCTTCTTACTCGAACGCATCATTGGCGACGACTGGGGCGTTCGCCTGTGGTCGCTGTTGGGCGTCGCATTCTTTAGCTGGGCATTTATCACCAGCCTGCAGGCAAAGCACGCCTGGATGCGCATCGTGCAGATTATCCTGTTAGCTGCAGCGCTGGTAAGCGTTCGGCCATTGCAGGACTGGACGTTCGGCGTGCCGCATGCTCAAACCCAGACACACCTTAACTTCACGCCTGTGGCTTCGGTGGATGCGCTAAATCAGGCGCTGGCACAAGCTAAAGGCAAGCCCGTGATGTTGGATCTGTATGCTGACTGGTGCGTGGCCTGCAAGGAGTTTGAGAAGTATACGTTTAGCAATCAGCAGGTTCAGCAAGCGCTAGGCGACACAGTGCTTTTGCAGGCGGATGTGACTGCAAATAATGCCCAGGATGTCGCTCTGCTGAAACATCTACAGGTTTTAGGTTTGCCGACTATTTTGTTCTTTGACGCCGAGGGGAAAGAGCATCCGGAGGCTCGGGTAACCGGCTTTATGGATGCCGCGACCTTCAGCGCACATTTGCGCGATCGCCAACCGTGAGCGACACTTGCAACAGGAAATACGGAGGAGAATACCGTGCAACGTGAAGATGTCCTGGGAGAAGCCCTGAAATTACTTGAGGTTCAAGGGATAGCCAATACCACACTGGAAATGGTGGCCGATCGTATCGATTATCCTCTTGATGAACTACAACGCTTTTGGCCCGACAAAGAGGCCATTCTGTACGATGCGTTACGTTACCTCAGTCAGCGGGTGGATATCTGGCGGCGTCAACTTTTGCTGGATGACACCCTGAGCGCTGAACAGAAATTACTGGCACGCTACACCGCGCTGTCCGAATGCGTGAGCAATAATCGCTATCCAGGCTGCCTGTTTATCGCCGCCTGTACGTTTTACCCCGATCCCGGGCATCCGATCCATCAGTTAGCCGATCAGCAAAAAAAGGCAGCACATGACTTCACCCATGAGCTGCTGACGACGCTGGAAGTTGACGACCCTGCAATGGTCGCCAAACAGATGGAACTGGTGCTGGAGGGCTGTCTGAGCCGCATGCTGGTGAATCGTAGCCATGCTGATGTCGAAACGGCACACCACCTGGCTGAAGATATCCTGCGCTTTGCTCAGTGCCGTATGGGCGGTGCGCTGACCTAAGCAAGCATGCCCGCAAGGCCGAAATGAGTCAACACACCAGCGGGTCCTGCCGCAGCAATTGCACCGTTAGTTACTGGAAACGTCGGAAAGGCTTGTGCACAACTTGCGGTAGTGTGCGGGAGTAATACAGGCCGCGTAACGTTTTCGTCAGCCTTTGCTCATATAGAAGGTCAGATAGGTAAATTGCCTGGAAGTTTTGTGCAAACTTCAGGCATAATCGCACAGATTGCCGCAATATTAAGCGGTTGAACATCTTTTCCCGAAATTTGATTGACTGGCAGACGTGAATACGGTTTAATGCGCCCCGTTGCCCGGATAGCTCAGTCGGTAGAGCAGGGGATTGAAAATCCCCGTGTCCTTGGTTCGATTCCGAGTCCGGGCACCACTATTCAAAGAACCCGTCCTAGAGGCGGGTTTTTGCTTTTATAGTTTCTGATACTTTCCAACCGATCATCTCTCAATATCTTTACTGCTCTACCCCTCACAAAATCCATATGTAAGATTAGTCGTGCCTGTTAACAAGCTGACATCTGGGTTCTATAAGAAGATGGGGTTTAACGTGATGGGATGTACAGAGGTCCGCGATCCTGAGCGACAGTACCTGTTACTCAATCCCGTGCACGGATAGCATGCAATGTGCTGCCGGGAGAGTCTGGTGTGCTGCGCTTCTCAGGCCTGCACACCGGTTACAACATGATGGGCTGGATAAAATGGTACGCTGCATCCGGCAGTTCTCACTCCCTGCAGACGCAAAAAAGCCCATCCGGCAGGATGGGCTTCTTCACTTGTTTGATGCCTGGCAGTTTATGGCGGGCGTCCTGCCCGCCACCCTCCGGGCCGTTGCTGCGCAACGTTCAAATCCGCTCCCGGCGGATTTGTCCTCCTCAGGAGAGCACTCACCGACAGACCACAGATAAAACAAAAGGCCCGGTCTTTCGACCGGGCCTTTTGCTTTTATTTGATGCCTGGCAGTTCCCTACTCTCGCATGGGGAGACCCCACACTACCATCGGCGCTACGGCGTTTCACTTCTGAGTTCGGCATGGGGTCAGGTGGGACCACCGCGCTACAGCCGCCAGGCAAATTCTGTTTATCAACACGCTTTTCGCATGTCGATGTAATCTGTAATCAAGCTGAATATCGTGTCTCTTTCGCCAAAACATCTTCGGCGTTGTAAGGTTAAGCCTCACGGTTCATTAGTATCGGTTAGCTCAACGTATCGCTACGCTTACACACCCGACCTATCAACGTCGTCGTCTTCAACGTTCCTTCAGGACCCTTAAAGGGTCAGGGAGAACTCATCTCGGGGCAAGTTTCGTGCTTAGATGCTTTCAGCACTTATCTCTTCCGCATTTAGCTACCGGGCAATGCCATTGGCATGACAACCCGAACACCAGTGATGCGTCCACTCCGGTCCTCTCGTACTAGGAGCAGCCCCCCTCAATTCTCCAGCGCCCACGGCAGATAGGGACCGAACTGTCTCACGACGTTCTAAACCCAGCTCGCGTACCACTTTAAATGGCGAACAGCCATACCCTTGGGACCTACTTCAGCCCCAGGATGTGATGAGCCGACATCGAGGTGCCAAACACCGCCGTCGATATGAACTCTTGGGCGGTATCAGCCTGTTATCCCCGGAGTACCTTTTATCCGTTGAGCGATGGCCCTTCCATTCAGAACCACCGGATCACTAAGACCTGCTTTCGCACCTGCTCGAGCCGTCACTCTCGCAGTCAAGCTAGCTTATGCCTTTGCACTAACCTCCTGATGTCCGACCAGGATTAGCTAACCTTCGTGCTCCTCCGTTACTCTTTAGGAGGAGACCGCCCCAGTCAAACTACCCACCAGACACTGTCCGCAACCCGGATTACGGGTCTACGTTAGAACACCAGCCATTAAAGGGTGGTATTTCAAGGTTGGCTCCATGCAGACTGGCGTCCACACTTCAAAGCCTCCCACCTATCCTACACATCAAGGACCAGTGTTCAGTGTCAAGCTATAGTAAAGGTTCACGGGGTCTTTCCGTCTTGCCGCGGGTACACTGCATCTTCACAGCGAGTTCAATTTCACTGAGTCTCGGGTGGAGACAGCCTGGCCATCATTACGCCATTCGTGCAGGTCGGAACTTACCCGACAAGGAATTTCGCTACCTTAGGACCGTTATAGTTACGGCCGCCGTTTACCGGGGCTTCGATCAAGAGCTTCTCCTTACGGATAACCCCATCAATTAACCTTCCGGCACCGGGCAGGCGTCACACCGTATACGTCCACTTTCGTGTTTGCACAGTGCTGTGTTTTTAATAAACAGTTGCAGCCAGCTGGTATCTTCGACTGATTTCAGCTCCATGAGTAAATCACTTCACCTACATATCAGCGTGCCTTCTCCCGAAGTTACGGCACCATTTTGCCTAGTTCCTTCACCCGAGTTCTCTCAAGCGCCTTGGTATTCTCTACCTGACCACCTGTGTCGGTTTGGGGTACGATTTCGTGTTACCTGATGCTTAGAGGCTTTTCCTGGAAGCAGGGCATTTGTTACTTCAGCACCGTAGTGCCTCGTCATCACACCTCAGCGTTAACAAGACTCCGGATTTACCTGGAATCTCCGCCTACATGCTTAAACCGGGACAACCGTCGCCCGGCTAACATAGCCTTCTCCGTCCCCCCCTCGCAGTAACACCAAGTACAGGAATATTAACCTGTTTCCCATCGACTACGCCTTTCGGCCTCGCCTTAGGGGTCGACTCACCCTGCCCCGATTAACGTTGGACAGGAACCCTTGGTCTTCCGGCGTGCGGGTTTTTCACCCGCATTATCGTTACTTATGTCAGCATTCGCACTTCTGATACCTCCAGCAACCCTCACAGGCCACCTTCAACGGCTTACAGAACGCTCCCCTACCCAACAACACATAGTGTCGCTGCCGCAGCTTCGGTGCATGGTTTAGCCCCGTTACATCTTCCGCGCAGGCCGACTCGACCAGTGAGCTATTACGCTTTCTTTAAATGATGGCTGCTTCTAAGCCAACATCCTGGCTGTCTGTGCCTTCCCACATCGTTTCCCACTTAACCATGACTTTGGGACCTTAGCTGGCGGTCTGGGTTGTTTCCCTCTTCACGACGGACGTTAGCACCCGCCGTGTGTCTCCCGTGATAACATTCTTCGGTATTCGCAGTTTGCATCGGGTTGGTAAGTCGGGATGACCCCCTAGCCGAAACAGTGCTCTACCCCCGAAGATGAGTTCACGAGGCGCTACCTAAATAGCTTTCGGGGAGAACCAGCTATCTCCCGGTTTGATTGGCCTTTCACCCCCAGCCACAAGTCATCCGCTAATTTTTCAACATTAGTCGGTTCGGTCCTCCAGTTAGTGTTACCCAACCTTCAACCTGCCCATGGCTAGATCACCGGGTTTCGGGTCTATACCCTGCAACTTAACGCCCAGTTAAGACTCGGTTTCCCTTCGGCTCCCCTATTCGGTTAACCTTGCTACAGAATATAAGTCGCTGACCCATTATACAAAAGGTACGCAGTCACCCCATAAAGAGGCTCCCACTGCTTGTACGTACACGGTTTCAGGTTCTTTTTCACTCCCCTCGCCGGGGTTCTTTTCGCCTTTCCCTCACGGTACTGGTTCACTATCGGTCAGTCAGGAGTATTTAGCCTTGGAGGATGGTCCCCCCATATTCAGACAGGATACCACGTGTCCCGCCCTACTCTTCGAGTTCACAACACATGCACTTTTGTGTACGGGGCTATCACCCTGTATCGCCGGACTTTCCAGACCGTTCCACTACCACACATGCTGATTCAGACTCTGGGCTGCTCCCCGTTCGCTCGCCGCTACTGGGGGAATCTCGGTTGATTTCTTTTCCTCGGGGTACTTAGATGTTTCAGTTCCCCCGGTTCGCTTCATTACGCTATGTATTCACGTAATGATAGTGTGACGAATCACACTGGGTTTCCCCATTCGGAAATCGCCGGTTATAACGGTTCATATCACCTTACCGACGCTTATCGCAGATTAGCACGTCCTTCATCGCCTCTGACTGCCAGGGCATCCACCGTGTACGCTTAGTCGCTTAACCTCACAACCCGAAGATGTTTCGTAAAACACTTCAGTGTTGCGAAAATTTGAGAGACTCGGACACACCGCTTTTCATTTCTTGTTTACGGAGAAATGAAACAGTGTGTCGTTTCAATTTTCAGCTTGATCCAGATTTTTAAAGAGCAAATATCTCAAACGAGACTCGAAAGTCTGTTTTGAGATACTTCGGTCGGCGACTTTCACTCACACATACCAGCAAGTGGCGTCCCCTAGGGGATTCGAACCCCTGTTACCGCCGTGAAAGGGCGGTGTCCTGGGCCTCTAGACGAAGGGGACACTGAAGTCTCAATCGCAAGACGCCTTGCTATTTACTTTTCATCAGACAATCTGTGTGAGCACTACAAAGGTCGGTTCTTTAAGGTAAGGAGGTGATCCAACCGCAGGTTCCCCTACGGTTACCTTGTTACGACTTCACCCCAGTCATGAATCACAAAGTGGTAAGCGCCCTCCCGAAGGTTAAGCTACCTACTTCTTTTGCAACCCACTCCCATGGTGTGACGGGCGGTGTGTACAAGGCCCGGGAACGTATTCACCGTGGCATTCTGATCCACGATTACTAGCGATTCCGACTTCATGGAGTCGAGTTGCAGACTCCAATCCGGACTACGACATACTTTATGAGGTCCGCTTGCTCTCGCGAGGTCGCTTCTCTTTGTATATGCCATTGTAGCACGTGTGTAGCCCTACTCGTAAGGGCCATGATGACTTGACGTCATCCCCACCTTCCTCCAGTTTATCACTGGCAGTCTCCTTTGAGTTCCCGACCGAATCGCTGGCAACAAAGGATAAGGGTTGCGCTCGTTGCGGGACTTAACCCAACATTTCACAACACGAGCTGACGACAGCCATGCAGCACCTGTCTCAGAGTTCCCGAAGGCACCAAAGCATCTCTGCTAAGTTCTCTGGATGTCAAGAGTAGGTAAGGTTCTTCGCGTTGCATCGAATTAAACCACATGCTCCACCGCTTGTGCGGGCCCCCGTCAATTCATTTGAGTTTTAACCTTGCGGCCGTACTCCCCAGGCGGTCGACTTAACGCGTTAGCTCCGGAAGCCACGCCTCAAGGGCACAACCTCCAAGTCGACATCGTTTACGGCGTGGACTACCAGGGTATCTAATCCTGTTTGCTCCCCACGCTTTCGCACCTGAGCGTCAGTCTTTGTCCAGGGGGCCGCCTTCGCCACCGGTATTCCTCCAGATCTCTACGCATTTCACCGCTACACCTGGAATTCTACCCCCCTCTACAAGACTCTAGCCTGCCAGTTTCGGATGCAGTTCCCAGGTTGAGCCCGGGGATTTCACATCCGACTTGACAGACCGCCTGCGTGCGCTTTACGCCCAGTAATTCCGATTAACGCTTGCACCCTCCGTATTACCGCGGCTGCTGGCACGGAGTTAGCCGGTGCTTCTTCTGCGAGTAACGTCAATTGCTGCGGTTATTAACCACAACACCTTCCTCCTCGCTGAAAGTACTTTACAACCCGAAGGCCTTCTTCATACACGCGGCATGGCTGCATCAGGCTTGCGCCCATTGTGCAATATTCCCCACTGCTGCCTCCCGTAGGAGTCTGGACCGTGTCTCAGTTCCAGTGTGGCTGGTCATCCTCTCAGACCAGCTAGGGATCGTCGCCTAGGTGAGCCGTTACCCCACCTACTAGCTAATCCCATCTGGGCACATCCGATGGCAAGAGGCCCGAAGGTCCCCCTCTTTGGTCTTGCGACGTTATGCGGTATTAGCTACCGTTTCCAGTAGTTATCCCCCTCCATCGGGCAGTTTCCCAGACATTACTCACCCGTCCGCCACTCGTCACCCAAGGAGCAAGCTCCTCTGTGCTACCGTTCGACTTGCATGTGTTAGGCCTGCCGCCAGCGTTCAATCTGAGCCATGATCAAACTCTTCAATTTAAGTTTGATGCTCGTGAATTAAACTTCGTAATGAATTACGTGTTCACTCAGAGACTTGGTATTCATTTTTCGTCTTGCGACGTTAAGAATCCGTATCTTCGAGTGCCCACACAGATTGTCTGATAAATTGTTAAAGAGCAGTTGCGACGCGCTTTAGCGCTCTGTCGCGAGGTGGCGTATATTACGCTTTCCTCTTTCAGAGTCAACCCTCATTTTCAGGTTTTTCTCTTCAACCGAACCGGCTGTTTGTGTGAAGTGATTCACATCCGCCGTGTCGATGGAGGCGCATTATAGGGAGTTTCCCGCGGCCCGCAACCCTTAAATTGCAGAAAAATGACTGACCGCTGCATTCCACAGCAAAACCCCGCCTTATACCCATTTACACACAGAGTTATCCACAATCGTAAGCAAAATAGTGGTCAGCCTCCCTGAAAGAAGTGAAAGCAGATAAGGAAATCTCTATATAAAAAGAGACTCGCTCTACGTTATATATAGAAGAAAAGCCCAGGCAGCCCATGCCCCATCATCCCTACCACCTTTGAATTACGCATCCCATCAGGCGATAATACCCATACAAACCGTGATTCCAGGACCGTGATGAGACACTCTCTGCAACGTACTGCTATACGCAAACGCCCGATGAAGCTCGGCACTACCGTGATCCTCATGGTCAGTGCTGTACTCTTCTCCGTACTGCTTGTCGTTCATCTGATTTATTTCTCGCAAATCAGCAACATGACGCGCGATGCATTAGCGGGTAAAGCGCTTGCGGTCGCACGAACGCTGGCAAACTCCCCGGAGATCCGCCAGGGGCTAATGAAAAAGCCCGAGGAAAGCGGTATTCAGGCGATTGCCCAGGCGGTGAATAAGAGCAACGATTTTTTGTTCATCGTCGTCACCGATATGCAAAGCATTCGTTACTCCCATCCCGAAGCGCAGCGAATCGGTCAGCCGTTTAAAGGCGATGACATTTTGCTGGCCCTGCAAGGGAAAGAGAATGTCGCCATTAATCGCGGATTTCTGGCGCAAGCCCTGCGCGTATTTACCCCTATTTATGACGAGCATCACCGGCAGATAGGCGTCGTGTCGATCGGCCTTGAGCTAAGCAGGGTGACAGAGCAGATCAATAACAGCCGTGGCAGCATCTTTTGGTCCATCTTATTTGGCGTGCTGGTTGGGCTGCTCGGCACATGGGTATTTGTCAAAGTCCTCAAGCGTATTCTGTTTGGTCTGGAGCCTTATGAAATCTCCAATCTGTTCGAACAACGCCAGGCGATGCTGCACTCTATAAAGGAAGGCGTCATTGCCGTTGACGAGTGCGGTGAAGTGACGCTGATAAACCAGGCGGCACAAGAGTTGCTGGATTACCACAAATCGCAAGACGATGCCCAGCTCTCCACGCTCAGCCACGCATGGTCAAAAGTGGTCGATTTTTCACAGGTACTGCATGACGGAACGCCGCGTCGCGATGAAGAGATCATGGTGAAGGATCGGCTACTCTTAATTAACACGGTTCCGGTACTCAGCAACGGTAAAATCATCGGGGCCATTTCAACATTCAGAGATAAGACTGAAGTCCGAAAACTAATGCAACGACTGGACGGCATGGTCAACTATGCCGACGCACTTCGTGAACGATCCCACGAATTCATGAATAAATTGCACGTGATTCTGGGATTATTGCATCTGAAAAGTTATAAGCAGCTTGAAAATTACATCCTGAAGACCGCGAACAGTTATCAGGAAGAGATTGGCTCACTGTTAGGAAAAATAAAATCCCCGGTGATCGCAGGATTTTTACTCAGTAAGATTAATCGCACATCTGATTTAGGCCATAGCCTGGTGATCAGCAATGAAAGCCAGTTGCCGGAAAACAGCAACGAAGATCAGGTGGCTGTGCTGATTACCGTTCTGGGGAATTTGATTGAAAACGCCCTGGAGGCGCTAGGTCAAGAACCTGGTGGCGAGATCAGCGTATCCTTGCATTATCGACACGGCTGGTTGCATTGCGAAGTGAATGACGATGGTCCGGGGATTGCCCCCGAACACATTGAGCACATCTTTGAGAAGGGCGTTTCGTCAAAAGGAACCGAACGGGGCGTTGGTTTAGCGCTTGTTAAACAACAGGTTGAAAACGTTGGCGGCAATATTTCCGTCGAGTCAGAACCTGGGATCTTCACCCAATTTTTTGTACAGTTACCGTGGAATGGTGAGAGGGCCAGCAGATGATCAATGTCTTAATTGTCGATGACGATGCAATGGTAGCGGAATTAAACCGCCGTTATGTCGCGCAACTCTCCGGTTTTCATTGCTGCGGCACAGCCTCCACGCTGGAGAAAGCAAAAGAGATAATCTTTCATAGCGGTAATCATATCGATTTGATTTTGCTTGATATTTATATGCAAAAAGAAAACGGTCTGGATCTGTTGCCTGTATTGCACAGCGAAGGTTGCAAGTGTGATGTCATTGTCATCTCTTCCGCCGCTGACGCGACCACCATCAAAGACTCTCTCCACTATGGTGTCGTTGACTACCTGATCAAACCGTTCCAGGCGTCCCGTTTTGAAGAGGCGCTGACCGGCTGGCTACAAAAGAAAACCGAGATGGAAAAGCATCAGTACTATGAACAGTCTGAGCTTGACCAGTTGATTCACGGCAGCTCCTCCAATGAACAGGAAGCGCGGCGCTTACCTAAAGGATTAACGCCACAAACGTTACGCACGCTGTGCCAGTGGATTGATGAGCATCAGGATCAGGAATTCTCCACCGATGAACTGGCCAACGAGGTCAATATCTCGCGCGTTTCTTGCCGTAAATATCTTATCTGGCTCGTCAATTGTCACATCCTATTTACCAGCATCCATTATGGCGTAACCGGTAGACCGGTTTATCGTTACCGCGTTCAGGCTGAACATTACTCATTACTAAAACAATATTGCCAATAAAAACAATTTGGGATTATTTGTTATTTGAAAGTAACAATTATTAAAATAATGAAAAATCCCTTCTTTTCTGAATCATGCTGCAGAATTATAAATTTGCGTTAGATCAAATATATTTGTATCCAGCATGTTAAATGTATTATTTTAATATTGATTAACGTCACACTGTTTTTAATTTCAAAATCGCTAACAAAAGTTAATTAAGTATTATCTAGCTCGCAGAGTGTGTATTTTTACCCATAAAGGATTAGTCTGAAATTAACCAGACATACAAAATCTAGACTGGTAGCAATGGAGACCATGCTACGTACCATGGACACCGTACATTTTTGTGAGCAAATAAAAGTATCCGCACGCCAACCTCATCACATTATGAAATGGCGTGAGCGTGATCACACAAATAACCTACTCACCCATTCTGTCGGTGGTTCACGAAATAGCGGAAAACGCAAAACAGATAAATTACAGCGTCAACCGCAGCTCTCCATGTCCAGCTCTGCTTCCCATCGCCTGAGGATTCTCTCCTCTGATCAAAGCCACAGAAAAAAGCTAAATATCGCCATAACGTTAAAAAAACATTCTAGCAAGACATTTGAACATTAATCGCAAATACGGACATATCGAATACTGACCATTTTTTGATGCCTATTCCGGCAAAAAAGAATGTGGCACAGATCCATTTTTCAAAAAATTGACTGGTTTTTTCGCGAGGGTAAATAAAATGTTATTTAGTATACAACTTCTTATAATATTAATATGTTTGTTTTATGGTGCCAGAAAGGGCGGTATCGCGCTGGGTTTATTAGGCGGTATCGGCCTGGTCATTCTGGTTTTCGTTTTCCATCTCCAGCCGGGTAAACCACCTGTAGATGTAATGCTGGTTATTATTGCCGTGGTGGCCGCATCGGCAACCTTGCAAGCCTCCGGCGGCCTTGACGTTATGCTGCAAATCGCTGAAAAGCTGCTGCGCCGTAACCCAAAATACGTTTCCATCGTCGCCCCGTTCGTTACCTGCACCCTGACGATTCTCTGCGGTACAGGCCACGTGGTATACACCATCCTGCCAATCATTTATGACGTTGCCATTAAGAACAATATTCGCCCGGAACGTCCGATGGCGGCGAGTTCTATCGGTGCGCAGATGGGGATTATCGCCAGCCCGGTGTCCGTGGCCGTTGTATCACTGGTCGCAATGCTGGGTAACGTAACGTTTGAAGGCAAGCATCTTGAATTCCTCGACCTGCTCAGCATCACTATCCCGTCTACCCTGTTGGGTATCCTGGCGATCGGTATCTTCAGTTGGTTCCGCGGTAAAGATCTGGATAAAGATGAAGAGTTCCAGAAGTTTATTTCCGTCCCTGAAAACCACAACTACGTTTATGGCGATACCGCCACACTGTTAGACAAAAAGCTGCCGAAAAGCAACTGGCTGGCCATGTGGATCTTCCTTGCCGCTATCGCCGTTGTTGCCGTGCTCGGCGCGTTCTCTGAGCTGCGCCCTACCTTCAGCGGCAAACCGCTGTCAATGGTACTGGTTATCCAGATGTTCATGCTGCTGACCGGTGCGCTGATTATTATCCTGACGAAGACCAATCCCGCTTCAATATCTAAAAACGAAGTCTTCCGTTCCGGTATGATCGCGATTGTGGCGGTGTACGGTATTGCCTGGATGGCCGAAACAATGTTCGGCGCGCACATGACGGAAATCGAAGGTGTGCTGGGCAATATGGTGAAAGAGTATCCGTGGGCCTATGCAATTGTTCTGCTGTTGGTTTCCAAATTTGTAAACTCCCAGGCTGCGGCGCTGGCGGCGATTGTTCCGGTCGCACTGGCAATTGGGGTTGATCCAGCGTACATCGTTGCTTCCGCTCCGGCATGTTACGGTTACTACATTCTGCCGACTTACCCGAGCGATCTGGCGGCTATTCAGTTTGACCGTTCCGGCACCACCCACATTGGCCGTTTCGTTATCAACCACAGCTTCATTCTACCTGGGTTGATCGGCGTGAGCGTATCCTGTGTCTTTGGTTGGATCTTCGCCGCAATGTACGGTTTCCTGTAATTACAGTGCGCGTGCCGTCCGCTTTGGAACGGCACGCCACCGTCAAGACACAGAGAATTTTAAAATTCCTGAGAAAAATGAAAAGGCTGGAAGCAAATGTCAAAAGTTGAATTCACTTATCAGGCGGCTTTCCCACTGGGGGAAGACAAAACTGAGTACTACCTGCTGACCTCCGATCACGTCAGCGTCGGCGAGTTTGAAGGCGAAACAATCCTGAAAGTAGCCCCTGAAGCACTTACGCTACTGGCCCAACAAGCCTTCCACGATGCCTCCTTCATGCTCCGCCCTGAACACCAACAGCAAGTCGCCTCAATTCTCCATGATCCCGAAGCCAGCGAAAACGATAAATACGTAGCGCTGCAGTTCCTGAGAAACTCCGAAATCGCGGCTAAAGGCGTATTGCCAACCTGCCAGGACACCGGTACGGCAATTATCATGGGTAAAAAAGGTCAGCGCGTCTGGACCGGTGGCGGTGACGAAGCTGCACTCTCCAAGGGCGTATTTAATACCTATATTGAAGATAACCTGCGCTACTCGCAAAACGCGGCGCTGGATATGTACAAAGAAGTGAATACCGGCACCAACCTGCCCGCACAAATCGACCTGTACAGCGTGGATGGTGACGAATACAAATTCCTGTGCGTGGCCAAAGGCGGCGGTTCAGCGAACAAAACCTATCTGTATCAGGAAACCAAAGCGCTGCTGACGCCCGGCAAACTGAAAAACTTCCTGGTAGAGAAAATGCGCACGCTGGGTACCGCAGCATGCCCGCCGTACCACATTGCATTCGTCATTGGCGGCACGTCAGCGGAAAGCACCCTGAAAACGGTGAAGCTGGCCAGCACACACTACTATGACGCACTGCCGACTGAAGGTAATGCGCACGGCCAGGCGTTCCGCGATCTGCAACTGGAACAGGAACTGCTGGAAGAAGCGCAGAAACTCGGCCTCGGCGCCCAGTTTGGCGGGAAATACTTCGCGCACGATATCCGCGTGATCCGCCTGCCTCGCCACGGCGCATCCTGCCCGGTTGGTATGGGTGTGTCTTGCTCCGCAGACCGTAACATCAAGGCCAAGATTAACCGCGAAGGGATCTGGATCGAAAAACTGGAACATAACCCAGCCCAGTACATTCCGGAGTCGCTGCGCCAGGCAGGCGAAGGTGAAGTGGTTAAAGTTGACCTTAACCGCCCAATGAAAGAGATCCTCGCCCAGCTCTCTCAATATCCGGTTTCTACCCGTCTGTCGCTGAGCGGCACCATCATTGTCGGTCGCGATATTGCCCACGCGAAGCTAAAAGAACGTATTGAGTCCGGCGAAGGTCTGCCGCAGTACGTGAAAGATCACCCTATCTACTACGCGGGCCCGGCCAAAACACCTGCGGGTTATCCGTCCGGCTCTTTAGGGCCAACCACTGCGGGTCGTATGGACTCCTATGTTGACCTGCTACAGTCTCACGGCGGCAGCATGATCATGCTGGCAAAAGGTAACCGTAGCCAGCAGGTGACAGACGCCTGCCATAAACACGGCGGCTTCTATTTAGGTAGCATTGGTGGCCCGGCAGCGGTACTTGCGCAGCAGAGTATTAAACATCTGGAATGCGTGGAATACCCGGAGCTGGGTATGGAAGCTATCTGGAAAATCGAAGTCGAAGATTTCCCGGCTTTCATTCTGGTCGATGACAAAGGCAACGATTTCTTCCAGCAAATCGTCAGCAAACAATGCGCTAACTGCGCGAAGTAACCCATTCGGCCCGGCACTGGACTGACAACAGATTTTTGGCGTCAGTCCAGTGATCCCCCCGGGCCAACTTTATCCCCCCATTTACTGGCGTTGAATTTTTGCCGCTCACAGGGAATAGTAACCTTTTCCATTACTTGTGAATTCGCCATGCTCCGCACACTGAACTCCACAATCTTGCACTCTGGCGCGCTGCTCCTGGCGCTAATACTTATCTACACAGGTATCTCAGCCACGGAGAAAATCACCTGGCTGATGGAAGTTACGCCGGTCATTATTGTCGTCCCACTGTTGCTGGCGACCGTGAAGCGCTACCCGTTGACGCCGTTGCTCTACACGCTCATTTTCTTGCACGCCATCATTCTGATGGTCGGCGGTATGTATACCTACGCTAAAGTCCCTGTCGGTTTTCAGGTTCAGGAGTGGCTGGATCTCAGTCGTAACCCCTATGACAAGCTGGGTCACTTCTTCCAGGGTCTGGTGCCCGCCCTGACGGCAAGAGAGATTTTAGTGCGCGGTAATATAGTTCGTGGCCGCAAAATGCTGGCATTTTTGGTCTGCTGCGTGGCGCTGGCGATTAGCGCGATGTATGAGCTGATCGAATGGTGGGCGGCGCTGGCGATGGGTCAGGGAGCGGATGATTTTCTCGGGACGCAGGGCGACCCGTGGGATACCCAGTCGGATATGTTCTGCGCCCTGCTCGGTGCGCTAACCACGGTGCTCGTGTTGGCGGGCTGGCACAACAGACAGTTAAAAACTGCCGGATAGCGCTGACGCTTATCCGGCAATCAGCCTTACCCATTGCGAGACTTGATAACCAGAATCGGCAAGGCGAACAGGAGTGTCAGAAAGTTCGCCATGCTGACGGCAGTATCTTCAATCAATAATCCATAAATCAGCCACAACACCAGCCCACACACAAACATTACATACATTAAACCGGAGATACCCTGCGTGTTGCGGGTGGTAATGACCTTAATCGCTTGCGGTAAGAATGAGAGCGTCGTCAGGCTAGCCGCCAAATACCCAATCCACGAATGCCATTCCATAGCTACGCCTTCACATCACCTGGGGTGACTATCGCAATAGCAGGGATATCCGGTTGTTCATGCTGCTGCGGCACCTTACGGTACTTATCCAACAAATGAATCTGGACCCTGCGCAGCGTGTCGCCGTTCAGTCGGTAAAAGCGGAAGTAAAGGACTAAGGTCACCACAAAAAAGAGTGCAGGTAGCGCGATCATAATGAATTGCATACCAACAATGGTTTCTGCAGACTGCGCGACATTCGGCGCGTAATTAATCACCCCAAGTATCACTGCGATAAAGAAAGCGGCAAACGCTGACCCTCCTTTTACCACCATCGTCTGCACTGAATAAGCGATACTTTCACAACGTACATTCAGTTTGTATTCGCCGTAATCAACGGTATCCGCCACCATAATGACCTGCAACACCCAGAAAAGCGCTGAACCAATATTCAGTAAAATACCAGCAATAACAATGAGTAAGATATTATGGAAACCGGCTAACGCCATCACCAGCAGCACGATACAGCTGAGCACCGGCAGCACGGATGCCCCAGCCCACAGGATCCGTCGTGACAACGCTTTTACCAATCGAGGAAAGAAAATCAGCGTCAGCAGGTTTGCCGCTCCTGCGTAAGACATGTAGTACGGGAAGAGGCTTGCATCGCCAATCACATAAGTAAAATAGTAAATGGCAAAGCCAGCAATGATATTGGCGGCAATGTTGTAAGCCAGCGCCATGCCTAGCAGGCAGGATAACTGGTCGTTTTTATAGATGAGCCCAACGATCGCTTTCAGCCCAAGACGACTGCTGTCCGCCGTTGCCTCGCTATCTGACGAATAAACCTCATGCACATTACGCAGCGTAACAACGGTAGAAACGATAAAGAATGCAATCAGCACCAGCGTAAACATCTGGAAACCAAAGCCGCGATCGGCCCCGCCAACATAGCTCACAAAGGGCAGCGTCACCCCCGCGGTGACAAACACAGCAAGGCTTGCGAAGAAACGAGGGAACGGCACCAGTTGTTCACGCTCGCGTTTATCCAGCGTAATCGTTGGCACCAGCGACCAGAATGGAATATCCATAATGGTGTAGGTCATTCCCCATAATATATACGTCACGCAGACAAATACGACTTGCGCAGTACCCTCAAACAAATGTGCGCTAAAAAGCAAAAACAGTACCAATGAGTTCGCCAGCGTACCGAGTAAGATCCAGGGTTTAAATTTTCCCCACCGCGACCGGGTGGCGTTCACAATCCAGCCCATGATGGGATCGTTTACCGCATCCCAGATCCTTGCCGCCAGGAACAACGTTCCGACCAGCCCCACCGATAATCCCACCACGTCGGTGTAGTAATACATCAGGTACATGTACACAATACCGATGGCGAAATCCTTACCAAACGCTCCAAATCCGTAACTGAGTTTTGTTTTCAGAGAGATGCTCATAGGGTATCGGGTCGCCGTTACCAGCGCCCGCCTTCTGTTAGAGGAAACGTCAGAGGTTAAACGCCGGATGCTTTGCCCGGCGTGATGGTGTATTAACGGTGTAACCAGGCCGGCAGCCAGTCGCCATGAGACGCGATCAGATCGTCCACCAGCGCATAAATCTCCTCAATCCCCAATACCGCAGCGGTATGCGGATCCATCATCGCCGCGTGATAAACACGATCGCGATTTTCCGTCAGAATGGCTTCCGTTAGCAGGGTCTGAACATTGATATTGGTTTGCATCATGGCCGCCAAATGTGACGGGAGAGAACCCACCTTCGTTGGCTGGATACCATTCGCATCGACCAGGCAAGCCACCTCCACGCAACAGCCTTGCGGCAGGTTATCAATCAGATGGTCATTGCGAACGTTGCCATACACCACGCTCGGTTCGCCGGTCCAGATAGCGTTCATGATAGTGCTGGCATATTCACGTGACGGTTTAATCTCGATCCGCGCCGCCGTTTTGTACTCTTCCAGCTCTTTGTTCTAGTTCGCCAGCTGTTCCACACAGCGTTTTGGATACTCATCCAGTGGAACCTTATAGCGCTCAATCAGATCCTCACGCCCTGGTTTGATAAACCACGGCGTATATTCCGCGAAATGCTCCGACGACTCAGTGACGAAATAGCCCAGCTTTTTGAACATTTCATAGCGCACAATGTTCTGACAACGGGTATTACCGTGAAGATTCGGTTTCGGCGCCTGACCAGATTCATAGGCCGCCAGCAGCTCCGGATAGAGATTCACATAAGCACCGTCAGCCGTTTTACGCTCAAGTTCCAGATAAAACGCCATATGGTTGATCCCGGCGCAGCGATAGCGTAAAGAGGCCGGGTCGATGTTCAAATCGCGGGCCAGCTCCTCCGCTGTCCCTTGCACCGAGTGACACAGTCCAACCTGCTTAATATGCGGATAGCGCGCATACATTGCCCAGGTGTTCATCGCCATCGGGTTAACGTAGTTAAGCATGGTGGCCTGCGGGCAGACTTCGGTCATATCCTCACAAATCTGCCATAAATGCGGGATAGTGCGCAGCGCGCGCATAATGCCGCCTGGCCCCAACGTATCGGCAATCGTCTGCTCCAGACCATGACGTTTACACACCGCAAAATCGGTAACGGTACAAGGTTCATAGCCACCAATCTGGAAAGCGACCACCACAAAATCAGCATCCTGCAATGCCGCTTTTTGATCGGTATAGCAGGTGATACGCCCGGACGCGCCCGCTGAGTCCATCAACTTACGCACCACAATGTGTGACTCTTCCAGCCGAGTAGGATTGACGTCCATCAAGGCGATATGCGCAGATTTCAGCGCATCACGATGAAAGACGTCCCCGAGGATATTTTTGACGAAAATCGTGGAACCGGCGCCGATAAAGGTAATTTTGGGTGCAGACATCATGACTCTCCAGAACATTAGTGAACACAGTCATGGTGGCACAGCGCATTGATGAAAACTTCCGACTTCCCTGGCGAGCATTCCCATAAACTCAGATCGCCTCTTTGTCCCATACTGGATCTGAGTTTATGGGACAAAATTGCACAAAAAGCAGAGTATGCGGCCCCAAAATCTCACTATGCTCAATGATATCGGTCCGATTTGTGTCCTGATTCTCAGCCTTAATGCGCAGCAAATGACATGATTCTGATAATTCAGGAAATGGAGCAACCATGAGTACATTACCGACATCGCCTCTTCCCCCCGATCCGCACATGTGCAGCAGCGATGAAGAGCAAACCCGCAGCCCATTGTCGCTGTACTCAGAATATCAACGGATGGATATTGAGCTGCGCTCACCGCATGCTATGCCTGCCAGCCACTGGCATGGGCAGGTGGAGATTAATGTGCCGTTTGATGGCGACGTTGAGTACCTCATCAACAACGAAGTGGTGCAGATAAAACAGGGACACATTACGCTTTTCTGGGCCTGTACGCCGCATCAGCTCACGCGTCCGGGCAGCTGCCAAAGCATGGCTATCTTCAATTTACCGATGCACCTTTTCCTTTCCTGGCCGCTGGATCGCGAACTGATCAACCACGTTACCCATGGCATGGTCATCAAATCGCTGGCGTCGCAGCAGCTAAGCACCTTTGAAGTTCAGCGCTGGCAACAGGAGCTGAGCAACCCGAACGAGCAAATTCGCCAGCTCGCCATTGATGAAATTGGTCTGATGCTCAAGCGGTTTAGCCTTTCCGGCTGGCAGCCAATCCTGGTCAATAAAACTTCGCGGACGCACAAAAACAGCGTTTCGCGGCACGCCCAGTTTTACGTAAGCCAGATGCTGAGTTTTATTGCCGATAACTACGATCAGGTGCTCACTATCAACGACGTCGCGGAACACGTGAAGCTCAACGCTAACTACGCGATGGGGATTTTCCAGCGCGTAATGCAACTCACCATGAAGCAGTACATCACCGCAATGCGGATCAATCACGTCCGCGCATTGCTTAGCGATACCGATAAAACCATTCTTGACGTCGCGTTGACCGCCGGATTCCGATCCAGCAGCCGTTTTTATGACACTTTCAGCAAGTTTGTCGGCATGTCGCCGCAGCAGTACCGCAAACTGAGCCAGCAGCGCCGGCAAACAATGGCTGGCTGAGCAGCCAGAAACCACCGGCGTTACTCCAGCCTACGATCCCTATCGTTCGCCGATATCAGTATCAGCCAAAAAAATATTCCCCCTGTCGATAAACAGCGGTGAAAAATCGCCAATAAGCAAACATAACTATTTGTTTAAAAACAAATTAAACACAAATCAGACTATTTATCACCCGCTTTACAGCCCATTTTGTCAGGATAATACTTGCCTGCGTCACATTCATACGGTGTGTCTGCAATCCATAAATTGCAACCTTTCCACAACCGGGTAAAAGATGATGAAAGTATTAATTGTTGAAAGTGAGTTTCTGCATCAGGACACCTGGGTCGGTAGCGCTGTCGAACGTCTGGCTGACGCATTAAGCCGCCAAAATGTTACCGTCATTAAGTCCACCTCATTCGACGATGGTTACGCAATCCTCGCCGCTAATGAAGCCATTGATTGCCTGATGTTTAGCTATCAAATGGAACAACAAGACGAGCACCTGAACGTCAGGCAATTGATCGGCAAGCTCCACGAGCGCCAGCAAAACGTTCCCGTTTTCCTGCTGGGCGATCGCGAAAAAGCCACCGCATCGCTGGATCGCGACCTGCTGGAGCTTGTCGATGAATTCGCCTGGATTATGGAAGATACCGCAGACTTTATCGCCGGACGTGCCGTTGCGGCGATGACCCGTTACCGCCAGCAGCTTCTGCCGCCACTGTTCAGCGCGCTGATGAAGTACGGCGACATCCATGAATACTCCTGGGCGGCGCCTGGTCACCAGGGCGGTGTCGGATTTACCAAAACGCCGGCGGGTCGTTTTTACCATGATTACTACGGTGAAAACTTATTCCGGAGCGACATGGGTATTGAACGCGCATCGCTCGGCTCACTGCTGGATCATACCGGCGCATTTGGCGAGAGCGAAAAATATGCCGCCCGCGTGTTTGGCGCTGACCGCTCCTGGTCCGTAGTGGTCGGGACTTCCGGCTCTAACCGCACCATCATGCAGGCTTGTATGACCGACAACGACGTCGTGGTGCTGGATCGTAACTGCCACAAATCTATCGAGCAGGGGTTGATCCTCACCGGCGCAAAACCGGTGTATATGGTGCCAAGCCGCAACCGGTACGGCATTATCGGCCCAATCTACCCGCAAGAAATGCAACCTGAAACATTGCAGAAAAAAATCAGCGAAAGCCCGCTGACCAAAGGCAAGGCCGGGCAAAAACCGTCTTACAGCGTTGTGACCAACTGTACTTATGACGGTGTTTGCTACAACGCCAAAGAGGCCCAGGACCTGCTCGCGCAAACCAGCGATCGCATCCACTTCGATGAGGCCTGGTACGGTTATGCCCGCTTTAACCCAATTTATGCCGATCACTACGCTATGCGTGGCGCGCCTGGCGATCATAACGGTCCTACCGTTTTTGCGACCCACTCGACCCACAAACTGCTGAACGCGCTCTCTCAGGCGTCTTACATTCACGTCCGTGAAGGTCGTGGGGCCGTGAACTTCTCCCGCTTTAACCAGGCGTACATGATGCACGCCACCACCTCTCCGCTGTATGCCATCTGCGCATCAAACGACGTGGCTGTCTCCATGATGGACGGCAACAGCGGTCTGTCGCTCACCCAGGAAGTGATCGACGAAGCGGTCGATTTCCGTCAGGCCATGGCGCGTTTGTACAAAGAATTTTCCGCCGAAGGCGACTGGTTCTTCAAACCGTGGAACAAAGAAGTGGTGACTGACCCGCAAACCGGCAAAACCTATGACTTTGCCGATGCGCCAACCCAACTCCTGACCACTGACCAGAACTGCTGGGTGATGCGTCCGGGTGAATCCTGGCACGGGTTTAAAGACCTGCCGGATAACTGGAGCATGCTGGACCCAATCAAAGTCAGTATTCTGGCGCCGGGGATGGGCGATGATGGCGAACTGGAAGAGAGCGGCGTACCGGCAGCGCTGGTCACCGCCTGGCTTGGCCGCCACGGTATCGTGCCGACCCGTACCACCGATTTCCAGATTATGTTCCTGTTCTCAATGGGGATTACCCGTGGGAAATGGGGCACGCTGATCAATACCCTGTGCTCATTCAAACACCATTACGATGCCAATACACCGCTGGCGCAGGTGATGCCAGAACTGGTTGAGGAACATCCTGACACTTACGCCAACATGGGCATTCACGATCTGGGCGACACCATGTTTGCCTGGCTGAAAGAGAACAACCCTGGCAGCCGACTCAACGCGGCCTACTCCGGCCTGCCTGTTGCTGAAATCACCCCGCGTGAAGCCTATAACGCGATAGTCAGCGATAACGTTGAGATGGTGGCCATTGAAAATCTGCCGGGTCGTATAGCTGCGAATTCCGTGATTCCTTACCCACCGGGAATTCCAATGCTGCTGTCCGGGGAAAACTTTGGCGACGCCAATAGCCCGCAGATTAGTTATCTACGTTCGTTGCAGTCCTGGGACCACCACTTCCCTGGATTTGAACATGAAACCGAAGGAACGGAAATTATTGACGGTGTATATCACGTCATGTGCGTGAAAGCATAATGTCATTTTATAGATAGTCCGATTTTTAAGGTAGACATGTCATGCTTGAGTAATTCCTGAGTATTGCTGCAAAACAATAACATTGTCATACCTTTTTGCGCGGGACCACCCCGCGCTTTTTTTATACGCAAATATCACGTTTCCACTTGCGTAAAAAAAAGTGTACATAAGAAAATTCCCACCAAACATTGTAATTAATTTCAGACACGTTATTTTAATGCGGTCCTGGATTCATCATACAATTTCAATTTAGCCGATATGGTTCATCTGATGGTGAGCTACGGTGTTTTATTTTCATATTCCTGGAGTTTGGGTATGAGGGTTTGCAGCAGAGCAGCTTGTGTTGTTGTATTAACGGAGAAGGATGTTTGGTTAAGGATTAACGGTAAAGAAGCCATCAGCTTAAAAGCTAATCATATGGCGCTGGTAGCATGCGATAATAATATTATCGATTTCTCATCACTTAATAACGCACTGGTCGTACATATCAGCCGTGATATCATTAAAGACTATCTACGTTTTTTAAATAAAGACCTTTCACAGATCCCACTCTGGCAACGCAGTGCCAACCCAGTGATGACCGCCGTCTGTCTGACGCCGGATGTCTTCCGGGTGGCTGCCCAATATAGCGTAATGGACACAATGGACGAAGGTGAAAGTGTGCGCACGCGCTCGCTACTGTTCACGGTGTTATCACGCTTTCTCGGCAGCAAAAAGTTTATTTCTCTGCTCATGCATATACTACGCAGTCGTATCAGCGACAGCGTTTATCACATTATTGAGAGCGATATACATAAAGACTGGAATTTAAGCATGGTTGCCAGTTGCTTATGCCTGAGCCCCAGTTTGTTAAAGAAAAAGCTCAAAAGTGAAAATACAAGTTACAGCCAAATAATTACCACGTGTCGCATGCGTTATGCCGTCAATCAATTATTGATGGATGGCAAAAACATTTCCCAGGTCTCTCAACTGTGCGGATATAACAGTACCTCGTACTTTATATCCGTATTCAAAGAGTTCTATGGGATGACGCCTCTGCATTATGTCAGTCAACATAGGGAGCCATCCGCTGCCTGATTTTTAATCAGTTAGCGATAAGCCATAATAATATCAGCATTAGCGATACCCCCAGTCCGCCATCATAAAATAGTCTTCTGAAGAGGTATGATAAGACGTCATTTATCCTTATCAGGAGTTACTAAATATGTCGACGGATGCTGATGCTCACAAAGTGGGCTTAATCCCCGTCACCCTTATGGTGTCGGGGAATATTATGGGTTCCGGTGTATTCCTGCTACCCGCAAACCTTGCGTCAACTGGCGGGATTGCAATCTACGGATGGTTGGTCACTATTATCGGTGCTTTGGCGCTGTCGATGGTGTACGCGAAAATGTCGTCCTTAGACTCCAGTCCCGGTGGTTCTTACGCTTATGCCCGCCGCTGTTTCGGTCCTTTTTTGGGCTACCAGACCAACGTCCTGTACTGGCTGGCTTGCTGGATTGGTAACATCGCCATGGTGGTTATTGGCGTCGGTTACCTGAGCTACTTCTTCCCCATCTTAAAAGATCCGCTGGTCCTGACGCTGACCTGCGTCGTGGTACTGTGGATCTTCGTATTGCTGAACATTGTCGGACCAAAAATGATCACCCGTGTACAGGCCGTCGCAACGGTACTGGCGCTGGTGCCAATTGTCGGTATTGCCGTCTTCGGCTGGTTCTGGTTCCGGGGTGAAACCTATATGGCGGCATGGAACGTCAGCGGTATGAACACCTTCGGTGCGATTCAAAGCACTCTGAACGTAACCTTGTGGTCATTTATCGGCGTGGAAAGCGCCTCCGTCGCGGCAGGTGTGGTTAAAAATCCCAAACGTAACGTGCCTATCGCCACCATGGGCGGCGTGCTGATTGCCGCCGTTTGCTATGTGCTCTCCACCACGGCGATTATGGGTATGATCCCTAACGCGGCGCTGCGTGTTTCAGCCTCCCCGTTCGGTGATGCCGCACGCATGGCGCTGGGAGACACCGCTGGGGCGATTGTCTCCTTCTGTGCCGCGGCCGGGTGCCTTGGTTCCCTGGGCGGCTGGACGCTGCTTGCCGGGCAAACCGCCAAAGCGGCAGCCGATGACGGCCTGTTCCCACCGATTTTTGCCCGTGTTAACAAAGCCGGTACGCCGGTAGCCGGGTTAATTATCGTCGGCGTTCTGATGACCATCTTCCAGTTCAGCAGCATGTCGCCAAACGCTGCGAAAGAGTTTGGTCTGGTCTCTTCGGTCTCCGTTATCTTCACGCTGGTGCCGTATCTTTACACCTGCGCCGCGCTGCTGCTGCTCGGCCATGGTCACTTTGGTAAAGCGCGTCCGATGTACTTACTGGTGACCTTTATCGCTTTTGTTTACTGTATTTGGGCCGTTGTCGGTTCCGGTGCCAAAGAGGTGATGTGGTCATTCGTCACACTGATGATCATCACCGCGCTGTATGCACTGAACTACAATCGGATCCATAAAAACCCATATCCATTGGATGCTCCGGTAAACAATAACTAACGCAAACAGTCGTCGTTGCCCGATGGCGTAAGTTCATCGGGCCAACGCCGCCCCCCGCGATTCCTGAAATCAACATTAAGAACTTAAGGTTGGCTTAATTTTACTTTGAGAGGATTTGTAGCACTTAGTCGATGGAACCCCCCTTAATGTTAAAGCACCTGTTTAAAAGACCCACTCTCGGGCTAATCAGCTGGCTTCTCCTGATCTCATTTTATCTTGCGACTTTCCTGAACATTGCGTTCTATAAACAAGTGCTGCAAGAACTGCCCCTGGATTCTGTGCGCAACCTGCTGGTGTTTTTGTCGATGCCGGTCGTCGCTTTCAGCGTCATGAACATTGTGCTGACGCTGGCCTCATTCCTGTGGCTTAATCGCCTGGTGGCCTGCGTTTTCATTCTGGTTGGCGCATCGGCCCAATATTTCATCATGACCTACGGCATCATCATTGACCGCTCGATGATCGCCAATATGATGGACACCACACCCGCCGAAACCTTTGCTTTGCTGACGCCGCAAATGCTCATCACGCTCGGAGTAAGCGGCATTCTCGCCGCGCTCATTGCCTGCTGGGTAAGAATCAAACCGATCGCCCCGGCCATGCGCAGCGTACTGTTCCGTGGCGCGAATATTCTGATCTCCGCGCTGCTGATCGTGCTGGTCGCCGCGTTCTTCTACAAAGATTACGCCTCACTGTTTCGCAACAATAAAGAACTGGTGAAATCCCTCAGCCCATCCAACAGCATTGTGGCGACCTCTTCCTGGTATTCACACCAGAGGCTGGCCCACCTGCCGCTGGTGCGCATTGGCGAAGACGCCCATCGCAATCCGTTGATGGTGAAAGAAAAGCGTAAGAACCTGACGATTGTGGTGCTCGGCGAGACCTCACGCGGCGATAACTTCTCGCTGTCAGGCTATTCGCGCCAGACCAACCCGTTGCTGGAAAAAGATGATGTGGTCTATTTCCCCCGCACCACATCCTGCGGAACGGCAACGGCAGTATCTGTCCCCTGCATGTTCTCGGGAATGCCACGCGCGCACTACGATGAAGAACTGGCGCAGCATCAGGAAGGCGTGCTCGACATTATTCAGCGGGCGGGAATTAACGTTCTGTGGAACGATAACGACGGCGGCTGCAAAGGGGCATGCGACCGGGTACCGCACCAGAATATGACTAAGCTGAACCTGCCAGGGCAGTGTATTGACGGGGAATGCTACGATGACGTGCTGTTCCACGGGCTGGAAGAGTACATTAATAACCTGCAAGGCGACGGCGTGATTGTGCTGCACACCATCGGCAGCCACGGTCCGACCTATTACAACCGCTATCCTGCGCAGTTCAAGAAATTTACGCCAACCTGTGACACCAACGAAATCCAGACTTGTTCACAGCAACAGTTGGTCAATACCTATGACAACACCATTCTTTACGTCGACTATATTGTTGATAAAGCAATCAATATACTGAAAGAGCATCAAGATAATTTCACCACCAGCCTGGTCTACCTTTCCGATCACGGTGAATCCTTAGGGGAAAATGGCATCTATTTACACGGCCTGCCATATTCGATTGCGCCAGATACGCAAAAACATGTGCCGATGCTGCTGTGGCTCTCAGAAGATTATCAGCAACGCTATCAAGTCTCTCAGACATGTTTGCAAAAACGGGCAGGCTCAGAGGACTTCTCACAGGATAATCTCTTCTCAACCCTGCTGGGATTAACAGGCGTGCAAACACAGAAATATCAGGCGGCAGATGATATTCTGCAACCCTGCCGGGGAGGCTAAACGAATGAAAATTCTGATTGTTGAAGACGATACGTTGTTATTACAGGGACTGATACTCGCCGCGCAAACAGAAGGCTATGCCTGCGACGGCGTATCAACGGCCCGTGCCGCGGAGCAGTGTCTGGAGACCGGCCATTACAGTCTGGTGGTTCTGGACCTGGGCTTACCGGATGAGGACGGCCTGCACTTCCTGAACCGCATCAGACAGAAAAAATACACCGTGCCGGTGCTTATCCTCACCGCCCGCGATACGGTGAAAGACCGGGTCAGCGGGCTGGACGTTGGCGCCGATGACTATCTGGTCAAACCGTTCGCACTGGAAGAACTGCATGCCCGCATCCGGGCGCTGCTGCGTCGTCATAACAATCAGGGTGAAAGTGAACTCATTGTCAGTAACCTGACGCTGAATATCGGTCGTCGCCAGGTGTGGATGGATGGGCAAGAAGTTATCTTAACGCCGAAAGAATACGCACTCCTGTCGCGCCTGATGCTTAAAGCGGGCAGCCCGGTACACCGGGAGATCCTGTATAACGACATCTACAGCTGGGATAACGAACCGTCGACCAATACGCTGGAAGTGCACATTCACAACCTGCGGGACAAAGTGGGTAAATCACGTATCCGCACAGTCAGGGGATTTGGCTATATGCTGGTTGCCACTGAGGAAAGCTAAGTGAAGCTACTGCAATATCTAAAAAAACCGCTCCCTCTTCGTCATCGCCTGATGCTGACCATCGGTCTTATTCTGCTGGTCTTCCAGTTGATTAGCACCTTCTGGTTGTGGCACGAAAGCACCGAACAAATACAGCTATTCGAACAGGCGTTACGCGAAAATCGTAACAACGATCGCCACATCCTGCATGAAATCCGCGAGGCCATCGCCAGCCTGATCGTCCCCGGTATCTTTATGGTCAGCCTGACGCTGCTGATTTGCTACCAGGCAGTGCGACGTATTACTCGCCCGCTGGCGGATCTGCAAAAAGAGTTAGAAACGCGGGCAGCCGATAACCTTGCTCCGATTGAAGTTCACAGTTCAACCGTTGAGATCCAGGCGGTCGTCTCAGCGCTCAACGAGCTGGTGACGCGGCTGACGAGCACCATTGAAAACGAACGCTTATTTACCGCCGATGTCGCCCACGAACTGCGCACCCCACTGTCAGGCGTTCGCCTGCATCTGGAATTACTGTCCAAAACCCATAAGGTCGACGTTTCACCGTTAATTGCCCGCCTTGACCAAATGATGGACAGCGTGTCGCAACTGCTGCAACTCGCCCGCGTTGGACAGTCGTTCTCGGCCGGGAGCTACCAGCACGTCAAACTGCTGGAGGACGTGATTTTGCCCTCCTACGATGAACTCAGCACCATGCTGGACCAGCGTCAGCAGACGCTGCTCCTACCGCAAAGCACGGCGGACGTTGTCGTACGTGGCGATGCGACGCTATTACGAATGCTGCTGCGAAATCTGGTGGAGAACGCGCATCGTTACAGCCCGGAAGGCACCCATATTACGATTAGCCTGAATACAGAGCATGATGCCGTTATCGCCGTCGAAGATGAAGGCCCTGGCATTGATGAGAGTAAATGCGGGGAGCTGAGTAAAGCGTTTGTGCGTATGGACAGCCGTTTTGGCGGGATTGGGCTGGGGCTGAGCATTGTCAGTCGTATCACCCAGTTACATCACGGGCATTTCTATTTGCAAAATCGTCAGGGAACCACCGGCACTCGCGCTTGGGTGGAATTAGCGAAAGGTCAGTAAGAACTCACCCAAACGTACAAAAAGCTGCTGACGATCAGCACGCTGCACACGGTGGTCAAACTTTCATAAATGCGGTTTTTCATGACACTCTCCTCCGATACTCTGGAGGAGAGTTTGCCTGACACAGATTAAGCCAACCTTAAGTGGATATGATAAATCACATGATTACTCATCAATCCGCGGATGCTGCTGCACCAGGCGCGTACGCTTAAGCTGCAGCTCAGCAATTTCCTGATCGATATCTTCGATTTTATGCTCAATATTATCGTAGTGCTCGCCGAGGAGCTCTTTCGCTTCATGAATATCCGAAGCGGCAGGCGTAGCCCCCTTCAGCGGCTGATTAGCCGTCTCTTTCATGGTCACGCCGGTAATTAAACCTATCACCGCAATCACCATCAGATAATAAGCAGGCATCATCAGATTCTGCGAGCTTTCCACCAGCCATGCGGCCAACGTCGGTGTCAGACCAGCGACCAATACCGAGATATTAAACGCTGCGGCCAGGGCACTGTAGCGAATATGCGTCGGGAACATCGCTGGTAACGTTGACGCCATCACCCCGGTAAAGCAGTTGAGGATCACCGCCAGCATCAGCAACCCGGCGAAAATCAGGCCGATGACGTTACTGTTAATCAGAATAAATGCCGGAATAGCCAGCACAAACAGCGCAATACTGCCCATTATCACAAACGGACGGCGTCCGAAGCGGTCGCTGAGCAGACCCATCACCGGCTGCACAAACAGCATACCAATCATGATGGCGATAATAATCAGCACGCCGTGGTCTTCAGAGTAATGCAGGTTATGCGACAGGTAGCTCGGCATATAGGTGAGCAGCATGTAATAGGTGACGTTGGTGGCAATCACCAGACCAATACATGCCAGCAGGCTGCGCCAGTGCCTGGTCGCAATCTCTTTGAACGACACCTTCGGACCGTCCTGCAGTCCCTGACGATCGCCCTGCTCCAGTTTATCCACGTGCTGCTGGAACGCCGGAGTCTCTTCCAGTGCATGACGCAGGTACAGGCCAATAAGCCCTAACGGTAGCGCCAGGAAGAACGGAATACGCCAGCCCCACTCAAGGAAGTTTTCTTCGCCGACGATAGTTGAGATCAGGACTACCACGCCCGCACCCAGCACAAACCCGGCAATCGAGCCGAAGTCCAGCCAGCTGCCCATAAATCCGCGCTTACGGTCTGGCGAGTACTCTGCGACAAAAATCGACGCCCCGGTATACTCTCCGCCGACCGAGAACCCCTGCGCCATTTTACACAGCAACAGCAGAATCGGCGCCCAGATACCAATCGAGGCATACGAGGGAATGAGACCGATACAGAAGGTACTTATCGACATAATCACAATGGTGATAGCGAGGATCTTCTGACGACCGTATTTATCGCCAAGCATACCGAAGAACAATCCGCCAAGCGGTCGAATCAGAAAGGGAACAGAGAAGGTGGCAAGTGCAGCAACCATCTGTACGCTGGGGTCAGCCCCCGGGAAGAACACTTTACCTAATGCGTAAGCAACAAACCCATAAACACCAAAATCAAACCACTCCATCGCATTACCTAACGACGCCGCGGTAATGGCTTTTCGCAGTTTACCGTCATCAATGATGGTAACGTCGCGCAGCGTAATTGGTTTTATTTTTTTCCTTTTTAGCATACTCGTCCTCATAGACTTAGCCCTGTCACGCTACAGATCGAGTCCCTCAACGCCCCTGCGTCAAGGTCATCACCGAGCGGGGAATGCACAGACACATTCCCTGTAACAAGCGTAGCAGGTTTACTTACACTGACGAGAAACGAGCAGTACAACCGAACCTGTTGACGCCTGATTGGGCGGTTAATGACCTCTTTACCCTAACAGTGTTTAAATTTGTGATCAACTTCACATATAGATTTCCATTTCGTCAACATGCGTAAATCAGGTCATTCTTAGTCAACTTTTTAACATGTAATGCTTGCGATTTTCTGGCAATTAAATACAAGAATAAATCGCTTTGTTGCACCAACAATCACAACAGTCACTATTATTCTGCTAGGCAAAAACCCACCTAATCTCTTCACAAAAAGATCACAGCTTTTTTAATAATCAGAGCACTCAGGAACTTTTGCTCGGAATATGTGATGAAGATAACTAAAACATCGTTTTATTTTGATTGAATCAATGTTCCCATGAATGCAAACTAATTCCAGACGCAATATCCCTGGGAGCAGCAACACGCTCAACGTATGCCGCGTTAGATTTTATAAAACAAAGAGATAGCTGTTTTCTTTGTTAAGAAACAACAGTAAACACTTGAATTTATTAATTTTTATTTCCTTGCGCGTGTATTACCTGCGACAAGAGATGAGGACGCTTATGAAAATTAAAGCCACGATTGAACGCATCCCTGGCGGAATGATGTTGATTCCTCTGTTATTAGGCGCAGTGTTAAATACGTTAGCTCCGGATACCGGCGCGTATTTCGGTTCGTTTACCAAAGGAATGATCAGCGGAACGGTGCCAATTCTGGCAGTGTGGTTTTTTTGTATCGGTGCATCTATTGATTTACGAGCAACCGGCACGGTATTACGCAAATCCGGCACACTGGTATTAACTAAAATAGCCGTGGCATGGGTAGTGGCAATGATTGCTGCTTCATTTATTCCTGATACCGGTATTCAAACCGGGTTCTTTGCCGGTCTTTCGGTACTGGCAATTGTTTCAGCGATGGACATGACCAACGGCGGTTTGTACGCCAGCCTGATGAACCAGTACGGAACCAAAGAAGAGTCTGGCGCATTTGTGTTGATGTCTCTGGAATCCGGTCCGTTAATGACCATGGTGATCCTTGGCTCCGCGGGTCTGGCTTCCTTCGAACCACACCATTTTGTCGGCGCGGTATTACCGTTCCTGATTGGTTTTGCGTTGGGTAACCTGGATCACGATCTGCGTTCCTTCTTCAGCAAAGCCACGCCGGTGCTGATCCCGTTCTTCGGCTTCGCGCTGGGCAACACGATTAACCTGAGCGTCATCGTTGATACGGGTCTGCTGGGCATCCTGCTGGGCGTCGCGGTTATCGTCATCACCGGTATTCCGCTGATTATTGCTGACCGCGTTATTGGTGGCGGGAACGGTACGGCAGGCGTAGCAGCCTCTTCTGCGGCAGGCGCTGCAGTGGCAAACCCGGTGATTATCGCCCAGATTAACCCGGCATTTGAACCGGTTGCCGCATCCGCTACGGCGCTGGTTGCCGCCAGCGTGATAGTCACCGCGATTCTGGTGCCGATTATCACCGCGCTGTATGCCAAACGTTTTAATAAAAACCCGGTCGTCAATGAGACGGCGGCTACCCCGGCAGACTCCCTGCACCACTAAACCTGCCTTTATCCCACTCACCGTTCCTGCTCAATTGATGAGCGGGGACGATGCAAAAATCTCCTCAACCATCGCATCAACCAGCCGCTTCGCCGAACACAATCTCGGCATGCCCAACGCCACATTTTGCCAACGCTGCGTCACCGACCAGCTCACCGGATGACGCTGCGCATCGCACCAGTCTCCGAGCCAGCTCAACATATCGTTGTGCTCACCCGAGCCGCCAACAACCGGCGTGCTGAGCCAATGATGATAGTAATGACGCGTGGCGGGGGCCGCATTCACGCTGTCTGCCAGCGCCTGAGCAGCCATCGTTCGCAGGTTGTCTTTTAGCATTGACACCACATCGGCATTTGCTAACCGGCAGGCGTCACCAAATGCTCCCCAACGCAGCTCCTCTAACGCCACAAAACAGCGTCCAGGTAACGACCAGCCGTCATACGCGCCAGCCCGCCAGCGGGTAAAAATTTGCTCGCTATGTTCGCCCGCTTGCACCGTCAGGCCGCGTTGCGTTACTGCCTTCTCTTTATAAGCGCCGCGCTGGGTAAACCAGTCAGCGAGTGAATTTATCTGCTGCAGAAGACCGGGCGTGGAGAGTCCACGCGGGTGTTCGGTTTGTTGTAAAAACATCAACCCTTCGGCGATCCGTACCAGCGCCAGATGGCCCGGATCGATCATGCCCGCCAGTTTTTCCACCAGTTTTAGACGCATCACCAGATGCTCGCTGGACACGCCTGCCAACACCCATGCTCGCAGTTGCGTCTGGGATAGCACCTCCTGCGTCAGGCGCGCACGCAGCCGCTGCTGCTGCTGCAGAAAACCGCCGGAACGTTTGGTTTCATCTCCCTGAACCAGATCGACCATAAACTTCGGGTAGACACACTCCAGCGTCCGCCCGGGGCCTTCCAGTAACACGTTAGTCATGTGTGCTCGGTTGCAAAAAGGGTATTGATATCGTCGCGCAGCAAGCGGGAATCTTCATAAAGCCATGCCGCAGTCGTAATGCGATGCTGCAGTTGTTCGTTCAAGGCATTCACCGCAGATTCATTTTGCTGGCGCAGGGTCAGACTCTCACGCAGGCTCGCCTGTAATTGCGTCAAACACAGTGAAAAATCAGCAAAAAACGTGGCCATGCCTGCCGTAACGGAAATATCGACCTGCGCAGCTAAAGCTTTACGAATTTGTTGGCAAAACTGGGTGACATAGTGCACAAGGTTCTTATGCAGTGCGCCCATATCAATGAGATAACGCGTTTTTGTTTCGACGTACTCATTCCATCCCCAGTTGGGCTGATTCAACCAGCGAGAGAAGGTATCACGCACCACACCGCCAGTTGACGGCGCATTTTCCGCCGGAATATCCTGCTCAATGGCCTCGTTAAACAACTGGCGGGTGTTGAAGTTAAACATCGCCGCATGAAACGCCGGAAAACGGATCCGCGCACGAAAACCAGCGTGGTTCAGCTCCTCTTTCACCCGCTGCTCAATGGGGCGCATGGCGTCATTTAGCGCCCGGGACAGCGTCGACTCAAGCTGTTCAAAGCGCAGAGCTAAATCCCGACTGATGCTTTCCTGCGCTGCCAGCAAGACAACTTCACAGGACGAGCGCATTTTATCCAGCACGATTTTCGCCTGCCCTTCATCGTGCAACACCAGCATTTCTCCGGCCATTTCTGCCGAGGAAACGCCAGCCCCCTGGCCATGTTGTGACATCATCAGGACGTTTTCTTTGATAAAGAACGTGTTGATGCCGCACAGAATCTCAGTCTGTTGCTCATTGAGATAGGCCGCGGCAGCCTCCAGCGCCAGCTCGACCTCATGACTGACTTCATCACTCACCCGCCCCTGACTCACTTCTAACTGCTGCATATCCTCTTCAATATGCGTGATGTTCAGCCGCAGTTTTTCATAGGCAACCGTTAACCCATGGGCGCGAAACTCCAGATATTCGTGCGCGCTTTGCGCATAGTTCAATAACTTATGCGACGCTGAGCGTAGCGCATACAGCGAAGCATTGGCGTAAGCGGCATGAATCACTTTCTGGATCGGCTGCTCAAACAGCGAATCCTCCCACAACAGATCGGCTGCATGGCGGATGTGCTCCGTATCCTCAAGATCGTTGGTGCACCAGCGTCGGCCAAGCGCCGCTTCGGCAAAATCCTGTACCCAACGTTGCACCTGGTGATCCGGCAGCCGCCCGCGAGCCATCAGCTCATGACGCGCCCTGTTCGCCAGATACCCCCACATCGAAGAAACCGGATAGATTCGCTCCGGGGCAATCCCACCTTGCATCAGCGTGCCGGAAATTAATGCCCGCACCTGCTCTTCATCGTCACTGTTGCGGTCTTTCTGATCGAATTTGTTCACCAGCGCATACAGCGGCACTGACTTGCCGACCGCCATGATCGCGTGGCGCACTTCTTCATCGGAAATCGATTTCAGTTGGGTGTAATCCATCACCACCAGTACCGCAGAAGCCCGCGCCAACTGTTCATTCAGCATCTTTTGTAGATGCGGTTGCCCGGCCTCATTCGGCCCCGGCGTATCCAGCAGGGTTAATTGCCCAGGATAGCTCGCCTGACCGGCCAAATGGACAAATTCAACCTCGATAACCGGAATATGCTCAATCGCGGCATAGGCGGCAAAAGGAAAATCCACTTCCAGTGCTTTTGACAAACGCACCAGGTCATTCAGACTTTTAAGGCAATGGAAAATAGGCTGTGCGCCAAGATAATACCGCTCAAATGCCACGCCGTTTTCAATATGCTGCAGCAGGACATTCATATCCTTATCAATTTCCAGGGTCTGCGTAAGACGCTGGCGATCGCACTCGCGTACGCGCTGCTGTAAAACCTTCATTAAGGCATCGATAGGCGTGACATGTGAAAAATGCAACACCGGCTCTTTCTGCCCCGGCGTATGGCGAATTAGCGTTGGTAGCGCCGTCATGGGACGATTACGATTAGGTAAAACTTCGGTCCCCACAATCGCGTTAATCGTCGTCGATTTTCCCGCTTTCATGGTACCGACAATCGCCAGCACCATTTCCAGACGCGTAATCTTACGCAGTTCATTATTGAGCGTTGCCTGCTGGACATCCATGCCACGCGCGCTGAAATGCAGGGGCTGAACCACCTGTCTGCTATGCTCTCCTTGTTTTAGCGCGACATCATCCAACGACGTCATAGGCAATTTTTGCAATTGCCTGAGATGTTCAAGCGAGAGCATCAGCAAGCGTTCCGCTTCCTGACTTAATTCATATATTGTCTGTGTGTGCATGGAAAATTCTTCCTTAACGCAAATGGCATTACTTTTATTTAGCCCAATCGTTTTATTTATAGATTTTTTGGCTTTTATAATTACGTGTAGAAATAATTAAAATCAAAACAACCAACTGATATTATTAAAATAAATTTGGCGTATAACCGCTGGCCGGATGCCTCTCACTTATGTAATAAGTAAGAAAGATAAACAGCGTAGTTCAGTTTTAAAAAATACCCGCGTAATCCCCCTACTAAAATTAAGGGGGTCAATGATATTCAATCACAATGGCTTAGGCATCCGTAAGCAACGTTACCTATGAATATCAGATATTTCGCCTCACCTTATCTTAAATACCTAAGCGTAGCAATTTCCCTTAAAAAATATTCCGCCATACTTTCATTGAGGTAAAAGCAAAGGGTCTTTACAGCAGATCATTTTGCATAATCACGCAGTAGTCCCGACAAAAGCAGGGATTTTATGTATAATTGCGGCCTTTTTCGGCAATCTGCCATTTTTGGGCGCATTTGCCCCTGCTGACTTTTGAGGAAATCCACATGTCATTACCACACTGCCCACAATGCAACTCCGAATACACTTACGAAGATAACGGCATGTTCATCTGCCCGGAATGCGCTCACGAATGGAACGATGCTGAACCGGCTCAGGACAGCGACGAACTGATCGTTAAAGATGCCAACGGCAACCTGCTGGCTGACGGCGACAGCGTTACCGTAGTGAAAGACCTGAAGGTAAAAGGTAGCTCTTCCATGTTGAAGATCGGGACCAAAGTGAAGAACATCCGTCTGGTTGAAGGCGACCACAACATCGATTGCAAAATCGATGGCTTTGGCCCAATGAAGCTGAAATCTGAGTTTGTGAAAAAGAACTGATGCAAATTGCCTGATGGCGCTACGTCAATCAGGCCGACGCCAGCTCATCTGCCAGGCGGGAAGCTCATACTTCCCGCCTGGCTTATTTTTGCAGACGATAACTACACTTAACTGGTTTCTTTTACCTGAGGTAAAGATTATGCCGTTAAGTCCCTATATCTCCTTCGCAGGCAACTGCGCTGATGCTATCGCCTACTACCAAAAAACATTAGGCGCTGAGCTACTCTACAAAATCAATTTCGGTGAAATGCCCAAACCGGCGCAGAACAGCGAAGAGGGTTGCCCTTCAGGCATGAAATTCCCCGATACCGCCATTGCCCACGCCAACCTGCGCGTTGCGGGCAGCGACATCATGATGAGCGATAGCGCCCCCGACGGAAATGCCCACTACTCTGGCTTTACGCTGGTACTCGACACGCAAAACGTCGACGAAGGCAAACGCTGGTTTGATAACCTGGCAGCAAACGGAAAAATCGAAATGGACTGGCAGGAAACCTTCTGGGCTCATGGTTTCGGTAAAGTGAGCGATCGGTATGGCGTGCCGTGGATGATCAACGTCGTCAAACAGCAGCAACCTACAGAGTAATCCAACGGGAGGCCAGCCCTCCCGTACTGTCATCAAAAATCGCTCAACTCTTCATCACCAAGTAACCATCCCTTAACGAAAACGTCACATTGATCCGCCACGATGGGGCCACTTTTTAAGGGAGGCCGCATCATGCAAACGATTATTCGCGTCGAAAAACTCTCCAAGTCCTTCAATCAACATCAGGCGCTCAATGCGGTTGATCTGAACATCTGTTCCGGTGAGATGGTGGCTCTGCTTGGGCCGTCTGGCTCCGGCAAATCCACCCTTTTACGTCATTTAAGCGGTTTGATCGTCGGTGATAAATCCCCTGGTAGCCACGTCGAACTGCTGGGTCGTACCGTTCAACATGAAGGCCGCCTGGCGCGCGATATCCGCAAAAGCCGCGCCCACACCGGCTACATCTTCCAGCAGTTCAATCTGGTTAACCGCCTGACGGTACTGGAAAACGTCCTGATCGGCGCACTCGGCAGCACGCCGTTTTGGCGCACCTGTTTTAGCTGGTTTAGCCAGGAACAGAAACAGCGTGCATTACAGGCGCTGACCCGCGTTGGCATGGCGCACTTTGCATACCAGCGCGTTTCCACGCTTTCGGGCGGGCAACAGCAGCGCGTGGCGATTGCCCGCGCGCTGATGCAGCAAGCCAAAGTGATCCTTGCCGACGAGCCGATAGCCTCTCTGGACCCGGAATCCGCACGCATCGTGATGGACACCCTACGCGACATTAACCAGACCGACGGCATCACCGTGGTCGTCACGCTGCATCAGGTGGATTACGCCCTGCGCTACTGCGAACGCATTGTCGCGCTTCGTCAGGGCAACGTCTTCTTTGATGGCAGCAGCCAGCATTTTGATAACGATCGTTTTGACCATCTCTACCGCAGCATGAACCGCGTCGAACAGAACGCGCAGGCTGCATAGTTCTAAAAAACCAGGCGTTATTGGCGCAGCCAGGCTGGCAAGTGAAATAGCCTGGAACAAAGACTAATTAAGGAAACAACATGAGCTATAAGACCGTTGCCGCGCTGGCCTTTACCAGCATGTTCAGCATCAGCACCTTATTCAGCCCGGCGCAGGCCGAAGAGCAAGAAAAAGCGCTGAACTTTGGCATTATTTCGACCGAATCACAGCAAAACCTGAAGCCACAGTGGGAACCGTTCCTGAAGGACATGGAAAAATCGTTGGGCGTGAAAGTGAACGCCTTCTTCGCCCCGGACTACGCCGGGATCATTCAGGGAATGCGTTTTAACAAAGTTGATATCGCCTGGTACGGCAACCTCTCGGCAATGGAAGCGGTAGATCGCGCTAACGGACAAGTGTTTGCCCAAACCGTCGCTGCCGACGGCTCCCCGGGATACTGGAGCGTGTTGATCGTTAACAAAGATAGTCCGATCAACAACCTGAACGATCTGATCGCCAAACGTAAGGATCTGACATTCGGCAACGGCGATCCCAACTCAACGTCAGGCTTCCTCGTCCCCGGTTACTACGTCTTCGCCAAAAACAACATCTCCGCCAGCGACTTCAAACGCACCGTTAACGCCGGACACGAAACCAACGCGCTGGCCGTCGCCAACAAACAGGTCGATGTCGCCACCAACAACACCGAAAACCTCGACAAGCTGAAAACCTCCGCGCCGGAAAAATTGAAAGAGCTGAAGGTTATCTGGAAGTCACCGCTGATCCCGGGCGATCCGATCGTCTGGCGCAAAAACCTCTCCGAAACCACCAAGGACAAGGTGTACGACTTCTTTATGAATTACGGCAAAACGCCGGAACAGAAAACCGTACTGGAACGCCTGGGATGGGCACCGTTCCGTGCCTCCAGCGACCTGCAACTGGTACCGATTCGCCAACTGGCGCTGTTTAAAGAGATGCAGGGCGTGAAGGGCAACAAAGGGTTGAACGAGGAAGAGAAAAGCAGCAAAACCTCGGCGCTGAAAGCGCAGCTCGACGACCTTGACCGTTTGACCGCCGCCCTGGGCGCCATGACCAGCGTGACTAAAGCGGTGCAGTAAACCTGATGCCCGGTGGCGTTTCGCTTACCGGGCAGACGATGTTCTGTAGGCCGGATAAGGCGCAAGCGCTGCCATCCGGCGATAAACCTACGCACGGAGCTAAACATGCAAACCATCACCGTCGCCCCGCCCAAACGTAGCTGGTTCTCACTGCTGAGCTGGGCCATTCTTCTCGCCGTGCTGGTGGTCTCGTGGAAAGGTGCCGAAATGGCTCCGCTCACGCTGATCCAGGATTCCGGCAATATGGCGACCTTCGCCGCCGACTTCTTTCCGCCAGACTTCAGTCAGTGGCAGGACTATCTCGGTGAAATGGCCGTCACCCTGCAAATTGCCGTCTGGGGTACCGCCCTCGCCGTTGTGCTGTCGATTCCCTTTGGCCTGATGTGCGCCGATAACCTCGTACCGTGGTGGATTTACCAGCCGATGCGTCGCCTGATGGACGCCTGCCGCGCCATCAATGAAATGGTCTTCGCCATGCTGTTCGTGGTCGCCGTGGGTTTAGGTCCGTTCGCCGGGGTAATGGCGCTGTTTATCCACACCACCGGGGTGCTCTCCAAGCTGCTTTCGGAAGCGGTAGAAGCCATTGAGCCGGGTCCGGTAGAAGGCATTCGCGCTACTGGGGCCAACAAAATTGAAGAGATTCTGTACGGCGTTCTGCCACAGGTCATGCCGCTGCTTATCTCCTACTCGCTATATCGCTTTGAATCCAACGTCCGCTCGGCCACGGTGGTCGGAATGGTGGGTGCGGGCGGTATTGGCGTGACTTTATGGGAGGCGATTCGCGGCTTTCAGTTCCAGCAAACCTGCGCTCTGATGGTGTTAATCATCGTCACCGTCAGCCTGCTGGATTTCCTTTCCCAGCGTTTGCGTAAGCACTTTATCTGATTAGCGAGGCATTGATTGCTATGCACTTGTCTACACATCCGACCAGTTATCCAACGCGTTATCAGGAAATTGCCGCGAGACTTGAGCAGGAGCTTCGTCATCATTATCGCTGCGGTGACTATCTGCCCGCCGAGCATCAGCTTGCCGCGCGCTACGAGGTAAACCGCCACACCCTGCGCCGCGCTATTGACCAGTTGGTTGAGCGTGGTTGGGTCCAGCGTCGCCAGGGCGTTGGTGTACTGGTGCTGATGCGCCCATTCGATTACCCGCTTAATGCCCAGGCGCGCTTTAGCCAGAACCTGCTGGACCAGGGTAGCCACCCCACCAGCGAAAAACTGCTGGCGGTGCTGCGCCCGGCCTCCAGCCACATTGCCGATGCGCTCAGCATTAACGAGGGCGATAACGTGATTCATCTGCGCACCCTGCGCCGGGTAAACGGTATCGCACTGTGCCAGATCGACCACTATTTTTCCGACCTCACGCTATGGCCGCTGCTGCAGGGCTTTAACAACGGCTCACTGCACGACTACCTGCGCGAACAGTCCGGTCTGACGCTCCTGCGCACACAAACGCGCATCAGCGCCCGCCGCGCACAGGCTAAAGAGAGCAAAGTGCTGGAAATCCCCAATATGGCGCCGCTGCTGTGCGTGCGCACCCTGAACCACCGTGAAGGCGAAGAACACGCGGCGGAATACTCCGTCAGCCTGACCCGCGCCGACATGATCGAATTCACTATGGAGCACTGAATGCATTTCGATACCGCTACCCGCCAGCGCTGGATGCGCGCACTGGCTTACAGCAATGCCGATGCCCTGAACGCCCGCATCCACGCGCTCAAACTGACGCCAGACTATGAACTTATCCGCGCACCGGAAAGCGGACTGATGCAGCTCCAGGCTCGCATGGGCGGCACCGGCAACCGCTTCTTTGCCGGTGATACCACGCTTACCCGCGCAGTGGTACGCCTGAAGAGCGGCACGCTGGGCTACAGCTACCTGCTGGGACGCAACAAACAACACGCCGAGCAGTGCGCGGTCATTGACGCGCTGCTGCAGGAACAAACGCATTTCCAGAGCCTAATGGAAACCTTAATTGCCCCGCTGGAAGCGGAACGCGATGCGCTGATTAGCGCACGCCGTGCCGAAGTCAACGCCAGCCGGGTCGACTTCTTCACGCTGGTACGCGGAGATAACGCATGACCTTACAAACCGCTTTTAATTTACCCGTTCAGGATGCTCAGCAGAGCTTTCGTCGCCTGCTGAAGGCCATGAGTGAGCCGGGCGTGATCGTCGCCCTGCATCAACTGAAACACGGCTGGCAGCCACTGGGCCTGGCAACCACCAGCGTGCTACTGACCCTGGTCGATGGCGACACGCCAGTCTGGCTGGCGCCGTCGATGGATAACGATATCGCCCGGCAGAATCTGCGTTTTCACACCAACGCGCCGCTGGTGGATCAGCCGCAGTTGGCGGCCTTTGCCGTCGCCGACGAACGCATCAGCAGCGAACAGCTTAACGCCCTCTCCGCCGGTTCCGCCGTCGCGCCAGAAACCAGCGCCACGCTGATTGTGCAGGTCTCTGGCTTAAGCGGTGGACGCATGCTACGTCTGACCGGCGCCGGTATCGCTGAAGAGCGCATGATCGCGCCACAGCTACCGGAATGCCTGATTCACGAACTCACCGAACGCCCGCATCCGTTCCCGCTGGGGGTCGACCTGATCCTCACCTGCGGCGAACGCCTGCTGGCTATTCCGCGAACTACCCATGTGGAGGTGTGCTGATGTACGTCGCCGTCAAAGGGGGCGAAAAGGCGATAGCCAACGCCCACGCCCTGCAGGAAAACCGACGCCGGGGCGAAGAGACCATTGCTGAACTGAGCGTGGCGCAAATCGAACAACAGATGAACCTGGCCGTCAACCGGGTGATGACCGAAGGCGGCATCGCCGACCGCGAACTGGCCGCGCTGGCGCTGAAGCAGGCCAGCGGCGATAACGTCGAAGCCATCTTTTTGCTCCGCGCCTACCGCACTACGCTGGCAAAGGTGGCGGTCAGCGAACCGGTTAACAGTGCAGAAATGCGCCTTGAGCGCCGAATCTCTGCGGTCTACAAGGATATTCCCGGCGGGCAGTTGTTAGGTCCCACTTATGACTATACCCATCGCCTGCTGGATTTTACCCTGCTGGCCAATGGCGAAATGCCACCCCTGCGCAGCGCAGACGACGCGCAGGACGCCTCTCCGCACGTCTTTTCCCTGCTGGCCAACCAGGGACTGGCAAAGCGTGAAGAGGATAACGGCGCTCAGCCGGATGATATTACCCGCACGCCACCGGTCTACCCCTGCTCACGCGCTTCACGTCTGCAACAGCTGATGCGCGGCGATGAGGGATATCTGCTGGCGCTGGCCTACTCCACCCAACGCGGCTACGGGCGCAATCACCCGTTTGCCGCTGAAATCCGCAGCGGCTATGTGGCACTGGAAACCGTACCGGAAGAGCTGGGATTTGCGGTGAACGTCGGTGAACTGCTGATGACCGAATGTGAAATGGTCAACGGTTTTGTCGCGCCAGAAAACGAATCCCCCCATTTTACCCGCGGCTACGGGCTGGTGTTCGGCATGAGCGAACGTAAAGCGATGGCGATGGCGCTGGTGGACCGCGCCCTACAGGCAGCCGAATACGATGAATCGGTCACGGGACCGGCGCAGGACGAAGAGTTCGTGCTGGCGCACGCGGATAACGTCGAGGCGGCGGGTTTTGTTTCGCACCTCAAACTTCCCCATTACGTCGATTTCCAGGCCGAGCTGGAACTGCTCAAACGCCTGCAACAGGAGGCCACCCGTGACCACTAACCTCTCCGGCTACAACTTTGCGTATCTTGATGAGCAGACCAAACGCATGATTCGCCGCGCGATTCTGAAAGCGGTGGCGATCCCCGGTTACCAGGTACCGTTTGGCGGACGTGAAATGCCGATGCCCTACGGCTGGGGAACCGGCGGTATTCAGCTCACCGCCAGCGTGATTGGCGAGCCGGACGTGCTGAAGGTAATTGACCAGGGCGCGGATGACACCACTAACGCCGTGTCGATTCGCAACTTCTTTAAACGCGTGACCGGGGTGAACACCACCGAGCGCACGGAAGACGCGACGCTGATCCAGACCCGCCACCGCATCCCGGAAACGCCGCTGGTGGAAGACCAGATCATTATCTTTCAGGTCCCGATCCCCGAGCCGTTGCGCTTTATCGAGCCGCGCGAAACGGAAACCCGCACCATGCACGCGCTGGAAGAGTACGGCATCATGCAGGTGAAACTGTATGAAGATATCGCCCGCTTCGGCCATATCGCCACCACTTACGCCTATCCGGTGAAGGTTAACGACCGCTACGTCATGGACCCGTCGCCAATTCCAAAATTCGACAATCCGAAGATGGACATGATGCCGGCCCTGCAACTGTTTGGCGCAGGCCGCGAAAAACGCATCTATGCCGTTCCACCTTACACCCGCGTGGAAAGCCTCGATTTCGACGATCACCCGTTTACCGTGCAGAGCTGGGATGAGCCTTGCGCCATCTGTGGCTCAACCCACAGCTATCTCGATGAAGTGGTGCTCGATGACACCGGCAAACGCATGTTTGTCTGCTCCGACACCGACTACTGCCGCCAACAGAGTGAGGCCCTCAGCAAATGACGCAACCGCTGCTTTCAGTCAACAACCTGACCCATCTCTACGCGCCGGGCAAGGGCTTCAGCGATGTCTCTTTTGACCTGTGGCCTGGCGAAGTGCTGGGTATCGTCGGCGAGTCCGGTTCAGGCAAAACCACGCTGCTGAAATCGATCTCTTCACGGCTAACGCCGCAGAGCGGTGAGATTTTGTATCAGAACCGTTCGCTGTACGGCATGAACGAGGCCGACCGTCGCCGTCTGCTGCGCACCGAATGGGGCGTGGTGCATCAGCATCCGCTGGATGGCCTGCGCCGTCAGGTCTCCGCTGGCGGCAATATCGGCGAACGCCTGATGGCCACCGGGGCGCGCCACTACGGCGACATCCGTGCCACCGCGCAGCGTTGGCTGGAGGAAGTGGAGATCCCGGCCTCGCGTATCGACGACCTGCCAACCACCTTTTCCGGCGGCATGCAGCAGCGCCTGCAGATCGCCCGCAACCTCGTCACCCATCCCAAACTGGTGTTTATGGACGAGCCCACCGGCGGTCTGGACGTTTCCGTACAGGCCAAACTGCTGGACCTGCTGCGCGGCCTGGTGGTGGAACTGGATCTGGCAGTGGTTATTGTCACCCACGATCTGGGCGTAGCGCGCCTGCTGGCCGACCGTTTGCTGGTGATGAAGCAGGGTCAGGTGGTGGAAAGTGGGTTAACCGACCGCGTACTCGACGACCCGCATCATCCGTATACCCAGTTGCTGGTGTCATCTGTTTTGCAAAACTGATTTTGTCTTGCCGGGTGGCGCTTCGCGACCCGGCCTACGGATCGGCATCGGTTGTAGGCCTGATAAGCGAAGCGCCATCAGGCAATCGAACGCAAAAAAGCTTAAAGGGGCTAAAAATGAACGCGATTCGCGTTGAAAACGTCAGTAAAACCTTTGTACTGCATCAGCAAAACGGCGTGCGTCTGCCAGTGCTGCAAGACGCCACGCTGGAAGTTAAAAACGGCGAATGCGTGGTGCTGCACGGTCACTCTGGCAGCGGCAAATCCACGTTGCTGCGTTCGCTGTACGCCAACTACCTGCCGGATGAAGGACACATCCACATCCGCCACAGCGGCGAATGGGTCGATCTGGTGCAGGCTCCGGCGCGTAAAGTGCTGGAAGTTCGCCGTTCAACCATCGGCTGGGTCAGCCAGTTCTTGCGCGTGATCCCAAGGATTTCTGCGCTGGATGTGGTGATGCAGCCGCTGCTGGATCTCGGCGTGTCGCGCGAGGAGTGCGCAGCCAAAGCGGCTAACCTGCTTACCCGCCTGAACGTGCCGGAGCGGCTGTGGCATCTGGCGCCGTCGACGTTTTCCGGGGGCGAACAGCAGCGCGTCAATATCGCCCGAGGGTTTATCGTCGATTACCCGATTCTACTCCTCGATGAGCCCACCGCCTCGCTGGACGCCAAAAACAGCGCCGCCGTCGTCGCATTGATTGAAGAAGCGAAAGCCCGCGGCGCGGCAATTGTCGGCATTTTTCACGATCAAACCGTGCGCGACCGCGTCGCGGATCGCCTGCACCTGATGGGAACAACAGCATGATTATCAATAATGTAAAGCTGGTGCTGGAAGATGAAGTGGTGCAAGGATCGCTGGAAATTGAGGGCGGAACGATCCGCGCCTTTGCCGAAAGTCAGAGCCAACTGGCCCAAGCGATGGACGGAGAAGGCGGCTGGCTGCTGCCAGGGCTTATCGAGCTGCATACCGACAATCTCGACAAGTTTTTCACCCCGCGCCCGAAAGTAGACTGGCCCGCCCACTCGGCGATGAGCAGCCACGACGCGCTGATGGTCGCCAGCGGCATTACCACCGTGCTGGACGCGGTGGCGATTGGCGATGTGCGCGACGGTGGCGACCGTCTGGAAAATCTGGAGAAGATGATCAACGCGGTGGAAGAGACGCAAAAGCGCGGGGTCAATCGCGCCGAGCACCGCCTGCATTTGCGCTGCGAGCTGCCGCATCACACCACCCTACCGCTGTTTGAAAAACTGGTCAGTCGTGAGCCGGTGACGCTGGTATCGCTGATGGACCACTCCCCCGGCCAGCGTCAGTTTGCCAATCGAGAGAAGTACCGCGAGTACTATCAGGGCAAGTATTCACTTACCGACGAGCAAATGGCCCGCTACGAAGAAGAACAGTTAGCTCTGGCTGCACGTTGGTCGCAACCCAACCGCACGGCGATTGCTCAGATGTGTCGTGAGCGCCAGATAGCGCTGGCGAGCCATGACGATGCCACCTGCGATCATGTGCTGGAATCGCATCAACTTGGCAGCGTGATTGCCGAATTTCCTACTACCTTTGCCGCCGCAGAGGCCTCGCGCCAGCATGGCATGAACGTGCTGATGGGCGCGCCCAACATCGTGCGCGGCGGTTCTCACTCCGGCAACGTGGCGGCGCATAAGCTGGCTGAGCTGGGGCTGCTGGATATTCTCTCCTCCGACTACTACCCCGCCAGCCTGCTCGATGCGGCATTCCGCGTGGCAGACGATGACGCCAACCGCTTTACGCTGCCGCAGGCCATTCGTCTGGTGACCCGCAATCCGGCGCGGGCATTAAATCTCGACGATCGTGGCGTTGTAGCCGAAGGTAAACGCGCGGATCTGGTGCTGGCGCATCGCAAAGGCGATCACATCCATATTGACCACGTCTGGCGTCAGGGCAAAAGGGTATTCTGACTATGGGGAAACTGATCTGGCTGATGGGGCCGTCCGGCTCCGGTAAGGACAGTCTACTGGCAGAACTTCGCCAGCAGGAACCTGCGCAACTGCTGGTGGCGCACCGTTACATCACCCGCGCCGCCAACGCCGGGAATGAAAACCATATTGCCCTCAGCGAACCAGAGTTTTTTACCCGCGCCGGGCAGAACCTGCTGGCGCTGAGCTGGCATGCCAACGGCTTCTATTACGGCGTCGGCGTAGAGATTGACCTCTGGCTGCACGCCGGTTTTGATGTGGTTGTCAACGGCTCGCGCGCGCATCTGCCCCAGGCGCAGGCCCGTTATGGTGCTTCTTTACTTCCCATTTGCTTACAGGTTTCCCCGGCCATTTTACGCCAGCGCCTGCAGGCACGTGGACGGGAGAGCGAAACGGAAATCGCTGCCCGCCTTGAACGTGCGGCACGCTACACGCCGTATGACTGCCACGTCCTGAACAATGATGGAAGTTTGCTACAGTCTGTCGATACACTGCTCACACTGATGGGACGCAAGGAGAAGAAACATGTCTGTCTGTGAATTACGCCGCGCCACGCTATACGATACCGATGCGGTTTACGCGCTTATCTGTGAGTTGAAACAGGGCCAATTCGACCTGCAGGCCTTTAGCGCCGGCTACGCCGCAAATCTGCAAGATCCCAATATGCACTACCAGCTGGCGCTGCTCGACGGACAGGTCGTCGGCTTGATCGGTCTGCACCTGCAGTTTCATCTGCACCACGCCAACTGGATTGGCGAGATCCAGGAACTGGTGGTGATGCCACAGGCGCGAGGACTAAAAGTGGGTAGTCAGTTACTGGCCTGGGCCGAAGCCACCGCGCGCGAAGCGGGCGCAGAAATAACCGAGCTTTCTACCAGTACCCAACGCCTTGACGCGCACCGCTTTTACCAGCGCGAAGGCTATACCATGAGCCATTTTCGCTTCACCAAACCGTTGTAGGGGGAGCCATGAGTCTGACCATTACGCTGACGGGAACCGGCGGCGCGCAACTGGTGCCAGCATTTGGATGTGACTGTGCGGCCTGCCAACGAGCACGCTTACAGGCGCAATACCGTCGACGCCCTTGTAGCGGGGTGGTCAAATTTAACAATGCGGTGACGCTGCTGGACGCGGGGAGCCCGCATCTGATGGACGACTGGCCAGCAGGCAGCTTCCAGCAGTTTCTGCTCACCCACTACCATATGGATCACGTGCAGGGGCTGTTTCCGCTGCGCTGGGGCGTGGGGGCGACTATCCCGGTGTACGGTCCGCCGGATGAACAGGGATGCGACGATCTATTTAAGCACCCTGGCATCCTCGATTTTAGCCATACCGTCGCGCCATTCGTGGTGTTTAACCTGCAAGGGTTGCAGGTGACGCCACTCCCGCTCAACCATTCAAAGCTGACGTTTGGCTATCTGCTGGAGACCGCGCACAGCCGCGTGGCGTGGCTCTCCGATACCGCCGGACTTCCCGACAAGACGCTGAAGTTTCTCCACAATAACCAGCCTCAGGTGATTATCATCGACTGCAGCCACGCCCCGCGCGCCGAGCCGCCACGCAATCACAGCGATGTAAATACCGTTATCGCCTTGAACGAGGTTATCCGCTGCCCACGGGTGATCCTGACGCATATCAGTCATCAGTTTGATTTGTGGATGATGGAGAATCCGCTACCGACAGGGCTCGAAGCCGGGTATGACGGAATGGAAATTGTGCTGAGGTAGGTTTACATCGCACTAAAACACTTGTTAACAGGTCTCTGCCCCCTATAACCTTGCCGGCGAAAGATTGCGCTAACGATCGTAATCTTCTTCCATTCTGCGCTCTTCGTCTTCTAACTGACGCCGTTCCTGATCGAGCTGGCACTGGCGGTCATCCAGTTGGCGGCGTCGGTCTTCAAACTGGCGGCGGCGATTATCATACTGCCTGCGACGATCGTCACTCATCTGTCGCTGCCAGCTTTCATCACGAGAGTCGTCATAATCCCGCCCGCTGTCCGGTTTGTATGCGTCGTTAATTGCCTGCTGAATATTGCCGATGGCGTCATCGATAATATCGGCCTGCGCCGATACGGTGGTCATCATCAGCAGAGTGAAAAGTAAGAATGTCGCGGAGCGTTGCATAAAACCAGCCTCATCAAGAAACTCGCCCCACGGTAATCAAAGCGTATTTGCGCGGGTAGCGGAGGAATCTCAATTACGCGAATGCCGCAGCGCCTGCGCCAGTTCTCCCCGAGTGAAGGGCTTACGCAATAACGCCACATCTGGCAGCGCCGGATTATGCGCCGGACGTAAATCCTGGCCGCTAATCAGCAGGATGTTCAGTTGTGGATAATGTGCCAGCGCATGATTAACCACATCCACACCGCTTAAACCACCGGGCAGCATTAAGTCGCTGATAAAAATATCAATCTCGGATGAAGCCGCCAGCATATGCATAGCCTGTTCGCCGTTGGCGGCCTCTAACGTCAGGTAGCCCAGCAGGTGTAATTGCTCACATAACGTCTGGCGCACATCGGCTTCATCTTCGAGAACCAGCACCAGTTTTTCACCGCGAGTCGGGGTGTGCTGTGCGATTGTCTCCACCGGTGTCTGCACCGGCACAACCGCGCGAGGAAGCTGCAATCTGACCGTCGTTCCCTGCCCAGGGGCGCTTTCAATCTCCACGCGGCCACCGGACTGGCGCACAAAACCGTAGACCATAGACAGCCCCAGCCCACTGCCGCTGCCGGTCTGTTTGGTGGTGAAAAACGGCTCGAAGACCTGAGCTTTCACCTCCTGCGACATCCCACTTCCCTGGTCGGCAACTTCCAGCATCACCATATCCTGCTTACGCCCATCGCTGCGCGTGACCCGCTGATTCCAGGTACGGATTTTAATCGTGCCCGCCTGCCCGTCCATGGCGTCACGGGCATTCATCACCAGATTAATAATGGCGTTCTCCAGTTGGCTGACATCAATCCACGCGGGCCAGGCGGGAGACTGGGCTTCAATCTCCAGCGTCAACGTAGCCGGAAGAGAGTGGCGCATCAGTTCGCCCAAATTTTCCAGCAGCGTTTTCAGCTCCACCGCATGGGGATGCAACGACTGTTTGCGCGAAAAGGCCAGCAGCCGCTGGGTAAGGAGCGCCCCGCGCTCGGCGGCTTTTAGCGCCCGATTGACCCGTGGCGCATCAGGGGAGTCTGGGTTCACCAGATCCAGGCTGCCAATAATGACCGCCAGCAGGTTATTGAAATCATGCGCTAATCCGCCCGTCAGTTGCCCTACAGCCTTCAGTTTCTGACTGTGCAACAGCGCTTCCTCCAGCCCCTGGCGCTCGGTGCGGTCGATTTCCATCTGGCTGGTTTTTTCTTTTAGCAGTCGGGTGGTGTGCTCCAGCGATGCCGTATTACGGGCGAAGACGCTAAAGGCGCGGGCCAGCTCGCCCAGCTCATCGCGCCGCTGCAGGGCCGGGACGCTAACGTCCGATTCACCGTGCGCCAGCCGGGTCATCGCCCGCGAAATGGCCGTCAGGTTAGAACCGAGGTTACGGTAGATATACCAGCCGGCAAAACCGGTGATCACCACCGCCAACAGCGCAAACACCAAAATAAACAACGCGCCGGATTGCAGTTCCTGATGGCTTTGCGCCACCCGCTGTTCGGAGATCAGCGCCACCTGCGAAGCATACCGGTTGATATCGCTGTTGAGGATCGCCACCAGCGCTTTGATATGAAACATATACCAGTTGATCGCCAAATCGCTCTGCTCCAGCGCAGAAGAAAGCGGCTCCAGCTTATGCAACTCCAGGTTGAAGTCGGTGAGGATGTTGGTAATCAGCGGATTGCTATTTTGCACAGGCAGCGCGGGCATCACGCCGTCCAGTTGTTTCACCACCGAACGCGGCGTGGGTGTTTCAATGGCGGCAACAATTAAGCGGTCTATCTGCCCCAGCAGCACGTCATCCTGCGCGCCGGTCAGCTTTTGCAGATGACGTAAATAACTTTGATTCTGATACAGCGAACTGAGCAGGGCGTTACGTTCCAGATGTCGCCGTTGCCCGCGCTGCAGCATACCTTCCACGCTGCTTTGTAGCTCCTGGCTGCGCTGGATAATACGCTCGACCAGCGCCGGCTCCTGCTGCGCCAACGGCGCGGTGGCCAACTGTTCCAGCGAATGCTTCAGCGCCCGTTGCGTCTCCTGCAGCCGCTCCGCTTCACCTTTGTATTCCAGCGCGCCGACCACCTGCGACAGCCGCACCGCCGCCGTCGCCACGTTCGCCGTATCCCGGGCCAGGTTCATGCTGCCGGTCATGTCGTCAACGGTTTGCTGCTGTACCTGTTCCTGGATTTGACTGGCATGCTGAAACCCCAGCACCGCCACACCGCTTACCATCAGCGTGACCGTCACCACCAGCAGATTGAAGAACAGCAATCGTCCGCGCGCACTGGCGAAAAAGTGACGTCCTGGTTGCGGCATATCACGCTCCGTGAAGAAAAATCGCAATATGACAAATATGAACGGCTTCTGACATTTTGCATTTACATTCCTGTGATGGACTGCTGATATCGGCCACCCCACAGGAGATCCGCTATGAGCAGGACACCGGTTCTGGAGATGCGCAAGATTGCCAAAGCGTTTGGTAAATTTTACGCGCTGAAAGGGGTCGATTTAACGGTCTGGCCGGGTGAGATTCATGCCCTGATGGGTGAGAACGGCGCGGGGAAAAGCACCCTGATGAAGATCCTTGCGGGCGCGTATACGGCCACCAGCGGTGAGATCCTGATCGACGGTCAGCCGTTTCACATTCGCGGGCCAAAAGACGCGCTCAGCGCAGGCATCACGCTGATTTACCAAGAGATGCAGCTCGCGCCGAACCTGACGGTGGCGGAAAATATCTTTCTAGGCAGCGAGCTGTCGCGCGGCGGTCTGGTCCAGCGTAAAGAGATGGTGATGCAGTCGCAGAAAGTCATCGACCGGCTCGGCGCCCAGTTTAAGGCCAGCGATCGCGTGATGACGTTGACCATCGCCGAACAGCAGCAGGTGGAAATCGCCCGCGCCCTGCACCGTAACAGCCGCATTCTGGTGATGGATGAACCCACTGCCGCCCTCTCCTCACGTGAAACCCACCGCTTGTTTGAACTGATCATGCGCCTGCGCGATGAGGGGATGGCGATTATCTACATTAGCCACCGCATGGCGGAGGTGTATGAACTCTCGGACCGCGTCAGCGTCCTGCGCGACGGGCAATATGTAGGCAGCCTGACCCGAGACAAACTCAACGCCTCTGAGCTGGTGCGCATGATGGTGGGCCGACCGTTAAGCGATTTGTTCAACAAAGAGCGCGATATTCCCTTAGGTAAAGCGCGCCTCAACGTCCACCACCTGACCGACGGCCATAAAGTCCAGCCGTGCAGTTTACTGGTGCGCTCCGGGGAGATCGTCGGCCTTGCCGGGTTAGTCGGCGCCGGGCGTTCTGAACTGGCTCAACTGATTTTTGGCGTGCGTAAAGCCATCGGCGGCATGATTGAAGTAGACGGTGAACCGGTGGTGATCCACTCCCCTCGCGAGGCAATTGACCACGGCATTGGCTTTCTGACGGAAAACCGCAAAGAGCAGGGATTGTTTTTAGAGCTGGCGGCAGCAGAGAACATCACCATGGCGACGCTGGAACGTGACGCCAACTGGGGCATGCTCGATCGCAAAAAGGCGCAGGCTATTTCCGATGACGCCATCCAATTGCTCAACATCCGCGTTCCGCACGCCCAGGTACGCGCGGGCGGGCTGTCCGGTGGTAATCAGCAAAAGCTGCTGATTTCACGCTGGGTCGCGATCGGCCCACGCATTTTGATCCTCGATGAACCCACGCGCGGCGTGGATGTTGGCGCCAAAAGCGAGATCTACCGGATCATGAACGACATGGCGCGCAAAGGCGTGGCGATCCTGATGATCTCCAGCGAATTGCCGGAAGTCGTCGGTATGAGCGATCGCGTGTACGTCATGCGGGAAGGCAGCATTGCCGGTGAGCTGAACGGGCAAAGTATTACCCAGGAAAATATTATGACGCTGGCAACCGGCGTGAACGACTCCCATCATCAGGCGGTGTCCCATGAATAATCCAACCACTCCCCAGCAGGTGGCGAAATCCGCCTCCGCGAAAAAATTGCTGATGAGCGATCTGATGCAAACGGTCGGCATCTTGCCGATTCTCATCCTGATAGTGGCGGTGTTTGGCTTTATCGCGCCAAACTTTTTTACCGAAAGCAACCTGTTGAATATAACCCGCCAGGCGTCGATCAACATCGTGCTGGCGGCTGGCATGACCTTCATTATTTTGACCGGCGGGATCGACCTCTCGGTTGGCTCGATTCTCGGCACCACCGCCGTCGCGGCTATGGTCGTTTCGCTGATCCCTGAGTTTGCCATGCTGTCGATTCCGGCGGCGCTGATGCTCGGTCTGGTGCTGGGGTTGTTTAACGGCGCGCTGGTTGCTTTTGCCGGACTGCCACCGTTTATCGTCACGCTTGGAACGTATACGGCGCTGCGCGGCGCGGCCTATCTGCTGGCCGACGGCACGACGGTGATCAATTCCAATATCAGCTTTGAGTGGATCGGTAACAACTATCTTGGTCCGGTTCCGTGGCTAGTGGTCATTGCGCTGGCGGTGGTGGTGATGTGCTGGTTCATTCTTAGGCGCACCACACTCGGCGTTCATATTTATGCGGTCGGCGGCAATATGCAGGCCGCTCGTTTAACCGGTATCAAAGTGTGGCTGGTGCTGCTGTTCGTCTACGGCATGAGCGGTGTGCTCTCAGGTCTTGGCGGGGTGATGAGCGCCTCGCGGCTATACAGCGCCAACGGCAACTTAGGCATGGGTTACGAGCTGGACGCCATCGCGGCGGTGATCCTCGGCGGTACCAGCTTTGTTGGGGGGATCGGTACCATCACCGGCACGCTGGTAGGGGCGTTGATTATCGCCACGCTCAATAACGGCATGACGCTGATGGGCGTCTCCTATTTCTGGCAACTGGTGATCAAAGGGGCGGTGATCATCATAGCGGTACTGATCGACAAATACCGTACCCGACACCATCAAAGTGCATAACAACAACATCTTACTTCGAGGAATACAGCATGAGATTGAAGCCCTTAGTCACCGCGCTCTGTGCTGGCGCACTGCTTGCTGCAGCTCCGTTTGTGCAGGCAAAAGAACTGAAATCGATCGGCGTTACGGTGGGCGATCTGGCCAACCCGTTCTTCGTGCAGATCACCAAAGGCGCGGAACTGGAAGCACGCAAACTGGCGGGTGATAGCGTTAAAGTGACGCTGGTTTCCAGCGGCTACGATCTGGGACAACAGGTGTCGCAAATCGACAACTTTATTGCCGCCAAGGTCGACATGATTATTCTTAACGCCGCCGACTCCAAAGGCATCGGCCCAGCGGTAAAACGCGCGAAAGACGCAGGGATTGTAGTGGTTGCCGTTGACGTAGCGGCGGAAGGCGCTGATGCGACCATTACCTCCGATAACACCCAGGCGGGTGAAATGGCCTGTAAATACATTACCGACCGTCTGAAAGGGAAAGGCAACGTCGTCATTATCAACGGGCCGCCGGTTTCCGCCGTCCAGAACCGCGTGGAAGGCTGCCAGACAGAGTTTAAACGCCACCCGGATATCAAGGTGCTGTCGTATAACCAAAATGCTAAAGGCAGTCGCGAAGGCGGGCTGGAGATCATGACCGCGCTGCTGGCGGCAAATCCGAAGATCGACGGCGTATTCGCCATTAACGATCCTACGGCGATCGGTGCCGATCTGGCAGCAAAACAGGCACAACGTAGCGAATTCTTTATTGTCGGCGTAGACGGATCGCCAGACGCAGAAGAAGCGTTGAAGCGGGAAAACTCACTATTTGTGGCGACGCCTGCACAAGATCCGCAGGTGATGGCTGCCAAAGCGGTCGAAATCGGCTATGACATATTGCAGGGGAAACCCGCCCCGAAAGAGCCCGTACTGATCCCGGTGACGATGATCGATAAAAACAACGTCGGCAGCTATAAGGGTTGGACGGTGAAATAACCCGCCACAACAACGCCGGATGGCGGCAAAAATGCCTTATCCGACCTACAAGATCGGTATGATTTTGTAGGCCGGATAAGCGCAGCGCCATCCGGCATGATATTAAGGAGGATTCTGCCGATGAAACGTTCCGCTATCAACGAGATACTGGGCCACACGCGCCAGTTTTTCTCTCTGCACGACGTGCATCTCCCCCCTTTCGCCAGTTTCCCGCCGACCCAATGGCGCAAGCTTGATCCCGCAGCCTGGAGCGAAGTTTTCGACCTTAAGCTCGGTTGGGATGTCACCGCGTTTGGCGGCAACAATTTCGCCGCGCAAGGGTTAACGCTGTTTACCCTGCGTAATGGCTCGCCCAAAGGAATGCCTTACGAGAAATGCTACGCCGAGAAAATCATGCATGTTCGCGATGCGCAGGTGACGCCGATGCATTTTCACTGGCGCAAACGCGAAGACATTATCAATCGCGGCGGCGGTAATTTAATTGTGGAACTGTGGAATGCGGGGCTCCGAGAACAAACGGAGGACAGCGACGTGAGCGTGGTGATTGACGGCTGTCGGCAAACCCATGCGGCAGGCAGTCAACTGCGCCTGACGCCGGGTGAAAGCATCTGCCTGCCACCGGGCCTGTATCACAGCTTCTGGGCGGAAGAAGGTTTTGGCGACGTGCTGGTCGGCGAGGTTTCTTCTGTTAATGACGACGACCACGATAACCACTTTCTGCAACCGATCGCCCGCTATAACGACATTGAAGAAGACGAACCGGCGCAGCTGGTGCTGTGTAATGAGTATCGCCTGTTCCGCTAACCAAGGAGCGCATTATGCCGTTGATATCTCTCGCCGATGGCCTTGCCCATGCCCGCGAGCACCGCTATGCCTTAGGGGCGTTTAACGTTCTGGACTCACACTTCCTGCGCGCGCTGTTTGCCGCGGCAAAGCAGGAACGTTCGCCGTTTATCATCAACATCGCCGAGGTGCATTTTAAATATATCTCGTTGGATTCTCTGGTCGAAGCGGTCAAGTTCGAAGCCGCGCGGCATGACATTCCGGTAGTGCTGAACCTTGACCACGGCCTGCACTTTGAGTCGGTGGTTCGGGCACTGCGCTTAGGTTTCAGTTCAGTGATGTTTGATGGCTCCACGCTGGAGTATGAAGAAAATATTCGTCAAACTCGCGAAGTGGTGAAGATGTGTCACGCCGTCGGCGTATCGGTGGAAGCCGAACTGGGCGCGGTGGGAGGCGATGAGGGCGGCGCGTTGTATGGTCATGCCGACGAGTCGCTATTTACCGACCCGATGATGGCGCGTGATTTCGTCGACAGAACCGGGATTGACGCGCTGGCGGTCGCCATTGGTAATGCACACGGCAAATATAAAGGCGAACCGGTGCTCGACTTTCCGCGTCTTGACGCCCTTCGCCAGCAGGCGGCGATCCCGCTGGTACTGCACGGCGGTTCCGGCATCAGCAACGACGATTTCAAGCGCGCAATTGAACTCGGCATTCACAAAATCAACTTCTATACCGGCATGTCGCAGGCGGCGCTGTCGGCAGTAGAGACAAGAATAGCGAATCGTCAGCCCCTGTACGACGAATTCGCCGAACTGCTGCTCGCCATTGAAGAGGCCATTACCGATACCGTTTCAGAACAGATGCGTATTTTTGGCAGCGCGGGACGGGTCTGATGGAACGCAGAGGCGTTATCGCCGCAGGCAACATGCTGGTCGATCATGTGCATCAAATTGTGCAGTGGCCGGAACGCGGCTGGCTGGCGGAAATCATCCGTAGCGAACGCGCGACGGGCGGTGCGCCGCTGAACGTACTGCTGACGCTGGCGAAAATGCACACCGGACTGCCGCTGCAGGCGGTGGGGTTAATCGGTCAGGATAGCGACGGCGACTACATCATGGCGATGCTGGAGCAGTATCATGTTAATCGCCAACATGTGCAGCGCACGACTTTCGCCCCCACGTCGATGTCACAGGTGATGACCGATCCCAGCGGTCAGCGCACCTTTTTCCACTCCCCCGGCGCCAACCGGCTGCTGGATCTACCCGCTTTTGAGCAACTGGATACCTCGATGAAAATCTTCCATCTTGGCTATCTGCTGCTGCTCGACAGTCTGGACATGCCGGATGAGGAGTACGGCACGCGTAGCGCACGGCTGCTGGCGCAAATGCGCGACAACGGCTTTGAAACATCACTGGATCTGGTTTCACGCAAGGGCGACCCGCGCTATCAGCCGTTGGTGATGCCAGCCCTGCGCCATCTCGACTATCTGGTAATTAACGAGCTGGAAGCCGGGGAATTCAGCGGGCTGGAGATCCGCCAGCCCAACGGGGAGCTGCATATTGCGCACATCGCCACCGCTGCGCGCGAACTGCTGAATGCGGGCGTTCGCCAGCGGGTGGTTATCCACTGTCCGGAAGGCGCCTGGGGTGAAGCGCCGGATCTGCCGGGCGTCTGGATCCCGTCACAATATCTGGCGCAGGAGGAGATCGTTGGCAGCGTCGGGGCGGGAGATGCGTTTTGCGCCGGATTTTTGTATGGCTGTCATGAACGCTGGTCGCTGACGGACAGCGTCAGGCTGGCACACGCCTGCGCACGAGCCAGTTTGCTGTGCGCCAACGCGATAGACAGCGCGAAAACGTTGGCAGAGCTAAAAGCCGATATAGCGTCCTTGTAGGCCGGATAAGACGTTTACGCCGCCTTATCATGATGCTGAACGTCGGCGGCAAACACATAGCCCAGTCCGCGCAGGGTTTTGATCAGCATCGGCTGATGCGGGTTGTTCTCTATTTTTCGCCGTAACCGCATGATTAGCACGTCAATGGTGCGGTCAAATACCTCAACGCTGTCGCTGCGCGTCAGTTCCAGCAGCTGTTCTCGGCTAAGTACCCGGCGGGCGTTTTGGGCCAGCGCCAGCAGCAGGCTGTATTCCCCCTGCGTCAACTCCACCTTCAGTTGCTGAGGATTATGTAACTGGCAACCGGCGGTATCGAGATGCCAACCGTTAAAAGAAAGCCCCGTGGTTTGCGGGCTGCCGCTTTCTGCCGTTAACACGCCGACGCGTCTGAGTACCGCCTTTACCCGCGCCACCAGCACCCGCGCATTGAACGGTTTACCGATGTAGTCGTCAGCGCCCATTTCCAACCCGACAACCACATCCGACTCGCTGCCAAGCCCGGTCAGCATCACCACCGGTAATCCGGGTCTCATCTTTTGCACCTGCTGCAGCACCATCAGACCGTTAATATCAGGCAACATCATGTCCAGCAATACCAGAGCGATTTCCGGCTGAGTCTCAATGCAGCGCAGCGCCTCCTGCCCGGTGTGACATGCGGTCACTGAAAAGACGTGTTCGCTCAGCACATCCTGTAAAAGCGTGCAGACAGCGATGTCATCATCCACAACCAGTATGGCTGGCTTCATTGTTTTTCCCCATTTCTGGCCAACTTAAATGAGTGTGATTGATTCTGCACAGAGTGACAGCGATAAGGCACAAGGATGTGTGGGAAACATAACCTCGGTCACACTGCCGGGCCGTCACGTATTGGAGATTCGTCACGTCAAATATGACGACAGCCTGTTTTTCGTCAGGGTTTTGCGCAAAATTCGCCCGTAATATCGACTAATGCCCCTGATAAAAACATGGCATAAAAGATGCATAACTCAAGCGACAAGCGCGTATGCGTGATTTGATTAACTGGAGCGAGACCGATGAAAAAAGTCGTCACGGTTTGCCCATATTGCGCATCAGGTTGCAAAATCAACCTGGTGGTCGATAACGGCAAAATCGTCCGGGCTGAAGCGGCGCAGGGGAAAACCAACCAGGGTACCTTGTGTCTGAAGGGCTACTATGGCTGGGATTTTATCAATGATACCCAGATCCTGACCCCTCGTCTGAAAACCCCAATGATCCGTCGCCAGCGTGGCGGCAAACTGGAATCCGTTTCCTGGGATGAAGCGCTTGATTACGTCGCCACTCGTCTGAGCGCCATCAAAGCGAAGTATGGCCCGGACGCTATTCAGACGACCGGTTCATCTCGCGGTACGGGTAACGAAACCAACTATGTAATGCAAAAATTCGCGCGCGCCGTTATTGGTACCAATAACGTTGACTGCTGCGCTCGCGTCTGACACGGCCCTTCGGTTGCAGGTCTGCACCAATCGGTCGGTAACGGCGCAATGAGTAATGCTATCAATGAAATTGATAACACAGATTTAGTGTTCATCTTCGGGTACAACCCGGCGGATTCCCACCCGATCGTGGCGAATCACGTGATTAACGCTAAACGTAACGGGGCGAAAATTATCGTCTGCGATCCGCGCAAAATTGAAACCGCGCGTATTGCCGATATGCACATCGCGTTGAAAAACGGCTCGAACATCGCGCTGCTCAACGCTATGGGTCATGTCATCATCGAAGAAAAACTGTATGACCAGGCGTTCGTCGCCTCCCGTACCGAAGGATTCGAAGAGTACAGCAAGATTGTCGAAGGCTACACGCCGGAGTCCGTCGAAGATATCACTGGCGTTAGCGCACAGGATATTCGTCAGGCTGCCCGTATGTACGCCACGGCAAAAAGCGCGGCCATCCTGTGGGGCATGGGTGTTACCCAGTTCTATCAGGGTGTGGAAACCGTGCGTTCACTGACCAGCCTCGCAATGCTGACCGGCAACCTCGGTAAGCCAAGCGTGGGCGTTAACCCGGTTCGTGGCCAGAACAACGTTCAGGGCGCATGCGACATGGGCGCGCTACCGGATACTTATCCGGGCTATCAGTATGTGAAAGATCCGGCTAACCGCGAGAAGTTCGCTAAAGCCTGGGGCGTGGAAAGTCTGCCTGCACATACCGGCTATCGCATCAGTGAACTGCCGCACCGTGCGGCGCATGGCGAAGTCCGCGCGGCGTACATTATGGGTGAAGATCCATTACAGACTGATGCTGAACTCTCCGCAGTGCGCAAAGGCTTTGAGGATCTGGAACTGGTCATCGTGCAGGATATCTTCATGACCAAAACTGCCGCTGCCGCAGACGTTATTTTACCGTCTACGTCATGGGGCGAGCATGAAGGCGTCTTCTCCGCGGCTGACCGTGGCTTCCAGCGCTTCTTTAAAGCCGTTGAGCCGAAGTGGGATCTGAAAACGGACTGGCAGATTATCAGTGAAATCGCCACCCGTATGGGCTACCCGATGCACTACAACAACACCCAGGAAATCTGGGATGAGTTGCGTCATCTGTGCCCGGATTTCTACGGTGCCACTTACGAGAAAATGGGCGAACTGGGCTATATCCAGTGGCCTTGCCGCGACACCTCAGAAACCGACCAGGGTACGTCTTATCTCTTCAAAGAGAAGTTCGATACCCCGAACGGTCTGGCGCAGTTCTTTACCTGCGACTGGGTAGCGCCAATCGACAAACTCACTGAGGAGTACCCGATGGTGCTGTCTACGGTGCGTGAAGTCGGCCACTACTCTTGCCGTTCGATGACCGGTAACTGTGCGGCGCTGGCCGCGCTGGCGGATGAACCGGGCTATGCCCAGATCAACACCGCCGACGCAGAACGCCTGGGCATCCAGGATGAAGAGCTGGTATGGGTTAACTCGCGTAAAGGCCGGGTCATTACCCGTGCAGCAGTCAGCGATCGTCCAAACAAAGGCGCGATTTACATGACCTACCAGTGGTGGATTGGCGCATGTAATGAGCTGGTAACCGAGAACTTAAGCCCGATTACCAAAACGCCGGAGTACAAGTACTGTGCCGTTAACGTTGAACGCATTGCCGATCAGCGCGCTGCCGAGCAGTATGTCATTGATGAGTACACCAAGCTGAAAGCCAGCCTGCGCGAAAGCGCGATGGGTTAGTCCGTTTACGTAACTGTTCTGCAACAGCCTCCGCCCGGAGGCTGTTTTTTTATCCATACGATCTCTTTATACTGTTCATTCCGTACCCTAAATAAAACTCAAAATGAAACAACTCATTGCATTGATGTTCTTTATGACATTCTTTGCCCATGCCAGTGATACTGAGCCAGGAAGCCAGTACTTACAGGCCGCTGAGGCAGGGGATCGTCGCGCACAGTACTTTCTTGCCGATACCTGGTTCAGTTCGGGCGATTTGAGCAAAGCCGAGTATTGGGCGCAAAAAGCCGCCGACAACGGCGATGCCGACGCCTGCGCGCTACTGGCGCAAATCAAAATTACAAATCCGGTCAGTCTGGATTACCCCCAGGCTAAAACGCTGGCGGAAAAAGCAGCCAAAGCAGGCAGTAAAGCGGGAGAACTTACCCTGGCGCGGATTCTGGTCAACACCCAGGCTGGACGTACCGATTACCCTAAAGCCATTACCTTGCTGCAAAACGCCTCCGAAGACCTGGAAAATGACTCCGCCGTCGACGCGCAAATGCTGCTCGGCCTGATTTACGCCAACGGCGTGGGCATTCCCGCTGACGATGAGAAAGCGACGTGGTATTTCAAACGAAGCTCAGCCATTTCCCGTACCGGTTATTCCGAATACTGGGCAGGGATGATGTTCTTAAACGGTGAACAGGGTTTTATCGTGAAGAATAAACAGAAGGCGCTGCACTGGCTGAATCTGAGCTGTATGGAAGGATTCGATACCGGCTGCGAAGAGTTTGATAAGTTAACAAACGGGTAATGATTTGCATTGCCGGATGGCGCTACGCTTATCCGGCAAGCTGTCATGAATTACTGATTAGCGGTCTTATCAAATCTACCCAGCACGTCGCGCTCATAGGCCAGCGCTTTCTTGCGGTCAAATTTGTGCTCCCACTTGGCGATAACCAGTACCGCCAGCGCATTACCCACCACGTTCAGCGCGGTACGCGCCATGTCGAGGATACGGTCAACACCGGCGATAAACGCCAGGCCTTCCAGTGGGATCCCCACGCTGCCCAGCGTAGCCAGCAGCACCACGAATGATACGCCCGGCACACCCGCAATCCCTTTTGAGGTCACCATCAGCGTCAGCACCAGCACGATTTCCTGCCACAGCGACAGGTCGATACCGTACAGCTGCGCGATAAAGATAGCGGCGATACTCTGGTACAGAGTTGAACCATCAAGGTTGAATGAGTAGCCGGTCGGCACCACAAAGCTGGTGATTGAAGCTGGCGCGCCATAGGCTTCCATCTTCTCAATAATGCGCGGCAGCACGCTCTCGGAGCTGGCGGTAGAGTAGGCCAGAATCAGCTCGTCTTTCAGAATGCGGATCAGGATCCAGATGCTCAAACCGCAGATGCGCGCCACGATCCCCAGCACCACCAGCGCGAAGAACAGAATGGCGAAATGCACCAACAGCACCAGCTTCGCCAGCGGCCACAAGGAGGCAAAACCGAAGTTCGCGACGGTAACGGCAATCAGCGCGAAAACGCCGACTGGCGCGTAGCGCATAACCATGTGAGTGACTTTAAACATGGTTTCGGAAATAGAGCGAAATACGGTAACCAACGGCTCGCGGTGAGTTGCCGGCAGGGAAGACAGACCTAAACCGAACAGCACCGAGAAGAAGATAATCGGCAGCATATCGCCTTTTGCCATCGATGCGACGATGTTGGTTGGCACCAGTGACAAAATTGTCCCCATCAGGCCATGCGCGTGGCTCTGTACTTCTGCGGTCGTGCTTTGATATTTCGAAATATCCACGGTCGCCAGTTGCGACATATCCACCCCGGTACCTGGCTGGAACACATTCGCCAGCGTGATACCAAGGATAATCGCCACGGTGGTGATCACTTCGAAATAGAGAATAGTTTTGGCGCCAATACGGCCCAGCTGTTTTGCATCACCGACCCCGGCGATACCGACAACCAGCGTAGAGATAACAATGGGCACCACAATCATTTTGATCAGATGGATAAAGATATCGCCCGCCGGTGACAGCAGGTTTACAACCAGCCATTCACGGCTGTCACTATGGTAATGCAGGTAACTCCCCAGCAGAATGCCCAGCACCATAGCGATCAGAATCTGCCATGCCAGGCTGACTTTCAAATTTTTCATAACAACGGACTTCCTCGATGGAGCGCTATTCCACATGCGGTGTGTGGTAATAGTACATACTGAAAGGGTATGAATTGTGTTGCGTTCGTTTATGGAGTTTTTTAACGCTTATTATCATTATCATTTGCGTACTGTCTCGCGCAACCCTCCAGGAACAGAGCCTTCAGCTGAATTTATGCATAAAAATGCAATTTTGTCGGGGTAATGATGAATAACTTTTTGTTATAAAAGAATTTTAATATGTTCAAAAATGAAGAAGTCATGGCGTGAGTTTTTTTTGCTCATTTGTTCGTTCGCCTGTTTTTTAAACAGGCCAAATGATACAAATCACAAAAGAAACAAATTTATTTTTGCCGATTCTGCAACAACTTCGCCATATTAATAGAGTCAATGAGCTGTGCCCGGTTCACCCTCGGCGAGTTTAAATCCATAACTTTTTGCCACACTGAAATGGCCTGGGCGTAGTCTGCCTGCATAAACGCATCTGAGGCTAACAGCATCAGCGCAGTGACCTCTGTCGGGTCCAGCGCCAGAGCCTTATCAATCATCTCGCGAGTGGGCGGTGTCATATGCTGCCCGGCCTGGTAATACAATACCGTTGCCAGCGCTGAATAGATCTCAGCATTTTCACCCCCTACACGCAGCGCCTGCTCGTAGGCCAACAGCGCATTATGATACGCGTTTTGCCAAAGATAGTACTCACCGAGTTGCGCCCATTTCACACCGTCCTGTGGATTAGCACGAATTTTCGATTGCAGCAAAAGCAGCTGTTTTTCCTGAACATTTTCATCGGTGAACGCATGTAATGGGTCCGCCAGCCGCGTCTGTTCCTGACGCACCGCCTGCCATTTGGGTGTCAACAGGTAACCTCCGATGCAGGCCACAACCATCAGCACCGTCGCAGCGGTCAGCCACTTCACGGGGAGTGGGCGTAACGGCGCAGGGGAATGGTTGGACTGGCTCATTGCACATCCTCCTCTACGCGCTGACGCCTTCTCACCCGCCAGACCACCACGCCCACCAGTAATAACAGCAGGCACGGCAACGCCCACAGCAGCAGCGTTTGCTCATTCAACGGCGGGTTGTAGCGCACAAAATCACCGTAGCGATCGGTCATCCACGTCGTTATCTCGGCTTCACTTTTCCCTTCCGCCACCATGCTATAAACCTGGTGGCGCATACTGACCGCTACCGGCGCATTGGATTCCAGCAAGTTTTGGTTTTGACACTGTGGACAGCGCAGTTGACTGGCAATAGACAACGCTTTTTCCTGTTGTTGCGGGTTGGCAAAAGTCCATGTGTCCACAACCTGGGCATGTGTCGCGAAGGCGATGAAAAACAAAATGATAGCTAAGAGTAAACATGTTCTGCCGGATGGCGCTGCGCTTATCCGACCTACCGTTTTCACACCCCGTTCGCCGCCATCTGGCAACGCGTTGATTTGTTTATGCATCGCGCTTTCTCCCTCGCCATCCGCTCAGCAGCGCACCACAGACCATTAACAGTCCTCCGCCCCAAATCCAGCGCACGCCGGTCTGCACGTACAAGCGCATGGCATAACGGTCCGGTCCGGTTTTTTCGCCGATTACCGCATACCAGTCATGCATCAGATTCCAGCGGATCCCCGGCTCCATCATCTGTTGACGGCGCGCGGCATAGAAGCGTCTTTCAGGCTGCAGGCTGCCAATGCGTTTCTCATTTTGCCACAGCGTGATCTGCGCTTTTTCACTGGTGTAGTTACCTTTTGCTTCCAGGTCGAGACGCTCAAAACGAAAAATATAGCCCGCCAGTTCCACCTGCTGCCCGGGGCTCAGATTCAGGCTTATCTCCTGGCGACTACCGCTGGAAAAGACGATCCCAGCCGCAAACACCAGCACCCCGGCATGCGCCAGCAGTGCCGGAAGCTGGCAACGCACAGACACTTTGCGGCTTCTGATTGTCGCCAACACGATAACCAGCAGCATCAGCAGGCCAAAGGGCAGCGTAGCACGGTTAAAGTACGGTGCGCCCACGGAGAGCCGCCCCCAGCCGAACAACCCGTAAATCATCGGGTAAAGGGTACCAATCAGCACAATCAGCAGCACCGCGCAAAAAAGTAATAGCGCGACCAGAATCAGCATCTCGCGCGACCAGCCGCCAAAACGCGCATTCTGGCGGACTTGCTGTCCCCGCCAGGCGTAAAGCCCGAGCGATGCCAGGCTCAATACGGTAAACAGCGCGAACAGCGGCGTGGCGCGGACGTTATCCAGCGCAAAAGCGTGCACGGAAACGAGAATGCCGGAACGCACAATCAGCGTCCCCAGCAGCGATAAAATCAGCGTGACGATCGCCAGCAGCAGCGACCAGTGGCGGAAGATCCCACGTTGGCGCGTGATGAACAGACTATGCAGCAGCGCACTGGCGGAAAGCCAGGGTAATAAGGAGGCATTTTCTACCGGGTCCCAGAACCACCAGCCGCCCCAGCCCAGCTCGCAGTAGGCCCACCAGGAGCCGAGGATAATCCCCAGCGTCAGCGCACACCAGCCAGGCAGTGCCCAGCGCCAGCACACCCCGGCGCTCTGCGCATTAAAGTCACCGCGCAGCAGCGAGGCCAGCGCCACGCCTGCCGCCACCATCAAGCCACCGTAACCCAGGTACAGCAGCGGCGGATGGAGGATTAACCCGAGATGTTGCAGCATCGGGTTAAGGTCGCGCCCTTCAATGGCTGGCGGGAAGATACGCACGAACGGATCGGACCATACCACCACAAACAGCAGCAGCAGGGCCGTTATCAGAGCGAGGACGCTGAGCGTTAACGGAAACAGCAGGTCGGAATCACGCCGATAGCGCAAGGCAAACAGCGCGCTCCAGCCGGAAAGAAACAGCACCCACAGCAGCAGCGATCCTTCATGCCCGCCCCACACCGCCGCCAGTTTTAATCCCCACGGCAGCAGGCTGTAGCTATGCTGAGCAACGTAGACCACCGAAAAATCGCTGGTCAGAAAGCAGAATATCAGAATGGCAAAGGCCAGCAGCAGCAGCGAAAACTGCGTCCACATGCCCACGCTTGCCAGGCGCATTACGCCTTGCCAGCGCTGGCGGACACCCACCAACACGGCAAGCGGGGTCAACACGTTGACCCCGAGGCTTAACAACAGTGCCAGAAAACCGGCTTCAGGAAGGAGAACGTCCAGATATCACCTTACGCAACGGTTAGCTGACCCGCATAGAGAATAAAAAAGCGCAGCAGCAGTACGCCGGTCAGGCTGGCACCGCACACTGCCAGCACGCCATGAAACGTCGAACTGCGGTTGGCCCAAGGTTTTAGCAGCATCGGCAGTATCAGCCCAAGCCCGGCCACGCCCAGCCAGAACCACCAGGTCCAGAATCCGCCGCCCAGTGCCGCCGCCAGCGCGCGCATTTTGCCGTCATCGCCCAGCGCCAGACCGACGAAAAATGCCGCCAGCAGGAAGATCTCCAGCCATACCACCGGGACTTCCATGCGATGCACAAAGTGCGCTTCGGTACTGTGCGGATTGCTACGATGACGTAACGCCATGGCGATCAGCGCCACCGCCGCGCCGGAGGAGATCCCGGAGAACAGGAACAGCACCGGCAGGATCGGGTTATTCAGGAACGGATAGGATTTCAGCGCCGACAGCAGAAAGCCGGTGTACGCCCCGAGCAGGACCGCCAGCACCAGCATTAACGTCTCCAGCGCGCGATGAAACGGCGCAATCAACGTCAGCATTTTCTGTACGATCCCTAATCGCGGCAGCCAGCGCTGTTGTAGAGCAATCACCTCTTTTTCAAAGATTTTTGCCAGCCACAGCACCAGCACCACCATGTACAACTGGAACAACATGACTCCCATCGACATCACCGAAGTGAAGCTGTAGTGGAACATCAGTTTCCAGAAGGTCCATGGACGCGTCAGGTGGAACACCAGAATCAGCAGACCGAAGATAATCGCCCCCGGCCCTAACACCAGCGTAGTGCGTAGCAGCGTGCTGTCAGAACCGCCCGCCTCCGGATGGAAACGACGCAGCAGAATCGCCAGCGTGACCAGTCCGGCGGAGATGCCAATCAGGAACAGATAAATGGCAATGGGCCAGTCCCACACCAGTGATTCAAAATGAAATGCAGAAGCGGATGTCATTGGCTCACCTCCCCAAATTTAAAGGGAACGCGGTAGACCTTCGGTTTTGTGCCCAACGCCAGCTTGTAACGGTAGGTGGTTTTCTGCAGCAACAAGCGGGAGATATCGCTGTTGGGATCGTCCAGATTACCAAACGTCAGCGCCTTCGTCGGACACGACTCAACGCAGGCGGGCTGCTTGCCCGCTTTCAGATTGGTTTTCCGACAGAAATCGCATTTATCCGCCGTTTTGCTAACCGGATGGATAAAGCGCACGCGATAAGGACACGCGGCGATACAGTACTGGCAGCCAACGCAAAGGTCCGGGTTCACATCCACAATACCGCTGGCGGCATCGCGATACGATGCCCCCGTCGGGCAGACGTCAACGCAGGGGGCATGGTCGCAATGCTGGCACGAATGACGGAAGAAGCGATACTTCACATCAGGAAACGTCCCCTGCGGCTCGCTGCGAATAATCGTCAGACGCGATACCCCTTCCGGCACGTTGTTTACTTCCCGACAAGCATCCATGCAGGCCGTACAGCCGATGCATAGTGACTCATCATGTACCATACCGTAACGTACGCCGTTGATGTTCAGCGTCTTCGCCACAACGCGTCCCGCCGTCCCGCTCACTGCCACCAGCGCGCCGACGCGGGTGATAAACTGGCGACGAGAGCAACTCATGGATGCTCCTTAAGCAACGGAACCGACGCCGGGTTAAAGTTCGGATTGTTACGCTGATCGCTGTGGCAATCGACGCAAATCTTGATCCGTCCTTTATCACTTAGCGTCTGCATCGTGTCTTGCTTCGGATGCAGTGAGTGACAGCTGGCACACGCCACTTTGGTTACGTGGACATCGTGTGGCCAGAACGCTTTTTGTAGCTGCTCAGGCAGGTGGCAGGACATACAGACGCTGTTCTGCTGTTCAACGTTGTACATCGGCTCATTAAAGCGCATCACATCCTTCACCCCTTCACGGTGGTTCGGTGACGGCTGGCCGTGACAGTTGGTGCAGGTGACCGGCAGTTTGTTATTCGGGTTGATGACTTCTGCATGCTTACCATGCATGCCTTCGGTATCTGGCTTGTGACAATCCAGACAGGCGGCATCCGGATTACGCTGTTGGGTAACCGTCCAGCGTTGATCCGACTCCTGCGGCGTTGGCGTGGCAGTGATTCCACTCAGGCTCCAGAACAAGCCTGACGCCAGCACCCCAGCAGTTAATAACGAACGTAATACGCTCATATTCACTCCGTTGAGTTATCCGCCCCTGACGGGGCGAAATGGGGTTATTGGCTTAACAGACCGTTTTTACGCGCCTGATCTTCCCACTGCGGAATCACCGTTTTGATGAAGTCCTGCTTCTCAGCATTGATTTGCTGCATGTTCAGACCAATCGCCGCCTGGGCTTTCTCTTTGGTAGAGATATCCGGTAACGGGATTTCATGGGTGATGCCTTTAGTCGCCAGCAGACGGACCAGTTTGGTACGCGCATCTGCGGCTTTATCCATGGCGCTACCCAGCATCCGCAGACCCTCTTCCGGAGCGTGCATGTGAATACCGTGTGAGGCGATAGACAGGTCCCAGCGCCATTGTGCGTGACGGATATCTTCCAGAATCGGCTTCATTTCCGCTTCAGTCGCACCCGCATCCCATGCGGCTTTCGCTTCGAAGTGCGCATGAACCAGCTGATCTTCGACCTTGATTTTCAGGTCATGAATAGCCTGTTTACGCTCGGCGACCACTTTTTGCAGGGATGCTTTATCCTGGGTGTGGCAGTTCGCACAGGTCTGAGCAAAGTTATCGAACGGGTTACCAATTTTATGGTCGGTGTAGATCTTGCCTTCCGCGTTTTGCACTTTCGGCATGTGACAGTCGATACAGGTCACGTTGTTCTTGCCGTGAATGCCCGCGCTCCAGGTTTCATATTCCGGGTGCTGCGCTTTCAGCATCGGCGTTTTCGACAGGGAGTTGGTCCAGTCAGAGAAGGCGATGGTGTCGTAGTATTTCTCCATGTTCTCGACTTTCATGCCCTCGTCCCACGGGAACTTAACGGCTTTGTTTTTACCGTCGAAATAGTATTCCACGTGGCACTGACCGCAGACCATGGATTGCTGATCAAAGCGACCGGCTTTCTCAAACGGTTTGCCGATTGCTTCCATCGCGCGTTCTGCATAAGGACGCGACAGCGTCAGCTCTGGCTTGCCTTTGGCGAAGTCTGGTGACGCAGTGTTATGGCAATCTGCACAGCCGAGATTGTTAACAATTTCCGGACCGCCGCGCGCCATTTACCATGGAAGTAGCCATCTTCACCGTCTTTCTGGATCAGACGTGCTACGTCCGGGCTTTTACAGCTCCAGCAGGCCATCGGCAGCGGGCCGTCTTCAGCCGTTTTTGGTGCGCCGGTACGTAAGGTTTCACGTACATCGGTCACGGCATAGGCGTGTCCACGCGGTTTGTTGTAATCGCGCGAGAATGGATATCCCGCCCACAGGATCACCAGACGCGGATCTTCTGCCAGCGCATCTTCACGGGCTGATTGCTCAGACGTGGCTTTCCAGGAGAGATATTGATCGGGATGCTGAGGAGCGAAGGTTTCATTCTTCGCTTCAACGGTGACGGTTTTTGCGGGTACAGGAGTTTGTTCAGCGTGAACAGCAGAAATAAATAATAAAGGTAATAACAGGCTGAAGAAACGGCGTACGCGTGATTTTATCCTTGCCATAGGGGTCTCATCCAGATGACGCCATTATCTGCAATGGCGGTTCTTTTATTGTTTTCCATAACAGCAACCACACGAATACTGTCATGACATTGCTCCACCCTATTTGTAACAAGAAACCACACTGAAAATGTTGTCTTTAATCAATTGTAAGTGTATGTAAAATACCACTTTAGAGTTATAACCCCCCTCTAACTCCTCACTCTTTTGTCTAATTCAGAGATAGATCACCTTTTCAATAATCCTTTAGATAACTACATGTTATCGCGAGATTTAATCAATTTTTGCTAGTTCCCTTCAAAATTAAGTTTGCCGCTAATTTGCACAATTCGTTTATTGCGTGATCTGCCGCGCAAATACTAAACAAAACTCTCAAAGCCCCTACATTTAACGTTTATGAGACATATTATTAACATCCTACAAGGAGAACAAAAGCCATGAGCCAAATACATAAACACGCTATTCCCGCAAACATTGCGGATCGTTGCCTGATAAACCCGGAGCAGTACGAAGAGAAATACCAGCAATCCGTTAACGAACCCGACACATTTTGGGGCGAGCAGGGAAAGATACTTGATTGGATCAAGCCGTACAGCCAGGTGAAGAACACCTCCTTCGCACCGGGCAACGTGTCGATTAAATGGTACGAAGACGGCACCCTGAACCTGGCCGCAAACTGCCTTGACCGTCATTTACAGGCAAATGGCGATCGCACCGCCATCATCTGGGAAGGCGATGACGCCACCCAAAGCAAAAACATTACTTATCGCGAACTGCATCGCGATGTTTGCCGTTTCGCCAATACGCTACTGGATTTAGGCATTAAAAAAGGCGACGTAGTGGCCATTTATATGCCGATGGTGCCGGAAGCGGCGGTTGCTATGCTGGCTTGCGCCCGCATTGGCGCGGTGCATTCGGTCATCTTCGGTGGTTTTTCACCAGAGGCGGTCGCCGGACGTATCATCGACTCCAATTCACGTCTGGTGATCACCGCCGACGAAGGCGTGCGCGCCGGCCGCGCCATCCCGCTGAAAAAGAACGTCGATGATGCGCTGAAAAACCCGAACGTGAAAACCGTGGAACATGTGGTCGTCCTCAAACGTACCGGTGGAAAAACGGAATGGCAGGAAGGCCGTGACCTGTGGTGGTCCGATCTTATCGAGAAAGCCAGCCCGGAACATCAGCCGGAAGAAATGAACGCGGAAGATCCGCTGTTTATCCTCTATACCTCCGGTTCAACCGGCAAGCCAAAAGGCGTACTGCATACCACCGGCGGATATCTGGTCTACGCCGCAACCACCTTTAAGTACGTGTTTGACTACCATCAGGGCGATATTTATTGGTGTACCGCTGACGTGGGTTGGGTAACCGGGCACAGCTACCTGCTGTATGGTCCGTTGGCCTGCGGCGCAACCACGCTGATGTTCGAAGGCGTGCCAAACTGGCCAACCCCGGCGCGTATGTCGCAGGTTGTGGACAAGCACCAGGTCAATATTCTGTATACCGCGCCGACCGCCATCCGCGCCCTAATGGCAGAAGGTGATAAAGCGATTGAAGGCACTGACCGCTCCTCGCTGCGTATCCTGGGTTCCGTTGGCGAGCCGATTAACCCGGAAGCATGGGAGTGGTACTGGAAGAAGATCGGCAACGAAAAATGCCCGGTCGTCGATACCTGGTGGCAGACCGAAACCGGTGGATTCATGATCACCCCGCTGCCGGGCGCCACCGAGCTGAAAGCGGGTTCCGCAACCCGTCCTTTCTTTGGCGTACAGCCTGCGATTGTCGATAACGAGGGTAATCCGCTGGAAGGCGCGACCGAAGGCAACCTGGTGATTACCGACTCGTGGCCGGGCCAGGCGAGAACGCTGTTTGGCGATCACGAACGCTTTGAGCAGACCTACTTTTCTACCTTCAAGAATATGTACTTCAGCGGCGACGGCGCGCGTCGTGACGAAGATGGCTATTACTGGATCACCGGTCGTGTGGACGATGTGCTGAACGTCTCTGGCCACCGTCTGGGAACGGCAGAAATCGAATCGGCGCTGGTGTCGCATCCGAAGATTGCCGAGGCCGCGGTGGTGGGTATTCCGCATAATATTAAAGGCCAGGCGATCTACGCCTACGTCACGCTGAATCACGGCGAAGAGCCGTCACCGGAGCTGTACGCCGAGGTGCGCAACTGGGTACGTAAAGAAATTGGTCCGCTGGCAACGCCAGACGTGCTGCACTGGACCGACTCACTGCCGAAAACCCGCTCCGGCAAAATCATGCGCCGTATTCTGCGTAAAATCGCGGCGGGCGATACCAGCAATCTGGGCGATACCTCGACCCTCGCCGATCCTGGCGTGGTAGAGAAACTGCTCGAAGAGAAGCAGGCCATCGCGATGCCATCATAACCATAACCGTGAAATGCCCGATGGTGCACGGCTTATCGGGCCTACAAATCCTACCCCTACCCCTCCCCTGACCGGGAGGGAAAATATAATAACCCACCCCAAAGGATTTCGCGTTGCAGGAAGGCGGCAAGCGAGCTCATCCCCAGGAGCATAGTTCACTATGTGACTGAGGTGGGCGAGTGCGGCCAACACACTTGCAACGTGAAAGACGAAGGGGGCCTCTGGAGAACTCTGTGATGAATGACTCTATTTATCAGCGGATAGAAGACAGTGCGCGTTTCAGGGAGTTAGTTGAAAAAAGGCAACGGTTTGCCACCATTCTGTCCATCATCATGCTGGCAGTTTACATCAGCTTTATTTTACTGATTGCCTTTGCGCCTGGCTGGCTGGGTACGCCGCTACACGCGGGAACCAGCGTCACCCGGGGTATTCCGATTGGGGTCGGTGTGATCCTCATCTCCTTCATCCTGACCGGGATCTATATCTGGCGGGCAAACGGTGAATTCGACCGCCTGAACAATGCGGTTCTGCACGAGGTTAAAGCATCATGAAGAGAGTCCTGACGGCGCTTGCCGCCACGCTGCCCTTCGCCGCAAACGCGGCGGATGCTATTAGCGGTGCAGTCCAACGCCAGCCAACCAACTGGCAGGCGATTGTCATGTTCCTGATTTTCGTCATCTTTACGCTCGGTATTACTTACTGGGCGTCTAAGCGCGTACGTTCGCGTAATGACTACTACACCGCCGGCGGTAACATCACTGGTTTCCAGAACGGGCTGGCGATTGCGGGCGACTATATGTCGGCGGCATCGTTTCTCGGGATTTCCGCGCTGGTGTTTACCTCCGGTTATGACGGGCTGATCTATTCACTCGGCTTCCTGGTCGGCTGGCCAATTATCCTGTTCCTGATTGCTGAGCGTCTGCGTAACCTGGGTCGTTACACCTTTGCAGATGTTGCTTCTTATCGTCTGAAGCAAGGACCAATCCGTATTCTGTCGGCCTGTGGTTCTCTGGTGGTGGTCGCGCTGTATCTGATCGCCCAGATGGTCGGCGCAGGTAAGCTGATTGAGCTGCTGTTTGGTCTGAACTATCACATCGCCGTCGTACTGGTTGGCGTGCTGATGATGATGTACGTCCTGTTTGGCGGCATGCTGGCGACCACCTGGGTACAGATCATCAAAGCCGTTCTGCTGCTGTTCGGCGCCAGCTTTATGGCCTTTATGGTGATGAAGCACGTCGGCTTTAGCTTCAACAACCTGTTCACCGAAGCAATGGCGGTACACCCGAAAGGTTCAGCCATTATGAGCCCGGGCGGACTGGTAAAAGATCCGATCTCCGCCCTGTCGTTAGGTCTCGGCCTAATGTTTGGTACGGCAGGCTTGCCGCACATCCTGATGCGCTTCTTTACGGTCAGCGATGCCCGCGAAGCGCGTAAGAGCGTGTTCTATGCCACCGGTTTTATGGGTTATTTCTACATCCTGACCTTTATCATCGGCTTTGGTGCGATCATGCTGGTGGGCGCTAATCCGGCGTATAAAGACGCTGCTGGCGCGCTGATCGGCGGTAACAACATGGCGGCGGTTCACCTGGCAAATGCGGTGGGCGGCAACCTATTCCTGGGCTTCATCTCAGCCGTGGCGTTTGCCACCATCCTGGCAGTGGTTGCAGGCCTGACGCTGGCGGGCGCATCGGCCGTTTCTCACGACCTGTACGCCAACGTGTTCCGTAAAGGCGCAACCGAACGTGAAGAGCTGAAGGTGTCGAAAATCACCGTACTGGTGCTGGGCGTGATTGCCATCCTGCTCGGCGTGCTGTTTGAGAACCAGAATATCGCCTTCATGGTAGGTCTGGCGTTTGCTATCGCAGCCAGCTGCAACTTCCCGATCATTCTGCTCTCCATGTACTGGTCAAGACTGACCACGCGTGGCGCGATGTTGGGCGGCTGGTTAGGTCTGCTGACGGCGGTGGTGCTGATGGTGCTTGGCCCGACGATTTGGGTCCAGATCCTTGGTCACGAAAAAGCCATTTTCCCGTATGAATATCCGGCGCTGTTCTCCATCAGCGTAGCGTTCCTCGGGATCTGGTTCTTCTCTGCTACCGATAACTCAGAAGAAGGTAATCGCGAACGCGAGCAGTTCCGTGCTCAGTTCATCCGTTCCCAGACCGGGTACGGCGTAGAACAAGGTCGCGCGCACTAACCACACCTACTCATCCCCGGTCTGAACGACCGGGGCATTTTTTCAGAACATCACCATCGCGACCAGCGGCGCCACCAGCACCATCACCACGCCGGAAAGCATCATCACCAGGCTGGCGACCACGCCCTCCTGCTGGCCGAGCTCATAAGAGCGCGCCGTGCCCGCACCATGCGAGGCTGCGCCAAATCCTGCGCCTTTCGCCATCCCTTCCCGAATAGAAAGCCGTAAAAACAGTACATCGCCAACCGCCATACCGAATACACCGGTCACTACCACGAACAATGCCACCAGGTCTGGTTGCCCGCCCAACGGCTCTGCTGCCGCCAGCGCAAATGGCGTGGTGACGGAGCGCACCGCCAGGCTACGCTGGATTTCATCAGGCAACATAAACAGACGCGCCAGCCACACGGAACTGGTAACGGCCACCAGCGTTGCCGTTACCACGCCCGCCGTCAGTGACATCCAGTGCCGCTTAATCACGGCAAGGTTGTCATAGACCGGAACGGCAAAAGCGATGGTCGCAGGGCCTAACAGCCACAGCAGCCAGTGCGATTCACCAATATAGTTTTGCCAGGAGATATGCCCAAAGACCAGCATCAGGATCAGCAGCGCCGGAGTGAACACTAACGGCATCAGCGGTAATTTACGAAAACGGCGATACAGGCGCTTGTTGGCAAAATAGATGCCCAGCGTAATCACCAGACACAGCACGCTTAGCTGGAAATTACTCACGGTTTAGCCTGCTCATTTCATAGCGATACACTTTATCCACGACCCACGCCGTTGCGCCAAGCACCATCAACGTACTTAGCGCAATGACGGCAAATATGCGCCAACCATCGACCAACAACAGCTGCGTATAGTTGACGACAGCCACCACCGCCGGAACAAAAAACAGCAACATTTCAGCCAGTAACCAGCGAGCGCCTGCGCGAATCCAGTTCAGCGGGATAACCCGGCAGACAATCAGCGCCAACATCAGCACCATCCCAACCAGGTTGGCAGGAAGCGGCAGATGCAGCCAGGAGACAAGATATTGAGCAAATACAAATAGACCTGCGTACAACAGAACCTGAACGGGGATCTGGAGTCGATGAATAACGGCAGGCGTCACGCGGCTTATCGCCACAGCCATGAGGGTATGTCCTTAAAAAATAGAGAGCGCCAGTATAGAGAGCCCCCGTCCAGGACTGAAATGAATTAAACTCATTGCAGGCATAGTCTTAAGGAATAATCATGGATATCAGAACGCTGCGCTATTTTGTTGAGGTGGTTCGTCAGCAGAGCTTTACCCGCGCAGCGGAGAAGCTTTTTGTCACCCAGCCCACCATCAGCAAGATGTTGAAGAACCTTGAAGACGAGCTTAACTGCACGCTGTTAATCCGCGACGGTCGGCGACTGCTGTTAACCGACACCGGACAGGTTGTTTTCGAACGCGGCCTGGCGATCCTCGCCGAGTTTCGCCAGCTCGAAGCAGAACTCAGCGACATTAATCACCTCAACAAGGGAGTACTGCGCCTCGGCATTCCGCCCATGGTCGGTATGTTGATGGCCGGGCCTATCAGCCTGTTTCGCCAGCGCTATCCCGGCGTGGAGCTGAAGGTGTCTGAATTTGGAGGCTTAACCGTCCAGCAGGCGGTGATGAATGGCGATCTGGATGTCGCGATGACCGCGCTGCCGGTTGAAGAAGAGAGCGGCCTGGCGACCTTACCGCTTTTTAGCCATCCGCTCTGTGTGCTGGTCCCCCGCTCCGGTCAGTGGACAACGTGTGAATCCATTTCCCCCGAGGCGTTAGCGGAGCATCCCCTGCTTATCTATAACGAAGATTTCGCGTTGAGCCGTCAGTTGCTTGAGCTGTTTAACCAGCACAACGTCAAACCCCGCATCGCGGTACGCAGTGGGCAGTGGGATTTTCTGGCGGCGATGGTGCAAGCCGGAGTCGGGATCGCCATTTTACCGGAGCCGATTTGCCAGCGATTGGATAAGCAGACGCTGCGCTGGATCCCTTTGGAGAGTGATTTACGCTGGCAGTTGGGCATGATTTGGCGCGAAGGTGTGTATCTGTCGCACAGCGCCCAGGCGTGGCTCAAATGCTGTGAAGGGTTCTGGCTAACGCAAGAGTCGTAACATGCCGGATGCGGCTTAACGCTTATCAGACCTACAATTGGATTCCGTAGGCCTGATAAGCGTAGCGCCATCAGGCACAACCGTTTATTCGTTCTCGATCAACAGCGCTTCCAGCAAATCCAGATCGTGCAGCAGTTTTTGCAGCGTCTCATTGCTGATTTCCCGCGTGGCGCGCAGGTGATAAAGTTCCGCGCGCTCGGAGCGCAGGGCCGCCAGACGGAAACGCCGCTCGAGGTTTTCTTCCTGCATCGAGCTTTCTGCGTCGTTGCGTCCGTCGACGCGTCGACGCAGGTTACCGATGACGCGTGAACTCACCTCGGTGAGCAACTGATTGTCGATGTTCTCTTCGGTATCTGCGGCCAGACGCTCCTCCATTTTCTGGATAGCGACAATCGCCACTTCCGCCGTGGCAGCGCGGGCAATTCGTTCCTCTTTCTGCTGCTGCGAGTGGTCTGCCACTTCCAGGTGTTGCAGCAGAAGCGGCAGCATCACCACGCCAACAAACAGCGAGAACAGAATCACGCCCGCGGCAAGGAAGATCAGCTCATATCGCGCCGGGAAGCCGCTACCATCCGGTAACAGCAGCGGAATGGAGAGCACACCGGCAAGAGTAATGGCCCCACGCACGCCCGCAAAGGAGGCGATCATGATTTCACGCGTCGTCCAGGAACCAAACTCCATCGGCTTTTTCTTCAGGAAGCGCAGACTAAACTTCTTCATCGTCCACAGCCAGCCAAAACGTACCAGCATCAGCGCCACGTAAATCAGCACGATATCGGTAAACAGCATCCAGATTTCAACATTCGGATCGGCTTCTGCCGCCGCCAAAGAAGACTCCAGAATCCCCGGCAACTGCAGTCCTAACAGCAAGAAAACCATGCCGTTAAACACAAACTCCAGCATCGCCCAGGTGCTGTTAGCACGTAAACGCATCGCCAGCGGCGCCCGGCGCATTACCCCGGAACGGGTGATGGTCATCCCGGCTGCGACCGCCGCGAGGATGCCGGAAACACCGATGTGTTCCGCAATCAGGTAAGACGCAAACGGCAGCAGGAACAGCAGAACGATTTGCGTTGCCGGTTCATCACCACCCCAGCGGCTGAGAAAACGCAGGGAGCGCCCGTACAGCCAACTGACGACAAAACCGGCCAGGATACCGCCAATTGCTACCTTGAAGAATTCAAGCGTTGCGCCACCAACTGTAAACACCATCGTGCCCATCGCCACGGCGACGGCAAATTTCAGTGACACCAGGCCGGAGGCGTCGTTCATCAACGCTTCGCCCTGCAGGATACCCATGATTTTCTTCGGTATGCGTCCCTCCCCCACTATGCCGGAAAGCGCAACGGCATCGGTTGGCGACAGGACAGCGGCCAGCGCAAAGGCCGGGATGAGAGGGATCCCCGGCACCAGCCAGTAAATCATAAAGCCAATCCCGACCACCGTGACCAGAACCAGCGCCAGCGCAAGGCCGAAGATCTCTCGCCCGTGCTCCAGAAACTCACGGGTTGGCGTCTTCCAGCCATCGGCGAAAAGCAGCGGCGGGATGAACAGAACCAGAAAAAGCTCAGGATCGAATTCCACATGCAAACCAAACGTCGGCCACGCCAGCAAGGCGCCGATGGCGATCTGCATAAGGGGTAAAGGGAGTTGGAATGGCAATACGCGAGTAAAAACCCCCGACAGCGAGACCACAAGGGTCATGATGAGTATGGTGAAAAAGATTTCCATGCGTTCCCTGTTTGCGATGTTTCTTATGATCAGTGATGAGAGGCGTCGTGCCTCAATTCTATCTACTTGAGAGTAACGCAAAAGACAACGAGAGTGTTGTGAAAATAAAAACGGGCGGCCAAAGCCACCCGTTTTCAGAATCTTCATCAAATGAGGATTAGATAGCCCAACCACCAGCGTAGAAGGCCACCAGCGCGATGGCGATGACCACTGTGCCGATGTTCAGTTTGCGCCATTCGCCAGAGACGATACGGCCAATCACCAGGGTAGCAAAGCCAATCATAATGCCGGTCACGATGTTACAGGTCAGCACGATAAATACGGCCGTTACCAGCCCCGCCATAGCGTCGACAAAGTCAGCAAAGTCGATTTTCGCTACGTTGCTCAACATCAGCAGGCCCACATACATCAGCGCAGGTGCCGTTGCATATACTGGTACAAGATAAGAGAGCGGAGACAGGAACAGGATCAGCAGGAACAGTACGCCAACGGTGATCGCCGTCAGGCCAGTTTTGCCGCCTGCCGCCGTACCCGCTGCGGATTCAATATAAACCGCCGCCGGTGCAGCGCCCACCAGGCCAGAGAACACGCTGCTCAGGGAGTCGGTGGTCAGCGCTTTGCCGCCGTCAATAATCTGTCCGTCTTTATCCAGCAGATTCGCCTGTCCGGCTACCGCACGGATGGTTCCGGTCGCATCGAAGACAGCGGTCATGACCAGCGCCAGCACGCTCGGCAGTACGATCGGGTTTAGTGCGCCCATAATATCCAGGCTACCGATCAGCGAGTTACCGTTTTCGTCGCTCAGAGACGGCATGGCAAAAATACCGGAGAAATGTACGGCCGGGTCGAAAATCAGACCCACTACGGAAATACCGATAATAGTCAGCAGGATACCGCCCGGTACTTTCAGTTTTTCGAGGCCAATAATCACCGCCAGACCTACCAGCGACATAATCACCGGGAAGGTATCGAAATCGCCCAGCGCAACCGGCAGGCCGTCCAGCGGGTTTTTAATAACCAGACCCACGCCGTTTGCCGCAATCAGCAGCAGGAACAGGCCGATACCAATCCCCGTACCGTGCGCAACACCCTGCGGTAGATTGCGCAGGATCCAGCTACGAATACCGGTCGCGGAAATGATGGTAAACAGGACACCCATCAGGAACACCGCACCCAGCGCAACAGGCACGCTGATATGTTGTCCCAGTACCAGGCTGAATGCGGTAAACGCCGTCAAAGAAATGGCGCAGCCAATCGCCAGCGGCAGGTTTGCCCACAGGCCCATCACAATAGAACCGACGCCCGCGACCAGACAGGTTGCCACAAATACAGCGGCAGGCGGGAATCCGGCTTTACCCAGCATCCCCGGAACCACGATAACGGAGTAGACCATGGCCAGGAACGTCGTTAATCCGGCAACGACTTCCTGACGAACGGTACTGCCGCGGAGCGAAATTTTAAACCAGGCGTCGAGTGAACCGCCGGTACGCGCTGAAGGCGTAGACATAGAAAACATCCCCTGAGAGTTTATTTTTTCGTCATTATGCGTGCTGGACAATCCACTGCCTGCTAAACGTTTTCTCCATGTGCCAGGTTTGCGTCAATAGGGGTGTCGCAAAAAAGCAAACGTTTAGCTCCGCGCATAAAAAACGGGTGGTAAAAAAAAGCAAACGATTATCCAGCGATCATACGCTGGTTTTCAACTGAACTTTGCCGCTTTTTACTCATTTCTTCTTATAACGCGCAATAAATAATCAGTCGATGCGCAAACGTTATCGTCAATGCGCAGTCTGGCAACAAAATTTGCGGAGTTATTACAACATTGGTGTTCCTTTTTCACGCAAACTTGCGCAAGAAAACCGGTGAAGATGCGGAAAATTTTTTGGCTAAAAAATCACCATTTCACTGGTAAATGGAGAGAGGTGGCTTACAATTACATTATCAACACAGACCGGAACCTCACCTAATGTGCTCGACTGAGGGGTGTTGATGTCGGGGGAAACCCTCCCGTGAACCAGCGGGATAGAGTGAAAGACAAAGACCGGAACCAAACTAAAGCGCCCTCTGTGGCGCTTTAGTTTTATATCCGTCAATCCATCAGATATTTCACATCAATCATCTTCCAGCAGACGCGCCCCGGTCCCCTTCTCGCCAAGCTGATCGCCTGGGTTACGCAACGGGCAATCGCTGCGCGACAAACAACCGCAACCAATACACCCATCCAGTTCATCGCGTAGCGCCACTAAAGTATGAATGCGTCGATCCAGCTCTTCACGCCATTGCGAAGAGAGCTGCTTCCACTCTTTAGCACTGAGCGAATGTCCTTCAGGTAATACGCCGAGCGCGTCACCGATCGTTGCCAACGGGATCCCGATGCGTTGAGCAATCTTGATAATCGCCACATAACGTAACACATCACGTCTGTATCGGCGCTGATTGCCGCTGTTGCGCATACTGCTGATTAACCCTTTGCTTTCATAGAAATGCAGGGTTGATACCGCTACGCCGCTACGCTTTGCGACTTCACCTGGCGTGAGCAGCGCTTTTATTCGGGGTAATTTCTTTTCCATAAATCGCTTTACCTCAAGTTAACTTGAGGAATTATACTCGCCCACAGACAAAACGACGAATCGAATACTGAAAAAGAGGCAGCCCTATGTCCCATCAGCAGATTATTCAGACCCTTATTGAATGGATTGACGACCATATCGATCAGCCGCTGAACATTGAGGCGGTGGCGAAAAAATCAGGTTACTCGAAGTGGTATTTACAGAGAATGTTCCGCACGGTGATGCGCCAGACGTTGGGTGACTATATCCGCCAGCGTCGACTCCTGCTGGCTGCTGTTGAACTGCGGACGACCGAGCGACCTATTTTCGATATCGCGATGGATCTTGGTTATGTATCACAACAAACCTTCTCCCGCGTGTTTCGCCGCGAGTTTGATCGTACCCCCAGCGATTACCGCCACCGCCTGTAAGATTATTGCCCGCTCTGCGTCAGTATGGCGGGCGACCGTTGTATCCAGTGCATGAACTCCTGTGGCGGCAGCGCCTTCGCAAAATACCAGCCCTGACAATACTGTACGCCACGTTCGCGCAGCCACTCGATTTGCTCAACCGTCTCTACCCCTTCCGCAATCATCTTCAGGTGTAAGCTTTGCGCCATTTCGATGATATGTTCGGCAATCAGGTGACTGGTGCTGTTGGTGGACAACGTACTAATAAATGATTTGTCGATCTTCAGGATATCGATATTCAACGCGGATAAATTGTGTAGATTGGAATATCCCGTCCCAAAATCATCAAACGCCACTTCATAACCCGCCTGACGAAACGCCTGGATTACCGCGGTCATTTTATCTACATCAATAAACCCGCGTTCCGTCACCTCGACTTTAATTTGCTGGGCCGCCACAGAGTACTCACGGTTTTTGTCGGTAATCAGGGCAATAAGTCGGGATGAATGAAAGTCAGAAGCAGAGAGGTTTATCGAGATATAAAGCTGAGGATGCGCCGAAAGAAAATATCCTAAATCGTTGAATACCTCTTCAATCACGTAATCCGTGATCCGCTCAATCATTCCCTCTTTTTCAGCCAGCGGAATAAACTCGGTTGGGCTCATTACTTCACCATCACAGCCCGGCCAGCGCAGCAGAGCCTCAGCCCCTACGCACTGGCCGTTTTCGATATCAATGATCGGCTGGTAGTGCAGACACAGTTGACGTTTTTTGATTGCTCGTTTTAACAAGCGGCGGGGAGATAAGTATTCCTGACGCGTGCGCCACCACATTAACAGCATCAGGATGCTGCAGATAATCCCGAAAGGAATCGTTAACGCAGCCTCATGATAGAAAATCGAATGTATGCGTTTATCCGAGGTCGACACAATAATCGCAATCGGGCGTTTTTCTGAATGCACTTTGGTGTAAAAGCGATCGTCCAACTGGAAGGTTGAGGCTTCACCGTGCACCAACGGCAATAACTGCGCAATAGGCGCCCCTTCGCTGGCAGAGAAAAAAGTACCCGTTACCGTGTCATACACGCCCCAGGACAGGTCCGGGTCATCTGACATAACTTCGCTGTAAGATAATGGGTTGATGACGACAACGTAGTTTCCACGTTGCATATACGTCATTCTGTAGCCAGCGAAAAAGGGGGTATCGCGATAGTAATAGATGGAGATGTCCGGCGTACGTTTATAGTCGGCGGTCGGCATAATATAGGCGACTGGCGGCGCCATCGACGTAGAGCACAAAAAATGATCGCCCTGCGCATAAATTAGCTCGCTGATATATAAACGACCACGAATAATATCTAGCATATTTTTCTGATGTGCCGGGGTACACATCTTACCTTGATACAACAGGGCCATATCTCGCGCTAAATCGGCTTGTTGGATCACCAATTCAGTTTTATTTAACACCAGTTGCGCAAAAGAGCGAAGTTGATTACGGGTTTCGGACATTGCCCGGATTTGAGCAAACCATAACGCCAGCACCACGGGGAGCAATACCACCATGAATGTTCCGAGGAACTTCAGTATCTTGCGTCGCGCACTGTGATTCATGTCAGCCCTGTTTCCCTGTTTCGTATATGCCAGAACCCATTAAGGCAAGATGCTATAAACACCGACTGATTAAGTTGCATGAATCTATCAGTATTAGCAACAGACTTCTCTATGTAAAAGTCTGATAATAGTTGATGATGATATTATTTTTCCGTAAGGCAAACTTAAAGTTATGCTTATTTCATAACGTTATTATCCCCAAGGAGTAATTTTTTATAAGCACTATCCTGGCTTTATTTAAGAAATTCATTAGATTTTTTTAACGATGAATTTAGGATAAATAAAACAGGTAATAAAAATACATCTTTAAGATTGATTATTTAGTATCGTTGCTTCCTTGAATATAACCACATATTTAACATGGTTATCGTCCTGCAAAAAATACGCCCAACACTGGTGAACAAACGAGCATATGTGATATAGTTCACAAAAATCATGTAACAGAAACGATGTTTCATTCATGTTATTGCCCGTCGATAGCCAGAGTACTACACCCTCGGTGAACACCCCCGCGCTGTCCTGGGCATCCAGACTTTCTGAGGACGTTTTTCATGGCAACGATAACAACTGGCGTGGTTCTTCTGCGGTGGCAATTACTCAGTGCAGTGCTGATGTTTTTAGCCAGTACGCTCAATATCCGTTTTCGTAAATCAGATTATATTGGCCTGGCCGTCATTAGCAGCGGTTTAGGGCTGGTTTTTGCCTGCTGGTTTGCGACCGGATTACTCGGCATAACCCTGGTGGATATGTCCGCAATCTGGAAGAACATTGAAACCGTAATGGTTGAAGTGATGAGCCATACACCGCCAGACTGGCCGATGGTGTTGAACTGATAACAGAATTGCATATGGCTACCCCAGTTCTGAGGTAGCCATAATTTTCAGCGAAAAGCAGAAGGATTAGAACGGAATATCGTCGTCGAAATCCATCGGCGGCTCATTAGACGGCGCTGCCGGAGCCGACTGCTGCTGCGGGCGAGACTGCGCGCCGCCGCTGAACTGATTGCCACCTTGCGGCTGCTGAGGCTGACCCCAACCACCCTGCTGCTGGCCGCCACCTGCCGGAGCCCCACCACCCTGACGACCGCCCAGCATTTGCATGGTGCCGCCAACGTTAACCACAACTTCAGTGGTGTACTTTTCTACGCCGGATTGATCGGTCCATTTGCGGGTACGCAACTGACCTTCGATATAGACCTGGGAACCTTTACGCAGATATTCGCTGGCAACTTCCGCCAGTTTGCCGAACAGCACCACACGGTGCCATTCAGTCTGCTCTTTCATTTCGCCGGTCGCTTTATCACGCCAGGATTCGGAAGTAGCCAGCGTAATGTTGGCAACTGCGCCACCATTCGGCATATAGCGTACTTCCGGGTCCTGGCCCAGATTACCGACGAGAATCACCTTGTTTACGCCTCTGCTGGCCATGATCGTGTCTCCTGAAAAACGTTACTGAATAAGTGTAAGCGCGGGATTGTAGCATTTCCAATAGCGCTTTTACTACGTTGCGAGATCGATTCCAGTAAACAACCCCAGACAGACATTGTTGCACAGGCATCTGCGTTTTGCATTCCAATACTGTATATCCATTCAGGTCAGGTTGTGTCATAATTAACCGTTTGTGATCGCCGGTAGCACCATGCAGCCAGGCAAAAAAGCGTTTAATCCGGGAAAGATGAATGGATAAGATCGAAGTTCGGGGCGCCCGCACCCATAATCTCAAAAACATCAACCTCGTCATCCCGCGCGACAAGCTGATTGTCGTCACCGGGCTTTCGGGCTCAGGCAAATCTTCGCTCGCTTTCGACACCTTGTACGCCGAAGGGCAGCGTCGTTACGTTGAATCGCTTTCCGCGTACGCGCGTCAGTTTCTGTCGCTGATGGAAAAGCCGGATGTCGACCACATTGAGGGGCTGTCTCCCGCCATCTCAATTGAACAAAAATCGACATCCCACAACCCGCGATCCACGGTAGGTACGATTACCGAAATTCACGACTATCTGCGTCTGCTGTTTGCCCGCGTTGGCGAACCGCGCTGCCCGGATCACGACGTTCCCCTGGCGGCCCAGACCGTTAGCCAGATGGTGGACAACGTTCTGTCGCAGCCGGAAGGCAAACGTCTGATGCTGCTGGCGCCGGTGATTAAGGAGCGTAAAGGCGAGCATACTAAAACGCTGGAAAACCTGGCAGGCCAGGGCTATATCCGCGCCCGTATCGACGGTGAAGTGTGCGACCTTTCCGATCCCCCCAAGCTTGAACTGCAAAAGAAACACACTATTGAAGTGGTGATTGACCGCTTTAAAGTCCGCGACGATCTCACCCAGCGACTGGCAGAATCCTTTGAAACCGCGCTGGAACTGTCCGGTGGTACGGCGGTGGTCGCCGATATGGACGATCCGAAAGCGGAAGAGTTGCTGTTCTCCGCCAACTTCGCCTGCCCGATCTGCGGCTACAGCATGCGCGAGCTGGAACCACGTCTGTTCTCGTTCAATAACCCAGCGGGCGCATGCCCGACCTGTGACGGTCTCGGCGTGCAGCAGTATTTCGATCCTGACCGGGTGATCCAAAATCCGGAACTGTCGCTGGCCGGTGGTGCTATCCGCGGCTGGGATCGCCGTAACTTCTATTACTTCCAGATGCTTAAGTCACTGGCGGAACACTATAAATTCGACGTCGAAGCCCCATGGGCCAGCCTGAACCCTGCCGTGCATAAAGTGGTGCTGTACGGTTCCGGCAAAGAGAATATCGAATTTAAATACATGAACGATCGCGGCGATACGTCCGTACGCCGCCATCCGTTCGAAGGCGTATTGCACAATATGGAGCGCCGTTATAAAGAGACGGAATCCAGCGCAGTACGTGAAGAATTAGCCAAGTTCATTAGCAACCGACCGTGCGCCAGCTGTGAGGGGACGCGTTTACGCCGGGAAGCCCGCCACGTATTTGTCGAAAATACGCCGCTGCCCGCGATTTCCGACATGAGCATCGGTCACGCCATGGATTTCTTCAACAACCTGAAGCTTGCGGGTCAGCGAGCGAAGATTGCAGAGAAAATTCTCAAAGAGATTGGCGATCGTCTGAAGTTCCTGGTCAACGTCGGCCTCAACTATCTGACGCTGTCGCGTTCAGCAGAAACGCTCTCCGGCGGCGAAGCCCAGCGTATTCGTCTGGCAAGCCAGATCGGCGCAGGTCTGGTCGGCGTAATGTATGTGCTGGATGAACCGTCTATCGGTCTGCATCAGCGCGATAACGAGCGTCTGTTGGGCACGCTTATCCACCTGCGTAATCTGGGCAATACCGTCATTGTGGTTGAGCACGATGAAGATGCGATTCGCGCCGCTGACCACGTCATCGACATCGGCCCCGGCGCGGGCGTTCACGGCGGCCAGGTGGTTGCCGAAGGTACGCTAAAAGATATCATGGCCGTGCCTGAGTCGCTGACCGGCCAGTACATGAGCGGTAAGCGCAAGATTGAAGTGCCGAAACAGCGCGTGGCGGCAGACCCGGAAAAAGTGTTGAAGCTGACCGGCGCGCGCGGTAACAACCTGAAAGATGTCACGCTGACGCTGCCGGTTGGTTTATTTACCTGCATTACCGGTGTTTCCGGTTCGGGTAAATCGACGCTAATTAACGACACGCTGTTCCCGATTGCACAGACGGCGCTGAACGGCGCCACGCTGGCTGAACCCGCGCCATATCGTGATGTTCAGGGCCTGGAACATTTCGACAAAGTGATCGACATTGACCAAAGCCCGATTGGCCGTACGCCGCGCTCTAACCCGGCAACCTACACCGGCGTGTTTACGCCAGTGCGCGAACTGTTTGCCGGCGTGCCGGAGTCGCGTGCGCGCGGTTATACTCCGGGTCGTTTCAGTTTTAACGTCCGCGGCGGACGCTGTGAAGCTTGTCAGGGCGACGGCGTGATCAAAGTCGAAATGCACTTCCTGCCGGATATCTACGTGCCGTGCGATCAGTGTAAAGGCAAGCGCTATAACCGCGAAACACTGGAGATTAAGTACAAGGGCAAGACTATCCACGAAGTGCTGGATATGACGATTGAAGAAGCGCGTGAGTTCTTCGATGCCGTTCCGGCGCTGGCGCGTAAGCTGCAAACGCTGATGGACGTGGGTCTGACGTACATTCGACTGGGTCAGTCCGCCACCACGCTCTCGGGCGGTGAAGCGCAGCGCGTGAAGCTGGCGCGTGAACTGTCCAAACGCGGTACCGGTCAAACGCTGTATATTCTCGATGAACCGACCACCGGTCTACATTTTGCGGATATTCAGCAACTGCTGGACGTGCTGCATCAACTCCGGGATCAGGGCAACACCATCGTAGTGATTGAGCACAATCTGGACGTGATAAAAACCGCTGACTGGATTGTCGATCTCGGTCCGGAAGGCGGCAGTGGCGGCGGGGAAATTCTGGTTTCAGGCACACCAGAAACGGTCGCTGAGTGTGAAGCCTCACACACGGCCCGTTTCCTCAAACCACTGTTGTAATCATGCCGATGGCGCTACGCTTATCAGGCCTACAAAATATGCATAATTGCTTGTAGGCCGGATAAGGCGCTGGCGCCTCATTGCGGAAAACAGATCAGGACTGCGCCAGTATCCGGCGTTTATCTTCCGGCAGCGTGTTTACGGCCTGCTGATAAGAGGCGTCTACCAGGTAGTAGATTTGCGAATCCGGCAGCGAGCCGTCCAGATACACCGTACTCCAGTGCGCCTTATTGAGATGCCGGCTTGGCCGTACATCGCTATGCTGCTGACGTAACAACTCTGCCAGTTCCGGGCTGGTTTTCAGTGACACCGCCGGGCGTTCTTCCACCTCTTTTACCATGGCAAAAAGCACATCTTCGACTTTGATTTGTGTGGCCTTCCAGTCACTGTGTACGCTCTGCTCGGCGCCCATTTTTGCCATGCAGTATTGCAGCAACTCCGAATTCGTCATCTTAATTCCCCTTACCAGCATATTGCCTAATGAGAACATCTTTTATTCAGTGTGCAGCAAGTCCGCAAAAGGTAAAAGCAGGTAACGCAAATTTGTTTAAAAAACCAACAATCGCAAGCAACGTCCTCAATACTCCGAGTTGACGATCACCTCTTCACCAAACGCGCCGGCCTGTGGCAACGGTTTATAAGTGGAGTTAGAAGCGCGTAAAATACGAATGCCGCGAATACCCACGTCTCGGGCGGCGGTAATGTCATTATCAGAGTCGCCGTAGAACATACGGATATTTTTATCCTGCAGCCACTGCGTTTTCGTATTCTGGCCCGGCTTATCACCGGCAAAAATGACCGGGTTCATATTGCCGGCCGGGATGTGAAAGTTATCGGACAGCGTTTTCGACACCGTTTCGGTCTTCGTCTGGCTACGCCCGGTTACGAAAAAGATGCTGTCGCCGCGACGCACGTGCATATCAATCAACTGACGCGCCACTTCTTTCGGAATGCTGAATTCGTCCCAGCCATTGTTCATTTTTTCCCAGAAGGCCGGATTTTTCAGGTAATCCTCACTGTCCGGAGAATACGTTTTTTTTCCGCGCCAGAAGCCTGGGCTGGAAAAGAGGACGGTGTCATCGATATCAAACCCGACGGCCATCGGCGGGCGTCCGGTCAGGCTGTTTTCAATTTGTGCCACGGAGACCCAGTGAATGGGTGCCTGCTCAGCGAGTTTTGCAACGTTGGTGCCTGGATTAAGCTGAGAGGGAGAGGAAACTAACGCCTGGGCCGGCTGATTTAGCGTGAACAATAAACAAACGGCACTCAGTGCCAACGTAAACTTGCGCATATTTTTCCCTAAGTAGTCAGTTAGTTATCATTTTTTTATTAACAACTGGTCAAAAAACTATCTGACCTTACCCCTTAGGGGGAGGGAAAGGAAGGATTTTCTCTGGTTTTGTCCTGGAAAAAGAGCATGATCACATTGGAAAACAGGCCAATAGCACGGTGAAAGAAAGTAGGCCGGATAAGGTGATTACACCGCCATCCGGCAATACAATGCCTGATGGCGCGACGCTTATCAGGCCTAAAAACCCGGTTACATGACGGCGGCAAATGCCTTCGCCACGCGTTGCACGTTACCGTGATTCAACCCGGCCACGCACATACGACCGCTGGCTATCAGGTACACACCGAACTCATCGCGCAGGCGATCGACCTGAGCAGCGCTGAGCCCGGTATAGCTGAACATCCCGCGCTGTTGCAGCAGGTAATCAAAGTTACGACCAGGGATCTCCGCATTCAATACGTTAACCAGCGCCTGGCGCATCGCCAGAATACGGGTACGCATCTCTTCGACTTCCGCCAGCCAGCTGGCTTTCAGCGCGTCATCACCCAACACCGCGGCCACGACCTGCGCACCAAAGTTTGGCGGGCTGGAATAGTTACGACGCACCGTCGCTTTTAGCTGCCCCAGAACGCGGCTGGCGGCATCAGCGTCTTCACAGACTACTGAAAGTCCGCCGACACGTTCGCCGTACAAAGAGAAAATCTTCGAGAATGAGTTGCTGACCAGTGCAGGTAATCCGGCGCTGGCAATGGCGCGGATCGCATAGGCATCGTCTTCCATTCCGCCGCCGAAACCCTGGTAAGCAATATCCAGGAACGGGATCAGATCGCGAGCTTTCAGGATCTCAATGACACCATCCCACTGCGCGGGGGTTAAATCCGCACCCGTCGGGTTATGGCAGCACGGATGCAGCAGTACGATGCTGCGCGCCGGTAAGGTGTTCAGCGTGGCCAGCAGGTCGTTGACACGCACGCCATTGGTGGTGTCGTCATACCAGGGGTAAGTACTTACTTCGAATCCAGCACCTTCAAAAATCGCGATGTGGTTTTCCCAGGTCGGATCGCTGACCCACACGGCAGAATCAGGGAAATAGCGTTTCAGGAAGTCTGCGCCAACCTTTAGCGCACCGGAGCCGCCCAGCGTCTGAATCGTTGCGACGCGCTGCTGCTGGAGAACCGGATGCTCTGCGCCAAACAGCAGCGGCGCAATAGTATGGCGATAAGTGTTCAGGCCTTCCATCGGCAGATACAGCGAAGCGCCATGCGGTTTGGCATTCAGTCGGGCTTCCGCTTCTGCCACCGCTTTAAGCTGAGGAATAATGCCGTCTTCGTTGTAGTACAGACCGATGCTGAGGTTCACTTTGTCGCTACGTGAATCTTCTTTGAAACGCTCCATGAGCGATAAAATCGGGTCGCCGGCGTAGGCGTCAACTTTTTGAAACACGTGTGGTTCTCCAGGTTTACAGGCAGGGGTTAAGAACACAATAAACCGGAAGCGGGAGAAGATCGAGAGGATGTTGAGAGGAATATTGCCGGATGGCGGCGTAACCGCCTTATCCGGCACATCATGAACTTAATCGATATACTTCATTGCCACCCTTGAGGTCAGGCGCGTGATAAGTTCGTAAGCACTTACTTTCGTCATTTCAGCAATGCGTTCAACGGGCAGGCCTTCACCCCACAGGATAACCGAATCGCCGGCTTTATCCTGCGCCTCAGGACCTAAATCGACGCAAATCATATCCATCGCGACGCGACCGACGATCGGCACTTCACGGCCATTGACCAGTACCGGTGTCCCAGACGGCGCAGCGCGCGGATAACCATCGCCATAGCCCATCGCCACCACGCCCAGACGCGTGTCGCGCTCGCTCAGCCAGGTTCCACCATAGCCAACCGGCTCGCCCGCTTTGTGTTCACGCACCGCAATCAGGCTGGAAGTGAGCGACATCACCGGCTGGCAGCCAAAATCGGCACCGATAGAGTGGTTTTCCAACGGCGATACGCCATACAGAATCAGCCCCGGACGCGCCCAGTCGAAGTGAGACTGCGGCCACAGCAGAATACCACCCGACGCGGCGATCGAACGCTGACCCGGTTTGCCTGCGCAAAAGCTATTGAAGATATCGAGCTGCTTTTCGGTCGCGCCGCACTCAGGCTCGTCCGCGCGCGCAAAGTGGCTGACGATATTGACCGGCTGGCGCACGTTTTCACATTGCGTCAAGCGCTGATAAAACGCCTCGGCCTGCTCCGGACGCACGCCCAGACGGTGCATTCCCGTGTCGAGCTTCATCCAGACGGTGACCGGTTCAGCCAGTACCGCGGCTTCCAGAGCTTCAAGCTGCTCCTGGTTGTGTACGGCAGTATGCAGACGCTGCGCGGAGATAGTCGGCAGATCGGAAGCATCAAAAAATCCTTCCAGCAGCAGGATGGGCTGCGTGATCCCTCCCGCTCGCAACCGCAGGGCTTCTTCAAGACGAGCGACACCAAAAGCGTCCGCATCGGGGAGCGTTCGCGCGGTCTCTAACAGACCATGGCCGTAAGCGTTCGCTTTCACGACCGCAACCAGTTTACTGGCTGGAGCCAGTTCACGCAGACGTTGCAGGTTGTGTCGCAGAGCGCGGCGGTTAATGACTACAGTTGCCGCTTGCATTTGTATTCCTTGATAAGTATTTGCTTGAGTAACCTGATTCAGTGTTGTTATTCGTCGTCGTACTGCGGGCCAGCATAGTTATCGAAGCGCGACCACTGACCGTTAAACGTCAGGCGCACCGTACCGATCGGGCCGTTACGCTGTTTACCGATAATGATCTCGGCGATGCCTTTCAGGTCGCTGTTTTCGTGATAAACCTCATCACGATAGATAAACATGATTAAATCGGCATCCTGCTCGATGGAGCCAGACTCACGCAGATCCGAGTTGACAGGACGCTTATCGGCGCGTTGTTCCAGAGAGCGGTTAAGCTGCGACAGCGCCACCACCGGCACATGCAGTTCTTTCGCTAACGCTTTCAGCGAGCGGGAAATTTCAGCAATTTCCAGCGTACGGTTGTCGGAGAGCGACGGCACGCGCATCAGCTGCAGGTAGTCGATCATGATAAGTCCGATACCACCGTGTTCGCGGGCGATACGACGGGCACGTGAGCGCACTTCCGTTGGCGTCAGGCCGGAGGAGTCATCAATATAGATGTTTCGTTTCTCCAGCAAAATACCCATTGTTCCGGAAATTCGCGCCCAGTCTTCATCATCCAGTTGACCGGTACGGATTTTGGTTTGGTCTACACGTGAGAGTGAGGCCAGGGAACGCATCATGATCTGTTCTGAGGGCATTTCAAGACTAAAGATAAGAACCGGCTTATCTTGCAGCATCGCCGCATTTTCGACGAGGTTCATTGCAAATGTCGTTTTACCCATCGACGGACGCGCGGCGACGATAATTAAGTCTGACGGCTGCAAACCAGCAGTCTTTTTATTGAGGTCGTCATAACCGGTGTTGACCCCGGTGACACCATCGTGTGGTTGCTGGAACAGTTGTTCGATACGCGCGACGGTAGCGTCGAGCACATCGGTAATATTTTTCGGACCTTCGTCTTTATTGGCGCGACTTTCAGCAATTTTAAAGACGCGGGATTCCGCGAGGTCCAGCAGATCTTCACTGGAACGGCCTTGCGGATCAAACCCGGCTTCCGCGATCTCGTTCGCCACCGAAATCATGTCACGTACAACGGCACGTTCGCGGACAATATCCGCATAGGCACTAATGTTCGCTGCACTTGGCGTATTTTTAGATAACTCAGCCAGGTAAGCAAAACCGCCGACGCTGTCCAGTTGTCCCTGAACTTCCAGCGATTCTGCAAGCGTGATCAGATCGATGGGTTTTCCCATCTCCTGCAGGCGATGCATTTCGGTGAAGATGTGCCGGTGCGGTCGGGTATAAAAATCTTCCGCCACCACACGCTCGGCCACATCGTCCCAGCGTTCGTTATCCAGCATTAAACCGCCCAACACCGACTGTTCCGCTTCAATCGAGTGCGGCGGTACTTTCAGCCCGGCGACCTGGGGATCGCGCTCACGAGCATCAGTCTGTTGTTTGTTGAAGGGTTTATTTCCTGCCATAGTGAATGGAGTTACCGAGATAATGATTGGGTCGAAAGATTACCACATTTCTTTTGGAGGAAGCATGGCAACACGTATTGAATTTCACAAGCATGGTGGCCCTGATGTACTCAAGGCTGTGGAGTTTACGCCCGTAGACCCGGCGGAAAATGAAATCCAGGTCGAGAACAAAGCGATTGGGATCAACTATATCGACACCTATATCCGCAGTGGTCTTTATCCGCCGCCTTCTCTGCCCAGCGGTCTGGGTACCGAAGCCGCAGGCGTGGTCAGTAAAGTCGGTAGCAAAGTGACGCACATTAAAGCCGGCGATCGCGTGGTTTACGCGCAGTCTCCCCTGGGCGCCTACAGTTCAGTGCATAACGTCCCGGCTGATAAAACCGCTATTTTGCCCAACGCTATCTCGTTTGAACAAGCTGCCGCCTCATTTCTTAAAGGGCTCACCGTTTTTTATCTGTTGCGTAAGACCTATGAAATTCAGCCCGATGAACCATTTTTGTTCCATGCGGCAGCAGGCGGCGTCGGTATGATTGCCTGCCAGTGGGCAAAAGCATTGGGTGCGAAGCTGATTGGCACTGTCGGTAATGCGCAAAAAGCGCAAATTGCGCTGCAGGCCGGCGCATGGCAGGTCATTAACTATCGTGAAGAGAGCATTGTAGAACGTGTAAAAGAGATCACTGGCGGTAAAAAAGTGCGGGTGGTGTATGACTCGGTGGGGAAAGATACCTGGGAAGCCTCACTGGATTGCCTGCAGCGCCGGGGGCTCATGGTCAGCTTTGGTAATGCTTCCGGACCGGTGACTGGCGTTAACTTAGGCATTCTGAATCAGAAAGGTTCGCTGTACGTGACTCGCCCTTCACTCCAGGGTTACATCACCAACCACCATGAATTAACCGAAGCCAGCAATGAGCTTTTCTCGCTGATTGCCAGCGGAGTGATCAAAGTGGATGTCGCACCGGGCCAGATGTTCGCACTGCACGACGCGCAGCGTGCTCATGAAGTGCTGGAAAGCCGGGCCACACAGGGGTCGAGTTTGTTGATCCCGTAACGCCCTCATTTCCGCTAAATAATTCAAGCCGCCAACAAACCTGCGGTTTGAATTATGAAGGGGGAAGAAAGAATTAGGGCTCCCCGTAGGAAGCCCTTTCTTTTTTTAGTTCGGCTGTATGTAGGGTACAGCTCGATGAATTCGTTAACCTGGCAATAGTGACAGATTTGATAATCAATTCCTATTTGCTTCTAAAGGCAATGTTGCAGGTTGTGACACACCGCTCAATACCTTAGTAAAATCGGCGGTTATTGCGCTGATACTGTGGGACTTTTGGCGCTTTTATCGCCTTGATAACCCACACCACGGCAACGGCCAATAACAGCCAGGGCAACAGTTTAATCATCAACGCAAATAGTCCGCCCAAAAACATCACCACAGTGGCTACCACCAATGCGGCCAGCACTCCCAGCAAAGATACGCCGGTGACCATCAGCATGATAAAAAATCCAATCACAAAAAGTAGTTCCAGCATGGCTTTCTCCCGAAATGAAATACTCTCCACAGCTTTACAAGAAACATGCCAAAATTAATATATTGATTTATAAAGCAAACGCCCCGCGACGAAGCGCAGGGCGTGGTGAAATTCACTAACTTTTGGCGAAAACTTAACGTTTGTCTGCCACCAGCTTCAGCGCATGTTCCAGAACCTCAATATCTGCCCCGGCTTTATGCGCATTTTCGCTCAGATAGCGACGCCACTGCCGTGCCCCAGGAATCCCCTGAAACAGTCCCAGCATATGGCGCGTGACATGCCCCAAATAGGTTCCTTTACTCAGTTCACGCTCAATATACGGATACATCGCACGCACTACGGCGACCGGATCGGCATCTTCGCTGGTGACAGCAAAAATCTCGCGGTCAACGGACGCCAGAATACCTGGGTTTTGATAAGCTTCGCGCCCCACCATCACGCCATCCATATGTTGCAGATGGATTTTCGCTTCTTCCAGCGATTTTATGCCACCGTTGATCGACATTGTCAGATGCGGAAAATCGCGCTTTAGCTGATAAACACGGTCATAATCCAGCGGTGGGATTTCGCGGTTTTCTTTCGGGCTTAGCCCGGACAGCCAGGCCTTGCGGGCGTGGATGATAAACATCTCACATTCACCGTTACCGGAGACCGTGTTGATGAAATCGCACAGGAATTCGTAGCTGTCCTGGTCATCAATACCGATACGGGTTTTCACCGTTACCGGAATCGATACCACATCGCGCATCGCTTTGACGCAATCAGCGACCAGTTGCGCATTTCCCATCAGACAGGCACCAAACATTCCATTCTGTACACGGTCGGAAGGGCAACCCACGTTGAGGTTAATTTCGTCATAGCCCCGTTGTTCAGCAAGCTTTGCGCACTGCGCCAGCGCAGCCGGATCGCTCCCGCCCAGTTGCAAAGCGACCGGATGTTCTTCTTCGCTATACGCCAGATAATCGCCTTTACCATGAATGATCGCCCCGGTGGTTACCATCTCCGTATAGAGCAGCGTCTGGCTGGACAGTAAGCGCAAAAAGTAGCGGCAATGTCTGTCCGTCCAGTCGAGCATCGGCGCGATAGAAAAACGATGAGCGGGAAAAGCGGTAGACTGAGATTCAGGCAGCATGGCGAATATTCAAGCATCCGGTTAAAAAAGGGGCGCTACTATAGCATAGACCGTTACGATAGTGAGCCACATCCTCGCAGTTCCCCCTCCCTGCTCCCCGACAAGCGCTATTTACGCCCCGGTTTTCCGTCGTGAGATCCAAAAAACTGCGGCGGATGGTCGACCCAACGATCCTCACGTGTGGCGGCATAAACCGGATTAAGCGGATAATAAATACGATTGTATTTTTTGTTCGCCTCACCCACGACCAGCAGACGTACCTCTTCACTGGTGTTATTGATAAAGGTGTGACACACGCCGGTGCCCGCCGGGAAACCGACGCTGTCGCCCGGTTCCAGCCTCCATAAATAACCGTTAATCCAGGCCTCAGGATATCCTTCCAGCACATAGATAAACTCTTCCTCATCGCTTTCAGCGTGCGGATACGAGGTGCGTCGGCCCGGCGGCAGGCGCTCATGATGAATGCCGAGTCGCCCTAACCCCAGCTTGCGGGCAAGCGGCGCACCTATGGAAAACAGCTCATCGCTATCGGGATAGGTGGAGTCATCAGCCCCCTCAACTTCACGCCAGTGACGAATACAATCGGGTCTTTTCATGATTATTTTCCAGTATTGCGATGGGTCAGGTATAGCACACCGCGGTGGATCTCGGTGTTTTAAACAGAACATGTTAAAGTAAGGGATTAACCTTGCACGCAAATCGAGGCGCCAAATGGACAAAACCACCACGCAGGAGTTATTGGCTCAAGCTGAAAAACTCTGTGCGCAACGCAACGTACGGCTTACGCCACAACGCCTCGAAGTGCTGCGCCTGATGAGCCTGCAGGAAGGCGCAATCAGCGCTTACGACCTACTTGACCTGTTGCGGGAAACCGAGCCGCAGGCCAAGCCGCCGACCGTGTATCGTGCGCTTGATTTTCTGCTGGAACAAGGGTTTGTGCACAAGGTGGAATCCACCAACAGCTATGTGCTTTGCCATCTGTTCGATCAGCCAACCCACAGTTCCGCAATGTTCATTTGCGACCGCTGTGGTGTGGTAAAAGAAGAGTGCGCGGAAGGCGTGGAAGACATCATGCATACGCTGGCAGCCAAAATGGGTTTTGCCCTGCGACATAACGTTATTGAAGCCCATGGACTGTGCCCGGCCTGTGTGGAGGTTGAGTCATGTCGTCACCCTGGCGAATGCCAGCATGACCATACGATTCAGGTGAAGAAGAAAGTTGGGCGTTAAGCGGGTGGGAGAGCGTACATCCTTGTACTCTCAGGAGGGAAGGGTTAATTACCAGCGGTAATCATTACGTTTTTCCCAATCGGTCACTTCTTTCTCCGCCTGATCTTTCGCGTAACCGTAACGCTCCTGGACTTTACCGACCAGTTGGTCACGTTTACCTTCAATGACCGTCATATCATCATCGGTCAGTTTGCCCCATTGCTCTTTCACTTTACCTTTAAACTGCTTCCAGTTACCGCCGACTTCGTCTTTATTCATCATCAAGTCCTCATCGTTAGGTTGTGAATAGCGAGAGTGCCATGTCCAGACACATGCTGTTTTTGCTGGACGTGAGAATAAGTGTAGTCAGGGATTCTGGGTTTTATTTACTATTCGGAATTTTTAACCATCCGCTCAGGCAAACCAGGTTCCATTACGCCAGTGACGCCGCCAGATAAAGGCCAGGGAAAGCCCACGCAGCGCGAGAAAAACGGTTAACGCCAGCCACAAACCATGATTTCCCAGCAACGGTAAAGCCAGTAGCGTTAATGCGAACCCTGCTGCGGCAACGGCCATACTGTTGCGCATTTCTGCAGCCCGTGTCGCTCCAATAAACATACCGTCGAGCAGATAACACCACACCCCCACCAGCGGCAAAACCACCTGCCAGAAAAGATAGCGATCGGCCAACTGTTGGATTTGCGGCAGCGAGGTCAGCAGCGCAACAATCTGCTCGCCAAACAGGGCATAAACCAGCGAAAACAGAATAGCCACAATACCGGACTGTCGACAGGCCGCCCGCCAGACATCAAGCAACTGGCTGCCATCCCTCGCCCCATAGGCCTGACCCGAATGCGCTTCCACAGCATAGGCAAATCCATCCAGCGCGTAGGCGGTAAACGTCAGCAGAGTCATCAGAACGGCGTTAACCGCGATGATGTCGCCTCCCAAACGCGCGCCCAGAACCGTAATGGCCCCAAAGCAGAGCTGTAGCAGCAGCGAACGCAGCATGATGTCGCGGTTGAGCGCCAGCAAACGACGGAAGTTACCACGCCACGCCAGCTTCAACATTGCCAGCGAAATTCCACGCATATGCAGGACTTTGCGTACCATCATCAGGCCAATCAGCAGCGTGGCATATTCGGCAATCACCGTCGCTAACGCCGCTCCCTGCACGTTCATATGCAGGCCCATTACCAGCCATAAATCGAGCACAATGTTAAGAATATTGCCGACAATCAACAGGATAACTGGCGCGCGCGCATACTGAACGCCAAGCAACCAGCCGAGCAGCACCAGATTCGCCAGCGATGCGGGTGCGCTTAACCAGCGGATTTCCAGGAAACGTCGGGCCTGCTCCAGTACCGCCTCACTTCCGCCGACAATATGCAGAGCCAGCTCGATAATCGGCGTCCGAAACAGTGCGATAAGCAGCCCCGCGCCCAGCGCCAGCAATAGCGGCTGCACCAACGCGCGCGCCAGCGCCTGCGGATTTTTCGCGCCAAATGCCTGCGCGGTAAGGCCGGTGGTACTCATGCGCAAAAAAAGCAGCAGCATAAAGAGAAAGCTGGTCGCCGTGGCGCCAACAGCAACGCCGCCAAGATAGACCGGACTATCCAGATGACCAATCACCGCGGTATCCACCAGTCCCAACAGGGGAACGGTGATATTGGAGAAGATCATCGGTAAGGCGAGGTACCAGAGTGCTTTATCAGAAGAGGTAAAGAAAGGCATACAGGAGAGCCTGAGAAGAAGTTAGATGTACTGAAAAAAGATGCAGTGTAGGCCCGGTAAGCGTAGCGCCACCGGGCAAGTTGCCGGATAGCGATATAAACGTCTTATCCGGCCTACAGGGAATCAACAGAAAATTACAACCATTCACCGTTACGAATGACGCCTACCGCCAACCCTTCAATAGTGAAGTTTTGCTCGCGCAGGTCGACAACAATAGGTTTAAATTCGCTGTTTTCTGGCAGGAGTTCAACCTTGTTGCCCTGCTTTTTCAGGCGCTTAACGGTGACTTCGTCGTCGATACGGGCAACAACAACCTGACCGTTACGCACATCCTGAGTTTTATGCACAGCCAGTAAATCACCGTCCATAATACCGATGTCTTTCATCGACATACCGCTAACGCGCAGCAGAAAATCGGCGTTCGGTTTGAACAGTGAAGGATCGACCTGATAGTGGCCTTCGATGTGCTGCTGCGCCAGCAGTGGCTCGCCTGCCGCTACGCGTCCGACAAGCGGTAACCCTTCTTCTTCTTCCTGCAGCAGTCGAATACCGCGCGATGCGCCGGATACAATTTCAAGGACGCCTTTACGCGCAAGCGCTTTCAGGTGTTCTTCAGCGGCGTTTGGGGAACGGAACCCCAAACGCTGCGCGATCTCCGCACGCGTCGGTGGCATACCTGTCTGGCTGATGTGATCCCTAATGAGATCAAACACCTCTTGCTGCCTGGCCGTTAACGCTTTCATTCCGCCCCCTGGGTGTATATACAGTTATGCTGTGAGTATATACAGCTAAAGGTGATTTTGGAACCGCAAACTGCACAAAAAACAGGAGATTTATGCAGTTGTGGAATCTTTATCGCAAATGCGACCACAACAGGATGCCCCAGGTGATCAGAGCGACAAAAATAGACAGCAATACCGCTGCCGAGCCCATATCTTTCGCCCGACCGGAAAGTTCGTGATACTCAGAGCCAATACGGTCAACCACCGCCTCAATCGCACTGTTGAGGATTTCAACGATCATCACCAGCATCACGGAACCAATCAACAGCACGCGGGTAATGGCGTCGACGTCCAGCCAGCAGGCGATGGCTACGCCCAACAGTACGGCAACGCTTTCCTGGCGGAATGCCGCCTCATTGATCCATGCGGCGCGAAAACCTTTCCAGGAATAGCCTGCAGCTTTGATAATTCGGGTGAATCCAGTGGTATTATTGGCCATCAAAAAGAACCTTTTTACATTATTAGCGTCAATGTCATTGTAACGTTACCCCGTTTGTTTCAGGGTGTGGCAAAGCAGCGCGAAGTATGACCGGATACACCAGAAATTCACTAAACTTTCTGATATCCTTGCAGCGCATTTGCATTATTAACCAGAGGCTTTACATCGTTTATGTCCGGCTGGCCACGAATTTACTACAAATTACTGAATTTACCATTAAGCGTCCTGGTAAAAAGCAAGTCTATTCCGGCAGAACCTGCCCCGGAATTGGGGCTCGATACTTCTCGTCCCATTATGTACGTCCTACCGTACAATTCAAAAGCAGACTTGCTGACGCTGCGTGCCCAATGTCTGGTGCACGATCTCCCGGATCCCCTGGAACCGCTGGAGATAGACGGAACTCTGCTGCCGCGCTACGTGTTTATTCACGGCGGCCCGCGCGTGTTCACCTATTACACGCCGAAAGAAGAGTCCATTAAGCTGTTCCATAACTATCTCGACTTGCACCGCAGCAATCCAGACCTGGATGTGCAAATGGTGCCAGTTTCGGTGATGTTTGGCCGTGCGCCTGGGCGTGAAAAAGGCGAGGTCAATCCGCCGCTGCGCATGCTGAACGGCGTACAGAAATTCTTTGCTGTGTCCTGGCTGGGTCGCGACAGTTTTGTCCGCTTCTCCCCGTCGGTCTCCCTGCGTCGCATGGCGGACGAACACGGTACGGATAAAATCATCGCTCAGAAGCTGGCTCGCGTGGCGCGCATGCACTTTGCTCGTCAGCGTCTGGCCGCAGTCGGCCCGCGCCTCCCTGCCCGCCAGGACCTGTTCAATAAACTGCTGGCCTCAAAAGCTATCGCTCGCGCGGTAGAAGATGAAGCGCGCAGTAAAAAAATCTCCCACGAAAAAGCGCAGCAAAATGCCATTGCGCTGATGGAAGAGATTGCCGCCAACTTCTCCTACGAGATGATTCGTCTGACAGACCGTATTCTGGGCTTTACCTGGAACCGTCTGTATCAGGGGATTAACGTTCACAATGCGGAGCGTGTACGTCAGTTGGCGCACGATGGGCACGAAATCGTCTATGTTCCGTGCCACCGCAGCCATATGGACTATATGCTGCTGTCGTACGTTCTGTACCACCAGGGGCTGGTTCCGCCGCACATCGCTGCCGGTATCAACCTGAACTTCTGGCCAGCAGGTCCGATTTTCCGTCGTCTGGGCGCGTTCTTTATTCGTCGTACCTTCAAGGGCAACAAGCTCTATTCCACCGTTTTCCGCGAATACCTGGGCGAGTTGTTCAGCCGCGGCTACTCGGTTGAATACTTTGTCGAAGGAGGCCGTTCACGCACCGGGCGTCTGCTCGACCCGAAAACCGGCACGCTGTCGATGACCATTCAGGCGATGCTACGCGGCGGTACGCGTCCGATTACCCTCGTACCCATCTACATCGGCTACGAGCACGTAATGGAAGTGGGCACGTACGCGAAAGAGCTGCGTGGCGCGACGAAAGAGAAAGAGAGTCTGCCGCAAATGCTGCGTGGCTTGAGCAAGCTGCGTAATCTGGGTCAGGGTTATGTCAACTTTGGCGAACCGATGCCATTGATGACTTACCTCAACCAGCATGTACCGGAGTGGCGTGAATCGATCGATCCTATCGAGTCCATCCGCCCGGCCTGGCTGACGCCGACGGTGAATAGCATTGCCGCCGATCTGATGGTACGCATTAACAATGCAGGCGCGGCCAATGCCATGAACCTGTGCTGTACCGCGCTGTTGGCCTCCCGCCAGCGCTCTCTGACCCGTGAGCAACTGACTGAACAGCTCGACTGCTATCTGAGTCTGCTGCGCAACGTGCCGTACGCGGCGGATGCTACGGTTCCTGCGCAGAGCGCCAGTGAATTGATCGACCATGCCTTACAGATGAATAAGTTTGAGGTCGAGAAAGACACCATCGGTGACATCATCATTCTGCCGCGCGAGCAGGCGGTATTGATGACGTATTACCGCAACAACATTGCGCATATGCTGGTTCTGCCTTCGTTGATGGCAGCCATTGTGACTCAGCATCGTCGTATTTCACGCGCCGCGCTACAGCAGCATATTGATGCGCTGTACCCGATGCTGAAAGCAGAGCTGTTCTTACGTTGGGAGCGTGATGAACTCGCCGGAGTGATTGACGAACTGGCCAGCGAAATGCAGCGCCAGGGACTGATCGCCCTGAACGATGACGAACTGCATATCAATCCGGCCCGCTCCCGTACGCTACAGCTGTTGGCGGCGGGTGCTCGCGAGACGTTGCAACGCTACGCCATTACCTTCTGGCTGCTGAGCGCGAACCCGTCTATCAACCGTGGCACGCTGGAGAAAGAGAGCCGCACCGTGGCGCAACGCCTCTCCGTACTGCACGGCATTAACGCGCCGGAATTCTTCGATAAAGCCGTGTTCAGCTCTCTGGTGCTGACGCTGCGTGACGAGGGATTCATCAGCGATACCGGAGATGCCGAACCGGAAGAGACGATGAAAATCTATCAGATGTTGGCCGAACTGGTCACGTCAGATGTGCGTCTGACCATCGAGAGCGCCACACAAGGCGAGTAAGCATAAAAAAACCGGTCGAAATGAAATGACCGGTTTTTTATTTTGCAGGCTAAGCCAAACTCAAAAATGCCAGTAGCTCATCGCCAGCCCTAAGAACAGCACCAGACCGACGTAGTTATTGTTCATAAACGCTTTAAAACAGGCATCACGCTCGCGATTGACGATCAGTTTCTGCTGATATACAAACAGCGCGCCAGCCACCAGCAGAGACCAGTAATAACCCAGTCCCAGCCCGTTTAGCCAACCCACCAGCGCCATCAGCACCAGTACGCCCACCTGCAGGATACCAATAATCAGCTTGTCGTTTTGACCGAACAGAATCGCGGTCGATTTAATGCCGATCTTCAGGTCATCATCGCGGTCAACCATCGCATACTGCGTGTCGTAGGCCACCGCCCAGAGAATATTGGCGAGGAACATCAGCCAGCAGCTCAGCGGTACGGACTCGCTCACGGCGGCGAACGCCATCGGGATCGACCAGCCAAACGCCGCCCCCAGCACCACCTGCGGCAGGTGCGTATAGCGCTTCATGAACGGGTAAACCCACGCCAGCGCTAACGCCGCAACGGACAACAAAATGGTCATCGTGTTGAGCGTCAAAACCAGCAGGAAGGCCAGCAGTACCAATACGACGAACAGCGTTCGGGCCTCTTTTTCAGTGACGGCCCCGCTCGGCAACGGGCGATTTGCGGTGCGTTTAACATGTCCGTCAAATTTCCTGTCGGCATAATCATTCACCACGCAGCCGGCGGCGCGCATTAACCAAACGCCAGCGACAAAAACCGCCAGGATCCACAATTGTGGCATGCCTGGGGTTGCCACCCACAATGCCCACAGCGTAGGCCAGAGCAGCAGTAAGGCACCGATTGGCTTATCCGTACGCATCAAGCGGTGAAATGCCAGCAGCTTATTCTGCGTCAGACTCCACTCCATCTTTATCTTCCTCTCAGTACAACGGCGATGCAGGTAGAAAAAGCTCGGTAAGCATCAGCGGCTTACCGCTCAGCCGCAGGCGGGAACGGCGCCCCCACAGAGCTGCATCGCGGCCAATCTCAATAAAATCTCGGGTCAATGTCGATGATGTAAACAGGTAACGTCCGAGCGGGGTTTTTCCCAGATTTTGTAAGGCCAGCTCAGGGCCGCACAAGGTTGATTCAGGCACCACGGTCCGCCCGGCAAGCCAGGGTTCACCATCCGCGCATAACAGGATCTCACGTAACCAATAACGGGACTCTTTAGGCAGCAGCGGCAGCTCTTCAGGCACCTCATTTTGCCCAACGAATGCTTCGCGAATCAACGTTACGGTGACCTGTTTTCCCTGCTGCTCAAAACGTTTAGTCATGGAATCTTCCAGTAACAACCAGTCGAGCAGTTGGGCGTCCAGCGCCGGGATCGCATCAAAATAACGCAGCGCACGCAGTTGCGTTAACGCAGGGTGTGGCATGCCTTACTCTCCGATTTATAACTTGAAGGCATTGTATCGCAGAAAATGCATTACGGGGTGAGCAAACACAATTAAGTGATCGCCAGAGCAACATAAGTGTAACAATTAGCACCGAAGGATAAAAAAAGGTGCGCCAGGAGACGCACCAGTTGTTGCAAAATCAACAATGCGGGGCGATGTTTACCCCTTGCCTTTTACACTGCTGATAAAGGTGGATCGGGCAGATTTGGATCCCAGACGCTCAGCTTCATCAAGCAGCTTCAGCGCTTTATCGACATCGCCTTTCGCAACGGCATCCTTAATGCCCTGGTTAAAATAACTTTCCGTGTCGTTCAGCATCGGCTCACTTTTCTTCACCGGTTGTGGCGCTGGAGCCGCAACGGCTGCTGCCGGAGCCGCATAGGTCACCGCAGGCGCGGCGGTATTGCCCACCGTGACAGGACCAGGGCCGGATGAGCCAAACAGCGGCCCGACCAGAACACTGGAGGAGGAGCTGGTTTTGACTTTCAGTTTCAGTAAACCGTCGGTGGTATGACGGGCGATCGGGTCTGGAATATCCGGAATAGCGTTACCTACGCCCTTGGCATAGGCTTTTGCTGGGTCAAGCAGGGTTGTGGTCTGCTGGAGATCTTTATCAGTGGTAAAGACCAAAACATAGAGTTTTTGCTGACCCAGCGCTGGCGTCAGACGCATTACCCCTTCCAGACGATCGGCACTCATCACGCCGGGCTCCTGGTAGGTAAAATAGCTGCTGGGGAAGAACGCAGATGGCGTCATGTTTTGGTCAAGAATTAATACGTTTGGCGCAAATACGCTGGTTTGTTTATTCACTTCACTGGACAGCGTCAGGGTGAGCTCGCCAATATTCGCCGGGACGCTATACGCAGCGACCGGGCCAGTAATACCGGCGACATCCAGACGCTGACCCGCTGTCGCAAGCGGCGAAGACTGGGTTTTGGATTGATCAACAGGCGTCCAGGTTAACTGCTGCAGCGCAGCAGTGGGAATAGATGGGGCCGCGGTGGTGTTCTGCGGAACAATATTCACATCGGCCAGGCTGATGCCAGGTGCGCTGGCAAATAACCCTGCAGATAAACAAAGGGCAACGAGACTTTTCTTCATTTTCATTGTTATCACCTCAGATAGCATGGGTTCAGCGGTGGCCAGGCAATAGCGCGCTAAACCGTAATCAAGAGGGGCTTGCGCCCCTCTTTCGGTCTTTACGTCAGGTTAGTGCTGAATTACCACCAGATTTCCATCTGGGCACCGAAGGACCACTCATCGTTGTCGCCACGGCTGGTTGTGCTGAGGCCAGAGTTCGTTGCCGCTGCGAATTTGGTTACGTCGTTACCATTTTTGATGTAACCCCACTCTTCATCCCATTTTGCATAGGTTGCGAAGACGCGGATTGCCGGACGAGACCAGATGCTGTCACCCGCCTGCCATTGTTGGGCCAGGGTGATTTTGTACTGGCTGTTGCGATCGCTGGTCTGCTGAGATTTGACGTTGTCGTAACCGACTTCCAGCAGGGTGCTCATGATTGGCGTCCATTTATACATCGGGCGAATACCGACGGTGTACCATTCGGTCCCCAGGTCGTTATCCATGTCGAGGTTCTGGTACATACCGACGTACATCAGGTCCCACTTGTCGCCCAGGGAGATTGCACCGTGGTCCAGCACGCGGAACAGGCTACCGTTGTTATTCACAACATTGTTGGCATAGTTGGTTTTAACGCCAGTAACGGGATCTTCAATGGTCGTAGTGGAAGAACCATAAGAACCCTGGTTCAGGCCTTTGCCCTGGGTGGTCATGGAATCTGTGGCGTACTGAACGACAAACTTGTTGTAGCCCTTGAGCATGCTCTGGGTATGTTCAGCGGTGAACATCCAACCATCTTTAGATGCGCCGTCCGCCAGCCTGTAATCATCGGTGGTATTCGCGCGACCATAGTCAACGCCCAGTTCCAACATCCCATCCGGGTTAGTTGCCAACTGCGCTAAACGAACGTCAAATACATCGTTCGCGGTGTCTTTGGTACGATCATAGATATTCTGGCTGCTGAAAGCGTATGAACCACCCGCTTCCTGTGAACGGCTCGCTGCCAAAGACAGTTTACCGAAGCCCAGATCGATGTTTTCAATACCGGCACCAGGACCTGAAATATCCCAGTAGTAGAAGTCGATCATGTGTACGTCATGACGCTGGTAGAAGCGCTTACCGGCCCAGATAGTGGAGCCTGGCAGCCATTCGATCAGGTTTTTACCCTGCACGTTTGCTTCACGGAATGCCGGGTCTGTGCCTTCCCAGTCATTCTGCTGTGCGACGGAGTAAGCAACGTTGGTGTCGAAGTAGAAGCTCTTATCGCCTTCTTTCCACACTTCCTGACCTAATTTGATTTCCGCATAGGTTTCACATTCGTTACCGAGACGGTATTTACTTTGTGCACCGGTTGCCTGGAAACACTGTTGTTCACCGCCACTCCCTGTCCAGCCAATACCGGAACGAGCGTAACCGTGGAAATCTACAGCCATTGCCTGAACAGACATAATGCCTGCTGCTACAGCAACCGCCAGAGGGAGTTTGCGCAGAGTAATCATCGTTCTATCTCCTGAGATCATTGCTTTTCTTTAAACGCGTCCCCCTTCGGGCTGCCTCTTTGTTGGCTGCGTTCTTTCACCCCAGTCGCGTACTCTTTGTACACTCCCGGGGATTCATTTACTTGCCGCCTCGATGTAGCTTCGAATGGCTTTGCGTTTCGTTTTTTATGGGGACCTTAAACGCCCGGCTCTTGATGCAACCGACGACATGCAGTGCCATCCTCACGGAACAGATGGCAACGCTCTGGCGGCAGGCCGATGGCGAATGTGGCACCCTCTTCTACCAACACCACGTCGTTCTGGCGGTAAACCAGGTTTTGACGGATGGCGGGGATCTGGATATGAATTTGAGTTTCGTGACCAAGCTGCTCGACCACCTGCACTTCACCTTCGAGGGTGACATCGGCGATATCACTGGGCAGCAGATGTTCCGGGCGGATACCTAAAGACATGTTGGCACCAACCTGTACCGCATGGCTGTCCACTGGTAGCCATATTTGCTGGCGGTTGGGCAGTTCAACCTGCACCTGATCGATGGCCGTCCCAGTGACTTTCACCGGCAGGAAGTTCATCTTCGGCGAACCAATAAAGCCCGCCACAAAGCGGTCAGCCGGATAGTGGTATAGCTCCAGCGGTTTGCCGACCTGCGCTACGCGACCGGCATCCAGCACCACAATTTTGTCGGCCAGCGTCATCGCTTCGACCTGATCGTGGGTGACGTAAATCATCGTGCGGCCCAGACGTTTATGCAGGCGGGAGATTTCAATACGCATTTGCACACGCAGAGCGGCGTCGAGGTTCGACAGCGGTTCATCCAGCAGGAATACGCGTGGCTCGGCAACCAGCGTTCGGCCAATCGCCACACGCTGACGTTGTCCGCCGGAAAGCGCTTTCGGTTTACGCTCCAGCAGGTGCGCCAGTTGCAGAACTTCCGCGACCTGATTCACGCGCTGATTCATCACCTCTTTTTTTGCGCCAGCCAGTTTGAGGCCAAACGACATGTTTTCTGCGACGGATAAATGGGGATACAACGCGTAGGACTGAAAGACCATGCCCACGCCGCGTTCGGCGGGGGGAATGTCGTTCATCCGGGTCTCCCCGATAAACAGGTCGCCACTGGTGATGGTTTCAAGTCCGGCGATCATACGCAGCAAGGTCGACTTACCGCAGCCTGACGGTCCGACAAACACCACGAATTCCCCTTCGTGAATGTCGAGATTGATATCTTTCGATACCACCACGTCACCCCAGGCTTTCGTTACATTTCGCAGCTGTACGCTCGCCATGCCCTTCTCCCTTCGTTACAACCTGTCATCGACAGCAACATTCATGATGGGCTGACTATGCGTGATCCCTTGACTGCGTGAATCCTCCACCCCCGGCTTTTTTATGGGGGAGGAGGCGGGAGGATGAGAGAACAGCGTCTGAGACCCGGGCCGTACGCCGCGGAGGAATTTCGTGATGCAGCCTGCAAAAATCAGTGGGTTTTTATGTGCGCCAGTACGCAATACTCACATTTATGTAACACAGATCACATAAAGAGCGGGTGGGGCGTAGGGGTAAGGAGGATGGAAAGAGGTTGTCGTATAAAGAAACTAGTAACCGTTAAGCCACCTCTGCAAAATCACCAAACAGGATGGGAACTATGAAAATCAAAACTGGCGCACGCATCCTCGCATTGTCTGCATTAACGACGATGATGTTTTCCGCCTCGGCTCTCGCCAAGATTGAAGAAGGTAAGCTGGTTATCTGGATTAACGGCGACAAAGGCTATAACGGCCTCGCTGAAGTGGGCAAAAAATTCGAGAAAGACACCGGTATCAAAGTCACCATTGAGCACCCGGACAAACTGGAAGAGAAGTTCCCACAGGTTGCCGCGACTGGCGACGGCCCGGACATCATCTTCTGGGCACATGACCGTTTTGGCGGCTACGCTCAGTCTGGCCTGCTGGCTGAAATCACCCCAGATAAAGCGTTCCAGGACAAACTCTATCCGTTCACCTGGGATGCCGTACGCTATAACGGCAAACTGATTGCCTACCCGATTGCGGTTGAAGCGCTGTCGCTGATTTACAACAAAGACCTCGTTCCGAACCCGCCAAAAACCTGGGAAGAAATTCCTGCGCTGGATAAAGAGCTGAAGGCGAAAGGAAAATCCGCGCTGATGTTCAACCTGCAAGAACCGTACTTCACCTGGCCGCTGATTGCCGCCGACGGCGGTTACGCGTTCAAGTTTGAAAACGGCAAGTACGACGTGAAAGACGTGGGCGTGGACAACGCGGGCGCAAAAGCGGGTCTGACCTTCCTGGTTGATCTGATCAAGAACAAACACATGAACGCGGATACCGATTACTCCATCGCCGAAGCGGCCTTTAACAAAGGTGACACCGCGATGACCATCAACGGTCCGTGGGCGTGGTCCAACATCGATAAGAGCAAGGTGAATTACGGCGTTGCCCTGCTGCCAACCTTCAAGGGTAAACCGTCCAAACCGTTCGTGGGCGTTCTGAGCGCAGGTATCAACGCTGCCAGCCCGAACAAAGAACTGGCAAAAGAGTTCCTCGAAAACTACCTGCTGACCGATCAGGGTCTGGATGAAGTGAATAAGGACAAACCGCTGGGCGCGGTTGCGCTGAAATCCTTCCAGGATCAGTTAGCGAAAGACCCGCGTATCGCGGCCACCATGGATAACGCCCAGAAAGGCGAGATCATGCCGAACATCCCGCAGATGTCCGCATTCTGGTATGCCGTTCGTACCGCAGTGATCAACGCAGCCAGCGGCCGTCAGACCGTCGATGCCGCGCTGAAAGATGCACAAGGTCGTATCACCAAGTAATACGGTTTCCCTTATTTCTTAGGGAATCAGGTTTATTGAATACGTTGTTACGCGAAATCATTCGCGCTACATCGAGGCGGCAAGGAGGCAAATCCCCAGGAGCTTACATAAGTAAGTGACTGGGGGGAGCTTCCGCAGCCAACAAAGAGGTAGTGCGAAGGATAAAGCGTAAAGAGGATTGATCCCCATGGATGTCATTAAAAAGAAACACTGGTGGCAAAGCGACCGGCTGAAATGGTCAGTGATGGGTCTGCTTGGGCTGCTGGTCGGTTACCTTGTTGTTTTGATGTATGCTCAGGGGGAGTACCTGTTTGCCATCATGACGCTGATTTTAAGCTCTGCTGGCCTGTATATTTTTGCTAACCGTAAAGCCTACGCCTGGCGCTATGTTTACCCAGGCGTTGCAGGGATGGGGCTGTTTGTCCTGTTTCCGCTAATTTGTACTATCGCAATTGCCTTTACCAACTACAGCAGCACCAACCAACTGACCTTTGAACGTGCTCAGGAAGTCCTGATGGACCGTTCTTATCAGGCGGGGAAAACCTACAACTTCGGCCTGTATCCGGCGGGTACGGAGTGGCAACTGGCCCTCACCGACGGAGAAACCGGCAAGAATTATCTCTCCGACGCCTTTAAATTTGGCGGCGAACAGAAACTGCAGTTGAAAGAAGCCGAGGCGCTGCCAGCGGGCGAACGTGCGACGCTGCGTGTCATTACGCAAAATCGCCAGGCGTTAACCCAACTCACCGCCATCCTGCCGGATGAAAGCAAAGTGATTATGAGTTCACTGCGCCAGTTTTCCGGCACGCAGCCACTCTATACGCTCGCTGATGACGGCACGCTTACCAACAGCCAAAGCGGCGTAAAATACCGCGCCAACAACGATATTGGTTATTATCAGGCAATTAACGCTGACGGTAGCTGGGGTAACGAAAAACTCAGCCCAGGCTATACCGTTGCCATCGGTTGGGACAACTTCACCCGCGTATTTACCGACGAAGGCATTCAGAAACCGTTCTTCGCCATCTTTGTCTGGACGGTGGTCTTCTCCGTTCTGACCGTGATCCTCACCGTGGCCGTGGGGATGGTACTGGCCTGTCTCGTACAGTGGGAGTCTCTCAAAGGCAAAGCGATTTACCGTGTCCTGCTGATTCTGCCGTATGCCGTACCGTCGTTTATTTCAATTCTGATTTTCAAAGGGCTGTTCAACCAGAGCTTCGGTGAAATCAACATGATGCTGAGCGCACTGTTTGGCATCAAACCGGCCTGGTTCAGCGACCCAACCACCGCGCGTTCGATGATTATTATCGTCAACACCTGGCTTGGTTACCCGTACATGATGATCCTGTGCATGGGTCTGCTTAAAGCGATCCCTGACGACCTGTATGAAGCGTCGGCGATGGATGGTGCAGGTCCGTTCCAGAACTTCTTTAAGATTACGTTGCCGCTGCTGATTAAGCCGCTGACGCCGCTGATGATCGCCAGCTTCGCCTTTAACTTTAACAACTTCGTGCTGATTCAACTGTTGACCAACGGTGGTCCAGACCGTCTTGGTACCACCACGCCAGCAGGCTATACCGACCTGCTCGTGAGCTACACCTACCGTATCGCCTTCGAAGGCGGCGGTGGTCAGGACTTCGGTCTGGCGGCGGCGATTGCCACGCTGATCTTCCTGCTGGTCGGTGCGCTGGCCATCGTGAACCTGAAAGCCACGCGTATGAAGTTTGATTAAGGGAGACAACGAACATGGCTATGGTACAACCCAAATCTCAGAAACTGCGTCTCTTAACAACGCACTTGCTGCTGCTGATTTTCATTGCAGCGATCATGTTCCCGCTGCTGATGGTTATCGCTATCTCGTTGCGTGAAGGTAACTTTGCCACCGGCAGCCTGATCCCGGAAAATATCTCCTGGGAACACTGGAAACTGGCGCTGGGCTTTAGCGTTGAGCATGCGGATGGCCGAGTGACGCCGCCGCCGTTCCCGGTGCTGTTATGGCTGTGGAACTCGGTGAAAGTAGCCACCATTACCGCGATCGGTATCGTGACGCTTTCCACCACCTGCGCTTACGCCTTTGCCCGTATGCGTTTCCCGGGCAAAGCAACCCTGCTGAAAGGGATGCTGATATTCCAGATGTTCCCGGCGGTGCTGTCTCTGGTCGCGTTGTATGCTTTGTTTGACCGCCTGGGCCAGTACATTCCGTTTATTGGTCTGAACACTCACGGCGGCGTGATCTTCGCCTATCTCGGCGGTATTGCGCTGCATGTGTGGACGATTAAGGGCTATTTCGAAACCATCGACGGTTCGCTGGAAGAAGCGGCCGCGCTGGATGGCGCAACGCCATGGCAGGCATTCCGCCTGGTGTTGCTGCCGCTTTCCGTTCCGATTCTGGCGGTCGTGTTTATTCTGTCTTTCATTGCCGCGATTACCGAAGTACCGGTCGCATCACTGCTGCTGCGTGATGTGAACAGCTATACCCTTGCGGTAGGTATGCAGCAGTACCTCAATCCACAGAACTATTTGTGGGGCGACTTTGCCGCCGCAGCTGTACTTTCAGCCATTCCGATCACTCTGGTGTTCCTGCTGGCACAGCGCTGGCTGGTCAACGGACTGACGGCGGGTGGTGTGAAAGGTTAAGTTTTACCGAAGTAACTGCCCGGCAACGGGCAATGCCACTGCAACCCTCAACTTATGTTATCCCAACCTGTGACTGTTATTCGGCGCTCTACGGAGCGCCCTTTTTTTATGTTATTTTGCATTACGCTTACGATTATTTCCTTTCGTGCCCCCCATCACTGCTAATCAATTTTTCGCCTGAAACTCGACAAATTAAACAGAATTAGTTTGGCGCAGGCGTTATCGTCATCGGCGTGATCAACCTAAGCTTTACCGTATTGGCGATCATGACGGTGGATAAATTTGAAGAACTGTGGGAACCCGCGGCGGAGAAAACCCAGCCAGCCTCTGCGCAGTAACCCTGACATGCAACACGCCGCAGCCCGAATGCGGCGAGTTGTTTTTTTACTCTCGCTTCAGCCGTTTGGAATTACACAGCCACAGGGTGATCACCAGCAGCAGGATCGCCGCAGAATAGATCAGCACATCCATCGGCGCTTTATGATCGACAATGATCAGCCGCACAATCGCAGTGATCCCGATATAGACAAAGTAGCGCAGCGGAAAGTGAAAACCTGACTGAAAGTACTTCACAATCAGCGCGATAAATTCAAAGTAGAGAAAGTAAACCACCAGCCCTTCCACCAGTTCATACTTGCTGGTTTGTTCCGGCGCGAACAGCACATCCGCCAGATGCAGCGTTTCTTTCCCGAGGAATACGACCAGGATCAGGCCCAGACTCAGCAACCCCAGATTCAACACGGTCTGTAAAATAGTGGAGATAAACTCCACGCGCGGACGAGATAGCGACGTCATAACAGCACCTCTTACTCAGTGGCAAGGTTCCTGTATAACGCAAAAATGTGACAGAGATCTACATTTTTTGTTTATATTTTGTGCAAGAAAGGTCAGCAGGGAATGATGTATGTCACGACACATTTCACAGGATGAATTATGCAGCTCAGACAATCCGCTGTTCGCAACGTTACCTGCGGTGAGAACGTGGTGATCTATGAACCCGCAAATCTCTACGACTGCACATTAGGGGACAACGTTTTTGTCGGACCATTTGTTGAAATCCAGGGTAATACGCAGATTGGCGCAGACAGCAAAATTCAGTCGCACACCTTCATCTGCGAATATGTCACCCTCGGCGCCCGCTGTTTTATCGGTCACGGCGTGATGTTCGCCAACGATATGTTTCGCGAAGGAAAACCCAATGCCGACCGCAACAGTTGGGGACGTATTACGATTGGCGACGATGTCTCGATCGGTAGCGGAGCGACCATTCTGGCGGTCACTATCTGTGATGGCGTGGTCGTCGGCGCGGGAAGCGTGGTGACCAAATCGATCACCGAGAAAGGCGTGTATGCGGGAAATCCGGCAAAATTATTACGTCGTTTATAGAGCCGGATAAGCGCAGGTCCCATCCGGCCATCTATCAGCGGAAGTTTTCACTCCTGTCGCTGGTCATGTCGTACAGACCAAACTTACGTCCAAGCTGCTGGCCGCCATCGCGTGTTAACGGCGTCCAACCAATCGCCGCACGGCTGCGGGTTGGGCCTGACGAGAACAGATCCAGCGGCACGGAAACGTACACCCCTTTGGTAAAATCACCCTCTCCGTACTCATCCGGCGAGGCGTCGGTGATGGTCGCATAGCCGCCCACCACTACGCCGCTGTCAAAGCGTTTCGCCACTTCCAGCGTTCCGCCCTTATCCCCCGCCAGATACTGCCCCACGCTGGCTTTCACCAGTACATCCTGGGCGAACGAAGGATTCCAGTAAGCCGTCAAATGCCCGGTCTTCACGCTGTAGTCGGTGAACTTCATCATGTCCTGCGCGCTGCGCCAGTCACGCTGTTTCACGTAGTTGGCATCTACACCAAACGCCCAGTTGCTGTCCAGCGGGCGATACAGCACTTCTGCCCCCGCTCCGCCGTACATAGTTTCCAGGTAGCCACCGTAAACCTGTCCGTAGAACCCGTTTCCGAGTGACTGGAAGTAGTTGGCCTGCAGATTATTCACGTAGACATCGTTTTGCACATACTCACGCACATGGGTACGCACGCGTGGTAAATGCGAATCCTGCGGCGGGTTGGTGTAGTTAAACTTGTCATAGTTATTGGCGAGGTTGGCGAACAAACTCCCGGTGGTCAGCAGATGATCGGTAACCCACAAATCCGCCGTTCCCATCACGCCCAACTGATACATATAGAAGTTTTCCGGGCCGCCCACCGACTGATTTAGCACCGGATCGATGTGGAAATTGAAGCGTGACTTATCAATATACCAGCCCTGCTCGGTCGTTTTCGGTACCTCGGGTTCGACGCGTTTTTGTGCCAGTTGAGTTTCATGGCCCAACGGCTCGCCTTCCAGATGGCGCTTGAGGCTGGAAACCTCCGTTTCGGTCGTCACCTGCGGCAAGTTAAGGCGATTTTCCGTAATGCGGATCGTGCGGATCCCATCGGGAAGATCGTTCATCACGATCCGGTTAGCACGCTCGATCCCTTCGCGCGAATCACGGTATTTCACCTGTTCACCCGTCACATACAGCGTATCGCCCTGCACCTGAATTTTAGGATCCGCCAGCCCGGCATTATATTTCAGCAGCGTTAACTGATTCGCCACCACCGAATGTTGCAGGATGGCATCCTGCGGCTGTGGTTGATATTTCGGGCGGGTATTGTCGTTATAGTTTGGTCGCAGATCGTTAAAGTTAGTCCGCAGCGTGACCCCAAACATCAAGGTGTTCCCGCGCTCATAGCTGAGGTTAACGTCGGCCCAATCGGTGACGCGATAAATAGCGCCGACGTTAAACTTGCTCTTCTGATCCAACTTGCCGGCAAAATCCTGCTGGTAATTATTACCTTCATACTCCAGTTTCAGGCGCAGCGGCTGCCAGGGAGTCTGATACTCTACGCCGCCAAACAGCGACGCCGGGCCGTGGAACATCTGGCTACCGTCAATAGAACCGGCCTGCTTGTAGCTGTTATCGCGATGGCAGAATTTATCACTGTATGAGCAAAACGGATTGCTAACGTTACCGCTGGTCCCGAGATATCCCCAACCAAGGCCGAGAGAGAAATCAAATGGGCCCCAGGCTTTGTTCGCCACCACATACTCCGCATCAAACAGGCCGGTACCACCGATATCCCGCGCGCCAACCGCCACCTGCGGCATCCAGTAGCTCTCTTCCCACAGGCGAAGTTTGAGATCAAAAGCCTTATCTTTATAAGTCTGATCGCCAGAAAACGACTCCACGCCGCTGTATTTTTTGGTACGCACATCGGTATAGCGCAGGGTGGTTTCCAGCCAGGGGAAGAGTTGTACCGACGCAGAGTAGTAACGGTATTGATCGTTATCGCGGTAGTTAAGGCTCATTTCGCCTTCACGCGCCATGCGTGCGGTTGGGGTTTGCAGCAGTCCCACGCCGCCAAAATCGGACTGGGAAGGTCCAATGGGCGCGGGCCAGGTTTCACCGTGGCAGGCAACGCTTACGCCCAGCGCCAGTAAGCTGAGCAGATAAGTTTTTCTCATTATTCGGGTATCCGCTGGGTCAGGGTGCGAAGAATGTCGGCATTGATTTCATCCGGGGTGCTGCGCCAGACAGCATCAGAGAGTCCGACAAAAATGATGCTGCCGGGCATCGGCTCAACGTGACGTTTGTTCCAGTAGGCGACCGGGACTTTTTGCGTGCGTCCGTCGGGATAGATGACCCAGGCATAGCTACGATCTGCGCCGCTGAGCCGACGTTGCCCATCGAGATAGCTGGCGATATCGCGCCCGGGCATAAACGGTTGTTTACCCGGATGACTTAGCAGGCCAAACAGCGTTATATCCGTTGGCTGCGGTCCGACCCACAGCGTGTAATTGCCCTGCAACGGCGGGTTGCCTCGCTCACTGACGCGCACAACATCCGGGTCGAGATTAATCTTCTGTCTGCCGGTCACTTTCAGCGCCTGAATTTGTTGGCGTAATGCGTTGATAGCCGCGGCATCGTCACCACTTTCTTCAGCGCTGAGCATCGCCAGACGAGCCAGTAATGCCTGCTGCTGACGCTCTGCTTCCGTCGTTGCCCGCTCTTCGCTGATAACCGCTCCTGGCCACCAGCTATTACTCAACCGCGGCTGCCCAACCAGGTCGAGCAGATGTTCGGCCCCGGTCAGCGTCTTTGGCTCTTCGCTGGCGGAGGTAAAGACCTTAACGCTACCCGCAGCAAAAACTGACGCTGCGCTCAGGCTCAATAGCAGCGCCACAACGGCTCGTTTCATCATGATTTTGCCGCCTTAATCAGCGTGGTTTTCACCGGGAAGTAACGTGCGCCAAGATACTGTTCCGATTGGCGAATCTGCCCTTCGCTGTCGATCCAGTAGCGGTTATGCCAGCGCGTTTGATCGGTGGTGACTTCTTCGTCAAGGATTCGTACTGGCGTATCTTCGCTACCAACCTTAATGGTGTCAGTGCCATCCCATTCGAAAACCGAGCGGGCGGTGGCATAGCGCACCTGCTGATGTTCGGTCCAGCCCATCGTGCGGGTCCACGTTGCCCCATCGACTATCTGGTTTGGTTTGATGAGCGGATCTGCCGCGAGATTATTCACCTCGATCAGGTTATCCCCGCCGAGATGCGTTTTCACCATGCGCCCAGACTGCGTGACGAGAATGGCCCGATCCTGAGTCACCCATTTCTGCTGTCCGTTTTCCGCGAACGCGAGTACCACAAACAGTTGTGGGCCGCCGTTGAGCTGCATGTACTGGCTGGCGTAGGGCATGTTTTTGATTTCATCGTCCGTCATCTGTACGCCGGGAGTACCAAACACGCTATCCCATAGCGAATGACCCAGCCCTTCGGTGGTGGCTGAGCACGCCTGTAATAACAGGCAAACCATTATCAGCGCTGGTCGCTTCACGACATTTCTCCGCAGCGGCAAAATAACCACACCGAAGTGTGGTTAGAATTAAACGTACCGGTATTACTGGGTACTGGTGGTTGTGGTGGTTGTGGTTCCGGTGTTAGAACCATCGCCGCCACCGGTTGCCGCAAGGGCAACCCCCACCGCAGAACTTACGGTGCTCGCGCTGGTTGCGGAGGAACTTCCTGCCGAAACCGACGCGGCAGCCGACCCTGCAGCCTCACCCACCTGAACGGGGGCAGCATAGACAGAAGTCGCCGCAAGCGCAGATATAGCCCAAAGGCCATACAGAACTTTTTTCATCACAAATTCCCTTCATTGTATGAATGGAGATTTACCCAAAAGAATTTCGGGCGAGATCGAGTATACACAAGCCAAAGTGTGCAAATTACGCCAGGCGGGAATTTAGGATAATTAGATAGCAAGAAATAAAATGATTAACGTCAGACAATTAAATCAATACAATCATAAATTTAAAATATAAAAACAAAAACACAACATCCGGTAATTCTGAAAAAACCAGAAACAAGATAACGTTGAATGAATTATTTTAGGATTAAGCTCAATAAAGGTGTAAAGCAAAAGCGTAGATATTCGGGAGCCAGATTATAAAAAAAGCCGATATTAATATCGCCTTTTTTTATAAGTAATCTGCAAATTCATTCGAATTGCAGCAAGGCGGCAAGCTCGTGAATCCCCGGGAGCATAGATAGCTATGCGACCGGGGTTAACGAACGCAGCCAACAGCGCTGCGGCTCGAAGGAAGAAGCAGATTAACGCCAGGACTTATAACGGTTAATCAAACCGTTAGTTGAGCAATCATGGCTGGTGATTTCTTTATCATCATTCAGCTCTGGCAGAATGCGATTCGCCAGCTGTTTGCCCAGCTCAACGCCCCACTGGTCAAAGGTGAAGATATTCAGGATCGCGCCCTGAGTGAAGATTTTGTGCTCGTACAGTGCAATCAGCGCACCCAAGCTGAACGGTGTGATTTCGCGCAGCAGGATGGAGTTAGTTGGACGGTTACCTTCGAACACTTTGAACGGCACAACGTGGTCAAGCGTTGCCGGATCTTTACCCTGGTCGCGGTATTCCTGCTCAACCACTTCACGAGATTTACCAAAAGCCAGCGCTTCGGTCTGGGCGAAGAAGTTAGACAGCAGTTTCGGATGGTGATCCGACAGCGGGTTGTGGGTGATTGCCGGAGCGATGAAATCGCACGGAACCATTTTGGTACCCTGATGAATCAGTTGGTAGAACGCATGCTGACCGTTAGTACCCGGCTCACCCCAGATGATTGGGCCTGTCTGGTAATCCACCGCATTGCCGTTACGGTCAACGTATTTACCGTTGGATTCCATATTGCCCTGCTGGAAGTAGGCCGCGAAACGGTGCATATACTGGTCGTACGGCAGAATCGCTTCGGTTTCAGCACCGAAGAAATTGTTGTACCAGATACCGATCAGCGCCAGCAGCACCGGCAGGTTTTTCTCCGCCGGAGTGGTGGAGAAGTGTTTGTCCATGGCGTGCGCGCCAGAAAGCAGCTCAACAAAGTTGTCGAAGCCCACAGAAAGGATGATGGACAGACCGATTGCAGACCACAGGGAGTAACGACCGCCAACCCAGTCCCAGAACTCGAACATATTGGCGGTATCAATACCGAACTCGCCAACCGCTTTACCGTTAGTGGAGAGCGCTGCGAAGTGTTTGGCAACGTGCTTGTTGTCGCCAGCGGTCGCCAGGAACCAGTCGCGCGCGCTGTGGGCGTTAGTCATGGTTTCCTGAGTGGTGAAGGTTTTGGAAGCGACCAGGAACAGCGTAGTCTCCGGATTCACTTTCTTCAGCACTTCGGCAATGTGCGTACCATCGACGTTAGACACAAAATGCATGTTCAGGTGATTTTTGTACGGGCGCAGCGCTTCGGTCACCATGAACGGGCCGAGGTCTGAACCGCCGATACCGATGTTCACGACATCAGTAATGGCTTTACCGGTATAGCCTTTCCAGCTTCCGGAGATAATCGCTTCAGAGAAGGATTTCATCTTCTCCAGCACCGCGTTCACTTCCGGCATCACATCTTTGCCGTCAACGATGATTGGAGTGTTGCTACGGTTGCGCAGCGCCACGTGCAGCACGGCACGATCTTCAGTGCGGTTAATTTTCTCACCGGAGAACATGGACTTGATGGCGCCTGCCAAATCGGTCTCTTTCGCCAGATCCTGCAGTTTAGCCAGCGTCTCTTCAGTGATGCGGTTTTTGGAGAAATCCACCAGCATCAGATCGTCAAACGTAGCGGAAAATTTAGCGAAACGATCGCTATCTTTCGCGAACAGATCCGCGATAGTAACGTCTTTCATCTCTTCAAAGTGTTTTTGTAGTGCCTGCCAGGCTGAGGTCTGCGTTGGATTGATGTTTTTCATTAGCAATACTCTTCTGATTTTGAGAATTGTGACTGAGATCGATTGTAACGCCAGTCACAGAAAAGTGTGATTGTTTTAATGCCATCGCCCTTGTATCCATCGAACCAGGGTAAAAAGTATAGATGTTATAAGCGCTGTTACTGAACGGAAACGCAGCATGAAAAATCCGCATAATCCCAGCGTTGACAGTGCAAGCTACACATTTTATTTATAAATACGGTATTTGCATTTGCGCCTGCACCGGTTTTCGTTCTGCCTTATGTGCCATGGTCGCTCTATTCATTCCCTGACACGAGGTAGTTATGACTGATGTAGTTGTCTCCAAGTTTGGCGGTACCAGCGTGGCGGATTTTGATGCCATGAATCGCAGCGCTGATGTGGTGCTTTCTGATGCTAACGTCCGTGTAGTGGTACTTTCCGCTTCCGCTGGAATTACCAACCTGCTGGTCGCACTGGCTGAAGGGCTGGAGCCAACCGAGCGCTTCGAAAAACTCGACGCCATTCGTCAAATTCAGTTCAATATTCTGGAACGCCTGCGTTATCCAAACGTAATTCGTGAAGAGATTGAACGTCTGCTGGAAAACATCACCACGCTGGCAGAAGCGGCGTCACTGGCGACCTCAACCGCCCTGACCGACGAACTGGTCAGCCACGGTGAACTGATGTCTACCCTGTTGTTCGTCGAAATCCTGCGTGAACGCAACGTGCAAGCGCAGTGGTTTGACGTGCGTAAAGTGATGCGCACCAACGATCGTTTTGGTCGCGCAGAACCCGACGTCGCGACGCTGGCTGAACTGGCAACGCTTCAGTTGGCCCCGCGTCTGAGCGAAGGTCTGGTAATCACTCAGGGTTTTATCGGCAGCGAAGGCAAAGGTCGCACCACCACGTTGGGGCGCGGCGGTAGCGATTATACAGCCGCCCTGCTGGCCGAAGCGCTGCACGCAACGCGCGTCGATATCTGGACCGATGTTCCTGGCATTTACACTACCGATCCGCGCGTTGTTCCTGCTGCGCAGCGTATTGATGAAATCGCTTTTGAAGAGGCCGCGGAAATGGCGACCTTTGGCGCGAAAGTGCTGCACCCGGCAACCCTGTTGCCGGCCGTACGTAGCGATATCCCGGTATTTGTTGGCTCCAGCAAGGATCCAAAAGCAGGCGGTACGCTGGTCTGCAATAAAACCGCGAATCCACCGCTGTTCCGTGCGCTGGCGCTACGCCGTAAGCAGACGCTGCTGACGCTGCATAGCCTGAATATGCTGCACTCTCGCGGCTTTTTAGCAGAAGTGTTCGGCATCCTTGCACGCCACAATATCTCGGTAGATTTAATTACCACATCTGAAGTCAGCGTAGCGCTGACGCTGGATACCACCGGTTCAACCTCCACCGGCGATACGCTGTTAACGCAGTCTCTGCTGATGGAACTGTCTGCCCTGTGCCGGGTTGAAGTCGAAGAAGGCCTGGCGCTGGTGGCGTTGATTGGCAACGACCTGTCCAAAGCCTGCGGCGTGGGTAAAGAGGTATTTGGTGTACTGGAACCGTTCAACATCCGCATGATTTGCTACGGCGCGTCCAGCCATAACCTGTGCTTCCTGGTGCCCGGTAGCGAAGCCGAACAGGTGGTACAGAAGCTACATCATAATTTGTTTGAATAATATTTCATCACGCGATAAACAATAACTATAGCCGGGCTCGAACCCGGCTTTTTTATAACAACACAACACATTTCAATCGCAAGGAAGATAACATGCTCGCTACTCTCACGCGGCTGTTCCCGTTATGGGCGCTGCTGCTCTCTGTTATTGCGTATTACACGCCCTCCACCTTTACGCCTGTCGGGCCATTCGTACCGTCGTTGCTGATGCTGATCATGTTCGGCATGGGCGTTCACCTGAAGGTGGACGACTTTAAACGCGTACTCTCACGCCCCGCACCTGTCGCGGCGGGTATTTTCCTGCACTATCTGGTGATGCCGCTCGCCGCATGGATTTTGGCGCTGGCATTTAATATGCCGCCGGAACTGTCGGCAGGGATGGTGCTGGTCGGTAGCGTCGCCAGCGGAACCGCATCGAACGTCATGATCTATCTGGCAAAAGGTGATGTGGCGCTCTCCGTGACTATTTCATCGGTTTCAACGCTGGTCGGCGTTGTCGCCACGCCGCTGCTGACACGGCTGTATGTCGACGCGCATATCCAGGTGGATGTGATGGGTATGCTGCTGAGTATTCTGCAGATCGTGGTCATTCCGATTGCTTTGGGGCTGGTCATTCACCATCTGTTCCCACGCGTCGTAAAAGCCGTGGAACCGTATCTGCCGGCGTTTTCTATGCTGTGCATCCTGGCGATCATCAGCGCCGTCGTGGCGGGGTCCGCCTCGCACATTGCGTCCGTCGGCTTTGTGGTGATTATCGCCGTGATCCTGCATAACACCATTGGCTTGCTCGGCGGCTACTGGGGCGGAAAACTGTTTGGTTTCGACGAGTCAACCTGTCGTACGTTGGCTATTGAAGTGGGCATGCAGAATTCAGGGCTTGCCGCTGCGCTGGGCAAAATCTACTTTGGCCCGCTTGCGGCGCTGCCCGGCGCGTTGTTCTCGGTCTGGCATAACCTTTCCGGTTCGCTGCTGGCAGGTTACTGGTCCGGTAAACCGATTAAAGAAAAAGAACGCCGCTAATTGACGGCGGCAGGCCGGATAGCGGCTAACACCTTATCCGGCCTACCCAGCCTCTGCACTTTGCCGTACACTGCGGATATCGGCTAACAGAGGGCACCCTTATGGCACTCCCCCGCATTACCCAAAAAGAGATGACCGAGCGCGAACAGCGTGAACTGAAAACGCTGCTCGACCGCGCGCGCATTGCGCATGGTCGGCTGCTGACCAACGCTGAGACCAACAGCATCAAGAAAGAGTACATCGATAAACTGATGGCCTTGCGCGAAGCAGAAGCTAAAAAAGCCCGCCAGTTGAAGAAAAAGCAGGCTTATAAACCGGATGCGGAAGCATCATTTTCCTGGTCAGCGAATACCCCAACGCGCGGCAGACGTTAACGCCCTTTCTTCTTACGCCCCGGCGAGGTAAAACGCTTCCCGTTTGCCGCCGGGCGCGATTTCTCTTTCTCAGCCGATTTTTCGATTTTCACCACCGGGCGCTTAATGCCTGCGGTTTTTGGCTTCGCTTTCGCCTTCGGTTTGGCTTCTGAGGACGAGTTCTCAATCAGCTTGAACAGGTCGATCAGTTCGTCATCCGTCAGGTCGCGCCATTCACCCAGCGGCAGGCCGGACAGACCAACGTTCATGATACGTGTACGCTCAAGCTTAGTAACTTCATAGCCAAAGTGCTCGCACATACGACGGATCTGGCGGTTCAGCCCCTGAATCAGCGTGATGCGAAACACAAATGGCGCTTCTTTCTTGACCTTACATTTCTTGGTGACGGTGCCAAGGATTGGCACACCGGCACTCATCCCACGGATAAAGTCATCAGTGACCGGCTTATCTACCGTCACCAGATACTCTTTTTCGTGATCGTTACCGGCACGCAGGATTTTATTCACCAGGTCGCCGTGGTTGGTCAGAAAGATAAGCCCCTGGGAATCTTTGTCCAGACGACCGATTGGGAACACGCGCTTGCTATGGTTAACAAAATCAACAATGTTGTCGCGTTCGCTGTCTTCAGTGGTGCTGACAATCCCTACCGGCTTGTTCAGCGCGATAAAAACCAGATCTTCCGCTTCACGCGGCTCAATCAACCGACCATTCACTTTTACGACGTCGCCAGGCATCACCTGATCGCCAATGGTGGCGCGTTTACCATTCAGGAAGACATTCCCTTGTTCGATAAAGCGATCCGCCTCGCGGCGCGAGCAGATTCCGCTTTCACTGATGTATTTATTTAATCGGATGGATGAGTCGGGCAGCATAATTTCTCCTTTGACAGCGAAATATACCCTACCTTGCGGGGGATAAAAAAGCAGAGCGTGAAAATGTGCTATCGCATCTGATTACGTAATGCCTGCGGGCTGATACCAAATCGTTTTTGAAAGTGGTAACGCAAAGAGTTTGCGCTGCCGAACCCGGTTTGCTGCGCGATCTGCTCAATACTGATATGGGATGTATTGAGCGCCTGCTGCGCACGGTTTAGCCGTTCATTCATCAGCCAACGTGCGGGAGTAAGCCCCGTTGACTCCTGAAATCGCCGCATCAACGTTCGGGGACTCATACCGACCTGGCTGGCCAGAGCGTCAAGAGTATGCTTCTGCGCGATATTGTTATGTAACCAGTCAAGCAAAAGACCAAAACGCTGGCTTTCCCGACTGCGGGCGACAGGACGCAATTGTTGCTGAGTCTGGCTGCCATCCCTGTGGGGCTGCAGCACCAGGCGACGGGCCACGTTATTGGCAATCTCAAGTCCAAAATCAGTGCGCACCACATGCAAACATAAATCAATCCCTGCCGCACTACCTGCCGAAGTGAGCACGTCGTGGTCACCGACATACAGGACATCTTCCACGACGTTGATGGCGGGAAAGCGTCGCTGGAGTTCACTGACGTAACGCCAGTGCGTCGTCGCCTTACGGTCATCCAGCAAACCTGCCGCAGCCAGAACAAATACACCAGAACAGATAGAGATGATTCGACAACCGCGTTGATGTGCTTCACGAAGCGCATCGCATAATGCTTCCGGGACCGGTGAACTCACTTCACGCCAGCCAGGAATGACAATAGTGTCTGCTTCCTGCAGCAATTCATATCCACCGTCCACCACGATACGAACCCCGCCAGTTGCCCTTAATTCACCTTGATCAACCGAAGCCACGGCAAAACGATACCAGCTCTCTCCCAGTTCAGGTCGCGGAAGCCCAAAAACTTCCACTGCGACGCCAAACTCGAAAGTACATAGCCCGTCATAAGCGAGTGCAACGACCAACGGGCGAGAAGATGTTGTCATGATCCTGGCGGAATCTGTCATGGTCAGAGGGTGTTTCGAGGTTAATTTTTTGATGAGATAAGAGGTAACACAACAGCTGATTTCACCACAAGAGAAAACAACAATATGAGTACCGTAACTGATATTCCAGCCGCTTCATCTGCACAAGCTATCGCCCATTTCCAGCAACGTCTGAATATGGAGACGGATTGTTCTGACGTTCATTCCGCGATGGCTGCTGACGACAAAGATTTTGTGCTTTTACATGTGGTGGGGAGTGCAGAGAGTTTTTCCCGTTGTCATATCCCTGGCGCGATTCATCTTCCTCATCGACAGATAAATACGGAATCCTTGAAAAAATGGCCACAGGACACACTGTTTGTCGTCTATTGCGCTGGCCCACACTGTAACGGGGCCGATCGCGCGGCGCTGAAGTTGGCGCAGCTAGGTCGACCGGTGAAAATAATGATTGGTGGTATTAAGGGCTGGGAGGACGAAGGCCTGGCGTTTGCCACTACGCAAAAGGACGCTGTTTCAATAGATTGATCGTTGTTAAGTCCGAACGGGCTTTTCCAACAGGAGGTTGTGGTTAACCCGTTCGGCTTTTCCCCCCTTCCAACATCGTGAGCCATATCAGTAAGGCGTTACGCTGATAGTGGTAGCATTAGCGCGGTTTGTAATTTTCTGATTACATGGAGAAATGATGGAACTGCTTTTATTGAGTAACTCGACGCTGCCGGGCAAAGGCTGGATGGAACATGCGCTACCGCTGATTGCTGAGCAGTTGAATGGTCGCCGTACGGCGGTGTTTATTCCGTTCGCTGGCGTGACGCAAACCTGGGATGAATACACGGCGAAAACGGCAGCCATCTTTGCGCCAATGGGCGTCAACGTTACTGGCATTCATACCGTTGCCGATCCGATCGCTGCCATTGAAAACGCAGAACTGGTGATTGTCGGCGGGGGTAACACCTTCCAGTTACTGAAAGAGAGCCGCGAACGCGGACTGCTGGCGCCGATTGTGGATGTCGTCAAACGCGGTGCGCTGTACATCGGCTGGAGCGCGGGTTCTAACCTCGCCTGCCAGACCATCCGCACCACCAACGACATGCCGATTGTCGATCCAAAAGGTTTTGATGCCCTGGGTCTGTTCCCGCTGCAGATTAACCCACATTTCACCAATGCGCTTCCGGAAGGCCACAAAGGCGAAACACGTGAACAGCGTATTCGCGAGCTGCTGGTTGTGGCACCAGAGCTGACGGTGATTGGTTTGCCGGAAGGAAACTGGATTAAGGTGAGTAACGGCCAGGCGGTTCTTGGCGGTCCGAACACTACTTACGTCTTTAAAGCAGGTGAAGACGCGGTTGCCCTCGAAGCAGGTCACTGCTTCTAACCGACGTTGCCGGATAACGGCATAAATGCCTTATCCGGCCAACCGGTCCACCTCACTCAATAATCGTCGCGCTCATCGTCCTCATCCGGCTGTTCCAGCACGCTATAGGCCACGGAACAAAACAGCGAGTTCAGACGCTGCATATCGCCCAGCAGCGCCAGGTGCAAGGAGCTGGTCTCGATGCTCTGCACGTTCTGCTGATGCAGACGGTCAACGTGCGCATGCGAATACCGACGGTTGAGAATACGGAAACGGTGCTTGCTACGGCGCAGACGACGGGCGCTGGTCACGTCACCAGAGAAGAACACCGACATCGCCAGTTGCAGATTGCTGAGCAGTTGATCGAAGAGCGCATCCAGCTCTTTCAATCCTTCCACGGAGAATGCGCGACGGGCAGCCAGCGACTTATCCGCTATCTCACTGCCCATACGTTCGACAATATCGGAAGCCTGCTCGAGGTTAAGCGACATTTCGATAATCTCCGCCCAACGGCGTGATTCCTCTTCCGCCAGTTCATCCTTTGGCATCCGCGCCAGATAGAGCTTGATTGCCGTGTATAGCACGTTAATGTCGTCCGCCATCCTGCGCAGCTCTTTCTCTTCACGCGGCTCGCCGTGCATCACCTTCTTCAGCCCGTCCATCATCTGCTCCATCGCGTCGCCGATGCGCAGAGCTTCACGAGCGGCATTGGCCAGGGCCAGCGTCGGCGTATCCAGCGCACTGACGTCCAGATGCTTGGGCTTCAAATGCGCATCCAGCTCCGGCTCATCGCGGATGATGCGCTTACAAAAACGCGCCATCGGTTCTGCGAACGGCACCATCGCCACGCAGCGCACCAGGTTGTAGAAGACATGGAAGTAAATAACCAGTTCAGATTTCGGCAGCGGCAGTTCATCCATCAGATTTGCCAACGGATGAACAAACGGCAGGATAATCAGGCTTCCCACCAGCTTAAACAGCAGGCTACCGAGCGCCACACGGCGGGCGGCGGCGTTAGCGGCGCTGTTATTAAGCATCGCCAGCAGGCCAGAGCCGAGGTTGGCGCCAATCACCAGACACAACGCCACCGGGAACGAGATAATGCCTGCCGCGGTCAGCGTTGCCGTTAGCAGCACCGCCGCAAGGCTGGAGTAACTGATAATCGCGAACATGGCGCCAATCAGCGCATCCAGCATAATATCGCCGGTGAGCGAGGCGAAAATAACCTGTACGCCGTTAGCCTGGGTGATCGGTGTTACCGCCTGCACAATCAGTTCCAGCGCCAGTAAAATCAACCCCAGTCCAATACCAACCCGCCCCAGTTGCCCCACACGGGACTGCTTACGTCCGAGAAAGAAGATCACGCCGATAAAAATCAGCAGTGGCGACAGCCAGGAGAGATCGAAGGTCAGGATACGCGCCATCAGCGCGGTCCCGACGTCGGCGCCGAGTACAATCACCAGCGCAGGGGTGAGCGCGACGAGGTCCTGAGCGACAAACGAGGTCACCAGCATGGTGGTGGCGTTGCTGCTTTGCACCAGCGCCGTCACGCCGATACCCGCACAAAAGGCGAGCGGCTTCTTTTCAACACTACGGCTGAGTACGGTACGCAAGCGGGCGCCGAAGACGCGCATCACGCCGGTGCGCACAATATGCGTACCCCAAACCAGCATAGAGACAGCAGAAAGCAGGTGTAACAGAGTTAGCACGGAATCAGGTTCTCCTTATCGTTATATGTTCCTGAGGTTCATAGCGATGACATAACACCTGATGACGCCACGCTTATCAGGCCGACAAAAATGTGCCATCCGGCAAGCAGTACCGATGAACGTTCTTTCAGTATAAGGGTTTAAACGTAATAAAGAGACAAGGCACTCATTGAGTGCCCTGTTTGTTGTAAATAAAGATGACAGTTTTGTGAATCAGTCAGCGTCATAGCCCAGATTAGGCGCTAACCAACGTTCGACTTCCGCCACGCTCATGCCTTTACGGAAGGCGTAATCTTCAACCTGATCGCGCTGGATTTGCGCCACGGCGTAGTACTTGCTGTCTGGATGACTGAAATACCAGCCGGAAACCGACGCACCTGGCCACATCGCGAAGGATTCGGTGAGCTTCATCCCGGTGTGCGCTTCTACATCCAGCAGTTCCCAGATGGTGGCCTTTTCGGTGTGTTCCGGGCAAGCCGGATAGCCCGGTGCCGGGCGAATTCCCTGGTAGTTTTCGCGGATCAGTTCCTCGTTACTGAGGTTCTCATTCGCCGCATAGCCCCAGTAGACTTTACGCACGCGCTCGTGCAGATATTCCGCGAACGCTTCCGCCAGGCGGTCGGCGATCGCTTTCACCATGATCTTGTTATAGTCGTCATGCTGGGCTTCGAAGGCGTCCGCCAGTGCATCTTCCTCCAGACCGCCGGTAACTGCGAAAGCACCGATGTAATCCGCTTTGCCGCTCAGTTTCGGCGCAACAAAGTCAGACAGGCAGTAGTTGGCGAAACCGACTTTTTCCGTCTGCTGGCGCAGGTGATGACTGACGTTGATGACGTGCGTACGCGTCTCGTCACGGTAAATCTCGATGTCGTCCCCCACGCGGTTAGCCGGGAACAAGCCCACCACGCCGCGCGGATTCAGGGTCTTCTCAGCGCTGAGTTTATCCAGCAGGTCATTGGCGTCTTTAAACAGACGTTTCGCCTCTTCTCCCACCACCTCATCTTCGAGGATGCGCGGGTATTTCCCGGCCAGCGACCAGGTCATAAAGAACGGCGTCCAGTCGATGTAGTTGCGCAGCGTTTCGATGCTGGCTTCAACGCTCTGTACGCCGAGGCGGTGCGCCACTGGCGGCGTGTAGTTTTCCCAGTCGAAGGCCAGATCGTTGTCGCGGGCAGCCTGTAACGTTACTGGTGGGGTCCGCGGTTTCTTACGCGCATGCTGGATACGCACGGTTTCGTACTCTTTACGCGTACGGGCGACAAAGTCATCGCGCTGAGTGTCAGAGAGGAGTGCGGCAACTACGCCAACGGTACGCGAGGCGTTCTGCACATAAACCGTCGGGCCACTGTAGTTCTGCTCGATTTTCACCGCCGTGTGCGCTTTTGAGGTGGTCGCGCCGCCAATCAGCAATGGAATAGTGAACCCCTGACGCTCCATCTCTTTCGCCACGTTGACCATTTCGTCCAGCGACGGGGTAATCAGCCCGGAAAGACCAATCAGATCGGCATTCACTTCACGTGCCGTTCTGAGGATTTTCTCCGCTGGCACCATCACGCCAAGATCGACGATTTCGTAGTTGTTACATTGCAGCACCACACCAACGATGTTTTTGCCGATATCGTGCACATCGCCCTTCACGGTCGCAATGACCATCTTGCCGTTGCTGGAGCCTTTCTCTTTGCTGGCCTCAATATACGGTTCGAGGTAGGCCACCGCCTGCTTCATCACGCGGGCGGATTTCACCACCTGCGGCAGGAACATTTTGCCCTCGCCAAACAGATCGCCAACCACGTTCATCCCGTCCATCAGCGGCCCTTCAATCACCTCGATCGGACGCGCGGCCTGCTGGCGAGCTTCTTCAGTATCCTGCTCAATAAATTCGGTAATGCCTTTCACCAGCGAATATTCGAGGCGCTTTTTCACGTCCCAACTGCGCCATTCCGCCATCTGGGCATTGGCAGTGTCATCAGTTTTGCTACCGCGATATTTCTCAGCCAGCTCCAGCAGACGCTCGGTGCCATCGTCACGACGGTTGAGGATCACATCTTCAACCGCATCGCGCAGCTCGGCGGGCAGGTCGTCGTAGATCGCCAGTTGTCCGGCGTTGACGATCCCCATGTCCATGCCGTTGCGAATGGCGTAGTAAAGGAATACCGCGTGAATGGCTTCACGAACCGGGTCGTTACCACGGAAGGAGAACGACACGTTGGAGACGCCACCGGAGATCAGCGCGTGCGGTAGTTCGCGTTTGATGTCCTCACAGGCGCCGATAAAGTCCTGGGCGTAGTTGTTGTGCTCATCAATCCCGGTCGCGACCGCAAAGATGTTCGGGTCGAAGATGATGTCTTCCGGCGGGAAGCCTACCTCTTCGGTAAGAATGTTGTACGCCCGCCGGCAAATCTCAATTTTACGCGCGCGGGTGTCGGCCTGCCCCTGCTCGTCAAAGGCCATCACCACCACTGCGGCACCGTAGCGTCGCAGCAACTTCGCGTGGTGGATAAAGGTCTCAACCCCCTCTTTCATCGAGATGGAGTTAACGATGCCTTTACCCTGAATGCACTTCAGCCCTTTTTCGATGACGTCCCATTTCGAGGAGTCGATCATAATCGGCACGCGGGCGATATCCGGCTCACCGGCGATAAGGTTGAGAAAACGCACCATCGCCGCTTCGGCGTCGAGCATCCCCTCATCCATGTTGATATCGATAATCTGTGCGCCGCTTTCCACCTGCTGACGGGCGACATCCAGCGCTTCGTTGTATTTCTCTTCTTTGATCAGTCGCTTAAATTTCGCCGAACCGGTGACGTTGGTACGCTCGCCGACGTTCACAAACAGGCTATCGTCGCCAATATTCAACGGTTCAAGGCCAGACAGACGGCAGGCTACCGGGATTTCCGGCAAGCGGCGCGGCGGCAAACCTTCCACTGCGCGGCTCATCGCGGCGATGTGTTCCGGCGTGGTGCCGCAGCAGCCGCCGACCACGTTGAGGAAGCCCGCTTGCGCCCACTCGCGTATTTGCGCCGCCATGGTGTCTGCATCAAGATCGTATTCGCCAAAGGCGTTCGGCAACCCGGCGTTCGGGTGCGCGGTAACATAGCATTCGGCAATGCGCGACAGCTCCTGCACGTACTGGCGCAACTCGTCCGGGCCTAAGGCGCAGTTCAGACCGAAGGTCAGCGCATCGGCGTGGCGCAGTGAGTTATAGAACGCTTCGGTTGTCTGACCGGAGAGCGTACGCCCGGAAGCATCGGTGATAGTGCCGGAGAGCATAATCGGCAACTCAACGCCCAGCGCTTCGAACTCGGTTTTAACCGCGAAAATAGCGGCTTTGGCGTTCAGGGTATCGAAGACGGTTTCAATCAGGATCAGGTCGCTGCCACCTTCCACCAGCGCTTTGGTGGATTCACGGTAGGCGGCCACCAGCTGATCAAAGGTAATATTGCGGTAAGCCGGGTCGTTGACGTCAGGCGAGATAGACGCCGTACGGTTGGTTGGGCCAAGCACGCCCGCGACATAGCGCGGCTTTTCCGGTGTGCGTGCCGTCCATTCGTCTGCCGCTGCGCGCGCCAGTTTGGCTGCTGCAAAGTTGATTTCCGCCGACAGGGATTCCATCTGGTAATCCGCCATGGCGATCGTCGTGGAGTTAAAGGTGTTGGTTTCGATGATATCCGCGCCCGCCTCAAAATAGGCGTTATGGATGGCGGCGATCACCTCAGGTTTGCTGAGCACCAACAGGTCGTTGTTGCCTTTCAGATCGCACGGCCAGTCGGCAAAGCGTTCGCCGCGGAAATCCTCTTCGCTCAGACGATATCCCTGGATCATGGTGCCCATACCGCCGTCCAGCACCAGAATACGTTCATTTAACTGCTGACGTAATTGTTCAACTTTGCTGCTCACACTCGCTCCCGACAACGCTCAACCAGACCGAAAAAAACTCAACAGACCATACTGGCACAAACCTGAGAGGTGGAAAAGAGAACAACGGCCAACATGAGACATGTTCAGCTTCACTCATCCGATCAGTACAGGAATTCTTGCATTATAATTGAATAAAACGAAAATGATTTCCACGATACAGAAAAGGAGTCCGCCATGGTTGCCACAATCCCCGCGAAACGCGGTAGAAAACCCGCCGCTGCTACTACGCCTGCAACCGGGCAGGTTCAGTCTCTGACCCGCGGCCTGAAGCTACTGGAGTGGATTGCGGAATCCAACGGCAGCGTGGCGCTAACCGAGCTGGCACAGCAGGCCGGCTTGCCAAACTCCACGACTCACCGTTTGTTGACCACCATGCAGCAGCAAGGATTTGTCCGTCAGGTGGGTGAATTAGGCCACTGGGCCGTGGGTGCGCATGCGTTTATCGTCGGCAGCAGCTTTTTGCAAAGCCGTAATTTGCTGGCGATTGTCCACCCGATCCTGCGCAAGCTGATGGAAGACTCCGGCGAGACGGTAAACCTTGCCGTGCTGGATCAAAGCGACCATCAGGCCATTATTATCGACCAGGTGCAGTGTACCCAGCTGATGCGCATGTCCGCGCCTATCGGCGGCAAACTGCCGATGCACGCCTCCGGTGCGGGTAAGGCGTTTTTATCCCAACTGAGTGAAGAACAGGTGACTGGCCTGCTGCACCGTAAAGGGCTGCACGCATACACCCACGCCACGCTGGTGTCGCCGGTGCATCTGAAAGAGGATTTAGCCCAGACGCGCAAGCGCGGCTACTCCTTTGATGATGAGGAGCATGCGCTGGGTCTGCGCTGCGTGGCGTCGTGCATTTATGATGAACACCGTGAGCCGTTTGCCGCTATTTCCATCTCCGGACCCATTTCGCGCATTACCGACGATCGAGTGACCGAGTTTGGCGCCATGGCGATCAAAGCGGCGAAAGAAGTCACGCTGGCATACGGCGGATTTCGTTAAGAAAGGGTTGCCGGACATCAAGCCGCAAATCTGATGCAAAACCGCTGTTTGCGCCGGTAGGCGTAAACATCTTCCACGTGTCCTTCACGGATCCGCGTTTGCAGACCTCGCCAGTAGTCGGCACTGAACAGATCAGCATGCATCTCTTCAAATAGCGGCCCGATACGCGGGTCAGCGCATAGCCAGTGACGAAACTCTTCCGGGAAGACATCCCCCGGCGATACGCTATACCACGGTTCAGCGCTCATCTCATCTTCCGGGTAGCGCGGCGGCGGGATATGGCGGAAATTCACCTCCGTCATGTAGCAAATTTCATCGTAGTCGTAGAACACCACGCGCCCGTGGCGAGTCACGCCGAAGTTCTTAAACAGCATATCGCCGGGGAAAATATTGGCGGCGGCCAGCTGACGAATGGCATTGCCGTACTCTTCAATTGCATCGCGCAGTTGCTGGCCTTCGACCTGCTCCAGCCAGATATTGAGCGGCACCATCCGTCGTTCGATATACAAATGGCGAATGACAATCTGCTCGCCGAGATCGGTAATTTTTTCCGGGGCTTCCTGTAGCAACAGCGCCATCAGCGACGGATCGATTTGCCGTTTATCCAGCACAAAGTTCTCGAACTCCTGAGTATCAGCCATCCGCCCGACACGATCGTGCTCCTTGACCAGTTGATAACAGGCGCGGACGTGGGCAGCCGACATCTCTTTTTGCGGCGCAAATTTGTCTTTGATGACTTTAAAGACGCGGTCGAAGCCCGGCAAGGTAAACACCAGCATCACCATGCCGCGGATCCCCGGCGCTTCGATAAATTGCTCATCGCAATGGGCAAGATAGAGCAGATATTCGCGGTAACTTTCGGTCTTCGCGTGTTTCTGACAGCCGATCGCCATATACAATTCAGCGGTGGTTTTACCGGGCAGGATCTCGCGCAGCCACTCCACTAACGCGGCGGGCAGCGGGGCGTATACCATAAAATACGAGCGGGCGAAGCCAAACACGATACTGGCTTCCGCCGTCGTGGTCAGGCAGGTATCGACAAACAGTTCGCCTTCGTCAGTACGGTGAATTGGCAGTAAAAACGGCAGCGTCCCGGAAGGGGTATTCAACTTCCCGACCAGCCAGGCGGCCTTGTTGCGATAAAACAGTTCGTTCGCCACCTGCAAATGACTGCGCTGCAACAGATCCGCCCCCAGCGTTTCGGTCAGGTGTTCGATGATGTAGTGGATATCCCGATGTCTGTTCTGCCACGGCAGACGCAAGGGCAGATCGCTGAGGACGCGCGTAAGCAGCCACTCCCAACCGGTATCGGGAAAAAAGTCTTTCGCCAACGGGCGTGGGATCGTGCGAAAACGGCGCTCTGGCTGAGAGCTGAAAATAAACAGTCGCTCGGGAGTCAGCGAGCGGTGGTCAAATAACCGGCAATAGACGGAGTTAAAGAAACTCTCCGCAATCTCGAAGCGTGGATAATCTGGCAATAGCCGGGTGTAATGCTCTTTCACGCGAAGTAAAAAATCCGCGTCGGTACTTTTGCCATCAGTAATGCAGCGCAGTTGCTCCACCACCAGACCCACATGATGATCGTAAAGGTGGATACGGCTTTTCATCGCCTGCTGAACCGCGTGCCAGTCGGCATGTTCAAAACGCTGCTGCGCGCCGGATGTCACTTCCAGAAAACGCCCGTACTGGGCGTCGAAACCTTGCAAAATCGTCTGAGCAATCAGTAATTCCAGGCCACGCGTCATCAATTTCTCCCATCCGGCACAATGTCATGCCGGATGGCGCGTTCGCTTATCCGGCCTACATCCCTTCGTAGGCCCGGTAAGCGCAGCGCCACCGGGCATTGATCAAAACTGCGATTCTTCAGTCGAGCCGGTCAGCGCGGTCACTGAAGAAGTGCCGCCCTGAATGATGGTGGTTACTTTGTCGAAGTAGCCTGTACCTACTTCCTGCTGATGGGACACGAAGGTGTAACCATCTTTAGCCGCCGCAAATTCCGGCTGCTGAACCTTCTCAACGTAGTGGCGCATGCCTTCACCCTGCGCATAGGAATGCGCGAGGTCGAACATGTTGAACCACATGCTGTGAATACCCGCCAGCGTAATGAACTGGTATTTGTAACCCATATCGGACAGCTGTTGCTGGAAGCTGGCAATGGTTTTGTCATCCAGGTTTTTCTGCCAGTTAAACGATGGCGAACAGTTGTAGGCCAGCAGTTTGCCTGGGAATTTCGCATGAATAGCATCGGCAAAGCGCTTCGCCAGTTCGAGGTCCGGCGTGGAGGTTTCACACCACACCAGATCCGCATACGGTGCGTAGGCCAGGCCACGGCTGATTGCCTGCTCAATACCCGCATGCGTACGGTAGAACCCTTCGCTGGTACGTTCGCCAGTGATGAACTCGCTATCGTATGGGTCACAATCAGACGTAATCAGATCGGCTGCGTCAGCATCGGTACGCGCAATCACCAGCGTCGGAACGCCCATAACGTCTGCAGCCAGACGGGCTGCCACCAGTTTCTGGATAGCTTCCTGAGTCGGCACCAGGACTTTGCCGCCCATGTGACCACATTTTTTCACCGATGCGAGCTGATCTTCGAAGTGAACGGCCGCTGCACCAGCCTCAATCATCGATTTCATCAGTTCAAACGCGTTCAGTACCCCGCCAAAACCCGCTTCCGCATCGGCAACGATCGGCAGGAAGTAATCCACATAGCGCGGATCGTTCGGCTCAATACCGGTTGACCATTGGATCTGATCGGCACGACGGAATGTGTTGTTGATCCTGTCCACCACCGCCGGAACGGAGTTCGCTGGATACAACGATTGATCCGGATACATGCTGGAAGCCAGGTTGGCATCTGCCGCCACCTGCCAACCTGAAAGGTAGACCGCTTCAATACCAGCTTTCGCTTGCTGCAGCGCCTGACCACCAGTCAGCGCACCGAGGCTGTTGATATAACCTTTCTTCGATTCGCCGTGTAGCAGACGCCACATTTTCGCCGCGCCAAGCTGCGCCAGCGTGCATTCCGGGTTGACCGAGCCACGTAATTTCACCACTTCCTCCGCGCTATAGGGGCGCGTGATGCCTTCCCAGCGCGGTTGAGTCCATTCTTTCTGTAATTCTTCGATTTGTTGAGTACGGGTTTTCATGTGCAGATGCTCCATTAGGATAAATTGTGGGTAAATTAGGCCAACAGGCGGTAGCCCGGTAACGTCAGGAAGTCAATTAACTCGTCGGAAGTGGTGATTTGCTCCATCAGGCGCGCGGCATCATCAAAACGCCCGCTGCTGTAGCGGTGTTCTCCCAGTTCGTCCTGAATCACCAACATCTCTTCGGCCAGCATCTGGCGGAACAACGGTTTGGTAACCGGTTTGCCGTTGCTGAGCGTTTTCTGGTGGTGGATCCACTGCCAGATGGAAGTACGAGAGATTTCGGCGGTGGCCGCATCTTCCATCAGACCATAAATCGGTACGCAGCCATTACCGGAGATCCACGCTTCGATGTACTGCACCGCGACACGAATGTTGGCACGCATGCCTTCTTCAGTACGCTCACCTTCACAGGGTGCCAGCAATTGTTCTGCGGTAATCGGCGCATCTTCTTCACGGGTCACGAACAGCTGATTTTTGTTTTCGCCGAGTACGTCGTTGAACACCGCCATTGCGGTATCTGCCAGTCCTGGATGGGCAATCCATGTGCCGTCATGACCGTTATTGGCTTCCAGCGCTTTGTCCGCTTTTACCTTGGTCAGAACCTGGTTGTTACGTTCCGCATCTTTGCTGGGAATGAACGCGGCCATGCCGCCCATCGCGAACGCGCCGCGTTTATGACAGGTTTTAATCAGCAGACGCGAATACGCACTGAGGAATGGCTTATCCATCGTCACCACCTGACGGTCCGGCAACACGCGATCCGGGTGGTTCTTCAGTGTTTTGATATAGCTGAAAATGTAGTCCCAGCGACCGCAGTTCAGGCCCACAATGTGGTCACGCAGCGCGTACAGAATTTCGTCCATCTGGAAAACGGCTGGCAGCGTTTCAATCAGCAGGGTCGCTTTAATTGTGCCGCGCGGCAGATTAAAGCGATCCTCTGCATAGCTGAACACTTCGCTCCACCATGCCGCTTCTTGCCAGGCCTGCGTTTTGGGTAGATAGAAATAAGGGCCACTGCCTTTTGCCAGCAACGTTTTGTAGTTGTGGAAGAAATAGAGGGCAAAGTCGAACAGGCTGCCCGGGATCGATTCGCCACGCCAGGTGACGTGTTTTTCCGGCAGATGCAGACCGCGAACGCGGCACACTAACAGGGCCGGATTGGGTTTGAGTTGATAAATTTTACCGGCTTCGTTGGTGTAGCTAATGGTGCCATTGACTGCATCGCGCAAGTTGATCTGCCCGTCGATAACTTTGCTCCACTCAGGAGCCAGCGAATCTTCAAAATCAGCCATAAAGACTTTGACGTTCGCGTTCAGCGCGTTGATAACCATCTTGCGCTCAACCGGTCCGGTAATCTCTACACGGCGATCCAGTAAATCATCAGGAATACCGCGAACTTTCCAGTTACCTTCACGAATGGAAGCTGTTTCCGAAATAAAATCAGGCAACTTACCGTCATCAATATCCTGCTGCTGCTGGATACGTGCAGCCAGAAGTTTATTCCGCTTTGGCGTAAATCTTGTCACCAACTCGGTCAGAAACTCCACCGCTTCAGCGGTCAGAATCTGCTGTTCCTGTTCGCCACGCGGCCTGGTGAAGATCAGTTCATCGGTTGTCGTTGCCTGTTGATTCATTGCGTAGTTCCTCGTCATTGATCCAAACACATCCCCAATGCGAACGAAGGATCGTTGTGCGGTTTTCGTTCAGCACAACTAAGACTACTCATTTAAATTTCAAAATCAAAAACAATTTCCATTTTTAATTTAATTATCAATTAACTTATTGATAACAATATAAATAAAATTTAATTACACATTGAGGTACGTTTCGGAAATAAAAAAGGCACCCGAAGGTGCCTGATTCAACATGCTGAAACGCTTAAGGATCGTCTGTTACAGAAGATTAATCCAGCGTTGGATTCATGTGACGCAGATCATATGGCGTGATCTGGTAAACGTAATAGTTGAGCCAGTTGGTAAACAACAGATTGCCGTGGCTACGCCAGGTTGCCCGCGGTTTATTTTGCGGGTCATCTTTTGGGAAGTAGTTATAGGGCACTTCCGGCGTTAAGCCCGCTTCGACGTCACGAAAATATTCACTGCCGAGTGTATGGGCGTCATATTCAGGATGGCCCGTTACGAAGGCGATACGTTTATCTTTGCTGGCAAACAGGTAGGCATCTCCCTCTTCTGTTTCGGCAAAAATCTCGAGATCGGTGTAGTCCCTGATAAGGGCAGCAGGAAAATCGGCATAGCGCGAATGCGGGGCCAGGAACGCATCATCAAATCCACGCGTCAGCAGCGCATGAGGATGAAGAATATGGTGCTCATAGACGCCTGAGAGTTTATCCGTACGGGTTTGCTTGGGAATTCCATACAGGATATTCAATGCGGCTTGCACCGCCCAACAGACAAAGAGCGTCGATGTAACATGATCTTTCGCCCATTCAAGCACTTGTTTAATCTGCGGCCAGTAAGCCACGTCATTAAATTCAACCAGACCCAACGGCGCGCCGGTCACGATCAGTCCATCAAAGTTCTGATCGCAGATATCCTCGAAATTACAGTAAAAGTTATTCAGATGCTCCGTAGGGGTGTTGCGTGACTCGCGGGCATCAATGCGCAATAGCTGAACATCTACCTGCAACGGTGAGTTAGACAGTAAACGCAGGAACTGGTTTTCCGTTTCAATCTTCTTGGGCATCAGGTTGAGGATGAGCACCTTCAGTGGACGAATTTCCTGACCAGAAGCGCGAGATGACGTCATCACAAAGACGTTTTCCTCACGCAAGAAATTGACGGCGGGTAGCTCGTCCTGCACGCGAATTGGCATAACCTGATAACCTCACTACATACGTTTAAACGTTTAGACATCCAGATAGCTGAAGATACCCAGGAATCATGCGAATGTCGAGCCTGCATCCTCAAGTTGAGAAAGTTTCACGGCTCCTTGCTGTAGATTAGTGCAGTAAAGAAAAAAGGAGAATGCTATTCGTCATTCGCGTAACAGGCAATGTGCTGCCGGGAGAGCCTGGTGTGCTGCGCTTCTCAGGCCTGAACACCGGTTACAACAGTATGGGCTGGATAAAATGGTACGCTGCATCCGGCAGTTTTCACTCCCTGCAGACGCAAAAAAGCCCATCCGGCAGGATGGGCTTCTTCACTTGTTTGATGCCTGGCAGTTCCCTACTCTCGCATGGGGAGACCCCACACTACCATCGGCGCTACGGCGTTTCACTTCTGAGTTCGGCATGGGGTCAGGTGGGACCACCGCGCTACAGCCGCCAGGCAAATTCTGTTTATCAACACGCTTTTCGCATGTCGATGTAATCTGTAATCAAGCTGAATATCGTGTCTCTTTCGCCAAAACATCTTCGGCGTTGTAAGGTTAAGCCTCACGGTTCATTAGTATCGGTTAGCTCAACGTATCGCTACGCTTACACACCCGACCTATCAACGTCGTCGTCTTCAACGTTCCTTCAGGACCCTTAAAGGGTCAGGGAGAACTCATCTCGGGGCAAGTTTCGTGCTTAGATGCTTTCAGCACTTATCTCTTCCGCATTTAGCTACCGGGCAATGCCATTGGCATGACAACCCGAACACCAGTGATGCGTCCACTCCGGTCCTCTCGTACTAGGAGCAGCCCCCCTCAATTCTCCAGCGCCCACGGCAGATAGGGACCGAACTGTCTCACGACGTTCTAAACCCAGCTCGCGTACCACTTTAAATGGCGAACAGCCATACCCTTGGGACCTACTTCAGCCCCAGGATGTGATGAGCCGACATCGAGGTGCCAAACACCGCCGTCGATATGAACTCTTGGGCGGTATCAGCCTGTTATCCCCGGAGTACCTTTTATCCGTTGAGCGATGGCCCTTCCATTCAGAACCACCGGATCACTAAGACCTGCTTTCGCACCTGCTCGAGCCGTCACTCTCGCAGTCAAGCTAGCTTATGCCTTTGCACTAACCTCCTGATGTCCGACCAGGATTAGCTAACCTTCGTGCTCCTCCGTTACTCTTTAGGAGGAGACCGCCCCAGTCAAACTACCCACCAGACACTGTCCGCAACCCGGATTACGGGTCTACGTTAGAACACCAGCCATTAAAGGGTGGTATTTCAAGGTTGGCTCCATGCAGACTGGCGTCCACACTTCAAAGCCTCCCACCTATCCTACACATCAAGGACCAGTGTTCAGTGTCAAGCTATAGTAAAGGTTCACGGGGTCTTTCCGTCTTGCCGCGGGTACACTGCATCTTCACAGCGAGTTCAATTTCACTGAGTCTCGGGTGGAGACAGCCTGGCCATCATTACGCCATTCGTGCAGGTCGGAACTTACCCGACAAGGAATTTCGCTACCTTAGGACCGTTATAGTTACGGCCGCCGTTTACCGGGGCTTCGATCAAGAGCTTCTCCTTACGGATAACCCCATCAATTAACCTTCCGGCACCGGGCAGGCGTCACACCGTATACGTCCACTTTCGTGTTTGCACAGTGCTGTGTTTTTAATAAACAGTTGCAGCCAGCTGGTATCTTCGACTGATTTCAGCTCCATGAGTAAATCACTTCACCTACATATCAGCGTGCCTTCTCCCGAAGTTACGGCACCATTTTGCCTAGTTCCTTCACCCGAGTTCTCTCAAGCGCCTTGGTATTCTCTACCTGACCACCTGTGTCGGTTTGGGGTACGATTTCGTGTTACCTGATGCTTAGAGGCTTTTCCTGGAAGCAGGGCATTTGTTACTTCAGCACCGTAGTGCCTCGTCATCACACCTCAGCGTTAACAAGACTCCGGATTTACCTGGAATCTCCGCCTACATGCTTAAACCGGGACAACCGTCGCCCGGCTAACATAGCCTTCTCCGTCCCCCCCTCGCAGTAACACCAAGTACAGGAATATTAACCTGTTTCCCATCGACTACGCCTTTCGGCCTCGCCTTAGGGGTCGACTCACCCTGCCCCGATTAACGTTGGACAGGAACCCTTGGTCTTCCGGCGTGCGGGTTTTTCACCCGCATTATCGTTACTTATGTCAGCATTCGCACTTCTGATACCTCCAGCAACCCTCACAGGCCACCTTCAACGGCTTACAGAACGCTCCCCTACCCAACAACACATAGTGTCGCTGCCGCAGCTTCGGTGCATGGTTTAGCCCCGTTACATCTTCCGCGCAGGCCGACTCGACCAGTGAGCTATTACGCTTTCTTTAAATGATGGCTGCTTCTAAGCCAACATCCTGGCTGTCTGTGCCTTCCCACATCGTTTCCCACTTAACCATGACTTTGGGACCTTAGCTGGCGGTCTGGGTTGTTTCCCTCTTCACGACGGACGTTAGCACCCGCCGTGTGTCTCCCGTGATAACATTCTTCGGTATTCGCAGTTTGCATCGGGTTGGTAAGTCGGGATGACCCCCTAGCCGAAACAGTGCTCTACCCCCGAAGATGAGTTCACGAGGCGCTACCTAAATAGCTTTCGGGGAGAACCAGCTATCTCCCGGTTTGATTGGCCTTTCACCCCCAGCCACAAGTCATCCGCTAATTTTTCAACATTAGTCGGTTCGGTCCTCCAGTTAGTGTTACCCAACCTTCAACCTGCCCATGGCTAGATCACCGGGTTTCGGGTCTATACCCTGCAACTTAACGCCCAGTTAAGACTCGGTTTCCCTTCGGCTCCCCTATTCGGTTAACCTTGCTACAGAATATAAGTCGCTGACCCATTATACAAAAGGTACGCAGTCACCCCATAAAGAGGCTCCCACTGCTTGTACGTACACGGTTTCAGGTTCTTTTTCACTCCCCTCGCCGGGGTTCTTTTCGCCTTTCCCTCACGGTACTGGTTCACTATCGGTCAGTCAGGAGTATTTAGCCTTGGAGGATGGTCCCCCCATATTCAGACAGGATACCACGTGTCCCGCCCTACTCTTCGAGTTCACAACACATGCACTTTTGTGTACGGGGCTATCACCCTGTATCGCCGGACTTTCCAGACCGTTCCACTACCACACATGCTGATTCAGACTCTGGGCTGCTCCCCGTTCGCTCGCCGCTACTGGGGGAATCTCGGTTGATTTCTTTTCCTCGGGGTACTTAGATGTTTCAGTTCCCCCGGTTCGCTTCATTACGCTATGTATTCACGTAATGATAGTGTGACGAATCACACTGGGTTTCCCCATTCGGAAATCGCCGGTTATAACGGTTCATATCACCTTACCGACGCTTATCGCAGATTAGCACGTCCTTCATCGCCTCTGACTGCCAGGGCATCCACCGTGTACGCTTAGTCGCTTAACCTCACAACCCGAAGATGTTTCGTAAAACACTTCAGTGTTGCGAAAATTTGAGAGACTCGAACACACCGCTTTTCATTTCTTGTTTACGGAGAAATGAAACAGTGTGTCGTTTCAATTTTCAGCTTGATCCAGATTTTTAAAGAGCAAAACTTCTTAATGCACTCGAAAGTACATTCAGAAGTTCATCATTCATCAGACAATCTGTGTGAGCACTACAAAGGTCGGTTCTTTAAGGTAAGGAGGTGATCCAACCGCAGGTTCCCCTACGGTTACCTTGTTACGACTTCACCCCAGTCATGAATCACAAAGTGGTAAGCGCCCTCCCGAAGGTTAAGCTACCTACTTCTTTTGCAACCCACTCCCATGGTGTGACGGGCGGTGTGTACAAGGCCCGGGAACGTATTCACCGTGGCATTCTGATCCACGATTACTAGCGATTCCGACTTCATGGAGTCGAGTTGCAGACTCCAATCCGGACTACGACATACTTTATGAGGTCCGCTTGCTCTCGCGAGGTCGCTTCTCTTTGTATATGCCATTGTAGCACGTGTGTAGCCCTACTCGTAAGGGCCATGATGACTTGACGTCATCCCCACCTTCCTCCAGTTTATCACTGGCAGTCTCCTTTGAGTTCCCGGCCGAACCGCTGGCAACAAAGGATAAGGGTTGCGCTCGTTGCGGGACTTAACCCAACATTTCACAACACGAGCTGACGACAGCCATGCAGCACCTGTCTCAGAGTTCCCGAAGGCACCAAAGCATCTCTGCTAAGTTCTCTGGATGTCAAGAGTAGGTAAGGTTCTTCGCGTTGCATCGAATTAAACCACATGCTCCACCGCTTGTGCGGGCCCCCGTCAATTCATTTGAGTTTTAACCTTGCGGCCGTACTCCCCAGGCGGTCGACTTAACGCGTTAGCTCCGGAAGCCACGCCTCAAGGGCACAACCTCCAAGTCGACATCGTTTACGGCGTGGACTACCAGGGTATCTAATCCTGTTTGCTCCCCACGCTTTCGCACCTGAGCGTCAGTCTTTGTCCAGGGGGCCGCCTTCGCCACCGGTATTCCTCCAGATCTCTACGCATTTCACCGCTACACCTGGAATTCTACCCCCCTCTACAAGACTCTAGCCTGCCAGTTTCGGATGCAGTTCCCAGGTTGAGCCCGGGGATTTCACATCCGACTTGACAGACCGCCTGCGTGCGCTTTACGCCCAGTAATTCCGATTAACGCTTGCACCCTCCGTATTACCGCGGCTGCTGGCACGGAGTTAGCCGGTGCTTCTTCTGCGAGTAACGTCAATTGCTGCGGTTATTAACCACAACACCTTCCTCCTCGCTGAAAGTACTTTACAACCCGAAGGCCTTCTTCATACACGCGGCATGGCTGCATCAGGCTTGCGCCCATTGTGCAATATTCCCCACTGCTGCCTCCCGTAGGAGTCTGGACCGTGTCTCAGTTCCAGTGTGGCTGGTCATCCTCTCAGACCAGCTAGGGATCGTCGCCTAGGTGAGCCGTTACCCCACCTACTAGCTAATCCCATCTGGGCACATCCGATGGCAAGAGGCCCGAAGGTCCCCCTCTTTGGTCTTGCGACGTTATGCGGTATTAGCTACCGTTTCCAGTAGTTATCCCCCTCCATCGGGCAGTTTCCCAGACATTACTCACCCGTCCGCCACTCGTCACCCAAGGAGCAAGCTCCTCTGTGCTACCGTTCGACTTGCATGTGTTAGGCCTGCCGCCAGCGTTCAATCTGAGCCATGATCAAACTCTTCAATTTAAGTTTGATGCTCGTGAATTAAACTTCGTAATGAATTACGTGTTCACTCAGAGACTTGGTATTCATTTTTCGTCTTGCGACGTTAAGAATCCGTATCTTCGAGTGCCCACACAGATTGTCTGATAAATTGTTAAAGAGCAGTTGCGACGCGCTTTAGCGCTCTGTCGCGAGGTGGCGTATATTACGCTTTCCTCTTTCAGAGTCAACCCTCATTTTCAGGTTTTTCTCTTCAACCGAACCGGCTGTTTGTGTGAAGTGATTCACATCTGCCGTGTCGATGGAGGCGCATTATAGGGAGTTTCCCGCGGCCCGCAACCCTTAAATTGCAGAAAAATGACTGACCGCTGCATTCCACAGCAAAACCCCGCCTTATACCCATTTACACACAGAGTTATCCACAAACCACGCGATCGTTTATGCACTTCTCTGTTTATATGAGCATCCTTCAACGGAAAAAGAAGAGGTCAAAATCGAAAATTAAAAATTCGCGAGCGTTGCGCAAACGTTTTCGTTACAATGCCCCCGCACAACAAGGATGCCCCGTAAGGGGCGTTAGCTGAGTTTTTAGCCAAGAATTCACCTAACGCTCTCTGTAATAGTCAAATCCAGGGGATTTACCATGCAACAACGTCGTCCAGTCCGCCGCGCTCTGCTCAGTGTTTCTGACAAGGCCGGTATCATCGAATTCGCTCTGGCACTTTCCGCACGCGGTGTGGAGCTGCTGTCTACAGGTGGCACTGCGCGCCTGTTAGCTGAGAAAGGTCTGCCAGTGACCGAAGTTTCCGATTACACCGGCTTCCCGGAAATGATGGATGGACGCGTAAAGACCCTGCATCCGAAAGTCCACGGCGGCATTCTTGGTCGTCGCGGTCAGGACGACGGGATTATGGAACAGCACGGCATCGCACCTATCGACATGGTGGTTGTTAACCTGTACCCGTTCGCCGAGACCGTTGCCCGTGAAGGCTGCTCGCTGGAAGATGCGGTAGAAAACATTGATATCGGCGGCCCGACGATGGTGCGTTCCGCTGCCAAGAACCATAAAGATGTAGCTATCGTTGTGAAGAGCAGCGACTACGCCGCCATTATTAAAGAGATGGATGCCAACGACGGTTCTCTGACCCTCGACACGCGTTTCGACCTCGCGATTAAAGCCTTCGAACACACCGCCGCTTACGACAGCATGATCGCCAACTACTTCGGTAGCATGGTTCCGGCCTACCACGGCGAAAGCAAAGAAGCCGCTGGTCGCTTTCCACGTACACTGAACCTGAACTTCATTAAGAAGCAGGATATGCGCTACGGCGAGAACAGCCACCAACAGGCTGCCTTCTATATAGAAGAAAATGTTAAAGAAGCGTCCGTTGCCACCGCGCAGCAGGTACAGGGCAAAGCACTTTCCTACAACAACATCGCCGATACCGATGCGGCGCTGGAGTGCGTAAAAGAATTCAACGAGCCAGCCTGTGTGATCGTCAAACACGCTAACCCGTGCGGCGTGGCAGTCAGTACCTCTATTCTCGATGCTTACGACCGCGCCTATAAAACCGACCCGACCTCCGCGTTCGGCGGCATCATCGCCTTCAACCGCGAACTGGATGCAGAAACTGCTCAAGCCATCATTTCCCGTCAGTTCGTGGAAGTGATCATCGCGCCATCCGCAACCGAAGACGCACTGAAAATCACCGCCGCCAAACAGAACGTCCGCGTGCTGACCTGCGGTCAGTGGGCACAACGTGTGCCGGGCCTGGACTTCAAACGCGTTAACGGCGGTCTGCTGGTTCAGGATCGTGACCTGGGTATGGTGAGCGAAGGTGAACTGCGCGTAGTTTCCAAACGTCAGCCGACCGAACAGGAACTGCGCGATGCGCTGTTCTGCTGGAAAGTAGCTAAGTTTGTAAAATCCAACGCCATTGTTTACGCCAAAGAGAACATGACTATCGGCATAGGCGCAGGCCAGATGAGCCGCGTATATTCCGCAAAAATCGCCGGGATTAAAGCCGCCGACGAAGGTCTGGAAGTTCAAGGTTCCTCTATGGCATCCGACGCCTTCTTCCCGTTCCGCGATGGGATTGATGCCGCCGCCGCCGCCGGTGTGACCTGCGTGATCCAGCCGGGCGGTTCTATCCGTGATGATGAAGTCATTGCTGCCGCCGACGAGCACGGCATAGCGATGGTGTTCACCGACATGCGCCACTTCCGCCATTAATCCACGGAGCAGACGATGAAAGTATTAGTGATTGGCAACGGCGGGCGCGAACACGCGCTGGCCTGGAAAGCGGCGCAGTCGCCAAAAGTCGAAACGGTATTTGTCGCACCAGGCAACGCGGGCACCGCGCTGGAACCTGCGCTGCAAAACGTGGCAATCGGCGTGACCGATATTCCGGCGCTGCTGAACTTTGCCCAGAATGAGAAGATCGATCTGACCATCGTTGGCCCAGAAGCGCCTCTGGTAATTGGCGTGGTCGATGCGTTTCGCGCCGCCGGTCTGAAAATCTTCGGCCCAACCGAAGGTGCAGCGCAGTTGGAAGGCTCCAAAGCCTTCACCAAAGATTTCCTTGCCCGTCATAACATTCCAACGGCGGAGTATCAGAACTTCACCGAGATTGAGCCTGCGCTGGCCTATCTGCGTGAGAAAGGTGCGCCGATCGTTATCAAGGCCGACGGCCTGGCCGCCGGTAAAGGCGTTATCGTCGCGATGACGCTGGAGGAAGCCGAAGCCGCTGTTCATGACATGCTGGCAGGTAACGCTTTTGGCGATGCGGGCCACCGTATCGTTATCGAAGAGTTCCTCGACGGTGAAGAAGCGAGCTTTATCGTGATGGTTGACGGCGAGCACGTGCTGCCAATGGCCACCAGCCAGGACCACAAACGCGTGGGCAACGGCGATACCGGTCCGAATACCGGCGGTATGGGCGCTTACTCACCTGCACCGGTGGTGACTGATGACGTTCATCAGCGCACCATGGAACGCATCATCTGGCCAACCGTAAAAGGCATGGCGGCGGAAGGGAACACTTACACCGGTTTCCTGTACGCGGGTCTGATGATCGACAAACAGGGCAACCCGAAGGTTATCGAGTTCAACTGCCGCTTCGGCGATCCGGAAACCCAGCCGATTATGCTGCGTATGAAATCGGATCTGGTGGAGCTGTGCCTTGCCGCCTGTGACGGCAAGCTGGATGAGAAAACCTCTGAGTGGGACGAACGCGCCTCTTTGGGCGTAGTGATTGCCGCAGGGGGTTATCCGGGCAACTACAATACTGGCGATGAGATCCACGGCCTGCCGCTGGAAGAAGTCGCTGACGGTAAAGTGTTCCACGCGGGCACCAAACTGTCTGCTGACGATCGCGTGCTGACCAACGGCGGTCGCGTCCTGTGCGCCACCGCGCTGGGCAACACCGTTGCCGAGGCGCAGCAGCGTGCCTACGCCCTGATGACCGACATCCGTTGGGACGGCAGCTTCAGCCGTAACGACATCGGCTGGCGCGCCATCGAACGTGAGCAAAACTAACGGCTGAGCTTAGCCAGCAGCGTTTTGCGCGTAATACCTAACTGACGGGCGGCTTCGGTTTTATTGCCGCCCGTTTTTTCCAGCGCCGCCAGAATCACTTCTTTTTCGACATCCACCAGCGGTTGGATCTCGCCACTGTATTCCGTTTTTATCGGTGTCGCGGCAATCGCCATCGGCAGCTCGCGTTCGGAAATATATTCCCCCGTTAGCAGCACCACCGAACGCTCAATCGCATTTTCCAGCTCACGAATATTGCCCGGCCAGTCATAGTGGATCAGCAGATCCATCGCCTGCGGAGTAAAGCCTTTCACCGCTTTTCGATTACGTGTGGCAAAACGCTGGAGAAAATGTTCGGCCAGCAGAGGAATATCTTCCCGACGCTGGCACAGCGCTGGCATTTCAATAGTAATGACGTTCAGGCGATAGTAGAGATCCTGACGAAAGTGCCCGGCGTTAACTTCCTCCGCCAGATCGCGATGTGTGGCGGCGATCAGCCGGACATCAACCGCAATAGTCTGGTTGCTGCCAACCCGTTGCACTTCTCGCTCCTGGATTGCCCGCAGCAGACGCACCTGCATTAGCGGTGAGATATCGCCAATTTCATCAAGAAATAACGTGCCGCCTTCGGCTTCCACAAAGCGCCCTTCCCGCCGCTTATCCGCACCGGTAAACGCGCCTTTCTCATGACCAAAAAGTTCGGACTCCAGCAGCGATTCATTAAGCGACGCACAGTTCAGCGTCACCAGCGGTTTATCACAGCGGGCACTGCTGGCATGCAGCGCCCGGGCCACCAGCTCTTTCCCCGTACCGGAGTCTCCGTGAATGAGCACCGTTGCATCCGAGGGTGCAACCATCGCGATTTCATTGATCAACTGCTGCATCGCAGGACTGCTGCCAATCATGCCAAACTGCGCAGCCGACCCCGACGGCAGTTCAGCGCCCGTTTCCCGCGTATGCGCCAACGCCTTTTCCAGCGTCTCCTGCAGGCGATCAAAATCCAGCGGCTTGATTAAGTAGTCCAGCGCCCCGGTTTTCAGCGCCTCAACGGCGGTCTCCACGCTGGAGAACGCCGTCATGATCAATACCGGAATCGCCGAATTCAGCGCTTTAATCTCTTTCAGCGTTGCGATGCCGTCCATCTCCGCCATACGCACATCGCACAGCACTAAATCAAATACGCGTTCACGCACCTGTTCCAGTGCCGCTTGCCCGCTATAGGCCAGCGCGACCTCATAACCCCAGCCGCGCAGCAGCGCCTGTAAAATGGTGCAGTGGCTGATATCGTCATCTACCACCAGAATATTGATTTTTCCGCGCGTCATCCTTGTTAATCCTGTTGTTTCGCGTTGGTCGGCAGCCAGAGGGTAAAGGTTGCGCCTATGCCCTCAACACTTGCCACATGAATGGTGCCACCGTGCTGTTCAATTATGTTCTGCACTACCGCCAGCCCAAGGCCGGTTCCATCCGCTTTAGTCGTGAAGTAAGGCGTAAAAATGGCCTCCAGCTGTTCCGCTGCAATCCCTTTCCCGCTATCAATAACCACGATTTTAACGCGATCGCCGCTGCTTTCACTCGCTTCAACCGTAATCGTGCCCTGACGACCAATCGCATGAATGGCGTTCAGATACAGATTCAACAGAACCTGAGTCAGTCGGTCGGGATCGGCCTGAATAGCGGGCAGCGTGGAACTGGCCGAAAAACGTAGCTGGATTTCCCGGCTTGCCGCATCCTGACTCACCAGGTTTAATGAGTGGGTGATGACCTCATTGAGATCCACCTGTTGCAGCGTCAGATGCGCAGGTTTCACCAGCTCCAGCAGCTCGCTCACCACCCGATTTAAACGGTCCGCCTCTTTCGCCATCACCTGCGCCAGCTCATGCGACTCACCACCAGCCGGAGTTCGTTCGGCAAAATACTTCGCTAAACCTTTGATCGATGAAAGCGGGTTTCGAATCTCATGCGCGACCCCGGCCGCCAAATGCCCGAGCGCCATCAGTTTTTCTTTACGCTTCATCGCATCCTGCAGTTCTTTGTACGAGCGCTGATAGCGCTGATACCAGAAGAACGTCAGCACAGTGGCCAGCAGCACGGCCGCCAGCGCAGACAGGACGATCAGGGTGTTACGCCACTCTCTTGCCTGAGTCGCAGCCAGATCGCTGGCATCAAAAGCGATAAATATGGTTTGTGCGGGGGGGATAAGCTGTCCGTCATTGCTGGCACAGCGCGCCATGCCATGACGTCCTGGACCATACATCGGCTGAAACTGACGATAAATTTCCAGGACCGGTGTTTTTTCACCGTCCCCCGTAGGCATGTCAATATTCCGCCAGCTTTCCTGTTCCCCGGGGCTTAGTTGCCGCAGGACATCCGGTGAATAGAGCGTTTTACCGACCATCGCGGAATTGCTGTGAGTAATAATGACGCCATGATCGTCAACGACGGCAAACCATAGCACGCCTGGTTGTACGGCCATTTCCTCCAGCAGCGTCTGCTGTTGAGCATGATGCATGCGCATCCCCATACCTACGCGTGTACCAGACTCCAGAGCGCGGATGAGCACGCTGCCTTTTTCCAGTAGCGTTTGCCGCGCGGCACCGCTTTCCCGCCCATAGTCCCGAATGGTCATAATCGAAAACCAACCGACCAAAATCAGGATTGCCGCCAGCAAGAGTCGGCTCAACCACTTGGCCGCCGTGTCCTTATAAAGACGCATACGCTCTCCCTTTATCCCACCTGTTCCTTTCATCGTTGCAGGTATACAGCAGAAATCATGCCATTTTTTCTCCGTGATAACCCTGCCCTCAGACACAAACCGCTGAAAGTAGCGGGTAAAAATGACCCGCCGGCGCGTTCTGGCGAGTCATTTTTACTCGTCGCCCTGTAAAGACCACGACTACAACGCCCGCGGGACCGGGATTGCCGCTTTGGCACGGAAGATGCAAAAGGAAATGTAATCTAACCAACAGGAGAACGACCCATGAAACGGAACAACAAACTGGCGCTGATTGCACTCTCTCTTATCGCGTTGGGCTCTACCCCGGCGCTGGCGCAGAATCACTGGGGATATGGTGATGGAATGCAGCAACGAGGCGGTACGCCAATGACCACTGAGCAGCAGGCTACCGCGCAGAAAATCTATGATGATTACTACTCGCAGACCAACGCCTTGCGCCAACAGCTGACCTCTAAACGTTATGAGTACAACGCGTTGCTAACAGCCAGCTCGCCGGACACTGCAAAAATTAATGCCGTGGCAAAAGAGATGGAGGCGTTGAATCAGTCACTGGATGAGCAGCGCGTTAAACGCGATGTCGCAATGGCCCAGGCAGGCGTACCTCGCGGAGCGGGAATGGGCTACGGCGGGTGCGGCGGTGGCGGTAACCATCGCGGCGGCCATATGGGAATGGGCCACTGGTAAACGTTTTTTGCCGGATGGCGGCCTCACCTTATCTGGCCCGATGTCCTGGCATCAGGTTTTCAGAAGGTTTTGGCAGTAGGCTGCCAGTGACAAAAATCTTCATTAGCGACCAGCAGTAGCTGCGACCCTTCGGGCGCTTCCAGCCATGCCACACTCACTTCTACAGATGAATGGCTCTGGCGGCGCTCAATGTGGTTTATCGCCCACGATTCCAGATCGGGCTTCAGTGTTTCACCTTCACAGGTCGTGACTGTGTTATTCGCATGCCAGCGTCCCTGACGCAATATCACCCGTCCCTGACGCAACGCATCGCTGGTCTGGCGGATTTGATCGGCACGATAGCGGTAAAGCGCAATTTGATCGCTGGAAAGCTGCTGCTTTTGCCCATCGACTTCACGCTGCATGAAACTCAGTTCGCCCCGGTCATCGAAGCGTATACGGACATGTTCCGGTGGTTGACTGTAAGTGTTGAGTTCTATCAGCGAGAGCGAATCACCCTGCCAGCGGTATTCACTGGTGGTGGTATCGCCTTTACGCCACGGACTAAATACCGAGAGCAAGTGAACATCGTCGCTGGAATCTTTACGCCAAATGCGTACCGCCCCCTGATCGCCAACATAGCCGCTGGCCGTGAACGGAGGAAGCTCAGAGTGGCGACTACAGGCAGACAGTAACAGCACACCTGAAAGCCAAAGCGAATGACGCCAGATGGACAAAAGGGGCGAAACCGCCCCTTCGATAAAACTGTTCACTGCCACGCGAATTACTTAACCGCGTCTTTCAGTGCTTTACCAGAAACAAATGCCGGTACGTTAGCTGCGGCAATTTTGATTTCTTTACCGGTCTGCGGGTTGCGGCCAGTGCGCTCAGCACGGTGGTTCACTTTGAAGGTACCGAAACCAACCAGTTGTACAGCATCGCCTTCTTTCAGAGACTCAGTAATAGCAGCCAGAGTGGATTCCAGAGCAGCTTTAGCCTGTGTTTTAGACAGTTCTGCTTTGTCTGCAATTACATCAATCAGTTGAGTCTTGTTCATAAGTTATCCTTACAATGTGTTTATCGCTTGCTAAGCATCGAGTGCGACGGAAATGCCAGAAAAGCACTCTCCTGCATACACGCACCGATAGCCACTTTTTTTCGCCCCCCAAATGTAGACCAGACCGGGGGCGGATGGGAAGCCTTCAGGCACGACAAATCAGGCGTTAAATCACGTTTTATGGTGTCATTGCTGAAAATTTATACCAATATTGCTCTCGCCAGCCTCGCGCAGGTCTGCACGAAGCCCTTTTATCAGCTCAATATCGCGTTCTTCACAGTCGGCTAAAAGTCGGAAAATTTCCCACTGAATATCCCATTCTTGCTCAACGGCCGGGTTCTCTTTGAGCTCTTCATCGGTCATTTCGCGACCAGCCTGGGTCATTTCCAGCATCGCAACCGTCGTAATCGAAGCCTTACTAACCTCAATTGCATGTTCCAGCGTTTCACCGCTAAGACGCGAATGCATCAGTTCGCTTAATGCCACACAGGCATCAATCGCCGGATAAACGCCGTACAGATCGTAATCGTCTGCTGAAGGAATAGCCTCTTCAAATTTTTCCAACTGGCTATCGAAATTGATTTTCGCGTCTTTAACCGTCAGCGCTTCCCAAATCAAATCCAGAATTCGGCGGTAAATTTGTCCATCGCCAAATTCGGTTTGCTTACAGAACATGGCGTAGTTGGGGTACATGCGTTCGCACAGACAGGCCATAAACGTGACGTGCTGCCAGCTTTCCAGCTTCTCCAGACGCAGGTGAATCGGATTTTGTAACATGATGAGTTCTCAAATACGGAAATTAGCGGCAGTTTACCCGATATGGGGCGTTTTTGCTGCAAGCCGCGTAAAAGCAGGGCGTTCGGATGCCACCGCATCTGCCCAGCGTGTTGGTTCCGGCAGACGATAGCCGTTCATACAGCGTTGTACCCACGCTAACGCGCTGTCCTGGCTCACGCGATGACCCGTAGAGATAAACAGCGGGTTACAGCGTGCTTTGCTGCGCCAAACCCATGCCAGCTGTTCGCCTTTATCCAACAACGGCGCTAACGCTCCGGGTTCGGCGGCGAGCGGCTCAAACTTGCCGCACAACCGTTTTTTCGCCACGCCAATCGTCGGGACATCCACCAGCAGGCCAAAATGGCTGGCCACGCCCAGACGGCGAGGGTGAGAGATCCCGTGACCGTCAACGAACAGCAGATCAGGCTTGTGCGAAAGCTGCTGCCAGGCGGCCATCAGCGCGGGTGTTTCGCGAAAGGAGAGAAAGCCAGGAATGTAGGGCATGGTGGTGGCGATTCGCGCCACCGTGTATTCAACCAGTTCCAGCGAGGGGTACTTCAGTAAGACCATCGCGGCTCGCGTCACTTCGCCCCCCTGCTCGAACCCAACGTCCGCCCCGCCGATCAGATCCGGCGGATCGCTCCTCAGGCGATCCTCGCGGATCACTGAGGAGGCCAGTTCAAGCTGCTGCGCGCGTAATGACGCAAGATCCATAATGACTCCTTAGCGGTGGTACTGTTCAGACAACCGATGTACCGCCTCCACAAAGACACCCGCATGCTCTGGCGGGACATCCTGATGAATGCCGTGGCCCAGGTTAAAGACATGGCCTTCACCCTGACCAAAACCGGCCAGAATCGTCGCCACCTCTTCTTCGATGCGGGCTGGCGGCGCATACAGCATGGACGGATCCATATTGCCCTGCAGTGCCACTTTATGACCTACACGACGACGCGCATCGGCAATGTCAGTGGTCCAGTCCAGACCTAACGCATCACAGCCGGTTTCCGCCATCGCTTCCAGCCACTGACCACCGCCTTTAGTGAACAGCGTCACCGGTACGCGACGACCTTCGTTCTCGCGCATCAGGCCGTCGACGATTTTGTGCATGTAGTACAGGGAGAACTGCTGATAGTCGCGACCGGTCAGCACACCGCCCCAGGTGTCGAAAATCATTACCGACTGCGCGCCCGCTTTGATCTGCGCGTTCAGGTACAGAGTGACGCTCTTCGCCAGCTTATCAAGCAGCAGATGCAGCGCCTTTGGATCGGCGTACATCATCTTTTTAATCACGGTGAAGGCCTTACTACTGCCGCCTTCGACCATATAGGTCGCCAGTGTCCACGGGCTACCGGAGAAGCCGATCAGCGGCACTTCGCCTTTCAGTTCACGGCGGATAGTGCGCACCGCATTCATCACATACCCCAGCTCATCTTCCGGGTCCGGGATCGGCAGTTTGTCGACGTCAGCCTTGCTGGCGATCGGAGAGGTAAAGCGTGGGCCCTCTCCGGCTTCAAAATACAGCCCAAGTCCCATCGCATCGGGAATCGTCAGGATATCCGAAAAGAGGATCGCCGCATCAAGCTTATAGCGACGCAGCGGCTGCAGCGTGACTTCGCAGGCCAGCTCGGCATTTTTGCACAGCGCCATAAAATCGCCCGCTTCGGCGCGCGTGGCTTTATATTCCGGTAGATAGCGGCCCGCCTGGCGCATCATCCATACCGGAGTGACATCAACGGGCTGGCGCAGCAGCGCACGCAGATAACGATCGTTCTTCAGTTCGGTCATTTTTCCATTCCTTGAGCTATTTCACGCCAGTGTAACATGTGTGTCACTCATACTCTGCCCGACAGAGGGCGACAGTATCTTCAATCAATCGACGCGCGACGGTGCCCGGCGGGGGCAGGAGCGGTAAATCGTCGTAGCGATACCAGTTCGCTTCCAGCAGTTCCTTCGGGTCAATAACAATTTCGCCGCTATCATACTCCGCCATAAATGCGGTCATCAAAGACTGTGGGAACGGCCACGGCTGAGAAGTGACGTAGCGCAGGTTTTTTACCTTAATGCCGCTCTCTTCCATGACTTCGCGCGCCACCGCCTGCTCGAGGGTCTCGCCCACTTCGACAAAACCCGCCAGCACGGTATGCACGCCGTTACGATGGCGAACATGTTGGGCAAGCAGGATAGCGTCGTCACGGCGAATAGCGACGATAATGCAGGGGGCAATTTGCGGGTAGTAGCGTTCTCGACAGTGGCTACACAGCATCGCCCATTCCGTTTTACTCGGGTGCATGGGATGACCGCAGTAACCGCAGAATTTATGTGAGCGGTAGAACTCGGCCAGTTGTACGCCGCGTCCGGCCAGTTGAAACAGGCCAACATCCTGGTCAATGACCTGGCGCACAGACCCCATATCGTGCCGACGCTGCTGCTGCACCAGCCAGACCGTCTCCCCTTCCCATTCGCCTATAGGAAGTGCACGCTGCCCAGTCAGATCAAAACTTGCTGCGTCGCCGTAAGGCAGTTCGCCATGAGGCAACCATAACTTTTGCTCATGACTGACAATCCACCAGCCGCTATCTAATTTTTCAATTATACGATCCATATCTCTTGCGCAACCTTTGCTTCACAGGCATGTTGTTTACATTATTTTTACATTTACGGGTGAGCCGTTCCTAAACACCATCTTGCGGAGTCAATCATGCTAAACCAGCTGGAAAGCCTGACGGAGCACGTCGGAGGAAGTAACAAACTGGTTGATCGCTGGCTACATGTACGTAAGCACCTGCTCGTGGCTTACTACAATCTGGTTGGCATTAAGCCTGGCAAAGAATCGTACATGCGGCTCAATGAAAAGGCGCTGGATGATTTTTGCCAGAGCCTGGTCGATTACCTTTCCACCGGACACTTCAGTATTTATGAACGTATTCTCCATAAATTGGAAGGGAACGGGCAGCTTTTAAAAGCCACAAAAATTTGGCCGCTCCTGGAAGCCAATACGCAACTGATCATGGACTACTATGATACCAGTCTGGAGACCGCCATTGATCACGATAACTTCCTTGAATTTCAACAGGCCTTATCGGATATCGGCGAGGCGCTGGAAGCCCGGTTCGTGCTGGAAGATAAGCTGATCATGCTGGTTTTTGATGCGATGCACGAGAGTGGCATGATCAAACGTCCTGCTTGAGATTTGCGACATTAACGCGTAATTTACATTCATTACCTCTTTTTGAGGTTACTTCTTGTCGGAGTGCTTATTTTCCACAGCAGCATGAGTGGAAAAGGCTGAGACCGTTAATTCGGGATCCGCGGAACCTGATCAGGTTAAAACCTGCGAAGGGAACAAGAGTCAATCTACAACCGTATCGCCCTTTGGCGTTCGTCTCTCTTGCTTCATCCGTCGTCTGACAAGCCATATCCTTACTTTTATTTGGAATGAGCTATGTCTGCCACTACTAAACCATCACGCCGCGAACAGCGCGCCCAAGCCCAACACTTTATCGACACGCTGGAAGGTACCGCCTTTCCTAACTCAAAACGTATCTACATCACCGGTTCGCAGGCGGATATTCGCATCCCGATGCGCGAAATCCAGCTAAGTCCTACGCTGATTGGTGGTACGAAAGACAACCCGCAGTTTGAAGAGAACGAAGCCGTGCCGGTGTACGACACCTCCGGGCCGTACGGCGATCCTGATGTGGCGATTAACGTTCAGCAGGGTCTGGCGAAACTGCGCCAGCCGTGGATTGCGGCGCGTAATGATAGCGAAGAATTAGACGACCGTAGCTCCGCTTATACCAAAGAACGTCTGGCCGACGATGGCCTGGACGAGCTGCGTTTCAGCGGCCTGCTGACGCCAAAACGCGCCAAAGCCGGCAAGCGCGTTACCCAGTTGCACTATGCCCGTCAGGGGATGGTTACCCCGGAGATGGAATTTATCGCCATCCGTGAAAACATGGGCCGCGAGCGCATTCGTAGTGAAGTGCTACGCCATCAGCATCCAGGGATGAACTTTGGCGCTCGCCTGCCGGAAAACATCACCCCGGAATTCGTGCGTGATGAAGTCGCTGCGGGCCGCGCGATTATTCCTGCCAACATCAACCACCCGGAATCCGAGCCGATGATCATCGGCCGCAACTTCCTGGTGAAGGTGAACGCCAACATCGGTAACTCGGCGGTGACCTCCTCCATTGAAGAAGAGGTAGAGAAGCTGGTGTGGTCGACCCGCTGGGGCGCAGATACGGTGATGGACCTCTCTACCGGCCGCTATATTCACGAAACCCGCGAGTGGATCCTGCGTAACAGCCCGGTGCCGATCGGTACCGTACCGATCTACCAGGCGCTGGAGAAGGTTAACGGGATCGCCGAAGATCTCACCTGGGAAGCCTTCCGCGACACGCTGCTCGAACAAGCCGAACAGGGCGTCGACTACTTCACCATTCACGCGGGCGTACTGCTACGCTACGTGCCGATGACCGCCAAACGCCTGACAGGAATTGTCTCGCGCGGCGGTTCGATCATGGCGAAATGGTGTCTCTCTCATCACAAAGAGAACTTCCTGTTTGAACATTTCCGCGAGATTTGCGAAATCTGTGCCGCCTATGACGTTTCGCTCTCTCTCGGCGACGGCCTGCGTCCAGGCTCGATTCAGGATGCCAACGACGAGGCGCAGTTCTCCGAGCTGCATACGCTGGGCGAACTGACCAAAATCGCCTGGGAATACGACGTGCAGGTGATGATTGAAGGCCCGGGTCATGTGCCGATGCATATGATCCAGCGCAACATGACCGAAGAGCTGGAGCACTGCCATGAAGCGCCGTTCTACACCTTAGGGCCGTTGACGACAGATATCGCGCCGGGCTATGACCACTTCACCTCCGGCATTGGTGCGGCGATGATCGGCTGGTTTGGCTGTGCAATGCTGTGCTACGTCACGCCAAAAGAGCACCTTGGCCTGCCGAACAAAGAAGACGTGAAGCAAGGGCTGATTACCTACAAGATTGCCGCCCATGCCGCTGATTTAGCCAAAGGCCATCCGGGAGCGCAGATCCGCGATAACGCCATGTCGAAAGCGCGCTTCGAATTCCGCTGGGAAGACCAGTTTAACCTCGCACTCGACCCATTCACCGCCCGCGCCTATCACGATGAAACCCTGCCACAGGAGTCCGGCAAGGTTGCCCACTTCTGCTCCATGTGCGGGCCGAAGTTCTGCTCGATGAAAATCAGCCAGGAGGTCCGCGACTACGCCGCCGCACAAACCATTGAAATCGGAATGGCGGATATGTCGGAGAACTTCCGCGCCAAAGGCGGCGAAATCTACCTCAAAAAAGAGGAGGCGTGATGTACCAGCCTGATTTCCCGACCGTGCCGTTCCGCCTCGGGCTTTACCCGGTGGTAGACAGCGTTGAATGGATTGAACGCTTGCTGCAGGCAGGTGTGCGCACGATTCAACTGCGCATTAAAGATAAACGTGATGAAGAGGTCGAAGCCGACGTCATTGCCGCCATAGAGTTGGGGCGTCGCTATGATGCTCGCCTGTTTATCAACGACTACTGGAGTCTGGCAATTAAGCACAACGCGTACGGCGTGCATCTGGGCCAGGAAGACCTCGAAACCACCGACCTGAAGGTGATTCAGGCGGCGGGGCTACGCCTGGGTGTTTCCACTCACGATGATATGGAGATAGACGTAGCGCTGGCTGCTAAGCCTTCTTATATCGCGCTGGGTCATGTCTTCCCGACGCAAACCAAGCAGATGCCGTCGGCCCCGCAGGGTCTCACGCAGCTGGCAAGCCATAGTAAACGACTGGCGGATTACCCCACTGTCGCTATCGGCGGCATCAGCCTTGAGCGCGCCCCAGCGGTGCTGGCGACCGGCGTTGGCAGCATTGCCGTGGTCAGCGCCATAACCCACGCCGCAGACTGGCAGGCAGCCACGGCGCAGCTACTGGACATTGCGGGAGCCGGCGATGAATGACCGCGATTTTATGCGCTACAGCCGCCAGATCCTGCTCGGCGACATTGCCATTGAGGGCCAACAAAAGCTGCTCGATAGCCATGGGCTGATCGTCGGCTTAGGTGGGCTCGGCTCGCCTGCGGCACTGTATCTGGCGGGAGCGGGCGTCGGCACGCTGACGTTGGCGGACGATGATGACGTTCATCTGAGCAACCTGCAGCGGCAAATATTGTTCACCACCGATGATATCGCCCGCCCGAAAGCACAGGCGGCAAAGCGACATCTGGCACGCCTTAATCCAGACAGCGAGCTGATCGTCCTTGAGCAGCGGCTGACCGGTGAGGCGCTCCGGCATGCGGTAGCGCGTGCCGACGTGGTGCTCGACTGTACCGATAACATGGCGACGCGCCAGGAAATTAACGCCGCCTGCGTGATGCTCAACACTCCGCTCATCACCGCCAGCGCTGTGGGCTTTGGCGGCCAGCTAATGGTACTGACGCCACCGTGGGAACAAGGCTGTTACCGTTGCCTGTGGCCGGATGATGTAGAGCCGGAACGCAACTGCCGCACCGCCGGCATCGTCGGCCCGGTTGTGGGCGTGATGGGCACCTTGCAGGCGCTGGAGGCGATTAAATTACTCAGCGGCATTGAAACTCCCAATGGAGAGCTACGCCTGTTCGACGGTAAAACCAGCCAGTGGCGCAGCCTCGCGCTGCGTCGTGCCAGCGGCTGCCCGGTCTGCGGAGGACAACATGCAGATTCAGTTCAATGATGAGCCGATGCAGTGCGCCGAGGGACAAACCGTCAGCGGGCTGCTCACTGCGCTAAATCAACTTAAATCGGGAGCGGCGCTGGCGCTCAATCAGCAGATCCTACCGCGCGAGCAGTGGGAGCAGCAAATCGTGCAGGAAGGCGACCAGATCCTGCTTTTTCAGGTTATTGCAGGGGGTTGATATGTTACGTATTGCCGACAAAACGTTTGATTCACATCTGTTCACCGGCACCGGAAAATTTGCTTCGTCGCAGCTTATGGTCGAGGCGATTCGCGCCTCCGGCAGCCAACTGGTGACGCTGGCGATGAAGCGCGTGGATTTGCGCCAGCACAACGATGCCATTCTGGCCCCACTTATCGACGCGGGGGTGACGCTACTGCCTAACACCTCTGGGGCGAAAACCGCGGAAGAGGCTATTTTCGCCGCCCAGCTGGCGCGTGAAGCGCTGGGCACAAACTGGCTAAAATTAGAAATCCACCCGGACGCCCGCTGGCTATTGCCGGATCCGATTGAAACGTTAAAAGCCGCGGAAGCATTGGTGAAACTGGGCTTTGTGGTGCTGCCCTACTGCGGCGCGGATCCGGTGCTGTGTAAGCGGCTGGAAGAGGTCGGCTGCGCGGCGGTAATGCCGCTCGGCGCGCCCATCGGTTCTAATCAGGGACTGGAAACGAAAGCGATGCTGGAGATTATTATCCAACAGGCAACCGTACCGGTGGTGGTTGATGCGGGTATCGGCGTCCCCAGCCACGCCACACAGGCGCTGGAAATGGGTGCCGACGCAGTGCTGGTCAACACGGCAATCGCCGTGGCCGCCTGCCCGGTCACGATGGCTACCGCCTTCCGTCTGGCGGTTGAAGCGGGCCTTCTGGCGCGCCAGGCGGTACCAGGAAGCAAAAGTTCACAGGCAAGCGCCACCAGCCCGTTAACCGGATTCCTGGAGGCCTTCGTATGAAAACGTTCAGCGACCGCTGGCGCCAGCTTGACTGGGATGATATCCGCCTGCGTATCAACGGTAAAACCGCCGCTGACGTGGAGCACGCCCTCAACGCTTCACAGCTTAGTCGCGACGATCTGATGGCGTTGCTCTCCCCTGCCGCCGCCGACTTTCTGGAGCCGTTGGCACAGCGAGCGCAGCGCCTGACCCGGCAGCGCTTCGGCAACACGGTCAGCTTTTATGTGCCGCTGTATCTCTCGAATCTTTGCGCCAACGACTGCACCTACTGCGGCTTTTCCATGAGCAACCGTATCAAACGCAAAACGCTGGACGAAGATGAGATAAAACGAGAGTGTACCGCTATCCGTGAGCTGGGTTTTGAGCATCTGTTGTTGGTCACCGGTGAACATCAGACAAAAGTCGGAATGGATTACTTTCGTCGCCATTTGCCCACCATTCGCCGCCAGTTTGCCTCGTTGCAGATGGAAGTTCAGCCGCTGTCAGAGGCTGAATATGCGGAGCTGAAGATGCTGGGACTGGATGGCGTGATGGTGTATCAGGAGAGCTATCATGAGGCGATTTACGCTCGCCACCATCTGAAGGGGAAAAAGCAGGATTTCTTCTGGCGACTGGAAACGCCGGACAGGCTGGGCCGCGCAGGGATCGACAAAATCGGTCTTGGCGCGTTGATTGGTTTGTCCGACAGCTGGCGGGTCGATTGCTATATGGTGGCTGAACATCTGCTGTGGATGCAGCAGCATTACTGGCAGAGCCGCTACTCCATCTCCTTCCCTCGCCTGCGCCCATGCACCGGTGGCGTTGAACCCGCATCGATCATGGACGAGCGACAGTTGGTCCAAACCATTTGCGCGTTTCGTTTACTGGCGCCAGAAATTGAGCTGTCGCTCTCCACCCGCGAATCGCCATGGTTCCGTGATCATGTGATCCCGCTGGCGATCAACAACGTCAGCGCCTTCTCAAAAACACAGCCCGGCGGTTATGCCGATAACCATCCTGAACTGGAACAGTTCTCCCCACACGACGCCCGTCGCCCAGAAGCCGTTGCTGAAGCACTAATGGCGCAAGGGTTACAGCCCGTGTGGAAGGACTGGGACAGCTATCTGGGACGCGCTTCGCAGATGCCGTAAGTCCGGAGCAATCGCATAAAACGAAAAAACCCGCTTTCGCGGGTTTTTCTTCACTGTCACTTAACTGCTCAGGCTCTGGCCTTCATCGCTATCGTAAGCATTAGTGAAATTATCGGCGATTACAGCGCGACAACGTTAACAGCAGACGGGCCTTTAGCGCCATTCTCCACAGAGAACTCCACTTTTTGACCTTCGTCTAATGTTTTAAAATCGTTACTCTGGATAGCAGAGAAATGCACAAACACGTCCTTGCTACCGTCCTGAGGAGTGATAAAGCCGAAGCCTTTCTCAGAGTTAAACCATTTTACTAAACCAGTCATTTTGTTAGACATAGATACTTCCTTTCATATTTTTGAGCCGCTTAAGCAGCGAAGATGGCCTGTTTTGCAGAAATTAACTTATGGGGCACTTAGGGAGGAGGCTCATGAAGAAGAGTATCTGAGGATAACGCTTGAACTGAGAACTGCTTTACTAAAACTGCTTTCATAAGGTCTGTGTATCAAACCGATGTCGCTATAGTAGACTTACTTCTAATCAATAAGCAAGCATTAATTTATTTAATAATCGATTAGCGCCGAAATGTTACACCATCGCGGTTGAGCATTTCAGGTAACAACTTGATCTAAAATGAACAAAAGCCCTGACCATTGCAGTCAGGGCTTTAAGTTACTACACACTTCAAATTTAACATTAATAAACTTAACGATTTAATACTGCTGATGGTACTACTTTAAAATGTACACGTTTACTACAGATAATATTGGATATTGATACTAACTAAAAACCGTCCTCTATTTACCGTTAAACACATTCCACCCGCTTGATAATAGAACTCAAGGCTGGTGACCTAAACAAGTACACTTCCCCTCGCGACATATACTCTTTGATGCGTTGCCTTATTTCCCTTGCGATAACCAGAAAACAGAAACCGCAAACATTTACTATTAAATCATGGCGTTACATCGTCGCGTTTTACTAACTATTTGCGATTAGATATATCAACTACGTGGCCTGAAAGCATTGCCGAGGTGAATAAATAGCGTTTTCAGCATCGACTATCCCATACAAAAATACTTCGTGGCCTTTATCGCAACCCCCAATCAAGCTCTACTAACACTTACTACGTTAACAGCAAACTACAATTTCTCCGCTGTTAAGTATTAACATACGGGTTTAAAAAATGCTGTCAATACTGTTTTTTATAACATGTCTTTATTAACAGTGATTATATATTCCTGCATATGATAAATGGGTCAACAATCGCCAAATCAGGGCCAGATCGTAGGGTTGAGCCTCTTTTTGTAACCGGTTTCAGAAAAAGTGACTTTCTTTGTGATGCCTTGCACACAATCGTTGCAAAGCAGTTGTTGCTGCGGCTGGCTCGCGATAATTATCACCCCACACATGTTGATCGAGACTGCTTATGAAAAACATCGTTTTATGCTGTGCCGCCGGAATGTCCACCAGCATGCTGGTGCAAAAGATGAAAGATGCCGCCCAGAAAAAAGGAGTCGACGTCACTATCAAAGCGGTCCCGGTGGCTGAGTTTGAAGAGAATATCGCCACTGCGGATATCGTATTGCTCGGCCCACAGGTTAAGTATGAACAGGCCAAGCTGCAGGCGCTCGCCGACCCGCTAGGAAAAAAAGTCGCCGTTATCGATATGATGGATTACGGCATGATGAAAGGCGATGCGGTACTGGACAAAGCGCTGAAACTACTGGAGTGATGGCATGGAAGAGTTAGAAACGATCATCATGGAATTATTGGTAAACGCCGGAGCTGCGCGCAGTCAAGCCCTGACGGCGTTGCAACTGGCGCGTAAAGGTGATTTCGCCGGAGCAGAACACGCGATGATGGAATCACGCGAGTATGTTAAACAAGCGCATAAAATCCAGACCCAGCTGATCGGAATTGACGAAGGTACCGGCAAACTACCGGTTAATCTCATCACCGTCCATTCGCAGGACCACCTGATGAATGCCATGGTGATTCAGGATCTGGCAGGCGATATGATTGAACTGTATCGACGCTTACCGCCAGTAAACTGATCGGATGGCGTAAGCCGTAGGCCTCATAAGCCTGGCATCATCATGCCGGATGGCAGCTGATGCCTTATCCGATCAACATAATACATCTTAAATCCATCGACATAAAAAAACCCGCCGAAGCGGGTTTTTTATTAGCGTCAGCAACGATTAATCGTTGTCAGAACCGCCCAGGCCTGCGTTCAGCAGTTCTGCCAGGCTGGCAGACGCATCTTCAGCAGTCACCTGCGGAGCAGCTGGCAGTTCGCCCGCTGCGCGGCGGCGCATACGATCCTGGTGGTACGCATAACCGGTACCCGCCGGGATCAGACGACCCACGATAACGTTCTCTTTCAGACCGCGCAGTTCATCACGTTTACCTGCAACAGCGGCTTCGGTCAGGACACGCGTGGTTTCCTGGAACGATGCTGCAGAGATGAAGGACTCGGTTGCCAGAGACGCTTTGGTGATACCCAGCAGATCGCGGGAGAATGTTGCACCCACTTTGCCGTTCGCTTCCAGATCGCGGTTAGCAATCTTGACGCGGGAGTATTCAACCTGCTCGCCTTCCAGGAAGTCGGAGCTACCAGCGCTTTCGATGGTGGCTTTACGCAGCATCTGACGAACGATAACTTCGATGTGCTTATCGTTAATCTTAACGCCCTGCAGACGGTATACGTCCTGAACTTCGTTAACGATATAACGAGTTACAGCATGCACACCACGCAGACGCAGGATGTCGTGCGGCGCTTCCGGACCGTCGGAAACAACGTCACCACGTTCTACACGTTCACCTTCGAACACGTTGAGCTGACGCCATTTCGGAATCATCTCTTCATACGGCTCGCTACCGTCTACCGGGGTGATAACCAGACGACGTTTACCTTTGGTTTCTTTACCAAAGGAAATGATGCCGCTGATTTCAGCCAGGATTGCCGGCTCTTTCGGACGACGTGCTTCGAACAGGTCCGCAACGCGCGGCAGACCACCGGTGATATCCTTGGTACCGCCGGATTCCTGCGGAACACGCGCCAGGGTGTCACCAGAACTGATCTGTACGCCATCTTCCAGCTGAACAATCGCTTTACCCGGCAGGAAGTACTGAGCAGGCATATCGGTGCCTGGGATCAGAACGTCGTTGCCCTGAGCATCAACAATTTTCAGTGCCGGACGCAGGTCTTTACCACCCGCAGTACGTTCTGCAGAATCCAGAACCACCAGAGAAGACAGACCGGTCAGCTCGTCGGTCTGACGAGTAATGGTCTGGCCGTCGATCATGTCAGTGAAGCGGACGAAACCACTCACTTCGGTGATAACCGGCATGGTGTGCGGATCCCAGTTCGCTACGGTTTCGCCGCCAGCAACCTGTTCGCCATCACCTTTCGCCATAACGGAGCCGTAAGGCACTTTATAGCTTTCTTTGGTACGGCCGAATTCGTCGATCAGTTTCAGTTCGGTGTTACGTGAGGTGATAACCAGTTTACCGCTGGAGTTAACAACCGACTTCGCATTGCTCAGACGGATGCTACCTTTGTTTTTCACCTGGATGCTGGATTCAGCAGCCGCACGAGATGCCGCACCACCGATGTGGAATGTACGCATCGTCAGCTGTGTACCCGGTTCACCGATGGACTGTGCCGCGATAACGCCGATTGCTTCACCTTTATTGATGATGTGGCCACGCGCCAGGTCACGACCGTAACAGTGCGCACATACACCAAAGTCGGTGTCACAGGATACAACGGAACGGACCTTGACGGAGTCAACTGAATTCTCTTCCAGCAGGTCACACCACTGTTCGTGCAGCAGCGTGTTGCGTGGAACCAGAATATCCGCCGTGCCCGGCTTCAGAACGTCTTCAGCAGTCACACGACCCAGAACGCGATCGCGCAGCGGTTCTTTAACATCACCACCCTCGATAACCGGGGTCATGGTGATACCTTCCAGCGTGCCGCAATCGTCTTCAGTAACAACCAAGTCCTGCGCAACGTCAACCAGACGACGGGTCAGATAACCGGAGTTCGCTGTTTTCAGTGCGGTATCCGCCAGACCTTTACGAGCACCGTGAGTAGAGATGAAGTACTGGAGTACGTTCAGACCTTCACGGAAGTTCGCGGTGATTGGCGTTTCGATGATGGAGCCATCTGGCTTAGCCATCAGACCACGCATACCGGCCAGCTGACGAATCTGTGCTGCAGAACCACGCGCACCGGAGTCGGCCATCATGTAGATGCTGTTGAAGGAAACCTGCTGCTCTTCTACGCCGTCACGGTTAATCACGGTTTCGGTTTGCAGGTTATCCATCATCGCTTTGGATACACGATCGTTCGCCGCAGCCCAGATATCGATAACTTTGTTATAGCGTTCGCCCGCGGTTACCAGACCAGACTGGAACTGCTCCTGGATCTCAGCAACTTCAGCTTCCGCTTCAGAGATGATCTCGTGTTTCTTCTCTGGGATGACCATGTCATCAATACCAACAGATGCACCTGAACGCGCTGCATAAGCAAAGCCGGTGTACATTGTCTGGTCAGCGAAGATAACGGTCGGCTTCAGGCCCAGAATGCGGTAACAGGTGTTCAGCATTTTGGAGATTGCTTTCTTGCCCAGCGCCTGGTTGACGATGGAGAAAGGCAGACCTTTCGGTACGATCATCCACAGAATGGCGCGACCAACGGTCGTGTCTTTCAGGCTGGTGTGCGCAACGAATTCGCCGTTTTCATCTTTTTCGTATTCAGTGATACGCACTTTAACGCGCGCATGCAGAGAGGCCAGACCTGCGCGATAGATACGCTCAGCTTCTTTCGGGCCAGTCAGCACCATGCCTTCGCCTTTGGCGTTAACACAGTCACGGGTCATGTAGTACAGACCCAATACAACGTCCTGAGACGGAACGATGATAGGTTCGCCGTTCGCCGGAGACAGGATGTTGTTGGTAGACATCATCAGCGCACGCGCTTCGAGCTGGGCTTCCAGCGTCAGCGGTACGTGAACAGCCATCTGGTCACCATCGAAGTCGGCGTTATATGCCGCACAAACCAGCGGGTGCAGCTGGATAGCTTTACCTTCGATCAGTACCGGTTCAAATGCCTGGATACCCAGACGGTGCAGGGTTGGTGCACGGTTCAGCAGTACCGGGTGTTCGCGGATAACTTCGTCCAGGATATCCCAAACGACAGCTTCTTCACGCTCAACCATTTTCTTAGCGGCTTTGATGGTGGTGGCCAGGCCACGCAGTTCCAGCTTGCCGTAAATGAACGGTTTGAACAGTTCCAGTGCCATTTTCTTCGGCAGACCGCACTGATGCAGACGGAGGTATGGACCTACGGTGATTACAGAACGACCGGAGTAGTCAACACGCTTACCGAGCAGGTTCTGACGGAAACGACCCTGTTTACCTTTGATCATATCGGCCAAAGATTTCAGAGGACGTTTGTTAGAACCGGTGATCGCACGACCACGACGACCGTTATCCAGCAGGGCGTCAACCGCTTCCTGCAGCATACGTTTTTCGTTACGTACGATGATGTCCGGCGCAGCCAGATCCAGCAGACGTTTCAGACGGTTGTTACGGTTGATCACGCGACGGTACAGATCGTTCAAATCTGATGTTGCGAAACGACCACCATCCAGCGGAACCAGCGGACGCAGATCTGGCGGCAGAACCGGCAGAACGGTCAGGATCATCCACTCTGGCTTGTTGCCAGACTGTACGAATGCTTCCAGCAGTTTGATACGTTTGGTCAGCTTCTTACGCTTGGTTTCGGAGTTGGTTTCGTTCAGCTCTTCGCGCAGAGTTTCGCACTCTTGCTCCAGATCCATGCTCTTCAACAGGGCCTGGATTGCTTCCGCACCCATCTTCGCGTCGAATTCGTCACCGAACTCTTCCAGCGCGTCCAGATACTGCTCTTCAGTCAGGATCTGTTGACGTTCCAGGTTAGTCATACCGCCTTCGATAACCACATAAGATTCGAAGTACAGTACGCGTTCGATATCGCGCAGCGGCATATCGAGCAGCAGACCGATACGGGACGGCAGAGATTTCAGGAACCAGATGTGAGCGGTCGGAGACGCCAGCTCGATGTGGCCCATACGCTCACGGCGTACTTTAGTCTGGGTCACTTCAACGCCGCACTTCTCACAGATCACACCACGGTGTTTCAGGCGCTTGTACTTACCGCACAGGCACTCATAGTCTTTTACCGGCCCAAAGATACGGGCGCAGAAAAGGCCGTCACGTTCAGGTTTGAACGTACGGTAGTTGATGGTTTCCGGCTTCTTAACTTCACCGAAAGACCATGAACGGATCATGTCTGGCGAGGCCAGAGCAATTTTGATCGCATCAAACTCTTCGGTTTTAGTCTGCGCTTTCAGAAACTTTAATAAATCTTTCACGGATTTGCTCCCGTCGGAGTTAGCACAATCTGGCGCTGGCTGTTACGCCAGCACCAGTGACCTGTTTGATCGAGAGTTACTCGTCTTCCAGCTCGATGTTGATACCCAGCGAACGAATCTCTTTCAACAGTACGTTGAAGGATTCCGGCATGCCTGGTTCCATCTGATGGTTGCCGTCCACGATGTTTTTATACATCTTAGTACGACCGTTCACGTCATCAGACTTAACGGTGAGCATTTCCTGCAGGGTGTATGCCGCGCCGTATGCTTCAAGCGCCCACACTTCCATCTCCCCGAAGCGCTGACCACCGAACTGAGCCTTACCACCCAGCGGCTGCTGAGTAACCAGGCTGTAAGAACCGGTAGAACGCGCATGCATCTTGTCATCAACCAGGTGGTTCAGTTTCAGCATGTACATGTAGCCAACGGTAACCTGGCGCTCGAACTGCTCACCGGTACGACCGTCGAACAGTGTGATCTGACCGGAAGTCGGCAGGCCACCCAGCTGTAACAGTTCCTTGATTTCAGACTCTTTCGCACCGTCGAACACCGGCGTTGCGATCGGCATACCTTTTTTCAGGTTTTCAGCCAGACGCAGAACTTCTTCATCGCTGAAGGTATTCAGGTCAACTTTCTGACGAACATCTGAACCCAGATCGTAAGCACGCTGGATGAATTCGCGCAGTTTCGCGACTTCCTGCTGCTGTTTCAGCATGGCGTTGATCTTATCGCCGATACCTTTCGCAGCCATACCCAGGTGGGTTTCAAGGATCTGACCGATGTTCATACGCGATGGTACGCCCAGCGGGTTCAGCACGATATCTACCGGCGTACCGTTAGCATCGTGTGGCATATCTTCGATCGGGTTGATCTTAGAGATTACACCTTTGTTACCGTGACGACCTGCCATCTTATCACCAGGCTGGATCCGACGTTTAACCGCCAGATAAACCTTAACAATCTTCAGCACGCCCGGTGCCAGATCGTCGCCCTGAGTGATTTTACGGCGTTTCGCTTCGAGTTTTTTCTCGAACTCGTGTTTCAGTTCGTCGTACTGCTCAGCCAGTTGTTCCAGCTGATTTTGTTTCTCTTCGTCGGTCAGGCCGAGTTCTAACCAGCGATCGCGCGGCAGTTTGTCGAGCTTCTCAGCTTCAACACCACCGGAAACCAGCACAGCGTAGATACGGCTGAACAGGCCAGCTTCGAGGATTTGCAGTTCTTCAGACAGGTCTTTTTTCGCCTGCTTCAGCTGCATCTCTTCGATTTCCAGCGCACGTTTGTCTTTTTCTACGCCATCGCGAGTAAAGACCTGAACGTCGATAATTGTACCGGAAACACCGTTTGGCACGCGCAGAGAAGAGTCTTTAACGTCAGACGCTTTCTCACCGAAGATCGCACGCAGCAGCTTCTCTTCTGGCGTCAGCTGGGTTTCACCTTTCGGCGTTACCTTACCAACCAGAATGTCGCCACCGGTTACTTCCGCGCCGATATAAACGATACCGGATTCATCCAGTTTGGAGAGCGCAGCTTCACCCACGTTCGGGATGTCAGCGGTGATCTCTTCCGGCCCCAGCTTGGTGTCACGGGACACACATGCCAGTTCCTGAATGTGGATGGTGGTGAAACGGTCTTCCTGGACAACACGCTCAGATACGAGGATGGAGTCTTCGAAGTTGTAACCATTCCATGGCATGAATGCCACGCGCATGTTCTGACCGAGCGCCAGTTCACCGAGGTCGGTGGACGGACCGTCTGCCAGCACATCACCACGTTCAACCGGTTCGCCCAGAGATACGCAAGGCATCTGGTTGATACAGGTGTTCTGGTTAGAACGGGTGTATTTGGTCAGGTTATAAATGTCGATACCTGCTTCGCCCGGGTACATCTCGTCTTCGTTAACTTTGATAACGATACGGGAAGCATCCACGTACTGGACGGTACCGCCACGTTTAGCAACTGCGGTAACACCGGAGTCGACGGCAACAGCACGTTCCATACCGGTACCAACCAGCGGCTTATCAGCACGCAGAGTCGGAACCGCCTGACGTTGCATGTTCGCACCCATCAATGCACGGTTGGCGTCATCGTGTTCCAGGAACGGGATCAGGGACGCACCGACGGATACCACCTGCTGGGTGGATACGTCCATGTAGTCAACCTGGTCACGGCTGAACAAGCTGGATTCGCCTTTGCTACGGCAGGTAACCAGATCTTCTACAAAGTGGCCTTCGTCATCCAGGTTGGAGTTCGCCTGAGCGATAACGTAGTTGCCTTCTTCGATAGCAGACAGGTAATGAATTTCGTCAGTTACAACACCGTCGGTCACTTTACGGTACGGAGTCTCGAGGAAGCCGTATTCGTTAGTCTGTGCGTACACGGACAAGGAGTTGATCAGACCGATGTTCGGACCTTCAGGCGTTTCGATTGGACATACGCGACCGTAGTGAGTCGGGTGTACGTCTCGAACTTCGAAGCCTGCGCGTTCACGAGTCAAACCGCCTGGGCCGAGTGCAGAGATACGACGTTTGTGCGTAATCTCAGACAGCGGGTTGTTCTGGTCCATAAACTGAGACAGCTGGCTGGAACCAAAGAACTCTTTCACTGCTGCAGAAATCGGCTTAGCGTTGATCATATCCTGAGGCATCAGGGTATCCAGATCGCCCAGAGACAGACGCTCTTTCACCGCACGCTCAACACGTACCAGGCCAACGCGGAACTGGTTTTCCGCCATTTCGCCTACGGAACGGATACGACGGTTACCGAGGTGGTCGATATCATCGACTTCGCCTTTACCGTTACGGATATCGATGAGCTTCTTCATCACTTCGATGATGTCATCTTTGCTCAGGATACCGGAACCTTCGATTTCGTCGCGCAGCAGAGAACGGTTGAACTTCATACGACCAACCGCAGACAGGTCATAGCGGTCTTCGGAGAAGAACAGGTTCTCGAACAGGCTTTCAGCAGCTTCACGCGTCGGCGGCTCACCAGGGCGCATCATGCGGTAGATTTCTACCAGCGCGCTCAGACGATCGTTGGTTGGGTCGACACGTACAGTTTCAGAAATGTACGGACCGTGGTCCAGATCGTTGGTGAACAGCGTTTCGATACGCTTGTGGCCAGACTGGCTCAGCTTAGCCAGCAGATCCAGACTCAGCTCCATGTTAGCTGCGCAGATCAGCTCGCCAGTAGATTCGTCAACGTAGTCTTTAGCCGCAACTTTACCAGCAATGTATTCAACCGGAACTTCGATATGTTTGATATCGTCTTTTTCCAGCTGGCGAATGTGGCGCGCAGTGATGCGACGGCCTTTTTCGACGTAGACTTTGCCGTTAGCTTCGATGTCAAAGGAGGCGGTTTCACCACGCAGGCGTTCCGGCACCAGTTCCATCTGCAGCTTGTTGTCACGAATTTCGAAAACAACTTTCTCAAAGAACAGGTCAAGGATCTGCTCAGTGGTGTAGTTCAGTGCACGCAGAATAATGGTCGCAGGCAGTTTACGGCGACGGTCAATACGTACGAACAGGTTGTCCTTCGGATCGAATTCGAAGTCCAGCCAGGAACCACGGTAAGGGATGATACGCGCGTTATACAGCACTTTACCCGAAGAGTGGGTTTTACCTTTGTCGGAGTCAAAGAAGACGCCAGGACTACGGTGCAGCTGAGAAACGATAACACGTTCGGTACCGTTGATAACAAAGGTACCGTTGTCTGTCATGAGCGGAATTTCGCCCATGTAGACTTCTTGTTCTTTAATGTCTTTTACGGTGCCTTCCGGCGCTTCGCGCTCGTAGATCACCAGGCGCAGTTTTACGCGCAGCGGTGCGGAATAGGTCACGCCACGGATCTGACATTCCTGAACGTCAAACACCGGTTCGCCAAGGCGGTAGCTGACGTATTGCAGCTCGGAATTACCGCTGTAGCTCTGAATCGGGAAAACGGAACGGAAAGCTGCTTCCAGACCATACTGCCCTTCAGGATCTTGCTCGATGAACTTCTGAAACGAGTCAAGCTGGATAGAAAGGAGATAAGGTATGTCCAACACTTGCGGACGTTTACCAAAATCCTTACGAATACGTTTTTTCTCGGTATAGGAGTAAACCATTAGGGTTCCTCAGCTCGCTGACAAGTCGACCCATCTGTCCGACGAAGGGACAGTTTGTGCAACACTATTTTGTTGACCGGAAAATCGAATACTTTCCGCAATGCCTGTTGCTATCACGCTTAAACCATTTCATTGCGATTTACACAGAACTGACGTTCTGTCGCAGTATATTAAGACGTCGATAGAAACAAGCATTGAAAGGCACAGCAGTAGTCAAACAGTGTGAAATGCTACTGGCGCCTTACAGCGCAAAAAGGCTGGTGACTAAAAAGTCACCAGCCATCAGCCTAATTTCTTAGGCTGCAACCAGAAAAGTTGGCTTATTTAACTTCAACTTCAGCGCCAGCTTCTTCCAGAGATTTTTTCAGTGCTTCTGCGTCGTCTTTGCTCACGCCTTCTTTCAGCGCAGCCGGTGCAGATTCTACCAGGTCTTTAGCTTCTTTCAGACCCAGGCCAGTTGCGCCACGTACTGCTTTGATAACAGCAACTTTGTTAGCGCCTGCAGCTTTCAGAATTACGTCGAATTCAGTTTTTTCTTCAGCAGCTTCAGCCGGGCCAGCAGCTACAGCTACAGCAGCAGCAGCAGAAACACCGAATTTTTCTTCCATTGCAGAAATCAGTTCTACAACGTCCATTACGGACATAGCGGATACTGCTTCAATGATTTGATCTTTAGTGATAGACATTTAAATTGTTCCTGAAAATCAGAATAAGTTTATACGTAAGCAGATGCTTTACAAAGATAACTGCGATTAAGCAGCTTCTTTCGCATCGCGTACAGCAGCCAGAGTACGAACCAGTTTGCCAGCCGAAGCTTCTTTCATGGTTGCCATCAGGCGTGCAATTGCTTCTTCGTAGGTCGGCAGAGTTGCCAGGCGATCGATATTCGATGCCGTAATCAACTCACCTTCAAAGGCTGCGGCTTTGACCTCAAATTTTGCATTCGCTTTCGCGAACTCTTTGAACAGACGAGCAGCAGCGCCCGGGTGTTCCATAGAGTATGCAATCAGGGTCGGACCAACAAACGTGTCTTTCAGGCACTCGAACTGAGTACCTTCAACGACGCGGCGCAGCAGGGTGTTACGAACAACACGCATGTATACGCCAGCTTCACGACCTGCTTTACGCAGTTCAGTCATTTTATCTACAGTTACGCCACGGGAATCCGCAACTACTGCAGACAGCGCGCCTTTGGCTACTTCGCTGACTTCAGCAACAATCGCTTGTTTGTCTTGAAGATTTAAAGCCATTAGCTTTGCTCCTGGATGTTTGCCGGAACTCATGTTCCGGAACTCACTTCACTCCCCCCAACGGAGAGAGCGTCTAAATACGGTGAGCAGAAACAAGCCAGAGTATCAGAAATAATCTTAGCGTTCTGTCACCGTCTACGCAGGGCATTAAGTTTCTTACGAAACACCTGCGGTCTTCGACGGAGGCCTGGATTAGGCCAGGCTCCAACGAACAAATCTTTTCTATCTGTCGCTATTCAATCTGTCGTGGCGTTAACTGCCTTGCCACAGCCTGAATATCTCAGATATACGTCTGCAATTAGCAGAATACGTGGGGGTAAGATTGTAGACAAAATCACCGCCCACGTAAAGGCGAATATTAGTTCGCCACAGTCGCAGTCAGACCGGACTGATCAACGGCAACGCCAGCACCCATGGTGGTGGAGATGCTAACTTTCTTGATGTACACGCCTTTTGCCTGAGTCGGTTTTGCTTTTTTCAGCGCAACCAGCAGAGCTTCCAGGTTTTCTTTCAGTTTGTCAGCGTCAAAATCCACTTTACCGATGGTGGTGTGGATGATGCCGTTTTTGTCGTTACGGTAACGAACCTGACCAGCTTTAGCATTCTTAACAGCTTCAGCAACGTTAGGAGTTACAGTACCAACTTTCGGGTTTGGCATCAGGCCGCGCGGACCCAGAACCTGACCCAGCTGGCCAACAACGCGCATTGCATCCGGGGAAGCAATAACAACGTCAAAGTTCATTTCGCCTTTCTTGATCTGTTCAGCCAGATCTTCCATACCTACCAGCTCAGCGCCTGCAGCTTTAGCAGCTTCAGCGTTTGCACCCTGGGTAAATACGGCTACGCGAACGGAACGGCCAGTACCGTGCGGCAGTACAGTTGCACCACGTACGTTCTGGTCAGATTTACGAGCATCGATGCCGAGGTTAACAGCAACGTCCACGCTTTCTACGAATTTAGCAGTGGCCAGCTCTTTCAGCAGAGCGATAGCTTCGTTGATGTCGTACTGCTTAGTAGCATCAACTTTGTCACGGATCACGGACATGCGCTTGGTCAGTTTAGCCATTTCTTAGTCCTCCACTACCAGGCCCATGGAACGTGCAGTACCTTCAATGGAGCGAGTCATCGCTTCAATGTCGGAACCAGTCATGTCGGCAGCTTTGGTCTGCGCGATTTCCTGCAGCTGAGCGCGGGAAATTTTACCCACTTTGTCTTTGTTCGGCTTGCCGGAACCAGACTTGATACCAGCCGCTTTCTTCAGCAGAACTGCTGCCGGAGGCGTTTTGGTAACGAAAGTGAAAGAACGGTCAGCGTAAACGGTGATAACAACCGGGATTGGCAGACCTTTTTCCATGGAATCAGTTTTAGCGTTGAACGCTTTGCAGAATTCCATGATGTTCACGCCTTGTTGACCCAGTGCAGGACCTACCGGCGGACTCGGGTTAGCCATACCAGCTGCAACCTGCAGCTTGACATAGGCTTGGACTTTCTTAGCCATTCTAAATTCCTCTAGTTGGGTTATAACGCCTCAAGGAGGCTCCCCGTGATTAAATTCGTTTTACGGATAGGATCCATAAAAACAAAAGGCGCGAAATTGTATTCCAATCTCGCGCCTTGTGCAACGATTAAATCGTCGCTTTTTTGATCGGGGTGTTAGGCTTTTTCAACCTGAGCGAAGTCCAGTTCAACTGGAGTCGCACGACCGAAGATAGATACGGAAACTTTCAGACGAGACTTCTCGTAGTCCACTTCTTCAACCACGCCGTTAAAGTCAGCGAACGGACCGTCGCTAACGCGAACCATTTCACCTGGCTCAAACATCGTTTTCGGACGCGGCTTGTCGCCAACCTGCTGCAGACGGTTCATGATCGCATCAACTTCTTTGTCGCTGATCGGCGCCGGACGGTCAGAAGTACCGCCGATAAAGCCCATCACACGCGGCACGCTGCGCACCAGGTGCCAGCTTGCGTCATTCATCACCATCTGGACCAATACATAGCCCGGGAAGAATTTACGTTCGCTCTTGCGACGCTGACCGCCACGGATTTCGACCACTTCTTCGGTCGGCACCATGACTTCGCCAAACAGCTCTTCCATATTTTGTAACTTGATATATTCGCGCAGCGATGTAGCTACGCGGCCTTCAAAACCGGAAAACGCCTGAACGACGTACCAGCGCTTTTTAGGGGCTTCAGACATCTTAGAACCTCAGGCCAGTGATAAAGGATACCAGGCGAACCAGAATACCATCCAGTCCCCACAGGATCAGTGACATTACTGCGGTAACCGCAGCCACAATTAATGTGGTGTGCAATGTTTCCTGGCGAGTTGGCCAAATGACCTTACGGACTTCGGTTCTCGCTTCACGGGCAAAAGCAACGGTCGCTTTACCTTTTGTTGTCAACAGCGCGACACCACCCGCTGCGGCAATCAGAATCACTACGGCCAGCGCACGCAGCGGCAGCATCATGTCACGATAGAGGTAGTTGCCAACGATAGCTACAAGCAGCAATATAGCGACAACAACCCACTTCATCGCTTCCAGGCCGCGCCCGCTTCCTTGAGCTTCGGTATTCGCACTCATAAACCAACCTGTCAGAAGTATTCTACAAACATTTTCACCCCGCGTAAGCGAGGCGATCCAAACCGAAATGCTCTGGTGCGTTTCGGACTAAACGCCCTCTTCAGAGCCTGTCTCAGCAATGATTATGACAAATAAAATCACTGATGAGCCAGGTTCTGGTGTGAAAGCGTGCAAAAAGGGCATCAAATGATGCCCTTTTATTGCGCATTGCGTCAAATGTTATTCGGCAATTAGCTCATTACTTTGGCAACAACGCCCGCACCAACAGTACGGCCGCCTTCACGGATTGCGAAACGCAGACCGTCGTCCATCGCGATTGGGTGGATCAGGGTAACAACCATTTTGATGTTGTCGCCCGGCATTACCATCTCAACGCCTTCCGGCAGTTCGATGGTACCAGTCACGTCAGTAGTACGGAAGTAGAACTGCGGACGGTAGCCTTTGAAGAACGGAGTATGACGGCCGCCTTCATCTTTGGACAGAATGTACACTTCAGATTCGAACTTGGTGTGCGGCTTGATAGAGCCCGGCTTAGCCAGTACCTGACCACGTTCGATTTCTTCACGTTTGATACCACGCAGCAGAACACCAACGTTCTCACCAGCACGGCCTTCGTCCAGCAGTTTGCGGAACATTTCAACGCCAGTACAGGTAGACTTAGCAGTCTCTTTGATACCAACGATTTCAACTTCTTCACCAACTTTGATGATACCGCGCTCTACACGACCGGTAACAACGGTACCACGACCGGAGATGGAGAATACGTCTTCGATAGGCAGCAGGAACGGCTTGTCAATCGCACGCTCTGGTTCTGGGATGTAAGAATCCAGGAAGCCAGCCAGTTCGATGATTTTCGCTTCCCACTCTGCTTCGCCTTCCAGCGCTTTCAGAGCAGAACCACGAACGATCGGAGTGTCGTCGCCCGGGAAATCGTACTGAGACAGAAGTTCACGAACTTCCATTTCTACCAGTTCCAGCAGCTCTTCGTCATCAACCATGTCGCATTTGTTCAGGAACACGATGATGTACGGAACGCCTACCTGACGACCCAGCAGGATGTGCTCACGAGTCTGCGGCATCGGGCCGTCAGTCGCAGCAACAACCAGGATCGCGCCGTCCATCTGCGCAGCACCGGTGATCATGTTTTTAACATAGTCGGCGTGGCCCGGGCAGTCTACGTGTGCGTAGTGGCGAGTCGGGGTGTCATATTCAACGTGAGAAGTGTTGATGGTGATACCACGAGCTTTTTCTTCCGGCGCGTTATCGATCTGGTCGAATGCACGAGCAGCACCGCCGTAGGTTTTAGCCAGTACGGTAGTGATTGCAGCGGTCAGCGTTGTTTTACCATGGTCAACGTGGCCGATAGTACCGACGTTAACGTGCGGTTTTGTACGTTCAAATTTTTCTTTAGACATCGATTGTCCCTCTAAGACACGGATAAATCGGTGATATCACCACATCAACCAGGCCATATGCCTGAGCTGTTGAATGCTTTTAAAAGTAAACAGAGAGAAACGGGAAGGAGAAGTGAAGTGGTGCTGATACCCAGAGTCGAACTGGGGACCTCACCCTTACCAAGGGTGCGCTCTACCAACTGAGCCATATCAGCACGTCTGGAGCGGGCAGCGGGAATCGAACCCGCATCATCAGCTTGGAAGGCTGAGGTAATAGCCATTATACGATGCCCGCATCCTGAAACTCGGCTACCCAGTTCTTTCTGTAATAAAAAAGAGATTTCTCTCTTTTTTATTCGAGCTGATTAATTTTTTAACCAACTCAGGCGGCGATAACGCTGCCAGAAAGTGGTGGTGGGGGAAGGATTCGAACCTTCGAAGTCTGTGACGGCAGATTTACAGTCTGCTCCCTTTGGCCGCTCGGGAACCCCACCGGACTTGATGGTGCCGACTACCGGAATCGAACTGGTGACCTACTGATTACAAGTCAGTTGCTCTACCTACTGAGCTAAGTCGGCATCAAGTAGCGCGCATTTTATGGAGACATGCGCACTCATGCAACTAAAAAATTGCATAAAATGTTCTATCGCTCACATTTTGCGCTATACGACCGATAAATAATCTATTCCTTCTTCGAATTGAACAAATTTCCAACGTCAGCCGCGCTCCCAGAAGGCATTTTGCTCCAGCATGCCGTTATCAATAGAGAGAAAGTGCATCTTTATACATCTGGAATAGCCGTCACATTGCGTTTCAGGGGACGATTTTTTCTTATTATTCCCTCCCATCTGGTGTTACCCTCCTGCCCATTGTCCAAATTAACTGAAATGTGCGTGCCATTGCGTACCGGGGATGATTTCGTTTTTTACCGCAGACCTGATATAGCAATGACAGCCAGACCATGCGTATGAGTATAAAAGAGCAAGCGTTAACGTCGCCTTACCTACAGTTTGATCGCAACCAGTGGGCTGCGCTTCGTGATTCCGTGCCGATGACTCTGACCGAGGAAGAGATTGCTCGTCTGAAAGGCATTAACGAAGACTTATCGCTGGAAGAAGTTGCTGAGATTTATTTGCCATTATCGCGTTTGCTAAATTTTTACATCAGTTCGAACCTGCGGCGTCAGGCTGTGCTGGAGCAATTTTTAGGCACCAACGGCGAGCGTATTCCTTATATTATTAGCATTGCTGGCAGCGTCGCCGTCGGCAAAAGTACGACTGCACGTGTGTTGCAAGCGTTGCTGAGTCGCTGGCCCGAGCATCGTAAGGTTGAGCTGATCACTACTGACGGTTTTCTTCATCCTAACCAGGTGTTGAAAGATCGTGGGCTCATGAAGAAGAAAGGCTTTCCTCAGTCCTATGATATGCACCGTCTGGTTAAATTCGTTTCCGATCTAAAGTCTGGCGTCCCCAACGTTACGGCACCGGTCTATTCTCATCTGATTTATGATGTGATCCCTGATGGCGACAAAACCGTTGCCCAGCCCGACATATTAATCCTCGAAGGGCTCAATGTATTACAAAGTGGGATGGACTATCCTCACGATCCACATCATGTATTTGTTTCTGACTTTGTCGACTTTTCTATTTATGTGGATGCGCCAGAAGAATTACTCCAGACGTGGTATATCAACCGCTTCCTGAAATTCCGCGAAGGGGCATTTACCAACCCAGACTCTTATTTCCATAACTATGCGAAATTGTCGGAAGACGAGGCAATCAACACGGCTACATCACTGTGGAAAGAAATCAACTGGTTGAATTTAAAACAAAACATTTTACCAACGCGTGAGCGAGCCAGCTTAATCATGACGAAAAGCGCCAATCATGCCGTTGAGCAAGTCAGATTACGAAAATAAAAAAATAAAGGGGAGCCATAGCTCCCCTTCTTATTATTCAGCGCTTCTAAGCGATATTTCCCCACCCATCCAGGGTTTTATCACGCCATTTTGTTCGAGTAGTAATGCACCTTGCGCATCTATTCCACGAGATACGCCAAATATTTCTTTATCACCAATAATGAGTTTAACGGGACGGTCGATAAAGTTATCCAGCGCCCTCCAGCGGGACAAATACGGCGCCAGGCCCTCATGCTCAAACAGTATCAGGGCAGCGCGCAGCTCGCGGATCAGTCGGGCAGCCAGAGTATTGCGGTCAATGGTAATACCCGCTTCCTGCAGATTAATCCAGCCTTGATTAACCACATTCTCCTCAACCCGACGCATGGACATGTTTATACCCGCCCCAATAACAATCTGTGCGGCATCGCCCGTTTTTCCGGTGAGTTCAACCAGGATCCCTGCCAGTTTACGGTCGAGCAAATAGAGGTCGTTGGGCCATTTAACACGCACTTTATCCGCGCCCAGATCGCGTAAAACCTCAGCCATGACAATACCAATCACCAGGCTCAGGCCAATCGCGGCTGCCGGTCCTTGTTCCAGTCGCCAGAACATTGAAAGGTACAGATTGGCGCCAAAGGGAGAGAACCATTTACGTCCACGACGACCACGACCGGCCTGCTGATACTCAGCGACGCAGGCATCCCCTGACTCCAGTTGACCAATTCGATCCATCAGGTACTGATTGGTTGAGTCGATAACCGGCAGGACCGTTATATTCCCGCCATCCAGCTGAGAATAAATAAGTGATGAATCTAATAGCTGGATAGGTTCAGGTAAGCTGTATCCTTTACCAGGGACAGTAAATACATCAACACCCCAGTCACGTAGCGTCTGGACATGTTTATTGATTGCCGCACGGCTCATTCCCAGCTTTTCACCGAGTTGCTCACCAGAGTGAAATTCGCCATCGGCTAATAATGAAATAAGCGTCAGGGGGACGGTATTATCCTTCATGCAACGATCTCCACGGCATTCACTTCACCCAGTGGGCCAATAAACCGGACTTCCGGTTCAAGCCAGACATTGAATTTCTCACCGACTTTTTGGCGTACGTGATGCGCCAGTTGCACCACATCCTGACTCGTAGCATGGCCTGCATTGATCAGCACCAGTGCCTGCTGCTGATGTACCGCTGCGCCGCCAATGCGCATGCCTTTTAGCTGACATTGATCGATAAGCCAGCCAGCAGCCAGTTTCACAGAGCCATCAGCCTGCGGGTAATGAGGTGCAGTCGGAAATTTCGCCAGGAGTTCCTGCACAATGTCCGCGGTAACAACCGGGTTTTTAAAGAAACTCCCCGCATTACCGTTTACTTTTGGATCGGGCAGTTTTGTGGTGCGCATATGGCAAACAGAATCAAAAACCTGCCGAGGCGTTACCGTGGCAGGATCAAGACGCGTCAGGTCACCATAAGTGAGAACGGGTTGCCACTGTTTAGGTAAGCGCAGACCAACCGCTACAATCGCGAAACGATCCTGGTACTCATGTTTGAAGATACTGTCACGGTAACCAAATCGGCATTCTGCGGCGCCGACGCGCAGATGTTTGCCGGTCGAAAGCTCTACGCAGTCCACATATTCACAGACGCGCCGCAGTTCTACGCCATAGGCACCAATATTCTGGATCGGCGATGAACCCACGCAGCCGGGGATCAGCGCCAGATTTTCCAGTCCGGGCATGCTTTGCTGCAGCGTATGCTCTACCAGATGATGCCAGTTTTCACCCGCGCCTACGTGCAAATGCCACGCATCAGGTTGTTCTGTAATCGCTATTCCCTTGATACGGTTGACGATCACCGTTCCATGGAAGGCATCAAGAAACAGGACGTTACTCCCTTCGCCCAGGATTAGCACTGGATGATGTGATGCATTGGCTGATTGCCAGGCATTTAGTAGTTGTTGCTCATTTTCAGCACAGACAAGCACATTAGCTTGTTGATCGATACCGAAGGTGTTCCAGGCTTTAAGGGAGTGATTCATAGACGCTTTCCTGATGCAAAATCGCGCTTAGTTTACCGTATATGCTGCAGGATGGCTTGTGTTATGGAAGCTTAGGATGTTGCTTTGCAACCGATGAGGCTGCAATCACAGTAAGAATAAGGTTTACAGGCGCTGTATCCGGTAATAACAGACGCTGGCCGGATAAGGCGGGAGGTCACATCCGGCGATTTTCATCCCTGCAGACGCAAAAAAGCCCATCCGGCAGGATGGGCTTCTTCACTTATTTGATGCCTGGCAGTTCCCTACTCTCGCATGGGGAGACCCCACACTACCATCGGCGCTACGGCGTTTCACTTCTGAGTTCGGCATGGGGTCAGGTGGGACCACCGCGCTACAGCCGCCAGGCAAATTCTGTTTATCAACACGCTTTTCGCATGTCGATGTAATCTGTAATCAAGCTGAATATCGTGTCTCTTTCGCCAAAACATCTTCGGCGTTGTAAGGTTAAGCCTCACGGTTCATTAGTATCGGTTAGCTCAACGTATCGCTACGCTTACACACCCGACCTATCAACGTCGTCGTCTTCAACGTTCCTTCAGGACCCTTAAAGGGTCAGGGAGAACTCATCTCGGGGCAAGTTTCGTGCTTAGATGCTTTCAGCACTTATCTCTTCCGCATTTAGCTACCGGGCAATGCCATTGGCATGACAACCCGAACACCAGTGATGCGTCCACTCCGGTCCTCTCGTACTAGGAGCAGCCCCCCTCAATTCTCCAGCGCCCACGGCAGATAGGGACCGAACTGTCTCACGACGTTCTAAACCCAGCTCGCGTACCACTTTAAATGGCGAACAGCCATACCCTTGGGACCTACTTCAGCCCCAGGATGTGATGAGCCGACATCGAGGTGCCAAACACCGCCGTCGATATGAACTCTTGGGCGGTATCAGCCTGTTATCCCCGGAGTACCTTTTATCCGTTGAGCGATGGCCCTTCCATTCAGAACCACCGGATCACTAAGACCTGCTTTCGCACCTGCTCGAGCCGTCACTCTCGCAGTCAAGCTAGCTTATGCCTTTGCACTAACCTCCTGATGTCCGACCAGGATTAGCTAACCTTCGTGCTCCTCCGTTACTCTTTAGGAGGAGACCGCCCCAGTCAAACTACCCACCAGACACTGTCCGCAACCCGGATTACGGGTCTACGTTAGAACACCAGCCATTAAAGGGTGGTATTTCAAGGTTGGCTCCATGCAGACTGGCGTCCACACTTCAAAGCCTCCCACCTATCCTACACATCAAGGACCAGTGTTCAGTGTCAAGCTATAGTAAAGGTTCACGGGGTCTTTCCGTCTTGCCGCGGGTACACTGCATCTTCACAGCGAGTTCAATTTCACTGAGTCTCGGGTGGAGACAGCCTGGCCATCATTACGCCATTCGTGCAGGTCGGAACTTACCCGACAAGGAATTTCGCTACCTTAGGACCGTTATAGTTACGGCCGCCGTTTACCGGGGCTTCGATCAAGAGCTTCTCCTTACGGATAACCCCATCAATTAACCTTCCGGCACCGGGCAGGCGTCACACCGTATACGTCCACTTTCGTGTTTGCACAGTGCTGTGTTTTTAATAAACAGTTGCAGCCAGCTGGTATCTTCGACTGATTTCAGCTCCATGAGTAAATCACTTCACCTACATATCAGCGTGCCTTCTCCCGAAGTTACGGCACCATTTTGCCTAGTTCCTTCACCCGAGTTCTCTCAAGCGCCTTGGTATTCTCTACCTGACCACCTGTGTCGGTTTGGGGTACGATTTCGTGTTACCTGATGCTTAGAGGCTTTTCCTGGAAGCAGGGCATTTGTTACTTCAGCACCGTAGTGCCTCGTCATCACACCTCAGCGTTAACAAGACTCCGGATTTACCTGGAATCTCCGCCTACATGCTTAAACCGGGACAACCGTCGCCCGGCTAACATAGCCTTCTCCGTCCCCCCCTCGCAGTAACACCAAGTACAGGAATATTAACCTGTTTCCCATCGACTACGCCTTTCGGCCTCGCCTTAGGGGTCGACTCACCCTGCCCCGATTAACGTTGGACAGGAACCCTTGGTCTTCCGGCGTGCGGGTTTTTCACCCGCATTATCGTTACTTATGTCAGCATTCGCACTTCTGATACCTCCAGCATGCCTCACAGCACACCTTCAACGGCTTACAGAACGCTCCCCTACCCAACAACACATAGTGTCGCTGCCGCAGCTTCGGTGCATGGTTTAGCCCCGTTACATCTTCCGCGCAGGCCGACTCGACCAGTGAGCTATTACGCTTTCTTTAAATGATGGCTGCTTCTAAGCCAACATCCTGGCTGTCTGTGCCTTCCCACATCGTTTCCCACTTAACCATGACTTTGGGACCTTAGCTGGCGGTCTGGGTTGTTTCCCTCTTCACGACGGACGTTAGCACCCGCCGTGTGTCTCCCGTGATAACATTCTTCGGTATTCGCAGTTTGCATCGGGTTGGTAAGTCGGGATGACCCCCTAGCCGAAACAGTGCTCTACCCCCGAAGATGAGTTCACGAGGCGCTACCTAAATAGCTTTCGGGGAGAACCAGCTATCTCCCGGTTTGATTGGCCTTTCACCCCCAGCCACAAGTCATCCGCTAATTTTTCAACATTAGTCGGTTCGGTCCTCCAGTTAGTGTTACCCAACCTTCAACCTGCCCATGGCTAGATCACCGGGTTTCGGGTCTATACCCTGCAACTTAACGCCCAGTTAAGACTCGGTTTCCCTTCGGCTCCCCTATTCGGTTAACCTTGCTACAGAATATAAGTCGCTGACCCATTATACAAAAGGTACGCAGTCACCCCATAAAGAGGCTCCCACTGCTTGTACGTACACGGTTTCAGGTTCTTTTTCACTCCCCTCGCCGGGGTTCTTTTCGCCTTTCCCTCACGGTACTGGTTCACTATCGGTCAGTCAGGAGTATTTAGCCTTGGAGGATGGTCCCCCCATATTCAGACAGGATACCACGTGTCCCGCCCTACTCTTCGAGTTCACAACACATGCACTTTTGTGTACGGGGCTATCACCCTGTATCGCCGGACTTTCCAGACCGTTCCACTACCACACATGCTGATTCAGACTCTGGGCTGCTCCCCGTTCGCTCGCCGCTACTGGGGGAATCTCGGTTGATTTCTTTTCCTCGGGGTACTTAGATGTTTCAGTTCCCCCGGTTCGCTTCATTACGCTATGTATTCACGTAATGATAGTGTGACGAATCACACTGGGTTTCCCCATTCGGAAATCGCCGGTTATAACGGTTCATATCACCTTACCGACGCTTATCGCAGATTAGCACGTCCTTCATCGCCTCTGACTGCCAGGGCATCCACCGTGTACGCTTAGTCGCTTAACCTCACAACCCGAAGATGTTTCGTAAAACACTTCAGTGTTGCGAAAATTTGAGAGACTCGGACACACCGCTTTTCATTTCTTGTTTACGGAGAAATGAAACAGTGTGTCGTTTCAATTTTCAGCTTGATCCAGATTTTTAAAGAGCAAAACTTCGCAGTGAACCTTTTCAGGTACACTCTGAAGTTTTCTTGTGTTTTTGCAGTAAAGGATGGTGGAGCTATGCGGGATCGAACCGCAGACCTCCTGCGTGCAAAGCAGGCGCTCTCCCAGCTGAGCTATAGCCCCATCGTAGTTAAATCTCGTTTAACCTTAATTTCTGTTGAGGCAAGGCGTGGTGACGCGAAGCATACTGAAGTATGTGAGCGTCGCCGCAACGCAGCATCAGCAGAAATTTGGTAGGCCTGAGTGGACTTGAACCACCGACCTCACCCTTATCAGGGGTGCGCTCTAACCACCTGAGCTACAAGCCTGCAGAGATTTTCTTACTGCTAATTTTCATCAGACAATCTGTGTGAGCACTACAAAGAACGTTTCTTTAAGGTAAGGAGGTGATCCAACCGCAGGTTCCCCTACGGTTACCTTGTTACGACTTCACCCCAGTCATGAATCACAAAGTGGTAAGCGCCCTCCCGAAGGTTAAGCTACCTACTTCTTTTGCAACCCACTCCCATGGTGTGACGGGCGGTGTGTACAAGGCCCGGGAACGTATTCACCGTGGCATTCTGATCCACGATTACTAGCGATTCCGACTTCATGGAGTCGAGTTGCAGACTCCAATCCGGACTACGACATACTTTATGAGGTCCGCTTGCTCTCGCGAGGTCGCTTCTCTTTGTATATGCCATTGTAGCACGTGTGTAGCCCTACTCGTAAGGGCCATGATGACTTGACGTCATCCCCACCTTCCTCCAGTTTATCACTGGCAGTCTCCTTTGAGTTCCCGACCGAATCGCTGGCAACAAAGGATAAGGGTTGCGCTCGTTGCGGGACTTAACCCAACATTTCACAACACGAGCTGACGACAGCCATGCAGCACCTGTCTCAGAGTTCCCGAAGGCACCAAAGCATCTCTGCTAAGTTCTCTGGATGTCAAGAGTAGGTAAGGTTCTTCGCGTTGCATCGAATTAAACCACATGCTCCACCGCTTGTGCGGGCCCCCGTCAATTCATTTGAGTTTTAACCTTGCGGCCGTACTCCCCAGGCGGTCGACTTAACGCGTTAGCTCCGGAAGCCACGCCTCAAGGGCACAACCTCCAAGTCGACATCGTTTACGGCGTGGACTACCAGGGTATCTAATCCTGTTTGCTCCCCACGCTTTCGCACCTGAGCGTCAGTCTTTGTCCAGGGGGCCGCCTTCGCCACCGGTATTCCTCCAGATCTCTACGCATTTCACCGCTACACCTGGAATTCTACCCCCCTCTACAAGACTCTAGCCTGCCAGTTTCGGATGCAGTTCCCAGGTTGAGCCCGGGGATTTCACATCCGACTTGACAGACCGCCTGCGTGCGCTTTACGCCCAGTAATTCCGATTAACGCTTGCACCCTCCGTATTACCGCGGCTGCTGGCACGGAGTTAGCCGGTGCTTCTTCTGCGAGTAACGTCAATTGCTGCGGTTATTAACCACAACACCTTCCTCCTCGCTGAAAGTACTTTACAACCCGAAGGCCTTCTTCATACACGCGGCATGGCTGCATCAGGCTTGCGCCCATTGTGCAATATTCCCCACTGCTGCCTCCCGTAGGAGTCTGGACCGTGTCTCAGTTCCAGTGTGGCTGGTCATCCTCTCAGACCAGCTAGGGATCGTCGCCTAGGTGAGCCGTTACCCCACCTACTAGCTAATCCCATCTGGGCACATCCGATGGCAAGAGGCCCGAAGGTCCCCCTCTTTGGTCTTGCGACGTTATGCGGTATTAGCTACCGTTTCCAGTAGTTATCCCCCTCCATCGGGCAGTTTCCCAGACATTACTCACCCGTCCGCCACTCGTCACCCAAGGAGCAAGCTCCTCTGTGCTACCGTTCGACTTGCATGTGTTAGGCCTGCCGCCAGCGTTCAATCTGAGCCATGATCAAACTCTTCAATTTAAGTTTGATGCTCGTGAATTAAACTTCGTAATGAATTACGTGTTCACTCAGAGACTTGGTATTCATTTTTCGTCTTGCGACGTTAAGAATCCGTATCTTCGAGTGCCCACACAGATTGTCTGATAAATTGTTAAAGAGCAGTTGCGACGCGCTTTAGCGCTCTGTCGCGAGGTCCCGTATATTACGTTTTCCTCATTCAGAGTCAAGCATTTATTTTTGCTTTTCTCTGCGAGATTCTCAGTGGAACCCCGCTGACCCGGCGGTTTGTAATCCGTTGTTCCGTGTCAGTGGAGGCGCATTATAGGGAGTTATTTCAGGCTGACAAGGGGAAATTTAAAATAATCTCCCGAGTGCCTATTTTTCCACCAAAACAGCCTAAACAGCCAGTTTTTCGAGCGTCTTAAAGCCATAACGCTGCAGCACGGGCAATAATTGTTCGGCTTCTGCCGTCATTGCCATGCAGAATGCGACATTCTCATCAGTTGATTTCGCGTCTGGCGCTTCATGTTCTAATAACCAGGCCGTACGACGCGCAATCGCGGCACCAGAATCCACCAGCCGCGTCCCCTCAGGCAGGACCTGTAAAAGTTCTTCCCGTAATAGAGGGAAATGGGTGCATCCGAGCACCACCGTGTCAGGTGGTTCCGACATCCGCAGCCAAGGGCGCAGGACACGACGCAGTTCTTCCAGAGAAACGGTTTCACCGTGCAGCTTCGCTTCCGCCAGTTCCACCAGCTCAGCGGAACCCAGCATCGCTATCTGACATTCGTTAGCAAACCGTGCAATCAACTCATGGGTATATGAACGCTTCACCGTTGCACGCGTAGCCAGCAGTCCCACCACACCATTCGCCGTGAGTCGCGCCGCCGGTTTAATGGCAGGCACCACGCCCACAACCGGAAAGGCAAATTTCTCACGTAATGCAGGGAGCGATACCGTGCTTGCTGTATTACACGCGATGACCGCAAGAGAGAGGGGATAGCGCTGCTGGACCGCAGTCACAATCTCAACAACACGTTCGACGATAAACTCCTCGCTCTTCTCTCCATAAGGAAAGGCGACGTTGTCGAAAGCGTATATATAGTGGAGATCCGGCAGAAGACGCCGGATCTCGTCATAGACCGACAACCCACCGACGCCGGAATCAAACACCAGCACGGTGGGACGCGGATCAGAAAGTGTAGCTGCCAGACAAGGTGTATTCCCGTCCTGCAGTTGCGTAGCCATAAACTGTCTCGTAATCTTTATCGAACAGGTTGGCGATTTTACCACGAACTGTCAGCTGTGAGGTGATTGGATATGACACGCCAAGATCCCACAGGCTAACCCCACCCATTTTTACCGGCTGGTAGGTTACGTAGTCAGTGTCATAACGCGTTCCCAGGTAATGATACGTCAGGCCCCAGTCAAAATCATAAACCTGCCAGTCGAGCTGGTACTTCACCTGGTTTTTAGAACGGCGTGCGAGCGGCTTGTCCGTAATCGCATTGCGCGAATCGACATAATCGTAGCTCAGCGTATGTGCCAACGGCCCGGTATCAAAGTTTGCGGTCGCTTCCACACCTTTAATACGAACTTTACCTTCGTTAAAGTATTTCTCGGTATGCGGGTCGTAATCGATCATGTCGTCAATATCATTACGATATCCAGATACACGCCAGTTCACGCCCGCCGTTAAGCCTTCAAACGCCCCTTCCCATTGCTTACTTTGTTCAGGATCCAGGTTCGAATTGCCGTAATAACCATGCAACTGTCCGAGATTAGGCGCTTTGTAAGATGTACCGTAGGACGCAATAAAACGATAGCCTTCAAAAAACTCCCATCCGGCACTGGTTTGCCATGTGCCATGACGACCAAATTCGGAGTTATCATCACTGCGCGCCGCACCTTCAAAGGTAAAGTCGCCCAGTTGCTGCAACCCGGTCAGGTAGAGACCCGTATTACGCTGATCGTAACCGTCTGTGACATACCCGGTGCCAGGCGTCGTGGTTTGCTTTTGCCAGTCAACGCCTGCGCCTACGTTACCGTGACCAAGCACCATACTGTTGGACCACTGAACATTATATTGCTTCATATCATCCAGTGTGGCCGAGGAGTCATAGCGGCCATAATCCGGATCATAGTTGTAATCTTTACTATGGCTATAGCTGGAAACCAGTTGTGACTGGATAAGTTCGCCATTAAAGCGCAGCCCGGCATCCCAGCTTTGGCTATAGAGCTGACGGGTATCCACTAACGGCGTCCCAGGATAATAATACGCGTCATAATCTGTTCGGTTATCATAGCCGTAGCCGCGAACAAACCCGCTCCATGTATCGGAAAAGTTATGTTCCAGCGCGCCATACAGCGTCTTACTTAAGAAACCGTCTTTGTCGGGCTGAGCCTGAGAGCCAGTGCTACCGTATGCGACAACATCAAAACCTTTGGTATAGGCATAATCGCCCATTAATGTGACGCGCGTATTTTCGCCAAGCTGTTGTTGGGTTGAGACATCATAATTCTGATACCCATTGCTCCCCACACCGGCAGTGAGTTCCGTCCCCTGCTTTTCACGCGTGGTAATGATATTCACCACACCGCCAATCGCATCAGAACCATAAACCGCCGAACGCGGCCCACGAATGTATTCGATACGTTGCACTAACGAGACTGGGAACTGGCTAAGATCGGCTGCGCCGCTAACCCCTGCCAGGTTCAGACGCACGCCGTCAATCAACACCAGCACATGGCTGGCGTTGGTGCCGCGAATAGAAATAGACGAATTTTGTCCCATACCACCGTATTGGGCGATATCCACGCCCGGCAGGCGACGAAGCACATCATTGACGGAAGTGGATTGCCAGCGATCGATATCCTGACGCGTAACAACGGTGATAGGGGCAAGTACAGCGCTACGAGGCTGCTGAAAACGGTTGGCAGTGACGACGAGAGTATCTGGGCTAGTGTCCTGCGCCCAACCCGAAAATGCTGTGACGGACAGTACCGTGCACAGCAACGATTTTTTAATCATTGTAAAGCATCCACAATATAAGAAGGATGCCGCAGGTCCCACCGATAGTACGCGATGATGAAAACCAGATGCGACGTTAGCCGGCAGGTCTTCGGGCTTGGAGGCAACTTAAAGAGATGATGACTTCCCACGGCAAGCCGCAGTGTCTGCACCAGGTGCGCTCATCTCCTACCTTCCTTACCGCTGCGCGTCAGCTCCAGATTCACACTGGATTCCCTTTTAACTCACAGGACCGGAAAACGGATGCTACAGTTTGTTACAACCTGGTGTCCAGACCGCGCATCACAATATCGGAAATCATCAATGACTGGACATCTGTTGAGCAATCCCTACAATCCCCGCGTACTTTTATTTTTCAGGACGCATCATGACCCCCGAACACCTTCCGACAGAACAGTACGACGCCCAGTTAGCTGAAAAAGTAGTGCGTCTGCAGAGCTTAATGACGCCATTTTATGCACAGGCTCCGGAAGTGTTTCGCTCGCCGGTCAGCCACTACCGTATGCGCGCGGAATTTCGTCTGTGGCATGACGGAGATGATCTGTACCACATCATGTTCGACAGCCAGACCAAAAGCCGTATCCGCGTCGACAGTTTCCCGGCGGCCAGCGAGCTTATCAACACGCTGATGACGGCAATGATCGACGGCGTTCGCAACAACCACGTCCTGCGCCACAAACTGTTCCAGATTGATTACCTCACTACCCTGAGCGATCAGGCGGTGGTATCGATGCTGTACCATAAAAAGCTGGATGATGAATGGCGTCAGGAAGCTGAAGCGCTGCGGGATGCGTTACGGGCGCAAAACCTGAACGTGCATCTGATTGGCCGGGCAACCAAAACCAAAATCGAGCTGGACCAGGATTACATTGACGAACGCTTGCCGGTTGCGGGTAAAGAGATTATCTACCGCCAGGTTGAGAACAGCTTCACCCAGCCGAATGCCGCCATGAATATTCAGATGCTGGAATGGGCGATTGATGTCACCAGGGGATCAAAAGGCGACCTGCTTGAGCTGTACTGCGGCAATGGCAATTTCTCGTTAGCCCTCGCACAAAACTTCAACCGCGTGCTGGCCACTGAAATCGCTAAACCGTCCGTGGCTGCTGCGCAATACAACATTGCGGCTAACCATATTGATAACGTACAAATTATCCGCATGGCGGCCGAAGAGTTTACTCAGGCGATGAACGGGGTTCGCGAGTTCAACCGTTTGCAGGGAATCGATCTGAAGAGTTACCAGTGTGAAACCATTTTCGTTGACCCACCACGCAGCGGTCTGGACAGCGAAACAGAGAAAATGGTGCAGGCGTACCCACGGATTCTGTACATCTCCTGTAACCCGGAGACATTGTGTAAGAACCTGGAAACGTTAAGCCAGACGCACAATGTTTCACGCCTGGCTCTGTTCGATCAGTTCCCGTATACGCACCATATGGAGTGCGGAGTATTACTGACCGCCAAGTAAATGATGTCCTGGCCGGGGGCGCTTCGCTTGCCCGGCCTACAAATATTACTCCACGATTTCCTGTCTACGGTTACGCACTTTAAAGCCGATCCAGAACACCAGAATCACCGACAGAACCGCTGGGAAGAAGTTTGAGCCAATATCCGGATATTCAGCGCGCACCACAGTGCTGTACAACAGAACGCCGAGAATAAAACAGGCGGCGGCCAGGCCCGGTAACCCCACAGGCATGGTGCGGTTTTGATAGCGTTGATGCAGACAATAAACCGTCAGCACCAGCGAAATAATTGGGAATACTGAGAATGGCACAATGGAGCTAAACAGCGCCGCAAATGTGCCATTGATCGATAAGCCAGCAACCAGCGCCAGCAGCAGCGTACCTTTATCTTGACCTGACTGTTTCATTGCTCGTCCTTCTCGTTACTCGGAGTGATGCGTCATCTTCTCTTGTTCACGGCGGTACCAATAAAATGCGCCCTTCGCGATCATGCGCAGTTGCAATACCAGCCGTTCTTCCAGCTGTCGACGCTGCTCGGCGCCAACATCCAGTGCTTCTGCCCCGGCGCTGAACACAATGGTGACCATGGCTTCGGCCTGCGCTTCAGTAAACGCACGAGGCATATGGTTTTCGAGTTCGAGATAGTCCGCAAGTTCCGCAATGAAGTGCTGAATTTCACGAGCGACCGCTGCGCGAAACGCCGCGGAGGTTCCCGAACGCTCGCGCAATAATAAACGGAAGGCGTTGGGATTGTTGCCGATGAACTCCATAAATGTTGAGACCGAGGTGCGGATCACACTCCCGCCCTTCGCGATACGCTGACGCGCCTGACGCATCAACTGACGCAGCATCAAACCACTCTCATCCACCATCGTCAGGCCGAGTTCATCCACATCGCGGAAATGGCGATAAAACGAGGTTGGCGCAATGCCCGCTTCACGAGCGACTTCGCGTAAACTGAGGCTGGCAAAACTACGCTCAGCGCTGAGTTGACTAAATGCGGCTTCTACCAGCGAACGCCGGGTTTTTTCTTTTTGTTGCGCTCTAACGCCCATCACGATGTCTGAATCCTTCCACATACCTTGCTGGCACTATACCAGAGATTAGGCGGTTGGCATGGCTTTGTGAATGATTGTTTACGCGCAGTTTGTGCTTCGAGTTCGCAAAAAAGCACAACGATAATTGGGTTATCCCGACAACGATGTTACTATTCTGTTGCTTTTATGTATAAGAACAGGTAAGCCTGACCATGTCACATTCCTACGATTACGATGCAATAGTAATAGGTTCCGGTCCCGGCGGCGAAGGCGCTGCAATGGGTCTGGTTAAGCAAGGAGCGCGCGTCGCGGTGATTGAGCGCTATCATAACGTCGGCGGAGGCTGTACCCACTGGGGGACCATCCCGTCGAAAGCCCTCCGCCACGCCGTCAGCCGTATTATTGAATTCAATCAGAACCCACTTTACAGCGACCACTCCCGACTCCTTCGTTCTTCTTTCGCCGATATTCTCAACCACGCTGATAACGTTATTAATCAGCAAACGCGTATGCGGCAAGGATTTTACGAGCGCAACCACTGTGAAATTTTGCAGGGAAATGCCCGTTTTGTTGATGAACACACACTCGCCCTTGAATGCCACGACGGCACGGTGGAAACGCTGACCGCGGATAAGTTCATCATCGCCTGTGGTTCACGCCCCTATCATCCGGTGGATGTCGACTTTTCCCATCCCCGGGTTTATGACAGCGACTCTATCCTGAGCCTGCACCATGAACCCCGCCATGTTTTGATTTATGGCGCGGGAGTAATTGGCTGCGAATATGCGTCGATCTTCCGTGGAATGGACGTCAAAGTCGATTTAATCAACACCCGCGATCGTCTGCTTGCGTTCCTCGATCAAGAGATGTCCGACTCGCTCTCTTACCACTTCTGGAACAGCGGTGTGGTCATTCGCCACAACGAAGAGTACGAGAAGATTGAAGGTTGCGATGACGGCGTCATCATGCATCTGAAATCCGGTAAGAAACTGAAAGCCGACTGCCTGTTGTACGCCAATGGCCGTACCGGTAATACCGATTCGCTGGCGCTGGAAAATATTGGGCTGAAAACCGACAGCCGCGGGCAGTTGAAGGTCAACAGCATGTACCAGACGGCGCTGCCGCACGTGTATGCCGTAGGAGATGTGATCGGCTATCCGAGTCTGGCATCGGCGGCCTACGATCAGGGACGCATTGCCGCCCAGGCATTGGTAAAAGGCGAAGCTACCGCGCATCTGATCGAAGATATCCCGACCGGGATTTATACCATTCCGGAAATCAGCTCCGTCGGTAAAACCGAGCAGCAGCTCACGGCCATGAAAGTTCCATACGAGGTTGGCCGCGCCCAGTTTAAACATCTGGCACGTGCGCAAATCGTGGGTATGAGTGTCGGAACGCTGAAGATCCTGTTCCATCGCGAAACAAAAGAGATTCTGGGGATCCACTGCTTTGGGGAACGCGCGGCCGAAATTATTCACATCGGTCAGGCGATAATGGAGCAAAAAGGTGGTGGTAACACCATCGAATACTTCGTTAACACCACCTTTAACTACCCAACCATGGCGGAAGCCTATCGGGTAGCAGCGCTAAATGGCTTAAACCGCCTGTTTTAACGCACTGTCGAAATGGCCATCCATTGACCCACGGATGGCCTCTGCCAGCTGTTCATAACGGCTGCGCAGCGGCGAACCTGGACGATACACCAAGCCAATCGTACGGCGCGGTTCAGGCTTGATGCAGGGCAGATAGACAACGCCATCACGCTTACGCTCCGGCGGCACGGCCAGCGCAGGCAGTAAGGTAATACCGCTGCCTGCCGCCACCATGTTACGCAGCGTTTCCAGACTGGTCGCCCGGAAATGGGTATCCTCATCGGCACCCGCTTCAAAGCAGAAGCCCATCGCCTGATCGCGCAGGCAGTGGCCATCCTCTAGCATCAGCAGTTTCTCACCCGCCAGATCGGACATCGGCACACAGTCGCGGTTTGCCCATGGGTGATCTTCATAGATCGCCAGCAGCATAGGCTCATCAAATAACGGTACTTCGATGAACGCCTCACTCTCTTTCACCAGCGCCAGAATGACGCAGTCGAGCTTACCGCTATCCAGTTGCGCCAACAGCTGATGCGTCTGTGCCTCATGGAGATACATTTCCAGTTTTGGGAAGGTCTGGTGCAACATAGGAATAATATGCGGCAGCAGGTATGGCCCCACCGTTGGGATCAAACCAATATGCAGCGGTCCAGACATTGTCTCGCCTTGTTGGCTTGCCATCTCCTTGAGCACTTTGACCTCGCGCAGCACGGTGCGCGCCTGATCCACCAGCAGTAAACCTGCCTGAGTGAACAGTACTTTGCGACTCGTACGCTCCAGCAGCATGACGCCAAGCTCATCTTCCAGCTTGCGGATCTGTCCGCTCAGCGTTGGCTGACTAACGTGACAGGAGTCTGCCGCTCGTCGGAAGTGACGATGTTCGGCTAGCGCCACCAGGTATTCAAGATCACGAATATTCATTATTCATCCTCCATCGCCACGATAGTTCGTAGCGATAGGTAGAATAGCAACGAACGATTATCCCTATCAAGCTTTCTGTTTAATAATGCACCACAGAAACGGAACGGTACCCCTTTAACCCTTGAAGCTACTGTCCGTTTTGAGAGTTTCTCTCATACTCGAAATAACTAAAGCCAACGTGAACTTTTGCGGACCTTGAGTCCGCATTTTTTTTGCGCCCGGCGCGAATACATTCAAAAAAATATATACAAAATATAAATTACATATTCTAATCCGATTATTTAAATTAAAACCATATTAAATTAAAATAATCAAAAACATTTTGTATCATTTATATATTTGACGCCCTGTCAGGTTCATAAATAATAACCGCGCGATATTCAATATATGGCAAATCGCAAGAACACTCGTTTCTTCGCCACTCTAATTATTTAGAGTATATCCACCCATATTTTTCTAATATTTATCGAATGGAATCTTTTATGAAACTCAATACTATTTCGCGATATTTTCTCGCGGCAGGCCTGATGTCGTGCGCCGCAAACGCATTCGCTCTGGAAGCCTGGAGCGGTCAGGCAGGTGGAAACACCATTGAAGTTATTTTTGACAGTAAAGTTTATAGTAACCGCTGGTATGTAAATGCCGATAATTGCCCACAGGGCGCGTCCGCTGAAAACTGGGATAATCCGTGGGGTTATGTGCGCGATGCCACAAAAGCGGAAATAGACCAATACGGCAACCCAACGACCTGTGATGCGGGCAGCGCCACGCCGGTCGCCCACGACGCCTTCAGCGCCGAAAAAGATTATGCCGAAGATGATATTGTCGTTTATAAGGATGTGACATATGAAGCGGCAATCCCTGTTCCGGCTTATTCCTTTACCCCAGGTGCCGACAATCCGTGGAAACTCTATACGCCAGTCCCCGACTGGCGTTCCAGCCAGGTTTACAACAAAGGGGATGAGGTCAAAGTTGACGGCCAGTCTTATGAAGCACTGTACTATACCGTTGGCGAAAATCCTTCCATTGCAGGTAACCAGAACCCGACCGGCACCAATGGCCGCCCGTGGAAACCGTTAGGCCCAACGGTCGAATTCACCCAGGAACAATTTAGGAATGCCCCTCAGCTCAACTCCATTGCGCTTTACGAACCCGGCAAACTGGTGTACTACAAGGGAATGCCTTTTGTCGCTCAGACGAAAGTCAAAGGCGTTATGCCGTATGATAAAAACCCATGGGCAATTTATACCAACTGGACTGGCACCAAAGAGCGCGTAGGGACGCCGAAGAATCCGTGGCCTGCCCACGTTTATGCACCATACGTCGACTTTAGCCTGAACAGCATTCCGGATCTGGCGAAACTGGCGAAAGAGCAAAACATTACCCACTTCACCATGGCGTTTGTCGTCGCGAAAAGTGGCGAGCAGTGCATCCCAACCTGGGGTACGGCCTATAATCTGCAGGATTACTCACAGTACAGCAAAATAAAAGCGCTGCGTGAAGCCGGTGGCGATGTGATGGTTTCCATTGGCGGAGCGAATAACTCCCCGCTGGCGGCTGCCTGTAAAAATGTGAAAGACCTGCAAAAACTCTACTACGACATTGTTGATAACCTGAACCTGAACGTGCTGGATTTTGACATCGAAGGCACATGGGTGGCCGATCAGGATTCCATCGATCGCCGCAACCAGGCAGTAAAAGAGGTTCAGGCTCAGTGGAAAGAGGAAGGTCGCAAAGTCGGTATCTGGTACACCCTGCCGATTCTGCCGACCGGTCTGACGGCTGAAGGTCTGTATGTGCTGGAAAATGCGCGCCATGTCGGCGTTGAGCTGGCTGGTATTAACGTAATGACCATGGACTACGGTAATGCCGTCTGCCAGTCAGACGGTACCGAAGGGCAGAACATCCACGGTAAATGCGCCACGTCCGCCATCGACAACATGTTCACCCAGTTGAAAAAAATCTGGCCAGAGAAATCTGACAAAGAGATCAACGCCATGATGGGCACCACCCCGATGATCGGTTACAACGATGTACAGGGCGAAGTGTTCTATCTGTCCGATGCGAAACTGGTGATGGACGACGCGAAAAAACGCAACCTCGGCATGATTGGCGCGTGGTCGATGACGCGCGATCAGCCGGGCGTGGCGAAGCAGGTCAGCCCGGAGCACAGCGGCATGACCGCACAGCAGGCACCGATGTACGCATACAGCCAGGTATTTGCGCCGTTTACGCATGATAATTCCGCAGATGAAGCGTCTACCGATCTTGCCGGTGATGTGAAAGCGGTTTATATCGATGTTTTTGATGGTCAGCAGCGCATCAATGTAAATTTCGATACCAGCAAGCTGAGCGGCAGTAACAGTTACTCGGTAGATGTGGATGGTAAATATGCCTTCTCTACCTCTGGCAACAGTGTCTACTACAGCTACCGTTCTAACTACGGTACGCAAAGCACGGTACGGACCGGTGGCATGTCCTACATGTTAGCGCCAGGAAAAGTGATCACCGTTAAACGTACCAATCCGAATCCTGAAGTCCTGGCACAGCTCACTGTGACGAGGGATATGCAGGAAGGTAACAATCCGGTCAAGGATGCCGGTGAAGTGAAATCGTTGACGGTTAAAAAAATCAACGGCGTACCGAATGTGGTTGTTGATTTTGACGCCAAAGCGCTGGGCTGGAAAGCAGCGAACGGTTCTGCGTGGGTCGTGAAAGTGATGGGCGACGCGAAAAACGGTAACTACATCTTCAGTTGTGACAACGGTAAATGCTATTACAGCTCTGTCAAAGCAGCAGGAGATATCACCACGGTAACGTCTGATGAAAGAGACATCTCCGAAGGTGAAACCATTGTCGTTGAACGTGTTACACCGAATCCGGCAACCGTCGCCAAACTGGTTGTTACGAAAGATATGCTGAAATAATCCTTTTCGCATAAAGTCAGAACCCCGTCAGCTCACAGCGACGGGGTTCTTTTTTTTACACCAGCCGCGCCTTCGCGTAGTCGATCGCCTGCGCCACCTGCTGTGGCGACACGCCGCCTTTCGCCGCACGTTTATCCAGGCACGATTGCAACGAGAGGATTGGATAAACGTCATCGCCAATCACCTGACTGAACTTTTGTAAGTCAGCAAGCGACAGCGCTTCCAGCGGTTTGCCCTGACGAATCGCCTCGACCACCGTCTCACCCACAATATGGTGTGCTTCGCGGAACGGGACGCCTTTTGCTACCAGATAATCCGCCAACTCGGTGGCGTTAGCATAACCCTGCTGCGCCGCTTCCTGACAACGCGGACGTTTCACCTGAATGCCATCCAGCACCAGCGCAGCCATATGCAGACAGTCCAGCCAGGTGTCGAGCGCATCGAACAGCCCTTCTTTGTCTTCCTGCATATCTTTGTTGTATGCCAGCGGGAGACCTTTTAAGGTCATCATCATGCCGGTCAGCGCACCCTGCACGCGACCGCATTTGCCACGGATCAGCTCCAGCGCATCCGGGTTTTTCTTCTGCGGCATCAGAGATGAACCCGAAGTTACACGATCGGACAGCTCGACAAAGCCCGCTTCGCCGGTATTAAAGAAAATCAGGTCTTCAGCAAAACGCGACAGGTGCACCATGCCGATAGAAGCGTTGGAGAGTAACTCCAACACGTGGTCACGGTCAGAAACACTGTCCAGACTGTTACGCGTCGCCGAGGCAAAGCCCAGCCAACCGGCCAGCTGCTCGCGATCGATTTCATACGCCGTACCCGCCAGCGCGCCGCAGCCCAGTGGACTGACGTCCAGGCGCTTGAGCGAATCCTGCAGACGACTCTCGTCACGCGCCAACATTTCGACATAGGCCAGACACCAATGAGCAAACGTCACCGGCTGCGCACGTTGCAGGTGGGTGTAACCCGGCATAACGGCGTCCTGGTTATTCTCTGCCGTCACCACCAGCGCACTTTGCAGCTGACGGTTGGCCGACAGTAATTCAATAACCGTGTCTTTACACCACAGTTTAAGATCGGTCGCGACCTGGTCATTACGGCTACGTCCGGTATGCAGTTTTTTACCAAGCTGGCCGACTTTATCAATCAGCTTACCTTCCACCCAGCTATGAATATCTTCGGCATCGCTTTGCAGGATCTGCTGCGGATTAACGCGAACCTCTTCCAGCAGAGTGTTCAGCGCCTCTTCCAATTGCAGCTGTTCATCGGCAGTTAGTACGCCGACCGTTACCAGCGCTTTAGACCAGGCCACAGAGCCGACAATATCCTGTTCTGCCAGGCGGTAGTCAAAACGCAACGAGTCGTTGAACTGTTTGAACCGCTGATCTGCTGCCTGTGTAAAACGCCCACCCCAAAGTGCCATAACTTGCTTCCTTAATATCTTGAATATCAACGCCGGATGGCGCTTAGCTTATCCGGCGTACAGGTTCGGTTCACGTAGGCCCGATAAGGCATAACCGCCATCGGGTACAAAATAGTTTACGCTAAAATCCGCGTGCCAATTGGCATGCCGTTAAACAGCGCCGGAAGTTGCTCGGCATGACGCCAGGAGGCAATATCCACAGGGCGACCCAGCGTGCGCGCGGCATCCAACGCCGCATTGACCTTCACGATCATGCCGTCAGTAATAATACCTTGTTCAATCAGTTGTTCCGCTTTCGCGGCGGTCATTTCGGCAATACGCTGGCCTTTTCCATCCAGAATACCGCTTACGTCAGAGAGCAGGATCAGATCCGCACCCAGCGTTGCCGCCAGCGCCGTTGCCGCCTGATCGGCATTAACGTTCATCAGCAGTCCGTCTTCAGTAACGCCAATGGAGCTAACTACCGGCAGAAAACCGCCTTCCAGCAGTGTGTTAATCAGCTTAGGCGAACCCGGCTGCGCCAGTCCAACATGACCCAGCGCTTTATCGAGCGGCGTCACTTTTACGCTGTCGCCATCACCAAGATACAGACCCACTGATGCGATGTGGTGCTTTTTCGCCCAGGCCAGTAAGGTTTTATTCGCTGTTCCCGCCAGGGCGCCGGTAATAATGTCAATTTGATCGGCTGGCGTGACGCGCAGACCATTTTTCTTTTTCACCGGCAGGTTCAGCTGCTTCATCAGATCGTCAACCACGCAGCCGCCACCGTGCACAATGACCAGCGGTCGCTGATGCGACTCACGATAATTCACCAGTGCGGTAAACAGACGCTCCAGCGCCTCTTCGCTATCCAGTAAAACGCCGCCCAGCTTGATAATTAATGGATTCATCGTTGCACCCTTAAATAAGAGACTGCGTTTCAGCAAAGCCAAAACGAATATTTGCGCACTGCATCGCCTGTGCCGCCGCGCCTTTCAATAAGTTGTCTTCAGTTGCCACCACGATCAGGTGCTCACCCTGTACGGCAAACCCGATATCACAGAACGGTAAGCCAACCACGTTCTTCAGCGCCGGAACGCCTTTGTCATACAGACGCACCAGTGGCTTATCGCCATACGCCTGTTGCAACGTTTGAGCCACTTGCGCATGGGTTACGCCCGCTTGCAAACGGCAGGTGATGGTTTCCAGAATTCCGCGTGGGAAGTTGCCCAGATGCGGGGTGAAGATCACCTCCGCACCAAGGTGAGTAGCGATTTCCGGCTGATGGCGATGGGTAAACACGCCATACGGCTGCAGGCTCACCTCACAAAAGCTGTTGGAAATAGCCGCCTTACGTCCCGCGCCGCTCACGCCGCTGGTGGCGTTAATTACCGGCCACTGGCTGAGATCCAGCAGCCCGGCATCAATCAGTGGTTTCAGTGACAGCTGCGCCGCCGTCGGGTAGCAACCCGGCACGGCAATCAGATTCGCGTCTTTCAGTTGGTCTGCGCTCCACTCCGCCAGTCCATAAACCGCCTGCTCCAGCAGGTCGGGATGCTGATGGGTAAAGCCGTAATATTTTTCATAGAACGCGCCGTCGTTTACGCGAAACGCGCCCGAGAGGTCAAACACCACGCATCCTGCCTGCAAAAACTGCGGGGCCAGGTCATGGCTCACCTCATGTGCCGTTGCGAGGAACACAACGTCCACCCCTGCGCTAAACTCGCTGATATCTGACATTGGCTGTAACGGTAAATCGACAATGCCTTTCAACTGCGGATGCAAATCGGAGATTAATTTTCCTGCATCATTGCTTTGCGCTGAGACGGTCAAAGCGGTTATGGTCATATCAGGATGGCGATTTACATAGGTCACAAGCTCTGCGCCGGCATAGCCACTGGCGCCCACAATCAGCGTATTCAACATCGGGGCTGCTCACCTTCTTAGATTCTGTTGCCAGATATAAGCCTTTATCACCTCACCTTACACTTGGTGGGTTTTATTACGCTCAACGTTAATGTATTTTTATTCACAAATACTGCATGAATATTGATACTATCATGACCCGAGGTGTGTCAACAATGAAAAACAATTTACCGCCATTTATCGAGATATACCGCGCTCTGATTGCCATGCCGTCGATTAGCGCCACCGAAGAAGCGCTCGACCAAAGTAATGCAGGTTTAATCACTCTGCTGGCGGGCTGGTTCAAAGATTTAGGCTTTAATGTGGAGGTCCAGCCGGTTCCCGACACGCGCAATAAATTCAATATGCTGGCAAGCATTGGACAGGGAGCCGGTGGTTTGTTGTTGGCGGGCCATACCGATACCGTCCCCTTTGACGACGGACGCTGGACACGCGATCCGTTCACCCTGACCGAGCATGACAATAAGCTCTACGGTCTGGGTACGGCGGATATGAAAGGCTTCTTCGCCTTTATCCTCGACGCGCTGCGTGACGTCGACGTCACTCAACTGAAAAAGCCCCTGTACATTCTGGCCACTGCCGATGAAGAGACCAGCATGGCGGGAGCGCGTTATTTCTCTGAAACCACCGCTTTACGCCCGGACTGCGCGATCATTGGCGAACCCACTTCTTTGCAACCTGTCCGCGCGCACAAAGGTCATATCTCTAATGCGATTCGCATTTTGGGACAATCGGGTCACTCGAGCGATCCGGCTCGTGGCGTGAATGCCATTGAACTGATGCATGATGCCATCGGCCATATCATGAATCTGCGCGATGACCTGAAAGAGCGCTATCACCATGATGCTTTTACCGTCCCGTATCCGACGTTAAATTTGGGTCACATCCACGGCGGCGACGCTGCTAACCGAATCTGCGCCTGCTGCGAGCTGCATATGGATATTCGCCCACTGCCCGGCATGACGCTTAACGATCTCAATGGCTTACTTAACGACGCGCTGGCCCCGGTCAGCGAGCGCTGGCCGGGTCGCCTGACGGTGTCGGAGCTGCATCCGCCAATTCCAGGCTATGAGTGCCCACCGGATCATCAACTGGTACAAGTGGTTGAGAAACTGCTGGGCGCACAGACTGAGGTGGTGAACTACTGCACCGAAGCGCCGTTTATCCAGACGCTTTGCCCGACGCTGGTGTTAGGGCCTGGCTCCATTAATCAGGCGCATCAGCCAGATGAGTATCTGGAAACTCGTTTTATTAAGCCAACCCGCGAATTGATCACCCAGGTTGTGCATCATTTCTGCTGGCATTAACCGCTTATCGCCTCGCTAACCCTTTAGTGGTAAGCGAGGTAATTTATTAACATTTCCATAAGCAAAGCTTATTTGATTCGATGTGAATTAAATAACGTAAATTCCCGTCATTTTTCGTTTGCTGAACCGATTTCGCAGTAATTGACGTCACGACTTTTACGTGGCTTTATAAAAGACGGCTAACATACAAAGTCCGAGAGATTTCGTGTCACAGCAAGGCGGCAAGCGAGCTCATACCAGGAGCTTACATAAGTAAGTGACCGGGTGGGCAAGCGCAGCCAACGCCGATGTCGCGCGAAAGATACAGGACGCATAAATTAAAGATGGGGTGTCTGGGTTAATATGAACGAACAATATTCCGCGTTGCGTAGTAATGTCAGTATGCTCGGCAAAGTGCTGGGGGAGACCATCAAGGATGCGCTGGGAGAGAACATTCTTGACCGCGTAGAAACAATCCGTAAGTTGTCCAAATCATCCCGCGCCGGCAATGAAGTCAATCGCCAGGAGCTGCTCACTACGCTGCAAAACCTGTCTAACGACGAGCTGCTGCCGGTTGCCCGCGCGTTTAGCCAGTTTCTGAACCTGGCCAACACCGCCGAGCAGTACCACAGCATTTCGCCAAAAGGCGAAGCAGCCAGCAACCCGGAAGTGATTGCTCGCACTCTACGTAAACTGAAAGAGCAGCCCAACCTCGATGAAGCCACCATCAAAAAAGCCGTCGAATCTCTCTCCCTGGAGCTGGTTCTCACTGCCCACCCGACCGAGATCACCCGCCGTACGCTGATCCATAAAATGGGTGAAGTGAACGCCTGTCTCAAGCAACTTGATAACAAAGACCTCGTCGATTACGAGCGCCATCAGCTGATGCGCCGTCTGCGCCAGTTGATTGCCCAGTCCTGGCATACGGATGAAATCCGCAAGCTGCGCCCAAGCCCGGTTGATGAAGCCAAATGGGGCTTCGCGGTGGTTGAAAATAGCCTGTGGGAAGGCGTACCAAACTATCTGCGCGAGCTGAACGAACAACTGGAAGAGCATCTGGGCTATAAGCTGCCCGTTGATTTTGTCCCGGTTCGCTTTACCTCCTGGATGGGCGGCGACCGCGATGGCAACCCGAACGTAACGGCGGATATCACCCGTCACGTGCTGCTACTCAGCCGCTGGAAAGCGACCGATCTGTTCCTGAAAGACATTCAGTTTCTGATTTCTGAGCTGTCGATGGTGGATGCCACACCGGAACTGTTGGCGCTGGTGGGCGAAGAAGGCGCAGCAGAACCTTACCGTTATCTGATGAAAACCCTGCGTTCACGTCTGATGGCAACCCAGGCCTGGCTGGAAGCCCGTCTGAAAGGCGAGAAATTACCGAAACCTGCGGGACTTCTCACCCAAAACGAACAGCTCTGGGACCCGCTATATGCGTGCTATCAGTCTCTGCAGGCCTGTGGCATGGGCATTATCGCCAATGGCGAATTGCTCGACACCCTACGCCGCGTGAAATGTTTCGGCGTACCGCTGGTACGTATTGATATTCGTCAGGAAAGCACCCGTCATACTGAAGCCCTTGGCGAACTGACCCGTTATCTGGGCATTGGCGACTACGAAAACTGGTCGGAAGCGGATAAACAGGCTTTCCTGATCCGCGAGCTGAACTCCAAGCGTCCGCTGCTCCCACGTAACTGGGAGCCGAGCAACGACACCCGCGAAGTGCTCGACACCTGCCGGGTCATTGCCGAAGCCCCGTATGGCTCTATTGCCGCCTATGTTATCTCAATGGCGAAAACGCCATCGGATGTACTGGCCGTACATCTGCTACTGAAAGAAGCCGGTATCGGTTTTGCTATGCCGGTTGCCCCGCTGTTTGAAACGCTGGACGACCTCAACAACGCCGATGACGTCATGTCCCAACTCCTGAACATTGACTGGTACCGTGGCTTTATTCAGGGCAAACAGATGGTCATGATTGGCTACTCTGACTCCGCAAAAGATGCAGGCGTGATGGCGGCCTCCTGGGCGCAATATCAGGCGCAGGACGCGTTGATCAAAACCTGCGAAAAAGCCGGTATCGAACTGACGCTGTTCCACGGTCGCGGTGGCTCCATTGGTCGCGGTGGCGCGCCTGCGCATGCGGCGCTGCTTTCTCAACCACCAGGCAGCCTGAAAGGCGGTCTGCGCGTGACAGAACAAGGGGAGATGATCCGCTTTAAGTACGGCCTGCCGGAAGTGACCATCAGCAGCCTGTCGCTGTATACCGCAGCAATTCTGGAAGCCAACCTGTTACCGCCGCCAGAGCCGAAAGATAACTGGCGTCATATCATGGATGAGCTTTCTGATATTTCTTGTGAGCTATATCGTGGATATGTACGTGAAAACAAAGACTTCGTCCCTTACTTCCGCTCCGCAACGCCAGAGCAGGAACTGGGTAAATTACCGCTCGGTTCACGTCCGGCAAAACGCCGCCCAACCGGCGGGGTAGAGTCTCTGCGCGCCATTCCGTGGATTTTTGCCTGGACGCAGAACCGCCTGATGCTCCCGGCGTGGCTGGGTGCAGGCACCGCACTGCAAAAAGTGGTTGAAGACGGTAAGCAAAGCGAACTCGAAGCAATGTGCCGCGACTGGCCATTCTTCTCCACACGTCTTGGCATGCTGGAAATGGTTTTCGCCAAAGCAGATCTGTGGCTGGCAGAATACTACGATCAGCGCCTGGTCAAAAAAGAGCTGTGGCCGCTGGGTGAAGAGCTGCGTCAGCGCCTGGAAGCCGATATCGATGTCGTGCTGGCGATTGCCAACGACTCACATTTGATGGCCGACCTGCCGTGGATTGCCGAGTCCATTCAGTTAAGAAATATTTATACTGACCCGCTGAATGTCTTACAGGCTGAGCTGTTACACCGCTCACGCCTGGCGGAAGAGCAAGGCAATGCACCGGATCCGCGCGTTGAACAAGCGCTGATGGTGACAATCGCTGGTGTCGCAGCCGGCATGCGTAATACAGGCTAACGTCCCCCCTCGTCGCCTTCGTGCTATTGTACGAAGGCGACAACAAAAACTGCTGTCATAACCGCTTCTTTTTCAATATATTCCCGCCTGAATATATTCACATTGTGAATATATCAACAGCAAAACACGATCCTAAGATCGTGATGCTTAAGTTCCTCTTAATATTAAGTCGCTACTCTTGGCGCTACGATTAAAGACAGGCTCACATTATGCAATCCTTACAACTCCAGTCTAAACCTAAATTTAGCTGGAAAGCCCTGGGTTGGGCGCTCCTCTATTTTTGGTTTTTTTCCACTTTACTCCAGGTCGTTATTTGTTTAACCGGATATAGCGGAACTAATGGATTACGCGACTCCTTGCTATTCAGTTCGCTGTGGTTGATCCCGGTATTTTTATTTCCAAACCGTATCCGTATTATTGCTGCCGTCATTGGCATGGTGCTATGGGCGGCCTCGCTGGCTGCTCTGAGCTATTACGTCATCTACGGACAAGAGTTCTCGCAAAGCGTTCTGTATGTGATGTTTGAAACCAATGCGAACGAAGCCAGCGAATATCTCAGCCAGTATTTCAGCCTAAAAATTGTTCTTATCGCCCTGGCCTATACGGCTATCGCTATTCTGCTGTGGACGCGTCTGCGCCCTGTTCATATTCCATCGCCCTGGCGCTATCTGGTGTCGTTTGCGTTGTTATACGGTTTGATTCTGCATCCGATAGCCGTTAACACTTTCATCAAACACAAGCCGTTTGAAAAAACGGTAAATGGTCTCGCCTCACGTATGGAGCCCGCCGCACCGTGGCAATTCATCTCCGGGTATTATCAGTACCGTCAGCAGTTGACCTCACTCAATAGCCTGCTGAATGAGAACAATGCCCTACCGCCGCTGGCTAACTTCAAAGATAACTCCGGCGATGCCCCACGTACGCTGGTGCTGGTCATTGGCGAGTCAACGCAGCGTGGTCGCATGAGCCTGTATGGTTACCCGCGCGAAACGACGCCAGAACTGGATGCCTTGCATAAATCCGATCCTAACTTCACCGTATTCAATAATGTCGTGACCTCACGTCCGTACACCATTGAAATCCTGCAACAGGCGCTGACCTTCGCCAACGAGAAGAATCCGGACCTGTACCTGACTCAACCGTCTCTGATGAATATGATGAAACAGGCAGGTTATAAAACCTTCTGGATCACCAATCAGCAGACGATGACGGCTCGCAACACCATGCTGACCGTGTTCTCTAAGCAGACGGATAAGCAGTTCTATATGAATCAGCAGCGTACGCAAAGTGCGCGCGAATATGACAGCAATGTGCTGGCGCCATTTAAAGAAGTACTGGCCGACCCGGCACCAAAAAAGTTCATCATCGTGCACCTGCTGGGTACGCATATTAAGTACAAATTCCGCTATCCGGATGGTCAGGGTAAATTCGATAACAATGTCGACCATGTTCCCCCCGGCCTGGATGATGATGAGCTGGAAGCATACAACGATTACGACAGCGCGAATGTCTACAATGACCATATCATTGCCAGTCTGATCAAAGACTATAAAGCGACAGATCCGAACGGCTTCCTGCTCTACTTCTCCGATCACGGGGAGGAGGTATACGATACGCCACCGCATAAAACGCAGGGTCGTAATGAAGACAACCCGACGCGCCATATGTATACGGTACCGTTCCTGCTGTGGACCTCTGAAAAATGGCAGGCTGCACACCCGCGTGACTTCTCACAGGATGTGAATCGTAAATACAGCAGCTCAGAGCTTATCCACACCTGGTCTGATTTAGCGGGATTCACCTACGACGGTTTCGATCCGACCCGATCCATTACCAGCCCGCAGTTCAAAGAGACGACCCGCTGGATTGGCAATCCGTACAAAAAGAATGCCCTGATTGATTACGATAGCCTGCCGTACGGCGATCAAATCGGTAATCAGTAATACTCGTATCGGCCACTCTTAAAGAGTGGCCTTTTTTTATGATGGCGGTTACTGTTTCCCCTGTCTGCTGCCTGCAAGGGATTAACATGTATCACGACGTCAGCCATCTTCTCTCCCGCCTGATTAACGGCCCCACGCCGCTGCGCCAGGTTTATTTTGCCAGCACCAGTAGCTCAACGCCGGAGTTGGCGTATCAGGTCGATTTTCCCCGGCTGGAAATTGTGCTGGAAGGTGAGTTCACCGATAACGGAGTTGCTGGCGCATCCGCGACGTTACTGCCTTGCGATGTGCTATTCGTTCCGGCTGGCGGCTGGAACTTTCCGCAGTGGCTCACACCGGTCACCACGCTCAGCATTCTGTTCGGCAAACAGCAACTGGGTTTCAGCATCGTCCAGTGGGACGGCAAGCAGTATCAAAATCTTACCCGCCAGCACGTTGCGCGACGTGGGCCACGAATTGGCTCTTTCCTGCTGCAAACGCTCAATGAAATGCAGATGCAACCGCAGGAGCAACAAACCGCCAGGCTAATCGTTGCGAGCTTACTGAGCCACTGCCGCGATCTGCTGGGCAGCCAGATCCAGACCGCATCACGCAGTCAGGCGCTTTTCGAAGCCATTCGCGACTATATTGATGAACGCTACGCTTCGCCGCTCACCCGAGAATCCGTCGCGCAGGCGTTTTACATCTCACCCAATTACCTCTCCCACCTGTTTCAAAAAACGGGCGCTATCGGGTTTAACGAATACCTGAATCACACGCGACTGGAACACGCGAAAACGCTGCTGAAGGGTTATGAGCTGAAGATCAAAGAAGTGGCGCATACCTGTGGGTTTGTTGACAGCAACTATTTCTGCCGCCTGTTTCGCAAAAATACCGAACGTTCGCCGTCAGAATATCGTCGGCAATACCACAGCCAACTGACGGAGATAAAAGCTAATCCAAAGTAAGATGTGTGTGCTGTGGTGCAGAAAGCAGCTTTCGCACGGCGCTCATCACCCGCTGCGGCTCACGCAGAAATGCGCTAATGCCCGACTGGACGTATCGGCTCTGCGTAAATCGCTCTGCTCCTGCCAGTTCAATATCGGTAATGAGCAACACCGCATCAGCACGGTTAATATCCTCTTCCGTCAGGCGATTTTCGGTACCCAACGCGCCCTGAGTTTCAATCTTGATGCTCCATTTCTCCTGCTGGCAGAGTTTCTCCAGCCGTTCAGCGGCCATATAAGTATGGGCCACGCCGCTTACGCACGCGGTGACAGCAACCAGATATCGTACAGGTGCGATGGCCATACTATCCTCCTACTGTTACCTGAAATCCGGCGCATTCTGCCATCTTACGTATAAAACCTATCTCTTGCGCCGACGGGACGGGCACTTCTTTCATCGACCAGGGTAATCCGAGCAGGTTGTATTTCGGTTCGCCATATTGATGAAACGGTAGCAGGTGTACCTGCTTTATGCCTAATGATGACAACAGCGTCAACGCCTGCTGCGTGTTCTCTACATTCATCGTAAAGCCCGGAATCAGCGGCAGGCGAGGAATGACATTAACCCCTTCAGCGACCATTAGTCGTAAATTCGCCAGCACGCGCGGCAGGTTCATATTAATGGTCTCACGCGCCAAATGGACATCCATAATTTTGAGGTCAAACAGCACCTCATCGCACTCTCTTGCCAGCGATAACAAACGACTGGCTGGCGCATCGCCAGCCGTTTCAATCGCGCAGCGAACATCCCAGCGCCGCAGACGTTGCAGGAATCGTACGGCAAAGGGCGCTTGCATCAGCACTTCACCACCGGAAAGCGTCACCCCCCCGCCAGAGGTGCGAAAGAAAATATCATCTTTCATCACTTCACGTTCCAGCTCGTCCAGCGAGATATCACGACCGATACGTTCAAACGCACCGGAGGGACACTCATCAGCATCACGTAGACAGGGTGTACAGTGCAGGCATTTACTCTCCCGCCGTACTGTTTCAATTCGTGGGGAGAGAGATTCAGGGTTGGCGCACCACGGGCAGGTATGCGGACAACCTTTAAAGAAGACTACCGTACGAATACCTTGTCCATCATTCAGTGAGTAACGCTGAATATTAAATATACGCGCGACGTCCTCGCCACGTGGGTCAATAACCTCACAGCTGATGCGCGGTGCGGCGAATGATGTCATCCTGGATCTCCTTCGACAGCTCGACAAAGAAGGCGCTGTAACCCGCCACGCGCACCACCAGCCCGGCGAAATCTTGTGGGCGCAGCTGCGCTTCTCGCAATGTGTCGGCATTCACCACGTTAAACTGGATGTGCTGGAGCTTGAGCTGGGTAAATGCCCGCAGAAAATCCGCCAGCTTGCGTAAACCAGCCTCACCTTCCAGTGTGGCTGGCGTAAACTTCACGTTCAGCAAAGTCCCATTGGAAAGCAACGTGTTATCCAGCTTGCTGACCGATTTCAATACCGCCGTCGGCCCTTGCATATCCTGCCCCAGCATCGGCGACAGCCCTCCGTCCGCCAACTGTTCCCCGGCGAAGCGACCATCTGGTGTCGCTCCGACGACCGAACCCAGCGGCACGTGCGCAGAGACAGTATATGAACCCGGCGTAAATTGCCCGCCGCGTGGATTCTGGTATTTCTCTACCTCTTTGCAGTAATGACGCAGCAGTTCGGCGCTGATGTTATCTACATCATCAATATCGTTGCCGTATTTTTCGAAGCGGTTAATCAGCCTGGCGCGAATTTTCTCGCCTTCCGGGGTAGCAAAGTTGTCTTTTAGCACCGATAAAAGTTCGTCAAAAGTTAAGCGCTGTTGTTCAAATACCAGTCCATTGAGCGCATGCAGCGAATCACTCAGGTTCGCAATGCCGATCCCCTGTACGCCGGAGAAGTTATAACGCGCGCCGCCGTCGGTAATATCACACCCTTTATCCAGGCAATCGCTAATAAACGAGGAGAGCAGCGGCACCGGCGCCCAGTCGCGATGACCGATATCGCAGATATTACTGCCTTCGACCATCAACGTAATGTAGTGGCTGATTTTGGCACGAATATGCTTCAACAGGTCTTCGTACGTCAGCGCGCGATTGCCTTCGTTCTCATGCAGGCAGATTTCCATTACTTTCAGCAGATTAAACATGGCGATGTCGTGCAAACCGTATGTTCTGCCTGGAATAGACAGCTCGACACAGCCGACTACCGCGTAATCTCGCGCATCTTCCAGCGAGACGCCACGGTTAAGAAATGCAGGCACCACCACTTCATCATTAAAGATTTGCGGGATGCCGGTCCCGAGGCGAATGGTCTGTGCCGTTTTCATCAGGAACGGCGTATCGATCAACGCGTTCGTGCGCACACCGAGATTTGGTTGCGGCAGTTGTACGCTCTGATAAGCATCAAGACAGAGAAACGACAGTACGTTTACCGCACTACGACCATTTTCCGTCAATCCCCCAAGCAGTGCGGTGTAACCCGTTGGGAAGCCAGCGAAATAACGCGCGCTGCTGGTGGATCGCAGCAGTACAATGTCATTGCATTTCACCCATAGCGATTCAAGGATTTCTTTTAAGAATGCAGGATCTTCTCCCTGCGTCAGCGAGGTCTGATAAAACGGCAGCATATACTGGTCGAAGCGTCCGAGTGAGAGCGAACTGGCGTTGGACTCATATTGCAAAATAATGTTCATGTACCAGAACAGCTGACATGCTTGCCAGAAGGTTTGCGGCTTATGCTGGGCGTTATGCCGGGAGTTTTCCGCAATCGTCAGCAATTCCTGACGTCGCTGCGCATCCGGGCAGTTTTCCGCCATTTGTTCTGCCAGCAGGGCGTAACGCAGAATGTGGCTTTGCGAAGCCTCAAGCAGCAACAGAGCAGCCTGATAAAAGTGGTTATCCGGCTGCTGCAGACAATGCGCCCGCATCTGCGCTACCAGTTCGCCAAGCCCGAGATTCAACAGGCGCGGATAATCAATAATGATATGCCCCTGACCTTTATCCGTCTGGTTAACGCTAAAAATCTGCGTACGGACAGCGGCTTTTACCTCATCGGTCATCTGACCGTTGATGAAATCTTTCATCGACCGCTTTTCCCAGTACGGATACAGCACATCGCGATAGAGATGTTTATCCTCTTCGCTGATGTCAAAACGGTCCTGCGGACGGGTTGGAAACTGCTCCAGCTCGTTGAGCAGCCAGTAAGGATCCATTTCCGGCGACATTATGCCCGCCCGCGGTTTAACGGTACGGTTCCCGGCTATCAGTTCCTCATCACGAATCGATATTTCAACGTGCTCAAGAATATATGCGGTGGCTTTCGCCCGCCGCAGAATAACCGGCTCTCCCTCCGTCTGCTGGTGGCTGGCGGTATATAGCAGCGCACGCTCAAGCGAAATTTCGCGGTTATTCTGAAACAGAGCGTTTTTTAAACGTTGGATACGGTTAGTCATGAGGAACTCCTGTAGAAAAACTGATGCCAGATGGCGCTGTGCTTATCTGGCCTACGTATCAGTAGGCCGGATAAGTCGAAACCACCCTCCGGCAAACAAACCGTTATGCGGTTTGCGCAAGGTGTGCGCCAATCTTGTTCATGATTGCGTCGGCACGTTTCACTGCATCGCTGATGTTGACACGAACGATAGTTTTGCCCGCAAAACGCTCTTCAAACTTAATACCAATGTCTTTGGTCAGAATGACCATGTCGGCTTCTGCCACATCCGCCGCGGTCAGTTCGTTTTCCAGACCGATCGACCCCTGAGTCTCAACCTTTACTTCCCACCCCTTGGCTTTAGCGGCGCTTTCCAGCGCTTCGGCGGCCATATAGGTGTGGGCAACGCCAGAAGGACATGCAGTTACTGCGATAATCTTGGTCATGACTCATTCCTCACTTAATTCATTTCAAAATCTAAATCCAGGTCGTCTTCTTTCTGGTCGACCTGAGACACTTTTTTCCGCGCCAGACTTTTCAGTACGTTAACGCACACAGCGGTCACTACAGCCCCCACGGCAACCGCCGCGATATAACCCATTTTTCCTTCCACGACCGGCAGAACAATCAGCCCGCCCCAGCCGGCATAACACTGCGCACCAAACAGCGCGGCGGTTACCGTGCCGCAGGCCGAACCCACCATAATGGATGGGATAACGCGCAGCGGATCGGCGGCAGCAAAAGGAATTGCGCCTTCCGTTACGCCAACGCAGCCCATCACCAGCGCGGCTTTACCGGCTTCACGTTCTTCAGAAGAGAAATTCTTACGACCAATCAGCGTCGCCAAACCTAAGCCCAGCGGCGGCACGCAGATCCCTACCGCGGCGATTGCCACCACGGTATAAACACCCTGTGCCACGCAAATCAGCATGAAGGCGTAGGCAACTTTGTTAATCGGCCCACCCATATCGAAGGCCAACATCAGTCCCATAATTACCGCCAGCAGCATGATGCTGCCCTGCTGCATACCCTGCAGCCACTCGGTCAGGCTAGTGGTTAACGCACCAACGGGTTCTCCCAGGCCCCACATCATGATGCCTGCGGTGATAAAGGTGCCGACAATAGGAATAACGAAGATAGGCATTACCGATCGCAACACCTTATGTACGGGGATCTTCTTCAGATAATGGACGACGATACCGCCAATAATCCCGGCAATTAGCGCGCCGAAAAAACCTGCGCCGAAGCTGTTTCCCACCCATGCGCCAATCGCACAAGGAGCGAGAGCAGAACGTTCAGCAATGGAATAACCAATGTAAGCGGCAAGGAATGGCACCATCAACGTCAGCCCTGCGACACCAATATCAAACAGTTTCTTGAGATTAGGATCGGTCGCCGCATCCGGTACCGCGCCCTTGCCATACAACATGACGGAGACCGCCAGCAAAATTCCACCCGCGACTACGAAGGGGATCATATGCGAAACACCCGTCATCAGGTGCTGACGGGTGTTTTTCAGGATTTGTACCAACTCTTTCATAAGTCGCTCCCAGGCTGCCTAAAGCCCATATCCATAAACTTGTTGCGGAAAACAATAGGCAATCCGACGCGGCGCAAACAGTGGATAAAAAGGCCATTTGCTGGACTTTTGTAATGTCAGCGCAAAAATGCGATCCGCCTCATAACTTGTAGTTTCTCGGAATTTATAGAGGACATGCTGACTTGTGAGGGATATCTCACTTTGATGGTTACATTACATTTATCCAGTTTTTGGCAGATTTGTCAGATGGCAGGTTCAGGCATTGCCCTTTTATCCTGTAGCGAGAAATCGTTATGGGAGATGAGGCTATGGCCCTGATTGTGGAATTTACCTGTGAGCTGCCCAATGGCGTACATGCGCGCCCGGCAAGTCACATAGAAACGCAGTGCAACACCTTTACTTCGCACATTGAGTGGCACAACCTGCGTACCGAACGTAGGGGTAACGCCAAGAGCGCATTGGCGCTGATTGGCACCGATACTCTGGCAGGTGATAGCTGCCAGTTGCTGATTTCCGGTGCAGATGAACAGGCAGCCCACAAGCATTTAACCCAATGGTTACGTAATGAATTTCCACACTGCGATGCACCGCTAGCGGAAGCCAAAAGCAACGAGCTGGAGCCACTTCCTGCATCCCTCACCAATCTAAACCCACAGCTTTTTCGCGCTCGCACCGTCTGCAGCGGCAGTGCGGAAGGCGTTCTGAGTCTGCTCTCTTCGCTGGATCTCAACGCACTTAACAATCTCCCGTCCGCTAAAGATATTGAAACCGAGCAGGCGACACTGGATAACGGCTTAACGCTGCTGATGAAGAATATTGCGTTTCGGTTACTCGACAGCGACGGCGCAACCAGTGCGATTCTGGAAGCACACCGCTCGCTGGCAAGCGACCTCTCACTGCGTCAGCACTTGCTCGCTGGAGTATCTCGCGGGTTAAGCTGCGCCCAGGCGATTGTCGAAAGTGTCGGACATTTTTGTGATGAATTCGCCCGCTCCAGCAGCCCTTATTTACAGGAACGTGCGCTGGATGTGCGCGATGTCTGCTTCCAGCTTCTGCAGCAAATTTATGGAGAGCAGCGTTTCCCTGCGCCGGGAAAACTAACCCAGCCTACAGTCTGTATGGCGAACGAGCTCACACCGAGCCAGTTCCTCGAACTGGACAAAACATTGCTGAAAGGCTTGCTGTTAAAAAGCGGCGGTACCACTTCACACACGGTGATTCTCGCCCGGTCATTCAACATTCCTACGCTGGTTGGCGTGGATATTGAATCCTTAATGCCATGGCTGCAGCAAACGGTTTATATCGATGGTAACGCAGGAGCGGTCATTGTTGCCCCTGATGAATCCGTCGTACGTTACTACCAGCAGGAAGCCCGTATCCAGGATGCCATTCGAGAACAACAACGTATCTGGCTGACCCAGGAGGCGCGCACGGGTGATGGCATCCGCATGGAAGTCGCCGCCAACATCGCCCATTCCGTGGAAGCGCAAGCAGCCTTTGGCAACGGTGCGGAAGCGGTTGGCCTGTTCCGCACGGAAATGCTGTATATGGACCGTACCTGCGCCCCGGATGAGAACGAACTATACAACATTTTCTGCCAGGCGCTGGAGCCCGCGCAGGGACGCAGCATCATTGTGCGCACCATGGATATCGGTGGTGATAAACCCGTTGATTACCTGAATATTCCTGCCGAAGCCAACCCGTTCCTTGGTTATCGCGCGGTGCGTATCTATGAAGAATACGCCGCTTTGTTTACCACACAACTGCGATCGATCCTGCGCGCATCAGCGCACGGTAGCCTGAAAATCATGATCCCAATGATCTCCTCTATGGAAGAGATCCTGTGGGTCAAAGAGAAGCTGGCCGAAGCTAAACAGCAACTGCGTACTGAACACATCCCGTTTGATGAGAAGATCCCGCTCGGTATCATGCTGGAGGTTCCGTCGGTGATGTTCATCATCGATCAATGCTGCGAAGAAATTGATTTCTTTAGTATTGGCAGTAATGACCTGACGCAATACCTGCTGGCGGTCGACCGCGACAACGCCAAAGTTACCCGCCATTACAACAGCCTGAATCCAGCCTTCTTGCGCGCACTGGATTACGCCGTACAGGCGGTACATCGTCAGGGGAAATGGATTGGCCTGTGCGGCGAACTTGGCGCTAAAGGTTCAGTACTACCGCTGCTTGTGGGACTGGGTCTGGACGAGATCAGCATGAGCGCTCCCTCCATTCCCGCCGCCAAAGCGCGGATGGCGCAACTTGACAGCCGCGCCTGCCGTCAGTTGCTGAATCAAGCAATGGCGTGTCGAACGTCGCTGGAGGTCGAACATCTGCTGGCCCAGTTCCGCATGACTCAACAGGATACCCCTCTGGTTACCGCCGAGTGCATCACGCTGGATAGCGACTGGCGTAGTAAAGAGGAGGTCATCAAAGGGATGACCGACAACCTCCTGCTGGCAGGTCGTTGCCGCTATCCGCGTAAACTGGAAGCCGATCTGTGGGCGCGCGAAGCGGTCTTCTCTACCGGATTAGGTTTTAGCTTCGCCATTCCACACAGCAAATCAGAACATATTGAGCAGTCCACTATTAGCGTAGCGCGCCTGCAAGCGCCGGTACGTTGGGGTGATGATGATGCGCAGTTCATTATTATGCTGACGCTCAACAAACACGCCGCTGGCGACCAGCATATGCGTATTTTCTCGCGTCTGGCACGGCGCATTATGCATGAAGAATTCCGTAACTCGCTGGTTAACGCCGCCTCTGCCGACGCTATCGCCAGCCTGCTGCAACATGAACTTGAACTTTAAAGAGGGTGTTTTTGTATGGAACTTTACCTTGATACTGCCAACGTCGCGGAAGTCGAACGTCTGGCACGCATCTTCCCTATCGCGGGTGTCACCACCAACCCAAGCATTGTGGCAGCAAACAAAGAATCCATCTGGGATGTGCTGCCGCGCCTGCAAAACGCCATTGGCGAAGAGGGCATTCTGTTTGCCCAAACCATGAGCCGCGACGCACAAGGCATGGTGGAGGAAGCCAAACGTCTGAGCAACGCGGTCCCCGGTCTGGTGGTAAAAATCCCGGTGACATCCGAAGGTCTGGCCGCGATCAAGATGCTGAAAAAAGAGGGCATCACCACGCTGGGAACCGCCGTGTACAGTGCCTCTCAGGGGCTGCTGGCAGCGCTGGCGGGGGCGAAATATATCGCACCTTACGTTAACCGTATTGACGCGCAGGGCGGCGACGGAATTCGCACGGTACAAGAACTGCAAACGTTACTGGAACTGCATGCGCCCAACAGCATGGTACTGGCAGCCAGCTTTAAAACCCCTCGTCAGGCGCTGGATTGCTTACTGGCAGGATGCGAAGCAATCACCCTGCCATTAGACGTAGCGCAACAAATGCTCAATACCCCTGCGGTAGAGTCAGCAATAGAGAAGTTTGAACATGACTGGAACAATACATTTGGTCACATCAACCTGTGAGGGAAATAAAGTATGGATCGCATTATTCAATCACCTGGTAAGTACATCCAGGGTGCCGATGTTATTACCCGTCTTGGCAACTACCTCAAACCACTGGCAGAGCGCTGGCTGGTCGTTGGGGACAAGTTTGTCTTAGGCTTTGCCCAGGGCGCACTGGAAAAAAGCTTCCAGGATGCCGGACTGGCGCTGGAGATTGCACCGTTTGGCGGCGAGTGTTCACAAAACGAAATCGACCGTCTGCGCGGCGTGGCAGAAAAAGCGCAATGTGGCGCAGTACTTGGTATTGGCGGCGGTAAAACGCTGGATACCGCCAAAGCGCTGGCGCACTTTATGGGCGTGCCTGTCGCCATTGCGCCAACCATCGCCTCTACCGATGCACCGTGCAGCGCGCTGTCCGTTATTTACACCGATGCCGGTGAATTCGATCGCTATTTGCTGCTGCCCAATAACCCGGACAGGGTCATTGTTGATACCAAAATTGTCGCGGGCGCACCGGCGCGTCTGTTAGCCGCGGGCATCGGCGATGCGTTGGCGACCTGGTTCGAAGCGCGCGCCTGTTCACGCAGCGGCGCAACCACCATGGCGGGCGGTCAGTGCACTCAGGCGGCGCTGGCGCTGGCTGAGCTGTGCTTTAATACGCTGATAGAAGAAGGTGAAAAAGCGATGCTGGCTGCCGAGCAGCACGTGGTAACGCCTGCGCTGGAGCGCGTTATTGAAGCCAACACCTATCTGAGCGGCGTCGGTTTTGAAAGCGGCGGTCTGGCGGCGGCGCACGCCATCCATAACGGTCTGACGGCAATCCCGGATGCGCATCACTATTACCACGGCGAGAAAGTGGCTTTCGGCACGCTGACGCAACTGGTCCTGGAAAATGCGCCGGTCGATGAAATTGAAACCGTTGCGGCGCTGTGTCATTCCGTTGGCCTGCCGATTACCCTGGCGCAACTGGACATCAAACAGGATATTCCGGCGAAAATGCGCATTGTGGCTGAAGCTGCCTGTGCCGAAGGCGAAACCATCCACAACATGCCTGGCGGCGCAACGCCGGACCAGGTGTATGCCGCCCTGCTGGTGGCTGACCAGTACGGTCAACGTTACCTGCAAGAGTGGGAATAACCGGCCAATAAAAATCCCCGCAATTGCGGGGATTTTTTGTTCATACTATGCCGGACCCGCACAAGCGACATCCGGCATGGTCTGTTACAGCAGATCGAAACGATCCAGGTTCATCACTTTCACCCATGCGGCAACGAAATCTCTCACGAACTTCTCGTGAGCATCGCTGCAGGCATAAACTTCAGCCACTGCGCGCAGTACAGAGTTAGAACCAAACACCAGATCGGCGCGAGTTGCGGTGTATTTTACTTCGCCGCTCGAACGGTCACGACCTTCAAACAGCTCTTGTGACTCATCAACCGCCTTCCACTCATGACGCATATCCAGCAGATTGACGAAGAAGTCAGTGCTGAGTACGCCAGGGCGATCGGTAAAGACGCCGTGCTGGCTACCATCAAAGTTGGTGCCCAGTACGCGCATACCGCCCACCAGCACGGTCATTTCCGGTGCGGTTAGCGTCAACTGCTGCGCTTTGTCGATCAGCAGCGACTCGGTGGTCGACACGTCAGGACGAGCGCGGTAGTTACGGAAACCATCGGCAATCGGCTCAAGCAGTTCAAACATCTCAATATCCGTTTGATCCTGACGCGCATCCACACGACCCGGCGCAAAAGGTACCTTGATGCTGACACCCGCAGCGCTAGCCGCCTGCTCGATACCGACAACACCGGCCAGCACGATAATATCGGCCAACGAGGCAGTATGGGCAGACTTATAAATACCTTCCAGCACAGGCAGAACGCGTGCCGCAGTGGCATTCACATCCCAGCCGCGTTGTGGGTCCAGCGCCAGACGCGCACCGTTAGCGCCGCCACGTTTATCCCCGCCACGGAAAGTCGATGCCGAAGCCCACGCTACCGATACCAGTTCGCCCACGGACAGTCCGGAAGCAGCGATGGTCGCCTTCAGCTTCAGGATATCTTCTTCGCTTGGGTTGAAGAACGCATGCGGCAGCGGGTCTTGCCAAATCAGATCTTCTTTTGGCACTTCCGGGCCAATGTAACGCGATTTTGGCCCCATATCGCGGTGCGTCAGTTTAAACCACGCACGGGCAAACGCTTCGTTGAACGCTTGCGGATCGTTCAGGAAACGGCGAGAGATCTTTTCGAACTCAGGATCGAAACGCAGCGTCAGGTCGGTAACCAGCATCGTCGGCTTGCGTTTTTTCGACGGATCAAACGGATCGGGAATAATTTCTGGCGCGTCAACCGCTTCAAACTGAATCGCGCCTGCCGGACTGCGAGTCTGCACCCACTCATATTTGAACAGGTTCTCGAAGAAATAATTGCTCCATTGGGTAGGCGTCTGCGTCCACACCACTTCCAGACCGGAAGTAATTGCATCCGCGCCCGCGCCACTACCGTAGCTGCTGGCCCAGCCCAGGCCCTGCGCTTCAATCGGTGCGGATTCTGGATCGGCGCCAACGTGCGATGCCGCTGCTGCGCCGTGGGTTTTGCCCAACGTATGACCGCCGCCAATCAGCGCCACGGTTTCTTCGTCGTTCATCCCCATGTTACCGAAGGTCGCGCGAATAGCCGCTGCCGCAGAAAGCGGTTCGCCGCTATGGTCCGGCCCTTCCGGGTTCACATAAATAAGGCCCATTTCGGTGGCGCCCAGCGGCGCTTTTGCCAGCTCTTCCGGGTGACGGTGAGTCAGCCAGGCTTTTTCATCACCCCAGTTTACGTCGAGATCCGGTTCCCAGACATCTTCACGACCGGCACCAAAGCCAAAGGTACGGAAACCTGAGTTTTCCAGCGCCACGTTACCCGCGAGGATAAACAGGTCGGCCCAGGAAATTTTCTGACCATATTTCTGCTTGATTGGCCACAGCAGACGACGCGCTTTATCCAGGCTGACGTTGTCCGGCCAGGAGTTCAGTGGTGCAAAACGCTGCTGTCCGCGACCCGCTCCACCGCGTCCATCGATAGAGCGATAGGTTCCCGCGCCGTGCCATGCCATGCGGATAAACAATCCGGCATAGGTTCCCCAGTCAGCGGGCCACCACGGTTGAGATTCGGACAGAAGGGCTCTGAGATCCCCTTTCAGGGCAGAATAGTCGAGTTTACTAAACTCTTTGCGGTAGTCGAAGTCCTCACCCAGCGGGTTCGAACGGTTGGAATGTTGGTTTAAAAGATCAACGCGGAGTTGATTTGGCCACCAGTCGCGGTTATTCGTTCCTGCTCCCGCGCTCTGATCGTGACCGCCTTGATGAAAAGGACACTTACCGGCAGTTGATGCGTTTTGGCTATCGTCGGACATGCTCATCTATATGCTCCCTTTACAGTGTTCTGACTACGATATACACCACCAGAGATAAGATATAGTCGAAATAACCCACAGATTCGATAGCTAATTCCTTTTATATTTTAAGTTGCAGAGATGTAGATCAAAATGATCAACAAAAAGCCCTCCGTAGAGGGCTGGGGCATCTGTTTAGTTAGGTCTTACACCCAGTGTGTGACAAATAGCGTAGCTCATCTCGGCACGGTTGAGGGTATAGAAGTGAAAATCTTTCACCCCTTCGCGACTGAGAATTTTCACCATATCCATGGCGATATTCGCGCCCACCAGCTTGCGGGTTTCCGCGTCATCATCAAGACCATCAAACATGGTCGACATCCACGCAGGAATGCGGACGTTGGTCATGTCAGCAAATTTTTTCGCCTGCTTAAAGTTAGATACCGGCAGGATGCCCGGAATAATTTCCACATCGATTCCCGCAGACACGCAGCGATCGCGAAAGCGCAGATAGCTTTCTACATCGAAGAAAAACTGGGTGATCGCGCGGTTTGCACCGGCATCAACCTTACGCTTCAGGTTCAGCAAATCCGCCTGAGCGCTTTTCGCTTCCGGGTGCACTTCCGGGTAAGCCGCAACGGAGATATCGAAGTCTGCAACGTCTTTCAGCAGAGTCACCAGGTCGGAAGCATACATATCCGGTTTACCGCTTCCCGGCGGCAGATCACCGCGCAGGGCAACAATATGACGAATACCGTTATGCCAGTAGTCCTGAGCAATGGTACGCAGCTCATCACGGGTCGCATCAATGCATGTCAGGTGCGGGACCGCTTCAAGACCAGTGCGATCCTTAATGCCTTTAATAATGCTATGCGTACGGTCGCGCTCACCAGAGTTTGCACCGTAAGTAACTGAAACAAACTTCGGCTTCAGGCTGCTCAGGCGATCGATGGAGTTCCACAGGGTTTGCTCCATTTCACTGGTGCGCGGCGGGAAAAACTCAAACGAAACGTTAATCTGACCCTGCACTTCTGCCAGGCTCTGATTCAGGGCTTCCCGCTGGTTGGCGTGAAAAAAGCTCATACCTTACCTCATCAATCTTTTGTCGTTATATGTTGTGTTGTGAACTGCTATACGTTTAGACGTCTAGATGTAAAAATGACGGAAAAGCATGCTGGCGTCAACACAAAAATCATCGTTAAAGGTGAGGAATACTCAGCCAACGTGAAAAAAATTCACATCAGCTTGAAATGGTGAGAGATTGCGTCGCGACCGTCTGTAGCCACTCTACTTTTGTTACGTTCTCAGGCAGCGTCGCTAACCCCATGCTAAGCCGCAATTCTGTATCAGTAAGCGGAAGGAAGATCACGCCCTGACGCTGGATAGCGGAAAAGGAGGCCGGAACCAGGCTCAGACCGTCACCCTGCGCGATCCGTGCCAGCAGCACATCATGTTCCATCGGCTCCTCAATAAGGGCAGGAGAGTAACCGGCACGACGAAAAATGTGTCGAGTGTAATCAAAAAAAGCAGGGTTACGTTCACGTTTGAACCAGAACAGCGGTCGGTGGTTCAGCGACGTTAACGAGAGCGAAGGCAGAGCCGCCTCTGGCCAGAGCGCGGGTAATGCGGCAATCATCGATTCTTGCCAGCCGAGCGGCGTGACGCTAAGACCCGAATTCTCAAGCGGTAGCGCCACCAGCGCTGCATCCAGTTTTCCCCGACGCACCTGACGCGCCAGTTCAGGCGAACCATGACGGACAATATGTAGCTTCTGTACACGCGTAGCAAGCTGCGACTCAAGCGCCGCAAAAACGCCCTGCTCAAACGCCGTACTTAGCCCTAAGCGCAGAGATTGCTCTCCCGTCTTCGCTATCTGACTCAACGCCGCCCAGGTTTTATCCTGTAGCGCCAATAGCGGGCGCACGATTTCAAGTACGCGCTGGCCGTCCTCCGTCAGCGTAAGTCCACGGGTATGACGGACAAAAAGCGTCACCCCCAGGCGCTCTTCAAGCTGGCGAATGTGGCGACTCAGCGGCGGCTGCGACATAAATAAACGCAGCGCCGCTCGACTCATGTTGTTCTCTTCCGCCACCACGGAAAAATAGCGTAGAAGGCGGATATCCAGAGAGTGCAAAGGCGATGTTGTCATACCGAAAAGGTATCACGGAAACGGTATTACCCCAATCATTCCGCACGCTCTATCCTCATGCCGTACACGAACTCACGAGGTGATTATCATGGATTCAGAACGCTATTTAACCGGTCAGAGAATGCTGCAACAGGTTGATGGAAAAGGCGGAGATGCGGTAGTCGAAAGTCTGCAGGATATTGCGCCAGACTTCGCCCAATACCTGATTGAATTTCCTTTTGGCGACATCTATTCAAGGCCGGGGCTGGATTTACGCAGTAGAGAAATTGCCACCGTCGCCGCGCTCACCGCCATGGGTAACGCCGCACCGCAGCTTAAGGTACACATCGCCGCCGCGCTGCACGTTGGCTTAACGCAGGAAGAGATTATTGAAGTGATGATGCAGATGGCTGTTTATGCGGGATTCCCGGCAACACTCAACGGTTTGTTCGCTGCAAAAGAGGTGTTTGCCTCCCACAGAGGTTAAAACAAAGGCCAGCGGAATATCTGCTGGCCTGACCTCACTACGGTTTCACATCTTCCACACGCATGCCTTTGAGTTGCTCATCCGTCAGCGTATTTCCCGCTTTGAAATAATCAACGACCGCATTAGAGACATAGTAACCGCCGGATGTGTTACGCGCTTTACCTTCAGTAAATGTCGTGAAACCATCACCGCCGTCCGCCAGGAAGCTATTGGTGGCAATGTGATAAACCGTGGCATCCTCAATGGGTTTGCCGTTTAACGTCAATACGCTAACCCGCTGACCAACCGGTTTACTGCTGTCATACTTCATCTCCAGTCCTTTGGACACCTGCAATACACCGTTGCTTAAACCCGCGCCGTGCTCCATCAGGCTACGTAACTGCTTCCCGGTGAGATCCATGGTTGCCAGCTCATTCGGGAACGGGAAGGTGCTAATGACTGCGCCCATGGTGATGACTCCAGCAGGGATTTCATTCCGGATGCCGCCCGAGTTAGTGAGCGCTAACTGGGTATCTTTACCCGCCGCAACCAGCAACGCATCTGCCGCCAGATTTCCCAGCGAAGAAGATTCACCGTAAGCACGCGTCAGCTCAACCGGCGCGTTGGCAACCGTCTGCTGCACCACTTTATCGAGCTTTTTATTCCAGCCATCAATGACCTGTTTCGTCTGCGGGTCTGGCTGCCACTCATCAGCAAAAATGGTTTTCAGCTCGAAGTTCTTCACGGTAAATTGATGCGGTTTTTGCTGGTAATCCAGCACCAGTTTACCCACATCAATGCCGCCGCTGTCGGTAGACAGAATCAGGGTGTTACCTACTTTAATCGGCTCCGGCGTGCCCACATGCGCATGACCGGTGATCAGGATGTCCAGCCCCTGCACCTGGCCTGCGGTCTGGATGTCTTTATCCAGCGCACGGCGTACATCGGTGCCCCCCAGACTGGACTGACGCGCTGGCGTGCCTTCATGGATCAGCGCCACGGTGAGATCGACTTTGCCTTTCAGCTCATCAATATAGCGTTGCAACCACTTCACTTCATCCCGCGCCTCGATCCCGACACGTGTCGCAGCGGAAACCGTATCATCAAAAGCAAACACGCCGTGCAGGCCAATCACGCCAATCTTCACGCCATCTTTTTCAATAATGGTGTAAGGCTTATCCCAGAACATTTTGCTGCTGTTTTGGTAAAAGATGTTGCCCTGCACGATCGGAAACTTTGCCTGGCTCAGCTGCAGCAGCGTATTGTCCCAACCGTGATCGAATTCATGATTACCCATGGTGACAGCGTCAAAATTCATGGTGTTCATGATATCGATAATCGCCTTCCCCTTGGTCAGGCTGCTGATATATGGCCCGGTAAAATAGTCGCCAGCATCCAAAAACCAGGTGGCGCTATTTTTCGCTTTCTCCTGCTTCACCATCGCCGAGATATTGGCCCAACCGCCAATATCTCGTGTGCCATTGGCAATCCATGGCACTTTATAAGGTTCGACATGGGCATGGAGATCGTTGGTATAAATAATCGTGACATCTTTGGCACTCGCCCAGAGCGGCAAAGATACCAGAACACCGACAGCAAGCATTTTTAGCTTCATAACCAATCCCTTTCAGTCATATAAAGATTCGCTACGTTACGTTCTGAAAGGTTTTTTTATGTGAGAAAACTCACATCCATCGGTGATAGTTGCAGGCCAAAATCAATGACCATTAAAAATCGTTGGTAACAGGATGACGTCACTGTTCACTATCAATTGTTGCAAATCCTTTGGCTGCAAAAATCTGGGGCTGGCGAGTTCAGCTGATTACAGCTGGCCAGAATATCGGCTGGGTTATGCCGCACTGCATTGTCGGGCATGCGGCAGCCTTCCACCGCTGTTTGATGAGGAACAGTTCCGTTGCTGGTTGTCGGCATATTTAGCGGATTTTGCCGCTAATCGTGGTCAGTTTTGCCCATGTTGCTACCAACGAGAAATCATCCGCTATGGGCATAATCCCCAGGGCAGCCAGCGCGTCCAGTGCCGAAACTGCAAAAAAGTGTGGACACCAAAGCAGGCGCCTCCCACCAGCATCGTTTTGCCAGAACAAATAGCGACGATTCCCTTGCTCGTCCCTTTTCAGGGCGTTAGAGCAGGCCAGCAACTCTATGTATTACTCTCTTTTGACGCTATTCGCGGCAATGTTCTGCATATTTCCAGCAACTTCACGCCGCACACTGCCGGCATATCATTGCTTTACCGCTGGCGTGGCACCGCTGAGCCAACAGTCATTCACGACGATATCATTGAGCGAGTGAGTCAGCGGGAAACCCAGTTTTTACGCCGCAGCCAGTTTGATGAAATCCAGTACGGCAGCGCCATACTCAAACGGAACGCCAGCGGCGCGATTTTACGCCCGGTCATTACTGCCCATGGGCATTTCCGCCTGCTGAGCCATCTGTGGCCAGAGGTAAAAACCCATATTATTGCCCACGAATGCTTCCTGCGCGGCGCAGCGATTACCGCATGGGCGGAACAGTTTCGCCATCATCGCGCCTCGCTGTGGTTTATTGATGAAGAAATGAATAGCGATCAGCGCACGCTGCCCTGGCAATTGCTGGGTAAAACGTATCAGGGATGGTGGCGAAATCAGTGGCAAATCTGGCAACGAGGCGATATGCGTAAAATGGTGTGTTTGTTAACGCAGGGGCGGGTTGAAGAAAGCGCGTCAATAACCCTGGCGGCAAGCCATCATTTTCTCGCCTGGTTGCGGCAACAGACAGAATTTCAGCAAAGTACCCGTTACTCTGCCCATTCGGTGTTTCAGGCGATAAGGTCGCTGGCAGATAAATACAACGCCCTCATTGAGGGCGATGTTTACACATGTTATCCGGCAACAAAAACTACAGCAGTTGCGCCAGGCGGTTGATATCAGACTGAATCGCCCCGGCGGTCACGTCGCGGCCCGCCCCCGGTCCACGAATGACCAGCGGGTTATCACGATACCAACGGCTTTCAATGGCGAACACGTTATCGCACGGCAGTAGTGCCGCCAGCGGGTGCTCAGGGCGTACCGCTTCAACGCCAACGCGTGCCTTACCGTTAGCGTCAAAACGCGCCACATAGCGTAGCACCAATCCCATTTCACGTGCCGCTTCCAGGCGTTGCACCATCTGCTCGTTCAGCTCATCGCCATTTTCAAAGAAATGGTCAATAGAACCTGCTTCACAGTGCGCAGGCACCAGCGACTCTACGCGCACCTGGTCCGGTTCAATGTCGTAACCCGCTTCACGCGCCAGAATCACCAGCTTGCGCATCACATCTTTGCCGGAAAGATCCACGCGCGGATCAGGTTCAGTCAGACCCTGCTGCCACGCCTGATCCACCAGATCGGTGAACGGGACCGTGCCATCAAATTGCAGGAACAACCACGACAACGTGCCGGAGAAGATCCCACTGATCGACAGAATAGTATCTCCGCTATCAATCAGATCGCGCACGGTATGGTTGATCGGCAAGCCTGCGCCGACGGTGGCGTTATACAGCCAGTGACGACCGGTTTTTTCAAAGGCGTCATGAATCTGGCGGTAATTATTACTGCTGCTCGCCCCCGCCAGCTTGTTGGCGCTGATAACGTGGAAGCCATGACTGGCGAAATCCAGATACTGCTCCGCCAACTGCTCGCTGGCAGTGACGTCCAGCACCACTAAATCATCATACGGGTGGGCACGCATCCACAGGAACAATGACTCTTCATCCTGTTCTACCGCCTCGTCATCGAAGAAGGCCAACGCGCGACTGGCATCCAGCCCTTCGTAATTCAGCAGGCTACGGCGACTATCAACCACTCCTGCCAGCACGAACTCTAATCCGGTACGCGCCGAGAGCGTGCTCTGCTCGCGGGCAAACAGCTCCAGCCAGCGCGACCCAATGTTACCTTTGCCGAACAGCACCAGACCAATGCGTTTTTCCGCGCGGAAGGTTGACTGGTGCAGACCCTGAATCAGGCTCTCCGTTGGCCCGGTACGCAATACGGCGACCAGGCTAATGCCCTCTTCCGACTGCCAGGTGAATTCGACCGGCTGACCTTTCAGCTGTTGCCAAAAGCGATGGCAGTGCAGCGGGTTACGGGTGACGCCCGCCCCAACCATCGCCACCAGCGCCAGCCCCTGGCGCAGACGCAGTTCGCCCGGCAGGCCAGCTTCATCCAGAATTTTCAGTGCGCCATCAGCGACTTCGGAGGTATAGCAAAATTGCAGCAACTGGCGGTCAGGATGCACACCCACTGCCAGCGGACGCACCTGGGTGCGTTTTAAAATCTGATCAATCTCTTTATAGGCCAGTTTAAAGTCCTGGCCAGTGGGAACCTGAAACTCAATCAGGCAAACGTCGTCATGGCTGGTCACAATACGTGCCCCGGTACCGGAAGCCAGCACGCGTTCAATACGCGTCGATCCCTGCTCCGGCGTATAGCTACAACGCAACTGGAGATCGATATCGCTGCCGGAAACCGGCTGGAGGGTGCGGGCATGGAGAACCGGAGCCGCCAGACGCGCCAGCTCGCTGGCTTCATCCAGACGCAGCAGCGGCAGCAGACAGGCATCTTTTACTTTACGCGGATCCGCGCTGTAAACCCCGGCCACATCGCTCCAGATGGTTACGCGGGAAACCCCCGCCAACGCGCCAACCTGCGTCGCCGAGTAGTCAGAGCCGTTACGCCCCAGCAGTACCGTCTCACCGGCGTTGCTGCGGCTAATGAAACCGGTAACGACCAGGCGTTTGCCCGGATGCTGCGCCAGCAGTTGCTGCAGCAATGGGTAAGAAAGACCTTCATCCACCTGCGGCTGAGCGCCGCGCTCGGCACGTAAAAAATCGCGCGCATCCAGCCAGGCTGACTTCAGCCCCTGTTGGTTAAGGACGGCAGACATCAAACGCGCCGACCACACCTCGCCATGCCCGACGACTTCAGCATAGACGGCATCATTCACGCCGCTGTCGAGTAACCCAGCCAGACGCTCCAGATCGTGAATAAACGCGCCGATCAGCCCATCCGCCACCTCAGGAGGTAACAAACCGCTGATAAGCTCACTCTGATAACGACGTAACGCCTGTTGAACCTGATGCGCAGACAGACGATCGGTCTGGCTTAATTTTAGCCAGCTAATCAACTGGTTAGTGGTACTGCCTGCGGCTGAAACAACCATCATGTCATCAGGCTGCGAGTACTCCGCCATAATGCCTGCGACACGCAGATAACATTTCACATCAGCCAGACTACTACCACCAAATTTGTGCAGTTGACGACCCTTCGTCCCTGCCTGCGCAATCACACTCATGTTTACCCCTTGTTTGCAGCCCGGAAGCCATTTTCCAGGTCGGCAATTAAATCTTCGCCATCTTCAATACCGGTGGAGATACGCAACAGCGTTTCCGAAATTCCGGCAGCAGCGCGCGCTTCTGGCGCCATTCCCGCGTGTGTCATGGTTGCGGCATGGGAGATCAGACTTTCAACGCCCCCTAACGATTCCGCCAGCGTAAACAATGACAACCCGCCGAGGAAGCGACGCAGCGTTTGCTCATCACCATCCAGCTCAAAACTCAACATCGCGCCAAACCCTTTTTGCTGACGCGCGGCAATCTCATGGCCCTGATTATCCGGCAATGACGGGTGATACAATTTTTTCACCAGCGGCTGAGTTTGCAGATAATCCACAATCGCCTGAGCATTACGTTGCGCCACCTCCATACGAGGTGACAAAGTACGCAGGCCGCGCAACAGCAGATAACTATCAAACGCGCCGCCGGTCACACCAATATTATTCGCCCACCATGCCAGTTCAGTGACCATTTCAGGATCTTTTGCTATCACCACACCAGCCACTACGTCGGAGTGACCGTTTAAATATTTCGTGCATGAATGCAACACCAGATCGGCGCCTAATGCCAGTGGATTTTGCAGTGCCGGGCTTAAAAAAGTGTTGTCCACCACGCTGACCGCACCAGCCTCGCGCGCCAGCTGGCAGATTTTCGCGATATCCACCACGCGCAGCAGCGGGTTGCTTGGGCTTTCTACCAGCACCAGCTTCGGTTTTTCTGCCAGTGCCGCCTGCAACGCCTGCTCATCTCCTTGATCGACAAACAGTACGCGATAACAGCCACGCTTTGCCAGGCTGTCAAACAGACGATAGCTTCCGCCGTAGCAGTCGTGCGGTGCGACCAGCAGATCGCCAGGCTTGAGGAATACCGTAGTCACCAGATGAATCGCCGACATGCCGGTATTGGTCAGTACTGCCCCCGCCCCACCTTCCAGTTCCGCCAGCGCACGCTGAACGACATCACGCGTTGGGTTACCGCGACGCGAATAGTCATGGGCGCGAGGCTCATTAAAACCGGTAAAGTTATAGGTGCTGGAGAGGTGGATCGGCGGGACAACGCAACCGTACTGTTCGTCGTCATTTAACCCGCTACGCACTGCGATGGTGGCCTGTTTACGCGTCATATTGAGGAGATCCTGGCTGAGTCGGTGAAAAGTCAGACACCAGAGTAATCATAGTTACGATAGCCGTCAATACATCTGGACATCTAAACTTCTTTGCGTATAGATTGAGCAAACCGGAAATAGCCGTTAAAATTATATGCATTAGCGTACATCTGCGTCGGCTTACTTCGTGTCAGGGCCACGCCACTACGATAAACTACGCGCAATTATGGTCCGGGCTCAGGTTCTGGCCTCAATATTAATGACAAAGAGGATTAGGTATCTCATGGCTGAATGGAGCGGCGAATATATCAGCCCATACGCTGAGCACGGTAAGAAGAGTGAGCAAGTCAAAAAAATTACGGTTTCCATTCCTCTGAAGGTGTTAAAAATCCTTACCGATGAACGCACGCGTCGTCAGGTTAACAACCTGCGTCACGCCACCAACAGCGAACTGCTGTGTGAAGCGTTTCTGCATGCTTTTACCGGGCAACCATTACCCAACGATGACGACCTGCGTAAAGAGCGCAGCGATGAAATCCCGGAAGAAGCAAAGGTAATCATGCGTGAACTGGGTATCAACCCGGAAACGTGGGAATACTGATTTTTCAAGACAGATGAGAAAAGGCGGGATTACTCCCGCCGCTTCTCACTACGTTACTTACTGATACCATTAAGCTTATTCAATGTTTCTTCCATTTTGAGCGTCTCTTTACGGTTCAATGGATAGAAATAAATCAGAATGACCGCTGCCAAAAACAGGCATAAAGCCGGTAACAGATTCGCCATCGTATAGATGTTTTCCTGCACAATGCTGGTTTGCACAGCGCCGCCCGTTGACGAAGATTGATAACCAATGATGGCCAGCATAAAGCCGCCAATAGCCCCAGCGCACGCCTGGCCAACCTTGCGGGCGAAGAAGTTCACGCCATAGACGGTCCCATCTTCACGATCTCCGGTGACATACTGGTGATAATCACACACATCGGTCATAAACGCCCAAATCATCAGGTTGAATAACCCGGCTCCCAGCGTCGCCAGGAACAGGAAAACCAAATAAACCTTCGCGTCGGTAATGTGGGTGAAGTACATAATCACATACATGGCTACCGCAAAGAGCAGCGCGCCTACGCTGGCTTCTTTCTTACCAAAGCGCTTCGTGAGCCAGGATGCTGAGGGTGCCAGCAAAACCAGAGAGCCAAAGGTGAAGAGCAATGCAACGGACATGGCCTCTTTGTTATGGAAATAGTCATTAAACAGGTAAGTCATGTTGGTACCAGACAACCCCTGATTAATCACAATCAGCAGATCCACAACCACTAAAACAATTAGCGCTTTATTGCGTATCAGCCCCTTTAGCAGCACAGAAACCGGCATGCTCTCTTTTCTTTCCACCCGCACGCGTTCCGTCGTTAACTGACAGGTCAACGTTAAAAAGATAAACCCCAGCACAGAACAACCAATGGCAATCCAGAAGAAATGCTGCCCAGAGATCACCTGGCTTCCGTCCACCAGAGTGGTGTACATCAGGATCGGAATAAAAAAGCCGGTTGTCCCGCCACCGATGGCGGACCCAACGCTGCGCCAGGTTGACAGCGATACGCGATCTTCCGGATTCGAGCTAATCGCCGCAGACATGGCGCCATACGGAATACTCACTGTCGATAACAGCGAACCGTAAATAAAATAGGAACAGCAGATGTAGATAATTTTCGCCGTATAAGAAAAATCATGCACAAACGGCAGGAACAGAACGACCGCAATGATGCAAAACGGGTACTTCATGCGGCGCACCCAGGGGTTAAATCGCCCATGAGCCGTCAGTTTAGAGGTATCACATAAGCGCCCTACGCCAACGTCGACAAACGCATCAAAGAGTTTGGTCACAAAATAGAGTGAACCAACAATAACACCGGAAATACCGAGTACGTTGGTGTAATAAATCATTAAAAAACTATTTACCAGTCCAAGAATAAAACAGGTTCCGAGGTCACCACATAAATAACCGAATTTATCTCTTAATCCGAAAGGCCTGACGGCAATATTTTGATTGCTTCCGATCATTGTTCCATCATTAGACATGATGTTAACTCCTTAGACACATTATTCACGCAAACTATGCGTATACCGATGCTCAGCGTAATAAATCGATACGAAGTGTATTAACGGTCAGAAGTTATAACCGAGACCAACGCGATAGCGGGTCTGACGATCGTCTGTGGTTGTGGTGTTATACCCCGAGGAAACGTTACCCACCTCAACAAATGGAACCCATGAGCCTATTTTATACGCCACACGGAAGTTATATTCGTAATCGTCTTTTCGGTTGTTATATAAATCTTCGCTATCGGCAATTTTATAAATACCGTTCAGCTCAAACATCCAGTCATTGATGTTATAACCGAGCCATGCTTCCGGACGATAGACCATGCGGTCATCCTTGCCGTCAGTGTTTCTGCGCATGTACTCCTGACGATAGCGGAACGCGGTCCACCAATGGTCATTGATGTTATACTGCACGCGAATATAAGGCTTATAAATCGCGATGTTATCGCCCGTTTCGAGCGCAATACCCGTCTGCCAGACAAGGTCATTCCAGGTGAACTGGTAGCTTGCCGTATACTCGTTGCCATTACTTTCCATATTATTCCACGCATCATTAGATTGCGTATTTTCGGAACGTGAAATGGCCTCGACTGCGACACCAAAACCAGTAGCAAAACGATGCGACATATAAACACGGTCGTAATTACGACCATCATCATAATATTCATGTCGATAATCAACATAACCCGCTTGCGCGGCCGCAGAGAATAATGAAATCAGTAATAACGCGGATTTAAATTTCATGACCATCCCTCTTCACACTAAATCTAGGAAATTGCCCATCTCGCTCCGTCCATAAATGAAGAAACGATGAAGGAATAAGAATAATTTTATATTTCCACGAAAGTGTATTTTAGAAAGAAGGAAGAAACCTTTGGTATTTTGCCAAAGATTGGCATAAGTGGCAAAAACAAGAAGATAAAAAGGACGCAGATCACCAGTTGAAACATTTTATCGTAAAAATAAAAACGCTGTTTTATTTATTGAATAAAAGACATTATTCAATACATCAATACGAATTTCAGTCTGCAGGCGCAGATACAAAAAAAGCGCCATAAGGCGCTTTTTTCTGACAGCTGAAACTTACTTGCTGCCTGGGATGCTGAAACGCTTGTTGAAGCGATCAACACGGCCACCGGTAGCAACATCACGCTGCTTGCCAGTATAGAACGGGTGGCACTGACCGCACACGTCCAGGTTCAGATCGTGACCGACGGTAGAGCGGATTTTCATGACGTTACCGCAAGAGCAGTTTGCAGTAATTTCTTCGTATTTCGGGTGAATATCTTTTTTCATGGGAAAACCTCGGTTTAAGGCCGCGTCGCTCTTCCAGCCCTAACGCCAGACACCACGCGATGTTAATTATTCCCCGTCACCTTTCACGCTGCATCAACAGCCTGAAACTCTCGGGTAATGGTCATTGTTTGACGCAATCAATTTGCATCAAAGGCGGCGAATCATACAGAAATTAACCTGCTCATGCAAACTGATCCGCATTCTACCCTTCACTAATGTGTATACTAACCCGCCAGATTTCAAGTCAGGATGATTCAATGCCCGTTGCGCACGTTGCCTTACCCGTTCCGCTACCTCGCACCTTTGACTACCTTCTGCCAGAAGGCATGAGCGCCAAAGCTGGGTGTCGTGTACGCGTGCCCTTTGGCAAGCAACAGGAGCGCGTGGGCATCGTTTTATCCGTCAGCGAGCACAGCGAACTGCCGCTGAGCGAATTGAAAGCCGTTCTCGAAGTGCTGGACAGCGAGCCGGTTTATTCGACCTCCGTCTGGCGTCTGCTGCTGTGGGCGGCTGACTATTACCATCACCCTATCGGCGACGTACTGTTTCATGCCCTGCCGATTCTGCTGCGCCAGGGACGCCCGGCGACAAACGCGCCCATATGGTACTGGTTTGCCACTGAAGAAGGTCAGGTTATTGATCTCAACAGCCTGAAGCGCTCTCCCAAGCAACAGCAGGCGCTGGCTGCGCTACGCCAGGGAAAAATCTGGCGCGACCAGGTGGCTGAGCTCGAATTTAATGACGCCGCATTACAGGCGCTGCGGAAAAAAGGGTTGTGCGATCTGGCGAGTGAAACGCCTGGTTTTAGCGACTGGCGTACCCACTACGCGGTTTCCGGTGAGCGTCTTCGACTGAACACCGAGCAAGCCACCGCCGTCGGAGCAATTCACAGCGCCGCGGACAGTTTTAGCGCCTGGCTATTAGCGGGCGTGACGGGCTCAGGCAAAACAGAGGTCTATCTAAGCGTACTGGAAAATGTCCTGGCCCAGGGCAAGCAGGCGCTGGTGATGGTGCCGGAGATTGGCCTGACGCCGCAAACTATTGCCCGTTTTCGCGAACGCTTCAATGCGCCAGTCGAAGTCCTGCACTCCGGTTTGAACGACAGCGAACGTCTTTCGGCCTGGTTGAAAGCAAAAAATGGCGAAGCGGCGATTGTTATCGGCACGCGCTCGTCGCTGTTTACACCGTTTAAAAATCTCGGCGTGATTGTCATCGACGAAGAGCACGACAGCTCTTATAAACAGCAGGAAGGCTGGCGCTATCATGCGCGCGATCTCGCGGTTTATCGCGCCCACAGCGAGCAAATCCCGATTATTCTCGGCTCAGCCACTCCGGCTCTGGAAACGCTGTGCAACGTGCGACAGAAAAAATATCGCATGCTGCGCCTGACGCGCCGTGCCGGAAATGCGCGCCCCGCCACTCAGCACGTGCTGGATCTCAAAGGTCAGCAGGTGCAGGCCGGACTCGCCCCTGCGCTTATCACCCGTATGCGTCAGCACCTGCAGGCGGATAACCAGGTGATTCTGTTTTTGAACCGCCGGGGCTTTGCTCCTGCGCTGCTGTGCCATGACTGCGGCTGGATTGCCGAATGTCCGCGCTGCGATCACTACTACACGCTGCATCAGGCACAGCACCATTTACGCTGCCACCACTGCGACAGCCAGCGCCCAATACCACGTCAGTGCCCTTCCTGCGGCTCAACGCATATGGTTCCGGTTGGACTCGGCACCGAACAGCTTGAGCAGGCTCTGGCCCCTTTTTTCCCCGGCGTGCCAATCTCACGCATCGATCGCGACACCACCAGCCGTAAAGGGTCGCTGGAGCAGCATCTGGCGGAAGTACATCGCGGCGGCGCACGAATTCTGATCGGCACGCAAATGCTGGCCAAGGGCCACCACTTCCCGGACGTCACCCTGGTGGCGCTTCTGGACGTTGACGGCGCGCTGTTCTCTGCAGATTTCCGGTCGGCAGAACGCTTCGCCCAGCTTTACACGCAGGTCTCCGGGCGAGCAGGACGCGCCGGGAAACAGGGCGAAGTGGTGCTACAAACGCACCATCCTGAACATCCGCTGCTGCAAACTTTGCTGTACAAAGGTTATGACGCGTTTGCCGAGCAGGCGCTGGCCGAGCGACAAACGCTCCAGCTTCCACCGTGGACCAGCCATGTGATCGTGCGGGCAGAAGATCATAACAACCAGCATGCGCCTATGTTCTTACAACAGTTGCGAAATCTGATCCAGGCCAGTCCGCTTGCCGATGACAAACTGTGGGTGCTCGGCCCGGTTCCCGCCCTGGCACCCAAGCGCGGCGGTCGCTATCGCTGGCAAATTTTGTTGCAACATCCGTCGCGAATTCGCCTGCAGCATATCGTCAGCGGCACGCTGGCGCTGATCAATACGTTACCCGATGCACGTAAGGTTAAATGGGTGCTGGATGTCGATCCCATCGAGGGATAATCCCTCACGATGCGAGGCGGATCGTAAAATTAAAGATCCATCACACTTTTTATGAAAATTCTGTAACCGCTTCCATTAACTATCTGATAAAAATGTTTCAGATGAAGGCTATTCAAGGACGAGTCTGTGCCAGCAGCTCTCTGGCGAGGAGAAAGAGTGAAACCGAATAAGCAGGTTGCCGCCGCTACGATGAAAGATGTTGCTCTGAAGGCGAAAGTCTCAACGGCAACCGTATCCCGCGCATTAATGAACCCGGACAAAGTCTCGCAGTCAACCCGTAACAAGGTTGAACAGGCAGCGCTGGAAGTGGGATATTTACCCCAATCAATGGGACGCAACGTTAAGCGTAATGAATCACGTACCATTCTGGTGATTGTGCCGGATATCTGCGATCCGTTTTTTAGCGAAGTGATTCGCGGCATAGAAGTGACCGCCGCTGAGCAGGGATATCTGGTGCTTATCGGCGACTGCGCCCACCAGAATCAGCAGGAAAAGACCTTCCTCAACCTCATTATCACCAAACAGATCGATGGCATGGTGCTGCTCAGTTCGCGCCTGCCGTTTGATGCCAGCGTGGAAGAGCAGCGCAACTTGCCGCCTATGGTCATGTCCAACGAGTTCGCGCCAGAGCTGGAACTCCCCACCGTGCACATTGATAACCTCACCGCCGCCTTCAACGCGATGAACTATCTGCTGGAATTGGGGCATAAACGCATTGGCTGTATCGCCGGACCAGAGGATATGCCGCTGTGCCATTACCGTCTGCAAGGTTACGTTCAGGCATTGCGCCGCAGTGGAATTACGGTCGATCCGCATTTCATCGCGCGCGGTGACTTTACCTATGAAGCGGGAGCCAATGCGCTTAAGCAGCTCCTTGAGCTTCCACAGCCACCTACTGCGGTCATTTGCCACAGCGATGTCATGGCGCTGGGGGCACTCTCTTACGCCAAACGTCAGGGTCTGAAGGTACCTGACGATTTATCCATCATTGGCTTTGATAATATTTCGCTCACGGAATTTTGTGATCCACCCCTGACAACCGTCGCACAGCCGCGTTTCGATATCGGACGTGAAGCTATGCTGTTACTGCTCGATCAATTACAAGGTCAGAACGTCAGCAGTGGCTCACGTTTACTGGACTGCGAGCTTATTATTCGGGGCACTACCCGGGCACTGACGTAAAGTAAAGTGCTTTCGGACTCCCCTGTCTGGTCAAAGGCCCGCCGCTTAAGTAACATGGCGGGCTGACGAACGAATAAATACAGCGAAACGATAGTGGCACAACGAGATTATGTACGTCGCGGCCAACCGGCACCTTCGCGGCGCAAGAAGAGCACATCACGGAAAAAACAACGCAATACGCCTGCGGTATCGCCCGCTATGGTTGCTATTGCTGCAGCCGTACTCGTGACCTTTATCGGTGGTCTGTACTTCATTACGCATCACAAGAAAGAAGAGTCCGAAACGCTGCAAAACCAGAAAGTCACCGGTAATGGCATCCCGCCAAAACCGGAAGAGCGCTGGCGATACATCAAAGAGCTGGAAAGCCGTCAGCCTGGCGTACGTGCGCCTACCGAACCGTCTGCAGGCGGCGAGGTACTGAACGCCGATCAGCTTACCAATGAGCAGCGCCAGTTGTTGGCGCAAATGCAGGCCGATATGCGCCAACAGCCAACGCAGCTCAACGAAGTACCATGGAACGAACAAACTGCTGAACAACGCCAGCAAACGCTGCAGCGTCAGCGTCAGGTGCAACAGCAGCAGTGGAATAACACCCAACAGCAGGCTCAACAGCCGCGCCAACGGGTAACGGAACAGCCGTACCAGCAGCAGCAAACGCGTACTGCGCAAGCCGCACCGGTACAGCAGCCGAAGGCGCAGCCAAAACCGGCGGCACAACAGCCGTATCAGGATCTACTGCAAACACCTGCGCATACCACCGCCGCTCAGCCGAAAACGCAGCCGGCCGCGCCGATAACAAATGAAACGCAGCCGCCAAAACAAACGGCGGAGAAAAAAGATGAACGCCGCTGGATGGTACAGTGCGGCTCATTTAAAGGCGCTGAGCAGGCAGAAACCGTGCGCGCGCAGTTGGCTTTTGAAGGCTTCAACTCACGTATTACCACCAATAACGGCTGGAATCGCGTGGTCATTGGTCCGGTCAAAGGCAAAGAGAATGCCGACAACACCATCAGCCGCCTGAAAGTTGCTGGTCACACAAACTGCATTCGACTCGCCACTGGGGGTTGAAACCCCCAAAATCCCCCCCATCTATACTTGCATTACGCCCCGCATACTGCGCGGGGCCTGTGTTTTGCATTTGTAACCAAGGGGTCTGCTCGTGACAACAATAGTAAGCGTACGCCGTAACGGCCATGTGGTAATCGCCGGTGATGGTCAGGCCACACTGGGTAACACCGTAATGAAAGGCAACGTGAAGAAAGTCCGCCGTCTGTACAACGACAAAGTCATCGCGGGCTTTGCGGGCGGTACTGCGGATGCATTCACGCTGTTTGAACTGTTTGAACGCAAGCTGGAAATGCACCAGGGTCACCTGGTGAAAGCTGCCGTTGAACTGGCAAAAGACTGGCGTACCGACCGTATGCTGCGCAAACTCGAAGCGCTGCTGGCCGTTGCGGATGAAACTGCATCACTCATCATCACCGGTAACGGCGACGTCATCCAGCCAGAAAACGATCTGATTGCCATCGGCTCCGGCGGTCCCTACGCCCAGGCTGCTGCACGCGCTCTGCTGGAAAACACCGAGCTTGGCGCACGCGAGATTGCTGAGAAAGCGTTGGATATTGCAGGGGATATCTGCATTTATACCAACCACTTCCATACCATCGAAGAATTGAACTCCAAAGCGTAAGGATCCCCCATGTCTGAAATGACCCCACGCGAAATTGTCAGCGAACTGAACAAACACATCATCGGCCAGGACAACGCTAAGCGTTCCGTGGCGATTGCCCTGCGTAACCGCTGGCGCCGCATGCAGCTCAACGAAGAGCTGCGCCATGAAGTTACGCCGAAAAACATTCTGATGATTGGCCCAACCGGCGTCGGTAAAACCGAAATCGCCCGTCGTCTGGCAAAACTGGCCAACGCACCGTTCATCAAAGTTGAAGCAACGAAATTCACCGAAGTCGGCTATGTTGGTAAAGAAGTTGACTCTATCATCCGTGATCTGACCGATGCTGCCATCAAAATGGTCCGCGTTCAGGCCATCGAGAAAAACCGCTTCCGTGCCGAAGAGATGGCGGAAGAGCGCATTCTCGACGTGCTGATCCCACCGGCTAAAAATAACTGGGGACAGTCAGAGCAGCCGCAGGAACCTTCTGCAGCGCGTCAGGCGTTCCGTAAAAAACTGCGTGAAGGCCAGCTGGATGATAAAGAGATCGAAATCGATCTCGCGGCCGCACCGATGGGCGTTGAAATCATGGCGCCTCCGGGAATGGAAGAGATGACCAGCCAGCTACAGTCCATGTTCCAGAACCTGGGCGGTCAGAAGCAAAAACCGCGTAAGCTGAAAATCAAAGACGCGATGAAGCTGCTGATTGAAGAAGAAGCGGCCAAACTGGTGAATCCGGAAGAGCTGAAACAGGAAGCTATCGACGCCGTTGAGCAACACGGAATCGTGTTTATCGACGAAATCGACAAAATCTGTAAGCGCGGCGAATCCTCCGGCCCGGACGTGTCCCGTGAAGGCGTACAGCGTGACCTGCTGCCGCTGGTTGAAGGCTGCACGGTCTCCACCAAACACGGTATGGTGAAAACAGACCACATTCTGTTTATCGCCTCTGGCGCATTCCAGGTAGCGAAACCGTCTGACCTGATCCCGGAACTGCAGGGTCGTCTGCCGATTCGTGTCGAGCTGCAGGCGCTGACCACCAGCGATTTTGAGCGTATCCTTACCGAACCGAATGCCTCCATCACCGTCCAGTACAAAGCGCTGATGGCGACCGAAGGTGTGGACATCAACTTCACCGAATCGGGCATTAAACGCATTGCCGAAGCGGCCTGGCAGGTCAATGAAACCACCGAAAACATCGGTGCACGTCGTCTGCATACCGTTCTCGAGCGTCTGATGGAAGATATTTCCTATGATGCGAGCGATTTAAACGGCCAAAGCATCACAATTGATGCCGAATATGTGAGCAAACATCTGGATGCGCTGGTCGCAGATGAAGATCTGAGCCGTTTTATCCTATAATCGCGTTCAATGCATTTTCATCACTGTTGATGGGGCTGATAAAGCCCCATTTTTATTGGCGCTAAATATGACTGAACAACAAAAAATTAGCCGCTCACAAGCCTGGCTGGAAAGTTTACGACCTAAGACCTTACCGCTCGCCTTCGCGGCGATCATCGTCGGTACGGCATTAGCATGGTGGCAAGGATACTTCGATCCGCTGGTTGCTCTGTTGGCATTGATTACGGCAGGACTGCTGCAAATTCTGTCCAACCTCGCTAACGACTATGGCGATGCCGTCAAAGGCAGCGACAAGCCCGACCGCATTGGACCGCTGCGCGGTATGCAAAAAGGGGTTATCACCCAACAGCAGATGAAGCGTGCGCTGATCGTCACCGTGGTGTTGATCTGTCTGTCGGGTCTGGCCCTGGTTGCTGTGGCCTGTCACACGCTGGCGGATTTTGTCGGTTTCCTGGTACTTGGGGGCCTGTCGATTATCGCGGCGATCACCTACACCGTGGGTAATCGCCCTTACGGATATATCGGTCTGGGCGATATTTCCGTGCTGGTATTCTTTGGCTGGCTTAGCGTGATGGGAAGCTGGTATCTGCAGGCGCATACGCTGATTCCGGCGCTGATTCTGCCTGCCACCGCCTGTGGCCTGCTGGCAACTGCCGTGCTCAACGTCAACAACCTGCGCGATATCAACAGCGACAGAGAGAACGGCAAGAACACGCTGGTAGTACGTTTAGGTGCCGTCAATGCCCGCCGCTACCATGCCTGCCTGCTGATGGGGACGCTGGTTTGTCTGGCGCTGTTTAACCTGTTTTCGCTACAAAGTCTGTGGGGATGGCTGTTTATCCTTGCCGCTCCGCTGCTTTTCAAACAGGCGCGTTACGTGATGCGCGAAATGGATCCTGCGGCAATGCGTCCGATGCTGGAACGCACCGTAAAAGCGGCGCTATTAACTAACTTGCTGTTTGTCGTTGGAATTTTCTTAAGTCAGTGGTCTCTTTAACTGACAAATATCAATTAACAATTGATGATTTTGCCAACAGTACACATAGCGCGATATACTAAAAATTCTCGCAGCAACTGAACGTTAAGCCTATGAAATACGATACATCCGAGCTTTGTGACATCTATCAGGAAGATGTCAACGTCGTGGAACCGCTGTTCTCTAACTTTGGAGGACGGTCGTCGTTTGGCGGACAAATCATCACGGTAAAATGTTTCGAGGACAACGGGTTGCTGTACGATCTGCTCGAACAAAATGGCCGTGGTCGCATTCTGCTGGTCGATGGCGGCGGTTCTGTCCGTCGTGCGCTGGTCGATGCCGAACTGGCACGACTGGCCGTACAGAATGAATGGGAAGGTCTGGTCATCTACGGCTCAGTCCGCCAGGTAGACGATCTGGAAGAACTGGATATCGGCATTCAGGCGATTGCCGCAATTCCGGTAGGTGCTTCAGGAGAAGGTATTGGGGAAAGCGATGTGCGCGTCAACTTTGGCGGCGTGACATTCTTCTCGGGCGACCACCTGTACGCCGACAACACCGGGATAATCCTCTCCGAAGACCCGCTCGATATCGAGTAAGTGAAAAAGGCCATCAGCAAGTTTGATGGCCTTTTATTTTCTTCATTCATCCGATTTGTAGTGAATGACCTTAACATCATAATTCCCAGCTCTTGCTTCAACAACGACACTCATCATCTCGCGACTTGCAGGATAAGATTCAACGTATGCGTTTAATTTTTCTTCTGCTCTGTGAATATCATTCTTAGGTATCCCCGTAAAAACTATTTCACTGCGTTGAAGATGGCTACCCTCATCTGTATGGCTTACAAAAAACCAGTCGCTGGATACCCTTGGAACCTGTTTAATCAATTTCGGCGTTAATAACTGATAAATTAATAAATCATGCTGCGTATAACATTTTTTTGTAAAGACACTCACCATGAAATAACAATAAAGCAGCGCAAAAAAAAGCATAGATGCAATAATAACACCTAATCGTCGAAACGTCATATACGGCGTTCCCGAACATAATTTGGATTCACAACTGGTTTTATTACATCCATAAATAAGTGTAAGGCCAAAAATCCTGTAAGGATTCGAAACGATGTGACGTACTCAAGAATATAGATAAAGCAATACCTTGCAGAATTCGCTCCTGCAATCCTCGTCGCACCATGAATCTACGATATATACCAGTATTAATATTTAGACCGTGAATGCTTTTAGACATACTTTGATGGTAATTTACTTCATAAAATTCACTATCACCACCACGAGGTCTTGTCATTTCAAACCATAATTTTTCAGCGCCTGCCGGATTAGCGTGGCCTAAATCAATCCACCCTAGATTATCTGTATAGATAAGACCATATCTAATATCTCTGGTGATAAATCGATCCGAATTATCAATAATATCGTTTCTTTTTGTCATATCGTATTCTTTGAAATTTGAGAATTACGATATCCTAAAGTCTACATAGTAAAAAGGCATCCATTATGGATGCCTTTTTAAAGAAATCAGAATTAGACTTCTTCCATACGCCCCAACAGGGCATGCAGACGATCCTGCCAGCCGTTCTGCTGTTCTTTCAGGTTGTTGTTCTCACGCTCCAGCTCTTCACGCTGCTGCTGTGCAGACTGAACTTCCTGCGACAGTGAGTTGTTCTTTTCTTTCAGCTCTTCGATTTCCATCTGCAACAGCGTGATGGTATCAATCGCCTGCTGTACTTTTGCTTCCAGTTTCTCAAACACTTCTAATGACATCGTCATACCTCTCCTGAATTGCAAGGCGTTGATGGATAAAAATCCTCGTCCCGATAACCGGCGACGCCTTAATAAAAACGAGCGCACTCTACTTAACACCGATTGTATGAAGCCGCGTCATCCCTGTCCAGCGGCATCCCGCGCAGATTGCGGTTTGCAACACTTTTCGTCTTTCTCCTGGTGACATTACTATCATAACTCTTAAGTGTTAACGAATTGATCATTGAAATGATTCAGCTCACACTATTTTTGTATAACAAATACCGCGAAATGGCGCGATAACGCTCATTTTGTTGATGGAGTACACACATTTCAATTTCGATATTTCTCGTTTTTGAGCGTTAACGATAAATTAACAGTGTGCCTACCGGCTCCGGGGATGTCAGTGACCTTCTCGCATACAATAAACATTAAACTCTCTTCAGGATCCGATTATGAGTCAAACATCAACCTTAAAAGGCCAGTGCATTGCTGAATTCCTCGGTACCGGGTTGTTGATTTTCTTCGGTGTGGGATGTGTCGCTGCACTCAAAGTTGCTGGGGCTACTTTTGGTCAGTGGGAAATCAGTATCATCTGGGGTCTGGGGGTAGCGATGGCTATCTATCTGACCGCAGGCGTTTCTGGTGCACACCTGAATCCAGCGGTAACCATCGCACTCTGGCTGTTCGCCTGTTTTGATAAACGCAAAGTTGCTCCTTTTATTATTTCGCAAATTGCCGGCGCCTTTTGCGCAGCGGCACTGGTTTACGGGCTTTATTACAATCTTTTCATCGATTTCGAACAAACTAACCATATCGTGCGCGGCAGTACCGAGAGCCTGGGTCTGGCAGGTACTTTCTCGACCTATCCGAACCCGCATATCAATTTTGTGCAGGCCTTCGCGGTTGAAATGGTCATTACCGCTATTCTAATGGGGCTGATTCTGGCTCTGACCGACGATGGTAACGGTGTACCTCGTGGTCCGCTGGCACCACTGCTGATCGGCTTGTTGATTGCCGTTATTGGTGCTTCCATGGGTCCGCTGACAGGTTTTGCGATGAACCCGGCACGTGACTTCGGACCGAAACTCTTCGCCTGGATGGCCGGATGGGGTGAGATTGCCTTCACGGGTGGTCGTGATATCCCTTACTTCCTGGTCCCGGTGTTTGGCCCGATTACCGGCGCGATTTTAGGCGCATGGGCATATCGCAAACTGATTGGTCGCCATTTACCGTGCGATGTCTGCGCGATTGAAGAGAAAGACGTTGCGACCAACACTCAACAAAAAGCTTCGCAGTAATGTGACTACGGGACAAATAATCATGACTGAAAAAAAATATATCGTTGCGCTCGACCAGGGCACCACCAGCTCCCGCGCGGTCGTAATGGACCACGATGCGAATATCGTTAGCGTTTCACAGCGCGAATTCGAGCAAATCTACCCGAAAGCAGGTTGGGTAGAACATGACCCAATGGAAATTTGGGCGACCCAAAGCTCCACGCTGGTAGAAGTTCTGGCGAAAGCCGATATCAGTTCCGATGAAATTGCAGCGATCGGTATTACCAACCAGCGTGAAACCACCATCGTCTGGGAGCGTGAGACCGGTAAACCTATCTATAACGCAATTGTGTGGCAGTGTCGTCGTACCGCGGATATCTGCGAAAAGCTCAAGCGCGACGGAATGGAAGAGTACATCCGTAATAACACGGGTCTGGTAATTGACCCGTACTTTTCCGGTACTAAAGTGAAGTGGATCCTCGACCACGTGGAAGGCTCACGTGAGCGCGCTCGTCGCGGCGAACTGCTGTTCGGTACGGTAGACACCTGGCTTATCTGGAAAATGACGCAGGGACGCGTACACGTAACGGATTACACCAACGCCTCTCGTACCATGCTGTTCAACATCCACTCCCTGGACTGGGATGACACGATGCTGGATGCGCTGGATATTCCGCGTGCAATGCTGCCAGAAGTGCGTCGTTCTTCTGAAGTGTACGGCCAGACCAACATCGGTGGTAAAGGCGGCATTCGTATTCCTATCTCCGGTATTGCCGGTGACCAGCAGGCCGCTCTGTTTGGCCAGCTGTGCGTGAAGGAAGGGATGGCGAAAAACACTTACGGTACCGGCTGCTTCATGCTGATGAACACTGGCGAGAAAGCCGTTAAGTCCGAAAATGGACTACTGACCACCATCGCCTGTGGACCGACCGGGGAAGTGAACTACGCGCTGGAAGGTGCGGTATTTATGGCTGGCGCATCCATCCAGTGGCTGCGCGATGAAATGAAACTCATCAGCGATGCATTCGACTCTGAATATTTCGCCACCAAAGTGAAAGATACCAACGGCGTGTACGTCGTTCCGGCATTTACAGGCCTTGGCGCACCGTACTGGGACCCGTATGCACGCGGAGCCATCTTCGGCCTGACCCGTGGCGTAAACTCCAACCACATCATCCGCGCAACGCTTGAGTCTATCGCTTACCAGACCCGTGACGTACTGGAAGCGATGCAGGCTGATTCCGGTATTCGCCTGCACGCCCTGCGCGTTGATGGCGGTGCGGTCGCCAACAACTTCCTGATGCAGTTCCAGTCCGATATTCTCGGCACGCGTGTTGAGCGCCCGGAAGTCCGCGAAGTCACCGCATTGGGTGCGGCTTACCTTGCCGGTCTGGCAGTAGGTTTCTGGCAGAATCTGGATGAACTGCAGGAGAAAGCGGTCATCGAGCGTGAATTCCGCCCGGGCATCGAAACCACCGAGCGTAATTTCCGTTACAGCGGCTGGAAAAAAGCGGTCAAACGCGCCATGGCGTGGGAAGATCACGACGAGTAATTCGTCATTGCCGGATGGCACCTTTACCTTGTCCGGCAATATCTTCGTGCGGGGGCAACCCCGCACACACATCAATAATCTAGCCCCCTCCCCTGTGCTACACTTCGCGCCATTCCTTTCAGCTACGAGTTTGCAATGAGACGAGAACTTGCCATTGAATTTTCACGCGTGACCGAAGCGGCCGCGCTGGCTGGCTATAAATGGCTGGGCCGCGGCGATAAAAATACCGCTGATGGCGCGGCGGTGAACGCCATGCGTATTATGCTCAACCAGGTCAACATCGACGGCACCATCGTGATTGGCGAGGGTGAGATTGATGAAGCGCCGATGCTGTTTATCGGCGAGAAAGTCGGAACCGGCCACGGTGATGCGGTCGACATCGCCGTCGATCCTATCGAAGGCACGCGTATGACGGCAATGGGCCAGGCGAATGCGCTGGCGGTGCTGGCTGTAGGCGATAAAGGCTGTTTCCTGAACGCGCCAGACATGTACATGGAAAAGCTGATTGTCGGCCCTGGCGCAAAAGGGTCCATCGACCTGAACCTGTCACTGGAAACCAACCTACGAAACATTGCAGCCGCGCTGAACAAACCACTGAGTGACCTGACCGTCACCATCCTGGCAAAACCACGCCATGACGAGGTTATTGCAGAGATGGCGAAACTGGGCGTGCGCGTCTTCGCCATTCCTGACGGCGACGTTGCGGCCTCGATTCTGACCTGTATGCCAGACAGCGAAGTTGACGTGCTGTACGGTATTGGCGGCGCTCCGGAAGGCGTGGTTTCCGCGGCCGTCATCCGCGCGCTGGACGGCGACATGCAGGGCCGCCTGCTGGCGCGCCATGACGTCAAAGGCGATAGCGAAGAGAACCGTCGTATTGGCGAACAGGAACTGGCCCGCTGCACCGCGATGGGCATTGAAGCGGGCAAAGCGCTGCGTCTGGATGAAATGGCGCGCAGCGACAACGTCATTTTCTCCGCTACCGGCATCACCAAAGGCGATCTGCTGGAAGGGATTAGCCGTAAAGGCAATATCGCAACCACCGAAACGCTGTTGATCCGCGGCAAATCACGCACGATCCGCCGCATTCAGTCGATTCACTACCTCGATCGCAAAGATCCCGATGTGCAGGCGCACATCCTGTAATTGATTTGATCAATAGAGCCTTCCAGCCCATCCGGGCTGGAAATCTTTCGTCCAACGAACGAAGATAAGGCAATCAAAGCAGACAGGAGAAAACCATGGCAGATTGGGTAACAGGCAAAGTCACAAAGGTGCAGAACTGGACCGATGCCCTGTTTAGTTTGACCGTGCGAGCTCCGGTTCTTCCTTTCACTGCAGGTCAGTTCACCAAGCTTGGCCTTGAGATCGACGGTGAGCGCGTCCAGCGCGCCTATTCCTACGTGAATGCGCCCGATAACCCCGACTTAGAATTTTATCTGGTGACGGTTCCCGACGGCAAACTCAGCCCTCAACTGGCGGCGCTAAAGCCTGGCGATGAAGTTCAGGTGGTGAGTGAGGCCGCTGGTTTCTTCGTGCTGGATGAAGTCCCTGATTGCGAAACGCTATGGATGCTGGCAACCGGCACGGCTATCGGCCCGTATTTGTCGATTCTGCAACTAGGCAAAGATCTGGGTCGCTTTAAAAATCTGGTGCTGGTCCACGCCGCACGCTATGCCGCCGATTTGAGCTACCTGCCATTGATGCAGGCGCTGGAAAAGCGCTACGAAGGTAAATTACGCATCCAGACGGTTGTTAGCCGTGAGACAGCCGTAGATTCGCTGACCGGGCGTGTACCGGCGCTGATTGAAAGCGGTGAACTGGAAAAGGCGGTAGGGCTGCCAATGGATAAAGAAACCAGCCATGTGATGTTGTGCGGAAATCCACAAATGGTACGCGACACGCAGCAACTGCTGAAAGAGACCCGGCAGATGACCAAACACCTGCGCCGTCGACCGGGCCATATGACTGCTGAACACTACTGGTGAGGGTTGCCGGGAGGCGCTTGCGCTTCTCCGGTCGACAACTACTGGCGCTCGGCTTTGTACTTTACGTCCTGCGTATCCTTACCATATTTATTTTCGTCCTGGGTGCCAATGAACGCGCCCAGATCGATGAGCATGCCGACCAGAATGAGCGTCGGAACAAAGCGACCAACCGCCCATTGCCAGACGCCGGGTAACACCGCCCAATTTCCGGCCAGCAGCATCCACGCCAAAATCATCAGCAGCGCCCACGCTCCAGAACGTCCCCGATCGTGCAGGCGTTTTACCGTCACTGCCGCCGTCGGCCATAGCAGACAAACCAGACAAAATGCCGCAGTCTGAATATCGAGTAATTGCTTGCTCGCCAGCGAGAACAGAACCAGCATTCCGACGATCCACAGACCTATCCAAATCCAGAAATCACGGCGCCCGATGCGCCCTTTAAATGAGAATAACCACTGCTGTATGGTCATGTAAGTTCCTTTATTATTACCTTCCAGAACAGTTTACCCTTTTGACAAGCCCGACAGTTACCGTTTTAATCGTGAGCAGTCATAACGAAAGGTACGATTGATGAAGCAAGGATTTACACTGTTTTTATTATTGTTTTCAGCCTTCACCGCGAGCGTTGCGGCACGGGCGGAAGAGCCATCGACGGCAACCACGGCCCCCTATTTACTGGCGGGTGCGCCGACCTTTGACCTGTCGATTAGCCAGTTTCGCGAAAACTTTAATACGCAGAATCCGAAGCTTATCCTGAATGAGTTCCGCGCCATCGACAGCAGCCGCGATCGGGCAAACCTCACCCGCGCGGCCAGTAAAATCAATGAAAACCTGTATGCGTCCTCCGCCCTTGAGCGCGGCACGCTAAAAATCAAAAGTATGCAGATAACCTGGTTGCCGATTCAGGGACCAGAACAAAAGGCGGCCAAAGCGAAAGCGCTGGAATACATGACCGCCGTCATTCGTACCGTCGCGCCGCTACTGACGAAAGAGCAGAGCCAGAAAAAGCTGCAAAAACTGCTCGCTGCCGGCAAAGGTAAACACTATTACGCCGAAACAGAAGGCGCAATTCGCTATGTTGTGGCAGATAACGGTGAAAAAGGGCTGACCTTCGCTGTTGAACCGATTAAGCTGGCACTATCAGAAAGTCTTGAGAAGGCGAATTGATGACAAAAAGCAAAGCCTTTCCGCAGACGAATCTCTATACTGTTTCACAGACCATGCTGCCCTGACGGGCGGCCATATTCCTTAATTCGCTGACAAGCGTGGAGAAATGAAATGCGACATCCTTTAGTGATGGGTAACTGGAAACTGAACGGCAGCCGCCACATGGTAAACGAACTGGTTGCTAATCTGCGTAAAGAACTGGCTGGCGTTGCTGGCTGTGCAGTAGCAATTGCTCCGCCGGAAATGTATATCGACCTGGCGAAACACGCCGCCGCCGGTAGCCACATTATCCTGGGCGCGCAGAACGTTGACCTGAACCTGTCTGGCGCATTTACCGGTGAAACAAGCGCTGAAATGCTGAAAGATATCGGCGCGCAGTACATCATTATCGGTCACTCTGAACGTCGTACTTACCACAAAGAGTCTGACGAGCTGATCGCTAAAAAATTCGCCGTGCTGAAAGAACAAGGTCTGACTCCGGTTCTGTGCATCGGTGAAACCGAAGCAGAAAACGAAGCGGGCAAAACTGAAGAAGTCTGTGCACGTCAGATCGACGCCGTTCTGAAAACTCAGGGCGCGGCAGCATTCGAAGGCGTCGTTATCGCTTACGAACCAGTATGGGCTATCGGTACCGGTAAATCTGCTACTCCTGCTCAGGCTCAGGCTGTTCACAAATTCATTCGTGACCACATTGCTAAAGCTGACGCGAAAATCGCTGAACAAGTTATCATCCAGTACGGCGGTTCCGTAAACGCAGCGAACGCAGCAGAACTGTTCGCTCAGCCGGATATCGATGGCGCGTTGGTTGGCGGTGCTTCTCTGAAAGCAGATGCCTTCGCGGTCATCGTTAAAGCAGCAGAAGCGGCTAAACAGGCGTAATGCTGTTGAGGCGGGTAGCGCTTCGCTGACCCGACCTCCAAGACTGTAGGCCCGGTAAGCGTTAGCGCTACCGGGCTTTTTTTACAACTTACCCAACACGCTAAACCACAGATAATCCAGCGGCAGAAGAAGCAGATATGTTGCCGTCGCCAGCGCGATACACAGCAGCATCCCCGCCCTCGCAGGCACTTTCCCAAGCGCCATCGCCACCACAATCGGCGAAGCCTGATACGGCAGTAGCGGTGTGGAATACCCCAATACCTGAATCATAATTACCGACAGCAGCGGGAACCCAGTCGCATCGGCAAAACTTTGCGCCAGAGTGGTATACAGCGCCGGAACGCCGTTCGCCGTCATAATAAAATTGAGTGCGGTGGTAATGCCGGTCAGCGCGAGAAAGCTGGTAAATGGTTTTTCCGCATCCAGCGGCATCACCTGTAACAGCACCTCGCCCACTGCATTGCCAATGCCGGTCTGGGTAACGGTAATTGCCAACCCCAGAATCCCCGCCACGTAAATGCAGGTCCTGATATTTACCCCGGAGGAAAACTCGTCGCCATTGATAAAACCCACCCGTGGTAGCAGCGTGATAACCGCCGCCGCCAGCCCGGTCCACGCAGGCCCTATACCGTGCCAGCTTTCACTTACCCACAGCAGCAGCACCACTGCTAGCATCCAGGCCAGGCGTTTTTCATCCCGGCTCATTGGTTCCGCTGGCGTGAGATCGCGCGGTGCGTGGGGCTTGCCAGGGAACAGCCAGCAGATAAGCATGATGAGCACCGCGCCTTTAAGCCAGCCCAGAACCGGCGTATGCAGCAGCAAATAGGGAAGATAATTGAGGTGGATGCCGTAAGAGCCTTCCGCCGCGCCGCTCATTACCAGATTTGGCACGTTAGCGGGTAAAATCGTCGCGGAAAGCTGGAACGTCCCAAACCCGACGGCCAGCGCCAGACCATACCAGGCGCGCGTACCCTCGTTAATTCCGGCACGCTTCGCCATTGCAGCAACAATCGGCATCAGCAGCGCAATACGCCCCATATTGGACGGCATCACAAACGCCAGCGCGTAACTGAGCAGCACCACGCTCGCCACCATTAACGGCCAGGAATCGGTCAATCGCGATGACAGCGCTCTCGCCGCCCTGTCCGCCAGCCCCGTTTTGCGAATCGCGATACCCAGCACAAAACCACTAAAGACCAGCCAGAATGCCGAAGACGCAAACCCGCCAAAGATCACATCCGCAGGTGCGATTTTGGCAACCATTGCCACGGCAAAGAACAGCAGCGCCGTTATAAACTCCGGCAGTAGCGACGTCGCCCAGAGCAGGATAGTAATGCCAACCACCAGAGAGGGGATAAACAGAGGGTGTGTAAGCCAGAGCGACATGCCTGTCTCCTGTTGTTTTTTTCAACAAGAATACGGGGACAGACATGCGGAGTAAATGCCAGATTAGGTGGGGTTAACGCAGAATATCACATTGATGATCCTGAATTTCCTCAGCGGAGGCGAGATTGAGCGACAACAGATTGCGCTGGGTCGCCAGCAGGACAAAGGACTCATCGCTCTGACGCACCATCGCCAGCGCATAGCTGCCCATGTGCTCACGCGCATCCGGCACCTCTTCTGCCAGCATCATAAACGGGCTGCGTTGCGCCAGTTCATTTTCCGTGACGCGACGCGCCAGATATTCATGACCGCGCAGCCCACCCGGTAATGGCAGCCAACGAGTGCTGATTTTCGCCAGATTGTCATCCAGCTGTTTTCTGACATCGGTTCGCAGGCAGGAGATATGAATATGCAGATGATTTTGCGTACGCCCGCTACGCGAGTTAATGGTCAGCGATACCGCTTTGTCAGGGATTTCCTGACCGTATTTTTGGCTCATAAAGCTGCGCGCCTGCCAGGCCAGCCAGAAAAAGTTCGGCGTACCTGATTTCAGCAGCAACGGGCTTTCCGTTCCGTTGATACGCCAGGTCGGCATCAACAGGTATTGCAGTGGGCCGTTACGATCTTTGAACACCACATATCCGGCATCCGGCTTCACTTCGGCGCACGGCGTGGGATCCTGCTGCTGCAACTGGTGCGGCAGGCATTGCTGAAGAACAATCTGGCGTAATGCGTCCGGGTTACCGGTGAATTTCCAGTACCCGATACCTGCAGCAGCGGCGACTACAATCACCGCCAGTAAAAGATAGCCTGCTTTTTTCATTACGCGTTCCCTGTATCTCATTGAAGGGCAAGAGTAACGCAAAACCATGACAAATAAAAAACCCGGTCGCGTTATGCCACCGGGTCGGTAAATCACAGACTTATTTAGCGCTTGCTGATCTGGTCAAACGTACCACCGTTAGAGAAGTGCTCTTTCTGCGCTTTCGTCCAGCCGCCAAACTCTTCGTCGATGGTGAACAGTTTCAGCTTCGGAAATGCATTTTCGTATTTCTTCGCAACGTCTGCATCACGCGGACGATAGTAGTTTTTCGCTGCAATTTCCTGACCTTCCGGAGAATAGAGATATTTCAGGTAGGCTTCCGCCACCGTTTTGGTGTCTTTCTTTTCCACGACTTTGTCGACCACGGAAACGGTCGGTTCCGCGAGGATAGATTCACTCGGCGTCACTATCTCGAATTTGTCTTTGCCCAGCTCGTTTGTCGCCAGCAGGGCTTCGTTTTCCCAGGCGATCAGCACATCACCGATACCGCGTTCAACGAAGGTATTGGTTGAGCCACGCGCACCGGAGTCCAGCACTTCAACATTCTTATACAGGGCCTTCACGAAGTCTTGTGCCTTGGCCTGATCGTTGTTGTTGTGGTGCAAGGCGTAGCCCCATGCCGCCAGATAGTTCCAGCGTGCGCCACCTGAGCTTTTCGGGTTTGGTGTAATGACCGACACGCCTGGTTTGATCAGATCGTTCCAGTCATGAATTTGTTTGGGGTTGCCTTTGCGGACCAGGAAAACGATGGTGGAGGTGTATGGCGCGGAGTTATCCGGCAGACGCTTAATCCAGTTTTTATCGATACGACCACGTTCAGCAATGGCATCCACATCGTAAGCCAGCGCCAGCGTCACGACATCGGCTTCAATGCCGTTAATGACGGAGGTCGCTTGTTTACCCGAACCGCCGTGCGACTGGCGGATCACGACGTTGTCGCCCGTTTCCTGCTTCCAGTGCGCGCTGAAGGCCTTATTGTACTGCTCGTACAGTTCACGCGTTGGATCGTACGATACGTTAAGTAACTGAATATCCTTTGCCAGAACGCTGGTCGATGCCAGCAATAATGTTAACCCTACGCCCCATTTGTTCATCGCCCAGCTCTCTTATGTGGTGTTGTGATGAGCAAAGCGTGCCAGAAAGGTATCCAAACATTAAAGAATAAAAAAAGATTTGCTATAACTTGGGGGAATAAATGCGGGGAATTGTGCCGAATGGTGGTTAGCGGCTCATCAGGCCTACAAGTCTTTACAACCTGTAGGCCTGATGCGCTTAGCGCCATCAGGCGCGGAAAAAACAATCAGTACAGTTTTTTCGCGCAGTCCAGCCAGTCACCTTTGAACGGACGCTTCATGTTTTCAATCGCGTCGATGATGTCGTGGTGAACCAGTTGCTCGTTCTGAATACCTACACAGCGACCGCCGTGACCTGCCAACAGCAGTTCAATGGCATATGCGCCCATACGGGACGCCAGGATACGGTCGTAAGGCACCGGAGAACCACCACGCTGGATGTGACCCAGTACGGTTGAGCGCGTTTCACGACCCGTTTCTTTCTCGATGTAATGCGCCAGTTCGTCAACGTCACACATGTGCTCAGTGATCGCCACAATCGCGTGTTTTTTACCTTTCGCGATGCCTGCTTTGATTTCAGCAACCAGATCGTCACGACTGAATTCCACTTCCGGAACCACCACGAACTCACAGCCGCCAGCAATGGCAGCCGCCAGGGTCAGATCGCCACAGTAGCGGCCCATCACTTCAACGATGGAAATACGCTGGTGAGAAGAAGAGGTATCACGCAGACGGTCAATCGCTTCGACTACGGTACCCAGAGCGGTGAAATAACCGATGGTGTAGTCGGTGCCTTTGATATCGTTGTCGATAGTGCCCGGCAGACCGATGCATGGGAAGCCCATTTCAGTCAGGCGTTTTGCCCCCATGTATGAACCGTCACCACCGATAACAACCAGTGCGTCAATGCCACGCTTTTTCAGGTTTTCGATAGCCACGGCACGCACGTTTTCGTCGCGGAATTCCGGGAAGCGGGCAGAACCGAGGAATGTACCGCCACGGTTGATCATGTCGGACACGCTGTAGCGGTCAAGTTGAACCATACGGTCTTCATACAAACCCAGGTAGCCATCATGGATCCCCATGACTTCCAGCCCTTCCGTCAACGCTGCACGTACAACACCACGGATTGCTGCGTTCATGCCCGGCGCATCACCGCCGCTTGTCAACACACCGATTTTCTTAATCATGACTACCTCTGAACTTTGGAATGCAAAATGAAATCTGCTGCCGGAAGTCGATTCCGCATATCGAAACGATCCAACGAATATGCAGATAGTATAACAATCACTTCCTGCTGAATTGATTCAGGTCAGGCCAAATGGTGGTAATTTATACACAAAATGCTGGCCCGGTTCACTTTTTTTACAACGAATTATAAAAGCTCAAACATCTTGCCTTCCTTGGGTACGACCGAACAGGGATCCTGATGAATGATGACATCCGATCCCGGGAAACGCCGTAAAATTGCCTGCTCTACCTGTTCAGCCACTAAATGCGCCTGAACGAGCGGCAGATTATCTTCCATTTCCAAATGAATCTGAATAAAGCGGGTCGGCCCTGACTGCCGCGTGCGAAGATCGTGAGCGCCGCTGACTCCAGGCCATGACGTCACAATATCAATAATTTCCTGACGTTCTTCATCGGGTAAAGCGCGATCCAGCAAAGACTGTACCGCCTCATAACCCATGCGTAATGCACTATATAAAATATAGATGCCAATCCCGAGCGCAAACAAGGCATCTGCGCGATGCCAGCCGTACCATGCCAGCCCAAGCGCCACGAGAATCGCACCGTTCATCATAACATCAGACTGATAATGAAGCATATCCGCCCTAACGGCCTGACTTTGCGTGCGCTTCACCACCCAGCGCTGAAACGAGACCAGAATGATTGTACACACTAACGCAATGATGGTGACAACCACCCCGACGCCAGGATCTTTCATTGGCGTGGGTTGAATGAGATGCTGAATCCCGGTCAGGAATAAAAACAGCGCCGAACCGGAAATAAACATGCTTTGCGCCAGCGCCGCCAGCGATTCTGCTTTTCCGTGTCCGAACGTATGTTCATCATCGGCCGGTTGCAAAGAATAGCGCACCACCAACAGGTTGGTTAACGACGCGGCGATGTCCACCAAAGAATCCACCAGCGCAGCCAGAATACTGACCGATCCGGTGTACCACCACGCAAAAATCTTGATCAAAAGTAACAGCGATGCCATCACGGTCGCCGCGATTGCCGCCCGGCTAACCAGCCGCCCATAGGTTTGATTCATAAACACTCCTGCCAGGATATGCCGCTAGTATAACGGATGAAGTAAAACAGTCAGGCAATAACCGAGTGACAAATTTTGGGCAAAAAAAACCCCCACATCATGTGGGGGAAGACAGGGATGGTGTCTATGGCAAGGAAAACAGGGTTACTACTGGGAACGTGAGTTGCTACTACTCAATAAATTCAACGATGAGCTTTTTTTCCAGTGCGCTACGTCGCGCAGTTGCTCCATTCGTTGTTCATGTCTCTCATTTAAAACCGCTTGCTGCTCGGGCGTTAACAGGCGATACATCTGGTTGCGAACCTTGGCTATTTCAACCTGGCGGGCAACCTGTTCTTGCGCCATTCTTTCTGCCTGAGCGCGCACAGCGCGTTCATCAAATTTCTCTGCGGTGACAAGGCGATGCATTGTCTCCATTTCGCTAACATTAACAGGAGGCTGTTCGTGTCTTGCCTGCTGCATTAAATCTCGCATCTGTTGACGTTGATGTTCGGTTAAACTGATACCGTCGAACATGTGGCTCTGAACGCTGCGTTGCGCGGAGCCTTCACCCAGGTGCCAGTGATCGCCTGTGACGACTTCAGCTGCATGGCTTAAAGTACTCAGTGCCAGCGTTGAGGCCATGACGGCAGCGGTAACTTTGCCCATCACTTGCTCCCAAAATCTTTTCTGTCGCGATTCAACGAGAGACAGTTTACGATTCGGGCTGCAAACATGCGTCAGGGGGTGTAAAACAACGTAAAGTCATAGATTAGCGACGCCTGATGACGTAATTTCTGCCTCGGAGGTACGTAAACAATGAATAAAATCCTGTTAGTTGATGATGACCGAGAGCTGACTTCCCTGTTAAAGGAGTTGCTCGAAATGGAAGGTTTCGATGTGCTGGTTGCCTATGATGGGGAACAGGCGCTTGAGCTTCTGGATGACAGCATCGATTTACTTTTGCTCGACGTCATGATGCCGAAGAAAAATGGCATTGATACGCTGAAAGCACTTCGTCAGACACACCAGACACCCGTAATCATGCTGACCGCTCGCGGCAGCGAATTGGATCGCGTACTTGGCCTTGAGCTGGGCGCGGACGACTATTTACCCAAACCGTTTAACGACCGTGAACTGGTCGCGCGCATCCGCGCTATTTTGCGTCGCTCACACTGGAGCGAACAGCAGCAGAACAGCGACAACGGTTCGCCCACTCTGGAAGTGGATGCGTTAAGCCTTAATCCGGGTCGCCAGGAAGCCAGCTTTGACGGGCAAACCCTGGAGTTAACCGGCACCGAATTCACCCTGCTCTATTTGCTGGCACAGCATCTCGGTCAGGTGGTTTCGCGTGAACACCTGAGCCAGGAAGTGCTGGGCAAACGCCTGACACCTTTCGATCGCGCGATCGACATGCATATCTCGAACCTGCGTCGTAAGCTGCCAGAACGTAAAGACGGACACCCGTGGTTTAAAACCCTGCGCGGTCGCGGCTACCTGATGGTCTCCGCTTCATGATAGGGAGCTTAACCGCACGCATCTTTGCCATCTTCTGGTTGACGCTGGCACTGGTGTTGATGTTGGTACTGATGTTACCCAAGCTTGATTCACGCCAGATGACCGAGCTACTGGACAGCGAGCAGCGCCAGGGGTTGATGATTGAGCAACACGTTGAAGCTGAACTGGCGAACGATCCACCCAACGATTTGATGTGGTGGCGTCGCTTGTTTCGGGCGATAGACAAGTGGGCGCCGCCAGGACAGCGGTTATTGCTTGTTACGACGGAAGGACGCGTGATCGGCGCAGAACGCAACGAAATGCAGATCATTCGTAACTTTATTGGTCAGGCCGATAACGCCGACCATCCGCAAAAGAAAAAATACGGTCGCGTTGAGATGGTCGGGCCTTTCTCCGTCAGAGACGGCGAAGATAACTACCAGCTGTATCTCATTCGACCTGCCAGCAGCTCACAATCTGACTTTATCAATCTGTTGTTCGACCGACCGCTGTTGTTGCTGATTGTCACCATGTTAGTCAGCTCTCCGCTACTGCTCTGGCTTGCCTGGAGCCTGGCGAAACCGGCGCGTAAGTTGAAAAACGCGGCAGATGAAGTGGCCCAGGGCAACCTGCGTCAGCATCCGGAACTGGAAGCCGGTCCGCAGGAATTTCTGGCGGCAGGCGCCAGCTTTAACCAGATGGTGACGGCGCTGGAGCGAATGATGACCTCGCAGCAACGCCTGCTGTCGGACATCTCTCACGAGTTGAGAACGCCGTTGACGCGTCTGCAGTTGGGCACCGCGCTGCTGCGCCGTCGTAGCGGTGAAAGCAAAGAGCTGGAGCGTATTGAAACAGAAGCGCATCGGCTGGACAGCATGATCAACGACCTGCTGGTGATGTCACGCAATCAGCAGAAAAACGCGCTGGTCAGTGAAACGGTGAAAGCCAATCAGCTGTGGGGCGAAGTGCTGGATAACGCCGCCTTTGAAGCCGAGCAGATGGGTAAATCACTCACGGTGAATTTCCCGCCGGGCCCGTGGCCGCTGTACGGCAACCCAAATGCGCTGGAAAGCGCGCTGGAAAACATTGTGCGCAATGCCCTGCGTTATTCACACACGCAGATTGAAGTTGGCTTCGCGGTGGATATCGACGGGATTACCATCACCGTAGACGACGATGGCCCGGGCGTTAGCCCTGAAGACAGAGAACAGATTTTCCGTCCGTTCTATCGTACCGATGAGGCGCGCGATCGCGAGTCTGGCGGAACAGGTCTGGGTCTGGCGATTGTTGAAACCGCAATCCAACAGCATCGTGGCTGGGTGAAGGCCGAAGACAGCCCGCTGGGTGGTTTGCGGCTGGTAATTTGGTTGCCGCTGTATAAACGCGCTTAACAGGCTTCCCCGGTAACATCGTACCGGGGAAGTTCTCACATTATGCTGCCACAGTCGCAGCCGCTAGCTTTTGCTTTTTAATCCGCTTCACCAGAATGGTCGAACAGATAAAGCCCATTAAGCTGAACGCAATCATCACGCTAAAGACATAGTTATAGCCCGTGATGCCGCTATTGGTATCCAGTAAATAACCGTATAACGTATACGCAAACATGGCGGGCATATAACCGATGATACAGCCAAATGCCATCGCCGAACCGGCATATTCACGCGGGGTACCAATCTCATCCATTGGTGCAAAGAAAATGGCGCGCTGTGAGAAAATAATCGCCCCAAATCCTAGCGTCGCCGCCATACCGATATACACATTCATCGTTTGATGTGGCAACAGCATAAAAACAACCATAGCAGCAGCAGAGATCAGAAACGTCCACTTCAGGTAAACCGTAGGTGATTTAGCAACCTTATCCGCCAGCAGCCCACCAATCGGCCCTCCCACCATTTTCAATGCATACTGGTTGATGATGCCGTACGCGCCGACGAGCGCTACCGGCAGCATGTAGATATCTTTTAAGAATGGGATGAAGTAAGTCAGGCCACAGTACGCGGCGTAAACGAAGAAAATCCCTAAAGAAGCCAGCCAGACGTTAGGGCAGGACAACACATGTTTGATACCCTTTAAGACTTCCATGTTGGCACTGGTTTTCTCGCCGCCTTTCACTTTGTCATCATCGACAATAAAGTAAGTGAGAACGCCCGCAGCCAGCGTAATTAGCGTATAAAACAGCAGTCCAGCCTGCATCCCCGCTTTACCTTCACCAAACTGGACGAAAACAAACAGAGCGCCAGAAGCGACGATAACATCCACCACGCCGCGTCCTGCTTCTAAAAAGCCAAACATGCGCCCTTGTTCTTCTTGCGTACCTAGCAGACGCACAGCTTTCAGTAACACCGGCCAATAAACCACATCGGCAAAGAACGCCATTGCGGCAAAGCAAATAAGATAACCGGTAAATGACGGTAGCGTCGCCAAATATAAACCGCATAGCCCAACACCAATCAGACCAAATGGTAATAATATTTTCTTGGAATAACGGTCTGCGATATAGAGCGACAGAAAAAGCCCGGTTGTCTGAACAATCGTATAAACGGTAAAACTTAAACCAATTTGCGTATTGGTTAAACCCCAGTCACTTTGCATTGGCACATAGAAAACGTCTTTCATACTTGAAAGTTTGAATATTGTGCCGCCGCCTAAAATTAAAAAACAGAGCCTTGCCCATTTGTTCATGAACATAATTAAACCCTCATTGCTTGTTGAGAGAAATATTTAAATTAAATCATATAACTAATAAATTAAGAGAGTTATTTTCATAACCCTTTTCGCATTTAATAATATTTAAAGAAGTTTATTTATTACTTGTGAACTTGTCGCATAAATCACGGATATACTTTATTTGAGCAAGAGCATGTTCTTTTTCCTGCGCCAGTCGCGCATCAATCATGTCACTGTCGGGCAGCGGCGTATAGCTTGCATCGCGCCATGGGATCCAGGGATTATCACCTTCATCATCAAAACGAAATGCCGGGGCATAATATTCAACTTCCTCTTCCAGACCAAAAGCATTTACTTGCGGTTTATCCTCACCTAAAAGTAATAATGCCTTAAGCATCTCTTCCATTGGTAAATCACCGTATCCTGAACGACAAGCCTCATGCCCCCAGCCTTTACCTTCTTTAATAATTTTTGCGTCTTTGATATGCACCTGAGTGATTAGAGGGGACATAACTTCTAACGCAGAAAGCGGCTGCTCATTGGCGTTAATCATGTTGCCAAAATCAAACAGAATAGAGAGATTCTTCATTCCACTATTATTAACCAGCGTCACCAGTTCATGGCCTTGCAGATCTTCATGCTGTTCGATAGTAAAGCTTAGTCCGCAATCGTCATACTGAGACAACCACGCAATATCATTGGCAATCTTTGCCATGACATCGTTGAGATGTCCTTCATAGCGGGGGTAGAAACGTACTGAAGTTGCGCCAGTTGTCACAGCAATACGGATCGCATCCGTCAATGTCGCCTTGTCCGATGCGCTCGTTTCAATATGTACATCGAGGTTATATTTTTTGGCCTTTTCTTTAAAATCGTGCAACTGCCGATCGTTTAGTTTCTGCAGCGATTGGGACTCACCATCCTCAACATGTATTTTCACTCCCTTTAATTGTTGCTGATGCGCAATATCCAGAAGATCGCCCGGAAGGACTCTCTCATAGCGCATATTCAGATGAAAGGCATAAGCATGTAGGTACAGTGGTATATTTCTCGCACGTTCAGCGAGAAGTTCTTGGTTGCATTTTCCCATTATTTTTCTCATTCATCACGAATAACAAGTTCCACAGATTCAAGTCGCCAGTATTCAAAATCAACCTGAACCACTTTTTTGTCTCGGGTAGCCCGATGTTTTTCTACTAAAATTCCATAAGTATTAGGCGCAACGCCCAACTCTTTGCAGGCCACTTCTGGCATATTGACCGGTTTAAAAATCATTTCTTTGATATTTAAAGCATGACCAAACGCATCTTCCCAGACGCTGGCAAAAGACTGATTGCCCAATTTGTTAATGAATCCTGGCGCAACATCAGCATCAATATAGGACTCATGGTAAAACACTTTATGCGAATCAAGACCACACCAACCGGTAACTAAATAGCGATCACCGGAGGAGAGAAAAACATCATCAACATGGTGCGGAACCGTCGCAATCGTTTCTTTGGTTAAATAACCCCAAAAAGGCTTGCGCCCCTGAGCACAGGCTTCAGCATTAAAGCTGGAAAGTGATTTGGGATTATAAATAAATCGCTTCGATGAAATAAACCAACCACTGCGGTTCTTTCGGAAGATACGCGCATCGATCTCAAGCTCAATCAGAACCTGACGTAAGGTCATGCGCTTCGCATCCAGCAACTCACATAACTCTCTCTCCGAAGGCAATTTAGAGCCCGCTGGCAAATTATTCTCGTTTAACCAGCTTTCAAAGCGCTCTCTAAGCACATCAACATTGTTTTTCTTTTTCATCTTACTCATCTGGTTTAAACCAATTTAAAGCTAAGATATTTGAGTGCAGGAAATACTCAAGTTTTTTTTCAACGCAGAGTTTCTTTTTGTGGGCCAGGTATCAAGAATGGACTGAAAACATGGCGTGACAGGCAGGTTTTTTTAACCTGCCTTAGTATGCAGAGATAAGAACCACGAGAGAGGCAAATCAGGTGTTACCACCTGATTTAATTGCATGGTCAGAATGTCTTTATTTTCCCCACAAACGTCGGGAATTGTCTTCGATCTTGCCGCTTAAACGACGCTTTTGCATCGTTCTGGTCCAGCTTTTCGATAACCCGGCAGCCGAGAGTAAACGGTGATATTGTGAGTCATCAAACGGCATATGCCAGGCAATGGCAATCGCCTCCCGCACGCTGACGTCGCTGACGCGTGAAGCCAGGATCAACGGCGCGTCCGCCGACACCTGACCTGGAGCGATGACGCTGCACAGCCAGCCCGTCTTGCCTGCCTCCTGCATCTGGCTGGCCATATCGCTGATGCCAAAATGGAAATTCAGCTTAAAACACGGCGAGCGCGGCTGCGTGACCTGAATCAGCGCATCTCCCCACAGGAAAATGTCGCCAATGAATACATTCTCTTCCGTTAGCCCCTGAGTAGAGAGATTCTCGCCAAACGCGGGCGCGACAAAGCGCTCTGCCTGCTCCGGAAACTCTTGTCTCCAGTGCTGATAGTGTTCACGCGGATAGTGGCACAGCGCGCGATCCGGCCCACCGTGAATTTTCGTTTCCGCCTGTTCATCACCCGTCAGCCCCAGTTCGGTCAGCGTCAGCTCGCCGTCAACCTGGACCTTAGCAATCGCGCTGGGACGGCTTCCCGTGTAGTCCCGAACCTTGCCTGTAAAAACATCGACCGGATATCGCATCTGTTCCCTCTCCCGATAAATTTCCCCCATTACACCACATTTATTTTACCCCAGTCGCTCAAAATGAGAGCACGGTTCACATGAAACTTAGGGACACATGCTATCAATGTAATCTGGTTTTGAAACATCATTTCAAATAAGGAGTCAACAACGTGACTGGTCAATCGCAATTTGCTGGCGTCTGGTGTCCTTCCATTACGCCAATGGATAATGACGGCAAGATCGATCTTAACGGTCTGAGCCAGCATCTCAAACGCCTTACCGAGGCCAAAATCGACGTGATTTTGCTGATGGGTAGCATCGGGGAATTTGCCTCCTTTACGCTCGAAGAAAAGCTGTTACTGATCCGCGAGGCCCGCGCTATGAGCTCGCTGAAGATGGTCGCCAACGTCTCATCCACCTGCCAGAATGATGTGCTGTTGATGGCGCAGGAAGCGTATCGCGCCGATTACGATGCCGTGATGATCCTGCCGCCTTACTACTATGGGCAAACGGCAAAACAGCTGCTGAGCTACTTCCGTCAGTTGGGGCAGAAGCTCAGCGGCAAATGGTTTGCCTATAACTTTCCAGCGCGCACTGGCTGCGATTTAACGCCCGAACTGGTTGCCACCCTCGCCGCCGAGTTCCCCAACTTCGCAGGCATTAAAGATACCGTCGACTGCCAGTCCCATACTCGCAGTATGATCCAGACCACCCGCGCCGTACGGGAGGATTTTGCCGTGTTGTCCGGCTATGACGAATACTACATTCCTAACCTGCTGGCAGGCGGCGCGGGGGTGATTTCAGGATTAAACAACGTCATGCCTGAACTGTTTGTCAGCGCACGGGAAGCATTTAAACAGGGCGACCTGACAGCACTTCGCGACATTCAGGACCAGATTGGCACCTACATGTCCATCTACGCCATCGGCGAAGATTTCGTCACCACCATCAAAACCGTGGTATCGCGTAAGTTTGGCTATTGCACCGGCGTGTCACGAAATGCCGGCGGAGAGTTGAACGAGGGTGAGTGTCGGACCATCGATGAGGTATTTGTCGTCAAAGCGTAAATCGTTAAGCCGGATGGAACAGACCATCCGGCAAAAGAGGCTTACTTCACGGCGCTACGAATATCAATTTCCGCCGCCCTGGCTTTTACTCTTTTCGACCAGATGGAAGTGATAATCGGCACCAGAATGGAGGTCACAATCACCGACGTGGCGACAAGGGAAGTTGCTGCCGGCGCCATCGGTTTAAATGCCGGAACCATTTCAGCAATCAGCACTGGCGTAGCGACCGCCGCACCAGCTGAGCTGGAGGCCGCAATCCCCGCTGTGCCATCGCCGCCGCCAATCAGTTTATCGGCGATAATCAATGGAATACCGGTAATGATAATTACCGCCACGCCCAGCAAAATACCCAGTACACCGGTCTGCGCAATCACGCTCAAATCAATGGTGTTACCAAGCGCGAAGGCAAAGAAAGGAATCAACGTCTGCACCGCTTTGCTGAAGAATTCCCGCAGCTCAGGGTCCAGATTCCCCAGCGCAAAGCCAATCAGGAACGGTAATACGGCCCCGACAAACACGTGTGGTTCAAACGAAGCGATCCCGGCGGTTCCCAGAATCACCATAGTCATCAGCGGGCCAGACTCCAGCGACATTAGGACAAACGCCCCGGCCTCTTCTTTGGTGCCGTACTGCTGCATAATCGAGGCATACAGCCCGCCGTTGGTCATATCCATGGCGGCCACCAGCGCCAGCGTAGACAAGCCGGCGAAGAAACCAACTTCTACACCATGTTCCGGCAGAATACGTGAAGCAATCGCCGCGACCACCCACGCTACCAGGATCTTGGTTATGACCAGCGTACCCGATTTACGCAGTACGGTACCGGTAGCGCTTAGCTTGATCGACGCCCCCATACAAAAGAACCAGACCGCCAGAATAGGCACCGTACCGGTGATCATACCGTTGGTAAAGGAGCCGAAGTATTTCCCGGCGCCGGGGGAAAAGGTGTGACACAACGCGCCCAGAAAAAGCGGCACCAGCATCATGCCGCCTGGGATTTTCTCTATCGTTCGTTTGATCTGCATTTCCATCACCTGTAGACATAAAAATGGGGCAATTTTTATGGGCGATTGCATCTTGCTTATGAGATGCGCCCGTCTTGATGAAACGAAGATAGACATTCATAGAGACTATAAAAGTGATCTCACTCGCATAATAAAACCTTGTTTCAATTTAATTGGATCATTGTTTTTATATTGATTTTGATCACAAAAAAACCCCCACAAGCATCGCTTGCAGGGGCTTATCAAAGCGTAGAACTTATTTTTTCGCTGCGAAACGCGCGGCAGCTTCGTCCCAGTTCACCACGTTCCAGAACTCTTTGATGTAGTCCGGACGGCGGTTCTGGAATTTCAGGTAGTAAGCGTGTTCCCAAACGTCCAGGCCCACGATCGGGAAGCCGGAAGCGCCAGAGATAGCTTCACCCATCAGCGGGGAATCCTGGTTAGCAGTGGAAACAACAGCCAGTTTGTCACCTTTCAGAACCAGCCACGCCCAGCCGGAACCAAAACGGGTTGCTGCAGCTTTTTCAAATTCAGCTTTGAAGTTGTCCACGGAGCCGAAGTCACGTTCGATAGCCGTTTTCAGGTCGCCCTGCAGCGTAGTACCGGTTTTCAGACCTTTCCAGAACAGGCTGTGGTTAGCGTGGCCGCCCGCGTTGTTACGCAGTACGGTTTTCTTGTCTGCTGGCAGTTGATCCAGTTTGGTGATCAGCTCTTCAACAGGCAGGCTCGCGAATTCAGGCAAGCTTTCCAGCGCAGCGTTCGCGTTGTTTACGTAAGCCTGGTGGTGTTTGGTATGGTGGATTTCCATCGTCTGCTTATCAAAGTGCGGTTCAAGGGCATCATAAGCGTACGGCAGGGATGGCAGTGTATAACTCATAATCATCTCCAGTATTGTCGGGCGGCCAGTGTTAACGCCGCGTAAGCAGTTGGGTCATTATAGTTAATTAAATGATATTGAAAATGATTATCAATGCCGTACTTTTTACATGGCTATTATGAGGTAAAAGTGTGAGCATCACTGGGAAAATCAGGCTGATTTTGCCAATCTGAGTAGAAAATAGGCAGCGACATGAAGGACATGGGAGATAAAGCACGACATAGTCTGAAAATTATCTCACAAGGAAATATTGCTATGTCTGTCAACATCGCCCTTTTTGGTATCGGCCTCGACACATACTGGCCCCAGTTTACAGGCCTGGAGTCACGTCTTCAGGGCTATCTGCAATCAATTGATGATCGCCTGACGGCGCAACAAGCCAGCGTGATTAATGGCGGCCTGATTGATAACGTCGATAAAGCCGATGCCCTTATCAGACGGTTGCAGCAACAGCCGGTCGATGCTGTCTGTCTTTACATCAGCACCTATGCGCTCAGCTCAACGGTGCTACCGCTTGTGCAGAGTATCAATAAACCGGTCATTATTCTGGCCCTACAGCCAGAGCCAGGGCTGCCTTATTCAACAATCCGTCAAATTCCCGATCGTGGAGGTCGTACTGGAGAGTGGCTGGCGCACTGTCAGGCCTGCAGCGCACCCGAACTGGCAAACGTGTTTAACCGTGCAAATATCCGCTTTCAGTTGATTGTTGGCGCATTACAGGGCGATGAGTATGTCTGGCAACAAACGGCGCAGTGGCTACAGGCACTTAACGCTCGTCAAATGCTGGCAAATTGTCAGGTCGGCGTCCTCGGGCACTATTATGACGGCATGGTAGACGTTTACAGCAATATGACGAACTTGTCCGCCAAAATGGGCGTACGCTTTAAGCCATTGGAAATGTGTGAGTTGGCGGAATATCGCGAGCAGGTCAGCGAGGCAGACCTCAACGCCAAACGACAGGAAATGCACCGTGTACTTCAGTTGGATGCGGCATGCGAACCTGCAGAGCTCAACCGCGCACTCACCACTGCCTGCGCCATGGATAAACTAATTGCCCAGAATAAACTCGGTGCACTAGCCTATTACTATGAAGGCCGTAACGGCAACGCTTACGAGAACATCATCACCTCAATCATTCTCGGCAACACGCTGCTTACCCACCGTGGTATTCCCGTAGCGGGAGAATATGAAATCAAAAATGTGCTGGCGATGAAAATTCAGCAACTTCTGGGGGCTGGCGGTTCATTCTCAGAACCATATGGCATTGAATTTAATGATGATGCTGTTTTGTGGGGACATGACGGTCCGGCACACCCGCTGATGGCGGATGGTCCGGTGAGTCTGGTGCCGCTGCCGGTTTATCATGGTAAACCCGGTAAAGGTGTATCTATCCAGATGACCGTAAAATCAGGTCCGGTGACCTTTCTTTCGGTAATTGAAGATGCCGAAAACGGGGTGCGTTTACAGTATGCCGAAGGTGAAGCTGTACCAGGTGAAGTCCTGGATATAGGCAACACCAATAGCCGCTATCGCTTCCCGTTATCAGCTCGCGAGTTCACCACGCAATGGTGTATGGGCGGCCCAGCTCATCATTGCAGCATTGGCCTGGGACACCATGGCGAGGCACTGGAAAAACTCGCCTGGCTACTGGGTATTCAGGCAGTAAGAATTTGCTAATCCTCTATATTTCCGCCCTTCTCAAAAAAGAGGGGCGGAGCCGCATTTGTGATCAATATCCCTTTCATCCCCTGAATTTTGCCAGCATTACTGATCACACGGCAGCATGCTGAAGGTTAATCTATTGCTCACTCTTTAGACTTTTGAACATCAAAACGGGTGTTTTCATCCTGCCAAATCGATAATTCAAAAGGAAACAGAATGGGTAACGCAATTACGATGGGGATAATATGGCATCTTATCGGTGCCGCTAGTGCCGCTTGTTTCTATGCCCCTTTTAAAAAGGTACAACACTGGTCCTGGGAAACCATGTGGTCTATAGGTGGTTTTGTTTCATGGCTGATCCTTCCCTGGCTCGTCAGCGCGATCCTTCTGCCGGACTTCTGGGCCTATTACAGTTCATTCAGTGCGTCCACCCTGCTGCCGGTATTTTTATTCGGTGCCATGTGGGGGATTGGTAATATCAACTATGGCCTGACTATGCGCTATCTCGGTATGTCGATGGGGATCGGGATCGCTATCGGCATTACGCTAATTGTTGGTACCTTAATGACGCCAATCATTGCCGGTAAATTTGACGTGCTCATTGGCACACCAGGCGGACGTATGACCCTGCTCGGCGTGCTGGTCGCCCTGATCGGAGTGGCGATTGTCACCCGCGCCGGACAGTTAAAAGAGCGCAAGATGGGCATCAAAGCCGAAGAGTTCAATCTGAAAAAAGGTCTGATACTGGCGGTGATGTGCGGCTTTTTCTCCGCGGGGATGTCCTTTGCCATGGATGCGGCTAAACCAATGCACGAAGCCGCTGCAACACTCGGTATCGACCCGCTGTATGTCGCCCTGCCAAGCTATGTAGTCATCATGGGCGGTGGTGCGGTGATCAATCTGGGATACTGCTTCATTCGTCTGGCAAAAATGAAAAACCTGTCAGTAAAGGCCGACTTCTCTTTAGCAAAACCGCTGATTATCAGCAATATCCTGTTTTCGGCGCTTGCTGGCCTGATGTGGTATCTCCAGTTCTTCTTTTACGCCTGGGGCCATGCCAAAATTCCAGCACAGTATGACTACATGAGCTGGATGCTGCACATGAGCTTCTACGTCCTGTGCGGCGGTATCGTGGGCCTGATCATGAAAGAGTGGAGCAATGCAGGGAGACGTCCGGTCAGCGTGCTAAGTCTTGGCTGCGTAGTGATCATTGTCGCAGCAAACATTGTTGGTCTGGGAATGGCCAGCTAATCATGTTGGGTACTGAGATGACGCCACTGGCTCGGCGTCATCCCGGTTTCGCGCGTGAATACCACCGAAAAGTAGTTACTATCCTCAAAGCCGCAGCGCATGGAAATCTCACTAATCATCAACCGACTATGCTTGAGCAGATACTGTGCATGGCACACCCGCACCTGGCGCTGATACTGGTTGATAGTCATCCCGGTCTGGCTACGGAACTGCTGGCGCAAAACGCGTTCGCTGCACCGTTCACGCTCGCAAAACGTATCCAGTTCGAACGCATGCTCATGGCTACCGGCTAACGCGGTGATCAGTTTATCCAGCAGCGTTTCACTTGACGTCGCCGGGAGCGTATCCGTGGCATAACGATGACGTTTAAGGTGAGTTACCAGTTGACCAAACAGCAGCTCAGCCATGGTAAAGGCCTGCGCATCGCGCTGATTACTTTCATGCTCAAGCTGGCTTATCACCTGTCTGGCCTGGGTCATGCCAACGCTGCCAAGTCGCCAGTGCGGCTGCCTCGGCGTACCGTCAAATCCGGGGATCGCCCCTTGCCAGTCAACATTCAGCGTTAACCGCTCCGGGCAGTAGATGATATTTTGCAACACAAGGTCGTTAACGGAGGTGTAGGAGTGTTTATCTTCGGCGCGAATATAAAACAGATCGCCACGGGTTATCCGGTACGGACGATCGTTAAGGACATGCAGACCATTGCCGCGCCAGACCAGAACCAGCTCGCAAAACTCGTGGGTATGCTCAGCAAAGACATCCTGCGGATAACGATCGGCCACGGCGACAGCCTGCTGCTCATGCGCAAAAAAGTCTGATTTCAAAAGAACCAGATGATTCGCCATCACATCACCTCAACCTGTACGCTTGCCGGATAAGCGCAGCGCATCCGGCATGAAAGGGTATGATTATCAGCAAACGGACGGTAAAAAACGTTGATAGCTTTCGCGTTACTGAAGGCTGCTTCCCGCTATAAGGTCACGCCCCTGACGAATATCGCGTGGCGACCACTCGAACTCACGGCGAAAAAGCGTCGAAAAGTGGTTACTGTCACCGAAACCGCAGAGATAAGCGATATCAGTCACGCTGTCATCACTGTGGCGGAGCAGATGTCGGGCTTTAATCAGTCGCAGACGGTTAAGGTAGCGCTGCGGCGTCAATCCTGTTTGCTGTTTAAGCTGGCGATGCAGAGTGCGTAAAGAGAGCGAAAACTTCTCGGCCAGCGCCTCCCAACACACCTCTTCGGCAAAGTTATCCTCCAGCCATGCCATCAAAAGGTTAAGCCGCGCATCGTTATCGGTCGCCGCTTCCATCAGGCTGCTTTTACGTAGCAGTACCAGCAACTGCATAAACAAGATCTCGCGATTTGCCGCCGTGGGCGTATCCATCTCCTCGCCGAGCGTCTCCATCTGCCCCACCAGGTGACGAACCTGCTGCAGTACGCCCTGGTTTACGCGCCAGTGGGAGGGATACTGCCCATTTTGTTCCTGAGGCAAAAGCTGATTCAGCCCGGCCAGAAATTGAAACGCATCCGGAGAGCGATACAAAACATTGGTCAGACACAGATTGTCAGTATGTTCATATAAATGCCTGTCATGATCGCGGACGAAACACACCGTACCGCCGCTGATGGTGTAAGGCTGTCCGTTAAACACATGGATCCCCGTTCCATGTTCGACCACCACAATTTCATGAAAATCATGATGATGTTCAGGAAACGCGGGCTGAGGAAGCCGCGGTTCAATAGCCACAGGCGCTTTACCTGTCGGAAAAAAATCCACGCAATGCAGTACGGTCATGACGGCTCCCCCTGATTAACGAATATGGCTGAATAGTAATTAAGGGTTCCTACCCTCACCTTAATTTTTTGACGCCAAAGTGCGTAAACACGGTTAATTCTTCAAGAAATGGCGGGAAAGATCGGGAAATGCGGAAGGCGTCACATCCGCCAAAATCCGCGCTATTAGTGGAAACTGTGAACAACATCACGTTCACCTTTGCCATGTTGCCAGCCGCTAATTGGGGCTGTCACTGTCAAGAAGGTACGCTTTATTCGGGGTTCTTAGACTGAGTGCAATAAAACTCAGAAGGACCTCGCCATGACTTTTCGCCATTGTGTCGCTGTCGATCTCGGCGCATCCAGTGGGCGCGTAATGCTCGCACGTTACGACAGTAAACACCGCACCCTGACGCTGCGTGAAATCCACCGCTTCGTTAACTGTCTGCAAAAAACGGACGGTTTTGACACCTGGGACATCGACAGCCTGGAAAACGACATTCGCCTTGGCCTGAAAAAAGTCTGTGATGAAGGCATTCGGATAGACAGCATTGGCATTGATACCTGGGGCGTGGATTACGTATTGATCGATAACGCCGGCCAACGTGTTGGTCTGCCGGTCTCTTACCGTGACAGCCGCACGACCGGCATTATGTCACAGGCGATGGCGCAGCCAGGTAAAGGTGAAATCTACCGCCGTAGCGGCATTCAGTTTCTGCCGTTTAACACTTTGTATCAGCTACGTGCGCTGGTTGAACAGCAGCCAGAACTGCTTGCGCAGGTGGCACATGCCCTGCTGATCCCCGACTACTTCAGCTTTCGCCTGACCGGCAAATTGAACTGGGAATACACCAACGCCACCACCACCCAGTTAGTCAATATCAACACCGACGACTGGGATGACACGCTGCTGGCGTGGACCGGGGCAGACAAAGCCTGGTTTGGTCGCCCGACGCATCCGGGGAACGTCATTGGTCACTGGATTTGCCCGCAGAAAAACCAAATTCCGGTTGTGGCCGTCGCCAGTCACGACACCGCCAGCGCGGTCATCGCTTCACCGCTGGCCGATAAAAATAGTGCGTATCTCTCTTCCGGTACCTGGTCGCTGATGGGCTTTGAGAGCAGAACGCCGTATACCAACGATGCGGCGCTGGCGGCGAACATCACCAACGAAGGGGGCGCGGAAGGGCGCTACCGCGTACTGAAAAACATCATGGGACTGTGGCTGCTCCAGCGCGTTTTAAAAGAGCGCCAGATTACCGACCTGCCAACGCTTATTGCCCAAACGCAAGCGCTGCCGGCCTGCCAATTCCTGATTAACCCGAACGACGATCGCTTTATCAACCCCGACGATATGAGCGCGGAAATTCAGGCGGCCTGTCGTGAATCGGGTCAACCCGTTCCCCAGCAAAACGCCGAACTGGCGCGCTGTATCTTCGACAGCCTGGCATTGCTATACGCTGACATTCTGCAAGAACTGGCACAACTGCGTGGTGCAGCATTTAGCCAACTGCACATCGTTGGCGGCGGCTGCCAGAACGCCCTACTGAACCAGCTGTGCGCGGATGCCTGCGGTATTCGCGTGATGTCCGGGCCGATTGAGGCCTCCACGCTCGGCAATATTGGCATCCAGTTGATGACGCTGGACGAGCTTAACAACGTCGATGATTTCCGTCAGGTGGTGCGTGCCAACTACGACCTGACCACCTTCATTCCAAATCCTGAAAGTGAAATTGCCCGCTACCAGGCGCAGTTTCCATCACTACGACAGACAAAGGAGCTTTGCGCATGACCACTCAACTTGAACAAGCCTGGGAACTGGCAAAACTGCGTTTCGCCGCGGTAGGCATTGATGTCGAGGCGGCCTTACGCCAGCTCGATCGTCTGCCGGTCTCCATGCACTGCTGGCAAGGCGATGATGTCGCCGGTTTCGAGAATCCGGAAGGCTCGCTCACAGGCGGTATTCAGGCTACCGGCAACTATCCGGGCAAAGCGCGTAACGCCACCGAACTGCGCGCCGATCTGGAGCAGGCGCTGAGCCTGATCCCTGGTCCAAAACGTCTGAATTTGCACGCGATCTATCTGGAGTCCGATACGCCGGTTGCCCGCGACCAAATCAAACCTGAACATTTTAAAAACTGGGTTGAGTGGGCGAAAGCAAACCAGTTAGGGCTGGATTTCAACCCCTCCTGCTTCTCTCACCCGCTGAGCGCCGACGGCTTCACGCTGGCCCACGCCGATGACACCATTCGCCAGTTTTGGATTGACCACTGCAAAGCCAGCCGTCGCGTCTCAGCGTATTTTGGCGAGCAGTTGGGTACGCCATCGGTGATGAATATCTGGATCCCGGATGGCATGAAAGACATTACCGTTGACCGGTTAGCGCCGCGCCAACGTCTGCTTGAAGCACTGGATGAAGTGATCAGCGAAAAACTCGACCCGGCGCACCATATCGACGCCGTCGAGAGCAAGCTGTTTGGCATCGGCGCCGAAAGCTACACCGTGGGCTCCAACGAGTTCTATATGGGTTACGCCACCAGCCGTCAGACCGCGCTGTGCCTGGATGCGGGTCACTTCCATCCGACTGAAGTGATTTCCGACAAAATCTCCGCCGCCATGCTGTACGTACCGCGTCTGCTGCTGCACGTCAGCCGTCCGGTGCGCTGGGACAGCGATCACGTGGTGCTGCTGGATGATGAAACGCAGGCGATTGCCAGCGAGATCGTTCGCCACAACCTGTTCGACCGCGTACACATCGGCCTCGACTTCTTCGACGCCTCTATTAACCGCATCGCCGCGTGGGTTATCGGCACCCGCAATATGAAAAAAGCCCTGCTGCGCGCGCTGTTAGAACCGACCGAACAACTGCGTCAGCTTGAAGCCAGCGGCGACTACACCGCACGTCTGGCCTTGCTGGAAGAGCAAAAATCGCTGCCGTGGCAGGCCGTGTGGGAGATGTACTGCCAGCGTCACGACACGCCAGCAGGAAGTCAGTGGCTGGACAGCGTGCGCGCCTATGAGAAAGAGATTTTGAGCAAACGTAGCTAACCGTGACACCAGGCTTACAGGCCGGATAAGACGCCCCACGTCGCTATCCGGCAATGAATGAAAGACGATTGCCGGATGGATCTTCACTTATCCGGCCTACGTAAGACCCGATAACGATCGGGCAATCAACAGGATCACCGAATATGCAAAACATGACTAATTCCTGGTTCGTCCAGGGGATGATCAAAGCCACTTCCGACGCGTGGCTGAAAGGCTGGGACGAACGTAACGGCGGCAACCTGACGCTGCGTCTGGATGAGGCTGATATTGCGCCATTTAGCGCCGATTTCCACGAAAAACCGCGCTATATCGCGCTAAGTCAGCCAATGCCTTTGCTGGCGAACACGCCGTTTATCGTCACCGGTTCCGGTAAATTTTTCCGTAACGTTCAGCTCGATCCCGCGGCAAATTTGGGCGTGGTGAAAGTAGACAGCGACGGCGCGGGCTACCACATCCTTTGGGGCCTGACCCACGAAGCGGTGCCAACCTCCGAGTTGCCGGCTCACTTCCTCTCCCATTGCGAGCGTATTAAAGCGACGAACGGCAAAGACCGCGTGATCATGCACTGCCATGCTACCAACCTGATCGCCCTGACCTACGTGCTGGAAAACAACACCCCGCTGATTACCCGCAAACTGTGGGAAGGCAGCACCGAGTGTCTGGTGGTGTTCCCGGATGGCGTCGGCATTCTGCCGTGGATGGTGCCGGGTACGGATGAAATCGGCCAGGCAACCGCCGAGGAAATGCAGAAACACTCGCTGGTACTGTGGCCGTTCCACGGCGTGTTCGGCAGCGGCCCCTCCCTCGACGAAGCATTTGGCTTGATAGATACCGCAGAAAAATCCGCCGAAGTTTTAGTCAAAATATATTCGATGGGCGGTATGAAGCAGACCATCACACGTGAAGAGCTGGTAGCACTGGCTAAACGCTTTGGCGTGACTCCGCTGGCCAGCGCCGTAGAGCTGTACTGATACCTGCCAACTCAACGCCGGATGCGGCTTCGCTTTATCCGGCCTACATGACGATGCACGTTTCACCGTCGGCCCGATAAGCGTAATGCCATCGGGCACCAGGGATTTTTTTTAAGGAGAATAGTGATGAGCTTTATGTTGGCACTGCCAAAAATTAGCCTGCATGGCGCCGGCGCGATTGCCGATATGGTGAATCTCGTGGCGAATAAACAATGGGGCAAAGCGCTGATCGTCACCGATGGTCAACTGGTGAAGCTGGGCCTGCTGGATAGCCTGTTTGCCGCACTGGATGAACATCAAATGTCTTACCACCTGTTTGATGAGGTGTTCCCGAATCCGACAGAAGAGCTGGTACAGAAAGGTTTTACGGCATATCAGGGGGCAGAATGTGACTACATTATCGCCTTCGGCGGCGGCAGCCCGATCGATACCGCCAAAGCGGTGAAGATCCTGACCGCCAACCCTGGCCCTTCTACCGCTTACTCCGGCGTGGGCAAAGTGAAAAATGCGGGCGTGCCGCTGGTTGCCATCAATACCACTGCTGGTACAGCAGCAGAGATGACCAGCAACGCGGTCATTATCGACTCTGCCCGCAAGGTCAAAGAGGTGATCATCGACCCGAACATCATCCCGGATATCGCCGTGGATGACGCCAGCGTGATGCTGGAAATCCCAGCCTCCGTTACCGCCGCAACCGGCATGGACGCCCTGACTCACGCGGTGGAAGCCTATGTTTCCGTTGGCGCGCATCCGCTCACCGACGCCAACGCCCTGGAAGCAATTCGCCTGATCAACCTGTGGCTGCCGAAAGCGGTCGACGATGGTTATAACCTCGAAGCCCGCGAACAAATGGCGTTTGGTCAGTACCTCGCAGGGATGGCGTTTAACAGCGCCGGTCTTGGACTGGTTCATGCGCTGGCACACCAGCCAGGCGCGACCCACAACCTGCCGCACGGCGTCTGCAACGCCATCCTGCTGCCGATCATCGAAAACTTTAACCGCCCTAACGCCGTGGCGCGTTTTGCCCGAGTGGCGCAGGCGATGGGAGTGGACACCCGCGGGATGAGCGACGAAGCGGCAAGCATGGAGGCCATCACCGCGATTCGTGCCCTGAGCAAGCGTGTAGGTATTCCGGCTGGTTTTAGTTCCCTTGGCGTGACGAAAGAGGATATTGAAGGCTGGCTGGATAAAGCGTTGGCCGATCCATGCGCGCCGTGTAACCCGCGCACTGCCAGCCGCGATGAGGTCCGCGAGCTGTATCTGGAGGCGTTATGATCCGCAAGGCCTTTGTGATGCAGGTGAATGCCGACGCGCACGTTGAGTATCAACGTCGGCACAATCCCATCTGGCCAGAACTGGAAGCGGTGCTGAAAGAGCACGGTGCCCATCACTACGCGATTTATCTCGATCAGGAACGCAACCTGCTGTTCGCCACCGTCGAGATTGAGTCAGAGGCGCGCTGGAACGCCGTTGCCAGCACCGATGTTTGCCAGCGTTGGTGGAAGCATATGCGTGATGTAATGCCGGCAAACCCGGACAACAGCCCGGTCAGCGCTGAGCTAAAAGAAGTGTTTTATCTGCCTTAACCGCTCTGTTTCCTCCCCTGACGGGGGAGGAAACTTTTTTCTCCCGTTAGCAGCATTGCGTTCGTTTTGTCATCCACGCCATTTCCCCACGACCCGGCACCTGCTCAGGCTTGCCAATGCTGAAAGTCTCCGGCGTCACCAAACTGGAAGATGGGACGGCATTTAACTACTCGTGTAGCTACAACCGCGCCGACAAGTTCAAAATCAAAAATAACTGGGTGGGGAAATAAAAGCCTGATGACCAGGCTATAAGAAAAAAGCGCCTGAATCCAGGCGCCTGAGAACGGAAAATCAGAAGAAGTATTTGAAGCGGAGACGCGCGCCGTAACGGTCGTCGTCGTCGGTATAATTCTCCGGATTGCTGTTATCGCTGTTAATCATCGAATAATAAGCGCCGAGATAAATATTAAAGTTCTGCATATCCATCACGTTCGGAATTAAATAAGACGCGTGAATGGTATGAATATCGTAAGTGCCCTCATTGTAGAACCAGTCATTATCATCGTGATCGATCAGACCGTTAAATTCGTCGATCTTGTTATGAGCATAGATATAGCCCAGTTCAAAGCGCTTCCACAGAACGTTGGCCGCCGCCGTAAAGTCTTTTTCGTTATCCGCATCGAGATAAGCGGTATTCAGGTTAAACACCAGGCCATTTTCCGGATCGGCTTTCAGACCGTTCCAGGTCATCGTCATACCGTAACCGGTACGATCGGACTGATCGACAAAGTTGCCCTGAGCATCGGTATATCCATAGGCGTTATTGATAACGTTCGATTCCATGGCCGCAGAAATCGTCAGCGCATCCACCGGTGTCCAGGCGACGACCGGGCGCAGATAAGCCACGTTTTTCTCCTGCGACATTTCACGACCATGATAGCGGCTATCCTGATAAAGCGAGGTACCATCTTCCAGCAGGGTATTTAACTCGAAATACCAGTTATCGAGCTGTTTGCTCATCAGGAAGCTGCCGCCGGAATCTGAACGGCCACGACCTTCTTTCATCATGTAGATGTAGCCGCTACCGTCATCATACAAATCGTTGGCGGTATGCCCTGAATGCTCAACAAAGGTATCCTGATTCAGCGGGAACATATCGTAAGCTTCGAAACGACCGACTTTTACTTTCCAGTCATTTTCCTGACCGAAGAAGAAAGCGGCGACATCAAGATTGACCGAACCCGTCATGTCAGCCAGCGGTTGCGCTGAAAAACCGGCGAAATAGCCGTTATCCAGCTTACGCATACCGTCAAAGCCCAGCAGGATACGTCCGTTCAGATCCCAGCGTTCATTGGTTGGGTCGCCCACATTCGAATTGGTTGCCGCCAGCACGCCTTTGTTGCTTTCCGCATCCATGTTGAATTCCACGTCGCCGTAGATTTTCAGATCGCCATAGCCGGAGAGCACCAGGTTAGGGGTGGTGGCGTTCTTTTTGGTCTCTTGTGCGGGCGTAGTGCCGTTGACTGGCGTATTTCCCTGAGCAACTTTAATTTCCTGGATCTCCGCAGCCTGCTGTACCTGCAATTGCTGCACCTGATTTTCCGCTTTTGCCGCGCGGTTTTCCGCAGCTTCCAGCCGAGCCTCCAGTTGTTCGAGCCGCTGTTCCAGAGTCATTTTTTGCGTTTTAGCAAAGCCATTATTTGCCACTAATAATAGACCTATTGCTAAAGCTAACGTCGATTTCTTCATTATTTGCTTTCCTTGAAATAAAGATCGTCCAACGTCTTCCGACCGGAAGACGCGCAACATGCAAATCCAAAAAATATTTTTATAGGTAATACGATACCGATGACTGAAATAAATTCAGAACATTAAAACGTGGCACCAGTGCAGGCTAATATTTATTATCATACTGATTTTATTATGTGTAACGTAGATATAATTAAGAATGTGAGGGATATAACAATAGTGCTGAAATTAACGAAAAATAATAAAAACAATTTTATATGAATAACAATAAAATATAATTAAAAATAATAAAGGCGCGAACGACAATCGCCGCGCCTTTATTTAATAAGCGTTCAATTAACTCTGCTCAGAAACCAGAATCGCCTGAGTGTCAGGCTCCAGTGCTTTAAAGATATGCGCTTGATCGGCAGGGTAACAAATATAATCGCCCTCACCTAACTCCTCCGGCGCTTCCGTCAATCCCACCATCGCCTTACCCTGCGTTACGATAATATGTTCAACCGATCCCGGTGGATGCGGTTGTGAAATACGATCCGCGCCCGGCTGCGTCAGCAGCAGATAGATATCCCGCCGCGCACCCGGTGGGCAGGCGGCCAGTAAAATGGCCTGATAGTGGGCCTGCTCAGCCACGACTTTTGTCCCTTCGCCGCGGCGAATCACCTGCGTTTTTTGCTCCTGCGGTTCCAGCAGGCGCGCAAAGGGAATATCTAACGCCACACACAGCGACCAGAGCGTTTCCAGGCTAGGATTTCCATTGCCCGCTTCCAATTGCGAGAGTGTCGATTTTGCAATCCCCGCGCGACGGGCAATCTCCGCCAGCGACAAACCGGTGCGCTGACGTTCACGCACCAGACTTTTCGCGATCATACTGATGGGCTGGGTCATTCACGACTCCATGTTTTTTATATCGAACGAATTGTTCGACTTGTAAAGCCAATTGGTCGCGTTCATTATAATGGAAACTCGTTCGATATGGCTAAAACGGTATGAAACATTATTTTTCCAGTCTCAAAGGCGACACGATAAAAGCAATATTTTTAGTCTGTCTGGCCGTCGGTGTAGTCGGCATGTCATACGGCTCGCTGGCGATGGCCTACGGCTTCCCGCTGTGGGTACCGTTTGTACTCTCTATTACTGTGCTGGCGGGCGCGTCCGAGTTTATGTTTATCGGCATTATCGCCAGCGGTGGTAATCCACTGGCGGCTGCGGCTGCGGGTTTACTGGTTAACGCCCGACACGTGCCGTTCGGCGTCACCGTGCGCGATCTGGTGGGCACCCGAGCTGCCAGTTTCCTCGGCTGTCATATTATGAACGACGAAAGCGTAGTCTTTGGCCTGTCGCAAAAAACGCCTGAGCAACGTAAAGCCGCCTACTGGCTGTGCGGTCTGGGCGTCGCAATTTTCTGGCCTGTTGGCACCCTGATCGGCGCAGGCGTCGGCAAACTGCTCCCTGCCCCGGAAACCATCGGTCTGGATGCCGTCTTCCCTGCCATTCTGCTGGCTCTGGTCGTCCCGGCATTCAAAAACCGCACTACGCTGATTCGTGCCTGTAGCGGCGCCACGTTGTCGCTTGCCGCCATTCCCTTTGCGCCGGTCGGTTTACCGGTTTTGCTCTCACTCTTTGGCTTACTGACGAGGAAAAAATAATGGGCAACATGACGCTGTTTATCGTCGGTATCGCCATGTTATCTGTGGGAACGTATTTAATGCGTTTAGGGGGAGCTAAGCTTGGAAGCCGTTTAGCGTTCTCAGAACGCTCGCAGGCGCTGCTTTCCGACGCCGCAACGGTATTACTGTTCTCTGTTGCGCTGGCGACCACCTTTTACGAAGGCGAACACTTTGCCGGGATGGCGCGCGTACTCGGCGTGGCTTTTGCGGTATTTCTCGCCTGGCGTAAGATGCCGCTGATCGTGGTGATCGTTGCCGCCGCAGTGGTAACCGCGCTGTTACGAATGGTGGGCATACACTAAGAATATAATTACCCTGGCGAAATATTCATCAGGGTAATCACCTGTAGCGTTATGTGTTTTACCCCACAAAACCAGGCGCTAACTCTGCCTCAAATTGTCACTTCCCGCTGACATATTGCTGCTCATCTCTTCACCATCTCACCGTTAAAATCAAATCAAACAGTTTTTAACGGAGTCCCACCATGACAGCCCTTACAGCTAACTGCATTGACCTGAATATTCAGGGGAATAGCGTTTATGCCATCCTCAAGCAACTGGCGAATATGGCGCTTCAAAATGGCTACGTCTCTGACCGCAGCGCCTTCCTGCAAACGCTGCTGATACGCGAAAAGCTGCATTCCACCGGCTTTGGTTCGGGCATTGCCGTCCCACACGGTAAAAGCGTCTGTATCACACGCCCCTTCGTCTTGTTCGCACGCAAATCAGAAAAAGTGGACTGGAAAGCCAGCGACGGCGAGGACGTTAACTGCTGGATCTGCCTCGGCGTGCCACAAACGGGCGAGGACGATCAGGTCAAAATTATCGGCACCCTGTGCCGCAAAATTATCCATCAAGATTTCATCAACCAACTGAAGCAAGGCGACACCGACCAGGTGCTCGCCCTGCTCAATCAGACCTTAACCTCATAAGGAAGCGGCTATGGAGTCATCCTTGCGTTTAGTGGCGATTACCAACTGTCCGGCGGGTATCGCCCACACTTATATGGTGGCAGAAGCGCTGGAGCAAAAAGCGCGCTCGCTCGGCCATACGATTAAAGTCGAAACCCAGGGCTCAAGCGGCGTCGAAAACCGACTGACCAGTGAAGAAATTGCCGCTGCCGATTACGTTATTCTGGCTACAGGTCGCGGCCTGAGCGGTGAAGACCGGGCGCGTTTCGCCGGGAAAAAAGTCTATGAAATAGCCATTTCCCAGGCGCTGAAAAATATCGACCTGATTTTTACGCAGTTACCGACTCATTCACAACTTTTTGCCACTGATAGCAGCGTGAAGCTGGGAAAACAGGAGGTCCAGCACGGTAGCGTGATGAGCCACCTGATGGCTGGCGTTTCCGCCGCGCTGCCGTTTGTTATTGGCGGCGGTATTCTGGTTGCCATCGCTAATATGCTGGTGCAGTTCGGTTTGCCCTATGCCGATATGTCGAAAGGTGCGCCGTCGTTCACCTGGGTTGTTGAATCCATCGGCTATCTGGGCTTCACCTTTATGATCCCCATTATGGGGGCATACATCGCGTGGTCGATTGCCGATAAGCCCGCTTTTGCCCCGGCGTTTCTGGTGTGTTACCTGGCGAACGATAAAGGTCTACTCGGCACCCAGTCCGGCGCGGGGTTTCTCGGCGCGGTCGTACTCGGGCTGGCAATTGGCTACTTTGTGCTTTGGTTTCGCAAGGTTCGGCTCGGCAAAGCGTTGCAGCCGCTGCTCGGCTCCATGCTGATCCCGTTTGTCACTTTGCTGGTGTTTGGCGTCCTGACTTATTACGTCATCGGCCCGGTGATGTCCGACATCATGGGAGGCCTGCTGCACTTCCTGAACACCATTCCACCATCAATGAAAATGGGCGCAGCCTTCCTCGTTGGCGCAATGCTGGCATTTGATATGGGCGGGCCAATCAATAAAACGGCCTGGTTCTTCTGCTTCTCACTGCTGGAAAAACATATCTATGACTGGTACGCCATCGTCGGCGTGGTGGCGCTGATGCCGCCCGTCGCGGCAGGTATCGCTACCTATTTAGCGCCAAAACTGTTTACCCAGCAGGAGAAGGCCGCCGCCAGCAGTGCGATTGTGGTGGGGGCCACCGTCGCTACCGAACCGGCAATCCCCTATGCGCTGGCCGCGCCGCTGCCGATGATTACCGCCAATACGCTCTCCGGTGGTATTACCGGCATGCTGGTCATCGCCTTTGGAATCAAACGTCTCGCGCCAGGTTTAGGTATCTTTGATCCGCTGATTGGCCTGATGTCTCCGGTGGGGTCATTTTATCTGGTGCTGGCTATCGGTCTGGCACTGAACATTTCGTTAATTATCATCCTGAAAGGATTGTGGCTGAAACGTAAAGCCGCACAGCAGGAGCTTGCCCATGAACATTGAGTTACTTCAGCAGTTATGCGAAGCCAGCGCCGTCAGCGGTGATGAGCACGAAGTTCGCACTCTTCTCATTAATGCGCTGGATTCCAGCGTCGATGAAATCACTTTTGACGGCCTCGGCAGCTTTGTCGCACGCAAAGGCAACCGTGGGCCGAAGGTTGCCATCGTCGGTCACATGGATGAAGTGGGCTTTATGGTCACACATATCGACGAAAGCGGCTTTTTGCGCTTCACCACAATTGGCGGTTGGTGGAGCCAGTCGATGCTGAACCACCGGGTCGCCATCCGTACCCGCAAGGGCGTTAAAATCCCTGGCATAATCGGCTCCGTAGCACCGCACGCCTTAACGGAAAAGCAGAAACAGCAACCTCTGACATTTGACGAAATGTTCATCGATATTGGTGCCAACAGCCGCGAAGAAGTAGAAAACCGCGGAATTGCGATCGGTGATTTCGTTAGCCCGGAAGCCAATTTCGCTCGCTGGGGCGAAGATAAGATCGTCGGCAAAGCGCTGGATAATCGCGTCGGCTGCGCCCTGATGGCCGAGCTTTTACAAACCGTGAATAACCCTGAAATTACCCTGTACGGCGTGGGCAGCGTGGAAGAAGAAGTGGGTCTACGCGGGGCGCAAACCTCAGCGGAGCATATCAAGCCCGATGTGGTGATCGTGCTGGATACTGCGGTTGCGGGCGATGTGCCCGGAATCGACGGCATTAAATACCCACTCAAGCTTGGCGAGGGCCCAGGGTTGATGCTGTTCGATAAGCGCTATTTCCCTAATCAGCAGTTGGTTGCCACATTAAAAGCGTGTGCAGAAAACAGCGGTGCGTCATTGCAGTTTTGCACCATGAAAACCGGGGCGACGGACGGTGGACGCTATAACGTTATGGGCGGCGGTCGTCCGGTGGCGGCACTATGCCTGCCGACTCGCTATCTCCACGCCAACAGCGGCATGATTTCCGCATCGGATTACGACGCGCTGTTTACGCTGGTGCGCGAACTGCTCATCTCGCTGTCGACCGAAAAGGTCCGCGCGTTTACTGACTTTCGCCGGGAGAGTTAATGCTTTCGGAACGCCAGTTAAAATTGGTGGATCTTCTTGAACAGCAGCCGTGTTTGCTGGGCGACCTGGCGCGGCAAACTGGCGTTTCAGGCAGAACCATCCTGCGCGATATTGACTACCTCAATTTTACCCTCAGCGGTAAGGCCCGCATTCAGCCCGGCGGCAGTGCGGGCTATCAGTTGGAAATTGTCGACAGACGCGGTTATTTTCAGCTTCTGCAACGCCATGATAATGATGACCGGTTGCTGGCCTTTCTTCTGCTCAATACCTTTACACCGCGTGTACAGCTGGCTTCGGCGCTCAATTTACCTGAAACCTGGGTGGCCGATCGTCTCCCACGGTTGAAGCAGCGCTATGAGCGGGCCTTTTGTCTTGCCAGCCGCCCGGGCGTCGGTCATTTCATTGATGAACCAGAAGAAAAGCGCATTATCCTGTTGGCGAATCTGCTTAAAAAAGATCCCCTCTTAATTCCACTGCCGGGTATTACCCGGGACAACATCGACAGGCTCAATGCAGCATGTGAAAAACTTAATGAATTCCCGCTTATCTCGGGAGAGTACCTGGCAAGTCTGGTGCTGGCCGTCTATGCCCTGCGTAACCAGCTCTCCGGATCATGGCCGGAGTGTCGGTATGTTTCACTGAAAAATGCGGTGGAACAAGGAGGAGTCTACCTGGGCGAGAACGCCTTCAGAACACTGATCGGCCTTCTGGAAATCAGACAACGGCAGGCAATGACAATCTCTGCCGATGCGGTGACCTTGTTGTTAAAAAGCGTTCCCGGCATCGCTGCGTTGAACGTTATCGATACCCAACTGGTTGATAATATTACCGGCCACCTGCTGAGATGCGTCTCTGCCCCGGTTTGGGTACCGGAACATCGCCAGAGCAGTATGCACAACCTGAAGTCGACCTGGCCTGCCGCCTTCGATTTGAGTCTGCGTTTTATTGCCCTGTTGCGTGAAAAACTGGATATCCCACTGTTCGATAGCGACCTCATCGGGCTTTACTTCGCCTGCGCCCTGGAGCGCCATCAAAACGAGCGCCAGCCGGTCATTTTGTTATCCGACCAGAATGCTATCGCCACCATCAACCAACAGGCCATTGAGCGAGATGTTCTGAATTGTCGGGTGATCATTGCGCGAAATACGAGTGAAGTCAGCGCCATCAGTGAAGAAATCACCCCACTGTTAATCATCAACAATAGTCACTATTTACTTGATGAATCTATAAAAAATACCTTAACCATCAAGAATATCATCACCGCAGCGGGTACCGAGCAGATTAAACACTTCCTCGCGACGGCCTTTATCCGCCAGCAGCCCGAACGTTTCTTTTTACAGCCGGGCAGCTTCCATTACGCCAATATGAAGGCCGAAAGCTGGCAGAGTATCATCGGCCGGATCTGCGGCCAGCTTGTGGCACAGAGCCATATCACCGAGGACGAAGCGCTGCGCATTTGCGCCCGGGAGCATGAAGGTGAAAACCTGATCGTGAATCGCCTGGCGATTCCTCATTGCTGGAGCGAACAGGAGCGCCGCTTTCGTGGTTTCTTTATTACCCTCGCACACCCTATTCTGGTGAATAACGAACCGGTCAGCCATGTCCTGATCGCCTGTGCCGCCGCCGAGGCGCGGCATGAGCTAAAAATCTTCAGTTATTTATCCAGCGTGCTGAGCAGCCATCCGGCAGAAACTATTGCGGGATTGAAAGACTATAACGCGTTTATCGCATTGCTCAGGCAGTGAATGCCGGAAATGAAAAAAGCGCCTCAAGGGCGCTCTTTCGACAGTACTGAGGTATTTTATTTCAGCAGTTCAGCGGTCATGTGCACGCGGTTGCCGGTGTATGCCTGAGTGATTTTATAATCGCTGGCACCTGCACGTTCAGCCTGAGCGGCAATTTTTGCTTCAGCGCTTTCCAGTGTAGAACCGGTTGCGGTAACTGTCTGAGCAGCGAAAGAACCGAAAGAAGTAGCCAGAGCGATAACTGCGACAAAAGTTTTGATGCTTTTCATGATATAAACCCTTTAACTTAGTTGTTTGATTAAGGCACCGTGCCTTGATGTGATAAATAATAGCCATCTCATCGCACAACTAAAAGCGGAAGGATTTGCCAGTCTTATTCAAATTAATTGAATACTGGTTACTCAGTTATCAGACGCTCGGGATGTGTATAAATCGTCGCCCGGCCCGGTTTGCAAAAACCCACCAGCGTCAGGTTACAGCGTTCGGCAACTTCCACAGCGAGCGTTGTCGCCGCAGAAACAGCAAACAGGATTTCCACGCCGCACATTGCCGACTTCTGCACCATCTCGTAGCTGGCGCGGCTGGAGACTAATACCGCGCCCTGCTGCCAGGTTTCCCCTTCGATCGCACGTCGTCCCAGCAGTTTATCCAGCGCAACATGACGTCCAACATCTTCATGCCCACCCGCCAGATGACCTGACGGCTGTACCCAGGCAGCCGCGTGCGTGCAGCCTGTCAGTTGCCCAACAGGCTGGAAATCAGGGAGATGCCTTAAGGCGTTATCGAGATGCGCCAGATTGAATGTCTGGGTAAACGGCAGCGGCTGGACCGGTTTGCCAATATCATTAAGTTGCTCCACGCCACAAACACCGCAGCCAGTCCGACCGGCCAGTGCGCGACGACGCTCTTTCAGCCCCATAAAGCGCCGGCTGGACAGCTCAACCTGCACTTCTAATCCGTTGCAGGAAGGCACCACGTCCATCCCGTAAATATCTTGCGAGGACTCAATAATGCCTTCAGAAAGTGAAAAACCCATCGCGAAGTGCTCAAGATCTTTCGGGGATGCCATCATCACCACGTGTGAAATCCCGTTGTATACCAGCGCCACAGGCACTTCTTCAGCTACCTCATCTGGCTGAGGATGTTGCAAGTCCTCGCGCTTCCAGAGGGTCAACTGACGAGATCCTGTCGGAGATGTCACATTCTTGATGTTTTCTTGAATAATCTTATTCACTTTCTTTTAACCGTATTGGAACACGCATACCAACATTGTGGTATTCTTTACAAACCCCTCCTGGACGGAGGGAAATTCACCCAATTCTGGACCTTTGCGGTCCCGTCCGCAAAGAAAAATAACAACCACTTCCCTCGCGTTCGCGTTATAGGAAAACGAAGGGAACGTGACAATGTCGAAACAAGGAGCGAACCATGCAGGTCAGCAGAAGGCAGTTCTTTAAGATCTGCGCTGGCGGTATGGCAGGCACCACGGCAGCGGCACTGGGCTTTGCACCCGGCGTAGCGCTAGCGGAAACACGGCAATATAAATTGCTGCGCACCCGCGAAACCCGTAACACCTGCACTTACTGTTCCGTTGGCTGTGGACTGTTAATGTACAGTCTCGGTGACGGAGCAAAAAACGCCAAAGCATCCATCTTCCATATAGAAGGGGACCCGGATCACCCGGTGAACCGTGGCGCACTGTGTCCGAAAGGGGCAGGACTTGTGGACTTCATCCACTCTGAAAGCCGCCTGAAATTCCCGGAATACCGCGCACCTGGCTCTGATAAGTGGCAACAGATTAGCTGGGATGAGGCATTTGACCGCATCGCTAAGCTGATGAAAGAAGATCGCGACGCTAACTACGTTGCACAAAACGCCGAAGGCGTAACCGTTAACCGCTGGCTTTCCACCGGGATGCTGTGTGCTTCCGCTTCCAGTAACGAAACCGGCTATTTAACACAAAAATTCTCCCGCGCGCTTGGTATGCTCGCGGTCGACAACCAGGCACGCGTCTGACACGGACCAACGGTAGCAAGTCTTGCTCCAACATTTGGTCGCGGTGCGATGACCAACCACTGGGTCGACATTAAAAACGCCAACCTCGTTGTGGTGATGGGCGGTAACGCCGCTGAAGCTCACCCGGTCGGGTTCCGCTGGGCGATGGAAGCCAAAATTCACAACGGCGCGAAGCTGATTGTTATCGATCCGCGCTTTACGCGAACCGCGGCGGTGGCTGATTTCTATGCTCCGATTCGTTCCGGTACTGACATTGCTTTCCTGTCAGGCGTTTTGCTATACCTGCTGAACAACGAAAAATTCAACCGCGAATACACTGAAGCCTATACCAACGCCAGCCTGATCGTGCGTGAGGATTACGGTTTCGAAGATGGCCTGTTTACCGGCTACGACGCGGACAAACGCAAGTATGACAAAACCAGTTGGAACTACGAACTGGATGAAAAAGGCTTCGCCAAACGCGATGTCACCCTGCAACACCCGCGCTGCGTATGGAACCTGCTGAAACAGCACGTCTCCCGCTACACGCCGGACGTCGTAGAAAATATCTGCGGTACACCAAAGGCCGACTTCCTGAAGGTCTGTGAGTACATCGCAGAAACAAGCCGCCCAGATAAAACCGCGTCGTTCCTGTACGCACTGGGCTGGACGCAACACTCCGTTGGTGCGCAGAACATCCGTACCATGGCGATGATCCAGTTGCTGCTGGGCAATATGGGGATGGCAGGCGGCGGCGTTAACGCACTGCGCGGACACTCTAACATTCAGGGTCTGACCGACTTAGGTCTGCTGTCACAAAGCCTGCCGGGCTACATGACGCTGCCAAGCGAGAAACAAACTGACCTGCAAACTTACCTTGCCGCCAACACGCCAAAACCGTTGCTGGAAGGCCAGGTGAACTACTGGGGCAACTACCCGAAATTCTTCGTTTCGATGATGAAAGCCTTCTTTGGCGATAAAGCGACAGCGGAAAACAGCTGGGGCTTCGACTGGCTGCCGAAGTGGGATAAAGGGTACGACGTCCTGCAGTACTTCGAGATGATGAACCAGGGCAAAGTGAATGGCTATATCTGCCAGGGCTTTAACCCGGTCGCATCATTCCCGAATAAAAACAAGGTTGTGGCTTCACTGTCCAAACTGAAGTTCCTGGTCACCATCGACCCGCTCAATACAGAGACCTCCACCTTCTGGCAGAACCACGGTGAGTCGAACGATGTTGACCCGTCGAAAATCCAGACTGAAGTATTCCGTCTGCCGTCCACCTGCTTCGCCGAAGAGAACGGTTCTATCGTCAACTCCGGTCGCTGGCTGCAGTGGCACTGGAAAGGTGCGGATGCCCCGGGGATTGCCGTTACCGATGGTGAAATCCTCGCCGGTATCTTCCTGCGTCTGCGCAAGATGTATGCCGAGCAGGGTGGCGCGAACCCGGAACAGGTACTGAGCATGACCTGGAACTACTCCACCCCACACGAACCGGCTTCGGAAGAAGTGGCGATGGAGAGCAACGGTAAAGCCCTGGCCGACATTACCGACCCGGCCACCGGTGCCGTTATCGTCAAGAAAGGCCAACAGCTTAGCTCGTTCGCCCAACTGCGTGACGACGGTACCACCTCCAGCGGCTGCTGGATTTTTGCCGGTAGCTGGACGCCGGAAGGCAACCAGATGGCACGTCGCGATAACGCCGATCCGTCAGGCCTTGGCAATACGCTGGGCTGGGCATGGGCGTGGCCGCTCAACCGCCGCATTCTGTATAACCGCGCCTCCGCTGACCCGCAGGGGAATCCGTGGGATCCAAAACGTCAGATTCTGAAATGGGACGGGGCGAAATGGAGCGGGATGGATATTCCTGACTACAGTGCCGCCGCGCCGGGCAGCAACGTTGGGCCGTTCATCATGCAGCCGGAAGGGATGGGACGCCTGTTTGCTATCGATAAGATGGCAGAAGGTCCGTTCCCGGAACACTACGAGCCGTTTGAAACGCCGCTGGGGACTAACCCGCTGCACCCGAACGTTATCTCTAACCCTGCCGCACGTATCTTTAAAGGTGACGCGGAAGCACTGGGTAAAGCGGATAAGTTCCCGTACGTCGGTACGACCTACCGTCTGACCGAGCACTTCCACTACTGGACTAAGCATGCGCTGCTTAACGCTATCGCCCAGCCGGAGCAGTTTGTGGAAATTGGCGAGAAGCTGGCGAATAAGCTCGGTATCTCTCATGGCGATACCGTCAAAGTCTCCTCTAACCGTGGCTATATTAAAGCCAAAGCGGTGGTGACCAAACGTATTCGCACGTTGAAGGCCAACGGTCAGGATATCGACACTATCGGAATCCCGATTCACTGGGGCTACGAAGGTGTGGCGAAAAAAGGCTTTATCGCTAACACGTTAACGCCATTCGTCGGTGATGCGAACACGCAGACGCCGGAATTTAAGTCCTTCCTCGTGAACGTGGAAAAGGTGTAACGGAGACGACCTATGGCTTATCAATCGCAAGACATCATTCGTCGTTCCGCCACTAACGGTTTCACCCCCGCGCCTCAGGCGCGGGACCATCAGGAAGAGGTGGCGAAGCTTATCGACGTCACCACCTGTATCGGCTGTAAAGCGTGTCAGGTGGCGTGTTCTGAATGGAACGACATCCGTGATGAAGTGGGCAACAACGTTGGGGTGTACGACAACCCGGCTGATTTGACCGCTAAATCCTGGACGGTAATGCGCTTCTCGGAAGTGGAACAAAACGACAAACTGGAGTGGCTAATCCGCAAGGATGGCTGTATGCACTGCGCCGATCCGGGCTGCCTGAAAGCGTGTCCGGCCGAAGGAGCAATCATTCAGTATGCCAACGGTATCGTCGACTTCCAGTCCGAGCAGTGCATCGGCTGTGGCTACTGTATCGCGGGCTGCCCGTTCGACGTGCCGCGCCTCAACCCGGAAGACAATCGCGTTTACAAATGTACGCTGTGCGTTGACCGTGTAGTGGTCGGACAAGAACCAGCCTGCGTGAAAACGTGTCCAACCGGCGCTATTCATTTCGGCACTAAAGAGTCGATGAAAACGCTGGCCGGTGAGCGCGTGGCGGAGCTGAAAACGCGTGGTTACGAAAACGCGGGTCTGTACGATCCGGCAGGCGTTGGCGGTACGCACGTGATGTACGTATTGCACCATGCGGACAAGCCGAATCTGTACCACGGTCTGCCGGAGAACCCGGAAATCAGCGCCACCGTGAAGTTCTGGAAAGGCATCTGGAAACCTCTCGCAGCCGTCGGCTTTGCAGCGACATTTGCGGCCAGTATCTTCCACTACGTCGGCGTAGGCCCGAACCGTGCGGAAGAGGAAGAAGACAATCTGCATGAAGAAAAAGACGAGGTGCGCAAATGAAACGACGTGACACCATCGTGCGCTACACGGCGCCGGAACGCATCAACCACTGGATCACCGCCTTCTGTTTCATTCTGGCGGCAGTGAGCGGGATGGGTTTTCTCTTCCCGTCTTTTAACTGGCTGATGCACATCATGGGCACGCCGCAACTGGCGCGAATTGTGCACCCGTTTGTCGGCGTGATCATGTTTGCCTCGTTTATCATCATGTTTTTCCGTTACTGGCACCACAATCTAATCAATCGGGATGATATCTTTTGGGCGAAGAATATTCGTAAGATTGTCGTCAACGAGGAAGTAGGTGACACGGGACGTTATAACTTCGGCCAGAAATGCGTATTCTGGGCGGCGATTATCTTCCTGGTCCTGTTGCTGGTGAGCGGAGTGGTCATCTGGCGTCCGTATTTTGCGCCTGCTTTCTCAATCCCGGTGATCCGATTCGCGTTAATGCTGCATTCATTTGCCGCAGTAGCGTTAATTGTGGTTATCATGGTGCACATTTACGCCGCCCTTTGGGTGAAAGGCACCATTACCGCGATGGTGGAAGGATGGGTTACCAGCTCATGGGCGAAGAAACATCACCCGCGCTGGTACCGTGAAGTCCGCCAGAAACAGGAAAAGTCATCTGAATGAGTATTCGCATAATCCCGCAAGATGAGCTGGAGAAGAGCGAGAAACGCACGGCGGATATGATTCCGCCGTTATTATTCCCCAGACTCAAAAATTTGTATAACCGCCGCGCTGAACGTCTGCGCGAGCTGGCCGAGAACAACCCGCTGGGTGATTACCTGCGTTTTGCCGCGCTGATCGCTCACGCGCAGGAAGTGGTGTTGTACGACCATCCGCTGCAGATGGATCTGACCGCTCGCATCAAAGAAGCGAACGATCAGGGCAAACCGCCACTGGATATCCACGTTCTGCCACGCGACAAGCACTGGCAAAAACTGCTGCAATCGCTAATTGCTGAGCTGAAGCCGGAAATGAGCGGCCCTGCGCTGGCCGTGATCGAGAATCTGGAAAAAGCCTCGGAGCAGGAGCTGGAACTGATGGCCAGCGCGCTGTTTGCCTCCGATTTCGCCTCCGTCAGCAGCGACAAAGCACCGTTCATTTGGGCTGCCCTGTCGCTCTACTGGGCGCAGATGGCGAGCCTGATCCCCGGCAAAGCCCGTGCGGAATACGGCGAACAGCGTCAGTACTGCCCGGTGTGTGGTTCAATGCCGGTCTCCAGCATGGTGCAAATCGGTACCACTCAGGGGCTGCGCTATTTGCACTGCAACCTGTGCGAAACCGAGTGGCACGTGGTGCGCGTGAAGTGCAGCAACTGCGAGCAGAGCCGTGATTTGAACTACTGGTCGCTGGATAACGAACAGGCGGCAATTAAAGCTGAAAGCTGCGGCGATTGCGGAACTTACCTGAAGATTCTCTATCAGGAAAAAGACCCGAAAGTCGAGGCCGTAGCCGACGATCTCGCTTCACTGATGCTGGACGCACACATGGAGCAAGAGGGCTTTGCCCGCAGCTCCATCAACCCGTTCCTGTTCCCGGGTGAAGGGGAGTAAGTTCTTCGCACTACCGGGCGGCGCAGGTCGCCCGGGTTATAACGTATACGGTGTGACCACGCCGGATATGCCTGCAAAATCCCTGGTATTACGCGTAACCAGTGTAAGACGATGAATCTGCGCAGTGGCCAAAATGATGGCATCCGGCAATTTCATCCCATATTCCTGCCTGATACTCACGCTTCGTTCAGCAATATCCTGTGAAACACCGATCACATTAAAAGCGCCTAGCGCAACGCGTGTGCGAGATTCCTGATGATATTTTTTTGCTCCCACCATCAACTCCATCCATGTAATGAGGCTGATTGCGTTCTGCGGCGGCCATGTTTCTATCGCTAGTTTTGCTTCACTTCGCCCGCTAAACAGGTCGATGAGGATGTTGGTATCAAAAAGCGCAGATCCTGTGACCATTACCATTCCTCACGGAGTTTACGCTGATAATCAACGCCATCTTCCTCACAACCTTGCCATAGCCCAAGAGCACGTGAAATTGTCGTTTCAGCTTGATCCTGCCTCTCAAGATACTGTTCAACAGCCTCCCGCAAAAGCTCGGCCCGCGGCAGATTACGCTGCACCTTGAGATCATCAAGACGTTTGATCACTTCGTCTGATAAATCGAGTAAAATTCTGCCCATATCCATCCCAGCCATCATACTCACATATACCTCCAGTATATCATTGGCGATTAATTTCCACACAACATACACCCGAGAAAAGCGAGAAAATAGCCTTCACGCGAACGATTTTTACTTTTGAGAGCCGCTTTCCAGAATCGTACACCCGTCACTTTTCCCATTCTCATTCGTGGCTATCCAGGTTATAAAACTGTATATCCATACAGATAAGGAAAATAATAAATGGCACTGGAAAGCGGGATTGCACAGCTGGTTGAGGCATTTATCGCGGCGGGACGCCCTTCTTCGCGCGAGCAAAATATTGATGACCGGAGAGCAGGCTACATTGCCAGCACGGTACTGGCAGGAGAAACTGAAACCCGCGTACAGGTTGAAGATATTGAACTCGATGCAATGACATTTCGCGTTGTTTCGCCGCGGGACGCCACGGGAAATCTCCCCTGCGTTATCTATTATCACGGTGGCTGCTTTGTCAGTGGTGGATTCGCGACGCATGATAACCAGCTAAGGCAGCTCGCCTGGTACAGCGGCTGTCGAGTCATTGCGGTGCAGTATCGCCTTGCGCCAGAGCATACTTTCCCGGCTGCACATAACGACGCTGAAACGGGAGCCAATATTATCTGGAAGTATGCCCAGAAACTGGGTGTCGACCGCGGCAGAATTACGCTTGCTGGCGACAGCGCGGGCGGGCATCTGGCGCTGGTCACTGCACTGCGCCTGAAAGCTGCCAATCAATGGCAACCTGCGCAGCTTATGCTGATTTACCCGATGCTGGACGCAACCGCCAGGTTTGAGAGCTACGACCGAAATGGGCAGGATTACATTATCACGCGTGACACGTTGCTTTCGGGCTACGAGATGTATTTGCCGCAAACCGACCTGCGGCATCCCGAAGCCAGCCCAGTCTGGCGTGAAGACTTCAACGGTCTGCCGCCCACGCACATCATTACAGCCGAATTCGACCCACTGCGCGATGAGGGTGAGGCCCTGTATCAACGGATCCTGGAGCAGGGCGTGGAGTGTACCTGCCAACGCTATCTTGGCGTTATCCACGGATTTTTCCAGCTGGCAGGAGTGAGCCAGGCGGCACGAAATGTTATGCGAGATGTGGCCTGGCGGCTTGGCCGTTAGGGTTGTTTATGTTTTCGTCCACGGGTGCTATCTTGTGTGAATAGATAACACAAAGGACAAACTTATGCCCAGAACTACCAGCATTACAATCGGCGAGCATCTCGATCGTTTTATTAACGAAATGATTGAAAGTGGGCGCTATGGCTCCACCAGCGAAGTTGTTCGTTCGGCATTGCGTTTGCTGGAGGAACAAGAATTGCGAAATAATGCATTACGCGACGCGCTGGAGGATGGGATACACAGTGGCACAAGCGACCTGACTCTACAGGAGGTCGCGCTCAGGAAGAAGCGCAGTCTGAATGTATAAACTCTCTAATCGGGCAGTCGAAGACTTTGAATCTATCTATGAATACACCTGGAGAAAATTCGGTTATCAACATGCAGATAAATACACGACTGAGATGGAGCAGCTTTTTTTACTATTAGAGAAAAACCCTTTGATGGGTCGCAACAGCTCTGAAATTAAGGAAGGCACCCGTCAATACAACCACCGCCAACATGCAATTTTTTATCAAAATGCGGATTATGGCATTTTCATAATCCGCATTTTACATCAGCAAATGAACCCAATATTGCATTTTAACTAGAGAAACTACTCTTCCTCATTCCCGCCCTCTTCATATGCGCCAAACGGTTTCGCGGGTAGCACAATGTAGGTACCTTCAAACACGACGCCCGGCGTGTCATCGCCAAACACCCCGACCTGCATCTGAACGCGCGCCTTACGGCCTCTTGCCAGACGGTCCAGGTCACCGCTCAGCGAGCCCAGATCGGCAATAGCGGTAGGTTTCCCGGTAATTGGCCTGCTGTATCGGATATGCGCGTCGGCGAGGATTATCGTCCCCCCCAGATGACGCTCGCGCAGCATCAGCCAGATAAGCCCCCAGCCCGTTAACGTCGCCAGTGAAAACAGGCTTCCGGCAAACAGCGTATGGTGCGGGTTCTGATTGCCAGTCTCTGGCATCGTCGTAATAAATTTCTGCCCGGTGTACTGCTGAATGCGCACGCCCATTTTCTCACTCAATGGAATATGTTCGTACCAGGCTTGCTGTAGCTGTCCGCACCAGTCCCCGCGATGGAGAATGTCGTCCAGCGTTGCGATGGGCTTAATCATCAAAAAATGGCGCACCGGCGTGGTTTGCGGCGTGGTAATTTCGCCCTGACTCACAAACCCCAGTTTAGCGAAAAATTCGACCGCATCTTCACGGGCGCTACAGGTTACGCGCTTTACCCCTTCCTGACGCGCCACAGACTCCAGGGTCATCGCCATCAGCGTGCCCAACCCTTTCTCCTGCACAGAGGGGTCAACGGCCATAAAGCGTATGGAGGCTTCGTTATCCGCATTGATATACAAACGCCCAACCGCGACCAGATTTCCCTCTTCGTCCACCACCATCTGGTGATGCGCCATCGCGTCCCAGGCATCCCGTTCGGAGCCTTTGGGCTGGTGCAACGGTTTACGCAACATCTCCCAGCGAAACTGGTAGTAACGCTCCAACTCTTCTTCTGTTTGCGGTACTCGAAGGTGATACATAGTCGTATTCTCTCTTGTTGCCCGCGGCCACACCGGTAGCTGGTTCATACTTGTAACCAGAACGTCACGGGGCCATCATTAACCAGTGAAACCTGCATATCCGCAGCGAACCGACCGGTTTGCGTATTCATTTCCTGTTGGCGGCAACGCTCAACAAAGTATTCATACAGCGCTTCTGCCCGCTCGGGCGCAGCGCCTTTCGAAAACCCCGGGCGCATGCCACGTTCGGTATCTGCCGCCAGCGTGAACTGTGAAACCACCAGCACACTGCCACCTGATTGCTGCACGTTGAGGTTCATTTTTCCTTCGGCATCGCTAAAGATTCGATAGCCGAGTACGCGCTCGCACAGACGGTTCGCTTTCTGTTCGTCATCATCCCTTTCGACACCTAACAGGACCAAAAGTCCTGGGCCAATTTCACCCGTCACCTCGCCCTCCACGGTGACGCTGGCACGGGTTACGCGCTGAATTAATGCAATCATGGTTGATCTGCTTCTTCTTGTTCTGCGGCTTGTTTAAGTTTGCGGTATTCCCCGAGAGTGACAGTTATTTCCGCGCCTAGCAAGACGATACACCACGTCCAGTATACCCAGACAAATAAAATGGGGATCACCGCCAGGACACCGTAAATGAGCTGATACGACGGAAACATCGTGATGTAGAGCGCAAATCCTTTCTTTCCGGCCTCGAACAACACGGCGGCCACAAAGGCGCCAATAACCGCATCACGATTGGGCACGCGCGTAGTCGGTACAATGCTGTAAAGCAGCCAGAACGAGAGCCAGGAAAGCACCAGAGGGAAAATACGCAAGACGTCATCAATCACCGAGTTGAGATCGCTGGCCCAGCGCAATGACAACAAATAAGAGCTGATCGCCAGACTGGCCCCCGCCAGCAGCGGTCCCAGCGTTAAAATCATCCAGTAAACGGCGAAAGAGTAAACTTTGGGACGAGTGCGCTTACTGCGCCAGATAGTATTCAGAGCATTATCAATGGCGTACATCAGCAATAACGCCGTGACAATCAGCCCACATGCCCCAACGGCCGTCATTTTGTTCGAGTTGGCGACAAACTGTTCGATATAACGCTGGATGACGTCTCCCGTCGCCGGGATAAAGTTTGCGAAAATAAAATGACGTAGCTGGGCACTGACGTCGGAAAACATCGGAAATGCGGCGAAAAGAGCAAACACAACGGCGATAAGCGGCACTAATGAGAGCAGTGAAACGTAGGCAAGATTCCCTGCCAGCGTCGTCATGTTGTCCTCATCAATCCGCTGCCATAGTAGCTTCAGCCAGGCCCGTACAGGACGCGTATGGTGCCTGGCTTGTTGCTGAACATTTTTTAGCATAACAACTTCGCGAAATAGTCAGGAATGGTCGTTTTATCGACGACCTGGATACTGGTAATCCCTAACCGGTTAGCTCCTTCAATATTATCGGCGTTGTCGTCAAAAAAGACCGCATCGTCCGCAGAAAAACCTTCAGACTGCAGGACATGCTGGTAAATCCGCGCTTCCGGTTTTCGCATGCCCAGATCCTGGGAAAGATAAATATGGTCAGCAGCCTGACGAATTTCAGGATATTCATCCGGCCAAAATGTTGTGTGCAGACGGTTAGTATTCGACAAGACGACCACCCGATGCCCCTGCTCACGCAGTTTATGCATGATGTCGATGACTTCAGGGCGCAATGCCACAAAAACGGCCTGCCAGCCGTGAGAGAACTGCTCGTAACTTAGCGGCAGCGCCATGTCATGACATAGCGCCTCGGCAAAGGCTTCATCCGTTATTTCACCTCGCTCATGCTGGTGAAAAGCCTCCCCCATGGTGAAACTTTGCTTCAGCGAGGCCAGCGGTACACGGCTCAGATCGCTCCATGTGCCCAACACGCGGTTGAAGTCGATATCGACAATCACATTACCTAAATCAAAGATATAGAGCATGCCCTTCTCCTTATTCGCCGTGGATGAATAACTGTAGCGGGAAAGGAGAAGTTTGACTATGTGAGAGTGATGGCTTCGAACTTATCGAGCCATCATCTGAGGAATTACACGGCCAAAGCATCATCTTGTGAAGGACTCACCTGCACAATTTCAACCTGTTGTGACTGGAGTAAATTATGCAATGCGGGACCTGGGTATTCATCGGTAAACAGCGCGGTCACCTGAGAGACGTTACCAATTTCTACCGCGGCAGAAGCCGTATATTTCGTATGATCCGCTGCCAGCAGAATGTGTCTTGAGTGCGACATCATCGTTTTCACTACGCTGGCTTCATTGACATCAAACTCCAGCAGCGCGCCATCACTTTCGATCGCGCCAACGCTGGTTACCAGGTAGTCGGCCCGAAAATCAGCGACAAATGCCGAGGCAGAAGGACCAATGATGCCACTGTTGTGCGGGCGTAACGTTCCCCCCGGCACCATGACTTCAAAACGTGGATTGTTATAAAGAATGTGCGCCACACGCAGACTGTTGGTGATAATGCGCAAATGATTATGGTTTAACAGCGAGCGGGCCACCTGCTCAACGGTGGTGCCAATGGTAATAAACACCGTTGACCCATCGGGAATGTAGTCCGCCACCGCTTCCGCGATGGCTTTTTTCTCCTCCGTCCAGGAGACTTCACGCTGCTCAAACGCCGTATTCACCACGCTGGAGGCTCTGCCCGCGCCACCATGATGACGCGTAATTAATCCCTGCTCGCTGAGTTTACGAATATCACGACGCACGGTCTGCGTGGACACGTCCAGCAGGCTGGCCAGCTCGTCGATATTCATATAACCGCGCTCGCTAATCAGCATAAGCAGTTGATCGTGTCGCGGGTTACCGGTCAGTTCGGTAAGACTCATGAAATTTCCTCGAAAAACCATTGCCCTGGCATTTTATACAAAAAGTGACAGAAAAGATCGGGTTTGATCACAGTCAGGGATTCCGGCCCTTCCTCCCGGACGCGTACATTTTAGCGCAGCAACTCCGCTGGCGAACCTGACGGCCTCTTCCGGGAGGTCGCCGCCGGCCAGGCTAAACGCGAGCGCACCGTGGAAAACATCCCCCGCCCCCGTTGTGTCAACAACGTCGACTTTAAATCCAGATTGATGCTGCAACGTATTATTTTTTATCCAGTCGCAGCCTGCACTGCCCCGCGTTACATACACGTGACCATTTGTGAGCGTTTGTGCTTGTTTCAGTCCGGCTTCAGGATCGTTTATCCCGGTTAAACGCGCCAGACCGGGTTCAGAAAACGCAGCATGATCGCTTAATGCCACCAACTCGCGGATATCTTGTGGCGTTACGTCACCATCCAGTACCGTCATCACTCCCGCCCGACGTGCCAATGTGAACGCCTGCCTGGCCCCTTCGTGCCAGCGAACATCCGCCAACACCACATCCCACTGGGTAAAATCGATCTCATTGAGCCAGTCAGCATCATGCAGTAAATCCGGGCTGGGATAGTTAACGATAATCCGTTCCCCTTGCGCATCAACCATAATTGCCGATTGTGAAGACTTCGCCCCCGCGTAGCGCCGGGAATAGCGGGTATTTACCCCCAGGGACTCCAGCTCCGCCAGCAAGCTATTTCCGGTGTCGTCATCGCCCACACGGCCAATAAAGTCCACCTGCGCGCCCAGCTTCGCTGCAGCCACTGCGGCCGTTGCAGCAGGCCCGCCGCCCACTTCCGTATAACGCTTCGCCACATACTTACCTCCTTCAGTCGGTAAACCTTCCACGTAATAGATGCGATCCATCACGGCAATACCTACACAAGCAATACGAATCATGGTCGTTCCTTAGGCGTTTCAAGATGGGATCATTTTAATTTCACAAAATGTTTAAAAAGTGACGGCTGTCAATTTTTTGACCATAAATTACAAATACGATCAAAAACAGACAGAAACAAACGACCTTAAATGACAAAAAATGACATCCACGTCTCAGGAGAACGTTATGGCAGTTATAGCATTTATCGGATTAGGTCAGATGGGTTCACCCATGGCGAGCAACTTGCTGAAGCAGGGTCATCAACTCAGCGTCTTTGACGTTAACCCGGATGCCGTTCAGCGCCTGGTGGAAAAAGGAGCACAGCCTGCCAGTAGCCCGGCTCAGGCAGCAAAAGGTGCAGAATTTGTCATCACCATGCTGCCAAACGGCGATCTGGTGCGCAGCGTATTGTTCGGCGAGCAGGGTATTTGCGAAAGCCTCTCCCAGCAGGCGTTAGTAATTGATATGTCGACTATTCACCCACTGCAAACCGATAAACTCATCGCCGATATGCGTGCCCAAGGCTTCGATATGATGGATTGCCCGGTTGGACGCACCTCCGATCACGCCATAGCGGGAACGCTGTTGCTGCTGGCAGGTGGAACGGCACAGCAGGTAGAACGCGCCACACCGGTTCTGATGGCGATGGGTAATGAATTGATCAATGCAGGTGGTCCCGGCATGGGGATCCGCGTGAAGCTCATCAACAACTACATGAGTATCGCGCTAAACGCCCTCTCTGCCGAAGCCGCCGTGTTGTGCGAGGCACTTGGTCTCTCCTTCGATGTGGCTTTGCAAGTCATGAGCGGCACCCCCGCCGGAAAAGGCCACTTTACTACCTCCTGGCCGAACAAAGTGCTGAAAGGCGATCTTTCCCCGGCTTTCATGATCGATTTAGCTCACAAGGATCTTGGCATCGCCCTGGACGTTGCCAACCAATTGCACGTGCCGATGCCGCTCGGCGCCGCTTCCCGCGAAGTCTATAACCAGGCACGCGCCGCTGGCCGTGGCCGGGAAGACTGGACCGCAATACTCGAGCAGGTTCGGGCATCTGCCGGACTGAATTCCCAACTTTGATAAGTAAAAGGACTGAACAATGACCAAGTACACCCTGAAAGATATCACCCGAGCTTCCGGCGGGTTTGCCATGCTGGCGGTCGATCAGCGCGAAGCCATGCGCTTAATGTTTGCCGCCGCGGGTGCAAAATCCCCGGTCAATGACAGCGTGCTGACTGATTTCAAAGTCAATGCGGCGAAGATCCTTTCCCCCTATGCCTCCGCCATTCTGGTCGATCAGCAGTTCTGCTACCGCCAGGTTGTAGAGCAAAACGCGGTCGCCAAAAGCTGCGCCATGATTGTGGCCGCTGATGAGTTCATTCCGGGTAACGGTATTCCGGTCGATAGCGTGGTGATTGATAAAAAAATCAACCCGCAGACTGTGAAGCAAGATGGTGCCAAGGCCCTCAAACTGCTGGTGCTGTGGCGTAGCGATGAAGATGCCCAACAACGTCTTGATATGGTGGGAGAATTCAATGAACTGTGCCATTCCAATGGCCTGCTGAGCATCATCGAGCCGGTTGTTCGCCCACCACGTCGTGGCGATAAGTTCGATCGTGAACAAGCCATTATCGATGCCGCGAAAGAACTGGGTGATAGCGGTGCCGATCTCTACAAGGTCGAAATGCCTCTGTACGGCAAAGGAACCCAACAAGAGCTGCTTAGCGCCTCTCAGCGCCTGAATGAAAACATCAACATGCCGTGGGTCATTCTCTCCTCCGGTGTGGATGAAAAACTGTTCCCACGCGCGGTCAGCGTAGCAATGACCGCTGGCGCATCCGGCTTCCTGGCCGGACGTGCGGTCTGGTCATCCGTGGTTGGCCTGCCGGATACCGAACTGATGCTGCGTGATGTTTCCGCACCTAAGTTGCAGCGTCTGGGCGATATCGTCGATGAAATGATGGCCCGGCGCTAAGAGGATCTCAGAATGAAATGGTTTAACACCCTAAGCCACAACCGCTGGCTGGAGCAGGAAACAGACCGCATCTTTAACTTTGGTAAGAACGCTGCGGTACCTACCGGATTTGGCTGGCTGGGAAACAGTGGTCAGGTCAGAGCAGATATGGGGACACATCTGTGGATCACCGCCCGCATGCTGCACGTCTACTCCGTTGCCGCGTCAATGGGTAGGCCTGGCGCATACCAACTCGTCGATCACGGCATTAAAGCGCTGAACGGTGCGCTACGCGACACACGCTACGGCGGTTGGTACGCCTGCGTAAATGACGAAGGCGTGATGGACGCCTCCAAGCAGGGTTATCAGCATTTCTTCGTCTTGCTCGGCGCGGCAAGCGCGGTCACTACCGGTCATCCACAGGCCAGACAATTGTTGGATGATGCCATCGAGGTGATTGAAAAGTACTTCTGGAGCGAAGACGAGCAGATGTGCCTGGAGTCCTGGGACGAAGCCTTCAGCCAGACGGAAGATTACCGTGGCGGTAACGCCAACATGCACGCGGTCGAGGCTTTCCTGATCGTTTATGACGTTACCCATGACCGTAAATGGCTCGATCGCGCACTGCGAATTGCTTCGGTGATTATTCACGACGTGGCCCGCAGCGGGGAGTATCGCGTCAACGAGCACTTCGATTCACAGTGGAACCCAATTCGTGATTACAACAAGGATAACCCTGCTCACCGTTTCCGCGCATACGGCGGCACGCCGGGCCACTGGATCGAATGGGGCCGTCTGATGCTGCATCTGCATGCCGCGTTGGAAGCCCGCTTCGAAACGCCTCCCGCCTGGCTGCTGGAAGATGCCAAAGGCTTGTTCCACGCCACCATCCGTGATGCCTGGGCACCGGACGGTGCGGATGGTTTTGTCTATTCGGTGGACTGGGACGGTAAACCAATCGTTCGCGAAAGAGTGCGTTGGCCGATAGTCGAAGCCATGGGTACCGCCTATGCCTTGTATACCCTCACCGGCGACAGCCAGTACGAAGCCTGGTACCAGAAGTGGTGGGATTACTGCATCACCTATCTGATGGACTACGAGACCGGTTCATGGTGGCAGGAGTTGGACACCGATAACAAAGTGACCACCAAAGTCTGGGACGGTAAGCAGGACATTTATCACCTGCTGCACTGCCTGGTAATCCCGCGTCTACCGCTGGCTCCGGGCCTTGCTCCGGCGGTTGCTGCCGGTCTTCTGGATATCAACGCCAAATAAGTCACAAGGATAGCAGCCATGCATAGTGGTGGAAAAACCATTCATCTTCAGGCCGGACACTACCAGGCGAAAATCGTCACGGTTGGCGCTGGGCTGGCAGAATTGATGCATCGTGGGCGTCACATCGTTATTCCACATAAGCCGGAAGAGATGCCGCAGGCGCATTTAGGAAAAGTGTTAGTCCCATGGCCAAACCGCGTTGCAGACGGCTGCTATCAACATAACGGCAAGACCTTCCAGCTTGCCATTAACGACCCTGTTTCGCATACCGCCATTCATGGGCTGTTGGCCTGGCGAGACTGGCAGATTAACCAGCAGTCGGCATCGGAAGTGTCGCTGATGATTTTTCTGCCGCCCTCTTATGGTTATCCCTTTTCGTTACTGGTTGAAACAACATATCGCCTTGATGCAATAAGCGGTCTGCACATTTTTATTACTACGCTGAATATTGGTGATGAATCAGCGCCTTATGGTTCTGGCGCTCATCCCTATTTGACCTGTGATCTTGAGAAGATAGATAGCTGTACACTCACTCTTCCGACAGATGAGGTCTTTGACATTGATACCCTGGAAACGCATCGCGTTGAGAATACCGCGCTGAATTTCACCACGCCGCGCCCTGTCGCTGCAACGCAGATCGATCACACCTTTAAAACCCCTGTGTCCGGGCGTGAATGGGAAGTCAGCATGTTCAGTGCAACGAAAAATATGACGACGTACTTACGTTGCGACCAGCCGTGGCTACAGATTTACAGCGGCGAGAAATTACACCGTCTGGGGCTTGCCGTAGAACCCATGACCTGCCCGCCAGATGCCTTTAATTCAGGCATCAGTCTTATCTCTCTGGCACCCGGCGAGATGCATCGGATGCATTTTTTAATCGGTGCCGAATAACCCTATCCCAAAACAAAAATTACCGAATGGCCCTACACCTACGGAGACGAACATGAATTCGCTACAACAACGGTCAACCGCTTTAGAACTAACGACGTTACAGAATGGCTTTACGCTGACATACCACCAGCGCCTGATTTTACGTCACAGCACAGAAACCCCCTGCCTGTGGATCGGCGCTGGCGTTGCCGATATTGATATGTTCCGCGGCAACTTCAGCATTAAAGACAAACTCAATGAGAAGATTGCCCTGACCGACGCCACGGTCAACGAGTCGCCTGACGGCTGGCAGGTGCATTTCAGTCGCGGTAACACCATCAACGCCACGCTGCACATCTCCACCGATGAACAGGGTCGCCTGAAGCTGGATCTGCACAACGATGATCTCAGCCATAACCGCATCTGGCTGCGTCTGGCTGCCAACCCGGACGATCATATTTACGGCTGCGGTGAACAGTTCTCTTATTTCGACTTACGCGGTAAACCGTTCCCACTGTGGACCAGCGAACAGGGCGTGGGCCGTAACAAAAATAGCTATGTCACCTGGCAGGCAGACTGCAAAGAAAATGCTGGTGGTGACTACTACTGGACCTTTTTCCCGCAGCCGACCTTCGTCAGCACGCAGAAGTACTACTGCCACGTTGATAACAGCTGCTATATGAATTTCGACTTCAGCGCGCCGGAGTATCACGAACTGGCATTGTGGGAGGACAAAACCACCCTACGATTTGAATGCGCTGACACCTACATCTCTTTACTGGAAAAACTGACCGCGCTGTTAGGACGCCAGCCGGAGCTGCCGGACTGGATCTACGATGGCGTCACGCTCGGTATTCAAGGCGGTACTGAGGTTTGCCAGAACAAACTGGACACCATGCGTAACGCAGGCGTGAAAGTAAACGGCATCTGGGCGCAGGACTGGTCCGGGATCCGCATGACCTCCTTTGGCAAACGCGTGATGTGGAACTGGAAGTGGAACAGCGACAACTATCCTCAGTTGGATAGCCGTATTAAGCAGTGGAAAGAAGAAGGCGTGCAATTCCTCTCCTACATCAACCCGTACGTCGCCAGCGATAAAGATCTCTGCGCCGAAGCGGCTGCGCACGGTTATCTGGCGAAAGATGCCTCTGGCGCTGACTATCTGGTTGAGTTTGGCGAGTTTTACGGCGGCGTGGTGGACCTGACCAACCCTGAAGCCTACGCCTGGTTCAAAGAAGTCATCAAAAAGAACATGATTGAGCTGGGATGCGGCGGTTGGATGGCCGACTTTGGCGAATACCTGCCAACCGACACTTACCTGCACAATGGCATTAGCGCTGAAATTATGCATAACGCCTGGCCTGCGCTGTGGGCGAAATGTAACTACGAAGCGTTACAGGAGACTGGCAAGCTCGGCGAGATCCTGTTCTTTATGCGTGCGGGTTACACCGGCAGCCAGAAATACTCCACCATGATGTGGGCAGGCGATCAGAACGTTGACTGGAGCCTTGACGACGGTCTGGCCTCGGTCGTGCCTGCTGCGCTGTCACTGGCGATGAGCGGCCATGGTCTGCACCACAGCGATATCGGCGGCTACACCACCCTATTTGAAATGAAACGCAGCAAAGAGCTGCTGCTGCGCTGGTGTGACTTTAGCGCCTTCACGCCGATGATGCGCACCCACGAAGGTAACCGCCCTGGCGATAACTGGCAGTTTGATGGTGATGCTGAAACCATCGCTCACTTTGCTCGTATGACCACCGTCTTTACCACCCTTAAACCGTATCTGAAACAGGCGGTCGCGCAAAACAGCGCTACCGGTCTGCCGGTGATGCGCCCGCTATTCCTACATTACGAAGACGATGCGCGGACCTACACCCTGAAATATCAGTACCTGCTGGGACAGGATGTGCTGGTTGCGCCGGTTCACGAACAAGGCCAGCAAAACTGGACTCTGTATCTGCCGGAGGATAGCTGGGTCAACATCTGGACCGGGGAAACTTACCAGGGCGGTGAAATTACCGTGGATGCGCCTATTGGCAAGCCTCCGGTGTTTTATCGCGCGAAGAGTGAATGGGCGTCACTGTTTGCCACTTTACGCAACATCTAATGCGGCTCGCCCGTGGGGAAACTCGCGGGCACATGGAGAATAATAATGAGTCAGACTTCCTCTAATCCGGCAACCCTACGCTTGCCGTTCAAAGAAAAACTCGCCTATGGGATGGGTGATTTAGGCTCCAATATCCTGCTGGATATTGGTACGCTCTATTTACTCAAGTTTTATACCGATGTCCTTGGTTTACCTGGAACTTATGGCGGTATCATTTTCCTCATCGCCAAGTTTTTTACCGCGTTTACCGATATGGGCACCGGGATTATGCTTGATTCCCGCCGCAAAATCGGCCCGAAGGGAAAATTCCGTCCGTTCGTTCTTTATGCCGCATTTCCGGTTACCTTGCTGGCGATTGCAAACTTTGTCGGTACACCGTTTGAAGTAACCGGTAAAACGGTCATGGCAACGGTGCTGTTTATGCTGTACGGATTGTTTTTCAGCATGATGAACTGCTCCTATGGTGCGATGGTTCCCGCGATTACGAAAAATCCTGACGAACGCGCGTCGCTTGCCGCCTGGCGGCAAGGTGGCGCAACCCTTGGTCTGTTGCTGTGTACCGTCGGTTTTGTTCCCGTAATGAATCTGATCGAAGGCAACTCGCAGCTGGGTTATATCTTCGCCGCCACGTTGTTTTCTCTGTTTGGCCTGCTGTTTATGTGGCTCTGCTATGCCGGGGTAAAAGAACGCTACGTGGAAGTGAAACCCGTTGATGCCGCGCAAAAACCGGGATTGCTGCAATCCTTTCGCGCCATCGCCGGTAACCGCCCGCTGTTTATTCTGTGCATTGCCAACCTTTGCACGCTTGGCGCGTTTAACGTCAAGCTGGCGATTCAGGTCTACTACACCCAGTACGTTCTTAATGACCCGATCCTCCTTTCCTGGATGGGCTTTTTTAGCATGGGCTGTATCTTCATCGGCGTCTTCTTGATGCCTGGCATGGTCAGACGTTTCGGCAAGAAAAAAGTCTACATCGGCGGTTTGCTGATTTGGGTGGCGGGCGATCTGCTTAACTACTTCTTTGGCGGCGGCTCCGTCAGCTTTGTCGCGTTCTCTTGTCTGGCGTTCTTCGGCTCAGCATTCGTCAACAGCCTGAACTGGGCGCTGGTATCGGACACGGTGGAGTACGGCGAGTGGCGCACCGGTGTGCGATCGGAAGGGACTGTCTACACCGGATTCACCTTCTTCCGTAAAGTGTCACAAGCGCTGGCAGGATTCTTCCCGGGATGGATGCTGACGCAAATCGGCTACGTCCCCAATGTGGTGCAATCTGCAAGTACGGTCGAAGGATTGCGTCAGTTGATCTTTATTTATCCCTGCGCCTTGGCGGTGATCACCATTGTAGCTATGGGCTGTTTCTACAACCTTAACGAGAAGATGTATGTCCGCATCGTTGAAGAGATAGAAGCGCGTAAACAACCCGTTTGATAATAATAATGAATAGCGCTCTACGGGGCGCTATTGAGGAGCGATTATGTCTTTTCATGATCCGCTAACGCTAAAACTGAGCCTGCGTGAAAAATTCGCCTACGGAGTGGGTGACTTCGGCTCAAATTTGATGCTGTGTATCGGCACGCTGTATCTGCTTAAATTTTATACCGATGAACTAGGGATGCCGGCGTATTACGGTGGGATTATCTTTTTGGTGGCGAAGTTCTTCACCGCTTTCACTGATATGTTGACCGGTGTGTTGCTGGACTCAAGGCGTAATATTGGCGCAAAAGGGAAATTCAGGCCCTTTATTTTGTATGCATCATTTCCTGTTGCTGTCGTTGCCAGCGCGCAGTTTTTAGCGACAGATTTTACGCTAACGGTGAAAACCGGACTGGCGACAGTGTTGTTTATGCTGTTCGGGCTGTTCTATAGCCTGATGAACTGCTCCTACGGCGCGATGGTGCCCGCGATCACGAAAAACCCGCATGAACGAGCTCAGCTCGCCGCCTGGCGTCAGGGCGGCGCTACCGTAGGCCTGTTACTGTGTACTGTTGGCTTTATGCCTATTCAGGCGCTATTTGTTAGTTCACCTTCGCTGGGTTATCTGATTGCCGCACTGATCTTCTCCGTCTGCGGACTGTTCAGTATGTGGTGGTGCTTTAGCGGTGTGAAGGAACGCTATATCGAAATCGTGCCGGATCACCATAAGCCCAGCATTCTCAAGTCGTTCTGCGCCATTTTCCGTAACCCTCCACTGCTGGTGCTGTGTGTCGCCAATCTGTGCACGTTGGCGGCATTCAACATCAAGCTGGCGATCCAGGTGTATTACACCCAGTACGTGCTCAACGATATTCATCTGCTGTCGTGGATGGGTTTCTTCAGCATGGGATGCATTCTGGTTGGGGTACTGCTGGTTCCCGCGGCTGTAAAACGCTTCGGTAAAAAGCAGGTTTACCTCGGTGGCCTGGCGCTATGGGCTATCGGTGATGTGCTGAACTTTTTCTGGGGCAGTACGTCATTTTTATTCGTCACGTTCTCTTGCATGGCCTTCTTCGGAACCGCTTTTGTTAACAGTCTAAACTGGGCACTGGTTCCGGATACGGTCGATTATGGCGAATGGAAAACGGGGATCCGTGCAGAAGGTTCGGTGTATACGGGTTATACCTTTTCTCGCAAAATTTCTGCTGCGCTCGCAGGCTTTCTACCGGGCATCATGCTGACGCAAATCGGTTATATCCCCAATATAGTCCAGAGCGATGCCACACTGCTCGGTTTGCGTCAGCTTATTTTCCTCTGGCCTTGCGGACTTGCAATTATTGCAGCACTCACGATGGGCTTCTTTTATAAGCTCAACGAAACTCGTTTTGCTTTTATTATTGAGGAAATCAGCCAACGGAAGAAAAACAACATTCAACCGGACTCTATTACTAATAAAAAGAACACCTCTGCTGTAAACGTATAAAAATAATTGCCGCCTATTCCATCCCAATGGATGGCGGCCTCCCTACGCGTAAAAAATGGATTTATCATGAAAAAATTAACGACAATAATTCTCTTAACCTCTGTGGTATCAACCTCTGCTTTCGCTGGAGCTTATGTAGAAAACCGCGAAGCATATAACCTGGCATCCGATCAAATGGAAGTCATGCTGCGCGTTGGCTATAACTCCGATATGGGCGCAGGTATCATGCTCACGAATACCTACACTATGCAACGCAAGGATGAGTTAAAACACGGCTATAACGAAATAGAGGGTTGGTACCCGTTATTTAAACCAACAGATAAATTAACAATCCAGCCTGGAGGGTTAATAAACGATAAGAGTATTGGCTCAGGCGGTGCTGTTTATCTGGATGTTAACTATAAATTTACACCGTGGTTTAATCTTACCGTGCGTAATCGATATAACCATAATAACTACAGTTCAACCGACCTAAACGGTGAGCTGGATAATAATGATACCTATGAAATAGGCAACTACTGGAACTTTACCATTACCGATAAATTTTCCTATACCTTTGAACCGCACTATTTTATACGAGTCAATGACTTCAATAGCAGCAATGGAAAAGATCATCACTGGGAAATTACCAATACCTTTAAGTATCGTATCAATGAACACTGGTTACCCTACCTTGAATTACGCTGGTTAGATCGCAATGTTGAACCCTATCATCGCGAACAAAACCAGATTCGTGTTGGGGCAAAGTATTTCTTCTAATTCTCCTGATGATAAAAAAAGCCGCTGAAATCAGCGGCTTTTTTATGCTTACCTGAGAAAGAGCGTTAATTACTCTTCTTTCGCGCCACGCATTGCACGGCGACGATCGTTTTCAGTCAGGTGACGCTTACGGATACGGATAGAGGTTGGGGTAACTTCTACCAGTTCGTCGTCATCGATGAATTCCAGAGCCTGCTCCAGAGTCATCTTAACCGGCGGAACCAGAACCGTTGCTTCGTCAGTACCGGACGCACGCATGTTGGTCAGTTTCTTACCGGTCAGGCAGTTTACTGTCAGGTCGTTAGAGCGGCTGTGAATACCGATGATCTGGCCTTCGTAAACTTCAGCACCGTGACCCAGGAACAGCTTACCGCGATCCTGCAGGCTGAACAGTGCGAACGCAACTGCTTTACCCTGGCCGTTGGAGATCAGTACGCCGTTCTGACGCTGACCCACATCACCCGCACGAACATCGTCGTAGTGGCTGAAGGTGGAGTACAGCAGACCGGTACCGGAAGTCATGGTCATGAATTCTGAACGGAAGCCGATCAGACCACGGCTTGGGATCACGTAGTCAAGACGTACGCGGCCTTTGCCATCTGGATTCATGTTTTTCAGGTCGCCTTTACGCTCACCCAGAGCCTGCATGACAGAACCCTGATGCTGCTCTTCTACGTCCAGCGTTACGTTTTCGAACGGCTCTTGTTTACGGCCGTCGATTTCGCGGAAGATTACTTTCGGACGGGAAACCGCCATTTCGAAACCTTCACGACGCATGTTCTCGATCAGAACAGACAGGTGCAGCTCACCACGACCGGATACACGGAACGCATCCGCATCTTCGGTTTCTTCGACGCGCAGCGCAACGTTGTGCACCAGCTCTTTGTTCAGGCGGTCAAGGATCTGACGAGAGGTAACATATTTACCTTCTTTACCACAGAACGGGGAGGTGTTTACGCAGAAGAACATGGTTACGGTCGGTTCATCAACGGACAGAGCCGGCAGCGCTTCGACGTTCTGCGGGTCGCAGATGGTGTCGGAGATGTTCAGTTCGCCCAGACCGGTGATCGCGATGATATCGCCCGCTTCGGCAATATCACTCTCGATACGTTCCAGACCCAGATGGGTCAGAACTTTACCGACTTTACCGTTACGGGTTTTGCCTTCGCTATCAATGATAGTGATCTGCTGGTTCGGTTTAACTTTACCGCGTTTGATACGGCCGATGCCGATTACGCCAACGTAGTTGTTGTAGTCCAGCTGAGAGATTTGCATCTGCAGCGGGCCATCAAGGTCTACGCTTGGAGCCGGAACACGATCAACGATGGTCTGATACAGCGGAGTCATGTCTTCAGCCATATCTTCGTGATCCAGACCTGCGATACCGTTCAGCGCGGAAGCGTAAACGATCGGGAAGTCCAGCTGCTCGTCGGTAGCGTCGAGGTTAACGAACAGGTCAAATACCTGATCAACAACCCAGTCAGGACGCGCGCCAGGGCGGTCAACTTTGTTGATAACAACAATTGGCTTCAGGCCATGGGCAAAGGCTTTTTTGGTCACGAAGCGCGTCTGCGGCATCGGACCATCCATTGCATCCACCACCAGCAGCACGGAGTCGACCATGGACATTACACGTTCAACTTCACCACCGAAGTCGGCGTGCCCTGGGGTATCAACGATGTTGATACGGTAGTCATTCCATTTGATAGCGGTGTTTTTAGCGAGGATGGTAATCCCACGCTCTTTCTCCAAATCGTTGGAGTCCATCACGCGCTCTTGGGTTTCAGCACGTGCATCGAACGTACCGGATTGTTGGAGCAGCTTGTCTACCAGGGTCGTTTTACCATGGTCTACGTGCGCGATGATGGCGATGTTACGCAAATTTTCGATCACAACTTTGCCTCAGGCATTTTAGAAATAGCGCGTTATTGTACACGGATTAATCGCAGTACAAAACAGGATCACAAACATCCTCCGCAAACAAGTATTGCAGAGTTTCTTTGTGATCACATTCACGGAGCGTTAAAAGGGGTAATCTGACATGCTTTGCACCAATATGGTGCTTAATGTTCACATTAAAGCACTATAATGGTGCAATACAACCTTCATGGTGCAGCCCCTTTGCACGATAGTGCGCATGATAACGCCTTTTAGGGGCAATTTAAAAGTTGGCACAGATTTCGCTTTATATTTTTTACGGCGACACGGCCAATTTTTTGCAGAATTGAAGACTTCGTTACCACGACGACCATGACCAATCCGGGAGAGTAAGTATGTCCGCTGAACACGTTTTGACGATGCTGAACGAACACGAAGTGAAGTTTGTTGATTTACGCTTCACTGATACCAAAGGTAAAGAACAGCACGTCACTATTCCTGCTCATCAGGTAAATGCCGAATTCTTTGAAGAAGGCAAAATGTTTGACGGCTCCTCAATCGGTGGCTGGAAAGGCATTAACGAATCAGACATGGTTCTGATGCCAGATGCGTCTACTGCACTCATCGACCCGTTCTATGAAGAGTCCACCCTGATCATCCGTTGCGATATCCTGGAACCAGGTACGCTGCAGGGCTACGACCGCGACCCGCGCTCCATCGCTAAACGCGCTGAAGAGTATCTGCGTTCTACCGGCATCGCAGACACCGTTCTGTTCGGGCCTGAGCCAGAGTTCTTCCTGTTTGACGACATCCGTTTCGGCGCGTCCATTTCCGGTTCCCACGTGGCTATCGATGACATCGAAGGCGCATGGAACTCTTCCACCAAATACGAAGGTGGTAACAAAGGTCACCGTCCTGGCGTGAAAGGCGGTTACTTCCCAGTTCCTCCGGTAGATTCTTCTCAGGACATCCGTTCTACCATGTGTCTGATCATGGAAGAAATGGGCCTGGTTGTTGAAGCGCATCACCACGAAGTGGCGACCGCAGGTCAGAACGAAATCGCGACCCGCTTTAACACCATGACCAAAAAAGCGGACGAAATTCAGATCTACAAATATGTGGTTCACAACGTCGCTCACCGTTTCGGTAAAACCGCGACCTTTATGCCAAAACCTATGTTTGGCGATAACGGTTCCGGTATGCACTGCCACATGTCCCTGTCCAAGAACGGCGTAAACCTGTTCTCTGGCGACAAATATGCGGGTCTGTCTGAGCAGGCGCTGTTCTACATCGGCGGCGTAATCAAACACGCTAAAGCGATCAACGCCCTGGCTAACCCAACCACCAACTCTTACAAGCGTCTGGTCCCAGGCTACGAAGCGCCGGTAATGCTGGCTTACTCTGCCCGTAACCGTTCTGCTTCTATCCGTATTCCGGTAGTGGCTTCTCCGAAAGCGCGTCGTATCGAAGTGCGTTTCCCGGACCCGGCTGCTAACCCGTACCTGTGCTTCGCAGCACTGCTGATGGCGGGCCTTGACGGTATTAAGAACAAGATCCACCCGGGCGAAGCCATGGATAAAAACCTGTACGACCTGCCGCCGGAAGAAGCGAAAGAGATCCCACAGGTTGCTGGTTCTCTGGAAGAAGCACTGAAAGAACTGGATCTGGACCGCGAGTTCCTGACTGCAGGCGGCGTGTTCACCAATGAAGCGATCGATGCGTACATTACGCTGCGTCGCGAAGAAGATGACCGGGTGCGTATGACTCCGCACCCGGTAGAGTTTGAGCTGTACTACAGCGTTTAATTAGTACCAATACTCCGTAGATTTCTTGTTGCGACCCACGCGGCTGTAGCAAGAAAAATATAGAGTCTTTAAGTTGCCGTGGAACTTTTAGCCCATCCCAGGATGGGCTTTTTTCTCCACTAACAACCTGCTTCCTCGCGCTTTTTTGATGTAAAAAGCTATAATGCACTGAATTGGTGCAACACTTTTCAGGAGACTGCTGAATGGCAACCGGCACGCTGCCCGATGCTGGGCAGATCCTCAATTCTTTAATCAACAGCATCTTACTCGTCGACGATGAGCTGGCGGTACATTACGCCAACCCGGCGGCACAACAGCTGCTCGCCCAAAGCTCCCGCAAACTGTTTGGTACCCCACTTCCGGATCTGTTGAGTTATTTCTCCTTAAACATCGGGCTGATGCGAGAGAGCCTGGAAGCAGGCCAGGGCTTTACGGATAACGAAGTGACGCTGGTGATAGATAGCCACTCACACATCCTCTCTGTGACCGCTCAGAGGCTGCCTGATGGCCTTATCCTGCTGGAGATGGCGCCAATGGATAACCAGCGCCGTCTGAGCCAGGAACAACTCCAGCACGCCCAGCAGATTGCTGCCCGCGATCTGGTGCGCGGCCTGGCGCACGAAATTAAAAACCCGCTGGGTGGATTACGCGGCGCGGCGCAACTACTCAGTAAAGCGCTTCCGGACCCGGCGCTGACCGAATATACCAAAGTAATTATTGAGCAGGCCGACCGCCTGCGTAATCTGGTCGACCGTCTGCTGGGACCGCAACAGCCGGGAATGCACGTCACAGAAAGTATTCACAAAGTGGCGGAGCGCGTGGTGGCGCTGGTCTCGATGGAGCTGCCGGAAAACGTCACGCTGATTCGTGATTACGACCCGAGTCTGCCTGAATTACTGCACGACCCGGACCAGATCGAGCAGGTTTTGCTGAACATCGTGCGCAATGCTTTGCAGGCGCTGGGACCGGAAGGCGGCGAGATTATTCTGCGTACCCGCACCGCGTTTCAGCTCACGCTGCACGGTATGCGTTATCGCCTGGCGGCGCGGATTGATGTTGAGGATAACGGCCCGGGAATTCCCTCGCATTTGCAGGACACGCTGTTCTACCCAATGGTCAGCGGTCGCGAAGGCGGTACCGGCCTTGGATTATCCATCGCCCGTAATTTGATTGATCAACATTCCGGCAAAATTGAATTTACCAGTTGGCCGGGTCATACCGAGTTCTCGGTTTACCTGCCTATCAGGAAATAAAGGTGACGTTTATGCAACGAGGAATAGTCTGGGTAGTTGATGACGATAGTTCCATCCGTTGGGTGCTTGAACGTGCGCTCGCAGGGGCAGGACTAAGCTGCACTACATTTGAGAGTGGTAAAGAGGTACTGGACGCGCTGGCCAGCAAAACGCCGGACGTACTGCTGTCGGATATCCGTATGCCAGGCATGGACGGCCTGACGCTGTTAAAACAGATCAAACAGCGGCATCCGATGCTTCCGGTCATCATAATGACCGCACACTCCGATCTGGATGCTGCCGTCAGCGCCTACCAGCAAGGGGCGTTTGATTATCTGCCCAAACCTTTTGATATTGATGAAGCCGTGGCGCTGGTCGAACGCGCCATCAGCCATTATCAGGAACAGCAGCAGCCGCGTAATATTCAAATCAACGGCCCAACAACCGACATCATCGGCGAAGCACCGGCAATGCAAGACGTCTTTCGCATTATTGGTCGCCTGTCCCGTTCTTCAATCAGCGTATTGATTAACGGAGAGTCCGGGACCGGTAAAGAGCTGGTCGCCCATGCGTTGCACCGTCATAGTCCGCGCGTCAAAGCACCGTTTATCGCGCTGAACATGGCTGCTATTCCGAAAGATTTGATCGAGTCTGAGCTGTTTGGCCATGAAAAAGGGGCGTTTACCGGGGCGAATACGATTCGTCAGGGGCGCTTTGAACAGGCAGACGGCGGCACGCTGTTCCTCGATGAAATTGGCGATATGCCGCTGGACGTGCAGACACGTTTATTGCGCGTATTAGCCGATGGACAGTTTTACCGCGTTGGCGGTTATGCGCCTGTGAAGGTGGACGTACGTATTATCGCCGCCACGCACCAGAACCTGGAACTGCGGGTGCAGGAAGGCAAATTCCGTGAGGACTTATTCCATCGCCTGAACGTCATCCGGGTGCATCTGCCGCCACTGCGCGAACGTCGGGAAGATATCCCACGCCTGGCGCGTCATTTCCTGCAGGAGGCCGCCCGCGAACTCGGAGTAGAAGCCAAGCAATTACACACTGAAACCGAGGCGGCGCTCACCCGTCTGTCATGGCCGGGAAACGTGCGTCAGCTTGAGAATACCTGTCGCTGGTTAACCGTAATGGCCGCCGGACAGGAAGTACTCATTCAGGACTTACCGACCGAACTGTTTGAAACCACCGTGCCTGACGCACCGTCCCATATGCAGCCAGACAGCTGGGCAACCCTGTTGGCACAGTGGGCGGATCGGGCATTACGTTCCGGTCATCAAAACCTGCTTTCAGAGGCTCAACCGGAGATGGAGCGCACGCTGTTGACCACCGCGCTACGCCATACCCAGGGGCATAAACAGGAAGCGGCACGGCTGCTCGGTTGGGGCCGTAATACCTTGACGCGAAAGTTAAAAGAACTCGGAATGGAGTGACGATCGGTCACTGTGTAAAGATTGATAATTGAGCGCAAATTGCTGCTATTTTGCGCTTTACTGTTCCGATGAGTTAAGTATGATCGTGCCCGGCAAACGGGGGGAAGTCATCATGCTGGAATCAATGATAAATCTGCTATCGAGCGGTGCGGTTGAAAGCCATACGCCACAAACTGCGGTTGCCGCCGTGCTGTGTGCGGCGCTGGTTGGGCTGTTCAGCTAGCGGGTTTGTCGGGTGGCGCTTCGCTTACCCGACCTACGTATTGAGATTTCGTAGGCCCGGTAAGCGAAGCGCCACCGGGCAACCCGGCTAAATAACGCGCGAGAACTGCTGCAAACGCGCTTTTTGGCGCAGATATGCATCGAAGCACATGCAAATATTACGAATCAGCAGACGCCCCTTCGACGTAACCTGAATCCCCTTCTCATCCACATCCACCAGCCCATCTTTCGCCAGCGGCGCCAGCAGTTTCAGGTCTTCGGCAAAATAGTCAGCGAAGTTCAGACCCCATTGCTGTTCCACGGCGGCATAGTCGAGGCGGAAATTGCAGATCAGGAGCTTAATAACATCCCGACGAATGCAGTCGTCGCGGGTCAGGGCAATTCCGCGCCACAGCGCATTCCCCTGCTCGTCTACCTGCTGGTAATAGTGCTTCAGCTCTTTCTGATTCTGCGCGTAGTTGTCGCCAATCATACTGATGGCCGATACGCCCATCCCCAGCAGATCGGTATCCCCCTGGGTGGTATAGCCCTGGAAATTGCGATGCAAAACGCCCTCGCGTTGAGCAATGGCCAGTTCGTCATCCGGGCGGGCAAAGTGATCCATGCCAATGAACTGATAGCCAGTTTCGGTCAGTGAAGAGATGGTCTCCTGCAGGATATCCAGCTTCTGCTGCGCGCTGGGCAGGTCGGCATCTTTAATCTTGCGCTGGGCAGCAAACAGCGTCGGCAGGTGCGCGTAGTTAAAGACGCTCAGACGGTCTGGATTCAGCTCAGCCACGCGTTTCAGGGTAAAGGCGAAGCTCTCTGGCGTCTGTTTTGGCAGGCCATAAATCAGATCGATATTCGTTGAGGTAAAGCCAATCTCCCGCGCATGATTCAGCAGCGCAAAGATAAACTCCTCATCCTGCTCACGGTTCACCAGGCGCTGGACTTCTTTGTTGAAGTCCTGCACTCCCATGCTCAAACGGTTAAAACCTTCAGCGCGTAAATGATCAAGGACATCCAGCTCGATTTCACGCGGATCCACTTCGATCGAGATTTCGGCATCGTCGTTAAAGTTGAAATTGCCACGCAGCAGTGACATCAAACGGCTGATTTGCGCTTTATTCAGATACGTTGGCGTGCCGCCGCCCCAGTGCAGCTGGCTGACATGGCGTCCGGCGAACAGCGGTGCGCGATGGATAATTTCTTGTTCCAGGGCATCGAGATATTGATCTGCTTTATGCTGCTGGCGAGTCACAATCTTGTTGCAGCCACAGAAGTAGCACAGTTTGTGGCAGAACGGGATGTGAACGTACAGCGAGAGCGGACGCTCAGGATAACGCGCCACGGCCTTTAGAAATGCTTCTGTGCCGTAGTCTTCAGAAAACTCCAGCGCGGTCGGGTACGAGGTATATCGTGGCCCGGAATAGTTATATTTCTGGATCAGGGCCAGGTCCCAGTCTATTAACTGCTCTGACATGCTCACTCCTTCCGATGGCGTCTCTGGCGGGTACGGCGTACCGGCTTAACCCCAGTGCGGGTGATAAGCCGGTTGCGCAGCCACTTCTGTCGCCGCGACAACCGCTGTAGTTTAACGAATAACCACACCAGATAACATATAACCGGAAGGGTTATAAGCAGGACGGGAAGACCCACGGTGTAAAACCGTTAGTTGCCGCCTTTCAGCAGACGCATCATGTCTTCCTGCTTTTCTTCCTCTTCCTCTTCTTCCTCGTCATCGTAAGAAAGACCCAGCTTTTGCATCAGCTCATCGATGCGGTCCAGCTTGGCATCAACCCAGGTCTGATCTTCCGCGCTCAGGGTTTCTCCTGCTTCAAGACGCTCCAGCAGCGCATCCAGGCGCTCATCCGTTTCCAGTAAATCCAACTCAGCCTGTGGTGAAAGCATAGGTTTCTCACTCTTCGGTTTGTGCTGTTTGGTGACTTTTTCGGTCACGCCCAATGGAATGGGGTTTTTGCTGCCAATACGAGGATCTTTTTGCTTATTTTGGTTTCCGCCACCAGATGCGCCTTCGCTACCGGACGCACGGCTACCCGCCGCATGACCACGGTGTTTTTTCTGGCGCTTACGGTCGCGAGCTTCCTGATTAATTTCTTCGCGTGTTTTACGACGCGCTTTTGCAGGACCTTTACCGCGTGGTGTAGAAGTTGGTTTCATCATGATTCGTCTTTGGCTGTTTTATTCAGTATATAATTGCGCCGGAATCTAGCAGAAATAAAGAAAAAAGGCGACAGAGTAATCTGTCGCCTTTTTTCCTGACTCTCAACCCTTACGGGCTCTACAATCCTTGTTGGCTATCAACACACCCTGTTTTTCCCTTAGCCTGAAACATTCCGTGTTGTTTCCATTTCCTTTTACTAACGTCTCCAGACGTTTGTCTCCCTGACAATCCTGTGTCTTCGCCTCCTGGCGCTCCTGACCCTCATCCTGAGTCGACTATCCTGTCAGCTTCCTCGCTATGGGCGCTACTTTACCGCTTTGGTTTAAACGTACAAGTAACCTGGGTAACAATTTCGGACTTTAAGAATAGTGCCTTATCTTAACTATATGATTTATTTTAGTTACGTCATTTTTTACTCTGTCATCTCGTATAGAAACTATCGGCAATGTCTCACAAAGTGCGAGGTTTTTACTTACATAGCCTACGCGTCGAAAAACCAGCCTTTTGCTGGGGTTCAGGTATAATCGCTGCAAAGCCCTGATTGATGGAGAGGACTGCTTTGACTAACTTGAATTATCAACAGACGCACTTTGTGATGAGTGCGCCTGATATTCGCCACTTACCTTCCGATACCGGTATCGAAGTGGCTTTTGCTGGCCGTTCCAACGCAGGCAAATCCAGTGCGCTAAATACCCTGACGAATCAAAAGAGTCTGGCGCGTACATCTAAAACGCCGGGTCGTACTCAGCTCATCAACTTGTTTGAAGTCGTTGACGGCAAACGCCTGGTCGATTTGCCAGGATACGGTTATGCCGAAGTTCCGGAAGAGATGAAGCGCAAATGGCAGCGCGCGCTGGCTGAATATCTGGAAAAACGTCAGAGCCTGCAAGGTCTGGTGGTATTGATGGATATTCGTCACCCACTAAAAGACCTCGACCAGCAGATGATCCTGTGGGCGGTTGAGAGCAACGTTCAGGTTCTGGTACTGCTGACTAAAGCAGACAAGCTGGCCAGCGGTGCGCGCAAAGCCCAGTTGAATATGGTACGTGAAGCCGTACTGGCATTTAACGGTGATGTACAGGTAGAAGCATTTTCATCACTGAAAAAACTAGGCGTGGACAAACTTCGGCAGAAGCTGGATAGCTGGTTTAGTGAACTGGCGCCGATTGAAGAGATGCAGGACGGGGAGTAACCCACCGATATGCCGGATAGCGCCGCTGCGCGTCTTATCCGGCCTACAGCCTGTACGAAACTTTTCTTTCGCACAATAAAAAACGCCCCAGTCATTACTGACTGGGGCGGCTAAAATATTCAGCCAAATCCGATTACGTGAAGTAAAAGGTCTGAAAGATAGAACATCTTACCTCTGTACCCTACGTGAATAACTTTACTCTTTTTTGAGCAGCTCAGAAAGCACTTTTTGTAATTTTTTTTCATTCCTTACATAGGGAATTCTAATGGACATCACAAAAAGTTCTATCTTATGTTGCTTAGTTACGAAAAAGGGGCGTTATTCAGTAAACCCTTAGTGCGCCTGATCCCAGTTTTCGCCACTACCGACTTCCACCAGCAACGGCACATCAATCTGGGTCTCGTTTTCCATCAGTTGATGGATCTTTTTAGAGACGCTTTCGAGGTCATCTTTATGCACTTCAAACACCAGTTCATCGTGTACCTGCATGATCATGCGCACACGTGGTTGCTCGGTTTGCAGCCACCCGTCCACCGCAATCATGGCTCGTTTGATAATGTCTGCGGCAGTACCCTGCATCGGGGCGTTAATTGCCGCGCGCTCTGCACCAGCGCGACGAGCGCCATTACTGGATTTAATATCCGGTAAATAGAGACGACGCCCTTCCAGCGTTTCGACATAACCTTGCTCTTTTGCCTGTGCACGGGTGCGTTCCATATATTCCAGCACGCCAGGGTAGCGTTCGAAGTAGAGGTCCATGTACTTCTGTGCTTCTCTACGTGGAATATTCAACTGGCGCGCCAAACCAAAGGCACTCATCCCGTAGATCAAACCGAAGTTGATGGCTTTCGCGCTGCGGCGTTGTTCACCAGTCACGGAATCCAGCGGTAAGCCAAAGACTTCCGCCGCCGTTGCGCGGTGAATATCTTTCCCTTCGGCAAATGCGGTAAGCAGACCTTTATCACGCGAGAGATGCGCCATGATACGCAGCTCAATCTGTGAGTAGTCGGCGGAGACAATCACGTAGTCTTCTGGCGCAATAAACGCCTGACGAATACGACGACCTTCGTCATTACGTACCGGGATGTTCTGCAGGTTTGGATCCGTAGATGATAAGCGCCCGGTAGCGGTCACCGCCTGGTGATAGGAGGTGTGAACGCGCCCGGTTTTCTTGTTAATCATCAACGGAAGCTTATCCGTATAGGTCGACTTCAGTTTTGCTAAGCCGCGATATTCCAGGATCACTTTCGGCAATGGGTAATCGAGCGCGAGCTCTTCCAGTACCTCTTCCGACGTTGATGGCGCGCCGCCAGGGGTTTTCTTCAGCGGCTTAATACCCTGCTTTTCAAACAGGATAGTTTGCAGTTGCTTGGTGGAAGAGAGGTTAAACGCTTCTCCGGCGATCTCGTGCGCTTTTTGCTCCAGCTCGTTCAAACGCAGCGTCAGCTCTTCTGAATGTTTGTGCAGAACAGCCGGATCGATTTTCACACCATTGCGCTCAACGCGAGACAAAACAGGAACCAGCGGCATATCGATATTTTCAAAGACGTTCAGCGGTCCTTTATGCTGCTGCAATTCTGGCCACATTTTGAGATGGAGCTGTAGCGTAACGTCGGCGTCTTCCGCAGCGTAACGTCCGGCTTCTTCCAGCGCTATCTGGTTAAAGGTCAGCTGGTTTTTGCCCTTTCCGGCGATCTCTTCAAAGGTGATGGTTTTATGTTTCAGCCAGCGGTCCGACAGGCTGTCCATATCGTGTCGGCCAGCGACGCTGTTAAGAATGTAGGATTCGAGCATGGTGTCAAAGGTGATACCACGCAGTTCGATGCCATAGTTCGCCAGGATACCGCGATCATACTTCAGGTTTTGCCCGACTTTATGCGCGTTCTCATCTTCCAGCAGCGGCTTCAGCAATGCCAGCGCGCGGTCGCGAGCGATCTGATCGGGGGCGTCCAGGTAATCGTGGGCAACAGGAACATATGCAGCCACACCCGGTTCAATGGCAAAAGACAGGCCAACCAGATTCGCAGAGATGTTGTCCAGGCTGTCAGTTTCAGTATCGAAGGCAAAGACAGGCGCTTTTTTCAGCTTCGCAATCCACTCTTCCAGAGTCGCTTCATCCAGAATTGTCACATAGTTATCATACGAGAGAACCGTGGCCGGCCCCTCAGGCGTTTCATCGACGGCGATAGTTTCCTGTGGTTTTGCCGCCGGCTTCGTTCCTTTCGCCTGTAGCCATTTACCCGCTTCAACGTCAGTAACCCAACGCTTGAATTCATACTGTTTAAACAGGCCAAGTAGTTCATCCGCTGCCGGCTGACGTACTTCCAACTGCTCGCAGGTCAACTCCAGTTCAACATCCGTTTTGATGGTAGCTAATTGATAAGAGAGGTACGCTACCTCTTTATTCTGCTCAAGTTTGCCCGCCATAGTTTTCGCACCACGGAAAGTCAGCCCCGCGATTTTGTCTGATTCAGCATAGAGGGTATCCAGCCCCCCCAGCCCCTGCAGCAGAGCCTGCGCGGTTTTTTCACCTACGCCAGGAACGCCTGGGATGTTATCTGAGGAATCCCCCATCAGCGCCAGGAAATCGATGATCAGTTCTGGTGGAACACCATATTTATTCACCACTTCATCCGGGCCGAGGATCGTATTGGTCATGGTGTTGATCAGGGTGATATTCGGCGTCACCAACTGAGCCATATCTTTATCACCAGTGCTAATCAGCACCGGACGCCCCACCTTCTCTGCTTCCCGCGCCAGCGTACCAATGACATCGTCTGCTTCCACGCCCGAAACGGCCAGCAGTGGCAACCCCATCGCTTTTACCATCGCATGCAGAGGCTCAATCTGCGCACGCAGATCGTCCGGCATGGGTGGGCGGTGTGACTTGTAGTGTTCGAATAACTCATCACGGAAGGTTTTACCCTTAGCGTCGAATACCACCGCAGCATGGGTCGGCTGATATTGCAGAATCAAGCTACGCAGCATGTTGAGGACACCATACATCGCGCCAGTAGGTTCTCCTGCACTGTTGGTCAGCGGCGGGAACGCATGGTATGCGCGATACAGGTAAGAGGAGCCATCTACAAGGATAAGTGGGTTTTCTGGGATCTGAACCATAATGTCCGTGCCTGTTTATCAGATTATGGGTAAAGGATGCCACAGACAGGATGAAAACATGAGTTTTTCGCCGCATTTGTCGAAAAACTTTTGTAGATCTTCTGCTTTGATCGCAAAGAAGACTGTGGATAACTTTGTGAATAAATAATTTTCAGCTCTTTAAATATAGCAATAAAATTAACACATCATTTTATTTATACATATATTTCAGACACTTAAATAAATACGTAGCATTTTATTCCATTTATACAGCTTATATCCTGATGTGGATAGATATTCCCTTTTTTTCTATTCAGGGAAGATCCATCATTTGGTTCGTTTTCTGATAAAATCAGCCCCTTGCGCCTCTTTAGCGCACTATCTATGGCTAACCTTTTGAATAATTTAATTATGACGAGAATACTCGCTGCGATAACGCTGTTGCTGAGTATCGTATTGACCATATTGGTCACGATTTTTTGTTCTGTGCCGATCATCCTTGCCGGAGTTGTAAAACTCCTTTTGCCCGTTCCCGTTGTCTGGCGCAAGGTTTCTGTCTTCTGTAATTTCATGATGTACTGCTGGTGTGAAGGTCTGGCGCTACTGCTACACCTCAATCCGCGACTGAAGTGGGATGTCGAGGGACTGGAAGGTCTTAGCAAGAAAAACTGGTATCTGCTCATTTGTAACCATTACAGCTGGGCTGACATCGTTGTGCTTTGCGTTCTGTTCCGTAAGCACATCCCCATGAATAAATATTTCCTCAAGCAACAACTGGCCTGGGTGCCCTTTATTGGCCTGGCCTGCTGGGCACTGGATATGCCGTTTATGAAACGCTATTCGCGAGGCTACCTGCTCCGTCATCCAGAACGGCGCGGTAAAGATGTCGAAACAACGCGTCGTTCCTGCGAGAAGTTTCGCGTACACCCGACAACTATTGTGAATTTTGTCGAAGGTTCACGTTTTACCAAAGAGAAATGTGAGCAAACCCGCTCTCCTTATCAAAACTTGCTCCCTCCAAAGGCGGCCGGTATTGCGATGGCATTGAACGTACTGGGGTCACAGTTCGATAAAATGTTGAACGTCACGTTGTGCTATCCGGAAAATAGCAGCCGACCGTTCTACGATATGCTGAGCGGTAAGCTAACGCGTATTGTCGTGCGGGTAAATCTGGAGCCAATTCATGAAGGGTTGCACGGTGATTACGTGAACGATAAGGGATTCAAGCGTCGGTTTCAGCTATGGCTTAATACGCTGTGGAGTGAGAAAGACGCGCAGCTCGACGCGATTAAAGCTTCAAATGAAAAAGCCGGTCAGCACAAGTGACCGGCTTTTGCTTTTACTTCTGACCAACCAGATACTTCACAGTATCCGCATACTGTTGTACAAAGATATCCATGCTGCTGGTATCCATGCCCTGCGGATTTACCTGATATTTGCCATTCACGAACATTGCCGGAACGCCCTGCAGCTGTAAATCAGCCGCCGCTTTTTCCTGCTGCGCCACGAGTGATTTCACCACGAAGCTGTTCCATGCCGCATCATAGTCTTCACCTTTAATACCCGCGTCGACAAACACTTTACGGATATCAGCTACAGACTGAACGGTCTGGGTTTTCTGAACACCTTCAAACAACGGAACGGTTACTTGATCTTCAACGCCCAGCGCCATAGCAACGGCCCAAGCTTGCGTCAGATCTTTGCCCAAAGGCCCCAGAAACTCGACGTGGTACTTGGTCATCTTGGTGCCTTCAGGCAGTTTTTTCTTCACGTTATCAGAGACGTGAAGAACTTCTTCAAACTGATAGCAGTGCGGGCAGTAGAAGGAGAAGAACTCCAACACTTGCGGTTCACCCGCAACAGGCTTTTCCAGAGTGATGTATTGTTTGCCATCCTGGAACTGCGCTGCAGATGCGCTAAAAGCTAAAACCATACCAGCCAGCGCCAGCCATAATTTTTTCATGTTCAAATTTCTCCGATTAATACATTGGCGTTAATTGTAAGGGGGGCTCTTGCAGAATTTTTGCCTGCTCAATAAAGGTCGCGGTCTGACGATGCCAGTAATCTTCCCCGGTTAACCACGGGAAGTTTTTTGGAAACGCAGGGTCAGCCCAACGTCGAATTAGCCAGGCAAGATAATAAACTAAACGCATAGCGCGTAAAGGTTCTATCAGTCCGATTTCAGAGGTGTCGAACTCACTAAACTCTTCATAAGCCTCGATAATGGTTTCAAGCTGCATGCGTTGTTCAGCTTTATCGCCATTGAGGAGCATCCATAAATCCTGAACAGCCGGGCCATTGCGGGCATCATCTAAATCGACAAACATCGGACCATCGCGCCACAGAATATTACCGGCATGACAATCACCGTGCAGACGTAGCGTGGTAAAACGTGCATGCCAGCGTTCGGTTACGACCGCGATAAGCGCATCCGTTGCCTTCAGGAAAGCCGCTTTTTGCCCTGATGGGATCAACTGTGCGTGTTCAAAAAGCTTACGCGGCTCAGTCAGGTATTCTTCAAGGCCAATCGTCGGGCGAAAGGCAAAAGTACGCTTGCATCCGGTCTGATGCATACGTCCCAGATAGCGCCCCACCGCCTCCATCTGATCGATATTGTCGGCCTCAAACTGCCGCCCGCCGACGCTGGGGAAGATCGCATAATGGAAACCCTGATGGCTTAACAGCGTTTGGCCGCTTAGTATCAGCGGTGCAGCTACCGGGACTTCATCGCTTACCAGTTCCAGAGCAAACTGGTGCTCTTCCTGGATCTGATCGACAGACCAACGTTCAGGGCGATAAAACTTAACGACAAAGCGTCGACGGTCTTCGTCCTGGAATTGATAGACACGGTTTTCATAGCTGTTAAGCGGGGTAAGCCCGGAGTCCACCCGGATCCCCTGCTCAAACAGTGCATCCATGATGGTATCCGGGTGTAGCGTCTGGAAATTAAAAGCGTTGTCGTTCATCCCATCATCCGGAAAATACTACGAATGATTCAGGATATCATTTCGCAGCGCTTTCGGTGGTGGCGATTACAAGCTTTTACTCTTTAATGACGCCACGTGCGCGGAGTAGTGCGGTTTTAAAATCTTCTTCATAATCTTTCTGAATACCTGGGATGACGGCGTCTTTCGCCGAGTCACGCATTTTCAGGTGATAGATCAGAATGTCATCAGTTAAATCCGCCAGTTCGCCGTCAAAACCTGACTCTTGCGCCAGTTTCTGTAAAAATTGCATCAGGTTAAGATCGGGTTCCTTCTGCCAGGCCGGCTGGAGGAGTTCAATAACTTCATTCAGACGTTTACATTTCATGGTTGTGCTCCTTAGGCTCAATACAGATACGTTAGCAGGGTCAATCCCACATTAAAAGAGGCGATATCAGTGATTCTGGATAGTGCAATAACAGGGGTTGTGCTGGCAGGCGGTAAGGCCAGACGGATGGGCGGAACCGATAAAGGTCTGCTTGAGCTGGACGGTAAACCTCTTTGGCGGCACGTAGCCGATACCCTCGCTTTACAGGTCGAAACCGTGGTGGTTAATGCCAATCGCCACCGGGATATTTACCAACAAAGCGGCCTGAAAGTTATCCCTGATTCATTGGCCGGTTTCCCTGGCCCACTGGCCGGGATGCTATCGGTATTCCTGCAGCAAACGGGGGAGTGGTTTCTGTTCTGCCCGTGCGATATGCCCTATATTCCTCACGATCTGGTCAAACGTTTGAAGGAGCAGCGCAAAGCTGCACCGGTTGTCTGGGTGCATGATGGCGAAAGAGATCATCCGACCATTGCGCTAATGCACCGCACCATGCAACCCTTGCTACAGGATTATCTTCAGTCCGGTGAAAGACGCGTTATGGTCTTTATGCGCCAGGCTGGCGGTCATGCTGTCGATTTCAGCGATCATAAAGATGCGTTCGTGAACGTGAACACCCCTGAAGAACTTGCAAAATGGCAGGACAAATCATGATCCCATTACTCGCTATAGCAGCATGGAGCGGAACGGGAAAAACTACGCTGCTTAAAAAATTGATCCCGGAGCTACGTGCCAGAGGCATTCGTCCCGGATTGATTAAGCATACTCATCACAATATGGATGTTGATAAGCCCGGCAAAGATAGCTATGAGCTACGCAAAGCCGGTGCAGCGCAAACCCTGGTCGCCAGCCAGCAGCGTTGGGCATTAATGGTAGAAACCCCGGAAGAGCCTGAACTGGATTTAGCATACCTGGTAAGCAGGATGGATGCTTCTACACTGGATATGGTGTTGGTTGAGGGCTTTAAGCATGAACCTGTTGCTAAGATCGTTCTTTTTCGCGACGGTTGCGGGCACAGTCCAGAGGACCTGGCGTTAGACAACTATGTTATCGCGGTTGCCAGTGATATTCCGCTTGCGGTGGATGTTCCATTTTTAGATATCAACGATATACAGCAAGTTGCCGATTTTGTTACGCAATGGATAAGAAGATAGCTGCTGTGTCGTGATACGCCTTTGTAGGCCGGATAAGGCGGGAGGTCATATCCGGCAGTTCTCACTCCCTGCAGACGCAAAAAAGCCCATCCGGCAGGATGGGCTTCTTCACTTGTTTGATGCCTGGCAGTTCCCTACTCTCGCATGGGGAGACCCCACACTACCATCGGCGCTACGGCGTTTCACTTCTGAGTTCGGCATGGGGTCAGGTGGGACCACCGCGCTACAGCCGCCAGGCAAATTCTGTTTATCAACACGCTTTTCGCATGTCGATGTAATCTGTAATCAAGCTGAATATCGTGTCTCTTTCGCCAAAACATCTTCGGCGTTGTAAGGTTAAGCCTCACGGTTCATTAGTATCGGTTAGCTCAACGTATCGCTACGCTTACACACCCGACCTATCAACGTCGTCGTCTTCAACGTTCCTTCAGGACCCTTAAAGGGTCAGGGAGAACTCATCTCGGGGCAAGTTTCGTGCTTAGATGCTTTCAGCACTTATCTCTTCCGCATTTAGCTACCGGGCAATGCCATTGGCATGACAACCCGAACACCAGTGATGCGTCCACTCCGGTCCTCTCGTACTAGGAGCAGCCCCCCTCAATTCTCCAGCGCCCACGGCAGATAGGGACCGAACTGTCTCACGACGTTCTAAACCCAGCTCGCGTACCACTTTAAATGGCGAACAGCCATACCCTTGGGACCTACTTCAGCCCCAGGATGTGATGAGCCGACATCGAGGTGCCAAACACCGCCGTCGATATGAACTCTTGGGCGGTATCAGCCTGTTATCCCCGGAGTACCTTTTATCCGTTGAGCGATGGCCCTTCCATTCAGAACCACCGGATCACTAAGACCTGCTTTCGCACCTGCTCGAGCCGTCACTCTCGCAGTCAAGCTAGCTTATGCCTTTGCACTAACCTCCTGATGTCCGACCAGGATTAGCTAACCTTCGTGCTCCTCCGTTACTCTTTAGGAGGAGACCGCCCCAGTCAAACTACCCACCAGACACTGTCCGCAACCCGGATTACGGGTCTACGTTAGAACACCAGCCATTAAAGGGTGGTATTTCAAGGTTGGCTCCATGCAGACTGGCGTCCACACTTCAAAGCCTCCCACCTATCCTACACATCAAGGACCAGTGTTCAGTGTCAAGCTATAGTAAAGGTTCACGGGGTCTTTCCGTCTTGCCGCGGGTACACTGCATCTTCACAGCGAGTTCAATTTCACTGAGTCTCGGGTGGAGACAGCCTGGCCATCATTACGCCATTCGTGCAGGTCGGAACTTACCCGACAAGGAATTTCGCTACCTTAGGACCGTTATAGTTACGGCCGCCGTTTACCGGGGCTTCGATCAAGAGCTTCTCCTTACGGATAACCCCATCAATTAACCTTCCGGCACCGGGCAGGCGTCACACCGTATACGTCCACTTTCGTGTTTGCACAGTGCTGTGTTTTTAATAAACAGTTGCAGCCAGCTGGTATCTTCGACTGATTTCAGCTCCATGAGTAAATCACTTCACCTACATATCAGCGTGCCTTCTCCCGAAGTTACGGCACCATTTTGCCTAGTTCCTTCACCCGAGTTCTCTCAAGCGCCTTGGTATTCTCTACCTGACCACCTGTGTCGGTTTGGGGTACGATTTCGTGTTACCTGATGCTTAGAGGCTTTTCCTGGAAGCAGGGCATTTGTTACTTCAGCACCGTAGTGCCTCGTCATCACACCTCAGCGTTAACAAGACTCCGGATTTACCTGGAATCTCCGCCTACATGCTTAAACCGGGACAACCGTCGCCCGGCTAACATAGCCTTCTCCGTCCCCCCCTCGCAGTAACACCAAGTACAGGAATATTAACCTGTTTCCCATCGACTACGCCTTTCGGCCTCGCCTTAGGGGTCGACTCACCCTGCCCCGATTAACGTTGGACAGGAACCCTTGGTCTTCCGGCGTGCGGGTTTTTCACCCGCATTATCGTTACTTATGTCAGCATTCGCACTTCTGATACCTCCAGCATGCCTCACAGCACACCTTCAACGGCTTACAGAACGCTCCCCTACCCAACAACACATAGTGTCGCTGCCGCAGCTTCGGTGCATGGTTTAGCCCCGTTACATCTTCCGCGCAGGCCGACTCGACCAGTGAGCTATTACGCTTTCTTTAAATGATGGCTGCTTCTAAGCCAACATCCTGGCTGTCTGTGCCTTCCCACATCGTTTCCCACTTAACCATGACTTTGGGACCTTAGCTGGCGGTCTGGGTTGTTTCCCTCTTCACGACGGACGTTAGCACCCGCCGTGTGTCTCCCGTGATAACATTCTTCGGTATTCGCAGTTTGCATCGGGTTGGTAAGTCGGGATGACCCCCTAGCCGAAACAGTGCTCTACCCCCGAAGATGAGTTCACGAGGCGCTACCTAAATAGCTTTCGGGGAGAACCAGCTATCTCCCGGTTTGATTGGCCTTTCACCCCCAGCCACAAGTCATCCGCTAATTTTTCAACATTAGTCGGTTCGGTCCTCCAGTTAGTGTTACCCAACCTTCAACCTGCCCATGGCTAGATCACCGGGTTTCGGGTCTATACCCTGCAACTTAACGCCCAGTTAAGACTCGGTTTCCCTTCGGCTCCCCTATTCGGTTAACCTTGCTACAGAATATAAGTCGCTGACCCATTATACAAAAGGTACGCAGTCACCCCATAAAGAGGCTCCCACTGCTTGTACGTACACGGTTTCAGGTTCTTTTTCACTCCCCTCGCCGGGGTTCTTTTCGCCTTTCCCTCACGGTACTGGTTCACTATCGGTCAGTCAGGAGTATTTAGCCTTGGAGGATGGTCCCCCCATATTCAGACAGGATACCACGTGTCCCGCCCTACTCTTCGAGTTCACAACACATGCACTTTTGTGTACGGGGCTATCACCCTGTATCGCCGGACTTTCCAGACCGTTCCACTACCACACATGCTGATTCAGACTCTGGGCTGCTCCCCGTTCGCTCGCCGCTACTGGGGGAATCTCGGTTGATTTCTTTTCCTCGGGGTACTTAGATGTTTCAGTTCCCCCGGTTCGCTTCATTACGCTATGTATTCACGTAATGATAGTGTGACGAATCACACTGGGTTTCCCCATTCGGAAATCGCCGGTTATAACGGTTCATATCACCTTACCGACGCTTATCGCAGATTAGCACGTCCTTCATCGCCTCTGACTGCCAGGGCATCCACCGTGTACGCTTAGTCGCTTAACCTCACAACCCGAAGATGTTTCGTAAAACACTTCAGTGTTGCGAAAATTTGAGAGACTCGGACACACCGCTTTTCATTTCTTGTTTACGGAGAAATGAAACAGTGTGTCGTTTCAATTTTCAGCTTGATCCAGATTTTTAAAGAGCAAAACTTCGCAGTGAACCTTTTCAGGTACACTCTGAAGTTTTCTTGTGTTTTTGCAGTAAAGGATGGTGGAGCTATGCGGGATCGAACCGCAGACCTCCTGCGTGCAAAGCAGGCGCTCTCCCAGCTGAGCTATAGCCCCATCGTAGTTAAATCTCGTTTAACCTTAATTTCTGTTGAGGCAAGGCGTGGTGACGCGAAGCATACTGAAGTATGTGAGCGTCGCCGCAACGCAGCATCAGCAGAAATTTGGTAGGCCTGAGTGGACTTGAACCACCGACCTCACCCTTATCAGGGGTGCGCTCTAACCACCTGAGCTACAAGCCTGCAGAGATTTTCTTACTGCTAATTTTCATCAGACAATCTGTGTGAGCACTACAAAGAACGTTTCTTTAAGGTAAGGAGGTGATCCAACCGCAGGTTCCCCTACGGTTACCTTGTTACGACTTCACCCCAGTCATGAATCACAAAGTGGTAAGCGCCCTCCCGAAGGTTAAGCTACCTACTTCTTTTGCAACCCACTCCCATGGTGTGACGGGCGGTGTGTACAAGGCCCGGGAACGTATTCACCGTGGCATTCTGATCCACGATTACTAGCGATTCCGACTTCATGGAGTCGAGTTGCAGACTCCAATCCGGACTACGACATACTTTATGAGGTCCGCTTGCTCTCGCGAGGTCGCTTCTCTTTGTATATGCCATTGTAGCACGTGTGTAGCCCTACTCGTAAGGGCCATGATGACTTGACGTCATCCCCACCTTCCTCCAGTTTATCACTGGCAGTCTCCTTTGAGTTCCCGACCGAATCGCTGGCAACAAAGGATAAGGGTTGCGCTCGTTGCGGGACTTAACCCAACATTTCACAACACGAGCTGACGACAGCCATGCAGCACCTGTCTCAGAGTTCCCGAAGGCACCAAAGCATCTCTGCTAAGTTCTCTGGATGTCAAGAGTAGGTAAGGTTCTTCGCGTTGCATCGAATTAAACCACATGCTCCACCGCTTGTGCGGGCCCCCGTCAATTCATTTGAGTTTTAACCTTGCGGCCGTACTCCCCAGGCGGTCGACTTAACGCGTTAGCTCCGGAAGCCACGCCTCAAGGGCACAACCTCCAAGTCGACATCGTTTACGGCGTGGACTACCAGGGTATCTAATCCTGTTTGCTCCCCACGCTTTCGCACCTGAGCGTCAGTCTTTGTCCAGGGGGCCGCCTTCGCCACCGGTATTCCTCCAGATCTCTACGCATTTCACCGCTACACCTGGAATTCTACCCCCCTCTACAAGACTCTAGCCTGCCAGTTTCGGATGCAGTTCCCAGGTTGAGCCCGGGGATTTCACATCCGACTTGACAGACCGCCTGCGTGCGCTTTACGCCCAGTAATTCCGATTAACGCTTGCACCCTCCGTATTACCGCGGCTGCTGGCACGGAGTTAGCCGGTGCTTCTTCTGCGAGTAACGTCAATTGCTGCGGTTATTAACCACAACACCTTCCTCCTCGCTGAAAGTACTTTACAACCCGAAGGCCTTCTTCATACACGCGGCATGGCTGCATCAGGCTTGCGCCCATTGTGCAATATTCCCCACTGCTGCCTCCCGTAGGAGTCTGGACCGTGTCTCAGTTCCAGTGTGGCTGGTCATCCTCTCAGACCAGCTAGGGATCGTCGCCTAGGTGAGCCGTTACCCCACCTACTAGCTAATCCCATCTGGGCACATCCGATGGCAAGAGGCCCGAAGGTCCCCCTCTTTGGTCTTGCGACGTTATGCGGTATTAGCTACCGTTTCCAGTAGTTATCCCCCTCCATCGGGCAGTTTCCCAGACATTACTCACCCGTCCGCCACTCGTCACCCAAGGAGCAAGCTCCTCTGTGCTACCGTTCGACTTGCATGTGTTAGGCCTGCCGCCAGCGTTCAATCTGAGCCATGATCAAACTCTTCAATTTAAGTTTGATGCTCGTGAATTAAACTTCGTAATGAATTACGTGTTCACTCAGAGACTTGGTATTCATTTTTCGTCTTGCGACGTTAAGAATCCGTATCTTCGAGTGCCCACACAGATTGTCTGATAAATTGTTAAAGAGCAGTTGCGACGCGCTTTAGCGCTCTGTCGCGAGGTCCCGTATATTACGTTTTCCTCATTCAGAGTCAAGCATTTATTTTTGCTTTTCTCTGCGAGATTCTCAGTGGAACCCCGCTGACCCGGCGGTTTGTAATCCGTTGTTCCGTGTCAGTGGAGGCGCATTATAGGGAGTTATTTCAGGCTGACAAGGGGAAATTTAAAATAATCTTCCGAGTGCGTATTTTTTATTCTTTGTGCTTATTTTGACAACGTTTTGTGGGTTAATTGGGCGATTTCCCGCGCGAAATCCGCGACCTGTTCCCAATCGGTATACACCACTTCTTTATTGGTATCTGTTTCACCGCCTGACATCTTCATTATCAGTTGGATCATAACGCGGTCATACCAGCGATAGCGGGGATACAGCAAAGCGCCAGCAATAACCGCACTGCGATCAGGCCGCCACGGCGAACTCATCAGGAACTTACGCGCATAGCTGTTAGTTTGCGGCGTGCGTTTCTCCGGTTTACGGGCAACCAGGTTTACGGAGTAGAAGGCACTCGGCATCGCGTTCAGCCGCGTGGCATGCTTTTTCACAAACTCCTGAAAAGCTGCATGGTAATGACCATAACGAATCGAGGCGCCAATCACCACGCTGTCATAATTTTGCCAGTCAGGCTCCGCGGTACGATGCAAATTAACGACATCCGCCCAAACGCCCAGCTCTTTGAGTTCAGAAGCCAGATACTCGGCGATTTCACGCGTTTGTCCGTCCCGGGAAGAAAAAAGAATCAGTGTTTTCACGTGTTACTCCATTATTCACGCCAGAAAGTAGGGGTAAAGAGTACCAGCAGGGTAAAGACCTCCAGACGACCAAACAGCATATTGGCAATCAGGATCCACTTCGCCACGGGGTTCATACTGGCAAAGTTGTCGGCGACAACCCCCAGCCCTGGCCCCAGGTTATTCAGCGTCGCCACAACAGAGGCAAACGCGGAGAAGTCATCAACACCGGTCGCAATAATCGCCAGCATACTGATAATAAAGACCAGCGCATAGGCAGAGAAGAATCCCCACACAGCTTCAAGGATTCGCTCCGGCAAAGCACGGTTACCCAGCTTGATACTGTAAACCGCATTCGGGTGGACCAGTCGTTTCAATTCGCGGTTACCCTGCTTAAACAGCAACAGGATTCGAATCACCTTCAAGCCGCCGCCCGTCGACCCGGCACAGCCGCCAATAAAAGCAGAACACAGCAATAGCACCGGCAGGAACAACGGCCAGCGGGCAATACTGTCCGTAGTGAATCCGGCGGTCGTCGCCATTGATACCACCTGAAAAAAAGCCTGGTTGATGGTCGTGAGTGCCGAACCGTAGGTATTGTGTATCCACAGCACCAGCGTACAGACAGCCACCAGCGTCAGCTGCACCCCAATGAACATGCGGAATTCTGGATCGCGCCAGTAGACCTTCAGGCTGCGACCGCTGAGTAAAGAGAAGTGCAGACCATAGTTACAACCGGAGATCAGCAAGAAGATAGCAATAATGGTGTTAATCGTGGGACTGTCGAAATACCCCACGCTGGCATCGTGTGTGGAAAAGCCGCCGATGGCTATCGTAGCAAAGCTGTGCCCAATAGCGTCAAACGCGGGCATCCCGGCAAACCATAGCGCCAGCGCACACGCCACCGTCAGCAATACATAGATAAGCCACAGCGTTTTCGCCGTTTCGGCAATACGCGGACGCATTTTGTTATCTTTCAGCGGGCCCGGCATTTCTGCCCGGTAGAGCTGCATCCCACCGACGCCAAGAATAGGCAGAATAGCCACCGCCAGCACGATGATCCCCATCCCGCCGAACCATTGCAGCATCTGTCGATAAAAGAGGATAGCGTGTGGCAATGAATCCAGCCCCACCAGCGTTGTCGCCCCCGTGGTGGTTAATCCGGAGAAGGATTCAAAAAAAGCGTCGGTTATCGTGAGGTTAGGGCTTTCCGCAAAGATGAACGGTAGCGCACCCACGCTACCCAGCACGGTCCAGAACAAAACGACAATCAGAAACCCTTCGCGCGATTTCAGCTCGCCCTTCTCTTTACGGTTTGGCCACCACAGCATGGAGCCGATCGCCAGAGCAACGAAGAAAGTTTGAGTAAACGCACGCCCTGCCCCATCGCGGTAGATGAGCGCTACCAGTCCGGGGATAATCATTGTCCCCGAGAATAAGATGACCAGTAGTCCAACGATTCGGGTGATGGCGCGAAAATGCATCTCTGCCGCTTCCTTAGTTCTTTAAAATGAGGTGGGGATTATTCTTCAATCGCTAACAATTGCAATGAACCACGACTAAAATCCGCCAGTTTTGCCGAAAATTCATCCACTTTGGCATAAGGAAGCGCCACCCTGAGCCGAACAAAAGCCTGGTAATCACTGGCAACAACTTTACCGTCAAACTGCCCCAGCAAAGCTTCAATGCCTGCCAGCTGACCGTACTCACACTGCAAAGTATATTCGGTTAATGGCGTCTTGCGCTGCGTCGTTAACTGACGCAACGCCTGATTCACGCCGCCACCGTAGGCTTTCACTAGCCCACCCGTACCCAGAAGGATACCGCCGTAGTAGCGCACCACCACCGCGGTAATCTCACCGATGCCACTCCCCATCAGCTGCGCGAGCATCGGTTTGCCTGCCGTACCAGCCGGTTCGCCATCGTCTGAAAATCCCAGCTGCTGCGAGTCATTGGGCGCGCCCGCCACCCACGCCACACAGTGGTGGCGGGCGTCCGGGTGTTCCATTTTGACTGACTCAACAAACGCTTTCGCCGCGTCTACGCCGTCCGTATGGGCGAGCAGCGTAATGAAGCGGCTTTTTTTGATCTCTTCAACGACGCTTACCGGCGCCGCAGGGATTAACCAACTGTCCATTACGCCAGTTTTAAATCCCGTGTCATGTTTTCGATATTGTTCTCGTGGACCACCACGTTATCTTCAATACGAATACCGCCGAACGGTTTCAGGGCTTCAATTTTCTGCCAGTTGAAGTGTTTGCTGAACTGCCCTTCACGCCACGGCGCCAACAGCGATTCAATGAAGTAGATGCCCGGTTCGATGGTCAGGACCATGCCCGGTTGCAGCACGCGGGTGCAACGCAGGTAAGGATACTTCGACGGCGCGGCCAGATGCGTACCGCTGTCATCCTGCATAAAGCCAGCGACATCGTGTACCTGCAGGCCCAGCGGGTGACCAATGCCATGCGGCATAAACGGCCCGGTAAGATCGTTTTCCACCATCGCCTCTTCACTCATATCGGTGATGATTTGATGCTTACGCAGCAGCTTCGCGATGCGCTGATGGAACTGAATGTGATAATCCACGTAGCTGGTGCCCGCTTTCATAGTGGCAATCAGCGCCAGTTGCTCGTCATTCACATCCTTCACCAGATGCGCATAGTCGTTGTCGCTTTTCGCCGACCACGTACGCGTCAGGTCTGCTGCATAGCCGTTGTATTCCGCACCGGCGTCCAGCAGGAAACTGCGGATTTCAGACGGAGCCTGATGATCCAGCCTGGTGTAATGCAGAACCGAAGCATGCTCGTTAAGCGCCACGATGTTGCTGTACGGCACGTCGGTGTCGCGATGACCGGTAGCAGTCAGGTAAGCGAGGTTGATGTCAAACTCGCTCATCCCGGAACGGAACGCTTCTTCCGCGGCACGGTGTCCATTCACCGCCATTTTCTGTGCTTCGCGCATACAGGCCAGTTCGTAATCTGTTTTGTAAGCACGATAATAATGCAGGTAGTCAATAACCCCTTTCGGGTTGATATTGCTGGCCGCGATATCCAGTTGCAGCGCGCGTTCCGGAACCGGACCGATGTAACCGATATTGCCGCGAGCAGCAGGCAGTTGGCTACCGATACCATCAGCTTTTGGCAGCGCGATGATCTCAATTTCTTCCGTCCAGAAAGAGGTCGGCAGCGGCTCAACGTTGTGCCAGTAATCGACCGGCAGGTAGAACCACAATTTCGGCTTATTCACGCCATCCACCAGCAACCAGCAGTTAGGAACCTGCGTTACAGGCACCCAGGCTTTGAATTGCGGATTGACCTTAAACGGATAGGGATGATCGTCGAGAAAGACGTTAACAAGTTCTCCTGAGTGAATAAGTAACGCATCCAGCTTGAAGCGCTCCAGCGCGTCGCGCGTCCGTTCTTGTAGGGTAACGATATGATTTTTATAGAGTGCGGCCAGTGATTCCATTTTCTATCCTTCTGTTTTTTTGACCTCAAGTGTCCGCATCTTAGCACATCGTTTTGTGAGTGCGTGATTTCTACCGAGCGTGATCAAATCGTCATTTCTTTAATCATTCATTTGCATTTTATTAACATAAAACACACACTTCGATTCATCTGGTATGACCAGATCACCTTGCGGATTCAGGAGACTGACATGCTTTACAAAGGCGACACCCTGTACCTCGACTGGCTGGAAGATGGCATCGCCGAACTGGTGTTCGATGCCCCAGGTTCAGTCAATAAACTCGACACGGCCACCGTTGCCAGCCTGGGCCATGCGCTTGACGTGCTGGAAAAACAACCGAATTTAAAAGGGCTGCTGCTGCGTTCTAACAAAGCAGCCTTTATTGTTGGTGCCGACATCACCGAATTCCTTTCACTGTTCCTCGTGCCTGAAGAGCAACTGAGCCAGTGGCTGCATTTTGCCAACAGCGTGTTTAATCGCCTGGAAGATCTGCCTGTTCCGACTCTCTCAGCGGTTAACGGCTATGCGCTGGGCGGTGGCTGCGAGTGTGTCCTGGCGACCGATTATCGTCTGGCTACGCCGGACCTGCGCATCGGCCTGCCAGAAACCAAGCTGGGCATTATGCCAGGCTTTGGCGGCTCCGTGCGTATGCCACGTATGCTGGGTGCGGACAGCGCGCTGGAAATTATTGCTGCGGGTAAAGATGTGGGTGCTGAGCAGGCGCTAAAAATCGGTCTGGTCGATGGCGTAGTGAAGCAAGACAAACTGCTTGATGGCGCGATCGCGGTATTACGTCAGGCGATTAACGGCGACCTCGACTGGAAAGCCAAACGTCAGCCGAAGCTGGAACCGTTGAAACTCAGCAAAATTGAAGCGGCAATGAGCTTTACCATCGCCAAAGGTATGGTGGCGCAGACGGCAGGTAAGCATTATCCCGCACCGATTACCGCGGTAAAAACCATTGAAGCAGCGGCCCGTTTTGGCCGTGAAGAAGCGCTGAATCTGGAAAATAAAAGCTTTGTTCCACTGGCGCACACCAATGAAGCCCGCGCACTGGTTGGAATTTTCCTTAACGATCAGTTCGTGAAAGCCAAAGCCAAAAAGCTCACCAAAAATGTTGAAGCGCCAAAGCAAGCGGCTGTGCTGGGCGCAGGCATTATGGGCGGCGGCATCGCTTACCAGTCGGCCTGGAAAGGCGTGCCGGTTGTCATGAAAGATATCAACGACAAATCATTAACGCTGGGCATGACCGAAGCGGCCAAGCTACTGAACAAACAGCTGGAGCGCGGCAAAATTGACGGTCTGAAAATGGCGGGCGTTATTTCCACCATTCATCCCACCCTCGACTATAGCGGTTTCGAACGCGTGGACGTGGTAGTTGAAGCGGTCGTAGAAAACCCAAAAGTGAAAAAAGCGGTACTGGCGGAAACCGAAGATCAGGTTCGCCCGGACACCGTACTGGCTTCGAATACTTCCACCATCCCAATCAACGAACTGGCCAGCGCGCTTAAGCGTCCGGAAAACTTCTGTGGGATGCACTTCTTTAACCCGGTGCACCGTATGCCGCTGGTTGAGATCATTCGCGGCGAGAAAAGCTCGGATGAAACCATCGCTAAGGTTGTCGCCTGGGCAAGCCAGATGGGCAAAACGCCGATTGTGGTTAATGACTGCCCTGGTTTCTTCGTTAACCGCGTGCTGTTCCCCTATTTTGCCGGTTTCAGTCAGCTGCTGCGCGACGGGGCGGATTTCCGCAAAGTCGACAAAGTGATGGAAAAACAGTTTGGTTGGCCGATGGGCCCGGCTTATCTGCTGGACGTGGTAGGTATTGATACCGCGCACCACGCGCAGGCGGTGATGTCCGCAGGCTTCCCTCAGCGTATGCAGAAAGATTATCGCGATGCGATAGACGCCCTGTTTGATGCTAACCGTTTCGGGCAGAAAAACGGTCTCGGATTCTGGCGTTATAAAGAAGACAACAAGGGCAAACCGAAGAAAGAAGAAGATACCACCGTTGACGATCTGCTGGCAGAGGTCAGCCAGCCGAAACGCGACTTCAGCGATGAAGAGATTATCGCCCGCATGATGATCCCTATGGTCAACGAAGTAGTGCGTTGTCTGGAAGAAGGCATTATCGCCAGCCCGGCAGAAGCCGATATGGCGCTGGTGTATGGCCTGGGCTTCCCTCCGTTCCACGGCGGTGCGTTCCGCTGGCTGGATACGCTCGGCAGCGCGAAGTATCTCGATATGGCTCAGCAGTATCAGCACCTTGGTCCGCTGTATGAAGTTCCGGCCGGTCTGCGTGATAAAGCGCGCCATAACGAACCGTATTATCCCCAGGTTGAGCCAGCCCGCCCGGTTGGCAGCCTGAAAACGGCTTAAGGAGTCACAATGGAACAGGTTGTAATTGTTGATGCGATCCGTACCCCGATGGGCCGTTCGAAAGGGGGCGCGTTTCGGAACGTGCGGGCAGAAGATCTCTCTGCACATTTAATGCGTAGCCTGCTGGCGCGTAATCCGGCGCTGGAGCCAACCGCGCTTGATGACATTTACTGGGGCTGTGTGCAACAAACGCTGGAGCAGGGTTTCAATATCGCCCGTAATGCCGCGCTGCTAGCGGAAGTTCCGCACTCCGTTCCGGCCGTCACGGTCAATCGCCTGTGCGGTTCGTCCATGCAGGCGCTGCACGATGCGGCACGCATGATCATGACTGGTGATGCTCAGGCGTGCCTGATTGGCGGCGTTGAGCATATGGGCCATGTGCCAATGAGCCACGGCGTTGATTTCCACCCGGGTATGAGCCGCAACGTGGCGAAAGCCGCAGGGATGATGGGCCTGACCGCGGAAATGCTCTCCCGCATGCACGGCATCAGCCGTGAAATGCAGGACGCTTTCGCCGCACGTTCACACGCTCGCGCCTGGGCTGCAACACAGTCTGGCGCTTTTAAAAACGAAATCATCCCGACCGGCGGTCATGATGCCGACGGCGTGCTGAAGCAGTTTAACTACGATGAAGTGATCCGCCCGGAAACGACCGTTGAAGCGCTCTCCACCCTGCGCCCGGCGTTCGATCCGGTGAACGGAACGGTGACTGCCGGTACCTCCTCAGCGCTCTCCGACGGCGCAGCGGCGATGCTGGTAATGAGCGAAAGCCGCGCCCGTCAGCTGGGTCTGACGCCGCGTGCCCGTATTCGTTCGATGGCTGTTGTCGGCTGCGATCCGTCAATCATGGGTTACGGCCCGGTTCCGGCCTCAAAGCTGGCGCTGAAAAAAGCGGGGCTCTCCACCAGCGACATCGGCTTGTTTGAGATGAACGAAGCCTTTGCCGCTCAGATCTTGCCGTGTATTAAAGATCTGGGGCTGATGGAGCAGATCGATGAGAAGATCAACCTCAATGGCGGGGCGATCGCCTTGGGTCACCCGCTGGGCTGTTCTGGGGCGCGTATCAGCACCACCCTGCTCAACCTGATGGAACGCAAAGACGTGCAGTTTGGTCTGGCGACGATGTGTATCGGGTTAGGTCAGGGTATCGCAACGGTATTTGAGCGAGTTTAATCAAAGCATGCCGGGGGCGCTTCGCTTGCCCGGCCTACGAAATGTTATCTCAAAGCCATTGGTGCCAGAACAAGGCGGCAAGCGAATGAATCCCGATGAGCTTACGTATAGTAAGTGATTCGGGTGAATGAGCGAAGCCAACACAGTTATGGTGCCAATGGCGAAGAGAGAAAGTTTAGTTGCCGTTCTTCCCGCCTGTCAGGGGCGGGTTTTTTATTTCCCTGAACTACCACGCACCACTAACTGCACCGGCAGCAGCAGATTCTCTTCCTGATTTTCTTCCAGCAGTAAACGCAGCGCTTCACGCCCCAGCTGTTTTTTATCAACCGCAATGGTAGTCAGCGGCGGATGTGACCAGGCCGCAGCATCGATATCATCAAATCCCACCAGCGCAAGATCTTCCGGGATACGTATACCCTGCTGCGCACACACCTGCTGAACAACCATCGCTGCCGCGTCGTTATAGGCAAAAATGGCATCGGGCGGCTCTGGCAGTCTGAGTAGCTCATTAACCGCATCCACCAGAGATTGCTCGGTATCCAGCAGCGGCGGCGCAACGACGTCATACTCTGGCGGCATTAGCAAACGGGCTTCATACAATGCCTGACGGTAGCCCTTTTCACGCTGACGGATGCTGTAGTGCGCGAGCGTACTGGCAAGAAAAGCAATGCGGCTGCGGCCTTGCGCAATCAGATGTTGCGTGGCCAGATAGCCGCCCAGGGTATTGTCAGGATTCACGCAAGGCAGTCCAGGCGCCCAGAGATCCACCAGCACCAGCGGCAATTTCATCTGTTGTAGCAGCCCAAGCAACTCAGGTTCAAAAAATCCCGCGCAGATTAGCGCATCAGGCTGGTGCAGCATTACCTGCTCACTCACTGCATCGCCTGGACCTATAGAGAGAAAGCTCAGCGCAACCCCCTTTTCGCGACACAGATCTTCTATCCCCAGCAGCAGTTGAGAGTAAAACGGTAAAGCTCGGCTGATATTGTGCTGGCGATGCAGTAAAAACAGGACACGTTTGATTTTGTCTGCGCGCAGGCGTGAAAAATCATAACCCTGCTGCTGCGCCACTGAAATAATGCGCTGTCGGGTCTCTTCACGCAGCCCCGGTTGCCCTTTTAGCGCGCGGGAAACAGCGCCAACCGAGACGCCACAAGCGTCGGCAATGTCTCTGATACGTACAGGTTTCGTCATTTCACTCTCATGGATTTACTATGGCTTGTTGTGCCCCCAGCCAGGCTGCGCCGCGTACGCCGCTGCTGTCGCCGTGGCGGGCCTGAACGATCGGTGTGCGGCACTGTTTACCAAACACGTACTGCGCCACTCGCGCCTGTAAGCCTGAGTACAGTAAATTGATATTGGATACCCCGCCCCCCAGCACGATAACATCGGGATCGAGCATATTCACCACACTCGCCAACGCGCGAGCCAGTTGATCGCAATAGCGTTCCCACAACAAACAGGCGTCTGCATCACCCGATGCTACCCGTTGCATAATTTGTGGCACACCCATATGTTGCGCGGTGTGATTCATATACTGGCGCTCCAGGCCACTACCCGAAATAAAGCTCTCAATACAGTTCAACTGTCCGCAATAGCATGTCACTTCAGCCCCGTCCCGAGATCCGTGGTAGCGCGGCAAGGCATTATGCCCCCACTCTCCAGCACAGGCGTTAGGGCCGGAGATCAACCGGTTCTCGATGCATAGACCACCGCCGCATCCGGTACCGAGGATCACGCCAAATACCACGCTATGCCCACGCCCACTACCGTCCATCGCTTCTGACAGGGTAAAGCAGTTGGCATCATTGGTAACGGGCACTGGCATTCCTAATGCACGCTCGAGATCTTGCGCAAAGGCCTGCTGATTCAGCACCAGAATGTTGGAATTCTTAATCAAACCTTCGCTATCCACCGCACCTGGCACCCCGATGCCAACCGATAAAGGCTGATTAATGGCCTGCATAGCCCTGGCTATCATCTCCGTCACGGCCTGGAAAAAATCACCGTAACGCTGCTTTGGTGTCGCACATCGTTCGCGGTAAACAATTTCACCCGCGTTATCAATCACCACCGCTTCGATTTTAGTCCCGCCGATATCCAGTCCGAGCCTCATGGTTTTTCCTCGTTTGCATCTCACAATGTGATGCGGTTTAGCTTGCCTATTTTGTTTACTAAACACATGGAGAGCTGTCACAAAAACTCAATTTATGTTTGAGTGACGGACATATTATGTTTACTAAAAAATAATTATGATGAGAAAGAGAGGCAATGACGCCGGGCCTGCGCCCTGCTAGTTGGAAGACAGATGATTGATGGATGCGCCGGAAGGGCTCCGGCGCACAGCGCTTAAATGAACGCGAAAGCGTCGCCAAACAGGCGATCTTCACGCGCACTGCGTTCATTACAGAACAGATCGCGCGCGATTTTGGCCATTTCAAAACGACCGGCAATGTAGATATCGTGCTCAGCCAGGGTACCGTAATCCTGCAATACCGCCGGTAACACGGTTCCCGTACGACCACGCCAGCCGTCTTCTGGCTGTTCCACCACTGGCTCAACGCGCAGATTCGGGTGATTAACAGACAACGCTTCCAGTTCGGAGAGATCGTAGAGATGCTTCTCTTCGCGCCCACCCCAGTAAATGGTGATATCACGGTTTGGATTACGCGCCAGCGCAGTAAGCAGAATGGAACGCACGTAAGAGAACCCTGTACCACCGGCAATCAGGATCAGCGGGCGCTCGTCTTCATCACGCAGCCAGGCTTCGCCATGCGGAATGTCGACCTTGATTTCCCGGTCTTTCAGAATGCGGTCCATCACAGCCATGGCATAAAGATTTAGCTCAGAGGCGCCAACGTGCAGCTCAATGAATCCTTGCTCGTCCGGCGTGGATGCCATGGAGAACGGACGCTTATCCCTTTCGTCCATCACGACCATTAAATACTGGCCAGCACGAAAGGAAAACGCCGCGTCTGGCACTAAACGAACGCGATATACGGTATCAGTGATAGCTTCTACCGAGGTCACTTTACAGCTTAAGGTTGTCATGCGCTCTCTCTGTCGGATCAATAGGCAAAATGATCGCGCCTCAGGCGCTTTTGCCGTCATTAAAGATGGCCAGTTCATCCCAAATTGCGTCAATACGCGCAGTTACTTCAGGATCTTTTTTAATCGGGCGTCCCCATTCGCGTTGGGTTTCGCCCGGCCATTTATTTGTGGCATCCAGCCCCATTTTTGAACCCAGGCCGGAAACCGGCGAGGCAAAGTCCAGGTAATCAATTGGCGTATTCTCTACCAGTACCGTATCCCGAGCCGGGTCCATACGGGTAGTAATTGCCCAAATCACATCATTCCAGTCGCGTGCATTGACATCATCATCGCAGACAATAACAAATTTGGTGTACATAAACTGGCGCAAAAACGACCAAACACCCATCATGACGCGTTTGGCATGACCAGCGTACTGTTTTTTCATCGTCACCACGGCCAGACGATATGAACAGCCTTCCGGAGGCAGGTAAAAATCGACGATTTCCGGGAACTGCTTTTGCAGAATAGGAACGAAAACTTCGTTCAGCGCCACGCCAAGCACCGCGGGCTCATCAGGCGGACGTCCGGTATAAGTAGAGTGATAAATCGCCTCTTCACGCTGGGTAATGTGCGTGACGGTAAAGACCGGAAAGCTATCTACTTCGTTGTAGTAACCGGTATGATCGCCATACGGTCCTTCCGGGGCCAGCTCACCCGGTTCGATATACCCTTCCAGCACGATTTCAGCACTGGCGGGCACTTCCAGATCGTTGGAAATACATTTGACCACTTCGGTCTTGGTGCCACGTAACAGCCCGGCAAATGCGTACTCGGATAATGTATCAGGGACGGGCGTCACGGCCCCCAGAATGGTCGCAGGATCTGCCCCCAACGCCACCGAAACCGGGAAGCGTTCGCCAGGATGCGCCGCACACCACTCCTGGTAATCGAGTGCGCCGCCGCGGTGGGACAGCCAGCGCATAATGAGCTTGTTTTTGCCAATCAGCTGCTGGCGATAAATACCCAGATTCTGCCGCTCTTTATGTGGGCCACGCGTTACGGTTAGCCCCCAGGTAATCAGCGGTGCGGCATCTTCCGGCCAACAGGTCATAATCGGAATACGGTTTAAATCGACGTCATCACCGGAGTAGATTTTTTGCTGACAAGGCGCACCGCGCAACCGCTTAGTCGGCATGTTCAGCACCTGCTTAAACTGCGGCAGCTTATCAAACAGATCGCGGAATCCTTTCGGTGGCTCCGGCTCTTTCAAAAACGCCAACAGTTTACCGACTTCCCGTAGTGCCGAGACATCTTCCTGCCCCATCCCCATCGCAACACGCTTCGGTGTGCCAAACAGGTTACACAGCACCGGCATTGAATAGCCTTTAGGATTCTCAAACAGTAACGCAGGCCCGCCAGCACGCAGAGTGCGATCGGCAATTTCAGTAATTTCCAGGTGGGGATCCACCTCAAGCGAAATGCGTTTGAGCTCGCCCTGCTGTTCAAGCAGCGTCAGGAAGTCGCGTAAATCGTGATATTTCATGGCGTCCATTGTGGCCTCTTCGTAAGCGCTTCATTATACGGCGTTCATCATTGTGATGCTGTATTTTTGTTAAATTAGCGTGAACTCTGGCGATACATATAAGCCCTGGGAGTATATACCCGTTGGGTTTCAGCCTGCTTTGAGGCGGGTATAATTAACTTAACTCATGGCTTTTGCTATGCTAGCGCTCAGAACAAGCGAATAAGAGTTATTATGCAATCCTGGTATTTACTGTACTGCAAACGTGGGCAACTTCAGCGAGCCCAGGAACACCTGGAAAGACAGGCGGTGAACTGCCTGACGCCTATGATCACCCTGGAAAAAATGGTGCGCGGTAAACGTACCACAGTCAGTGAACCACTATTCCCTAATTACATGTTTGTCGAGTTCGACCCGGAAGTGATCCACACCACCACGATCAACGCCACACGTGGTGTCAGCCATTTCGTTCGTTTTGGAGCGACGCCTGCGACCGTCCCATCCCCCGTAATTCACCAGCTTTCTATCTACAAGCCTGAAGGTATTGTTGACCCGCAAACCCCTCAGCCAGGGGACAGCGTGATTATTACTGAAGGGGCGTTTGAGGGACTGAAAGCGATCTTCACTGAACCGGATGGCGAAGCGCGTTCCATGCTGCTGCTTAACCTCTTGAATAAAGAGATTAAGCAGAGCGTGAAAAATACCGGTTTTCGAAAAATATAAGTCGTTTAGAAGGTCACTTCGAACAGCGTTCTGACGTTGGTATCAATGGTTGCTGACAGCCATTGAGGATCTTCCCCACGCCAGTGAGCAATTCGCTCAAGAATATGCGGCAGGTGCGCCGGTTCATTGCGACGTGACGTCGGTTTAGGCGTTAAGTCGCGAGGGAGTAGATAAGGTGCATCGGTTTCTATCAGCAGTCTTTCCACCGGAATAAACGGCAGCAGCTCCCGCAGTTCCATCCCCCGGCGTTCATCACAGACCCACCCGGTGATACCGATATAAAGCCCTCGGTCCACGCAGTCCTGCATCTCCTGGCGCGAACCAGTGAAACAGTGCAGCACCGCGCCTGGGAGGCTGTCCAGCCACGGCTCCAGCAACGTCAGAAAACGCGCATGCGCATCCCGACAATGCATGAAAATCGGCATCTGCAGTTCAGCAGCAATGCGTAGTTGCGCTTCAAAAGCACGTTCCTGCTCCTGCGGCGTGGAGAAATTGCGATTGAAATCCAGGCCGCACTCACCAATAGCGACTACCTTCGACTGGTTTGCCAGCGTGATAATCTCGTCTTCCGTTGAGGATTGCCATTGGCTGCTGTCATGCGGGTGCACGCCAGCCGTGGACCAGCACTGCGGATAATGCTGCGCCAGCTTTAACGCCTGCTGGCTTTCGTGAAGGTTTGTGCCGGTCAGAAGCATACCGTTTACGCCCGCAGCAAAGGCGCGCGCCACGACCTCATCCCGGTCTTTCGCAAATTGTGAACTGGTTAAATTAACGCCAATATCAAACATGCTTCCTCCCATATGAAAACCGCCCTGACGGGCGGTTGAATTTATTCTTCAGTTTTCTCGGTGGCTTCGGCTTCTTTTGCTTCTTCAGCCTCGTTGTCCTCATCTCGCGTACGTCGCTTACCGACATAGAAACGAGAGAAGAAAACACCCACCTCGAACAGGCAGTACATCGGTATCGCCAACAACGTTTGCGAGAAGACGTCTGGCGGAGTCAGTAGCATCCCGACGACAAAAGCACCCACCACAACATAAGGACGTTTTTTGCGTAAATCATCTGGCGTCGTAATGCCCATCCAGCATAGCAGCACGATGGCGACAGGCACCTCAAAAGAGACACCGAAAGCCATAAATAGCGCCATTACAAAGCTGAGATAGCTGGCAATGTCCGTTGATACCTGCACGCCTTGCGGAGCCGTGTTGGCCAGAAAACCAAACGCTAACGGGAAGACAACAAAATAGGCGAATGCCATGCCGATGTAGAACAACAACGAACTGGAGACCAGCAGCGGAACAACCAGACGACGTTCATGTTTATACAACGCTGGCGCAATAAATGCCCACACCTGGTAGAGGATCACTGGCGCTGACAGGATCAGCGATACCATGAAGGTCAACTTGATTGGGGTAAAGAACGGCGAAGCCACATCGGTGGCGATCATCGTTGCACCCTGCGGCATCTGTTTAATCAACGGCGCCGCGACCATATGGTAAATGTCGTTGGCAAAGTAAACCAACGCCAGAAAGATCACGATTACCGCAATGATGCAGTTCAGGAGTCGCTTACGCAGCTCAATAAGATGCGTGATGAGCGGTTGGGTATCTTCTACAGCCATGTTTACGGTTTATCACTCGACGAGGGGGAGGATTCGGCAACAGGTGCGACAGCTTTCTTTTCTGCATCCATTAACGTAGCGGAAGTGTTTTCCGTTGGCTCTGGCGTTTTAGCACCCGTGGATTCCGGTTTTTGCTCCGGCGAACTGGCCTGGTTTTCAGCGGCAGCAGGGGTGACCCCTTCTCGCTGCGCTTCAGCTTCTTTCACCACCGGATTATGGATAGTGTGCGCTTCATCGCTCTCTTTCTCAGGATCGTGCACACTGTAAGAACGCTTCATCGACTCTGCCGCTTCACGCAGCTCATCCATTGAGGCTTTCAACTCCGGGGTCAGATTTGTCAGGCTCGCTTTCTCTACTTTCTTCAGGCTGTCCTGAAACTCCTGAAGCTTAAGCTCCTGGGTCAGTTCATTCTGAACAGTAGTTGCCAGGGAACGCAAAGCACGAACCCAGCCAGCAACCGTTTTTACCGCTACAGGTAAACGTTGCGGCCCCAGGACGATGAGGCCGATCACGAACACCAATAACAGTTCGCTAAAACCGATATCAAACACGGATTATACCTGCTCTTTATCTTGGCTTTTGGCGTCTTCTTTTTTCACTTCGCCCTGCTTATCGGTAATGGATTTAGCAGTAAAATCAGCGTCCTGGCTGGTTTTATCTTGCTTTGGCTCATCATCACCCATTGCTTTTTTGAAGCCTTTAATCGACGCGCCAAGATCGGAACCGATGGAGCCGAGTTTCTTGGTGCCAAATAGCAGTACAACGATGACGGCAATGATCAACAACTGCCAAATACTGATACCACCCATACATGTTCCTCTGTCATAGATGATGAATTAATAAGGCCGTAGTATACGTTACACGACCTGCCTAGGGCGATGAAAAATTCAGCGCATTTTGCGCCAGCCGATCAACCAGGCTAAGACACCGCCGGCCATTAACCAGCCCGGCATAAGCCCCCACTCAGGACGGCTTACCAGCAGGAATGTTCCACTGAGCAATAATGTTGCACCAATGCCCAATAAATAACGGGATTGTCCCTGACGTACATGATTCGCGTGAAGCTCGCGGGCAATCTTATCAACACTGTGCTGTAAATATTTGCCCTGGCGCAAACTGTCATACACCAGTTCAGGTATTTCTGGCATTTTTTCGACCCAGAACGGTGCTTTTTCTTTAAATGCCCTAACAAGCGCCGGAATACCGACCTGATCTTTGATCCAGGATTCGAGGAAAGGCTTGGCCGTTTTCCACAAATCTAACTGCGGGTAGAGCTGTCGTCCGACACCTTCAACGTACAGCAGAGTCTTCTGTAGCAATACCAGTTGAGGCTGAACTTCCATATTGAATCGGCGCGCTGTGTTGAACAGATTTAACAGCACATGGCCAAAGGAAATCTCCGCCAGCGGTTTTTCGAAAATCGGCTCGCACACGGTACGAATGGCAAATTCAAACTCTTCTACGTTGGTATCCGGCGGAACCCAGCCAGAATCCACATGCAGTTCAGCAACTTTACGGTAGTCGCGGTTAAAGAACGCGATGAAGTTTTCAGCAAGATAACGCTTATCTTCTTTGTTTAAAGAACCCACAATCCCACAATCAATACCAATGTATTTCGGGTTTTCGGGATGCTCATAACTCACGAAAATGTTCCCAGGGTGCATATCCGCATGGAAAAAGCTGTCGCGGAATACCTGAGTAAAGAAGACCTGAACACCGCGTTCGGCCAGCAGCTTCATATTGGTGCCGTTCTTCTCAAGCGAGGTGACATCTGAAACGGGAATACCGTAAATGCGCTCCATCACCATCATGTTCTGACTGCAATAGTCAGAGTACACTTCCGGGATGTACAGCATTGGGCTGTCTTCAAAATTACGTCGCAGCTGAATCGCGTTCGCCGACTCGCGCAGCAGATTCAGCTCATCAATCAATGTTTTTTCATATTCACGGACCACTTCTGTTGGTCGCAGGCGGCGGCCGTCTGGCATCAGGCGAGGTACCCAACGAGCAAGCCGGTAGATCAGTTTTAAATCCGCTTTGATTACCGGCAGTATGTCCGGGCGGATAACTTTGATCACCACCTCTTTCCCATTCGATTTCAGTCGCGCGGTGTGAACCTGAGCAATAGACGCGGATGCCAGCGGAGTGATCTCAAAATCATCAAACCATTCTTCGACGGGCAGCCCACCCATCGCCTCTTCGATTTGTTCTTTCGCTCTTTGCCCATCGAATGGGGCTACCCGATCCTGCAATAACGCTAGCTGATCGGCGATGTGCGGCGGGAAAAGATCACGGCGGGTAGAGAGCATTTGCCCGAACTTGATCCACACCGGGCCGAGCTCCTGTAAAGCCAGTCTCAGCCGTTCTCCCAGCGGTTTGTCTTTATGTCGGTTGGGCATCCAGAACAGCGTGTAACGCCACAACCGGAGCGGCAGCGTGATACGCAATTTGGGGATGAGTTCATCAAGACCGTAGCTTAAAAAAGTGCGAATGATGAAATAAAGGCGCCGTACTTCACCTGGCGTCATTTGGCCTCCAGTTTTTCCAGCCGTTTGGCCAGAGATTCGACCGCACGCTCAACGGCTGCCGTTTCTTCTGCAAACCATGCAACCTCAAGCGGACCTGGAGCCATACGCCACTCTTCGGTGATCGCTTCGGCAACATAGCGCTGCTGGCGTTGAATGTTGTGGCACAGGAACTTCGCTCCACCACGCAAAACTTTGCTGACCCCTTCCGCGACGATATCGCCGGTATAAGGTGCTAACAGTTCTGCGGGATCAAACTCCGCCAGATCGGCCAACGCGACAAAATTCTGTACCACCTGGATATCGCCCTGAACCTCCAGCTCACCACTGCGGATAAGCGTGGTGAGTTGCTGCCGGTCGCGTAATTTCGGTAACACGCTGGCATGTGTGATTACGGTGCAATCGGCTTCGCCTTCCCATGCCCCCAGCACATCGACCTGGCGCTCACTAAACACCAGCACTAACGGTGTTGAAAATCCTTTGAGCTCAACACGCAGCACTTTGCTCTGTAAACGCGTTCTGGCTGACTTGAGCGCAGGAGAACGATACAGAAAGGTGTTAAGCAAATTTTCAACGCCGGCGGTCACTAAGGGTTTTAAAGGCATCCCCAATCTCCTGTCAGAACTTGTAACCACGATGCAGCGCCACGACACCTGCCGTCAGGTTGTAGTAATCAACGCTTTCGAACCCGGCATCTTGCATCATTGCTTTTAAGGTGTCCTGATCGGGATGCATGCGGATGGACTCCGCCAAATAGCGATAACTGTCTGCATCGCTTGCCACCATAGAACCAATGCGCGGCAAAACGTGGAAAGAGTATGCGTCGTAGGCTTTGCTCAGCGGTTCGATAATCGGCTTGGAGAACTCTAGCACCAGTAGACGTCCGCCCGGCTTCAACACGCGATACATAGATCGTAATGCTTTATCTTTATCCGTTACGTTGCGCAGACCGAAAGAGATGGTGATGCAGTCAAACGTATTGTCTGGGAAAGGTAATGCTTCCGCATTCGCCTGAACGTACTCAACGTTACCCACGACGCCGATATTACGCAGCTTTTCGCGACCCATTTTGAGCATTGAGTCGTTGATATCCGCCAGCACAACTTTGCCAGTTTCGCCTACCATGCGAGAGAATTTCGCCGTCAGATCGCCCGTACCGCCCGCTAAATCGAGAACGGTTTGCCCGCGACGCACGCCACTGCAGTCAATGGTGAAGCGCTTCCACAAACGATGAATGCCAAATGACATTAAGTCATTCATAACGTCATATTTAGACGCCACAGAATGAAAAACGTGGGCCACCATGTCAGCTTTCTGCTCTTTAGCGACGGTCTGAAAGCCAAAGTGCGTCGTTTCTTGTGAATTATCCACCATCTCAGTGCCTGCTCATCCAAAAAATGTTCAAGAAGTGTAACAGATTGGGCCAATTTGCCCTACCCTTCTGCCCGGTTCAACTACCCCAAACGGACTAGTTTGATTGCTGGTTTACCGCTTCATCATCAGGGTAAGGTTCATCCTGCTGCGTTTCAGGGACCGAACGCAAGCGGTACTCTTCATCCTGCGTAGTGGCTTGTTCAGCCAGTTCAGGATTAATCTCGCGCTTAATTTCCACGCCTAAACTGCGAAACGCTTCTGCCTGCGACAGGACGTTTCCACGGCCTGAAGAGAGTTTTTTCATCGCCTGTCGGTAGTTATCCTGAGCTTTATCCAGGCTTTGGCCAATTGCCGACATATCATCCACAAACAATCGCATCTTGTCATAAAGTTTGCTGGCCCGATCGGCAATCTGTTGCGCATTACGACTCTGATGCTCGTAGCGCCACAAGTTGGCAATCGTGCGCAATGCCACCAACAACGTGGTAGGGCTAACCAGCATAATGTTATTTTTAAGGGCTTCGGTAATCAGTTCAGGCTGTCTATCGAGCGCCAGTAAAAAAGCAGGCTCAACGGGGATAAACATCAGCACATAGTCAAGTGTGCGCAGCCCAGGAAGCTGCTGATAGTCTTTGCGCCCCAGCAGACGGATATGGTTTCGTACCGAGGCGATGTGCTCCTGCAACGCGCTCTCGCGGGTGTATTCATCTTCTGCATTAAAATAGCGTTCATAGGCGACCAGCGTCATTTTCGCGTCGATCACCACATCTTTGCCCTGCGGTAACCGGACGATGACATCTGGCTGCATCCGCGAACGGGCATCGTTCTCAATGCTGACCTGGGTTTCGTATTCATAGCCTTCGCGCAGACCGGAAGCCTCAAGCACCCGCGTGAGTACGACCTCGCCCCAGTTGCCCTGCGTTTTGTTATCGCCTTTTAATGCCCGCGTCAGGTTTACCGCTTCCTGCGCCATCTGCGCGTTCAGTTGCTGCAGATTACGAATTTCGTGCGCCAGAGTATGGCGTTCTTGCGCCTCTTTACCAAAGCTATCCTGAACCTGGCGTCGAAAACCGTCCAGTTGTTCGCGAAGCGGTGTAAGCAGGCTGTTCAGGCTTTGGCGATTTTGCTCGTCTACACGACGGTTGCTGTGCTCGAAAATACGGTTCGCCAGATTTTCAAACTGTTCGCTCAGACGCTGTTCGCTGTTGATCATCTGGCGGATTTTATCTTCCGCATGCTGCTGCGTCGCTTCCAGTCGGGTAGTGACTTCTCGAAGATCGGCTTCCAGAGAGGTGTTGATGCTGTGCAGACTGCGCAATTCGTTATTGAGTAGTTCGCACTCGTCACGCCAGTGGGCTTCCTGTGAGAGCTGCTGGCGGGCGGCGCTTAGCGCAATATCCAGTTCGCGTCGTTCTTCGATGAGGTCGGCACGGATCCGATCGGCATGCGCTTTTGTTGCCAGCCATCCCACCAGCAGCCCTGCGGCTAACGCCAGCACGGCACTCATCATAATTGAAATATCCACAACGCCCCCTTACAGCAACGACTTACCCGCACAAAATAGAATTGTGCTGTATAAACGTCCAGTTTAAAAGGAATTTCCTGCGAGGCACTACGCAAAATAAAAAGGCCGAACGCGTCGGCCTTTTTGAATAGACGGGAGAATTACAGTAAACGACGCGCAGCTTCCACCACGATTTTCACCGCGTGGCTTTCTGTTTGTTTCATCGTTTCCGCATTAGGGATCTCTTGCTGAGTACGGTTCACGATAACCCCCGCGACCATACCAGCACGCAGACCCTGGCTTGCGCACATGGTGAGCAGCGTAGCAGATTCCATTTCGTAGTTCATGACGCCCATAGACTGCCACTCTTCCATTGAGCCTTTGAAACGGCTCACTACGCGACCAGAGAAGGTGTCATAACGCTCCTGGCCCGGATAGAAGGTATCAGAAGACGCGGTAACGCCTACGTGGGTGGTGGCGCCTATAGATTTCGCCGCTTCCACCAGCGCGGTGGTGCACTCGAAGTCCGCGACAGCCGGGAATTCCATTGGCGCGAAGTGCAGGCTTGCACCGTCCAGACGGACAGACGCTGTGGTGACCAGTACATCACCTACATTGATATGTGGCTGGATGGCGCCAGTCGTACCGATACGCAGGAAGGTACGAATGCCCAGCTGTGCCAGTTCTTCTACGGCAATAGAGGTTGACGGACCGCCGATACCGGTAGAGCAAACGATCACGGCTTTACCATCCAGCTCAGCACGCCAGGTAGTGAACTCGCGATGAGATGCCAGCTTAACCGGCTTATCCATCAGCGCGGCGATCTTTTCCACACGCTCCGGGTCGCCAGGGACGATAGCGAGCTGAGCCCCTTGTAAATCGTTCTTAGTGAGGCCGAGATGAAAAACATCAGACTTAGACATAAAAACTCCTCTGTGAATCGGTTTTGTCAGAAGAAGCAAAAACACACTTTACCGAAGGCATGAACATATTTTCGTGACAGTCATCACTATGATGTAAATCAATTGCATTCCATTACCATAAAATAGTGACCCGAATCACATAAATGATGCGATGTAAGGAAGCCCTGCACAAAAGATAGACCGTTTAAGGCAATGTGGTTCGTTGCATGTGTCTATAGTTAACAATGCGCTTTTTGGCTGAATATTTAAGGGTACGGAGAATACCATGACAACACGACAATCTGGCTTTGCACCTGCTGTATCTCCACCGACGTCTACCACGGTTCACACTCCGGATAACGCCATTATCGCCGGTGTAACGTCCATACCTTCACAAGGCGATGATATGCCAGCGTATCACGCACGACCAAAACAGTCCGATGGCCCGCTGCCTGTGGTCATTGTCGTGCAGGAGATTTTTGGCATTCATGAACACATTCGTGACGTTTGCCGCCGTCTGGCTCTGGAAGGGTATCTGGCTATCGCACCAGAGCTCTATTTTCGTGAAGGCGATCCCAATGACTTTGCCGATATCCCCACGTTGCTCAGCAGCCTTGTCGCCAAAGTGCATGACTCTCAGGTATTGGCCGATCTGGATCACGTCGCCAGTTGGGCTTCTCGTAACGGAGGAGATGCCCACCAGTTGATGATCACCGGATTTTGCTGGGGTGGACGCATCACCTGGCTGTATGCAGCTCATAATCCGCAGTTAAAAGCGGCGGTAGCGTGGTATGGCAAACTGGTGGGCGATAAAACCCTCAACTCACCGAAACATCCTGTTGATATCGCGACCGATCTTAACGCCCCCGTTCTGGGACTTTATGGCGGCCAGGACACCAGTATTCCGCAAGATACTGTTGAAACAATGCGTCAGGCGCTGCGCGCCGCCAATGCAAAAGCGGAAATCGTGGTCTATCCCGATGCCGGACATGCGTTTAACGCCGATTATCGTCCGAGCTATCACGAAGAGTCCGCGAAAGATGGCTGGCTGAGAATGCTGGAGTGGTTCACACAATATGGCGGGAAGAAATAAACGTTAATTGCCCGGCGGCGACTACACCTTACCGGGCCTACAACTCTTGCTATTTCCTGTAAGCCGGGTAAGCGCTTGCGCTTCCCGGCCACCGGCACGGAATTACGCCTGACGCAGGTTCTGCGCGGCTTTGACCATGTTCGCCAGCGCGGCGCGGGTTTCCGGCCAGCCGCGCGTTTTCAGGCCGCAGTCCGGGTTGACCCACAGACGCTCGGCCGGAATACGCTGCTCGGCTTTCTTCAGCAGGGCTTCAATCCACTCCACGCTCGGGACGTTCGGCGAGTGAATATCGTATACGCCCGGCCCGATTTCGTTCGGATAGTCGAACTCTTCAAACGATTCCAGCAACTCCATATCAGAGCGTGAAGTCTCAATGGTGATCACGTCCGCGTCCAGCGCCGCAATGGAGTCCATAATGTCGTTGAACTCGCAGTAACACATGTGGGTGTGGATCTGGGTTTCATCCTTCGCCACCGCCGCGTTAATGCGGAAGGCTTCCACGCCCCACTCCAGATACGCCGCCCAGTCGCTGCGGCGCAGTGGCAGACCTTCGCGCAGTGCCGGTTCGTCAATCTGGATAATGCCAATACCCGCCGCTTCCAGATCCGCTACCTCATCACGCAGCGCCAGCGCAATCTGCTTAGCGATGGTTTCACGCGTCACGTCTTCACGCGGGAATGACCAGCAGAGAATGGTCACCGGACCGGTCAACATGCCTTTTACCGGTTTGTCGGTCAGCGACTGGGCATACTTCGCCCACTCCACGGTGATCGCTTCCGGGCGGCTAACATCGCCAATGACCACCGGCGGCTTCACGCAGCGAGAGCCGTAGCTCTGCACCCAACCATTCTGAGTAAAGACGAATCCGTCCAGGTGCTCGCCAAAATATTCCACCATGTCGTTACGTTCGGCTTCACCGTGCACCAGCACGTCGAGCCCCAGACGTTCCTGTTCAACAATCGCCTGTTTGATATGTTCCGCGATACCGGTGCGGTAGTTACCGGCATCCAGGTTGCCCTTTTTGAAGTCCAGACGCAGGCCGCGAATTTCCGTGGTTTGCGGGAATGAGCCGATAGTGGTGGTCGGCCATGCCGGCAGATTAAAGCGGGCACGCTGCGCTTCGGCGCGAACCGGGTAAGCGTTGGCACGTTGGCTGTCCTGGGCGGTGATCGCCGCCAGACGTTTTTCCACTGCGGCGTTGTGTACGCGGGTAGAGTGACGACGAGCCTGGATCGGTGCGCTCCACGCCACAATTGCCGCCGTATCACCGCTGTTCAACGCATCACGCAGCAGCGCCAGCTCGCCGCATTTTTGTAGGGCGAAGGCAAACCAGCTCTTCACTTCTGCATCAAGGCGGGTTTCCACGCTGAGATCGATTGGGCTGTGCAGCAAGGAGCAGGAAGAAGCTACCCACAAGTCACGTTTCCCGACGATATCTTTAATTTGCGCGTATTTTTCGCTGAGATCGGCACGCCAGACGTTGCGACCGTTCACCAGCCCCGCTGACAGCAACCAGTCGGCAGGCAGACGCTTGTGCAGCTCGGCCACATCATCTTTACCGTGCACGAAGTCAACGTGCAGCCCCTGCACCGGCAGCGCGGTAATGGTATCCAGGTTTGGCGTTACGCCTTCGAAGTAGGTGGTCAGCAGCAGCTTTACCTGACCCGTCAGCGCGTCATAAGCCGGTTTGAAGGCGTTCAGCCAAACCTGAGGCAGCTCCAGCACCAGAGCCGGTTCATCAATCTGCACCCACTCAATACCGCGTTTCGCCAGCTCAGCCAGCACCTGCTGGTAAACCGGCAGAATATCGTTCAACAGGCTCAGGCGGTCAAACTGTTCGCCCTTCACTTTCCCCAGCCACAGGTAAGTTACCGGTCCCAGCAGCACAGGTTTCACCTTGTGACCGAGCGCCAACGCTTCATCCACTTCATCTAACAGTTGGGTCCAGGTCAGTTTGAACTGCTGACCTTTGGTAAACTCTGGCACCATGTAGTGATAGTTGGTGTTAAACCATTTGGTCATTTCTGCCGCCGCCGCGGGCTCCCCGGTTGGTGCGCGGCCACGGCCAATGCGGAATAAGGTATCGATATCGACCGAGCCGTCTTTATTTTGATGACGAGCCGGAACGTTGCCGAGCAGCAGGCTGGTGGTCAGCACGTGATCGTACCAGGCAAAATCGCCCACCGGCAGCAGGTCAACGCCCGCCTGCTTCTGCTGATCCCAGTGACGGGCACGCAGCTCGCGGCCAACGGTTAGCAAATCTTCACGGGAAGAATTTCCCGCCCAGTAGCTTTCTTGCGCTTTTTTCAGCTCGCGACGCAGGCCAACGCGAGGGAAACCGAGGGTGTGATTAAGTATTGTCATTTTTCTTCCTCTAATTATATGTAAATCCTATTGATTTTTAATTTAGGGAAGGTGGCAAGTTTATTCATCCCAGGAGCTTACTGAAGTAAGTGACCGGGGTGGAAAAACGCAGCCAACGCACCATAAATTTAAAAGACGAAGGATTTTAGCCATCCAGATGTTTACACATCCATAATTGACAGTTACTGTATATTCCTCAAGCGCAATTTGTTCATGCCGAAGTGAAGGACTTTCATGATCGAGATTAAACACCTGAAAACGCTCCAGGCGTTGCGGAATAGTGGTTCGCTGGCGGCCGCAGCGGCGACGTTGCATCAGACCCAATCCGCCCTCTCTCACCAGTTCAGCGATCTGGAACAGCGCCTTGGCTTTCGACTTTTTATCCGTAAAAGCCAGCCTCTGCGCTTTACGCCGCAAGGCGAAATTTTGCTGCAGTTAGCAAATCAGGTGTTGCCGCAAATTGGTCGTGCGCTGCAGGCCTGCAACGAACCGCAGCAAACCCGGCTGCGGATCGCTATTGAATGCCACAGCTGTATTCAATGGCTGACGCCCGCGCTGGAGAATTTTCGTGCCAACTGGCCGCAGGTGGAGATGGACTTTAAATCCGGCGTGACGTTCGATCCGCAACCAGCGCTACAGCAGGATGAGCTGGATCTGGTGCTGACATCCGACATTCTGCCGCGTAGCGGACTGCACTACTCGCCGATGTTCGATTTTGAAGTCCGCCTGGTACTGGCGCCGGACCATCCGCTGGCCAGCAAGACGCAGATCACGCCGGAGGATTTAGCCAGTGAGACGCTGCTTATTTACCCGGTGCAACGGAGTCGACTGGATGTCTGGCGGCATTTCTTGCAGCCTGCGGGCGTTAGTCCGTCGCTGAAGAGCGTGGATAACACCCTGCTGCTGATTCAGATGGTTGCAGCCAGAATGGGTATTGCAGCTTTACCGCACTGGGTGGTGGAGAGTTTTGAACGCCAGGGCCTGGTGGTGACCAAAACCCTGGGTGATGGATTGTGGAGCCGGCTGTACGCCGCCGTGCGCGATGGCGAGCAGCGACAGCCGGTCACGGAAGCGTTTATTCGCTCAGTGCGGAATCACGCCTGCGATCACCTGCCGTTTGTACGGAGTGCGGAACGACCCACTTTCGATGTACCCACAGTGAAGCCACTATCACAGCCGCACCAATGATGAAGCTTGGCCAGTGAGGCTGTTGATGCCAGATAGCCAGGTTAACCAGCAGCCCGGCCGGCACATGCATATTGTTCATGATGCCCAGCGTCCCCGCATCCACCTGGGTCGCGCCGTAGTTCCACATAAAGTAACCAATGCCGGACGCTGCCACGCCAAGAAAGACCAGAATTCCCCACTGTAGCGTGGTTGCAGGCATTTTCTGCGCATTCCCCAGCATGAACCAGGCCACGACCGCCACCATAAAGGCCCCCATGTAAAACCAGGCAAAGGCGTTGTGCTGCGGCATTGGCCGCGTTTCCATCAGACGCTTGTAGCCCACCATGCCAATAGCAAAGCTGATATTGGACAACTGCACCAGCAGCAGGCCGGTCCAGAAGTGGCTGGTCACCTGATCGTAACGAATGATCCCCGCACCAACCACCGCCAGCAACGCACTGAAGGCGTAGCTCCAGCGCAGACGACGTCCGCTCATCAGGTCATAAATCAGCGTAATGTAGAGCGGCGTCAGCACGGTAAAGAGCAGCAGTTCTGATACCGTCAGGTACAGATAGGCGTGAAAACTCAGCATATACATAATGCCAAGCTGCATGGCGCCCACCAGCATATACAGCGCGATGGTTTTTACGCTATGTCCACGGGTACGTAAAAACGGCAGGAACACCAGCGCCGCCAGCCCAACGCGCACCAGCACCGCAAAATAGCTATCGACATGACCGGCAAGGTACTCGCCAAACAGGCTAAAGGAAAAGGCCCACAGAATTGTGGTAATGATGAGTAACGCCACAATGGATGTCTCTTAACAAAAGGTACGCCCATTGTAGCGAAGTTTTAAGTTGACATCTGGTCAACTAACGAACAAAAACATTACTGCAAAAACAGCTCACGCAGATAATGCGGCACGGCATCGTCGGCATTAAGACCAATGACTTCCAGTTCCGGATGCAGATCCTTCAGGCGCTGGTGAGCATTGCCCATAATGCAGCCTTTACCTGCCATGGAGAGCATTTCCGCATCGTTCATTCCGTCGCCAAAAGCGATGCAATCTTTCAGGCTGTAGCCCATCGCTTTCGCTACCGCTTCAAGCGCATGACCTTTCGATACGCCGCCAGCCATGACTTCCAGGCAGGTAAGCGTAGAGAAACTGACGTTGACGCGGTCGCCCCAGCGGGCGTTAATCGCCTGCTCCAGCGGCAGCAGCCTTTCGTGAGAATCGGTGGTGAAAAACACCTTACTCACGCCTTCCGGCTCCAGTAGCGCAGGTTCAAACAGTGAATAGTTAAACACTGCTTCTTTGAAGAAGCGCATTTCGTCCGGGCGATGGCGGTTCATAAACCACTCATCATCACGATAAACGTTGGTCACGATGTCCGGGTTTGCATTCACTACGCCAAACAGGTCGCTGGCAATGTCGCGATCCAGGTTATGCGAAAACACCAGATTCCCGTCAGAATCATGCACACGCGCGCCGTTGGACGTGATCATGTAGGTTTTAATGCCGAGGTTATCGCGAATTTGCCCCACATCAACATGATGACGGCCAGTCGCAAACACGAAGTTAACGCCACGAGCGGTCAATAACTTCAGCGTCTCTTTGGCATAAGGGGACAGAGTATGGTCGGGAGAAAGCAGCGTACCGTCTAAATCAGACGCAACAACCTGATACATAAGAAAATTAAACCTCTAGGCAAAGCGGGTTCCGCTGGATGAGTTATGCTTGTCGAAAAATTCGACAATAGCGTTAAGCGCGACTGAGCGCATTGCGTCCTTTTCAAAAAGGATCTCATGGTACGCGCCTTTGATGACCAGCGGCTGCCCCCCTTCTACGGGATGACCCGCTGCGGCGCGGAGTTCACAAAAACGATCGTGCATGCGGTTATCTACCACACGCTCTTCTTCGGCCTGAATCAGCAGCGTCGGCGTCGCGTCGTCTCCTGCTCCAGCCAGAACCTGTTCGCCTGCCAGAATACCTTCACGTACCCAGTGGTAGGTGGGGCCGCCAACGCGCAGCCGTGGCTCATCCGCATAGAAGCGTAGATTGCGCCGATAGCGCTGTCGACTATGGGTTAACGCATTCATACCGAATGGCAGCGCCCGCCAGCGCCCGGTCCCCATCGCATAACCTTCGCGGATCCGCGGATGCCCTTCAGCCCAGTCCAGAATGTGGCGTACCATCCAGTCGGGAAAGCGCATCACAATACCAAACATCGGCGCGCAAAGCGCGATGGCATCACACTGATTCGGGTGGCGCTGCAAGAATAACGTGGCTATCGCACCGCCCATTGAATGCGCCAGTATATAGCGCTTTCTCCACGGACCGGGTAGCACTTCCTGCTGCCAGAAGGCGGTTAAATCGTCGACATAGTCATTAAAGTTATCGACATGACCGCGATGCGGGTCCGAAAGCATACGCCCGGAACGCCCCTGGCCACGGTGATCGATAATGAGGACGTCAAAACCAGAATGAAACAGGTCATACGCCAGTTCAGCGTATTTCACGTAGCTTTCAATGCGTCCAGGACAGACGACGATGACGCGATCGTTTTTTTCTGCGTGAAAACGCACAAAATGGACGGGGATATCATCCACGCCCGTAAATTCCGCTTCTTCCCGCTGACGCCAGAAATCTGTCAGTGGCCCCATGGAAAAAGCAGCAAACGCGTTTTCTCTTGTTTCCCAGTCTTTTTGCTGCTGAAACATCGGGTATCCAGCCTCGCTGACCAAGTAAAATCGTTTTTTTCGCCGTCGCTGACACAACCTAACGGCAGTAGCGTATTGTGGCATAAAAATAGACAATCCGGGAGTTTCTCATGACCTTTGAATGGTGGTTCGCCTACCTGTTGACCTCTATTATTTTGAGCTTGTCTCCAGGCTCTGGCGCAATCAACACCATGACCACCGCCATCAGTCACGGTTATCGCGGCGCCAGCGCGTCGATTGCTGGTTTGCAGACCGGACTTGGCATTCATATCGTTCTGGTTGGCGTAGGACTGGGAACGCTATTTTCACGTTCGGTTATCGCATTTGAGGTGCTGAAGTGGGCGGGGGCGGCCTATCTGATTTGGCTGGGTATTCAGCAATGGCGGGCGGCAGGTGCTATCGATCTAAACACCATGGCGAATACGCAATCGCGCAGCCGCCTGTTCAAACGCGCGGTCTTTGTTAATCTGACCAACCCCAAGAGCATCGTTTTCCTTGCCGCCCTGTTCCCGCAGTTTATCCTGCCACAGGAACCGCAGTTAATGCAGTATGTGGTGCTTGGCGTCACGACCATCGTGGTCGATATCATTGTGATGCTCGGTTACGCGACGCTGGCCACGCGCATTGCTGGCTGGATTAAAGGGCCAAAGCAAATGAAAGCGTTAAACAAAGTGTTTGGCTCGCTGTTTATGCTGATAGGCGCCTTGTTAGCCTCGGCACGGCATGCCTGATGAAGGTGCCGGAGGCGCTTGCGCTTATCCGGCCCGGAAGGAACTTAGCGCGAAATAATCAGGTGGATACCGAAGCCCGCAAACAGCGCACCGGCAAAACCATCAATCCACTTCGCCAGACGCTGATAGCCACGACGCATTTTCGGCAGTGCAAACAGGCTGGCGACTACGGTAAACCACGCCAGCGTTTCCACGATGATCAGGGCAAAGATCCCCCAGCGTGCGCCCGTTCCCACGTTATCGCCAACAAACAATGAGAACACGGAGCCAAAATAGATAATGGCTTTAGGGTTCGCCAGGTTGGTCAGCAGCCCCTTCAAAAAGCTGCGTCCGCTCTGCGCCAGCTCAACCTGCGGAGTGGGAGTCGCAACATCCTGTTTTTTAAACGCGCCGCGTAGCATCTGATATCCCATCCAGCACAGATACAGCCCCCCGCCCACCATAATAATGGTGTGCAGCCAGGCCATTTTTTCGATAATCAGATGTAGGCCGAGCAGCGCTACGCCAGCCCAGACCATGACGCCACAGGTAATACCCAGCACGCCCATCATAGCTTCTTTGCGCGAACGGCTAACCGCTGTTTGAGAAACAAAGAAAAAGTCGGGACCAGGGCTCATCAGCGCAACGATATGCACCAACGCAACGGTGAAAAATAGCGTTAACATAAAAATGACTCGCGGGGGAAATAGTTCAGTGAGTCACCATCCTGGCACTTTTTTGCCTGGCTGACTACTCTTCGTCGTCACCATCAACGTGCGCGCGAATAAGCGCCATAAACTCTTTGCCAAAACGCTCAAGTTTACGCATCCCCACGCCATTAACGCTCAGCATTTCGCTCGGTGAAACCGGCATCTGCTCAGCCATTTCAATCAGCGTGGCATCGTTGAACACCACATACGGCGGGATATTCTCTTCATCAGCAATGGCTTTACGCAGCTTCCGCAATTTGGCGAACAGTTTGCGATCGTAGTTGCCACCGAAGGATTTCTGCATCGCTCGCGGTTTCAGCGCCACAATACGCGGTACCGCAAGCTGTAGCACAACATCACCACGCAGTACCGGACGCGCGGCTTCGGTTAGCTGTAACGCGGAGTGATGAGCAATATTCTGCGTCACCAGCCCAAGATGAATAAGCTGGCGGATAACGCTTACCCAATGTTCGTGGCTTTGCTCACGACCAATGCCATAGACAGGCAGCTTGTCATGGGCCAGCTCGCGAATTCGCTGGTTATTCGCTCCGCGCAGAACCTCCACGACATAACCCATACCAAAGCGTTGATTAACACGGTAGATAGTCGACAGCGCTTTGCGCGCATCCATGAGTCCGTCGTACTGTTTTGGCGGGTCGAGACAGATGTCGCAGTTACCACACGGCTCCTGACGCCCCTCGCCAAAATAGTTCAACAGCACCAGACGACGACAGGTTTGCGCCTCGGCAAACGCCCCCATCGCATTGAGCTTATGCCGTTCGATATCCAGCAGTTGTCCGGCGGGTTTCTCTTCGAGGCAACGGCGCAGCCATGCCATATCAGCCGGATCGTAAAACAGCATTGCTTCCGCAGGCAGGCCGTCACGCCCGGCGCGGCCGGTTTCCTGGTAATAGGACTCGATGTTGCGCGGAATATCGAAATGCACCACGAAGCGTACGTTGGGTTTGTTGATTCCCATGCCAAACGCCACGGTCGCTACGACGATTTGCAGGTCATCACGCTGGAATTTCTCCTGCACTTCTGCACGTACAGCGTTTTCCAGCCCGGCATGATAAGCCCCGGCGCTAATGCCTCGGCTTTGCAGACGCGCGGCGGTGTCTTCTACTTTAGCGCGACTGTTACAGTAGATAATACCGGACTTACCGCGCTGCTCTTGCACGTAGCGCATCAGTTGATCGAGCGGCTTAAACTTCTCCATCAACATGTAGCGAATATTCGGGCGATCAAAGCTGCTGATCTGAATTAACGGGTCGTTGAGCCCCAGCAGACGCACAATATCCAGCCGGGTTGTCTCGTCCGCGGTCGCGGTCAGCGCGACAAACGGCAGAGTTGGGAAACGCTGACGCAACTGCCCCAGCGCGGCGTATTCCGGGCGGAAATCATGCCCCCACTGCGAAATACAGTGCGCTTCATCAACCGCCAGCAGCACCGGGTTCCAGTGCGCCAGATTTTCAAGGAAGTTATCCAGCATCAGGCGTTCGGGCGCAATGTACAGTAAGCGAATCTGCCCGCTACGACAGCCTGCCATCACCTCAAGCTGCTGCTCACGACTTTGGGTGGAGTTCAGACACGCGGCCGCCACGCCGTTGGCAAGCAGTTGATCGACCTGATCTTTCATCAGAGAAATCAGCGGAGAAACAACAACGGTGAGGCCGTTAAGCAATAATGCGGGAATTTGATAGCACAGGGATTTTCCGCCACCGGTCGGCATAACGACCAGGCAGTCGCGACCAGCGATCACGGTATCAATGATTTCTTCCTGACCAGGGCGAAACTGTTGGTAGCCAAAGGTTTCCTGCAAAACCTGTTTAGCGCCCATTTCCAGATTCAACACTTCCGCCTGCGCCACATTAACCCCATTAGCCTGAAATAAAAACAGGCGCTATTTTCAGCGCCTGAGAGAGAAACTGCAATGATTAAAATACTCTCAATACCTGTCAGAAGATATCGTTAAGCATTACACCCACGCCAACACGGGTCTGATTGAAGTTGTAGTCAATCAGTGATTCGCCGTAGCCGCTGTAGACCTGGGTATAAAGACGCACATGCTTGGTAATGGGATAACTGGCCCCCAGCTCTGCGCCGCCGTAGCCGGTATTCCAGTTGTACTGGCCTTTCACACTGATCACCGCGTCACCCAGGTGATAACCCATTTTCAACTGATAGTAGCCCATATATTTGGTGATATCAGGGTTATCGTCAGTGCTGCCGATAACGTACCACGGCTTAACTTCCACCAGCCAGTTACCGTTTTCAGCCATCAGCCGGGTGTAAAGGCGGTTCCAGCTACGTGAGGTGGGGTCGGATCGACCATTGGAGTCATGGTTATAGCCCATTTCGACATCGCGGAGCGTCCAACCGGCAAAACGATAGTCGGTGGCGAAACCGAGGAACAATTGCGGTTCATAGTTGGTTTCGCGAAACGGCGCAGACTCTTCACTGTTCGAAAGCTGCCACCAGGACTTCTGGGTATAGGAACCGCCGAGTACCGAGTTCGGGCCTAATATTCCGCGCCAGAGCGGAAACGCCAGGCTTAGCTGAAACTTAACCTCATCTTTGCGCGCATTTTCGGACCAGCTATAGCTGCTGATCGCCTCTTTGTTCATGTCGCTGGTATTGGTGTAGATGAGATAGTTGGTCTCATAAGGATAAAGCGTGAAAGGGTTGTCATGCTCCTGCAGCATGTTGGCGATGATACTGCCGCGAACCGCCGGTGCATCATGAATCTCTTTCACTGTCGCTTCCTGCGCATACGCGGTCAACGGCAGCATGACTGCTGGTAGTAACCATCCCAGAATCGCCCGCATCGGTAATGTTCTCCTGAACCAAAATATTGATGAATTGTATAATTATCTGGCAAGTATTCTACATACTTAGCGAGTTCCTCGTTAGTTATCCCGTCCTAAAGTAGAAAACAACAAATAATAAGCATAATATCAACATTTTATTAACTATTGAGATGTAGGGATTGTATGTCTGCCGTACTTACTGCTGAGGAAGCGCTGAAGTTAGTGGGTGAAATGTTTGTCTATCACATGCCGTTTAACCGGGCGCTGGGTCTGGAGCTTGAACGCTATGAGAAAGAATTTGCGCAATTAGCCTTTAATAATCAACCGATGATGGTCGGCAACTGGGCGCAAAGCATTCTGCATGGCGGCGTGATCGCGTCGGCGCTGGACGTTGCCGCCGGGCTGGTGTGCGTTGGCAGTACGCTGACCCGCCATGAGACGATCAGCGAGGACGAACTGCGTCAGAGAATGTCACGCATGGGAACAATCGATTTGCGCGTCGATTACCTGCGCCCAGGGAGAGGAAATCGCTTTACCGCCACCAGCAGCCTGCTGCGGGCGGGGAATAAAGTCGCCGTTGCGCGCGTGGAACTGCATAACGAAGAACAGCTTTATATTGCCAGCGCAACCGCCACTTATATGGTGGGGTAAGTGCTCAAAAAAAGGTAAACTGCTGTTACATTTCTGAAATGAGTTTTCCCGATGGATGCTAAACAAACGCGGCAGGGCGTGTTACTCGCTCTTGCTGCTTATTTTATTTGGGGTATCGCTCCTGCCTACTTCAAGCTGATTTACTATGTCCCGGCGGATGAGATCCTGACGCACCGCGTCATCTGGTCATTTTTCTTTATGGTGGTACTGATGAGCATCAGCCGCCAGTGGTCAGGCATCAAAACGCTGCTACAAACGCCAAAGAAGATCTTCCTGCTGGCGCTCTCTGCAGTGCTCATCGGTGGAAACTGGCTGCTGTTCATTTGGGCGGTCAATAATCATCATATGCTGGAAGCCAGCCTGGGCTATTTTATTAACCCGCTGGTGAATATTGTGCTGGGAATGCTTTTCCTCGGCGAGCGCTTTCGTCGCATGCAGTGGCTGGCGGTACTGTTAGCCGCCTGCGGCGTACTGGTACAGCTGTGGACCTTCGGATCGCTGCCAATCATCGCGTTGGGCCTGGCGTTCAGTTTTGCTTTCTATGGTCTGGTACGCAAGAAGATTGCCGTCGAAGCACAAACCGGCATGCTGATCGAAACCCTGTGGCTTTTACCCGTTGCGGCCATCTATCTGTTTGGCATTGCGGACAGCCCAACCAGCCATATGGGGCAAAACCCCATGTCGCTCAATCTGCTGCTGATTGCTGCAGGTGTCGTGACCACCATTCCGCTGCTGTGCTTTACCGGCGCGGCGACCCGCCTGCGTCTGTCCACGCTGGGTTTCTTCCAGTATATCGGACCCACGCTAATGTTCCTGCTGGCCGTCACTTTCTACGGTGAAGTTCCGGGAGCGGATAAAATGGTCACGTTTGCGTTTATCTGGGTGGCGCTGGCAGTTTTCGTGATGGATGCGATTTATACGCAACGACGGGTACGTCGGAGCTGAAGAAGTGCCGGATAAGGCGTAACCGCCATCCGGCACAGCCATTACAGCCAGTTCTTGCGCTTAAAGTACAGATACGGTGCCAGACCCGCGAGCATCATAAAGACAATCGCCCCTGGGTAACCGAAGCTCCAGTGCAGTTCCGGCATGAACTCAAAGTTCATCCCGTAGCTGGAAGCCACCAGCGTCGGCGGCAGGAACACCACAGAGACCACCGAGAAGATCTTGATGATGCGGTTCTGCTCGATATTGATAAAGCCCATCGCCGCCTGCATCAGGAAGTTAACTTTCTGGAACAGTGATTCGTTGTGCGGCAGCAGGGATTCGATATCGCGCAGAATCTCGCGCGCCTGTTCCAGCTGACTCCCCGGCAAACGCGCTTTACGCACCAGGAAGTTCAGTGCGCGCTGGGTATCCATCAGACACAGGCGGACCTTCCAGCCAATATCTTCCAGTTCCGCCAGCGTCGAAAGCGCTTCGTCATATTCATCACCCTGACGCCCTTCCATGATCACACGGCTGAGTTTTTCCAGGTCGCTGTAGATATTTTCGATCTCATCCGCCAACTGTTCAATTTTAGTTTCGAACAGGTCGAGCAGCAGCTCGTAAGCGTTGCCATCCACCATCGCCTGATTACGCGCACGCATGCGGTACAGGCGAAATGCCGGCAGCTCGCGCTCGCGCAGAGTAAACAGGCGACCTTCGCGAATGGTAAATGCGACGGTTGAGTTACCCGCGTGATCGTCGGCATCTTCATAGAAGAAGAAGGAGTGAATGTGCAGACCGTCTTCGTCTTCAAAAAAACGCGCAGATGCTTCGATGTCTTCCAGTTCAGGGCGCGTAGCCAGATTCTGGCCCAAGTCCTTTTGCACACGGTTTCGTTCTTCGTCATCCGGCTCGACTAAATCGACCCAAACCGAACTGGCCAGGTGCTCGATTTCGTCTGCCTCAAGGCGAGTTAAACGATTGTTTTCCAGTTGAAATGCGCTCAGCATGACCGGGACTCCCAATGCAAAAAATTATCGGACAGTTCGGAGGGCACACAGAAACAAATTGGGTTTCAGACCATTAAACAGCCTGACTCAGCGCGACGGGAAAAAACAGAAGGTCGCTGACAACCGCGAAGGCTATCAGCAAAAAGGGATAGCCTTAGGAGTTGATCCTGGATGACAGGATAATGAGCCAGTATCTACTGGGTGTGTCCAAGGCGAATGTCCTCTTAGCGTAATCGTGCGCGCATGTTACGCCAGCAAAATTTTGACGTCAACACGCAACAGATGGCGAAAAAGTAATAATTTCCCCTTATACAAAAAGGTTAGCAGAGGGGAATTATTTATCTATGATTTCAGAATATTAACCGACAGATAGCGGGATGGCGGCTTCGCCTTGTCCGGCCTGGAAATCAAAATGTTACCCGGTCTGTTGGCCGGATAAGACGCGCCAGCGTCGCCATCCGGCAAAGCCAAACCGATCAAACCGTTTCCAGTCTGGCGTAGGCTGCAACCAGCCATTTGATCCCTTGCCCCTGGAACGCGACCTGCAAACGACTGTGCTCGCCGCTTCCTTCCAGATTAACGATGGTGCCCTCACCAAACTTAGCGTGGCGCACGCGCTGGCCGAGCTTGTAGCCGGTATCATTTTCCGCCATTGGCGTGCCCATCCGCTGATGGCTCACCGGTCGGCTAACCGTGGCGCGCAGGCGAACCTCTTCAACGCACGCTTCCGGCAGTTCGCCGATAAAGCGCGACGGACGGTGGTAAACCTCTTTGCCGTACAGACGACGCGTTTCGGCGTAGGTCAGCGTCAGCTTTTGCATCGCGCGAGTCACGCCTACGTAAGCCAGGCGGCGCTCTTCTTCGAGGCGCCCACCTTCGTCCAGCGACATCTGGCTGGGGAACATGCCTTCTTCCATACCCACGATAAATACCTGGGGGAACTCCAGACCTTTCGCCGAGTGCAGCGTCATCAGTTGTACCGCATCCTGCCAGGTATCCGCCTGCCCTTCGCCTGCTTCCAGCGCGGCGTGTGACAGGAACGCCTGTAGCGGCATTAAGTCTTCGTCTTCTTCGTTGTAGCTGAACTGGCGCGTTGCCGTCACCAGTTCGTCTAAGTTTTCGATACGCGTCTGACCCTTCTCGCCTTTTTCCTGCTCGTACATCATGCGCAGGCCGGAGTCTTTAATCACCCGGTCAGTCTGCACGTGCAGCGGCATATCGGCGGTCTCCTGCGCCAGCGCATCGATCAGCTCCATAAAACGCTGTAAGGCGCTGGCGGCGCGACCCGCGAGGGCTTTTTCCTGCAACAGCTCACGACAGGCCTGCCACAACGTAAGCTGGCGGTCACGGGAGGTCTGACGCACGACATCTAATGTACGATCGCCAATCCCGCGGGTTGGCGTATTCACCACGCGTTCGAATGCAGCGTCGTCATTGCGGTTAGCGATCAGGCGAAGGTAGGAGAGCGCATCTTTGATTTCCTGGCGTTCGAAGAAGCGCATCCCACCATAGATACGGTACGGCATGCTGGCTTGTAACAACGCCTCTTCCAGCACGCGCGACTGGGCGTTACTGCGATACAGAATGGCGCACTGTTCCAGCGCACCGCCATTGTCCTGCCAGGTTTTGATACGATTGACCACAAAACGCGCTTCATCGAGTTCGTTGAACGCGCAGTACAGTGAAATTGGTTCGCCGTCGACGCCATCGGTCCACAGCTTTTTACCCAAACGCCCGTTGTTGTTTTCAATCAGGGCGTTGGCCGCGCTGAGGATGTTGTTGGTCGAGCGGTAGTTCTGCTCCAGGCGAATGGTTTCTGCGCCCGGGAAATCCGTGAGGAAGCGCTGGATGTTTTCCACTTGCGCCCCGCGCCAGCCGTAGATCGACTGGTCATCATCGCCAACGATCATCACTTTGCCGGTATCGCCCGCCAGCAGGCGGATCCAGGCGTACTGAATGTTGTTGGTATCCTGGAATTCGTCCACCAGGATATTGGTAAAGCGTTCGCGGTAGTGCTGCAGGATATGCGGCTTGTTGAGCCACAGTTCATGGGCGCGCAGCAACAGCTCGGCAAAATCCACCAGCCCCGCGCGGTCACACGCTTCCTGATAGGCCTGATACACTTTCTGCCAGGTTTGCTCTACCGGGTTGCCATAGCTCTGCAGATGGTGCGGGCGCAGCCCTTCGTCTTTCTGGCTATTGATAAACCACATCGCCTGACGCGGCGGCCACTGCTTCTCATCAAGATTCATCGCCTTGATCAAACGCTTGAGCAAACGCAATTGGTCTTCGCTGTCGAGGATCTGGAAATCCTGCGGCAGGTTCGCATCCATATGGTGCGCGCGCAGCAGACGGTGCGCCAAACCGTGGAATGTACCCACCCACATACCGCCCTGGCTGGTTCCCATGATCTGGCCAATACGGTGGCGCATTTCCGCCGCCGCTTTGTTGGTAAAGGTCACCGCCATAATGGAGTATGGCGAGTTGTTCTCTACCGTCAGTAACCAGGCGATACGGTGCACCAGCACGCGAGTTTTACCACTCCCCGCGCCGGCCAAAACCAGCATGTTGCTGCGTGGCGCGGCCACCGCTTCACGCTGTTTATCATTAAGGCTGTCGAGCAGGTAAGAAACGTCCATTGGCACCGCCGCGTAAAAGTAGGTAAGGCGGATAAGCGTAGCGCCATCCGCCAAAAAGCTGGGTATATATACAGAGTTCTGCTGGTGATTATATCAGCGAGGTCAGAGATGCCAACTGTGAAATTTCGATATGCGGCAGCAAACGGCTGTCTGCGGTTTGCATCAGGTCGGCATTTTCCGGTTTGATCCAGCAGGCCTGCATACCGCAACGGATGGCCCCCGCCACGTCTGTCGTCAGGTCATCGCCCACATGCAGAATCTCAGCCACAGGCATTTTCAGTTTATCTGCCGCCAGCGCGTACATGTCGCTGAACGGTTTTGATCGCCCGTCGGGACCGGCGCGCAGCACAAACTCAAAGTAATCGCCCAGGCCGAACAGTTCTGGCTGTGCGTTACCGTTGGTGATCGCCACCAGCGGCCATTTGCGGGCCAGCGCCTTCAGCGTGTCATGCGTCGCCTGCGGGACGTCAATGCGGCTACGCCATTTGGCGAAATTCATCATCGCCGCATTTGCCCCCATTCTGGCTTCTGCTTCTGACAATCCCGCCTCCAGCATAGCGCGCTCTACGGCGCGGTGACGCCATTGGGTAACGTCGTGGTAGATTTCCGGCTCGGCGTCGCGAACGGCCTGACGTAAGCGCTGTAGGTCGCTGTTTTGCAGCGAATTCAACGCCGGATGGTAATTCTGTACAAACGCGAGCGCTTCCTGCTCGGTGCGTGTGATAACGGGACGGTTATCGTAAAGGGTGTCATCAAGGTCAAAGGTGAGCGCAGAAATACGCCCCAGAGGCCGGTAAAAACGCATTATTTCCCCCGTTTGGCGCGTGGATGCGCCGCATCGTACACTGAAGCCAGGTGTTGAAAATCAAGATGGGTATAGATTTGGGTAGTGGAGAGATTAGCATGCCCCAATAACTCCTGTACCCCGCGCAGATCGCCGCTCGACTCCAGCATATGCGTCGCAAAAGAGTGGCGCAATTTGTGGGGATGTACGTGGCTGTTCAGCCCCTGTTTGATCCCCCACTCCGCAAAGCGTTTTTGCACATTACGCGCAGAAATGCGTTTGCCCAGTTTTGACAGGAATAACGCATCGTCATCGCAGCCAAATAGCCCCCGCAGGTCCAGCCAGTGCTCAATCCACGCCACGGCATTGCGGCCAATTGGCAGGCGACGTTCTTTACTGCCCTTCCCCATCACCCATACTTCGCCGGTGTCGAGATCGAGATGTTTAATATCCAGCCCAACCAGTTCAGACAAACGCAGCCCTGCGCCGTACATCACTTCTAACATTGCCCGGTCGCGCACGGCGAGGGGATCGTTGAGGTCGATATCCAGCAGACGATTAACGTCGTCGACATCGATATTTTTAGGTAGATGACGCGGTGCTTTCGGCGCGGAAACACTTTTTGCGGGATTGGCTTTCAGCTCGCCCTGATTAACCAGCCAGTCAAAGAAACTGCGCAATGCGGAGAGACGCAGCGCCAGGCTCGCTGGCCCCAGCCCTTTACGACGGCTGCGCACGGCAAAACTGCGTACCATCGAAGCGTCACATTGTTGCCAGCTTTGCAGACCGGTCTCTCCGGCTAACGCAATGATGGCATCAAGCTGACGCTGATAATTCAGCAATGTGATCGGGCTAAGCTGGCGCTCAACGCCCAGATAGCGTAAAAATCGCGCCACATCCTGAGAAAGGGGTGAATCGGTCATACGCGTTCAATCCAGCGCTCCAGCAGCTCCGGCAACATCAGCGAGATTTCCTGCAGTAATTGCGTACCTTGCCCCTGCTGGTAATGATTAACGTCGCGACTACTGAACAGCATCACGCCCAGGGATCCATCTTGCCCCAACATCGACATCGCCACCGAGCCTACCGCTTTCGCCTCGGGCATCATGACCAGAAGTTCCGGGCCATTGAGCGGTCCAAGATAGTGCAGTGACTGGCCCAGACGCTGAATACGCAGCGGTTCAAAAGCCTGACGGCTTAATGCCAGATGAGTGAATTTTGATGGCGCACCAAGTCGCCAGCGATCCGGGAACAGACGAACCGTCGCCCCAGCCAGCCCTAACTCACGCGCCCAGCGATGAAATCGCATCAGCATGTCGTCAAGACTGCTGGCCGATACCAGCCGGGCTTGCAGATTTAACAGACGATAGAACAGGCTTTCATTGGCGTTGGCTTGTTCCATCAACAACGCCATATTCTCTTCCAGCACGTTAATATGATTACGTGCCCGCGCCATATGCCATTCCACTAAAGAGACCGTGCCCCGCACCGGGTGTGGAACACGCATCGCTTCAACTGCCTGGGCATTACGGATAAAAAACTCAGGATTACGTTGCAGGTAATCGACGACCGCCCGGTCGTCCAGCTCCATGAGCGTTTCCTGTAGTTCTTCCCCTGGTTGCTTCATAAGTGAATAAATCCGTCGTAGACATGTGCCGCCGGGCCAGTCATATACAGCGGATGACCCGGACCTTTCCAGGCGATATCAAGTCGACCGCCCGGTAATTCCACCCTCACTTCTTCTGCCAGCAGGCCCTGCTGGATACCAACCGCAACAGCGGCGCACGCACCGCTGCCGCAGGCCTGCGTTTCACCCGCGCCGCGCTCATAGACGCGCAGCCGGATGTGCTCGCGCTTTACCACCTGCATAAATCCGATATTGGCGCGTTCAGGAAAGCGTTCGTGACTTTCCAGAACCGGCCCCAACGTTTCTACCGTGGCCGTATCAACATCATCAACCTGAATTACGCAGTGCGGGTTCCCCATTGAAACCACGCCGCACAATACTGTCTGTTCAGCCACGCGCATAATATAGGTCTTCTCTGCTTTGTTGGCGCGAAACGGAACCTGCGCGGGTTCAAAATTGGGTTCACCCATATTCACCCGTACCAGCTCGTCGTCGGTTACGGTTAATACCATACGACCATTAGCGGTACTGACGCGAATATCACGCTTATTGGTCAGCCCTTTCAGGCGAACAAAGCGGGCAAAACAGCGAGCGCCATTGCCACACTGTGACACTTCACTACCGTCGGCATTAAAAATACGGTAGTGGAAATCCAGCTCCGGATCATACGGAGGTTCAACCACCAACAGTTGATCAAATCCAACGCCGAGATGCCTGTCGGACAAGCGGCGGATCAGCTCTGGTGAGAAAAAGACATTCTGCGTTACCGCGTCGACGACCATAAAATCGTTGCCAAGGCCATGCATTTTAGAGAATTGCATCATTCACTCCGTTCACGCGGGTACAGAAATATACATCTATTCCTGACGTCAGTAATTCACCTGAGAAGGCCCGTCACTAATCCCACGATCGTTTTTCTCTGGCGTGGTGGATTGCGATTGCGGCTGAACGCTCTTGGTCGGAGGCGGCGCGGTTTTATCTGCTGGCGGGAAATAGAGCGGGCCTTTTAGCCCACAGCCCGTCAGGCTGAACAGAGTAAAAATGACAGCGAGTGGCTTTAACACGTTTTTCATTATCGATTGCCTGTAAAGTTCATGCTTTCTGTTTTCTATCATCGCAGGAGAAGGCGTAAAAGCAAGAGTTAGCCTGTAATCTGCAACGCGTTTTGTTTCAGGTTATACTGCCGTCATCACGAAAAACAGGATAAGAAAATGAACGACAGTGAATTTCATCGCCTTGCTGACACCCTGTGGATGACCATTGAAGAGCGTCTGGATGACTGGGACGGCGACAGCGATATCGATTGTGAGATCAACGGCGGCGTGCTGACCATCAGCTTCGAAAACGGCAGCAAAATTATTATTAACCGTCAGGAGCCGCTGCATCAGGTGTGGCTGGCGACCAAACAGGGCGGCTACCACTTTGACCTGAAAGGCGACGAGTGGATCTGCGATCGTAGCGGCGAAACGTTCTGGGATCTGCTAGAACAGGCGGCGACACAGCAGGCGGGTGAAGAGGTGAGCTTCCGTTAAGTTTTATTGCCGGATACGCTTCGCTTATCCGGCATCATGCTCACGAGAAATACTGCTGTAACTGCGGAGTGTCGTTTTCCTGACTGACGGGCGGCACGGCGCTAATCGGCTGGGTACGGAACGGGATCACCTGCGCGCGCCCGTCGGTTTTCACAATCTGATAGAACTGCGGCAGGTTAAAGTTGATGAAGCTGGAGCCGTAGGTAAAGCGATCGTGCGACGACGAGTAGAAACGGCTGACATCGCGTACCAGCTCCTCTTTGCTGCCTTCGCAGTGGTGATACACCTCAGCCCGATTACTCTCATCCAGAATGTAGATATTAAAGCCCTGCTCATCACCCGTTTCTTCGAAAAAGAACTGAATGATCCCTTCGCTGGCAAAACCGTCAACCACTGACGGGAGTTTCACATGATTGGTCTCAACCTGAACGGAAAGCCCGTGCAGTTTGTTATGTGAAATCGCGCCATAAAATTCAATCGCGTTTTCCAGCTTCTGTACCGAAACGTTCAGGCGCTCGAAGAACAGACCCCACGTCTGACCGGAAACGCGCAGCGCTTTGAAGCGTCCGGTTTCCTGACGGGTGCTGGAGAGGCGCAACTCAATGCACTCAGAAACCAGCTGCTGCACGCGGGTGCGAATTAAACCGCGCAGATGCTGGCTATAGCAGAAGACCTCGACGCTATCCGGCGGCGCGGCATCCTGGTGCATTTTACCCAGAATCGTTTTTAACGCTTCAATCATCGCCTGCTCACCATTGAAGTGCAGCGTACGCACTTCATTCCACGAGTTGCGGTACAACAGGTCGACGCTACCCACCAGGCAATTTTGTTCTTCACCAAAGCTGAAGACGTCCAGCTTACGGAAATCAAAATGAACCACCTGATTGCGAAATGCTGCCGTCGGGTCATATTCAAGGTTAACAATAATCGCCAGGTGGCGAATCTCGCACGGGCTATAGAGCGCCTTCGGCGTTGGCGCTGGCAGTCGCAGCGGGAAGTGATGCGACACGTCGGCGACCATTTCTTGCAGCTTCGGCAAATCAACAATGCCGTTGCCCTTAATAAATAAATGCGTACGCGAGGTCAGCAGGCCGTTGAACCAGGCCCACGCCACCAGTTTATTGAGGTAGCGGTTATATTCCAGCGGCTGATGGCTGATGATCGAGTCCATGTTAGGCGCGCGGTTATAGAGATACCAACCCGAACGGTTGGCACGGCCCGGCGGCACATGGATAAAGGTCAGATTCGGTTCCGAGAGATCCGGAGATATCTGCGGGTTCACCAGCGTTACTTTACCTGGCAATGCTTCAAACGCGGCATACAGCTTACGGGTCAGCACGCCGATATCCTGCGGGCTGGCGCTCACGCTGAGGTTATTTCGGCGGGCAAAACGGATCAGGTTACGATAGCTCTGCATCATCGCATCGAGCAGTTCGTTATGCGCTTCGCGTACCTGGTCAATCTTCCAGTTAGCGCGGTTATCCAGCATGGTCAGACGGGCGTCATCCCAGCCCCACTCTTTCACTAACTGACTTAATACTTCACGACGCCAGCCCACGCAGGCGCGCTCGCGGCTCAGTTTCTCACACACTTTTAAGTAGAAACATCGACGCACTAAATCCAGACGAGTCGGGTCTTCGATCGCCGTGAGGTACTCGGTAACGCGCTCCAGCATCATGCAGTAAGGGTCGAGACCAAAAGAGACGATCTCGCCATCGTGCAGGCGCTGTTTGATATCTTTCGCCAACAGGCGTGGATTGGGGTATTCCCAGGAATAAGCTTCCAGCAGCAGCGTTTTCAATACCGCTTTGTACGGGGAGTCGATACTCTTGTACAGCTGCCAGAGGCTGGCGCCAAAGTACTCTTCGGCGGAGAGCGAACTGAGTCCGCCGAGATCCAGCCATTCGTTTGGCGTTAATACCCCCTGTGCGTAAAGCGTCATGACGTAATCGTCGTAATGCTCTTCTTCGTCGCCCGGCACCATATTCCACAGAATACGTTTACCCGCGAGACGCACAGCGGTGCGATAGAATTCATCAAGCAGCAGGATATGCTGCGTCGAGCCACAGTCTTCACCACCCAAACTGCCGCTTTCATTGTGGCGGAAACGGTTTTCATCAATCAGGAAGAAGCTGACTTCCACGCCCAGCGAGGCGGCCCAACTTTCCAGCAGGCTACATTTACGCTGCAGCAGTTGGCGCTCTTCGCTATCCAGCCAGGATTGATGGCAGACCCAAATATCAAGGTCAGAGGAACAGCTTTGCCCTACCGAAGAGGTGCTGCCCATTGAGTAAACGCCGGTGATAGGCAGTTCGCCCTTGGGAGGATCCTGCGGTGACATACCGCGGTACAGTTCCAGTTCGTTCAGGTAGTGGCGTTGGGTTTCATCAGGCGTGTAAAGGCATATGCCTTTGGGAACGTTACCATCAAGGTAACCCGGCATCAGCGGATGGTGGTAGTGCAATAATGTCGGCAGCAGACTGTATACCTGCTGGAAGGCAGGTCCCATGGCAGCAAGCGCGCGATCCACACGCAGTTGATTTATGGCATCCAGTCTCTGTTTCAGAGTCTCAATATAGAGGTACAAGACGTATCGCCTGATGTTGCTATCCGTCATGTTGTCGGTTGCTGCGGCACAAGCGCTCACAATAATCGTCATCAATTCGGATAAACCGTATGTCAAAAATAACCGTTACCTGTTTTTTCGCCCATATTTTTTTATGCTGTACAGCCGAAAAAATGGTCTAAAACGTGATCAATTTAACACCTTGCTCATTGACCGTAAAGAAAGATGCGCTACATACAAGTGTAGCACCGTTCGTTACGTGTAAATTCCTTCATACGGTCGGGAGGTTTCTCGTCATTATTCACTGCCAGTGATGATGCAGCGCCTTTTCCTCTCACTCACGTTTGAGCGTAACGCTGACATCCCTTTGATAAGGATGTTAGGATGGTCAATGATTGATAATGACGGTAACAAGCATGTTAGACAATGTTTTGAGAATTGCCACACGCCAAAGCCCCCTTGCGCTCTGGCAGGCACATTATGTCAAAGACGCCTTAATGGCAAACCACCCCGGTCTGATCGTGGAACTGGTTCCGATGGTAACCCGTGGCGATGTGATCCTTGATACCCCGCTGGCGAAAGTCGGGGGGAAAGGGTTGTTTGTTAAAGAGCTGGAAGTCGCGCTGCTGGAAAAACGCGCCGATATCGCCGTGCATTCCATGAAGGATGTGCCGGTTGAATTCCCTGACGGTCTTGGACTGGTCACCATTTGCGAGCGAGAAGATCCGCGTGATGCTTTCGTCTCAAATAAGTACAACACGCTGGATGAACTACCGGCAGGCAGCATCGTCGGGACATCCAGTTTGCGTCGCCAGTGCCAGTTGGCAAAGCGTCGCCCGGATCTCGTCATCCGTTCACTGCGCGGTAACGTAGGTACGCGTCTGAGCAAACTGGATAACGGCGATTATGACGCCATTATTCTGGCGGTCGCCGGATTAAAACGTTTAGGTCTTGAGTCGCGAGTCCGCACCGCTCTGCCGCCGGAAGTCTCCCTACCCGCTGTCGGGCAAGGCGCAGTTGGCATAGAATGTCGACTGGATGATATGCGCACTCAGGCGCTGTTAGCGCCGCTCAACCATGAAGAGACGGCGCTGCGCGTCAAAGCCGAACGCGCCATGAATACCCGCCTGGAAGGGGGATGTCAGGTCCCTATCGGCAGTTATGCAGAACTCATTAATGGTGAGATTTGGCTGCGGGCGCTGGTCGGCGCGCCTGACGGTTCGCAGATGGTATGCGGAGAACGTCGCGGCGCCGCGCAGGAAGCTGAACAGATGGGCATCTCTCTGGCTGAAGAGCTGCTGGAGAACGGCGCGCGCGTCATTCTGGCTGAAGTTTACAACGGAGAAGCCCCCGCATGAGTATTCTGGTCACCCGCCCGTCTCCCGCAGGGGAAGAGTTAGTGAGCCGTCTGCGCACACTGGGGCAGGTGGCCTGGAGCTTTCCGCTCATCGAGTTTTCACCCGGTCGGGAACTGGCAACGCTTGCTTCCCGACTGTCGGCGCTGACGGAAAACGATCTGGTCTTCGCCCTCTCGCAGCACGCCGTCACCTTTGCAGATGCCGAGCTTCAGCAACAGGGGAAAAGCTGGCCCTCCCTTCCGCGTTATTTTGCCATTGGTCGCACAACGGCGCTGGCGCTGCATACCGTTAGCGGTTTCAATATTCACTACCCTCTGGATCGGGAAATTAGCGAAGTCTTGCTACAATTACCTGAATTACAAAATATTGCGGGAAAACGCGCGCTGATATTACGCGGCAATGGTGGCCGTGAGCTGATAGGTGAAACCCTGACAGCACGCGGAGCTGATGTCGATTTTTGTGAATGTTATCAACGCAGTGCAAAATATTACGATGGTGCAGAAGAAGCGATGCGCTGGCAATCTCGTGGTGTGACCACGGTGGTTGTCACCAGCGGAGAGATGCTACAACAGCTCTGGTCGCTCATTCCGCAGTGGTATCGTGAGCACTGGTTACTACGCTGTCGGCTGCTGGTCGTCAGTGAGCGTCTGGCGCACCTCGCCCGGGAACTGGGCTGGCAAGATATTAAGGTCGCTGATAACGCCGACAACGATGCGCTACTACGCGCATTACAATAACTCTCATAATGGGATGCCATAATGACGGAACAAGAAAAATCCTCCGCCGTGGTTGAAGAGACCAGGGAGGCCGTGGAAACCACGTCACAGCCAGTCAATACTGAAAAAAAGAGTAAGAACAGCACGGCGCTGATTCTGAGCGCTGTGGCGATTGCAATTGCGCTGGCTGCAGGCGTTGGGCTGTACGGTTGGGGGAAACAGCAGGCAACAACGCAGACAGCAACCAGCGATGCGCTGGCGAACCAGCTTACAGCGTTGCAAAAAGCGCAAGAAAGCCAAAAAGCTGAGCTGGAAGGCATTATTAAGCAGCAGGCAACGCAGCTGGATGAAGCCGCTCGCCAGCAGGCCGCGCTGGTCAAACAGCTTGACGAAGTCCAGCAAAAAGTCGCCACTATCTCCGGCAGCGATGCCGGGACATGGCTGCTGGCGCAGGCTGATTTTCTGGTGAAACTGGCCGGTCGCAAATTATGGAGCGATCAGGACGTTACTACCGCCGCGGCGCTGCTGAAAAGCGCTGACGCCAGCCTGGCGGATATGAATGACCCAAGCCTGATTACCGCCCGTCGCGCGATTACCGACGATATCGCGAGCCTCTCCGCGGTGACTCAGGTCGACTATGACGGCATTATCCTGAAAGTGAATCAGCTATCTAACCAGATCGATAACCTGCGTCTGGCCGACAACGACACCGACGATTCGCCGATGGATTCCGACAGCAGCGAGCTTTCCAGCTCGATCAGCGAATGGCGCGTCAATCTGCAAAAAAGCTGGCAGAACTTTATGGACAGCTTTATCACCGTTCGCCGTCGTGATGAAACCGCCGTCCCGCTGCTGGCACCAAACCAGGACGTGTACTTACGGGAAAACATCCGTTCCCGCTTGTTAGTAGCCGCCCAGGCCGTGCCACGTCATCAGGAGGAAACATATCGCCAGGCGCTGGAAAACGTCTCCACCTGGGTGCGCGCCTACTACGACACCGACGATGCAGCCACCAAAGCTTTCCTTGAAGAGGTAGACCAACTGAGCCAACAAAGCATCAGCATGGACGTACCGGAAACGCTGCAGAGCCAGGCGCTTCTCGACAAGCTCATGCAGACCCGCGTACGTAATTTACTGGCACAGCCTGCCACAGCGCCGGTTGCAGCAACTCCTGCGCCTTCAGCTGAAACTCCGGCAACTGCGCCGCAAGGAGAATAATGATGCTAAAAGTATTATTGCTCTTTGTGCTGTTGATCGCCGGGATCGTTGTCGGTCCAATGATTGCCGGTCATCAGGGCTACGTGCTGATCCAGACGGATAATTACAATATCGAAACCAGCGTGACGGGTCTGGTGATCATTCTGATCGTCGCAATGGTCGTCCTGTTTGCGATTGAATGGCTGCTGCGCCGAATTTTCCGCACTGGCGCGCATACCCGCGGATGGTTTGTCGGTCGGAAGCGTCGTCGCGCCCGTAAGCAGACCGAGCAGGCGCTGCTCAAGCTGGCAGAAGGCGATTATCAGCAGGTTGAAAAGCTGATGTCGAAAAACGCCGATCATGCAGAACAGCCGGTAGTGAATTACCTGCTGGCGGCAGAAGCTGCTCAACAGCGCGGTGACGAAGCTCGTGCCAACCAACACCTTGAGCGTGCTGCCGAACTGGCCGGAAATGATACGATCCCGGTAGAAATCACTCGCGTTCGCCTGCAGCTGGCGCGTAATGAAAATCACGCCGCGCGCCACAGCGTAGATAAACTGCTGGAAGTGACGCCACGTCATCCGGAAGTGCTGCGTCTGGCTGAACAGGCCTACATTCGTACCGGTGCATGGAGTTCGTTACTGGATATCATTCCATCCATGGCAAAAGCGCACGTGGGTGATGACGAGCACCGCGCGATGCTGGAACAGCAGGCATGGGTTGGTCTGATGGATCAGGTTCGCGCCGATCAGGGCAGCGAGGGGCTACGTGCATGGTGGAAAAACCAGAACCGTAAAACCCGTCACCAGGTTGCCCTGCAGGTGGCAATGGCTGAACATCTGATTGAGTGTGACGATCACGATACGGCGCAGCAGGTCATCATTGATGGTCTTAAACGCCAGTATGACGACCGCCTAGTGCTGCCGATCCCGCGTCTGAAAACCAACAACCCGGAACAGATAGAAAAAGTGTTGCGCCAGCAGATTAAAGCCGTCGGCGATCGCCCATTACTGTGGAGCACGCTGGGCCAGTCGCTAATGAAGCACGGCGAATGGCAGGAAGCCACGTTCGCCTTCCGTGCCGCTCTCAAACAGCGTCCAGATGCCTATGACTACGCCTGGCTTGCTGACGCGCTGGACAGACTGCATCAGCCGGAAGAAGCCGCCACCATGCGTCGTGATGGCCTGATGTTGACGCTGCAGAACAACAATCCCCCGCAGTAATTCCCTCTTGCCCGGTGACGCTTCGCTTACCGGGCCTACCGTTATTTCATATACACCAAATCATTCGAGATGCTTCGAGGCGACTTGAAGGATGAGGTGTATATGCATAAAAAAACGCCCGCTCTTTTGGAGCAGGCGTTAAACAGGTCTGTATGACAACATAAATGGGTGCTTCACTCAACGTTATGTCCATGGTGTTTGATGAGGCCAGAGCGACATCTGTCTGTGGACGATAAGCACCGTAAACGGCTCTGCATCATTCCTGAGTTTATGAGGCCAGATGGCGAACATAAGAGATGGAATGAGCATCTACCCGTATATTATTGCACAAGGCATGCCACGATTGCACTGCAAAAACAATGGAACCGGACTTTTTAAGACATCAGGAAATTCGGGGAAATAAAGGCTGAGAAGGGAAAATCAGAAAACAAAAAACCCCGCCGAAGCGGGGTTCAAAATTGGTCGGCGAGAGAGGATTCGAACCTCCGACCCACTGGTCCCAAACCAGTTGCGCTACCAAGCTGCGCTACTCGCCGTTTTACTGCTTTTTGAATTTTTAGTTCAATTCTTTAAGTCGTGGTGCGAGGGGGGGGACTCGAACCCCCACATCCTAAGGACACTAACACCTGAAGCTAGCGCGTCTACCAATTCCGCCACCTTCGCATTTCACAACTTTAAATTAATGGGGTGGCTAATGGGATTCGAACCCACGACAACTGGAATCACAATCCAGGGCTCTACCAACTGAGCTATAGCCACCACTGCAAATCTTTTACGCGGTATTAAAACCACCGCAGCTCCGGCACCTTACTAAATGGTGCGCCCGACAGGATTCGAACCTGAGACCTCTGCCTCCGGAGGGCAGCGCTCTATCCAGCTGAGCTACGGGCGCTTAGCGCCGTTGCGGGGCTGGATATTACGGAGGTCTCGGTCTGCTGTCTAGTGCTTTTTTAAAATAAATTATCGTTTGGTCATGGTTTGTGCGTTTTGTCGCTTATTCCTGCAATTTTTGGGCTGTGCCATGACGATTCAGGCCAAAAACCTTATAAATGAGCGTCACGGCCAGTAAGAAGATAATGCCAACAAACAGCGACATTCGGGTATCTTCATTAAAGTACATGCCGATTAATACGCAAATCAGGAACGCCATCGTCAAATAGTTCGCCCACGGGAACAGAATCGAGCGGAAAGGATGACTGGCGATCGCCGCTTTATGCGCCTGACGGAAACGTATCTGGCTTATCAGAATAACAAACCACGGCACCATCCCCGGCAGCACGCTGGCGCTATAGACATAAACGAACACACGCTGCGGGTTGGGAATGATGTAGTTCAGGCACGAACCAACCAGCAGGATCGCGATAGAAATAGCCACGCCGGCAACCGGCACGCCCTGGCGCGAAACTTTTCCAACAGCGGCAGGTAGCTGGCGATTCTTTGCCAGCGCGTAAAGCATACGCCCACAGCTGTACATCCCACTGTTACAGCCCGACAGCGCCGCCGTCAGGACCACAAAGTTAATAATCCCTGCCGCGGCGGTAATACCAATCTTGGCAAAGGTGAGAACAAACGGGCTACCGTTACTGCCAATCTCATTCCACGGGAAAATAGTGACGATAACAAAAATCGCACCGACGTAGAAAATCAGAATACGCCACAGCACTTTCCCTACTGCACTCCGCAGCGTGACCTGCGGATTCTTCGCTTCACCCGCAGTAATGCCGATCAGCTCCACGCCCTGGTAAGAAGCCACGACAATACACAATGCCGTCAGGAAGCCCTTCCAACCACCAGCAAAGAAGCCGCCGTGCTCAGTCAGGTTGCCAAAGCCGATCGCCTGACCGCCATTGCCAAAACCGAAGAAAATCACCCCTAATCCAATGACGATCATCACAATGATGGTGGTCACTTTAATCATGGCAAACCAGAACTCAATTTCACCATACAGGCGAACCGCGGCGAGATTTGCCAACGCAACCAGTCCGACAGCAATCAGTGCGGGTATCCATTGTGCCATTTCCGGGAACCAGAACTGGACGTACACCCCGATGGCGGTAATCTCTGATATCCCCACCGCCATCCACATAAACCAGTATGACCAGGCGGTGAGATAACCAAAGAAGGGGCTCATATAACGATGGGCGTAAACAGCAAATGAACCGGCAACCGGCTCGAGGAATAACATCTCCCCCATAGAACGCATAATGAAAAAGACGAACAGCCCGGCGACGATGTATGCCAGCAGAACCGAAGGTCCCGCCCATTTCAGGGTACTGGCGGCCCCCATAAATAGCCCGACGCCAATAGTCCCCCCAAGGGCAATTAATTCGATGTGACGAGCCTCCAGCCCACGCTGTAGCTCAGGTTTGTTCTCGGCCATAAATCCTCTTGTTGTGTTTGCATACTGTCCGGTATTACCGGTTCTCGTTATGGGTACATCTTGTTATGCCATAACAGGCCATACGGCACCGACCGCTTAACGGTTGGCGTCAAAAACACCACGGCACTGCAATGATTGTTGCGAATGGTTTCCTAAAATCGCTTAAATGGCAATTAAAGCATTCAAAAAATAAATAGATTGTGTGAGAAAGCAGCGATTATGTTGTGAATAAGTAGCGTAATTAGCAGATCACGCTACTTATCAAAGGCGAGAGGGTGTCAGAGGTTGCCGGTATAGTGCCAGCGGAGATAGCGTAATAAGCGAAGTTGACGAGTGATACGGCTTGGCTGCGACAATAAGCGATACAGCCACTCCAGCCCCAGACTCTGCCAGATTCGCGGCGCACGCTTAACGTGACCGGTAAAGACGTCGTAGGTACCACCGACGCCCATATACAGCGCTTCAGGGTGAATCTTCCGGCAGTCACGCATAAAGATCTCTTGTTTCGGCGAGCCCATCGCCACCGTCACAATCTGCGCACCGCTGTCGTGGATACGTTCAAACAACGCCTGACGCTGGTCCGGGGTAAAATAACCGTCCTGACTGCCTACAATGTTCACGCGCCACTGGGCACGCAGTTTGGCTTCCGTTTGCGCCAGAACTTCAGGCTTGCCACCAATCAGGAAGACTGGCGTTCCTTCCTGCCCGGCTCGCGCCATAAGCGCTTCCCAAAGATCAGCCCCTGCCACGCGTGAAACCTGCGCCTGCGGGAATTTTTTGCGCACTGAGCGCACCACGCTAATCCCATCCGCATATTTGAAGTCAGCGGCGTTGATCAGATCCCGCACTTCAGGGTTATCTTCTGCCGTCAGCATCTTCTCAGCGTTGATTGCCACCAGCGTTCCTGACCTGAGATGTCCCTCGGCAAACAGGTAATTTAGCGCATGCTGCATATCGCGCCAGCCAATCAATTGTAGCCCGCGCAGCGAGTAGAGTGGCGCAGTTGTGTTATCTGTCATTACGATCCTTCAATCTGTGTCCGGGGCAGCGATTTGATTCGTTTATGGATGAGTCCCGCACTATCGAATAGCCAAAACAGCAGTTTTGCCACCAGCAGACACACGCCGAAAATCACGAGGAAAAAGACCACTCGCGAGACAAACGAATCCAGCCCTTCACGTGCCAACACGATCATATTGAAAATAGCGCCAAAACAGAAACTGTGCAGAATCGCCGCCTTGTAGCGATTGGTTTCGCGGTTGCCTAACTCATACAGCCAGTCAAACCATTTGATGATGAGTCCAACGACAATCGCGCCTAACGGGATAAACAGCGCCCCGCCCATCACCACCAGTGAACCAATTAACGTCGGCGAAATCGCCAGACCTGAGTGGTTGTTCAACACTTCCCAGGTAAAGTAGTTCGCTGAGTTGAGGACAATACTCGGCCGCCCAGGCCACAGCCAGGAAGGGATAAAGACGTAGAAGTCACGGACAATCGGCGCCAGCCCCTGAAACTCAATATTGTGGTAATTTTGCAGCAACAGCGCCAGATTCTCCCACGGCGAGAAGGTGTCGCGCGTGAGGTACAGGAAGGTATAGAACGCCTCGTCGCCGCTAACGTTCATCCCATAGCGCTTCAGCGCCAGCCAGAACATCCCGACGATACCCAGCACGCCCGCGGCGGCCAGCATCCACAGCGAAATCCAGCCGCGAATGATGCCGATAAACAAGAAGATGGCAAACGCAATGATGATATTGGCGCGCGTCCCGCCAACAATCATATAGGTCAGCAAACCAAACGCGACGGTACTCACCAGGAAGAATAACCACGCTTTGCTGTCCTGACGCAGGAAATAGACCACCAGCATTGCCGGAATGAAGAAGTAGAAGAAACGCTTCAGAGCGACGCCAGAGACTTCACTGGAAAAAATTTGGCTGTAGGATTGCAGTCTGAACAGCAGAAATCCGTTGTGCATAAAGAAGACGCCCACGCTCACCAATGCAATCGCCATCAGGATAACCCAGGTCAAATGCGCTTCAACGCGATTGATGGTAAATAGCGGCCTGCGTGGCTTATCCTCGACTCGCTTGCGAAGGCGGGTTTTATACGTCACGTAGTAGACGGCATAGAAACAGGCGGCTGACAGCAAGGCCTGCAGCAGGATCTCCGGCGGAGCAACTGCCACATCAAAACGGAACACCAGTATGCTGGTCAACGGGAACCCGAAGAAGAACGTCAGCAAAAAAAGCAGCGAGAAGAAAACATTGAAGTTAAAACGCACGCGGCGGAATTCAAACCAGGTCAGCGTGGCGATAAACAAGGTGGAGAGCAGCCATACCACCAGCAGACCGCTAAATTGCATCAGGCTCATATGGTTTCTCCTGAAGCAATGCGCAGCGCGTTGTGCCACGGCTGCAGATAATTCGGGCTAAAGAAGGTGATTGAATTTTTATCTACCGATGCCAACTGGCGCTGCGCTTCGCGTACGACGCCTTCATTGAGCTCATCAGTGGTAAATAACACCGGGAGATTCTGTTCCACCATATCCTGCCAGAAGGGATTTTCACGGTTGAGCACGCACGGGATACCGGCTTGAATCAGCAAACACAGGGTACCGATCCCCTGCTGACGGGCAAAAATAAAGTAACCCAAATCACACTGACGTAATAATGTCAGATAGGCATCAAATTCCAGCTTTTCACTTAAAATTTGCAGATTCTCAGCGCTAAACAATGCCAGACCGGCCTGACGAACCTCGTCGATATAAGCCGCATTATTGGCGGGGTACCCCATCGGTACAATCACATTCACCGTGTCGCCGAACTGCTGATGGACGGCGCGGAGCGCGGCAATATGCTCATTGCTGCGATCGCCAGAGTTGCCAACCAGCACCGTCATCTTGCCGCTGCGCTGACACGCGTTGCTCATATTATTGAACGAGGGATCCATCCGCGTTGGGAAATAGAGCAACTCGCCACGCACGCGCGGATGCTGTTCGGCGAAATAGCTCAAATCACCCCGCGTGGCAAATACGCAGCCCACGCGATTCTGCGCCATACGGCGAATGGGGTAAAACAGGCGAAATTTCAGTCCACTAGAGACTTCATATAAATCCGCGCCCCAGATATGCCAATAAAACTGCTCCGGTTTAATTCCCCCGCTCAGCAGCGCTAACCACAGGCTGGTGTTGAACTGACCGTGGAAGAAAAAACGCTGTTGGCGATCCGCTTTTGCTTTCGCGATAACCGCTTCAGCCAGCGCCTTTTTCCCACCATAGAAGCTTAGCGATAACGCCGGGCAGTTCTCACTGAATCCGGCATCCTGACCTGCAACCATAAACGTGCGCGCGTGCTCGCTCGTCGCGGCCAGCGAGTCGTTGAAAAACCGCAGCACGGTTTGGTTATGGTGAGGGATATCCGATCCCAGAACGTGAATCAGTACAGTCATACCCGCCTACGCCAGAGTAAAAACACGCCACAACAAAGAGAGAAATAGACAATGTACGTTGCCATGTAAGCCTGTGCCGCGCCCAGCGCACCATGTGCAGGGATCAGCCAATGTGCAAACGCCGTCAATAACATGAACTGGCTAATTTCTGCCAAGATATAAAACCGCAGCGACGCTTTCGCGATCACCAGATAACCGAAAACATAGGCGCCGACTTTCAGCACATCACCGACCAGTTGCCAGGCGAACAGGTCGCGCATGGCGGTGAATTTAGCGGAGAAAAGCAGCCAGATAGCAAAATCGCGCAGTAGCCAGACGGTAAAGCTTGCGGCAGCAACCGCCGGCAGCACGAATTTCAACGACTTGATCACTTCGCGTGTAATGTCGCGCTTTTCAGTCAAACGCGACAACGTCGGCAGCAAGTAAACGCTGAATGAGGCGGTGATAAATTGCAGATAAGCATCGGAGATACTGCTCACCCCCTGCCAGATCCCCACATCATCCCAGCTGTACTGCGCCGCCAACAGGTTTCGCATCATCACGTATGCCACTGGCAGCGTTACGGAGGTAATCAGCGCCATCAGCGTAAACTTGCTTAACTGCCCTGCCAGACCGTTATCCCACGAGGGTTTCAGGTAATGCAGGGGGATAGTCCCACGCTTAATCAGCATTATAGCGGCAGGGATAACGACCAGCGCAGGTACCAGCGCCAGGCCCAGCAAGGCGCCTTCATACCCTCCCAGGCGATAACAGCCATAATAAGCCGCTACACCCACCAGGCTCCCCACAATCAACGACAGCGCGTTACCCGCCGCATCGCGGAAGCCCTTCATCAGCGCCAGCAGCAGGTTCGCCCAGGCAATGCCCATCTGCACCAGCGCAACCAGTCGAACCAGCCCCTGATAATGAGTATGACCAAATAATCCCTGACTGATAGGTGCGGCCGCCAGCAAAAAAATCACCGCCATCAGCGTAGAGAATCCCAGCACCATCGCGGAAGATGTACCGACCACCTTACGGAGCCGGGCCGGATCGTCATGATGCTGCGCAACGTATTTCGTGACGCCATTGAAAATGCCGGCCCCCGCCAACACGCCAAGCACAGTGACCATCTGGCGGAAGTTACCCGCCTGCCCCACGCCTGCCGGGCCAAACGACACCGCCAGCAACTTCACAACCAGCAAACCTGCACCAATTTTTACCAGCGTACTGGCCGCCGTCCATAAGGACGCTTTTGCAAGCGACATATCAGGCGAAGTAGTTGAGTAAGGTCGTAATGACTGTTCGCTGGTTCACCGGCGACAGATTGTAGAACAGCGGTAAACGCAGCAGGCGTTCGCTCTCTTTGGTGGTGTAACGATCAACACCGGCAAACACGCCGAATTTATCGCCAGCCGGGCAATCATGCAGCGGGATATAGTGGAACACCGCCATAATTTCAGCTTCTTTCAGGAAGTTAATCAACGCCGTGCGATCGTCGATATCGCGCAGTTTGATGTAAAACATATGGGCATTCTGTACGCAACCCTCCGGTATCGAAGGCAGCTCAATACGCCCGACACGCGCCAGCGGTTCCAGGGCATCGTAATACTTTTGCCACAGCGCCAGACGCTGCTGGTTAATACGATCAGCCGCTTCCAACTGCGCCCACAGATAAGCCGCCTGCAGATCGGACATCAAATAGCTGGAACCGATATCACGCCAGGTATACTTGTCTACCTGGCCGCGGAAAAACTGACTACGGTTAGTCCCTTTTTCACGGATGATTTCTGCACGCTCGACTAATTTTTTATCATTAATCAGCGTCGCTCCACCTTCCCCGCCTGCGGTATAGTTTTTGGTCTCATGGAAGCTAAAGCAGCCGATGTGACCAATCGTACCCAGCGCACGCCCCTTGTAGGTCGACATGACGCCCTGGGCGGCATCTTCCACCACATACAGGTTATGTTTAGTGGCCAGCCCCATGATGGTATCCATTTCGCAGGCCACGCCCGCGTAATGTACCGGCACAATAGCGCGGGTTTTATCGGTGATCGCCGCTTCAATCAGCGTTTCGTCAATGTTCATGGTATCCGGGCGGATATCAACAAAGACAATTTTCGCGCCGCGCAACACGAAGGCATTGGCCGTAGAGACAAACGTGTAGCTCGGCATAATGACTTCATCGCCAGGCTGGATGTCCAGCAACAATGCCGCCATCTCAAGCGATGCGGTGCAGGAAGGCGTCAGCAGCACTTTCTCACTGCCAAAATGCTGCTCCAGCCACTGCTGACAGCGACGGGTAAAGCCACCGTCACCACACAGTTTGCCGCTATTCATCGCAGACTGCATGTAATCGAGTTCAGTTCCCACCACCGGCGGTGCATTAAATGGAATCATCGTGTCACCTGTATAACCAATACGCGGTGCTTTCCACATTCGCACCACTGTGTATATAACGTTTAAGCGCGGCGGTGTTGCCCATTTGGGTCGCCACGCGCAATGTTGTTTTACCGCGGGCCTGTGCCCAACAAAGCGCGGCCTGCATCAGTTCTGCACCCGCACCACGCCCGGCCAGCAGGCCAATTCTCGCCTCGGTCGCATTCAGTTCACGCAGCGAGACATAGCCACGAATCTCACCAGTCGGTTTACGAAAAACGAGGCACTGATGATCAAACGTCCCCAGCACCGCGTTTTCAATCCACTGTGCGTAGAAACGCGCGCTGGCATCTTCGGCATACCACGGGGCGCGAAAACGGCTTTGCGCAAATGCCTGTCCTGCCAGATGGCGTAATACCGGGATATCCGTAGGTTGCGCGACCTGCGCACCGGGGTCGCCGCTGGCACACGTCACCGGCAGTACAAAATCGACTTCACCTTCTACCAGTGAGAAACCCAAATGCTGCAGAGCATCTAATTCATGGCTATTTGCGGCAAGTATTTTTGCTTGTACACGCGACCAGGGCAGCAACGCATCCGCAGTTAGAACCGGCGCGCGTTGGTCAAAACGGACAATGGCGCTATTCACGCCAAAGAACGTATTTTCCCAGCTAAGCGGCTCAATACTGGCGCGGATTTTCACCGCCAGACCCCTTTGGTATCAACGATGTACTGCTGTTGAACCGCATCGCCTTTGATGGCTTTAAATTCATTATGGTCAACTAACATGACCAACACATCAGCATGTGCCAGAGCATCGTCCAGCGTCGCCAGTTGGCAAAGACCATCCAGTTTTTTCGGCAGTTGATGGATGTTCGGTTCCACCACCAGCATTTCGCCTTTGTGCCATTGCGCAATATTCTGCGCAATTCCCATCGCCGGGCTTTCACGCAAATCGTCAATATTGGGTTTGAATGCCAGACCAAAACAGGCAATTTTCACTTCGCTAGCCCGTTTGTTGGTATCTGCCAGACAGTCGGCTACGGCAGCCTTTACCCGATCGACCACCCAATGCGGTTTACCATCGTTTACCTCACGCGCGGTGCGGATCAATTTCGCCTGCTGCGGGTTCTGCGCCACGATAAACCACGGATCGACCGCGATACAGTGTCCACCTACGCCAGGGCCGGGCTGCAAAATATTCACGCGTGGATGCCGGTTTGCCAGGCGAATCAGTTCCCAGACGTTGATCCCCTGATCGGCGCAAATCAGCGACAGTTCATTGGCGAAGGCGATATTGACATCGCGAAAGCTATTTTCCGTCAGCTTACACATTTCTGCGGTGCGGGCGTTGGTCACCACACATTCGCCTTCGAGAAAGATGTTGTACAGCTCGCTGGCGCGCGCGGAACAGACGGAGGTCATTCCTCCAATCACCCGATCGTTTTTAATCAGTTCGACCATTACCTGACCCGGCAGTACGCGCTCTGGGCAATAAGCAATGTTAACGTCCGCCTGTTCACCGACCTGCTGCGGGAAAGTCAGGTCAGCCCGCATTTCTGCAAGCCATGCGGCCATCTGTTCAGTTGCCCCGACAGGTGAAGTGGATTCCAGAATCACCAATGCGCCTTTTTTCAAAACTGGCGCAATAGATTTCGCCGCGGCTTCTACGTAGACCATATCGGGTTCATGATCTCCCTTGAACGGGGTAGGCACCGCAATCAGATACGCATCAGCATCTACGGGTGTCGCGCTCGCACGTAAAAACCCATTTTCGACCGCCGTTTTCACCACCGCCCCCAGATCGGGCTCAACGATGTGAATTTCACCGCGATTAATGGTATCCACCGCATGTTGATTTATATCTACGCCAATTACGTGTTTTTGACGGGAAGCAAAGGCAGCCGCCGTTGGCAGTCCGATATAACCCAGCCCAATGACAGAAATGGTCGTAAAACTCATAGCGATATCCGATTATTTTTTAATGCATCTAAAATGCGGTCACATGCCAGCCCGTCTCCATACGGATTATGGGCGCGGCTCATGATCTGATATTCATTGTCGTCATGCAGCAAACGCGTGACTTCTTCAACAATCCGCTGTGGGTCTGTACCTACCAGACGTACAGTCCCTGCGGTAATAGCTTCCGGGCGCTCCGTTGTTTCACGCATCACCAGCACAGGTTTCCCCAGAGACGGCGCTTCTTCCTGAATCCCGCCGGAATCAGTAAGGATCAGCCAGGCGTGATTCATCAGCCATACGAATGGCAGGTAGTCCTGCGGTTCAATCAACACCACGTTTTCAACGTGACCCAGGATGCGATTGACCGGCTCACTGACGTTAGGGTTCAGGTGTACCGGATAGACAATCTGCACATTTTGGTTAGACGCGGCTATTTCCGCCAGGGCATGACAGATTTGCTCAAAACCGCGACCGAAGCTTTCCCGACGATGACCGGTCACCAGGATCATCTTTTTATCAGCATCCAGGAAAGGATAACGTTCGGCTAGATCCGCACGCAGCGTCTCATTTCCCAGTACGCGATCCCGAACCCAGATCAACGCGTCAATAACCGTATTACCCGTGACGAAAATACGATCATCAGGGATAGCTTCTCGTAACAGATTTTGCCGCGAGTTTTCTGTTGGGGCAAAATGATACATTGCCAGACGCCCGGTCAGCGTACGATTAGCCTCTTCCGGCCATGGTGAATAGAGATCGCCTGTACGTAAACCAGCCTCTACATGCCCCACCGGGATGCGCTGATAGAACGCGGCCAGACTGGTAGCAATCGTGGTTGTGGTATCACCATGAACCAACACCACATCGGGTTTGAATTCAGCCAAAATAGGCTTTAACCCTTCCAGGATGCGGCAGGTTATTTCTGTTAGTCCCTGACCTGGCTGCATAATATTGAGATCGTAGTCAGGTACAATGGAAAAAAGATTCAACACCTGATCGAGCATCTCCCGATGCTGCGCCGTAACGCAAACTTTCGCCTCAAAATCAGGATCTTTTTCCAGCGCATGAACCAGAGGAGCCATCTTAATGGCCTCCGGTCGCGTACCAAATACAGTCAGTACTTTCACATCGATTCTCTTCGGATTGGCAGTGAGAGCCCAGCCCCTCACTGCAACGGCATTGCTAAATCGTACGGCGACGGGTTAACGCGACACCAGCACCGATCAGAGCCCCAACGATACCCCACATAATCATCAGGAAGGCGCGACGAGGGCTGTCACGTTTTACCGGCTCTTCCGGCGTTCTCAAATAACGATAGGTCTGAAAACGCGGATCTAAAGTTGGTCCAACGTTCAGGGTGTTCAGCATTGCCCTGTTCTGGAAATAGTCCAGATCGAAATCCGGACCAATTGACTGCAGATTCTCGAGTCGCGCCTGCAACATAGGACGTCCGAGTAAGAACAATTCTGAATCCGGTAATTCATCAGCTGGAACATCTGTGGAAGTACGCGAAATATTATGCTGCTCAGCAATTTTAAGCGCTTGTTCAATGCTGTGGACGCGGCGAGAGAAAATGGATTTTGCCACTTCTTCCTGACGTTTGACCTGCGCTTTCATCTGCACAGTGCGTGCAGCCCATGCGCCTTTTAACTCATCGTTCAGATGACGTGCCGCGCGTTGGCTGGCAAACGCGACGTACTGGCGCAGCAAATTGTTGGCATCAGGAGCCGTCTCGGCAATCAACTTCACGCTGTCATTGGTATTACGTAGCGCATCGCCAGGTAAAAACTGAATGTTATTGATCAGTTCATCCAGCATCGCCGCATCGGCTTTGCTATTACCGACCATACGCTGCTTATAGTAATCAGTCTGCTGCCAGAATTCTCGGCGTGTATCCCAGGAGGCAAGCTGCATAATGAATTCTTTATAGGCCTCATCCATTACTGACGGTTGGTCCGTGGACGCAAGACTGGCCTTAATATCCAGGTTGCGTAAAAACTGTTGTTGAGAGTAAAAGCCACCCAACATATTGACCGTTGGCCTGTCAGTAATCGCCGTGGCGCTCCACTCCTGACGCGCAAAAAACGTATAGGCGAGAGCCGCTATCGCGAAGGCGAGAGCCATACCGACGATCCACACCTTCCCTGACCACAAGGTACGAAACAACCCACGGATATCCAGTTCATTTTCAGCGCTCACGGCGTCTTCCCCCGGTAATGGTTGTCTCATCGCATCCTCAATTTACTTGGTTAAGTTTGGTTTGCCTTCACGAATTCTTCGCAATCTACGCTTCACTCGCTTGATAAATCTCGCTACCTTCCAGGCACGCTTGATACAGTAACCGTAGAGGCCAAAGGCCAGTAAAAAAAGCAACAACATGGCCCATTCAGGAACTAAGCGAAAATATTCAGCCAACACGCCGATAGACGCCAGTACCGCCGCAGCCAGCGTAATCAGAACAAATGCTTGTCGGGAAGTAAACCCTGCCCGCATCACCAAATGATGTATGTGTTGACGATCCGCGGAGAAAGGGCTCATGCCTTTTCGCAAACGTCGGTACATGATTGCCACCATATCCATCAATGGAATGGCAATAATCCACAGTGCAGTTACCGGGCTAATGGGGTGAGTTTTGCCCTGCGTAGTCTCCAGCAGAATCCAAATAATGGTGAAGCCAATCAGTGTACTGCCCGCGTCACCCATAAAAACTTTATAGCGACGTCCAAGGATGCCCAGATTTAGCAGGATATAAGGCAGAATGGCGGCGATCATGGCAAAACACCAGATAGCCAGACTCGTCTGACCATCAAACCACAAAATGAATCCCATCGCCGCAAATGAAACGCTGGACAACCCACCTAGCAGACCATCAATCCCATCCACCATATTGAAGGCGTTTATTGCCGCCCAGACGGCAAACAGCGTGAGTAAATAGCCGAACGGACCGAGCACCATCTCCCAGGGACCAAAAATATACCCAAGGCTAAGAAGATAGAGTTTGCCAACCGACATCATAATAATGCCGATCGCGGCCTGGATAATCGCACGGATTTTCACACTGATATCAAAGCGATCGTCTAACGCGCCGACCAAAACTAATACACCAGCACAGGCCAGAAAGAGAGAAGCATGCGGGATGTAGTAGTCAGCAATGGCAAACGTAAAACATACACCTGCGTAAGCCGAAATCCCTCCAACCAACGGAATCAATCCCTGATGCCGTTTACGGAAGTTGGGTTTATCCACTAAACCAATCTTTTTTGCGACCTTGCGGGCAAAGAAAAGAAACAGTGTTGTGAATAAGAAAATACTGATGAGATCAGTGCTTACTGTCAGTAAATTCACAATGCATGCTCTCAGAGAATATTAATAGCAGAAGTATAACCACGAAGACCTATATTCAGAAGGGAAACCCGACTTCATACCCAATGGTTTTGTATAATTATCAACCACAAGAAACAGATTACGAATCTTTTTCTACTTGTTGGTACTTCATACCGTATTATCGTTATTGTGTCGTTAAGATTACAGCCACAAAAGCAAAACGCCACGTAAAAACGTGGCGTTTTCGGATGAGACCTGAATTACGAACGTTTCATCATGTCGAAGAAGTCGTCGTTAGTCTTGGTCATCGCCAGCTTGTTAATGAGGAATTCCATGGCATCAATTTCACCCATCGGATGGATGATTTTGCGCAGGATCCACATTTTCTGCAGCTCTTCCTGAGTGGTGAGCAGCTCTTCTTTACGGGTACCGGAACGGTTGTAGTCGATAGCCGGGAAGACGCGTTTTTCAGCAATCTTACGAGAGAGATGCAGTTCCATGTTGCCGGTACCTTTAAACTCTTCGTAGATAACTTCATCCATTTTAGAGCCGGTATCGATCAGCGCAGTTGCGATGATGGTCAGGCTACCGCCCTCTTCCACGTTACGCGCCGCACCGAAGAAACGCTTCGGACGATGCAAGGCATTGGCATCAACACCACCGGTCAGAACTTTACCGGAAGCCGGAACCACGGTGTTGTAAGCACGCGCCAGACGGGTAATGGAATCGAGCAGAATGATAACGTCTTTCTTGTGTTCAACCAGACGTTTCGCCTTCTCGATAACCATTTCCGCAACCTGAACGTGGCGGGAGGCTGGTTCGTCAAAGGTAGACGCAACCACTTCACCTTTCACCAGACGCTGCATCTCGGTAACTTCTTCCGGACGTTCGTCAATCAGCAGCACCATCAGCACGCAGTCCGGATGGTTGTAAGCAATGCTCTGCGCGATGTTCTGCAGCAGCATGGTTTTACCTGCTTTCGGCGGAGCAACAATCAGACCACGTTGGCCACGACCGATCGGTGATGCCAAATCCAGTACACGCGCCGTTAAGTCTTCAGTAGAACCGTTACCACGTTCCATACGCAGACGAGAGTTTGCGTGCAGCGGAGTTAAGTTCTCAAAGAGGATTTTGTTACGGGCATTTTCTGGTTTGTCGTAGTTAACTTCGTTAACTTTCAACAGCGCAAAGTAGCGTTCACCTTCTTTCGGCGGGCGAATCTTACCAGAGATGGTATCACCAGTGCGGAGGTTGAAACGGCGGATTTGGCTGGGAGAAACGTAGATGTCATCAGGACCGGCGAGGTAGGAGCTGTCTGCAGAGCGGAGGAAACCAAATCCATCCTGCAATATCTCCAGCACACCGTCACCAAAGATATCTTCGCCACTCTTTGCGTGCTGCTTCAGGATGGCAAAAATAATGTCCTGCTTGCGCATACGAGCCAGGTTTTCAAGGCCCATATTTTCGCCGAGAGTGATCAGCTCAGAAACCGGCGTATTCTTTAATTCGGTAAGATTCATAATGGTGTGAGTTCTTAAACTTGGGGTAAATCTCGAACTTAATGTTGTGAATGGTATGGCAGGGTCATCCATGCCTGTTTACGGCCATCAACTCATGTCTGTTCGCTGTCTGGTCACAGGAAAGTACGCAGAACTGAAACGACAAGACGGATTGAATGACAAGCCAGGAATCTGTCCACTTCTCGCGCGAGAAACAACGGGAAGTATTGGATATAACTAGATTCAAACTTAATAAGGTATGTTTAATACGAAGTCAACACTAACTTAGCACGACTCAAGTCGGGCGTCCAGTCATCCGAATCATTTCGAAGTATGGTCGCCCGATCATGAGACTTCCTTACGCTAAATTAGCGTCGAGGAATTCTTTCAACTGACCTTTGGATAGTGCGCCGACTTTAGTCGCCGCAACTTCGCCGTTTTTAAACAGCAGCAGGGTCGGGATGCCACGGATACCATACTTCGGCGCGGTGCCTGGGTTTTGGTCAATGTTCAGTTTAGCAACCGTCAATTTGCCCTGATATTCGTCAGCGATTTCATCCAGAATTGGAGCGATCATTTTGCACGGACCGCACCACTCTGCCCAGAAATCAACGAGGATAGCTCCGTCCGCTTTGAGTACATCCGTGTCAAAACTGTCGTCAGTCAGGTGAATAATTTTATCGCTCATATTAACTCCACAGGAATAAGCCTGGTGCGTTGGTGTACTCTTAATCAACGACGTGTTGATGTAGCATTAACCAACTAAAGGTTGACTTTATTTCACCGGATACGCTTTCGTAAAGCAATAGTAAGCTGATATTCTACCACACTATGAGCAAAACACATTTAACAGAACAGAAGTTTTCCGACTTCGCCCTGCACCCAAAGGTGATAGAAGCCCTTGAAAATAAAGGCTTTCATAACTGCACGCCCATTCAGGCCCTCGCGCTGCCGCTAACGCTGGCAGGTCGTGATGTTGCAGGGCAGGCGCAAACCGGTACCGGAAAAACGATGGCGTTCCTGACGTCAACGTTTCATTATCTTCTCTCTCATCCCGCGATTGCCGATCGCAAGGTGAACCAACCGCGTGCGTTAATTATGGCGCCAACGCGTGAGTTAGCCGTGCAGATCCACGCTGACGCCGAGCCGCTGGCACAGACCACCGGTTTGAAATTAGGCCTGGCTTATGGCGGCGACGGTTATGACAAACAGCTGAAAGTGCTGGAAAGCGGCGTCGATATTCTTATCGGCACGACCGGTCGTCTCATCGACTATGCAAAACAGAACCACATTAACCTGGGCGCGATTCAGGTCGTGGTGCTGGATGAAGCCGATCGTATGTACGATCTGGGCTTTATCAAAGATATCCGTTGGCTGTTCCGTCGTATGCCGCCAACCACCCAACGTCTGAACATGCTGTTTTCTGCAACCCTCTCTTACCGCGTTCGCGAACTGGCGTTCGAACAGATGAATAACGCCGAGTACGTTGAAGTCGAACCGGAACAGAAGACAGGTCACCGTATTAAAGAAGAGCTCTTCTATCCTTCCAACGAAGAGAAAATGCGTTTGCTGCAAACGCTGATTGAAGAAGAGTGGCCAGATCGCGCCATCGTCTTTGCTAACACCAAGCATCGTTGTGAAGATATCTGGGGTAGTCTTGCCGCTGACGGTCATCGCGTCGGTCTGCTGACCGGTGACGTGGCGCAGAAAAAACGTCTGCGTATCCTTGATGAGTTCACCCGTGGCGATCTCGACATTCTCGTTGCGACGGATGTCGCCGCGCGTGGTCTGCATATCCCAGCCGTAACGCACGTATTTAACTATGACCTGCCGGATGACTGTGAAGATTACGTTCACCGTATCGGTCGTACCGGTCGCGCCGGAGCAAGCGGTCACTCTATCAGCCTGGCCTGTGAAGAATACGCGCTGAATTTACCAGCAATCGAGACCTATATCGGTCACTCGATCCCGGTCAGCAAGTACAACCCGGATGCGCTGATGACCGATCTGCCGAAGCCGTTACGCTTAACGCGTCCGCGCACAGGCAATGGCCCACGCCGTACCGGTGGTGCTCCGCGTAATCGTCGTCGTTCAGGTTAACGTTAGATATGCTCACAACCACTTCGCTGTACGCCGCAATTGATTTAGGCTCGAATAGTTTTCATATGCTGGTTGTACGCGAGGTGGCGGGAAGCATTCAGACGCTCACGCGTATTAAACGCAAGGTGCGTCTGGCCGCTGGCCTCAACAGCGACAACGTTCTTTCCGCTGAAGCTATGGAGCGCGGCTGGCAATGCCTGCGCCTGTTTGCTGAACGTCTGCAGGATATCCCTCAGCCGCAAATCCGCGTGGTCGCCACGGCAACATTACGCATCGCGGTAAACGCCGATGAGTTTATCGCCAAAGCGCAAGAGATCCTCGGCTGTCCTGTCCAGGTCATCAGCGGTGAAGAAGAAGCGCGGCTGATTTATCAAGGTGTTGCCCACACCACCGGCGGCGCCGATCAGCGTCTGGTCGTTGATATTGGCGGAGCCAGCACTGAACTGGTTACCGGCTCCGGCGCGCAAACCACCTCTCTGTTCAGCCTGTCAATGGGCTGCGTCACCTGGCTCGAAAGGTATTTCACCAATCGTAATCTGGCACAGGAAAACTTTGACGAAGCAGAGAAAGCGGCTCGCGAAGTTCTGCGCCCGGTCGCCGACAAACTGCGTTTTCATGGCTGGAAAGTTTGCGTTGGCGCCTCTGGCACCGTCCAGGCGTTACAGGAAATCATGATGGCGCAAGGCATGGATGAGCGCATTACGTTGGCCAAGCTTCAGCAGCTTAAACAGCGCGCCATTCATTGTGGTCGTCTGGAAGAACTGGAAATAGAAGGGTTAACGCTCGAACGCGCACTGGTTTTTCCCAGCGGACTGGCCATTCTGATCGCCATTTTCACCGAACTGAATATTCAATGCATGACTCTGGCCGGCGGCGCACTACGCGAAGGTATGGTCTACGGCATGCTGCACTTGCCGGTTGATCAGGACATTCGCAGCCGTACGCTGCGTAATATTCAGCGTCGATTTATGGTCGACACCGATCAGGCGAATCGCGTCACGCAATTGGCTGTACATTTACTCGAACAGGTTAAAGATGAGTGGCATCTTGGAGCCATTAGTCGTGAACTGCTGCAAAGTGCCTGTCAGTTGCATGAAATAGGACTGAGCGTAGAGTATAAGCAGGCGCCGCTGCATGCCGCCTGGCTGGTACGTAATCTCGATCTCCCGGGCTTTACTCCCGCGCAGAAAAAACTGTTAGCCACGCTGTTGCTCAACCAAACTAATCCGGTCGATCTCTCTTCACTCCACCAGCAAAACGCTGTGCCACCACGCATCGCAGAGCACCTTTGCCGTTTGCTACGCCTGGCGATCATTTTCGCCGCTCGCCGTCGCGACGATTTAGTGCCACATATCACCCTGCAAGCTCAGGATGAGAATCTGACGTTAACGCTACCGGAAGGCTGGCTGGAACATCATCCATTAGGTACAGAGTTAATCGATCAGGAAATACAGTGGCAAAGCTATGTCCACTGGCCGCTGGAAGTGCATTAGATGCTGGCTGCCGGATAGCGCTTACGCTTATCCGGCCTACAAAATACCTATTTCTCTTTGGCTTTCGCCATCATTGCCCGAATGTTAGCAATGCTGGCCTGCCCTTTTTGCATCCGCTCCTCGGCACTCACCACTTTACGCTCCTGTTCCCAGATAACGTCATCTTGTGGTAGTTCCAACAGGAAACGGCTCGGTTCAGGTCGTACCAGTTCACCGTACTGACGGCGCTCTTTACACAGCGTGAAGATAAGTTCTTTCTGCGCACGTGTAATCCCGACGTAAGCCAGACGACGCTCTTCGTCGATGTTATCTTCATCGATGCTGCTCTGGTGCGGCAAAAATCCTTCTTCCATTCCCACCATAAATACGTACGGGAACTCCAGTCCTTTTGAAGCATGCAGCGTCATCAACTGCACCTGATCCAACTCCTCTTCGCTCTCTCCGCGCTCCATCATGTCGCGCAGGGTAAAGCGGGTTACGACCTGAGTCAGGGTCATTGGCTCTTCCAGCTCACTACCTTCCAGCATCTCCGTCATCCAGCTGAACAGCGTGTTGACGTTTTTCATACGCATTTCGGCCGCTTTCGGGCTCGGCGAGGTTTCATACAGCCAGGATTCGTAATCAATGCCGTGGATCAGATCGCGTACGGCGGCAACCGGCTCGCGCTCCGCCAGACGTTGAATTTCACCCAGCCAGTGCGTAAAGCGGGTCAGAGAATCATATCCACGCCCGGTTAGCATCTGGCTAAGTCCCATATCAAAGCTGGCGGTAAACAGGCTTTTATTACGCGTCATCGCCCATTCCCCCAACTTTTGCAGCGTGGCCGGACCGATTTCACGCTTTGGCGTATTTACGATGCGCAAAAATGCACTGTCATCATCCGGGTTGCTGAGCACGCGCAGATAGGCCAGCAGATCTTTAATCTCCGGACGTGAGAAGAACGACGTCCCGCCGGAAATTTTGTACGGGATGCGGTTTTGCATCAGAAACTTTTCGAACACTCGCGACTGATGATTACCGCGATACAGGATGGCGTAGTCTTTATACTGCGTCTTGTTCACAAAGTGATGGGCAATCAGTTCCCCGGTCACGCGTTCCGCTTCGTGCTCTTCATTATTCGCACTCAACACCTTCAGCTCAGCGCCGTAGCCCAGCTCAGAAAAGAGCCGTTTTTCAAAGACGTGTGGGTTGTTAGCAATAAGGATGTTCGCCGCCTTCAGGATACGCCCTGATGAGCGATAGTTTTGCTCCAGCTTCACCACCTGCAGCGCCGGAAAATCTTTGCTTAACAGTACCAGGTTCTGCGGACGTGCACCGCGCCAGGAGTAGATCGACTGATCGTCATCACCCACGACGGTAAAGCGCGCGCGTTTCCCCACCAGCAACTTCACCAACTCGTACTGGCTGGTGTTGGTATCCTGATATTCATCCACCAGCAGGTAGCGGATTCGGTTTTGCCAACGCTCACGTACTTCTTCATTGCGCTGCAACAGCAGCGTGGGGAGCAGGATCAGATCGTCAAAATCGAGGACGTTACACGCCTTCATATGCGCGTCATACAGACCATAGCAGTGGGCAAAAATACGATCGCGTTCACCCTTTGCACTGGCTGCCGCCTGCGCTGGGGTCATCAGATCGTTTTTCCAGTTGGAGATCGTTGAAATCAACTGTTGAAGGATAAGTTTATCGTCTTCAATTAGCCCTTCGGTCAATTCCTTAAGCAGGGCCACCTGGTCAGTATCATCAAATAACGAGAAGTTCGACTTCATCCCTAGCGCTGCGTATTCACGCTTAATGACATCCAGTCCCAGAGTGTGGAAAGTAGAGATCATCAACCCGCGCGCTTCTTTACGACCCAACGTTTGCGCCACACGCTCTTTCATCTCGCGCGCAGCCTTATTGGTAAAGGTTACTGCCGCAATATGTCGTGCCTGATAGCCACATTCACGGATCAGATGTGCGATTTTGTTAGTGATAACACGCGTCTTACCGGAACCCGCTCCCGCCAGCACCAGGCAAGGTCCGGTGACGAATTCGACGGCTTGTTGTTGTCCGGGGTTCAAACGCATAGAGGATTGCTCAATCTGTAAACACGGGGATGTGGATTGTAGCAGAAAGTGACGCCAGGGGGATCGGTCATAGCCCATCGCCGAAGACCATGGATTACATGCTACTATTGCGCCCTGATTTATCACTCAACTCAGAGCACAAACCATGGCAAAAACAGCATCAGCAGTGCATATCCTTGTTAAAGAAGAGAAACTGGCTCTCGATCTTCTGGAACAAATCAAAAATGGCGCCGATTTTGGTAAACTGGCGAAGAAACACTCTATCTGCCCGTCGGGCAAACGCGGCGGCGATTTAGGCGAATTCCGTCAGGGCCAGATGGTTCCGGCGTTTGATAAAGTGGTGTTCTCCTGCCCGGTGCTGGAGCCAACCGTCCCACTGCACACTCAGTTCGGTTACCACATCATTAAAGTGCTGTACCGTAACTAATAGAAAGCCCGGTGTGTTAAAACACCGGGCTTTTTTTTGCCAAATTGCAGCCTCTTAGCCAGCTACAGCAATGCGTTTCATATCAGTCATATAGCCACGCAATTTCTGGCCCACTTTCTCGATAGCATGGCTGCGAATAGCATCGTTTACGTCGCGCAGCTGCGCGTTGTCTACCGCACCTTCGGCAATCGCTTTGCCCAGATCCCCGGTTTGCAGGGTGGTCATGAACTCTTTCAGCAGCGGTACGCATGCGTAAGAGAACAGGTAGTTACCGTATTCTGCGGTATCGGAAATGACAACGTTCATTTCGTACAGGCGCTTACGGGCGATGGTGTTCGCGATCAGCGGCAGTTCGTGCAGTGATTCGTAGTAAGCAGACTCTTCGATGATGCCGGAATCCACCATGGTTTCAAACGCCAGCTCAACGCCAGCCTTCACCATCGCGATCATCAGCACGCCTTTATCGAAGTACTCCTGCTCGCCAATTTTACCTTCAAACTGCGGCGCGGTTTCGAACGCGGTTTTGCCGGTCTCTTCACGCCAGGTCAGCAGTTTCTTATCGTCGTTGGCCCAGTCAGCCATCATGCCTGAAGAGAATTCGCCGGAGATGATGTCATCCATGTGTTTCTGGAACAGCGGCGCCATGATCTCTTTCAGCTGTTCGGACAGCGCATAAGCACGCAGTTTCGCTGGGTTAGACAGACGATCCATCATCAGGGTGATACCGCCCTGCTTCAGCGCTTCGGTGATGGTTTCCCAGCCGAACTGAATCAGTTTTTCGGCGTAAGCCGGGTCAGTACCTTCTTCCACCAGCTTGTCGAAGCACAGCAGAGAGCCTGCCTGCAGCATACCGCACAGAATTGTCTGCTCGCCCATCAGGTCAGATTTCACTTCCGCAACGAAGGACGATTCCAGCACGCCTGCACGGTGACCGCCAGTGGCCGCAGCCCATGCTTTGGCAATCGCCATGCCTTCGCCTTTCGGATCGTTTTCCGGGTGAACGGCGATCAGGGTTGGAACACCAAAACCACGTTTGTACTCTTCACGCACTTCGGTACCCGGACACTTCGGCGCAACCATCACCACAGTGATATCTTTACGGATCTGCTCGCCCACTTCGACGATGTTGAAACCGTGGGAGTAGCCCAGCGCCGCGCCATCTTTCATCAGCGGCTGTACGGAACGTACAACGTCGGAGTGCTGTTTGTCCGGCGTCAGGTTAACCACCAGATCCGCCTGCGGGATCAGCTCTTCGTAGGTACCTACTTTGAAGCCATTTTCGGTCGCTTTGCGCCACGAAGCGCGCTTCTCAGCAATCGCTTCTTTACGCAGGGCGTAGGAGATATCCAGACCGGAGTCGCGCATGTTCAGGCCTTGGTTCAGCCCCTGAGCACCGCACCCGACGATGACCACTTTTTTACCCTGAAGGTAGCTTGCGCCATCGGCGAATTCGTCGCGCCCCATAAAGCGACATTTGCCCAGCTGCGCCAGCTGCTGACGCAGGTTCAGTGTATTAAAGTAGTTAGCCATGGTGATACCTCGTGATGTTGTACTGTCTTATTGTTCGGTTCGCGTTTCAGCGAGAATGAACCCACATTACAACAGGAAATTTATTGCGGAAATTGATATATTCACAACATCACATTGCAATATCTGCAACGTAGAAAATCGGAGGCTCGTCCGTGGATTTACGCGATCTGAAAATGTTCCTGCATCTGGCGGAAAGCCGCCACTTTGGCCGCAGTGCGCGGGCGATGCACGTCAGCCCCTCCACACTCTCACGCCAGATCCAACGGCTGGAAGAAGATCTCGGCCAGGCGCTGTTTGTGCGCGATAACCGTACGGTCACGCTGACCGAAGCAGGCGAAGAGCTGCGAGTGTTTGCCCAGCAGACGCTGTTGCAGTATCAACAATTGCGCCACACCCTCGATCAGCAGGGACCGTCGTTGTCGGGCGAGCTGCATATCTTCTGCTCGGTTACCGCCGCCTACAGCCACCTGCCGCCAATTCTCGACCGCTTTCGCGCCGAGCACCCCTCGGTTGAAATTAAGCTCACCACCGGCGATGCCGCTGACGCAATGGACAAAGTGGTCACCGGAGAGGCCGATCTGGCAATAGCAGGTAAGCCGGAGACGCTGCCCGGCGCAGTAGCATTCTCGATGCTGGAGAATTTAACGGTAGTGTTGATCGCACCAGCATTGCCTTGCCCGGTGCGCAACCAAGTTTCGGTCGATAAGCCGGACTGGTCGACGGTGCCGTTTATCATGGCCGACCAGGGGCCGGTACGCCGCCGCATCGAGTTGTGGTTCCGCCGTCACAAAATCAGCAACCCATCGATTTACGCCACGGTCGGGGGGCACGAAGCGATGGTCTCGATGGTGGCGCTGGGCTGCGGCGTGGCTCTGCTGCCGGAAGTGGTGCTGGAAAACAGCCCGGAGCCGGTACGGAATCGCGTGATGATTTTAGAACGCAGCGACGAAAAAACACCGTTCGAGCTGGGCGTCTGCGCGCCGAAAAAACGGCTGCATGAGCCGCTCATAGACGCGTTCTGGAAGATTGTTCTGGAGCGCAAATCCGCCGAGTAGCACCAGCGTCAGGCCTAAAATCAGTGGTAGATTCAGTATTGGCGCTCCTTTTCTGTATAATGTCCCGTGCCATAATAGATGTGGGGGGCTTGTTAACCATCACGTTTAGCAAGCCAGAACAGACGGTGTCATTGCGCACTTGACAGCGAAAATACAAACTTAATTAGCCATCATTATGATAATCAAACCAAAAATTCGTGGATTCATCTGTACAACGACCCATCCGACTGGCTGCAAAGTCAATGTGGAAAAACAGATCGATTATGTGAAGAAAAACGGGAAAATCGCTAACGGCCCTTCCCGCGTGCTGGTCATCGGTGCTTCCACCGGTTACGGCCTTGCTTCCAGAATTTCCGCCGCGTTTGGCAGCGGAGCCGCCACTATCGGCGTATTTTTCGAAAAACCAGGCACGGAAACCAAGCCAGGTTCCGCGGGCTGGTATAACTCTGCAGCCTTCGATGAGGCCGCAAAACGTGAAGGTCTGTATTCCAAAAGTATCAATGGCGACGCGTTCTCCGACGAGTGTCGCGACGAAGTTATCAAACTGATCAAAGAAGACCTGGGTCAGATTGACCTGGTGGTTTATTCACTGGCATCTCCGGTACGTAAAATGCCGAAAACCGGTGAAATCGTCCGTTCTGCTCTGAAGCCAATCGGTGAGGTTTATACCTCTAAAGCGATCGATACCAACAAAGATCAGATCATAACCGCCAGCATTGAACCGGCAACCGAAGAAGAAGTTCAGAACACTGTCACCGTTATGGGCGGCGAAGACTGGGAACTGTGGATGGGCGCGCTGAGCGAAGCAGGCGTGCTGGCTGACGGCGTGAAAACCGTTGCCTACTCCTACATCGGTACTGACCTGACCTGGCCAATCTACTGGCACGGCGCGCTGGGCAAAGCAAAAGAAGATCTCGACCGCGCGGCAGGCGCGCTGCGTAATCAACTGGCTCCGCTGAACGGTTCCGCTAACGTTGCTGTACTGAAATCCGTTATCACGCAGGCCTCTTCTGCGATTCCGGTGATGCCGCTGTACATCTCCATGGTCTTCAAGCTGATGAAAGAACAGGGCATTCATGAAGGCTGCATCGAACAGATCAACCGTCTGATGACTACCAGCCTGTACGGCGATAAAGTGGCGCTTGATGACAACCAGCGTATCCGTATGGATGACTGGGAACTGCGTGAGGACATTCAGCAGGCATGCCGCGATCTGTGGCCGCTGATCACCACCGAAAACCTGGCGCAAAAAACGGACTATGCAGGATATAAGCAGGAATTCCTGAATCTGTTCGGTTTTGGTCTCGACGAAGTGGATTACGATGCGGATGTAAACACCGAAGTCGAATTCGAAGTCATCACGCTGTAATCTGCTGATACAGTTGCAAAAAGGGTTCATGGTTTTACATGAACCCTTTTTTAATGGCTGCTGCTAACCCGCCAGGAAGAACCTGAACGCCGGGTTATGCGTTTCATCATGACAGTCATAACCCAGTTCGTTCAGTCGCGTTTCGAAATCAGGTTCGTGCTCACCCAACTCAAACGCCGCCAGTACGCGACCATAATCGGTTCCGTGACTACGATAGTGGAACAACGAAATATTCCAGTGCGTCCCCAGGGTATGCAGGAATTTGAGCAACGCCCCCGGAGATTCCGGGAATTCGAAGCTGTACAGCCGCTCCTGCAAGGGTTTCGACGGGCGCCCACCGACCATGTAGCGCACGTGCAGCTTCGCCATTTCGTCGTCGGACAAATCCACCACGCTGTAGCCACCCTCGTTAAGCAACTGGAGGATTTCCTTACGCTCTTCCAGCCCACGGCTCAGACGGACGCCAACAAAAATACAGGCGTCTTTCGCATCAGCAAATCGGTAGTTAAACTCGGTAACCGAGCGTCCTCCCAACAGCTGGCAAAACTTCAGGAAGCTGCCCTTTTCTTCCGGAATAGTTACTGCCAGCAACGCTTCGCGCTGTTCGCCCAGCTCGCAACGTTCGGAAACATAACGTAGGCCATGGAAGTTAACGTTAGCGCCGGAAAGGATATGCGCCAGACGTTCGCCGCGAATGTTGTGCTGGGCAATGTACTTTTTCATCCCCGCCAGCGCCAGCGCACCGGATGGTTCCGCCACCGCGCGCACATCCTCGAACAGATCTTTCATTGCCGCACAGATAGCGTCGCTATCGACAGTGATGATGTCGTCGAGATACTCCTGGCACAAACGGAAGGTTTCGTCGCCGATACGTTTCACCGCCACGCCTTCAGCAAAGAGGCCAACACGCGGAAGATCGACCGGTTGACCGGCATCCAGCGCCGCTTTCAGGCAGGCTGAGTCTTCAGCTTCAACGGCAATCACTTTGATCTGCGGCATCAGTTGTTTGATCAGCACCGCCACGCCTGCCGCTAATCCGCCACCGCCCACCGGCACGAATACACGATCAAGGTGGGCATCCTGCTGCAATAACTCCAGTGCCAGCGTGCCCTGCCCGGCAATCACCATCGGATGGTCGAACGGAGGAACCCAGGTAAAACCCTGCTGCTGCGACAGCTCAATCGCTTTGGCTTTGGCTTCATCAAAATTCGCGCCGTGTAGCAGTACTTCACCACCGAAACCGCGAACGGCATCGACTTTGATATCGGCGGTAGCCGTAGGCATGACAATCAGCGCCTTCACGCCTAATCGCGCAGAAGAGAAAGCTACGCCCTGAGCATGATTACCTGCCGATGCGGTGATTACGCCATGCGCTTTTTGCTCTTCGGTCAGACCGGCCATCATGGCATAGGCACCGCGCAGCTTGAAGCTGTGAACGGGTTGACGGTCTTCGCGCTTCACCAGAATCACGTTATCGAGGCGCGAAGAGAGTTTTTCCATTTTTTGTAGCGGTGTGACCTGCGCCGCTTCGTATACCGGCGCACGCAGCACTGCTCTGAGATACTCGGCGCCTTCTGGAGCGCCGGAGAGGGGTTGAGAATCCGCCATGGTCATTATCCCCCTAGTTTCGACTTATCGCGCACCGCACCTTTGTCGGCGCTGGTTGCCAGGCTGGCGTAAGCGCGCAGCGCAAAGGAGACCTGACGCTGACGATCTTTTGGCGTCCAGGCTTTGTCACCACGAGCTTCTTGCGCTTCACGGCGCGCAGCGATTTCCGCATCGCTCAGTTGCAGTTGAATGCCTCGATTCGGGATATCGATAGCAATCATGTCGCCATCTTCGATAATTGCGATATTACCGCCGCTGGCCGCTTCAGGAGAAACGTGACCAATGGAAAGCCCCGAAGTACCGCCAGAGAAACGACCGTCGGTAATCAGCGCGCAGGCCTTACCGAGACCCATCGATTTCAGGAAGGTGGTTGGGTAGAGCATTTCCTGCATGCCTGGCCCGCCCTTCGGCCCTTCGTAGCGAATCACCACCACGTCGCCGGCAACCACTTTACCGCCGAGGATAGCTTCAACCGCATCGTCCTGGCTTTCATACACTTTTGCCGGGCCGGTGAATTTCAGGATGCTGTCATCCACACCAGCAGTTTTTACGATACAGCCGTTTTCCGCGAAGTTACCGTACAGGACTGCCAGGCCGCCGTCTTTGCTGTAAGCATGTTCCAACGAGCGAATGCAACCTTCTGCGCGGTCATCATCCAGGGTGTCCCAACGACAATCCTGCGAGAACGCCTGGGTGGTACGGATGCCAGCCGGACCTGCGCGGAACATTTTTTTCACCGCGTCGTCTTTGGTCAGCATAACGTCATAACTATCGAGCGTTTGCGGCAGAGTCAGCCCCAGCACGTTTTTCACGTCGCGGTTCAGTAGCCCGGCGCGATCCAGCTCACCTAAAATGCCCAGTACGCCGCCCGCGCGGTGCACGTCTTCCATATGGTATTTCTGCGTACTCGGCGCAACTTTACACAGCTGCGGGACTTTGCGGGACAACTTATCAATATCACTCATGGTGAAGTCGATTTCCGCTTCCTGCGCGGCCGCCAGCAGGTGCAGAACGGTGTTGGTGGAGCCGCCCATCGCGATATCCAGCGTCATGGCGTTCTCAAACGCCGCCTTGCTGGCAATGTTGCGCGGCAGGGCTGAAGCGTCATCCTGCTCGTAGTAGCGTTTGGTCAACTCGACTATGCGTTTACCTGCGCTGAGGAACAGCTCTTTACGGTCGGCATGAGTCGCCAACAGCGAACCGTTACCCGGCTGCGACAGACCCAGCGCTTCGGTCAGACAGTTCATCGAGTTGGCGGTGAACATCCCGGAGCACGAGCCGCAGGTCGGACAGGCCGAACGTTCAACCTGCTCGCTCTGCGAGTCGGAGACTTTCGGGTCTGCGCCCTGAATCATCGCATCAACCAGATCAAGCTTGATGATTTGGTCAGAGAGCTTGGTTTTCCCGGCTTCCATTGGGCCGCCGGAAACAAAGATCACCGGAATATTCAGCCGCAGAGAGGCCATTAACATCCCGGGGGTGATTTTATCGCAGTTAGAGATGCAGACCATCGCATCGGCGCAGTGGGCGTTAACCATATATTCCACTGAATCGGCGATCAGCTCACGCGACGGCAGTGAATAAAGCATGCCGCCATGACCCATGGCGATACCATCATCCACGGCGATGGTGTTGAACTCTTTCGCCACGCCGCCTGAGGCTTCGATTTGTTCGGCAACCAGCTTACCGAGATCGCGCAGGTGGACGTGGCCCGGCACAAACTGGGTAAAGGAGTTCACCACAGCGATAATCGGTTTACCGAAGTCATCATCGGTCATCCCGGTGGCGCGCCACAGTGCGCGGGCACCCGCCATATTGCGGCCGTGGGTGGTGGTAGCAGAACGATACTTAGGCATGCTTGATTAACTCCCGTCTGTCTTTCCCCTGTATATTTCACGCCGCAGCTGAGGGCTGCCTCGCTCCCCCCAGTCACCTACTAAAGTAAGCTCCTGGGGACTCGCTGCGTTGCCGTCTTCCTGCAACGTGAACTATTTTGGGGAAATATTAATTTTGTTATTGGTTTACTGAATCCAACCAGCCGTATTTATCTTCCGTTTCACCGGTGAAGAGGCCAAAGAAGGCCTGCTGGATGCGTTTGGTGACCGGACCGCAGCGGCCTTCGCCCACCTGAATACCATCGACGCTGCGTACTGGGGTGATTTCGGCCGCGGTACCGGACATGAACACTTCGTCGGCCAGGTACAGCGATTCACGAGACAGCACCTGCTCACGCACTTCGATATCGAGATCTTTCGCCAGCTTAATGATCGCGTCACGGGTGATACCCGGCAGCGCAGAAGAGGTAAACGGCGGGGTAAACAGAATGCCATCTTTTACTTCAAACAGGTTTTCGCCCGCGCCTTCGGAGATGTAGCCATTCACATCCAGCGCAATGCCTTCCTGGTAGCCATGACGACGCGCTTCACTACCCACCAGCAGCGAAGACAGATAGTTACCACCTGCTTTAGCAGCGGTAGGAATCGTGTTCGGCGCAACGCGGTTCCAGGAAGAAACCATCGCGTCGATCCCCTGCTCCAGCGCTTCAGCACCGAGGTAAGCCCCCCATGGGAACGCGGCGATTATCACATCAGTGGTGTATCCCGCAGGCGGGTTAACGCCCATCCCTACGTCGCCAACAAACACCAGCGGACGGATATAGGCGCTGGTCAGGTTGTTTTTACGAATCACCTCACGGCAAGCTTCCATCAGCTCATCAACGCTCTGAGAAACGGGAAAACGATAGATCTTGGCTGAATCACGCAGACGCTGCATATGTTCGCGATGACGGAACACTACCGGCCCTTTGTGAGAATCGTAGCAACGGATCCCTTCAAATACAGAAGTACCGTAGTGCAGCGCGTGGGACATCACGTGGACCTTCGCGTCTTCCCAACGAATCATCTCGCCATTAGACCAAATGTAATCAGCTTTTTTCGTCGTCATTTTTCTTCCTTTTGCGCTCAGGCGCGGATTTGTTGTGATGTGGTTGTGCTCTGGCAGATAGCAACATGTGCAACATCTACCAGTTTACTTAACTGACTAAACAGTAAGTCGACCGACCGGGGGCTGGCAACGGTCAATTCGATATTTATATTCTGCGCATCGCTGGCGGCTTCCATATTCATGGAGCACACCTGAAAACCACGATGGCGTACCACGCGTAAAACACGTTCTAACGTTTCCGGATTGAAACGAGCCTCAACGGCGACCTGATGTTGCATCATGATAATTTCTCCAGCATTTCTGAGTTACTGGCGCCAGGTGGCACCAGAGGCCAGACATTCTCAAGTTCGTCGATTGAGACATGAAGCAAGTATGGCCCCTCGCTGTTCAGCATGGTGTCGAGTGCCGCTTCAACCTGGTCTTTACGGGTGATGTGTTGACCAGGAATGCCGAAGGCTCTGGCCAACATGAGGAAATCGGGGTTATCGGTAAGGGTGGTTTCGCTATAACGTTCCTGGAAAAACAGCTGCTGCCATTGTCGCACCATGCCTAACCGCTGGTTGTCGAGTAAAACTATCTTCAGCGGCAACTGCTTGCGTTTTACGGTGCCCAATTCCTGTACATTCATCATGAAGGAACCGTCACCGGAGATACAGATTACCGTATCATTCGGGCGAGCAACCTGCGCGCCAACCGCTGCTGGCAGGCCAAAGCCCATCGTCCCCAGACCGCTCGACGTGATGAAGTTTTCAGGGCGAGTGTAGGTCATATGCTGTGCCGACCACATCTGATGCTGGCCAACATCCGTTGTCACTACGCTATCCGCAGGTTTGCGATCGGATAACTGCTTTAACAACAGTGGCGCATAGATAGCTTCCCCCGGATGGTCGTAGCGCCAGGTATGTTCTGCGCGCAGTTCAGCGCTGTGCTGACGCCATTCGTCAATCTTCATCAGTTGCTGTAATGCTGGCAGCAGAGAATTTAAATCACCCTGCAGCGCCACGTGTGCCTGGCGCAGTTTGTTCATTTCAGCTGGATCGATATCCATGTGGATTACGCTGGCGTTCGGTGCGAAGGTATTCAGCTTGCCAGTCACCCGGTCATCAAAACGTGCGCCAACCGCAATCAGTAAATCGCACTCTTGCACCGCGAAATTCGCGGCTTTAGTACCGTGCATTCCCAACATGCCCAAATAGTACGGGTAGTCAGCATCTACTGCGCCCAGACCTTTCAGCGTGCAGGCGACCGGCATTTGGGTTATCGCGATAAATTCACGCAGGGCCGGGACCGCCTGCGCCATACCTACGCCACCACCTACGTACAGGATGGGCTTTTGCGCCTGCGCCAGCATTTTACGTGCCTGCTCAACGTCAGCGTGCGGAAACGTCTCTACGTTTTCGACGGTCGTAAAATATGGCTCCAGCGTACCGCTGGCTAATTGGATGTCTTTCGGGATATCAACCAGAACTGGACCCGGACGACCGGAATTCGCCACGGCGAAAGCCTCAGCCATGATACGCGGCAGTTCTTCGAGTGACTGGACCAGGAAGCTGTGTTTGGTGCAGGACAGAGACATCCCCAGCACGTCCACTTCCTGGAACGCATCCGTTCCGATGAAAGGTGATGCCACCTGACCGGTGATCGCCACCACTGGAACAGAATCTAACAGCGCATCGGCAAGGCCCGTGATCAGGTTGGTTGCGCCTGGGCCGGAAGTAGCGATACAAACGCCGGTTTTACCGGTCGCGCGGGCATAGCCAATCGCCGCCATTGCCGCACCCTGCTCGTGTCGGCACAACAGGTGCTCTACGCCGCCGTCATACAACGCATCGTAAACCGGCATAATTGCGCCACCAGGATAACCAAAGACGGTTTGAACCCCTTGTGCACGCAACGCATGTACCACCCACTGTGCCCCATTCATAGTTACATCCCCGCCGTAAATCTTGAGAAACAGAATTTTATGCTACCGTTCACTTTCTGCTCCTCGTGTATGTTTTTAAGGTCAAAAAAAACCCCCGGACCTTTCGGTGCGGGGGTCTTAGTTCGTTAAGGCTTGTTTTCTAAGCCTTTCCTCGTCCAAGTGCAGCCCCGCACGGTGGGATAATAATCACCACCACGCTAATCACGACCAGGCTAATCACTCGTAGAAGGGCTGTCATTTTTGTATTTTCTTGCATCTTGTTCGAAGGAATACCTAAAGAGTTACCATAGAATTTGCAAATGACACAAGATATTTTTTTATTCGTTTTTCTGACGTCGTTAACGGTTTAGATAAATACCGTTGTTTTTTATACAAAAAAATCAAAAATGAAAATATTTCACGCTTCAGGCGATCCTCGGTAACCCGATCCCCAATACAAACACCATTCAAAAGCATTTGCGGGCGTCATTCCAAGCTTAATGCAAGCAGTTATACGTTACGCAAAAATACGGGAACCAGCATCTAAAAACCGTAATTATATGAAATCTTGCCGCGATGTATTACGACATAATACTTTTATCAGGAGGAATTATGTCACTATCGATTGTTCACACACGCGCCGCGCTAGGCGTGAATGCGCCAGCCATTACCATCGAGGTACATATCAGCAACGGCCTGCCTGGTTTAACCATGGTGGGGCTGCCCGAAACGACGGTGAAAGAGGCTCGCGATCGGGTACGCAGTGCGATTATTAATAGCGGTTATGAATTCCCGACAAAGAAGATAACTATAAACCTCGCTCCGGCCGATCTCCCGAAAGAAGGGGGGCGATATGATTTACCTATCGCGGTTGCGCTTCTGGCCGCCTCTGAGCAGCTTACACCCCACAATCTCGACACCTACGAGCTGGTAGGTGAATTAGCGCTTACAGGCGCGCTACGCGGCGTTCCCGGCGCGATATCAAGCGCAACCGAGGCCATTCGTGCAGGCAGGCGAATTATTGTCGCAAAAGAGAATGCCGCTGAAGTTGGACTGATACACGGCGAAGGATGCCTGATCGCCGATCACCTGCAGACCGTATGCGCATTTCTCGAAGGTAAGCATGATTTAGACAGGCCATCATCCGCAGATTTTACGCCTAACGCATTAGCTGATGATCTGAGCGATGTTATCGGCCAGGAACAGGGTAAACGCGGGCTGGAGCTTACCGCAGCAGGCGGCCACAACCTCTTGCTCATCGGCCCGCCTGGTACGGGAAAGACTATGCTAGCCAGTCGACTCAGAGGGCTGCTCCCTCCACTTAGCAACGATGAAGCGCTGGAAAGTGCCGCGATACTCAGTCTGATCCATTCCGACACGATACAAAAACAGTGGAAGCAACGCCCTTTTCGCTCGCCACATCACAGTGCTTCATTAACCGCCATGGTCGGTGGAGGCTCTATTCCTGCGCCAGGAGAGATCTCTTTAGCGCACAACGGCATACTGTTTCTGGATGAACTACCCGAGTTTGAGCGGCGCACGCTGGATGCACTGCGCGAACCCATCGAGTCCGGGCAGATCCATCTATCTCGCACCAGAGCAAAAATAACCTATCCCGCACGCTTTCAACTCATAGCTGCGATGAATCCAAGCCCGACGGGCCATTATCAGGGGAACCATAACCGCTGTACCCCAGAACAGACGCTGCGCTACCTAAATCGATTGTCAGGTCCATTTCTTGACCGCTTCGACCTCTCCCTCGAAATTCCCTTACCGCCGCCCGGTATACTCAGCCAGAGCGCGATGAAAGGGGAAAATAGCGCAACGGTGAAGCAACGTGTTATGGCAGCGCGAGAGCGTCAGTATCAGCGGCAAAATAAGTTAAACGCACATCTGGACAGTCAGGATATCCATAAATACTGCCTACTGCGTAGCGACGATGCACAGTGGCTTGAAGAAACGCTCGCGCATCTCGGATTGTCTATCCGCGCCTGGCTACGCCTGATTAAGGTCGCTCGAACGATTGCGGATATCGAACAATGTGATCACATCTCTCGCCAGCATTTACAGGAGGCCGTTGGGTACCGAGCGATAGACAGGTTACTCATTCATCTGCAGAAATTACTGACATAAAAAAAGGGCTTTCGCCCTTTTTTTATTAATCATCAGATTCGGTGTAGTCTTCTGCGCCTTCCACCTGAGGTTTCCCACCCGATAAGGTGTGGAAACGTTTTGGACGCTTAATACGCGTCATGTATTTAGACCACACACGTTCAGCTTCGGTAACCGGCTCACGTTCACCACGGCATACCGCAACAAACAGTTTTTCTTCTTCAGTTACCGGCTCACGCTTGCCCAGATCCAGCTCGTTGAAAGCATAACCGTGACGCTCAAGCAGTTGTGCTTCTTTAATGGTGAAATCACCATGACGGGAGAATCCGCGGGGATAATATTTATTATCGAAATATCGATTAGTCGTCGTAAAGCTTTCCGCCATCCTGCACGCTCCTAATTCTTTGGCCGAGCTATTTATGGCGCGGAGTATTAGTTACGCTTGACAGAGCGTCAAACAAAAGATTTAAATCATAACGACAAATAATTTTATGGAGCGAGTTGTGGATACGGAATTGTTAAAAACTTTCCTGGAAGTTAGCCGGACACGCCACTTTGGCAGGGCTGCTGAAGCGCTCTACCTGACCCAATCAGCGGTTAGTTTCCGGATCAGACAACTGGAAAATCAATTGGGTGTAAACCTGTTCACCCGACACAGAAACAATATCCGTTTAACCGCTGCAGGTGAAAAATTATTGCCTTACGCCGAAACGTTGATGAATACGTGGCAGGCAGCACGTAAGGAAGTCGCGAATACCTCGCGGCATAACGAGTTTTCTATCGGTGCCAGCGCATCTCTCTGGGAGTGCATGCTTAATGACTGGTTGAGGCGTTTGTATCAATCTCAGGAGCCACAACCCAGCCTGCAGTTTGAAGCGAGGATCGCTCAACGCCAATCGTTAGTAAAACAGCTTCATGAACGACAGCTTGATCTACTGATTACTACCGAAACACCCAAAATGGACGAATTTAGCAGCCAACTGTTGGGATATTTCACGCTGGCGCTCTATTGCAGTTCTCCGTCGCAAACCAAAGATGAGCTGAATTATTTACGCCTGGAATGGGGACCCGATTTTCAACAACACGAAGCGGGACTAATAGCGGGAGATGAAGTGCCGGTACTCACCACCAGTTCGGCAGAATTGGCCAGGCAGCAACTTTCAGTGATTAAGGGCTTTAGCTGGCTTCCCGTCAACTGGGCCAAAACCAAAAGCGATCTCCATACGGTTACCGACAGTACAACGCTTTCACGTCCTTTATATGCAGTTTGGCTGCAAAACAGCGATAAAAATGGACTAATTTACGATCTGCTGAGAACGAATATTTTGGAAAATTAAAGAAAATATAGGCAAGGATGCCAGGAGTAAAACAGCAGGAAGGCATAATTCAAATTGCAGGTAAAAAAAAATCCTTAGCAAAAATGCTAAGGATTGTTTCTGGCAGGGGCGGAGAGACTCGAACTCGCGACACCCGGTTTTGGAGACCGGTGCTCTACCAACTGAGCTACGCCCCTAAATTTTCTTATCATTAAGCCTGCTTGGTAGCAGGCTTAATTTTCTAATAAGTGGCGGAACGGACGGGACTCGAACCCGCGACCCCCTGCGTGACAGGCAGGTATTCTAACCAACTGAACTACCGCTCCACCGAATTTCTTTGTCACTACCCGGATTATTCATCCCGGTTTACTGCAATTTGATGCCTGGCAGTTCCCTACTCTCGCATGGGGAGACCCCACACTACCATCGGCGCTACGGCGTTTCACTTCTGAGTTCGGCATGGGGTCAGGTGGGACCACCGCGCTACAGCCGCCAGGCAAATTCTGTTTATCAACACGCTTTTCGCATGTCGATGTAATCTGTAATCAAGCTGAATATCGTGTCTCTTTCGCCAAAACATCTTCGGCGTTGTAAGGTTAAGCCTCACGGTTCATTAGTATCGGTTAGCTCAACGTATCGCTACGCTTACACACCCGACCTATCAACGTCGTCGTCTTCAACGTTCCTTCAGGACCCTTAAAGGGTCAGGGAGAACTCATCTCGGGGCAAGTTTCGTGCTTAGATGCTTTCAGCACTTATCTCTTCCGCATTTAGCTACCGGGCAATGCCATTGGCATGACAACCCGAACACCAGTGATGCGTCCACTCCGGTCCTCTCGTACTAGGAGCAGCCCCCCTCAATTCTCCAGCGCCCACGGCAGATAGGGACCGAACTGTCTCACGACGTTCTAAACCCAGCTCGCGTACCACTTTAAATGGCGAACAGCCATACCCTTGGGACCTACTTCAGCCCCAGGATGTGATGAGCCGACATCGAGGTGCCAAACACCGCCGTCGATATGAACTCTTGGGCGGTATCAGCCTGTTATCCCCGGAGTACCTTTTATCCGTTGAGCGATGGCCCTTCCATTCAGAACCACCGGATCACTAAGACCTGCTTTCGCACCTGCTCGAGCCGTCACTCTCGCAGTCAAGCTAGCTTATGCCTTTGCACTAACCTCCTGATGTCCGACCAGGATTAGCTAACCTTCGTGCTCCTCCGTTACTCTTTAGGAGGAGACCGCCCCAGTCAAACTACCCACCAGACACTGTCCGCAACCCGGATTACGGGTCTACGTTAGAACACCAGCCATTAAAGGGTGGTATTTCAAGGTTGGCTCCATGCAGACTGGCGTCCACACTTCAAAGCCTCCCACCTATCCTACACATCAAGGACCAGTGTTCAGTGTCAAGCTATAGTAAAGGTTCACGGGGTCTTTCCGTCTTGCCGCGGGTACACTGCATCTTCACAGCGAGTTCAATTTCACTGAGTCTCGGGTGGAGACAGCCTGGCCATCATTACGCCATTCGTGCAGGTCGGAACTTACCCGACAAGGAATTTCGCTACCTTAGGACCGTTATAGTTACGGCCGCCGTTTACCGGGGCTTCGATCAAGAGCTTCTCCTTACGGATAACCCCATCAATTAACCTTCCGGCACCGGGCAGGCGTCACACCGTATACGTCCACTTTCGTGTTTGCACAGTGCTGTGTTTTTAATAAACAGTTGCAGCCAGCTGGTATCTTCGACTGATTTCAGCTCCATGAGTAAATCACTTCACCTACATATCAGCGTGCCTTCTCCCGAAGTTACGGCACCATTTTGCCTAGTTCCTTCACCCGAGTTCTCTCAAGCGCCTTGGTATTCTCTACCTGACCACCTGTGTCGGTTTGGGGTACGATTTCGTGTTACCTGATGCTTAGAGGCTTTTCCTGGAAGCAGGGCATTTGTTACTTCAGCACCGTAGTGCCTCGTCATCACACCTCAGCGTTAACAAGACTCCGGATTTACCTGGAATCTCCGCCTACATGCTTAAACCGGGACAACCGTCGCCCGGCTAACATAGCCTTCTCCGTCCCCCCCTCGCAGTAACACCAAGTACAGGAATATTAACCTGTTTCCCATCGACTACGCCTTTCGGCCTCGCCTTAGGGGTCGACTCACCCTGCCCCGATTAACGTTGGACAGGAACCCTTGGTCTTCCGGCGTGCGGGTTTTTCACCCGCATTATCGTTACTTATGTCAGCATTCGCACTTCTGATACCTCCAGCATGCCTCACAGCACACCTTCAACGGCTTACAGAACGCTCCCCTACCCAACAACACATAGTGTCGCTGCCGCAGCTTCGGTGCATGGTTTAGCCCCGTTACATCTTCCGCGCAGGCCGACTCGACCAGTGAGCTATTACGCTTTCTTTAAATGATGGCTGCTTCTAAGCCAACATCCTGGCTGTCTGTGCCTTCCCACATCGTTTCCCACTTAACCATGACTTTGGGACCTTAGCTGGCGGTCTGGGTTGTTTCCCTCTTCACGACGGACGTTAGCACCCGCCGTGTGTCTCCCGTGATAACATTCTTCGGTATTCGCAGTTTGCATCGGGTTGGTAAGTCGGGATGACCCCCTAGCCGAAACAGTGCTCTACCCCCGAAGATGAGTTCACGAGGCGCTACCTAAATAGCTTTCGGGGAGAACCAGCTATCTCCCGGTTTGATTGGCCTTTCACCCCCAGCCACAAGTCATCCGCTAATTTTTCAACATTAGTCGGTTCGGTCCTCCAGTTAGTGTTACCCAACCTTCAACCTGCCCATGGCTAGATCACCGGGTTTCGGGTCTATACCCTGCAACTTAACGCCCAGTTAAGACTCGGTTTCCCTTCGGCTCCCCTATTCGGTTAACCTTGCTACAGAATATAAGTCGCTGACCCATTATACAAAAGGTACGCAGTCACCCCATAAAGAGGCTCCCACTGCTTGTACGTACACGGTTTCAGGTTCTTTTTCACTCCCCTCGCCGGGGTTCTTTTCGCCTTTCCCTCACGGTACTGGTTCACTATCGGTCAGTCAGGAGTATTTAGCCTTGGAGGATGGTCCCCCCATATTCAGACAGGATACCACGTGTCCCGCCCTACTCTTCGAGTTCACAACACATGCACTTTTGTGTACGGGGCTATCACCCTGTATCGCCGGACTTTCCAGACCGTTCCACTACCACACATGCTGATTCAGACTCTGGGCTGCTCCCCGTTCGCTCGCCGCTACTGGGGGAATCTCGGTTGATTTCTTTTCCTCGGGGTACTTAGATGTTTCAGTTCCCCCGGTTCGCTTCATTACGCTATGTATTCACGCAATGATAGTGTGACGAATCACACTGGGTTTCCCCATTCGGAAATCGCCGGTTATAACGGTTCATATCACCTTACCGACGCTTATCGCAGATTAGCACGTCCTTCATCGCCTCTGACTGCCAGGGCATCCACCGTGTACGCTTAGTCGCTTAACCTCACAACCCGAAGATGTTTCGTAAAACACTTCAGTGTTGCGAAAATTTGAGAGACTCGAACACACCGCTTTTCATTTCTTATTACGGAGAAATGAAACAGTGTGTCGTTTCAATTTTCAGCTTGATCCAGATTTTTAAAGAGCAAATATCTCAAACGAGACTCGAAAGTCTGTTTTGAGATACTTCGGTCGGCGACTTTCACTCACACATACCAGCAAGTGGCGTCCCCTAGGGGATTCGAACCCCTGTTACCGCCGTGAAAGGGCGGTGTCCTGGGCCTCTAGACGAAGGGGACACTGAAGTCTCAATCGCAAGACGCCTTGCTATTTACTTTTCATCAGACAATCTGTGTGAGCACTACAAAGGTCGGTTCTTTAAGGTAAGGAGGTGATCCAACCGCAGGTTCCCCTACGGTTACCTTGTTACGACTTCACCCCAGTCATGAATCACAAAGTGGTAAGCGCCCTCCCGAAGGTTAAGCTACCTACTTCTTTTGCAACCCACTCCCATGGTGTGACGGGCGGTGTGTACAAGGCCCGGGAACGTATTCACCGTGGCATTCTGATCCACGATTACTAGCGATTCCGACTTCATGGAGTCGAGTTGCAGACTCCAATCCGGACTACGACATACTTTATGAGGTCCGCTTGCTCTCGCGAGGTCGCTTCTCTTTGTATATGCCATTGTAGCACGTGTGTAGCCCTACTCGTAAGGGCCATGATGACTTGACGTCATCCCCACCTTCCTCCAGTTTATCACTGGCAGTCTCCTTTGAGTTCCCGACCGAATCGCTGGCAACAAAGGATAAGGGTTGCGCTCGTTGCGGGACTTAACCCAACATTTCACAACACGAGCTGACGACAGCCATGCAGCACCTGTCTCAGAGTTCCCGAAGGCACCAAAGCATCTCTGCTAAGTTCTCTGGATGTCAAGAGTAGGTAAGGTTCTTCGCGTTGCATCGAATTAAACCACATGCTCCACCGCTTGTGCGGGCCCCCGTCAATTCATTTGAGTTTTAACCTTGCGGCCGTACTCCCCAGGCGGTCGACTTAACGCGTTAGCTCCGGAAGCCACGCCTCAAGGGCACAACCTCCAAGTCGACATCGTTTACGGCGTGGACTACCAGGGTATCTAATCCTGTTTGCTCCCCACGCTTTCGCACCTGAGCGTCAGTCTTTGTCCAGGGGGCCGCCTTCGCCACCGGTATTCCTCCAGATCTCTACGCATTTCACCGCTACACCTGGAATTCTACCCCCCTCTACAAGACTCTAGCCTGCCAGTTTCGGATGCAGTTCCCAGGTTGAGCCCGGGGATTTCACATCCGACTTGACAGACCGCCTGCGTGCGCTTTACGCCCAGTAATTCCGATTAACGCTTGCACCCTCCGTATTACCGCGGCTGCTGGCACGGAGTTAGCCGGTGCTTCTTCTGCGAGTAACGTCAATTGCTGCGGTTATTAACCACAACACCTTCCTCCTCGCTGAAAGTACTTTACAACCCGAAGGCCTTCTTCATACACGCGGCATGGCTGCATCAGGCTTGCGCCCATTGTGCAATATTCCCCACTGCTGCCTCCCGTAGGAGTCTGGACCGTGTCTCAGTTCCAGTGTGGCTGGTCATCCTCTCAGACCAGCTAGGGATCGTCGCCTAGGTGAGCCGTTACCCCACCTACTAGCTAATCCCATCTGGGCACATCCGATGGCAAGAGGCCCGAAGGTCCCCCTCTTTGGTCTTGCGACGTTATGCGGTATTAGCTACCGTTTCCAGTAGTTATCCCCCTCCATCGGGCAGTTTCCCAGACATTACTCACCCGTCCGCCACTCGTCACCCAAGGAGCAAGCTCCTCTGTGCTACCGTTCGACTTGCATGTGTTAGGCCTGCCGCCAGCGTTCAATCTGAGCCATGATCAAACTCTTCAATTTAAGTTTGATGCTCGTGAATTAAACTTCGTAATGAATTACGTGTTCACTCAGAGACTTGGTATTCATTTTTCGTCTTGCGACGTTAAGAATCCGTATCTTCGAGTGCCCACACAGATTGTCTGATAAATTGTTAAAGAGCAGTTGCGACGCGCTTTAGCGCTCTGTCGCGAGGTCCCGTATATTACGTTCTCCTCATTCAGAGTCAAGCATTTATTTTTGCTTTTCTCTGCGAGATTCTCAGTGGAACCCCGCTGACCCGGCGGTTTGTAATCCGTTGTTCCGTGTCAGTGGAGGCGCATTATAGGGAGTTATTTCAGGCTGACAAGGGGAAATTTAAAATAACTTTCCGAGTGCGTGTTTTTTCAGCAAAACCACCATTAACATGCCATAAAATAAGCAAATTGCCGTTTTTGCAGCCGCAATAACACTTCCAGGTGGCATACTAATGAATAAGAAATAAAGTAAGGAAAACCATTCATGCCGTTAAATGCCCAACAGCTAGCCGCACAGAAAAACCTGTCCTACGTTCTGGCCGAAAAGCTGGCTCAGCGAATATTAAAAGGTGAATACGCACCGGGCGCTATATTGCCTGGCGAAATAGAGCTGGGTGATCAGTTTGGCGTGAGTCGTACCGCGGTAAGAGAAGCGGTAAAGACGTTAACGGCAAAAGGTATGGTATTACCGCGCCCGCGTATTGGTACACGCGTCATGCCGCAGGCAAACTGGAACTTCCTCGACCAGGAGCTGCTCACCTGGTGGATGACAGAAGATAATTTCTCTCAGGTCATTAAACATTTTCTGGTGATGCGTATCAGCCTGGAGCCTCAGGCGTGTTTACTGGCGGCGACTATAGGTACGGCAGAACAGAAAGCGCATCTCAACACGCTGATGGAAGAAATGGTCGAGCTGAAAAGAAACTTCAGACGCGAGCGTTGGATTGAGGTTGATATCGCCTGGCATGAACACATCTATGAAATGAGTGCGAACCCGTTCCTTATCTCCTTTGCATCACTCTTCCATTCCGTTTACCAGACCTACTTTACCTCTATTACCTATAACGACGTGGTCAAACTGGATTTACACCAGGCCATTGTCGACGCAATAGATGAGAGCGATGGCGATCGCGCCTTCGCTGCCTGTCAGGCATTGCTGATAGCACCGAACGTGCTACCGGATAAATAATATGTCAGAAAAGAAATCACGCAGTATGGCCGGGCTACCGTGGATAGCAGCCATGGCCTTTTTTATGCAGGCACTAGACGCCACGATCCTCAATACCGCCTTACCCGCAATAGCACACAGCCTTAACCGCTCTCCGCTCGCCATGCAGTCGGCCATTATCAGCTACACCCTGACGGTCGCGATGCTGATCCCGGTGAGTGGATGGCTGGCAGACAGGTTCGGTACGCGGCGCGTCTTTATGATAGCTGTTAGCCTGTTTACGCTGGGTTCGCTGGCCTGTGCGCTGTCCAGCTCCCTAAGCGAACTGGTGATTTTCCGCGTCATTCAGGGCATCGGTGGCGCCATGATGATGCCCGTTGCCCGTCTGGCATTATTGCGTGCTTACCCCCGCAGCGAACTGCTTCCCGTGCTTAACTTCGTAACCATGCCTGGACTTGTGGGGCCGATTTTAGGTCCGGTATTGGGCGGTGTACTGGTCACGTGGGCCAGTTGGCACTGGATCTTCCTGATTAATATTCCAATTGGGGTTGCCGGTATCTTCTATGCCCGCAAATATATGCCGAACTTCACCACGCCGCGCCGCAGTTTTGATATGACCGGTTTCTTTCTGTTTGGTTTGAGCCTGGTGTTGTTTTCCAGCGGGGTAGAGCTGTTCGGTGAGAAGCTTGTCGAGACCTGGATAGCGCTCAGCATTATTCTTGCCAGCATTCTGTTACTGCTCGCCTACATTCGCCACGCGCGTCGTCACCCAACGCCGCTAATATCGCTTCCTATATTTAAGACCCGAACTTTTTCCGTCGGGATCGCCGGAAACCTTGCCACTCGTCTGGGTACAGGGTGCGTGCCCTTCTTAATGCCGCTAATGTTGCAGGTAGGCTTTGGATACCCGGCGCTGATAGCCGGTTGCATGATGGCGCCAACGGCGCTGGGATCAATACTGGCGAAATCAATGGTGACGCAGGTGCTGCGCCGGCTCGGCTACAGAACCACACTGGTGGGTGTTACGATATTTATCGGCCTGATGATTGCGCAGTTCGCATTGCAATCTCCCGCCATGCCGGTCTGGATGTTGATCCTGCCGTTGTTCATTTTAGGTATGGCGATGTCCACCCAGTTTACCTCCATGAATACCATCACTCTGGCAGACCTGACCGATGAAAACGCCAGCAGCGGCAACAGTGTGCTGGCCGTTACTCAGCAGTTATCAATCAGTTTAGGGGTCGCCATCAGCGCTGCCGTTCTGCGTATCTATGAAGGTATGGAAGGAACCAATACGGTCGAGCAGTTCCACTACACCTTTATGACGATGGGCGCTATCACGGTAGTGTCTGCGCTGATGTTCATGCTGCTAAAAGCAAAAGATGGACGTAATCTGATTAAAGAGCGACATAATCCTAAACCGACCCCCGCTCCATCAAAACAGGAGTAAGTTGCAGGCGCTGTTGCTGTAATGCGGGCTGCGCCATCCGGTGGATTAATACATCGATGGCCAGTTCGCCCAGTTCATCTTTTGGTTGATGGATGGTCGTCAGCGGCGGCGTCATATAGCGCGCTAGCTCGATATCATCATAACCCACCACCGCCATATCCTGCGGAATGCGCAATCCCGATTGGTACAGAGCCTGATACGCGCCAACCGCCATGGCATCATTGCCGGTAAAAACGGCCTGCGGTCGCTGTTTATGCGACAGCAACGTTTGCATAGCTTCAAAGCCGCCGCCGAACTCAAAGTCACCGGTAATCTCGTAACCTTCCGGGACAGGCAACCCCGCCCGCTTCATTGCCGCCCGATACCCTTCCAGACGTAAACGCGCTGGAGTTTTATCCAGCGGCCCGGTGATGCAGGCAATGCGCGTAAAACCTTTTTCGATAAGATGTTGAGTGGCTAAATCCCCGCCCAACAGGGAGTTATCCTGGATCAGATCGCTTTCACCATCAAAAGGCGACCAGTCCATCATGACGGTCGGTATAGAAGGATAGCGTTGCATGATCTCCCTGGAAGGTTGATGTGTTTCCGTGCAGAGCAGCAGCAAGCCGTCCACCCGTTTTTGCATTAACGTTTCCAGATTACGGTTCATGCGCTGTTCATCACCTTCAGTGTTGCACAGCACCAGGCTGTAGCCGCGTTCAAAACAACTACGTTCAACGCCGCGCACCAGCTCGGAATAAAAGGGGTTGGTACTGGCAGTGATTAACATGCCAATAGTGTGGGTCTGGTTTAACTTGAGACTACGCGCCAGCGCTGAGGGCGCGTAGTTAAGCTCTTTAATCGCCGCTTCAACTTTGTCAGTGACAGACTCACTGACAAAGCGATCTTTATTAATGACGTGAGAAACCGTCGACGTGGAAACCCCCGCCAGGCGGGCGACGTCCTTCATTGTAGCCAAGCGTTACCTCTGTTGACTTAAAAACGCTTCTATTTCTTCGCGCCATGGAACGGAAGGCTGTGCACCCTTACGGGTGACCGCAATCGCCGCAGCGGCATGTGCAAATCGGATAGCTTCAGGCAGCGGAGTCTCTTCCAGTAACGCTGTAATTAACGCGCCGTTAAAGGTATCCCCAGCGGCGATGGTATCAACGGCATCCACTTTAAACCCAGGCACACGCTGACCTTCACCATTTACGCTGGCCCACACCCCGCGACTGCCTAGGGTAATCAGTACAGTATGGATCCCCTTCGCGTGCAATGCCTGCGCAGCTTTGGCCGCGTCTTCATCGTTTTCAACCCGGATCCCCGTGAGCTTTTCAGCCTCGGTTTCATTAGGGGTAATAATATCCACCAGCGCCAGCAGTTCGTCAGAAAGTTCACGTGCCGGGGCCGGGTTAAGGGCTACCGTGGTCTTATTTTGATGTGCAATCTTTGCCGCAGCCAGTACGCTTTCGATCGGCGACTCTAACTGCATCAGTAAGGCGGACGCCTGGGCAATACGCTCATGCTGAGCTTCCACCAGCGCAGGCGAAAGTGCCGCGTTCGCACCAGCATGAATGCCGATGACGTTCTCACCTTCACCATTCACAAAAATCAACGCCACACCGGTCGATTCCCCCGAAATTACGCTAATCGGCGCAATATCGATATTATCTTTGGCTAACTGTTTACGAACACTTTCGCCAATATCATCATCACCCGTACAGGCAATAAATGCGATATTCGCGCCACTACGCCCCGCAGCAACAGCCTGATTCGCGCCTTTACCACCAAATGCGACCTGATAATGGTTACCGGTTACGGTTTCACCAGGTGTCGGGAAAGAGTTAAGGTTGAGGATGTGATCGGCATTGATACTGCCAAGAACAACGAGGTTGCCTGCGGTTTTCATATTTGGTGTTCCAAGTCAAAGTGCGCCACCGGATTAGGGTGGCGCGTGCCCTGCTTTTCTTTTTACGCCTTCATCCCCAAAACCCGATACGGGGATGGCGTCTTTATGTCTCCATCAGGCCGCGAGCGACCTGAATCGGTATTACTGCTTGATGACCAGCTTCAGGTCAACCGGATATTTAGCCTGAACCTTCTCGCCTTTCAGGACCTTATCCGCAGTCTCAACGCCTTTCGCGCCGATCTGATCCGGCAACTGAGCAATGGTCGCAGCCAGTTTGCCATCATTTACTGCTTTTTCGCCATCTGGAGTACCGTCAAATCCAACCACCATCACATCAGATTTACCCGCAGTTTGCAGTGCGCGCAGCGCACCCAACGCCATTTCATCGTTCTGGGCAAATACGGCCTGCACGTCAGGATGCGCAGTCAACAGGTTCTGCATGACGTTCAGACCTTTGGTGCGGTCGAAGTCGGCCGGCTGGCTGGCCAGTACATTAAATTTGTGTGCCGCAACAGCCTGCTGGAAACCTTCGCCACGCTCACGCGCAGCTGAAGTACCGGCAATACCCTGCAGTTCGATAACTTTCGCGCCTTCACCCGCTTTCTTCGCGATGTAATCGCCCGCAATCTTACCGCCCAGCACGTTATCAGATGCAATATGGCTTACCACTTCGCCTTTGGATGCAACGCGGTCAAGGGTGATAACCGGAATTTTCGCCTGGTTAGCCATCTTCACAGCGTTACCAACAGCATCGGAGTCCGTCGGGTTAATCAGCAGAATTTTAGTTCCACGAACCGTTAAATCCTGAACGTTAGCCAGCTCTTTCGCCGGGTTGTTCTGTGAGTCCAGAATCACCAGGTTGTAGCCCAGCTTATCAGCCTCTTTTTGCGCCCCGTCCTTCAAAGAAACAAAGAACGGGTTGTTGAGGGTGGAGACCACCAGCGCAATGGTATCTTTCGCCATCGCATTCGCGCTCACGGTGGCGCTCAGCGCAACAGCAGAAACCAGGGTAGCCAGTTTTTTCATGTTCATATTTAAGATGTCCTGTAATCGTTGTTACTGCTTTTTGTTGTCTACCAGTACCGCCAGCAAAATCACCACCGCTTTGACGATCATCTGGTAATAGGAGGATACACCTAACAAATTCAAACCATTATTGAGGAAACCAAGAATCAATGCGCCGATCAGCGTCCCAACAATACGTCCTTTACCACCCGCCAGGCTGGTACCACCTAACACCACCGCGGCGATAGCATCCAGCTCATAGCCAGTACCTGCCGTCGGTTGCGCAGAGGAGAGGCGCGCTACTTCAATGATGCCCGCCAGCGATGCCAGCAGACCACACAGGGAGTAAACGATAATTTTGATTTTACTTACGCTGATACCGGACAGGCGCGTTGCCGCTTCGTTACCGCCCAGCGCATAGATATAACGACCCAGACGAGTGTGGTGCAGCATGTACCACGCCGCGAGGAAGACAATCCCCATAATCCACACAGGCGTAGGGACGCCTAACGGACGACCAATACCAAACCAGCCAAACAGATCGGCATTGTCAGTAAACCCGGTATTAACCGGACTGCCGTTGGTGTATACCATGGTCACACCACGCAGCAGCAGCATCATCACCAGGGTCGCGATAAACGCCTGTACCCGGCCTTTCGCGACAATCACCCCGGTTACCGCGCCAATAGCAGCACCAAGCGCCAGAGCCGCAGCGACAGCCACCAGCGCATTGACTTCAATCCCTACAATGGAAGCCGCAACCGCACCGGTAAGCGCCAGCAAAGAACCGACAGACAGATCGATCCCCGACGTCAGGATAACCAGCGTCATGCCAACGGCCATGATGGCGTTCACCGACGTTTGCTGGAGGATGTTGAACAGGTTATTAACGGTAAAAAAGTTAGGGCTCATGGTGGAAACAATCGCGATCAGCACTAACAGAGCGATGAGCGACTTTTGCTCCAGAAGCCATGCTTTAGTGAAATAACGGCGACCAGAAACAGCCTGGGTAGTCATCTTTTTTACTCCTGATTCACGCGATTAAGCTTGCCCACAGCGGCAGCCATTAATACTTCCTGAGTGGCCTGCTCGCGAGTGAACTCACCGCCGAGATGCCCTTCATGCATAACGATAATTCGATCGCTCATGCCCAATACTTCTGGCATCTCAGAGGAGACCAGAATGATGCTCAGCCCATCGGCCTTAAACTGGTTGATAAGCTGATAGATTTCTTTCTTAGCCCCAACGTCAACGCCGCGCGTTGGTTCATCGAGGATCAGGACTTTTGGTCGGGTCATCAGACCGCGCGCAATCGCCACTTTCTGCTGATTACCGCCAGAAAGCAGGCCGATAGCCTGTTCCATCGATGGCGTTTTAACATTGAACAGACGAATAAAATCACCTACCGCCTGCTGCTCGTCTTTATGTTTAAGGCTTCCACCAGCGCGACTGAAATAACGCAGCGCGGTTAGTGACATGTTCTCTTTCACCGACATGCCCAGCACTAAACCATCGCGTTTACGGTCTTCAGAAATATAGACGATGCCGTTAGCCAACCCATCCTGCGGCGAACGGGTGACCACTTCATGGCCATCAAGCGTGACGTAACCGCTGATGCGCGGCAATGCGCCGTACAACACTTTCATCAGCTCGGTACGTCCGGCACCCATCAGCCCCGATACGCCAAGGATCTCGCCTTTACGTAGCGTGAATGAAACATCGTTTACGCCAGGGCCGCACAGGTTATCTACCTTCAGGCGAATATCACCCGGCGCTTTTTCCAGGCGCGGGTATTGATCTTCCAGCTTACGTCCCACCATCATTTCAATCAGCGAGTCTTCGGTCAGCGAGGCGACTTCACGCTCGGCAATAAACTGCCCGTCGCGAAAAACGGTCACGTCGTCACAAATCTCGAAGATCTCTTTCATGCGGTGAGAAATATAGACAATGCCGCGTCCCTGGGATTTAAGTTCGCGAATGACGCGGAACAGGGATTCGGTTTCGGTATCGGTGAGCGCATCCGTCGGTTCATCCATAATGATGACCTTCGATTCAAAGCTCAGCACTTTGGCAATTTCAACCATCTGCTGATCGCCAATCGACAGTTCACCGACCAGTCTGTCGCTTTTAAAGCGCAGATTCAGTTTGGCAAGCAGCAGATCGGCTTCGGCGTACATCTTCTTCCAGTCAATTTTGCCAAAGCGATTAACGAACTCACGGCCAAGAAAAATGTTCTCGGCGATAGTGAGTTGCGGGATCAAATTCAGCTCCTGGTGGATGATACCGATTCCGGCTTCCTGGGAGGATTTAGGGCCGTTAAAGGTGGTCTCTTTTCCCAACCACAATAAAGAACCGGCATCACGGGTATAGATCCCGGTCAGCACTTTCATCATGGTGGATTTGCCCGCGCCGTTTTCGCCCACCAGCGCCATTACGCGGCCTGGGTAGACATTCAGCGCGGCGCCGGATAGCGCTTTTACGCCCGGGAACGCTTTATCGATCCCTTTGAGTTGCAGTAATGCGTTCATGATGGCCTCAGAACGTGACGCCAGCACAGAGAATAATATTCGCATACGGAGAACACTCTCCGCTGCGAATTACCGCCTGACTGTCTGCGGTTTGTTTTTTGAATTGTTCATGCGTGGTGTAACGAATTTCTATGGTGTTTCCCTGGTGTTGTTGCAGTTGCTCAATGTGGCTGAGCAACGTTTCGTGGAGTTGCGGATTATGTTGTTTAATTTCCGTCGCGAGAATGGCCGCCTCGACCTGCATTTCACGTGTCACCACATCCAGTACCTGCATAAAAGAAGGTACGCCCTGGGTTAATGCCATATCGATACGCGTTGTGCTATTCGGGATGGGTAAACCTGCATCACACACCACCAGCGTATCGGTATGCCCCAGACGGGAGATCACCGATGAAATTTCAGAGTTGAGTACCGTGCCTTTCTTCATTTTCTTTCCCCACTAGCGAAACGTTTCGCTGAAGATAAGTGTAGAGCGAAGAGTGGAGATAAAACCACCGCGAAGTTACGAAAATGTGATCGTCATCGAAACGTTTCGCAAGGATTATCATTCGATGAAATGAAAACTGGGAGGGACAAAACAAAACGCCCCCTTTCGCGATGAAAGAGGGCGTCGATGAGATTAAATCTCGACCTGAGTACCGAGCTCAATAACCCGGTTCGGTGGGATTTCAAACTGGTCCGGGGCGCGCAGCGCATTGCGTTGTAGTAGCAGATACAGCTTGCCACGCAGACGCAGATACCATGGTCGTTTTCCAACAATCAACGACTCGTGCGACATGAAGAACGAGGTTTCCATCATCCGACAGCTTAAGCCTTCCAGACCGCAGCGATGGAACACTTCTTCAACGTTCGGCGTTTCGCGCCAACCGTAGCTGGCCACCACGCGCCAGAAGGTGGGCGATAACTGCTCAATCTGCACCCTACGCACATTGTGAACATATGGCGCATCTTCCGTGCGCAGCGTCAGCAGAATAACGCGTTCATGCAGAACCTTGTTATGTTTGAGGTTATGCAGTAGCGCAAACGGGATGACGTTCAATGCACGAGACATGTACACCGCCGTTCCCGGCACGCGTACCGGTGGTGATTTCTCCAGAGAGGCAATCATCGCCTCCAGAGAGTTGCCGTGCTCATGCATGCGACGCAGCAGACGGAAACGCTCGCTTTTCCAGGTGGTCATGATGGTGAACATCACCAGACCCAGCGTCAGAGGCAGCCAACCGCCGGAAATCAGTTTATCGAGGTTCGCGGAGAACAGCGGAACATCGACGCACAAGAACGCCACCAGGATCAGGAAGACGAAGTATTTATTCCAGTGCCAGTTTTTGCGCGCCACGGTGGTCGACAGAATTGAGGTCAGCACCATCGTCCCCGTCACCGCAATCCCGTACGCCGCAGCCAGATTGCTGGAGTGTTCAAAGCTCACAATCACAATAACCACTGCAAAATAGAGCATCCAGTTAACGAAAGGAATGTAGATCTGGCCCGATTCCATTTCCGAGGTATGGATGATACGCATCGGCGATAAATACCCCAGACGCACGGCCTGACGCGTCAGTGAGAAGACGCCGGAGATAACCGCCTGTGAAGCGATAACCGTTGCCAGCGCGGCGAGGATCAGGAGCGGTATCAACGCCCAGTCCGGCGCCAGCAGGAAGAACGGGTTTTTAATCGCTTCAGGATGCTTTAACAGCAACGCCCCCTGACCAAAATAGTTGAGTACCAGCGAAGGCAATACCACGGAGAACCATGCCAGGCGAATCGGCAACTTACCGAAGTGGCCCATATCCGCATACAGCGCTTCAACACCGGTAATCGACAACACCACCGCACCCAGCGCAATAAAGGACAACGTTTTGAATTCGAGGAAGAAATGCACCGCCCAATATGGATTGAGCGCCTGCAGCACTTCCGGATTACCAATAATACTGCGCACGCCTAACACCGCCAGCGTCAGGAACCACAACAGCATAATCGGCGCAAACAGCTTACCGACCATGCCGGTACCGTGTTTTTGAATCAAAAACAGCAGGGTCAGTACGATTATCGAGAGCGGAACAATCCAGGTATCCAGTTGCGGGGCAATGATCTCCAGACCTTCAATCGCCGACATCACCGAGATAGCAGGCGTTATCACCACTTCTCCATAGAAGAAGCTGCCGCCAATCAACCCCATAATCACCAGCATGGAGGTTGTTCGTGCTGAAGTATTACGCCCGGCCAATGACATCAGCGTCAGGATCCCGCCTTCTCCGGCGTTATCCGCGCGCATGACAAACGTCAGGTATTTAATGGAGACAACAAAGATCAGCAGCCAGAAAATCAGCGAGAGAAAGCCAAATACGGCGTCACGTTCAACGCCAAAACCAAACTGGCCGGACAAACATTCACGAAGCGTATAAAGTGGGCTGGTACCAATATCACCGTAGACAACCCCAATGGCTGCAAGGGTAATCGCAGACAATGATTGTTTATTATCAGTGCTCATAGACTCGTCTTTCGTTTATACACATCATCTTTCAAGCCACCTCCGCGTGGGCTGCATTCGTTATTCCCCCCATCCCAGAAGAAAACTCCATTGCCGCCTTGGTGCAGCTTGATTGATTTGGTGTATATATAAGAAATGTGTGCGTCGTCCCTTGGCCCACAAAAAGGCGCACAGTATGCACGATTAATCGCAAAATCGTACCCCTAAATGAGACCAGATTAATCTGGCTCAAAGAAAAATAAGCGCACCTTCAGTCTATTACTGCACTGGTGTGAAGCATCTATACTCGCTGTTTATGCAGTACATTTGGCGAAAGGACGCCACTTCATTATGGCTCACCCACATTTATTAGCGGAAAGAATTTCCCGTCTGAGCAATGCGCTGGAAAAGGGACTTTATGAACGTAGCCACGCCATTCGTCTGTGTCTGCTGGCTGCGCTTAGCGGCGAGAGCGTTTTCTTATTAGGCCCTCCCGGGATCGCGAAAAGCTTAATTGCCCGCAGACTGAAATTTGCCTTTCAAAATGCTCGCGCCTTCGAATATCTGATGACGCGCTTCTCTACGCCGGAAGAGGTTTTCGGCCCGCTGTCCATTCAGGCGTTAAAAGACGAAGGTCGCTATGAACGCTTAACGGCAGGCTATCTCCCTGAAGCTGAAATCGTCTTTCTCGATGAAATCTGGAAGGCGGGACCGGCGATTCTTAACACCCTGCTGACCGCCATCAACGAACGCCACTTCCGCAACGGCGCGCATGAAGAGAAAATCCCGATGCGCCTGCTGGTGGCAGCCTCCAACGAACTGCCTGAAGCAGACAGCAGCCTGGAAGCGCTGTACGACCGTATGCTGATTCGTCTGTGGCTGGATAAAGTCCAGGACAAGGCCAACTTCCGCTCGATGCTGTTAAGTCAGCAGGATGAAAGCGACAATCCGGTCCCGGCATCGTTACAGGTGACGGATGAAGAGTATTACCAGTGGCAAAAGGACATTGGCGCCATCACGCTTCCCGATCGCGTGTTTGAGCTTATTTTCATGCTGCGCCAGCAGTTGGACACGCTACCGAATGCCCCCTACGTGTCCGATCGTCGCTGGAAAAAAGCCATTCGCTTGCTCCAGGCCAGCGCCTTCTTTAGCGGACGTGATGCGGTAGTTCCCATCGACCTGATCCTGCTGAAAGACTGCCTGTGGTACGACGCACAAAGCCTGAATCTGATGCAGCAGCAGCTGGAAATATTGATGACCGGACACGCATGGCAACAGCAAGCCATGCTGACCCGTCTGGGCAGTATTGTGCAGCGCCGCATTCAGCTCCAGCAGCAGCAAAGCGATAAAACAGCATTCACCGTGATCCGTCAGGGCGGCATGTTCAGCCGTCGTCCTCATTATGATTTACCGCCGGAGGCCACGTCTTCCGTCGTGACATTACTACTGCAAAAGCCCTTAAAGCTGCATGATATGGAAGTAATCCATATTGCTTTCGAACGTAGCGCGCTGGAACTGTGGTTAACCAAAGGTGGTGAGATCCGCGGAAAATTAAACGGCATCGGTTTTGCCCAGACGCTGAACATGGAAGTGGATAGCGCGCAGCACCTGGTTGTACGCGACGTCAGCTTACAAGGCTCTCGCCTGGCATTGCCCGGTACATCACAAGAGAGTATGCCCGCTGAAATAAAACAGGAGCTTGAAGCGCTCGATAACGAGTGGCATCAGCAGCACAGCGCATTTAGCGAGCAGCAAAAATGTCTGTTTATTCATAGCGACTGGTTAGGCCGCATTGAGGCCAGCCTGCAGGATGTCGGGGCGCAAATCCGCCAGGCGCAACAATGCTGACCCTTGATACGCTCAACATCATGCTGGCAGTCAGTGAAGAAGCGATGATCGAAGAGATGATCGTCGCCCTGCTGGCTTCTCCAAAGATGGTGGTATTTTTTAACAAATTCCCTCGCCTTAAAAAAGCGATCACTGACGATATTCCCCGCTGGCGTGAATCTTTGCGTAGCCGCCTCAAAGATACCCATGTACCGCCGGAGTTAGCGGAAGAGGTTATATGCTATCAACAAAGCCAGCTCCTCTCTCATGCGCAGTTTATCGTCCAGCTACCGCAAATATTGTCGCTATTGCACCACCTCCATTCGCCATGGGCCGGACAAGCGCAGCAGTTGGTCAATGACAACAGCGCGTTTACGCCTGCCCTACATACGCTTTTTCTCCAGCGCTGGCGCCTGAGCCTGGTGGTGCAAACCACAACGCTGAATCAGCAACTGCTGGAAGAAGAGCGCGAGCATTTGCTCAGTGAAGTACAGGAACGGATGACCCTTAGCGGGCAACTGGAACCCGTACTGGCAGAAAATGACAACGCCGCAGGCCGGTTGTGGGATATGAGCGCAGGTCAAATCAAGCGCGGTGATTATCAGTTGATGGTGAAATATGGCGAATTCCTGACGCAACAACCTGAACTCCAGCGTCTGGCTGAGCAGTTAGGCCGTTCCAGAGAAGCGAAATCCGTACCGCGTAAAGATGCGCCAATGGAAACCTTCCGCACCCTGGTGCGCGAACCGGCAACCGTCCCGGAGCAAGTAGATGGCATCCAGCAAAGCGACGATATCCTGCGCCTGCTGCCGCCGGAACTGGCCACGCTGGGCATTACCGAACTGGAATACGAGTTCTACCGACGACTGGTGGAAAAGCAGCTGTTGACCTATCGCCTGCACGGCGAAGCATGGCGTGAGAAAGTCACGGAACGCCCCGTGGTGCATCAGGATTTTGACGAGCAACCGCGCGGACCGTTTATCGTCTGCGTTGATACTTCGGGATCGATGGGCGGCTTTAATGAGCAGTGTGCGAAAGCCTTTTGCCTGGCGCTAATGCGCGTCGCCCTTGCCGATAACCGACGCTGTTTCATCATGCTGTTTTCAACAGAAGTAGTGCGCTATGAGCTATCCGGCCCGGAGGGCATCGAACAGGCGATCCGTTTTTTAAGTCAGCGCTTTCGCGGTGGTACCGATATTGCCAGCTGTTTTCGCGCCATTACTGAGCGCATGCAGGGTCGGGAATGGTTTGATGCTGATGCGGTGGTGATCTCAGATTTTATCGCACAGCGATTGCCCGATGAGGTTGTCAGCAAAGTGGAGGAATTACAGCGGGTGCACCAGCACCGTTTTCACGCGGTGGCGATGTCAGAACATGGTAAACCCGGCATCATGCGCATTTTCGATCATATCTGGCGCTTTGATACCGGGATGCGAAGCCGCCTGCTCAGACGCTGGCGGCGTTAATTCTTACAACAGAGAGGCGACGCTTTCACGTACCTGTGCCGGCCATACGCCACACTGAACCTGACCAATGTGTGGTAATTGCAGCAACAGCATGGTCAGACGCGACTGCCCAATTCCTCCACCAATCGTCTGTGGCATTTCACCGCGCAGCAGCGCCTGGTGCCATTCCAGACTCAGACGATCTTCATCTCCGGTCAGAGACAGCTGATGTTTCAGAGTGTCAGCATCCACACGGATCCCCATAGAAGACAGCTCAAACGCATCCTCCAGTACCGGGTTCCAGACCAGAATATCACCGTTCAGACCGGCGTGACCCAGCTCGGATGCTGAACTCCAGTCATCATAATCCGGCGCACGTACATCATGGCGGTGACCGTCGCTGAGCTTGCCGCCGATCCCCACCAGGAATACCGCGCCCAGCTCTTTAGCGATCGCACGTTCACGACCTTTTGCGTCAAGACCAGGATAACGAGATAACAGTTCCTGGCTATGAACAAAGTGGATCTGCTCTGGCAGGAACGGTGCCAGACCAAACTCTTTGCTCACCGCAGCTTCGGTAGCCTTAATTCCCGCCCAGATAGCCTCTACCGTGCTTTTCAGAGTGGAGAATTGACGCTCGCCGTCGCCCATCACGCGCTCCCAGTCCCACTGGTCAACATACACTGAGTGCAGCGGGGAAAGGCGATCTTCATCGGGACGCAGGGCCTTCATATGCGTGTACAGCCCTTCGCCTGCGCTAAAGTCGTGTTGTCCTAATGTTTGACGCTTCCACTTCGCCAGTGAATGAACCACTTCGAATTGAGCGTCTGGCAATGCTTTAACCTTCACCTGCACCGCTTTTTCACAGCCCGACAAGTTATCTTGCGTGCCATCTCCTACGCGGCTGAGGATCGGAGCCTGAACTTCGATCAGACCTAAACGCTCTTCCAGCTGACGAGAAAAATGAGATTTTACGAAGCTAATTTGACGTTGTTTGGCAATGTAAGCGGTTTTCATTATGTGTACTCCTGTGTCCTGTTGCCTATGATTAAGCAACAGAATGTAGGTAATATTCAATAATCAACAAACAAAAAGCCGCCTTCGATTTTGATTCGTTAAAATTAACGTCTAAAATAGAGGGAATCATTAATCTACATAAGAAAAACCTATGGAAAATTATCAGATCGACAATCTGGACCGCGGCATTCTTGACGCCCTGATGGAAAATGCCCGAACGGCCTATGCCGAATTGGCCAAACAGTTCGGCGTGAGCCCGGGGACAATTCACGTTCGCGTAGAGAAGATGAAGCAGGCCGGGATTATTACCGGCGCGCGGATTGATGTTAGTCCCAAACAGTTGGGCTATGACGTCGGTTGCTTTATCGGCATCATCCTGAAAAGTGCGAAAGACTATCCGTCAGCGTTGGCCAGACTGGAAAGCCTCGATGAGGTGACCGAAGCGTATTACACCACCGGGCACTACAGCATCTTTATAAAGGTGATGTGCAAGTCAATCGACGCGTTACAGCAGGTACTTATCAACAAGATCCAAACAATTGATGAAATTCAGTCCACGGAGACCCTGATCGTCCTGCAAAACCCGATCATGCGCACCATCAAGCCATGATCGCTTTTTTTAATCCCCTATTTTTCCACAGGTAGATCCCAGCTCGCTCACAGCGTACAATACGCCCTCTTTATAAAGGTGGGCGATCATGGCAGAAATCACTCTTATCAGCGGCAGCACGCTTGGCAGTGCGGAATATGTAGCAGAGCATCTGGCTGAAAAACTGGACGACGCGGGTTTTTCCAGCGAAATACTGCATGGGCCAATGCTTGAAGAGGTCCCGACTGATGGGATCTGGCTGATTATTAGCTCCACGCACGGTGCGGGAGACATTCCTGACAACCTGCAGCCTTTATATGATGCCTTATGCGAGCAAAAACCGGACCTTTCACAAGTGCACTTTGGTGCAATCGGGATCGGCAGTCGTGAATATGACACCTTTTGCGGCGCAATCGACAAGCTGGAAGCCGAACTGAAAGCCTGCGGGGCAAAACAGATCGGCGAAACGCTCAGGATCAACGTACTGGAACATGAAATTCCGGAAGATCCGGCTGAAATTTGGCTGGGATCCTGGCATCCATTGCTCAGAGATTTGTAAAGATCGTACTTTTTTATGTGGATAACTCTGGTTAAAAGCTTGGATCAACCGGTAGTTATCCCAAGAACAACCGTTGTTCAGTTTTTGAGTTGTGTATAACCCTTCATTCTGCTCCCAGCTTATACGGGCCAGGATCACCGATCATTCACAGCTAATGATCCTCAACAACCTGTTGATCTTATTCAAAGGATCGCCCTTATCCACAGAAAGTTGCGATCCTAATAAGAGATCACAATAAAACAGATCTCTAAATAAAAAGATCTTCTTTTTAATACCCAGGATCCCAGGGCTTTCTCGATCGACTAAAGTTGAGTAGAATCCACGGCCCGGGCTTCAATCCACTTTCACACCGCGTTATGCGAGGCAATTACCATGTTTTATCAGGATCCTTTTGACGTCATCATCATTGGCGGGGGTCATGCAGGCACCGAGGCCGCAATGGCCGCGGCGCGAATGGGTCAACAGACTCTGCTTTTGACACACAATATCGACACACTGGGACAGATGAGCTGCAACCCGGCGATCGGCGGTATTGGGAAGGGACACCTGGTAAAAGAAGTGGATGCGCTTGGTGGGTTGATGGCAAAAGCGATCGACCATGCAGGTATCCAGTTTAGGATACTAAACGCCAGCAAAGGGCCAGCCGTTCGTGCTACCCGAGCTCAGGCCGACCGTGTGCTCTATCGCCAGGCTGTACGCACCGCACTCGAGAATCAACCCAATCTGATGATCTTCCAACAGGCGGTTGAAGATCTGATTGTTGAAAACGATCGTGTTGTGGGTGCAGTGACCCAAATGGGACTGAAGTTCCGTGCCAAAGCGGTTGTATTAACCGTAGGGACTTTTCTTGACGGCAAAATTCATATTGGTCTGGACAACTACAGCGGCGGCCGTGCTGGCGATCCGCCGTCTATCCCGCTGTCACGCCGTCTGCGTGAACTGCCTTTGCGCGTCAGCCGCCTGAAAACCGGTACGCCGCCGCGTATCGATGCACGCACTATTGATTTCAGCGTGCTCGGCCAGCAAAACAGCGATAACCCGATGCCGGTCTTCTCATTCCTGGGCGATGCTTCTCAACATCCGCGTCAGATGCCGTGTTACATCACGCATACCAATGAGAGAACCCATGACGTGATCCGCAATAACCTCGATCGTAGCCCGATGTACGCAGGCGTGATCGAAGGTATCGGTCCGCGCTACTGCCCGTCGATCGAAGACAAAGTGATGCGCTTTGCCGATCGTAATCAGCATCAGATCTTCCTCGAACCGGAAGGACTGACGTCTAATGAAATTTATCCGAATGGTATCTCCACCAGCTTGCCGTTCGATGTGCAGATGCAAATTGTCCGCTCCATGCAGGGTATGGAAAATGCCAGAATCGTCCGTCCTGGCTACGCGATTGAGTATGATTTCTTCGATCCGCGCGACCTGAAACCCACTCTGGAAAGTAAATTCATCCAGGGTCTGTTCTTTGCGGGCCAGATTAACGGTACTACCGGTTACGAAGAAGCTGCTGCGCAAGGGATGTTGGCGGGTCTGAACGCCGCACGCTTGTCTGCTGAGAAAGACGGTTGGGCACCGCGTCGCGATCAGGCTTATCTTGGTGTACTGGTGGACGATCTGTGTACGCTTGGCACCAAAGAACCGTACCGTATGTTCACCTCACGCGCAGAATACCGTTTGATGCTGCGCGAAGATAACGCCGACCTGCGTCTGACCGAAATTGGTCGTGAACTGGGTCTGGTGGACGACGAGCGCTGGGCTCGTTTCAACGAGAAGCTGGAGCGTATCGAACAGGAACGTCAGCGTCTCAAATCAACCTGGGTAAATCCGTTAGCGGAATCTGCAGCAGAAGTGAATGCTCACCTGGCTACGCCTTTGTCACGTGAAGCCAGCGGTGAAGATCTCCTGCGCCGCCCGGATATGACCTATGCTCAGTTGACCTCTTTATCTGCGTTTGCACCAGCGCTCGACGATGCTCAGGCCGCGGAACAGGTTGAGATTCAGGTGAAATACGAAGGGTATATCGCCCGTCAGCAGGAAGAAATCGAAAGACAACAGCGTAATGAGAACACCCTGTTGCCTGCAACGCTGGATTATCGTCAGGTCTCAGGCTTGTCGAATGAAGTTATCGCCAAGCTGAACGATCACAAACCGGTATCGATCGGCCAGGCATCGCGTATTTCTGGCGTAACGCCTGCCGCCATTTCCATTCTGCTGATATTGTTGAAGAAACAAGGTATGCTGCGCCGCAGCGCTTGATAACACTATTTTGGCGGCGGGCGCTTCGCCTGCCCGCCCTACAAATTTGTAGTCCCGATAAGCTATAGCGCATCGGGAAATTGATTATGAACAGGTAACGACCGTGCTCAACAAACTCTCTCGTCTGCTGGCTGATGCTGGTATTTCTCTTACCGATCACCAGAAAAATCAGCTGATTGCGTATGTCGATATGCTGCACAAATGGAACAAAGCGTACAACTTGACGTCGGTACGGGATCCCAACGAAATGCTGGTGCGCCATATTCTGGACAGTATTGTCGTCGCGCCGTATCTGAAGGGGGAGCGTTTTATCGACGTGGGTACGGGACCGGGCCTGCCGGGTATTCCTCTCTCTATCGTGCGCCCAGAAGCGCATTTCACACTGCTGGATAGTCTGGGAAAACGCGTCCGTTTCTTGCGTCAGGTGCAGCATGAGCTTGCGCTTACTAACATCACTCCTGTGCAAAGTCGCGTTGAAGAATTCCCTTCAGAGCCGCCGTTCGATGGGGTCATTAGCCGTGCGTTCGCGTCACTTACTGATATGGTGAGTTGGTGCCATCATTTGCCTGGCCAGGATGGGCGTTTTTATGCACTAAAAGGGCAGTTGCCTGAAGATGAAATTGCTTCGTTGCCTGCAGAATTCAGCGTCGAGTCGGTCGAAAAATTACGCGTTCCGCAACTGGATGGTGAACGTCATCTGGTGGTTATTAAGCCAAACAAAATTTAATTTTTATCAAAAAAAATAGAAAAAAAACGGCTATTCAGGTGTTAAAAGTCATAGGGAATAGTGTGGTTAAATGTCGTTACAATTCACTAGCGCCTTACGGTTTTGCATCATAACTATAACGTACCGTTTTTTGTTAAAAGCGAAACAAGTCAGCTGTGAAAATATCAGTCTGCTAAAAATAGAACGTAAGAACCACCCGTTGTGTTAATTTTTTATTATAAATGTCAATGCGTGGTTTTTTTGTTGTTAGCTGTTGTTTTTGAAATAGTGGCTATTTTTACGCTTAAATATCAAAAAGATGAAAAGGCATCATTTGCCACGTAAATAAATTATGCGAAGGTGAATATGTTCAATATGTGATCTGGTGCACGCTTTGCCGCCAGTATTTACGCGGCATTTGCAGTTTTGCATGATCGTTCACAGTTTGCTTAAAAGTGATAAATGTGGGGTAGCGAAAAATATTTAAACATTTATTCACTTTTTAGCTACTTATTGTTTGAAATCACGAAGGCGCACCGTATAATTTGACCGCTTTTTGATGCTTGACTCTAAGCCATAAAGAACGTTTTATACGACACGCGGCATACCTCGAAGGGAGCAGGAGTAAAAACGTGATGTCTATGTCGCTCTTGAGTCGAAACGTTGCTCGTAAGCTTTTGCTCACACAGTTTCTGGCGGTAATAGCAAGTGGATTGCTGTTTAGCCTCAAAGACCCTTTCTGGGGCATCTCCGCATTGTGCGGTGGATTGGCAGTGTTACTGCCTAATGTGTTGTTTATGATATTTGCCTGGCGTCACCAGGCGCATACACCAGCTAAAGGCCGAGTAGCCTGGACGTTCGCCTTCGGCGAAGCCTTCAAGGTGTTAGCTATGCTGGTTTTGCTGGTGGTGGCGTTGGCTGTTTTGAAAGCGGTATTCATGCCGCTGATCGTTACGTGGGTTTTGGTGCTGGTGGTTCAGATACTGGCGCCGGCTGTAATTAACAACAAAGGGTAAAGGCATCATGGCTTCAGAAAATATGACGCCGCAGGATTACATAGGACACCATCTGAATAACCTTCAGTTGGACCTACGTACATTCTCGCTGGTGGATCCGCACAACCCCCCAGCCACCTTCTGGACGCTCAATATTGACTCCATTTTCTTCTCGGTGGTTCTGGGTCTGTTGTTCCTGCTTATGTTCCGTAGCGTAGCTAAAAAGGCGACCAGCGGCGTACCAGGTAAATTTCAGACCGCGATTGAGCTGGTAATCGGCTTTGTGCATGGTAGCGTGAAAGACATGTACCATGGCAAAAGCAAGCTGATTGCTCCGCTGGCCCTGACGATTTTCGTCTGGGTATTCCTGATGAACTTGATGGATTTACTGCCTATCGACCTGCTGCCGTACATCGGTGAGCATATCTTTGGCCTGCCGGCTCTGCGTGTGGTTCCGTCTGCTGACGTAAACATCACCCTGTCGATGGCGCTGGGCGTATTTATCCTCATTCTGTTCTACAGCATCAAAATGAAAGGCATCGGCGGCTTCGCGAAAGAGTTGACGCTGCAGCCGTTCAATCACTGGGCGTTCATCCCTGTCAACTTAATCCTTGAAGGGGTAAGCCTGCTGTCCAAACCAATTTCTCTTGGTCTGCGACTGTTCGGCAACATGTATGCCGGTGAGCTGATTTTCATTCTGATTGCTGGTCTGTTGCCGTGGTGGTCACAGTGGATCCTGAATGTGCCATGGGCCATTTTCCACATACTGATTATCACGCTGCAAGCCTTCATATTTATGGTTCTGACGATTGTCTATCTGTCGATGGCATCTGAAGAGCATTAATTTACCAACACTACTACGTTTTAACTGAAACAAACTGGAGACTGTCATGGAAAACCTGAATATGGATCTGCTGTACATTGCTGCCGCTGTGATGATGGGTCTGGCGGCAATCGGTGCTGCGATCGGTATCGGCATCCTCGGGGGTAAATTCCTGGAAGGCGCAGCGCGTCAACCGGATCTGATTCCTCTGCTGCGTACTCAGTTCTTTATCGTTATGGGTCTGGTGGATGCAATCCCAATGATCGCTGTAGGTCTGGGTCTGTACGTGATGTTTGCTGTCGCGTAGTAAGCGTTGCTTGAATTAAGAGCAATATCAGAACGTTAACTAGATAGAGGCATTGTGCTGTGAATCTTAACGCAACAATCCTCGGCCAGGCCATCGCGTTTGTCCTGTTCGTTCTGTTCTGCATGAAGTACGTATGGCCGCCTTTAATGGCTGCCATCGAAAAACGTCAAAAAGAAATTGCTGACGGCCTTGCTTCTGCAGAACGAGCACATAAGGATCTTGACCTTGCAAAGGCCAGCGCGACCGACCAGCTGAAAAAAGCGAAGGCGGAAGCTCAGGTAATCATTGAGCAGGCGAACAAACGCCGTGCTCAGATCCTGGACGAAGCTAAAACTGAAGCAGAGCAGGAACGTACTAAAATCGTGGCACAGGCGCAGGCGGAAATTGACGCCGAGCGTAAACGTGCTCGCGAAGAACTGCGTAAGCAAGTTGCTATCCTGGCTGTTGCTGGCGCCGAGAAGATCATCGAACGTTCCGTGGATGAAGCTGCTAATAGCGACATCGTGGACAAACTTGTCGCTGAACTGTAAGGAGGGAGGGGCTGATGTCTGAATTTATTACGGTAGCTCGCCCCTACGCCAAAGCAGCTTTTGACTTTGCCGTTGAGCACCAAAGCGTTGACCGTTGGCAGGATATGCTGACGTTTGCCGCTGAGGTGACGAAAAACGAACAAATGGCAGAGCTTCTCTCTGGCGCGCTGGCGCCGGAAACGCTCGCTGAGTCGTTTATCGCCGTGTGCGGTGAGCAGCTGGACGAAAGCGGCCAAAACCTGATTAGGGTAATGGCTGAAAATAACCGTCTGAATGCGCTCCCGGATGTTCTTGAGCAGTTTATTCATCTGCGTGCAGCCAGTGAGGCTATCTCTGAGGTAGAAGTCACTTCTGCCAATGCACTGAGTGATGAACAGCTTACGAAGATTAGTGCAGCGATGGAAAAACGTCTGTCACGCAAAGTTAAGCTGAATTGCAAAATCGATAAGTCTGTAATGGCTGGCGTAATCATCCGAGCGGGTGATATGGTCATTGATGGCAGCGTACGCGGCCGTCTTGAGCGCCTTGCAGACGTCTTGCAGTCTTAAGGGGACTGGAGCATGCAACTGAATTCCACCGAAATCAGCGAACTGATCAAGCAGCGCATTGCTCAGTTCAATGTTGTGAGCGAAGCTCACAACGAAGGTACTATTGTTTCTGTAAGTGACGGTGTTATCCGCATTCACGGCCTGGCCGATTGTATGCAGGGTGAGATGATTTCCCTGCCGGGTAACCGTTACGCTATCGCACTGAACCTGGAGCGCGACTCCGTAGGTGCCGTTGTGATGGGTCCATACGCTGACCTCGCCGAAGGCATGAAGGTTAAGTGTACGGGTCGTATTCTGGAAGTTCCGGTTGGCCGTGGCCTGCTGGGTCGTGTGGTGAATACTCTGGGTTCCCCAATTGACGGTAAAGGTCCGGTTGATAACGATGGCTTCTCGCCAATCGAAGTTATCGCACCAGGCGTAATCGAACGTCAGTCCGTCGACCAGCCAGTACAGACAGGTTATAAATCTGTTGATGCCATGATCCCAATCGGTCGTGGCCAGCGTGAGCTGATCATCGGTGACCGTCAGACAGGTAAAACTGCGATGGCAATCGATGCCATCATCAACCAGCGTGATTCCGGTATCAAATGTGTGTACGTGGCTATCGGCCAGAAAGCGTCCACCATTTCTAACGTGGTTCGTAAACTGGAAGAACACGGCGCACTGTCCAACACCATCGTTGTTGTGGCGACCGCGTCTGAATCTGCTGCTCTGCAATACCTGGCGCCATATGCCGGTTGCGCAATGGGCGAATACTTCCGTGACCGCGGTGAAGACGCGCTGATCGTTTACGATGACCTGTCTAAACAGGCTGTTGCTTACCGTCAGGTTTCCCTGCTGCTCCGTCGTCCACCAGGACGTGAAGCATTCCCGGGCGACGTATTTTACCTCCACTCCCGTCTGCTGGAGCGCGCATCCCGCGTAAACGCGGAATACGTTGAGAAGTTCACCAATGGTGAAGTTAAAGGTAAAACCGGCTCCCTGACCGCTCTGCCGATTATCGAAACCCAGGCGGGTGACGTTTCTGCGTTCGTTCCGACCAACGTAATTTCCATTACAGATGGTCAGATCTTCCTGGAAACCAACCTGTTCAACTCCGGTATTCGTCCGGCAGTTAACCCGGGTATCTCCGTATCTCGTGTAGGTGGTGCAGCGCAGACCAAGATCATCAAGAAACTGTCCGGTGGTATTCGTACCGCACTGGCGCAGTATCGTGAACTGGCAGCGTTTTCTCAGTTCGCTTCCGACCTGGATGAAGCTACTCGTAAGCAGCTGAGCCACGGTCAGAAAGTAACTGAACTGCTGAAGCAGAAACAGTACGCCCCAATGTCTGTAGCACAGCAGGGTGTGGTGCTGTTTGCGGCTGAACGCGGTTACCTCGAAGATGTGGAACTGGCGAAAATCGGTAGCTTTGAAGCCGCTCTGCTGGCTTACGTTGACCGTGACCACGCTCCGCTGATGCAAGAGATCAACCAGTCCGGTGGCTATAACGATGAAATCGAAGGCAAGCTGAAAGCTATCCTCGATTCCTTCAAGGCAACCCAGTCCTGGTAACGTCTGGCGGTCTGCTTTAGGGCGGACCGCAAGGCATTGAGGAGAAGCTCATGGCCGGCGCAAAAGAGATACGTAGTAAGATCGCAAGCGTCCAGAACACGCAGAAGATCACTAAAGCGATGGAGATGGTCGCCGCTTCCAAAATGCGTAAATCGCAGGATCGCATGGCGGCCAGCCGTCCTTATGCAGAGACCATGCGCAAAGTGATTGGTCACCTTGCGAATGGTAATCTGGAATATAAGCACCCTTACCTGGAAGAACGCGACGTTAAGCGCGTGGGCTACCTGGTGGTGTCGACCGACCGTGGTCTGTGCGGTGGCTTGAACATTAACCTGTTCAAAAAGCTGCTGGCGGATATGAAAGCATGGTCCGATAAAGGCGTTCAGTGCGATATCGCAATGATCGGCTCTAAGGGCGTGTCTTTCTTTAACTCCGTTGGCGGTAATGTGATTGCTCAGGTAACCGGTATGGGGGATAACCCTTCCCTGTCCGAACTGATCGGTCCGGTTAAAGTGATGCTGCAGGCCTACGATGAAGGTCGTCTGGACAGACTGTACGTTGTCAGCAACAAATTTATTAACACCATGTCTCAGACGCCAACCATCACCCAACTGCTGCCTCTGCCGGCATCAGATGATGATGAATTGAAGCGTAAATCCTGGGATTACCTGTATGAGCCAGACCCGAAAGCGCTGCTGGATACCCTGCTGCGTCGTTATGTCGAGTCTCAGGTTTATCAGGGCGTGGTAGAAAACCTGGCCAGCGAGCAGGCCGCACGTATGGTGGCGATGAAAGCCGCGACCGACAATGGCGGCAGCCTGATTAAAGAGCTGCAGTTGGTATACAACAAAGCTCGTCAGGCCAGCATTACTCAGGAACTCACCGAAATCGTCGGTGGTGCATCCGCGGTATAACCAGGTTAATTCGTAGAGGATTCAAGATGGCTACTGGAAAAATTGTCCAGGTAATCGGCGCCGTGGTTGACGTCGAATTCCCTCAGGATGCCGTACCGCGTGTGTACGATGCTCTTGAGGTTATGAATGGTAAAGAGAGCCTGGTGCTGGAAGTTCAGCAGCAGCTCGGCGGCGGTATCGTACGTACCATCGCCATGGGTTCTTCCGACGGTCTGCGTCGTGGTCTGGAAGTTAAAGATCTCGAGCACCCGATCGAAGTCCCGGTAGGTAAAGCAACTCTGGGTCGTATCATGAACGTCCTGGGTCACCCGATCGACATGAAAGGCGATATCGGTGAAGAAGAGCGTTGGGCTATCCACCGCGCGGCACCTTCCTATGAAGAGCTGTCCAGCTCTCAGGAACTGCTGGAAACCGGCATCAAAGTTATCGACCTGATGTGTCCGTTCGCTAAGGGCGGTAAAGTTGGTCTGTTCGGTGGTGCGGGTGTAGGTAAAACCGTAAACATGATGGAGCTGATCCGTAACATCGCGATCGAACACTCCGGTTACTCCGTGTTTGCGGGCGTGGGTGAACGTACTCGTGAGGGTAACGACTTCTACCACGAAATGACTGACTCCAACGTTCTGGACAAAGTATCCCTGGTATATGGCCAGATGAACGAGCCGCCGGGAAACCGTCTGCGCGTTGCTCTGACCGGTCTGACCATGGCAGAGAAGTTCCGTGACGAAGGTCGTGACGTTCTGCTGTTCGTTGATAACATCTATCGTTACACCTTGGCCGGTACAGAAGTATCCGCACTGCTGGGTCGTATGCCATCAGCGGTAGGCTACCAGCCGACCCTGGCGGAAGAGATGGGTGTTCTTCAGGAACGTATCACCTCTACCAAAACCGGTTCTATCACCTCCGTTCAGGCGGTATACGTACCTGCGGATGACTTGACTGACCCATCCCCAGCAACCACCTTTGCTCACTTAGATGCAACCGTGGTACTGAGCCGTCAGATCGCCTCTCTGGGTATCTACCCGGCAGTTGACCCGCTGGACTCCACCAGCCGTCAGCTGGATCCGCTGGTTGTTGGTCAGGAACACTACGACACCGCGCGTGGCGTACAGTCTCTGCTGCAGCGTTATCAGGAACTGAAAGACATCATCGCCATCCTGGGTATGGATGAACTGTCTGAAGAAGACAAACTGGTGGTAGCACGCGCACGTAAAATTCAGCGCTTCCTGTCCCAGCCGTTCTTCGTTGCGGAAGTATTCACCGGTTCTCCGGGTAAATACGTATCCCTGAAAGACACCATCCGTGGCTTTAAAGGCATCATGGAAGGCGAATACGACCACCTGCCAGAGCAGGCGTTCTACATGGTTGGTTCTATCGACGAAGCCGTGGAAAAAGCCAAAAAACTTTAACGCCTTAATCGGAGGGTGATATGGCAATGACTTACCACCTGGACGTCGTCAGCGCAGAGCAGCAAATGTTCTCTGGTCTGGTCGAAAAAATCCAGGTAACGGGTAGTGAAGGTGAACTGGGTATTTTCCCGGGTCACGCACCGCTGCTCACCGCCATTAAGCCTGGTATGATCCGCATCGTTAAACAGTTCGGTCATGAAGAGTTTATCTATCTGTCCGGCGGCATTCTCGAAGTGCAGCCTGGCAGCGTGACCGTTCTGGCTGATACCGCGATTCGCGGACAGGATCTCGATGAAGCGAGAGCCCTGGAAGCGAAGCGTAAGGCTGAAGAGCACATTAAGAGCTCTCATGGTGACGTGGATTACGCTCAGGCATCTGCGGAACTGGCCAAAGCGATCGCGAAACTGCGCGTTATCGAGTTGACCAAAAAAGCGATGTAACACCGGCTTGAAAAGCACAAAAGCCAGTCTGGTTGCCAGGCTGGCTTTTTTTATGGTTTTGTTTCAGTGAAAGTGGAACTAAAAAGCTGTTTTATATTTTTGTGGCTTGTGTCACAAAAATATTGATCGGTTAAAAAATGAGGCGTAGACTCTTTTTTGTGTGATGTGTGTCACATAATTAACTCAGATAAAAACAGGATACCAACATGAAACTGATTAACAAAATCATCGCCCTTTTCAGCAGTATGGAAGTTTAGTCTTCCCGACCTGCTCTGTGGCGCGATGCTTCATACGGTTATCAGCACGCGCCATCTGTTATTAAATCCCACTCTTCCGCTTGATCGTTTGTCCTCTTCCCTTTTAAAACAGTATTTTTCTGCTTCTCGCTGATCACATTAATAATATTGTACTTTTCTTTTGTAACTCTTTATTCATGCAGTAAAAAAATAGCAAAAACATTAACCTAAGGCTTTAATAAGAGCAGACTCCTGGTTTTGGGAGACAAAAGACGCCGAAATAGACGAAAATAGAGTGTTATCAGAGGGGAAATTTTCCCGATTGAACGTTTTATTTTCGGTCCATTTCACGATGAAAAAAATGTAGTATTTTCAATGTGAAACGGTATAAATTCGTTCTCAAATTACAGTCAGGACGTGTATGTTGAATAATGCTATGAGCGTCGTGATCCTTGCCGCAGGCAAAGGCACGCGTATGTATTCCGATCTCCCTAAAGTGCTGCATACCCTCGCAGGAAAGCCGATGGTTCAGCATGTCATTGATGCCGCTAATGAATTAGGTGCGACTCACGTACATCTGGTCTACGGGCACGGTGGTGATTTGCTTAAGCAGACGCTGAAAGATGGCAATCTAAACTGGATTCTGCAGGCAGAGCAGTTGGGGACCGGCCATGCAATGCAGCAGGCAGCGCCATTCTTTGGTGATGACGAAGACATTTTAATGCTCTATGGCGATGTGCCGCTGATCTCTACCGATACCTTACGTAGCCTGCGTGATGCTAAACCGCAGGGCGGCATCGGCCTGTTAACGGTAAAACTGGATGATCCATCCGGCTATGGGCGTATTACGCGTGAGAACGGTAACGTCACCGGTATCGTCGAGCATAAAGATGCAACTGACGAGCAGCGCCAAATCCAGGAAATCAACACCGGTATTCTGATTGCCAATGGCGCTGATATGAAGCGCTGGCTGTCCAAACTCACCAATAACAATGCGCAGGGTGAATACTACATCACCGATATCATTGCGATGGCGTATCAGGAAGGACGCGAAATTGCTGCGGTACATCCGGCACGTATTAGCGAAACGGAAGGGGTGAATAACCGTCTTCAGTTATCCCGTCTGGAGCGTGTTTATCAGTCTGAGCAAGCAGAGAAACTGTTGTTGGCGGGCGTGATGCTGCGCGATCCTGCACGTTTTGATCTTCGCGGTACGCTTATTCACGGGCGCGATGTTGAAATTGATACTAACGTTATCATTGAAGGTAACGTAACCGTTGGGGATCGCGTCAAGATTGGTGCTGGCTGTATCATCAAAAACAGCGTGATTGGTGAAGGTTGTGAGCTTAGCCCATACAGTGTGGTGGAAGATGCCCATCTGGAAGCCGCTTGCACCATCGGTCCATTCGCGCGTCTGCGCCCGGGTGCTGAGCTGCAGGAAGGCGCGCACGTGGGTAACTTCGTCGAAATGAAAAAAGCGCGTCTGGGTAAAGGTTCTAAAGCTGGTCATCTGACCTATCTGGGCGATGCGGAAATTGGCGATAATGTGAATATCGGCGCGGGTACGATTACCTGCAACTACGATGGTGCCAATAAGTTTAAAACCATTATTGGTGATGATGTGTTTGTGGGTTCTGATACTCAGTTGGTGGCGCCTGTCACCGTAGGTAAAGGTGCCACCATCGCTGCTGGCACTACCGTAACGCGTAATGTCGCCGATAACGAACTGGTATTAAGCCGTGTACCTCAGGTCCATAAACAGGGCTGGCAGCGTCCGGTGAAGAAGTAAGTGATTTTTGCCGGATGGCGGCCTACGTGCGGTGACGTTCTGTAGGCCTGATAAGCGTAAGCGCCATCAGGCAGACAAGAGATGAGGGGATAACATAATCCTCCGCTCAACAAGCAGTACCATAAAAATAACCCCACTCTCTACAAGGCTCGGGGCGCCCGGAAAGGGCAAATACAGGTCAGCGACAACGACAGGCAAATGCCTAAATTCGGAATCAAAAAATATGTGTGGAATTGTTGGCGCTATCGCGCAGCGTGATGTAGCTGAAATCCTTCTCGAAGGTTTACGTCGTCTGGAATATCGTGGTTATGACTCTGCTGGTCTGGCCGTTGTCGATGCTGAAGGCAACATGACCCGTCTGCGTCGTCTGGGTAAAGTGCAGATGCTGACTGCTGCTGCGGAAGAACATCCGCTGCATGGTGGTACAGGTATCGCTCATACCCGTTGGGCGACACACGGTGAACCTTCAGAAGCGAACGCGCATCCCCATGTTTCTGAACACATTGTTGTTGTGCATAACGGCATCATTGAAAACCATGAACCTCTGCGTGAACTACTGAAAACCCGTGGTTACACCTTTGTTTCTGAAACCGACACCGAAGTGATTGCTCACCTGGTGCATTGGGAACTGGAACAGGGTGGTACGCTGCGTGAAGCCGTACTGCGTACTATTCCACAGTTGCGCGGTGCCTATGGCACGGTGATCATGGATACCCGTAACCCGGAAACGCTGCTGGCGGCCCGTTCAGGTAGCCCGCTGGTGATTGGTCTGGGGATGGGGGAAAACTTTATCGCTTCCGATCAGCTGGCGCTGTTGCCGGTAACCCGTCGCTTTATCTTCCTGGAAGAAGGTGACATCGCGGAGGTGACCCGTCGTTCAGTCTCTATTTTTGACAAGTCTGGCGCACAAGTGAAGCGTCAGGATATCGAATCGAATCTGCAGTATGACGCGGGCGAAAAAGGTATTTATCGCCACTACATGCAGAAAGAGATCTACGAACAGCCGAACGCAATTAAAAATACGCTGACCGGGCGCATTAGTCACGGTGAAGTGGATTTAAGCGAGCTGGGTTCACGTGCCAACGAGTTGCTGTCTCAGGTTGAGCATATCCAGATTATCGCCTGCGGTACGTCCTACAACTCCGGCATGGTGTCCCGCTACTGGTTTGAATCGCTGGCTGGTATTCCTTGTGATGTCGAAATCGCTTCCGAGTTCCGTTATCGCAAATCCGCCGTGCGTCGTAACAGTCTGATGATTACCCTTTCCCAGTCCGGTGAAACGGCGGATACCCTGGCGGGTCTGCGCTTATCTAAAGAGCTGGGCTATCTGGGCTCGCTGGCTATTTGTAACGTACCGGGATCTTCTCTGGTGCGCGAATCCGACCTGGCGATGATGACCAATGCCGGTACCGAAATCGGTGTGGCCTCCACGAAAGCATTTACCACCCAACTGACCGTTCTGCTGATGCTGGTGGCGAAACTGTCTCGTCTGAAAGGTCTGGATGCGTCTATCGAGCAGGAGATCGTTCATGGTCTGCAGGCACTGCCGAGCCGTATTGAGCAGATGCTGTCTCAGGACAAACGCATTGCCGCTCTGGCGGAAGGTTTCTCAGACAAACACCATGCGCTGTTCCTGGGCCGTGGCGATCAGTACCCGATTGCGCTGGAAGGCGCGCTGAAGCTGAAAGAGATCTCTTATATTCACGCTGAAGCTTATGCTGCAGGCGAACTGAAACACGGTCCGCTGGCGCTGATTGATGCCGATATGCCGGTTATCGTAGTTGCGCCGAACAACGAACTGCTGGAAAAACTGAAATCCAACATTGAAGAAGTTCGCGCTCGTGGCGGTCAGTTGTACGTCTTTGCGGACCAGGATGCTGGCTTTACCAGCAGCGAAAACATGCACATTATTGAGATGCCGCATGTAGAAGAGGTGATTGCACCGATCTTCTACACCGTTCCGCTGCAACTGCTGGCGTATCACGTGGCGCTGATTAAAGGCACCGACGTGGACCAGCCGCGTAACCTGGCAAAGTCGGTTACCGTAGAGTAATCCGCACTTAACTGAACTGAAAATGCCCTGCTGTAAGTGGGGCATTTTTTTAGCTTGTTCTGTTTTTAATCAATTATCCCGCCTGTTTTATGTGACAAACCGTCATCTTCAACTACTGTTTTCAGTGTCATAAAAAGAAAATTTCAGCGAAATGTTATTGTCATGATGGTAATTAACATCCTGTTTTAAATGTATTTTTAGATAAAAAACTTCCCGAGTTTTTCATTGTCATAAAACTGTCATATTTCGTACATTTAACTGTCACCTGTTTGTCCTATTTTGCTCACAGTAGCAACTCAAACAACGATTTACGAAAACCGTGCAGGAGACATTATGAAAGTTATGCGTACCACTGTCGCAACTGTTGTCGCCGCGACCTTATCCATGAGCGCGTTTTCTGCGTTTGCAGCAGCGAGCCTGACAGGTGCAGGTGCAACCTTCCCTGCGCCAGTGTATGCCAAATGGGCAGATACCTATCAGAAAGAGACCGGTAGCAAAGTAAACTACCAGGGTATCGGCTCCTCCGGTGGTGTAAAACAAATTACGGCCAATACCGTTGATTTCGGCGCCTCTGACGCACCGTTGTCTGACGAGAAACTGGCGCAAGAAGGCCTGTTCCAGTTCCCGACGGTTATCGGTGGTGTGGTGCTGGCGGTGAACATCCCTGGCCTGAAATCCGGCGAACTGGTGCTGGACGGTAAAACGCTGGGCGACATCTACCTCGGTAAAATTAAGAAGTGGGATGATGAAGCCATCACCAAACTGAACCCGGGTCTGAAGCTGCCTTCTCAGAATATCGCCGTTGTGCGTCGTGCTGACGGTTCCGGTACTTCCTTCGTTTTCACCAGCTACCTGGCGAAAGTGAACGAAGAGTGGAAATCTAAAATTGGTTCCGGCTCTACCGTTAACTGGCCGACCGGTCTGGGTGGTAAAGGTAACGACGGTATCGCTGCGTTCGTACAGCGTCTGCCGGGTTCAATCGGTTACGTTGAGTACGCTTACGCTAAGCAGAACAACCTGGCATACACCAAGCTGGTCTCTGCTGATGGCAAACCGGTAAGTCCGACCGAAGAAAACTTTGCCAACGCTGCAAAAGGCGCTGACTGGAGCAAAACCTTCGCTCAGGATCTGACTAACCAGAAAGGTGACGATGCGTGGCCGATCACTTCCACCACCTTCATCCTGGTGCATAAAGAGCAGAAGAAACCTGAGCAGGGCGCTGAAGTGCTGAAGTTCTTCGATTGGGCGTACAAAAATGGTGGCAAACAGGCTAATGACCTGGATTACGCCAGCCTGCCGGACAGCGTGGTTGAGCAGATTCGTGCTGCATGGAAGACCAACGTGAAGGACAGCAGCGGTAAAGCGCTGTACTAAATACCCGTCATACTTTGAGCCGCAGCTGTGTTGGCTGTGCTTGTTCACCCCAGTCACATAGTGAATCTATGCTCCTGGGTATTCACAAGCTTGCCGCCTTGCTGCAACTCGAATTATTTAGGGTATGGCATTACGTTAGCCGGGAAGCACGATAAAATGCGTGCTTCCTGGCCCAAACTTAAAGAGTGATTTATGGCTGCAACCAAGCCTGCTTTGAACCCACCGGGTAAAAAAGGTGACATGATATTCAGCGCGCTGGTAAAACTGGCTGCGCTGATTGTGCTATTGATGTTGGGTGGCATTATTGTCTCTCTAGTTATCTCCTCCTGGCCAAGCATTCAGAAATTTGGCTTCTCCTTTCTGTGGACTAAAGAATGGGATGCGCCAAACGATATCTACGGTGCATTAGTACCGATTTACGGTACGCTGGTCACCTCGCTTATCGCACTGCTGATCGCCGTTCCGGTGAGTTTTGGCATTGCCTTATTCCTGACTGAACTTGCTCCTGGCTGGCTGCGTCGCCCGCTGGGTATCGCTATTGAATTGCTGGCGGCAATTCCTAGTATCGTGTACGGCATGTGGGGCCTGTTTATCTTTGCCCCGCTGTTTGCGACTTACTTCCAGGAACCGGTCGGGAACATCCTTTCCAACATTCCGTTTGTTGGCGCGCTGTTTGCGGGTCCGGCGTTTGGTATCGGTATTCTGGCCGCTGGCGTGATCCTCGCCATCATGATCATCCCGTACATTGCGGCGGTTATGCGCGATGTGTTCGAACAAACGCCGGTGCTGATGAAAGAGTCAGCCTACGGCATCGGTTGTACTACCTGGGAAGTTATCTGGCGCATCGTCCTGCCGTTCACCAAAAACGGTGTGATCGGCGGCGTGATGCTCGGTCTGGGCCGCGCGCTGGGTGAAACCATGGCGGTGACGTTCATCATCGGTAACACTTACCAGCTCGATAGTGCCTCGCTGTACATGCCGGGCAACAGTATTACTTCTGCGCTGGCGAATGAATTTGCCGAAGCGGAATCAGGACTGCACGTTGCCGCGTTGATGGAACTGGGCCTGATTCTGTTTGTGATTACCTTCATCGTGCTGGCGGCGTCTAAGTTCATGATCATGCGCCTTGCGAAGAACGAGGGGGCACGCTAATGGCTACGCTTGAAATGCAAAACACCGCTGCGCTTGCGGAATCCCGCCGTAAAATGCAGGCGCGTCGTCGTCTGAAGAACCGCATCGCGCTGACGCTCTCTATGGCGACCATGGCATTCGGTCTGTTCTGGCTTATCTGGATCCTGATGTCCACGATCACCCGCGGTATTGACGGTATGTCACTGGCGCTGTTCACCGAAATGACACCTCCGCCGAATACGGCTGGTGGTGGTCTGGCGAATGCCCTGGCCGGTAGCGGACTGTTAATTCTGTGGGCGACCGTGTTTGGTACACCGCTTGGTATTATGGCGGGCATCTACCTGGCAGAGTACGGACGTAAGTCCTGGCTGGCTGAGGTGATCCGCTTTATCAACGACATCCTGCTTTCTGCGCCATCAATCGTGGTCGGTCTGTTCGTTTACACCATCGTGGTAGCAAAAATGGAGCACTTCTCCGGCTGGGCGGGCGTTATCGCGCTGGCGCTGCTGCAGGTGCCCATTGTTATTCGTACCACGGAGAACATGCTCAAGCTGGTACCGGATAGCCTGCGTGAAGCCGCCTATGCGCTGGGTACGCCGAAATGGAAGATGATTTCTGCGATCACCCTGAAGGCCTCTGTCTCAGGCATCATTACAGGCGTTTTACTGGCTATTGCACGTATCGCAGGTGAAACGGCTCCGCTGCTGTTTACGTCGCTCTCCAATCAGTTCTGGAGCACCGACATGATGCAGCCTATCGCCAACCTGCCGGTCACTATCTTTAAGTTTGCGATGAGCCCGTTTGCTGAGTGGCAGCAACTGGCCTGGGCTGGGGTACTGATTATTACCCTGTGCGTACTGCTGCTGAACATTCTGGCGCGCGTCATTTTCGCGAAGAAGAAACACGGTTAAGACGAAGTGCCGGATGGCGGCGTAAACGCCTTATCCGGCCTACGATTGAAGACATTTGTAGGCCTGAAAGCTGCGCGCCATCAGGCATGATGAGGAAAAGATTGAAATGAGTATGGTTGATACTGCCCCGGGTAAGATTCAGGTTCGTGATTTGAACTTCTACTATGGCAAGTTCCATGCCCTGAAGAACATCAACCTGGATATTGCCAAAAACCAGGTAACGGCGTTTATCGGGCCGTCAGGCTGTGGTAAATCGACGTTGCTGCGTACGTTCAATAAAATGTTTGAACTGTACCCGGAACAGCGTGCGGAAGGCGAAATCCTGCTGGATGGCGACAATATTCTCACCAACACTCAGGATATCGCTCTGCTGCGTGCCAAAGTGGGCATGGTATTCCAGAAGCCGACGCCGTTCCCGATGTCCATCTACGACAACATCGCTTTTGGCGTGCGTCTGTTTGAGAAACTCTCTCGTGCGGATATGGACGAGCGTGTGCAGTGGGCATTGACCAAGGCCGCGCTGTGGAACGAAACCAAAGATAAATTACACCAGAGCGGGTACTCTCTCTCCGGTGGTCAGCAGCAGCGTCTGTGTATTGCGCGTGGGATCGCCATTCGCCCGGAAGTGCTTCTGCTTGATGAGCCGTGTTCAGCGCTCGACCCTATTTCTACCGGGCGTATCGAAGAGCTGATCACTGAGCTGAAAGAGGATTACACCGTCGTTATCGTTACCCACAACATGCAGCAGGCTGCGCGTTGTTCCGATCACACGGCATTTATGTACCTGGGCGAGTTGATTGAGTTCAGTAACACGGACGATCTGTTCACCAAGCCCGCGAAGAAACAAACTGAAGACTACATCACCGGTCGTTACGGCTGATTCAGGAGCTTGTTGTGGATAATCTTAACCTTAATAAACATATTTCCGGCCAGTTCAATGCAGAGCTGGAAAGCATCCGTACCCAGGTGATGACCATGGGCGGCATGGTCGAGCAGCAGCTTTCTGATGCGATTACCGCCATGCACAATCAGGACAGTGAGCTGGCGAAGCGCGTCATTGAGGGCGATAAGAACGTCAATATGATGGAAGTGGCGATCGACGAGGCCTGCGTGCGTATCATTGCCAAGCGTCAGCCGACCGCCAGTGACTTGCGTCTGGTGATGGCGATTATCAAAACGATCGCTGAGCTGGAACGTATTGGCGACGTTGCGGATAAAATTTGCCGCACCGCGCTGGAGAAATTTTCTCAACAGCATCAGCCGCTGCTGGTAAGCCTGGAATCACTGGGTCGCCACACCGTACAAATGCTGCATGACGTGCTGGATGCGTTTGCGCGTATGGATCTTGACGAAGCGGTACGTATTTATCGCGAAGATAAGAAAGTCGACCAGGAGTATGAAGGTATCGTGCGTCAGCTGATGACCTACATGATGGAAGACCCGCGTACCATTCCAAGCGTGCTGACCGCGCTGTTCTGCGCGCGCTCCATCGAGCGTATCGGTGACCGTTGCCAGAATATCTGCGAATACATCTTCTACTTCGTGAAGGGACAAGACTTCCGTCACGTGGGCGGTGATGAGCTGGATAAGCTGCTGGCGGGCAAAGATCCGAAAGAGTGATATTTGTGGCGGGTGGCGCTAACGCTTACCCGCTCTACAAGACATGCAGGCCGGATCAGCGTTAGCGCCATCCGGCCTTTCAGTTATCGCGTAATATTCCAACCCCGCGCCTTCCATAACGCTGGCAACTGCGCCAGATCGGTAAACGTCGTCACTTTTGGATGATCGATTGGTTTGTTATGCGGATCGGCACAGAAGTAAAACACTTCCATCCCTGCAGCAATCCCCGCCTGGGCACCTGCGCTGGAGTCATCAACCAGAATGCAGTTATCAACGTTAACGTCCATCGCTTTCGCCGCATGGAACATCAGGGCCGGATCGGGTTTCCAGCGTTGAATATCGTAGCCGCTGAACAGTAAATCAGGGAAATGGTGCAACATACCCAGCTTACCCAGCGAGTGCTGCATTTTGCTGACCGGACCGTTAGATACCACGCACATAGGGACGGTCATGCTGTCCAGCAGCGCATTGGCTCCGGCAATCACCTCCAGTTCCGTATCGAACAGACGTGCGACCTCTGCGCGGTAAACCGGTTCTAATTCGGCTTTTGCCAGTTCGACACCGTGCTCTTCGTTGATAATGTCGATGATCTCGTACAGCTTTACCCCCTTGAAGCGTTTAAAAGTTTCTTCAAGATCGAGCGTAATGCCGAACGCCTGGAACATGCTGACATACGCGCGAGAACAAATCACTTCACTGTCGACAAGGGTACCGTCACAGTCAAAAAATACGGCTTCTATCTGGGACATGTCATTTCCGTTTTAACAAGTTTAACGTTTTCGTAATGCATTATTGGGCGACGCAATCGTTGCCGTATAAGCAAAATCAATGAAAAAAGTTGCTCATAACCCAACCCTATTGTCGCATTTTGGTATAGGATAGCGACGAATTTTCCCTCCTTGTTCGGAAATTGATAATGAGTCAACAACACACAACCCAGGCTTCTGGCCAGGGGATGCTGGAACGCGTGTTCAAACTGCGCGAACATGGCACGACGGCACGGACCGAAGTGATCGCCGGTTTAACCACCTTCCTGACGATGGTGTATATCGTTTTTGTTAACCCGCAAATTCTTGGCGTGGCTGGCATGGATACCAGCGCCGTCTTTGTGACCACCTGCCTGATTGCTGCATTTGGTAGCATCCTGATGGGCCTGTTTGCCAACCTGCCGGTCGCACTTGCGCCTGCTATGGGTCTGAATGCGTTCTTCGCCTTCGTGGTCGTTGGCGCGATGGGCCTGTCATGGCAGATCGGTATGGGCGCAATCTTCTGGGGCGCGGTAGGTCTGCTGCTACTGACGATTTTCCGCGTACGTTACTGGATGATTGCCAACATCCCGGTTAGTTTGCGCGTGGGGATCACCAGTGGTATTGGTCTGTTCATCGGCATGATGGGGCTGAAAAACGCTGGTGTTATCGTCGCCAACCAAGACACCCTGGTGTCTATTGGCAACCTGACGTCCCACAGCGTACTGCTCGGTATTCTGGGCTTCTTTATCATCGCGATTCTGGCTTCACGTAACATCCATGCGGCGGTACTGATCTCTATCATTGTGACCACGCTGCTGGGCTGGATGCTGGGCGATGTCCATTACAACGGGATCGTCTCCGCGCCGCCGAGCGTAATGTCCGTTATCGGGCATGTTGATCTGGCTGGTTCGTTTAACATTGGTCTTGCGGGCGTAATTTTCTCGTTCATGCTGGTCAACCTGTTCGACTCCTCCGGTACGCTAATTGGCGTCACGGATAAAGCCGGTCTGGCGGATGCGAAGGGTAAGTTTCCGCGCATGAAGCAGGCGCTGTATGTGGATAGCGTGTCATCGGTTGCTGGTGCGTTTATCGGTACTTCTTCCGTTACCGCGTATATCGAGTCTTCTTCCGGGGTTTCTGTCGGTGGACGTACTGGCCTGACCGCGGTAGTTGTCGGCCTGTTGTTCCTGTTGGTTATCTTCCTGTCGCCGCTGGCGGGAATGGTACCGGGATATGCGGCCGCTGGTGCGCTGATTTACGTTGGCGTCCTGATGACATCAAGCCTGTCGCGCGTGAAGTGGGATGACCTGACTGAAGCCGTTCCGGCGTTTATTACCGCCGTGATGATGCCGTTTAGCTTCTCGATTACCGAAGGTATCGCGCTGGGCTTTATTTCCTACTGTGTGATGAAAATCGGTACCGGACGTTTCCGCGATCTCAGCCCGTGCGTCATCGTTGTCGCACTGCTGTTTGTGTTGAAGATTGTGTTTATCGACGCGCATTAATTGCCGCTGAGACGGTGCTGCGCGAGGCGTGTAGACCTGATAAGCGCAGCGCCATCAGGTAAATTTGATACCCGGATACGGCCCGCCAGGCATTGCAGCCAGCGGGCTTTTTCTTTTAGGCTTTCACACGCTGGATGTAGTCGCCAAATGCGGTCAGCTGGCCGGTTAGATGGTCCAGCGTACTTTGGTCGATCACTTCACCTGTCTGCGGGTCCACTTTGTTCTGAATCACGCCGCCCATAAATTCCGGCTTGTTCATTACCATGGCGTCGAGGAACACCAGGATCTGACGTAGATGATACTGGCAGCGCGCGCCGCCAATGGCGCCCATGGAGCTGGTCTGGATCAGCACCGGCTTACCCGATAATGGCTGATCCGGCAGGCGGGACAGCCAGTCGATGGCGTTCTTCAGTCCGCCAGGCACGGAATAGTTATATTCCGGTGTCACGATGACGACACCGTCAGCCTTCCTGATTTGCTCTGCCAGCGCTTCTACGCTTGCCGGAAAACCTTCTTCCTGCTGGAGGTCGGCATCGTACAGTGGGATATCACCAATTGATGGCAACGCGTTGACTTCCATTCCTGCTGGAGCAATCTTGGGCAGCGTACGGGCAACCATTCCATTAAACGAACCTTTGCGCAGACTTCCCAGTAACGTAACAACATTCAATGTTTCTGACATGGTGACTCCTGTTTCATCATAAAGGTTAAATCAAAGCGTATGGCTCTTCGCTGCGCATAATTGAGAGAACCGGATCAGACGACCCGTAGGCTCATTGGCGCGGGTCTGGATATCAGGCAAACTTTTCCAGTCCTGTTTACCATCAAACTCCCAAACCTTGAGTTTTTCAATGGTTGGCGTAACCGCAACCGACCACACCAGAACATCTTCCGCATCGCAAATGGCTTCAACCTGCGCAACATGTGCACATTTCAGACGTCCTGCGCCGGGTAAAAGCTGGAGTTCGTGCGGATCATCATTGCTTACATCGCCGGTGAGTTTGAGTACGCTCTGGCGCAACGTAATGAGCTGCGCGCGTGCTTCGTTGGGGTCGTTTTGGTTATTGATCCACAGATTTTCGTTGCTGGAGAAGCGCCATGTTTCCGTTGAATGCGGATGGTGAAAGCTGCGGGTAGCTCGCTGCAGTTCCATATCCAGCCCGCACGTTCCTTCAGTTGTTAGCGCAACGCCAACGATATTCCCGGCATAAGAAATCGAAAATCCCGGCAGGTTCTTATCGCGAAAAATGGGCTTACCTTTGGCCTGAGTAACAATCTCGGGCAGCGTACTGGTGCCGTAAAGCATAAACATCAGTTCAGCGAGTAAACTGCGGGAAGCCAGGAAACGTGTTCGGCGATGAGCAGGGAGATCTCTTGCTTCGATATGACATGGAGAAGGGAGGCGAGCTGAAACCAGGTGTCCCTCCGTAAGAATCCCTCTGGCAAAATGTGTCGCCATTTTTCGCTCCGTGATTAATGGTCCTTGATAATTACCAGAGTAACATTTACGCGGCATCCAGGCAGGCTTTGCTGCCCAAAAAGTAAGCTGAAATAGAATACATTACGCGATATTTACATTTCTGTTGCCAGAATAGTCGATTTAGCAACAAAGTGGCGGTGCAACGTCAGGACATATCGCGATAAAGCGCCTTGATGGTGTCTTTCAACCAGACGATCTTAGGATTATGACTGTTACGTTTGTGCCAAAGAAGGGTGAACGGTACGCGCATTTTTTCCAGCTGCGCGGCATCAAAAGGCATAGGACGCGCCACGAGCGGAAGCTGGTGGAGTTGGTTATAACGCTGGCAATAAACCGGAGCTGTGGCTATTAGCGCGTGATCCGGCTGGGCGGCCATAAACAGCGACTGCTCAAAACCGGGCAGACATAACGCAATATTGCGCGCGCGCCCCATCTCTTGCAGGACTTCATCCAGCGCCCAGGTATCGCTTTGCTCCCAGCTAATGCTGATGTGCGGATAGCGCAGAAATGTGTCCAGATTCCACTCTTCCTGCAATGCCGGATGATCTTCACGTAGCCAGACACAGGGGAGATCGGAAAACAGCACTTCATGGTCGATCGACAACGGCAGCAAACTCAACAGTTCACGCGAACGCGGATGGCTTTCCCGGCCAGTAAAGCCGATATCCACTTCGCCGCGAATAATTGCATCCAGCGAATCATAGTCCCAGTTGCGTATTTTGATCGTCGCCTGGGGATAACGCTGATAGATCTGTCGGGAGAGCGCGTTAAACATGATCATCACCAGCGGCGTTTCGGCCACCAGATCAAACTTCAGCCCGCGCGGCGCTTCATGGTGTGGCTTATCCAGCAACTGGTTGCTCATCTGCATCCACTCTGCCAGATTCTGTTCCATGCTGACCATCAGCGGTGTGGGCGTTAGCCCCAGCGGGGTGTTTACAAACAGTGGATCGTCAAACCAGGCCCGCAGTTTAGACAGCGACTTGCTGACTGCCGACGGCGTGACGTTCATCCGTTTGGCTGTTTTGGTAACACTGCGTTCCTGCATCAACAGCTGCAGGCAGAGCAATAAATTAAGATCGAGACTGCTGAGGGATTTCTTCATGAGTTGGCGTGGACCGGTTAGGTGCAACAGTGATAATCAGCATGATACTCACTATGCTACAGCCAATCAGAATCCCGATCAGCATATTCAGCGCATCAAGACCGAGCACCGCAGCCAGCCATATCCACAGCGAGGAACCGCAAACCTGCGCAATACCTAACGCCGAGCTGGCAACGCCCGCACGCAGCGAGAAAGGTCCCAGCGCCTGGCTCATCGCGACACCGAAGCCGACCGAGAACCCGGCACAGATTAAGGTCAGCCCAAACAGCGTCACCATGTGCGTACTGGCAAGGGTTAACACCACGCCGGCAGACAGAAACAGCACTTGTGAGGTCAGCATCAGAACGCGAGGTTTAAACACGCTCAGGGCGAATGGCGTAGAGAACGAGACCGCCATACTGATGCCTGCGGTCATGGCCATCGTGGTGGCGTACTCACCACGGTCAAAGCCCATTACTTCCATCAACAGCACCGGCGAAGTATTCACGAAGGTCAGGATCACCGACACGCTGAGAGTGGTGATGGCCAGGCGGCTTAAGAAAAAACGGTTCACCAGCGATTCAGATAGGTGGTTCTTCTCTGCAGATGCCGGGAGCGTCGCTGGGCGCGATTCTCGCAGGATAAACACTGACAGCAAGCAAACGGCCACCCCCATACCGATCATCGTGTAGAACAGGCTCTGCCACGGGTATTTGAGCATAATCAGATGCCCCATCACCGGTGCCAGTACCGGCACGATGCAGGTGATACCGTTCAACAGCGACAGTACCTTCGCCCGGCGGCGATCGTCGAGCGTATCGCGCAGGATGGCGAAAGCCACCACATAGCAGCAGCCTGCGCCTACGCCCTGAATAAAGCGGCCTGTGAGAAACGGCGTACCGCTTTCGGCGAATGAACACAGCGCAGAGGCGAAAATAAAGATGAGGGCGCCGACAATAGCGACGGGTTTGCGTCCTGACTGGTCGGCAATTTTCCCGGCAAACAGCATCGCCGTCGCCATTCCCGCCAGATAAACCGAAAACGCGATATGCAGTTGCGCCTCGCTGGCCTGTAAATCGGCAGCAATACGGGGCAGCCCCACCAGATACATATCAATACCCGCGGGATAAAGTAACACCAGGGCGAAACTGCAGATTAGAAAGCGTGTCATAGCGACCTCATGAGGAATGTGGCGCTAAGCATACGGGCAGAGAGTCAACTGCACGAGTTGCCATTTGGACAACAGTGATTTCCATATGGGAAATTACTTGTAGCCGGATAGCCGCTTTGCTTTATCCGACTTACGGGTACTGTAGGCCCGGTAGGCATCGCACCACCGGGCAACACAACGTTACTTGCCAATACAGAAGCTGGAGAAAATCCTTCCCAGCAGATCGTCGGAGGTAAATTCCCCGGTGATCTCACTGAGGTTCTGCTGCGCCAGACGTAGTTCCTCTGCCAGCAATTCTCCGGCCCATGCTCCGAGCAGTTGGGCTTTACCCTGCTCGAGATGCTCCGCCGCTTCTGCCAGCGCCTGCAGGTGACGACGGCGCGCCAGGAAGCCGCCTTCCATATTGGTTTCAAAGCCCATGCTCTGTTTGAGATGGTTACGCAGCACGTCAACGCCTTCACCGGTACGCGCGGATAGGCGAACCAGTGAGTGGCCATTTACTTCGCTAAGGCCCAGCGTCTCACCGGTAATATCCGCTTTGTTACGCACCACGGTAATCGGCAGTTTGGCTGGCAGACGGGCAATAAAGTCTGGCCAGATGTCAGCCGGGTCCACGGCGTCGGTGGTGGTGCCATCAACCATAAACAGAACGCGGTCGGCCTGTTCAATTTCCTGCCACGCGCGTTCGATACCAATGCGTTCAACTTCATCGCTGGCATCGCGCAGGCCGGCAGTGTCGATGATGTGCAGCGGCATACCGTCGATATGAATATGCTCACGCAGTACGTCGCGAGTCGTACCCGCAATGTCGGTCACAATGGCCGCCTCACGACCTGCCAGCGCGTTCAGTAGGCTTGATTTCCCGGCATTTGGGCGACCGGCAATGACCACCTTCATCCCTTCGCGCAGCAGGCTGCCCTGACGCGCTTCGGCACGAACAGCATCGAGATCGCTGATAACGTTGTTGAGCTGCGCTTCAATCTTACCATCAGACAGGAAGTCGATTTCTTCATCCGGAAAGTCGATTGCCGCTTCCACGTAGATGCGCAGGTGAGTGAGCGCTTCCACAAGATGATTTACCCGTGCAGAAAATGCGCCCTGCAACGAGTTCAGCGCCGAGCGAGCGGCTTGCTCTGAGCTGGCATCGATCAGGTCGGCAATTGCCTCTGCCTGGGCCAGATCAAGCTTATCATTGAGAAACGCACGCTCGGAGAATTCACCCGGTCTGGCAATGCGCAGCCCGGGAATGATCAGAATACGTTTAAGCAGCAGATCGAGAATCACCGGACCGCCGTGGCCCTGAAGCTCTAAAACATCTTCACCGGTAAAGGAGTTTGGGCCGGGGAACCACAGGGCAATTCCTTGATCCAGCGTGCTGCCATCCGCGTCTTTAAACGGAAGATAGTCGGCATAGCGCGGTTTTGGTAGTTTCCCCAGTACGGTTTCTGCAACCTCGCGCGCCTTCAGGCCGGAGATGCGCAGGATACCCACGCCACCACGTCCCGGTGGGGTGGCCTGAGCGACGATGGTGTCGTTATGGTTCATGATAGCTCTCTTGTAAATGTAAAAAAGGCGGTCTAATGACCGCCTTCTCTGGCATTAACTTTACCGTGAATACTCGAAATAATTCAAGTGCAGGAAGGCGGCAAGCAAATTCAGCCAACGCCCCTGCGACTAGTATCAGGAGTTTTTCTTCTCGCGGCTATGCAGGCCACGTTTCTCCAGACCACGGTAAATCAGCTGCTGCTGAATAATGGTTACCAGGTTGCTGACGATATAGTACAGCACCAGACCTGACGGGAACCACAGGAAGAACACGGTGAAGATGACCGGCATAAAGGTCATGATCTTCTGCTGCATCGGGTCGGTCACGGTGGTCGGAGACATCTTCTGAATGAAGAACATCGTCACGCCCATCAGGATCGGCAGGATGTAGTACGGGTCCTGTGCAGACAGGTCATGGATCCACAGAGCGAACGGCGCATGACGCAGTTCAATGGAGCCCATCAGCATGTAGTACAACGCCAGGAAGATTGGCATCTGGATGATCAGCGGGAAGCAGCCGCCCAGCGGGTTAACCTTCTCAGCTTTGTACAGGGCCATCATTTCCTGGCTCTGACGCTGTTTGTCATCGCCCAGACGCTCACGCATAGCCTGAATCTTCGGCTGCAGCATACGCATCTTCGCCATGGAGGTGTACTGCGCTTTAGTCAGCGGGTACATGATGCCACGAACGATAAAGGTGATAACGATGATGGAGAAGCCCCAGTTACCCAAGAAGCTATGGATCCACTTCAGCAGTTTGAACAGCGGTTGAGAGATGAACCACAACCAGCCGTAATCCACGGTCAGATCCAGGTGCGGTGCAACTGCCGCCATTTTATCCTGAATTTCCGGGCCGACCCACAGGGTGCTGGTCATCGCGCCAGTCTGGCCAGGCTGAACCAGCACCGGCTGTGATTTATAGCCGATAGCGGCAATGCCGTTACCCAGGTTAGCGGTATAGAAGTTGTTGGTGCCGTCGTTACGCGGAACCCATGCCGTTGCGAAATACTGTTGCAGCATTGCGACCCAGCCGTCTTTAGCATTGACGTTCAGGTTTTCGTTTTCAGCAATGGTGTCGAATTTGTATTTCTCATACTTCTCATCCGGCGTGGAGTACGCCGCGCCACGGAAGGTATGCAGCGCAAAGTTGCTGCTACCGGTGTCGCGATGAGATGGCAGATTGATGGATTGCTTCAGCTGACCAAAGGTGGAGACTTCCAGCGGTTTTTCGCCGGCGTTCTGCACGCTGTAGTTAACGTTGACAGCATATTCACCGCGCTTGAGTACAAACGTTTTAGTGAATGTGTTACCCGCTGCGTCAGTATAGGTCATCGGGATCTGCAGTTCGTTCTGACCGTCAGCCAGTACAAACGCGTCTTTTTCGACGTTGTACAGCGGACGCGGGCCGTTAGCCGGGTTATCCGGGCCGTCACGACCTGTCAGGCCACTCTGTGCCTGGTAGATGAACTGTGGCGTGGTTTCCAGTAACTGGAACGGTTCGGTAGAACCGAGTTCTTTCGGGTAAGCTGGCAGTGAAGCCTGTTCCACATCACCACCACGGGTGTTGATGGTCAGATCAAGCACGTCAGTTTTAACCGTAATCAGTTTCCCCTGGCCACTGGCCGGTACGCCCTGGTCTGCGGCGCTACCCGCTGCGGTGGTCGTTGTCTGCGTGGTCTGTTGGGCCTGAGGTTGCGGGTTTTTATCCTGCTCCCAGGCTTGCCAGATCATGAAAGACACGAACAGCAAAGCGATGACTAAAAGATTGCGTTGCGAATCCATCGTTAGTGTTCTCTGGTATCAAATGGTCCGGGCGGGACGGGATCGTCACCACCAGGGTGTAAAGGGTGGCATTTTAATACGCGTTTCACCGTCAACCAACTGCCTTTTATCACTCCAAACCTGCGCAATGCCTCAATTCCGTAGCTCGAGCAGGTTGGAGTGAAACGGCAATGCGGCCCAAGCAGCGGACTGATCAGGCGTTGATAGACCCGAATAAGGGCTATCAGGACCCGCGAGCCAGGCGACAATGGCGACGCCATAATTTTTCCAACGCTTCCGAGAGAGCACGGTTATCGAGGTCAGCAACCCCTTTTTTCGCCACCACCACGAAATCCATTGCTGGAAGTTCGTGCTGACGTAAACGAAAGCTTTCACGTGTCAGACGTTTAATCCGATTGCGTTCATGCGCGCGTTTAACGTTTTTCTTGGCGACGGTAAGACCGATACGGGGATGCCCCAGCGAATTCAGGCGGCCGAGGATGGTGATTTGCGGCGTGCCAGCCCGTTGTGGCTGCTGGAAGACGAATGTGAAATGAGTGGGAGTTAACAAACGTAACTCCCTGGGAAATGCGAGCTTAACCACTCAGGGGCTAGCTTTTATTACTTAGAAACGGTCAGACGAGAACGGCCTTTAGCACGACGACGTGCCAGAACCTGACGACCATTTTTATTAGCCATACGAGCACGGAAGCCGTGAGAACGGTTGCGCTTCAGTACAGACGGTTGAAAAGTGCGTTTCATGGCGATTTCTACCTAAACTTGAATAAATTCACTGACTTTTGCGTATACCCGAACGAATTTCGAACGACTTACGCCACAGTGTGGGTGATTAAAGAGGCCGGATTGTAATAATTGTACACTCCGGAGTCAATTCTCTTTCCTTATTTCCCGCTTTTTTCCGCATGGTTTCGCGTATAAAACAGGCAGCGTTGACGCCGTAAGGCGACCGTTACTCGCTGGGGGTAAGAATTATACGGGCTGGCGGATAAAGCGCAAGGATCGCTCGGGATCTTTATTAGATCGTTTAAGCAGTAAAGCATCTTTACTCATTAATTTTTTCAATATGCGCGCTAAAACCTGCAGCACTTCTCCAGGATCGTTTACACTTAGCCGATTCTGGATCATCCTGTGGATAAATCGGGAAGAATCTGTGAGAAACAGAAGATCTCTTTCTCAGTTTACGCTATGATCCGCGGTCCTGATCGTTTCAATGGATCCTGATCGGGTAAAAATTGCAGATAGCAATTCGCACGTCACCCTTTGCATAGGGTCTTGTCGATGTGCGTCAACAATCATGAATGTTTCAGCCTTTGTCATTTATCGACTTTTGTTCGAGTGGAGTCCGCC